>OZ244830.1:0-5303493 GCA_965220425.1 Candidatus Azophilus sp. | reverse complement strand
ACTCCCATGGAACAACATCCACCCCCGACACCTCCGGGCGGGCTTTCTCGGGCAGGACCGCGGCAAGAGTTTCAGTCTCCCATGCGGGGTCGGGGATTGCTCCGCGCCACCAGTGTCAATACGCCGATTACGGTCCGGGCCAACTTGCATGCGGGCTATACGCACCACTGCCTAAACGACCTCATTGCCCGAGACGGCCATCGTATACGACATGCTACGAGGTGGAAAAGACTCGTTTGTTCCTTGCGTGTCCGCGCTCCGGTCGCGCCCGGAGTGGGAACTTGCATGGAACACTTGTTGCCGATACAGGCTCCCCGGACGCCGAGCGGGCATGCGGTGCGGTCCTCCGGCACGCCAAGCGGCCATGCTTTCGGCGGATTCCGGGCGCGTTGGAATGCTTTAAAGGTGCCGGAGAACCACACCCCACGCCCGCTCTCCTGGGTGGAATCAATGCTGTTCCCTGCGCGTCAGCGCCGGTCGCCGGGGCGAATACTCGTAGATCAATCGGAGGCGAACAGGGTCGCCGCGTTCTCCGCGAGATGCTCCGGGTCCAGGGTGCCGACGACAACGCTGCTGACGCCGGGATGCCGAGCCGCAAAGCGTAGCGTTTCCGGCGCCTCGCGTCCGCCCGCGAGTGCTTTCTTGACCAGTACGCCGCAGCGTTGCTTTCCGGCTTTCTCGATGACTTCGGCTTCCGACAAGTCGGCCGGATTGAGCGTCGCCATGATGACATCCGCCCCCTTGTCCAACGCCGCCCGGGCGCCATTGGGTGACTTGTGCGAGATGCCGACGGCGCGGACGACGCCCTTTTCCTTGAGCTGTTTCAGGCAGTCGAGCGTGCCGAGGTCGTTGAGGATATGTTCATCGTCGCCGTCCGAGTGGATCAACACCACGTCGAGATAGTCGGTGTCCAGGCGCTCAAGCGACCGGCGCACACTCATGGCGGTGTGCTCCGGGCTGAAATCGTGCGTGGAACGAGCGCCATCGAATTCTTCGCCCACCTTGGTGACGATCACCCAGCGCTGCCGTTGTCCGGCGAGCAAAACACCGAGGCGCTCTTCGCTCTTGCCGTAAGCGGGAGCGGTGTCGATGAGATTGATGCCGAGCGATCGCGCCCTGTCGATCAGCCGCCTGGCTTCGCCGATCGTCGGCACACGGAACGGACGGGCATGGTCGACCCCGGTATTGCGGCCCAGCTTGACGGTGCCGAGGCCCAGCACCGAAACCTCTATCCCCGTGGAGCCGAGTTGCCGGTGTTCCATCATGTCTCCCAGGGCGGTTGCCCCAGGCCGGCGGCCGGCAGATCGAGCGGGCCGGCAAACGGATATTCCGGCGGGGGCAGCAGGCGCAACACCCGGTCCGCCAGGTCGGGCACAAGGGTAAGCTTGCTGGGCCAGCAGACTATGCAGGGGCCCGATGCCGCGGCGAATGCATGGTCGGGCCGCAGGCCCGCCTTCTGCCGGGGCTCGGCCCGGTCGATTCTTAAGGTCTCAAAAGCGGCGCGGCTCCAGTCCGTCCAGGGAAAGCAGGCCTCAAGTTCCCGTTTCGCGTGCCGGCGCTGGGCCTCGGCATTCCGCTCGACGCCGCTCGTTGCAAGCTGGCCCCCGAGGTACCAAAGCGTTCCGCCACGGCCCGATCCCGTGCCGTAGCGATGACTGGTGATCGTCAATCGGGGTTCGGCGCGCTTGGTACCGCCTAGCCAGTGGCCGAACATAGGGGGCAGGTCTGGATGCCTGACGGTCACCTGGTGCAGCGGGCGGCGCTGCATGGGAATCCCGGCGAGGCCCAGCCCTTCGAGCAACGCCTCGTTGCCGGCTCCGGCCGCAAGGATCAACCGTTTCGCCAACAGCGATTTGTCTGCGCAACGAATGCGCACGGCCCGGTTCAGCGTACAGGCATCCGCGACCAGCGTATGCCGGTAGATGCTGCCCGATGCCAGCGAACTCAGGCGCCCGATCAGCGCCCACGTGTCGAGCACGAAATCCTCCAGCCGGTACACGGACCCTCGAAAGGCGGCATTCTGAAGCGCGGTGGGGAACTCGGGCGCGTCGAGCCGCTCGATGCGGCCGCGCAGCGCTTTGCTGGCCAGGAACGCCGTCAGCCTGCCGCGGGCGCCGCCGCCCGTAAACAGACAGCAATGATCGAACAGGGGCATGAGCCCCTGAAGGTCGACTTCTCCTTTGCCTTCGAGGCAGGCACGCCAGCGGGCGGGCGCGCGGCTCATGGCTTCGCTGGCCGGGGTCAGGGCGCCCCCAAGTGCGTATTTGAGGCCGCCGTGAATGATGCCCTGGGAGGCCAGGGTCTGTGCGCCGCCGAGGCTTTCAGCTTCGAACAGGACTGCGCTGTAACCGCGCGAAAGCAGCACGTTCAGCAGCCAGAGGCCGGCAATGCCGCCGCCGGCGATGAAGGTGTCGATCTGTATCGTGGTGCTTGGCATCGGTTTGATGTACCCGAGGGTAAGAGCGTGCTGGTATCTGCACTTTCCATTGTAACAACCGGATATTGGAGGCATCGATTGCGGGGGCGGCGCGTTCGAAAACCAGGCCGACTCGCGGTTGTGAATGTGTCCGGCCGGCTTGACGATGAGATTCAAATCAGATCCCCGGAAGGGTCGTATATGAATCGTGATTTATATAAACTTAGATTCTAGTGGGGCGACGCCCCAGCCCGACGAGACAGCGGTGACCGGGTGCGAACTTGACTCATTTGACAACCTTATCCGCGAATAAGAGGTCCAGGCTGATCAGCCGGAGTAAAACTACCAGTTCGGTCGTTCGCGAATTCCGTTGGTACACTGGGTCAACGTCCGGGTACGCTCGGCGGACCGCGGCTGCTTTCGGGGTCCGACGTGCGGACTCCGGGTTTTCGCGATATTGAATCAGGGCCTGGCCGACGGGGAGACACATGCCCATTTCAAGCCAATTACCGGACGACGACCGTCCAGACCCGGAACCGATCAAGCGGCTGAGCCTGAAGCTTCCGGAAAGCTTGCATAAGCGCTTCAAAACCGCCTGTGTCGCCACGAACCGGAAAATGCTGGAGGAGGTCCAGAAGCTGGTGGAATACCGCACTCATGAACTGGAAGACGAGGCAGGTTTGAACCTGACCGCCTGGGGTAGACAGGCGGGACAGTCGGGGGAGCGGTCCGCGGCCGTCGAGCGGAAGCTTCGCGCCCTTGACCGGGCACTTGGCTGCAACCACCCAACCGCGGATATCGAGCGGATGTTGGCCGACATAGAGCGCGGCCGTGATCTTCGTTGACTCAAACGTCCCAATGTATCTGGTTGGCGCGCCACATCCCAACCGGGAATTGGTTGCGGATTTCCTGCGCCGCTGGCCCGACGAAGACTACGTTACGAGCGCGGAGGTCTACCAGGAGATCCTGCATCGGTACGCAGCAATTAATCGCCGAAACGCAATCAAGGACGCCTTCCAACTTCTCGACGACCTGGTCATTGCCGTGTTCCCGGTTTCTCGAACCGATGTAGAAATCGCCCGGGAAATCGCTGAAGTCTTTCCGGATCTCTCGGCACGCGACAGCCTGCATCTCTCCGTGATGCGCACGCATCGGGTTAGACGGGTAATATCGTTCGATCAGGGCTTTTCGGCGCGAGTTGGTGTAACTCGATTGCCGTAGAGCGTTAAGGTATTTCGCCGAATGAAGGAGACCTGCTGCGTCCGCACTTGCGCTTGCCGCCCATGATCAGGCTTCTCTGCGACGTGTTGCTCTGGCTGGTTTACCAGGTCCTGCTCTGGCTGAGTCTGCCCGCCGTGCTGATACGTCTTGAGTTGCGTGCGCGCCGCGAACCGGAATACGGAAAGCGGATCGGTGAACGGATGGGCCGGCTGCCGGCGCGGATTCCATCCGGATGCATCTGGTTTCACGCGGTCTCTGCTGGCGAAACCATCGCTGTGGCGCCGCTCATAGCAGAGTCGGTGTCCGAGTTTTCTGATGTTTCCACCACGGCTACCGAAGCGGCGACGCCCGGGGAAGACGGAAAGTCCACACAAGATGGCGGCATACCATTCCTGGTCACCACCATGACGCCGACAGGTTCCGAACAGGTCACCAGCCGCCTCGGCGACACGGTCCACCATTGCTATGCACCGTACGATTTCCCGTTCGCGGTGCGGTCGTTCTTCGACAAGGTACGGCCACGCCTGCTGGTGCTGGTGGAAACCGAGCTCTGGCCGAACCTGATCGATGAGGCGCAGCGCCGGGGTGTTCCCGTGTTGCTCGTCAACGCGCGCCTGTCCGAACGATCCGCACGAGGCTACGGGTTCGTTCGGGGCCTGACGCGGAGGATGCTGCGGCAAGTCGATTTCGTCGCCTGCCAGTACGGCAACCACCTCGAACGATTCCAGGCGCTCGGGTTGCGCAACGGGCAGGGGGCCGCCTTCGGCAGCATCAAATTCGATGCCACGCTGCCGGCGGATCATGCCGCCCGGGTGGCGGTGTTGAGGCAGGAGCTGGGGTTGCGGCAGCGCCCGGTATGGGTGGCGGCGAGCACGCATCCCGGGGAGGATGAACTTGTGCTCGACGCTCATGCCCGCGTCCGCGGCCGCTATCCCGAAAGCTGCCTGCTCCTGGTCCCGCGGCATCCGGTGCGCGGGGAGCAAATCAGCGGCCTGGCACGGCGCCGGGGCTTCGCGGTGCGCCGACTGGGTTCAGAAGCACCCGGTCAGGTTTCCCGTTCGGGTAGCGGTCTTTCCGCCCGGGATGCCCGGTCGTCGCAACGGTTGGCAGATGCCGCCGAACAGTCGTTTTTCGATCTGCCGGCGGATTCCCGGGAACCGGCGGACGTTATCGTCTGCGACACCATGGGCCAACTCCAAACCCTGTACGGCCTGTCGGATGTTGCGTTCATCGGCGGCAGCCTGGTTCCGGTCGGCGGCCACAACCCGATCGAGGCCGCTCTGTGCGGCCAGCCCCTGGTGATGGGGCCGCACACATGGAACTTCGATGAAGTTGTCGCGGCATTCGCCGACGCCGATTGCCTCACACGGGTCGAATCGGCGACCCAACTTGCCAGCGCCGTCGTCGCCGCCTTCGAGGATGACAGGGTGCGCGCCGCGGCCGGAGCGCAGGCACTTCAGGTTGTCGAGCAGAACCGCGGCGCGACGGGGCGCCTGCTGGCGCTATTGCGCTCTCGAATCGCAGCGGCGGTCACCTAACCGAAGTTGCCGCTGGCGAACCTGAGATCAATCGCCCTTTAGCCCGCCCGCATTGCCACGGCAGTTGAGCAAGCGAGGTTCCCGGCGGTGAGGTTGAGATCGGTCGCCCTATTGCGGGCCCGATTTTCCGCTGCGATTGCGTAGCGAAGCCTCCCGGGTAACAGGATCGGCAGGATCCGCGAACCGGTTCAATTCCACCAGGTCTTCTTCCGCCAGCACGCCGGCCGTCTGCTTCAGCCGCATCAGGTCGGTCACGTAGTTGTAACGCGAGTCGGCGTAGTCGAACTGGGAGGCAAAAAGCCGCTGCTGCGCCAGCAGTACGTCAACGATGTTGCGGGTACCCACTTCGTAGCCGGTCTCGGTCGCTTCCAGGGCAGACAGGCTGGACGCAATGGCCTTCGTCCGGGCGCCCACGCGCACCACGTCCGTGGCTACCGCCTGGAACAGGTTGCGGGTATCCCGGCTCACGGTTAGCTGCTGGTTGAGCAGTTCTTCCCGCGCCTGTTCGGCCAGGGCCCGGGCTTCCTTGGTGCGCGAGTTGGTGAAGCCGCCCTGATAGATAGGGAGGTTCATCGACAGCGCCCAGGTGGTGGTGTCGATCTTGTTGGCCAGAAAGCTGGCGCCGCCGGTGACGTAGTGGCTGCGCGTGACGGAACCTTCCAGGGTCGGCAGATGCCCGGCCCGGCGCGCGGCGATCGTGCGGTTTGCCGCTTCGAGTTGGGCGCGGGCGGCGGCGATGTTGTGGTTGGTGTCGAGCGCCGTCTGCACCCACTGCTGCTCGTTCCGGGGCTCGGGATTGACGATCGGCAGGTTCTCGGAGAGCCGGTCGAGGCTCTCGAAGCGTTCGCCGATCAGGGTCTGCAGGGTCTCGAAGAAGATGTACCGGTCGCCGTCCGCCTGGATGCGCTCGACCACCGCGTTGTCGTAGCCGGCCTGGGCTTCGAGGACATCCGTGATCGCGACCAGGCCCACATCGAAACGCTGCTGAACCTGCTCGAGCTGCCGGTTGACGGCGGCTTCCTGGGCCAGGGTGGCGTCCAGCCGGTCCTGGGCGCGCAACACGTCCAGGTAGGCCTGCACGACGCGCACGATCAGGCCCTGTTCGGCCTCGGCCAGATTCGCCTCGGCGCCGGCCACCGAAGACCTGGCGCTGCGCCAGGTATGCCAACTGCTCAGGTTGAAGACGGGCTGGTCGATGCGGGCCGCCCACTGGTGTTCGTTGAAATTCTGGTCCGCCACCGGTGCGATGGTGCCGAAGGTGGGGCTGTCGGGGTTGAAGTCCAGCCGCGGCGGAACCGGAAAGCTTCGCTCGTTCCAGCCGGTCGAGCCGGTCATGCTCATCCTGGGCAAGAGGTTTGCGCGCGCCTGGGGGATGAGTTCCTTGCGCGCCTCGAAGCTCGCCTGGGCGGCGCCGAGCACCGGGTCGTTCTTCAGCGCGTCCCGATAGGCGTCGGCGATGTCGATGGCGCTTGCGGGGCCGGCGGCAAGGCACAGCAGGGCGGCCACCGCCGATCGCCGGAAGACGGGCGCGCGATTGACAACTGAGTGATCCATTGCGATTTGGCGTGTGCCTGGACTGCGGGGAGGCCGGAGTTTAGCAGAGTGCCTGTCGGAAAGTTGTAGGCGGATCGCCCGCTGCGGCGCGCGGCGTTGCGGTTGCCCGACCCGCCGGGATTGTTCTACGGTGAGCGCATGGTGAACCCGGAAATCGCGCCAGGAACGGTGCCCGCACCGATCTTTTGTCCGTCCACGTGCACAGGCTCCCTGCAACGCAGGCCAGGCTGTGCTTCCGGTCAGGAACACGCACGCACGGACAATATTCCCCACCGTATTCTCGGCCCGTGGCGTCATGCCCTGACAGCCCGTGGAAAGAGTCCCGACGCATGCGACCGGCGATGCATCCCGTTTGACCGCGTTGGTTCTCTATCGAATTTGCTCAATATTTTTCCGCCTCGCGTCTTGTCGGCCGGGCGTCTCGCCCGCGGTCGCCTCGCCGGTCCCGGTGCGATGCGGCACTTTTGCCATCGGCTGCCGGTAAGTGGGGCCGCCTGATGAGCACCGCGGTGTCCCGCGCCTTTGCCGTTCTGCTTGTGCTGCTGATCGCCAGCTTTTTTTTCGTTCCGGAACAGCACCAGCGCAACTGGGTTCTGTATCTCGCGGCGCTCACCGCACACGGGGCTCTTTTCGACAAGCCGATCGTGCGGGGAGCTTTTGTCGGACGTGCCGGATGGGCCGTTCCCGCCCTGCTCGCCATGCCCGTGCTTTCGTTGCTCTGGAGCGGGCCGGTCGACCAGGAGAGTGCGAAGGATCTGCTGTTGGCGGCCTACTGCGTCCTGCTCGTCTATCTGGGCGTCGCTCAATTGACCGCGCGTTCTCCGCAAACCTTCGAACGGCTGCAGCAGACGCTGTTGCTGGGGGCCAACCTGGGGGCGCTGCTGTCCCTCGCAGCCTGGGCGTCGAGTTTCGATGCATCGTGGCCGCGGCTGCCCGGCGCGCTGGGCCTGGACAATCCCGTACACGGCTCGATTCTGCTGTTGGCGGCGACGCTTCCCGTGTGGAACGGTTTTGCCCGGGGCAGATTGCGTGTGCCCTGGTTGCTCTCCTGTGTCGCGCCCTGCGCTTTCGCGCTGCTCGCCGGTCCGCGCACCGCGCTGGCCGCCTATATCCTGGTGGCGGCGTTCCTCCTGCGCGTGCGGTTCCGGCCAGCGGCCATGGTGGCCGGAGCCGTGGTGCTGGGGGTCGCCGGTCTCGCCGCGCTGATCGCTAGCGATGCGCTGAGGGCCATCTGGCTGCACCGGGGGCTGTCGTTCCGGCCGGAGATCTGGGAGCACGCCTGGGCGGCGTACCGCTCCTGCAATCCGCTGATCGGCTGTGGAATCGCCGCTCCGCTCGAGATCGAATACCTGCCGGGCATCGTTACCGACCGCGCTCACAGCCTGTATGTGGCGGCGCTCCATCACCAGGGCTTGGCCGGCGCCGCGGTGTTCCTGGCCGTCATCGTGTGGCTCCTGTATTGCACACGGGATGGGGCGCCTGCCGCGCCCATGCACAGGGGCCCGGAACCGGGACGGGCTTCGCTGCCCGGGCATCGGCGCGACTGGGCAGTCATGCTCGCATACGCGCTGCTGGCCAGCACCACCAGCGGCGATCACATCCTGGTGCGCACCACCCTGTTCTGGTGCTATTTCTGGTTGCCGGTGATGGTGCTTGCGGCTGCGGCGGCCGGCGTCAGCGAACCGGGGAGGGAAAGGGGAAACTCGCCATCAGACCCTGCTTGAGCGCCTCGATGCCGGGCCGGCGATAGCCTTCGAAAACCGTCCCGGTATCCAGGCCGGACAGGCGCACGGGGTCTTCGTGCATGTCGAAGGCGCTGAAATAGTCGTCGAACTTGTGCCGGCCGCCGAGCAGTGCCGCCGATGCGGTGAACCACCGGTTCGGAATGCCGAGCGCATCCGCGAATACCAGGCCGTGCAGTCCCGAAGCGAGCACGCCTTCGCAACGCGCCATCCCGGCGAGCAGATCTCTGACCGGAGCGGTCACATCGAGCAGGCGCGCATGGGGCGTGCGTGCGATGAAGGCCGAAACCTCCGGATGATCGCGGTCGGCAAGGTGCGGGATCACACCGATGTCGTGGCGTTTGGCAACCGGGCCGTCGACCAGCAAATCGGCGAGCAGGCCGGGATCGCCCATTTCGGGAGGCGCCTCGGCAGATTCGCAGCGCGCCAGTGTCAACCGGCCGCGTAGCGCGTGCAGGTAATGGGAGCCGGGCAGGCGGTCCTCGGGGCGCAAGGATCCCGTACCCCAGATATGCAGCGCGCGGCTCAAGCCCAGGCGATGCAGGGTGTGCGACTTGCGAAGGCGGCGCAGCAGGCTGCCCGCCGCGACCAGGTCGCAGCGGCGCGGGTCGGCATAGACCACGGGGCGCCCGCTCAGGCGCTCGCAGATCAGCGGCGAGAACCAGTCTCCGGCGTTGTGCTCGTGGCCCCGCGACCAGAACAGCTTCAGCGCCTTCATGTCCCCTCGCCCGCATTGGGGGTTGCAGAGGTCATCGAGTCCGCATCGTACCGCCAACGCGGCTCACCGCGAAAACTCGAGAGGAAAAACGGCTACTTCCGACCCTTGCGCTTGCCATGTCCTTACCCGTTTCGATCTGCGCGGAATGGAACCGCGGCGCCTTGCCGACGTCGGCTCCTGCCCCCTGACTCCGCGGTGACCGGCAGCGGACAGCCGAAGAATTTGCCGCGATCGGGTTACGAACGCTTTGTATATCGAGGATACCCCGGTATATATTTGGGGCAGGATGGAGTTCCAGATCTGCATGAAACGCGCGAACAACCGTTACAGCATCGATTTGCCCCGGCACATGGCGGAGTGCGATGCGAACTATTTGCGCCTCATGCGGCTGTTTCCCGCGTTGCGTGAACGTCCTGGCAGCACGTTGAGCGTCGACATCGCCGGCCGGCGCGCCGACGTGAGCCTCAAGGTGCTGGAACGCAATCCCTACACCACCACGGTCCGCCTGCGGCAGGGGCCGGAGGCGCCCTGGGGCCTGAATCCGGGATTCACCGTTCGGCTCTACCACGATGCCCGGTGCGCGGAGGTGGTCGAATATCAGCGGGCGCGGCACTTCAAGGCCGTCTACGCCTATCCCAACGATGCCATGCGCCAGCGGGACGAGAAAGTGCAGGTGAACCGGTTTCTCGGTGAATTCCTGTCTTTCTGCCTGCGCAACGGCGTTGCGTTGCGGGAACCCGCCGCAGTTTCCTGATGGCGGCAGGGGATACGCCGCCTCCGGTCTCCTCGGTACTGCACGTCACAGACCTCCATCTGCTCGGAGACGATCAGGCCCGGCTGCTGGACGTGAACACCACCGAGACCCTGAGAGCCGTGCTGGCGGCCGCAACCGGCGAACGGCAGCCCGCGGCCCTGCTCGCAACGGGCGATATCGCCCACGATCCATTCGTTGCGACTTATCGGCGCTGCCTGGAAATTTTCGGTGAATTTCATGCCGGCCCGCTGCTCTGCCTGCCGGGCAACCACGACCTGCTCCAGCCCATGGTGGATGCCGGCATGCCGATGCAGCCGGTACGTCTTGGACGCTGGCGCATCGTTCCCTGGGACACCCATGCAGACGACCGCCCCGGCGCGTTCTGGCGCCAGGCGGCCTGGCGCGCCTTGCAGAACGAGATCGACGGCGCCGACGATTACCTTGTGGTCGCCACCCATCACCCGCTGGTCGATGTGGGCTGCCCCTGGCTCGACAAAGACCGGCTCAGGAACGCCCCGGAACTGGTAGAATGTCTGGCAGAAGCGTCGCCGGTGAAATCGGTAGTGTTCGGCCATGCCCACCAGACGGTCGAGAGGCGCCATGGCGACATGGCGATTCTCGGTACGCCATCGACCTGTTTTCAGTTCGAGCCCCACTCGCTCGAATTCGGTCTCGACGGCACCGCGCCCGGATACCGCTGGCTGCATTTGTCCGACGACGGCAGTCTTCGCACCGAGGTGCGGCGAATCAAGGAGATTCCCTGACGGCAAATCCATCTGAAACCACCAACGGGGCGATGCCCCAGCCCGAGGGGACGGCGGCCAACGGGCGCGGACTTCACTCGTTCGACAACGTTTGTCCGCGAAAAAGAGGTCTCGATGCACCGGGCCCCCCGATCGCGGATGAAGCATACGGACGCAACCGGTTCGCGTCGGCCTTCCGCCCTCTTCCCGGTCTCGAGCATCGCACCGTTCGACTGTTAACGCAGGTATAAGGAGCCATTCCCTCCCCCATGGCAGTTCAATACTCTGCAGAGTCACTGCAAGTTCTGTCCGGGCTCGAGCCGGTGCGGCGGCGGCCCGGCATGTACACCGATATCGGCCGGCCCAATCATCTCGTGCAAGAGGTGGTCGACAACAGCGTCGACGAGGCGCTGGCCGGGTTCGCCCGGGAAATCGAGGTCACCCTTTTCAAGGACGGTTCCGTCGAAGTGATCGACGACGGCCGGGGCATGCCGGTGGACGAGCATCCCGAGCACCGGATCCCCGGCGTGGAACTGATCCTCACGCGCCTGCATGCCGGCGCCAAGTTCGACGACAGGAACTACACCTATGCGGGCGGCCTGCACGGTGTCGGCGTATCGGTGGTGAACGCCCTGTCCGAATGGCTGGAGGTCGAGGTGAAGCGCGGCGGCCGGATCTACCGGCAGCGCTACGAATCCGGCGAGCCCGTCACCCGCCTGAAAGCGACCGGGTCGGTGGGACGGCGCAATACCGGAACCCGCATTCACTTCAAGCCGGACCCCGCCTATTTCGACTCCCCCAACGTCGCGCCCGCCCGGCTCAGGCACCTGTTGCGCGCCAAGGCGGTGCTGGCGCCGGGGCTCGGGGTGAGCCTGACCATCGAGGGGCGGGAAGACGAGAGCAACTACTGGGTCTACGAGGACGGCCTGGTCGGATACCTCGACCAGGCTCTCAAGAACGCGGAAGCCGTGCCCGCCTCGGCGTTCGCCCACAGCGCCGACGGTAACCGGGAGGCCGTGGACTGGGCGGTGAAATGGGTCGTCGACGGCGGCGACCCGGTCACGGAGAGCTACGTCAACCTGATTCCCACCTCCCAGGGCGGTACCCACGTCAGCGGTCTGCGCAGCGGCCTCGTCCAGGCGCTGAAGGAATTCTGCGAATTCCGCGACCTGTTGCCGCGCGGCCTCAAGCTCACCGGCGAGGATCTCTGGGACCAGTGCGCCTACGTCCTCTCCGCCAAGCTTTCGGATCCGCAGTTCTCGGGGCAGACGAAGGAGCGGCTGTCGTCGCGGAACTCGGCGGTATTCATCGGCGGCGTGGCCAAGGACGCCTTCAGCCTGTGGCTGAACGAGAACCCCCAGGACGGGGAGCGCATCGCGGAACTCGCCATCGGCAATGCGCAGCGCCGGGCGAACGCCGCGAAGAAGGTGGCGCGCAAGAAGACGATCGCCGGGCCGGCGCTGCCCGGCAAGCTGGCCGACTGCTCGGGCCAGGACACCTCGGCCGCGGAACTCTTTCTCGTGGAAGGCGACTCCGCCGGCGGTTCCGCCAAGCAGGCACGGGACCGGGAGTTCCAGGCAGTGATGCCCCTGCGCGGCAAGATTCTCAATACCTGGGAGGTCGACGCAAGCCAGGTGCTGGCATCCCAGGAAGTGCACGACATCGCCATTGCCGTGGGCGTCGATCCCGGGTCCGGCGACCTGTCAAAGCTGCGCTACGACAAGATCTGCGTGCTCGCCGATGCCGATTCCGACGGCGCCCACATCGCCACCCTGCTCTGCGCCCTGTTCCTGAAGCACTTCCGGCCGCTCGTCGAGCAGGGCCACGTCTACGTGGCCATGCCGCCGCTCTTTCGCATCGATGTCGGCAAGGAAGTGTTCTACGCCCTCGACGAAGCGGAGAAGGAAGGCGTGCTCGACCGCATCGCGGCGGACAGGAAGCGCGGCAACGTGGTCGTGCAGCGGTTCAAGGGCCTGGGCGAGATGAATCCCAAGCAGTTGCGCGAGACCACAATGGATCCGGAAACGCGCCGCCTCGTCCGCCTCACCCTCGACTCGTCTATCCACACACAAGAGACCATGGACATGCTGCTCGCCAGGAAACGGGCGCCGGACCGCCGCGCCTGGCTGGAAAACAAGGGCCACGAGGCAAGCCTTGTCTGATCCCGGACAACGCTTTGCGCTGGTGTTTCGCCCAGCCCGGTCAACAGCTCATGCCCGCGCCCATGCGGCCGGGCAAACTGAACTAGAGTGGGCATGCCGTGCTTGCCTTCCGGCACCTTTAAGGCTCGTGCTTGCGCCCATCGCATAAGAAAGGCAAGTCCGCCCGGCGTGCCGGAAGGCAAGCACGGCATGCCCACTCGGCGCCGGAGCGATCGACCGGTTCGGCGCCTCACAATTTGTTCCATGAAAGGTGAGCGAAATGGAAATCACCGATATTGAAACCATACCGCTTCGAACCTACTCGGAGCGGGCGTACCTGGATTACTCCATGTACGTGATCAACGACCGGGCCCTGCCGCACATCGCGGACGGGCTGAAGCCGGTACAGCGGCGCATCGTCTACGCCATGGGCGAACTCGGGCTCAACAACAACGCCAAGTTCGCCAAGTCGGCGCGCACCGTGGGTGATGTGCTGGGCAAGTTCCACCCCCATGGCGACAGCGCCTGTTACGAAGCCATGGTGCTCATGGCACAGCCGTTCTCGTTCCGCTATCCGCTGGTGGAAGGCCAGGGCAACTGGGGCGCGCCCGACGACCCCAAGTCATTCGCCGCCATGCGCTACACCGAAGCGCGCCTGTCGAAATATGCAGCGCTGCTGCTGGCGGAAACGCGGCAGGGCACCGTCGACTTTGCCGCCAACTTCGACGGCTCCATCGACGAACCCGTGCTGCTGCCGGCCCGGGTGCCCATGCTGCTGCTGAACGGCGGCACCGGCATTGCCGTGGGCATGGCGACAGACATTCCGCCGCACAACATGAACGAGGCGGTCAGCGCCTGCATCCACCTGCTGGACCGTCCGGCCGCATCCCTCGAAGACATCATGACGCACATCAAGGGGCCGGATTTTCCCTCGGATGCCCTGATCGTGACGCCACCGGACGACATTCGCGAGGTCTATGCCACGGGTAAGGGCAGCATCAAGGCGCGGGCCGTCTATACCCGGGAGAATGGGTCTATTGTCGTCACGGCGCTGCCCTACCTGGTCTCGCCGGCCAAGGTGCTGGAACAGATCGCGCAGCAGATGCAGGCGAAGAAGCTGCCGATGCTCACGGATATTCGAGATGAGTCCGATCACCGTAACCCCACCCGCCTGGTGCTGGTGCCCCGCTCGAACCGGGTCGACTGCGACCGCCTGATGAGCCACCTGTTCGCGTCCACCGACCTCGAGCGCAGCTATCGGGTCAACCTGAACATCATCGGCCTCGATCAGAAGCCGCGGGTGAAGAGCCTCGTCGGCATCCTGAAGGAGTGGCTCGACTACCGGCGGCAGGTGGCCACCCGGCGCGTCAGCCACCGGCTCGAGAAGATCAACGAGCGCCTGCACGTGCTCGAGGGCCTGCTGGTCGCCTATCTCAATCTCGACGAAGTGATCCGCATCGTGCGCGCGGCAGACAAGCCAAAAGAGGAGTTGATGCGGCGCTTCGCGCTCTCGGAAATTCAGGCGAGCGGCATTCTCGACATCCGCCTTCGGCAGTTGGCGCGGCTCGAGGAGGTAAAACTCGTCGACGAGAAGAACGGGCTCGAGACGGAGAAGGATGAGTGCGAGAAAGTCCTGAAGTCCCCGGCGAGGCTCAAAACGCTGATCAAGAAGGAACTGCTCGACGATGCGGAAACTTATGGGGACGTCCGCCGTTCGCCGCTCGCCCGCGTGAAGGAGGCCGCGGCGTACAGCGAGGAAGACCTCATTTCCAACGACCCCATTACCGTTGTGCTGTCGGAGAAGGGCTGGGTACGCGCGGCCAAGGGGCACGAACTCGACCCGGCCGAACTCAGCTACAAGACGGGCGACAACTACGGGTACGCGGTACGCGGCCGCACCAATGAATTGCTCGTCTTCCTCGACTCGACCGGGCGCTCCTACAACATCCCGGCGGCGAGCCTGCCTTCCGCGCGCGGCCAGGGCGAACCGCTGACCGGACGGCTCAAACCGCCGGAAGGAGCGCGTTTCGTCGGGGCGAGCATGGGAAGCGCGGCTACGCGGGTGTTGCTCGGCTCCTCCGCGGGCTACGGCTTTGTCGGCGGGTTGAGCGACATGGTTACCAAGAACAAGGCGGGCAAGGCGTGCCTGACCGTGCCCGCGGGAGGCTCGGCGCTGCCTCCGGGGCAGCTTGGCTCAGGCGAAGGCCAGCAGGTCGCGGCGGTGACGAGCCAGGGACGCCTGCTGGTGTTTCCCCTGGCCGACCTGCCGGAACTGGCGCGCGGCAAGGGCGTGAAGCTCATCAACATTCCGGCGCCCCTATTCAAGGCCGGAGAAGACCGTCTCGTGGGTGCCGCCGTACTCGGGCGACGCGATGCACTGAAGGTCTACGCCGGGCAACGCTACCTGAGGCTGAAGCCCAGGGACCTGGAGCACTACGCGGGCGAGCGCGCCCGCCGAGGCCTCAAGCTGCCGAGGGGTTTCCAGCGCGTCGACCGGGTCGAGGCAGAACGGCGCGGCTGAAACCCGGCGCCGCAGCGGTCGTCTCCGGAGCCCGTTTCCAGCTATCCCGCCGCCATTGGTCACGACGTGCGGGCCGCGGCCGCTGCCACTGCGGGAAAGTCACGCGAGGTGGCTTCAGCCGCTCCCCAGCGTGATGTCGCCCTGTTCGGCCTTCGAATCCTTCCGCCGCGGTTCCCGGCGATGGCCGCGATTTCAGCCTTCCTGCCGCAGTTCCGCCGCGATATCCGGGTCCGGCATGAGCACGAACTCGGGGTAGGCTTCGATTCCCAGTTCCGCCGAGTCCTGCCCGAGTTCCTCCACCGAACGCGATACGCGCACGCCGATGGTCTTCTCGATCGCGAACCACACTGTCAGCGAGACGCCGAACACGAACGCGCCCACCGCCAGGACCCCGATGAGTTGCACGAGGAAGTCGCCGCCGCCGGCAATGCACACGGCGAGGGTTCCCCAGACGCCGGCGAACAGGTGGGCCGGAACCGCGCCGACCACGTCGTCCACCTTTATTTCCTCGAGGAACCGGATACCGGCGGTGCAGAGAACCCCGCCGACCGCGCCGATCGCGACCGCCCAGCGATGGTCCAGGATGTCGGGAGCCGCCGTGATCGAAACCAGGCCGGCGATGGCGCCGTTCAGGCCCGCCAGCAGGTCGACGCGGCCCAGAATTGGCCGTGAGACGCTGATGGCCGCCATGACACCCGCGGCCGCGGCCAGGTTGGTATTGACCAGCACGTTGCTCATCGCCACCGCGTCGACCGCTCCGCCGAGCGCAAGTTGCGAGCCGCCGTTGAAACCGAACCAGCCGAGCCACAGGATGAAGACGCCCAGCGTCACGATGGGAATGTTGGAGGGCACCGTGGGCCTGGCGCTGCCGTCGGGGCGAAACTTGCCGAGCCTGGGTCCCACGATCAGGGCGCCGGCCAGGGCCGCCCAGCCACCCGTGGAGTGAACGATGGTGGAACCGGCAAAATCCTGGAAGCCCATCTCGCTGAGCCAGCCGCCGCCCCAGGTCCAGGCGCCGACCAGGGGGTAGATGAAACCGGTGAGCAGTACCGTGAACAGGAAGAACGACCAGAGCCGTACCCGTTCCGCCAGGGTGCCGGAAATAATGGATGCGGTGGTCGCCACGAACACCATCTGGAAGAACCAGTCCGACATGGTGGAATAGCCGTTCTCCACGACCGCGGCCCGGGCGCCCTCGTCACCGGACAGCAACGCCACTTCGTCGGCGGACGGTCCGTAGAAGAAGTCGAACGAGCCGATCCAGCCGCTTACATCCACATACATCAGGTTGTAACCGATGAAGAAATACATCAGGCCGGCGATGGAGTACAGGCCGATGTTCTTCAGGCAGATGACCGAGGCGTTCTTGGTGCGCACGGAACCGGATTCGAGCATCGTGAAGCCGGCGCACATCCACATCACCAGCGCGCCCCAGATCAGGAACGAGAACGTGTTGAAGACGAACTGCGTCTCGTCCTCCACGCCGGCCGCCGCTACGGCGGGGGCGGCAAGCAGAACGGCCGCCGCCAGCAGCCGCTTGGATGCCGTTCGGCCGAAAATCCCCGGTCGATTTCCCTTCATGGTCCCTCTCATCCGGGTCTCGAAAGAACAAAAATAATACAACCGAATCGGACTCCACAGGAAGCGATACCGCTCGATACGGCGAGGCGTGGTCAGCGCGACGAGGGCCAGCCCGCATATTGCACCGAGGGCCGCGATGATCGCGCAGGATTTTCTGGTCCACATGCGAGAGGCAAGCCCCTCGCGCTCCCCGGCTGAGGGCTCCATGCGCGTGCTCGCGAGCTTAAAGCATAGCCACGCCCATGGTGTAGGGAGCATGTGCGCGCATACGGGCAAAAGCCCGGCGAGGGCGCGGCCAGCGCGGTTTGTAACGCTACAGAAAGCCGAAAAGTGCAATAAAGGTGAGAGACATCAAAAGGCATTCTTCAACTCGACAAGCGGCTTGGCGCAATATGCAGGCCAGGGTCAGTCGTCCGTTTCGATGTCCCGGAGCTCCGCCGGGTTCAGCGGCAGCCGTATGCAGATCTTCGCGAATTCGCCCAACCTGGATTTGACATCGATCGAACCGCCGTGCCGGGTAACGATGTCCGCGGTCAATGACAGCCCGAGCCCGGTGCCCTTGCCCGTATCCTTGGTCGTCACGAAGGGTTCGAACATGCGTTGCTTGAGGTCTTCCGGGATGCCGGGGCCGTTGTCCCGCACCCAGAACTCGCAGCCGTCGTCAAGGCGGCGGCTGCCGATCTCCAGTTCGGGTTCGTAATCGCCGTCGAGCGACTGGCGCTTCTCGTCGATCGCCTGGCAGGCATTCGTCAGGATGTTCAGGAAAGCGCGGCTCAAGTCCTGGGGGACGACTTCGAGCATGCCGATGCTCCCGTCGAGGTTTTCCTGCATCTTCAGGTTGAAGTCCGTGTTCTCGGCGCGCATGGCGTGATAGGCGAGGTCCCGGTACTGCTTGAGCAGCGCATTCAGATCGGTCTCCCGCCAGTCGCCCGCCTCGGCCCGGGAGTGCTCCAGCATGCTGTGCACGATGCCGTCGGCGCGGCTGCTGTGTTCCTGGACCTTGCCCAGGTTGACCCGGAGGTCGCCGAGAATCCCGTTGATCTCCTCGATCGTTTCGGCGTCCCGATCCCCGGATTCCTCGAGGATCTCGCCGATCTCGTCGATGAGTTCGACGGACACTTCGGTGAAGTTGTTGACGAAGTTCAGCGGGTTCTTGATTTCGTGGGCAACCCCGGCGGCCAACTGGCCGAGAGACGCCAGCTTTTCTTCCGCAACGATCTGCTCCTGGGCACGGTGCAACCGCTCCAGGGCGTGCTCCAGGTCCTTGTTCTTGCCGTCGAGTTCCTGCGCCAGCTTCTCGACCAGGTTCAGCCGCTGCACCTCCAGGGCGTAACGCCGGAAGACTTCCAGGGCGTTCGCCATGTCCGTGACCTCGTCGTTGCCGGACACGGTGACCGGGGCTTCCAGGTCGCCGCCGGCCATGTCGCGCATGGAGCCGGCCAGGCCGACCAGGCGCCGCACCAGGTAGCGGCCGACGAACAGCCAGCCGATGAGCACGGCGCCGGCGACGCTCAACATGGTCAGCAACACCAGCACCAGAATGCCGGTGGCCGCGGCGGATTGGGACTGGGCGTTGACGGTGACGGCGTCGGCGTTTACCTCTTCGACCAGCCGTTCCATGTCGTTCAGCAACTCCGCCGATGCGTCGCGGCCCGCGGCCAGGGCTTCGCGCTCCTGGCGCAACCGGTCGAGGGTTTCCCGGCGGAGCGCGAAGACGCCCTGGGGCGACTCGCCGATTTCCACCAGGCGCACCGTGTCCCGGGTCAGCCCCTCGATGGGCATATGCATCTCCAGCCGTCCGACCACCCGCCGCAGGTTGTACCCGGCGCTCTGGAAACGCTCTTCCAGGGGTCCGAGCAGGTCGCGGTCGGTGAGCAATAGTGTCTCGCTCATGTGCAGTCCGGCCAGGTTGGCCTGCTGGCTCACCTCGATCAGATCCCGGTAGTGGGCGAGTTCGCCGCTCCAGTCGCGTTGCGACAGGGGTTGCGCCGCATCGTCGAGGTTGCGCATGCCCTCTACCAGGAAGAATCCCTGGTCGTCGATGGCCGCAACGACGGCGCGCTCGATACGCCGGTTGACCTCGCCGAGTTCCTCGGACAATTGCTCCAGGGAGCGCTCGATCTCCAGGCGCCGCCCGGATGACTGGTACACCTCTTCAAGCAGGGCCCCGAAACTCCGCAGACGCGACTCCAGGGCCTGCACCTGGCTGTCGAGGGCGGTGCCGGCACTCAGTTCTTCCACGACGCCCAGCAGTTCTTCCCGCTCCCAGAGTACTTGTCCGGAAACCGCCTCGTGCTCGTCCAGGGAGGTCGCCGACACCATGCGCACGGCGCCGTTCACCAGGGTGGCGCTCTGGCGGGCCACTTCCACTGCCCGGCTCAGATTGGGAATGCTCTGCACGGCCAGGCGGGACTGGTAGTCGACGATCTCGTCCAGGAAGTAGTAGGCAACGAAACTGGCGATACTCACGAGCGCCACGCTGCCGAACAGCCCCAGGTAGATCTGCGGGCCGATGCCGACCCGTCTTTTCAGCTCCCGCACCTCCTTCGCGTCGGGAGCGGGGACAGCGCCGGAACCGGAGGCCGGACGGTTTTCCAGCGCGTCGTTCATCGCTTCGCCATCTTCAGCACCGGCCTGACCTCGCCGTTGCGGTCGATGACAGTCAGAAAGACACGGTCGGAGCCCTGGTTGTCGGTCGGGCCGTAGCCGAGTTCGAAACCGCCGAGGTCGATGGTGGGCGTCTGCCGCAACGTCTCGAGAAACGCGGCGGGGGTGGTCTGGGGACCCGACCGGCGCAATCCCTCCGCGACCAGGCGGCCGGCCAGGTATCCTTCCAGGGAGACGAAGCCGGGCCCGCTCCCGGGCGCGATCGCAAACAGCGCTTGCCGGTAGCTGGCGACGACCGGAACGCTGCCATCTCCCGGAAACGGCACCACTTGCGTAATGTAGACGCCTTCGCCGGCCGGGCCGAGTTCCTCTGCCAGCGCGGAGGTGCCGACGAACGAGATGTTGACGAAACAGGGGTTGAAGTTGAGCCGCCGGGCCCACCGGATCAGGGTGGCGGCCGGCTGGTAGGCGCCGATGACGATGACCGCCTCGGGCTCGAAGCGGCGCAGGTCGAGCAGCGGCACCTTGACGCTCTCCGTGTTGCGCGGATAGTCCACCTCGGCGGCCAGCGTCAGGCCGTGGGCATCGAGTCCCCGGCGCACGCCCTCGAGGCCGGCCCGGCCGTAGGAGTCGTCCTGGTAGAAGATGCCGATGCGGGTGATTCCGAGATCGCTGGTCAGGCGCGCGACGATTTCGGCGGTTTCCTGGAAATAGGAGGCGCGCACGTTCACCACGTTTTCCGGTTCGCCCGCATCGCGCAGAAATTCCGCGCCGGTAAAGGGCGCGATGTAGGGCACGCCGGCATCGCTGGTCACGGGCTGGGCGGCCCTGGAGGTGGGCGTGCCGATGGCGCCCACCAGCGCGAACACGTCGTGTTTCTCGATCAGTTCGCGGGTATTGGCGATTGCGGCTTCGGGTTCGTAGGCATCGTCGAGCGTGGTCAGCGACAACCGGCGTCCGTGTACGCCCCCGGCTCGATTGACTTCCTCGAATGCGGCGAGCAGTCCCAGGCGCATCCCCGTGCCCAGGGCGCTCGCCGGTCCGCTCAACGCCGCGGATTGCCCGAACAGGTAATCCGCGGGCTGGCCGGATCCGGTGGGAGGCAGGGTGTCTTCGTTCGCCGCGGGTAGCCCGGCCAGCGCGAGCAGCGCCGCCGCGGGGAGCAGCGAGCGGCGCATCAGTGCATTCCGGGCGCGGCGTCCGCCGGTTTGACGGCGTTCCAGCGCAGCGCCAGGCAGGTCATATCGTCGAACTGCTCCATGCCGATGGCGAATGCCTCTACGGCCTTCACCACGATGTCCACGAGCTCGCCCATTGCCGAATGGCGTTTCGTGCCCAATTGATTGTCCAGGCGTTCTTCGCCGAATTCATCGTCGGTCGTATTGCACGCCTCGGTTATGCCGTCGGTATAGAAAAACAGCGCATCGCCGACGTCGAGCCGGATTTCGGTCTCGTTGAATTCGTGGCCGGGAACGATGCCGAGAGCCAGGTTGCCGGTCTGTGGAACGGCGTCCACGCTGCCCTCGGCGCTCCGAACGACGCGCGGGGGGTTGTGACCCCCGTTGCTGTACAGGAGTTGTCCGTCACGGAGGTCGAGCACACCGTAGAACAGGGTCACGAACATGCACGCATCGTTTTCCTGGCTGAGCATTTCGTTGACTTCGCTCAGGCAACGGGCAGGCGATTCGTGGTTACGGGCGGCGGACTTCAACAACGCGCGGGTCACCAGCGTGAACAGCGCCGCCGGAACGCCCTTGCCGGAGACGTCGGCAATCACCAGGCCCAGGCGATGGTCGTCCAGCTTGAAATAGTCGTAAAAGTCGCCGCCGATCTCCCGGGCGGGGGTCATCTGCGCGTACAGGTCGTAGTATTCGCTCGGCGGCGGCACCGCGGGCAGCACCGACATCTGCACGTTCTTGGCGACCGTAAGTTCCTGCTTGAGCGAGACGAGGCGATCGCGGGATGCGAGAGCCTGCTGGATCATCTCGATGTGCTTGAGCGTCTTTTCGATGGTGATCTGCAGGTCGTTGAAGTCGATGGGCTTGGTGACGAAGTCGAAAGCCCCCCGGTTCATGGCGGTACGGATGTTGGCCATGTCGCCGTAGGCGGAGATGATGACGGCGCAGATCTCCGGATTGGCGCTTTCAAGCTGGCTCAACAGGGTGAGCCCGTCCATCTCCGGCATGTTGATGTCGGAGAGCACGAGGCGGATGTCGGGATTCTCCTCCAGGGTCTGCAGCGCTTCCCGGCCGTTGTGGGCGAAGAGGAATTCGAAATCGCCCTTGCGGATACGCCGGCGGAACCGCTGACGCACCAGCAACTCGAGGTCCACCTCGTCGTCGACCATCAGTATTCGGGAAGTAGCCATTGCGGCGGTTCCAGTGATGCGTTGTCTAGGTCAGATGGCCTCGAGTGCCTCGTCGCGGCTGGAGTGAACGGCCAGGATCTTGTCGAAGCCGCTGACCGAGAACACCTCGGCGATCTGTTTCGACAAGCCGCAGAAGACCGCCTTGCCGCCCCTGGACTGGGTATCCCGCGCCGCCACCAGCAGAACCCGCAAACCGGCGCTGCTGATGTAGTTCAAGCCGGTGAAGTCGAATACCAGCACGGACTGGCCGCTTTCCAGTTGATTCCGGACAACGCCTTCAAGCGTTCCCGCGTTGGTACCGTCCACGCGTCCGCTGGGACACAGGATGACCCCCTTGTCATGCTGTTCGATCGATACCGAAAGTTGAGTCTGACTGCTCATTCATTTCTCCGTTTTCATTCGCAAGGTAATCCGGTTGACGCCGCCCTCCCGCTCGTAGCTTGCGCCATCGGTAAACTGTGTCACGAAAAAGACCCCTAGCCCGCCGATGGGCCGGTCGTCCAGCGCCTGGGACGTATCCGGTTTCGGTGCATCCTGGAACGGGTCGAATGCGGCCCCATTATCCTCCAATTGCGCGACTACGCCATCCGCCGTGCGGGAAAGGCGTATACACAAGTGGGGTTCCGCCACGTTCGGCAACGCATAGTTGATGCTGTTCGTAACAAGTTCGTCGAGAACCAGGTTCAATCTGAAAGGTATTTCCCCGCCGATCGAATGACCGGCGGCAAACTGCTCGATGGTATCCGCCAGTGTGCCCAGGGCCTGGGCGAGTTCCGGCGCCAGGCGCACGTCGACGCTAGCCCGCATCGCTCGCATCGCTCGCCAACTATCGTCGCGAGGGCGTCGAGGCGCCGTCCTGTGTGGCCGCGCGGACCGCAGGGGGCCGCAGGCGTATTCGACAGTACGTCAAGGCGCCCGGAGGGAGCACGGCCGCGCTTACACGATGCATCGGCGTCCGCGGCAGGAAGTTGGTAAGCGACGCGGGCTGGTCTCGAAAGAGGCTGGTTTGCCGGTGTCAAGCATCCACCGGATAGTACACGTAACTCCATTCAAGGGCATCATGAAAGTAACCGTTCGGTCGTCCCGTGATGGAGTGGTTGCGCGGATGATGCGATCCCTCACCAGCCGCGCACATACCGGGTCGTGTACGCGAACTTGCCTGCCGGACCGCTGAGAACCACGGCTTGACCGAACGGTTACTCATGAAATACGCGGAACTGCCGGCCGATCGGCGGCAAGTTACGGAAGTTCAACGGTTGATGTCCGGGAGGCGCCTGCGCATGGCCGCGGAGAAGTTCGTGAGCCCGCGCTCGATTCTACGCCGGTCCGGAGTGGTTTCAAGTGTGCTTTGCGGTGGCGGACCCGGTATCGGGAAATAGCGCTCGCAGTGGCGGTTTTTGAAACAACGCTAATTAAAACAGCCGCAGGCTTTTCGACATAATTCTGATTTGTCTCTAATAAAATAAATAGTATTCAAATAGTTACAAAGGATAACGCTTACATTTGGAACAGATGCCAAATTCTGTTCCCCCTCGAAGGTTGCGGAATGACCGTCAGATGATAAGAATGCGCCAATGTAGTGGGTCGATTTGGTAGTTAGTGCGCCGATGTAGTGGGCCGAATTGGTAGTTGAAGCGGATTCGCCCTTGGCGCATCGGCTTCGTACTCGGGATTTCAACTGTATTTTGCCGCCTGTCGTCGAACGATAGGGCTTTGCCGAAGGCGGGGGCTGCCAACGAAGGGGATCGGGAATGGAATTCATCGCAACTTCGAGGTTGATTCGATTCGGCGTGGTTCGTGCCGGAGCGATCGTTCTGGCCTGTTTCTCGGCGAGCCTGGCGATTGCCGAGACCGAGGATGAAGCGGCGGGCGCCGCGGCTGCATCGAATCTGGTCGTGGAAGAAATCGTCGTGGTCGGGTCGCGGCGCCGGGACCGTTCGGCGGCCGACTCGCCCGTCCCGGTCGATGTCGTCGGTGGAGACGAATTCGCCGCCCAGGGCGACTCCAACATGGAGACCCTGATTGCGAGTCTGGTTCCCTCCTACAATGTCAGCCAGGAACCCATCAGCGACGCCGCGACCTTTATCCGGCCGGCGACATTGCGCGGGCTCGCGCCCGACGCCACCCTGGTGCTGGTCAACGGCAAGCGGCGCCACCGGGCCGCCGTCATCGCGCTGCTCGGGGCGGGCATTTCCGGCGGCGCCCAGGGAGCTGACGTGTCCGTCATTCCCGCGATCGCGCTGGACCGGCTCGAGGTGCTGCGCGACGGCGCCTCGGCTCAGTACGGTTCCGACGCCATCGCCGGCATCATGAATTTCGTCCTGAAAGAGCACAACTCAGGCATGGCGGTCGACGCCAAGTGGGGCAGCCACTACGAAGGCGACGGCGATGCGCTGACGCTGGCCGCCAACGTCGGCCTGCCCTTGACCGAGTACGGGTTCGCCAACCTGAGCTTCGAGTGGAAGGAATCCGATCCCACCAGCCGCAGCCGGCAGCGCGGCGATGCCCAGGGGCTGATCGATGCGGGCAACACGAACGTGCGGCAGCCGGCGGCGCAGATCTGGGGTTCGCCGGAATACTCCGACGATTTCAAGGTGTTCGGCAACTTCGGCGTCGAGCTCGGCAACGGCATGGAAGCCTACGCCTTCGGCAACTGGGCGGAGCGCCAGGTCGAGGGCGGTTTCTACTATCGTAATCCGCACACCCGCAACGGGGTTTTCCGGGGGCCGACGCTGGCAGATGGGACGCCGACCGTGAAGGTTGCGGATCTGGACCCGACCGACAACCCGCCCGGCGTGGTGAACAACTGCCCGGTCATCCGCATCCAGAACAACGTCCCCAGCGGCGGCGACATGGCTGCCGTGCAGGCGGCGTCAGGCTGCTACTCGCTGATCGAGAAGTTCCCCGGCGGCTTCACGCCTCAGTTCGGGGGCTACATCGACGACTACGCGCTGGCGGGCGGCTTACGCGGTCAATTCGGCGCCTGGTACTTCGATCTGAGCGCAACCGCCGGCCGCAGCAATGCGGAGTTCTACATCTACAACACGATCAACCCGCAATTGCTGGGTCAGCGCAACGACATTCCGGTGTACTACGACGCCGGCGCCTATACCGAGACCGACCGCGTGGTGAACATCGATTTGTCCAGGCCCGTCAACTTTGCCAGCTTCTACGGCCCGGTGAACGTGGCGGCCGGCTTCGAATACCGGGACGAAACGTTCAAGATCACCAACGGCGACCCGAATTCGTTTTACATCGACCAGGAATACGGTCTTCCCGCGCAAGGGTTCGGCATCGGTTCGAACGGGTTTGCGGGGTTCCAGCCAGGGGATGCGGGCAAACACAAGTCGAGCGCCATCGCCTTCTACCTGGACCTGGAGGCGAACGTGACCGAACGCCTGTTGGTGGGCACGGCACTGCGTTACGAAGACTACAAGGAGTTCGGCGACACCCTGGACGGCAAGGTGGCCGCCCGCGTCCAGGTGACCGATGCGCTCGCCCTGCGCGGCGCGGTCAGCACCGGTTTCCGGGTTCCCACGGCCGGGCAGGCCAACCTGCGCAACGTCACCACCGAGTTCAACATGGGGTTCCTGGCCGACATCGCCACCTTGCCGCCGACCCACCCGGTCGCGCAACAGAAAGGCGCGCAGGCCCTGACGCCCGAGGAGTCCGTGAACATCACCGTGGGCGCCGTGTTCAATGCCGGGCCGGTTGACGTCACCGTCGACTACTACAACATCGAGATCAAGGATCGCGTCACCTTCACGAGCCGGTTCAACCTCGATGACTCGGATATCCAGGCGCTGCTCGCCGCCGGCGTTTCCGACGCCACGAGTTTCACGTCCGTGCGCTTCTTCTCCAATCAACAGACAGTGAAGGCCTCGGGCATCGATGTGGTCGCCACGTTGCCGTTCGACCTGGGGGGCGGCACATCGACCTTGACCGCGGTGGCGAATTGGTCGGACATCGAACTGACCAAGTACAGTCCCCAGTTCACCAGCGAGAACCGCCGGCTGCAAATCGAACAGGGCCGTCCGGACTCGCGCTTTGTGGTGACCTGGACGCACCTGCAGGGACCGTGGCGGTTCATGGCGCGGGGACGCTATTACGGCGACTACTACGATGCGCCGACCAACGATGCCTCCGTTTCCTTCTACCCCGAACCGGATTTCCTGATGGACTTCGAGGTGTCGTACGACTTCGGCGAGTCGGTGACCCTGCTGGCCGGCGCGCAGAATGCGTTCGATGCCTATCCGCAGCACAACCCGGCCGGCGAAGTGGCGGGGCTGATCTACCCGGAATCCTCTCCGTTCGGGTTTAACGGCGGGTTCTACTACCTGCGGGCCCGGTGGGAGAGGCAGTAGCCGATCGGTCGCAAGCGGGGATTGCCGCCAAGTTGAGCAGGAATCCCCGCTACGACATTCTCTTCGAGCCTGTTCAGATAGGCCCCGTAACGGCGCCGAACCGTTTCTACTGCACGCCGCACGCACTCGGCACCGGCAACCGGATGCCTCACACCCGCGCGGCCATGCGCGAAGTGCGCGCCGAAGGCGGTTGGGGGGTGGTCAATACGGGCTATTGCTCCATTCACCCCAGCTCCGATGACGCGCCGCTTCCCTATGCCCGTCTCTGGGACGACGGGGACATCGAGGTGCATGCCCTGATGGTCGATGCCGTCCATCGCCACGGCGCGCTAGCAGGGGTCGAACTGTGGCACGGCGGCGGCGGCACCGGCAACCGCCTGACGCGAATGCCATTGATGTCGGCCTCCGGTATTGCGGGCGAATCGACCTACCCCGGCTGGATGAACCTGGCGCGGTCGCGGCCGATGGACAGGCAGGACATCCGCGACTTCCGACGCTGGCATGTGGATGCCGCGAAGCGCGCAAGGTCGGCCGGCTTCGACATCGTGTACATCTATTCGGGCATGAACTTCGGGCCCTATCAGTTCCTGCTGCCGTGGATCAACAAGCGCACGGATGAGTATGGCGGCAGCCTCGAGAATCGCGTCAGGCTGACTCGCGAGATCGTCGAAGACCTGAAGGAAGCCGTTGGCGACCGATGCGCCGTGGCTCTGCGATTCAGCACCGACGAACTGCTCAGGGTTCCCGGAGAGAATATGGCCTCGGAGGCGCACGAGATCGTCTCGATGCTCTCGAACCTCCCGGACCTCTGGGACCTGAAGTCATCGAGTTGGGTGGTGGAAACCGCCTCGGCGCGATTCAGTGAGCAAGGCGCGCAGGAACCCCTGGTGAGTTTCGCGAAATCGCTGACCTCGAAGCCGGTGGTCGGCGTCGGCCGGTTCACATCGCCGGATGCCATGGTGAGCCAGATCAAACGCGGCGTTCTCGATCTGATCGGCGCCGCGAGGCCGTCCATCGCCGACCCGTTTCTGCCGGCCAAGATCGATGCCGGCCGCGAAGACGAAATTCGCGAATGCATCGGCTGCAATATCTGCGTGTCGGCGTATCATGATTGCGTGCCGGTTCGCTGCACCCAGAACCCGACCATGGGGGAGGAGTGGCGGCGCGGCTGGCACCCGGAACGCATCCCGCCCGGCGATCCCGGCACGCACGTTCTCGTCGTGGGCGCCGGGCCGGCAGGTCTCGAATGCGCGAGTGCCCTCGGCAGACGCGGCTTTGCCGTAACGCTCGCCGAGGCCGGCAGGGAACTGGGCGGCCGGGTCACGATCGAGTCGAAGCTGCCCGGTCTCGCCACCTGGGCCCGCGTGCGCGACTACCGCAGCCACCTGATCCAAACCATGGTCAATGTGGCCGTCTACCGGGACAGCCCGCTGACGGCGCGGGACGTCATCGAATTCGGTAGCGATCACGCGGTCATCGCCACCGGCGCGAAGTGGACCACCGACATTCTCGGCGGCAACGGGTACCCCTGCGTGGGATTCGAGAGCGAAGCGGTCTTCACGCCGGACGATGTGCTCGCCGGCGCGACCCTCGATGGCCCCGTCGTCATCTACGATTTCGACCACTACTACATGGGCGGTTGCCTGGCCGAACTGCTACGCGGGCGCGGTCACGAGGTGACGCTCGTCACCAACGCAAACGCCGTTTCCGCCTGGACGTTCATGAACAACGAACTCGCCGAGATCCGCTCGCGAATGATCGAGCTCGGAATACGCACCGAACTCGAGAATACCGTAACCGGATTCGCCGACGGCGCAGCCGAACTGACCGGCATCTACCGCGACCGGACGGTCAGGTCGATCGATTGCGGTGCTCTGGTTGTCGTGGGCGTCAGGCAGCCGAACGACCGTCTGTACCAGGACCTGATCGCCGATGCCGGCGGCCTCACCCGTGCCGGCATCGCCAGCGTGCGCAGCATCGGCGATTGCCGGGCGCCGGGAGCGATCGTCCATGCGGTGTATTCCGGACACGAATGCGCCCGAACGATCGACTCCGCGGGTGCGCCCGAACCGATCGCATGGGAGCGACCGCAGCTTTTCGACAGTTGAGGCGGCGGCAATCGAACTGTTTCCCGGGCTGGCGGCTTGTCGGCTACATTGCCTGCCCTCAATCGGGTTTTCCGTAGTCGTCGGTGTTGTAGCACTCGAAGATCAGGTGAATCCTGTCCGTGGCGCCGCCGTTTTTCACAGCGTGAACGCGTTTGTTGTTCACTTCGAAAATCTCCCCGGCCGGCAGGTGCATTTCCTTCCGGCCGACACGAAACAGCACTTTGTCGTTGGTGATCAGCGGCACGTGAATCTTGTGAATGTAATGGCTGGCCTCGCCGTCGTAATGGCCGGAAATGTCGCCGCCGGCGGGCACCCTTGCGAACATCACGCGCGGAAAGCGGTAGTCCCGGTAGCCGAGTTCCGCCGCGGCCTGCCGCATGATGGGCAGCAACGCATCCTTCCATTCATCCCACAACACGGGATGATCGCTGAAGTCGAACACCCTGTCGGTATCGGTGATGAAACGGAACATGATGTGGCGCGTTTCGTTGAGTTGCGCGATCTTGTTGGGCTTGGCTTCGTTCTGCGATTCCCATAGCGTTTCGGGAATCTGCTTCACGCGCTGAACCAGATCGGCAAGGTCCGCCGATCCCAGGTGTCTGAAGTAGTCGGTTTTCGGATAGTCGTGCGCCTCCGAAAACTGGTAGCCGAATCGATCGATGAGAGTGCGCTCTTGCTCGGCGAGGAGTTGCTCCAACTCGGGAGGATAGGCGCCGACGAAGTTTTTCGGGCGCGCGCTCGCGTTCAGCGGCCTGGCTTCTTCCAGGTAGGCGGCGATGCGATTCGTAATCGGTGTCCCGGTTTCCTCGAACAACCGAAGTGCCTCCGCCCTGAGGTTTTCGAAACGTCCAAGATGAATCGCCTGGCCGCGCTCGGACCGGAACATGAGTTGGAACAACCAGGTGTAATAGCCGATACCGTCGGGATAATTCGCGAAATGCTCCGATCTGAGACCCGGCAAGTGATTGCGAGCGGGCTGGCGTGCATCGATGACCCTCGGCGCAACCCTGGCCAGGTGCCGCAAAAGCCGCCTGCTCGCGGGGCTGCCGTCGCCGAGATTCAGGAACCTGGTTACCGTTCGCTCGAAATCGAGCGTGCCGCGGTCCGAGAGAATCTGAAAAACGAACTGCCGTTTGCGGCGGTAATCGCTGAACATGGAGACATACCAGTCCCACGGGTTACGCACGAAGCCGATAACCGGAAGCTGTGCGTATTCCGCCGGCAGGTCTTCCAGGTGACCATGATATTGAAGCATCCGGGCGCCCGGCACCTGGTTCATGATCAGCTTGTTGAGAAAGGTTCCGCCGGTGCGCGAGACGTGGATATAGACGAAATGGTCGGTGACGATCATGTCACTACTTGACCCACGATGATGTATGGCCTGTCTTTCGCGGGTTGTGAGTCGTTCGTTGCTGCGGAGTACATGTTCACTTCTACGAGATCGGGTTCTGTAATCCTTCAATCGGAAATGTCGGCCGCAATCTTCTCCCCGAAATACGCTGCACCAGGGCGAAGGGTTTCCCCGTATTCACGGTGATTATCCTGCAACAGAAGGCGGTTTCTCGGTGTTCGACGTAATCGTCACAATCCGGTCGCTGTAAAAGCTATTGTAATCGGTTCGCCCGCCAATGCTGTACGCACCGATGTTGCCGAACTCGAGATAATCGCTGGGTTGGATATCGTCCGGCAGCGGTAAGAACAAGTAAAATAAACCGGCTGCTTTGAGGTTTGGCGATGTCCCGCTTTTCACCACCCGTCGTCATATCGGGATATTACCGAGCACGGTGCGGCGACACCGTGCTCCCCGGAGACGATGACGGTCCACACGTCCAGCCCCCCCGGCGAACAATCCGTCAAACGATAATGTTCGTTCCTGTGGTTTGAAGCGTCTCTTTGCCTCATCCTTGCCTTATGTCCGACAACTTCTTTCTGATATCCTGAGCCACTTCCTCCACCTCACGCGCCACCTGGGGTTCAAGTCCGATCTCTTGTTGCAAAGCTACCACCAGCGGCAGCAGCATTTCCGCGGCGCACGACTGCTGAATCAGATCGAGTACGCGCTCGGGCCCGAGCTGAAGCGTTGACTGCATCAACGCATCAATGCTGAGAGTAGGTGGCTGGTCAAGTTCGGAGACGATCGCGAGCATTGCTTGGAGGTCACGTTCAACCCCCGGCTCGTCACCGATTTCCAACCGTGCAATTGCTCGACTTGCATGGGCCAAGATACGCAAGTTGCCTGAGACAAAATGTTCTTTATCGAATCCCAGGGTTATAGACTCGTCAGCCGCTCTAAAACGACGCTCTGTCAAATGAACGTCCGCCATTTCAAGCAGCGCGCGTGATACCAGTTCGTCAAGTATCGGGAAGTCACTCGCCTCAAGTAGATCTACTACCTCGGCGTAGGCTTCAACTGCCTCGTCCTTGCGCCCCTGATCCGATAACACAGCGCCCTTGTTGGTTAGTGATCTGGCTACTATCGCCAATAACGCAGGGGAATCGCTTTTGCTGAATCGACCGATGACATCGCCGTAGATCTCGAGCGCCTCACATTCACGATCAAGCCTCGTAAGCGACACTCCCGTGTTGAATAGAGCGCTGGCTACAAGCTCCAAAAGCACCGGGATGTCCTGGTCCTGGAGTCGCGTCAAGAGATAGCCGTAGGCCAAGAGCGCCTCTTCGTCCCGCTCCAGATTCGAAAGCGCCACACCCTTGTTGAACAGAGCGTTGCCTGCAACCTCAAGTAGCACGGCAGAGTTATTCGTGGCAAATCGAGCGATGACATCATCGTAGGCGGCAAGCGCCTCGTAGTCGCGCTCCATGTTCGCGAGTGTTACTCCTTCGTCATACCTCGCCTTGGCCACGGTTGTCGCAAATGCTTGAGAATCGCTCTTGCCAAAACGGTCTACGACATGGCGAAACGCCTCAAGCGCCTCCCCGTTTCGTCCCGACTTTCCAAACACAATGCCGGTGTGGAGCAACGAATTCGCCACATGTTCGAGCACGAACTCAGAATCGTCTGCTCCAAACCGCTCCATGACATCGCCGAATACCCCAAGCGCTTCCTCCAGACGTTCCAATCGCTCAAGAGTCATCCCCTTGCGGAGTAGCGCTGCCGCTGCCTTCTCTGAGCGTGCATCACCTGCTTCATGTCGCTCTACTACTTCGTCGCAGCGGTCCAAAGCCAGTTCCAACGATGCGTTGTCCAATGTTGAGAGCACGGTATCTTTGTGAGGCGCCAGTTCACCGCTCCAATTCCTCGCCTCGTGGGCGATTCGCGCACGAACACTTGGTAATTCTGCCGGCGAGTAGAAGGACACCATGAACTGAACCACTACCTCAACCACACGGTTGGTTCCGCTGTGGCGTCTGAGCAGGTAGTAGATGTTGTACATGCGCTCGGTAAGGTAGTACAGCCTGCGGCGGGCTGTGCCCCCGGTAACCGAGACGATGCCTCGGTCAGCGAGACGCTTGAGCCAAGCACTGCACTTGTTGGTGTCCATGCGAGCACGATCCGCAACTTCGCGCGTCGAGGCGGGTTTCCACGCCTCTGCGAGAGCGAGGTAGACCCGCCGTTCCAAGCCAGGAAGCGACTCAAGATGATGTCTGAAATATTCGGTATGCTCGTCCACCAGGTTCAGTAGATCGTGCATGAGCTCCCGAAAAGACAAGCTGGCGCCGAATCGAGCGACGATGGCGAGCATGCGAGGATTTCCGCCCGTGAAAATCTGGAGCGATCGTATCTTTTCGTGCGCCGGTGTCTCGCCGGATACCGTTTTCCAGAGAGCGGCGCACTCTTCCGTCGTGAGTGGACGCAACGAGTGTACGCGGAACAAGTCATAGAGCGCTTCTTCCGGGTTGTCCATGTCGTCGAAACGGCTGGTGGCGCTGGCCAGCAACATGATGCGTGGCTCGGTCTGAAGTGTCTTGCGCAGCCGCCATCCCGCATGCCGGTCTCTCATGTCGGCGAACATCATGTTCAAGTTCTCAACAATCAGCACCAACCGTTTGCCTTCGCGATCCGCGAAATCGAGCAATGAACCGAGGCAGCGCAGGGCAAGGGTTTCGTCGTCCCGGATCGCCCCAAGGTCGTTCCAGGTTCTCATTAGATCGGGGGCATCGTGGTTGCGCGGCGCCTGTTCTGCCGAGCGCGACAGGCACTCCAACCAGAACTCTCCGCAGGTAGAAACCTGGTAGCTTTCTTCCGCGAAGACAATGGGGAACAGGCGTGACGACAGTTGCGCATCCCGGCGTACCTCCGCGGCGACTCGCAGTAACAGGCTCGTCTTTCCACTGCCGCGAGGACCGATGACGATGAGATGGGGGTTGGAGTTGGCTTCGCATTCGCGCAGCGTCTCGATGACCGACTCGAACTCGTTGGTGCGTACGCAAAACGACGCGATCAATTCGTCATCGGTCAGGAAGCCGGGGTTGTATTTACGGGTGGTGACCGTCATCGCCCCATTCTCCGCTCTCTGATCGGTATGAAGTGTTGACCATGCCGGGCACGCCACCAATCCTCGAGCAATCCCGATTCGAAGCGGTAGCCTTCCGAATCGCTGGTAAAATAGCCATCGTGTTCGAGTACGTAGAGCACTTCTTCAACGGACACCGGTGCGCCATCGAGTGGTAAGGCGTTACGGTATCGCGAGATCGCGTCGTTACCCAATCGGCCCTCGTGGACGGCAGCCTCGGTCAATAGCTCCAGGGCGTTTCGATACCCCTCGTTGCCGAGCACCGTTTTCAATCGAGTCTCATAGTGCTCCAGGTCTACTTGCCCGCGAACGCTTAGCATTTCGTCGTATGCGCGCTTGCTGTCTTCCAGCGTGGCTTCTTTTCTCCCGGCAGGGCGCAGTAGCTCGTGAAGGTGGCTGAAAAACTGCTGTACATGATGGGGAACGCAGCAACGCAATCGTCGGCACAGGTATTGACTTACCTCGACAGGGAGTCTGAGGCCGTATGTATCCGCCAGCTCGCCGAGGCATTCGCTGGCGGTTCGCTCATCCCAAGGCTTCAAATCCAGGGGCATATAGATATTGGCGTGGGCGATCATGCCCGCTTGTCGCAAAATCGGCTTGAGGCCGACACTGCCCGAGAGAATCATGGATGGTTGGCCTCGGTACTGTTGCGCCATCTTTCGTAGCCAACTCATGAAGTCGTCGGTCGCCTGCTTTCGTTCCGCCGTGATGCGATAGTCCTGGCCTTTAAGCAGGCGGTTGACAAGGATTGGAAGCTCGTCAATCGCCAACACCACGGGTTTCTCGTTGTTCGCGAGTGCCGCGAAGACTCCTTCGCCTCTGTGTCGCCAGTTGCCCGTGTCGATTCCCGCACGCAGTTGGACTTTCAGTTCGGCGAGTTCCAACGATTCGACCCGATTGCCAAGACCTTGCAACTGGTTCGCGAATCCTGCTTTGACGCGATGCCAGACGCCCTGAACCGCCCTCGACTCGACAACGATCTCCGCGATGGCATCGGCGGCCGTGGACGCGGCTTCCAAGTCGACGAAAACCGCCTCGAACTCCCCGGAGTCCTCAAGACGACGCAGCAATTCACGAACCAGGCTCGTCTTGCCGATCCGCCGTTGAGCCGTTAACAGCGTATGAGTGCCCTCGCGGACTCGCTCCGTCAACGCCTCCAGTTCGGCCGCTCGGTCGAAGAAACGGTCGCCATCGACCCAGTTTCCGCCAGCCTTCTTCAGTGTCATTTCAGTCGCCAACAAATACGTTGCCAACAATATCGTTGACTAAACGGAGTTGCAACGGTTTTGTTGGCATGTCGGCACTCAAAAGGCAGGTCCGGGTTCTACAGCACGGCACCGTGACGTATCTCCTGTAGACGGAAGCATCCGGGCGCCCGGCACCATGCGCCCGCTATGCCCGCATTTTCGAGGCGCGCGGGTCGTAGGGGGGCTCCGGCAGAATGCGGGCCGGCCTCTTGCCATCGACCAGGTGCACGCGGAACTCGCTTGCCGGCGTTTCCAGACAGGGCGTTTTCACGTAGCCCAGCGCCAGGCTTTTCCCGACCCGGTGTCCGTATGCGCCGGAGGTTACGAAGCCGGCGTAGTCCTCATCGAGCCAGATCGGTTCATAGCCCCACGCATCCGCTTCGCCGGCATCGATCTCGAACGCGGCCAGCCTGTGCCCGGGCGTTGCATCGCGGTCGGCCAGCGCCGCCTCGCGGCCCACGAAGCCCTTCTTGCCGTAGTCGATCCACCGGTCCATGCCGCACATGACCGGCGTGTAGTCCGGCGTGAATTCCCGGGACCAGACGCCGAAGCTCTTTTCCATGCCCATGCACACCAGTGCGCGATTGCCGAACGGCCGGATATCGAACTTCCGGCCGGCCTCGAGCAGGCGGTCGTAGACGGGGCCCGCGAACGGTGTCGGAACGTAGATTTCGTAGCCGAGTTCACCCGTGAACGACAGCCTGACCACCTGGGCCTCGGCCCGCCCGACATCCATGGTGCGCACCGACATGAACGGCATCGCGCCGGGTTCGAAATCCCCTTCGGCGACCGACTTCATCAACTCGCGGGATGCCGGTCCGGCGATCGCGATCGTCGTCAGGTCATCGGAGCGATTGCGGATATCGGCATCGCAATCGCCGAGGTGCTGCTCGAACCACAGCATGTGGAATTCCTGCAGGTAGCCGGAACCGACGATCCGGAAAACGCCGTCTGCGATGCGCATCAGGGTCAGGTCGCCTTTCATATGACCGGACGGCGAAAGCATGGGACCCATGCGCACCCGGCCCACGGCCGGCAGGCGGCTGGCGAACAACCGGTTGAGCCAGGCGACGCTGTCCGGACCCGACACGTCGTACTTCGCGAACGACGAACCATCGAGTATGCCGACGCTGCCGGCGACCGCGCGGCATTCCTCGCCGACCGGGTCATGGGAATTCGAGCGCCGGAAGCTCGGCCGTTCGACCGGTTCGGTTCCCCCGGGCGCGAACCAGAGGGGTACTTCGAGACCGAAGGATTCTCCGAAAACGGCATTGGCCGCCTGCAGCCGGTCATGGACGGCCGATGTCTTGAGCGGGCGCGCGGCGGGCCATTCGTCGTTGGGGCACAGGAGATAGAAGCGGTTCTCGTAGAACTCCCTGCCTTTCTCGACTGCGTAGGCGCTCGTCGCATGGGAGCCGAAGCGGTTTATGTCCATTGCGAACACATCGCCCTCGGGCTCGCCGTCGATCATCCACTGCGCCAGCGCCAGCGCCACGCCGCTGCCCTGGCTGAATCCCGCCATGACGCCGCAGCAGGACCAGTAATTGCGCACGCCGCGCACCGGGCCCACGAGCGGATTGCCGTCCGGCGCGAACGTGAAGGGCCCATTGATGACGCGCCGTATACCGGCTTCCGCCACGGACGGGAATCTCTCGAAACCCTTCGTCAGCGCATCGGCGATATCGTCGAGCCGTACTTCCAGGAGATCGGTTTCGCCGAAGTCCCAAGGGGTTCCCCGCACGGACCAGGGTGTCGAATTCCGCTCGTACACGCCAAGCAGTACGCCGTTGTGCTCCTGGCGCAGGTACATCTCCCCGTCGAGATCGAGAACCAGCGGCAACTCGCCGTCCCATCCGGCTAATTCGCCGATGCCCTCGGTCAGCAGGTAATGATGTTCCATCGGCACGATGGGAACGTGCACGCCGGCCATCGCCCCGACTTCGCGGGCCCACAGCCCGGCCGCGTTGACGACGTGTTCGCACTGGATGTTTCCCCGGTCGGTAACGACGGTCCAGGCGCCGTCCGGCTTGTGCACCAGGTCCGTCACCATCGTGTTCACGTAGACTTCGGCGCCGCCCTGGCGCGCGGCTTTCGCCAGCGCTTGCGTCGAGCCGTAGGGATCGATGTGGCCTTCGTTGCCGTCGAACAGTCCGCCGATCACGCCGCTGGTGTCCATGATCGGGCAGAGCTTCTTTATCTCGTTTGGGGTCAGCAGGTGGCTGTCGATACCGAGAACCTGGTGTTTCGCATGTTCGTATCGGATGTTCTCCCAGCGCTCACCGGTTGCCGCAACCTGGATGCCGCCGGTGAGGTGCATGCCGACGTCCTGGCCGCTGATCTCTTCGACTTCCCGGTACACGGATATGCCGTAGGCCTGCAGTCGCGCCACGTTCGGATCGCTGTTCATGGCGTGAAAGCCGCCGGCGGCGTGCCAGGTGGAACCGGCGGTCAACTGCCTGCGCTCGACGAGAACGACGTCCGGCCACCCCAGTTTGGTCAGGTGATAGAGCACGGCGGCCCCGACGATACCGCCACCGATGACGACGACGCGGGAATGGTCTTTCACAATAACTAACCCTGGCTCAAGGGTGCTTCCGGGCGTCCTGCGGTTGGTAGTTTTATCAGAACAGAGTCCCGGCTACCAACGGGCTGCCATCGCGCGGCCGACAGCTATCGAGATTCCTGACCTGTCCGAGACACCGCCGATGTTTGTTCTATATTGTAAAATGACAGGACAACACAGCTTGTCTCAAGCCTCGAATGGCCAGGGCGCAAGACCGTGGATGGCGTTGCGAATGTCCATGGTCAGGTTGACGGACCCGACTCTCTGCTCCCCCTCGAAATCGTACAGGCCGATCGTCGACGGCGAGGAACCGGCGGCCACGAACCTCTCCCCAAGCGCACACAAGCCGCGCGCGAACCCCTGCCGCAGGTCGCCGGTTTCGTCCTTGCCGGCGAACTCGATGTCCGCCTCATCGTAAGAGGCTGTCTTGAAAGCGAGACTTTTACCGTCGCGCCCGGCGTAGCGCACGCAACCGCTCTCCGTGTCGTTCAACAGCACGCCGTCGCGATACGGTCGTGCGTTGTGTACATCGGGGGGCAGCGAGCACGCCACGGATACTTCCATGCTGTTGTCGAGGTGCAGCAGCGCGTTGGTGCGCAGGCCGCTGAAGTAGATACCGGTCTTGTCCACGTGCACCATGTTGATGTGATAGTCGTTGACGGGCACCGGCCCCGTATTCGAACGCGGGTCGAACGTATGGCCGGTCCAGCGGCCGTATTGCCGGATCAGGTGGTAGCCCCAGATATATTCTTTCGTACCCAGGTCGAATGCGAGCAGGCTGTCGAAACCCGGCGACGTCAGGAAGACCTTGTCCTGGTATCGGCAGATCTCATGGCAGTCGTCCAGGTAGCGGTTCCGGCTGAATGTCTTGATTCTGAAACTGCGGTCGCAGCGAAACAGCACATCGCTTGCGGCGATGAGTACATCTTCGTCGCTGATGGCGATGCCTCGCAAGCCCCGGTCGCCGCTGGCGCCTTCGAAATCCATGGCGCCCGAGTTCCAGTCGAAGAGCTGCTCTAGCGTCTGCTTCTCGAAATCGACGACATAAACACCGCCCTGACTCTTGTCCCTGTGGTTGCCGCGCACGACCGATGTCGCGACGAGCCTGGGCAGCCTAATCGTCATGACCCGGTGGTGCCGCCACGTCTACGCGACCGCGCCTTGCCCGAAACGTCGCCGCGGCCACTGATCGAAAAATGTCGGGTTTGGTCGACTGGCCCGCATATTGCACCAAGGGCCGCGACGAGCGCCGAGGATTTTTGCCGGTTGCGCGTGCTCGCGAGCTCAAAGCATAGCCACGCCTATGGTGGAGCGAGCATGTGCGCGCAACCGGCAAAAAGACCGGCGAGGGCGCGGCCAGCGCGGTTTGTACCCGGAACAACTTCAGCGTATTTGGAAGCAACCGTGAAAAAACAAACAACATTCGATATCTCAATGAGCGGCTTGGAGCACTAGTCAGCCCCAGCCGTAGTTCTCGCCCGTCAGGCGGTATAGGCGTTCATTGTGGGAGGCAAAGAAATCAACCAGCAACGCGCGCGCCCTGTCGCTCATTGCGGGGTAGTCCCGGGGTAACTGACGGGCGTTACCGGCGCCGGCATCCCAGCGCCGCCGCAACTGCCTTGCCTGGTCGAAATCGAATGGCCGCAGCCCCAGGAAGTGCGCCGCCGCGCTCATGTTGCATGCACTGTTCGCGAAGAACTTTTCGGACTGGACGATCATCAGTTGCCGACGGGGATAAAGGCGCATCCAACGCTGCAACTGGTCGTGATAGATCGACCGGAACACATAGCTCCGATAGTAGAAATCCCGGAGGTCCACTTCGTCGCGGAGCCTCCTCGCCGGCAGGCCTCGCCGGTGTTCGGCGACAAGTAGCGGTGCGCCGTCGACAGCCGAATAACAGGAATTTGGCGTACCGTCCGGGCAAACAAAACCTCGCTGGTGCGCCGCAAGCAATTCCGGGGCCTCATCGATCTCGCGGCGCACGATTTCCTCGAACGAACACTCGTTCTCGAGACCGGCGCGTTTCGACATGACGAAATGGGACCAGGCGCGGTCGGCCGGGTTTCTGAGCAGCACGAACACTTTCAAGTCCGGCAGGTTGGCGCGAACCCGTCGCGGCGCGAGCGGGTGGACGAGATACGACGTCGAGAACTCACCGCTCACGTGCCGATCCGCACCCGGATCGCCAAGCGGCGACTCGTTGACGAAGAAATCCTGGTACCTGGCGGGGTATCTGTGCCAGGACCAGTAGTTGGGTTCCTTCGGGCCGGCAAGATCGACCTGTGGATGGGCCGACAGGTACCGCGCGAACGACGTGGTACCGCATTTCATTCCGCCTACCAGCATGAAGTCCGGCCTCGTCCTGCCGTCGACCAGCGCAAAGCGCGGATCGTCCAGGGCGAGGGCCTGATGCTCGTTTGCATTCATGGATGGTCGAACTTACGCTGGCGCGGCAAGAAATTCGAACTATCTTACATCGCCCATCACCATGGACATCGAAGTACCGTTGCGCGATCTCGGCGCCGTTGACGCGACGGCGCTGCGCGATGCGGTCCTCGGTCAGGAGGATATCGCCTGGTGCGAAGACCGGACCCGCCAGGAGTCGTTCTATGTACACGATCAGACCCGGTCGATCGTGGCAATCGCCCTGGACGACGACAACTGGCCGGTCGGACCGGTCAGCCGGGGGCCCGGCTGGAAGCGGATAGCCGACGCTGCCTTGCCGGTCATGCAGCAAATCGTCACAAGGCACTATCCCGATGGCGGTGAGGTCATTCGCGCGATTGCCGCGTGCCTCGAGGCCGGCAGCAGAATCAGGGCGCACAGCGACATTCACCAGTCGTTCCATTGCGCGCACCGTATCCATGTGCCGATCACGACCAATCCCAAGGTCTGGTACACGATCCACGGGCGGCCCTATCAGCTCGAACCCGGCCAGGCCTACGAGATCAACAACCAGGCTCAGCACAGCGTAGCCAACCGGGGACCGGAGGACCGGATCACGTTCATCTTCGACTACATTCCGCCCGGTCCGCTTGCCTATGACCCGGGCCGGGGCAAGACGCGACCCGAGAGCCTGAGCATCCAGCCCGAAAACCTGGCATTCAGGGTTCCGCCCGAAATCCCGGCTGCCGTCAACTGAACGCCATGCGAACGAAGAAGGTTCTGGTGGTCGGGGGCGGTTCAGCGGGCTGGACCGCGGCGGCCTACCTGAACGCGGCGCTGAATGGGAGCCCTCAGCCGGGGAGCGCGAGGGGCTTGCCCCTCGCAGGAAACACTCAGCCGGGGAGCGCGAGGGGGCACCCCTCGCAAGCAAGGAGCCCTCAGCCGGGGAGCGCGAGGGTGCACCCCTCGCAAGCAAGGAGCCCTCAGCCGGGGAGCGCGAGGGGCTTGCCCTCCACAAGAGCCGGTAACCGGAAAGTCGTGGACGTGGGCCTTGTCGAATCGCCGGACGTGCCCCGCATCGGCGTCGGCGAGGCAACGGTGCCGAACATCAACCGTACGCTGGCGATGATCGGTATCGATGAACTGGAGTTCATGAAAGCCGCCGATGCGACTTTCAAGGCATCGATCCGTTTCGTCAACTGGCTCGACGGCAAACGCCGGTTCTATCACCACCCGTTCAGCCGTTACGGTGCGGGCTTGAGGGACGATGCCGGCCGGCGCTGGCTCATGAGCGATCGCTCGGTGCCCTACATGAACACCATATCGGCGCAGCCGGTATTGTGTGAGATGGGTCTCGCGCCGAAAGCGTTCGACCAGCCCAATCTCGGCATACCGGTGGGCTACGCCTTTCATATGAATGCGCTGAAGTACGCGGACTATCTGCGGGACTTCTCCACGACTCGAGGGGTCACTCATCATCGCGAGCACGTCACCGATGTGCAGTTGGCCGAAGACGGCCGAATCGCCGCGCTTGCAACCAAGAGCGGCCGGCGCCTGGAAGCGGACCTGTTCATCGACTGCACCGGGTTCGCCGCCGTCCTGATCGAGAAGACGCTGGGCGTTCGCTGGGTCGACTTCTCGTCGTGGCTGCTCTGCGACCGCGCGCTGGTCATGCCGGTGCCCTATGAGGCGCACTATCCCGGATTCGTGCGCCCGCACACGCAGGCGACGGCGCTGTCGGCGGGCTGGGTCTGGGATATCCCGTTACAGAATCGCCGGGGTGTCGGTTACGTTCATTCGAGCGCCTTCATCGGCGAAGAAGAAGCCGAGCGCGAAATCCGCAACTACGAAGGCCCTCATGCCGAGCGGCTCGACACGCGGCTGGTCCGTTTCAAGGTCGGCGTGCGGGAGAAACTCTGGCACAGGAACTGTGTGGCGATGGGGCTGGCCGGCGGCTTTCTGGAACCCCTGGAGTCGACGGGCCTGTACCTGAACGAGATCGCCGCGGAGTTGCTGGCGGAGCACTTCCCGCACGGCAACGACATGGAGCCGTTGGCGTTTCGCTTCAATCGCATCATGCAGAACCGTTACTACGAGATCCTCGACTTCATCAACATGCACTATTGCCTGACACGCAGAACGGACACGGAATTCTGGCGTGAGGCCGGCCGGCCGGAGCGGACCAACGACAGGTTGCGGGCGAAGCTCGACTTCTGGCGCATCAAACCCCCGAGCGCATCCGATTTCGTCGATCAACTGCTTCCGGGCCAGGCGGATGCATCGGCCGGATCGTCGCGCGGCGCACTTGACGGCCGGTGTCCCATCGATACGGGCAGACTCTGGAACCACCACAGCTACGAGGCCATTCTGTACGGCATGGGCTTTCTGCAGGATGAATGCAACCAGTGGTTCGGCAAGGACCGCCCGCGGCCGTCGATTCACAAACAGGTTCTCGATGCGATCCAGAACGCGCAGGCAAAGCTGCCGCCGCACGACGCCTGGCTGAAGCGCATGGTCGGCATGCCGGACTACGCATCGCGATGAGTTCGGCATGACGTTCAACGACGCTCTAAAGTCGAAGGAATTCGTCGTCAGCGGCCAGTTGAACCTGGCGAACGCGCCGGATGCGGATTCGCTGCTGCACCAGGGCGCAACCCTGCGTCCGGCGGTGGATGCCGTACAACTGCTCGACAGCAAGCAACCGCATATCTCGGGCCTCGCCGCGGCGGCGCTCCTGATCCGCAACGGTATTGACCCGGTCGTCCACATGAATTGCCGCGACCGGAACCGGCTGGCGCTGCAGAAGGATCTTCTAGGCGCTGCGGCGCTCGGCGTCAGCAGCGTGCTGATCGCCCGCGGCGCGAAGATCCCCAAAAGCGCCAGGGTCGGGGTGCGCAATGTCTACGATACGCCCGCACTTGAGTTCATGGCGTACATTCAGGGCTTGAAGCAGGATGAAGACAGGCGGCTACCGCCCGAATTTCTCATCGGTGCCAATGCCGAGATGTTCCCGGCGGAAGCCGACTGGGTGCCGAAGAACCTGATCCGCAAGTGCGATGCCGGCGCCAACTTCGTGCAGTTGCAGATCTGCTTCGACATGAGCGTCGCCCGCAGGTACATGGCCCGCATCGTTGCCGCGAAGCTGACGCACAGGGCGAGCTTCATCATGGCGCTGTCCCCGCTGCCGTCGACCGAGGCGGCGCGCTGGATCCGGGAAAACGTCAAGGGCGCCCTGGTTCCGGAATCGATCGTCCGGCGCCTGGAGCGGGCCTCGGACCCGGAGAGCGAGGGCGTCGACATCTGCGCGGCGCTGCTCAGGGAGGCCGCGACCATTCCGGGCGTATCCGGCGCCAACCTGTTGACGTTGGGAAACCTCGAAACGATTCCGGCGGCAGTTGCAGCGTCCGGCCTGCGCTCGTGCGCCTGACGCGGCGGTGATTCCCCGGGAACGCGCGATGTGAACGGGCGCAATGGCCGCCGCGCAATTGGCCTGGCGGGGCAATGGCTCACAGACGGCGGGGCTGATTTCGCTGCACGGCAGCTGCCCGGTTGGGTGATAATGGTGCTCACAATGACCATGCGTCGACGGAGCCGCCATGATGGAAAGCAGTTGGATCGAGGTTGTAATCGTAGTGGCGACGATCCTGGGGTCGCACTGGGTTCTCCATCGTGATATCGGATCGTTGCGGGAGCGCATGGCGCGTATCGAGGGGATGTTCGAGGGGTTTACCGGCAGGCGTCAGGAAAGCTGACACGATTCCGGCTGCCGACGAAGCGTCCGGCCTGCGCTCGTGCGCAAGACGCGGCCGTCATTCCAGCCTGCGGTCCGGCAGTAGAAGGAAACTGGTGAGCGACGGACGTTGGTGCGGTAAGTTGTAGGCACCGGCGGCGGGGAGAAATCCGATTTCGCGGTTAAGCGCAAAGCGGTTTCAGGAAGCGCAGCGCCTTCTGCAGGGCGGTGAGGCGGCGCCTGCCGAATCGATTTGCGCGGATGTTCTGAGCGGGCAGCCGAACGACGCCAACTTCCTGTGCCTGTCGGCCCGCGCGCTGGTCAAACTCGGCCGCTACACCGATGCCGATGAGCGCATCGAGCGCGCCCGGTCGCTCTATCCGAAGTTTGCTCGTGCGTATGAGGCTCGCGCGGAACTGCTGGTGGCGCAAGGCCTGGTACACGATGCCGTCGATGCGTATCGCAAGGCCCTGGAACTCGATCCCAAGCGACAACAAGCCCGTATGCGACTCGGGCAACTGCTGCTGATTCTGGGCGAGGTGGACGAAGCACAGGCGTTGAAGTCCGAATTCATGGAACTCGACCAGGACAACCTGGACATTGCCAAGGCCGCGGAGTTCGAAAAACAGGAGAAGTTCGCCGAGGCCGAGAAACTCTATCGCGGGATTCTGACCCGTCACCCGGACAACGTCTCCGCCATGCGCTTGTGGGCGCGGCTGGGAATACAGGAAAAGCGCTACGCCGAAGCGGAGAAGCTGCTGCAACAGGCGGTCAAGGTGGCGCCCGGATTCAGCCGTGCCTGGTCCGACCTGTGCGGCGCAGCTCGAACAGGAGAAGTACGAAAACGCCGCCGGGAGTGCGCGGCAACTCACCCGGCTGAAACCCGACTCGGCCGACGGCCACGTCTCGCTGGCGGCGGTTGCCTCGGCAGCCGGGAATTTCGACAATGCCGTGGGGCACTATGACGATGCGCTCGAAGTAGAACCCGATCATGTCGGAGCCATGTGCGGCAAAGGCAACGCACTGCGCACGATCGGCGACCAGGACGGCGCGATTGCCGCCTACCGGAGCGCCATCGAGGTAAACCCACTGCAATCCGAGGCCTATTGGAGCCTCGCGAATCTGAAGACGTTTCAATTTGAGGAGCGGGAGGTGGAAGCGATGCTGGCGCTGCTCGACGACAATGGCATTCCACCCGAAGGTCAGGTGCAATTGAGCAATGCGCTGGGCCTGGAGTTCGAGGCTCGCAAGGATTACGACCGGGCATTCGAATTCATCGATCGTGGCAGCATGCTGCGACGCGAGCAGGAATTTTACGACCGCGTCGAGAACGAAGAGCGAACAGACCTGTCGATCGAGGCTTTTACGCGGCAATTTCTCGAAGACAATGCAGGACAGGGTTGTTCCGACCCCGCACCGATATTTATCGTCGGCCTGCCACGTTCAGGATCGACATTGCTGGAGCAGATTCTATCCAGCCACTCCAGGGTCGACGGAACCCACGAGTTGGCCGATCTGGGAAGAACGGTGCGCGCCAATCCGGTTTCGGCAGACCCCCGTGCTCCCTACCCGACTTCCATGGCAAAAATCGATGCAGGCGAGTTTGCGCAAATGGGCATTGACTATATCGAGCGCAGCCGCCGGCATCGGGGCGAGGCTCCGTTCTTCACCGACAAGAACCCGAATAACTTCGTGCACCTGGGCTTGCTGCATCTGATTCTGCCCAATGCGACGATCATCAACGCCCGGCGTCATCCACTGGACAGTTGCTTTGGCAGTTACAAGCAGTTGTTTGCATCGGGGCAGCCGTTTACGTACGACCTCGTCGAACTCGGTGAATACTACCTGCAGTACCAGCGCCTGATGGACCACTGGCACAATGTTCTGCCCGGCAAAGTGCTTGAGGTTCGCTACGAAGAGGTGGTCGCGGATCTCGAAAGCGAGGTGCGGCGGATTCTCGACCACTGCGGCCTGGAATTCGAAGATTCCTGCCTCAGATTCCATGAGACGGAACGATTGGTGAAGTCGGCCAGCTCCGAGCAGGTACGAAGCCCCCTCTATTCCAGTTCCGTAAACCTGTGGCGACGGTATGAGGAGCACCTCGGGCCGCTGATCGAGACGCTTGAGCCACTCCTGGCAACGCTCCCCGTAGCCGACCGTCCGGCAAGTCTCGGCGGCCCGGCGGCGCCGGCCTAGGACGGCTGGAATCCTCGCCCACTTTTCTACATTATAGAATACTGCGCAAGCCCCAATCGCCCTTTGTTGCTATTCGAGGGACACAAGCTGGTTCACCACCCCATCGTGTTCCGTATTGTACACCTCACGACCGGGTCAGTTTGTATTGCTTCCGGCTATGCGCCTATAATCGGGCGCAAGCAAGTTTACTTGTCAGGGGCTGGGTATCGACGCCGATCCTGAAACGGTTGGCCGAGTATCCCCCCGTCTCATTCGCCAGGGGGGGATCGATGATGCGCCAGAAGAACCAGTACTCCATGAAGCCGGTGGCAGCGGCCGTTTCCGCGGCACTTGCGGCGCCCGTCGCCGCACAGGCACAGGAATCGCAGGCGCCGGCGGACAGTGCCGACAATCGCCTTGAAGAAATAATCGTTACGGCGACCAAACGCGACAGGAACGCGCAAAAGATCCCGTCCACGATTCACGCCCTCCCGGAGTCGATGCTCAAGGACATCGGTGCGCTGAACACGGAAGACTATACGCGGTTCATGCCGAGCGTTAACTGGATCAACCTCAACCCCGGTGACAATTACATCATCTTCCGCGGCATCAACACGACAACCAGTAATTTCATTTCAACTTCCAGTTCGTCGATGTACTTGGACGAGATTCCGATCACCGCGACGAATGGCTCGCAGCCGGAGATTCGCATGATGGATGTCGCGCGCACGGAGGCGCTGTCGGGCCCGCAAGGCACGTTGTTCGGCGCCGCGGCGCAGGCCGGCACCCTGCGCGTAATCACCAACAAACCGGACCCGACCCAGTTCGAGGCGAGCGCTGACCTCGAGTATCGCGGCGGCAGCACGAGTGACGCGAGTCACAGCCTGACCGGTGTGATCAACATCCCGGTGGTCGAAAACCAGTTTGCCCTGCGTTTCGCGATGCAATCGGCCGAAGACGGCGGTTACGTCGACAACGTGCTGGGGCACACGCCGGATATGTTGAGGGGCGTGACCGCCGCGGAGAGCGCAGCTAACGGTGGCTGGGGAGTGCACAGACTGGATTGGGGTAGCCACCGAAACGACGATGTCGCCGAAAAGAACTGGAATAACGCCGAATATATTTCTTTCAGGGCCTCCGCGCGCTGGGACATCAACGACAATTGGAGTGTAACGGCCGCGTATCACTACGGGGATACCGAGGCGAACGCGAACCCCTCCTATAACCCGTTCGTTGGCGATCTGAAGACCATCGGGTTCGTCAAAGACTACAGCCACAGCGAGTGGGACATGATAACGCTGGAGATCGAGGCCGATCTCGGCTTCGCCCAACTCGTGTCAGCGACGAGCTTCTTTGACAATCAGCGCGCGTCCCAGTTCGACAATACGATGTACTACAAGTACTACACGTCAAGATATTGCGAGGACCGGGGTGTGTGGGCCGACACCCAGTATAGCTGGCTCTGGGAAAATCCCGCGACCGGCCGCGCAATCTATTACCCGTTATATTGCGTTATGCAGAATGTGAATCCCTCCGGCGCCGTAGACCAGGTCGCGGAGCTTATCGGTGTCGGTGCGGGGCCGGAATGGCAGGAGCGGTTCAGCCAGGAAATCCGCCTGACGCACCAGGGCGAGAACTTCGACTGGCTGGCCGGCCTCTATTATGAGGACGCCAACGATTCCTGGAATTCTGTCTGGATGGCAAGTGCCGACGTGCCATTCCGGGACTCCATGTCCCACGCGTTCATGCGAAGTTGTGCCGATGCGCAGCCAGGCGATTCTTCGTACACGCATTCCGGGTGCGCCGGGCTACTTGCAGGCCCCGGCAACGTAGCTGCGGCGCTGGAGAACGCCGACACTTACTGGACATCCTGGGACGATACCGACTGGGGAACGAAAGCCGTGTTCGGCGAGGTTAGCTGGCACGTCAACGACAGGTTGAACGTGACGATCGGTGGCCGGTGGTTCGAAATCACGAACGACAAGGTGTACACGAAGATTCTGGGCGGTCAGACAGGAAGCCCCGAAGACAGGCTCACGGGCGGTTTCATCCAGCCGCGTTGGGTTGGCAACGACATCAAGCAGAAGGGGAAAATAGACCAGTTCGTGCCGAAGTTCAGCATCGACTACAACGTCAATGACGACATGATGGCCTATGCGCTGTATTCGGAGGGCTACAGGACGGGCGGCGTCAACCGGGCCAACAAGCGGGCAGTTTGGTCGCGAACCCTGTTTGGCCAGGTATGGGGGCCGGACAAGCTCGCGAATTTCGAATTGGGTTGGAGGTCACGTTTCGCCGACGACACGGTGCAGCTCAACGTAACTTACTTCTACATGGCATGGGACGATTTCCAGCACGAGGTCGTCGACCCCAGCTATGCGGAGTGCGTCGATATCAATGAATCTCCCCCGTGTTCGGTTAGTGGCTCGCTTCCCTGGCTGTCAATCGTCGGCAACGTGGGCGAAGCGCACAGCACCGGGGTCAACGCGGAGCTCGACTGGGTTGTGTCGGACAATCTGCAGATCGGTGGAAATCTCCAGTGGCTGATAGAGGCTCAAATCGACAGCGTCGAACCCAACGAGAGACAGCAAATCGAAAAGGGCCAGAAATTGCCCAACGTGCCGGAGTTCCAGGGTTCGCTATGGGGCACGTACAGTTGGCCGGTGGAAATCGTCGACGGCGGCGAAATGTTCGTGCGGGGCCAGGTTTCTCACACGGGTACAACGCATACCCAACTGGTCCAGTTCGGCGAGGACACCCGTAATCCGTCGTTCAACACTGACGCCTATACAATCGCCGATATTCGAGTCGGTTTGCGCACCGGCGATGGCAGGTGGCAGATTGACCTGTTTGTAAAAAACGTCACCGACGAACGGGCACAGGTCTGGCGGGGCGGTCAGAGTGGCACCTGGCAATGGGGAAGGTCCGGCGAGTACGAGCATTCGCACGAGATCTGGACGGTCCGGCCGCGCGAATACGGCGTGCGTTTCCTGACCCGATGGGGTGAGTGAGCGTAGCGCCACGACTCGCCGACAGTTTGCGGGTGCGCTGGCTGCCGCCGGCGCCGGCATCGCGTTGCTGCCGGCGGCTTTGCCCGCCGCTACCGATGTCCGCATGCGGGCGGAGATCATCTTCGAGCCGCACATACCCACCGCCTTGCGCCGGGCGCTCGACTATGCCGGCGCCGACGGGTTCGTCGCATCCATGCCGCAACTGCTGCATGCACGAACCCGGGCGCCTTTCGACAACATCGTCTGGAATACCTGGTTTACGGCAAACTCGGAGGAAAGCGTCGTCACGACCCCGCAGGGAGTACGCGTCATTGTTGCCGTCCATGGCGGCGGCATCTTCGGCTCTCCGGAGCGTTTCGAACGCAGCCTGAATGCGGACCCCGACCGGCACAACACCGAAGGGCTCACCGGTCAAACCGCGGCGAAGATCACCACGCGTGAAGCGCACGACCTGCTGGACGGGCGCCTGCCCGGCGGCACACGCATCCCGGTCTATCCGTTCGCGCAATTCAGGCAGGGCATCGCCAACCTGCCCAGGCGCTATGGCGTCATCCTGGATTTCGAATTGGCCAGGCAGTCGAAACGCGGGTACGAGCGATTCGAGAACTTGAAAGACGATCCGAACATGATCGTGCGGGCCGGCGGTGTCGAAGCGAACATCGCCTACCTCAAGAAGTTCAGGAGCCGCCACAACACCGAACTCATGGGCAACTGGCACCCGTTCAACCGCATCGACCCGGACGTGCCCCAGACCCGCATTCCGTTTCTCGCCGGCAACCGGGGCGGTATCGGCAGCGAAGGCAGGAACCAGGGTCTCGGCTGGGGCTACGACGCCGAATACGGAATGGGCGGAGACGCCAGCATGGTCGGCATGGCCCGTTACGTTGCCGTAGCGCCGCGCGCGGCGTCGGCCAGCCTGCGCGACCTCGATTTCGGGCCATGAGCGAGTGAACATGCAGCCCGCGATCATCTTCGAGCCGCATATCCCCACCGCATTGCAACGCGCCCTGGAATACGCCGGAGCCGACGGCTTCGTGGCGTCGCTGCCGGACCTGTTGCGCGCACGGGCGAACGCGCCCTACGACAATATCGTCTGGAACACCTGGTTTACCTCGCATTCGGAGGAGTGCGTGGTCCGCACACCGCGGGGCAACCCCGTCGTGGTGGCGATTCACGGTGGCGGCGTACTCGGAACGCCCGAGCGCTTCGAGCAAAGCCTGTATGCGGACATGGACCATCGGAACCCGGAGGGTCTCACCGGGGAGGGCGCCGCGAAAATTACCCCGGGGGAAGCCCGGGATGTGCTGGACGGCAAGTTGCCGGACGGTACGGAAATCCCGGTATACCCCTTCAACGAGTTCCGGCGGGGTATCGATGAGCTGCCGCGGCGCTACGGCGTCATCCTGGACTTCGAGCTGGCGAGAAAAACGGAGAAGGGTTTCACGCCCTTCGAGGTTTTGAGAGAGGAACCGAACTTCATCGTCCGTGCCGGCGGCGTCGAGGCTGCGGCAGCCTACGTCGATCGGTTCCAGGCTCGCCATGACACGAAGTTGATGGGGAATTTCCATCCCTTCGACTATGTCGATCCCGATCAGCCCCAGACCCGCGTAATTTTCCTTGCCGGCAACAAGGGCGGCGTCGGCAGCGAGGGCGATTACTTCTACGGGTATGACTCCGACTACGGCATAGGCGGCTACGCCCACATGGTCGGCATGGCCCGCTATGTTGCCGTCGCGCCGCGCGATGTGCCGGTCAACGGCTTGCGAGGCCAGGACTTCAAGCTCTAAAGGAAGATCGAAAACCGATGACGCGACGCGAATTGATCCAGGCCGCTACCACGATCGGCGCCGGCGTTCTGGCCAGCCCGCTCGCCCTTGCAACGGAACGGGAACTACGCATGGTCGCGAGAATCTTCTTCGATTCCTACGGCACGCTGGCATTGCGCCAGGCGCTGCGTTACGCGGGCGATGACGGCTTTGTCGCATCGTTGCCGCAACTTCTGCATGCCCGGGTCAACGCCGACTACGACAACGTCATCTGGAACACCTGGTTCCATGCGAATTCCGAGGAGAGTGTCGTTACCACGCCGCAGGGCAACCCTGTCGTTGTCACCGTGCACGGCGGCGGCATCTTCGGCAACCCGGTGCGCATCGAGCGCGCGCTGCGCGCCGACCTGAGCCGCCACAACGTCCACGGTCTGACGGGACAATACGCCGCCAGGATCACGGCGCCCGAGGCAAGCGACCTGTTGCGCGGCAGGCTGCCGGACGGTACGGAGTTCCCGGTCCATGACTTCGAGGAGTTCCGGCAAGGCGTTGCCGGCCTGCCCTGGCGTTATGGCGTGGTGCTGGATTTCGAAACGGCGAAAGCATCCGCGACCGGCTACGTTCCTTTCGACGTACTGCGCAGTGACCCGGTCACCGTCTGCCGCGCCGGTGGCGTCGAGGCGGCGGCAGCCTATCTGGAGAAAGCCCGAAAACGCAACGACACCGGCAAGATGCAGGTTTCGCACAGGCACAACGGCATCGATCCGCGTGAACCCCAGGCGCGCCTGTTGACCCTGGGCGGCAACCGGGGCGGCGCCGGCAGCGAGGGCCACGAGGGCCTGAGCTGGGGTTATGGCGAGGACTGGGGCTTCAGCGCCTCGGGGCCGGTGGACATGGGCCGATACATCGCGGTCGCGCCGCGCGACACCTCGATAAGCGTGCAAGACCTGGATTTCGAGATCTGACCCGACCCCATCGGTCCGGGCTTCGCAATGCCCTTGCCTGCTATTCGGCGGGCCTTGCCGCCACCAGGACGAATCGGTCTGTCTTGCCGCGGATTTCCGGATCGAACACAAAGAGCGTGAGATCGTCGTCGGGACGACGCAGGATTTGAGGCGAATCGACTATCTCGAGCCCGGCAGCTTCTATGACCGTGCGCGCCAGATCTTCGGTCATGCGATGCAGCGAAGCGTTGTCCGCATCCTCGGCGCCGTGGTGATCGACGATCACGATGAATCCGCCCGGCTTCAAGAGATTCTTCACCGTGCTCAGAAACTGCACGGCGAACTCTTCGCTGTCCAGGTAATAAAGATCATGCAAATTCAGTGCGGTCAGGGCTGCGTCCAGGCTGCCCGCCGGAAGCCCGGTATCGACGACGGCGGCATCGATGCGCTGCACGTTGGCGAGCCGGTCACCGGCCAGCCGGGCGGTAATGGCCTTGTCGTAGCGGCCGTCACCCCACTCGAGCCACTCGGGCGGGTTCTGCGCATAGATGCTGCCTTCTTCTCCCACCGCGATCGACAGGACTTCCGCGTACCAACCGCCGGAGGAAACGAGATCCATGACCGTCATGCCGCGCTCGATACCGGCAGCTACCAGCACCTCCGCCGGCTGACGGGCGGCATCGCGGCCGCGATCTTCTTCCGAGCGCGCCTGAAGCGCTTCGGAGAGTGATTCGGCTGTCCAGGTCTCTGCGGACAGGCTGAACGAGTAGAGGCAGGCGAAAACCGTCACGAAGAATCTAGCCAACATGCCATGCACCAATGACAACAGAAAAGAAGTGCGATCATACTCGTTTGCCGCCGATCCCGAAGCCCTTGCAGGGCGCAATGACTCCTGGAGATCCTGAACCAATTGCGACCGGTCTACGACAAAATTGTATATTGTCTAAAAATTGGTCCTCTGCTCGGAAATGCCATGGTCAAGCTCAACTCGATAGTCCCGTATGTGATGCACGCCAACGAGATCGACCTCACCGAAGCCCGGCGCCTGTGTGCGGAGATCATGCCAAGGGGGTGGTCGCGCCCGGACGAGCGCATGGTCTGGTTCGAAATGCAGTCGAACCTGCGCAACCCGGGTGGATTTCACAGCAACGTCGTCACGGGCAAGGCCTGTTTCATGAAGCTGTTCAGGGAGCGGGCCCAGGCGCTGGGCGATGACTTCGCAATCAGGGACTTCATCGATGCGTTCCTGTCGTCGGGCACGATTCCGATGTCGCTGATTCGCTGGGAAATGACCGGCAACAGTGACGATGTCGTGCTGGAAACGGAACCGCTATAGGCAGGGCAGGATGGTTTCAAGGACGAGAAACGGTTCAGCCCAGGCGCGTTCCGAACGGAGTCCACGCCATCGGACATCGTAAGGAAGCCTCGAAACGAAGCGGCGGTCTCGACTTGCGGAGCCGGCAATCATCGCGTGCCTTGGTGCAATATGCGGGTTGGCCGGACGACGGAGCGCTCGATTGATCGATACGGAAGAAACAGAAAGCCTGACGGAACATGCGACCCGGCCGGTTCCGGAGAATGAGACCTACGCGTGGATCCGTGTCGCCATAGTCAGCGCAATGGTCGGCTTTTCGATGCCGACTTTCGTCACCGGCGTTCAGGTTTTCGGCGCCGCGGACGGCGCCGCCGCGGTGATTGCGATCATTGCGGGATGTGCAATCCTGGCCGCGATCGGCGCGGTAACCGGCACGATCGGGGCGCGCACCCGGCTGAGCTCCTACATGCTCAGCCGGATCGCCTTCGGCAACCGGGGCGCGATGGTTATCAACCTGGCTTTTGCGGTGTCGCTGCTCGGTTGGTTCGGCGTCAATATCGACCTGTTCGGAGGCGCCGTACTGCGCCTGTTGCAGGACGAGTTCGGGTTATCGGCGAATGTCTATGCGGTCGAGTTGATCGCCGGCGCACTCATGACGTTCACTACACTGTACGGGTTCCGGGCGATCAATGTTCTGTCGCTGGTCCTGGTGCCCGTGTTGGCCACGGTGACCGTGGTCCTGCTGCATCGATCCCTGGGGACCGTGCCGCTCGCGGACCTCCTGCCGGCCAGACGTTGGCCGGGGCTGTCGTTTGGCGATGCGGTATCCACGGTGGTCGGCACCGTTATCGTGGGCGCCGTCATCCTGCCGGACATCACCCGGTTCGTTCGCGAGTGGTACGGAGCAGCGCTTACCGCCGTCCTGTCTTACCTGATTGTCAACGTTCTCGTCATGCTCGCCGGCGGGTTTGCCGCGGTTGCCGTCGCCAACGCCGACTTTCTCGCAATCATGATTGCAATGGGCATCGGCATCGGCGCCTTTGCCATCGTGATATTCGGTAGCTGGGTGCTGAACTCCCTGAATCTGTACAGCGCTTCGTTGAGTAGCCGCGCATCGCTGCCACAAGTCTCCCAGCGAACGTTCGTACTGGTGCTCGGGGCGCTCGGAACGCTTGCCGCCTTCGCCGACATTCTCGATTTCTTCCTGGACTTCCTTTTCTACCTCGCCGTTGTTTTCGTTCCCGTTGCCGGCGTCATCGCCGTCGACTACATCGTGGTTCGCCGCACAGCCTATACGGCAACCGCGCTGCGGCGCATTGCACCGATCGAGTGGAGGGCGACGGCGTCCTGGGCCTTCGGCGCCGCGGTCGCCCTCCTGGGTTCCGTCGACATCCTGAACATCAGCGGCATTGCCGCGGTCGACGCGATGGTGGTGTCCGCCCTCTCCTGTTACCTGCTTGGAACACTGACCCGGACTGTGCCTCGATCCACCGCCGGACAAGAGAATGCCGATGCTTAGAATCGGTATCGATGTCGGCGGCACCCACACCGATGCCGTTCTGATGGACGGCGACAACGTGATCGTCGCGACCAAGGCGCTGACGACCGCGGACGTGCTCAGCGGCATCCTGAACGCTCTCGAATCCATACTGGGCGACGCACCGGGAATCGAGCCGTCGATACAGGCGGTGATGCTGGGGACGACGCAGTTCACGAACGCGGTGGTCGAACGCAGGGAACTGGCGGAAGTGGCCGCCGTGCGTATCGGGCTGCCTTCGGGCGCCGGCGTGCCGCCGAAGTCCGGATGGCCCGAAGACATCTCTCGCGCCCTGGGTGATGCCGCGTACATGTTGCATGGCGGCTACCTCTTTGACGGCTGGAAACTGGCCGAACTCGACACCCGGGAAATTCGCAGGATGATCGACGACCTCAGGGCCAGGAAGATCCGCTCCGTTTCCATTGCCTCGGTGTTCTCGCCCATGAACCCGGCCCCGGAACTCGCCGTCGCCAACGCGGTCGAGGCCGCCATTCCCGGCATCGAAGTGTCAACGTCCCACAGGATCGGGCGGCTGGGCATCATCGAAAGAGAGAATGCATCGCTGCTCAATGCGAGCCTGCTTGCGTTCGCCGAGCGGGTGGTCTCTTCTTTCACCCAGGCGATAAGAACCCGAGGGCTGAAGTGCCGCTTTTTCGTCAGTCAGAACGACGGCACACTGATGGATGCGGAGTTCGCGAAGCGTTTCCCCGTTCTCACGTTTGCGTCGGGGCCGACGAACTCGCTCCGCGGCGCATCGAAACTCAGCGGCCTCGGCGATGCCATCGTTGTCGACATCGGGGGCACCACTTCGGACATCGGCGTCCTGCAGAACGGATTTCCCCGAGAGTCCAATATGGTCATCGAAGTCGGCGGCGTCAGGACCAATTTCCGCATGCCGGACATACTGTCCCTCGGGCTGGGTGGCGGCAGCTACGTGCGCGATGACGGCGCCTCGGTCGGGCCGCGGTCTGTCGGGCACAACCTGGTTACGGAAGGATTGGTGTTCGGCGGCAACACCCTGACCGCGACGGATGTGGTCGTTGCTGCGGGCAGCGCGGACGTTGGCGATCGCGAAAAGGTCCGGCGCCTGGACGAAAACGTGATTGCCAACGCGACAACGACGATACAGGGCCTGCTGAACAACGGCATCGAGAAAATGAAACCGGGCAGCGAGCCCATCCCCGTGTTGCTGGTGGGCGGCGGATCGCTGCTCGTCACCAGGCAACTCGATGCCGCATCGCAGATGCTCCGCCCGCAATACTGCGGAGTGGCGAATGCGATCGGCGCGGCGATAGCGCAGGCAGGCGGAGAGGCCGAAAAGATGATCTCCTATGCCAGGGTCGCGCGGGACGACGCGATTCAGGCGACAACGGCGGAGGCTCGACAACTCGCGATCGAAGCCGGAGCGGATGCCGCCTCGCTTCGAGTGGCGGATATCGAAGAGACCAGAATCTCGTACATGGATGGCGATGCAACCCGGGTTCGCGTAAAGGTGGTGGGCGATGTCGCGGGATTCGATCGGGAACCGGCGCGGGCCGCTCGAAATGCAGATAGCGGCTGACGATCTCGACGACCTGTCCGCGGGAGCCGTGTTTCTCGCAACCGGCGGCGGCGGGGACCCCTATGTCGCCAAACTCGCGACGTACAACCTGCTCAGCGATGTCGGCCCGGCGGAGATGATCGCCGTTGACGACCTCGATGACGATGCGTTCGTGGTCGCCGTCGGCAATGTAGGCGCCCCCACGGTCAGCCTCGAACTCCTTCCGTCTGTTCAGGATCCGGCCAAGGTCGTTGACGCGTTCGAGAAGCTCGTCGGACGCAGGGTCGATGCGGTGGTGCCGTTCGAGATCGGTGGCGGCAACTCCCTTATTCCGATCATGGCCGCCGTCAGTCACGGCGTGCCGATCATCGACGGCGATGGCATGGGGCGCGCCCTTCCCGCCGCCCAGATGATGACGTACCCGATTGCGGGCGTCAGGCCGACCCCGGCCGTAGCACTGGACTACATGGGAAACACGGCATCGTTGTCGACCGACTCGACCGACACCTACGAACGGCACATCCGCAGCCTCGCGATGGCAATGGGTGGCATGATCCTGGCCGCCGAACACCCCATGAGCGGCCGTCAGCTCAAGGAATCCGTGGTACCCGGGACCGTATCGTTCTCGATGGCCGTAGGGCGCACGCTTCGCGAATACCGGGGAGCGGCCGGCAGGATCCTGGGGCCGCTGAGGGAGCTTTTCGCGACATCCCTCTACGGCGGCATGTTCCATATTTTCTCCGGAAAAGTGGTGGATTTTGCGAGCCGAATCGAAGGCGGATTCGATGTGGGAAGGGCTGTCATCGAACCATTCGATCAGGCAACCGAGCCGCTGACCGTCAACGTCAGGAACGAGTACCTGTCGGCGCAGGTCGGTGAACAGGTGCTGGTCTCGGTACCGGACCTGATCACGATCCTCGATAGCGAGACGTCAACGCCGATCAATACGGAGCGGTTGCGCTACGGTCAGCGCGTCACGGTGCTCGGCACCGGCTGCCCGGCCTTCTACCGTCGGGAAGCCGCGATGCGCATTGTGGCGCCGTCCTGCTTCGGCCTTCCATTCGACTATGTGCCCGTCGAAGATCTGCAGCGCTATCACCGACCGTTGCCAGGATGTTTGGGGTCAGAGTAAAAACTCTTTGGAATGTTTGGGGTCAGAGTAAAAACTCTTGAGTTTTTACTCTGACCCCAAACATCGAGCCGTTGCACCTGCTGCCTGGGGAAGGCATGGGCGCGCCGGTGACGCGGGCTGGGGCAGGTGGTGACGAGAACGTCGGTTGCAACGATCTGGTAGAGTTCCAGCCTTTGTTCCGGTGCGGGGATGGGCAAAGCGCCGCAAGCGGGCGTCCAGGGATAACGGATACGAGAAGAAGTAACCCGGATCGCGCGGTAGGTCTGGGCGTGTCGCCTCCGGCGGCGCAATCGAGTTGCTCCGCAACTCCGGGACGCTGAACGAAAAACTTGACTCATCCGTTCACGTCAGGGCTGCCAAAGGAGTCTTGGACGACCGGGGGATCGAGGAAACCCGCATGTGTCAGGAGGCATGATGGATGTCGGCGATCTACTGGAAGATCATGCGACAAGCCGGGTCCCGGAATCCCGGACCGTCGGCGGACTTCGCGTCGGCCTGTTGTATTCCGCCCAGGCATTCAGCGTCCCGGGCCTCGTCGGCGGAGTAAAGATCGGTAGTGCGCTCGGCCTCTTGACCGGTATCGGCGCTTTCCTGGCCGGGGGCCTGTTCCTTGCGGTTCTCGGCGCCGTCACGGCTGTCATCGGTGCGAAAGCGCGGCTGACCTCTTACATGCTGATCCAGTTTGCCTTCGGAGAGAAGGGCTCCAAGGCAGTCAATCTGGCATTTGCAATCTCCCAGTTCGGCTGGTTCGGCGTGCAGTTGGGGTTGTTCGCCCGGGCCGCGCAGGGTCTCGCGGCCGATCAGTTGGGTCTGCACCTGGGCGAGGCGGCCTACATTCTGTCGGGCGGGCTGTTGATGGTGGTCTCCACCATGTTCGGATTCCGGTTGTTGAACCGTCTTGCACTGATCGTCGTACCGCTGATGGTCGCGCTGATGGCAGTCCTGCTTTATATGGTTTTCAGCGACCGGCCGCTTTCGGCAGTCATTGACATTGCGGGTACCGGAACACTGACCTTCAACGAGGGTGTCGCCGCGACCGTCGGCGGCCTGATTCTGGGTGCGGTGCTGATTCCCGACGTGACCAGATTCGTCAAGACCTCCGGGGATGCGGTTTTCGCATCGTTTCTAACCTTCCTGGTGGCGTCGACACTGGTCTATGTGGTCGCGGCTATGGCGAGCCTTGCCACCGGCACCGGCGAGACGTTGCAGATCATGGTTGCGGTGGGGCTCGGTACGGGGGCGTTCGCGCTGGTTGTCTGTTCGACCTGGACGGCGAATTCGATCAACCTCTATGGCTCTTCGCTCAGCATGTCCGCGGTCGTACCCAGGTTTGCCGGCTGGAAGATGACGGTCGTCTGCGGAACCGTGGGAACGCTCGTTACCTTTCTCGGCATTCTCGACCATTTCGTTCCGTTCCTGATTTACCTGAGCGTGCTGTTCACGCCCGTAGGCAGCATCTACATCACCGATTTCTTCTTCCTGCGCAATCGGCAATACCATCTCGAAGATCTGCCGAAGCTTGCGTCCGTCTCCTGGCCCGCGCTTGCCGCATGGTTTGCCGGCTCGGCGGCCAGTTACGCGACGGCCGAGGCAATGATGACACTGACCGGGTCGTCGATCATCGATGCGTTGCTCGTACCGGCCATCGTCTACATCCTGTTGATGAAAGCGCGGCGCGCCCACACCTCCGCGGCCGGCGATCGAGGCGGCGCCCAATGAGAGTCGGCATCGATGTCGGCGGGACGCACACGGATGCGGTCATCGTCGATGGGGACCGGGTGGTTGCTTCTCACAAGGCAGTGACTTCACAGGACATCGCCGGCGGAATCCTCGAAGCATTGGAAGTGGTGCTCGATGCCATTCAGTTTCAGAGGAGCGGAATCGATGCGGTGATGCTCGGTACGACCCAGTTCACCAACGCGGTGGTGGAGCGGCGTCAACTGTCGGAGGTGGCCGTCATTCGCCTTGGCCTGCCCGCCGGGGAGTGTCTGCCGCCGATGGTGGACTGGCCGGAAGACCTTGCGCAGGCGCTCGGCAACCAGGGCTACATGGTGCACGGCGGCAACGAATTCGACGGTAGCGAAGTATCTCCGCTCGATACCGTGGAACTGGAAGGGGTATTTGCGCGGATTGCCGGGACGAATGCCCGGGCCGTGGCGATCTCATCCGTATTTTCGCCGCTCAGTCCGCAAATGGAGATCACCGCGGGCAAGCTGCTCAAGGCGAAGATGCCCGGCATGCCCGTCGTGCTGTCGCATGAGTTGGGGCGGCTCGGTCTTCTGGAGCGCGAAAACGCTGCATTGCTGAACGCCTCGCTGCTGCGCATGTCGGAACGGGTCGTCAGCGCGTTCGAGGAAGCGCTTTCCGGCTTCGACATAGAGGCGCCGTTCTTTGTCAGTCAGAACGATGGGACGGTCATGCCTTCGCACAGGGTTCGCCGCTTTCCGGTGTTGACCTTCTCGTGCGGTCCGACCAACTCCATGCGCGGGGCGGCTCATCTTTCGGGCATCGACCACGGCATCGTTGCGGACGTGGGCGGCACGACTACCGATGTCGGCATGCTGATTGCCGGCTTTCCGCGCGAGTCGAGCTTCAATGTGGAAATCGGCGGCGTGCGCTCGAATTTCAGGATGCCGGACGTTCTTTCCATTGGCCTGGGCGGCGGCAGCATCGTCGCCGGGAACGGACGGACGGTCGGGCCGCGATCGGTGGGGCGCCGTCTGGGCGCGGAGGCGATCTGCTTCGGCGGCGATACCCTGACCGCCACGGATATCGCGGTCGCCGCCGGACGCGCCGAACTGGGCGATGCGCGCGCGTTGGGCGCGGTGCCGCCGGATGTCGTCGATACGGCGATCGCCGCGATGCAGGAACAGGTTGCGCGCGCGGTCGATCAGATGAAAACCAGGCCGGAACCGCTTCCGCTGATCGTAGTCGGCGGCGGCGAGTTTCTTGTCGGCGACAGCATCCCCGGCATCTCGGGAATTCATCGTCCACCGCATTGCGGCGTCGCCAACGCCGTGGGGGCGGCGCTTGCGAAAGTCAGCGGTGAGTGCGAGTTGCTGCACCGTCCAGGAACCGAGTCGCGCGAACAGGCGATCGCACAGGCCGGCGCCACGGCAAAACAGAACGCGCTGGCGGGCGGCGCCGCGCCGGAGTGCCTGGAGATCGCGTCGATCGATGAGATACCCCTCCCTTACATGCCGGAGGAAACGGTGCGCCTTCGCGTTCGCGCCGTGGGCGATCTGGCCGTTTGAAGCCACCATGCGATGAAGATCTCCCCACACGACATAGACGACATTGCAACCGGTTCGTCGTTTCTCGCAACCGGCGGCGGCGGAGATCCCTACGTCGGAGCCCTGATCGCCCGGCGGATGCTTGCCGAGTACGGCGATGTGGAGCTGCTGGCGCTCGGCGAACTCGACGACGAGGCGATTGTGGTCGCCGTCGGCGGTATCGGCGCGCCGACGATCTCACTGGAAAAACTTCCCAATGGCCGGGAGCAGGACTGGGCCCTCGAACGGCTCGAGCGGTTCGTGGGGAAAAAAGCGGATGCGTTGATCGCGTTCGAAGTCGGTGGTATCAATTCGCTGCTTACGTTCATAGCCGCGGCGCGCCGCCGGATTCCGGTTCTGGACGGCGACGGCATGGGGCGCGCACTGCCCGAAATGCAGATGACCACCTTCAGTATCAACGGTGTCAACGGCACGCCGATGGTGGTAGTGGATGAGCATGGCAACAACGCGATCGTTACCGCAAACGAAACCGCCAAGGCAGAGCGCATCACCCGCAACATCGCCCTTGCCATGGGCGGGCAGTGCACGAGTGCGGAAAGCATGATGACCGGCGCCCTGGTCAGGAAAGTATCGATTCCGGGCAGCATCGGCTTCTGTCTGGAAATCGGCCGCAGCCTCAAGAGGTCGAGCAACGACGCCGATTCGTTTGTCGAGGAATTGCGCGCATTGGCCGAGGCTTCCGTCTATGGCACGGTCAAGCGGTTGCTGCGCGGCAAGGTGGTGGATGTGGAGCGCAAGACCAGGGGCGGGTTCGACTATGCGACGATCGTGGTGGAAGACCTGGAGGGCGATGGCGGCCCGATGCGCATATCCGTACAGAACGAGTTTCTTCTCGCGACCCGGGACGGCGCCGTCACGGCATCCGTCCCGGACCTGATCTCGATGGTCGACAGCGAAACGGCCGTTCCCATTACCAGCGACCGGGTCTCTTACGGTCAGCGCGTAACCGTCATCGCCATCGGAGCGCCGGGTATCTGCCGCACGCCGGAGGCGCTCAGCCGCATCGGGCCGCGAGCGTTTGGATTCGATGTGGATTTCGTACCGTTGGAGAACCTTTGATCAAGTGGAGCGCAGCATGCGTAAGACCAAGCACATCAGAATGATCTCCCCTGTTGTCCGGAGCGGCAACTGGAGCCCGGAGAGTACCTATGCGGAGACCCTGAAACCGCTGGAACGCGACGGGCTGAAACTCTCGAGCGCGTTTCTCGACCGGGGTCCTCAATCCATCGAGTACCGCACGGAAGAAGCGATGCTGGTGCCCGATCTGGTCATCAGGGCGTTGGAGGCCGAGCGGGAAGGCGTCGACGGCCTGGTCATCGACTGCATGGCGGACCCGGGCGTCGATGTGGTTCGGGAATGCGTCGCCGTTCCCGTCCTTGGACCCGGACGCCTGTCCATGCAGGTGGCGACCCTGCTGGGCCGCCGCTTCAGCATCTTGGTCGAGCTCGATGTGGTTGCGCGGCTGTTCGAGGAAGAGGTGCGGCGCTACGGCGTCAGCGAGAGTTTCGCCTCCTGCCGCAACATCGACATCCCGGTCCTGGAGATCGACACCGATGTCGAGCGGACCACCGCATTGCTGGTGGACGCCGGTGAACTCGCCGTGCGCGAGGATGACGCGGACGTGCTGGTACTCGGGTGCACCCGCTTCTCCTCGATGGCCGATGCGCTGCGGGCCGGCCTCGAGGCGCGCGGTTTACCGGTACAGGTGATCAATCCCATCACGCTCGCGATCAACACGATGGTTGCACTGTTGGACAGCGGTCTCTCGCACAGCAAGGTCGCCTATCCCTATCCCGCCGGCAAGAACATAATCGGGTTCGGCAAGCTGGACTTCGGCCGGTGTTCCTGATCGCGGGAAACGGCTGCCGGATCAACCGGCTTCGAACCCGACTACCGTCGTCTCGCCGGTCCGGGACATTGTCTTGCCGGTTTTCGTGATCGCCACGGATAGATGTCCATTTGGCAATCGATGCTCGGGATACCCGCCATGTCGTCTCGCTACGGCATCGCCCCGCCAGTTAAGTCAGTGACGTAGGGGGAGCAAACATTGCCGAAAGCGCTGCGCATCCACAGTTTCTCCGGCATCGACGGCATCCGCCTCGATGAGGTCGAAATGCCGGAGCCCAGGGGCGCCGAGGTACGTATCAAGGTCGATGCGTTTGCGCTGAATTACGGCGATTTCGGCCTGATGGAGGATGACTACGTCTTCAGTCTCGAACTGCCGTCCTGCTTCGGGGACGAGGCCACGGGCATTGTCGATGCGTTGGGTCCGCAGGCATCAAAGTTCGAAATCGGCGAACGGGTCGGCACCGTCACCTTTCGCAACGAAGGCTATGGTGTCAACGCCGAATACGCCCTCTTTCCGGAAGACTATCTCGCCAGGTACCCGGCCAATCTGTCCGTGGCCGAAGGCACCTCGATCTGGGTTCAGTACCTCACCGCCTACTACGCGCTTTTTGTCGTTGCGGAGATCCGGCCGGAAGATACCGTACTGATCACCGCGGCCAGCAGCAGCGCGGGTATCGGCGGCACGCAACTCGCCAAGCTGGCGGGCGCCAGGGTCATCGGCACGTCCAGAACGTCGGCGAACCGGGCGTTCATTCGGGACACCGGGGCGGACCATGTGATTGCGACGCAGGAAGAGAACGTCGCCAGGCGCATTCTCGAAATCACCGGCGGCGCCGGCGCGCGGATCGTCTACGACCCGGTCGGCGGCCCGCTGATGGCGGCATATGCGGATGCTTTCGGTCAGGATGCAATCGTATTTCTGTACGGCGACATGAGCGGTGAGCCGACCCCTGTTCCGATATCCGAAGCCATTCGCAGGAATGCGGTTATCCGGCCGCATTCCGTTTACAATTTCGTCAACAGGAAGGAGCTTAGAGAGTCCGGCGTCGCGTTCGTTTACGCGGCACTGGAAAGCGGCGGGATCAAGCCAACCATCGACAGGACATTCCCGCTGGAGCGCTTTCGGGAAGCGTTCACCTACCAGCTCGCCGCGAAAAACCGGCGGGGAAAGATCGTCATGGAGCTGTGAGCGCCGTGCGCCATCGCTTTTTAGCGGGAGAATGAAATGAAGAGAAATTCGAATCAGTCGAAGTATCGGCCGAATCGGAAAAAGCATCGGCCGAGTCCGATGAACAGGCAGGCGAATCAATGGCCGCCCTTCGGCCGTACCTGCCTGTCGCTTGCCGTAACGGCGGCTGTCGCCGGAGGAGCGGCGCCGCAGGCGAGGGCACAGGATGCGGACAGGACCGGGGTGCTCGAAGAGATTGTCGTAACGGCCACCCGTCGCTCGCAATCGACTCAGGATGTGCCTTACAACGTCACGGCCGTAACCGGCGACCGCCTGGAAAGCCTCGGAATCACCAGTGTTGCCGAACTGTTCCGCACATTGCCGGGCGCGGTGTTCGTCGACATGGGACCACGCAGCGGGGTCAACAACTCCAACCTGATCATCCGCGGATTGAACGCGGAGGACACGGCGCGCATGACCAGTTCTTTCGCAACCGTGCCCGTCGTATCCACCTACATCAACGAAACTCCGGTGTTCGTCGACCTGCGCCTGAAAGACATCGAGCGGGTCGAGATATTGCGTGGACCCCAGGGAACCCTGTACGGCTCCGGCTCCGTCGGAGGCTCGGTGCGCTATCTCTACAACAAACCGCAACTCGATGAAACCTCGTTTGCCGCAAGCGGCAGCGTTGGCAGCTCGAAGTCGAGCGGCAGTCTCGGTTCGGAGTTCGACGGGGCGTTCAATCTGCCCCTCGGAGATCGGTTTGCGTTTCGAATCAGCGCGGGCTATGTGGATGCGGCAGGCTATGTGGACCAGCCGCGGATCAACGTTCGACGACCCGACGGCTCGCCTGAACTGGACAACGGCTCGACAGACCCGGTTGCCGATTCCGCAAACTTCTTTGCCGGTGGCCCTGTCTATGAAAGTGCAAAAAACACCAATGACCTTGAAATCACCAACGTACGGATATCGGGGCGCTGGCAACCTTCGGACACGGTCGACATTACACTGTCGCATCATCTTCAGAACGACAAGGACGAGGGAATCGCCGCCATCTCACCGGATATCTTCGGCGACAGTTCCCTGAAAAACGCGGCCCGCGTGCTCGAGCCCTATGAACGCGATGTGACCTTGACCTCCATCGACGGCGATTTCGACATGGGTTTCGCAACATTCACCGCATCGGTTTCGACCTATGAGTCCGAAGGCAGCGGGCGCAAGGATTTTACCGGGCTGTACGAGGCCTTTCCGTTCTACGTGTCCTACTACGGGACCACACCTCGCCCGCTGGTCGATAACGTTTCCGCTTTCGAGGACGAAGGCACGGTGATCGAGGCGAGATTGGCCTCGAATCCGGGTGAGGCCTCGCGTTTCGATTGGATCGTCGGCGGTTTTTTTCTGGATCAGGATTTCAACAGCAGCACGACGGATACGTTTTTCGGCTATCACGACTACTCGACTTCCTGCTTCATCGAAACCGGCACGTTCGGCGATGCGCCCTGTGGTTTCGGCAGCCTGTACGGTGTCGAGCAATTCAATGGGCCGGTCGCCATCGTCAAGGACGTGGACTACTACATTGCCCAGGACAGCAACTTCGAAGACCTGGCGTTTTTCGGAGAAGTGACCATCCATGCCACGGAACAATGGCAGATCACCGGCGGCGCCCGCTATATCGACCAGAAATTCGCCTCAACGCAGACGGGCGGACTGATTTTCGTGCCCGGCGGCACGGATCGACGTTCGATCGACACTTCGGAGAAAGACGTTGTATTCAAGGTCAATACGTCGTTCGCGCTGAACGAAGAGACCAATCTCTATGCCACCTGGTCGGAAGGCTTCCGGCGCGGCGGCGTCAACGCCCTGCCGCAGCAGGTATTCGGCGAAGACATCAATCCGGCGGTGCTCCTGTTCGAGCCGGATTCCGCGGAGAACCGGGAGATCGGCATCAAGGGCTCGCTCCACGATCGGGTTCGCTACAACGTCAACTACTTCGATATCGACTGGGACAACATCCAGGTGAACACGACTTGCACCGGTATCGCCCTGCTGTGTGTCGTGAATGCGGGCAATGCCAAGTCCAGGGGGATTGAAGCGGAACTGCACGCGACGCTGACGGATGCACTGAGTGTCGACCTTGCCTATACGCATGTGGACGCAAAGTTGAAACGGCTGGGTGACCGCCTGGTGGAATTCAACGACGACGGCACGGTGTTTTCGGATCTGGGGGAGGGTCTTCGGCTTCCCGGCACGCCCAGGAACTCACTGTATGCAGGCCTGGAATACGTGCAGAATTTCAGTGGTGACCTGAACTGGATCTATGGTGTAAACGGCTCGTACAGAAGCGGCGCGACTTCGAATCTGACGGTTTCCGATTCCGCCAAGGTCGGCGGCTTCTGGATCTGGAACGCCAGCGTCGCGCTTGCCGGCGACCACTGGACGGTCCGGGCATACGCCAACAACATAGCCGACGAAAGGGGGCTGGTGTCACGCGATCCCCTGGACGCGCTGGGCCCGCGCCGGATCGCGTTGATCTCGACTCCGCGCACTTTCGGCATCGGCGTGTCTTATCGGACTGGTGGCAGATAACAGGCTCCCGGCGCCGGCCAGGCGCGGCGGATTTGGACGGGTCCGATATGCAAACCGCCGCCCGTTTGCATGACGCTGCCAGGCAAGCCATGCGGGAGCGGCGTTTAGCGGATGCGGTCGCGGCTTGCCGCGAGTTGACCGACAGGTTTCCTCGCCATGCATCGGGCTGGAACCTGTCCAGCCATGTGCTGCTTGCCATGAAGGAGGCGGGGAAAGCCCTGCAAAGCGCTGATCACGCCGCCCGTCTCGACCCGCGCGATGCCGCCCATCACGTCCAGCGTGCTTACTGTCTGTTGGCGCTGGCGAGGCGAGCCGACGCCGGGACCGCCGTTGAACGCGCTGCCGGATTGCCCTCGGAACATCCATCCGTCATCGACAGTATCGGGACGCTCTTCAGCCTGACCGGCAAACAGGAACAGGCGTTGCACGCCTTCGAGCGCGCGGCGGCACTGCGGCCCGAGGACCCGCACATCCGCTTCAACCTGGCGACCGTGAAGCAGTCGTTCGGCGATCTGGACGGTGCGGAAAAAGAGTTCGACCTGGCGATTCGCCATAACCCCCGCGATTACGAGGCCTACCTGCATCGTTCGCGTTTGCGGCGTCAGGATGCGGGGCGCAACCACGTCGGCGAATTGCAGCAGTTGCTCAACTCAACCGAGTTGCCGTGGCGCGGCAGGATGATCCTGCAGTACGCGATCGGGAAAGAGTACGAGGACCTTTGTGACTACACACGGTCGTTCGAGGCGTTGCGGGAAGGAGCGGGCCTGCGCCGGGCGCATATGGAATACGATGTCCGGAAAGACGTTGCGATCATGGACGGTATTCGCCGTTACTATCCCACAGCCGGGGGCAGTACGGATTTTGCGGGCCATGACAGCGATGCGCCCATCTTCATCGTCGGCTTGCCGCGCACCGGAACGACCCTGGTGGAGCGCCTTGTCGCGACCAACGATGCCGTGTTCGCGGCCGGCGAACTGAACAATTTCGCCGTGTCGCTGATGGCTCAGGCGAAATCCCCGTCGTCCAGCGCCACGCCATCCGGCGTCGAGCTAGTCAGGCGGTCGACGCAGGTCGATTTCGCCCGGCTCGGGCGCGATTACGTGGAAAGCACCCGCCCGTACACCGGCCAGGCCCCGCGCTTCGTCGACAAGCTGCCGCTCAATTTTCTCTACTGCGGCCTGATCGCCCGCGCGCTGCCCCGGGCGAAGATCGTCCATGTGCGGCGCAATCCCATGGATGCCTGCTTCGCCATGTTCAAAACCCTGTTTCAGCAGGCCTATCCTTTCTCCTACGATCTTGGCGATATTGCCGAGTACTATGGCTCGTATCACAAGCTGATGTCGCATTGGGAATCCACGCTGCCGGGCAGGCTGATCCACCTGGACTACGAAGCGCTGGTCGAAGACCCGAAAGGGATGTCGCAAAAGCTGTTCGTATCCCTCGACCTCGAGTGGGACCGGCGGGTGCTGGACTTTCACAAACAGGAAACCCCGTCCCTGACCGCGAGCCTGGCGCAGATACGGCAGCCGGTTTACGCAAGTTCGGTGGGGCGGTGGCGAAACTACGAAGCGCACCTCGCGCCGCTCAAGAGCGCTTTCGAAGCGGCGGGCATCCTGTGAGGCGATCTGAGTTCGGGCAGGAAGCCGTGGCGGATTGGAGCAAAGTTTTGCATTGGTGGCGTCAGGGTAGAGTGCCGGAGCAGGCGGCGCCTTTCACCGGTACTTTCCTACTCCCCCTCCGGCCAGGCACGAAGAACATCGGGCAACGGCATGAAGATTGAAGAATTTGCGCTCGAGCGCATCCAGTCTCTGTATGAAAACACGGTGGAACTGAACCTGTCGGACAGCGGCGTTCATCCCATGTCGCTCAACGACCTGCTCTCGGAAGCCGAGATGGCCGAACTCCGGTCGCTGGAGCTTGGCTACGGCTGGACGAACGGTGCGGTATCCCTGCGCGAGACGATTGCGAACCTGTACGAGGATCGCGGGCCCGACGATGTCATCGTCACCAACGGTTCCGCGGAAGCCAACTTCCTGATGGTGATGTCGTTGCTGGAACCGGGTGACGAGATTGTCGTTTTCACCCCGAACTACCTGCAGATCTGGGGTTGGGCGCGTGCGCTCGGCGTCACTGCAAAAGCCGTTACGCACAGGGAGGAACTGCGTTGGCAGCCCGATGTCCGCGAACTGAAAAGCCTGGTGACGCCGAAGACCCGCCTCATCGCCATCTGTCATCCGAACAACCCAACCGGGATGGTACTGGACCCGGGCGCCATGGCTGACATCGTCGCGGTCGCCGCCGAAAACGACATCTATCTGCACGCCGACGAGATCTACAAGGGCTCCGAACTCTTCGGCCCCGAACCGCCGAGTTTCCTGGACACCTACGACAGGGCGATCGTGACCAACGGCCTGTCCAAGGCGATGGCGTTGCCCGGCCTGCGCATCGGCTGGCTGGCCGGGCCCGCGCGGGATATCTATGCTGCATGGCAGCGCAAGGACTATACGTCGATCACCACCTGCGCCCTGAGCGAATACGTCGCCGAACGTGTCCTCAAACCCGCACCGAGGCGACGGATACTCGACCGCAGCAAGCACATATTGCGCGAAAACCTGACACTGCTTTCCGATTGGGTCGACAGCAATTCCGGGCACGTCCGTTTCGTTCCCCCACAGGCGGGGGGCATGGCGTTCGTTCGCTATTCGCTCGAGGTGAATTCGACCGTACTGGTGGACGCGCTGAGAAACGACAAGGGCGTGCTGCTGCTGCCCGGCGATGTTTACGGCCTCGACGGGTTCTTCCGCGTGGGCATCGGCGGGCTTCGGGAACACCTGGAACAAGGACTGGCGCGCATCTCGGACTTCCTGCAGGAGCAATGATGGAAATCGCCAGCCTCGAGCAGATCAAGGCCGCGCTGGATATTCCCGCCGCTATCGAGTCGGTCGAAGCCGGCTTCGTGGCGCTGTCGAGCGGCGCGGCAACGGTTCCTCCGGTCGGGTATCTGGGCTTCGAGAACCCGCCGGGCGACTGCCATATCAAGTACGGCCATATTCGCGGCGATGCGGTGTTTGTCATCAAGGTCGCCACCGGCTTTTTCGAGAATCCCGCGCGCGGCCTTCCCACCGGCCTGGGCATGATGTTCGTCATGTCGGCGGAAACGGGCGAGCCGTTGGCGCTTCTGAACGATGCCGGTTACCTGACCGATGTTCGAACCGCGATTGCCGGCTGCATCGCGGCCCGCTACCTGGCGCCGGACGTCGTCGAATGTGTCGGCATCGTCGGTGCGGGCATGCAGGCGCGCATGCAATTGCAGTACCTGCGCCATGCACGCGAGTGCAGGCGCGTCAAGGTCTGGGCACGGCGCGGCGAACAGTCGGCCGAGTACCGGCAGGAAATGTCGAATTCCGGTTTCAACGTTCAGGTGGCCGACAGCCTGGAGGATCTCTGCGCGTCCAGCAATCTGATTGTCACGACCACGGCGGCGACCTCCGCCCTCATCAGCAGCGATTGGATCCGGCCGGGCACTCACGTTACCGCGATGGGCAGCGACGCACCCGGCAAACAGGAACTCGACCCTGCGCTATTCGCAATCGCCAACGTTTGTGCCGTCGATTCACGGTCACAATGTGTCGAACACGGCGATTCGCATTTCGCGGTTGCAGGGGGACAGGTCGCCGCAGCCGATCTGGTCGAGTTGGGCGACATCGTTTCCGGCAAGATCCAGGGCCGGTCAGCCGGCGAAGAAATCACCATTGCGGACCTCACCGGAGTCGCCGTTCAGGATATTCAGATCGCAAAGGCAGTCTGGAAGGCGCTGGACTCGGGCAGACCCATTGCCCGGGACTGATCGCCAACCAGGAACCGCCGAGCACGAATCGAAAGCGGCCGGGACGCTCGAGCCTGGAACGCAGCCACCGTTCCCGGCCATCCACTCTTTCTTTTCCTAGCCCGCGTACTTCGCCAAGCCGCTTATCCAGATGACGAATTCCATTTGATTTTGCTCACATTTGTTGCACTGTTCGGCTTTCTGTCGTGGCACAGACTGCGCTGGCCGCGCCCTCGCTGGTCTTTTGCCCGCGTGCGCGCACATGCTCGCTCCACCATAGGCGGGGCTATGCTTTAAGCTCGCGAGCACGCGCACGGAGCCCTCAGCCGGGGAGCGCGAGGGGCTTGCCTCTCGCATGTGGACCAGAAAATCCTGCGCGATCATCGCGGCCCTCGGTGAGATATGCGGGCTAGCGGCCGGCTGTCGTGCCGCCGTCAATCGCCAGCGCGGCGCCGGTGATGAAACGCGCCTCGTACGACGCCAGGTAGAGGACGGCGTAGGCGATCTCTTCCGGGGACCCGATACGCTTCAATGGCGCGTAGTCGACCATCTTCTGCCGGGCCGCGGCAGGGTCGGCCCTTCTATTGATGCTGTTGCGGATCATGTCGGTTTCGACGTAACCCGGGCAGACACAATTGACCCGGACGTCCGGTGCGATTTCCAGCGCCATGGCGCGCGACATGTTGACGACACCGCCCTTCGTCCCGCAGTAAACGGTAATACCCGGTACCCCGATCAAACCGGCATCCGATGCGATGTTGACGATGTTGCCATTGGACTTGCGCAATTCGGGAATCGCCGCGCGGCAGCAGAAAAACAGGCCTTTCAGATTTACATCGGCGTGCGCGTCCCACATCGCCTCGTCACAATCCTCAATCGGCCGGCCCGCGCCGACACCGGCGTTGTTCACCAGAACGTCGAGGCCCCCGAACGCCTCGCGCGCCGTCTTTACCACCGACTCGCACCCGGCGACGGTTCCGATATTGCCCGGCGCCGCCATCGTGTGTTTGCGGTCGTTCAACCTTTCCATGGCAGCGCCGGCAGATTGCTCCGTACTACCGTTGATGGCGACGCGCGCGCCGGCCTTGAGAAAGGATTTCGCAATATCGAAGCCGATGCCGCGGCTGCTGCCCGTCACCAGCACGCGCTTGTCCGTGAAATCCAAGTTATGCCCCTGGATTCATCTGGTTTTTTTTGACGCTGTTCCCGCCAGAACGGCGTTGCGCAGATCGTCGCGAGCCTGCAGCATCGACACCAGTCCTTCCCGCGCATTGTCGATATGCGTACCCATGAATCCGGCGGCGCGCTCCGCATCCTTTTCCAGGATACTGAGCAGCAACGCCTTGTGCTCGCGATGAGCGGCGGCGATCGAGACCGGGTCGGCGATCGAAGCATCCAGCCAATCCACCCAGATCAGGCACCTTACCTTGTCCATCAGATTCTGAATCGCCTGGTGCAGCGAAGCGTTGCCGCTTGCCCGCGCAATCAGGTCGTGAATCTGCAAGTCGATTGCAACGGTCTTGGCGCGGTTCTCCGGGTCAGCGGTCAGTTTCTCCGATTCAAGCAGCAGGCTGTGAAATTCGCGCAAATGCGCCGGGTTGGCGTGTTGTGCGGCCAGTCTGGCGGCATTGACTTCGAGGATCTTTCGGAACTCGTACAGGTCGGTCGTCTGTTCCGCGGTATACTGACGGACGTAGTAGCCACGCCGAGTGCGCGCCTCAACCAGACCCATCATCGTCAAGCGACCCAGTGCTTCACGCACCGGTGTCCTGCTGACCCCCAGCCTTTCCGCCAGATCCCTGTCGACCAGTTTCTGGCCCCCGCGCAATACGTTTGAGATAATCAAATCGCGCAAACGCTCATAGACGCTGTCAATCAGCGGTTCTGCGTTATCGGTTGCCATTGCGGCCCAGCATCTGTAGTCGTGTCATTTCGAATACCGTATTCCATTACAGGCGATCGCGCGCGTCATGCAAATAGTAGTCGATCACCCCTCCAGTGCTATCGATAACGTGGATGCCCGGGTAGCGGATGGTCGTGGGACAGATGTGGCCGGGCACTGCCAGCAGATAGTCTCCAACGGGAGGCAGCTCTCCCGACATTCGGAATACCCCGTGCTCTTCGCTCTGGGATACGAGTTCCGCCGTCTCATGGCCAAGCAGATAAGCTCTTTCCTCGAGCAAAAGATCGGAACTGACTCCCTTGCATCCCAGGTCGGTAGTAACGGTCCCGGCGTCCGGATACCGGTCTACGACCTGCGTCATGACCAGTGCGGCACAACGAAACGGCATGTCGGGCATATCACGACCATAGCCCGCGTCCCAGTAGATAAATGTCCCCGGCGATCCGTACATGCCCTGCGTGCGTGCGTAGTAGGGAAACGAAAAACTGCCACCGGCGACCACGCACGGCACCGGTATACTTTCCGATTCGACCTGCCGCTGAAACTCCTGAAGTGTCTCGATGTGCTTTTGCGCCTGCGCCTGACGTTGCACAACATCCTTGAAGTTATCGTGCCCATCGTAAAGGTGAAAACCGGATGGTTGCAGGAATGGCTGTGCATCGATTGCCCGATACAGTTTTGCAGCGTCCGGCCCGAATCCAATCCCGGTACGGTGCATGCCGGCGTCCAGATCGAGCATTACACGCAACGACTGTTCCCGGCGTGTCGCAACGGTGGCCAGCACCTCAAGGTGAAACGGGGAGCTGACGATGGCGGCGATCCAGGTGTCCGGGTAAGAATGGACGAGGTCGCAGAGACGTTCGACTTTTATCTCCTGACATTGCGGGTAGGAGAGAATTGCCGTGTGTGCTCCGGCTTGCAGCACCATTTCCAGTTCCTTCAGCGTGGCGCACTTGAAGCCTTCAATCCCAAGCTCCACCTGTCTGCGTGCGACCGCCTCCGACTTGTGCGTCTTCACGTGTACGATCAGGTTCCGGCCGCCGTCCACCATGTCGCAGGCAGCACGGATGTTGTGATCCATCGCGTCCAGAAAGAGCAGCATGGCCGGCGTTTCGAGAGCATCCGGTTCGGCGACGCGATAGTCCTCACAGGCGATCATCAATGGTCTCCCGAGGTCATCGAAGCACCGGCCAGCCGGCGCCATGCCCCCACGCCCCCATCGCGGCCTGGGCTCAAGGCGCGGTTTTTGTTTCTTATTGGAACCTGAACCCGTATCTCAAACCGATCGTGCGTGGCCGGTTTGTGGTGGCCATTGTGTCCCAGAACAAATTGCCGAGAGGGTCGGCAAAGTCTTCATGGTAGAGCGTGATTACCGCTCTCTCATCCGTCACGTTGTCCACGAACAGATCGAGCGACCAGGTGTCACCCTGTACCCCGGTCGAAAGATTCAGGATCGTATACGCCTGCTGCACCTGCCGGGCAGAGTCGTCGAGCCGGCTCCATGAATCGGCGGTATGCGTCAAAGCAGCCTGAACGTGCCCGGGGCGCGAACCGTAACTGACATTCAGGCGACCGGTCGCGGTCAACTGTAACTTGGGAACAAACGGCATCTGCGCGCCTTTCGCAGCGGTTGGGGTCTCCCCGGCCATTTCGTCTTCAAGACTCGTCCAGAACGACTCCTGCAACTTGGCCTTGTTGTACGAGCCGGCAAAGGTCAACGTCAATTTGTCCGTCGCGGCGAATACCAGGTCCATTTCGGTGCCGGTTGTCCGTGCACTACCGACATTCTGAATAATCGTAAGAATCGAGACGTCAAGGTCGTGGTAGGAAAGCTGGAAATCGTCCCAATCCATCAGGTAGGCCGCCCCGTTGAAGCGCAGGCGGCCGTCCATCCACATGGTTTTCCAGCCGACTTCGTAGTTGTCCACGAAGTCCGGGTCGTATTTCGGCAGGAACTGCCCCGCGCTCCTTGCCCGGTTGACTCCACCGGCCCGGAAGCCCTCCGAATAGGTGAAGTACACCATCCTGTCATCGTCCAGGCGGTAGTTGACGCTGAACTTGTAGGTATTGCCCTTGCCCTTCGATACATCGTCGATGTTCGTGGCTTTTTCGGCGCAAGGGGCCTGTATCTCGCCGTCGACTATGCAGCCACGGTTGGCATGACCGTTATAACCGACCAGTGAGTTCTTGAACGAGAAGCGGCGGTAACCGCCAACCACGGTCAGGCTGTCCGTAACGTCGTACTCCACTTCACCGAACAACGCCTTGTCGCGGTCGACGCGGTTTTGATCGGTCTGCCAGATGACCAGGTCGTTCGGCACCAACGATGGCGGGCTGACGGGCCAGAAGTAGGTGCTACCCAGTGGATCCATCCCCGGCACGTTCCAGCGCAGGTCGAAATCATGCTCCTGACGCTGATAAAACAGCCCTGCCGTCCAGCGTAATCTTCCTTCGGCCGATGACTGCAGACGAAGCTCGTGACTCGTGCGCTTAAAATACTCATCGCGGGAGATAAACTGATTCGGGTCGGTGCATTCATAAGTCGTGTAGTCGGAATTCGACGAATGATGGTAGCAGCCAGTCGAGTTGTTCTGGTAAACACTGAAGTAGTAGTTCTGCAAGTACTGCGCGTAGCCGATGTAATCTTCCGACCTTTCGGCATTACGGTGCAGGTAGGTCCCCGCATAGACCAGGTTGAGGTCGCCGATCTCGCCATCGAGGGTCAACGAGGCCTGGTACCAATCGTCCTCATAGGTATCGGGCCAGTGCCGCTGTATCTTCAGGTCGCCGAGATCCTCCGGATCGTGCTGCCAGACGCCTTGGGAGTCCTGCTTCTGGTAAATGAGGCCGGGCGACACGGTCCAGTTGTCGTTGAGATCCACCTTCAGCATCGCGCGCATGCCGCTGATCTTCGTGGTGTTGAAATCTTTCTCAACCAGCTCCGCGTTGTCGCTGGAAAACCCCTCGGGCCCGGGAAAAACTATGGTGCCCGGAACGTTGTCGACGAATCCCGCCGTTTCCTTGTGCCATCCTACCAGGCGGATAGCGGCTCTTTCAGACACCGGTACATTGACGAACCCCTCCAGCGTATAGCCGATATCGCCTTTTTTCACGGAATTCGCACCCAGATCGACGCCGGCTTCGAATTCGCCGATTTCGGGTTTGTTGGTAATGATTCGCAGCGTACCGGCCTGGCTGCTGGCGCCGAAGAACGTTCCCTGCGGCCCTGCCAGAGACTCGATGCGCGCGACATCGTAGATGTGCATGTCGAGCAGGTGGTTGATCGTCGTGATCGGTTGTTCGTCGAGGTAAACCCCGACACTGGGCATCGAAGCGGAGTGATTGCCATCCCCGCCGCTGGCTATTCCGCGCATGTACACCTGCGATATGCCGGGGCGGTCGTGGATGAACGAGACCGTCGGCAGGAACAGAACAAAGTCTTCGAATCCATTGAGATTCAGGTCTTCGATCTGCTGGTTCCCCAGGACCTGCACGGAAACCGGTACGTCCTGGAGATTCTCGGTTCGTTTTTGCGCCGTTACGATGATTTCCTCCAGTACCGGTTCCTGGGCCAGCGCCGGCAGGACCGGACTCATCGCCGCAACCACGGCGGCCGCCATGGGCGTCATGGCAAAGCGTCTTCGGGAATAGGTCTCAGGTTGCGATTTGTATTTGGCCATCGTGCATTTCCCCGTGATCTGGTAGCTAAAGCTCCCGCTGTAATTGGCATGGAAACCAAGTCATACAGGATTCAACCCTACCGAATGTGCCGATATTCGATTTGGAATACCATACTGCATCCCCACAGAGTATGATGTCAAGCGAATCGCAGGAACTACGGGCCATTCATACCGATTTGCGTTCAGCAAGACCACTGTCCCGCCACGAACCGCTTGAAATGCGAATTTATTTTCAGTAACAATAAGTTACGAAGATATTCCGGTACTCCGACTGCAACGCGGGCGCGGCACGATCGACCCCTGACGGGCGTTGGCCGCGGGAGGATCGAGTGAATACCGGCAAGTGAAGACCATGGTTTCAACCGCCCCGGAACCCAACGGCAATCTGCGCACCGCACTGCAACACGCGGCCCGCCTGCTGCGGCAGGTTCCGCATCTGGCTGAACAGCAGGCCAGGGAAATCCTCAAGGTCTACCCGAACATGGAACCTGCCGAGAGAATTCTCGGCGCCGCCTACCGCCTGCAGGGGCAGCCAACAAAAGGCCTGGCCGTTCTCGAACCGCTGGCCGAGAAAAATGCGAACTCAGTGGACCTGTTGCATGAACTGGGGCTCTGCCTGGGCGCTGCCGGGCGGGGACAGGAGGCGATCGATTGCCTGCGCCAGGCCGTTGGTCGGAATCCGCGGCACGCAGGCGCCTGGCGTACGCTCGGCGATCAACTCAACGCCGCCGGTGACGAAGACGAAAGCCGCAAAGCGTACGAGAAGCACCTGCAGGCGTCCACGCGGCATCCCGAACTGGTCGAGGCCGCCGGTCACCTGCGTACGGGCAAGGTGGGGAAGGCTGAGCGCCTGGTTCGAGGTGTCCTCAAAAACGACCCGGGTGACGTGAATGCAATACGCATGTTGGCCGAAATCGGCATCAAGACAGGTCACCTGGAGGATGCTCAGAATCTTCTCGCGCGCTGCCTCGAACTGGCGCCTGACTTTCATCTTGCACGTCAGGCATACGCCGGTCTTCTCATGCGTCGAAACGAGCTCGAACGATCCCTGACCGAAGTCGACAGACTGTTGACCTCGGAACCGAGGAACCCGGCTTACCTGATACTCAAGGGAGCGGTACTTGCGCGCAAGGGCGATCATGTCCCCGCATTGCAGATCTACGAATCGCTGTTCGAAGCCTACCCTCGCCACGGTAGCGCGCAGATGTTCTACGGCCATACCCTGAAGACGGTTGGCAGGGTGGACGATGCGGTCAGGGCATACCGCAAGGCAATCGAATTGAGCCCGAGCACCGGCGAAGTTTACTGGAGCCTGGCAAACCTCAAGACTTTTGAATTTACCGACGAAGACATCGCGAAAATGCGCGAACGGTTGCAGCCGGACGCCGGCGATCCCGACGACCAGGGACATCTTGCATTTGCGCTCGGCAAGGCATTTGAAGACCGCGAAGAGTTCGACCGGTCCTTTCGATATTACGAGCAAGGCAACTCGATCCGCGCCCGGCGTCATCGGCACAACGTAAAAATAAATATCATGGACACCGCACGCCAGATCAAAAGCCTCGGCGCCGACTTTTTTCCGGCGCGGGCGAAGCATGGCTGCACAGCCGCGGATCCGATATTCGTGGTCGGTCTGCCGCGATCCGGTTCGACACTTGTCGAACAGATACTGGCCAGCCATTCGCAGGTCGAAGGAACGTCCGAACTACCCGATATTGTCGCAATATCCAGGAAACTCGGCGCCGCTTCGCGTGAGAACCCGGCAGGAAAATACCCGGAGATTCTTGCCGATCTGCCTCCGGGAAAGTTCAGGGAGCTTGGGCGGAGTTATATCGAAACGACCCGTGTACAGCGGACTGAAACACCGTATTTCATCGATAAAATGCCGAACAACTTTCGCCACATCGGCCTGATTCACTTGATCCTTCCGAACGCCAGGATCATTGACGCTCGACGTCACCCGATGGGCGCGTGTTTCTCCGGCTTCAAACAACTCTTCGCCAGCGGGCAGACGTTTACATACGATCTTGCCGGCATCGGCTATTACTACCGTGACTATATCAAGCTCATGGATCACTGGGACGAGGTGCTGCCCGGCCGGGTGCATCGCGTTCAATACGAGGATATGGTCAACAATACCGAGTTCGAGATTCGGCGCCTGCTCGACTATTGCGGGCTCGAGTTCGAGGAACGGTGCCTGCGCTTTTACGAGACGGAACGTGCCGTGCGCACACCGAGTTCAGAGCAGGTACGGCAGCCCGTGTACACCGAGGGGCTGGAACAATGGCGACATTATGAAGCGCACCTTGCGCCGTTGAAGGAAGCGCTTGGGCCGCTACTCGAGCGCTACCCGATCGACTGAACAGCCGTCCACGTTCGGTTTCGGCCGATCAGTCGTATCCGATCAATACCGCCACGATCAGCGCAATCGAACCGGCGATCACCATCTTGACCATGAAGGGCAAAATGAATCGCAACCAGCGATCGTACGGAACGCCGGCCATCGCCAGAATGCCGACAAGCACATACTGCGTTGGAATCAGGATATTGCTGAACCCGTCACCGAACTGGAAGGCCAGTACGGCTACCTGCCGGCTCACGCCTACAATATCCGCGAGTGGCGCCATGATCGGCATGGTGACATAGGCTTGGCCACTACCCGACGGAATGAAGAAGTTGGCAAGGGATTGCACAAAAAACATTCCGACCGCGGAAACGGCGCCCGGCAGTTCCTGGATGGGAACGCTGATGCCGTAGACCATGGTATCCACGACACCGCCCTCATCGAGAACCACCTGGATGGCCCGTGCCACGCCGATCAAGAGGGCCACGCTCGTAAGGCTGCCCGCGCCCTTGCTGAACTCCACCGCCGTACGGTCCGGACTCATGCGGGCGATGACGGCGACGAGCAGCGTCAGGCCGCCGAACAATCCCTGCATCTCGAAAAGGCCCCATTTCCACACGGTCATGCCGTAGATGAGCAGCACCATGGCAACGCCCAGGGCGGCCATAATCTGCTTTTGTACGATCGTCATGGGAGCCAGTTTGCGCAGGGCCGACCCGTCCTGAGCAGCCGGAATCGCCGCCCCGTCCGGCACGCTCACGTCGGCCACGAGACTGCGTGATGGATCCCGCTCGATTTTCTTTGCGTAGGACCAGACGTGATGAATGCCGATCGGCACGAAGATGCAGAACAGCACCAGGCGATACCAGAGGCCCGATGCCGGCTCCAGCCCGGCAATATCCTGCGCAATCAAGGTGGTAAACGGGTTGATGAACGCGACGCCGTAGCCCGCGCCGTAGCCGATCATGATAATGCCGATAGCCGTCAGCCTGTCGTAGCCGAGGGCGATACACAAGCTCACCAGAATCGGTACGAAGGGATAATACTCTTCACCAAAGCCGACGGTGCTGGACCCAAAAGCAAACAAGGTCGTGCCGCCGGCCACCAGCCAGAAAGGCCGATTCCCCCAGCGCCGGAGCAATGCCGCCATCCCGGCCTCGAGCGATCCCGTTGCACGAAGAACCGCAAACAGGCCGCCGATGATGAAGACGAAAAAAATGATCTCGTGTGCGCCGCTGAAGCCCTTGGGAATGGCCGTTAGCGCCGCGAAGGGCGATACCGGCGGGGTGTCCGGCGTCAGGTGGAAGCTGCCCGGCACCACCTGCATGCGTCCAGCCTCGTTCTCGATGCGATCGAAGGACCCGGCCGGCATCACATAGGTGAGAATCTGGGCCAGGACCACCATCGAGAAAAGTATGACCAGCGTGTGCGGAACCCTGATTTTTCGTTTCGTCATGATGAGATTATTGTCAAGGCGCAAGTTCCTGACCGGTGATCTGACTCAAGCGGTTTCGTTGCCGTTCGAATCGTTCCGATATGTCCGCGAATACCGCGTACATCGATTCCGTGGGCCTGGCATCGCCGCTGATGACGGCGCCTGAGAGCGAACTCAGCTTTTCAGTGAGCCCGGGAGAGCTCCACATCATCGGGTGGGCATCGGAGCCCATCCATATCATCAGAATGCCCTCGATCTGTCGCAACTCCGCAAGGATCGCATCGGCTTTGAGCCCGGAGTGGCCCGGCACCTCGGCGCGACGCTTTTCGATGGCGGCCCGGACGTCCCTGATCTTGAGTACGGTGTCGGCCACTTCCGTGAATCGATCCCGGATCTCGATCATCAAATCGAACTGCGCCCTGAGATCGTCGTCGCTGGCGCTTACTCTCGGATCTCTGAGAATTTCGAAAGGCCGTTCAAAATCCTCGCCGTCGACCCTGAGGCGAACCCGGTACTGCCCGGGCGGCGCGAGCGGCGCAGCGGGCGGCGAGTAATCGACGCTGATAAATCCATCGAGCGGCCCGTTGGGCGGCGGCATCAGGGTGGCCGGATATCGCATGTCCCAGACAAAGCGGTTCATTCCCTGGTGTGCGGACGGGGCGGCGGCCTCCCCCGAGCCGCCGGAAAACTCCCTGATGATCTCGCCATTGGCCTCGGAAATCACAATCGTCGCCGGACTGTCGGCCGTCCGGGCCAGGTGGTATTCCACGATTACGCCGCTCGGCGGATTTTTCGCCCCGCCACGGAGCTTCGTCCAGCCACGCCCGCCCATGAGTCGACGAACCGCGGGGACGACTTCGAACAGATGTAGGGGGGCCGCCGCGAGTTCGGGGGTGACGGCGCGCAGGGACGAGATATTGTCCAGGATCCAGATTCCCCGCCCATGGGTTGCGACGACCAGGTCATCGTCCTTGACGCGCATGTGCATCACCATCGCCGGCGGCAGGTTCCCCTGCAGGGATTGCCAGGCTGCACCATCGTCGAAGGAGATGTACGCGCCGGTTTCCGTTCCGGCATAAAGGAGGCCCGGCCGTACCGGGTCCTCGCGGACGACCCATGAAAAGTCGTTCTCGCGAATGCCACCGGTGATGCGCTGCCAGGTTTTTCCGTAGTCCTTGGTCTTGTAAAGATACGGTGTGCGGTCACTGACCCTGTGGCGTTCGCCGGCGACATAGACCGTGCCGGGGCGGTGCGCGGACACGTCGATGGATGTGACGGTGGTCCACTCGGGAAGATCCGGCGGAGACACGTTCAACCAGCTCCGGCCGCCGTCTCTGGAGACCTGCACGCTACTGTCGTCGGTACCGACCCACAGCTCGCCCGGGATGAGGGGAGACTCGGCAATGGTGCGGATGACGCTGGTGTGAAACAGCGAGGACGCATTGGAGCTGATCGGCCCACCGGAAGTCTCGCCCATCGCCTCCCGTCGATTTCGCGTCAGGTCCGGACTGATCCGCTCCCAGGATTGGCCTTCGTCGGTGGACCTGAAAACGTATTGGGCGGCCGTATAGAGCGCTGCGGGTTCGTGCACTGACAGCAGTATCGGGAACGAGTAGTAGAAGCGGTACCGGATGTCTTTGACCGGCGTTCCAAATACCCACTCGGGCCAGACGCTGATCTGGGGAGCCTGCCCGGACACCCGGTCGATGCGCACCGTTCTCGACCTGTCGTTCGCATAGACCACGCTGCCGTCGGGAGTGACCGCTGTATGCCCGCCCTCGCCCACCGGAAGGGGCACGTAGTGGGGCCATGCAATGGACGAATCGTCGGTTCGGCTTGGAATTGCGATGTGGCTGTTGTCGTTCTGTGCGGCGTAAACCCAGTAGGGTTCCCGATCGTCCACCGCCAGGCTCAGCAGATCCGCGGTCGGCTGATTTCTCAAGCTCGACCAGGACTCACCCCCGTTCAAACTTACCGAGGCCCCACCGTCTCCGCCTTCGATCATTCGGCGAGTGTCGTTTGGATCGATCCACAGCGCATGCGGATCCCAGTTCTCCATCGGTACGGGTGCGAAGGTTCGGCCGGCATCCGTCGACTTGTGCAAACCGGTGATAGGCTGAATATAGACAATGTCGGGATCCCGAGTGTCTGCTGTAATGTGGTTGTAGGAATTGGGGATTTCCAACTTGGCGGGATCTGTGTACGTCCGCTGCCAGGTGGCGCCGCCATCGTCGGAACGGTAGATGCCGCCTTCGCCCGCGTCAGCCTCGATGAACGCATAGACCCGGCTCGATCGCGCCGGTGAGATCGCCACACCGATCTTGCCGACCAGGCCTTTTGGCATGCCGGGATTTCGTGTGATATCAATCCAGGTGTCCCCGCCATCCGTACTCCTGAAAAGACCGCTTGTCGGGCCGCCGCTTTCCTCGTCCCACGGGTACGACACATGGTGGTTCATGGACGCAAGGATTACTCCAGGGTTCGCGGTATCGATCGACACATCCACGCCGCCCGTTGTCTCGCCCTTGTACAGGACGCGGTTCCACGACGCGCCTCCATCCGTAGTCCGGTAGATGCCGCGCTCGTGATTCGGGCCGAACATGTCGCCCATGGCCGCCACGTACACGATATCAGGATTGTCTGGATGAATGCGCAGCCGCGCGATGTGCCGGGTATCTTCAAGGCCGACGTGGGTCCAGGTGTCTCCTGCATCGGCGGACTTGTAAACCCCGTTTCCGGGCGAAATGAATTGTCGTGGAACGCCTTCACCCGTTCCGGCAAAGATCACATCGGGATCCGAAAGCGACACATCCAGAGCGCCAACCGCGGGGAATTCGAAGAACCCGTCCGACACGTTTCGCCAATTCAGTCCGGCATCGGTTGTCTTCCAGACTCCACCGTGGGCCGCACCAAAATAAAATTCGAGTGGGTCGTCGACGGCTCCCGCCACCGCGAGGACACGTCCGCCACGGTAGGGCCCCACGAACCGCCACTCCAAAGCCGATAGAAAGCCGTCGTAACCGACAGGTTCGACAGCGGCAGCGGAACTCGTGACAAGCAACAGAGCCAGCAGGCTCGATCCAGGATTCATTTCGCCCCCCTGTCAAAGTGGTGTAGCGTCGGCAGCGCCGCATGAGTTGACGGCGGGCAAACGAGTGTGTTGTCATGTGCCCGACCTTTGGTATTCCAAATGGCATGCTATCGGAATTGCTATTGCCTTGCCAGTTGAGACCAGAGGGCCGGATGTAGGCTGCGGTAAAACATCGCACGCGAAACGCAATTGCCGAAAGACAACCGCGTTTGCGTTTCACGATGATTGCAAAATCGGCCTGACCCTCCAAACGGAACGGAACCATGAGCGAACTCACGGGAATCAACCTCGCAATGCAGACCCCGATGCGAAGCGATGGCAGCGTCGATTATGCGCGCTGGGAAGAATTGATCGACGTCTATATCGACGCTGGCGTACACGGGCTGGTGCTTGGCGCCGGCACCGGCCAGCACCCCTACCTCACAAGGCAGGAATGCAATCGGCTATACGAACTCGGCGCGAAGCGTATCGATGGACGCTGCAAACTCATTTGCCAGTCCTCGGCCCTGGTGCAGGACGAAGTGGTGGAACGCTCCAGGCATGCACAGGGACTGGGCGCCGATGCGCTGATGGTTTTGCCGCCTTACATCGAAGGCCCTGAAGACGATGACGGGCTGTTTGCGTTTTACGAGGCTGTCGATGCGGCGATTGAAACCGACATCATCGGTTATAACATCCCGCAATCTACCGGCATCGGTATTTCAGTCGACCTGTTCAAACGCCTGAATCGGCTCGAGCACTTCAACTACATCAAGGATAGCGCCGGCGATCTCACCACCCACCAGGAATACCTGGCCACGGGCTGCAAGGTTCTGAACGGTTGCGACACCACGACCGTGTTCGCCTTTATCGCTGGTGCGCCGGGTTGTATCTGGGGCGGCGCCAACTATATGCCGCGCGAAAGCGTGCAGCTATTCGAACAGGTCGCAAGCGGTGATATCGCCGGCGCCATGGCGCTTTGGTCACGCATGATCCCGTCGTTGCTCTATATCTGGCGCGGCAACTACGTCGCCAGAGTCAAGGCCGCCTGTCGCCAACGCGGATACGATGGCGGCAGCGTGCGTGCGCCGCTGCGGGAAATTTCATCCGGCGAGGCGCGCACGCTCGCGTCCTGCCTCGAACCGTTAGGTTAATCAACGGAAAAGCCACACCGTTGCGCAATGGAGATTTCCCAAGTCGCCTTCGGGTGGGGAAAGCGCCCTGGACGAACCCGTGCTGCGCAATCCGATCGCCAGTGCCGGCCTGATTGCGAATCGGCGTAGAAATTCGACCCCACCCCTACCTTTAAGATCAATGAGTTAACGAGCCGATCGGCGTCCAATCCCCGCGCCGATTCACAAGAGTTAGGGTTCTTTGCCATCAATAGACCCGTCGTTATCTTGCTCGATGAAACTGTAGCTGTATAATTAAAAGTCACTTTTAATTTATATTTGAGACACCACTATGAGTCACCAAGTCGAAACCATTGCGTATGCTGGCCAAACCCCGTGGCACGGTCTGGGCGAGCCGGTATCGCCTGACCTGACACCTAGGGAGATGCAGATCTCAGCCGGCCTGGACTGGAAAGTCGAGAAAGTTCCGCTGCACTACCCGGTGGGCAAGACCATGGACGGAGAAGTCCGCTGGGAGCCGTCCGGCAGTTTCGCCCTCGTTCGCAGTTCGGACGGACGTTGCCTGGACACAGTCAAGGCAGCGTGGAAGCCGGTGCAGAACAGCGACGCGTTCGAGTTTTTCGATGCATTCGTCAGGGCTGGCGATCTCAAGATGGAAACAGCCGGTTCGCTGTCAAACGGGCGAATGGTGTTCGCGTTGGCCAAGGCCAATGCCGCTTTCCGGCTGGAGCGAGCCCGGGAAGACGTGACGGAGAGTTATCTCCTGTTCACCAACCCTCATGTGTACGGTCAGTCGGTCGACATCCGGTTCACCCCCATTCGCGTGGTCTGCCACAACACGCTGACGATGGCACTAGGGCAGCGGAACAATGAGTACCGCGTGGGTTTCGCGCATCGCAATGAATTTTGTCCTGAAGACGCGCAGCAACTCGTTCGTCAAATGATGTACCGCCTGGAGGGGTACCGGGAGCAAGCCAATTTTCTGGCCAGCACGCGCTACAACGTCTTGGGCCTGGAAAACTACTTCCGGGAGGTCTTCAAGCCGATCGTTCCGCCTCGCAACCAGCTACCAGGTGAGACCCCGAAGACGCGCAACGCGGCGCTGGCCATGGAAATCGTTGAGCAACAGCCCGGTCATGAACACGCACCGGGCACTTGGTGGAATGCGTTCAACGCAGTGACCTACCTCACCGACCACGAGATTGGGCGCAGTCAGGAGACCCGGCTCGTGACAGCGTGGTACGGCGCCGGCAAGACCCGCAAGGTGCGCGGACTCAATCTGGCTCTGGAATTCGCGAAAGCGGCCTGACGCCGTAGGGGGCATTGACAATGAAACAATCACGAGCGGATTCGACCCCATCGCGTACTTGCCGCGGCGCGGCCTTGTCTCGCGGACCGTTGCGGCACCCGAATCCACGGCAACACGCGTGTCGCGTCGGTTCTCCGCTGGCCAGCCAGCTTGTGAATTGGCGGCAAACATTGACCATGGTCCTCAATTCCAGATCAATTGGATAACGCACTAAACTGCTTCCAAACCGAAGCCCACTTCACATCAGAGAACGATCGGATTCAACATTCGGCGGGGCTCAATAGTGGCTCTCGTTCAACCCTGGAAATCCGGCGCTCGCAACGTTCAAGCCCTCCGCAACCATCAAAAGCTCCGCCTGCGCCCGTCCGCGCGGGCACCTGCCAACGCAAACCCACCCCGCATTAATCGGATGGAAACGGATGGACAAGCGGATGCCATCTGGGCATGCTTATCGGATGGAAATGGATGATCCAACGGATGGACGGCTCCTCGCATCAACGCCCGCCGTTACAAACGAACTGCTCCGGCTCGTTGCCGAGATCGACGAGTTCAAGGGAGCCTGGCAAGCGATCAGCCGTGTCGCGCCCGACCGCCTGTCCCGGCTCCGGCGCGTAGCGGCCATCGAGAGCATCGGTTCTTCCACCCGGATCGAGGGCGCCAGGCTGACGGACCGGGAGGTCGAGAGTTTGCTCGCGAACATCGAGGTCCGTTCCTTCGCATCCCGGGACGAACAGGAGGTCGCGGGCTACGCGGACGCAATGGAGACCGTGTTTGCCAACTGGCAGGCCATCGACCTCAGCGAGAACCACGTCCGGCAGCTTCATCTCGAACTCCTGAGACATACCGACAAGGATGTCCGTCACCGCGGCGAGTACAAGACGCAGCCCAACCACCTCGAATCGTTCGACTCCGACGGGCGCAGCCTCGGTGTGGTATTCCAGACCGCCACACCCTTCGAAACACCACGCCGGATGGCGGATCTGATCGGATGGGCGCGCACCAGCCTCGACCAGGGAGCGCTCCATCCCCTCCTGGCCGTCGGTGTTTTTGTCGCAGTCTTCCTCGCGATACACCCGTTCCAGGACGGCAACGGGCGTTTGTCCCGCATCCTCACTACCCTGCTGTTGCTGCGGGCGGGTTACGAGTACGTGCCTTACAGTTCCCTGGAGAGCGTCATCGAGCAGACCCGGGACGCTTACTACCTCGCACTGCGCAGGACACAAGGCTCCCTCGGAACCGGCACACCCGATTGGCAACCCTGGCTCCGCTACTTCCTCACCGCACTGAAACGACAGAAAGACAGGCTCCTGGAGCGAATCGACCGCGAGCGGCTCCTGTTCGGCAACCTCCCGGAACTCTCGGCTCGAATACTGGAAATCGCCCGTGACAGAGGCCGCGTGAGCGTTGCCGACGCGGTTCTGGTCACCGGGGCCAGCCGCAATACCCTCAAGGGGCACTTCCGCACCCTGGTCGAAGCGGGACATCTCAACCGGCACGGAGCCGGGCGCGGCACCTGGTATTCGCCCGCATGACTGTGAATCGGCGTTGAAATTCGACCCCGCCTTCGCAGGCTACTCGGGCGGCTGCAGTGCGCGCTTGACGGCTTCGGGTTCCCTGGCAATGACTTGCAAAAGCGTAGCAGCCGGACCGCTCACCCGCCGCCTTCCCTGCTCCCATTTCCGGTAACCGGACAGGCTCATGCCCATCAATGGCGCCATCTGCGCCTGGGTCAAGTTGATCTGTTTGCGCACTTCGCGTGGAGTCAGAACAACATGAACCTTTGCAGGGCCTTCGCCTCTCGCATGGGCCAGGGCTTCGGTGAGGGACTCAATCAGCTCCTGACCGAACGTGCTCACTCCAACTCCTCGTGTGTGGCTTTCAGCGCAGTTGCAAGGTTGGCAACGGCTCGCCGTTCTTTCAGGGTCATGTCTGCCCTTGCCGCTTTAGCGTAGGCGAGCAGAGCATAGACCGGCATGTGCTCGCCCACGTAGCAGTAAATCACCCGTGCACCACCTCGCTGGCCGCGCCCGCAAGCTCCGAAGCGCAATTTTCGCACGCCTTCGGTTCCTGGAATTACAATGCCCGCCCGCGGGCTCTTTGCGAGCAATTCGATCAACTACTGCCGTTCCGTCTCGTCAAAAAGCTTATTGGCCTGGCGGGTAAACGTCGAAGTTTCGGCAACCGTCTGCATCCATCATTATATACCCCATTGGGTCAATTCGATTGAGCATACTTAAGCCTGAATCGCAGTAGGACACCCCTGATTCCGGTCGTACGAAGAATCACACTCGTAGCACCTGAGCTACGCCCTGCCAATCGTTGTTGTGAATCGGCGTAGAAATTCGTCCCCACCCCTATTTTTAAAATCAATGAGTTAACGAGCCGATCGGCGTCCAATCCCCGCGCCGATTCACACAACTGACTAAACCGCACAAACCGGCTTCTCCAAAACAGATCGGGTCGAGTCAAACTTCCGATCCGTTTTTCTGCTGTCCCGCCCTTACCGGCCAAAAGCAGTTCGTCTGAACTCAGGTGAGTATCGCTTCGTCGTGTTGGTGGCTTCGTCCCATTAAGCGTGGGAGCCTCCGTCAAACTCGGGGTGATTCACTTGAGGTAGCCATCCTCGATGGGAGCCCTCGAGTCAAGTGGGGGCGTCTATATCTTCTGCGCTCACACTTTCAGCAGCCTGCCAATGGGAGTTTTACCGGTCGTCTATTGACACTTTAACCAGTCTTGTATTATAAATTTCCCCAGTTTTGTACTATCATTTTCACCACGTATCTAATGTAACTTTCACCGGAACTCTACGGACCATTTGCCCTGATCGCTACTGACGATTTATCCGGTTCGCGAGTGCCGCACATGCCTGAACTTCAACACATCCTGCCACGCCACCTTAGCGCCGAACTTCAGGACGCGCTGACCTGGTCCCGCGTGGTCAACATCGTGGGCCCCCGCCAGGCGGGCAAGACCACGCTCGTAAGGGACATCCTGCAGACCGGACACTTCATCACGCTGGACGACGACACCATCCTCGAAGCCATCGAAGACGATCCGTGGGGCCAGTTGCAGCGGCTTACCGAGGACCCGGACGCCGCTCCGCTGATCATCGACGAAGCGCAACGAGCCCGAAAGCTGCCGCTGGCGATCAAGCGTATCGTGGACACCGGCAACCGTCCGGGACAGTTTGTGCTCACCGGTTCATCGAACATGTTCCGAACCCAGCACGTAGCGGATTCGCTGGCGGGCCGTATGCTTACGTTGACGCTGTGGCCCATGACCGTCGCCGAGACGATGTCGCGGGGTCCGTCAACACTTCTCGACTGGGCCCTCTCGCCGGCGCTGGCGTGGGCGGATCTGCCGTCCGCGGAACCGCTGACGAGAGCCGACTACATCGGGCTCATTCTCAAGGGCGGATTTCCGAACCTGCGCCGGCTCGAACTCAGGCCACGTCAGAAAACCTGTCGCGACTACGTCCATTCCATCGTCGAGCGCGATGTGGCCGACATTGCGCCGGTGCGCAAGCCGGATGCACTGCGGCGCCTGATCGATCAACTCGCCGTGCGAACGAGCATGGAACTCAACATCGCCGAACTATGCGACGTCGTCAGTCTGCAGCGCCCCACGGTCGTGCACTACCTCGATGTGCTGATGCGCCTGTTCGTGATCCGCAAGCTCGGCGCATGGAAATCCGGCGAAGCGGGGCGAGAGATCAAGAATACAAAATATCACTTCGCGGATACGGGAATCGCCGCGGCGTTGCGTAACCTGTCGCCGCGGTCGTTCGATGCCGATGCCAACCCCACCGCGCTCGGCGGACTGCTGGAGAGCTTTGTATACGCCGAACTACTGCGGTTCGCCCCGTACCAAAGCGCTGGCATTCGCTTTTACCACTGGCGCGATGCCCGAGGGCGTGAAATCGACATTCTTGCCGAGAGCGGCAATGATCTCGTTGCCATCGAAGTCAAGGCGTCCACGTCCGTTAGCGGCCGGGATTTCCAGCACATCGACTGGTTCAGCGACAAGGGGCCGGGCACGACCCGAACCGTGACATCGATCATTTTCTACCTGGGCCCGGAAAGGCTCAGGTTCGGCGAGCGCCGGTACGCGCTGCCGGTGAGTTGTTTGTGGGGCGGGTAGCCTGATGCGCGTAGGGGGAGCAACCCTCGTGACGAACAACGAGAGGGAATTCGGCAGGGTCCCGGACGATGTTCAGCCACTTGGTCTTGTCCTTCGAGAAGATCAGCGCACGCCACGCCCGAGCCCCAGCCGGCGAGCGGTTTCCTCCACGAACCGCACCGCGCCATCGCCTGCGCTACCGCTCGAATCGAGGCGTGGGGGCAAAAGCGCGAGGCGCGATACGCCCAGGTCTTCGTACCGTTTCAGGATATCGCGATCCACCGGCCCGGGCGGAGTGACCGTGATCTCGAGTTCGCCGAGCTCCTCCGGCCGTTCCACGGCCGCGGCGGCCTGCTTTAATCCTGCGATGGACGCGGCGGCGGCCTCCACGGTCTGCGCGAAGCCGTACCAGCCGTTGCCCTGGCGTACCGCTCGCCGGTAGGCGGGCCGCGACATGCCGCCGATGACGATGGGCGGATGGGGCCGCTGCACCGGCATCGGCTTCTGCTGAACGCCTGCGATGCGGGTGAAACGTCCGTCGAATGCGGGTCGATCCTGGGTCCAGAGCGTGCGGATGGCTTCGATGTGCTCGCTCACCCGGGCGCCCCGCTCCGCGTAGGGCACGCCGACCACGTCGAACTCCCGCTCCACGTAGCCCACACCCACCCCGAAGATGAGGCGTCCCTTCGACAGGCGATCGATGCCGGCCAGCTCCTTGGCCAGCACCACCGGGTTGCGCTGGGCGAGCAGGATGATGCCGGAGGCAATGCGCAATCGCTCCGTCACCGCCGCCGCAAAGCTCAGGGCCGCCACCGTGTCGAGCATCGGGAATTCGGGAGGCACGGGCGACGGCGGTTCCTGGGGATCGATCAGCACCACATGCTCGCCGGTCCAGGCCGATTCGAAGCCGGCGTCCTCCATGGCCCGCAGCGCACGCTCCATCGCATCCGGGTCTGCGAGCGGCCCGTTGTTGAACCCGAAGAATCCCACTTTCATCGAAATTGCGTCCCATCGATTCGCCAGCGCGCGATTCTAACGTCCTCCCGGCTGTGGTGATCGTCAAAGTGTGCACTACGCGCAACTATACTTGCGCATACGGTACATTTATTGCGTATATGGCGCTAAACTTGCGTATATCAAGATAAACGCAATTTACGGGGCATCACGTTGGCACGGCGAATTCCCGAAGAGAGCCTGCAGGCGATTATGGAGGCGGCTCGACGGCATCCGGATGGGGTGACCGCGGGGGAGGTAGCGGACTCTCTGCCGGCCGACCTGCCGCGCCGGACGCTGCAATATCGACTCAAGGCCCTGGTTGACGACGGGCGCCTGGTCATGGCGGGGTCGGGCCGCTGGGCACAGTATCGGGCGCCGGGCGCCATTGCCGCGTCGGTTTCGCCGGCGTCTTTCGAATTCTCGGCGGGCGCCGCGACTGGCATTGTGCTGCCGCCGCTGTCGGACGCGGGGGCGGGGATTCGCGAATACGTCCGCCGGCCGGTGCAGGCCCGCAGCCCGGTGGGCTACGACGTCGCCTTCCTCGATTCCTACCGGCCCAACGAGTCCTTCTATCTCTCGCGGGAAGAGCGCGCTCGGCTGCGCGAGGTCGGCACGCTCGAGTGGGTCGATCAGCCGGCCGGCACCTATGCCAGGAACTTGCTGAGCAGGCTCCTGATCCCCCTGTCCTGGAACTCGAGCCGTCTCGAGGGCAACACCTATTCGCTGCTCGAGACGCATCGCCTGATCGAGGCCGGGGAAGAGGGGGACGGTAAAGACCGCCGGGAAGCGCAGATGATCCTCAACCACAAGGATGCCATCGAATTTCTCGTGGAGTCCGCAGGGGAGATCGGCTTCAATCGTTACACGCTGCTCAACCTTCACGCGGCGCTGGCGGACGGTCTGCTCGACAATCCGCAGGCGCCGGGGCGCCTGCGCCGGGGGCGCGTGGGCATTGGCGGGTCGGTGTTCCACCCCCTGGAGATACCGCAACTCATCGAGGAACGATTCGACCGCGTTCTCGCCACCGCGGGACGTATCGAAGACCCGTTCGAGCAGGCTCTCTTCGCGATGGCCCAGTTGCCCTATCTGCAGCCGTTCGACGATGTCAACAAGCGTGTGTCGCGACTCGCGGCGAACATTCCGCTGATCCGGGCGAACCTGGCGCCCTTGTCCTTCGACGATGTGCCCAGTGCCCTCTACACCGAAGCCATCCTGGGCGTATACGAACTCAAGCGTACGGAACTGCTCCGGGATGTCTTTCTGTGGGCATACCAACGTTCCGCGGCGCTCTACGGTGCCGTCCGCCAATCGCTCGGCGAGCCCGATCCATTTCGGATGCGGCACCGGGCCGCGTTGCGCGAGTTGGTCGGCATGATCGTTCGCCAATGCATGGACAAGCGTCAGGCCGGCTCCCACGTTCGGGATTGGGCGGCCAGGCAAATCGACGACCCCGAACGAGACCGGTTTCGCCAGATCGCCGAGTGGGAATTGTTGGGCCTGCACGCAGGTAACTTCGCCCGCTACCGGATCACGCCATCGGAATTCGACGCCTGGGAAAAGGTGTGGAGTGACTGACGCCTCGGGGGTGCCGTGTCACGCGAACGATCAGCCCGTCTCGAACGTTGCTCCGACGAACCCGTCCACGGTGGCGAAGGCCGCGTTCATGGCCGAGCGCCACGACGATGCGCGAACCCGACAAACCAAAGCCAGACCAGCCGCTGCCACCCATGACCTGGGATGACCTGCGCGCGGGAGTGGAACCCAGGGAGGGCATTACCAGAACCATGCCGGAACGCGCCTGGTCGTCGCCGATCTGGTATCTGCCGAAATACGATCCGCATCCAATCGACTCGATTTCTTGCGAGGGGTTGCCCCCCTCGCGCTCCCCGGCTCAAGGCTGTTGATATATATCTTGATATATCGCAACCGCTGGATACTATGGCCCGATCCATCCCGAGGAGCGCGACATGAGCAAGGCGCCCGACTACAGAGGTGTCGCCAAAGTATTCTGGAGCGGACGCAGCCAGGCGGTGCGGCTGCCGGCGGCGTGCCGGTTCAATACGTCAGAGGTCGAGGTCATCAAGGAAGGCGATCAACTGACATTAAGGCCACGGGGCAAGGACTGGGGCGCCTATTTCGACTCCAGGTCCCGCGGCTGCCTCCCGCCCCGCGACCAGCCAAACCTCGATGAGCGCGACGAGATGCCCTGATGTTCATGCTGGATACGGACCTGTGCATCTATCTCATCAATGAACGCGATGCGGCCCTGAAAGAAAAGTTCGAGGCGAACGCAGGGGATATCTGCATATCCTCGATCACCTACGCGGAGCTGTGTTTCGGTGTCGCACATTCGACGCGGGCCGAACGAAACTCCCGGGAACTCGACGCCTTCTGCCTCGACCTCGACATTCTGCCATTCGACACCGAGGCAGGTGTCCACTACGGCGACATTCGTCATGCGCTCTCGCGACCCGGCCGCCTGATTGGCGCGAACGACCTGTTGATTGCCGGCCACGCCCGGAGCGTCGGCGCAACCCTCGTGACGAACAACGAGAGGGAATTCGGCAGGGTCCCGGACCTCGTGACCGAGAACTGGCTGGCCAAGTCAACCGAATGAGGCAGAACCTCACCCGGAAACACAACACGCCGTTGCGAAGACGCCCTGCTGCCGGCGCGACCGCCTCGGGCGAGGGTTAATTATGAGGCGTCAGCGGCAAAAACCGGTCACCAGAAACAACGGCAGCATCAATCACTAAGTAACCGACTACACCTTATTTCTGCTGCCGAGTTGTTCGAAGGTTGGGGTCCACTTCTCCCATCGAGCGGGGCGCCTATGGCCTCGAGACCGCCTTCGAAGGCTACTCGGGCGTTCACTCGTGGGCGTCGGAGAAGTTTGTGATTTCCACATCACCCTGCGGGAACCGGGCAACGATGGTCAGCTTCCCGCCCAGTGCCTGGATGTAGGAGCGCAGGTTCGACACATACATATCCGCGCGGCGCTCGAGCTTGGCAACGGCGGGCTGGTTGACGTTCAGTGCCCTGCCCAATGCCTGTTGCGTCATCTCCTGCGCGCGTCGGAGTTCGTGCAGGGCCATGGCTGCGCGAAGTTCCGCCTTTCTGTTGTCAATGCGCTCGCGGCGCACAGGCGAGAAATCCTTCGTCAGGTCATTGAATGGCCGGTGTCCGCTCATTCGATCAGTCCCTCTTGCCTCAGTTCTTCCAAATGATCGTCGTAAAGCCTGTCCGCCAACGGCACAAAGCGCCTGTAGAACCGGGCATCGCCCGTCTTGTCTCCGCCGACCAGCAAGATCGCATGCTGCCTCGGATCGAATGCGTAGAAAACGCGAATGGGCTTACCGCCGCTCTGAATCCGAAGTTCACGCATCCGGCCATGTCGGGAACCCGCAATGTCGGACGAATATGGAAACGGCAACGTCGGGCCGTGTTCCATCAGCAATTCCACTATTGCCGTCAAGTCGTCTTGCTGGCGTTCCTATAGTTGCGCCCACCATGTGCCGAACTCGTCGGTATATTCGACTGGCCAATCCACTTCGTTCATATTCCATCGATGGAATGATGTCAAGTGCCACGTGAACACCTTTCGTTCAGGCGGCCCCTTTGGCTTACGACAGTTTCGCTCGGAATCCAGATTGGTTATGTGAGATATCGCCTCTTCGCGGCGCTCGATGGATACTATGGCCCGATCTATCCCGAGGAGCGCGACATGAGCAAGGCGCCCGACTACAGAGGTGTCGCCAAAGTATTCTGGAGCGGACGCAGCCAGGCGGTGCGGCTGCCGGCGGCGTGCCGGTTCAATACGTCAGAGGTCGAGGTCATCAAGGAAGGCGATCAACTGACATTAAGGCCACGGGGCAAGGACTGGGGCGCCTATTTCGACTCCAGGTCCCGCGGCTGCCTCCCGCCCCGCGACCAGCCAAACCTCGATGAGCGCGACGAGATGCCCTGATGTTCATGCTGGATACGGACCTGTGCATCTATCTCATCAATGAACGCGATGCGGCCCTGAAAGAAAAGTTCGAGGCGAACGCAGGGGATATCTGCATATCCTCGATCACCTACGCGGAGCTGTGTTTCGGTGTCGCACATTCGACGCGGGCCGAACGAAACTCCCGGGAACTCGACGCCTTCTGCCTCGACCTCGACATTCTGCCATTCGACACCGAGGCAGGTGTCCACTACGGCGACATTCGTCATGCGCTCTCGCGACCCGGCCGCCTGATCGGCGCGAACGACCTGTTGATTGCCGGCCACGCCCGGAGCGTCGGCGCAACCCTCGTGACGAACAACGAGAGGGAATTCGGCAGGGTCCCGGATCTCGTGACCGAGAACTGGCTGGCCAAGTCAACCGAATGAGGCAGAACCTCACCCGGAAACACAACACGCCGTTGCGAAGACGCCCTGCTGCCGGCGCACATCGGACTCCGTGAGTCGTCAAATTCCCAAGCACACTCGTGGCTTCTCGCGGGGTCAACCAACGGCGGAAATGCGGAGGGCTTATGACATGGTGGGCGGCATGCTCGGTGATCTGGATACCATACTCGTCGAGCAACGGGACGGCGTGTTGGCTGAACTCGGCCGGCCAATGGATTTTTGACCGGCCGCGACAACCGGGACGAGACGTCGAGGGCAATGGATGGGTTGAATCAATTCTCTCGAAGAATTGTGCGACCAAATTTGTCGTAGACGACCGTTAGCGTTGCGGACCGCGTCGTCAACTTCAAATTGGAGAGTCGCAAGTGGCGCATCACAAACGGAAGGGTCCCAAGTCGACAAGAGGCGGTTGCCTTCTGTGCAAGCCGCACAAGCGCCAGGGTTCAAAGCTGCCTGAGCGACAGCGGCACAGCGCAAATCGTCGTATGCCGCTTCCGGATACGCCCACCCGATGTCAGTGACCGGCATTGCAGCACCCGGCGATAGTCGTTCAACAAGCAATCAGTCCATCAGGTTGCGGGCACGTTCAATTTCCGGGCAGGGCGATTCGTCTGCGATGAGGCACAACCGTTCCTTGGCGCGGGTCATGCCTACGTACAGGCGATCGAGGTCGAGTTGGCGGGCTTCCCGTTCCTCTCCCGTCAGCTCCCTGGGCGCATCTGCTACACGCGGGATTGCCGACTGGTCGTCCTTTTAATCCTCCGTTTTGGGGAAAATCGGTGCTCCAGTTCCTTTGCCCGGTGAACGGGACCTTGAAGGACAACGTGCATGGTGCGGCGGTCCGCTCGATATCATGCGTGGAGGCGAGAAACGGCAAACCGCAAGGCGTTTCGGTTGGCGCGCGGGGCTAAAGCGCTGCCAGTGCCTCGCGAAGCTCGACCATGGCCAGCGTATCCCTTTCGCAATAGGCGCGCAGATCCTCGAACGTTTGCCGGCGTTCTGCCGTGTCGGCGCTGTCGAGCGCCTGCGCGTAGTGAACCGCCGCTGTCTGCCCGTCGGTTATGGAGAGGTCGTCATAGCCGGACGCGGGCGCCATCGCCGGAAGCACGTTCTTGATCGAAAACGAACCACGGAACTCCGGGTGATAGTAGTTGTTTCGTAGGATCGGAAGCAGGTCGAAGAGGCGTGCCTCAATCGCGCCGAGCGCCGCCGCCTTTTCAGGCAAAGCCGCGGCAAGGCCGCGCAGCACCTGCCGTTCATAGCCCGAATAGGTGCAGATGCTTCCCTGCTGCCCCAGCGCGTCAATCAGCCGTTCCGCGAGTTGCGGTCGCGGGTCGTCGCTGCCTTCGTGCAGATAGTCGATGTGCTCCGGCGATTGGCCGTCACGCTCAATGTGCACTGAGAATAGGAAGGGAATCGCATCGTATGGCCGAGTGCCGATGAAGCGCGGGATTGCCGGGGCGAACGTTTCGAAATCCAGGTAGTGCACGGGTGATTTGATCCGAGCCATCTGTTCATGAAGGTCTCCATGCACGAGGCCATTACCTTCGAGCACGGCCTGACGAACGATTCGCTGTAATCGATTGAGTGCGAATTCTTCCGGAATATCGCGGATCTCACTGACATCCGCCGCTTCGAGTTGCTCCCTGCGTGCGGCACTCAGCCACGGCAACTCGTCGATACCGTGGTCGGCGTACTCGAAATCCCGGGTGCAGTGCGTGTAGAACGGACAGGTATAGGGCGAAAAGCAATGGTCGCCGGGGTGGATGTCGGGTGCTTGCGGCATGGAGAGCATGGCCTGCATCTCGGACACCCCTGCGCCGATGGACTCAAGTAGTGCTGTCGCGGGTTCCAGTACGGGATGTAGCTCGAACAGCGCGTTCAAGTCGTGCTCACCACCTGCATAGATACATTCCCGATTGAGAGTAAGCACGCCCGCCTCTCTCACATCCAACCCGGACCCGCGCAACACCCAGAGTTGAATGGCGGCATCGAGAACAAAAGTGTCCTTGAGCCGGGTGGTCGACTTGACTTCGATCAGGCCCCAGCCGCCCGCCGGCAGGCGCTCGAGAATGTCGACGCGAACCAGGACCCTCTGATGCCTGAATGCCGGTTCAAACAGTGCAGTTGCGGAATCAGATGCCAGAACCTCGCGCGTTTCTTCGAGTGCATCACGAATATGGCGATGGTCATGCCCAATAAAGTGCCCTCCCCGAAACCGCTTGCAAGCCAACTCTCCAACCTTGTGGCCAGTGTCGAAGATCCCCTGCAGAGTCTCGTCGGGCTCGGGGGCGAGATCTCGTGCGTGGGTTTCGTACCAGAGCCGCAGCTGGCACTGGGAACCTGACATGAAGCGGGATTTCGAGAGGGATGGTTTGGGCGTCACGCGATGTGAGTTACGTCTCGTGGATCACGGACCCCAGCCGGCGCCGTCCACTTCCTGAGATACTGTGCAAAGATTCCTCCAAGTTCGCCGAACCCTTGGACAATGTCGGCAATCTCATCAAAGTAAACGTACTTGAACCCCTTTACCGCATCCCCCAGATTGGGCTGAATATAGACCACTTCGCATTTTGGCTCGTCCGCGCTGCATTTGGCCTTGACTTGGCAAAGCGCATTGGACCAACCCCTACGAGGCTGGGGAAACGTCAAGTCATAAAGCTCTGTCCCATCAGGAATCGAAACCAGATCAAGTTTAGATAGACGATGGAGCAAATGAACATACTTTGTTTGTTTCTCGGTTTCTTTGCAGATTTCAATTATTCCGCCGACAAGCTCGCCAATACCAACTTCAGCTGCCCGTTTTAGATAACACTGCTGTTTTGTGGAAACAGAGTCAATATCGGTTTTTAATTCAACAAGAAACGCTTTAGTAAGATCTCTGCTAAACGCCAGGTAGTCAACGTTATACGACTGATTTTTGCCTGCCTTTCCTGAGACTTTCGGTGTTCCGGTTCCTGATTCGCCCGTTTTCTGCAACGTGCCAATTCTCAACGGAAACTCCGGAACTACAATCTGGTGCAACTCAACTTTGAGTTTCTTGCTTAGTACATCGCGCAGAAATAGTGCAAAAAAGGGCGCTATACTGGGCTCTAGTCGATAGGCCGGAAGGTGACGCCAACAATCAAGATTTTTGAATACTTGCTCGATCGTTCCTGAATCGCTGTTCTCCATCTCGTACTCCTATATCCTTCGATCACACCGAAGATCGTCGTTGCCATGATGCATTGCCAGCGATGCGCACAACTCGGCCAAACGCCGGCTTAGACGCTCAGGTTTCTTGACCGTAACGCTTTGCCCCCAAGTGAACAAGTGCCAGCACATTTCTTCGAGACCACCGGCCCGGAATTTCACCGTCAGCGAGCCATCGTCGTTCTCGAGAAGTGACTGACTCGGATGAAACAGAAAGCTGGCGGCATCTTCCGCCACCTCTGCGTCAAATTCCCAAATCACCTCAAAAGGCGGTTCCTGATAGGCGCCGAAGGAACGTTCCGCGTACGCCTGCAGGTCAAAATTCGGATCTGGTTCAAAGGTTGTATCCAGGCAGTAGGCGTTGCTGATGTTGGAAAGCCGCCAAAGCCGCATGTCGTCGGCCCAGGGCATTTGGCCGACCAGGTAGGGCCGGTTTCCATAGAGGACGCCATAGGGCTGCACCTGGTGACGACTGCGTCGGCCCGTCGACTGGGATAGATAGTCGAACTCCACCTCGCGCCTGCCTCTTATGGCATCGCGCAGGCGCGATAGAACGCCTGGTTCGAGGCGCGGTCTGGGCCCGGGGCGCATGGCAAGGCCTTCTGCCTGCATGAGCAGTTGCAGGTCCGATTCGAAAACGCTCCCTGGAACCCCTCTTCGCACTGCGCGCAGTTTCTCGGACAGACCGCGCAGGGTGGCCGCGCGCTCGGTGAGACCGTCGCGGTCCAGGCCATTTGCGGCCGATTCGAGTTCGGCCAGTTCGTCCGGAGTAATTTGTGCGACCGCGCGCACGGAGTAGGAGTCGAGTTTCCAATGGATACGCTTGCTACCGGTATCCGCGACATCAAGCGGACCGAATACGTCTTCGACGGCATCGCGCATCCGTTCCGCCGTTCGCCGGCTGACCGAAAAATCCTCCGCGATGTTGTCGAGGGTCAATCCTTCGGCAGTCCCCTGGAGGCGGATCGCCAGGCGCACAATGTCAGACACTCGTTCGTAGCGCATGATTCGTTTCCCGTGAACGTGATTGATTGAAAGGTTGTGCACTACCCGCCAAATCCAATGCGTTTGGGCCGATCGGGCTTGGCTTCACTCTCCTCTCGGAGCATCCCGGCGAGAGCGGCGGGATCCTCAAGGCAGTCTAGTACCTCCGCACGCCGCCGAACAACCGCAAAATCTCCCGGGGTCAACGTGCGTACGTCGGACAACTCGGCAGGCGGCGCCAGCCCAAAGAACAAGCGAAAAGCGGATCGCACCTGATCCACCGAGAGGAAACCAAGCTCGATCTTGAAGTCGAAACGGCGCAACGTGGCCACATCGAGGCGTTCGGCGAAATTCGTGGTGCAGGCGAACGGCAAGGGGTGGCTTTCCATCCATGTAAGCATTTCATTGACTTGACTCACCTCCCAGGAACGCTGCGCGAAGCGCCGGTCGGCAAGCAGCGAATCGGCCTCATCGAAAACCAGGAAGTGCCTGTCTTCACGTGCCTTTGCAAACGCGGCGGCGATCTGCTGTTCCGTCTCGCCGACCCACATCGACAGGAGGTCCGAGGAACGCTTTTGCTCGACTTCCATTCCCATGCGCTCGGCCAGGAAACGCACGAATGCGCTCTTTCCGGTGCCGGGCGGCCCGCTGAGACAAAGCGAGACACGCCGGGCGCCCCAGCGGGCGAATCGATCTGCAAGTTCGACAGGGTCGGTCTCCGCGCGAACGAGAGCCGGATCGAATTCGGCGGGCGCCCGCCGCGGCGGTTGTTCGCCCGACAGCAGACGTGCGAGGCTGCGCGCTCCCCGCCGCACGTCGGCAATGTCCCCGCCTTCCACGAGTTCCGCGGCCGCGGTGGCGCCTGCTACCACGCCGGGGGAAACGTCAAACTCACGAGCCAGTTCACCGGACACCGTTTCACCCGACGCGATGCCGTGGCGTGCGAGTTGCCGCGCCCAGATGCGCGCCCGCACCTTGCACGAAGGCTGGCGCAGTTCCAGGGCGAACATCATGCGTCTCAGTACGGTCGGACAGGTCCAGCCGGCGGAATTCGATGTCCACAACGTCGGTACGGTGTTCTGCTCCAGCATTCGGTTCATGTACACCTTGGATCCCTGGCTGCCGCCCCGGCGCCCGGTCCAGGGTATGCGATGCGGCGTACCCACATGAATGGAGTCGGCCAACAGATCCTCCATCTCATCGAACAGAAGAAGGGTGTTGTGGCTGCCCCCGAAGACGTGCTGGACGAGGATCAGTTCCTGAAGCCGCTGGTTTCGGTCGGGTTCCCGGCCTTCATCGTCGGATTCGCCGACGCTGTGGAGCGTTACCCCCAACCTTGCCGCAAGGGTTCTGCAGAACTGGGTCTTGCCGGTACCAGGGGGACCGTATATCAGCACGTTGACGCCAATGGCGTTGGCCTTCAACGCACCCTCGATCAGGCGCTCGACATGGTCTCTACCCTCTGCCACGTGGTCGAAATCGGACCAGAGAAGGTCGCCCGGAGGCGCGGCGCCGAACAGCAACTGCCCTACATCGCGAGCCGCATCGGCCGTTGCGAACGCCAGCCGCTTCAATCGGTCGACGACGCCGATGTCTCCATCCTCGTCGACGTGTACGAGTCCTTTACGTACGAGGGGCCCGTTAGCACTCAAGCGTGCGGAACAGGTGTTGTAAGACAGGCCGAGCAGGTCCGGCAACGCTCGATTGCCCAGTGCCAGTCTGAATTTGCAGTGTGGAATACACCGTAGTACGTCGTCAGCCAGGGATTCGACAAGTGGTTGCGTTTCGTAGCGCAACAGAAGCTCAAGAATCGAAACATCTGTTTTTGACATTCCCACTACGCGAGCGAGTGCGCGAATGCGTCGTGCCATTGAATCCGCGCGCGCGTTTTTCAGCCTGGCGACTTCCTGAGCCAGGAAATCCCCGAGACGCTGCGACGCACCACGGGTCAGGATCTGCTCCCCACCACCGGGGGATTCCCGGCGTCGGCTTTCGCGGGCAAAGAACTGTGCGACCTCGTCACTCAGGTCGTTCGAACCGGCGCCCGACCGGTCAGTTTCGCTAATCCGTTCGTTGCGACCCGCAAATTGCTTCGCGTGATTCTCACCGATTTCGAGCAGATCGGCAGATTTCTCCAACCAGGAAGCAACTGCGCCTGTTACTGGACTATTGTGGCCAAAACGGATGGCTACGTTTAAGGCGTAGGACAGCAGGAGGCGTCGTTGATACGGCGTGACCATCGCTTCAGGCCTTGATTCTCTGGACCTGGAGACAAACTAACAGGCGTCTACGACACATCTGGTCGTAGCAAACGCAAATCGACAAAAAATTTGGGCGAATCTGCCGGGTACGCCCGGCTATTCGTCTTTCAGGCCGAATACCCGGCTTCTACACGACCCCATGCGAGCAATCATCCCTGATTGCCAACATTACAGCGATACCATCTGCCCTCGGCCAGGGGGAATCCTGTTGTCCAGCATTTCAGACCAGAGCGCCTGCAGTCCCTGGATATCCCGGGTCCATTCGACTGTCAGCGACTCCCGAAGCCGCTTCGAAAGGGCGGCGCTCACCCCTTTCCACGGCGTGTTCGCGCCAAATCGCGGACACCGCGAGCACGTCGTGCCGCAGCGTGAGCCCAAATAAGAAATCGATAAGCCCCTCGCCCCGGTCCAACGCGATGCCCGCGATCCGAACCACCAGTTCGGCACGCTCCCGGTCGCCGACCGCGTGTTCGGCCGCCAGCGTCCCCCGGAGCGCCCCGACGGCTATCGACTCCTCCCGCCGTCGCCACTGGAAGCCCGTCTGCGTCTCGGTCACGCAGTCTTCGACCGTCTCCACCCGGTACCCGCCGGCCAGCGCTTTCCAGGTGCCGACCCGGTGCGACTCGATGATCACATTCGTGTCCACGAGCACCGGCGTCCCGCGGTCGACCTTTCCGCTCACAGGTCAAGGGCGTATTCGAGACCGTGGGCCGAGAACAGCTCCTCCAGGTCCTCGATCGTAAGTCCCAGCAGTTCGGCCACCCGCCGGACCGAAACATGGCCCTGGTCGAGCGCCGCCACCACAACGTCCACGAACCGTCGCGAAAAGAGCGGCACCCCTCGCATAACAACGACAATCATAGCCACGCCTATGGTGTAGGGAGCATGTGCGCGCATACGGGCAAAAGACCAGCGAGGGCGCGGCCAGCGCGGTTTGTAACGCTACAGGAAGCCGAAAAGTGCAATAAAGGCGAGCGAAATCAAAAGTGATTCTTCAACTCGACAAGCGGCTTGGTGCAATATGCGGGCTAGGGGTTATCCCCAGTGTCGCCAACTTTTACCTCGTCAGTTTTGCCGGTAGCGAAAACAAAAATGCTGCCGACGCCGCCCAATATCTTGAGTCAGGAAATATCATGCCAGAACCGGTCAACCGCCCTGACATCGAGGATGCCCTGCGCATCACCGTGGGAATGACGTTCAAAACGACGCCGTGATTACGGCATTAACGGAGTATATGAGCCAAGGCTGAGGCTTATGCTTCATCTGCGGATGATGCAGAGGAACGCAGATACGTATTTATGAAAAATGCCGCTCTTTTATAAAATAAGCAGCTGTCCTGGTTCAATATATATAAGACAAGTCAGCACGACCATCAAGGCCGATAACTGTCAGATCAGATCGCGACGACTATAGTTTTGTTATCGCCCGGCCATCTTTGACAATCCAGGGCGCATCAGGAGATACGACACGCGCGTCAGCATCCCTTAAGGCAAGACTCAGTATACCCCAACGCTTATTGTTGCTGTTATTTGGCGGACTGTAATGCCAAAGATGTGCATGCCAAACTATAGCATCGCCAGGAGCCAGTTCAATATGAACTTTCCTGGCGCCTTTGAGCATTTTGCGGGGTAGTTCTTCATGTACCATTCCCGGATACAATTTATGCTTCTGTGGCTCGGTATGATGGCTTCCAGGTACAACTTGCAGGCAACCGTTTTCCCTTGTCGCCGGCGTTATAGCCATCCAGATACTAAGCGCATCACGAACAAATGCGATTTTACCATCAAGGTCGAGTATCTCCGGATCCAGGTTAGCCCAAATACCAATGTCCTGATGCCACGGTGTTGCTTCGCCCACTCGAGGAGATTTAGTAAAAACACCGCTGGACCATTGACGAATATTGTGACCCAAAAACGATTTCTGAATGGAAACCACATTTTTGTGGGTATAGTAGTTTTCCCAAAGAAAGGAATCGTTTGCAGCATTCAAGACCTTTCGATAACGCTCTTCGCCTTTCAATTCATTTCCACTTCCCCCTCTACGCTCATCTAATTCAACACCGTCGTCCGGGTGCTCAAAAATATGCGGAATACGATTTTCTATTTTTTTAACGTCTTGGCGGGGCAAAAGAGATTCCATAACGAAATATCCCTGTTCCATAAACTGTGTCCATTGCGTGGGAGAAATCTTGCATGACATTTTACTTGTCCGTCTGGAAAAACTCTGAAATTTCAGCGGGAATTAGATTTAGTTTATAAATGAACTCACTAGCAAAAAATGGAGATCCCCGAGCTCTGCTGGGGAGGCACGCAAAGTTTGACAGTTACAGAAATCTCATGATAACTCCGACGTCTGAGCCGCCAAGCATCACACGAAGGAGAAACCATGAGACAAGTAACCAGTTTACACCACACCCGTTGGGAGTGTAAGCAACATGTGGTATTTACAGGACCTCCCGCTAACGTCGCTTGCGCTCTCGCCCTGTGGATTGGGCACGGCCGCGGGCGGTTGGGGCTATCGATGGGGGATGTTTCCCCCTCCGGCTTGGCGCTGGACGATCCACTGGCTACGATTTTCCCTGAAGAACCGGCTCGTCGCACGCCCGGCCGCGGCGCGCGTTCAACCGGTGTCGAGGGGTATCGGAACCGGCGCCGCACGCCGTGCGCGTCCACGGCCTCGAACGCTTGCGTCGCCCGCGACGTCTCGACCCACTGGAACAGATGCGCGTGGTCGCCGCGCTTGGCCGCGTTGCGTCCGCGGTCGTTCTTCCTGGCGCCGTCCGCCTTGACGATCGGTTCCGGGGCCAGCGGAAACACCTCCCGATGTCGCGGATGCACCAGCACCGCGCCCAGCAGTTGATGATAATAGGTGGTCCGGCCGTCCCGGTGATGCTTCCCGCGGCAGTTCTCGCAATGCACGCTCGACGACGAGAAATAGGCCGTGCCGTCCACCGAGGTATCCTTGATGTTCGCGAAGCAGTTGCGCGCCACTCGGATCAGTCCCGGCGCGCTCAATGTCTTACGAAATAACCGGTTGGACATGATTCGCGGCCCATCGCTTGAAATAACCGCGCCATGATACTGATTCGGGACGGAAAGTTTACGAGAAACTTTTTTTTCGTCCCCTCACAGGCCGCATTTTCAATGACCCGCACGGCGTAGCGGGAATTGCTGATTGCCAACGTTCAAAGAATTCATCGCAAAATACTTCATGTTACTGCCTGCGTTTTGTTGTATTTTCTAATAGGGACCACTTTACAGATGTTTGTGGTGCATTACCGAGACAACTGGCAGGAACCTATCTCGACACGAAACAAGTAATGGGTGCAGAAATGAAATACAAGCTTCTGGGCGCCAGCGGATTACGAGTGTCAGAGCTCTGTTTGGGGACCATGACTTTTGGTACCGAAGTGGATTTTGGGGCGGACTGGAAAGAATGTCAGAAGATGTTTGGTACTTATGTCGATGCCGGCGGAAACTTTATAGACACAGCCAATCAATATACCAAGGGCACATCGGAGCGCTTTGTAGGCAAATTAGTAAAAACAAACAGAGACCGCTTTGTAGTCGCGACCAAATATTCACTCAATACACGCGCAGGCGATGCAAATGCCGGAGGAATGCATCGCAAGAATTTGCACCGATCTGTGGAAGCCAGCTTAAAGAGATTGGATACGGGTTATATTGATTTGCTTTGGTTGCACACGTGGGATTTTACTACCCCGGCGGATCAGGTAATGCATGCACTGGATGATTTGGTAAGTACTGGCAAGGTTTTGCATATCGGTATATCGGACACGCCCGCATGGGTCGTGGCACAGGCCAATTCGATTGCACAATTACGCGGCTGGACCCCATTTGTGGCACTTCAAGTTGAATACAGTTTGATTCGACGCAGCGTAGAACGAGAGTTGTTGCCCATGGCTAAAGCCTTTGACTTGCCCGTAACGCCCTGGGCGGTACTTGGTGGTGGAATGTTGACCGGAAAGTACACACGTGATGACGGAACGCAACAAGATACGCGACGGGAACGATCTAACCAGGTCCGTGTAACGGACCGAAACTTGCGTATCGCGCGGGTAGTCGATGCCGTTGCGGATGAATTGGGCGTAAAATCGGCATACGTGGCTCTAAGCTGGGTCAGGCAACGTGGGGACAACATAATCCCCATAATCGGTGCGCGCAAGGCGTCACAAGTATGCGACATGTTGGAATCTCTTTCTATTTGTCTCAGCGAACAGCAAATGAAAGCTCTGAATGAGGCAAGTGAAATTAAACTTGGCTTCCCACACGACTTTACCGGACAACCTGATATTTTGGAGGGTCTTTATGGTGATCTTGTAGACCGCTTCGCTTTTGACATTGGCGATCACCATAGCGTTGGAGCAAAACCACCAATCTATGGCGACTAATTCCGTTTTTTCCATGATAGTTGATTATCGATCACCATGACGCCCATATTTCCCACGACCGGTTCGTGAGGAACGAGGAGCGACTGCGGGGTAATGCCACCATGCACAGCGCCGACCAACGCGGCCCGGCTCGAGAGGGGGCGGCGCTGCCACAGGGATTGGTGCTGTGCGGGCATTGTGGGCGGCGCATGAGTTTGAGCTACGGCGGCTCAACGCGCGCCCGGGTCTATCGGTACGCTCTCGCCGTCGAGGCGAGGGCAATCGACCTATTGACCGGGAGTGTGCTGAAGAGGTGTTTGATCTACAACCGCACGGCGGACCGCTGGTTTCAATTCGCCGTACATAAATCTTCAATCGGATGAACTATAAATTTTCAACTAGACGTACATAAACCTTTCAATCAGACGAATCAAATGTTACAAATGGCCGATGGACCAACCTCGGCTTTATCCGCGCCGTGCAGAACGTCAGCTCATCGAGGCACTCGAAGACTCCCCGGTTGTCTTGATTCACGGCCCGCGCCAGTGCGGCAAAACCACGCTCGCACAGATGGTGTGTGTCCCCGCGACCCTGTCTCCGCTTCCGGAGCCACCGACACCGGAAGGTCAGACAGCCGGCCCGGTCGAGCCGCATAGGCGCGACTACCAGTATCTCAGCTTCGATGACACCGTAATCCGCGCGGCGGCGGATGCGGACCCCATGGGTTTCGTCGCGAATCTGCCCGAACGGGTCATCCTTGACGAAGTACAGCACGTTCCGGAGCTTTTCGGAGCCTTGAAACTGGAAGTGGACCGCTGCCGAATTCCCGGCCGGTTCCTGTTGGCCGGTTCCACCAACGTCCTGCTGCTTCCCCGTCTTGCCGATTCATTGGCTGGCCGCATGCAGATCGTTCGCTTGCATCCCCTGTCACAGAGCGAACTGGAAGCCACGGGCGCTACCGGCCGCGATGCCGGGCATGGTTTTCTCGATGCCCTGTTCGGCGGAGAATTCAAGATGCACCGAACCGATCGACTCGGCATCCGACTCGCCGAACGAATCGTCGCCGGCGGCTATCCGGCGGCACTGGCGCGCCCCACCCCACGGCGCCAGGCGAACTGGTATCGTGACTATATCGATGCCCTCGTACAGCGGGACGTTCGGAGCCTGGCACGCATCGGCGCCCTTGACGCACTGCCGCGGCTGCTCGCACTGGCGGCAAACCAGTCGGCACGGCTATTGAACGTATCGAGCCTCGCATCGCCTTTTCAAGTGACCAGACCGACCATCAACGATTACCTCGCGCTGCTCGAGCGCATATTCCTGCTCGAACGGCTGCCCCCCTGGCACAGCAACCGGGCGAGTCGCCTGGTCAAGACGCCGAAGCTGCACCTGGGGGATACGGGGGTCGCCTGCTCGTTGCTCGGCATCGACGCGCCAGGGCTGACGAGAGACGGGTCGATGCTCGGTCAACTGGTGGAAACCTTCGTGTTCCAGGAAATCCGCCGGCAGGCGAGTTGGCTCGACGAGCGTTTCGCCTTCTACCACTACCGCGACAGGGACAAGGTGGAAGTGGACATCGTAGTCGAGCGCGGCAACTTCGTGGCGGGCGTCGAGGTGAAAGCGGGAGCCACCGCAAAAGGGAGCGACTTCAACGGCTTGCGCAAGCTCGCCAGAACGGCGGGCGCCCGCTTTGCCGGCGGGGTGGTTCTTTACGATGGGGAGTTTTCCCTGAGCTTTGGAGACGGGCTTTACGCCGTACCCTTACGCAGGCTCTGGGAGAAAGCGCGCGACTGACCCGGACCGTCGACGGCTCCTCCGGGACGGTGTCCTCGGGAGGAATCACCATGAATGACAGCGCCTCACTGTTAGCCGAAGAGGCAAGCGAGTCTACCGCATGGTCCAGCTCCACAGGTCTTCCGACCAGACTACCGCCTTCATCATCCGGCCGTCCGCATCCCCAGGCCGCCTCCCCATTGGCGCTCGCCCCACCGGCCGCTGGACGTCTCAATTCCGTCCGCGTTAATTGGTGGGACGATTGCCGGGCAGATCGGTGACGTCCTCTGCATGCACTGGCGCCAGGCTCTTGAGGTGTTGGGACTGGACTGAGGATCGGGAGCTGCCGTTAAACAAGCCATGACTCGGCTACGACGGCGCGAGCCCCGGATTACCCCACCCGCTCGGTCACAAGGACGAAGCCCGGTCGTTCGATCACTTCGACACGATGACGGTGATGTTGGGCGATGCGCCCCGGCGCCAGCCGCTACACCGGCCCACCAGGCGGCGTGCTGGAAAAGATCATCGGCGCCTATCTCGAAGGTCGGCAACGGACGCCGGGCGCCAATGCCACGGGCGTCGTGGGTCCCGCTCCCGCGAATAGCGCGCACGGGAATGCGATCCACCGTGCAACGAGTGGGCAACCTGGTCGGTTCAATTTCACTTGCTATGATGCAGTTCGTTCGCGAACCGACATCGATCATGCACAGACTTGTTCCATTGCTATTTCTCCTGTGCCCGCCGACCGCGCTTGGCGAGCCGAGTGCGGGATGCTTTGCGGAGGTAAAACCGGGGAGCGGCGAACACCTGTTGACGCATGACGGCCTCACGCGCGGCTACCTGCTCGACCATGCGGATCATGAGGGCGGTGAGCCTCCTTCCCTGCTGCTGGCATTGCATGGATATACCGGCAGCCCGGAGATAATCGGCGCTCCAACGACAGCGGTGTTTGTCACGCGGGCAACTGCATCCGGGTATATCGTGGTACGGCCAGCGTCTACAGCGTTCATGACGGATCTCAATGCCGACACAGCCAGCGCAATGGGCTACATCGACAGTGAATCCGAGTGGTCGCAATTTCCGGTAGACCAGCGCCGCGTGGAAGTGGCTTCCTGGAACGATCTCGCCGCGAGCCGGGGCACAGGTCCTGAAGGCCCCATCTGTTTGCCGGACGCGGACACCTACCCCTGCCCCCCTGAATGTGGAGACTGCGGGCCTTGCGTCTGGGCAAGCTGCCGCGACGATGTCGGGTTTATCGAGGCCTTGATGCTCGAACTCGATGAACGGGTGTGCTTCGATCGGTCGCGACGATTCGTACTCGGCCATTCCAACGGCGGCATGCTGGCACAGGCGCTGACCTGCGAGCGTCCGAACCTGTTTGCGGGCGGCGCCAGCATCAAGGGCCAACCCGAGATCGGCTTCGCCTGCGGCAACCCGCAATCCCCGTCCTTCATCCAGATTGCCGGCGCGCAAGACACTACGGTTCCTCACGACGGCGTTCCGGCCAGCGATGGATTTCTCTACGAAACGAGCCACCGAAGCGCGCTGCGGCGCGCCGGGGCACTCGAGTGCCGACCGGATCCCCGGCAAGGCATGGCGCAGCTCGACCGCCCAGTTGAATGCACGCTTTGGGATCAGTGCAGCCGGGGCAAGCGCATCGCCGACTGCGTCGACCCACAAGGCGGTCACGAATGGCCGGGCAATGCGCAGCAGGGCCAATGGGGCGCAAACCTCATTTTCAGATTCTGGAGTGGTTCCGAAATCCTGCAACCGCCTGGCGGCGAAACCCCGGTATCTAAACCCTAGCCCGCATATTGCACCAAGCCGCTTATCCAGATGACGAATTCCATTTGATTTTGCTCACATTGGTTGCACTGTTCGGCTTTCTGTCGTGGTACGAACTGCGCTGGCCACGCCCTCGCTGGTCTTTTGCCCGTGTGCGCGCACGTGCTCCCTCCACCATAGCTACGGCTATGATTCCGGTCGCGAGTACGCGCACACGGGCAAAATCCTGCGCGATCATCGCGGCCCTTGGTGCAATATGCGGGCTAGGAGATCAAGAACCTGCAGCGCCAAGCGCGGGGCGCGGTACCTGGACATCGAGGTCTGACCGTGAATCGCTACGTCATTTCTTTCGCGAATTCCCGGTTTTCCTTGCGCAGCCTATCATCGGAGCCCAGCGCGTAATGCTTGGACATGTCCGGTGAGTAACGGCTCGCCGGCGGGTTCTTGCCCAACGCCTCGGCCATCGCGCGGATGTGGTGCGGGCCCGCGCCGCAGCAGACACCCTGGTAGTGCACGCCGAGCGCATACGCCTTCCTGGCGAACTCGGCGATCTCGTAACGGTTGCAGGCCAGCGAATCGAGCGCGGTCGGAAACGGGATGTCGGGAATGCAGTCGCACCCGGGGTCGGTCAGTGCCTGAAAGTTGACCTGTTCCGGCGTCGTCCGGTAGGGAACCGGCAGCGCGGCAAGCGGGCCTTCGACCTCCCGGCTCAGTTCTTCGAGCAGCGGCAACATCGTGCAGGGTCCGCGGATGCAGTTCAGGCCGACCACGTCGGCGCCGGCGTCCCGGAGGCGCCGGCAGGCTTCCGGCACCCTGTGGCCGTCGCGGAGCCCTTGGTGTACGGCGAGCGTAATGACGGAGATCGCGCCGGCTTCCCTGATGACCTCGAGGGCGAGCAGGGCTTCGTCGGCGAAGGAAAACGTCTCGCCGATGATGAAATCCACGCCGGCGTCCATGGCCCAGCCGACCTGCTCTTCGAACATGGCCCGGGATGCCTTTCTGCTTGCCTCGTCACCGGGCAGGAATACGTTGGTATTGCAGATATTGCCGGCAACCAGCGCTCCACCTTCGGCCGCCACCTGCTTGGCAAGCTCCAGCGCCGTGCGGTTCATGTTCTCCAGGTCGCTCTCGCGCCCGACGAGCTTGAGTTTCTCGCGATGGGCGTAGTACGTGAAGGCTTCGATGACATCGGAGCCCGCGTTCATGAACTCGCGGTGCAGCTCCACGACGGCATCGGGGTAGTCGAGCACCACCTCCGGGACATAGGGACCGGCCTGAACGTACCCCCGGCGTTCCATCTCGAACACATAGCCCTCGGCGCAGATCACGGGGCCGTCTTCGAGCCGCTCGAGCAGGTTGCGTGATGTCATCGTGTTCTCCTCTATATTGGCTTGTTATCGGAATGCTCCGTTCGTTTGCTGCGTACCCATGCGGCGCAGCCATTCCGCGGTGCCGATCAGCAGGACGGAGCCCAGGAATATGCAGGTGCCGATTGCGAGAATGGTCGGCAGTGTCTGCGGGAACCGGACCTGTGTCCACATGTAGACCGGCAGCGTCACATCGTTGCCCCCCAGGAACAGGGCGAACAGGAACTCATCGAACGAGGCGGTGAACGACAGGATCAGGCACGCGCCGATGCCCGGCAGGATCAGCGGGAAGGTGACGCGCCAGAATGTCATCCAGGCGTTCTCGCCGAGATCCTGGGCGGATTCCTCGATGTCCTTCGCGAAGCCTTCGAGCCGTGCGCGGATCACCAGGGTCGAGAACGGCACGTTGACCACAACGTGTGCCACGCCGATCGTCCAGAGCGATGGCTGCACATCGATGGCCAGAGTGAGTACGAGCAACCCGACCGCGAGGATGATACCGGGCATGACCATGGGCAGCAGCACGAAGCCCAATGCCAGGCCCTGTCCGGGCATTCGATAGCGGGTCAACGCCTTGGCGGCGAGGGTGGCCAGCGTCGTCGATGCGATCGCGACCGGAATGGCGAGTTTGAAGCTGTTGCCGAGCGCATCGAGCAGTCCCGGCCGCTCGGGAATCCCGAGATACCAATCGAGCGTGAAACCCTTCAGCGGCAGCGCCATCTGTACGCTGTCGTTGAACGAGAAAACCGGCAGCATCAATGACGGGATGTATAGGAACAACAGGTAGATCACGAGGTAGACGAACAACCATCCGTACCTGGTGGGTTCCCCGCCGGCCTGCCCGGCCGGAACGGACGTCGCCTCCATCTCGCGCCGCCTGACCGTGCCACGCTGCGACAGCCAGACGAATGTCAGGATGATGATCGTTATCGTGAACATCGCGATGATCGTCAGCGCACTGCCCAGCGGCCAGTTGTTGGCCTCGCCGAACTGCGCTGCGATGATCTGGCCGAACATCATGCCCCTCGGTCCGCCGACCATCATGGGCGTGATGTAGTCGCCGACGGTGGGTATGAACTGTATGACCGCCGCGGCGATGACGCCCGGCATCGATAGCGGCAACGTGATTCTCAGGAAGCGTCTGACCGGGCCCTCGCCGAGGTCGGCCGCCGCCTCCAGGAGAGAACGGTCGATTTTGGAGAGCGACAGGTAGATCGGCAGAATGGCGAATGCCGCCCACGCATGCACCAGCGTCAGGACCACCGCGAACCGGCTGTACAGGAGAAACTCGAGCGGGCCCTCGATGAAATCGAGACCCAACAGCGTTGCGTTGATCACGCCGTTGTTGCCGAGCATGATTTTCCAGGCGAGCACCCGCAACAGATAGCTGGTCCAGAACGGCAGGTTGATCAGGATCAACCAGGTCATGATGTTCTTCTTGACCCTGAAGGCCAGAAAATAGGCGACGGGATAAGCCAGCAGGACGTTGATCAGGGTGACCGTGGCCGACATCCTGATCGACCGCAGCAACAAGCTGCCGTACATCCACTTGTCGATGAACGTCTGGTAGTTCGCAAGCGTCGCGGTCCTGTCGATGTGGATGTATTCCTGGGTCCAGAAGCTGTAGACGACGAGAGTGAAGATCGGCAGCGCGAGAGCGCAGATCATCACGATCAGGGCTGGCGACATGAGTGCGTAGCCGCGCAGCCAGGCGTGCCTGAGGAAGGTGCGCCGCATGGTGGACGGCCAGCGCGGCTCGTACCCGGGACGATCTTCGAAATCCGAACGCAACCGGTTGGAAGCAAACACCATTCGGAAACTCAATGAGCGGCTTAGGGCAATATGCGGGCCAGGCGCCGGTGCGGCTCGTCACCGCCCAGGGCTACGGAGACCGCGTTCGCCGCCTGGACGACGTCCGGCGCGATGCGAACCATCACCTCTTCCGTCAGGCGGCTCGAATGGCCGCTGACGCTGATGGCCGCGGCGACCTCGCCGAGGCCGTCGACAACCCAGCTTGCGATGCCATTGACGCCGATCTCGAACTCTTCGAGATCCGTTGCGAAACCCTGCCCCCGGAACCGGGCCAGTTGTGCTTCGAGAGAGTCCGGATCGGTGATCGTATTCGGCGTCAAACCCGTCAACTCGCAGGAGTCGTAGATCGACTGACGCATCAGCGCGTCCCACCCGGTAAGGAAGGCTTTGCCCAGCGCCGTGCAGTGATACATCCACCGCCAATCGTTGTTTGCACGGCCATGCGATACCCGGGACCCCACAAAGCTGTCGACCACCCGGAAATCGAGCATGCCCGGTATGCCCAGGTTGACCGTTTCGTTGGTCTTTCTGCACAGATCGACCAGTACCGGGCGCGCCAGGTGCGAGACTTGCAGGCGTTGCTGAACCTGGCGCCCGAGTTCCAGGCAGCGCAGCCCCAGCCGGTATTTTCTCGTTTGCGCATCCTGCTCGACGAGCCCCAGCGTAACGAGCGAGGCCAGCAGATTGAATGCCGTCGTCTTGTTCAGCGACGTGGTCTTGCTGATGTCGCTCAAGCCGGTGCCGCCCTCATCGCCGGCAGCGATTACATCGATGATGGCACTTGCGCGACCCAGTGCCTGAATTCGCACGGGCTTTGCGGGCAGGCTGGCAGCCACGGTTGCAGGTCCCCTATATTCTACAATGTATTACTAGTTTCCGTACTTGGCGAAAAATGCCAGTTTCATTGACAAAGCGCAATACGATGAGTCAGTCTCTGGTTTCCACGAAATCTTCCGGTGCGTTCGTTCGGCCCGTCAATCCTTGTATCTGACAGCAAGGTGTATATTGTACAGCGTTTGGAGTAGGACACATTTAGCATGGCCGACATGAAAATGGAAGCTGAGATCATCTTCGAGCCCCATGTGCCCAGGGCGCTGGCGCGAGCCCTCGAATATGCCGGCGAGGACGGGTTCGTGGCGTCGATACCGCAGTTGCTGTTCGCCAGAACGCATGCCGATTACGACAACATCATCTGGAACACCTGGTTCACTTCCTATTCCGAAGAGAACGTCGTCACGACACCGCAGGGCAACCACGTCGTGGTCGTCATTCACGGCGGCGGCATATACGCATCGCCCGCACGCTACGAGCAGGTGTATCGCGCCAGCGTCGACCGTTCGAACCCGGACGGCTTCACCGGGCAATACGCGGGCAAGATCTCGAAGGCGGAAGCGCGCAACGCGCTCGAGGGCAGGATGCCGGACGGTAGCGAGATTCCGGTATTTCCGTTCGATGAGTTCAGGAAAGGCATCGCCGACCTCCCCATCAGATACGGTGTGATCCTCGATCTCGAACTGGCCCGGCAGTCGAAGCGCGGCTATGAGGCGTTCGAGGTCCTGAAGGATGACCCGAACATGATCGTTCGCGCCGGCGGCGTCGAAGCCAACATCGCCTATCTGGACAAATTCCAGGCCCGCCACAACACGAAACTGATGGGTAACTGGCATCCTTACAACCGCATCGACCTGGATCAGCCGCAAACACGCATCACGTTCCTCGCCGGTAACAGGGGCGGCGTTTTCTCCCAGGGCGACGACCCCGAAGAATGGGGCTACGACAGCGAGTACGGCATCGGCGGCGATGCCTGCATCCACAACATGGCCCGCTACATCGCGGTGGCGCCCAGAGACCCGTCGACGAGTCTCAGAAACCTGGATTTCAGCGCCTGAGTCGATCCCGTGAGCCACGACCGCAGTGCTGGAACGAACTGACAATTACGGATCGGCGCGCTCACAAGCGCGCGGATGCGAGGCGCCGTCCCGAAAGCGTATCGGGCATACGGCGAGGGACCGCGACGGAGCTCTCAGCCGGGAAGCGCGAGGGGGAACGCCTCGCACACAGACAGGCGTGCGCTTGTGGGCGCGCCCTTCGGGTGGCCGCGCGTCGGGGACGGCAATTGTGCTAATCGTGATCGCCGGGATGCTAGCGGCGTGCCAGGAATCCGTCGAACAAACCGCCAGCCTGCATCTGTTCGAGTGGAACGGCTACCAGTTCCCCGAATTCTACCCGGAGTATCTGACCAGGTACGGTCGGCCTCCGGCCTTCACGTTCTTCGACAACGCCGACAATGCGCTGAAGCGGATGCGCACCGGATACGAGGTCGACCTGGTGCACTTCTGCACCGGGCAAATGCGGGAAGCCAAAGATTCCGGGTTGATCAAGCCGCTGGATACCGATCGGATTCCGCGCTGGAGCGACATTCCACCCGTACTGCTGGAACTGCCGGACGTAAAGATCGACGGCGAATACTGGATCGTTCCGTGGGAATGGGGATTCTCGACCGTAGCCTACAATCCCGAGGCGATCGACATCGAGGATCCATCCTATGCGATGTTCATCGACCCGCGCTTCAAGGGCCGGGTCGCCCTGCCCTCGGACATCCGCGTCAACATGACGATTGCCGGGGTCATCGGCCGCTGGGCGGACCCCCTGAACCCGACCGAGGCGGAGATTGAGTCGGCGCCCGGCATATTCAGCAGGATGCTCGAGAACGCCCGCTTCATCTGGACGGACGGCACCCAGCTCGAACAGGCCTGGGCCGCCGGCGATGTCGGCATCTCCTACATCTACGGCAGCGCAACGCGCAGGATGAACAAGGAAGGCCTGACCAACGTCGTCGTCGATCCGTTGTTGACCTGGATGTGCGGATTGTCGGTCAGCACCACCGGCACGGGCTCGGAGGACGAGGCCTACGATTACATCAACGCAATGCTCGACCCGTTGAGCGGAACCGCCATGTTCGACATCTTTGGATACGGGCACGGCAATGCCAACACGGCCGCATTGATCGACCCGGCAAGGACGGTCGGCACCGGCATCGGCGACCCGGCCGAAACCCTGGCGCGAGGCGTTTTCAGCAAGGCGATGCCTCCGGCCAAGCAGGCCAAGCTGTTTCAACTCTGGTACGAAGCCCAGGCCGGGCTCGACTAGAGGGCGCCGCCATGTCCGAGCCGGTTACCGAGTTCTACGATCGCCTGAGTCTCCTGTACCGCCACAACATGGGTTGGGACTGGGATGCGCAGATGCGTGAGGAAGGAGCAACGCTCGACGGTATTCTCGCCCGGGGCATGAACCGGCCCGGCCCATACAAGCTGCTCGACTGCTCCTGCGGAATCGGCACCCAGGCGATCGGTCTTGCACTCAGGGGCCATCAGGTGCACGCAACGGACCTGAGCCCGGTATCGATCGACCGCGCCCGGGAAACGGCCCGGGGACTGGGGGTCGATTTGACCTTCGCGGTCGCCGATTATCGCCAGCTCGAGGATGCCGTGGCGGACACCTTCGATATCGTCCTCTCCTGCGACAATTCCATCGCACACTGTCTCACCGACACCGGCCTTGGCGCCGCGTTGACCAGCATGAAGTCGAGGCTCAATCCGGGCGGCCTGCTCCTGCTCAGTGCCCGCGACTATGACGAGCTTGTATCCGATCGCCCACGTTTCAACAACGAGCATGTTCAGGACCGGGCGGACGGACGACGCATCGTATTCCAATTGTGGGACTGGGACGACGATGGCCGCCGCTACAAGATGCATCAGTTTCTGCTGCGCGACCAGGACGGCAATTTCAAGGTCAGCCATTTCGAGACCAGGCTCCGGGCATTGCGGCGCGACGAATTGATCGCCGCCGTCCGCAATGCGGGATACGGGCAGATTCGTTGGCATCCTCCCGAGAACAGCGGTTACTACCAGCCGATCGTCACGGCCCGCAATCACCGAGGGACAGCGATCCAATGAACAAGAAACATGGGGTCGGGGTAAAGTGCCGGAGTAAAATTCCTTTGCAGCGGCACATCACTACGGGTGTGCTCTGGCACTTTACTCCGACGCCAACCGGCCAGGGGACAGCGACGCCATGAGCGATACGAAAATGGAAGCGGCCGCCATCTTCGATACGCACCTTCCCGACGCCTTGCGACGGGCGCTCGAGTATGCCGGCGACAGCGGCTACGTGGCCTCGTTGCCGGCTCTGCTGCATGCCCGCGCAAACGCACCGCTCGACAATGAAATCTGGGACACCTGGTTCTTCACCGCAAATTCCGAAGAAAGCATGGCCCGCACGCCCGCCGGCAACCACGTCGTGGCGATCGTCCACGGCGGCGGCATCTTCGCGACGCCGCAGCGGTTTCGCCGGCTGTACCTGGCCAGCACCTGGCGCGACAGCGACGAAGGGTTTACCGGCCTGTTCGGCGGCAAGATTCGCGATGCGGAGGCGCACGCCATTCTCGAAGGCCGGTGTACGGACGGCGCCGAGATACCCGTCTACTCATACGGCGAATTCGAAAGCGGCATCGCCGAACTGCCGCGCCGCTACGCGATCGTCATGGATTTCGAAACGGCCAGGGCGTCGAAGTGCGGGCTCACGCCGTTCGACGCACTGAAGGAGGACCCGCTGACGATCGCTCGAGCCGGCGGCCCCGAGGCCGCGGCGGCTTATCTCGACAGGGCGCGGGAATACTACGGCACGGACGTGATGGGCAGTTGGCACCGCTTCGACGACATGGATCCGATGATCCCGCAAACCTGGATACCGTTCGTGTACGACTGTCTCGGCGGCGCCGGCGACAAGCAGGGCCTGGACAAGTCCATGCGTCTTGAAGGCGAGATGGACATCTGGTTCACCCATTACCGCATTGCCAGGGACGGCGGCTTCGGAATTCGCGCCGACACCGCGCTGATCAACACGGCCCGCTATGTCGCAGTCGCACCGCGAGAGATCGCAACCGGCGTCAGGGACCTGCCATTCACGGCAACGGAGGCGGCAGAATGAAGCGGGCGCCGCCATTCAAGGCATCGGAGAGGACAGGATGAGAATGGAGGCGGCGATGTTCTTCGATTCGTTCCTCCCCGATGCGCTGCGCCGGGCCCTGGAGTATGCGGGCGAAGAGGGTTGCGTGGCCTCGCTGCCACAACTTCTGCGGGCGCGGGTGAGTGCGGACTACGACAACGACCTCTGGAACAACGGGTTCAATCCGAACAGCGAGGAGAACCTGGTCAGCACGCCACAGGGGAACCGCGTCATCGTCACGATCCACGGCGGCGGTGTCTTCGCGACGCCCGAGCGGTTTGAACGCCTGTTCCGCGCGCGTACGGACCGGTTCAGCGAGATCGGGTTTACGGGCCTCTTCGCGGCCAAGCTCTCGCCACGGGAAGCGCGCGGCGTTCTTGCCGGGCGCATGCCCGATGGCGCGGATATTCCCGTCTATGATTGCGACGAATTCAGTCAGGGTGTCGATGCCCCGCCACGCCGCTACGCGGTCGTGACGGATTTCGAGGTGGCGAAAAACTCCGCGTGCGGTTACGTCCCGTTCGATACGCTTCGCGAAGACCCCGTGATGATCGTGCGCGCCGGCGGAGCGGAGGCCGCATCGATGTACCTCGACAAGGCAAAGGCCCGCAACAACACGGGAAAAATGGGCAGTTGGCATCCGTTCAACAACATCGACACACCCGACCAGGCCCAGACCCGCGTACCCGCCCTGGCCGGCAACCGGGGCGGCGCCGGCAGCGAGGACGATGACGGTCACCTGTATGGCTATGACACCGACTACGGTATCGGCGGCGATAGCTGGATGCACGGTACCAGCATGATCAACATTGCCCGCTACGTTGCGGTCGCGCCGTGCGACCCGGCGAGCAGCGTGCGCAACCTTTCCTTTGCGGCGGGCTAGCCGATGCAGGTGATTCCGTTCGGGCGCACGGGGCTCAAGGTCAGCAGGCTGTGTTTCGGCACGATGGGTGTCGGCAGCAGTGCGTGGAAGCCCTGGGTGCTCGACGAGGCGGATTCGATTGCGATGCTCAAACGCTGCCTGGACCTCGGCATCGGTTTCTTCGATATGGCCGACTGGTATTCGACCGGTGAAAGCGAACGGGTCGTGGGCAAGGCATTGCTGTCCATGGCGCCTCGGGACCGGTTCGTGTTCACTACCAAGGCCAAATACGCGATGAGCGATGACCCGAACGACCAGGGCCTTTCGCGCAAGCACCTGTTCGCGGCGATAGACAACAGTCTCAAGCGTATCGGCACCGACTACGTCGATATTTTCATGGTGCATGCATTCGATCCGGCGACTCCCGTCGAAGAGACGATGGAGGCGCTGCACGACATCGTGAAGGCGGGCAAGGCGCGCTACATCGGTGCATCGACGATGTGGGCCTGGCAGTTCGCACAGATGAATGCGGTTGCCCGCGAGAACGGGTGGACGCGGTTCGTCAACATGCAGTGCCAGTACAACCTCCTGTACCGGGAGGAAGAGCGCGAGACGATGCCCTATTGCCTCGATGAGGGCATCGCCGTGACCACGTTCAGCCCGCTGGCGCGCGGCTGGCTGTCCGGGGCACGGGACCGCCGCTCCGAGACGGACACCTACCGCCGGAGAAACTACGGCGACGCACTGGATCTGAAGATCTGCGAGCGCGTGCGGGCCATCGCCGAAGAACATGAGACGAATATGCCCAGGGTTGCCATTGCCTGGGTCTTGTCCAAAAAGGCGGTCTGCTCGCCGATCGTCAGTGCCGCAACCCTGGAACAACTCGACAACAACGTCGACGCGCTCAACCTGGAACTCACGCCGGCGGAGATTGCATCGCTGGACGACATGTACCGGCCACGCGGCGTCATCAACGACTATGTCAAAGAGTTGCCGCGGCGCCACCTCGGCGGCATCCAACCTCCCGACGATCGAGAGGTCCAACGGGGCGATACCCCAGCCCGGCGAGAGAGCAGTGAACGGGTGCGAACTTGACCCATCCGACAACCTGATCCGCGAATAAGAGGTCTGGCACAGTGGAAACCGTTTCATTCGGCAACACGGGACTCAAGGTCAGCCGGCTGTGCTTCGGCACCATGACCATCGGTTCGAGCCGGTGGAAGCCCTGGGTTCTGGACGAAGCGGAATCGCGGCCGCTCTTGAAGAAATGCCTTGATCTCGGCATCACGTTCTTCGATACGGCAAACTGGTACTCGACGGGCGAGAGCGAGCGCATCGTGGCATCCACGCTGACGTCGATGGCGCCGCGCGACACCCTGGTACTGGCCACCAAAGCCTTCTACGCGATGAGCGGCGACCCCAACGACCGGGGGCTCTCGCGCAAGCACCTGCTGGCTTCCGTGGACGCGAGCCTCAGCCGCATGAAAACCGACTATGTCGACCTGTTCGTCATCCATGCCTTCGACCCGCAAACCCCCATCGAAGAGACGATGGCGGCGCTCCACGACCTCGTCCGATCCGGAAAGGTTCGCTACCTGGGCGCATCGACCATGTTTGCCTGGCAGTTCGCGCAGATGAACCACATCGCACGCCTCAACGGCTGGACGCCGTTCGTCAATATGCAATGCCAGTACAACCTGCTGTACCGCGAGGAGGAGCGCGAGATGCTGCCCTATTGCCGCGACCAGGGGATTGCCGTCACGGCGTTCAGCGTGCTGGCCAGGGGGCAGCTTTCGGCGAGCGACAGGATTCGTTCACGGACCGATGAGCATTTCAGCAACATGTACGGCGATGCGCTGGATCGTGAGATCTGCGCCAGGGTCGCGGCGATCGCCACCGAGCGCAACACGACGACGGCGGCCGTCGCCCTGGCCTGGGTTCTGTCCAGGGACGACATCTGCTGCCCCATCATCGGGGCCAGTACCTCGAGCCAGGTAGAGAACAACGTCGCGGCGCTCGATCTCGAACTCTCGGCGGAGGAAATCGCCGGTCTGGACGCCTTGTACAGGCCACGCGATGTCATCAACGACTACGTGCCGGAGCCGATGCCGCGCTACTTGCCGGGAGACCCGGATGGATAACCTGTCCTTCGGCCGTACAGCCATGCGGGCGGTAGGCGCCGTTCGCGAAATATTCGCAGCGGAAGCCGCGAAAAACACGGCCCGCGCGGAACAGCTCGGTCGAGTCCTCGCGCTGATGGAGGAACTGCGGCCCAACCCCGAGCGGCCTGCGCCCCGGCAGTTTCCCGGCTGCCGTCACCTTGAGCGGACGCTCGAACTCGCCGAAACCGGCCCCGCGGCGGCCGTGGCCGCCGCAATCGGACAGCTCCAGCCCGATCTCAACTGGGCGCAAAACCCGCGTTACAACGCCGGCAACATGGGCGCGGGGTTCATGGACAACTACGCCTGGAGCGGCCTCGGCCTGACCGGCGGCGACAAGATGGCGTTCGGTGTGCTGTTGCTCGGCCCCGGAGTGACCTATCCGCCGACCCGCTACAACTCGGAAGGCGTGTTTCTCGTTATTGGCGGTTCCCCCGAATGGAAATCCGGTGACGGTTCCTGGATGCGTGTCGAACCAGGGAGCGTCGTCTGCCGCCCGTATGGCGGTTCCGAGGGCAAGCGGCCCGGCCCTGAGCCAATGCTGGCCCTGTACGCCTGGATGTATCGATAGCGCACGAAGGCGCTGATTCGGAGTTCTCTACCAGTCCCCAGCCGACCTGCTCCTCGAATATTGTCCGGGGAGCTTTCCTGCTTGCCTCGTCACCCGGCAGGAACAGCCTCGATCGCGATACCCGAACGCTCGAAACGATCGACGTCTCCATCAAAGTCGGATGGAGACACCTCGAAGGCCATGTGACGACAGGCCGGCGTGGGCCTCCGGCATCAGGGTGTCTTGCCATGAATCTCGGCGAAACAATTCGGGCTATCCCGCCCGGATATGCGTATAGTGCGCGCTGATTCAGGAACCCCGTCCCGATTTCTTCCGAGCTTCAACCCTCGTCTGTTCATCGGCAATCGCTTCTAGATCAACCAGAACCCGCTGGCATGGTGTGAGCGGGAATAACACGCGCATTCGATGCAACGGGGACAGATGCGCCAGATGAGGCTCGATGAAGAGCCGGAGACGATCAGTGAAATTGTATGTTGGAAACCTCCCCTGGAGTGTTACGGATAGTGAGCTCGAAGACTTGTTTACCCCGTTCGGCGCCGTGCAGTCGGCGCAGGTCGTCACCGACCGGGAAAGCGGCCGCTCGCGCGGATTCGGGTTTGTGGAAATGGCGACCGAAGGCGCGACGCAAGCCATGGCCAAGCTCAACGGCCATGAGATCAATTCACGCGCTCTGCGCGTGAATGAGGCCCAATCCAGACAACGGAAATCCGCCGCCTACTAGCCCGCATCGCTCACCCCGAAAGCCGGGCCGCCGTGGTGCGGCCCGGATTTCGGCTTACGCGCCGGCCGATTGCAATCCAAGGTGCTCGACCATTGGCAGGAAGTCGCGGTCGGAAAACAATAGCGGCAATCCCTCATCGATACAGAACGAGCCGATGATCACGTCAATGGTCTTGCGTACGGTTACCCCGGACTTGCGTAGCTGCCGGTACCGGTTGGCTGCCTGGTAGCCGTGCTCAAGTCCCAGCATGTCGTAAGACGTCAGCCTGGAAAGGGCGCGCCTGGCCGCCGCGTAGTCGGTATCTCGTCGAAAACCCTGTAGCACTTCCACGAGAATCAGGTCCCCGGTTGCTGCGACATCGTTTCCCAGCAATCGGTCCAGGTAGTCTGTCTCGCGGGTGGCCTGTCCATTGAAATAGTCGATCCACACACTGGAATCGACCAGAATCACTTGTCTCGCCTCATCTGCTCAAGATTGCCTGTCCACCTCAACTTGCCGCGGAGGTGACGGAGCTCTTCCTGTTCTTTCAGCCGGATCAGCGATGCCAGGCCCAACTCGACCGTCTCGCGTTTGGTGCTGGCGCCCGTGGCTCGCATGGCGCGATTCATCAGGTTATCGTCGATCACTATGTTTGTGCGCATGGAATCGGCTCCCTGTGATGTGTATATAATCTGAAAAACATACACCTCGATCGGGTCAACGACAAGTGGATTGCTGGTGCGCCCAGAAAAAGAGTCATGAATCCTGTACTTGTCTCGTCAAGACGGAAGTACACTCATGCCACCCGAGCTCAGCGAATACAAGGAAATGGTGGACGGGCTGACACAAGGCGGCTGCACGGATTCCCGGACCAGATCCACCGATCCACTGCTGCAACCGTTTCAACTGAAACACCTGACGCTGAAGAATCGCATCCTGAGCACCAGCCACACGATGTTGTACGCCGTCGATGGCGCACCGCGGGAACGTGAACAGTCGTATCACGAGGAAAAGGCCAGGGGCGGCGTCGCCATGACCATGTTCGGCGGCTCGTCGGCCGTGGCGCAGGACTCGGCGACATCCTCCGGCGTACTAAACCTCGGCAGCGATTCCGTCATCGGGCACTTTCAGCGATTCGCCGAGCGCATTCACCGATACGACTGTGCTTTGATGTGCCAGATCACACACCTCGGCCGCCGCGCCAGGACGAGGGCGTTCGACTGGCTGCCGAGCGTTTCGTCTTCCCGCACGCGGGAGGTCGACGGCGGATTCCCCAAGGTCATGGACCGCCACGATATCGACCGCATCGTCGCCTCTTACGGCGAGGCCGCGTTGCGCTGCAAGGAAGGCGGCCTGGACGGGTGCGAGGTGGTCGGCCAGGCGCATCTGCCCGAGCAGTTCTGGTCGCCCGCCTGGAACCGGCGCACCGATGAATTCGGCGGCTCGCTCGAGAACCGGCTGCGCTTTGGCTTCATGGTGCTCGTAGAGATCCGCCGCCGGGTCGGCGATGACTTCATTGTCGGCATTCGCATCGCCATCGATCAGAATCTCGAGGGCGGCCTGTCCAGGGACGACTGTCTCGAGATCGCACAGATCCACGAACGGTCGGGTCTCGTCGATTTTCTCAATCTCAACTTCGGCCGTGTCGATACCGAGATCGACTACGTCAATCTGATGCCCGGCATGTCGGCGCCTAAAGCGACCTACCTGGACCGGGTCCGGGCGTTCACCCGGAACCTGACGTTGCCGACCATCCATGCCTGCCGAATCGTCGACGCGGCGACCGCGCGCCACGCCATTCGCGACGGCATTGTCGATATGGTGGGCATGACGCGCGCCCACATCGCCGACCCCCACATCGTCAAGAAGATAGAAGCCGGCGAGGAAGAGCGCATCCGCCCCTGCGTTGGCGCGACCTTCTGCATGGACCATCGTTTCTGCATTCACAACCCCTCGACCGGGCGCGAAAAATCCCTGCCGCACGACGTACCCGGCGCGAATGCCGGCAAACGTGTGGTGGTGGTGGGCGGCGGGCCGGCCGGTCTCGAGGCTGCACGCGTCAGCGCTTTGCGGGGTCATGAGGTGCTGCTGCTCGAAGCCGCCGACCACCTCGGCGGACAGGTTGCGCTGGCGGCGAGAGCGGGGTGGCGAGGCGAGATCGGGGGCGTTACCGGCTGGCTGGCCAGCGAGATCGGGCATCTCGGGGTGGATGTCCGGTTGTCGACCCATGCCGGTCGAGAAGCCGTGACCCAGTTCGGCCCGGATGTCGTCATAATCGCCACGGGCGGACTCCCCGACCTCGAATGGCTCGACGGTCACGAGCTGTGCGACACCGTCCGGGACATCCTGAGCGGCAGCGCGACGGTCGCAGACAAGGTGCTCATCTACGACGAACTCGGGGACCATGCGGGCGCGTCCTGTGCGGAAGCGTTGGCCGACAAGGGGGCCGACGTCGAACTTGCCTTTCGCGGTCACCACGCCGCTCAAGCCTCGGGTTACTGCAACTACCCGGTCTATCTGCAGCACTTCTATGAGAAGGGAGTGACTCTGACGCCGGATCGCCGGCTCGAGAAAGTCGAGCGCGCCGGCACACGGCTGCGCTCGGTGTTCGCGAACGAACTCACCGGGAAGATCGAGGAACGGCTGTCGGACCAGGTTGTGGTCGAACGCGGCACCGTTCCCGTCGATGGACTCTTCGAGGAACTCAGGGGCGGGTCATGCAACAACGGTTCGATCGACATGGACAGATTGCTGGCCGGCTCGCCGCAGGTTGCCGGCGGCAGGCGCGGGGAAGGCTTCGAGCTCTACAAGGTCGGAGACGCCGTATCGTCGAGGGACATTCACTGCGCGATACTCGACTCGCGGCGCCTTTGCACGGCCCTGTAACGCCTCCGGAGTCATTGAGCGGCGCCGAGTTGCACTGCCTCGATACCGGCCCGCTCCTTGGCGCGCGTGTAGATGTGTGCGGGGCCGTGGCGGCTCAGGAACCGGTCGACACATCGGCCCGGGAACAGCCAATGCGCCGGACGTTTTCGACGCCAGTAGGCGCACAGTTACGCCAGCAGCCGGGGCGAGAGGGGCACGTAGCGGTCCTTGCTGCCCTCGCCCTGGTCGACCCGGAGAGCCATGCGGCCGGAATCGATGTCGGAGATCCGCAGACGGGTGAGTTCGCTGGCCCGCAGCCCGGCGGCATGGGCGGTCATGAGCAAGGCCCGGTGCATGGGATTGGTGGCAACGGTGAACAGCCGCGTCATGCGCTCGCTGTCGGCATAGCCGGGAACCTGATGCAGCATGCCCGTTTCGATCATACCGGGATGGATGGAATTCACACGGACGCGTAATGTCCAACGCGAGATGAGGGTGAAGCGGTGGGTTGATTCCAATGCGAAGTGAGGGTGAAGAGATGTCAGGCGCATCATTTTGGAATGATCGTGGACATCCAAACGCGGCGGCTACGCACCATCGGGCAGCTTTGTGCCTTCATCGAGGGCAACGAGGCGGTGATCTTTCATCCCCAGGGTCGGGACGGGGTCTACACCTTCATTCGGGAAACGCTGGTGCGCTTCGGCTACGTGACGCTCGGCAAGCGGGACAAGGGGGTGGTGTTGAAGTTTCTGGTGGTCGCGACCGGCCTTTCGCGCCAGCAGATGGAGCGTCTGGTCCGGCAGTGGCGCGAGACGGGGCGATCTGGGATCGGCGCGGTGGCGCCCGCGGCCGACCGTTTGCGCGCCAGTACAGCGGCGCGGACATCCGTCTGTTGGCGGAGGTCGACGAAGCGTTCGAGCAGATGTCGGGCTTGGCGACGCGCGAGATCCTTTCGCGCCAGTACGAGGTGTTTGGCGACCCGCGCTTCGAGCGGCTGGCGACGATTTCCAACGGGCACATCTACAATCTGCGCGCCTCCTCGACCTATTGCGCCAAGCGCACGGTATGGACCAAGACGCGGGCGGTGACGGTGAGCATCGGTCTGCGCCAGGCCCCACAACCCGATGGGCGGCCGGGTCATGTCCGTGTCGACACCGTTCACCAAGGCGATCGGGACGGCGAAAAGGGCGTGTATCTGATCAATTTGGTGGACGAGGTCACCCAGTTCGAGTTCGTCGGTGCGGTGGTGGGTATCTCGGAGCGCTTCCTGGTCCCGCTGCTTGAGGGGTTGTTGTTATCCTTTCCGTTCCCGATCCTCGGCTTCCACGCCGACAACGGCAGCGAATACATCAACCACCGGGTCGCCGCGCTCCTTGAGAAGCTGCGCGTCGGGCGGTTCACCAAGTCCCGGGCCCGGCATTCCAACGACAACGCGCTGGTCGAGGGCAAGAACGCCAATGTGATCCGCAAGTGGTTCGGCCACGACCACATCCCGCAGCGCCTCGCGCCCAAGCTCAACCGCTTCGCGCAGGCCACCCTGTCTCCCTTCCTCAACTTCCACCGCCCCTGCCTGTTCGCCACCGAGTATCGGGACGGCCAGGGCAGGATTCGGCGAAAGTACCTCGCCGAGCACGTCATGACGCCCTACGCCAAACTCCGCAGCCTGACCGACGCCGAGCGCTTCCTCAAACCCGGTGTCCGCTTTGCCTTGCTGGACGCCATGGCAACAGCGGAGACCGACCTGGAGGCGGTTCGGCGCGTGCAGGCCGAGCGGCGCGAGCTGTTCCGGCTCATCGGCGACGGCAGCACGGCCGTCCGAGCGGCCGGATGATGGGCGGCGGGTGGCGACATCAGGAAGCGGAACCGTCCTGTGGATTTGTGGACGAGTCCTTCGGACCGGCCCACGCCCTGCGGGCCGTGTGGACAGCCCGTGGACAACGCGCCAGGCGCGCGTTGCCCACCGCCTGACCACACTCGCGGGCCTCTCGCCCACAACTCCACAGGACCGACAACCGATTTTTTCACAAGAGGCCTGCACCACCGGAATCCATGAATTCGATCCAGACCAATCGATTGGCTCGAAATCACCCAAGTCGCTCTTGACCAGCGAGGCTTCTCGCCCAATCATCCCGTCATCGCGCAAACGGCATCCGACTTCAACAAGCCTCGTCACAAGACCAATTTCACCCTCACTTTCTCATTGGACAACGGGGGACGCCACTGCGCGCAAGCTCCACGGCGGCCGTCTTGGTCATGCCGCGCACGGCCCACTTGGAGGTGCTGTAGGCGAATGCGCCGTGCGCCGCGACCAGGCCAGCTATGGACGAAACGTTGATGATGGATCCCTCGCCGGCCCGGCACATGGCAGGCGCCACCGCCCGCGTTCCGTCGAGGCTAAGCCGTTTCAGCGGGTAAAGGCAGGCCCGGATAGCGGTCTGATCGCGTACCCGGAATGGGGCGATTGCGGGAATCGTGATACGTGAAAACACAAGAGAGCTTGACCCGGTTGCTACGGTTCTTGCCGGCCGCGTGAATCGCCCGACAATGGAAGAACAGCACGTCGCCGGTTTGCAGAACGACCTCCCGGGCCTGCCGGATGAGCGCCTTGTTCTCAAGCAGGCCGGGCCGCAGGAAGAGATCCCGGTCGAACCGTCCCCGGTCCAGTTCCAGACGATGGCTGCCGGGAATGATCTTGAGCGCCCCATTCCGGTTCGTTTCATCGCCGAGCGCGAGCCAAACTGAAACCAGTTCCGGCCTGTCGAACGACCAGTAACGGATGTCCTGATGCCACAAAGTGGCGCTGCTGTATCCCGGGTATTTCGTCATGACACAATTGTGGTGACACTGGGACAGCACCAGGTCTCCACCCAGGAACTCGGCCAGTTCCCGGCGCATTCGCGTACCCGTCGCCCACTGCCGCAACCTGGGAATGCGAGAGGCCGCGAGCAACAACCGCCGGGGGGTGCGCCCGCCAGCCGCCTCCAGACCGGCCGGCGCGCCCGGATAGCCTATGTCCGCTTCGAACTCCGCCGGACCGAGCAGCGGATCAAGCGCCTCTTCCACCGACCGCCGAATGCCTTCGCACACGGCCGCGTCCACCATGCCCTTCACAACCATGACACCGTCGCGGTCGAATACCGATGCGTTCAAGGACTGCGTTTGTCTTGCCTGTTCGTTCATTCAGCCTGCTCGTTATCGAATTCACTGCTCAAGCATTGCAACACCGTGCCGATCTCCGGCAGCGCGCACGACGTTGGCGCGCGTAGCGCAAATTTACGCCCGATACCGTGGCAGAGGCTAGAGGTTCGACCACTAGCGATCGCGCAGCGCCGCGATGGCGCCCACGGCCAGACACGCGGCGTCCACTACAGGCGCCAGGGCTTCTGGTCCAGAAGCGCCAGCATGCGATGCTCTATCGTGCCCTCGCTGACCAAGTTGATCACGGTAACCGGGCGAGTCTGGCGCGGAGCAGGTCCATCGCGGCGCCGACGCGTTCGTGGTTGGTGGTTGCCATTGTGCTCCCCGCTTATTCTTCCGTTGAGGAATACAGCCGCAGTCTGACGCTAAAGAGGTATTTTGCCGTCACGAACAGTCTTGATGCGACCCAGGTGCCTGATCCAACTGGAGAGATAGGCGTGGTCTTCGACCTTGCCGTGAAAGCGCGCATCCGCGGTAATCACCGGATGTTGCTCTTGCATGGCGAGCGCGAGATAGAAGCAATCGTATATCGGGTGATCGAGATCAACAGCGAGGCGTGAAGCGGCGGAAGTGAGTTGGAGCATGGTATACGGGACGGAAACGGGCGCCGATTTCAGGGTCATGACAGCTTCATCGAATCCTTTCCGGTCAATGTCGCCTCGCCGATGCATCGCCCACAACGCGTTGGCCGCTTCCGCGAAAAGCAAATCCGGCGCCAACAAGGAGATACCGTCTTCCAACAGACTCGCCGCTTCGTTGGAAAGCGGTTCCCGCACGAGCCACTTTACGGCGACGCTCGCATCGACAACGTATCCGGTCATGCGCGTGTATCCCGATCCCTGTCGGCGCGTATGATTTCCGTGCTATCCACCGTGGACGCCAAGCGTTCACGAAGCTTCGCCGCTCGAACGGCAAAACCTTCTTCCTGTTCGAGCAGCGCCCGTCGAAGAATCTCCCGGTGTTCGGCTTCCGCGGACCTGCCGTTGGCTCCAGCTCGGCGCTTGAGCTCGCGAACGATCTGGTCCGTCACATTGCGTACCGTCAACTGCGCCATTTCTCATGCCTGTAACTTATGCCCGCAACGCAAGCGCCTTCATTTAAGGCAGCCTCGCGAATGCGGGATTCTCGCGCCCTTGGCCGAGACCTGTCAACCGATGGAGCGGGTCGATGACCGCAAGCCGACCCGGGACGAGTTGCATGATCGGGCCAGCCTTCGTTGACGCCAACATCCTCGTATATCGGCATGACGCCTCGAATCCGGCAATGTGGGGATCGACAGGAAACCAGCCTTGGACGGGCCAATCCCCCCCAATGCGCTCATCCCAGAACCTCCAAGGACCTGCAAACCCAAAAGCGAACTTTTCCAAGAACGGAGTGCGGCCGCGAATCTGCCGTTACCGTTACGCCCCTTGATTTCCTGACGTCGGATAACGTGTCGCTGGGTACCCAGGCAGTGTAGCTGTGCAGTATGTTCTCGGAGGATGCCGACTGCGGTGATGAACAAACCCTGTCGCTATTTCAACAGCTCGCCCGAGGTCATTCGCCTCGCGGTCATGAGGACCATCCGCTATCCATTGTCGTTGCGCCAGGTCGAAGACATCCTGTTCGAACGCGGCATCGACATCTGTCACGAGACGATTCGTTACTGGTGGAATCGGCCGTGGTCAATCGTCACCGACCGGCACAGGCCTATCCGAACAGCTCCCGGTTGGCGCGGCGCAGGAACATCAGGCCGATCGCCGCATTGAAGAAGATGAAGAAGTTGTGCATCACGAGCCCGAAGGCCGAGAGCTGTGCCGCGTTGTCGGGAAACAGCACCACCCAGATCGTGATGGCCGCGGCGCGCATCGGAGTCGGAATCGCGGCTGCGAAGAAGATCACCGGAAGCACGCCCAGCATGTCGAGGAACGAGGCGTCGACCCCGAACAGGCGCACCGCCAGCGTGTAGACCACCACCGCGCCCAGCAGGGCGGGCGAGCGGATGGCGGCGACGATAACGTAGCGAAGCGGCGACGCCTCGCGGAACGCCTTCAGGATCGATCGCTCCCGGAGGGACTTGCCCACGGGGATGACGCCGCGGAAATAGGCGACCCAGAGGAGGAAGAGAACGAGCACCCCCAGGCCGATCCACGGCACGAGCCCGAACACGGCCGGCAGCGTGTCGGCCGCCATCGAGTAGCCGACGTTCGCCCAGAACGTGAGATAGAGCAGCTCGCAGAACATGATGAAGAGCATCGACGAGCCCACCTCCCAGCCGGGAACGCCGTCCCGGCGATTCAGGTAGAGCGCCATCGCGCCCTTGCCCACCTGCTCGTTGACGATCGAGATGATGTAGGCGCTGGCGCGGATGGGCAGGATGCCCGTCCAGGGCACGCGCGCATTGAACCAGGTGACCACGCGCCACACCACCGTGGAGTCGACGAGGAAGAAGAAGATGGAGTAGGGAATCATCAGCGCCAGCCAGGTCCCCCAGGACACGCTCGCGAAGACCTGCAGCAGGTAGCTCGCCGCGGTCAGGCCCTGGCGCGCCGCCGCGCCGTCGATGCGGGTGTACAGCCACGCGAAGCAGACGAGCGTGATGAGCCAGAGCAGCGCGCGCTGCCAGAGGGGTGTCGGGGGCCGGGCGTTGGTGGTGTCGTCGGTGGTCATGTGGCGGATACCTCGCCGAAGCCGGCGCAGAGCAAGGTTCAGGGTTTCGTCTGCGATTTTTCGTAAAGCTTCCAGGCCTGCTCGATGACGTAGGCGTGGATGGCCCCGGAGTCCTTGGCGGTCAAGGCGTCATGGTAGGCGGGCATGCCAAGGTGCCTGCGGCTGCCGGCGAGCACGATGGCGTCCCACTGCGCGTGGGTCTCGGAGGTCATGTAGCGCAGGTCCGGGATCGCCCCCGGGACTCGCCGGGAGTTGGCATCTTCCAACTGGCGCCCGACACCGACCGCCGACACTCCATGGCAGTACTCGCAGGCGACGGCGTGAAAGATCACGTCGCCGTGCTCGATCTGCTCCGGGCTCGCGGCCCGCTCCGGCGGCTTTGGCACGGGGGTGTAATCGCGCAACGCCGGCATCTGTGCCCTGCCTCCCAGCTTGAAGGCGAAGACGCGCGCGGGCCCCTGGGCATCCGGCGTCGAAATGTACGGTGAAATCGTCACGCCGTTGCCGCCGCCGACACCCGCGGCGGCAAGCACGTACTGCCCTGTGCCGAGTTGAAAGGTCACCGGGGGCGAGAGGATCGGGGTTCCTGTCTGTCGCGTCCACAGAAGCTCTCCGGAGTCCGCCCTGTAGGCATGGAATTTTCCGCCCGCGGTTCCCTGGAAAACCAGGTTGCCCGCCGTGGAGAGCACGCCGCCGTTGAAGGGCACGGGCTGTGCCACAGTCCAGCGCGCTTCCTGTTTCACGGGATCCCAGGCCGTGAGCTGGCCGCTGTCGGCCGGGAGTTCTTCACCGGACCACGCATTCGGCACGAATTCGAATGTCCAGCCGGAACGCCGGGTGACGCCTGCTTCGTCGTCGGCGGGCGGCAGGGCCAGATAGTTCGCGGCCAGGTCTGTTGCGGGCACGTAGACCAGCCCCGTCAGCGGGCTGAAGCTCATGGGGTGCCAGGTGTGGCTCCCGCCCGGCGAGGGCTTGACCAGAACCGGCTGCCCCACGTTCTCGCCTTGGTAGTAGCGTGCTTCAGGCCGTTCCACGGGGCGCCCCGTTTCCATGTCGATGTGCGTCGCCCAGTTCACTTCGACGATGGGGTCCGCAGCCAGGAGTTCACCCGTGTACGCATCGAGCACGTAGAAGAAGCCGTTCTTGGGGGCTGACAGGACGACGCGCCTGCGCTCTTTTGTACGAGGGGCAGGCCCCTCGTGCTCCCCGGCTGAGGGCTCTTTCCAACGAGGGGCAGGCCCCTCGTGCTCCCCGGCTGAGGGCTCTCCGAAATCGAGATCGGTGACGATCAGCGGCGGGGCGGCGTCGTAGTCCCAGGCGTCTTCGGGGACGGTCTGGTAGTGCCACTTGTATTTGCCGGTCTTTGCGTCCACGGCGATGATGCTGTTCGCGAAAAGCGCATCGCCCGGGCCGCGCAAGCTCGGATTCCCCGGACCGGGAGCGGACGTCCCGAAGAACACGCTCCCGGTGACGGGATCGTAGCGGATGCCCTCCCACACGGAGCCGCCGCCCATCTCCGACCAGCCGTTGGTCCAGGTGGCGGAGGCGAATTCGAGTTCCGGTGTCTCGAAGCCCTTGGCCGGATCGCCCGGAACCGTCCAGAAGCGCCAGACTTCTTCCCCGGTCCCGGCGTCGAATGCGACCAGCGAGCCCCGCGCACTGGTGGAGCCGGAGTAGCCGGCAAAGACCATGCCGCCTCCCACCCGCGGCGCGGAGCGGATGTGCGCGCCCACGCCCTGAAGCGGATCGCAGATGGGGGATTCCCAGAGTTGGGTTGCCGTGGCCGCATCGATGGCGATCAGCGTGCACTCTCCGCTACCGACATAGATGCGCCCCTCCCACACCGCGACACCGCGGCTGAAACGTGCCCCGTAGGAGTTGCCGAGGCTGATATCCAGGCGAACCCCGGGATCGAACTGCCACAGCATCTCGCCACTCGCCGCGTCGAGTGCGAAGATCCGGCTCAGCGTGCCGCTCAGGTAGACGACGCCGTCCACGACGATGGGCTCCAACGCGAACGTGAAGCTTGGAATGTCTGCGAACCATGCCAATTCGAGCTGATCGACATTGTCTGCGGTGATCTGCGTCAGGGGGCTGAAGTGCTCACCGCTGAAGCGTCCGCCGTTGACGAGCCAGTTCGCACCGGAATCGGCCTCCGTGAGTACGCGGGCCTCGGTGACATCCCCGAAGCGCCGCTCGGTCTCGGGTTTCTCGGCGCAAGCGACCGACAGCAGCGAAAGCGCCGCCAGAACGATCCGGAAGTCTGAGCGTGACACGAAAGCCCCCTCCACCGATTCGCCCGCATTCTAGAGTCTCGGACGGGGCTGCGCTAACCCCTTGAGGCTTATGCGGTACCATCCCCACGGTTAGTCTGATCAAATGATCGCCACTCTGGTCAGCCGCGACGAGCGAATTATCGAGCGGCACTATTCCGCGGCTACCGTTGAATGTTGCGCTGGCCAAGCGCACCGGCAGCGCGAGACCACGGCGATTTGCGCCCATCTCGACGACGCTGCATTGCGGGGGGGTGCCCCCGCTCAGGCGGCGGCCGCCATTGCCCGCGCCATGAGATACAAGCCAGAGCCACCGCCACGAAAATCGTCGAAACGGCGGTCAAGGAACTGAATTCGCGGGGGAGGCGTCACGGGGCGTATCATGAGCGGGCAATCTTTCTGGACGCCGACCGACGCAGCGATGATCCCCATCGCACCAGTAAGGCCGACCGTTTGATTCAGGGCTACCTTCAGGGCTGTTACACTGATTCGTTACTCGAGGTTGTGCTGCACCGGTACCCGCCGTGCTTTTGTACGCTTATGGGGCGGCTCGATGGTTATGGCCGCGCTGGTGAAGGGCGGGATGTGACGCTGCTGCGAAAGTCCCGCTCAGGTTACAGCCAATAATCGCAGGGGAGTACCGATGATTCACAAGGGGTCTGTACAGACCGTCCTGGGGCCGGTGGAGCCGGAGGCACTTGGCCTCACTCTCCCCCATGAACACGTGCTGCTGGATATGACCACCGGCGCCTGTTCGGCGGAACTGCTCATTGACCAGACCGAGTCGACGAGGAAGGCGGCCAGCGTTCCGGAGGCGGGCTTCGAGCCCGGCGAGGAGGGTCCGGGCATGGCGGCCACCTGGCGGGCCAAGTGGCAGGCGCCGATCTGCCTGGAGAACCGGGGCGATATAGCCCGCAACTGGTTCTTCTACGGCAACTACAAGACCTCGGACATCGAGGACGTCATCTTCGAGGCCAACCTTTTCAAACGCCACGGCGGCGGTTGCCTGGTCGATCAGACTTCCATCGGCATCGGTCGCGATCCCAGGGGGTTGCAGCAGGTTTCCCGGGCTACGGGCGTACACATCGTGATGGCCACGAGCTACTACACCGTCGAGTACCACCCCACCGAGGTCGCCTCCCTGGATATCGATGCCCTGGAGCAGCGCATACTCCGCGACCTCGACCAGGGCGTCGCGGGCGGCGTCCAGGCCGGCATCATCGGCGAGGTGGGTCTCACAACGACCATGCATCCCGATGAAGAAAAAGTGTTGCGCGCATCGGTGCGGGCGCAGCGGGCCAGTGGCGCGCCGTTGAGCGTACATCCCGGATACGGGCCCGATGCCATCTGGGAGGCGGTGCGCATCATGGAGGAAGAACAAGCCGACCTGTCCCGGGTGGTCATGTGCCACGTGGACGGCCGCCTGCCGAGTCGCCCGGCGCCGCACTCGTTCGATCCCCAGCCCTTCCTGGAACTGGCCGGAACCGGGATGTACCTGGAGTTCGATACCTTCGGCTGGGAAGAATCCTACCGCCAGCGTGGCAACGTGGATCTGCCCAATGACGCCGTCCGCCTTACCGAGATCATGGCCCTGGTGGAGGCCGGCCACGCATCCAGGGTGCTGATTTCGCACGACATCGCCCTGCAGCACTGGCAGCGCAAATACGGCGGCCACGGCTGGCAGCACATTCCGGAATCGGTCACGGCGCTCATGCGCTACAAGGGGTTTGACGAGGCGTTGATCGAGCGGATCGTCGTCCGGAACCCTCGCGAGCTATTGACCATCGCTTGAGGATCGATCGCCAACGAGACGGCGATATCAACGCTGAACACGCGCTTGTGCGGGACCTCTGCACAGAATCGGGCTGAGCTTTGGCAGCAAATTGATGCCGTGGCGCTTCAGAAGCTATACATGAAGCTGGCGCCAACCCACCGGGGACGGCCGTAGTACTCCTGGACCATGCCTGCGATACCATCGCCCACCCACAGATTACCGCTCAAGTCAAACTTCTGAACCCGATACTCTTCGTCGAACACGTTGTTGGCGAAAACCGCCACCTCCCAACGCTTGCCTTCGGGGGCATAGCGGATGGAGGTATTTGCGACCACATAGCTGCCCTCTGCGAGTACGCCGCTGCCCGATAACCCATACAACTGGGAAGAGAGATAGCTGAAATCGCCATGAATCGCGATGCTGCCATCGAAGGCGGGCCACTCATAGCGCGCCAGGCCGTTCAGGTTCCATTCCGGTGACATGACCGGTCTGGATTTCCGCCCGCCATCCAATACCACTTTAGCATCGTTGTAGCCGACCCCCAGCAGCAAATCCAATCCGTCCGCGGGCGTGGCATTGAGCTCCAGCTCAAAACCCCACATGTCGGCATCCCGGTTGGATGTGATGGCATCGATCACCACGACATCGAAAGCCTGGTAATCCTTGTAGTTGTTGCGGTAAACGGCGCCGTTGAGGCGCGCGGCGCCATCGGCCAGCGTCCACTTGAAGCCCGCTTCGAACACGTCGACTTCTTCGGGGTCATAGTTGAAGTTCTTGTCGCTGGAATCTGCCAGGGGGAAGAACGGCACATTATATCCGCCGGCCCTCACACCGTGGTTGTAGCTAAAGTAGAGCAGCACATCGTCGTTGGGACGAAAGTCCACCTGGGCCCTGGCGGCAATCAGGCTGTCCGCGGACGACAGGTCACGAGTGTCGAGCGTGGCAATGATGTTGGGATTGCCGTTGAACTTGGTGGCGCCGGGAATGAAGCGCACCAGGTTATTCGCATAGATGAAGTCCTTTTCTTCATCGATCCAGCGCAAGCCGAGAATACCCGTCCACTGCTCGCTGAATTGGTATTCGATCTGACCGAACGCGGAAAACGATTGGGTATCGATCGTATAAGGATTGTCCACACCGCGTTCCAGGCCCGGCACAAAAGCCAAGGCCTGCTCCTCGGGCGTGTAAAGAGGGAACAGGTCCAGGACCAGGGCGAAAATATCCGCGAAGAGATTGAACTCGCCGCCGTTGGCATCGGCGATGTCGATGTCCAGATAGTAAAGCCCGGCAACCCATTTCAACCGGTCGGTGTCACCCTCCAGCCGCAGTTCCTGGGAGAATTGATCCGCATCGGTGCTCAGCGCCAGTGTGCCCCAGGGCACCGGCGATGCATCGGTATCTTCGAGGTACTCGCGCTCCACACTCTGAAAATCCGTGATGGAGGTGAGGGTGAAGTTGGGCCGCGTCCATTTGACGGTGGCGCTGGCGCCCAGCGTCTCGGCGTCATTGTAGCCTTCCGAGTCGTAGTCGCCGGCATACGGGTCGTTGTCGGTATCCTCGTATTCCAGCGTGATGCTGGGCTCCCCGGGGGTGTACTGGCCGAAGATGTTGGCGGTCTTGAAGTCAAAGAACCCGGTTCGAATGTCCTGGCCGGACCCACGGACGTTGAGCAGCACATCCAGTTCCTCGCTCGGCGTAAACAGCAACTGTCCCCGAACCGCCCAGTCCTTGGCATTGTTGAGCTTCTTGCCCGGAGTCAGGCGATTGGTGACATAGCCGTCGTTGTGGTGGGTAGCCACGGAGAGCCGCGCCGAGACCGTATCGCCGATCCCTCCCCCGACGGCGCCTTCGAAGCGGAACTGGCTGTACTCGCCTACGGTGGCTTTTGCGTAGCCGCTGAGTTCCTGTTCGGGCTTCCGTGTGACGTAATGCACCAGCCCGCCGGTGGCGTTGCGGCCGAACAGCGTGCCCTGGGCGCCGCGGAGTATCTCCACGCGATCCATGTCGAACAACATGAATCCTGCCCCCGACATCTGGCTGATGTATGCCTCATCCAGGTAGACCGCCACAGGGCTTTCATTATTGGAGGAGAAGTCCGAACTCACCGCACCGCGAATTGACATGGAGTAGTTCGCTTCACCGTTGGGTTGCGCGGTGACCACCCCGGCAGCCAGCGCGGTGACCTGTTGCGCGTTGCTGTACCCGAGTTCAATCAGTTGCTCACCGGAAAAGGCGCTGATCGAGATGCCTACGTCCTGGACATTCTGCTCACGCTTCTGGGCGGTAACGATTATTTCTTCGATAGCGGCGGCGTTGGCCAGTGTGACCGCACCGAGCGCGCAGACCAAAACCCCGACCCTTCCGATCAGTTCAAAACGCTGCACTTTTCTCCCCCCCTGTCGAGTTTGTGCGCACTCAAACTATACAGTATTCCATGCTGTTTCAGCATTGCCGAGAGCGCCCTTGGCGGCTCCATGGACCGGATCTCGTTCCTTGGGCGTCAGCGCCTCGGCGCGCTAGCCCGCATCGCTCACCAACTTTCGTCGCGAGTGCATCGGCGTCCGCAGCAGGAAGTTGGTGAGCGATGCGGGCTAGTGCTCCGTCAAGCCAAAATCTACGGGTAGGCGCATGGGATTTTTGGTTCCTGGCAAGGCGCGACGACGCCGCATGGCAGGCCCCATGCAAGGAGGAGCAACGCAGTCAGGGGCCAAAAAGATCCGCGAATACCCGTAGATTTTGGCTTGACGGAGCACTAGATTGCCTACTGCCCTTGCCGGGCGATTTGTGCCGTAATTTTCGCCCGGGCCGCGTCCAGATACACCGGCCGGTCAGCCCGGTAGCCGGCAACTTCCTCCGCCGAGAAGGGCTGGAAGTCCGCGGGCAGCGGAGAAGTGGTGAATTCTTCCAGCATCCAGTTGACAAGCTCCGCGACTTCGGCATCGTCTAGCGGCGATTGGGCGGTCCCCGGCACCTGAATCAGGTAAGCGCGCCCTGCGTCGACCCGGAGGAATCCGGCCATCCGCCCGCGAAGGGAGGGAACGGCGCCGGGGGCGCCGCTGCCATCCATCATGTGACAACCCATGCAGTGCAGCATGTAGTTGACACGCGGGGAATTGCCGCCTTCCGCCTGGATTGGCGGCGGACACAGCAGCATGATCGACGCTGTGATGACGATCCACCGGAGGCGCCTTGTGCAGTGCGGCATCGTCAGCCCGGTCAGTGAGTGCTCTCCACCGCAACCCCCATGACGATCGCGGTAGTGCAGTGCACCACGTTCGTGGTCATGCCCATGCACCAGTTGATGTCGTTGGACTTGGCGGGCATATACACGGGCGTGTCGCCTTCGTTCCGTGAACACGAACAGCGGCCGCAACTGCTCTTGCCGCAACAGTCGTTGTAGGAAACGATGTAGTGCCTGTCGTCCGCGGGGTTCTTGCAGGTACCGAGCCAGGTCACCGGAGACATTTCCGTGCCGGGGGGGCAGCTATTCACCGAGCCGCCGCAGCAACCGCACAGGAAGCCGGCGACGGCACAGTAACGCCAATACTCACAGGTATTGGGATCGCCCGGATCCTCCGGCGCCGGTTCCCGCCCGGGTCCCTCGGCGCGGGCCACGGGCAGCAACGGGATGGATAGGCCTCCCGCGATCAGGGTGCCCGCGCGCGTCAGGAAGCTGCGGCGTGAACTTCGCCGGGCCGCGCCCCTTGTGCAGCCTTCAATCCAGCGATCGAACCGTTGCATAAGACGTTCTCCACTTGTGCCTTCGCTCGCGCACGGTTGCAGCGCTATCGTGCGATGGTCTGCAGCATGCTCGGGGTCTGGCCGATCCCGGAAACAGACCGCAGGTGCTCTCCGCCCAGCGCATCGTAGACTTCCAGACTGGGAGAGCCGAGGGAGCTGGTGAACAACAGCGGCGCCCCATCCGGGCTGACCTGAATGGAATCGGCGATTGCGTTCAGCGTGATCCTCTGCATGCGCCGCCTTGACGGCAGGTGCCAAACCCAGACCTCGACGCCGGAATCCTCATGATGTTTGCGGTCGCCCTGCAACATCAGCGCATAAAGCCTGCCCGTGGGTTCATGGACCGCCAGGTGCTGCAAACCGCCCACACGCCAGGATGCGTGCCGCTGTGCGTCACTGACCAGTGACCAGGGCTCGAAAAAATGCACGGTTTCTTGCGAGACATCCGCTTGATGCAGCATGCCCTCGACGGACACGAACAGATAGCTTCCGCCGTAGCGCACCGGTTTCTCGCTCACCGGATCGGTATTGGGATCGAAAAAACCCTCGCTCCTGGATCTCGTATCGAGGGTCCCGTCTGCCGCCAGTCCGGTCAGCATGAGCGTGCCGTCACCGCAAATCGAGGCAACTCTGCGCCCCCCCGCCGGCAACGCCAGGCCGCACCCGGGGATGGCGATTTCACCTGCGAAGCTGCGCCTGGCCAGGTCCACCACGCTCAATGAACTTGCCGGGGTGAGGTTGAACACCAGCATGAAGGACTGGTCGTCGGTCAGGACGGCGTTCCACAGGGTTGGGACAGTGGACGCGCGCTTGGCCGGTATGACGATCTCGTCGATGAACGACAGGGTCCCGGGATCATAGATGGAGACCAGATCGGTACGTTCGCCTCTGGTGCCTCGCGAATAGTACGTTTCGGCGGCGTAGATGCGATCGTATTCGGCGGGAATGGTGAGGTTGAGAAAGCCGTATCCGGTGTTGATGACCCCGAGATATCTGCCGCTGTCGCCATCGATCAGATGGCTCTTGCCATCCGGCATGGAATAAACCGACACGTCGTTGACCCATACCCAGTGAGGATTGGGCGCGGGCAACTGTTCGACCCGATTGCGGGATTCCGGCGCCAGCTCGGCAATGCACGTCGAGGAAACCAGCAGGAATGCCGCCGCTCCCGGAAGGTAACGTGTCCACATGATGTTGTCTGCCTCGTGGGTTGTATCCGACCAGAGAGCCAGGGGAACAGTAACGACGCCGGGGGGACCAGGAAACCGTATGGATGGACTTGTTCCGTGTAATGTACTCGACGCGCGCCTTGCTTGCCAACACAGGTATCGTGAGCGTGGGAAACGGTAACCATAGTTGGCCGAGTCGGCCCGCCAACCCGGCGTTTGCGACGCAGAGGCGCAAGGCACTTGACGCCACTCTCAGCAGGCGTTGGCGAGGCGGGCTAGTCCGGGCGCAGCAATACCACCGATGCGCTGGAAAAGCTGAGCCAGACCGGTTGATCGGGTGCGGCCCGGCCGATTAGCGATGCGTCCGTGTTCTGCACGGCGACTGCCACGGGTGCTTCCAGTTCAGGAAGACACACCTGGCAATGGCTGCGGTCGCCCAGATAGGCCATGGGCCCCATGTGGCCTTGCACGGCGTTCGCACTTTGGTCGGGTGCTTCGAAATGCAGCGCCAGCTTCTCGGGCCGGATCGCCACCGTCACGTCGTCGCCGGCCGCGAATCCGTTTTTACCGATCGCGGCTTCGACGGTGCCCAGAGGTCCCGCGTCGACGATGGCCGTGCCGTCCGCCGCCGACTGCAAATGGCCGGCGAAGAAATTCATCGTACCTATGAAGTCCGCGACGAACCGGCAGTTCGGCCGTTCGTAGAGCCCGGTCGGCGACTCGACCTGCAGCACCTCCCCTCTTGCCATCACGGCAATGCGGTCGGACAGTGTCAGCGCTTCTTCCTGGTCGTGGGTAACGAACACGAAGGTGATGCCCACCGACTTCTGCAGCGCCCGCAGTTCAAGCTGCATCTGCTCGCGGAGACTCTTGTCGAGGGCGCCCAGTGGTTCGTCGAGCAACAATACCGTCGGTCGTTTAACCAGTGCCCGCGCCAGCGCGACACGCTGGCGTTCACCGCCCGAGAGTTCCGTCGGCGCCCGCTCCGCATAGCCGGAAAGCTTGATGAGATCGAGCATCTCCTCGACGCTGGCATCGATCTCCGAGCTGGACAAGCCCGACTTGCGCAGCCCGAAGGCGATGTTCTTGCGCACATCGAGGTGCGGAAAGATCGCGTAGTTCTGAAACACCATGTTGACGGGCCGCCGATGCGGAGGAATCGCCGACATCGGATGACCGTCAATATAGATTTCACCTTGGCTCGGCGCCTCGAATCCGGCCAGCATTCTGAGCAACGTCGTCTTGCCGCATCCGGAGGGCCCGAGTACGGAAAAGAACTCGCCGCGCCCGATGTCGAGATCGACGTTGTCGACGGCCACGACCGGGCCGTAGCGCTTCGATACGCCGCGGAGCGAGATGATGCCTCGTTCTTTCACGCCGACGCGCCCTCCATGGCCGCACGATCACCCATTGCCACTATGATTGAAGTTCGCGACCCGGGCAACGGCGGATCGGTTGGCGCGGTACGCATCGACCGAGCCGGCCGCCGGTGTGCCGCGGTTGATCGCCGGGCCGGGCGCGGGCAGGATGGAAACCGGTAACGCGGTCATTCAGGTCATCCTGTATTTGCCCGCGTGGGGCGCAATCAATCTCCGTTCGAGGTCTGCCGGAAACTGTCGCACCATGACCGTAATGCAACTGGGTGATATCACCGTCCACCGAATTGTCGAGCACGAGATCCCCGTCTACCGGCCGACCGACATGTTCGACGAGGCGACGCCCGAGGCAGTGGAACCCCACCGGGAGTGGCTCGTACCGAAGGCCCTGTGCCCGGCGACCGGTTGCCTGATCATGCCCGTCGTTTCCTACCTGGTGCGCACGCGCCACCACTGCATACTCATCGACACCTGTGTCGGCTGCGACAAGACCTACGCCGAACCGCCCGCCTGGCACCAGCGCCGGAACGAGCGATGGTTGACCAGCCTTGCAGCCGCGGGCGCGCATCCCGATGACATCGACTTCGTATTCTGTACCCATCTGCACTCCGATCACTGCGGTTGGAACACGCGCCTCGTCGATGGCCGGTGGAAGCCGACCTTTCCCAACGCAAAATACGTTTTTTCGCGCGATGAATACGCGGCGACGGAAGCCGAAGGGCACCAGCTTTTTCTCGACAACGTGCTGCCGGTGATGGAAGCGCGGCAAGCGGTGCTCGTGGATATGGATTACGCCCTCGACGACGAACTCTGGCTCGAACCGACGGTCGGCCACACGGCGGGGCATGTCGCGGTTCATCTGCGGTCGGGCCCGCATCGTGCGGCCATGTGCGGCGACCTGATACACAGCCCGCTACAGTTGGTTGAGCCCGACTGGAGTTGCAACTCCGACTTCGACCTCGCCCTGGCCGCAACCACCCGCAAGCGTTTTCTCAAGGCCCACTGCGATACCGATACGTTGATCCTGACATCGCACTTCCCATCGCCCTCGGTCGGTCACATCGTTTCCAGCGCCGGCCGTTACGATTTCAGCTACGTCCTGGCCGAATAGGCCATTTCGCGTGGTGATCGTCTATGACGAAGTCGTGTGCGTGACGGATCGGGCGATGCCGGTGCGGATGGCTGTGCGGTTCTTCTCCCTCCCAACCTTCGTGTTCATGATCGTGATGCAGCCCATGGGTGTGCATGTGCTCGTGAACGATCTCGGTGTGGTCGTGAAGCAGATTCAATGGATCGCTCCGGGGCCATAACCTGGCCGCGACGGCCGCGGATACCAGGACAACCGCGCCCAGCGCCAGCGCCGTGGCCGGCACGCCGAAATGTGTACCGAACTGGCCCGCTACCGGGTAGAAAATCAGCCAGCAGGCGTGAGACAGGGCGAACTGGGCGGAAAAATACGCAGGCCGGTCCGCGGGCGACGACGATCTGTTCACGATCCTTCCCGCCGGTGTCTGAACCAACGACCAGCCGAACCCGATGAGGAACCAGATCGGCCACACGCCGGCATAAGAAGGTCCGGTCGACAGGAGTCCGAGGCCGGCCGCCATGACCACGGCTCCGCACAGCATCACGGGCCGGTCGGCAATACGGTCCAGCAACTTCGGCAGGCCGACCGCTGCAATCATCGAACCGCCGCCGGCAGCCGCGAGCGCCATGGCAACCTGCGACTCGCTGCCACCGAGGGTGTCGCGAATGTAGGTGACCGTGTTGACGATGACCATGGCGCTCGCGGCGGCTACTCCCATGTACAGGGCAAGCAGGCCGCGCAACCGGGGCGTCTTCAGGTAGGAGCGGATTCCGAAACCGATCTCATCCGCGAGGGCGCCCTGCCTCGATACCTGCCGAACCGGCGGCAGCACCGTAGCGAAGATCAGCATCGCGGAAATCAGGAACGCAATCGCGTTAGTGACGAACAGCCCCGTGTAACTCACGTACAGCAACGCAAACGCGGCGAACGTGGGACTCAGGACGTTTTCCAGGTCGTAGGCCAGGCGGGACATGGAAAGTGCCCTTGTGTACTGGCGTTCGTCCGGCAGGATATCGGGGATGGTGGCAGCGTAAACCGGCGTGAAACCGGCTGAAAACAGGCTGAGCAGGAAGATCAGGAGATAGAGGTGCCACGCCTGCGTCGCGAAGGGCATGGCCACAACGATGCCCGCCCGAACCAGGTCCATGGCGATCAGCAGGCGTTTGCGGTGAAAGCGGTGGGCGAGCCCGCCGACGATGGGCGCAAACACCACATAGGCGACCATCTTGCATGCCAGCGCGGTTCCGAGTACCGCCGCCGCATTGCCGCCGGCCAGGTCATAGGCCAGCAGCGTCATCGCCACCGTGCTCAATCCCGAGCCGACCAAGGCGGTCACTTGCGCCGCAAACAGCTTGCGGAAGCTGGCAATGCGTAACGGATTCACCTGGCCCATTCGGGCATTATCGCTCAAAATCGGGATCGCTCCCGGCAGAATTGGAATGACAAAAAACGTCCGGCGGGTACAGAATGCGCTAACGGGGCGATACCCCAGCCCGGCGAGAGAGCGGTGAACGGGTGCAAACGTGACTTGTTCGACAACCTGATTCGCGAACAAGAGGTTTAACCCATATCGCTCACCAACTTTCGTCGCGAGGGCGTCGAGGCGCCGTGTAAGCGTGGCCGCGCGGACCGCAGGGGGCCGCAGGCGTACTTCACAGTACGTCAAGGCGCCCGGAGGGAGCACGGCCGCGCAGGACGAGTGCATCGGCGTCCGCAGCAGGAAGTTGGTGAGCGATGCGGGTTAAAGGGAAACGATCAATCACGACGCATGGGAGGAGTTGTGTCCGATTCCGTGATAGACAGAACCATCGGCTTTCGCCTGGGCGGCGTGGACGCAACGGAGGCCGCGTTCACGAGACCGCTCGGGGAGGAACTGTATTCCTACGCCCGGCGCGAAAACCCGACGGTGTCGGATTGCGAACGCGCACTTGCCGATGTTGAAGGTTCCAAATGGTGCATCCTGTCACCCTGTGGCATGGCGGCCATCAACACCGCCTTGTCGATCTTCAATGACGCGAACGACCGGCGGCCGTGGATATTTCCGAGCGATGTTTACAGCGGAACGGCCCAATACGCCGTCGAAGTGCTGGAGCGCCAGCGCGGGACCAACGTGCGGTTCGCCGATCCCGCGGGGGCAAACTCGACCACGTCCAATCTGATCGGCGCAATCGGGGACGACCCACCGGCGCTGGTCTTTCTCGAATCGATTTCGAACCCGTTGCTAGATGTCATCGACGTGCCGGCCGTTGCCGGGGCGGCCCGCCGGCAGGGCGCGCGGGTGGTCGTCGACAACACCATTGCGACCTCCTACCTGTTCAAACCGCTCGATGCCGGCGCCGACCTGGTCGTGCACAGCGCCACCAAGTGGCTGGCGGGGCACAACGACATTCTGGCCGGCGTCATTGGCGTGAATGACGCGAGCTTGCGTGCCCGGCTGCTGATACATCGCAATTTGATCGGGTCCGTGTTGAGCCCGGACGATGCGGGGCGCCTCAAGTCGGAGCTCGCAACCTTTCCCCTGCGACTCGCCCGGCAGAATGCGACGGCCGTCGAACTCGCCGACTATCTCGAGGACCATCCAGCCGTTGCCAGGGTCCGGTACGCCGGCCTCTCATCGCACGCCGATCGCAATCTGGCAAAGAGCATGTTCGCCGAGCGTGGTTTCGGCGCGTTGATCACCTTTGATCTCGCCCGGGACGAAGCAGGCTGCAGCCGCTTCGTCGATGACCTTTCTCCGGACATCCCTCACATCGGCTCGATGGGAGACGTGACCACGAGCTTCCTGCACATCAAGGCGTGTTTCGGAGAGGATTACGAGCCTTCGACGATCCGGCTCTCGGTCGGGGTAGAGCCGGTCGAACAGATCATCGGCCGCCTGGAGAAGGCGTTGCGGAGGACTTGAATCCCTGAGCAGCGGCTCTCGACTCAGCGTCGCCTGGTTCACGCTCGCCTGCGTCTTACGCCAGAGCTGCAACGGATTGGCTGGAACACCGGCGGTATCAGACCGACGTCTGGGGCCGTATCGGTGTGCCGTCGAAGAAGCGGCCGAGCCGGAATTCGTGCAAATCGATACCGCTGCCGCCGGTGAGCAGTCCCGCTATCGCCTTGCCGGCCCCCGGGCCGATACCGAAGCCGTGGCCGCTGAAACCGGTCGCCATGAAAAAGCCCGGCAAGGATTCGGCTTGATCGATCACGGGAATGACATCCGGTGTCATCTCGATCATGCCGGCCCAACTTTCAACGATCGGCACGGCGGCGAGTTCCGGAAAGAGCACATCGGCGTTCCTGCGAATCTGCCGCAGGATCCCGGCATTGGGCCGCGGGTCGAGCACCCGGCGCCTCTCGAAGGGAGACTGCTCATCGAGTGACCACGTCTTCGGCGTGGACCACTCCTCGACAAAGGCGCCGCCGAGGGACAGACGAAGGTTCCTCATTTCCATGCGCAATGCGGGTATGAACTTCGGCCCGAAGCGGATCGTCGACGGCGTGACGAAATGCTCGAGCGAGGTGCCGTGGGCCAGGGTATAGCCGCCGTCCTGCCGGCGGCGCAAGGCCAGTCCGCGCTCGATCATGTTGCCCTCGCAGACAACGGCATTGGACGGCGCCGTGCGAGCGACGGTGCCGCGCACGCGCAGTTGCGGCAGCTCGATTCCGAGTGAGCGGCAGAACATGGATGTCCAGGCGCCGGCAGCGCACAGCACGGTGGAAGTCCTGATCGTGCCGTGCTCGGTAACCACCGCCGAGACCCTTCCCGCCGACGATTCGATACCGCGCACGGCGCAGGCGGAGAGAATGGCGGCGCCTTCCCGGACGGCGGCGCGAGCCAGTGCGGGCGTTGCCTTGTGGGGTTCCGCGCGGCCGTCGCTGGCGGTGTACAGGGCGCCGCGCCAACGGGTCGTCGCACCGCGTACCAGCCCCTGCAATTCCTTGCCATCGATCAGCCGCGACCCGATCTCGTAGTCTTCCGCGGCCTTGATCCAGGCGGCGAACCGCTCGAGTTGCCTGTCATTGTCGATCAGATAGAGCACGCCCTGTTCACGGAAGCCGACATCCTCGCCGATCGCATCCCCAAGTTGCCGCCAGATGCGCAGCGACTCGACGATCATCGGCAATTCCCTTGTGTCCCGGCTCTGCTGCCGCACCCAGCCCCAGTTGCGGCCGGACTGCTCGCCGGCGATATGACCCTTCTCGCAGACGACGACATCGATGCCCTGTTGGGCCAGGAACCAGGCGGTGGATATGCCGACGATGCCGCCGCCGATGACGACGACATCCGCGGCCTCGGGCAGCGTGGCCGGCGGTTCCAGCGGGCGTGACCATGTTTGGGAAACGAGGTTGGGGGGAACGGATTGGGGCATTTGATTGCGCAGGGTACCGTCTATCGTTCGTTTGACAAGCACCGGATCTCCCGTTGCCGCTCGATCCCGATCGGAAAGCGCCACATCAGGCAGATGACGGCAATGAGCGCCGCCGACGGAAATACGACAAAGGTATAGCGCAGGGCATCGATGGCTTGCGCGCCACTCTCACCGCCGGGTTCGTAGCCCAACCACTCCAGCACGGGGTAGGTGATCAACGCGGCGGCGTAGCCGATCTTGCTGGTCAGCGTCAGCAGGGCGTAATAGAGTCCGGCGGGTCTGCAATGCGAGGCCTGTCACGGTCCCATCGGCGAGCACGGCCAGCGGATGCTGCGCGAGGGCGCGGGCAACATCCGCTATGCACCATTCGCGCGCAACGAGGCGTTCTTCGAGAACCACCACGACAAGATGCTGGTCATCAACGGCGTGGATGCGCAGACGGGGACCACGAGTGGCTGCTCGGTCAACTGACAGACGGCGTGAATTACCTATGGGACTACGCCGAGGAGCACGGCGTGGCGGACCGCATGGTGGTGGTGATGGGCTCCGACTTCGGCCGCACCAACAAGTACAACTCGCAGGACGGCAAGGACCACTGGCCTTACGGCAGCTTCATCGTCATGGAGAAGAACCAGCCGTGGACGAACCGGGTCGCGGGGGAGACGGACGAGCGGCACTTCGCGTACAACATGGATCCGGCGACGCTCAAACGCGCTGGCGAAAATAATCCGAACGGCACGCACATCTACCCGAAGCACGTGCACAAGGCGCTACGGCGCTACGGCGCTACCTGGGCATAGAGAACTCGCTGGGCGCCCGGCCTTTTCCGTTCAACAACGTTGAGGACTTCGCGTTCTTCGGTTAGGTGGATTCGGAGGATCGGAGTACCATCAAGTGATGGAAATGACGCTGACGCGGATGAAAACCGAGTTCGAATCCGAATGGATTCTGATTGGTGCCCCGGAGACGGACGAGGCGCTCAACATTCGCGGTGGCACGGTGCTTCATCACAGCAAAGATCGCGACGAAGTTTATCGCCGGGCGATTTCACTGCGCCCCGCGCGGATCGCCGTTGTATTTACGGGCGCCATTCCCGAAGGCACTGCGGTCATCTTGTGAGCCATTCGTTCGATGCCAGCCAAGGCGTCGTCGTTGTTCCGGCCGAGGTGTTTGGTCCATCGGGAAACGTGGTGCTGCATATGGCCGTCGACACCGGCGCAACGCAGACGATGATCAACGTCGGGCTGCTTGCGTTCGCTGGGTACGATCCGTCGTTGGTTCCGGACCGCGTACAGGTCACCACCGGAAGTGGGGTTGAGTACGCGCCGCGCGTACCGGTTGAGCGTATCGAGGTGCTCGGGCAAGAGCGCCGGAACTTTCCGAACTCGGGCAAGAGCGCCGGAACTTTCCGGTACTTGCGCATACGCTGCCGCCCAGCGCCCATGTAGACGGTCTGCTCGGCCTCGATTACATGCGCGAACAGCAGTTGACCATCGACTTTCGCCGCAACACAGTATCGTTGAGTTGAGGTGCCATGCGGTGCGATGTCGCGGATATGCCGCCGAAGAAAACGGCAACTTCACACCGTTGGTAGCAGTTCAAGCTGGATCGATGTGGCTGTCAGGGATTGGTCCAGGTTGGTGCTACGATGTGACGCCAATGTCCGGCAAGGTGATACGCCTTGTTGATTCGTTGCAATGAACTACCCCCGCTGTCGATGGGTTTTGAGCAAGGTAGATGACATCGGCAAGCCCGCTTGAGTCCTTCGTCCCATCAGCCTTCCGTAACTTGGCGGATCCCGCTAGATCACTCCCCCGACTTGCCAAGGACCCTTCTGCCATCGAGCAGATTGAGGCTGCATTGCGCGGGGTACCAACCAAGCACGAGGTGGTGCTCGGCGATGCACGCATGGTGGATTTACCCAAAAGATCCATTCATCTGGTGTTGACGTCTCCGCCGTACTGGACCCTCAAGGAGTATCGGCGGTGCGATGGCCAGTTGGGATGGATCGAAGACTACGAGCAGTTCCTCAACGAACTTGATGCGGTCTGGCGCATGTGCCATAGCGCGCTGGTGCCGGGTGGCCGTTTGGTCTGCGTGGTGGGCGACGTTTGCCTGTCGAGACGAAAGAACGGTGGCCGCCACACGGTCGTCCCACTGCATGCTTCGATACGGGAGCGCTGCCGAGCGATTGGATTCGACAACTTGGCGCCGATCATATGGGCAAAGATCGCAAACGCTGCGCACGAGGTGAATCGCGGAACCGGAGGATTCCTCGGGAAGCCGTATGAACCCAACGCAGTCGTCAAGAACGACATCGAGTTCATCCTCATGCAAAGAAAACCCGGCGCGTATCGGAAACCGACTCTCGCCGCTCGAGTGCTTAGCCTGCTGTCGTAGGAGTGTTTCCAAAAGAGCTTTCGTCAAGTTTGGCCCGATATCCCCGGAGCTTCTGTGCGCGGGCATCCGGCACCCTATCCAGTAGCGTTGGCCGAACGGTTGATACGCATGTTCAGCTTCGCTGGAGACACCGTGTTCGATCCGTTTCTTGGGACGGGCTCGACGCAGTTGGCTGCCATCACTCGCGGAAGAAACAGCATTGGCGTTGAAGTCGATCCTACGTACTTCGAAATGGCAGTGGATCGCCTTCGGAACGAAACCACTGACCTATTGGCACCCGCCCAGATGTCGGTTGCCGAGGTTGGCAGTGCAAGCAGATCGGCTCGTCAACGACACACGGCATGAGCCGGTGATCTCACTCGAAGACTCTGTAGAGAGTCTGTTCCGCATAGCGGTTGTCGAGGGAAAATCCACTTCGACGTTACGGTTGCGAAGACTCGCGGAGTACTGTGTCCAGGAACTGGAGCGTCGCGGCTTGGAGAATGTGGAGACAGCGGCTTCGATTCCGGGAGCGGGTCGGAACAAACAATGGGATGTGGCTTGGCGGCGCGGGAGCAGTTGCAACGCCAAGGCAACATTGTTCCAATCCCTGTGGGATTCCACAGGGGAGTGATCGGATGCCCGCCGCAACTAACCACCTGTTCGGCAATCGCCGGACCTTTCTCAAGTCCGCCATGGCCGGCGTCGCAGCCGGCGCCTTCGCACCGCAATCCGCGCTGGTTTTCGCGGACCGGGTGGAACTGCTTTCCGACGGGGAGCGACGGCGGTTGCTCGAGTTGGCCAACTTCGGGCGCAAAGCCTCCGCTTCCGGCAGCAAAGGCCTGGTGATCTGCTCCCATCCGCTGGCGACTCGGGCCGGTGTGGATGTGCTCAAGGCTGGCGGCAACGCGGCCGATGCTGCACTGGCCACCTCGATCTGCCAGACGGTAGTGGAACCCCACATGACCGGCATCACGGGTGTGCTGTCGATGCTGTATTTCGATGCCGGGACGGGTGAGACCACCTACGTGAACGGCAGCGCGGCCCGGCCGGCGGCGCCGCTCGATGGATTCTCGCCCGCGGACGTGGCCACCGGCCGGGGCGTTGCCGTACCCGGATTCTGGTCCGGTTTCGAGGCGGCCCATGCCCGCCACGGCCAGGCCTCGCGGGAAACCGTCATGGAAGCGGCGATCGGCTACGCAAGGGACGGATTCGAAATCCATCCTTTCCTTTGGGGGGAGATATTCGTCCAGTACCACACGATCGGCCGCACGCCCCAGGGCCAGGAGATCTACACGCGGAACAACACCATGCTGCGGCCGGGCGACCTGCTCGTCCAGGCGCGGGCTGCCGACACGCTGACGGCGCTGCTCGAGGAGGGCAACGACTACTTCTACCGCGGTGCCTTCGCCAAAGAACTCGTCGATGTCGTGCACGCCGCCGGCGGCGTGCTGACCCTGGAGGACATGGAACGGTACGAAGCGCGCTGGCAGCCTCCGGCCGAAGGCAGCTATCGCGGCTACAAGGTACTCGGCTCGCCTCCGCCCGACCACGGCGGTTCACACCTGATCGAAATCCTCAACATGGTGGAACTGCTTGACCTGCAGAAACTGGGTCCGCCGACCGAGTCCGCCGAGACGCTGTACCACATGGCGCGCATCGCCAATCAGGTCTATCTCGACGGGTTCAAGCAGCACGACCCGGCGACCCACGAGCTGCCGCTGGAACTGATATTGAGCAAGGAGTACGCGCGGATGCGGTTCGAGCTGATGCAGATGGACCAGAAGCTCGACGCGGGCCCGGCGCCGCCGCCCGCCGGCAGCAATCATGTGACAGCAGTGGATGCGAAAGGCAACGTCGCGACCATCCTGCACTCCTGCATGTCGCTGCCCTGGTCGAACGGGCTATTCGCCGGCGGTGTGACCGTGGTCGCGGCCGGTGGCCACTACATGCGGGTGATGCCCGGCCCGGGCGACCGGATCTCTGCTTATGTCTGCCCCAACATCGTCTTTGACGGCACGCGGCCGGTGCTGGCATCGGGTTCGCCGAGCGTGAGCTTGCTGCAGAACATCCTGCAGAACACCACGAACATCCTGGACTTCGGCATCCCCATCGGCGAGTCGGTCAACCGGCCGCGTTTCGGGGGCGGTTCCTATACCAGTCCGGGCAAGCTGCTCATCGAGGTGGATATGCACGAAAAGACCCGCACTGCCGTCTCGCAGCGCGGTATCGCCTGGGACGTGGTCAATCCGTGGAACTGGCTCCACGGCTCGTTCGAGGGCATCTTCATGGCCTCTGACGGCACGGCCCACGCCTGCGGCGACCCGCGCCGCAACGCCATGGCGCTGGCGGTCTGATATCGGCTATGAGGGGGCTTGAGTTGCACAATCCGTTTTCCACGCTCTCGGGCGAGGTGGTTCTGGACGCGGCGGCAATGGTTCTGGTGTTTGTCGTCGCCCTGTTTGTGGGTACGGCGAACTCATCATGAAGCTTGATGCTCCCACCTCGTTCCTGGCTGCAACCCTGCTGCTCACCGTGGCGGAGCAGGTTTCTGCCATGCACGGGATGAATCGGGCGAACCCCACCCGCTGCTGCCTGCCTACGAACGCGCGGCAGCGGTGCAGGCGCACCTCGAGGACCGGTGGGTGCTGAACCAGACCGTCCAACCGCGCTGGATCGACGCAACCCGATTCTGGTACGTGCGCGAAACGACCAGGGGCGGCGATTACGTGCTGGTGGACGCGCAACGCAAGGAAAAACGGACCGCTTTCGACCAGAATCGTCTCGCGAAGTCCCTGGCGGAAGTCACCGGCAAGGACATCGACGCTTTCGATTTGCCGATCGTCAATCTCCGAATCTCCCCAACCGCCATGACCTTTACGGCAGTCGGACGCCATTGGAGGTTTGAGGACGACAAGCTCGGCGAACTGGATGCCAATCCGAACAACCCCGCATGGCTGGTGTCCCCGGACGGTGCCAGGGCGGTTTTTTCCAGAGACCACAATCTCTGGCTGAAAGATCTCGACACCGGTGAGGAAAAGGCGCTCACCCACGATGGCGAACCTTATTTCGCCTATGCCGCCAACCCCAATGCCACCGGCCGGCCCGCCCTGAAACCGGAGGCCGTCTGGTCCCCCGACTCGCGCTACCTGTTCACCGCTCAAACCGACGACCGGCAGGTGCAGTCGCTGCCGGTGATCGAATTCGCGCCCGCCGACGGCAGCATCCGGCCGCGGGTCATCGACTATCGGCAGGCGTTGCCGGGCGATGAGCACGTGACCCGGTTCCGCATGACGGTGGTCGACACCGATACCGGCAAACAGACCCGCATTCACTATCCCGACCTGGCCTCCGTGCGCATGAACGACACACCCTTCGGGGGCAACCGGGCCTGGTGGTCGGCAGGCTCGGAAGCGGTCTACTTCGTGGACGTTCTCCGTGGCGAGCAGGAGGCTCGCGTGGTGAGGGCATCCCGCGATTCCGGGCTGGCCCGCGTGGTGTTCCGCGAGACCACGGACACCTACCTGGAGCTCGGCTCCGATGTGTACATGCCGACCTTCATCGCGGCGTTGCCCGAAACCGATGAATTCGTCTGGTATTCGGAAAAGTCCGGCTGGGGCCACCTGTACCTGCACGATGCGCACTCGGGCGAGGAGAAACGGGCGCTGACGTCCGGCGACTGGCTGGTGCGCGACCTGCTCGGCGTGGACCCCGACAGGCGTGAACTCTTCGTCAGCCTCGGCGCGCGCCGGCCCGGCATCAACCCGTATTACAGGGAAATCGGCCGCGTCAACCTGGACACGGGCGAACTGACCTTGCTGAGCTCGGGCGACGAGGACCGCCTGGTGCTCTCGCCGGGCGATATTTCCATGATGTTACTGAGCGCCACCGGTCAGGACCCGCGGCTGGTTTCCGGCCTGTCTCCCGGCGCCGCGTATTTTGTCGAGACCCGTCAGCGTCCGGACGGCCCGAACACCACCCTGCTGATGTCGGCCGATGGGGACGAACTCATGCTCCTGGAAGAAGGAACGCCAAACGCCATCCCCGATGGCCAGTCCTGGCCCGAGCCCTTTGCCGTCACCGGCGCCGACGGCGAAACGGGCATCCGCGGACTGATCTTCAGGCCGAGCGACTTCGATGGCCGCAGGTCCTACCCGGTCATCGATTACATCTATGGGGGTCCCCAGACCAGCAACGTCCCCAAGTCGGCCTACGGTACCGTCTCCCTGAGCCTCGATCCGGCCGCGTCCCTGGCGGAACTCGGATTCGTCGTGGTGATTCTGGACGGGCGGGGAACCACGCAACGGTCCCGGGCCTTCCACGAAGCCTCTTACGGCCGGCTGCACACCGCGAGCAACCTGGAAGACCACATCGCCGGCATCGAGCAACTCGCCCGGCGATTCCCCTACATGGACGCCGAGCGGGTCGGCGTAACCGGACATTCCGGCGGTGGCTACATGGCGGCGCGGGCAATGCTCACCTTTCCCGCGTTTTTCAAGGTGGGGGTGTCCACCGCCGGAAACCACGACCAGCGGCTTTTCTGGCACACCTGGGGCGAACGCTACCAGGGCCTGCTCGAAGGAGACAACTATGTGGAGCAGGCCAACCGGACGCACGCGGAGAACCTGCAGGGCAAGCTGCTGTTCATACATGGATTGCTGGATCACGGCGTACACCCCGGCGGCCTGTTCCAGCTTACCCAGGCGCTGATGAATGCCAACAAGGTATTCGACCTGGTGTTGATGCCGCAGGCAGGGCATGAACTGCCGGGCTACGCGATGGTGCGCATCTGGGACTACTTCGTGCGGCACCTCGCAGGGCTGGAACCGCCCCCCGGATTCAGCGCCATGTCCTCGTCGGACCATATAATGCAAAGAGTAAAGGCCGTTCAGGCGGCCGCCCGAGCCCGGCCCGAGACGAGGGCGCAGGCATCGGACCCGGCGAACGGCGAATGGGGTGAGGCCGTGCCCGTGATGCTGGAAACGGATGCGGGCAATATCGAGTTGGCCCTGTACCCGGAGGCTGCGCCCCGGTCTGCGGGCAGCTTCCCGGATCACCTCGACCGGGGACTTTACGACGGCGCCATGGAATCATCGAACGCCCTCGAGACGCAAATCGCCGTGGCAGGCGTGGGTGGTGACAGGGATGAATGACGCTGACGGGTCCGGTCAAGCTTCGCTTGGGCTCAACGCCTCCAACACGGTAGTCTGCAGCGCTTCGTTGACGGCATCGACATAGGGCCGCGGCTCCTCCAGGTTCGACGGCGGCGCCCAGACATCGATTTCGGTGTTGATCTGAACGGCGATCGAGAAGCCGTGCTCCGGCAGGTATTGCATCTCGCTGCGGTAGCCCGGGAAGTAGCCGCCGTGGCCCCAGGTGGTCACGCCCCAGGGCTGCTGCTGCACGAATACGGCGAGGCCGTAATAATTGCCCGATTCCTTTTCCTGCCTGGTGAGGTGGGGGGGTGGCTCAACGATCGCCCGGGACGCTTCGGGCGAGATCGCGCGCCCGGTATAGAGCGCCATGACCCATCGCGCCATGTCCCCGGTGTTATTGACCAGGCCGCCGCCGGTGAATTCCACTTCCGGGTCGAATTTCAGTTCGCCGTTGCCGGCGACCACGTGGGTGACGCCGGGCACCAGCGGGCTCGGGGTGGGCGCATAGCCCTGGGCGATGCCGGACATGTAGCGGCGGGTCGGCCCGGTCAGGTTCAGGCCGAGAGGATCGAGCAGCCGGTCCTTCAGGATGTCGAAGTAATTCTCCCCGGTCACCGCCTCGATGGCTTCCCCGACCAGGATGTAGCCCACGTCCGTGTAACGGAATCCCTTGCCGGGCTCGAACAGCGGCGGTACACCGGCGATGAAACGGATGATGTCCTCGCGCACCAGGTCGCCGATGTTTTTTCCCTGCTCGACCATCTCCGCGATCAGTTCGTGGAAGCGCGGCAGGTCATAGTAGTTCTCCACGCCCGCGCGGTGCCGCAGAAGCTGCCTGAGCGTCATGCTGTTCCGGTTGGCGAGATCCTGGTACCAGGGCTTGTCTGCCAGGTATAGGGCGGCCTTGTCGTCCAGGTCCCACAGTCCCTCCTCTTCAAGGACGAGGGCCACTGCGGCGGCGTAGGTCTTGCCGGTGCTGCCGCCGGGGATGCGGTGGTCGGGGGTCATGGCGATGCGCTTCTCGACATCGGCCATGCCGGTGGCCAGCTTGATCATGCGGCCGTCTTCGAGCAGGACCGCTGCCGTTGCGCCCGGAAAACCGAGTTCCTCGCGCATCCCGTCCAGCCTGAGCTGGAGTGCCTTCGCGAGGTCCGCAAACGCCGCCGGACCCGGTTCCGCCGCCTGGCCCGGTTGCGCCAGGAGCAGAACGGCAGCGGCCGCCAGGAGGAATTTGACGCGGTGATTCATGCGGGTCGAACTTCGGCGTCGGGAAGCTGCTCCTCGATATCGACGATGGAAAAGTACAGGTGCTCCGATTCCACTTCTTCGACGATGATGAGGCTGGGGTCGCCGAGCAGTGCCTGGCCGCCGTTCGCACAGGTCCTGCCGAGATGTTGAATGCTGAGCAGCGACCGACCTGACCCGTTGATTCAAGGGCCCTCCTCCCTCGATTGACAACGAAATTGATTGTCTTGAAATTATCAATGTTGTCAATCGGTTGTGCGGCGACAGCCGAACGTGGAACCCGTCGTCGAATGGACTTGACAGCAACTCGGGAAACAACCGGCGCCGCTTGTCTTTCGAGCCGTTCTTTTGATCATTCATGGTGGCTGGACCGGAAGCGGAGAATCGGACGACTGTGCTGAACAGGATGGCGCTGCCCACCTGTTTCGGCGGCGCGCTCACCGCCGTTTCTTCAATTGGCCGGGGCCTGATCGCCCACTTTCTCGCGGATGCCGTAGTCGATCCACCCATGTTGCGTCTGGCGATAGCCCGTCACCTCGCCTGCTTCGTCCACCAGGAAGTGCAATTCAGCGCCCATGTTCTCGTTGAAGAAAACCGCCTCGGAGGCGGGCAGATACTCCCGGGTGCCGCCTTTCAGGCTCTCGGGACGCTCCACGACGTTCTTGAGCCCGCCGTCGAACGCTTCGATCCGGAAGTCCATGTCAAACATGCTGTCCCTGTAGATGCCCTCATAGCTTTGCAGGATGGCGGGATCGACCGCGGCGGGCTGCCGGTCTTCGAGGCTGACCGCCTCGCCGCGCATCAGGCGCAGCGCCGTTTCGGCGAGGCGGTAGCTGCCCTGGGTCGGCCCGGTGTTGGTGGCGGCGAAGACGGCGATGCCGTTGTCCTTGTCGCCCGTCATGGTCGTCACGTAGCCGTGCCAGGTGCCGCCGTGGTTGAGCCGGATATGACCCTGCTCGTCCTCGTACGTCCACCAGCCGAGGCCGTATTGTTCCTTGTTTGCCGTATGGGCGATCTCGACAAGCTCCCTGGACAGAATCCGGTTTCCGTCCGCTTCGCCCCCGTTCAGATGGACCCACAGGAACTTCGCCATCTGGGAGGGCGTTATATGGGCGAGGCCCGCCGGGTACAGGGAATCGAAATAGAAATCCAACGGTTTCCGCTCGCCGTCGGCGTTCGCATACGGAACGGCCATGCGTTCCACGATCTTCATCGATGGAAACATGGGGTGCTCGTTGTCGATGCCGGCGGGTTTGAATACGTTTTCGACGACGTATTGTTCATAGGGCATGCCGGATATCTTCTCGATGAGCAGTCCGACAAGCGCGTAGGCGGTGTTGTTGTAGCGCCAGGTTTCACCGGCCGGAGTGATCGAGGTCATTCCGGTGGCGAGCACCTCCAGCGGGATCAGGGCCGTCCGGTGCGGGTCCCATACGCTCACGACCGGGGACATGCCCAGCCCATGCTCGTCGCTCAAGCCCGAGGTGTGGTCCAGGATGTGCCTGATGGTGACGCTGTTCGGGGGATCGTCCTGGACGGCGATATCTCCGAGATATTTGTTCACGGGATCGTCGAGGCCGCACTTGCCCTGGTCGACGAGGGTCAGGAGCGCGGTGGAGGTCACCGGCTTGATCGTCGAGGCGCTGATGTAGTAGGTATCCGGCGTTGCCTCGGCCTGCTGGGCTACGTTGGCGTAGCCGTAGCCCTCGGCGAAGACCACCTCGCCATCCTTCACGATGGCCACCGAAAGTGACGCAAGGCCCCGGTCCAACTCCTTCTGGGCGACCTTGGCCAGCATCGATGCCACATATTCCGGCGTGCCGGGTGGCGCCGGCTCCACGGTTTGTGCCGTGACTTCATCCGCCGTGGGCGCGGGCGGCGTCGGGCCACAAGCAGCAAGAAGCAGCACACTGACAAACACGACTCTAACTGAATTTCGAATAGTTGCCGTTTGCACGACGCCTCCGCTTTTGATTCAAATGCTGCGCAGCCCCGCAGCCCCGCAGCCCCGCAGCCCCGCAGCCCCGCAGCCCCGCAGCCCCGCAGCCCCGCAGCCCCGCAGCCCCGCAGGAGCGGGAAATGCGACTTTTTCGGCAGAGCAACGAAGCTCCTGTTCAGAAGACGGCGCAGATGTGCTTGCCCCTCGGTTTATGCCTCAAACCTCATCTCGAAGTCGACAACCCCCGTTTCACGTCATTCCCCGGGTAATTCGGGACGCAACAATTCGCGATGTAAAAAGGCATCTGGTGGGGGGTGCCGATGCTCACTATCGGCGTTGCGGAACAGCCGATGAGGCGTTAATCTCAGACTGCAAAACAGTCGCTGCGAAGGACGTGCAGGGAGGCTGTCCGGGCAAAGGTCTGCAAACCGTCAAGGTGGCAATTGCGGTGCTTCGTCCCAATCCGAATCTCGCGCACGGCCAAAAGGGAGGCACGGCCGTTTCGGCGTTGTCGGGATTTTGGCGAACCATGAAACCAGGGGGGATCAAATGGTCGGAACAAGGCATTTTTTCCATGTAATGTCGCTCGTTTCCGGTGTACTCGCAGTTTGGGCCGTAGCGGTCGGAGAAGCATTGGCCGCGCAGGTGGAAGCGCCTGAGGCCGCGGTGATCGATGAGATTATCGTAACGGGCACGAAACGGGCCCAGCCGTTGCAGGAGGTCGGGGTCGCGATTACGGCATTGAACTTGGACGAGTTCTCCAGCATTGGCCTCTCCTCGATCAACGACATCCTCGACTATGCGCCGGGCACCGGCGTCACCTCCCACGGTCAGCGGGGGGCGGGTGAAATCCATATGCGCGGCGCCAACAACGAAGGCGGGTCGTCGATCGTCTCGGTCTATATCGACGACATTCCCATTACCAGTTCGATCGCCGGTTCGCTCGGTAACCTGTTCACGTTCGACAACCTGCTCGGCGACATCGAACGCATCGAGATCATCAAGGGCCCCCAAGGTACGCTCTACGGGGCCAACTCCGTGGGCGGCGTCATACGCTATGTCACCGGCGACCCGGCGACCGGAGAGTTGACCGGCCGGGTCGGCGGTGACTTCTCGACCGTCGCGCATGGCGATTTCTCGCACGAGTACAGCGGTTTTGCCAGTATACCCCTGGTGGAAGACAAGGTAGGGGTGTCGGTTTCCGCCTTCTATTCCGACCGCGCGGGCTATGTCGACCGCACGAACGGCGATGAAGACATCAACGACAGCGAGAGCTACGGCCTTCGCGGAAGCGTGCGCTTCAACCTTTCCGAGCAGGCCTCGCTCGACCTGAGCGCTCTCTATACCGAGAACGAATACGACGACAGCGGTGCCATCGAACTCGTTGCCCTCGGGCCGATGCAGGGCGAGCCGATGTCCGGCGATTACACGACAACCCGCGGAAGCTCCCCGTCCGCCGTCGACTACCAGGTCTATTCCGCGGCGTTTAACGCCGATCTGGATTGGGCGACGCTCACGGTCTCCGGCGGAAGGTCCGAGTTCAGTTCGGTCTCAAGCATTGACCTGGGCTCCGCGATCGGATTCATCAACCTGATATTCCCGGGCACCGCGCCGCACACCAGTGCGACTAACACAGCCTCCAACGGTTTCGAGAAGTGGGTGTCCGAAGTTCGGCTGACCTCGCCCTTGAGCGACAAGTTCGAGTGGCTCGTCGGGCTCTACTACACCGACGAAGAGTCGCACAACAGCCAGGAGATCGGTGTCGTTCCGGACCCCGGTGCGGTGGTGGGAGTGTTCAATTTTCCGGCGACTTACGAAGAAGTTTCCGTATTTGCCAACCTGACCTACTACCTCACGCCGGATTTCGACCTGTCTTTCGGAATGCGTCATGCGAGCGCGGACCTCGCTTTCGACACACTGCAGGACGGAGCGCTGGCCGGCGGCAGAACCGAGTTCGTGGATGACGACAAGGATTCCAGGGAAACCTGGTCCGCCGGGTTGCGCTATCGTCCGAACGACGATGCGGCCTTCTATTTTCGTGCGGCGAGTGGCTACCGGCCGCCCTATCTCACGCTGCCCGTGGACCTGACCGCGCTGTTCGGGCCGGGTGCGAAAGCAGACGCCCTGGTGGACGCGGATTCCATGTGGAGCTACGAACTCGGCGCCAAGGGCTCCCTGATGGAAGGAGTACTGAGCTATGACCTTGCGCTCTGGATGATCGACTGGAAGGATTTCCAGGCCGACCGCGTCGTCGTTTTCTTCCCGACCACAGACAACGCCGTGGCGAACATCGATGCGCAAGGTGTCGAGGCATCGCTTACGCTCAGGCCGGCCGACGGCTTTGTCATTCGCTCGAGCCTGACCTATACGGACAGCGAAGTCGATGGCGACGATCCCACGTTGGGGCTTACGGATGGCGAGAGCGTTCGCTACATCCCGGAATGGACCGCCTCGATTCTCGGCAACTACGACTTTTCGCTGTCGCCGGAACTCGATGCGCATGTCGGCGCGGGGCTGCGCTATCACAGCGGATGGGACAACGAATGGGGAGCGGCCGCCCTGGGTGGATTGAACGTCCCCTCGGGCAAGACGGCCATTATCGATGTCAACCTGGGCGTGACGATCAGCGAGCGCTATCACGTCAAGTTGTACGCGACCAATCTGTTCGACGAGTATGAGTACAGCAGAACGACCAATAACGGGTTCAGCGTATTCGCGCCGCTCGTTCGCCCGAGGACGGTCGGCTTGAACGTTTCCGTCGACTTCTGACAAGGCGACAGCCTCTGGAAAGGACGCGCGGAGACCGGCGCCGTGCCGGCCGTTGGGCGAAACGGATCAAGCCGCACGTTGTGAAGAGAGGCGCCGCAGCAAGGTATGGCGGGAGTTCACCGATCCGCCGGGCGACCGTCTTCCCGTCGCGGCGCGCGAAAAAAAACAGGAAAATTCAATGATTGCAAAGATCTCGCTTGCCGTCCTGTGCGGCTTGTTCCCGTTTGCCGTATCGGCGGCGCCGGTTGCGACGGAAAGGCCGCAGTTGGATGCGGTCACGACGTCTCAGGAGCCGGAAGCACCACAACAGGCGCAAGAGGCCGGCGACGAGGCGCCGAAACACGAAAGGGTGCGCATCCTGTTCCACCAGGAGGCGGAGATGCGCGACGGGGTCAAGCTATCGGCCGACGTCTATCTCCCGCGCGCCGAAGGCCGGTATCCGACGCTGCTGATCCGCACGCCCTACACCAAGGCGGAAGCACGCACCGACCTTCCGTCGTGGGCGTTCAAGACCTATTACTCCGAGCGGGGTTATGCGCTCGTCTTTCAGGACGTGCGCGGGCGTGGCGATTCCGAAGGCGAGTTCGGGTTCTTTCATGCGGACATAGAAGACGGTTTCGATTCCGTCGAGTGGGCGGCCCGCCAGCCCTGGTCGAACGGCGAGGTCTGCATGATCGGGGTTTCCTATATGGGCACGGTGCAGTGGCTGGCCGCGAAAACGGTGCCGCCGAGCCTGAAGTGCCTGGTGTCGACGGCCGCGGCGGGCGAACCCATGGATGAGATCGGCTACGGGACGGGGGGCGTGGTGCCGCTCTCGTTCAACCTCTCGTGGTATTTCGGCACATCGGGCCACGTCTGGGCCGAACAGATGTTGATGGCCTTGTTGGCCGATGGCTTTATCGACTTCGAAAAGATGGGCTGGCACCGGCCGCTGTTGACGCTCGATGAGGCGGTTTACGGGTTCCGCATGAAGCACTATCGCGACGCGCTGAACCATCCCACCATGGATGCCTATTGGCAGGCCATCAAGCTCGGGCCGGAAGACTTCAGGCGCATCGACCTGCCGGTTCTGCATGTCACCGGCTGGTTCGACGGCGACCAGCCGGGCGCCCTGCACTACTGGCGCGGCATGAATGCTCACTCCGAGGCGAGAGACCGGCAATACCTGGTCATCGGCGCCTGGACCCATGCGCAGACATTCTTCGGCGGGGCCGGCGCCGTTGGCGAGTTGCAGTTCAGTCCCGATTCGGTCACCGACCCGCTGGCCTTGCGCCTGAAATTTCTGGATCACTACCTGAAGGGGACGGCGGAGACGTTCGACCACCCGAAGGCGCGGCTCTACATCACGGGCGCCAATGAGTGGCGGGATTTCGATGCCTATCCGCCGCGGCAGGCGAAGCCGTTGCGCCTCTACCTCGCCAGCGATGGCGCTGCGAATTCCCTGCGTGGCGACGGGCGCCTGACCAGCAGCCCGCCATCGGACGAAACGGTGGACCGGTATACGTTCGATCCGAAGAACCCGACGCCGAGCGCTGTCGACAGATTCCACTTTTTCGGGGCGGATTATCGGTCGATTCAGGCTCGCGATGACGTCCTCGTCTACACCGGGGAAGTGCTGCAGGGGCCGGTCGATGCGATCGGCAACATAAAGGTCGAACTTTACGCGGCGAGCGATGCGCGCGACACGGATTTCGTCGTCCGGTTACTGGACGTCTATCCGGATGGCCGCGCCGTCCGGCTGGGTGCGATGGAAGGCACGCTGCGGGCGCGGTACCGCAAGGGGTTCGACAAGGAACGGTTGCTGACCCCCGGAAAGGTCGAACGCTATTCGATCGATCTCGGCGAGGTGGGGCACCGGTTCCTGCCGGGGCACCGCATCCGGCTTGACCTTACCAGTTCCGCCTATCCGCTGATCGCCCCCAACCAGAACACCGGCAATCCGGTTGCGACGGATACGGAATGGAAGATCGCCCGGCAGACGATCCATCACGACCGGGAGCGCCCGTCGGCCCTGGTGCTTTCGGTCGTCGATAGAGAGGACTGAAGAAGTGGAGCGTGGCAGCGCAAAGGCGACGGTTTTTGGTCGAGAAGGGCGTTGAAGCCCGCACGGCGAGCCGGTCCACGATGGCAGCGGGCTGGTGCTGGCGCCCGGCTTCATCGACACGCACAGCCACCACGACGTGGGGTTGCCGGACAGAATCTCCAAAAAGCGAAGGTACCTGATTGAAACGCAATGACATTCAGTGACTCAACAAGCGGCTTGGTGAGATATGCGGGCTAACCCGCATCGCTCACCAACTTCCTGCTGCGGACGCCGATGCACTCGCCCTGCGCGGCCGTGCTCCCTCCGGGCGCCTTGACGTACTGTCGAGTACGCCTGCGCCCCCCTGCGGTCCGCGCGACCACGCAGGACGGCGCCTCGACGCCCTCGCGACGAAAGTTGGTGAGCGATGCGGGCTTAAGGAAGCCGTCACTCAACTGCCGGCGTGTACCAGATCGGCGACGTATAGGCGCGTTCCTGGAGAATCATGGCCATTCCGTCAACGGGATCGTCGCCGAAGTACTTGGCATCGTAGGCCGTCCAGCGCGGCGTGGGAATCTCGATCACGCGGGCGTAGTACAGGGCGGGCTGCGACGGATCGAATTCCGGATCCCGCCAGAGTCCGACGAGTTCCGCGTCGCCGATCGTGTTGGTCCAGCTCGCATCGGCTACGTCCACCGTAGTCCCAACCGGGGGAAGCGTGCCGTCGCGCCCGAGCGTACGCCGGTGCGCATCGCCCCAGACCACGTTGAAGATCTTTTCATGAGTCACCCCATCGGCGTCCAGCCAGCCCTTCACGATCTGTATGCGGTCGAGGTTGCCACTTAAGGGGTCTTTCAACGCACCCACCAGGAAGGTAGGGACCTGCTGCCCGTCTTCGGCGTGCAACGATCCGCCCATCGGGACTCCCCGGGTATATCCGCCGGCCGCGAGTTTCTGAAAGCTCGCATCGTCCGCGGAAAAGTCCCAGCCGCCGAAGAAACGCACGGTAATGCGTGGCCCGGTGGTGGCGTACACCTCCTTGCGCTCAATCGCATCCCAGATGGCCTCACGGGTATTCCCGGTTGCCCATACGGCCGCGTAACCGGATGCGCCGAGCTCCCAGGCCTGCCAGATTACCGGCGCATCCGTGTCATCCGTGTCCAGCACCGGCGGGATCATGCGGCCCGCCATCGGCTCGACGTTCGGGAACTTGCCGAAGAAATTGTTTTCGGCGGCGGTTGCCAATGCGGTATGACTGTCCGTGGAGCCCACCATGCCAAATCGATACGGGTTGGTACCGAGGGTGCGCTCCAGCCTGAGCCCGTTCTTCAGTGCCTCGCGAGCGTATTCGTATTGCAGCATGTCGGGCGTTTTCAGCGTTTCCATGCTGGTGTTGCCGCGATCCCAGGTTTCGAAATCCGCGAACTCGTCATCAGGCGAGAGATATGGATGTGCCTCGCCGTCCCCCTTGATCTGGGTTACTTCATAGAGCGGCTCCCACCTGGCGCGCGTTTCCACGTACTCCACGTCGATGGCGGCGCCGGTGTTGGGGTTGGTTTCCACGGGAAACATCTGGCCGTTGGACAGGTTGCCGTTGTGGGCAAGCGCCAGCACACGGCCGCCGGTTGCTTCCTCGTAGCGCTGCATCCATGCCCACAAGTCCTGAGGATTGATGCTGTCGTTGGCCGTGTACGGCAGCAGTTGGCGTGCGGTGGCGGCGCTACCCCGATAGAGCACGTTGCGGTGCAGCTTGTCTCCGCTTTCGGTCGGCGACCATTCGTAGCCGATGAGGGCCGTGAAACGCCCGGGGTCGTTGAAGCGGTCTGCCGTTTCCACATAGCGTTCCCAGGTAGCGCGGATGATCGTCGGGTTCTGGAGCGGGGCCGAAGAGTCACTGTAGAGCAGGGGACCAATCGACTGTATCGCCTTCATTGCTGTGTCCCCTCCCGCCTTGAACCCATCGTGAAAGCTCCGAAGTTGGGCATGTTCGAGCAATGCCGGGTCACCGGCGATCAGCTTGTCCATGACGCCCAGCGCATCGGAATGATCGGACACCACCAGAAAATCCAGTGGGCGGGAGAGGCGCGCGGGCTGGCCACTGCTGGCGATCACCTGTTCGCCCCGGGCAAATCGATAGGCGTCTTCGGCGTCCAGCGTCAGGCCCAGGAGGCGGGCGTCCAGGGAATTGTTGGTGTGCAGGTGGGTATCCCCCCAGAAAACCTGTCTGGGATAGGACACATCGGCATAGGGTGAATAGTCCGGCTCCGCTGCGAGCGCCGTTTGCGGACCGAAGCAGGCCATCCAACCCAAGGCGGCGAATATCCGGGCTGCGGATATCATTCCAGACTCCTTGTTTGACCGGGGCATGCCGTTTGAGAACACATCACAGTGCATTCGACCCGGCGGTGCCGACCGCGTTGGTCGGCTCGCCTCTGAAAACCAGCCTTTGCAGGACCGCAAAGGGGATAGTGCGCCGTATCCGTCGATGATGGTGGCGTTCTCGATTCCATGGCGTTGATTGTGCGCCGATGGGAAGCGTCCAGCCAGGGACAGGCTTTGCCCTGGGACCTCCCTGGTTGCAGTCAACCGCCAGGGTCCAGTTCGGCGCCGTGCTATATTTCCGGAGACGCACCCGTAGGGGACGGAGGGTGTGATCCGGCAGCCGGACTTCCGGGAAAGAGGCTTGCGATGACGGCTCGATACATGACGCTGGAGAACTGTGCGGGCCACGTGGGCGAAATCTTCAAGTCCAGTTGGATGGAAATTGCCCAGAATCGCATCACGGCCTTCGGCGAGACCATCGAGGATCCGGACCCGCACCACATGGACCCGGATTGGGCCGCGACCCACAGTCCCTGGGGCAGGACTATTTCTTTCGGCTGGCTGACCGCCTCGCTCACCACTCCCATGCTCTACGAAGTTTTTCGCTACCGGCTCGACGGCGACCCGAAAACCTACGGTTACCCGGCCAACTATGGCATCAACCGGTTGCGCTATGTCGAACCCGTGGTCGAGGGTTCCCGCATCCGCGGCCATATCAGCCTGAAGCGCATCAAGGAACGCGGCAACGGGCGCACCCTCTACGTCTTCGACATCACCGTGGAAATCGAAGGCAACGAGCGGCCGGCGCTGGTGGCCGAGGTCCTGCTGATGTGGCTGAAAGACGCAGCCTGAGGCCGCCCACCGATGATCAAGTGGTTCAAGGCCTGGATTGTGCCCGGGGCCGTGTTCCAGTCGGTCATCGTCGGCGGCGGCTATGGCACTGGCCGCGAGGTCGTGGAATTTGTCTCGAGCGCCGGCCCCTGGGGCGGGCTGGCCAACACGGCGCTGATCGGGCTGCTTTTCGGGTTGGTGCTCGCCGTCACGTTTGACTACGCGCGCCGTTTCGAGGTGCGCGACTATCGCCTGTTCATCAGGTCGCTGCTCGGCCCCGGGTGGATGCTCTACGAAGCCGTCATGATCGTCGCCTTCGTGCTGGTTCTCGCCGTTGCGGGGTCCGCCGCCGGCCAGGTATTGCATGACAGCTTCGGCATACCCTTCGCCGCGGGGGTCGGTCTCATGCTGGCCATCGTGGTGACGTTCAATTACGTCGGCCGGGAGTGGATCGAACGCACGCTCACCGCCTGGGGCCTGCTGATGAGCCTGATGCTGATCGTCTATACGGCGCTGGTAATCCAGTACCAGGGCGAGTCGATCGCCGGCGCGTTTGCACCCGTGGAACTCGAGCCGGGGTGGTGGCGGAGCGGGGTGCGCTTCTTTCTCTATACGGCAATGATCATCCCGGTACTTCTGTATGCAACCAACCATATCGAGACCCGCGCCCAGGCCTGGGGCGCTGGCGTCATCGGCGGGGTGCTGGGCACGCTGCCGGCGGTTTTCTACCACCTTACGTTCATGGCGGGTTATCCGGAGATCCTTCAGGAGGCGCTGCCCACCTATTGGACGCTCGTCAGGCTGGCCCTGCCAGCGGCGGTCGTTGTCTATGTGATCGTTCTGTTCGTCACCATCGCCCAGACGGGCGTGGGCATTCTGCAGGGCATCAACGAGCGGCTCGACGCCTGGTGGCGGGAACGGAGCGGCCGCACGCTGAGCCCCCGGCTGCACGCCACGGTCGCGGGGGGCGCCGTGTTGCTGAGCCTGCTCCTGTCCAATTTCGGCATCGTTGCCCTGGTCGCTCAAGGGTACGGCACCCTTGCCTGGTTCGGGATTTTTCTCTTCGTGGCGCCGGTGATGACCATCGGGGTCTGGCGCCTTTACGGATCCCGATGAGGCCCCGCGGCTCGGCGTCCCAGCTCCGGGAGTGGAATCCTTCCTGAATCGGATGATGGCTATGCCCAGCGCAATGAACAGCCTGTCGGATGCTGCTTCGATACTCGAGTGCTTCGACGTGGCACTCGCAACGGTGCCCGACAAGGATTTCCTGCGGTTCCGGGAAGGCCGGGCAACCTATCGCGAGTTCGGCGGCGCCTACCGCCGCCTGGCCTCGCGGCTCGCAGGCGCCGGCATTGCAGCGGGCGACATCGTGCCAGCGTTTTTCCCCAATTCGGAGGCGGCGGTGGCGACCTGGTTCGCCATCACCCACCTGGGCGCGGTCTGGGCGTCGATGAACGTCGAGTTCAGGGGCGAGCAGCTCGCCGATGCGCTCAACCTGACGGAGAGCGGTACGTTGATCGTCGATACGCCCTTTGTCGAGCAGGTGCTCGAGGTGCTGCCGTCGTTGACCCATGTGCGGCGGCTGCTGGTGCCTGGAAGCGATGAACTGCCGACCGCTGGCGATGTCGAGGTCCTGCACCTCGAGCGGTTGCCGCAGGGGAAGGTGCCGGAACGCGCGGCGGTGTCGCGCGACGGGGTGGCGATGATCGTGTTTACTTCCGGATCGACCGGGGTTTCCAAGGCCGTGCAACTCTCCCACGGCTACCTGGTCGGGCAGGCCGTGGCGTTGGCAACCGTATTCGAAGGGAACGGAGAGGACGTCTACTACTGCTGCTATCCACTGTATCACTGGGATGCCACCGTCGGCACCGTGGTGATCGCCATGGTGACTCTGGGAACGGCGGCGCTGGCGCCCCGTTTCAGCGTCAGCCGCTTTTGGGAGGACATCCGGGCGTTCGGCGCCACGGTTTTCGATTTCATGGGCGCGACACTCACCTTCCTCTACAACTGGCCGGAGCGGCCGGACGATGCGGACAACCCCGTGCGGCTTGCCTGGGGCGTGCCCATGCCGCGGTTCAAGGAGGACTTCGAGGGGCGATTCGGTCTCAGGCTTCTGGAAGGCTACGGCAGCACCGAAGGCGGCATCTCGGTGTTCCAGCGACTGGGCAAGGCCTATCCGTTCGGCAGTTGCGGCGAGGTGGCGCCCGGATTCCGGTTGCGCATCACCGACGACGACGGCACCGAACTGGCCCCCGGGCGGGTCGGCGAGATCGTCACCCGGCCCGACGACGGTAACCAGATGATGACCGGCTACTTAAGGATGCCCGAGGTCAACGCCGAACTGCTCCGCGGCGGCTGGTACCACTCCGGCGACCTCGGCAGGCTCGATGCAACGGGCAACCTTTTTTTCGTCGGTCGCAAGAAGGACGTCATCCGGCGGCGGGGCGAGAACATATCGGCGTTGGAGATCGAGAGCGTCATCGGGCGGCATCCGGTGGTGCTGGAAGTGGCCGCGTACGGCATCGAGAGCGAATACTCGGAAGAGGAGGTTGCCGTGGCCGTGGTCCCGCGCCCCGGCGCGTCGCTGACCGGGACGGAGTTGCGCGACTTCTGCACCGGCAGGATGGCCCGTTACATGGTTCCGCAACATATCCGATTCATGGAAAGCCTGCCCAAAACACCGACGGAAAAGGTCGCGAAGGCGGAATTGAAGAGACTACACGTCGACCCGGCCGTGGATTGACCGGCAAGCACGGTACGCGGCCGCAGACGTTCGTTTGCAGGGTGGTACGACCCGCCCGAAAGCCAGGTTGTGCCGTTTTTACCTGTGGGGTGCGAATTCCAATGTAAGCCCCTTTTGGGAGTTGAACAGGAATTCGCACCCAACCGATGTGCCCGGCCCTGACGATGGACAGTTCGGCTCGCGGGGTTCAACAGGCCACGGTCACGGAAAGCGGATGATCTCGCCCACCCACAACCGCTTCAGAAAGTCGACCAGGGGCAGCACCTGCACATCGTCCCAAAGTGCTGCCCGTTCCCCAAGGTACACGCCATAGCACCTGATCCGCTCTTTGCCGAGGTCGTTCCTGACCCGGTGCAAGCCCCGGTTGAAGCGTTTCTCCCATCGCGGGGAGGCCTTGATCTCGATTGCAACGAAACCTTCCACCGTCTCGCACAGCACATCCACCTCCACGCCGTCGTAGCTGCGCCAGAAGAACAGCCTGTAGTCCGTGCGGGAATACCCGAGCCAGGCACGCAGCTCGTTGAGCACGAAGGTTTCGGCCAGCGGGCCCATTTCCTCGGGTGCCGGTGGATAGAAAAGCCGGCCGCCGAGCGCCCGAGCGACGCCGGAATCGAAAAAATAGAATTTGCTCTGCCGTACCTGCTTGGTGGCCGACTTCAGCTTCCACGCGGGCAGCCAGAATCCGATCAAGGTGTCGATGAGAATCTCGAAATGGTTCTGTACGGTTCGGCGATTGATTCCAGCGTCGCGTGCGATGCTCGCGGCATTGGTGATCTGGCTGTTCTGACGTGCCGCGATTTCGAGAAAGCGGGCGAACGCACCCAGATTGCGTGTCAGTGCCTCGGCCTGGATCTCGTGGACGAGATAGGTTTCGGCATAGGTCCGAAGATAGTCCTGCGGAGTGTCGGTGGTGACCGCCATGGGCAGCATGCCGAAACGCAGCGCTCGTTCGGGATCGATCTCGAAAGAGAGTTCGGCCGACACCAACGGAAACATGGATGTCGTGACGGCCCGGCCCGCCAGCAGGTTGACACCGCCGCGGCGCAGCTTGCGTGCGCTCGATCCCGAAAGCACGAAGCGCAGCCCGTGGGTCTCGATGAGCCGATGCACCTCGTCCAGCAGCTCGGGCACCTTCTGCACCTCGTCGATCACGGCCCAACTGCCGGAGGACAAGGTCGCAAGCTCGCGGTACAGCGAGCGCGGGTCCTTGCTCAGTCGCAGGGCTTCCCCGGTGTCGAGTAGATCGTAGGTGACGGTGTCTGGAAAACGGTCGCGGATCCAGGTTGACTTGCCGGTCCCGCGCGGGCCGAAAAGCAGGATCGAATGGGTGGGTGTTGGTAGCAATCTAGTGTACATAGATGGCAATTTTACCGGAAATTAATCATTTATATACACATATTTCCGCCAGTTGTCGGAATCGGGCCGCTCAGACGATATGCATTGCCATGCTCAGGCGTTCCTCGATCTTGAATGTCAATCGGCGTCGACCATTGACCCTGGCCATTCCTTCGAGATCAATAAGTTAATGCACCGATCGGCGCCCAAACCGCACGCCGATTCACACTTTGTTTCATGCAAGCCCACGCATCGAGGCATTGAAGTCTATTGTCGTGCCCTGTGGTACGTCCGCTTCGGATCGCGCGGTCCGCTACCGATTTCCGCTACCAGGCCCCGCTCGACCAGCTTGACCAGCCGACTTCGGGTGGCGCGCGGCGAGAGGCCAATGGCCCGGGCGAGCTCGCTGGTGCTGCGGCCCCGGCCACCGTCCATTTGGTCGAGAATCGCCTGATCGGTGGCATCGGCGGCTATTTCGCCGAGGCGCTCGGTGCGAATCGTCACGCGGAGTCGGTTGCCGATCTCTTCCCAGACAGGCGGCGCCAACCCGGCGTCTCGGCACGCGGCGATCATTCGCTGCGCGCCGCTGCCCCACTGCTCCACGAGGCGAAGTTCATGGAACACCCGACCGATGACCCGGTTGCGCAGTTTGGAAACCCCGCGCGGCAGGTCTTCGATGGTCAGTCCGAAAGGCAGGAGGCCCGGGTTCTCCACTTCCAACCGGTCGTCGAAAACCGCCAGGCGGATCGGCGCGCCGCGCTGGGAATAGTCCGCGTGGGCCACCGCGTTGACCAACGCTTCGCGGACCGCGACGGGCGGTAGCTCCCATTGGGGCGCGCTGCGAACGGGACCGATTTCGACACCTGAAGCCAAATGCCGCTCGACGAAAGCAACGCCGGCCGAGATCGTCGCTGCCAGCGGCATCTTGAGGTCGGCTTGGTCCACGATTCTCGCCTTGTCGGTGCCCGCGAACCGACCGGCCTGCATCCAGGCGTCGGCGAAATGGCCGAGACGATCCCGCCCATAGAGAAGAATTCCGCCGGCCGTGGGCACCTTGCGCCCTTGGTGGGTGGTGAGCAGGCCCAGGATATCGAGATCGGGCTGCGCGAGCTGTCTGAACTCTGCAAAAGACTCTGAAGCAGCTCGGAAGTCCAGCGCTTCCGAGTCGAGGTCCGGCATGGGGCGCTCGTCGAACGACTCGTGACGAGCGAAACGGCGCATTTCGGCAATGAGGTCTGCATCCGCACGACGGTTGGTGGACCCGACGCGCACATAGGTCCCCGTTGCCGCATCCGGCCCCAAGTGATGCGGACGATTCGGACTCGGGAAAACCTGCACCGCCAAGACGTAGGCATCGCGGTAGCTCAGCAGCTCGACATCAGGCAGCAATCGAGGCGAGATGGCATCGCTGATCAGGTTGGCGGCTTGTTCCTCGAGCGGCCATGGGTCGGTCACGCCGCGCACATGTCGTGTCTGGTCCTCGACGCCGATAAGGATAGTGCCGCCGGCAGTATTGGCGAACGCCACCACCGAACGCAGAAAGGGGTCCGGCGAAGACAGGTCGCGCTTGAACTCGAGAGTCTTGCCCTCGGGCCGGGATAGGATTTCCGTGAGGTCCACAGCTCGGAAGATTACTCTGAAGCGGTGGAGGGGGGTAGGGGGTCAGAGTCAATTTCCGAGTAGACGGCGCGGCAGCCTTGCGGCGCGTTGCTTTCAATAAGGTGGCTCCGCCGGTCCGTCGTACCCGCAAACGCCCGATCTGGGCGAGTTGAATATGGGCATTTTGCCGTAGTCGTCGTGTTCGGCGTGCGCGGCCACGTGATCGTCGCAGACATGACCCGCCCAGTCCTCGACGCTTTGGTAGCAGCATTGGAGGCAGATCGCCCGCGCGGGCTCTCCGCATATCTCGCAGGGCACCCGCAGCGGGTCATTGCGCGCCATCAGGGCAACGTCGTGGTCTGTTGTCGGCTTGCCGGTACGCTGGTCCAGGACGCGGAGCGAAAGCTCGGTGGTCGTGCCGAAGTCGTATTCGTGGGTGAAGGTCAGGCCCGGCTCGAACACTTCATTCGCTTCCGCATCCAGGGACTCGCAATCATAGAAGCCGAACGACTCCTCGGGCGATTCGACGTACTGCACGCGCCGGATGTCGAATGCGCTCAGATGGCCGCAGCACTCCAACCAGATGCGGCGTAGGTAATCGTCCAAGTCGAACAAGGTCGCGCTGCCGTTCATCTCAAGATGCAACCAGTAGCCCAAACCGTAGCTGTCCCGAACCTGGAGGTGGTGGAGACGTTCGATCAGTCCCGCCCCGCCGCTTACACCCATGACGTGGATGCAACGCCTGAAGCGCGTTTTCTCTATTGACATCGAGACCTGCCCCAAGTGCGGCGGTACGCTGCGCGTCATCGCTTGCATCGAGGACCCAGACGTCGTCGCCACGATCCTCGAGCACATTCGGGCGCGCGACGAGGCCGAAGCGTCACAACCGCGAGCACCACCATTGCGCACCGGGCATCCCGACAGCTCAAGCCAGGACAGGCTCGTCTAGAGAACCAGGCGACGACTTTCGCCCGCATCTGGGCGTCCACATGAAACGTTGTGTTCTGGTGATTCCCGACGCCGGGCCGGGAAACCACCCAAACGCAACGTCGGCGAACTTGCGATGATGGACTTCATCAGCGATGCCGGGGGCGTGCGGCGGTACTTGGAGTCAAACGACCCTCTGCTGGTATTGTACGAGGATCGAGGGTTGCGGGTGTTCCAGAGACCTCCAAACATGCATCTCCTGTCCACCGTCGGGCTTCTTCGAGGGATGGAAAAGGTTGGAGTGATTCGCTCCGCAGACGCCATTATTGCCGGGATGACCAACCCCACCAAACCAGGCCGACGGCCACAAGATCGCCGCGCCTTCGCCGACCTTCCCGATGGGGTCGACGAACCTGCGGAAATCGGAAGCGACTGGACGCCGTAGCCTTTGCGCGGCATTTTGGAGAGCGGCACGGGGTTGAACTCCCGGCCTCGTCGCGTTGCGGCTACAGGCCGCTGCCGTCGCCGATGACGACGATGTCCGCGGCCTCGGGCAGGGTGCCCGGCGGTTCCAGCGGGTGTGACCATGTTTGGGAAACGAGGTTGGGTGGAACGGATTGGGGCATTGGATTGCGCAGGGTACCGTCTATCGTTCGTTTAACAAGCGCCGGATCTCCCGTTGCCGCTCGATCCCGATCGGGAAGCGCCACATCAGGCAGATGACGGCAATGAGCGCCGCCGACGGAAATACGACAAAGGTATAGCGCAGGGCATCGATGGCTTGCGCGCCACTCTCACCGCCGGGTTCGTAGCCCAACCACTCCAGCACGGGGTAGGTGATCAACGCGGCGGCGTAGCCGATCTTGCTGGTCAGCGTCAGCAGGGCGTAATAGAGTCCGGCGCGTCCCGACCCGGATTGCACCTGATCGTAGTCGGTGATATCCGCCGTGATCGCCCGCAACATGGCGTTGATGCCGTTGAATACCAGGCCCGAGGCCACGATCAGGGCGGCGAATGCCACGATGTCGCCCGGCTCCAGCGCCAGGAACGCCAGGGTGACGAAGATCATCGCCACACTGCAGGCGATGATGGCATTGTGTTTGCCGACCCGGTAGCTCAGCCGCACGGTCAGAGGCACGCCCAGAAGTCCTGCCGCGAAGAATCCCAGCAGAACGATCGTCAGCCATTCCGGCGCGCGAATGACGTCCATGATGAAAAAGACGTAGAGCGACCCCATCACGCCGCCCGGAATGCCCGCCGCGAGGTCCGTGGCCAGCACGCGGCGCATCGGCGCATTGCGCAGCAGAATCCTCATGCCCTGGCGCCAATCCAGTTGTTCGTTTCGCCGATGCGGATATTCGGGGACCACGGCCACCGCCAGGCCGACGGTGAGCGGCAACAGCACCAGCACATACATGCCCATGATTGCCACCTTGTCGCCCAGCGACGTATTGCCCTGGAAATACTCCATGGCGGCGGGCAGGCTCAGCACGGCCAGCATGCCGGACAGGTGAAAGAACTCCCGCCAGCCCATGATGCGCGAGCGTTCGTTGTAGTCGGCGGACAATTCCGAAGCCCAGGAATACTGGGAGAGGGTGGCGAGGGTATAGCCGACGTACATTACCGCCAGCCAGAACATCAGGTAGCCCGCCGATACGGTATCGCCAAGAACGGTGCGCGGCATGAATACCATGACGACCGTCACCAGGAGCAGCGGAACCGAGATTGCAAGCCACGGGCGCCTGCGGCTGCCCCGGATGGCGATCCGATCGCTCAGGATTCCCAACACGGGATCGGTGACGATGTCCCAGACCCGGGCGAATATGAACACACCGCCGACCGCGGCCAGGCCGAGACCCATCTCCGTGGCGTAGAACGGGGGAAGATAGACCGTTATCGGCGAATAGAGAGCCGCCAGCGGCATGGCGGGCAGGGCGAAGGCGAATAACCGGGCGGCACCGAGCTGCCGTGAGTCGGTCGTGGGCTTGGCCCGCATCGCTCACCAACTTCCGGCTGCGGACGCCGATGCATCGCGTAAGCGCGGCCGTGCGGTCGGTATGCGAGGGGTGCCCCCTCGCATGTGGACCAGAAAATCCTGCGCGATCATCGCGGCCCTTGGTGAGATATGCGGGCTAGGCGTCAGCGCGCCGGCCCACCGGACCGGCTCAGGGTACGCGGACGTGATCGTCGATAACCTTGTAGGCGTGCCGCACCATGACTTCCTGGTCGGAAAGCTGGGTATGGGTGAGCGCCCCGGTTGCCAGCCCTTTCTGCACGTTCTGTACCTGCGCCCAATCCTCGCGGATCAGGTCCCGGGTGAATACCGCCGAGAACTCCTGGCTCAACCGTTCGCCGAACGTGCTCGCCGGCAGTGAATGCAGGCTCGTCTCCCAGATGGTCTCGTCCACCGCGACCGGCCAGTAGCGGTGCGTGACGAACCAGCCCGGCCCCATCAACAGGCCGAAGTTCGGGAACAGGATATGCGTGTCGAAGCCCCAGTTTTCCGTCTTGTGCAGGTTCAGGCCGGCCAGGGTGGCCTGGTCTTCGGTCCCTTGCAGTACGGTCGCCGCGTGTCGCATGACCAAGCCTTCCGCCGGGGTCGGCCGGTGAGCGGGATTGGCCCTGAAAGCCGTAGAACGATGCGACCCGAACAGGCGCACCCTGGGCAGATGACCCTGGGGATTCTCCTTGGATATATGGGAGTCGGGCGCCGATGACCGATGCACGTAGGCCACGTGATAGCCTTCCGACCCGATATCCATGCAGACCTTCCAGTTCGCTTTCACCCGCGCCACGTAGCGTCCCGCCAATTGCGTCTGTTCGAACGGAAAGCCGTCCAGGGCGCCGTACAGGCCATCCAGCGATTCTTGCAGCGTTTGCCGCGGTCCGGCGTCGAGATTGATGAAGATGAACCCGTTCCAGCAGTCCACCATGACCGGCTTCAAGCCCAGTTCGGACTTGTTCAGGCAGGGGAACTGATCCTCGTCGGGCACGTTCAGGAGCCGCCCGGACGGGTCGTAGGTCCAGCCGTGGTAGCCGCAGACGAACCGCAGCCGCCTGCCCCGCTGCGTGCGCACCAGCCGGTTGCCGCGATGCACGCAGACGTTGTGAAAAGCGCGGATCTCGCCGTGGCTGTTGCGGGTGACGATCACCGAGGCGCTGATGCTGGGGATTTCGCGGACGAAGTAGCTGTTGTGCCGGGGCAGTTGGGTGACGTGGCCGACGTTCAGCCAGGCGCGGCGGAAAATGCGGTCGCACTCCAGCTCGAAGTAGTCTCGTGAAATATTGGGCTCGACCGCTACGGGCTCGAGCCCGAGCAGGCGATCGTGCTCCGAGTGCTGTCGTTTCCTGGCCTGAACGTTCATGATTTCCGATGCTCGCTTCCCATTTGTACGGCAGACGGATCCGCGCCGCGCCGCGCCGCTTCAAACCGGCTCGATGGCGGTCGGCGGGCGCGATCCTGAGCCGTTTGTCTTCTTTGTTTCCGTGATCGGGGCTTCCGCGACCGGGAGGTCCCGGAATCTACCAGGTGGGGTCTCCGTAGTCTTCCCGGCGCGGTGTGGCGATCGCCAGGAGCAGGGATTCCTCATCGTCGGAGAAGATGCCCGAGTGCTCGAGCCCGCCGGGCACGATGACGATCTCGCCCTCGCGAATGATGTATTCCTTGCCGTTGGCGTAGAGCATCGAGGTTCCCTTGAGCTGGATGGCCACCTCCTCCCCGTGGCTGTGCTTGACGTTCGGGAAGCAGCTCCCCTTGCCCTTGGCGACCTTGAACAGTGCGACGCTCGTATCGTTGCCGAACGTGTGTTTCATATGCGCCACTCCGGGCACGATCTCACGGGAGAATGCGTCGTCGCTGAAGCTGATGACCCGTGGCTCGGTCAACTCGTCGTGCATGGGAGTTCCTTCGTCAGTGAAAATCGTCAACCAGGAACTCCTGGAGCCGGACGGTAAGGTGCGCGAGGGCCTTGGTCATGTACTTCTCGACCATTTTCGTCGAAACGCCGAGTTCGCGCGCGATCTCCGCATGGGGCCAGTTCCGGATCCTGCACAGGACGAAGACCCTGCGGCACCTCGGGGTCAGTTCGTCGATGGCGGCCCGATAGGCGTCCTCCCACTCTTTCGCATACTGCGCTCGCTCGGGAGACGGACTGGTCAACCGCGGCTCCGAACCGAAGGCATCGGTGCCGAGCGGTACTTCGGTTATCCGTCGCTTGCGGAAATAGTCCTGGACGATGTTCTGGGCCGTCTGGAAGAGAAAGGCGCGGGGATTCTTGATACGGGATGGGCGGTCTACCCGGCACATGCGCAGGAAAACCTCCTGGCACGCATCCGCGGCATCGGTCACCGACGGAATGCGGCGGCGCATGTAAGCGGCAAGCGTGGAATGATTGCCGCGAACGAGATCCTCGACGAAGTCCACAGTTTTACGTTCGCCGGCCGACGCCTGACTGCCCATGCAAATTTTTCCCCTGCCCGCCTCATGGAATGGGGCGAAAGGTCCCGATGGCCCCCTTACTTAAGCTGGAAAGTATGGGGACGTTATGCTAGATAAGCAACCGGGAGGGTCTTCTGCGAGGCGGGGAATGCCTGGATCATCGTCAACCACCGATTCCGGCAATGCCGGCGCAATGGTCGTTCGCAACGCGCGAATCATCGACGGCAGCGGCCGCGCGCCGCTCGAGCGTCATGCCGTCTTTGTCGAGTCGGGCAGGATAAGGAGCATTCTGCCCGAGACCGATTCTCTCGAACCCGGCGCCGGGCACATCGATGCGTCCGGAAAGACCGTCATTCCCGGGCTGATCGACATGCACGCCCACCTGATCAGCGGCGGTTTCGACACCGTCGTCGATGTCGGCGCCTCCTATGAAGTGGATGCACAGAAACGGGTACTGCGGCAGATGCTGTATTGGGGCGTGGTGGGTTGCCACTTCTCGGTACAGCCCATCGACAACGGTCTCTGGCTGCGCAAGGCGGCCGCATCGGGCGAGATCGATGCGCCGAGACTGTTCGTTTCCGGGCCGGGGGTCACCGCGCCGGCGGGTTGGGCGGGATCGAACCAGGCGGATGCGCGGATCGAGCTCGACGATCCGGACGATGCGCCGGCGGCGATCGCGAGGCTGGCGGAAAGCGGCGTCGATTTCGTGAAGGTCTTCTACGATTCGATGTGCTGCGCCTTTCATCAGCCGATGCCGATGCTGCGCCGGGAAGTGCTGGAACGGGTGATCGCCGAGGCGCATCGGCACGGCCTGCCCGTCGCCGCGCACGTCTACGAATTGGAAGGCCACCGGGATGTGCTGCGGGCGGGCGGCGACATCCTCTACCACTCCTCGGTAACGGGCGAGATCGACGACGATTACCTGGAGGCGATGCGCGCCAACGGCAGCCTGTACGTGGCGACGCTGTCCATCTACAACGATACCTATGAGCCGGACGCGATCCGGGCATGGGCGGGCTCGTCCTGGGTGCGCGAGAGCGTGCCGAAGGTCACCCTGGAAACCCTGGAGCCCGGCGGCCCGCTGGACGAATTCGATGCTTTCACCAGAAGGGACAATATCGCGCGGCAGTTGCCGACGATCATGGGCAACCTGCGAAAGATCCACGAAGCGGGCATTCCGTTCGCCGCGGGTCCGGATACCGGCGTTCCAGGCGTCTTTCCGGGCTTGAGCGTACATCGTGAAATGGAGCTCATGGTCGCCGCCGGCGTGCCGGAGCTTGCCGCCATCAGCGCGGCGACCAACACCGCCGCGACGTTTGCGGGGGAGCCGCTGCTGGGCTCCCTGGCGCCCGGCAAGAGCGCCGACCTGCTGATCCTGTCCGAAGATCCGTTGGCGGACATCCGGGCCACCCGCTCGATCGAAGCCGTGATCAAGCAGGGACGGGTGGTCGATCGGGAAAGGTTGCTCGGCGAGATCTTCGCCGTCGACCGCGCGGCGTAAACGCACCAGGCTGACCGGTCGCGGGGTAGAGTCGACCGATGGTTCGGGTTCGCGTCAGCAGACCGCACTGCCGCTGGTCCGAGCACGCCACCGGAATCGAAGCACAGAAAAGCCGCCACGGGAATTGAAGCAGCGAAAAGGAGTTCAATATGGCTGAAGCGAAGAAATGGTATTTCAAGTCCAGGGACGACGGCATATTCCGCAAGCTGACCGACACCATAACCACCCACCTGTTCATCGGCGAGAAGGTCATGTTCTCCCTGGCGGAGATCGGTCCCCATACCGAGCCGACCGTGCACAGCCACGACGAGGAGCAATGGGGCATCCTGATGGAAGGCGAGTGCGTGCGTATCCAGGACGGCGAGGAAGTGGAAATGAAGAAGGGCGATTTCTGGTGCACGCCGGGCCATACGCCTCATGGCGTCCGTACCGGGGAGAAGGGCGCGGTCATTCTGGATATCTTCAGCCCGCCGCGGGAAGCGTATCTGGCGCCTGGAGAGGGCCTGGCGGCCAAGTTCCACGGGTCCGGCTGACCGGCGCGGCCGTTTGTCCGTCGAAATCCGGTGAATGCCGGGCGAGGGAGGCAGGCATGTCGGGTTCCATTCGAAGGGCTTCGGTAGCTAGCCCCGGGTTTGATCGTTTCGGCGGAATCGCCGGGTACGGTGCTCTCCGTAATCGGTCCGCTTCGGGAAATGGGGTATCGGCATGGGGCTGGTGTTCCGATCGGCTGCCTGGCGGACCGGTGAGCCATGCAGCCTGAGTTGCTCCGCTGGGCGGACCGGTTTCCGGAACTTGGTACCGGACCGCTGCCGACGGCGCCCTATACGTCGTCCGACCACTTTGCCCGCGAACGCGACCGGATCTTTTCGTGTCACTGGCTCTTCGCCTGCCGCGAGGACGACGTGCCGGAGCCGGGCAGCTATTTCGTGCGGGACCTGCCCGGCATTCCGGCCTCGATTGTCGTCACGCGCGCGGCAGACCACCGCATCCGGGCGTTTCACAATGTCTGCCGCCACCGCGGTAACCGGCTCGCCGGCGGGCAGGGCACCTCGCGGCGCCTCGTCTGCAACTACCACGGCTGGACCTACTCATCCGACGGGACGCTGGTCAGCGTTCCCGACGAAGATCAGTTCGTGGACCTCGACAGATCGAAGTGCGGCTTGCGCGCTGTGCCCACGGAACTCTGGCAGGGCTTTGTCTTCGTCAACCTCGACAATGCGCCCGCCGAACACCTCGATGGATTTCTTGGATCCCTGGGGAATCGAATCTCGGGTTTTCCCTATCAGGAAATGCAGAGAGTGGTGCGTTACCGGGCCGAACTGGCGACGAACTGGAAGACGGCGATGGATATCGGCCGCGAGGGGTATCACATTCGCTTCGTGCATCGCGGCACCGTCCCGGACAGCCATGCCGGCGGCGACAATCCGTATGCGCACCTGCCCTATATGGACATCTTCGGGCCCCACGCGGCCAACAGCCTGGGCGTGAACCCGAACCATGCGCCCTCGCCGGCGGAATCCTTTGTCGCCCGGTTCGCGTCCACGGTGATTCAGCGCGGGGATGGAGGCGAAGGCCAGCCGGCCTGCCTCAACCCGGGCAGCGCGGAGTTCTGGGGCTTCGATGCCTATTTCATCTTTCCCAACTTCGGCCTGATCCTGGGCCCGAGCTGGTTTACCACCGATCTGTTCATACCGGTGACCGTGGACCGCACGATCTGGGAACAGTCGTTCTATGCGCGGCCGCCCCGGAACGCGGGCGAGCGGATCAGCCTGGAATTCTCATCGGTCCTGACGCGCGACCTGGTCCGGGAAGACTGGGCGCAGGTCGAGCGCGTTCAATCCGGGTTGAATACCGGTGCAATCGGGGAATTCAACCTGTCCGACCAGGAACTGCTGGTACGCCATGCCTATGAGACGGTGAACAGGCTGGTTTCCTAGCCCGCATCGCTCACCATGCTTTACTGGAGAATGGGTCAGCGTATCCACCGCGACATTCTCGGAGAGAAACGCGCGGATTGCGGTAAACGGATTGTCGCCTCGCTGGGGCGACAATTGGCGGCGGAATTCGGTGACGGATTCGGCGAGAAAAACCTTCGGAGGATGATCCAGTTTGCCGAAGCGTTTCCCGATGAAGAGATTGTCGCTGCACTGCGCATCCGGAACGGGAGGTCGGCCTGCACTTTCGAGCTGAGGCCCTGGAGGCGGCCCTCCACCTCGTCCTTGGCCGTTCGGATGGTAGCGTCGGGATGCCCAGCCTCCACCCCGAGAATCAGGAAACTGCTCATTACGATGGAGACAACGACGAGCGAGAATACGGTGGCAATGACGGCCCGACTCCGTCCGGCGTTAAAGTAAGTCGCGATGCTGCGGGCGCTTTGCGTCGTGCTGCGCAGAACGCGGATGATTAGTAGAAGGCGCAAGAGCCGCAAGGCCCGAAACGCCTCGATTTCCGGCACCGAGGCCAGGAAATTGGCCCACCCCCATCGCCACCAGCGGCGCTTGTCAGGGGCTCGCCAAAGATCCCAGACCGCCTTTCATCCCAACAGCCATGCGTGTTGAGCTACTCTGGCCTGGCTGGAAAACACGGAGGGCCGGTTACCCGGCCGCGTTTTGAGCCGGGTTGTCTTCGGCAGCTTCTTTCGGCGAGCCATCCACGCCCGATCCAATGGGATCTCGCTTTTCGATCGGCGGTGGCGGTGGAGTCCAAGCCCGCACATGTTGTCCCACTCGGTCGTAATATTCCGGAACTGCCGCTTCGACATCGTCGATAAAAGTCCTTCTCCCGGAAAACCGGCCCGCCAGGTCCCGGACCATCGCCACTTCAAAACGTGACGGCAGTGGCCCCTTTATGCCCTCTTCAAGGCATTTCGGGTATTCGAGGACATCCGATAAAGGTGCTTGCGTCTGGCCGCTTCTGCCAGCCCAATACGTCCTGACCAGAACATCCGCGCTGTCGATTTTCTTCAGTTGGCGGACAAGCCAATTGATGCTGGCGCTGGCTCGCTTTCTGTCTCCCGGGGCCTTGACCGTCATCGAGCAAGTGACGGTGCGCCGCAGCAGGTTGATCGTGACATCAAGGTCTCCCGCGGCGTTTGGAACGATGAAGGATGAACACAACTCCTTCGACGTAAGAAGTACATCCGATGCATCTCGGAGTCTCATGGCAGGGTCCAGTTGATGCTTTCGGGGCATACGGATACCGATGGGCTGACCGATGCGGCGGTCAAGGATCAGGCAGAGGTCCCGTTCCTCCTGGTGCCAACTTGAAACGGTATTCGTGATCTCGTCCGAGTTGCGCTTGAATTGCTGCTCCACGCGAATTCCGAGAACGAGCGGGTGCCACTCGGGATTCATCCGGTCGAATCGTTTGACCCCTACGCCCGGATGCTCGAAGTAGTTGACCATCTCGTCCAGGACGAAGGCCTGCTCGACGTCGAGCGATTCACGTTTTCTCAAGATCAGCGCCGCATGGGTCAATATGCTGACCCAGGACAGGTGGTAAAACTGCACCTTGTTGCTCAGACGCTTGGGGACGGTATAGGGGGTATGGGTTGGTAACGGGACAAGCTGATTGGACAGAGTAATGACCGCGTCAACGCCCAGCCGTTTGGCCGCTTCGGCGTATCGGCGAACCTGTGCCTCATCGATTGCGACGTTGTCGATCTTCGCCTCAAGAAGCGCTGTCCAGCGGGTGTTGCGCTTCGATACACAGATGAGTCCGTCGGTTCGGCCACTGGTACCGCCTTCGACGTCAGGCAGCCTTACTTCGACATAGCTGGACACCTGGGCCGTCTTGCCGAGCTTGACCCCGCAACGGCCCAACAGCACCTCTGCCAGCGGGCGAACAACGCGCAATGTCCCCAACAGCACCGAAACCAGACGTTCTTCTTTTCGTGTCTGAGATGTCGTTGGAATGAGCCTTGCGGGTTTCAACCCATCGAGCAGCTTTTCCAGGTCGTTTGTCATGGTGGTCTTTCCTCTCGTAGATTGACCTCGGGGGTGAAATGCGCTCGTCCCCGACACAAATCAGGCTATGGATTCTTCAGCCATGAAAGCGGAGCATCATAAGGCGCTGAGCTGGGGCATGAAAGCCAGACCAATGAGCGCCCCCCAACACAACTTGGTGCCCGCGACACCTGCCCAGCGGTGTGACCACAGTCGGAGAGGCGGCGCCGGACCACCCGCGCAAGCGTCAACGTCTGTCGCAATGCTAAATCTCGGAAAGACGCCCACGAATCGCGTCCAGCGCAGCCTGGAGGTCGCCGTGCTCAAACTCAGCCAGATTCCTGAATGGCCAGGGGTCTTGTGCGATCAAAGTCAATATCTCAAGCACGTCCGACATCGATGTCGTGATGTCATTTCGTCCTCAGGCACCGTCCGCATCTCGATTCCCGCTGGAGAAGCCCGCACTTATTCGGCAGCGCAACTGGAAGCGGGGAACACCGACCTTGAAGGAACGCTGGGTGACGGTGCCGGCAAATGGCAGCTATCCGTGAAATCGGACAGCCCGCTTACCATTTTGAGTTTGCTTCAAAGTCCATCAGGCCACCTCACCAACCTGTCTACTGCGCCTGTCCGGACAATAACGGAGGGGCCAGCACAAGAACATGAGAACTCGGTCAATTAAACTGCTGGATCACCCCCGAACGCGACGGAAGGCGGCCCTTTGGCTGCAGGCGCCCCGCTACTCCTGCGCCTAACGGGCTTCGGCCGCGGCACCCGCTCGCTGGGCCGGGCCAGATCAGGTCCTCGAAGTCAACCACCGTTGACGAGCGCTCCTGATTCACCGACGATCTCCCCCCCGTTTTGAGGGGCGCCTATACGTTGACCATTAATATTGCTCTCGTCACCAACGATTCGGTCGTTTTTGGGTGCGACAGTGTGGCCAGCCAACAGCAAGTGTTGATCGACCCGTTCTCGCTCGAAGTCCTGAGAGATGAGTCCGGGGAGGTGATAACAGATGCACGGAAGAATCCACACGTCATTATGGACCTGAGCAAAATACAGCGCCCAGTTACGAATGTTCTGAGTGGTGTCACGAAGCTTTTCGAGTTGTCCGCCTCGCCTCCGACAGCAGCCGTTACCACCGGACTGGGCCAGTTGCATGGGCGATCCATCAAGAGCCTTGCAGACGAATTCTCAGGCAAGCTCAGATCCCGCGAGGAGCCACTTACCAGTGTGGAGCCAATCGCCGAGGCTTTTCTTGGTTTCATGCGGGACCACTACGAACTTCAGCACGAGGCCACCAAGGTTCCGGAGGAATACTGGGATCCGCTGGAGTTCTTGGTAGGAGGTTTCGACACGGCGAACGAATTCCCGGCGCTCTTTCGGGTCAAGGTTAAGGAGAAGGAGGTGAAGACGGAGTTCTCATCAGGGGAGTTCGGATTGTGCTGGGGAGGGCAATCTACAGGTGTCCACCGACTCGTCCACGGTTACGACCTCGAATTGAGGGCCCTGGTTGAAGTGGAAATCGGCCAAGTTCTTGTTCGATACCAGAGCCAGCTCACCGAAGCGACGGCCAAGATCATCGAAAATATCCTGAACGCCTTAGATGCCAAATTGCCCGAAGGCATAGACACAAGCCTACCCTCTAAGATGGGGATTAGTTTGCCCTGGAGTGATGCCAGCCTATCCATTCAGTATGGTACCCTTCCTGAGCAAGACGCAGTTGATTTAGTGGGCTGGCTGGTTATGATTGAATCTGGGCGTCAGAAGTTCGTCAGTGGGATCGCAACCGTCGGAGGTAGGACGCGCGTGGGTGTCCTTACCAGATCCGGCTTCACGGAACAGCAGCAGCCTGAAATCCAACATCGGTTCGTGGGGTTCCCCGATGACATTTAACGATCACCAAGAAGGTTCTGCAAAAGATCAAAAGCCGAGGGAGCAAGGCAAGTCACCCGGCTCTACCCCTCAATCTGGCCGCGCATCGGACTCTGGAGAGAAGAAGACCGTGCGAGTTTATGGCCGCTACCGTCGCGATCGATTGGTGTCCAAGGGCGGAAAAATCCGGGTCGCTCACGGCTAGAATCCTCGAGCAAGATTTAGGTTAACACTTGAGTCGCATTTAGGCAGCGAGGCCATATCCCTCCCATAATCGCTGGATTTCGTGGTCGAACGATTTGATCGCACGGTTGAGCCGGGAGACGGATCGAGCGGGTGCCTCGAAGGCGACGGAGAGCGTGGGCCGTAGCACGCGCGCGTAGGTCCGGTGGTAACACAGGGCGGCGCGCAGGCCATCGTCGGTAATGCGGTAGCGTTTCGTGAAGGGGATGCGCTCGATGAGGCCGCGCAGCCGCAGGCGGCGCAGATCGTAGGTCATGCGGTCGCGATTGTATTGCTCGACAGACAGCCCGATCAGCGGCGCCGTCAGGCCGTCGGCCAAGCGTTTCATGAGCGCCGGATCGGCACAACTCAGGGTGCCGTTGTCCAGGGCCTCGAAGGCGATGCCGCGCTTGGCCAACTGGCGCTTGAGATACTCGTGCCCGTTGAGGCACAGCTTGGCGTTGTAGGGGAAGTAGGAGCAGAACTTGATGAACAACGGGCCGAAGTCCTCGTCCACAACGTGTCCATTACTGGGCTGAAAAATTGGATGTGAAGGTAGTGTGGCTGGGCATTCGCCCGATGCGCAACAAGTGGGCGTCCTGCTCGACAAACGGCCATCTGAACTTCAACGGCGAGCTGCTCGATCTTGACGATGAACTTTGGGATTACGTAATTGTCCACGAACTCCTGCATTTTTCCGTTCCGAATCACGGCAAACTTTGGAAAAGCCTGATGCAGGTTCACTTGGGCGACTACGAAAAACTGGAAGGCCGTTTAAGGGCACAAGGGCAAGTAGCGTGACCGAAGTTGGGAGGTTAGGCGGTCTTGTAAGTGGCGTCAGGATGCCGATGTCGGGGTAGCGCTACCGCCTTTCCGCGTCTCTCTCATCCACCTGTCGCCTGAGTTCCTGTTGCCTCTCGCGGGTCAGCGGGAAACGGAACATCAGGCCGGCGCCGATCAGCATGGCGATGATGGGCAGAAAAACGAACGCGAAGCGCAAGCCGTCGAGCGCTTCCGGGGTATTGGCGGCCCCGGGAACGTAACCCAGGAACTCGAGCAGCGGGTAACTCGTGCCCACGCCGATGGCGAATCCCAGCTTGTCGGTCATCGTGACCAGGGAATAGAAGAGGCCGGTGCGCGCTTCGCCGACCTGCAGGTTGTCGTAGTCGGTCACATCGGCGGTGGTCGCGCGAATCAGCACGGCCATGCCCGCGAAGACGAGGCCGGAGCAACAGATCAGCGCCATGAACGGAACCAGGTCCCCCTCGCCGAAAAAATAGAAGGGCGGGGTGATGAGGGCCATCAGCACCATGCACAGGACGAGCGTGTTGTGGCGGCCGATCCGGTAGCTGATCCTGACGGTCAGCGGCACGCTGACGAGGGCGAAGAAGTAATAGCCGAGGATGACGATGCTGATCCAGCGCGGCGCATGCAGAATGTCGCTCACATAGAAGACGATCAGGGCGCCCATCACGTTGCCGGGAATGCCGTGCATGACGCTGGCGCCGAGAACCCGCCGGATCAGCGGGTTGCTCAACAGGACTCTGATGCCCTGCAGCCAGTGTACGCCGTCATCCGGCGGGCTATAGGGTCGCTCCGGGACGCGCCACACGGCCAGCGCCGAGGTAACCGGCAACAACAACAGGATGAAGGCCCCCATGGCGAACACCTTGAGGCTGTTCGGGACGCCGCTCGTTTGCCCGGGCTCCGGGGCGATGTCGAACAGCACGTCGCCGAACTGCTCCATGACGCCGGCCACGCCCAGTATCAGGAACATGCCCGTCAGGTGCCCCATCTCCCGCCAACTGAGGATTCGGGAACGCTCGTTGTAGTCGCCCGTCAGCTCCGCCGCCCAGGAGTATTGCGACAGCATGGCCACCGTATAGCCCACATAGAGAACGACCATCCAGAACAGCAGGTAGCCGCTCGATGCCTGCTCGACGCCCACTGCGCCGGGCATGAACACCATGACCACGCACAGCATCAGAACCGGGACGGAAAGCACGAGCCAGTGACGCCGCCGGCCGTACCGGGAACCGTATCGGTCCGTTATGTAGCCCGTCAGCGGATCGGTGACGACGTCCCAGACGCGCGACAGCATGAACACGGCGCCTACCGCGGTCAGCCCCAGGCCCATCTCCATGGCATAGAACGGCGGCAGGTAGACCGTGATCGGCGCGCTCAACGCCGACAGGGGCAGGGCGGGCGCCGCGTAGGCGAGAAGCTGGGAGCGGGTGAGCCTGCTAATCGGTCAGCGACTCGATGATCTGGTATCTGCCGTACGGCAGCCCGCGGGAATCGTCGGGCTCGTGAAACAGTTCGACGGCCAGGGACACTTCGATGAACGACAGGGAGAGGTTGAGAAGGTTCTGAGCGGATGCGCCCAGTTCCTCGAGCGGGAACCGGTTGAGATACTCGGCGATGGCGTCCATGCGGGGCAGTATCGTCCGATAGAAATCTTCAAGCTCCTCCATCGCGGAGTTCACGCGCCGGCCGTGACGTTCGGCCTGGGTCGCAAGGCACCAGGCGCCCGCGTACTTTTCCAGGTCCGCAAATTCTTCAGGCAGCAGGGCGTCGGCAGTCATGGCGATTCAGTTCAGGTTCGCCGCCGCGGTCTGCAGGGTGCTGTCATGGGCCGGTGCGGCCAGCACCCGGCGCACCATGGGTTCGAAATCCTCGAGCGGCATGTTGTCGAAGTCGGGATCGAAGGAGTTCTGATCGAATCTCTCGCAGAATTCCGCGCAGGCATCGAAGTGGGGGCTGTCGCGATAGGCGTCGCGCGCATTCCGGTCGAAGCCGGCCAGGTGGTAGTAGTAATAGCCTTGAAAAACCTCGTGGTGCTTGAGGATCCAGTGGTTCTTCGCGGAAATGTAGGGCTTGAGCACCAGCGCCGCGAACGAGGCGTGGTCATGGGGCGACAGGACATCTCCCAGGTCGTGAAACAGCCCGCACACGATCGATTCTTCGTCCATGCCGGCCTGAACCATGCGCGTGGCGGTCTGCAGCGAGTGATCGTAGCGGTTTACCGGCAGGCCGCCGTGAAATTCCTTGAGAAGCTCGAAATGCTGCAGCAGGCGGTCGGGCAATCCCTGCTCGCCCCGCAACAGATGAGCGGTGACGATGTTGCAGTCTTCCTGAGTGATGTGCTTGAAGTCGGTGCAACTCGCCCGTTTGTTCAGCAGGTCTTCAAGCATGTTCCCCTCCCGGATTGCGGATGACATCGCGGCCGGGGCCGGCCCGGCTGTCATTGCGTTGAGATTCTATGGGATGTTCCCGGCAAAGCAAAGAAACGCGGAGGCCAGGGGGATGCCATCGAAGAGGCTGTTCAACCCTCCCAAAGCATCTTGAACGGCATGGCGAATAGTCTGGAAGCCGTTTGCTGAATACGCTCGCCGTCGTGTAGCAGAATGCCGCAAGCGAACGGATCGCCCAGCGCCGCCTTCAGGCGTGCCAGCGCCTTGAAGTCGTCGGGGCGCGCTGTCGCTCCCGCCTTGATTTCGATTCCGACGATTTCGCCCGGCGAGCGTTCCAGTACCAGATCGACTTCCAAGCGATCCTTGTCGCGATAGTGGCCGATCGCGATCGATTCGCCGCTGAGTCCGACGGCCTTGACGATTTCGGAGTAAACAAAGCACTCGAGTAGGGGACCGAGTTTCCCACGGTCCCGGAGGACGGCCGATCCGTCTATCCGTCGTAGTGCGGCGAGCAAGCCTGAATCCAGGAATTGCAGTTTCGGTGTCTTGATCAGGCGCTTCAGTTCATTGCGATGCCAGGCCCTGAGGCGACGGACGACGTACATCTGCTCCAGCAAGGCCAGCCAGCGACCGGCTGTTTTACTGTCGATGCCGAGCCGGGATCCCAGATCGGAGAGATTCAGCAATTGACTTGAGGACATGGCCGCGTGGTCCAACAGAGCAGCCATCCTGTCGAGCTTGCCGATCGCCGCAATATCCGAGATGTCTCGTTCGGCGAGCGCCCGTGCGTACGCTCGCAGCCAACTTTGCCGTCGAGCCGGCTTAGCGCGCGCCAGCACTTCCGGGTAACCGCCGGAGAGAACGCGTTCGACCAGATTGTCCGTCGTGCCGGTGTTGGCAATGTTCGGAAAGTCGCCGGCAAATGCCCGGGTCAGGAAGTCCGGAACCCCCGCAACAGCGGCTTCGGCTTGAGAAAACGGCAGGAGTTCAATCGTCTCGACGCGCCCCGCAAGCGAATCGGGAGAAATCGCGCTCTTGAACAGCTCCACCGAGCCGGTGATCAGATAACGTCCGGGCGTGGGATCCTCGTCCACCAGTTTCTTGAGTTCGAGTATGAGGGCGGGTGCGCGTTGAATTTCATCGATTACCGCGGCTCGCCGGCCGCGCATGAATCCAACCGGGTCCTCCTGCGCGAAGCGCCGGAACTGATCGTCATCCAACGTGATGAACGGACGCTGCTCATCGTCGGCAAAGCGGCGGGCCAGTGTCGTCTTCCCGGACTGGCGCGGCCCGACGAGCGCGACGATGCGGGTGTCCGTCAGGGCCATACGAACTTGACCCTCGGCATGCCTTGGCAGAAATTTTCCAGTTCCTTGCGGCCTATCTGGCATGAACTTCCGTCCGATCTGAATTAATGGTTCGTCTGATTCAGAATATATCATCGTCTGATACGGAATAATAATCCGTCCGACTAGGAATATAGTATCGTCTGATTCGGAATGAAGACAAGAGTCAAGCTAGTGCGAAGGCACAGGCGGCGGCTTCCCGCGACAATGAATCGGAAGTGCCGCGAGATACGTCTGGAGATCAGTAGCCCTGACTTAACATCTTCAGCACATCCTCGGCGGCGCGGTATCCCTGGCCCGCCGCGCCGGTGACGTGGCAGAACCCGTCGAGATCGGTGTGTGCGTAAGCGATTCTTCCCAGCGGTTCGGCAGCCTGGCGTCTTTCCGGGCCGCTCAGCAATCCCGGGTCCGGTAACAGGTAGCCGTGCCCCCAGCGGCTGACCGAGATCGCTGCGATGTCGCGACGGTCGTCGAAGCCGTAGGGTCCGAGGATGGCCGTCAGATCTTCGCGAATGGCCTGCTCGAATTGACTGAACGGCGCGGCCAGCAATTCGTAACGGCCCTTGATCGCCTGCGCCTGGGCGGGTTCGCCCGGGAAGAAGTAGGGAATACTCAGGCCGACCACGACGGGCCGCGCCGGGTCCCGATCCTTCGCCCAGCCCGCCGCGTTCATCTTGTCGTACGCCACCAGGAGGCTGGCGCGGCGGCCGGACAAAATCGTCATGAAGGGCGGGTCGGCGTTGTCGAGTGCCGCTGCATTGCGTAGGGCGACGTTGGCCCAGACGACCGGCGCGTAGATGAAGCGGCCGAGGGCATCGGCTTTCGCCTCGGACAAGTCGCGCACCACACGCCGGGTGACAAAAGCCCCGCCCGCCATGATGACCGCGCGTCCGCGCACCGATTCCAGTTTGCCGTTCCGGCTGTAGGTCACCTTGACGTGGTCGGCGGTTTCCGGTTTGCCGGCGTGTTGGACGTGCACGGCGGTCGCCCTGAGGCGCAACGACTTGCCGCCAGCCGCCGACCCGAGGTTGTCGAAGTCGGCCAGGTTGTCCACTTGCGCGCTGGACTGTTTCCGATCTCGAAGCGACTCGGGCCAGAGAGAACGAAGCAGGGCGATAACCAGTGCGGCGTTGCCCCCGGGAAAGCTCCGGATTTGGGGAGCCCCCCCTCCGTACTGACGCCAGACGGCCGCGGCCGATACCCGGTCCGGCAGCCCGTAGAAGTTCGCCAGTTCGGGCACCATCCATTCGTAAACCGCCGGGGACCATCCGCGGGCAGTGACGTATTGGGCAAAGGACTGTCCATCCAGCGCCGCCAGCTTCCGCGGCCAGTCCGCGTTGGCGTAGAGCCCGGCGCTTTCCCCCAGGAAGGCGAAGTATCCGTCCCGGACGTCTTCCGGGATGGGCGCTTCGAAGAGGCTCCTGTAGAGCTTGCTGCCGCCGGTGGCGGAGTCCTTGCGCACAATGCCGAAACCCCGATCCATATGCGGAACCTCGTAGGCCGCTGCGTCCGGCTGAAGTTCCGCGAGTAATGCGGCGACGGGTTCCGCGGCGGCGAGGCCCGGCGTGGGGACCTGGCTGACGATCGACCCCTGAGGCGCCAGCAGGCGTTTGCCGTCGATTTCGAATAGGTCCGTCTTCGCGGCTCCGCCCGGCAGGGGATGATTCTCAAGCAGAAGGATCTTGAATTTGCGATGCGCAAGCCGGTCAATGGCAGCGGCTGCGGTCAGCCCGCTGATGCCGCCGCCGACGATGACCAGGTCGTGGAGTTCGCCGGTATCCCGGGCGGCGCTGACGTCGGTGAACGCGCCGTCTCTCAGCGCATGGGCCACTGCATAGGTTTCGGTGTCGTTGCCGCCCCATCGTCGCCCTGACCGTGGGGCGCTCAAGGCAAAGGCATCCCGGGGCGCCAGGGCTGCGCTCCAACCCGCCAGCGCACTGATTGCAACGCCGTTCAGAAAGTCGCGCCGGGCTATCGGCGGGCTCGATGCGGCTGCTTTTCCCATGCGCTTAATCCCTCACCTTGGATTATCCCTTTTCATTGCCCTGCGCATCTTCATCGACCGCCCCCTCCCGACCGTTTTGCCCATCGCTTCGGTGTACCCTGCTGCTGCGTCGGGCGCTCCGTCCTGCTTTGCGCCTGTACCGTGCCGGCATCATGTCACCTGTCTTCGCCTTGCTCTTCCGCGGTGCGGGCTAGGTGGTTCGACCACTAGATGCCGAGCGCGCAGCCGTCGCGCCGCCCATCGGAGACGCCCTGGAAGGTGCCGAAACCGGGCTGGAGCAGCACGGCCTGGCCGCCGCCGAAGAATCCGCCGCTGTCCGTAACCCGGTGCCCGCGGGCGGCGAGTTCGTCGCCGATGCTCGTCAGCAATCCGGGCTCCAGGGCGGTGTCCCGCAGATTGTCCTCGAAGCGCCAGCGCGGCGCGTCCAGCGCGCTCTGCGGATCCATGCCGAAGTCGATCAGGTTCGAGAGGAACTGTACCTGGCCCTGTACCTGCATGTCGCCGCCGACGAACCCGAAAGCCATCAGGGGCCGGCCGTCCTTCAGCAACATGGCGGGCAGGATGGTGTGACGGGTTTTCTTGGACGGTTCGATGACGTTCGCGTGGGTGGGGTCAAGGGAAAAGGCGTGGCCCCGGTTCTGCAGCAGGAATCCCGCTTCGGCCGCGGTCAGGCCGCTGCCCCAGGGGAAGAACAGGCTGCCGATCAGCGAGACCCAATTGCCTTCGTCGTCCGCGGCGCAAACAAAGGCCGTATCGCCCGCGCCCGTCCCGGTAGAACCGAGGCGTTGTCGTCCGGCCAGGATGTCCCGATGCAGCGCCTCGATGCGGTGCGGGTCGAGCAGCCCTTCGATGGGGGCGCGCAGCCGGTTGGCGTCGGTAACATGCGTTGCGGCATCGGCCAGGCCCTGTTTTGTTGCCTGGATCTGCCGGTGCACGGCTTCCGGGGCGGCAAAGTCGGTCTCGGCGAGATCGGAATGTTCGAGTATCGCCAATGCTTCCAGTACGGCGATGCCCTGGGCATTGGGCGGCAACTCAGCGACGGTGTAGCCCCGGTAGCCGACGAACAGGGGCTCGACCCACTCCACCCGGTGCCTGGCGAAGTCCGCCTCGCACAGCGGGCCGTCCTGCTCGCTCGAAACTTCGATGACGGCTTCCCCGAGCGGCCCCCCATACATGGCGTCCCGGCCGGATTCCGCGATCAGCCTCAGGCTGCGGGCGAGCCGCGGGTTTCGAAAGCGCTCCCCGGGTGCGAACGGAGTCCCGTCCGGCTTGGTCCAGGTCTCCCTGGAATGCCGCTGCCGGGCGAGAATCGGCGCGCCCATGGCCCAGGTGGCGGCGGTTTGCGGCGCGACGGCGAAACCCTCCCCGGCAGCCCGTATCGCCGGTGCGAATACCCGTTGCCGGTCAAGCCGGCCGAACCGGTCGAGCAACGCCAGCCAACCGTCCACGGCGCCCGGAACCGTGACTGCGAAGATGGAATGCAGAGGCGGTTGCGCGGCATCGGCGCCCAGACGCGCCCTCAGTGCATCGAGCGTCGCCGCGGCAGGCGCTGCGCCGGAAGAATTGAGACCGGCCAATTTGCCGCTCGCGGCGTCGTAGACCAGGGCCAGCACATCGCCGCCGGGGCCGATCTGCATGGGCTCGGTGACACAGAGCATCAGGGCCGCGGTGACGGCGGCATCGATCGCGTTACCGCCGTCTTCCAGTATCCGCACGGCCTCGTAGGCGGCCGGCGGCTGGCTCGTTGCAACGATTCCCCGCGATGCGCAGACGACGGAACGGGACGCGCCGAACCGGCCCGGTTCGCCCGTCGCGCGCCCGAACACCGGCCGGTCGAAGTCGCCGGGGTCCGTCAGGAACCCTGGGCGCTGCGCAACCCGGCGCGAAGCTCGAGCGTCGCCTGCTCGTCCACGGCGCCGTTGGCGACCACTACCCCGTACGCATCCCGGGCCTGTTCCACCGAGACCATGCCGTTGCGTATATCGTCGAGCAGGGCCTGCGGGTCGCGTTCCAGCGGATCGCCCCAGCCGCCGCCGCCGGCCGACAGCACGGTCAGCGTTTCGCCGTCCTTGCAGCGGTTCCATCCCTCGTTGCTCGACAGTCTCTGCTCGCCATCGGCGCCCCGGTTGAGATACCCCTCGTTGAGGCTTCCCGGGCCGCCGCGGTTCAACCCGAACGCCGGAATAACGGCGCCGTCGCCGAATACCGAGACATCGGGAGAGACGCCCCGGAACTGGATGGTGTAATCCACGCCGTTGCCGCCCCGCCGCTGGCCGACGCCGCCGCTGTCGCAGATGTACTCGTGGTTGAGCGTCTTGATCGGGAAGTTGATCTCGTCGGACTCGATGTTCGGCACCAGTATTCCGTTGTAGTTGGAGATCGGCGCCACGAAGGAGTCGCCGTCGCGGTGCGGATAGCCGCCGCCGCCGCCGAGCGCGCCGAAACACCAGCCGATGAACACCTTCCCGGTGCGGGGATCGATGCCGCCGTAGCCCGCGGTAAAGACGCTGAAGAACCCGCCTGGTACCCGGGAGGGGTCGCTCTCGCCAAACGCCTTCAGTACCGCGCCCATCATGGCGCAGGCGGGCGGCAGGGTGCACATGCCGACGGCGGCCGGCTCGATCGGATTGACCAGGGTGCCCTTGGGCGCAACGATTTCGATCGGCCGGAACGTGCCGCTGTTGCGCGGGATCTTGCCCGACAGGGCCCAGAGCACGGCGACGACGGTCCCCGAATAGGTGGTCGCCAGCGTACAGTTCTTGGCGCCCTCGGCCTGGGGGTCCGTACCGGTGTAATCCACGGTGATATGGTCGTCATCCACGGTGACCGCAACGCGGAAGTACACCGGATCGTCGTTGATCCCGTCGTTGTCCATCGCGTATTCGGCCGTGTAGACCCCATTCGGAACCTTGCGGATCTCCTCCTTGCACTGCTCCTCCGACATGTCCAGCACCGCGGTAACGATGCGCCGGATTTCCTCGTTGGAATAGCTCGCCGCGAGCGCCTCCATAAGCCGCTGTTTGCCGACGCTGCAGGCGCCGTACTCGGCCATCAGGTCGCTCCACAGCACATCGGGGTCGCGCACGTTCAGCTTGATTGTGTCGATCAGCGCCTTGTTGAGCTTGCCGCGCTCATAGAGCTTCACGGGCGGAATGCGGATGCCCTCGGCAAAGATCGAGTTGTGCCGCGCGTTCATGCTGCCCGGCGTGGGGCCGCCGACATCGTGGTGGTGGGCGCGGGCCACGGTGAAGAACAGGAGTTCGCCGCGGATGAATACCGGCATGACCACGGTCATCTCCGGCAGGTGATTGCCGAGCCGGTAGGCATCGTTCATCAGGAAAACATCGTCTTCGTGGATGTCTTCCACGGGGAAGTCGGCGAGTACTTCGGTGGGCCCGAAACCGCCGGCCGCGCCGATGATCGGAATGCCGGCGAGCTGCGCGATCTGGTCGCCTTTCCAGTTGGTGACGCTGCACGCAAAGTCGTTCGCCTCCGCGAAGATCGGCGAATGGCTGGATTTGCGCATGGTGACGCCCATCTCGGAAGCGATGGAATCGAGCTTGTGGGCCATCACCGACAGCGCGATCAGGTCGGTAACCTTGGTGTCCGAACCTTCGTGGACAGTCTGCTGTGCTGCTTCGGCCATTGTCCGGCCTCCCTTTTCGACTAGTCGAGTTGAATCAGAATGTTCTCTTGTCCGTCGACGAGTGCCTCGTCCCCGGGCACCAGGATCAGGGTGGTGTTCAACCGCTCGATGATTGCCGGTCCGGCGATCCGATGCCCCGGAGCGAGCCGTTCGCCATCATACACCGCGGCATCGATGAAGCCGGAGTCCGTGCCGAAGTAGGCGCGCCGCGAGCCCGTAAGGCACATGGATGCGTCGGCGTCGCCCAGGGCTTTCGTGGGTACGTCTATGCTGGGCGTGCGGCCGATCGCCATGAGCCGGCAATTGACCACTTCGGTTTCCCGGTCGAGCATCTGGTAGCCGTGCAGCATCTGGTGCCGGCGGTGGAATTCCGCGACCGCCGCTTCCAGGTCCGGGGTATCGTTTTCCATCACGGCCGGCACCTGGATATCCCAGTGCTGGCCGATGTAGCGCATATCCAGCGAGAACTCGAAGAAGCGGTTCTCGACCGGAACGCGGTCCCGCTCGAGGCGCTCGACGCCCTGGCGCACGAGGTCCTTGAACTCCTCGGCAAGTTCGCCGATGTCGATATCGCTCGCCTTGGACAGGAAGGTCGAGATGTAGTCGTACTTGGCGTCAGCTTGCAGGCCGCCGATCGCGCAGAATACCGAGGAGGCCTTCGGCACGATTACCTGCGTGATTTCAAGCGCCCGCGCCAGCACGCTGGTGTGGATGGGCGCCGCGCCACCAGCAGCGACGAGCGCGTACTCGCGCGGATCGTAGCCCTTCTGAACGGTCACCACGTGGATGGCATCGACCATGTTGGAGTTGACGATCTCGAAGATGGCCTGGGCGCCTTCCTCCACGGTCAATCCGAACGGGTCCGCCACATGCTGCTCGATCGCCTGTCGCGCGAGTTCCGGGTCGAGCGGCATGGCGCCGCCGAGAAAGTACGACGGGCTCAGGAAGCCGAGCACGAGGTTGGCATCGGTGACCGTGGGCTCGGTCCCGCCCCGGGCATAGCAGGCGGGCCCCGGCAGCGAGCCCGCGGAGCGCGGCCCGACCTTGAGCAGGCCGCTGTCGTCGATGTGGCCGATGCTGCCGCCCCCGGCGCCGATGGTATGGATGCCGATCATTGGCAGGGAGATGGTGTAGCCGGCGATTTCCGTCTCGGCGACGAGTTGCAGCTCCTTCTCCTGGATGAGCGTCAGGTCGAAGCTGGTGCCGCCCATGTCGGCCACGATCAGGTTCTCCCGGCCGACGGCTTCGGCCAGCATCAATCCGCCGATGGCGCCGCCGGCGGGCCCGGACAGCAGCGCCCGGGCGCCGTGCTGACCGGCCGCGCTCGCTGCCGTGACGCCGCCGTTGCTCTGAATCACCTGGTATTCGTGGGCGAGCCGGTTGTCGGTGAGGAACGTGCCGAGGTTCGACAGGTAGCGGGAGAGCACCGGGCCGACGAACGCGTTGATGACCGTGGTGCAGGTGCGTTCGTACTCGCGGATCTGCGGCGAGATCTCGTGGGAAGCGGATACGAAGACGTCCGGATAGCGGGAGCGGATCAACTCGGCCGCCCGCGCTTCGTGGGCCGTGTTCTTGAAGGAGAACAGGAAACAGATGCCGATGGACTCCACCTGGTGGTTGCCGACCAGATCCTCGACCTCCTCCATGAGCTGGCTTTCATCGAGCGGCGTATCCACCGTCCCGTCGTAAAGCACGCGCCCGACGATCCCACGGCGCAGATAGCGGGGCACGATCAACGGCGGCTGCGGGGTGAAGAAATCCCATTGCCCCGCGCGGTGGCAGCGCCGCATTTCCAGCGAGTCGCGAAATCCCCGGGTGGTCAGCAACGCGGTTCTGGCGCCGCGGTACTGGATGACCGAATTGGTCGCGACCGTGGTACCGTGCACGAACTTTTCCGTCTCGGCCAGCAGCGACTGAACGTCGGTGTTCGCGAAGTCGGCCGCCTGCTCGAGCCCGGCGCGGATGCTCTCGGCCGGGTCTCTGGGAACCGTCGGTGTCTTGAACATCGCCACTTCGTTGTCGCGAACCACCGCAACGTCCGTGAAGGTGCCGCCGACATCGATTCCCAGGTGGTACATGAAACTGTTCCAGGTTGCTTGATGGATGAACGGGCGCCTGAATGCCCGCTCAGGCTATGCCTCTGGACGACGGGAAATGGTCGAGCGGACGCGAACTCGATTCATTGGTCACCGTTTCTCCGCGATCAGTGGGTATAGACGAGTCGTGCCGAACACTCCCTACCGCAGCGCCGGGTGACGCGAGGCTGAGTGGGTCCCGTGCCGTGAAGGGCGGCGTGATTGGAGGTTGGCGATTCGGGCGCTAATGCGTCCGATCCGCAGCCTGTCAATCGGGTTGCACGATCTGAATCTGCAGGGGCCGGGGCGTATAGAGCAGATCGTAGGGGCACGCGGAAACCGCGGCCAGAATATCCATCTCGGCGCGCAGGGCGATGTAGTCGCCCTTCTTTGCAGCCGGCATCACCGTCTCGAACCTGCCCTCCTCGATGCCTGAAACATTCATGAACGCGTTGAAGACATCCGGCACATCGTCTTCGCTCAACCCGTAGGGCGCCAGCACCTCGGCCAGGTTGTCCTGGCAACTGCGATGGTTCTCCAGTCCAAGCCCTTCGTAGAAACCGCGGCTGCATCGGCCGCCGTTCCAGGCCAGGTGCACGCCCACCGGGTCCTCCACCACCTCCAGCATCACGTTGTCGCGCGGCGGCTTGGAGTAGAGTTTCGTTACTTTCCGCATCGTGCCGGTGTTGTTCATCATGTTGATTGCGGCGGTCATTCCCGCGTGAAAAACTTCCTTGAGATCGTTGGCGTTGTGAAAAACGGCATCGACCATCTGCGGGCCTTCCACCTGAACGATGTTGAGCACCTGGCCTTTCTTCACCTCGAACGCTTTTGCGTAGGTTGCCGGAATGATGAAGTCCTCAAGCAGCGTACCCCTGGTGTTGCTGACGATCTTCCCTGATGCACTCATGTTTCTAACCTGTTTCCGCTGTTCTGCTTTACTTTCGATCACTCGGGGACGCGAGCGGTGTTGCTGCGCAAGCGGGGCTGTTTCCCCCGGTTGGCGCAATGCCGGGCGCCGACTGGAAGGGCATCGGCGATGCGTTGGGCCGGTCAACCGATGGGCGGCCTCCTCTCAGTCCAGTCCGTGGCTTTCTCATAGGCCCCGGCGACCTTCAGCAGAAGCGCTTCGGCGCCGTGCGGGCCGACCAGTTGCAGCCCGATCGGCAACCCGCCCCGGCTGAATCCGCAAGGGATGGAAATTGCCGGGTGGCCGGTGAGCGCGAAAGGCGCGGTAAAGCTCAGGAGCGCACCGGCACTTTCCTGGGGGATGATGCCGCTGGCCGGAAATTCCTCCAGCGACGGCGGCAGGCGGCCCATGGTCGGCAACGCGAGAACGTCGAGGGCATCGAACAGTCGGGAAATGGCCCGTCGCGCCTTCAGCCGGGTCAGATGCGCCCGGGCGTATTCGGTTCCCGGAAGGCCCGAGCCCTGTTCCAGGAACAGGCGCAGCGCTTCGCTGTAATCATCGGCCCGGGCCGGGTAGTAGTCGGCGTGCGCCAGCAGGCATTCGGCGACGAACAGGTTGCCCCAGGCCCCGACCGATTCATCGATCATCGGAACGGTGACGGGTTCGATGCCGGCGCCCAGGTCCGCCATGACGTGGGCGGCCGCCTCGACCGCGGTTTTCACTTCGGCGTCCACCACCCGGTCAAGCATCGACTCCGCCAGCCCGATCCGGAGGGGCAACAGGTCGTCCTCCAGCGCGGCCCGGTAATCCGGTACCGGACCCCTGAGCGAAGTCGGGTCGCGTTCGTCCTCGCCGGCGATGGCGTTGAGGACGATGCACGCGTCCTCGACGGTCCGCGTGATGGGACCAACCGAATCGAGGGTTTCGGCCAGGGGGAACACGCCGTGCCGGCTGACGCGTCCATAGGTCGGCTTGACACCGACGACCCCGCAGGCACTGGCCGGGTAGCGCAGGCTCCCTCCGGTGTCGGTGCCGAGCGTGCCGAAACAGAGACCCGCGGCCGTCGCCACGCCCGACCCGCTGGAGGACTGCCCGGTCCAATGATCGGCATGCCAGGGATTGCGCGGCGGGACGACCGTGGGGTGATAACCGATGCCGGCGAATTCCGTCATTGCCAGCTTTCCGACCAGCACCGCGCCCGCCGCGCGCAACCGGCCGATGACGGTGGCGTCCTCGGCCGGAACGCGATCCCGGAGGATTTTCGAACCGCAGGTGGTTCTAATGCCCTCGGTGTCGATCAGGTCCTTGGCCGCGCAGGGAATGCCGTGCAGCGGACCCCGGTAGTTTCCCCCGGCGATCTCCGTTTCCGCGAGGCGTGCCTGACGCAGCGCGAAATCCGCGCTCACGGTAATGAACGCATGCAACTCCTCCTCGAGCGCCTCGATGCGTTCAAGGGTGGCCTCGGCGAGCTCGACGGGAGAGATTTCCCGCCGCGCGATCAGCGCGGCGGCCCCGGCCATGGACTCAAAATGCGGCAACGAGGCGGCCCATTCGCGCCTGTTACCTGCCGATCCAGGGCGTCTTCACCCAGCCGTCCGCATAGGGGCTCATGATCTGCATCCGTAGCGCCACCTTGCTGAAACGCCATTGGCCGCCGGTCTTGACGAGATCGTCGTGATAGACGCCCGCGATCCAGACAGGCGCCTGGCCGTCGCCGTCCGGGTCGGGCATGGTCGCCAGTTGCCAGAGATACCAGGTTCCGTGCGCCGATTGGCCGTCTTCGCCGAGTTCGATCTGCGGCGACAGGTTATAGTGGATGGCCCAGGGGATGATGTCATCCGCGCCTTTGAGAAAGGCCCTGATCTCCTCGCGGCCGTGAAAGCTGCCGTACTCCTCGCCGATGTCGAACACCGCATCTTCCGTGAAGAGCCCCACCATGCCGTCTATATCGTGAACCGGGTCGCAGTAGCGGCCATACTGCGTCTTGAGTGCCTGAATCGCTTCGATGTTTTCGAGCCGCTCGAGACGGCGCCGCATTTCATTCAGTTCGGTGTGTTCCGACATGGCTGGTCCTGTTCCGCAAACCCGGCTGACGGGGCGACGCTCAACCGTCCGGCGGCGTCATGTTGGGGATATCGACGCGTGTCATGCGGCCCGGCTCGAACCCGTCGACCACGGCCGGCTGCTTGAACAACTCGACAGCCGGCGCGACTTCGCAATACGACAGGGCCAGGCGGAAAAGCGGTTTCATCGACTCGGGCAGCGCTTCCGGGTCCCGGTCCGCCAGCAGCGTCAGTATGTCGTCGATTCTGCCCTGTATTGCCGTGTAGAACGCGCGGATTTCTTCGATATCCGATGCGAGGCGGGTGGCGCTGCGCTCCGCTTCGGTTCCCAAGGCCCACTGCTCGACAAAGGGCTCGAGATCCGAGAATTGTTCCGGAAGACTCATTGTGCCATCCTCCTGCCGGCCGCGCCCGTCCCGCCCAGGCTTACGCGGCGTTGACCATATCGTCGATGACCTTGCTCGAGTGGCGGATCAGCACTTCCTGATCCTGCAGGATCTGATGGGTGATCGCCCCAGACTCCAGGCCGGCCTGAGTGGCCTCGAGGGTACTGCCGTCTTCCAGCCAGGCATCGCGCAGGAGCACCTTGCTGTGCTCGAGGTTGAAGCGTTGCGGTACCGTCCTGGCCGGGGGCAGATAGCCGCGCGCTTCCCAGATGGCTTCGTTCACGGAAACGGGCCACATGGTATGCGTGATGTACATGTTGGCGAACAGCAGGAGCTGCGTGTTCGGAAAGATCGCGTATTCGTCGAAGGCCCAGTTGGGGTCCTTGGCCGGGTTCATGCCGGGGGGCGTTTCGCCGCTGGCGAAGTTGGCGACCGATGGGCCGTACTGAAAGGCCTGCAGGGCACTGGGTGTCGGCTTGAACTCCCGGTTCCCGTAGTAGGAGATCAGGCGGTTGCGCTGGAACAGGCGTATGTCGACGACGTGCCGTGAGGGCTCCTCCCGATTGGTGAGAAATCCGGGCAGCGAGCGGCGGTGCAGTGTCTTGGCGTGATAGCCCTCCTGTTGCGAGTCGACGAGCACTTTCCAGTTGGCCTTGAGCCGCGCGCGATAACAGAAGCATACGCTGAACGCATCGAAGGGATAACCGGCCGTGAGGCCGTCGATCTCTTCGAGGTGCTCCGCGAGCGAACGGTCGGGCTCCGGCGACGGATTCACGTAGATGAAGCCGTTCCAGGTCTCGGCCGGCAGTTCGTGCAGGCGCAGGTTCTTCTTGTCCAGATCGAAGAACATGTCTTCCTCGGACACCCCGAAGAGCCGGCCGTCATTGCGGTAGGTCCAGCCGTGGTACTTGCAGGTGAAACGGTTGCGATGGCCGCATTCGTCCCACACCAGCTTGTTGCCGCGGTGGATGCAGACGTTGTGAAAGGCGCGCACCCGGTTGTCGGCCGAGCGCGTGATCAGGATCGAGGCTGGAATCACATCGATGGAGCGAACCACATAGTCACCGCGCTGCGGAATCTCATCCTCACGGCCCATGTGCAGCCAGGACTGACGGAATATGCGCTGCCTCTCTTTCTCGAAATACTCCGGTGATATGTACGGCTCGACCGGTACCGGGCCGGTACCGAGTTCCGGGTACTCAAGCGTGTACCGCCGTTCGCTGGATGTGCTCATCAAGTTACTCCTGTTTCACGGTTGCGGCGCCTGAACAGAGTGGGCCGGCCGTGCTTGCCTTCCGGCGCCTTCGAGGGTCGCCACCGGTCGGGCGCAGCCCGAGCCGAAGCACCGCTTCGGCAGATGGCGACGCCCCGCAACTGGTTGCGGGGCCGGTGTGTCGAATAACCCGTACTGTCGAACAAAGCAAGTCCGCTTGGCGTGCCGGATGACCGTACCGCATACCGACTCGGACGCCGAAAGCCGACAGCCGGCATCCCGTTCAACACGACTGGCTTGAAATACCTGAATATCAATGGGTTATGAATTCGTTCCATGAAAGGCACCGCCGCGTCAGGACTCCTCCCCCTCCTGCTTGTCGAAGGCAAGGTCCTTCTGCAGGATGTTGTGGTGAATGGTCTTGGAGATCGGCGACAGGCCGCTTGCCGCGCACTGCCAGGATTCGCCCTCATCGTCCGTCGACCAGAGTTCGCCATCGGTATTGGCGGCGTAGATGCTCAAGCCTCCCGGCCACGCGTTGAGGCACATCGCTTCGAAACTGGCATCGAAACGGTCAGGCATGCCATTGTCGACGATCTCCCAGGACTCCCCGCCGTCGCGCGTCCTCGCCACCTTGGGATTGGCGCTCTTGGACTGCATCCAGTGGTAGGGATCCGCATCGCCGCCGCAGACGAACATGAGGTCCTCGTTCAACGGGTTCACGACCATGGGGTCCGGGTAACCGATGGGCTTGATCCGCTCGGACAGCTCCGACCAGTGTTCTCCGGCATCGTCGCTGCAATAGAAGCCGTAGCCGGTGGGCATGAACAGGCGATCGGGGTTGCCGCTCAGGATGAGCACGCGGTGAACGTCGTCGTTGAATCCCTGCAACTCCTGCCAGGTCCTGCCGCCGTCGGTGGTCTTGAAACATCCCCCCTGCTCCACGCAGGCGTAGAAGGTGTCGGTGTCTTCCGGGTGAATGGATACGTTGATGACGTGCGCATCGTGGGGCGGCGCCGGAAAGGTCCAGTTGGACACGCTCGGCGCCGACCGCAGGGATGCGAGTTCCCGCCAGCTATGGCCCAGGTCGTCGCTCAAATAGAGATGTGCCGGCTCCGTTCCGGCGAACAGCCGAAGGTTTCCGTTGCTGCGTGCATAGTTCACGCAATAGACGTTGTCGGAGGCGATGCCGTTGGTGCGTTTGTCCCAGCTTGCCCCGTCGTCTTCGCTGACGAACAGTCCGCCGTCGTGGCTCGAGGCGAGAATGACGCCGGATTCCGGTTCCCGCGCGATCGCGATGGCGTGGTACGCCTCCAGGGCGCGACGGGTCTCGCTCCAGGGCTCGCCGGCGCCGGAGCGCTCCAGCGTGGCAACCCCTCTGACCGTCGCGACCAGCAATCGGTTCGACGGCTCCTCGGACCGGTAGGCCGTCGGTCCGCCGTGGGACAGGCAAATAGTCATGGTCGAATCTCCTTTGTCTGATACGGTGCCGCAAGCGTTGCCTTCGCTATTCCGGCATGGGCGGAAAGGCGCCCGATTGGGCGGCAACGCCGCCGTCGGCGCTGATTATTGCGCCGGTTACGAACGATGCCTCGTCCGAACAGAGCCAGAGCACCGTGGCGGCGATCTCTTCCGCGGCGCCCATGCGATTGACGGGCTGCATGGAGGTCATCGCCGCGCGGATTTCCGGTACATCCTTGACGAAGTCGCTGATCATCCGGGTGGCGATGACACCCGGGCATACGCAGTTGACGCGCACGCCCGTCAACGAACATTCCAGAGCGGCCGCCTTGGTCAACCCGGCCACCCCGTGCTTGCTGGCGACATAGTGGGCCATGGTCCGGTAACCGAAAAGCGAAGCGGTCGATCCGGTATTGACGATGGCGCCGCTTCCCTGGCCGGCCATTACCGGTATCTCGTACTTGAGACCCGCCCAGACGGACTTCAGGTTGACGCCGATGACGTGATCGAAATTCTCTTCGCTGCAGGTGGCGATGGGCGTGAATTGGCCGTCGATGCCCGCGTTGTTGTGCGCAAAATCAAGGCGGCCAAGGCGCTCCACGGCGAAATCGACCGCAGCCTTGACATCGGCGGTTCGTGAGACATCCGTTGCGATGAAGCAGGCATCGCCGCCCGCATCCTGGATGAGGGCGACGGTTTCCTCGCCGCCGGCCACATCGATATCGGCGCAGGCCACTCGTGCGCCCTCGCGGGCAAAGGCGATCGCGGTCGCCCTCCCGATGCCGCCACCGGCGCCGGTCACCAACCCGGATTTCCCGGCAAACCTGTCCGCCATCCGTATGCTCCTCCCGTCGGCGTTCGACTGTTGATTTAGACGCCCGCCGCTGTCGGTGCCCCACCTCTTCCATGGCAAACGGCCCGGCCTGGTGATCCCGGTGGCGGTCGAGCCGGACAAGCGTCCAACGATCTGCCTCCGGCCGGGTCGAGGCGTCGCCCGGTCAGGCGTCGATTCGATGGGCGCACGTAATGCCTACAGCAGCCCGGCCGGCGCCGCCGCGGCCCGAACGGGCAGGAATTGCCGTTGGCTGGCGGCGGTGGATTCCTCGCAGGGCGGAAACCAGGTCATCGCAAGCGGCAGAACCGCATCACGCCACGCATCCGCATGATGCCAGGAGAACCGCGCCGGTGTGGTCGCAACCTCGGATCGCCCGGATTCCGCGCGGCTCGGCGCACCTCGCCAGACCATGGCGACCTGGCGGAACGCCAGGCGGTTCCATCGGGAAAAGTTGAACCAGTTGCCGAAGCGGGCCCACTCGGATTCCGACAGAGACCGCTGCTGGGTCCGTACGAACCAATGCGCTGCCTCCGTAAAGGGGGCCTCGGCTGCGGGCGGACCTGAACTGGGGTCGATCACCTTGCCTCGATACTCCGCGAGATTCTTGCCTGGGTTTCGGACAATCAATAGACTCGTCCGAAGATGACGTTGCGGCTGCGCTTTCCCCTACCAACGGATCGAGGTGGAAGCGTGTCCGCGCGGGAAAGGACGCAGGCTGCAATGGACGGGACGAACAGCGACATCGAGATCGAGGAACTTACGCCGGCTATAGGGGCAATCGTGCACGGTGTCGATCTGTCGCGACCGTTGTCCGGCGACCGATACGCTACCATCGAAAGGGCCTTTCTCGATCGCCAGGTGATCTTCTTCCGTGGGCAGAACCTCACGAAGGAGGATCTGAAACGGTTCGGGACGCATTTCGGCGCCCTGAACGTCCACCCGTTTCTGCCCAAGGTGGACGGCGACGCCGAGGTCATTCTCCTCAGGAACGATCGCCAGCGGCCGCCGGCGGTCAATGTCTGGCATGCCGACCTGACATTCATGCCGAGGCCGCCGCTCGGCGCGGTACTGCTCGCCCGGAAAATTCCGGATGTCGGCGGCGATACCCTGTGGTCCAGCATGTATGCCGCCTATGAAGGCCTGTCCAGCGAATTGCAGAACAAGCTGTCGGACCTTACGGCCGTGCACAGGGGCAGCCTGGCCGAGTACCGGGCGGCGCTGGGCGACCATGTGCCGCTGGACCCCAACAGCGAGTGGGCGGACCCGAATCCGACAGCGGAACATCCCATCGTGCGCACGCACCCGGTCACCGGCAGAAAGAGCCTGTTCGTCAGTTCGACGGATACCCGGTCGATCAAGGGGATGGAGCCGGCAGAAGGCTCGGCCCTCCTGGAAAAACTGTTCCGTCATGCCGAGACTCCGGAATTCCAGGTACGCTTTCGCTGGCGCGTGGGCGATGTCGCCTTCTGGGACAATCGCTGTACGCAGCATTATGCAATGGCTGACTACTGGCCGAAGGAACGAACCATGCACCGGGTGACCGTGGAGGGCGACCGGCCCTATTGACGGGGATTCATGGGCGCTTTGCGAGATCCCGCGAACCGTCGACTTGCGTAGCGAGAGGCTTCCGGGAACCGGGTCCGGCAAGATTTTCAAGTGGCAGACCGGGAAGTGGCGCTCAAGGCGCTGCCGGCGTCCGATCCCCACTACCTCGCCGGTCTTGAAAAATCCGGACAGGCCGGGATGGTAGGGTGGGCTTCGGGGAGCCCGTCTAGGTGGCGAAACCCGTGAATTCCTGGGGGAAGCGCGAACGATGAAAGCGGCGGACTCCTGAGCCGATGGCCGGGATGCAACAGACATGGACCGAACGGCACCGTCTCGGCAACGGTCCGGTCGACGTCTCCCATATCCTTTCGCCCGAGGCTCATGACTGTGAACGGCGCGATATCTTCGGCCGCTTCTGGCTTAACGTGGGGCGAGCCGAAGAGATTCCCAATCCCGGCGACTACGTCGTCAAGCCCATCGATATCGCGCATACCGAGGCGCTCATCGTTCGCGGCGAGGACAGCCGGGTGCGCGCCTTCCACAACTTGTGCGCCCATCGCGCCAACCGGGTGACCCGGCGATCCCGTGGGCGCGGCCTGCGCTTTGTCTGCCCCTTCCACAACTGGACCTACGATCTTCACGGGCGGCTGATTCGCGTCACCGACGAAGACCAGTTCTTCGACCTCGACCGGGAGAAACTGGGGCTCGAGCCCATCGCTTTGGAGACCTGGCAGGGCTTCCTGTTCGTCAATCTCGATTCGAACCCCGGCCAGGACCTGCGGACGTTTCTTGGCGAGATGGCGCCTCGTCTGGACGCCTACCCGTTCGGCGCGATGAAGCGCGCGGCGGACTACGAAGTCGAGGTGGAAGCCAACTGGAAGCTGTCGCTGGATTCGTTTCAGGAGGGCTATCACGTGCCCTTCCTGCACCGGCGGTCGGCTGGGCGGGGCTACGCGAACAGCGAGCGCCCCTATATACATGGATTGGATTTCACCCTGTACGACTACCACCGGGCTGCGTCGTTCCCGGGCGGTACCGCCAGTAAGCCCACGCTGCTGGAGCAGGTCGCCTTTCAGTACGGCGCGTCGGTCACCAGTGTCGAGGATACCGGGGCGCATGCGATACCCCCCGGGCTCAATCCAGCGGGCGATCCGAACTGGGCGTTCGATCTTTTCGTGTTTTTCCCGAATTTCATGCTGTTCGCCTTCAACGGTTTCTATTTCACTTATAACTTCTGGCCCAAGGGCCTGAGTCGAACGCTTTTTGAACTCAACATTTACAATCCCCCGCCGCAGAATGCGGGACAGCGCTTCGCCCAGGAACTCGCCGTCTGTGGCCTGCGGGATACTCTGATGGAAGACGGACCGACGATGGAAGCGATTCAGGCAAACCTGTTATCGGGCGCGAAACGCGATTACATCCTGCAGGATCAGGAGATCCTGATTCGGCACAGCCACCATGTGCTGAAGCGGATTCACGGCAAGTCCGGGCTGGCCGTTTGACGGGCGGCTTGTCGATGACGGTGGAGCGGCGGTTGCCGGTCGAGTTCGGGGACCTCGAACCGTTTGCCGAGGCCTGGGCCCTCGCCACGGAATCCGAACGCCGGCGCAAGCGCCAGACCACGGACATGGCGGCGATGAGAATTTTCTACGATGGCATGACGGGGCGCATCGGCGACGTTCTCGGCTATCTGAATGACTTCGATCTCGAAGCCATGCCGGCAGAGGCACGCAATCTGCTTCATATGACGCTGTCGCTCGCCGAGGTCGGGCTCGCCGTCGAAATCTACAAACAGCCGGCGGTGACCGATGGTCTTTCCGCCGACCGCTTCAGGTCCCGCCGCCTTGAAAATTGAGAACAGCTTTGTGGTCCCGGCGCCGCGGGAACGAGTGTGGCGGTTCATCCAGTCGGCTGAAGAGACCGGCGCTTGCGTACCCGGTTGCGAAAGCGTGAAAGTTGTCGGCGAGGGCAGGTTCAAGGCGAAGGTCAAGGTCAAGATCGGTCCCATCAAGGCGCTCTTCAACTTCGACGTAGAGACACTTGAGGTACAGCCGATGGAGTTTGCATCCTATTCGACCCGTGGCGAGGAAGGGGGCAGGGCCAGCCGCTTGAGCGCCCGGAGCAGGTTGACCCTGCGGGCGGTCGACGCGGAGGAGACGGAAATCGCCTACGTTTCCGAGATTTCCATCGCCGGACGGCTGGGCAGGTTCGGCGCCGGCGTGATGAAGAAAAAGGCGGACGACATCGGCGGGCAGTTTGCGAATGCGGTTCGCGAACGCATTGCGGGAAATTCTGCGTGATCTACCTGGAACCGGATAGCGTTGCGGCAGCCGTCACGGCGCTGGCGGCTGGCGAAGACGCCCGGTGCCTGGCCGGTGGCCAGACGCTGACGGCGATGATGAATGCAGACCTGGTGGCGCCATCGACTCTGGTGGGGCTGCGCCGCATTGACGGCCTGCACGAGATCACGGAGTCCGGCGGTGTCTCGCGCATCGGGGCAATGGTTACCCACACTCGGGTTGCTGACGAGGGTGGCCTTCGGGGTGCGCGAGCGGTCGTCCGGGATGCGGCCCGGCAGATCGCACATCCCGCCATTCGCAACCGGGGCACGATTGGCGGGGCGCTCTGCCATGCGGATCCCCAGGCGGACCTGCCGGGAGCGCTGGTTGCGGCGGACGCCATGGTCGAGATCGCGAACCGGGAAGGGGTGCGTATGGCGCCCATCGCCGACTTTTTCGTGGACTATCTCGAATCGTCCCTTGACCAGGGCGAGATGCTGACCGCGGTTCTGGTTCCCGAGGGGCCGCCGGGCGCCGTCGGTACTCATCTCAAGTTCAGCCGCACGGATGGCGACTACGCCATCGTTTCCATCTCCTCGGTGGTCGCCATGCAGGCCGGCGCTTGCAGCTACGCGAGGATCGTGGTCGGCTCCGTCGGCCCGGCGCCGCTGCATCTCGACGAAGTGGACGCTCTCCTGACGGGCTCCGGTCTCGACGATGCGGTGCTGCACGGAGCCGGCGATCTGTTGGCCGCGGCCGCGGACCCGATAGAGGATGTGCGGGGCAGTTCGGACTATCGGCGTCTGCTCATTCCCGGGTTGTTGACGCGGGCCCTCAACGCCGCGCGGGAGCGTCTGGATGGCTGAGAAAACACCGGTTGCCCTCTCCATCAATGGGAAAACCCGGCAGGTTCTGGTCGAACCCCGCCAGAACCTCCTTGAGACGCTGCGGGAAGAGCTGGGGCTCACCGGCGCCAAATGCGGTTGCAGTCACGGTGTCTGCGGCGCCTGCACCGTGCTGATCGACGGCGAATCCGCACTCGCCTGCCTGGCGTTGACGGTGGCGCAGGCCGGGCGGGACATTGGCACCATTGAAGGCCTGGCGGAGGATGAGGCCTCGGCGGCGTTGCTTGCGGCATTCGTCGACTGCGGCGCCCTGCAATGCGGATTCTGCACGCCGGGTATGGTGGTTGCGGCCAGGGCGTTGTTGAAGCGCAACCCGCGGCCGACGGTCGACGCCATCCGCCACGGGCTCAGCGGCAACATCTGCCGTTGCACCGGTTACGTCAAGATCGTCAATGCGGTGCGCGCGGCGAGCGAGGCGGTGCAGCCATGAATGGGCGGAGTCGTTCCGCGGGCGCTGGAGGCGTGCCGGTCGGCGACATCGATCACTTGGCGAGCGAGGCGGTGCGACGGTGAGCGAGCGGGATCGTTCCGCGGTCGCGGTCGGCGCGCCCGTCGGCGATGCGGTGGGCAATACCGCGCCGCGGCTCGAAGCGCGCGAGAAGGTCGCCGGCCGGGCGCTCTACACGGACGATCTGTCCCGGCCCGGAATGCTACACGCGGCGCAGCTCGGCAGCCCCTATGCCCACGCGCGCATCGTCTCCATCGATACCGGCGCGGCGGCCGCCCTGCCGGGAGTCGAGGCGGTTCTGACCGGAGGGGATTTCCCCCGGAACTACACGGGCATGTTCCTGATGGATCAGTTGCCCCTGGCGGTGGACAAGGTGCGTTATACCGGCGAGCCGGTAGCCGCCGTGGCCGCGGAAGACCTCGCGACGGCCCGGGAGGCCCTGCGGCTGATCGACATCGAGTACGAGGAGCTCGATGCCGTGTTCGACCCGGAAGAGGCGCTGCGGCCCGATGCGCCCGTCATCCATGAAGAGCGGGACAGCTACGAATGCCACTACGAGTTGCCGGCCGAGCCCAATGCCATCTGCTACTCGGAATTCAAGGAAGGCGATCCGGAGCAGGCCTGGTCCGAATGCGATGCCATCGTGGAGAACGAATACCGGCTGCCTGCCCAATACCACATGTACCTGGAAACGGTTTCCACGCTCGCGGAGGTGGATTCGAACGGCAAGGTAACCCTGTGGTCCTCCATGCAGGGGGTGGCCCGGGTGCAGATGCTCACGGCCCGGGCGCTCGGGCTGCCGATGTCGAAGGTGCGGGTGATCGCTCCCCGCATCGGCGGGGCGTTCGGCGGCAAGTGCGAGTTGACCAATCAGCCGGTCACCGCCGCGTTGGCAATGGCGGCCGGGCGGCCGGTCAAGATGACCTTCAGCCGCGAAGACGACATGACCATGATGAAGTGCCGGCACGCCGGCACGATTCGGGCGAAGACCGGTGCGAAAAAGGACGGGACGCTGCTCGCCCGCAGCGTGGAATTCATCCTGGACGGAGGCGCCTACGCCGACGAGAGTTCGGCGGTTTCCGCGGTGTGCGCCTTCTTCAGCCGCGGGCCCTATGTCATTCCGAACATGCACGTCCGGTCCTGGTCGGTATACACGAACCGGTTGCGGGCCGGCGCCATGCGGGGGTTCGGCAACCCCCAGGCAACCTTTGCCGGCGAGGCGCAACTGAACGAGTTGGCCGAGGTGCTGGGGATGGACCCGCTGGAACTGCGGCTCAGGAACGCACTGGACGAAGGCGATGCCTGGCTCGGCGGCAGGTCCGTCGGCGTACCCAGCCTGAAGCAGTGCCTGGAAAGCGTTCGCGAGGCCAGCGATTGGCGGAATCGCCGGAAGCGGCGTGCATCGAGCCCCGGCAAGCGTCGCGGTGTCGGCATCGCGGCACTCGGCCATACCTGCGCCCTCTTGAGCGCGGGGGCCGCCGTACATTTGAACGAGGACGGAACCGTGTCGGTCAACACCGGCGCGGTGGATATCGGTCAGGGATCCGATACGGCTCTCGCGCAGATAGCCGCCGGCGTGCTGGGCCTCGACCTGGATCGGGTCAACTACGCCAATCCGGATACCGATACCTCGCCCTATAACTATCAGACGGCCGCGAGCCGCACGACCTTCATGGTGGGCAATGCGGTGGAGAGGGCATCCGTGCAGGTCCGCGACAAGCTGTTGGAGCACGCCGCGGCGATTCTCGAGAGCGAGGTCGACCGGCTGGAACTGCGGCCCGGGGGCCGGGTCGGCATCAAGGGCATTTCCGATGAGGAGATCCCCTTTGCCGCGGCGGCGGGCCGCGCTCTGTACATGACCGGGGGCCCTGTTTCCGGAAGCGGCAACTGGCTCTACGAACCGGCGGAAGGGCTCGATGCCGAGCGCACCCAGGCTCGGGGATTCGTGGGCATAGTCGCCGGCAATGGCGTCTTCTGTTTCGGCGCCCAGGTGGTGGAGGTGGAAGTCGACGAGGTCACCGGCAAGGTGGAGGTCGTCGAAGTGTGGTCGGCGCACGATGTCGGCCGCGCCATCAATCCCGGCATGGTCGAGGGACAGATCCACGGCGCCATCGTCCAGGGGCTCGGCTATGCGCTGACCGAAGAGCTGGTCTGGGACGGCGGGGACCTGATCAATCCGACCATGATGGATTACAAGGTGCCGGGCATGGCCGATGTCCCGCACGGCATTCATGCGATCCTCTTGGAGAACCCGGAACCCGGGGCTCCGTTCGGCGCCAGGGGGGTGGGCGAGAACGCGCTGATGGGCGCGGCGCCGGCGGTGACCGGCGCCATCGCCCATGCCACCGGAGCCCGGGTGAATCGGCTGCCCGCGACACCGGAGCGGGTCTTGCGCGCCATACTGGAACGCCCCTGAAACCCTGGTCGAAAACCCACCGGGAACCCCGGGGCGCGGAATAGGGTGCCTGGGCGAAATTCCGTTGCTGCGACGACTTGTCAGCGGTGTGGTCTGGCGCCCTGCTACGACCCCAAGTAGTTGTGCCGCATCTGGTCAATCGCGGGAACCCGACGGGATTTCAGCCTTGGTGCAATGGGCTGACTGAGTCCGGTAGGGAATAACCCGGCGCCATCGTCATTATTCTTGGAAATCTCACCGCTCGCGGGAATTGGGATTCCCGGAGGAATTGTGAGCAAGGGAGGAAAAAGATGAACTCAAGGGGTCTATTTGCCGGATTCCGGTATGGCACGGGTTGCGTGATCGCAACCGTCATGGCGCTTCCAGGCCTGTCGGCGATATCCGTCGAGTCGCGCGCCCAGGCGCTGGAGCTCGAGGAAATTCTCGTCACGGCACAGCGGCGCGACGAAGACAGGCAGGATGTAATCGCCTCGCTTACCGCGCTCGAAGGGCAAAGCCTGGTCGAGAGCGCCATACAGGACGTCACCGATCTGCCGCTGTACGTGCCGGGCCTGATCATCAGCCAGATCGCGGCCAGCCAGATCTCGCTACGGGGTATTTCGACCCAGGCGCAGAGCGTCGGCGGCGACCCCGGTGTGGCCAGCTACAAGGACGACATCTACCTGTCGCGCCCGGGCATGGCCTATATCAGCTTCTTCGATACCGAGCGCGTGGAAGTGCTGCGCGGGCCCCAGGGAACCCTGTACGGCCGCAACACCACGGGCGGGGTGCTGCACATCATTTCCAGGAAGCCCGAGCAGGAACTCGGCGGCTACCTGATCGGCCAGTACGGCCGCTTCGACAAGCGGCGCTTCGAAGGCGCGGTGAATGTTCCGCTGTCCGACGAGTTCGCGGTCCGGGCCGCCGGCCTCTACCACAAGCGCGACGGCTACCTGAAGAATCTCTATGACGGCGAGCGCGTCATGGATGCCGATGAATACGCGATTCGCCTCACCGGCCAGTGGACTGGCGAGAACGCCACGGCGGTGTTGCAGTACGAATACACCCAGACGGACAGCGTGATCGATCCCTTCAAGTCCTTGAGCATCGGTCTCGCCAACTACGGCTTCGGCGGGTACAGCCCGATCGACGAGTGGGACGAAGTCAACCAGAACTATCCCCTGGTCGACGACAAGACCCTGCATACGCTTACCCTTCGCGTGGACTGGGATCTGACCGAGCAGGTCACGCTCACGTCGATCACCGGCTGGCGCGACTTCGATGTCTACGAACTCAACGACCTGGACGACACGCAAGTTGAACTGGCCTCGTATTTCGGCGACATGTATGCCGAGACGTTCCAACAGGAATTCCAGCTCAACTACACCAACGACCGACTGACGTTGATCTCGGGCGCCTTTTTCTGGTGGGAGGAAGCGGAGCAGATACTCGACTTCCCGTTCTTCCCACCGGGCGTGCTGCATTCGCTGCCCTATATCGAAACCTTCTCCTGGGCCGTTTTCGGCCAGGGGACCTACAGCCTGAGCGACCGGGCGCGTTTGACGCTGGGCTTGCGCTACACCAAGGACAAGAAGGATTTCGCCAACGAACACGCCTACCTTCCATTCGCACCGCTCGCCTATCAGGAGGCAATCGGCAAATACGATGCGGTCACGGGGCGCCTGGCGCTGGAGTGGGATGTGAACGAGGATGTCCTCGCCTGGGCTTCCGTGTCCAGGGGCTACAAGGGCGGCGGCTTCAACGGCGCGGGCATCGCGCCGCCGTTCGACTCGGAATACCTCATGGCCTACGAAGCGGGCATCAATGCCACCTTCGCGGACAACCGGGTGGAGGTGAACCTGACCGGGTTCTATTCGGATTACACGGATATGCAGGTGCAGCGCATCGTCAGCATCGGCTCGACGATCGACAATGCCGGGGAAGCGTCCGGCGGGGGCGCGGAGCTGGAGATGCGGGCCCTGCTCAGCGAGACGGTGAGCCTGAATGTGGGTATCTCCATGGCGGACATGAAATTCGATGCCTTCCTGACCGCGGACCCCGTCAATGAAGCTGCCGGCATACGGGACCTCGCCGGCAACGACCTGCCCCGGGTCGCCCCGTTCACCGCATCGGGCAGCCTGAACCTGGCCCAGCCGGTCGGCAACGGGGGCACGCTGAACGCCAGCTTCGAGGTGCAGCATCAGGGCCGCATCTACTTCGACCAGTTCAATCGCAAGCTCAACTCCCAGGGGGCGTTTACGGTGATCAACGCGCGGGTCGGCTACGAGAGCCCGGGAGAGGTCTGGTACGTGGCGGCCTACGGCAAGAACCTGGCGGACAAGCAATACACCGAGAGCCGCTTCGAGATTGCCGCACTCGGCGGAACGGTCTTCGGAGTCCTTGGACCGCCGGTGGAATACGGGGTGGAAGTCGGCTACAACTTCTGATCGGTGAGGAACGGAGTGGCTCCCGGGGTCCGGGTCCGGTCGAGGGACCGGTGGCGTGACCGGCACGATCGAGCAATGCGCCCGGCTGCCGGTCAACGGCCGCTGACTTGAGGCCGGCGTCATGTCGACTCGGCGGCTGCCCCCGGATTTCGAGGATCTGGAGCCCTACCTGGACTGGGCCTTGCCGGGCGAAGCAAGCCGCGGGCGCAAGCGGGCGTCGAGCCCCATGCAGGAGATCCAGTCGTTCTACGATGCCATGTTGCCGCGCATGGAAGCCGTCATGGGTTATCTGAACGCGTTCCCCTTGAATGAGTTGTCCGCGGAGGCGCAACGGCTGATGAACATGGCCCTGTCGCTGGCGGAAATCGGCCCCGCGGTGGAGTTCTATGGCGAGCCCGCGGTCATCGATGGCTTCCCGACGGAACGTTTCGTGCCGGTGGCTGTGGACTGATGGCCGTCAGCACGCCGACAGCGGACGAGTTGCGCAGTGCAGCCGAACGGCTCGGGTTGCCGGTAACCGATGAGGAACTGACCGCGTTCGCCCTGTTGTCCGAGGGCGTCAGCGGTTTCTTCCACCGCATCGATCAACTCGAAGAGCCGGCTCGAGCCCCGAAATATCCACGCTCGGGTGGGCACCGGCCGTCCGCGGAGGAAGATCCACTGAACGCCTGGTATTGGAAATGTGCGATCCGGGGAGCGCCTTCCGGTCCTCTTAACGGCAGGCGCATTGCCGTCAAGGACAATGTCTTTGTCGCGGGCATGCCCATGACGAACGGCAGTTCCGTGCTGGAGGGGTTTGTTCCGGAAACGGATGCCACGGTCGTGGAGCGCATTCTCGATGCCGGGGGCGAGATCGCCGGCAAGGCGGTTTGCGAGAACTTCTGCCTCTCGGGCGGCAGCCATACCGCCGACACCGGGCCCACGCACAATCCACACCGGCGCGGCTGGTCGTCGGGCGGTTCGTCCAGCGGCAGCGCCGCCCTGGTAGCCGGCGGCGAAGTGGATATGGCCATCGGCGCGGACCAGGCGGGATCGATCCGGGTGCCGGGTTCCTGGTGCGGCGTATATGGACTGAAACCCACCTTCGGCCTGGTGCCCTACACGGGCGCGGCGCTCTTGGAATACACCATCGACCACCTCGGTCCGATGACGGGGACTGTCGAGGATGCGGCCTTGCTGTTGGAGGTGATCGCCGGACCCGATGGCTGCGATTCGCGTCAGGCGGGAGCCCGGGGAGGCGATTATGTGCAGGCCTTGACCGGGCAAGTGGATGACCTGCGTATCGGCGTCGTTCAAGAGGCGTTCGGCTGGCCGGGGATGTCCACCGCCGAGGTCGATGACGCTGTGAAGGCGGCTGCGCGCAGATTCGAGGAACTGGGGGCCAGGGTCGTCGACCTCTCCCTGCCGTTTCATCGCGACGGCCTGTCGATCTACATGGGCGTCGGACTCGAAGGCGTCAGCAAGGTCTTGACCTCGAGCGGGGGAGTGGGTTCCGGTTGGCGCGGGATCTACCCCATGGATCTCATGGGCGCGCTCACCCAGGCCATGCAGAGCCGGGCCGACCGGATGGCTCCGGGGGTGAAGTTCATCCTGATGCTGGGACAGCACATGCAGGAGAAGTACGGGGGCCTATACTACGCGAAGTCCCAGAACCTCCGGCAGGCCCTGAACCGGGATTACGACCGGGCGTTCCTGGACTGCGATCTGCTGCTCATGCCCACCACGCCGATGCAGGCGCAACCGCTGCCGGCCGACGATGCGCCCATGCTCGAGAAGATCGCAAAGTCCATGGAACAGGTGGCCAATACCTGCCCGTTCAACCTGACGGGCCATCCCGCCATGAACGTTCCCTGCGGCGAGTTCGATGGCTTGCCCATCGGCATGGAACTGGTCGGCCGCTACTGGGAAGAGGCGACGCTGCTGCGTGCGGCGCACGCCTTCGAGCAGGCGCAGGGCTGAACGAGGCTGGGAACATGCGGGAAATCGACATTCTGATCGATCAGGGGACCCTGGTCACCATGGACCCGGAACGCCGGATCGTGACCGACGGCTTCATAGCCATCGATGGGGGCCGCATCCTCGAAGTAGGCAAGAGCGCCGCCCTCGACGGCAAATATCGGCCGAGAAAAACCGTTGCCGCAACCGACCGCGTCGTACTGCCCGGATTCATCAACGGCGACAGCCACGTAACGGGAATGCTCTACCGGTGTTTCGTCCCGGACGATGTCAACTCCTACCGGATGATCTATGAGTGGGTGTTCCCGATGTACGAGGGCTTCACGCCGGAGGACGAGTTCCACGCCACCCGGCTCGGTTGCCTGGAGATGCTGCGCACCGGCACGACAACCTTTGCCGAAGGCGGCAGCGCCGACGATGTGGACAGCGTGGCGCAAGCGGTCGATGAAACCGGCATGCGGGCGGTGCTGGGCCGCTGGTGCATGGATCGGGTGCAGGGCGGGAGCAAGTTCTCCATGACCACCGATGAGGCGCTGCGGGACAATGCCCGGCTGCTGAAGAAGTTTGCCGAACTCGGGCATTCGCGAATCGCCTTTCATCCCATGCTGCTCGGTATCGGCACGGCTTCCGACGAACTCATCAAGGGCGCCCTGGCGCTCGCCGATGAGTACGGTACGACGATGAGCATGCACCGCAACGAGGATGAGGCGGAGGTGATGCAGTGCGTGGAAGCCGTCGGCAAAAAGCCGGTGCAACACCTGGAGAGCATCGGCGCCCTGCAAAGCAATCTCAGGCTGCGCCACATGGCCTTGACGAGCGCCGAAGAGATCGCCGCGCTGGCACGGCACGATGTCAAGGTCATTGCCGACATGACTTCGTATCTGCGGCTCGCCTACGGCATCACGCGGCACGGGAGTTTCCCGGAAATGCTCGATGAGGGCATCTGCGTCTCGCTGGGAATCGACGGCGCGACCTCGTCGGACTTTCTCGATATGGGCCGGGCCATGCACGTGGTCGCCTCCCTGTTCAAGGATTGCCGGATGGACGGCAACCTGATACCCGCGGAGCAGGCCCTGGAAATGGCCACCGTCAACGGCGCGAGATCCCTGGGGTTGGAGGATGAGATCGGATCGCTGGAGCCGGGCAAGAAGGCCGATATCATCCTGTTCGACCGCCAGCGCCCGGAATGGGTGCCGATGTGGGACCCGGTCAGCACGCTGGTCTGGTCAGCGGACGGCAAGAGCGTCGATACCGTGATCGTCGACGGACAGATGGTGCTCGAGGGAGGCGAGTTTATCGACCTCGATGAACGGGAGATGCTCGCCCGGGCGGCAATCCAGGCCAAGGCCTGTAACGGGCGGATCGGGTTGCCCTTCAAAAGCCGTTGGCCCGTGGTCTAGTGGTCGAACCACCTGGAAATGAGTGGTCAGTGGCCGCCGGAACGTTCCGCGCAAGGCGCGGTCGCGCAGACGTAGGCGACCTACTTCAAGCGGTCGCAACGCCGCGCGGGGTGTTCCGGCGGCCACCCGCAGGGCGCGCCCACAAGCGCCCATCTGTCTGTGTGCGAGGGGTACCCCCTCGCGCTCCCGGGCTGAGGGCTCCGTTGTCGGCTCTTGACGTATGCCGGATACGTCCGCGAGCCGACGCCGCGCATCTGGACGCTTGTGGACGCGCTGACCACTCATTTCCAGGTGGTTCGACCACTAGCACTTTGGGCTTGTGTCGCGATTGGAACGGAGGACCGGCAAGGTGCCTGAGCATCGTGCGGCGAAATACAGGGACGCGGAGCAGGCTCACGCGTCGGGCCGTTTGTGCCCTTGCCGGATGATCGGGAGGTGTCGGGCATGACCTCCTCAACCGAGGTGAGGCAATGGGCGCTCAAGTACCCCGATCTGGGCACCGAACCCATCCCGGTGGAACCCTGCTTGTCCGAGGAATACTTCGAGTCCGAACGCGACAAGATCTTTCGGCGGGTATGGCTGAATGTGGCGCGGGAAGACGAACTACCGGCTCCGGGCGACTATATCGTGCAAGACATCGAGATCGTCGGAAGCTCGATTCTAATCGTTCGCGGCAAAGACGGCCGCATTCGGGCATTTCACAATGTCTGTTCCCACAGGGGCAACAAGGTAGCTGGAAATACCCGAGGGAATTGCCGGGCATTTGTCTGTGGATTTCACGGTTGGGCCTATGATCTGCAAGGCGGCCTGGCGCATGTCCCCGACGAAGAACATTTCTTTGACCTCGACAGATCAACCTGCGGTTTGAAGCCCATCGCCGCTGAAGTATGGGAAGGTTTTGTTTTCGTCAACATGAGTCCTCGCCCGGATCAAACGCTGCGGGAATTCATAAGCGAATGGGGTGAGGCTCTGCAAGGCTATCCGTTTGACGGTATGCGGTTGCGACACCGTTACCGGGCCAGAATCAAGGTCAACTGGAAGATTGCGCTGGACGCTTTTCAGGAAGCCTGGCATGCGCGCTTCGTACACAAGCGTTCCGGTGGCGCCGCTTATGCGAGCAAGGATAACCCCTATATCCACGCATTGGAGTTCAAGCTGTACCCGCTGCATCGGATGATGTCGGTGCCCGGAAACCCGGAATTCACCCCGACGCCCCTGCAGGGCGTCGCCCACCGGTTCGGCAGTTCCTACATCAAGATGGAGGACTACGAGACGCGGTTGCCCAGGGGGGTCAATCCGCAACGCAGCCCGCTGTGGATGTTCGATTCGAATTACGTGTTCCCGAACTTCTCCCTGTTCGTATTCGCGGACATGTTCTTCACCTACCACTTCTGGCCCCTGGCGGTGGACCAGACCCTGTGGGAGACGAAGACGTACTACCCGCCGCCGGGGAACGCCGGCGAACTGTTCAGCCAGGAGTACGCCAAGTGCGCGCTCCGCGATACCTGGCTCGAGGATCTCAGCACGCTGGAGAACATCCAGGCGGCAATCTCATCGGGCAGTATCGACCACTTCATCCTGCAGGATCAGGAGATCCTTGTCCGTCACTCCCATAAAGTCATTGCGGACCATGTGCGGCAACCGGCTGCGAGCTGAAAGGGCGGAAAGATGATTGACGGAATCTTTGTCATCGATGCGGTCGCACACGCCTACGATTTTTCCGACGAAAACTGCATAGCGACCTGCGACCCGGAGCGTTACGCCGGATTGCAGCACTTCGCCTATCGACTCGGTCACTTCTCCACCGAGTCGCTCGAAGAAGGCTACCTGTTGACCCAGGACGAGTTCACCGCCAGGTGGCATGCGGAAGACCTGGCCAACGTCTTTTTCGTTGAAAGCGATGTGGACATGATCGTGCATCACAGCGTGGCGATCTCTTCGTTCTCCCGCGACGGGGTCGCCCGGTTCGATACGGGTGTCGAGCTTAAGCGGATCGCCCCTGACCGGGTGTTGCTGTACGGCTGCGTGGACACCTTCGACGAAGACCGCGGCCGGGTCTTCGAGAGCATGGAACGGATGGTGGAGCAGGGCGCGGTGGGCTTCAAATTCTACCCGTCCAACGGCTTCTTCGATGTGTCCAGACACAAGCTCGTACAGATGCTCTACGACGACCCGGAACGGGCGTTCCCCTTCTTCGAGAAGGCGCGCGAGCTGGGCGTTATGCACCTGGCGTTCCACAAGGCGCAGCCGGTCGGTCCCGGACCGGTGGAGGCGGTTCACTACGAGGACGTTTCAACGGCGGCCCTGGCCTTCCCGGACATGACTTTCGAAGTCGTTCACGCGGGCTGGGCGTTCCTTGAAGAAGCGGGCATTCAGCTCATGCTGCACGACAACATCTACGCGAACCTGGAGTGCGTGGTCAATCTGGTGGTCCGTCACCCGCGTCGTTTTGCCCACATCATCGGCACCCTGCTTCGCTACGGAGGCCCGGAGCGAATCCTGTACGCAACCGGCTGCGCCGTGAATCATGCCGACCCCATCCTTGAGCGGTTCATGGCTTTTGAAATGCCGAAGGAGCTTGTCGACGGTTACGGCTATCCGGAGCTGACCACCGACGTCAAACGCCTGATGTTGGGCGCCAATATCGCCCGTATCCATGGCCTCGATGTAGCGGGCATCGGGAAAAGGATCAGCGCGGACGGTTGGACTCAACTGCGCGCGCGCGGCAAGGCGCCGCCCTGGAGTGCGCACCGCGCGAGGTTGGCGGGCGCCGGGGCCGCGTCCTGAAAGAGACTGCCGTGACGATGCGTCTCAGATCCAAGGATCGGGTTCTTGCCTACGTCAGGGACCAGGTAAACGAGGTAACGGACCCGTGTAGCCAGGCGCTGGGTGTCGCCATCGGGCTGGGCGACATGGGCCTGGTCCGTGAAATCGACGTTGAGCCGAACGGCGCAGGGTGGTCGGTCCGGTTGACGCTACGCCTGACCTCTCCGGGTTGCCTGTATTTCGTCTACTTCGAGGACTCTATCCGGCAACGTATCGTCGACCCTGCAATCAAGAGCCTGGAGATTTCCTTCGACGGCGGCCTGGATTGGACTCCGGAGGCCATGGCCCCGTCGGCGCAACGCCGGTTGCAGGCGTATCGTTCCCGGTTTTTGCGCCATGAATGAAGAACCGGCTCCGGCCCGAATCGAAGAGATCCTGCGATTCTGGTTCGAAGAACTCACCCCGGATGACTGGTTCGGGGGTGGCGAGGCGGTGGACGGGCGCATCCGCGAACGCTTCCGCGACCTGCACGAGGCGCTGCGCGAACAGGTGCCGGAGAGCTGGCGTGCGAGCCCGCGAGGCCTGCTGGGGGCGGTGATCGCCCTCGACCAGTTTCCGCGCAACATGTACCGGGGCGACCCCCGGGCATTCGCGGCGGATGGCGTTGCGCTCGGTCTCGCCAGGGAGGCACTCGCGCGCGGTTTCGACCGGGAGGTGTCGAACGACCAGCGGAAGTTCCTCTACCTCCCTTTCGAGCACAGCGAAGACCCGGCCGAGCAGGTGCGGTCCGTGCAACTCTTCACGACCCTGGGGGATGAAGACAATCTCTCCTACGCGCTCCGACACAAGGAGATCATCGACCGCTTCGGCCGGTTTCCCCACCGCAACAAGGTGCTCGGTCGCAATTCCACCCCCGAGGAGGTCGAGTTCCTGAAGGGGCCCGGCTCCTCCTTCTGAAGGGCGGAGTACGCTGGAAGTTCCCACGCCTCAGTCGGCGGACGGCTCCTCCGGGCTATTCCACAAGCGCTCCACCTGATCCGCATTGCCGGTGAGTTCCCAACGCACGAGCGCGAGCGGAATCTGCCCGTACGACAAGAGTGCATCGTGGAATTCCCGCCAGTCGATGGCGTAGTTTTCCGCGGCATAGGTCTCGGCGAGCATCTGTTCGATCTGCTTCTTGCCCACGATGTAGCTGGTCGCCTGGTAGGGCCAACGGACATAGAGATCGACCTCCGCCCTGGAAATGTGCTCCTCCATCGTCGGTACGCGGTCGATCTGGTATTGCACGGCTTCGTCGACGGACAGTTGACCCATGGAGAGATAGAGGTCCAGGGGGATGCGCACGGCCCGCAGCAGTAGAAAGTTGTAGGTGAGTTCGCGGGTGCGGGGACCACGGAGATAGGGGTAACCCATGTCGAGGAACAGTTCTTCCCAGTAGTGCGCCCACCCCTGGGAGAAACCCGTGTCCTTGTGACGGGCGCGAATCGGGCATGGGTTGCGCTGCGTGACCTCGGCTTCGAAATAATGGCCGGGCCAGTCTGAATGCTGATAGTCGGTAATCGGGTCGAGCCGCATGATTCTTTCCCAATAGGTGTTCGTGAAAGAGTGATCTTCCGGTACGACGAACAGGCGTTTTGTATGCTCCGGTTTGGGTCTTTCCGGCAATCCCAGCAGGCCGGGTCGATTGCCGACGCCGCCGAAGGGTTCCTGCCAGGTCCCCGACTGCAGGTAGGATTCTCCGATGTATGGATGGAAGCCGATGAGGTCCATGTCTTTCAGCCAGTACTTGGTCTGAAGGTAGGTCAGGCGGAACCATTCGATCCATTCCTCCGTTGTCGGCATGGTCAGCTCTTTCAGGCCCTCGTTGCGCTTTTCTTCCACGGCGATGGACATCAGGAAGCGGTTCTTCTCGAATTCGCCCATCGCGAGCAGTTCCTCCACGCTCCAGGGCGAGAAGTTCACCCGCTCGAAATACCATTCCATGTTGGCCCTGCCGACGTTGGGTTCGCCTTTCATGTGCTGCAGGTTGCTTTCGATCCACTCGCCGTATCGTTCCAGCGCGGCAGCCGCCTCGGCGGCCGCGGTGCGCAGTCTCGATCGGTTCGACTCGGGAAAATGCGGCTCGAGCAGGGCGGCCCCGGCAGCGTATTTTTCGCCAATATTGTCGATGTACCGCAGGCTTGCCTGACCAAGCTCGGGGGCGGCATTCTCGAGAACGATGTTCTCCGCGCCCTGCTGCAGGATGCCGTCGGTTCGTTCGAAGGCGGCGATGATGGCTTCCGCCTTCTCTTCGCTGTAGGGAACGGTATCGCCCATTTCCCGGGCAACGCCGTTGATCGCCTGATCGACGTAGAAACCGGCATTGGTCTCGGTTTCGCGCAGGATGTGATGTTCGAAATAGACGTCATCCAGTTCCGCGCGCAACAGCAGAAAATCGACCTGGTCGTGCACCGGCCAGTGCGTGGGATCCAGAGCGTTCAGGCGGCGGCGGAACTCGGCCAGTCCCGATTTCTGTTCTTCGACGACCGCCGCGTAGTCGGGGACTTCGTAGTCGATCGGTCCGGCACGCCAGGTTCGCGCCGTGAACAGGGGGCTGCGGAAATCCCGGATCTCCCCGGCGAGGCGGACGAGGTCCGATGAGGCGTGGGCGGTTTCGCCCGCCTCCTGCGCGACGGCGGGTAAGGCCGTGATAACGGCAAGTATTGCCGCGACTACCGGTATCGGTTTTCGATGAGTTTTCATGATGGTATTACCTCCCTTTCTCCTTGATCTCCGGCTGCGTCATGGCCCCGCGCTCAGACTCGTCTTCCCGATCTCACGCTGCGTCATAGCCCGGACACCGGACTCGTCGAGCGACTGCGGAGCGCGTATGCGGTTCGCCGGGTCGTGCGGCGCGGAGAACAGCGGTACCGCATCACTGGTTGTATGCACGATGCAGTCACGGGCGCGGCATCGGACTTCGGTCGTCGAGCATGCGCTGCACGTTCTCGCCATTGCCGGTCATTTCCCATCGGGTGAGTTCGATAGGCGCCCAGGCCGCTGCGACGAGATCGTTGTGAAATCCGCCGAGTTCGAAGCCGGCGCCGAGTTGTTGCCGCCGTTCGGCAAGCAGGCGCTCGATTTGCAGTTTGCCGATGAGATACACGATTCCTCCGGTGGGCGCCGCGAGGAAATCCAGGGCTTCTTCGCTCGCGATACGCTCATCCAGGGGAATGGTCATCAGCGCCGCCACCGCCTCGTCGACGTTCATCTCGCCGAGCGCCATTTTCACGTCCACGATCACGCGCATGGCGCGCAGGCGCAGAAAGTTGTAGATCAGTTCGCGGCTTCTCGGCCGCCGGTCGTAGTATCCGAGCTGCATCGCCGTCTCTTCCCAGTACGTCGACCAGCCTTCGCTCTTGAAGCGGTCGCGGCGGCCCGAGCGAATCGGGGAGGGGTGCCGGCCGGAGACGATGCCCTGCAGATGATGCCCGGGAATCCCGTCGTGGAAGATGTTCGTGCTGGGGTCGACGCGCATGATCGATTCCCAGTAGGTGCCGGTGTATGGGTGGTCTTCCGGCACGGAGTATTTCACGACCCCGTTGCCCGGCGCCTGGTAGCCGCTCAGGGCCGCCCACAGCGAAAAAGCCTGAATGTACGGGGGCATCCGGGTTCTTCGATACGGCCCGACGTAGTCCGGGATGTCCAGTACGCGTTTCTCCTTGAGAAAGGTACGAATCGATTCGGCTTCCGCCTCCGTGCGCGCCGCGTACTCGGCAGTCGTCTTCGTGCCTCGCAATGGAGGCAGGCCGCGGTTGCGCGATTCCTCGAACGATGTAAGCGCGAGATAGCGCGCGAATTCCTGCTCGCCGAGACGGAGAACGTCTTCGGCATCGAACGGCAACAGCCAGATCCGGCGGAGTATCCAGTCGTACGTTTCACGCCCGATGGGCCGGGCGCCGGCCATGTCGGGCAGCCGGTTCCCGATCCATTGCCGATACGACTCGAGAGCGGCTTCCATTTCGGCTGCGGCCGCATCGAGTTCGCCGGCCAACTCGGTGGGGAAATGCGCGCGCAGGCCGTCCGCAAACGCCTGGCTGCCGCCCCCGGCATCGGCCAGGTCGCGCAAGGCCCAGCGCGCCATCTCACGGGTCGGCTCCGTCAGATTTCGCTTCGCCTGTTCGAGGATTGCCGGAATGCTCCTCATGTGCGCAAGAATCCGTGCCGCACGCGCTTGAGGAAACGGCGGTGGCTGCTGGACGAGTCGGCCGAGCCCGCTGAGCACCGCGCCGCTCAACATGCCGAAGGATGAAATCGACGACAGATAGAAAGCGGGGTTTCTGGATGTGGCTCGGTACACGTGGAAGCCGTAGTCCAGCATGTCCAGTTCGGAGCGAACGATCAGGTAGTCGACCTTGTCCGGCATCGGCCAGTGCGCCGGGTCCAGGCCATCCAGTCGGGCGCGGAGCTTCCCGAGTTCGGCCTTTTGGCCCTCGACCGCGGCGCTTGAGAAATCCGGGATTCCTTCGACGATTACCGGTTGTCGCAGGTCTTGCGCCGCCAGAAAAATCCGCGTGAGATCTTCGCGCGAAGCTTGCCCGGTCTGTGCTACCGCGGAATCGGCGAAAAACGCCACCGGAAGCAATACCATGACAAACCTCGCGAAGGCGCGGCAGGATCCTTTACCGGTCATATCCATTCTGCTGTTCGGCGAGCGGCTGATTGTCGGTCCTCCCCGGGGCCGACCGCAGGGGCGGGAGATAAATCGTCGCGATACAGACCCCTGCGCACTCCCATTGCAGGGTATCGCCATGCCGTGCCGGTCGCAAATCCCGAGTCACGGCAAAGGCGCGGCATCTACGGCGGGAACCCTGCGCGCGGGTTTCGGCTGCGGTTCTCGCCTGGCGGGGGCTTTCGGACAGGCCGCGCTGATCCATCCGCACCGCTCACGGTGCCTCGACGCCTCGCGACGAAAGTTGGTGAGCGATGCGGGCTAAGGCGTCTGCGCCGGTACCCCGTTACCGATCAGGCTGGTTCAGATCCCAGTCGTATTCGTACTCGATCACGCCGGAGAAATCCTGGAGACGGACGGCAAGCTCCGGCTCGGCATACCGGATAAGGTGTTCGAGGACCTTCTGCTCCGAATCGCCGAAGTCGACCACGAACCAGTCGTAGATGCTCGAGATGACGATGAAGTCCTCATCGACGAAGTCGACGCCCCTGGGATGATTGATGTATTCCCCGGCGCACGCCTCGAGTTGCGCCTCCATATTCGACGCGGTATAGACCTCCCGCGCCAGGTTCGGACAGGCCAGGCTTGCGCAGTTCACCGCGTAGTGGATGCGTGAGTCGCCCCAGATCGGGCGCAGGATGCCGTGTTCGATGTCGTCGAGGGTCAGTTCCATGCCGGCGACCTCGGCATGGACATCGCCCCAGGGGCCTATGGGAAACGGCAGCAGGCTTTCGTGGATATGACGGATGCTGTCCACGGGATAGGCGTCCGTGACCACCCGTACGGTCAACGCATTGTAGAAATTCACCCAGTAGGGTTTCTGCTCCGCCCGGGAAAGCGTCCTCGGATCGAGCGCCTGAAGATAGGCCAGGTAGTCCGCCAGCCTGGCCTCGCCTTCCGCGCTGGCTTTCAACCCCCCATAGTCGAAGCGGTTGATTCCGGAAGGATGAGTCCTCAGATGTGCGTCGAGAATTTGCTGCCATGCCGCATGATCGACGCTGAAGGCGCTCGTTTCGACGCTCGCATCCCAACCGCCGGGTATCGGTTGAGGCCCGGGCGCGGCCGCTGCAAACGGTGTGAGCAACATCGTGGCAATCCAACCCGGCAGCAGTCCCCGCGACCGCCAGCGCCGGTTACCGGCTCGCAGGGGCCAATATTTCAACACGTTGAATCTACACGGTTTATCGGTCATGGAAGTCGAGGCGCGAAAACGGAAAATGATACGATCACTCGGGCTCCGAGCGGGCCTGCCGTGCTTGCCTTCCGGCACGCCGGGGTCGAAACCTGCATGGAGCGACTTTCCGTCATGACGATCTCCTTGGAGACGGAGGCCAAAGGTCACCGATACGGGACCCGGGCTCCGTGACAACGCCTCTGCTTGGAATACGCAGGAACGCTTGGATACACTTCGCCAGTTGCAGAATTCCTGCTCAATTTCATCCTGGTCTGCTGAATTATATTGAACTATTGAAAATCTGCCTTCTATATCGGCGCGACATCCGGCGCGTGCGGTTGCCGTGACTGCACCTGGACACAAAGCACCCGGCGGCGCCGCGCGAAGATGGGTGGATGCGGCCGGATTGTGGTGCGCATTGGGCTACGCCCTCCTGGCGGTGCTGGCACGGCAACCGGGCGAGCCCGGCCTGCCGCAATTTTACTTGCTGATAGCCTGGACCGGCCTCCCGGTCTTCGCGCTTTACTTCTATTTTCTGCGGCACGAAGGCCCGTTCCCGGTCGGCCGCATGATTCTCTGGGCGGTTGTCTTCAGGCTCTGCGGCCTCGCCGGCGGGCCGTTCTTCGAGGACGACTTCTTTCGATACCTGTGGGACGGTTACCGGTTTGCGACAACCGGCACGCCCTACGGCATTGCACCGGAAGCGTTCTTCGTGGACCCGGCCGTTCCGGCGGCGTTGCAATCGGTACTCGATCGCATCAACAACCCCGACCTGCCGACGATCTACGGCCCGACGACACAGTTGATCTTCCTGGTGGGCTACTGGTTGCAACCCGCCAATGTCGCGGCCCTGCAGTCGATAACGATCCTCATCGATCTGGCGACCGTTGCGTTGCTGTTGCGCCTGGCGCCCGCCCGCAATGTCTTGCTCTATGCGTGGTGCCCGCTGGTCGTCAAGGAGATCGCCTTTACCGCGCACCCGGAAGGAATCGGGGTGTGCCTGTTGATGGCGGCGATCGTGCTCGCCCGCGAGCGGCATTGGCGAAGCACCGCCCTGTGTCTCGGGCTGGCCGCCGGGGCCAAGGTATTCGCGCTTGCGCTCGCGCCGTTGATTCTGCTGCGCGCCGGGTTCGCACACTGGTTGTTGTTCGGGGTCACGCTGGCGGCACTGTATGCGCCGTTCGCGCTGAGCGGCGCAACGGACCTCGAGTCGTTGTTTGTTTTTGCGCGGGAGTGGGAGTTCAATTCCGCGGTCTTCGGCCTGGTCACAACCGGTTTGCCGCGCGTTGCATCCATGCTGGTGCTGGGATTGATGTTCGCCGCATTCTGGATGCACCATGCGCTGCATCTGGCCAGGCAAGCGACGCCCGCCATGCCACGGGGCGACTGGATTTTCGGCGCGTTTCTCGTTGTTTCGCCCGTGATCAATCCCTGGTATCTGCTGTGGCTCCTGCCGTTCGCCGCGATCGTCCCGAGCGCCTGGGCATGGACGGCGTCGGTCGCCGTGCTGCTTGCCTATGTTTCGGGGATCAACCTGAACGACCCCGAACTGCAAGCGTATGAACAGCCGATCTGGATCCGCCTCCTGGAGTTCGGCCTGATTCTTCTGGCACTGGCCTGGGACCTGATCCGGCACCGGCTGCCGACACAAGGCGGCGCCAAAGGCCAGGGCCTCGATTCCGGCACGGGATGTACGGGAAACTGACAGTCGGCGCCGTAATACCGGCGCACAACGAGGAAGGCAACATCGGAGACGTTGTCGAGGCGCTACTGGATTTGCGCACGGCGGACGGACAACCGGTCATCGACGACCTGGTGGTATGCGACAACGGCTCGACCGACGCCACGGCAGAACGCGCGCGCCGAGCCGGCGCCCGTGTAACCGCGGAGCGGAACCTGGGTTACGGATTCGCCTGCCTGGCGGCCATCGCGGCCCTTCGCACCGTGGACGTGATCCTCTTCGTCGACGGTGACCGGTCGTTCGACATCGGCCAGTCGCTTCAGTTGCTCGCCGCCATCGACGAGGGCGCCGATCTCGTCATCGGCTCCCGCACCCTCGGACACCGCGAACGCGGGGCGCTGTCGGTGCCGCAAAGGATCGGCAATCGGGTGGCAAGCCGGATGATCCGGTTGTTGTGGGGATGTCGGGTCACCGACCTGGGGCCCTTCCGGGCGATTCGCGCGGATGCGTTGCGGCGCCTGGGAATGCGCGATACCACCTACGGCTGGACCATTGAGATGCAGATCAAGGCGATCCAGGCCGATATGCGCCTGGTTGAAACCGCCGTTGACACGTACCGGCGGAGGTTCGGCAAATCCAAGGTCGGAGGGACTCTGAAGGGCGTCGTCGGGGCGAGCGTGGGCATCCTTTCCATGATCGCGCGGCTCTGGCTACAGGGGTCCACTCGGCTTGCCGACCACGGCCCGCGCGGAAAACGGGGAAACGTCGATGAACCCGGATCGGATTGAAGGACTGACTGGACCGACAAAGTAAGCCCATGCGGCGGTGCATATCGATAAGGAAATCGCGATGACAGCCTGGAAAAGAGAGTTCGTCTCCTCATTGTCGCCGACCGCCGTGCGGTACGGCGCGGGTTACTTCCCCTGTCAGGGGCTGTACTTTTCGCCGACAGGCGCCCAAGCCACAACAGCCTTGATCGCCACGCACTACAACGTGGACTTCAGCGAGCATTACCTGGGCGAGTTCATGGCCGCGCGTGGCTTCGGCTTTCTGGGCTGGAACACGCGCTTTCGCGGCAACGAAGGCTTTTTCCTCCTGGAGCATGCACTGATCGACATCGGCGCCGGCGTGCGCTGGCTGAAAGAACGGGCGGGCGTAGACCAGGTTGTCATACTCGGCAATTCGGGTGGCGGCTCGCTGATGGGCGCCTATCAATCCCAGGCGCTCGGCGTGACCATGACGCCGACACCCGGACTTGAACTGCCTGCTGAATTGCACGAACTGATACCGGCAGACCTCTACATTTCGCTGTGTTCCCACCTGGGCCGGCCGGAAGTGCTGACCGACTGGTTCGACCCCTCCATAGTGGATGAAACCGACCCGGCCAGCGTGGACGGGGCGCTGAACATGTATGACCCGGACAATGGCCCACCGTATTCCGAAGACTTCATCGCGCGTTATCGGGCCGCGCAAAAGGCGCGCAACGATCGAATCACCGCCTGGTGCCACGCGGAGTTGGCGCGTCTGCGCGGGGTTGGCATGTTCGACCGGGCTTTCCCCATGTACCGCACCTGGGCGGATCTGCGTTTGATGGACACAAGCATCGATCCGTCTCAACGGGAAGTGGGCCGGTGCTACGCAGGCGACCCGCAAAGGGCCAACTTTTCACCGCGGGGTATCGGCTTGATCAATACCTTGCGCACCTGGCTGTCGATGTGGAGTTTGCAGGACTCCCACTGTCGGGGCGCCCCGCACCTGAACCGGATAACCTTGCCGGCCCTGGTGGTACAGAGCGATGCCGATACGGGTGTATTTCCGAGCGACGCAAAGGCGATTTTCGATGCGTTGGGGTCGGAGGACAAACACCTGGAAACGATCGTTGGGGACCACTATCTTGAGACGCCCGCCAATGCCCGGGACGGGGTGGCGGACCTGCTCGCCGACTGGCTGCGGAGCAAGGGAGCGTGAACCGCATGGCAAGGTACCGTTGACGATTTCAGCAACACGGCCGGCAGCCGCTTCAGGCGTTCCGAACGCGGGTCCACCTCGAACCCGCCGGACTCCAGGGCGGTAACTCCCAGCAGCGGCTCGGCGTCTTCATCGCCATAAACAACCGTACCGCCCACACGCTCCCCCTCGAATTCAATTTCCGCGATGGTAATTTCCAGGGATATACATTGCCCGTCGGCCAGCGTGTATTCGCGGCTGCCTCGGGGTTGCAGTCCAATGGCCTCGAGGCGGCTCCCGGGCACCAGCGAATCGAACGCGCCGGTGTCCACGAGAAACGGGCCGGTCCATGTCCTTTCCGGCATCGCCGGGTTGCGAATCGTCACCTCCACGTAGGTCGCGCCCATGTTCGGTCTCCGGGTAGCTCCGTTCGGCATCTGGGTTTCCGTACATGTGGAAAATAGGAAGGACGACGGCTGCCGTCAAGTCGATATCGGCCGTTCGCACCGTGCTCTTGTTGCCCGGCAGTCTGTTGCCCTGCAGTCGCGAAGGCACATCGCGTTCAATCCCAATACGGAGCCAACGCCGCTTGTCCGGCGTGGTAGATTCGACGCTCCTCGGTAACCGATCGGTGGATTTCGATGCAGGGTCGAACCTGGATGATCGCTACGGTAGCGCTCACGATCATTGCGCTCACGGCGCTGTTTGCCCTCCGGTTTGTCGGTTTGTACAGCCACCAGGCTCTGGCCGTGGTCTTGGTAGTCGGCTTGTAGCGTCGTTCGAGGCGCGGTTACGACTGCGAAACGTGCGGGTCACTACGCAAGGGGGAGATGTTGTTGGCACGGCCGCAGGGGGTAGAATCTCAATACCTTCTCATGATGCCGCATTCGAATTCCTGCCGTGAAAATCCTCGCTATCGGTGACATCCACCTTGGGCGGACTGCTTCGCGTCTTCCGCCCGAACTCGCAATCCGGGCAAATCAGTTCGGTCCGGCGGAAGCCTGGCGCCGGGCCGTGGACAAGGCCCTTGAGTGCCGAGCGCGTGCCGTACTGCTCGCAGGCGATGTGGTTGAGCGGGAAGACGACTTTTTCGAAGCCTATCGAGGTTTGTCCGGGGAGGTGGAACGCCTGACGGCACAGGGCGTGGAAGTCATTGGCGTTGCCGGCAACCATGATGTCAAGGTATTGCCCCGTCTGGCAGGTCAGATTCCAGGCTTCCGGCTGCTTGGAGCGGGTGGCAAATGGCAATCGCACAGAATCGCGGAGGATGGCGAGGCGCTGAACGTCTGGGGTTGGTCGTTTCCGCAAGAGAAGGTATTCGAAAGTCCCCTTCCCGCCGGGCCGTTCGACAGGAAACCAGGCATCAACCTCGGCCTCCTGCACTGCGACCGCGACAGCGGGTCGAGTCCCTATGCGCCGGTCAGCAGCCTGGATTTCGAACGCGCCGGTCTCGACGGCTGGCTGCTTGGCCACATTCACAAACCCGACGGTCTGACGGCCCATTCCCTGAACGGCTATCTGGGCAGCCTGACGGGCATGGACCCGGGCGAGCCGGGATCCCATGGTCCCTGGCTCATCACCGTCGCCGGCGGACGGATTATCGAAACGGCGCAGGTGCCGTTGGCTCCACTGCGCTGGGAGACCCTGGCCGTCGACCTGAGTGGCATCGGCGCAGCGGTGGAAGCCAAGGACCGTCTGCTGGCCGAGATCCGGAAACTCGACGAGGAAATCTCTGCCGCCGCCGCCGTACCGGATGCGGTGGGGTTGCGCGTCGTCTTTACGGGGCGTAGCCGCTTCGGTACTGCAGCCGACGGAGAATTCTCCGCGGACGATCGGGAAGACGTCTACCGCGGTTCCGCCAATCGACACTATTTCGTCGAGAGCATCCGGGCTCACACGCGCCCGGAAATCGACTTGCGAAAACTTGCCGAACGCACGGACCCTCCCGGGCTGTTGGCCCGCCGCCTGCTCTGGCTGGACGAGCCGGAAGGCCATGTGGACCGGGATCGTCTGGTGGTGGTCGCCCGAGAGCGCCTGCACGGCGTGGCGGGCGATTCGGTCTGGAGCGGCTTGAATGACGGTTCCGCCGTCGAGACGGATCCAGTCGAGCAGCTTCAGGAAGCGGGTTTCCGGGCGCTCGAAAAGCTGCTGGCCCAGATGCCGCACATTGGCTGATGCGTCTCGTCCGCTTGCGAATCGATGCGCTGCCCGGGATAGAACCGGGATTCACGTTCGAGGTGCGGAGCGCGCGCGTCAACGTCGTCACCGGGCCCAATGCGGTGGGCAAGAGCAGCCTGGTGCGGGCATTGGGATACCTTCTGCGCGGCGCTCAAAGAGACGATCCCCAGGCGCTTGCCGTTTCCGCCGAATTCAGCAGCGGCGACACTCGCTGGACCGTCCGCCGTAGCGGCGCCCAGGTGTTGTGGACCCGGGACGGCGAAACAGTCACGCCCCCGGCCTTGCCGGGGGCGGATCAGATCAGTCTGAATCGGCTCGGCGTGGAGCAACTGGTTGCCGACGATCGGTCGGATGCTGAACTGGCTGCCTGGCTGCGGCGCAGCCTGCGGGGTGGATTCGACATCGATGAACCCCGGTCCGAGATGGGTTCGCGGTTCGCACGGGCTGAGGAAAAGGCGCTGCGCGCGTCCAGGCGCAAGCTTGGCGATGTTGATGGCGAGTACGTCGAGTTGCGCCGATTGGAAGGGGAACTGCCCGGGCTGGAAAGAAGAATCAGCGCCGCGGAGGCAGCCGTAAAGAATAGTCGCCGCCTGCAAACGGCAGTGTCTTTGCTGCAGGCTGTCGATCAGAGACGAGCCTGTGAACAGCAACTCGCAGACTTTCCCCCAGCATTGGCACAACTGCAAGGCGACGAGGTTGGCCGTGTCGACAGCCGGGCATCCAAAGTGGCCGATCTCGAGAAAGGGCTGCAATCGGAACGGGGCCGGCTCGAATCCGCCATCGAGGACCATCGGCGCACCGGTTTTTCGGATTCCCGTCCGACGGCGGAAGAAGTCGCGGTGATGGACAGGTGTCTGCAACGGTTGTCGGTGGATCAGGCGCAGCGGGTTACTGCCCGGGACGCATTGGCAAAGGCGGACAGCGCCGTTGAGCGTGCAGTTTCCGAATTCGACGGCCCCGGTCGAATGCCGAAGCTGGACAGGGACAGCCTCAAGCGCACTGAAAATATTGCCGAACCCCTGATCGCGGCACGCGCCAGTCTGAGGGAACTGGAACAACGCATCGAGATGGGCGGCGAGCCGCCGGAAGAGTCGGAGATCGACCGACTGCGTCGCGCAGCGAACGCATTGCGTGGCTGGCTGGCCGATACGGCCCGCTCGGGCGACGGTGGCACGGCTGCAAGCCGCTGGCACCGTCTTGCTTTGTGGGCGGCGCTGGCTGGGGCGGCGCTTGCCGCGGTTCTGTCCTACCTGCAGAATGCCATTGGCGCCGCGGCGGGCGCGGTGGCTGCGATGCTCGCCTCCGGCGGGGCGCTGATTCTTCACTACAGGCGACCGCGCGCCGTTCGTCCCGCCGGTGAGGAAGCCCGGCGGCAGTTCGAGGAAACCGGGTTGGCCCGGCCGCGATCCTGGAATGCCGAGGCCGTTCGCGAGTGTCTGTACACCGATGTAGAAAGCCGGTTGAACGAGTTGTTGCTGCAGCGGGAACGGACCGCCAACGTCAAGCAGCTTCGAATACAGCTTGGCGAAGCGGCGAAAAAGGTGAATACCCTGGAAGCGGAGCGCAGCGCCCTTGCCGAAGAAGTCGGATTCGACCCCTGCCTGCCGCTGACTGCCCTGGATCGTTTCGTGCGGCGCTGCCTGCAACTCGATGATGCGCGCCGACAACGTGAAGCATGCGGGACGGAACTTGAGTTGATCGATCGGCGAGCCGCGTCGGCTGCAGCCCGGATCGGTTCTTTTCTGGACCGGTGGCAACCGGTTGGCAGCACGCCGCTAACCGGGAACGGCACAATTCCGGAGGACGACCTGTTGCAGGTTTCCTTCGACGGGTTCAGGGAACGGCTCACGAAAGCCGAGTCGGCAACAAACCAGATCCGGATCAGCGAGGGTGCTGTTCGATCGCTTCGCAAACAGATCGATGATGCCAATAACGAACTCGGGGAACTGTTCGACAGGGCGGGTCTGGAAACCGGCGATCGGGCAGCGCTCGCCGGGCTGTTAGAGCAACTCAAAGCGTGGCAGGCGGCACGGAGCGCTCTCGATCAGGCCCGCGGCTACGAAAAGCAGTTGTACCGGCAGCTCGAAGATCGACCTGAATTGGTACAACTTGTCGATCAGCGCCAAAACGGTGAACTGCAATCCCGCCTTGAGGCTGCCGAGAGGCAAGCAAACGAACACACCTCGCTGGTTGCACGGCGTGCCGAAATCGAAACCCGGCTCGAGACGGCCGGATCGGAGAGCAAGCTCGAACAGGCGCTCGCCGGCGTAAGTCAGGCGCGGGAAGCCCTGGCCGACAAACTCGACCAGGCATTGCTGCACTGCGCTACCGAACTGCTGCTCGACGATGTGGAAGAGGCGTTTCAATCGCAGCATGAGCCTGCGGTATTGCGTCGCGCGCGGTCGCTGTTTGCCGAGGTGACCGCTTATGAGTTCACCCTGGAACTCGACGATGACGGGTTCATGGCGCGGGACAGTCGGCACGGCGATTTGAAGTCTTTGCGGGAACTGTCGTCGGGTACGCGCATGCAGTTGCTGCTTGCTTTGCGGCTGGCTTGGACCGAATCTCGGGAGCAGGGCGGTGAAACGCTGCCCCTGTTTCTTGACGAGGCGCTCACGACAAGTGACGAAAGTCGCTTCAAGGTCATGGCGACGGGCCTGGAAAGGTTGGCTGAAGCAGAGGGCCGGCAGATCTTCTACCTGACGGCACGCGTTCACGAAGCGGCGCTTTGGCATGACCTGACCGGTGCGCGCCCGCCGGTCATCGACTTGGCGAAGGTGCGTTTCGGGGATCGGGCCCTGGCGGCTCGGGACTATCGCGTTGAACAGCCGCCATCACACGCGGCACCGGAGGGCTCGAGCGCCGAAGACTATGCCGTGCGGTTGGGTGTGCCGCCGTTGGACCCGCACCTGCCGAGCGGGACGGTCCATCTGTTTCACCTGCTACGCGATGAACTCGACCTGCTGCACCGTCTGATGGACGGCTGGCGCCTCGCAAGCGTTGGCCAACTCGAGAAACTACTGGCCAGCAGCGCGGCGCCGGGCGCCATATCCGATGCGGCCGTGCGCACCGGCCTGGAACGAAGGTGCCATCTCCTTCGCGCCTGGTCAGACCTCTGGCGCCGGGGCCGCGGCCGTCCGGTCGACCGGGGTGTGCTGGAACGTAGCGGTGCGGTATCCCCTGCGTTCATCGAAGACGCCTCGAACCTGGCCGATGAACTGGAGGGCGATGGCAGGGCGTTGATCGAGGCGCTGCGCAACCGGAGGTTGCAACGATTCCACACCAGCAAAATCGATGAACTCGAAAGCTGGCTGCTGAACGAAGGAATCACGGATGAGCGCCCGACGCTGTCGGCCGAAGACCGCCGCCGGTTCGTTCTGCAACAACTGGCGCCCGCAACGGATGCTGCTGCGAGCGACATGAATGAGGTCGTGACCTGGTTGGAGGCGGGAGCTCGATAAGCCGAACAGAGCGTCGGCGAGTTCGTCTCGAGGCGCCTACGGCGCAGTGACCCGGATGCCTTCGAGTTGCAACCGCTCGAAGTCGGTCAGGTTGTAAGTGAGTATCTGATCGACTTCCGCTTTCTGCGCGCACCGCGCATGCAGGGCGTCGTAGATTGTGCCGCCGGCGATGCCGAGTCGAGCCACCTGCCTCAGTACGTGCCCGTAGTCTTCGCGAGTGAGTTCAATCACTTCGAGGTTTCCCGCGATGCTCTCTTCGACCAGGACCCGCGCCTGTTCGGGAAGCACTCGCGAAGCCAGTGGCAGGGCGGTCAAGGTCGCGTAACACTCGGCCAACGCATGGGTCGAGCAGCAGCCCCAATGGTCTCCAATGCCGTGTCTGCGAAGCGCGTCGAACGCGGATTCATGGCTTGCCAGTTGATCGACGACTGCGGTGATCAACACGGAAGAATCGAACAGGGAGCGCATCAGTCCGCATTGTCGGCAGCGTGGCTAGTGCGCACGTTGCGCTCCGCGCGGATGAATTCACCGATGTCGATAGCGGCGCGCGCACTGCCGTGATGCACCAGTATCCCATGCTTGCGCATCAGGGAGGATTCGGCCCCTGCCTTGCGCAGCTTCAACCCGTGGCCGACCGCTTCGATTTCCAATTCGGTTCCGGCAGCCAGATTGAACTGATCCCGCAGTGATTTGGGCACTACAACTCTCCCGGCTCGGTCAATGGTAACGATCATGCCATTACGGTATTCAAAATGGCATTGGAGATCAACTTGAATGTCCGTAGGCCATTGCCCGGCCCGGCAGACTAAGCAGGATCCGGCGGCGGGCGATACCAGGGTGCGGCGTCCGGCCAGGTCGCGAGGCTTTCATCCACAACGGTCCACGCTGCCCGCGAATCGGTGTGGATGTTGTCGCTCGGTTTCTCACCCGGATCGCTGTCGAGGCAGCCGGCGGGAACGACCAGGTGCTCCTCGTCCCGCTCCCAGGGGGTCCGCGAACCGCAGGTACGGCAGAAAGCGCATTGGAACCGGGTCCCCGGCAATTGGTATCCGGTGACGTTGTCGGCGCCGGTCAGCCAACGGAATCCGCTGCGGCGTGCACGGATAACGGTCTGATATGCCGAACTCATGGCGCGCCGGCAGCGCGAGCAGTGGCAGTTGTACATCCGCACCGGCGGGTCGTCGAATTCGAATGCGACGGCGCCGCAAAGGCAGCTTCCTCCGATGGCGCCCGGCGTCCTCGGCTCTCGGGCGGGACGGTGCACCGCCGTTGCATCCGGCCCGAATTCCGCCGGATACGCTTCATGCCGCGGCAGGTCGTCGACGATGGTGTGCCAGGGCGCCATGGAGCCGGTGAAGAAATGCAGCCGCGGGCGCGTGCCGGGGTCCTCGGCGACATTGCCCATGGGCACCAGTGCGAACGGCTGGCCTTCTCCGCTCATCGGCACGGAGGAGCCGCAACGGGGACAGAAGTGCCGGTAGCCTTGAGACGACGACCGGTATGTCCTGATCTTCTCCGCGCCCCGCACCCAGTGGAAATCGTCGGGGGAAGTCGTGCCGAAAGTGGCGAACGCACCACCGTGAAACTTGCGGCACATCGAGCAGTGGCAATGCCCGACCATCTCCACCGTCCCGTCGATTTCGAATGCGATATCGCCGCACAGGCAGCTTCCCGTCAGCATGAACCCCTCTCTATGTCGAACCCATACGGAGACAAGGCATCGCCTCGTCCGCAACACGGCCTGTTCTGCCAGGATGCCCCCTTTTGCAGGGCGGTGCCATCGATAAGGCCTACCACAAGCTGCTCGATGAGGAGACCCGCAACCTGCCCTGCGTCCAGCAGGGCCTGCACGCCACGGCCCGGGAATATGTGCAGTTGGCCGACTACAACGAAACCAAGCCCCGGCGCCAGCACATGCCGATCGACGAGTGGATAGCGCCGCCGTAGCCTATTGCGGCCCGACACCGGTTGACAGGCGGCTGGCCTGCCGGCCGATCAGCGCCTGCCGGTCGCTGTCGAGTTTCGTGATGAGATGGCATTGCCTGTCCGAGCAGTGCAGTTCCTCCAGCATCGAGTGAGAAAACGCCTCGGCTTCGAGCCTTTCCGGTTCGGCCAGGTGGCCGAAGAACGCCTCGCTGGCGACGACGGTGCCGGACCGGCCCATTGCTGCCAGCAGGGCGCCGTCTTCAAGGGCGCCGGGGTAGTCGGCCGGTGACTTCCCCCCCTGCAGTTCAAGGGCATGCAGGCCGAAGCGGTAGTCACCGGGGGAGGCTTCGCGGTCCAGGCATTGCGCGACCAGAAAAGCGGCGCAGACCGCCTCGAAGGCCGTGTCATCGCCGCCTGGAGCCGGGAATGTCATGAGGAGGCCCGTGCCCGGCAGGTGCATGCTTCGACACCGGTAAATCCCGGCGACCTGCCGGGCGACAGCGAGTGCCTGAGCGGTGGCGCGGCCGCGTTCGGAACCGGTCAGGCTGAGCTGGTTGTGAAGATTGCCGACCAGCAGATACCGAGTGACGGATTCCATTGCGGAAACGGGCTCCGTCGCAGGGTCGACGGCAGTAGCCGGCGTTGCGCCGCGCATCCTGGAGGACCACCAGGAAACGAGCAGTGCGGCCGCCAGGAGCGCGACAACGCTGAATGCGAACCGCATCCAGTCCGGCGCCATGGCCGGCGGCACGAGGCTGATGCGCGCGAATCCGAGCAGCATGTCGTCGAGAACGATGGGATGTACGAACGGTGTACCGTCTTCCAGCGTACCGCTCACAGCCAGCAGATCGTTTTCGACCGTGAAGACCGCCACGCCGGCAACCCGCGGTACCCCGGTCAGGCGGTTCGCTACAACGCCCAGTTCAATCCGGTCCCGGTCGATCAGGCCGTCGATACTCGCGCGGGCCGCCAGCTCGGCGAGCAGTTCGCCGGTCGCCCTGTCCTGCTCCTCGCCGGCGCGGCCCTCCCAGATCAGAAAGAGCGCCGCCGACGACAACAACGCCGCTGTTATGGCGACCAGGAAATCGGATCTGAAACTGGCCTGCATCTCTCTCCAGTTCGGTTGCCCCGGAATCGCCTTGTTGGGGTCAGCCACGGCGGCGGGAGACGGGGAGGATTCTGAACGAATCCCCGCCGGGAAGCCATGCGGCGCCCGCGCCAGGCGAGGCGGCCGGCCTTGTTGTGGACTTGCGTCCGGGTATCATGCGCCTTTGCCGTGACGTCCGACGATGGCCAGGTATTCCACCAACGAATTCCGCTCGGGTCTCAAGGTGCTCCTCGAGGGAGAACCCTGCACCATCCTGGTGAACGAGTTCGTCAAGCCGGGCAAGGGGCAGGCGTTCAACCGCGTAAAATTCCGCAACCTGAAAAGCGGGCGCGTCTGGGAACGAACGTTCAAGTCGGGAGAATCCATCCAGGCGGCCGACGTGCTCGACCTCGACATGGAGTATCTCTACTCGGACGGCGAGTTTTTCCACTTCATGAAAACCGACGGCAGCTACGAGCAGTTTGCCGCATCGCCCGCCGCCATGGGCGATACCAAGAACTGGATTACCGAGCAGGATGTCTGCCGGGTCACGCTCTGGAACGATGAGCCGATTACCGTGGCGCCGCCGATCTTCGTGGAACTGGAAGTCGCCGTGACCGATCCCGGGTTGAAGGGCGATACCGCGCAGGGAGGAACCAAGCCGGCCACCCTGTCCACGGGCGCCACCATCAAGGTGCCGCTGTTCGTCAACACCGGCGACAGGCTGAAGATCGATACGCGTTCGGGCGAATACGTCAGCCGGGCCTGACGCGGCTGCCCGGGAAACACGGCCGTGAGGAGTGCGGCGCGCCTCACCCGCCGGAATCACGCCCCATCGAGTCCAGCCGCTCCGTCAATACCGTGCGGAGGGTCCCGAAGGCGTCAGGTTCGACGATCCGCGCCTCGACGAGTTGCTGAAGAGCGTCTGCCATGCTGACGCCACCGGCAGCCGGGGCGCGTATCAGGAGAAGGGCGATGGATTCGCGGACTGAATTGTCGACGCCGCATGGCAGGCCCCATGCAAGGAGGAGCAACGCAGTCAGGGGCCAAAAAGACCCGCGAATACCCGTAGAGTTTGGCTAGACGGAGCACTAGGGAATAGGATCGTCCACAAGATGGCCAAGGGTAAAATCCTGATCGCCGGGGGCGGCATAGGCGGACTGACGGCCGCCCTGTGCCTGGCCAGGGCTGGATTCGAGGCTCACGTGTTCGAGCAGGCTGCCGTTTTCGGCGAGATCGGCGCGGGCATTCAACTGAGCCCGAACTGTTCCCGGGTGCTGCACCATCTGGGCTTGGCGCCGGCGCTTGAACAGTGCGCCTTTCTGCCGGAAGGGACCGAATTCAGGGCCTGGAAGACGGGCAGACTGATCGGTTCATCGTCCCTTGGCCCGGGCGTGCGGAAGAGATACGGCGCGCCCTACTATCATGTCCATCGTGGCGACCTGCTCGGCGTGCTGATCGAGGCTGCGCGGCAACGTGAGGCCATCGCACTGCATGCGTCCGCTCAAGTGGAGGGATTCGTTCAGGACGCCGGTAGCGTTCGCGTTGCCATTGCGGGCCGTACGGAAGAGGCGGATGCGCTGATCGGTGCGGACGGTATCCATTCCACGGTGCGCGCGGGGCTGTTCGGCGACGAGGCGCCGACGTTTACCGGCAACGTGGCCTGGCGCGCCCTGGTGCCGGCGGACCGGCTGCCCCAAGGCCTGCTGAATCGGGTCGCCACGGTCTGGTGGGGCCCGGGCAGGCACTTCGTGTGCTACTACGTGCGTGGCGGCTCCCTGGTCAACTGTGTCTGTGTCGTGGAGAAAAGGGGCTGGGAAGTGGAGTCCTGGACAGAGCGCGGTGACCACGCGGAACTCAAAGGCGACTTTGCCGGCTGGCATGCTGCCGTCCAGACGCTTATCGACAACATGGATCCCGAATCCCTTTACAAGTGGGCGCTGTACGATCGGCCGCCAATGTCGCGCTGGGGGACGGGGGCGGTCACGCTGCTTGGCGATGCCTGCCATCCGACCCTGCCGTTCATGGCCCAGGGCGCGGCAATGGCGATCGAGGACGCGGCGGTGCTCGCGGGCTGCCTCAGCGGCGAAAGCGGGATTGTGGCGGGCTTCAAACGCTATGAGGACGTACGCCGTGAGAGAACCGCCAGGGTTCAGAACGGATCGCGCCGCAATGCGAAGGTCTTCCATATGCGCGGTTTCAAAGCCTGGTTGCGCAATCGCGCGGCCAGGCGGGCGGGGGGCCGCGTCATGGACAGCCTGTTCCGGTATGACGCCTTGACGGCGGCTGGGCCACAGTCGCCGGGGGCGGGCGGCGGTGGCTGAAACAGTCTTCGCAAGCACCGGTCGCGGGCTTCGCCCGTTGCCGCAACGCTTGAGTAGCGCTTGATTGACGGGGATGATAGGCCGCTTTGGATGCGGTGGAGTTAATCAGCAGCTTGCCGCATGAATGCCGAGCGATCACTCAACTCACCGGAGGAAAAAATGGGATTCAGACTGGTCAATGTCGATGGCCGCGCCGCGCTGGCCTCGGACGAACACTACTACGACTTGAACGAGATCAGCGGCGGCGCCGTCAGTCACGACCCGATGCAGGCTCTGGCGGCCGGTTCGCAACTGGCTGAGTTGAACGCAACCCTGGCCGGCAAGACGCCCACGGGCGCCCTGGCGGACGCGAATCTCCTGGCGCCGGCGCCGAGGCCTCCGCAGTGTTTCGGAATCGGCCTGAACTACCGCAAGCATGCGGAAGAGGCCAACATGACCATTCCCGACGTGCCGATGGTGTTTGCCAAGTTCCCGTCCTGCATCACGGGGCCGACCGGGGATATCGTCCTGCGTAGCGACTTCGTCGATTACGAAGGTGAACTGGTTGCCGTCATCGGCGAGCCGGCCAAGGATGTTGCCGCCGAGGACGGCTGGCGGCATGTGGCGGGCCTGTGCATCGGCCAGGACGTCTCCGACCGCGCGGTGCAGTTCGCCTCGATGCCGCCCCAGTTCAACGTCGGAAAATCCTTCGACACTTTCGGCCCCATCGGGCCGATGGTCGTCTCACCGGACGAACTCGCCACTCCCGGCGCGCTGCGGCTGACCACCAGGGTAAACGGTGAAGTCCGCCAGGAAGACACGACCGGCGATCTCATCTTCGATGTGCCCGCCCTGGTGTCTTACCTGTCCCATCTCATGACGTTACAGACGGGTGATGTGATTTTCACCGGCACACCCGGCGGTGTAGGCGTGGTTCAAGGCCTGTTCCTGCGCGACGGCGATGAAGTGGTGACCACCATCGAGGGCCTGGGCGCCATGACGAACCGCTGCGTTCGCGGCACGGACCACCCCAATGCATCGGCGAGGCCGACCCTGCCGGGAGGTCTGTCGCCGAAGAAGGATTAGCGGTCCGTCTGAGCAAGCCGAACAGCGGGCTCCGCCAATCCGTACCCGGCACGCCGAAACACCACAACAGGACAGGCTCCTCATTTCGCGGCCATGCGAAACGCCCCTGGATTGGGTTAGTCTTAAGTCTCACCAGACACTGCGGGAAGCTATGGTCATGACAGCGTTAAAGCCGGGGCTCAGGCTCAAGAGCGCCGTGTGCGCGGGGGAAGTGATGGTTGTCAAGGGCGCCGGAGAGACTGACCTCAGTTGCGGCGGCGTGCCGATGCTCGGCGCCGGCGATGCGGCGGACGAGGCGGTGGCGGTGGCCGGCCGGATGGACGGCTGCATGGTGGGCAAGCGGTACGTCAACCAGGATCAATCCCTTGAAGTGCTCTGCATAAAAGCGGGGGAGGGTTCGCTGGCCGTCGACGGGGAGGCGCTGGAGGTCAAGCAGACGAAAAAGCTGCCCTCTTCCGACTAGAATCCTTGAGTGGGCGTAACGTTTACAATTGCGTCAAGTTCTGAAAATTACCCGCATAATCAGAAGGTAGCAACACATGCCTTGTCGGTCTGAGGCGCAGCCTCGCTAGCTTTTCACCGGCTCCAGTCATGAATATCGCCATGCTTCTGCAGATGGCCGCGGAGACCGGTTTCGGTCGGTGTGCGCTGACCTGCGGCCCACACCGCTATTCTGCCGTAGAACTCTTTGGCGCGGCCGGACGCGCAGCGCAGCGTATCCGCGACTCCGGGTGCCGGTTTGTCGCGGTGCTGGATGTCAGCAGCCCGGCCACCCCGGTTGCGCTCTTCGGCGCGGCCATGGCGGGGGTACCCTATGTGCCGCTCAACTATCGGCTGCCGGCAGACCGGATCGATGCGCTGATTGCGCGATTGGAATCCCTGTACCTCATCGCCGACAAGGACCATTGCGCTGTCCACGGAAGTCATTCCGCAGTAGCGGTGGCTCTTGCCCGGGAGGCGTTTCTCGACGAGGCCATCGCCCACCGGGACCCGGAAGCCGTCTGGCCGGAAGACCCGGGTGTCGCCGTTCAACTCTTCACCAGCGGCACCACGGGGCCGCCCAAGGCCGCCATCCTGCGTCATGAACACCTGATGTCCTATATCCTCGGCAGCGTCGAGTTCCTGTCCGCGAATGAAGGCGAGGCGGCGCTCGTCTCCGTCCCGCCCTATCACATCGCGGGTATATCCGCCCTGTTGAGCGGCATCTACGCGGGCCGCCGCATCGTGCAACTCGCTGACTTCAACGCGGGAGCCTGGCTCGACCTCGTGGAACGCGAAGCCGTCACCAGCGCCTTCGTCGTCCCCACCATGCTGGCGCGCATCGTGGAAGTGCTGGAGGAAGGCGAACGGCGCCCGGACCTGGGATCGCTCAGGGCCATCGCCTACGGCGGTGGCAGAATGCCGCTGGGCGTCATCGAGCGGGCGCTCGATCTGTATCCGGGCGTGGATTTCACCAATGCCTACGGACTCACCGAGACGAGTTCCACCATCACGCTGCTCGGACCGGAGGATCACCGCCAGGCCATCGCGAGCGGCGATCCCGACATCCGCGGCCGCCTGGGTTCCGTGGGCCAGGCGCTGCCGTCGGTGGAAATCGAAATACGGGACGGCAACAACCAGCCGCTGGCTCCCGGACGGGCCGGGGAGGTCCATGTGCGCGGCCCGCAGGTTTCGGGCGAATACCGCGAGCGCAGTGTCATCGACGCCGACGGCTGGTTTCCCACCCGGGATACCGGTTGTCTCGACGCGGACGGTTACCTTTACCTGTCGGGGCGCGCCGACGATGTGATCGTGCGCGGTGGCGAGAACATTTCGCCGGCGGAGGTCGAAGACGTACTGCTCTCCCACGAATCGGTGGCCGATGCGGCGGCAGTCGCGGCGCCCTCGGAACAATGGGGGGAGGCCGTGGGCATTGCGGTCGTGCTGAAACCCGGCGCATCGGTCGGTTCGGAAGAGCTGTGCAACCTGGTGCGCAGCCGGTTGCGGTCTTCCCGGGTTCCACAAGCTGTCCGTTTCGTCGATGAACTGCCGTACAACGAGACCGGCAAGCTGCTGCGCCGCGACATCAAGCCCTGGTTCGCATGAATTCATCCCGCGAGGCATTGAGCAACGGGCATCCCATGCTGATCGCAAACGCGCAAGTTTACGGTGCCGGTCTTGCCGATCTGCGCATCGAGCAGGGCTGCATCGCGGCCGTCGGACAACTCGACCGGCGGCCGGGAGAGCGGGTTCTCGATCGGCATGGCGCTGCCGTCCTCCCGGGCCTCAACGACCACCACATTCACCTGATGGCCTTCGCCGCGGCGCTGGACTCCGTTGCCTGCGGGCCGCCGCGGGTCCATACGGCGGAGGAGTTGATCGAAGCGCTGAACCGGGCCCGTCCGAATGCACAGGGTTGGATCCGGGGCATCGGTTATCACGAGAGCGTTGCCGGTGACATTGACCGCCAGTGGCTCGACCGGCTGTCGCCGGACCGGCCGATGCGTGTACAGCACCGCACCGGGCGGCTGTGGATAGTCAACAGCGCCGGTCTCGATCGCCTTGCCCAGGCATCCCCTGAAGGCGTATTGCCCATCGGTGAACGAGGACGGTTCTACGACCGGGACGAGGCGTTGGGCGAGCTGTGGGGCCGGGCGGTTCCTCCGGTCGAGGCGGCAAGCCGCCGGCTCGCGGCCTATGGGGTGACGGGCCTGACCGACCTGACGCCCGGCAACGATACCGCCGCCGCCGCCCGTTTCGAGAACTTCCGATGCTCGGGCCGCCTGTTGCAGAGGGTCCGGGTTGGCGGAACGCTGGAAACGGGCCACGCGCTAGTCCGCATCGCTCACCAATTTTCGTCGCGGGCGCACCGGCGTCCGCGGCAGGAAGTTGGTGAGCGATGCGGGCTAACCGGGCCGACCAAAGTTCACCTGCACGATTCGTTCCTGCCGGATTTCGATTCCCTGCGTGATCTGATCGGAGCCAGTCACTCGCAAAGGCGCGAAGTGGCGATGCACTGCGTCACCGAAGCGGAACTGGTCTTCGCCCTGGCAGCGTTTCGGGATGCGGGTACGCGGCCCGGCGACCGGATCGAGCATGCATCGGTCACCCCGCCGGCACTGTTGGCCCAGATCCGGGAACTGGGCCTGCTGGTGGTGACTCAACCTCACTTCGTCACCGAGCGGGGCGATGCCTATCTGCGCGACCTGCCGGCCGCAGAACACGCCTGGCTGTATCGGTGCCGGGGTTTCCTGGAGGAGGGAATTCCGCTGGCGGGCGGCAGCGATGCACCCTTTGGCCATGCGGACCCGTGGCGGGCGATGCGCGCGGCCGTCGACAGGCGCACGGCGTCGGGGCAATCTCTCGGCGCGCCGGAAGCATTGTCTGCCGAGCAGGCGCTGTCGCTGTACCTTGGGTCCCTCGAGGAGCCCGGAAGACAGCGCCGCATCGAAGTCGGCGCGCCTGCCGATCTCTGCCTGCTCGACCGACCCTGGCGGAAGGCACGCACGCAACTGCATAGCGCCTGCGTTTCGGTTGCCGTTCAGGCGGGCCGGATCATCTATCGGCGTGGCGATCGAACCGGCATGGGGCGACCGCATGACTGCCAAACGGCAAACGGCGTTTCGGACGGTTTGCCGCTCTGCGGTCCAAATTCAAACTAGACTGAACTTCCAGGGGACGCTGGAGGTAACCCTTTATTTTTCTTTAGAAATGGAAAAAACCGAGGGATCGCTACTGGGTACGTTCCAGTCGAACGCCGAGCAGTTTGAAGGTGTGGGGTGCGAATTCCAATTCAAGCCGCCACCGGTAGTTGAAATAAGCCGCGGCAGTAAGATTTCCAGCGGTAGTCATCGAGGCAAACTGCCGGCTGGTCTTCGCTGCCAGCTCTCGGCTGGGGTACTTGTCCCTCGAGCCCCTGATGCACCCGATAGCGGTAGAGATGTTCCTGGAACGAATCCAGTTTTCGTTCGAGGTCCCGTACGTTCCAAAACGGCGTCTGGTCGAGATACTCTCGCCGGACGGTCCCGACCAGGCGTTCCACGAACGGGTGTGAGAACGGTACAAAGGGAACCGTTTTGATCTCTTTCACCCCGAGAATCCGCAGATTGGCTTTCCAGCGATGGTATTCAAACAAGGGATCGTGGTCGGAACTCAAGTAGGTTGGCGGAGCCGAGCCGAGAATAACGTGACGAAGCATCCGGCAGACCGTCGGACCATCCGGCGAGCCGCAATGCACGGCAAACCCGACAATCCAACGCGTGTACTGGTCCAACACACCCATCACCCAATGCGTTCGAAGGATCAACGACTCACAGCGAAACAGGTCGACGCTCCAGAGACTGTCCTTGCTGTGACCGAGAAATGTCAGCCAGGATGGACCGTCGGAGCCAGGATCCGGCCCGCAGTACGTGGCCAGCACGCGCCGCACCAGGTGTTTGTCCACGGGGACATCGAAAGCCAAGTTCACCTGATCGGCAATCCGTTGGTAGCCGAAGCGTGGATTCCGTCGCTTCATTTCCGCGACGGCGGCTCCACGACGGCGGCAATCAACTCAGCATCGGTGCCGTGAATGGCTATTCGCACCCCACAGCTCGAAAACGGGCTTGTTCAGACCTTCCCTAGCCATATTTTTCCCCGCACTAGCCTTCAGCGCCGTTGTGCCCAGGTATTCGGCTTTTGCACAGTGTGGATTGCGGATTTGGTTCGATGGGGCCGGCACTTGAGCAACAGAGGAGCACAACAACCATGAGGCGAAAGTGGTGGAGTCTGGACGTGCGGGGATATCGAATGATCTCGCGAACGGTCGCGGTCGTATTGGGTGTTCTGCTATGCGGGCCGGTGTACGGACAGGAGGTTGAACTCGAAGAGATCCTCGTGACCGCCAGAAAACGCACCGAGAGCGTACAGGACGTTCCCGAGTCGATTACCGTGTTCTCCGCAACGCAGGTTGAAGATGCGGGCATCACGCGCATGAAGGATGTTGCGGACCTCACCCCGAACCTGGTGTTGCGCCAGTCCTATCGCATGGGTGTCGTCAACCTGTCCGCGCGCGGCCTTGCAGCGCCGCAACAGGGAGATTCCCCGATCGTGGTGAACTTCGATGGCGTGCAGGCGCCGGCGCAGGACTTTATCAATCAGGATCTGTTCGACATCGAGCGCATCGAGGTGTTGAAGGGTCCCCAAGGCGCCCTGTACGGTGCGGGCGCCATCGGCGGCGCCATCAACGTCATAACCAAACAGCCGACGAATCGATTCGATGCGTTCGCCAAGGTGCGCATGGGCAACCAGGATGCCTGGCGTTTTGTCGGTGGCGTGTCCGGGCCGATCGTCGAAGACCGTCTCTACTTTCGCCTGGCCGGCGTCTATCAGGATCGGGACGGCTACATCAAGAACAGCCTTACGAACGACCGGCTCGATTTCCTGGAAGAGACCGTCTTGCGCGGTGGAATTTTCCTCGATCTGGACAACCTGAGCGTCGACCTCCGGGCGTCGATCACCGACACCGCGGCGGGCGCGTCATTCTACGAGTCATTGCCACTGTTGCCCGACCCGGTTCCGGAGATCGACCTGCTATTCGGCGGGCCTCTGGGACGCCTCGGCAGCGATCTGTCCGACAGTACGTTCCAGAACCACAGCAATATCCAGACCGAGGAAGAACGGGACGTGACGACCGCGTCCCTGAAACTGGAATACCAATTCGACCAGGGCGTCTTCACATCCGTGACGGGATACAACGACAGCGAGCAGTTCGACTATGGCGATCTCGACTTTCAACCCGTCGATGTCCTGATTCAGGACGTGCGGTTCGATGTCGAAGTGTTCAACCAGGAGTTCCGCTTTGCATCCGATCCCGGCCTGCGATTCCGCTGGGTGGCCGGCGTGTTCTACCAGCAGCGCGAGATTTTCAATCAGGTGCTGGTCGTTCTCGGAGATTTCAGCAGCGGGCCGAGATCGATCGAGGCAAGCATGGCCCAGCCGGGCAACCTCGTTGTGACGGATACCCGGGATGTGTTCGAAAGTGAAGCGGTTGGCGTATTTCTCAGCGCCAACTACGACATCTCGGATAATCTCGTGTTGACGGCGGCGGCCCGTTGGGATCGGGTGGATATCGAAACCCGCTACGTCGGCCAGGATCCCAACCTGATCAATATTCCCGACGCGAGTGCGTCCGCTTCCTTCGATGAGTTTCAGCCCAAAGTGAACCTCGCGTACTCTTTGAACGAAAACGTGCTGATCTACGCCGATATCGCCCGGGGATTTCGGTCCGGCGTACCCAATCCTACGTCGGCCTTCGCGGGCGGGTTGCCGCGCTTCATCGAGCCTGAGATTGCGGACACCATTGAGGTCGGGGTCAAGAGCACGTTCTGGAACAACCGCGCATCGTTGAATGCGGGTGTGTTTCGCAGTGATGTCGACAACCGACACCACTACTTCTATGGCGCGGCCCTGCAGAGCATGACGACGTACGACGATGCTCGGGTAACCGGCCTGGAAGTCGATTTTCGCGCGTTGTTGACGAACTACCTGAGCGCATCCTGCAGTCTTGGGATCATGAACGCGGAAATCGTGTCAGATGAAGTTACCGAGTATTTCGATGTGGACAGCGGCGTGGTGGCGCTGACGGTGAACAACGAGGGCAACACCCTGCCGGACACGCCCGAAGCGAGCTTCAACTTGGCGCTGACCTATGAGCAGGCCGCTTTCCGGAACACCAATCTGTTCGTACGGGCTGCCTACAGATACGTCGACAAGATGTACTTCGATACGGAAAACTACATAAAAAACGCCGGCTCAAGCGGTTACCTCAGCCTCAGGCTCGGGCTCCGCGGTGAGCGATGGGACGTTGTGGTCTTCGGCGACAATCTGACCGACGAGCGCAACTATTCCAACTATGCCTATTCCGGCCTTCAGGGAAACTACCTGCCGGACCGGCCGAGAGTCTATGGGGTGGATATTCAGGTTCGACTGTAGCGCGTTGCCGCTCAGGGCCCGGCGGAGCGGGGACCGGTTGTCTCCGTATGATCACAGTTGGCGCCGGTTCGCCAACAGCGGTGGCCAGCGCTCTGCGCTGTTCGATGCAACCCCGAGACTCCGCGGGTATGCTTAAGTGATGGCAAGGACAGGCGGGCAGTACCGGGCCGACCGCGACGAGGGTGTCTCGTACCTGTCGTCACACCTGAGACCGCCGCACTACAACATTGGCCTCGTCGACCGGCCCCGGCTCACAGCGCTGCTCGACGATGCCGGCGCACACCGCCTCATGATCGTTCACGCACCCGCGGGCTTCGGCAAGACCACTGCCCTCTATCAGTGGACCAGCCGATTGCACGCGTCTCTTGCGACGGTCTGCTGGTTGAGTGTCGGTCAGGAGGACAACGACTCCTATCGCTTTCTTTATCATTTGCAGTGCTCCATTGCGGCAGGGCGGAGCAACGCTTCGCCCCCGGGCGGTGTCGCCGGCCGTTCCTTTCAGAAGAGGAGCCTGCAGGCCGATGTAGATGAAATCATCGCGCAATTGAACGCCGGCGGGCGGCGGTTGGTACTCGTCATCGATGACTACCATCTGGCGGAATCGGATAAGAACAACCGCATTCTGGATGAAACCATCAAAGCGCTTGACGACCACGTCACCATGGCGATCAGCACCCGCGTGAAACCGTCACTATCTTTGCCATATTTCAAGTGTCAGGGCCTGTTCGCATCGATCGATGCGTCGACGCTGAGATTCTCGGAAGACGAATGCTGCGAACTGTTTGCGGGCGACCGGTCGGTCGCCGCGGCGGCTGCCGTCTACCGGCAATCGGGCGGATGGCCCATGGCCCTGCAACTGGCAAAGCTTTGGCTCCGAGAGGGAGCGGACCCGGACGGTCGATACCGACTGGACGCGAATGCTGCGGGCATTGCGGACTACCTCAGCGGCGAGGTAATACGAAAGCTCTCGCCCGAAGTCTCCGCAATGATCCTGGATACATCGATCCTGGAACGGGTGAACGGCGATATAGCCAACCACATTACCCGGCGCAACGACTGCTGGTCGCTAATCGGCAGGCTCAATACGTTGGACGCGCTCATCGTTCCCTTGCAGGGACGGGGCGGATGGTTTCGTTATCACCAGTTGTTCCGTGAATTTCTGCTGGGACAACTTGGAACTCGGGGTGCTCAATACGTTGCCGATCTGAATAGCCGCGCCTGCGACTGGTTTGAGGAACAGGGGGACATTGAGAATGCCGTTGCGCACGCCGCGCAAGCGGGTGACACCGAAAGAATTGCGGCGATGATCGAATTGGAAGGCGCCGTGCGGATCGGATTGATCAGGGGCATGCCGGTGTTGCGCCGGCTGTTGCGCGCCCTGTCGGCGGACGACATCTACACCCACCCGCGGTTGCACCTTGCACAGATCTGGCTGTTGGCAAAGCAGGGAGAAGTGGCGATTGCGCGCCGCCAATATGACGGCTACTTCAACAACACAACCTATCGATGCTCATCGGGTTCGCTGGCCTACTCCGATACCGAAAAGGAGTCTCTGTTCGTCGGCATGATGCTCGCGGAGGTATACGAAGACGTGGACTTCGATCGATACGACATCGAGCGCATCGTGGCCATGGCGGGCGATGTTGCCATTGTCGATCACTGGTTTCAGGGCTGGGTGAATAACCTGCTTTGCGTGATGCATACGCGCAAGGGCAACTTCGACGAAGCGATTGCGGTCAATGAGGCGGCGACTTTTCACTACCGGCAAGTCGGGTCGGATTATGGCCAGGTGTGGATGCTGCTGCATTTCGCCCTGGTCAGTTTGTTGGATGGGCGGCTGCGCGATGCGGAACGCTCGATTGGCAAGGCCAGCTACTGGGCGCGGGAGGAATTTGCCAATGACTCTGGACTGATCAGTATCGTACGCATCGTCGAGAGCGCGGTTCTGCTTGAGCAGAGCGAAACAGGCCGGGCGGCCGAGCAATTGTTCGAAGCGCTGGCGACGGCCGAGAACGCCGAAGGGTGGGTCGAGATTTTCGTACAGGGGTACGGCGCGGCAATCGAATTGTCGTACCTCAACGACGGGTTGGCACAGGGGATGCAGCACGTCGAGCGGGCGTTGCGGATCGCCCGGGAACGGTCGCTGTCACGCCTCGCCCAGGCGGCGGTGCTGTTTCGGATCGAACTCTACACCTTCGATGGCCGACTCGATGAGGCGGTGCGCGTTGCCCGGCTGTATGACCTCTCGGTCGAAACCGAGCCGAAGATCTCCGATGAGGGGTGGAGAGAGCGTGTGCGCAAGATGATCGTGCTTGCCCGACTCGCCATCTATCAGGGCGAATGCGCCGGTGTCTTGCAAGTACTGGAACGCTACGTCGAAGATGCGCATTGCCACGGACGACGTCGCGCGGCCATGGAACTGGCGGCGGTGCTGGCCATGGCGGAATACGAAAGCGATCGGCGAGACCGGTGCGTCAAGTCGTTGCAGAATGCGCTGGAGATCGCGGTGGCGGAAGGATTCCGGCAGGTGTTTGTCCGGGAAGGCCGGCTCATGGCGCGCATGCTGGACGTGATGATCCGGCATGTGGGCGTGGCATCGATGAGCAAGGATACCGTCGCATTTCTCGCGAACCTGGTAACGACGCTGAAGCAGCCCGGCGGCGGTACTCGTCGCTCGGCAACGTCAAACATTCTCACTGACAAGGAGTTGGCGGTGCTTGGACACTCCGCCGGCGGCAATCCCAACAAGGTCATCGCCCGCAACTTGAACCTATCGGTTGCCACGGTGAAGTTTCATCTCAGCAACGTCTATCGGAAGCTGGGAGTGGGCAGCCGGGTCATGGCAGTTGCGATCGCCCGGGAGAATGGTCTCCTTTAGGTAAGCTGGTTGTTGGCGCAGTCAGGTACCGGATAACTGGCCACATTTCCCGGTCGACTAGCCGTTCGTACAGTTGGCTGCACCGAACCAGGCACCATACTGCTTGCACCGATGTCTGTTGAGCCACGCAAGTGCAACTGGGAGTTGACGTAGGGGGAACCAACACGGACGCGGCGCTCCTGGACGATGGCGGAGTGATTGCGTCAGTCAAAACACCGACCACGGCGGACGTTGGCAGCGGCATCGTCGAAGCGATTCGCAAGGTGCTAGACGGTGCCGACAGGCTCCACGATCCGGTTCACACGGTGGTTATCGGCACGACCCAGTTCACCAACGCGTTCGTCGAGCGCAAGCGGCTGAACGAGGTGGGCGTCATTCGTCTCTGTCTGCCGGCGGCGAGCGACCTGGCGCCCATGCCCGGTTGGCCGGCGCTTCTGCGCTCGCGTATCGGTACGTGCATTCACCTGGTCCCGGGAGGTTATGAATTCGATGGGCGGGAAATCGCGCCGTTTGACGAGATGAAAGTGCGCCATGCCGTCCGATCGATAAAGGCGCATGGCTTGCACGCGGTAGCCATTTCGTCTGTCTGTTCGCCGATCAACAATGCGATGGAGCGGCGTGCTGCGGAAATCGTCCGGGCAGAAATGCCGGAGGCGGCGATCACGCTGTCGAGCGATATCGGCAAGATCGGGCTGATCGAACGTGAGAACGCCACCATAATGAACGCCTCCCTGGCCGAGTTGTCCAAGCATGTCGTCAGCGCGATGCGCGATGCGTTGCGTAGTCTCGGCATTTCGGCGCCTTTCTACTTGAGCCAGAACGACGGTACGCTGATGCAGGCGGACTTCGCCGAACGCTATCCCGTGCTGACGTTTTCTTCGGGCCCGACCAACAGCATGCGGGGAGCCGCGTATCTATCCGGAGTCACGGACGGCATTGTCGTTGATATCGGCGGTACCACCACGGATGTCGGTGCACTGATCGGTGGGTATCCCAGGGAGTCGTCGCTGCCGGTCGACATCGGCGGTGTGCGCACCAATTTCCGGATGCCTGATGTGGTAGCGATCGGGCTTGGTGGTGGCAGCATCGTTACGGACGATCAGGGGCTGGGCATCGGTCCGGAGTCCGTAGGCTTTCGGCTTGCCGAGGAAGCCAGGGTTTTCGGCGGCGAGACGCTCACCGCTACCGACATTGTCGTCGCTGCCGGGTTGCAGAACATCGGTGACCGCGCGCGTGTGCGAACGCTCAAGCCGGCATTCGTCGACAAGGCGCTGGCATTGATGGATACCATGATTGAAGACGCCATCGATACGGTCAAAACCACCGCGGGAGATGTCCCTGTGGTACTGGTCGGGGGCGGTTCCATCCTGGTTTCCGGCGACCTGCGTGGTGCGGACCGAATTGTCGTGCCGGCTCGTTCCGGGGAAGCGAACGCCATCGGCGCGGCGATGGCGCAGGTTGGCGGTGTCGTAGACCAGGTTTTCTCCTATCGCGAAATGTCTCGGACAGCCGCGGTGGCCTTTGCCAAGGACGAGGCCACCCGGCGTGTTGTTGCAGCGGGAGGAGATGTAGCGGGCGTCGAGATCGTTGAATTCGAGGAGATCCCGCTTGCTTACAGCGGCAACACCGCGGTCAGAATTCGAGTCAAGGCGGTCAGTGAACTGTATTCCCGGCCAGCCCTGCCTGCGCACACGAGGCCCTTGTGTTAGGAATGACAGACTTGGGCGGGCAACGACGGGGCGATCCGATGCGAATCCAAATCGAAGACCTGGCCGACTTTGTGCGTGGCGCCGCTCTGCTTGGAGCCGGCGGAGGAGGTGACCCCTACATTGGTCACATGATGCTGCAACAGCAGTTGGCTGAGGGCCTCGAACTGCGGATCGTGTCCTCCGCGAGCCTGATTGATGATGCGTTCATCGCTTCCGTGGCCTGCATGGGGGCACCCACGGTCATGACGGAAAAGCTGCCGAGCATCGGTGCGCTACATCTTGCGTTGCGTGCGCTTGAGTCCCACATCGGCCGCGCGGTATCCGCGATCATTCCGCTGGAGATCGGTGGCATCAACGCGACCGTGCCGCTTGTACTGGCGTCCCATCTCGAGCTCCCGGTTGTCGACGCGGACGGAATGGGGAGAGCCTTTCCGGAAATCCAGATGGTCACCTTTGGTGTGTACGGATGTCCCATTGCACCGGTCGTGGTCACCAACGAGAGGAACGACGTTGTCATCGTGCATTCGGGCGACAACAAGCAGGCAGAGGATCTAGCTCGTTCCGTGGTGACGAAAATGGGCGGTATGGCACAGATCGCGTTGTATCCGATGTCGGGAGCGCAGGCAAAACGTACCTGTGTGCCCAACACTCTTGGCTTGGCGTTGGAGATCGGCCGCGGCATAGGCAGTGCGCGCTCCGCCAGGGTCGATCCGTTTACTTCCCTCGTTGCAACGCTGAAGAAATGCCAACCCGATCGGGATTGTGGAATTCTTTTTGATGGAAAGGTCGTAGATGTGCTCCGGGAGACCGTTGGCGGTTTCAATGTCGGCCACGTGAAACTGCGCGGGCTCGACAGGTGCTGCGGTGAATTCGAGGTTCGCTTCCAGAACGAAAACACGGTGGCGCTCAGGGACGGGAATGTCGTTGCCGTCGTGCCTGATATCATCGCCGTCCTGGATCGGGAAACTGCGGAACCGGTGACGACGGAACAGGTGAAGTACGGTCAGCGCGTAAAAGTCTTGGGCATTACGGTGCCCGATGTCATGACAACGCCAGATGCGCTTGCGACCTTTGGCCCGGCCGCATTCTCGATCGACGTGGAGTATCGACCCTTCCCGCAACTGCTTGCCGAGACGCTGTGACCGCAGGAGGATACCGCCGGAGGATGCTGGCGGGAGATGTCGCGCCTTGATGAACTGACCGACGATCATTCGCGCAATCCGGTTCCGCCTGGAGAGGGGGTGAGCGGGATTCGCGTCGCGATGATCATAGTCGGCTTTGCGATCACCCTGCCACTCATGATTACCGGGTCCCAGATGGGGCTTGCCCTTGGTCTTGGCACTGCGCTCAAGGCATTCGTGGCCGGGGGCCTGGTGTTGATGGTTATTGGTTCGCTGACGGCGATGGTCGCCGCGGACGCTCGCCTGTCCACCTATAAGATTCTGGAATTTTCCTTTGGGCACGCGGGCGCCAGATTTGTGAGCGCGTTGCTCGCGCTGACGTTGTTTGGCTGGTATGGCGTCACGGCGGCCCTGTTTGGGGACGCCCTGCGCACCACGGTGCTGGATATCTATAGCCAGGACATCAGCGGCACCCTGGGCGTGGTCCTGGGTAGCGTATTGATGATCGCGGTCACCGTGTTCGGCTTCCGGGCTCTGGACCTGTTGTCGATGGTTGCGGTGCCGCTGTTGGTGCTGTTCTTATTGGTCCTGGTGGTCAGTTCGATCGGGGAAATCGGTCCTCAGACGAAGTCGAACACGGCACCCGGCGATCTGGGGGTTGCCATCTCGATGGTGGTGGGTACGTACATCGTCGGTGTCGTACTGGTACCCGACCTGTGCCGATACGCGAAGACCGTTCGCGACGGGGTGCTGGCCATCGTGGTCTCCCTGGGCATTGGCCTGCCGTTCATTCTTGCCGCCTCAGCCGTTCCCAGCATTGCCGCTCGCGAAGCGGACCTAGTCGACATCATGGTCAAGCTCGGCCTGGGCGTGCCGGCGTTGTTCGTGATCATTTTTGCCACGTGGACGAGTAATGCGAACAATCTGTATTCCACGTCCCTTGGCCTGGCGACAGTCGTCGAACGGGTCGCGAAGTGGAAACTGACACTGGTGGCCGGCATTGTCGGAACGCTGGTGGCGGTGGCTGGTTTCACCGATTACTTCATGCCCTTCCTGCTGGTGCTTGGCGTGGCGATTCCGCCGGTCGCGGGGATCTATCTCGTTGACTATTTCCTCGTTCAGGGGCGGGACGCCTATGCCGGCCGGTGTCCCGCTAGTGTGGCCAAAGTGAATGCGACGGCTTTTGCTGCATGGTGCGTTGCTGCCGTCATCGGCGTGGGTGCGGCAAGAGGCTGGTTTGGCCTGTCTGGAATACCGGCGTGCGATGCCTTTCTGAGTGCCGCAGTTCTCTACTTGCTGATCACCAGGCTTTGGCGACGAGTCGGCATTGTCACAGAAAAATGTTCTTGAGCCGGTTTTCTCTGACACGGCGCGATGTGTGGCGTTGCGAGCAGGTGTGACTTTATCGCACCGATTGAGCAGGAGACCCCATTGACGAATATAGAAGCATCAATGCCCGCGGGAGGGAGATCCCCAACACCGCTCGGATCGTGCCAAACGCGATGCGTGGCTGATGCCCGAGATTCGACGGGTGTAGGACGAGAATTTCAGGGTCTACGGCGCCAGGAAGGTCTGGCTTCAACTGAACCGGGAAGGGATCGAGGTGGCGCGCTGCACGGTGGTGAGGTTGATGAAAGCGTTGGGTATTGAAGGGGTTAGACGCGGTTGCCGTCGCATCACAACGATTCCGGACAAAGCTTTGGACCGGCCGCGGGATGCGCTGAACCGGGATTTCAGCGTTTCGCGTCCGAATGCCTTGTGGGTGGCGGACCTGACCTGCGTGGCCACCTGGCGGGGATTTGTCTATGTGGCTTTTGTCATTGACGCCTTTGCACGACGCATCGTGGGCTGGCGCGTATCGAATTCCTTGCGCACGGACATCGCCCTTGATGCGCTGGAACAAGCTCTCTATGGCCGCCGGGTTGGACAACAGGCACTGATACGTCATAGCGACCGAGGCGTGCAGTACGTCTCGATCCGCTACAGTGAACGGCTCTTGGAAGTGGGCATCACCCCATCGGTTGGCAGTGTCGGCGACTCCTACGATAACGCCCTGGCAGAGACCGTCATCGGGTTGTACAAGACGGAGTTGATCCGTCAGAAAGGGCCGTTGCGGAATCTCGCGGCCGTAGAGTTCGCAACGCTGGCTTGTGTGGACTGGTTCAACAACCGACGTCTGCTCCAATCGAACGGCGATCTGCCGCCGGCGGAGAAAGAGACCCTGTATGTTCAACAACTGAGGAGGTCGGCTACGGCAGCATGACCCTAACGAAACAGCCTCCGGAAAACCCGGGGCGATTCAACCCAATGTTGGCGCGAGCGAGGCATCCAGGATTCGACGGTCTTGCGTGAGCAGTGTCGCACCCAGAACCCGGGCGGTCGCTACCAGAATGCGATCTGCCGGGTCGCGGTGAAATGAGTCCGACAACGACGCAACCTCGGCGGCGACCGCCGGCGAGATGCCCTGTCTACGAACGAGCGGGGGTGCAACGGCCTTGTCCAGCCACTCACGGAGCGGCAATGCCAACCGAATGCGACCCAGGCTTTGAAGCATTGCCACCTCCCAGAGGGAAATATCCGACACATGGACCGGCGCATCCGCAGTGGCGGCTTCGACGACGTCCCGTTGCCGTGGCGAAAGCCGAGTTCGGTCGTTCAGCCACCAGATCAGCACGTGCGTATCGAGCAAGGCGGCCATCACCGGTTGCTTTCCCAGTGGTTCTCGGGAACTACGGGTCCGACGATGTCGCCCATTACGGTGACGGTGCCTTCCAACTCCAGTTGGGGATAGCGAGCCAGCGCCTCGGTAGCGGGGCCAAGTTCCGCCACGGGCTGGCCGCGCTTCAGAATGACTACGCGCTCGCCGGTTGCGCGGACGCGGTCGAGAATCGAGAGACAGCGGGCTTTGAAATCGGATGCGTTGATTCTTTCCATAAGTGACTAGTATTAAGAACTGGTCACTAAGAGTCAATTGCGGTTCGGTGTCCGCCGAGTTTGACACCCTGTGGGGTGCGAATTCCTATTCGCGGCTCCGATTCAGAGCTAATCGTTAAGTCTTGCGAGATGAGTTCCGCCTTGACTACGATTCAGCGGCAATGCGCGATCTTCTCGTCGCCGGAAGCATTGTCTGCGGAGCAGGCGATGTCGCTGTACCTTGGCTCACTCGAGGAGCCCGGAAGACAGCGCCGCATCGAAGTCGGCGCGCCTGCCGATCTCTGCCTGCTCGACCGACCCTGGCGGAAGGCGCGCACGCAACTGCATAGCGCCTGCGTTTCGGTTGCCGTTCAGGCGGGCCGGATCATCTATCGGCGTGGCGATCGAACCGGCATGGGGCGACCGCATGACTGCCAAACGGCAAACGGCGTTTCGGACGGTTCGCCGCTCCGCGGTCCAAATTCAAACTAGAGGAGCGATGCAACAGGCAGGCCGCGGTCGATCGGGCTCACGGCCGTCGTCTCAATTCGCAATCGCATCGATCAACCCCCAGGCAAGCGCCTGTTCAGCGTCCACCGCATCGCCGAGAATGGCCATGCGTGCCGTGAGTTGCCGGCCGATCCGGCGGGGAATGCTGACGCATCCGCCGGCGCCGGGGATCAGGCCCATGCTCACCTCCGGCAGCCGGAACGTCGCATCCGATCTCGCCACCAGTCGCGCCGCGAATGCCGGCAGCTCGATGCCGGCGCCGGTACAGGCGCCATGCACATGGAAAGTGCAGCGGTCGCGGCAGGCGGCCAGGTAGCGGGCGGGCATGTGCGTCATGCGGATGCGGTGCGCCCGGGCAAGGTCGGTCGTCGTCCCGAACTCGGTCAGGTCGCCCCCGGCGCTGAAGCAGGGTCCCCGGGCGGATACGTCGACGCGCATTATGGAGGTGTCCTGAACGGCGAGTTGGAATGCCTCGGTCAGCGCGTCGCGCATCGCAACCGAGAGGGCGTTGCGGTTCTCCGGGCAGTTGAGCACGATTTGCAGGTTGTCCCCGCGCCGGTCGAGCCGCACGATGTCTTGCGCGCGGCGGGCGCTGGGTTGTCTGGGCTGCCGCTGCTCGAGCCAGCGGGCGAACTCCGCGCCCCCCTGCAATGCCGCGTAGGCCATCGACTCCACCGCGAGCGCGTCGAACAGGTCCAGTTCACCGGAGACGCGCAGCACCTGAACCAGCATGGCGCAGGCGTGGGGATACCTCTCGATCCGGTATTTGACCGGTTCCAGTTCAGCAGCATCCTCAACGATCACGTCCATGGCGTCGGCAAGGCCCGATGTCCGGTCTCCGCCAACGCCGACGACGGGAATCGGCTGCTGCGCGAGCCACGCCCTCAACGGGGCGATGTCCTCCTGTTCGAGATGCGGTTCCGCGGTCAACTCAACAGCCAGCAGGCAACGCCGGTCCGGATCGTCCCGCGTCCAGTTGGGCTCGACGGACAACGCCAGCAGTTGGGAGGGTGTCAGGCAGTCTGCCATGACCGGCGCCCCTCGATTCGGGCACTTTCCCAATTGGCGATGCCGCCCGGTACCGTCTTGAACAACGGCTGCGGCAACGGGTCGTCGGCGGCTGCCGGCGGTTGCCGGCAATCGGGCGCGCGACGCTCGAGCTTGACGAGCAGCGTCTCCCGCCACAACGTCACGGGGCGCTTGGGGTCCAGGTATTGGGGGTGCAGGCGCCAGATACGCAAATTCCCGGCCGGTTTCGACGATTCGGAACAGGGTACCAACGTCGCCCCGGGCCGCCAATCCAGTCGGTGAATCGTTCGGTCGGCTGGCCCGCATATTGCGTCAGGGGCCGCGATGATCGCCGAGGATTTTTGCCGCATGCGCGTGCCCGGCCGCTGATCGAACTCAGGCGTGCGGACCCGCGGACTCGCGCGCGGCGGCGCCCGGCTCGGCCGCAGGCGGGGTTGCGATCACCGTCGCGCTGCCTGCCGCCGGCATGTGCGGCAGATTAAACTGCGCCGTAAATGGTGGGATATGATGCGCTGAGCCGTCCTGCAACGGGCAGGGCAGGGACTCCCGCGTGTTGCGGGACAGAGGAGGAGACCGATGAAGCTGGGCCTGTTCATGATGCCGATCCACAATCACGCGAGGGACTATCACCAGACTCTCATGGAGGACATCGACGCGATCGTCTACGCTGACCGCCTTGGCTTCTCCGAAGCCTGGGTGGGCGAGCACCACTCTTCGAAGTCGGAACAGATTACCTCGCCGCTGCTCTTCCTCTCGAACGTGCTGCCGCGAACCGAGCGGATCGTCTGCGGCACCGGCGTCATCTGCCTGCCGCAGTACCACCCGGCGGTAACGGCGGGCCAGATCGCCCTGTTCGATCACCTGGCGAAGGGGCGCTACATCGCCGGCGTCGGCCCCGGCGGGCTGGCGCCCGACTTCGAGCTCTTCGGCTTGATGGAGGCGGACCGCAACGCGATGATGGTCGAGGCGGTCGACATCATGATCGACATCTGGACCTCGGACCCGCCCTACGAGTTCAACGGCGAGCATTGGCAATTCTTCCTCAAGGACTGGATCGACGAGGAAAAGGGGCTCGGCTACCTGGCCAAGCCCTATCAGAAGCCCCATCCGCCGCTCGCCATCTCGGCGATGAGCCCCTTCTCGGGCTCGATCGGGTTCGCGGGCTCGCGCGGTTATATCCCGATCTCGGCGAACTTCATCGGTACCTGGTCGGTCAAGTCCCACTGGCAGGTCTATGCCGAGGCGGCGGACAAGGCCGGTCACGCGACCGACCCCGAGATCTGGCACGTCGCGCGCAACATCCACGTGGACGAGACCGACGAGGCCGCCGAGGCATTCGTCAAGACGGCCGAAGACAGCACCGACTGGTATTTCAGCTATCTTTTCCGCCTCTTCGACCGCGGTGACATGAAGGCCCCCTTCGTCGTCAACCAGGGCGACGACCCGGCGGCGCTCAGGCACGAGGCGCTGCGCGACAACTTTACGATCTACGGCAGCCCGGAGACGGTCGCCGAGAAGATCCTGGCGTTGCGCGACGAGGTCGGCCACTTCGGCACGCTGATGCTCACCGCCCAGGACTGGACCGACAAGGAGCGGATGAAGCGTTCCATGTCGCTCCTGGCCAAGGAGGTCATGCCCAGGGTCAACGCCGCCATCGGCGCCGGGGCGGATCCGCGCCGACGGTTGCCGGGTCGTGGTCTTCGATCGGGTGGAGCCGGCGTGGCCGGCTGCTGATTGAACTCAATCGTCCAGGTCCTTCCCCGTCTGCGCGACCACCAGGTCGACCACCGCGCTCAATGCCTCGCGCTCGCTTGCGCCTACCAGGCGTTGCAGACGGTAGAGGTCGATCTGCTCGTCGGCGCTCGCGCCTTCGCGCACGATGGTGAGGCTGTGGCGAAGCTCGGGTTCGCAGCCCAGGGCGTGGGCGTCATCGGTGAGTTCCTCGACCAGCGATTCGATCTCCTCGGCGATATCGATGCGCCCGCCGCGGCGGGTGTCCCCAAGGAAGGACAGCATGCCGTAACGCTGGGCGAGCCACTTGTTCTCGACAATGATCTCCGTAGGCGGTTCGGGCGGCAGGGCGCCCTCCCGGTATTGGCGCAGCAGCATTCGAATCAGGCACGAGTAGATGGCAGCGATGCACAGCGCATCCTCGATGCGCGGGCAGACATCGCAGATGCGCAACTCCACCGTAGGGTACTTGTGCGACGGACGGATGTCCCACCAGATTTCGCTGCCGTCGCCGATGAAGGCCATGCGCTGGTATTCGGCGACAAGGGCATCGAACTCCGCCCGGGAATACAGCGGCCCCGGAATGCTGGTGCGCGGCATGGCTTCGAAGAGATTGAGCCGCCCGCACTTGAAGCCGGACTCCCGGCCATTGTTGAAGGGCGACGAACCGGACAACGCGTTCAACAGCGGGAGATGGCGGCGCAGCGCCGTCATGATGCGAATGCGGCTTTCCGCATCGCCGAACCCGGCGTGCACGTGCATGCCGTTCACCACCAGCCGCCGCACCGTCTCCTGGAAGGTGACGGCAAAGTCTTCGTAGCGCTGCCAGGCGGTCGGCAACTGGGATTCCCAGGCGGCGAACGGATGGGTTGAGGCCGCCATGACCTCGGCGCCGTAGCCGCGTGCCGCCTCGATCACCAGCCGCCGCGTGGCCTTGAGCGCCTCGCGCAGCTTGGCTATGGAGTCGCACACCTCGGTATTCGTCTCGATCTGGGAACGGAGAAACTCGTGCACGACTTCGTGCGGTCCGGCGCTCGCGGCGCCGGCCTCGAAAATCCGTGGGTCGGGATCGTTCAGCAGGTCTCCGGACACCGGGTCGATGAGGAAGAACTCCTCCTCGATGCCCAGGGTAATGGTGGAGTTGGTTACGTTCATGGTTCGGATTCCGGCTCGGTGCAATGAGTTTCGCGTTTCAGCGTGTTGTGCCGGACACGGCTATTCGTCGGGATAGGGCCCCCATTGCACCAGGTCGTCAACTTTGAGTTTCCGCTTCGGCCAGCGGGGCATGTTGGCCGGCGGCGCGGCGGGATACCCGAGGCCCACGCACATGCGCGGGTCGATGCTGTCCGGCAGGTTCAACAGCTCTCTGATTGCCTCGGGGGCGAAGGAACTCATTGGCCCTGCCGCGAGTCCCAGGGCGTGGGCAGCCAGCAGCATGTTCTGTGTATAGCCACCGATATCGTAGAAGACCTCGTTGTAGGACTTGATGAGGCAGTTGTAGCCGGCCCGGTCCCAGTCGATGCAGACGAAGATCAGGGCTGCGGGCAGGCCGGCGACCATGCCCGGGAAGAACAGTCGAATGTTCCGGATTTGCTCCCGGTCCGTGACGCATACGAACCGGTGTACACGTTCGTTGCCGCCGGTCGGCGCCCAGCGGGCGGCCTCGAGCACGGTGCGCAGCAGTTCTTCGGGCACGGGCCGCTCCTGATCGTAGTATATCGCGACGCGGCGGGTACGGATCGCCGCCAGGGTGTCAAGGGCCATCCTTCGACTCCTGCCGTTGTTTGACGATGCGCGCCAGTTCACCGATCTTCTCGCCGAGGTAACGCTCGAACGAGGCGACATCGCCTCCCTGGGTGGTGGCCGCGGCGACGGGCATCCGTTGCACGAGATCATCGAGAAACCGCCCCAGGTCGCCGGTCGCCCGGGGCGCCCACAGCGCGGCTAAGCGGTCCGCCGCGGTGGCCATGCGCAGTACCGCATACGACTCGGGCTCCCTGAGCAGACCCTGGGCGGATGAGAGCAGATAGGCGATCAGTTCGATCGCCTCGTCTTCCGTCAGGGTGCGGGCGCCGCTGGACATGAGGCTCATGCAGCGCCCGCCGGCGCGACCCGCACCGCCGCAAGGTCCTTGCGGTCCACGAAGGCGAATATCGCGGCGCCCACCACAAAGGCGGCGACCGTGATCGTCACCATGGCCGTCACGCCGGAATATTCCAGGGCGAATCCGGTTGCGATCGGCCCGATGAATGACCCGAGGGATTCGCTTGCCGGGATCATGGCGACGAAGCGGCCCACCTTGTCGACCTCGGCGGTGAGCGCCATGATCAGGCAGAAACCGGCGTTTATCCAGAATTGAAACGAACAGGCCAGCACCAGGTAGATGAGGTTGTTGAGGGTGACGAGGTCGAGAATCGCCAGCGTCGCCACGATGCATAGAATCGTGATGGTATAGCCGTAGTACATGGGAATACGCCGGCGCAGGAAGGCGGCGATCGGCCCCCCGATCGCGCCGAACAGCGTGCCGATGGCCAGGGCGTTGGCGGTCGCCAGTTCGGAGAGCTCCGCGTAGTGCGCGACGCGCTCGAAAAAGGCCCACACGCCGCCGAACCCCAGGCAGAACAGCACCATGACCGCGTGCGCCAGCATTGGCTGGCTGACCAGGCCGCGCCCGGCAGCGCCCGCCTGACCGGCCAGGCGCTCGAGCGCGCCCGGCCGCTGTTGCGGCGCGGCAGGCTTGACCGCGTTGTTGACGGGAATCCAGGGAAGCAGCAGCAGGCAGGCCAGGGTCGTGCCCGCCATCAGGTGGACCACGCCCGGAAAGCCTCCCCACCAGGCGCTCGCGTATGGAAACGCCGCCAGCAGCATGGCCGCGCCCACGACCGAGAAGACGATCATGGTGCTGAACCCTCTTTCGGCGCGGTCCATGTCCCCCAGCACCGTGATCGACGGCGATCCGAACAGCGCGGCGCCGCAACCGTTGGCGAACATCAAGCCGAGCAATGCCGTGTAGTTCTCGGTGAGCCCGAGGGCTACGAATGAGGCGCCCATGATCACAATGCCGGCCGCGGAAACGGCACGCCAGTTGACCTTGCGGATCCACAGGTAGGCGCTCGCGCCGAGCACGCCGAACCCGGCGAAATAGAGCGCCATCATCAGGCCCAGCCGCGACTCCGGCAACTGCATCGAGTCGGCGGCGGCGCCGACGATCCCCGGCGAGACGGCGCCCGGCATGACGGCGAGGGCGAAGAGCAAGGCGGCGCTGCCGTAGACGGGAAAGCGATTGACGTCCATTGCGGTCCCCCGCCCGGCCCGGTTTGCAGCCACGATCATTCCCACGGTTCGCGCATCAAGGATAGTCGACTTGGCGAAGGAGCGGCATGACCCGCTCGGCGAACAGCCGCATGCCGCCGAGCCAGCGGCCGGGCCAACCGGGCAGGCCGTCCGTGTCGACATCGACATCGTCGCAGGCGACGAAGGAACACATCACTTCATTGAATCCCATGCCGAATACCTTGTCCCGGATCGCGTCGGCCACGGCCTCGGGCGGGCCAAACACCATGAGGTCCGGGTCGGCGCCCTCCGGAACCATGGCCTGGCTGGCGGTCTGATTGTCGGTGTCGATGGGAAACGCCGTGATTTCGCGGACATTTTCCCTGGCCCGGAGCGTGTCCCCGTCGTTGCAGAAAACGATGTAGGCGGAGCGTAGCGCCCGGTAGTCGTCCGGATTCCGCCCCGCGGTCTGCCATTCTTCCCGGAAGGCATTCACCAGGTTGTGCACGGTCTCCTCGTGCCCCCACATGACGGCAATGGCGTCTCCGTGGCGGGCGGCCAGGCGCGGCATGAGCCGCCTGCTGGTGTTGCAGGCGATATAGATGGGCGGGTTGGGCTGCTGTACGGGCTTCGGGCTCAGGATGGCGTCTGTGAGTTGGAAGTGCTCGCCCCGGTAGTTGGCGAGCTCCTCCGTCCACAGGCATTTCATCGCTTCGATGGTCTCGAGCAGAATGCGGCGCCGTTCTTCGATAGTCTCCGGAAAGCGCTGCCCGATCATCTCGTATTGATGCCAGTCGTCCCCGGCGCCGAGGCCCACGTTAACCCGGCCGTTGGAGATCACGTCCACCGAGGCGACGGTCTTGGCGAGCAGCGGGGCGAACCGCCGGACCGCGGGCGTTGCCATGGACCCGATGCGGATCTTCTGCGTTGCGGCGGCGATGGCGGGCAGAAAGCTCCAGGTGTCGAGGATCTCGATATCCCTGGGGATGGGGGCGTGCCCCGTGACGTTGTCCTGGGTCCAGATCGTGTTGAAACCGAGTCGCTCCGCTTCCCGGGCGACCCTGGTGTAGTAAGGGAAGGTGAATCCTGTCCCGTATCCCATGAACAGGCTGAATGTTCGCGTGTCGTTCACGGTCTTGTTCCCGGTGTGGCCGCGCTGCGCCTTCGGGCCGAAGGGGCCGGACGGCTCATCGACGTTTGCGGCCTTGTCCCCGGAGTGGCCGCCACCCACGGCTGGAACGGGCGCGGAGCGTGGTTCGCCAGCGCCTCACGCGACTGCCAGCCCCTGAAGGCGAGGCCACGTTCAGCCATCGCGGAATATCCTGCCACCAACAGCGCGGTCGAGTTCAGCCATCGCAGAATATCCGGCCCTTGTCGGTGAATACTTCGTTGTCGAGCAGAATCTTCGGCTGCAGCACCGTCCAATCCCAGTGCACCGAGGACTTGCTCAGCGGGAAATCGAATCCTTCCCCGTCGATCTTGCTCAGCATGCTCAAATCGCCCATGCCGCAGGTAATCGATCCGTAGACCCGTTCCCATTCCTGGCTCTGGGTGAGCAGCGCGTTCGGGTTATTGCCGATATTGAAGTGCACCGGGCCGTTGTAGGCGCCGTCGTCGCCGAGCCGCTCCAGCCAGGACTCGAGGCGCGAGGCGAGCACCGGGTCGCCGTCGATCTCGATCAGCCGGCCGCGCTCGAAGGTCAGGCGCACCGGGGTGTCCGGCTTCTCGTGATAATCCGGGTGGTAGAGCAGGGTGCCGTCGACGTTGATGGCGCCGTCGCCCCGGCCCATGGGCACGAGCACGCCGGGCTGTGCAGGGGGCAGGAACGACCAGGGCGACTTCCAGTCCCCCTTGTCCGGGTCCCAAAGAAAACCGCACCCGGCCGCGCCGTCGAGCCCGCGCAGGTCGAGGTTGAACTCGTCGCCGCCGGTCAGCACCGTGCAGTGCTCGGCTTCCGTGAATCGTTCGGCGATGCGGTCGGCGTGCCGCCGGACCGCGTGGATGTCGGTATGCAGCATGGTGCGGATCAGCACATCGTCCATGAACGGGCCGCCGATGCCGTCGCCGGGGGAGAGCACCCGGGTACCGTTGTTGATCGCATCGACGATGAATTCCGCGTAGCCCACCGCCATGTCGATGATGAGATCCGCCTCGGTGGAAGCGGCGGCCAGCATGGACGGCCAATGGGAACCGGGCTGGTAAGTCGCCCCGCCCTTGGGCAGCTTGCACTCGACCCGGATGGCCTCGGCGCCCAGGGCCTGGGCGACCCCCTGAAACACCGCCACCACGTAGTCCGGCGTGCGGGCATCGCTGACGATCAGCACCTTGTTGCCCGGCTGCAGATTGCAGAGTTCCACGTAGATCTTGTGGGCTACCTCGATCGTTTCCGGCTTGAGCCGCGAGGATACGTCCGGTGATATCGCCGCCATCGCTTTCCCTCCTCCTGTTTCTCCGTTCCTTTGATTCGCCCTTTGGAATGGACTGGTGGCCTGCGTCCGCCAACCGTTGCAGCATCGGAAACCAGTCCCGACGGGGCGATGCGTCAGACCGATGACTAACGAGGCACCGGGGTCGACCCCATGGCTGTTCGCTCCGGCACGTTACTCCGACCCCATGGCTACGGTGCGAGGGACAGGAAATGCCGCTCTGTCCGGACTGCCTGTGCGCGGTTGTTCGGCAATGTCCGATCTGCGACTATTGTGACACAGGTTCATACCCTGACCATGGGGGGGGGGGAGAGGGACAAAGATGCCCATGCGCAAACCCATCAGCGTAGCCGTTGCCGTTGCCGTTCAGTCCATGGCCGCCCAGGCGCAGGAGGCGCCGGCGACGAGCGGCGAGTCGATTCTCGAGGAGATCGTCGTCACCGCCAGCCGCCGCGGCGAATCGGTGCTCGATGTCCCCTACAACATCACGGCGGTGACCGGGGATCAACTCACGGCGCTTGGCGTGAGCGACACCTCCGCCCTGATACGCATGATCCCGGGCTTGAGCGTCTACGATGAGGGCCCCCGCACATCCGGTAACCGCAACAACCTGAGCATTCGCGGGTTGAACGCCAGCACCCTGGGCAACGAGGACGACAACCCCCGAATCGGCCAGGCAACCGTGTCCACCTATGTCGGCGAAACGCCGGTTTTCTTTCCGTTGAAACTGGTGGACCTCGAGCGGGTGGAAGTACTGCGCGGGCCACAGGGCACCCTGTACGGATCCGGTTCCGTGGGCGGCACGGTTCGCTATATCCCGAGGAAACCGGACTTCGAGGCATTCAGCCTGGATGCGAACATAGAGAGTTCCTTTACCCATGAAGCCGACAATCTCGGCTACGAAGGGCACGTCACCCTGAACGCGCCCATGGGGGATACCGCCGCTTTCCGGGTCAGCGCCGGCTACGAGCGCATTCCCGGCTTTATCGATGCCGTGTATCTCACCCGGCAGACGGGCGCACCGCGCAATCCCGGTGCGGTGATTCTGGAGAATCCCGACGACATCCTGGGCAGCCTGCCGGCAATCGCGGATCCCGAGGACGATGTCAACGATGCGGAAGTGACGTTCGCCCGGGCGAGTCTCCGTTTTGCGCCGAACGACCGGGTGGAAATCAACCTCGGCTACCACTACCAGGAGTCGAGCGCCGACAGCCGCTACGAGGACAACCCGGAATACGGAACCGGCGGCGACTACAAGACCTACAAGTACTTCACGGACCCCCAGGACAACAAGCTCAACCTGATCAGCGCCGATGTCGAGGTCGACCTCGGTTTTGCCCGCCTGACCTCGGCCACGGGGTACTCCGAGGTTGACGTGTTCGGCGTATCGGAGTCCTCCGGGTTCCTGCGCACCAACATCCCGCAGTATTACTTCGGCTTTCCGCGGATCATCTCGCCGATCTCGCGGTGGCAGTCCAACGACACCTTTACCCAGGAGATCCGGCTGGTTTCCCAGGGCGATGGGCCGCTGGAGTGGGTAGTGGGGGGGTTCTACCTGAAGAACGATCTCGATTTCGACCTGCATCAGCCGATGCCGGGCATCAACGATTACACGAATGCCTATTTCGGGCTGAATCCGCCGCTCAATTTCACCGATCTGCTGGCGACCGGGGGCACCTACCAGGAGTTCACCGATCTTGCGGGGTTCGGCGAGCTGAGCTGGCACATCACCGATGCCTGGCAGGTGACCGTCGGCGCCCGGGTGTTCAGCCAGGAACTGGACGGGGAGTCCGGCATACCGCTGCCGTTCGCCTCCAGGACCATCGAGTGGTTCTACTACGGCAGCGCCACCAACGACTTCCTGCTCGGCGGACTGGTCCCCACCGAGAACGATGCCGACGATGCGGTTTTCAAGTTCAATACCTCGTATGCGATCAACGAAAACACGCTGGCGTTTTTCACCTATTCCCAGGGATTCCGTTCCGGTGGGGCCAATCAGTTACCGGAGATCGACCCGTTCGGCAACGACAATTCGGCCATCCTGCGCTTCGACTCGGACGATGCCGACAATTTCGAAGTCGGCATCAAGGGCACCTGGAATTCCAGGGTCAGCTACACCGCAACGGCATTCTACGTAGACTGGCAGGACTTCCAGACTACCCTGTTCTCCTTGTTCGGGATCGCCTATGTCGACAACATCGGCGCCGCCGAATCGAAGGGGGTGGAACTGGAACTGAACGGGAACCTGAGCGATCGGGCGAGCTTCAGTTTCAGTTACAGCTATATCGATGCGGAGACCAGCGAGGCCTTCGAACAGCAGACCGGGGTGCCGGAAACCACGGTGGAGTCGGGCACCGCCCTTCCCGGAGCGGCCGATCACCAGTTGTTTGCGAGCATTCAGTATGAGTATCCGTTGGGGGACTCGAGCCTGCTGTTCCATGCGGACCTGGCCTATCGGGACAAGAGCAACAGCTCCTTCCGGGATCAGCCGCTGATGGCGACGGACAACTTCGTACCGCTGGATGATTTCACGGTCTGGAATGCCTCCGTCACCTGGGCCTGGGAGAATTTCGGCATTGCGTTCTTCGGCGAGAACCTGAGCAATGAGCGCGCGACCACGATCGTGTCGTCGCCGGAGTCATTCGGCGCGAAGGATGGGGGCTGGGGCGTCATCAAACCGCGTACCGCGGGGCTGCGGCTCAGGTGGTCTTACGAGTAGCGCGCCAGGACGCGAACGGCCGCAGGTCGCGTTGCCGCCGCGCCGCCAAGTGCAATGGCGGCGCCCGACAGACGGACTACCGCCAATGACGGAACCGGCTATCCGAATCTGCGCAATGATCGCGGTGCGGGACGGTCTGCGGTCCTGGGGTACGGCGACCCGCGAACTGATCGATGCGGTCGCAGCACCCGATGTCGAGGTAACGATGCGGGATCTGCCGGGTGCGCCCCTTGTCTCGATCATGACGGGAGAGGACTGCGACCTGGTTGCGCCGTACAACATTGCCGCCGCCCTGCGGGCGGAGCGCGACGGCTTCGATGCCTTCACCACCGGCTGCCTGCTCGACCCGGGCATCCTCGCGATGAGAGACCGGGCCCGGCGGCTGGTCGTCGTCGGCGACTGCCAGGCCGTTATGCACATGGGCTCGCTGCTCGGGCAACGAATCTCCTTCCTGCTGCCCAACAGGGAGGCCGCTGGGTGCAACCCCCATCCGACACTCCTCGCGTGCATTGCGCAATATGGACTGTCGCAAAAGCTGGCTTCGATTCGAACGGTCAAGGGGACCAGCCTGGATTTCGCCGCCGATGAGGATGACCTCCCGGCACGCATGCTCGAACAGGGTAAACTGGCCGTTGCCGAGGATGGCGCGGATGTGATCGTCGGTTACGGCAGCCTGCGCGTCATCGAGCATCTGCGCGATCGCCTGCCGGTACCGGTCATTGAATCCGTGCAATGCACGATCTCCCTGGCGACGGAACTCGTTCGCCACCGGCGACGGCGTCCGGCCGGTTCGAACCTGGCATCGGCATCGGCTTTGTCGTTGGCATCGGCATCGGCCACGGGAGCTGGATCTGCAACTGCATCGGCATCGGTGTCGACATCGGCGGCGGGCGGCGGGTGAGCGATGCCGGCCACATGCACGCATGGCTCGCTCAATGCTGAACTGAACAACGCCTCGGAGTTGCTCCGGCAGGGACGGCTGCCACAGGCGGCGACCGTCGTGCAAAGGCTCAAGGGCAACCACGCCGCGTCCGCGGCGGTCTGGGCGCTGGCGAGCGAAATCTCCCTGCGCCAGGGAAAGCTGGATCTGGCCCTGGATGAAATCGATCGCGCCGTCGGCCTCGACAAGGGGAACTCCCGGCGCCACGTCCAGCGGGCGCGCTGCGCGGTGCTGACGGGACTCGTTCCGGACGCGAAGGCGTCTGTCGCATCGGCATTGAAGCGGGGCGTAACGGACGCGGACGAGTTCCTGATGCTGGCCTCGGTGCTGGTCCGCTGCGACGATCACCAAGGCGCTCTCGGCATGTACCGGGAGGCAGAGGCCATCCAGCCCGACCGGAACGAACTGCAGCGGGGGATGGCGACGGTCTTGCGCTTCCTCGGTAGGCTCGACGAGGCTGAAACCGCCTGCGACCGGGCCGTGGCGACCGATCCCCATGACTACGAGATGCTCAATCTGCGCTCGTCATTGCGCCGGCAGAGCCGGAAAAACAACCATGTCGAGGAACTTGAGGGGCTGCTCGGCCGTGGCGTCAAGGACTGGCGCGGCGCGGTACAGGTCTCGTATGCCCTGGCCAAGGAACTCGAAGATCTGGAGCGCTACGACGAAGCGTTCCGCTACCTGGCGCAGGGCGCCACGCTACGCCGCCGCAACACCAAATATGACGTGGTGGACGATGTCAGGATATTCGGCGCCATCGAGAATGCGTTGACCGGAGAGGCGATCCGGCGTGCGCATGGCGGGGGCGACCCTTCCGCCGCGCCGATCTTCGTTGTCGGACTGCCCCGCACCGGTTCGACGCTGGTGGAGCGCATCGTCTCGTCGCACAGCCAGGTGCGCACCGCCGGCGAACTGAACGACTTCGCCATCGAACTGCTGAAGCTGGTGGGGAAAAACGATGGCCGGCAACCGGACCGGCTGGATCTGCCCGCTGCATCGCTCCAGGTCGATATGAAGGCCCTGGGCGCGAACTATCTCACCGCCGCCAGGGAGCGGGTGCCGGGCGCCGCCCGATTCATCGACAAACTGCCGCTGAACAGCCTGTACCTGGGACTGATCCACCTGGCGTTGCCGAATGCCAGGGTGGTCCACGTCGAACGCCACCCGGTGGATACGTGCCTCGCGATGTACAAGTACCTGTTCAAGAATGCCTATCCGTTCTCCTACGAACTGGACGAATTGGCGACGTACTACATCGAATACCATCGGCTGATGGCGCATTGGCGGTCGGTACTACCCGAAGGGTGGATGCACGACATCCGCTACGAAGACCTTGTGCGCGATCAGCGGGGCGTGACAGCGGAGCTGCTTGACTATTTGGGTCTCGCATGGGAAGACGCCTGCCTCGACTTCCATCTGAACGTGCAGCCGTCCACGACCGGTAGCGCAAGCCAGGTCCGGCAGCAGCTCTACGATTCGTCCGTAGGACGCTGGCGGGCGTTCGAACGGCACCTTGGGCCGCTGATCGGCAAGCTGGCCCAGGCCGGAGTGCCGGTGAGTTGAGTCGACATGGCTGCGCTTTTCAACGGCTATCGCGCGCCAATCCTGACGGCGGTCCTGAGGGGGAACCGTGCGGAGGGGGAACCATCGTGCGGTCCCGGCAGGTGCTTCCGGCATCTGTCGGCCTCGGTAAAGATTGGGATCACGGATTTTTTGAAAAGGCGAGGAGTGAAAAATGGAGGGCAATCGGGATCGGGATGTGGATCTCACCTGGGTGGAGAAGTACGTCACCTACCAACAGAACGCCGACAACAGCTTGGCCGTCACGGACTTCCATTTCCTGTCCGAGGTCTGTTACGAGGAGTCCTGGCAGTTGGACAACGTCGAAGCCATGCTGTTCGTCGAAGGCGGAAAAACGCCGTTGGCGACCTATACCGCGGATGACCCCCGCGCCTTTTCCAACGGCTCCTTCTACACGCGAAAATCCAAGTCGCACGATGACCTGGCGGCCCTGGACCGGGCACATCCGCCGGACAATGCCTATGTGTGGGAAATCAGCGGACCTGCGGGCAGGCGCCGCCTGGCGCCGATCCGCATCGGCGGACCGCAAGGGGTGAATCAGATTCCCGATGCCGGGCCGATTACGCTTGCGCAGCAGGGCGTGGCGATTACGGACTATGAGGATGTAAGGGTGGATCTGCCGCTGGTTATCGGCTGGCCGCCGTTCACCATCGGCGCCTCGCATCCCGGCACCATCTGGGACGACCTGATCTTCGTGTTGATCAGCGATGCCGGCGGCGGCATCGTTTTCACCGGCGGCGCGCCTAACCTGGCAAGCGGTTTCCTGGACTATACGAAGACATCGGTCGAGGCGCCGGCCGGCATCATGCAGCCCGGGACGGAATACGTGGTTTTCATCTCGCAGGTCAAGTACGTCGACAACAACGTAAGCGACGGCATCGAACAGGTGGCCTGCAATTCCTTCGCGGTTGAGTTGCCGGTGAGAACCGCGGGCGCCGCCCGGCCGTTTACCGGGAGACGCCGCAAGGCGCCCTACCTCTGGGGCGGCAAGACGCCCGCCGATCAGGGCCTGGTTCCCTGGCCCGCCTTTTTCAGGGACTGATTCCTCATACCAGTTCCACGGTACGGGAGATGCTGTAACGCTCGCTGACGCCATCGACCGGCAGACATTCACGATTCGCCGTGTAGTTACCAAGAGTAACAAGAGTTGGGTTTTGTCTCCTGTTGCTCTCACCCCAATCGTTGCCAATCCAGTAGTTCTCGTGCTCTTTCGATTTCCTGGCACGGCGCCTCATCCGCAATGAGATAAAGCCTTTCCTTTGCACGGGTCATGTCCACGTACAGACGGTCGAGGTCGAGTTGGCGCGCTGCGATCGAATGTTCCTACCCGAACTCCGTTGCCCAAAGGCCCGTCACCGCGCATGTCGCGTAAGGGTACACAGGCGATATTCCATCGTTGCTCAAGCCATTTCTTGATGTTGTTGGAGTCGTTATTGCCCCGCGTCAGCACACCGATCGTCTCGTGGGCGAAACCGTGTTCACGGACCAGTTCAGCGATCTTGCCGGCAATCGCACGTACTTCCCCGTGTTTTCCTATCCGCGGGAAAGCCGGTGCGGGACCTTCTTCCTGTTCGTATCGGGAAGGCGCCGCGGCGCCGTTGTCGTTGTCTTCCCGCACGGGCAGCGTGTCGCCACGCACCGCTTTTGCCGCTTCCACGACCGGTTTGGTGTTTCGGTAGTTGGTTCGCAGAATCTCCGATCGGCCTGTTACCTGAATTCCTGCCCAGCGCAAGCGAAACCCGCCGGCATAGATGCGCTGTGCGGCATCATCCAGGATCAGCAGTCCATCCGGCGGCACGTCGTTTCCGGGATTACCCGCAATCAGGGCTCGCACCAGTTGCATGCCAACCAGCGACATGTCCTGGGCTTCATCCACAATGGCCGTGCGATACTCACCACGGTCGCGCTCATTTGCGCGGTTGCGGGTTGCTCTCAGCGGTACGGAAGCCCGCGGAAGCGGCGACGTATCGTCCGAGTTCGGCAGAGGGCGGCTGTCTTCATAGAGACTTGAAATGCAACCGAACGGGTTTGGACGGGCGCACGATCGGAATGTAGTCGAGTACATCTTCACACCGGTCCGCGAAGCGAATTTCCCGAGCAAGCAGTAGCCGGTACAGTACGGCCTTGACTTCCATTGCAGCGAAATGCCTGCCTAGCCCGCATATTGCACCAAGGGCCGCGATGATCGCGCAGGATTTTGCCCGCGTGCGCGTGCTCGCGAGCTTAAAGCATAGCCCCGCCTATGGTGGAGCGAGCATGTGCGCGCACGCGGGCAAAAGACCAGCGAGGGCGCGGCCAGCGCGGTTTGTAACGCCACATAAAGCCGAAAAGTGTAATAAAGGTGAGCGAAATCAAAAGACATTCGTCAACTCGACAAGCGGCTTGGTGCAATATGCGGGCTAGACACGTGTGGCTGCCCTTACCGAACGGAATGAACGCGAATGGGTCCGGTGCTGGTGCCTTCAAAAAACGCTCCGGTTCGAAGCGCTCGGGTTCGGGGAAGAACTCGGCATCGAAGTGGGTCGCCTGGGGAAACAGCAGGATCGATGTGTTGGCGGGGATGCGGTGTCCTTTGAAATGGAACTCACGGACGGAGCGGCGGGGTACGATCTGCAATGGGCTGTACTGTCGAAGCGTTTCCTTGAAGAAGGCATCCGTGAGCTGTAGCCGGTCCAGCGCTTCGTAGTCGAGGTCGTCTCCTCCTGTGTCATCCCGCAGCGCCCGACACTCCTCGCGCAGGCGCTGCTGCCATGCGGAGTCTTCCGCCAGTTTCATGCATATCGTCGTGAGGGCGGAGGCAGTCGTGTCATGCGCCGCAAACAGAATTCCCAACATGTGGTCCACGACATCGTGATCGGAAAGTGTCCTGCCAAGCTCGTCGACCTCATTGGCAAGTCGCGTGAAGAGGTCTGTGCCGCCGCCGGTACGCCGCTGCCCGATCTCCGCATGCAGCGCCTTGCGCAGGCGATCCCGCGCGCGCAAGCCCCGCCAACGCCGGATGCCCGGCAAGGCCAGTACATTGTCGAGGATCGTGGACAGGTCGCGGTAAAGCGCCACGGGCCCCAGGCCAGGCTGGAAACCGCAGAACACGCAGGTCGCCACATCGAGCGTCAACTGCTTTTGCGCCTGGCAGATATCGACGGGGCCGCTCCACCGGTTCACGGACTGCTTGATGATGGACTCCATCTGGTGGAGGTATTGCCGGAGCGCGGCGGGCTTGAACAGGGGATTCATGATACGCCGGTGCTGGCGGTGATCGGCGAAGTCGCGAAGCAGGACCATGCCGGGAAAATAAGCCTGCACCACCTCCCAGCCCCACCGGGAGGAAAAATTGGTGTCCGGATCGAGCAGCACGAGCCGGTTGGCGCGCGGGCCCGTCAGGACCACCTGGCGCCGGTTGCGCAATACCCCGACCGTGAAACAGTCGCCGTAGCGCTTGCGCATGTTGCGAATGAAGCGGCCGGGATTCGGCAGGAATTCCCGGCTGTTTCCCCGGAACCAGTGGCCACCCGGTCCCGGCAGGTGCCCGAGACCGCGGCTCGGGCGAGGTGGCAGGTCATCGGATACGACCGCAATGCGGGGCAGGTTTCCAGGATTCGCGGCGCCCACGTTTGGCTCCTGCTTCCAGACACCGCTATTATCCGAGCGATAGCACTGTTTTGTTACTCGGATTACTGGATGACCGAATGCGACTTTGAACTGGTCGAGGGAAGCGGCAATGTGTTTCGCGATCTCGGCGAACCCGATTCGGACCTGAAACAGGCCAAGGCGATCCTCGCCGCCCAGATCATCACCGTGCTGGACAACCGCGGGCTTTCGGTCCGAAAGGCCGCCGCGCTGACCCGCTTCGCCGCGGCGGACTTCTCGCGTATTCGTAACGCAAATCTCGGGCGGTTCACGCTGGATCGGCTGATAAAGATGCTGGCGGCGCTCGACGACGGTCTGCGGGTCACGGTCCATGTCGATGCAACGCGTGAGCGCGGGCCGGCAATGGCGACTTGAGGCAGACGCAGCTACAAGGTTCGCCGGACGCCAAGTGAAGATATCCGTGCTTCCAATTTCCGATCCAGACGGTCTCGCCCTGTGGCTCGAGGAAAAACCCGCGGATTGGGCTTGCCTGATCGCGGCAAGAATCGCATTGAGGGTGGCGCCGATATTGCGCGACGCGTTGTGCAAGGATGCAAGGATGAAGAGTCACGGCGCGCCCGCATTATGATTTTCAGCATAATGCTTGTGTGCATGGTGTTTATTTTCCGAACCAGCTTCGCGTTTCTAAAGTCCGACGCCAAGGCGTCAAGTGGTTCTGTGCAATAGGCCGCACGATTGTCGATCGTGCTCACCTTGCCGGGACCGAATCCTCAAACCAGTTCCACGGTGTAGGAGATGCTGTATCGCTCGATACCGTCTTCGAGCAGTGGGTCGACGGAATGGGTCAGCAGTACGGGGCGAACACGCCATGGAACCGGGTGAGGTTGAATCTTGGGCGAGGAACCAAGGCCGCCAGGCGGACAATGAAGTCGAGCGGGTCGCGAAGGACGTGCGTCGCGCCGTCGCGAAAGGGCTGCTTGAACTTGTAAAGGACTTGCCCGTGCTCGTTGGTCGAGAGGCGCTCGTTGGCAATGGCGGGTCGGGTGATGTAGCGACAGAGCTTTTCGAGCTCATCGCGTTGGTTGGCTTCGCAGACGGTGGCGGCGTGGACCGAGAATCCGGATTGTTTGGCGAGCAAGGTTGAATGGAAATTGCGGGCGATCAGCCACGTGGGCATGCAGGACATGCCGGATGCTGCACCCACGCTCATGGCGATGGCGCCGTTCCTGCCTAAGACCACGCACATCACGGGCCTGTTGATGTTGCGGCACAACGAGTGCGACCGTATCGCCTTTCCCGCGCGCGAGCTTCGCAAGGCCGGGGTGAATGGAAGCCGTCTGACGGGCTCCGGAGCCCAGTGACGCCAACTGACCGTCATCCCCATTTCCAACTCGTCGACTTGAGGCCCTAAGCAAACGGCCGCACGGAAGCCGTATACGCGCCATGATTGACCCGGAAAATACCCAAGTCCGACAGTCTGCTAGCTCGCATATTGCACCGAGCCGCTTCTTGGGTTCTCGAATGTTGTTTGTTTTTTCTCGATTGCTTCCAAATCTGCAGAAGTTGTTGCGGATACAAACTGCGCTGGCCGCGCCCTCTCCGGTCTTTTTCCCGTATGCGCGCACATGCTCGCTCCACCATAGGCGGGGCTATATTTCCGCTCGCGAGCACGCGCATACAGCGAAAATCCTCGGCGATCATCGCGGCCCTTGGTGCAATATGCGGGCGAGTTTTTTTGTTCTGCTCTTCACCGTGATCGATGGGCGGCAGGCAGTCAATCCACAGGTGACCACAAGAATTTTAGTGGTAGGCAACATCGTTATCCTGGCTCACTTTATTCACGCGTTTACGCGTGATTTGTATATCAAAAAGGGCGGGTCGCCAAGGCTGCGTGTCATTTCCGTTTATGCCTACGCCTTCCAGTTTTTGGCCCTGCTGCTATGTAATTGCAGGCACCCTATACGGGGCACTCACAGGCTTGAGCAGCGTGATTCGGGGAGGCAATGCCTACGACTCAGCCTCGCCGATCAATCTCCAAATATCTTCTAGGCAGCCCAAAACCTCGACTACGTTGGAAAGAAGATTAACTATGAGGCGTCGTCTTCGATTGCCTCGAATTGCGCTACAACCTTTAGCGCCAACGCATACGCTTGGGCTTCAGAGCGCCAAATAACTACTAGCCCGCTTCTCGTTCCCCAATCCGAAGCCGTCGTAGGCGTCGGTCCGAAATCAAACGGGCCTTTCGCAAGCAGTTCTTCGTATTGTTGACGTGGAATGAACCCGAGTACTCCGTACACAGCGGTCTCACAAAGATTTACTACGCAGTCCTTAGTATCGATTTTCTCTCCATCGAGGTACGCGTAGTGATTCGCTGGATAGCGGTAAATCTCGCTCGATTCCTCACTCGTCAGCCCAACAAACGCAATGGTTGTCAAGGGCCGCAGTGGGTCTAGTGCAGCCTTTTTGATGAAGTCAATTGCTTTCGGAACGAGTGTATCAGTGACGAATACGTCGGCGTCCGTGCGCCAGCGCAAACCCCCGTCAGGTGTCGACTCCGTCCAAGTGTCGAGTAGCGCGGACACCGCGGCTGCGGTGGCAAAAGCGCGGTCGCGTACGACTTCGGCCCCGTCTATTTCGCGATTCCGAAGTATCCCCTCCCAATAGAATTGCGGGTCGTCCCCAGTTGGATCGTACTCTACGGAGTTAGCCACGAGCTGAACGGTACCGAATGACTCCATCGTATTGCGGGCAAGTGTCGCAGCATCTGCAAGTCGGGGTAGATGCGGCGTGTAGCTATCCGTTTCCGCGACAACGTTGGCCAGAGATTCGTATGCCTGTTCGGGATAGGCGTAGTATGGCGCCAGGATGTCTGGACGCAGATAAGGCGCGTTACGGGAAATCAGATGAACGACGTAGGAAGTCGCGTTGTATACGATCGTTCCGAGATCATTGGCAAAAGTTTCATCGCCCGCAATAGCCTCGGCGAGTAGTCCGGATCTATCTAACCTAGCTACGGCGCTAATGAAATGGGCCAGCAAAATCGGGTCGATATCATTGACATTGTTCGCCGACAGGTGCGGCGTCGACCACTCGCCGCGACCCCTGTAGTGGTTGTTAAACACTTGCTCGTCGTCGAGCAACCAAGTGGACGGGATTCTTGTGTTGCGCGCCGCCCCGCCTTCATAGAACTCACTCAAAAAGTAATACGTACGAGGACTGATCAAGTTATGCGCCACGCTTTCACCATCGGCGTCATAGGCGTAATTCATAATTTTTTCCAAGGCGGCCTTGACTTTAGAGGGTGAATTGCTAGCGCGCCAAGCCTGATAAGCGGTCGTGTAAACGGGGTCGGTTTGACGTTCGGATAGAATGGCTCCTACAGATAGATTCTCGCTTGTGTCGTCCGAATCGGACGGAATATACATGGCCGCACCGCCATACGGATTGATTGGGAAGTCGGAATCACATTCTTTGACCGAAAAAATTAACTCACAGGCATCTCGAAGCACTTTTTCAACGGCGTTTAGATCCGCGGCAACCCGTGTACTGTTGTTGGACCAAGTGACCCAGAAATCGTTGACGAATTTCTGTTCCCAAAATCCGAGGAGATTGGCATCTGGGTAGTTTTGATCGTGGAAATTCGCAACCGCATTGACTGCGGGCGTTAGCATATCGGAAATGTCCTCGCCCAAGTGCTGATTGGCGTTCATCAAATAGATCAACGTCGAGAGCGTGACAAAACCGTTTGCGTCTGTGAATACGGCATTCTTGTTCAAAAAGCCGTCCACCGCACTGTCCGAACGCTTGTAGCCACCAATTGTGGATTCAAACAGACCCTTTTTCTCATATAGGTCAATGACACAGGCGATAGGGTGTCTTATACAGCTCGTCGGTGTGGGTTTTGTCTCTTCACCACCATCAGCCTGATTCTCATTCGAGAACGGATCATTCACGGTTTCCTGATATTGGCGGTCTTTGATCTTTGTGAGGACGACATCTGACCAAAGGTCTTCCGGGTCTTCGTCCGGGTGGGCGATTGCGGGAGAAAGGACCAAGGATAGAGCCAGAAAGGCGGCGCACATAACACCGGGCACACCAGTAATTTTCATTTTCAACTCCAATGGACAAACGCGAGAGTACTTCAGCGAGTCAACTTACATTTATCTATATTAGTAAGTCAAGTTATATAAATGTAATAAGACAGCCATTTGGTCATTATCCGACAAGTGCGGGATTGAGCACCGTTGAGACCGTTTGGCCGAACATCACAATTGGCTGACATCTTGAACTGGATCGAACTGTCGCTCGGCGGAAAAATCGTGTGCGTAAGGCCTCGGGCCGTCGGCGGCGCGGTTCGTTGCAACGCTGAGGTGGACGTTGCCGAAGGAGGGGGATTGGTACTTTGCTAGCTCGCCTACGAGAACGGCAATCGGGTCGTTGGCAATAGGCGCAGCAAGCACGTCAGGGAGGTCTTAATCCTACAAGCAGCTTGGCCGACAAATGCGGACTCGCCGCATGCTCGCCTCCGCTCCCCGACCTTGGCGCCTACGTTTTTGAATTTGTTGACGGCGAAGATCGCCTCGCTCACAACGCGGGTCAGTATGCGGCCTTACGCATTGCGACGGAATTTGTCTCCGACCGTACCAAGCTCGATGTCATGGATGCGGCCTCGCTCGAGTGTTAGGGCTTCGGAAAGAATCGTCCGCCCGCCGAGCGCGTCGGCATCGAAATCGAGCTCATACCGGCTGGGCATATGGCATATGGCAGTGGGACCCGCCGACCTCTTCATCGATTGCGGACGGCGATCACTCCTTCGAAACGGGCCACTCTACGACCGACCTACAGTCATCGCGCATGGCCAAGTCAGGCCGGGCCATGTCTGTTGGCCCACAACAAGGTCATGGCCGTCCTCGCTTGGGAGTTCTGTCGCTACGGAGACTCGCATGAGGATTTCCCCCGCATGAGCATTCGGGCGCGATGATTCAGGCTTGAGTACCGTTTCCGCACCGGCCCAACACCTACGAGCGCATGTCCGGCATCGCCCTCGGCCTCCACCGAACCCACATCTACCGGGTTTACACACTGCATGGCATGACTATCAGATCAAACCGGCGCTTTACATTGCAGCTTGGAGCCCTTGCGGGAAAGGCCGGTTGGGCGCCGATTTGACGTTCGCCTCGGTTCGTTGGCGCGCCTACGTCCAATCGTTGAGGACCACCCGACCAGCGTCGTGTCTACGTTGAAAAGCCAAAAGATTTCTGAATCAATAAAGCAATCCTCTCGATCCGCCTGTGTGAGTGGTTGTAGCCTCCAATTGTGGTCGACTACCTCAGTTCCTTCGAATGCGCTCCGCCTGCAGTTCATTGTGGCGGGCGAACATCCTGGTCGCCTCGCGCCAGATGGCCACCGGTACCAAGGGCAACAGTGCTGGGCCAACCTTGCGCGAAGGCAGAGACACCGTGGCCGTACCGTAGGCGGTTTCCACGTCGCGCTGGTTGTGCATGTGCAGCTCCAGGTCAGCGAGCAAGCGGCCGTTCTCCTCCCGCTTGGCAACAACTTTGCCGGTGAGGAATTGGGTGTCGCCCTGGTAGTTAAACTTGCGGATGGAGTCTTCCAGCCGCTCGATAAACGCGTCGTCCCCCGCCCAGTCCGACACCATGTGGTACAGCCAGCACTGTCGCATCACGCCGTAGTCGTAAGCCAGGGGATTGCCGATGGCTTTGGACCACTCGTTGTCCCAGTGCAGACGCTGGGCCACATCCCACACGCCCATCCCGTTCTTGATGTAAAAGGGTGCTATTCGTTTGCGGTTCTTGTAGCCGAGTCGAGAGGACTTGAGACCATAGGGTACGAAGCCGTAGCCACCGGCGTGCACGGCGATGATTTCGGTGACTGTGAGCGGACCCTTTACCATGGGTTTAAGCTCGTCGTCCACGTTCACATCATCCCAGTAGCGAGGATCGGCGCCTCGGGGCTGTTCCGCCGCATAGATGGCATCGATGCGCGCGTAGTCTTCGTCCGTATAGCACGCTGGCTTGATGTCGGCATATTTGCCTTTGGCCCGCGATTTCTTCCGCTCGGTCTCGACCCGTAGCACCCGATAGATGCCCACTACCTCGCCTCGTTGATTCAGGTTCACGTTACGCCGAACACGGATGACTGACTTTTCGGCAAACTCGGATTTTTTCGCCTCGAGGGATTCTTCGCCACTGTAGGAGTAGATGCGATCGTCCGGATAGATCGGCCGATACCAATCCCAGGTTCCGCCGGAAACAAAAACGTGGACGCCGCGGAACAGCTTCCTGGTGGCTTTCTTGATGTCCTCCGGCATAGGGTCGCCGTACATGGGTGTCTTGATATGGCCGACCATGGTGCCGTGGCCGATCTGCGAGCCCCAACGGGTGGTGGGACCGTAGTCTTCCTCGGTGTAGAGCGGATTGTCGTCGCCCATCCCCCGAGCCCAGTTGCGAATGGCATCCGGGGTGGCCTTTGAGAAGTGCTCGCGGGATCTGCTGGCGACATTGACGCCGACGAGCAGCTTTGCCCGCTCTATGTCGTCGTCCTTCAGCTCGTACTTGAGCGCCTCTTCGAATTCTTTTTCCAGCTTCTCGTCGACCTTGAAGGCTTCATTGACGGTTGCGGATTGCCTCTCGGCCATGCGCGTCTCTCCTCTCATGTTGGGATTGTTGCCTTCCAAATGGCGTATTAGGCCGCGTCTTCACCCCGGCCGGTCGCGAACAGCTTGACCACGTCTCCGGACGTGACGATTCGAGTTTCACCGACGGCGACCGGGCTGGCGCCACCCTGACTAAGGGGCACCGTATCGACGTGTTGTGCTTGGGCGCGCAGGGCGCCAACAGTGCAGTTTTCTCGCCCAAGGGCGTCGAACGGGTCGAAGCTGTAGGTCCGCATTGCGTTCAGGTGAGTAATCTTGTCTATCTCTCCATCCGGAACGTTTGCGGATTCGAACGATTTCATCAGGCACTCCGGGGTTTCCGGCCAGACGGTGTCGGAATGGGGGTAGTCACACTCGTGGCAGATGGTGTCGATGCCAACGTGGTGCCGATTGGCCACTCCGAACCTGTCATCAATGAAGCAGGCGATGAAATGCTCGCGAAACAAATCGCTCGGCTTCTTACCCCGGAAATCCGTATGAGTCCACTCGTGGTGGTGCTCGTAGGTGAAGTCCGCCCGTTCAAGGAAATAGGGAATCCATCCGATACCGCCTTCGGACAGCGCGATCTTCAGGTCGGGATAGCGGTGCAGGGCCTGCAATTGGATCCAGTCCGAGGCGCTGTTGGCGATGGAGATCGGCATGCCGGTGATCCAGGCGTCGATAGGCGACTCCATGGACGGGTGCGGCGGTGCGTAGCCTGTGCCGATATGGCAGTTGATCACGACCCGGTTTTGGTTGCAGACCTGCCACAGCGGTTCCCAGCTTTCGTTGTGGATGCTGGGCAGCCCCTTCACGCTAGGATTGTCGGAAAAGGCTACGGCATGACAGCCTTTGGCCACCACCCGCTCGATTTCCTTCACGGTTTCGGTAACGTCCCAAAAAGGCAAGATGGCCATCGGGATGAAGCGGCCGGGATAGCTGGCGCACCACTCGTCGATGTGCCAGTCGTTGTAGGCTTTCAACATGGCTAAGGCGAGCTGTTTGTCCTGAGACTCCAGGAAGAAGCTGCCGTCAAAGTTGACGAACGTGCCGAAGTTCAAAGACGCCAGCAGGCCGTTGGCGTTCATGTCCTCGATGCGGGCATGTACGTCGTAGGTGCCTTTCCGTAGTTGCCCGTAGGCTGTGGGTTCCATACCGTACTCGCTACGCGGTCGGCCCACCACGGCGTTCAAGCCAACGTTGATGACCCTGCGGCCTTCGAACACCCAGACGTTGGAGCCGTCTTCCAGGGTGTGCAGTTTGGGCGCCTTTTCCTTCAGCGATGCAGGCACGTGCCGGTCGAACATGCCCGATGGCTCGATTATGTGGTCGTCTACGCTGATAATGATCAGGTCCTCGATCTTCACGATGGTCCTCCAGGTAACCGGTTGGCCATGCAGCACCGCCTTGCCCACAATACTCGCCGAGTTCACCAGCATACGCGGGATGGTCGATCCGTCAATAAATATCTAACTAGGTTAACTTAATACAGGTCGGCGCATCTTGTTTGACAGCGGCGGTGATCACGGGTTTGGTTTCGGGTATCCATTGTCGTGAGAGCGAGCCAACCTGCTGTTCAACTAGCGCCACCCTGTTAATTTGGAGTTGACGACTCTTTGTATCTGGGCCGGCAATAACATCTAAATTATTCAACCCATTCTGATATAGTTACGCTGATTAAGGGGTGTACGGAACCAAACCCATGATCGGCAGGGCCATGAGCGGGAAAGCTGGTGTTTCCCATGTGCGGGTGCCGAAGACCGCGGAGCTTGTGGCTACCGAACTGCGGCGCCGCATCATCCGCGGTGATCTGAAAGAGGGTGACAATCTGCCGCCGGAGTCTTCCCTCATCGATGAGTTTGGTGTTTCCCGGCCTACCATGCGCGAGGCTTTCCGCATCCTCGAAACCGAGTGTCTGATAAGCGTTTCCCGGGGTTCCCGGGGCGGGGCACGCGTGCATCTGCCTGATGTGGACGTAGTCGCCCGCTATGCGGGTCTGTACCTGCAGTCACGCGACACTCCAGTCGCCGACATCTACGCAGCGCGGCAGGTAATTGAACCCGCCGCTGCCAGGATGCTGGCCAAACGGCGGCCGGCCAAGGTGATCGCAGAGCTGAGGCAGATGCTCGACGAAGGGGAAGCTTCAGTCGAGGACCCCAAAGCATTTTCCCACCACGCCGCCGCGTTTCATCTCAAGGTCATCGAGGGGTCAGGCAACGAAACCCTGACGCTGATCGCCCACGTGACCCATCAGATCATGGACGCCTATCTGATCAACGTGACCGGCACACAGTATGTTGTTGATCTGGCGCGCGAGGGTCTGCGTTCGGAACGCAAGCTGTTGAGCTTGATTGAGGCGGGTGATGCGGATGGCGCCGAGGCGCACATCAAACGGTATCTAGCCCGTGTGGTGAAAATTCTGGTAAAGACGCTGGGTGCGAAATCCGTCGTCGAGGTACTGTCCTGAATAGCTGCAGGTGATATTCGGGCGGCGCCAGTTGGTCCGAAGGCAAGGCGACCTGCTAAAGCCCGCTGCCTGGTGGGGGCATGTCTCTCAAAACCATGAAAGTTCGGGGCTCCGACGAGCTGGAACGGGAGGTGCTGATCGAAGCCCCGCTGCTCAGGCGTGCTTTGAAGATATCTCGCGGCCAGTTCGCCCGATGGACAGTTGGCAGCGTACCTCGAATCTCGGAATGAAGTGCCAGCGTATCAGGCGACGCCGAGCAAAGCCTTGATCACGGGCGCTTCGAAAGATCCGGTCAGGCCGGCCCCGATCTGCCCTTGATCCACCAGCAGAGTCACGCCGTTGATGCCACTGGCTGCGTCGCTGCCGAGAAACGCCATAGCGTGGGCAGTCTCTTCCGGCACCAGCGTTTTCACCTTGGCAGCGTCCCGATAGTCCTGGCCGAAGGCCAGCCAGATGTCTGCGTTGGCTCGAGCCAAGGGCGTGTCGGTAGGCCCGGGAAGCACTGCGTTGATGCGGATACCCCGCTGTAGCAGGAGAAACGCCTGTCGGGCGACGTAACCGTTCACCGCCTGCTTGCTGAAGCTGTAGCTGTCGGTGCCCTCGTTGGCTTCTACCCAAGCGGCGGCGCTGTCCCAGTCCGGGGTGTTCAGAAAGTCCAGCACGTTGGCGATGTTCTGCTGCCAGGGCAGCGCGGCCAACGAGGAGATCATGACCACGGAACCACCGCTGGCGAGGAGTTGCCTTGCCAACAAGGTCTCGATCAGATAGCGCTGGGCAGTGAAATTGATGAGCATGATGCCGGGTGTGCCGTCTGCCACGCCGGCGCAGCAGAACACTACGTCCACCGGCGCCGAAAGGGCATCGATGGCGGCGTCCACACCAGCTCGGTCGCGGAGATCGATCTGCAATGATTGGTTGGCCGGGTAACTGACTTCGGCCACGTCCATTACCACTATTTCCGCTCCGAGTTCGGCGCTGAGCTGTGCCACGGCTGCGCCCATTCCAGTGGCACCGCCGACCACAAGAGCCCGTTTGCCGTGGTATTGGAACGCCTCCAAGCCCATGGTGAACCCTCCATTGAGTATCTATATGATTTAACTAAGTAGACTATAGTTCAGCGGCACGGGCAAGGTGCCCGCGTGTTCGCCCGCGCCCAGACACCGGCTTAGCCACTGCCCCCCCGGTGCCGGTTGCCGCCACTCTGGTTGTCGGCCTTCCGAGTGTTAGCGGCTACATCAGTCACATGGCCCCGGTGATCCTGGTACCGCAGGTCGATGATGAATTTCCCTGTAGTTCGTCCACTCCGCAGTGGCCATGGATGTGTGGGCATCCGTGCTGCCGATCATGCCGAATCCGTGCGGGTTGGTGCTGATCCTGTGTTCCAGGTATATGTCGGTGCGTAGCGCCGAGCGGGCATACCCGCATTTGAGCATCAAGGATCCCTGACCCCGGGTGTAGGCCGCATTGGACCGGTCCTTGGTTTCTTGGTCGGAATGGTCGTCTTCAGGCGCGAACCGGGTGTTGGGTTCGTTGTCGCCGTTGATGTGTGTCACATCCACTACCGACTGTCAGCGGGTGCGAATGGTTGTCCGCACCGGCAGCAAGGCTCGGCCATGCGATCACGACCTAGCGAGGCTTCGCCTCAGACCGACAGGGCATGCGTTGCAACCTTATGATTTCGCTTTTAATTCCGAAAAACTTGACGCAATTGTAAACATTACGCCCGGTCAAGGAATCTAGTGCTCCGTCAAGCCAAAATCTACGGGTAGGCGCATGGGATTTTTGGTTTCTGGCAAGGCGCGACGACGCCGCATGGCAGGCCCCATGCAAGGAGGAGCAACGCAGTCAGGGGCCAAAAAGACCCGCGAATACCCGTAGATTTTGGCTTGACGGAGCACTAGTGCGCACCGATAGCGATGAGCCGACTCGGCGCGCTCGGGGGCCGGTGCCGCGCCGGCCGGCGTCGGCTCTGGCTGTGGAATCTACTCCTGACCCAAGTTCCAGCTGACCGTAAGGCCGTATTGTCGTGGCCGGCCGATGTGGCCGATGGTGTGTCCGAGATTTCCGGTGAAGTCGGTAGTCCCGGCGATGATTGCCTCGTCGGTCAGATTTCGGCCCCACAACGACAGGATTAGGCCCGACTGAGCAAGTTCGAAATCGGCGCGGGCATTCAGTAAGCCGTAACTGTCCTGGGTGACCACGTCCGGAACGGCTGACGTTGGATTGCTGTTGATGTCGTCCACCCAGGCGTAGTCGATCTGTATGCCCAGATGGTTGTTGCCGACAGGCGCATCGTACCGGGCAGACAGGCTGTATTGCAGGTCCGGCACACCAACGTCTTCCCCCGAACGGTCGACAATCGTGACGCCGTCCTGGGCGAACGACTCGAAGTCTTTGTACTCGAAGTCCAGTAAGCCGACCGTGGCAAATATCGTCAGGTTGTCCGTGGGATACAGCCAGGCTTCCAATTCGAAGCCCGTGATTTCGGCTTCAGCGGCATTGGTCAGCACGGTCACCACACTGCCGGACGCGGAACCGGGCACGATTATGGAGCGCTGGACATCCTCGTAGTCGGTCAAGTAAACGGCCGCGTTGGTGCGCAGCCTGGAGTCGAAGAAGTCCCCTTTCAGACCCAATTCGTAGTTCAACGCCGTCTCCGGCCCAAAGGGTTGAGCCGCAGCAACATCGGCACCGTCGGCGCGCAGATTCTGGCCGCCACCGCGCCAGCTGCGAGAGATGCTGGCGTACCCCATGACCTGCTCGTTGATCGCGTAGTCCAGGCTGGCCAGCCATGAAGGATCCTCGAAGCTGTCCGATGACTTCGTGGCGCAGGCATCGACGGGAAGATTGGCTGGTGGCACGCGGCACGCGATTACGAGACCTGGGATGTCGGCCAGTTCCAGGCGGTTCATGTTTACCAGCGCCTTCTTCTCCTCCGTCCAGCGAAAGCCGGCGGTCAAGTTCAGTGCCTCGGTCAAGGCGTAAGTGCCTTGAGCGAACAGAGCCCAGCTTTTGTTGGTGACATCACCGTCGGTAACATTTCTCGTAGGATTGAGCGGTCTGACTGCCAGCGTGCGGCTGCCGTCGGTGCCTTCCTCATTGCTGTAAAAGCCCCCGACCACCCAGTCGAGGTTACCGGTGCTGCCCAGCAACTGGAGCTCCTGCGTAAAGATGTCGGCATCCACGGCGAGGAGAGGGTGCAGGATGGTGAACGGCGTGCCGTCCAGATCGAGCAGCCGCTCGGTTTTCCAGTTCCGATAACCGGTTATGGATTTGAATTCCACGGTGTCGTTGAGGTCGTAGCTGATGGTCAGGCCGCCCCCCCAAAGCGTGGCCTTGGAAAACACGTCGGCGTCGGCATCGCTGTCTAGCAGGCTGCCCTGGGTGTACCCTGCAAGGGCTTGGTAGCCGGCAACCAACCCCGGTATGAAGGTGGGCCCCGGGATGGGATTCGCTGCGCTGGGAATGTCTGCTGGATTCAGCGCGCCGAGTTCGATGCCGGCGACAATTGACGGAGTAATCGGCAAGGTGTTGCCCGGATCGAGGATGCTGCCCCCGGGCTGCAACAGCTTTTCGGCGGCGCCGCCCTCATCAAGGTCCATGTAGTCTGCCTGGAGCTGTACGTTGAGTCGGGTCGTGGGGTCCCACGTCAAGGAGCCGCGGAAGAAGACCTCGTCCTGGTCGTAGAGATCGTCACCGGTGAAGTTCGACTTGCCAAAGCCGTCCTGGTCGGTCTTCTGTGCGGCGAGACGGACGGCGGCGGATTCTGCCAAGGGGATGTTCAAGGCACCGGCAAACTGCCTGAAGCTTTCGTTGCCGGCGGTACCCCGCAGATAACCGTGCACGCCTTCGTAGTCCGCTTTGCGGGTGATGACGTTGATCGCGCCGCCGGTGGTATTGCGGCCGTACAGTGTCCCCTGCGGCCCCTTCAGCACCTCCACGCGCTCGATATCGAACATGTTGGCGTTCAGACCGTTCTGTCTCGGCAGGTTTACGCCGTCCACGTAAACACCTACAGGGGCATCGGTAGTCAGCAGCATGTCGGCCTGCGCCTGACCGCGTATGACGATGCGCGCGATCGATGGGTCTGCTTGGACTTGCGAGATGTACACGCCGGGAAGCTGCGCCTGGAGGTCGACGAATTCCTGAATGTTCTGACGTTTCATATCCTCTTCCGAGAAGGCCGTTACGGCGACTGGTACCTCCTGCAGGCTCTCCGCCCGCTTCCGCGCGGTAACCACGATCTCCTCAATGGGTCCCTCGGCGGCGGTCGCCATCGCGATTTCTCCCAGTGCAAAGATGACGAATGTGGTGAACACCACGGATCGTGAGCGTCGTGCGTTAGTGCTCATCACCGCAATCCCCCGGTTGGTACTCCGTGTCCGCAGGATGCTACTTGACTTCACTTATAAATTCAACGTAGTAATATAATTTATCTTTGTCGTCCTAAAGTGGATTAACCAACCTTTGGCCGCGCGATCCCTGGGTCGCGTATCACGGAACGGAGCCAATGGGGCAGAACGACCATCAGCTAGGTTTCTGGCATCTGGCGGAGTGCTACCCAGAGCGGATAGCCATCGTAGATCCGGATGGCGGCGAGACCACGTTCGGCGAGTTGCTGGACCTGGTGCAGCGTCTGTCCTGCGGCTTGTTGGCGTTGGGTCTGGAACGCGGTGACGCGATTGCCGCTGGGTTGCCCAACTGCCGCGAGTTCTTCCTCGTCGAACTTGCCGCCATGCAATCGGGCTTGTACTTCGTGCCGGTGAACTGTCATCTGGCCCCCGCCGAGGCTGCGCATGTGATCGCGGACAGCGAGTCCGCGGTGCTCATCGCCCACGAACGGTTTGCCGAGTTGACTGCGGCAGCGGCAAAACAGTCGAAGCTCGCGCCAGGAATGCGCTTTGCCGTGGGCTCGATTCCGGGGTTCAGACACCTCGCCGAACTGCTCGAGATAAAGCCGGAACGGTCGCCGCTCCGGGTTGCGGGCGCCCGCATGGCTTACACATCAGGCACCACCGGATTGCCCAAGGGCGTGCGGCGGGCGCTGCAGGACGGCGATCCGGCCATGCATGCCGCAAAGATCGGCAGCATCACCGCCCGGGGCTTCGGCAACGAACCGGGAGAGGGTGTGTGTCTTACCTGCGGACCGCTGCACCATGCCGGTCCGGCCATGATGAGCTCATCGACCCTGAACGTGGGTTACACCCAGGTACTGATGGATAAGTGGACACCGGAGGCCTGCCTGGAGCTCATCGAGCGGTACCGGGTGACCAGCGCGCAGATGGTGCCAACCATGTTCCATCGGCTGCTGGCCTTACCCGAGGAAATCCGTGCCAGATACGATACGTCGAGCCTGAAGAGTATCGTCCACACGGGCGCCCCCTGTCCCCTGGAAATCAAACGTAAGATGATGGACTGGTGGGGCCCCGTGATCTTCGAGACGTACGGTGGTACCGAGGGAGCAGCCACCATCGCCACGCCGAGGAGTTGGTTGCGCAAGCCGGGCACCGTCGGCAAGGCTATCCACGGCGTGGATCTGAAAATCCTCGACGAGGACGGCAACGAACTGTTCACCGGCGAGATTGGAGAAATCTATTTCCGGTCTGTTCGCGGCGGTTCCAGGACCAAGTATTTCAAGGATCCGGCAAGAACCAAGTCGATCTGGCGCGGCGACTATCTGACGCTGGGCGACATGGGGTATGTGGACGAGGACGGGTTCCTTTTTCTGCGTGACCGGAAGAAGGACATGATCATCTCCGGTGGGGTCAATGTCTTTCCTGGTGAAGCCGAGGCGGTGTTGCTTAGTCATCCCGCGGTAGGGGACGTGGCGGTCATTGGCGTACCCGACGCGGAGTGGGGGGAACAGGTGAAGGCCGTCGTTCAACCGGCGGAGGGCGTCGAGGGTACCCCGGAACTTGCCGAGACGCTCATCGAGTTCTGTCGAGGCGAAATGGCCCACTTCAAGTGCCCGCGCTCTGTGGACTTCCGAGGCCAACTGCCGAGGGCCGAGAACGGCAAGCTCTACAAACGGCAGATTCGCAACGAGTACTGGCACGACGCTGGAAAGAACGTCTGATTCGGAAACCGGGTCGAGGTTTCGGCCACAGAGGAGGCCCCATGGGGAACGGCGTTGGATTCACACGGGAAGTCCCGGTCATGCTGACGGAAATCCAGAACCGCATCGGCATCATCACCATGAATCGGCCCCGTCGCCGCAACGCCCTGAACGGCGAGCTCATCGGGGCGCTGGACGTCGCTGTGCGGGAGATGGCTGAGCATTCGGGAGTCAAGGTGGTCATACTGACCGGCGCCGCGTCGGAAGGCGGATACGGCGGCTTCTGTTCGGGCGGCGATATCAAGGACGGCGGAGTCAAGCGTGCGCCAGGGGATGACCGGCCAATGGGCGCCGCGCCTGGCACCGGGGAAGGCGATCTGACCCGTTTCGACCTGCATGCGCCGATGTTGCTGCATACCATGCCCAAGCCAACCATCGCCATGGTCGGCGGGCCCGCAGTAGGTGCGGGTCTCAGTTTGGCGGCGGCCTGCGATCTGCGCTATGCCTCGGACGATGCGGTGTTCGCCTCGAACTTTTCCGTCAATGGCTTGTCTGGCGACTATGGCGGCTCGCTGTTCTGGACTGAGGTCATCGGCACCGCCCGCACGCGTGAGCTGTATTACCTGAACGATAAGCTCACGGCTGACCAAGCCTATGCGTGGGGTATGGTGAACAAGGTGCTGCCTGTAGCGGAGCTGCGAGACTACACACTTTCGATCGCCGAGCGGTTGCTTCGCATACCCGGTTCTCTGCTGGCGCTGATGAAGGACAACTTGACGCAGGCCGAAGCAGAGGCTGATCGACGGCGCTATCTCTTTGCGCTGGAGTCCGGCAATCAGCGCCGGGCCGGCAAGGACGTTGCGGAGCGGTTGCGCAGGAAAACCGAGCGTTCCCGCTGAATTGGCGAAACGGTCGATGCACACTCCTGTTGGCACACCGTTGTCTGGCTGTCAGCTCGCCTTGTTCGCGTTCCCGCCAAACCCGACGCTGCGTTACGGTACCCAGTCAAATTGTATCTTGCACCATTATTCGCCGGCGAACTGCGGCTCGACAATGCGCCGCAGGCGCTGGCCGCACCGAGATATTCGTTCGTGCTGTTTCTGCCCATCCCCATCATCATTGCAGCTTGCCTGCTATACACCTTTGCGGTGGGGTTCAAGCAGCAGGAAGTGCGGCGACGGGAGTTCGCGAGTTTCCAGGGTGTTCGGTAACACTGGTTACAGTTGTTTAACTAGGTTATATTTTTCTTCGGTTTGAGACTCGCCTGCAAAAATTCGACCGCGAGCCTGTTTATCGGAGGGAAGTTGTCATGAGTGACGGAAGTCGGCGCGACGAGGCGGAGAGGGCTGCGACCACGCTTGATTTGTCGTCAGCCGAGTTTCTCGAGCGCGAGTTCGAAACCTATCGCCTGCTACGCGAAGAACTGCCTATCGCGCGGATCGGGAAGGGCTACGGCATGACTGCCGGTGAGGGCGGCGCCTGGCTGCTCACTCGCTACGACCAGGCTCGCGCCTGCTTGAGCAATACCGAAGTTTTTTCCAGCCAGGCCAGCGATTACCCGGTACGGCCCTGGATACCCCAAGCCATCGACCCGCCGGAGCACACCTCCTACCGGCGGATCATGAACAAGTGGTTCACACCCGAAGCCATAACCGCCATGGAGCCCAAACTTCGCGAGTTCGCGGAGCAGTTGGTGGACAAGATGATTCAGAAGGACGAGTTCGATTTCGTTGCGGATTTCGCGGACCCGTTCCCTACCGTGATCTTTTGTGAGTTGATCGGTTTTCCACCGGAAGATTACGAGCGGATCATGGATTGGAAGAACATTCTCATGCATGCCGATGACGGACACTCGCGTGGGCGCGCATTGGCGGCTGCGCGCGCCCGAGAGCTCGGGCTCGAGGTGCCGGCCGATGGCAGCATCTCTCCCGATCTGCGCATGCCGGTGTCCGGGTCCGTGGCCATGGACCTCTACGAGTATTTCGGCACGCTGCTGGAGTTGCGACGGGCGGCACCCGAAAACGACTTGATCAGCTATCTGCTCGCCGCACGCTACGAAAACGAACGACCCCTGGCGCAGGAGGAGCTGCTGGACACTTTGTTTCTGTTCTTCATGGCTGGACTCGACACCGTAGCCTCCGCGTTGGGCTTGATTGTGAAAACCTTGGCGGAGCACCCTGGCAAACGCCGGGAGTTCATCGAGTTGCTGAATGACCCGGACAAGCTCAACCTTGGGGTGGAGGAACTGGTGCGCTATCACGCCATCGTGGTGGTGCCCCGCCGGGTAACCCGTGACACGGATTTCAATGGCGAGCGTTTTGAGGCAGAAAGCCAGGTGGTCTGCCCCACGCAGGCGTGCAATCGGGACCCGGCGGAATTCGACAACCCTGACGAACTGCGCTACAGCCGGGCGCCCAACCGGCACATGGGTTTTGGCCACGGACCCCATCGCTGTTTGGGCATCCACTTGGCACGGCGCGAGCTGCGCATCGGCTTGGAAGTTCTGCACCGTAAGCTGCCGGACTACCGGCTTCACCCGGACAAGCCGCCGGAGTTGTTTGGCGGCATGAAGGGCGCCAGCGCGCTATGGCTGCGCAAAGAGCAAGAACCATGAGAGTGACGGTGGATGCGAAGCGTTGTCAGGGCCACGGCATGTGCAACATGGTCTGTCCGGAAGTGTTCAAGTACGACGATGACGGCTTTGCCCATGTGAATCCGAAGTTGGACGTCGTGTCGGGCGAATTGGTAGAGAAAGTGAAGCTTGCGGAAATCCAGTGCCCGGAGCGGGCGGTCGCGATTACCGATAACGAGTAGGTACGTCAGACGAACCAGATCTTCGGTTCCCTGGGGCATCATGATGCCGGGCGGGGCAAGCTCTGCGATGCGCACCTGTGAAGAGAGACAACATGCCGAATACCGATGAGCTAACGGGCTGGTTCGTCATCCCGGAAGACGACGGCTTCCACAACGATTGCGAAGGCGCCGATCATCCTTGGTGGACGGAGACGTTCTGGACGTCGTTCAATGTCCCGGAGCGAAAAATGGGCGGCTGGTTCTACAACCAGATCCGGCCCAACCAAGGTGAAAACGGCATTTGCAACGGCGGTGCCTGGGTTTGGGACGATAGCGACGCCCCGGCGCTGTACGAGCATCGCGACTGCTGCCTCGCCATGCCGTCCGGAGCGGTGGACCTGCGCGATATCTCGCTGCCCAACGGCAACTCGATCAAGGCTGTCGAGCCGTTGCTGAGGTATCGCATGACCTATTCGGATCCGGGCCGGTTCGAGGCGGAACTGATGTTCGAGGGCGTCATGGAGCCGAATCCGCACCCGGCAGGTTGCGCCCCGTTCTGGAAAGGCCGGCACTGGGACCAGGCCATGCATGTCAGCGGCGAGATCCTGCTGCACGGAGAGAGCATTGCTGTGGGCTGTCTTTCGGTTCGCGACCGCAGTTGGAGCCCGCGCCGGCCTCGGGTCGCCGCCGCTGCCAACGATGCCTCCGGTGGCAAGCGACCGCAGCGCAAGGCATTGCCTGTTGTCGGCAGCGAGCGTACCGATGTGTCCCGGCCGGTCCGCAAGCCGTTCAACATCGGGTATATCTTCGGCACGGCGGGGCAAAAGGATGCGTTTCTGGTCTATACCCTGCTGATTCAGGGTGAGGAAGACCGGGGGGACTTTACGAACACTGGCTATCTGATCCGCGATGGGGTCTGGGCGCATCTGGTGGAAGGCGAGCGAAAGTGCCTGGTGGACCCGGAGAGGGGTTGGATCTGGCGCATCGAATACGATGGCTTGGACACCCTTGGGCGCAGCCTGCACGCCGAAGGTGAGCAGGTAAGCAACCACGGCACTGGCACTGGCCTCTTTTACTGGAACTGGGACGGCGCCGAAGGTTGGGGGGAGAACCAGGGCGGTATCGCTCCGAGCTATCCCAGGGTCAAGCGAACCTAGTGCTCCGTCAAGCCAAAATCTACGGGTATTCGCGGGTCTTTTTGGCCCCTGACTGCGTTGCTCCTCCTTGCATGGGGCCTGCCATGCGGCGTCGTCGCGCCTTGCCAGGAACCAAAAATCCCATGCGCCTACCCGTAGATTTTGGCTTGACGGAGCACTAGCTGCCCGTGAAAAAAGTCACGCCGCACTTGATCGACGATCCCTCCCGGACGGCTGCATTACTTGTCGGTTTCGGTACGACACGGAAGTTTTGCCACGCGTTCCTAGCCTGGGCTCCAAACAAACCGGGCTGCCGCGGATCAAGGAGCCAGTTTGGAGAATAACCCATGAGCTGGAACTACAAACTCTTCATTGACGGTACCTGGACCCAGGGTACGGCGTCCACAGAGATCACGGTGATCGACCCCGCCACGGAAGCCGAAATCGGCCAGGTACCGGAAGCCGGGTTGGCGGACGCTCGGGCTGCCATCAGTGCGGCTCGGGCGGCGTTCGACGAAGGCCCGTGGCCGTACATGAAGCCGGCGGAACGGGGTGCCGTGTTGAAGCGCATGGCTGACATCCTGCAGTCGAGACACGATCGTCTGCGGGAGTTGATTCAGGCGGAAACGGGGTGTGCCGGTCTTGTGCTCGATGCCGTTCAATGTGGAGGCTCCATCGGCATCGGCCACTACAACGCGGAGCAGGCACAAAGCCTGTTGGAGTGGGTGGAGGCGTCTCCGCCCACGGGCGGTCCCCAAGGCATGGCGGGCAGCGCGTTGGTGCGCGAGCCGGTGGGCGTCGTCGCTGCCATCACCCCGTTCAATTTTCCCTTTATGCTGAACATGGTGAAGGCGTTTCCCGCCATGGCGGTGGGCTGCTCGGTGGTGTTGAAGCCCCACCCCTGGACGCCGCTGGATGCCTTTGAGATTGCAAAGGCTGCGGAGGAAGCCGAGTTGCCTCCGGGAGTGCTGAACGTCATCACAGGCCATGCCGAGGTGGGTGATGAGCTCACCGGGAACGCCATGGTAGACATGATCACCTTCACCGGCTCCACGGCTACAGGGCGCCGGATCATGGGGCGGGCGGCGGAGCAGATCAAGCGGGTTCAGCTGGAACTCGGCGGCAAGAGCGCGCAGATCCTGCTCGACGATGTCCCGGAAGCCGTGGCTCGCGGCATCGGCTTCGGCACGGTGCTGGTGCATTGCGGGCAGGGGTGCGCATTGCAGACCCGCCTGCTCATGCCGGATTCGTTGATGGACCCGTACCTGGACGGGGTGCGCGCGGCGGCGGAGCAGGTGGTGGTCGGCGATCCGCGGGATCCGGAAACCGTGCTGGGACCGCTGATCCGCGAACAGCAGCGCCAGCGTGTTCACGGCTATGTGGTGTCCGGCCTTGAGCAGGGCGCGGAACTCATCACCGGTGGCAAGATCCCCGAGCATCTGGGGAAGGGCTTTTTCTATCCGCCCACGGTGATGGTTGGCAGCAACGACATGTGTATCGCCCAAGAGGAGATTTTCGGGCCGGTCCTCACGGTAATTCCCTACTCCGGAAAAGACGACGAAGCGGTACGCATCGCCAACGACTCCATCTATGGGCTATCGGGCGGGGTGATGGCGGCCAACACGGCGCGCGCCTTCAATGTGGCCCGTCGCATCCGTACCGGGTCCATAACCGCCACGGGCGTGGGTCAGCCGCCGGCGGGCGATGCTGGTGCCGGCAGGGGACAAGGCCCCGGTTGGGGCGAGCCCGGCCGGGGCATAGCTCAGGGCGGCGCGTTCGGTGGCTTCAAGCAGAGTGGCATCGGCCGCGAGTGGGGCCGCCACGGCCTGGAGGACTTTACTGAGGTTAAATCCATAAACTGGGGCTGAAACGATGTAGGCTCTCAGCGTTGCGCAAAGCGCTGACCGTCGTCCATCATGGCGGTTTCGAATATGGCAATGGCCATGATCCGCTAGTCCGTCAGGTGCGGGTCAGCAGCATGCACCCGGCAATGGGGCCGCCGCCATTGGAGACCACCGCCACCTCTGGTTGCCCATCTACCTGGTGCTCCCTGGCTTGATCGCGTAGTTGCAGGCAGGCCTCGTACAATACCCAGTACCCGTGCATGCGCCCGGCGGAGAGTTGGCCTCCGTAGGTATTCAGTGGCAATTCACCGCTGAGTGAGATTCGCTCGCCGCCTTCCACATAGGCGCCCGATTCGCCGTCGCCACACAGCCCCAAGGCTTCCAGCCAAGCGAACGTGAGGAAGGTAAACCCGTCGTAAAGCTCCGCGATATCTACGTCCGGGGGCTTTAGATCGGTTCGGCGCCACATCTCCCCGGCGGCTTCGATCGATGCCATCTTCGGGTAGTCGGGGCGCCGGTACCAGCCACCGGTGCCTGGCGCGCCGCCGATGGCTTCCACCCGAACCGGGGGGTTGGGGCAGTCCTTTGCGTAATCCGTGGCCGAGACCACCAACGCGATAGCACCGTCGATAGGCACGTCGCAGTCGTATAGCCCCAGCGGCGAGGACACAGGACGGGCGTTCATGTAATCGTCCATGGTCATGGGGTCTCTGTAAGCGGCCAGGGGATTCAACGCCGCCTTGCGCCGGCTCTCCACCGCCAGCCAGCCCAACTGCTCCTTGGTGGTGCCGTAGACGTGCATGTGGCGCTGGCAGTGCATGCCGATCCAGTTAGGCGCGGCGTAGGCATGATAGGCCATCAGCGTGGGCGCATCGGCCATGGGGTCGTCGGCACGCGCACTGCGGCGGCCTTGGGGCCTGCCCTTGCTGCGCTCGTTCTCCGAGGGCAGGATTGATCCGCCCATCATCAATACCGTGCGGTACAGCAGAACATGCCGTGCCAAACCGTTGCCGACCGCGACGAAAGCCGACATGGCCGGCGATAGGAGCCCTCCGGTGTCGTAGCCTCCCCCCCGATAGCGGGCAGTGATGCCTAGTGCTCGCTCGGTCTTTTCCAGCGGCGTATCTCCCATGGTTGCGATGCCGTCGATGTCGTCCATCGTGAGCCCGGCATCGGCAATTGCCCGGCAAGCGGCTTCCGTGGTCAGTTCGATCCCTGGGATGCCGGATCGGCGGCCGACGCGAGAAATGCCGATGCCCGATATGATCGATTGTTTCTCCGGATAATTGGACATAGTGGGCTGCTCGTCAAATCGTTTAAATTAGTTTAATGTATTGATTTTCCCACGTCCCCGCATTCACAACGCCGGAACGCATTGATGCCAGGTTCTCACGATAGTGCCGCGGTGCCGCGTATCCTGCCGGAGATCACAAAAATCAACCGCGCGTTCTGGACCGGTGGCGGGCGGGGACAGCTTCTGATCCTGCGCAACCGGGAGACCGGGCGCTGGGTGCACCCACCGGAAACGGTCACGCCGGCGGACGGTGACCTGGTGCCGGAGGCGGTCAGCGGAAAGGGCAGCGTGTTCACGTTCACCGTCAACCACCATCCTTACGACCCGTCCGTACCCGTGCCGTATCTTGTTGCCCTGGTGGAACTCGATGAACAGGCGCATCTGCGGTTGCCCACCAACCTGGTCAATTGTGACATCGGCGAGGTACACATCGGGATGCGGGTGCGAGTACTGTTCGAGCAGCAGGGCGCCTATTACGTGCCTTTGTTCGAGCCGGACCGGTAACGGACGACAGTCGAAATTAGGCAGCGAACCCATTGCACAGCATCCCGTATCGGCAACCGCAATGGTTGGCGTTTTACGCGGTGCACCGTGGTAACCTCCTGAATTTATTCCACCAATTTGATCAGGAAGCCTTGTATGGAATATCGGACCATCCTCTACGAGGAGAGTGGCGATCACGTCGGCACCATCACCATCAATCGGCCCCGCGCCATGAACTCTTTTTCCGGCCGCATGTGCGAAGAGTTCGAGCACATCTGGCAGCAGGGCATCGTAAACGACCACATTCACGCTTTTGTGCTGCGAGCTTCCATGGACTGCAAAGCGTTCTCGACCGGGGTCGATGTGCGGGGCGGGGACGATCCGGAAGGCACGCGTGGGGTAACCGGGCCGAATCCGAAAAATCCATGGTTCCTTGTGGATCCGGGCGAGTATCTGGGGCCTCGGGCAAACAAGCTCTGGAAGCCCGTAATCACCGCTGTGCACGGTATGGCCTGCGGGGGGGCATTCTATTGGATCAACGAGTCCGACATCATCGTCTGCTCGGAGGAGGCGACGTTTTTCGATCCCCATGTAACCTACGGGATGACCGCGGCGCTGGAACCTATCGGCGCCACGTATCGTATGCCGCTCGGCGATGTGCTGCGGATGGCGTTGCTTGGCAACGACGAACGTATTGGCGCCGACAGCGCGCTGCGCATGGGTCTGGTCACGGAAGTGGTCCAGCGCGAGCGGCTCTGGTCGCGCGCTCACGAGATCGCTGCGGCAGTGGCCGCCAAGCCCCCGGCAGCCACCCAGGGGACGGTGCGGGCGATCTGGGAATCGCTCGAGTTGCCCCGGTCGGCGGCTTTGGGCATGGGCATGTCCTACACTACCATCGGCAATCCCATCGGCACGGCGCAGGTGGACCGTGTCGCTCTCATGGCCAACAAGGACAGGAAGTACGAAGTTCGCTGACGAACCTGGGCACGGCTTGGCCGGAAGGTCACGGGTACGCGGTGCGCGCTGACTATGTCGGCGTACAGGCTTGTTCGGGGATCTGTGGAGAACGGTCAGTCGGACTAACCCAGACCGCCACGCTCGCGAACCGCCTCGATTTCCTCCCAATCGAAGCCTTTTTCCAGGAGTAATAGCTCCGTATCCTGCCCCAGATCCGGTGCAGGCTTTTCGGGTGCGGTAGGCTCCTCGTCGAAATGCATGGCTGTGGAAACGAGGCGGAACTCCCGACCGTCATTGCCTGTCAGGTTGGCCAGATACCCATTGGCGTCTACCTGAGGATGCTCGTGCAGTTCCTTGAACTTCAGGGCGGGTGCCCAGACGCCGCTGAAACCCTGGAACCGGGCTATCCAGTCATCGAGTGTTCTGGTAGCGAAGACCGCGTCAAGCTCTGCGACGCAGGCCCTGCGGTTCCGAAATCGCGCCTGGCCTTCGGCGAAGCGTGGATCGTCAACCAGATCCGGCCGTTCCAGCACCCTGCAAAGCTCCGCCCAGAAGCGGTCCGCCTGAAGACATACCAGGTACAGCCAGCGTCCGTCGCTTGTCTTGTACCAGTTGGTGATGGGGTTGCCCGGTTGCTTGCGGTCGGCAGTCAACGACTTCTGCATGTAGGGAGCGCTGACGATATCGGGGGCCAGCGCCCACATGCCCACGTTCATCAGCGATACATCCACGATCGAGGGTTCGCCGGTGCGCTCGCGTCTGAACAGCGCAGTGCCGATGGCGCCGGCGATAGTGTTTCCTCCCTGCAGGTCAAAGAACGCAGCCGGCATTGCCGGGGGGCCGTCGGGATGACCCCGCTCCAGGCGGTCGGCCAGGCCCGAGGTCGCCCACGCGGCTGCCAGATCGTAGCCGCCCACGTTCTGCATGGGGCCTGCGTTGCCCCAGCCGCTGCCCCGGGCGTAGATGATCGTCGGGTTCACGGCGCGCACGTGCTCGACGTCGATCTTCAGTTTCTTGCGCAGTTCGGGCAGATAGCTGGTGAGGAACACGTCGGCATCGGCTGTAAGGCGCATCAGCACCTCGTTCCCGGCATCCGTTCGCAGGTCCAGGGTGATGCTGCGCTTGCCCCGGTTGGGTATCTCATTGAACGGGTTCGGCCCGCTACGCTCGGAATTGAGCATATTCATGAGTCCGCGCTGGGGATCACCGGTGGGGGGCTCTACCTTGATCACTTCCGCGCCCATGTCCGCCATCATGGCCCCAGCCACGGGGACGAAAGTCCAGGCAGCGACTTCCACGACGCACACACCCTGCAACGGCTTGCTCATTCGGGATCTCCTTCCGGGGTTACGGAGGGGCGCGTTAAACGCCCCTTGCCGGTTGACTGGCCAAGGCCGCATCGATCCGCGTGCAAATCAACAGATCATGTAGATACGATATATGTTTCTGTAGATCAGTCCTCTTCAACGTGCAGGATCTCCTCCGGGCAGCATTCGGCGCCGTGGCGCGCCTGATCTTCCAGACCCGGCGGCACCGCAATGACGGCCGTCTTCAGGTAGCCGTTGTCGTCGAGGTTGTAAACTTCTGGCGCCACGGCCTCGCAACGACCGTGACCCTGACAGAGTTCGATGTCGCAGATCACGCGCATGGTTTTTCTCTGGATGGTTGTCCGCTAGTGCTAGGGTGCTACCAGACCAGGGAGCTGCGAAGCGTTACGCCCAAGGATCGCGAGGATATCATGACTTATCTATATGATATATATGTATTAAGATTTGCTTCAGGAAGTCGATGCGCGCTGGCCTCAACGATCCGAACGATCCGGCATTGGCGTTCGCGGGCGATTTGGTCTATTGCGGGTTACGACTTCCTGAATCAGGTCGTTCGCTCCTATGACCTGTCGCTCCACGATCGAGCGGTGGGAACAGACGCCTCGCCAACGCTCCCATGGAATCCTGCATCACGCGGGTCTCCCGGCAGACCCGGCGCCACAGAACGTCGATGATGGTGGCGTCGTCGATGGCATCGGTCGCTATCTTGCCCAGCAGTTCGGCGCGGGCGGCGTCGAGGTTTGCGTGCCGGGTTGCCAGTACGTTGTGCAAGTCGTCCAACTCGTCTTGCGTGAGCCTGTCGTCCAGGCGGTACCGGCTCCGCACGTACTTCAACACCCGGGCGATGTCCTTGGCAGTCTCGGCGATCACCTGATCGTCGGTACGGGCAACGATGACCTCGCGGATCTGTTTCAGCACCGACCCGATGTAGGGCTCTGTGGCCGTGGGTGCGGCGTCGGGAAGCGCCACATCGGCAAGCGGCAGGCCCAAAGCGTTCGCGAGACCCTGAACGTAGGCGCGGCGGTGCACCATAGTGAACATGAGTCTCCCGCCCATGTTTCCCTGGTCCGCCAGCTTGTCCGGCTCCTGGCTAAAGCGGCGGTGCGAGCCCACAATCATGCCGAGTAGAGTGTAGATGCGGTAGTAGCGGATTCGCGACAAGTCCACGGCGATCTTCGACAGACGCTGGTACTCAGCGAGCAGCGGGGCGAAAGGCACCCATTCCTGAATGATGGCGCGGATGCTCATCCAGGCAAAATCCTCCAGTGGATCGCCGAAGTGGGCCAGTTCCCAATCCAACACAATGTTCACCTTGCCGTCCTGGAACAGGAAGTTGCCCGGGCCGGCATCGCCATGGACCAGGACGGTGGGGCCCTCGTAGTCCGGCACGTTGCGCTCGAGCCAACGCAGGCCGTAAGCAATAAGGGGGTCTTCGGGACCGGCGGCTCGATGTTCGGCTTTCATCTGTTTGATGCGGCGGCGAACCGTGACGGCCGGCGGCTCGATGGGGCCGAAGCCGTCGAGTTTGAGGGCGGCCGGGTCCAACCGGTGAAGCTTGGCCAGTTCGCTGACGAAATCCTTGGCCACTGCCATGGCTTCGTCCGGATCCGTCAATCGCGCAAACCGATCCTCGCCCTCGGCGAAAGCGAACACGTGGACGCGCAAATTCGGGTCCGAGGCCAGCAGTCGCGGGGCGCGGATGCCGGTGTCGGCCAGTGCTTGAAGCAACGAGGCTTCCCGAAGATACTTTTCCCGCACGCCCGGAAAGCGCCGGTTTCCCCCGTCGAAGGCTAGGAAACCCCGCTCAATGTCCCCGTCGTCGAGCTTGATGTCGACTTCCGCCCCGGAGCGCACCGCGCCGCCCCCGGCCCGGGGCTTGATGCGGACGACCTCACCTTGCAGGGACTGCTCGATCCAGACGAGCAGTTCCTCGGGCAGCAGTTTGCGATTGACTTCGGACACGACGAACGGTTTCCCTCCATTGCTCCCAAGCGGTCGCTCGCTAATGCGGCAACTCATTGAAAGGCACGCCCTTGTCGGCGCGCATCTCGCCCGGCATACCCAAAGCGCGCTCTGCCAACTGGTTGCGCAGCACTTCGTCGGCGCCGCCAGCGATGCGCATAGCGGCCGACCACAGGTATTGATAGAACACGTTGCCCCGGTCCGTGTCCGTGCTGGTGAAGAGCCCCTCGTATTCGTCCAGGTCCATCAGAAACGCATTGGTTTCCTGCATCAGTGTGGCGGAGACCAGCTTGGTCATGGCCACGGTAGGTGGGAGCTGCTCATTCGCTTGCAGGGAAGCCCGCAGGCGTCGGCCAAAGTTCTTCAGGCCCTGCTCCTGTACATACCAGCTCGCCAGCCTGGCGCGCACCGCCCGGCTGTCGAGCGCGGTTCCCCCATCCCTGGGGGTGGCTGCCGCTTTGCGCAGCAGGGAAATCACCGAGTCCTGACGGAGTGCAGGATCTCCGCCGGAGCCGCGGGTCTGGTTGCGTTCCGTGGCGAGCACGCTCATGCACACGGCCCAACCCTCGCCTTCGGCGCCGATACGGTTGGCATCGGGAATCACTACATCAGTGAGAAAGGTTTCGTTGAAGTCTGAGTCCCCCGTGATCTGGCGGATTGGCCGAACGTCCACCCCGGGGGATTTCATCTCCACGACGAAGAAGGTCAGGCCCTTGTGCTTGGGCGCGGTGGCATCGGTACGGGCTACCAGGATGCCCCAGTCGGCGTGGTGGGCCCAACTGGACCAGACCTTCTGGCCGTTGACAATCCAGTTGGCGCCATCCCGCACCGCCCGGGTGCGCAGGGCGGCCAGGTCCGAGCCGGCCGCGGGCTCGGAGAAAAGCTGGCACCAGGTGATGTCTCCGCGATGGGTGAGGGTACCGAAGTGTTTGTGCTGTTCCGGTGTGCCATGGCGTTTGATTGCCGTCATTCCCATGGCAAAGCCGATGCTGACACCCGTGAAGGTGGGCGTATGATAGCGGGCTTCTTCCTGGGCGAAGATGGCGGCCTGCCGGGACGTGCCTCCGACCCCGCCGGCTGTCGCCGGCTCGTCGATAGCTGAGTAACCGGCGTCGTGCTTCCTACGGATCCATTCCTTACTGCGGCGGACCAACTCGTCGTCCGAAAATTCCCGGGGCTCCTTGTATTCGGTGGCGTTCTCTGCCAGCCAGCTCCGGACCTGGGCTCGATATTCCTCGTTTGAGTGTGGGCCGGTCATGGTGTTCACCTTGTGGCGGCTCAAGCCGCCTTCTCCGCGCTGCCCAGCGCGTCGACCAGCCAGTCCGTCCAGGCATCTACAGACCCGAGATTCAGGGCCAACAGCCGGGCGCGGCGGTAGTGAAAGTGACAGTTGGCTTCCCATGTGAAACCGATGCCACCGTGCAGTTGCAGATTCTCGCGAGCCGCCTTTTCGTAGGCTGCGGTGGCGCCGATTCGGGCGTTGGCGGCGGCGGCGCGGCGGTCCGGCCCTTGAGATTCGATTGCACCAACCGCATAGAGGGCGTTGGAACGGGCCAACTCTTCCATCACAAGGATGTTCGCCAGATTGTGCTTCACCGCCTGATAGGAGGCAAGCCGGCGACCGAAAATGAAGCGTTCCAATGTGTAATCTCGAGCCATGTAGAGAGCGGACCGAGTGCCGCCCAGTTGCTCGAAGGCCTGCAGAACGGCGGCGCGGTCGAGGAACTCCCGGACCATCTCCCGCCCTTGAGCGGCTGCGAGAACCTCTGCGCTCGCACCATTGAAATCTACGCGCGCGTGGTGCCGTAGCTCATCGAAACTCTTGAGCGGCGTGCGGCTGACTCCGCACTGGTCCAGCGCAGCGATGGCGAACACGGGCTCCCCGTCGGCCTCGGCAAGAACCACGCAGACTCCGGCGATTGCCGCGTCCGGGACAGGCGACTTGCCGCCGTGAATGGTGCTTCCTTCTACTCGGGTCAGTAACGCACCTCCCAGCGGCGCACCGTTGCCTTCCGACCAAGCGAAGGTGGCTACCGTCTCACCGGTGGCCAAGGGGGGCAACCAACGGGCTTTCTGCTCGACGCTGGCGGCCAGCTTGATGGCTTCTGCGGCCAGGCAAATGGAACTGGCGAACGGAACCGGTGCCACGCCTCGGCCGAGTTCCTCGCTGACGCTCAGCGCAGGCAGGATCCAATACACCCAGTCCCACTCCGCCATACGCTTCGGGGATCGCCGCGCCTTGCAGTCCCAACTCCGCCATAGTGCGCCACAAGGTCGGATTCCACGGCGCGTTGTCGCTGATGAGCTTACGTAGCGTCTCTGGCGCAGCCTGCTCTTCCAGCAGGCTGCGTACCTGGTCTTTTAGTAGCCGCTGCTCCTGGGTAAGTACAAAGCTCAAGTTGCTGGCCTCGGGCTCAAATAGCTAAAAAATATATATGATTTCAGTTTGGGAAGCGAAGAAGTTGAAACCGGTTTACGGATCGCCGCCGAAATGCAGCAACCCACGCTTCTGAATCTTGCCGGTTGTGCCGCCAACCGCTAGCCCGCATATTGCACCAAGCCGCTTGTCGAGTTGACGAATGTCTTTTGATTTCGCTCACCTCTATTGCGTTTCTCGGCTTTCCGTCGCGTTACAAACCGCGCTGGCCGCGCCCTCGCTGGTCTTTTGCCCGTGTGCGCGCACATGCTCCCTCCACCATAGCTACGGCTATGATTCCGGTCGCGAGTACGCGCACACGGGCAAAATCCTGCGCGATCATCGCGGCCCTTGGTGCAATATGCGGGCTAGCGAAGCCTTGTCCTTGAGTCCGAGATCCAAATTGAGCACTCAAAGGGGTCGTGTGGCCAGTTTTACCTGCACGTTCTTCAGTACAGTTTCGTTCAGAGGAAATCGATACAACAGGTAAACCACGAGCAGTTCGGAAACCGCGGGCAAGAACGCGTAGATATAGCGCAGGCCTTCCAACTGTGCTGGTTGGTTGGGGCCGCTGGGATTAAAGCCGACCAGCGCCAGCAGCGGGTAACCTAGTCCGATGCCTATCGCTCCGCCCACTTTCATGCTGGTGGTCACCGTCGCGAAGTACAGCGCCGTCCGATCCTGACCGGTCTGAAGCCGGTCGTAATCGACGATATCCGCCACCATGGAGCGGATCAGGAAAGGCACGCCGGCATAGACGATGCCCGAAGCGAAGAACAGACCGGCAAACAGCAACGCATCACCCTGAGCTGGAAGCAAGTAGGAAACGGTGACGGCCACGTGGAGGAATACACCTAGAGCGCAAGCCTTGTGCTTGCTCACCCGGCGCGACATTCGCACCCAGAGTGGTATCGCGAGCGGTCCGGCGACGAAGTAGGACAGCATGATGATTGCCGTCCACTCCGGCATGCCGATGATGGCGGACACGTAAAACACAAACATGGACGCGCGGATGGCGCTTGGTACGTGGATGAACAGGTCAGCCACAACGATTCGCTGCATGTACGGGTTCTGCACAAGAACCCTCAGGCTGCTGGTGAAGCCGATGCGGTGAAACGGCCGGACTGGCGGCTCGCCGACCGAGGCGACGGCGATCAGTATGGCGATAGGCGTGAGCACCAGTACGTACCACCCCATGGCATTCATCTTCATCGTGTTGGACAGCCCGTTGCCCGTCTGCTCGAGCACGGCTGGAATCAGCAGCACGAGAGCCATGGAGCTCAAGTGCGAGAACTCCCGCCACGCCTGAACACGCGAACGCTCGTGGTAGTCGTCCGTCAACTCGGCACCCCAAGCCAGCTGCGAGATGGTCAGCAACGTGAATCCGATGTACAGCAGAAACAGCGAACTGAGCAAGTAGGTGGCGCTGCCCGCTGACCCTGCAAACAGGTTGGGAAACATCACCAGAACGGCGGCGGCCATGAGGACGGGTACACTAAGCACCATCCAGTGGCGACGTCGGCCCCAGCGGGAGGGGAACCTGTCAGAGATTACGCCCATGAGAGGGTCTGTGAACAGGTCCCAGAATCGGGCAGCCATGAATATGGTGCCCACGGTGGCGAGCCCGAGCCCCATGTGTCCCGCGTAGAACGGTGGTGCGTAAATGGCAAGCGGGGTCGCCAGCGCAGCGATCGGCAGAGCCGGCGCGGAATAGGCGGCCAGTTTCAGGTTGCTGATGGCCAAGAAGACGTAACCCTGCTAGTTCGCGCGAAGGTCAGGGCGAGCTTGGGATTGCGCCGCTGGCTCTGAGTTCCGTGATTTGGGCTTCTGAGTAGCCCAATTCCAACAGAATGTCGGCTGTATGCTCGCCTATGGCGGGCGGTTTGCCGGGGTTCTCGCATACAGGATTGGCGTCCTCGTAGAAGGTGGGCGGGCTGGCTGCTTGGCGGTGCGTACGTGTCGGATCCTGAGAGTCTGGCACGTCGACGAAGCAGCCGGCAGCATGGGCTTGAGGGTCATCCACCAAGTCAGCCATCGACTGCACGGGTTCCCAGCGGATACCCCCCGCCTCCAGCTTCTGCCTTGCTTGATCGAAGTCCAGTTCAGCAAAGACGCCGTCGATCAATCTCACGAGCGACGCCGCGTTTTCTTTAGCGGTTCGCGGGTCCGCCCAGCGTGGATCTTCCGCCAGCTCAGGCTTGTCAAGGTGGGGGCCGAGTTGCTGAATCGTTGTATGCAATTGCAGCCAGCGGCCGTCTCGGGTCTTGAAGTAGTTGACCAAGGGCATTATCTGCTCATGTCGGCCTTTGCTGGAGCCTACCCGACCCTTAGTCAACTGATTGGTAACGTCGGTACCGAATGTCCACGTAGCGCTACGCAGTAGCGAGGTGTCCACAAGTCGGCCGCGACCCGTTCGCTGAGCGTCCATGAGCGCGGCGAGCATCGCGACACATGCGGACAATCCGGTAATGCGATCACCCACGGACTGGCGAATCGGCAATGGGTCCTGTCCTTTGAGAGTGAGCAGGCCGGTTCCGCCGCCGCGGGCCCAGAATCCCAGATTATCCGTGGCCGGGCGGTCTCGGTCGCGTCCCTGCCGGCCGAAGCTGGATATCTCGCCGTAAACCAGGCGCGGGTTCACCGCAGTCAGATGCTCGAAGTCCAACTGGAGCTTCTGCAACTGCCCCGGCAGCATGTTGGTAACGAACAGGTTCGCATGCTCGACCAAGCAAAGAATAATCTCCCGCGTCTCAGGCGAGCTCGTGGACAGAGCGATGGAACGCTTGCCCCGGTTGTGCAGATCGAAGTTTGTGGTACCTAACAGGCCACCGCCACCTCGCATGGGGTCGCCGCTGTGAGGTTCTATCTTGATCACGTCGGCGCCCCAATCAGCCATTAGCCCTGCGGCTGCCGGAGCCGCGACCATGGTCGCGAACTCTATGACTCGCAGGTTTTGCAGCATGGCTCGACTCCTTTGCTCCGTCCGAGCATTTCTGGGCTCGTGGCATACGGATGTTAATGATCAGTACGACATGTGTAAATAATTTATATTATTTTGCCTAGACGCAGGTCTGTGTATCCGAAGCCGTTCTGAAATCTCGATTTGTTGTGTGCGGTGCGAATTGCGTGTAGAAAGGATTAACGCGTGCCCGTTCCAACCCGTGCGGTTGGACTTCAAGTCTCCATGAAGACATCCGCCGAAACGCCGAATCGCCTCGACAACGCCGAGACTTGGCGGAGATTCAATTGCCGTTTGCCGCTCAGCACCGCCGACACCACGCTTTGCGCGCCTATTTCGGGTATTTCCGCCTGCTTCAGTGACCCATTCCTCAGACCAGTTCCACGGTGTAGGAGATGCTGTATCGCTCGATGCCGTCATCGAGCAGCGGGTCGACGGAATGGGGCAGGTACTGGGGAAAGACGACCAACAGGGACTGGCGCGGCGCGATCATCTTGAGCCCTTCGTAGTAGGGCGAGCCCGGCGGCTTGATGACCTGCCGCTTGATGGCGTAGCCCGGGTCATGGATGACCAGTTCGCCGCCCTTGCCGGTTTCCCTGAAAATCCGCCCGGGGTCGAAGTCGTCCAGATTCTCCTCGGGCGCCCGGCCGTTCTCGATCAGGGAGGCGGGGTAGTAGACGCCCGTGGCCACCACGCGCCCCGAACCATGGATGTGGTAGCCCGAGTGACCGCCCCTGCCCGCGATGCGGTTGGCCCACAATCCCGAACACCGGGTTGCCGTATCGTCCGGCAGGTCGATGTGCCGGAGATAGGTGCGAACGCCCAGTTCGATCTGTTGCCGCAATTCGGCGAACGAGCGGTATTTCCGGTCCAGGCCGGACCGTGACTGCCAGGCCGCGACGAAGCTACGCTCCGCCCCCTCGGTACTGGCGCGCCTTTCCCGGTCGATATCGGCGATGAGCGCGCGATTGAGTTCCCTGGCGCTCTCACCGAAGTTGTCGATCAGGAAAGGGATGGGGAACAGCGCCGCGCCGTGCACGTCGTGGGCGATCTTGCGGGTCATGATTGTGCGGGAGGCGATTCGGCGAGCATTACGGCGCCTTCGCTCCAGTCACCCCGGACCCGTCCGTTTTCGCAGATCACCAGGCTGTCCAGCGTCAAGGTCGGCCGCATCACCAGAATGTCCCAATGCACATGCGAGGTATTGGCCTCAAGCCCCGCCCCGGGCCACAATCTTGTCAACAGGCTGCTATCGCCCATGCCGCAGCAGACCGTACCGCGCACCTTTTCGAATTCCTGGTGCTGCGTCAGCATGGCGCGCGGGTTGAGACCCAGGTTGAGATGCACCGGCCCGTAGCCGGCGGAATCGTCCGGCTGCTCGGCGAGCCAGTTGCGCAGGCGATCCGCGAACAGGGGCGAGCCCGCCACATCGATCAACTTGCCTTTCTCGAGAGTCAGCAGCACGGGCGTTGCGGGTGTCTCATGGTCATAGGCCGGTTCGTAGAGCAGGAATCCATCGACCGCGATGATGCCGTCTCCCCGGCCCTTGGGAATCATCAGCCCTGGCGCGGCGGGTGGCAGGGAAGACCAGGTGCCCGTTCTGGTTCCGGTATCGGGGTCCCAGAGAAACTCATCGGATGAGATGCCCGCCAGGTCGCCAATGAAGAGGCTGAAGTCCGTGCCTTCCTCCGACGTCATGTGCAATTCCCGCGCCTCGGTGAACCGGCGCGCGATGGCATTGGCTTCCCTGCGCAGTGCGTGGATGTCCGCCGCCAGCATGGTTCTGATCAGGGTATCTTCAATGTGGTGGCCGCCGGTACCGTCGCCGGGGCTCAGAATCTGCGCGCCGCGTTCCACCGCTTCGGCCATGAAATTCGCGTAACCCACGGAAAAGTCAACTATGAGATCCGCCTCCCGGCTTGCCGCGGTCACCATCGGGTTCCACTGATACCCAGGCTGCAATGTCGGCGGCGGGGGCGTAGGGTTTTCGGATACCGAGACTGTCGCACCCATTGCCATGGCCATTCCCATGAATACGGAGACAACGTGTCTCGGAGTTCGCGAATCGGCAATGATCAGCACCCGGATCCCGGGCTGAAGGTTGCACATCTCGCGATAGATCTTGTCGACGACTACCAGAAACTCGGGCTTCAGTGCGGTGCTGACATCCGTATTCTCAGACATACGTGCCCTCGCTCCTGTCGAACTCCGGGTCAGGTTTCGCCGGCTGTCGGGGGCACGCTGCGCAAGCCCGCCAGGCGCTCTTGCGCCAACGCATTGCCCCGCGCCGCGCTGCAGAACACCAGGACGATACCACACACCAGCAGAAATCCGGCCGCGGTGAGGATGATCGACAGGCGGAAGGAATTGCCGGAAATCACCAGGGAAACAAGCACGGGTCCGGTGGAAAATCCGGCCAGCGTCGCGACATTGGCTGCTGCAACCCCGGTTCCCGAGGGGATCAGGCAGGCCAGCAGGGCAATGAAATACGGCGTCACAAAGGTGATACTCGCGTTGAAGAGCGCCGTCGCGATGGCGAATACCAGGATTTCGCCGGATGACAGAAGCGCCAGCGAGCTGATCGCGATCAGCAGAGTGCCCCCCAGAATCGGCGGCACATAACCCAGCCGGTTCCCCAGTAACGCGGCGGCCACTATGCCGATGAGTGCCGCCGACATGCTCGGCCCCAGTACGGCGCCGGCAGTTTCCGCCGGGTGGCCGTAAGCGACACCGAGGCGTTCGAAATAGGTCCAGATGCCGGAATTGAAAACGTAGTGCAGGCCGAGCGCCGTGAGCAGCAGGCCAGGCAGGAACAGGAACGACCCCTCGCGTGCATCCGGCGCCGATTGTGAGGGCGTGTGCTGCGATTGCGGGTGCCTCGGAAAATATTTCAGCAACCCGCACGCGAGCAGGTTAAGCGCGGCCATGCCCAGAAATGCTCCTTCTAAACCGGCGTTCCGATATACGATGGGCAGTGCCGCCAGCCCTGCCCCACTGATCAGGAACGGCAACCCGTAAAGAATCGCGTACGACCGCTCTACCTGCGGCGTGCCCACCAGGGCGATGGCGCCGACCGTGAATCCCAGTCCGGCGCCGGCGCCATTCGCGAACCGTGCGGCGCCCAGGGCAGGCATGCTGTCTGCCATCCAGATTGACGGGATGGCGCTCAGTGTGACCAGCAGCAGGCATCCGAGCATGGTCATTCGCAGGTCCCAGCGCAGCGGATGCACGATGAACAGGCCGAACACCGTCGCGACCGTCGCACCCCAGAAGTTGAGAGAGATCAACCGCCCCGCTGCTTCATTGGAAAAACCCTGGTAGTCGACCAGGGCGCCGAGCAGCGAAGGAGCTATGGGGATGGCGAGATTGGTGGTCGTTGAGACCACGAGGATGGATAAGACCGCAGCGCGAGTCGATGCCACCGAGAATGGCGTCTAGCGGGGCGGACGTTTGACGAGGCGTCCGCCCTTCATGATGTAGGGAAGATGGCGCCCTTCCTCCTGCAGCAGGCCCAGATCGTTCAGGGGATTGCCGCCTACCACCAGCAGGTCGGCGTGGGCGCCGGGTTTTACGCAGCCCAGTTCCCCGGACATGCGAAGCAGTTCGGCGTTTACCGACAGCGCCGACCGGAGAACGTCGACGGGGCTGTTTACTTCGGCTCTGATCAGCAGTTCCCGGGACTGCTCGTCCTCGAGGGCGCCGAAGAGGTCCGTCCCAAGACCGGTCTTGACACCGGCACTCTCGAGGTACTCGAGGCTTTGCAATCCGGCGGCGGCCACCTCTTCGAGCTTTGGCAGGCTGTAGTCGGGTAGTCCGATCTCGGACCCGCGCTCTCTCATTGCCGCATAAGTGACCAGGGTGGGGACTACGTATGCATCGTTCAGCTTTGTCGCCCGGGCAGCTTCCAGGTCGATCAGGTTGGCGTGCTCGATTGAACGGACGCCGAACTCGACACATCGGGAAATTGACTCTGCCGTATACGCGTGCGCCATGACATAGGCGCCCCGGAACGAAGCCTCCTCGACGGCGGCCCTGATCTCGCTCTCGGAAAACTGCAGGTTCGAAATGGGATCGGCCGGTGATGCCACGCCGCCGGAAGCCATGATCTTGACGGCATGGGCGCCCTTGCGAAGCTCGTTACGGGCCGCGCGGCGCACCTCCGCTTCGCCGTCGACGACGACACTCAGTCCGCGCCCCTCGCATCCGCAGGGGTCTCGTCGCCTGTCGTCGCCGGGCAGGCGGAAGTCGCCATGTCCGCCGGTGGGGCTGAGCGCCTTGCCGACGAAGAACAATCGAGGCCCCTCAATCAATCCCTGCTCCAGGGCAGCGGCCATTCCGAAGTCCGCGCCGCAGGCGTCCCGCACAGAAGTGAAGCCGCGCATCAGCATGCGCTTCAGATTCCTGGCCGCGTGAAGCGTGGTAAGGCTGGCTGATTGGTGCGGCAGTTGTGCCGGTGAACTGCCCCAATCGGTAACATGAACGTGTGCATCGATGAGGCCGGGCATGAGCGTCATCCCGCGAACATCGAGCTTTTCCGCTGCTTGGGAGCGAATCGGTCGGTCCGATATCTCCCTTATGCGACCGCCTTCAACCAGCACATGCTGGTTTTCCGCGAGTTCGACGGCGGCTCCGTCAAAAACATTGGCGTGTTCAAAAACGACTGAGGTCATGGCTATGGTCGCTTTGCGGCGAGTTCAATATCCAGCATGATCCCACGGAGCAGCCCTTCTGAATCCACCGAATACAACGCCACATGACGAGACTATAGAGGTGAAACTGGAAAAATGTGTGGTTTTTTGCGGAAGCGGGAAATGGAGATTCGTATTCGCGGAAGCCGGCTACGCGGCGGCCAGGCGCGCCCTTTCCAGGCTGCCGGCTTACGACATGCTCGGACTGGAGCGCAGCGACCGGGCAGCCAACCGGTACCGGAGGTTACGCAAGTCCGGGGTAACCATACGCAAGACTATTGACGTAATCATCGGCTCATTCTGTATCGATGAGGGATTGCCGCTACTGTTCTCCGACCGCGACTTCCTGCCGATGGTCGAGCACCTCGGATTGCAACCCGCCGACGCCTGAGCCGAATCGATCACCCGGCATGGAACACCGGACGCCGTGATTGCCAATATCGAGGCCAATCGCGGCGCCGCCGAGGTTGTAGTGACGGACGCTGTCAATCGGCGCGCGGGTTGGGCGCCGATCGGCGCGTTAACCTGTTGATTTTTAATGTTCCAAGGGGGTCGTATTTCGACGCCGATCAACACCATGGGGTTACTATATGTCCGGCGGTTTGTGGCTTAAATGTTCTCGAGACGGGCAAAATTGGCTCCGTAGCTGACAGGCTATCCATTCGGATTTTGATCGGAACCGAATTCCTATCTGGACCGGAACTCCGACAGACGGGTGTGCTCCACAAGCTGATTTACATTTTGCAGGGTAAATACCTTGCCTCGGGTCGCAATAAGCAGCTTCTTCATGTCTCCGCGGCGCTCGCCGAAACCCCGCCCGGCAATGCAGGCGACCACCTCGAACTTCGGCTGGCCCGGCGGCTGGCCTTCCATGCCGAGCGAACCAAGATGCTGCACGCGCGTGACCTTGTCGCGTGCCGTGCCGTCGTCCTCCGTAAGCTTGGCTTCTATAACAATCTGGGGGTTGAACTCGTTGGGGATCACGAAATCGGGCGTCTGGTCGAAGCCCGGCAGGCTTTCGGCCCGCTTGGTCTTACGAAAGCTTATGCCTGTGCGGACCAGAACATCCTCAATTGCGTTCTCCACCACGTTACCGACAAGTTCGCTGATGGAGTCCCTATGGCCTGCAAACGGTCGGCCAAGCAGGCGCTCATAGAGCAAAATGGAATAGGGGGCGCCCAAATCGGCCAATGATCGAAGACTGGCAAGCCCGGCCCTGGTGTCGGCTTTGTCGAACCTGTGGAGATCATCGCGTGAGCTTTCGGGAGCGCCGGTTTCCAGGATATTACAGGCGGAAGCGATCAGTGCGTGAATGCGCTGTTCCGTGACGCCTCCGTTTGTTGGTAGAGCTTCCTGGGGCTGCATGCGAATATTCCGGTCGATTGTGCGCGCGGCGCTCTGGGTGACCGGGATGCCGGTGTGCCGGCTGGCGTAGTAAGCCCATTCCGGCGGCGTAAAGCCCAACATACAGCGAAGAACGATCAGTGAAATTGGATTCTTGAAGACGGCCGGCCCGACAGTCTCCGGCGTGACGTCCTGGAAATTCCCCGTAGCGCGTTTCAGCGATTCGTATCCGGATTCAAATGTCGAGAACTCAACGAACCCCATGCCTTTCGGCATGACCAGAAACTCTGAATCGAGACACGCGAACACGGCATCGACATACGCATCCAGATCGGATTGCACCTCGTCGAAGCCGACTTCAAAAGGAAACGGCACCGAGCGTCTCCTCTTTGGATGCGGATGCGGTCGGCCGGTACGGCGACTCCGATATCGACGTCTTTGACCGGTTAGCCTCCACCTGCTCCACAAGTTGATCTGCGTTTCCGAAAGCGTAAACCGCGCCGGCAAAAACCGCGATCTTGTCCTTGACAGGCAGACAACGGTCCCAACGCCCGCGGAGTGTCCAAACCGCCATGCGGGTGAGGTGACCGAACACGATGCAGCGCGTATCGCCGCGAGTGGGTTTTCGGCCAGCCGTCTCCAGCCGCGCCAAATCCTCGGCTACGATCTCAGTGAGCTGCTTCGGTGTCTCGAATAGCCAGCGCTGCGGAGCCGCGCCCGAGTCCCGGCACACGAACACCGTATCCATGATCGACGACGAAGTGCCGTGGATATGAATCGAGCCGCCCATTTCCGCGGGACAGGGCAGCGACGCGGAACAGACAAGGCCGGCATCCAGGATCGCTACTCCGACGGCATGGTATGCCTCCAGCTTGTTGTGATGATAGGTGAACACCAGGGGTCCGCCGGGCTTCAGGGCGCGGGCCATGCGCGAATAGACCGCTGACAGTCCCTCCGTAAAGTGGTCCAGTCCACGCCGTTGCGTGAAATTGCCGGTCAACTCGTCCGGTGATCGCGTGGATAGGCGCTCGAAATCCTTGGCATCTTTTTCGACAAGCCGGCGCAGCCAGACATAGCAGAAATCCATCAGTTCGCTGTATTGAACGTTGCCGAAGTAGGGCGGGTCCGTGAACACGGCGTCGAGACTGTTCGGGGGAAGTTCCACGTCCGTGGCGCTTTCGCAACCGATGGCGACCGACCGCCGGTTGCCGTTGGCCTGCTCCCCGATCCGCTCGCCGTCGATGGGAATTCTGACGTTGCGCGAACCGATGCGCCGCGCCTCGAACGGCGCCCGGCAATAGCGCTTCGCCTTGGTGTACTTGTCGACAATGTTGGTCCAGCCACCCGAACCGACATTCGTGCCGGCTCTGTTGACAATACCCGGAAGGTTGGACTCGCACTGCACCAGTCCGACCGGAAAACCGTGCACCGAGAAGATGTCCAGCGACTTCAGCGCCATGGTGTCGTAGCGGCACAGCATGTTCTGATAGCGGAGCAGGTCGGAGAGGTTGGTCGCCAGCGCATGGCGTATGCGCTTGTCTTCGATCTCGGCAATCAGCCGGCAGCTCAACTCCAGCCCGAGGAGTTGGCGTGGATTGAACATGTCCCGATAACGGGCATAGCCCCATCGATGCAACCGGTCGGTTTCGTCTCCGGGCAAAATCTCCTGGGCGGGCACGAAGCGCGGGGAAAGTCGAGCCCACCGCTTGGCCGTGTCCGCCACGCGTTCAAGGTCCTCGGCGTCCGGCTTCTTGAAGAAACGGCCCTTGTGCCGCGCCTTCCGTTTCGGGTTGTGGTATTCGATGGCGAAGAGGCGGTGCTCAGGGGGGCGGCGGGCTTCTCCGGGATAGATGTTGGCGTATCCGCAGCGGGGGCAATCGCAACGGCCCCGGCGCGCGGGCCCGGCTTGGCGAAGCAGGGTTCCACAGGTACCGCAGTCGCCCGGGAGGCTGCGGTCCTCGACCTCGTTGAGGTCGCCGCAAGCCGGGCATATCAGAACGTTTTTGGGGTGTCGCGTGTTCTGGGCGAGAAGGTGGCCCGGAAACAGGTCGAACGGCGCTCCGCAGGCCGCGCAATCGAGCACCTTGACCCAGAGGAAGGATTTCACGGGTACGTCGGCGTCGCCGTACAGGGGGCAGGATGTCCGGTAATACCGATCGATATCCGTGCGCAGGTTGTCGATGAGGGCGCGGGCGGCTCGTCGGTAGGCCGGTATGTCGAGGTGCTCGATCTCCTCGCGGACGATCCAGGCCGACATCGGGTTGATATCGAAGCCTTGCACGTCGCATCCGACCCGGTTCGCCTCGATCAGCGGCGTCCCCCCGCCCATGAACGGGTCTGCGATCCGGATTCCCGGAAGGTCGTTCGATTCGAAATATATGTCCGCCAGCCGGCCATTCCCGAATTCCGCCAGGATGAGGCCGCGAAACAAGGTTCCTGGACGGCGGGCAAACCACTTGTGAACGCCGATGATGGGGCGGTAGTTCTGCTGGATCTGCTTTTCCCTGAGCGCCATCTCCGCGATCAGGGAAACATCGAAACGCCGTTCGATGCTCATCGCCGGCCCTCTCTTGCCGGCCCAAAGCGGGTGTTTCCGGCTGCCGGTGGAGTTAATGCCGCTCGAACAACGGTTGCCTGGGCCTGAGTTTGCGGCGTCCCATTGAAACGGCGAACTGTCGACAAAATGGGGGCATCCGCCCGCCTTGCAAGTGCCATGGGCAACGCATCGATCGACGAGTCGCGATCAACCGAACGCGTCCCAGGTTCAGCGCTTCGCTGGTGGGGTCTTGCCATGAGGTTCAGTATGGTGGAGCGCAAAATCAGTGGCAATACTCGCCGCCCGTGGCGCGATGTCGCGGCTCCGAACGCGCCCCGGCCAGGTCATTCATGGCCGGGCGTCCTCGCCTGCCGAAGCGATGCCTCGGCTCGGGCTGCGTCCGACCGGTTTGGACCCTGGCAACAGGGGTCCGACTCCGCTACGGGACGCCACCTTAACACCAGTTATCGCTCGGTAGCTGGGGAAAACGTGCAATTCGTGCCCGTCAGAATGAGGTGGCCCCACTTTTTCGAACAGGTCGTTAAGGTGTATTTCGGCGCCATCTATTCGGCATTGACGGCGTCCGCCGACTCGCCGCCGGCGAGGGCTGCGTTTGCAGGGGGGCGGGGTCAAGCGCTGGACTCGAAACCCTCGTACCCGGCATCGACCACAGCCTGGCAGCGCTCCCGGTACAACGGTTGTCCACCGGTATAAGGCAGGATGACGCGCTTCTTGCCGGGAATGTTGGCGCCCACGTACCAGGAGTTCGACTTGCTCCAGAGGGTGTGCTCGGCAATTTCGGCGACGTGGTCGCCCCAGGCGTCCTGTGCAGCCTCGGTCGCCTCGATGCGCGTCTTGCCGTTGCCGCGCATGTGCGCGATGCAATCGAGAATCCATTGCACGTGATGCTCGATCGCGGTCGGCATGTTGACCAGCACCGACGGGCTGCCGGGGCCGGTGACGGTGAACAGGTTGGGAAAGCCGGCGATCTGCAGGCCGAGCAGCGTGCGTGGCCCGTGCCGCCATGCTCGGCATGATGCAGTCCGAAGAGATTGGCCCGCTAAGCGTTCACCGGCAGGCGGGCCTTGCCGGATAGTTGAACATCGAGTGCCGGGGCGAAAGCGGCGTGATCTTGCTGGACGATGGGGGCACGGTTATCGACGAGTCGTCCAATCGTCCAAAGCCTTGAGCGTTGCCTGAATAAAAGGACTTTTCGTCGCCAACCACAAAAAGCCGTCGGCCACCGCTTTGCCCGGCTGGCGCAGGGGCCGCTCCACGTGCATCAACAACACTACCCGGTTCTGGTTGGTCTCGTTCCACACTTCGTGATAGTAGGTATCGTCGAAAATCAGAAACTTGCCCTCGTCCCAGTTGTAGTCCTTGTCGTCGATGGCGATTCGGCAGTTCTGACGGTCCTCGGGTACCTGCAAGCCGAGGTGGCAGGTGATCATGCCGTTGGTGGGGCCGTAGTGACGTGGTAGATGGGTGCCTGGGCAATGATTGGAAAAGAAGGCCGAGACCAGCCCCGGAACGCTCTTGACCAGTGCGCTGGTTGCCGGACAGTGCGCCGTGTTCGCCTCTATCTCGTACCCGTACCCGATCAGAAAAAACACTTTCCATTTGTCGTCGGTTGCGATACGTCGGTGATCGGGCGACACCTCGCGAAGCGGCGGCATGTCCTCCGGGTGCTTGAGCACCGCCAGCGCCTCCTGCCGGATAGTTTCCCATTGGCCCTCCAGGCGGGGAACCCAGTCAAACAGGTCGAAATCGAACACCGGCGGATTGCCCACCTTGGAGAAACGCCCGATGAACCAGTGAATCGGCGGGCGAACGTGAAAGCCGAACCAGAACACTGCGCGTCGAAACAGGTACGCCAGCACCTCGCGTGGGCCGTGGAATTGCTTGGTGGCAGAGATCTCCACGAATTGAGACACCAGACTTCGAACGCGCACCATTAGACCAGCATGCGGCGAAAATCTCTCGCCACAATACCTCTTTTCGCCATGGAGCTGCGGCTATCGAATCATCCAATCCGGCGGTAGTATACGGCCACCTCTCGCATAGCAAGCCAGGCCAGCGTGATTTCATCCACAGTGAGGCTGCACCCGGAAGGACCGCCTGCCAGCGCACCCGGCTGGAACGATGTACCACCTGCGCCTACTCTGCTTTCCCGCAAAATCGACGTCATATCGCTACGTCACGATGGCCGCGAGCGCCTGTTGGATCACATCGCCTTGCAGACACCGGTGTTGATAACGGACCTGGCTGCGGGCTGGCCGGCCCTGAGGAATTGGACCCCCGAGCGGTTAAGCGCGCGTTTCGGGGACAAGGCGGTGCGCGTCTACGATGCTACCTTCGGAGACCCGGGCGCCAACTACATGAACAGCATCGCTACCATGCCCTTTGCCGAGTTTCTCAAGCACACCCTGGGCGAGGGCCGGGATCTGCGCATGTTTCTATTCAACATCGGGCGCCAGATACCGGAGTTGTTGGGCGATGTCCAGCTACCCGATGTCGGTTTGCATTTCTCCAAGCGGTTCATCCATGTCTTTTTCGGCTGTCGGGGCGCGACGACGCCGCTGCACTACGACATTGACATGGGCTGCGTGTTGCACACAGCCATTGGGGGAAGGCGTCGAGTGCGCCTGTTTGGCCCGGAGCAATCGCGCGCGCTCTATCGACACCCGTTCACGGTGCGCAGCTACACGAACCTCGATGAACCCGATTACGACACCTTCCCCGCCCTCGCACGGGGGCGCGGCTACGAGGTGGTGTTGGAAACCGGCCACACCCTATTCATGCCGAGCGGCTATTGGCATGAATTTCACTATGCAGATGCGGGTATGGGCCTGTCGTTGCGCGCAATGAGCCCGCGGCTACGCGACCGTGTGCAGGGTGCGGCCAATCTTCTCGCGCTCTCGCCAATCGATCGGCTCGGCAATTCGATCGCCGCCGATCGTTGGTTTGAATGGAAGCGCCGACGGGCCGAAGCCCGCGCGGCAATCGCCCTTCGGTAGGCAGAAAGGACAAAGTGAAGACGGTCAAAGGCACTCTGGATTCTGGACGATTCAAGGTCCCGTACCGCAAATACGGCGACAACGCACACACATTGGTGTGCGTGAGCGGCGCGCTTCAGACCATGGCGATCTGGCGCACCATGGTGAAGCGATTTGCGGGTCATTTCACGGTGGTCATCTTCGACATGCCCGGCATCGGCCGATCCGAAATCAAGTCTGGCGGCGCGCACGTGACCGTGCAGGAACAACTCGACGTGCTGGGCGCATTGCTCGGTGAAACACACGCGGGCGGCGAGCTGACGCTGGCCGGGTGTTCCTGGGGGACTGCCGTCGCGGCGGCGTATGCGGCGGCGAAGCCTGATGCCGTACAGCATTTGGTGCTCAGTAGCTTCGGAATGAAACTCAATGCCGTCATGGAAATCATCGTGCGCCGTGCGCTCGACCTCTACCACAACGGCGACTACGCGCGCGGAGCAGACCTCATATTGGATATTTTCGGTCAACAGATCGGAGAGACGTACAAACGCCAGATCGTTGCCCAGTTCAAGAATCTGAACGACGTCCACGCCGAGGCGATCTATGAGCACTGCAAGAACATCCTGACGGCCGGCAGTCTGGCGGACAGTGTCGACCTGACACAAATCACGGCGCGGACACTCATTATCAATGGGGCCAACGACGACATCATCGATCTGGAAGACATGGGGGTCGCCCAGCGGCTGATTCCTCACTGCAGGTGCCGTCTCATCGACGGCGTCGGCCACTTTCTGCACTTCGAGCGGCCCGAACTGCTGGACGACTATGCCGAGTTCATGACCACGGGTGAGCCAACAACCATCGGCCAACAGAATTAGGACTGCCGGGCGCCTGCTGTACAACCCCAAGATTCGCCCAACACGAATCCTGTTCCCGGCTCGTCAGCGCTCCGGTCGATGGAGGGAGGCTTATCGTTGACCTGGCGCGCCGGTCACCGCAGAATTTTGTCCAGTACCGCTGAGTGCGCGGCTGATTTCCCTGGTCTCGTCCGATTCGGGCGCATTCAGCAGGCCGACCAGCGCATCGAGCAGGCTGTGGAAGAAAAGATCTGCCTGAAGACCCCTGAAGGCGCTCTTCTGTCGGGCATGGTGAGACATGGCGGCGGCGGTCAGCCGCAACGCAGCATCCATGCGGCGCTGATAGGCGGTCTCGTCCAGGTGAGACAGGCGGACCCGCAGCAACGCTTCGATCTGTTCCCCGCCTTCGCCCCCCGCCTCTGCTTTCCGGGCCATTGCAAGCGCTGAGGTTTCCGCGAGCGCGAGTTCCTGGCCGAAGGCTCGCACGTAGCGGCGAAATTCGAGTTTCTTCCTGGCGAGCTCAAACACGGGCCGCACCATGACACCGGCAACCTGCCGTAGCGAGGGCTCGGGATTTTCATGGAGCAGGGCCTCGAGCATGGCCGCGCGTCTGTCTCGAAGTTCCGCCGTACGCTCCTTGCGCAGGGCGTTGATAAGGCCCTCCCGGTTCTTGAAGTGGTACTGCAGGGCAGACTCGTTCTTCTGCCCGGCCGCGCCGACGATCTGGCGAATCGTCACATTCTCGATGCCCTTCGCGGCAATCAGCTTTTCGGCGGCCCGCATGAGGTTCCGCTTCGTCGCTTCGCTGCGCCTGCGCCGGTAATCCACTTCGCTCACATCGTTGTCCCGTTGTTCGCCCGCCAGGAACGATCCTGGCCCCTACAGGCGTAACAGCCGCCATCCTGGCCAACCGTTACGCAAAGACCCGGCACTTCTACCGGCCGGTTCCGGGAATGAAATCCGGATTGACACCCGACAATGGCGTTCCGGCCTCACCGCGGTACCCTGCAGCCTGTCGAATTATAGCCGCATTGCTAATCCTAAAATAATGTTTACCATTACTATATGGTGCTTGCGCCAAACCATGGAATCGAGACTATGACCACTGCGGAACCCCTGATAGTTGGTTGATCGCGATGAAAAAATTCTTCTACATTGCGATTGCCCTGGTTGCCCTCATCGGCATGGCGGCGGCTTGGGTATACAACTCCCCGACCGGCCAGGACAGGCTGTTGCGTCAGGGTTTGAAGACCGTCATGGGCCAGGCGCCGGACAGCTTCGATGGACTCCGGGTGGTGGTATGCGGCAGCGCCTCGCCCCTGGGCAACGACCTCACCCGGGCACAGGCCTGCATCGCCGTCATCACCCCGGAACACTTTTTCCTGTTCGATGTGGGCGCTCGTTCGCCGCTGCGCATCGCCCAGGCGCGCCTGCCCATGAGGCGTTTGACAGGCGTCTTCTTCACCCACTTTCACTCCGATCACATCGCCGGGCTACCGGACGTCAATCTGGCGAGTTGGGTGCAGGGGCGCAGATCGAGCCTCCAGGTGTACGGCCCACCTGGGGTCGACGAGGTCGTGGGGGGCTTCAACGATGCCTACCGGCTCGACCGTGAATACCGCATCGCACACCACGGAACCGCGCTGCTGCCCGCGGCAGCGGGGCCCATGACACCCGTGGCATTCGTTCCCGGCGAGGCCGCCTGGCAGGACGATACCGTCAAGGTGACGAGTTTTGCAGTGGACCATGCGCCGATCACGCCGGCCGTCGGGTACCGCGTGGACTACAAGGGGCGATCCGTCGTGATCAGCGGCGACACCATTGCCACGGAAACGCTCTTTGCCGCGGCCCGGGATGCAGACCTGCTGCTGCACGATGCGCTGTCGCGCACACTGCTCGACCCCATGATCGAGACTGCCACCGAACTCAACATTCCCGTGATGCCCACGATCATGACCGATGTCATCGACTATCACGCGGATACGGCCAGCTTGCCCGAGCGCGCCGCCGCGGCCGGCATCAGGCAGCTCGCGTTCTATCACATGGTTCCCGTACCCGCGAACCGGCTTGCCGAAAAGATGTTTGTGCGCGGGCTGCCGGCCGATGTCATCCTGGTGAAGGACCTGCACCGTTTCGATCTGCCTCCAGGCAGCACCGAGATCCAGGTTCATCGACCTTGAAACAAGGGCGCGCTCCATGGCGCTGCGTTCAATCCGGAAAGCTGCTGGCTTTCCGCCGACTGTCAATCAACCGCACGAGATCGCCGGAACAATGAAAATCCTGAGAACCCCCGACCACCGTTTCGCCAACCTGGCGGACTATCCGTTCGCCCCCAACTACACGACCATTCAGACCGACGACGGCAGCGACCTGCGCATTCACCACCTCGACGAGGGCCCCGGAGATGGCCCGGCAGTGCTGTGCATGCATGGACAACCCGTATGGAGCTATCTGTATCGCAAGATGATTCCCTTGCTCACGACCCAGGGAATGCGGGTGATTGCGCCGGACCTGCCCGGCTATGGCAAGTCGGACAAGCCCGCGGCACGCGAAGACTACAGCTATCAGCGCCAGGTCGACTGGATGGGTGAGTGGCTCGAGCGGAACGACTTCCAGGGTCTCACCTTTTTCGGCCAGGACTGGGGCGGGCTGATTGGCCTGCGCCTGGTGGCGGACCGTCCGCAGCGTTTCGACCGGGTGGTGATCTCGAACACGGGCTTGCCTTGCAACCCGGACGTACCCGATCGGGTGGTCAGCGAGATCGAAGACTTTCGAACGAATGCCGGAACACCGACGTTGCCGGAAATGACCGACGCCCTGCGGGACATGGGTGGATTAGTTGGTTCGTCCGCCATGAAATTCGCCTACTGGCAGAAGTTCTGTTGGGAAACGGAGAACCTGCCCATTGGGCTGATGATGTCGATGATGATGGAAAACCGGCCGAACCTGGTCAGGGCCGTCGAGTTCTCGTTCCACAAGCTGGGGTTGAAGTCGCCGCTACGGTCCGAATTGGCGAAAGCCTACGAAGCCCCATTTCCGGACCCGGGCTACAAGATGGGTCCGAGGGCGATGCCGAGCCAGGTACCCACGCTGCCCACCTCCCCATCCCTGGAGGCACAGCGCAAAGCCTGGGAGTTTTTCTCGACGTTCGAGAAGCCCTTTCTGTGCGCCTTTGCCGACAACGACCCGGTTACAGCAGGTGGTGACAAGCCATTTCTGGACCGAGTGCCCGGGGCCAGGGGTCGACCGCACACGACGATCGGCAAAGGCGGTCACTTCGTGCAGGAAAACGCACCCGAACAGGTCTCCCGGGCCATCGTCGACTTCATACGCGCTACCTGACGGGCAGCAAAAAGCCAAGCGGCAGCAGCGGCGGCGATTCCCGCACCGGCGAACAGGGTGCGACGAGATAAGTGCCTTTGCGCGTGGCATGGTTCACCGTACATAAGCAGTGCGCCAATTTGTCTGCAACAATGGAGGTGCCTTTGGTGTGCTTCATCAAGTCACCACTCCGTCACAACCACGCCTTGTTTTGCCAACAGTCTTTCTGGTGAAACGACAATCAATGCCTTACGGGGGTCGTGTCAGACTAAAATTAGTAAACCGACAGATTCAACAGTCGAAGACGCTCAGGCTGCCAGTTCGTGCCACTCGGCCAAAGCGGCCGCTCGGCATTGCTTGAAAACGCTGCGGCGATTGAGGTGATGTTGATGGTTGAAATGGTTGTGGATCGGGAAATGCGCCGCCGTGAACTTCTGCAGCGTCTTAACATCCCGGAATCGCGCCATCGCGCCTTCCCGCCGTCGAAATGGGAGATGAGAATTCTCGGCCCGGTTGTTCAGCCAGCGCCCACATTCCTGTCGTTTGAGTTTTCCAAGCTCCTTCATCGCGGCCGGGTATGATCGAAGCCTGTCGGTGACGATCGACCACGGCCGACCGTAGCGCTTCATCGTACGCTTGAGAAAATTGAGCGCCGCCTGGCGATCTCGCCGCCGTGTGACGAACGCTTCGAGCACCTCGCCTTCGTGGTCAACGGCGCGCCACCGGTAGTGGCGCTCGCCGTTGATCCGGACAAAGACCTCATCGAGGTGCCAGCGCCAGTTCGAGTAATTGCGCCCCTTGATGCGCCGTTTCCGTATCTCGGCGGCAAACATGGGACCGAACCGGTTCCACCAGTACCGGACCGTCTCGTGACTGATGTCGATGCCTCGTTCGAACAGGATGTCTTCGACCTGACGCAACGACAAGGGATAGCGGATGTACATCATTACCGCGAGGCGAATAATGTCGGGCGAGGTTTTGAAATATCGGAAGGGATTGTTCATCTACTCAGACTACGAGAGCAGGCTTTCCGGCTCAAGTGGGGGTTTTGTCTGACAGAACCCTGCGCCTTCTCAGAACGCCAAAATTCTCACGATTCCTTTGAAACGTGCGCCCGTCACGACCTATGCTTGGCGCTATGTATTGCAGGAAGCCCCGCCATGAAGTATTTGGCCGCACTTGCCCTGGCGCTGGTCGCGGGACACGCCATGGCTGATATCGCCGACGTGGTCGATCACCGCTACGCCGACAGCGACGGCGTGCGGATTCATTATGCCGTTACCGGCGAGGGACCGCTGGTCGTGATGATCCACGGCTTCCCGGACCACTGGTATTCCTGGCGCCATCAAATGGAGGCGCTCAAGGACCGCTTCCGGGTGGCCGCTGTGGACCAGCGGGGCTACAACCGCAGCGATGCGCCCAAGGGAGTCGAAAACTACGCCATGCCCCTGCTGGTGCGGGATGTGGCTGCCGTCATCGCCGCCGAAGAGGAAGAGGCGGCGATCGTCGTTGGCCATGACTGGGGTGGCGCGGTAGCCTGGAATATCGCCATGGCTCGCCCGGAAATCGTAGATCTCCTGGTCATCCTCAACCTTCCGCATCCCAATGGGCTGGTCCGGGAGTTGAGGACCAATCCCGAACAGCAGGCCAACAGCCAGTATGCCCGGGACTTCCAGAAACCCGATGCCCACAGGCACCTGACCGCCGAAGGTCTTGCCGCGTGGGTCTCCGATGAGTCGGCCCGCCGCCGCTACGTCGAAGCGTTCGAACGCTCGGACTTCGAGGCAATGCTGAACTACTACAAGGCCAACTACCCCGACGTCGGTCCTGCTGACCGCGACACGCCAGCGCCGCCAGCACTGCCGAAGGTGCGCATGCCGGTGCTGATGTTTCACGGCCTCAAGGACAGCGCCCTTCTGCCCGCGGGCCTAAACGGCACCTGGAACTGGCTCGAACAGGACCTGACGCTGGTGACCGTTCCCGGCGCCGGCCACTTCGTGCAGCAGGACGCTGCGGAACTGGTGTCGGCTACGATGCGGAACTGGCTGCTGCAGCGGCGGGGCTGACCCGTGCATCCGGTGCGAACCGTTTAACGCGGCCGAACTCTATGCCAGGGCTCATCCTTTCCGGTGGCGCCCATCCGGGCGCCCCTGGCGCAACGTTGCCAGAGTGATGGTGGCAGCGACACAGTGCAACTGGTCCTCGATGAGTGGTGTTCGCCGATGGTGCCGTGCCTCGTGGATACGGAATACGATCACAACAGCGCAATTTCGTAGTGATCCAAAAGCGCGTAGAAATCGTCACCCAGGTACAACGTTCCGGACCCGGGAGAATCGAATCGATTGTCGCCGGAGGATCCAAATTACATGGGGCTGTGCCTGGCTCGATGCGACCGCACCCATGGATGTGTTCTGGCCACCTGAGTTGTGGCCAGCGGTTCGTCGAAGAAGCCCTGAGTTGGAAGAGCGTGGCGCCGCGGCCGATCCCTGGTAACGAGGTGGTCAGAGTTAAAACATCCTGTCCAGGTCAATTTTTTCCAATACACGGCCGAGCGGACTTGGTAGATTGCACGGACGGCAAAAGAACGGAACCGAAATGAGCAATACGGTACATGAGGTCTATGCATATCTGTGCGTGAAAAGCGTCGATGCGGCTATGGAGTTCTACAAGCAGGCTTTCGGCGCCGCTGAGCATTTCCGTCTCGCTGGACCCGATGGGCATGTCGTACATGCCGAGATGTACCTCGGCGACAACATCCTCATGCTGGCGGAGGAGTTCCCGCAAATGGGCATCGTCGCGCCCGAGCCGGACGCAGCCGTCTCCGTTTCGATTCACCTCCACGTCGACGATGCGGATGCCATGTTCGATGCGGCCGTCGCCGCGGGGGCGACCGCGGAGCAGGCAATGGAAGATCAGTTCTACGGCGAGCGTAGCGGTGCGGTGCGCGACCCGTTCGGCTATCGTTGGCTTCTCGGCCACTCCACCGAGGATGTCAGCGTCGAGGAAATGCAGAATCGGTTCAGAAAACTGGTTTCGGGCGATTAGGGAGGTGACGTGGAGGCTCCCTCGCGTCGCCGCGTCAGCGACAAACCGAGGGCGGCGACTGCCACCACGGCGGCGGAGACAGCAGTGGCGATCACCGCGACGGCCGGTACCAGCGGAGAGTAGTTGGTGGCGGTGCGCGAGAACAGCCATTCCGGCAGGGTCGTGTCGGCGCCGCTGGTGAAAACGGACAGGGGCAGGTTGCTCCAGGACAGCAGGAACGCGAACAGGGCGCCTGAGACGATGCCCGGCGCCAGCGCCGGCAGGGTGATTTCGCGCAGGACCTGCCCCCGGGTCGCGCCAAGGTCGAAGGCCGCGTCCTCCTGCATGACGTCGTAGTTGTACAGGCGTATCGAGATGACCAGCGTCACCACCGGCACGATCCAGACCAGGTGTGCGAATGCCGCGGTCTGCCAGCCCGGCGTTATGCCCAGCGCCGTGAAATAGACGAGCAGCGCAAGCCCCAGCACCGGTTGCGGAAAGAACAGCGGCAGCAGCAGGAAACGCTGGAAGGCGCGGCGTCCCCGCCAGTCGTAGCGCGCGAAAGCGAGTGCGCCGAACGTTGCGAGCACGACCGAGGCGACGACCACCACGAGTGCGATCTTGAAGCTGGTCAGGTGCAGGGTGCCGGTGGTGTAGCTGGCAAGGGCGTCGGCGTAGGCATCGGTGCTCCATACCCGGTGCGGGAAGCGCATGTAGCGGGTATTCGACAGCGATGCCAGCACGACGGAGATCATCGGGACATACAGGAGCGCGAGTACGAGCAGGAGCCAGGCGCCCTGCAATGCACGTCGCATCGATTTCAGCCGGGCGTTCACCGACGTGCCAGGTTGTCCACGTCGATGCGCCTGAGTACGGGAAACACCACCGCCGCCGTCAGCAGGATGGTGAGTACGGTAAGCGCGGCGCCCAGCGGCCAGTCCTGGGCGTAACTGAAGCGCTGCTCGATCGCGTGGGTGATCACGGTGACGGCCTGGCCGCCCAGAATACGCATTTCCGCGTTCGCTCCGAGGGACAGCACGAAGCACAGCAGGGCGCCGACGGCCGCGCTCGGGGCCGTCAGCGGCGCCTCGATTTCCCGGAACACCTGCCAGCCGGAAGCGCCGAGATCACGGGCGGCCTCGACCTGCTCTTTCGGTATCAGCGACAGTCCCAGCAACAGCGGAAAGAGAACAAACGGGAAGTGGATGTACACAAGGCCCAGCAAGGCGGCGAGCCGGGTATGCAGGATCGATCCGATCGACACGCCCGCCAGCGCCTCGACGCTGCCGGCGAGAATGCCGCCCACGGGCATCATGAACAACGCCATGCCGAACAGGCGAACGCTTTCCGAGATGAAGATGGGCAGGGCGATGAGCACCGCGACCGGGGTCGCCCACCGGCCGGCGCGCAGCATGGCTCTCGCCGTCGGCCAGGCCAGCCCCAGGCAGATCAGCGTGGTGGTTGCCGCGCCCAGCGCCGACCAGGTCAGGGGGCGCCAGTAGCCGTCGGCAAACGCCGACCCGTAATTCGCAAACGTGGGGCTCGCCGCAAGATCGAAGGTGCGCGCCGGCATGAAGCTGTACCAGGCGACGACAGCAATGGGAACGACGAAACCGGCGAGCAGTAGCGCCATGACCGGGAGCATTGCCGAAATGCCGGGGTCGAAGCGGCGCATCATTCGCTCAACAGCACCGCATCGGCGAGGTCGAAACCCCAGTCGGCCCGCTCGCCGGGGGACAGGCCCGCGGCTGTTCCGGCCGCGACCTCCGCCACGAGCGTCATTGCGTCGGCCTCAAGGTGATAGTGGGTGCGGGAGCCGAGCATGTAGTCATTGGCAACGGTGGCCGGGAATCGAATATCGGCTTGCTCGCCAACATCCAGTTTGCGGAGGAATTCGGGCCGGACCACCAGGTAACCGGACGCGCTCAGGGGGGTGGCGGTATCCAGTTCGACGAGCCGTCCGTCGGCGACCGCGAGAACATTCACCTCCCCCATGAACCCGGCGACGAAGCGATTGGCCGGCCGATAGTAAATTTCGGCCGGTGTGCCCGTCTGCACGATCCGTCCCTCGTTCATGATGGCGATGCGGTCGGACATCACCATCGCTTCTTCGAGGCTGTGGGTGATATAGACGAACGTCTTGCCGGTGCGGCGGTGCAGGTCCTTCATCTCGACCTCGAGGATCTTGCGCAGCCGGTAGTCGATGGAGGACAGGGGCTCGTCGAAGAAGAGTATCTCCGGGTCCGACGCCAGCGCCCGGGCGAGCGCGACCCGTTGCTGCTCGCCACCGGAGCAGTGGGTCACCGGGCGGAGATAGTACGATTCCGGGAGGCGAACGATACGCATCGTCTCGTGGGCGTGTTCGCGCCGCTCCCGTTGCGGCACCCCTTTCATCTTCTGCGAGAACTCGATGTTCTCGCCCACGGTTCGGTGGGTAAACAGCGCCAGGTTCTGAAACACCATGCAGGTCGGACGCCGGTTCGCCGGTACTTCCGTGATATCCGTACCGCGCAGGTGGACGCGGCCGGCCGTCGGCGTCTCGAGCCCCGCGAGAATGCGTAGAAACGTGGACTTGCCGCTGCCCGAAGGTCCCACGAGCGTGAAGAACTCGCCTTTGCGGATCTCCAGCGACACGCCGTCCAGCGCGGCTACCTCGCCGAAACGCTTCGAGATCGCTCGTGTGGACAGAAGCGTTGCCATGCTATCCGGCGAGCCCGCACAAACGGGCTGAAGACTCGCGAGAGCGCGGCCGGCGCGGTTTGGTCGAGGAACGGTTTGCCAAGCCTGAAGCCACGTTGTCTGCACCGGACAACATGCGGCAACTCAAGCAGTGGCCTGGTGCAATGTGCCGGCCACAACCGAATCAGCCGCGGGCGCGTATCGCGGCCGCGTAGATGTCGTAGAGCCGGTCATAGCCCGGGACGATGTCGAATTCGACCGAGTTGCCGAGGCGTTCTTCGAATTCGTCCCATTGCAACGCCGCCAACTGTTCCTTCGTGAACCTGGCCAGTACCTCGGGCTGGGCCATCTGGCTGACAGGCTGCAGGTTGCCGTTGCCGTTGGCGATGATGTAGGCCGGGTCCGGTTCGGTGATCCACTCCAGGAAATCGAGCACATCGTCATTGGGGGCGGGATTGGCGACCGCGGAATTCAGTTCGATCCAGTTGATGCCGCCCTTGCCCCGGGCGGGCCCGCGCTGCGGCGTGACCGCGTACAGGTTGTTCACGCCTTCCAGCCGCGCCGACGTGATCGAATAGGTGCCGCCCGTGAAATAGGCGTCGATCTCTCCATTGATGATGGCAAGGTTCAACTGCGCGAAGTCGGTGCTGATCATTCTCGCGTTGCCGACCCATCGCCTGGCCGTTATCTCGAACGCCGAATAGTCGTTCTCCGTCTTCTCGCCGAACGGGTCGATGCCCGCGCCCATGCAGATGTCCATCACGTTCCAGTCTTCGTAGGCCAGGATGCCGTAGCGATTCGCAAAGTCGGGGTTGTTGAAGATGTCCCAGCCTTCGTCCTTGGCCGTGCGTGGCGAAACGACATCGGCATTGACGACGAAATCGAAGGTCTCGAACCGCTGAACGACCCCGAGCAGATGCTCGCCGCCGTCGCTCATCGCCCAGTGGTAGGGCGGTGCAAACTTGTCGAACATGGCGTCGTAGAGCGGCTCGAACCGCTCGCGCGGCAGGTCTCGGATCAGCCCCGCCGGCCAGAGTTCCTTGCGTGCCCAGGGATTGTTCAGATTGACGAAATCCCACACGGCGGTTTCCCCGGCCCGCAGGCGATTGACGGATGTCGGATCGGAGACGTGAATCTCGTAGCGGATCGACCCGCCCGTCCGCTCCCGCCAGAGGTCCAGCAGGCGCGGATCGGCGTAGGCATCCCAGGTCAGCAGCGCCAGTTCGCTGCCGGTGTCCCGAGCCGGTCCGCAGCCGGCCAGGACGGTACCCGCGGCCGCGGCCAGACCCGCGACAAATCGCCGCCGGTTCGTAGGCATCTGCAGAAGAGGCCGGCTCCGAAGCGGGTCTCGCCCGGCAATCCGCCGCAACTTCCGATAGTCGTGCATAGGCTCCTCCCGTTCACGTGATGGTGGATCGAACCGCAGGTTGGGCCTGGAGCCGAATGACGGCCTGAAGGCGCCTCGCGCCTGGATTACTGGGCGACGGACCTCGGTGTAGGCACGATGCGCTGCACGGTGATCGATTCGCGGTCGATCAACCGGCCCACCCGCGGCGCCATCTCGTTCTTCCACTCGGCGCTGTTGTAGACATCGGCGTAGAGGCGTTCCCGTTGCGCCTCGGACTCGAAACGGCGCAGCCAGACATAGACCGAATCGTCCTGCTCGCCCCGGAAGCTGCCGGTGATGACTATTCCCCGCGCCACCTGGAAGGGGATGATGGTGCCCTCCATATAGCTGATCCATTCATCCATCTTGCCTGGGAGAACCTTGTACTGTCGAAGCTCGTAGAACATGTGGAATCCATCCCGTTGCGACCGATTGTGACGACTATAGCAGCCGCCGCCACCGGATTTCCCGCTGCCGGCCCCTGCAATGCCGCGCCATTGCCCCTTCCAGACGTCTTATTCGCGGATTAACACTGTCAAGTGAGTCGAATTCGCGCCCGTTGACCGCTATCCCGTCTGGCTGGGACATCGCCCCGTCAGTGTTTACGGAACTTCAGCGTCATGCGGTCGGATTCGCCGATGGCCCGGTAGTGGGCTTCGCACGCATCGCGCTCTTCGCCTTCGGGCATATCGCGGCAGTGTGCCAGCGACGGCGGAAGCGTCCAGACACCGGCGGGATGATCCTTGGTGTCGCGCGGGTTGGCATCGACCTCGGAGGAGCCGTCCAGCGACAGTCCCGCGGCCTCGGCCATCTCGACGACCAGGGCTTCGGTGACGTAACCGCTTTCTTTCATGTCCTCGATACTGCGTCCCTCGGGTGCGCGGTGGGTTACCAAGCCCAGGATTCCTCCCGGCCGCAAGGCGCGGGCCATGACCTCGAACATATCCGCGGCGTAGTCGCCGTTCAGCCAGTTGTGAACGTTGCGGAAGGTCAGCACGAAATCCGCAGACCCGGGCGGGGCGATGGTTGTCTGCTCGGGAATGCTGAGTTCGGTAACGATGGCGGCGCCGTACAGGTCGGGAGCGGCCGCCAGTTTCTCTGCAAACCGCTGCTGCGCGTTCCTGCGGTATTTCGGGGTTCGTTGTGCGCTCAACGCGAACCCGGCAGCGTAGTAGACACCCTCGTCGCGCAGCGCCGGCGCCAGAATCTCCGTCCACCAGCCGCCGCTCGGCCAGATCTCAACCACCGTGGAATCCGGTTGCACGCCGAAAAACCGGAGTACCTCCACGGGGTGCCGGTAGGCATCCCGCGCGCTGTATTCCGGAGTGCGATGCGCTCCGGCCGTGGCGGCTTCCAGCCAGTCGTCTTCGGGTTGCAACGTTCCCGACGCCGTAGCGGGTGTGCCGATAGTCAGCGCGAGTAGCGCGGCTACGAAGAAAGTGAAACCCGGGCGTGCCCTGGCAATAAACCGTGCGCTTCGAACGGCGCTACCCGCCGCCTGGTTTCCAGCGAATGCCGCCATCGCCAACCTCCATGGAGTATGAAATTTCCGACCGGCTATCTTTTCCCAGGGTGGAACACAAAGCAATGGTCAAATGCCCTCCAACTCCTCGATCCGCTTCGGCCAGGCGTCCTTGAGCAGCCGGGACAACGACCGGTCTGCAAGTACCCGCCCGCCGGTCTGGCAGCGGGCGCAGTAGTTGCTCTCGTTCTCGGCGTGGACGATGCGCTGGATCGGGGCGCCGCACACCGGGCAGGGTTGCCGGTACTTGCCGTGGGCGGCCATCTCGTCGTGGAAGGCGGTGACTTTGTCCGGGAACGCATCGCCCGTCTTGGCGCGCAGGATGCCGATCCAGTCCGCGAGCGTCCCGCGGCAGGCCGCAAACAGCCGTTCGCCTTGCGCATCGCTCAGGTCACGGGCGCGCTTGAACGGCGACAGCCGCGCATGCAGCAGAATCTCATCGGAGTAGGCATTGCCTATCCCCGCGAAGATGCGCTGGTCGGTGAGCGCGCGCTTCAACGTATGATTCGAGGCGCGCAGCCGTTCCATGAAATCGGGGAACTCGATATTCAGCACCTCCAACCCGCCGGGATCGAATTGCGCCAGCGCCTCCCGGCCTTCGACCAGCCGCAGCGAAGCGCGTTTCTTCTTGCTCGCCTCGGTGAAGATCAGCGTTCCGGAGGAGCAGTCGAATGCCGCGAGTCCGCCGCGCCTGGGCAGGACGCGGCCCGCCTCGTACCAGCGCAGGCGCCCGGCGACCATGAGATGAATGACGACGAAGAGATCGTTTTCGAGTTCGAAGACGAGTTGCTTTGCCAGCCGCTGCAGGCCCTTGATCCGCAAGCCCCTGACTGCCTCGATCGGCGGCGTCACCGAGCGCAACACGAAGGGGCTCCCCAGGCGTATGTCGAAAAGGCGCTCACCGACGATGCGCCGGTCGAGGTGCTCGATGTAGACGGTGAGGTCAGGCAACTCGGGCATGGAATGCGTTTGGGGTCCGCTCGGTCAGGCGGGCAGGCGCCGTAGCGAGCGCCGCCGTTCCGGTCCGTAACGATAGACGAGGAAGTGTGCATCGAATGCGAAAGCGTCGGTGACTCCGGTGCGTTCCATCAGGGCGAACGTCGTGCAGTCGACGAAGCTGAATGCCTGGTCCTGAAACCCCTGCGCGATGTGCCAGGCAGCCTCCAGGTCGACGGGCTCAACCGTCAGGATCGGAGTTCTGGTCTCGCGCAAGGTCTGCCAGAAAGTCAGGGTGGCGGGATGACCGAGGCGGGCGCTGAGCAGCGAGCAGGTTTCGGCGACGATCAGGGTGGTGGTGACGAACGACCCGTCGGGTGCGTGTTGTGTGTAGAAGCGCCGCGCTTCGGCATGATGTCGATCCGAACGATTGGCGACGGCGTACCAGGCGCCGGTGTCAACCAGTGTGCTCACGCTCGAGCGCCTTGGCCAGATATCGGTCGTGGTGCTCGGCAACGTCCGCGCGACCGCATGACCCGAGGCCTACGATGTTGAGCCAGGTTTCCGGAGCGACCGGCGCCGCCGCCGGTTTGGATTCGATGTGATCCTGGAGCGCCTGCCGGACGACCTCGGCGAGCGAGATGCGCTTGTCGTTCGCTTCGGCACGCAGGATTTCGAGTTGCTCCTGCTCCAGGTACACCATGGTTCGGGCTTTCACGATCCATCGCCTTGTTGTTATGTGGCATTATTATGCCTATGTCATAGATGTCAACAGGCTCATGACGATGAACTTCGACCAGAGCAGTCGAGCCCGCATATCTCACCAAGCCGCTTATTGAGTCACTGAATGTCATTGCGTTTCAATCAGGTACCTTCGTTTTTTGGAGATTCTGCCCGGCGCGGCCAGCGCAGTTTGTACCCGAAACAACTTCAGCATATTTGGAAGCAACCGTGAAAAAACAAACAACATTCGATATCTCAATGAGCGGCTTGGTGCAATATGCGGGCTAAGGAAAGCGTCAGGATCTTGCGGGATCGGAGGGACTGGTGTGGGAACGGCTCCTGATGGGGAAGTCGGCACAACAGGCCCCGCGGCGTCACCTCTGGACAGCGCTTGGCGCCTTGGCGCTGGGTCTCGGCGTTATCGGAATCGTGGCGCCGCTGTTGCCGACCACACCATTCCTGATACTGGCGGCCTTCCTTTTCTCGCGGGGGTCGCACCGGCTGCACACATGGCTGGTCAACCACCGGCATTTCGGTCGTTCCATCCGGAACTGGCGCGAACACCGAGCGATTTCGACGCAGGGCAAGCTCTCGGCGGTGATCGCCATCGCGCTTGTCTTCGCTCTATCGCTGGTCCTCGACGTGCGTGGATGGGCGCTGGTGGTGCAAGGCGTCATCCTGGGTGGTGTGGCGCTCTATCTGGTCACGCGGCCGGAGCCGCCGCGGCCGGCCAACCCGGGGGACGTTTGACTCTCGAGTTGTGCATGCGCGCTGGCGATGCGTTGGTTCCGGCCGGGAAAGGCGGTTCTGCCTGATCCCAACCGGGATCGATCCGCGATTCACACCGGGTTTCGTCGCGAGTGCGAAGGCGGACGGGGCAGGAAATCGGTGACACGGGCAGGTTAAGGTATTGCGGCCCAATGGCCGGAAAGAAGGGAAATCGACGGGATGCCGAGTGCGTGGGAACCGACCGGCGGTATGGCTGCGCTCCGTGCCCGAGCCGGGATACTGAGCGCGATACGCGGGTTCTTTGCGGAACGGAACGTGGTCGAGGTGCAGACCCCGACGCTCGGCCGAACCTCGGTGTCCGATGTTGAAATCGAAAGCCTTCGCATCATCGGCGGCGATTTCCTGCAAACCTCGCCCGAGTACTACATGAAACGGCTGCTCGCGGCGGGCGCGCCGTCCATCTACCAGATCGGCCCCGCCTACCGGGCGGGCGAGTCCGGGCGCTTGCACCTCACCGAGTTCACGTTGGTCGAGTGGTACCGGCTCGGCTTTGACGATCGCGCGCTGATGCGGGAGGTCGCCGAATTGGTGGACTGCATACTGGGTTCGGAACCGTACCGCTTCCTGACCCACGCCGAACTGCTTGCGACTCGCCGGGAGGAGCCGGCGGACGAGGACCTGCGCTTTGTCGAAGCGGTCGAGAACCTCGGCGAGGGCCGCGTGTTCATAACGGATTACCCGGCGGCACAGGCGGCGCTCGCCCGCTTGCGCGGCGACGACCCCGGGGTGGCGGCGCGGTTTGAACTGGTGGTGGACGGCCTCGAGTTGGCCAACGGCTATCACGAACTCACCGACGCCGGGGAACTGCGCGCCCGCATGGACCGGGACAATCGCAACCGCCGTCGGCGCGGCAAGCTGCCGATGGAGCCCGACGAACGCCTGCTGGCGGCCATGCGCAGCGGGCTGCCGGACTGTGCCGGCGTGGCGCTCGGGCTGGACCGGCTGGTCATGCTGGCGGTCGGCGCCTCGAGCCTGGCGGAGGTGGTCGCCTTCGCGAACCGGTAAGGCGTTCGCAACGAGCGTCCCGACGGCAAGCCGGGCGCGCCGGGCGATACCGCCATACCGAGTGGGCTTATCCGACCACGCCCGACCGGCGCAGCGCCGGCGCTGCCAACCCGCATATCTCACCAGGGGCCGCGATGATCACGCAGGATAATGCGCTGATCGAGCGGTTCAGCAAAGAGTTCTACAACGCCCTTGCCATTGTCGATGCCGATGGTACGGTGCTGGGTGTATACCGCAAATCCCACATTCCGAACTCGGTGGGCTATCAGGAGAAATCCTATTTCTCGCCCGGCGATTCCGGCTTCAAGGTATGGAAAATCCGCTATGCAACGCTCGGCGCGGCGATCTGCTGGGATCAATGGTTTCCCGAGGCGGCTCGCTGCCTGGTGTTGCGGGACGCGGAACTGCTGCTGTATCCGACGGCCATCGGAACTTGACCGGCATCACCGGTGGAACCAGCGCCAGGGAGGCCGGCTTCCGCATGCCGGCCGAGTGGGAACCGCATGCGCGGTGCTGGATGCAGTGGCCGCACCGGCCGGATTTCAACTGGCCGGACCTCGGCAGGACGCAGATTGCCTATGCCAATGTCGCGAAAGCCATCCGCCGGTTCGAACCGGTGACCATGATGGTCGACGAGGAAGGCCTTGCCAACGCCAGGGCGCTTGGCGGCGGCGACATCGACTACTTCGTCGTGCCGTTGGACGACTCCTGGTCCCGCGACAGCGGCCCAATCTTCGTCAAGTGCGGCGATGAGCTGGCCGCATCCGTATTCCTGTTCAACGCCTGGGGCCGGAAGTACGAGCGCTACAACAACGATGCGGCCCTGGGGCACCGGGTTGCGGAGGCGCTGGGGATACGGGCGTTTTCCGCCAATGCGTTTCTGGAAGGCGGGGCGATCGCCGTCGACGGCGAAGGCACCGTCATCACCAGCGAACAGTGCATGCTGAACGCCAACCGCAATCCCGGCATGACCAAGGCCGAAGGCGAACGCATACTCTGCGAAGCATTGGGCGCGGAAAAGGTAATCTGGGTTCCCGGCGACCCGGAAGACTTCGAGACCGACGGCCATATCGATGCCCTGGCCAGTTTCATAGAGCCCGGCGTGGTGCTGTGTGCGGTGGGTACGGAAGCATTGCCGGAGCGGCGGAAAAACCTGCAGGAGAACTGGAAAGCCCTGGCCAAGGCGACGGACGCCAGGGGCAGGCGCCTCGAGTTGATCCCGATCGAGGAAGCCTTCGACGCGGAAGCGACCACCGACATCTATTGCAGCTCCTACATCAATTTCTATATCGCCAACGGCGGGATCGTTTTCCCCAGGTTTGGGACCGATACGGACCTCTCAGCGCAGGACATCGTCCGCAAGCTGTTTCCCGACCGGACCCTCGTGGCCGTCGATGTCACCGATATTGCGCCGGGAGGAGGCGGGATCCACTGCATAACCCAGCAGCAGCCCGCATGAATTCAACGAGTACTGCGATGGGCGAGCACAGATGACTGGAACTGAATCGATATGCGACCGGCAAATGGGTCGGGGAGGCGCAAGTGCCGCATCTACTATTGGGGCGCCAACCCCCGGGACTGGGCCGACAGGGACGAACGGCGGTCCGTGGAGGTCGGCCTGGGTGCGCCGTATGCCCACTCGCCACCATCGGAACACCCACCGCCGGTCGCCTTGCGACTCGCTGCAGAAACCAGGGGGCCTATCCCTTACACCGTTGAAACGTCGAAAAAAGCCATCCCTGAGGTGACGATGCCAAGCCCGTTTTGTAATATATGGTCGAATGAATTAACAAGTGTAATTTCAACATGCGAATCCACAATGAGGTGCTCTCCGCGGCCCGCCGCCTGTGTACCGCGCGCAGGAATTGGACCTTTACTCCCGCGGAGGTCGTCCACGCGCTGCCGCATCTGAACGAACGTTCCGTACGAACACATGTGGTCAGCCGCTGCTGCGTCAACGCGCCGAGCCACCACGCCCATCGATGGCCCTACTTCAGGCGCTTGCAGCGCGGCCTGTATGCCATTGAGAAGGATTACCGCCAGTCGTTACCCGCCGGAACGGATACCGGCGACAACGAATTCAGCGTTGCTGAAGCGGATTCAGCCTACGCAGCGGCTCCGGTCTCGGCCCGGTCGACGATTCACGCAGTCGTTGTCGAGGAGGAAGGACGCTACACCGCCGAGTGCCTGGAACTGGCTGTGGTCACTCAGGGCAACTCCCTGGATGAGACGCTGAGCAATCTTCGTGAAGGCGTTGATCTCTACATGAACGACGAAGATCCGGCGTTGCTGGGGCTGACACCGCGACCAAGGCTCATCCTGAGCTTCGAGACGTCGGCACGCCCTTCCTGATGCCCCGCCTCAAGCGGCTCAAGGCTCGCGAGGTTCTGCGGGTGCTTCGCGGATTCGGGTTCGAGGTCGTATCGATGCGGGGCAGCCATGCGAAGCTTGTACGGGTCGCGCCATCCGGGAAGAGGGAAATACTGGTCGTTCCCGTACACCGTGATCTGACGGTCGGGACGCTGCACGCGATCTATCGTCAGGCCAGCCGTTTCATACCGGCGGAAGACCTCCGAAGCAAATTCCTGACCGATTGACGTGTTGGAACGCGTCAACCGATCCTCGGGCCGATGCATCGGCAGGTACTGGATGCCGGGCCAGGGAGAACATCATCATCGCCATGCCGCTCGCCGTCGTTTCGTGAGCGGCGAAGAGCATGCCCATCATGTGGTCGACAATGTCCCGATTCGACAGAAGCCGACCGTCGGCGTCTTGCCGTAGTTGAAAGCCATGTGCTCGGTATGCCGTCCGGAGCCGAGGTCAGCGACGACGCCTGAACCCTCGGCACGGGGAAACACACCTGGTGTTCGCAGGGCCGTTCGAACCAACGGTCCGCCTCAGCCAGGCACGGAGCAGCCGATCCGGATGCCGGTTATGCGAGCGCCTCCAGCGTCTCCCAGTGGAGGGGGCCGATGGCGCCGTCGGGATGGACGGGCTGAATGCATACGTGGCTCGCGCCCGCATCGTATAGACGGTGCATCCTGGAACGGCGCGGCTGACGAATCATGGCTGAGAAGATCGTGCGCGCGAACGGTATCGACATCTGGACCGAGGATTTCGGCGACCCGGCCGAATGGCAGCGGGCCCGGAACCTGGAACTCGACCGCCGGGCGGGCACGCGGCGCCCGGCGTTCTCACAAGGGCCGAGAGCGTGTCCGGGCGCCCACCTGCCGCGTCTTGAACAGACCGCCGCCTGGAACACGCTGCTCGACCGGGTGGGCCGGTTCACGTACGCGAAAGACAACGACTTCCTGCACCGGCCGGGCATCATGCCGGGGACCTTGAGGCTGAATCTGACGTTCACCAGGGCCTGAATCGCGACCGCGGGCGATGCGCTGAATGCGCGTCTGCGCCGGCGCGGCGCGGACGGCGATTGTTGCCGTTTCCGTGTTCTCGATGGTGGTTTGCAGGCGATACGCAGCCGTTCAGGGCGGATTCCCGACGCCGCGATTGGCTTGTCTGTAGCGAAAACTGCCGCTTGACGGCAGCAAACAAAGCACTACACTTGCAAATCGGAGGCGCAAACAACGCTTCTTTCCAACCGTATCCAAGTTCACTACCCCTCAGTCAGGCCCTTGGCAGTAGAGCCTGGAGAAAGCACCGAAAGGTGCGCGGATTGGACCGGCAACCCGCGCAGTTTCGCGCCGAACGTCACCAACAAGAGCAAGTAGTTGCCATGCCAACGTATCTGAAAGACCTGAAGAGCAAACCAGTGGTGGAACTGGTGGACCTGGCTCGCGAGCATGGCCTGGAGAACCTGGCCCGGTCCCGCAAACAGGAAGTCATCGCGGCCATGGTGCGCAAACTGGCCAAGGCCGGCGAGGATATCTTTGGCGAGGGAACACTGGAGATCCTGCAGGACGGCTTCGGTTTTCTGCGCTCTGCCGACAGCTCCTATCTCGCGGGTCCCGACGACATCTACGTCTCCCCGAGCCAGATCCGCCGCTTCAACCTGAGAACGGGCGACAGCCTGGCCGGCAAGATTCGCCCGCCCAAGGACGGCGAACGTTATTTCGCCATGCTGAAGGTCGACGAGATCAATTTCAGCGAGCCGAACACCAAGAAGCACAAGCTGCTGTTCGAGAACCTGACGCCCCTGTTTCCGAACCAGCGGCTGGGGCTCGAGCGCGGCAACGGCAGCACAGAGGACATCACCGCCCGCATCATCGACCTGATCGCGCCCATCGGCAGAGGCCAGCGGGGCCTGATCGTCTCGCCCCCGAAAGCGGGCAAGACCCTGGTACTGCAGAACATCGCTCAATCCATCACCTACAACGACCCGGAAGTGGTGCTCATCGTGCTGCTCATCGACGAACGGCCCGAGGAAGTCACCGAGATGCAGCGCTCCGTGCGCGGCGAGGTGGTTGCGAGCACCTTCGACGAGCCGCCGACCCGGCACGTGCAGGTGGCGGAAATGGTGATCGAGAAAGCCAAGCGCCTGGTGGAGCACCAGCGGGACGTGGTGATACTGCTCGATTCCATCACCCGGCTCGCCCGCGCCTACAACACCATCGTGCCGTCGTCCGGCAAGGTATTGACGGGCGGTGTCGACGCCCATGCGCTGGAGCGCCCCAAGCGTTTCTTCGGCGCCGCGCGCAACATCGAGGAAGGCGGCAGCCTGACCATCGTTGCGACTTCGCTGATCGACACCGGCTCCAAGATGGACGAAGTCATCTACGAGGAGTTCAAGGGAACCGGCAACCAGGAACTGCACCTCGAGCGCAAGATCGCCGAGAAGCGCGTCTACCCGGCCATCAACATCCGCCGTTCCGGCACTCGCCGCGAGGAACTGCTGATGGGCGAAGAGGAACTGCAGCGCGTGTGGATCCTGCGCAAGATCCTGCACGACATGGACGACCTCGTGGCCATCGAGTTCCTCATCGACAAGCTCAAGGACACCAAGACCAACGCCGAGTTCTTCAACTCGATGCGGGCTCGGTAGCCGGCCGGAAAAGTCACCGCCTTTGCGACCTCTTCGGCGGTTCCCGTCATAGGGAAATCAGCGCAACGCCTTCCAGAACTCGACGAAGAACCTGGAGCGCCCGATCACCTCGACTCGGTGGGATACCTGGGGGACGATGACTGCGGTTGCCCCTGCCGCCACCTGCAATGAGCGGTCAATGGGCGCGCCGATATGGTATTGCAGCTTGCCGGCAAGGACATGCAACCGCGCCCACACCCCCCGCTTGGTGGCGTGTTCGCGCCTGAGTCCGTCCGGGACGGTGTTCTCGTCGAATTCCGGCGTGCGCCGGTAGGTTTCAAGCCCTTCGGGCCATTCCATCCGGTGGCACCGGAGGCAGTCGAGTTCGCTGCCCAGCATCTCCTCGCGCCCGGCGGCGGTTGCTACCCAGGGCCGGTTGACGAATGGCGGCCGATGCCGCGCATGCTGGCCGTGGCCGCAGTCGAGGTCGGCGATCCAGTCGCCGGCCTCGTCACGATGGAAATCGATAATGGCGCGTTTCATGGCCTACAATAACCTGGCCGCCCCGGGCGGCATGAGAACGAAAAGCAAGAATATCCAATACCGCGCCAGGCGGTGTCCAGGATTCGCCGCAGCGTCCACACCACCTGTTCCTTCGATGCCTTCCTCCACAACAATCTCACCGCCGATCCGGATACGGCCTACCGGTTCGCCAGGGGCCAGCCCGTAATCCATCCCTATCGCCGGGCGCGCATGCAACTGGCGACACCGCTGGATTTCCTGGTCGTATCGGATCACGCTGAGTTGCTCGGCCGGCGAGCGCCGATGTCCGCGCGCTCCGCCGCAAGACAAGCGAGGGCGCGGCCCCTGCCGGCGCGGTCTGTACCGGGAAGAATTTCCCATTTGAAACCAACCGGCTGAAAACGAACAACATTCGGCGACTCAACAGGCGGCTTGGTGCAATATGCGGGTTGGCGCGTGCGGAGGGAAGCTCCGCTAAGGACGGTCTCCGATAAAGATGCTCGAGATTCCGCCCCTGCGCTCCGCCGATATGCCGGAGCGGGATTCGGGCTTCTGGAAGATGACGGGGCCCGGCGCTGTGATGGTGGGCATTGCGATAGGCTCGGGCGAGCTCATCCTTTGGCCCTGGATCACGGCGAAGTTCGGCGCCGGGATGATGTGGGCCGCGGCTCTCGGCGTTTTCCTGCAACTCTGGATCAACATCGAGATCGGTCGCTGGGCCGTCTCGACGGGCGAGAGCGCCTTCACCGGTTTCGCAAGGATGTCCAGTTTCTGGGTGTTCTTCTTCATGACCCTGTTGCTGGTCACCGCCTTCCTGCCCGGTTGGGGCCGCGCGGCGGGCACATCCATCAAGATTCTCTTCTTCGGCACCGATGGGCCGGGACCCGATTGGGCGTGGACGGCGCTGGTCTTCGCGCTCGCGCTCGCCATCGTTTTCGGGCCGAAGCGCATCTATGCGTCGGTGGAGCGCACCGTTATCTTTCTCGTGCTCCTCATCGTCGCCGGACTTCTCGTCGTCGCCTTCAGCGTCGGCACGCTCGGTGACGTCTGGACGATGATCAAGGGCGTGGCCAACATCGGCCACATCAGCCTCGACGAAGAGTTCACCTTTCACCGCTTCTTCGGTGCGTTCGTATTCGCGGGGGCCGGCGGCGTCAGCAATCTCTTCTACGCTTACTACCTGCGCGACAAGAACATCGGCATGGGCGGGCGGATTCCCGTGCTGCTCAATCCGTTCCGCGAAGCCCAGCGCGGCGACAGCGAGATCGGCTACCTGTTTCCGGCGACCGCCGAGAACGTTCAGCGTTTTCGGGACTGGTTCCGTTTCGTGATTCAGGACAGTGTCGTGTACTTCTGGCTCACCAACACGTTGACGATGTTCCTGTTCATGTTCGGCGCGCTGGTGGTGCTGCATCCTCTCGGGATCGTACCCCAGGAGAGCCAGCTCGTTTGGGACCTCGCCATCGTGCTCGAGGGAACGATGGGTGCCGGCGGCCGTTACCTGTTTCTCATCATCGGCATCGCGGCGCTCTTCAGTACGGTGCTGGCCGGTCTCGACGGCGGCGTCCGGCTCTGGGTCGACCTCTTGCACACGAATATTCCCCTTGCCCACCGCTTTGCCGCGAACAAGCTCTACCTGGTGTTCGCTCTAAGCCTTACAACCATCGGCGTGGCCGCGACCTGGTTCTTCGGCACGTTCGACGTGAGCGCCCTCGACTTCTTCTTTGTCAGCGCGACCATCAGCGGCTTTGCCATGGCCGTCTACGTGCCGATGGTGCTCTACATGAATCTGCGCAATCTGCCGCCGCCGGTACGGCCGAAACCCGTCAACATCGTCATGGTCGTCATCGGTTCGGCGACCTACATCAGCTTTGCTGTTTACACGGTAGGGTCGAAGGTTGCGGAATGGATCGGGTGAGAAGCGAACGCCTGGAACGAATCGGCAAGGGTGCGGCCGAGGCCGCTGCCGGCGCGGTTTGTACGCGGAACGGCGCCCGAAAGCGTGGAAGCAACGGGAAAAAAACAGGCAACATTCGGTAGTTCAACAAGCGGCTTGGCGCAATTTGCGGGCTATACTTCGCCTCAGGAGGAAACGGCTGTGCCGCTCAGCATAGAACCTACGGGCGCCACCCTGGGCGCCATTGTCACCGGTATACGGCTCGGGTCCCTCGATGGCGCCACCTGGCCGGCCATCGAGCAGGCATTCCATGAACACGGCGTGCTGATCTTCCCTGGGCAGCACCTGACAGCCGATGAGCAGTACGGGTTCGCCAGGCGATTTGGCGACATCGAACACCTTGTGCCGGGCCGCGACCTCAAGGTCGTGCCGTTCAGCAACCGCCGGGCGGACGGCATGCCGCTCTATATAAAGGGGCACGGCGCCAGCATCCTGAAGGGCAACGAAGAATGGCATACGGACAGTTCCTACATGCCGTTGTCGGCCAAGGCGTCCGTATTGAGCGCGGTGGAGGTGGCGCCGGGCAACGCCGGCACGGAGTGGGCCGACATGCGCGCCGCTTACGACGCCCTCGACGACGGGACGAGAGACCGCATCTCGAACCTGTGCGCCTACCATTCCCTGTTCTACTCACAGGGACGGATCGGCCATGAGCCCGAGGTCGGCGCGGGCTATGGGTTCTATGGCGGGGAAAAACCGTTGCGGCCGCTGGTAAAGGTACATTCGGCCACGGCTCGCCCGGCGCTCTATATCGGCCGTCACGCATACGGTATTCCGGGTCTTTCCGAAGAGGAATCGGAGCGGTTACTGACGAGCCTGGCCGAATTCGCCTGTCAGCCGCCCCGCACTTACCTGCACGAGTGGCAGGTGGGCGATACGGCGATCTGGGACAACCGTTGCGTGATGCACCGGGCCCGGCCCTGCGATGCCGACCTGCCCCGGGTACTGGTTCACACCCGTGTTGCCGGCGACCCGGCCACGGAACTGGCGCCGGGCATGACGCCCCAGGGTTAGCGCGGCAAGGCGGCTGGAGACTACCTGCCGGGCCGCGCAGGAAGCGGCAGGTTGGGCAACTCCGCGCAGGCCTTGCCCAGGTATTCGCTGCCCCGAATGAATTCGCCCAGGTGGTTCAACAGCCGCCCGAGTTCGCCGTAAACCGCGACGGAGGGTTCGAGGCGCAGGCTCGCTTCCAGGTATTCCCGCGCCTTCGACCAGGCGCCGTTCATCATGGCAATGCGGCCGAGCGCGAGCAGCAATCCCGCGTCGTTGGGACGATCCGGCAGCCAGTTCTCCGCGGCAGCCATCTGCTTCGGGAGATCGGGCGACGGAATCCGCCCGTACAGTTCGACCAGCCCTTCGTGCCAGCTCCGGTCAAGGGCCTTGCGTACAGCCCGTTCGGCGGCAGCGTGCTCGCCGGAGGCGGCCAGGCGCCGCGCCCGGACAACCGCAAGCTCCGGGTCCCGTTTGAGTTCCTTGGGCAGGCGCTGCCAGGTCTCGGCATGGTCGGCTGCCTCGAGCCGGTGCGTCCAGGCGCGGCGTTCCAGCGCCGCGACCACCTCGGCATCGACCGCCCTGGCTTTTCGCAACTCGGGCAGCAATTCAACCAGTGCCTGCCAGTCCTGAAGATGTTCATGGCATTGCCGCAGCATGTCGAGCATCCGGGGATGTCTGGGCGACTTTTCGCGCAGTTCGAGAAGCGTGGCCCGGCATTCTTCCCACTGTTCCCCGGCCATCTGCAGTTCGGCTCGTGTGAGGAGCACGGCGGCTGCGGCATCCGGCGTGGATTCCCCGGCGCGGGCCAACAACGCATCGCGCTCGGCCGGGTCCCCGAGTTCGTGGGCCGCCCGTGCCGCGTGCAGATAGTTGACGAGGGGCATCGCAGCGCGCTGTCCCGCCTCGACAAGCAGTTGCTTCGCTTCCGTCCACCGGCCTTCCGCGTACAACAACAATCCCCGCACGGTCTGGCGTTGGGCGCCGCGTTCGCCTCGTTGCACGCGCCAGGCTCCGACGATGCTTTTCCCCTGTACCAGGCGCGCGGCCATGAAGACGATGCAACGCAATACGGCGTACAGGACGATCAGCAGGGCAAAGGCAAACCAGAGGCTGGTCTCCATGACCCGGCCCGCGTAAGCGATGAGCACATAGCCCGGGTCCCGCAGCATCAGGGTTCCCACGAGCCCGCCGAGAACGGCCGCGGTGACCAGCAACAGCAGTCCGGTTCTCATGGGTTCGCCTGCCGTGCCTTCCTGAGTGCGTTCAATGAACCGGAAATGTCGGGCAGCGCGGATTCCACGTTCAGGCCGCGCAGCGCTGCAAGGGTTTGGGTCGTTTCCTTGACGGCCGGACCTTGTCCGTCAAGGTACGTGGCGATCCACTCCAGCGCCGCATCGAGGCTCGAGGCGTACACGGCCTGGTCATGCCTCAGCGCGGCGAGCTGAGCCTGCTCCAGCATCAGGCGCAAATTGAGTTCCAGGTATGCCGACTCGCTCGGGGCCAGCGGTGGCTTGAAGCCGGTGCCGATGCGCCGCAAACGTACGAATTTGCCGAGTTCCGAAGCCAGCGAATCGAGGAATCCGGCGCCTTCCCGCGAGGATTCGGTGCTTTTTCCGACCACGGGTTCGGATGCCGCCAGGGGCGCGTCCGGCAGGGCACCGGTTCGCGCGAAGGACTCGGATTCTTCTCCGGGAATTCCGCTGTCGCCATCGGGCACGACAGCAGCTTCGGCGTCGGCGGTATCCATGGATTCGCGGAGACTGTATACGGGCGGCGCCAGGGTCAGCGCGCTGAGTTGGCGCTTGACCGCATCGAGACGCAAATAGATTCCCGGGATGTCGGCGCTCGGCGTCTGTTCCAGGCTCAATATCTCGGATGCGAGCATGGCGCGTACGTCGTGCATGGCGATGTCGTCGTGGCCGGCAAGTATCTCGTCGGCGGCGTTCAAGAGGCCGAGCGCCGTCCCGACATCCCGCTCCATCAGGAGGCGATGATTGGCGATCCTGAGCAGGTATTCGACCTCGGCCAGTTCCCACGCCTGTTCCGAAGGTGGTTCGGGGGCTTTCGCGGCCTCTAGCCATTGAGAGAACATTTCCCGGGGCTCCGACTCTTCCAACCGGGTTCCGAGGCCTTCAAGCGCCGCCCGTTGCTCGCGCTGGAAGCTTAAGAGGTCGGCGGACAACCGATCCTGCCGCGCGCGCAGTTGCCGTTGGCCGGCGTCGAGTCCTTCGATGCGGCCGGAGGTGCGGGCCGCGGGATCGAGGAACACCAGGGTGTAGTACAGATAGGCCGCGCCCACGGTTCCGGCCAACCCGAAGAGCAGGGCGGCTCCCGCCAGCCAGCGTCCGCCGGAGGCCGGTTTCCGGGGAGACGGTTCGCCGCCGCCGGTCGGTGCAATGTCTTCGGTCATCTCGCCTCAGCCTTGCCGTTGTTCCATTCCGAGCCGTCGCAGCGTACCCAGCACGGCGTCTGCATTGGCGCCGCCGCAATCGTGGACGGACCTGAGGCCCAGACGTGCGCCAAGGGATGCAACGCGCGCCGACGGCGCCAGCACCGGAACATCCGGGCAGCCCGCCGCCGCAAACCAGGTGCGTGTGGCCTGCTCGAATCCATCGCCGCTGGAGACCACGATGGCGGCGACGGACACGGCGTCAATTTTCAGGGTCAAAGGATACCGCACGTAGACTTCCAGGCGCGTGACCTCGGCGCCGCGGCTCGCCAGCGCTTCGGGCAGCAGGTTCCTGCCGCCGGCGCCCGTCACGATCAGTACGCGCTTGCCCGCCGGGTTCTCCATCGATTGCAGGAGTCCTTCGCTGGTTTCCACGGCGGGGGCGATCGCATCGAATCCGAGTTCCCGAAGTGCGGCCCGGGTCTTGCGGCCGACGGCGAACAGGTTGGGAATCCCGCCTGCCAGGCCGGCCGCGGCGATGCGGACACCGTGGACGGAAAGAAACAGGGCGGCATCGAATGGCCCCGCGGGCTGGTCGAACGGATTGGGCCTGATTTCCAGCACGGGGGCATTCAGCACGCCGTACCCGGCCTTCTCCAGCGCTTCAGCGAGTGCGGATGCGCCGGGCTCGGTGCGTGTGACCCAGATCTTCACAACGGTGTCCGCATCGGCAAGCCCCGGGCTTTACCGAGGCGGGAGAGCCGCGTCGGCCAGCACCCGGTCCGCGCCCTGAACCCTGAGCTCGTCCACGATGGCCGCCACCGCCGTATCCGCTTGCGCGTGGGTCGCCGCGGCCTGGAGCAGAGTCCGGCCGTCCGGCGACCCGAGCACGGCGCGCAGATGCAGTTCGCTTCCCACGGGCTCCGCATAAGCGCCGAGCGGCATGCTGCAGTCCGCGCCCAGCGCTGCGCTTACGCCGCGTTCAGCCAGAACGCATCGGGAAACGACCGGGTCGTTCAAGGGCCGCAGCAGCTCGTGCAGCGGGGCGTTGTCCGCAAGACATTCGATGCCGAGCGCGCCCTGGCCGGCCGCCGGCAGGCAGCGGTCGATGCCGAGTACCTCGGTAATGCGGTCGGCCCATCCCAGCCGCGTCAGCCCGGCCACGGCCAGGACGATGGCATCCACCTCGCCACGGTGCAGCTTGTTCAACCGGGTATCGACATTGCCGCGTAGCGGAACGACATTGAGGTCGGGGCGAGCGGCGAGAAGCTGCGCCTGGCGGCGCAGACTCGACGACCCGACACTCGCTCCCGACGCGATGGATTGGAAGGCGCCGTTCGGGCTCAACCAGGCATCGCGAACGTCGTCGCGGAAACCGATGGCTGCCAGCGCGAATCCGGGGTCCAGAACAGCGGGCAGGTCTTTCATGGAATGCACGGCCAGGTCCGCATCCCCACGGACGAGCGACGCCTCCAGTTCCCTGATGAAGAGCCCCTTGCCGCCGATTGCAGCGAGCGGTGCGTCAAGCCGCCGGTCGCCTTCCGTCGTCATGCCGACCAGTTCGACGCGAAGCCCGGCATGACGGCGTTGGAGTTCGGTCTTGATGAACGATGCCTGCCAGAGGGCCAGCCGGCTCTTGCGGGTAGCGATGCGCAACGTGTCCATCAGGTTTTCGGAGCCGGGCCGCCGACTGTCCGATAACGGAAGTTGTTCCATGGCAGTGACTGGCTTGAAGCAAACGACATTCGGCGACTCAATGAGCGGCTTGGCGCAGTATGCGGTTTGGGAACCTGCCTGTATGCCTTGGCGCCCGCCGTTTTTCAAGCCGCCGCCGCGGGTTTCCGTCGGTCGCCGACAGTCCGGCGTAATGATGGCGCGCCATCGCCGCCGCGACGATACCGCTATAATCCGCCGGATGACTACCGACCCCAAACAGAATCGCGGCCGGCTGCGCGAAGCGCCCGACGAGTTCGTCGAGGCGTTTACCGCGTCGGTGTCGTTCGACCGGCGCCTGTATCGGCACGACATTCGCGGCTCGATCGCCCACTGCCGCATGCTTGGCAGGGTCGGCGTGTTGAGCGCCGGGGAAGTCGAGCGCATCGCCAGCGCCTTGCAGCGCATCCGCAAGGAGATCGATGCGGGTAGCCTTGCCTGGCGCATCGATCTCGAGGACGTGCACATGAATATCGAAAGCCGGCTCATCGAGTTGATCGGCGAGACCGGCAAGAAGCTGCACACGGGCCGTTCCCGCAACGATCAGGTGGCGACGGACGTCCGCCTTTATCTCCGGGAAGAGATCGACCTTGTCGTTGCGCGCGAAAACGCGCTGCTGGGCGCGTTGGTCGACCTGGCGGAGCGTCATTGCGAGACGGTCATGCCCGGCTTCACGCATCTGCAGGCCGCGCAGCCGGTTACGTTCGGGCATCACCTTCTCGCCTGGTTTGAAATGCTGCTGCGCGATCGCGACCGGTTGGTCGACTGCCGCAAGCGCGTAAACGTACTTCCGCTGGGCGCGGCGGCGCTCGCCGGCACGACCTTTCCCATCGACCGCCAGTCGGTAGCCGATGAGCTGGGGTTCGATGCCGTTGCCGCGAACTCGCTGGACGCCGTCAGCGACCGGGATTTCGCCATCGAGTTCTGCTCCGCCGCGGCCATGACGATGATGCATTTCTCCCGCTGGTGCGAGGAACTGGTGCTCTGGAACTCTCAGCGTTTCGGCTTCATCGACTTGCCGGACCGATTCTGTACCGGGTCCAGCATCATGCCGCAGAAGAAGAATCCGGACGTGCCCGAGTTGATCCGCGGCAAGGCGGGCCGGGTATACGGCCACCTGCTCGCGTTGCTGACGCTGATGAAGAGTCAGCCGTTGGCCTACAACAAGGACAACCAGGAGGACAAGGAACCCCTGTTCGATGCGGTCGACACCCTGAAAAACTGCATCACGGCGATGCTGGGGCTGATTCCCCACGTCGAGGTCGACGTGGAAGCGATGCACGCGGCCGCCGTGGAAGGATTCACCACGGCCACGGACCTCGCCGACTATCTCGTGCGCAAGGGAGAGCCTTTCCGCGATGCCCACGGGGCGGTGGGCCGGGCGGTTGCCTACGCCGTCGAACAGGGAACGAGCCTGCACGCCCTGCCGCTGGAAACCCTCAGGTCGCTGGCGGGCGCCCGCGTCGAGGCGGACGTATTCGAAGTGCTCGATGTACGGGGATCGGTCGCGGCCCGCGAACATCCGGGCGGAACGGCGCCCCGGTCGGTGGCCCGGGCCGTCGTTGCCGCCCGGGCCCGGATCTGAGCCTTCCAGCCCGCATATTGCACCAAGGGCCGCGATGATCGCGCAGGATTTTGCCCGTATGCGCGTGCTCGAGACCGGAATCATAGCCACGCCTATGGTGTAGGGAGCATGTGCGCGGATACGGGCAAAAGACCAGCGAGGGCGCGGCCAGCGCAGTTTGTACCCGGAACAACTTCAGCATACTTGGAAGCAACCGTGAAAAAACAAACAACATTCGATATCTCAATGAGCGGCTTGGTGCAATATGCGGGCCAGACCCCTTGTTTGCGGAGAAAGGTTCTCGAATGAGTCAAGATTCCGCCCGGCAACCGCCCTCTCGTCGGTCAGAGCCAGCGGTTCGTTAGCGATGCGCTGGCTGGCCTGCTTCCTGTTGCCCCTTCTGGCCGCCACTTGCGGCCAGAAGGGGCCGTTGACCTTGCCGGAGGAGGAATCGTCTGTTGCGGTGGCGCCGTTTGCCGCGCTGCGATCCCTGGCAGTGGCGCATGACGTTCCGCATGAGGCTCCGTACGAGACGATTCTCGTGGGGCGCGTACGGGCCGGGCAAGTACTCGTGACAGTGGTGCAGGCCGGACATGTCATTCCCCGTTCTTGACGGTGTGCTCCACGCCGGTTCGGTGTCCCTGGCCGAAGTCGCGGCCGCCGTCGGCACGCCGGCCTACGTTTACTCGGGCGAGGCCATCGCCGCTCAATACGCCGCGCTCGAGAGCGCCTTTCCCGGTGCGGAGATCTGCTATGCCGTCAAGGCGAATTCCAATCTGGGGGTGCTGCGTTTCATGCACGGCCTGGGGGCGGGCTTCGACATCGTGTCCGGCGGTGAACTGCAGCGGGTTCTTGCCGCCGGGGCGCCGCCCAGCGCGGCCGTATTCTCGGGTGTGGGCAAATCCGTTGCTGAGATTGACCTGGCTCTGAAGCTGGGCATCGGTTGTTTCAACGTGGAGAGCGAGGCCGAACTGCAGCGTCTGGCGGCGCAGGCGGAATTGCTGCAACGCATCGCGCCGGTGGCCGTTCGCGTCAATCCCGACGTGGATGCGGATACCCATCCATACATAGCGACCGGCTTGAAAGAGAGCAAGTTCGGCGTGTCCGCGGAAGAAGCGTCCGGCCTGTACGCACTTGCCGGCGATCATCCGTGGCTGCACGTGAAAGGCGTTGCCTGTCATATCGGTTCGCAGATCGTTTTGCCGGCGCCCTATGTGCAAGCGCTGGACAGCCTGCTCGAGATCGCCGGACGGCTGGAAGCCGGCGGCGCCCGCATCGGGCACATCGATATCGGCGGCGGTTTCGGCATCCCTTACGGGGGCGAAGCGCCGCTCGACCTTGCGGCTCTCGGTGCGGCCGTCACCGAACGCATGGCGGGGCGGGCCCAGCGGCTCGTGATCGAACCGGGGCGGTTCCTGGTGGCCGCGGCGGGCGTGCTGCTGACCCGTGTGGAATACCTGAAGCCGGCGCGGACAGCCGGGCAGCGCAGCTTCATCGTGGCCGATGCGGCGATGAACGATCTGTTACGCCCCCCGTTGTATGGCGCCTGGCACGCCGTCGAACGGGTGGAGGCTGCCTCCGCGGAGGCGGTCGCGGGTACCTGGGATGTCGTCGGTCCCATATGCGAGGCGGGTGACTTCCTGGCCCGGGACCGGGAACTGAAGGTTGCGCCGGGAGACCTGCTGGCCGTGCTCTGCGCCGGCGCATACGGCATGGTGCTGAGTTCCAACTACAATTCCCGGGGCCGGCCCGCGGAGGTGCTCGTGGAGGATGGAGCGTTTCGGGTGGTCAGGCACCGCGAACACATCGGCGATCAGTTGCGGTTGGAACGGCCGCCGGCGGAGCGGGGCGGATGAATCTGCGTTTCGCCAAGATGCATGGGCTTGGCAATGACTTCATGGTCATCGATCTCGTTACTCAGCACCTGGAAATCGAGCCCGAGGCGGTGCGGCGCTGGTCGAACCGGAGAACAGGGATCGGATTCGATCAACTGCTCACCCTGGAATTTCCCACGGAACCCGATGCGGACTTCTGGTTCCGGATCTACAACGCCGACGGTACCCGTGCCGAACAGTGCGGCAACGGCGCCCGCTGCGTCGCGCATTTCGTCCGCCGGGAGAACCTCAGCCCCAAGACCGAACTGAACCTGCAAACGGAATCCGGACGTATCCGTACCGCTCTTGTGGATCAGGACGTGTGCGTTGACATGGGCATCCCATCGACCCATCCCGAAGACGTGCCTTTCGCGGCTGAGCGGGATCGATTGAGCCACGCTCTCGACGTAGAGGGCGACGAATACGAGATCACACCGGTATCGATGGGCAACCCCCACGGCGTGCTGTTCGTGGACACCGCGGCGGCGGTAAACGTCGCGGCGGTAGGCGGCGCCCTGACCGGCCATCGACGCTTTCCGCAAGGCGCCAACATCGGCTTCTGCGAAGTGGTCGACCGCGGCTTCGTCCGTCTGCGGGTATATGAGCGCGGCGTCGGCGAAACCCTGGCCTGCGGCACCGGAGCCTGTGCGGCCGTGGTCGCGGGCCGGCTGAAGGGGAAACTCGACCGTTCGGTGACGGTCTCTTTGCCGGGGGGCAAGGTGGACATCGCCTGGAAGGGTCCGGGCGCACCCGTTAGAATGACCGGACCCGCCGCGATGGTATACGAGGGTTGCCTCGAAACCTGAATGGGATTAGGTTCCAACATCGACGATCAACAGGTCATCGAGTACCTCAGAGCGAATCCGGACTTCTTCCAGACGTACTCCAACGAACTCTCCGATCTCAAGGTGGGGCACGCTTCGGGCTCGGCCGTGTCGCTCATCGAGCGCCAGGTGGAGGTGCTGCGGGAACGGATTTTCCGGATGCGCCGGCGCATGAACCAGTTGCTCCATACGGCGCGCAGTAACGACGAGTTGTTTGCCAAGGTTCGCTCCCTGACCCTCGCATTGCTCGATGTCTCGACCTGGCACGACCTGAACGAGGTACTGGCTACCAACATGCTCGTCGAATTCGATGCGGATTACGTGTGCTGTCATGTGCAAGGCGGCCACGTCAACTTCGATCACATTCGCGGCTACAGCGAGGAGGCGCCGTTCGAGCCGTTTGTGAACGGCCCGCTGCCGGTTTGCGCGACCCTGCGCGCGGCTGAACTGCAAGCCCTGTTTCCAATTCAGGGCCACGAACGCGACGGCAGCGCCGTGCTGCTGCCGCTGACGCTGAATCGCGACGGCGGTTGCCTGGCCGTGGGCAGCCGCGAGACCCACCGTTTCACGCGCGACCTCGACACCTTCTTCGTCAGCCACATCGGCGATGTGCTGAGCCGCATCATCGACCGTTTGGAGCGCCCGCGGCCGGGGAGCGCGAGGGGGCACCCCTCGCATGAAGAGACGCGGCCGGGGAGCGCGAGGGGGCACCCCTCGCACGAAGAATGACCGGCTCGATGGACGAGCGGATTTCGGATTTTCTCGAACACCTGAAATACGAGAAACGCTACTCCGAGAACACCGTGAAAGCCTACCGGCGCGACCTCGAGTCGCTGGCGCGTGAAGCCGGCGTCCCGTGGACGGAGGTCCGGGCGCATCATATCTCCTCATTGACGGCGCGCCTGCATGCCCGCGGGCTCAGTCCGCGGTCACTGCAACGGGTTCTGTCGAGTGCGCGCAGTTTCTTCGGCTACCTGGAAAAACAGGGTGTCATCGAAGCGAATCCGGCCGGCGATGCCCGGGCGCCAAAGTCGAGGAACAAGCTGCCCCGTACCCTGGATGCCGACAAGACGGCACGCCTTTTCGATTTCGAAGCGAAGACGGCGCTCGATAAACGGGACCTCGCGATGCTGGAACTTTTCTACGGCAGCGGCGTGCGTCTTGCCGAACTGGTCGGCATCGACTTGCGCGATGTCGACCTGCAAGGCGGCTTCGTCACCGTTACGGGAAAGGGCAACAAGGTACGGCAGGCGCCGTTGGGGGCTCCGTGCATCGCCGCCATCGAAAACTGGCTGGCCACCCGCGGCCCGGTCGATGCGGCGTCGCCGCTGTTCACCGGCCGCGGCGGACAAAGGATCGGCCGGCGCACGGTCCAGCAACGCCTCAAGCGCCTTGGCGGCGTACAGCTCGGCAGCAACGTGGTGCACCCGCATATGCTGCGCCACAGTTTCGCGAGTCACCTGCTGGAGTCATCGGGAGATCTGCGGGCCGTACAGGAGTTGCTCGGTCATGCGGACATATCGACCACGCAGATTTATACGCACCTGGACTTTCAGCACCTGGCGAAGGTCTACGATGCCGCCCACCCCAGGGCCGCAAAACAGGAGGAGGAGTAGCAGGCCGGTACCATGCCCCGGATTCGCGTCATCACCTTCGATCTCGACAACACCCTCTGGGACGTTTACCCGGTCATATCGGGCGCGGAACGGCGCATGGCGCGGTGGCTCGAGGCGGCCGTGCCCGAGGTAATGGCGCTCTACACCGACGGCGGCGTGGTGGCCGACATCCGTGCCGACCTGATCGATGAACAACCGGCGATCGTTCACGATGTCTCCAGGCTCCGGGAGGAGTTGACCTACCGTTGCATCCGTCGTGCCGGACGGGACGCCGAATCGTCTCGACAGTTGGCGCGAGGCGCGTTCGGCGTCTTCCTGGAGGCGCGCCACGACATAGAGTTCTTTGACGGGGCGCTGGATGTTCTTGAGCGTCTGTCGCGCCACTACATCCTGGGTTCGCTCACCAACGGCAATGCGGATCCGAAACGGCTGCGACTCGACCGTTTTTTCTCGTTCAGCTTCTCTGCCGCCACGGTCGGTACGGGCAAACCGGCCCCTGACATGTTCGAAAAGGTGCTCAGCCACAACGGTGTGCGAGCGGAGGAGGCCGTGCACGTCGGCGACCACCCGATCGATGACATTCAGGGAGCGTCCAACGTCGGCATGCACACGGTGTGGGCGAACGGTCCGGAACAGCGCGCATTGCGCCAGGCGGAAACGGCGGTCGAAGCGACGGTGGAAATCGAGCAGCTCGATGAGTTGGACGATGCCATACGGCATATCGAGAGTCTCTGACCCGCATGAATTACAGCCCGCCACCGGCGTCGCGGGAGCACTCGCAAGTCCACCGAGCCGACGGCATTGAGCGTCGCGCGGCGGGAAAAGCCCGCCGGCGGCAGACGCCTGGTTTGCCGTGCGAGCCGAATCGAAGTCGATCAGCCTTCGATCTCGGGAGCGCGCTCCCGAATCAGCCGCCTGACCGCATCGATATCCGCCGCTATCACCGTCCGGCGGTAGGGTTTGTCTTTCAGCGCCTCGAGCGCGGGATGCCGCGCAATCGGTTTGCCGACCGCTTCGTTCACGGCCTCCGGGAACTTTGCGGCATGCGCCGTTGCCAGGCAGGCCACCGTTCCGGCCATGTCGAGGCGCCGGGCAGCGGCGAGACCCACCGCGGTGTGTGGGTCCGCCACATAGCCTGTCTCCCGGTAGACCTGCCGAATGGCCGCCATGGTGTTGGGCGTATCCACGGCAGTGGCGAGAAAGACATCGTCGCCCGGAGGCTCGAGCCGGGCTTCCCCGGTATTGTCGAATGCGTCCATGAACGCATGGAGGGCTGCGGCGTCCTCGCCGAGGTGGTAGTACAGAAAGCGTTCGAGGTTACTCGCCACCTGGATGTCCATGGAGGGCGAGATGGTGAAATGCACCCGGCCCCGGCGGTAAAGCCCGGTACGAAAGAACACCGACAGGATGTCGTTCTCATTGGTGGCCACGATCAGCCGGTGCACGGGGAAACCCATGCGCTTGGCCAGATAACCCGCAAAGATGTTGCCGAAATTGCCGGTGGGCACGCAGAACGAAACGGGCCCGGGCAGCTTCAGGCTCGCGTAGGCGTAGTAGACGATCTGGGCCAGTACCCGCGCCCAGTTCACGGAGTTGATGGACCCGAGCGCATACCTGGCCTTGAAATCGAGGTCGCCGAAGGTGCTTTTCATGAGGCGCTGGCAGTCATCGAAACTGCCCTCGACGGCGATGCAGTGCACGTTGTCATCCGTTACGGTCGTCATCTGCAGCTCCTGCAGCGGACTGATGCGCCCGTGCGGATACATGACGAAGATATCGATGGCCGGGCGGCCGCGCACGCCCGCAATGGCGGCGCTGCCGGTGTCGCCGCTGGTGGCGCCCAGGATGTTCAGGCGTTGCCCCCGCTCCTTGAGGATGTAGCCGAACAGCCGGCCCAGCAATTGCAGGGCCACGTCCTTGAAGGCCAGGGTGGGACCGTGAAAGAGTTCCAGCACCGGGATGTCGCCGGCGTAGTCCAGCCGCACAACGTCCGGGTCGCTGAATGAGCGGTAGGCCGCATCGACCAGGCGGTCGATATCGGGGGCGGGGATATCGTCGATGAAGCGGGACAGGACGGTCTTCGCCAGCTCGACGAAGTTCAACGATGCGAGGCTCTCCAGATCCCCGGTGACGTCGGGGATTCGCGCGGGAACCAGCAGGCCGCCGTCGGGCGCGAGGCCGGTCATTACCGCATCCTGGAACCCCAGGGCGTCCGTTGCTCCCCTCGTACTGACATACTGCATGGCGCGTCCCGCTGGCTGGCGCGCGGCCATGTTAACCGCCTGCCTTGAATTCGTACCAACTCTCCCGCGGAACAACACTCCCCGAAGTCATCGTGAGAGGGCAAACTCGCAAGGTTCCGGGACTCGGGCACACGACCGACAGCGTCGCCCAGGATCAGGCGCGCTTCCTCTTCCATGGACCGGCCGTTGCTGGTTTTCCCGCTTTGCCGCGCCCGACCCACGCCCGATCAGCCACTCACCCCAAAACTTCGAGTCACCTGTCGGTGAAGTCCACCCACCCGTGGCTCCGGACTAGGACCTTCTCGATTCCCGTCGGTTGTTCGCAAAACACGATCAGGTTGCTCTGTGTCACATCGCGCGCACCTGGCACGCGCAAACCGTCCGTCCCCAGGAAGGCACACGCCTCGGCCACTTCCTGCGCCCTTGGGTACTCCCGCTCTCGCTCCAGGTAGCTGAGCCGCCCGTACCCCTCCACCCGAAGCCCAACGTCAGCCAACGCTTCGAGACTGGCGAACCGCATCACAGCCTTCAGCGAAATCCACAGCTCGAAAAGTTCGTAGCGCACCTTAGACGGCGGAAAGGGCTGGCCCTGGTAGAGGTGGAACCGTCGTTCCGTGACCGTGCCCTCCCTGGTCTCCGAAGTGTACAGAACATCCAGCGTCCCATCGTCCCATCGCCCCCCTGGGCGTCCACACACAAGCGGATCCTCGCCGGACCGCACCGACCGCCACACCGTCCCCACGAACGGCGCGGTCGGCACCGTCTCCAGGGCGTCCAAAAGCAACCGATCGCGGATCCCTCCGGGACCCCGCCGCCCTTCCCTGTTCATCCTCAGAGATACGCGTCAGCATCCAGGCGATCAAGTATCGCGATCACCTTTTCCGTTCGCTCATCGTGGATCAGGTCGATCGCGCGTTCCCCCTCCAGTTGCGGATGCCTCGAGTACAGCCAGGCCCGCACTTCCTCGTGACCGTAGTACTCGCCAAGCCTCATCACGACGTACGACAGATCCGACACGATCAGTTGCGTTCGCGGATGCGGCGACTTCTGACCACTCCCCCAGCGCGACACGGTTGCCTTCGACACTCCGGTGAAATTGGCGATGTCGGTGCCCTTCAATCCTCCCGTTTCCTGCAGCCGCTCCAGAAACTGCACCACCGGTTTCGCACTCGCCTGACTCATGCCCCACTCCCCCTGCTCCTCGTCATCGACGCCTGTCCCCTTATCGGTGGCAGGGGCCATGGTCGCGCCTCCTCGGCCAGCGTCTCGTACATCCTGCTCATGCTGTCCATATGCTTCCTCGACTTGGCTAACGCCTTGTCAATCGAAGCCTCGCCGGTCCTTGGCCCGGCAAGGTCTCGCGCCTTTCGTTCCGCCTTCCGGACCTCTGCGTCCACGAAGTGCTTCGCTGGCCGCGCATCCGGTACTCTGGCGAGTGCGCCTACCGCCCTGAACCGCTGACGAGCAATGTGTGCGCGTGGATCGGGCAGCATCGACGGCAATCCCCGCGGGCAACAGGACCGATCCGTCAACGATCACCGCCTGAGCGGGCAACCGGCCCTATGCGTGCAGATCCTCGAGGCACCGGTGCGCCCAGTCCCCGATTCGGATCACATGCCCAACGGGCGAGCAGACCGCAGCCCCGGGCCACGCAATCACTCTCGCCGTCACTGCACCTCCTGCACTTCTGTTTCACGAATAATATTGTGTGAAACCAATATGTCAACACCGCAACCCAGCGCAGAGCCGCGACGCTGGGCGAACACACGAACGCACGACGTGCACCCACGCGCCAGGCCGAACCATACCCGCCGCTGCCAATCGCAAACCCGCGCCTAGAGGTCTACGGCCTCAGACCAAACACGCTTTTTGTGGAACAATCGTTGGACGAGCGGGCCTGATCGTGTCTGACCCAGATATAGAGAAACGCCCCGGGGGAGAGGGGAGTCCCACCGGGGCGTTTCTTGTGCCCTTCCGGGCAAGGGCTAAACCTTGACGAATTCCGGGTACGCCTCGATACCGGTCTCGGACAGGTCCGCGCCCTCGTACTCCTCTTCTTCCGAGATGCGAATGCCCATCGTCGCTTTCAGGATGTACCAGACGATAGAGGCGGCGACGAAGGTCCAGGCGAAGATCGCCACGATGCCCAGTAACTGCGCGCCGACAGTCGCCTCGGCATTGGTGATGCAAACCGCCAGCAGGCCCCAGACGCCGGCCGTGCCGTGCACCGAGATGGCGCCCACCGGATCGTCGATGCGGAGCTTGTCGAGCAGCACGATCGAGCCGACCACCAGCGCGCCGCCGACGGCGCCGATCATCACGGATTGCTGGATCGTGCCCGCCAACGGCTCCGCCGTGATCGACACGAGTCCCGCCAGCGCCCCATTCAGGGCCATGGTCAGGTCGCCCTTGCCGAACAGGATCCGGGCAAGAATCAGGGCGGTAATCAGGCCGCCGCTGGCCGCGATGTTGGTGTTGACGAACACCTGGGCGACGGCGTTGGCCTCGTCGACGTTGCTGACCTTCAGTTCCGAACCGCCGTTGAAGCCGAACCAGCCGAACCAGAGGATGAACATGCCGAGGGTCGCGAGCGGCATGTTGGCGCCGGGCAGGGCGTTCACCTGGCCGTCCGGGCCATACTTGCCGGCCCTTGGCCCGAGCAGGAGGACGCCCGCCAGCGCCGCGGTCGCGCCGCACATGTGCACCACGCCGGAGCCCGCGAAGTCGATAAAGCCCGCCGCATCGAGCGCGCCGCCGCCCCACTTCCAGAAGCCCTGGACGGGGTAGATGAAGCCGGTCATGAATACCGCGAAAATCAGGAACGCCCACAGCTTCATGCGTTCCGCCACCGCTCCCGAGACGATGGACATGGCGGTCGCCACGAACACCACCTGGAAGAAGTAGTCGGAGCGCACGGAGTAATAGGTATCGCCGCCGGAGTCGATAACCGCTTCCGCGGTGTTCTCCTCGCCGATCCCGAACCCGATCAGCGGCAGCCAGGCGCCTTCGCCGGCGCCGGGATACATGATGTAGTAACCGCAGATCATGTACATGATGCCGGCAATGGCGAACAGCGCCACGTTCTTCGTGAGAATCTCGGAGGTGTTCTTGGCCCGGACCATGCCCGCTTCGAGCATGGCGAAGCCCGGCGCCATGAACATCACCAGTACACCCATAACCAGGAAATAAAAGGTGTCCAGTGCGTAGTTGGTTTGAATCAGATCTTCCACAATCCTGTCTCCCGATTGAGTCGGACGCGCCCGCCCGCGCTCTTCGCGAATTTTTGCCGGTATAAGCGCTAGACGGCTTCCGGCCCCGTTTCTCCGGTACGTATGCGCACCACTTCTTCCAGGTTGGCGACGAAAATTTTTCCGTCTCCGACCTTGCCGGTATTGGCCGACTTGGTGATTGCCTCCAGCACCTGGTCGAGCAGCGCGTCATCGACGGCTACCTCCACCTTCACCTTCGGCAGGAAGTCAACGACATACTCGGCGCCCCGGTAGAGCTCCGTATGGCCCTTCTGGCGCCCGAAGCCCTTGACTTCGGTAACCGTCATGCCCTGTACGCCGATGCCTGAAAGGGCCTCGCGAACGTCGTCCAGCTTGAACGGCTTGATAATCGCTGAAATGAGTTTCATGTTTTGTCTCCTTGTGAACCCTTTGTTTACACGTCCCCCGAGGTTTGCGGAGGTTTCCCGCGCGGGCGGGCAAGTTGTGGAAGACCCGTGTAACTAAGGATTCTCTCTCAATTAGAGGCTTTTCGATACCGAAACCACGATGGTCTCCTCGCACCCCTTGAAGCCGTCGAAGCACTCCTGATCGCTGAGATCCGTGCCGATGACCTGCAGGCCCCAGTCCACGCCCAGCGCGGAAGTCGAGAGCCCGATGGCGTAGTCGATGTACCGGTCCTTGGGATCGCCAACCTCGCCGATGCCGAAGGCGGCGCCCGCGTCCTTGTCGTTGAAGATGTTGAAGCCCAGGTGCAGGTCGAGGGACAGGTTCTCGGCGAGCCCGAAGGAGTAGTCGCCGAATACATAGAAGAAGCTGTCGGTCTCGGCGAAGTAGTCCGGTGAATAGGCAACTCCCACGGTCAGATCCTCAAAGGAGTAGTTGCCGTAGATTTCGACGAAGTCCAGGCCCGGGTCGGCATCGTCTTCGGGATAACCGTAGTACCACACGCCGATGTCGATTGCCGAACGGTCGTTCAGGTCCATGACCCAGCCGCCGTACCAGTCGAGCTCGATGGTGCCGCCGGACCAGGGGGCAACGTTCGATGCCCAGGTGCCCAGGTAGAAGCCGCCGTCCAGCTCGATGTCGAATCCACCCTGGAGTGCCGCGGACCGGTCGCCCTGGGAGATGCCGCGAAAGCGGTAGTCGCTGAAGTAACCCACATTGCCGGAAAATTCCGCGGCCGATGCGTAACCCGCTCCGCACAGTACCAGCGCGAATAGTAATCTCTTCATGTCAGAACCCCTCTGTAGATTGCATTTCGGTTTGTCGTATCGACGCCCGCGTATCAACACGATTCGTGCCATTTTCGGAATAGGTTGAGTTTCAATGGGTTAGCAACGTCCCGCCGGAGATGCATCCGGGCGTTGCGCGATGATTTGCATCATTTCGGGGCACCCTTTTGCGCTATTCTGGTGCATGTGATCTGCGCGATTTCTCACACGCCGAAGCGCGGTTCGGCGCTGGAGCCGGGTTCGACCGCTGGTTACCATGACTTCATTTGCAGGAGTGCCGACGATGACCCAACCGAAGTCTCCGCTGGACGCCCTGTTGGCCCGCATCGGCCGCCTCCTTGAAGGCACGGCGGGGTCTGGCGTCGCCGATCAGGTTCAACAGGTGGTTGCGGATTTCCTGGCGGCGTTTCGCCTCGTTCCGAAAAAGGAGTTCGACGAGCACCTGGAAGAACTGCACGACCTGCAGACTCAGGTCGAGCAGCTCACGCGCCGCGTGCAGGCGCTCGAGCGCCGGGACGATTGACCGCCCCGGCCCCTTCCGCCGCGCTGGGAGGGGGCGCCCCGGCCGGCATCGCCGTACGGTCGCGCGCACAGGTCGGCATGGGCTCGCCGCTGGTTACCGTCGAGACCCACATCGGCGGGGGGCTGCCCCGATTCACGCTCGTGGGCTTGCCGGAAGCGGCAGTGCGCGAGGCCCGCGACCGGGTCAGAAGCGCGCTGGAAAACAACGGTTTCGAGTTTCCGGACGGGCGTGTGGTGGTCAACCTGGCGCCGGCGGACCTGGCCAAGCAGGGCGCCCGCTTCGATCTCGCCATTGCGCTCAGCCTGCTGGCGGCGTCGGGCCAGGTACCGGCGGAGCACCTTTCCCGGTTCGAGTTCCTGGCGGAACTGGGCCTATACGGGACGTTGCGCCACACCCGGGGCGTGCTGCCGGCGGCGCTCGCGCTTGGCGACCCGGGGACGGTGCTGGTCATCCCGCAGGCCAACCGGCGCGAGGCCGAACTGGTCGGGTCACACGTCCTGGCGCCGTGCCGCAGTCTGAATGAAGTTGTGGCCCTGGTTCGGCGCCCGGACAGCGCGCAGCGGATTGCGTGCACGGCGGCCGCTCGCCCCGAGATCCCCAAGGCGGACCTGTTGAGCCTCGTCAAGGGCCATGAAACCGCCAAGCGGGCGCTGCAGGTGGCTGCCGCCGGGGGCCACCATTTCCTGATGGTCGGTCCGCCCGGAACCGGCAAGACCATGCTGGCGCGGAGCATCGTCGACCTGATGCCCAGACTCACCGAATCCCAGGTACTGGAGGTGGCGGCGGTGTATTCGAGCGCGGGCCTCATGCGGGAAATCTACGATCTGGTGCCGTTTCGCGACCCGCATCACTCCGCCAGCGCCCCCTCGATCGTTGGCGGCGGCCACGTCGCGACCCCTGGCGAGGCGTCGCTTGCGCATCACGGCGTGCTCTTCCTCGACGAGATGCCGCATTTCCAACCCGCGGTGCTCAACCTGCTGCGCGAACCCCTGGAGTCCCATCAGGCGACCATCACGCGCGCCAGCTACCGGGTGGTTTTTCCGGCCCGATTCCAGCTCATCGCCGCGATGAATCCATGCCCGGCCGGGCGGGTATGTGGCGAAGGGACGTGCCGCTGCCTACCCCGCCACGTGCAGGCCTATCAGGCGCGGGTTTCCGGCCCCCTGCTCGACCGCATCGACATGCAGGTCTGGTTGCCGATCCTGCCGAAGGAGTTGCTGGCGGACCGGTCCCGGCCAATCAGCAACACGGCGGCGCTTGCCGAAGTGGTCGCTGTGGCCCGCGCCAGGCAAGTGGAGCGTCAGGGCTGCCTGAACGGCCATTTGAGCGGCCCCGTCGCCGCCGAGCGTGCGCCGCTCGATGCCGCGGCACAGGCACTGTTGACCCAGGCGATCGACCGATACCGGTTGTCCGCACGGAGCTACCACAAGGTGATCAAGGTGGCGTCGACGATCAGCGATCTCGAAATGGTTGACTGTGTATCCGCCGCCCATGCCGCCGAAGCGCTGAGCTACCGCGCGATCGACTGGGAGACGATGGTCGGGCGGTAGTCGCCGCATGCTCAATACCCATGGACGAGGCGCTCACCCAGCGATTGCGCATGCATCTGACCTCGCGGGGCCCATGCTATGATGCCGGGCGTGCCGGGTTGGCCACGACGTTGAGATTATTGGGAGACTTCCCATGGTGGCTCATTCAAACCTCGAACCCACGCGCCATCTGCTTTCGGTGCAAGACTTCCACAAGATGGGGGCCGCCGGAATCCTGTGCGAGAAGGACCGCGTCGAACTCATCGAGGGAGAATTGATCGACATGGCGCCGATCGGAAGTTCCCATGCCTGGATGGTCTCGCGCTTGACCAATCTCCTGGTTCCGGCTCTCCAGGGCAGGGCGATTCTTTCTCCGCAGAACCCGGTTCGTCTGTCGGATATCTCCGAACCCCAGCCGGACCTGGCGCTGCTGCGTCCGGGGGAGACCGCCTATCGGCATGCGCACCCTAAACCCGAGGAAGTCCTGCTGGTGGTGGAAGTGGCGGACACCAGCCTCGTCTACGACCGCAAGAGGAAAGCGCCCCTCTATGCCCGGTATGGCTTGCCGGAGTACTGGCTGATCGACGTGAACGCCGAGCAGGTCGAAATCCATCGCGATCCCGGCCGGGAAGGGTACAGGCAGCTCATCCGGCCGAAAAAATCCGAGACGATCAGCCCCCAGGCGTTGCCCGGCCTCATCGTCTCCCTTGCGGACCTGTGGGGCTAACCCGCATATCTCACCAAGCCGCTTGTTGAGTCACTGAATGTCATTGCGTTTCAATCAGGTACCTTCGCTTTTTGGAGGTTCTGCCCGGCACAGACTGCGCTGGCCGCGCCCTCGCTGGTCTTTTGCCCGCGTGCGCGCACGTGCTCGCTCCACCATAGGCGGGGCTATGCTTTAAGCTCGCGAGCACGCGTACGGAGCCCTCAGCCGGGGAGTGCGAGGGGCTTGCCTCTCGCATGTGGACCAGAAAATCCTGCGCGATCATCGCGGCCCTTGGTGAGATATGCGGGCTAAAGCCGCGATCCGAAGCCTATTGCGTACTATCGATCATGTACTGAATGGCGTCACGCATCTCGTCCTCGGTACAACTCATGCAAATGCCCATGGGAGGCATCAGGTTTAACCCGGTCAACGAAGTCGCGACCAGCGTATCCATTCCCTTGTCGATACGCGGCTGCCATTGCTCGAGGCTGCCGAAAAGGGGCGCCTCGGTGACCCCGGTGGCATGGCAGGCGAAGCAGAACGTGTCATAGATATGCTGGCCGGTACGCGGGCCGCCGCTTGCAGTCAGTGCAACCGGCGCTGGCGTTGGGGCCGGAGCCGCAGGCGCCTCGGCTTCACCGTCCGCGGCCAGGCGCGCGATGGCTTCTAGCGCGGCTTCATCGATCATGCCGACGGCGTGCAATGACTCTGCCGCCCCTTCCAATGGAAACCGGAATTCGACAGGTCCTTCGCCCTGGAAGCGCAATCGAACGGTCAGCGTCTCGCCCGCGTATTCTTCCAGCGCCTGCTTCAGAAAATTGGCGGGCCCGGTTCCCAGCAAGAGCACTCGCTGCTCTCCGGAAGGCCGCCTGACCCTGAAGTCCTTCTCGCGTTCCCCCACGCCGAGCGTCATCCAGTGATTCTCCCAGCCGCCGTAGCGGCTCTTTTCTCCTCCGGCGAGGGCCAGGTAGGTGAACCGCATCGAGGAGTCCATGCCGGGTGAGAGGGTAATGCTGGCAGAGGTTTCCGGCCAGCGGATATCGGAGGACACCCATCGGCTCTTCACATTCCGTTGTCCGGTTTGCTCTCCCGGGCTATCGACCGGGTCCATGACCGTCCAGTTCGGGCCGTCGCCGGGCAGTGTCGGCTCGGCGGATGGGGCTGGACAGATTTCCCCGGTACGACAGACCTGACCGAATGCCCGCAGGCGCTCGCGGACCTCCTCGGGTGAACCCGGCGCCTGGATAGCGTTGGCGCCCGGAACGGCCAGAGCCAGGAGAACGGCAAGATAGCGGAGGTGCTTCACGTTTCGGTTACCGGTTGGGCGCGAAGCGCGGCATTATAGGGGCTCTGATCGCGTCCTGCTCGCTCTGAAGGCGTAGAAACACGTGTGACAGGACACTAGTCGTTGCCGGTTGCCTCGAACAGTTCGCGCCCGATCAGCATGCGGCGGATCTCGCTGGTGCCGGCGCCGATCTCGTAGAGCTTGGCGTCCCTCAATAGCCGTCCGGCGGGGTACTCGTTGATGTACCCGTTGCCGCCGAGGGCCTGAACCGCCTCGCCGGCCATCCAGGTAGCCTTCTCCGCTGCGTACAGGATGCAGCCCGCGGCATCGAAGCGGGTGGTGCGGACCTGGTCGCAGGCCGCGGCCACCGAATAGACGTACGACCGGCAGGCATTCATGGTGGTGTACATGTCGGCCACCTTGCCCTGCATGAGCTGGAACGTGCCGATCGGGCGCCCGAACTGTTCCCGGTCGTGGACGTAGGGCAGCACCAGGTCCATGCAACTGCGCATGATGCCGAGCGGGCCGGCGGCGAGCACCACCCGCTCATAGTCGAGCCCGCTCATCAGAATGGCGGCGCCCTGGCCGACCTTGCCCAACAGTTGGGAACGCGAGACGAAGCAGTCATCGAATATGAGCTCGCAGGTATCGGAACCTCGCATGCCGAGCTTGTCGAGCTTCTGTGCGGCCGTGAATCCGGGCATGCCGCGCTCGATCAGGAATGCCGTGACGCCCTTGGGTCCCGCTTCCGGACTCACGGTGGCGTAGACCACCAGCACATCGGCGCCGGGGCCGTTGGTGATCCACATCTTGTTGCCGGTCAGGCGCCAACCGCCGCTGTCTTCGACGGCCTTCAATTTCAGGCTCATGACGTCGGAACCGGCGCCGGGCTCGCTCATGGCCAGCGCGCCCAGGTAGTCGCCGGAGATCAGCTTCGGCAGGTAGCGGCTCTTCTGATGCTCGGTGCCGAAGCGGCGAATCTGGTTCACGCACAGGTTGGAGTGGGCGCCGTAGGAGAGGCCGACGGACGCGGATGCGCGGCTGATCTCCTCCATGGCGATGCAGTGCGCCAGGTAGCCCAGTCCGGCGCCGCCGTAGCGTTCCTCGACGGTGATGCCCAGCGCCCCGAGTTCGCCGAGCTTGGGCCAGAGCGCCCGGGGGAACTCGTTGGTCGCGTCGATCCCGGCTGCCAGCGGCGCGATCTCCGCGCTTGCGAACTCGCGTACGCTGTCTCGGAGCATGTCCAGCGTTTCACCCAGTCCGAAATCGAAATCCCACATCGCGGCCTCCTTGAACGCGGTATACAACTCTGAAACAATCCGCGCCGGCCCGTACCCGACGAATGAGCGACGGCCGAAGCGGGCCTTGCCCCTTGCTGCCAATCATCCGCCGCACGGCCGGTCCCGGCAACCCGCCGCCTGGAAACGATCTTGTATTATTCGCTGGCCCGGACCGCTGCTTCATGAAAGTGCTCGTTACCGGCGCGGCGGGATTCATCGGTTCCTTCACCGCCCGGCGCCTGCTCGACCGCGGCGATGAGGTCGTCGGCGTCGACAATCTCAACGACTACTACGATGTCGGGCTGAAAAGCGCCCGGCTGGCGCAGCTTGAGGACGATCGGGGTTTTACTTTCGACAAAGAGGATGTGGCGGACCGGGAGGCAATCCTGGGTGTTTTCCGGACACGCCGGCCGCACCGGGTCGTCCACCTGGCCGCTCAGGCCGGGGTCCGGTACTCCCTGGTCAACCCCCATGCCTATGTAGAAGCGAACCTCAAGGGTTTTGCCAATGTGCTGGAAGCGGCGCGGGACATCGGCGTCGAACACCTGGTCTACGCCTCGACCAGTTCGGTGTACGGAGCCGATACACGCTCGCCGTTTTCCGAGCACCAGGGCGCCGGCCACCCCATCTCGCTGTATGCGGCAACGAAGCGGTCGAATGAGCTGATGGCGCACGCCTACAGTCATCTTTACGACATCCCGACAACGGGCCTGCGCTACTTCACCGTCTATGGGCCCTGGGGACGGCCCGATCAGGCGCTGTTCACCTTCACGCGCAAGATACTCGCCGGCGAACCCATCGATGTGTACAACCACGGCATGCACAAGCGGGATTTCACCTACATTGACGATGCGGTCGAGGCGACGCTTCGGGCGCTGGACCGGGTGGCTTCGCCCGTTGCGGGCTGGGATGGAGACACCCCGGACCCGGCCACATCGGCTGCCCCGTACCGGCTGTACAACATCGGCGGCAACAACCCGGTGAAGTTGACGAGATATATCGAACTCATTGAGGGATTCCTGGGCCGGACCGCGACGAAACGGCTGCTGCCCATGCAGCCGGGCGATGTCCCCGACACCTGGGCGGATACTTCGGACCTTGCGAGGGAACTGGGCTACCGGCCGCAGATACCCGTGGAGACCGGAGTGGAGCGGTTCATCACCTGGTATCGCGACTACTACAACGTAGGCGATCGTCCGAATTTGGGCGGGTCCGCCAGATGACGGGGGGCCGCACAAGACGACCCGACCGTGTTGGACGCGCAATGCCGGGTGCGCGGCCTCGAGAGGCTCAGGGTCGTCGATTCATCCGTATTGCCCACCATCACGAATGGGAGCCTGAATGCGCCGACCGTGATGGTCGCGGAGCCGGGTCGCCGGCATGATTCGGGCGGGACGGCGCGGACGAAGCAGCGGGCCGAGCGAAGTTGGCCGGTGGCTCTGAGAAGGCCGAAAGCCGCGATGCCGCCGGGGAGGATCTGACGCCCTGGCGCGTTGTTTTCGCCGGAACGGTTTGGTGTATGCTCGCGCGAATGGATGGGGCAGGGAAAGCCTTCGCGAGGCGCTATGGCGCCTGGGCCGTGGTGGCCGGTGCTTCGGAAGGGCTTGGCGCCGCCTTTGCGGCGGACCTCGCCGGCCGTGGCATGCATCTGGTTCTGATCGCCCGGCGCGGCGAGGTGATGCAGGAAGTCGCGAATAAGATTCGCGCGGAGCGTGGGGTGGAGGTCCGCTGCCTGGCTCGGGACCTGGCCGATCCCGACACGGTCGGCGCGGTCTCGGGGGCACTTGCCGGGCAGGATCTGGGCGTGCTCATCTATAACGCGGCATCCGTTCCGCTGGGTCCTTTTCTCGACGTCGGCTTCGATGAGATCGAGCGGGCCGTGGCCGTCAACGTGCGCGGGCCGCTCGCCTTCGCCCATGCGTTGCTGCCCGGCATGTGCGAGCGCGGGCGTGGCGCCGTCGTGCTGATGTCGTCGCTCGCGGGCCTGCAGGGTACGCCGGGTATCGCTACCTATGCCGCCAGCAAGGCATTCAACATCATCCTCGGCGAGGGTCTCTGGGACGAGTTGCGTGAACGGGGCATCGATGTGTCGGTGTGCTGCTCGGGCGCGGTTCGCACCCCCGGCTATAGCCGATTCTCGGCCAAGGACGCGCCCGGCATGCTGTCGCCGGAGGAAATGGTCCGTCAGACCCTCGATGCCCTCGGCAAGGGCCCCCGGTTCGTGCCCGGGCGGACCAATCGCTTCACGGCGCAACTCATGGGGCGCCTGCTGCCCCGCAAGACGGCGATCGGCATCATGGCCAGGAATACGCGGCGGCTCTCTTGACGGATCTACTGCTCGGTTTCTTCACGCCCTGGATCGTCTTTGCGGGCATCTTCGCCCTGCACCTGCTGTTGCCGGCGCGCCGCGTGACCGGTTATGTGCGCGACGAGGACAGCGGCGAACGGCTGCGCTATCGCCTGAACGGACCGCTGGTGCTCATCGTCGGCATCGGCATCTGGGTCGCCGCCGGACTCGGCGGCGCCGTGCCCTGGGACTGGCTCTGGCAACATCGCTGGCCGGGGGTGGCGGGCGCATTCACGTTGGGCCTGCTGCTTTCCGCCGCGGTCGTGCTGAGCGCCCCGGGCCGGGGAGGCGCATTCCTTGCCGAACTCTATCTCGGCCGCCGGCACAACCCGCAGATGTTCAACCGGCGGGCCGATGCGAAGATGGTCCTCTACCTGGCCGGCGCCACCCTGCTGCAACTCCACCTGCTCTCGTTCGCGGCGCATCACTTTCTCGCCTACCCGGACGATCCCTCGCCAGGGGTCGTCCTGTATGTGGCGCTCTTTTCCTGGTTTGTCTGCGATTACCTGGTCTTCGAGCGGGTGCACCTTTATACCTACGACATCTTCGCGGAGCGTCTGGGGTTCAAGCTGGTCTGGGGATGCCTGTGCTGGTATCCCTATTTTTACGCCGTCGGGCTCTGGTCCGTGGCCGATCTGCCGAATCCGCACGCGCCGAGTTGGCTGCTCATCGCCTCGGCGCTGATCTTCTTCGCGGGCTGGGGCCTGGCGCGGGGCGCGAACATGCAGAAATTCGCCTTCAAGCTGGACCCGCAACGGGTCTTTCTGGGACGGCTGGCGCCGAAAACCTTCACGGATGGAGAGCGGCATGTGCTCTACAGCGGCTTCTGGGGCGTCTCGCGGCATGTCAACTACCTGGGCGAGATCCTGATGGCCTGCGGTCTGGCGCTCGCGCTCGGCTGGCCGCTGACGATTGGACCCTGGCTGTATCCCCTCTATTACGTGGCGCTGCTGTTCCCGCGCGAGCGCGACGACGATGTGCGCTGTGCCGGGAAGTACGGTGCGCTCTGGGAGCAGTACCGGGAGAAGGTACCCTGGCGTATCGTACCGAAGGTCTATTGAACGTATCTGCGGGCTAAGTCACTTTCCCCCGGCGAGACCGGTGCGCCTTCATCAGATACAGCAGCCGTTCCCCCATTGAGACCAAAGTGGTCGCTACCAATAGCCAGGCCAGCGCATCGATCGGCAGGTCAGGCAGCCACTGCAACTCGAAAACTTCACGCGCGATGATGGCGCCCGGCAGGACGAAGTAACCCAGGCCGTTGCCTTTTCCGAGCGCGTTCGTGCGCAACCTGCGGCCAGACAGGATGCCGGAATCGAGGGTGTACTGCACGAATGCCGATGGAATCAGTACTACCAGCAGCCAAGGTACCCAGCCCGCGGCGGCCATCCCTCCGAGGGTGGCCGTGACGAAGGTGCAGTCCGTGGCGTGATCGTAGAAGCCGCCCATTGTCGAAACCTGGCCGAGTCTCCTTGCCAGGATCCCGTCCAGAAGATCGGTCGCGACGGCGATTGCGAAGAGTATCAGCGCCAGGCGCCACTGTGCGGTCGCCGCGGCCCAGGCCGACACCGGTGCCGCCGCAAGCCTCGCCGAAGTCAATCCGTTCGCCCAGGTCATGCAAGGCATGTTATCCCGAATTCCGCAAGGAACTGGAATGAATTAGGGTCTTAAGCGTCGACACAGGGACCAGTTCCGATTCTCCGATCACTGCCGAGGAGGCGATTCAGGCCGGTCGTTGTTATCCTGAATTGCGTGAACCTTCGAGACTTGGCATCAAGGGGCCGAACTTGGCTCTGGGGCGGACCGGCGGTGTACCGGGCCCTGGATCTCGTGGGCATTGAAGGCGCGGAACACTGGAGCAGCGCGGGCGTGGTGCGCTACCGCAGCCGCCGGGACCTCATGGAGATTGCGCTGAACCCCATCTTCAACGACAAGCACGAGTTCAAGATCGCGGCGCTCCAGAAGACCATCGCCGTGCCGGTCGAGCCCCAGATCTACCTGGGCGACTTCCGATTGATCGCGTTCCTCAGCCTTTTCTTCCTTGTCGTCGTTGCTGACGCGCTGATTTTTCTGCGACGAGAGCGTTTACCCCTGTAGCTCACTAATCTACGTCGCAAAGGTGGAATTCCAATCCGTCACCAACGAGTATGCGGAGATTAAGGAGTCGATTGACCGACTTGAACAAGACGTAGGTAGCGTGGTTCAGGCTCAAGGCGGACTTACCGAGCGGGTTCGCAAGGTTGTCAGGGATGAATTGCCCGCCATGCAGGACCGATGGTTGATTGTCGCAACCAGTGCGTTAGCCCGCATGTTTCGCCAAGGGCCGCGATGATCGCGCAGGATTTTGCCCGTGTGCGCGTACTCGCGACCGGAATCATAGCCGTAGCTATGGTGGAGGGAGCACGTGCGCGCACACGGGCAAAAGACCAGCGAGGGCGCGGCCAGCGCGGGATGTAACGCTACAGAAAGCCGAAAAACGCAATAAAGGTGAGCGAAATCAAAAGACATTCGTCAACTCGACAAGCGGCTTGGTGAAATATGCGGGTTAACCGTGATACTTGGGGTGGCGCTCTCAGTGTTCAGTTCCGAAGTTGCGGTCCGGTTTCTGGGAGAATACGGCGTTTGGATTGGCTTGCTGCTTATCTTGGTGGCAGGCGCCGCGATTTGGCGATTGGTCCGCCGGCAACCCAGAAACGACGACACGCAAGATATCCGTTCCTGAGTTGAGAGCACTTTCCGGAAACGTGGGCGCCACATCGTTTCCGACATGAAAATCCCCGGTTGCGACAGGTACTACCGGGCGCCGTAACCCGCGCCGCCCGGACTGACACCGGCGTGATATAGTCGCCCGCCCTGCCCATATGATGGCTTACTGTGGACGAAGCCTCCGACGTCCGTGACATCGCCGAACGCTGCGCCGGCCGCATCGGCGGGCCGATCACTGCCTTGCGCAAAATCGTTGAGACCTGCGGGCGGATTCAGCGTGCCCACATGGAAACCGTCGCCGATGTTTTCAACCTGAGCGTTGCGGAAGTTCGCGGCATCGTCAGCTTCTACAGCGATCTGCGCACCGAGCCGGCCGGGCGGAAACACATCCGCATCTGCCAGGCGGAAGCCTGCCAGGCGGTCGGGGCGCGGGCGCTGACGGCGGCGGTCGCGGCCAGGCTCGGCATCGGCCTCGGGGAAACCGCCGCGGACGGCAGCGTGAGCCTGGAAGCCGTTTATTGCCTCGGGCTCTGCACGAACGCGCCCAACGCCACCGTGAACGGCAGCCCGGTCGTCCGCGCCACGCCGGAGGGGCTGACGGGATGAGCATCGCCAAGGTGCCATACGAGACCCTGGCCAATGCGCTGGGCGCAAACGGGATCGCGGATGCGCTGGCACGGCAGGGCCACCGTGTGGTTCGTACCGGCTCCCACGGATTGAGTTGGCTGGAACCCCTGGTGGAACTCGATGGCCTGGCCTTCGGTCCGGTTACCGACGTGGACGATCTCGATGCGGTCAGGCTCGGACCCGTGGAGGAATTGCCGGCTCTCACCCGGCAGACGCGGCTGGTCTTCGACCGCTGCGGGCATGTGGACCCGTTCGACTACGATCCGGCCTGGATTCGCGCGCAGCTCGAACGGGAGCCGGCGGAGATTCTGGAGGAGATCCGGCTGAGCGGACTGCGCGGCCGGGGCGGCGCGGGCTTTCCCGCGCACATCAAGTGGCGCACGGTGCACGATACGCCGGCCGACGAAAAGTACATCGTGGTCAATGCCGATGAGGGTGATTCGGGCACCTTTGCCGACCGGCTGGTCATGGAGGGCGATCCGTTCCGGCTCATCGAGGGGATGCTCATATCGGGGCACGCGACCGGATCCGGCAAGGGCATCGTCTACCTGCGCTCGGAGTATCCGCTGGCCGCGGAGATCTTCCAGAGGGCGATTGACGGGGCGCGCGGCCTGGGACTGCTCGATAACTTCGATATCGAACTTTTCGTTGGCGCCGGGGCCTACATCTGCGGCGAGGAGACATCGCTGCTGGAAAGCCTGGAAGGCAAACGGGGCGAGGTGCGCTCCAAACCGCCGGTTCCCGCCATCGCCGGTCTCTTCGGGCGTCCGACTTTGGTGCACAACGTGATCACGCTGGCCGCCGTGCCCGCCATTCTCGACATCGGCGGGGCGGCCTATGCGGAACTCGGCGTCGGGCCTTCAACCGGGACCATGACGTTTCAGCTTGCGGGCAATATCCGCCGCGGCGGTCTGATCGAGCTGCCGTTCGGTATCCCCCTGCGCGAACTGATCGAAGACTGGGGCGGCGGCACCCTTAGCGGGCGACCGGTCGGGGCCGTGCAGGTCGGTGGGCCCCTCGGCGCCTACCTGAAGGATGCGGAACTCGATACGCCGCTCACCTACGAAGCGCTCGCGGAACTGGGTGCGGGCGTCGGCCACGGCGGCGTGGTGGTCTTCGACGACACCGTCGATCTGGTGCAGCAGGCGCACTTCGCCTTCGCCTTCTGCGCCCACGAATCCTGCGGCAAGTGCACGCCTTGCCGCATTGGCGCGGTGCGCGGCAAGGAGACCGTGGAGACCTTGATGGCCAGGGGATACCGCAGGCTTCCGGGTACGGAACGGGCAGGTGGCAGCGACGGACAAGGCAGCGCCGAATTCGCTATCATTAGCGATCTGTGCGACGTCATGGAGGAGGCGAGCCTCTGCCAGATGGGCGGCATGACGCCCATCCCGGTACGTAGCGCACTGGGGTTGAAATGAGACTTTTCGAAATCGACTATGGCACGCCGGTCTCCGCGGCAGCGGAGACGGTGACGCTGACCATCGACGGCGCCTCTGTCTCGGCGCCGGAGGGCACATCCATCATGCGGGCAGCCGCCACCGCCGGCATTCCCGTGCCGAAGCTCTGCGCCACCGACAGCCTGAAGGCCTTCGGTTCCTGCCGGCTCTGCCTCGTCGAGATCGAAGGCCGGCGCGGCATGCCGGCTGCCTGCACCGAGCCGGTACGGGCCGGCATGGTGGTACGCACGCAGACCGAAGCCGTTGCCAAAATAAGGCGCGGCGTGATGGAACTGTACATCTCCGATCATCCCCTCGACTGCCTCACCTGTCCCGCCAACGGCGACTGCGAACTCGAGGACATGGCCGGCGCCGTGGGCCTGCGGGAAGTGCGCTACGCCAACGGCGCGGAACACGCCAACCACCTCGATGCGCCGAAGGACGCCTCCAATCCCTATTTCACCTTCGACCCGTCCAAGTGCATCGTCTGCTCCCGGTGCGTGCGCGCCTGCGACGAGGTGCAGGGCACCTTTGCACTAACCATCGACGGGCGCGCCTTCGACTCGGTGGTGAAGACCGGCGCGGAGGATTTCTTCTCGTCCGAATGCGTCTCCTGCGGCGCCTGCGTGCAGGCCTGCCCCACGGCCACGCTGATGGACAAGTCGGTGATCGAGCACGGCGTACCGGATCGCGTGGTGAAGACCACCTGTGCCTATTGCGGCGTCGGCTGCTCTTTCAAGGCCGAGGTGAAGGGCGACCAGGTCGTGCGCATGACGCCGGACAAGGACGGCAAGGCCAACCACGGCCACTCCTGCGTGAAGGGCCGCTATGCATGGGGTTATGCCCAGCACCAGGATCGGATTCTCGAGCCCATGGTACGGGACCGGATCACAGACCCCTGGAGGGTGGCGTCCTGGGACGAGGCGATCGAACAGGCGGCAGCGCGGCTCAAGGCGGTTCAGTCGAAATACGGCAACAAGTCCATCGGCGGCATCACCTCTTCGCGGTGCACCAACGAGGAAGTCTGGCTGGTGCAGAAGATGGTCCGCGCCGCCTTCGGCAACAACAATGTCGATACCTGCGCCCGTGTCTGCCACTCGCCGACAGGCTACGGGCTGAAAACGACGTACGGCACCTCGGCGGGCACGCAGAATTTCGACTCGGTGGCACAGGCGGACGTCATCGTTGTCATCGGCGCCAATCCGACCGACGGGCACCCTGTTTTTGCATCGATGATGAAACAGCGGCTGCGTGCAGGCGCCAGGCTCATCGTGGCGGACCCGCGGCGCATCGACCTGGTGCGCTCGCCGCACGTCGAAGCCGCTCACCACCTGGCGCTGCTGCCCGGCACCAACGTTCCGCTGATGAACGCTTTCGCCCATGTCGTCGTGACGGAAGGGTTTGTCGACCGGAAATTCGTCGACGGCCGCTGCGACCTGGAATCGTTCAACGAGTGGCTCGAGTTCGCCGCACTGGAGGAAAACTCTCCCGAGCGGGTCGCGCCCGTCGCTGGCGTCGATGCCGAGGACATCCGGGCCGCCGCGCGCCTGTACGCCTGTGCGGAGAACGGCGCAATCTACTACGGCCTCGGCGTCACCGAGCACAGCCAGGGCTCGACGATGGTCATGGCCATGGCGAACCTGGCGATGGCCACGGGCAACATCGGCCGGCCTGGCGTCGGCGTCAACCCGTTGCGCGGCCAGAACAACGTTCAGGGCTCCTGCGACATGGGGTCCTTCCCGCACGAGTGGCCGGGCTATCGGCACATCACCGATAAATCCGTGCGCGCCAGGTTCGAACAGGCCTGGGAGACCGGCCTGTCCGGCACGCCGGGCTTCCGCATTCCCAACATGCTCGACGAGGCATGCGCGGGGGTATTCAAGGGAATCTATATTCAGGGCGAGGATATCGCTCAATCCGATCCCAACACGCAGCATGTGGAGGCGGCCCTTGGCGCGATGGAATGCGTCATCGTCCAGGACCTGTTCCTGAACGAGACGGCCAAGTTCGCGCACGTTTTCTTCCCGGGCACCTCGTTCCTGGAGAAGGACGGCACCTTCATCAATGCGGAACGGCGCATCAACCGGGTGCGGCCCGTGATGCAGCCGAAGACCGGCATGACGGAATGGGAGGTGACCCAGGCGCTGACTCAGGCGCTGGGCTACCCGATGCAGTACAACTCCGCGAGCGAGATCATGGACGAGATCGCCACGCTCACACCGACCTTTGCCGGGGTATCCTTCGTCATGCTCGACCGCGCGGGCAGCGTGCAGTGGCCCTGCAACGACGCTGCGCCGGAAGGCACGCCGATCATGCACCGCGAGGAGTTCGTGCGCGGCAAGGGCCTGTTCGTGCTCACCGACTATCAGCCGACCGACGAGAAGGCGAACCGCAAATACCCGCTGCTGCTCACCACCGGGCGGATTCTCACCCAGTACAACGTGGGCGCACAGACCCGGCGCACGGACAATATCGAGTGGCTGAACGAGGACCGGCTGGAGATCCATCCCTCGGATGCGGAGTTGCGCGGTATCCGCACCGACGATTGGGTATCGGTAACGAGCCGCATGGGCGAGATTACCTTGCGCGCCGACGTGACCGGGCGGGTTGCTGCCGGGGTGGTCTACACGACCTTCCACCACCCGTCCACGGGCACCAATGTCGTCACCACCGAATTGAGCGACTGGGCCACTGACTGCCCGGAATACAAGGTCACCGCCGTGGAGGTCCGGCCGGCCAACCACCGTTCCCGCTGGCAGGAAGAGCATCTGAGCCGGGCAAGCGAGCAGGTCGGTCTGCTGCCGGCCTGAAGGCCGCGGCGCCATGAAAGGGATTGACGGCGGCCCGGGTCCGAGATCGTCGATGATTGTTGCCGGGTTCCCGGATTGCGCCTTTGTCTGAGACGACACCCACAGTTCCCGCCGGACGATCGCCCGCCGCCAGGCTCCGGGTCGATATCGACAAGATTTTGCCGGATGCGGCCCGGCAACCGGACAGCGATGTCATTACCGTCGAGGAGCCGCTGGAGATCCGCTTGTCGTACACGGCGCGCGGCGAACGCATCGAGCAGAGCATCTCGGTCACCATGCGCACGCCGGGTAATGACGAGGAGCTTGCGGTGGGTTTTCTGGCCGGCGAAGCCATCGTCAGGCGCTCGGCCGATGTGCGCCTGGTGGAGCACCGCGGACCGCCCAGTCCGGACAAGGGCGTTCAGAACGTCATCCGGGTGGAGCTGGCCGATGACGTCGGCGTCGATGCGGGCGGATTGCTGCGGCACTTCTACACCACATCGAGTTGCGGTGTGTGCGGCAAGGCCTCCCTCGATGCGGTGCGCGTCCAGCTCGAACCACGTGCGCCAATGCCGTTCAGCATCTCCGCCGCGGCGCTGCAACGTCTGCCGGAGGCGCTCCGCGCCCGGCAGACGGAGTTCGCCCGTACGGGCGGGCTGCACGCCACGGCAAGTTTCGATTCGACCGGCGCCATACTGCGGGTGCGGGAAGACGTGGGCCGCCATAATGCTTTCGACAAGCTGGCGGGCTCATACCTCGCCGAAGGGAACCTGGCGAGCCATGGCATCCTGCTGAGCGGCCGTGCGAGCTTCGAGTTGTTGCAGAAGGCGGCGGCGGCCGGCTCGCCAATGGTCGCTTCCATCGGCCCGCCGTCGAGCCTGGCAGTGGAGTTGGCACAGGACCAGGGCATCACGCTGGCGGGCTTTCTCAAGTCCGACCGGTTCAACATCTACACTGTGGCTGAACGCATCCTGGCGTAGTCGAACGGGTCGGGGATACTCCGCCCGAACAGATCTGTTTGTCGGCAGTCACGAAGTGCTGCCGATGGATGCTCGAATCTTTCGGGAGTGGGGGCGCATCAAACACAGGCAGTCGGACAGGTTGACAAGCGATGCGACGATTGCCGCCACAGCCAGCGTGCGCGGAATGACGGTCGCAACCAGGAACGTGGATGACTTTCAGGCACTGGGTGTTGCGTCAGTCAATCCTTTCGAGAGCGCGTAGCGTATCCATCGACTTGGTGCTTAACCCGCATATTGCACCAAGCCGCTCATTGAGATCTCGAATGTTGTTTGTTTTTTCACGGTTGCTTCCAACTATGCTGAAGTTGTTCCGGGTACAAACTGCGCTGGCCGCGCCCTCGCCGGTCTTTTTGCCGGTTGCGCGCACATGCTCCCTCCACCATAGGCGTGGCTATGATTCCGGTCGCGAGCACGCGCAACCGGCAAAAATCCTCGGCGATCATCGCGACCCTTGGTGCAATATGCGGGTTAACCCTCCGTGCGCCGTGTAGTTGCAGGGGCCTGGGGTGGCGAGAGGGCTATTGATTGGTTTTGGGAGTTTTGCCCTTGGATGCACAGAGATGCGTTAGACTCCGGCCGGTTCAACCCGACAAAGGACATCAGATGGCCGAATACATTCCGAGCCCGCACAAGTGGGTGCGCGACCAGGTGGAACTCTATGAGGAGAGCGGCGGCACCGAGGGCACCACGCTGCTGGATACCGGCTTGCCCTGCGTTCTGGTCACGCATCGCGGCAACAGGACGGGCGGTATCCGCAAGATACCCCTGATGCGCGTCAAGGACGGCGACAGCTACGTGCTGGTCGGCTCCTGGGCCGGAGCGCCGGAGAACCCGGTATGGGTCTACAACCTGCGGGCCGACGGCAACGTGGAACTGCGGGACGAGGCCGAGGTTCGCTCCATGCGGGTGCGCGAAGTCGAGGACCCGGCGGAACGGGCGCGGGCCTGGGAACTTGCCGTGGCGGCCTACCCGCCCTACGAAGAGTACAGCACCAAGACATCGCGCACGTTTCCGATATTCATCGCCGAGCCTGTCTGATCGCCGCCAGCCGCTGGCGAATCATGCTGCTCGCCGGCGTGGCTCGTCGAGTTGTCCCTTCGCGGGCGCCACGCGGCTCCACACGCCCGCGCCGGCGGCGCTGAACGCCACTTCGGGGAAATTCCGGGTGCTTGGCTCCCGGCGGGCGGGGCGGTTGCCGGTTCAGACTCCGATCTGCTTGGCGAGCGGAGCGGACTGCGGTAACGTCGCGCCATGACCCATCCGCCCGCGTTTCTGCTTGAGGACGATCGAGGGGAGCAGCACGCGTTCCCCGGCGCAAGACCGGCGTTCGTGTGCTTCGTCAAGGAAGACTGTCCCACGTGCAACGACGTCATGCCGCTCATCGAATCGGCCTACACCGGGTTGCGCGACGGCGTGGACTTTTTCGTCTGCGGTCAGACCGAGGCGGGCAATCGCGCATTGGCGGAAAAGCACGGCCTGACCTTGCCGCTCCTGGACGATTCCTCGCTGAAGGTGTCATTCGCCTGGGACATAGAGATCGTCCCGACCCTCTTTGTGGTCGATGCGGATGGCGGGACGCGGCAAAGCTGCATCGGGTTTGAGCGGGAGGAATGGCGCCGGGCGGTCGATGATCTCGCAAACGTCGCGGGCGCCCCGGAACCGGAGATCGACTGGCCGGCGTACCCGGCGCTGCGCCCGGGATGCGGTTCGCGGTCGGCGGATCCCTGCATCGCGGCACGCCTGCAGGCGGAGTCCGAGAACAGTCCCCTGCGCGCCCGCCGCATCGACATCGCCGTGCACGACGATGAGTTCGAATTCATGTTCGATCAGGGGTTCAGCGACGGGCTGCCCCTCATCCCTCCCACGCCGGAACGGGTGATGCGCATGTTGAGCGGGACGGAGCGCGATCCCCGGGAAATGGTTGCGACCGTGCCGCCGAACATGGGCGAGGCGACGGTCGAGAAGATCGCCATCAATGCGGTGATGGCCGGCTGCAAACCGGAGTACCTGCCGGTGGTGGTGACGGCGATGGAGGCCGTGTGCACGGACGAGTTCAACATCCACGGTGTCATGGCGACGACCATGGGCGCCAGCCCCCTGGTGGTGGTCAACGGCCCCATTCGACACCGGCTCGGCATGAACATGAAACTCGGCGCGCTCGGCCAGGGCAACCGCGCCAACGCCACCATCGGCCGGGCATTGCGCCTGGCGATCCGCAACATCGGCGGCGCCAGGCCGGGCGGCACGGAGCGCTCGACTCTCGGCAATCCCATGAAGTTCAGCATGTGTTTCGCCGAGTGGGAAGAGCGCAGCCCCTGGCCGCCCCTGCACGTCGAGCGGGGTTTCCAGCCGGAGGATTCCGTCGTGACGGTATTCGCCATGACCAGCGGCCCCACGCTGATGATCGACCAGGATTCGCGTAGCGGTGCGCAACTCGCGGGAAGTCTCGGCATGTGCCTGGAGACCATGTTTCACCCCAGGGCGCGCCTGTTCGGCGAGGCGCTGGTGGTGGTCGCTCCGGAGCATGTGGATACCTTTGTACGCGACGGCTACGGCAAGGCCGAGATTCGCGCGCGCATGCAGGAAGTCACCGCCCGGCCGATACGGGACCTGGTGGAGGACGAGCGGTCGGCTTCGGGATTCAAGCGGGCTCTTGCCCAGGGCATGGACGAAGAGGCATTGAACAGGAAACTGCCGAAATTACGGAACGATGAGGACATTCACATCGTCGTGGCGGGTTCCGAGGCAGGCAAGTTCTCGGGGGCCTTCCACGGCTGGGTATCGGGCGAGGTCGGCTCTATGCCGGTCTCGAGGAAAATCGGTTAGCGAACCGCAACCGCGCGGGGCGACCGGAGCCAGCGGCATTCCGAAGCGGTTGCATGACAGGAAACGACAGGAGGAGAAGGAGATGGTAACCATACTGGACCCCACCGACGAACGGGTGCCGGTGGAACGTCAGGTAACGCCGCGGTCCGGGGCAGTCACGGGCAACGTCGCGTTGCTGGACATATCCAAGCCGCGCGGCAATGTGCTGCTCGACAGGCTCGAGGCGCTGCTCGGCGAACGCTTGCCGGGCATTACGATCAACCGTTACGCCAAGCCGACGTTCGCAAAGCCCGCACCGGATGCATTGCGGGCGGACATCGCCTCAGGCAACGATTTCGTGGTCGAGGCGCTGGCAGACTGAGGCTCCTGTACCACGTGCAGTTTGCATGACACGGTATGGTTCGAGATTCAGGGCAAACCCGCGGTTTCGATCGCATCAAGCGAGTTCGTCGATGCGGCGGCCACCCAGGCCGAGGCGCTCGGCATGAAGGATGCGAGAGCCGTTTTCGTCCCGCATCCCATTCAGGACGCCACCGATGAAGAGATGCGCGCCAAGGCGGAAGAGGTCGTCGAGAGAGTCATTGCCTCGTTGACTGGCTGAGTCCCTGGCGGTAGGCCGCTGCCTGCCCGCACACCGACTTGCCCAGGCCGCGATCAGTTCAGGTGAATTGCCTGGGCTTGGCCATGCGCCTCCCGATCCGTTTTCTTCGAGTAGGCGTTCTGGTCGTGCCCGATGGCGCCCTCGGGCAGGAACGGGGCGAAGGCGCCGAGACTGCGGTTGATCGTGTTTTCGTAAAAGTTCGGGATGACGTCGGTTTCCTGTTCGAGGTAGCCCCGTACCTTGCGGTCGGTGTCCATGAAGCCCCGCAGTCTCCTGTGGTACTTGAGGCGGAAGAAGCCTTCCGAGGAATAGGCGCGCACGATATTCATGAACTTCGCGATGGGCCGGTTGGTCGCGCGAAAACGCCGGTAGACGGCCCCTCTGGAGAATGTGTGCTCCATCAGGTCGATCAGGAGGTCGTAGAACTTCGGCCACTCGTAGTTCTTCGGGCGCACGTTCATCGCCTTGTTGTTGTCGAGAAAGTAATGGGGAAAGCCGAGAATGCGTCCCGCCCGCTGCAGGCCGATATTCTGGGGCACGGCCTGGCCGAACGCCGAGAGCAGCGAATAGGCGGGGAAGGCGCCGGGCGCGAGCGTTACGAACTGCTTGGTGAGCTCGAACGGCTCCGCGCCTTCGTCGTCGTCGAGTCCGAGGACGAAGTTGGTCTGGATGTAGGGAATGTGGCGCAGGATCATGTTCACCTGCTCGGACACCCGCAGCACCTTCTCTTCGCCCTGGCGCCGTCCCGTGCCGGACTTGTTGCCCATGTCGTACCAGGACTCGATGCCGGGCAGTATCGCCAGGCACCCCGCCTTGCCGAGCCGTCTGGCATTCTTCTCGGACAGGAGCGACAGGGTGCTCTCCGCCAGAAAGGGAATGCTGCCGTTCGGCGCGGCCTCTTCGATGACCGACAGGTAGTCGTTGAAGCGGATGCCGAAGTTGGGGTCGTGCCATAGCACCCGGGGATTCGGCATGTGCTTGCCGATGAATCGCAGATCCTCGCGAATCTGGGTGAAATCCAGGGGTTGATAGTCCACCAGGGAGTCGATGCAGAAACTGCAGGTGTAGGGGCACCCCAGGCTGCCGATCATGGGTACGAACTTGAGGCGCGTGGGCGCTTTGGCGAGTGTCGCCGTGATGAACTTCCAGCGCTCCCGCACGCCCGGCAGATAACGTGGCTGCTGCGCGGCGGAGAGGCAGATGCCGAGGGGCTGCTGTATCGAACAATCGCTTATCAGGTCGCCGATGACGCTCTGGTCGGTGATGCCGAGGACGTAATCGAAGTACAACCGCGCATCGTCCGGGTAGCAGCGCGCGTGCGGGCCGCCGAGCACGGTGACGGTGCCCCGCTGCCGATACATGTTGCTGATGGCGTAGGCCAGTTGCGCGGATCGTGTGAACGCGCTGATGAACAGGAGATCGAGATCGGCAGGCAACTCGTCCGCCAGGTCGCCGACGCCGGTATAACAGTCGAAGTGGACTTCGTGGCCGGCCTGTTCGCACCAGACGGCAACCACCTGCGGCATGATACTGGCGAGATTGGCCCGCATGATGCGCGAGAACACTTTCTTCGTCGGCGCCCGGGCGGCGAGATCGAGTACCCCGATCTTGAGTTTCTTGCGCACTTTTCCCTCCCTGTAGCGGCGCCGGGACAGAGGGCGATGGCCGCTATGCCCTTGGGTTTCAATTCAATCGCCATGTCCGCCGTGAGCCGGTCGAGCCCCGCCTTGCCGGTGCCGTAGGAACAGGAAAAGATGTCACCCTGCCCGCCGGCGGACGAGTTATCGAGAATCGCACCCCCGGGGTCCGGTGACCAAGGCCACCTTGTCCTTCAGTGATTGCATTTCGGGGGAGTCCTCAGATTTATTGTGCGGGCACTATAGCGTAATAAGGCGGGGCGCTGACGCCGCCCCGCCGCTCGCGGCTCCCGTCGCGCCAGACCACCTGGCCCGCGCCATGTCAGTGTGTACCACCGCGTTCAACAGATGACGACCTGTGGCAACCGACGGAAGTGGTCATCGGAGGTGCACAGAACGAGTTCGTGCTGGACGACCAGCGCGGCGATCCAGAGATCGTTCGTCGGGATCGCGGCGCCCGTGTTTCGGAGCTGGCGGTGGAGTTGTGCATAGTGGTGGGTCGTCTGCTCGTCGGGCAGCAGTGCCGACACCCTGGGGCTTGCCAGAAACCGTTGCAGATTAGCGGCGTTCGACGATTCCCGGCTTCCCGCGGCGAAGCCGGCGCGCAGTTCGCCGAGCACGACGTTCACTTCCACGCGTCTTCGTCGACGCGTGCGAACTCGGCGACCGCGCGGTCGAACTCCGGATCTTCCCGCCAGGTGCCGATCAGGTGATCGAGGTCCGTGTGCTCGGTCGACTCCGCCCCGATGTCCAGTCCGCGGGCGAGCGCTTCGACGACGACGGCGTTAATGCTCTTCCCCTCGACGCGGGCGCGACGCCGCACCGCGCGATCGAGCGCCTCGGATACCGAACGGACGGTGTATTGCATGCTCATGGTGCAGGCAATGTAAGCAAGTTCTGCACGCGGCGCCACGCCACCTTCACATGCCTGTCCGTCACGAGTTGGAGCTTGTCCATGTCCAGGTCGCGGCGCTCGCTGGCCGACGGTCACGGCGACCCCGACCAAGAGCGGCGAGGCCTTTTCCGGCCGGTCTCGCGAGAGTCGTTCGATCGCCAGGAGCCCCGCCGACTCCAGTTTCCGCGCCACCTCGTGCGTCCGTTGCGCCGGCCTCAGTTGCCGCCCCGGTCGGGCGCCGTCGACAGGTTCGTCAGGTGCCCGGTCGGGCTCGACAACAGGCTCATCACGATGACGGGCTGCGCCGAGGTCACCGCCAGGCGCCACTTGCCCACACCGTCGCCGAGCGCGCCGGCGAACCCGTCCGCACCGGCCTCCAGGTCGGCCACTTCGATCGTGCGCGAGGCGCCCGCCGGCACCGTCACCGTCACCGGAGCGCCCGGCGAGGCGCCGGCGTCGTCGATGCCGGTGATCGTCACCTGCGCGTCCTCCGCGCCCGGGTTGACCAGCCGCAGCCGGCTCACCTGGTTCGGGTTGCTGCCCGGGTTGAAGATCGCCACACGGCGCTCGCCCAACAACACCGGCGCCACCTCGTGCATCGACGTCAAGAACCCGTCCGCGGCGCGGATGTAGGCGAGCACCTCGATGTCGAGGTCGCTCGACAGTACGAGGCGCCAGTCGCCCACACCGGGTCCGGTGCTGCCGGCAAGGCCCTTCTCGGCGTTGCCCAGTTCCAGGTCGTCCGAGTTGAAGTGCCGCGTTTGTTTGGCATCGAGTGCGAGGGTTACGGGAGGATAAGAGAGGTCGCTGTCATCGAACGCCTCGATCGACACCGTGCCGGACGCCTCGGCGCGGTTGACCACCCGCACGAATCCCTGGCGCCCCAGCGGGTCGGACGCCGACGGGAACAGCGGTACCACATGAACTCCGTGCTCGTCATCCGGCGTCCTCGGAACCGTCGAGAGATTGGTGAGATGACCCGTCGGACTCGACAGCAGGCTCATGGCCACGATCGGCCCGGTCGAGGTCACGGTCAGCCGCCACTTGCCCACGCCGTCGCCGAGCGCGCCCGCCACGCCCACACCCGACTCCAGCTCCGTGGCCGTCAGCGTCGTCGACCGGCCGGCCGGGAGGTGGAACCCGACCGTCGTCCCGGGCGAGGCGCCGGCGTCGTCGATGCCGGTAATCGTCACCTGCGCGTCCTCGGCACCCGGGTTGACCAGCCGCAGCCGGCTCACCTGGTTCGGATTGCTGCCCGGGTTGAAGATCGCCACCCGGTAGCGGCCGTCGCGCATCGGCGCCACGTCGTGCATGCTGGTGAGGAAACCGTCCCCGGCGCGGATGTAGGAGAGCACCTCGAAGTCGAGGTCGCTGTCCAGCACCAGGCGCCAGTCGCCCTCGCCGGATCCGACCCCTGTCGGCAGCCCTTTGGCAGCGTTGCCGTCTTCCAGGTCGCCGGAGTTGAAATGCACGGTCGCGCCGGCGTCCACCGAAAGCGCGACCGGGCCCCGCCGCACGCCCGTATCGTCGACCGCCTCGATGGACACCTCGCCGGCCTCGGCGTCGTGATTGATCACGCGCACGAAGCCCTCGCGCACCGGGTCCGAGGCCCGCGGCAACAGCGCCACCAGGGCAGGACCCTTGACCGCCACCAAAAAGGTGTCGGAGGCCCGCTCGTCGCGCCGGTCGGCCACCGTCACGGTGATGGCGGTCACCCCCCTGGAGACGCCCCGGATGGTCAGCACGCCGTTGCGGTCCACCGCCACCGTCGCCACCGACGCGTCGGCCGACGCCACAGAATAGTCCAGCGCCCGCTGGTCGCGGTCGTAGAAGTTGAGCCGGATGTCCAGTTCGAGAACCTCCCCGACATCCAGCGCCTGATCGTCGATCTCCCGCTCCACCACCGGCGGGCGATTTGCGGCGCCGCCGCCGCTACCGCCGCCGGGGTTCGGCGGCGCGTCATTGTCCACAATCGTCCCGGTTGCCATGGCGTCCTGCAGCAGCGCCCAGTACGGGAAGCCTGCCGGCTCGGTCAGCGTCAGCGTAAACGTCTCGTCGCCTTCCGCCGCGCTGTCGTCGATCGTCGACACCCTGACCGGCCCACTGTCCTCGTCGACCGGAATCGTCAGCGATCCGGATTGCGCCGGGTAATCGGCGCCCGCCACCGCCGTACCGTCCGCCAGCGTCCAGGCCACCGTCAGCGCTTCCTCGACGGCGCGTGACAGCGTCACGTCGAAGACCACATTGCCCCCTTCCTCCACCGCCGCGTCCATCACCGACACCAGCGTCTCCACCGCGACCTCGTCGACGATGGCCGGAGCGGCGACGCCCTCTGTATCCCGGATCGGGTTCGTCCCCGGTGTGTAGCTCACCGTCACCCGCTCACCGTGCGCCACCGGCCGATCGAGTGTCAGCCGTACCTCCGTCCCGTCCACTTCCACCGCGACGACCGAGACCGGCTCGCCACGCGATGCCGGGTACCGCTTGGCGCGCAATGCCCCGGCAGACAGGGCTCCACCAGTCGGCGCTCCCTCGACAACGACCTCGAAGTCCGTCGGCGCCGGCACGGAACTTCCATCGAGCATTCGGTCGTATGTCAGAACAACTTCATTGCCCTCGACAACCATCGCGGTGTCTAGCGCCGGCGCCGCGTTGGCGCCCGTGGCGCCCGTGCCCGAGTCCGACCAGTCGCCCGGGCCGTCGCCGTTCGTCGCCCGCACCTGCACCTGGTGGGACGTGTCCTCCGCCAGACCCGTGAGCGTCGCCGTGATGGCCGTGCCGTTGTGGCCCGCGTCCGTCCAGTCGCCGCTCGTGCCCGCCCGATACTGCACGTCGTAGTCCGTGATCGCCGGGCCCGCGTTGGCCGGCGCCGACCAGTTCACTGCCAGGCTCGTCGCCGACGCCGGCGACACCGTCGGCGCGGCCGGCTTGCCCGGCGCCTCGCCGCCCACGTCGGCCACCGCCACCGTGAGCGCCTGCGTCGCCGTCTTCCGACGCGGCCCCGTGCCGCTCGTGGCCTGGACCTCGACCACGTAGGTGTTGTTCGCGCCCGTGTCCTTCGGATCCTCGAAGTTCGGCGCCACGTCGAACGTCAGCGCCCCGTTCGTCGCCCCGATCGAGAAGAACCCCGCATCCGCCCCGCCGGCGATCGCGTAGCCGGTCACGGCGTCGCCGGCGTCGCTGTCCGACGCCCGCACCGTGCCGGCCAAGGTCTGGTTCTCCGCCGCGCCGAAGGCCGGCGGAGAGCTGAACTCCGGCGCCGCGTTCGCCAGCGTTGTGCCCGTCACCGACGCCGACCAGGCGCCCGCGCCCTGCGCGTTCACGCCGCGGACCTGCACGTCGTATTCCGCTCCGTCCGGCAGACCGGACACGGTGTAGCGCCGGGAGGCCGCCGTGCCGACGCCCGTCGCTTCCGCCCAGCGGCCGTCCGACTTGTCCGCGGCGCCGCTCGGGATGGTGCGCACGTCGTAGGACGTAACCTGCGCGGCGCCGACGTTCGTGGGCTCCTGCCAGTAGACGGTCAGGGCGTTCTGCCCCGGCGTCACGGCCAGGACGCGCGGCGCCCCCGGGGTCGAACGGTGGCCGTAGATCTTCAGGCTCCACGAGTTCAGCGTCGCGGTGTCCACGTCCACGTGGTCGGTGACCCGCAGCGTCCAGGGGCCGGCGGGGTCCTCGCCGAGATGCCGCGCCGAACCGAACCGGAAGCCCGGGTCGATGCCGAACGGCCTGAGGTCGTCGCCCAGGCCGGCATACGGAACCGCCAGCGTGGAGACCGTGCTCGACGGCGAGACGAGCTCCACCTCGAGGTCCCTGAACGCCCGGGCGTCGAAGTCGGTGACCACCTCGACGAACTCGACGAACTCGACCTCCGTGCCGATCTCGACGGTGCTCTCGACCGTCGTCCCCGGGCTCGAGATCCCGTTGACGTTGACGGTCGCGTCCGGAACGACCAGGTTCGGCGCCACCTCCACGGGCTCCGTCTCGATGAAGGGCGGCAGGTTCTCCCAGCCGTCGGCGAGGTCGACGGCGGCTTTCGCGTCGACGACGCCGAAGCCGTACTGGCGATTGAAGCGGTACCGTCCCGAGGCGCCGTACTTCGAGGCGCCGGTGCGCCAGTCCCTGTCCGAGCCGTGGTTCCTGCGCGCGGAAGCCGCCAGGATCAGCTTCACGTCGCGCCAGGTCAGGGCCGGGTTCGCGGCGCGCACCAGGGCCACGACGCCGGCCACGGTGGGCGCCGCCGCCGACGTGCCACCGAAGTCGTTGCCGTAACGGCCGTAGTCGTACGTGGTCAAGATGCCCGGCCCGCCCCTGTAGAAGTCGCTCGAGGGTGCGCAGACCCACAGGTTGGCGCCCCGTTCCGAGACCGTGCTGCGCCGGCCCCGGTGGTCCACCGCGCAGACCGCGACGACGCCGTAGTAGTTCGCGTACCCGTCGAAGTTCGACTCGTCGAGAGGTCCGCCGTTGCCGGCGGCCCACACGTAGACGACGCCCTTGCCGCCGTAGCCGCTCGTAACGCCCGAGTCGACGGCCATCTCCCAGGCTGCCGGGGCCGGATCCAGCCCCGGCGTGTCGCGGGGACCCCAACTGTTGTTCGACACCGCCGTAGTGGCCATGCCGCGGGACATCGCGTCGGCCTCGTTTGCCGCGGACCGGTCGCGCAGCAGGTTGTACCCGTAGACGGTCGCCCGCGGCGCGACGCCGCGGCCCCCCAGGCCGTTGTCCCGCGCCGCGATCACGCCCGCCGCCGCCGTGCCCCCGGGGTCGCCATGCGCGTGGCGCCGGCCACTCCGTTCTTCGCCGTGGTAGAGCAGTCCGTCTCCGTCGGTGTAGTCGTGGCCGCGGGCCGCGTCCACGTTCCCCGCGAGGTCCGGATGGGCTTCGTCCAGTCCGCTGTCGACGACGGCGACGCCGATGCCGGCGCCCAGGTTGCCCCCGGCCCAGACGTCCTCGACCCGGATGTCCTCGCCCGAGGCGCCGCCGAGCTGGCCCGTGTTCTTCAGGTGCCACTGGCAACCGGACAGGGGGTCGCCGAACGGTGCGGTCAGGGCGGAGCAGTCGGCGACGAGCGCGTTCATGGCCTCGTCTTCGAGCATGCGGATCGCGTAGCCGCCGACGCCGTCGCCGGCGGAGCGCGTCACCCTGAGGGTGTGGGTGCCCGCCGCCAGGCGATCCGACAGCATGAAGCCCAGCGGGCCTTCGGCCCCGTACGTGTGCTCGAACACGTTCGCCCCGACCGCGGCGCCGTTGCCGTCGAGCAGCGCCCCGTCGATGTCCACCGTGTTGCTCACGGCACGGGCGAGGACATGGGTCGCCGCGGCCAGGTCGATGCGGAAGTAGTCCGCGTCGGTCGACGGATCGATCCTCCCGGCGGCCAGTTGTCCGAAGGCCAGGGGAAGGGCTTCCGCGATGGCGCTGCCGGGCTCGGTCACCGTCTCGACGTGGAAGGAGTAGTGCCGCGTCCCGTCCTTCAAATGGGGCTTCACCTTGACGTAGTAGGTGCCCGCCGGGAGTTTCTGGCGAATGAGAAACCGACGTGGATCGCCGAGCACGAAGCCGTCGTCGTTCGCCGTCACCGGCGCGCCATTGCCGTCGAGAAGCTCGGCCGCGGTGTCGGCGACGCGAGGGCCCGAACGCAGGACGACGTCGGTCTCCCCGTCGAGCGTGAACTGGAAGTAGTCGGTGTCGCCTTTCTTGTCGATCAGGCCTTTGCGAACGCCGTCGACCGCGACGGCCTGTGCGTCGTCGATGCCGGTCGTGTCGACGATCATCTCGGCGTAGACCGTGTAGGGTCCGGTCAGGCGCCCCCAACCCTCGACATCGAGGTAGTACGTTCCGGCATCCAGGATCCTTGCGATCAGGAAGTTCAGCTCCTCGAGTTCCACCTCGTCGTCGTTGACTGCGAGGGCCTCGCCGTCGCTGTTGTAGAGCGCCCCGTCGGTGTCGAGGCCGCCGCGCGTGAACAGCAGCAGGCCCGCCTTCCGGGGCAACGTGAGCCTGAACAGGTCGTTGTCGGACGACGTGCCGATGACCCCGCCGAGCGGGGTGTCCAGCGGCAGCTCGGCGGCCGTCGGCCGCGAGCCCCCGAACTCCGCCGGCGTCCCGGCAACGGTGGCCGACCACGCGCCGTCGGTGTCGGTCACGGCCCGCACCTGCACGTCGTAGCCCGCGTCGTTGGTCAGCCCGGTGAGGACGTGGTGCGGCGGGCCCCCGGTCCAGGCGTCCTCCTGCACCGTCCAGTTCGAGTCGACCGTCCCGTCGGCGCTCGTCAGGACGTAGCGGACATCGTAGGCGGTGATGTCCGCGACCCCCGGGGGCGCCGCCCAGACCACGGTCAGGGCCTCGTCGCCCGCGTGGACCGCGCCGATCGCCGGCGCGGCGGGCGCCGACCGGGGGGTGAATTTCGGCGTCGCGTTCGGGGCGGCGGCCGCATCGGCAACAACGAAGCCGGCGACCAGCGCGACAGTCAGCAACGCCCGGCGCAGCCGCGCCACGGACCCGGATCGGAACATCTCGCGGTAGCCGGCCTTCACCTGGTGGTGCGCTCTTTCCACCAGTTGGGGCTGGACAGCACGACGCCGTCCTCCCCGGCAAGCGCGTTGGCAAGCTCCAGCGCGGCGAAACCGGGGCCGGTCGCGACGACGAAGCCGTTCGGAATGGCCCCGAGCGGCGAGACCCGGTTCCTTGCGATTACCCTCGAGGCAAGGAAAGCGTCCGTCTCGGCCTTTCTCCAGTCCCGGTCGAAGACCAGGAGGACACCGCCGGGCAGGGTCATCAGGGCGCCGGAGGACGAACGGAAGACCGGTTGTCCCCCGGCCTCGGCGGCGCGCGCTACCCGGGCGATCACCCCCGGGCCGGCCCTGGCGCCGGGCGTTCGCGGTCCCGCGCCGGCGCTGTCATGCCGCACGACCAGGTCCGACTGAAGGAAGGCCCCGAGCGTCCGGTCGCCGTCCTGCCAGGTGTAGACCGCGCCCCGGGGAGGTACGGTCTGGCCGGCGCCAGGCGTCTTCTTCTGCGCGTCTTCGACACCGTCTTCCGCCGCGATCGCCTGGGCCGCGGCTTCGGGGCCCCGTGGGGCGAGAGCGATCAGGCCCAGGGCGGCAACCAGGACGACCGGCCACCGCGAGCGGCCCCGGCCGGTCCGAGAACTCCGATCGGCCAACGCCGTTTGCAGGAGTTTGGTCCGGGCAAGCGTCACCTCGATCCCCGCTGTTGCACCGTTGCTCGAGGCGCACCCTATCGAAAGGTCTTTACGATGTATATAGCATTGATAAACAATGATGTTTACGTTTTTGAAAAAGTTAGTTCCGGTCAATGACGACGCATCGTCGACCGCGCTCTCGACGACGATGTCGCCACCAAGCTCCACGACCGCATGGCCCAGTCGCGGGCTACCTTCAAGGAGACGCTCAACGCATGTCTGCGCCGGGGCCTCGAACAGCCCGGCGACGGCGATCTCGCGGCACCGTTCGCCGTCAAACCGAGATTCATGGGACTTCGGGCCGGCATCGACCTCGACGACATCGGCGGCGTACTGATGGACGCCCATCGTCCGTTGCGCCGGCTTCAGTTGCCGCCCCGGTCGGGCGCGCTCGACAGGTTCGTCAGGTGCCCGGTCGGGCTCGACAAGAGGCTCATCACCACGATGGGCTGGTCGGACTCCACCCGCAGACGCCACTTGCCCACACCGTCGCCGAGCGCGCCGGCGAACCCGTCCGCACCGGCCTCCAGGTCGGCCGCCGCGAGGCTGCGCGAGGCGCCCGCCGGCACCGTCACCGTCACCGGAGCGCCCGGCGAGGCGCCGGCGTCGTCGATGCCGGTGATCGTCACCTGCGCGTCCTCGGCACCCGGGTTGACCAGCCGCAGCCGGCTCACCTGGTTCGGGTTGCTGCCCGGGTTGAAGATCGCCACACGGCGCTCGCCCAACAACACCGGCGCCACCTCGTGCATCGACGTCAAGAACCCGTCCGCGGCGCGGATGTAGGCGAGCACCTCGATGTCGAGGTCGCTCGACAGTACGAGCCGCCAATCGCCCACCCCGGCGCCCGTGCTGCCGGCAAGGCCCTTCTCGGCGTTGCCCAGTTCCAGGTCGTCCGAGTTGAAGTGCCGCGTTTGTTTGGCATCGAGTGCGAGGGTTACGGGAGGATAAGAGAGGTCGCTGTCATCGAACGCCTCGATCGACACCGTGCCGGACGCCTCGGCGCGGTTGACCACCCGCACGAACCCCTGGCGCCCCCGCGGGTCGGACGCCGACGGGAACAGCGGCGCCACATGAACGCCGTGCTCGTCATCCGGCGTCCTCGGAACCGTCGAGAGATTGGTGAGGTGGCCGGTCGGACTCGACAGCAGGCTCATGGCCACAAGCGGCCCGGTCGCGGTCACCCGAAGCCGCCACTTGCCCACGCCGTCGCCGAGCGCGCCCGCCACGCCGACACCCGCCTCCAGGTCGGACGCGGTCAGTGTGAGCGACTCGCCCGCCGGGATCTCGAACTCGACGGACGTGCCCGGCGAGGCGCCCGCGTCGTCGACCCCCGTGATCGTCACCTCGGCGGCCTCGGACCCCGGGTTCACCAGCCGCAGCCGGCTCACCTGGTTCGGATTGCTGCCCGGGTTGAAGATCGCCACCCGGTAGCGGCCGTCGCGCCTCGGCGCCAGGTCGTGCATGCTGGTGAGAAACCCGTCTTGCGTGCGCACATAAGCGAGCACCTCGAAGTCGAGATCGCTGTCCAGCACCAGGCGCCAGTCGCCCTCGCCCGGGCCCACCCCCTCGGGCAGCCCCTTCTCGGCGTTGCCGTCTTCCAGGTCGCCCGAGTTGAAATGCACGGTCGCGCCGGCGTCCACCGAAAGCGCGACCGGGCCCCGCCGCACGCCCGTATCGTCGACCGCCTCGATGGACACCTCGCCGGCTTTGGCGTCGTGATTGATCACGCGCACGAAGCCCTCGCGCACCGGGTCCGCCGCCCGCGGCACCAGCGCCACGAGCGCCGGGCCCCTGACCGTCACCGCAAAGGTGTCGGAGGCCCGCTCGTCGCGCCGGTCGGCCACCGTCACGGTGATGGCGGTCACCCCCCTGGAGACGCCCCGGATCGTCAGCACGCCGTTGCGGTCCACCTCGACCGCCGCCACCGACGCGTCGGCCGACGCCACCGTGTAGTCCAGCGCCCGCTGGTCGCGGTCGTAGAAGTTGAGCCGGATGTCCAGTTCGAGGACCTCCCCGACATCCAGCGCCTGATCGTCGATCTCCCGCTCCACCACCGGCGGGCGATTCGCGGCGCCGCCGCCGCTGCCGCCGCCACTGGCGCCACTGCCGCCGCCGCTGCCACCGCTGCCACCGCTCCCGCTGCCGCCACTGCCGCCACTGCCGCTGCTGCCGGACCCGGTTCCCGTGCCGGTACTCGTGCCGCCGTCTGTCGTACCGCCGCGTCCCTCCTCCGACCAGTCGCTCTCGCCGTCGACGTTCGCGGCACGCACCTGCACGTCGTAGGACGTGTTCGCCTCCAGGCTCCCGATCGTCGTCGACGGCGCGGTGATGGCCGTGTCCGTCACCTCCGTCCAGCTCCCCGTCGACGCGGCCGTCCGGTAGCGGTAGTCGTAGTCCGTGATCGCGGGACCCGCGTTCGCCGGCGCCGTCCAGTTCACGTCCAGGCTCGACGCCGACGCCGCCGACACGTTTGGCGCCTCCGGCCGGGCCGGGACCTCGCCGCTCATGTCGGTCACCCTCACCGTGATCGTCTGCGTCGCGGTCTTCCGACGCGGCCCCGCGCCGCTGGTGGCCTGGACCTCGACCACATAGGTGTTGTTCGTGGCCTGGTCCTCCGGGTCCTCGAAGTTCGGCGCGGCGTCGAAGCTCAGCACGCCCAACGACGAAACGATCGAGAACAGCGTCTGGTCCGCCCCGCCGACGATCGCGTAGCCCGTCACGTCGTCTTCCATGTCGTTGTCCGACGCCCGCACCTCGCCCACCGCGGTCTGGTTCTCCGCCGCGCTGAACGTCGCGGACGAGGTGAACGCGGGCGCCGCGTTGGCGTCCGTCACGCCACTGCCCGAGTCCGACCACGCGCCCGTACCGTCGCCGTTCGTCGCCTGCACCTGCACCTGGTAGGAGGTGTTCTCCGACAGTCCCGTGAGCGTCGCCATGGTGGCGTCGCCAGCGTGGTTGCCGTCGCTCCAGTCGCCGCTCGTGCCCGCCCGATACTGCACGTCGTAGTCCGTGATCGCCGGGCCCGCGTTGTCCGGCGCCGCCCACGTCACCGTCAGGCTCGTCACCGACGCCGACGACACGTTCGGCGCGTCCGGCTTGCCCGGCGCCTCGCCGCCCACGTCGGTCACCGTCACCGTGACCGTCTGCGTCGCCGTCTTCTCGCGCGTCCCCGTGCCGCTGGTCGCCTGCACCGTCACCACGTACTGGTTGTTGGTGCCCTGGTCCTGCGCGTCTTCGAAGTTGGGGGCATCCCTGAACTCCAGATCCCCCGACGACGCGATGACCATGAACAACGCCTGGTCCGCGCCGCCGGTGATGTCGTAGCGCTCGATCTTGTCCTCCGAGTCGCCGTCCGACGCCACCACCGTGCCCGCCGCCCTCTGGTTCTCCGCCGCGTCGAACGCCGCGGGCGAGTCGAACGATGGCGCCGCGTTTGCGTCCGTCGAGCCCGTGCCCGAGTCCGACCAGTCGCCGGTGCCGTCGTCGTTGGTCGCCCGCACCTGCACCTGGTGGGACGTGTTCTCCGACAGGCCCGTGAGCGTCGCCGTGGTGGCGGTGCCGTTGTAGTTGCCGTTCGTCCAGCCCCCGCCGGTGCCTTCCCGGTACTGCACGTCGTAGTCCGTGATCGCGGGGCCGGCGTTGGACGGCGCCGACCAGTTCACCGTCAGGCTCGTCGCCGACGCCGACGACACGTTCGGCGCGGCTGGCTTGCCCGGCGCCTCGCCGCTCACGTCCGTCACCGTCACCGTGATCGTCTGCGTCGCCGTCTTCTCGCGCTCGCCCGCGCCGCTGCTCGCCGTCACTACCACCACGTACTGGTTGTTGCCGGCGGCATTGGCCGGATCGACGCTCACAATGTCCTTGGCGTCCTCGTAGTTCGGCGCCGCGTCGAACGTCAGCTCCCCGGACGTCGCCCCGACCGAGAAGAACGCCTGGTCCGCCCCGCCGGTGATCGCGTAGTCGGTGATGTCGTCGCCCGTGTCACTGTCCGACGCCTCTACCGTGCCCGCCGTGGTCTGGTTCTCGGCGGCGCTGAAGGTCGCCGAAGAGTCGAACGACGGCGCGGCGTTGGCGTCCGTCGACTCCGTGCCCGAGTCCGACCATGCGCCGGTACCCTCGTCGTTGGTCGCCCGCACCTGCACGTCGTAGGCCGTGCCGTCCGCCAGGCCCGTGATCGTCGCCGACAGCGCCGTGCTCGCCGTGCCCGTGACCTCCGTCCAGCTCCCCGCCGGCGACGTCCGGTGGCGGCGGTCGTAGTCGGTGATGGCCGGGCCGGCGTTATCCGGCGCCGTCCAGCGCACGCTCAGGCTCGTCGCCGACGCGGCCGACACGTTCGGCGCGGCCGGCTTGCCCGGCGCCTCCGTGTTCACGTCGGTCACCGTCACCGTGATCGTCTGGGTGGCCGTCTTCTCCCGCTCGCCCATGCCGCTGGTGGCCCGCACCTCGACCACGTAGCTCCCGTTCGTGTCGGTGTCCGACGGCGCCTCGAAGTTCGGCGCCGCGTCGAACGTCAGCGCCCCGGAGGTCGCACCGATCGAGAACGCGCCCTGGTCCGCCCCGCCGGTGATGGCGTAGCCGGTCACGTCGTCGCCCGCGTCGCCGTCCGACGCCTCTACCGTGCCCGCCGTGGTCTGGTTCTCGGCGGCGTCGAAGGTCGCCGAAGAGTCGAACGACGGCGCCGCATTGGCGTCCGTCGACTCCGTGCCCGAGTCTGACCAGGCGCCGGTGCCCTCGTCGTTCGTCGCCCGCACCTGCACGTCGTAGGACGTGCCTTCCGCCAGACCCGCGATCGTCGCCGACAGCATCGTGCTCGTCGTGCCGGTCACCTCCGTCCAGTCCCCCTCCGGCGAGGTCGTCCGGTGGCGGTGGTCGTAGTCCGAGATCGCCGGGCCGGCGTTGTCCGGCGCCGACCAGCTCACGCTCAGGCTGGTCGCCGACGCCGCCGACACCGTCGGCGCGGCCGGCTTGCCCGGCGCCTCGCCGCCCACGTCGGTCACCGTCACCGTGATCGTCTGGGTGGCCGTCTTCTCCCGCTCGCCCATGCCGCTGGTGGCCCGCACCTCGACCACGTAGCTCCCGTTCGTGTCGGAATCCTCGGCGTCCTCGAAGTTCGGCGCCGTCTTGAACGTCAGCGCCCCGGAGGTCGCCCCGATCGAGAAGAACGTCTGGTCCGCGCCGCCGGTGATCGCGTAGCCGGTGATGTCGTCGCCGCTGTCGTCGTCCGACGCCTCCACCGTGCCCGCTGTGGTCTGGTTCTCGGCGGCGTCGAAGGCCGCCGAAGAGTCGAACGACGGCGCGGCGTTGGCGTCCGTCGAATCCGTGCCCGAGTTCGACCACTCGCCGGTACCCTCGTCGTTGCTCGCCCGCACCTGCACGTCGTAGGAGGTGCCGTCCGCCAGGCCCGCGATCGTCGCCGTGGTGACCGTGATCGTCGTGTTCGTGACCGCCGTCCAGCTCCCCTCCGGCGACGCCGTTCGGTGGCGGTAGTCGTAGTCGGTGATCGCCGGGCCGGCGTTGTCCGGCGCCGACCAGCTCACGTTCAGGCTGGTCGCCGACGCCGCCGACACGTCCGGCGCGTCCGGCTTGCCCGGCGCCTCGCCGCCCACGTCGGTCACCGTCACCGTGATCGTCTGGGTCGCCGTCTTCTCCCGCTCGCCCGCGCCGCTGGTCGCCGTCACTACCACCACGTATTGGTTGTTGCCGGCGGCATTGGCCGGATCGACACTCTCAATGTCCTTGGCGTCCTCGAAGTTCGGCGCCGCGTTGAACGTCAGGGTGCCGTCCGTCGCCCCGATCGAGAAGAGGTCCCGGTCCGCGCCGCCGGTGATCGCGTAGTCGGTGATGTCGTCGCCCGTGTCACTGTCCGACGCCTCTACCGTGCCCGCCGTGGTCTGGTTCTCGGCGGCGCTGAAGGTCGCCGAAGAGTCGAACGACGGCGCGGCGTTGGCGTCCGTCGACTCCGTGCCCGAGTCCGACCATGCGCCGGTACCCTCGTCGTTGGTCGCCCGCACCTGCACGTCGTAGGCCGTGCCGTCCGCCAGGCCCGTGATCGTCGCCGACAGCGCCGTGCTCGCCGTGCCCGTGACCTCCGTCCAGCTCCCCGCCGGCGACGTCCGGTGGCGGCGGTCGTAGTCGGTGATGGCCGGGCCCGCGTTATCCGGCGCTAACCAGCGCACGCTCAGGCTCGTCGCCGACGCCGCCGACACGTTCGGCGCGGCCGGCTTGCCCGGCGCCTCCGTGTTCACGTCGGTCACCGTCACCGTGATCGTCTGGGTGGCCGTCTTCTCCCGCTCGCCCATGCCGCTGGTGGCCCGCACCTCGACCACGTAGCTCCCGTTCGTGTCGGTGTCCGACGGCGCCTCGAAGTTCGGCGCCGCGTCGAACGTCAGCGCCCCGGAGGTCGCACCGATCGAGAACGCGCCCTGGTCCGCCCCGCCGGTGATGGCGTAGCCGGTCACGTCGTCGCCCGCGTCGCCGTCCGACGCCACTACCGTGCCCGCCGTGGTCTGGTTCTCGGCGGCGTCGAAGGTCGCCGATGAGTTGAACGACGGCGCCGCATTGGCGTCCGTCGACTCCGTGCCCGAGTCTGACCAGGCGCCGGTGCCCTCGTCGTTCGTCGCCCGCACCTGCACGTCGTAGGACGTGCCTTCCGCCAGACCCGCGATCGTCGCCGACAGCATCGTGCTCGTCGTGCCGGTCACCTCCGTCCACGCGCCCTCCGGCGAGGCCGTCCGGTGGCGGTAGTCGTAGTCGGTGATGGCCGGGCCCGCGTTGGCCGGCGCCGACCAGCTCACGCTCAGGCTCGTCGCCGACGCGGCCGACACGTTCGGCGCGGCCGGCTTGCCCGGCGCCTCCGTGTTCACGTCGGTCACCGTCACCGTGATCGTCTGGGTGGCCGTCTTCTCCCGCTCGCCCATGCCGCTGGTGGCCCGCACCTCGACCACGTAGCTCCCGTTCGTGTCGGTGTCCGACGGCGCCTCGAAGTTCGGCGCCGCGTCGAACGTCAGCGCCCCGGAGGTCGCACCGATCGAGAACGCGCCCTGGTCCGCCCCGCCGGTGATGGCGTAGCCGGTCACGTCGTCGCCGCTGTCGTCGTCCGACGCCTCTACCGTGCCCGCCGTGGTCTGGTTCTCGGCGGCGTCGAAGGTCGCCGAAGAGTCGAACGACGGCGCCGCATTGGCGTCCGTCGACTCCGTGCCCGAGTCTGACCAGGCGCCGGTGCCCTCGTCGTTCGTCGCCCGCACCTGCACGTCGTAGGAGGTGCCTTCCGCCAGACCCGCGATCGTCGCCGACAGCATCGTGCTCGTCGTGCCGGTCACCTCCGTCCAGTCCCCCTCCGGCGAGGTCGTCCGGTGGCGGTGGTCGTAGTCCGAGATCGCCGGGCCGGCGTTGTCCGGCGCCGACCAGCTCACGCTCAGGCTGGTCGCCGACGCCGCCGACACCGTCGGCGCGGCCGGCTTGCCCGGCGCCTCGCCGCCCACGTCGGTCACCGTCACCGTGATCGTCTGGGTGGCCGTCTTCTCCCGCTCGCCCATGCCGCTGGTGGCCCGCACCTCGACCACGTAGCTCCCGTTCGTGTCGGAATCCTCGGCGTCCTCGAAGTTCGGCGCCGTCTTGAACGTCAGCGCCCCGGAGGTCGCCCCGATCGAGAAGAACGTCTGGTCCGCGCCGCCGGTGATCGCGTAGCCGGTGATGTCGTCGCCGCTGTCGTCGTCCGACGCCTCCACCGTGCCCGCTGTGGTCTGGTTCTCGGCGGCGTCGAAGGCCGCCGAAGAGTCGAACGACGGCGCGGCGTTGGCGTCCGTCGAATCCGTGCCCGAGTTCGACCACTCGCCGGTACCCTCGTCGTTGCTCGCCCGCACCTGCACGTCGTAGGAGGTGCCGTCCGCCAGGCCCGCGATCGTCGCCGTGGTGACCGTGATCGTCGTGTTCGTGACCGCCGTCCAGCTCCCCTCCGGCGACGCCGTTCGGTGGCGGTAGTCGTAGTCGGTGATCGCCGGGCCGGCGTTGTCCGGCGCCGACCAGTTCACGTTCAGGCTGGTCGCCGACGCCGCCGACACGTCCGGCGCGTCCGGCTTGCCCGGCGCCTCGCCGCCCACGTCGGTCACCGTCACCGTGATCGTCTGGGTCGCCGTCTTCTCCCGCTCGCCCGCGCCGCTGGTCGCCGTCACTACCACCACGTATTGGTTGTTGCCGGCGGCATTGGCCGGATCGACACTCTCAATGTCCTTGGCGTCCTCGAAGTTCGGCGCCGCGTTGAACGTCAGGGTGCCGTCCGTCGCCCCGATCGAGAAGAGGTCCCGGTCCGCGCCGCCGGTGATCGCGTAGTCGGTGATGTCGTCGCCCGTGTCACTGTCCGACGCCTCTACCGTGCCCGCCGTGGTCTGGTTCTCGGCGGCGCTGAAGGTCGCCGAAGAGTCGAACGACGGCGCCGCGTTGGCGTCCGTCGACTCCGTGCCCGAGTCCGACCAGTCGCCGGTGCCCTCGTCGTTCGTCGCCCGCACCTGCACGTCGTAGGAGGTGCCGTCCGCCAGGCCCGTGATCGTCGCCGACAGCGCCGTGCTGGTCGTGTCCGCGACCGCCGTCCAGCTCCCCTCCGGCGAGGTCGTCCGGTGGCGGTGGTCGTAGTCGGTGATCGCCGGGCCCGCGTTGGCCGGCGCCGACCAGCTCACGCTCAGGCTCGTCGCCGACGCCGCCGACACGTTCGGCGCGGCCGGCTTGCCCGGCGCCTCGCCGCCCGCGTCCGTCACCGTCACCGTGATCGTCTGCGTGGCGGTCTTCTCGCGCTCGCCCGCGCCGCTGGTCGCCGTCACTACCACCACGTACTGGTTGTTGCCGGCGGCATTGGCCGGATCGACGCTCACAATGTCCTTGGCGTCCTCGTAGTTCGGCGCCGCGTCGAACGTCAGCGCGCCGGACGTCGCACCGATCGAGAAGAAGCCCTGGTCCGCGCCGCCGGTGATCGCGTAGCCGGTGATGTCGTCGCCCGTGTCGCTGTCCGACGCCCGCACCGTGCCCGCCACCGTCTGGTTCTCGGCGGCGCTGAAGGTCGCCGAGGAGTCGAACGACGGCGCCGCGTTGGCGTCCGTCGACTCCGTGCCCGAGTCCGACCACGCGCCGGTGCCCTCGTCGTTGGTCGCCCGCACCTGCACGTCGTAGGAGGTGCCGTCCGCCAGGCCCGTGATCGTCGCCGACAGCGCCGTGCTCGCCGTGCCCGTGACCTCCGTCCAGTTCCCCTCCGGCGAGGCCGTCCGGTGGCGGTGGTCGAAGTCGGTGATCGCCGGGCCCGCGTTCGACGGCGCCGACCAGCGCACGCTCAGGCTCGTCGCCGACGCCGCCGACACGTCCGGCGCGGCCGGCTTGCCCGGCGCCTCGCCGCCCACGTCGGTCACCGTCACCGTGATCGTCTGGGTGGCCGTATTCTCGCGCTCGCCCGCGCCGCTGGTCGCCTCGACCGTCACCACGTAGCTGCCGTTCGTGTCGGTGTCCGAGGGCGCCTCGTAGTTCGGCGCCGAATTGAACGTCAGCGCCCCGGAGGTCGCCCCGATCGAGAAGAAACTCTGGTCCGCCCCGCCGGTGATTGCGTAGCCGGTGATGTCGTCGCCCGCGTCGCCGTCCGACGCCTCCACCGTGCCCGCCATGGTCTGGTTCTCGGCGGCGCTGAAGGTCGCCGATGAGCTGAACGTCGGCGCCACGTTGCCGTCCGTCGGACACACCTGCCCCTCGGTGCGCAGGCACACGGTCGCCGTGGAGCCGACCGGAAAATTGGTCGCCGGGTCGTGCAGATCCGCCGGAGCATCCCACACCCAAGTCTTATCGGTAGATTCAGACTTTCTGTCCCCGAACGGGAACTCGTGCCCGTCGATCTCCAGCGTCATGAAGTCTTCTGTCGGAAGTCCGCTCCTGTGGAGATTGAAAAACACCTCCCGGCCCGTGGTCACCGTGACCTGCTCTACGATATAGGTGGCCGACCTGTACCTAAAGGACTGGTCGGTGAGCGAACCGACCGAGGCGTAGTAGCCGTAGTGTTCAGCAGCCAAAAAGTCATTTCCCACCGTCAGGGTCGTGGACCAGGCCAATGGCGGCCAGTCGTCGTTCTCGATCGTGCCCGTCGCCGTCGCGCCCGAAATCGTCGCGCTGGTCGCGTTCGACAACGTCACCGTGAAGGTCTCGTGGTCCTCGTCCGTCATGTCCTCGATCGTCGCCACCGTGAACGTCTGCTCCGTGACGCCCGGCGCGAAGGTCAGCGTCCCCGAACCCGCCGTGAAGTCCGTGCCCGAGGTGGCCGTGCCCCCCGAGGTGGCCCAGTCCACCGTCACCGTCTCCGCGAACACCTCGCTCGCCGGCGACAGCTCCACCGTGAAGGTCAGGTTCTCGCCTTCCTCCGCCGAGACGTCATCCGCCACCCTCAGCTCCGACGCCACGATGCGCCCCAACGGACACACCTGCATGTCCGTGCGCAGGCACACCGTCGCCGTGCTCCCGACCGGAAACTCGGCCGCCAGATCGTCCAGTGCGGCCGGAACGAGCCAAACCGAGCTCCCGCCAATGCTGATGGCAAGGATTCGATCCGAGAATGCGAGAACGTGCCCGCCGAACTCCAGCGTCAGGGCTTCTTCTGTCGGAAGGCTGGGCTGGACGACGAATCTGACGACATTCGCCACGTCGATGGCACGAACCGTGTAGAAAAGGGTGGTCTCCGGGGTGGGCCCGTAATCAAAATCGTCGTCGTCGTCGAGCGCCCCGACCGCGGGCGTGTCGGTCGCGTCGTAGCCGTGCCCCACCCGAGTTTCACCCGCCGTCATGGTCGCGAACCAGACCGGCTCGCCGCCGCCAGCCGTGCCGTTGACGCGGATCGCGAACGCCTTGTGATATTGGCTCGAGCTGGGGCGCCAGCTTGTAGACCCGGCCGCACTGGTGTGTATCGTATTGCCGATAGACCAACCGGGCGCCGGGTTCGCATCTTCCGCGGTGGTGTTCACCATCCGCCAAGCGGGTGCGTTGAAGTTATTGTCGAACGACTTGTTGTAGATGATGACCACGGCATACGTCTTGCCCGCCCCCAGCACTGAGTTGGGGGGGGCGTCAAACCTCACCAGGCTCTCCCCTGATGCGATGCTCGCCGGCTTGGTCAGCGTGTAAAGCGGACTATCCGGGTGCCCTGCGTTTTCCCCCGACGCATGGGTAGACCAGATGGCGACAGTCAGCAAATCCATGTCCGCCGACGAAACACGACCGTTCGTGATCTCGGCCTCGATCGAGCTCAGCGTGTAGTTGCCATCATCAGCGCCGACCGTGAAGGTCTGGGCCCTCCCGAGGTTGTCACGAAGACCCGACGTCACCATCTTTTCTTGCCCCGTATTGCTGACCAGCACGTCGGCCTGGGCCGTGGCGGGGAGCGCGAGCGCGCCGAAGAGCGCGAGCCAGGCCGCACCGGCCAGCAGCAGTCCCGCCGACGCGGGGGAAGTCAGGGATCGGGCAAGGCTTGCAAGGCGGGTGAAGCGTCTCTGATAGCGCCGGTGATGCTCGCGGCGCATGGCGTCACACCACCCAGGCCGACGGTCGGGGCCGTTCGGAAGGTCTGACGGATGGAGTGCGGTGCTGGGTTGCTCGGGCGGGGCGAACTGAAGATTCAGGCCAGAGGTACGGCTCGCGGCTCTCATTATGAGAGCACCTCCGTCCAGCTCCCCGCGGGCGAGGCCGTCCGGTGGCGGTAGTCGTAGAGAGGCCCGAACAGAAAGTCCTCGGCCAGGGTCTTGATCTGCCCCGAACTCGAATCGATGTCGAACGACGACGCGTCCGTGCCCTCCAGGCTGTAGGTCAGCGGGTCGTTGTCGTCTTCCGACGCCGTCACCGGGTCGCCGGCCCCGGTGCCCGCCGCGCTGTGCTCCGGCACTGTGCGCGCCGCCGTTGGCGAGGAGAATTGCGGGGCGTTGTTGGATTGCGCCTCGGCGGCCAGGGTCGGCGCCAGCGCCGCGAACGCCGGCAGCACCGCCGCGGCGCGGGCGGCCCGCGATACGCGGAATCCGACCCGGAAACGACGACCGTCCGCAGCGCCGGACGAGCGAACGCTTCGGCATTTGGCGGGCGGTCGATTGGCGCAGTCGATTGGCGGCGTCAACGCGCCGGGGCCGCCGACTAGCGGCGCGGCGCGGAAGGGATCAGGCGATGGCGGGCGGGTGCGTCTCCGGGACCGGGACGCAGTCATGGCATCCGGCATCCGGCATCCGGCATCCGGCATCCGGCATCCGGCATCCGGCATCCGGCATCCGGCATTACGCGACCGCTACCGTCCCTGGAAATCGCCCACGCCTCGACTATCAGCCACCTCCCGAATCCGGCTTCTTTCTTTGCCCGGCCTTTGCCCGGCGCGCTCCATGGAAACGCCGCCGCCTGCTGTCGCGTGTAACTTATATCAGGATTAATTGTTTATATAGTTTACTGATAAACAAGTATATTTCAATATATAAGATAATTCATATTTCCCTATGGACCGGGGCACCCGTACGCGGCTCCAGCGCGTGAAGACGCGGCAAGTGCATGTGACACGAAGCGTACCGGGGCGACGGCGGCCTCCGGCGCGGCGACAGCCGCGCAGAGCGCGACCCGGAGCGACCCTCCGGCGAGCGCAACGCCGACTGGCCCTTAACCGATTCCCCGCCGGCCACGGGGACGTGCCGACCGAAGGCAGCCACCACGGGGCGACCGCACGGCTCCCCGGTCCCGCAACGGGCAACGCAGCGATCCTGCGACAGTGCGGCAGGAGGCCACCCACGCCTCCCGCGGGTCACGCCCGGGAAGTCGAGCCGGGCGGTCCCGGCCACACACCGTTCGGGCCACAAGCCCGTAGCAGCACGCACCCGATGCGATCCATCGGGGCTTCCAGGCGTCCATGCTCAACCGTGACAACTGCGACATGGACGGGATGCGGCAGGGCATCCCGCGCGGCTTCAACGGCGCGACAACCATCGGCAACGGCGAGAACGGTCCCGGCCGTGTCCATTGGACAGAACGGGGGCGAGTCGGGGACGGGACGCTACGGCGATCCCGATCCCGCTGAGCCGCGACGATCCGGACGTTTCAAAAGAGAGACGTTGAAGCGCGGCAATAGTTCTAACGACAACCGGATCACCACACGCACGTCCTGCGCTCGGGAGGTACGCACATGAGGCAGCGCCGGCCGAAGCTCGACCGCCACGGAGCCGAACTGCTCGCCCTGCGGCGGGCGGGGGCCAATATCGCCCAGTTGACGCGCTGGCTGCTCTTCCAGCACGACACCGCCGTTGCGGCCACCACGGTCCGGCGCTGGCTCGGCAACGCCCGTCGCATTGGCGACATCGACCTAGCCGACGACTTCGATGCCGCCGCCCTCGGCGAACTCCGGGCCCGCGACCGGGAGCTTCGCTTCCCCCGCCTCGCCGTCTCGACGATCGCCCGGCCGCTGCCGGCGGGCTCGCGCAGGTTCTGCACCTTCGCCCACTCCAGCACCGCCACGATGCGGCCCGCCACCATGCGCGCCGTGGCGTGCTTGCCGGTCAGCGCCAGGGGACGCAGCACCCGCTTCACATCGCTGGTCGCCACCGCCCCGACAGGTCAATCGGCCTCCGCGGCGACGGCAGTTGCGCGAACTGCCTCCGCATCCTGCGCCAGCGACTTCAGCAGCCCGTACATCATCAAAAGCAGCACAATGCTGACGGGTAGCGCCGCGACGATGGATGCGGTCTGCAGTGCCTGCAGGCCGCCGGCCAGCAACAGCACCGCCGCGACCAGCCCCTGACCGAGCCCCCAGACCACCCGGAACCGCCGCGGCGGATGATCGTCGCCTATGCTCAGCATGGTCGTGATCACCAGGGTGCCCGAGTCCGAGGAGGTGATGAACCAGGTTGCCAGCAGGAACGTGGCGAGTGCGGAAATGGCCCAGGTGAGCCAGGACAGATCGCTCATGGACGCAATGGTGCCGTACAGGGCGGCCTCGAGATTCCCGCCGCGCACCAGTTCCATGACGCCCGCCGTGCCGGCGCCGCCGTCGGCATAGAGTTCGAGGTGCATGGCGTTGCCACCCAACAGGGCGATCCAGAGTACGCCGAGACCCGTCGGCACGAACATGGCGCCGGCAACGAATTCCCTGAGTGTGCGGCCCCTCGAGATGCGCGCGATGAACATGCCGACGAAGGGCGCCCAGGATATCCACCAGCCCCAATAAAAAACGGTCCAGTTGCTCTGCCAGGCAGCGGTGGCCTCGTCTGCCGCGGTCCAGAACCCCATCGGAATGACCGTCCAGAGGTAGTCGCCGGCCGTGGTAGCGAAAAATGCCAGGAGCCATTGGGTCGGCCCCCAGAACAGGAAGAATCCGAGCAGCAAGACCGTGAGGTAGATGTTCCATTCGGAGATGATCCGGATTCCGCGGCCAATCCCCGACACGGCCGAGAGAGTGGCCACCGTCGATATTACAGCGATCAGGGCAATTTGCGTGACGATGCCCGGGTCGAGGCCGAACAGGGTATTCAGCCCGGCGCCCATTTGCTTGACGCCGAGACCCAGAGAGGTTGCGACGCCGAACACCGTACCGAATACCGCCAGCAGATCGACGAGATGACCGGGAGCGCCGTAGATCCGTTCGCCGATCACGGGGTAGAGGGCGGAACGGAGCGTGAAGGGCAGCTTCTTGCGGAAGCCGAACCAGGCGAGGCAGAGGCCGACGATGACGTAAACCGACCAGGCGTGAATTCCCCAGTGCAGATAGGTGACGCGCACCGCTTGCTCCGCCCGTTGCACGCCGAGCAGCAGGGCGCCCGCGCGGTCGGCGTGCGGATTGTTGGGATAGCCGCCCGGTGCGCTGTTATCGAGGTAGTAGAGGGGTTCGGCGATGGAGAAGAACAGAAGCCCGATGCCGAGACCCGCCGAGAACAGCATTGCAAGCCATGAGAAGTTGCTGAACTCGGGCCGCGCATCGTCGTCGCCGAGCCTGATGCGGCCGTAACGACTGCACATCAGGAACAGGGAGACGAACATCGCGCCGCAAACGGTCAGTACGTAGTACCAGTCCAGCGTGCCCTCGATCCACGAGCGGACATCGGAGTACAGGGCGCCGGCCCGGTCGAGGAAGGCGACGGACAGGACGACGAACACCAGCACCATGCCTTTGGCGGCCAGCGCCATGCCGGGGTGCAGTCCTTTCCAGAGCCCCGTTGAGGCCACGGACAGCGCGCTTGGCGAATCCGTTTCCTCCGGGCCGTTTTCGTTTCGGTGCATCATGTACTGTTCCGAGCCCGCCTGCGCCGACGGCGGGCCTCGTGGGCGGTTCCCTTCCTGCCGGGCGATGCAGCGCGGTGCGCGGGGAGCGGGAAGGCCGACGCCAGGCTGGGAAACGGATCGCTGTTGTGCGGAATCGCCATGGCATTGACGAAGTATTCCTGGAATTTGGGTTCAATCGCCGTCTCCACCCGTTCGATCCGTTTGACGACCCGCTCGATCTCGTCGCGGGAGGCGTTGTTCAGGAGAGCAATGCGCGCGCCCGTACCGGCTGCGTTGCCCGCCGGGCCGGCTTGTTGCAACGGGCAATCGGGAACGATGCCGAGCGCCATGGCGTACCTCACGTCGATGTGGCTGCCGAAGGCGCCCGCCAGGCGGATACTGTCCACACAGTCGACCTCGAGCCGGTCCATGAGCAGTTTCACGCCGGCGTACAAGGCGGCCTTTGCGAGCTGAATCTGCCGCACATCATTCTGCGTCACGGAGATGGTGGTGGCCCCTTGGTGGAGAACGAATGAGAAGGTCCTCCCATCGCGGACGATGCGTTCGGTGCGATCGGCCAGGGCGTCGTCGATGACGCCGTTTCCGCTCAGCACGCCGGCCAGGTACATTTCGACAACGGCTTCTATGATTCCCGATCCGCAGATGCCGGTCACGGTGCTCCCGGGCAGCGCCTCGGCGAAACGCGGATCGTCCGACCAATGGTCTGACCCGATGACCTTGATTCGGGTCTCCAGCGTCTGTGGGTCGATGCGCACCCGCTCGATTGCCCCCGGCGCCGCCCGCTGGCCGCAACTGACCTGGGCGCCTTCGAAGGCCGGCCCCGTCGGGCTGGAGCAGGCCAGCAGCCGGCGCCGGTTGCCCAGCACGATTTCCGCGTTGGTGCCGATGTCGACGATGAGGTTGATCCCGTCGCGGTCGTGGGGCTGTTCGGAGAGGATCACGCCGGAGGTATCGGCCCCGACATGGCCGGCAATGCAGGGCAGCACATAGGCCATGCCGCCGGGGTTGATTGCGATATCGAGATCGCGCGCCGCCGCATGAATGGATGTATCGATCGCCAGCGCAAACGGTGCGCCGCCAAGTTCCACCGGGCTAATGCCCAACAGCAGGTGGTGCATGATCGGATTGCAGACGAATGCGATGCTCAGGATGTCCCCGGGCGCGACGCCGGCATCGGCGCTCGTCCGGGCGATCAGTTCGTTGATCGCCCCGCGCACCGCCACGGTCATCTCGCGGCTGCCGTCCGCATGCATCATGACGTAGGAGACCCGGCTCATGAGGTCTTCGCCGAAGCGGATCTGCGGGTTCATCATGCCGTTCGAGCCGATCACTTCGCCGCTCGACAAGGCGCAGAGGTGAGCGGCGATGGTGGTCGAGCCGACATCGATCGCGAGCCCGTAGGCCTCGTCCCGGTACCCCGGCCACAGGGCGATGATTTCCCGGTCCCGGTGCACGGCCACGGTGACGGACCACTTGCCCTCCCGCAGCGCTGGCTGCAGACCGGTCAGCACTTGTGTACTACAGGACAGACCCGTGAGATTCCATTGCTCGTTCAGTGCCTCCTGGAGCCGGGTGAGGTCGCTCCTGGCGTCATGCAGCAGGGCCTCCTCCACTTCGATGAAGTAAAGGCGGACGACCGGGTCAAGTTCGATCGTTCGCCGGTCGGCCTCCTTGCGGACTACCTGGCGGTGGATCTGGCTTTCCGGCGGGACATCGATGACCAGGTCGCCCTGCACGGTGGCTTGACAGCTCAGGCGCCGTCCCGGCGCCAGGGGTTTGCGTCGATTGCCGAATTCCCGTTCGGTGGCGGTAAAAGGCGAGAGATGCTCATTCCGGGAGACTATGCCGTGCTTCGGAAAGTCGCCCTCGCTGCAAAGGATCTGGCAGCGGCCGCAGAGGCCCCTGCCGCCGCAGATCGAGGCGATATCGACACCCAGTTCCCGAGCGGCCTCCAGTACCGGTGTACCGAACGGGAAGCTTCCACGCCGGCCGGAAGGGGTGAATACGACTTTGGCGCTGGCCTGCATGGCTCACCGGTCTCCGGTAATCAACTCGGCTGACGATCCGAGATCGGCGTGTCCACGTCTTGCACAATACGTTCGAACCGTCACTGACTCCGGATTATCGTCTGACTCGACCACGTTTGCGATTGGCGAGTTCCGCAGTTTTCACCCGCATCGCTCACTAACTTCCGTCGCGCTTACGCGAGTGCATCGGCGTCCGCGGCAGGAAGTTGGTGAGCGATGCGGGTTGGCATCGTGGGTTGCCGCGCCGAAATGTGGCGGGCGACGGGACTCAGGCCCGTCGGCGCCGTCCGCGTTCGCGGCGGCGGCCGCCGTTGGCGGCCTGGAGCACCGGATCGCGGTATTTCCCGATCCAGCGCGCGCAATCCGGATCGTTGCCCATCATCACATCGGCGCCGAGTACGGCTTGCATGACTTCAGTGTGCAGCGGGTTGGTGATGGCCGATGTGAGGCCGGCGCCGATGGCCATGGTCAGGAAGGCGCTGTTGATGCCGCCCCGGTTCGGCAAGCCGAAACTCACGTTCGATGCGCCGCAGGTGGTATTCACCTTCAGTTCCTTGCGCAGGCGCCTGACGATGTGCATCACCTGGCGCCCGGCGGTGTTGATGGCGCCGATCGGCATCACCAGCGGGTCGACGACCACATCGCTCGACGGGATGCCGTGGTCCGCGGCGCGCTCCACGATCTTCCTCGCGACCTCGAAACGCACGTCCGGGTCTTCCGAGATGCCGGTCTCGTCATTGGAAATGGCGACGACGGCGGCACCGTGTTTCGCGACCAGGGGCAGCACGGTTTCGAGCCGATCTTCCTCGCCGGTCACCGAATTGACCAGCGCCTTGCCCTGATAGACGGCCAGGCCCGATTCCAGGGCCGCCACGATGGAGGAGTCGATGGACAGCGGTACATCGGTGACCTGCTGCACCAGCTTGACGGCATCGGCCAGGATCGCCGGCTCGTCCGCGAGCGGAATGCCGGCATTGACATCGAGCATGTGCGCCCCGGCTTCCACCTGGGCGATGGCATCGGCCGTCACCCGGCTGTAGTCGCCGTTCTTCATCTCGGCGGCCAGGACCTTGCGGCCGGTCGGATTGATGCGCTCGCCGATGATCACAAAGGGCCGGTCGAAGCCGATGACGACTTGCCGGCTGGCGGAACTGACGATGGTGTCGGTCATTGCGCTGCTCCGGCTACCGCGCGGGCGGTTGCGGGATACCAGGGGCTTCGGCCATCCAGAATGCCCGTGCCTGCCACGATTTCCGCGACGCGGTACTCGTGGCGGTAGGCCATGATGTGCACCCCGTGCACGCCGTCGATTTCGCGGAGCTGGTGAATGACGTCCTTGCAGATCTCCACGCCTTCCCGAGCCTGGTCCTTGGCGCCCTTGAGGCGGTCGACATAGGAATCCGGAATGACGACGCCCGGGACATTGGTGCGTATCCACTCCGCGGAGCGGGCCGAGGCCAACGGCCCGACGCCGGCCAGTATGAAGGCCTGTTCGTGCAGCCCGGTATCGCGTACCCGCTGCATGTACTGCTTGAACATCTCGAGGTCGAAGCAGTACTGGGTCTGCACGAACTGGGCGCCGGCCGCCACTTTCTGGGCGAAGCGCGCCGGCCGGAAGTCATGGGGGGGAGAGAAGGGATTGATGGCAGCGCCCAGAAAAACCCGCGGCGGGTTCTCGATCTTGCGTCCGCTCAGGTATTCGCCCTCGTCGCGCATGGTGCGGATCGTACTCAGAAGAGTCATGCAATCGAGGTCGAAAACAGCCTTGGCTTGGGGATGGTCGCCGTTCGAGACGTCGTCGCCGGTGAGGCACAGGATGTTGGCCACGCCCATGGCGGAGGCGCCGAGCACATCGCCCTGGATGGCGATGCGGTTCCGGTCCCGGCACGTCATCTGCAGGATCATGGCATAGCCGCGCCGGGTCAGCAGCGAACAGACGCCGACGCTCGACATGTGGCAGTTGCCGCCGGAACCGTCGGTTGCATTGATGGCATCGACCCAGCCGTCGAAGATGGCGGTACGTTGGTAGACATCGTCCGGTTCCGAGGAGTCCGGCGGCGCCACCTCCGCCGTTACCGCAAAGGCGCCGGACCGCAGCACCCGTTCGAGGCGGCCGGGAGAGAAATGTCCGGGCAGCACGGGCAGGTTCTCGCCCGGGTTGGGCTCGTCTTCAAACCGCATGGCCTTGTTCCACGAATCCGGGTTCCGGGTGAGCGTTGCGTTTCCTGACCTCGCGCAGCCAGGCGGATGAATTCTTCAGGCGCTCGTCGGCGGGCGGCAGCACGAAGCGGACGACCTGCTGGTCGGGGTCCAGCCGCCGCCGGCCTTCCCAGGCGATGACCCAGACACAGGGCATGTCTGCTATGACCTCGCAGTGGCCGTTCGGGCGGACGCCGCCGCAGGGCCCGTTGCGCAGGTGCTTTGGGCAGTTCATCGGACAGGACATGCCGGTGAGCTTCAGGGTGCACTGGCCACAGGATTGGGAGTCGAACAGAAAGCCCTTGATTTTCTTCTCCACGGCCAGGAAGTACCGGTCGAGGCGCTCATAGCCGATGCGCGCGAACAGGGGGTGCAGGAGGGAGAGGAAGCCCTCCAGACCGTTGTAGAGGCGAGCGAGCCAGCGCGCGTTGCGCGCGGACCAGAGGCGCATTGCGTACTTTTCCACTATCCCTTCGCCAGTCCGTGGTTCCTGATCAGCGCCAGCAGGCGCTCGTCGGAATAGGTGCGCTCAATCTCATGAGCGATTCCATCGGCGAGCCGCTGCAAGTCCGCCTGGCCGTCGCTGCCGGATTGCAGGTTGCTCCTGTTCCGCACCCATTCGCTCATGTAGGCGTCTTCGCTCCGCTTGCGGGCGCGCATCGCCGCCCGGTCCACGGCCTGCTGGAAGCGGGGGCTCAACAGCGTCTTGGCGCGTTGTCGCCCCTTCTTGACGATCACCTGGCAAGGTATGTCGCGCCAACTGACCACGATCTGTTCCACCGTTCAGGCCGCCGACCGGCAGATTTCCCGGTCGTTCGCGCCGGAGTCCACTCGTTCGCGCCGGGCAAATCCGGCAAGCGAGGTCTCGAGCGCGCCGTAGCCGCGGTGGAGGTGATGGAACTCGAGCTTCAGGGTCTCGGCCGCCCGCCGGGCGGCGGCGAGCAGTTCCTCATCCCGCGTCTGGGACAGATAAACGACCCGGCGGTAGTTGCCGAAGAACGATTCCATCAGTTCCGGGTGACGGTCGAGCATCAGCGCGCCCATGACGAAGCGGTCGAAGAAGCGCGCCAGGAAGTCCGTGAGATAGAAGGTTCCGGGCTCCTCATCGGACAACCGTTGGAACTGCTGGGCGCCGGCGAAGAACTCGTAGCAGTGCAGGCCGGGGAGCCGTTCGATGTCCGGTTCCGCGGCGAGTAACCGGTCGATCTCGCCGTAGGTGCCGCAGTCCGCATAGGCGACGAAGATGCGCCGGTACCTGGTGCGTGCCCGGGTAATCTCTTTGCGTAATCGCCCGGGAATCAGTGACGGGCGGTGGTGCAGCCGGGCATCGATGCACTTTATGTGCATGTGGCTCCAGCCGTTTGCCTGCCGGATCGCATGCAGTTCCTTCGCCAGCGCGCCGCAGCCGATGACCAGTACCGGTTCGTGGCTCAATCGCATCGCCCGGTCACTCCTTGTCCGGGAGTTCCGACTTGCGTCGTTCCATGAATGCCTTGAGCGCTTCATCGGTTCCCTGATCCAGGGGCGGCGCAACGTAGTTCTCAAGCGTCTCTTTCCAGATGCGGTTGGCGCGCTGGGCGGAATCCAGTTCGCCGTCTTCGCGCCACTGCTCGAAGCTGTTGTTGTCCGCCACGTTCGAGCGGTAGAAGGCCGTCTCGAAATTCGCCTGCGTGTGGGCCGCCCCCAGGAAATGGCTGCCGGGGCCCACCTCGCGGATGGCATCCATGGCCATGCCGTTCTCGCTGATGTCGATGCCCTGGAGCAGCACGCCGATCATGCCGGCCTGGTCCGCGTCCATCACGAATTTCTCGTAGCCCATCGCCAGGCCGCCTTCCAGCCAGCCCGCGGTGTGCAGCATGAAGTTGACCCCCGCCAGCGCCCCCGCCTGCAGGGTATTGGCCGACTCGTACGCCGCCTGGGCATCGGCCACCTTCGAGGCGCACAGCCCGCCGCCGCTGCGAAAGGGCACGCCGAGCCGGCGCGCGAGCGTCGCCGCGGCGTAGAGCACGAGCGTAGGTTCGGGCGTGCCGAAGGTCGGCGCGCCGGACTGCATGGAGATCGATGAGGAGAACGTTCCGAATATCACCGGCGCGCCCGGCCGGACGAGCTGAATGAAGGTCATGCCGGCGAGTGCTTCGGCCAGTATCTGGGCCAGGGTGCCGGCCACGGTGACCGGCGACATGGCGCCGGCCAGGATGAACGGCGAGATGACCGTCGCCTGGTTGTTGCGGGCATAGACCCGGGCCGCGCCGAGCATGGTGGCGTCATAGGTCATGGGCGAATTGGCATTGATCAGGCTGGCGATCACCGTGTTCGCATCGACGAACTCCTCTCCGAACACGATCTTCGCCATGTCCACCGTATCCTGGGCCCGGTCGGGGTGGGTCACCGACCCCATGAACGGCTTGTCGCTGTACTTGATGTGGGTGTAGACCATCTCGAGATGGCGCTTGTTGACCGAAAGGTCCACGGGCTCGCATACCGTACCGCCGGAATGGTGCAGGCTCGGGCTCGCGGCCGTGAGCTTCACGAAATTGCGGAAGTCCTCGATCGTGGCGTAGCGCCGGCCCTTGTCCAGGCAGCGCACGAAAGGTGGCCCGTACGCGGGCGCCAGCACGGTCCGGTTGCCGCCGATGACCACGCTGCGTGCCGGATTGCGGGCGTGCTGGATGAATTCCCGGGGCGCGGAGGCCTGGATGATCGAGCGGCACATGCCCCTGGGGAAACGCACCCGTTCGCGCTCGACGCCGGCCCCGGCTTCGCGGAACGATTCGAGCGCCTCGGGATCGTCGCGGAACTCGATGCCGATTTCCTCCAGGATCGTCTCCGCGTTCTCTTCGATCAGCGAAAGCGCGCCCTCGTCCAGGAGTTCGTAGTATGGAATTTTCCGCTCGACGAACGGTACCACGGGCGCGCGCGCATTCAGCCGCATCGCCTGCCGGGCACTGCGGCCTCCGGAACGCCTCCTTCGTGCTGCTCGTTCGCCCATGCGCGTCGTCGCCTGTCCCTGTTCGGCTGAGTGTGGAAAATCCGGCGTCGCATTGCCGTCGTTACGTGCGACCGGAAAGACATGCGGCGCGGCGCTCGAACCGGTCACGCCGAAGTTTGGAACAGGCGGTTATTTCCCGCGTACGTTAGTACGACACTCATGTAAGCGATTACGACACAAGGCATGATACCGTGAATGGCATTGACTACTCTTCGCCCACTTGTTGGTTGAACCGGCCAGCCGGCGGGATCGCACGGCCAGCCCGGCACGCTTTGACCCGCCAGTCTTCGCCGCTCCGGCGAACGCATCGGTGGCCTCGGCAGGACACTGCCGGGAAACGCGCGCCGGGCGCCCGGCGTTCTTCGTCGGCCTGGAAAGCGCAACTATGAAAACACATGTCCGTGCAGTGGTGATCGGAGGTGGCGTCGTCGGCGTCAGTACGCTGTATCACCTGGCGGCCAAGGGCTGGGGCGATGATGCGGTGCTGCTGGAAAAGGCGGAACTGACCTCCGGGTCCACCTGGCATGCGGCCGGGCTGCTGCCGCTGTTCAACATGAGCTACAGCGTGGGGCAGATTCACAAGTACTCCGTGGAACTGTACCGGGGTCTCGAGGCGGAAACCGGGCAGGCAGTGGGGTTCAAGCAGGTCGGAAACCTGCGCCTGGCCATGAACCGCGACCGCATGGACGAGTACTGTCAGTACGCCGCCACCGCCCGCACCATCGGCGTTAATATCGAGTTCCTCACGCCCGCCGAAATCAGGGAAATCTGGCCGCTGTGCAATGCCGAGGGACTCATCGGCGCCCTTTTTCACCCCGAGGACGGGTACATTCAGCCCGCCGATCTCACCCAGGCGCTGGCGGCCGGCGCCCGCGCGCGGGGCGCGGCCATCTATCGGAATACGCCGGTCACCGGCATCGAACGCACCGCCGGCGGGGAATGGCTGGTGAAGACGCGCAGCGGCGACATCGTCTGCGAGCACGTGGTGTCCGCCACCGGCAGCTATGCCCGCCACACCGGGGCCATGGTCGGACTCGACATTCCGGTCATGCCGGTCGAGCACCAGTACATCGTCACGGATGCCCACCCGGAGCTCGCCGCGCGAGCGGAACAGGGGCTGCCGGAGATGGCGGTGCTGCGCGAATCCGACGGGTCCTGGTACCTGCGCGAGGAGAACAAGGGTTTCATTCTGGGCCCCTACGAGAAAGGCGCGCCCTGCTGTTATGTGGACGATCCGCCGGTTACCGCGGAGTACGAACTGTTCCAGGAAGATATCGATCGCCTCGAGCCCCATATCGAGGCCGCGATCAACCGCGTGCCGGCCTTCGGCGAGTGTGGCGTCAAGCAGGTCTACAACGGCGCCATTGCCTATACGCCGGACGGAAACCCGATCGTCGGCCCGGCCTGGGGGCTGAGGAACTTCTGGCTGAACGAGGGTCACAGTTTCGGCATCACCGCCGCGGGCGGCGCCGGCTGGCAGTTGGCGGAGTGGATCGTCGAGGGCGAGCCGACCATCGACATGCTTGGCGTGGAACCGCGGCGCTTTGGGGCGTACGCCGACAAGGACTACCTGGTCGAGAAGAACGAAGAGGCCTATGCCCACGTCTTCATCATCCACTACCCCGACGAGGAGCGTCCCGCGGCCCGCCCGCTGAAGACGGCGCCCTGTTATGAGCGGCTCAAGGCACGGGGCGCCGTGTTCGGCCAGAAATCCGGCTGGGAGCGGCCCAACTGGTTCGCCACGAACGGGATGGCCCGGGAAGACCACTGGTCGTTCCGGCGCTCGCGGTGGTTCGCGGCCGTTCGCAGGGAAGCCCTGCACGTTAACGGGAAGGTGGGGCTGCTGGACCTGACGCCGTTCGCCAAGTGCCGCCTGTCGGGTCCGGGGGCCGCCGGCTGGCTGGACGGGATGATCGCAAACCGCTTGCCCCCGCGGGTTGGCAGGATCGGTCTGTGCCACTCGCTCAACGAACGCGGCGGCGTCCATTCGGAATTCACGATCACCCGCGAGTCCGACGATGCCTTCTATCTGGTCTCCGCCGCGGCCTGGGAGCGGCTCGATCACGACTATCTGCACAAACGCATGCCCGAAGACGGTTCCGTGCGGTTGGAACATCTGACGGACGAAATCGGCGTATTCGTCGTCGCCGGACCGCGTTCCCGGCAGTTGTTGCAGCGTCTGACGAATGCGGACTTTTCCAACGAGGCGTTCCGCTTCCTGACCGCGCGGGAGGTCGAAATCGCGGGAATACCGCTCAAGGCCATGCGCGTGAACTACGTTGGCGAACTGGGCTGGGAACTGCATCATCCGATCGCGGCGCAGAACGAGTTGTTCGACGCCCTGTTCGAAGCCGGCCGGGACCTCGACCTGCAGCCGTTCGGGATACGCGCCATGGACTCGCTGCGCCTCGAAAAATCCTATCGCATGATCGGCACGGAACTTTCCATCGAATACTCTGCCTACGAATCCGCAATGGACCGTTTCGTTCGTCCGGAAAAAGGCGGGTTTCTCGGGCGCACCGCCTTGCTGGCGGGCCGGCAACGCGGCCTGAATCATTTGCTTGTCACCCTCGATGTGCTCGGTACGGAAGATGCGGATGCATTGGGCAACAATGCGTTGGCACACAACGGCGAGTTGATCGGCCGCGCCACCAGCGGCGGTTTCGGCTTCCGGGTCGACAAATCCCTGGCTCTCGGCATGGTCAAGCCGGAATTCGCGGCGCCGGGTACCGCAATGGCAATCGACATTCTCGGGCGCAGCTTCGAAGCGGTGGTCATTCCGGAAAGCCCTTTCGATCCGGGCAACGAAAGACTGCGCGATATCAACGATGCGAACCGACCGGCAGGTTGAGGCGACGGGAGCCTGCCTGTGCGGGGCGGTGCGCTACGAGGTCCTGGGACCGTTGCGCCCGATCGTCTATTGCCACTGCGGTCAGTGCCGGCGAACGAGCGGTCTGCTCCGGCCTGCTCGAACTGTGGCAGGTCATGCAGGAGTGTGTGGTGCGTGGTTGCGCGACCTCCGGAACCTTGCCGGGGCGCCTGCAGGTCAGGCGCCGGGCGGCCGGGATGTTGGAGAAATTGCGTGCCCGTCAGGGCGCGACGCCCGGCTCGCTGGATGCAATGGACTGGGTCAATCTCTATGCCCTGGCCGTCAATGAAGAAAATGCGGCGGGCGGCCGCGTTGTCACGGCGCCGACCAATGGGGCGGCCGGGGTGATTCCCGCGGTATTGCACTATTACCGGCGTTTCTGTGCAGGGGCGAACGACGACGGCGTGGTGCGCTTCCTGCTCGCTGCCGGGGCGATCGGTCTGTTGTACAAGTACAATGCGTCCGTCTCCGGCGCCGAAGTGGGGTGCCAGGGAGAGGTGGGCTCCGCCTGCTCAATGGCGGCGGGCGGGCTGACCGAAGCGCTGGGCGGCTCTCCCGCCCAGGTGGAGCATGCAGCAGAGATCGGGATGGAGCACAATCTGGGCCTGACCTGCGACCCGGTGGGCGGACTCGTGCAGATCCCCTGTATAGAACGCAATGCCATTGCCGCGGTGAAGGCGATCAACGCCTCGCGGCTGGCGTTGCTTGCGAACGGGCAGCATTACGTGTCCCTCGACAACGTCATCAAGACCATGCGCGACACCGGCCGGGACATGAAAAGCAAGTACAAGGAAACGGCCCGTGGGGGGCTTGCCGTCAACGTCGTGGAATGTTGACTTGAAACGGCAGAAGTATTCGATCTTCTCCCTGCTGCGCCATGCCCTCGCCCGCAACGAGAACTGGCGGCAGGCCTGGCGCAGCCCGGAACTCCGGAAACAGTACGATGTAGTCATCGTCGGCGGGGGCGGCCACGGCCTTGCAACCGCATACTATCTGGCGAAGCTGCATGGCGCTCGCAGCGTCGCCGTCCTGGAGAAGGGCTGGATCGGCGGTGGCAATACGGGGCGCAACACCACCATCGTGCGTTCCAACTACCTGTGGACCGAGGCTGCGCGGTTTTACGAGAAATCGCTAAAACTCTGGGAGAGCCTGAGCGTGGAGCTCAACTACAACGTCATGTTCAGCCAGCGGGGCGTCTACAACCTGGCGCACAGCCTGCAGGACCTGCGCGAGATCGAGCGGCGGGTGACCGCCAATCGCCTCAACGGCATCGATGCCGAGGTGGTGACGCGGGCGGAAATCAAGGCGGCGATACCGATCCTCAATACGTCCCGCAACGCGCGATACCCGATTCTGGGCGCATCCCTGCAGAGACGGGGCGGGGTCGCCCGGCACGATGCCGTAGCCTGGGGCTTCGCCCGGGCCGCGGATTCCCTGGGTGTGGACATCATTCAGAATTGCGAGGTTACGGGCCTGGACGTGGTGGACGGCAGGATCGCGGCGGTCGAGACGAATCGCGGACGAATTTTTGCCGGCAAGGTAGGAGTGGTTGTCGCAGGGCACGCGAGCGTACTCGCGGCCATGGCCGGCATACGCCTGCCGGTCGAGAGCCATCCCTTGCAGGCCTATGTCTCGGAGCCGCTGAAACCGGTGCTCGACACCGTGGTCATGTCCGGAACCGTCCACGGCTATATCAGCCAGTCCGACAAGGGCGAACTGGTTATCGGCGCCGGTATGGACTCCTACAACGGCTACGGCCAGCGCGGCAGCTTTCAGACCATCGAGCACGCCATGCAGGCCATCGTCGAATTATTCCCGGTTTTCAGCCGGGTGCGCATGCTGCGCCAGTGGGGCGGGATCGTGGATGTCACCCCCGATGCCTGCCCCATCGTCGGCAAGATGCCGGTGGACGGCCTCTACTTCAATTGCGGCTGGGGCACCGGCGGCTTCAAGGCGACGCCGGGATCGGGATGGGCGTTTGCCCATACCATCGCTCACGATGTCCCGCACGCGTTGAATGAGCCCTTCAGCCTGGAGCGGTTCACGACGGGCGCACTCATCGACGAGCACGGCGCCGCGGCGGTGGCCCACTGATCCCCGGCCAGGCGGGAGAGGCGGAACATGCTGCTGATTGACTGCCCCTGGTGCGGCAAGCGTGACGAGGGAGAATTCAGCTACGGGGGCGAGGCGGACATCCGGCGGCCCCTGGCGCCGGATGACCTCACCGACGAACAATGGGCCGACTACCTGTTCATGCGCAGCAATCCCAAGGGCGCCCACCGGGAACTGTGGAATCACGCGCAAGGTTGCCGCCGCTGGTTCGTGGCGGAACGGGATACGGTTACCTATCGCTTTGCGAACGCGGACGAACCGGAACGGAAAGGGTGACGGCCCTGCAGCCTCATGACGGATATGCAGCCTGACCGTCTCGCCGAAGGCGGTCGCATCGACCGTTTGCGGCCGCTGGCGTTTACCTTCAACGGCAGGTCATTCGGCGGTTACGCCGGCGACTCCCTGGCCTCGGCACTATTGGCCAACGGCGTGCGCGTGGTGGGCCGCAGTTTCAAGTATCACCGGCCCCGGGGCATCGTCGGCAGCGGCCCGGAAGAGCCCAACGGCATCGTGCAGGTCGGTACCGGCGCGGCAACCACGCCGAATGTGCGGGCGACGGAACTGGAACTCCACGACGGCCTCATCGCATCCACCGTGAAGGGCTGGCCGAGCCTCGACTTCGATCTCATGGCGGTGACCGACTGGTTCCATCGCCTGCTCGTCGCCGGCTTCTACAACAAGACCTTCATGCGGCCCCGGGCGTTGTGGAATTTCTACGAGCACTTCATTCGCCGGGCGGCAGGGCTTGGTGTGGCGCCGGAACTGCCGGATCCCGACGACTATGTCCATTGCAATGCGCATTACGACGTGCTGGTCGCCGGCGCCGGGCCCGCCGGTCTGATGGCGGCGCTGGCGGCGGCCCGATGCGGCGCCCGGGTGATGGTCGCGGACGAGCGCAGCGAACCGGGCGGCAGCTTGCTGCATGAAACGTCCAGCCTGAATGGCGGCCCGGCGTGCGAGTGGCTGGAGGCTGTTCTCGACGAACTGTCGGGAAACCCTGATGTCAACGTGCTCCCCCGAAGCACCGTTTTCGGCTACCACGATCACAACTTCCTCACGGTTCTGGAACGCTGCCGGGAGGGGGCAATTCGGATCGAAGGGGAGAGGGCCGCGAAAGTCCGCCAGCGGCTCTGGCGGGTGCGGGCAAATCGCGTCGTTCTGGCTACCGGCGCCTGCGAACGTCCGCTGGTATTCGCGAACAACGACCGCCCGGGCATCATGCTGGCGTCAGCGGTCTCCGAGTACATCCACCGCTACGCGGTCCGTCCCGGCAAACGGGCGGTTGTCTACACCAACAACGATAGCGGCTACCGGACGGCCCTGGACCTCGCGCACGCCGGGGTGGAGGCCATGGTGGTCGACTGCCGGAGCGGCGGCGCCGGCCGGGTTGCAGATGTCGCTGCCGGCGCGGGAATCGAGGTGCGGGCCGGGTATGCCGTCTCCGGCGTTGCCGGCCGCATGCGCGTGCGGTCGGCCGAAGTCCTGCCTCTGTCCGGAAACGGCGGGGCCGCGAAGCGACCGTCGGAAAGAGTCGCCTGCGATCTGGTTGCCATGGCCGGCGGCTGGAGTCCGGTCGTCCACCTCCACTCCCAGGCGGGCGGGAACGTAATCTGGAGCGAATCGCTGGGCTGCTTCGTTCCGGGCGAGCCACGTCAGGACAACGTATCGGCCGGTTCGGCCGCCGGTACCTGGGAGTTGGGCGCATGCCTGGAGGAGGGCCGGAGGGCGGGACTCGAAGCGGCGCGCCTTTGCGGCTTCGGCGCCGTGGAGGCCGCTGCCCCGCGGACGGATCCCGGAAACTCGAATCCGTCTTCGTTTTTCTGGCGAACGCCGTCGTCACGCGCCCCGGAACGGGCGCCCAAGCAGTTTGTCGACTATCAGAACGACACCACGCTGGCGGACATTCGCCTGGCCGTGCGCGAGGGATTCCACAGCGTGGAACACGTCAAGCGTTATACCGCCTTGGGGTTCGGCACCGACCAGGGCAAGCTTGGCAACGTCAACGGCTTTGCAGCGCTGGCGCAGTGCCTGAACGTCCCGGTCGGCACGGTGGGCGCCACCACGTTCAGGCCGGCCTATACGCCGGTTGCCTTCGGCGCCTGCGCCGGCATGCACGTCGGCGAACTCTACGATCCCGTACGCAAGACCGCCCTGCACGAGTGGCATGAAGCCGCCGGGGCTGGGTTCGAGGTGGTCGGGCAGTGGCTGCGGCCCTGGTATTTTCCCGATCCGGGAGAGGATATGCACGCGGCGGTCGCGCGGGAATGCCGGGCCGCCCGGGATTCCCTGGCAATCATGGACGCTTCCACGCTCGGCAAGATCGAGGTGCGGGGACCGGATGCGGTAAGGTTCCTGGAAAGGATCTACACGCACCGTATAGGCTCCATGAAAGACGGCCGTTGCGCATACGGCATCATGCTCGGAGAAGACGGCATGGTGCTTGACGATGGCGTGACCGCTCGACTCGGCGAGGATCACTACTACCTCACCACTACCACCGGCGGTGCGGCCGCGGTTTTGAGCTGGCTGGAATGGTGGTTGCAGACGGAATGGCCGGAGTTGAAGGTCTATTTGACGTCGGTGACCGACCGCTGGTCCACCATTGCCCTGGCTGGGCCCTACAGCCGGAAGCTACTTGAGGGCCTGGACAGCGACATCGCTTTCCGCGCAGCAGACTTTCCGTTCATGTCCCTGCGTACGGGGCGGCTCGCCGGCCTCCCGGTGCGGATATTCCGGGTCAGCTTCAGCGGTGAACTGGCCTTTGAGATCAACGTGGACAGCGACTGCGCCATGGCCATGTGGGAACTGCTGATGGAGGCAGGAAGGCCCTACGGCATCGTTCCCTACGGCACCGAAGCCATGCACGTGCTGCGGGCCGAGAAAGGCTTCGTCATCGTCGGCCAGGACACCGACGGTTCGGTGACGCCGGTCGATCTGGGCATGAACTGGCTGCTGGCCAAGGACAAGGACTATCTCGGCAAGCGCTCGTTGCAGCGCCCGGACTGCCTGCGCAAGAACCGGCAGCAATGGGTCGGCCTGCTGTCGGAGGACGGTTCGACGGTATTGCCGGAAGGCGCGCAGCTCGTGGAGGAGCCGGGCGGGTCGCCGCCGGTTCCCCTGCTGGGCCATGTCACCTCCAGCTACCGGAGCGCCTGCCTGGGGCATCCGATTGCTCTCGGGCTGGTGAGCGGCGGGCGGGCGCGCCGTGGCGAGACGATTTACGCGGCGTTGCGTGATGGGCGTTTCGTGAAGGTCAAGGTCACATCGTCCGTGTTTTACGATCCCAAGGGAGAGCGCCAGCGTGTCTGAACCGTTGCCAAGGCGCCATGTGCTCAAGCCGTTTCTGGCTCGGGTGGAAAAGCAGACGCCGGTCGAAGGCGGGGTTGCGATGAAAGTGTTGCCGTATCATGGATACCTCAACCTGCGCGGTGACCCGAACGACAGCGGCTTCCTTGAGGCCGTTCGTGAAGCGCTGGGCCAGCCGCTGCCCGTTGCCCCCAACACCTTCACCCAGGGCGCCTGCCGCGTATTCTGGCTGGGACCGGACGAGTGGCTGGTCATGACAAAACCCGGCGTGGTAGAGGCGCTGGCAACGCGCCTGGCCGATGCGCTTCTTGGCCGGGCGTGCGCGCTGACCGATCTCACGGGGGGACAGATCTGCATCCGTCTCTCCGGCGGCAAGGCCCGGGATGTCCTGGCCAAGGGATGCGCCCTGGATTTTCACCCCAGGGTCTTCCGGCCCGGGCAGTGCGCGCAGACGGTTCTCGGCAAGGCGTCCATGCTGATCTGCCTGTCCCGGCACGGACCCGACCCGGACAGTTCCGGTGATGCGATGGCAGAGGACGATTCATCGAGAGCGTGTCACGGCGAATTTTTCGACATCGTCGTGCGCCGCACCTTTGCCGAGTACGCGGCCGAGTGGCTCTATCGCAGCGCGGAGGAATATGGAGTAAGGGTGGATTGCGATGGCTGAAGCGGAAGGCATCCCCCGCATTCGGCGGGATTCGGACAGTCTCGAAATCCTCTGGCCGGAGGGATATCGCAGCCGGCACCTGTACTACTGGCTGCGGGAAAACTGTCACTGCCGGCAATGCGCGCATTCCGATGCCTGGGAGCGGTTGGTCGACTTCATGGCGATCCCCCTGGATATCGCGCCGCTCGCGTGCCGGGGCGATGCCGGCGGGATCCATATCGAGTGGCCGCAGGACGGCGCACCGTGCGAGGGGTCCTGTTACAGTTGGGCCTGGCTGGACCGGCACCGCTGTGAACCGGAAGCGCGCCGGACTCGCAAGACCCGGCGCACCGCCTGGACCGCGGCCGATGTCGACAAGGGGTCCGTTTCCATTGGCCATGACACCGTCACCGGTAGTGGGCAGGGACTCCTCGAACTCCTCGAGCGCATCGAAAACCTGGGTGTCGCCCTGATAACCGGCGTACCCTGTGAACAGTTGGCGGTGGTCGACCTGGCCGAGCGCATCGGTTTCATCGAAGAGTCGCACTTCGGGCGCCATTTCGATGTGGAGTCGAAACCCCGGGCGGAAAACCTGGCTTATACCCACTACGCGCTGCATCCCCACAACGATCTGCCAAGCCGGCGGCAGTTGCCCGGCATCCAGTTCCTGCATTGCCTCTGCAACGATGCCCAGGGCGGCGACAGCGTTCTCGTCGACTCCATGGCCTGCGCCGCCAGGTTGCGGGAAGGGGATGAGGCGGCATTCGACCTGCTTTCCCGCGAACGGGTGACCTTCACCTCCATTGCCGACGACTGGCACATCGTGAATCGTGGAACGCTGATCGAGGTCGACGAGGACGGCGCCGTCATCGGCACACGCCTGCATCCGGCGCTGTTGGGCCCGGTCGACATCGAACCGGAACTGCAGCCGGCGTTCTACCGGGCGCACCGGCAGTTGCTCACGATTGCGCGAAGCGAGAAGATGCAGTTCCGCTTCCGCCTGGAACCGGGCGACTGCCAGGTATTCGACAACTACCGCGTCATGCACGCCCGCAGCGCCTTCGATCCGGCGAGGGGCCACCGTCATCTGCAGGGCTGCTACGTGGGGCGAGACGAATTTGCGAGCCGCCTGGAACTGCTGAGGCGGAAGGGGACGGATTTTCGCCGGATCTGACCCGGCTCAAGCGTCCTCGCGACGAGAGTTGGTGAGCGATGCGGGCTAGTGTCCTGTGTCACAAATACGTTACGTTTCAGCGCGCCGCACAAGGGCTGTGGCTAGGCGCGGCCCGCCGGGCGTATCCGGCATACGGCCAAGGGTCGCAACAACGCCACAGCCCTTGTGCGGCGCGCCCTTCGGGAGGGCGCAAAACCACCGATGGCGGTGTTGCGGCCCTTGCAAAGGTCCAGACATTCGCTGCGGACCGCGCCTTGCCCTCGGCGGTTTTGCGCCCTCTGAAATGCAACGTATTTGTGACACAGGACACTAGCGCCGCTTCCGGACTGTTTGCCTGTCCCTGTAGGGTCGGAATTTTCGCGTAGCGCATCGAGCCTATACTGTCGATCCGCCAACTGTCCTGCCGGAGGCGGCATCATGAGAAAGCTGATCCCTGCACTCGCCCTTTGCTGTTTTGCCGTTTGCGCGAGCGCTGATGAGGTCGGTGAGTTCGTCAACGCGTTGCCCGAAGGGGTCGCGATGGACGGCTTCGACGTCGTCGCCTACTTCGGCGGCGCCCCCGCCAAGGGTGATGTTTCGCACAGCGTTGACTACAAGGGCAAGACGTGGCTGTTCAGTTCCGCGGAGAACGCGGCCGCCTTCGCTGCCGACCCGGTGGCCTATGAGCCCCGGCACAACGGTTGGTGTTCCTATGCCGTATCGGAGGGCTACGCGGCCGAGGTGGATTTCATCGACGGCTGGTCCGTGCTCGACGGCAAGCTCTACCTGAACTGGGATGCCGAAACCCGTGATGTATTCGTGGCCGAACGGTCGACCCGACTCGAGCGGGCAGTACGGAACTGGCCGGACCTCCATGCCGGTCTGCTGGACGGTTCCGCGGATCTGTATACGCATGCCGGCGAGGGCGTCGACATAGCCCATCCGCAGCAACTCGATTGAGAAGCGAGGTCGGGAGAACCGGACCCCACCGCTCGCCCGCATCCGTCACCAACTTCCTGCTGCGGACGCCGATGCATCGCGTAAGCGCGGCCGTGCGGTCTGTATGCGAGGGGTGCCCCGGTTTCCTATCGAACCGGCCAGCACGCCTGCCCCGCCGGCTCGGCCATGACGCGCTCTGGTCACTTGGTTCTGTCATTGGGTCGCAAGAAACGAGTCGGCAAAGTGGCGGGGCGAAATCACGGAGGCGTAGCCCGGAGGATTGTCGATCAAAAGCCGGTCGCCCGTCACCAGCAGAGCCTCCGGATAGCTGGCCAGCATCGCCCACAAGTGGTCGTCTCCCCTGTCTGGAGCTCTATCCGCAAGGGCAGATTCACGCCACATTGCATTTGCTACAAGTTCGGTAAGCAGCCGGTCGAGTTCTTCGTCGGTGAGACCATGAATACGGACGAGACCGGGACGACGGAGAACAGACGAGTACTCGCTCAGCAGTTCGCCGGACATCAAATAGAGCAGGCGGCCGTCGAGCATGGCGTCAAGAATTCTCGCTGGAGGGCGGCTTGAATCCGCGCTGATCAGTCCCGAGACGATGACGTTGGTGTCGACGATGCAAAGCGTGGGCTTCACCGATACATTCGACTGTTGCTCGCCAATGCTCTCGGTCCGTTACTTCAGAGGGTGCTAGTGGTCGAACCACCTAGAAATGAATGGTCAGCGCGTCCACAAGCGTCCAGATGCGCGGCGTCGGCTTGCGGACGTATCCAGCATACGTCAAGAGCCGACAACAAAGCAGATGGGCGCTTGTGGGCACGCCCTGCGGGTGGCCGCCGGAACGCCCCGCGCGGCGTTGCGACCGCTTGAAGTAGGTCGCCTACGTCTGCGCGACCGCGCCTTGCGCGGAACGTTCCGGCGGCCACTGACCACTCATTTCTAGGTGGTTCGACCACTAGCGCCCCGCCCGAAAAGCGCGGGTTTCCTCAAGCGCCAGCGCTGTCGCGCGTTCGGAGTCCATTCGCGAATTGGCTCGGGCTTTCGCAACGATGTCTCGCGCCGTGGCAAGAGGCTGAATGCCGCGGGCTTGCAGACTCTCCTCGATGATGGACGCGATCGAACGATTCTGGCGCGCCGCGGTCTCTTTCAGGGCGCGATGCATTCGTTCGGTCAGGCTGATAGTCAAACGAACCATCGAAATGTTGTTCTGTGGTGAGTTTGCACCATAGCACCATTACATCACCGCTACCATCTCCGTCTGTCCTTGTCGGTGTGTCGTTGCCAGCCGAGTGGCACAGGAAAAACAAAGCTCGATCTGAAGAAACGCGTAAGCACGGTGGCGCGCGGCGATAATGCGCGGCTTGCCGCCGCATGTTGGGTAGGTCTCGATGCCTACCGCCCTTTCCAGACAGGATCCCGCTTCTCCGCGAAGGCACGTGAGCCCTCCAACAGGTCATCGCTGTCGTAGAGTAAGTCCACCGCCGGAAACTGGCGCTTCGTAACCCGATTGAGCGCGTCCTGAAAGCGCTGGTTTTCGGCTTCGCGAACGACTTCCTTGACGGCCGCGAACACCAGCGGCGGTCCCTCGGCGAGCGTTCGGGCGAGATCCCAGGCGCGGTCAATCAGCTCATCCGGCTCCAGCACCTCGTTGACGATGCCCCAGCGTCGGGCTTCCTCGGCATCCATCCAGCGGCCGGTCAGGAGCAGTTCCATGGCAACGTGGTAGGGCATGCGCCTGGGCAGCTTGATGGTGGCGGCATCGGCGATAGTGCCCGCGTGAATTTCGGGCAGCGCGAACCGCGCCGCGCTCGAGGCCAGGATCAGGTCGCAGGAGAGCGCCAGTTCGAACCCGCCGCCGACGGCCATGCCGTTTACGGCCGCGATGACGGGCTTGTTCAGGTCCGGCAGTTCCTGCAGCCCTCCGAAGCCCCCCACGCCATAGTCGCCGTCCACCGCGTCGCCCCCGGCGGCGGCCTTCAAATCCCAGCCGGCGCTGAAGAATCTATTGCCGCCGCCGGTGACGATGGCGACGCGCAGTTCCGGATCGTCGCGGAATGCCTTGAACGTCGCGCCCATGATCCGGCTGGTGGCGAGATCGATGGCATTGGCCTTGGGGCGGTCGAGGGTCACCTCGATTACGGCGCCCTCGCGGCGGGTTCTGACGACATCGCTCATAAGATCTCCTGTTCGGTGGTCCTGCCTGGGTCAGTGGCGATAGGGTTGCGCCGGGTTTCGGACTCCCGGATGCGGATCAGCGCATCGAGGACTACCGCTCCGTGGGCAGGAAAACGGTCGAGTAAATGGAACGCCACGGGTGCTCTGAACGGCACATTCAAGGATGTGATTGTCAGCCTGATGTCTAATCGCAGGTTCGCCCGGTGCCGATCAGTGATGAACGATCAATGTGTCTTGACCGAGTTCGACGAATGTTGAGGTTTCAAGAGCGCTGACGATCGTTTCGAGATTGTCGCCAAACAACTTCAGCAATTCCGAATTGCCGATGTTTCCGGTCGAAATCAGCAGGAGCCGATGGGGCGCTTGCCGGAGCAAGATCGAATCGACGAAATCCCCGTCCTTGGTAACAACTGTGCGTTGCTCACGCAGCGAAAGTTCGTTTATGACCCGGTCCTCCGTTCGGTTTCCCTCCGGAAGGTCTTTGGTGTGTACAACATCGTGCCCTTCCGCGCTCAGCCAACGCGCAAGCCGCTGCGGCAATTGCGCGTCGACAAGGAAATTCACGAAGCCAGCGCCTGTACTCTCTTTACCCGGCTCAAGTGAGCAGCAAAGGCAAGTACGGCCAACACATCCTCCAGTTCGAGATCGTCGTAGTCGGCGAGAACTTCTTCAGTGGTCATTCCCGAACTGAGCAGTTCGAGAATCATGTCAACCGGGTAGCGCAACCCACGGATGCACGGCTTACCATGACATATTGACGGGCTTGTGGTGATACGATCAAGTAGATTGACCTGCGGCCTTCCCGGCGGGTTGTCGTCCCTCAAAAGCAGCGCCGGCGATGCTTCTGGTTGCAATTGAGACGGATCCACAATCCACCCCTCAAGAGGATCACACGAATCTGGAACCCCGAAGTTGGGTTGCGAATACGACCAGGCTGCTTGAATGGCGCAAAGCACTGCGTCAAGGAAGTCCGCTCCCGCGTCGTCGATCAATCGTTCGCATTCCGAGTGTTGCAAGTCGACAGTGAAGTCATAGACTTCCCCGCATCTTTGGGCTGTCAACGCGGATACGATTGCGGATCTTGCCCTCCTGTGCTCGGGCGTTTGTCTGGATCTATCGTCGCTTTTGTAACTTCTGGTGCCAGCCAATGCCTGGGCGGCCAAGGCCGGGTAGGCTTCGACAATCACGCGGTTATCGCCATTGAGGGCGCACGGGACAATACATGCGCCGGAACGGAGGATTCGAGGAGCCCCCTGGAAGAACATCTTGCCTACGGGTTGGAAATACAGCTTCATGGGGCTGATGGATCGGGCTTGCTTGTCGGTAACGCGCTTGTGTTCTTTGCAGCCATCGGGCTGTGCGGCGCTATATCGCCTGATCGCGGATTCATACTCGTGTTTTTCCATGGATCCCACCCGGCCGACGTAGGCTTTCCATGACATCGGCCATTGCAATGCCTGAATTAGTTTGAGGGGTTGCCCGAATGGAAAGTCGATCCCCGCAATCCAGGGACCAGGCGAGTCCAGTTCGTCCTCGAACCTTTCGAAGCTATTCAAGCCGCGTACGGATCTGATGCGCAATACGCTTTCTGCCAATTCACCGGTTGCTACGGTAATGGGCTTGCTACCTCTTGGCGCGCTTGTGAAATCTATGCCTAGTACTTTCATGGAATGCTTGTTGGCCTGTCGTCTCCGGGCAGTTCAACCAGTGTCCCTGTCCGAGGCGTCGCACCGCCGTTGGATTATCGTCTCTCGCCGTAGACCGTTTTCTGTCAGCCGCTACTGTCTTTTGCCAGCCATTGGAACTCGACTTGGAGCAGAACCGAGTACAGCACACAGCGTAGCGCACAATTTGCGCAGATTGAAAGCGCGAATCCACCCGGGAATGGAGGCGCTGGTGCTGCAGGTCAGGCGTTCTGTAGAGGCGATTTGCGAACATCACGGAACGACGATGCCGCTTCTGGCAGATACAACCGATCGAGCCGAAAACTGCGACTGAAACTGACGGGATGCCACTGAACAAAGAGCGGCGGATGCGATCCACTTGCAAAAAAGGCCGCGCCCCGAATGCCCGTTCCTCACACCGAGATGTGCCTCTGCAGCACGGGGCTCGAGCCACGGAGTTTGGCGCTGATCCGGGTCTCTATCGTCAGTGGGTAATCGCGTCTGAGCACGCGGACGGGCCTGGATTTCCAGTCGGGCGTCCTTCCGCATCGGCTCCCCGCATTCGAATCAGGGCATCGAGGGCTACCGCTCCCTGGCCGCGCGGGCCTACTGCCAGTGGATTGACGTCGAGTTCCTCGATGCGGTCGGCGTGCGCGGCGGCGAACTTCGCGATGGCGAGGATGGCCGCCACGGCGGCGTCGACATCGGCGGGTCCGCTGCCCCGAAAACCATTGAGTAACGGGGTGCATTTCAACGTCGAAAAGGCGTTGCGCACCTCGGATTCCGTCACAGGCAACAGCAATGTGACCGTGTCGGCGACCAGTTCCACCAGGACGCCACCGGAACCCAGGGTGAGGAGCAGGCCGAATTGAGGGTCCCGGTGCAAGCCGAGGATCAACTCGGCGACGGTGTTGGTTACGAAACGCTCGATTAGCAGGCGTTCCGGCGAAAGCGATTTCGTGCCCGTTTCGGATGCGTGGTGTGGGGCTGCGCGGGCATCGATTGCGGATCCGCTTTTGGTGGTTTCGGGCGTGGGAAGTATTTTCAGCAACCCGGCGGCGGCGGCGCGGATTTCGGTGGGCTTGCGCAAATTCAGTCGGAGTGCACCAGATTCCGTCTTGTGCGGGATGCCCAGGGCCTTGAGCGCAACCGGCGCATCGATGGATTTCGCAACGGCCACTGCCTCTTCGGCGCTGTGCACGACCTCACCGTATGGAATCTTGATGCCAGAGGCGGCAAGAAGCGCCTTGGCCTCGGCCTCATCCAGCATCACAGCATCCCTGGTTGTGCTTAGGTCGCGGATCAGAGGATCGGGTAACGGCGACTTCCAGGCGGCGCCTATCGAGGCCGCGCACGCCATGGCGGTCAGCCCATCCCGTACGCCGAGGAGCGGTACGATTCCGCGCTCGATCAGCTTGACGGCGGTTGCCTCGGGCAGGTTCTCCGCCATGGTAGCCATGATTGCACCCTTGCCGCCGGTGGTATCCATGGCGCGGCCGAACGCACCCACCGATGCCCACCAGTCATCGTCCGCGCAGCGGTCGCCGCGTGGAAAGTCGAGAAGCAGCAGGTTTGCGTCGAATCCCCCTTGGGCGAACGCCGTGAATGTTGCGGTCAGGGCCGTCTCGTCGCCCCAGTTGAAGGTGTGATAGTCGAACGGGTTGTCTACCGACACGAGGGGATGCACGGTGGCAGCGACCGTGGCTGTGTGGTCCGGATCGAGGTCGGGGCAGGTCAGTGCCGAATCCTCCACCGCATCGGCGACCACGCTCGCTTCGCCGCCGGAACAGCACATGGCTCCGAGACGAACGCCGTCGAGCGTTCCGTGCACGTGCAGGAATTTCAATATCTCCAGCAGTTCGGGAATGCCCTGGGCGCGGGCGAACCCCAGCCGCGCCAGGAACGCCTGGGCACCGGCATCGGACCCGGCCAGGGAGGCCGTGTGACTGAACGCGGCGGCGCGTCCCCGTTCCGAGCGGCCGGTCTTCATGACCACGACGGGCACCCCGCGCGCACGCGACATTGCTGCCAGCGCCTCGAATCCCGGGATCGAGTCGAACCCCTCGACATGAAGACCGAGGGCGCTGACGCGCCCGTCCCGGAGCATGGCGGCCGCCAGGTCCGAGACGCCCAACTGGGCCTGGTTGCCGGCGGTGGCCACGTAGGCGAGCGGCAGGCCCCGCTGCTGCATGGTGAGGCTGACGGCGATGTTGGACGACTGTGTCACGATGGCGACGCCGCGCTCTTTCGGGTCGAGCCGCCGCCCGCCGTGCTGGTCCGGCCACAGGGGCGCAGCGTCGAGATAGTTGAGTACCCCGTAGCAGTTCGGCCCGACGATGGGCATCTCGCCCGCCGCGGCAACCAGGGCGCGCTGCAGGTCGCCACCGTCTTCGCTCTCCAGAAAACCGGACGCGTAGCAGACGGCGCCGCCGGCGCCCAGGCGCGAAAGCGCGGCGACGGTTTCGATGGTGGCATGCCGGTTGACGCCGACGAAGGCGGCATCCGGCGAATCGGGAAGCTCGGCGACGGAGCGGAATGCGGACCGCCCTTCGAAGTTTTTCCGCATCGGATGGATGGGCCAGAGTTCTCCTTCGAAACCCATCCGGTCGCATTGTTTGACGACCTCCACCGCACTGCGGCCGCCGATGACGGCGATGCTGCGCGGTCGCAACAGCCGGGAGAGACGCCGTACACGCGCCTTTGGAAGATCGATCATGAGCCCAGCGGCCGCAGCAGATCGCGCCCGATGATGTGGCGCTGGATCTCGGAGGTGCCATCCCAGATGCGTTCCACCCGCGCATCCCGCCAGAACCGCGCCAGCGGGAGATCGCTCATGAGCCCCATGCCGCCGTGAACCTGGATGGCTTCGTCGGTTACCCGGGCCAACATTTCCGTGGCGTACAGCTTGGCGGAGGCGATTTCCCGGTTGGCGGGCAGACCCTTGTCCAGGCGCCAGGCGGCGCCGAGCGTGAGCCAGTCCGCCGCATCGATCTCGGTGATCATGTCAGCCAGCTTGAAGGAGACGCCCTGGAAGCGGCCGATGGGCTGACCGAACTGGCGCCGTTCGGCCGCGTGTGCAAGAGCGAGATCGAACGCCCGCCGGGCGCGGCCCACGCACATCGCCGCCACGGTGAGACGGGTTCCGTACAGCCACTCGTTGGCCAGGTCGAACCCGCGGTGCACCTCGCCCAGAACCTGGCCGGCCGGCAGCCGGCAATCGTCGAAATTGAGAATGCAGTTCTGGTATCCCCGGTGGGAGACGGAATCGTAGCCGGGACGAATCTCGAAGCCGGGCGTGCCGCGGTCGACCAGGAAGCAGGTGATGCGCTTCTTCCGCCCGCGGGGGGTTTCCTCTTCGCCGGTGGCGACGAAAACGATGACGAAGTCGGCCAGGTCCGCGTGGGAAATGAAGTGCTTGCTGCCGTTGAGGACCCAGTCGCCGCCATCCTGGCGCGCGGAGCACTGCATGCCGCGCAAGTCGGAACCGGCGGCGGGCTCGGTCATGGCCAGGGCGTCCAGGCGCTCGCCGCGGGCGGACGGGAAAAGATAGCGCTGCCGCTGATCCTCGTTGCAGGCCATCAAGATGCCCGACGGCCGGCCCCAGAAAACGCTGAGCGCCATCGACGGCCGGCCGAGTTCCCGCTCCAGCAGGGTGAAGGTCAGATGATCGAGGCCCCCGCCGCCCACCTCCTCGGGCAGGTTCGGCGCAAAAAAACCCAGTTCGATGACCTTCCGCTTGATCTCTTCGCCGACTTCCGCCGGTACCTGCCCGCTACGCTCGACCTCTTCTTCGAGGGGGTAAAGCTCCCGCTCCACGAAATCGCGTACGGTGTCCACCACCATCTGTTGCTCGGATGTGAGAGCGAAGTCCACTAGCAGCCCGCGGTAACAGTCCCGCGTCGCACCGAGACCGGCGAGGCGCCCGGCTGGCAAGGCGAGAGCAGGGAAAATATCGGCCGTATTTGACCGACGAGCAACGCAGTCAGCCGGGATGCATCGTCGGTCGAATGCAGCGGGACTTTTTTCACGGGCTGCCAGACCCCTTGATCGCGGATGAAGGTTGTCAAATGAGTCAAAATTCGCACCCGTTGGCTGTTGTCTCGTCGGGCTGGGGAATCGCCCCGTTGGTCATCGCATCCGCAGCAGGAACGGTTACCCCTCGCCCGAGCGGCGCGCGTCGTTCTCCGCCAGCGTTTTACCCGCTCCGATCTCGAAGCGCCTGAGCGCCTGCATGATGGCGATCAGGCACTCGTCGCGCAATCGCTCCAGTTCCTTCACACTGCGCCCCGCGGCCTGCCGCCGGGTTCCGTCGGCCAGCTTGCCGATCAGCGCATCGGTGAGTTCCGGCGCCTCCAGCCGGGTCCAGGGCTGCCTGAGCGCCGGGCCGAACTGCTTCATGAAATCCTCCATGCCCCGATCGCCGCCGGCCATGTGAAAGGACAGGCAGGTACCCATGAAGGCCCAGCGCAGCCCCGGGCCGTAGACGATCGCCGCATCGAGTTCTTCAGTGGTCGCCACGTCGTCATTGATCAGGTGGAGCAACTCGCGCCACAAGGCTTCCTGCAGGCGGTCGGAGAGAAACCCCTCGATCTCGGTGCGCACCTTCAGGGGATGCATGCCGAGATCCCGGTAGAACGCCATGGCGGCCTCGACGCTGTCGGCGGATGTCTGTTTTCCGCCCAGCACTTCCACCAGCGGCAGCAAGTAGACGGGGTTGAAGGGGTGGCCGACGACCAGGCGCCCGGGACGACGGCAACCGGATTGCATATCGGTGGGAAGCAGGCCCGATGTGCTCGAGGCGACGATGACGCCGGCAGCCGTCTCGGCATCGATCCGGGCATGCAGGTCCCGTTTCAATTCCAGTTTTTCAGGTGCGCTTTCCTGAACGAAGTCGGTGGCGCAACAGGCGGCGGCCAGAGATTCCGCGAAGCGCAGGCGGTCGAGGCCGGCGCCCGTGTGCAGGCCGATCTTCGTCAACGCGGGCCAGGCGTTTTCGACAGCGGCTTTGAGCCTGGTCTGCCAGCCGGGCGCCGGATCCCAGGCCACGACATCCAGTCCATGGGCCAGTGCCCGCGCCGCCCAGCCGGCCCCGATGACACCGGTGCCGATGACGGTCAGGGTACGGATCCGCTTCCGCTTCCGCATCGTTGTGCCGCAACGGGACATGCGGCTTGACTGACGGTATCCACGCCAGGATCCCAGGGCGCTGACGCGCATGGAGCAAACCCCGATTCCAGGAAGAGAGCGGGCCTGTCGTGCTTGTCTGCCGGCACCATTAAGGCTCGTGCTTGCGCCCATCGCATAAGGAAGGCAAGCCCGCCCGGCGTGCCGGAAGGCAAGCACGATAGGCCCGCTCGGAACTCGAGGGATCGTCCCATTTTCGTGCCTCGACTTCCTCCACCAATAAATCGTGTAGATTCAATGGGTTGAAAAATTGTTCCCTGCGAGTAGTGAACCCGGCGCGCCGGGACGAGGACGCGCAGGGAACAACGTGTTTTTGGACAGTTTTTCGCCTCCTGCATTATGTTAAATAGTAAATTCCTAAATTATTTATAAATCAATGTGTTAAAAATTTATTCCATGAAAGCGGACCGCGTCTGACGGGGTTGCAAACCCGTGCGGTCAGGCGCGTTTCGCGAGGCCGAACTGCTCGCGCGCCTCGTCCGGCCCGAGTACCCGGCAGCCCATCAACTCTACAATCTTGCGGGCCCGTTCGACCAGTTGCGCGTTGGAGGCGAAGACGCCCCGTTGCAGGTAGAGGTTGTCCTCCAGCCCCACCCGTACGTGGCCGCCGAGCAGCACCGCCTGGGCTGCCCAGGGCATCTGGTTGCGGCTGATCGCGAAAGCCGTCCAGTTGGCGCCGGGCGGCAACATCTCTACCCAGGACTTGAAGACGCCCACATTCGCCGGCGCCGCCCAGGGAATGCCGAAACAGAGCTGAAAGAGGGGCGGACCGTCGATCAGGCCTTCTTCGATCATCTTCAACGTGAAGCTCAACTGGCCCGTATCGAATATCTCGAGTTCGGGCTTGACACCGAGTTCCCGGATGCGCTTCGCGCCCCGGCGCAACATGTCCGGGGTGGAAACATAGACCAGGCTGCCTTCGCCGAAGTTGTAGGAGCCGCAGTCCAGGGAGCAGATCTCCGGTAACAGCTCTTCAATGTGCGGGATTCGGTCGAGAGCGCCGACGAGGTCGGTCTCCTCGCCAAATTCCGTCGGCATCTCGTCCGGCCCGATGAACAGGTCGCCGCCCATCCCCGAGGTCAGGTTGATTATCACGTCGGTGGCGCAGTCCCGGATGCGGGCGACCACCTCCCGGTAAAGCGACACGCCCCGGGCGCCCTTGCCGGTCACCGGGTCGCGGACATGGCAGTGGACGATGGCTGCCCCAGCCTTGGCCGCATCGATGGCGGCATCGGCGATCTGCGCGGGCGTGACGGGAATGTCGGGATGCTTGCCGACCGTATCGCCGGCGCCGGTGACCGCGCACGTAATGATGACATCGGTGTTCATGCAATTCCCTCCGACGGATCCCGTTACGGGAAGCCTCTCGCGCCGAACGATACCACGGTTTCAGCGCGCGGGATGCGTCGGGTTTTACGCTCGAAACGGCGCCTTGCAGGGCGACCTCGAGCGGTTTGCGGCCTTGCCGGGCGGTGCCGCGAGCCATCCGAGGATTGCTTTCACTACTCTTGCCAACCTCTCTTGCCAACCTCGCTATGTTCATTCATCAATAGTCCCGGCTAACCGGAGCCCCCTCCCGCCGCTGCACGATCCTGGCGGGTTTCCGCCTTTGGCCTCGATGCCTTCACCACTGGAATCTCCGACTCCGGCAAGGCTGCCATCCAATCCTTGCGTTGCATCGCGGCTTGGATGTAAGGCGCAAGGTCCTCGGCCTTGCGCGCCTCTCTTTCGGGGGCCCTGGCGTGGAATTCGGGCATTACTTCGTTCGCAAACAGCTCGAGCGCTTCGATGATGTGCCGGTGGGAGTTCTTGCCTGCCTGTTGCAGGAGTATCACCTGGTCCACCCCGGCATCGCTCATGCTGTGGAGATGGCGCGCGAAGTCCGCCGGCGTGCCGATGCCCGGTGCGTGCCGGAAGCTTGCCGGGTCGCCGGCGCGTGCAAGTTCGATGACGGTTTCCCCACGTCCGGCGCGCTTTTCCAGGAATTGTTCCCACAGCCGGCTGCGCCCGGGTACGGCATCTTCCGCAACCAGGGCGTTCACCGCGTAGTTGAAGAATTCAAACCCTTCCTGGCCCCGGCGAATGGCCTCGAGGCGGTCCCGGTGCAGGGAGAAGGAAGTGACGAGCGCGATGTTGGCATTCACCGAATGGCCGATGGGCTTGCATTCCTCGCTGCGGACAATGCCGTAGTAGATATCGGCCCAGTGGCGTGCCTCTTCCGGGTCGACGAAAGAAAATGCCAGCGCGCCCAAGCCGTTCTTCGCGGCAACGCGAATGGTGTCCCGGTTGGTGCAGGCCATCCACATGGGTGGATGTGGCTTTTGCAGGGGTTTGGGCATCACGTTGCGGCATGGCATGGAGAAGAATTCTCCTTCGAAGCCGGGATAGGGAGACATGACCATCATGTTGGCGATTTGCTCCGCCGCTTCGAGCGCAGCCTGGCGCTTGGTCTTGGCGTAGATGCCGAAGCCGCCGAGTTCGAGGCGGGTCGCGCCTTCGCCAACGCCAAAATCGACCCGGCCATTGGATATGAGGTCAAGCGTTGCCAGGCACTCGGCAGTGCGGGCCGGATGATTGTAGTTGGGGATGACCTGGCGAATCCCGTGCCCGAGCCGGATACGGCTGGTGCGCGCGGCCGCAGCGGAGAGAAACACCTCCGGCGCGGAGCCATGCGAATACTCTTCAAGAAAGTGGTGCTCCACTTCCCAGGCATAGTCGATGCCGGCTTCATCTGCGAACACCACCTGTTCGAGCGCATCGTGAATAAGGCGATGGTCGCTATCCTCCTGCCATGGCTTGGGCAACTGCAGTTCGTAGAAGATGCCAAATCTCATTCGATGTCTCCGTATCGGTGCATTTGGAAGCGCTCATGGTAACGAAACAGGAGCGCAGCGGGGCATGGGGGATTCGCGGTATGCTCCGGGGTATCCCGCACTGGCCTTGACGGCTCGATATGGCAAATCTCCCACACTGGGGCGCACGGTTCGATGGTCGTTCGGCACTGGCGGTAACGCGATGTTCAGCCGGTATTGGCTGCAAGGAACGAGCGAAGATGGTGCGTCAGTGCTTCCGCCTGGTCGATCGGAATCAGCGTTCGACTGTCGTCAACCCTCACCAGGCGGGCGTTCTCGAAACGCTCCGCCAGCCTTTCAGCGTGGACAGGCGGCATTTCGGTGAGGATCACGGGGTCGAACGGCCACCCCGGGCGCGTTGAGGATACCAACCGCCGACGTTCTCGGGCGAGGCAGCATGACCTGTACGAAGCCGCCTCCGGCAAACCCGGAGTGATTCCCAGGCCGCCAGTTTCGGGATCATGCCGAGTATTGACCCTGGAAACGTAGGACTACTTTACAACGTCGGACCAGGAAAACTCGATCCACTCTTCTTCCTCTACGAAACAGTCCTTGTCGAGGTTTTGCATGTAGACCACGAGATTCCTGCATTCATAACGTGCGGATGGGACGATCAATCCGTCACACCCCAAGTGGTGGAGCGCGCCCGAGATCGCCTGTGTGCGCGAGTAGTCTCGCCCTTGATAGTTGGCTTGCCCTACGCCAAGCCAGTCCAGTTGCCCGAAGTCCAATTCGACTACCCGCTTCAACCGAACCCTGAGTTTCCAATTGAGTGCCGGCCTGTCGGGCCGTTGATCGAACAGGTACCAGAAAGCCTCGAACTCCGCACCTGCCCCCTCGCTGGTCAATGATGTATTGAGGACCTCGAACTTGCCGTCCGCGCTATTCCAGCGGCCACGGGGGGCGCTACTGCCATGAACAGGACTTCTGTTCGCCCACACCACCCGGCAAACAACCCCTTGCAAAGTTTCCTGGGAGCAACCCTCAAGACGCTCCAGCAACTGAAGGTCTCGCTCCAGCATATGCGCATATCCAAAACCGGGGTATCGCCGGATTCAGCTACAGCCGATCACTGTCGGTCTGCGAACCCGGCCGCTCTCGACCAACGGCCAGACGGTTATGTATGACCAGGATCAGTCATCGCTTGGATGGCACCCAGGACTTCCCCGATTCGGCCTTCTTGAATCAAGTCGGCAGGCCGAAGGCCATCAAAGTACTTGTGCCTCGAGTACAGCCACGCACGGGCGGTTCTAGGATCCGAATAGAACTCAGAGAGTCGTTCTACAACATATTCCAGGTCAACGAGCAGATGTTCCTTGCTTGGCCTTGGATACGCACGACCGCGATTCCATCGCGAAACCGTTTCGGGAGTAGTTCCCAGCATGTTTGCAACGTCGACCGATCGAATCGCCGCTCTCGTCCGCAGTAGCTCCAGCTTTCCTGCCACCGCGTTCCTTTCCGCAGTTACATTTGACATCGCCTGCTCTCCGGTCATCTCGACCGACTTTCGATAGACGTTATCATAGACATTTAACTTGACGTTGCCAATGACGAATCTTGCGGCGTCGCAGGGTCATGCGGGCACCAATAACTGCCCATTGCAGGGCAGTGTCAGACTAACTGAATCGGACCCGTAGAGCTTGCGATCGAGGCCCCTTAGGCTGCAAGTTGGCGTCACTCGGCCAGGGCGGCGGTCCGGTGTTGTTTGAAAACGTTGTGACGGTTGAGGTGGCGTTGGTGGTTGAAGTGACTGTGGATCGGGGCATGCACAGCGGTGAATTTCTGCAGAGTCTTGATGTCTTTGAACCGCGCCATCGCCCCCTCCCGCCTTCGAAACGGTTGATGCGAGTTCTCGGCCCGGTTGTCAAGCCGGCGACCGCATTCCTGCCGTCCAGGATTTCCCGGCGCCTTCATCGCGGCCGGTTAAGATCGAAGCCGGTCCGTAACGATCGACCGGGGCCGGCCATAGCGCTTCAGCGTGCGCTTCAAGAACTTCAGCGCTGCCCGGCGATATGCGACTAACCTGGTGTGAGGCCCCGAGGCCCGGAACAGGGGGCGCCTCAAGAAACGCCGGTTGACAGAAGATTTATCAAGTCACGACTTGTTCGGCCCTGAATTGCCAGCACATGACTTGACGAAAACCGATGACTACAGACGCTCGATGATCCTTGGCAGGCGTTCAACCAGATAGAGCGGCAGCGACAGAAGTCGGTAGCGGACGGGCACGCCTCCCGCGCCCGTTATCGCCCGGGCCTCGATCGTCTGAAGAGAGGGTTCCGCGGCGTGGAAACGCACGGCCAGGCCCGGACGCTTTTCCGCGGCGAACTGATGCAGGGATTTCAAGGTGCCCGTGCGGCCCGCCTTTACCTCGATGGGGACGATACGCCCGCCAAATTCCGCGACATAGTCCACTTCCGCATTGTTGGACCGCCCCTCGCGCAACCAATACGTCAACTCGCGATTGGGACGCTGGGCGATCAGGTCGGCGAGATGCTGGCCGATGAACTGTTCCGCGAGGGCCCCCTCGTTCACCAGGGTCTCGTTCGATCGACCTGAGATCGTGGCCCAGTTGAGCCCGCACACCGCGTTCATCAGACCGACATCCAGAAACACGAGCTTGAACACGTTCTGCTTGAGGTCTGCCTGCAGCGGCAGTCCCGAGCAGTGGCTGTGGGTCACCTTGGCGATCACGCGGGCCATTGCCAGGATGTCTATGTCACGGCGCAGCGTGGCGCTCTGTTGATCGGGAAAGATGTTGCTGTATTTCACTTTGCGTCCGGCGCGCGTGGCGGCAAAATTGAACACGCCCAGCATTCGGGCCAGGTCCCGGCGGGCGGCATATTTCGGGAAGTCATCCCGGTATGTCTCGATGATGCTGTTGTGAACGCCGCTCACCGCCCCAAGGTTGCGGGTTTCTGCGTAAATCCGAACCGCTTCGGGCATGCCGCCGATGAACAGGTACAGTTTCAGAAGTTCCAGGAGGCGTTTGTGAATCAGGGGATGGGGCCATCCCGGGTCCGCCCCGGTTGTGTCGAACTCGAATCGGCCGATCTCTTCGGCGACCGAGGATTCGCCGATACCGGCCAGAAATTCGGTGAAGGTCATCGGACCCATGTTCAGGTATTCGATCCTGCCGACCGGCATCGGCAACGAATGACTGGACAACTGGAACTCCATGAGCGATCCGGCCGCGATGACCGGCAACTCCGGCATGTCCTCCCGGAAGTACCTGAGCATGGGCAATGCGGCTGGAGCAGCCTGAATTTCGTCGAGGAAGAGGATGCTTCGCGCCGATATCCCGGGTGCGCCTGGCAGCGCCTGCATCAGGTTCAGCAATTCCCGGGGACTGCCGTCATTGAAGGCCTGGGCCAGTAGCGGATACCGCTCCAGATTGACGGCAAACAGATCGGCGCCGGCATCCCTTTCCCTGGCAAGCAGTTCCACGAGGGTGGACTTGCCGACCTGGCGCGCGCCGTGTATCACTAGCGGCTTGCGGTAGGGCGAGCTCAGCCAGCTTTTCAGGGTGTCGAGTTGGCGGCGGTGCATGAAGGGACCGTGGCTCATATACCCCTTAAAATCCGCTTTATATTACTATTTTATGGGGTTCTTTCAATAATATAATTACGGAAATAAGGATTTAATTGAATCTATTGGCGGTGGGTCCCATCCTGAGGGAGATGTATGCAGACGTCCGGGGGACGGTAGCGTGCGTTTGAGCAAACCCTTTATCCGCTTGCCGGTCCGGTTCGATGCGCAAAGGCTCGAGCAGGAGTTGCGCGGCCTTGGCCGTGCGCACTGGATGCGGCATCCAAGCCGAATGCGGGGCAATTCGGCGATCCCGCTGATTTCCAGCGGCGGCGGGGACAACGACTCTTTCGAGGGTGAAAAGAAACCGACGCCCCACCTTGCGCGGTGCCCCTACATGCAGCAGGTCATGGCGAGCTTCGGAGAGGTACTTTCCAGATCGCGACTGATGAAGCTCGAGGCCGGCGCGGAGGTGAGCCTGCACGTCGACTTCAACTACCACTGGTTCAGCCGGGTGCGCATCCATATCCCGATAGTCACCAGCCCCGAAGTGATCTTCCATTGCGGCCGGGAGAAGCTGCACATGGCGCCGGGGGAGTGCTGGATATTCGATTCCTGGCGGCGCCACCGGGTGACCAACGGCGGAACGCGGGACCGGGTGCACCTGGTGATCGACCTCTGCGGCTCATCGAGATTCTGGCGCATGGTCGGGGAGATGGAATCGCGGGATCCCGTGGACATTGAGGCAGCAGCCGCCTGCATTGAGTTCGAACCGGACAAGTCCGTCAGCCTGGGGCTGGAGCGGTTCACCAGCCTGCCGGTGATGGCGCCGGGGGAGTGCACGGCGCTGGTCGAAGACCTGATCGCCGATTTTTCGGGCAATGCCGCCAACGACCCCGAGCTGGTGCGCGCGTATTGCGCGCTGTTGCGAGGCTTTGCCCAGGATTGGCGCGAACTGTGGGTGCTGTACGGCCAGGAACCGGAGGGCGTCGCCCGCTATCGCACCCTGATCGAGGAGACCCGCAAGAAGCTGCATCCGGATCGGCGCGCCCTGACAACCCGCAGCAACGACGTCGGGGTGAATCCGATATTTGTCCAGCGGGTGCTGAATGCGGCGCTCGCCCCCGAAGGCGGGTACGAATAGGCGCGTCGAGGCAGCGGCTCGACGCGCATGCCGCGATGGGCTGGATGGCCCGGTTTCGTGCTGCCTGGATCGCAAGGGTCACCGCGCGCGCCACAATGGCGTGGCCCACACCCATGGCCGCGGGGTATCCCGGACGATTCGCGGCTACGAACGCTCGAGCGGAACCGGGGTGGAATCCTGTGCGTACCCGAAGCTTTCGATCCAGGGCTCGAGTGTTGGCAGAATCGGCTCGAGTTGCTCGCGGTAGCGCAACCACCGGCCGCTGGCGCTGGCGTAGAGCGGCTGGGTGACCTGGTTGTAGCTCGCGGTCCGGATATACGGACGGCTGCGGGCGGTTCGTTCGTGATCCAGCATGCCGGGATGCCATGGCGTCCCGATGAATTCCAGGGCTCTTCGGCCGGTTTGCTCAATGTCGGCGACGAGGTCTTCGTACCTGATCTCGATTACGTTCAGGTCGAGGATTTCGGTGAATTGCTTCCAGAGACCCAAGACCTGGTCGTAAAGACAGGAAGCTTCTTCCAGCGTATGAAAGCTGGCGTTTGCCGAGGTCTCGGCGAAGGTGCGCAGATAACAACTCAATACGCAGTCGGCCGGATGCCGCAGCATCAGGATAAACCTGGCGTCGGGGAAGATCCGGTGTATTTCCCCAACATAGACGATATTCAGGGCAAAGCGGTCGATCACGCAAAGGGTGGCCTCCGACGCCTGAACCTGCCGCTCGAGCCCCTCGCGGAAGATGGGTTGGCGTACCTGTTCGGAACTCGGCGTGCGGATGTTGCGTTCGGTTTTGTGGAATTCGATGCAGTTCTCCTCGAAAGGCAGGCCGCAGAAATCGAGAACACGCCGCACCTTGGTTTCCAGGTCGTCCACCACGTCCTCGTGCATGACGCGCAGCACGAACCCGGGCAGTACCTCGTCCCAGTGGTCCATCAGGCGCACATAGTTGCGGTCATAACGGCCGACTTCCTCGAGTCCGTAGGTGAACTCCTGGCCTTCGCCGAACAGTTGCTTGAAGCAACTGAAGCAGCAGGCCATGGGGCTGCGCCGCGCATCGATCACCTTCGCGTTGGGCAGGATGAGGCGGATCAGGCCGATAGGCATGAAGTTGTTGGGCATCTTGTCGATGAACAACGGCGCCCTGCCCCGGTAGGCGCGGGTCTGCTCGATGTACTGCTCGCCGAAACGCCGGAAGTAGTCGTCGTCGAGTTCGTGGAGTATCCCGGGATAGCGCGAGTTCTTCTCCGCCTGCCGGCCCCTCAGCCGCTGGGCGAGCGCCAGGATGTCGTGCAGTTCCATGGTGCCGTCCACCAGGCTGTGGGAAGCGAGGATCTGTTCGAGCAGGGTCGAGCCCGCCCGCGGCAGCCCGACGATGAAAATGGGGTCCGGGCAATCGAAACCGACGCCGGGCCTGCTCTCGAACAGCTCCCTGGTGCAGGTTTCCACCTGCGCCGCAGCGCGGTTTTCGTTGACCTCGGCCTTGTAGCGGTTTTCGGTCATCTTGAGGGCGTTGCCCCGTTCGTAGTATGCGAAGGAGGCATCGTAGTCGGCCCGGTCTTCCAGCGCCTTGCCGGCGGCGAAACACAGGTGGATGCGGTCGTCGCCGGCAATGTTGCCGGCCTGCTCGTAACGCTTGATGTGCCGGATCTCGCCATCGCTGAACCGGTAGGTCTTGGTGTTGGCCAGGCTCCAGAAGGCATCGCCGAAATCGGGGCGGCGGCGATAGGCCTGCCGGTAGGACTCGATGGCATCGTCGAAGGCGCCCACGGTTTTCCTGGCGTGTCCGGTCAAGAGGTGCAATTCGCTGCGGCCCGGGTCCGAGTCCAGAATCTCCCGGTACAACGCGATCCCCTCGTCGAGCCAGCCCGCGGCGGAACAGATATGACCCCGCTCCTGCCATGCGCGCGCGTGCCCGGCGTTTTCCGCGTGCAGGCCTTGCAATGTCGCAAGGGCTTCCCGGCGCTGGTTGCCAAACCGTTGCGCCACCGCGAGCAGGTACAACGCCTCGGCACGCTCCTCGTCTCCGAGCCCGGAGTCGAGAAGATCCCCGACGATGGACATCGCCTCGCCGACCCGTGCACACCTCCCTGGTTGAACCCTTGCCGCACCAGATCGCCGCAGTGTACTAATCCATGCTGCCCCGGCCGCCCCTTCGTTTTCTGCTGGCGGACGACCCGGGCGCAGGCAAGACCATCATGGCGGGACTGCTGATCAAGGAGTTGATCGCTCGCGGCGACCTTCAGCGCTGTCTGGTCGTCTGTCCCGGCAGCCTCGCCGAGCAATGGCAGGATGAACTGTACCGACGATTCCATCTGTCGTTCGAGATTCTGACCAACGACAAACTCGAAGCGGCGCGTACTGGAACTGGTTTCTGGAGACAAACCTGGTCATTGCGCGGCTGGACAAGCGGTCTCGCAACGAGGATGTCCATCAGAAGCTATAAGCGCCGGATGGCCGTTGGGACCTGATTGTTTACGACGAAGCCCACGAGATCTCGGCCTCCTCAAGGATCCGCAGCCGATACTGCGCGGTGAACTGGCGCCGCTTCGGCTTGGCCACGACCTCCGGGTCCGGCGACGGTCTGACGCGGCCAGCCCTGGGGGTCGAGGAGCGTAGCGAAGAGGCCCCCAGGGCCGAATAGGAAATCTCATTCAATGTCATCGAATCTTTCTCTGCGGTCATCGGCTTTCACCTCCACCGCCCTACAGTAATTCCAAAGGTCGCTGGTGTCTCAGTCATATTGGCAGAGAGGGCTGCTTGCCGAGGTGCGGGAACTCCCGGCTACGCAGCGCCCGCATTCGCCAGATCCGGCTTTCCGGGATGTCTGGACGGGGGCCAAGCGATGCAAGATCGATTGGAAAACGGTTTCTGACCATTGGGTTTCATCTCGTCAGTCGGAATCGGCAAAGCCAGAAGCCGAGGCTGCGGGAAAGACACCAAGTTAACGAAGGGCAGCACCAAAGAACAGTGGGCCCCAGTTGTTAAGCATCTCCGTTAGCAGGTATCTTGACAAGGAACGGGACACATTGGAATTCGGCATCCAGGATAGGATTGAATGAACCGAACTGAACTTGCCGAACTGATTCAAAACGGTGAAAGCTCCGGCGTCGAGTTTAAGCGCGACGAGGTGAAGGCGCAGAAACTGGCCAAGGAAATGGCCGCGCTGCTCAATCTCGAGGGTGGCCATATTTTGCTCGGGGTCGAGGAGGATGGAAGCGTTTCGGGCCTTGCCAGTGAGCACGAAAAGGTCGAGGAATGGGTGATGGAGGCAGCGCGCACGCACCTGCGACCGGCTGCAATCCCGTTCTGGGAAACGATTTCCTGGGATGAATCGAAAACCGTGGGCATCGTTTCCGTTCCGGCCGATGCGCCCGACAAGCCATACAAATACAAGCGTGGTTCGGCGTGCGTCACCCAGATTCGCGCCGGCACGACGTCGCGCGACGCGACCGACGAAGAAGAAGCGCGCCTGTACATGCAGTCGGGACGCCTGCAGTACGACCGCAAGCCGGTTCCGGGCGCCGGGCTTGAAGATTTCGACATGCGTCGGCTGAATAACTACTTCCGCGACATCCGCAGGCAAACCTGTCCCTCCGAGCACGACCGCGAGGCATGGACGCGCCTGCTCGTCAACACCGAGTTCATGTGCGTGGATCGCGGACGCACGATGCCAAGTGCGGGCGGACTGCTGCTCTTCGGCGGTCGACCCCAGCGATTCCTGCATCAGGCTGGAATCAGTGCGGCGGCATACGCCGCGGCGGAAAAAGACTACAACGCCAAGGCGCGGGCAACTTTGCGCGGTGCAGCGGTCTCGCTGTATCCCAAGCCGAGTGCTGAATTAGGGCAGTTCGGTTCAGATCTGCCATCCACCTTCTCGGAAGCGGACAATGCCGTCGAAGCAGGCGTTATCGGCCAGGCGATGGACTTCGTCCGCCGCAATATCGACATCGAAGCCTCCATAGACGGTGGAGGACGGCGTACAGAGCGCTGGGACTATCCGATCGAAGCCGTCCGGGAGGCCATCGTCAACGCCATTGCACACCGCGACTACACCATATCGGTGATGGACATCGAACTTTCCATCTATTCGAACCGGTTGGAGATCATCTCTCCGGGCCGTTTGCCGAACACGGTCACCGTGGACAAGATGCGTGCGGGCTATCGCGCTTCGCGGAACGAGTTGATCAAGGAGGTTCTGCGCGACTACCGCTACATTGAAGCGACGGGTCTGGGCGTGCCGCGCAAGATCGTCGCCGGCATGCGGGCGCACAACGGCACGGAACCCGATCTAGTGGAGGAAGACAGTCGTTTTATCGTGCGCCTGTGGAAGCACCCCGCGACGCCGCAATGAAACATCGTCTCGCGGGAGAAACTCAACGGGGCGGTGCCCCGGCTCGATGCGAAAGCAGTGAACGGGTGCGGACTTGACTGATTTGACAACCTTATCCGCGAATAATAGGTCTATTGGCCATCACCAATCACGAACGGGTCGGCAAGGCACTGGAATTGCTCAAGGCCGGTCTTGGCCCGTTCGTGCAACGCGAAGTGCAGGGGGCAATCCGGTCCGGAAAACAGGATGCCCACAAGCTTCGTCACTTTGCGGACAACGTGATGTTGGCGAACATGGCAATCGACGATCCGCGCGTGCAGTTCGAGTTGACCTGGGAGAGCGATGCTTTCGCCATGGCCGACAGCTTCGACGAGGAGGCCAGGCGATTTCGCGGTCTTCGAGCGGGGCAGCTCGTTTCCGTCTCCGATGCGGCTGGGTTGTTGGTCAAGCCGGACGTTGACGACCGCCAGCAACGTCATCGGCGTCAACGCGGTATTTTCCCAGCGAGTGTTGAATGCCGCGCTGGCGCCGGGCGTGCGCATGGAATAACAGCCTTCGCTGGTCGGATTCGCCGATCGCTGTGATCGGCGGTGTCACGCCAGGCCGAGGTATGGCCACGCTGGTAACGCATCAACGCCTTGTGGATTCGGACGCCTCCGCCCCGGCGCCGTCCATGCGTTCGAGGTGAACAGGACAAGGGCCATCAGGGGCCGATGGGATAGCGCTCCAACACCTCCGGCCCCAGTGCTTCCTTCAGGGGCGCAAGCCAGGGCTCGAAATTACGCCATTGATCCAGGCCGGTCTTGTAGATGGGCTGTCGCACCTGTTGGGAACTGGGCGTGCGGATGCTGCGCTCGGTCCGGTGGTATTCCAAACAGGCCTGCTCGAAGGGCAGGTTGCAAAAGTCGAGGATCCGGCGCACCTGTTCCTGCAGGTCACCCACCACGTCTTCGTGCTGCACCCGCAGCACGAACCCCGGCAATACCCGGTCCCAGTGATCCATGAGCTTCACGTATTGCCGGTAATAGTTGCCCGTTTCCCGCAGTCCGTAGGAGAACTCCTGACCCTCTCCGAATAGCTGCTTGAAGGCGCTGAAACAACAAGCCATGGGGTGGCGCCGGGCATCGATGACCCTGGCGTTCGGCAAGATGAGCCTTATCAGCCCGACGTGGAAAAAGTTGTTCGGCATCTTGTCGATAAAAAACGGAGCGTCGCCGCGATAGGCGCGGGTGTCGTCGATGAACTGCTGGCCGAATCTTCGCAAGTAGCTGTCGTCGATTTCCGCCAGAATTCTGGGATACTGCGGCGACCCTTCGCGGTCACCACCCCGGCCGCGCAGCCTCTTGGCCAGGTTCAGGATGTTGTGCAGTTCCATGGTGCCTTCCACCTGGGAATGCGACGACAGTATCTGCTCAAGCAGCGTGGAGCCGGCCCTGGGCAAACCGACGATAAAGATGGGATCGGGTGCTTCCAGCCCCAGACCTCGTTTGGCGGTAAACAGTTCTTCGGTGCAAACCTCCATCTGGCTGTCGATCCTTACCTGCAAGTGCCGTGGGCTGTGCTGGGTTTTTGGCTGTTTCAAGGCGTTGCCTTTGCGGTAATAGCCGAACGAGCGTTCGTATTCCTGCCGGTCTTCGTAGGCATTGCCCAGGGCGAAGCACAGTTGAATGCGGTCGTCCTCGCCAGTGGCCGGGTCTGCTTCCACCGAGGCCATTTGCGCCAACTCGTCGTCGGTGAAAACGTAAGACTTCGTGTTCGCCAGGCTCCAGTACGCATCGCCGTGGTCGCGCTTGATGCGGTAGGCCCGCCGGTACAGGGCGACGGCCTTGTCGATGTCGCCGTCCGCCTTGTGAACGTGGGCCAGGGAAACCGGGAAGAAATGGTTCTGGGGATGTTCTTTCATCAAGAGTTCGTAGCTTTGTATGGCGGCCTCGTTCCTGCCGACACCGCTGCACGCGGAGGCATACAGCGCTTGGGTGATTTCCGTGTCGTTCGGATGTTCGGCCAGCAGCAGTTCCGCCTGTTCGTGGGCCTTGGCGAACTTCTGTACCCGCAGCAGGATGTTGATGTACTGAATGCGCGCGTCGCGGTGCTCCGGGTGGAACTCGACGCAGCTTTCCAGCAGAAATTCGGCTTCGGCGTAAATCTTGTTGCGGGTTGCGGTCTCGGCAAGCAGCCGCATGCCCTCGACATGGGTCTTGTTGGTCCGCAGGAAGTGCTTGCACAGCCGTTCGGCATCGGCGAGCCGGTCTTCCGACAGGTAGCTGATTACCGTGAGCAATTCGGCGGGCAGCCCGTCGAGAAAGGCGATCTGTTCCCGCACCGGCGCCAGGCGCGCCGTGTTGCCGTTATCCTGGTAGAGCTTGGCCAGGCACTTCCAGCTATTGATCAGGGAAGGGTCCGCGGCAATCGCCCGTTCGAAAGCAGCGCCGGCGCGCATAAAGTCTTGCATGGCGATACGGTTATAGCCGGCCTCTTGGTGCGCCCGGCCAAAACGGGGTTTGAGTTCCAATATCCGTGACAGGGTTTCGAGCGCCTGCCGCCACTCGTGTCGATGGCGCTGGGATACCGCCAGGGCGTATTGCGCCTCCACGTTGTCCGGTTCGTCGCGTAGTAGCGCGGTCAGCAACTGCCCGGCCCTGTCCGGGTCGCCCTTGCCGATCAGATGCTGGGCTTGCTCAATCCTGCTTTGCGTATCGGTCACGTTCGGGTTCTTTGCCAACGGTCGCAGGCAACGCCGAGTAGTATTGTTGCCGAAGTAGGCAAAAAGGGAGAATGGCAACCACCGGCGCCAACTCCACCATCGCCTTGCGGTGTTGGCCACTCGGCGGTTGCTTCACAAGTTTCCGGGAACGGGGCGCGGCCATGGCGCAACGCTTGTCTCAAAAACCCGGCGCGTGTTCTTCGCCTTCCCGTAATTCACAACGGCGCGGAACGCCAAGGTGGCCGCGGCCACTGCGGCCCCGCCACCACCCGGTCGCTCCTACGGGAAAAGCCTCAAGCTCCTCTCGCCGCGCGGCGCGTTACTGGAAGTCGTAGGTCACACGCAAGCCGGTGGTGCGCGGCCGCTGCACGCTGACGACCGGCGTGTAGTGGCCAGCAATCTGCATCACGGGCGCCTCTTCGTTATTGATGTTGTCGATAAACAACTCAGCGCCCCAATTGTCTTTCTCCAGGCCGAAGGCGACGTTGACCGTCGTGGCGCTTGGATTGACGAAGCGTGAACTGTTGGGCAGGCGCATACCGCCCGCCCCGTCTGGTATCTTGACGGTGCCGTAGGTGTCGCTCTCGTTCTTGATGCCCAGGCCAGAGTATGCGCCTGACTGCCTGAACAGCGTGTCGTCCATGAATTCCGCGCTGCCGACCACGCCCGATACGTTCTTGCTCCGGTGCCTGATGCCGGCGAGCACGTAGGCATTGGCCCCCATGCCCTCGATGTAGAAATCGTAACGCGCTCGCAGATTGCCCGTGAACGAACTCGCCATGGGCAGGTCGCTGCCCGTTGGCACGGATATGCCCTGCAACTGTGAGTTGAGGCTCTTGAGCTCGGTATCCAGGATGCTGAAAGCGCCGAAGATCGTGAATGCATCGGAGACGGCCCATTGGAAGTCCACATCGAGACCTTTCGCTTCCGCATCGCCGACATTCTCGATGAAGTACAGGAAGGCCACGTTCGACGGGTCGAAGCGCGAAACCTGGAGGTCTTCAATGTCGGAATAGTAGAAGGTTGCATTCAACCGCAGGGAACGATCGAAGAGGTCGCTCTTCATACCCACTTCGTAGCTGGTCAAGGTGTCGGTACGAGCCACCGCCGGCACCACGTAGTTTTCGAAAACGCCGCTCTGGTTGGTGGAAAGCTGACCGGCATTGCGGTTCAGGTTGGCCGGGCGGTAGCCTTCGGCGTAGGTTACGAACAACATCAAGTTGTCGCTGGCCTGCCAGTCAATGGAGGCTTTGAGGATGGTGTCCGTTTCGTTGATGGACCCTTCGCTCTCGAGCCCGCCGAGATCGAGGTTCCCGTTCTTGATGGCGTCCAGGGTCGCCTGGTTGCTGCCGCCGCCGCGGAACATATCCCGCGCGCCGTTCGGACTGCGGGCATCCAGAATCGTGGCGTCGTTGCCGTCTTCGTTGTATTGCCCCAGCGTTTGCAAGCGCGCGGTAACGTCGTTGCTGAAGGCATGACTGTTGCAGCGGCCGTCGGCGGTCGCTTCGGAATTGCCAAACCCTCCGGTGCCATAGCGGCAGCCGAAGGAGAAGTTGGAGGCGCCTTGCAACTGCGAGGTCAGGTCGTAGTAACGGGCGCTGACCGAGGCGGTCAACTGGTCGGACAGATCGAAGGCGATTTCGCCGAAAAACGCCCATTCCTCCTCGTTGCGGGTAAAGTCGTTGAAGAAGACCGTGAACGGACTGCGGGGGCCGGAGGTATTGACGCCGTCGGTGGGAATGGTGGTGTTGCCAAGCAGAAAGCCGTCGCCCCGGTTGTCATTGTAGTAGCTGCTGGCGTGCTCGCCGAATGCATCGTTGGTGGATGCGTATTGAAAATCGCCGACGTGGTTGGTTTCCATGTCGTTGTAGTAGGCGCCGCCAAGCACCCGGATGCGCTTGGCCGGGTCCGTATGGAAGCGAAACTCGTGGGTCATTCGCTCGTTACCCGATTCCTCGCTGTACTGCTTGGTGGGGTCGTAGCAGTTGTTCACGTCGCTGGCATCGTAGACATTGCCGCTGCACAGGTAGTAAGTGATGTAGCCGCCGCCATTGTTGTAGTGGGTGTAGTCGATGATGCTGTCCACATCGCGGTCGAGGTAACCGCCGGTGTAGATCACGTCCAGGTTGGCGATACGGCCGTTGAGTGTCCAGGTGGTCAGCCCGAACTCGTCTCGGTTGTATTCCGGCGAAAACCTGGCGGAAGCATCGTCGGCGATGCTGGTGTCAACGACGAACGACCCTTCGACTTCGAGAGTCTGAGCGGTGTGCTGCAGCACTACGTCCCAGTCTTCGTTGATGTCAAAAGCCAAGCCAAAGCGGGCGCCGCGATAGGTCGCTTCGTTCCAGTCGTCCTGCACCAAGCCATCGTTCCGGGCGGATTCGATGGAGTCGGCGCCCGTCAAATTCGGACCGTAGCCCGCGACGTTGTTACGGTCGACTACTTCTCCGCTGGGGGTGAAGGTGGCGGGTACGTTGTCGACCCAGCCGCCCTGGGTATCGCTGTACACGGCGATGCGGGCGGCGACCCGGTCGCCCAGCGGCAGGTTGACGTAGGCGTTCACGGCGCCGCTGTCGGCGCCGCCGTCAGTGGTTCCATAGGTGGCGTCGAAGCCCGCTTCAAACTGTGACTGCACCGGCTTATTGGTGATAAGCCGCACGTTGCCGGACTGCGAACTGGCGCCGAACAACGTGCCCTGGGGACCCGACAGCACCTCTATGCGTTCCATATCCACCGCGTACACGTCCAGGTTGCGGCCGCCGAAGGATACGGGCTGCTCATCCACGTAGAGAGCGACGCCGGGCGCGGAGCCCTGGGCCGAGGTTATCGTTACGCCGGTCTGCTCGGTGGTGCTGCCGCGAATGTACAACTCTTTCTTGCCGGGGCCGTTGCCCGCGCTTATAACGTTCGGCAGATAGTCGACGTACTTGTCGAAGGTTTCGATACGCAACTCGCGAAGCGTGTTGCCGGTGACCGCCTGAACCGCGATGGGCACACCCTGGGCGCTTTCCGCCCGCTTGGTGGCGGTGACGATGATTTCCTCTATCTCCGCAGCGCCGGCGACTCCCGTGGCAACGGTTGCCAGGGCGGCCGAAATGGCAATGCTCAGTTGCTTCTTCTCCCACATAACAGATATCCCCTCAAATTGACGTCGGCGAACCGGTGAACAGTATAAGTCAGATAGTTGTTGAACGGCGACCGAACCTCCGTTCCGTTTATAAGTATGCGACATGCAACAAACTATATTCGACATTAAAAACCATGTGGATTGCGGTGATCACGGGCTTGGCGAACCATCGTTTTTCAAGGCCGGCCGCCTGCCTGGTCGGTGCGGTGCGGCGCTGACTGGTACGAACCGCAGAGTACGCCATGGACAGTCATGCTCGCATCGTCATCGTCGGGGGCGGCATTATGGGGGCCGGACTGCTCTACCATCTCGCCGAAGCGGGCTGCTCCGATGTGCTGCTGCTGGAGAAAGGCGAACTCACCTCCGGTTCAACGTGGCATGCCGCCGGGCAATGTCCGCACCTGGTCGGCAACTACAATCTGGCCAAGATTCACGAGTACAGCATCTCCCTGTACAAGCGCCTCGAAGCGATCACTGAGCAATCCGTAAGCTGGCACACCTCCGGCAGCATCCGCTTCGCCCTGACGCAGCGGGATCTCGACTGGTTCGAATACGTGCGCGGCATTGCACAAGGCGTCGGTTTCCGCATGGAAATCATCGATGTCGAGAAGATCAGGGAACTCAACCCGTTCGTGAACACTGACGGCGTGCTCGCCGGCGCCTGGACGCCCGACGACGGCCACGCCGACCCGGCGGGCCTGTGCAACGCCATGGCGCGGGGCGCCCGCGACCTGGGCGCGCGTATCGTCCGCCACAACCGGGTCACCGCCATCAACGCGTTGCCGTCCGGGGAATGGGAGGTGGTCACCGAACAGGGGCGGGTCATCGCGGAGCATGTCGTCAACGCGGCCGGATGTTACGCACGGCAGGTCGCGTGGATGGTCGGCGCCGATGCGCCGATCTGCAACATTCAGCATCACTACCTGGTTTCCGGCCCCGTTCCGGAGTTCGCCGACCGGGACGGGGAGATTCCCGTCATCCGCGACCCCTATGCGTCGGCCTACCTGCGCCAGGAACAGCGGTCCGGCCTGATCGGCATCTATGAGCACGGCAACCTGGCCGAGGCCTGGCCGCCCGGGGGTTTGCCGGGTTGGGAATCCGACAGTGAGCTGTTCACCGACGACCTCGAGCGTCTAATGCCCTGGCTCGAGCGCGCGATGGAGCGCATGCCGATCTTCGAGCCCGCCGGTATCCGGCGTATCGTCAACGGCGCGATACCCCACTGTGCGGACGGGCCGCCGCTGCTCGGCCCGGTCGGCGGCCTCAGGAATTTCTGGTTCTGTTGCGGGTCGTCGTTCGGCATCGCCCAGGGGGCGGGCTGCGGAAAATATCTTGCCCAGTGGATGTTGCACGGCGATTCCGAGATCAACATGACCGGGTTCGACCCGCGCCGTTTCGGTGCTTTCGCCGACGAGCGCTACATGAAGGCGAAGGGCCGGCAGGACTACGGCATGACCTACTTCACCCCGCTCCCGGGCGAGGAACTGCCGGCCGCGCGTCAGTGCCGCGTCAGCCCGCTGTACGGGAAACTGCTGGCGCGGGGTTGCGTCTACACCGAGACCTTCGGTTGGGAACGGCCCAAGTGGTTCTCGCTCGACGGGCGCGAGGAAGAGTACAGTTTCCGGCACAACAACGTCTTCGAAGTCGTGCGCGCCGAGTGCCTTGCGGTTCGCGAGCGCGCCGGGATCCTCGACCTTTCCGGTTTTGCCAAGTTCGACGTCGCCGGCCCGGATGCGGGCGTCTTCCTCAATCGAATCTGCGCCAACCGCATGCCTGCGAACGGGGGCATCGTGCTGGCCCACCACCTCTCCGAAGGCGGCCGCATCGGCGGCGAACTGACCGTCACGCACCTGGCGGACGACCACTTTTACGTGCTGTCGGCGGCGGGCGCCGAAGTCCGCGATCTCAACCGCCTGCAGCAGGCGGGGCGTCCGGACGAGCGCGTGCAAGTGGCCAATGTCACGGACGAGCGTGGCGTACTGGTACTCGCGGGTCCCCATTCGCGGGACATCCTCGCCCGGCTCACCGACGCGCCCCTGGACAACCCCTCGTTTCGCTGGCTGAACGGCAGGGAGATCACGATCGCCGGCATGCCCGCGCGGGCGTTGCGGGTCAACTACGTGGGCGAGTTGGGGTGGGAACTGCACCCGGCCATGGAACACCTGGAAGCGTTGTACGATGCCCTCAGGGAAGCGGGCGCTGAATTCGGAATCGCCGATTTCGGCCTGTATGCCGTCAACAGCCTGAGAATGGAAAAAGCCTACCGGAGCTGGGGAGCCGAACTCACCAACGAGGTCACGATGATCGATGCCGCGATGGAGCGCTTCATCAAGTTCGGGAAGGACGATTTCGTGGGTAGGCGGGCGACCCTGGAGCAGAAGGAGCGCACCCTGCAACTCATCTACTTCGAGGTCGATGCCGGCGATTCCGATGTGCGCGGCGGCGAACCGATATTCGATGGCGAACGGGTCGTCGGGGTCACCACATCGGGCGCTTACGGCCATTTCGTGGAGAAGAGCCTGGGCTTCGGCTACGTACCCCCGGACCTTGCCGCGCCGGGTACGGAACTGGAAGTCGGTCTACTCGGCAAGCGTCACCAGGCAAGGATTCTCGGCGAACCCGCATACGACCCTGCCAGCAAGAGGCTCCGAGCCTAGTGGCTTGCCCCACAAGCGTGCATGGGAAAGCCATTGTGGAATTTCGTGCGGCAATCCGCCGGCTTTTTCATGGCTCCAGTGCGTTCGGGCCGTCGAATTTGTTGATGAGGCCGTCTCATCGCGGCGTTACAGTGGGCTCCGGGCTGGCGAGAGCGCTTCGCTGACAGATGGCGAACTCGGAAATCAGGTCCTCGAATTTGCCGCGCCGGGCGGATGTGGTCGTCATTGGCGGCGGCGTGATCGGCTGCTCGATCGCCTACCATCTCGCGCGCTCGGGGCGTTCCGATGTACTCCTGCTCGAGCGCCGGCAGATCACTTCCGGCACCACCTGGCATGCGGCCGGCTTGATCGGGCAACTGCGCCCGTCCATAAACATGACCAATCTCGCCCGCTACACCAGGGAGTTGTACGACGCCCTGGAAGACGAAACGGGCCAGGCGACCGGCTATCGCCGCTGCGGATCCTTCTCCATCGCGACCGATCCGGAGCGGCTCGAGGAACTCAAGCGTAGCGCCTCCATGGCCAGGGTGTTCGGGCTGCAGGTTAATGTGGTAACGCCAAGGTCCATCAAGGAACGCATCCCGCTGCTGAACACGACCGATGTGCTCGGCGGCATACACATCCCCACCGACGGCTACGCAAACGCTGTGGATATCACCCAGGCCCTGGCCAAGGGCGCCCGCGCCGCCGGCGCCCGGATTGTCGAGCACGCGCCGGTGAACGCAATTCGCACCGCTCCGGGCCGCGTTACCGGCGTTGCCACGGAGCGGGGGGAACTCGATGCCGACTGCGTCGTACTCTGCACCGGCATGTGGACCCGCGACCTCGCCGCCTCCATCGGCGTCAACGTCCCGCTGCATGCCTGCGAGCACTACTATGCCCTGTTCGAATCCGTCGAGGGGCTCGATGCCGGCCTGCCCGTCATACGGGACTACGATGCCTGCACCTATTACAAGTACGATGCGGGCAAGCTGCTCGTTGGCGCATTCGAGCCCAACGCCCGCCCCTGGGGTGCAAACGGTATCCCCGAAGACTTCTCCTTCGATGAGATCGCCGGCAGTTTCGACCATTTCGAGCCGATCCTGCAGGACGCCATGGCACGCATGCCGGCCCTGGAGCACGCCGGCATCCAGAAGTTCTTCTGCGGTCCGGAGAGCTTCACCCCGGATGTCCGCTACCACATCGGCCAAGCGCCCGAGTACGCCAACTGCTTCGTCGCCGCCGGCCTGAATTCCATCGGCCTGCAATCCGCCGGCGGCATCGGCAAAGTCATCTCCGAATGGATCCGCGACGGGCACCCGCCGGCCGATCTATGGGAAGTGGACGTACGGCGCAACATGCCTTTCCAGCGCAACCGAAAGTACCTGCGCGAGCGTGTCTCCGAGAGTCTGGGCCTGCTCTACGCCACCCACTACCCCTACCGCCAGTTCGAGACCGCGCGCGGCGTGCGCCGCTCTCCGCTGCACGACCGCCTCCAGGCCGCGGGCGCCTGCCACGGCGAACTCGCCGGCTGGGAGCGGCCGAACTGGTATGCCCCGAAGGGCGTGCCGGCCCGATACGAATACAGCTACGGACGCCAGAACTGGTTCGAATACTCCGCCGCCGAACACCGGGCCGTACGCGAAAACGTCGGCCTGTTCGATCAATCCTCATTCGCCAAATTCCGCCTGGAAGGCCGGGATGCAGCCCGGGTACTCAACCGGGTCTGCACCAATAACATCGAGGTGCGCCCCGGGCGCATCGTCTATACGCAATGGCTGAACGAGCGCGGCGGCATCGAGGCCGATCTGACCGTGACGCGTTTCACGGAACACAGTTTCCTTATCGTCACCGCGGCCGCGACGGAGGTACGCGATTTTCACTGGCTGAAGACCCACATTCCGCCGGATGCGAGCTGCGTGCTCACCAACGTCACTTCGGCAATGGGCGTGATTTCGCTGATGGGGCCGAATTCCCGGGCACTCCTGCAATCGCTGACACCGGCGGACCTCTCCAACGAAGCCTTCCGATTCGCTACCAGCCGGGACATCGAACTGGGTTACGGCCTCGTTCGCGCGTCCCGCATCACCTATGTCGGAGAACTCGGTTGGGAACTCTACATACCCACCGAATTCACAGTCGGCGTCTACGAGCAGATCGTGACGGCCGGGGAGGCGTTTGGCCTCGCGCATGCCGGGTACCACGCCCTGGACTCGCTGCGCATCGAAAAGGCCTACCGCCACTGGGGCCACGACATTACCGATGAAGACTCACCGCTGGAAGCGGGCCTGGGATTCACCGTCAAGTTCGACAAACCCGGGGGTTTCATCGGCCGCGAAGCGTTGCTCCGGCGGAAGGAACAAGGTATTTCCAGACGCTTGGTCCAGTTCAGGCTACGCGATCCGCAACCGCTTCTGCACCACAACGAACCCGTCTGGTACCACAACGAGATCGCCGGCTACATCAGATCCGGCAACTATGGTCATACCCTCGGCGGCAGCGTCGGCCTTGGCTATGTGGACGGGCTGCAGACGACTGACCTGCCCGGGATTCACGCCGGCACTTTCGAGATCGAGGTAGCCGGAGTGCGCGTTCCGGCCGAGGCGTCGCTGCGGCCGATGTACGACCCGGACAATAGTCGAATCCGCTGCTGACCGGCCCCTTGCGGCCGGTCACGGTCAGGCGGCGTGGTTGCGGGTAATGGCCTCGCGCAGGCCTTCCAACAAGCCCTCGAGGTGAGCCATGCGTTCACGGAGGTCGCCTTGCCCGCTCTCGATGCGGGCGATCCGCTCATGCAGTTCTTGCTTGTCGCGATCCATGCGCTCGTCCAGGCGATCCATGCGCTCTTCCAGGCGACTCATGCGCTCGTCCAGGCGATGCATAGGGGCAGTCAAGTCCACCCGCAGAAGCCGCACGCTGTTCAGGGTCAGGCCCGCAATGGCGACACCCACGCCGACGATTGTCCAGATTTCCGGAGACATGTCCTAACGAGGCGATGCCTCAGACCCACGAGAGGACGGTTGGCGGGTGCATTGACTCATCTGACGACCTTTCCCACGGAGATGAAGATTAGAGTCTACACGCAACTCGAGGGCGCGTGACCCGGCGGTTTGCCCAAACCTGCGTCAGCCGTTGGCCACACGCTTTTCGGCAATCAGCGCCTTGGCGGTTTCCACGGCAACGGCCGCATCCCGGCAGTAGGCATCGGCGCCGACCGCCGCGCCGAATTCCTCGTTCAGCGGGGCGCCGCCCACCAGCACGATCAAGTCGTCGCGAATGCCCTTTTCCACCAGCGTATCGATGACCACTTTCATGTAAGGCATGGTGGTGGTCAGAAGGGCCGACATGCCGAGGATGTCCGGCTGATGTTGCTCGATGGCTTCCAGGAAGTTCTCCACCGGGTTGTTGATGCCGAGATTGATCACTTCGAATCCGGCGCCTTCCATCATCATGCTCACCAGGTTCTTGCCGATGTCGTGGATGTCTCCCTTGACGGTACCGATAACCATCTTGCCGATCGGCTTGGCGCCGGTTTCGGCGAGCAGGGGACGCAGGATGGCCATGCCGCCCTTCATGGCATTGGCGGCCAGGAGAACCTCGGGGACGAACAGGATGCCGTCGCGGAAGTCGATGCCGACGACGGTCATGCCGTCGACCAGCGCGGTCTGCAGCACCTTGTCGGCCGACCAGCCGCGCTCCAGCAGGATCTCGGTGCCCTCGACGATCTCGTCCCTCAGGCCGTCATACAGGTCGTCGTGCATCTGTTCGACCAGTTCGTCGTCGGGGAGGGTGGCCAGATCGATATCGTCGTCGTCGAAATCCTGGTTGTCGGAAACCGCTTGATTCATGGGTGCTTATCCTCTGCCCATTGCTTCACGGGGAAGAAAGATCGGAAATTGCGACCGGACGAGGTCGTCGGCCGCCTCGCTGATGTGCTTCGGGTAATGGCTGTCCAGAATGGCCTGCTTTCTCCGGATGGCTTCACGCAACAGGTCGGGCTTGCCGTTCTCCTCCCACACGTTCGGACTCGTGCGGTCGCTGAATTCCGGGTAGATGTACTCGCTCTGCATCACCTCAAGGGTACGGTTGGAGCCAAGGTAGTGGCCTTCGCCGCCGGTGCAGACCCCCTTGATCTCGTCGAAGCTCAGGGTCTCGGGAGTGACCTCGATGCCCCGGGTCACGCGCATGGCCGCGCCGAGTACATCGTTGTCGAGCAGCAGGCTTTCGGGGCAGGTGCCGAGCAGGCTCGCGTACATGCCCGCGGACTCGTAGATGATGTTGGCGCCGGAGAGCGCCGCCGCCAGAACGGTCGAGGCCCGTTCCGCGCCGGCCTGGAAATCCGGCAGTTTCGCATCCGTCATGCCGCAGGCGGTGCCGAAGGGGAGATCGAAAACGATGCCCATCTGCGCGCAGGCGGCGGACAACAGGCCCTGTTCCGGCGAGCCGCCGCTCATGGCGCCGGTTCTCAAGTCGGAGACGAAGGGCCAGGCGCCCAGAATCGCCGGGGCGCCGGGCTCGATCGCATTCACGTAGAAGAGGCCGCCGAGGCATTCGGCCCAGGCCTGGGAGACGGCGCCGGCGAGGCAGGCCGGGGTGGTTGCGCCGGCCTGGCCGGCCGAGAGCAGCAGCACCGGCATGCCGCCCTCGACGGCGACCCGCAGGCACTCCAGGGCATCCACCGCGAATTTCATGGGCGGCACCACGAAACAGTTCGACTGGCTGACGAACGGCCTCGCCCGCCACTGCGCCTCGCCGCCGGCGATTGTGTGCAGCATGTCGAGGGTCTTTTCGACGTGGCTGGAGAGGACCCAGCTCGATCCCACGTGTTTTGCCGTGCCGGCGATGGCGCAATAGGCGGTATTCAGGTCCATCGCATAGTTGTCGGCGATGTCGCGCAGCACGCAGGTGCGCTGAAACAGGTGGATGTGCTCGCAGGTATCGACAATCCGCGCCATGTCGTAGAGGTCCTGGGCCGTGGATTCCCGATAGCTGTCGTTCTCCGGCTCGGCGATCATGACCGCGGCGCCGGCAGTTGCGAAATGCACTTTGCTACCGGTGATGCTGAGATCGTGGCGAGGATGCTGCCCGAATAGAACGAGGTCGCGCCGTGCCAGTTCCATGGCTTTCTCAACCAGGGCACGGGGCATGCGCAGCCGGCCGTCGTCGCCGAATACGGCCCCGGCGGCAGTGCAGGTCTCGATGCAGTGGGGAGTCGCATCGGCGAAACCGACTTCTTCGAGTATCCGGAAGATGTTCTCGGTGACGGCCGCGACATCGGTCTCGGAAAAGGGTTTGAATTGCCCGCCGGACTCTCCCGGGTGGACGGGCTTGATCGCATCGGCCAGTGGGGCGCTGCGTTGCGCCTTGCGAGCCTGTCTGCCGCCGGATCGTCTCGCCATGGTCAGGCTCCCTTGACCGGCCGGTGGCCGTTCATCTGCCACGCTCCTGGGTGGGACGCACCTTGAAGTGATCGAAATAGCACTTGCTGAAATGTTGCAGGGACTTGAAGCCGGTCTCTATGGCGATGGCGCGCACTGTCATGCTCGAGTGGCGCAGGAAATTGCGCGCCGCGTTGAGCCGTACCCGCAGGTAGTACTGGCTGGGGGAGGTGTTGAAGTAACGCTTGAAGGCGCGTTCGAGCTGACGTGTGGATACCTTGAGGTACTCGGCGATCTCCTCGACGAACAGGCGTTCCGAGACGTTGTGCTTCATGAGTTGCACCGCATCGCTCAGGTAGTCCGGCGCGCCGGGAGACTGGTTTCGCACGGACACTTCCTGGGTTTCGCCCAGGTCGCGAATGCGTTCGACGATAAACTCTTCGGAGATCGCGAACGCCACGTCGCGCCCGTAGTCCCGGGACACCAGGTAGAGCATCAGGTCGAGGGGCGCCGTGCCGCCGGCGCAGGTGTAGCGCTTGCGGTCGATCTCGAAGATATCGTCCTTGACCGTAAGCCGCGGAAACTCTTCGCGCAGGCTGGCCAGGTGTTCCCAGTGCACGGTGCAGCGGTGTTCGTCGAGCACACCGGACTTGGCGAGGAGGTAGGAGGCGGTGCACAGCGCGCCCAGGGGCATATTGGTAGCCGCCAGGCGCCGCAATTCAGTGCCGAGCCGGGCGTCCCAGTTCTTCGTGACGTTGACGCCGGCGCAGACGAACAGCGCGTCGAGTTCCCGGGCATGGGCAAACGGCAGGTTGGGCTGGATCTCCAGCGCCGCGCTCGAGGAGACCGGCTTGTCGTCCAGGGTCAGCACCGACCACCGGTACAGTTCCTGCTGCGACGTCAAGTTCGCCATGCGCAAAACCTCGACCGCCGAAGAGAACGCGATCAGCGTAAAGTTCGGGGTTAACAGAAAACCGTAGCGGTACGGTCGCCCTTCTGGCATTTCACTCTCTCCACTCCGCCGCGGCAATAGCGGAATGCGACAGCACTTTTACTACAGGCGACCTTGCAATAGAAGGCCGCGGCGAGGTGTTTGACTTCGGTCCCGCAGGCAGTGTTCAGTGTTCGACCGCCGCGCCGAGGTGCGTGTGGACCTTTGGGAGTTCGAGCCATGGCCAGGAAAACTCTTCGCCCGATCACCGAAGTGGCATCGGAACTCGGGCTGCAACCGGGCGATGTGGAGCTTTACGGCTCCGTCAAGGCCAAGGTCCCGGTGGACGCTATTCCGCGCCGACGGGTTCCGGGGCGGCTCGTGGTGGTCACGGCCATCACGCCGACGCCGGCGGGCGAAGGCAAATCCACGGTCGCTGTCGGACTGACCCAGGGGTTGGCGCGCCTGGGCAAGAGCGTGGCGCTGACGATCCGGCAACCGTCGCTTGGCCCGGTATTCGGCCACAAGGGCGGCGGCACCGGAGGCGGGCGCGCGACGGTGCAGCCGGCCGACGAGATCAACCTGCACTTCACCGGTGATTTTCACGCCGTTGAATCGGCGCATAACCTGCTGGCAGCGATGGTGGACAACGCGGCGCATCTCAAGGCGGTTCCGGGGCTGGAAGCCGCCGGCATCACCTGGCGCCGGGTCACGGATGCCGAAGACCGGTCGTTGCGCCAGATCGTCACGGGCGTCGGCGGGCGCGTGAACGGGCCGATGCGGGAGGCGCGATTCGACATTTCCGCGGCCTCGGAGATCATGGCGATACTGGCACTGGCCTCCGGCTATTCCGACCTCCGCCAGCGGCTCGGCGACATTGTGCTCGGCTGGACGAAGGACAAGGAGCCGGTGCGGGCGCGGGACATCGGCGGCATCGGCTCCCTGATGGCGCTCTTGCGCGATGCCCTGAAACCCAACCTGGTGCAGACCGTCGAGGGGCAGCCGGCCATCGTCCACATGGGCCCGTTCGGCAACATCGCGCACGGCTGCAGTTCGATACTGGCGGATCGCCTCGCCGTGAACACCGCGGATCTGACCGTAACGGAGGCGGGATTCGGCGCGGATCTCGGCTTCGAGAAGTTCATGGACATCAAGATACGGCAAGGCGCACCGGTGCCGTCGGCCGCGGTGGTCGTCGCCACCGTTCGGGGGCTCAAATGGCACGGCGGCGTGCAGCGCAACAATCTGGACCGGCGCAATGTCGGCGCGGTGCAGACCGGCGCCCTCAATCTGGCCAATGCCATCCGCATCGTGAACAAGTACGGACTCCCGGCCGTGGTGGCGATCAACCGCTTCCCGTCGGACAGCCGCGACGAAATCGAAGCCGCCCGCCGGGCTGCCGGGGAGGCAGGCGCCGCGGCTGTCGCGGAGGCGAATGGATTCGCCGCCGGCAGCGCGGGCATGACCGATCTGGCCGCCGCCTGCTGGGAGGCCGCCAACAACGGCGATGCGGACGTCAAGCTGCTCTATTCGGATAACGAGTCGTTGCAGGCCAAGGTGGAACGCCTGGCGGAAGACATCTACCAGGCGAACGTCGTCGAGTGGGGACCGAGAACGCGCGACACGGCGGAACGCTTTCAAAGACTCGGATGGAACTTCCCGGTGTGCATGGCCAAGACCCATCTCTCGGTTTCCGCGAAACCCGAACTGTTGAACGTTCCGACCGGACACACCCTGCCCATACGCGAACTGCGCGTGCAGGCCGGCGCCCGGCAGATCGTCACGCTGGCGGGGGACATCAATACACTGCCGGGGCTTCCCTCGCATCCCAATGCCCTCGACATCGATCTGGACGATGCAACGGGTGAAATAACGGGCATACTCAGCACCTAGCGTCCTCTCCTGGAGAGTCCGCCTTCGCCGCGCTTGCCTGAGCCGGGCAACGCACATGCCCGGGCGAACCGCGTCGGTGGCGATCTTCGGGGCAGTGGAATCGGTGCGACTGCAAGAGGTTTCCCATGCCGGCACGCCTGCGCGTAAACCGCGACGCCCTTGCCGCCAACTACCGGCGATACCGTGCCGCCGCGGCCGGAGCATGCGGCGCGGTCGTCAAGGCCGACGGTTACGCCCTGGGGATGGCGGAAACAGCGTCGGTGTTCGAGGGGCTCGGCTGCAAGCACTTCTTTGTAGCCACCGCCGCCGAGGGCCTCGCGCTCAGGCAGACTTTGGGGGACGGTGTCATCTACGTACTCGAAGGCGCGCTGCCGGATTCGGCGCGGCCGCTGGCCGAGGCGGGGCTGATACCGGTCGTCAACCATGAAGAACAGTTGGCTGAGTGGGCTCCGTACCGCGATCGGGAGATCGCCGTGCACGTCGATACAGGGATGAACCGGCTGGGTTTTCCGGCCGGCGTCCCGGAATCGACCTTCGATGGCTTTCGCATGTCACTGCTCATGACGCACCTGGCTTGCGCCGACGACCCCGAGCACCCAATGAATGAAATCCAGTTGCGGCGTTTCGCTCACGTGACCGGACGATTTCCGGGACTGCCCACGAGTATCGGCAACTCCGCCGGCAGCCTGCTCGACAGGCGTTATCAGGGTGACCTGGCGCGGCCGGGCATCGGACTGTACGGCGGGAATCCGTGGCTGCACCGCCCGAATCCCGTGCGGCCGGTGGCCACCCTGGAAGCACCCGTCATACAGGTTCGCCGGGTGCGGTCCGGCGAGCCGGTCGGCTACGGCGCCACCTGGCGGAGCGAGAGGCGCGGACGCCTGGCGGTGCTCGGTATCGGCTATGCGGATGGGCTGCCGCGCCGCCTGTCGAATCTCGGTGAGGCCGTGGTGAGGGGGAAACGCTGCCCGATCGTCGGGCGCGTATCCATGGACCTCACGGTCGTCGATGTGACGGACACCCAGGCGGCCATGGGCGACTGGGTGGAACTGTTCGGGCCCGCGTTACCGATCGACGAGGTGGCGCGGCGGGCGGACACGATCGCCTACGAGTTGCTCACGGGTATCTCGTCCCGAGTCGAACGGGTTTACGACGGGTGATGAGGCGCCGAATAAGCTGATTGCAAGCGTCGGCGCTCAACGGAGACGCCCAACTGCATTGAGCAAACCACCGGAGGCGTTTGTTGCTTGCGGATCAGCGCCCCGGCCAGCCGGGGTGGAAACTCGCATCGAAAAATCTTTGACCCGCTCTATTCTGTTGCTCCGCGGATCGGCACTTCGGTCTTCTTGACCACGGTGCGCAACGCGAAGCTGGAATGCAGCCGGTCAACGCCGGGCAGGCGGGTGAGATGCTGGCTGTGGATGCGTTCGTAGTCCCGGGCATCGTTGACGATCACCCGGAGCAGGTAGTCCGCGTCGCCGGACATCAGGTAACACTCCATGACCTCCGCCAACGTGCCCACCGCGCGTTCGAAGGCGACGAGGTCGTCTCGCTGCTGGCTGTGCAGGGTCACGCGGACGAATACGTTGTCCGGGTAGCCCGCGCCGGACTGGTCGACCAGCGCCACGTAGCCGCGCAGCATGCCGTTTTCTTCAAGCCGCCGAACCCGGCGCAGGCAGGCGGACTCGGAGAGGTTCACCCGTTCGGCCAAAGTGGTGTTCGATAGCCTGCCGTCCAACTGAAGTTCGTGGAGGATTCGTCGATCCAGCCGGTCCATATTCAAATAATCTTGCATGAAAAAATGAAAAAATCGAATTTAATTGTGAATTTTCACGCTATATAAGCAAGAAAGCAATAATTTTCGATGGCGGCTTGGGTACAGTGAACGCCCTGAAATGCCTCGGCGAGGCAGTTATGCGCATCGGTGTCCCCAAGGAAGTCAAAGTCCATGAGAATCGGGTCGGCCTGACTCCCGATTCGGTCGCGGATCTCATCGCGGCCGGCGCCGACGTCGTCGTGCAGGCGGGAGCGGGGGCCGGCGCCGGGTTTGCCGATGACGACTACCGCGGCGCGGGGGCGCGTATCGGCTCGGTGCAGCAAGCTTTCGCCGCGGACCTCATCGTCAAGGTCAAGGAACCGCTGCCGCACGAATGCGAACGGCTCCGCCCGGAGCAGGTGCTGTTTACCTACCTGCATCTCGCCGCCGACAAGCCCCAGGCACTGGCCTTGATGGAATCCGGCGCCACGGCCATCGCCTACGAGACGGTGACCACCGCCGGGGGCGCGTTGCCTCTGCTGACGCCCATGAGCGAAGTCGCCGGGCGCATGTCGATTCAGGTCGGCGCGTTTGCGCTGCAGAACGCAAACGGTGGACGGGGCATGTTGTTGGGTGGCGTACCGGGCGTTGCACCGGCGAAGATAACGATTCTCGGCGGTGGCGTTGCCGGCGCCAATGCCGCGGCCATGGCGGTCGGCCTGCAGGCGGACGTGACCATTCTCGACAAGTCCATAACCCGCCTGAGGGAACTCAGCGGCGAGTTCCGTGGCCGGGCGCGCGTGCTGATGGCATCCCGGCACAACATCCTCACCGAGACCCTGGCCGCCGATCTCGTCATCGGTGCGGTACTCGTTCCCGGCGCCGCCGCGCCGAAACTCCTGACCCGGGACGGGGTCCGCGCGATGAAGGACGGGGCCGCCGTCGTCGACATCTCCATCGACCAGGGCGGTTGTTTCGAAACCAGCCGGCCCACGACCCACGACGATCCCATCTACGTCGAGGAAGGCGTGGTTCACTATTGCGTCACCAACATGCCGGGGGCCGTCGCCCGGACATCGACCCAGGCGCTGAACAACGTCACGCTGCCCTATGTGAAAGCCCTTGCCACGCGTGGCTGGCGCGAGGCGTTCCGGGGCGACCCCGGTTTTGCCGAGGGCCTGAACGTGCACGATGGCGCGATCCGGCACCCCAGGGTGGCGGAAGCGCTTGGACTGCGCCTGGTCGCCGAGGCCGCCTGACCCGTTTCCTCCCGGATTGGCAGGATGGCCAAGGAGGGCGCACTCGGGCCTCGACAAGTTCTGCCCGGTATTGCAGGCTACTGCGAACGGGAGGGTTGAGCGCTACGCCGCTTGCCGTCTACAGCCGATATCGATCACGCACAAGGAAAAGGATCATGGCAGAACCGCTGCACAACGAGTTTCCACCGGGTTCCCTCGAAGCGAAGGATCTCGAGCACCTGCTGCACCCCACCACCAACCTGAAAGTGCATCGGGAGAAAGGTCCGGCCGTGCATATGCGGGCCAAAGGGGTATACCTGTGGGACAACCAGGGCAAACAGTACATCGAAGGCATGGCGGGGCTGTGGTGTACGGCGCTCGGCTACGGCGAGGAGGAACTTGCCCGGGTCGCCATGGAGCAGATGAAGACGCTCAGCTATTCCCAGCTTTTCGCCAGCAAGAGCAACGAGCCGAGCATTCTGCTCGCCGAGAAACTCAAGGCGATGGCGCCGCTCGATGCAGGACGGGTGTTCTTCGGGCTGTCCGGCAGCGATGCCAACGATACCCAGGTCAAGCTCATGTGGTACTACCACAACGCCATCGGCAAGCCGGAGAAGAAGAAGATCGTCTCGCGGCTCGGCGGTTATCACGGCGTGACCGTCGCGTCCGGCTCGCTGACCGGTCTGCCGCCGTTTCACGCCAACTTCGACCTGCCCATCCCGCAAGTCCTGCACACCAACCGTCCCCACTATTACCGGGATGCCGAAGGCGCGGAAAGCGAGAGCGATTTCTGCGAGCGGATCGTCGGTAACCTGGAGGATCTGATCGTCCGGGAAGGCCCGGACACCGTCGCGGCCTTCATCGCCGAACCCATCCTGGGCGCGGGCGGCGTGATCGTGCCGCCGGCCGGATACTACGAGAAAGTCCAGGCGGTGCTCGCCAGGTACGGAATTCTGTTCATCGACGACGAGGTCATCTGCGGGTTCGGCCGCACCGGCAACCCATTCGGCGCCCAGACCATGGGAATAAACCCGACGACGATGAGCGTGGCCAAGGCGTTGAGTTCGGCGTACCAGCCGATTTCCGCCGTGCTCATTCCGGAGTTCATGTACGAGCCGTTCATTGCAGCGAGCACCGAGGCAGGCTTCTTCGGACACGGTTTTACCTACACCGGCCACCCGGTTTGCGCCGCGGTAGCCTTGCGCAACCTCGAACTCATGGAAGAGCGGGACATCTTCTCGCAGGCCGCGCGCGTCGGCGCGGTATTCCAGGAGCGGCTGCAGGGCCTTGAAGAGCATCCGCTGGTCGGCAACGTGCGCGGCGCCGGTTTGCTCGGAGCGGCGGAGCTCATGGCCGACAAAGATGCGCGAACGCCCTTCCACCCGTCCACGGGCGTGGGACCCTATTGCAACGAGCGGTGCGAGGCGCGCGGGCTGATCCTGCGCAACCTCGTCGATACGATGGCGATCTGTCCGCCCCTCGTGATTACCGAAGACCAGGTTGGCGAGCTGTTCGACAAGCTGGAACTGGCGCTGGACGATACGCTGAACTGGCTGCGCTAGCCCGCATCGCTTACCCCAGCTTTCGTCGCGAGGGCGTCGAGACGCCGTCCTGCATCGGCAAAGTGGCGCCGGCGCGAAGCGGGCATTCGTACCGCCGATGTCGCCGATCAGGCAGGGGCGAGTGTTCATTGCAGCGATTGCGCGACAGATCGCCGGCCTATCCCGCATATCTCACCAAGCCGCTTGTTGAGTCACTGAATGTCATTGCGTTTCAATCAGGTACCTTCGCTTTTTGGAGGTTCTGCCCGGCACAGACTGCGCTGGCCGCGCCCTCGCTGGTCTTTTGCCCGCGTGCGCGCACGTGCTCGCTCCACCATAGACGGGGCTATGCTTCCGCTCGCGAGCACGCGCACGCGGGCAAAATCCTGCGCGATCATCGCGGCCCTTGGTGAGATATGCGGGTTAGTCAAGCGGTCGTCTTTGCGGCGTCGTGCCCGATCGCCATGGCACTGCCGTGTCCGGCTGGGAATGCGTGCGAGGGTTTCGCGAAATCTGGCACAATGAATCAGCGCCAAACGAATTGAGGAGTTGGTCGGATGTGGTTGCGTTTACGGCAGATTGCGCTGGTGGCAGAGAAACTCAAACCGGTCGAGGAGGAACTGGGGGACGTGCTGGGCATCGCGGTTGCGCATCGGGATCCGGGAGTAGCGCAATTCGGATTGGAGAACGCGCTCTTGCCGATCGGCAACCAGCTTCTGGAAGTGGTGGCGCCCGTCCGGGAGAATACGGCGGGCGGACGCTATCTGGACCGGCGTGGCGGTGACGGCGGCTACATGGTCATCACGCAGTGCGACGATCACGAAACGCGCCGGGCGCGGGTGGAGGCCCTCGGTATCCGCATCGTCGGCCGGTTCGAGACCTCGGAGTTCCGCAACATGCAGATGCACCCGCGCGACACCGGCGGCTCGTTCTTCGAGATCGACGAGCAGCTTGGCCCTCGCGCCCACGATCCTGATGGCCCCTGGGCGCCGGCTGGGCCGAGTTGGCGCGAGTATCGGCGGCTGGACCGGGTCACCGGCATTGCCGCGGCGGAGGTGCAATGCGACGACCCCGCCGGGATTGCGGCGCGCTGGTCGGAGATCGCAGAGATCCCGCTGGCCGGCGATGGCGATCCGGTACTTTCCCTGGCCAATGCCAACGTGCGTTTCGTGCCCTGCACGGACGGGCGCCCGGAAGGGCTGGGCGGCATCGATGTCACCTGTGCGGACACGCAAGCGGTGCTGGCGGCGGCGGAGGCGCGGGGCATCCGCACCGGCGAGAGCCAGGTTCATCTCTGCGGAATGCGCGTCAACCTGGTGTGAACAATCCGGCGTGGCTTCGGCGCCACGGTCGCGGTTAGAATACGCGCGCTTCTGCCCCGGCCACGCCAGAACCATGGAGAACCGTTAGATGAAACTGGCCCTAGCCCTGCTTGTCTGGATGCTGATCGCCTTGACCGCGCTGTACGTGCTCGGTCCCGATACCAGCCGCGAACTGCCCAAGCCCAAGCCGCCGCCCTCGCAGCCGACCGAGCACGCGTCGCTGCCGTTCTCCGGCGTACCCGCGGCCGCATCCGTGCTGCAGGCCGGGCTCGAATCGTCATCGCCGGCCGCCTGCTGAATGGTGGCGTCTGCACCGGTAACCGGCGGCGCCGATGCACGGCAGCACGGTCCAACAGGATCATTTCGTTGAGAATCACCCTGTCAAGACTCATGTTGGCATTGGGCGTGTTGCTGATGCTCGGCGCCTGCGAGCCAGAGGACCGGCGGCCGGGCCTCTGGTTGCGCGGCGAGTTGCAGCCATATCCCGATGACTGGAGCTTTACCGGCGAGCACCTCGAGATCGCCATCCAGGTTGCGGCGCCCTATTTCCTCCCCCATTCGGTCACCATCATCTGCGGTTCCCACGAGGGCGATCTGTATGTGGCGGCCTATCGGCCGGAAACCAAGAACTGGGCCGCCTGGGCGACAGACGACCCGAACGTCGTTCTGAAAATCGGCGAGCATCTCTACGAAGCCAGGCTGACACGCGTTGAGGATCCGCTCACGATCGCCGACGCGCTCGGCGCCTACGCGGCCAAGTATCGGAGTAGTGGGAGGATACCCACCTCCGTCTGGTTCTGGCGAGTGGGCCCGCGCGGCTGAGCCTCCAGGCTCCCTCGGAGGCGGTGGCCGCTCATGATCTCCATAGCCGTTCTGGGTCTCGGTAACTTCGGGACGGCGCTCGCGCGCATCTGGTCGTTGCACGGAAACCGGGTATACGGGTGGACCGTGGAAGAGGAGGTATACACCAGCATCCGCGACACGGGCGTGAACGCGAAGTACCTCCCGGATGTGGAACTTCCCGGCGCCGAGGTGACCATGGACCTGAATGCCGCGCTCGACGCAGCGGAAGCCGTGGTCCTGGCGCTGCCTTCCCATGTGATTCTCGAGGTCGTCGACGACATCGTACCGATACTGGCGGAGGGGCAGGTGCTGCTGGATCTCGCCAAGGGGCTGGCGCCCGGAGAGCGGCTGGTGTCGGAAGCGATCATGGAGAAGCTCACTACAGCGGGATGCGCCAATCCCCTGGCGGTGATGACGGGGCCGACGATCGCGCGGGAAGTCGCCTCGGGCGTGCTGACCACGGCGCTGGTCGCCTCGGAGGAACTGGCCGTCGCGCAGACGCTGGCCGAGCGCCTCTCCACCGACACCCTGGAACTCCGCTATGCGAACGATCCGCTCGGTGTCGAACTCTGGGGTGCGTTCAAGAACGTCATTGCCCTGGCCTGTGGAGTTTGCGATGGGCTGGGTGGCAAGGACGGACTTGGGGGAGACAACCTCAAGGCGGCCGTTTTTACCGCGGGTTTCCGGGAAGCTTGCCGATTGCTTTCGGCCATGGGAGCACAGCCGGATACGGCGCTCAGCCCGGCGGGTGTCGGAGATCTGTTCGTAACGGCCACCTCGCCGTACGGCCGCAACCGGCGAACGGGTGAACTGCTCGGTTCCGGGCAGCGCCTTGACGAAGCCCTCGGGAGTACGGTCATGGTGTCTGAAGGCGTACGGGCCACTCGCATGTTTGCGGCGCGCGCGGACGCCGACGGGCTTGCCGCGCCGTTCGTGACCCGGGTACTTGCACTGCTCGACGGAGCGATCGGTGCGCGGGAATGCGTGCACAGCCTGCTGCGGATCGACGACTGACGACAGCTTGCCGGTTGCGCCCCGCCTGGAAACGGGGGCTGGAGGCAGCGTGTCGGTCAGCGCGCTGTGAGCACCGGTTTCGTAGCGGTATTCTCATGCACTCGATAACGCCGGCAAGCTGGATTGCCTGCCCGACAAACCGGGTCGCGGTCGAATTGGGCGGCTCACATGCGCTTGTTGCGGACCCTGTCGAAATCGTCACTTGAAATAGCGGCGGGGATTCCCTATATAACCAGGGAGACATCGACTTTAGAGGCACCGAAGTGGCGCAACCGAACCTGATTTCCGCTCGCACCCGCACTCCCACCGCCGTCCAGGTCAATAACATCCTGCGCAACACCTATCTGCTGCTGGGCATGACCCTGGCGTTCAGCGCCGCGACCGCGGTGGCCTCGATCGCGATGAACGCGCCCTATCCTGGTTTCCTGATCACGATTATCGGCTTCTTCGGGCTGCTCTACGCCGTACACAAGACCGCCGACAGCGCGTTGGGGATCGTTTTCGCATTCCTGTTCACGGGCTTCCTGGGCTTCACCGCAGGCCCCATTCTGAATGCCTACCTGAGTCTGGCAAACGGGCCAAACCTGGTCGCCTCGGCGCTGGGCACCACCGCCGCGGCTTTCGTCGGCCTCTCCGCCTACGCCGTGATCACCCGCAGGGATTTCAGCTTCCTCTCCGGGTTCCTGGTGGTGGGCTTCTTCGTGTTGATGGGCGCGGTCGTGCTCAGCTTGTTCTTCGACCTGTCGGCCTTCTCCGTCGCCATCTCCTGCGGCTTCGTGCTGTTTGCCAGTGCGGCCATCCTGTGGCAGACGAGCGCCATCGTCCACGGCGGTGAGACCAACTACATCCGCGCCACCGTGACTCTGTACGTCTCGTTCTACAACCTGTTCATGTCGCTGTTGCACATATTCGGGGCCATGGGCGACGAGTAACCGGCCTCTACCGACGCATCTGCGCGGGAGCGCTCCGGTCAGAGCGTTTCCATTGCCAGCGTCTTTCGCTCAGGATTCCCGAACCTGAAGGCGTTGCCGTACGGCGCCGGCGGTCTTCCATACGCGTTCCCACCCCCGGAGGGCCGGGGTGCTGACGCCGAAGGAACCAGTTTCGTTCCAGGGATGAGAGCGAGCTTGCGGGGCTCTCCTGCCGGCGCCATCAAGGCTCGTTCGATAACAGAATCCAATCCATGGGAGTCATACTAGTGGTCGAACCACCTGGAAATGAGTGGTCAGTGGCCGCCGGAACGTTCCGCGCAAGGCGCGGTCGCGCAGACGTAGGCGACCTACTTCAAGCGGTCGCAACGCCGCGCGGGGCGTTCCGGCGGCCACCCGCAGGGCGCGCCCACAAGCGCCCATCTGTCTGTGTGCGAGGGGTACCCCCTCGCGCTCCCGGGCTGAGGGCTCCGTTGTCGGCTCTTGACGTATGCCGGATACGTCCGCGAGCCGACGCCGCGCATCTGGACGCTTGTGGACGCGCTGACCACTCATTTCTAGGTGGTTCGACCACTAGATGAGCGAGGCGGTTGCCTCGACGTTCGGGGTATATTGCCCGGATGAGCGAGGAAACCGAGCGTCTGCTCGACGCAACCACCGCCCTGGCGCCGCCGTTGCTGACGGCGCTGGAGGCACTGGAATACGCCAAGCGTCACCTGCATCCGGTGAATATCGCCGCGCTCGCCGCGTCGGCCGCGGGATGCCGGCAACCCCTTGCCGATGGGCTGACAGCGTTCGAGTCCGTAGATTGGCCGGACCGCCTGCAACGCTTCGCGGGCTATTGCCGCGAAGCCGCGAGTCATGCCATACAGGCACTCGATGGCCTGAGTGGCGCTCCTGAACTCAACAACCCGGCGATGGGCGCCTGGCGGGCGCTCGGCAAGTTGAGCCACGCGACGGAAGCGCTGTACCCGGTCTCCGCCATGCTGCCGGCGGTCAGCCGTTATTTCGTTCACCCGGACTATCGCGACGATGCAGCGCTTGCCGCGAGGCTGGCGGATGCCGACCCGGGCCGCGAGGAGGTGGGCATCGCTCATTCCGGCAACCGCACCGATCAACGGGGCGGATTCTCCGTCTATGTACCGGAGTATTACCGCGGCGAGCCTTGTCCCCTGGTGGTTGCCCTGCACGGCGGCAGCGGCCATGGCCGCGCCTATCTGTGGACCTGGTTGCGCGATGCCCGTACCCGGGGCGCGCTACTGGTGAGCCCGTCCTCGCGGGCGGCGACCTGGTCGTTGATGGGGCCGGACATAGACAGTCCGAACCTGGATGAGATGGTCGATTATGTGAAATCCCAGTGGAACGTCGACGAAGAACGCGTGCTGCTCACCGGCATATCCGACGGCGGGACCTTCAGCTATCTATCCGGATTACGCGACGATGCGCCGTTCACGCACGTCGCGCCCTGTTCCGCCTCCTTCCATCCCCTGCTGCTGGAAATGGCGAGCCGGAGCCGGTTGAGTGGATTGCCGGTCTACCTGATTCACGGCGCCCTGGACTGGATGTTTCCCATAGAAGTGGCGCAGACCGCCCGGGACGCACTGTTGGCGGCCGGCGCGAATGTGGAATACCGTGAGATCGAGGACCTGTCGCACACCTATCCCTGGGAAGAAAACGACCGCATCATCGACTGGTTGGTGGGGTAACCCGAAGGCCGCCCCGCTCCACGCACCCGCCGTCAACCGGGAGAAACGGAGGCGTTCAGCTTGTTGGCTTCCCTGAATGCCTCGCGCAGCGTCACCCGGTCTGTGAAATCGGCGAGCGATGAGGGTACATCGACACCGTAGGCGCGCGCCCAGGTCAGGCAGGTGACCAGCATCAGGTCCGCGCCGGTGAATTTCTCGCCCACCAGGTAGTCGTGAGCGGCGAGACGTTGTTCGGCGAAGCCGAGCAGCTTGCCGAAGCCCTCGATGGCGGTCGTTATCGCGGCCGGGGCCTCGCCATACAGGTTAGCCAGGTCCCGGTGCTTGCGCAGAACGTAGAGAGTGTGCGCATCGAGTTCCATCTGCACGTAGGCGAGCCATTCGTTGTAGCGTGCGCGTTCCGTCGTGTACGGGGCGGGCACCAGGCCGGTATCGGGGCCGTATCGGTCGGCCAGGTAGGTAATGATGGCGGCGCTTTCCGTCAGTACCAGGTCGCCGTCGATCAGCACGGGGATCTTGCCCTTGACGTTCAATGCCCGGAACTCGCTGGTCCGGGTTTCGGGGCTACGCGGCGCCACGAGCTTCGCCTCGTAGGGCACATCGAGTTCGTGGAGCATCCAGTGCGGGCGCAATGTGCGGGGGGTGGCGCCTCCCCAGAGCGTGATCATCGCGGCATGTCGATTTCGGTGGCCTCAAAGAAGTGCGCCTCGACGCCCGCGGGAAGATCGGCGCCCATGGCGGCCTGGAACGCGGCCATGTGCGGGGTCTGAAAGTGCGCGGCCAGGGCCTCCATGCCGGTCCAGCGCTCGGTGATGCGCATGGCGGTTGGGTCGCTGATTTCGACGCTGAAGTTGTAATCCTCGCAGCCCTTCTCCGCGAGCGAAGCCGTCTGCATGGCGACGATGGCATCGCGCATGGCCTCGATGTTGCCGGCTGTCGACTGGATACGCGCGTTGACTACGATCATGGTTGGTGTCCCTCCTGTTTTTTCCAGTCTAACAGCAACGCCGGCCCGGTCTGACCCCGGCGGCCCTAACCCGCATATCTCACCAAGCCGCTTGTTGAGTCACTGAATGTCATTGCGTTTCAATCAGGTACCTTCGCTTTTTTGGAGATTCTGCCCGGCACAGACTGCGCTGGCCGCGCCCTCGCTGGTCTTTTGCCCGCGTGCGCGCACATGCTCGCTCCACCATAGGCGGGGCTATGCTTTAAGCTCGCGAGCACGCGCACGCGGGCAAAATCCTGCGCGATCATCGCGGCCCTTGGTGAGATATGCGGGCTAAGCGGGTTGCCGGTCTTGATACTGTATATGGATAAGGGGTATCCATTTAGCTCCACATCATACAAGATGTAGTGGTGCCGGATACGATCAAGATGCCCGTTGCAGGCCGTGATTATCCACGGACCTGGGATCAATTTCTCGATTGGTTTCCTGACGACGATGCTTGCCGACGTTATCTGGAGGGCATTCGTTGGAAGCAGGGCTTCGACTGTCCCGGTTGCGGAGAAGCCGGCGCTGCGTTTCAGGGGAGCCGCGGGCGTTGGATCTGCCGACACTGTCGGCACCAAAGCACGGTAACCGCGGGCACGATCTTCGAGAAAACGCGTACGCCGCTGCGAAGCTGGCTGGCGGCGGTGTGGTACGTCGTCAACCAGAAACAAGGTGTGAGCGCACTCGGCCTGCAGCGGGTGCTGGGCCTGGGCAGCTACCAGACCGCCTGGGCCATGTTGCATCGGCTGCGACGCGCGATGATTCGCCCCGGTCGTGAGCGCCTCCATGGCCTGGTTGAAGTCGATGAGTCCATCGTTGGTCGCTCGCCACCGAAAAACATTCGGGATACCAAGAAAAAACAAATGCTGATGGCCAAACGCAAGGCGCAACGCTCGATTGTCATGGTCGCCGTCGAAATCAAGGAGTCAAAGGGCTTTGGCCGTATCCGATTACAGCGTGTTCTGGACAAGTCCGAGAAGTCCGTACTGCCGTTCGTGCTCGATGCCGTGGAACCCGGTTCAGTGGTGCGTACTGACGGTTCCGAGGCGTACCGCAACCTGGAACAACACGGCTATCAACGAGAGAGGGAGGTCATGCTCGGCGCCGAGGATCCGGCCCACGTAACCATGCCTGGCGTGCATCGGGTTGTTGCGTTACTCAAGCGCTGGCTCCTCGGCACCCACCAGGGCGCGGTGCAACCCAAGCAGCTCGATTACTATCTCGACGAATTCACCTTTCGCTTCAACCGCAGAACGTCTCGCTCTCGCGGTTTGCTGTTCTACCGAATGCTTGAGCAGGCAATGCTTGCCGAGCCGGTCACTTACGCCCAAATCGCACGCCAGCGGCAACACAACATATAGTGGGTGGTGGAGCTAATCGGATATCCCTTATATGGATACAGTTACTCTTCCATTTCCAGGCGGAGCATCCGGCAATGGCGAGGGGCACGGTACACAAGGGGCGCGGAGCGACCATCAATCCCGAGAGCCGTTATCTGCCGTCGAATACGGTGGCGGTGGATGACGGCTGGGACCTCGAAGAAGATCCGGTATCCAATCCCGCCACGGAGTTTCTGCCCGACCGGACGGTGCGCCTGATCACCCGCAATCAGTCCCCGGACGTACCCTTCGACCGCTCGATCAATGCCTACAAGGGCTGCGAGCACGGCTGTATCTACTGCTTTGCCCGGCCCACCCACGCTTACCTCGACCTGTCGCCGGGGCTCGATTTCGAAACCCGCATCTTCTACAAGACCGGTGTGCGCGAGCGGTTGGTCGAAGAACTCGGGCGCCCTTCCTATCGGTGCCGGACGATAGCCATGGGTACCAATACGGACCCCTATCAACCGGTGGAGAAACGGCTCCGCATCACCCGCACCGTCCTGGAGGTGGCGCTGGAGCACAGGCACCCGGTGAGCATCGTCACCAAGAGCAAACTGATACTGCGCGACACGGACGTACTGGTGGAACTCGCCCGGCTGAACCTGGTGAACGTGATGGTGAGCGTGACGACGCTATCCAACGAACTGAAGGTGAAGCTGGAGCCGCGCACGGCCGGCCCCGCCGCGCGCCTGGGAGCCATTGAGCGCCTGAACGCCGCCGGCGTGCCGGTCGGCGCCATGGCGGCGCCCATGATCCCGTTCATCAACGATCACGAACTCGAGGCCATCGTCGCGCGCGCCGCGGGCGCCGGCGCCCGGGCGGTGCGCTATGTCCTGCTGCGCTTGCCGCTGGAGGTCAAGGACCTGTTCGAAGCCTGGCTCGCCGAGCATTATCCGCTGCGTGCCGAGCGTGTGATGAGCGCCGTGCGCGATACCCGGGGCGGCAAGGCTTACGACTCGACCTGGGGCCGGCGCATGCGCGGTACCGGACCCTTCGCGGAACTGCTGGCGGCCCGCTTCGCCGCGGCCTGCGGCAAGCATGGCCTGGCGGACGCGGAATTGCCGCCGCTCAGGACAGACCGGTTCGTGCCGCCGCGGAACAACGGGCCGCAACTTTCCCTGTTCTGATTCCCGGCTGCCGATAGCGACTGCGCTCGGCCCCGCTAGGCCGCATCGCTCACCAACTTTCGTCGCGAGGGCGTCGAGGCGCCGTGCAAGCGTGGCCGCGCGGACCGCCGGGTGTTGCGCGGGAGATATTGCGCCGTGCCGGTGACGGCACGTTATGATGCCGGGCGGCCGGAGCGGCGGTACCGGCAATGCAACTGGAAAGGAGGGGAAGGCATGGGCCTGATCGGCTGGTCGTGGTTGTTCCTGGCGATCTACATCGGCCTGATGGTGGCGTTCGGCATCTGGGGGCGCATCAGGGTCAGGAATGCCGATGACTTCGCGACCGCCCGGAGTTCCTACGGGCCCATATTCCTGGCATTCGCCTTCGCGGCAACCACGGCGAGCGGGGCGACCTTCGTCGGGTTTCCGGGCATCGTCTACGATGCCGGTTTCGCCGCCATCTGGTCCGCGTTCCTGTATCCCCTGGGCGTTTATCTGGGCGTCTGGATCTGCCTGAAGGTCGTGGCCAACAGCGGCCACACCTTCGGCAACCGCTCGATTCCGGAATACCTGGGCAGCCGCTACCGGTCCGACACGGTGCGCACCATGGTGTCGATCTTCTCGCTGCTGTTGTTCTTCTACCTGGCGGGGCAGCTCGTCTCCGGCATCGTCATGTTCGAGTTGATGCTGGGCGTATCCCCGGAGTGGGCCCTGGCCACCACGGCGGCGGTGCTCATGACCTACGTGGTGCTGGGCGGCGCCCACGCGGACATCCTCACCGACGGCGTACAGGGCTTCATCATGGTCGCCATCGGCGCTGCCCTGGTGCTGATGTTCCTGACGGGATTCGGGGTCGAGGGCGGTTTTTCCGGCATGGTCGACAATCTGCGTTCCCAGGACCCCAACCTGGTCGGCTGGCTCAACCCCCAATCCGTGCTCTATCACTCCTGGTGGTCGATCCTCGTCATCGTGCTCTCGCACATCCCCCTCGGCATGCTGCCGCATATCGGCAACAAGGTCTGGGCGCTGAAAAGTCCGCGCCAGCGGCGCCGGTTCATCCGGCTGGCGTTCACCTTCGGACTCATCCTCGGCATGCTCGGGCTCGGCGGCCTGCTGGCGCGGGCGGTTCTGGGCGATGCGCTGCTGCAACCGGGCGAGTCGAGCAATAGCGCGCTGGCGCTCTTGTTCATCGAGCTATTTCCGGGCTGGCTGGCGGCGCTGCTCGGTGTGGGCATTCTTGCCGCTGTGATGTCCACCGCGGACGGGCTCGTGGTGTCGAGTTCGCAGATCATCGCCAACGACCTGTACCGGCTGAGCTACGTGCCGCGTTATGCCCGTCACCTCGATGAAGCCGTCGTCGACCGGCGGGTGTTGGCGATCAGCCGCATCTCCACCGTGGGGGTCATGCTGGTCTGTACCGCCATGGCCTGGGCGCTGGTGGACAGGAACGTGGCCCTGATCGTGTGGATCGGCACCGGCGGCATGATGGCTGCCTTCGCGGGGCCGCTGGTGGTCGGCGCCGTATGGCGGGGCGTCACCCGCGCCGGGGCTTTTGCCGGGCTGTTCGGGGGAGTCATCGTGTTCGGCATCACCCACGGCGGCGCGATCGACCCGCAGTGGTTCGCTCCAGGCGCCCTGCGCGTTGCCGCGGCCTGGCTGCATGGCGAAGCGCCCAATCCCTGGTCCTGCGCGGCGATGGGCGAGCTCGTCTCGGTAGCCCTTACCTGGGCCGTTTCCAAGCGGACCCAACCGCTGCCCGAGGAGCACCTGCGCCGCCTGTTCGACAACCCGCCCGTGGAACAACAGGCGGCTTGAACGTCGCTCGCCGGGCATTGCATCATTGCGCGGCATCGCGGCTTTGACCTTGAACCCGCGGCCTGGCGGCGGCACGAACGCATTGCGCAGGGAGTGGCGGGCAGGGTGAGCGGCGTTCACCGGTTCGACTACAGGGGCAAGCGTTTCGAGCTTCGCCTGCTCGACGAGGGGGCTCTCGAGTTATGTCTCGACGGAGTCGTGCGCAAACGGCGCCTGCCGTCGGGCCGTGAGCCGGATTATCTCTGGACCAACGTCGAGCTGCAGTGGGAAGAGCACCATTTCGTCGAGGTGCGTTACTGGCGGAGCGAGGGACGATTGCTGGTCACCGTCAACGGCGAGCCGATCCACGATGGGGGCTGGGGGCCGGCCGTTTGAGGACTTATCCGGCGGCCGAGGCTTCGGAGGCGCGCGGCAGGAACAGTCGCCTGACGTCCCGGGCGATGACATAGAGCGACGGCACCAGCACCAGTGTAATCAGTGTCGCGAACAGGATGCCGAAGGCCACGGAGACAGCCATCGGTATCACGATCTGCGCCTGCATGCTGGTTTCCAGCACCATCGGTATCAATCCGAAGAAGGTGGTCAGCGAGGTGAGCATGATGGCGCGAAAGCGCCTGGCGCCTGACTGGATGGCCGCATCCACCGGGTTTGAACCCTCGGCCACCGCCTTGTTCACGAAATCGACCATGATAAGGCTGTCGTTCACGACCACGCCGGACAAGGCGATGATACCCATCATCGATACGGCGCTGACCGCGAGCCCGAGCAGCAGGTGGCCGAATACGGCCCCCACGATCCCGAACGGAATCACGCCCATGATGATGAGCGGCTGCATGTAGGACTTCAGCGGAATCGCCATCAGGGCATAGATCCCGAAGAGCGCGATGCCGAAACCGATCAGAACCTGCGTAAGGCCGACCTGTTCCTCGTAAGCGCTCCCGGCAATATCGGTGTCGATGCCGGGATACCGGGCGCGCAACTGAGGCATGTAGTCGTCGTTGACCTCGCGCACGATCTGGGCGGGTTCGACAACGTGCAGGTCGGTGCGCGCCGTCAGGCGGATGGTACGCCGGCCGTCGACGCGCTGAATGGAATCGTAACCCCGTTCCAGGCCGTAGTCCGCAACCGCGGCGAAGGGCAATTCTCGGCCGTCCGGCGTGCGTACCCACATGTTCTCCAGGTTGCCCAGAGATTGCCGCTCCGACCGTGGATAGCGCACCATGACGCGCACTTCCTGGTCGCCGCGCTGGATGCGCTGCGCCTCGGCGCCGTAGAACGCCGTGCGTACCTGGCGTCCCAGGTCCTGCAGCGTGATGCCCGAGGCCTCGGCTTCCGGCTTGATGGCGAGGCGTACCTCTTCCGGCCCGGCGTTGGCGGACACCTGGATCTCGAATACGCCGTCGAAGCCGGCCAGATGCTGTTCCAGATCCGCCGCGGCCTGTTCCAGTTGCCGGTAGTTGCGTCCCGCCAGATTGAAGGCGATGGGCGGGCCGCCGCCCATGTGCATGGTGGAGACGAAGCGCAGTTCCTTGGCGCCGGCGATCTCCCCGACTTCACTGCGCCAGCGTTGCTCCACCTCCTGTGGCGTCACCTCGCGTTCCTCGCTGCCCGCCAGTTCCACGAAGAAGAATCCGAAGCGTCCGTCGCGAATGTAGGCGAACACGTTCTTGACGATGTCCTCGTCCGTTCCCGTCTCGGCCTTGAGTTCGTCATTGACGCGGCGCAGCGCGCCGTTCATGCGTTCGACCACACTGGCAACCAGGGATTCAGGGGCTCCGTCATAGAGTTCGAGGTTGGCCGCCAGCATGTCCTGCTCGACCTCCGGGAAAAAGACGTACCGCACCTTGCCGCCAACCACAGTGCTGACGGTCAGGATCAGCAAGCCCAGAAACACCGCAAGCGTCGTGTAGCGGTGCCGGATCGCCAGGTCGAGCATCGGTTTGTAACGGCGATCGATGAATTCCTTGAGCCAGCGGTCGACCACCTCGGCGGGCCCCTTGCCGCTGCCGGAGGCATGGGAGGAGCGCATGATGGCCAGGTGGGAGGGCAGGATGAGCTTGGACTCGACCAGGGAGAACGCCAGGCACAGGACGACCACCCATCCGACCGACCCGGTCATCGACGCCAGGGGCCCGGTGGTGAACAGCATGGGCAGGAACGCCATGATGGTGGTCAGCACGCCGAAGGTGGCGGGCACGGCGACCCGACGCGCCCCGGCAACGATGTTGTTCGTGGAATAACCCAGATTCTCCGTCTCCGCATAGACGGATTCCGCCACCACAATGGCGTCGTCAACCACGATGCCGAGCACCAGGATGAAGCCGAATACGCTGATCACGTTGATGCTGATGTCGATTCCCGGCTGGGGCAGCATCATCAGGGCGCCGAGGAAGGCGACCGGAAGGCCGATGATCACCCAGAAGGCGAACTTCAGGTGCAGGAACAGCCCGAGGATGGCGAAGACCAGAATGGCGCCGATGAACATGTTCTTGAACATCATGTTCATGCGGCTGTCCAGGTGCTGGCTGATATCGCCCCAGGCTTCCAGCGTCACTTCCGGTGGCATGGCGGCGCTGGCCTCCTCGACGTAGGCGCGGACAGCGGCGGTGACGTCGAGCTCGTTTTCGTCCTCGGTGCTCATCACGGCGACGCCGAAACTGCGTTTGCCGTTGAAGAAGGCGTAGGATTCGGTCTCGGCGAAGCCGTCCTCGATCGTGGCGATGTCGCCCAGCCTGACCCGGGTACCGTCTTCCCGGGAGATCAGCACGATCTGCTCGAACTCCTCCCCCGTGTAGGCCTGGCCCTTGGTGCGCAGGCGGATGTCGCCGCCATCGGAGCGAATGCTGCCGCCGGGCAGGTCCACCGACCAGGCGCGGATGGCCAGGGCAACCCGGTCGAGGGTGAGGCCGTACTGACGCAGCGTGATTTCCGGTATCTGCACCGAGATCTCGAAAGGCCGGGCGCCGCGGATCTCTGCGTAGCTCACCTCGTCCAGAGCCAGTATCTCGTCGCGGACGCGTTCAGCGAGATTTTTCATGTCCCGCTCATCCATGTCGCCGGAGACCTGAACGGTGATCGCTTGGCGGCGAAAGCGGGACTTGCTGATGATGGGACGCTCCGTTTCCACGGGAAAGGTCGATATGCTGTCTATCGCCAGCTTCACCTCATCGAGCACGGCGGCGGGGTCAGACCCGTCACGCACCTCGATGCTGACCCGCCCGGTGCCCTCCAGCGCATAGCCGAAGACCTGCTTGATGCCCTCGACATCCTGGATGGCCTCTTCGATCTTGACGACCACCCCTTCTTCCACCTCCGCCGGCGCCGCGCCCCGGTAGGGCACCCGCACCTCGACGGTGTCGAACTCGAATTTCGGGAACGTCTCCACGGTGATGTTGAAGGCCCCGTAGAGGCCCATCCCAATGATGAAGAACATCAGGAGGTTGGCCGCCACGTGGTTGTGGGCGAACCAGCCGATGATGCCGCCGCGGCCCGGTTCAGCAGCCATGGTTTAACCCGCATCGCTCACCGACTTGCGTCGCGAGGGCGTCGAGGCGCCGTCCTGCGTGGCCGCGCGGACCGCGGGCTAGCATACAGACCGCACGGCCGCGCTTACGCGATGCCTCGGCGTCAGCGGCAGGAAGTTGGTGAGCGATGCGGGTTAAGGGACTCCGCCTCACGAGGTGCGCACCGGCAGGCCGGGCAGCGGCTGCTCCATCGGCGTGATGCAGATGCGGTCGCCTTCCTTGAGCCCCCGGTCGACGTAAACAAGATCCGTATCGGCCCGCACGATGCCGATTTCCGCGGCCCGCAAGCGGTTGTCCTCGTCGACCAGCCAGACGGTCGTTCCCTTGTACAGGGCATGGCGGGGCACCGCGAAGAGAGCGCCCGCGTGCTTGCCCTGGATCTCGGCGTTCACGAAAGTGCCGATGCGCAGGGGCTCCCCCTGCGCGTTCCCGGTGCCGTACGGATCCTGGACCTGGGCCACGGCGTGCAGCACCCGGGTGCGGTTGTCGAATACGCCCTCGGTGCGGGTGACCTGGCCTGTCCAGTGCCGATCGAAGCCGGCAATGTTGGCGGTCAGGGTCACGGGAACCGGGGTCGCCCCGGCGCCCCTGGGCAGGTCGAGAAATTGAAGGTCCGCCTGGGTGAGCGGCAGGCGCACTTCCGCGTAGTCCACGGCGAAGGATTTCGCCACGGGGTCGCCGGTTCGGACGTACTGCCCGATGTCAGACAGTTTTTCCCGAATCATGCCGCTGTAGGGTGCGCGGATGGAGGTACGCTCCAGGTCGCCCCGGGCTTCGACCAGTTCCGCCTCCGCGGACTCCAGTTGCGCCATGGCGGCGGCGAGTTGTGGTTTGCGCAGCGCCAGTTCGGACGGAGAGCCCTTGTTGTGGCCGTGGCCTTGATGCTGCCGCCGCCAGTCCTCGTCGTCGCGCAGTTCGTTCAGGCGATGCCAGTCTTCCAGCGCGTAACCGGCCAGGGCGTTTTCCGTCGCAACCTGGGTTTTCGCCGCGGCGACATTGGCCTGCGCCCGTTTCAGCCGGGCATCGTAGATTCGAGGATCGATCCGCACCAGCAGTTCGCCCTCCTTGAAGAAGCCGCCGCTGACGAAGGAGGGCGCCACCGCGACGATCTGGCCGCTCACCTCGGAGATCAGCGTGGTTTCGGTGCGGGGCGCGACTTCGCCTTGCGTGGTTACCGTAAAGGTCGTGGGAACGCGGGTCGCCGTCAGGGTGTCCACCACCAGCACCGGCGGCCGGCGGGGCTGCTGTTTGGCCTCCGGCCGATTGAGCACCAGCACGGATCCGATGCCGATCGCAACGATCAGCACGGCGATGGGCGTGAGAATTTTTCTCAGCATGGTGCGATACGCGTGGCCGTCCGGGCAGGGGCGCGGAGTATACCGCTTTGCCTGGCGGTCAACGTGAAAACGGGCGATTACCGGCACGCGTTCCGATCGCTATCCGGGTTTGCCCTTGCGGGCAGCAGACGCTTCGCCTGACCGCTGGCGCGGCGGGGGCCCGATAGCGTAGGGTTCGCGCTCTGTTCCCGGCACGGGAGACGCCATTGCATGGCGGTGAAGCTTGCCGTCCTCGACCTCGCGCCCATTGTCGAAGGGGGCGATGCCGCGCGCGCATTCAGGAATTCGGTCGATCTCGCGCGGCATGCGGAGCAATGGGGTTATGTTCGCTACTGGGTCGCCGAGCATCACAATATGCGCGGTATCGCCAGCGCCGCGACGGCCGTGGTCATCGGTCATATCGCGGGGGCGACGTCGGCAATCCGGGTGGGCGCGGGAGGCGTGATGTTGCCCAACCACGCGCCGTTGGTGATCGCCGAGCAGTTCGGCACCCTGGAGTCGCTGTACCCTGGACGCATCGACCTTGGCATCGGCCGCGCGCCGGGCACCGATCAGGTGACGGCCCACGCCTTGCGGCGAACGCTCACCGGCAATATCGACGATTTTCCCCGGGACGTGATGGAACTGAGGGACTATTTTGCCGAGCCGGAACCCGATCGGCACGTTCAAGCGGTGCCGGGCGCAGGCTTGAGCGTGCCGCTGTGGATCCTGGGGTCGAGTCTGTACGGCGCTCAACTTGCGGCGCTCCTCGGCTTGCCGTATGCATTCGCCTCGCACTTTGCGCCCGCCGCGCTGGACCAGGCGTTGGCCACCTATCGCGAACACTTCGTACCATCCGCCCAACTCGCGGAACCCTACTCGATGGCGGGTTTCAATGTCTTTGCCGCCGGCACGGACGAGGAGGCCCGTTTTCTGCGCACCTCGTCGCAACAATCCTTCCTGAAGTTGCGCACCGGCAACCCCGGGCCCTTACCGCCGCCGGTAGCGGATCTCGAGGCGAATCTCGGTCCCGCGGAACGCCATCTGCTCGGCCGGATCACGGCCTGCTCGGCGGTGGGCGCGCCTGAGACGGTACGAGAGGAAATGAAAGCCTTTATCGAGCGCACCGGGGTCGACGAGGTCATCGTGTCCGCCCACATCTACGATCACGATGCGCGCCTGCGCTCCTTTGAAATTGCCGCGGAGGTGGGCGCGGGGCTATAGCGTGCCCTTGCCCAGGTCGAGGGCGCCTCGCGACAGGTTGAGCCGCAGTACGGCGATATCGACGAGCCGGCCGCTCACAACGCAGGACCCACCAGGATGACGACGATCGACAGCGCGCACATGACCATGATGCCCACGGCATACAGAATCAGGCTCTCCCGGCGCGCCTGCCCGGTGAGGAACCGTTCCACCTCCTCTGGTTGCCGGGCGGACATGGCGCTGGTCAGGCGATAGCGGGTCAGTCCCTCCCGCTTGGGCAGCCGCACGAACAGTTCCGGTGTCCGGTTCAGCATCTGCACGACCTGGGCGAAGCCGATACCGGTATGACGCGAGATCTGCGTGGGGTGCAGCCCTGTTCCGGGATGTGCCAGGAAACAACGGTACATGTCGAACAGCCGCCGGATTCTGCCGCGGAAACGGAAAGTGAACGGAAACAGGCCAAACATGCGGTCATGCAGGTTAATTGCTGCAAGCCGCCCAAGTCCAGCCCGCATATTGCACCGCGCGTTTTCGCCTCGGTACACTGGCGTCCGGGGCGGCGCAGAGAGGATGAGCCATGCAGGTGTTGCGAATCTACACGGGAGACGATGGACGCTCGCACTTCGAGGACGTCGAGCTGGCGCTGGCGGACACGGGCGCCATGGGGCGCATCTCGGAGTTGTTCCGCGGCCCGGGCGTACGGTTCCGCGAGGTCGACGGCGACTACGACTTCGACTTTCACAATGCGCCACGCCGGCAGTTCGTCGTAAACCTGACGGGCTCTGTCGACATCACCGTGGGCGATGGCGCCGTACGGCGCTGCGGCCCCGGTTCCATCGTCCTCGCCGAAGACCTGGAGGGGGAGGGCCACGCCAGCAGGGCGGTTGACGGCGAACCGCGGCAGTGCCTGTTCATCCCCGTAGACGACGGCGTGACGCTGGCAGGCCCCTGAGACCGGGCCCCGCGGTGAGCGCTGGAGAAATCATTGACGAGTATCCGGTAGTCTGGTGCTCCCGGTTCCTTGCACGGCGGCGGGGTGGCGGGCCACCCTGGTTTGCTCAGACCGGCGAGGTGGCGCGTCTGGCGCTCTTTCTCGCAAGCGACGAAAGCTCCTGCAGCACAGGCTGCGAGTTCATCGTTGACGGGGGCCTTACCGCGATGTGAGACCGGCCGACCGCGCCGCATGCCCGCTTGGTGCAAGGCGCCCATTCGGAAACCGGCTAACCGAATTTTCGCGTAGTTCGTTCGATGCAAGCCCGTGGTCTGGCTCGACGCTCCGGTTGTCAGGGCTTGCGTGCGATCAGTACGCAGCGCCGCGGCGCGGGGTGGCCCTCGACCGTCCGGGTGCTGTCCGCCGGATCCAGCGCGGCGGCGAGCGAGTCGAAACGCATCCACTCCGTCGAGCGCTGTTCGGCAGTGGTGGTGACGGTGCTGTCTACGATGCGAATGTCCTGAAATCCGCATGCGGCCATCCAATCGGCCAACCGGCGTTGTGCGGGAACGTGCCAGACATTGCGCATGCGCGCATAGTGGCCATCGGGAACCAGTGTTTCGGAGCCGGTGACGACGAGGCTTTCGATGACCGCGATACCGCCGGGGACCAGGCACCGCGCAAGACGCAGCAGATGATCCAGAGGGTCGCGGCGGTGATAGATGACGCCCATGCTGAATACCGCGTCGAAGCGCTGCGCGGAATACGCTTCCGGCAGCGCCGCCAACGCCAGCGGCAGTACCTGGTTCCGGTCATCACCGATGCAATGGCTGATGGCCCGGTGCTGCATGCCGTACAGAACCGTGGGATCGATGCCGACGACGAGATCGGCGCCGGCGCGGAGCATGCGCCAGCCGTAGTAACCGTTGCCGCAGCCGACATCGAGAATGCGCAGTCCGTCAAGCTCGATGTGGGGCGCGATGCGTTGCCACTTGAAGTCGCAGCGCCATTCGCTGTCGATAGGCACGCCGAACAGCGTAAAGGGCCCCTTGCGCCAGGGGTGCAGAACCTGCAGCGAGTTGCGAAGTGCCTGCTTGTCCGTGGTCGACAGCGCACCGTCGACGGTTATGGTGTCGCCCAGCCCGACCGTCGCTCCGACTACCGGCGGCAGATTCAGTACGGCCCGATGCCACTTCTCGAAATCCCCGTGGGCGTGCAGGTTGCCTTGCAGCAGGCTGTCGAGTTCCGAAAAGTCAGGAAGCTGCGCGTACAGCGAATCGAATCCCGCAGCCGTCATGGCCGGGGTGCAGATCATGCCCACGCCATGAACGACGCCCAGTTCAGGCAGCGGAACCAGGTCCGCACCGGTGCGAATCCGGCGGACCGCAGACGCTCGAGATGCGTCTCTTCGCTGTCCACGATCATGACGTTCTCCAGGGCGGAGCGTTTCCCGCTGACTTCCAGATCGCTGTAGCCGTTGGCTCGCTTGAAAGCCAGATGCGCCGCATCGAAGAACGCCTGATCCCCGGCGCCGGTAAACCGGATCTTCTCGGAAACCAGCAGCAACCCGCCGGGTGTCATCTGCTCCCGGAACCGGTTCATCAGGCCCTGGCGGTCGGGGGGCGGAAGGAACTGCAGCGCATAGTTCATCAGGATGACGTCCGCACCGCTGACATCCGTTGCGCGCATGTCCTGCAGGCGCAATTCGACGCGGCCGTCGTTCACCAGTCCGGCGGCGCGGTCGAGCATGGGTTTCGAATTGTCCACCGCGACGATGCGGCACGGCCCGTCGCCAAGCTGACGAAGCATGGCCAGCGTGGTGGCGCCGAGCGAACAGCCCAGATCGAAAACCAGGCCCTCGCGGGCGCGTACGGCTGCCGTTGGGTTGCGGTGCGGTCGTGCGTCCGGGTCCGGGCTCCCTGCAGTTCGAGAACCCCTGGAGCTTGCGGCATCGTCCAGCCTCGCTCCGGCCAGGTGGCGTGCCGCAAGCAGCCCGGTCAGCGGCACCACGGTCTCGTAAGCCGGCACGCTGCGGCGGATCATGTCAGGGAACACTGCGGCCACAGCGTGGTCGAAAGCGAAATCGACAAGCTGGTTCCGGGGGTCCCGGTAGATATGGTCTCTTGCAGTCATGCCGTTCCGGACCGCGTGCTAAACTCGCCGGTCCCCTTGGTCAACCGTTCCAGCGCCATGGATAACGATGCGCTCAACAATCCGGAACTTTACATCAATCGGGAACTGTCGATGCTGGAGTTCCATCGCCGCGTACTCGCCCAGGCCAAGGACGGGGCGGTACCGCTGCTGGAACGGTTGCGGTTCCTGTGCATTTCAAGCTCCGTACTCGATGAGTTCTTCGAGATTCGCGTTGCCGGGCTGAAGCAGCAGGAAGCCTACCACGCACAACACCGGGGGCCCGACAACATGTCGCCGTCCGAGCAGTTGCGCCGCATCTCGCAGACGGTGCGGGGACTCATCGATGAACAGTACGTGGTACTGAACGAGGTCCTGTTGCCGGCACTCGATGCCCACGGCATCCGCTTCATCGCCATGGAAGACTGGGACGACAACCAGCGCCAGTGGATCAAGCGCTTCTTCAACCATGAACTGGCGCCGGTGATGAGCCCCATCGGTCTGGACCCGGCGCACCCCTTCCCCCAATTGATCAACAAGAGCCTGACCTTCATCGTCACGCTGCAGGGCAAGGATGCCTTCGGCCGCAACAGCGGCAAAGCGATATTGCAGGCGCCCCGCTCCCTGCCCAGGGTAATCCGGCTGCCGGAATCCTGTGCGGCAAGCCCCAACGAATTCGTCCTGCTGTCGTCCGTCATCGATGCCCACGCGGGCGATCTGTTCCTGGGCATGAAGGCGACTGGTGTCTACCAGTTCCGCGTCACCCGCAACAGCGACCTCTTCGTCGATGAGGAGGAAGTGGACGACCTGTTGCGGGCGGTGGAGGGGGAGCTGTCATCGCGTCGCTACGGCGATGCCGTGCGCCTCGAGGTCGCCAAGGACTGCCCGGACGATCTGGAAGCCTTCCTGATCGCCCAGTTCCATCTTTCACGGGATGACGTCTATCGCTGCAACGGGCCGGTCAACCTGATGCGCCTGGCAACCGTGCCGGACCTGGCGGACCGGCCCGACCTGAAGTACCCGGGATTTACGCCGAGCGTGCCGAAGCTGGTGCGCGCGGCGAACGACATGTTCGAGGCGATCTCGAGAAACGACATTCTGTTGCACCACCCCTTCGAATCCTTCGCCCCCTTCGTCGAGTTCCTGCGCCAGGCAGCCCGGGATCCGGGCGTGCTGTCCATTCGCCAGACCCTGTACCGCACCGGCACCGAGTCGGTGGTGGTGGAGGCGCTCACGGATGCGGCGAACAACGGCAAGGAAGTCCTGGTGGTCATCGAACTCCGGGCCCGGTTCGACGAGGCGGCCAACATCGAATTGGCCAACCACCTGCAACAGGCGGGCGCCCAGGTGGTGTACGGGGTGGTAGGGCACAAGGCGCACGCCAAGATGTGCCTGGTGATCCGCCGGGAAGGCCGGGCGCTCAAACGTTATGCGCACCTCGGCACCGGTAACTATCACACCCGCACCGCGCGGCTGTACACCGACTACGGGCTGTTCACCTGCGATCCCGATATCGGCGAGGATGTCCAGAAGGTTTTTCAGCAACTTACCGCAATGGGGCGAGCCGGGCGCCTGAAGAAGCTGCTGCAGTCGCCTTTCACCCTGCACAAGTCCATGCTCGACCTCATCGAGGGCGAGATCAGGAACGTGGGCAAGAACAAGACCGGACGCATCATGGCCAAGATGAACTCGCTAATCGAGCCGCAGATGATCCAGGCCCTGTACCGGGCGAGCCAGACGGGGGTCAAGGTCGACCTGATCGTGCGCGGCATTTGCGGACTGCGCCCAGGGGTCAAGGGCATCTCCGACAATATCCAGGTGCGGTCGATCGTCGGCCGGTTCCTGGAACACACTCGGGTGTTCTATTTCGAGAACGGCGGGGACCCGAAGCTCTTCATTTCCAGCGCCGACTGGATGGGGCGCAACTTCTTCAACCGGGTAGAGACCTGTCTGCCCGTCGAAGACAAGAGCATCAAAAAGCGGATCGTCAAGGAAACCTTCGACACCTACCTGGAGGACAATGCCCAGGCTTGGTCGCTGCAAAGCGACGGAACCTACGCCGCCGTTTCGAATCAGCCCGGCAGGCAGCGGAGCGCGCAGGAATCGCTGCTCGCACAGTTGGCAGACTAGCCCGCATATTTCACCAAGCCGCTTGTCGAGTTGACGAATGTCTTTTGATTTCGCTCACCTTTATTGCGTTTTTCGGCTTTCTGTAGCGTTACATACCGCGCTGGCCGCGCCCTCGCTGGTCTTTTGCCCGTGTGCGCGCACGTGCTCCCTCCACCATAGCTACGGCTATGATTCCGGTCGCGAGTACACGCACACGGGCAAAATCCTGCGCGATCATCGCGGCCCTTGGTGAAACATGCGGACTAGCCCTCATTTTTGCGGACAAAGGATGTCAAACGAGTCAAGTTGGCGCCTGCCGGCCGCTGCCTCGCCGGGCTGAGGCATCGCCTCGTCAGGGTCTACGCTCGTTCCGCCGATCCTTCGATCGCATCGCCCTGCCGGCAGTGGCCGCCGGCGCGCGCAGCGGCTGGCGCAACAACTCGAGCAGCTCGTCCGCATTCAGCCGCGCCGCCGAGTCCGCGCCTTCCAGCAACTGCTCGGCCAGGTCCCGTTTGTGGCGGTGCAGATCGACGATCTGTTCCTCGATCGTACCCTCGGCGACGAGCCGGTAGATCGTGACCGGACGGGTCTGTCCGATGCGGTGGGCGCGATCGGACGCCTGATCCTCCACGGCCGGGTTCCACCAGGGATCCAGGTGAATCACGTAGTCGGCCGCAGTCAGGTTCAGGCCGATACCGCCGGCCTTGAGCGAGATGAGGAACACCTCGCCGTGACCGGCCTGGAAGGCGGCGACGCGCTCGGCCCGCGCCCTGGCCGGCGTGGCGCCGTCCAGGTACTGGTAGGCGATGCCTTTGCCGCGCAGGCATTCCTCCACAAGCTTCAGGTGCCTGACGAACTGCGAGAACACCAGCACCTTGTGGCGCCCGTCGAGCAGTTCGCCCAGGGTTGACTCGAAGGTACGGAGTTTCGCACTCGGCGGCGTGGCGGCGCCCGCATCGAGCACCAGCCTGGGATTGCAGCAGGCCAGCCGCAGCCGGGTCAGATGGGCGAGCACCTGGACCTTGCGCGCGCCGGCGCCGATGTCCGGGCCTTCCCGTTGGGCGGCCTCGAGTTCCTCGACGGCGCGTTGCCGCAACAGCTCGTAGAGCGCGGCCTCTTTCGCCCCCAACTCGATATGCAGCGTGACCTCGGTACGTTCCGGCAGATCGTCGAGCACCTCCGTCTTGAGGCGGCGCAGCACGAAAGGCGCGATCAGCCGCCGCAGCCGGGCGCGGGCCTCTTCGTCGCCGTCGCGCTCGACGGGAAACCCGAAATTACGGCGAAACTGTTCCCGGGTGCCGAGCAGACCGGGATTGATGAAGCTGAACAGCGAGTGCAGGTCCATCAGGTTGTTCTGTATGGGCGTACCGGTCGTAACGAGGCGGAAACCGGCGTTCAGTTGCCTGGCGGCGCCGGCGCGCCGGGTCACGGGGTTCTTGATGGCCTGGGCTTCATCGAGTACCGCACCGCGCCAGACGACGGCGGCCAATTGCTCGACATCGTTCTGCAATACACCGTAGGTCGTAACGTACAGGTCGAAGGGCGCCGGATCGTCGAGCAGTTCGGCCCGTGCCGGCCCGGCCCCCGTATACAGCTTGACATTCAAGGTCGGTGCGAAGCGCCGCGCTTCGTCGACCCAGTTGGCAATCACGGAGGTCGGCGCCACCACCAGGGCCGGACCCTCGGGCGCCAGGTCCACCAGCAGGGCCAGGGTCTGCACGGTTTTGCCGAGCCCCATGTCGTCGGCGAGGCAGGCGCCGGCCCGCCAGCGGGCCAGCCGCGCCAGCCAGCGAAAGCCGGCCAGTTGATAGGGGCGCAACTCCGCCTGCAGCGTGCTCGGGAGCTCGGGCTCGAAGGACTCCGCGGCATGCAGACGGCCGCGCAGGTCGCGCCAGCCGGAGTCGGCGTCCAGCTCGGCGCCATCGAGCAGATCGTCGAGCGCCAGCGCCGCCAGCGGGTGCAGGCGCACGGCGCCGCGCGCGGCCGGCGCCGCGAGGCTCGCGAAATCGTCGAGTTGACGCCGGAAAGACGCCGTGAGGGCCAGGAACTCGCCCGGTTCGAGCTCCAGGAAACGCGATCCGGGATTGGCTGCGAGCAGCGCGAACAGGCGCTTGAGGTCGAGTACGCGCCGCTCGTCGACGGCGAGCTTGCCGGATGCCTGCATCCACTCCGCGGCCGACTTGACGGTCAGCGCCAGAGATGCGGCGGATGCTTGCGCAACGATGCGCAACGGTTCGCCGCGCGGCCACTTGCAGCGCGCCCCGGCATGCTTCAGTTGCTCCAGCAACTCCAGGCTGCCCGCGGGTTCCGGCAAAGACAGCGGCTGCTGTTCCGTGGGCCGGCCGGCAAGCAGCGGGCAATGCTCGAGCAGTTGCGCCAGCGCGCCGCGCTCGGCATCGACGTCGCGCCGTGCCTGTAAGCTATCGCCGTCGCGGTTGGCAAATACCGTGGCGCCGCCGGTACCCGGCTCGAAGCAGATGTTCGACCCGGCGATCGGTTCCACCACCAGTGCGGCGTTCAGGCCCGCTGCAAGCGGTTCCAGGCGCACCCAGGGATCCGGGTCCGCGTCGACCTGGCGAGCCGTGGCCGCGGCTTCGTCGACGCCACCGTGCACGCGCAACTCGGAGGCCAGCGATGAAGCGGCTTCCAAAAGGCGCGGCTTGGCTTCCGCGGGCATCTTCAGGCCTTGTTGCGGAACGACGGCGAGCAGGCGGCGGTGTGCGCTGCTGAAGCGGGTAATCTCACAACGGCGCTCGGTCACCATCGTCCACAGGTACTCCAGGTCTTCCAGCCCTTCTCCGGCGCGGGGCTCGACGGTGACCGTCAGTTGGCCGGCGTTTTCGTCAATGGTCAACTCGGGTTCGCGGCGCACGATTTCCAACGTCCTGCCCTCGGCGTCGTAGACATGGGGATGACCGGCGAGCGCGAACAGCGCCGCCGGTCCCGCGCTGAGATGCTCGCGGCCGTACCAGTCGCGGCGGACCGTGACGGCCGCCGCGGCGGCGCGGTCCTCGTCGCGCAGGAAATCCATCCTGGGCGCGTCCTGGGCAAGGCGTGCCAGCGACACCTTCCTGCCCTTGCTCCACGTACCGCTTTTGTTCTGACGCTGTTCCTTCGGGAGCAGGCCGACTTGGTCGTAATCCTCGTCGAATTCCCAGACCAGGCGGCGCTTGACAGCCGCCTTGGCCGTTCCCCCCGCGGACTTTTTAGCCGCTTCATAGGCGAACTGTTCCAGCGTTCGCAACGGGCGTTCCCACGCGGGGACCGGCGCGACCAGATCTGCCAGAGAGGTGGTGCCAAGGCGAGTGTGGCCGGCGGCGCCTGACGAGCCGTCTGCGGCGCCGGCATGGGGCGAGCGCTTGAGAACCTCTTCGCACTCCGCCACTACCCAATTCAGACCGGCCGCTGCCGCGCGATCGCGATAGCTGCGCAACATCGGCCATGGCGCTGCCGCACGCCGCGCCGGTTCGCCTCGCCAGCCAAGGGCCAATTCGTCGAGCAGCAGGTTCAGGCAAGGGCGCTTCGTGACGCGCGTGTATCCCTCGTGCCCCTGTCGCGCGTCAAACGCGGTCATCACCAGGAAAATTTCGGTGTGCCGATCGATCGCCAGCCTTTCCGCCGCGCTCATGAGCCGGTTGAGCAGATCGATGGAGTCCGGCGTCCCGTGCCGTACCAGCGCCAGCAGCGACAACGCGAAGGCGCGGAAATCCGGGAACACGATGCGCTTGCGCGTTCCGGCTTTTTCCGCGGCGATCGCCTGCTCGATGTGCGACAGAGCACCGGCATCGTCGCCACGCAGCAATGCCGACAGGGCGCGCGTGGCCGCCAGCCCCGCGACCGCGGCCGGACCTTCCCGGGAACCGGGCGGCAACTCCTCGAACACCGCCTCGGCGGCATCGAAGCGGCCCTCGAGCACACGCACGAAAGCCACATCGGCGATGTGCGCCGAATAATCCGTACTCAGCGTACGGCAGGCATCGATTGCCGGCTCGGGCGCCGCCGCATCCTCGACGACATGCTCCAGGCAGCTTGCCAGCGCCGGCTCCCGATAGCGCGGGGGCAGCGTCTCCAGCAGGTCGGCGGCCGGCGGATTGGCCAGGAACTCCCATCGATTCGGGGCCGGCACCGTGCCGTCGAGCAACGCCTCCAAAGCGCTGAAGTCGCCGGCCACAACATAGCCGCGAATCAGCATCTGCTCGTCGATACGGTCCAGCCAGGGCTGCCGCCGGCCGGCAATGAACGCCCGTTGCAATCGGGCCAGACGGCTTTCCCGGTGGGCGGCGCGGGTAAGCGGCAACACCCAGCCCGGTGTGGCCTGCACGCCCTTGTCGTCCCGGGCGGCTATCCCGGCATCAACGAGGCCGCCAATGCCTTTACGGATGCGTGGCCCGTCGAGGCGAACCCCGGACAGCGTGGTCCCCGTCTGCGAGAGCAGTTTCTGAATGCGCGTCACACCGATCCGGTGCGGCGCCACCGCGCCGAGCGCTTGCGCAACCAGGCGCGCGGCGGAAGAAAGGGTGGCGTAGACGTCTGTGGCTGCAGGTTTCAAGCCGGTATCTTGAGGTGAAACCGCCTGGCCGGCAATAGCGGTTTGCGAACTACGGGAAGCGGACCCGCGCGCTGCATGGCGAAACCCCCGGGGCCGGTTTCCCTGGCGATGCCGGCGTTGTCGCCGGTGCGGCCCGCCCGAAGCCGATCGCCGCGTAGTTGGTGGCCGTGTACGGGGGATCGCCCGGCGCCATGCCCAAGCCCGCCGCAACCGGCCGTTCGGAACATCCCGGCCTTGCAGGCGATGCGCACGGCCTGCTCACCCCGTCTCGATCTTCAATGTGATCGGCGACGCGAAAAAGTACTCGGCCTCTTCCCTCAGGTTAAGGCTGGTGAGCGGGTGCTTCGCCAGCCACTTCTCAGGGATCGTCAGCGTGAGCTGGCTGTTCCGGGCGGTTGCCGCGATGTGGGGCAGGGGGTTCTTGCTGCGGCTCCGGTTCAATATCACGGCCACGCGCAGCAGCGCGGCGAGACGCAGGATGTGCTTCCGGGCGAGCATCGGTTCGGTCTCGACCGGGAACTTTCGCCGATGGCTGCGAACCAGGCTCGCCAACTGCACCTGGTCCGGCCGGGAAAATCCGGGCATGTCCATGTGGGCAAGCAGGTAGCCGCCATGCCTGTGGTAATGGGTGTGGGCGATGTCCATGCCGATTTCGTGCAGGTCGGCTGCCCAGGCCAGCAGCAGCCGGTTGGACGACTCGGTGAGGTTCCAGGCGACAGCGGTCTGGGCGAGCAGGCTGAGTGCGGTGTCTCGTACCCGCTTGGCGTGGGCGGTATCGATGTGATAGCGCACCGTGAGGTTCCGGACCGTGCTGTCGCGGATATCGTGGTGCTGCGCCCGGCCGAGCAGGTCGTAGAGCAGGCCTTCGCGCAACGCGCCTTGGCTGGCTCGCAGCGTGTCCAGGCGCAGCGCGTCGACAACGGCGGCAAGTACAGCCATACCCCCGGGGAACACGGCCCGCCGTTGCTCGGACAAACCGGGGAGCCGCAGGCTGTCGACATGGCCTGCCTGGATCATCCGTTCGTTGATCGCCTTGAGCCCATTGGAAGAGATGACGGTGGCCGGATTGTTCTCCAGTTGCGTCAGCACGTCCCGGGCGGCCAGAACGGTGCCCGATGCGCCGATCGCAGTATCCCAGCCTACCGCCCGGTACTGGTTGCGCACCGCCTGCAGTTCCTGCCTGCAGTGATTGACGGCGGCCTGCAGGGAGTCCTTGGAAAGGCGGCCGTCCGGGAAGAACTGGTCTCTCACCCCAACGCAGCCGATGTGCAGGCTCTCCATGATTTCGGGTTGAAAGGAGCGCCCGAGAATCAGTTCCGTGCTGCCGCCGCCGATATCGACCACCAGGCGGCGGTCGTCGCTGTCTTCCAGCGTATGGGAGACGCCGTGGTAGATCAGGCGGGCCTCCTCGCGGCCGGAGACCACTTCGACGAAATGTCCGAGCGCCTCTTGGGCCCGGTCGATGAATTGAGCCGAGTTGCGCGCCTTGCGCAAGGTGTTGGTGCCGACGACGCGCACGTTGTCCCGATGCAGGTCTCTGAGGCGTTGGCCGAACCGTTCCAGGCAATCCATGGCGCGTTGCGCCACCGGCTCGCCAAGACGGTTGCCGGCGTCGAGGCCTTCCGCGAGGCGAACCATTTCCTTGATGCGGTCGACGACCTGGAGATGACCGTTGGTTTCGTGGGCGACGATCAGGTGGAAGCTGTTGGAGCCGAGGTCCAGCGCCGCCATTTCGCGTGTGGACATCGCTTAACCGGCTTCCCGGTGGGTGGGCGCGCGTGCCACCGGCGCACTGGCGGCTTTGCCTTCCCGGGTGATGGGCGCAAGCATGAGCGTTGACTGCGCCGCCGGCCCGCGCCACCACCCACTCTCCTCAGGTATGCGAACGCGCACGCTGGACGGGAAGGCAGTGCTTCTGGCCATGAACTCCGGCGGGCTAGTCGGGCAGCCCCAGCACCCGCTTCGCGATGACGTTGAGTTGAACCTCGCTGGTCCCGCCTTCGATGGAGTTGCCTTTTGACCGCAGCCACTGGCGGGTCGCCGCGCGTTCCCGTTCGCTGAACCCCGGCCCTTCCCAGCCAACCGCCGCGGCGCCCATGGATTCCAGCATCAGTTCGTATTTGCGCTTGTTCTGTTCGGTCCCGTAGAACTTGAACATGGAGGCGAGATGGCCGCTCGCCTTGCCGGCTTTGGCTTCTTCGCCGCCCCGGGCGAACGTGAGCTGAAGGGCTCGGTCATTCATCCGGTGGCCGCTGATCTTGTCGCGAACGACCGGGTTGCTTATGCGGCCATCGGCTTCCCCGACATAGTGTTTGGCGATGTCCTCGAGCTTGTTGCCCGTGACGCCGATTGCCGAATTGCCGCCGATGCCGGCGACCATGGTGCGTTCGTGCTGCAACAGGCGCTTGGCGATGGTCCAGCCCTTGTTGACCTCGCCGACGAGGTTGCGCTTCGGTACGCGCACATCGTCGAAGAAGGTCTGGCAGAACGGCGACGAACCGCTGATGAGTTCGATGGGAGACGTAGAAACGCCTTCGCTCGCCATGTCGAAAAGCAGGAAGCTGATGCCCTGGTGTTTCGGCACGTCGGGGTCGGTGCGCACCAGGCAGAAGATCCAGTCGGCGTGGTTTGCATAGGAGGTCCATATCTTGGAGCCGTTGACCAGATAGTGGCCGCCCTTGTCCTCGGCCCTCGTCTGCAGGGCGGCCAGGTCCGAGCCGTGGCCCGGTTCCGAATAACCCTGGCACCAGCGGACCTGACCGCGGACGATGGGCGGCAGGTGCTCCTGCTTCTGCTGTTCGTTGGCAAACTCCAGGAGCGCGGGCCCCAGCATCCAGATACCGAAACTGTTCAGCGGCACGCGCGCCCGGATACGCGCGAGTTCCTGTTGCAGTATCCGGTGTTCCTCGAAGGACAGCCCGCCGCCGCCATACTTTTGCGGCCATCGCGACGCGGTCCAGCCGCGCTCCGCCATGCGGTCGAGCCAGATCTTGGAGTCCGGATTCTTGAACCGCTCGCCGCGTCCTCCCCAGACGACCTCATCTTCCGGAGTCGGCGTGCGCATCGAAGGCGGGCAGTTGACTGCGAGCCAGTCTCGTACCTCGCCCTGGAATGCTTGCAACTCGTTCACGGGCAGGGAATCTCTCAAGACGACGAACGGGGCATTGTAGGGAATCGGGCGCGGTGGCGGTAGGCACGGCGCCTGTCGGTCGGGGGGCTGCTACCAGAACTCCAGTGGTGACGTTATAGTGCCGCGTCCAATTTCTGAAGGGTCCGCATGGGTCAGTTCGACGCCCTGCAGTTCCGCACCACGCTGGGCCAGTTTGCGAGCGGAGTGGTTGTCGCCACCGGTAGTCTCGACGGCGAACCGGCCGGGTTTGCGGCGCAGTCGTTCACCTCGCTGTCTCTCGATCCGCCGCTGGTGGCGCTATGTCCGGCGAAGTCGAGCAGGAGTTGGCCAAAGCTCAGGGTCAGCGGCAGTTTCTGCATCAACATACTTGCCGAGAGTCAGCGGTCGGTGAGCGATGTTTTCGCGCGGACCGGCACCGACAAATTTGCCCAACTCGACTGGCGGCCGGGAACGACCGGATCACCCGTTCTCACGGAGGCGCTCGCCTACGTCGACTGCGAGTTGGTCGAAGAGCACGATGCGGGAGACCACACGATCGCCGTTGGCCGGGTAAGGGATCTCGGGATTCTCGATGCGGAACACGGGCCGCTCGTATTCTTCCGCGGAGCCTACCAACTGCTCGACGGGGTGTAGGCATCGTATTCTCCAGGCGCCTGGCCATGACGCCGGTCCGACGCGGTGCTATAAGCTGAGCGAACATCGATCGAGGGGGGAAGCAGCATGGAATTCTGCGCGGGAACCGGCAAGGGCGTCTATACGGTGTCCAAGGGCGCGGCGAAGCAGGTACTGGCGAGCCGCGGCGTACGCGAACTGGTCTGCATCGGCGGGCGTTGCTTCGCAGGTACGGACGACGGCCTGTATGCGTCGGACGACGGCGGCCTTTCTTGGGCGCCGTCGGGTCTCGAGGGCACGGAGGTGTGGCAGGTCCGGGACAATGGCAGCGGTCTGCTCTACGCCGGTACAGCGCCCACGGGGCTGTTTGTGAGCGAAGACCATGGCGACACCTGGACGGAGATCGCAAGCCTCGCGCGGTTGGCGGATGCCGAAGGATGGTGCATTCCGCTGGATCCTCCGATCAAGGCGCGGGCACGGGCTTTGGTCGTCTCCGGAACGCGCATCCGGGCCGGCATCGAGGTGGGAGGCATCGCCCTGTCCGAGGATGCGGGCGAGACCTGGTCGGTGGTTCTGCCCGGCGACAACCCGGACCTGCACATGCTGTTCGCGCACCCGGCGCAGCCGGAAACCCTGTACGCGTCCACCGGGTACGGGCGCCTGGACGGGGAAGCGGAGCAGTTGGAGGGCAATGCCGGGGTGTTTCGCTCCGACGATGGCGGCGGCAACTGGACCTACGCGTGGAAAGGCGTCATGCCGCGCTACTCCCGGCCGATGTGCATCGATCATCGCGCGCCGTTCGGACTGACCGTTGCGAGTGCGCCCACGGCCTTCTCGAACTACCGGCAGGAGAATGGCGCGCAGGCCATGCTGTTCCGTTCCGAGAACGGCGGCGAGTCGTGGCGTTCGCTGTGCGACGACGCCCATTCGCCGAGTGCCGCCAACTTCCACGGGCTGACGGTGGACCCGGAAGTACCGGGCGGCGTGCTGGTCGGCACGGACACCGGAGAGGTCTGGCGCGTCAGCGACAGCGCCGAGTGGCAACGGTGCGGCAAGGGTATGCCGGCCGTGCTGTCGCTCGCGGCAGGTACACATGGCGCCGCCCCGTCAGCCCGCATATCTCACCAAGGGCCGCGATGATCGCGCAGGATTTTCTGGTCCACATGCGAGAGGCAAGCCCCTCGCGCTCCCCGGCTGAGGGCTCCGTGCGCGTGCTCGCGAGCGGTAGCATAGCCCCGCCTATGGTGGAGCGAGCATGTGCGCGCACGCGGGCAAAAGACCAGTGAGGGCTCGGCCAGCGCAGTCTGTGCCGGGCAGAGTCTCCAAAAAGCGAAGGTACCTGATTGAAACGCAATGACATTCAGTGACTCAACAAGCGGCTTGGTGAGATATGCGGGTTAGCGATGAGATCGCCATTCTCAAGGGCGCGCGAACTCATGCGCCGATGAAATTTCCCGGCCGGCGTTCGGCGACGGCGCGTATTCCTTCCGCCGCATCCCTGGTACCGCGCAGCCACTTCTGTTCGGCGAGTTCGCGCTCGGTGGCCGCGGCGACGGCTTCGGCGAGCCCCTGTCGCATCGTCGCCCGCACGGAGGCGACCGCCAGTGGCGCATTCTCTGCGATCTCGCGGGCGAGCCGAGAGGCTTCCGCGCGCAGATTGTCACGGTCGGTGAGGCTGTCCACCAGGCCGATCTCCAGCGCCTGCTCCCCGTTCAGGCGCCGCCCGGTATAAAGCATCAGGTTCGCGGCCTGCTGGCCGACCAGCCGCGGCAGGGTCACCGAAATGCCGAAGCCCTGGTGAATACCGAGTTTGACGAAGTTCGCTCCGAACCGCGCCTCGTGAGCGGCAACCCGAAAGTCGGGCACCAGTGAGAGGCCGAGGCCGCCTCCGATGGCGGCGCCCTGGATGGCGCCGACAATGGGGGTCTTGTTCGAAAAGAGCCGTACCGCTTCCCGGTACAGGCTGCCGGTGGTGTTCCCGAAAGCATCCTCGCTAAAATTGCCGCTGCCGCCGCCGTCTCCCCGCCCCGAGCCGAAATTGGCGCCGGCGCAGAACGACTTGCCGTCGGCCGCCAGCACGATGGCGCGGCAATCGGCGTTTTCGTCCAGCGCTTCGAAAGCGTCGGCGATCTGGCCGATAAGACTCTGATCGAAGAAGTTGTGCGGCGGCCGCCGGATCTCCACGGTGGCTACGTAGTCGTCCATCGTGACTGCGATGTCCTCGTAGGCGCCGGTGTCTGTCATGGTTCGTCCTCGGCGGAAAAGCGGGGAATGTTAGCCTATCCACGAGAGGCAGCACACCGACATGGATCATCCAGACAACGCGCAGGACCCGGATAGCGCGCAGCCCGTGCAGGCAGGCGCGGAGCCCCGCCCCTTCGTCAGCCCGGGCATCTGGCAGCTTGCCTTTCCGTCGATACTCGGCAACCTCTCCTACTCCATCGTTGCCATGGTGCAGACCAAGTTCGTGGGTGAACTGGGTGCGGGCGCATTGGCCGCCGTTGGCGCCGGACAGCGCGTATTCTTCGCGATGCAGGCAATCCTGATGGCGGTGAGTGCGGGCACCACGGCGCTGGTCGCCCGGGCCTGGGGCGCCGGCGACTACAACGAGGCCAGCCGCGTCACCATGGCATCGCTGGCTCTGGCCGGCGTTTTCTCCCTCCTGGTCATGGTACTGGGCGTTCTGTATGCGCGCCCGGTCGCCGGCATGTTCGGGCTCGACCCGGCCACGCTGGACCTGGCCGCGGAGAACATCCGCATGTTGAGCTGGTTCAATCTGGCCTTCGCCGTAACCTTCATTCTGAGCGCCGCGCTGCGCGCATCGGGAGATGCCTGGTCGCCGCTGTGGATCGGCTCCGCCGTCAATCTGATCAATGTCCCCCTGCTGTATGTATTCGTATTCGGCCACTACGGGTTCCCGGAACTCGGCGTTGCCGGCGCCGCGGCGGCGGCGGGGGTTTCGTTCACGGTGGGCGGCGCGTTGCTGCTCGGTCTCTGGCTCCTGCAGAAATTCCGCATTCGCCATGTGAGCGGCGGCTGGTGGCGGCGGGAACGCCTGCGGCGATTGCTGCACATCGGTTATCCGGCCGCCTTCGAGCAGATCGTCTTTCAGTTCGGTTTTTTCGTTTTCCTGATACTGATCGGCAACTTCTACGGCACCGAGGCCTTTGCCGCCTACAACGTGGGCGGCAACATGCTCATGGTCTGCTTCATGGTCGGCTTCGGCTTCTCCATCGCCGGCTCGACGCTGGTCGGCCAGCATCTCGGAGCGGGCGATCATCCGGGGGCGGAGCGCAGCGGCTGGCGGGCCGGCGGGTATGCGATGCTGTCGATGGGCGGGCTGGCACTGCCGGTGCTGGTGTTCGCTCAAGAGTTGGCGAACCTGTTTATCGGCGACGATCCACTGACCGTCAAGTACACCGTGCAGTTCATCTACGTGATGGGCGCCATGATGCCGCTGCTTGCCATTGAGTTCGCGATCGGCGGGGCGCTGCGCGGCGCGGGCGATACCCGCTTTCCCCTCGTGGCCACTTTCGTGGGTCTGATTCTCGTGCGCTGCGGGCTGGCCGCGGCGTTCACCTGGATGGAACTGCCCGTTGCCTGGGTTTACGCCGCGCTTGTGGGGGACTATCTCGTCAAGGGGGCGATGCTGATCATGCGGTTCAAACGGGGCCGCTGGAAGACGGTGGTGCGAACGGAGGCGTTGGGCTTTAACCGGGTGTGAGCCGAGTGGCCGGTGACCGAAGTCCATGGCAAAAGCGTTCGATACCGAACGGATTCGAAACCGAACGCGCTCGACGGCTAACGAATTACAGCGAGTTTCTGATTTCAGTCGAAGACAGGTCCATGCGGAAATCCACCTCATCCACGCCGCTGCAGGCATCCATCAAGGGGTCGGGCAGAGCCCGATCGCCAAGTGCCTGAAAATCGCCGTCCAACAGCCGTCCGAACACCAGGAACCGCATGCCCCGCTCGAGCATCTCGGTGAGTTGCCCATCGCGCTCCTGTAGACCGCCGTAATAGCGAGGGTCGGCGATGCGCATCAGTGTGTCCGTGCCGACGACGAACGTGGCGCCGGGAAACTTCCGGGCTTTTTCCACGAATGTTGGCAGTCGGGTCAACCACACGGGCTGTTCGAACTGCTCGAGCCGCGCGCGGATTTCGAAATAGTCGAGGAGCGGTTTGTCCGGGTTCTCGATGGAGAGTTCGTAGGCTCCTTGTCGCCCCAGCCGTTTCTCGGCAATGGCCAGCATGCGGCGGTGGCCGTCGTGGAGCGGGTTGAAGGAGCCGGGGAACAGCAGGCCGCCGTCGTGAGGGGCGGACGATACATGGTCCAGTCGACCTTCGATAAGCGCCTGCCATTCCCGCGGCGCTTCGACCGCCTGCGGTTGGGGCCGTTGCTCGCCGTTCAGGCCAAGGGCGTTCAGAAGGACGCCCCACGCGGCCTCGACCAGTTCCCGTTCCTGCAGGGCGCGGTCATCGATGACGGAGAACTTGCTGAGTTCCGCATGGAACCCGTGCGTTGCCGTCTGAACGGCGATGTGCGCCCGGCAGCGCCCGCGCCTGGCCCGGTCCGTGGCCAGGCCCGCGGTGCTTGCAAAGCCGAACGGACGGGTTGCCCCCAGGCGCATCGCGCGCTGAAAGCCGGTCATGGCCAGGGCCCGGGCCGTTGTGCCGCTGCATGCCTGGTCCGGTCGGCCGCCCAGCAATTCCGCAAGGCTGGCTGCCGAATAGGGAACGCTCGCGTCCAGCACGCTACGGGATGCCCCCGCCGTGCCCAGCATCTCCGCAAGGAGTCCGGCGCCGCCACCGGCCAGGTGCAAAACGCCCTGCCAGGGGCTGTCGTGGAGGCGCCGCGCCCGCCCGCTCATCGATCGCTCACCGCCCGCACACGGGCAAAAGACCAGCGAGGGCGTGGCCAGCGCAGTTCGTACCACGACAGAAAGCCGAACAGTGGAACCAATGTGAGCAAAATCAAATGGAATCCGTCATCTGGATAAGCGGCTTGGTGAAATATGCGGGCTGGCATTGGAGTGTGGGGCGGGATACGCAGATCTTCCCGCATCACTCGTTGAGGAACGCGCGGGTGACGGAAACGAATTCGTCTAGCTGGTCATGGTGCACCCAATGTCCGGCGCCTTCGACATTCGCCACCCTGACGTCCTGGAAGCAGTCTGCCCGGCCGTCGGTGGCGGGGTCGGCGGCCCAGCTCTCGGTACCCCGGAACAAGAGCGTCGGGCAGGTTATGCGGCTGTAGAGCGCGTACTGTTCCTTTCGGGGCAGGCCGACCGGGGCGAAGGCGCGCACGTAGTTGTCGAACTTCCAACTGAAGGTGCCGTCCTCGTTCTGGATGCTGCCGTGTATGGTCAGGTGCCGGGCCTGGGCTTCGGTGAGGTGCGGGTTTTCCGCCTGCATGCGCTCGTAGGCATCCTCCAGCGACTTGTAGCGCCTCGGAATGCGCCCGGAGATCTGGCGGAGGTCCTTGACCCAGGCGTCCAGGCGATCCTCCACCGGCTGATTGACGCGCTGTTCGAAAATCTCGGGCGGCGGCCCCATGCCCTCTATGGAGACGAGTCTGGTCACGGTTTCCGGGTAAAGCCCGCTGTAGAGCAGGGAGATCGAACCGCCGAGGGAATGGCCGATGACGGTCACCGGCGTGTGGTTGCGCTGGTGCAGGAGTTGCGCAATGTCATAGACGTAGTCGACGTGGTCGTAACTGCCGCCGAGCAGCCACTGGGAGTCGCCATGGCCGCGCAGGTCCGGGGCGATGATGTGGTAGTCGTCGCGGAACGCCTCGGCAACCCAGTCCCAGTTGCGGCAGTGGTCGCGCCCCCCGTGAATCAGCAGCATTGGCGGTGCGCCCTCATTGCCCCAATCCACGTAGTGCAGCCGCAGCCGTTGCGAGAAGTAGATGTTTGACGTCGGGCCTTGCATGCGCGGTCGTTGTCCTTGTCCATGAGCGGTGCGCGGACCGGAAATGTTACTTCTGATTCCCGTCCCCCGTCGAGACAGGCCCCGACGAGCCCGCACCGCGACTCCGAAAGACCCCCACCGAGTTTTTTGATAGCATGCCGCGATTGGCTGTGTTGTTTGGGGCCACGGCTTTTTCGGGGAATTCCCCGGGACACTTGAGAGGCAAAATACATGCGGGACGTGGTCGTAGTCGACAGTGTGCGGACCGGCTTGGCAAAGTCGTTTCGCGGAAGTTTCAATATCACCCGGTCGGACGACATGCTGGCGCACTGCATCGATGCGCTGCTCGACCGCAATCCGGATGTCTCGCCGGACGAAGTGGAAGATGTGGTGGTCGGCGCGGCCAGTCACGTCGGCGAGCAGGACGGCAACCTGGCCAGGCTTGCCGTGGTGCTCTCAAGGCTGCCGATCTCGGTGGCCGGCTCGACCATCAACCGCTTCTGCTCCTCCGGGCTGCAGTCGATCGCCTTTGCGGCCAACCAGATCGCCTCGGGGCAGACCCAGATCGCGATGGCCGGGGGCGTCGACTCCATCTCGATGCGCAACCGCCAGGACTCCGGCAAGGCGGAACTCAACAAGATTCTGCTGGAACAAAAGCCCGACGTCTTCATGGCCATGGGCAACACGGCGGAAGTCGTCGCGCGCCGCTATCAGGTGACCCGCGAGGTACAGGACGAATACGCGCTCCAGAGTCAGCAGCGTTACGCCGGCGCCCAGCAGGCCGGCTGGGTCGGCGAAGAGATCGTTCCCATGAGCACGACCATGCTCAAGGTGGACAAACAGACCGGAGAGCAGAGCCGGGTCGATGTGGTTGTGGAACGGGATGAGTGCAACCGTCCCACCACGACGCTGGAAGGCCTGGCGGGTCTGCCGCCGGTCTTCGAGGAAGACGGTACCGTGACCGCGGGCAATGCCTCCCAACTCTCCGACGGAGCTTCCATGACGTTGCTGACGAGTGCGGAGCGCGCGGGCCAACTGGGCCTGGAGCCGATGGGCATATACCGGGGCTTCACGGTCGCCGCCTGCGAGCCGGACGAAATGGGCATCGGCCCGGTGTTTGCGGTACCGCGGCTGTTGAAGAACGCCGGGCTGGAGCAGGACGATATCGGCCTGTGGGAACTGAACGAGGCATTCGCATCCCAATGCGTGTACTGCCGGGATGCGCTGGGTCTCGACAACGGGATCTACAACGTCAACGGTGGCAGCATCAGCATCGGCCACCCGTTCGGCATGACCGGCTCGCGAATGACCGGGCTGGTCCTGCGGGAACTGAAGCGCCGCAACCAGAAGTACGGCGTTGTTACCATGTGCATCGGCGGCGGCCAGGGGGCGGCGGGTCTCTTCGAAGCGGCTTGAGGGATGGATACGGATACATCTTGAAACGTGGGGGAAATCGGCAGGAAACACCCGCGCGGGAGAATGAGCGGTTACTCTACGGAATTGAAAACGACACATAGAATGGTTGTTGAGAAGGGCTGGAATCGCGCTTGGCGCGCATTGGTTCTGGCCGCGATATCGTCCTGGGCGGCGGGGGTTTACGCCTCGGCGAACGAGGAACCGCGGGCGCAGCCGGCGCGCGTCAGCTATGCCTCGGTCAGTGACGAGGACCTGACCGCCATCGTCGCCCGCTGGGACGACCTCGACGCCCAGCAGCGCCGTGCGCTGCTCTCGGAAGTGAAGATGCGGATGCAGCGCAACGGCACCGCTGAAGGCGTTCTGCAGGTCAACGCCAGGCGCCGCTACGGTACCGTCGTACGCCATCCGAATGGAGCGACGGCGACGCTGCGCGTAGAGGTTCGCTCCGTCAAGAAGCAGGGCACTCAGGAATTCGGGGTCGGCTTCGAGCAACGCGCGGGTCAGGATGACGCGACGCCTGAGGAGGCAGAGCCCGATCCGCCGGTTCTCAGGGTGGCCGACCCGGACAAGTAAGCGCCAATGGAAGCCGAAGGCGCGAGGCTCCTGGTCGTCGACGACGACCCGGAGATTCGGGAACTCACCCAGGCATACCTTTCCAGGCAGGGATTCGAAGTCGACTGTGTCGATGGCGGTACGGCCATGGACGCCTATCTCGACGGACGGCGGCCTGACCTCATCGTACTCGACCTGATGCTGCCGGGAGAGCATGGCCTGTCGATAGCCCGGCGTTTGAAGGGCGAACGGGACATCCCCATCATCATCGTCTCCGCGCAGGGCGAGGATGTAGACCGAATCGTCGGCCTGGAGGTGGGCGCCGACGACTACCTCGGCAAGCCTTTCAATCCAAGAGAGCTTCTGGCCCGCATTCGGGCGGTGCTGCGCCGCATCGACCGGTCCCAGGACGCAGGTGTTGAGAGCCGGGTTCTTTTCGGCCCGTTCGAACTGGATATCGCCGCCTATCGCCTGGCTCGAGAGGACGTGCCGGTGCCGTTGACATCCGGGGAATTCGACCTGCTTTGCGTATTGACGGCGCATCCCAACAAGGTCCTGGACCGGGACCGGATACTGGATCTGTTGACCGGAGCGGAACGCTCGCCGTTCGATCGCAGTATCGATGTGCGGGTGACCAGGCTTCGCGGCAAGATCGAGCCCGACCCGGCTGAACCTGTTTACATCAAGACCATCTGGGGCAAGGGCTACATGTTCTGCCCGGATGGTTAGCAACCGGCGCAGAGCCGCATTTCGCGACGGGGCGTTTACGGACCGGTTCCGTGGTGTCCGGTGGAGCGAAGCGAAACGGGTGCGTGTCAGACAGTAGGTCGAGTTGCGCTCAAGTAGAGTACGATTCCCCCATGTGCGTGTGTCCTCATCGGCGGAAGTAGGCATGTGGGCTGATCGTTTCGGGTTCGGGCTACGCAACCTCTGGGCCAATTCGCTGCTGTTCAGAACCAACCTGACGCTCGGCGTCAGTTCGCTGGTCATTGTCGCGATCGCGGTGGCCGCGGTGCAGTATTTTGTCGTGCAACCCATCGCCGAACGGTCTGCCGACGACGAGGCCGCTTTATTGGTGCTCTCCGCACAGACCTGGGTCGAGCTTCCTCCCGAAGCGCGGCGCTATTTCGAACTGGAGCTGGCCGAGAACCACGACCTCATCGTCAGTGCGGTGCCGGAGCAGTACGCTCCGGTGGAATACGGCGAGTCTCCGTTCCTGGCTCTGGTGGAAGAAAAACTCAGCGAGCGTTTCGACGGGCCGGTGGCCATGTCGCGCTCGGAGGAATTGACCTGGGCGACCTTGCCGATCGCCGGCTATGAACTGCAGATTGGCTTTTCGCCGACCCGCCGGGACATTCGGACCACCTATGTGGGCATCGTCATTGCCGGTGCGGGTGCGGCGGTGGTGTTCGTGACATCGCTCTTCATCGCGTTGCGCATCACCCGCCCGCTGGTGCAGGCCGCCGGGCGGGCAGAGACGTTCCGCGGCGGTTTGAACTTCGATCCACTGCCCGAGGAAGGGCCGCGGGAACTGGTTGTGCTGGCCCGCAATTTCAACACCATGGCTCGCGAAATATCGACGCTTCTGACGAATCGAACCACGCTGCTCGCGGGCATCTCCCACGACCTGAAGACCCCCCTGACCCGCATGCGGCTCGCCGTGGAACTCTTGCCCGACGCTGTGGACCCGGGTTTGATCGAGCGTTTCGAACACAACCTCGAGTCGATGGACGAGTTGATTACCGATGCGCTCAAGCTCTCGAGCGGCGCCCATGAGGCGGAACAGGAGGTCGACCTGCAACCGTTCGTCGAGTCGGTGCTGGCGAGTTACGGCACGCCCATGCCCCTGGAATGCCGGGATTGTCCAGCGGAACCCGTACGGGTAGCGCCGGGCGCCCTGCGCCGGGTGCTGACCAATCTGCTCACCAATGCGCGCCAGCACGGCAAGGACGTTCGGGTGCAGGTGCATGGGCGGGAGATACACGTCCTCGATTCCGGCCCCGGCATACCGCCCGAACATCGGGAGGCAGTGTTTCAACCCTTCTTCCGGCTGGACAGTTCGCGCAGCGCCTCCACAGGGGGCAGCGGGCTGGGTCTCGCCATCGTGCACCAGCTATGCCAGACGCACGGCTGGCGCATTGAAATCGGCTCCAATCCGAGCGGTGGGACCGATGTCTGTCTGGCGATCTGAGGGCCTACGCTGCCTGCGCCCACAGTCCGGTTTCGGCGCTCCGGTAGCGAAGAGAACCGGGTTTGCCCTGGACCGTATCGGGAAGATTCGCTGCCGGACACTTGTAACGGACGTAGCGCCCGGTAAGCCGCACGTTACAAAATGACACAATTTTCCGATGGCCGGAAATTTTCTCGTAACACCTTTTGGAGATAGTTGATCTCGTGAAGTGGCCCAAGAAGCTGCTTCCCCATGAGGCAATCTCTATCCCCTTAGACCTTAATTGGTCTACTCCAGCCGCCGGCTTCCTCTCCAGGCCGGCGGCTTTCTTCTTTCCGGGCGCAAATGCCGTTAAGACACGGGCGCTGTACATCGAAGTGCCGTTTTCCTAGGCTACGCGTCCCTCGCCGGCGCCGGGGATCGCATCGGCGCGTTCATTCCCGGCTGAGCGGACGATTCATGCCGGGCTTGGCAGTACGATGCGACCCGCCGCGCGCGAGAAGAGGCTACGACCACAGGGCACGGGAAAATGTCGTGACGGAGTTCGCCCAAATACTGTTCGAGGAACAGGGTCCCATGGCCCTGATCACCATCGACCGTGCCGCGCGGCGCGGCATGGCCGACCATCTCGCCCTTTGCGCCGTTCGTTCCAAGGACCATGAAGGCGATGGTGAATTTCGGCATGGAAGCGAGCCTCTCGGGCGCGCTCATGCTGGAAAAGTACGCCCAGGGGGCACTGGTCCAGACCGATGACAAGGCCGAGGGCATCAGCGCCTTCCTCGAGAAAAGGAAACCGGAGTTCAAGGGCCGTTGATCCGCGGCGGGTGCTGTTGGATACTCGCGCACTTCGGATTTTTGACGTCAACCGATTCTCACAGGGGGAAAGATGGCCATCGAGAAGTTTCCCGTGGAAGCAAGCCACATCATGATGTTCGCCCGCTCCGTCGCCGACGATAACCCGATCTACCACGACGAGGACTACGCGGCGGACACGGAGCCTGGACGCATCATCGCGCCGCCCACCTTCGCCCAGGCCAGCGCCCAGTTCGACCCGGACTACTTCCTGCGTCCCAAGGTCGGCCAGCCCTGGCACGGCTCGGGCAAGGAGGCAACCGGCATCGAGCGGGAGGGCTCCGCAGGCGGCGGTGGCGGCGCGGGAGTCCTGCACGCGGAGCAGCACTTCGAATACCACCGGCACATCGGTCCCGGAGACGTACTCAGCGCCACCGTCAAGCCGGGCAAGACCTGGGAAAGGGAGAGCAAGCGGGCCGGCAAGCTGTTTTTTTCCGAGACCGTCACCGAGTACCGCGACCAGAACGGCGAACTCGCGATCACGGCGCGCGGCGTGGGTGTGCGTACCGAACGGCCGGTGGAGCGATAGGAGTAGAACGATGGCATTGAAAGCAAGTGAACTGAACGTGGGCGACACCTATTCGGAGTGCCTGGTCGAGGACCTCAAGCGCACGCAACTCGTCCAGTACGCGGGCGCTTCGGGCGACTATAACCCGTTGCACACGGACGAGCCCTTCACCAGGGAGATTGCCAGGTATCCGACGGTTTTCGCCCACGGCATGCTCACCATGGGCATGACCGGCCGCATGCTGACCAACTATGTCGGCGATGGCCGGCTGAAGAAATACGGCGTGCGTTTTACCAACCAGGTGTGGCCGGGGGATACGCTGAATTCCACGGCCACGGTGGAGGAAATAGCCGAGGAAGACGGCGAGTTGGTCGTCAACCTCAAGGTGGAAACCACCAATCAGGACGGCCTGGTGGTCGTGCGGGGATACGCATCCGCCCTCGTCGATTCCTGATTGACTACCCGAACGGATGACAGGAGCGGCTATGACCAGGCTCGACGGTGAGCAGGACATCATGGAAGCGGCCAAGCAGTTCAATATGCTTGAGAGCACGCTGTTCAAGCATCGCACGCTGACGCTGTTCGGCGAGATCACCAAGGATGTGGCCCAGCGCACGGCGGAGAGGCTGTTGAGCCTGTCGTTCGAATCCGACGACCCAATCACCATGTTCATCGGCTCGCCCGGCGGCCACGTGGAGTCGGGCGATACGATTTTCGACATGATCGGTTACGTCAAGCCCACGGTGCGGGTCGTGGGCACGGGCTGGGTGGGCAGCATCGCGACCCACATCTACCTGGCGCCGGAGCGGGAACACCGCTTCTGCCTGCCGAACACCCGCTTTCTGATCCACCAGCCCGCGGGCGGTTTCGGAGGGGATGCATCGGACATCGAGATCCATGCCCGGGAGATCGTCAAGACCCGGGAGCGCATCAACCGCATCATCGCCGACCGCACCGGCCAGCCGCTCGAGAAGGTGGCCGAGGATACCGACCGCGATTACTGGATGAGCGCGGAGGAGTCGCTGGAATACGGGCTCGTCGGCAAGATCGTCGCCAGCGCGAGCGAGATTGCCTAGCCTCCCCCTATAACCCGAGCACCAGCTTGGCGACGATATTCTTCTGCACTTCATTGCTGCCGCCGGCGATCGAACTGGCCCGCTGGTTGAAATAGCGCGGAAAGGCGTTCACGCCGTCGAGCGGGCCGACAGGCTCGAGGTTCTGCCCCGGAACGATGGCATTTTGCTGGTCCGGCGCGATGTAGTAGGCCAGCGCTTCCACGGCCAGTTCAGAAAGCCGTTGGCCGATTTCGGCGCCGCAGTTCTTGAGAATTGACGATTCCGGGCCCGGGCTTTCTCCCTTCGAAAGCGCCGCCATGATGCGCAGTTCCGTGTACTGGATCGCCTTTACCTTCACTTCGGACGCATCGAGCTTGCGCTTGAACGCCGGATTGTCGAGCAGCGTTCGGCCGGAAGCATCCTGATTTGCGGCAAGCTTGCGAATGCGATTGAGACCGGCTTCGTAGCTGCCCGAGCCACCGCCGCCGCGCTCGAACTCGAGCAGGTACTTCGCCACTGTCCAGCCCTGGTGCTCCCGGCCGACGATATTGGCCTTGGGCACGCGCACCTGGTCGAAGAACACCTGGTTCACTTCATGGGTGCCCGAAGCGAATACGATCGGCTCCACCGTGATCCCGGGGGTGTCCATGTCCAACAGCAGGAAAGTGATGCCTTCCTGGGGCTTGCCGGTGCCGTGGGTGCGTACCAGGCAGAACATGCGGTTGGCATAGTGGGCGTGAGAGGTCCAGATCTTGGTGCCGTTCAGCAGGTAGTCGTCGCCATCGGTCTCGGCCTTCAGGTTCAGGGAGGCCAGGTCGGACCCGGAGCCGGGTTCCGAGTAGCCCTGGCACCAATAATCCTCGCCGGACAGAATGCGGGGCAGATAGGTGGCTTGCTGTTCCTCGGTGCCGTGACCGATCAGCACCGGTCCGCACATGCCGAGCCCGGTGGGGAACAGGCTTGGGGCGTGGGCCAGGGACGATTCCACCGACCAGATGTAGCGCCGTGCCAGGTCCCAGCCGGTGCCGCCGTACTCCTTCGGCCAGTCCGGCGCAACCCAGCCCTTCTCGTACAGAATCCGGTGCCAGCGGTTGTTGTACTCGTAGTCCAGGAAGAAACCCGGCCGGTGCCGCTCGGCGGCGCGCAGGTCATCCGGCAACGATGTGTGCAGGAATGCCTTGACTTCCTCGCGAAACGCTTCGTGCTCGTCGCTGAATGCGTTGTACGGGCAACGCACTCAGGCGAGCCCTTTGGCAACGTGAAATGCCTGAGCGCTGGCGGCGCGCAAATCGCCGTCGACAAGGAAATCCGATGCCGTCATGGCCAGCAGCTTGGCGCCGTCGATGGCGGCGGCATCGCCTTTCTCCGAGCGCGCCCACCTGGCGAACTCGGGGTTGTGAATGACGACGTCCCGGGGCGCCGCGGCCAGCATGGGATGGATGGACGGCACCCGATGGCTGACGTTACCCATGTCCGTACTGCCGGCGCCGCCCAGTTCCTCCCACTTCGAGAACTCCCGGCCGAGGCTCTCGCCGTGCGCCTGGAATGCCTCGGCCAGCGGCCAGTTGGTGTGCAGGTCCAGATAGTCGACGTCGGCCCAGTTGATTTCGACTTCGCTGCCGCTGCCCCGGGCGCCCGCTTCGAAGCAGGCTCGCACCCTCGGTTTGAGGGCGGCCAGCGCCTTCTCGTCGGCGGCCCGCACATAGAAATCGCCGGACGCCCGATCGGGTACGATGTTGGGTGCTTCTCCACCCTCGGTGACGATGCCGTGAATGCGCTCGTCGCGGCGGATGTGCTGCCGGAGGTTGGATATGGCCTGGTAGGCGAGCAGCAGGCCGTCGAGGGCGTTGATGCCCTTGTGCGGCGAAACAGAGGCATGGGCCGAACGGCCGTGGTAGGTGACCTCGACTTCCGCGACGCAGATACAGGGCATTGTCGCCAGGTTGACGCCCGCGGGATGGATCATCATCGCCGCGTCCACGCCGTCGAACGCGCCGGCGCGCGCCATCAGTTCCTTGCCGCCGCCCTTTTCCTCGGCGGGCGTCCCGAGCAGCCGCACGCGCCCGGGGAGCTGCGCCTGCACCGCCTGCAGCCCCAGCGTGGCGCCGAGGGCCGCGGTCGCGATCAGGTTGTGGCCGCAGGCATGGCCGATGCCGGGAAGGGCATCGTATTCCGCGAGCACGGCAACGGTGGGGCCGCAACTGTCCCGATTGATCTGTGCCTCAAAGGCGGTCTCCAGGGTGAATACGCCCGTTTCCGCCCGCAAGCCCTGCTGCTCGAGCGTGCGGGTCAGCAACTTACAGGCGTGGAATTCGTTAAAGGCCAGTTCCGGGCGGGCGTGGATCGCATGCGATACGTGCAGCAGCGTATCGGCGAGCGCATCGATACGGTCGGCGATGGCCTTGTACAGCGCTTGCATGGCGAAAATGCTTTCCCCGGTGCGGCCGTCCATTATGCACAAAAGCGATCGAGGGGTCAGATCGATCCAGACCTCAACGGCCCTGACCCGTTGTTCGCGTTGACTGCCGGTCGGCACGGCAGGTTCGACGGCCATTTGCCCAGCGGTTTGCGCTGTCACCGGAACGTTCGGGCGACCAGCCCCGGACTTGTCTTTCTTATGCGATGGGCTTACCACCTCAAAGGTGCCGGATGACCGCACCGCACACAGACTCTCTTCCAGGATCCCGGCGTAGTTCCCTGCGCGTCAGCGCCCCGGACCCCGGGGTGGGAACTTCCGCGGCTCAATGGATGCCTGTTGCTATTTCAAGGTGTTGGTTTAGATTGGCGTGATTCCGCCCGTCGACCTTCCCATGACTCCGATTCCCTTGCTGGCGCTCGCGTTGATCCCGATTGGGGCGGCGATGGCTTCCGAACAGCCCCTCGATCCCCCCGCCGAGGCGCGGATCGTCGAGGAAGTGGTCAGCATCGGCACCCGCCGCCGGGCGCGCGCTGCTGTCGACACGGCCGTGCCGGTGGATGTCTTCGGGCCGGAACAGATGGCGAGCGTCAACTCGTCCGACCTGATCGAAGTGCTCAACACCATTGTGCCCTCGTTTTCCGTGCGGCGGCAGCCGATCTCCGACGGCGCCACCTTCATTCGCCCGACCCACATGCGCGGCCTGGACTCGCACCACACGCTGGTGCTCATCAACGGCAAACGCCGGCATCGCGCCGCGCTGATGCAGATCGGCGGCTTCGGTTCGCACGGGCCGGATGTCGGCAGTATTCCATCCATTGCCATCGAGTCCATGGAAGTGCTGCGCGACGGCGCCGCCGCCCAGTACGGCTCGGACGCCATTGCCGGGGTCATCAATTTCAACTTGCGGCGTGCGAGTTCCGGGGCGGAATTGCGCCTGCGCACCGGCCGCTACGACGCAGGCGATGGCGAAGAAGTCACCGTCGAGGGCAATGCCGGATTTACGTTGGGCAATGGGGGATTCGTCAATGTCAGCGGCCAGTATTCCGAGTCGGCCCCGACCAGCCGCTCGGAACCCTACGACCTGGCCATCGCCCAATCCGGGCAGACGCCGCTGGCGGCGACCCGCGGGCGCTTGACCGTGGATGGCGTCACCTATTACGGGCCCGATGCGCTGACCTATCTGTATGCTCCCGATGGCGAGATTCTGCAGGCCGCACTCGGCAGCGATGGGCTTCCCGACGATCTCGACAACCGTTATGCAAACCACTTCCGGACGGTGGGCGGTGACCGGCGGTTCAGCAGCCCTGCGCAGATCTGGGGCCAACCGGACCGCGAGCAGGCCCTGGCCCTCGTCAATGCCGCCCTGCCCCTGTCGGAGGGCGTGGAACTGCATGGTTTTGCGACCTACGCCGCCAAGGACCAGGCGGGCGGCTTTTTCTATCGCCGTCCGGGTGTCAGCCAGCTTCTTCCGGTGCGCCTGGCCGACGGCTCCATATACGATCCCAGGGCGAGCCTCTATCCGGCCGGGTTCACGCCGCAGTTCTCCGGCGATGTGACGGATTACGCGATCGCGGGGGGCGTGCGGGGCAGTCACCGGTCCGGTCTCACCTTCGATATCTCGGCGGGCTACGGCTCGGACGAGATACGCTATCGCATCGAGAATACCCTGAATCCCTCGCTCGGTCCCGATACGCCGACGCGGTTTCGACCGGGAACGCTGGCCAACGATGAACTGGCAGTCAATGCGGACTTTGTCTGGCCCTGGGAGGCGGGCCTGGCGAGCCCCCTGAACGTGGCCTTCGGCTTCGAGTACCGCGAGGAGGGCTACCGGATCGAGGCGGGAGATCCGATGTCCTACCGGATCGGCCCGTTCGGCGTGGCGGATCCGTTCGACTTCGAGATCACCCAGGCCGAAGTCGACGCCGATCCGCATGACGCCTTGACGGGCATCGAATGCCGCGTGCCCGGATTCGAGGCCGTCGGCGCGCTCTGTACTCCGGGCGATCCCTTGAACAACGCCGTGCCCATCGGCTCGAACGGTTTCCCCGGCTACCCGCCCACCTTCGCTTCGAACCGGACCCGCCAGAGCCATGCCGGCTATGTCGATCTCGAAGTGGACCTGACCGGCCGGTGGTTGGCGAGCGCAGCCGCGCGCTACGAGGACTTCAACGATTTCGGCAGCGTTGCGATCTGGAAACTCGCCACACGCTACCGGCTCACCGATCGGCTCAACCTGCGCGGCTCCGTCGGCACCGGTTTCCGGGCCCCGACGCCGGGCCAGATATCGACGAGCGTGGTCTCGACCCGGATCGATGCCGCCGGCATTCCGAGAGCGGAGGGCGTGTTTCCGCCCACCCATGCCGCCGCCGGGCTGTTCGGCGCCCGGCCGCTCGATCCGGAGCGCTCCGATTCGTTCACGCTTGGCTTGGCTGCCCAACCTTTTGCCGGCGTGACGCTCACGCTCGACTATTACCGGATCCGGCTCGACGACCGCATCGTGATGTCGTCCCAGTTCATCGTCGATGCCGATGCGGCCGCCCGACTCATCGAGCTCGGCGTCCCCGGCGCCAACGACATCGCCCGGGTGCGTTTTTTCACCAACGATGTGGCGACGGAAACCAGCGGTGTCGACCTGGTCGCGGCCGGTACGTTTGACTGGTCGTTGGGCGCCACGTCCGTCCAGGCCGCGTTCAACTTCAACCGGACGGAAGTAGTCGATCTCGGGCGCTTCGTGGACGAGGAGGCCAGGCACGACATCGAGAAAGGCAGCCCCGGCAGCCGCGCCGTGGTCACATTGAGCCACGGCTGGAAATTCCTCGACCTGCTGCTGCGCGCGCGCTATTTCGGGAAGTACAGGAACGCGAGCGACGCGAGCCTCGCCGACATCCAGGCATTCGGCCGGGAAATGCTGGTCGACCTGGAAACGACGGTCACGTTCCGGAACCGCTATACGCTCAAGGTGGGCGTCGAGAACGTCTTCGACAACTACCCGGACCGTGGCGATTTCGAAGTCTGCTGCGGCCGCATCTACCGCAGCGACTCCATCGTGCCCTGGCAGGGGACGCTGTTCTACGCGCAATTGGGGTTGTCGATCTACTGAACCTTTGCAGACCGCGTCTCTCGCTGGCCAACGGAGCTCATGCCTCTACTGCGATGCTGCCGGCCGGTCTGGCCCACTCCGGGGCTCGGGATTTGCCGGCTTGTCGGGCGCGTCGGGATCCTCGAAAACCACGCGGCCGTTTCTCCGGAATACGGCGTATTGCCCCAATCGGCGCTTGCGTTCCAAAGCCTGGGCCACCGCGCGCCGCAGTTACTTCAGTCCTTCCATCGCAAAATCATCGGGGGGAGCCATCGCGCCTCATCTTCTCCAGGGTTTGCAGCATGGTCGGCTCGGCCACGCGGCACCTTGCCATTTCAACGCTCGGCAAGGCCAAGTATATCGATTCCACTCGCCAGCCTTGCGATTTCAAACGATTCTCGACCCGGACTTGCCCCAGTACTTGTCCTTGATGAGCCGCTTGTAGAGCTTGCCCGTCGGCAGCCTCGGCATTTCGTCGATGAAGTCGATGCTCTTCGGGCACTTGAAGTGGGCGATGCGGTCCCGGGTGTAGGCGAGCAGTTCGGCGGCCACCTCGTCGCTTGCCGGGATGCCGTCGGCAAGTTGCACCACGCCCTTGACGGCCTCGCCCATCTCCTGATCCGGTACGCCGACCACGGCGACGTCGACAACCTTGTCGTGCATGATCATCGCATCCTCGATTTCCTGGGGATAGATGTTCACGCCGCCGCTGATGATCATGAAGGTCGCGCGGTCGGTGAGGTAGAGAAAGCCCTCCTCGTCGACGTATCCCACATCGCCGAGCGCAGTCCAGTTCGTGTGCCGCGGATGCTGGGCCGAGCGGGTCTTGGCCGAGTCCTTGTAGTACTCGAAGGGCAACCGCGGCATTTCGAAATAGATGAGCCCCGCCTCGCCGGCGGGCAGTTCCGAGCCGTCTTCGTCGCAGATGTGGATGACACCCACGAGCGACTTGCCGACCGTACCCGGATGGGCCAGCCAGTCCTGGGGCGTGGCGTGGGTAATGCCGTTGAACTCCGTGCCGGCGTAGTACTCGTAGAGGATGGGGCCCCACCAGTCCAGCATCTGCCGTTTCACGGCTTGCGGGCAGGGTGCGGCGGCATGAATCGCCACCTTGTGCGACGAGAGGTCGAATCCGAGCCGGTCCTCATCGGGCAGCTTCAGCATGCGGCTGAACATGGTCGGCACCCACTGGCTGTGGGTGACCCGGTGATCCTCGATGGCCTTCAGGACCCCGACCGCATCGAAGCGGGGCATGACCACGACCGTGCCCCCCACGGCCTGTATGGAGATGGAGAAGCCCACGGGCGCGGAGTGATACAGCGGCGCCGGGGAAAGATAGACGGTTGACTCATCGAACCCCCACAGCATTCTCAGTACCGCGACTAACGGGCCGGCGTCTTCGTGAATCATCCGCTCGGGAAGGGGCCGCACGATTCCCTTGGGCCGCCCGGTCGTGCCGGAGCTGTAGAGCATGAAGGTGCCTGCCGGCTCCTCCTCCAGGTTCTCCGCGGAGAAGTCGGCGATCGCGTCCTCGTAGGCTTCGTAGCCGTCCAGCTTGCCGCCGGCCATCAGCCAGGAATGGCAGTTCGGCGCGTATCGGGGTATGTCCGCGGCCACGTCGGCCAGGTGGCCCGAGGCGATCAGGGCCTGGGCCTCGCAGTTGTCGACGATGTAGCCCGCTTCTTCGGTGGTCAGGTAACGGTTGACGGTGGTGAGGTAGAGCCCGGAGCGAAACGCGGCCCACACCACTTCAAAGAAGCGGAGGTTGTTCTCCATGAAAATCGCGATATGGCCGCCGCGGCGGAGCCCGCGCGCCCAAAGGAGTTGAGCGAGCCGGTTGGAGCGTTCGTTCAGCTCCCCGTAGGTAACGGTTTCGCCGCTAACGGCGTCGATCGCCGCGGGCTTGTGCGGATATTCGATGCCCCACTTCCCTGGATACATGGTTCCCCCGATACCGTGAACAGGCCGAATGGTGGCAGATGCGCGGAGTTTTAGGAACCGCTTCAATGCTCAGCGCGCGGCGGCCGGACAGCGAGGCTTGGCTGGTGGTTTTCGGATCTTTGGGCGTCAGCCTCCGGGCGAGAGGTTCGGCGACTTGTAACCGGCCGCCTCGAGCAGGCTCATGTCATCGTCGTCCACAGTCCTCGCCGGTGCAGCGCATCGACGCGTTGCGCTATGGACATGCGGAAGAAATTGGGGATGCGGGACCCGGCCTCGGACCGCTGTTCTGCGGGCGGCGTTTCCCGGGATTCGGTGTTATCGGTGGTCGACGCGGACGCCATGTCCAGCGGTCTCCAGGTTCAGAACCGCAAACCCCCGAGCCTCCGCCGAGGCCGCGAAACGAGGTAGCGGTTCGGGGGATTCGGCAATGGCTACGCCTACATCTCCGCCGCCGGCTCCGCAGGGCTTGTAGACCAGTCCTTCCGCCCTGGCAAGGCGTTCGGCGGCTAGATGCGGCGGCGAGTAAACACCCAGGCCCGCGGCATTGTCCAGGGTTTTCAAGGCGCTGGCGTAGGCGTTCAGTGCATCGGTTGTCGGGTTGTCGAACAGGGTTTCCGAGCAGTCCGCCAAAGCCTTGAGGGCGGTTCGGTCACCGCTCCCGAGATACCGGGTGAACCGGTCGAGCCTGGGCCCGGTTTGCGCCGGCTCGCCGACCCAGACGAAGCAGCGATGGGCCAGGTGGTCCGGACAGGGTTGCGCATCGCCGTCCTGAAAGCGGATGCAGCCGCCGAAGAAGCTCGCGGCAACATCGACTCCGCTGCCCCGCCCGGCCTGGGCGCCCCGGTGGGCAGCCAGTGCCTGTGCATGGTCCGGCAGCGCGCCGGCAAGCGCTGCGAGCGCTGCCTGCAGGGCGACGCAGAGCGCTGCGCTGGAGCCGAGCCCGAGCTTGACGCCGGAACGGAAGAACGCCTGGGTGTCCATGGTCAGCGAAACAGGGGCCTGCCGTGCCCGCGGTACAACGTTGAGTACATGCCAGGGGAGAATGGCCGCCGCCTCGGCCGGCGGTGCGGACGGCAGGCGTTCCAATTCGGCCGGTGGCGCCCTGAATCCCCGTGCGGAAAAGCGCCAGCGCCCGCTGCGCTCAACCGAGCATCCGGCATGGCGATTGATCGCCAGCACCGCCGCGGGCGCGCCTTCGAGAACGGCATACTCGCCCCACAGGACGACCTTGCCGGGCGCCTGCGCCGATATCATCCGTCAACCAGGACGGCGCCGCCGCCCAGGCCCGCCACCAGCGTCTGCCGGACGCCGGGCTCCGCGGCGAGAATGTTCCGGGCTTCCTCGGCGCAGGGCGCCTCGCAGACGGCTTTCACCTGCGGACCCGCATCCACGGTGAAAAAGACATTGCGGCCGGCTTCGCGCAGTTCGCGTATCGCCTGGATACAACGCAGGGTGCAGTCGTTCCAGTAGATGAGCGCGGGATCGCCGCTCATCATGAGTGCGTGCATCCTCAGGCAGCTCGACTCCGCCAGCTCGGCCAACCGGCTGAAATCCCGCCCGAGTACGGCTTCGCGCACCCGTGGAAAGTCGCTGGTGCATGCAGTAATCCAGGCGTCGAAATACGGCGAGGAGCGCTTGGATATCGCCATGCCCTGCCGCGACGATACGGTTTTTGGAACGGTGGAAGTGATGGCGATCACCACCGTCAGCGGCCAGTCGTGCGGCGCCATCAGGCACGCCGCCCGCCAGTCCGGCCCGGTGAGCGAAACGAATCCGCCGTGCATGGAGCGGGCCGCGGATGCCGAGCCGCGGCGCGCCAGGGCTGTCCGTTCCCCGTTCGACAGGCCCAGTCCGCAATGGGCATCGATGGCCGTTGCCAGCGCGGCGAATCCCGAAGCCGAGGAAGCAAGCCCCGCGGCGGTGGGGAAACTGTTGCGGGTTTCGATCGCAAGCGGCGGGATGTCGTGATCGCGCCGCCAGTCCGCGAGCGTGAGGGCGACTCTCGAGTCTGCGGCCGGTTTGCCGTTCAGCGATACCGAATCCTCGCGCGCTTCCGCTACCGTGGTGGTCGTTGTCAGCGTGTCCAACGTGATCGAGAGCGACGGCGCCGCTGGAAAGTTGCCCGCCCCGTCCTGTTTGCCCCAGTACTTCAGGAGCGCAATGTTGGGGTGGGCCTGGGCCGTTGTTGAATGAGCGGGCATGACTCGGGTTGCGAAGCTACCAGATGTTTCCATGCCATTGCCACTGCCGGAGCATCCACGATCGCTGAGTCGAGCGTGTCCACGACGGGTATCGAGGTTGTCGGGAATTGCCCGGCGGCGAGATGACGGTCTCCCGTTGTCGCGATTCGTTCCTCTCGTTCAGGCATTATCCGCCTTTGCCTGGCCCGCATCGCTCACCGACTTTCGTCGCGAGGGCGTCGAGGCGCCGGCCTGGCGGGCCTTGCGGCTGCCGCGTTTACGGATTTGTTGACACTGCTCCAACCCTGCGGCAGGGTGCGGCCCGTCATGGGTCCCATAGCTTCAAGGGGATTGGTGAACAGAACCGTACTCTTCGCATCGTTGGCGGCGGTTGCCCTGAATGTGGCGGCGAACGCCGCCGTTGCCCAGTCGATCGACGTGGCACGCGCGGCGTACGATGAGGGCCGTTTTCTCGAGGCGGCGGACATGGCGGAGGCACTTGGAACCGCCGAGGCGTTGACGCTGGCCAATCTGTCCCTGGTGGTGCACGGCTACTACATCGCCGGGGACGACGCGAAGCAGGCGTTCTACGTGCGCGCCATGGCGTTGGGAGAGAAGGCGGTGCAACTCGATCCCACCGACGCTGAAGGCACGCTGCGCTGGGGTCACGCGATAGGCCGTTACGCGCAGACCATCGGCAGCATGAAGGCCGCCCGCCAGGGCTTTGCCGGGCGGATACGCGATGCGTTCGAGGCGGCGCTGGCGATCGATCCGGACATGGCCGAGGCGCATATCAGCCTGGGCGCCTGGCACGCGGAAGGCATCAAGGAAGGCGGTTTCATGGCCCGCGCGTTGTTCGGTGCCTCCAGGAAGACCGCCGCGGAACACTTCGAGCGGGGTCTCGCGCTCGACCCGAATTCGAAGGTCGTACTCTTTGAGTATGCCCGGGGCCAATTGATGCTGAACGAGCGCAGGAACCGCGATCGGGCCCGCGAGGTGTTTGAGCGTGTGCGCGAAATCGCACCGGCAAACGCCGCCGACCGGCTGCTCGATGAACGGGCGGCACGGAAATTGGCCAAGCTTTAGTGGTCCAACCACCTAGTGGCGGTCAGCGTCCACAAGCGTCCAGATGCGCGGCGTCGGCTCGCGGACGTATCCAGCATACGTCAAGAGCCGACAACAAAGCAGATGGGCGCTTGTGGGCGCGCCCTTCGGGTGACCGCCGGAACGCCCCGCGCGGCGTTGCAGCCGCTTGAAGTAGGCGGGCTACATCTGCGCGACCGCGCCTTGCGCGGAACGCCCCGGCGGTCACTGACCACTCATTTCCAGGTGGTTGGACCACTAGGGTTGAACTTGCAACTTGCGTAGCAGCGGGCGCGCGCCGGGACGCGCGTTCGGCAGCGGCCCTGCCTCAGTCCAGGTAATCAGGCGGCGGCGTAAAGCGGAAACCCGCGGCTTCCATCATCCGTGCCGCGCCGATCGTAATCAGGTCTCCGTACTCCGGCCCCACGACCTGCACGCCGATGGGCAACCCTTCCCCGTTCAAACCCGTGGGAATAACCGTCGAGGGCAGATAGCTCGCGCTGGCCAATCCGGCCCAGAACACCTGATCGAAGTACGGCTGCGAGGCGCCGTTGACGGTTATCGTGCGATCGCCCATGGGCCGGTGGTCGTGCCGGAACGCGGCAGTCGACATGATTGGCATCAGCAACAGGTCGTACGTCTTGAAGAATTCGTGCCACCGCCAGCGCAGGTGCGAGCGCCGCTCATCGTTCTGTTTCCACATCTTGAACGAGGCGACCTGGGCGCGGAAGACGCGCGCGTTGTCGCTGTCGTCGGCCGGGTCGAGCGTTGCGACGTGTTCGCGCAGAGCCTCGTACTCGGCATCGGGCATGCGCGCCGCCATGGTGGCCTGCAGCAGCACCCCGTATGCCTCGTTGCCATGGGACGCATCGAAGGCCGGTCGTGCCGCTTCGTCGACCGTTGCCCCGCCGTCCCGGAAGGCGGCGGCAACCTGTTCCACCCGCGCCCGCACTTCGGCACTGACGGGAACGCATTCGTCGTCGGCCCATACGGCCACCCGAAGGTCTTTCAACGTGCGTCCGTGCAGTTCGGGAAGGTTCAGCCGGTAGCCGCGCGCCATGATCTTGTCGGGCCCGGCCATGGTCTTGACCGCCGTTTCCAGGTCGCTTGCGGAACGTGCAAGCGGCCCGATAACCGAGATGTCGGGTTTGCTGCGCACATCGCCGGGCGGCGCGTGCCCGCGGATCCAGAGCAGGTTCCAGGTGGGCTTGTGGCCGAAGACGCCGCAGTAGTGGGCCGGATTGCGGATGGAGCCGCCAATGTCGGAGCCGGTCTCGATGCCGGTAAGCCCCGCCGCCAGGGCGGCCGCCGATCCTCCGGAGGAACCGCCGGGTACCCGTGTATGGTCGTAAGGATTGTTGGTGGCGCCATAGATCTCGTTGTAGCTCTGGAAGTCCGCGAGCATGAGCGGCACGTTGGTCTTGCCGAAGATGACGGCGCCCGCCTGTTTCAGCTTCTTGACGGATTCCGCGTCTTCTCCGGCGATGTTGTCTTTCCAGCCGGGGTTGCCCCAGGTGGTGGGCGTGCCGGCCAGGTTGTACGACTCCTTGATCGTCATCGGCACGCCGTGCAGCGGACCCAGGTCGTCGCCGGCGGCGACGGCGCGGTCGGCGGCCCGGGCCTGCTCCAGGGCCTGTTCCCGGACATCGACCACCAGCGCGTTCAACGCGCCGTTGTGACGGTCGACCCGGTCAAGGTAGTGGCTCAGGATCTCTTCGCAGCCGAGATCCCGGGCGCGGATCCTGGCGGCGATGTCGGTCGCGGACAGAAAGGCAAGTTCGCTCATGGGTTATCCGGATGGATCGGGAACAAGCGCCAACTAATACCCCATCGCCTCCTGCAAAGCGAGCTTTGCATCCGGGCGATTGCGCCGGGAAGCATGGATTGGCCTGGCAAGCGGTGCGATCGGGGAGCGCGCCGACCCCGGTTCCGAACGGTCCGGATGTGCTGCGCCCTCGCCGAAGTTGATCGGTTCACCGGCTTGGCTCATATTGAATTCATCGACTCGACATCGCGCGGGGCGCCGTCCAATGAAACACCTTAGCCGGGCAGCACTTGAAACGGGGCTGGCGCACGTTCAGGCGTCGCCCAAGGACGGCGGAGTTCTGGAAATGATCGTTCGCAGACCGCGCACCAACGAACGCGAGGTTCTCGACGAGGGCAGGCTCGACCGCGAAGCAGGTCTCATTGGCGACAACTGGGGCGCCAGAGGCGGTGGCGCCGACCCCGCGATGCACCTCGACATGCAGCTCAACGTGATGAACTCCCGGGTCACCGCGCTGGTCGCACGGAGCCGGGAGCGCTGGTCGCTGGCGGGCGATCAGCTTTATGTCGATCTCGACCTCGGCGACGACAACCTGCCGCCCGGCACCCGGTTGCAACTGGGCGAGGCCGTGATCGAGGTGACCGCCGTCCCGCACACCGGATGCCGCAAATTCGCCGCGCGTTACGGTCTGGACGCCACGAAGTTCGTGAATTCCCGGCACGGCAGGCAGCTCAACCTGCGCGGGATCTGCGCCAGGGTAGTCGAGTCCGGCACGGTCAGAGTCGGCGATATCGCCAGAAAGATCGATCCCTGACGACCGCGCCCGAGCAGAAGATGTCGAGGTAGCTGTGAATGAGCGGCAGCATGCCCGGCGCGGGCGGGTATGAGCGATAATGCGGCATTCACCAACTGGTCGTGGCTCAATGCTGGCTTATTCCGAAAAAATCGAGATCTCCGCGGAGGGGATCGCCGATTGCCTGGCCGTAGCGCTGCAAGCGGCGGAGCGGGCGGGGGCCGCGACGCTGCCGTTTTTCCGATCCGGGATGAAAGTCGACAACAAACGGGGCGCAGGGGAATTCGGGCGGGGATTCGACCCGGTTACCGAAGCCGACCGCGCCGCGGAGACGGTCATTCGCGAACACCTGCAGAGTGCCTTCCCGCAACACGGTCTGCTCGGGGAGGAGTTCGGGCTCAAGGAAGGCAACGGCCTGACCTGGGTGATCGACCCCATCGACGGCACCCGCGGCTTCGTGGCCGGCATGCTGCATTGGGGCGTTCTGCTGGGACTGTTCGATGGCCAGGCGCCGGTGCTCGGCGTCTTGCATCAACCGTTCGCCGGGGAATCCTTTTTTGGAACGGGCGAGTGCGCGGGCTACCGCCGCGGCAACGAGGAACGCGACTTGCGGGTGCGCCCCTGTGCCGCGTTGGAAGACGCCGTGCTTGCGGCCACCACGACACGGATATTTGCGCCGGGCAGGGAGAGCGCGGCGTTCGGCCGCGTCGATGAACGGGTGCGTTTCACCCGCTTCGGCGGCGATTGTTACAACTACGCGCTGCTGGCGATGGGTTGTCTCGACCTGGTGGTGGAAGCGTCGTTGAAGCCCTACGACATTCAGGCCCTGATTCCCATCGTACGGGGGGCCGGCGGCGTGATCACGACCTGGACGGGCGGCGACGCGGCGATGGGCGGGGCCGTGGTTGCGGCCGGCGATGCCCGGGTCCACGGAGAGGCCTTGCGCCTGCTGAACTCGTAGCGGCTGTCCGAAAGTTGGTGACCGGCTAACCGGTCGATAGCCTGCCGCTCACGAGATCGCGCAGCGTGTCGACCACCAACTCCCGCTCGGCGACTTTCACCCGCTCCTCGAGATCGTCCACGGTATCGCCCGGCTCCACGGGCACCCGTACTTGAGCGACGGCAGGGCCGGTGTCGTAGTCGGCGTCGACGAGGTGGACGGTGGCGCCGGACTCCCGCTCGCCGGCATCGATCACGGCCTGGTGAACGTTGCGGCCGTAGAAACCCCGGCCACCGTGCCTGGGCAGCAGCGCGGGGTGGGTATTGAGGATGCGGTGCGGGAAGGCGCGCAGGGTCTCGCTGCCCAGCTTTTTCATGTAGCCCGCCAGCATTACCCAATCGGCCCGGGCGCGCTTCAGCGCATCGCGTATCGCACGGTCGAGGTCATTCGGGCCAGGGTGCGTCCGGCTGCTCAGGTGCTGCGTCTCGATGCCTGCCCCGGCCGCGCGCAGCAATGCCATCGAGCCGCTGTTGTTGCTGATGACCAGTACGACCTCCGCGCGCAACTCGCGGGCTCGGCAGGCGTTCATCACGGCCTGCAGGATCGAGCCCCCGTGGGAAGCGAGTACTGCGATGCGGGTCATCCGGCTATTGTGCCCAATGCCCACGGGCGATTCATCGTGTTGCCGCCCGGGGCGTCTCGCTCCTGCGACACATTGCCCGGTTACCCGTACGCCCGCGCCGGCAGCCAGGTCACGAGTTCCCGCCAGTTGAAGATGATGATGAGCCCGATCAGTTGCAGCACGATAAACGGCGCCACACCTCGGTAGATGGTGCGCACATCGATTTCCGGGGGAGCCACGCCCTTGAGATAGAAGATGGAGAAACCCACGGGCGGGGTCAGGAAACTCGTCTGCAGGCAGACGGCGAACAGCACCGTGAACCAGACCGGGTCGAATCCGAGATTGACGACCACGGGCGAGACCAGGGGCAGGATGATCAGGGTCAGCTCGATCCAGTCGAGAAAGAATCCGAGCAGAAAGGTGGAGAAAAGTATGGCGATGACGATGCCCGCCGGGCCGAACGGCAGGTTCAGCAGGGCCCGTTCGATCAACTCGTCGCCGCCCAGGCCGCGCAACACCAGGGCGAACGCCGTAGCGCCGAGCAGTACGCCGAATATGAAGGCGGTCGTGCGGGTGGTCTCGATCAGAACGGTCTTCAATACGCCTCGGTCGAGCTGCCGCTTTACCAGCGCCAGCAAGAGGGCCGCGGCCGCGCCCACCCCGGCCGCTTCGGTCGGTGTCGCCAGGCCGAAGAAGATGCTGCCGAGTACCGCCAGGATCAGCAGCGCCGGCGGCAGAATTGCGGCGAACAGCGCGCGGATAGCCTGCCAGTCCACGATTTCCCGGGAGCCGGCCGGCGCCGCGTCGGGGCGTATCAGGGCGTAGGAGAGCAGGTAGCCCACGTACAAGCCGCCGAGCAGGATGCCGGGAAAGACGGCGCCCAGAAAGAGGTCGCCGACGCTCATGGCCATGCGGTCGGCCATGAGCACCAGCATGATGCTTGGCGGGATGAGAATGCCGAGGGTGCCGACGGCGCATACCGTTCCCGAGGCCAGCGACTTGTCGTAACCCTGGTTCAGCATCACCGGCAGCCCGAGCAGCGCCAGCAGCACAACGGAAGCGCCGATGATGCCCGTGGTAGCGGCAAGCAATACGCCGATGATCGTAACCGTAACCGCGAGCCCGCCGCGCACGCCGCCGAAGAGTCGCGAGAAGCTGACCATGAGTTCCCGGGCAATGCCGGAACGGTCGAGCAGCAGGCCCATGAAGATGAACATCGGCAGCGCGACCATTACCCAGTTCTCCATCACGTTCCAGGAACGGTCGACCACCAGCGACGCATAGTTCCAGTCGATGGAGAAGGGCACGTCGAGGTCGACGTGCAGAACGATCGCGAGCGCCGTGAACAGGATCGACAGCCCGCCAAGAATCCATGCCACGGGAAACCCGGTGAACACCAGGCCGATGAAGCTCAGGAACATCAGGAGCGCGAGGGTCTCATTCGGCTCCATTGGGATTCCCGGGGTCGGGTTTGAGGAAGAGGAAGGTCCACACCCGCGTCAGGCGCGAGACGGCTGCCAGCAGCAGCAGCGCAAAGCCGAGCGGCAGCATCGCCTTGATTGCCCACCGGTACGGCAGTCCGCCGGGGGAGACGGACACCTCGCCGAGTTCGAAACTGGCGCGCACGAAAGGCAGGCTGTAGACCAGCACCACGGTGAGAAAGGGCAACAGCAGCAGGGTCAGGCCGTAGAGCTCCATCCACGCCTTGAGGGTGGGGGAGAACCGCTCGTGCAGCACATCGACCCGTATGTGCGCGTCTGCCTGCAGGGCGTAGCCGAGGCCGAGAAGGAATCCGGTGGCGTAGATGTGCCACTGGATTTCCTCGAACTCGATGCGGCCTTCGCCGAAGGCGTAGCGAAGGACGACGTTGACGACGATGATGGCGACGAGCGCGAGCCACAGCCAGGACGACCAGTGGCCGACTCTGACCAGCCAGGGGTCGATCGCCCGCGACAGGCGCGTCTCGGGCAGATTCAGTGCGAATGCGGAACCCGCCGGATCGGCGGCTGCCGGTTCGGCCATCAGAAATCTCTCGGCAGGTAGGCCCGCGCCTTCCAGTGCGCATAGTCTGCGCGGAATGCGTTCTGCGAGGCCAGAATGGCGGCGAAGTCGGGGTCCCTGGCCGCTTCCTCTTCCAGGACGCTCTCCGAGATGCGTTGCAGTTCGCGCAGCAGTTCATCGGGCAGCGTTTCCGCGCTGACGCCGACGTCGGGGAAGCCGGCGATCACCGCTCCCTGCAGCGCCTCGCTACGCGCCAGGTTGCGCAGCACGCCGGCGGTGCATGCGGTTTCGATGAGCGTCCGGTCGGCGGGGGACGTGGCATGCCAGACATCCATGTTGACGACCATGTGGGAAGCGGTGGACGGCTGGTGCCAGCCGGGGTAGTAGTTGTAGGTGGCCACCCGGTTGAAGCCGAGCGCCTGGTCGACGATGGGCAGGGCGTATTCGGTCGCGTCAATGGCGCCCTTCTCCAGCGCCTGGAAGATCTCCCCGCCGGGCAGCATGGTGACCGAGGCGCCGGTCTGCTCGATGACCTTGCCGCCGATGCCGGCGAAACGGATCTTCAGGCCCCGCATGTCCGCGAGGCTCCTGATCGGCTCCCGGAACCAGCCGGCGGTCTCGGGGCCCGTGAGGCCGCAGAAGACGATGTGCGTATTCTGCTTGGCGTACAGTGCCTGGCCCACCTCTTCGCCGCCGGCGTCGAACCACCAGGCCGCATACTCCCAGGGCTCCATTCCGAACGGCACGGCAGCGAGCAATGCCGCGGAAGGAATGCGCCCCTGGTCGTATCCGAGCCAGGTATAACCGGCTTCGATCTTGCCGTCGCGCACCGCCTCGCTGATCCCGAACGCCGGCACCACTTCGCCGGGCTCGAACAGGCGGATGTCCACGGCGCCGCCGGATGCCGCCCGCAGGGCTTCGGTCACGTAGATCGGGTTGTCCCCCAGCACCGGCATGGTAGTTTGAAACGACAGGGGCAGGCGCCAGTGTATGCGCCGCGCCACTTCGCCGTTCGAGGCGGTTGCGCTGCTGTCCACGGCGGGCGGCCCCCCGGCGGGACGCAGCGCCAGGCTGCCGATCATGCCTGCGAGAAAGGCGATGACGACGGCGAACGCCGCCGAGGCGTTGGTGATCTTGCTGCGGCTCATCGGTTCCCTTCCCTAGTGGTCGAACCACCTAGAAATGAGTGGTCAGCGCGTCCACAAGCGTCCAGATGCGCGGCGTCGGCTCGCGGACGTATCCGGCATACGTCAAGAGCCGACAACGGAGCCGTCAGCCGGGGAGCGCGAGGGGGCACCCCTCGCAGAAAAAGAGCCCTCAGCCCGGGAGCGCGAGGGGGTACCCCTCGCACACAGACAGATGGGCGCTTGTGGGCGCGCCCTGCGGGTGGCCGCCGGAACGCCCCGCGCGGCGTTGCGACCGCTTGAAGTAGGTCGCCTACGTCTGCGCGACCGCGCCTTGCGCGGAACGTTCCGGCGGCCACTGACCACTCATTTCCAGGTGGTTCGACCACTAGTGCCGGTTCTCCATCCACCGGGCCGAAGCGCGTCCGTCTCGCGAACTCCACCGGTGTCTCGATGTCTTCGCAACGCAATTTTGCGGGGCTCGCGTGCTGGTTTCCGTAGCTGCACTGTAACCCGACGCGGAGCCGGGGGTCGAACCGGCCGTTGCCGCGGGGTCCGAAACAGCCGGGGTTCTCCACCACCGGACGCGTGGCGGGCAGTGCATAATGAGCTTCGGCGGCGCATGTCGGGCGCAGGCGAGGAGCAGCTCCGGTGGGCGCCGTGTGACCAGGCGGAGGAAATAACCGGTGGCGGATGTCGTTTGTTTCGGGGAGATCATGTTGCGGCTGACGGCCCCGGGCCACGAACGCCTGCTGCAATCGCCGCGGTTCGATGCGGCGCTCGGCGGGGCGGAGACCAATGTGGCGGTGGCGCTCGCGGGATTCGGCATCGATGTGGCCGTGGCGACCGCCCTGCCGGAAAACCCCCTTGGCGATGCCACTGTCGCGGCACTGCACGGATTCGGCGTCGGCACGGATGGCGTTTGCCGGCGCGGGGCACGGATGGGCATCTACTATGTCGAGACCGGCTCCGGTTATCTCGGCACGAAGGTGACATACGACCGCACGGGTTCGGCGCTGGCGACGGTTCAGCCCGGCGACCTTGACTGGACCGCCATACTGGCCGGCGCCCGATGGCTGCACATCACCGGCATCACGCCGGCGCTCAGCGAAGCGGCGGCGGAGGCGACCCGGGCGGCGGTCGAGCGCGCCCGGGCGCTCGGTGTCAGGGTCTCCTGCGATGCCAACTACCGCGGCAAACTCTGGAACTACGGCGCCTCGCCCGCGTCCGTCATGAAGGAGATCGTCAAGGGCGTCGATGTGCTGGTCGCCGGCGCGGACGACTTCCGTGAGATGTTCGATATCGTCGCGGAGCCGTTGGTTGCCGGCGACTACGGGAAGCTCTTCGAGACGGTGAGCGGCGAGGCGATGTCGGCTTATCCAAACCTCTCGCTGGTGGCGGGCACCTGGCGGGATGTACGCGGCGCCAACAGCAACGGCTGGTCCGGTTGCCTGCGCTCGCGGTCCGGATTCCATCGCGCGCGATACTACGACATCCGCCACATCGCCGACCGCATCGGCACCGGCGATGCCTTCACCGCCGGGTTGCTTTACCGCCTGATCGGCGCTGCGCCGCCGCAAGCGGCCCTTGAGTTCGCGGTCGCCGCGGGCTGTCTCAATCACGCCATCCCCGGCGATTTCCACCGTACCGGCGTGGCGGAAATCGAAGCGCTGTTGAGTGGCGAAGGCTCGGCGCGAGTGCAGCGTTGAGCGGCGTGCCCGATTGCTTGCTTTCGCGGTGCCGTCTAGTAAAGTCCCCGCTTTCGCCCTCCGGCCGGCCGCCGGAGACCACTGGGGAAATTCATGCTGATTGCGACGCCTAAGGAAACCGGGCCCGGCGAACTGCGCGCGGCACTGGTGCCCGCCGGTGTGAAGAAGCTGGTCGCGGCGGGGTTCGAGATCGCCGTGGAGGCGGGCGCCGGCGCCGCTGCCGGCTATCCGGACGATGAGTACGAAGCGGCGGGGGCGATGGTGCGTGGTGACCGGGCGGCGCTGCTCGGTGAAGCGGATATCGTACTCAGGGTGCGCAAGCCGGACCCCGCGGAGACCGCTCTGCTCAAGTCCGGTTGCGTCCACATCGGCTTTCTCGATCCGTTCAGCGAGAAGCCGCTGGTGGAGTCCCTGGCGGCCCAGGGCGTCACGCTCGTTTCCATGGAGATGATCCCGCGCACCACCAGGGCCCAGAAGATGGATGCGCTGTCGTCCCAGGCCAACCTGGCCGGCTACGTGACCGTCCTGCAGGCGGCCTGTTACAGCCGCAAGATCTTTCCGATGATGATGACGCCGGCCGGTACCATCGCCCCATCCCGGGTATTCGTCATCGGCGCGGGCGTAGCCGGATTGCAGGCCATCGCTACGGCCAAACGGCTCGGCGCCCGGGTGGAAGCCTTCGATACGCGCCCGGTGGTCGCCGAGCAGGTGCGGTCGCTCGGCGCCAGATTCGTCGAGATCGACCTCGGCGAGATCGGCCAGACCGGGCAGGGTTACGCCAGGGCGCTGACGCCGGAACAACTGGAGTTGCAGAAAGCGGGCCAGAAACGGGTGATCGCCCAATCCGATGTGGTCATCACCACGGCCCAGGTTTTCGGCCGGCCGGCGCCGCGCATCGTCACCACGGACATGGTCGAGGCGATGCAGCCCGGCAGCGTGGTCGTGGACATGGCGGTGGAGAGCGGCGGCAACGTCGAGGGCTCGGTCCTTGACGAGGTGGTCGATGTGGGCGGCGTCAAGATCGTCGGGCTCGGCAATCTGCCCTCCGCGGTGTCCCGGCACGCGAGCGACATGTACTCGGCCAACCTGGTCAACCTGCTGGAGGAGTTCTGGGACGGAGAGGGCAAGACCCTGAATCTCGACCCGGAGGACGAGATCGCCGCCGGCTGCGTGATCGCACGTAACGGCGGGATCGTCAACGAGACCATTGCGAACATCTGACGGAGGTTGACATGGAAGCCGTATTTCTCGCCTTTGTATTGGTGTTGTCCATCTTTCTGGGCTTCGAGCTCATCTCGAAGGTGCCGTCGACGTTGCACACGCCGTTGATGTCGGGAGCCAACGCCATTTCCGGCATCACCGTCGTCGGCGCGCTGATCTCGGCCGGGGCGGGCCTCGCGCCGGTGGCGACCTGGCTCGGGGCGCTCGCCGTCGTCTTCGCAACGGTAAACGTGGTCGGCGGCTACCTGGTCACCAACCGCATGCTGGGGATGTTTCGAAAGAAAGACGACAAGGGCCGGCCGGGAGCAGCGTCGTGACCCTGGAACTGATCAACGTCTGGTATATCGTCGCGGCGGCGCTCTTCGTCTTCGGGCTGAAGCAGCTCGGCTCGCCGGCCACCGCCGTGCGGGGCAACCTGCTGTCCGCCATCGGCATGCTGATCGCCGTGGTGGCGACGCTGTTCTCCCAGGAGATTCTCGAGTTCCGCTGGATACTGGCCGCCGCCGCCCTGGGCGCCGTCATCGGCGCCGTGGCGGCGCAGCGGATCGCCATGACGGCGATGCCCGAGATGGTGGCCCTGTTCAACGGCTCCGGCGGTGTCGCGAGCCTGCTGGTGGGCTGGTCGGCGCTCTACGGCGCGGGCAACACGACCTTTACCGATATCACCATCCTGCTCTCCATCCTGATCGGCGGCGTGACCTTCTCCGGCAGCATCGTCGCCTGGGGCAAGCTCTCGGAGGCGATGACCAGCCGCGCCGTGGTCTTCGGCGCCCAGCGTTTCGTCAATGGGCTGATCCTCGGGGCGCTCGTGTCCTGCGGCGTGCTGTTCTGCCTGGAACCCGGCGTGCAGTCGCCTTACCTGTATGCCGTCATCGGGCTCAGCTTCCTGTTCGGCGTCATGGCCGTCATGCCCATCGGCGGGGCGGACATGCCGGTGGTGATCTCGCTGTTGAATTGCTATTCGGGGCTCGCCGCCTGCGCCGCCGGTTTCGCCATCAACAACAACATTCTCATCGTCGCCGGGTCTCTGGTGGGGGCGGCGGGCATCATTCTCACCAACATCATGTGCAAGGCCATGAACCGGTCGCTCGCCAACGTGCTGTTCTCCGGCTTCGGCGCGGTAAAGACCGCCACCAGGGTTGAGGGCGAGGTGAAGCCGATCAATACGGAAGACGCCTACCTGATTCTCGAAGCCGCTTCCTCGGTGACCTTCGTGCCCGGCTACGGGATGGCGGTGGCCCAGGCGCAGCACGTGGTGCGGGAGCTGGGCGACATCCTCGAGAGAAACGGCGCGGAAGTCTCCTTCGCCATACACCCGGTGGCGGGACGCATGCCCGGGCATATGAACGTACTGCTCGCGGAAGCCAACGTCTCCTACGACCAGCTCGTCGAGATGGACGACATCAACCCGCGCATCGGCAACATCGATGTGGCGGTAGTGATCGGCGCCAACGACGTGGTGAACCCGGCGGCCCGGGAGGACGAGAACAGCCCCATCTACGGAATGCCGATCGTCAATGTCGACCACGCCCGCACGGTGTTCGTACTGAAGCGGTCGATGGCGTCGGGTTTCTCCGGCGTCGACAACCCGCTTTTCTTCGGGGAGAACACCCGCATGCTGTTCGGCGATGCCAAGGAATCCGTTTCCGGCGTCATCGGCGAGTTCAAGGCTTGAGGCGGGGCGCCTCGATGCGGATGTCGACCGTCAGCACCGTGCCGTTGCCGACTTGAGGAAGGGAAACCGTTACCGTGTCGTTGCTCACCATCAAGATCGTCGCCGCCCTGGCGATTCTCGCGGTCGGGATCTTGGGAGGCATCATCCCCCTGCTGGCAGCCCGGCGCCATGCCAGCCGCCGGTTCCTGTCACTCGGCAATTCCCTGGCCGGCGGCATTTTTCTCGGGGCGGGATTCATTCATCTGCTGCCGGAAGCCGGAGAAGCTCTGGAAGAAGTCGTCGACTATCCCCTGGCGGCGCTGCTGGCGGCGCTCGGGGTCGGCGTTTTGCTGCTGATCGACCGTGTCGTGTTCGAGACGACCCGAGCTGCGGGAATGGAACAGGCCGGCGGGCCGCGTCAGCCGATCTATCCCGTGGTTCTGCTGGTGGTGCTGTCCATTCACTCCATCATCGCGGGCATTGCCCTGGGGCTCGTGCCCGAGGTCGCCGCTTCCGTGCTCGTGATGCTGGGCATTCTTTTCCACAAGGGCTCGGCTGCCTTCGCTCTCATGGTCAGCGCACATTCCGCCGGCGCCGACAAGGCACGTCTCCGGGTGCTTCTGACGGTCTTCGTGCTGATGACGCCGTTGGGAATCCTGCTCGGTACGGTCGCCTCGAACATGCTCGAAGGCCGGGCCGCCACGGTCATCGAGGGCAGTTTCAACGCTCTGGCCGCGGGAACCTTCATATACGTCGCGATTCTGGATGTCATCGACGCCGAGATGTCGCGGTTCGACGACCGGGTCGCGCGCTTCGTGAGCAGCGCACTGATGGGCGAGGGCGATGTCGCCATGCCGGTGCGGGATACGGACCGCTTCCTCAAGTTCCTGCTGGTGATCGCCGGGCTGGGCAGCATGGCGGTGCTGGGGATCTGGATGTAGGGTCTCCGGCGGCCGGTCAAGCAACTCGCCCGGCTCAAGCGCAGACCGGTCGAGGAAATCGCCGTCCTGGAGCGGTGGGACGGCCCGGCCCTGGGGGATTGAGGCGCGATGCGGGCCATTATCCGGTTGAAACCTCGGGCTCCGGGTTGTACTTTGGTTCGGGCGACCGACAGGGGGAAGGCGTGGATCAATCCGGCGAGTACCGCATTCCAGCCGAGCGCGCCGACGTTTGGCGCGCGCTGAACGACCCGGACACGCTGAAGCGGTGCATCGACGGTTGCCAAACCATGAAAAGGCGCGCCGACGGCGGTTTCGCTGCCGTGGTCAGGGCCAGGGTGGGTCCGGTGCGGGCAACTTTCGATGCGGCCCTGGATCTCACCGACATCAATCCCCCCGAAAGTTATACGATCAACGTTGCCGTCAGGGGTGGCCCCGCGGGATTCGCCAAGGGGTCCGCGGCAGTGACGCTTGCCGCGCAAGGGGAAGAGACGCTGCTCCACTACGCGGCCGCCGCCAACATCGGCGGCAAGCTGGCACAGATCGGCTCCCGGCTCGTCGACGGCGCCGCGCGCAAGATGGCGAGCGACTTCTTCAAGGCGTTTCGCGCCGAAATGTCCACCCGGACGCCGGGCTCCCCCACGCAGTCCGGGCACGACAGCGCGACGGGCGTCTGCGGTACCGCGGAACCTCAGCACGACTCCGGCGCCCGCCGCACCGGGAACTGGAAGTCCTTGGCAGCGGTGGCGATCGTTTCGATCGTCGGCCTGGTATCCGTGAGCGGCGGCATCGATTGAAGATAAAGTGAACACCTGACACCCGCCGGCCGGCGCGACGGGGCCGGCAGTTGGCACTGAGGACGCGACATGAACATGACGATAACGGTGAACGGCGCATCCCACCGGCTGGATGTGCCGGAAAATACGCTCCTGGTCGATCTGCTGCGGGAGCGATTGCGGTTGACGGGCACGCATGTCGGCTGCGACACCAGCCAGTGCGGCGCCTGCACCGTGCTCCTGGACGGAAGGGCGGTGAAGTCCTGCAGCCTGTTCGCGGCCCAGGCGGATGCGTGCTCGGTCACAACGATCGAAGGCATCGGCAAACCGGGCGCCCTGCACCCGATGCAGGAGGCGTTCCGCGAATGCCATGGCCTGCAGTGCGGATTCTGCACGCCCGGCATGATCATGCGGGCCATCGACCTGGTCGAGCAATCCGGGGAACTGGACGGCGGGGCGGTGCGCGACGGCCTGGAAGGCAATCTCTGCCGCTGCACGGGCTATCACAATATCGTTCAGGCGGTGCTCAAGGGAAAGGAGTTGATGGGAGGTGAGGATGAGTGAAGGCACAGGTATCGGCGCATCGGTAAAGCGCCGCGAAGACGTTCGGTTCATTACCGGTTCGGGAACCTATACGGACGACCTCAACCAGCCGGGCCAGACCTACGGCGTATTCCTGAGGTCGCCGCACGCGCGCGCGCGCATTGGCGCGATCGACGCATCCGAGGCCCTGGCGCTCGACGGCGTTCTGGCGGTCTATACCGGTCAGGACACGGCCGCCGACGGGCTTGGCGACCTGCCTTGCGGCTGGCTGGTGAAATCCAGGGACGGGTCCGACATGGTGTCCGCGCCGCGCCCGCCGCTGGCCGTCACCCAGGCGAACTACGTCGGGGAGCCCTATGGACTGGTCGTTGGGGAAACGCTGGCTGCCGCGCAACAGGGCGCGGAGCTGGTGATGACCGATTTCACGGAACTGACGCCGGTTGCGGATCCCGCAACAGCGGCGTCGGACGAGGCGATTCACGACGGCCTCGAGAGCAACGTGGTCTACGATTGGGAGCTCGGCGACCGGCAAGCCACCGAGGCGGGCCTGGCCGGCGCGGCCCACGTGAGCCGACTCGATCTCACCAACAACCGCCTGATTCCCAACGCCATCGAGCCCCGCGCCGCGATCGGCGTTCACGATGCGGCGAGCGGCGACTACACGCTGTATGCGACCACGCAGAACCCGCACCTCGAGCGGCTGGTGCTGTCGGCGTTCGTACAGATTGCGCCGGAACACAAGCTGCGCGTGGTCGCGCCCGATGTGGGGGGCGGATTCGGCTCGAAGATTTTCATTTACCCGGAAGAGACCGTCGTACTCTGGGCCGCGGCGAAGCTCGGCCGGCCGATCAAGTGGACGGCGCACCGTTACGAATCCTTCCTGTCGGATGCGCACGGCCGCGATCACATCACCCATGCGGAGCTTGGCCTCGACCGGGACGGGCGATTCGTGGCGCTCAAGGTGCGTACCACGGCGAACATCGGCGCCTACCTGTCGACGTTCGGCTCCGCAGTGCCGACCTTCCTCTATGGGACCCTGCTCGCCGGTCAGTACAAGACGCCGAACATCTACGTCGAGACGCTGGGGGTCTACACCAATACCTGCCCGGTGGATGCCTATCGGGGCGCCGGCCGGCCGGAGGCTACCTTCGTGGTGGAACGGATGGTGGAAACCGCCGCCCGGGAACTCGGGCGCGACCCCGCCGAGCTGCGGCGCCTTAACATGATTCAGCCGGAGGATTTCCCTTACGAGACTCCGGTGGCGCTGGTGTACGACACGGGCGACTACGAGGCGAGCCTCGACAGGGCGCTGGAACTGGCCGACTACGGCGGCTTCGAGGCGCGCCGGCGCCGGTCGGCGGAGGCGGGCAAACGCCGGGGCGTCGGGTTCGCCTGCTATATCGAAGCCTGCGGCATCGCGCCCTCGCAGCTAGCCATCTCCCTCGGTGCGGGCGTGGGCCTCTACGAGAGCGGCGAACTGCGGGTCAACCCAACCGGTTCGGTCACGGTGTTCACCGGCTCGCACAGCCACGGCCAGGGCCACGAGACCACCTTCGCCCAGGTGGTTTCCGACAAGCTCGGCGTACCCTTCGATGACATCGAGATCGTGCACGGCGACACCGGGCGGGTGGAATTCGGCCTCGGCACCTACGGTTCCCGGTCGTTGGCAGTGGGCGGTTCCGCCCTGATCGTCGCCGCGGACAAGATCATCGCCAAGGGCAGGAAGATCGCCGCGCACCTGATGGAGACCACCGGCGACAACGTCGACTTCGAGGACGGCACCTTCTCCAGCGGCAACCAGCAGGCGACGATCCAGGAGGTGGCCTTCGCGTCCTATGTGCCCGCCAACTATCCGGAGGACCTGGAGCCGGGGCTCTCGGAGAAAGCGTTCTACGATCCCAAGAACTTCACGTATCCGGCGGGAGCCCACATCGCCGAGGTGGAAGTCGATGAGGAGACGGGGCGGGTCGACCTGGTGAGTTTCGTCGCGGTGGACGACTTCGGCCACGTTATCAATCCGATGATCGTCGATGGCCAGGTACACGGCGGGCTCGCCCAGGGCGCCGGCCAGGCGCTGATGGAGCACGGCATCTACGACGGCAACGGGCAATTGCAGACGGGTTCCTACATGGACTACTGCCTGCCCCGGGCGGACGATCTGCCCGATTTCGTGGTGGACACCACGGTGACGCCTTGCACCCACAATCCCCTTGGAGTCAAGGGGTGCGGCGAAGCCGGCGCCATCGGCTCGCCGGCGGCGATCGTCAACGCGGTGTCGGATGCGCTTGACGGCCACAACATTGCCATGCCCGCGACCTCGGAGCAGGTCTGGCGTGCGTTGAGGGGGGAATAGATGTATCAGTTCAATTACAGGAAGCCCGCCACCGTGGCGGAAGCCGCGGCGCTCTACGCGGACGCGGAAGATCCCGTCTATCTGTCCGGCGGCCAGACCCTGATTCCGACGATGCGGCAGCGGCTTGCCGCACCGACCGACCTGATCGATCTCTCGGGAGTCGCCGGGTTGAGCGGGATTTCGGTGGGCGACGGAACGGTCACCGTCGGCGCCTTCACGCGCCACTCGGCGGTAGCGGAATCCAGCGGCGTGCGCTCGGCCATTCCCGCACTGGCCGGCCTTGCGGGTCGGATCGGCGATGCCCAGGTACGCAATTGCGGCACCATCGGCGGGTCGGTCGCCAACAGCGACCCGGCCGCGGACTATCCCGCCGCGGTCGTCGCTTTGGGCGCTACCGTGCGTACGGACAAGCGGGATATCGCGGCGGACGACTTTTTCCTGGACCTGTTCGAGACGGCCCTGGAACCCGGCGAGATCATCACCTCGATCGCGTTCCGGATACCGGATCGCGCGGCGTACCGCAAGTTCCCGAACCCGGCTTCCCGGTACGCCGTGGTGGGTGTCATGGTTGCCGAGTTCAGCGGTTCGGTGCGCGTTGGCGTTACGGGCGCCGGCCCCTGCGCTTTCCGGGCGCGGACCATCGAGGACATGCTGAACGCCGAGTTGGGTCCCTCGGCTCTGGATGGCGTGGACATCCCCGATGTGGGATTCAACAACGACCTGCACGCCAGCGCGGAGTATCGCGCGCACCTGGTCAGGGTGATGGCGAAGCGCGCCGTCGAGGACCTGGTCGGCTGAGCCGGCGACCGCCGGGGTTGCTGCGCGCCGTCCGAAGCGTGCAGGCGGTGTTCAGGTTACCCTGAACCCGATGCTCCCCAGGGGGCCGTAGTCGGCGCGGTAGGCGCCGGGAAGCGCCGGATGGATGCCGCCGCAGGCGCCGGTGATGAACAGCATGTCCTCGGCGATGGGAAAGCCCCGCGACCGGGATTCGCTCACCATCCATTCCACTGCGGCAACGGGCCCGCCGAGCGCTTCGGTCGCCGGTGCGGTACTCAAGGTTTCGCCATCCCTGACCAGGGTGACCTGAATGTCCTCATAGGAATCGAGCAGCGGCATTTGCGCGCCGGCAATGTAGCGGTCGGCGCCGATGCTGCAAGCGACAAGATTGGTCCCGGTCAGATTCTCTGCATCGGCAAACGCCAGGCGCGGCACCTCGATGACGGGGCCCGCGGTCCGGGGGGCGCCGTCCTTGCCGATCACCACCCCGATCTCACACTCCACGATGACCCCTGGCGCGCTCGGGAACGAGACGCCGGATGTCATGCGGCCGGCAGCGAACAGGGTGCCGAGCAGCGGATGGGCGATCCCGTATTGCTGCCGGGCCGCCGGCGCCGTCATCCCCGCCTTGCGGCCGGCCACGGCATCGCCGGCAACCGCGGCCACCAGGGCTTTCTGGATGTCGTAGGCCTCGTCGAGCGTAAGGCCGGTGGGCATTTCCGGCAGCGTTCCGCCGCCGCGGATCGCCGCCGCCATGGCGCCTACGAGGCGGTCCATGTCATCGATTTGCGTCATCTTCGATCCCGAGGGGCTCCAGCGTCGGTACAGTCGTGCGGTACGTGGCCGAAAAAGCGATAGTGTACTTGTCCGGGACTTTCGCGAACCGCCCGCTGAAGCGAAATCGAGGCCGGGTCCGGCGGGCACGACGCGCGTTGGGTCGATGATGACATGACCGGCATGGCAGCGGCCACCTGCAGATATCAACTGTCTACGTTCGCCACATCGGCCAGGCCGCACTGCATTCAACGATCGATGCGCGGGCGAACCAGGTATCCCAGGTCACCGTGCCCGCGAAGGCCACGACCGCCTGGAGCAGGTTGAACCATGCGGCCCGCGCCATCCAGGCGCCATCGACGGCTCGCTGCCAAGCCGGAAGAAGCCACTCGACGATCGTCATGGAGAGAGCGACAACGGACAGAATCAAAAGCAGGCTCATCGGACGTCACACTTGGTGAGGGGACGCGGCCGATGGTTGCAAAAAAAACGTTATTTGCAACTAAAAACGAAAAAGTGTCAATATGTTGATCATAAAGGTACTAAATAGTAATACTTTTGTGATTCAGTCGAGACGAATGATCCAGGCGCTCAAACGCGTGCTAAAGGAACGCCGGGTGTCCTACGACCAGATAGCGCGCCACCTCGGCCTGTCCTTGAGCAGTGTCAAACGGCTGTTCTCGACGGGAGGCTTTACGCTTCAACGGCTCGAGGCAGTGTGCGACCTGGCGGACATCGACCTGCTCGAGTTGGCCCGTCAGGCGGAGGCTCAACGCCTGCGGGTCGCTTGCCTTACGAGAGAGCAGGAACGCGAACTGGTCGGCGACCCGGCATTGATGCTGGTCGCGATCTGCGCGCTCAACCGATGGCAATTCGAGCGAATCGTGCGGCAGTACCGAATATCCGAACCACGGCTCGTTCAACTGCTGGTCCGCCTGGATCGGATGGGGCTGGTGGAGCTCTTGCCCGGCAATCGGATCAGGCTGCTTGTTGCCCGGAACTTTTCCTGGTTACCGGATGGCCCCATTCATCGCTATTTCATTGAGCATGTGCAGAACTCCTTCCTGTCGGGACCGTTCGTCCCGAACAGGGATCTGCATCGCTTTGCCTGGGGCATGTTGTCGGTGGAGTCCGCCGCGGTGCTGCGTGCGAAAATGGCGGAGCTCGTTGCAACGTTCGATGAGTTGACCCGCGGCGATGAGGTCCGTCCCGGCGGTGAAAACCGGACGCACGGAAGCTGCCTGCTGGTTGCGCTCCGGGAATGGGAGCCGGCCGGTTTTCAGGCGATGCGCCGAACGGGTGCATCGACTCGGGGTCGTTTGTTGGCCAACCTCGGGGACTGATAGTATGCCGGCCATGTCCTACGACCCCGACAACATCTTCGCGAAAATACTGCGCGGCGAGGCGAATGCGCACGTGGTCCTGGACGAAGAACATTGCCTTGCCTTCATGGACCTGATGCCGCAGAGCCCCGGACACACGCTGGTGATCCCCCGGGAGCCCGCGGAGAACGTCTTCGATCTGAGCGATACGGGTCTCTCGGAGTTGATTCTGGCCACGAGGCGGGTGGCTCGCGCGGTGCAGGCGGCGTTCAATCCCACCGGGCTGATGATCGCGCAACTCAATGGCGCCGATGCCGGGCAGACGGTATTCCACATCCACTTGCACGTCATTCCCCGCTCCAGCGGCGTGGGGCTGCCGCTGCATGGCCGCGGCATCGCCGATGCGGCCGAGCTTGCGAACCACGCGGCAAGGATACGCGCGCAACTCGACGCTGCCTGACACCGGCCCGCACTGCCCCGGACTAGAGCTATTGGGCCTCTTCCAGGAACTGTTCCTGCAACCGGCGCATGCCGTGCAACCAGCGATCGTAGTCCGATGCCTTCCTGCGGATGTATTCCGCGACTTGCGGGTGCGGCAGCACGAGAAAGCGCTCTTCCCGCAGCGCTTCGACGACGGCGTCCGCCGCCTGTTCCGGCTCGATCATGCCGTCCACCGCGGCGACTCCGGGGCCGTCCGCCGTCATGGCGGTGCGTACCGCCTGCGGGCAAAGCACCGAGACCTTGATGCCCTGCCGGCCGTGGGTGATGGCGATCCACTCGGCCAGGGCCACCGCCGCGTGCTTGGTGACTGCGTAGGTGACGGACCCGATCTGCGTGAGCAGCCCGGCGGCCGACGCCGTATTGAGCAGGTAGCCGCCGCCGCGCCCGATCATGCGCGGCACGAGGTGGCGCGCTGCCCAGACGTGCGCCATGGTGTTGACCCGCCAGATGGAATCCCACACCTCGTCGGGCTCATCGAGTTGCCTGCCGATGCCGATGCCCGCGTTGGAGCAGAACAGGTCGATGGGGCCGATGTCGCGTTCGGTGGCGTCAATGAGTTCGACGATATCCTGCTCCACACCGACATCGACCCGTCGGCTGTCGCCGCCGATGGCCGATGCAACTTCGGCTGCCCCGTCGCCGTTCAGATCGGCTACCGCGACGTGGCGCGCACCCTCTGCCGCGAAGCGCTCGCACATGGCCCTGCCGATACCGCTGGCGCCGCCGGTAACCACGACGATCTTGCCCACCACATCCATGCTTGTGTCCCGTTGCGTCCGACAGGGCTGCACGTTAGACCTTTGAGACCCTGGAGACTAGCCCGCGGCTGGGTCGCTGCAATTCCAGGGGCAGGCCCGGGTTCGCAGTGTTCGCTGCCCCCTGTATGCTGTTGCGGGAGCGTATGCCGGCCACGGGATTGCCGGATTGCGCGTCGTTGGAGTCGCCGTGGCGCTGGTCACCGTTTTCCTGCTGGGCTTTGTCGACATATTCCTGCCCCTGCCGATGATATTCGTCATGGATGGGCCCATCGTGCCGGCCTTTCTGGTCATTGGCGTATCGGGAACGGCGGGCAGCCTGTTCTTCATCTATTTTTCCCGGCCGATCAGGCGCTGGGCGGTGCGACGCTACGGCATGGACAGCGTGATCTTCACGCGCACCGAAAGATTCATGGTCAAGTACGGAGCCGCGGGGGTCGGGCTGCTCGCGCCCATAATCCTCGGGCACGCGTTGACCGCCTTGGGCGCCGTTGTTCTCGGGGCTCCGGCCGGGAAACTCGCTGCCTGGATGATTGGCGGCGTCTGGCTGTGGACCGCCATCTACTACGTCGCCTTCCTGATGGGGGTGTCGTTGATCGGTTGAGCATGTTCACACTTGACGAACTCGAACAGGCGCAATCGCTGATTGCCGCTCACATGGCGCCGACACCGGTTTACCGGTGGCCGGGGCTTTGCCGGCGTGCCGGGTGCGACGTATGGCTGAAACACGAGAATCACACCCCGATCGGGGCATTCAAGGTGCGGGGCGGTCTCGTGTATCTGGACGAGTTGTCGCGTGGGCAGCGGTTGCCGCGCGGCATCGTCACGGCCACCCGAGGCAACCACGGGCAGAGCATTCCCTTTGCCGCGCGCCTCTATGGCGTGCCGGTGACGGTGCTGGCGCCGGAGGGCAACAGCGTCGAAAAGAATGCGGCGATGCGGGGCTGGGGGGCCGATGTCGTCGAGCACGGCCGCGACTTCGATATGGCGCGGGAGGAGGCCGGGCGGCGGGCGGAGGCGGAGGAACTTCTGTTTGCCCCTTCGTTTCATCCAGCGCTGGTGCGCGGCGTCGCGACCTATGCGCTGGAGTTGTTTCGCGCGGTCGGCGATCTGGACAGAGTCTACGCGCCCATCGGCATGGGCTCCGGCATCTGCGGTCTGATCGCGACCCGCGATCTGCTCGGATTGAGGACGGACATCGTCGGCGTCGTGGCGGCGGAGGCGCCGGCGGTGGCGTTGAGCGTTGCGGCCGGCCGGATCGTGGAGACGAACTCGGCGGATACCTTCGCGGACGGCATGGCGTGCCGGGTGCCGATGCCGGGGCCCTTGGCCATCATCCGCGCCGGGGCCGCGCGGGTCATTCAGGTGACCGAAGCGGAGATCGCCGCCGCCATGCGCGCTCTCTACGCCGACACCCACAACGTTGCCGAAGGCGCGGGCGCGGCGGCTTACGCCGGACTGATGCAGGAGCGCGGCAGCTTGAAAGGCAGGCGGGTGGCCGCGATTCTCACCGGCGGCAATGTGGACACGGATATCTTTCGGACGGTGCTGGAGGGGGCAACACCGACATCGAGACCCGGGCGGTGAAGCTCTCGAGCATCTGGCGATGCCTGTAGCGAGGGAGCGCCATCGTTCGAGGCGCCGGCGCGTGCCCGGACACGCTTCGCGGCAGCAACCGCCGTCGTCGCGCCGCCCGCGGCTAATGCATTAGAATGTCGTCACGCCGTCCCGATTCGGGTAACCCGAAAGCATCTGCCGGATCGCGTGTGACGGTTCCTGCGGGAATAGCTCAGTTGGTAGAGCCCTTGCTTCCCAAGCAAGATGTCGCGGGTTCGAGTCCCGTTTCCCGCTCCAATACAATCCGGGGCGGAATGGCCCCTTGTGCGAACGGGACAAACGCATGAATCGCAATCTGCTGGCCGCAACGGTCGTTGCGGCGACCCTGGCATTGCCCGCGGGCATTATCATGCCCGCCGTCGCAGCGCTGCCCCTGGAACTGCCGGGCGGACAGGAACTGCCGACGCTGGCCCCCATGCTCGACCGCGTCAATCCGGCGGTGGTCAACATCGCGGTATCCACGACCGTCCCGGTCAGGAATCCCCTGTTCGAAGACCCCTTCTTCCGTCGTTTTTTCAACGTGCCGGGCCGGCAGCGGTACCGCCAGACGCGCAGCGCCGGCAGCGGTGTGGTGGTGGATGCGGAGCAGGGCTACATCGTCACCAACAACCACGTCGTGCAGCGCGCCGACAACATCGATGTAACCCTTGCCGACGGGCGGCTGTTGGAGGCGACGCTGGTGGGCAGCGATCCCCAGGTCGACCTGGCGGTATTGAAGGTGGAACCGGATGAGTTGGCGGAGATCGGGTTTACCGATTCCGGCAGCCTTCGCGTCGGCGATTTCGTGGTCGCGATCGGCAATCCGTTCGGGCTCAACCAGACGGTTACCAGCGGCATCGTCAGCGCGCTCGGCCGCAGCGGCCTGGGTATCGAAGGGTACGAAGACTTTATTCAGACCGATGCCTCCATCAACCCGGGAAATTCCGGTGGCGCGCTTGTGGATCTCAACGGCCGCCTCGTAGGCATCAATACGGCAATCTTTGCCCCGGCGGGGGGAAACGTCGGAATCGGATTCGCCATTCCCTCCAACATGGTTCGCGCCGTCATGCGACAACTCATCGACCACGGTGAGGTACGGCGCGGCCACCTGGGCATCGTCGTCCAGGACCTGGCTCCCGAATTGGCCGAGGCTTTCGACGTGGACTACCGGGAAGGCGTACTGGTTGTGGAAGTCATGCCGGAAAGCTCGGCGGAAGCGGCCGGCATCGAGGCCGGCGACATCATTACCCGCGTTCGCGACCGTGAAGTCAGCAACGTGGACGAGTTCAAGAGCCAGACCGCAACCATCTTCATCGGCGACAAGGTCGACCTGGCGCTGCTGCGGGACGGCCGTGCCCGGGACGTCGAACTCAACGTCAAGGAAGACGACCTGGAGAAGGTACGGGGCTCCCGTATCGACCGGCGCCTGGCAGGCACGGAGTTGCAGAACTTCCGCGACCAGGAGGAGGTCGGCGCCGGGGTGCTCGTCACAGGGGTGGAAGCGGACAGCAAGGCAGCCCGGGCGGGCCTGCGGCCGGGCGACGTGATCGTCGCGGCGAACCGTCAGGGCATCCGCGACTTGCGGAATCTGCGAGAGGCGGTGCCCCTGAACACGGAGCAGGTCCTGCTCAGGGTGTACCGGTCCGGGCGCTTCGGATACATCGCGATTCGCTGAAAGATTTCAGCCGGCCCGCGCTCGCGAGCTCGAAAGCATAGCCACGCCTATGGTGGAGCGAGCCTGTGCGCGCAACCGGCAAAAAGACCGGCGAGGGCGCGGCCAGCGCAGTTTGTACCCGGAACGACTTCAGCAACTTTGGAAACAACCGTGAAAAAACAAACAACATTCGATGTCTCAATGAGCGGCTTGGTGCCATATGCGGGCTAGTCAAAAATGATGACGTTGCGCGCGACTTCGCCGGTTTTGAGCTGCTCCAGGGCATCGTTAACCTGATCCAACCTGATGCGGCCGGAGATCATCTTGTCCAGGTGCAGCTTGCCCTGCAGGTAGAAATCGATGAAACGGGGCATGTCCACGCGGAAACGGTTGGAACCCATGTTGCAGCCCTGAAGTCTCTTCTCGGCCAGGAACTCGGGGCCGTGAATCTCGATCATGGCGCCCACGGGAATCATGCCGATAACGGTCGCCGTGCCGCCGCGCCGTACCATCTTGAATGCCTGCTGGGCCGTCTTGGGCAGTCCGATGGCTTCAAAGGAATAGTGCACGCCGCCCCCGGTGAGTTCCCGCACGGCGCCGATCGGGTCGATCTCGGCGGCGTTCACGATATCCGTCGCGCCGAATTCCAACGCCAGGTCCAGCTTGCCGGGAATGCGGTCGATCGCAACGATCCGCCCCGCGCCGGCGATGGCGGCGCCATTGATTGCCGACAGGCCCACGCCGCCGCAGCCGATCACGGCGACGCTGCTGCCGGGTTCCACACCGGCGGTATGGATAACGGCGCCGACGCCCGTGGTGACGGCGCAGCCGATCAGCGCGGCACGGTCGAACGGCATGTCTTTGCGGATCTTCGCCAGGGCGTGCTCGTGCACGAGCATGTATTCGGCGAACGACGAGAGATTCAGGAACTGGGCGACGCTCTCGCTGTTCTTCGCGAGGCGCGGCGTCTCATCGGCGGTGCGCTGCAATTCCGGCTCGAGACAGAGCGACATGTGGCCTGTCAGACAGTGCTCGCAATGCCCGCAGAAGGCGGACAGGCAGGTGATAACGTGGTCGCCCGGCTTGACGTAGGTCACCATGCCGCCCACGGCTTCCACCACGCCGGCGGATTCATGGCCAAGCACCACGGGCAGCAGGTACGGGTAGGAACCGTCCAGAAAGTGCAGATCGGAGTGGCACACGCCCGCGGCGGCGGTGCGCACCAGCACTTCCCGGGGCCCCGGGTCGCCGTGCTGGATCTCTTCGATTTGCAGCGGTGTGTTGACTTCGCGCAGTACGGCGGCTTTCACTGTGTCTCCCGGTCGGGGCGGTCTCAAGGGTCTGAGCGGGGAGTTTGCCAAACAGCCTGGGTGATTACTATCTTGGTACGCCACGCACATGTGCCGCATCGGGCCGCCGGCATGCTCGCGGCGGCGATCGGCGCACTCTGCGCGCTGACTGCCCTCGTTGCCGGTCCGGCCCGCGCCTACGAACCGGCCATTCATCAGAAGCTCACCTTTGTTGCGGCCAAGCAACTCAATCGCTGTATGGCGGGGTCGGAGGTGCCCGGCCTGAACGCCCTGCAGGTTCGCATCATCGCCAAGGCCAACACGCGGCAGGCGGATGCCAACCTGTTCGTGCGTATGTTCCGGTGGAACTACTACGATCGCAGCGGTGTTGGCGACCGGGACATACTGTGGATCATCGATACGCGCTTCCACGAGCATTTTGACGAGGTGGTCGGGCGCATCGGGGCGGCGGAGCAGGCCAACGACCGCTATCGGGACCTCGGACGCGTTGTCGGCTACGTGCAGGACGTCACCTCCCCGCCGCACGCGGTGCCGGTCTATGCCACGCGCTGGTGGCGCTTTGCGCTCAAGGACCGGTTCGACCGTTATCCCGTAGACGAAGATGCGGTTGCCGCGCGGGTCGAGGGAAGCTGTGCAGAGGTCATGAGTCCGGCGCCCGATTACCACGCGGTGCTCGAAGAAGCGGCGCGGGATACCCTGGCGGCCGTTCAGGAGCCGGTCGCCGGGTTGCCCGTAACCTGGGAAATTTTCTGGAGAGCGCACGAGAATCCGGGCAGGTTCGGATCCTATGGTCCGGCCGGCAACAACTTCGGGCGGGGTGCGCGATTCCCCTGCGGGCAGACGGAAAGATGCGTGCTGCTCGACGACGATCCACTGTATGCGGACTTTGCGATGCGGCGGCACGCGGCAGCCGTGGTTGCAAGCATGCGTGCGATGTTGCTCGCGCAAAGCATCCGGGAAGAGGGTTCCGGCCAGTGACGCCGCGAGATTGCGAAGCGCGGGATTGCGGATTTCGACAACGTCCCATCGCCCTGGCCGGGCTGTTCGGCGTGTGTCCATCGTGACCATGCGTCCGGGCTTGACACCCTGGAATTTCAGCGAGCGGTCGGCGGCTTCGCTCTCCCGGCAGGCGGAAATTGCCGAGACCCTGGGTTATGAGTCCTTCTGGTTGCCGGAGAGCCACTTCGTCGCGGATGCCATTCCCGATCCGTTGATGCTGCTGGCCGCGGTTGCGGCCGGTACCCGGAGGCTGCGGCTCGGCACGACTTCCTACCTGGTACCGTTGCGCAATCCGCTGCAGGCGGCCGAACAGGTGGCGGTGCTCGACCGTCTGTCGAACGGCCGGGTGATTCTGGGTGTGGGACGGGGCTATGCGTCCGCCATGCTGCGTGCGTTCGATGTGGCGCCAAGGGAAAAGCGTGAACGGTTCGAGCGCAACCTCGAGTCGATGGTGCTCGCCTGGAAGGGCGAGGCGGTGCCGGCCGGAGAGGGCGGAGAAGCCGTTGTGCTCGATCCGCTGCCGGTCCAGAAACCGCATCCGCCGGTTTGGGTGGCGGCGTTCGGCCCCAAGGCGCTTGCCCAGGCGGGGCGGTTGGGGCTGCCCTATCTCGCATCGCCCATGGAGACGCTGGAGAGTCTGAAGGCGAACCTCAAGCTGCACGGCGAGGCGGCCGAAGCCGCCGGGCACGACGAGGTGGCGGTGCGGCCGATCATGCGCACGGTATTCCTCGGCCGCCGCCGCCGTGAACTGGATGAATTGAAGGCAACGCTCGATGCCGCCGGCCGGCCCCGGCGAGACGACCGTGCCGGTGTCGACGACTGGGCGATCGTCGGCGACCGCGGATTCGTCGCGGCGAAGCTGGACGAGTACCGTGAGGCGCTGGGCGTCACCCACATGGTGGTGACGCGATTGCGTATCGGCGGCATCGAGGAGCGGCGGCTGCGGGAATCCGTCGCGCAAGTCGCCGAACTGTTTTGAACGGCGAAATGCAGGGAGCCGGAATGGCGCCGAATGCCATGAGGGAACCCGACTACAGGAAGCGGCGGCAGCGGGTTTTTCTGGTTCTTTCGGGTTTCTTCCTGGGAACGCTCGCGCTTCTGAACGTTCTGGGCATCAGCCGTTTCCTCGACTTTTCCTTCACGGTGTTCGGCGTAACGATACCCATGGTGGTCGCGGTCGGGGTTCTGCCCTATCCCCTCACCTTCCTTTGCACGGACCTGGTCAGCGAACTGTATGGCGAGAAACGCGCCAGGGACATGGTGTGGATGGGCCTGCTCCTGAATGGCTGGGTGGTGTTCCTGCTCTGGCTGGGCGGGGCGCTGCCGGGCTTCGAGCCCATGGACGCGGCTACCGGCCTGCCCGTGCCGGACGAGGCGGGCCGGCTGCCGGTGTTCTACGAGGTCCGGCAACTCGCCTTCGGCTCCGTGGCGGCGTCGATGATCGCCTACATGACGGCGCAATTCTGCGACGTACGCCTCTTCCACTTCTGGAAAAACCTCACCCGCGGCCGCCACCTGTGGCTGCGCAACAACGCTTCCACCATGACCAGCCAGTTGCTCGACACCACCGCCGTGGTGCTGATTACGCACTTCTATGCCCATGCGCTGCCCGTGACCGCGGGCGAGCCCGTCTGGCCGCAGCTGCTCGTTTTCATCGCATCCGGATATGTCTTCAAGCTGTCAGTCGCCGCCCTCGATACCGGCCCGATCTACCTGGCCGTCCGCTGGCTGCGCCCCTACCTGGGGCTCGACGCGAACGAGGAAGCCGTCGAGGACTGAACGGTTCTGCATCGGCGCGACGGGGGTCAGATCAAGGGTAAAGTTCGAATGCACGCCCCTCGCTGTTTCTGACGATGGAAAAGTGCCGGCGGTCCAGCGTGACGATTCTTCTCGTCCGGAGCCTGTCGGCCAGAACCGCTACCGAGGCATCGGTGGCGCCCAGGGGAAGGTCGGCGTAGGTGCGCACCAGGGCGCCGATCTGCGGCCAATCCTCCGGATCCGGCGCCACTACGCGGAAGTCTGCGAGACCCGATACGAACGTTGCTTCCGCGTCCGCGCCATGACGCTGGCCGAGAAAGTAACCGATCTCTGCCACACAGAGGGCCGGAATGACCATTTCAATGTCGGTACGCGTGAGAAAATCCACGCAGGCTCTGTGATCGGGGTCCGCATCGTTGGCGGTAGCCAGCAACGGGCCACTGTCAACGATCGCCAACAATTCGATCACTCCAGGTTTCGGCCAGTCCGGCGTCGAGATCCCGCGCACGGCTCGAAGGATCGCTGACGATGCCCTGCCAGGGAAGCTTTGCGCCAGGCGGTTTGATCAGTGTGGATTTGAGCGAGTCTCGAATTACAGCGGACAGGCTGATACCGCGCCGCCGGGCTTCGTGGCGCGCCAACTCTGCAAGATCTTCCGACAACGAAATGGTGGTGCGAGTCACGTGGATCGGCTCCATTTATGCAGGTATGAAGTTATGCGCGTATGCTAACACAGCAGTAGCGAGGCTACCGAGCGAATCGGTGGAGCCTGGCCCGCATCGCGTGCTGTCCGGCCGCCTACCGTTCCACCTGGCCGAGGTTGGCGTGGACGACGGCGCCGTTGATCACCGGGTTCCGGGAGGCCCAGAACAGTGTTTCCGCGATCTCACCGGGTTCGATCAGGCGGTTGTATGCGGACATGCCGCGCACCGCGCCCATCGCTTCCGCGGGAACATGGGTTCTGAGCATTTCAGTGTCGGTGAATCCCGGGCAGACACAAGCCGTGTGGATGCCCAGCCCCGCGAGATCCTGGCAGGTCGCGCGCATCATGCCGATGAGGCCGTGCTTGGAAAGGGCGTAGGAGAAGCTGTTGGGTACGGCCTTCTCCCCGAGCGTGGAGCCGACGTACAGGATCGAGGATCCGGGTTGCATGAACGGGATTGCGAATCCGTTCAGGGTATTGGGCGCGACCAGGTTGATTTCAAGCGTTTGCCGCAGGCTTTCGCTCGCGGTTTCTGCGGCACTGTCGTTGACGAGTCTCGAGGCGTTGTGGATAAGGACCGTCTGTTCGGCTTCCGCAAGCCGTGGCTGCAACCGTCCGCCAACCGTTTCGAGAAATGCCGGAACCGCGAGGTCGCAGGGGATGTGGTCAACGTCGTCAATGGGGCAGGGCCGGCGCGAGAGATTGACGACGGAATAACCCTCGTCGACGAAGCGTTGCGCGGTGTGTAGTCCGATACCGGCACTGGCGCCGGTGACCACGGCGCATTTCATCGGGCGGCCTCTCCGGTTGCGGGATTCCCTTCGGCCGCGGCAGTCTTTTCTGCGGCTTGCGCGTCACAACGGAATCCGGCTTCGCCGGGGGCAAAAGAGGCGTGCGCCCACTGACCGGGCCCGGAAGATACCTTGATGGTCAGCTTGCGCATGTTCAATGCCGCGATTTCGGGGTCCCGCAGCAACTCACCCCCCAACCAGTCCGCCAGAGCTTCCACGGTGATATTGGCTACCGGGAGTGTCAAAACGTCTCTGGGCAGGAAGGGGATACGCTCACCGTTGAAATGCGCGACCCTGTAGCCCTGCTCGTCGGTGATCGCCAGGTGCGGAGACCGTTCGGGCAGCAGGGTGCGTTCGTCCAACGCTTCGCACAGTGCCTGCAGCCTGCTCTTGACGAGGTTGTAGTCGAACGCCAGCCCGTCCACGCCCACGTCGGCATCGATATCCGCGGCGACCTGAAAGTTGTGGCCGTGCAGGTTCTCGCGTTCGGTGGCGGAGAAGATGGTGAAATGGGCCGCTGCGAAATGCAGCGCGTCCTTGCATATGCTGATGGTGGTGCGGGCCATTACCCATGCTAACCTCAGCCTGCACGGTCACCAACCCCTCACCTGACCCGCATCGCTCGCCAATTTCCCGATGCGGCCGCCGATGCAATCGCCGGTCCGTCGAGCGGACCCGGAAAATCAGCCGACGGCGCCAGCGAATTCGGCGAGACTGGTGAAGGTCCAGGTCGGTTGGGCGTCGACGGGCTTCGCGGCGCCGAGGGAAGGCCGGTCGATCCACACGGTGTCGAGGCCGGCGGCGGTGGCGGGCAGGATGTCGTGGAAACGGCTCTGGGCGACATGCAGGACGGGGCTTTGGACCTTCCTGAGGGCGGCGGCGAACATTTCCGGTGCGGGCTTGTAGACGCCGACCCGCCCGGCGGTTACGACGTGCTGGAAGGGCACTTCCAGGCTTTTGGCCGACATTGCGAAGAGATCGTCGTCGATATTGGATACCACGGCGAGTTCGAAGTGCGCCGCGAGCGCCTTCAGGGACTCCACGGTGTCCGGAAAAGGCGGCCACTGTTCAATGTTGCAGGAGAAACCCTCGAGGTCGATGTCCTTGGGGGTGAACGCCAGCCGTTCCCCGAAGCGTTGCAGCACCCGGGCGAGCACCGTGCGGTAGGAACCGCCCTCGGCCTGCGCTTGTGGTTCGTAACGGCTGTAGCACTCCAGTACGAACTCGTCGATCACGTGGACGTCATAGCTTTCGAACAGGGGCTTGAGGTAGGCGAGGATGCCGGTTTCCCAGTCGATCAGGGTGCCGTAGCAATCGAAGGTCAGCGTTCGGTAGTTCGCCGGGTCGATACCGGGGCCTTCGATCTCACTCATATTGAATCCGTTCGAGTATCAATCCGTAGAAGAATTCGCTTTCCGCACCGGGCGCGACCCGGTCGAAATACCAGCCGAGGTGCCGCTGACACTCGCCGCAAGCAGCGATGCGCCACTGAAAGCCCATGAACCAACTGTCCGCCGCCTCGGGCGTGCCGGCGATGCTGCAACCGAGCGCCTCGCTGAAACAACCGATGTGGAACTGGTAGCCGTACGGATTGGCGAAACGGTGGTCGTGGCTGCCGTTGACCTCGATGCGGTCGCCGTTCTTGCCGATGACCGTGGAGCAGGTTCCGCAGTAGATGAAATCCCTGGCTTCCTCCTCCTCGCGCTCGAGCAGGTCCTGCAGTTTGGGGTCGAGCGCTTGACGCTCCTTGTCGACAACATCGATCATGCCAACCCTTTCCTAACCGGGACTATTCATGAATAAACTACTGCGGTCGTCAATAGCAGCGAAAACACCGGGCGTGCTCCCGCCGCGTGCTCAACGTGCTGTCAAGCACGCCTGTGCGCGCTCTGGTCCGCGCCACCCAGTGTTTTCACTACTCTTGCCAACCTCGCTACGTTCATTCATGAATAGTCCCGGCTAAAGGCGCCGGGCGTGGACAGTTTCGATAGCATCTTTCAGCGCGCTGCCGAGCGCAAGGGGGGCGCGGCCGCCCTGGAGGAACTCCTGCCCGCGGCGGAGCCGGAGGAAAAACTGCGCGGCCTGCCGGACGACCGCATTCTCGCGGAGATGACCAAATGCATCTTCCGGTCCGGGTTCGTCTGGAAGATCGTCGAGAACAAGTGGCCGCATTTCGAAGCCGCTTTCGATGGTTTCGACGTCACCCGTTGCGCCATGTTGTCCGATGAGGAACTCGAGACGCTGGCCGTCGACGAACGCATCATCCGCAACGCGAAGAAGATCGCCTCGGTGCGCAGGAACGCCGCCTTCGTGCTTGACGTACGAGCGGACCACGGCAGCTTCGGCAGCTATCTCGCGGGCTGGCCGGTCACCGATATCTTCGGTTTGTGGGCCGACATCAAGCGGAGAGGCGACCGGCTGGGCGGCCACACGGGCGCGTTTTTCCTGAGGTTCATCGGCAAGGACACGCCGATGTTTTCCAGGGACGTGGTCAAGGCGCTGGTGGGCCTCGGCGTGGTCGACAAGGAACCGACCGGCAAGCGGGATCTCGCGGCAGCCCAGGCGGCTTTCAACCAATGGCGGGAGGAGAGCGGCCGCGATCTCTGCCAGATCTCCCGCGTGCTTGCCTGTTCCGTGCCATAGTCGTGAGTGGTCGGTTGGCGGGGTGGCTCAGAGCAGGGATTTCAGGTCCGTTTCCGGGTCCGCCAGGGCTTGCGCGTCTACCTCCCGGCCGATCAGCCGCCGGCAGATCATGAACTCCTTCGGGCTGTTGACGGCGTCCACCGCGGCGATTGCGCCGTCTTTGAGGTGGAAGACGGCGAATCGTTTCGCGGCCACCTCGCCTCGCAGCACCTCGCTATCGCCGTCGGCGGCGAAACCGACCATCTGCAGTTTGAGGTCGTACTGATCCGACCAGAACCAGGGCACCGACGCGTATGCCTTGTCGCCGCCGCACAGGTTGGCGGCGGCTACGCGGGCCTGTTCCATGGCGTTCGGCACGGACTCCAGGCGCAGGCGCCGGTTGAGCAGCGGGTTGGGGTGATTCGTGCAGTCGCCGGCGGCGTAGATGTTCGGGTCGGCGGTGCGGCAGCGGTCATCGACGACGATGCCGTTGTCGCAGGCGAGTCCGGCAGCTTTCGCCAGTTCCACGTTGGGCACGATGCCGATGCCGACGATCACCAGGTCCGCATCGAACGCTGCCTCGCCGCACAGGACCCGGCGGACCCGGCCGTCACCGGCGAAGCCCGTTACCATGGCTCCGGTGTGCAGGCTGACGCCGCGGGCACTGTGCAGGTCGTGGTAGAACCGGGACATCGACGGGGTGGTCACACGCTGGAGGATGCGGTCTTCCATCTCGATCACCCGGACCTTGAGGCCGGCCTGGATGCAGACGGCTGCAACCTCCAACCCGATGTAGCCGCCGCCGACCACGACCACTTTCCGGCCAGGCGCCATCTCTGCCTTGATGGTGTCCACGTCGGCGATGGTCCTCAGATAGTGGATGCCGGGAAGGCCGCCGCCTTCCAGGCGCAACCGTCGCGGACGGCTGCCGGTGGCAAGCAGCAGTTTCTCGTAGGAAAGCGTTTCTCCGTCCGAGGTGGTGACGGTTTGCGCGGTGCGGTCGATCGTTTCAATACGCACACCGGACTTGATGGTGACGTTCCTGTCCGAGTAGAACTTCTCCGGCCGCAGATAAACGCGCTCCAGGCCGTGCTCGCCGGCCAGGTATTGCTTGGAAAGCGGGGGACGCTGATAAGGGATATGGGGCTCATCGCCGACGATGACGATGTCCCCGTCGTACCCCTCCTGCCGCAGGCTGGCGGCGGCCTGGCCGCCGGCGTGTCCCGCTCCTGCAACGATCATTGCCGACACTTGGGATATCCGTCCTGCAAAAGCCGGCTATTCTAGCCCGCATCGTTCACCAACTTTCGTCGCGAGGGCGTCGAGGCGCCGGCTACTTCTTGCTCCTGTCGCCGGGAACCGGCATGGGGAAGGGCGTGACGTTGCCGGTCGTGGTTTCGGTGACCTTGGCGATGCCCTCTTTCTCCACCTCGTCGATGCGGATCACGGCATGCATGGGGATGAAGCTCCGGTGTACGCCTTCGAACTCGTTGCGCAGCTTGTCCTCCCCCGGGTCGATCACTACCTGGGTGCGCTTGCCGAAGATGTAGTCTTCGACCTCGATGAACCCGTAGAGGTCGCTCGAATAGATATTGTGGGCGTAGACCTCGTAGATCTGGCCCATGCTGTGGAACAGCACCTTGTAGATGTGGGATTGGTTGTCGCTCATGGGCTCTATATAGGTACAACCGTGCCGGGTTGCAACTTATTTGTCCGTTGACGTCATTCTACATTCGCACGCATCTATAGTAGATTCGCGTTCCCGCTCCCAAGCAGGCAACCGACACCGTGCCAGCCCAGTCGCCCAACCGGCTCTTCGTGAAAACCCACGGGTGCCAGATGAACGAGTACGACTCGGCGCGCATGGTGGACGCGCTGCGGGAAAGCCATGGCTACGAACTCGCCGGTTCGGAAGCCGAGGCCGACCTGATTCTGCTGAACACCTGCTCGATCCGGGAGAAGGCGCAAGCCAAGGTATTCGATCAACTCGGCCGCTGGCGTGCGCTCAAGAAGCGCAAGCCGGGCCTGCTGATCGGCGTGGGCGGCTGCGTGGCGAGCCAGGAGGGCGCGGCGCTCGCCGAGCGCGCGCCGTTCGTCGACATCGTCTTCGGGCCGCAAACCCTGCACCGGTTGCCGGAGATGGTGGATCGGGCCAGGGCGCGAATTGCGGGCCCGGTCGTCGACATCAGTTTCCCGGAAATCGAGAAGTTCGACCGGCTGCCGCCCCCGGGAGCCGATGGGCCGAGTGCGTTCGTGTCCGTCATGGAGGGTTGCAGCAAGTACTGCACGTTCTGCGTGGTGCCCTATACCCGCGGCGAGGAGGTGAGCCGCCCGGTGGCCGATGTGCTGAAGGAAGTCGGACAGCTCGCCGCCCAGGGGGTGCGGGAGGTCAACCTGCTCGGCCAGAACGTCAACGCGTACCGGGGGCCGATCGAGGACGACGAGGCGGACCTGGCCGAGTTGATCCACTACGTCGCGGCGGTCGACGGCATCGAACGGATCCGCTACACCACGTCGCATCCGGTGGAGTTCAACGACAACCTGATTCAGGCCCATGCCGGCGTGCCGGCCCTGGTCGACCACCTGCACCTGCCGGTTCAATCCGGCTCCGACCGGGTACTCGCCGCCATGAAGCGGGGGCATACGGTGCTCGAATACAAGTCGAAGCTCAGAAAGCTGCGCCGGGTGCGCCCGAACGTCAGCGTTTCTTCGGATTTCATCGTCGGGTTTCCGGGGGAAACGGACGCCGACTTTGACGCCACCATGGCGCTCATCGAGGAGATCGGCTTCGACATCTCCTTCTCCTTCATCTACAGCGCCCGGCCCGGGACGCCCGCGGCCGGCCTGCCGGATTCCACGCCCGCCGCCGTCAAGAAGCACCGCCTCGCCATCCTCCAGGACCGGTTGCGGGAGCAGGCCGCGGAGATTGCCCGGGCCATGGTCGGCAGCCGCCAGCGGGTGCTCGTCACGGGCAGGGCCAAGCGGGATGAAGGGCAGTTGCAGGGGCGTACGGAAAACAACCGCGTGGTCAATTTTCCGTGCCGGGACAAGGGCCTGGCCGGGAACTTCGCTGAAGTTGCGATTACCGAGGCCTTGCCGAATTCGCTGCGTGGCGACCTCGCCTGAAGAAATTCAGACTTTGTCCATTGACAGGCGCGGCCCGTGGGCCTATATGCTAGTGGCCAACGGGGGACACAAGAGGCGCAACCGGAACACTTGAGCGATGAGCAATCCCGCGCGGCGAAGCGGGAAGACAAAGTGGTGCAACTCACCACGAACCTAAGCCTCGAACCCAACGATGCACACCGCCTGGTTGTTCTGTGCGGCCCATTCGACCAGAACCTGAAACACCTCGAGAAGCGGCTCGGCGTGCATATCCGCAGCCGCGGCAACCGCTTCCAGATCAGCGGGCCCGATCAGCGGGTGCGGGCGGCCGGCGCCCTGCTGTCGCAACTCTATCGCGAGACGGTCGAACGCCAGGCGATCGAACCCGACCTGGTTCATCTCTTTCTCCAGGAATCCGGAGTCGAGGCACTCCTCGCCCAGCCCGAAGGGGAGCCGGACGACGCAGGCGCGGTGATCCGCACCCGCCGCAAGACGGTGAAGCCCCGGGGCCGTAACCAGACGAACTACACGCAGGCCATTCGCGAGCACGACCTGAGCTTCGCCATCGGCCCCGCCGGCACCGGCAAGACCTACCTGGCGGTCGCCTGCGCCGTGGAGTTCCTGGAAACCAGCCGGGTCGCGCGCATTCTGCTGGTTCGGCCGGCGGTGGAGGCCGGCGAGAAGCTGGGGTTCCTGCCGGGCGACCTCGCCCAGAAGATCGACCCCTATCTGCGGCCCCTGTACGACGCGCTGTTCGAGACCATGGGCGTCGAGCGCGTCAACAAGGCCATCGAGCGCAATGTCATCGAGGTGGCGCCGCTCGCCTACATGCGCGGCCGAACGCTGAACAATGCCTTCATCATTCTCGATGAGAGCCAGAACACCACCATCGTGCAGATGAAGATGTTCCTTACCCGCATCGGCTTCGGTTCGACGGCGGTGGTGACCGGCGATATCACGCAGATCGATCTGCCCCCGGGCCAGAAGTCCGGGCTGGTCAATGTGCGCAACGTCCTGCGCGGGGTAGGGGGCATCAGTTTCACCCACTTCGGGTCGAGGGATGTCGTCCGCCATCCCCTGGTGCAGAGCATCGTCGATGCCTACGCCCGGCAGCCGGACGAATCTCCCGGGCGAGGCAAGCGGGCCGATCGCGATGCCGGTTGACGTGCAGATCGCCGCCCCGCGTTGCGCCGCTCCCGCTGCGGCGGACCTGCGCCGCTGGGCGGAACGGGCCATGCAGGACGAAGCGGGCGAGGTCTGCATACGCGTAGTGAGCGCGGCGGAAGGAGAGAGGCTCAACGGCCGGTTCCGGGCAGTCGGCAAACCCACCAACGTGCTGAGTTTTCCATCCGGCGCCGAGCATCCGGGGGGCAGGCACCTGGGCGATGTGGTGGTGTGTGCGCCGGTGGTCGAAGCGGAAGCGGAGCAGCAGAACAAGCGCGCTTCCGATCACTACGCCCACATGGTCGTGCACGGCGTGCTGCATCTGCGCGGGTTCGACCATGAATCGGCGCCCGGGGCACGGGAAATGGAAAGCCTCGAGAGCGCCATTCTCAGCGAGGTCGGCATCGCCGACCCCTACGCCGCATGACCGGGAACCAGCGAATTCCCGAGGTTGACCGCCGGCTGGATGCGGGCTTGCGCACGCTCAAGGATTGGCTGTCGGACTTCTTCAACGACGAGCCGGAGAACCGCGGCGAATTGATGGAGATGCTGCGCGACGCGGCAGACCGGGAACTCATGGACGGCGAGGCGCTCAACATCATCTTCGGCGCCCTGCAGGTCTCGGAGCTGCAGGCGCGGGACATCATGATTCCCCGGGCGCAACTGGTCAGTCTCGAAGCGGGCAGGCCGCTGAAGGACCTGCTGGACGTGGTCATCGAGTCGAAGCATTCCCGCTTCCCGGTGATCGGCGACGACCTGGACGACGTCAAGGGCATACTGCACGCCAAGGACCTGCTGCCGCTCCTTTGCGACGGAGGCAGGGCCGGGTTCGACCTGAAAGACCGCATCCGCACCGCCAAGGTCATCCCGGAAAGCAAACGGGTGAACGTCCTCTTGCAGGAATTTCGCGCCACGCGGAACCATATGGCGGTGGTGGTGGACGAGTACGGCCACGTGTCCGGTGCGGTCACCATCGAAGACGTGCTCGAGCAGATCGTCGGCGAGATCGAGGATGAGCACGACATCGATGAGGACAACCCCATCGGCAAGCTCGACGGTGAACTCTTCAATGTCAAGGCGACCACCACCGTCGAAGACTTCAACGCCTATTTCGGCGTCGAGTTCCGCGAGGACGAGTTCGATACCATCGGCGGCATCGTGCTGAAGGCATTCGGCCACGTTCCGGAACGGGGCGAGCGCATCGACATGGCGGGCATGCGCTTTGAAGTGCTGTCCGCGGATTCCCGGCGCCTCAGGTTGTTGCGCGTATCGCGGGTGCCGTGAACGGCTCCAACCCGCATATCTCACCAAGGGCCGCGATGATCGCGCAGGATTTTCTGGTCCACATGCGAGAGGCAAGCCCCTCGCGCTCCCCGGCTGAGGGCTCCGTGCGCGTGCTCGCGAGCTTACAGCATAGCCCCGCCTATGGTGGAGCGAGCACGTGCGCGCACGCGGGCAAAAGACCAGCGAGGGCGCGGCCAGCGCAGTCTGTGCCGGGCGGAACCTCCAAAAAAGCGAAGGTACCTGATTGAAACGCAATGACATTCAGTGACTCAACAAGCGGCTTGGTGAGATATGCGGGCTAACCCGCCTCGGCGCGTGACCGGAAAATCCATGTGAAGTCGACCGCTACCTGTTGAAAATCGAGAGCTTTACCGGGCGGGAAAGCCGCCGGGGCGTGTTGTCCGGGCCTGGCCGGTTCGCCCTGGCCGCGTTGGCGCTGGTCTCTGGTGCGCTGCTGCCGCTATCGCTGGCGCCGTTCGATTGGTGGCCCCTCGGTATCCTGTCCATCGGCGGCTGGTACTGGTCGCTCCGCCGCCGCCCGCGCGATGCCGCCGCACTGGGTTTCGCCTACGGCATCGGCAAGTTCGGCGTGGGCGTATCCTGGGTATACGTCAGCATGCGGCTCTACGGCGGCGCTTCCGTGCCCCTGGCGGTTTTTCTGGTGATGCTCTTCGTGGCGGGCCTGTCGGTGTTTACCCTGTTGCAGGGGTGGCTGTACGCCCGCGTTGCCGGCGGCCGCGCGGCCTTGCTGGACGCGGCTCTGTTCGGGGCGGTGTGGATGCTGTTCGAATGGCTCCTTACCTGGTTCCTCACCGGGTTTCCCTGGCTCTTTCCGGGCTACGCCCACCTCGACACGCTGCTGGTCAACCTGATGCCGGTGGGCGGTGTGAGCCTGGCGAGCCTGGGCATCGTCGTGACATCGGTTTTCCTGGTGGCGGCGCTGACGAGGGCGCCCGCTCTCGCGAGCGTGCCCGCTCTCCTGAGCGGGTGGCGCATCGCCGCACTTCTGCTGGCGGCGGCGCCGTGGATCGCCGGCCTCGCCTTATCGCCCCTCGAGTGGGTGCGGCCCGGCTCCTCACACACGGCCGCGCTCGTGCAGGGCAATGTGGATCAGTCCGTCAAGTGGCAGGCGGAGAACCGCATACCGATCGTCGACCGTTACCTGGAGATGACCGAGCCGTACTGGGGGAACGATCTCATCGTCTGGCCGGAGGCGGCGATCACGCTCTTTGAACACCAGGCGGGGGCGGTTCTGGAGTTGCTGGACGAGCGGGGGGAGCACTCCGGAACCACGGTGCTGTTGGGCATACCCACCGCCGAGCGCACCCCCGGCGGCGACTGGCTGGTCTACAACAGCGCGCTGGCCACGGGCGTCGGCAACGGACGCTACAGCAAGCGCCGGCTGGCCCCCTTCGGCGACTATGTGCCCTTCGAAGGGCTGCTGCGGGGGCTGATCGGTTTCTTCGACCTGCCCATGTCCGCGTTCAGGCCCGGCCCCCGGGATCAGGGTTCGCTGCACGCGGGCGCGGGCCGGGCAGCCCTGGGCATCTGCTACGAGATCGCCTACGGCGACCTCATGCGCCGCTCGGCGGCGCGGGCGGATGTGCTGATCACGATCTCCAACGACACCTGGTTCGGAGCCAGCATCGGGCCGTTGCAGCACGCGCAGATGGCCCGGGCGCGGGCGGTGGAGAACGGCCGCTGGCTGCTGCGGGGCACCAACAACGGCGTCACGGCGATCGTCGATCACCGGGGACGGGTGAGAAGTGCGCTGCCGCAGTTCGAAGGCAGCGTGCTTGCCGGTGAATTCCGCATCATGGAAGGACGCACCCCCTACAACCGGCACGGCGACGGCTGGCTGGTCGCGTTGTGTTTCGCCGGCTTGATCGTGGGTTTGTCGAAGGCCCAAGCCCGCGCCGCGAAGTGATATATTGCCGCCCTTTGAGCAGGGCAGACCATGACCGCCGCAGACGAGAAGTACGATCCCCAGGCGGTGGAACACAAGTGGCAGCGGAAGTGGGATAGCGAAGGCGTCAACCGCTTCACGGAAGCCGACCTGAGGAACGCCGCGGATCCGTACTACAACCTGATGATGTTCCCGTACCCGTCGGCGGAAGGGCTGCATATCGGCAACATCTACGCCTACACCGGCGCCGACGTGAACGGGCGCTACTGGCGGCTGCGCGGCAAGGATGTGTTCGAGCCCATCGGTTTCGATGCCTTCGGCATCCACTCGGAGAACTACGCGCTCAAGGTCGGCGCCAATCCGAACGACCTGATACCCCGCAACATCGAGAACTTCACCCGCATGCTCAAGCGCTTCGGCGGGATGTACGACTGGAACCACACCGTCAACACCACGCACGTGAGCTACTACAAGTGGACGCAGTGGATCTTCCTGAAACTCTACGAGGGCGGCCTGGTGGAACGCCGCGAAGCGCCGGTGAACTGGTGCCCGTCCTGCATGACGGTACTGGCCAACGAGCAGGTGATTCAGGGACAGTGCGAGCGTTGCGACAGCACCGTCGAACAGCGGCAGCTTCCCCAGTGGTTCTTCAGGATCACGCGTTATGCGCAGCAACTGCTGGACAACCTGGAAGGCATGGACTGGTCGGACAAGACCCGCAAAGCCCAGGCCAACTGGATCGGCCGGAGCGAGGGCGCCGATGTGGATTTCACGCTTGCCGGGCGGGACGACAACATCCGTGTGTTCACGACGCGGCCGGATACGCTCGTTGGGGCCACCTACATGGTGCTGGCGCCGGAGCATCCCCTGGTCGATGCGGTCACGACGCCGGCACGGCGGGAGGCGGTGGACGCCTACCGTTTGGAGGTTGCCGGGCGGGATCTCATCGAACGCCGGAAGGTCGACAAGGAGAAGACCGGGGTGTTCACCGGCGGCCATGCCGTCAACCCCGTCAACGGCGCGGAAATTCCAGTCTGGATCGCCGACTACGTGCTGATGGAATACGGTACCGGCGCCATCATGGCGGTACCGGGCCACGACGAGCGGGATTTCGAATTCGCCACGGAATTCGGCCTGCCGATCGTGCGGGTCATTGCCGGTCCCGGGGAGGATGCTTCGACGCCCCTGGATGCCGCTTATCCCGGTGACGGCGTACTCGTCAATTCCAGCCGCTACGACGGCCTTGCAGTGCCGGAAGGCAAGCGGGCCATCGTCGCGGACCTGGAAGCCGTCGGCAAGGCGACACCCCGCGTCAACTATCGCCTGCACGACTGGTGCGTGTCCCGCCAGCGCTATTGGGGCCCGCCGATTCCCATCGTGCATTGCGGGACTTGCGGCGCGGTGCCGGTGCCGGAAGAGGATCTGCCCGTCGAATTGCCGTACCTCGAAGACTTCCGCCCCGACGACACCGGGGTCAGCCCGCTGGCGCGGGCGGTTGACTGGTATGAGACAACCTGCCCGGCCTGCGGCGGGCGCGCGCACCGGGAAACCGACGTCACCGACAACTTCCTGTGCAGCGGCTGGTATTTCCTGCGCTACCCGTCGGCGGCCCTGGACGATGAGCCCATCGACCGGGAGCTGACCGGGAAATGGCTGCCCGTGGACTGCTACATCGGCGGCAACGAACACGCGGTGCTGCACCTGATGTACGCGCGGTTCCTGACCATGGCGCTGCACGAACTCGGCGTTATCGGCTTCGCCGAGCCGTTCCGGAAGTTCCGCGCCCACGGGCTGCTTATTCGCGAAGGCCGCAAGATGTCGAAGAGCCGCGGCAACGTGATCGTCCCCGACGACATCATCGCCAGATACGGCGCCGACACCATGCGCCTGTACCTGATGTTTCTCGGGCCTTACGAGCAGGGCGGCGACTACCAGGGCAAGGGCATACAGGGGCCGCAGGGATTCCTCAACCGCCTGTGGCAGAGCGTGGTGCGTTCGTTGCGGGAGGATCCCGGCGAGGCGCCGGACCCGGCCGTCGAACGGGCGCTGCACCGGACCGTCAAACAGGTGACGGAGCAGGTGGCCGAACTCCATTACAACACGGCCATCGCCGCCATGATGGAATACCTCAACATCGTGCGCGAAGGCGGCCGGGTACCGCGTCAGGCCGAACTCGGGCCGCTGGTGATCCTGCTGGCGCCGTTCGCGCCGCACGTAGCCGAAGAACTGCATGCGCGGCTCGGATCGGCGACGGGGCTCTTCGCCTCGGCGCGATGGCCGCACTACGATGCATCGAAAATCGTGGAGGAGTTCGTGGAGGTCGCCGTGCAGGTGAACGGCAAGCTGCGCGGGCAGGTCAGCGTGCCCAATGCGGCGGCCGTCGAGGTGGTGCAGAAGGCGGCTCGCAACAACCGCAACGTCGCCCGCTATCTCGACGGCAAGACGGTGCGCAAGGTCATCCACGTGCCGAACAAGCTCATCAACCTGGTTGCCCCGTGAGGCGGGTTTGCAGCAGGAAACCGGTGCGTTGCGCGGGCCGATAGCGATAGGGGCCGTTGCCGTCATCGCCCTGGCGGTGCTCGCGCTTGCCGGCTGCGGTTTCAAGCTGCGTGGCTGGGATCTCGAGAGCAGTGTCGAAAGCGTTCATGTCTCGGCGCAGCCGCGCATCGGTCTCGCGGGCGAATTGCGCCGGGCGCTGCGCCAGGCGGGGGTACGCATCGAGCCGCGTCCGTCGGCGGCCGCGATGATCGTCGAACTGCTCGAGGAACGGCGAGAACGACGCACCGTCGCGGTGACCGGAAGCGCCCGGGCCGCTGAGTACGAGGTGACCGTCAGCGTTCGCTTCGCCATTCGTTCCGGCGCGCGGGTTTTGCGGGAACCGGCCTGGCTGGACGCCGGCCGGGTGTTCGCCGTCGACCGGGACAACATTGCCGGCACGGCCGCGGAACAGGCGCTCATCGAAGCGGAACTCGCCAACGATCTCCTGCAGCAGATCATGCGCGCGCTGAACACCGCGGCCGATAGCCTGGCGCCGCCAGTCGCAGCCAGTGCGGGTTAAGGCCCAGGAGCTCGCCTCCAGCCTGGCCGGCAGCCTGCGGCCCGTCTATCTGGTGACCGGTGACGAAACCCTGCTGGTCGAAGAGGCGTGCGGCCTCGTGCTCGCGGCCGCGCAGCGCGAGGGGTTCGCCGAGCGCACCGTTTTGCATGTGGAACCCGGCTTCAAGTGGCACGACCTGCTGTTTGAAGCCGCCTCGCTCTCGCTCTTTACGGAAAAAAAGGCGCTCGATCTGCGGGTGCCCGCCAACAAGTTCGACAAGCAGGCGTCCGAGACCCTGCGCGAGTACCTGGCCGATGCCAGTCCGGACAATCTTCTGCTCGTGAGAACCGGCCGCCTGCACTCCCGCCAGCGGTCCAGCGCCTGGTACAAGGCGATCGATGCCGCCGGCGCCGTGGTTGCCGTCTGGCCCATCGACCACCGCGAGTTGCCGGGCTGGCTGGCCCGCCGGGCGCGCGCCGCCGACCTCGACCTGACTCGCGAAGCCATCGCCTGGCTCGCCGACCGGGTGGAAGGCAACCTGCTGGCCGCGGCACAGGAAATCGACAAGCTGAAGCTCGCCGGTCTCCCTCAACCGGTCGACGCCCAAACCCTCTCGGCGGCTGTTTCCGACGCTGCCCACTACGATGCGTTCGAACTGATCGATGCGGTGTTCGCCGGCGATGCCCGCCGGGTTCGACGCGTACTGGCGACGCTTCGCGAAGAGGGCATCTCACTGTTTGCCCTCCTGGGCGCCTTTACCAGCCAGCTCCGGGGGATCGGTTCGGGGCAATGGATGCCCCCGCAGAGAAAGCGGCTGATTCCCGCCTTCCTCAGACGCGCAGGTTCCCCGGAACGTGTGCTCGCCCAGGTCGCCCTCGTGGATCAGCAGGGCAAGGGCGAGTTGCACGGCGATGCCTGGATATCGTTCGAACGGTTGCTGGTGCGGCTGTGCAATGTGCGCCTGCCCACCCTGGAGAGGGAAGCGCGCTATCTCCGGCGATGACGATTGGCGCCGTCCTGAATCGATGATTTAAAATCGGAATGATAAGTTATGGGATGTATCCGAAGATGCAGAGTACTGGCAGCCCGTGGAAAAAGTCCCACTGCATATTCATGCGGGGGTACACCCCTCGCGCTCCCTGGCTGAAGGCTCCCCACCCACGATGCATCCCGGCTGGCTGCGTTGCTCGTCGGTCAAATATGCCCGATATTTTCCCTCCTCTCGCCTTGCCAGCCGGGCGCCTCGCCGGTCTCGGTGCGACGCGGGGCTTTTACCACGGGCTGCTGGAGAACTCATGGGATGAGGGAACTATTCGGTTATTATGGCCGTATCGAGGATCTGTCGCGGATGACTGAAACCACCCCATCGTCAGTCGAGCCAGCCGCGTCGTTGAGTTTGACGCCGGCTCGGACCATTGATCCCTTCGCACGCCGGGGCATCGCGGAATTCCTCGAACGGCTCTCGACGATCAACCTACCGCCAGTGTCTCGAATCATTCTGTATGGAAGCTACGCGCGCGGGGACTTTCATGACGAAAGCGACGTAGACCTGGCCGTCGTTTTGGTCGGTCAGCCGGCGGCGGGCGATGAGCGTTTTGAGTGGGTCGATCGGCTCAATGCCGCTCGCGATGATGTGCTGCTCGCAACGTCAGTCAACCTTTCGCCGATGATCCTCTGGGAAGGGGAACTAGCCAACCCCAAGGAAACACTGCGCCCCCGGTTCTACAGGAACATCGTGTCTGAGGGCGTTGAGATCTCACGAGGGCGATTCGATGACGCCGGAACAGCATTTGCAACGAAGCGAAAAACGCCTCGAAGAAGGCAAATCGCTTCTTGACAATGGGTATCCCGAGGGTACCTGCAACAGGGCATACTACGCGGTTTTCGAGGCGACGCTCGCCGCGATAAAAGCCCTCGACCTATCTCCGGGCAAAACGCATCAAGGTACCCGGAAAGTATTTTATGAGCATGTCGTGAAGCCGGGCCGTATGGACCGAAGGACGGCCGCGAAACTGGGCAGAACGGAGCAAAAGCGCAATGTGGCGGACTACACCGGAACTTCCGTCAGCCATCAAACGGCTGAGGAGGCATTGCAAGATGCAAGAGACTTCGTTTCCGCCGTTCGTTCAGAGTTCCTTCCTGATTTAGATGCGGACCGCCCTAAGCCGAAACGGCTCCGCAAGAGCAGCGGCACACGGCCAAAATAGCAAATGCACGGTCCTGGTTTTCGGGGATCGTTGTTGTCATCTATCAATAGAGCTGGTCTTCCAGGCTATCGCCTGCTGGATCAACTCAAACTGCGATTGCCCGAACAGCCGCCGCCGCGAATCTCCGCGTAGACCTCCCGCCAAGACTTTTCCCCAAACGGTACCTTGTAGTGCCGACCTTTCACCGTCGTGAACACAAAATCAATTACTTACGAGCGTTTTGGCGCTGAGTTGCGGAAGTCGGGTTAGACTTTCGTTGGGGTTGCCAAACAGTCGGCTTGGAAACATGGAAACAAAAAATGATCAGTCTGAGGGCTATCTGTATCGCTGCTATTGCCTGCACGGGAAGTTGAAAGGCATGCACTACGACGGCCGCGGGGATGTCAGCGAGATAGAACGGGAAATGGAGGGCATCAACTTAAGACGCCTCAGGTACGAGGACTTGGAAAAGATTCGTAACACTGGCGTCTGGAATGCCGATGACTTTGGATATTGGCCTTCGCGATCCACTTGGAACGACCAAGTAGACAGGATATCAAGCGACTGATCGAAGCCATGAAGCAAGTGGAGATTCAAGCCTCGCGACACGCTAATTGATGCGGGTTTGCGCTTCCCGTCCGAGTTCGACGAGGCGAAGCGCGCCGTCCGCGTTGTCAAAGGTCGTCACCGAACCGTTGTCCGGCCGGAAGACGACCACGCGGTCGTCGCCGCTCGCGGCCCCGACCGCGACGTTGATGGCGATGAAGTGGCAGAAGATGACGCAGTCGCCGGGCTGGCGCCGCACGCAGTCGACCAGCGCGTCGCGCCAGGCCACGAGACCGCCGCCGAGGTCGTGCCAAGTCCCCGCCATGGCACGGGCCAGCCAGCGTGACCGTTCGGCGGGGTCTTCGGTGGGGAAGGGAATCTCGGCCACCCGGGGCTCGATGGCCACATCCTTTCCCCAGAGCTCCGCAAGCGGTTGTGAGGTCTGCCTGGCGCGGGCGAAGGGACTGGACAATATCGGCAGCGGACCCTTGCCGCCGAGCGCCGCGGTGGTGGCCCGCGCCTGCTCGCGCCCCAGGTCGTCAAGACCCGGGTCGAGCCCGTCGCCCACCCGCGCCTTGCCGTGCCGCACCATGTAAACTGTCGCCATTCAGGTTGCCTCTTTTGCTGGTTCGCCCCCCGGCGGTTCCGTAAAATAGCGCGCTTTGCCCGCATTTGGGAGTATCGGTGGCCATACTGGAATCAGGTCTGTCGCCCGACCTCAAGCTCGACGCCACGGTGTGCGTGCGGGATGCGTTCGGCATCGACCTGGACCTGGAAGTTCCGGCTTTCTCGGAACATACGCCGTACGTGCCGGCCGTGGACGACGATTACCTGTTCGACCATGACACGACGCTGGCTATCCTGGCGGGCTTCGGCCACAACCGGCGGGTCATGATTCAGGGCTATCACGGCACGGGCAAGTCGACCCACGTGGAACAGGTGGCGGCGCGGCTCCACTGGCCCTGCCTGCGGATAAACCTCGACAGCCACATCAGCCGTATCGATCTGGTCGGCAAGGACGCCATCGTCGTCGAGGACGGCAAGCAGATCACCGCCTTCAAGGAGGGCATTCTGCCCTGGGCGCTGCAGCACCCGGTTGCCCTGTGCTTCGATGAGTACGATGCCGGCCGGCCGGACGTCATGTTCGTCATCCAGCGCGTCCTCGAGGTGGAAGGCAAGCTGACCCTGCTCGACCAGAACAAGGTGATTTCCCCGCATCCCCACTTCCGGCTCTTCTCGACCACCAACACGGTCGGCCTGGGCGATACCACGGGCCTGTATCACGGTACGCAGCAGATCAACCAGGGGCAGATGGACCGCTGGAGCATCGTCACCACCCTGAATTACCTGGAGCACGATGCGGAAACGGATATCGTGCTGGGCAAGGCCAAGAGCTATGCCGCCACCGAGGCGGGCCGCCGGGCAGTATCCAACATGGTTTCCGTGGCCGATCTGACGCGCCAGGGATTCATCAACGGCGACGTGTCGGTCGTCATGTCGCCGCGCACGGTGCTGACCTGGGCGCAGAACGCCGAAATCTTCGGCGATTCGGGCTTCGCCTTCCGCGTCACCTTCCTGAACAAATGCGACGAACTGGAACGCCCCATCGTGGCCGAGTACTACCAGCGTTGCATGGGCGAAGACCTGGGCGACGCAACGGCGGGCATTACGATCCGGACGGCGTAAACGCTGACGGCGTCATGTCGGTCGAATTGGAACATCCCCTTGAATCGTTCAAGCGCGCCACGGTCGCCACGGTGCGGGCGATTGCCGAAGACAATGAGGTCGAGGTCGCGTTCGGCCAGGGATCGCCGGTAGCGCGCGGCAACCGGTTACGCATGCCGCTGCCGACCCTGGGCTGCGACGAGGCGGAGATCAATACGGTTCGCGGCATCGGAGATGAGTTGGCGCTCAAGATACGGTTCCACGACGAAACCGTACACAACCGCTATGCGCCGCGCCGCGGGCCCGCCCAGGAGATGTTCGAGTGGATCGAGGATGCGCGCATCGCCTGCATCGGTTCGCGGCGCTTCGAGGGGGTGGCGCAGAACCTCGAGGCATCCCTGGAGGCGCATTGCCGCCAGGCGGAATTCGACACGGTCATCGATGTATCCGAAGCGCCCCTGTCGGTGGCCGTGGGCCTGCTGGTCAGGCAGCACCTTACCGGCCGCGACCTGCCGCCGTCCGCGGAAAACGTCGTCAAGTTCTGGCGGGACCACGTGCAGGAGCACGCCGGCGACGACATCGCCGCGCTGAAGGGTTGCCTGCTCGACCAGCGCCGGTTCGCGACTGTCTGCCGGGAGATCATCGCCGATCTCGGGCTCGGCGCGGAGTTGGAGGAACCGCTCCAGGAGCCGGAGAGCCAGGACGAATCCGAGGCAACCGACGAGGAGGCCGAGGGCGATGCCGAGGTCGATCCGGACGATGTGGTGCTCGATGACGAGGGCCTGGCCGACGAATCCGCCGACGGCGAGGCCACGCTGGTGGAAATGGATGCCGATCTCGATAGCGAGCAACTCGGCGCCGAAACCGACCCGGACGAAGCGCCCATGGTCATGCCCGACGATGCCGGCCGCATCCGCGTCGATGTCAACTACCAGGCCTATACCGGCGAATTCGACGAAGTGGTCCCGGCCGAGGAATTGTGCGACCCGGATGAACTGACGCGCCTGCGCACGCTTCTCGACCAGCAGCTCGTGCCCCTGCAGCACGCCACCGCCAAGCTCGCCAACCGCCTGCAGCGGCGCCTCATGGCCAAGCAGAACCGCACCTGGGAGTTCGATCTCGACGAAGGCATTCTCGACGCTTCCCGGCTCGCCCAGGTGGTCGTCGATCCCATGAACCCCCTGGCGTACAAGCAGGAAAAGGAGATGGACTTCCGCGACACCGTGGTCACGCTGCTGATCGACAGCTCCGGTTCCATGCGCGGACGCTCCATCACCATCGCCGCCATGTGCGCCGACATTCTCGGCCGCACGCTGGAGCGCTGCTCGGTTCGGGTGGAGATCCTCGGCTTCACCACCCGGGGCTGGCGGGGCGGGCGCTCACGGGAGAAGTGGATTGCGGACGGCAAACCGGCTCACCCCGGCCGCCTCAACGACCTGCGCCATATCGTCTACAAGGGCGCCGACGATACCTGGCACCGCACCCGCAAGAACCTCGGCCTGATGATGCGCGAAGAGATGCTCAAGGAGAATATCGACGGCGAGGCGCTCATCTGGGCGCACAACCGCATCGTCGTGCGGTCCGAGGAACGCAAGGTGCTCATGGTGATCTCCGACGGTTTGCCGGTCGATAACTCTACCCTGCTCGTGAACCCGAGCAACTACCTCGAGCAGCACCTCAAGTACGCCATCGACAGCATCGAGGCGCATTCGCCCGTGGAATTGCTCGCGATCGGCATCGGTCATGACGTCACCCACCATTACCGCCGGGCGGTGACCATCACCGATGCGGAACAGCTCGGCGGCGCGATGACCGATCAGCTCGCCGCGCTATTCGAGGTGGAGAAGGCCGGCGCCCGCTGAAAGGCGGCCTCCTTGCCTGCTGCGGCATGGAGTTTGGCGATCGCGGCTATCATGGGGTCCTGTGGAAAAAGCGGCGGGAACAGCAACCGGATGCATCGAAGCAAACTGATCGCCGAACTCGATGAATACGCCGGCCGGTTTCCCGGGGAAGCGGCAACGGCGCGGCGGTTTCGCGATTTCGTGAGGCGCCACGCCGACTGTTTCGAACGCCATTGCCAGCCCGGCCACGTGACGGCAAGCGCGTGGATCGTGGATCGGAACGGGAGCCGGGTGTTGTTGGCCCATCACAGGAAGCTCGGCCGCTGGCTGCAGCCCGGCGGCCACAGCGACGGGGAAGCGGACAGCGTGGCCGTGGCGCTTCGCGAGGCACGTGAAGAAACGGGGCTCGACCTGGCAGCCTGCTCCGCCCGCCCCATGGATATCGATATCCACGAGATTCCGCCCCGCGGAGTAGAGCCCGCACACCGGCACTACGACCTGCGCTTCGCCCTGGCTGCGCGGTCCGACGCGTTTACGGTGAGCGACGAGTCCCATGACCTGGCGTGGGTCGGCTTCGATGCGCTGGAGACCTATACCGGTGAGGCGTCGATATTGCGGTTGCGGAGCAAGTGGCTCGGCGGATTGGGCCGGGAAGTCCGGTGACAGTCCGTCCGGGCGCGTCCGGCGACCATGCCTCGCAGGGTTCGAAAGGCCGGCGAATGGCGGTGCCGGCCCGCGAACGAATCGCGTTGACACTCCCCGGACGAATACCTAATGTAGCGTCGTCGGAGAGGCGTTTTCCAAAGCGGGGAAGGGCCGGTTTCCGGAGGCTTGCGGCGGCTGACCTGGCGCGCCGGAAACTGGCACTTCCAATTGGCCGACGGGAGTAGTATCGACGCATCGGCAACCCGATTTATGGAGAGTTGGATCATGAAGAAACTGTTAACCGGCCTGGCCGGCCTGGCCGGCCTCGCTGTGCTCGCACTGCCGCAAGGCGTTCTCGCGGGCGAAGCGGACGAGGCGGCCTATGACTTCATCGAAGTCATAATCGTTACCGCGACCAAGCGCGAGGAGTCCATACAGGAAGTGCCGATCGCCGTGTCCGCGTTCAGCGGCGAAGACCTGACGTCGAGAGGGGTACACGATCTGTACGGGCTGATGGAGGTGTCGCCGTCGATCGCCGTATACAGTTCCAACAGCACGTCCAACGGCGGCACCCTGCGCATCCGCGGGGTCGGCACCACGGGCAACAACCCGGGGCTCGAAGCGGCCGTCGGCACCTTTGTCGACGGCATCTACCGGTCCCGGGCGGGCCTTGCCTTCAACGACCTGTCGGATATCGACCGGGTTGAAATCCTGCGCGGACCCCAGGGCACGCTGTTCGGCAAGAACACCGTGGCCGGAGCCGTCAACATCATCACCCGCAAGCCGGAATTCGAGAACAGCGCGGGCTTGACGATAGGGGTCGGGAACCTCGACTCGCAGGAATACGGCTTCGTCGGCAATGCCGTACTGTCGGACGATGTGCTTGCCGGACGGGTCTCCTACAACTACCGCAAACGCGACGGTTTCTACGAAGCCATAGGATCCGACGAGGCCTACGACGACAGGGACCGCCATAGCTTCAGAGCCCAACTCCTGTGGACGCCGAACGACCGGGTGGAAGTCCGCTTCATCGGCGACTACACCGAAAAAGACGAGAGCTGTTGCCCGGCCGCTTTCTGGATACCCGGTCCGACAAGCCCCGTTGTTTCCATCCTGGGCGGCGATATCACCCCCTTTGAAGTGGACAACAAGTCGAAAGTGGGGTTGAACTACGAGCCCTACGAGGATGTCGAAGACTGGGGCCTGTCGATGGATGTACTTTGGCAAGTCGGTGACTCCATGAACTTTCGCTCCATCACGGCCTACCGCGATTACGAGGTGGCCCGAGGACAGGACATCGACTTTACCGGCGCCGACATCCTGCACCCCCAGGATACGGACGAAACGTTCGAGAACTTTTCCCAGGAGTTCCAGCTCTACGGGGAGACCGGGAACCTGTCGTGGCTGGTCGGTGGCTACGTCTACACGGAGGATCTGGAATCCACCGAATACGTCGTTCTATCCCACGACGGCGGTAACTATATCGGGTTCCTGTTCGGCAACCCGGCGGTCGCTCCCATATTCATGGGAGACCCCGCGGGGCGTGGCGTTCCCGGTCAGGGATACGATGCGATCTTCTTCTCCGAAACAGTGGGCTGGTCGCTGTTCACCCACAACACCTGGCATGCGAGCGACGTGTTCGGCGTGACCGCCGGTCTGCGCTACTCCTGGGAGGAAAAGGATGCCGGGGCGATCATCAACGGCGCCCCCTTCGGCGAAGCGATCAACGACCCGTTCTGCAATGTCTTCGGTCAGATCCCCTCATTCTTCAGCCTCTGCGACAATCTGAGTTACAACAACAAGAAGGATGAGCAGAAGCTCACGGGTACGCTGAAGGGCGCATGGCAGGTCAGCGACGAAGTCAATCTCTACGCCGGTTACAGCCGGGGCTACAAGGCCGGCGGCTACAACCTCGACCAGGAAGCCGTCGGCAACCGGGACGCCAACGGCAATTTCGTCGATCAAAGCCGGTTCAACCCGGAAACCTCGGACTCGTTCGAAATCGGCATGAAGGGCCGCCTTCTCGATCAGCGGCTGACCGTCAACAGTGCGCTGTTCCATACCACGTTCGACGATTTCCAGCTCAACACCTTCACGGGACTGGGCTTCACGGTGGGCAACGTCAAGAAAGTCGTGTCCTCGGGCGTGGAATTGGAGTCCTTTCTCGTGCTGGGCGGGGGTGTGTTTCTGACCGCGGGCGCCACTTACACCGATGCGCGTTACCACGCCGATCTGGCGCCGGGGAACGCGCACCTGGCAGACAAGCGGTTGACGCAGTCGCCCCTGTGGCAGGCCAGCGCCTCGTTGCTCGTCGACCGGGAGATCCCCAATACCGGTTTGCGCGGGCTGTTGAACGTGAACTGGGCGCATATCGGGGAGGTCAACACGGGGTCCGACCTGGATCCGGAGAAGGTTCGGGACGCCTTCAATCTCTTCAACGCGCAAGTCGGCATCAGGACCGCCGACGGCCGGTACGAAGTCACCTTCTGGGGCCGGAACCTGGGGAACAAGCGGATGAATTCGCTGGTGTTCGACTCGGTATTCCAGGGGGGTAGCTGGCATACCTTCGTGAATGAGCCCCGCACCTATGGCCTGACCGTCAGGGTTGAAATCGACTAGCCGAAGAGCCGGGGAACGCGCCCGTCGGTTGCCCGGAAAAAGTCGATTGCACAGCGCGCCGCGAGGTCAGTCGCGGCGCGCTGTCGCCAGCCGTTCGAGCACTCCGAAAACACCGCCAATCCAAGACGTTGCAGACGCTTGGAATCGTTTGACAGCGGCTCTGGGCGAGCCTATAAGGATGCGAGGGCATACATGCCCCGGAGCAACCGAGGGGAAATTCATGACAAGCGCAAATTCGATTCGCCGGCGGGCGCTGGCGACTGTGATAGGCGCCTGCTGCATCTGCGCTCCCGCCCTGGTTCTGGCCGAGGACGACGGCAGCGGCATTGAAGAGATCATCGTCACCGCCCAGCGCACCGCGGAGAGCATCCAGGACGTGCCCATCGCAGTGACCGCCTTGACCGGCAGCATGCTGGAGGACAGGCAGGTCATCAATCCATCGGACTTGCAGATGAACGCGCCGAGCGTGAGCTTCACGGCCACCAATTTCGGCAGTTCGAGTTTCAGTATCCGCGGCATCGGGCGGCTGGTTATAGGCACCACGGGCGAAGCCGGCGTGTCCACCCATATGAACGAGATTGCCGTGGGCACCAACCTCAATACCATCGAATTTTTCGACATGGAGCGGGTGGAGATTCTGCGCGGTCCGCAGGGCACGCTGTATGGGCGCAACGCCACCGGCGGCGCCATCAACTTCGTTACCGCGCTGCCCGATTTAGAAGCAGCGGAGGGATTCGTGGACTTCGAGGCCGGCGACTACAAGCACCGTCGCGTGAAGGCCGTGCTGAACATCCCCCTTGGCGATTCCGCGGGGCTGCGCCTGGGCGGTTTCAAGCTCGACCGCGATGGATACATCGAAAATCTCGCGTACGGCCAAACCGACGCCAACGGCAACACCCTGCCAGGCATCGACGACGACATCGACGGCCGCGACGTTACCGCCCTGCGCGCCACTTTCCGCTGGCAGCCGAGCGACCGCGCGGACTTCTGGGTTCAATACAACCGTTTCCGGGAAGACGACGACCGGGCGCGAATCACGAACCAGGTTTGCGTGCGCAACACGCTGCCCACCTCGGGCTGCCTGCCGGATGCATTCGGCTTCGATAACCCGCACCTGGGCGCCACCACGGGCGGTATATTCGCAGCGCTCGCGGGCGCGCTGCCGCCGGGCGTGGACGGGTCCGATCCCGCCATGTACGCCTTCCCACGCCCTGATATCGACGGCTTCCGGGAAATGCACACGGATTTCGAACCGGTTTTCGATGACGAGGAAGACCTGTGGACCGCGGGCCTCAGCTACGAGTTCGATTCCTTCAACGTGAATCTGTCCGGGGCCTACCAGACCCGCGACTATGTTTCCCGGCAGGATTACCTGATGGATGTGGGGGCGACCCTCGCGGCCACGCCGCTCAATCCGCTGGGATTGTGGCCCACATCGGAGCCCGCCGGCCTCTCCGCGGGCGCTGACTGGGTATCCGGGGAGTGCAACCTGCTGAACGGAACGTCCGGGGTTTTCGGTGGCTGCATCCTGCCGGTGGACCAGACGCGCGCGTTCGCCTACGACCAGGCGGACACGGAGACCGAGTACTGGACCGCCGAGGCGCGGATACAGAGTACCCTGGATGGGCCCTTCAACTTCCAGGTGGGCGGCAGCCTGTACGATTTCACCACGCACGGCGACTACTACGTACTCGCCAACACCCTCGACCTGGTGTCGCTCTACGGCTCGCCGCTGCTCGGCTTCCCACCGTTGTATCCAGGCTTTTTCAACAATACCAGCCGACCCGGCGCCGGCACCCTCCAGGACGGCTGGGCGGTATTCGGCGAGGCGTACTTCGACGTTACCGACAGTGTGAAGATCACGGCCGGATTGCGCTACAACGAGGACAACAAGGAAGTCAACGACACCAGTGTGCTGTTCAATTCGATCAACGCGAATGCGGCGCTGGGCGGCCTGTTCGGGCCCAACCCGATCTGGTTGCGTACGCCGCTGTTCCTGGAAATGGTGGGCATGGCGGGCGACCCCACGCTGCAATTGAGCGAAGCTGGATCCAGGACGCTGGAGTTCTGGGATGCGCAAGGCGTCTTTGCAGAGAGCGCCCCGACGATTGTGGGAGGAATCGCCACCTTGGGTATTCTCGGAGGGCTCCAGGATGGGTCGATTCCCCTGGGGCAAGCGTTCGCGTTGCTGGGTACTCTGCCGCCTGTTTTTCAGAATATGGCGTTGGCGCTGATCAGCCAGAACCCGGCGGTGATTGCAGCGGATCCGGGGTTTGCGGCATTTGGCCAGGCGCTCGGCGCCCTTGCCGGCGCCGTGCCGCCGGTTCCCGGTTTCGGCGAGACGCGCTTCGTTACCGGCAGCCCCAGCGAGGCCAACTGGAACGAGGTGAGCGGCCGTATCGGCATCGACTGGCAGATCGACAACAACTCCATGGTTTACGGGTTCTACAGCCGGGGGTACAAGCCCGGTGGCTTCAATCCCGCCATTCCTCCGGCCTTTCAGTCGACGTCGTCGTTCACCTTCGATTCGGAACAGGTCGACTCGATCGAAATAGGCACCAAGAACACCTTCATGGACGGGCGGCTCATGCTCAACGGCGCGTTCTTCCTCTACGACTACGCGGGCCTGCAGGTGACGCGCATCGCCAACAACTCCTCGCTCAACGACAACATCGACGCCGACGTCATGGGCATCGAGCTCGAGGGGATGTGGCGCCCGGAGGCACTGCCCGGCATGGCGGTAAACTTCGCCTATAGCTGGCTGAACGCGGAAGTGGACGGATCGGAGTCGCTCGACCCGTTGAACCGCACCGCAGACAATCCGGACTACATCCTGTTGAAGAACATCGACCCGGGCTCATTGACCGGCGTAACTTACGTTGCGCGGGAGTCGCAGATTACGGACGCCGTCGTCAATGCCGCGCTGGCGGGCGGCGGCGCCCTGGACCTGCGCAACGGGACGACCCTTCAGAACGTTTCCTATCCCGCCAATGCCGGCGGCGTTTCCATCCCGGCCTACTTCTCCAGGGGGTTCCTGAACGCATTCGGGGTCGAGACCCTGGACGGGCTTCCGGTTGACCTGGACGGCAACAACCTGCCCAACTCCCCGGAACACACCCTGAGGCTCGGCCTTGCCTACACCTGGCACGTTCCGGCAATCGCCGGTTCGCTCACGGCGGGCTGGGACTACTATTGGCAGGGCGACTCATACGCCCGGGAATTCAATGCCGTCGGCGATGAGATCGACAGTTGGGACCAGCACAACGCCTCGCTCATCTACGAGAGCAGCGATGGCCGCTGGATGGTGAAAGCCTGGGTGCGCAACATCGGCGATGACGACAACGTCACGGGCAAGTATCTGACGTCCGACACGTCCGGCTTCTTCCGGAACTATTTCCTGACGGAACCGCGCCTGTTCGGGGCGTCGCTGCGCTTCAACTTCGGCGGCTGAGGGGATGTAACTGTTCCGCCAAGCCGTGATGGCGCTGGTGCTCGCAGGCGCCGATCCGGTGCTGTGCCTCGGATTTCGGGCTCAGAACCGCGCGCACTGTTCACCGGACGACCAAATCCCACGGAACGACGGAACGTTTACGAAGGGATAAGGACAATACCTGCTTACACGGCGCCTCGACGCCCTCGCGACGAAAGTTGGTGAGCGATGCGGGCGGCAGATACCGTCAGGCGTAGAGGTGGCAGGCGACCTGCCTGTCTTCCTGTAGACCCGATGCGTCCTTGAGAGGGATCAACTCCGGCGCCTTTTCCCGGCAGACATCCATCACCCGCGGGCAGCGTCCGGCGAACCGGCAGCCGGGCGGGATATCGATGGGCGAGGGGATCTCGCCCTGGATGTGGGTGGAGGCCCGCTCCCGCTCGGAAACCGGGTCCGGTTCCGGATTGGAGCCGATCAGTACCTCGGTATAGGGGTGTTTGGGACGGAAGAAGACCTCATCGGCTCTGCCCACTTCCACCAGCGACCCGAGATACATCACCGCCATGCGGTCGCTTACGTAGCGCACCATCGAGAGGTCGTGGGCGATGAACAGCAGCGTCAGGCCCATCGACGATTTCAGTTCGTCGAGCAGGTTGACGACCTGGGCCTGAACGGAGACGTCCAGGGCCGAGATCGGCTCATCGCATACCACGAATTCCGGTTCCAGAATCAGCGCCCGGGCGACCCCGATACGCTGGCGCTGGCCGCCGGAGAACTCGTGGGGATAGCGGGCCATGTGGTCGGCCTGCAGGCCCACCTGGTCCAGCCAGTCGGCAACCCGGTCGCGGATTTCCCGGCCGCTCAAGTCCGAGTGCAGCCGCAACCCCTCGCCGACGATCTCGCCGACCGTCATGCGCGGGTTCAACGATGAATACGGATCCTGGAAGATCATCTGCATGCGCCGGGCGTAGCGCTGGAAGTCCGCCGGCGAATACTGTTGCGGCAGGGTCTCGCCCTTGAAGGTCACCGTACCGCCGGTCTTGTCGTGCAGGCCCAGGATGGCCTTGCCGAAGGTCGACTTGCCCGAGCCGCTCTCGCCGACGAGCCCCACGATCTCCTGCTCGGCGATTGCGAGGCTGACATCGTCCACCGCCTGCACCCGCTGATTGCGGCCGATCAGAAAGTGCTTGGTGACGTTCCTGGCATCGAGCACGGGGTTCACGAGGCTTCCTCCCGGTAATGGATGCCGGCGATGCGCCGTTCCGCAGCCGGATGGTGCAGCCAGCAGCGGGCGTAGTGGGACGGGGAAAGGTCGAATTCGCCCGGATCGTTGGGTCCGCAGATACGCATGGTATGCGGACAGCGGGCGCCGTATGCGCATCCTTTCGGCGGGTCGAACAGATCCGGCGGACTGCCGTCGATGGGGGTTAGTTCCTGTTCAGCGTCCGCATTGTTGGTCGGCATGGCCGCGTTCAGGCCCAGGGTGTAGGGATGAGCGGAGTGGTAGAACACATCGTCCACGGTGCCGTTCTCGACGATCTGGCCCGCGTACATGACCGCCACGTGATCCGCCATGCGCGCCACGACGCCCAGGTCGTGGGTGATGAGAACGATAGCCATGCCGTTTTGCCGCTGCAGGTCGCGCAACAGGTCGAGAATCTGTGCCTGGATGGTGACGTCCAGCGCCGTGGACGGCTCATCCGCGATCAGGATCGCCGGTTCGCAGGCGATGGCCATGGCGATCATCGACCGCTGCAGCATGCCGCCAGAGAACTCGAAGGGATATTGCAGGGCCCGCTTCTCCGCTTCCGGGATACGGGTCATCGCCAGCAGTTCAACCGCTCTCGCCAGCGCCTGCTGGCGCGATCGGCCCCGGTGCACCTGCAGGGTCTCGGCGATCTGGGCGCCGATGGTCATGGTGGGGTTCAGCGAGGTCATGGGGTCCTGGAAGATCATGCCGATCTGCGAGCCGCGGATGCTCCCGCCGTCGATCTGCGTACGTCCGAGGATCTCCGCGCCGCGCAGTCTCGCCGACCCGGCGGTGATGCGGCCCGGCGGCATAGGGATCAACCCCATCACGCTTTGCACGGTCACCGATTTTCCACAACCGGATTCACCGACGATCGCCAGGGTTTTACCGGCCTCAACGTTGAAACTGACGCCGCGCACCGCCTGTACGATGCCGCCGTAGGTGTCGAACTCGACCCGCAGCCCGTCTACTTCAAGCAGTGCATTCATCGCGCGTCTCGCATCGCGGCGTCGTACGCTTCGCGAAATCCGCCAGCTACCGGCAAAACGTTCATTCGGTGCCCCGCATGCGCGCATCGAGCGCATCGCGCAGCCCGTCGCCGAGCAGGTTGAAGGCGAGTACGGTGATGCTGATCAACACCGCGGGGAAGATCAGTTCGTGGGGGTAGGTGAGCATGGTCTTGATGCCCTCGTTGCACATGCTGCCCCAGGAGGCTTCCGGGGGCGCCACGCCCATGCCGATGAAGGAGAGAAAGGCTTCGGTGAAGATCGCGCTCGGGACGGCGAAGGTCAGGGTGACCAGGATGACGCCCATGGTGTTGGGGATCATGTGGCGCAGCACCAGGTACCCGGTTTTGGCGCCGAGGAGCCTTGAGGCGCTCACATAGCCTTCTTCGCGAATCTGCAGGATCTGGCCGCGCACCAGCCGGGCGGTCGCCGGCCAGCCCAGCAGCACCAGGGCGATGACCAGGGGCGCGATGCCCGATTCGCCGGGCTGAACGCCCGAGGCGACCCGGATGAGGATCATGAACAGCAGGAACGGCAGCGCCACCACGAAATCGGAGAAGCGCATGAGCAGTTGATCGGCCATCCCGCCGAAGAACCCGGCGGTCGCCCCGTAGACGACCCCGAACAGGATGAACAGGACGGGGGCGAAGATGCCGATGAAGAGGGATACCCTGGCCCCGGACATCAGGCGGGCGAGCATGTCGCGCCCGAGGTAGTCGGTGCCGAGGGGGTGGAAGGCGAGTTCGACGCTGTCGCCTTCGCGCAGTTCCGCGCCCTCCGGGATCAGGCCGCCGGCGGCGGCCTCTTCCAGGGTGATCACCCGTTCCACGTCGACCTCGATGGTCTGATGGGCCCCGGTAAGCTGGCCGTCGGGATCGAGTACCACCACCGAGTAGAAGTAGTTGCGCGGCTTCAGGTCCAGGCGGTCTTCGAAGGCGGTCTCGTTCGGATCGAACAAATCGATCATGGGCAGGCCGAATGCCCGCTCCTCGCCGATGGGGAACAGGTTCCGGTAGACCCGGTAGCCGCGCGCGCCGTCGATGGGCTCCCAGATCAACCGTACCGCCTGGGTAGTCGCCGGTTCCGCGAGCCGCAAACCCGTCTCCGGGGGACGCAACGTGGAACCGTCCCAGGGTGTACGGGGTTCGACGATTATCGCCTGCGGCGCCGGACCCGGCGCCCGGCTGATCTGGTCCAGATCCTGTTCCTGCGGGTCGGCGGTCCAGAACCAGGGCCCGGCGACGGTAAACGCCAGGAGGGCGACGATCAGGTACAGCGAGAACAGCGCCCGCCGGTTGTCTTTCAGGCGGATCCAGGCATCCTGCCAGTAGGAGAGCGACGGCCGCGAGAGGACCTGTACGGCATCGCCGGTGCGGAGGGATTCGAAGTCCCGGGCGGAGAAGGCCGTTTCGCTCATGCCGCTACTCCAGCCGTACCCGGGGGTCGATCACCCCGTAGACCAGGTCGACGATGATGACCATCAGCACCAGGAAGGCGCCGTAGAACACCGTCGTGCCCATGATCACGGTATAGTCGGACTGCTGCACCGCCTGCACGAAGTAGCGCCCGAGCCCGGGGATCGCGAAGACGATCTCGACGACGAAGCCGCCCGTGGTAATCACCGCGATCGACGGTCCGAGCACCGTGATGACCGGCAATATGGCGTTGCGCAACTGGTGGTGCGTGAAGATGCGCGGGGCCGGCACGCCCTTGGACCGGGCGGTGCGCACGTAGTCGGAGTTCATGATCTCCAGCATCGAGGACCGCATCAGGCGGGTGAGGTAGGCCATGGTGCCCAGGCCGAGCACCAGGGAGGGCACCAGCATGTGCGCCACCGTGCCCCAGCCGGCCACGGGAAGCAGCGAGAAGCCGAGCACGTTGTTGATATTGACCAGGGTGAGCTGGCCCAGCGCGGCGAACACGAAACTCGGCACGGAAATACCGAGAATTACCATCAGCATGATGACGATATCCGGCATGCGGTTTCGGTTGAGGGCCGTCAACGCGCCCCACAGGATGCCGCCCAGGGCGGCGAACACCACCGCGAGAATGCCCAGCGTCGCGGAGACCGGAAAGTGTTCCCGGATGATGTCGTTCACGCGGCGGTTCTCCTGCGTGAACGAAATCCCGAAGTCGCCGCGCGTGAGGTTCCCCATGTAGATGGCGTACTGCGTGAGGAGCGGCTTGTCGAGACCGTACTTGGCCTCCAAGTTGGCGCGGATCTTCTCGGAGACTTCCTTCTCGCCGGCAAGCGGGTCGCCCGGCACCATGTGCATGGCGAAAAAGGTGGCGGTGGCGATGAACCACACGGTGATCGCGCCCTGGACCAGGCGCTTCAGGGCGTAACGGCCCATGGCTCCTCTATCCCTTCCCAGTTCGTGTCACGCTACCCAACCCACCCGGATCATCCATCCATGTCGATATAGGCATAGGTGTAGTCCTGTTCCGCCCCGACCGCGCGCCGCACGATGCCCTTGACGCGCGAATCGGTAACGTACGCCTGGCCCCGTTCGTAGTTGACGATGACCACCGCATCGTCGTAGACGATGCGCTGCATCCCGCCGAAGGCATCCATGCGCACCTGCTGGTCGAGAGACCCTTGTGCGATGCGCACCAACCGGTCGTATTCTGGGTTGGCATAGCGCCCGCGGTTGTTGAGGTTCCAGGAGGCGAACAGGTCGCCGAAGGTCAGCGCATCGTTGTAGTCGGGCCCCCAGCCGGCGAGCACCATGTCGAACTGGCCCTTGGTCATCTTGTCCAGCCGTTGCTTGAAGATCTGCCGGTCGATCTTGATGTCGAGGCCCAGGTTTTTCCTGAAGACAGCCTGGTAGTACTCGGACTGGATGTTCGAGACCGGGTTGTCGCCGGTGAGCATGACCAGGGGCGGAAATTCCTCCAGGCCGAGTTCCAGGCGCGCCTTCTCCAGGTGCTGCCGCGCCCGGGCGATATCCATTCGGTGTTCCGGGGCCGGATACTCTTCGCGGAACTTGCCGTGCACCCCGTCCAGGAACACCGGAAACAGCGACTCTCCGGGCAGGTAGCCGGGAATCTTGATGACCTTGTAGATCAGTTCGTGTGGGTCCTGGGCCAGCAGCATGGCCTTGCGCAGGTTGCGGTTGCGGGTGAGCCGCTCGGGCCGGTGATTGAACTCGATGAAGAAAACCGAACCGTCCATGAAGCGGTTGATGTGCCAGCGCTGCTCCATCGCCTCCGCCAGGTTTTCCGCCGTGAGCGAGGCGAGGGAAATCTTGCCGTCCTTGAAGAGATTCAGCACCGCATTGGCATCGGAGACGATGTAGGCCACGTTGATGCGGTCGAGGCGAATGCGGTCCTTGTCCCAGTAGCGCGGATTCTTGCGCAGGTCCAGCGATTGGCCGTGCACCCAGCTATCCATGACGAACGGGCCGTTGTACAGCAGTTGATCGGCATCGGCGCCGTAGCGCCCGCCCGTCGCCTCGTAGAAGTCCTGCCGCACGGGGTAGTAGGTGGAGAACGCCGTCAGCTTGTCGAAGAACGCGACCGGCCGTTCGAGATCCACCACCAGTGTCCTGTCGCCCTCGGCGCGGGCGCCGAGCGCATCGAGCGGCAACTCGTCGCGGTTTATGGCTTCGGCGTTCTTGATCGGGTAAAGGATAAAGGCGTATTCCGAGGCGTTCGCCGGATCGAGCGCGGTGCGCCAGGCGAACACGAAGTCGTGGGCCGTGACCGGCTCGCCGTCGCTCCAGAGGGCATCGCGCAGGTTGAAGACGGCCTGTTCGGAGGTGATTTCCCAGCGCTCGGCCATTCCCGGCGCCAGCCGCTGGTGCTGGTCGTAGCGCAGGAGCCCTTCCATGACGTGAGTGATGACGACGCCGCTCACGGCATCGGTCAGCAGGGTGGTGTCCAACTGCGGAGGCTCCTCGGACAGCCGGATGGTGATGGTGTTGTTGGCGGCATCGACCGCCGTGCTGCTGCCCGTGACGGATGCGGTGAGGCTGGCCAGCAGGTTGAGCAGCCACATCAGCGCCGCAAGGCCGGCGACGGCAATGAGCGCAAATAGGGCGAGTTGTTTGCCGGCAGACCGGGTGAAGGACTCTTCAGCGCCAATTGCCTGAGTCGGCATATCTTATCGGGCTCCTGCTGTGCGCACGGGTTCGTTCCATGACCCAACCATGACGATGCACCCGGGCGACCGGCCGGCGAAGTCTATCATTGTGACATGCGGCCCCGCGACGTAGCGGCCTTGCGGGCGGCAACGATCTACTGCAACTGCGGCCATGCCGTCGCGCCGCAGACCTTTTCGCATCGATTGCGGGCGGGTGTCCTACAGACCGCCGTGTTTGCCCGGGCTTAATCTCGCTTTCTGCTGCAAGCATCCCCGGCACTGGCGGGCCAATGGTCTGGACAAGCGTCGGACTGAACGTCGAGGTGGTGAAAATTTCGTTGCTGGTTGAGGGGGTATAGAATGGCAGCCATGGCTTCTACCGCGATTGACACGCTGCGCTTTGCACGCCGTTTGAAAAACGCCGGCGTTCCCGCTGAGCAGGCCGAGGCCATGGCTGACGCGATCGGTTCTGAACTGGCCGTTCAACTCGTGACGAAAACCGATCTGGACGTCGCGATCACCGGACTGGACGCCAGGATCACCGCCAAGATCAACAAGATAGAGAGTTCGTTGGCGACAATCAGGTGGATGATGGGTTCCACTCTGGCGTTTGTGGTTGCGCTAACCTGGCGCGCCTTTGCCTAGCCCGCATATCTCACCAAGCCGCTTGTTGAGTCACTGAATGTCATTGCGTTTCAATCAGGTACCTTCGCTTTTTGGAGATTCTGCCCGGCACAGACTGCGCTGGCCGCGCCCTCGCTGGTCTTTTGCCCGCGTGCGCGCACATGCTCGCTCCACCATAGGCGGGGCTATGCTTTAAGCTCGCGAGCACGCGCACGCGGGCAAAATCCTGCGCGATCATCGCGGCCCTTGGTGAGATATGCGGGCTAGCGCGCAACTCGAAGCTTTGCTTGCACCTGCTTGAAGAACCCGCCGATTCGGCGCCGTTGGGTTCAGTACGGGTGGGCAGTGCCCGTTATGCCACCGTCTTCAACAGGTTGCCGACCACCCGTTCGAGGTGCATGAGCGAGTTGCACTCCTCCACCTGGTGGCAATAGGCGCCGTAGCGGCGCATTTCGGCATCGCCGGCGTTCCACGAACCGCGGCTCTCGGGATTGAGCCAGATGACCCGTTTGGCCCGGTCGTACATCTCCTTGAGGATTTCCGCCCGCGGTTCGCCGTAGTTGTTGCGGCTGTCGCCCAGGATGACGATGGTGGTGCGGTTGTCGATGTCGTCCATGCACAGGCGCTTGAAGTCCTGGAAGGCCTGGCCGTAGTCGGTGGAGCCGCCGCTGTAGTCGCGCAGGGTCTTGGCGATGGCGTCCTCGATGTTGTTGCGTTCGAACAGTTCCGTGACTTCGCCCAGGTCCGAGGAAAAGGCGAAGGAGCGCACTTTGGGCATGACCGCTTCCAGGCTGTACAGGAACATCAGCATGAAGCGCGCGTAGTTGGCCACCGAGCCGGATACGTCGCAGATGGCGAACACCCTGGGCCGGTCGATCTTCACCGACTTCCACTTGAGATCGAAGATGGCGCCGTCGTAGGAGAGGTTGTGGCGCAGGGTGCGCGGCACGTTGAGCTGGCCCTTCTTGAAGACCTTCTTGCGGCGGGCGTACAGGGTGGCGAGCCGCTTCGCCATCTTGAAGACGATCTCCTGGATGAGGCGGAAGCTGCGGTGCTCCACGTTCGAGAGCTTCACCTTGCGCAGCAGTTCCTCCCGCAGGCGCCTGCCGGTTGCGTCGGCGTGCAGCAGGAACTGCCGCTCGACGTAGTCGCGCACCTGTTCGCGCAGCCACTCGCGGCGGCGGCCCAGCTCCTGTCCGAGGCGGCGTTCGGGGATATACCGGCTGTCGCGCAAGGCGCCGATCTCGCCGTTCAGTTCGGGCAGGCCCATCTCGTCCATGATGCGCCGGGTGTAGAGGCCCTTCTGGGTGAAGACCTGGATTTCGCGGACGTTCACCGCTTCGCCGGCGGCGGAGACGGACATTGAGAGTTCCACCTTGGAATCGAGCATGAGCAGCTTACCGAGGGCGGAGTGGGGTTCGGCCGTCTCGCCGGGGCCCAGATCCTCTGCGGCATCGTCCGCGCCGGCTTTCGCTTGTGCCCCGCGCCGTTTGGATTTCCTGCCGCCCGGCGCGCCTTCGCCCCGGCGCTCACCGGGTTCCGCCGCTCCGCCGCCCGCGCCGTCGCCGGCAGCACCCTCGCCTTCGGATGCTTCCGCCGCGTCATCCTGGGTCCCAGTGCGTGCGCCGCGAATTTCGTCGAAGGAGAAGAAACGGTCGAAGCAGGTATCGAACGTCTCCTTCTCGTCCACGGTTTTGGGTAGCGCCAGGGACAGGGAACGCTTCAGCAGCTCGCGGTCTGTGTAGCCGACCAGTTCCACGGTGTTGAAGGCATCGAGGGTTTCCGCCGTGGAGATGCGGATTTCAGCGTTGCGCAGGGCGCCGATGAAGTTGGCCAGGGTGCGGTCCATGCGGCGCCTACGTCATGGGTTGCGGCATTTCCGGGCCAACCCGGTTACCCCACATGATCTGGCCGCCCGGAATGCCCCGACGGTTTCGCCACGACCTTGCTCGTGATCGCCATCACCTCGCCGTTCACGTTCTCGATGTCTTCCTGGAACTTGAGGATGACGTTCAGCGTATCCCGCACCAGTTGCGCGTCGAGGCTCTCGGCATGCAGCAAGAGGAGCGTGCGCGCCCAGTCGATGGTCTCTGAGATAGCGGGGGACTTCTTCAGGTCCAGATCGCGCAACTCGTGGATGAAGGTGACCAACTGCCGGCGCAGCTCCGGCGGGATGTCCGGGACGCGGGCGTTGATGATGCGCTGCTCGAGATCGATGTCGGGGAACGGGATGTAAAGGTGCAGGCAGCGCCGCTTCAAGGCATCCGAGATCTCCCGGGTGTTGTTGCTGGTGAGGAATACCATGGGCGGGTCCCGGGTGGCCTTCACCGTGCCGATCTCGGGAATGGAAACCTGGTAGTCGGAGAGGATTTCCAGCAGCAGCGCCTCAAACTCGTGGTCGGACTTGTCCACCTCGTCGATCAGCAGCACGCAACCCCCTTCCTCGCGCAGCGCCTTCAGCAGCGGGCGCGGTTCCATGAATTCCTCGGAAAAGAAGATGTCGCCGAACTCGTGCAAGCGGGTGACGGACTGTGCGAATCCCTTGGCGCCCTGCAGCACCTCCTCCAGGGTTTCTTTCAGCACCTGGGTGTAGAGAAGCTGCTTGCCGTACTTCCACTCGTAGATCGCCTTGGCCTCGTCGAGGCCCTCGTAGCACTGCAGGCGGATGAGCGGCAGTTCGAACATCTCGGCGGTGGTCTTGCCGAGTTCGGTCTTGCCGACCCCCGGCGGCCCTTCGATGAGAATGGGCTTGCGCAGGTGGTAGGCCAGGTAGACGGCGGTGGCGATCTGGTCGCTGCAGATGTAGCGATGGGACTCCAGGTTGTCCCTGATGGCTGCGACCGATTGCGTTGTCTGCTCGATTACCGGCACTGGTGCTCCTTGTTGCCAACCCCGCCTGCCTGCGAGGGATGCCCCCTTGCGCTTGCCGGCCGAATCTCTCTTCCTGAGACGGGTACACCCTCTGGCATCACGGCTGAAGGGTCCGAGTCATTGGCCATGCGGCGGGCGGCCATTATCCTGATTGGCGGCAAACAAAAAAAGGCATCGTACGCCCGTCCCGCGCGAAGAAGGGCTCCTGGCCGGTATCTGTCTCGAACCCAGACTCGTGAGCTGCCGGGTTCGAAACGTTACTTTGACTGTTCCACGGCCCCGGGCCGTCACACATCGAATCCCCGGGTGCGTGCACTCGAGGCCGGGCGCAGATTGCCGCAACGAGGCACGGCGGCAGCGTGAAGACGGCAATTCTCGAAGCGGACGCCGTCCATGTGAGCCCCATCAGCGTCTATGAAGTGGTTCGCAAAGCGCGCCTGGGCGAATGGCCGGAGATCGTGCCGCATATCGATGCGCTGCTGACCGAGCAGCAGACCCTGTCCGCTCCCTTCACGCGCGCGGTCGCCGCCCGGGCCGGAGCGCTCGAATGGATGCACCGGGATCCCTTCGACCGGATCATCGCCGCAACCGCGATCGAAATGGGCTGGGCACTGATTTCCAAAGACCCCGAATTCGACGCGCTGGACGGAACTCGGGGATGGCGGGGGCGCGTCTGGTCTTAGCAACAAGTCGCCGGCCATCGTCGAGTCGTTGACGTTCCTCTCCGACCCGGTGGTCTTTTCGATTTGCCGCTCCGTGCCCGCACGCATGAATCCGCGCACCGGCGCCATCGTCACCGCCTGAAGGCGGTCCCCGCGCCTGCGTCCAAGGCTCGTCCCACCGCAACGTTGGCAATGGCCGTATCCTGGACGCCGGTGCCGGTGAGATCGCAGATGGTGATCTCCGCGACCACCGCGTTACTCGATGGGCGAAAGCAACTCCGGCGCGGTGACCAACTGTCGAACCCCGTGCGAGTGGGTTTCGTTGAACACGTTTCCCTGTTCGGCCCAGCGGTGCAACGAGTCGATGTCGAGCCTGGCGCACCGGGGCCGCACGTTCCAGGTCACACGGGCCGGGGAGCAGTTGCTTTGATCGTATGACGGCCCGGTGGTCGAGCCTCGAAACAGCACGGGCTCGCCGGTCCCCGATGGAATCGAGTTCGCCTGGTGCCGACCGTCGACGATGTTCCCGTCATATGCCATCGCGGTAAAGTCGAGGGCTTTCGGATCGTTGACGACGAGGAAGACCTGCGCTTCCACGCGCAGGTGCGGGTCGCCGCAGGCCTCCGGGACGCATGCGCCCAGCCCTTCGCCCGGCGAAGCATCGCAGGATGTGTGAACCCAGTGCACTTCGATGGTGTCGCCGGGTTTCACGCCCCGGTAGGCCCCCGGCGCCGGCGTAAGCTCGGCCTCGGTGAGGTCCGGCGTCTCGTTGCAGGCGAAGCCGCCGTCATCGGCGTCGCCGACGAAGATGCTGAACCCGGGCCCTTTGTGTTCGGCATTGGTGTGCGTATGCATGTTGCAGAGATTCATTTCGCCGGCCGGTGGCGCCAACGGGAACGCTTCCGTGTTCAGCCCCGTCGCGCTGCCGATGTCGGGAGGCGTTTGCGGTCCCATGCCGATGCATAGCTCCGCGCTCGCCGGTTCCGGGGCTGCCTCGGCGGCCGCTTCGGTGTCAGGCGTGGTCTCCGTGGCGCAGCCAGTGGTCAACAGGACAAGCGCGATAGCCAAGCGTTTCACGAAAGTGGCCTCCAGTTGCGTGTTGAATCGAACCGGCCTTGCGGCCGGTACAGCCCTGTCGGCGGGTGTCGTTCAACGTACAGGGCTGTGCTTGACGCAGTCAACAGCGGCAGATCGCCGATTCTCCATCGTTGACGGCTTGCCATACCAAATGTATGGTTTTCCATATGAAGACGACACTCAATATCGATGAGACCGTAATGCGACGCCTCAAGGAGGCCGCCGCAAAGCGCAAAACCACCATGTCAGCTTTGGTGGAAGCCGGTATCAGGCACATCGTCGAAGAACCGGCGTCCGCGGATAGCACGGAAACGCTGCCGCCCCTGCCGAAGTGGCAAAGCGGAGGTTTCCGCGTTGACATCGCCAATCGGGAAGCACTTTACCGAGTATTGGAAGACGAGTGAGTGCTGGTAATCGATACCAACGTACTTATCTATGCGGCTGATGCGGACTCACCGTTTCACCTGGGCTGCCGTGATCTGATTACTCGTGCGCGTGAAGATCCGTCACCGGCATACCTGTCGTGGAATATTTGCTACGAGTTCCTGCGCGTCACCACTCATGTGCGCGCACCGGTCATACCCTGGAGCCCCGATCAGGCCTGGGCATTCCTGTTGGCCCTTCTAACTTCCCCCGGATTCCAACTCCTCACACCGACCGAGCGCCATGCCGAAGTCCTCGGGCTGACGCTTGAAGAACTATCCGACCTGCGGGGCAACATCTGTCACGACCTTCATACGGCCGTATTAATGCGCGAAAACGGGGTCAGTCAAATCTGTACTCGCGACACGGACTTTCATCGGTTTCCGTTCCTCACCGTTATCGATCCATTGCGCTGACGGGGCGATGTCCCAGCGCGATGCTTGCGTACGCGTTCTTCGCGTAACGGGGGGGCGGCACGCCCGCTACGCCGATGCTGGCCTTCAACCCCGATCAGAACTACGACGCGAGCTTCGGCGCCAGCAGCAGCTACTTCGGCGGCTTCGGATTCGACATCGCAGCGCCATCCCGCTCATTTGAAGCGAGCCGGAAAAGTGCCGACAGGTGCGAAAGAACGACGGCGTGGGCCTTTCACTGGCAGACCCTCAACCATTATCCTGATTGCGGGAAAACAAAACGGGCAGGCACATGAGAATCTGGATTGCGATACCGGCGCTCCTGCTGTGGGGCATTACCTGGGCGGAGACGGTCATCCACGCCGGCAAGATGGTGGATGCGGCGGCCGGCGAAGTGCTGGAAGCGGTGACCATCGTTGTGGACGGCGACCGAATCAAGGCGGTGGAGGAGGGCCACTCGGGCACGGCGGACATCGACCTGACGGATGCCTTCGTCATGCCGGGATGGATCGACATGCACGTGCATGTCGCCAGCCAGCAAAGCCCCCAGCGGTTCGTCGAGCGGTTCACGCTGGAACCGGCCGATGCGGCGTTGCGGGCCGTGCCCTACGCGGAACGCACGCTCATGGCGGGGTTCACCACGGTGCGCGACATCGGCACGTCACACGCCCTGGCGCAATCCATCCGCCGCGCAGTCGCTGAAGGCCACATCGTCGGCCCCCGAATCTTCACCTCCGGCAAGAGCCTGGCCACCACCGGCGGCCATGCCGATCCCACCAATGGCGTCAACCGGGAGTTGCGCGGCGACCCCGGCCCCGCGGAAGGGGTGGTCAACGGCGTGGACGATGCCTACAAGGCGGTGCGGGCCCGGTACAAGGAAGGCGCCGACCTCATCAAGCTTACCGCCACCGGCGGCGTGTTGAGCCAGGCGAAGAGCGGGCAGAACCCGCAGTTCACCGAGGCCGAAATCGCCGCCATCGTGGCGGCCGCGCGGGACTACGATTTCCGCGTCGCGGCCCACGCCCACGGCACGGAGGGCATGCGCCGCGCCGTGGCCGCCGGCGTGAATTCCATCGAACACGGCACCTACATGACCGACGAGGTGATGGAACTGATGAAGCAACACGGCACCTGGTATGTGCCGACCATCGCCGCGGGCAAGTTCGTCGGCGAGAAAGCCGAGATCGAGGGCTACTTCTCGGAGGTGGTGCGTCCCAAGGCGGCGGCGATCGGGCCAGTGATCTTCGATACCTTCGCCCGCGCCTACGCAGCCGGGGTGAAGATCGCGTTCGGCACCGACACCGGCGTATCGCCCCACGGGGAGAACTGGAAGGAGTTCCTCTACATGGTGGAAGGCGGCATGCCGGTCATGGAGGCGATCGTGAGCGCGACGCGCAGTGCCGCGGATCTGCTGAACAAGTGGGACGAGCTGGGGTCGATCGAGGCGGGCAAGTACGCCGACATCATCGCCGTGCCGGGCGATCCCCGCGAGGATGTTGAGGAATTCGGGCGCGTGCACTTTGTCATGAAGGGCGGGAAGGTTTACAAGCAGTGAGATCGTTGACCCATCAGATTTACCGGATTGCCGCGGTTGAAGCTGCTCTGGGCGCGCAACCCGTTTCGTCAGGAACTGGGGCGCAGCCAGGCTCGCCAGTCGCTAGCGTGCGGCCGGGTTCGCAATGCGCCGGCGCTTTGAGGGCCGGCAACCCGCACTCGATGGCCTGGAAAACGGCCGTTGCCGGGCTCGCGCTCGTCACCGCCGCGGCCGCCGGCGCCCGCGAGCCTTATGAATCGACCTACGAACCGCTGGAGGCGCCCGATTTCCTGATCGCTTCCGCCTCCGTGTTCACCGGAGCGGGAGAACTGCTCGAAGGCGTGGATGTGCGGGTTGAAGGCGGGCGCATCGCGGCGGTGGGCGCAAACCTGCCCCGGGACGGTGTCGAGGTGGTGGATGGCGCGGGCCGCTGGCTGACGCCGGGGATCATCGACGTTCACTCCCATCTCGGGGCCTACCCGTCGCCTTCGGTGGATTCCACCAGCGACGGCAATGAAATGACGGCCCCGAATACGGCGCACGTATGGGTCGAGCATTCGGTCTGGCCCCAGGACCCGCAGTTCGGCCTGGCGCTGGCGGGCGGGGTGACCACGCTGCACATTCTGCCGGGCAGCGCCAACCTGTTCGGCGGGCGCGGCGTTACGCTCAAGAACGTGCCGTCGCGCACCGTGCAGGGCATGAAGTTCCCCGGCGCGCCGCAGAGCCTGAAGATGGCGTGCGGGGAGAATCCGAAGCGGTTGTACGGAGAGAAGGAAATGGCTCCGATGACGCGCATGGGCAACGTGGCCGGCTACCGCGCCGCTTGGGCTCAGGCCGTGGCGTATGGGGAGGCCCAACGCTCGTATCTGGCCGGAGACGCGGAAGCGCCCCCGGAACGGGACCTGATGCTCGATACCCTGGTCGCGGTGCTCGACGGCGAGATCCTGGTGCAGAACCACTGCTACCGCGCCGACGAGATGGCGACCATGATGGATGTGGCCCAGGAGTTCGGCTATCGCATCACCACCTTTCACCACGCGGTGGAGTCCTACAAGATTGCGGATCTGCTGGCCGAGGCCGGCATCTGCTCGGCCATGTGGGTGGACTGGTGGGGCTTCAAGCTCGAAGCCTTCGACACCATTTCCCAGAATGTCGCCCTGGTCGATGCGGCCGGCGCCTGTGCGATCGTTCATTCCGATTCGGCCGAAGGCATCCAGCGGCTGAACCAGGAGGCCGCCAAGGCGATGGCCGCGGCCTGGCGCGTGGGCATGAGCGTGAGCGAGGCGCATGCCATTCGGTGGATCACGCTGAATGCGGCGAAGGCGATCGGGATCGATGCGGAGACCGGCAGCATCGAGGTGGGCAAGGCCGCCGACCTGGTGTTGTGGAACCGCAATCCGTTCAGCGTTTACGCGCTGGCGGACGTGGTCTGGATCGACGGGCACGCTTACTACGACAGGAAGGCCGGCAGGCGGCCGGTGCGCGACTTCGACCTGGAGCAGACCGTGCAGGGGATGGCGCCGTGAAGGGCAGGGCACGCCGGTTGAGCCGCTGTTTCGGTGCGTTGGCCGCCGGGTTCTGGATGGCCGGCGCGTTTGCCGATATCGCCATTGTCGGCGGGCGCGTCTACACCATGGAGTCGCCGGAACCGTTGCGCGAAGCCACGGTGCTTATCGCCGACGGGCGCATCGAGGCGGTGGGAACCGACATCAAGGCGCCGTTCGAATACCGGCAGATCGACGCCACCGGGAAGATCGTGACGCCGGGCCTGATCGAATCGTATAGCCAGCTTGGGATCGTTGAGATCTGGGCCGAGAGGTCGACCGTGGACAGCCAGGTTGAGGAATATGCCGTGGGGCCGTCGCTGGATGTCAGTTTCGCTATCAATCCGGCCTCTACGCTGTTTGCGGTCAACCGGATGGGCGGTATCACGCGCGCCGTGGTGGCGCCGCTGCCCGGCGCCGACCCGCTCGCCGGGCTTGGCGCGACGATTCGCCTGGGCCTCGACGACGTACTGGTGACACCGCGCGCGGCGCTGTTCGGCGATGTCACACCAGACGCCGCCGACTTTACCGGGGGCAGCCGTGCTGTCCTGTTGCAACGGCTGCACGACGCCTTCGAAGAGGCGGCGCGGTTCAGTCCGAACCGGTACCGGGCGGAGGGGAACGACTACAGCCGTCAGGATATGGCCGCGTTGAAGGAGTTCCTGCGTAGCGGCAAGCCGCTGGTGCTGCATGTGAACCGTGCGGCCGACATCCTGCGCTGTATCGAATTGGCGGAAGCCCACGGATTGCGCCTCATCGTGCTGGGCGGCGCCGAGGCGTGGAAAGTCCGGGAAGCGCTGGCGACCGCCGGCGCTACAGTGATCTTGAGCGCGACCGCCAACTTGCCCGCCGGTTTCGACGCCCTGGGCGCACGCCTGGACAATGCTGCGCTTCTCCGGGAAGCGGACGTGGATGTGCTCTACACGGGCTCCGAGACTCACAATACGCGTAACCTGCGCCAGCTTGCGGGCAATGCGGTCGCCCACGGGGTGCCCTGGTATGACGCGCTCGATTCATTGACGCGCAAGGCCGCGTTGACTTGGGATATGCACGATACTGGCGTGCTGCGGCCGGGTGCGGTCGGCGATGTTGTCGTGTGGAGCGGCGATCCGCTGGAGGTTACCACCTGGGCTGAGACGGTGGTTATCGATGGGCAGCTTATACCGATGCGGTCGCGACAGTCACGGTTGTTTGAGCGGTATAAGGACCTCAGCGAGCCATTTGGTTTCCAGTAGGGATTGCTGAACGCGAGCTCGATTTTGCTGAGTTAAAAGGCCTGTGCTGTTTGAGAATCTTACCAGCATGGGATCGCATCGGAGACACGATTGACTCGACAGCGCCGGCTTGTTTGCATGCTTACGTGGTCGAGGATCTCGGCACTGCCGTCGCGATCCCCATTGCAAGCGACCACGTGCAACCGAATGGAGGGCCGTGTAGCAGGCCTCCTACGACTTCATCGCCCTCCCGATCAGCTAACATGAGTCCGGCGGCGGATCGATCAACAGCGGCGGTTACATTTGACATATTATGATACTGGATGGAACGAGCGAGGCCATATGCAGGGTACTGCGGTGCTTAGCTATTGGTGCATCCAAGCCGGCGATCCTGTACCGCGAAGTGATGGTTTCGGCTGCCGCCACCGTTTATCAGTCGACGAGATCTCGCATGAAATGAGAGCGACGTATTCTCCCTAGACTTTGTGGAGGTGCTTGCTCTCAATCGGACACCATCGATAGAGAAGAACGCGCATGAACCGGAAGTACGACAAGCTAAAAACGTTGCTAAAGAAACTATTCCAACTCGATCAGCCCGACTTGGACTTCGGTCTTTATCGTGTGATGCATGCCAAGAGCTCCGAGGTTTCGCAGTTTCTCGACAACGACTTGTTGCCCCAGGTCAGGGCGGCGTTCAGCCAGTACAAAACGGCCGACAAGAAAGAACTGGAGAACGAATTGTCCAAAGTACTCTCGGGCATCGAGGCCGCTGGAATGAACCCGGAGGACTCACCCAAAGCCCGAGAGTTGCGCGCCCATATCAAGAACGACGCCGTAAACATCGGCGCGCTGGAAAGCGAGGTTTACGACCATCTGTTTAGCTTCTTCCGTCGCTACTATTCCGAGGGCGATTTTCTACCCAAGCGCGTCTACAAACCGGGCGTCTACGCCATCCCCTACGAGGGCGAAGAAGTTACTCTCCACTGGGCCAACAAGGACCAGTACTACATTAAGACAAGCGAGTACCTGCGCGACTACGCTTTCCGCGTGGGACCGGGCGACGAGAAAACGTCGATGCGCGTGCATTTTCGGCTCGCGGACGCATCAGAAGGCGAGCACGGCAATGTTAAGGTCGCCGAAGGAAAGGACCGCGTGTTCGTCCTAGCAGCTTCGGGAGACTCAGGCCATGACTTCATAGTGGAGAACGACGGCGAGCTAGGCAAAGAACTCGTCATCCGCTTCGAATACCGCCCCGCGACGCCCAACGACTGGCCGCAGGACGAAAGCGCGGGAAAGAAGAAGCCCCCAGCCCAGAAAAAACTGAGCGCGGTCGCCGCAAACCGCATCCTCGCCATTGCCGACCCCAAACTGGGACAATGGATTGCCGAGTTGGGCAAGCCCCACATCATGGCAGGCGGCGAGCAAGCGGACTATAGCCGGCTCGAGGCACACCTTAAGCGCTACGTGGCGCGCAACACCTTCGATTATTTCATTCACAAGGATCTTGCGGCTTTCCTCAGGAGGGAGTTGGATTTCTACATAAAGAACGAAATCATGCATTTGGACGACGTCGAAAACGAGTCCGCGCCGCGTGTCGAACAGTACTTGTCCAAGATCAAAGTCATCCGCAAAATCGCGGGCAAGATCATCGACTTCCTTGCTCAGATCGAAGACTTCCAGAAGAAGCTCTGGCTGAAGAAAAAGTTCGTCGTCGAGACGCAATACTGCATGACTCTAGACCGCATTCCAGAGGAATTCTATGGAGAGATTGCTGCCAATGAGGCACAACGGATGGAATGGGTTCGGCAGTATGGGATTGGTGATGATGGGGGCAAAAAATCTGATCACGACTCTCGCCCGGAGTCATTCGCGCCAGCGTTCTTAGCTGCAAATTTAAATCTTGTCGTCGACACCTCATTTTTTGGCGAAGACTTTAAAAACAGGCTAGTTGGAGCTATCGACGATATTGATTCTCAGCTAGATGGGGTCCTAATTCATTCCGACAATTTCCAGGCATTGAAGTTGATCGAGCTTCGCTTTCAGCAATGCGTGAAATTAGCTTACATCGATCCGCCATACAACACTGCATCAAGCGCCATTCCGTACAAGAACGATTATAAGCACTCGTCGTGGTGCACGATGGTGCGTGATCGTGCACATGTTGCGCGAGGTTTGTTGAAGCCCGATGGGGCTTTGTTTGTAAGTATTGATAAGACTGAACGGACCGTTTTGGAACATGCACTCGACGAAGTCTTCGGTGTTGATAATCACGTTGAGGAGCTAATTTGGACACAGGCTACTGCGAATAGCCAACTCCCGAATTACTCAACAAATCATGAGTATGTCGAGGTCTACGCTCGTGACCGTCAGGCGGTGGAAAACGATCCCGACATGTTTCGCGAGCCGAAACCCGGCTATTCTGAGATGACGAATCTTCTTGAATACCTGCGACCGAATAATCCTTCCACGGGAACGATTCAAACGGAGATCAAGAGGCTGTTTGAGCGACGTATTGCTTCTTACAAAGAGGAATTAGAAGCAAGCGGGAGAGAGTGGGACGCCGAGGCAAAAAGGCAAGATCCATGGCGCGGCATCTATCCATACCACAAAGCGGAATATAGAAACGACGATGGCAAGCTCGTTACAGATGCCGAGGCGATGGACATTGATACGTCGATCTGGGTTTGGAGAGAGATCAGCGCTGGTGCGCCGGCATCGAAACAGTCGCCGACGACCAAGGACCCAGACCACTTCAACTATCGTTACTATAGGCCACCACATCCTGTAACCGGGCGACCATGTCCGCATCCGCAAGGCGGCTGGAAATTTCCTTATCAGCCGGACCCTGAGAACGCTCGTCGCCGAAGTTTCGTTGAATTGCAGAAAGACCATAGGATCGCTTGGGGTGACAATGAGACAAAACTACCTCAAACCAAAGGGTTCCTTCATGAGGTGGGAAGGAATATCGGAACCAGTGTGTTTTACGAGTACAACGATGGCGAAAGCGAGTTATCTGACCTGTTTGGAGAATCCGGACTTTTTCTGTCGCCGAAGAGTTCAAGATTTGTGCGTAGATTTATCACTCAGTCAACCGGCAGCAAGGACTGGTTTCTTGATTTCTTTGGAGGGTCTGGCAGCAGTGGGCATGCTGTAATCGCGCAGAACCGAGAGGATGGTGGCAGGAGAAAACAGATTCTCATCGAAATTGGAAGGCACTTTGACAAGATATTGCTCCCGAGAATCAAGAAAGTAATGTACTCGTCGAAGTGGCGAGTGGGCAAACCGGCTGATAGGAGAGGCGGCGGTCAAGTATTTAAGTACTTTCGCCTTGAGTCGTACGAAGACACACTCAACAATTTAGAGACTCACCGCACGGAAAGGCAGACAGAGTTGCTCGACTCCGCCGAAACCCGGGGCGAGAATGGATTCCGAGAGCAGTACATCCTGCGCTACATGCTCGACGTCGAGACACGCGGCAGCAAATCGCTGCTCAATGTGCAAGCTTTTGCCGATCCCACAACCTACAAGCTCAAGGTTAAGCGGCCTGGGTCGGATGAGAGCCGCGAAGTCAACGTTGATTTGCTGGAGACTTTCAACTGGCTGCTCGGCCTCACCGTTCGGCACATCACTGCACCGCAGACCTTCGGTGCCGCGTTTCGGCGCGACAGCGAGAAGCGCCTGCGGTTGAAGGACCGTTTCATGGAAGAGGCGGATGGCCCGTACTGGTTCCGCACGGTTACCGGCACTACGCCCGACGGTCGACGAACGCTCGTCATCTGGCGCAAGCTCCTCGGCGAGCCGGAACAGGACAACCTCGTGCTCGACGATTGGTTCACCAAGCAGGGTTACTTGGTCAACGGCAGCGAGTTCGACCTAATTTATGTCAACGGCGGCAACAACCTTGAGAGCCTCAAGACCCCCAATGATTTATGGAAGGTGCGGCTCATCGAGGAGGACTTTCATCGCCTGATGTTCGAGATGGAGGGAGAGTGATGGTCCGCCGGGCCAACAACCGACCACAGGTGCCGTTCGTCCACAAGCTGGTGCTAAACCAGTGGTTGTTGTCGCTGTTTAATGCGAAGCGTTTTGAGGATCTGGCCGAGCACCTTCGCGATGAGGCGCTAGAAGGTCTGGATGAGAATAATATCCACCACTTCCACCATGCACTGACGGCACAGCAATGCAACCTGAAGCAACTGCCTCCCGAATTGTTGTTGGAGTACGATCAGAACATAGTGAAACACACGCGACGGCTGAACACGCGGCGCGCCACGCGGAGTGAAGAGCCGATCATTTGGAAGTATTTCCAGTACTTGGCCCTCCTGTTCACCGAGATATATCTGGAACGCTACTTCCGCGATCCCAAGGCGCTGCTCGTGGAGCTAAACGTGCATGTGGCCGCCTACAACACGAATAAACCCGAGATCGACCAGATCGCCGCGTTCGACGAATCTGCTGAGGCTTGGCCTCAACTCAACAAGCTTGCCTTTTGGATGGCAACTGGCAGCGGGAAGACGCTGTTGATGCACGCCAACATCCTGCAGTACCAGTACACCTTGACCCAGTACGGTCGGCAACGCGAGTTGAATCGCATCCTTCTTCTTACGCCCAACGAAGGGCTGTCGCAACAGCACCTACGCGAGTTCGATTCGGCTGGCATCGACGCTGAGCTATTCAATAAGGACAGTCGCGGGCTGTTCAGAGGTCAAGCGGTCGAGATACTCGAAGTCACTCGGCTGCGCGAGGAGATGGGTGACAAGACCATCGCCATCGACGCGTTCGAAGGGAACAACCTAGTGCTCGTGGATGAAGGTCACCGAGGCGCAAGTGCGGGAAAAGAAGGTGCGTGGATGCGGTTTCGCAATGCCCTGTGCGAAAAGGGATTCTCATTCGAGTACTCGGCCACCTTCGGACAAGCGGTGAAGGGAAACCCCGAGCTCACCGAACTGTATGCCAAGAGTACGCTGTGTGACTACTCGTACCGGTATTTCTACGCGGACGGCTTTGGCAAGGATTACCAGATCCTCAATCTCGACGAGGGAACGCATCAGAACAATCTTGAGCTATACCTCGTGGCCTGCCTGCTCTCATTCTTCCAGCAGCAACGGCTCTACCGTGAGCAAGGTAGCACGTTCCGGCCATTCAACGTCGAGAACCCTCTGTGGATCTTCGTTGGCGGACGGGTTGTAAAAGGTCTGGCCGCCCAGGACGCCTCGGACATCGCCGAGATCCTGAGGTTCCTGGCCCGCTACGTGGCCGACCGCGCTGGCAGCATCCAACGCATCAATCGGGTTCTCAATCAGGGCCTTGTCACCGCAACGGGAAGAAACCTGTTCGCAGAACGCTTTTCGTATCTCAACACTCGGCGGCTTGCGCCGGAGCAGGTCTTTGAGGAAACGCTCGCGACGCTCTTTAATGCTCCCGGTGGCGGCCAGCTCTATGTCGAGAACCTCAAGGGCGTGACGGGCGAAGTGGCTCTGCGGCTGGGCGCCGAAAACGAAGCCTTTGGATTAATCAACGTGGGCGACGACGCTAAGCTCGTGAAGCTGTGCGAGGAGAAGGGCCTTGATATAGGCGAGCGCGAATTCGCTGAATCGCTTTTCCACGAAATCAACCAGCCACACTCCACGGTAAACCTGCTCATCGGTTCGAAGAAGTTCACCGAGGGCTGGAGTAGCTGGCGGGTGTCGACAATGGGCCTCATGAACGTTGGCAAGGGGGAAGGCGCGCAAATTATTCAACTCTTCGGACGCGGTGTTCGGCTCAAGGGCTACGACCTCAGCCTTAAGCGTAGCGACAAGACACAGCTTCCCGAAGACACTGATCGGCCGAAACACATTGGTTTGCTCGAAACGCTCGGTATCTTTGGCATCCATGCCGACTATATGGCGCAGTTCAGGGACTTCCTTGACGAGGAAGGTCTGCCCACCAACGAAGACCGCATCGAGTTTCTGTTACCGGTGATCAATAACCTCGGAAAGCAGAAGCTCAAGACTATCGGGCTCAGGAAGACGATCAACGGCGTAAGCACGGAGTTTGGCGATGCCTTTCGCAAGCTCGGTCCAGTCCCTACCATCGCAGCGCCGGGCCCCGCCAATGATCCGATCACGGAATACCTCCAAAGAAACCAAGTGCTGCTTAACTGGTATCCGAAGATTCAGGCGATGAGGTCGCGCGGTCTGACTGGGGGTGATGCCGATATCGCGCGGAACGAGACTCATCTGACAGCCCGACACTTGGCCTTTCTCGATTTCGACCGCATCTATTTTGAGTTGGAGCGGTTCAAGTCCGAGCGCGGCTGGTACAACATGAATCTCACGCGGCAGACTATCAAGGCGCTGCTCGGAGACCAGACCTGGTATCGCTTGCAGATTCCTGCGGAGGAACTCGTCGGGAATTCCTATGAGAAAGTGCGCCTCTGGGAAGAAATCGCCCTTGCGCTGCTAAAGAAATACACTGAGCGCTACTACACCTTTCGAAAGCAGCGGAACCTGTCAACGACTTTGAGACACCGGCGGTTGCGATTTACTGTGCAGTTCCTCCTGTTGTTGATGCGGGCGGGTTGATCCAGACCTGTTTGGGAAGGGGTCTGGGTTTCGGGATTCCCCGAACGAAGCGTTCGGGGTGATTGTCCCAAGCGGCTTCAAGGGTACGCTCGCGCCGTGCCAGCACGGCCCGGGCGCGACCGTGATGGACATCGTCGGGTGTGAGCATGGCGATCCCCGCGTGGCGATGCTCGGTGTTGTACCAAGGGAAGAACGATCGGCAGAAGTCGGTGGCCGCCGCGATGTCGGGGAAGCGCCCGGGAAAGCCGGGATGGTACTTCAGGGTCTTGAACTGGGCCTCTGAGAACGGGTTGTCATCGGAGACTTGGGGGCGGCTCAGCGAGCGCGTCACGCCGAGGTCGGCGAGAAGCTGTGCGGTGCACTTGCTCGTCATCGGCGCGCCGCGGTCGGAGTGCAGCGTCAGCACCCGGGGCTCGACGCCTTGCTTGCGGCAGGTCTCCTCGATCAGCCGACCGGCCAGCGCCGAGTTCTCCCGATTGGCGACCATCCAGCCCACCGCGTAGCGGCTGAAGATGTCGAGCACGACGTAGAGGTAGAAGTACGTCCACTTCGTCGGCCCCAACAGCTTGGTGATGTCCCAGGACCAGGTCTGGTTCGGCGCCGTGGCCACCAGCTCAGGTTTGGTGTACTGGGGGTGCTCACGCTGATTGCGCCGCTCTCGGACCGGCTGGTTGGCGGCCAGGATCCGATACATCGTGCGCTCCGAGCACAGGTAGTGGCCTTCGTCGAGCAGCGTCGCCACGACCTCCGCCGGCGCACGGTCGACGAAGCGTGGGCCGGCGAGCACATCGAGGACCTGCTCGCGCTCGGACTCACACAGCGCCCGGGCGGGCGTTGGACGGGGCTGCTGGTGCCCGGGAGTTGACCTCTGACGACGGTAGAAGGTCGCCCGCGACACGCCCAGTGCCCGGCACGCCGGCACGACGCCGACCTGCGCTGCAAGCGGTTGGGCCGCCATCAGGAGCGCGTTGCGTGTTCGAGGTTCAATCCCAGCAGCCCGGCAACTTTTCCCTGCACGTCCAGGATCGTGTGCGCGGTGTGCAACTCGTGCTCCAGGCGAGCCACTTTCGCCTCCAGCGCGCGCACCTTCGCAGCCAGCGGGTTGCGTTCGGTCGGTTTCGCGCCGCGCTTCTTCGCGGCCAACTCCCGCAGCGAGCCCTTGCGCCGCGCCCTGCGCCAAGTCGCCAGATGCGAGCTGTACAACCCCTCGCGGCGAAGCAGGCGGCCCACCTCGCCGGGCCGTGTGCAGCGATCGGCCTCCTCCAGGATCCGCAGCCGATACTGCGCGGTGAACTGGCGTCGCTTCGGCTTGGCCACAACCTCCGGGTCTGGCGTCGTTCTGGCGCGGCCGGCCCTGGGGGCCTCGTCGCTACGCTCCTCGGCCCCCAGGGCCGAATAGGAAATCTCATTCAATGTCATCGAGTCTCTCTCTGCGGTCATCGGTTTTCACCTCCACCGCCCTACAGTAAATCCAAAGGTCGCCGGTGTCTCAGTCATGTTGGCAGAGAGGGCAGGAGTGGGAACTTCCTCATCTCGAATACCGTTACCTTGAGGGCGACGACCCGAACTTCCTCTGCGTGGAGGATTTACCCGGTGAGGGCTATTATCGCATCCTGATCGATAAATCACAGGAGGAGATTGTTGCCAAGCTCGGAGAGTTGAAAGCCCTGATCCAGGAAGGTGAGTTGCAGCCTTGGGAGTTCCAAGGCATAAGAGCCATCTGGTTCGGGAGACACCTGTACCAACCCTTGCTCTGTCTTGACACGCACGTTGTCGAAATTAGCCCCGCTCCGCTGAACAAAGGCGAACGAATCTTCGTTGAGGATCTGAAGGCGTTCCACGATGGACATGCCAAATTCTTCGAGACCCGCGAACTCTACCTGTTGCGAAACTTGAGTAAGGGTCGCGGGGTGGGCTTTTTTGAAGCCGGAAACTTCCACCCCGACTTCATCTTGTGGTTGCTCGATGATGGTCAGCAGCACGTCATCTTTGTGGACCCCAAGGGAATCCGGAACCTCGGTCCGCGCGATCCAAAGATCGAGTTTTTTCACACCATTAAGGAGATTGAACAACGCCTCCGCGACCCGACTGTGAGCCTGGAGTCCTTCATCGTTTCGAACACGCCTTCTTCGACGATGGGCAAGCGATGGGCTATGAAGAAGAGCGAGATGCAGAAGAGGCACATTCTGTTCCAGGAAGAAGACAAGGATAGCTATGTTGGGACAATCCTGAATCGGATGGTCGATCCAAATTGAATGTTGACCCTTGCCTCGAAAACCAGCGAGCGAAATCATAGAAGCTGTAATCCCGCCTCAGTACCACAGCAAGTTTAAGCGCACTGATCAGTGACCTTGGAAGATGGCGATGCGCGTGCTACGATTTCGCCGCTGGAGTTTCTGCGTAGTATCCGTTTTTCCTTCCCGGAAGCTCATAACGAGCCCAGTAACGCATTGATTGACAATGAAGACTATAGCCACAATCAACTTTAAGGGTGGAGTGGGCAAGACCACTCTAACTTGGTGCTTGGGTGATATTGTTTCGACGTTTGAACGGTCCAAAGTTCTAATTTTTGACCTTGACGCACAAATGTCCCTGACCCAAGCTATCGCATTAGATGCGGATGGGGCATCGATCGGGAAATTCGATAGGTGGTATCAACGAAGTAAAGACAACAAACGGAATATATTTTCCGCGCTTCAGCGGCATCTCGATAGCGACTTGACAGGATTCAACGCAGACAATGGCTTCGTGTATAGGCTTAAAGACCGGTACCACTTCGTTCCTTCGACCGAGCAACTATATTGGTTGGAATTGACAAATACGGATCCGGGGAAAGGTAAATTCTTTGTTAAGAATCTTCTAGGGCGAATCGCAAACTCGGGAAACTTACCCGACTATGATTTTGTCTTGTTTGACTGCCCTCCCTCCTTTACTGTGCTGTCCTATAGCGTACTAACCTGTTGCGACTTGGTCTTGATTCCTTTTAATCCGGATTTCTTTGCTGCAAAAGGGGTTGGTCTACTAATTTCAGGATTGCGGCATGTGATTCAACCCCACCCATTGCCTCGCTTGGCCGTTTTTGCAAACCGTGCGAGGACATATGGGGGTTATCCTACGAAAGCGGCGAGTGCATGGATTCACGACGTTCGTGCAGCGTGCCTAGAGGCTGCTCGGAGCAATCAACTTGATGTACATTTCATGGACACTTGGATTCCTGATCGGGCATCATTGCGAGACGCAATAACTAATCGACAGACGCCAATGGAACTTCAGCAGAACTTCCAGTCCCTCTGGAATGAGACGAGGACTATCTTGTGAATCTGGATGATAGATCTATCACCGCAACAAAAGAAGATATCGAGTTGCTTGTTTTGGAGATTTCGGATGTAAAAGGCATCCTAAAGGAGTTGTCAGGTCAGATTCTAAGGATAGAACGAAGACTAAACGTCCTACTACCGAAATCAGAGAAGCAGACACGCAAAGTTAGTCGACGTTTAGATACGAATGAAGCGCGCCGGACCATAGGCCATTTGACGGAATGCGCGAAGCGTGGTGAAGAGATAGAAATCGAGCTTCGTCGAATGACAGTAAAAGGTGAATTAGGCGTTTTGGCCAGGGAGCTTGGCATGACCAATGCCAAGCTACCACCAAAGGATACTCTCGTGCGTCGGATTTCCACGCGACTTCGGCAGAGCGCCTCCGTTTCAGCAGGAATTGAGAAAGGCGCGCAACCCCAACGCTAAGGTTTCGGACCATTGGCTCGCGAGGATGATGCAAAGTAAGCGTTCGGCAAATGCCGCCTGCCGTCGAAGTGTAAGCGTCCGGGGAGTACCGCCTGCCGCCGAGGCGACGCTTGTTGGATGATGGAGTTTCCTGAACGACGATAAGCGGACACGACCTACGTGTCCGGTTGTTGCCATGGAAGAACAGTACTCACTCTGCGCCTTGACGATGAGGAAGATTCGCTCCACTTCGGCCTCGTCTTGCAGATACTTATACAAAGCGGCCTTTATTACTTGCTCTCGGGCCTGGATCCCGCGCCATCCGTCCGGCCGGACCCGTTTCACCACAGCGTCGATCTCCATCGCCTTCTCCAGTATTGGGTTGTTGGAGACCGCATACTCGTCTAGCGCTTCGGCCACATGATCCGCCAGCGCGGGTGTCTCGCCAGCCTTCTTAAGGTTGTTGTATAGCGCCCGAAGCGCTGGACTGCGCTTCAACTGCTCAGGTATGTCCTCCGCGAGCCCCGCCTCTACGTTCTGCGCCAGTTCCGCGATTCGTCGGAGGACTTGTAGGTATGAATGTAGCTGCCGAACACTTCCAGGCTAGTCCGCGCGTCCTTCTTGAGCAGCGGCGTACCGGTGAAACCGACAAAAGCGAGATTCGGCATCATCGCCTTCATTACGCGATGCAGCTTGCCGCTCTGGGTACGGTGACACTCGTCCACGAATACGAACACCTCGCCAACGGTCGGGCTGGGCTGGGCTTCCAGAGCCTTGATATAGGCATCGAAGTCGTCAACGTCCTTGCGGCGGAACTTATGCACCAGCGAGCACAACAGCCGCGGCGTGGCTTGACCGAGTTGGGTCATCAGGTTGCGACCGCTGGTGCTTCTGGCGATGGGGATACCCACACCTATGAACACGCCTTCGATCTGTTTGTCCAACTCATCGCGGTCAGTGATGATGGCGACTCGGGCGTTTGGGTTGTTCTCCAGAATCCACTTCGCAAGCAACACCATCACGATGCTCTTGCCGCTGCCCTGCGTGTGCCAGATGATTCCGCCCTTCTTCCGGCGCACCGACGCCTGCGCCGCCTTGATGCCGAAATACTGGTGTGCCCTTGGCAACTTCTTCACGCCGCCATCGAAAAGCACAAAGTCGTGCATCAACTCGATCAGCCGATCCTTGCGACACATCTTGAGCAAGTATTTGTCGAGCTTGAGGCGGCTGTTGTCGTCTTCGTCCTCCTTCCACTTGAGAAAGAATTTTCCGGCGTGCCGACGGTGCCGTACGGCAGGCCCGCGGAGTCGTTGCCGGCAAAAATGAACTGTACCGTGCTGAAGAACCAGGCGTTGAACTCAGGCTGCTGATTGGAGAGGTTCTGGCGGATACCGTCACCGATACTCACGCGGCTGTTCTTCAACTCAAGAACTCCGACGGCGATGCCATTTACATACAGCACGATGTCGGGCCGCCGCTCATGGTTCCCCTTGAGCGTCACCTCCTCGGCAATGGCGAAATCGTTCCGCTCCGGCTCCCGCCAGTTGATGAGGTGGATGGTTTCCGTCACCTTGCCCGCCTCGGTCTTCACGGGTACGCCGTAGCGCAGCAAGTTATAGACAGCCTGGTTGTTGCCGTAGAGCGTGCGGTTGTGGTTGTCGGCTTCGGTGTGGAGTTTGTGGCGAGCCGAGTTATCTGCGTCGACGCGTAACCGCACTTGGTCAGCCATGCCGAGAGCAGGCAATTTTCGATGTTGCTGTTGCCGTCGCGGTCGGCCCAGTCGCCGAGATATCGGTAGTCCAGTTCGTCGCGGAAGAGGGCGATGACCCGATTCTGCGTGGCACGTTCGGGTTGGTCCAGGCTGGTCATTTCAGTACTTCCCAGTGGCCGCCTCTGGCGGGGCCGATACGCTTGAGGAGTTGCAGTTCCTTCAGTCTGGCGATGTTCTGCTCTATCTTTCGGCTGGAAATCCCAACCTGCCGCGCCAGTTCGCGTGCCGCCATGTGGGGATGCTGCCGTAGTAATTCCAATATCTGCTGCTGGTTGCGGGTCAGTCTTTTACCCGCGTTTTCTCCGACCTTTTTACCGGCGTTTTCTCCGACCTTTTCTCCGACCTTTTCTTCCAGGATGCTTGTTGCCCAAGCCTCGCCGAGCCCTTCAATCAAGTGTTCGGGATTCGCCTGGAAGGTCAGCATCAGCCCGGACATGCTAGTGTCATACACGGGTGGATCGATGCCATGCTCGCGGCACTCGCGATTGATCTTCTCGATGCCGCGGCCCCAGGATTCGATGTAGCCAGCGCGAAAAAAGGCGCCGGCGATGAGTGGGTTGCAGGGCGCTGAGGGATGTTTGCCCAGGAGCCGTTCAAGTGTCCAATCCCGCGGGAGCTGCCCGGAATTCCACAGCACTATCTGTGGTCCGATCACCGAGGGACTGATTCGCGAGATTCACAAGCGCCTCTTCACCATCAGCGAGTACTACGACCGGGACCGAAACGCCTTCTACCGCACGATCCAAGGGGTGCGCGAGAAAGACATGGATCTCACCGCATGGCTCGAGTTCTTCACCGCTGGGTTGGCAACCCAACTCGACGAAATCAAGGTGCGGGGAGAGCGGACGATCCGCCAGGACATCCTGGTGCGGCAGCACGCGTTGTCCGACCGGCAGGCGACCGCTCTCGGCCACATCATCGAGCACGGACGTCTCACGATTCAGGACTACGTGGGGCTCTGCCTCGGAACGAATCGTCGGACACTCCAGCGAGACTTGAAGGCGCTTGTGGCAAAAGGGCTGGTTGCCGAAGCGGGTACCGCGCCGACGGACCCGACACGACACTACCGGTTGGCGGATAGCATCCTGAAATCGGGCGCGGAACTGTGACAAGCTATGACATCGAACTGTGACATGCTGTGGTATTGGACTGTGACGCCGCCGCGCAGGCGCCACCTCGAAGTGGAGAGGCCGGCATGACTCCAAAGATCTCCGAGCGCGCATTTGAATAGGCGATCGAATGCGCCCTGCTGCGGCACGGGCCAGACGAATGTCCGGAAGATGGAAGCGGCGTATGGGAGACGCCCCCGCCCTACGGTACCGGACCTGTCCCTGGCGGCTACCACAAGCGCTGTCCGGAGGACTACCTCGTAACCGCCACGCAACTTCCGCACCGTCTCGCGGCACGTCTCTCGCTCCTCCTCCGTGAGACGAACGATGTATTTCTTCATGGAAACCCTCCACCGGCTCCCCCCAACAGCGTGCTCCCGTGGCATTCTACCCCTCGCGAACATCGCCTTCTTACTCTAATTTTCGGTGCTGACGGAACACTGGCAATGCGTCACAGCACCAGGGCGCCGTCGATGCGGGACATCGACTTGTCGAATGTCCCAACTGGTTGATGGCCGGCTTTGCGCGCAATTTCAACGATGAGACAGTCCGCGAATCCGGCTTTGGCGCCACGGGTGAATTCCGCAAGCGCCGCCCGAACCACACCCCTGTCCTGCAGGACCAGCCGATCATGCTCGATAAGCATACCGAGTGCGGTGGCAATCCGGTCATCACTCAAGCCATAGGCTGAATCGAGCACCCGGACGGTCTCGGCAAGTACAAGGTGAGACACCCAGGCGCCGGGAGCAACGAACGACTCGGCTCTGCGCACTTGAGCCGGTTCATCGCGAACGATCAGTCGAACCAGAACGTTGGTATCAACCGCGCGCATGATTTCGCAGCAGGTGCGACCGAATTCCCTCGTCCATGTCTTCAATGCTGCGTGGAGCGGGGGGCGTGTCAAAGAGGGCTTCGTGAATGTCCTGCGAACTGTACGTCGAGGCCCGTCGCACGATCACCTCGTCTCCCCGTTCGCACCACTCGACCTTCGATCCTGGCCCCACCCCCAGCTTGTGCCGAATCCGCACGGGTATCGAAATCTGACCCTGGGATGTGATCTTGGATTCAATGTGCGCCATGGTTTGCCCCAGTCAGGAGGTTTACCCGGGTAATTTTCATTGTATTACCTGGGTAAATCAAGTGCTGCCCGTGCTATGGCGAAGGGCGGCTCCTGGCCCGCATCGCTCACCAACTTCCTGCCGCGGACGCCGATGCATCGCGTAAGCGCGGCCGTGCTCCCTCCGTGCGAGGGGTTCCCCCTCGCGCTCCCCGGCCGAACGCACATCGAAATTCGACGCCTCAATCGATAGCGGCGTCACTTTCAGTTCGCGGATTCCTCGGACAAAAAGCGCCACCGGCGTTGCCTGCGTGCGAATGTCGGCAGGCACGATCGGCGCAGAATATCTTCAAGCCCTACGGCCTACGCACCCACTAGGCGAGCGAACGGTTACGGCTGAACTTTCAGGGGTCTCTGAAGCTAACTCGTTGTTTTTGTGGATAAATCGAAAAAACAGCGGGATCGCTACCGGGTACGTTCCAGGCGCACGCCGAGCAGTTTGAAGGCCTCGCGCTGTAGCGCCGTGGGCCGCGTGACGACCTCGAACGGCTCGGCGCCGGCCAGGTGGGCGGCGACCCGGCCTTTGAGGCGCTGTTTTCCGCGCCGCGTGGCCGCGACGATGCGATCGAGCAGCGCCTCGGTCGCCTTGAGCAAGTCCTAGCGTTTGCGCCCGCGCTCGCCCCTCCGCCCCGGCGCGGACGAAAGATTGGTCAGGTGGTCGCCCGGGCTCGACAACAGGCTCATGACCACGATCGGCTGATCTGTTTCCACCGTCAGCCGCCACTTGCCCCGGCCATCGCCCAGCGCGCCCTGTACACCGGTTCCCAGTTCCAGGTCGGAAGCCGTCAGCGTCATGGATTCACCGGCCGCAATGGCGAACTCGACTTCCGTCCCCGGCGAGGCGCCCGCGTCGTCCACGCCCGTCACCCGCACCGCCACCTCCTTTGAACCGGGATTGATCACGCGCAGGCTGCTCACCTGGTTGGGATTGCTCGCGGGATTGAACGTCGATACCCGCCAAGCCCCATCGCGGACCGGCGCCGTATCGTGCATGGCGGTCAGAAAACCGTGCGCAGTTCGGATGTACGACAGCACCTCGAACTCCGTCTCGGACTCCAGAACCAACCGCCAGTCCCCGTCGCCGGAACCGACGCCTTCTTGAAGACCCTTGGCCGGGTTACCGCCCTCGAGGTCCCCGGAATTGAAGTGCGCGACGGTGTTGCCGTCGATGGTCAATACCACCGGACCCACCTTCTTGCCCTGATCGTCGATCGCTGCAATGGCGATCTCGCCGGCTTCGGCGCTGTGATTGATCACCCGCGCGAACCCCTCCCGTACCGGATCCGAGGCGCTCGGAAATAACGGCAGCAGCGCGGGCCCTTCCACCGTGACGGCAAATGCCTGTGACACCCGCTCGTCCCGGTGATCGGCTACCGTCACCGTCACCGCCGTCACGCCGCGGGCGATACCGCGTATCGTCACCACCCCGTTGCGGTCGACCTCCACGTCGGCAATCCTGGGGTCGGCGGCTTCCACGAAGTAGGTTACCCGCCGCTCCCGGTCGTAGAAGTGGCGGGACACGTCCAGTTCCAGTACGTCGCCGACTGCCAGGGTTTGCGGTTCGATCTCGCGCTCGATGACCGGTGGGCGATTGGCGGACCCGCCGCCGCTACCGCCACCCGGGGGCGGCGGCGGACGGTCGTTTTCCGCGATCGTCACGCTGACCTCGCCTTCGACCCCGTCCAATCCGCCGCCGGATGCCGTATGGATCAGTGTCACCGCCGGATCCGTGGCGGTGTCGTCGTCCTCGGCGGCGGACACCTCGATCGACTGCGGGCCGTCCCAATCGCCGGTCGTGAACTCGAGGCTGTCCCGGTCGAGGCCCAGGTCTCCGGACACGCCGGTCACCGCCACCGCAACCCGCCCCGTGGGTTGATCCGCAAGGGCTACCGTGTACGTCGCCGTGCCGCCCTCGGAGACCGACAGCGACCTGGCGCTGAACAGCAGCGCCTCCTCGTCTTCCCGGACCGCGACCACCAACGTCGCCTGCAGACCCGCGTACTCGGCCGCACCCGTCGCCCGGTGCACGAGCCGCACATCGGGATCCCGCCGGGCGTCGTCGTCGTGCGCGGCATCGACCGTCACGGTCTGCGGCCCCGACCAGTCGTCCCCGGTGAACTCGAGCGACTCGGGATCGATGCCGACATCGCCCGATGCGCCCGTGACGGTCACCGTCACGTCCGCGGTCGGCGCCGTGCCGAGCGCCACGGTGTAGGTATCCATGGCGCCTTCGTCGACGGTGAGCGACTCCGGCGTCAGCCGGATTGCCGGCGCGTCGTCGTCCTGAATCGCGATGCGCGCGCCGCCGGGGGGTTGCACGCTCAGGCTGTCCAAAGGCGTTCTGACGACGATCGACAGCAGCCGCTCGCCGGCGGCCGTCTCGTCGTCCGTGGAATCGAGATCGAAGCTCGCCTCGCCGCTCGCCGCATCGGCGGGGATGGTCAGCGTGAAGTCCGGAACCCGCGCATAGTCGCTGCCCGCCACCGCCGTGTCGCCGGGTGCGCCGACGCGCAGCGGCACCTCGGTGGCCGCCGGCCGCGCCGCCGCGTTCAGCGTCGCCGTCACCCGGACCCGGGTACGGCCGCCGTCCTCCGCGACGGAGGACGGGCTTGCCGCGAGTGTCACCGTGCGCGATACCGTATCGTCGTCGGCGAGCGACAGTGTCGCCTCCGTCACCGACAGCCCGCTCGTCGAGCCAGTCACGGTGATGCGCTCGGTTCCTTCGGCTGTCCCGTCGTCGGTCGGGCGCAGGTCGAACGTCGCCTCGCCGAGTGTTTCGCCGGTATCGATGGTGAGCCGCGGGGCGCTCACCCGCGCGTAGTCGGTGCCCGCCACCGCGGTGTCGCCGCTGCCGCCCACCGACAGGCTAAGCGTCGTGTCCGTCGGCCGCGCCCCGGCATCGAGTTGCGCGCGCACGGTGATCGGGACAACCCCCGCGTTTTCCACCACCGCCGCAGGCGCCAGGAACAGGCTCGCCACCGATGAGACCGCATCGTCGTCGGTCAGCGTGAGGGTCGTCGAAGTCACCGTCAAACCGCTGGCATCGCCGTCCACCGTGATCGTCTCGTCGCCCTCGGCGGTCACATCGCCGACCGGATGCACCGTGAAGCGCGCCTCGCCGCTCGGCTGGCCGGCAGCGATCGTCAGCGTACGGTCGTCCACCGCGGCGTAGTCGTCTCCCTCGATCGCGGAATCCGCACTCCGCCCCACCTCGATCGTCACCGCGGTGTCCTCGGTGCGCGCGCCGCCGTTCAGCGTCGCCGTGACCGTCACCGTGCGCGCGCCGCCCCCCTCGCCGACGGCCCCCGGCGCGAGCGTCAGCGCCAGGCCCGTGGATGCCGTATCCGCATCGTTGATCGTCAGGGTGGCCCCGTTCACCTGGAGACCGGAAGCGGTGCCGCTCACGGTGATCGACTCGTCGCCTTCGGCGATGCCGTCGCTCGCCGGTTCCAGACTGACGGTCTGTTCGGCGCTGGTCTCGCCCGCGTCAATGGTGAGGTCGAAGTCGTCCAGCGCCGCGTAGTCGGCGCCTTCCTTCGCGGTATCGGAATCGGCGCCGACGGTGACGTCGACGGTCGTGTCGGCCGCAAACGGGGCTTCGTTCAGCGCCGCCTTCACCGTCACGGAGGCAGCGGCTACATCCTCGCGCACCTGGAGCGGATCGACCGCCAGGTTCACGGCCGTCGAGCGGGTATCGTCGTCGGCGATGGCGATGCTCCGTTCGGTACCGAAATCCGTGCCGCCCCGGGAACCCGCGATCCGGATGGTCTCGCTGCCTTCGTAGATGTCATCGTCCACCCCGCGCACGGTCGTTGCCACCGATGCAGCGTTGGAGCCCGCACCAGCGGGGAGCGTCAGCCCCTTCGCATCGATGCGGTAGTCCGAGGCTTCCGTGGCCGTGCCGTCGAGCCTCAGTGTCACGGCTTGCGCCGTCGCAAAGGTCGAACCGGAACCGGTGGAGACCGAGACCGTCGAACTGCCACCGTTCTCGGCGATGCTGGTGCGGTCCACCGACAGCGACAGCGACGGCGCGGCATCGTTATCGGCAATGGTCACTTCGGTTTCGGTGAAGGACGGGTGGTTGTCCGCACCGAACACCAGGATGGGCGGATCGGTCAGGATTGCCGGCAGTGCCAGCCTGACCGCAAACGTCTCGTCCGTCTCGTCGATGCGGTCGTTCTCGATCGCCACGGCAACCGTCTGGCGCGCGACGCGCTGGCCCTGCTCCACCGAGTTGAAGTCCCCGGCCTGGAATTCGATGGCGCCGCCGACCACCGCGCTGCCGAAATCGCCGTAATCCTCCGGGTTCCCGGCAGTGATTGCGCCGGCCGAGACGGCGATGCCGCCCGTTCCGGCAGCGGGCGCCGGCGCGCCGACCGCCGTGCGCACGGTGACGCCGATGCGCACCGAACCCGCGTGTTCGTCGACGGCGGTCGCGGTGCTGTCGAAGCGCGCCTGGAACAGCGCATCGTCGTCGAGGGCGCGCACCCCGGCGGACCCGGCCGTCGCACTCACCCGGTAGTCGGTGCCTGCAACCACGGTCGCCGTGACCGTTGAGCCGTCGAACTCCCGAACCCCGTCGTCGGCCAACGGCACGCTCAGTTCCGCGGTAGCCTGCCCGGCGGCGAAGGTCACCGTGCCGGGCGCGGCCCCGGCGATCAAGCTGCCGGTCTCATCGATCTGCACGGTCACCGTCAACGCCTCGACAACCACCGAATCCCGGGTCAGTGCAAAGGTCGCCGCCGCACCGGCGGCCTCGAAGACAGGCGTAGCCACGGCCGCGATCGAGACGAGCGGCAACGCCGCGGGCATCGCCTCGGCGCTGCCGGATACTGGGCCCGTTCCCTCGGCGTTGGTCGAGATCACCCGTACCGCATAGGTCGTGGCGGGGTCGAGCCCGCCGATTCGATAGCTGGTCATCGCCGAGCCGCTGACCGAGGCCTCGCGATTGTCCGCGGCCGCGTCCTCGAAAGTCTCGCTTCCGGATTTCCACTGAATCCTGTATCCGGTGGCGTTGGGCACCTCGTCCCAGGACACGAACAGGGCGCCCGCCCGCCGGGAGAGCGTGACACCGGTCGCCTGCGCCGGCGGGCCCGGACTGGTGGTGCCCGTGTCGGTGGCGGACCACAACCCGTCGCCGTTGCCGTTCACGGCCCGTACCTGCACATCGTATTGCGTGCCGTTCCAGAGTCCGGAAACGGTGGCTCGCAGGTCGCCGGACGTCCAGGCATCGTCGTGGATTGTCCAGTCCGCATCGGCCTTGTCCATCGCCGCGGAGCGGATGTGGCGCAGGTCGTAGGCCACAATGTCCGTGACGCCGGTGTCCCCGGGTTCCTTCCAGGTCACCGTGAGCGATTTGTCGCCCCCGGTGACCGTGTCTACCTCCGGGGGCCCGGGCGCGTAGCGGTGCCCGTGCACGGTGAGGCTCCACGACCGGATACTGCCGGCCCCGTTTCTCCCGCCGCTCTCGCGGATCGCATCGGCGACGCGCAGCGTCCAGGTTCCCTCGGCATTCTCGCCGAGGTGCCGGGCCGAACCGAAGCGGAACCGTTTCCCGAACGCACCCTGGCTTTGATCGGCGTTATTCGGATCCCGCTCCGCGTGGGTCAGCAGTTGCGAGACGGCGCCTGCCGGGGATTCCAGTTCGATCTCGAGGTTGCGGAACGCCGTATGGTCGAAGTCGACGTTGACCTCCACGAATTCGACGAACTCCACCTCGTCGCCCAACTCGATGGTGCTGGACACGGGATCGCGGGTGGCATCGGCCGGCAGGTCCGGGATGGCGATGTCCAGGTCTGCCGATTCGGCAGTCTGGCTGCGGTAGGCCGGCACGTTGACCCAGCCATCGGCCAGGGTCACGGCGGCTGCGGCGTCGACGGCGCCGAAACCGTATTGGTGGTTGAAGCGATAGCGTTCGGAAGTCGAGCCGTAGCGGAGCGCCCCGGTCTCCCAGCCGGAATCGCTCGAATCGTTCCGGCGGGCGGAACCGGCGAGAACGAGCCGGGCGTCGCGCCAGGTGAGATCCTCGTTCGCATGGCGCACCAGCGCCAGCACCCCGGAGACCATGGGCGTGGCTCCCGACGTTCCGCCGAAGTTGCCAGTATATTTATGGTAGTTTTCTGTCGTCGTCAGGCCCGGACCGCCGTATCCGTCGGTCGGGCCGCAGACCCACAGGTTCGCGCCCCGTTCGGAGATGGGATTGCGCACATCGTTGCGGTTGACCCCGCACACGGCAAGCACACGATGGAAGTTCGCCCGTCCATCGAGATTGGAATTGTCGCCTTTCTCGTGTCCGTTGCCGCCCGCCCAGACGTAGGAGACATCGTTGCCGCCCTCAGTTCCGTGTGTCACCGCCGTTTCCCAGCTCATGACGGGGAGCCGGGGCCAGCCGTCGTCCTTGAACCCCCAACTGTTGTTCGAAACCTGCGTATCGCCGACGTTGCGGGTCATCGCGTCCACTCTGTTGATCACGGTATGATTCAGGCTGAACAAGAGGTTGTAGCCGTAGATGGAGGCCCGGGGCGCTACGCCACGCACACCGATGTCGTTGTCGCGCGCGGCGATGATGCCCGCCACCCGGGTCCCATGCTTCGCGACGGGGGTGCCGCCCAGTACAGCCGAAAGCGGGTCGAAATGGAAGATGTCGTTCGGTACGTCAATGACTCCGAGTGTGATGTCGAAATAATTCCTGTTACGCGTGAAGCTGACGTTCTCGACCAGGTCGTCGTGCGCCCAGTACATGCCGTCATCGACGATGGCGATGTTCACGCCCGCACCCAGGTTGTCGCCGGCCCACACCGATTCGACGTTGATATCCTTAGCGGCGCCCGCCGGGTTCGGATATTGCCCGGTATTGTCGAGGTGCCACTGACAGCCGTACAGGGGGTCGTCCTGGCTGCCCGCGGGGCAGGGGTCGAAGTCCATCGGATCTAGCGCCATCGGTCCGGAGTCGGCGTACGCGTAAAACAGGTAGCCGCCGGTATCGCCGCCGGGCGAGCTGATCTTGACGTAGTGGGTTCCCGCGGGCAGCGTCGCGCGCGTGGTAAACCCGTAGTGGGGATGTCCGTCGTTGACGTGGCTCGCGTGCGGGGTGGTGTGGATGACGGCGTCCACCGCGGTGCCGGCGCTGTCGGTAATCTCGGCTTCGACATCGATGTGGTTGCTCTCGATCACGCCGCCCATGATGTTCTCTTCGATGGGCACGGCCGCGGCGTACAGACGCACGGCGGTTTTCCGGTTCAGGTTGAAACGAAAATAGTCCGCGTCGGTGGCGGAGTCGAGCCGGCCCGTGAGGGGCAGGTCGAGGATCGCACGCTTCGCGCCCGCGCGTGAATCGCCCCCGCCGGTCACGGTATTGACATACACAGCGTACGGAATAGTCAGAGACGTATTGTTCGGTCGAAAGGGTTCGACCTTGAGGTAGTAGGTCCCCGCCGCAAGATCCTTTTGCGCCATGAAAAAGTTACTTAGCATACCCTCGTAGCCGAGAGGTTCGGCCTGGCGGCGGCTGACCAGTTGAAAAGCGGCTTGGTCATTCTGGTTGAGCTGCGTGCCGCTGGAATCCTGCAGTTCCGCCACGGTATCGACGAAGGGTCCGTTGGTGAAAAACAGCAGCGTCGCTGCGGCGGACAGATCGAACTTGAAGTAATCGCTGGAGTCTCCGGGCGAGATCTGCACGAAAGACGGCACATCCAGTGTCAACTCCAGGGCGGAATTCCGGTTGCCGCCGCTGTCAGTCGGGGTGCCCGTGGCGGTGTCGGACCAGGCGCCCGAACCATTGCCCGCGACCGCCCGCACCTGCACATCGTAGCTCTTGTCGTTCTCGAGGCGCGTCACCCAGTCGCGCAATGGGCCGCCGTTCCATGCGTCCGCGACAAGGGTCCAGTTGGCGTCCGTCTTGTCTGTGGCATCGGTTTCGATGCGGCGCACATCGTAGGCTGTGATATCGGCATCGGCCACGCCGGACGGCGCCGTCCAGACGACCGTGAGAGCCTTTTCGCCCTTGGCCACCGCGGTAATGGTCGGTGCCGGTGTCTGATCCTGCGCCTGCGCCAGGTTGCCCGCGACCAGCGACAGCCCCAAGAGGACGAAGGCGAGTCTCCCGGAGTACCGGGTCGGCCTGTTCCCGGATTCCGTTGTGCCAGGAACCGCACGGCTCCGCCTCGGGTATCCCCGCGAGAGCGCCTCGGCAATGGCCGGGTACGGCCGAACGCCAGCCACCTGTCCGCCGATTCTCATTTCAGCGCGGCCTCGGTCCACCAATTGGGGCTGGATGAAACGACCCCGTCCTGGTCGGCCAGCGCATGGGCCGGTTCGAGCGAAGCCAGCCCCGGCTCTCCCATTCGAGCAGGCGCCGACACGCTCTCCAGCGGCGGAGTCCAGCCTCAATCATCGCGGGAACACCGTTCCATGCCGCGCCACCCGTTGTAAACGGATACAACCGGTCCGTCTGCATTGCAAGCTGTCTCCTCAGCCACCTTCGCACGGGCGACGAAACACTTGCACCCTGTACGTCTTCGGTGTGTCGGATAGACATCGTGAAGTGTAAAGGAAGTGCTGTAGGGCACAACAACTAAATCCGGTAACTACGCTGCCCATTGATAGATATGATGCAGCCCACCGAGAACGGGTCGGGCGGCGAGGCTTTTCCCGGCACCAGGGGCGACGCCGAGAGATCGGGACATGGTGCGCTCTGGCCCGGGCTTCGGTGAGGCCTCCACCGATGGTAGTAATCGAACTGCTCAACCACCGTTCGCTGGAGGCGCCGGTCGCTAACGACGATCCGATGATCGAGGCACTCGTTACGGACACTACGCACCCAACGTTCCGCGACCGCACTTGCATTTGGCGCGCCAACCGGTGTTCAGACCTGCCGGATGCCCAGCGACTTCACGCGCCGATCAAATGCGACTCCGAAACAGCCGTCACGGTCGTGGATCAAGAATTTGGGCGGCACTGCGGAGAAACCGCTGGTCTCAACCATTTGTTGCGCCAGCCATTGCGCGTTCGGATGTGCAGTGACCCGGACGTCAAGAAGTTCTCGCGACCACGCTGACCGATTGATCGGATTCGCCAGCTTGCGATGGTGCCTGGCGCATGGCCGCGCGCTGTCTTTGACCAAATTAAAATTTAGTATCTGAAACATTCACGTATTTCAAAAGCAAGCGTTTGGATCCGATTGTGCGACGGTTATGGCGATGGGGAGCTTCAGCGGTGCGGACCCCGCGGCCAGGATTCGCGAGGCGTGGAGCGCTGCTCGTACCGCGGCTGTCGTGCGTGCACGACAACGAGGTGAGTTGACTTGCTCAACGTCAGGGGGGTCAATTTTGGACGCCGATTCCCCCGCTAGGGGGTCAATATTCCACGCCGATTAACAGTCATCTCCAAGGGGTTTCCCGGTACCGCCCCAGCCGCAGAAGGCAATCGCCTGGCTCTACAACAAGATTCGGAAATTATCGATTGACAACTGACTGAATTAACGTAAATTCGGTCATATGACTGATCCATACATCCCCCAGGCACAACTCGGACGGCTCGAACGCTCCGTCACCGCGAATCGAGTCGTCGTTTTGTATGGCCCCAGGCGCGTCGGCAAGACGACCTTGATCCGTCAGTACGTAAAACGATATGACCCGGAGGCCCTGCTGGTATCCGGCGAGGATATCGCCGTGCGCGATTATCTCGAAAGCCAGTCCCTCGCCAGGCTCCGGGCCTTTGTCGGCCGCCGTCGCACGCTCATTGTCGACGAGGCTCAACATGTCCGGCAGATCGGTTTGAACCTCAAGCTGTTGGCCGACCATGTGGACGGGCTTCGCATCGTCGCCACCGGTTCATCGTCGTTCGACCTGGCGCAACAGGCCGGCGAACCGCTCACGGGCAGAAAAATCACGCTGCTGCTGTTGCCGCTTGCGCAACTCGAACTGCAAGGTGTGGAGGCCGCGCACGAAACCCGCGCACAACTCGAGATGCGGCTGATTTTCGGCTCATACCCGGAAGTCGTCCTTATGGAGTCCGCCGAGGATCGCGAGGTCTACCTGAAGGAACTCATCGGCTCGTACCTGTTCAAGGACGTTTTAGAACTTGAAGGCATTCGCCACGCAGACAAGCTGCTGCGCCTCGTTCAACTGCTGGCCTTCCAGGTCGGCCGGGAAACTTCCGTATCCGAACTGGGCAAACAGTTGGGCATGAGCAAGAACACCGTGGACCGTTACCTGGACCTGCTCGAAAAGGCCTACGTCATCTACAGCCTGCTGGGTTTCAGCCGTAATCTTCGCAAGGAGATCGCAAAGAGCAGGCGGTATTATTTCTACGACAACGGCATCAGGAACGGCCTGATCAACAACTTCAACCCCATGGCCTTGCGGGATGACGCGGGCGCTCTCTGGGAGAACTACATCCAGGTCGAGCGCCTGAAGTTAAACCTGTATACCGGACGATTCGCTCAGAGCTACTTCTGGCGCACCTACGACCGCCAGGAGATCGATCTGATCGAGGAACATGGGGGGCGCCTGTACGCGGCGGAGATGAAATGGTCCGCCGGGTCCAACGCCCGGATCCCGCGTGGCTGGCGGCAGAACTATCCCGACAGTTCCTTTCGCGTTGTCGACCCGGAAAATTACCTCGACTTCATCACGCCATAGATCCCGGCAAGCGTCGCGCCGGGGTCTGTCGCGTCGTGTGACCTCGCGTGAACACACTTTTCCATAGTTGGGGTTGTGGTCTGCGCTGTCTACTTGCCATCGATTCAGATGCTCAGGCCGCTTTTGAGAATCTGGCTGTTGTTCGGCGCGTAACGTTGACCTCCAGGAGTCTAACTGCACCAATGGCTTGCTGATCGGCTTCGAATTTGCGCGGTTGGGCAAGGGGTGGTCAGATGATGCCAAAGCCGCGGTTGGCCTTGGCGGCTCGGCGCATTAGCGGATGGCGGGTGGCCATCCTCTCGAATCCGATCAAGGCTCTTTGAGCACCTCGGCATAGATTGCAGCATTGCCTTCGTCGAAACAGGCGAACACAACCCGATGCACGGCTTTGTTGGATGCCGCGCGAACTTCCGAAACGGCGATTTCGGCGGCGTCGCGCAGGGGATATCCATACACACCGGTACTGATCGCCGGAAAGGCGATGCTCGCGAGAGCCTGCGTTTCAGCCAGGGCCATACAGTTGCGGTAGCAGGCCCGCAACAGCGCCGGCTCACCCTGGGCGCCGTCCCGCCAGACCGGCCCAACGGTGTGGATGACATGCTTTGCGGGTAGCAGGTAGCCCCCGGTCATCACCGCTTCTCCGGTGGGGCAGCCGCCAATGGCGCGACATTCTTCCAGGAGGCCGGGGCCGGCGGCCCGGTGTATTGCACCGTCGACCCCGCCGCCGCCCAGCAAGCGCTCATTGGCGGCATTGACGATGGCGTCCACCGCAAGCTTGGTGATGTCTCCGGTCCATAGCTCGATTTTCATGATGGCTCCAATTGGCTTGCCGACCGGAGTCGAATGCGCGCGCCGAATCGCAATCCGACCGGTCAGAAATCCAGCGTAAGGTCGTGTTCGGCAAACACCCAGTCACGTTGCTCGACGAGTATGGTATTCAGGTCACCGAGCATGCCGCCCGCGATATCGTAGGCATTCCGCATACCCTTCGGCATCGGGCAACTGGCTTCCGGAAACGTCCGCACCGCTTGGGAAAAGTAGGCCCAGTAGATGTCAACGGCACTGAGCGCCTCCCCAACAATGTAACGGCGGCCGGCTTTGCGCTGGGCGATGAGCTGGTCTGTCAGCCGCTCCATGACCGCCCTGGCGCGGTCGATGGCCAACGCGGCCGCTTCCTCGCTGTAGCGGTATTGGTCGTACATCGGGTTTCGGGCACGTTCCCGCGCGACTCGTTCCGGACCGCCCAGTCCGAGCATCACGAGCCGCAGGTTCCAGATAAAGCCGTTCTCGCCCACCAGTTCGTTCGAGAGACCCACCATCGACAGGCGATCATCGACATCGGACGGAATCAGGGAGGGCCCGGCCCCGAGCCGCTCGGCGAGATACAGGATCTCGAGCCAGCCCACCCGCGGCGCCTCGTCGTTGTAGATCGCCACCGGCGCGTTCCGGTGCCCGGTCCACGCGACGAGGTCTTCGTTTGTGCCGCCCCCGGCCTGTAGCACCGGAACGTAGTCCACGCCGTGATGATCGAGTATCGCGCGTGCCGACAGGCTGTAGGGCGCCGGTGTGTGTGCGGTCAGCGCCAGACGCAGGCCGTCCATCTCGCGCGCCGCCGCCGGCTCAACATAGTTCATAAGTCCTCCGAAGCTGTATCCATGACACCCTCGATTGCCCACGAAGTCCCCGGGTCCAGACAGACAGCAAAGCGCAAGGCGATTTCTACAGCCGAATACTATCCGTTCGACATCGGCCCGGCACTATTCTGCGAACGCTTGTCCAGCGTCAATCAAGGTGAGAATTCTCATACTGATTGACGCGCTACAACGACCCTTTCGACGAGTTGCTGCTCGTCCAGGCACGGGAGGAAGGTCTCAGGCTGCTTACCCGGGACAGGCGTCTCGCCGGTCATCCGCTTGCTATCGCGTCGCGTGACCTTGCGTGAGCAGACTTTTTCACTCCGGCAATCGTAGGACGTTGTCCCTGCTGGCCCACTGGGCATTGGGGGTCGGCCCTATTCCCAATGAGAATTATATCCCAAAGTCACAATGGTAAGTGATTGATATAAATGAAGAAACGTTCCATTGGTCGGATTGTGCGGTGCATAACAACCCCGCGTATCCCAAAGGGCTTTGCGATTGTGGGGGGGGTTAAATCTGTTCGACGACCCCACCAGATAGTGCGCCGTCGTAACGCGTACAATCGTCACGCGGATAGACAAAACTCTGCCCACCGCAAAACCGCAATTCGAGAATCTTGCTCAGGAGGAAGAGACGCCAACCTTCAGTAGATGCGCGATTACTAGCACCCGATACTTGATACGCCCGTAACGCAAGTTCGTTATTCGCGTTGAGTCCATATGCGTGCGGTTCAACGATACGCCAACCGGGAGGGCAATTAAGCTCCAAAAATCTCCGTTGTTGAATAGCCTCTATGATCGTGTTGTGCATTTCAGTCTTCGATTAACTTCCACGCAAGGCTTTCTATCACGTCTTCGACAGACTCGCGGACGATAAGATCATTGAACCCGGCATGTCTGGTAGTGACTATTGGTGTTCGCCCTATTGACCTACTGACACGTATCGAATAATCGACGGTATCCAATACTCCGGTGGATTAAGGGAATCCCGTTTAGCGACCCTCATCCAAACGCAGTTTAGCAATTTTGACTCAGAGATATAATTCCCATCACAAATACGCGATCTGATTGATCACAGGAACGGAATTGGCGGAAGGGCGCTCGTTCAAAGAACGTTGCGAGGCCATATCTCGACGTTGCGCAAGACGGTCGAAGCGATGGGTGGGAACCTGTCGCTCATCGCCCGTTTCCCCGCCCGGCCGCCCGTCGAACTGTCGGAGATTGCCGAACGGGACTGAGCGCTGATTCGTGACAGCGGTGTTATCTCCCGCCTTTTCGGCTGTGATAGCCTCCAGCCTGACAGCGAGTGCCGTATTCCCATGTCCGATTCCCTGACCCTCGTCATCGCCAACAAGAACTACTCGTCCTGGTCGCTGCGTCCCTGGCTGGCGATGACCGAACTCGGCATTCCGTTCAAGGAGCGGATGGTGAAATTCGATTCCGAGGACTGGCGGAACAATATCGCCCGCTTGTCGCCCTCGGGCCTGGTGCCCGTGCTCTGGGAAGGAGAGCCGGGCGCGGGGTTCGCCACGTTCGACAGCATCGCAATCCTCGAGCGGCTTCACGAACTGCACCCCGAGGCCCACGTCTGGCCGGAGGATGCCCGGAGCCGGGCGCGAGCCAGATCGCTCGTCGCGGACTTTCATGCCGGGTACCAGAGCCTGCGTGGGGCCATGCCGATGAACATTCGCTCCAGCCATCCCGGCAAGGGCATGAGCCCGGAGGTTGCCCGGGACATCGAACGCATAGGCCGCCAGTGGGTGAGCACGCGCCGCCGGTTCGGCCCCGGCGGCGCTTTCCTGTTCGGTGAATTCTCGGCCGCGGACGCCTTTTTCACCCCGGTTGCATCGCGCTTCGCCACCTATGGGGTCGCCCTCGACGGCGAGGCGAGGGCCTATCGGCAGGCGCTGCTCGGCACCCGCTCCATGAAGGCCTGGACGGCGCAGGCACTGGCGGAAACCGAGTTTGTGGCGATGGACGAGCCTTATGCATAATCCTGATGGCCGGGAGTAATGTCCGATATCCCGGCAGCTCGCGACCCTTGGAAGTCATCGAGCACGCAATAATATCGTTATCACCGCGATGAGGAACGACGAGAGCGTGATAACGCCTCAGGATGACCGCTTACCTTCGGTCAGCACGTTGAAATCCAGGCCATACACTAAGAGCATGTAGGAGGCAGCCGCCTGACGGGAGGATCGGTAGCATGAATCTGGGCATCGGCGGAAAAACCGCCATCGTATGCGCCGCCGGCACCGATCTGGGCCAGGCGGCGGCTCTGGCCCTGGTCCGGGAGAACGTCGAGGTCACCGTGACCGAGGCGGACGCAGCCAGGGCAGCCGAGGTCGGCGCGCGAATTCAGGGCGCGACGGGCAGTTCCGTGACGACGGTGGTTTGCGACATCACGACAGCGGCCGGCCGGGGTGCCGCGCTTGCCGCCTGTCCTGCGCCCGACATCCTGATCAACCATGCGCCCGGCCCACCGATGGGCGACTTTCGCGAATGGTCGCGCCAGCAGTGGTTGGATGCCGTGGAAGCCAACATGCTCACGGCCATCGAGTTGATCAAGGCTGCGCTCGACGGGATGATCGAACGCGGTTTTGGCCGCATCGTCAACATCACCAGTCAATCGGTGCGGGCGCCGATGGCGAATCTCGACCTGTCCAACGCCGCGAGGAGCGGGCTCACCGGTTTTGTCGCCGGAGTTGCCCGTTATCCGCGTAGCGCGGACGTGACCGTCAATAATCTCCTGCCGGGTACCTTCGAGACGGGTCCGCTGAAGGTCTACATTGAGAACAACGCCCGCAACGAAGGCATCGATGCGCAGACGTTCACCGCCCGGCTGCTGGGTGACAATCCTCTCGAGCGTCTCGGCAAACCCGAAGAGTTCGGCGCACTGTGCGCGTTCATCTGCAGTCGGCAGGCCGGCTACATCAACGGCCAGAACATCCTGATCGACGGCGGCAACTTTCCGGGCACGTTCTAGCCCGCGTCGCTCACCAGCTTTCGTCGCGAGGGCGTCGAGGCGTCCGGAGGGAGCACGGCGCGCAGGACGAGTGCATCGGCGTCCGCAGCAGGAAGTTGGTGAACGATGCGGGCTGGTTATCCCGCGATAAGCCGTTTCAGCGAAACAAGCGCGTAGGCGCCAGTCATCGAATTCCGTTCTTCCGGCTGGCAGGGCCCTGGGTACATGGGGCTCGAAGATGATCTCAGCTTCCTTTTTTTTGTCGGCCATGATAAATCTGTCCCATTAGCCTCGAGCGCTCCCGAACCATCGGCCGCTGCGCCGCCAGGAACGGCTGTCGGGACTTGGCCGCTTGCACGAATGTGGACATCCTCATGAACGCCAAGGAAGTGGATAAAGGCATAAGGGCGCACGCCGAAGAGCTTCTTGCCGATGCGATCGTCTGGGACAACCACGCATGCATGCCGATACGCCCCGGCGACGTGGACTACTTGAACCAACTGGAACGTCACCGGCTGAGCGGCGCTTCGTTCGTGAGCCTCAATGTCTCCTATGACCAGTATCCATGGCATACGGGATTCAAAATGCTCGCCACCTTCCGAAGCTGGATCCAGCGCTATCCAGAGCGCTACCTGCTGGTCGACCAGGTAAGCGATATCCACAGGGCCAAGCAAGAGGGAAAGATGGGAGTGGCCTTCGACCTCGAAGGCGGAGTCGCCGTTGACGATCGGCCTGAGCTGGTCGAGCCCTATTACGCCCTGGGTGTGAAGTGGATGCTGGTTGCCTACAACCGCAACAACCGCCTCGGAGGCGGATGTCAGGACGAGGATCCCGGACTGAGTGATTTCGGACGTCGCGTGATCGACGAAATGGAGAGAGTCGGCATGGTCCTCTGTTGTAGCCATACCGGCTACCGGACTGCGCGCGAAGCGATCGAATACGCGAGCAATCCGGTGATATTTTCCCACTCCAACCCTCGCAGGCTCTGGGATCACGAGCGCAACATCCCGGACGATCTCATTCAGGTCTGCGCAGCGACCGGTGGCGTCGTCAACATCAACGGAATCGGCATGTTCTTGGGCGACAACGACAATTCCACCGAAAGCATGCTCCGCCACATCGATTACGTGGCCTCCCTTGTGGGAACGGAACATGTCGGTCTCGGGCTTGATTTCGTTTTCGATACAGAGGAACTGGAAGCCTCGGTCGATGCTCATCCTGAACTCTATCCGCCCGAGAAGGGCTACAGGAAGGGATTACAGTTTGTCGAGCCGGAGCGGATAGGGGAAATCGCCGAAGGCTTGCTCCGTTCGGGCTGGAAGGATAACGAGGTTCTCGGCCTGCTCGGCGCTAACAACTTGCGCGTTGCCGACCGGGTTTGGCGATAGTCTCAAGCTACGCATCCCTTCCTAAAGGGTCCAGGTAGAAGAATGTCGAACGAGTAAGGAAAGACGAACCTGCCCAATACTTGGAGTTAACCCGCATATTGCACCAAGGGCCGCGATGATCGCGCATATGGGCAAAAGACCAGCGAGGGCGCGGCCAGCGCGGTTTGTAACGCTACAGCAAGCCGAAAAGTGCAATAAAGGGGAGCGAAATCAAAAGACATTCTTCAACTCGACAAGCGGCTTGGTGCAATATGCGGGTTAAGCCTTGATTCGCGTTGTCGTACGACGATTGGCGCTCTTGCTTCTAGTCGTGTTCGGCGTCTCACTCATCACCTTTCTGGTCTCTCATGCGGTTCCGGGGGATCCGGCCAGGCTCGTGGCGGGTCCGCGTGCGTCCGCTGAGCTTGTCGAGTCCATTCGAGAAGAAATGGGTTTCGATCGACCGCTCATCGAGCAATACGTGAACTATGCGGGGCAGCTTCTGGTCGGCGACTTTGGGACTTCCATTCAAACGGGTCGACCGGTCAGCGATGACTTGTTCCGACGTTTTCCAGCGACGATTGAACTGATGCTGCTTGCACTGCTGGTGTCATTGGCCGTGGGCGTTCCGTTGGGTGTTTTGTCCGCCGTTTACAAGGACGAAATCGGCGATCACGTCATTCGATTCTTTTCCGTTCTCGGCATATCCATGCCGTCCTTCTGGCTGGCATTGCTTTTGCTGTTTTTGTTTTATGGGCAGTGGGACCTCGCCCCTGCATCGGGTCGCCTGAGTGGCAGTCTGGACCCGCCGAAACAGGTCACCGGATTCTATCTTGTCGATTCGCTGCTTGCCGGCGACTTGCGAGCCTTCAAAGATACGCTCGCGCACCTGTTGCTGCCCTGCTTGACCCTCAGCCTTGTTTCGATCGGAGCGATTGTTCGACTGGTCCGCTCCTCCATGCTCGAGGTACTGGGGGAGGGCTACATACTCATGGCCAGGGCGAGCGGTATACCGGAGCGAAAGATCTTCTTCAATCTCGCGTTGCGCAACGCCTTGATTCCGCTGGTGACGGTGATCGGATTGTCGCTTGCTGACATGCTGTATGGCGCCGTGGTCATCGAAACCATTTTCGCTTGGCCGGGAACAGGCTCCTACGTGGTCAACGCTGTTTTCAATCTGGATTTTCCGGTCATCATGGCTTTTGCCGTGACTATCTCAATGGCTTATGTCGTCGTGAATTTGCTGGTCGATCTGGTCTACATGGTCCTTGACCCGCAGATTCGGGAGGTAGGTTAGTTGGAGCTGGAAACGACGCGGATTTCCGACATTGCCCCGGCTGAAGGCTTGGATTACCTGTGGTTCGAGATCAGGGAAAGTCCCTTGGCGATCATGGGCTTCTGTGTGGTGATTCTGGTCCTGCTGGTCGCATTGCTGGCCCCATGGCTCGCTCCCCACGACCCCTATGAGATCCACCTGGAAAAGCGTCTGCTTGCGCCGTCCCTGGCGCACTGGGCCGGAACGGACGAGCTAGGCCGAGATCTCCTGTCTCGCATCGTCTATGGAACCCGCGCCTCTCTCTCGGTTGCGCTTGGCATTGTCGCTGTGTCTGCGACTTTTGGAACCCTCATCGGCTCCTTCTCCGGCCTCACAGGTGGTCGCACAGACACAATCATCATGCGCATGACCGATGTCGTCATGTCGCTGCCGGGTCTTGTGATCGCGCTGGCGATTACAGCGGCGCTGGGCCCCAGCCTGGTCAACATCGCAATCGCGTTGGGTGTGCTCGGCGTGCCCTATTACACCCGAATCGCCCGCGGCCAAACCTTGAGCCTGCGTCATCGCCAGTACACGCTCGCGGCCCGAACCATGGGCGCTTCGTCGGCCTTTATCCTGAGACGCCATATCGTCAAGAACCTCTTGTCTATCATACTTGTGTTCGCGTCCATGCACGTCAGCGGAGCCTTGTTGGCGGCGGCGGCTCTCAGTTTCATTGGCCTCGGAGCGCAGCCTCCGACGGCGGAACTGGGGGCCTTGATCAACAACGGCCGTACCTATATCCAGGATGAGTGGTGGTATTCGCTTTTTCCCGGGGTTGTGATCGTCATTGCGGCATTGGGGTTCAATCTATTGGGTGATGGCATGCGCGATTTCCTGGATCCGAAGGCCAGGCGGACATGAGCGAGCCAGTCATCGACATCCGGGACTTGCGGGTGTCGTTTCCGGTCTATGGGAAGCGAATCGAGGCAGTTCGTGGCGTGTCGCTAAAGGTTCATGCAGGAGAAATCGTCGGTCTCATCGGTGAATCAGGCTCAGGAAAAACAGTGACTGCCATGTCAACGCTGGGCTTGTATCCAGCAGGCTCCGCACCCATTGCAACCGGAAGCGTCAAGGTGATGGGTGAGGAGATCTTTACGATGAGCCGTGCGGATCTCGCCGAGCGACGCGGCTCCCGCATTGCCTTGGTCCCACAAGAGCCGGCAACCTCTCTGAATCCCACAATGCGCATCCGCCGACAACTGGTCATGGCGATTCAGGCGCACCGGACGCTCACCGCCAGGCAAGCCGAAACGCTTGCGACGGATTTGCTTGAGGATATGCGTGTCGTTGATCCTCGGCGCGTCATGCGGGCCTATCCGTTCGAACTCAGCGGCGGTTTACGGCAGCGTGTGTTGCTGGCTATGGCATTCTCCTGTAGTCCGAGCCTTCTCATTGCCGATGAGCCGACCAGTGCCCTGGACGTCACAACTCAGAAGCGGGTACTTGATTTGTTGGTTGATCGCGCAAAGACGAGCAGTGTTTCGGTGCTTCTCGTGACCCACGACATGAGTGTAGGGTGGCACTACTGTGACCGGATCTATGTGATGTGTCGAGGTGAGGTCGTCGAATCGGGGACGACGGCGAGCGTTCTCGAAAATCCGCGCCATTCCTATACGCGGCAACTGCTCAATTCGCTGCCGGAACGGTCTCCCCGCGGGCAGCCTCTGCCTGTCGGTCAGGCTTGAAACGCCCACATGAAGGTCGAGAAATCCATGCTGGAAGTGCGGGATCTCAGCATAAGGTTTCCATCGCGCCGTGACTGGTTGGATCGGCCAAAGGATTTTGTGGAGGCCGTGAGCGGCGTATCCCTGGGCATGTTCGCCGGCGAAAGCCTTGGGGTGGTGGGTGAGTCCGGCTCCGGCAAGAGTACGCTGGCGCATGCCCTTGTGGGGCTGGTTCCGCTTTCGTCGGGCATGGTGCGTTTCGAACAGGCCGCGAGGGAGGCGCCGCCCTCGAGACCTGGCAGTCGAAGGAGCCTGTGCCAGATGGTGTTTCAGGATCCACAATCTTCGCTCGATCCGCGCATGCGAGTTTGGGAGATCATCGCCGAGGGCCTTGAGATACGCCGATGGGGATCGGCGCGGCAGCGACGCGCCGAGGCGGAACTCTGGGCAATGCGGGTTGGGCTTGGCCCCGAACTTCTCGATCGGAAAGCCCATGAGTTTTCCGGTGGTCAACGGCAACGCATCGCCATTGCCCGGGCCCTGACACTGGCGCCGGATCTATTGATTCTCGATGAGCCCACTTCGGCGTTGGATGTTTCCGTTCAGGCTCAAGTGCTGAACCTGCTGTTGGCGTTACGCGAGAACTTGAATCTGGCTTACCTGTTCATCAGCCACGACATATCCGTAGTCGAGCACATGTGCGAGAAAATCATGGTGATGAGGCGGGGGAAGGTGGTCGAGTCGGGTCCAACAGAGGCCGTCGTGCGCAGTCCTCGGCACCCATATACACAGGAGTTGCTGGCTGCGGTGACCAGGGTAGGCGACAAACGATCAACCCGCATATTGCACCAAGGGACGCGATGATCGCCGAGCCACATCGGCAGTCGGCCTACGTGGCCATGCGCGACGGGACGCGTATTGCGGTAGAAATCTGGCTGCCGCAGGGGTCATCAAACCAGAACCGGGTACCAACCATTGTCTGGTTTACGCGCTACTGGCGAGCCCGAATTGAAAAGACGCCGACGGATCGACCGGCTAGAACGCCTCTCCATCAAATGCTGAACCGGGCAGGTTATGCGTTCGCCGTGGTCGATGCCCGGGGTTCGGGGGCCTCGTTCGGACACAGGGTCGTTGAGTACCCCGATGATGAGATTCTGGATTCGGGAGAAGTCATCCAATGGTTATCAGAGCAGCCCTGGTCGAACGGTCGAGTCGCAACGGACGGTATCTCCTACGTCGGGAACACTGCGGAACTTGCTGCAACCACAGGGGTATCGGCCTTGAAGGCAGCGGTCCCGAGGTTTACGGATTTCGACTTCTATTCGCAAATTCTCTTCCCCGGTGGACTGCAGAACATAAGGTTTCTCAAAGATTGGGGGACTTTCGTGAAGGCCCTGGACAGGAATGACATAGCGACATTACAGAGTCGGTTCGATCTTGGATTCGACAATTGTCTGGGCATAAGGCCCGTGCAGGGTGATGAGGATGGCAGGCTGCTGGCATCGGCCGTTGCCGAGCATGAAGCCAACTCCTACTACACGGACCGGTTTGAGAACTGGCTGTTCAGAGACGACATCACGAGCGGCGATGAGACGAGCCGGGCTACGCGCCGCAAGGCGCTCTACCAGTACCGCGAATCTCTCGAGCGAGCGGGAGTTCCCATGATGCACTGGGCTGGATGGCTCGATTCGGCAGTCGCGGACGGAGCAATCGCGAGATTCGCCACATTCGACGCTCCCAACCTGGTGTATATAGGGCCGTGGAACCATGGAGCCATATGCAACGCCAACCCGTTTTCGAGCCCGGACCTGCCCGTCAACCCGTCGGCGGACGAGCAGATTGAGTGGATTCTTGAATTCCTGGACCCCTTGGTAAAGGGAGACGGGGACTTAGTCGCATCGAAGCGTGAACTTCATTACTTCACAATGGGTGAAGACCGTTGGAAGGTTGCGACGGAGTGGCCCCCGCCCGGTGTCTCGAAGGAATCATGGTACCTGTCGGCCGACCATCGGCTGAGTCGCGACGCACCTTCGAACCGCGTGGCAAGCGACCGATATCTCGTGGACTTTGAAGCGGGAACCGGATCTCTCACCCGATGGGCAACCTCAATGGGAGGCGGGCCGGTTGATTATGGCGACCGCGCAGCAGCCGATGCGCGGTTGCTGACCTATACGTCAGACCCGCTGCAGGCGGATATGGAGATAACCGGACATCCGGTCGTTACCCTTCACGTTTCATCGACCCATGAAGATGGCGCCTTCATCGTATACCTCGAGGATGTATCGCCGGAAGGTCGGGTGACCTATTTGACTGAGGGCATCCTGCGGGCGATCCATCGCAAAACTTTGGATACCGGGGCGAGCTATCGCAGATTCGGCCCCTACCGCTCATTTTTGAAGGCCGATGCCCTACCCATGTCGAAAGGACAGTTGGCGACCTTGTCATTCTCTGTGTTCCCGACATCTGTGCTCATTCGCAAAAGTCATTCCTTGCGGGTCGCTATTGCCGGGCACGACAAGGACAATTTCGTGCGCGTACCCTCTACGGGCCGTCCTGCGATTGAACTCCATCGCAATTCAACATACCCATCGCACATTGACTTGCCGATAATGCGGCAGAGCCTCAACCGGAAGAAGGAAGCATGAGATTGGCTGCCGTTCCCCGTCGAACTGCACTCTTGCTGTGCCTGAGCTTGGTCGGGGGTTGTGCCGAGCAGCGGGAGGATTCCGGAGTACTGGTGATTGGCAAGTCCGGCGATATGACAACGCTCGATCCGGCAGCGACGCCCTTCAATAACGACTACAGCGTAATTGCGCTTGCCTACGAACAACTCCTTGCCTTTGTGGTCAAGGACGGACAGCCGACAGGCGAGGTTTCCGGAGAGCTGGCGGAATCCTGGGAATCAGATGAAAGCGGAAAAGTCTGGACCTTCAAACTAAGGCATGGACACTTTTTCGACGACGGTAGTCCCGTCACCTCAACGGCAGTGAAATTCACGTTCGAGCGGATATTGCGGGTCGGACGGTCTCCAGCGCAAACGGTTCGAGCCTGGCTCAAAGAGATTGAAGTTCTGGACGACTATAGATTTCGCATCCATCTCAATGACGTGTATCCCTTTATTCAATCGCTCCTGGCGCTGACCAATGCGTCCATCGTCAACCCGGCGGTCATGCAACACGCCATCGAAGGCGACAACGCAACGGCCTGGCTATCGGAACACACCGCCGGCAGCGGACCTTACCGGCTGGTGCGTTGGGATAGGGGGGAGCGTCTTACCATGGGTCCCAATCCACATGCGGCGGGCAAACCGCGGCAATTCGACCGAATCGTTTTCAGAGTCATCCCCGATGCCGCGGCTCGACGTGTTCAGCTCGAGAAGGGCGACTTGGATATCATGGAAGGCGTGACGCAACGGTGGGCAGCCCGGCTTGACGCGCTCGAAGACGTCGAGGTTATCACGGCGCCGAGTTTCGAGATCTATCACGTATGGATCAACACTCAGCGCCCGCCCCTGGACGATGTCAAACTTCGTGAAGCACTTCGCAAGGCCGTCGACTATCAGGGCATCATTGCCAATCTCCTGGAGGGCAACGCCGCGGCAATGCGTGGCGTCCTCTTACCGGGAATCCCCGGGTACGATCCCGGGTTGCCGCTCAATGCCCGGGACCTTGCGGGAGCAAAGCGGCGGCTCAGCGAGAGCGGTTACGAATCGGGTACTCGCCTGGGCTTAATCACCGGCGCACCCGACCCGGGGTCCATAGCCGAGACGCTGCAGAGCAATTTTGCCGACATAGGCGTGCATCTGGACTTGTTGCCCCATCACGCGACCGCTTACCAGAGCAAACTGTCCTCGGGTGACTTCGACATGGCGTTGGGCGGATGGTATGTGGATTTCCCCGATCCCTGGGCGCTGATGAACTACATGTTTGTCAAGCGAACCCTGGGCGAGGGCGGCAATTATTCGTTTTACGTGAACGAGCGCGTGGATGACCTGCTGACGCGCGCGGCATCGACCGTCAACCCGGAAACTCGAATCCGGATGTACCGCGATGCGCAACGGATCATCGACGAAGAATCTCCGGTCATTTTCCTGTATGCGGTCAACGGTCTCCTGGCGTTGCGGGAAGACCTCGAGGGACTGAACTACAACATGTCGCAACAGTTGATCTACAACGCCGCCGACATGTATCGCGCCGAGCAAAACCGGTCGATACATTGACACTGAGAGGCGCCATACACACCCGCAGGGTCATTTCACGCTGGCCGGAAACGCCGATTTGAACCGCAGATGGCACGTAATTGTTCCCGGTGTCGAGCGTTTATCAAAGCCAAACGCCAGCGGCTGCGTAGCGTGAAATGGCCCTGTACACACCCGTTATTCCCGGTTGACGAAAGCCTCTCCAAAATAGTAGTGTTTGACTCCATGCAACAGCAATGTTGCCGCTTCGGATACGCCGGAGCGTGACCGTGGCATTTCGGGGGAGGATGTCATCATGCGTAGACTAATCGCCTGCACGACAAGTGTCGTGTTCTGTATGCCGTTCTGGGCAACTTCCCACGCCCAGAACGCGGAAACGGCCGATGGCGTTTTTGTGGAAGAAGTCGTTGTTACCGCCAACAAACGGGAACAGAATCTGCAGGATACGCCATTGACGGTAACGGCTATTACCGCCGAACAAATCAACGAATTCGATCTCACCACCATTCAGGATTTCATTGATCTGGTTCCGAACGCCCTGGTGGACAGCGGAACCTTCGGAATCAACGACACCATTGTCATCCGCGGCGTTGGTTTGCCGCTCGACTTCATTGAACAGGGAACCGGTGTTTACCAGAACGGTTTTTACATCGGAGGCGCCAGGACAGTATTTTCCGATTTCATGGATCTGGAACGCGTCGAAGTCTTGCGAGGCCCGCAAGGGGGCCTTTACGGCAGAAATGCGGTAGGCGGCACCGTAAACTTCATCCACACGGCGCCCAGGATGGATGAATTGGAAGGATCGTTGGAGCTTCAGTACGGCGAGTATGACCGAACCGAAGCGCGGGGAATCCTCAACGTTCCTGTTGCCGAAGGCCGTTTGGCGCTCAGATTGAATTCCTGGATCGTCGACCAGCAGGAAGGCGAGTACTACAACACCACGCTGCGGGAGTGGCAGGACAGAAGGGAAATCTCGGGCTTCCGCGCATCGGCGCTCTGGCAGGTATCGGAAGATATCGACGTTACTTTCTGGGCGGATTTCACCTCGCTTGAAGGCCCGGAGAACCGGGGAGCCGCCGAACAGCTAGGCGGTGAGTCGAAGAAGGCGATTCGCCGGGATACCCCTTCGGACGCCAACAAGGATTGGAGCCTCCAGGGCCTGACCGTCAATTGGGAGACCGGTCTGGGTACCGTATCCAGTTTGACGAGCGTTCGAGAATACAAACTCGACAGTTTTGCGGATCAGGATGGCTTCGACGACAAGAGCATCGCCTTTCAGACGATTTCGCGCGATGAGGATGTAGACAGCCTATTTCAGGAGCTTCGCCTGGTTTCCCCCGCGGATCAGGCGCTCAAGTACATTGTGGGATTCAACTACATCAAGGAAGATCTCAACCTGTACCGGCCGGTGCGCCACATGGACCCGACAGGCGCACTGCTTCGCATATCCGCGACCGAGGCTGAAGTCAACGCCAAGTCCTACTCCTTCTTTGCGGAGGTTACCTGGAGCATCGTGGAGAATCTTGATGTCATCCTGAGCGGACGGCGAACCGACGACGAAAAGTTGTTCGATTTCGAACGGTCGAATACGGGCTCGGCGTCGATTCTTCTCGACAGAGACGACGATTGGAGCAACGAGTCTTTTGGCGCCGGCATCGCCTGGCGGCCGAATGAAAGGATCAACCTGTATTTCAGGGCGAACGAAGGATTTCGACCAGGCGGTTACAACACCGGTTTCGCCTTTGGTGTCGCCCCGGAACTCGCGGCGGAGGTAATCCCATACGGCGAGGAGACCTCACTGAACCTGGAGCTCGGAGCAAAAACCAGTTGGTTTCAGGATCGACTCACCCTGAATGTCGCGCTCTACCGGCTCGATCAGGATGACGTATTGGGCGGCGTATTCGACTTCGGCTCGTTTAATTTCTTTTTCCAGAACCTCGGAAAGTCGGAAACCGACGGTGTGGAAATCGATTTTACGGCCAGGCCAATCGAGAATCTCACCATCGCCGGCTCGTTTGGCTACGTCGATGGGACGATCACCCAGGTCAATGCGGTACCGGGCGCCTTTGTGACGATTTCGGAGGGAGGTCCGATTCCGGGGGGCAACACCACTACCGCTACTTTGTTGGCGAGCTATCGCTACCCCGTGTCTCCAGCGATGGACGTGGTTCTCTCGGCGTTGTGGAAGTATCAGGAGAACCGGGATCCATACAGCCCGTTCGCCGCGGAGGAGGCCGTGTTGTTCGATTACTCGATTGTCGACTTGCATGCCGGCGTCGAGGCGGACAGGTGGAGCGTCACCGGCTTTGTAAGGAACGTGACGGACGACGACTACGTTATATCGCAAGCGTTCTTCAATCCGGGTGGTGTATTTTTCCGGCCGGTCACGAACCGGGCCAATGGCAAGAATTGGGGCATAAGGGTAAGGGTTTCCTTCTGAAAAGCGCCTGATCGGGGATCGCCCACCGTCAGACTTGCTGTGCCGCAAAGAACCGGTGTTGATCGCACGCCATGGCGGTATGCTTGGCGCTATGGAGCTGCTCGGCAATGCTTTACCAGCTAAGGACGGCGTCACATGTTGCAGACTATTCGCCGCTATCCGCTTGTCTCCTTCTACGCCCTCGCGTTTGGCCTCGCAAGCCTGGTCGGCGCCGGCCGCTATTTCGTAGCGCTGGCGAAGTCGGGAGATGGCTCGGAGCCGATCAACTTCTATGCACTCATCTGGGAGCTTCAGGAACGGCTTGGAATCGACAACATCAATGTATTGACCTTGCTGCGCATGAGTTTCGAAGAGCCCGCGGTAGGGTTTGCACTGCCTTACGCGGCCGCGCCGAGCATTGCCGCGGTTGTCATCGTTCTGCTGATCTCCGGCCGCGTGGGGCTCAGGCAACTCCTTGACCGCCTGAAACCCTGGCGCGAAGGCGTGACCTGGCGGGAAGGGCTGAAGGTGTACGGTCTGATCGTCGCGCTCTTCATGGGGTTCACATGCTATTTCGCTTTGGTGAGCTGGATTCATGGTGGTGAGCAGGCGCTTGACGAAATCGGTCCGCGAATCGGGTCCACCCTGTGGCTATTTTTGTTGTACTTTCTCATTGGCGCTTTTCTTCGTGAAGGAGGGTTGCTGGAAGAACTCGGTTGGCGTGGATTCGCCTTGCCGCGGCTTATTGATCGCCTGCAAAGCCCATTGAATGCAAGCATATTGCTGGGCATTCTCTGGTCTATGTGGCACGTTCCGAGGGACGTGGCGTCTTATATGATCAGCCTGCCCTTCGGCGAATACATCCTTTTTCTCGTGGTGTTCACGGTAGCGCTGATTGGCTTGTCGATCGTCATCACCTACTTCTTCAATCGTACCGGTGGCAGCGTAATACCTGCCATCATGATTCATTGCCTGTACGTGCACATGTCGAGCGGGCTGGCTTACGAAACACTTTCCTGGAACGATTTTGGTGACTTTCGCTCCTGGATCGTATTGTTGTTGGCGTTCTTGATTCTGTGGAAAGCCGGGCCGGAACTGGGCCGGCGCTCGACCGAGGGCGGCCATGCTGCCGGGCGTTGAACTGAATCTGGAAATCAGTCACTGGAACCTGCCGGAAATTGCCGCACTTCCTGACGGCCAATCCATCTTCCAATACGCGGAATCTCTAGCCTGCGATTATGCGGAAATCGAAGAGCGGGCAAAGGCCTTGCAAGAAAATGCGGACCCGCAGCCGGAGCAAAGCGAAATTGTCGCCCTGCTGCTCGACTTCGAGCAGCTTGAGGAGCGATACCATCAAGTGCACTCATATGTCTTCTGCGTTGTTGGAGAGCACGCCGATGCACAGGTGGTCGACGAAGTGCAGAACACACTCGCCAGGGTCAGGCTGGCCGTATTGCCTGTTCGACAGCAAGTGGGGAGCTTGTTGCGATTGGTTTCGAGGGAATCGTTTGAAGCTCTGACTCAATCACCGGAACTTCGAAGCGCGGGACACTATCTGGGAAAAGAGCGGCGCGATGCGCAACTGCGCATGAGCGAGGGAGAAGAGGCGCTCGCAATTGAACTGGAAAGCAGTGGGCTTGCGGCCTGGACTCGACTCTATAACGCGATTAACGGCAGGTTGGTATTCCCGGTGCAAGGAGCGGATGGCGAGCCGATAGACACTGCCCTTTCAGAGCTGTACTCCCTGCTTTCCCAACCGGACCCGGTCATTCGCAAAGAAGCCTTTCGGGGCAGCACTCGCATTCGCGAAGCCAATGAAGTGGCCTTCGCCGGCTGCCTCAATGGCATCGCCGGAGCACGTCTTACGCTTTGGAAGCGACGGGGATACGGCCATTTTCTCGATGTGCCAATGCAAGATGCGGAGATGGATCGCGAAACGGTCGACCAGATGATGCGGGTCGTTCTGAAAAATCGCGAGACGGCCCAATCCTGGCTCAGGCTCAAGGCGCGAATATTGGGTTTTGAACGCTTGGGAATCTATGACCGCTCCGCACCCCTGCCGGTTCGAGAGGCTTCTGCAAGACCCTTGCACGATGCGATGACAATCATTCTGGATGGGTTTGCGCGGGCTCACCAGCCCATGGCACGATTCGCGAGAAAGGCGTTTGATTCCCATTGGGTTGAAACAGGCATAGGAGAGGGCAAATTCACTTTGGGGTTTTGCGCATCCTTCCCCCGTTCAAGGCGATCCGCGGTTTTTCTGCCGTATAAGGGAACCTACAACGATCTCTCCTGCCTGGCCCACGAACTGGGACATGCGTATCACAATCAGATCATGTATGCCAACCGCTATTGGGAGAGACAGGCAACGGCGCCGATGGCGGAGACGGCCGCACTGGTCGCGGAAGCCCTGGTGCGCAACCACTTCCTCAATCACCCTGAAGTTGGCTTGACGCTGAGATTTCTCGTGCTGGGCATACAGCTCGATACCGTCGTCAATTACCTGTTGCGAATTCCTCGCGATTACGAATTTGAAACGGCTCTGTACAACGAGCGCGGAGAGGGCGAGCTGAGCGTGGCCCGGCTGAAGGAGTTGATGGCGACCGGTTACCGCAAATGGTTTGGAGATTCCCTGGCCGGGGACACGCCGGAATCGGAGTCAACGCGAGCCGACGCTTTCGATCGGATGGCATGGGCAGCCATACCCCATTTCTACTTGGCGGGCGCGCCTTTCTACAACTTTCCCTATATTGTGGGCTACCTGCTTTCGGCGGGTATCGCCGACAGATTCACGCGAGAGGAGCCGGGCTTTCAGCAGCGATACGATAAGTTTCTCGAGCTCACCGGCCGCGCGGGCGTCGAGGAATCCGTGCTTGAGGGCCTCGGCATTGATCTTCGGGGCCCTCGATTCTGGCAGGAAACCATTGATGGGTTCGGGCGGCGCTTGGAGGAAATGAAGCGCCTTTCAGAGGAAATGGGGCCATGCCTGACCTTGGCCGGTGTTCGTTAGCTTGGCAAGGCAGATGCGGCTCGACTCTGCGTTTTACCCACCCGTTGCGCCCGTCAAGTCCGGAAGGCTCCAGGTGGATGAGATTCATGCGCTCTATTGGGAGGAATCCGGCGCGAGGGGAGGCCCGCCGATTGTCATTCTGCACGGCGGACCGGGCGGCGGAATCCGGGATTACTACCGCCAACTCGCAGACCCAGACCACTATCGCGCCATACTGTTTGAACAGAGGGGCTGTCATCGTTCCACCCCGGTGGGGGAGCTCAACAACAATACGACGAGTCATCTCATCGAAGACATGGAGCGGCTGCGCAAGCATCTCGATATCGAAAAATGGCTCGTTCTCGGGGGCTCCTGGGGAAGCACACTTGCCTTGGCCTACGCGCAGGCCTATCCGGAATCCTGCTCCGGGGTGATTGTCACCGGTGTGACCTTGTCCCGAAACATCGACGCCTGGTGGTGGTGGGAGGGCGTGCGCTTCGTCTATCCCGAGGTCTGGACAGCGTTTCGGGACTTTTTGCCGCCGGATGAGCGCGCTGCATTGAGAGAAAACTACGTGAAGCGCGTGCTGGACCCCGACCCGCGCATTCATGCACCGGCCGCCGTCGCGATGATGTGCTACGAGGCACAGACTCTCGATGTCTGGCCCGACGAGAACTTTATCGGCAGTATTGCAGCCGATAGGAACACGCTGACCATGGCGCGCATATTCGCCCATTACGATAGCAATTGCTTCTTCCTGAACGAGGGGCAACTGGTTGAAGACGCTCCGCGCCTGCGTGGAATTCCGGGTTTCATCATCAACGGTCGATTCGACATGTGCACACCCCCCCACGCTGCCTACGATCTGCATAGGGCCTGGCCCGATGCCCAACTCAAGATAGTTCCCGTAGCGGGACATCGGTGGAATGACCCCTTGCTGGGCAACGCGATTATTGGCGCCACTGACTGGTTTCGCGAAACCAGATGGTCATAGTGCAATTGCACCGGTAGCAACCCTCCGTTCTCCATGACAGGCGCTCAGGGTCGATGACGAGCAGCGAGGGTCCGCCGTCGCTGCAGCGCAGTGCGTATGTGACCATGCGGGACGGCGTGCGAATTGCCGTTGAACTCTGGTTGCCGGACGCGGTTGCGCGAGGGGAAAAAGTTGGAACCATCGTCTGGTTCACGCGCTACTGGAGAGCCGGCCTGACCGATGAGGAACCGTCCCCGTCGCGAATGAGTCTCGGAGAACGGATCAACTCGGCGGGCTATGCGTTTGCGCACGTCGATGTTCGCGGTTCGGGAGCATCCTTTGGTAAACGCCTGATCGAGTATCCGGACGAGGAGGTTTGGGACTCGGGCGAGATCGTTGACTGGCTCGGCAAACAAGACTGGTCAAACGGCCGCATTGCCACGGATGGCATCTCTTATACCGGGAACACCGCGGAACTGGCGGCGGCACCCAATCACCCTGCATTGAAAGCCGCCACTCCGAGATTCACGGACTTAGACAACTACGCGCAGATACATTTTCCAGGTGGGCTGCAAAGCGCGAAATATCTCACCGCTTGGGGTGATTTCGTAAAGGCGCTCGATCGGAACGATGTAACTGCGCTGCGCAAGATTCGGGATATGCCCGGCCTGAAGCAGACGCGGGGGATCAAGCCGGTTGAAGGCGACAAGGACCTGGGCCTGCTGCGCGAAGCCTTGGCGCAACATCGGGACAATGTCTACTTTGTCGACCATGGCCGCGAATGGCTTTACCGGGACGATCTTGGCGGTGCTGCCGGTACGGGAGAGTGGATTGCGAGACGACCGCTGTTTACCTATCGCAAGGAGATCGAAGCCGCACGCCTTCCCATGATGCATTGGGCCGGTTGGCTTGACTCAGGCACGGCAGACGGCGCCTTGGCGCGTTTCGCGACCTTCGATGCGCCCAATGTGACCCTGATCGGTCCTTGGAATCATGGCGCCTTTAGGACAGCTCACGTATACGAGGCCCCTTCGACGCCGGTGGAACCATCGGTTGACGAGCAGTGGCAACAAGTTTTCGCCTTCCTGGGTCGATACGTCGAAGAGGGAGGCGCAGTTGAGCCGGCGCCGCGTTGCGTCAGGTATTTCACCATGGGCGAGGATCGCTGGAAGAGCACCGACGTCTGGCCTCCCGAGAACGTTGAGTATCGAGCCTACTATCTTGGTGAAAATCAACGCCTGGTCCCTGCCGCTTCCCGGAAGACCGGTCAGTTCGATGCCTACGAGGTGAATTTCAGGGTTGGAACCGGAAAGTCAACGCGATGGACCACGTCCTTCGGTGGCACCGATGTCGACTATCCGGACCGCAGGGAGGTCGACCGACAACTGCTTTGTTATACCTCCGCGCCTCTCGAGGAAGCTCTCGAAATCACCGGTCACGCCATCATACGGTTGTTCGCGAGCTCCACGCACGAAGACGGTGCTTTCATTGTGTACCTTGAGACGCTGGCCCCGGACGGAAGGGTCCATTACCTGACGGAAGGGATGTTGCGGGCGATTCACCGCAAGATTTCGGCGGACCCGCCGCCTTACGAGACATTCGGGCCCTATCACTCCTATCTGAGCAAGGATGCCATGCCGCTCGCTCCGGGAAGAATCGCCGAGCTTGCCTTCAAGCTGTTTCCGACATCGGTTCGGATACCTGCAGGATACGCGATACGCGTTGCCATTGCGGGCCATGACAGGGACACCTTCGTACGTGTGCCGGCGACCGGACGGCCAATCGTCAACCTGCATCGGAGTGCGCCCTGTCTTTCGAGAATTGAACTTCCCGTCGCTCGATAAGGGAATCTGCGGGTTCTGCGCTCTTTATGAGAGAGGTCACCTGCTAACCTGCCAGAGCTACAACGGAGTTTCCGATGATCTCCTCCGGTCGCATCGAAATTCGTGAGTCAGGCGCCGTTTGTACCGGCTGCCTTGCCGCGCCTTCGCGGATCGGCCACACCCTCGATCAGTCCATCTTCCGATATGAGAACGGCCTGGGCACTGCCCATATTCATTTCCATTGGCGATACAGGGAAGACGTCGATGCCGCGGTGCTGCACTTCGGCCAGGATGCTGTCCGGAAAGTCGCCTTCGATCTCGATTGCCCCCAGACCGGGATGGGGGTGGCCAAAACGCGGAGGCTTTACCGCGTCGGCTAGCGACATGCCGTAATCCGCCACATTGGCGGTCACCTGCAGTACGCATTCGGTAAACGAGCGGCTCGGTGTTGCCATGACGAATGCGGGCTTGCCATCTTGAAACAGCCAGGCCGAGGTGGAGGTTCCCCGCGGCAACTCGTACTTGCGGCCGAAAACCGCGCGATTGAGGATAACGCCTTCCACATTGATGCCGGACCCGTAGGAAGTCGAGGAGGTCGAATGGTCGCCGCTCGCAATGTTGCCTTCAGCATCAACGATGGTGAGGGCGCAGGTGCCGGCATCGTAACCACTGAACGGGCGCGGTGGACTTGTCTCTATTTCCCGCCACAGACTCCGGGCGAATTCTTTCGAAATACTCCGTTGATGCCAGTCACTGTCGGAGAAGGCGCTGAATGATGAGAAATCACCGGTTTGATTGGTCAAACCATGGGACCAGATTTCCTGCATTATCCGTATTTGGTAATAGAGGGCATCAGCGTTTTCGGAGGGGTGGCCCATGGCGCGCAGGTCGCCCGCCTCGAAGAGATTGAACGCCAGTTGAATCATGGTGATCGAAGGCGGGCCAACCAGGTATTCCCGGTAACTGGAGCCGCCGGTGTCCAGACTCGGAGTCCAGCCCTCCGTCATGGCCGCACGGAAGTTCCTCAAGTCCGCCAGCGAGATCGCACCGCCATGTTTGGCGACGTCTTCCACCAGCTTCCTGGCGAAAGGTCCAGTGTAGAAATAGTCCGCACCCTCGTCCCGCAAACGCCGCAGAGTTTGGGCGAGATGGGGGTTGCGAAGGACATCGCCCACGCCAAGCATATGGCCCTTGGGAAACCAGGTCTCCCGGCCGACGCCGGGGAAACGTCCTACGAGTTCACGGTGATCGAAAGTCCAACCCCATAGCTGGTGGTCGATCACGAATCCGTCTTCCGCGAATGCGATGGCGGGCTCGAATAGCTCGTACCACGGCAGACGACCCCAGGTCTTGTGCGCGAGTTCCATCCCGCGCACGTATCCCGGCACCATGGTGGCCCAGCCGGTCCATGCCTTCTGTTCGTCGTAGGGCACTTCGGCGGGCAAGGCTTCGGGAAAAGCAAAGGCACCGTCCGAGCCGAACAGTTGACCCTTACGCGCATCCCAATAGTTGATCCAGAAGGCACCGCCCAGGCTTGTCATGGTGGGCTCCAGCACACAGTGGGCCAGCGCGGCGGTGATAAAGGCATCTGCGGCGGTTCCCCCGCATTGCAAGGCCCAGAGCGCCGCGTCCGTTGCCAGCGGGTGCTGGGAGCAAACCATCTCCTTCCTGCCGCTAGCGTGAACATGGGCCTCGACTGGCTCGAGAGGTTTGGTGTCCACTTTCGCCAGCGAGCGCCAGTCCGGACCCGTCCTTGATGCAGATCGGGCGTTTCCACCATGAGGAACTCGCGCGGAAGGGTCCTTCGAAACTCTGCGTCGGTCCATGTGGATGCCTCCCGTATTCTTATCTTCGGAATAGTACCCGCGAATCGACGGGATTGCCGAGCGGGACTTAAGCCCAATCGTACTATCGCCTCGGTGAGCGGCTCAGGCTCAGAACAGAAGGATTCCCACGATCCCTTGGCAGAAGTCGCACTGCCGGCGATACGGCATTGCCGTATTCTGCGAATGTGTATACCGTAATCGAAACGCCGAAACCGCAAACGAATTGAGGCTGATTAAAGAGGCGATCGAACGTGACTAGCAAAAGCAGGATGAGCAGCGAGGGCGCTGAATTGCTGCGCGCCGTCGAGCAAATGAAAAACGGCAAGAAGGGTCGAACGTACACAAAAGAACAACTCCTGGCGGTTTCGGCCCGGAGGTCGGTCGATCTGACCCAACGCGAATTTGCGAAGCTGCTCAACGTTTCCATCGACACCGTTCAGGACTGGGAGCAGGGCAGGCGGTCGCCGCGCGGTGCCGCAAAGACGCTGCTCAAAGTCGTGCAAAGTCATCCCAAGGTGTTGGAGGAGCTTGCGGAGCTGAAGCTGTAGCCTTTGCAGCCGTCGAAATGGATAGATGTAGTCACGCTATAGTCTTGATTGGAAAAGCCCACCCCCGCATACTGGCGGCATCCAGTTACAGGCCGAAATTCAGGCGTCATGGAACTTGCCATCCGCGAAGCGAAAGCACGCCTCTCCGAACTGATCGCCGCGGCCCGCAATGGCGAGCGCGTCATCATTACGAAGCACGGCCGGCCGGCCGTCGAACTGGTGCGCTGCGACCGGCGCGGCGGGATCGACTTCAAAAAGCTGGAGGCCGCGCGTCGGCGCCTCGGTATCGAGGGCGACGGGGCAGGATGGCCCGAGGAATTCGACGATCCGGCCTTCAGCCGCCGGGTGCTCGGCCTGGATGACGAATAGCCGGGTGGGTGCGGCAATGCGCGTTCTTCTCGACACTTCCTACGTCTACGACTTCATGGACAGGCCTGGACAGTTTCTCGACTGGGAACGCCGGATACTGACGGCGCGCGAGATGGAGTTCTATGTAAGCGCGGTCTCGGTCTGGGAAATGCGCCTCAAGCACAACGCGCGCCACCCGTCGGGCGTGCGCAAGAGCCGTTTTTCTCCTGAGGATGTGATGGTGGCGCTTGAAGACCAGGATGTGAGGATTCTGCCAATGACCATGCTCCACGCCGCACGAGCGCTCAAGAAGCCACTCGAACACAAGGACCCTTTCGACGAATTGCTGCTCGTCCAGGCACAGGAGGAAGGTCTCAGGCTGCTTACCCGGGACAGTCGCCTTGCCGGTCATCCGCTTGCTATTGCATCGCGTGAGCTTGCGTGAGCAGACTTGTCCGGTGCGATGTCGATACGTTACCTATGCATGCTGGTCCAGTCGCCAAAGCGTTTCGGTGAGGTGGTCCTGGTTCTTCGGGCAGCACGATGAAACCCAGGCCATACACTAAGAGCATGTAGGAGGCAGCGGCCTGACGGGAGGATCGGTAGCATGAATCTGGGCATCGGCGGAAAAACCGCCATCGTATGCGCCGCCGACGCCGATCTGGGCCAGGCGGCGGCCCTGGCCCTCGCCCGGGAGGACGTCGAGGTCACCGCAACCGAGGCGGACGTGACCATCAATAATCTCCTGCCGGGTACCTTCGAGACCGGCCCGCTGAAGGTCTACATTGAGAACAACGCCCGCAAGGAAGGCATCGATGCGCAGACGTTCACCGCTCGGCTGCTAGGCGACAATCCTCTCCAGCGTCTCGGCAAACCCGAAGAGTTCGGCGCATTGTGCGCGTTCATCTGCAGTCGGCAGGCCGGCTACATCAACGGCCAGAACATCCTGATCGACGGCGGCAACTTTCCGGGCACGTTCTAGCCCGCGTCGCTCACCAACTTTCGTCGCGAGGGCGTCGAGGCGCCAGTCATCGAATTCCGTTCTTCCGGCTGACCTGGCCCCTACCTCGGCCTCGGAATCTTCTGGTCCTCGGGCAAGGTACAGATGCGATTCATCCTGGTGATGCTGCCGTCAACGTATTCCCACACCAGTTGCTCACCATCGCGATAACGCCGCACCACGACAGGGCCCCATCCAAAGGCGTGAAAAGCCAGAATTCCGTTGTTCCAGATCATGCTGGCCGATGTTCGCGGGCAATAGGGCTTATCGCCGATTCTGAAAGCCACGCTGCCTTCCGTATCGTCGGTATTCTCCCCCAGCGTGCTGTTCGGGCCGTAGTCGTGAATGAGGCCGCTGCTGGTAACCACCACCCGTCGGCCGCATTGGTCGATGCGTTCAACATGTCCGGCATGCCCACCTTCCACCCCTTGCCACAGGCCCCGTATGTCATCGGCGCCTTCGATCAACGGTTCGGTGCATTCCGCCAGGATCGGCAAAGGAAAGTGGGTGTAACTGCAACCCGGGGTGTTGCCCTTGGGTATGTCCGCCGCCAGCTTTCCGCTGCCATCGAGATGTGGCAGCTCGCAGTAGTCGATGATGCTGCCATCGCCCGCAAGCGTCGCGGGGTCCGTCGTGAGCGGCGGCCTCGGCGAAAAGAAGATCACCCAGAAGGCAATCAGAAAACAGGTTGCTACGATGATCGAGATCCATGCAAGAAACTTCCTGATCATGGTGAAGTTTCCTGGCCCGACCGGGCGAGCGCCGCCGGGGCGGGCGTGGCGCCGGCTCAACTGCCGGACACCCGCCGGTCCCGGCCGGCCCAGAAGGGCTCGCGCAGGTCCTTGCGCTTGATCTTGCCCACCGGGCTTTTCGGCAACGGCTCGGTCGTGACGGTGACGCCGCCGGGCTTCTTGTAGGAACCGAGTTCCCGGGCGGCGAGGTCGATGACTTCCTCGGCGGTCAGATCGCCCGGGTCTTTGACTACGCAGACGGCGTGCGGCGTCTCGCCCCACTTGGGGTGCGGTACGCCGAACACCGCAACCTCGATGACGGCCGGGTGATTGGCGATCGCATTCTCGATCTCCGCCGGCCAGATGTTGAAACCGCCGGAGATGATCATGTCGTCGGCCCGGTCGACGATGTAGAGGTAGCCGTTTGCATCGAGCCGGCCGAGGTCGCCGGTCTTCACCCAGCCGTCGACGATCCGTTCCCGCGTGGCTTCCTCGTCGTTCCAGAAACCGCTCATCATGCCGTCGGCCCGGGCGACGATTTCGCCGACTTCATCGGCCGGAAGGGGCCGGTTCTCCTCGTCCCGGATCTCGACCTCCGCGAACGGCAGCGCCAGGCCGCACGATCGTAGCGGTGTCGAGCCCTCGACCCGGGCGAACCACTGGCGCGGCCCCATCATGGAAACCGGCAGTACCTCCGTTTGGCCGTAACCCTGATAGAGCACGTCGCCGAATACCTCCCGCGCCGCCAGCGCGGTCGCATCCTGGATCGGCGCGGCGGCGATCAACAGGCACTTCAGGCGAGAGAAGTCCCGTCCCCGGGCGCTGTTGTCCTGAACCATCGCGTTCACCATGGTCGGCACCATGAAGCCGAACGCGATGCCCTCGCGCGCCATGACATCGAGCGTTTCCCGGGTATCGAAACGGTCCAGCATGACGTTGCAGCCGCCGCTCAGCCACATGGGCAGGTACTGGTAGCCGGAACCGTGGGAGATGGGGCCGAGGTGCATGCACTTGTCGCCGGGTTCCACCGGCGGGAACGCATAGAACCAGTCCCGGCCCGCCGCGAGCCAGGCCTTGTGGGTATAGGCGACGCCCTTGGATTTGCCCGTGGTGCCGCCGGTGTGACGGATGATGAAATTGTCGTCTTCGCCGATGTCCAGGTCCGGGTCGCTGTCGGAATGGCCAAGCAGCCAGTGTTCGTAGCCGGAGTCCCGAACCCACACATGCTCCAGGGCGGGCAGGTCATCGGCGATTCCCGCGACCTCTTCGGCGTGGGCGTGGCTTACGATCAGCAGGCGGCACTGGGTATGGCCGAGCATGTGCAGATGCGCGTCCCGCCCGTTCCGGGGATAGAGCGGCACCCGCACCAGGTTGGCGGCCGCGGCGCCGCCGAACAGGTCAGCCGCCTCGATCGAGTTGTTTTCCAGCACCCCGACCCGGTCGCCGGGCTCAAGGCCCGTGGCCAGCATGGCGTTGGCCAGGCGCAGCGAGCGCCGCCAGGATTCCGCAAAGGTCAGGCGCCGGTCTCCGTGCACTACGGCTTCGAGGTCCGAATAGTGGGCGGCCGCCCGCCGCATCAGGGTTCGCACATCCATTTGCAGTTCCCGCCGTTCCTGGAATGACCGTAAGGCACACAGGGGTTCAAGTAAACCAACGTTCCTGAATCCGAATCGACGCCGAACGCGCCGGTGACGCCGTTCCGGATCGGGAGACCGCGCAAAGTCCGGCAATCGCCCCGGGTCGACGTCGGCGACGTTGACAGGTTCGGCAATTCCACCCGTAACAGCCGTGATCCAGGATGCCGCGAGGGAACTTTCTCCGGTTTGCGTTACCGACCGTTCAGTACTTGTAGCTGTCCGGCTTGAACGGCCCCGCCGTATCCACCCCGATGTAGTCGGCCTGGGGCTCCGTGAGCCTGGTGAGGGTGCCGCCGAACCCGGCCACCATCAGTTCCGCCACCTCTTCGTCGAGCTTCTTCGGCAGCACTTCGATGGTTACCGGCGCCCGCTGGTTCTCCGGCTGGCTGGCCCAGCGCTCGTGGTAAATATGCATCTGGGCAAGCACCTGGTTGGCGAAGGAGCCGTCCATGACCCGCGAGGGATGGCCCATTGCATTGCCCAGGTTCACCAGCCGCCCTTCCGACAGCAGAATGAGATAGTTGCCGGGGTCGTCGCTGCGGAACACCTGGTGCACCTGGTCCTTCACCTTTTCCCAGCGCCAGTTGTCGCGCATGTAGCGGGTGTCGATTTCGTTGTCGAAATGGCCGATGTTGGCTACTACCGCCCCGGGCTTCAGCGTCTGCAGCATGGCGGCGTCGCAGACGTTGCTGTTGCCCGTACAGGTCACCACGAGGTCGGTATCGCCCATGAGCCGCGTATCGATCTCCGCCACCCGGCCGGTGTTGATGCCGCCGCGGTACGGCGATACCAGTTCGAAGCCGTCCATGCAGGCCTGCATTGCGCAAATGGGGTCGATCTCCGCCACCCGCACGATCATGGCCTCCTGGCGCAGGCTCTGGGTGGAGCCCTTGCCCACGTCGCCGTAGCCGATCACCAGTGCGCGCTTGCCGGCGAGCAGCATGTCGGTGCCGCGCTTGATGGCATCGTTCAGGCTGTGCCGGCAACCGTAGCGGTTGTCGTTCTTCGACTTGCTGACGGAGTCGTTCACGTTGACGGCGGGCACCTTGAGTTCCCCGGTGCGCAGCATGTCGTGCAGCCTGTGCACGCCCGTCGTGGTCTCTTCGCTGATGCCGTGGATATTGCGCAGCATCGAAGGATAGCGCTCGTGCACCATCCGCGTGAGGTCGCCGCCGTCGTCGAGCAGCAGGTTGGCATCCCAGGGCTCGCCGTCCTCGAGCAGGGTCTGCTCGATGCACCAGTCGTATTCCTCTTCGGTCTCGCCTTTCCACGCGAACACCGGCACGCCCCGGGCCGCCATGGCCGCGGCGGCGTGGTCCTGGGTGGAGAAGATGTTGCAGGACGACCAGCGCACCGCGGCGCCGAGCGCCGTCAGCGTCTCGATCAGCACGGCCGTCTGCACGGTCATGTGGATGCAGCCGACGATCCTCGCGCCGGCCAGCGGCCGCTCTTCCGCGTACTTCCCGCGCAACGACATCAGCGCCGGCATTTCCGCCTCCGCCAGGGAGATTTCCCGGCGCCCGAAATCGGCGAGTCCGATATCGGCCACGCGGTAATCCGAGAATCTGGCGTCGCACATGATTCGTTCCTTTTTTGCGGGACCGTACCCTAGCGATTGAAAGTGTACATAATGCGGGCGTTCAAGCGACACTGAGAGTGCACAACGCCGGTCAGGGAGGCCGTGGAATCGATGCGAACGACGAATTTCCATCGGGCATGAAATTTTTGAATGAACCGGTCTGAATCGATCACGGACCCGTCGCGAAGTGACGAAACCGCGCATCCGGTCAGCAAGTTGCCGGAGGTTGGCACCACGATATTCACGGTGATGTCGGCCCTGGCCGCCGAAGAGGGCGCGCTGAATCTCTCCCAGGGGTTCCCGGACTTCGACGGGCCGGAAGAGCTGATCGACCGGGTCCGGTATTACCTGTCCCACGGGTTCAACCAGTATCCGCCGATGGCGGGTGTACCCGGCCTGCGCGAGGCCATTGCCGTCAAGGTCCGGGATCTGTACGGCGCGACGGTCGATCCGGAGACCGAAGTGACGGTTACTTCCGGCGCCACGGAGGCGTTGTTCTGCGCCATGGCCGCGGTGATTCATCCCGGCGACGAGGCGATTGTCTTCGATCCGGCCTACGACAGCTATGAACCGGGAATCCGGCTTCAGGGGGGGTTAACCCGCCACGTTCCGTTGCAGCCGCCCGGGTACCGCGTGGACTGGGACCGGTTCGAGGCGCGGGTGGGCCCGAAAACGCGCCTGGTGATCTTCAATACACCGCACAATCCCACCGGTACGGTGTGGGAGCGGGAGGACCTGGAGCGGCTCGAAGCCCTGGCCATGCGGCACGGCTTCTACGTGCTCGCCGATGAAGTCTACGAGCACATCGTCTTCGACGGACGGCAACACCAGAGCGTTTGCCGCTACCCGGGGCTCTTCGAGCGCAGCTTCGCGGTCTCCTCGTTCGGCAAGACCTATCACGTCACGGGCTGGAAGATCGGCTACTGCGTGGCTCCGGCGCCGCTTTCCGCCGAATTCCGCAAGGTGCACCAGTTCGTGACCTTTACCTCCAATACCCCGGTACAGCATGGCCTGGCCGATTTCCTTGCCAACCACCCGGAACACCACCTGCAACTGGGTTCGTTCTACCAGCGCAAGCGGGATCTTTTCTGCGGGCTGCTGGAAGGGTCGAGGTTCAGCGTCGTGCCCAGCGCCGGAACCTACTTTCAGCTTCTCGGCTTTGAGCGCGTGTTCAACGAAAGGGACGCTGAACTCGCCTTCCGGCTGACCCGGGAAGCAAAGCTCGCGTCCATTCCCGTGTCGATCTTCTATGACGACCCGCACGCCAACGACCACAAGGTGCTGCGTTTCTGCTTCTGCAAGGACGACGATACGCTGCGCCGCGGGGCTGAGATTCTGCGCGGCCTTTAGCCCGCATCGCTTACCGACTTTCGTCGCGAGGGCGTCGGCGTCCGCAGCAGGAAGTTGGCGAGTGATGCGGCGGCCCGGCGGCGGTCTCGATTTTGCGGCCGGTCATATACCTGTCCGTCTGAAAGCCGCTATTCTTGGCGTCTCCAGGGGTGTTTCGCGGGAGTCGACGTTGCGGTGAATAACCTTGGCAAAAGCCGAACAGCCGACAAAGGCGCGGCCCGCGTGCGGGCGGGGGCCGGGTACCGGCTGAGGCTCCATACGCGCGAATGCCGGTTACTTTGTAGCGTATCGTGTGCCCGGGCCGGCATCGACTTGGCAACGCCCGGGCTCGGCGGCACCTAGCGGTCGCGATAGCTGGAGACAAGCCGTATGTGCCGCTTCAAGGGCGCCTGTTGCCTGGCATTGCTCATGGCCGCCGCCTGCTCCGAGTCCGGGCCGGGTTCGGCGAACGGCGATGACGTGCCGGTGCATCCGGGCAAGATGGTGTATGAGCGGTTCTGTTTCTCCTGCCACGCCGCCGGTGTTGCCGGTGCGCCCAGAACCGGCGATCCGGAATCCTGGGAGCCACGCCTGGTCAAGGGGATGGATCGACTGTTGCAATCCACCGTCGAGGGCATGCCGCCGGGCATGCCGGAACGCGGACTCTGTTTCGATTGCTCGGACGAGCAGTTGACGGCTGCAATCGACTATATGCTGGTGCACAGCGGGTAGCGCACTTGCGCTGAATGCTCGCCGTTTTCGCCAACCCCCGGGCAGCTTCGCCATCGCACCCCGTCCGTCGCTGAAAATTTTTCCCCACGCCCTCCCACGTAATCGGTTCGAGTTGCCGCAATATCGGGCTCTGGGCGGACGCGGTGTGCCTGAGAACGGCGGGCGACCAGCAAGTCTGGCCCGGAATATGCTACGTTTCGGCCAGGAGTGACGATCAGGAGCTACCTTATGCAGCCGGACTATCAGCCGGGCGACATCGTCGCCCGCCGCAAGGGGTTGGTCATGCACAAGGGTGTTGTGCTTGCGGACGGCCGCATTCTGCACAATACGCCCTGGCGCGGGGAGCACGTCTCTACCGAACGGCAGTTCAGGGCCGGGCGACGGCTCAGGGTGACGGCCGTAGACCCGCACACGCGGCGCCGCCGATTGGGCGCCGCACAGGAGGGGGCGCGCCGATACAATCTCTTCACCAACAACTGCGAGCATACCGTGAACCGCGCAACGACCGGCCGCGCGAGCAGCCCGCAACTGCAGGGCTGGATCGCGGGCGCGGGATTGGCGGTGCTGGCGATCGCCGTGTTGCGGCATCCGGTGCTGGCTGCGTCGGCCTACGCGGTTGGGCGAGGCCTGGTCAAACGACTGCGCGAACAGGCATCGCGCGAGAATTGACAGAACCAGCGATTGGCCCCATGACCGGGCGTTGCGTCGGCCATCCTGAGCCGCCCCGGGGGCCACGCTGCCGGTGGGAGTTGGACACATCATGAACCTGCGCGACCTGGGGTACCTGATCGCCGTTGCGGAGCACCGCCACTTCGGCCGCGCCGCCGCGGCCTGTTTCGTCAGCCAGCCGACACTGTCGACACAGCTCAAGAAGCTGGAGGAAACCCTGGGCGTAACGCTCATCGAGCGCACCAACCGGCAGGTCATGCTGACACCGGTGGGGGAGTCCATCGTGGCGCAGGCGCAACGGGTACTCGGCGAGGTCGATCGGCTGGTGGGCTTTGCGGAGGAGCATCGCGACCCCCTTGGCGGGGACTTTCGGCTGGGAATCATTCCCACGGTGGCGCCGTACCTGCTGCCGAGGATTCTCGGCCCCGTGCGCGAAGCGTTGCCCAACCTGAAGATGCAGCTCACCGAAGCGCAGACGGCGGTGATCGCGCGGATGCTGCGGGAGGGAGAACTCGATGCGGTGATCCTCGCCTTGCCGCTCGGCGAGGACAACATCGCCGAAGCGGTACTGTACCGCGAGCCCTTCTACCTGGCCGTGTCGGACCGGCACGAGAAAGCGAACCGGGCCTCGGTCCGCGTCGCGGATCTCGACAACGAACAGGTGCTGCTGCTCGAGGACGGGCACTGCCTGCGAGATCAGGCGCTGGAAGTCTGCAAGTCGCACAACGCCGTGGAGAACACCAACTTCCGGGCAACCAGCCTGGAAACCCTGCGCCAGATGGTGGCGGCGAATGTCGGCACCACCCTGATGCCGCGGCTCGCGGTAACCGCGCACGCGGCGGGTGTGCGCTATATACCGTTCGAAGAGCCGGATCCACCGTCCAGGACGATCGGTATCGGCTGGCGCACCAGTTCCCCGAGAATCGCCCTGCTCGACCAGATGACCCGCACGTTGCGCGCGGCGATCCGCGACACGGAGCGCGATCGGCAGGCGCGCCGCTGACCTGCCACCGGATCTGCGGTTCGCCTGCAAGTTCGAACACCAGGCGGGTCTCGGCCCGCATGGCAGCGAGCATGAGTTGTGCTCGGTCTAGCCCGCATATCTCACCAAGGGCCGCGATGATCGCGCAGGATTTTGCCCGCGTGCGCGTGCGCGTGCTCGCGAGCTTAAAGCATAGCCCCGCCTATGGTGGAGCGAGCATGTGCGCGCACGCGGGCAAAAGACCAGCGAGGGCGCGGCCAGCGCAGTCTGTGCCGGGCAGAATCTCCAAAAAGCGAAGGTACCTGATTGAAACGCAATGACATTTAGTGACTCAACAAGCGGCTTGGTGAGATATGCGGGCTAGCTTGCCGGCGCCACCGGCACGCCGGTCGTCAACAGGACGGAAATCGACGAATGGGCATGCGAATTGCCGGAAGGCGCCGGGTAACCGGCGGCGGGAACGTGCCGGTCCGGCGGTGCGGTGAATGCAAGGATGATTGCGATACCGTCAGCGTACCAGGAGGGCTACGCGAAGGATTTTGCACGCTCATCGCCAAATCTTTCGCCGCGACCGGGCGGGTTCGGAGCGGCAACACCCGGATGACGCGGGCAGGACGGGGCGTCGCGGGTCAGTCGAGATCGGCGAGCAGAACTGTGCGCGTTGTGCCCTCGACCGTCACCTCGCAACGCATCCGTTCATGGTCGATGCCGAATGTGAGAGCCGCACCGGATTTGAGCGAGTCGATGCATGCCGCATCGAGTTCGAAGCGCATGAAGTGCACGGCGGCAGTCTTCTCGTCGGTAGACCGGTCGAGGTCCTCGTTGGCGATGCAGAATATGCGCGGGTGGTTGCCGATACGGGTCCAGACGCGATGCTCGACGCCGCTGAGCGCCTGTAGCGCACGCCGCCTCTCCTCGACATCCGGAACTTCGATCATGAAGGTTGCCTTCCAGTTGACGCCGTCGGGTATGAGTGGATTGTAGGCTTCGATCTCTTCGGTGATCTGCTCGGGCTCGAAGATGCGTTCCACGCGCAGCATCTCCTGTACCTGGTACTTCATGGTGGTGAAGTCCTCGAAGTAGAGCGTTGCGTTCTTGTTCAACGGCAGTTGCCGCCGCTTCTTGTGGGCGATGACGGCGGCACGGAATGCGGGCCGTTCGGTTGCGTACCGTTCCAGGCTCCAGAGCTTCGATCGGTCGAGTTTCTCCATGCCGGCCGGCCTCAGATGCCGTAAGCGGCACGCACCATGGAGATCGGATGTTCGGGCTCGGCCGCCTCGCCCTCGGCCTCGAGGCCGTGGGCGATCAGCCGCCCCGCCATGGGGCAATCCGAGCCGAACCGGTCCGGCGCCGCCTGCTTGACGCGGTTCACCACGGGGCGGGCGATCTTCATCGCCTTGGCATGGGTTTCGGCCTTGACGGCGTAAGTGCCGTCGTGACCCGAGCAGCGCTCGATGGCGGTGACCTCGGTGCCGTCGATCAGGTTCAGGAATTCGCGGGTCTTCATGCCAATGTTCTGTACGCGCTGGTGGCAGGCGACATGGTAGGCGACCTTGCCCAGGGGACTTTTGAATTCCGTATTCAGGAGCCCGGCCCTGTGGCGCAGCATGAGGTACTCGAAAGGGTCGAAGAAACGGCGCGCGACCCGGGCGACATCCTCATCCTGGGGGAACATGAGCGGCAGTTCCTGCTTGTACATCAGCACGCAGGACGGCACGGGCGCCAGGATGTCGTGACCCTCATCGATCGCACGCAGGAAAACACCCAGATTGGCGTCCTTGAGCGCGGCGACGCGATCGAGGTCGCCGAGTTCGAGTTTCGGCATCCCGCAGCACCGGGCGTCCTTCAATATCGTCACCGGTATGCCGTTGTGGTTGAGGACGCCGATCAGGTCCTCGACAACCTCCGGGGTATTGTGGTCGCCGTAACAGGTCATGTAGACGGCCACCTTGCCGGTCGTCCTGTCGGATGCGGCAGGGGAGAGGTCCGCACCCACGGACGAACCGACACGCCTGGACAGCGGCCTGGAAGCAAATTCCGGCAGCGGCGCGTCCCGGTGGATGCCGAAGATGCGCTCGCCGGCGTTGCGCAGGGGCCTGTTACCCGCCGCGGCATTGGCCGATTGGGCAATACCGGGCAGAGACAACAGGTCGAACACCCGGTCCGTGCTCGTAATCAGCCGGTCGCGCCACCTGGTGTCCTTCTGCTTGTACCGCCAGGCCTTGGCGCGCAGCATGAGATGGGGGAAGTCGACCGCCCACTCGTGGGGCGGCAGATACGGGCATTTCGTTTCAGCGCACAGGTCGCACAGAAAGCACTGGTCGACGACCTTGGTGTAGTCTTCCCTGGGGATGCCGTCCACCTCCAGTGTCGGCGACTCGTCGACGAGGTCGAACAGGGTGGGAAACGCATCGCACAGGTTGACGCAGCGCCGGCAGCCGTGGCAGATGTCGAACACCCGCTCGAGTTCGGCGTGGAGATCGTCCTTGTCGTAGAACCCGGCTCGCTGCCAGCCGAGCGGCTGACGGTCGGGGGCTTCGAGGCTGCCTTCGCGCACCATGTCAAATCCTCGCTTGAGTTCTCACGTTTCTTGCGCCAGCGACACCGGGGATTGTTCGGGCTTCAGATAGCCGTTGCCGTGCAACCGGTCGAAAAAGCGCGCCCGGCAGCGAGCGCAGACGCCATGACCGAGCGATGGCCGGCCGCCATGAAGGAGCCCGGAAACGATTGCTGCGTGGAGCAGGGGCGCGGTTGCGATTCAAGGGCTCAGCCAGTCCGTTGATCTCCTGACCGGCGGCAGAACGCGGGTGAGTCGAGATCGGACGACCCGCTCGCCTTCTCTGCCGCTTCAGGTTGAGGCAACGCCTCGTCAGTCCATCGCGTCCAGGGCTTTCCGGAAGCGGTTGGCGTGGGAGCGTTCGGCCTTGGCCAGCGTTTCGAACCAGTCGGAAATCTCGTCGAAACCCTCGCCCCGGGCGGTCTTCGCCATCCCGGGGTACATATCCGTGTACTCGTAGGTCTCGCCGGCGATCGCCGCCTTCAGATTGTCGCTGGTGGTGCCGATCGGCAGGCCCGTGGCGGGGTCGCCGACGGTTTCCAGGTATTCCAGATGACCGTGCGCGTGACCGGTCTCGCCTTCCGCCGTGGAACGGAAGACCGCGGAGACATCGTTCTCGCCCTCTACGTCCGCCTTGGCGGCGAAGTACAGGTAGCGCCGGTTCGCCTGGGATTCCCCGGCAAAGGCGTCTTTCAGGTTCTGCATCGTTTGGCTGTCTTTGAGATCCATTTGGTTGTGTCCTCTTGCGGATTTCCAGCGTTTGTGCAACCCGCAGTATACGAACTGCGCTCGTCAGTGGTAGTCGAAAGTTTAAATCGTTGCGATAGATGTCGTCTATCGACAAGTCGTCGATCGCAATGCCTGCCGCACAATGCCGGGGGCAGGCATCGCGGCGGGGTCATGCGGGTACAATGCGCCGTCCCGTCTCCTGGAATTCGTCGGTGATACGGCATGAACTGGGCCAGTTGTCGCGGCTGGCCCTGCCCATGATATTCGCGCAGTTGTCGCAGATGGGAATGGGCGTGATGGATACCATCATGGCCGGCCGGGTCAGCGCGGCGGACCTCGCGGGCGTGGCGCTCGGCAGCAACCTGTTCTGGCCGTCGATCCTGTTCGTGGTGGGCGTGATCATGTCCCTCATGCCGTCGGTTTCGCAGTTGCACGGGGCGGGCCGCGAACGGGAATCCGGCGAAGTGGCGCGCCAGGCGGGCTGGATCGCGCTGGCCGGCGGCGGCGCGCTGATCCTGTTGTTGAAGAATGCGGAACGCATCTACCGGGCCATCGATGTCGACCCGCTCGCCATTCCCATCGCTCTGGCTTACCTGGATGCGCTGTCCTGGGGCGTCCTGCCCCTGTTGGGCTACGCGGCATTGCGCTACCTCTGCGACGGCAACTCCTGGACGGTGCCTGCCATGGTGGTGGCGCTGTCCGGACTGGTGCTGAAGTTGCCGCTCAACCTGCTGTTCATTCACGGAGGCTTGGGCCTGCCCGCCATGGGAGGCGTGGGTTGCGGCTATTCGAGCGCCGCCGTCATGACCGGCCAGTTCCTGGCGATGTCCTTGATCGTGGCTTTCTCGCGCATGCGCGTCTGCGGCGTCTTTGCGCGCTTCAGCCCCCCGGACGGTCGGGAGATCTGGCGGTTGATCAAGCTGGGGTTGCCTATTGGCCTCACGATCTTCATCGAGGTGGGCATGTTCTCGTTCCTGGCGCTCCTGGTCGGCCGCCTTGGCGTCGAGGCCGTGGCCGCGCACCAGATCGCCAACAGCATGAGCGGTTTGACCTTCATGGTGGGGCTGGCACTGGGAGCCGCCGCTTCGGTCAGGATCGGTTACAACGTCGGTGCGGAAGACACGCGCGCCGCCCGTCGCAGCGGCGCCATCGCCATCGGCGTCTCCCTCGTCTTCGCGCTTCTGGTGGCGCTCGCAATTTTCTTCGGGCGTTACTGGCTGGCGGGCCTTTTTACAAAGGATGCGGTCGTATTCGCACTCGCGGCCGAGTTGCTCCTGTTCGTTGCGGCCTTCCAGTTGTTCGATGATGCCCAGGCGACCTGCACCGGTGCACTTCGAGGCTACAAGGACACGCGAACGCCCCTGTGGACCGGGGCGTTCGCCTACTGGGTGGTGGGCTTTCCGGTCGGCGTGACGTTCGGCTTCGGCCTGTTCGGACTGCCCGATCTCGGCCTGCACGGGTTCTGGACCGGCTTGACCGCCGGTCTCGCGGTCGCCGCGACAGCGCTGTTGTTGCGCTTTCGCTGGCTGTCGGGGAAACCGGGACGGATACGGGAATTGGCTCGCCGTTGATGCGGCTCCGAATGCAGTACGGCCGCGCAGGACGGCGCCTCGACGCCCTCGCGACGAATGTTGGTGACGGTTGCGGGCTAGCCGAACGGGCGGGCCGTGGCGGGCGCCTCGTAGTGCCACAGACCGGTACGCGAAACGCCCAGCACGAAGAGCGCGACCGAAATGACCATGCCCGGGACCAGAGCGGTCAAGGGGTCGAAGCGCTCGATGACCTGGCCGAGCAGGATGGCGCTCACGGGCGCCGACACCATGAAGCTGAGCAGCAATATGGACAGTATCTGCGCGCGTTCCCGAGCCGGGGCCAGTTCCTGAACGGTGGTGCGTACCAGCGTTGTCCCGATCCCCATATGCACGCCCCAGCCGACCAGTGCCGCGTGGAACAGCCAGGGCGCGGGCTGCATCCAGATCAACACGAGGATCGCCAGCCGGGTCAACTGCATCCCCAGGTAGACCCGGCCGGGGCGCCGCAGGGGCATGAAGTACAGGAGCACGATATTCGATCCGATGGCGCCGATCGTAAAGACGATCATGGCGGTCGCAAGCGTCTCCGCGCCGCCCGAATACACTTCCTTGACGATATAGGGGATGGCGATGACATAGGCGCCGGCGTTGAACAGGCTCGACAGCAGGTTCAGGCCAATGACGTCGCGGATGAGCGCGATGCGCAGAACTGCCTTGATGCCCGAGGCCAGACCGGGTCGCTGGACGCCGACCGCCACGGGAAGGCTCGGCAGACGTCCCGCCGCGCCAAGTCCGGCGAGAAACAGCAGGGACTGGAAGACGAACACCGTCACGAGCCCCAGGTTTTCCATCTGGCCGCCCAGATACAGGCCCGCGAGTCCCACCAGGGACGTGCAGACGGTCATCATCGTAACGGCGCGCTGCACGTCCATGCGCGCCACCCGCGAGAGCGTCGCCTGACGTGCGGGATCGGACAGCGACTGAATGCCGGCCATCAGCACCCCGAAGGCGACCACCCACCAATAGCTTAAGAGCCCCAGGCCGAAGATCATGGCGAGCAGCAGCGGCGGGATGCTTACGAGCAGGTGCATGGTCATCAGGTAGGAGCGGGCGTTGCTGCGGTCGCCCAGGATGCCGCCGAGCAACAGCACGACCAGGGGCGGGAACTCGGCCAGCGACCGGGCGAAACCCACTTCGTCGGCGGGGATCTCGAGGGTGCCGACCAGCAGCCAGGTGAACAGGAAGCCCTGCAGGCTCATGCCGGCCATCCAGAGGCTGGAGCTTGCCAGGAACCAGGGGTAAGCCGTGCGGGGTGGAACCTGGGTTGTCATGGCCTCCAGCAGGGTTTTTCGCCGCGGCGCGCAGCGCGGTAGCCACATTGTACGAGAACTCCCATGCACTCCTTTGCAGGGCACGATGACCCCAAGGGATTGACAGCCCGAGAGCCCGGGCTAGGATTTCGTTGGCGCCTTGGCGAAACCCGCGGCCGGGGCAGGCGATTGACGCGGAATCCGGGAGGTATGACATGAAGATCGGCGCGAACCTACTATTCAACCACCAGACGCCACCGGCGTTCGTGGCGGAGGCGGCGGAACGGGTGGAGGCGGCCGGATTCCATTCCATCTGGGTGCCCGAACACGTTGTCTTGTTTCCGGAATACGAGTCGCGCTATCCCTATACCGCGGACGGCAGGATACCGGGCAGGCCGGAGGGCGTTCTCGACCCCTTTTCCGCATTGACGTTCATTGCGGCCCGGACCCGGCGCATTCGGCTCGGCACCGGCATCTGCCTCGTACCGCAGCGCAACCCCGTCTACACGGCCCGCGCGGTGGCCGACCTCGACTATCTGTCGGGAGGGCGCGTGGACTTCGGTGTGGGCATCGGCTGGCTCAGGGAGGAATTCGAGAACCTGCAGATGGACTTCTCCACCCGTGCCCGGCGCACGGTGGAATACATCGAGGTCATGCAGGCGCTCTGGGCGCCCGGCGTATCCGAATACAGCGGGGAAACTTATGCCTTGCGTGCCTGCTATTCCAATCCGAAACCGGTGCAGAAGCCGCACCCGCCGATCTACTTCGGCGGCGAGACCGGGCCCGCGTTGCGCCGCGTGGCCTCGCACGGCAACGGCTGGTACGGGTTCAACCGGGATCCGGCGAGCGCCCGGGAAGGCATCGCCAGGCTGGAGACCAGGTTGCGGGATGTGGGCCGCAGCCGTGCGGACGTTCAGGTCTGCATCGGGCCCAACTTTCACCCGGTGACAAGGGATACCGTTGCCGAGTACGAAGACGCGGGCGTCGATCAGCTTCTGGTGCCGCTCCGGGCGGGAAACATCGAAAAGCTCAAGGCGCGCATGGAGGAGATGCTGCGGGTCGTTCCGCTCTGAACATCCCGTTCCGATCGGCGCGTCCCGAAGCGCCGGGACTGTCCCGGGAGCGGTCGTTCATGGCCGCGGAATATCCCCTGAACGCGCATTGACGGATGCCGTACAATGCGCCGCCAATTTGAACCGGGCATCCAGGCGAGCGATGGCGGAACCCGTTGCAACCCAGAATACCTTCTCCTTCGCGCGGATGGAGCAGCGCATCCTTGAACTGTGGGAGTCTTCGAACGTCTTTCGTCGCTCGATGGAGGCGCGCAAGGACAAGAAACCCTACATCTTCTACGACGGGCCGCCGTTCGCGACGGGCCTGCCGCACCACGGGCACATCGTCTCCAGCACCATCAAGGACATCGTTCCGCGCTACTGGACCATGAAGGGGCGCCATGTTCTCCGGCGCTTCGGCTGGGACTGCCATGGCTTGCCCATCGAGCACGAGATCGACAAGCGCCTGGGCGTCTCGGCGCAAGAGGCCGTGGCGGAACTGGGGGTTGCCGGATACAACGACGAATGCAGGGCCATCGTGCAGCGTTACGTTCAGGAGTGGCGCCACACGATCACGCGGCTCGGACGCTGGGTCGATTTCGACAACGACTACAAGACCATGGATGCCTGGTACATGGAGTCGTTGTGGTGGGTGGTAAAGCAACTCTGGGACAGGGATCTGATCTACCAGGGCAACAAGATCATGCCCGTTTCAACGGCTCTGGAGACGCCGCTCTCCAATTTCGAGGCGACCTCCAACTATCTTGAAGTTCAAGACCCGGCGATCACCGTGCTGCTCAAGCTCGCCGACGAGGATGCCTGGCTGTCGGTCTGGACGACGACGCCCTGGACGCTGCCGTCGAACCTGGCGGTCTGCGTCGGCCCGGATATCGACTACGTGAAGGCGCACGATCCGGGAGCCGGCAGGGATATCTACTTCGCGGCGGAACGGTTGTCGGACTTTGGCGATTTCGATGTCCGGGCGCGCCTCAAGGGACGGTATCTCGCCGGGCGTTCCTATGAACCGGCGTTTCCCTACTTCGCCGGCGAACGGGACAAGGGCGCCTTTGTCGTGGTTACCGACGACTACGTCACCACGGAAGAAGGGACGGGCCTGGTGCACCAGGCGCCGGCATTCGGCGAGGACGACCTGCGGGTATTACAGCACGCGGGCATTGCCGCGTTCGTCTGCCCGGTGACCATGCAGGGTCGATTCACCGACGAGGTGACGGACTTTGCAGGGCTCCATGTCAAGGATGCGGACCGGAAGATCATCCGTTACCTCAGGGATGGCGGTTTCCTCTACCGCCACGAAGTCACCCGGCACGCCTATCCGTACTGCTACCGGTCCGATACGCCGCTCATCTACCGTGCGGTACCTAGCTGGTATGTGCGTGTCACCGGCATCGTCGACAAGCTGCTGGCCGCGAACGGGCAGATCCGCTGGGTGCCCGGGCACATCAAGGAAGGCCGTTTCGGAAACTGGCTTGCCGGGGCCATCGACTGGGCCATTTCCCGCAACCGGATCTGGGGCACGCCGCTGCCGATCTGGATCAACGATGTCACCGGCAGCCGCATCTGCATCGGCTCCATCGACGAACTGCGGGAACGCACCGGCGTGCGCGTCGCCGACCTGCACCGGGAGTACGTCGACCCACTCACCTTCGAGGTGGAGGGGGAAGAGGGAACCTACCGCCGCATCCCCGAGGTACTCGACTGCTGGTTCGAGTCCGGCTCCATGCCCTATGCGCAGTTGCACTATCCGTTCGAGAACACCGATGTCTTCTCCGCGGCGTTCCCGGCGGAATTCATCTCCGAAGGGCTCGACCAGACCCGGGGCTGGTTCTATACGCTCACCGTGCTGGCGGCGGCGCTCTATGACAAGCCGGCGTTCCGCAACGTAATCGTCAACGGCATGGTCATGGCCGGGGACGGCAGGAAGATGTCGAAGCGGCTCAGGAACTACACGCCGCCGGATGAGCTGATGGAGACCTACGGCGCCGATGCGTTGCGGCTCTATCTCATCAACTCCGGCCTGGTGCGCGGCGAGGAGCAGCGCTTCGCCGACAAGGGCGTGCGGGACATGACCCGCCGCGCCCTCTTGCCCTGGTACAACGCCTTCGCCTTCCTCAAGACCTACGCCGAGATCGATGATTGGTCGTGGGAGAAGGGCGAACATCTCGGCGGCAATGTGCTCGACCGCTGGATACTGTCACGGCTGCAGACGCTCAAGGGCAATGTGGCCCGGGAGATGGATGCCTATCGTCTGTACAACGTGGTGCCGGCGCTTTTCGAGTTCATCGAGGAGCTGACCAACTGGTATATCCGTCTGAACCGCAACCGTTTCTGGGGCGAGGACATCACGGCCGACAAGATCGCCGCCTACAGCACGCTTTACGCCGCGCTGCGCGAGTTGAGCCTGGTCATGGCGCCATTCGCACCCTTTCTGGCCGACCATCTTTATCGGGAACTCGCTGGCCTGGGGAGCCGGAAACCGAAGCCCGATTCGGTGCATCTGTGCGATTACCCGGACCCGGAAGAGAGTCTCATCGAGCCCGAACTCGAGCGGGCGGTAACCCGCATGCAGCAGGTGATACTGCTCGGAAGGCAGAAGCGGGAGGAAGTGAAGATCGGGCTGCGTACCCCGCTCAGGGAACTGGTGGTCATCAACCGCGATGCCGGCCTGCTCCAGCAGATCGAGAGGCTGGAGCCCTATATCAGGGCCGAACTCAATGTGCGGGAGGTCGTCTATGACAGGGACGAACAACGCTACATCGAGCGGGTCGCGAAACCCAACTTCCCGGTGCTCGGAAAACGGCTCGGCAAGCGCATGCGGGAATTCCAGCGGCTCATCGAAGCGCTTTCCGGCGCGGAGATCGACAGGCTCCAGGCGGGCGGTTCCATCGAACTGAACGGCGAGCGATTCGGCCCGGACGAGATTCGGGTTCTGCAACAGGCGCGGCCCGGTACGGGCACGGTTTCGAACCGGCTGATCGGCGTCGCCCTCGACTGCACCTTGGACGATGCGCTGGTGCGGGGCGGTTACGGGCGTGAAATCGTCAACCGCGTGCAGCGGGCGCGCAAGGACAAGGGGCTCAATGTCACCGACCGCATTGTGGTGCGCTTCGATGGCGATGGCGAACTGGTGGCCGCGGCGGGCGAACACCGCGACTACATCATGCAGGAAACCCTGTGCACCACCTTCGAGCGCGACGAATTCATCGACGGCGCGGTGGAATCGGAGATCGACGGCAAGCCGTTTCGGTTCACGGTGACCAGGGCGGTGTTTCACGCGTAGCGGGGCGCCTCGGCCGGGGTACCCGCCGCGCTTCCCGACTACTCGCCAACCGGCCACCGCTTCCGATCGGTGGCAAATGCAGGCGTCATACAAGAAAACGGCCGGGATGCCCCGGCCGTTTTTGGATCAGGAGATACGCTGCGCGTTCTCCCTTTCCTCCCCCGTTGTGCATATGACCAAATTGTTCATGAGGTTGTCAATCCTGATTCGTCCGCAATTCAGGGATTGCGCAGCCATCGAAGCGTCGTGACGGAATTCGCATCGGCGGGATGGCGCCGGGCAGCGGCGCCTTCGTCAACGAGGCGATGCGCAACAGCCTGCGCTTTCCGGTCTGTCCGCGTGCATTCGGCGCCGGCGCCGTGCCGGCATTGGCATCGAACCGGTATCGGGAACCTTTGAGGCCGGAGAGAAAAAGTAAGAGGGATACCCGCTGGGATGGGAGGGGAGGGAAGGAAGACGGGTATCCCCCCAGTTGCAGCTTGTCTCCCGTAGGTTCGGGAAGGCTGCGGTCAACAGTTGTCAACGGGCTCCATGTTACTTTTGGTAACATAAAATGCAACCTCCCGTAACGCAACGTACCGTTGCATATTTGCAACACAGATGCTATGAGTCTTCCGGCGACGGTTGTTTCGGCTTGAGAGTCTCCTGGCGCCGTGGCGGCTCCCGGAGGGCGTGCCCACAAGCGCCCATCTGTCTGTGTGCGAGGGGCGCCCGCTCGCGCTCCCGGGCTGAGGGCTCTTTTTTGCGCGGGGTGCCCCCTCGCGCTCCCCGGCTGAGGGCTCCGTTGCCGGCTCTTGACGTATGCTGGATACGTCCGCGAGCCGGCGCCGTGCATCGGGACGCTTGTGGCAGCGCTGACCGCTCATTTCCAGGTGGTTGAACCACCAGGGGCTGCATATGGACTGGGACAATTTCAAATTCTTTTCCGCCGTTGCCCGCTGCGGCTCGGTGCGTGCCGCCGCCCGGGACCTGGGCGTCAATCCATCCACCGTTACCCGGCGCATAGAGCAATTCGAAGCACGTCTTGGGGCCAGGCTGTTCGCCCGAACGGCACGCGGCCTGGTGTTGACCCCCGCCGGTGCGGCCGCGGTCGGCAAGGTTCAGGATGTCGAGAGCGACCTTGCCAGAATCGAACGATCGATCCGGGCGGAAGATCAGGCGCTTGCGGGCAAGGTCCGAATCGCCGTGCCTGAATTCATGATGCTCGGGGGCGTGTTCGAAGAATTCGGGCGTGTGGCGGATGCCTATTCCCGGATTACCGTGGATTGGCTGTTCGAGGCGGCCGGCCCCGCGTTGATGGCGGGGGACGGCGATCTGGGCGTGGAGGTTACGGCCAATCCGCCGCTCGATCTGGTGGGCCGCAAGATCGGCGCCGTTGCGGTCTCCGCTTACGCTGCGCAAACCCGCCCGGGTTTCGCGAACCCCAGGCGCACGTCGCGTTGGCTCGAGTGGCTGCCGCCGGGCGAGCTGGCGGATGCCTGCGACGCGGTCAGGGCCGCGGCTTGGAACGACGCCACCGTGGTGAGTCGCTGCGGCGCCCTCTCCCAGTTGGTTGCGTTGCTGCGGGCGGGCGCCGGCGTGTCGGCGCTCCCTTGCATGGTGGGTGATCGCGAGCCGGGTTTGCGGCGCTTGCCCGATGCGCCCGTCATAACCGGTGAACTGTGGCTGCTGATTGCCCCGGAGGTCCGCTATGCCCGCCGGGTCAGGCTTCTGGGCGAGTATCTGACCGAATCCATCGCCGCCCGGGCGACGGAGTTGACCGGAGGGACCGATGCCGCAACGACGCCACCCGGCGGTTGACCGGTGCGGTCATCCAGTGCAGTGAACCCGGGGTCCCGAAGATCGCCGGGGATTTTGCCACGCAGGACGGCACCTCGACGCCCTCGCGACGAAAGTCGGTGCGCGATGCGGGCTGGTCAGTCAGCTTCCAGATAGTGCGCAACCGCTGCCGTCCCGCCCTGGAAAACGATGCGTTTGCGCTTGGACCTCAGTTGATAGTCGTACATGGGGTCGTAGTACCACTCGAGCAGCAGTCCAATCCACGCCTCGTGTGCGTCGTTTCGGAATCCCTCGTCCAACGCAGCCCTGATCTTCTGGTGGCGATCGCCGCCGAGGCGCTTGCGAATGCGGTCGAGGGACCCCGCCAGCCGGTCATGCAATTGCGCAGGGGGGATGCCGCCGGCAATCGGTTCTTCCACGTATTCCGACCGGATGTTTCCCACCCGCTGCTCGGTGGTCGCCTCCAGCAACACCAGCGGCGCGGCGCCCATCCGCTCGAACCATGGGGCGGGGAGGGCGAGGCGGCCGATGGTGCGGCTTTCGTCTTCCAGAACCAGCGTCGGAGCATCGTGCTTGAGGTAGGCGACGGCCAGCGCGTTCTCGAAGGCGATGGGAGTGGGTTGTCCCGCGGGGCGGCCACCGAAGGCGGAACCGCGGTGCCGCGCCAGCCCCTCGAGGTCGATCGCGTTTTTTAGCCCGCCGATGACGCGGGTCTTGCCGCTGCCGGTGCGGCCGGCCAGCACGAGCCAGGACCTGGAATCGCCGGCCGCGCCGTCCAGGGTGGCAAGGCACGCGCGGCGCAGGCTCTTGTAACCGCCGGCGACCCTGGGCACGGCAACGCCCGCCTGTTCCAGCCAGGACTGGGCGATTCGCGAGCGCAGGCCGCCGCGCCAGCAGTAGAGCCAGCAGTCGGAATGACCTTCGGCGAATTCGGCCCATGCCCGCGTCCGTTCCGCACGCATCGTGCCGGAAACGAGTTCCCGACCCTTGGCAAGGGCGGCTTCGCGGCCATCGTTCTTGTAGGTGAGCCCTACCTCGTGGCGCTCGGCATCGGTAAGCAGGGGCAGGTTCACAGCGGCGGGGAAAGCGCCGTGGGCGAATTCCACCGGCGCCCTGAGGTCGATGAGTGGAACGTCGTCGGCGAGCAGCGCGGTCGGCGTCAAGGCGCGGGTTCGATAACGGGCCTGCGGGCCATGAACAGGTCGAGGTGTTCCCGGAGAATGTCCAGCACGTCCTCCCGGTCGGCGTCGGCCGCTTCCTTGAGCGCAAGTTGCTGCAGACGCACTGCTTCGTTGAACTTGCCGTTGGCGGCGAAGGTTGCGGCCCAGGTGTCGAGAAACTCGGGACTCGTGCGCGCCAGTTCGTCGGCCTCCATCATGCGGGTCATTATTTTCAGTGCGTAGCGCGCTCTGCGCAGCCGTGCCAGGTCGGAAACCGTCAGGGTCCAGGCCACTTCGTTGACGATGTCCGCATTGTTCGGCGCCGCCCTGGCGGCATCGCGGTACCAGCGATGCGCCGTGCGGAAGTTCTGCTTTGCGGCGATGCCCCGGGCGTGCAAATTGCCAAGCAGCAGCATCGCCTGGGGATCCTCGGTTTCGTCCACCAGTTCCCGCAGCCACTGCACGGCGCGGTTGTCGCTCTCCGCCACGCCGCCTTCCCGCATCAGGTAGCGGGCGTAGCCCAGCCTGGCAGCGGGGTTGTGCAGAGTTGCGGAGCGAATGAAGTAGACCCCGGCCTGCACGGTGTCCCGTGCCACGCCGTCGCCGGTGTAGAAGAGATGTGCGAGGTACAGGAGCGCGTCGCTGTGGCCGAGTTCGCCCGCCTGCTCCAGCAGTGGCAGGCCCGAGGCTTCGTTGTCCTCGCCGAAAGCGCCGGTGAGATAGAGGCCGCCGAGCGCGTACATCGCATCCGACGAACCGAGTGCGATGGCGTGCAGGTAGTTCTCCATGACCTGGTCGAGAGCCTGGCGCCTGTCGTCCTCGGATTCCGCCTGTAACGATTTCTCCCAGAAGATACGGGCCAGCATGACGTTGGCGATAACGTTGCCGGTGCGCGATGCGGTGCGCAGCCAGCCGACGGCATCGTCATATTGCCTGCGGGCGATCAGCAGCGCCCCCACCGCGGCTTGCGCGGTGGTATCGCCGCTCCTTGCCAGCCTGCCCATCAGCGCCAGCGGGGAGAAACCGATACTCGCGGCCTGGCCGCCTGGCTTGTCCGACAGGGAATTCAGGGTGTTTCGATAGAGGGCGTCGAGATCGAAATAGAAGTTCTGCAGCGGCCCCTTGGCTGGGCGCCCTACTACCAGCATCGAGAAGGATTCGGGTTCATCGGATTGGTAGATCGCCCCGACCGGCGACAGCGATTCGGCAATCACGAAGATCTGAGCCTCGACGGGCGTCAGGGTCGCGTAGGGGTTGCCCGGCGTCCCGTCGGCATTGCCGGCCATGCCGGCCTTGACGGCTTCCATCCACGCCGCGTGGAATGCGACCGCATCCTGCGACTCCAGGTGTTCGTAGAAACGCCTGAGGGCGTAGTGACCGGTCAGGCTGCCCTGGCAGATGTCCAGGATGGCGGTGCCGATGGCGCCGAGCTTGAGTGGTTCGTCCTCCGCCAGCCGCATGGCCTGGGACTCGAGGTCCGTGAGCCGCCGCAGGTCTTCGGATTGCGCATCCCCGGCCAGGAACGCGTGGCGCAGGCTGGCCGCGGCAGTGGCAGTCGGGAGGGTTTCCGCCGTTGCGTCACGGGGCGGCGTGGCTTGACAACCCGCCAACGCGGTTGCGATCAGGAGCAGCGGGGTGGCGAGCAATACACGCATGGCGCATTTTATAGCACCGATTTGAATCGGTATCATGTGGCTCATCCGCAACTCGACGATGTGCGGCCCCGCTAACCGACCTGGAGGCTGACTCATGGCGTGGGGACACAAAATCCGGCTACCCAGCGAAAGCGAAGCTTTGCCCGGGCGCTCGCAGGCCATGCCGCTTCCGGCCCGGCATTTCGTGAACGGCAATCCGCTCAAGGAGCCCTTTCCGGACGGCGTGCAGCAAGCCGTGTTCGGATTGGGCTGTTTTTGGGGGGCCGAGCGCAAGTTCTGGCAGACCGGCGGCGTTTTCGTCACGGCGGTGGGTTATGCCGGCGGCATTACGCCCAATCCGGCGTACGAGGAGGTCTGTTCCGGGCTCAGCGGTCATACCGAGGCGGTGCTGGTCATCCACGATCCGGCCGCGGTCTCCTTCGATGAACTCCTCAAGGTGTTCTGGGAGGCTCATGACCCTACCCAGGGCATGCGCCAGGGCAACGATGTGGGTACGCAATACCGTTCGGCCATATACACCTCAAACGATGCCCAGCAGGAAGCGGCCGAGGCTTCCCGGGAGCGCTACCAGCGCGCTCTGACCCAGGCGGGATACGGCGCTATTTCCACGGAGATCCGGCCGGCCGGGCCATTCTACTATGCGGAGCACTATCACCAGCAGTACCTGGCCAAGATACCCGACGGTTATTGCGGACTCGGCGGCACCGGCGTGGCCTCAACCGTTGGAGAGGAAGCGGAGCGCCTCGCGATTGCGGATTTCGACCGGCGTCGGGACTGCTGACCGCCCGCAGGGGCGATTACGCCGCAAAACTCGCCCGGTCCGGCCCGACGCGCGCCCCTACCTTGTCGAGCTCGGCGAGGTCGAGTTCGTAAAATGAGACGGCGTTGCCGCCGAGCATGGCGGCGATATCGTCTTCCGGCAGACCCTTGAAGGTGTCGATCATCTGGGGCCGGGTGTGCGGCCAGGTACCCTCGGGGTGCGGAAAGTCGGTGCCCCACATGATCTGCTTCATCCCCAGTTGATGGCGGATTTCCGCATCGGACCTCGGCATGCACGATGCCCCGATGGCGCAGTTGCGGCGGAAATAGTCCGTGGGCGCCATGGAAAGATGGCTGCGGTAATCGCCGAGCTTGGCGCTGAAGAAGGTGTCGTGGTAGTGGTGGTCGAGCATGCGGAACAGCGGCGGCAGCATCCAGCCCTGGCCGGTTTCCGTGACGCTGGCGCGGAGCCCGGGATAGCGTTCGAACACCCCGCCCCAGAGCATGAAGATCAGGGGCCGCCAGGTCCAGAAGAACACTTCGGAAATATAGATGCCGAGCGCGCCCGGATACTCCGCCTGGTCGTTGTCCGGGAAGCCCTTGCCGAAGAAGTGGCCGAAGGGACCCGGACCGGAATGGAAGCAGACGACGATGCCGAGATCTTCGCAGGCGTCCCAGAAGGGGTTGTAGCGGGGGTGGTGATAGGGTTCGAAATCGCCGGTGAGGAGCAGCGGAATCAACATGCCGCCCAACCCGTTCTCGGCGCCGAACCGTACTTCCTGCACGGCCCGGTCGATATCCCACAGGAGCGGACACACTGCCACGCCGAAGTGGCGCGCCGGGTTGCGGGCGCAAAGTTCGGCGAGCCAGCGATTGTGAGCGCGGGCGCCGGCCCACTGCAGGTCCGGCAGGATGCCATCGGTGGGCAATGCCAGCCCGGCGCCGAAGGGCGGCGCATTCTGCTCCGTTATCCCGTCGGGAAAGACGATCTCCCCGGCGATGCCGTCGCCGTCGAGTACCTCGAGACGGCGCTCATAGTCCCAGGCGCCCGCAAGCTGGGATTCGACGCCCGAGCGCCACTGTTCGTTTGCCTCCTTGACCAGAAACATGTGCTCGAACTTGTCGGTAACGGTCTTCTGGAGGGGCAGGGCCATGTCGAAGACTTCCCGGTGCCGCGGGTCTACGTAGTCCCGGTATCGTTCCGGCGGCAATCCGGCATGGCAGTCGGAAGAAATTACGGTGTATCGGTCCATTGCCATAGTTTACTGCAGTCTGAGTTCGCGCGAGCACCGCCAGCCTCGAATGCAGTACCCGATGGCCGTGCGGGTTCCCCTGGCCTCAGCCATGACCCACAAGCGCCGGCTCCCTGCGTGCCCCGGCGGCGGGCGTTGATTTCGCGGGCGCCGGCCGCGCCGCCGCGTCGTCGTAAAACTGACTGAACCACTTGCGGTACTTGGCGATGGGTCCGTCGCCGTCGCAGAGTATGGGCGACTCCCGAAACGTCTTGTGCTCCCAGATGGGGATGTCCTGCTCCACCTGGCGCACGATTTCCGCGATCAATCCCTCCACCAGGTTATCGAACGGCGTGGCGAGGTCGCGCGGCTTCGTAAAGGCGAAGAAGAGCTTGAACCGCGTTGCCGTGATCGGGGCGATTGCCCCCATCATGACGGTTTTTAATTTCATGCTGAAACTCTGAATGCTCATACCCGGCCCGCAGTTTTTGGTGACGAGATGGATGTTCTCGAGCGTCGTGAAGTCGATGTTGCCCTTCTCGTCGATGCCGGGTACCGGGCAGACCAACCGGGTCTCCCGGCGATGGCCGTCCAGGGTGACCGTGGCCTCGGGCATCGCCAGGGCGCCGTGCACGGTGACGAAGTGAGCGATGTCGACCCCGTTCTCGCCGGCTTCCTGAATGGGCGCCTCGATTTCCCAGTCGAAGCGTTGCACGGGGCTCCAGCCCGGGTCGCCGAGTTCTCGAATGTCGTCGAGATCCCACAAGGGCGCCATGCGGCGCGGGTGATACCAGGCCCAGATCATCCGGTTGCGCTCCTGCACGGGATAGCTGAACATGCATGGCCCCTGCGCCGCCCGCCTGGGAATGCTGCTGGCGTAGGGCACCTTCACACAGGTGCCGCCGCCGTCGAACTGCCAGCCGTGAAAGGGGCAGACGAGGGCGCCGCCCTGCACCTTGCCGCCGTGACCGAGATGCGCGCCCAGGTGGGGACAGAACGCTTCCATGAGGTGCGGCTTGCCGTCCTCGGTGCGGAACAGCACCAGGTGTTCACCGAAGTAATACAGCGGCTTGACGCCGCCTGGCGGCAGGTCGGTGCTGTAGGTCAGGGCGAACCAGCCGAAGGGAATGGGCAGAGTCATGGCTTGCTCCCTGTGCAATGGCGGGAGTCGTCCCGCCACTGCGCACACTTCGAAATAACAGGTACACAATACGACTATTTGTTCCTAAAATGAATATAAAGAGCACATTTTTTATTTATTCGTTCTTAATTAAAAACGTATTGGGACTGGATTATTCGAATTGTTCTCCAATTGGCTGAAAAGAGGATGCTTTTTTGTGATTTGTACCACCGTTGAGGATGTGTGGTAGAGAATCAAACGGCTTTTTGGTAGCTTTCCGTACCTATGAGCAGCAGAACGGGCCCGGGCCGTCCGCAGGCGCGCACCGAAGATACCCGCCGCGCCATCCTCGACACGGCGGTAGCGCTCTATCTGAGCCGGGGCGCCGAAAATACGACGGTCAGCGCAATCATCGATCGGGCCAGCCTCGGCCGCACCACCTTCTATCGTTACTTCAAGGATGCCGACGATGTCTTGAATCAGGCGGTGATTCGGGACTTCGATGCCCTGATGGCCGATTTCGAGACCCAGCGCTATGAGCACGTGGGCCTTGAGGAACAGATCATCGACGACATCGTCTGGTTCATTCGCCAGTTGCGCCGCCGTCCGGCACTGAAACTGTTGTTCGCCAACAACAGCGCGCAACTCTACGAGCGCATCGACGACTCGCTGGCAGCCTGCTACAAGGCGGCTCTGAGCTGCTCGCTTCCCACCTTCGAGCGCGCCAGGCGGCAAGGCCGTCTGCGTGAGGGTATCACCCTGGAAAAGTACGTGGAGTGGTGCATGTTCATCGTCATGTCGCTGCAGACCGTGAATTTCCCGTTTGTCAGCAACGAATTTCGCCTGCGGGAGATGTTGAAGGACTTTGTGGCGCCGTCGCTGATCATTGGCGCGGAGGAGCCGCCGGGCGGGCCGGCCGAACGGGAAGTTTCCGGTGCCGACAGCACCGTTGAGCGCTTGCTTGGGGGCGGCGGCTGATGCCGGCTCTCGGCAATCGGGGTCCGAGTCGGTATGCGGTACGGTCATCCGGCACGCCAGGCGGACTTGTCTTGCTGTGCGATGGGCTTACCACAAGCCTCAGAGGTGCCGGATAACCGCACCGCACACCGACTCTCTTCCAGGGTCCCGGGGTTGTTGCGCGTCAGCGACACACTCTTTTCCCGCAGTTCCGGCGTCCAGCCGATGCAGCGGTCGCGCGGGGCGAGCGTCCAGGCGGCGGTGGAAAAGCCGAGCATGGCCAGCGGCGTGCCGTCCTTGGCGTGCACGGCGTAGCGCATCTGGGCGCCGACCAGGGTCTTGTAGCCGAGGTAGTGGTAGCGGGCGACGAACTCGTTCCACAGCGTCCCCCAACGGTCGCCGCGCACGACGGTGCGCAGTTCGACGGGGCGGACCTCGTCGATGGTGGCCGGCGGCGGGAGCAGGGGCGGTTCGGTGTCCGGCCCGAACACGATCGGCCCGGGGCGGTTCTGGCGCCACTTCGGCGGCGGCAGTTCGATGCGCCCGTCGAGGTGCATGGCCAGCATCACCACGCGGGCCATCATGTCCTTGAGCCCGCCGTCGGGCTTGGTCCAGCCGATGCGCCGGCAGAACTCCTTGGACAGGGCGTGGCGGTTGAGCGCCGGCGGGCCGGCGATCAACGCGCGCAGCAACGCCATCTCCGAGGTCGTGAAGTCGCGCCCGTAGTAGCGGCACTCGATCGTTTCGGTCATGTCGGCATGGCGCAGGGGCGCCGCGTTCTGGTGTGCGCGGATCGCCTCGACCAGGGGCTCGAACAGCGACACGAAGCGGGGCACGCTGTCGGCCAGCGTGCCGGGCGAGACCGGCAGCCCCTGGTCGGACAACCAGGCGGCCACGCGGTGCAGGGGCCGCAGGCAGGCATAGTGCTCGAACAGGAACCGCGACCACACGCTGGTTCCGTAGGGCGTGTTCGCGAACAGCCGGGGCGCCGGCGGCGGCGAGACTTCCACCGGCGATGAGACACAGTCGCACGTCCGGCGCCAACGCCGGCGGCGAATCACGCGCCGATGCGCCCGAACCTCGATCTCCACCAGGCCGGACTCGTCGACACCGTTGGCCACGTATGGCTTCCCGCACCCCGAACAGGCGCGCGCCGCCGTGGGCAGGTTGCGCTCCTCGATGCGTTCCTCAAGGCCGGGGCGCCGGGTGCGACCGTGGCCGGGAGCGCCGCGCCGCTGACCGCGCGGGCGTCCGCTGCGCGGCTTCTCCTGCCGCTCGCTCCTGCGGCCATACAGTGGGAAAAGGGGCGCGGCGAACACGTGCCACGCCGAGTTCGCCGACGGTCGTCGTGTAGAGGGCATGGTCTTTCCCAGCGAACTGATTTGGGACAACAAACGGCCGCTCGAGGCGGCGGGCGGTCTCGGAACACGGCGCCGTTGAGGGTTCGATGGTGGATTTCGCCACCCACGGGAGCGAGGCTACCAGTGCGGGTACAGCGCAATGCCCGAAACAATACGCGCGCGATAGGGCTCGAATCCCGCGAGGGCCTAAACTCGCCCGCGAGGCTTGGTGCCTGCACGAGAGCCCGTTGCCGAGGGGATCGCCCATCTCCCGAATCGACGCCTGACGTCGCCTGGGCGAATCCAGCGCGTACGCTCAGGCCTGGCCGGAGCCGTCCGGTCGTCCGACCGCAAGGAGCCGTTCCGGTGCGCGCCATTGCGCGAGTCGCTCCGTCGGGGTTGCTAGGTGGTCGTTGTTAGTAACAACGCGTGCCCGCGGCGGAAACTAAGTCAAGCGCACTGGATCCGCACGATGTCGCAGGTGTACTCGACCACCGTGTCTTCAAAATGACGGGGCAAGCCCTAGAGCTGTCTGCACATCGCCCTCCACTGAGGGCGTTGTGCTATCGATGCTGATCGTCAGATCTCACCGTTTTTTCCGGCCCTTGTTCTTTCGTTGATTCGAGGTTGAATTGCGCCCGCGCTCTTTGGCCGGTGGTGGCGCGCCGGCCGTTTTGGCGGCGCGAATCAGAGCCCGCCCGTGGTGATTCTCTATTATCTTGACAGCGCTAGTGCCGGAAAAGGTATGCATTGTGGCGTGATGGATAGATAGAACGGTGTCTTGTAAGCGCTGATCGTCCTCAAGATCGTCGACCCGCAAACCTAAACTGCGAGGTTGGTCACGTCCAACACGTTCGCCGTGGGAGCCGAAATTGTCATAGTCGGTGAACCAGTTGGCGACCGTGCTGGCTTTGTTTTTGCTATCGGGCTGGTCCACGAGCATAAACCGCTGTAGCCAGCCTGAAACCATCTCCACAGCCTGCTCTCTCGCCTTCTGGCATTGGGTAAGCAGTCCAGGTGCATAGCTACGGATAATTGGCATCCATGCGGCCAAGTTGGATGGGTCACGCCGGCACTGTTCTTGCGCCATCTTAAACTGGTCGAGAATGGCCTGGGCTGGAGCCGAACGCGACCCCTCCGGAGTCGAGATAATGAACTGAGGATCGGTAGGCCCGAGTTGCGAGTGCTGCCCCATTACTATCACGTCTGCGGATAGCGCGATCATTGTCGCGGCAGACATGGCGGCAATCGGAACAAACACTCGGACATGGTCGAATCGCTGCCGGATATACTCGACGATAGATTGGGCTGCTTCTGGCGAACCGCCAGGGCTATGTAGAATCAAATCGAGTTCGCGTTCCTCCACGTTTGATACGGCTTCCATGAAGCCTTGGACGTCTGATAGGTGGAGTTGAACGGCGGCAGGGGATAACGCCCGTGCTTCTAGCCACGCCGTCGAGTAGAGGATGGTTGCCCTACCCGTATGTTCGCTCAATGCACTGAGGTACTTACGCCTGACTTTGTCGAAATCAGGCGTGCCATTGGGGTTCCTTCGTGCGGATGCGTTAAGTTCGTTAAGTATCTGGCCCCAAGTAGGCATAGCTGATCATTGCGGCAGTCGAATCGGAAGCGTGCACGGATTCGGCTTCGGACGCTGCTACGGCCGCGCGTGCATAGGTGCCTTCGATCCGCTCGTAAAGTTCTTGTAATTCTGAGACTCCGGCCTCATGCGCGGAGTCAACTAGGCCCTTGTACTCGTCTAAGTTGTCGAGCATGGGTTGTCCAGACATTGGATATCCCCGTTCGTGGAGCGCTTATGGGACTAGACTTATAGCACAACAGGGTTGTTTCGTCCCGTGCATCGATCAATCCGACTCCGCGCTCTGAGCGAAAGGCGACCCCCCAAGACTGCGGCCGAAAGGCAGGAAAAAACGATTAGGATGCCCGGGGATCTTACTTCCCGCCGTATTCCGTGCTTCGGCAGCCGGAACGCAAGTGCCTGGCGACGAGATCCGAAACGATGCCGCCAAAGTTAATGGATTTTTGCTCAATTTGGCCGGCAGATGAGGTATTTTGAAGAGCTTGCCCATGTGCTTGGGGTACTTTTGCACGGCTTTTTGTGCGTCGCGCAACGTCTGTCGCGCCAGCGCCCTGTCAATATCGGCAAACCGCTCCGCCAAGTTCGCTTTCCCCTTTAAAACGATGGTCATATAGTCGGGGTTCTCCAGGTTTTTCACCAACGGCGTATCGGCCAGCATCGCGGTCAAGGTCCGGCTCAAGGCGCGGGTGCCGCTTTTCTTGCGATCGCCGCGCTTCATGTCTCGAAAAAACCGCTCCATGAGGTTGTTGGTGCGTTGCGGTTGAATCTCGATGACCCCGTGCGCGCTCGTCACTGCAATCCGATCGGCAAAGAGCTTATCCCAGTATTTGTCGATTTGTTGCACCATCTTCCGGTAGGCCGTGCCGGTTGCCGCCAGTTGCCGGATATCCTCGGCGTCGCGGAACGCGGTAACGCGCGCCTTGATCGTTTTCATATCCGCCTCGCCCATGTCGTTCAGCCCCCGGTCGCTCTCCGGCAAGGCGATCCGCAACGTGTCCCGCAGCCGAATCCTCCGCGGGAGGCGGGCTTGACGCGCAGCGTGAGCCCGAGGCCGCCGCGGCCATCGCCGTAGCGGCCGGGGAGTTTGACGTTCTTGACAAAGGTGGCGGACAGCATGGCAGGTCGTTTTCTCATGTTTGGGTACTCCTTTGGGCACAACAATTTTACGTTGATGCAGTGTGCCGCAATGAGGCGTGAAGCACCTAAAATATTATATTTATCAAAGTGTTAAGGGAACCCTGTGCGGTCCCCCGAACCCCCGAAAAACACTGAGTTTGCTTTCTGCGCGTCAGCGCCCCGCGCGCCGGGGCGGGAACTCGCATCTGAAAGCTTGCGAACGCGCTGATCCGAAACTATCGGTTGGTTCCAGCCCGCATTCACTCCCGATCGGCCTCTGGCCAGTGGGGGTCCAGGGTTCGAAAGAAGTCCTTCAGCATCCGGTAGGTAAGCCCCCACACGAAGTGACCGCCGGCCAGGCGGTAGCCGTTGAATACCGTCGGTGTGCCCGTTACGGACAGGGTTTCGGTGTCGTGCAGTTCGTTCAGCACCAGCGGCTCGAGCGGCGCCCAGACCGCCTCGTCCACCTCGTAGTTCAACTCGAAGCGGGGGTCGCCCCCGATCTCGAAGACGTGCGGGGCGATCAGCATGTCCAGCCGCCGGCCGCGCGGGGCTGCCCAATGATGGTCGAGCGCGCCGAGATAGGCTTCGCGCTCGAGGTCCAGGCCCACCTCTTCCAGGGTTTCGCGCATGGCCGCCTCCTTGAGCCCGCCATCCGTCCTGTCCCGGTGGCCGCCCGGAAAGGCCATCTGCCCGGACCAGGGATCGCCGGGCTTGACGGCGCGCTTGATGAACAGGATTTCGGTTCCGTTCGAAAACTCGCGCAGCACGACCGCGACGGCGGCCTGGCGCGTGTGCGGCTTCGGGATGAAGGTATTGCCTTCGTGGACGGCGAGCCGTTTGCGGATGACGGGGAGGTCGATCAAGGTCGCGTCTGGACGGAAACGATGCGCGGACCCTACCACAAGCTGCCGGCAGCGGCGTTCGACGAGGCGGCGGCGGTTTGCACAATGGTGATAGTCTTGGCGGGGTGCATGACTGAGGCGGACCGATGTCCCTGGATGACGAAGCCAATCGCTGTTTCGTATGCGGCCCCGGCAATCCGATCGGGCTGAATGTGCGGTTTCGCATCGAAGACGACGTGTGCCGGGCGGAGTTCACTCCGGACAGGCGGCATACCGGGTACCGGGACGTCACTCACGGCGGCATCCTCTTCAGCCTGCTCGACGACGTCATGGCGAACTGGCTGTGGCTGAAGGGCATCAAGAGCTTTACGGCAAGGGCCGATATCCGCTACCGGGCCGAGCTTCCCATAGGCGCCGCGGTTCGCCTGGAGGGCCGCTGCCTCAAGCGCAAGGGGCGGTTGGCGCAGATGCAGGGCAAGGCCATTCAGCAGGCGGACGGCGCGGTGGTCGCGGAAGCCACCGGTAGCTTCATGATTCAGCCGGACGGCGCCTAGTGGTCCAACCACCTGGAAATGAGCGGTCAGCGCGTCCACAAGCGTCCAGATGCGCGGCGTCGGCTCGCGGACGTATCCAGCATACGTCAAGAGCCGATAACGGAGCCCTCAGCCGGGGAGCGCGAGGGGGTACCCCTCGCATACAAAGGCTCAGCCCGGGAGCGCGAGGGGGCACCCCTCGCACACAGACCGATGGGCGCTTGTGGGCGCGCCCTTCGGGTGACCGCCGGAACGCCCCGCGCGGCGTTGCAGCCGCTTGAAGTAGGCGGGCTACATCTGCGCGACCGCGCCTTGCGCGGAACGCCCCGGCGGTCACTGACCACTCATTTCCAGGTGGTTGGACCACTAGGGCGGAGGTTAAGCGCCGCCTGCCATTCGCTACAGTGGCAATCAGGCCGGGTAGTTCCGGGCCATCCAGTCGAGCATCAACCGGGTGGTTTCTTCCGGGCGCTCCTGCTGAATCCAGTGGCCGCAGTCGAGTTCGGCAATTTGTACGTTCGGTACGAAATCGGCCAGGTTGCCGGAGCGCCGTACCATGTCGTACTTGCCGAAAATGGCAAGCGCCGGCTGTTCCACCCGTTGTTCGTAGCCGCCCAGTATTTCCCAGTTGCGCGTGAAGTTGCGGTACCAGTTGATGCCGCCGGTGAAGCCTGAATGTTCGAACGCCTTCACGAACACCTGCAGTTCCTCATCGCTCATGATCGGCGCCCCGGGGGGATTGTCCGTCTGCGCCAGGTTGATCAGCATCATGCCCGGGCCCAGGTCCGGGACGGATTCGTTCCACTGTCCGGCCCGGTAGAGATTGTTCAGAAACCGTTGCACGTCGGCGTCGAAGACCGCGTCGGCTACGCCCGGCTGCCGATTGAAATGCACGATGTAAAAGTCCCCTCCGCCTCTTTCCTCCCACAGGCCGATCCACTCGCGGGTACCGCGCTCAAGGAACGGCACGCTCAAATTGATGACGCCGGGGGTTCTGGCCGGATGCAGTAACGCCAGCGCCCAGACCACGATCGCACCCCAGTCGTGGCCCACGAACAGGGCGTTCTCGTATCCGTAGTGGTCGAGCAGGCCGGTCAGGTCGCCGGTCAGGTGGACGATGTCATAAGCTGCCACGTCCCGTGGACGCGACGAGCGCCCATAGCCGCGCTGATTCGGGGCGAGAACGCGATAGCCGGCAGCCGCGAACGCCGGGACCTGGTAGCGCCAGGAATAGGCCAGTTCCGGCCAGCCGTGGCACAACACCACAGGGCGCCCGGCCCCCGCGCTGAAAACCTCGAGTTCGACGCCGTTTGTGGCAATGCGTTCCGGTTGGGGGAAGTCGATCATCTTACGCAAACCCAATTGAGGCTGAAGTAGGGTAACGTCAATCGCTTTTGGCTTACAGAGCCGCCGCGCCGGGCTTGGTAACGTTGGGATCCCGATTTACGAACCAAGAGGACAGACCAATGACGGACGCAGCGATGCATAGACTGAACGCGACGGAACTCGATCAGGTGAGCGGAGGATTTGACCGTGGCAGGCCGGGCCTGCCGAGACCGGACCGGCCGACGTTTCCGCCGCCGTTTCCCATCCCCTTTCCTCCCCGCCCCTCGCCCCTGCCGGCGCCGTTTCCGCGCTGGCCGTATCCGCCGTCGAGGATTCCCACGATCTAGCGGCAATCCACTCAAGCGACCTGCGCATGCGGCACAGGATCCGCGGAACCCGACAGGACATGCCGTTGCGCGGGAAGCTCGAGTAGAGTTGGAAGGAAGCGAGTAAAGTCGTCACTGCCGGGTCGGCTCATGCCGACCCGGCCCGCCCCGAATAAATGGGGTCAGAGGAATGAATGGGGTCAGGGTAAAATTGCCCCGGCAATTTTACCCTGACCCCATTCATTCTCCGGGTCAGTTCACGGCGACCGTTCACGGCGGACACTTGTGCAGGCCTGTCGCGCAACGGCGTCCGTTCCGGGTACAGTTGCAGCGCCAGGCGGAGCGGTGAGCGGTAACCCATGAGCAAACACAAGAGCCCGAGGCCCACGGGCTTCGACACGCTGGCCCTGCACGCGGGTCAGGCGCCCGATGCGGCGACGCGCGCCCGGGCGACGCCCATCTACCAGTCGGCATCCTTTGTCTTTCCCGACTCCGACTTCGCTGCCGGGCTGTTCAACATCGAGCGCGCCGGCCACGTCTACTCGCGCCTGTCGAATCCCACCAACGCGGTGCTCGAAGAACGCATCGCCGCGCTCGATGGGGGAGTCGGCGCGATCGCGACCGCGAGCGGCCAGGCCGCCATGCACCTTGCGGTGGCCACCGTCTGTTCGGCGGGCGATCACATCGTCGCCAGCCGCTCACTCTACGGCGGTACGCACAACCTGCTCGAATACACGCTGCCGCGGTTCGGTATCGAGACGACGTTCGTCGACCCGCGCGATGTCGATGCCTTCGCGGCCGCGGTGCGCCCCAACACCAGGCTGCTGTTCGGGGAGATTCTGGGCAACCCGGGCCTTGAGGTGTTGAACGTCCCGTCGATCGCCGAGGTGGCTCGCGATGCCCATGTGCCCCTGCTTGTCGATGCCACGTTCGCCACGCCCTATCTGTGCCGGCCCATCGCCCTCGGCGCGCACCTCGTGCTGCACTCGGCCACCAAGTTCCTGAGCGGCCACGGCGTGATCATCGGCGGTCTGCTGGTCGACGGCGGCGCCTTCGACTGGGCGTCAGGCGACTTTCCCACCATCAACGAGACCTACCCGGGATTCCACAACCTCGTATTCGGCGAGGAGTTTGGCCCGCAGGCGTTCATTACCCGGGCCCGAAAAGAGGGCATCCGGGATTTCGGAGCCTGCATGGCGCCGATGACCGCGTTCCAGGTGCTTCAGGGCCTGGAAACCCTGCCGATCAGGATGGCCCGCCACGTTGCCAATACCGAACGGGTGGCGGAGTTTCTGGCTCGGCACCCGCTGGTGGAATCGGTGAGCTATCCGGGCCTCCCGGAGCATCCGGATCACGCCCTGGCCAGGCAACTGCTGCCGCGCGGCGCCGGTGCGGTTTTCGGCTTCACCGTCCAGGGCGGCCGGCCGGCGGGCCGGTCTCTCATCGAGGCATTGCGCATCTTTTCGCATCTCGCCAACGTGGGGGATGCGAAGTCGCTGGTCATCCATCCGGCCAGCACGACCCACCACCGCATGGATGCGGACGCGCTCGCGGCGGCCGGCATCGGCGAGGGCCTGATCCGGCTTTCCATCGGCCTGGAAGACCCGGACGACCTGATCGATGACCTCCGGCGCGCATTGCGCCGGGTGGAAAAGGCGCTCCGATCGTGAGATTCCAGGTAGACGGCAGAGCGGCGTTCGCGTCCACGGGTACCGGCCACCACGGGGCGGACCGCCCGGCCGCGGTGTTCATTCACGGCGCCGGCATGGACCACAGCGTCTGGGTAATGCCGGCGCGGCACTTCGCCCGTACGGGGTTGAACGTGCTGGTACCGGATCTCCCCGGCCACGGGCGCAGCGAGGGGCCGGCCATGGATGCCATTCCGGAGCTGGCTCACTGGGTGGTCCGGGCCATGGATGCGGCGGGCCTGGAGACGGCGGCAGTGGCAGGACACAGCATGGGAGCGCTTGTCGCGTTCACGCTGGCCGCGCAACATCCCGAGCGGTGCCGGGCCCTGACCCTGCTCGGGATTTCCGCGCCCATGCCGGTGACGGGCGCGTTGCTGAACGCTGCCGAAGACAACGACCATGCGGCGGTCGACATGGCGAACACCTGGAGCCACAGCCCGGGCGCGAGGCTCGGCGCCAACGAGAACCCGGGCCTCTGGATGATGGGGACGGGGCAGCGGTTGCTGGAAACTGCCGGTCCCGGAGTGTTTCATGCCGATCTTTGCGCCTGTAACGCGTTTGACGCGGATGAAATCGGCGGATCGATCTCCTGCCCGGCGCTGGTGATCCTGGGTGAAGAGGACCGGATGACGCCTGCCCGGGCAGGCCTTCGCATACAGCAACGTCTGGACCGCGCCCGCACCTTGCAACTTCCCGGTTGCGGCCACTCGATGTTGTCGGAACAGCCCAACACCGTCCTCGATGCCTTGATCTCGATTGTGCCCTGAAGGCCCGAGGGCCAGATGAGCAACGACACGCCCACTCTCTCGCATGGAACAAATTTTTACTCATTGATTTTTAAAGAATTTATGAATTTATTATTTAACATAATGCAGGAGGCGAAAAACTGTCCAAAAACACGTTGTTTCTTGCGCGTCCGCGGGCCGGCGACCGCCGGATTACCCACTTCCATGGAACAATTTTTCAAGGCATTGATATCAAAGGTTTAATTCGCGGATGATGCCGAGAGGACGAATAGGTCGAGCACTCGGGCCCCGAGTGGGCACACCGGTCTCGCCTGCCGGCGCGCCAGGCGGACTTGCCTTCCTTATGCGCTGGGTGCGAGCACGAGCCTTAATGGCGCCGGCAGGAGAGCCCCGCAAGCCCACTCTCATCCCTGGAACGAAAGTGGTTCCTTCTGCGTCGGCGCTCCGGCCGGCCGGGGTCGAAACTTCCCCGAACCGACGGTTGACGTTCCCTGCGCGTCAGCGCGCCGGCGCCCGGGCGGGAGAACTCCTCGATTCCGTTGCCGGAGAGGGATTGAACGCCTCGCTCAATGCCCGAATGTGCTCCGGCGTGGTTCCGCAGCATCCACCGATCAGGAGCGCGCCCTGGGCAGCCCAGTCACGCGCGTGCTCGACGAGTCTTTCGGGAGTGGAATCGGGGTCGAACTTCCAGTCCGGCGGGCTGAACTCGCCAAGCTCCGGGTAAACGCCCACGGGGCCGCGCCAGCGCTCCCGTACCATGGCGATGCCCGGCGCCACGGCGTCCGGGTCGCTGTGCATGATATTGACCACGTCAGGGCCCATCGGAATCAATGTATCGAGGGGCTTGGCAAAGTCCACGTTGGGCAGATCGAAACTCACCAGGCCGTCACCGTCCCGGCGCCGCCGGCAGCTCACCCCCAGCCACACGGGCAGGCCGGTCGCCAGTGCCGCTTCCATGGCCCAGGCGGCATGACGCGTATCCTGCATCATTTCCAGGGCGATCAGGTCCGCCCCGCTGCCGGCGAGGATGGCCGCCAACTCCCTGAGCCCCGCGAGTTCCGCATCGGCCAGCGGATAGTTCCTTGGCTGCATGCCCGGCGGCAGGTTCGAGAGCGATCCCGCTATGGCGATGTTCCTGCCCGAAGCGTCCCGTGCCTCGACCGCCAGCCGCACCGCATCGCGGTTGATTTTCTCGAATTCGTCGCCGAGGCCGGCGGCTTCCAGAAGAAAGCGCGTGGTGCCGAAGGTGTTTGTGATGATCACCTCGGCGCCCGCGTCGATGTAGGCTTCGTGAACTTCCCGGACCACGTGGGGGTGGGTGTGTACGGCGAGCCCCGACCAGGCCGCCTTGTTCATGGGGACGCCCCGGCGCTGCAGTTCGGAGCCGGTGCCGCCGTCGAGCAGCACAATCTGCCCGAGATCGAGTTTTTCCCGCCAGGACATGACGGTCATTCTCGCATGCGCATCCGGCGTATGTAACGAAGGCGTGTTGCAGGACTTGATTTTTGCGCGCGAACCCCTATGTTTCGCCTCCTGCGAATGGCGGGCGCGGCACGGTCGCGCCCACGGTGAATCAAACGGAAAATTTGAGGGCGCGATGATCGAAGCGGATGGGCTGACGCGTCGCTACGGCGATTTCACCGCCGTCGATGACGTGTCGTTTCGGATCGAACCCGGCGAAATCGTCGGGTTGCTCGGCCACAACGGGGCCGGCAAGACCACTATCATGAGGATGCTGACCGGCGCCTTGGAACCCAGTTCGGGCGTTGTCCGGGTGGACGGCACGGCGCTGGAGAGCGCGCCCGGGGCCGTGCAGCGGCAACTGGGTTACCTGCCCGAGAACGTGCCGCTCTATCCCGAACTCGCGGTCGTGGACTACCTCGCCTACGTCGCGGAACTGCGGCAGTTGGAGGACGCCCGGGGCGCGGTGGCGCGCGTGATCGAGGCAACCGGCCTGGGAGAAAAGTCCATGGACGCCATCGGCACCCTTTCCCGGGGCTACAAGCAACGGGTGGGCGTGGCCCAGGCGATTCTCCATGAGCCGCTGTTCCTGATTCTCGATGAGCCCACCAACGGTCTGGACCCGGGCCAGACGCAGCATATGCGCCAGTTGGTGCGCGATCTAGCCGCCTCCGCGACGGTGATTCTCTCCACCCACATCATGCAGGAGGTCGGCGCGATCTGCGACCGGGTGCTGATGTTGCGCGACGGGCGCCTCGCGCTCGATGAGCGGCTCGATGACCTGCAATCCACCAGCCGGCTCAACCTGCGCACGGACCCGGGTGCGGAACTCGGCGAACTGCGCCACGGCACCCCGGCAAGTCTCGGAGACGGCCGTTGGCTGGTGAATGTGGCCGGCAACCTCGCCGAGGCCGCGGACCGCATTGCCAGGGAACTGGTCGAGCGCAACGTTCCCATCTATGAACTGTCCCCGCAACAACGGGACCTGGAGACGGTATTCCGGGAAGTGAGCGAAGGAGGCGAATCGACCCATGCAGCCTGATCGAACGGCCGTGATCCGCAGAATCGCGGCCAAGGAACTGACACTCTTCTTCGCGGCGCCCACCGGCTACCTGTTCCTGGCGGCGTTCCTGGCCGTAACCCTGTTCGTTTTCTTCTGGGTCGAAGCCTGGTTCGCCCGCAACGTTGCGGATGTGCGCCCCATGTTCGAGTGGCTGCCGGTGCTGCTCATCTTCCTCTCGTCGGCACTGACCATGCGCATGTGGAGCGAGGAACGGCGCAGCGGCACCATGGAACTGGTGTTCACGGCGCCCGCCGGTACCTGGGAATTCGTCCTCGGCAAGTTCCTGGCGTGCTGGGCGCTGATCGGCGTTGCCCTGGCGCTCACCCTGCCGCTGCCGGTCAGCGCCGCCAACATCGCCGATCTGGACTGGGGGCCGGTGTTGGCGGGATATGTCGCGGCATTGCTGCTCGGCGGCGCCTATACGGCGATCGGGCTCTTCGTCAGCGCGCGTACCGACAGCCAGATCGTCAGCCTGATCGTTGCAAGTTTCGCCTGCGGCGCTTTCTATCTCGCCGGCAGCCCGGTACTGACGGATTTGATGCCGGGCACCGTCGCCGATTTTTTCCGGGCCGCGGGTTCGGGTTCGCGCTTCGAAGCCATTACCCGCGGCGTGCTCGATCTGCGCGATCTCTACTACTATGTGTCGCTCGGCGCCGTTTTTCTGGCGCTGAACGTCTATGGGCTGGAAAGGCAGCGTTGGGCCAGGGACGGCGATCGCAACCGCCACAAGGCCTGGCTGCTGGGCACGGGCCTCCTGGTCGTTAACCTGCTGGCGGCCAACCTGTGGCTTGCATCGCTCACGGGCCTGCGCGCGGACGTGACGGAAGGGCGCATCTATTCGATCTCGGACGCCACCCGCGCCTACCTCGGCCGGCTGCGGGAACCCCTGCTGATCCGGGGCTATTTCAGCAACAAGACCCACCCGCTGCTGGCGCCGCTGGTGCCGCGCATGCGCGACCTGTTGACCGAGTACGAGGTGGCCGGCCGCGGTAACGTGCGGGTGGAGATCGTCGATCCGGCGGACGATCCGGAACTGGAGGACGAGGCGAACACCAAGTACGGCATCCGCTCGGTGCCTTTCCAGGTTGCCGACCGCTACCAGTCGAGCCTGGTCAACTCCTATTTCGACGTGCTGTTGAGCTATGGCGACGAGTACGAGGTGCTGGGTTTCCGCGACCTGATCGAAGTCAAGGTGCGCGGTGAGGCGGACCTTGACGTACAGCTCAGGAACCCGGAGTACGATCTCACCCGGGCGGTCAAGAAGGTGCTGTTCGGCTTCCAGGGCGGCAGCAGCGTCTTTGCCAACGTCCAGGACCCGGTGCGCTTCGTCGGTTACCTGTCGAGCGACGACAAGCTGCCTGTGGAACTGGCCGAATACCGGGGTGTATTGACGGACGTGCTGGATTCCCTGGCCGGCGAGAGCGACGGCAAGCTCACCGTGGAGATCGTCGACCCGGAAGCCGCCGGCGGCGCGCTGGCCGAAGAGATTGCCGCCGATTACGGCTTCCAGCCCCAGGTGGCGAGCCTGTTCGACCTCAACCATTTCTATTTCTACCTGACACTGACCGGCGGCGAGACCCTCGTCCAGATTCCCTTGCCGGAAGCCCGCTCCGAGGAAGCGACCCGGCGCGGTATCGAGGAAGGGCTGAAGCGATTCGCGACGGGGCTGCTGCGCACCGTCGCCCTGGTCACCCCGCCGGCCCCGCCGCCCTACATGACCGGCCAGGGCATGGGCGGCAACCAGTTCAGCCAACTGCGGGGAACGCTCGCCAACGACTTCAACGTGGAAACGACGGATCTTGCCGGGGGCGTGGTACCCGAGACCGCGGATCTGCTGATGGTGGTCGATCCCCGGGAGCTTTCGGAAAAGCGGCTTTTCGCCGTGGATCAGTTCCTCATGAAGGGCGGTACCGTGGTGATTGCCGCCGGCGCATTCGAAGCCAGTCTGACCGGCCAGTCGCTCACCGCTACGCGGCGCACCACCGGTCTCGAGGGCTGGCTCGAACACCACGGCATCGGCATCGGCGATGCGCTGGTCATGGACCCGGTCAACGCTGCCTTCCCGGTGCCGGTTGCCCGGCGCGTGGGCGGTTTCAGCTTCCAGGAATTGGTCATGCTCGACTATCCGTACTTTCCGGATATCCGGGCGCCGGGCCTGAGCCAGGATTCGCTGATCACGTCGGCACTGCCCCAGGTGACCCTGGCCTGGGCATCGCCCATCGATGTCGACGAGGAGAGCAACGCCGGGCGGGAAGTGACGGAGTTGCTGCGCACCTCCCCGGGAAGCTGGCTGTCCACCTCGACGGACGTCATGCCGAGAGTCGACGAATTCGGGTTGAGCGCATTTGCACCGGAAGGCGATGAGGCGGCGCAACTGGTGGGCGTTGCCGTCAGCGGACGGTTCGAATCCTTCTTCAAGGGCAAGGACTCGCCGCTGCTCGAAGTGCCTGAAGGCGAGGAGGACGAGGAACAGGAAACCGATGCCGGCGAGGCCGGGGAGGGCAGCGAAGAGGACAGCGCCGAGGAACAGGACAGGCTCGGCGTCGTCAGTTCGGTGATCGAGCGCTCGCCGGAATCGGCGCGGCTGTTCGTCTTCCCGTCGAACAGCTTTCTCGCCGACCAGACGCTGCGCATGGTGGGTTCCGCCGACGGAATGCTGTATGACAACCCTGTGCAGATGCTTGTCAACGCGGTGGACTGGTCGCTGGAGGATCGAACGCTGCTCGGCATCCGGGCGAGAGGGAATTTCAACCGCACCCTGCCGCCGGATTTGAGCGCCGATGAGCAATCGGCCGTGGAGTACCTCAACTACGGGCTGGCGCTGTTGGGCATCGGTGTCGTATACGTGGTGCACCGGCGGCTCAGGGCGCGCCGGCGAAGGATCTACCGGGGCTGGCTGGCCGGGGAGGTCGCGTGAATACGAGAATTGGATTGCTGGGCGGCCTGCTGGCGGTACAGGCGCTGATAGTCGCCGCCCTGCTGATCGGCGCGAGCGGCACGGGAGCCGGTCAGGCCGTGGAACGTCTGCTGCCGTTCGAACCCGCCGCCGCCACGAGTTTCAACATCGCCACGGACGATGCAGAGGTCGCGCTGACCCGCGGCGAAGATGGCTGGCAACTCGATGGCGGGCTGCCCGCGGACGACGGCAAGGTGGGGGAGGTACTGGAGAAGCTGGCCGGGGTATCGGCGGCCTGGCCCGTGGCGACCAGCGCGGCGACCGCCGAGCGCTTCGAGGTCACCGAAGACAGCTTTCAACGGCGGCTGATCATCGAGAGCGGGGAAGGCGGGACGACGACGCTCTTCTTGGGTTCGTCGCCGGGTTACCGCCGCGTGCATGCGCGCTCGGCAGGGGCCGATGAGGTCTACAGCATCGACTTTTCCAACTATGAGGCGCCGGCGGATGCGAGCCAGTGGCTGGACAAGCAACTGTTGCGTGCCGAGGGCGTGGTGGCCGGCGTCAGCCGCCGGCAAGGCTGGTCCCTGGAACGCGGTGACGAAGGCGATTGGCTGGTGGACGGCGCTGCCGCGGACCGGCAAGCGGCCGACAAGCTCGTTGGCCGGTTCCAGGACCTGAGCGTCCTCGGCATTGCCGGGAACGAAGGCGAGCCCAGGGGATCCTTCGCGGTTCGCGACGATGGCGGCGAATACCGCCTCGACTTCTATTTCGAGCAAGAGGAGGACGACTACAGCGTTGCCTCGTCGAGGGTCGAGGGCCGTTTCGAGATCGCCACCTACATTGCAGAGCAGATGCTGATCGAGGCAGACGACCTGCTGCCGGAGCAAGAGGCGCCGGAGACGGTCGCCGAGGCGGCGGACAGCGAGCCGGCTTCCTGAGCTGACCCCCGGCCGGTTCCATTCCGGCGCCGCAAGTCGCATTCCCGGCCTCGAGGCAAGGAGACGCGCTGCCGAAACGCAGTCATCCGGCCGCTTGCGCCGCTCCAGCGTTCTGTTGGGCGGGTCCGTCGGAGGGCAGCCGGGGTTTGGTGCTGGCCGGGTTCATCGGCCGGAGCCGGGCTTTGCATCCCGGCGAACGGTAGAATGCGCCGCGGCATGCGGCCCGTCCTGTTGACATCGCTATTGGCCTTGCTGGCCGGTTGTGCCGGTATTGTGCAGCAGGGCTCCCGGGGCGGCCATTGGCCCGATGCCCGCGAGTTGCGTACCGCCGCGGGCGAGGCGGCGAAGAACCCGCGCACCTGGGCGCCGCTGGCAGGGGCCGCCCTATTGTCCGTTACCGGCCTCGACAAAGAGGTCTCCGACTGGATTGCCGACCAGGCGCCGCTGTTCGGTTCGGGGGCCGGTAAAGCCAGCGATACGTTGCGCGACGCCGCGGTGGCGGGCTATCTGCTTTCCGCGCTGGCGGCGCCGAGCGGCACGGCCGGGGAAAAGCTGTCCGGTATCGGCGTGGGCATCGTCGCGCTCTATGCCCAGGGCGCCGTGGTGGAAGGTTTGAAAGAGGTTACCGGGCGCCGGCGCCCGGACCGTTCCGATCGCCTCGGCTTTCCCTCCGGACACACCGCTACGGCAAGCGCCGCGACGACTCTGGCGTTGCACAATCTCGCCTGCATCGACATGCCCCCGTCGGCGCGAACGGCCTTCGCGTTCGGGCTCGAGGGATTGGCGATCGGCACGGGTTGGGCACGCGTCGAAGCCCGCAAGCATTACGCGGCGGATGTGCTGGCGGGCTATGCCGTGGGGCACTTCATGGCCGCCTTTGCGCAAGGCGCCTTCATCGAAAAGGCGCTGCCGGGTGCGCAGATCGCCTTCCACCCGATTGCGGGCGGCGGCGCACTGCGGCTGAGCGTCCCGGTTGGCCGATCGCCGTAGCCGACGGATTCGAAGCCGCAATGCGAAGCTCCCCCCCGTTTTGGTAAGCTGCCCGCGGTCCGGCCGGTGACGGGACGGGGCTGGGACGAGGGCCGGTATCGACGTTGAAACTTTCATTCGCCAGCTACCTGAACGACCTGAAATCCTTGGGTGGCAACCCTCGCGCGACGGCTTTTTTCGACCTGGACCGCACGCTGATTGCCGGTTATTCGGTGGCGGCGCTCGGCTGGGAGGGATTCAAGTGCGCCACGGCGCCCCGCTGGCGCATCGCGCTGCAACTGCGGGTGTTCTTCGACTACAGCCTGGGCCTTGCCCACTATCTCGACCTGATGCGGGTGACGCTCAGTGACCTGGCCGGCGTACCGGAGCCGGAGTTCCTGCGCTTGGGAGAACGGGCGTTTCACAATGGCTTGGCGGGCAACATCTACGATGAGGGCCGTGAACTGATCGCCGCGCATCGAGCCCTCGGGCATACCGTGATCCTCATTACGTCCGCTACCCGGGCACAGGCGGCGCCTTTCGCGCGCGAACTGGGGATGGAGTACCTGTGTTGTACCGAACTGGAAACCGTGGACGGGCGCATAACCGGCGTTTTCGAACCCTGTTACGGTGAGAGCAAACGGGATGCGGCGGAGCTTTTCTGTGCGCAGAGATCGCTGCAACTGCGCAACGCCTGGTTCTATACCGACGGCATTGAAGACGTACCCCTGCTGCAGGCGGTGGGCCGGCCGGTTGTCGTGAACCCCAAGTCCAGGTTGGCGACGGTGGCCGGGCAGCGGGGTTGGCCGCACCTGGATTTCGTGCCGCCCCTCGGAGAGGTGCAGGAGCCGGATCGCCGGCGGGGTCGTGTCGCGGACCTGCGGGGCACGGCGCAACGCCTGTTCGCCGAGGCGACCGAAAAGGGGCGGGCGGCCATGGCCAGGTGGCGGTCGCGGTGAACTCAGGTGGACTCGGGCAGAATCCGGATCTTTCCTTCGGCCACCCGCAGGGCGCGCCCACAAGCGCCCATCTGTCTGTGTGCGAGGGGTACCCCCTCGCGCTCCCGGGCTGAGGGCTCCGTTGTCGGCTCTTGACGTATGCCGGATACGTCCGCGAGCCGACGCCGCGCATCTGGACGCTTGTGGACGCGCTGACCACTCATTTCTAGATGGTTCGACCACTAGTGCAGCGGGCCGGGCGTTGCCGCTGGCGCGTGCACGGCCCGTCGGTCGTCTGCGTTGCTGCGGTTGCGTGGACAAAGGGCGCCGGAATGTCCGGGAAATACAGAAGTGTGGCGGGTTATCCGTCCCAGTAAGCGGGGGTGGCGAACAGGGCGGCGACGGCGACGGCGGCGCCGATGACCAGGATGAGCAGGAAGGTGTTTTTCGAGTCGTCGCCTTCCGCCTGGGCACGCTTCTTCTTGGTGACGATGTAGAGCACGCCGAGAAAGATCAGGGCCGGGATCAGAAACTGTACGAGATAGCGCATGACTTGCGGATGAAGGGCATGGCCAAGCGGAGCATACCGGGTATCGCTCGGGAGTTGAACCGGTGAACGAGCCAGGGCGAATTCACCCTCTCTAAGAATTTCCGCCGGAACAACAGGTTAGGCCCAATACTGGACTTGGCGGCCCGGATGGGGTAAAAAGGGCGCGTTTTCATTCGACACTCCGGGGCCGTATGGACTTGCGCGAGGTGGTCGTCGAGCCGGTCGCGGCTGCCGACGAGGGGCGTTATCAGCGCCTGATGCAAGCGCATCATTATCTGGGCGCCTTGCCCAAGATCGGCGAGACGCTGTGGTACGCGGCGCGCTGGCGGCGCGAGTGGGTGGCGCTGATCGGCTTTTCCGCGCCGGCGTTGAAATGCCGGGCGCGGGACGCCTGGATCGGCTGGGACTTCCGGGTGCAGTACGACCGGTTGCATCTGGTCACCGATAACAGCCGCTTTCTGATCCTGCCCGGCTGGCATCGGCCCAACCTGGCCTCGCGGCTGCTGTCGCTGTGCGAACGGCGCCTGGTCTCGGACTGGCCGAAACGCTTCGGCCATCCGCTGCTGCTGCTGGAGACGTTCGTGGATCCGTCGCGCTTCCGAGGCACGATCTACCGCGCATCGAACTGGTTGTGCCTCGGGCACACGCGCGGTTACCGCCGCGTCCACGGCGGCTACAGCGCCACCCCCACGACCCCGAAGCTGGTCTTCGCGCGCCCCCTGAGCCGGAACGCCCGAGCGCGGTTGTCCCAGCCCGCGCTCGACCCCATCGACCGCCACGGAGGACCGAGAATCATGCTCCCCGCCGACACCATGCGCGCCCTGCCGCTGTTCTTCGCCGACATCGACGACCCCCGCCGCCGCCAGGGGCGGCGCCATCCCCTGCCCACCGTGCTCGCCATCGCCACCGCCGCCACCCTGTGCGGCATGCGCGGCTACAAGGCCATGGCCGAGTGGGCCGACGACCTGACCCAGCGCGCCCGCGAGCGCTTCCGCTGCCGACGCTACGACGGGCTCTACGCCGTGCCCAGCGAGTCCATCATCCGCAACGTGCTCGTGCGCGTCGACCCCGCCCAACTCGACCGCGCCCTGCAGCGCTGGAACGATGCCCACGGCGCCGACGACGAGGTCCTGGCCATCGACGGCAAGACCTTGTGCAACGCCATCCACGAGGATCAGGACGGCCCCTGCCAAACCCACATCCTGAGCGCCGTCGGCCACCGCTCCCAGACCACCCACACCCAAAAAAAGTAGGCCGCCTGCCCGTCGGCGCCGGCGAGGAGTCCAAGCGCACCAACGAGATCGGCACCGTCATCCCCATGCTCGAGGCCCTCGAACTCGACCTCGCCGGCAAAACCTTCACCGCCGATGCCCTGCTCACCCAGACCGAGCTCGCCGACTTCCTCATCGGCCGCGGCGCGCACTACCTGTTCGCCGTCAAGGGCAATCGACCCAACCTTTTGGCCGACCTCGAGGTGCACTTCCGAAAACGCGGCAAACCCGACTTCCAGGAACAAACCCAGCTTCGCCACGGGCGCATCGAAAGCCGCGCCATCTGGACCACCGCGACACTCAACGATTACCTCGCCTTCCCCCAGGTCGGCCAAGCCTTCCTCGTCGAACGCACCGTCACCGCCAAAACCACCGGCAAGCAAACCGTCGAATACGCCTACGGCATCACCAGCCATTCCCCCAACACCGCCAGCGCCGAGCGCCTGCTCGCGCTAAACCGCGGCCACTGGACCGTCGAGGCCACCCATCACATCCTCGACTGCTGCTGGGACGAGGACCGCTGCCGCATCCGAACCGGACACGGCCCCGAGAACACCACCCGCCTGCGACGCTTCGCCATCGGCGTCATACGCTCCAAATCCCACTGCGTCGCCGCCGCCGTGCGCAGGCTCAACCGTAAGCCCCGCCTCGTTTTCGACTATCTGAGAATGACGGAAAACACCCTCCACCCCACAAAACTCGCGCCTTCCAGCGCGAGAACAAATTAGCCGTGGTGAACGAGCGCGGGATCGATCGCCCCACCGGCAATGCGCGGCGCTGTTGCGTATCGTCCTGGACAAGACGCGGCATCGCGGAATTTGCGTGAACGACTACCGGCAGATTCAGAATCCGATCTCCCGGTACTGCATCGTGGTCGATCGAGGCAGCGCATGGGAGATTGCGGCGATGTTCCGGGAAGACGCCACGCTCCGGTTCGGCCGCCGCTCCCGCAACGACGGGGCGGACGGCATCCGCGCCGGGTTGCGGAAATGGATCGAGAAGATGCGCGATCGGCCACTCACGAAAACGGCGCTGGCCGATCCACCTGCGGGGCGTCTACCGGCACCGGCTGGAGAAGCGGGGCGTGGAGTCAGGGTATTCAGGCGGCCCAGTCGATCCTGCCGTTGACCGGCCGGTCCTTGAGAATCGGCATGACCCGCTCGGCGAAGGTGCGCATGTTGCGCTCCGCATCCGCCGGCGGCATGCCGGCGTAGCTGAACACGCCAATGAAGGCTTCCGCGCCCAGGCGGTCGCAATTCCGCCGGATGGTCTCGGCACAGCGTTTCGGGTCGCCCCAGACCTGCAGGTTCAGGAAAAACTCGACTGCGCGGTCCACGCCCCCCTTCTGAATGTTCTCGGCGAATTTTCCGTAATACTCGTACCCTTTCTGGCCCTTCAGGTGATCCTCATGGAAACGGTAGTGATCGAGCACGGTCTGCCAGTAGCCGCCGATGTATCGTTCCGCCTGCTTGCGTGCGCGGCCGTCGTCCGGATCGCACATGACCCAGCCGGCCAGCACCGGGGCGGGCGGGTCCTCGGCGTTTATGTCACGGTACAGCTTCCGGTAGTTCTCGATTTCAGCTTCCACGGATTCGATCGGTTTCTGCGGAATGATCAGCAGCCCGAGGCCCAGGCGCGCCATGATGGGTACAGACTCGGGTGAAACGGCAGCGGCGTAGGTGCGGCCCTTGAATGACAGGAAAGGCTCGGGCCGGATATCCGCCCGGGGTTGTTTGACGTAGGCGCCCTCGTATTCGCAATAGCCCCGCTCCAGGCCGTCAAGCACACATTCCGCGGATTCCACGAAGCGGGGCCTCGATTCATCCATGTTCAGCCGGAAACCATCGAACTCGACCCGCCCGGCGCCGCGTCCGAGGCCCAGGATCAGCCGGCCGCCGGAGAGGTTGTCGAGCATGGATATCTGCTCGGCGACCCGTAACGGGTCGTGCCACGGCAGCACCACCACCATGGAGCCGAGTTTTGCCGATGTCGTGCGGCCGGCCATATAGGACAGGAACTGGAGTGGATCGGGGCACATGGCGTAGTCCGTGAAGTGGTGCTCGACGGTCCAGATCGATTCGAAACCCAGGGGTTCGGCGAGATCTGCCAGGCGCAGGTCGTTCCGGTAGGTTTCCAGGTCGGTCGTCCATTTGCCGGTATTCTGAAAAACAACGCTCGCGCCGACGTGCATGCGGATTCCCCGGGATAGCCGATTGACACGGAAGAATAGGGTCAAGCTCGTGCGGTTGGCAACCTCGGCGCCGCGGCGCATCATAGGAAGACTGTCGAGACTCATGGGTTCGAGCCGTGCGCGGTCTTCTGATTTTGCCGGTTTTGCTGCTGTCGTCACTTCCGTTCGCCGGTCTTTCCGACGAAGAGCCGTTGGATGTGGAAGAGATTCTCAGCGCCGATCCGGAGGCCGAAGACTATGTGAAAAGCGTGCGTTGCCTGGCCGCGCGGCGCATCCGGTCGGCGACCGCTCTCGACGACCGTCACATCGTCTTCAGGGTCAGCCGCACCGAGCGGTACCTGGTGCAGCTTGCGCGCCGCTGTCCGGGAATTCGGAAGAACGACACCATTGTCTACGAGGCCACAAGCGGCATGTCGGTTTGCCGCCACGACAGCGTACGAGGGATCTTCGGGTTCGGGCCGGGCAGCCGCCAACTCGGGCCGCGCTGCCCCATTACCGACTTTCAGCGGGTCACGCCGGAACAACTCGACCTGTTGCGCGAAGCGCTGAAACAGGCGAAGTCGCGCTGATCGCAGCTCGCCGCCACGCTCGCCCGGGAGATTCACGCGTGCGCTGAATTTTCCGTCCGAGTGCGCTGCCGACCGCAAAACAGCGTACCGGCGGGGCAATGTTTGCGCCGGCTTGAATGGCGCATTATCTTAACTGAGCGGGCATTCCCCTTCGGCGTTTCCGATCCACCGTCACAGAGTGGTAGTGGGGAGTGTGTCGCTGCCGCAAACGGCGTTCACGTGCGAACCGGGTGCGCGGCGGAGTTGGGAAAATTCATCATAAGGTATCGATGCAGTGCCCAAGGGTTCGGTTTCCAGCCAGAAACCCGATCAGACTCGCTTAGGCGGTTACAGCACCAGGGAAGTCGCGGATCTGATCGGCTTGAAGCCCTCCCAGGTGCGCCACTACGTTCGTCGCGAACTGCTGGACCCGCAACGCGGTTCCAGCCGCGAATACCGGTTCCGGTTCCAGGACATCGTGCTGTTGCGCATGGCCAAGGGGCTGATGGATGCCGAGGTGAGCACTCGAGATGTCTACCGGGCGCTCGGCAAACTGAAGGCGGAACTCAAGTCCGTCTCATCGCTCGCCGGCGTGCGCATATTCGCCGACGGCGGCAATGTGGTGGTCAGCAGCGACCGGCAGATCTGGAACGTCGCGACCGGCCAGGGTCACTTCGACTTTGCGGTTCGGGAACTTGCGGACATCGTGGCGGTGGTGGCGAACAACCATGTGGCCGCTGCCGTCGAGACCGAAGAGTTGAGCAGCGACGAGTGGTACAACCTGGGTCTCGACCTTGAGGAAGTGGATGTCGGCAAGGCGCCGGAATGCTATCGGCGGGCTTTGCAACTCGATCCGGAGAATGCGGACGCCCACGTCAACCTGGGGCGTCTCCATCAACTCAAGGGTGATTTCAAGCGGGCCAAACAACACTACGGCCAGGCGCTGGCCGTTGCCGGCGAACATCAGCTTGCCCATTACAATCTCGGCACGATATTCGACGAACTCGATGAACTCGAACAGGCGGCCGACCACTACCGAATGGCGCCCGACGTACCGGATGCACACTACAATCTGGCGCGCATCTGCAGGCTGCGGGGCGACCAGGTTTCCACGCTCCGCCACATGCAACTCCACTGGCGGCTTTCAGGGCAGAAAGAGCCGGCGGACGACCTTTGAAGGGAGCCGGACTCCGATCGCTTACGTTCCAACTATTCGGAAACCTGCAGGACAGGTATCAGGTTCCCGTCGCGGCGCCGTCTTTTGCCCCATTGGATGAGTAGCGTAAAGCCGGTTGCGGCCAATCCGATCGCCATCCCCAGCCAACCGGCAGCGGCGCCGGGATCGATGCTCCAGACGCCGATCTGGTAGACGACCACTGCCACGCTGTAGGCCATGATCACCGACCACGCGGTGGAGAAGATCGCCCAGAAGGAGCCGATTTCCTTGTAGATGACGCCGATGGTCGCGACGCACGGCATGTACAGCAGAATGAACAGCAGGTAACTGAACGCGCCGAGTTCGCCGTGGAACAGCGTTCGCATGACGGCGATGGTGTCCAGTTCCACCTGCTGATCGGCCGCGGTCGCCTCGGCATCGCCCAGCGAGTCGAGCTTGAGGCCGAGCGGGTCCGCGACGGCGCCGCCCAGTTCCGCCAGATTGTCCGGCACGCTCGCGGCCGCGGCCCCCAGCATCGTCAGCAGGCCGGTTTCATCCGCTTCGGTTTGCGGGGCGTATAGCGCATCCAGGGTACCGACCACCACTTCCTTGGCGAAGATGCCGGTAAAGATGCCAACCGTGGCGGGCCAGTTGTCCTGGTCGATGCCCATGGGGTGAAATGCCGGCGTAATGGTCCGGCCTATGGCCGAGAGAACGGAGTTCTCGCTGTTCTCGTTGCCGATGCTGCCGTCGGCGCCGATCGAGTTCACCGTATTCAGGATCACGACGACCAGCACGATCGCCTTGCCGGCGCGCACGACGAATCCCTTGAGGCGTTGCCAGGTCTGCAGCAACAGGCCCTTGACGGTCGGCATGTGGTAGGCGGGCAGTTCCAGCAGGAAGGTTCCGGCGGGTGCCGCAATGAGATGCCTGCGGACGATGGTGGCGGAGACCACGGCCACCACGATGCCGATCAGGTACAGGCCGAAAACGACGTTTTGTCCGCCGGAGGGAAAGAACGCCGCGGCGAACAGGGCATAGACCGTCAGCCGGGCGCCGCATGACATGTAGGGTGCCATGATCGTCGTCAGAATGCGGTCGGGTTCGTTATCGAGGGTGCGCGTTGCCATGACCGCGGGCACGTTGCAGCCGAAGCCGACAATGAGCGGCACGAAGGACTTGCCGGGCAGGCCGAGCGCGCGCAGGAGCCGGTCGACGATGAAGGCGACGCGTCCCATGTATCCCGAGTCCTCGAGGAAGGAAAGGGCCAGAAACAGGCAGCCGATGACCGGTATGAACGTGCCGACCAGTTGTACGCCGCCGCCGGCCCCGTCCGCCAGAAAGACGACTGCCCATTGTGGCAGCCCCAGGGTTGTCAGCAGTTGCCTCGGCGCTTCGACGAAGAGGGCGGCGCCGGCGATGTCGAAGAAGTCGATGAAGGCCGATCCGACATTGATCGCGAACATGAACATCAGGTACATGACGCCGAGAAAGATCGGGAATGCCAGGAAGCGATTCAGCACCACCCGGTCGATCCGGTCGGTGAGGGTGGGCCGAACCGGCGTTGTGGAGAGACATCCCGCCAGTAATCCGTCGACCTCCGCGTAGCGGGCCTGGGGATTCGCGGAGGGCGGGCGTGGCGCCGTCTGCCAACCGGCGGAGCGGGTCATGACGGCGTCCTTGAGCGCATCGACGCCGTCGTTATGCGTCGCGATCAGCGGCACAACCGGGCACCCAAGCCGCTTGGCAAGCGCAAAGGCGTCGATGTGACAGCCGTGCTTGTCGGCGACATCCATCATGTTCAGCGCCACCACCAGTGGCCGGCCCCGTTCGAGCAGTTCGAGGGTCAGATACAGGCCCCTGGCGAGGCTCGAGGCATCGATGACGTTGACCAGAACGTCGGCCCGGTTGTCGGCCACGTATTGCTGGACGATTTGCTCATCGACAGCAGCGGCGGGAGACTCCAGTGCATAGGCGCCGGGCAGGTCGACCGCGTCGACCGTCCGGCCCGCGTGGCGGTAACGGCCGGTTTTTCGTTCGACGGTTACGCCGGGCCAATTGCCGACCCTCTGGCGGGCTCCGGTCAGGGCATTGAAAAGGGTCGACTTTCCGGAATTCGGATTGCCGATCAGCGCAACGGTGGTCACTGCTTCTCTATCCGCAGACAGTCCGCCTCAGCCGGCCTGAGTGCAAGGGAGAATCCGCGAAAGGCGATCTCGACGGGGTCGCCCAGCGGCGCCTGGCGCTTCACCTGAAAGCTGGTTCCCGGGATCAGTCCAAGCCGCAGCAATTTCTGGCCGTAGGGCGATTGTGGTGCGATGCCGGCGACACGCGCGCGGTCTCCGGGATTGAGGTCGGACAGGCGGAGTGTCATGACCGTGGCAGTTAGGGTTTGTACGTATTTAAATAGAAAGTATTCTTATTTGCAACTACGTAACGTGCCCGGGCATCCGGGCGAGCTCCAGCAGGCCCGGTGAATCGGATGGGACCTGAATTGGGCGCTACTTCTTCTTGCGGACGTAAAGCACGAGTTGATGGTCCATCAACTCGAAACCCTGTTCCTCCGCGATTTCCCGCTGCAGGGCTTCGATACGCTCGTTGACGAACTCCATGACCTGGCCGGTGTCGATGTCGACCATGTGATCGTGGTGGTCGCCGGCCGAGAGTTCGTAGACGCTGTGTCCGTCGTCGAAGTTGTGGCGTTCGACGATGCCGGCCGCCTCGAACTGGGTGAGTACCCGGTAGACCGTGGCGAGGCCGACGGATTCTTCCTGCTCGATGAGGCGCTTGTAGACATCCTCCGCGCTCATGTGGTGGGGCTCGACGCCGCTGAGCACCTCCAGCACCTTCAGGCGGGGCAGCGTTACCTTCAGTCCAGCCCTTTTCAGATCCGCCCCGCTCAACGCCCTGCTCTCCGGTCGTACAAGAACGCCAACTTAGCCCAAGTGCCGTTCCCCGTCCACCACCGCCGCACGGTTGGTGGCGTAGATCAAAGAGGATTGCGGCTTGCGGCGTCGACCCGAACGGTGAGTATGTCGGTATCGTGATATTGCTGGTGGCGAACCGATGACGCGAGATGCCGCAACAGCCGCAGCGCGCCCGCCGCCTTCAGCGCGATGCCGAGAATGACGAAGAGCGTCACGGCGGCGGCCAGCGCGGGCGCGGTTGCCGGGGCGCCTTCGGGCCGGACTTTCAGCATGTCGAAGACGATCGGCATCACCGTGACGGCGATCAGCATGATCACGGCGCCAATCACCGTGGGGGTGAGGATGCGCCGGAAGAGCGACAGCCGCGTCGACAGTGCGAACTGGAACAGGGAAGAGATGACGACCAGTGTCGCGAGCATGGCCGGCCCGCCCTCGGCGATCGCCGTGACGCTCACCGCGATGAAGGCGCCGGATGTACCCATGAGCAGCACGTAGCCCGACCCGAACCGGCCCAGGCGCACCGCCTGCAGCACGGTGGTCACGCCGCTGACCGCCACCGCGGCGAATACCGCCCAACTCAGGAAGGCCTCGCTGCCGCCCGCGGCGCGGACGATGATGGCTGGCGTCAGGACGATGCCGCCGATGGCGAGTACCGCAAGCTGCAGGCCGAGGCCGAACGTCAGTGGCAGCGGAGGGGTATCGTCGGCTTCATAGCGCACACCCGAACGCCCACCGGAGTCGTCGGTAGTCATTTGATTTCCTGATTGTTCCCGGGTCGGGGCACCGGTCCCTCCCCAAACTGTTATACCACGGCTCCATCGCTTCGCTACAATGACCGCCTGAGCCGGGCGCGGCCCTGGCTGAGTAGCGCGGCTTCGAGGAACGCGATCCCGGTGAGGGCGGGTCCCGATTCGTCTCTGTCCGAGGTCCGATTGAGCGGGATTTGTCATTCCAGCGCGCACCACACACAATCTGGCGCATCGGCAACTCGATGGGAGAAGACCATGCAAACGGTCCGCAATATCCTGAAAGCCAAGGGCGGGGGCATCTACAGCATCGGCCCCGTGGACACGGTATACGATGCGATCGCGATGATGGCCGAACGGGAGGTGGGCGCCCTGCTGGTCATGCGGGAGGGGCAGCCCGTGGGCATCATCTCGGAGCGGGACTACACCCGCAAGGTGATTCTGAAGGACAAATCCTCCAAGCAGACCCGGGTGTCGGAGATCATGACGTCGAATGTCATCTCGGCAACTTCCCGCCACCACAGCGATGAATGCGTCGCCTTGATGAAGAATCACCACATCCGCCATCTGCCGGTTATCGACCAAGGCGTCGTGACCGGCATGTTGAGCCTCAGAGACCTGTTCTCCGCGATCATCGACGAGCAGGCCAGCACCATCGAGAACCTTGAGCACTACGTTCGCGGCGAGGTGCCGTAGGCAAGCCTGAACGCTGCGTAAACAAGGCGCCTCTTTCCTGGCGGCGGCTGTCGAAAACATTGGACAAAGGAACGGCGATGACGAAAGCGGCTATCGATACGGGCACCGGGGACCTGCTGGCCCACGAGGAGGACGGTGTGGCCGTAATCACCCTGAACCGGCCACAGGCGCGCAACGCCATGAGTTCGGCGATGAACGGCGCCCTGGCAACCGTGCTCGACCGTGCCGAACGCGATGCGGCGATTCGCTGCGTGGTGCTCACGGGCGCCGGCGGCGCCTTCTGTGCGGGCGGCGATGTCAAGGGCATGGCGGCACGAGGCGGCGCGGCCGGCGGCCCGGGGCCGAGCCTGGACGAGCGCATTCACCATCAACGGCTCAATCAGCGCGGTACGGCGGGCCGCATGTACCTGATGCCGAAACCGGTGCTGGCTTCGCTGCCCGGTCCCGCTGCCGGCGCGGGCCTGTCCCTGGCGCTTTCCGCGGATCTACGCATCATGGCGGATTCCGCCTTCATTACCACGGCATTTGCCCGGGTGGGGTTCAGCGGCGATTACGGGGGCAGCTTCTTCCTGTCGAACCTCGTCGGCAGCGGCAAGGCGAAGGAACTCTACTTCCTCTCGGACCGAGTTGGCGCGGATGAATGTCTGCAGCTCGGAATAGCCAACAGGGTCGTGCCCGCCGCACGGCTCGAAGCCGAGACCATGGCGCTTGCCCGGCGGCTTGCCTCCGGCCCGACCGCCGCTTACCGGTACATGAAGGAGAACTTCAACCGCGCGGCCATGGGCGGCAGCGTTGTCGAGTGCCTCGACCTGGAAGCGACGCACCATGTGCATACCGGCCTGACGGAGGACCATCGCAACGCGGCCCGGGCTTTCGTGGAGAAACGGCAGCCGGTGTTCAACGGGAGATAGTACGGAGCACTAGTCGGGGGACAATCCTCGCTCGGCCAGAAATTTCCGGTTGAACAGGCTCGACTGATATTTGTGACCCGCGTCCGCCAGCACGGAGACGATCGTGTGGCCGGGGCCCAGCGACTCGGCCTCCTCCACCGCGGCGCAAAGATTGATGCCGGTGCTTGAACCGAAGAACCAGCCTTCGCCGCGCAGCATGTCGTAGACCATGGTCACCATGCGCTGGTCGTTTACCTGCACCGCATCGTCTATCTCGGCGCCGGCCAGGTTGTCGGTCACCCGGCTGTTGCCGATGCCTTCGGTGATGGACGGTCCCGGCGTCATCACGGCCTCGCCGGTCATCACCCAGTTGTAGAGGGCGCTGCCATGGGGGTCGGCCAGGATGATGCGAATGTCATGGCGTTGTTCCTTCAGGTAGCGGGAGACGCCCGCCAGCGTGCCGCCGGTGCCTACGGAGCAGGTAAAAGCATCGATGCCGCCGGCGGTCTGTTCCCAGATTTCCGGTCCCGTCGACTCGTAGTGCGCGAGCCGGTTGGCCACGTTGTCGAACTGGTTTGCCCATACGGCATTCTTGAGCGATTCGGCATAGCGCCCCGCCTGCTTCTGGTAGTTCATGGGGTCCTTGTAGGGAACCGTGGCGACGACGCGAACCTCGGCGCCAAGGGTCTTGAGGATCTCGACCTTCTCCGGTGATTGGTTGTCCGGCATGTAGATGACGCAGGGATAGCCGCGCTCGTTGCAGACATGGGCGAGGCCGATGCCTGTGTTGCCGGCCGTCCCTTCGACGACGGTGCCTCCGGGTTTGAGCGCGCCACTCTGTTCGTGTTCCCGCACCATCCACAGCGCCGCACGATCCTTGACGGATCCACCGGGATTCAGAAACTCGGCCTTGCCGAGAATGTCGCAACCCGTTTCCTCGCTCAGGCTCCTGATGCGTATGAGCGGCGTGTTGCCGATGCTGCCGGTGAACCCGTCCAGGGTTGTCATGCAAGCCATCCCCGCGAAAACCGCGCATTGTAACGGGGATCGTGGGCGAATTGAGGGGCGCGGGGCCGAGCCGCCGACGCGCGGGGAACAGCGATTCGGACCCGATTGCCGACAGCCGGCATCCTGTTCAACACGACTGGCTTGAAATACCTGACTATCAATGGGTTGAAAATCTGTTACGTGGAAGCGACAACAGGCCAATCACGCAACTTCATGCCTCCGCGGCAAAATTTTGCCATGCAAGTTCCCACTCCGGGCGCGGCCGCAGCGCGGACACGCAAGGAACAAACGAGTCTTTTCCACCTCGTAGCATGTCGTATACGATGGCCGTCTCGGGCAATGAGGTCGTTCAGGCAGTGGTGCGTATAGCCCGCATGCAAGTTTGGCCCGGACCGTAATCGGCGTATTGACACTGGTGGCGCGGAGCAATCCCCGGCCCCGCATGGGAGACTGATACCCTTGCCGCGGTCCTGCCCGAGAAAGCCCGTCCGGAGGTGTCGGGGGTGGATGTTGTTCCATCGGAGTCTGTACGCTGATCGGCGATATTGGCAAACTGCGCCCGCATTCGGGCGCCCGGTCGGCCAGACGGGGCCTTGAGGGAAGGCAAGGAAGAAGAACACAGGCAAGGGGTTGGAACACACCATGGATCTTACTGCGCACTGGGTCGGAATCACCGTAATCGTCGTTTTCGTCCTCTCCTATTCCCTGGTGATCGCCGAAGAGTTCACGCACCTCAGGAAATCGGTGCCCGTGATGCTGGGCGCCGGGGTCATCTGGGCCTTCATCGCCCAGCAGTACGCGAGCGGCGGCATGACCCACGAAGCCGAGCAGGCGGTGCGGCACTTCCTCATCGAGTTCAGCGAACTGTTCCTGTTCCTGCTCTGCGCCATGACCTACGTCAACTCGATGAGCGAGCGGCGCATATTCGATGCGCTGCGCTCCTGGCTCGTCCGGCACGGGTTCAGCTTCAGGCAGCTTTTCTGGATAACCGGCGTCATCAGTTTTTTCCTCTCGCCCATCATCGACAATCTCACCACGGCGCTGGTGATGTGCGCGGTGCTGCTGGCCGTGGGCCAGGGCAACAGGCGCTTCATCGGCCTCGGGTGCGTGAACATCGTGGTCGCGGCGAATGCGGGCGGCGCCTTCAGCCCGTTCGGCGACATCACCACCCTGATGGTCTGGCAGCGGGGCATCGTCGATTTCTGGACCTTCTTCGCGCTGTTCGTTCCATCGGTTGTCAACTACATCATTCCAGCCGTGTTCATGACGTTCTTCGTCGAGAACGTCAAACCGAGCGTCGCTGACGAACAGGTGGTGATGCGGCGCGGCGCCAGGCGCATCATGTTCCTGTTCGGCTGCACCGTGGCAACCGCCGTATCGTTCCACAACTTCCTGCACCTGCCGCCCTTCCTCGGCATGATGACGGGCCTCGCCTACCTCAAGGTGTTCGGTCACTATCTGGCCAAGACCGGCAAACCCCCGGTTGCGGCGGGCGCGCCCGCCGGCAACGAAGCGGGCGACATCCAGCCGTACGACAGCTTTCGCGAGGTGGCCCGGGCCGAGTGGGATACGCTGCTCTTCTTCTTCGGCGTCATCATGTGCGTCGGCGGCCTGGGCTTCGTCGGCTACCTGGAACTCGTATCCCAGTACATGTACGTGGAACTCGGCCCCACCTTCGCCAACACGATGGTGGGCATCCTCTCGGCGATCGTCGACAACATCCCGGTCATGGTCGCGGTGCTGCAGATGAACCCGACCATGGATATCTCCCAATGGCTGCTGGTGACCCTGACGGCCGGTGTCGGCGGCAGCATGCTGTCCATCGGTTCGGCAGCGGGCGTGGCGCTCATGGGCCAGGCGCGGGGCTTCTATACCTTCTTCGGGCACCTGAAGTGGATGCCGGTGATCGCGCTCGGCTATTTCGCCAGCATCTGGGTGCACCTGGTGTGGAATACGCACTACGAGGGCGTCATGCCCTGATTCGCCCGGGGCTGTGCCGGCATATCGGCGACGACGGTTCGGCCGGCTCCGTTTTCAACGCGCCGGCGTTACGGTTTCGAGGCGGTGTCTGCAGATCGGCGACGACGGCGCGGCCGGCTCCGTTTCTGACTCGTCGGCGCTACCGCTTTGGGGCACTGCCTGCGGATCGTTGACGACGGCCACGGGTCTGAACGGATATTGCGGTCGCGATGGAGTCCTCCCGGGATGCCAGCAGATCCCCCCCGGGGTGCATACCGTGTCTCGCCAGCAGACGATCCATCGTGTCCCCGTGGGCTTCGAGTCCTCCGTCGGCAAGGATGTGGCGGACCTCCACACCCCGGCCGGCAAGGGCGTGGCCGACGAGCAGCGTTCTGTGACAGTCCAGTGGTTCCTGCTCCGCGCACATGATCGCGATCCGTCGATCGGTTGTCGCATCGATCAGACGCCCGAGTCCGTCCCGAAAACGGCCGGTGCGGGCGACCCGCTCGTAGCTGACCCGGCCGCCTACGTAGCAGGCGGGATCCTCCGGCCGCCCGCCGAGTTCCCGGCCGTAATAGGCGTAGCGGATGCCCCGGGCCTCAAGCGCGGCGGCGAGGGCTTTGCGATTGAAGTGCGGATTGAAGCGGCTGTACGGCGCGGAGCGCACATCGGCCAGGGTGTCGATCCGATTTCGCGCGAGCAAGTCCAGGAAGAGGTTCAGCGGGTGGTTGGAATGGCCGACGGTGAATACGAGCCCGGCGTTCATTTGACTCCCATGACTCAATTTTTCGATCCGTTGAATCTACACGATTTATCGGTCAAGGAAGTCGATGCACGAAAACGGGACGATCGCTCGGGCGCCGAGCGGGCGTGTCGTGCTTGCCTTGCGGCACGCCAGGCGGACTTGCCTTCCTTACGCAATGGGCGCAAGCACAAGCCTTAAAGGCGCCGGAAGGCAAGCGCCACTCGCCCGCTCTCTTCCGGGAATCAGGCGTTGTTCCCTGCGTGTCAGCGCCACACTCACATCAACCCTTTTATTTTCATGCATTTAAGTGCGCCTGTCCGGAGACGGTACTGCTTTGGACCACCCCTTGTTCGGGAAATCGGGAGCACCGCATCGATCCGGAATGCAGCCTTGGGAGACACGCGAACAACGCGATTCTGCACAACGAAGGGCATGCCGGGAACGCCACCGCCGTCGCCGAGTCAAGGCACTGGCGCGCCTCCTCCGGCGGCGCCGGTCGGGCTGGTGGTGGGGACAAGCATCGGCGATAACGCTCGGAAAGTCCTTTAACCTATTGATAAATATAAAGTTATTGGAAATACGCGTGTCACGGCGGCACACTCCATCTCGATCTTCGAACGTAAAGAAAGGGGTAATGGAATCCGCGATGAAACGACCCAACATGCTCTCCGCCACCTGCGTCGGGACCGTCAAGGCGCCGGGCCGCTACGGCGACGGCCGCGGCGCGCGCCGGACCGGGATCGACTGTGCATCGGCGCCATGCTCTCGTCGAACAGGCGCGCGATGAACACCCCGTCCGAACAGCGTCCTCGCGCAGACTTCCCTACCTCAGCCTACGAACGCCTCCCTTCCGACTCAAGCAAGTTCTCTCTGACCCTGTTGTTCTGAACGTTGCACCTCGGACGAGGCGCCGCGCGTTCGCGGCCGCAATGTCCGGGTCTCCTCCCCGTACCGTCACCTCGCGGCACGGGCGACGCCGGAGGGCGTGCGTTTGTCGTGCATGCACGACAGAGCGGTTTGCGGTGCCGAGAAGGTCCTGCGGAGTGGCTCGGGAAAAAGGACCGTGCCGTGCTGGGCCGAGCCGAATGAGAAAATTATATTAGTCCAATAGACAAACTATATTTTGGATAACGCGCGTGGCCAAGGAGCAAGGAATCTTGCCGCCCATGGCCGCTTCGGGTACGCCCCGAGCGTTGAACGGGCCAGTGCCTTGACACCGCAAAAGGAGTCGGTTGAACTGGAGGGGTGCGAATGGCGACGCGACGCACGATCGGTGCTGAACAGGATTTCGCGCCGCGCCGGGTTCATACGGAGCGGATCGTACGGCGTCATGCAATGCCACCGCGGCAAGCGTGGCCGTAAGGGGGCAGTGGCGAGGGTTCGGCGCATCGCCACTGCGTGACCGAAACCCGTTGCGGCACGCGGATGGCGCGCGAAGACGAAGAACGCGATCACCGGATCCTTTCCGGTGAGCACGAGTTGGCGTGGTCCATCCGCATCGACGGAGAACCTGACCGCTCGAGCGTTTTGGTCGGGGCTGATGAGGTTGCCTTGAAACATCGTGCCGATGGCGAAGCGACTTGAATTGAGTCTCTCAAGTACCGGTCAAGGCCGCGGTTTGCGGGCCGTGTCCTGGCGGAGATCGCGGGTCGTTCGAGGTCATGGCGCCGATTCGGTTGCTTCTCTCGTCAGGCGTTCGGCGCGCAGCGCGCCGCCCGGGCGTGTGCTGAACCGCTGGACGGCCGCGTTACGGTTTCTCCCGGTGGTCCCCGTTCTCTGGATGGGCAGCATCGCCAACGGGCGTGCCGATGCACTGCTCGACGCTTCGCCGCCCGTGGTCGTTGCGGTCTCGATCGAATCCAGCCCCCAGGACGGCCGGGGCGCCTACCGGATCGGCGAGACCGTCTCGGTCAGGGTCGCCTTCGACCGATCCGTGAGGGTGGATGAAACCGCGGGTTCGCCATCGCTTGCCTTGACGATCGGCGGGCGCGAGCGCCAGGCGATCTACTCGCACGGGCCCAACACGGGGGACCTGGTGTTCCTGTACCGCATCAAGGACGGCGATACGGACGCGGACGGCATCGCGGTCGCGGTCGATGGTCTGGCGCTGAACGACGCGGCGATCACGGATGTCCACAACAACCCGGCGGTGTTGAAACTGCCCGGATTGCCGGATCGGCCCGGTCAGCGCGTTGACGGCGAGCGGCCGACCCCGGTTGCCACGCGGGCGGTCGCCGTGGCGGGCAATGCGGTTTCGATGGCTTTTGACGAGCCCCTGGACGAACACTCGATCCCCGCCATTGGCGCGTTCTCCGTCGTCGGCCAGGAGGCCGCCTATGCGGTGACATCGGTCTCCGTGGAAGGGGCGTCGGTCCGGCTGGCACTGAGCCCGGCGGTCCCGGACACGGAGGCGTTTGTCTCGGTGAGCTATCTGGAGCCGGTGCCTGCGTCCGCGGAATCGATTCGCGACGGGGTGGGCAACGCCGCCGCCAGCTTCGTGTCCGACTGGTATGCGCAGCAACCGGATGCCGTGAGCCGGACGTCGCGGGCGGCCCGGGAACCGCGGACGACCGGGAAAGAGAGCATTGGCGACATTCTCGCGAGAAAAGCGCAGCGCACCCCCGCTCAGCGGAAGGTGAGTTCGCAACTCCTGGATGCGCGCAGGGCACAGGTCCGGGAACCGAAAGCGACAGCCGAACCTGGCGGTCGGCAAGCGACGGGCGCCACCGATGAGCGCGTGCTGGTGGACATCCGGGCGGACGTGACGGCCGAGGTGCTTGCGCGCATCCGCGAACTGGGCGGCACGGTCGTCAACAGCGTGCCGCGCTACCGGTCCGTCCGCGCGGAGCTGCCGCTCGCCGGCGTGGAGTCGCTCGCCGAGCTTGACGCGGTTCAGGCAATCCGGACCGCCGACATGCCGGTAACGCACGGCCAGTTGCCGGGGCGACTGTCCCTCGTCGGAGCGGATGCGCTGGATGTTGTGCGGAGCGGCAAGGTCGATACCACCGAGGGCGATGTCGCCCACCAGGCGGACGTGGCGCGCAGCACGTACGGTGTGGACGGCGCAGGCGTCGTCGTCGGCGTGATCTCGGACGGCGTCGAGACGCTCGCCGACCAGCAGGCGACGGGCGATGTGCCGGCGCGGGTCACGGTCCTGCCCGGGCAGGAGGGCGGCTCATTGCCCTTGGCCTGCGGCGGCAGGAGCAAGGGAAGCGAGGGGACGGCCATGCTCGAGATCGTCCACGATCTGGCGCCGGGCGCCGACCTGTTCTTCGCCAACGGCATTGGCGGGCCGGCGCAGATGGCGCAGAACATCGAGGATCTTTGCGCGGCCGGCGCCGACATCATCGTCGACGACGTCACGTACAGGGGGTTGTCGCCGTTCCAGGACGACATCATTGCCCAGGCGGTCGGCACGGTGACCGCCAACGGCTGTCACTACTTCTCGTCGGCCGGCAACGGCGGCAACAAGAACGACGGCACGGCCAGCGTGTGGGAGGGCGACTTTGCCGCGGGACCGGCGCTGGACCTGAGCGGCGCCGGCGTCGGCGCCGTGTACCACGACTTCGGCGGCGGCGTGACCGGCAACGAGATCACGCTGGACAGCACCCGCGCCATCGTCCTGCAATGGTCCGATCCGGCCGGTGGGTCGGCCAACGATTACGACCTGTTCCTGATCGATGCGCGCAACATCGTCCTTGCCTATTCGACGGCTAACCAGGACGGGTCGCAGGATCCCATCGAGCACATCCTGAGCCCGTGCTCCCCCGACCGCCGGGGCGCCCGCCTCGTCATCGTCAAGAACGCCGATGCGGCGGACCGCTACCTGCGTCTCAGCTACGGGCGAGGAGCGTTGGCGATCACCACGGCCGGCCACACCTTCGGCCATTCGGCCTCACAGGATGCCATCGGGGTGGCCGCCGTCGATGTCGCGGATGCGGGCGGAGCGGGCGGCGTCTTCAACGGCACGGAGTCGGTCGAGACGTTCAGCTCGGACGGTCCGCGGCGGATCTTCTTCGAGGCCGACGGCACGCCGATCACGCCCGGGAACTTCTCCTCCACCGGCGGGCGCGTGTTGCAGAAACCCGACCTGACCGCGGCCGACGGCGTCTCGACCTCGACGCCCGGCTTTTCGACGTTCTCCGGCACCTCAGCGGCGGCGCCGCACGCGGCGGCGATTGCGGCGTTGATGCTGGAAGCGGCCGGCGGACCGGCGAACGTCACGCCCGGCGACCTCTTCACGGCGATGGCGGGGACGGCGCTCGACATCGAGGCGATGGGCGTCGACAGAGACTCCGGCGCCGGCATCGTGATGGCGCCCGGCGCGGTCGATGCGGTGGACGTCGCCGTGGCAAACCGCAACCGGGCGCCGACCGTGGTGAACGTGCCGGCCGTTCCGGCGCTGGCGCCGGGTGGCGATGCCGTGACGATGGGTCTGGCGGGTGTCTTTTCCGACCCCGACGGCGACCCGTTGACCTACACGGTGTGGTCGAGCGACAACGAGCGGCTGTCGCTCTCCCGCCTGACGGGGACGACGTTCACGCTGACCCCGCTCGCTCCCGGCGGCATGGCAGTGACGGTGGTCGCGACCGATCCCGAGGGCCTGAGCGCCGTGTTGACCGTCGAGGTCGCGGTGCAGGTGGGCAACCGCGACTACGATGCGGATGACGACGGACTCATCGACGTCGGCAGCCTGGCGCAGCTCGACGTCATGCGTTACGACCTCGACGGCGACGGTTCGGTGGACTTGGCGGCCAACGAGAGCCGGTACTACGCGGTGTTCGCCGAGGGCCGTTGGGACATGGGATGCCCCCTCGGATGTAGCGGCTACGAGCTGACGGCGGACCTGGATTTCGACACCGACGGCGATGGAGACGTCGATGCGGGCGACGACCACTGGAACGGCGGCGCCGGCTGGACGCCCGTTGGCGAGTCCGGCAATGCGTTCACGGCGACTTTCGACGGCAACGGGCATACCCTCGGCAACCTGTTCATCGAGTTCGTCGATTCCGGCGGCGGCTTCTATCCCGTAGGGCTGTTCGGCCTGGTCCGCGACGGTGTCGTCCGCGGCGTCGGACTGCTCGACGTCGACGTGACGGGCGTTGCGCATGTGGGCGGGCTGGTCGGCTACAGCAGTGACGGAGAGGTCCGCGACAGTTTCGTGACGGGCAGCGTCTCGGGGGAAGGCTATGTCGGCGGGCTGGTTGGGCGCAGCGGCGTCTTCTTCTACAACGACGAGTCGTATTCCGCCGTCACGGGCAGCTATTCCACCGCGCACGTGTCGGGACGCGAGGGAGTGGGCGGGCTGGTCGGGCTCAGCGTCAATACGAGCGAGATCATGGCCAGCTATGCGACCGGCCACGTTGAGGGAACCGAGAATGTCGGCGGACTGGTTGGGCGCAGCGACGGCCCCGTCGCGGCCAGCGTTGCGACCGGCCATGTCGAGGGGGGCGAAAACGTCGGCGGGCTGGTCGGCTGGGGCACCGGACAGAGCACGATCACGGCCAGCTACGCGACGGGCCTCGTGTGGGGGGATGAGAAAGTCGGGGGACTGGTCGGCCGGGACGATCGAACGGAGTCGGAGAGGCTCTCGGGGAGCTACTGGGACATCCGCACCTCCGGACATTCGATCGGGCCGGGCGGTAGAACCACGACGGCGCTGCAGGCGCCCACGGATTACGCCGGGATCTATCGGACCTGGAACCTGGATCTGGACGGCGACACCGAAGCCGACCATCCCTGGGATTTCGGCACGAGCGCCCAGTACCCGGCGCTGGCCGTGGATCTGGACGGCAATGGGGAGGCGAGGTGGCAGGAGTTCGGCTACCAGTTGCGGGCCGGTCCGGCGCTGACCGTATCGACGAGTGTGGGACAGCCGGTGGTGCTGGCGTGGACCGCCGTGGATACGAGCCCCTGGAGTCCGGCGCCGGCGGTCGCCTATGCCGTGCTCCGCGACGACGGCGCCACGCTGGAGATGCGTGCGCGGAACCTCGCGGGGCTTAAGTACACCGACTCGGCCGTGACGGCCGGCGCTGCCTACACCTACCAGGTGGCCGTCTTGGTGGATGGCGGCGCCGCGGCGCGCAGCACGCTGGTGGAGTTCGTCGCGGGCGTGGCCAACCAGCCGCCCCGTGTGGTGGGCACGCTGCCCGATCGCACGCTCCAGGTGGGCGCCCCGGAGGTCGTGGACGTGGCGGAATGGTTCTCGGATCTGGACGACGCGTTGACCTATGCGGCGTCCTCGTCGGACGCGGCCGTGGCGAGGGTGAGCGTGTCGGGCTCCCGGGTGACGGTGACGCCGGTCGCTCCGGGCCGCGCGACGATTACGGTGACGGCGACCGAATCCGGGGGCTCGAACAGGAGCGTCACGCAGCGGTTGCAGGTCCTGGTGTGGACAGGGACCGGCTTCGACTACGACGCCGACAACGACGGGCTGATCGATATCGTGACCCTGGCGCAGTTGGATGCCGTGCGCCATGACCTGGACGGGGACGGTGTCCCGATCCAGTCGGACACGGCGGCCTATGCGGCGGCGTTTCCCGTCGCCGCCCCCGGAATGGGGTGCCCGTCCGGCGGTGGATGCACGGGTTACGAGCTGGAGGCGGACCTGGACTTCGACACCAACGGCGACGGGAGCGTGGACGCGGGTGACCTTTACTGGCGCGGGAGCGGGTGGCAGCCGATCGGCAGGGTAGGTTTTCCCTTTTACGCGACTTTCGAGGGCAACGGCCGCACCATAAGGAACCTGTTCAGCCGCGAATACGGCGGAGGCTTGTTCGGAGGGAACCGGGGCGTCATCCGCCGGGTGGGGCTGATCGATGTCGATGTGTCGGGCACGTCGTTTGTCGGTGGGCTGGTCGCCAACAACCTTGGTGAGGTCCACGCCAGCTACGTGACGGGCCGCGTGTCGGGAGAGAGACGGGTCGGCGGGCTGGTCGGTCAGTCATATGGCACTCCGCCCGGCCACTCGTTCGTCGGGACGATCACGGCCAGCTATTCCACCGCGCGCGTGACAGGGACGGACGAGCAGGTCGGCGGCCTGGTCGGCGTCAACGGGGGCACGATCAGCGCCAGCTATGCGACCGGCCGGGTCTCGGGCGGCAATGAGATCGGCGGGTTGATTGGGTGCCATTATGACGGCTCGGTCGTGGCCAGCTACGCCACGGGAATCGTGTCGGGCGGTGATGGGGTCGGCGGGTTGATCGGGTCGGACGGATGCTTCGACGGCAGCCCCGTCGTCACCGCCAGCTACTCGGACAGCGACACCTCGGGCCACGGGACCGGGACGGGCGCGCGCACAGCGGCGCAGTTGCAGGCGCCGACCGGGTACAGCGGCATCTATTCGCAGTGGAACGTGGACCTGGACGGCAACGGCGCGAACGACGAACCCTGGGACTTCGGCACCGGCAGCCAGTACCCCGCGCTGAAGGTGAATTTCGATGGGCAGGGGGCGGCGACGTGGCAGGAGTTCGGCTACCAGTTGCGGGCCGGCCCCACGTTGGCGGCGACCACGACGGAGACGACGGCCGGGCAGGCGCAGGTGGAGCTGACCTGGACCGCCGCCGACGTGAGTCAATGGACCCCGCCGCCGCATGTCACCTACACCGTCACCCGCGCCGACGGGTCCACCGTCGAGACCCTGGCGGAGCGTCTCGGGGAACGTCGGTATACCGATTCGACGGCGCGGTCCGGCGCCACCTACACCTACCGGGTGGCGGCCGTGGTCGACGCAGGCGAAGCGGTGCGCGGCGTGCTGGTCGTGAACACGCCCGGCAACTCGCCGCCGGTTCCGGTAGCGACCCTGCCGGACCGGTGGCTGCACCTGGGAGACGCGGCGGGGGTCGAGGCAGCGGAGGCGTTCCAGGACCCGGAGGACGACACGCTGACCGTCACGGCCGCCTCGTCCGCCACGGGCGTGGCCAGGGTGAGCGTGTCGGGCACGCGGGTGACGATCACGCCGGTGGCGGCCGGCACGGCGACGATCACGGTGACGGCCACCGACGCGGGCGGGTCGACCGCAAGCACGACGCAGACGTTCACGGTGACCGTGCTGCCGTCGAGCGCGATCGACTACGACACGGACGACGACGGGCTGATCGAGATCAGCACGCTCCGGCAGCTCAATGCCGTTCGCGAGGACCTCGACGGGGACGGCGACCCGGGACGAGATCCGTTTGGCCGTTACGGAACGGCGTTTTTCGGCGTCGGCAGTCGGCAGGGCTGCGGTGGACTGACGGGCTGCGTGGGCTATGAGCTCGGGGCCGACCTGGACTTCGACACCAACGGCAGCGGCTTGGCCGACAAGGACGATGCGTATTGGAATCGCGGCAGGGGGTGGTTCGGCATTGGCGACTACGCCGCTCCCTTTTTGGCGGTCTTCGAGGGCAACGGGCACACCCTCTCCAATCTGTTCGCCGATAGTTCCTTCGCCCTGGGGTTGTTCGGCTCCACCGAGCCGTCGAGCGTTATCCGGCACGTCGGTTTGATCGGCGTGTCGGTCTCGGGCACCGATGTGGTCGGCGGGCTGGCCGGATTCAACGGTGGTTCAGTCATCGGCAGCTACGTGACCGGCACGGTGTCCGGTACGGACGAGGCGATAGGCGGCCTGGTGGGCGAGAACCGCGGCCCGGTCGTCGCCAGCTACGCCGCGGTCGAGGTGGCGGGCGGCGACGACGTCGGCGGACTGATCGGCGTGAATCGCGCGTCCGTCACAGCCAGCTACGCCACGGGCCGGGTCGCGGGCGGGGACGGTGTCGGCGGCCTGGTCGGCAGCAACGGCGGCACGGTTACCGCCAGCTACGCCACGGGGCCGGTGGCCGGCGAAGCCGATGCCGGCGGCCTGGTCGGTAGCAACGAGTCAAACGGTTCCCCTGGCGCCGTCAGCGTCAGCTACTGGGACACCACGACCTCGCGCCGAGTCACCGGGGTCGAAGGCCGAACAACCGCGCAATTGCAGGCGCCCACCGACTACGCCGGAATCTATGTGTCCTGGAACGTCGATGCGGACGGCGACGGCGCCGCGAACGACCTTTGGGACTTCGGTACAGACAGCCGGTATCCAGCGCTGAAAGCGAACTTCGACGGGATCGGAGCGGCGAGCTGGCAGGAGTTCGGCTACCAGTTGCGGGCCGGTCCGACGTTGAGCGTCTCGACCGAATCCGGGCAGCCGGTGCTGACCTGGACGGCGGTGGACGCGAGCGACTGGACCCCGGAACCGACGGTTGTGTACACGGTCATCCGGTACGACGGCACCGATGTGGAGGCGATCGCGAGCGGGCTGGAGGCGCTGACCCATGTGGACGACAGTGCCTCCTACGGCGAAACGCACAGTTACCAGGTTGCCGCGGGCATCCGTGCCGGCGAGGCGGTGCGCAGCGCGGCCGTGGAGGTCACGGTCCCAACCGCGGACACGCTGCCCCCGGCGATCACGTCCATCGCGAGCGACGCCATCCACCCGGCAAGGAGCGCTTTCACGGTGACGATCACCTTCTCGAAGCCGGTCACGGGCCTGACCGGGAGCGAGGTCGAGGTGGCCAACGGCACCGGCTCGAACTTTTCCGGTTCCGGCGCAATCTACCGGTTGAGGGTGACTCCCGATGCGGACTTCGAGGGCGAGGTCACCGTGACGGTCCCCGCCGGGGCGGCCGAGGACAGCGCGGCCAACCCCAGCGCGGCGGACAGCGAGACCTTCGCGGTCGACACCCGCGCGCCGGCGCTGGCCGCGGCGAACGGCGCCACGGTGAACGGCGCGACCCTGACGCTGACCTTCGACGAGACGCTCGCCGCCACGAACACTGCGCCATCGGCATTCACCGTGACGGGCGCGACGACCCGGGCGGTGACCGGCGTGTCGGTGACCGGCACGACCGTGCAGTTGACGTTGAGCGTGCCGGTGCTGAACGGCGAGACGGGCATCGAAGTGGATTACGACCCGCCGTCCCGGGAACCCATCGTGGACGCCGTGGGCAACCCGGCCGCGTCGATCGCGGACCGGGGGGTGACCAACGAGACGCCGCCCACGACGCTGTCGACGGAGGTGGTCCTGTCGCTCGACACCGCAAGCGTCGCCGAGGAGGGTGGCGCGAAGACGGTCGCAGTGACCGGCATGCTGAACCGCGCGGGGCGGCCGGCCGCGACGACGGTGACGGTCGAGGTGGGCGCGGCCGGCGACACGGCGACGGAGGGCACGGACTACGCGGCGGTCGATGCCCTGACGCTGACGATCCCGGCCTATGCCGCGAGCGGCACGGTGCGTTTCACGCTGACGCCGATGAACGACCGGATCAACGAACCGGCCGAGAGCCTGACGGTGCGCGGGGCGACGACCGTGAGTGGGCTGATCGTGACCCCGTCGGGCGGCGTCTCCGTGGGGATCACCGACGACGACACGGCGCCGTCGCTCGTACTGTCGGTGAACGCTTCGACGATCGACGAGGACGGCGGCACGGCGACGGTGACGGTGGGCACCGGCTCGGGCTCGACTTACGCGACCGCGCAGACGGTCCGCCTGTCGCTGGCCGGCACGGCAACGGAGTCCTCCGACTACACGATCAGCGGCAAGACCCTGGCGCTGTCGGCCGGGGTGGGAACGGGCGCGTCCATGGTGAGCGCCACCTTGACCGGGCGGGACGACGATCTCGACGACGACGACGAGACCATCGAGATCACGGGTTCCCGCGGCGGCGTGGCGTTCGGGTCGCGGCAGGTCGTGACCATCGAGGACGACGACTGGCCGGAGCTGACGGTGACCTTCCGCCTGGCGGACTTCCGGGTCGCCGAGGGCGGCCAGGTCGGCCTGCCGGTGACGCTGAGCGCCGCGCCCGAGCGCCGGGTGACGATACCGATCGAGATCGAGGGGCTCGATGGCGCGGAGGCCGTCGACTACTCCGTCTCCCCGACGAGCGTGACGTTCGAGGCTGGCGAGACGGACAGCTCCCTGCGGGTGCGCGCGTCGAACGACAGCGTCGTGGACCCGGGCGAGCGCGTGGTGTTGCGCTTCGGCGCGCCGTTGCCCGAACGAATCGCCGCCGGCGGCGTCGCGGAGACGACGGTCGCGATCCGGGATACGGACTTCACCTTCACGCCGGAACTTGCGGCGGGCGCCGGGACGACGGAGTCGGACACGGACACCTACACCGTGCGCGAGGCCGCGAGTGCGCTGCGCCTGAGGTTGCGCCTGCAGACCCCCCGGGGGGCACGGGTCGCGGACATCGTGGACCCGGTGGTGGTGACGCTGGAGGCGCGGGAGAACGCCGGCGGCCGGGGTATGGACGAGGACTACGCCACCGAGCGGCGCAGCGGAACGTTCGGCGATTTCGGGGCGTTCGACCGGGACCTGTCGTTCGCCCCGGGCGATTTCTCGGACGACGGCGCCTGCGACTGCGCGCGGGCGGAGAAGTCGGTGTCGGTGGACATCTTCGACGACCGGGTTCACGAGCGGGTCGAGGTGTTCGGGCTGAGGCTTTCCCGAAAGAGCAGGCGCCTGTCGGTGTCGAGCCAGGACATCACGGTCAAGATCGACGAAGACGACGCCGAGCCGGCGCTGACGCTCGATGCAAGTCCGGGCAGGATCGCCGAGGCCGGCGGCACGTCGACGGTGACGGTGAGTTCCGGTGGCGGGTCGACGTATCCGACGGCGCAGACCATCGAGTTGGAGCGGTCCGGCACGGCGACCGAGGGCTCCGATTACACGCTCGACGCCACGTCGCTGACCCTGCCGGCCGGGGTGGGGGACGAGGCCTCGAGCGTGACCACGGCGGTGCGGGCAAAGGACGACCCGTTCGACGACGACGCCGAGACGGTGGTGCTGGCCGCGAGCCGGGACGGGGTGGCGTTCGCCCGGCGCACCGTCACCATCGCCGACGACGATCTCGGATCGACGCGGGTGGACCTGTCGGTGAACCCGGCCCAGGTCCGCGAGGACGCCGGTGCGGCCACGGTGCGCGTGGCGGCGGCCCTGGACGGGGGAGCGCGTGCAGAGGACACGGCGCTGTCGGTGACCGTCGGGTCTGCCGGCGACTCGGCGGTCGAGGGCACGGACTACGCGACGGTGCCGGACCTGTCGCTGACGATCGACAAAGGAGAGACGACGGCGGAGACGACGTTCGAGCTGGAGCCGGAGAACAACGATACCGTCGAAGGCGCGAAGACCATCACCGTTGACGGCAACGTCTCGGGACTCGCCGTGCGCGCGGCCGATCTGACCCTGAACGACGACGATGTGGAGTCGACGCAAGTGACGCTGACGCTGGACCCGCTCGAGGTCCGCGAGAGTGCGGGCAGCCGCACGGTGCGGGTGACGGGGACGCTGGACGGCGGCGCGCGGCCAACGGAGACGGTCCTGACGGTGACCGTTGGATCGGGGGCCGACTCGGCGTCGGAGGGCACGGACTACGCCGAAGTCCCCGAACTGGAACTGGCGATCCCGGCGAATCGTACGGACGGGGCCGTGTCGTTCGCGTTGCGGCCGATGAACGACGGGACCGCCGAAGGCACGGAGACGATATCCGTGCGCGGCAACGTCGCGGGGCTGACGGTCACGCCCGCGGAACTCGCCATCGCGGATGACGATACGGTTTCGACCCGGCTGGACCTGTCACTGAACCCGTCGACGGTATCGGAAGCGGCGGCGCCGACGGAGGTGGCGGTAATGGGGTCGCTCGATGCCGGGGCGCGCGCGACGGCTACGGTGGTGACCGTGACGGTGGGCGCGGCCGCCGATGCCGCGACGGAAGGATCGGACTACGCTCACGTGTCGACACTGGCCATCACGGTCCCGGCGCACGAGACCACCGGACGGACAATGTTCACGCTGAGTCCCGAGAACGATGCGATTGCCGAAGGCGTGGAAACGATCTCGGTTACGGGCCGGGTGAGCGGCCTGACGGTGGGGTCGACCACCCTGATGCTTTCCGACAACGACACGGCATCTCGCGTGGTGACGCTCTCGGTGAATCCGGAATCGGTCGCCGAGGACACGCCCGAGGACGTGACGGTGACCGCGTCGTTGAACGCCGGGGCGCGAGCCGAGAACACGCAGGTGCGGCTGACGGTGGGTGCGGCGGGCGACACGGCGGTGCCGGGCACGGACTACGAGCGCGTGCCGGAGCGAACGCTGACGGTTTTGCCGGGTGAGACGGTCGGGACTGCAACGTTCCGACTTGAACCGCTCGACAACGACTCGGCGGACGGCGCCAGGACGTTGTCGGTGACGGGCTCGACGACGGTGGCGGAACTGCGCATCGAACCCGCGACGGGCGCGCGGATCGCGCTGGCGGACGACGACAGTCCGGCGGTGCTGTTGATGCCGCAGGCGTTGACCGTGGTGGAAGCCGGGTTCGCCAGCTACGCGGTGACACTGCAGACACGGCCGACGGCGGACGTCACGGTGACGATCACGGGCGCGGCGGGAGACCTGAGCCTCGACAAGACCAGTCTCGTGTTTACCGGGGCCGACTGGAGCGACCGGCGGGAGGTGACGGTGACGGCGGCGGACGACGCCGACAGCGTGCCGGATGCGGCGGTGACGCTGACGCACCGGGCATCCGGGGCCGCGGAGTATGAAGGGTTGCGCGCGCAGTTGGTGGTGTCGATCCGGGAGAACGACCCGGGGCTGGTGTTCAGCGAGTCCGCGCTCCGGGTGCCCGAGGGACAGACGGCCACGTACACGGTGGCGTTGGCGACCGCCCCCACCGCCGCCGTGACGGTGCGGGTCACGGGCGTATCCGGGGACCTGAACCTGGACCCGACCCGGCTGGCGTTCGCTCGGGGGGATTGGGACGAATCGCAAACGGTTACCGTCGGGGCCGCCGAGGACGACGACACCTCGACGGACCCGGCGGTGACGCTGACCCACCGGGCGTCGGGTGGGGGCTACGACGGGATCGTCGGTGAAGTGCGGGTAACGGTGACGGAAAACGATGGCGGCGGTACCGGCGGCGGCAGCGGCGGCGGTGCCGCGAATCGCCCGCCGGCGGTGGAGCGGGAGATCGACGATCAGGCGCTGGATGCGGGCGAGGTGCTGGAGCTGGACATCCGGCTCAACTTCTACGACCGCGACCAGCGGGCGCTGGACTATTCTGTGGCGTCGGCCGACCCGTCGGTGGCGACGGTCGAGGTGGACCGCAACGGCGTGCTGACGATCCGGGGCGTCTCCAGGGGGGTGACCGCCATCACCGTGACGGTGGCCGACCGGCGCGACGAGCGGGCCTCCGACACCTTTTTGGTGGCGGTCAAGGGGCCTGCCCTGGTGGCGCTGTTGCCGCGGGCCTCGGACCCGGTGCGCGAGGGCTTCGTGCGCGTGATCAATCATGACGCCGAGGCCGGCGAGGTGACCATCGAGGCGGTCGACGATACGGGCGTGCGGCGGGGCCCGATCACGCTTTCGGTGGACGCCGGCGCGACGGCGCATTTCAACTCCGGCGACCTGGAAGACGGCAACGCTGCCAAAGGGCTGCCGACAGGGGTCGGATCCGGCGAGGGGGACTGGCGCCTGGTGCTGGACAGCGATCTCGACTTCGAGGCGCTGTCCTACATCCGCACCGCGGACGGCTTTCTGACGGCGATGCACGACACCGTGCCGGTTCGCGACGGAGCCTACGAAGTGGCGATCTTCAACCCGGGCAGCAACGAAAATCAGGTGAGCCGCCTGCGGCTGGTGAACCTGGGCGCAGAGGACGCGCAGGTAACGATCACCGGCATCGACGATGCCGGCGTATCGCCGGGCTCGACCGTGGCGCTGACGGTGCCGTCAGGCGCCTCGCGCACGATCGCGGCGGCCGACCTGGAGGCCGGCGCCGAGGGATTTAATGGGTCGCTTGGCGACGGCCTGGGCAAGTGGCGCCTGCGGGTGGAGTCCGACCAGCCCATCGTGGTGATGAGCCTCTTGTCGAGCCCGACGGGGCACCTGACGAACCTGTCGAGCGCGCCGGACCGGGGTCCTTATTGATGGAACGCTATTCCGTGGGAGGGCGATGCGGATCGAGACATGCGGGGTTCGAAAGTCAGGAACCGCTGAGAGTGACTGCGTTGCTGGGCGTGGCGGCGCTCTTGTCGTTGGTGGCGCCAGTCCTTGTTCATGCGCAGTCGGACGAACTGATCGCAACCCTGACCTTCACGCCCCAGGCGGTGGCGCACGAAACGACGCTGACACTGACCTACGACGAGCCGCTCGACGCACGGTCGATTGCCGAGGCTGGGGACTTCACGGTGTCCGGGGGCGATCGGGCGCGGACGGTCACCGGAGTTCGAGTTGACGGGAGTGCGGTGGAGAACAACACGCGGGATACGACGGCGCCGGTGATCACGACGACCTCACCGATTCTCGTGCCGGAAAACGAGACGGCGGTGGCGACCCTCACCGCGACGGACGACACGCCGAGCGACCAACTGACCTGGACCATTCCCTCCGGCACGAACGGCGGCGCGGACGCGGACCACTTCACGCTGAGTACCGCTGGCGCCCTGGCTTTCAGTACGGCCAAGGACTACGAAATTCCAGACGACGCCGACGGCGACCGGACCTATGAAGTCACCGTGCAGGTCAGCGACGGCACCCACACGGATACGGAAGACGTGGTCGTGACCGTCCAGAACGTGGATGAGGCCGGCGCCGTGTCGCTGTTCCCGGCGCAACTCCGGGTGCGGACGGTGGTCCGGGCCACCCTCACCGATCCGGATGGCGATGTCCGCGCCGTGTCCTGGTGGTGGGCCGAGTCCTCGGACAAGACCACCTGGACCAACATCGACGGGGCGACCCGGGCCGATTACCTGCCGACGGAAGCGAGACGGGGCAAGTACTTGCGGGCCACGGCAACACGCTACCGGGACGGCGAAGGTTCCAACAAGTCTTCACGGACGGAGTCGAACGCCGTGGTCGGCGAGCGGGAGTCCGGCCCCGAGCTTTCGGTCAAGACGCTGGTGTCCGGCTTGAGATTTCCCTGGGGGATCGCCTTCACTCCCGACGGGACGATGCTGTTCACCGAACGGGATGGCCATCGGCAGCAAGACCCACTTCCCGACCCGCCCCAAGGGCTGAGCAGCCTGCGCCCCGATGGCACGCTCCAGACCGTGTCCGCCGACTTCAGCGACCTGGATACCGACGAAAACGGTGGCGTGATGGGGCTGGAAGTCGATCCCGACTTCGTCGACAACCGGCGGATCTACATCTGCCAGCAGCGTACCGGCAAGGTGATACAGGTGGTCGCCTGGACGATAGACGCGACCTACACCACGGCCACCCGGGCCCATGATCCCCTTGTCGGGAACATCCCGCGCGAGGACAACCACAACGGCTGCCGCCTGCGCTTCGGCCCCGATGGCAATCTGTGGATCTCCACCGGCGACACCGAGGTTATCGGGACCGTCCCGCAGGACCTGGACTCGCTCGGCGGAAAGATACTGCGGGTGGACCCCTTGACGGGCGCCGCGCCCGCGGACAACCCGTTCGCGGGGTCAGTGGTCTACTCGTACGGTCACCGCAACCCGCAGGGTCTGGCCCTGAGGCCCGGTACGAGGCAGATGTGGGCCGTGGAGCACGGGCCGACGGTGGACGACGAGATCAACCTGCTGCGCGCGGGCGCCAACTATGGCTGGGATCCAGTGCCCACCGACGAGAACGGCGACCCGACCTCCGGCTACGACGACACCGCCCCCATGACCGACCTGGTGAAGTTTCCCGGTGCGGTCGAGGCCAGGTGGTCGTCGGGCAACCCGACCCTGGCCACGAGCGGAGGCATCTTCCTCGAAGGCGAGCAGTGGGGCCTCTGGGAGGGCCGGCTGGCCGTGGCCACGCTCAAGGGCCGATCATTGCGCATCTTCGAGTTCACCGAAGACGGGACCTTCGCGAGCCACGTCGTTCCGGAGGAACTCGACCACTTCGGTGACCGTGACCACCGACTGCGGACTCCGATGATCGGTCCCGACAATGCCTTGTATCTCTCCACTTCCACGAGGGGTTGGAGGGATGAGATCCTGAGGGTCACCCCTCAGCAGGCGCCTGAGTTCCCGAACGACGCCGACACCCGGCAGGTGACCGAGAACACCGGCGGCGACGTGGTCATCGCCACGGTCGAGGCGGCCGACTACAACCACGACGAACTCACGTACACGCTGGGCGGCACCGACGCGGAGTCGTTCTACATCCTGGACGAGAGCATCGGCGAGCTGCGAGTCCGGTCCACAACGCGACTCGACTACGAGACCCGGCGGGAATACGAAGTCACGGTCACCGCCACCGACGCGCAGAACACGAGCGACACGGTCACGTTGACGATCGAAGTCACCGACGTCGAGCACGAGGGGACGGTGAGCCTTCCCTTGACCCAGCCCCGTGTCGGCAGCCCGGTCCAGGCCAGTCTGTCCGACCCCGACGGGGGCGTCACCGGCACGACCTGGCAATGGGAGCGCTCAGACGACGGCGCCACCGGCTGGGAGGACATCGACGGGGCCCGGTCGGCGTCGTATACGCCCGGCACGGACGATATTGGGAAGTATCTGCGGGCCACGGCTACCTATACCAACACCCACGGTCCGGGCAAGACGGCGCAGAGCGTGACGTCCGACGCCGTAGGCGCCGTGCCCAACACCAATCCGGAGTTTCCTTCAGCGCCGGTGGTCCGCCGTGTGGCCGAACACACTGCAGAGGGCCAGCCCATCGGCTCACCGGTCGAGGCCGGCGACGCCGACGGCGATCCCTTGCAGTACGCCCTGTCGGGCATGGACGGGAACCTGTTCGGCATCAACAGGTCATCGGGACAGTTGCTGACCAGGGCCGCTCTCGATTACGAGATGGCCAACGAGTACGAGGTCGACGTCTCGGTCAGTGACGGCAAGGACACGAACGCCGTCTCCGACAACAAGGTCGACGACTCCGTCACGGTGACCATCGAGGTCACCAACGTCGACGAGCCTGGGTCCGTGTCGCTGCTTCCGACTCAGCTCCGGGCGTGGACGGTGGTGAGGGCAACGCTGAGCGACCCGGACGGCGTGGATCTCCTCGCCGTGTCCTGGCAGTGGGAGGAGTCCTCGGACAAGACCGCCTGGACCAGAATCGACGGAGCGACCCAGGCCGACTACACGCCCACGGACAGCGTCCTGGGGCAATACCTGAGAGCCACGGCGGGCTACACCGACGGCCAGGGCACCGGAAAGAGCGCCGCAGTGGTGTCGGACAATGTGGTCGGCGAGCGGGAGTCCGGCCCGGAACTGACCGTCGTGCCGCTCGTCTCCGGCCTGAGCGTTCCGTGGGGGGTGGCCTTCGCGCCCGACGGGACGATGCTGTTCACCGAGCGGGGAGACAGGCTGAGCAGTCGGCTGACCGACGGGACGGTCCAGTCCGTCAGCGCCGACTTCGACGACCTGCTCGTCTCGGGAGAGGCCGGATTGATGGCCATCGTCGTCGACCCCGCGTTCGCCTCCAACCGGCGGTTCTACACCTGTCAGGCCCATAGCGGGCCGGAAGTGCAGGTGATTGCCTGGACGATAAACGCGACCTACACCGCGGCCACCCGCGCCGATGACCCGCTCGTTGGCAACATCCCCGCCGCCAGCCGGCACAGCGGCTGCCGCTTGCGTTTCGGTCCGCAGGGGTATCTGTGGATCGCGACCGGCGACGCGTCGGCCGGGACTGTCCCTCAGGATTTGAACTCGCTCGGCGGCAAGGTGCTGCGCGTCGATGCCGCGACCGGCGCCGCAGCCGCGGGCAACCCGTTCGGCTCGCGCATCTACACCTACGGCCACCGGAACGTGCAGGGCCTCGCGCGGCGGCCCGGCACGAACCAGATGTGGTCCGTGGAGCACGGTCCGACGGTGGACGACGAGATCAACCTGCTGAGCGCGGGCGGCAACTACGGTTGGGATCCGGTGCCGTCCTACAACGAGGGCGTGCCCATGACCGACCTGGTGAAGTTTCCCGGTGCGGTCGAGGCCAGATGGTCGTCGGGAAATCATACGTTGGCCACCAGCGGCGGCATCTTCCTGGAGGGAGAAGACTGGGGCGAGTGGGACGGGCGGCTGGCGGTGGCGGCGCTCAAGGACCAGTTGCTGCATGTCTTCGAGTTCACTGCGGACGGCAACTTTGTGAGTCAGATCGCCGTCGCCGCACTCGATGGGGCCTACGGCCGGCTGCGGACTCCCATGCTCGGTCCTGACGGCGCCCTGTACGTGACCACCTCGAACGGTAGTGGTCAGGATAAGATACTCAGGGTCAGCGCTAGCCGGGCACCGGCGTTCCTGACCGATACCGAAACCCGGAACGTGGTTGAGAATAACAACATCTCAACCTTGGTCGCCAAGGTACTGGCGCTTGATTCGGACGGCGACACGCTCGCGTACACGCTGAGCGGCCCCGACGCCGAGTCCTTCAGCATCCCCGATGCCGCCGTTGGAGCGATTCAGGCCAACGTGGCGTTTGACTACGAGACGAAGCGTTCATACGAGGTAACAGTCACCGCCACCGACCCGCAGGGTTTGAACGACAGTACCACCTTGACCATCACCGTCACGGACACGGACGAGCCGCCGGCGGCGCCAGGAGCACCGACGGTGTCGGCGAAGGCGGGTACGACCGACAGCCTGGACGTGATCTGGGTTGCGCCGGCCAACGATGGCCCGGCGATCACGGACTACGATTACCGCCACCGGACGGCGTCTCCGCAGGGGAGATGGACGGAGGTCACGAACACGACGATCACGGGAACCACGGCGACGATAACGGGTCTGGCGGACGGCACGTCCTACGACGTGCAGGTGCGGGCGACGAACGACGAGGGCACCGGCGACTGGTCGGACTCGGGCACGGGCACGACGGACGCCAACGCGGCGCCGGCGTTCGACAACACGATGGTTGTCGAGGGCAAGGAAGTTATTCTGACATACGACCGAATGCTCGATGAAAGTTCCGTGCCGGCACCGGAGGACTTCGAGGTCGTTGTCGAGGGCGCGCCGATCAGTGGAGCGCTGTCTCCCGGGGCATTGCGCGGCAAGCGATACCCCGCCTCGCGTGGCGAGCCGGTCTCGGTCATCGCGGTGGTAGTGAACGGCACGGAGGTACGGCTGACACTCGACCGGCCGGTGGCGCACGGTGAGCGGGTGACAGTGAGCTACACACCGGGGACGAACCCGATCCGGGATACAGCGGGCGTCGCCGCTCCGGCCATCGTCGACGAGGTCGCGGTGGAGACGCTGGTGTCGGTGATGGACGCGGCGGCGGTGGAAGGGGGCATTGTGGTCTTCGACGTGACGCTGTCGGGCGCTGTCGAGGAAGCGCTGACGGTGGCCTGGACGCTGGCGGACGGTACGGCGGTGGCGGGCGACGACTACGCGGCGCAATCCGGATCGCTGACGATTCCGGTCGACGAGGACAGTGGGCCGGTCAGGGTGTCGACGATCGACGACAGCGCGGTGGAAGACGACGAGACGTTTACGCTGACGCTGGCCGAGCCGGCAGACTTCCCGTACTGGGCGCTGCTGAAGGACGCCATGGCAACCGGGACGATTGTGGACAATGACGTCGGCGGCGGTACCGGCGGAGGCGGCAGCGGCGGCGGTGCCGCGAATCGCCCGCCGGTGGTGGAGCGGGAGATCGACGATCAGGCGCTGGATGCGGGCGAGGTGCTGGAGCTGGACATCCGGCTCAACTTCTACGACCGCGACCAGCGGGCACTGGACTACACCGCGGAATCGGCCGACGCGTCGGTGGCGACGGTCGAGGTGGACCGCAACGGCGTGCTGACGATCCGGGGCGTCTCCAGGGGGGTGACCGCCATCACCGTGACGGTGGCCGACCGGCGCGACGAGCGGGCCTCCGACACCTTTCTGGTGGCGGTCAAGGGGCCTGCCCTGGTGGCGCTGTTGCCGCGGGCGGCGGACCCGGTGCGCGAGGGCTTCGTGCGCGTGATCAACCATGACGCCGAAGCCGGCGAGGTGACCATCGAGGCGGTCGACGATACGGGTATGCGGCTGGGCCCGATCACGCTTTCGGTGGACGCCGGCGCGACCGTGCACTTCAACTCCGGCGACCTGGAAGACGGCAACGCTGCCAAAGGGCTGCCGACAGGGGTCGGATCCGGCGAGGGCGACTGGCGCCTGGTGCTGGACAGCGATCTCGACTTCGAGGCGCTGTCCTACATCCGCACCGCGGACGGCTTTCTGACGGCGATGCACGACACCGTGCCGGTTCGCGACGGAGCCTACGAAGTGGCGATCTTCAACCCGGGCAGCAACCCCAACCAGGTGAGCGGCCTGCGGCTGGTGAACCCGGGCGCAGAGGACGCGCAGGTAACGATCACCGGCATCGACGATGCCGGCGTATCGCCGGGCTCGACCGTGGCGCTGACGGTGCCGTCAGGCGCCTCGCGCACGATCGCGGCGGCCGACCTGGAGGCCGGCGCCGAGGGATTCGATGGGTCGCTTGGCGACGGCCTGGGCAAGTGGCGCCTGCGGGTGGAGTCCGACCAGCCCATCGTGGTGATGAGCCTCTTGTCGAGCCCGACGGGGCACCTGACGAACCTGTCGAGCGCGCCGGACCGGGGTCCTTATTGATGGAACGCTATTCCGTGGGAGGGCGATGCGGATCGAGACATGTGGGGTTCGAAAGTCGGGAACCGCTGAGAGTGGCTGCGTTGCTGAGCGTGGCGGCGCTCTTGTCGTTGGTGGCGCCAGTCCTTGTTCATGCGCAGTCGGACGAACCGCTACCGGTGGCGGCCAAGCGGTCGATCACGATCATCGATGATGCACAGTGTGTGAACTACGACGGCCCTGACCTCGATCACCAGGGAAAGGAGATCTGCTTCAACTCCAACGTGGATACGCTGACGATCGTCGACGTGACGAACAAGGCAGTTCCGGCGATGCTCTCCCGGACGGGATACCGCGGCTCCAGCTATACCCACCAAGGCTGGCTGACGGAAGATCAGGTCTACTTCCTGCTCGGCGACACGGTCCAGGGGCAGGGCAAGGGCCTCTTTTCTGAGGTCGAGCCGGCGGCGGCGCAAACCCGGACGCGCGCATCCGCCTCAACCGACGCCACAACGCTGCGCCGCCGGGTGGTGACCATGGACCTGGAGCGGCTCCGGCGCGCCCGGGCAGCCGCCTCCGTGCTCCCCCGCCCGCCCGTTCGCACCAAAGCTGTGTCCCCGCGTCGCGGCAAGCCTGACGCGGCGCCCGCGCCGGATGCCACCCTGACCTTGAATCTGTTCCAGGACGTCGTGTTCACAGGGATCGTGGAGTGGACGGCGCCGACGTTTTCGGGCGGCTATTCACTATCGGGCCGGCTCGCTGGAAAAGCGCTGGGCACGCTGACGCTCGTTGTCAACGGCGAGACGGTCGCGGGCACGGTGCGGACGCTGGGTGGCACCTACCGGATTCGGTCGGCGGGCGATGGACTCTACGCCATCAGCCAAGTCGAGGAGCCGCCTCTGGACTGCCAGGTGCTGAAGCCGGAGGCCGAGGGCGGCCGTCCCAAGCCCCCCTCCCAATAATGACGCTCCATCGTGCTGTCATATACAACCTCTCCCGGTTGGTTCCTGTCCCGTCTGAAGCCCGCCTTCCACTGCTGCCCCGTTGGGCTCATCCTCCCTTCACCCTTCTCACCCTGTTGCCGGCGGTCCTGCTGTGCTTGGCGGCCGGCGCGCATGCCCACGAAGGAAGTGTCGCGACCGACACGGCGGCGCTTCAGGCGCTCTACAACTCCACGGACGGCGCAAACTGGACGGACAACACCAACTGGACGAGCGACATGGCGCTGTCGACGTGGCACGGCGTGACCACCAACGGTGACGGCCGCGTCACCAGGCTGGAACTGCAAGAAAACGGGTTGAACGGGACGCTCCCGACTGAGCTGGAGAACCTGACCCACCTCGAATCTCTGTTGCTCGACCGCAACTACGCGTTGATGGGTCCGCTCCCGGACGGCCTGAGGGAGTTGCTGGCGCTGCCGACGGTGGATCTGACCGACACCGAGCTGTGCGCGCCCGAGGACGCCGCCTTTCAGGACTGGACGGCGACCATCTCCTCCTTCAGCGGGCTGACCCGTGCGCCGACGGAAGAATCGGTCATCGACGTGGCGGTCTTCTACACGCCGCAAGCCCGTGAAGCTCAGGACGGGCACGACCAGATCAAGGCCAAGATCGATCTCATGGTTGCGGAGACCAATCGAGCCTACACGGACAGCGGCGTGGACCAGCGCATTAACCCGGTGGTAGTGGAGGAGGTGGCATACACGGAGACCAGTTTGCTGACAGATATCGTTCATCTCAAGGGTCCGTCGGACGGCCATATGGACGAAGTCCACGCCATCCGCGACCGGGTCTGGGCGGACATCGTCATGTTGATCCGCGCAAGCGGTGGCGGACAAGCGGTGACGATGCTCACTGAGTCAACAGACCATGCCCGCAATGCCTTTGGCCTTTCCGGCGCCCACACAGGAGTGTTCGCCCATGAATTGGGCCACATCATGGGTCTAAAGCATGATCGCTATGAGGAATGCGACGCCAGTCGCTGCAACAGCGCCCTGTCTGCCGACGCCTACGGCTACGTAAACCAGCGGGCCTTCGACGAGAACGCCCCGGCGTCCTCCCGCTGGCGCACGAACATGGCCTACCATTCCCAGTGCGGCCGTGACGGTTTCAACTGTCAGTGGTTGCTCCGCTTCTCGAATCCCAATCAGCTCTACCCCGATGCCGCCGGCGATCCCCTGGGGGTAGCCCTCACCTCCGATAACGAGGATTCGATCGCGGTGGACGGGCCGGCCAACGCAGTACGGGTGCTCAACGAAACCCGTGACACCGTGGCAGACTTTCGGCAGGGTCGTGCCGTAAAGGTGTTCTTTGATGCGGGACCCTACTCGGTGACCGAAGGTGGGACGGTGACGGTGACGGTGCGGCTGGACGCCGCGCCGGGCCGCACCCTCAACATCCCCATTCCGCTCACCGCAAACAGCCTGGACGGCGCCTGGGCCGGCGACTATGCCATGCCGTCGAGCATAATATTTGGATCGAACCAGACCGAGCAGACCTTCAGCCTCACGGCCGTGGACGACACTGTCCAAGAGGACGAAGAGACCGTCACGCTGGGCTTTGGGGAGCCGCTGCCCGCGGGGGTGACGGTGGGCAGCCAAGCCACGGCCACGGTGACGCTGACCGAAAACGACACCGTGCCGGGTGTGCCGAGCGTCGCTGAGATAGCGATCACCTCGGAGCCGGGGGCTGCTTATGCGGCCGGCGAGGAGGTTGAGGTCACGGTGATCTTCACCAAGCCGGTAACCGTCACCGGCACGCCCGGTCTCGGACTGACGATCGGCACGACTACACGGCCGATGGTGTATCAAGGCGCCCGTAGCGCAAGTGAAGTGTTGGTGTTCGCCTACACCGTGGCGGACGGCGAGAGTGACACCGACGGGGTAAGCATTCCCGAGAACAGTCTGGCGGGCACAATCCGGGACAGTGCGAACCAGGACACGGCGATCCTGACCCACGCCGCAGTCGATGCAGACCACAGGGTAGACGGCGTTGCGCCGGAGTTGGATACCGCCGCCGCCGACGGCGCCGTGGTGACGCTGACGTTTGACGAAGTGCTGGACGAGACGTCGATTCCGGCGGAGGACGCGTTCACGGTGACCGCCGCTGGCGCGACGCTGCCGGCAGACTCCGTGGAAGTGTCCGAGATGGTGGTGACGCTGACGTTGGACTCTCATGTCGTCCACGGCCAAGTCGTGCGGCTGGATTACACACCGGGAACGAAGCCGCTTCAGGACCTGGCCGGCAACGCAGCGGACCCCCTTTCCAACACGGTGGTGACGAACGAGACGGCGATGCCGGTCTACGACACCGACCGTGACGGGCTGATCGAGATCACGACGCTGGCGCAGCTCGATGCAATGCGGCACGACCTGGACGGCGATGGCATACCGGTGGACACCGGGACGCCTGCCTATGCCACGGCGTTTCCCGCTGCGGGCGCCCGGCTGACTTGCGGTGCCGACAGCGGGTGCGCGGGGTATGAGCTGACGGTGGACCTGGACTTCGATACCGACGAAGACGGACAGGTCGATGCGGACGATACGTACTGGAACAACGGTGCCGGCTGGGTGCCCATCGGGACCTCTACCGATCCGTTTGCCACGACGTTCGAAGGCAACGGCCACACCATCGGGCACCTGTTCGTTGATCGGAATACCGACTACGTGGGACTGTTCGGTCACACGGAGGGCAGGTTCTTCGTCATCCGCCATGTCGCGCTGACCAATGTCCAGGTGACAGGGAACGACTATGTCGGCGGGCTGGTCGGGCGGAACGCCGGCGGCCTCCTGGGGAGCTATGTGACCGGACAGGTATCAGGCGATACCTACACTGGCGGGTTGGTCGGGTATAACCACAGCGCCATCCTGGGGAGTTATGCGACCGGACAGGTATCAGGTCACACCTATACTGGCGGGTTGGTCGGGTACAACGCATTGGCCATCGTAGGGAGCTATGCGACCGGACGCGTGTGGGGTAGCAACTGGGTCGGGGGATTGTCCGGAACCAGTGTGCGCAGCATCACCGCCAGCTATGCCACGGGGCGAGTACCAGGCCGCAATAACGTCGGCGGGCTGGTCGGGGAAGATTCCGTCTCCGGCACGATCACGGCCAGCTACTGGGACACGACGACGTCGGGGCAGGCCACCGGCGATGGAGGCGCCGGTCAGAGCACGGCAGCTCTGCAGGCGCCCACCGGCTACAGCGGCATCTACGCGGACTGGAACGTCGACGTCGACGGCAACGGTACGCCGGACGACCCTTGGGACTTGGGCACGGCCAGCCAGTATCCGGTCTTGAAGGCGGACCTCGACGGCGACGGCACGGCGACCTGGCAGGAGTTCGGCTACCAGCTCCGGAAAGGCCCGACTCTGACGGCGAGGGCCGGTGTGGGACAGGTGGTGCTGCAATGGACCGCGGTGGAGGCGAGCCACTGGGACCCGGCGCCGGCAGTCACTTACACCCTCACCCGCGACCACGGCGCCACGGTCGAGGCCATCGCAGAGAACCTTTCAGGACTCGGTTACACCGATACCGACGTGACCGCCGGCGAGACCTACACCTACCAGGTGGCGGCGGTGGTGACGGGCGGCGAGGCGGCGCGCAGTGCCTTGACGACGAGCGATCCGGTTCTCCCCGATATGTGGCTGAACCCGCCGGCGAGCGACCCGGTGGCCCCGGTGCGGTCGGCAGCCACCTACAGCGTGACCTTCCAGGGAACCTGGACCACCAGCGTCACCTCCGGCGGCGTTCCCTCCGGAGCGCATTTCACCACCCTGATCGGCGGGGTCCACAACGCCGGCGTGACCTTCCTGAGAGAGGGCGGCATGGCCAGCGCCGGGGTCGAGTCCATGGCGGAACAGGGGGGAACGCCTACCCTCGAGTCCGAGATCAACGCCGCCATGCCGAATGCTTTCGCCGTCATTGAGCAGTCCATCGCGTCCGGCGGGACAGCCACAGCTACGGTGGACATCACGCTCCCCACCGGCCATCCCCGGGTCACCCTGCTCTCGATGGTGGCGCCGAGCCCGGACTGGTTCGTGGGCGTCTCCGGGCTCACCCTGCTGGATGATCAGGGAGACTGGCTGGCGTCGCGCTCGGTGAACCTGTATCCGTGGGACGCCGGGACCGAGGAGGGCACGGAGTTCTCGCTGTCGAACTCGCCCACCTCGCCGCAGGGAGTCATCACCAGCCTGCGGGGGACGGGCAAGTTTTCGAACGAGCCGATCGCGACCCTGACCTTCACTCGCCAGTCGGTCAACACCGCGCCGGAGTTGCTGCTGGCAGCCTCTCCAGCGGCGATCGTGGAGGCGGGAGGCAGCGCGACGGTGACGGTTGAGATCACCAACGGCGTCACCTTCGAGGAGGATCAGGAGATCGCCCTCGCCTTTGCGGGCACGGCGACGAAGGGAACCGACTACACGGTGGCGTTGGAGAGTCTTACGCTCACCGCGGGGGAGAGCTCGGTTGCGACCACCGTTACGGCCGTACAAGACAGGGTCGACGATGACGCCGAGACGATCCTGATCACGGCCAGTCATGGGGGCGGCGCGATCGGCGCCGAGCAGACGATCACGATCATCGATGACGACGCCACGCCCTGCTCCGGCGGGATGGCGGGAACCTATCCCTGCAGCAACGTCGACCTGATGTCGTTTCTGGCTTTGGCCGACATTGGCGGCGGCGAGGCTAACGACATCTGGGGCTGGACGGATTCCACGGCCGGCAAGGAGTACGCGATCATGGGCCGGACCAACGGCACCTCGTTCGTGGACATTAGCGACCCGGTCAACCCGATCGTTCTTGGCAACCTTCCTCCGCACTCCGCCAACTCGACCTGGCGGGACATCAAGGTATACGCGGACCATGCCTTCATGGTGACGGAGGCGATGAACAGCGGGATGCAGGTATTCGACCTGACCCAGTTGAGATCGGTGGCCTCGCCGCCCGCCACGTTTTCGGAAACCGCCCACTACCCCGGTTTCTCGTACGCTCACAATCTCGCGGTTAACGAAGACAGCGGCTTTGCCTACGCGGTAGGTACGAACAATTGCAGCGGCGGGCTGCACATGATCGACATTCAAACTCCGGCGAACCCGACCTCGGCCGGTTGTTTCAGCGACGACGGCTACACCCACGATGCACAGTGTGTGAACTACGACGGCCCTGACCTCGATCACCAGGGGAAAGAGATCTGCTTCAACTCCAACGTGGATACGTTGACGATCGTCGACGTGACGAACAAGACAGGTCCGGTGATGCTCTCCCGGACCGGCTACAGCGGCTCCAGGGACACTCACCAAGGCTGGCTGACGGAAGATCAGGCCTACTTCCTGCTGGGCGACGAGGAGGATGAAGCGGAGAACCCCAAGGTCACCAATACCCGTACCTACCTGTGGGACGTGAGCGATCTCGACGAGCCGGCGCTCATCGGTTCTCACGACTCCACGACAACCGCGACCGACCACAACCAGTACGTCAAGGGCGGCTACACCTACCAGTCGAACTACCGGGCGGGTTTGCGCATCCTGGACATCACCGACATCGCCAACGGCAATCTGACGGAAGTAGCTTTCTTTGACGTCTACCCCGGCAGCGACTCGCCGGACGAGGACGGAACCTGGAGCAACTACCCGTTCTTTGACAGTGGAATCGTGATTGTCAGCGAAATCGAGCAGGGCCTGTTCATCCTCAGGCCGAACCTTGTGGACGGCGTCAATCCGGCGCTTGCCTCAGCGTCGGTGAACGGGGCGGCGGTGACGCTGACCTATGGGGAGGCGCTGGACGGGAGTTCGACGCCGGCGACAGACGCCTTCACGGTCACGGTCGCGGGGAGTGGGCGCACGGTCACGCACGTTTCGGTGAGCGGGAGAGCAGTGACGCTGACGCTTGCATCGGCGGTGACGGACGGCCAGGAGGTGACGGTGACCTATACCGTGCCGGGGACGAACCCGATCCGGGACGCCGTGGGCAACGACGCCAGGCCTCTTGCGAACCGTGCGGTGGGGAACAACACGCCGGATACGACGGCGCCGGTGATCACGACGACCTCACCGATTCTCGTGCCGGAAAACGAGACGGCGGTGGCGACCCTCACCGCGACGGACGACACGCCGAGCGACCCACTGACCTGGACCATTCCCTCCGGCACGAACGGCGGCGCGGACGCGGACCAGTTCACGCTGAGCAGTGCGGGTGTCTTGGCCTTCGCGGCGGCTACCGACTACGAGAACCCGGACGACGCCGACGGCGACAACGTCTACGAAGTCACCGTGCAGGTCAGCGACGGCGACAACACCACTACGGCGGATATCGGCGTGACATTGCAAAATGTCATTGAACTGTTCACGCAGTTGACGGGACCGTCGAGCACGGATTACGCCGAGAACGGGGCCGTGCGGGTGGCCACCTACATCGCCTCGTCCGAGGCAGACCGGGACGGCATCGCGTGGAACCTCGGCGGAGACGAAGCCGAGCACTTCAGCATCGACAACCCGGCGGGCGTCCTTCGCTTCCACATCGACCCGGTCGCCCCCTCCCCGTTCCCGCCGCCGCCGGACTTCGAGGCGCCGGTCGACGATGACGCCGACAACGTCTACGAGTTGATCGTGCTCGCCCGAGCCGGCTCCGCTCTCGCCCTCAAGACTGTGATCGTCACGGTCACCGACGAGAACGAGGCCGGCAAGATCTCGCTGACCACGGCGCGGCCCAAGGCGGGCTCGGTGCTGACCGCAACACTCACGGACCCCGACGGCGTCACGGCCGGGACGGTCACATGGCAGTGGCAGCGCTCAGCGGGCCGCAACACCTGGGAGGTCATCGCCGGAGCCGGGGCAGCCGGCTACACGCCGACGGCCGCCGATACGGGCGCCTACCTGCGGGTGACGGCGACCTACACCGACTCCCACGCTGCCGGCCAGACCGCCCACGCCGTCTCGGCTGAGGTCGTAACCGCGGAGCTGCTCAGCAGCCTCAGCGTGACGACAAACGCCTCGACGGCCGACCCTGACACCTGGGCGATGCGACCCGAATTCAGTGCCGATACTCTCCACTACGCCGTCGGCTGCACGGCCTCCCGCGACACCATGAGGCTGGCCTTCTCCGCAGCAAACGCGGGCACGCGCGTCGCCGTCAACGGGATTCAGGTGGCCGACCGGAATGCCACCGTTGTGATGACGGTGCAGGCGCACAGCGATGTGCCGATCACCCTCACGACCGGCAGCACCGGCGCGCATACCACCTACGTCGTGCACTGCTTGGACACCAGGAATTCGGCCATCGAACGCACAGTCAATGAACCGGGAGCTTCCACCGAGCTGATCTCGGTCTATGCGCAAATTGGACCCGGACGCCAGACTCACTCCACCTATCTGGCGATTATCGATGCCAACGGCGTTCCGCGCTGGCAGCAGCGCCTCAACAGGCGTGCGACCCATTTCAAGGCCCACACCGACGGAAGGTATCCATACTCTTACTGGACCGCCAACTCAATCGCCATCCTTGACGAGAATCTGGAAGAAGTGGAACGGGTCGCGACTACTCCTGCGCTCATGGTGACCGGCGGTCACGACTTTGCGATCAGAGAGAACGGCAACTACGTCTTCATGGCCTACGAGCCCGCCTTTCGCGACTTCAGCGCCTATACCGACGCGGACGACAATCCATACGGCACCACGCAGCCAACGGAGGACTCGGTCATCGAAGAAGTGACCCCGGCGGGAAGCCGCGTCTTCTTCTGGAACTCGTGGAATGACATGTACCTGAACGATTGTCTCCAGCACCGGTTTCCCCGCGACTACGCCCACATCAACTCGGTGCAGGTCGTGGACGATGCGGACATCATCGCCTCGTTCCGCGGCTGCTCGCAGGTGTGGCGGATCGACCGCCAAACCCAAGCCGGGGAATGGCTGTTGGGACGGAGCAACCGGAGCGACGCGGAGTGGGAGGCGGACGGCATTCGGACACTCAAGATCGTCGGCGATCCCCACGGAGAGTTCTGTGGGCAGCATTCCGCACGGCTGAACCCCAACGGCCATCTCCTGCTCTTCGACAACGGCAACCACTGCCTTGAAGACCCGGAGACGGGCGACACCCAACGACGGAATTCGGTGTTCAGCCGCATCGTGGAGTATGCGCTCGACCCCGACAACGGTGAGGCGGTCTTTGTGCGCCAGCATTGCCTGGGCAACGAATGTAACCGGTTCTCGACATCCCAAGGCCACATCCATCGCATGGACAACGGCCATTGGCTGGTCAGTTGGGGCCGCGGCGATGACTCGGACGACTCGGTCCTTTCCCTTGAAGCGTCGCTGACCGAGGTCGATCCGCTCACCAACGAGGAACTGCTTGCCTTCAAGATCACGCATCCCGAATACCACAATAGCGAGCAGGTCCAACCCACCCGGGCCTACCCGGTGGAGTTCGTGGCGCTGGCGGACGCGCCCGGCCCGCTGACGGCGGAGATCGTCGAGAGTCCTGCCAGTTCCCTATTCCATCTCGGCCCAAGCGATGCACCGAAGGTGGTGGTTGCCTTCAGCCAGCCGGTGGTGGACCCGGACCCTGCCGCCGCCACCTGGCCATGGGTCAATGTCCAGGGCGCGACAATCGCAAGCGTCTCGGCCCACACCGTACCCGGAGACCCGGCCAATGCCTGGCTTTTCACCCTGACTCCCGCGGGCGTCGGCCCGATTGCGTTCGCCCTGGTTGCCGGCCAGTCCTGCGCCTCGGGCGGCATCTGCACCGCTGGCGGAGCCGTGCTGACGGGAGTTCCTGCTGCGGCGCACACCATCCCCTGGGTCGACACCGTGGCGCCGGCGCTGGCAGCGGAGGATGCGGCGACCGTACGCGGCGCGACCCTGACGCTGACGTTCGATGAGGCGCTGGCAACTGCGAATACCCCGGCATCGGCCTTCGCGGTGACCGGCGGCACGACCCGGACGATCTCGGGCGTAGCGGTGAACGGTAGCACCGTGCAACTGACGATCGATCCCCCGATACTGTACGGCGAGTCCGGGATCGAGGTGGGCTACACGGCCCCGTCGCGGGAAGCGCTGGCAGACGCGGCGGGCAACAAGGTGGCGTCGTTCGAGGATCGGGCCGTTGCGAACGAGACGCCGGCCACGACACTGTCGACCGGGGTGAGTCTGTCGCTCGACACCCCATCGGTCTCGGAGGGCGGCAGCGCGAAGTCGGTCGCGCTGACCGCCATGCTGAACCGCTCGGCGCGGCCGGCCGCGACGGCGGTGACGGTCGAGGTGGGCACGGCCGGCGACACGGCGACGGAGGGAACCGACTACGCGGCGGTCGATGATCTGACGCTGACGATCCCTGCGTATATGAAGGGCATCACGGTGCGCTTCACGCTGACGCCGATGAACGACCGGATCGACGAGCCGGGCGAGAGCCTGACGGTGAGCGGTTCGACCGCCGTCGCCGGCCTGTCCGTGACACCGCCCGGCGGGCTTGCCCTCGACATCGAGGACAACGACGCGGCGCCGTCGCTCGCGCTGTCGGTGAGTGCCTCGGCGATTGACGAGGACGGGGGCACCGCGGCGGTGACCGTGAGCACCGGGTCGGGCTCGACTTATGCGACCGACCAGACGGTGCGGCTCGCCGTGGCGGGCACGGCGACGGAGACGGCGGACTACACGATCAGCGGCAGGACGCTGACGCTGCCGGCTGGCTCGGGAACGAGCGCATCCATGGCGACCGCGACCGTGACCGGGTTGGACGACAGTGTCGACGACGACGACGAGACTATCGAGATCACCGGTTCCCGCAACGGCGTGGCGTTCGGGTCGCGACAGACGATTGCCATCGAGGACGACGACTGGCCGGAGCTGACGGTGACGTTCCGCCAGGCGGATTACCGGGTCGCGGAAGGCGCGCATGTCGACCTGCCCGTTACGCTGAGCGCCGTGCCCGAGCGGCAGGTGACGATTCCGATCGAGATCGAGGTTGCCGGTGGCGCGGAGGCCGTCGACTACTCGGTCTCGCCGGCAAGCCTGACATTCGGGGCGAGCGAGACGGACAAGACCCTGCGGGTGCGCGCCTCGAACGACAGCGTGGTGGATCCGGGCGAGGGCGTGACGCTGAGTCTCGGCACGACGTTGCCCGAACGGATCTCCGAAGGCGGCATTGCGGAAACGACCGTCGCGATCCGCGACACGGACTTCACCTTCGCCCCCGCATTCGCGGCCGGCGCCGGGACGGCGGAGTCGGACGCGGACACCTACACCGTGAGCGAGGCGTCGAGTGCGTTGCGCCTGTCGCTGACTCTGAAGACGCCGCGCGGGGCGCGGGTCGTGGACGTCGCGGACCCCGTGGTGGTGACGCTCGCGACGCGCGAGAACGCGGGCGGCCGGGAGGCGGACGAGGACTACGCCACGCAGCGGCGCAGCGGCACGTTCGGGGACTACGGGGCGTTGCACCGGGACCTGTCGTTCGCCCCGGGAGATTTTTCGGACGATGCGACTTGCGGCTGCGCGCGGGCGGAGAGGACGGTGGCTGTGGACCTGTTCGACGACCGGGTGCGCGAGCGGACGGAAGTGTTCGGGCTCAAGCTGTCGCGCAGGAGCGAGCGCCTGTCAGTGTCGAGCCAGGATGTCACGGTCAGGATCGACGAGGACGACGCCGAACCCGCTCTGACGCTCGGGGCGGATCCGGGAACCATCGCCGAGGCGGGCGGCACGTCCACGGTGACGGTGAGCACCGGTAGCGGCTCGACATTCCCGACGGCGCAGACCATCGATCTGGACATTTCCGGCACGGCGACAGAAAACACCGACTTTGATATCGACGCGAAGCGGCTGACCCTGCCGGCGGGAACGGGCATGGACGCGTCGAGCGTCTCCACAGCGGTGCGCGCCCTGGACGACGCGATCGATGACGATGCCGAGACGATCGTGCTCTCGGCGCTGCGCGGCGGCACCGAGTTCGAGAACCGGACGCTGACCATCATCGACGACGAGACCGGCTCGACCCGGGTGGATTTATCGGTCAACCCCGCCCAGGTGCGCGAGGACGCCGGCGCGACGACGGTGCGGTTGACGGCGACCCTGGACGCGGACGCCCGCGCAGAGAATACCGAGGTCACCGTGACGGTGGGGACGAGCGGTGATTCGGCGGTCGAGGGGACGGACTATCAGTCGGTGGCGGACCTGACCTTGACGATCGACGCGGGCGAGACGACGGCGGAGACGACGTTCCGGTTGAACCCGACCGACAACGATGCCGTTGAACGCGCGAAGACCATCACCCTGGCCGGCAGCGCGCCCGGCCTCGCCGTGCGATCGGCCGACCTGACGCTGAACGACGACGACGTGGAGTCGACGACAGTGACGCTGACGCTGGACCCGCTCGAGGTCCGCGAGAGTGCGGGCAGCCGTACGGTGCGGGTGACGGGGACGCTGGACGGCGGCGCGCGGCCAACGGAGACGGTCCTGACGGTGACCGTTGGATCGGGGGCCGACTCGGCGTTGGAGGGCACGGATTACCAGGACATCGGGGAACTGGAGCTGACGATCCCGCCCAACCGGACGAGCGGCACGACGACTTTCACGCTGACCCCGACGAACGACGGGACCGCCGAAGGGACGGAGACGATATCCGTGCGCGGCAATGTCGCGGGGCTGACGGTCACCCCCGCGGAACTCGCCATCGCGGATGACGATACGGCTTCGACGCGGCTGGACCTGTCACTGAACCCGTCGACGGTATCGGAAGCGGCGGCGCCGACGGAGGTGGTGGTGACCGGGTCGCTCGATGCCGGGGCACGCACGTCGGATTCGGTGGTGACGGTGACGGTGGGCTCGTTCACCGATACGGCGACGGAGGGTCTGGACTACGCAAACGTGTCGGCGTTGGCATTAACGGTCCCGGCGAACGAGACCACCGCACAGACGATGTTCGCGTTGACTCCGCACAACGATGCGATCGCCGAAGGCGCGGAGACGATCACCGTCACCGGCCGGGTGATCGGCCTGACGGTGGAGCCGGCCACCTTGACGCTTTCCGACAACGACACGGCATCTCGCGTGGTGACGCTGTCCGTGGTTCCGGAATCGGTCTCCGAGGACACGCCCGAGGACGTGACGGCGACCGCGTCGTTGAACGCCGAGGCGCGAGCCGAGGAGACGCAGGTGCGGCTGACGGTGGGTGCGGCGGGCGACACGGCGGTGCCGGGGACGGATTACGAGCGGGTGCCGGAGCGCACGCTGACGATCCTGTCGGGTGAGACGGTCGGGACCGCAACGTTCCGGCTGGCGCCGCTCGACAACGACTCGACCGACGGCGCCAGGACGTTGTCGGTGACGGGCTCGACGACGGTGGCGGAACTGCGCATCGAACCCGCGACGGGCGCGCGGATCGCGCTGGCGGACGACGACAGTCCGGCGGTGCTGTTGATGCCGCAGGCGTTGACCGTGGTGGAAGCCGGGTCCGCCAGCTACGCGGTGACACTGCAGACACGGCCGACGGCGGACGTCACGGTGACGATCACGGGCGTGTCGGGAGACCTGAGCCTCGACAAGACCAGTCTCGTGTTTACCGGGGCCGACTGGAGCGACCGGCGGGACGTGCGGGTGACGGCGGCGGACGACGCCGACAGCGTGCAGGATCCCGACGTGACGCTGACGCACCGCGCATCGGGCGCGGCGGAGTACCGGGGGTTGCGCGCGGACCTGGTGGTGTCGATCCAGGAGAACGACCCGGGGCTGGTGTTCAGCGAGTCCGCGCTCCGGGTGCCCGAGGGACAGACGGCCACGTACACGGTGGCGTTGGCGACCGCCCCCACCGCCGACGTCACGGTGACGATCACGGGCGTATCGGGGGACCTGAGCCTGGACCGGACCCGGTTGGACTTCCCCAGGGGCGACTGGGATAGCGCACAAACGGTTACCGTCCGGGCCGCCGAGGACGACGACGCGTCGACGGACCCGGCGGTGACGCTGACCCACCGGGCGTCGGGTGGGGGCTACGACGGCATCATCGGCTCGGTTCGGGTCTCGGTGACGGAAAACGATGGCGGCGGCGGTACTGGCGGCGGCAGCGGCGGCGGTGCCGCGAATCGCCCGCCGGTGGTGGAGCGGGAGATCGACGATCAGGCGCTGGATGCGGGCGAGGTGCTGGAACTGGACATCCGGCTCAACTTCTACGACCGCGACCAGCGGGCGCTGGACTACACCGCGGAATCGGCCGACCGGTCGGTGGCGACGGTCGAGGTGGACCGCAACGGCGTGCTGACGATCCGGGGCGTGAAGCGCGGGGTGACCGCCATCACCGTGACGGCCGCGGACCGGCGCGACGAGCGGGCCTCCGACACCTTTCTGGTGGCGGTCAAGGGGCCTGCCCTGGTGGCGCTGTTGCCGCGGGCCTCGGACCCGGTGCGCGAGGGCTTCGTGCGCGTGATCAACCACGCCGCCGAGGCCGGCGAGGTGACCATCGAGGCGGTCGACGATACGGGTATGCGGCTGGGCCCGATCACGCTTTCGGTGGACGCCGGCGCGACGGCGCACTTCAACTCCGGCGACCTGGAAGACGGCAACGCCGACAAAGGGCTGCCGACAGGGGTCGGATCCGGCGAGGGGGACTGGCGCCTGGTGCTGGACAGCGATCTCGACTTCGAGGCGCTCTCCTACATCCGCACCGCGGACGGCTTTCTGACGGCGATGCACGACACCGTGCCGGTTCGCGACGGAGCCTACGAAGTGGCGATCTTCAACCCGGGCAGCAACCCCAACCAGGTGAGCGGCCTGCGGCTGGTGAACCCGGGTTCCGAGGACGCGGAAGTGACGATCACGGGGGTCGATGACGCGGGTGCTTCGCCGGGCTCGACGGTGGCGCTGACGGTGCCGGCGGGCGCCTCGCGCAGCATTGAAGCGGCCGGCCTGGAGGCCGGTGCCGAGGGATTCGATGGGTCGCTTGGTGACGGCGCCGGCAAGTGGCGCCTGCGGGTGGAGTCCGACCAGCCCATCGTGGTGATGAGCCTCTTGTCGAGCCCGACGGGGCACCTGACGAACCTATCAACCGCGCCCGATCGGGGCGGCAACTGAGGCACCACGGCCGGGTTGCGCGACGGCCGACCCACCACCTTTGCGGGCGTGCCGCAGCGTATTGCAAAATGCCCTATCGCAGCTTGTCTCGCACTTCGCTGCGTGGAGTTGTCGAAATCTGCGAGGCCGCCTTGAACGAGTGTTAACCCGCATATCTCACCAAGTCGCTTGTTGAGCCACTGAATGTCATTGCGTTTCAATCAGGTACCTCCGCTTTTTGGAGGTTTTGCCGGGTACAGACTGCGCTGGCCGCTCCCTCTGGCCAAATTAAACTTGCCGCTCAGCCAAATTTATTCCGTTTGACACGCGTCCGTCAGTCCCTAGGATACCGTGCGGATGAACAGGCCCTGCTCGTCAGGACTAACGACATCCGGGGTGGCGACGCAGCACCAGAGCCGCCCGCGCGAGCCGAGCCGCCGGACATCGCGCCGCCGCTCGATCGTGCATGGAAGCGCGGTGCATGCCGGGATCTCACTTGCTACAAGGTGCGCACGGAAGCACGCGTCGGCGTTTCCATGGAGGCGGACGCGAAGAAGAATAAGGCCGGATCCGGGAGGTGGCTGATGGCAGGGTTGTGGGCGAATTCCAGGGACGGTCGCGACCGGAAGCCGGAAGCAACCGCCCGACAGTGAGACAGCAGGGATCAGGGTGACACTTGCCTGGAGCGAATTCTTGCCGATCGTCGCGGCCGATCGGAATTCCGCGGCCCACCGGCGCCGGGTACGGTGGCCGGTCTTCCTTGTTGCCGCCCTGGGCCTGATCGGTCTCGGCTCGCCGGGCTCCGAAGCGGTGGCGCAGGCCATCGGGGCGCAAGACGGTGTCGAGGACGCGAAGAAGAAGACGGCGGGCACCGGCGAGACGGCTCCTCCCAGGGGCAAGGTCTACACCTGGCGGGACGGCGACCGCACGCGCCGGGCGTTCCTTCAGTCGGACCTGGTCGTGCGCGAGGACACCGCCGCCAGGGCGGGACCGCGGGTGGTCGTCCGGGTACCCGACACCGTTCCGAACGGCTTCGTCGTCGCGACGGAACCCGGTTTCGCCGCGCTGGAGCTTGCGAATGCGCTTGCCGGAGAGGACGGCGTGGTGCTGTCCAGCCCCAACTGGTGGCGGGAGCACACGACCAGGTGAAGGCTGGCTGATCGCGATGTTCCGGTCCCTGTCCTCGGCGCCGCTGCGGCGCGCGCTGCCGCTTGTCGCGCTGGTTGCCGGCTTCGTTCTGGCCGCACCGGCCGCCGCCCAGTCTGATCCGCCCGCCGCGCCGGCGATCGAGGCAGTCCACCCGGGGAACGAGGCCCTGACCGTGGTCTGGGAGGCGCCCTCGGGGGTGTCGAACATTAACGCCTACGATGTCCGCTACGTGCTGACCAGCGCCGACGAAACGGACGACTCGAACTGGACGGTGAAGGAGGGCGCCTGGACCGAGGGGGCGCTGCACCACGTGCTCATCGGGCTGACCGACGACGAGAGCTACGACGTGCAGGTGCGGGCCGTGACCGACACGGACGGCGCCTGGTCGGCTACCGTCGCCGGAACGCCGGCCGACCCGGCATCGCGAGGCACGGCCCTCGACCTGCCGCTGGACGTTCCGCTCGGCGCGACCGTCAGCCCTTCCCGTGACGCCGACTTCTTCAAGTTGACGTTGGACCAGAGAACGTCCCTGTCGCTGTTCTCGCGCAACGACAGCGACCGCGACCTCGACCCCTACGCCACGCTTTACGACGCGGACGGGAACGAACTCGAGCACAACGACGACGCGGGGCTCCTCGAGCTGAACTTCCTGATCAGGACGACCCTCGACGCCGGAACGTACTACCTCGAAGTCGCCGCTTTCTTCGGCCGTACCGGCGCGTACACGGTCCACACCCGGACGATCGTCGACAGTACCGGTATCGACGACGCACAGCCCGTCGCGGTCTGCTCGGTGGACGACAAGGGCCGGCAATCCTGGTACTCGGAGGGCGGCGCCAACCTGTGGGTCTGCGCTCCCTCCAGTGGCGACCGCCTGGGCGTTTTCACCATCGCCGACTACGGCCGCTACACCGACCGTTTCGGTGGCACGTCCGCTGCGGCGCCCGCGGTGACCGGCGTCGTGGCACTGGTGCGGGCCGCGAACCCGGCGCTGACCTGGCGCGACGTGAAGCTGATCCTGGCGGCATCGGCGCGCAAGAACGACGCCGGCAACAGTCGCTGGAGCACGGGTGCCGCGAAGTACGGCGCTTCGGGAATGTACAGCTTCAACCCCCGCTACGGCTTCGGCGTCGTCCACGCGAAGGCCGCCGTGGACCTCGCCGACGGCTGGGTGAACCTGCCGCCCTTCATCCGGACCGATCCGGTGGAGGCGACGCCCGACGTGGCCATCCCGGACCGGACGACGTCCGACTTCGGTGCGACGGTCGAAAGCACCGTCGAGATCGGCACGGACGTCGAGTTCGTCGAATTCGTCGAGGTGGTCGCCGACTTCGAGGCCGAGTCGTTCAGAGACCTGCAGGTGGAACTCGTCTCGCCGTCGGACACGGTTTCGAGGCTGGCGGTTCCGTTCAGCGGCGACCATGAAGCGGGGGACACCTTCGGCATCGACGCCGATTTCCGGTTCGGTTCGGCGCTGCATCTCGGCGAGAACCCCGCCGGGACCTGGACGTTGCGGGTCGCCGACGGTGTGCAAGGGAACACGGCGACGCTGAAGTCGTGGCGCCTGAAGATTTACGGCCACCGTTCGCCCCCGGCCGCGCCGACGGGCTTCGAGGTGGAGCAGGCGGGCAGCATCAAGGCGAAGCTGGCCTGGAACGAACCGGCCTCCGGCAGCGGGATCGACCGCCACGAAGTCCGCTTCCGGGCCGGCAGCGCCACGTTCCCCGACACCTGGACCCGGATACCGTCCAGCTGGCCCGGGCAGGACAACGCCGCCGGCTACCTTCTGGACGGCCTGACCGCCGAGACGGCGTACGACTTCGAACTGCGCGCGGTGAGCGGCGACGGCCCGGGCGCGGCCGCCAGCGCGTCGGCCACCACGCTGGCGCCCTTCACCGCCCGTTTCAGCCCGCTGAAGACGTGGTACGAGGGCGACGAGTTCACGATGACGATCGCGTTCACGGCGCCCATCGGCAGGGAAGTCGTGCGAGATGGAGTGCAGGTGGGCGGGGGCCGGGTGGGAGGCGTCCGGGCTGGTGACGACGCCGCGACGTGGCACGTCCTCCTGAGCGGGATACGGAACAGGGGCGACGTCAGGGTCATCCTATTAGCCGCCACAGATTGCGAGGGACTGGCCGCCTTTGCCCTGTGCAGCACCCTGGGCGAACCGCTGACGGAGGGACTCAATGCCACCGTGCCCCACCGCCCGTCGTTGACCCTGGCGGTGGCGCCCGCGGCGATCGCCGAGGACGGCGGCGAGGCCACGGTCACGGCCTCGCTGGACAAGCCCTGGAACGAAGACGTGACGGTCGCGGTGTCGGCGTCCCCGGTGGCGCCGGCGACGGCGTCGGATTTCAGCCTGAGTGCCGCCACGCTCACGATCGACGAGGGCGATAAGACGGGCGCCGTGACGATCACGGCGGTGGACAACGACGCGCAGGCGGCGGACAAGCAGGTGACCGTGTCGGGCGCCGTGACGCCGGACTACATCCCGGCGCCGCGCGCCGTCACCCTGACCATCCGCGACGACGACGCGGCCGCGCCGGCGCCGACCGGGTTCGCGGTCCGCGCCGGCAGCACGACGGCGGAGCTGTCGTGGGACCGCGCGCCGAAGGGCGTGACGATCACCGCCCGCGAGGTCCGCTACCGGGCCGGCGACGACGCCTTCCCCGACGACTGGACCGCGATTGCGGACAGCGCCCCCGGGGAGGCCAACGCGACGGGTTACGCCGTGCGCGGCCTGACCCCGGCCACCGACTACGACTTCGAGCTGCGGGTCGTCAACGACAGCGGCTCGAGCAACGCCGCCACCGCGTCGGCCACGACCCTGGCGGCCTTCACGGCGCGCTTCGAGACGATTCCCGCCACCCACGACGGGACGCGCTTCACGGTCCGCATCGGCTTCAGCGCAGACCTCGCGTCGGCCGCCGTGGTCGAGGGGGGCGTCGAGTTGACCGGCGGTGCCAACACGGACGTCACGCGGGTGGACGGCCGCTCCGACCTGTTCGACTACGAAGTCCGGCCGTCGGGCGTCGGCGACGTGACGATCACGCTGCCGGCCGCGTCCGGCTGCTCGAACGGGGACATCTGCAACGCGTTCGACGAGCCGCTCACCGCCGAACTCGCCGGGACCGTCGCCTTCCTCGGCGTGCAGCCGCGCCGCAAGCTCGTCGCCAACGTCGACAAGACCCTGGACGAGGGCACGCTTCCGGCGGAACCCTCCAATGGGTTCATCTATGCCCAGTCCTTCACCACCGGGACCAACGAGACCGGTTACAAGCTCGACCGGATCGGCATCCAGCTCGCGGACGTCGACCCGGGGGACGCGGCGGCGGTGAGCCTCTTGAGCGCCGATGCCGACGGCGAGCCGGACACCGAGCTGTATCCGCTGACCCGCGACCACGCGCTCCGGGACGGCGCGATGAACTACTTCTCCGCCCCGCCCGGCGCTCTGCTGACGAAGGAGACCACGTACTACCTGCAGGTCACGGGCGCGGGGCGCTCCGAGTTCCGCGTGCGGATCGTCGGCGGCACGGACGAGACCGAGGAAGACGAGGACTCGGCCCCGGACTGGTCGATCGGCGACGATCTGCGCGAGCGCAGGACGACGAGCGAGTGGATCACGACGCCGAAGGTGATGAAAATCCGGGTCGACGGCCACGTGCTGAGCGAATTCCCGACGGTGTTCCTGGGGCTCGAGCCCGCGGCCGTGGCCGAGAGCGGCGCCGCCACGGTCACGGCGGCGGCGCTGCCGGCGTCGGACACCGCCTTCACCGTCGAGGTGTCGGCGTCGCCGGTGAGCCCCGCCACGTCGTCGGACTTCAGCCTGAGTTCGAACACACGCTTAAGCTTCGACGCGGACGCGACGGCGAGCACCGGCACGGTGACGGTCACGGCGGCCGACGACATCGTCGAGACGGCGGACCGGAAGATCACGGTGTCCGGCGAGGTCAGCGCCGCCGGCATCGCGGCCCCCAGGGACGTCACGCTGACCATCCTGGACGACGACGCGGAGCTCTTCACCGCCGAGTTCAGCGAGATCCCGGAAACCCACGACGGGCAGACGGCGTTCACCGTGAAGATCCGGTTCAGCGCCGACATTACCGGCGCCGCGACGCTGGCGCAGGGCGTGGAACTGACCGCCGGCACGGCCGGCAGCGTGACCAGGGTCGGCAGCGCCGCGGACCACTGGAACTACCCCGTGACGCCGGCCGGCGACAAGGACGTGTACATCGCCCTGCCCGTGCCGTCCGGCTGCGACGACGCGGGCGACATCTGCAGCGCCGAAGGCGTCCGCCTCGCCACCACCCTGGTGGGCCGGGTCGCGGGGCCGGAGTCGCAGGATCCCCCCGATGGCGGGGATCCGCCCGATGGCGGCGCGCCCACGGCCCCGGCGCCGCCGACGAACTTGGGCGCCAACGACCTCGACGGCGCGGTCCGGCTGCTCTGGCGGGCGCCGGTCTCGGACGGCGGCAGCGAGATCCTGCGCCACGAATACCGGGTGAGGATCGACGAACCCGGAGGGGGCGCCGGCGAGTGGCTTGCCTGGTCGGACTGGACGGCCATTCCCGACAGCACCCCCGGCGGCCAGAACGGGGAGAGCTTCACGATCACGGACCTCGAGAACGGGCGCTATTACCAGTTCGAGTTGCGGGCGGTAAACGCGATCGGCTCGACGGCCTCGATGCCCTCCGGGGTGTTGGGACTTCCCGATGAGGGGCTGGTGCCGCGCGACCTGTCGCTGACGCCGAGCCCGCCGGACCCGGCGGCGGTCTTCTCGCGGGCGGAGTACACGGTGACGTTCGACGGCGATTGGACGACCGCCGCCACCCCGGACGGCGTGCCGGCGGGCGCGCACTTCTCGCGGCTGGTGGGCGGCGTCCACAGCGGCGACGTGGTCTTCGTGCGCGAAGTGTCGCGCGCGAGCGACGGCGTCGAGTCGATGGCGGAACTGGGCCGCACGACCCTGCTGAAGGCGGAGATTGAAGCTGCCGGGGACGACCATCTCAGCGTCCTCGAGGGGACGACCGGCTCCATCGGCCCCACCGCCTCCGAGAGCTTCACGGGGGTCGCGCTCACCACGGACCACCCCCGCGTCACCCTGTTGACGATGGTCGCGCCGAGCCCGGACTGGTTCGTGGGCGTCTCCGGACTGTCGATGCTCGACAGCCTCGGCGGCTGGCGAGCATCCCGCACCGTGACCCTGCATCCGTTCGACGCCGGCACCGAGGACGGAACCGGGTTCTCGCTCACCAACGACGACACCGATCCCCCGGAGTTCATCGCGAGTCTCGTCGGCAAGGGGAAATTCTCGGCCGAACGGATCGCGACCCTCACCTTCACCCGTACGTCCGTCTCCAGTGCGCCCTCCGCGCCGACCGGTCTTTCGGCGACGCCGGGCGACGCCAGCGTGATCCTGGCGTGGACGGCGGGCGCCGATGGCGGCAACGCCATCACCCGGCACCAGTACCGCTACCGGGCCGGCGCGGCCTACCCGGCGACCTGGACGGACATCCCCGACAGCGCCGCCGGCGGGACGAACGCCGGCGGCTTCACGGTGACCAACCTGACGAACGGCGTCTCCCACAGTTTCCAGGTGCGGGCGCTCAACACCGCCGGCGCGGGGCCGGCGGCGACATCCGGCGCGGCCACGCCCATGCCGGCGGTCGTCCCCAACGCGGCGCCCGTTTTCGACTCGCCGTCAACGTTCACGGCGGCGGAAAACCAGACCGCGGCGGGCACGGTAGAGGCGTCCGACAGCGACACGGGCGACGACATCACCGGCTACGCGATCACCGGCGGGGCGGACGGGAGTGCGTTCTCGATCGGTGCGGCCTCCGGGGTGCTGACCTTCAACGCGGCGCCGAACTACGAGGCGCCGTCGGACACCGGCGCGAACAATACCTACGTGGTCGAGGTCCGGGCCACCAGCGGCACGGGCACGCGGGTGAGGACGGCGACCCAGACGATCACGGTGACGGTGACGGACGCGGGCGGCGAGGCGCCCTCCGCGCCGTCGGCGCCGACGGTGTCCCCGGCGTCGGTGACGAGCCTGACGGTGAACTGGTCGGCGCCGGACAACGCCGGCCCCGCGATCACCGACTACGACGTGCAGTACCGGGCGGGCACGAGCGGGACGTGGAGCGTTTGGACGCACAACGGCGCCGCCACCGCGACGACGATCACCGGTCTGGCGGAGGACACGTCCCACCAGGTGCAGGTGCGGGCCAGGAACGCCGAAGGCACCGGCGCGTGGTCGGCCTCGGGCTCGGGCTCGACGCTCGCGAACGCCCCGCCGGCGTTCGACTCGCCCGCGGCCTTCCGCATCGCGGAGAACCTGACCGAGATCGGCATGGTGCGGGCGTCGGACGACGACAGCGGCGACAACGTGACGGGCTACGCCAGGGTCGGCGGCGCCGACCGGGACCGCTTCGTGCTCGCGACGTCGGGTGCGCTGAGCTTCGTTTCCGCTCTGGACTACGAGGACCCGCAGGACACGGACAGGAACAACACCTACGTGGTCGAGGTCGAGGCCACCAGCGGCACCGGCGAGCGGGAGAAGACGGCGACGCAGACGATCACGGTGATGGTCACCGATGCCGTCGAGCCGCCGCAGGCGCCGGCCGCGCCGACCGTGACGGCGGCGTCGGCGACGAGCCTGACCGTGACGTGGTCGGCGCCGGACAACGATGGCCCGGCGATCACGGACTACGACTACCGCCACCGGACGGCCTCGCCGACGGGGAACTGGACGGAGGTGACCGGCACGACGATCACGACGCTGTCGGCGACGATCACGGGCCTGGCCGAAGGCACCTCCTACGACGTGCAGGTGCGGGCGACGAACGACGAGGGCACCGGCGACTGGTCGGACTCGGGCACGGGCTCGACGGCCGCCAACGCGGCGCCGTCGTTCGACTCTTCGGCGACGTTCACGCCGGAGGAGAACCAGACCACGGCGGGCACGGTGCGCGCGTCGGACAGCGACACGGACGACAACATCACCGGCTACGCGCTCACCGGCGGCGCGGACCAGGCGTTCTTCTCGATCGGCGCGACCTCCGGCGCGCTGACGTTCGACGCGGCGCCGAACTTCGAGGACGCCAAGGACATTGTGAGCGTCGATCCGGCCAATGCCGCCGGCAACAACCAGTACGTGGTGGTAGTGACGGCGAGCAGCGGCGCCGTCGAGCGCGAGAAGACGGCGACGCAGACGATCACGGTGACGGTGACGGACGTGAGCGGCGAGGCGCCGGGCAAGCCGGACGCGCCGAACGTGTCGGCGGCGTCGGCGACCAGCCTGAACGTGAGCTGGACGGCGCCGGCCAACGCGGGCCCGGCGATCACCGACTACGACCACCGCCACCGGACATCGCCGGACGGGAGTTGGACGGAGGTGACGGGCACGACGAGCACGGCGCTGTCGGCGACGATCACGGGCCTGGCGGACGGCACGTCCTACGACGTGCAGGTGCGGGCGACGAACGACGAGGGCACCGGCGACTGGTCGGACTCGGGCACGGAGTCGACGGACGCCAACGCGGCGCCGTCGTTCGACTCTTCGGCGACCTTCAGCGCCGCCGAGAACCAGACCGAGGCGGGCACGGTGCGCGCGTCGGACAGCGACACGGACGACAACATCACCGGCTACGCGCTCACCGGCGGCGCGGACCGGGCGTTCTTCTCGATCGGTGCGACGAGCGGCGTACTGACGTTCCAGTCAGCGCCGAACTTCGAGGACGCCAAGGACATTGAGAGTGTCGATCCGGCCAATGCCGCCGGCAACAACCAGTACGTGGTGGTAGTGACGGCGACCAGCGGCGCCGTCGAGCGCGAGAAGACGGCGACGCAAACGATCACCGTGACGGTGACCGACGTGGCCGGCGAGGCGCCGGGCAAGCCGGCCGCGCCGAACGTGTCGTCGGCGTCGGCGACGAGCCTGACGGTGAGCTGGACGGCGCCGGCCAACGCGGGCCCGCCGATCACCGACTACGACCACCGCCACCGGACGTCGCCGGACGGGAACTGGACGGAGGTCACGGACACGGCGATCACGGCGCTGTCGGCGACGATCGCGGGCCTGGCGGACGGCACGGCCTACGACGTGCAGGTGCGGGCGACCAACGACGAGGGCACCGGCGACTGGTCGGACTCGGGCACGGATTCGACGGACGCGAACGCGGCGCCGTCGTTCGACTCCTCGGCGACCTTCAGCGCCGCCGAGAACCAGACGGTGGCGGGCGAGGTGGAGGCGTCGGACGGCGATGCGGGCGACAACGTCACCGACTACGCGATCACCGGCGGGGCGGACCAGGCGCTGTTCGAGATCGGGGCGACGGACGGCGCCCTGACCTTCAAGTCGGCGCCGAACTTCGAGGACGCCAAGGACATTGAGAGTGTCGATCCGGCCAATGCCGCCGGCAACAACCAGTACGTGGTGGTAGTGACGGCGACCAGCGGCGCCGTCGAGCGCGAGAAGACGGCGACGCAAACGATCACCGTGACGGTGACCGACGTGGCCGGCGAGGCGCCGGGCAAGCCGGCCGCGCCGAACGTGTCGTCGGCGTCGGCGACGAGCCTGACGGTGAGCTGGACGGCGCCGTCGAACGCCGGCCCGGCGATCACCGACTACGACTACCGCCACCGGACGACGTCGCCGACGGGGAACTGGACGGAGGTGACCGGCACGACGATCACGGACACCACGGCGACGATCGCGGGCCTGGCGGACGGCACGGCCTACGACGTGCAGGTGCGGGCGACCAACGACGAGGGCACGGGCGAGTGGTCGGACTCGGGCACGGGTTCGACGGACGCCAACGCGGCGCCGGCGTTCAGCTCATCGGCGACGTTCGACGCCGCCGAGAACCAGACCACGGCGGGCACGGTGGAGGCGTCGGACGGCGACACGGGCGACAACGTCACCGGCTACGCGCTCACCGGCGGCGCGGACCAGGGCTTCTTCTCGATCGGGGCGACGAGCGGCGCCCTGACGTTCAACTCGGCGCCGAACTACGAGGACGCCAAGGACATTGTGAGCGTCGATCCGGCCAATGCCGCCGGCAACAACCAGTACGTGGTGGTAGTGACGGCGAGCAGCGGCGCGGGCGAGCGCGAGAAGACGGCGACGCAGACGATCACGGTGACGGTGACCGACGTGGCCGGCGAGGCGCCGGGCAAGCCGGCCGCGCCGAACGTGTCGGCGGCGTCGGCGACGAGCCTGACGGTGAGCTGGTCGGCGCCGGCCAACGCCGGCCCGGCGATCACCGACTACGACCACCGCCACCGGACGTCGCCGGCGGGGAACTGGACGGAGGTCACGGGCACGACCAGCACGGCGCTGTCGGCGACGATCACGGGTCTGGCGGACGGCACGTCCTACGACGTGCAGGTGCGGGCGACCAACGACGAGGGCACGGGCGAGTGGTCGGACTCGGGCACGGGTTCGACGGACGCCAACGCGGCGCCGGCGTTCAGCTCATCGGCGACGTTCGACGCCGCCGAGAACCAGACCACGGCGGGCACGGTGGAGGCGTCGGACGGCGACGCGGGTGACGACGTGACCGGCTACGCGATCACCGGCGGCGCGGACGAGAGTTTCTTCTCGATCGGGGCAACGGACGGCGCCCTGACGTTCGACGCGGCGCCCAACTTCGAGGACGCGCAGGACCAGGACACCAACAACCAGTACGTGGTGGTAGTGACGGCGAGCAGTGGCGCGGGCGAGCGCGAGAAGACGGCGACGCAGACGATCACGGTGACGGTGACCGACGTGAACACGGAGGCGCCAGGCAAGCCGGCCGCGCCGAACGTGTCGGCGGCGTCGGCGACGAGCCTGAGCGTGAGCTGGTCGGCGCCTTCCAACGCGGGTCCGCCGATCACCGACTACGACCACCGCCACCGGACGTCGCCGGCGGGGAACTGGACGGAGGTCACGGGCACGACGAGCACGACGCTGTCGGCGACGATCGCGGGTCTGGCGGACGGCACGGCCTACGACGTGCAGGCGCGGGCGACGAACGACGAGGGCACCGGCGACTGGTCGGACTCCGGCATGGGTTCGACGGACGCGAACGCGGCGCCGTCGTTCGACTCGCCGTCAACATTCAACGCGGCGGAGAACCAGACCACGGCGGGCACGGTAGAGGCGTCGGACGACGACACGGACGACAACATCACCGGCTACGCGCTCACCGGCGGCGCGGACCAGGGTTTCTTCTCGATCGGGGCGACCTCCGGCGTGCTGACGTTCGACACGGCGCCGAACTACGAGGACGCCAAGGACATTGTGAGCGTCGATCCGGCCAATGCCGCCGGCAACAACCAGTACGTGGTGGTAGTGACGGCGACCAGCGGCGCCGTCGAGCGCGAGAAGACCGCCACCCAGACGATCACGGTGACGGTGACCGACGTGGCCGGCGAGGCGCCGGGCAAGCCGGCCGCGCCGAACGTGTCGGCGGCGTCGGCGACCAGCCTGAGCGTGAGCTGGACGGCGCCGGTCAACGCGGGCCCGGCGATCACCGACTACGACTACCGCCACCGGACGTCGCCGGACGGGAGTTGGACGGAGGTCACGGACACGGCGATCACGGCGCTGTCGGCGACGATCACGGGTCTGGCGGACGGCACGGCCTACGACGTGCAGGTGCGGGCGACCAACGACGAGGGCACCGGCGACTGGTCGGACTCGGGCACGGAGTCGACGGACGCCAACGCGGCGCCGTCGTTCGACTCTTCGGCGACCTTCAGCGCCGCCGAGAACCAGACGGTGGCGGGCACGGTAGAGGCCTCGGACGGCGACACGGACGACAACATCACCGGCTACGCGATCACCGGCGGCGCGGACCGGGCGTTCTTCTCGATCGGGGCGACCTCGGGGGCGCTGACATTCAAGACGGCGCCGAACTTCGAGGACGCCGAGGATTCCGACACCGACAACGACTACGTGGTGACGGTGCGGGCCACCAGCGGCGCGGGCGTGCGCGAGAAGACGGCGACGCAGACGGTCACGGTGACGGTGACGGACGCGGGCGGCGAGGCGCCGGGCAAGCCGGACGCGCCGAACGTGTCGTCGGCGTCGGTGACGAGCCTGACGGTGACGTGGGCGGCGCCGGACAACGCGGGCCCGGCGATCACCGACTACGACGTGCAGTATCGGGCGGGCACGAGCGGCGACTGGACGGACGCGGGCCACAACGGCACGGCCATCACGGCGACGCTCACGAGTCTGGCGGAGGACACGTCCCACCAGGTGCAGGTGCGGGCGACGAACGACGAGGGCACGGGCTCGTGGTCGGACTCGGGCAGCGGCGCGACCGACGCCAACGCGGCGCCGTCGTTCAGCTCTTCGGCGACGTTCGACGCGGCGGAGAACCAGACTGCGGCGGGTACGGTGGTGGCGTCGGACAGCGACTCGGAGGACAAGATCGAGCGCTACGACATCACCGGCGGCGCGGACCAGGCGTTGTTCATGGTCATCGCGTCGTCGGGGGATCTGGAGTTCAGAGATGCCCCCAACTTCGAAGACGCGCAGGACCAGGACACGAACAACCAGTACGTGGTGACGGTGCAGGCCACCAGCGGCGCGGGGACGCGCGAGAAGACGGCGACGCAGACGGTCACGGTGACGGTGACCGACGTGGGCGGCGAGGCGCCGGGCAAGCCGGCTGCGCCGAACGTGTCGTCGGCGTCGGTGACGAGCCTGACGGTGAACTGGTCGGCGCCGTCGAACGCGGGCCCGGCGATCACCGACTACGACGTGCAGTATCGGGCGGGCACGAGCGGCGACTGGACGGACGCGGGCCACAACGGCACGGCCATCACGGCGACGCTCACGGGTCTGGCGGAGGACACGTCCCACCAGGTGCAGGTGCGGGCGACGAACGGCGACGGCACGGGCGCGTGGTCGGACTCGGGCAGCGGCGCGACCGACGCCAACGCAGCGCCGGCGTTCAGCTCCGATGCGGCGTTCGACGCGGCGGAGAACGGCACGGAGGTGACCATGGTGCGGGCGGAGGACAGCGATTCGGAGGACAAGATCGAGCGCTACGACATCACCGGCGGCGCGGACCAGGCGTTCTTCTTGGTCATCGCGTCGTCCGGGCATCTGGAGTTCAGAGATGCCCCCAACTTCGAGGACGCGAAGGACCAGGGCACCAACAACACCTACATGGTGGAGGTGCAGGCCACCAGCGGCACAGGCACGCGGGAGAAGACGGCGACGCAGACGATCACGGTGACGGTGACCGACGTGGCCGGCGAGAAGCCCGCCGCGCCGTCGGCGCCGTCGGTGTCCTCGGCGTCGGTGACGAGCCTGAGCGTGAGCTGGTCGGCGCCGGCCAACCATGGTCCGGCGATCACCGACTACGACTACCGCCACCGGACGACCTCGCCGGAGGGGAGCTGGACGGAGGTGACCGGCACGACGATCACGACGCGGTCGGCGACGATCACGGGTCTGGCGGACGGCACGTCCTACGACGTGCAGGTGCGGGCGACGAACGACGAGGGCACGGGCGACTGGTCGGCGTCCGGCAACGGTGCGACGGACGCGGATCCCCTGTTCGACCCGCCGGCGCTCGACGTGGCGATGGTCAAGGGGGCTGAACTGGAACTGCGCTTCGACCGCCTGCTCGACGAGTCGTCCGTGCCGGCGCCGGAAGACTTCACCGTCGTTCTCGACGACGGCGCGGGCACACCCCTGACGGGAGTGGGCCGGTACGCGGGTTCCGGTGCCGGCGGCCGGCCGCTGGCGGCGTCGGCGGCCGGGGTGCGCGGCACGACGTTGGCGGTGACGGCGGTCGAGGTGCGCGGCGCGGCCGTCGTGCTGACGCTGGGCCGGGAGGTCCCGCACGGGATGCGCGTGACGGTGAGCTACACGCCGGGAGCGGCGCCGCTGCGGGACCGGCAGGGCATGGCCGTGCCGCCGCTCGGCAACGAGGCGGCCGTGGAGACGGCGTTGTCGGTGGCCGACGCGCGGGCGGACGAGGGCGACGACGTGACCTTCCCGGTGACGCTGTCGCCGGCCGTGGCGAGCCCCGTGACGGTGGGCTGGGCACTGACGGCGGGCAGCGCGGCGCCCGGCGCGGACTACACCGGGCCCCTCGCCGGGTCGCTCACGATCGGGCCCGGAGAGCCCGCCGGCACGATCGCGGTGCCGACGGCAGAGGACGCCGCGGTGGAAAGCACCGAGACCTTCACGTTGACGCTGACGGAGCCGGCGGACTTCCCGCACTGGGCGCTGCTGAAGGACGCCATGGCAACCGGGACGATTGTGGACAATGACGTCGGCGGCGGTACCGGCGGAGGCGGCAGCGGCGGCGGCGCCGCGAATCGCCCGCCGGTGGTGGAGCGGGAGATCGACGATCAGGCGCTGGATGTCGGGGAGGTCCTCGAACTGGACATCCGGCTCAACTTCTACGACCGCGACCAGCGGGCGCTGGACTACACGGTGGAGTCGGCCGACGCGTCGGTGGCGGCGGTCGAGGTGGACCGCAATGCCTTGCTGACCATCCGGGGCGTGAAGCGCGGCGTGACGGCGGTCACGGTGACGGCCGCGGACCGGCGCGACGAGCGGGCCTCCGACACCTTTTTGGTGACGGTCAGGGGCCCGGCGCTCGTGGCGCTGGTGCCGCGGGCGGCGGACCCGGTGCGCGAGGGCTTCGTGCGCGTGATCAATCACGACGCCAAGGCCGGCGAGGTGACCATCGAGGCGGTCGACGATACGGGCGTGCGGCGCGGCCCGGTCGCGCTTTCGGTGGACGCCGGCGCGACCGTGCATTTCAACTCCGGCGACCTGGAGGACGGCAACGCCGAGAAGGGGCTGCCCGAGGGGGTGGGCCCGGGCGAGGGCGACTGGCGCCTGGTGCTGGACAGCGACCTCGACTTCGAGGTGCTCTCCTACATCCGCGCCGGGGACGGTTTCCTCACCAGCATGCACGACGTGGCGCCGATGCGCGACGGCCGCTACCGGGTGGCGATCTTCAACCCGGGCAGCAATCCGAACCAGGTGAGCCGGCTGCGGCTGGTCAACCCGGGCGCCGAGGACGCGCAGGTGACGATTACCGGCATCGACGACGCCGGCGCCTCGCCCGGGACGACGGTCGGGTTCGACCTCCCGGCCGGCCGGTCGACGACGCTGACGGCCACGGAGCTGGAGTCGGGTGTGGGCGTGGCGGGCGCGCTCGGCGACGGCGTGGGCAAGTGGCGGCTGACCGTGACCGCGACCGGGCCGGTCGTGGCCATGAGCCTGCTGTCGAGTCCGACCGGCCACCTCACCAATCTCTCGACGGTTCCGAGGACGCCGGATGACGAGCCCGGCGTTCATGTGGCGCCGCTGTTCCCGTCGGCGTCCGACCCGCGGGGGCGCCAGGGGTTCGTGCGGGTGGTCAACCGCGCCGAGGCGTCCGGCACGGTGTCGATCGAGGCGTTCGATGACAGCGACCTCTCTTATCCTCCCGTAACCCTCGCACTCGATGCCAAACAAACGCGGCACTTCAACTCGGACGACCTGGAACTGGGCAACGCCGAGAAGGGCCTTGCCGGCAGCACCGGGCCCGGTGTGGGCGACTGGCGCCTCGTACTGTCGAGCGACCTCGACATCGAGGTGCTCGCCTACATCCGCGCGGCGGACGGGTTCTTGACGTCGATGCACGAGGTGGCGCCGGTGTTGTTGGGCGAGCGCCGTGTGGCGATCTTCAATCCGGGCAGCAACCCGAACCAGGTGAGCCGGCTGCGGCTGGTCAACCCGGGCGCCGAGGACGCGCAGGTGACGATCACCGGCATCGACGACGCCGGCGCATCACCGGGCGCTCCGGTGACGGTGACGGTGCCGGCGGGCGCCTCGCGCACGATCGAAGCGGCCGACCTGGAGGCCGGTGCGGACGGGTTCGCCGGCGCGCTCGGCGACGGTGTGGGCAAGTGGCGCCTGGCGGTGACTTCGGCCCAGCCCGTCATCGTCATGAGCCTCTTGTCGAGCCCGACCGGGCACCTGACGAACCTGTCGAGCGCGCCCGACCGGGGCGGCAACTGAGGCGCCAGGGTGCGGCTGCATGTGCAGGAGGACGGACGCCGCATGGTTTTTTTTCAGCCACTCGTTCTCGATCACAAGCTGACCGGCTCGCGTTCACCCGGGGAGCGGGAACGGCGGCGACCTCACTCGGGGACGAGCCCGTGGCCAACGAGACGCCGAACGCGCCGGCGGCGGGACGGCCGACGATCGGCGGTTCGCTCCTGGTGGGCGAGACGCTCGAGGCGTCGGTGGCCGGGATCGCGGACGCGGACGGAACGCCGGCGATCGTGGCGGCCAGAGAACCCGGCGTACGCGCCGAGCGCCGACGGGTCCGCGTTTTCGGGAGGCTGTCGCCGGTAGCGGCCATGGAGCGCCGAGTGCCGGAGCGCGGCCGCCGCGCGGTGCGGACAGGAAAGAGGCTGCTGCTCCTTACGCTGGCCCTCCTGTTCCCGCTGCTCTGGAACCACGCCGATGCACAGCCGACGAACTCAGGCAGCGTGGCGACCGACCGGGCGGCCCTGGAGGCGCTGTACCACGCGACCGACGGCCCGAACTGGAAGACCAGTACGAACTGGTTGAGCGAGGAGCCGCTCTCGGCCTGGCACGGCGTCCTCTTGACGACCCCATCCGGACGGGTCCGGATCTTGTCTCTGCACGCCAACCGGTTGCACGGCCCGATTCCCGCGGAGATCGCGAATCTCACGGAACTCGAGCTGCTGAACCTGACCAACAACGATCTGGAGGGCGTCCTGCCGACCGGGTTGATGAAGCTGACCAGGCTGCACACCCTGTGGACCGGGCAGGTCGACCTGTGCGCGCCGCGCGACCCGGCGTTCGAGGCGTGGCTGGAGACGATCGACTTCGGAGGCATGCTCTGCCCTCCGCAGGAGCAATCGGTGATCGACGTGGCGGTCTTCTATACGCCGGCCGCCCGCGACTTCGCCGGCGGAGGGGCGGCGGAGATGGAGTCCCTGATCGAGTCGATGGTCGCCGAGACGAATGTCGCCTACGCGGCGAGTGGAGTGAACCAGAGGCTGTCGCTGGTGGCGGCAAGGGAGGTCGCGCACACGGAAGGCGACGCACCCACGGATCAGGAGCGGCTCGTCGACAGGTCGGATGGAACGCTGGACGGCGTGCACGCGATACGAGACGAAGTCGCCGCCGACGTGGTGATGCTGCTCGGCGACTACGATCGGGGGTTTGCCGACGTGATGATCCAGGTTTCGCCCGACTTTGAACACAGGGCCCTTGGCGTAGCCAGCGTAAGCGACGTCCGATGGTTCGCCCACGAGTTGGGGCACATCATGGGCCTGCGTCACGACCGGCACCTCGAATGCCATGCCGGGTACTGCAGCCCCGCTGCGTTCGAGGACGGCTACGGGTACGTGAATCAGGAGGCGTTCGAGGCCGATGCGCCGGATTCCGCACGCTGGTACACGATCATGGCGTACGGGGCCCAATGCGTGAGCGACGGTCTCGATTGCGAACCGGTCCTTCGCTTCTCGAATCCCGATCGGTTGTGGCCTCCCGGTGGCGGAGATCCCATGGGGATTCCCGGCATCGAGCACACGGGGACCATCCTCGGACCCGCCAATGCGGCGCGCGCGCTGAACAGGACGCGGGAGACCGTGTCGCAGTTCCGGGACAACGACGACAGTGGCCCCGACATCGACCCCGACCCGCCGGGCAAGCCGGACGCGCCCAACGTGTCGGCGGCGTCGGCGTCGAGCCTGAACGTGACGTGGTCGGCGCCGGACAACGCGGGCCCGGCGATCACCGACTACGACGTGCGGTATCGGGCGGGCACGAGCGGGAGCTGGAATGACGGCAACCACGCCGGCACCGCCACCACGGCGACGCTCACGGGCCTGGCGGAAGGCACGTCCTACGACGTGCAGGTGCGGGCGACGAACGACGAGGGCACCGGCGACTGGTCGGACTCCGGCACGGGCACGACGGACGCCAACGCGGCGCCGGCGTTCGACAACACGATGGTTGTCGAGGGCAAGGAAGTTATTCTGACATACGACCGAATGCTCGATGAAAGTTCCGTGCCGGCACCGGAGGACTTCGAGGTCGTTATCGAGGGCGCGCCGATCAGTGGAGCGCTGTCTGCCGGGGCATTGCGCGGCAAGCGATACCCCGCCTCGCGTGGCGAGCCGGTCTCGGTCATCGCGGTGGTAGTGAACGGCACGGAGGTACGGCTGACACTCGACCGGCCGGTGGCGCACGGTGAGCGGGTGACGGTGAGCTACACACCGGGGACGAACCCGATCCGGGATACAGCGGGCGTCGCCGCTCCGGCCATCGTCGACGAGGTCGCGGTGGTGGAGACGCTGGTGTCGGTGATGGACGCGGCGGCGGTGGAAGGGGGCATTGTGGTCTTCGACGTGACGCTGTCGCGCGCCGTCGAGGAAGCGCTGACGGTGGCCTGGACGCTGGCGGACGGTACGGCGGTGGCGGGCGACGATTACCCGGCGCAATCCGGATCGCTGACGATTCCGGTCGACCAGGACGGGGGGACGGTCGAGGTGCGGACGATCGACGACAGCGCGGCGGAAGGCGACGAGACGTTTACGCTGACGCTGGCCGAGCCGGCAGGCTTTCCGTACTGGGCGCTGCTGAAGGACGCCATGGCAACCGGGACGATTGTGGACAATGACGGCGGCGGCGGTACCGGCGGAGGCGGCAGCGGCGGCGGCGCCGCGAATCGCCCGCCGGTGGTCGAACGGGAGATCGAGGATCAGACGCTGGATGCGGGCGAGGTGCTGGAGCTGGACATCCGGCTCAACTTCTACGACCGCGACCAGCGGGCGCTGGACTACACCGCGGAATCGGCCGACGCGTCGGTGGCGACGGTCGAGGTGGACCGCAACGGCGTGCTGACGATCCGGGGCGTCTCCAGGGGGGTGACCGCCATCACCGTGACGGTGGCCGACCGGCGCGACGAGCGGGCCTCCGACACCTTTCTGGTGGCGGTCGAGGGGCCTGCCCTGGTGGCGCTGTTGCCGCGGGCCTCGGACCCGGTGCGCGAGGGCTTCGTGCGCGTGATCAACCATGCCGCCGAGGCCGGCGAGGTGACCATCGAGGCGGTCGACGATACGGGTATGCGGCTGGGCCCGATCACGCTTTCGGTGGACGCCGGCGCGACGGCGCATTTCAACTCCGGCGACCTGGAAGACGGCAACGCCGACAAAGGGCTGCCGACAGGGGTCGGATCCGGCGAGGGGGACTGGCGCCTGGTGCTGGACAGCGATCTCGACTTCGAGGCGCTCTCCTACATCCGCACCGCGGACGGCTTTCTGACGGCGATGCACGACACCGTGCCGGTTCGCGACGGAGCCTACGAAGTGGCGATCTTCAACCCGGGCAGCAACCCCAACCAGGTGAGCGGCCTGCGGCTGGTGAACCTGGGCGCAGAGGACGCGCAGGTAACGATCACCGGCATCGACGATGCCGGCGTATCGCCGGGCTCGACCGTGGCGCTGACGGTGCCGTCAGGCGCCTCGCGCACGATCGCGGCGGCCGACCTGGAGGCCGGTGCGGACGGGTTCGCCGGCGCGCTCGGCGACGGCGCCGGCAAGTGGCGCCTGCGGGTGGAGTCCGACCAGCCCATCGTGGTGATGAGCCTCTTGTCGAGCCCGACGGGGCACCTGACGAACCTGTCGAGCGCGCCTGACCGGCGCGGCAACTGACACACCACGGCCGGGCTGCGCGACGGCGGCCCGGCGACGAAGAGCCGGGAAATGTCGCGGACCATGACCGAAAAGTGGCCCAGTACGGCCTTGCAGGCGAGCCGCTCCGAACCACAGTCTGTCGGATGCGCCGCGCCGGTGGCAAGTGGCCGGTGCGCCGGGTTCAAAGCCCGACTTCGTTCTTCAGAACATTTATGCAGTAACTGTTCAGGCTCTCGCTGACCTTCATCGACTCGATCGCCAATCGTTCATGTAGTTCCTCGCCCACACGCAAATTGAACTTGCCGGAATATTGTTTGCCGGCGGTGGCAGGCGGCAGCGGAACCTTGTCCTGGCCGTATATTTCGATCCACTCGTCGACGAGATTGCAGAGGATTTCGTAAACCTTCCGCTCATCCTCGCCATGCACACCCCCCAGGGCCAGCCCCGGAACACGGCCGATGAAACATTGGTCCTCGTCGGACCACTCGACGATTTTCAGATACCGGTTACGCTTTTTCATCGGATACCAAGTCAATAGCGCGTCTGACGTCCCGGAATTGATAGTGCTGCGCATCTTCTCCGGCCCTGCCGCTGATCGTGATGTTCACGCCTTTGGGATGCCGAAAATTCCGGTGACTTCCTTTTCCGCCACGATTCTCGAATCCCGCTGCGGTCAGTTCACGTATCAATTCCCTGATCTTTGGCGGCATATCCATATAGTACCATCGTGGTACCACTGATCGAACTCGGCAGCCGATTCGGGGGATAGGAAAAACAAAAGCCCGATCTGAAGAAACGCGTAAGTACGGCGGCGCGGGGCGAGCGCGTCAAATCGTCGGTTTTCTGGTTTGCGGCGGTGATCCGGGTCCCTGCGATCGACGAGCAATCGCGTCGGAGAGTGTTCGGCGTGGAATATTGACCTCTGCCAATCGTTCGAGATCAATAGCTTAACGCGCCGATCGGCGTCCAACCCGCTCGCCGACCGATACTCGATGGTATCGAGATGCGGCCCGCCTCGACAGACTGAGGACAGCATTCAGACGCCGGCAACAGAGGCGCTTGGCCGCGCAAACACCTGATGTATCCATCGTGAAAAAAATGATGTAATACCGGCCAATGGATTGGCAAGGTAGCGGGTTGCGGAATGCATCGCACTCAGATTTCGCTGGAACACGAGCAATATAGACGGCGCGGCGCTCATCGAGCCGACCGGCGGGAGGCGGGCAAGTCTGCCGTCAATCAAACGAAATTACCTGATTGGCGAGACAACAGCGCTCTTCGTAAAAGCGGGCCGTATTCAATTGTGAAGCGGCGAAAAGCCGAAGACCCAGGGTGTATCGGGCTCGACCGACACCCGCACCGACTTGATTTCGGGTGCGCCATACACCTGCAGTCTCGTGATGTTTGCGTATTTCGGTGGCGCGCGCTCGCTGGCTGAGACCATGAATGGTCGGTCGACCTCGAATTCATGAAAGTCTCCATGGACGACGAGAACCGGTCGCCCAAACGCTGCGCCGAGATCGCGAATAGCCAATACGGTCCAATGAAACGGGCCGTTGGCTCCGCCACGTACGGCGAGCCTCGTGAATTCACCATCGCGCCGCTCGTCAAACAGCGCTGCATGCAAGGCGATCGCCACGGCTTTTGCGTCGCTCGCTTGTGCTTCGGCGAATATCCTCTTGATCCACTCGACATTCGCCTTGTTACGGGCGATGGCTTCCAGCGCGCGCTCCCGATTGTTGATAAAGAAGTTGTTGCCCGATCCGGCCACGTGCACGGTACCGAATACGACCTCTTCGTGCGTCCAGATGGCATTCTCGACCATCTCGCCGAACTCGGAGACATCCGCCTGCCTGGTCAAGGCGATGGGATTGGTTCCAAGACTCCTGTCCGTCGCGAAGAACGTCCTGCGGATGCTTGCCAGGCTCGAGAACCCGTCAGCGGAGAGCTTGCGGGCGTAGCCGCCTTCCAACGACAAGCCATCGGCGAGGATGGCCAGATCTTCCGCAGTTCCCGTCCCCGCAACATATCGACCGGCAATCTCGACAATCTCGGGCTTCAGACAGTCGACCCACTCATTGTCACCCGGTGTATAGATCACCGGGTGGTCGTACTCATCGAAAAAGCCACGCACGCGTTCGTGTTCGGCATCGGTACAATCCGTTGCGCCCCATGTATCGCCTACGTGAATGGTGAATGCGGGATTCGTTGCATTGATGGTCTGGATCAAGGCTCGATAAACGGGGTAGTCGTCAGGCAGGTTGTATGCCGTGTCACCCAGTGCGACGAATTCAAACGGCTTTGCAAGCGCCGGGCAAGCGATTGCCAACCCGGCAAGCAGGAGGGTGTGCAAGCGAGCCATCGTGATTCTCCAGAGGGGTGGGCGACTCTAGCAGGTCGGGGCTGGGGATGGGAAAAACAAAGGCCCGATCTGACGTGGGAGTGTTGCGGGGACCAGTGGGGCGCCGTGTCAGCGGACTGATCGGCGGCAAAGATGCGGTTGGTAGGGCGCTTCTAATACACACCTCCGTTCGAGTAGAATCCAGGGTGAAGACGCCCACCCGGGGCGCATGCAAGGCAGGCACGATGCGCGACTGAGTTCAGGAATTTCCCTCTATTTCCGGAGCTCATGCCCATGGCCACCATCGTCTGGCGCAAGGTGTCGTTCGGTTACGACGGCACCGCGCGAAACATCTTCAACGATCTCGACCTCCTCATCGACACGGGCTGGCGCACGGCCCTGACCGGTCGCAACGGGCGCGGCAAGACGACGCTCTTGCGGTTGATCCACGGCGAACTGCTCCCGGACCGCGGCGGCATCGAGCGGCCGGTGGAAACGCGGCGCTTTCCCGTGGCCGTCACCGATCCCTCGGTCTCGGCGTTCGAGGCCGCGAAGGACGCGGCCGGCCCGTTCCGGCAGTGGGCGAGGGAGATGTCGCGGCTGCTCGATTCCGGCCACGACGAGTCGACCCTCGCGCGTTACGCGGCGCTGCAGTTCCGCTTCCAGGAGGCAGGCGGCTACTCGATCGATGCGGATCTCGAAGGCGAGCTCGACACGCTGGATATCGGCCCCGGCCTCCGGGCGCGGCGGTTCGACTCCTTGAGCGGGGGCGAACAGACACGCTGTCTGCTGGCGGGCCTGTTCGCCCGCCACGCCGGGTTCCCGCTGATCGACGAGCCGACCAATCACCTCGACCGAGGGGGCCGCGAGCGCCTGGCGGGCTACCTCCGCGGCAAATCCGGGTTCCTGCTGGTGTCCCACGACCGCGCGTTCCTGGACGCGTGCGTCGACCATGTCATTGCGCTGAACCCGGACACCGTGGAGACCCACCGCTGTTCGTTCTCGACATGGCAAACGCAGTTGCGGCAGCGCCTGGCCCGGCAACAGCGCGCCAACGCCGGCATCAGGAAGGAGATTGGACGGCTCGAAGGCGTAGCCCGCCAACGCCGCCGCGCGGCGGACAAGCGGGAATCCGAGAAGGGCGCCCACACGGACAAGGGCTTCACCGGCGCGCGCGCCGCGCGGCTGATGAAGCGCGCCATCGCCGCCGAGCGCCGGGCTGACAAGGCGATCGAAGCGCGCAGGCAAACGCTCGTCGATACCGAGCGCAGCTATCGCCTCAAGCTCCGCACGCCAGCCGCCCCGCCCAGCCGGCGCCTGGTGATTGCCGACAACCTCGTCCTGGTGCGCGGGGCGCCCTTGTTCGCTCCGGTCGGCTTTCAGGTGCGGCCCGGCGACCGCATCGCCGTGGCCGGAGCCAATGGCAGCGGCAAGACCAGCCTGCTCGAACTCATCGCGGGAGCGCCTCATCGCTACCTGGGTACGTTCGTCTGCCCGGCCCGTCTCGACATCGCCCGCGTGCGCCAGCAGCCCAGGTGGACCGCCGGGTCGCTGTCGGACCACCTTGCCGCCGAGGGCGCCGACGAGGCCCGCTTCCGCCAGGTGATGGCCGCCCTGGGCGTGCGCGGCGCCACGCTGGACCGGCCCATCGAGTCGATGTCGCCCGGCCAGCAGAAAAAGATCGAGCTGGCCCGTTCTTTCGGGGTATGCGCGGACCTGCTCCTGTGGGACGAGCCGCTGAACTTCCTCGACATCGACGCGCGGGAAGCGATTCAAACCGTCGTGCTGCGCGACACGCCCACCCTGGTTTTCGTGGAACACGACGCGGCATTCGTGGACCGCGTTGCGACCCGGACCGTGGAACTGCTGCCTGACGCCGGCTCTCGACCTTGATCCCCATTCTCCTGTGCGGTTTCAGCGCGCCGTGCCCATCGCCCGGGACGCGGCATTCGAAATGACTTAGCTCACGGTGGCCGGCTTCCGCTTGGGCATGCGGCGCGTTTCATTCAGCCGTTGACAGCATGCCTGCGTAGGCATAGATTCATGCATTCATGGCGTCTACTCAAATCACCGTACGCAATGTCGATCCGGAGTTGTCGCGGCGGCTGCGCGCCGTCAGCAAGGAGCGCGGCGAGAGTCTGAACAGCACCGTGCTGCACTTCCTCCGCAGGGCAGTGGGGCTTGATCGGCGCCGGGAACGCCTCCGAAGATACGTGAGCTGGACCCGTGCCGACCTTGAGGAGTTCAATGCGGCGCTTGACCGGCAACGGGTCGTCGACGAGCGTTCCTGGAAGTGAATCTGGCTGGACGGCTGGTGCTCGACACGAGCGCCTATTCCTATCTTCGCGCCGGTCACGAGGGGGTACTCGAGCACCTCGCGCAAGCTGCCGTGGTGGTCGTCCCGATAATCGCAGTAGGTGAACTGCAAGCTGGATTCGAAATGGGCAGCCGCAAGCTGGAAAACCAGCGGATGCTCGCCGAGTTTCTGGGTGAGCCCTTCGTCAGCGTATGGTCCGTTACCGCCGCGACCGTTGCGCACTATGCAAGAGTATTCGCGCAGTTGCGCGGAGCCGGCACGCCGATACCGATTAACGATGTTTGGATCGCGGCGACGACGATGGAGTGCAACGGTCATCTGCTGACGTTCGATCAGGATTTTTCTCGCGTAGCAGAACTCGAACACTCGATTCTCGAATCAAATTGACTGCACGAGGCGATCGCCATACCGGCCACGACGAGTCGGCGCTCGCGCGTTGCCGGGCACTACAGTTCCGCTTCCAGGAGGCAGGCGGCCGTTCGATCGATGCGGATCTCGCGGGCGAACTGGTCGCGGCGTATCTGATAGGCTTCGCTTTCGCGCATTCGGGGAACGGGCAACCTTGCATGTCGTAGTCATCGGCGCCGGTCTGCAGGGAATCTGCACGGCTTACTACCTCGCCGAGGCGGGGGTCGCGGTCACCGTACTGGAGCGCAACGACGGCCCGGCCCTGGAGGCGAGCTTCGGCAACGGGGGCTATATCCAGGCAGAATGCCCGGAAATCTGGAACCAGCCGGGCATACTGGGCGTGCTGCCCAAGTGGTGGTGGGCGAGCCTGAGCGGTGACCGCAAAGAGGCCGCGAAGCTGCTGCGCACCTCCGAACTCCTGCGTCTTCTGCCCTGGGGCATCCGCTTCCTGCGGGCAGCCAATACCGAAACCTATTTCAGGCATGTGGCCCTGAACCGGGAGCTTGCCCTCTACGCCCTCGACTGCATGGCCGGTCTGCGCCGCGACCTGGGGTTCGAGTACGCGCACCGGCCCTGCGGCTGCCTGTTCATTTTCCGCGATCGGGGCAGTCTGGACCGGTACCGGCCGCTGCTCGACTACCTGGGCGAGCGGGGGGCCGAGTGGCAGGTGCTGGACCGGGATACGCTGTTGCAGTCCGAGCCGTGCCTCCGCCCGATCGGCGATGACCTGTACGGGGCGATTCGGTATCGCCGGGACGAGTCGGGCGATTCGTATCTCTTTTCTCGGGCGATGTCCGAAATGGCGGTGCAGAAGGGCGTCAAATTCGAATACGGGTGTGCGGTTTCGCGGATGGCCGCGGATGCATCGGGTGTTTCGGTTGCCGCGGATGGGAAGGAGGTGCGGGGCGATGCCCTGGTCATCGCGGCCGGGGTGTACTCGGGCCGGTTGGCGGCGACTCTGGGAATCAAGCTGCCTATCGCCCCGGCCAAGGGTTATTCGGTGACCATACCGCTCGGCGACTGGCCGGACCGTCCCCGCAATGTCATCGGCGACATGGGCGTCCACGCTGGCCTCAACGTGCTCGGCGATTCCCTGCGGGTCGCGGGGACGGCGGATTTCTGCGGATTCGATTCGAGCATCGACCCCGAGCGCATCGACTACATGGTGGGCCTGGTGGAAACCGTGCTTCCGGAATTTGCCGCAGCGATGGACCGTGGCGCCATCAAGCCCTTCGCGGGACTCAGGCCGTTGTCTGTCGATGGCCTGCCCATGATCGGCGCGACCGCGGTTTCCAATGTGTATGTGAACACGGGTCACGGCGGCCTGGGCTGGACCATGGCGGCGGGGTCCGCCAAGGCCCTGGTGGATAAGATACGGGGCGTGATGCCGGCTCTCGACATCGATCCCTATTCGCCGTTGCGGTTTTAGCTCGCGGTTCGCATCACCCAGGGACGAAGCGGTCGAAATGGGGAGGCTGGCTTCCGAGTGGGCGGCGTACGGACCCTTCCCCGGACGATTGACTTAGTCATTGACTTAGTCTAACGTGCGGTGGCATGCACCAGACTAGCGTTCACGAAGCCAAGACCCACCTCTCCCGGCTGCTCAAGCGCGTGGCTGAGGGAGAAGACGTGGTCATCACGCGCTCAGGAACACCGGTCGCGCGCATCGTCCCCTTCGAGGAGAGCCGTCCCGTGTTCGGTGTCGACGCGGGACGCTTCACGGTTCCGGACGACTTCGATGCGCCACTGGACGAGAAGACGCTGCGCGCGTTCGAGGGAGGTTGAGAATTGAGCGACGAGCGGGTGCTGGTGCAGGCCGTTTCACGGCGCTGAACGCTCGACATGCGATTCCTGATCGACACGCATTGCTGGCTGTGGCTCCAGACCGAGCCCAGCCGCTTCGGACGCGAACTGCTGCAAGTCCTTGCGCGGCCGGAAACCGAACGGTACTTCTCCGCGGCGAGCGCCTGGGAGATCGCGATCAAGTACGCGCTCGGCAAACTGCCGCTTCCGCAATCGCCGGCAACGTACGTTCCCGAGCGCATGCGCATCAGCAGGGTCAAGGGGCTGGGCATCACGCATGCCCATGCCCTCGCGGTCTCCGAGTTGCCGCCCCACCATCGCGACCCGTTCGACCGCATGCTGGTTGTCCAGGCATGCCTCGAAGGCCTCACGCTCGTTACGGCAGACCCCGTGTTCGCCAACTACGAGGTGTCGGCGATCCACCCTCGAGGTGGGTAGCCCGTCATCGGGTACGCAGCGCTTCCACCGGCGGGGCCCTCCAGGGCCCTGGCGGATCGGGAATGCGACCTGACGCCGGCACTCGACGCCGATTCTTGTTCTCCCTTGCTGTTGTGGCTCGCGGTTCGCATCCTCCGGGCCTGAGATCCACACCTGCCTCGTCCATGCAGGCGGCGTCGGTTATTCTTCTGGCGAAACAGGCGAGGAGAGTTTCATGACCGACCGACAGATCGTGCGCAACATCATCGATGCGGCCATGCGGGGTGGCCGGCGATCGTTGAACGCGGAAGAAGCCGGCCGGGTCTGCGCGGCCTGCGGCATCGAGACCCCGGACCAGGGTGTCGCGAAATCCCGCGCGGAAGCCCGCTCGATTGCAGAGCGCATCGGCTATCCCGTAGTCGCCAAGATCGACTCACCCGACATCCTGCACAAGACCGATGCCGGGGGCGTGATCCTGGGCATCGACAGTGAGGATGCGCTGGAGGCCGCCTACGACAGCCTGGTCGTGGCGGCGGCGGACCATTCGCCAGGCGCCGCCGTCGAGGGCGTGCTCGTTCAACGTCAGGTCGGCGGCGAGGTGGGCGCGCAGGAGGTGATCGTCGGCGCCGTGACCGACCCGGTATTCGGCAAGCTGGTCGCCTTTGGGCTGGGCGGCGTGCTGGTCGAAGTCATGGGGGATCTGACCTTCCGCCTGGCGCCGGTTACGGAGGACGAGGCCGCGGCCATGCTGGACGACATCGCGGGCGCCGCGGTGCTGGACGGGGTGCGCGGGGCTCAAGGCGTCGATCGGGAGGCGTTGGCTGCCCTGGTCGCGAACGTCGGCCGGCTGGTCAGCGACTGCCCGGAGATCCACGAACTCGATCTGAACCCGGTATTCGCGAGCGCCGGGGGCGTGTGCGCCGTGGATGCGCGCATGCTGTTGCGGGAGCCGGCCGAGCCGCGTTTCCGGCCCCGGCAGGATGAAATCCTGGCGGCGATGCGCCGCATTATGCGGCCGGATGCCGTGGCGGTGATCGGCGCCTCGGCGGAGGCGGGCAAGATCGGCAATTCGGTGATGAAGAACCTCATCGACGGCGGCTATGCGGGCGCGCTCTATCCGATCCATCCCAAGGCGGACACCATCCTGGATCACCGCTGTCATGCGAGCGTCGTCGATGTTCCCGGCGACATCGACATCGCCATCTTCTGCATCCCCGCGCGGTTCGTGGCCGGTGTGCTGGCCGAATGCGGGCGCAAGAACATCCCCGGCGCCATCCTCATACCCTCCGGGTTCGCGGAAGTGGGCGAGCAGGCCCTTCAGGACGAGATCGTCGCGGTAGCCCGGGAGCACGGCGTGCGCCTGATGGGGCCGAACATCTACGGCTACTACTACACCCACAAGAACCTCTGCGCGACCTTCTGCACGCCCTATACGGAGAAGGGCAAAGTGGCCCTCTCCTCCCAGAGCGGCGGGGTGGGCATGGCCATCGTCGGGTTCAGCCGCTCCGCGAAAATGGGCGTCTCGGCGATCGTCGGCCTCGGCAACAAGGCGGACATCGATGAGGACGATCTGCTGACGTTTTTCGAGCAGGATCCGAATACCGAGGTGATCGCCATGCACGTCGAGGACCTGAAAGACGGGCGGGCATTCGCCGAGGCGGCCACCCGGGTTTCCCGGAAGAAACCGGTGGTGGTGCTCAAGGCCGGCCGCACCCGCATGGGGGCGCGCGCCGCCAACTCGCATACAGGAGCACTGGCCGGCGACGATCGAGTCTACGATGCCGTGCTCAGACAGAGCGGCGTGATCCGCGCGGCGACCCTCAACGACCTGCTCGAATTCGCCCGGGGGCTGCAAGTGCTGCCGGCGCCGAAGGGCGAAAACATCCTGATCCTGACCGGCGCCGGCGGCTCGGGGGTGCTGCTGTCCGATGCCTGCGCCGACCATGGCCTGTCGCTGATGGCGATGCCGGAGGACCTCGATGGCGCCTTCAAGGCGTTCATCCCGCCGTTCGGCGCTTCGGGCAACCCGGTGGACATTACCGGCGGCGAGCCGCCAACCACTTATCGCGCCACAATAGACCTCGCGCTTGCGGACGAGCGTATCCACGCCCTGGTGCTCGGCTACTGGCACACCATCATCACGCCGCCCATGGTGTTCGCGGAACTCCTGGGCAAGGCCGTGGCCGAAGCCCGGGTCCGGGGCGTCGACAAACCCGTGGTCGCCTCCCTCGTCGGCGATGTGGAGATCGAGGCCGCCTGCGACTACCTGATGGACCGGGACATCCTGGCCTACCCCTATACGGCGGAAAAGCCTGTCGCCGTACTGGGCGCAAAGTACCGGTGGGCGCGCACTGCCGGCCTGATCTGACCGGCTGGCCTCACCGGTTTGCCGGGGAAAGCCAATTCAGGGATGCGGCTCATGTCATAATCGACGACGCCGTCTGGGAAGGGACAGCCACTTGACCGACTCGACTCACAGGACCTTCACCGAATCCCCCGCCCTTGACGATGCCCTCGTCGATTCGGCCCGCTGGGCGGACGAGGGCTGGGTGCACGCCCAGTTCGCCTGGCTGCGGGAACACGAACCCGTGCGGTGGATGGCGCCGGACGGTTTCGACCCGTACTGGTCGATCACCCGGCACGCCGACATCAAGGCCATCGAAAGCGACAAGCGCCTGTTCATCAACGACCCCCGGCCAATACTGGGCGGCCGGATACTCGACGCGTTCGTTCAGCAGCTTTTTGGACGCCGCCACCTCGTCAGGTCTCTGGTAACCATGGATGACCCGGATCACGCCCGTTACCGGGGGCTGACCCAGACGTGGTTCCGCGGCGAGAACCTGCGCAGGCTGACGGGGCGCATCGAGCAGCTTGCCGGGCAGTACGTCGACAGGCTTGCCGAGTTCGGCGGCGAGTGCGACTTCCTCAAGGATGTCGCGACCTGGTACCCGTTGCGCGTGATCATGTCGATCCTCGGCGTCCCGGAAGAGGATGAGCCGCTCATGATGAAGCTCACCCAGGAGTTGTTCGGCTCCGCCGACCCGGACAACCGGCGCTCCTTCGAGGTCGCGGCACTGGCGGAAGTGGTGACGGATTTCGAAGCCTACTTCAGCGATCTCAGCCGCCGCCGCCGGGAAAATCCCACCGATGACGTGGCGAGCCTGATCGCCAATGCCCGCATCGACGGAGAGCCCGTCCCCGAGTTCGAGACCAACGGCTACTACATCATCATCGCCACCGCCGGCCACGACACGACCAGTTCGGCGACGGCGGGCGGCCTGCTGGCGCTCGTCGAGAATCCCGGTGAGATGGCGAAGCTGCGCGCCGAGCCGGACCGCCACATGGCCACCGCCCTGAACGAGATCATCCGCTGGGTCTCGCCCGTGCGGCAGTTCATGCGCACCGCCACCGCCGGTTGCCGGGTCGGCGGCGTCGACCTGGCTGCCGGCGACGCCTGCACGCTCTGGTACCCGTCGGCGAACCGGGACGAGGCCGTCTTCGATGAGCCCTTCGAGTTCCGCATCGACCGCAGGGACGCAGGCCACCTGGCCTTCGGTTTCGGCGCCCACGTGTGCCTTGGCCAGCACCTGGCCCGATTGGAGATGGGGATCCTGTTCCGGGAACTGCTCCGGCGTGTCGAGTGGGTGGAGTTGAACGGCGAGCCGCTCTATACCCAGTCCACTTTTGTCGGCGGCCTCAAGAGCCTGCCGATCCGCTATCGCATGAAGTGACTGCCCTGCACTGGCTCACAGCACCGCCGGGAGCAACGTCTTTACCTGTCCCGCACCGGCTCAGGCGAACTCGCCGCGTAACGCCAGCACCCGGTTCCTGAGGGCTTCGGCCGTGGCGCGCGCCGGCGCGACCGGGTCGCCGGCGACCACCTGTACACGGCTCCAGAAGCGGCCCGTATTCCGGAAGAAACCTTCCTTGAAGCTGAAGAAACTGCCCCACAGGCCGCGTAGCGCTACGGGCACGACCGGCACGGGCGTCTCCGCGAGGATGCGCTCGATACCCGGCCGGAACGGGCCGATCTCGCCGTCGGCGGTGAGCTTGCCTTCCGGGAAAATGCAGAGCAGGCCGCCTTCGCCGAGGCCCTCGCGAATGGCGCGGAACGCCTCCTCGTAGGTCTCCGCATCCAGGCTCTTGCCGGTGATGGGGATCGCCCGCCCGGTGCGGAAGACGAAGTTCAGCACGGGAATGTCGAAGATCGGCTTGAACACGACGAACCGGATGGGCCGGCGCACGGCGCCCGCCAGCAGCAGCGCATCGACATAGCTCACGTGGTTGCAGACGATCATCGCGGCGCCCTTGCCGGGAATCTTGTCCAGATCCCGGTGCGTGACCCGGTACAGGGTGTGGGAGAGTGCCCAGATCAGGAAGCGCATGGCGAATTCCGGCACCTGGCCGAAGATGTAGGCGGCCACCGCAACGTTGGCGATGGCCACCGCCAGCAGGAGGCTCGGGATTGTCAATTCCAGTACAGCCAGCCACACGATAGCCAGCACCGCGCCGGCGACCATGAACAGGGCATTGAGCAGGTTGTTGGCGCCGATGATGCGGGCGCGACGGTCCTCGGGGGTGCGGGCCTGGATGAAGGCCATGAGGGGGATGACGAACAGGCCGCCGCAGATGCCGAGCACCAGGATGTCGGCCAGCAGACGCACGCTTCCGTCGCCGGCCAGGAATTCCCAGGCGCCGCGCATGCCCGTGCCCTCGATGCCCTGGATGGCGAACCAGGCATCGATGCCGGCCGCGCTCAGTCCCAGCGACCCGAAGGGAACCAGCCCGATCTCGACGCGGCGCCCGGAAAGCCGCTCGCAGAGCAGCGAACCGATGGCGACGGCGACGGTGAACACGGTCAGGAAGAGCGTCACCACCGTCGGCCCGCCCGCCAGGTGCTCCCGGGCCAGGTTCGGAATCTGCGCGATATAGACGGCGCCGGTCAGCCAGAACCAGGAGATACCGAGTATCGACAGGAACACACTCTTCTGCTCCCGGGCAAGGGCGATCGCCTTCCGGGTCAGCGCCAACGGGTTCCACCGTATGGACTGCCCCGGATCGTTAGCCGGCGCCTGTGGAATCTGGCGGCTGGCCAGGTAACCGCTGACGGCAACGGCAAGCACCAGCGCGAAGAGCCATGCGGACACGGCTTGCGCGCCGCCGATCAGCGTGCCGACGATGGTGCCGAGCAGTATCGCCACGAAAGTGCCCATCCCGACCATGCCGTTGCCGCCCACCAGTTCCGTCTCGTGCAGATGCTGGGGCAGGATGGAGAATTTCAGCGGGCCGAAGAACGAGGACTGGGATCCCAACAGGAACAGCACGACGAACATGAGGGTCAGGCTCTGCAGGAACAGGGCTGCCCCGGCGAGCAGGGCCACGGCGATCTCGAGCAGCTTCACCCCGCGGATGAGTCGCGATTTCTCGTACCTGTCTGCGATCTGCCCCGCCATGGCCGAGAACAGGAAGAACGGCAGGACGAACAGGCCCGCCGCTGCGTTCACCGCCAGGTCGGTCTGCTCCGTGGCCACGAGGCCGCCGTAGACGAAGAACACCGTGAGCGCCGCCTTGAAAAGGTTGTCGTTGAAGGCGCCGAAGAACTGGGTCGCGAACAGCGGACCCAGGCGCCGGGTAAACAGGAGCTGGAACTGGCTGCGGGGCTCGTTCATGGCATTGCGAGCATAGCGGGCGGCGAGAATTTTCTCACGCAGGGCCGGATGGTCGGAGTCTGCGCCGCAGCACCGCACAGTAGTGCCGATCAGGGCGCAAGGTCCCGGGACGATGGCGGCCGGGGCCAAATTCCGAGCCCTTTGCCGAGGCGCCTGGCAACGTCAGGACGTAGCCGGCGCGAACTCCCGCCGGGCGCTGCGCAGCACCCGGGTCGCCGATCGCAGGAACATCGCCAGCAGGACCACCGCTACGAGGAGGTCCGGCCAGGGCGAGGCGAACATCCAGACCGCGGCGGCCGCGCCGATCACCGCAACGCCCTCGATGACATCGTTGCGCGAACACTCCCAGGAAGACGACATGTTGACATCCCCGTCGCGATAGGGGGTGAGCAGCTTGAGACAGACAGCGTTTGCAACCAGGTTGATAACCGCCGCGGCCGACATGGTGGAGGCCACCGGCGCCTCAAGGTCCGTGAGCCGCCAGGCGATCTGGCCGGCGACGGCGAGGGCGGCCCCCAGAATCAGCAGCCCCTTGACCATGGCCACGCGCGCCTTGGCCCGGGCGGATGCGCCGACGACCGCGAAACTCAGCGCGTAGGTGAGCGCATCGCCCAGGTTGTCCAGGGTTCCGGACAACAGCGCGGAGGAGCCGCTGAGCAACGAGCCCGTGACCATGACGGCAAAGGTCGCGACATTGAACCCGAACACCCACGCCAGCACCCGGCGTTGCCGGCCGTGCAGGGCGGCGATATCGACCCTATTGCTGCAGCAGGAATCCGACATCTATACGTGGTTTGCAGCCTCGGATGCTGTCCCGGTAATCGGCGTCGATGACGCTCTCGATGGCCGTCGAGAGTATCAGGAACAGGCAAGCAGACACCAAGGCAATTTATTCGCGTTTTACAGATTTGGTGTAGGCGGCGTAGGCGGCGTATGCTGGAACCGTGCATCGACCAGGCGAGCGAGTAAGGGCTATGGCTGACGTACGATACCGAACCCAGGACCGGGAAGATCCGGCGGCCGAAGGGTTGCTGATCCGACTGCAACCGGCGCTCTGCCCCACGGAGGATCAGTTCTACGAGTTCTGCCGCATCAACGCGGATTTGCGCATCGAGCGGAATGCCGATGGTGGCGTGGCGGTCATGGAGCCGGCAGGATGGGAAACCGCCGACCAGAACGCAGAAGTCACCTGTCAGTTGAAGGGCTGGGCGACCGCTAACGGCAAAGGCCGGGCAGTAGACTCCTCTGAAAGTCTGGTAAGGCACGGTCAGTGTCGCTGCAGTTGGCCGGTGAACGTTCTCAGCAGATCGAAATCCTTGTCGGCCGCCAGAACGCGAGCACCGTAGCGAAGCGCGCAGGCGGCGATGACTGCATCGGTAGCCGGTACCGTAATGCCGCGCGCCCGGGCGCTCCGAGCCAGGTCATACGCCTGCTTCCAGACCTCATCGTCAATCGACAGTTCCCCCAGGGCGCGGCCGAATTCCCTCAGCACCTTCTTCTCGTGGTTGCCGCGAGCCCCGTTCCACAGTTCCAGTTGAATCGTCTGGCACCAGAACGCTCCTCCGCCAGCTAAAACGGTTGCGACCTCCCTGGCGATGCCGGGATCGCCATCCGGACGCAGAAAGTGTATCCACGCCGATGTGTCGACGAGAATCAACGGCCGCCCTTGCGACGCGCTGCCTGAAGCTCCCCGGGGGTGATCATGTCTGCGCAGGTACCGGCGTAGCGCGCCATTTGGAAGTAACGGTTTGTATCGTTTGACGCGCTTCCGCCGAGCGCCCATATTTGCCGCTTCCTTGACCAGGTGACGGAGGCTGCGGGTGAGAAAGCTGGCGTGTTTTGTCCTGGCATTGGCGGCGAGTGCCGTGGCGGCGGACGAGGCGGTATTGAGTTATGTGAAGGAGAGCAGCCATGCGGCGGTGGCGGTCGCCGACGATATCTGGGCCTTTGCCGAGATGGGTTACCTGGAAGAACGAAGCACGCGCCGCCTGCAGGACTTCCTGATGGACCGGGGTTTCGAAGTGGCGACGGAGGCGGCCGGCATCCCGACGGCCTTTGTAGCAGCCCGGGGCTCGGGCAAGCCCGTTATCGGCATACTGGCGGAGTTCGATGCCTTGCCGGGGCTCTCGCAGGCTGCCGTGCCGCATCGGCAACCCCGGGTCGAGGATGCGCCGGGCCATGCCTGCGGCCACCACCTGTTCGGCGCGGCATCGGTGCTGGCCGCGGCAAGCGTCGCCGAGTGGCTGGATGAAACCGGTGTCGAAGGCACGGTCCGACTATACGGCACGCCGGCGGAGGAGGGTGGTTCGGGCAAGGTCTACATGACCCGGGCGGGGCTCTTCGATGATGTGGACGTGGTGTTGCACTGGCATCCCTCCGACCGCAACGACGCCTCGCCGTCGAGCAGCAACGCGAACAAGTCGGCCCGCTTCCGGTTTCACGGCATTGCCGCCCATGCCGCCTCGGCCCCGGACCGGGGCCGCTCGGCGCTCGACGGCGTGGAGGCGATGAATTTCATGGTGAACCTGATGCGCGAGCATGTGCCTTCGGACTCGCGCATCCACTACGTCATTACCGACGGCGGCGATGCGCCCAATATCGTCCCTGAGTTTGCGGAGGTGTACTACTACGTGCGCAATCCCGACCCCGAGGTCGTCAAGCGGTTGTTCGAATGGCTGGTCGACGCCGCGGAAGCCGCCGCCCTGGGCACGGCTACGCGCATGGAATACGAAGTCATGCACGGCAACTATCCGGTGCTGCCCAACGAAGCTCTCGCGAAACAGGTGGATGTCAACCTGCGCAAGCTCGGCGGTTTTGACTACAGCCCCGAGGAGCAAGCCTTTGCCGAAGCGGTTTACGAGACGCTGATTGAGCCCGCGCTGGAACTCGGATCCCAGGCGCGGGTGCAGCCTTACGCATACCGCCAGCGCATGGGTTCGACCGACGTAGGGGATGTGAGCTGGGCCGTTCCCACAGCCGGATTCGGCACGGCCACCTGGGTGCCGGGAACGGCGGGGCACAGTTGGCAGGCAGTGGCGGCGGGCGGTACCGGCATCGGCCACAAGGGCATGCTGCTGGCGGCCAGGCTGCTGGCCCTGACGGCGGCCGGCCTGTACTCGGACCCGGCCCTGATCGAGCGCGCCTGGAGTGAGCTGGAGCAACGGCGCGGCACGGATTTCGAGTATTCGGCTCTGCTCGGCGACCGGGATCCCCCGCTGGACTACCGTTTGTGACGAATGGGGCCCCACGCGCGGTTCCCGCCTGCGGCCCCGATCGTTCAACTGCCGGAAGCCGGTGATGCATGCGTAAGCATTGCGCACTCCCGCGGCGCCTTCGCCGGCATGAGGCGGGGCCTCGTCGTTATGGCCGGCCGACATGAACCTGGGCCTGCTCCATCCCGGGGAGATGGGCGTCACCATCGGTGCGGCGCTGGTCGAGTCGGGGCATGCGGTGCATTGGCTACGCACGGGGCGCAGCGCCGGGACGGCGGGACGCGCCCAGGCATCCGGTTTTCGTCCCCATGAGTCGCTGTCGTCCCTGCTGGCCGAGGTGCAGGGCGTCATCTCGGTATGTCCCCCACACGCAGCGGTCGAGGTGGCCCGTGCTGTCGCCGCGGAAGGATTCCCCGGAATCTTCGCGGATGCCAACGCCGTCGCGCCGGCAACGGCCAGGCGGCTGGCGCTGATCGCCGGCGCCGAATACGTCGATGGCGGCATCGTCGGTCCGCCGGCCCGCTCCCGGGGCACGACCCGGCTGTATCTATCGGGGGCGGGCGCCGGCGATGTCGCGGCCTGGTTCAGCGGCGGTTGCGTGGAGGCCGTGGTTCTTGGAGAGGGCATTGCCGAAGCCTCTGCGCTCAAGATGTGTTACGCCGCCTACACCAAGGGTAGCGGCGCGCTCATTCTGGCGATAAGAGCACTCGCCGAACGCGAGGGCGTGACCGCCGGCCTGTTGGCGGAGTGGTCCCGGTCTCAGCCCGGCCTGGGGGAGCGCTCGCAGCGCGCTGCCGCGAACACCGCGCCCAAAGCCTGGCGATTCGTAGGTGAGATGCTGGAAATTGCCGCGTCCTTCGAGGCCGCGGGCCTGCCTGACGGATTCCACGCGGCGGCGGGAGAGATCTATGCCCGCATGGCGGAACTGAAAGATGCCGAACGCCCCGGGTTGGAGGAAGTGCTGGGCACGCTGAGGAGCTAGACCCCATGTTTCAACTTGCCCGCAAGTCGAAACATGAAGCCTGATGTTTCCGTCAACAACTGCGCCAGAAAAAACCCTTCTGGCGCAGTTGCTTGCAAGTTAAAACATATCAGCCCGAATATCTCAACAAGCGGCTTGGTGAGATATGCGGGCCAGGTTCTCGAACAGGATCGTCCGCGGCTGTGTGGCCAGGGGATCGAACGCCCTGTTTCCTGCCGCGGCCCGGTTGCCGCCGGGCGCCGCCCGGCCCCGCTCCCGGCACGCACGCCTCCCGGCGCGCAACGGCGCCGGCGGACGGGCAGTCGCGCCGGCCTCCCGGTCCGTTGCACCGGTCCGGCCCGGCAACCGGGGCACGTTCGCTTGCGTAACGGCGTTTGTCCTCCGTCGGGAAAGGTCAACGCTTGCAGCTACTTGGAATATCGCTATCATTCGCTCGGCGCAACGGTGGGCCATGGAGCCGCGGAAGTTCCGTGGCGCGGATCGGGAGCGCGCGGCATGGTATCGAACAGTGCGAAGTGACCTGGAAGCGGTGTGTCCGATCGAGAGCCGGGGCCATGACCGCGGCTCGGGGGCGGGAGCGGCGCCGGCCGCCATCGCCCCGTGAACGGCCGCCGCCCGCCACGCCGCGGCTGTCGTGCCTTTCCCGATGCATGCCGTATCCGCCGCGGGCCGGCCGGCGGTTGCCGTGCGCGACGCTGCCCCGTCTGAACGGGCGCCGCCGGTTTCGGTGATCGTCCCCGCGCGCGCCGCCGCGGCGACGCTGGGGCGGGCGCTCGAGTCGGTGCTGGCCCAGGACTACGCCGGCGGCTTCGAGGTGATCGTCGCGGACGGCTCGGAAGGCGCCGAGACCGGCGCGCTCGTGCGTCGGCGTTTTCCCGGCGTGCGGTTGATTCCCAACCCCGGGCGCGACATCGCCAGCGGATTGAACGCCGCGCTGCACGCGGCCCGCCATCCCGTCATCGCGCGCGTCGACGCGCGCACGGTGCTGCCCGAGGCGTATCTCACCCGTGCGGTCGCGACGCTGTCGCGCACCGGGGCGGCGAATGTGGGCGGGCGCCTCGAGCCGGTCGGTGTCTCGTTCTTCGAACGGGCGGTGGCCCTGGCGACGAGCACGCCGCTCGGCGCGGGCGACGCCCGCTACCGCATCGGCGGGGCCGAGGGTCCGGTCGATACGGTGTTCCTGGGCGTGTTCCGGCGCGCGGCGGTGGACGCCGCGGGCGGCTTCGACGAGAGCCTCCTGCGCAACGAGGACTACGAGCTCAACTGGCGGCTCAGGGCGCGCGGCGGAACCGTGTGGTTCGACCCGGCGCTGGTCGTGGGCTACCGGCCGCGCGGCAGCCTGCGGGCGCTGGCGCGGCAGTACTTCGACTACGGCCGCTGGAAACGGGTGGTGCTCCGTCGCCATCCCCGTTCGCTCAAGCTCCGCCAGGCGGCGCCGCCGCTGTTGCTGGCGGCGCTGGCCGCCTCGGCCGGGCTCGCGCTGGCCGGGGGGCTGGCCAGCGCGGCCGAGGCGGGGACCGGGACGTGGCTCATGGGCGTCGCGGCGCTGTGCCCCGCCGCGTACGGGCTCCTGCTCGCCGGCGCGGCCGCGGCGATCGGGCTGCGCCGGCGCTGCGTCGAAGCGGTGCTGCTGCCGGTGGTGGCGGCGACCATCCATCTCGCCTGGGCGGCCGGGTGCTTCGCGGGGCCGCCGCGCCGTGGCAGGCGGCAACGGCGGTGACGGCGCGGGCGCCGGCCTGGGAGACGGGGTTGCGGTTCGGCGTCCTCGCCGGCGTCGGCCTTGTGCTGCTCACCCCGTTCGTGGTCTCGCCGGGGACGATCTTCCCCTTCGTGGTCGGCAAGGCGCTGTGGTCGCGCTCGGTGATCGAGGTGGCGTTTGCGCTGTGGGCGGTGCTGGCGCTCGCCAACCCGGCCTACCGCCCGCCGCGGTCCTGGGTGCTGGTGGCGCTCGCCGCGGGCCTCGCGGTGTCGCTGCTCGCGGCCTGCTTCGGCGTGAGCCCGCAACGCAGTCTGTGGTCGAACTACGAGCGCATGCAGGGGGTCGTGGACGGCGCGCACTGGATGGCGCTTGCGGTGGTGCTGGCGTCGATGCTGCGCACCGGCGCGGCCTGGCGGCGGCTGCTGATGGCGAGCGCCGGCGCCGGGGCGGCGATGGCCGGCCTGGTCGTCGCCCGGCACCACGGAATGGATGTCCCGTGGTACGCCGCGTTGCCCGAGCAGCACCTGCCGCGCATGGGCGGCCCGCTCGGCAATCCGACCTACCTGAGCGCCTACATGCTCGCGAACCTGGTACTCGCGCTGGGGCTCGCCGCGTGGGCCTGGCTGCCCCCCGCCCGGACCGCAACGCCCCCCGCCGCGCCACGGGGGCGGAGACGGGGCGCTCGGGGGCGGCGCCCCGGCGCGGGCCGGCGGCGCCAGGAGCGCCAGGCGCCCGCGACACGCGACGGGGGTGCGGCGCCGCGATGGCTGGCCGGGCTCGCCTGGGCCGCGGCGGCGGCGCTCCTGCTCTGGGGGCTGACGCTCGCGGGTTCGGTCGGCGGGTTCGCGGGCCTGTTCGCCGCCGCCGCGTCCGTCGCGCTGGCCAGCGCTTGCCTGGCGCAAAAAAGGCGCGTGCGCCGGATCGCGGCGGGCGCGTTGGCGGCGCTCGCGGTAGCGGCCGTCGGCGCCGGAGTCGGTTTCGTCGATCCCGGCCGCATGCCGCTACCGGGGAGCGATCATCCGGCCGTGCGCTACGTGGCCGGCGTGAACCTCCAGCATCCCAGCGTACGGAGCCGGCTTGCCGCCTGGGAAGCGGGTCTCGAGGGGTTCGCGGCGCGCCCGGCGCTGGGCTGGGGGCCGGAGAACTTCGTCGCGGTCTTCGGCCGCTTCGCGGCGGGCTACGCGGCCGTCACGGAGCCGCACGACCAGGCCCACGGCAAGCTGGTCGAGGTCGCCGCGACCACCGGGGCGGCGGGTGTCGCGGCGTATCTCGGGCTGTGGTCGGTGGCGTTGCTGGCCGTGTGGCGGGCCGCGCGCGGGATGCAGGCCAGGGAGCGCGCGCTCGCGCTGGGCGCCGGCGGGGCGCTGGCGGGCGTCCTGGCGCAGAGCCAGTTCCTGTTCGACACGCCCGCGGGCTCGCTGCAGACCATCGTGCTGCTCGGCTGCGCCGTGGGGCTGGAGACGCGGGCCTTCGCGGAGTCACGCCGTCCCCGGCTGCCGGCGCGGGTGTCGGCGTGGTGTGCGGCGCTGTCGGGAGCACGGTGCGCACGGCTCGCGCTCGGAGCGGCGGCCGTCGCGCTCGCGCTCGGCGGGGTGGCGTTGCATCAAGCGATTCGCGCCGCCGCGGACGTACGGCACATGTCGGCGACGCGGGAACCCTGGAACGGCCTGACGAGCGGCATCGAGGACTTCCGGCCGCTCGCCAACACGTGGCGGTGGGCGCTGTTCAACACGGTCGGCCATCACTGGCCGCGGCTCCGGGCCGAGGACGGCCCCGGCGCCCGGGAACTCATCGACCGCGCGTCCCGCGAGGCCGCGGAGGTGGTGCGCTCGGAACCGCGGAGCTGGCGCATCCAGCAGAGCCTGGCGCGGATGTACCATGCCGCCGCCGCCACCGATCCGGAGTACGCGGCGCCGGCGCGGCGCTTCCTCGAACGCGCGCGGGCGCTCGCTCCCAACCGCGCGGTGTTCCCGGTCGCGCTGCGCCCGCCGGACGGCCTCGCATCGGGCCGCCGCGACGACGGCGGCCACGAGCTGCGCTGGCGGTGGCCCGCGGGCGCGGGATACCTCGCCGTGGAGGAGTCCCGCCGGGCCGGCTTCTGGCGCCCCGTGCTGCACGTCTACGACCCGGCGCGCACGTCGTTCGTCCTGGCCGGGGGTCCGGCGCCCCGCCAGCGGCCCTACCGCGTCAGGGCCTGCCGCCACGCCCGCCAGTGCAGCGCCTGGGCCGAGTGGCCGGCGCCCGCGCCGGCGGCGGGCGGGGACGGCCGGGAGGGCGCGGCGGAGGTGCGCCGGTGAGGCCGGCCGCCGTGCGCGGCAACGACTGGCGCCGGGCCGCGGTGCCGGCGCCCGCGGCGTTCAGGCCCGCCCTGCCGGTCAGCGTCGTCGTGCCCTGCTTCGAGGCGCCGGCGGCGCTGGCGCTCACCCTCGCGGGGCTCGAGGGCCAGCACTATCCGCGCGCGTTGTTCGAGGTGGTCGTCGTCGACGACGGTTCCCGCCTGCCGCTGCGCATCCCCGCCGCGACGGCGCTTGCCGTGCGCGTCGTGCGCCAGGAGCGGCGCGGGTTCGGGCTGGCGCGGGCGCGCAACGCCGGGGCGCGCGCGGCGTCGCACGACATCCTCGTGTTCCTCGACGGTGACGTGATCGCGGAGGCCGGGCTGCTCGCGGCCCACGCCCGCTGGCACCACGCGGTCTCGGATGCGCTGACGCTCGGCTTCTGTCCGTTCGTGTCGGTCGAGGGGTTGGACGCCGCGGCGGTCCGCGGCCGGCCGGGGCCGCTCGCGGAACTGTTCGCCGGGCGGCCCTTCGATGCGCCGTGGCTGGAGCGGCACATGGCGCGGACCGACGACCTCGCCGCGGAGCGCGACGATGCGTTCCGGGCCGTGACCGGCCACAATCTCGGCATCTCCAGGGGGTTCTTCGAGGAGGTCGGCGGCTTCGACGAGTCCTTCGCCCGTTACGGCGGCGAGGACACCGAGTTCGGCTTCCGGGCGCAGATGCGGGGCGGGCTGCTGGTGCCGGCGCGCGACGCCCGCGGCTGGCACCAGGGGCGCTGGAGCGAGGGCCGGGCCGGGAAGGAACGGGACCAGCGACTGCAGCGCGCGAAGCTCGCGCACCTCGTGGCGGACCCGGGCTTTCGCCGTGCGGCGCCGGGGCGCGGCTACACGGTGCCGCGGCACGTCGTCGCCATCGCGGCCGGCGATACGCCGGCCGGCCGGCTCGTCGAGTCGGCCGAGGCGCTGCTCGCCGATCCGGACGGTGACCTGGTGGTCTGGATCGAGGCGCCGGCGGACCCGGACGCCCGGTGCGCGCTGCAGGAGGCCCTGGGGCCGGACCCGCGGGTGCGCGTCTCGGCGGCCGGCGCCGCGCTCGACGCCTTCCCGGTCTCTCCCTTCCATATCGCCCTGCCCGCCGGCGCCGTGCCGGGCCGCGGGCTGGTGCGCGGGCTGCGTGCGGGGCTCGGCGCCGCCGCCACCGCGACCGCCGCGCTCGGCGACGGCGCGACTGCTTCGGTCACGCGCGCGTGGGCGCTGCACCGCGCCCGGCGGGCGGGCGGCAGCGCCGCCGACTACGGCGCGATGCGCAGCATCCCGGCCGCGCGCCTGGCGCTGCGCCGTGCGCTCCCGGCCGCGCGGCGCGCCCGGGGCGGCCATGCCGCGGCGGCGCGGGTGTGGGCGGAGGCGCGGCACGTGCGGGGGTTCCGCACCGGCTGGCGGTTCGCGCGCTGGCTCGCCGTCGGCCTGCGCTGGTGGCTGCGCCAGGGCGGGGTCGCAGCGGCGGCCCCGGACGCGCCGGCGGCCCGCGCGGGCGGGCGCGCCGATCCGCCGCTCGGGACGGAGGTCGCGGTGCTCGGCGCCCGCGCCCGCGCCGTGTTCGCGGCGACGTCGCGGGTCGCTCGCGAACTCGACGGCCGGCACGTCGACGTCGTTCTCGCCGACACCCCCGCGGAAGCCGCCGGCGTGGCGGCGCCCGCCGCCGTCCTCCGCGAGACCCCCGCGCTCGCGGTGCCGGCCTTCGACCCGGCGTTCGACAACCCGATGGGCTGGGTGCGCGAGGTCGAACCGCGCGTCGCGGCGCTCGGGCCGCCCGGCCTGCTCCCGCCCGGGGTGCGCGCGCATCGCGTGGTGCATGCCGGGGACCGCGAAGCGCTCCGGCGCTGCCACCACCTCGAGGACGTGGCCGCGTTCCACGCGGACGCCGCCGCGCGGGCCGGCACGCTGGCCCGGCTTGCCGCCCGCGGCGTGCCGGTGCAGCTCGCCGACCGCGACCCCGCGCTGCCGGCGCTGCTCGGCGCGGAACTGCACGGGCTCATGACGGCGGACCTCCGGGGCGCCGGCGCGGCGGCCCGCGAGGCGCGCAGCATCGCCGCGCGCCGGGCCGCGCTGCGGACCCACTCGCTGCGCGCCCGGGCCCGCCAGGTGTGCGCGGCGGCGGGCGCCGAGGCGCCGGCGCTCGCGCGCGTCTCGGTGCTGCTCGCGACCCGCCGGCCGGGGCAACTGGCGAACGCGCTCGCCAATGTCGCCGGCCAGCGCTACCCCCGCATCGAGCTGGTGCTGGCGCTGCACGGGCCCGGCTTCGTGCCGGACGCCGTGCAGGCCGCCATCGCCGGCTTCCCCCATCCGGTGAAGCTGCTGCGCGTCGACGGGCGCCGGCCCCTCGGCTCGGTGCTGAACGCGGCCGCGGACGCCGCGAGCGGCCTGCTGCTCGCCAAGATGGACGACGACGACCTGTACGGCGCGGAGCACCTGTGGGACCTCGTCCTCGCCCACCAATACTCCGGCGCCGCGCTGGTCGGGAAGTTCCCCGCCACGGTCTATCTCGCCCGCGGCGACCGCACCGTGCGCCGCCGCGCGGTACCGGGCGAGACCTGGTCGTCCTCCGTCACCGGCGGCACGCTGCTGATCGGGCGCGACGACCTCGCGCGCGCGGGCGGCTGGCGCCGTGTTCCCCGCCACGTCGACGCGGCGCTCGTCGAGGACGTGCTGCGCGCCGCCGGCGGCGTCTACCGCACCCATGACGCGGGCTACCTGATGATCCGTCGCGGCGACCGTCACACCTGGGAGGCGGACGACGCCGAGTTCCTGGTCGCCGCGGGGGCCGTGCATCCCGGCTGGCGACCGGCGCTCGCCGGAATCGAGGATGCGCCGCGCCCGGACGGGCCCGGCGCGAGGCGCACCCATGCCTGACCGGGCGGACAGCGCAAGCCCCAGGGTCAGCGTCGTGGTTCCGACCCACAACCGCGCGCGATGGCTGCCGCGCGCCGTCGGCAGCGTGCTCGCCCAGACCTGGACGGACTTCGAGCTCCTCGTCGTCGACGATCGCTCCACCGACGCGACCCCGGCGGTGCTCGCCCGCTTCGCCGACGGCCGCATCCGGGCGTTCCGCCACGAGCGCAACACCGGCCAATCGACGGCGTTGAACACCGGGATCGAGCACGCCCGCGGCGACTACGTCGCCTTTCTGGACGACGACGACGAGTGGCTGCCGGCCAAGCTGGCGGCCCAGGTGGCGCTGCTCGACGCGGCGCCGGCCCGGGTCGGGCTCGCGTACTGCTGGGGGCAGGAGCTCGACGCGGCGACGCGCCAGCGGCTCGGGACCCTGCGCTGGACGCTGCGCGGGGACATCTTCGAGCACGTGCTGGCGCTGCACATGCCGACCTCGCCGTCGTCGTGGCTGGTGCGCCGCTCGGCCGCCCGCTCGGTCGGCGGGTTCGACGAACGGCTCCACCAGGCCAACGACGTGGACTTCATGAGCCGGCTCTGCGCCCGCGGCTGGCACGTGGACTTCGTCCCCGAGGTCGCCCTGCTGAAGTACCGGCATGCCCGGGGGCAGATGACCGACCGGACTCCGGAGCACCTGGCCGCCCAGGCCGGCATGGTCCGGGCGCATCTCGCCCGGTTCGCGCGCGAGCTCCGCGAACGGCCGGCCGCTCATGCCCGGGTGCACCTGTGGCTGGCCCGCTACGAGCTGCCCTACGGCAGCCGCCGCGCCGCGCTCGCGGCCCTGGCCAGGGCCTTCCGGCTGGACCCGGCCGGCATGTGCCGGCGGTTCCGGCACGGGCGGCTCGCCGCCGGCATGCTGGCCGCACTGGTGCGCCGTCCGTCGTGAGGTGTCGTGATGCCGGCAACTGAACCGCATCGCGTCCGGCGGGCGCCGGACGGGCCCTCCCGGCCCCGGTCCGGCGGCGCGCCGCTCTCGGCCGCGCTGCGCGACCTGGTCGACGGGGCTCGCCAGCGCCATCTCTGGGGCCGTTTCGGCTGGCAGGACATTCGCCGGCGCTACCGGCGCACCGTATTGGGTCCGTTCTGGCTGACGCTCAGCATGGGCCTGACCGTCGCCCTGCTGGGCACGCTGTACGGACGGTTGTTCCAGGTCGGGGCGACGGACTACGTGCCCTACCTCACCCTCGGCTTCGTCGTCTGGGGGCTGGTCAACGGCTTGATCACGGACGGCTGCGGCGCGTTCGTGAAGGCGGCCGGCATCATCCGGCAGGTGCGGCTGCCGTTGTCCGTCCATGTCTACCGCGTGGTGTGGAGCAACCTGATCGTGTTCTTCCACAACGCATCGATCTTCGTCGTCGTCGCCGTGGCGTTCTCCGTCTGGTCGGGCTGGGCAGGTCTGCTCGCCGTCGCCGGAATAGCCGTCATCTGCCTCAACGGCGTCTGGGCCGGGCTGCTGCTCGGCATGTTCTCGGCGCGCTACCGCGACGTGCCCCCGATCGTGGCGAGCGTGGTGCGCATCGCCTTCTTCGTCACGCCGATCATCTGGACGCCGGCGCTGCTTCCCGGCCGCGTGGTACTGCTCGACTTCAACCCCTTCTACCACGTGCTGGAGGTGGTCCGGGCGCCGCTGCTGGGCCACGTGCCGTCGGGCGTTTCGTGGCTGGCCGTCGCCGGCGTCACGGCCCTCGGCTGGCTGGTGACGTTGCTGCTCTTCGCGCGCTACCGGGCGCGGGTGGCGTACTGGCTGTGAGCGTGTCCGCCAGCCTCGGGGCCGAGGGCGTGACCGTCGACTTCCCGATCTACGATACCGGCACGCGGTCGCTCCGGAAGCGGTTCATCTATCGCGGCACCGGCGGCCGGATCGGCCGCGACGCGCGCAACCGGCTGTCCGTGCGCGCGTTGGACGATGTCAGCGTGGCGTTCGAACACGGCGACCGCGTCGGCGTCGTCGGCCGCAACGGTGCGGGCAAGACGACGCTGTTGCGCGTGCTCGCCGGCGTCTACGAACCGGCCAGGGGAAGGGTGTGGCGGCACGGACGAACCGCGTCGCTGCTGAACGTGTCGCTCGGCATCGACCCGGAATCGACCGGTTACGAGAACATCATGACCCGCGGCCTCCTGATCGGCCTGAAGCCGGAAGACGTGCGCCGACGCACGGCGGAGATTGCCGACTTCGCGGAACTCGGGGACTATCTGGCGATGCCGGCGAGCACCTACTCGAGCGGCATGCAGTTCCGCCTCGGCTTCGCGGTCTGCACCTGCTTCGAGCCGGAAATCCTGCTGATGGACGAGTGGATCGGCGTCGGCGACCACGCGTTCGTCGAGAAGGCCCGGCGCCGACTGCAGGGTTTCGTCGAAAGCGCGGGCGTGCTGGTGCTGGCAACCCAGGATACGGCGCTGCTGGAGCGTGTGTGCTCGAAGGCTCTCCTCCTCGACGCCGGCCGGGTACGGGCCTTTGGCCCCGTCGGCGACGTTCTCCGCGCCTACCGGCAGTAACACAGGGGCTCGCAATGGCCGAGAGGCAGAGGTACTTCCAGATTGGCTTCCGCAAGTGCGGCACCACCTCGCTGTGGGAGTTCTTCAGTCGCAACGGCATACCGGCGGTGCATTGGGACGGCGGGGATCTCGCGCGCCGAATGCGGGACAACCTCGAGGCCGGGCGACGCATCCTGGACGGCTACGACCACCGCTACGATGCCTTCACGGACATGGAGTTCAACGATCCGGACGACTGGTTCGAGGGCTTCAAGCGCTTTCGGGAACTCCTGCGCGACTACCCCGCCGCCAAGTTCGTCCTCAACACGCGCGAGCAGGAGGCGTGGCTCCTGAGCATGCGGCGCTGGGCGCGCCGCACGCGCCGCCGGCGGTACCTGAAGCACCGCTACGGGACCGCCAGTCTGGACGCGTTCTGCCGGGCACTCGCCGCGGACCGCAAGGCACACCACGACGCGGTCGTCGCGACGCTACCACCGGATCAACTGCTGGTCTTCGACATCGGCGCGGACGACCCCGGGAAGCTGTGCCGTTTCTGCGGCCTGCCCGTTGCCGCCGGCGGGCACTACGCGGACCACAACCGGTCCGGCGGCGATGTGGGCTACTACGGCCGTCGCCTGCTCGGGCGCCTCCCGGATCCGCTGAAGCGGACCGTGCGGCTCGCGTTGCGGGTTGGCCGGAAAGGGCCGCCGGCCAGGCCGGCCGGGAAGAGCGGGCCCTCGCGGTAGCGCCGCGGTGACGCGGGAGGCGGTGCGGGGACGACGAGACGTACGGGGTCGACGAGACGTACGGGGTCGATCGGGAGGCCACAGTGACGGGAGTCTTTGCGAAATACACACCACAGGCGGTTTGCGTACCGGCCGGCGTGCACGTGCAGCGGTCGTTCGCCGGGTTCGAGATCAGCGACGAGGTGCGCGCGCGCTGTGACGGGACGACGATCTTCTACGATGTCTTCCGCGTCGCCGGCGCCGACGAGGTGGTCTGTATCGGTCCACCGTTCCTCGACTTCGGGTACCCGCGCACCGTCAGGCTGCTCGGCCGGCGCAGACGGTTCGTTGTCGAAGAGCTGCGTTGGGGTGCGCGGCGCGCGTCCATCCTCCGCATCGTGGGCGGGTCCGGTGTCGGCGCCGCGGACGGCACGGGCGTAGACCTGCGGGTCGAGTTCCCCGAATTCGAGATCGACGTTCGGGTCCGTCTGCCGAGGGCGGCGCCCATGGCCCACGTCCCGTTGACCCTGACCACGCTGCAGAAGGACAACGAACGGCAATGGCTGGACGACTGGTGCGCCTGGCACCGCCGTGTGCATGGCGTCGGCCGGTTCGTGTTCTACGACAACGGCAGCGCGGACCGGGACGACGTCTATGCGGAACTGGCATCGCGTAACAACGGTGCTGCGCTCATCGTCGTCGATTGGGACTACCTGTACGGTCCGGCGCTGGTGCATGAGTTGAAATTCGCCAAGCCCGGTTGCTTGAATCACTGCCGCCTGCTGTTCGGCCCCTACACGGACTGGTGCATCAACCTGGACGTCGACGAGTATCTCTTCAACGCCCGTTCCGAGCCGCTCGCGTCGTACCTCGGAACAGTGCGCGGGCCGCAGATCCGTCTGCCCTCGTACATCGTCCCCGATGCCGGCGGCGACGGCCCCAGGCGCTGCTTCGACTCGCCGTTCCGATCCGCGAGCCTGGAGTTCGAGCGAGGCAAGTACCTCGACAGACCGGTGCGAACGGCGTTCAACGGAGTACACCACGTCGTCGCGCGCAGAGCGTGGATTGCCCGGGCGGTGTTCGGGGTCGTGAAGTGCGTGCTGCGTGTCTTCGGGGTTCGACCCGCGGGCTGGCGCGCGACCGCCCGCCGGATTGCGGCCTGGCGCCGCCGGGGGGCCTTCGAGGCGGCCCCCGGAAGCGGCGAGCCCACGCTGTTCTTCTTCCATTTTCGCGCGTTGAACACCGGCTGGAAGTACCCGCGGCGCAGGGTCGCCGTCGGTCCCGGCGCGCACGTCGAGGACGATCGCGTCGGCACGATGCGCGTGGTCCGGGACGAGCGCATCGCCGCGATGCGGGGGGTCCTCCACGCCGCGGCCCCGGGCGACGGCGCGCCCCCGTGACCCGCATGTTGCGCGCGGCGCCGTGACGATGGCCGACTCCCCGTGCGCGGGCTCGACGGGAGCCCTCGCCACGTACACACCGCAGGTGGTGCGCCTGCCGGCCGGCGTGCGCCTGGAGCGGTCGTTCGCCGGCTACGGGATCGGCGACGAGGTGCGCGCGCTCTGTGACCGGACCACGGTCTTCTACGATGTCTTCCGCATCGCCGGCGCCGACGAGGTGGTCTGTGCCGGCCCGCCGTTTCTCGACTTCGGGTACCCGCGCGCCGTCCGGCTGCTCGGCCGGCGCAGGCGGTTCGCCGTCGAGGAGATGCCCTGGGGGCCGAGGCGCGTGTCCATCCTGCGCATCCTGGGCACGTCCGACGTCGGCCCGGCGGACACCGCGACCGTGGACCTGCGGGTCGACTTCCCCGCGTTTGGCATCGACGTCCGGGTCCGCCTGCCGGGAGCCGTGCCGCGGCCGCGCGTGGCGTTGACGCTGGCCACCCTGCAGAAGGACAACGAGCCGTCGTGGCTTAATGACTGGGTCGCCTGGCACCACCGGGTGCACGGTGTCGGCCGGTTCGTGTTCTACGACAACGGCAGCGCGGACCGGGACGAGGTCTATGCGGAACTCGCATCGCGTGCGCGGGGTCCGGAGCTGATTGTCGTCCACTGGGACTACCCGCACGGCCCGCCGCGGCCCTTTGCGTTGAAGTACGCCCAGACCGTCGCGTTGAACCACTGTCGGCTCCTGTACGGCCCGCACAGCGACTGGTGCATCAACCTGGACGTCGACGAGTACCTCTTCAATGCCGGTTCCGCGCCCCTCGCCCCGTACCTGGGCCGCCTGCGCAAGCCGCAGGTCTACCTGCCCTCGTACGTCGTCCCCATGACCGTCGACAACAGCCCGAGACGCTGCTTCGACGCGCCGTTCCGGTCCGCGGGCCTGGAGCTCCGGCAGGGGCGCAAGTACCTCTATGCGGCGTCGGCAACGGCCTTCGCCGAGGTCCATGACGTCGTGCCGCGCAGACGGTGGCCGTCGCGGTCCGTCCGCAGCGTCGCAAAGCGCGTGCTGCGCGTCTTCGGCGTCGACCCGGGACGCCTGCTGGCCGCCGTCCGGCGCACGGCGGCCCGGGCAACGCGCCGGCTACCCGGTCGGCATCGGCCGGGCGGCGTCGAAGGAAGCGCCGAACCCACGCTGTTCTTCTTCCACTTCCGCGCCCTGAACACCGGCTGGAAGTACCCGCGGCGCGTTGTCCCGGTCGATCCCGGCGAGCACGTCCGCGACGGGCGCATCGCCGCGATGCGGACGATCCTCGACCGCCCGGATGTGGACCTGGTGGACTACCACTGATCGAGGAAGGAAAGGACGCGTACTACTACCGCTCGCCGCGCCGCCTCGAGCGAGCCCCGCGGCGTCCGTACAACTCGCGATGCGCCGTGGGCCGGGGCTGGCGCCTGCTCGGAGAAGTGCGCGGTTTGAGAAAAATTAATTATGTTAATGGATAAATGTATTTTATAATTCAAGGTTATATACAAATTACAAACCTGTCTTTATAGTGGGTGCCACAACAGCGCGTCGGCGTGTCCATGGAGGTCGCCGCGAAGAACAAAGCGCGGATCCGGGAGGTCGGCCAATGGGGAAGCGTTGTCGACTGCGGAAGCCGGAAGCCGGAAGCCGGAAGCCATGACTGCGCCCCGGTCCCGGGGACGCACTCGCCCGCCATCGCCTGATCCCGTCGCGCGCCGCCGCGCCGCACACCCATCCTCCCCTTCCTTCCCCGGCCCGGATCGGGCGGCGCGCGCTCGGCGCGGGATTCTCCGCCCGGGGCGGCTGCTCGCCGCCTTGGCGTGGCTCGCGGCGCTCGGCGCCCTCGCCCTGCCCGCCACGGCCCGGGCCGACGTGCTGGTGAGCAATATCGAGCAGGTCACTCCGGCTGGTGTGCAACTCGAGACGCTCCAAACTCCTCGGGGCCTTCAGTTCACCACTGGAGACAACGTGGACGGCTACGACCTCGAGAACATCGAGCTCAAGGTCGACGAGTACGAGAACGCTCGGGTCACGGTCGAACTCTACTCGGTTGTCTCCGGGAATCCGGGGTCGAGCCTCTTCGAATTCGACAATCCGGCCTCCGGAATCACCGCCAACGCCGTCAACCGGTTCGCCGCCCCCGCCAACATTACGCTGAAGGGTTCGAATACGATCTACATGATCGTCGTGACCGGCGCGAACGATCCGGACGCAAGCTCCAACAAATTCAGTTTGTCCTACACCATCGAGGATGCCGAGGATCAGGGCGGCGCTACGAACTCGGAGGGCGATGCCGATTGGGCTATCCAGGACACCGGACACTTCTCGGTTGCTGGTGTCTGGCACACGGCGGCCCGACCCATGCAGATCCGCGTCAACGGCGCCGCGGTGACGACTCCCGAGCGCGCCCTGGCCCTGGTCAGCAACCTCGAGGAAGGAGGGCACGCCGACGTACAGATCTCCGAACCGCATGCGCAAGCATTCACCACCGGTTCGAACGCGGCCGGGTACACCCTGACCGGCGTCGCCGTCGTCGCCGCCGCGACCACCACCGCTACCGCCATGACGGCCCAGGTGTGCGCGACCGACGGAAGCGCGCATCCCACGACGCCCTGCACGGATCTCGCCGTCCCGGCGAGCTTCGACCCGGGAACGGTATCCCTGGCCGCCCCGGCGAACACCACGCTCGCCAACGACACGACCTACGCGGTCGTGCTGCGCGACAGCCCCGAAATGACTTACACGGGCCAGAACAGCCAGGCCGCGGCGCACGCGGGATGGAGTATCGCGAACACCGCTCTGGCCTTCCACGCAGGGAGCAGCGAGTGGCGCCTGCAATCCAACACCTGGTCGTTTCGCATGGCCATCCAGGGCTACGCGACGCCGCTGGTCAGCAACATCGCCCAGGCGGATACTTCTGCCACGGCGACCGACGTGCCGCGTTCGCAAGGCTTCACCACCGGTTTGAACGCGGCGGGGTACACCCTGACCGGCGTCGACATCGTCTCCACGGTCGCCGCCAGCTCCACCCTGTTCGCGGTGGCTGTGTGCGAGACGGACACCAGTGGGCATCCCACGGCGACCTGTACGGACTTCACGGCGCCGGACGGCCATGCGGCGGGACGGGTGGCCTTCGCCGCCCCGGCGGCCATCACCACGCTCGCGCACGACACCACCTACGCGGTCGTGGTGCGCGGCGGGGAAGAGGTGGGCGCCACCACCTCCACCGACGAGGATCCGGGGGGCGCCGCCGCGTGGCGCATCGCCGACCGGTTCGCGTCGTATGACGACGTCGCCGACGCGTGGCAGGACTCGGCCGGCGACGAGTCGCTTCGCATCGCCATCCCGGGCCACGTGGCGGCCGGGACGGGCTGCACGCCGGACACCGCCGCCGGCGACATCTGGTGCGGCGTGGTGACGGTGGCCGAGCTCAAGGCCCCTGCCGACGTGACCATCGGATACGGGTTCTCCGAGACGCAGGGCGGCGGCCTGCCCGAAACGATGTTCCCGGTCGGCGGCAATCGCTACACGATCGCGGGCGTTGCCGTCGGAGCGGGCGGCGGCAGCGGCCGCCTGAGCTTCGCGCTGAAGACGGCTCTCCCCGACGCCGACCGGGCGAAGCTGGTGCTGCACGTCGACGGCGTCAGCCGCCCGTTCGCCTTCGACGACAACCAGACCACGACCGGCGCCGCCGCCGGCTACCTCTGGGCCAGCCGGACGGGCCTGGACTGGTCGTCGGCGTCCACGGTCACGCTGCGCCTGCGCCCGCGGACGCTGGGCATCGGGGATGCCCGGGCGCCCGAAGCCGACGACATGACCTTCGCGGCGACGCTGTCCGCGACGAGCACGGCGCCCGTGACGGCGATCTGGACGGCGTCGATCGGCAGTGGCGACACGGCGGTCCTGGCGGATCTCGGGACGACGACGACGGGCATGGTGAACGTCCCGGTGGGCGCCACGACGACGACGTTCACGGTGGCGACCGCAGAGGACGGCGCCGTCGAGCCGGACGAGACCTTCACGGTGACGCTGTCGGACGTGTCGTCGAACGCGACGCTGCGGACGGCGACCGCGACGGGCACGATCACCAACGACGACAACGCGACGCTGAGCATCGCCGACGCCGAGGGCGGCGAGGACGAGGGCGTCGAGTTCGAGCTGACGCTGTCGGCGGCGGCCCAGGAGGACGTGACCGTGGACTGGACGGCGTCGATCGGCAGCGGCGACACAGCGGTCGCGGCGGATCTCGGGGCGACGACGACGGACATGGTGGTCGTCCCCGCGGGCGCCACGACGACGACGTTCACGGTGGCGGTGAACGACGACAACATCCATGAGGACGACGAGACCTTCACGGTGACGCTCTCGAACCCGACCCCGGCGAGCCTCGCGCAACTGGCGGCGGACCCGGCCGCGACGGGCACGATCGACGACAACGAGAGCCCGCCGGTGGTGTCGTTCGAGCAGGCGTCGTACACGGCGGCCGAGGGCGGGCCGGCGGTGGAGGTGGGGCTGACGATGACGTCGGCCCTGCCGGATCTGGTTTACGTCACGCTGACGGCCGAGCATGGCGCGGGGGCGACGGCGGAGGACTACGACGGGATCGGGCCCGGTGCAAGGGCGATTTTCCTCGCTGGCGGGACGAGATCGATTTTCGACGTGACCGCGTTCGACGACGACCTCGACGAGGCCGACGAGACCGTGACGCTCGGCTTCACCATCCCCGCGGCCTTCAGCGGCCTGACGCAGGGCAGCGTGTCCGAGACGACGCTGACGCTGACCGACAACGACGAGCCGCCGACGGTGACGGTGGCCGACGGGGCGGCGACCGAGGGCGACGCCGTGGAGTTCGTGGCGACGCTGTCGGCGGCGAGCGGCCTGGAGGTGACGGTGAACTACGCGACGTCGGTCGGGACCGACCAGACGGCGACCTCGGGCACGGACTTCACGGCGGCGCCGAGCGGCACGCTGACCATCGACGCGGGCGACGGGGCGGGGACGATCTCGATCGATACGGCGACGGACGACGACGACGAGGGCGCCGAAACCTTCACGCTGACGATTTCGAGCCCGACGAACGCGACGCTGGGCACGCAGACCGCCGCCACGGGCACGATCGAGGACCCCGTGCCGGTGACGCTGCCGACGCTGAGCGTCGCGGACGCCGCGGGGACCGAGGCCGACGGCGTGCAGTTCACGGCGACGCTGTCGGAGGCCGGCACGGAGCAGGTGACGGCGACCTGGACGGCGTCGATCAGCGGCGGCGACACGGCGGTCGCGGCGGATCTCGGGGCGACGACGACGGCCATGGTGGTGGTCCCGGCGGGCGCCACGACGACGACGTTCACGGTGGCGACGGCGGACGACGCCGACGCCGAGACGGACGAGACCTTCACGGTGACGCTGTCGGCCCCGTCGTCGAACGCGGAACTGGCGGACGCGACCGCGACCGGCACCATCGTCGACGACGACGCGGACACCGCGCTGGTGGGCATCGCGGTGAACGGGGTGGGCATCCCCGGCTTCTTTGCCGACGACGACGCGCCGCAGCACGGCGTGCCCGCCGCCACGTCCACCGCCGCGGTCCTCGCCACGGCGGCGTCGCCGTCCGCCGTCGTGGCGTACTCCGGCGCCGACGCCGACGCCTCGACCGCGGACCTGCACGACGTGGACCTCGCCGACGGCGCCAACACCGTGACCGTCACGGTCACCGACAAGGGCGAGACCGCGACCTGGGACCTCGGCGTCAACCGCGCCGTGACGGCCGCCTACGGCTGGAAGGCGGACAGCGACTTCGACACGCTGAAGCTGGCCGGCATCGGCGACCCGCGCGGCATCTGGTACGACGAAGACACCGCCACGTTTTACGTCGGCGACTTCGGCGACGGCAAGGTGTACGCGTTCAACCCGGACGGCACGCGCGACGCCGGCAAGGACTTCGACGTCAGCAGCTTCCCGAACGGCATCTGGTCGGACGGCACGACGCTGTGGGTGGCCGACAGCAGCGTGGAGAAGCTCCGCGCCTACACGCTGGCTGGGGTTCGCGACGCGGACGAGGACTTCGACACGCTCGCCGCCGCCGACAACGAGGACCCGCGCGACCTCTGGTCGGACGGCACGACGATGTGGGTGGCGGACAAGGACGACGCCAAGATCTACGCCTACAAGGTGTCCGACAAGTCGCGCGACGCGGACAACGACTTCGACACGCTCGAAGCGGCCGGCAACGAGGCCCCCTTCGGCATCTTCTCCGACGGCGCCACGATGTGGGTGTCGGACAAGGAAGACGGCAAGGTCTACGCGTACAAGGTGTCGGACAAGACGCGCGACGCGGACAAGGACTTCGACACGCTCGCCGGCGCCGGCAACGACAACCCGCGCGCGCTCTGGTCGCACGGGTCGGTGCTGTGGACGACCGACGACGACGACGACAAGCTCTACGCCTACAACCTGGCGTCGACCGACCTGTCCGGCATCGAGGTGAACGGGGTGGGCATCCCCGGCTTCCTGGCGGGAGACGCCGCGCCGCAGCACGGCGTGCCCGCCGCCACGTCCACCGCCGCGGTGGTCGCCACGGCGAAGTCGCCGTCCGCCGACGTGAGCTACTCCCCCGCCGACGCCGACACGTCGACCGCGGACGTGCACGACGCGAACCTCGCCGACGGCGCCAACACGGTGACCATCACCGTCACCAACGGCGGCGCGAGCGCGGACTACGCCCTCGGCGTCAACCGCGCCGTGACGGACGCCTACGGCTGGAAGGCGGACAGCGACTTCGACACGCTGAAGCTGGCCGGCATCGGCGACCCGCGCGGCATCTGGTACGACGAAGACACCGCCACGTTTTACGTCGGCGACTTCGGCGACGGCAAGGTGTACGCGTTCAACCCGGACGGCACGCGCGACGCCGGCAAGGACTTCGACGTCAGCAGCTTCCCGAACGGCATCTGGTCGGACGGCACGACGCTGTGGGTGGCCGACAGCAGCGTGGAGAAGCTCCGCGCCTACACGCTGGCGGGGGTTCGCGACGCGGACGAGGACTTCGACACGCTCGTCGCCGCCGACAACGAGGACCCGCGCGACCTCTGGTCGGACGGCACGACGATGTGGGTGGCGGACAAGGACGACGCCAAGATCTACGCCTACAAGGTGTCCGACAAGTCCCGCGACGCGGACGAGGACTTCGACACCCTCGACGCCGCCGGCAACGACTCTCCCCGGGCCATCTGGTCGGACGGCACGACGATGTGGGTGGCGGACTCGGCGGACGCCAAGGTCTACGCGTACAAGGTGTCCGACCAGTCGCGCGATTCGGACAAGGACTTCGACACGCTCGCCGGCGCCGGCAACGACAACCCGCGCGCGCTCTGGTCGCACGGGACGGTGCTGTGGACGAGCGACGACGACGACGACAAGCTCTACGCCTACAACCTGCCCGCGGCATCGACGCCGCCGCCGGTCAACAACGCGCCGGTGTTCGACTCTTCGTCGACGTTCGGCGCCGACGAGAACCAGCGGACGGCGGGCACGGTGCGGGCGTCGGACGGCGACAGCGGGGACGACGTGACGGGCTACGCGATCACCGGCGGCGCGGACCAGGGCCGGTTCTCCATCGGATCGACATCGGGGGTGCTGACGTTCGCCTCGGCGCCGGACTACGAGGACCCGGACGACGCCGATGCGGACGGCAGCTACCTGGTGACGGTCGAGGCCGCCAGCGGCACGGGCGCGCGGGAGATGACCGCCACGCAGACGATCACGGTAACGGTGGACGACGTGGACGAGCAGCCGGATACGCCGGCCAGCCCGACGCTGCAGCCGGTGACGGGCTCGACGACGAGCCTGGCGGCGAGCTGGGAGAAGCCGGGGCTGAACGGCGGCCCGGACATCACCGACTACGACGTGCGCTACCGCGAGGGCACGAGCGGCGGCTGGACCGACCTCGCGCACAACGGCACGGGCCGCACCGCCACGGTCGGCGGGCTGACGGCGGACACGGCGTACCAGGCGCAGGTGCGCGCCGACAACGGCGAGCGGGAAAGCGACTGGTCCGACGCCTCCGACGCGGTGCGCACCAATCCCGAAGCAGAGGCGACGGCGCCGGACGCGCCGCGGAACCTCACGGCCACGGCCGCCGGCGAGACCCGCATCGACCTCGACTGGGACGCGCCGGCGGACGACGGCGGCGCGGCGGTCACCGGGTACCGGATCGAGGTGTCCGTGGACGCCGGCGCGTCGTTCGCGGAACTCGCGGCCACGGGCGGCTCGGTCACCCGGTATGCCCACACCGGGCTGTCCGCCGGCGAGACGCGGCACTACCGGGTGGTCGCCGTCAACGCCGAGGGCGACTCGCCCGCCTCCGCGATCGCGGGCGCCGCCACGGACGAGGAGCGCGAGCCCGCAGGCAACGAGCCGAGCGTGATCCGCACCTACTGGATCGGTTCCGGGGGCAGCAACGGCAAATCCGGCTGCGCCGGCACGGAGGAGTTCCGCGCCTACTGGAATCCGCCGCAGAAGAACCAGGGCAACAACCGCACCTACAAGGTGGCCGACGCGTGGGAGGCGGACGTGACGCTCTCGGGCGGCGCCAGCGGCCTTGCCTACACGATCCAGAACACCGGCGGCGACCCGGAACGTCCGGAGCTGACGGGGTCCGTGCGCATCGACGGCAACGGCTACGTCTCGATGCGGGTGCGCGGCCGCTTCGGCGCCGACGGCTGGGGCGGCTGGTCACCGACCTCGTCGCTGTACTGCCGGGCGGCGGCGCCCGGGGCGTGGGTCGACGGCGCGCTGCTCGGGCTGACCTGGGCGACGCCGCGGGACGGCTTTGCGGCGCCGGACGGCGGCGACTTCGCGGTGCGCGTGGACGGCGCGCCGGTGGCGGTGACGGACGCGGCGCTCGCCGGTGCGCACGCGCTGCTGACGCTGGCGGCGCCGGTGCTTGCCGGCCAGTCCGTGGCCGTGGACTACCTCGCCTCGGCCATGCACCCGCTGGCCGACACCGCCGGCGTGCCCGTGCCGGCGTGGACGGACCTGGCGGTGGAGAACCGGACCGGCGCGCCGGCGGACGCCGCGTGGGCCGCGGTGCCGGGTCTCGCGGAGGCGCTCCGAAGCGTCCCGCCCGCACTGCGCGCACCGACCGGCCCGGCATTGGATCCGGGGTCGCTGAGCCTCGCGGGCGCCGGCCTGACGGACGCGGGCCTGGCGGCGCTCTTCTCGCGCGGCGACCCGCGCGTCGACGCGCCCGGCGCGCCGACGGAGGCGTTCGTCCGCTTCCCGGCGGACCTGTTCGACCTGGCCGGCCTGCGCCGTCTGGACCTGTCCGGCAACGTTCTCGCGGACCTGTCGGCGCTGGCCGGGCGCGGCGGCCTCGCGAGCCTCGACCTGTCGGGCAACGCGCTCGCGGACCTCGCGCCGCTGTCGACCCTGACCGGACTCCGCCGTCTCGACCTGCGCGGCAACCGCATCGCGGACCTGGCGCCGCTGGCGTCGCTGCCGCGCCTCGAGGTGCTGCTGCTGGACGGCAACCGCATCGCGGATGTCGGCGCGCTGACGCACCTCGGTACGCTGCAGCACCTGGGGCTGTCGGACAACGCGGTGGTGGACCTCGCGCCGCTGTCGGACCTGTGGTCGCTGCGCCGCCTGGACGTCGGCGGCAACCCGGCGCGGGACCTGTCGCCGCTCGGCGACCTCGGCACGCTGGAGTGGCTGCGGGCGCCGGCGGCCAACGGCGGCGTCCCGGCGCACCGCCTGATCCGCCTGCGCTGGTTGTGGACCGGCCCGGCGGGCGTCTGCCTCGGCTGCGCCGAGGAGCACGAGGCGCGCTGAAGGCACGCGACCGGGCGCCGCGACCGCGTCGTCAGGTACGTTCGCTCGCATAAGGACGTTTGGCTTGCGACGGGAAAGATCAACGTTTGCAGCTACTTGAAATCTCGCTATCATTCGCTTCGCGCAACGGTTGGCCATGCACCCGCGGAAGTTCCGTGGCGCGGATCGGGAGCGGCGCGGCAATGGTATCGAACAGTGCGAAGTGACCTGGAAGCGGTGTGTCCGATCGAGAGCCGGGGCGATGACCGCGGCTCGGGGGCGCGAGCGGCGCCAGCCCCCATCGCCCCGTGAACGGCTGCCGCCCGCCACGCCGCGGCTGTTGTGCCTCTCCCGATGCATGCCGTATCCGCCGCGGGCCGGCCGGCGGTTGCCGTGCGCGACGCTGCCCCGTCTGAACGGGCGCCGCCGGTTTCGGTGATCGTCCCCGCGCGCGCCGCCGCGGCGACGCTGGGGCGGGCGCTCGAGTCGGTGCTGGCCCAGGACTACGCCGGCGGCTTCGAGGTGATCGTCGCGGACGGCTCGGAAGGCGCCGAGACCGGCGCGCTCGTGCGTCGGCGTTTTCCCGGCGTGCGGTTGATTCCCAACCCCGGGCGCGACATCGCCAGCGGATTGAACGCCGCGCTGCACGCGGCCCGCCATCCCGTCATCGCGCGCGTCGACGCGCGCACGGTGCTGCCCGAGGCGTATCTCACCCGTGCGGTCGCGACGCTGTCGCGCACCGGGGCGGCGAATGTGGGCGGGCGCCTCGAGCCGCTCGGTGTCTCGTTCTTCGAACGGGCGGTGGCCCTGGCGACGAGCACGCCGCTCGGCGCGGGCGACGCCCGCTACCGCATCGGCGGGGCCGAGGGTCCGGTCGATACGGTGTTCCTGGGCGTGTTCCGGCGCGCGGCGGTGGACGCCGCGGGCGGCTTCGACGAGAGCCTCCTGCGCAACGAGGACTACGAGCTCAACTGGCGGCTCAGGGCGCGCGGCGGAACCGTGTGGTTCGACCCGGCGCTGGTCGTGGGCTACCGGCCGCGCGGCAGCCTGCGGGCGCTGGCGCGGCAGTACTTCGACTACGGCCGCTGGAAACGGGTGGTGCTCCGTCGCCATCCCCGTTCGCTCAAGCTCCGCCAGGCGGCGCCGCCGCTGTTGCTGGCGGCGCTGGCCGCCTCGGCCGGGCTCGCGCTGGCCGGGGGGCTGGCCAGCGCGGCCGAGGCGGGGACCGGGACGTGGCTCATGGGCGTCGCGGCGCTATGCCCCGCCGCGTACGGGCTCCTGCTCGCGGGCGCGGCCGCGGCGATCGGGCTGCGCCGGCGCTGCATCGAAGCGGTGCTGCTGCCGGTGGTGGCGGCGACCATCCATCTCGCCTGGGCGGCCGGGTGCTTCGCGGGGCCGCCGCGCCGTGGCAGGCGGCAACGGCGGTGACGGCGCGGGCGCTCGCCAACCCGGCCTACCGCCCGCCGCGGTCCTGGGTGCTGGTGGCGCTCGCCGCGGGCCTCGCGGTGTCGCTGCTCGCGGCCTGCCCGTTGCCGCCGGCGGGCACTACGCGCACCACAACCGGTCCGGCGGCGATGTGGGCTACTACGGCCGTCGCCTGCTCGGGCGCCTCCCGGATCCGCTGAAGCGGACCGTGCGGCTCGCGTTGCGGGTTGGCCGGAAGAGTGGCTGGAGCAGACGCGCCCGACTTGCGCCCGGCCCCCGCCTTTTGCACACTGCGGAGTCTCGAGAAACCGCAACGACAACAGGAGACTCCGACCTTGCCGCAGCCCGACCGCTGCTTCGCAGCACCCCCGCTTCCGCTCGCCTTCTGGTTTCTCGACAACTGGTGGCGCATCCGTTGCGAGCCCCCACCGCCGCAACGCGACTTCCCCGCCCACTGGCGCATCGCGCATCGTCTACCGTCCGTCGGCGCCGGCTACCCCTGGCCAAGCGTCTCGCTGCGGGGTGCAGGTTCCCGATGCGCCATCCTGGTCCACGCGGACGTCCACAACCTCCAGCGTTGCCTGCGCTTTGTCGCGGAACCCGCGCTCGAGTACGTGTTCTCATCGACCGAGGAGAGCGTGATCGACACCTTCATCGACCACGTCCCGCAGGACGCCGGATCCGGCTGCGACGGCCTCGACCGCGAGTACCGAAGACGGCACGGGCGGGCGTTGCCGGCGTGAACGACCGCTACAAGCGCCCGTTCGACCTGGTCGTTACCGTCGCGGCCCTCCTGCTGCTGTCCCCCCTGTGGCTGGCGCTCGGCGTGGCCATCCCGGTGGCGATCCGGAGCGGCAGCCGCGGTCCCGTCCTGTACCGCCAGGAACGCCTCGGGCGCGGCGGGCGCGTCTTCCGCATCGTCAAGTTCCGCACCATGGTGGTCGGGGCCGAGGATCGCACGGGGCCGGTGCGGGCCGTGCCGCGGGATGCGCGGGTCACCTCGGTAGGGCGGATGCTGCGCCGCTTCCATCTCGACGAGCTGCCGCAGGCCGTCAACGTCCTCAGGGGCGAGATGAGCCTGGTGGGTCCGCGCCCGGAGCGCCCGGCGCTGGCGGCGCGGTTCGAGCGCGAGGCGCCAGGGTTCTCGCGCCGCCTGCGCGTGCGCCCCGGCGTGATGGGGCTGGCCCAGGCGCTGGGCTCGTATCACTGGCCGCCGCACCGCAAGCTCGCGTACGACCACCTGTACATCGACACGATGCATCCGTGGCTGGATGTCGAGATCGCCATCGGGTGCGCGCGCAGGGTGCTGCGCGCGGCCAGGCGCCGGACGGCGCCGGTGGCGGCGCCGCCGCCGGCGCCCACGCGCCCGGGCCGCGACTACCTGCTGGCGGTCGGCCCCGGCCGTTCGGGCAGTACCTTCCTGTACCGGCTGCTGAACGGCCAGGCCTTGCGGTCGCCCGCGATCAAGGACGCGTACTACTACCGCTCGCCGCGCCGCTTCGAGAAGGCCCTGCGGCGCGTTCGCACCGCCGACCCGGCGGCCGTGCTGCTCGACGTCGCCAACCTCGCCTGGCGCGATCCCTGGCTGCTCCCGGCCGTCGAGGAACTGCGCCGGCGCGGCCGCCGCGTGCTGCTCGTCGTGCTGCTGCGCGAGCACCGTGCGCGCGCCAGGTCGGTGATGGCGTTCCGCCGGAGCCGGGGCGCGCGGGCGAGCACTGCGGCGTTGCAACGTGCCGCCGTCCGCGACAGCCTCGCCGCGGAGGACCTGGCGCGCCTGTTCGGGATGGGGGCCGACGTGCTGACCGTCGACTTCGAGGCGCTGGTGGGACGCACGGACACGGTGCGCGATATCCTCGCCGACGTGTGCGGTATCCCGCGATTCGAGACCGCCGTCGGCGCCCCGGTCAACGCATCGGTACGCGCCCGCAACCGGTGGCTCGCGGCGGCGGGCAAGCTGGCGGCGGCGGTGCTGCGCGCGGCGGGTTGCCGCCGGTTGCTGCAGCGCCTGAAGGACAGCCCCCGGGTGATGGGCGTCTTCTTTCGCCCGGTTGGGGCGGCCGGCGCTCCACCGTCGCTCGACGGCCCGGTGGGCGAGGAGCTGTCGCGCCGCCACGCGGCCTGCCGGCGCGCCCTCGATGCATCGAGCGAGGCGCTCGCCGAAGGCGTGTGGCTCAGGCGCGCGGCGCCGCGCCATGGATTCGGCAGCGGGACGGGAGAGGGTGCGGCTGGCGCCTCGTCGCGGCGACCGGAGGAGCCCCGCCGGGCGGCCGCGGAGCGTGCATCGCGGCGCGAGGCGCACAGGCGGTGAGCGCGCGTCCGCCGCCCGTGTCGATCGTCATCCCGGCGCGCAACGACGAGGCGTTGTTGCCCACTGCGCTCGCCTCCGTGCTCGGGCAGGATTACGCGGGGACGATCGAGGTCGTCGTCGCCGACGGGTCTGACACCGCGGCTACGGCCGCCGTGGTCGCCGAGCGCTTCCCGGCCGTGCGCGTGGTCCCCAACCCGGAGCGGAACGCGGCCGCGGGGCTCAACCGCGCCGTGCGCGCGGCGTCCCACGCCGTGATCGTGCGCTGCGACGCCCGCTGCGAACTGCCCTCCGGTTACGTGCGGCAGGCCGTGGCGGTGCTCGAACGCACGGGCGCGGCGACGGTCGGCGGGCGCCAGTGTCCGGCGGGGAGGACCGCGTTCGAGCGCGCGCTGGCACTCGCGCTGAGTACGCCGCTCGGAGCGGGTGACGCGCGCTGGCGCATCGGGGGTGCGGCGGGACCGGCCGACACGGTGTACCTCGGCACGTTCCGGCGCGCGGCGCTCGAAGCGGCCGGCGGCTTCGACGCGAGCCTCGCGCGGAACCAGGACTACGAGTTGAACTGGCGCCTGCGCCAGCGCGGCGAGACGGTGTGGTTCGACCCGTCGCTCGCGGTCGCGTACCGTCCGCGCGGGAGTCTCGGGGCGCTCGCGCGGCAGTACTACGACTACGGCTGGTGGAAGCGGGTGATGCTGCGGCGCCACCCCGCGGCCCTCAGGTGGCGGCAACTGGCGCCGCCGCTGCTGGTGGCGGGACTGGCGGGGTCGCTGGCGCTCGCGGCGGCGGGCGCCGTCGTGGGTCCTGCCCGCCCCGCGGCCGGCGCCGCCCTGGCCGGCGCGGCCGCCGTCGTGCCGCTCGCCTGGCTGTTCCTGCTCGCGGGGGGCGCGGCGCTGGTGGGCCTGCGCCGCCGCAATCCCGCGGCGGTATGGATGCCGCTGGCGCTCGCGGCGATGCACCTGTCGTGGGGGACGGGATTCCTGCTGTCCGGCCTGGCGGGCGGGGGCGCGGCCCGGCGCCGCCGTCGTGCGCGCGGGCCGGCCGCGGCGGATCGGGAAGCGGCCGGATGATGCGCCGGCCCGTTCCGGCAGCGGCCTCCGGACCGGGTCTCGTCAGCCGCGCGGCACCGTCTGGCGGGCCGGCGCGGGAGGCCGTCCGCCGGCCGGTTCCGGCGGCGTCAACGGGTCGATGGCCGGCGCGAGCTCGCGTGACCGCGCCGCGTGGCGCCGCGCCGCGGCGCCGTATTCGGGGTAGGTGAGCGCTGCCGCCGCGTACATCCTGGCCAGCGCCTGGCGCAGCCGCCAGTTGGCGGGCTCGGCGCGCAGCGCCGCCCGCGCCTCCTCGTCCGCCCAGCGAATCAGCCGTCCGGCCTCGGCCCGGTGCCGGCTGGCCAGTACGCGCCAGTTCGCCGCCAGGTTCTCGAACAGGATCATGCGCGGTTGGGTTGCCAGGGGATCGAACGCCTCGATGGACGCCGCGAGCTCGGCCATGAAGCGCTGCGACCCCTCCGCCCGGTGCAGCGCCGCGGCGCCGGAGTGGATGGCACGGTTCGCCGCGAGCTGCGTGCCCGCGAGCGCCAGAACCAGTATTGCCGCGGCGCCCCGCAGCGCCGGGTGGCCGAGGGATGACAGGGCCTTGCGCCACCCCGGCGGCGTCTGCGCCGGGACGCGGGCGGCCGTTTCGAGATGCACGACGAAAGCCAGCAGCAGGACGTGCTGCAGGGAACTCGTGGCCGTGCCGAACAGGGTCTGGGCGTGTACGAAGTGGCCCGCGAGCGCGCCGGCCACGAACAGGATGAGCGTGCGCTCCCGCACCGCGGCGGCGCGCGCGGCGCGCACCGCGACGAGGAAGGTGCACGTCCACAGGGCGAGATAGGCGGCCAGGCCCGCCACGCCCCGGGTGGCCGCCTCTTCGACGAGCTGGCTGTGCGCGCGGTCCTGGGCGAGGGTGGTGCCGCCCCAGCCGGAGGTATGCCGGCCAAACGGCACGATGAAGTTCTCGGTCCCCCAGCCAAGTATCGGCCGCTCGGCGAATCCCTTGATCCCGGCCTGCCACAGGTCGAGCCGCTTGCCGAGTGCGTTGCCTACCCGCCGGGCGCTGGTGACCCGGTGCAGCAGGGGATTCGCGTGCTCCGCGGCCACCTCGGGCGCGGCGCCGGCGCTCTCCCCGGACTGGCCGGCTGCCGGGCTCGATGTCCCGGCCACGATCGATGGCTCGATGTGCTCGGTCGCGAGCAGCCAGGCCCCCGCGAGTCCGCCGGCGGCGAGTACGCCGAGCACGGTCAACGTGGCAAGCCGGGTTCTGCGTTCACGCGCCAGCAGGCCGTGCGCGAACGCCACGCAGCCGGCGCCGGCGGCAACGCCCGCCATCCCGCCCATGGAACCGCTGAGGCTGAGCGCCCAGAGCGCCAGCGTGCCGGTGGCCGCCCAGCAGCACCTCGCCGCCCAGGCCGCCGCGTCCGCTCCCGGTCCGGTCGCGCCCGAGGCGGCCGCGGCGCGCCGCCCGCCCCCGTCGGGCGCCGGCACGAACGGCTGCAGGAAGAACCCCCAGGCCAGGAGCGCGATCACCGCCATGTGGCCGCCGAGGAACGTCGGATTGCCCAGGGTGGCCGCAACCCGGGGATAGTGCTGCTCCGGAATCAGGCCGAGCAGCGGCACCGGGAGGCGGTAGTAGCTCGCGACCGCCACCAGCGCCACGAGCATGCCGACGGCGAGGTTGGCGTTCAGGAGCGCGCGCAGGTGTTCGGGGGTGCGTACCACCGAGACCAGCACCAGCGCGAGGGCGAACCAGTGCGCCAGGTCCACGACGCCCTGCATCCGCGCGTAGGTGGACCAGAGGCTGCGCTGCGCGCTCGCGCCGAACCAGGCGGCCAGCGCCGCGACCGCGAGTCCGGCCGCGAGCATCAGCAGCAGCCTCGACGCGGGCGGCCGCCAGGCCGGCCTGGCCAGCGCCAGCAGCGCCCACAGCGCGAACGTTGCGGCGATGACCGAGCGCGAGTACACGGCCTTGCCGACCACGAACGGGTGCAGGGTCTCCGGCGTGACCACCAGCGGGGTCAGGATCGCCAGCGCGATGCCGGCGCGAATCAGGACGAGCAACGGCCGCTCCGGGAACGGCCGGCGCCGGACCGGGGCGGCCGTGGCGTTCGGGCGTTGTCGGCGGCGGGCGGACTTCGGGACGCGCCGCGCGGGACGGGCTACCGCGCCCACGGGGCGCCCCGAAGCGGGCGCAACGCGCCGCGCGCCTGGCGGTGGCGGACGGTGTCGGTCATGGCCGCAAGGTAGCCACCGGCCGCCGCCCGGTCAACCGTCCCCGTCGGCTACGGCCCCAGCGCGGGCGCCGTGGGACGGGCTTGTCCCGTCCCGCCGCCAGGGGCTTGCACGACTTCGACACGGGCGACGTAGGGGACGGGCTTGTCCCGTCCCGCCCCGAATGCGTGCCCGGCCCCAGCGCGAGCCTTGTAGGGGACCTGGCCACCACGCGCGCGAGTTGGCCCCCTCGACGTAGCGCGCCATCTCCTGGGCTCGCACCATCAGGCACTCGATTTCGTCATCGTCGATTTCGGGGAAATAGGAGCGGCTCGATGACGTGATTCACCTCGGCGAACGACGTATGATCGCTCGCCAGCCACGCCGAGCCAGACAGAATGTATACAGATCGCAAAGTGCTCATCAGCGAGCTGGAGCAGGCACGCAACTCAAAGGTCCTTCTCTATGTGACGGGCGACCGACCAGGATGGGAAGCCCAAATTTCCTCGGAAGCATTCGATCCTTTTGTCGATCATCTCGACACCATCGGTGTCGTCGACAAGATTAGTCTAGTCCTCTATACCCGTGGCGGAGACACCTTGGCAGGCTGGAGTCTCGTCAATCTTGTCAGGCAATTCTGCAGCGAGTTCGAGGTCATCATTCCTCATAAGTGCCATAGCACGGGGACACTGATCGCCCTCGGGGCAAACAAGATTGTGATGACGAAACAGGCGACGCTTGGCCCCATTGATCCAAGCGTGAACACTCCGCTAAACCCGCACGTTGAGGGCGCTCCGCCAGACGCGCGCGTTTCGGTGAGCGTAGAGGGTATCCAAGGCTTCATCACCTTGGCACGAGAAGAACTGGGGATCAAAGACGAAGTGGGTTTATCCGAAGTTCTCGTTGAACTCTCAAAGCAAGTGCATCCATTGGTTCTCGGTCAAGTAATTCGAGCCCGCGGCCAGATTCAGATGCTTGCTCGGCGCCTGATCGTGAATCAAGTGACCGAACCGGAAAAGGTAAAAGAGGTCGTGAGCTTCTTGACATCAGAATCGGGAAGTCACGATTACACGATCAGTCGGCGAGAGGGGCGTGATCTAGGTCTTCACATCGAATCACCAGATGATGGACTATATTCGCGTATCAAGGCCCTGTATGACGACTTCCGGAGCGAGCTCCGCCTCAATCAGGCCTTTGATAGTGAGGCGTATTTAGGTCAAGATCAATCAAAGGACTATCAGGTGAAGCGAGTTCTAGCCGAGAGTCTCGACGGGGGCTCGGACTACTTTCAGAGTGAAGGGACTCTGTCACGGGTCAATGTCAATACGCCGGCTGGACCCCAACTTGGTATCAACGACGCCCGAAAATTCGAAGGGTGGAGGAGGCTGCAATGAAAACTCGCCGTCCCCTAACCGACGCCAGCCACATCGTTCGATCGACGTCCGGTGCTTCACAAGGCATCGCCTTCACGTCCGCGAAGAGCGATAGCCGTTCGAACATCACGAAAAACCGGACGGTCGTAATCCAGACCCGGACGAAGGTCAACAAACAGGCAACATAGGCAAGTTTCTCTTTTCTTCATTGAGTCAATGAGACACTAGAAGTTTTGGCAGCGGGATCCGCTGCGCTGACGCGAGGGAACAACGGCGGTCGGGCGCGGCGGTGGCACCGGAAATTGGGTTAAATGACGATCAGTCTAATTCGTGCAAATTCAATAACTTAAAAATTTGTTCCATGCAAGGCTGTCCGAGAACAGGACATTCGGCGGCATTCTGCTTTTGGTGACGCGCAATGGCGCATGCCGATTGCTCCCGATGATGCTGTCGAGGCGCGCGTGGCGGGGGGCGAACGTCGCTTTATAACCTTCTGGACGGATACGGAAGGCGCTTAGACCGTTTCCTTGCTTAGAGCGCCCCCACAGGCCCGATTCTACGCCAGCGCCGCCCTTGGCCCGAACTCCAGGCGCACGACTCCCGCGATCGCCGCATGCACCATTTTCTTGACATTGTGCGCGGCGCAGACCAGCGAGAACTCGCCGTCCACCTTACCAGGCGGCCAGCGCCGCGACCGCGAGTCCGGCCGCGAGCACCAGCAGCAGCCTCGACGCCGGCGGCCGCCAGGCCGGCCTGGCCAGCGCCAGCAGCGCCCACGGCGCGAACGTCGCGGCGATGACCGAGCGCGAGTACACGGCCTTGCCGACCGCGAACGGGTGCAGGGTCTCCGGCGTGACCACCAGCGGGGTCAGGATCGCCAGCGCGATGCCGGCGCGAATCAGGACGAGCAACGGCCGCTCCGGGAACGGCCGGCGCCGGACCGGGGCGGCCGTGGCGTTCGGGCGTTGTCGGCGGCGGGCGGACTTCGGGACGTGCCGCGCGGGACGGGCTACCGCGCCCACGGGGCGCCCCGAAGCGGGCGCAACGCGCCGCGCGCCTGGCGGTGGCGGACGGTGTCGGTCATGGCCGCAAGGTAGCCACCGGCCGCCGCCCGGTCAACCGTCCCCGTCGGCTACGGCCCCAGCGCGGGCGCCGTGGGACGGGCTTGTCCCGTCCCGCCGCCAGGGGCTTGCACGACTTCGACACGGGACCGGTGGAAGCCGGAGACCGGCGGATACCGTTTGATCAACTACGGCATGCCGGAGTTCGGGGTGACCTGCGGCGTCAAGGTTCGGCAGGGCCAGGCGCTGCGCCGGTTGGCAGGTCGTCACGGCGCAGGCTGCCGTCTGCGGTCATCTCAAGCACGCGATTGACCATCAGGTCCACGGGGTCTCCGCAGCGATCGAGATGGTCGATCGCCTGGCGCAAGAGCGTCTCCGTCCGCTGCCTGTCAAAGTCCCCGTCGATGCACCGGCGGAGGACCCTGTAGTCAGGTTTGCCGAGCCCTCCGACATCCCGCAGGGCGGTGACGACGTGGCCTTCGGCGTTGAGCGGTTCGGCGACGCGAGGGGAAACGCACTCGTCGAGGAGCAGGCGCACGTTGTGCCTGGAGAGCGGCGGTCAGCCGGGGCGATGCGCGGCCGACGCCTTCCACGGCTTGCCGGACGGATGCGTCTCGAGGGGATGGGCCCTCGCGAACATGCTGGCCGCGCGGAACGCGCCGCAGTCGACGTGGGGATAGTCTTCCGCCAGATCCTCCGGCGTCTCGCCGCCGATCAGCCGGCCCCGGATCGCGTACACGGAGACCCGCGTGCCGGCAACGACCGGCGTACCACCAAGAGTCTCCGGGTCGGACGTGATCCAGCGTTCCCGGGCGGCGCGATAGTCTTCGGCCAGGTAACGGGCATCCGCCTTGGTCACCCCCTTGCAGATCGTGCTGTAGAGCGTCTCGTACGGCACCGGGACGGCATGAGTCTTGTGAACGGCGTCGTCCCAGTGCTGCTTGTACTCTGGCAGCCGATGGTGGACGACATGTACCAGTTCGTCCTGAGTCCTGCGCCCGTAGCACTCCCAGACCCAATGGATCACCTCGAGATTGTCCTCGCTGAGGCAGTCAAGCGATCGGGCCGCCACGCTTTTGCGAATGCCGAGTCCCTGCGCCGTTCGGACAAGGTGCCGGTTCCAGTCGCCGTCCACCTCCCCCTTGCCCCGCGCGAGGCGGGCCGTGTTCGACAACGCCATGCCCTGTCGCATCGCGAAGATGTCGTCCCCGATGATGGGGAGCAGGAACCGGCACATCGCCTCCCGTTCGGCGAGGTACATCAGCTTGAGGAGCTTGAGCCGGCCAATCGGCCGGTTGGCCTTGGCGATCAAGGCGACAGCCATCTGTGCAGCGAGCCGTTCGCGCACTTCCTTGAATCTCCGTGTCTGTCGCCGACGAGGATACACCGGCGGTGCAAGGAAGCCCACGCGAGGCAGACGGAGTATCGTCCCTCTTGCTCAGGCTGCGCATGTGAGTTCGCGCGCCGCAAAGATCCGTGCACAATGGTCGATTCGTCGATCTCATCGGCGGCTCCGCCACGGCGTCGTGGCATGTCGCCAGCAACAACGCCATCCTCGCGCTGATCTGCGATCTCCGGAAGTTCTGTCACGGCTTGGCCTCGTGGGTGCTCTGTCGCACCCCAGCAGCTTGGGGACTACTGGATCGGTCGGGCGGTTTCGGCCGGCGGAAGTTCCGGACCCTTGAGAGCGCGAGAGCATGCTCCGGGCGGCCAAGCAGAATCGGGGGGTCCGGGCACGATTGCCCTGGAGGCTCGGAATGACGGGCGGTGCCCCGGTCTCCATGGTCGACTTGGCTGTCGCGTCGACATCCCGCCCGTACGCTCAGGCTGGGGCATTAACGTCCGAGCGAAGGCGGCAAAACCAGGTGGGAACTGCCCCTAAGATGGAGCGAATCTTGTGTGGCGAGAGTCGAGCATCCCGCTATTCTCCAGGCGAGTGGCCACGAGCATTGGGGAGACCCTGAACTTCTTGGCAGCCTCTTCTATCGAGTCGTCGGAGTGGTCGCCGTCGAGTCTGTTGAGAAGCGCGTCAAACGGGCAGAGAAGTTCTGCGGCAAACGCCCTTTGCATCTTTTGGCGGAAAGTGTGAGTCCGAGTAGCCGGCTGTAAGGACTCGGCGTTGCGTACCAGCAGCTTATCGCCCAAAAGCCGGGCCGCATCGAACCGGCGACCGGTGGGAACTCGGGCACGAAAAACAATGCGTCTACCCTTTTTGGTCGACACGGTATAGGCCATTGGGGGCTTGAGTGGGGATGATCTCGCGATCACCCCGTTGGGCAAGCCGCACATTTCTGAGAGCAAGCGGTCAGTAATCGGGCGGTCGCCAAGACGCTCGCTATGTCGCAGGGACTTGGCGGCATTCTGGCCAACCTGCCATGGAACGAGCGGCCCGGGGTAGTCGCTTTCCATCAGTGTCATGGTGTTGTCTGTCATTGGAGACGCGACACCGTTCCTTTCGCTGATGTCAAAACCAGTGTGTCGCGCGACGCTCAGCAGACTGCCAGCGGTTACCGCATCGCCTCGTGTAAGCGGGGCGTTTGCGGCGATTTCGTTTGCGGCTTGCTCTCCCAAGATGGAACGATCGTTGGTTAGCTGACGGATGATGCCCTCGTCGCCCTCGTCAGGGTTGCGGCCCAACAGGGCTTCGAAGCGTCGATATGTCGTTAAGTCGGAATCACTCCGCTCGTCCTGCAGCTCGTCCCACATCCTTAAGACCGAGTTGGGAGCAAGCTTGTTCCCCGCAAGCTGCGAGATGACCTCCTGGACAAAGGAGTCGATGCCTTGCTCGAAAGCCGGAGCAGACACAAACTGTTCGTCGTCTTCGCCGACGAAGCTGACCGGCTCAGTAACGGTTGCTTCGCTTCCCGCAGAACTGATGGCCACATTGCGACTGTCGGAGTCAAAGGTGATTCGGGGCCAAAGCCATCCGCCACCGATGCTCGCCGTTTCATGTGCCTGTTGCCAAGACAAGCTGTCGGCTTGCGAGCGGGATGGCTCCCATCGGATTCGCCACCAGTTCCACAGCAGCCACTCGGCAAACCGGAACGCAGAAACACGGGGCCCGTCGTGTGGTTCTTGCTGCTCGTCGACAACTTTGGTCATCAGTCGATTGTGCGCGGACAGGCGGAGCGTACAGGTGGCAATCTCGTCGAGAGCGGTCTCTGGATGGATGCGCGAGGACGAGTACTCTCGGTACGTGTCAGGGGGGCGCCATAGGGCCTCAATCTGTAGGTCCATCATCCGGCCCTCGCCCGCCATTGCTTGATGATCTCTTCTCTTAGCGGGTCTCTGTCGAGCACTGGGAACCCGTGGTATTCGGCAGTGTCTGGATTGGTCACTCGGGCCTCATAGACCAATCCAGTGCGGTCGTCAACGGCCCACACTGGCGCAGGCAAGCCCATCATTCCCGGAGGGATCATGGAACGTCTTATGCCTTCCTTCAACATTTGGGAATTATGCAGCAAAATCAGCAAGCCGCCCGGTCGGGCGGTTGCTCAGGACTGGCGAACTAGGCGATAGCGCCGGTTCAAGTCGGGGGCGGTAGGCTCCTTGTTCTTAGCCTTGGGCCGCGTCTCGGCCGGGGCCTCCAGCATCATCCGGAAGGCGTCCTCCAGATCCCGCTCGCTCGCGATGTCGCGGTCTGTCGGGTCCAGGTTCTTGGGGGTGGTCGCTTTCGCCATGCGGCAATTATGTCAGCGTTAGTTATCTTTGACTAAAGGGTCCAGAATATGGGGTCCGGAGGGGGCGCCCGTGGGCGGGACGCTCGGGCCTTGACAGTCTAGCGTGCGAGTTCGAGTCTCGCCGCCTCCACCGTCTGCGCACTATACCATCCTTAGTTATCTTTAACTAACGGGTCGGGCGGCGTATCTTTGCACAGTCGCTTTACCGCACAGGGAGGCCATGTGACAACGCAGGACAGAATCCGGCGCGAAGAGCGCCGCGATAAGATCATCACCCTGGTGCTGGCCGGCCTGATGGCCGCGCTGTATTCCGTGGAGGCACAGGCCAACGAGGTGCCATCAACAATCTAGCATGAATGTGAAGCCAGAGGGGCATTCGTGGGTATGTTGAACTCCCTAACTACTGGGGGAGAACAATTACCGTTTTCCATGCGGGAATGTATTGATGCCGAAACTGTGGCCAGGACTCAGTTGGCGACGCTACAAGGCAGTCATTCCGACCTGATTGATTTGTGCGTGCGGCACCAAACAGACAGAAGGGAAGATTTTCTGGTCAGGTGGATAACGGGCCTGCGGGCCACCGAAGAAACCGCAACAAAGATCCACGGCAGTTGGATGAACAGTCGACGGCGCCCGACTGGGGCGGCAACTGAGGCGCCATGGTGCGGCTGCAGGTGGTGGAGGACGGACGCCGCGTGGTTTTTTTTCAGCCACTCGTTCTCGATCACAAGCTGACCGGCTCGCGTTCACCCGGGCAGCGGGAACGGCGGCGACCTCACTGTGGTTCGACATCGACGGCGACGGGCTGTCGACGACGCGCACGTTCGACGTGACCGTCGAGCCGATGACGCAAGCACGGGGCGGCACTTAGGTTAGGGCGGGGCCCGATCGCGTCAAAGGGTATGTACGGCGAATCGTTGCGGTGCGTGGACGAGGAGATGGCGGTGGCTGCGCGCACTGCCGCAGGGCGCGCGCGGGCGGGAGTTTCGCTGCGGGTACAGTCAAGGGATGTGGAAGGCGGCCTTGGAGAGGAGAGCCGGCGTCGCCTTCTCGATGTGGGTAGTCAGTCACTGGAACAGTTTCTCGAGCGCGGCGCGCTGGGCCGCATGCTTCCCGCGATTGGTGTCCCTGAGCCTTTGTAGATTGACCAGCTTCCAGCGAACGGCCGGGAGGTCCGCCGCTTCGGGGAGGCCGAGCAGGCGGAAGTCCGGCTCGGCATCGTGGAGGGAGAGCAGGAAAGTGGCGACATTGCCGTGCAGGCGCGATCCGATGTCGGCGTGCAATCGCCGGCCCGCGTCGGCGAGCGCCTCCTCGGGATTAGGACGTTCAGCAGCAGGCGGACCTGCGCGAGGTACCGGTCAAGCATCGTCGACCGTGGCTCGGGGCTCCGCGGGCATCAGCGTTTCGGGCACGGAGATGCGGTAGGCCGGATGGAAGCGCCCGCCCTCGAACAGGGCTCGCGGCCCGGACCCGAAGTCGATGGCTGTGGCGTCGAGGCGCTCGCGCCATCCATGTCCGTGCCGGTCCGCGAAGACGAAGAAAAGTCTGCGTACCTTCACGCTGCGGCAGGCGCCCAGCAGCGCCGTGAGTTGGCGGGGTCGCAGCGACACCAGCCCCTCGAAGATCTTGTCGAGGTAGTCGAAGCTCGCGTGTCGCGGCAACTCGTCGAGCGCTTCGAGGATGGCGCGTTCAGGAGACGACGCCCGGACGGGCCATCGCCAGACGTCGATCGGAGTCCAGGCCCCGATATCGAACTCCTCGATGCCGACCGGGTCGTCGCCGAAGAGGGTGCGCCGGCGCACGACGATCTCCGTCGGTGTCGGCAGCCGCTTCAGCCAGGACGGCACGTTGCCGTAGAACTGCACGGGCCGCCTTCCTCCGAGGCTCAGGTAATGCGCATGGCCGGCCAGGTCGAGGGCGGTCTCCCCGCCCAGATGCACAGCGTAGTTCATGAGCCGTTGCAGGGAGAGGAGAAGAAAAGCCCAGGACTCCCCGCCGCCGCCCGGCGCGCCTTGCGGCGCCGGTCGGCGGTACACGCCGCGGACGACGCGTTCGAGCCAGCCGCGGGCGACATAGTCGTGGATGGACTTCGGGTCGATGTTGCGGGCCTTCAGCCATCGGGTGTCCACGACGAAGCCGGGCGGGACCGTATCGAGGAGCGGTTTCAGGCGTTGCGTTCTTGAATGGTTCATAACCATCAAAATAGCACGATTGCAAAATGCGCGTACATCAGTGAATTTTCGCCAGACGATGAAATGCATGGCATATGCTACCAACGGCGTGAAGTTGCATTAGATCCACCGGTTTGAAGTTGTAGGCTTTCGGGGCGGCTATCGACGGTGGTCACGATTCGGGGTTGGCGTCTTTCATCCTGAAGCTCTTGCCCTCAAGGACGACTGTTTCCGCATGGTGGAGCAGGCGGTCGAGTACGGCGGAAGTCAGCGTCGCATCGTTGTTGAAGATTGCGGGCCATTTTCGATAGACGCGATTGGTCGTGATGACGATCGCGCCGCGCTCGTATCTCTGGCTGACGATCTGGAACAGCAGGTCGGCGCCGGTTTTGTCGATGGGGAGATATCCGAGCTCGTCGAGTACCAGGACGCGGGGTTTGATATAGCGGTTGAGACCCTGCTTGAGTCGGCCGGCGGCCTGTGCGGCGGCCAGGGTGTTGACCACGTCGACGGCGCTGGCGAACAGCACGGAGTAGCGTTCTTCGCAGGCGCGCAGGCCGAGGGCGATGGCCAAGTGCGACTTGCCAAGTCCGACGCCACCTATAAACACGACGTTGCTGGCCTGTTCGACGAACCGCAAGCGGAACAGGTTCATCACCTGTTGCCGATTGATCTTTTTGGGCCAGGTCCAGTCGAACGCATCGAGGGTTTTCTTGACGGGGAAGCGGGCGAGGCGGATGCGCCGGGCGATGGCGCGGTCGCGGCGCCGGTCGGCCTCGCCCTCCACCAGTCGGGCGAGCAGGGGCAGGTGGTCCCACTGCTGTTCGGCGGCGGTCTGGACGAACTCGGCGTAGTGTTCGCGCACGAAGGCGAGCTGGACGGTGTCGAGGTCGGCGTGGAAGGCGTCGAGGTCGATTTTGGGTGGTCGTTTCATGGTGTGTTCTCCGGGTCGAGGTGGCGGTCGTAGTCGCCGAGGTCGGGATCGGGGAGGTTCAGTTCCAGGGCATCGCTGGGCCGGGTGAGGTGCAGGGGGCCGGGTTCGGACCTCAGTCGGACGCGGCTTTCCAACAGATTGGCGATGTATTCGCTGCCCAACGCGCCGAAGTGCAAGGCGTCGGCCAGGGCACGGGCGGTGGGCTCCTCGCCGTGGATCTCGCTCAAGGCGACGATCTTGCGGATGTGGTGGCCGGCGTTGAGGCGGCGCTGTTGCAGTTCGGCGTAATAGGTCTCGGCGCAGGGCGCCAGCGTCAGGAAGCGCTGCAGCAGCCGCTGGCGGCGGGCGCCCATGCGTTGGGCCAGCAAGGCCTTGGGATGATCCGGGTTCTCGAAGTCCCGGTGCCGGTCGTAGCTGCGCGGATGCCGGGCGATGAGCCGGTCCTGGTGGTAGATGCAGATCCGGTCGGGATAGGCTTTCAGCGTCAGGCGTTGGGAGGCGTACTCGGCGGGCACCGAGTAGCGGTTGGCCTCGAAGGTGACGCGGAAGCGGTTCGAGGCGCGCACCGTATGCACGTTGCCGAAGTCGTGGACTCGCCCCGGCAGCGGCCGCAGCCGATCCCGTTCCTCCTCGAACCGGTCGACGGGACGGCGCCGCGTCTCGCCGTGTGTGCGTACGTTAGCGACGGTATCGAGCCATTCCCGGGTGATCGGATTGATGAGGCTGAAGTCGGTGATCTTGAGACCGGCCAGGAGGTTCTTCTTGACGTAGCCCACCCCGGCCTCGACCCGCCCTTTCTCGTGACCGGCGCCGACGTTGCAGGGTGCGATCGTAAAGCCGTAGTGGTGGGCGAAGTCGACATAGCGGGGGTTGAACACCGGCGCCTCGCCGCTCAAGCGCCGCAACACGGCGGATTTCAGGTTGTCGACCATGATCCTCGCCGGCACCCGCCCGCCGAGCGCCTCGAAGGCGTTCAGGTGGCAGCCGAGGAAGTGTTCGAGCGTCTGCGAGACGGTGAACTCCACATACATCATGCGGCTGTAGCAGAGCACCAGCACGAAGAAGCTCAACCGCCGGCGCGTGTTGCCGACGTTCACCGATCCGTAATGGCCCCAGTCCACCTGGGCGCACTCGCCGGGCTCGAAGTGCAGGGTCAGGAAGGCCGGCGCCGTTTTCGGCCGCACCTTCTGCACGTACTCGCGCACGATGCTGATGCCGCCCGTGTATCCGTTGTCCCGCAGGCGCTGGAAGATCTGCGTGCCGCTGTACGGGTAGTGCTCGAGCCATTGCCGGATGAGCGGCTTGTAGGGATCGAGCTTGCTCGGCCGCGGCGCCGTCTGGCGCGGCCGGAAGGTGGGTTCGTCGAGCCAGTAACGGACCGTGCGCGGGTCCAGCGCCAGGCGCTCGGCGATCTGCGCGAGGTTGAGCGTCTCGGCCTCGTTCAGGTGATGAATGCGGCGGTACGTGGCGTAGTCGATCATGAGGCCGCCCTCGGATCGCGCAACAGATCGGCGAGCCGGCGCGGGCCCTGGTCCCGGCGCATCGTCGCCGGCTCGATCCCAGTCGGCCGATCCAGCGACAGCACCTGGTAGAGCGGCGCCTCAAAGGCGATCAGGTCGGCGTCGATCAGGACCCCGCGCGCCGCGTCGAGCCGCTCACCCGGCAAGCCGAGACGGGCACACACCGAGGCGTCGCCGTAATAGCTCAGGCCTTGCGCGTCGGCCACCGTGACCAGAAACAGATACAGCGCCAAGGCCTCGGTCGAACAGCGCTCCAGATGGCGCTCACGGACCAGGCGGTGATCGAGCCAACTGAACTGGCTCGGCACGGCGCGAAGCCGCTCGGGGCGGAGCAGGCGTTTGTGAACCATGGCGGGGCTCTCCTTGGAGGATGTCGAGCGCCAATTGTTGAAAACGCCGCCTTGATCGGGCTATGTCCTCTTGTAACGCGGTGCCGGTCAAAGAGGCAATAAGCCCTGTCAGAACAAGGGCTTGGGCGTAGGAGTCCTCTTGTAACGCCGCCATCGTTAAGGAGCCCGTTTTTTTAGTCCGATCAACGACTTGCGCCGATAAGTCATCTTGTAACGCACGGCGACCCCGCCGTGCATAGCCGGGGTTCGCCGCCCGCCACGCCGTCACCCGGGCGACATGCACGGGGCCGCGGAAGTAGTTCCGGTTCTGCGGTTTGGCCAACCAGCGCGCCTGGCTCGCCATCTTGCTCGCCTTGCGGCAGGCCGGTTCCGAGCAGTACCGCTGGTGCCGCACGTTGCGCGGGTCCGGGCGAAACAATCGCCGGCAGTTCAGACAGTTGCGTCGTCTTCGCTTCGTCATCGGCTGGGATCCTCCAGCCGCCGATAATGCGCGTGTCGATGCCGGACCGGGACGTTCGAAGAAGACGCACCGAAGAAAACGAAGAAACGCTTATTGGAAGCTTTTGGAAGAAGACGCCGCCGCAGAAAACGGCACTTTCACACCGGTGGAATGACTACACTTTCAGATCGGTGCTGGCAGCATAGGACCATGTATCAGGGGAAGCTTCAAAACGGCGGGTGAGAGACGCTTCGGACAGGGTGCCGGAGTTGCGAACCCGGGGTCGCTGCGGTCGGCGTATGGCCAGGAGGCGTCTCCTTGCGAGTCCAGCCGGTCGAGGATGGAAGCGACGGCCAGGCGGAGGTCCTTGCGCGACGCCGGTCGATCCTGGTCGGTGTCGGAGGCGTCGGTCGAGGTGCGGCATGCCGTCCGGATCATTCGCCGTATCGCGGTCGGCCGGCTCGGGGTAAGGCCGATGGCCTCGAACTTTCGCAACTGGCGTTGTACCGGGGCGAGGGCGTGGCCATGTACGCGGGCAATTTCGGAGGCGTAACCGCACCGGCACCTCGACACTCGCCATGGCGCCCACCGCCTGCAGCAGTGCGCGTGTCGCTTCTACCAGACTTTGTCCATTTCGGTTACTGGTTTCGTTAGGGGATTATACCGATGGGTTGACGCGGCCATTTTCAGGCTGCCCGCCGATACCGTTCCGTGCCGTCGCAGGACGCCCCGGCCATCGCTGGCCTAGCGCCCCGCTGATCTTCCTCCTCCCGGCACGCCGGGGATTCCCCGCCCGGCTGGTCGAGCGCAAGCCCGACCGAGAGGATATTCTTTGCTGCGTTGATGTCGCGATCCGCAACATAGCCGCAATTCGTGCATTTATACGTCCGCACTTCCAGCCCGAGCGTTTCCTCGGGCGAGCCCCCACACTCGGAGCACTTCTGCGACGTACCATGCGGGGCCACCTTGCGCACCCACCCACCAGCCTCTTCCGCTTTGTAGGTGAGCATCGCCACGAAGGCGCCCCAGTTCTGTTCCAGGATGGCCCTGTTCAGGCCAGCCTTGGCGCGTACCTTTTTCCCCGGTGCCCCGGCCGTGCCCTTGGCGGAGCGGGACATGTTCCTTATCTTCAGAGCCTCAACGTAGAAGCGCGCGCTGTGCTCGCGTACGAGTGTGGCTGTGAGTTCGTGCAGTCGACCGCGCTCCCGCTCGCCAACCCGATCCCATTCCTTTGCCAGCGCCTGGCGTTTTTTGCGCCGGCCGTTGCTGCCGCGCTCCGCGCGCGCGAGTTTTCGCTGGCGACGCTTCAATTCGGACCGGTCCAGCGGTGTGCCGGGCGCCATCTCTCCGTTGGAGAGTGCCACACGGGAGCGGATCCCGAGATCGAGTCCCACCGGCTCCCTGGTGTCTGGCGCAACCGCCTCCGAGGGGATCTCCACGACGATCTGGATCTCGACGCGCCGCGGCGTGCGCACGATGCGCAGAGCCTTCGGCTCGCCGTCGAGCGTGCCTTTGCAGCGGAACCGGCCGATGCCCTTGAGCGTCACAGACAGCCAGGAGCCGTGCTGCCGAACCTTGAAGCAATCTGCCCCGATCTCGAAAGACCGCACCGCCCGCCGCTTCGACCGGAACCGGGGGAACCCCGGCCTCTCACCCGCCCTAAGGCGCCGGAAGAGGCCTTGGAAGCCTCGTTCGAGCCGGAACAGGATGGATCGCTGGGCGGCGACTGCAATGCTGGCGTAGTGTGGATCGTCCGCGCGGATTTTGGTGAGCGATTTGAACTGGTCGTACACCGAGATGGATTGACCGCATTTCCGGTAGGCCTCGATGCGCTCCTGAAGCGCCGCGTTCCACAGGTGCCGCTGATCGTCCAGGAAGCGGACGAGCCGGTCGTGCGTGGAGGGGCTTAACTTGGCGGCGAAGCGTTGTACGCGAACGGTGGGCATGACTGTATAATTATAAGGGATATCCGATTAGCTCCACCACCCACTATATGTTGTGTTGCCGCTGGCGTGCGATTTGGGCGTAAGTGACCGGCTCGGCAAGCATTGCCTGCTCAAGCATTCGGTAGAACAGCAAACCGCGAGAGCGAGACGTTCTGCGGTTGAAGCGAAAGGTGAATTCGTCGAGATAGTAATCGAGCTGCTTGGGTTGCACCGCGCCCTGGTGGGTGCCGAGGAGCCAGCGCTTGAGTAACGCAACAACCCGATGCACGCCAGGCATGGTTACGTGGGCCGGATCCTCGGCGCCGAGCATGACCTCCCTCTCTCGTTGATAGCCGTGTTGTTCCAGGTTGCGGTACGCCTCGGAACCGTCAGTACGCACCACTGAACCGGGTTCCACGGCATCGAGCACGAACGGCAGTACGGACTTCTCGGACTTGTCCAGAACACGCTGTAATCGGATACGGCCAAAGCCCTTTGACTCCTTGATTTCGACGGCGACCATGACAATCGAGCGTTGCGCCTTGCGTTTGGCCATCAGCATTTGTTTTTTCTTGGTATCCCGAATGTTTTTCGGTGGCGAGCGACCAACGATGGACTCATCGACTTCAACCAGGCCATGGAGGCGCTCACGACCGGGGCGAATCATCGCGCGTCGCAGCCGATGCAACATGGCCCAGGCGGTCTGGTAGCTGCCCAGGCCCAGCACCCGCTGCAGGCCGAGTGCGCTCACACCTTGTTTCTGGTTGACGACGTACCACACCGCCGCCAGCCAGCTTCGCAGCGGCGTACGCGTTTTCTCGAAGATCGTGCCCGCGGTTACCGTGCTTTGGTGCCGACAGTGTCGGCAGATCCAACGCCCGCGGCTCCCCTGAAACGCAGCGCCGGCTTCTCCGCAACCGGGACAGTCGAAGCCCTGCTTCCAACGAATGCCCTCCAGATAACGTCGGCAAGCATCGTCGTCAGGAAACCAATCGAGAAATTGATCCCAGGTCCGTGGATAATCACGGCCTGCAACGGGCATCTTGATCGTATCCGGCACCACTACATCTTGTATGATGTGGAGCTAAATGGATATCCCTTATAATTATACAGCACCGTGATCGAAATCGATGCGTGTCAACCCAGCGATATAATTCCCTTTCGTTACGTGTTGCATGGCGGGCTTTTGCGGGTCCGAGCGAGCCTTTCTGGAGTAAGCGTTCGGTGATGCCGGTACGCGGGACCAGAGCGGAGACCGCTTGACACCGGACCACGCCGCATTGAACGGCTTTGGTCGCGATTCGGAGGTCCGTAGAACCGCCTCATACCGGGACGACCGAACGCTTATTGCGCCAGGCAAAGACCTGGAAAGGAGAATGAGATGATCTGAAACCTTTCGCCGCGATCCAGCGGGTTCGACTCCCGCCCGGCAGAGGCGCAGCCCGCCAGCCGGAAGCGAGTCTTGCATGGCGTGCGGTAACGCCCGTCGTGAAGCGTAGACAGCAGGTGACGAAGCGGCGCTATCGAGCCTCGAGATCGGTAAATTGACGACGCCTTCTCGGTGCGCGTCTACGGCGTCTGGTGCGCCCGCGCTCGGTCGGACCTGTCAAGCGTCTTTGGTATCCTGTAGTTGCCTTCGCGACAGGGATGGAAGCCCGAAGGGCCGAGACCCGACCTGTCGGGGCTCGGTGCGTAGCACGACCGCCCGGCCCCGGAGGGGGTCGCCCCACCCCGAGAAACTCATCGGGCGCGGTTCAGTCGAGGCGGTTCAAGAGGTTGACTCTAGGCGCATCAATCGCTATGTTGCCCGAAGTAACCACGCTTTGGCGTGATTGCCGACCCCATGTGGGCGGCGCCTCCCATGGCCACCATTGGTGGCCATGGCTCTATTTGGGCCACCAAATTGCACCTTTGCTTCATTGACGAAGCCGGGGATCTGGGAGTACTTGGCGACCCGCCGGCACTGAACGACCAACCCGTCCTTGTCATAGCCGGGCTCTTCGTGGACGCGGCGAGGCTCGAGAGCCTGACGCACGAATACCTCAATCTCAAGGTTCGTTTCTACCCTGACCTAAACTACTCGTCGACTCGGCGTCTAGACCGCATGTTGTTTCCCGCATTAATTCGTTAGAAACCCCGGTCTTTTTCTCGGATTGATCCATTGCTGGATCGTCTGGGAAGACGGTCGAATGCGGAAATCGCCCTGGCTGCGGTTCTTTCTTCTTGACGCATAAATCTCGTTGTCGAAGCGGTGGGGTTGTGGGCGAGAGGCGCGCGAGTGTGGGCAGGCGGTGGGCAACGCGTCCCCGCGTTGTCCACGGCCTGCCCACACGGTCCGCAGGGCGCGCGCCGGTCCGCAAGGACTCGTCCACAAATCCACGGCTTCCCCGTCGACCTTCCCTGTCGTTCGCCAGGCGCTTAATCTCTCCGTCCCTTGGGCTTTTGAGGAGTGGCCCGCGCGGGAAAGCACCCCGCCGGGCCGTGGCCGGTGCAACTTCGGTTTCAATCGGGGCACACCGGCGAGCAATACGTTAGGGCCGAGGCGTGGCGCGATGCAAGGCTTGCGCGTTGTCCCAATCATCCGCATGGCGGTTGCTCGCTGGCCCGTCACGGCACCTACGAACGCAAGACGCCGCGCGGCGTGCGGGTCGCCCGCTGGTATTGCCCGGAGAGTCACACCACCTTCAGTCTGCTGCCGGACTGCCTGGCCGCGCGCCTGCCCGGAACCCTGGCCGATCTCGAGGCGGCGGTGGCCGTGGCCGAGCAGGCGCCCAGTCTCGCCGCCGCGGCCGATGCCGTGCGCCGCGACGCGGTCCACCTGCCGGGCGCGGTGCGTTGGTTGCGCCGCCGGGTGCGTCTGGCGCATCGCGCCCTGACCGTGGTGCGTGGCCTGTTCCCAGAGCGGCTGGCGCGCTGCGCCGCCACCGTGGGCGCGTTCCGTGTCCGCCTGGACACGGACGCCGTGCTGGTGACGCTACGCGAACTCGCCGCGCCGCAACTGTCGATGCTGCCCGCGCCGTTGGGTTTTTACCCCCGGCATGGCGCTGTGGGAAATCACCATCGGAACGGCCAACACAACTTGGGGCCTGATCCTCCCGCCGGCGTTCCCTAACGTGTGCATCCCCGGGCCAGCCGGCCCTCCGATCGACGAGGAACGCCCATGAACGATCCCGATGCCGACCTCCGCCAGGCGGTCGCCTTGTTCCGTTACGGCGTCATCGCCGATGTCGCCCATCTGCCCCCGGGCAGCCCCGGCATCGGCGAGACGCTGCGCGCCAAGGCCGAACAGATCCACGTCATTCCCGGTTCGCGCCGCACCCGTGTGGCGGTCGCCACCATGCGCGACTGGCTCAAGCTCTACCGCAAGGGCGGCTTCGATGCCCTGCACCCCAAGCCCCGCGCCGACCTCGGCCAACCCCGGCGCCTGCCAACGCAGGCCGCCGAACTGCTCATCGCCATCAAGACCGAGCGTCCGGCTTACTCCGTGCGCAAGGTCATCGACACCGCCCGGGCGCGCCTTTCCGACGAGACGCCCCTGCCGCCGTCGACCGTCTATCGGCTGTTGCGCCGCGAGGGCCTGCTCGAGAAACGCACCGCCGGACCGCTGGCCGTCGACCGCCGCCGCTTTGCCTACAAGCACGCCGGCGAGCTGTGGATGAGTGACGTCATGCACGGCCCCAAGATCCAGGTCGGCCATACCCGCCGCAAAAGCTACCTCGTCGCCTTCATCGACGACGCCACCCGCGTCATCCCGTTCGCCGCCTTCGCCCTGGCTGAGAACACCGCCGCCTTCCTGCCGGTGTTCAAGCAGGCCCTCGTCCGCCGCGGCCTGCCATTGCGCCTGTATGTCGACAACGGCGCCAACTACCGCTCCCGGCACCTGGCGCTGGTGTGCGCCAAACTCGGTATCGCGCTCATCCACGCCCGCCCGTTCCAACCCGCCGGAAAGGGAAAAATCGAACGCTGGTTCCGCTCCCTGCGCGAGCGCTGGCTTGCCCATCTCGACGCCGGCGCCACCGACAGCCTCACCACCCTCAACCGAAGCCTGTGGGCCTACGTCGAAGGCGAATACCACCAGGCCCCGCACCGCGGTCTTTCCGGGCAGACGCCGCTCGACCGATGGGCGCTCACCGGCGCCGCCGTGCGCTACCCCGAACCCGGCCTCGACCTCGACGACCTGTTCCTGTTCGAGGCCAAGCGTCGCGTCATGAAGGATCGAACCGTCAGCCTGGGCGGCCGGCTCTACGAGGTCGATCCGCTCCTCGTCGGCGAAACCGTCGTCCTACGCTACGACCCCAGCGCACCGCCGGACCGACCCATAGGTGTCCGCCACAACGGCAAAGAGGCCGGATCCGCCACCCGCCTCGACGCCTACGCCAACGCCGCCATCCGCCGACACCGCCCCTCCTGGGGGATCGAGTCCGACGGCGCCGCCCCACAACCGCCGCCCTCACCGCTGGCCATGCGCAACCTCAAGAAGAAATCCTGATGTACACCCGACACTTCGCCTTCACCCAACTGCCCTTCGACAACCGTATCGAGACCGATGTCCTGTTCGAGTCCAACGCCCGCCGCGAGGCCGAGGCCCGCCTCAACCACCTCATCGACCTGCGCGGTATCGGCCTGTTGACCGGCGAGGTCGGCTCCGGCAAAACCACCGCCTGCCGGGCAGTCACCGCCACCTTGCATCCCGGCCTCTACCGCGTCTACTACGTCTCGCTCACCACCGGCAACGTGCTCGACATGTACAAGTCCATCGCCTGGGAACTCGGCCTGCCCACCGAACGCTCGCGAGCTACCGCCTACCGCGCCATCCGCAACGAGGTCTCCCGACTCGTCGCCGAAGCCAAACAACTGCCGGTGCTCATCGTCGACGAGGCCCAGCACCTGCGCAACGACGTGCTCGAAGACCTCCGCCTGCTCACCAACTTCGCCATGGACGCCGAACAGCGACTGTGCCTGATCCTCGTCGGACTCACCGAACTCCGGCGCCGCCTCGCCATGGCCGTCCACGAATCCTTGAGCCAGCGCCTCGTCGTCCGGCACCACTTCGGCGGCCTCGACCGCGACGAACTCGAACCCTATCTCACTCACCGACTGCGCCTCGCCGGCTGCGAACTGCCCCTGTTCGAACCGCCCGCCGTCGAGGCGCTCTTCCAGGGATCACGAGGCCTGCCACGCCAGATCAACCGCATCGCCCATTACGCGCTGTCCGCCGCCGCGCTCGACAACGCGCGAACCGTCAACGCCGAACATCTCCAGCACGCCCTCGACGAACTCCGGCCCTGAAACGGCAACGAGCCGATCATCGGCTCGTTGCTTCACTCCGACAAAATCAATTCAATCCGGAAAATCCGGCTACCTCCACTCTGAAATAAACCGGAAATCCCTTGCCGGAATAGTGTGGAAGACAACACCGCATCTTGCCCGAGATCAAGGGAGCGGACCTTCGCAAGCACGCGACCCGCGGGAACGCGAGGAACAACCGACGTGCGATTGGCCTCCTCGACCGTCTGATGAGCCTATTGCGGCGACACGAGGTCAGATTGGTCGCGCGCATCTGGGTCAAGGCTCCAGGCTCGCAGTTCGAAGGCACAGCCGTCTACACGTCGTCGATACAGGGCCTGTGTACATACTTCGAGCACTATTTGAAAGAACGCGATAGCAACGGGTTGTGCATTGCGGACAGCCGCACCAAGAGCAAGAACCTTAGGGTCTCCCATTCGATCTTCACCCAAAAGTTCCGCACGGTGCCGAACTACGAGCGTTTGGTCGAACTCCCGACCTTTGGCCATAGTAACAACCATGCTGGCTTACAGATTTGCGACATCGTGTGCTCGGGGCTGCTCTACCCGATCGCGTGCTTCGCCTATTGCACGGGACACGTAAACAATGTGCATGTGCAACCGGGGGCCTCGCGGCTGAGAAGCCGTTACGGTCAACAGTTGAAGGAGCTCCAGCACCGCTACCAATATGGGGACCGCTACGTGGGCGGAGTAACCGTGGCTGACCATCTCAACCAAAGAAGTGGCGCATTGATGTTCGGCAGCTAAGGTGGGTGGTGGGGCGTGAACGAAGCCCGTGAGCGCAATCCGCTGGCGGAACAGATCAAGCAAGACAGTGTCCGCAAAACGCCAGTTCGTAAATATTGCCGGGCCGAAATCGGCGATGCGCTTCGTCCATGGCCGCCTCGGGCGTAAGAAAGTCGCCCAAGTCGTGCCAGCGGTCATTGGCTCCGATGTCGCCGTCGTGGACGCGTTGTAGGCGGCCGGGCGTCAAGTATCCACAATCCTCGTAGTGAACGCGCGCGCGGAATCTGGTCCAGTTTTCGTAAGCGCAGTACCACATGGGTTGCATCGTGTTGTATTTGGCCAGGAGGGTGAAGCGTAAAGCGTAAAGCGAAACCACACTAACGGGGCAAGCTAGTGGCGCGCGGTAAAGCCGCGACCCACGAATGACGCGAAAACCGGAGGAATTCCGGACCCTCGCGGGCGCGAAGGCGCTGAAACGCTTGGGAACCACCCGGAATCGAACGCCGCATGCGGAAAGTCAGTCTGAGAATCAACGTACGCCTCGACACGTATTCCGGACCAATGCCGGACGGTCAAGACGGTGCTGGACGTGCGCGGCAAACCCAACTGTAACGGTCAAACGGCCCAACCCGCAGACAGCACTTCGGCCTGTTCAATCACGGTTCTGGTGGCGGCCTCCTGCTTGTCCGGCGCATAGCCGTACTTCCGCAGGATGCGCCTGACCAGGCGTCGCCCCTACCCACCCGGCCCCGGCGCAAGCGCCCCCTTTGGGTCGGCGCGATGCGATGTACTATGATCGGGGCGATCCGAGGGACGCATCGCCATGCCCAGGGTCACCGTCGTCATCCCCACGCGCGACCGCGCCGCGCTGCTGCCCCGCGCCCTGTCCAGCGTGCTGGCGCAGACGTTCCGCGACTTCGAAGTCGTCGTCGTCGACGACCACTCGGCGGACGACACGCCGGGCGTGGTGGCGGGCTGCGGCGATCCGCGGGTCCGCTCGCTCCGGCACGGGCGCCGGCGGGGGCAGTCGCGGGCGCTGAACGCCGGCATCGAGCGCGCGCGCGGCGAGTACGTGGCGTTTCTCGACGACGACGACGAGTGGCTGCCCGGCAAGCTCGCGGCGCAGGTGGCCGCGCTCGACGCGGCGCCGCCCGAGGTCGGCCTCGTGTACGGCTGGCGGGACCTCGTGGACGATGCCACCGGCCGGAGCGCCGCGACCCGGCGCAAGACCATGCGGGGCGACATCTTCGAGCAGATGCTGGCGCTGGACCTGCCGCTGCCGCCGTCGTCGTGGCTGGTGCGTGTGTCCGCGGCCCGGGCGGTCGGCGGTTTCGACGAGCGCCTCCGGCTGGCGAAGGACGTCGACTTCATGGTGCGCCTGTGCGAGCGCGGCTGCGGGGTGGACTTCGTGCCGGAGGTCGTGCTCCGCAAGCACCGCCACGCCGGCGGGCAGATGACCGACCGGACGCGCCCGAACGCGGCGCTCCGCGCCGCCTTCGTCCGCGCGCACATGAAGCGGTTCGACGCCGAGCTGCGGACGCGGCCGGCGGCGCGGGCCGGGGTGCTGCTGCGCCTGGCCAACCACGAACTGGCCGCGAGCGGCCGCCTTGCGGCGGCGGGCACGGTGGCCAGGGCTCTCGCCGTCGACCCCCTCGGCAGCGCCCGCGCGCTGCTGGGCCGCCGCCCGACGTTCTGCCTGGCGTTGGCCCGGTTGCTGCGGGGCGCCGCACCGCGCTGACGCGCACCGGCGCCCGGGGTCCCTGGCGCGCGAACCGCAGAGGCGAGGCGCGGCCGGCGCCCCCGAATACGACGGCGACATCGAGGTCGCTGTGCTCCGGAACATCCATCCCTATCCGCGCGCTGGCGCGGCGCGAGGCCCGTCTGCCTGCAGACGAGTTTTCTGACCCCGCCATCCCTATCCGCGCGCTGGCGCGGCGCGCGAACGGTCTCCGCACCGCGTCGCGCGGGTTGCGCGCGGGGGCGAGCGACGTCCTTCTCTCAGAGATAGTATAACTAGTGCAAAGAATAAATTAAATTTTAATATCAAGAGGATGGACAAACTTTATTGCATTCGATAGGGTACTCGGCGCAAGAGTTTGCAGTGTGGCGACGTTCCATGGAGGTCGCCCGCGAAGAAGAAAACCGGATGGACGGCGGGGCTGTGGAAGAGACGGAGTTCAATTGCGAGTGACCGTAACGACCGCGCGCGGCGCACCGTGGTTGGTGGTTAGGAAGCCGGAACTACGTCCGTGTCCCGGTCCAGCAGTGCCTGATCTCCTTCCGAGGCGTCCCGGCGCGCACCCTGCTTCCCCGCCGCCGCGTACCGGGCGGCGCGTTCGGGCGCTGGCCGCCACGGCGATGCTCGGCCTCCTCGGAACCCTCGCTGTGCCGGCCGCGGCCCAGTCCGAGCCGGTCTGGGCGGGCACCGTCTACGACATCAACCACACGAGGCCGGATGATGCGGGCCATCTCTTCAGCCGGGACATTTCAAGTGCGATTAGGGTCCGGTATCCCGCGCACGAGCTGTACCCGCCCTCGTTCGTCTACGCGTCGGTCACGTACAAGGTCGACTTGATCGCGGTCGGCACTTCGGGATACGTGAAGTTCGAGAACACCGTCGCGGAAGTAACGGCGTTGGCCAGCGCCGGCCTGAAACTCTTCCTCGAAGGCGCGACGTACGACTTTGACAGCGACGACGGGGTCCAGGTGGACTTCACCGACCAGGACCTGCGGGCCGTCTGGGCCGGCAAGTACAGCAGCCGCCTCTGCCTCGGCGCCAGCGACGCGGCGTGTCCGAACTCGACCGGGCGCCCCGTCGTGACCGGCAGCCTGCGCGTCGGCGACACGCTCACCGCGGCGACCGGCGCCATCGCCGACGCCGACGGCCTGACCGGGGCGACCTTCGCCTACCAGTGGCTCCGTATCGGCGCCGGGGAGACGGAGATCCCCTCGGCCACGACGGCGAGCTACACGCCGACCGCGGCGGACGCGGGTTTCCGGCTCCGGGTCCGCGTCACGTTCACCGACGACGGCGGCGGGGCGGAGTCGGTGACCAGCGCCCGGACGGCGGCGGTGTTGGGCGAGCCGTTGTGGCAGGCCGCGCTCACGATCGGCATCGTCGGCAACCGCCAGTTCCGGGGCTACGACGAAAACGACGGCGACCCCATCGGCGACCTCGACCCGGTGACCATGACCCTGGACGGCACGGACTACACGGTCGAGCTGCTGCGTTTCGGCACCGGCAACCGCTGGCGTCTCGCGGAGTCGGGAGCACCCGACCAGGACGGCGCCTGGCTGTCCGTCGGGCCGCACGCCGAGGCAGTCGACGAGATCGTGGGGAGGACGACGAAACTGGAGACGAACAGCGCCCTGTCCGCCGATGACTTCGAGACCCGGCTGGCCGTGGGTTCCGAGTGGGCGGTGTGCCTGCGCGACCCTTCCGAAGGGGTCTGCCCGGCGGGTCCGGAGACCGCGGTGGGCAACTTCGCGCAGGGGCCGGCGACGGTCCAGAACTACAATGTTCCCGTCCGGGAGGTCGCCCAGGCCTTCGCGACCGGGCCGAACCCCGACGGTTACGCGCTCGTCGACGTCAGACTGGCGTTCAGGCAGATGCAATTCAACACAACGGAGGTGCATCTCTACCCGGAGGACACCGGCGGGGACCCGGACGAGGACGCCAAGGTCGTGCTTGCGGCGCCGTCCGATCTCGCCTCCACCAACACTACTCGGTTGTTCAAGGAGTACGTCTTCACCGCCCCGCCGGAGACGGACCTGGACCCGGAGGCCACGTACTTCGTCGGGGTGCAGCTCGGCCAGGGCGAAGCAGATGAAGGCGTTTACATCGTGCCGGGCACGGAAGACGCGGCCGCCTACCTGCCGGGCTGGAGCATCGCGGACAAGTACCGCACCGGCACCGATACGCCGCGGGTCTGGACCGAAAAGGACGGCGCCCTGCGCATGCGCGTGCGCGCGGCGCGGCTCGGCGTCGGCATCCGCGGCGCCCCGGAGTTCGACGAAGGCAGCGTGTCGCGCCGCGTGCCCGAGAACAGCGCCGGGGGGGTCGACATCGGCGCTCCCCTTCCGGCAGCCAAGGACCCGGACGGCGACGCCGTGACCTACAGCCTCACAGGCGCGCATGCGGACGATTTCGCCCTCGACCCGTCGACCCGCCAACTGCGGACCAAGGCCGGCGTGGACTACGACTTCGAGATGCTCGCGCTACGCGTCGTGCTATTGGACGCCGCCGACGGCAAGGACGGCAGCAACACCCTCATCGTGAACGTCCAACTCGACGACGTCGACGAGCAGTCGGCGCGGCCGGACGCGCCGGAACTGGAGGCGATCGACGGCTCGTCCACGACCCTGCAGGCGACCTGGCAGAGGCCGGGCCGGGCCGGCGGCCCGGCCATCGAAGGCTACGAGGTGCAGTACCGCGTGGCCCCGGCGGGCGACTGGCAGGAATTCGACCACGACGACGACGCGGCCGCCACGACCCTCACCGGCCTGCTGCCGGGCACCGAGTACCAGGCGCGCGTGCGGGCGCTGAACGGCGAGACCCCGAGCGACTGGTCGGAGCCCTCGGACGCGGAGCCCACGAACGCCCCGCCGGGCGCGCCGCTGAACCTGACGGCCACCGCCGCCGGCAGCACGGCGATCGCTCTCGTCTGGGACAGCTCCACCAGCATAGACCTCGCCGGTTTCCGGATCGAAGTCTCGAATGACGCCGGCGTCGACTGGACCGTCCTTGTGCACTCGACCGGCACCACGGACACTACATACCTCCACGCCGGCCTGCCCCCGGGCGCCACCCGCCACTACCGCGTCGCCGCCATCGGCGAGCACGGCACCTCGGCGCCGTCCAACGTCGCCGGCGCCTCCGCCGAGCTCGCCGAGATGGAGGTGCCCTCCGACTGGACCTTGAAGCCCGCGGCCCTCGGGGTCGGCGACGCCTTCCGCGTGCTCTTCGTCTCCAAGGGCGTCCGCAACGCCCGCCCCACCCGCATCGTGGACTACAACGCCTTCGTCCAGGCCGCCGCCGCCGCCGGCCACCACGACATCCGGGGCTACAGCTCCGGCATGCGCGCCGTCGGCAGCACACGCGCCGACGGCAGCAAACCCGCCGAACACGCCCGCGACAGCACCGGCACCCTCTACACCGCCGACGACAAGGGCGTGCCGATCTACTGGCTGGACGGCAACAGGCTCGCCGACGATTACGAGGACTTCTACGACGGCTCTTGGGACGACGAGGTCAACGCCACGGACGAGTCCGGCGAGGATCGCCCCTTCGGGAGCGGCATTCTCGCCAACAGGCCCTTCACGGGCAGCGACCACGACGGGACGGCGGACACCCAAGGAACCACCCAGGGAACCCAGCCGAGGGGGCTGGGCAGCTCCACCGTGCGGACCGCGCGCCAGAACGATAACAGGTCCGGCGAGGGTCCCATCGGCGGCACGGCAACGGCTTCGAGAGACGACGAACGCCCGTTCTACGGCCTCTCCTCCGTCCTGCGTATCTCCAGCGCGGTGGCGAGGCCCAGGCTGAGCGTCGCCGACGCCGAGGGCCCGGAAGGCGGCGCCGCGACCTTCACGGTGACCCTGGCAGAGGCCGTCGCCGGGACCGCGACGGTGGATTTGGTGGTGACTTTCGAGAGCGCCGACACGGCCGACCTGCGGGATCTCGAAGGAGTGACGAGGGTGGAATTGACCATTTCGGCGGGCGACACGGAGGACACGTTCAAGGCGCTGTTGGCGAACGACAACATCGCCGAGCCGGACGAGACCTTCACGGTGCGCCTCGAGAACCCGTCGTCGAACGTGGCCCTGGCGGCGAACCCGACCGCGACGGGCACCATTCGCGACGGCGAGGAGGGCGCGGCGATCACGGCGCCCAACCCGGTGGACGTGGGCCAGGTGCTCACGGCGGACACCGACAGCATCGGCGACGCCCACGCGACCACGCCGAACTTCACCTACCAGTGGCGTCGGCTGGCGGGCGGGGACGCGTACGGCGACGGCACGGACCTGGCGACGACGCAGACCTACACGCCGGTGGCGGCAGACCGCGGCCACATGCTGGTGGTGCGGGTGTCCTACACGGACCAGGACGACAGCGCGGCCACGATGGACACCCCGCCGAAGGCGGTGCCCCTCGAGCACGCGGCGTGGTCGGCGGTGCTCACGGTCGGCGAGCAGAGTAGCGGGGAACTCCCGGGCCTCGGGTACTCGGCGTTTCATGGCGACCCGTACGGCAGCCTGGACGAGCGGACCATCGACTACGAAGGGGTCGGCTTCCGCGTGCACTTCCTGCGCTTCGGGACCAGTTCCAACGACTGGGCATTCGGCAACGCGAACGTCGTGGATCCGCAAGAGACGCATCGGAACCGGATGGCGGCCCTGCATGAACTGCGCATCGGCGCGCACGGCGTGGAGATTGCTGCCAGTGACGATGGGCTTGCGCCGTACTGCGCCCTGGGCGTCCCGTGCGTCGTCAACAGGCTGCAGCTTGAAAGCAGCGACCCCATCGACAACTGGGAGGCGGACAAGTTCTGGCCGCTGTACCTCGTGGAGGTGCCGCGCGTGTCGATCGCGGCGCGCTACGACGAGGCGATCTCGGGCATCGACCAATTGACGTACGACGTGGCCCGCAAGGGTCCCGGCGGCGACGCCGACCTGACCGTGGAGTTCAAGCTGGAGCAGGACGCGGACCATGTGGAAGGCCTGTTCTTGACGGACGACGCCCTGACGTTCGACTCCGGCGTCAATCAGGCCACGGTCTCCACCCTCGGCTACTGGTCCGACCCGCCTACCGCCGACGGCCATGTGACGGTGCGCGTGAAGGACCTGGTCGGCTACAACGCCGGCTTCGAGGCCGTCAAGGACTCGGACCGCGCCAGGGTGGATATGCGCTACGCGGAGCATCCCTACGACGTGCGCATCGACGAGGAGGCGTACGAGTTCCTGGAGACTGCCGGGACGACGACGGTGGTGGCCCTGCGCGCACGCACGGCGGAGGGCCTGCCGATGCCGAGAACGCCCCACCAGGTCTCGCTTTCGGCCGCATCGGGCACCGCGGCATCGCCCGGCGACTTCGCGGTGTTGGCCGAAATGGCGGAGATCCGGCCGAGCGCCTTCAGCCAGTCCGGCATGCGGTGGGAGGCGCACGTGCCCGTGGAGTTCGTCGTCGTCGACGACCATGTCGTGGAGGACGAGGAGTCCTTCGAGCTCTTGCTGCAGAGGTCTCCCGGCCAGCCGGAGGCCGTGAGGATCACGGACTACCAGTGGGAGGCATGCGCCACCAAATGCGAGATCACGGCGACCATCGTGGACGACGACGTGCGCGGCATCGCGGTGACCCCGTCCGTTCTGCAGGTGGTCGAGGAGGCCTTCAACATTTACACGTACGGGGTCGTCCTGACCTCGGAGCCGACGGCGACGACGACGGTGACGGTGGCGGCGCCGGCGGACAGCGGCCTGACCGTGGTTCCGGAGACGCTGGAGTTCGGGCCGGCGTTGCCTGACTGGTCGGACCCGAAGCTCGTGAGGGTGGCCGCGGCCGGCGACGACAACTCCGTCTCGGAGACGTACACGGTGACGTTCACGGCCGCGGGCGGCGACTACGGCGACAACAACGTCGTGAAGACCGCGACGGTGACCGTCGTGGACAACGACCTGCCGCAGCTCGCGGTTTCCGACCCGGCGGCGGTGGCGGAGGGCGGCGCCGTGTCGTTCGACGTGACGCTGTCGACCGGGGCCGCGGCGCCGGTGACGGTGGACTACGCGGTGTCGGGGAACACGGCGACGGCGGGCGACGACTTCGAGGCGGACTCGGGGACGCTGACCTTCGCCGCCGGCGACACGACCGAGACGGTGACGGTGACGACGCGCAACGACCTGCTCGACGAGGAAGACGAAGAGACGTTCACGCTGACGCTGTCGAACGCGTCGTCGAACGCGGCGCTGGCGGACCCGACGGCGACAGCCACGATCACCGACGACGACGACCCGCCGCAGGTGCGCGTGGCGGACGCGACCGCGGCGGAGGGCGGCGCCGTGTCGTTCGACGTGACGCTGTCGGCGCCGAGCGGCCGGGCGGTGACGGTGGACTGGGCGACGTCGGTGGCCGCGGGCGACACGGCGGTGGACGGCGTCGACTTCACGGCGGCCACGTCCACGCTGATGTTCGCGCCGGAGCAGAGGACCCGGACGGTGGAGGTGGCGACGACGGCGGACGCGGACGGCGACGACGAGACGTTCACCTTGACGCTGTCGATGCCGACGAACGCGACGTTCGCGGGCGGCGCGGCGACGTTGACGGCGACGGGCACCATCGCCGACACGCCGCGCCTCGACGTGGCGGACGTGACGGTGGACGAGGGCGGGACCGCGAGGTTCGAGGTGACCCTGTCGCGGGCCGCGCCGGCGGCGGTGACGGTGGACTGGGCGTTGTCGGACGGCACGGCGACGGTGGGCGTCGACTTCGACGCGGGCTCGGGTACGCTGACGTTCGCGCCCGGCGACACCGCGATGCCGGTGACGGTGACGACGACGTCGGACGACCTCGACGAGGGCGACGCGGAGACGTTCACGCTGACGCTGTCGAACGCGTCGTCGAACGTGGTGCTGGAAGGCGGCGGCGCGACGCAAACGGCGAGCGGCACGATCACCGACGACGACGACCCGCCGGTGCTCTCGGTGGACGACGTGACGGTGGGCGAGGGCGACCCGGCGGTGTTCGCGGTGGAGCTGTCGGCGCGGAGCGGCCTGCCGGTGACGGTGGACTGGGCGACGACGGTGGAGTCCGGCGACAGCGCGGAGGCCGACGACCTCACCCCGGACTCGGGGACGCTGACGTTCACGCCCGGCGCCACCCGCAGGACGGTGACGGCGGCCACCACGCTGGACGCCGACAACGAAGACGAGACCTTCACGCTGACGCTGTCGGAGCTCTCGAACGCGACCTTCGACGGCGGCGGCGCAACGTTGCGCGCGGCCGGCACGATCGCCGACCTGCCGCGCCTGAGCGTCGCCCCCGGCGCCGCGACGTCGGCGTGGGAGGGCGATCCGGTGGAGATCCGGTTCCGCCTGACGCGCGAGGCGCCGTCGCAGGTGAGCGTGGACTGGACGGCGGCGGCGGGCCCGGGGGACACGGTGGAGGTCGCCGAAGACCTGCCGCAGACCTCGGGGCGGCTCGTCATCGCCGCGGGCCGCGAGCAGGGGACGTTGACGGTGCCGACGAACCCGGACGGCGACGAGGCGGACGAGACCTTCACGGTGACGCTGTCGAACCCCGCGAACGCGACCTTCGCGGGCGGCGGCGCCGCGCTGACGGTGCCAGCGAAGATCGCCGACGCCGACCGGCTGGCGCCGATCGTGACGGTGGACGATGTCCTTCCCGTGGAGTCCTCGAGGGGCGGCTCGGTGTCGGATCTGCAGTTCAGGCTGCTCTGCCCGGACTGCCCGACGGCCCGCGAGGCGACGCAATCGAACAGCGACCCGGTGACGGGCGTCTGGTTCGACCTGGTGGCGCGGCCGAACGAGCGGCTCCGGGTCTGGCAGGAGCCGGAAGACGAGGCGGCGGGCTGCGCGCCCATCGTCGACATCCCGGCCGGGGAGATCTTCGCCAAGGCGACGCAACTGGCCAACTTCGGCCACCCGGACGACCCGGACAGGTGGTCCCCCAGGGTTTTGAGCCTGCTCGTCGAGACCGACGAGCCCTGCAACGGCCGCGTCAACAGTTACGCCTTCGCCGCCGCGCGGTACACGCTCGAGCTGGCGCCGTGGAACCGCAGCCTGCGGGCGGGTCCGGCGTGGGTGGTGGACACGCGCGGCGGCATCGACGAATTCGAGATCGTGTTCCGCCCGGACGACCCGGGAGATGGCGACGATCCCGGAGACACCGGCGGCACGGCCACGGGCGGCACGGCCACGGGCGGCGCGGATACGGGCGGCGCGGATACGGGCGGCGCGGACACGGGTGGCGCGGATACGGGTGGCGCGGATACGGGTGGCACTAGTGGCGGCACTGGTGGCGGCACGAGCGGCACTAGTGGCGGCACCAGCGGCACTGGTGGCGGCACCAGCGGCGGCGGCAGCGGCGGCGGTGCCGCGAATCGCCCGCCGGTGGTGGAGCGGGAGATCGACGATCAGACGCTGGAGGTGGGCGAGGTGCTGGAACTGGACATCCGGCTCAACTTCTACGACCGCGACCAGCGGGCGCTGGACTACAGCGTCGAGTCCGCCGACGCGGCGGTGGCGACGGTGTCGGTGGACCGCAATGCCTTGCTCACCATCCGGGGCGTGAAGCGCGGCGTGACGGCGGTTACGGTGACGGCCGCGGACCGGCGCGACGAGCGGGCGTCCGACACCTTTGCGGTGACGGTCAGGGGCCCGGCGCTCGTGGCGCTGGTGCCGCGGGCGGCGGACCCGGTGCGCGAGGGCTTCGTGCGCGTGATCAATCACGACGCTGAGGCCGGCGAGGTGTCCATCGAGGCGGTCGACGATACGGGCGTGCGGCGGGGCCCGGTCGCGCTTTCGGTGGACGCCGGCGCGACCGTGCATTTCAACTCGGGCGACCTGGAGGACGGCAACGCCGAGAAGGGGCTGCCCGAGGGGGTGGGCCCGGGCGAGGGCGACTGGCGCCTGGTGCTGGACAGCGATCTCGACTTCGAGGTGCTGGCTTATGTCCGCACGCAAGACGGTTTCCTCACCAGCATGCACGACCTGGCGCCGCTGCGCGACGGCCGCTACCGGGTGGCGATCTTCAACCCGGGCAGCAACCCGAACCAGGTGAGCCGGCTGCGGCTGGTGAACCCGGGGTCCGAGGCCGCCGAGGTGACGATCACAGGGGTCGATGACGCGGGCGCCTCGCCGGGCACGTCCGTCGAGTTCGAGATCCCGGCGGGCGAGTCGCTCACACTGACCGCGTCCGACCTGGAGGCGGGTGTCGGCGTGACGGGCGCGCTCGGCGACGGCGTGGGCAAGTGGCGGCTTCGGGTGACCGCGACCGGGCCGCTTGTGGCCATGAGCCTGCTGTCGAGTCCGACCGGCCACCTCACCAATCTCTCGACGGTTCCGAGGACGCCGGATGACGAGCACGGAGTTCATGTGGCGCCGCTGTTCCCGTCGGCGTCCGACCCGCTGGGGCGCCAGGGGTTCGTGCGGGTGGTCAACCGCGCCGAGGCGTCCGGCACGGTGTCGATCGAGGCGTTCGATGACAGCGACCTCTCTTATCCTCCCGTAACCCTCGCACTCGATGCCAGACAAACGCGGCACTTCAACTCGGACGACCTGGAACTGGGCAACGCCGAGAAGGGCCTTGCCGGCAGCACCGGACCCGGTGTGGGCGACTGGCGCCTCGTACTGTCGAGCGACCTCGACATCGAGGTACTCGCCTACATCCGTGCGGCGGACGGGTTCTTGACGTCGATGCACGATGTGGCGCCCGGATTGGAGGGTGTGCACCGGGTCGTGATATTCAACCCCGGAAGCAACCCCAACCAGGTGAGCGGCCTGCGGCTGGTGAACCCGGGTTCCGAGGACGCCGACGTCACGATCACCGGCATTGACGACAACGGCGCTTCGCACGGCGGTACGGTGACGGTGACGGTGCCGGCGGGCGCCTCGCGCACGATCGAAGCGGCCGACCTGGAGGCCGGTGCGGACGGGTTCGCCGGCGCGCTCGGCGACGGTGTGGGCAAGTGGCGCCTGGCGGTCACCTCGGCGCAGCCCGTTATCGTGATGAGCCTCTTGTCGAGCCCGACCGGGCACCTGACGAACCTGTCGACGGCGCCCGACCGGGGCGGCAACTGAGGCACCAGGGTGCGGCTGCAGGTGCAGGAGGACGGACGCCGCGTGGTTTTTTTTCAGCCACTCGTTCTCGATCACAAGCTGACCGGCTCGCGTTCACCCGGGCAGCGGGAACGGCGGCGACCTCACTGTGGTTCGACATCGACGGCGACGACATCACCGGCTACGCGATCACCGGCGGCGCGGACGGGAGCGCGTTCTCGATCGGTTCGTCGTCGGGAGTGCTGACGTTCAACGCGGGCCGAACTACGAGGCGCCGCCGACACCGACGCGAACGGCAGCTACGTGGTGACGGTCGAGGCGACCAGCGGCGCTGCCGTGCGCGGCGGTGTCGGCGGCGGACCTGGCGGCGCTGCGCGCGGTGGACGTATCGGCGCGGGGTCTCGCGGCGCTGCGCGGGCGGGATCTGTCGGGGCTGACCGGGCTGCGCGCGCTGGACCTGTCGGAGAACCTGCTGGCGGCGCATTCGGGACGGTACAACACGCCGTGTTGAACGCCACGCGTCGGCGTCCAGCGGAACAGGCTCCGGCATGACGCGCGTGCTCGTGACGGGCGCGGCCGGCTTCATCGGCGCGGCCACGGCGCACCGCCTGCTTGCGCGGGGCGACGAGGTCGTCGGCTTCGACAACCTCGGCCCCTGCTGCGACATTGCGTTGCGGGAGGCGCGGCTCGAGGGGCTGCGGCGCCACGGCCGGTTCCGGTTCGTGCGCGGCGACGTGTGCGATCGCGCCGACCTCGGCGAGGTGTTTCGCGCTCGGAAACCGGATCGTGTCCTGCACCTGGCCGCGCAGGCCGGCGTCCGGCATTCCATCGAGCGTCCCCACGCCTTCGTGGACGCGAATGTCGTCGGCTTCCTGAACGTGCTCGAAGCGGTACGCGCCTTCGGTGCGGAGCACCTGGTGTACGCGTCTTCGAGCTCCGTCTACGGGAGCCGGACCGGACTCCCGTACGCCGCCGCGGAAGGCGCCGACCACCCCGTCAGCCTGTACGCGGCGACGAAGAAGTCGAACGAGGCGATGGCGCACGCCTACAGCCATCTCTTCGGGATACCGACGACGGGCTTGCGGCTCTTCACCGTCTACGGGCCCTGGGGCCGGCCCGACATGGCGCTGTTTGTCTTCGCGCGCAAGATGCTCGCGGGAGAGCCCATCGACCTCTTCAACGAAGGGCGGCACACGCGCGACTTCACCTACATCGACGATGTCGCCGAAACGGTGCTGCGTACCCTCGATCGCGCCGCCGCCCCGGATCCCGAATGGGACGCCGGAGCACCGCTGCCGAGTTCGTCGGCGGCCCCGTATCGCCTCTACAACGTCGGCACCAATACGCCGGTCCACCTGGTGCGCTGCGTCGAGCTGCTCGAGGCCGCGCTCGGAGTCCGCGCACGGAAACGGTTGTTGCCGATGCAGCCGGGCGACGTCGCCGACACCAGCGCCGACGTGGAGTCGCTGGAGGCGGCCGTGGGCTACCGTCCGCATACGCCGATCGAGGTCGGCATCGAGCGTTTCGTGGCGTGGTACCGGTCGCGCTACGCCCCGGAGTAGCGGCGAGCCGGCCCTGGAACGCCACCTCTCCCGGAGCCCTGTCGAGGCGCAGGGCGGCCACCCGGTGAAAGGAAGGACCGTCCGGCCGCTTTGGGCAATACCAATTTTTCCAATGACTAAATTATATTTACTTATCAACGTTATATACAAATAATAAGATTTCCGATAAGGTGCGCAGCACAGCCATGAGGCACGGCGGCGGCGCGTCCATGGAGGTCGCCGCAGCAGGCCGACGAAGAAGACGCGGCCTGGGGGCGGCAATGGCGGAGGCACGGTCGACGGCAAATGACGGTAGCGGTCGCGTAATGCCGGAAGCCGGAAGCCGGAAGCCGGAAGCCGGAAGCCATGACTGCGTCCCGGCGGTCCATGGGAGGCGCCCGGCCGCCATCGTCTGAACACCGGTCGTTCGGCCTCCCGGCGCGGCGCCCTGCCGAGACGAACGTCCGCGCCCGCCGCGCGCGTGCGGGGATCGCCGGACGGTTCCCCTTGGCGCGCGCCGCGACCCTGCTCGCGTTCCTCGGCGCCGCGGCGACCAGCCACGCCGCCACGCTGGTGAGCAATCTCGACAAGGCGACGAACTCCAAAAACCCGCTCAACGTGCGTGTGGCCCAGCAGTTCGAGACCGGCGATCGAACCGCGGGCTACAAGCTCGATGCAGTCGAACTCGGGGTGGAACGCCCCAGCGGCTCGACACGGGGGATCCAGGTCAGACTCTACAGCACGGATTCCAGCGGACGCCCGGACAGCAGGATCTTCACGTTCTCGGGTACGACCGTTCCCTCCGGAAGCAACAACGTCCGTTTCGAGGCGCCCGGCGGAACGAGGCTCGACCCCGGTACGAACTACTTCATCGCGTTGCGGCAATCCGGCGGCGGCGGCGACAATTTGCAAACACGCGCGACCGACAACTCTGGGCAGTCGGGCCTCGACAACTGGTCGATCGCCAACGGACACTACTGGCACAGCGGCACATCCTGGCACTCCGCGGACCGCGCGATCAAGATGAAGTTGCTTGGCGAGAACGCGGCCGACAGCCCATACGTGACCGACGTTGCGCGCGGGTCCTCTCCGGCCGGCGGGACCTGGGCGACCGGCCAGGACATCAGGATCACCGTGACCTTCAGCGAGGACGTCGACGTCACCGGCGCGCCGCGGCTGCCGCTCGACATCGGCGGCACGACGCGCTACGCGACGACGGCGGCCGCGACGGACACGGACACGGTCCACTTCGATTACGCGGTGCAGGCCGCCGACTTCGACGCCGACGGATTCGAGATCGCGAAGAACACCCTGGCGCTCAACGGCGGGACGATCCGGCGCGCGAACACCAGCGTCGATGCAGACCTGGACCATCCGGGCGTCAGCGCAAACGACGAACACGCCGTCAACCTCATCCTCATCGAGGAGGTCGCGATGGCGTCGGAGGCGCCGCACGGGCGCATCTACACCGAGGGCGACGACATCGACATCGGCGTCACGTTCAACCAACCGGTGGACGTCACCGGGACGCCGCAACTGGCGATCTGCGTGAACCGCTCGGGCGACGACTGCAACGAGAAGCAGGCCGACTACGACCGGGGCACGGGTTCGGAGACGCTGGTGTTCCGCTACACCGTGCAGGCCGGCGACGAGGACAACAACGGCATCTTCATCGACGACGACGCGGTGTCGCTGAACGGCGGCGCCATCACGCTGGCGGACGACGACAGCCGCGCCGCCATCCTGGACCACTCCCGGCCGGGAAGGCAGGACAACCACCGGGTCAACGCGCTGGCCGAGATCATCGGCAGCGGCGTGGCGGTGACGTCGTCGCCGCGGGCGGCGCCGCAGACCTACGGCCGCGGCGAGCGGATCGAGATCACGGTGACGTTCGGGGCGCCGGTGAACGCCACGGGCAGCACGGACTTCGTGCTGTCGGTGGCGGGCGCCAGGCGCGCGCCGCTGCTGCGCGGCTCGGGCACGAATCAGCTCGTGTTCGGCTACACCGTGCAGGCCGGCGACGACGACGACGACGGCATCTGGATCGGGGACCAGGACCGGACGCTGGTCGGCAACCGAGACGGGAACCCGCAGAACGGCGCGGTCACGAGCGTGGCGGACGCAACGGCGGCGATGCTCGACCACAGCTTGGTAGGCCAGTTGTCCGGCCACAGGGTGGACGGCGGCCGCACGCCGCCGCGGCTGAGCGTGGCGGGCGCGGTGGGGAACGAGGGCGGCGATCTCGTCTTCACGGTGACCCTGACGGAGACGGTCGTCGACGAGCTGACGGCGACCTGGACGGCATGGATCGAGAGCGGCGACAGCGCCGCGGCCGAGGATCTCGGGGCGGACACGACGGGCACGGTGACGGTCCCGGCCGACACGACGACGGCAACGTTCGCGGTGGCGACGGCGGACGACGCGACCGACGAGTTCGACGAGACCTTCACGGTGACGCTGTCGGACCCGTCGACCGCGGCGCTGGCGGCGGATCCGACCGCGACGGGCACGATACGCGACGACGACGCGGCGCCGACGGTGGACATTGCCGACGCCGAGGCGACCGAGGGCGGCGACCTGGAGTTCGCGGTGACGCTGTCGGCGGAGAGCGGCAAGCCGGTGACGTGGGAAGGCGCTGTCTTCTACGAGACGGGCGACACGGCGTCGGGTGCGGATCTGGGGCCTGCCGCCCTGGACTGGACGTTCGCCCCCGGGATCGTGGCGGCCACGACGACGGTGGCGACCGTCGACGACGACCTCGACGAGGACGCGGAGACCTTCACGGTGCGGGCCGTGCTCGTGACGAACGCGACGGCGGGCGACGGCATGGCGACCGGCACGATCAGGGACAACGACGAGCCGCCGGCGCTGAGCGTCGCCGACGGGTCCGGTGCCGAGGGCTCGGCGGTGGCGTTCACGGTGACGCTGTCGGCGGAGAGCGGCAAGGACGTGGCGGCCGAGGCCACGACCTCGGTGGAGACCGGCGACACGGCGACCTCGGGCACGGACTTCACGGCGCTGTCGCGGGCGGCGGTGAGCATCCCCGCCGGCGACCGGACGGCGACGGTGTCGGTGGCGGCCGCCACGGACACGGTGGCCGACGACGGCGAGACGTTCACGCTGACGCTGGCGAACCCGACCAACGCGACGGTGGCGAAGGCGACCGCGACAGGCACGATCAGCGAACTGCCGACGCTGTTGGTGGCCGACGCGGCCGCGGTCGTCGAGGGCGGGACCGCGGCGTTCGGCGTGACGCTGACGACCGCGGCGTCGTCGGGCGACACCGCGACCGTGGACGAGGACTTCACCGCGGCCTCGGGGACGCTGACCTTCGCCGTCGGCGTCACGGCGGCGACGACGACGGTGGCGACGCTCCACGACCTGCTCGACGAGGAGGACGAGGAGACGTTCACCCTGACGCTGTCGAACGCGGCGCCGGCCGGCAGCGTGGTGCTGGGGGACCCGACGGCGACCGGCACGATCACCGACGACGACGACCCGCCGGTGCTCTCCGTGGACGACGTGACGGTCGGCGAGGGCGACCCGGCGGTGTTCGCGGTGATGCTGACGGCGCCGAGCGGCCTGCCGGTGACGGTGGACTGGGCGACGTCGGTGGCCGCGGGCGACACGGCGGAGGAGGGCGTCGACTTCACGGCGGCCACGTCCACGCTGGTGTTCGCGCCGGGGCGGACGACCTGGATGGTGGAGGTGGCGACGACGGCGGACGCGGACAGCGACGACGAGACGTTCACCTTGACGCTGTCGGAGCTCACGAACGCGACGTTCGCGGGCGGCGCGGCGACGTTGACGGCGACGGGCACCATCGCCGACACGCCGCGCCTCGACGTGGCGGACGTGACGGTGGACGAGGGCGGGACCGCGACGTTCGAGGTGACCCTGTCGCGGGCCGCGCCGGCGGCGGTGACGGTGGACTGGGCGTTGTCGGACGGCACGGCGACGGCGGGCGTCGACTTCGACGCGGGCTCGGGTACGCTGACGTTCGCTGCCGGCGCCATCCGCAGGACGGTGACGGTGACGACGACCCCGGACGAACTCGACGAGGGCGACGCGGAGACTCTCCGTGGACGACGTGACGGTGGGCGAGGGCGCTGACGCTGTCGAACGCGTCGTCGAACGTGGTGCTGGAAGGCGGCGGCGCGACGCACACGGCGAGCGGCACGATCACCGACGACGACGACCCGCCGGAGCTCTCCGTGGACGACGTGACGGTGGGCGAGGGCGACCCGGCGGTGTTCGCGGTGGAGCTGTCGGCGCGGAGCGGCCTGCCGGTGACGGTGGACTGGGCGACGACGGTGGAGTCCGGCGACAGCGCGGAGGCCGACGACCTCACCCCGGACTCGGGGACGCTGACGTTCACGCCCGGCGCCACCCGCAGGACGGTGACGGCGGCCACCACGCTGGACGCCGACAACGAAGACGAGACCTTCACGCTGACCCTGTCGGAGCTCTCGAACGCGACCTTCGACGGCGGCGGCGCAACGTTGCGCGCGGCCGGCACGATCGCCGACCTGCCGCGCCTGAGCGTCGCCCCCGGCGCCGCGACGTCGGCGTGGGAGGGCGATCCGGTGGAGATCCGGTTCCGCCTGACGCGCGATGCGCCGGCGCAGGTGAGCGTGGACTGGACGGCGGCGGCGGGCCCGGGGGACACGGTGGAGCTCGCCGACGACCTGCGGCAGACCTCGGGGCGGCTTGTCATCGCCGCGGGCAACGAGCAGGGGACGTTGACGGTGCCGACGAACCCGGACGCCGACGCCGACGACGAGACCTTCACGCTGACGCTGTCGAACCCCGCGAACGCGACCTTCGCGGGCGGCGACGCCACGCTGACGGTGCCGGCGAAGATCGCCGACGCCGACCGGCTGGCGCCGATCGTGACGGTGGACGATGTCGTTCCCGTGGAGTCCTCGAGGGGCGGCTCGGTGTCGGATCTGCAGTTCAGGCTGCTCTGCCCGGACTGCCCGACGGCCCGCGAGGCGACGCAATCGAACAGCGACCCGGTGACGGGCGTCTGGTTCGACCTGGTGGCGCGGCCGAACGAGCGGCTCCGGGTCTGGCAGGAGCCGGAAGACGAGGCGGCGGGCTGCGCGCCCATCGTCGACATCCCGGCCGGGGAGATCTTCGCCAAGGCGACGCAACTGGCCAACTTCGGCCACCCGGACGACCCGGACAGGTGGTCCCCCAGGGTTTTGAGCCTGCTCGTCGAGACCGACGAGCCCTGCAACGGCCGCGTCAACAGTTACGCCTTCGCCGCCGCGCGGTACACGCTCGAGCTGGCGCCGTGGAACCGCAGCCTGCGGGCGGGTCCGGCGTGGGTGGTGGACACGCGCGGCGGCATCGACGAATTCGAGATCGTGTCCCGCCCGGACGACCCGGGAGATGGCGACGATCCCGGAGACACCGGCGGCACGGCCACGGGCGGCACGGCCACGGGCGGCGCGGATACGGGCGGCGCGGATACGGGTGGCGCGGACACGGGCGGCACCAGCGGCACCAGCGGCACCAGCGGCACTGGTGGCGGTACCAGCGGCACTGGTGGCGGCACCAGCGGCGGCGGCAGCGGCGGCGGTGCCGCGAATCGCCCGCCGGTGGTGGAGCGGGAGATCGACGATCAGGCACTGGATGTCGGGGAGGTCCTCGAACTGGACATCCAGCTCAACTTCTACGACCGCGACCAGCGGGCGCTGGACTATTCCGTGGTGTCGGCCGACGCGTCGGTGGCGACGGTGTCGGTGGACCGCAATGCCTTGCTCACCATCCGGGGCGTGAAGCGCGGCGTGACGGCGGTCACGGTGACGGCCGCGGACCGGCGCGACGAGCGGGCCTCCGACACCTTTGCGGTGACGGTCAGGGGCCCGGCGCTCGTGGCGCTGGTGCCGCGGGCGGCGGACCCGGTGCGCGAGGGCTTCTTGCGCGTGATCAATCACGACGCTGAGGCCGGCGAGGTGTCCATCGAGGCGGTCGACGATACGGGCGTGCGGCGGGGCCCGGTCGCGCTTTCGGTGGACGCCGGCGCGACCGTGCATTTCAACTCGGGCGACCTGGAAGACGGCAACGCCGAGAAGGGGCTGCCCGAGGGGGTGGGCCCGGGCGAGGGCGACTGGCGCCTGGTGCTGGACAGCGATCTCGACTTCGAGGTGCTCGCTTATGTCCGCACGCAAGACGGGTTTCTCACCAGCATGCACGACCTGGCGCCGCTGCGCGACGGCCGCTACCGGGTGGCGATCTTCAACCCGGGCAGCAACCCGAACCAGGTGAGCCGCCTGCGGCTGGTGAACCCGGGCGCCGAGGACGCGCAGGTGACGATTACCGGCATCGACGACGCCGGCGCCTCGCCCGGGACGACGGTCGGGTTCCACCTCCCGGCCGGCCGGTCGACGACGCTGACGGCCACGGAGCTGGAGTCGGGTGTGGGCGTGGCGGGCGCGCTCGGCGACGGCGTGGGCAAGTGGCGGCTGACCGTGACCGCGACCGGGCCGGTCGTGGCCATGAGCCTGCTGTCGAGTCCGACCGGCCACCTCGCCAATCTCTCGACGGTTCCGAGGACGCCGGATGACGAGCACGGAGTTCATGTGGCGCCGCTGTTCCCGTCGGCGTCCGACCCGCTGGGGCGCCAGGGGTTCGTGCGGGTGGTCAACCGCGCCGAGGCGTCCGGCACGGTGTCGATCGAGGCGTTCGATGACAGCGACCTCTCTTATCCTCCCGTAACCCTCGCACTCGATGCCAGACAAACGCGGCACTTCAACTCGGACGACCTGGAAGTGGGCAACGCCGAGAAGGGCCTTGCCGGCAGCACCGGACCCGGTGTGGGCGACTGGCGCCTCGTACTGTCGAGCGACCTCGACATCGAGGTGCTCGCCTACATCCGCGCCGCGGACGGTTTTTTGACATCGATGCACGATGTGGCGCCCGGATTGGAGGGCGTGCACCGGGTCGTGATATTCAACCCCGGAAGCAACCCCAACCAGGTGAGCGGCCTGCGGCTGGTGAACCCGGGTTCCGAGGACGCCGAGGTGACGATCACGGGGGTCGATGACGCGGGTGCTTCGCCGGGCTCGACCGTGGCGCTGACGGTGCCGGCGGGCGCCTCGCGCAGCCTCGCGGCGGCCGCCCTGGAGGCCGGTGCCGAGGGATTTGATGGGTCGCTTGGCGACGGCCTGGGCAAGTGGCGCCTGCGGGTGGAGTCCGACCAGCCCATCGTGGCGATGAGCCTCTTGTCGAGCCCGACCGGGCACCTGACGAACCTGTCGAGCGCGCCCGACCGGGGCGGCAACTGAGGCACCAGGGTGCGGCTGCAGGTGCAGGAGGACGGACGCCGCGTGGTTTTTTTTCAGCCACTCGTTCTCGATCACAAGCTGACCGGCTCGCGTTCACCCGGGGAGCGGGAACGGCGGCGACCTCACTGTGGTTCGACATCGACGGCGACGGGCTGTCGACGACGCGCACGTTCGACGTGACCGTCGAGCCGATGCCGGGCGGCTTCATGCGCGGCGACGTGTGCGATCGCGCCGCCCTCGGCGAGGTGTTTCGCGCTCGGAAACCGGATCGTGTCCTGCACCTGGCCGCGCAGGCCGGCGTCCGGCATTCCATCGAGCGTCCCCACGCCTTCGTGGACGCGCGAGTTCGTCGGCGGCCCCGTATCGCCTCTGTGCACCCGGCAAAGGTGCACGGCGCAGGGAACAACGCCTGGTACCTGGAAGAGAGTGGGTGTGCGTCGCGCGGAAATACGCCGTGCTGTCGGGCACGGCGTGTGAGATGAACAGAAATAGCGGCGCGGGCCGCCTGATCGGTCAGGCGCGGGTGCCGCTGAAGCTGGCGGTGCCGAAGGCGCCGAGCTTGACGTTGCCGCTGATGTTGTCGCCGTCCACCTTGGCGCTGAACTCCAGCGTCATGGGCATGGGCGTCGTGATATCGGCTTTCCAGGACAGCGAATCGCCGTCTGCGGTGCCGTCCTTCAACTCGATTGTTCCCTGCGCGCCGCTCAGCGTGCCGGTCAGCGTGCTGCCGTCGGTCTTGAGCTCGAGCGTTCCCTGTTGGGCGCCCATGGGCGTGTTCATGGTGGTGTTCCAGGTACCGTCAGCACTCATCGCCTGTTCCCCGTTTTTGTGTATGGAAAAGTGAAGGCGGCGAAGTATGGCACAGGACTTTGAACGGGTCATCAATGCGTAAACTGGGCCGGACCGCGTATTCGGCGCAGGATTTCGGCCGGTTCGGCGAGGCCGTGGACAGGCAGCCGCGCTACAGACCGATCGCTTCTTCGAGCACCTCGCTCAGGTCGCTGACCAGGATGATGCTCATCTCCTCGCGCACTGGCACCGGCAGCTTCCGCAGGTCGGCCTCGTTGTCCTTCGGGAGAATGACCCGCCTCAGCCCGGCCCGGTGCGCCGCGAGTATCTTCTCCTTGATGCCGCCCACGGGGAGCACGAGGCCCGAGAGGGTCAATTCGCCCGTCATTGCCAGCTTTTCCTGCACCGGCTTTTCGCAATAGGCCGATACCAGTGCGGTGGCCATGGTCACGCCGGCGGACGGACCGTCCTTGGGGACGGCTCCGGCGGGTACGTGGATGTGCACGCCGTACTCCTCGATCCGGGCCCGGTCGAGGCCGATGCGTTCCGCGATGGACCAGATGTAGCTGCGCGCGGCCTTTGCCGACTCCTGCATGACCTGCCCCAGGTGGCCGGTCAGCGTGACTTTCTCGTCTTTCTGGGTGAGGGTGGCTTCGACGTACAGCACGTCCCCGCCGGCCTCCGTCCAGGCGAGCCCGGTGGCGACGCCGGGCGCCATGTTCGTACGGCCGTTTTCCGACTTGAACTTCTCGGGCCCGAGCAGTTCGCCGAGCGTCTCCACGGCGATCGTGTCCCCGATGTCCTGTTCCTCCACCACCTGCCGGGCGCGTTTGCGGGCGATGCGGCCGATGACGCGCTCGAGTTCCCGCACGCCGGCTTCCCGGGTGTGGCGCCGGATCATGTAGTGCAGCCCCTCATCGGAGATCTCGAGCTGCTGTTCCGCGAGGCCCGCCTCGGTGCGCCGCCGGGGAATCAGGTATTGCCGGGCGATGGCCTGTTTCTCCATGTCGCTGTAACCGGACAGTTCCAGCACCTCCATGCGGTCGAGCAGCGGCCGGGGTATGCCTTCCAGCGTGTTGGCGGTGGTGATGAACAGCACTCGGGAGAGGTCGTAGGCGAGGTTCAGGTAGTTGTCGCGGAACTCCTTGTTCTGTTCCGGATCCAGGACTTCCATCAACGCGGCGGCCGGGTCGCCCCGGAAGTCGCGCCCGAGCTTGTCGATCTCGTCGAGCATGAGAATGGGATTGGTGACGCCGGCCCGGCGCACGCCCTGGAGGATGCGGCCGGGCATGGCGCCGATATAGGTACGGCGGTGGCCGCGCAGCTCGGATTCGTCGTGCAGGCCGCCGAGGCTCATGCGTTCGAATTTCCTGCCCATCGCACGGGCGATGGATTGGCCGAGCGAGGTCTTGCCGACGCCCGGCGGCCCGACGAAGCAGAGTATCGGCGCCTTGGCCTCGGGATTCAGTTGCATGACGGCCAGGGATTCCAGAATGCGTTCCTTGACGTCGTCGAGCCCGTAGTGATCTTCGTCGAGCACCACGCGCGCGTGCTCCAGGTCGAGTTGATCCTCGGTCTGCTGGTGCCAGGGCAGTTCGGCGATGAGCTCCAGGTAGCCCCGGGCCACCTGGTAGTCGGCGGCGTTGGAGGACATGCGGCCGAGGCGCTTCAACTCGCGGTCCACCTCGGTCTTGACGTGCGCCGGCAACTGGGCTTCTTCCAGTTGATTGCGGAGTTCGGCGACATCCTCGTCCTCGCCGGCTTCGCCGAGCGCCTGCTCGATGGCGCGTTTCTGCTGGCGCAGCAGGTGCTCGCGCTGCTGCTGGTCGATGTCGTCCCGGGCCTGCTCGGCGATCTGGCGGCGCAACTCGCTGACCTGCACCTCGTGGCGCAGGATTTCGTGGACCCGCTCCATCAGTTCCTTGGTGGATTCGCACTCGAGCACCGCCTGCTCCTGCTCAAGGGATATGTTGGCCAGGTTGGCGATGCGGTACATCTGGGTGACGGGATCGTTGATGGAACCGATGAGCTGCTGATAGATCTGATCCCCGTCGCCGCCGCCGTAGAGGCTGGCAATGCGCTTGGACAGCTCCAGGTTCTCCCGCAACAGCGCATCCACATGGGTGGCGTCCTCGCCGAGGTCATCCATGGACAGGGAATGCAGCCGCTCGTATTCCACCTCCAGGTGGTTGCCGCCATCGATGGCGGCGCCGAGGCGGATGCGCTCCACGCCCTGGACGATTACCTGGGCGCCCTTCTCGCGTTTCTCGACCCGGTTGATGGTGGCGATGGTGCCTATCGCGAACAGATCGTCCCGGCTCGGGTCTTCGATGGAGGCCTGCTTCTGCGCCACGGTGATTATGCGGCGCCCGGAGTCGATGCCGGCATTCACCGCCGCCAGCGACTTCGGGCGCCCGACCGCCAGGGGAATGACGATCTGCGGGTAGACCACCGTGTTCTTCAGCGGCAGTACGGGATAGGTTTCGGCCATGAGTAACGGCTGCACTTTGATTAGGGCCTATTTAGCGATATGTGGGCGGCATTGTGCAATTCAAGGTGGCGCGGCGGCCGCGGGAGTATTTCTTCTACCAGGACGCCAACTGGCGCAAACGGTTTCCGCCGTAGTCGAACGGTTCCCGGTCGGTTGGCCTCCCGCTGTACGGTGAGTTGCGATTCGGTGCCCCGTACGCCGAAATTAAACGATCACGCGGTCAATTGCTGAGCGCGCGCGGCTTCCTCGCGAACGAGTTCCGGCGCGCCGAGCATCTGCCGGTTGAAGCCGATCCGCTTGAACCAGTAGTGCAACCCCAACAGGTCGGTAAAGCCCATGCCGCCATGCACTTCGGTCGCCTTGCGCGCCACGAACGTGCCGACCTCCGCCACATGGGCCTTGGTATGACAGGCGGTCAGGTGCGCTTCCTCGACAACGGCGGACAGTGCGTGCGCGGCATACCAGACCATTGCCCGGCAGGGTTCCAGGGAAGCCGCCATCTCCGCGCAAAGGTGCTTCACGGCCTGAAACGAGCCGATGGGACGGTTGAACTGTTGCCGTTCCTTGGCGTAGGCAACTGCCTGATCGAGCATGTTCTGGGCAGCGCCGAGCGTATCTGCCGCAAGCATGACACGTCCGGTGTCGATCAGGCCGGCGAGGTGATGGGGGTTGTCGGAGAGCAGGGTTGCCGGCGCGTCGTCGAAGATCAGTTCGCAGGTGGGCCGGGTCCTGTCGATGGTTGGCAGCGCCCGGCGCTCAGCCGCGGCGGCGGGCGCGAGGAACAGGCGCCGGGCCTGGTCGGCGATGAGGTATTCGTTGGCGTCCGGATCGGGGACAAAGAGCGCTTTGCCGGTCAGCCGGCCACGCTTCGAGAAGATGCCGGCATCGGCCCGAGCCGCCACCGCTTCGCCGAGCGCGGCGCCGATGCGCGTTTCTCCGCCGGCAAGCCGGGCGAGACGGTCGTGCTGGCCCCCGGCGAGTGTCAGTGCCATCGGGCCGAGGATAGCGGAACCCAGAAAGGGCGAAGGCGTGCAATGGTAGCCGAGGCATTCCGCGAACAGGGCCGCATCCAGGGGCGCAAGCCCGACACCCCCGTGTTCCTCCGGCACCAGCAGCGCCCCGGCGCCCAGTTCACAGAGGGCTGCCCAGATGCCGCGGTCCTTGTCTTGGCCGGCAGCGACTCGGCGTACGGTGTCCAGATCGGCATTGTCGTCGAGACAGCGGTTGACGCTGTGCTGGAGCAGCGTCTGTTCTTCCGAGAGTCCGAAATCCATGTTCAGGCGCCCGCCGCCTTCGCGGCCCAGGGCGCGGACTTGGGGTCGACCCTGGGTTCCCGGGGCAGGCCGAGGCCCCGTTCGCCGATGATGTTCTTCTGAATCTGCGACGTGCCGCCGCCGATGATCAAGCCGAGAAAGTACATGTAGTGGGTTTGCCAACTGCCGCGGTCCATGACATAGGGGGCGGACTTGTCGCCGTAGGCCAGCCCGCGTTCGCCCATGACGTCGATACCGAGTTGCTCGAGTTCATGGCGGAGTTCCGTGCCCTGCAATTTGACGATCATGCGCGCGAGCCGCGCATCCTTGTGGTTGACCTTGGCGGAAAGAATGCGCAGGTCGTTGCAGCGCAGCGCCATGACCCGTCCCTGAAGCCGCATCAGCCGGTCCCGGTAGGTGGCGTGCCCGGTCAGCGGACGCCCGTCGATGGTCTCCGATTTCATCAGCTCCACCAGCGCCTGCACCCGTGCGAGCGTCGCGTTGGGGTCGCCCAGGGAGTCCCGTTCGTGGCCGAGTATGGTGTTGGCCACCCGCCAACCTTCGCCCCTGCCGCCAATCATGCGGTGCCTGGGCACCCGGACATCCGTGAAGAACACTTCGTTGAAGTTCGCGGCGCCCGTCATATCCACGAGCGGCCGGACCTCTATGCCCGGCGTGTCCATGCGAATGAGCAGGAAAGAGATGCCCCGGTGCTTGGGCGCATCGGGCTCGGTGCGCACCAGGCAGAACATCCAGTGGGCAAGGTGCGCCTGGGAAGTCCAGATCTTCTGCCCGTTGACGACCCAATCCTCGCCGTCGAGTTCGGCGCGGGTCTTCAGGCTGGCCAGGTCGCTGCCGGAGCCCGGTTCCGAGTAGCCCTGGCACCAGATCGTCTCGCCTTCGACGGTCGGCCGGACGAATTCGCGCTTCTGCGCTTCGGAGCCCAGTTCAAGCACCGTCGGCGCCAGCATGGATATGCCGATGCCGCCGAGGCCGGGGCGAACCCGGGCGGCGGCGAACTCTTCGGCGATGATGCGCGAGATCAGGATGTCCGGCTCGGCGCCGTAACCGCCGTACTCCTTCGGAACGGTGCGGGCCGCGTAGCCGTTCGAGATCAACCGTTTCTGCCACTCGACCACGGTGCGGCGCGGCGGATTCACGCCCCTTGGGGCGCGGTTGCCGCAAGTCTCGAGAAATCGCCTTACCTCAGTGCGAAACGCCTCGTATTCGGGCCCGTAAGCCAGGTCCATACATCGCTCCGAAAAGGAAACCGGTAGTGTAGCCGAAGCGCGGCGAGACGTGCGACTGCGCCCGGGTTGCTCCATAATTCCGGGCCTTCCAACCTCGACCCGGAGTGCCTGCAAGCGGATGGACAGGTCAGCGATGCTGGACACCATGGCCGCCATGCAGGATGCGCACAACACCCATGTGCATCCACAATGGCGCTTGAGCGGTTATGAGTACTACCGGGCCGTTTGGGTCGAGTGCGCCGAGTTGCTGGATCACTTCGGCTGGAAGTGGTGGAAGCGGCAACGCCCCGATCTCGACCAGGTCAAGCTGGAGCTGGTGGACATCTGGCATTTCGGCATGAGCGACCTGATCCGCGCCGGCGCGCTGAACGCCGACGCGATCGACATCCTGGACGTCGGCCCCGTTACGGAAGCCGAACCCGAGGCGTTGCGCCTGGCGGTGGAAGACCTCGCCCGGCAGACGCTTGCGGCCAGGGCTTTCGCCCTGGAAGCGTTCGCACAGGTGATGCGATTGCTGCCACTGTCCTTCGACGAGCTGTTCCGCCTGTACGTGGGCAAAAACGTGCTGAACCGGTTTCGCCAGGACCACGGATACAAATCCGGGAACTATGTGAAGATCTGGGCCGGCCGCGAGGACAACGAACACCTCATCGAGCTGCTCGATGACCTCGAGCGCCCGGAGACGGCGGTGGCGGACCTGTACCGCCGTCTCGAAGCGCGCTACCCGGGCGGACGCCTCGCCGGCGCCGCCGATTGACCGATGAATCGCCGCCTGCCGGGTTACTCCCGGTGCATCGTGACGGCCGTGCCAGCCGCGCCGGGCCGACAGCCGGGGTGTGGGCGCCCATCGGCATCTCCCGATGGGAAGAGCCGGTGAAAAAACTGTTGCTTGTGACGGATGCGTGGGAGCCGCAGACCAACGGCGTCGTCACCACCCTGCAACAGGTGGCGCAGCATCTGCCGGACTTCGGGTTCGAGGCCCGTGTGGTGCATCCGGGCGACTTCAAACAGATGCCGCTGCCAAGCTATCCCGAGATTCGAATCTCCCGTAATCCCTGGAAACTCAAGGACGTACTGCGCCGCGAGCGGCCGGATGCCTGTCATGTCGCCACGGAAGGGCCGCTCGGGCTCTATGCGCGGGGCCTGTTCCAACGGCGGGGCATCCCGTTTACCACGTCGCTGCATACCAAGTTTCCCGAATACGTGCATGAGCGCGTTCGCGTGCCGCTGAGCGTGGGCTATGCGTTCATCCGCTGGTTTCATCGCCCGGCGGAACGCACCCTGTGCACCACCGAATCGCTCAAGGAAGAGTTGCTCGGCTGGGGATTGCGCAACCTCGTGGTATGGAGCCGCGGGGTGGATGCCGACAGGTTCCGCCCCGCGGACGGCCGGAATGGGACCGGGTCAAAGGCAGCGGCGGCGGGGACAACGGCCGGCCTGGGCGCCTCTTCGCGAAAAAAAAGGCCCCGGCTGCTGTACGTCGGCCGCATCGCCGTCGAGAAAAATGTGGAAGCGTTCCTCGACCTGGACCTCGACGCCGACAAGATCATCGTGGGGGACGGTCCCCAGCGCGCGGAACTCCAGGCCAGGTACCCCCGGGCGCAGTGGCTCGGCTACCGCAGGGGACAACGCCTCATCGATGAGTATGCGGCGGCCGATGCCTTCGTATTCCCCAGCCGCACCGACACCTTCGGTCTGGTCATGCTCGAGGCGCTCGCCTGCGGCACGCCGGTTGCGGCCTACCCCGTCACGGGCCCGAAAGACGTGGTGCGGCAGGGTGTCACCGGCTGGCTGGACGAGGTTCTGAATGTGGCTGTACGCAAGGCGTTGGGGGTGCGCCGGGCGGACTGCCGGGCTTACGCGGTCGCGAACGGCTGGCCGCAGATTGCCAGGACGCTCGCCGACAATCTTGCGCTCGTCGATTGGCAGGGTTCCTGAGTTTCCGTGTCTCAGCCGAACCGCCGCGGAGCTAGTTTCCCCAAGGCGGACGAATTTGTCAGCTTCTTATTGAATGACGATGGATGGGTAATTGGATGGGGTCAGGGCATCCGTCAAATGTCTACGATCAGGTTGCGGGGTACACTGCGCTGGCGTGCGTAGTGCGCGCTTGCGGGACGCATGGCTACTGATCTCAATTCGCCTGCATTGCGCGCCGAGCTTGACCGGCGTTTGCAAGGCTGGCAGCCCCGGTTCATCGGTACGCTGATGTTCGTTTGCGTCCAAGGCAAGGTGTTGCTTATCCGCAAAAAGCGGGGCCACGGCGCCGGCAAGGTCAACGCGCCTGGCGGCAAGGTCGTTCTGGGAGAAACGCTGCTGGCCTGCGCGCTCAGGGAAACCCGGGAAGAGGTGGGTGTCCGGGCGCTGGAGCCGGTGCACATGGCCGTTTTGAGATTCGTCGACCGGGTCGATCCCCAGTGGCTGGGCCATGTTTTCGTTGCCGGGAACTTTGCGGGAACACCGGTCGAGACCGACGAGGCGCAGCCTTTCTGGGCGCCGCTGGATGCGATTCCCTATGCCGGGATGTGGGAGGACGACCGAATCTGGCTGCCGGAAATACTATCCGGCCGGCCTGTGCGCGGAGATTTCCTGTTCGAGTCCGGCAGGCTGTTGGCCCACGCGCTGCGGGCGTGGTAGCGGCGGCTACCGATCGACCAGCAGGAACTCCAGCAATGCCTTCTGGCTGTGCAGCCGGTTGCCCGCGGCGGTCCAGGCGCCGCTCCTGGGGTCGTCGAGGATCGTCTCGTTGACTTCCTCGCCCCGGTGGGCGGGCAGGCAGTGCAGGAACAGCACATCGGGCTTCGCGTGGTTCAGCAGGCCTTCGTTGACCTGGTAGGGCGCAAAGGCTTCGCGCCGCTCCCGGCGTTCGGCATCGTGCCCGATGGACGACCAGACGTCGGTTACGACCAGATCGGCGTTTTCCACCGCTTCTCTCGGCGCCTCGACCAGGGTCGTATCGTTGCTGCCGGACAGTAAATCCGCTTCGGGCTCGTAGCCCGGCGGACAGGCGATGCTGAGTTGAAACCCGTACTGCCGGGCGGCGTTGATATAGGACTGGCACATGTTGTAGCCGTCGCCGACGAATGCGACCGTGCTGCCCTCGACGGGTCCGCGCAGTTCCTCGAATGTCTGCATGTCGGCGAGCAGTTGGCAGGGGTGAAAGCGGTCGGTCATGGCGTTAATGACGGGAATCGATGCCGCCTCGGCAAGGGTCTCGACATCGGCGTGGTCCCGCGTGCGGATGATCGCGATGTCCACCATCTCGGAGAGGATCCTGGCCGTGTCGCCGATCGGCTCGCCCCGCCCGAGTTGGGTATCCGCGGCGCCGAGGAAAATCGCCTGGCCGCCGAGCTGGTTCATGCCGGCTTCGAATGCCACGCGCGTTCGGGTACTGCTGAGCAGCAGCATCAGGGCGGCGCTACGGCCGACCAGGGGCCGGTAGGCTTCGCCTTCCTTGAGACCGCGCTTGAGTTCGCTGCCCCTGGCGAGCAGGGTCCTCAGCTCTTCGGGCGCGCAGTCGAGCAACGACAGGAAATCCCGCTTGCTCATCGCTCGGCATCCGGAACCGGATTCCGGGTCGAATTCCGGACAGATGACGTCACGCCCGGGTGGCAGCCATGGAACGCGGGGTTGTTCATCGGCGCAATCCGCTGACCCGTCCGTCAGGACGTCTGCCCCTCGATCAGCGCCGCGACCTTTGCGACCACCGCGTCCGCTTCTTCGTCTGTCAAATTCAGCGGCGGCAGCAGCCTGACGATCGTGTCCCCGATGGCGTTGACGAGGATCCCGCGGTCCAGCCCGGCGTTGACCAGCCCGGGCACGGGTTCGTTCAACTCGACGGCGATCATGAGACCCTTGCCGCGAATTTCCTTGATGTGGTTGTTGCCCTTCAGGGCCTCGCCGAGTCCGCCGGCGATACGTTCGCCGAGCAGCCCGGCCCGCTCGATGAGGTTCTCGTTCTCGAGCGTATCCAGCACGGCATGGGCGGCCGCACAGGCGACGAAATTCCCGCCAAAGGTGGAACCGTGGTGGCCCGGCCGGAACAACCCGGCGGCGTCGCCCCGGGCGAGGCAGACGCCGATGGGGATGCCGTTGCCGAGCCCCTTGGCGGTGGTGACCACATCCGGCAGGCAGCCGGTGTGCTGGTAGGCGAAGAAGCGGCCGGTGCGGCCGTTGCCGGTCTGTACCTCATCGAGCATCAGCAGCCAGTCGTTGGCATCGCAGATGGCGCGCAATGCATCGAGGTAGCCGTCGTCCGGGATGTTGATGCCGCTCTCGCCCTGGACGGGTTCCACCAGGATCGCGGCGATATCGGGATTGTTGGCCGCTATCTGCCCGATGGTGGCCGGATCGTTGTACGGAGCCCGCACGAAACCGGTGAGCAGCGGCTCGAACCCCGCCTGCGCCTTGCGATTGCCGGTGGCGGTGAGGGTCGCCATGGTACGGCCGTGGAAGCTCTCATCGGTAACGACCACAACCGGCGATTCGATGCCGCGTTTCCGGCCGTGCAGCCGGGCGATCTTGATGGCCGCCTCGTTCGCCTCCGCACCGGAATTGCCGAAGAACGCCTTGTCCATGCCCGACAGTGCGGTCAGCCGCTCGGCTAGTGCTGCCTGTACGGGAATTTCGTAGAGGTTCGAGGTGTGCAACAGGGTTCGCGCCTGGTTGGACACCGCCCGGGCCACCGCGGGATGGGCGTGGCCGAGCCCGCAAACGGCGAGGCCGGTCAGCGCATCGAGGTAACGATTGCCGCCGCCGTCTTCCACGTAGGCGCCGCTGCCCTTGACGAAGGCCACCGGCAGGCGCGCGTATGTGTTCATCAGGCTGGTCATGGTTTTCGTCTCCGCAAAAAACAAAAGGCAGCCGTGCTGCCTTGGACGGGAATGGAAACGGCAAAAGCGAAATCCTACTTTAGCGCCTCAAGCAGTTCAACGGCGGATTTGGACTTGCAAAGGCGATCCGGAATGTCCGCTTCCCTCCAGTTCGAAACGGCTCCGATCGGGTCTGGCGTCTGTCGTCGATGGACCTGGGGAAGACCGATGCGGGGACACGAACGGAAGGAGCGGAGCGGCCGGCGGTCATTTTCCCTCCGGTTCGGAACGGCTCCGATCGGGTCTGGCGTCTGTCGTCGATGGACCTGGGGAAGACCGATGCGGGGACACGAACGCAAGCAGCGGAGCGGCCGGCGGTCATTGTCCGGTGCAGGCGCCCGCCGCTTCCACGGCCCGCCGGTAGCGGTCGAGGCCGCGTTGCAGCAGTGCCCGGGAGCAGGCGAAGTTGAAGCGGACGAATCCGGGGCCACCGAAAGCGGCGCCGTCCGATAACCCCAGCCCGAAATGCTCGAAGTGTTTCCCGGGGTTGTCGAGGCCGAGGTCGCGAACGTCGATCCAGGCCAGGTATGTCCCTTCCACGGGGGTCATGCGCCCGCCTGCCGCGTCGAGCAGGCGGCGATGATTTTCCCGCAGGTAGTCCAGCAATGCCGCCAGCCAGCCGCTCCGGTCGTTGAATGCGGCTTCCGATGCCGCGAAAGCCAGGGGTCCGATCAGGGGCACCAGGTCGCGCCGCGCGGCGCTGAAGCGGGCGCGGAGGCCGGCATCGGGTATCACGGCGACCGCGCAGGACAGGCCGGGCATGTTGTAGGTTTTCGTGGCCGCGAACAGGCTTATGGTTCTCGCGGCGATGTCGCTTCCCAGGCTGGCCACGGGAATGTGCCGCGCTTGCGGATCGAGCAGCAGGGCACAGTGGATCTCATCGGAGCAGATGACGAGATCGTGGCGTTCGGCGAACCGTGCGAGTTCCAGCAGTTCAGCCCGGGTGTAGCAGCGGCCGGTCGGGTTCTGTGGGTTGCAGATCATGACCAGGCGCGTGTCCGGTCGCACCGCGGCATCCATGGCATCGAAATCCATTGCCCATGTTCCGTGGGACCTGCTCGTGGGCACTTCCACGGACGTTCGCTCGGCATTGGCCGGAACCGACAGGAACGGGTAGTAGACCGGCGTGGGTATCAGCAGGGAATCGCCGCGGGTTCCCACGGCCATGGCGCTCAGGTTGAGGCCGGGTACCACGCCGGGTATCCACACCAGCCACTCTTCGGGGACCGTCCAGCCGTAGTTGCGCCCGAGCCAGGCCTGGAACGCGGCGACCAGCGTTGCCGGCGTTCGCGTGTAACCCATGATGCCGTGGTCGATCCGCGCGCGCAGGGCGTCCAGGATGAAATCCGGCGTTTCGAATTCCATGTCGGCCACCCAGAAGGGCAGGACATCGCGCCCGAGGTACCTGTCCCACTTGATGGCGTTGGTGCCCCGGCGGTCCACTTCCTTCTCGAAGATCGATCTTCCAGACATGCTTATGGCCAAGTCGCCTATCCCGCCGATTTTCACATGGAGTACAATGCTCGCTGTTCCAGACCCCGGGGTAAAGCGAACGGAGCGATGCCCCGGCCCGGCGCCAGGGCGGTGGCCGGGTACGAACCTGACATTTGACAAGCTAATCCGCGAACAAGAGGTGTGGACCATGGCGGAAACGAGCGGCCCGGTCCTTGAATCGATCAAGGGCCAGATCGAGGGCAATCCCATCATCCTCTACATGAAGGGTTCGCCCCAGGCGCCCCAGTGCGGCTTCTCGGCACAGACGGTGCAATGCCTGATCGCCTGCGGCGAGCGGTTCGCCTACGTGGATGTGCTCACCAATCCGGACATTCGGGCCATCCTGCCGCGCTACGCCAACTGGCCGACCTTTCCGCAGCTCTACATCGGCGGCGAACTGGTCGGCGGCTGCGACATCGTTACCGAGATGTTCGAGATGGGGGAACTGCAATCGCTGGTCAAGGAAGCGTCGGCGGCCTGACGCCTATATGAACCGACAGGGCGAGCCAACGCGCGCTCGTCCCGGGAACCACCGGCAACAGCCAGCTGAACATCGCCGTATGACGCCTCGCTGAACCGATCGCGCATCTTGTGGAAACGCACCGTACTCGTCGACTCGTGCTCGGGATCGTCGAATACGCGATGTCCCGGGGATCGCAGGAGAAGTCGAACGTCTCGCCCGTGTCGTTGGCGAGGGCGGACACGGCCTTGCTCTGCACGGCGAGGTGCTTGCCCAGCGCGTTCCCCGTTCGGCGGTCGAACATTTCGATGAAGCCGTCGATCCCGACATCGACCGCCCCGGTCGGATTCCACGTGCAGTGCATCTTCAGGCAGGTTCGCTCGATCATGGCGACACCTTCCTGCCCAAGCCGCATCTGTGGCGTGAGCCGCTTCGGTTTGATCCCCCTAATCAATCCTCACCCCATCAGCGCCGACAGCCGCTGTTGCCCAGCCTCCCCGCCTCGATGCAGAGCCAAGACGTCTTCCGGCTCTGAGGTGAACCAGGCAAAGGAACGCCAGGCGAGCTCGCTCACCGAGCGCTTGAACGCTGAGTCGTCACGGTCCGAATACGCGGTCACGAACGCCACCTGCGACTCCCCGAATCCGCCGTCGGCGGCGATCGCCATCAACGCGCTCCGCCGTGACTCGCTGATCGGTCCGGCGCTGGCGACGACCTCGACGAACACGAGCAGCGGCTGCTCAGGTCCGAGGTCCGCCAGAATGAGGTCGGGCAGGTTCCGGTCGGGCTCGATCGTCAGGCCGATCGCCTTGGCCAGGTCGTCGTCCTGCTTGACCACTTTGTTCCGGCTCTCGCTCAGCCAGATCACCGCTGGCTTCTCCAGAAACCGCGGAGCGAACTCTTCGACGACCGCCTTTGAGATCACCGAGCTGGGTCCGGGGTCCATCTGGCGAGCCTCGCCACCGGGAAAAGTCACGAGGACCGTTCCTTCTCGCGCGACCGCGCCGTGGCGCAGGATCTCAACCCGGGCCAGCGCCGCACTCGACAGGTTCGCGGTACGCCACGCCTCGCCGACCGACTCGAGTGCGGCGCCCACAAGCTTCGGATCGAACAACGCAGAGAATCCTGCGGCCAACGCGTAGCGCGGCTCCGGCGAGGTCGTGGCAAGCCCGACGCGCTCCGCCACCGCCCCCATGCGGACCAAGCCGTCGCGCAACGTCTCGTCCCGGATCGGTTCGCGCGTGTTCGCCTGATACCAGCGCCCCTCGATATTGCCGGTACCCGGCCGCAACGACTCGATCAACCACGCCTCCCGGGCTGCCTCGTCGACCAGGGCGGCCTGGGCGTCCGTCATCCGCGTCACCTGATCCGGTCGAGTCCAGCGGCCGGCACCGTCCACGGCTCCCACGTAGAGCATCACGAACACAGTCTTGGCGGCCATCTCGCGGATGACGTAGTTCCTGTTCGGCGTCCCCTCCGGGAAGATCGCGACCAGACGCTCGTGAACCTGCTCGACCGGCAGCATCGGAGGAAGCGCCATTTACGACCCCCGGCAGCCGTAAGCGCGGGCCACCGCACCTTCCAGGGTATCGCGCCTTGCGCCCTGGTCGACCAGCGCTTCGAGTTCCTCCATGTCCTCCGGCGATGGCAGCGGCAGCGCCGCCATCTCGTAGGCGGACACGGCCACGCTCCCGTTAATGCAGCGGAACACCTGGTCCGCCACGTCGCTGTTCAACACGGCGGCCAGCACCTCAGGCGCCACATTCGGTTCCCCGTTGCTCGCCTTGACCATGTTCAGGTGGTTCTCCACCACCACCGCCCGGTGCCTATCGAGGAACCATCCCGGCAATTCCGCCGCGATCAGCCGCCGGCACTGCTCCTTGGCGGTTGTCCGCTGCACCAGCACGCAGGGAAAGTCGGTCACAACCCATTGCTCGTCCTCCCCCGGCTCGAAGTAGGGCTTGTGGTTACGCTTTTCCGCCCGGAACTCGAAACGCCCTTCGGGGCGCACCGATTCGGCCCACACCAGCGGATAGATTCGGTCGCCGGGTCCGGCCCTAAGCCCCGTCTTGTGTCGGTTCCAGACCAGGGGCCCCGTACTCACGGTGTAGCCCCAGTCGGCAAGCCGATGCGGCAGCCCACCCACCCGTTCGAGGAGGTCGCCCTGCGCCCCGCTCCGGGGCATGAGCCACGGGTCCTCGGGCGTTGCCGGCAGCCTGAACGAACCACCGGCGGCGGTCTCCATCGAGCCGTCCGTCCCGGGTGAGATTACTTGTACGTTTCCTGCTGCTGGTTTGCCACCGCGCTTGTAGGCGGCCAACAGCGTCTCCTGAAGGACGTCGGCGAACACCCCCTTGCGCCTCCCGACGAAAGCGATGCTCGCCGGCGGGGCTTCCCGGCCGATCAGGCCGCGCAACGCCTTGAAATACTCGCCCGAGAGAAAGCTCGTCGGCGTCACGTAGGCAATGACCCCGCCTTCGCGCGCCAGCCGCAGGGCCAAGTCCGTAAACACCCCGTACAGGTTCGCGTGACCGAACAGGCTGCGCGTGAATTTCTCCCGAAGGTGCGGCGACAGCTTGACGCGACCGTAGGGCGGATTGCCGACCACGACGTCGAAGCCGTCGCCCATCGTCTCCTCTTCGAGGCTGTCGCACACCTTGACCACGGAGCCGATTCGACCGCCAGCGGTCCCGAAGCGATCGGCCAAAACCACGTCGAGAAACACCTGCGACGCCCACGCCGCGAACGGATCCAGCTCGAATCCTGCGAGCCGACGTTCGATGTTCTCTACGGTCGCCTTCGCGTCCAAGTCGTCCGCCACGCCGTCGGCCATGCGCAACGCTACGGGCGCCAGGAAGGCCCCACCCCCGCACGCCGGGTCGAGAACGCGCGCCGTCGACCAGTTGACGCCGGCTTCCTCGGCCATGTCCAAGAGCTTCTCGCACAAGGCTGGCGGCGTGTAGTAGGCGCCCAGCGCCGCGCGCACCCGGTCGGGCATCATCGCCGTGTAGAGGAGTCCGATCGTGTAACCGGCCTCCAGGGCATCCAGCTTCGCCACAGCCGTACCGAAATCCGTTGCCAGCCGCCGGCCGTCGGCCGGCAGGTCGGCGAGCTCGATCTCCTCCGGTACGCGCCTGAGGCGTCGGCGTCCGGCCCATCTGCAGCGTGCCTTCCGCCAATACGCCCGCACAGCCGCGAACGCGACGGCACGCCCCAGACCGAGTCTCGCCTCCTCGGCGACCGACAATGCCATCGCGCGCCCCGCGCAGATGCACGCCGACGCCGTCGCGCGTGCTTCGCTTACCGTCGCAGGCCGTTCGTTCCCTGCGTTCCTGGCTGCTTTTGCCATCCTCGAACCGGTGCGCTCCCGCGTCACGTCACCCCGTCCTCAGCCACGCGCAGTGCGCTTTCCGCCATCACGATCCCTTCCACTTCTCCGCATGACCGCCTTGATCGACTCCTTCTGCTGCCCTTGATTCAACCGCCGGTTCCTATGGCCTATCTGGTTATACATACAGTATCCTCGACTCCGCACGTCCCCGCAACACGCGTCAACCCGCTCACGCGTCCTGACGCGTCGGGCTTTCGCCCACGGCCGTGCCCCGGCCCGTGCGTGTCCGAACCGCGAGGAGCAGCCATCTGCGCCGGCGGCTTGCCGCTCCAACCCGTCTCTACCCCTTCCCGACCGGCCTGATCTCATGGCGGATCACCGTTCGCGCGTTGTGAAAGGCGGCCATCGTCGTTCCCCGAAACCTCGCCCGTTTCGGCGTTTCGGATTCGCTCTGGTCAGGGTCGCACGCGACGCCAAGCTTCAGGCTGTAGATGTCGCCTTTCGGGCGGGTAACGGACTTGTTGTCGAGGAGGGCGTCGTAGAGGTACATCGCGGACTCGATGACCACGAGGTGGGCGTACCGGATGCCGCAGAACGTCACCGCATTCAGGATATGCGGCTCCGGGCTCCGCCTCGCCTTGGTCGGCTCTTCATCTCCGACCGTCGCGAGCCGGCTGGTGCTGAGCGAGTGTGCGGCCTCGTAGTTGACCACCGTCTGGATGAGCTCCTTGAGCGACCGGCCCAGCCGGTCGAACCGCCACACCACCAGCGTGTCGCCCGCCCTGAGCTGGGCCAGCGCCTCGCGCAGGGCGGGGCGCTCAGCCGCACACCGCCCGCCGTGTCCTCGAAGATGCGCTCGCACCCCGCCGCGCGCAGCGCCTGCTGCTGCAGGTCGAGCTTCTGGTCCTCGGTGGAGACGCGCGCGTAGCCGATCATCATTGGCCTGTCCCGATCGTCCTCAAATCCTTTCAGCACCAGCCGCCGAGCGCGCCGTCATACCTTAGTCTCGTTAGCTCGAACTTCGAGCAGAGCGCATCGTTCCATCAACCTGTCGAACGACTCGTTGTCGTCGAACAGCATGCCGTCCGCCAGCATTCTCGTGTAATCGTCGGAGAGGACGGCGAACCCGGCGCCTTCGGGAACGAGCTGAAGGTGTCCCGAGACTGCCGCTTGATAGTCAATCCGTATGCCGCGGGCGTCGTTCTCGGTGAAGAACATCGCCTTGTGGCGGGCAACCGACAGGGCGAGTGCACGGTCGGCGAGCGCCCTTGCCGCGATCCCGGCCTCGTCGAGGCGCGCAAGATCATGCCAGTGCCTCGACCGACGCTCGCCGCGCCGGCGCTCCTGGCGGCAGAAGACGTGAATCGCAGTCGCTTTTTCCCAGAAGGTCCGCTCCGCCAGCAGGACGGTGGGATGTGCTTCGGGAAACGTGAGACCGGGAAGACATGCGGCCGCATCGCATACAACGGGCCGGTTTGTGTGAGGTTTGCCCGTCGATCGGGCGCCGAACTCGACTATGACTTCCGGGGCGACAAAACCGCTCGTCTCGAACAACGGTTCGTAGGCGACGTAGAGACGCTCCGCTTCCACTCTGCACCTCGCCAGGAATCCGGCGTCGGAGAGACCTTCTTCAACGATGGGGCAGGCCTCGTCACGGACCCATTGTGCGAGGCGGGCGCGGATGGCTCGCGTCCAGCGCTTCTCCTGGCTGCGCGTGGGTGGAAGCGCTTCGTCGCCGGCGCCGGAAACCAGATCCGGCGCAAATGCCCGGATATCGTAGGTGATGTCGACGTCTTCGGAGAATCGGCGGATCGCCCGCCACACCTTGGACAGGGACGTGCCGCCCTTGAAGGTCAGGTGTTCGGCGAACGGGGCCCGAAGAGGACGCCGAGCGCCGCGACGACCCAGACATCCTTCTCCAGAAGATGCGCCTTGTGGCTGCTTTTCCGCTCCGCCACCTCAAGAGCATCGCGTCTGTCTTCGGGCGAGAGGCCCTGGTATCGCGTCTCAGCCATGCGCAAGGCGGGCGCTAACCGGCTCGGCCATCCAGATCGGCATGATGGCCCGCGCGGCCGCAAGCTCTTCCCGATCCTCCTCGGAGAGCGTCTCTAGAACCGCTTCGAGGCCATCTTCGACCTCTTCGGGGCCGAGCCATGCGAGGGCGCGGATGACGTCACCCGCCTTTCGGTGCGGCGCCGCCAACTGCCAGCGCGGAGCGTGACGCAGTTCCACGATGGACGAGCCAAAGTGCAACCGTCGGTTGGGACCGGAGGTGAGGTAGACCGCGCGGACCGGATTCTGCGTGGTGAGGCGCAGGCAATTGGCTGCGGCGCCGCCGCACGGCACGATCGTTTCGCCCCACATCTGCGAGAGCGCGGCGATCGCCTTGGCGACCCGGGGCGCCCGAACGCCGAAACGGGTCTCGACCGGACGCATATAGACACCCTGGCAGATCCGCAGGAGGTGGCCCGAGCGCGCGAGGCGCGACAACGCCTGATCGACCGCCGCCCGGTTGCCGAGGTGCAGCAGGGCGGCCGGACACAGCGGAGCCGCCTCCGGCAGGGCCCCGGCGTGCTCCATAATGCGGTGGGAAAGACCGCGCATGGTCTTGTCTCCAAATCGATTTGTCAGAAATCTAGTGTCAAGACTAACGTGATTCAACGCCGGAGAGAAGACGACGCCCGCTTCGCACGGGCGGATACGGGGAGATGCATTGCGTTCGTCGGGCCGTCGCGCCGGTCGCTGGGGAAGGGTCGTACCGCTTACCCGGAACCTCCTTCCGGATCCAATTGTGGCGGCAGCGTGTTCGGAGACGACGAAGGGTTGACGGCCGACTCGGGCACCAATTTCGAAACGAACTGCAGTATTTCCTCGACCTGATCCTTGCGTCCATCTGCGATGAGTGGGACGGCGTAGCGCTGCTCATGCGGCGCGGCCGTCGTGGTCGGTGACCGTCATGCCCGGCGTCAGGCTGACGAAAAGGGGGCGGATCTCGAACTCGGGCTCGCCGCCCTCCCCGGTGGGCGGGCTCTCGTTGACCGCCACGATGGCGGCGCCCGGTTCGCCGTCGACCAAGACGGAAAAGAGCGCGAAGTTGCCGTAGTCGCCGCTCGTGAGCGCCTGGAAGGCGCAGCGGTGCTTTTCGGTGATGTTGGTAATCATGAAGTTCCCCCAATCGCCGGCTTCCGGGGCGCGGCGGCCTCGCTCGGGCCGCACATGCTCCGCCCGAATTCCGCCGGACCCGACCTCCGGGCGGCGAACGGTGGGAATGGGCAACGCCGATGTGGCGGGCTGCTCAGACAGCGACGAGTGCGAATATGAGTGGGAGGACCGCTCGTTCTTGGTTTGCGTAGCAGGGCGGCGGCGAGCAGACGCTTGGCGGGTGGTTACTCGGCGACAGCGGGGTGGCTTGCCGCCGTGGCGGCTCAGCCGGGGGATTGGACCAGGTTCGGCATCAACGTGTTCCAGGTGTTGACGACGTTGCAGAACAGCAACGCGCACCGTTCGGCGTCGTAGAGAGCGTTGTGCGCCTTTTCTTTTTCGTATGGAATGCCGGCCCGCGAACAGGTTTCGCTCAATACGGTGTGACCGTAGGAAACGGCCGCGAGCGAGGCGGTGTCGAGGGTGCTGAACGGGTGGAACGGATCGCGTTTGACCTTGGTCCGCTCGACGGCCTTGCGTAGAAAGCCGGCGTCGAACGCGGCATTGTGGGCGACCAGTATGGCTCGCTGGCAACCGTGCCGCTTGACGTCCTTGCGCACCAGTTTGAACAGCTCGGTCAGGGCGTTTTTCTCGCTTATCGCTCCCCGCTCGCGGTCGTCGAGGTCGATACCGGTCACCATGAGCGACGCCTGGTCGATGGCCGCGGCGGCAAATGGCTGAACCGCCCAGCGGCGCCGTTGCTCGATAACCAGTTCACGGTCGTAGAAGCCGAAGGTGACGGCGGCGATCTCGAGAATGCCATGGCGCCGGGCATCGAAGCCGCTGGTTTCGATATCGACGGCAACGGGCAGGAAACCGCGAAAGCGGCGGGCCATGATGTTGTCGGTCATGCGGTCACATAACCAGTTCGCGTTACATAACTCAAGCGCGAATGCGGGGATGCCGGGCCAACCGGGGCCGCATCGGTCTCCCAGCCAACGGCCAGCGCGGTCGGTAACCGGAGCTACGCCCGAAAGTATGGAAGCAACCGGGAAAAAACAATCGGCATTCGGCAATTCAACAGGCGGCTTGGCGCAACATGCGGCGCGGTCCGGCCGCGATCAGAGGTTTTCCAGCCGGGTTGCTCGCAATCCCCTGGCTATGCGGTTTCTGGACTCGCCGCCGACGTCGTAGTCCCTGGCAAAGCGTGGCCAATCGGCGACGGCTGCCGCGACCCGATCGACGATCTGGAGAATATCCTTGTTTTTCAGGTCAGCCCGCCTGCCGAGCGTGGCCAATTGGTCGCGGGTAATCGCCTTGCCGTATCCCTGAACGGCGGTGGAGTGTTCGCCCCCGGGACCGGGCGCGAAGGTAAGGTCGTAGGCGGGCGCCAGCCGCCAGGTTCCGTCCCGGTTCATCAGGTAGGTGAATTGCCGGGCGTGGTCGTCCCGATTGTGTGCCATGACGTTGAAGGCTGCGAGTGTAAACATGGCCCGGCATTCGCGCCGGTCTCGCGTGACGGAGCGCGTCAGCGCGATCAGGTCGCGGTAGTCCAGGGAGGGCAGGCGAATGTCGGCGTACAGGAGACCGCTGGCGGTGTGCGCGTGCAGGCGCTTGCCGCCATCGCGGTCGAAACGGCGGGAGGCGAAGTAGACCTGGCCCCAAGCGCCACCGAGAAGGCGGGTCTCGGGCATTCGCACGCCCGCGCTCCTGGCCATGTCCGCGTACGCCTGTTCGATCCGGGCGGCATCGGTCGGGTCGTCGGCCCCTCTGAACTTCACCAGGTAGTGAACATGACTGTCCGGCACGCCGTGTGTACCGGAAACGGTTTCGCCATCGGCGTCGATTGCTGCCAGTGCCTTGGGGCGCGCACCGCCCGGAGAGCCGCCGGCGCGGCCCAACTCGGAAATCACATCCTCGGCCCGGCCTTTCAGGACGGTACGCGCACCGGCCGCCAGCCTGTCGAGATCGAATGCAGGCCCGGGCTCGCCCCAGACCTCGGCGGCGGGCGCATAGCACAACGCCCCGATCCCCTGATCGCCGACGCAGGCGAGACGGTCGAGCGGCGTCAGAGTCGCCGGATCGATGCCGAGTTGACGAGCGCGGCGGTCGATGAGGAGACGGCCCCAACCGTCGGGAAGACTGTCGTTGAATACGCCGTGCAATCCTTCGAATACAGCGATGTCGTGAGGGCGGACCAGACCTCGCGCCGTCTCGTGATACACGGGGGAAACCTGAAGACCGGAGGCCCGGAAAGCGTCGTCGAATTCGAAGTAGGCGATGCGGCCGCGGTAGGCGAGACGGCCGAGCGATTGCAGGTCGCCGGGACCCCAGCGGAGGGTGACGTGCAACGGCGAACCTGGGGGAGTCTTCACGTGATACGGCCTCTCAACCGCGTCCTGGGCGGCGCCAGCACATCGTCCAGGCTCTCGAATCCCGGGCCGGCCAGGAGCTTGTCCAGTGCGGTTTCTTCTCTGAGTGCGACCAACAGGCGAATGAACGAGACAAGCGAGATCGCTCCTGAGCGTTCGAACTTTTTCAGCGTGCCCAGGGGCACGCCTGACCGCAATGCAAGGCCTCGCTGACTCAGATTGAGGGTCAACCGTCGGAATTTCAGCCGTTCGGCAAGTTCAGCCGCGATTTCCGGAGGTGAACTTAGTGTGGATATCATAATCGCTATAAAAACGTTAAATTAGAGGTTGCAGCTTTTATTATAGCTACTATGTGAAAGGATTTCTCCGTTTGGAGCACGGCGCGGGCCGGTTCTCAAGACGCGAACTCAACCGTCTTGCGGGCCCGTCCTCAAGCCAGTTCCGCGGCACTCCCGCAGCCACCCGGAGGGCGCGCCCACAAGCGCCCATCGGTCTGTGTGCGAGGGGCGCCTCCTCGCGCTCCCGGGCTGAGGCGGGCCGGCACCACTGACCGACCGGCAGCGGCGGGTGCCTCCTCGCGCTCCCGGGCTGAGGGCTCTTTTTCTGCGAGGGGTGCCCCCTCGCGCTCCCCGGCTGAGGGCTCCGTTGCCGGCTCTTGACGTTTGCCGGATACGTCGGCGAGCCGCCACCGCGCAGGACGAGTGCATCGGCGTTCGCAGCAGGAAGTCGGTGAGCGATGCGGGCTGGGTGTAGCGGCAACATGCCCCGGGATTGCAGGCCAACAAGGGGATTGAGCGGCAAATTCTCCGGACGCGGGAGTCAGCGCCTGGCGCGACGGCGGCGGCGCGCTCGCGGGGGCGCGTGCCGGATCGCGGGGCTGCCGGGCGCTTCGGCGCACAACGCGATCACGGAACGGTCGCGATCAACCCTCGATCAGGGCAATGACCTCGTCGGTGGAGTAGACATCGCCGAACCCGAGCAGGATGTTGGAGAGGCTCGCCCAGTGCTCCTCGTCGTCGCGGCCGGCGTTGGCATCGGTGATCATGACGGTCTTGAAATTGCGCATCGCCGCTTCGCGCGCGGTCGACTCGCAACAGACGCTGGTGACCGTACCGGTGACGAGCAGGGTGTCGATGCCCCGCTCGCGCAGCAGTTCTTCGAGTCCGCCGCCGCTGCCGACAAAGGCGCTGAACCGGTTCTTGCTGACGGTGATGTCGTCGGGATGTTGCTCCAGCGGCGCGTAGACCGAGTGGCCGGGCGCCCCGGCGGTGAGAGAAGCCCGGAAGTTCTTCCCCTGTTCCTCGCCGAAGACATGGTCGTACATGATGGGCCAGCGGTCTTCTTCATTCGGGCCGTAAGTGGATACGATCCACACCACGAGCCCGCCGGCACCGCGGAGCGCCGCATTGATGCGGTTGATATTGGGTACGACCTCCCGGGCCGTCGGGATCTCGGCAGCGGCGCCCTCGGCGACGAACGCATTCTGCATATCGACTACGAGCATCGCCGTGCGTGCCGGATCGATGGATTCGAAAGTATGAAGCCGGCCGCGACGGGCCAGGCAGCGATTGATGACGTCTTCGGTAATTCCGCCCGTGTGCATTGCCATTCCCCCCTGGTGGATTGCGCAAGGGGATTTTCGCAACTTCGATGTGTCGAGTCCAACGGATTGGTGTGTAAACCCAAAGTAGAAATGTCCCCTTTCGCCGTTATGCAATCCGATTGGCGTGGCGTAGGATGGCGCGGGTCCGATCCACCGCGTCGCGCAAGGAGATCGACTGGAAATGCAGGTTGACAAGATCGTGCTGGCCTACTCCGGCGGGCTCGACACATCCGTCATCTGCCGATGGCTGCAGGATACCTACCGGGCCGAGGTCGTGACGTTCACCGCGGACATCGGCCAGGGCGAAGAGGTGGAACCGGCGCGCGCCAAGGCACAGGCAATGGGCGTCCGGGAGATCCATATCGAAGATCTCACGGAGACCTTCGTCCGGGACTATGTCTTTCCCATGTTCCGCGCCAACACCCTCTACGAAGGGGAATACCTGCTCGGCACCAGTATCGCCCGCCCGCTGATCGCCAGGCGCCTGGTGGAGATCGCAGCGGCAACCGGCGCCGATGCCATCGCCCACGGCGCCACGGGCAAGGGCAACGACCAGGTGCGTTTCGAGTTGGGGGCCTATGCGCTCAATCCCGACATCAAGGTGATTGCGCCCTGGCGGGAGTGGAACCTGAATTCCCGGGAGGCGCTCCTGGATTACTGTCGTGAACGGCAGATCCCAGTTGATTACGAACGCAAGGGCGAATCGCCGTACTCGATGGATGCCAACCTGCTGCATATCTCCTACGAGGGGGGCGGCCTCGAGGATCCATGGAACGAACCGGGCGAGGACATGTGGCGCTGGACCGTGGCCCCGGAAGCGGCGCCGGACGAACCGGGCAGCGTGGAGATCGGGTTCGCCGGCGGCGATGCCGTGGCGCTGGACGGCGAACCGATGAGTCCGGCGGCGCTGCTCGCCCGCCTGAATGCGCTGGGCGGCGCCCACGGCGTCGGGCGGCAGGACCTCGTCGAGAACCGCTACGTCGGCATGAAATCCCGGGGCTGCTACGAAACCCCGGGCGGCGCCATCCTGCTGAAGGCGCACCGGGCCATGGAATCCCTGACCCTCGACCGGGAGGTGGCGCACCTCAAGGACGAATTGATGCCGCGCTACGCCGGGCTGATCTACAACGGCTACTGGTGGTCTCCGGAGCGCATGGCGCTGCAGGCGCTGATCGACGAATCCCAGCAGCCGGTCAGCGGCGTCGTCCGCCTGAAGCTCTACAAGGGCGCCGTCACCGTGCTCGGCCGGCGCTCACCGGACAGCTTGTACGACGAGAATGTAGCGACTTTCGAGGACGACCGCGGCGCCTACCGTCAGGAGGATGCGGCGGGATTCATCCGGCTGAATGCGCTGCGCCTTCGAATCGGGGCCAGGCAAGGCCGGAAGCTCTAGCCCGCATCGCCCGTCGATCCGGAAATCGAAACCGCTACTACTGAGCCTGCCTTGGCCGTCTTCGCTCGGCTTGGGTGCGAGTTCGACGCTTGCGCCTACCCCGGTTCCGACTGCCAGAAGGGTGTCCCCACGACGGGCGTCGACGGGTGTGCGGTCTCGCTTTCGGCCATGGCTCCGGCTTCGAAGGCCAGACGGCCCGCCGCCACAGCCTTGCCGAAGGCCGCGGCCATGCGCACGGGGTCGTCGGCGCGGGCGACGGCGGTATTCAGCAGCACCCCGTCGAAACCCATTTCAAGCACCCGGGCGGCATGGGAGGGCAGGCCCAATCCCGCATCGACGATGAGAACCGTATCGGGGAGCCGTGCGCGCAACGTCTCGAGCGCGTAGGGGTCGGTGATGCCCTTGCCGGTGCCGATGGGCGCACCCCAGGGCATGATGGCTTCGCAGCCGAGGTCGCGCAGGCGCGTGCAGACCACCAGGTCGTCGGTGGTATAGGCGAATACCTTGAAATCCGCCTCGATGAGCTCCCGGGTGGCTTCGATCAGCTCGTAGGGGTCGGGCTGCAGGTTGTAGTCGTCGCCGGTGACCTCGAGCTTGATCCAGTCCGTATCGAAGATCTCGCGGCTCATCCGGGCGAGGGTGACGGCCTCGCGGGCCGTGTGGCAGCCGGCGGTGTTGGGCAGCAGCCGGCGGCCGAGCTTGGCGATGTGGTCCCACACCGAGCCGCCGCCGAGTTTTTCCGGCGACTGCCGGCGCAATCCCAGCGTCAGCACATCCGCGCCGGAGGCGGCCACCGCATCGGCCATTACGGCGAGGGACGGATACCGGGCCGTGCCGAGCAGCAGGCGGCTCTTGAGGGCTTCGCCATACAGCGACCACCCCGCGGGGGGTGGCGGCGTTACGGGCGCTTCGCTCATGCTCACCCTCCCTCTATGGCTGTGAGGACGTCGAGACGGTCGCCGGCACGGACCCGGTAAGACGGCCACTCCTCCCTGGCGACAAAGGTCTCGTTGACGGCGACCACCACGCGGCGATCGCCGAAGCCGAGCGATTCAAGAGCCTCGGCGAGCCGTTCCGCGTCGAGGCTCACGCGGTCGCCGTTGCAGATAACGTCCATGACCTGTCGATCTCGGCGATAACGTGTTCCACCAGGGCCGGGGCTATCAGGAAGCCGTGCCGGTACAGGCCGTTGACCCGCAGCACGCCGCCGTCCTCATCCCACTCGATGCGGGGCAGGTTGTCCGCAAAGGCCGGCCGGAGCCCGGTGCTAAGCTCCAGGATTTCCGCCTCGGCAAAGCCGGCGTGCAGCGCGAATGCCGCGGACAGCAGTTCCAGGGCGCTGCGCACCGTGACCCCTCGTTCGGAGTCGCTTTCGATCTGCGTGGCGCCGATCACGTATTCCCCCCCGGGACGGGGCGCCGCGTAGAGCTGGTAGCGCGGATGCATCAGCCGCACGGGCCGGGTCAAGTCCACCTCCGGCGCGTATACACGAATCGCCTCGCCCCGTACGCCGCGCAGGCCCGGCAGGCCGGCGCCGATGCCGCGGCAGTCGATCACCATGTCGGCCCGCAGTTCGCGAGGATCGACCGGGTCGTCGTAGCGGATGTCGCCGCACCGGGGTTCCAGGGCATCGAGCAGGGCGCGGTTGTCGAGCCAGCCCTCGTGGGGCAGGTACAGCCCGCGCCGGAATCGGCCGGCCAATGCAGGCTCGAGCGCCTCGATACCGCCCGCCTCCACCCAGCGCGCTTCGGTTGCGCCGCGGGCGCCCAGGGAGCGGTGGAACTTGTCCAGCAGCGGCCCGTCCGGGCCGTGGGCGACCAGGAGAGAACCGTTGACGGAATAAGGCACGGCCAGCGCATCGAGCAGGGGCGGCCAGAGTTCGAGACTCCGCTTCCCCATCTCGAAGATGACCGGGTCGGCGTCCGGATACTCGCTGACCGGCGCCAGCATGGCCGCCGCCGCCTGTGCGGCGCTTTGCGGCGCCGCACGCGTCGCGCGCTCGTGCAGCGTTACCGCCGCGCCGCCCTCGGAAAGGCGCCAGCCGATCAGGCGGCCCATCAGGCCCGCGCCGGCGATTTCGACTTTCAAGGAAACGATCCTGTTGCCGAACAAGACCTAACGAGGCTTCGCCTCAGACCGACAAGGCATGTGATCCAACTTTCATGATCTTGATTTTGTTGCTCATTTCTGAAAATGCAACCCAACTGTAAACATAAAACGCGCTCAAGGGTTCTAGCTGTAGATCTCGCTGCCCTGATCGCGAAACTCGCGGGCCTTGCGCTGCATTTCGGATTCCACATCGATCATGCGCACCGTGTCGTCGGTCACCCCGGCGGCGTCGCGCACCTCCTGGCTGATCTTCATCGAGCAGAACTTCGGCCCGCACATGGAGCAGAAGTGCGCTACCTTGGCGGAGTCCTTCGGCAGCGTCTCGTCGTGGAACTCGCGCGCGCGGTCCGGGTCCAGGCCGAGATTGAACTGGTCTTCCCAGCGGAACTCGAAGCGCGCCTTGGACAGCGCGTTGTCGCGGATCTGCGCGCCCGGATGCCCCTTGGCCAGGTCCGCGGCATGGGCGGCCACCTTGTAGGCGATGATGCCGTCGCGCACATCCTCCTTGCCGGGCAGGCCGAGGTGCTCCTTGGGCGTCACGTAGCAGAGCATGGCGCAGCCGTACCAGCCGATCATCGCCGCGCCGATGGCGGAGGTGATGTGGTCGTAGCCGGGGGCGATATCGGTGGTCAGCGGGCCGAGCGTATAGAACGGCGCCTCGTCGCAGCACTCGAGCTGCTTGTCCATGTTTTCCTTGATGAGCTGCATCGGGATGTGCCCCGGGCCCTCGATCATGGTCTGCACATCGTGCTTCCAGGCGATCTGCGTGAGTTCGCCCAGGGTCTCGAGTTCCGCGAACTGTGCGGCATCGTTGGCATCCGCGATGGAACCGGGCCTGAGGCCGTCGCCGAGAGAGAAGGCCACGTCGTAGGCCTTCGTGATTTCGCAGATCTCCTCGAAGTGCTCGTAGAGGAAACTCTCCCGGTGGTGGGCGAGGCACCACTTGGCCATGATCGAGCCACCGCGGCTGACGATGCCGGTCGTGCGGCGGGCGGTGAGCGGCACGTAGCGGAGCAGAACGCCCGCGTGGATAGTGAAATAATCGACGCCCTGTTCCGCCTGCTCGATGAGCGTGTCGCGGTAGAGCTCCCAGGTGAGTTCCTCGGCCACGCCGCCGACCTTCTCGAGCGCCTGGTAGATGGGCACCGTCCCGATCGGCACCGGCGAGTTGCGCACGATCCACTCGCGGGTCTCGTGGATGTTCTTGCCCGTGGAGAGGTCCATCACGGTGTCGGCGCCCCAGCGCGTCGCCCAGACCATCTTCTCCACCTCTTCCTCGATGCTCGACGTGACCGCCGAGTTGCCGATGTTCGCGTTGACCTTCACCAGGAAGTTGCGCCCGATAATCATGGGCTCGGATTCGGGATGGTTGATGTTGTTCGGGATGATGGCGCGTCCCGCCGCCACTTCTTCGCGCACGAACTCCGGGGTGATCTCGCGCGGCGTGCGGGCGCCGAAGTTCTCGCCCGGGTGCTGCTCGTCGTTGTAGTTGGGATTGGCTCGGGCGAGGTTCTCGCGAACGGCGATGTACTCCATCTCCGGCGTAACGATGCCGGCGCGGGCATAGTGGAGTTGGGTGACGTTGCTGCCCGGCAGGGCGCGCCGCGGCGTTCTCAGGTGCGCGAAACGCAGCTTTTTCAACCGTTCGTCCATGTTCCTCGACAGGGTGTAGGAGGAACTGAAAGCCGGTAACGGCTCGGTGTCGCCCCGCGCGAGAATCCAGGCATCGCGAAGGCACGGGATGCCGGTGCGAACGTCGACCTCGATGTCCGGGTCGGTATATGGGCCCGACGTGTCGTAGACGCGCAGGTGCGGATTGGGTGTCAACTGTGGTGATTCCGGACCGCCCGGTGACTGCACCGAGGTGGGCGAGAGCGCGATCTCGCGCATGCCGACACGAACGTCGCCGTTGCCCGATACGTGAACTTTCTGCGACCGGGGCAAGGGCTTGAGCATTTCGGCGTCGAGTTGGGCCGCTTCGGAAAGAATGGGTTGCTCGGACATGGGATCCCCCGATTGTCGATGCCCGAAGGCGATGCGCCGTGGCGCTGTTCGGTCGGGGGTTGTTCCCTACGCCGGCACTAACCGGATCAGGTTCTACGGGTTCGCAAAGCGTCTCAGCCGTTCGGCACCCCGACATTGAAGCGGCAAGTATAGGGCCGTTCCGCCCGGATTGGCCAGCTAATTCGGGGCGTTGGCCCGCATCCGTCACCAACTTTCGTCGCGTGGGCGTCGATGCGCCGTGTAAGCGTGGCCGCGCGGCCGCGCTTGCGCGATGCATCGGCGTCCGCAGCAGGAAGTTGGTGACGGATGCGGGTTAGGATCGGGAAATCGGGCTCAGTGCGGCCAGGTACCGGCGGCATGCCGCAACCGGGTCCGCGGCGCCCGCGATTCCGGACAGAACGGCGACGCCGTGAGCTCCGGCCGCCAGGCATTCGGGAACCCGTACCGGACCGATGCCGCCGAGTGCGTACACGGGCAGGGGCGATGCAGCGGCGGCCTCGCGCAGGGCCGCCAGGCCGACGGGGGTGGATTTCTTCCAACCCGGTGGGAACACCGGCCCGTATACCACGGCGGTCGCGCCGGCCCGCCCGGCACGGCGCACCGCCTCGACGGAATGGGCCGCGGCACTGCGGAACGCGAGGGCGTGGGACTTGGCAGGCGTGTCGGGGACGCAGGCCTCGGGCCAATGCACGCCGTCGTAGCCGAGTTCGACGGCCAGGCGGCCCCCTCCGTTCAGCACGAGCAGCGCTTCCTCGCCGACCGTCTCGCGGCTCGATCGGGCAACCGCGGCCAGCACGGTCTCGGAGGCTTGCCGGGCGCGTACCTGTATCGCGATTTGCGACCGGTGCAGGCGGGCGGCCTCGGCAAGCTTGGCGATATAGCGGTCGAATGCGGCGCGGCCGCCGGCGAAGTCGAGATCCGCGATGGCGTAGAGCCTGGGCAGTTTTTGCCGGCTCACGCCCCGCACGATCCCAATGCCGCGCGCAGGGCGGCCGCACAGGCCCGGGCGGCATCCTGGGGCCCGTCGGCGGCCACGACGCAGGACAGCACCGCGATGCCATGGGCCCCGGCGCGCAGGATGTCGCCGATGTGTTGCGGCCCTATCCCGCCGATCGCGATGACCGGTTTCGGCGAGTCCGCGGCGATGCGGGCCAGGGTTGCAAGGCCCATCGCCGGGGCGGGGTTGGCTTTCGAGCGAGTCCCGTGAATGGGGCCGACGCCAAGATAGTCGACATCGGTCATCCAGACCCGCGCCGCTTCGGCAAGGGAATTGGCGGTTCCGCCGATGATTGCCGAATCGCCCAGAATCCTTCGCGCCGTCGCGGCGTCCAGGTCATGGCGGCCGAGGTGTATGGCTTCGGCGTCGAGCGCGAGTGCGACGTCGGCGCGGTCATCGATGACGGCCAACGCGCTCGCCGCTCGGCAGGCATCGACTACCGGCCGCGCGGCGTCGATCAGTTCGACGGTCGTCCGCGGGCGCTTTTCGCGAAACTGCACGCAGCCGGCGCCGCCGGCGAGGGCCAGCCGGGCCAATTCGCCGTGGCTGAAGCGCGTCTGCAGGGTCTCGTCGGTAATGACATGCAGCCGGGGAATCGTCTTCATGTGGCCACCCTGTCGGTGGGACCGACGGATCCGAAAATATCGGTTCGTTGCATCGCTAACGGGGCGAGACCCCAGCCCGACGAGAGAGCAGTGAACGAGTGCAAGCTTGACTCATCCGACAACCTGATCCGCGAATAGCAGGACACTAGTCCCCCTCGCCGCGCATGGCGTGGAAGTGATCCATGGGGCCCGCCCCTTGGCCGATCGCCGGGCCGCCCCGGATCGCGCCGGTGACGTAGCGCTTTGCCTTGCCGATGGCATCGATCAGCTTTGCGCCGCGGCCCAAATGAGTGGCGATCGCCGCCGAGTAGGCGCAGCCGGTACCGCTCGCGCCGGGCGTCGGCACGAAATCTCCGGGGAACAGGCGTTCGTCCCCGGCAGTGACGAGCAGGTCCGTCGCCGGCGCCTCGGCGAGATGGCCGCCCTTGACGAGTACCGCGCGACAACCGCGTTCGATCAACGCGGCGGCGGCATCCCGAGCCTCCTCCAGAGTGCGCACGGACCGGCCTGACATCAATTCGATCTCGGACACGTTGGGTGTTACCAGTTCCGCAAGCGGCGCCAGTTCGTCGAGGACGGTGGCGACCGCGTCCGGTTCGAGCAATGGGTAGCCGGAACTGGCGGTCATCACCGGGTCAAGGACGTAATGCGGCGCAGACCAGGCCCCGAACGCCTCGACCACGGCGTTGATGCGCTTGCGGTCGACCAGCATGCCGCTCTTTACCGCCGCGATATCGAAGGCCTCGAACGCGGCGGCGAACTGAGCGGCGATGAGTTCCGGGGATACGGCCATGCAGGCGGTGACCGCGCGGGCATTCTGGGCCGTGACCGCCGTGACGACCGTCAGCCCGTAGGCGCCGTTGGCCGCTATGGTCTTGAGGTCCGCCTGAATTCCCGCCCCGCCGCTGCTGTCGGATCCGGCGACCGTGAGGATGGCTTTCATCAGGGCCATCATACGCGACACAACGTACGCGCCTGCTTTCGCGCGGCTTCCTCATCCCGCCTCGAAACCATCCGGCGGCGCACCCGTCAGGGGAAAGGTCGCTTCCTGCCTGTATTGCGCCCCGCTGGGCCGCAGTTCACTGGAGAAAAGGTGGAACGATGCGACCTCGACCGGCGAGGTTTGGAATGTCGAGAAAGCGTCGAGGAATTGCTTGAGTTCTTGTCCGGGCGGGGGGCGGCGGAATCGCGCAATGGTCACATGGGGCGCGAACGGGCGGCGTTCCGGCGCAAGGCCCGCTCTTCGCAGAGCCTCGCGCACCGCATCGGCGAGCGAGACGAGCTCGGTTTCGGGCGATGCGCCGGTCCAGAGCACGCGGGGCGCCCCGCGCCGGGGAAAGCACCCGAGCCCTTGCAGGTTCAGCGGCAACGGCGGCGCCGTCACGGCGTTCAGGGCCGCCTCGATCGAGCCTTGTGCGGCATCGTCCACTTCACCGATAAAGGCGAACGTGAGGTGCAGGCTATACGCCTTCAACCACCGGGCGCCCTGCAAGGGGGATTGCAGCCCAGCCACGGCTTCCCGTAGCGGGTGCGGCAACTCGACTGCAACGAACAGACGTGGCATGGCGGGAACTTCCGGCCGGGAAAAGGCCGCGTACGGCACGCTTTCACTGCATTCTCGCATCGTTTATGGTGCGGGCGAAATGGACAGCCGGGAGGAGACATGCCCTTGAATCCGGAAGCTGCCGGCGAGACCGGCGGACCTGCCAGGCGCCGCTGGACATCGAAGGACGCGCTGCTTTACGCCGTCGGCATTGGCGCGGGAACCGATGAACTGGCCTTCACGACCGAGAACACCTCGGGTGTAGGGCAGCGGGTGTTCCCCACTTTTGCGGTGATCATCGGCGGCGGAGGCGTACCCCTGTCCAAGGTCGGCAGCTTCAACCCGGCGTTGATGGTGCACGGCGAACAGGGTATCGAACTGTTGGGCGAAATCCCCCCTGACGGCGAGATCGAAAGCCGCGGCAGGATCGCGGGCATCTGGGACAAGGGCAGTGCGGGCGTCATCGAGATGGAATCCGAAGCGGTGAACGCCGCTACCGGCGAACCCCTGCTCAGGACGCGTTCCACGCTCTTCTGTCGCGGCGAAGGCGGGTGGGGCGGCGAGCGCGGCCCCTCGGCGAAGGTCGCGTTCCCCGACGCGGAGCCGACGCACCGGGTAACCTACCGCACCCGGGAGGACCAGGCGCTCACCTACCGGCTCTCCGGAGACCGCAATCCGCTGCATTCGGACCCGTCGTTCGCGGCCATGGGTGGATTCGACAGGCCGATCCTGCATGGATTGTGTACCTATGGCTTCACGGGACGTGCGCTGCTGCATACCGTTTGCGACCGTGATCCGGCACGCTTCCGCTCGATGACCGGGCGATTTTCGAGGCCGGTGCTGCCCGGAGACACTCTGACCGTGTCCATGTGGGCGGACGGCGGCACGGCCCTGTTCCGCACCGCCAACCAGGACGGCGCCGTGGTGATCGACCAGGGGGTGTGCCGGTTCGATTAGCCGCATCGCTCACCAACTCTCGTCGCGAGGGCGTCGAGGCGCCGTGTAAGCGTGGCCGTGCGAACCGCAGGGCCGCGCTTACGCGATGTATCGGCGTTCGCAGCGGGAAGTCGGTGAGCGATGCGGGCTGGGTGGGCCGGCTATCCGGCCTCTTTTGAGTGTCCGCCCCGGCGGCGTGGAGTGGTTACTTGAAAAGCACTGCCAGATTGATCGTTCTCTTTGCGGCATTGAGTCTGAATGCTTGCGAACCCGCCGTTCGGCAAGCTGACCTGATCCTGCTTTCCGGCCGCGTTTACACGGTGAACGATGCCGCGCCCTGGGCGGAAGCGGTGGCGATACGGGACGGACGCATCGCCGCGGTCGGCTCCGACGCCGAAGTGGCCGGCGCCTGGACGGGCCCCACCGTCGACCTGGCCGGGCGCATGGTGCTGCCGGGATTCCACGATGCACATGTGCACCCGATGTACGGCGGTATTCAGATGGCGCAATGCGACCTCGCTGGATTGGCGAGCGTCGAGAGCCTGTTGCGGAAAGTACAGGGGTGCGACGGGGCGTTGCCCGAAGGCGAGTGGCTGGTCGGCGGGGGCTGGGACCTGTCGCTGTTCGATGAAGCCAACCCGGGCAAGCAATTGCTGGACGGCATCGACCCGGCGCGCCCGATGTTCCTGCGTGGTGCGGACGGGCACTCGTCCTGGGCGAATTCGCTTGCCTTGACGTTGGCCGGCATCGAACGCGAAACGCCGGATCCGCCGCTCGGCATCATCGAGCGCAGCGCCGGCGGCGAACCGTCCGGCACCTTGCGGGAAACCGCCCAGAACCTGGTGGAGGCGATCTTGCCGGTGCTGACGCTCGAGCAGCGGGTCGATGCCCTGCGAGTTGCCGTACGTCTGGCCAATCGGCTCGGTATCACCTCGATGGCGGTAGCTTCCGTCTCCGATTGGGAGTTGGCCGCCTACCGCGCGCTCGAAGCCGAAGGCGGGCTTTCCGCCCGGCTGGTCCTGTCGATCACGGTGGGCGAGAGTCCGACCGCGGCAACGCACCCCGACCTCATCGCAGCGCGAGACCGCGGTACCGGCAAGCGCCTGCGGCTGGACGCGGCGAAGATCTTCATCGACGGCGTACTGGAAGGCGAGACCGCCGCGTTGCTCGACCCCTATATCGGCCGTGAGGGCGCGTCCGGCATGCTCCTGCGGACACCGGAGGCGCTGAACGAACTCGTCGCCGGCCTCGATTCCCGGGGCGCACAGGTACATTTCCACGCCATCGGCGACCGCGCCGTACGCGCGGCTCTCGATGCCGTGGAAGGCGCCCGCGGGGCAAACGGCGAGCGGGACAACCGGCATCATATCTCCCATCTGCAACTCATCGATGAGCAGGATCATGCGCGCTTCGCCGAGCTGGGCGTCAGCGCCAACTTCCAGGCGCTGTGGGCGTATCCGGACGCCTACATCACGGAGGTCAACCTTCCGGCGGTGGGGCCGGAGCGGGTGCGGCGCATGTATCCGATCGGTTCAATAGACCGGGCCGGGGGCCTGATCGTCGGCGGCAGCGACTGGTCGGTTTCCTCGCTGAATCCCCTGGAGGCAATCGAGACGGCCGTTACCCGCCAGGACGCAAGCGGTGCGCTCGAGGGCGTGCTGAACCCGGATGAGCGTGTATCGCTGGAAACGATGCTGGCGGCCTATACCATCAATTCGGCCTATGTGATGCACCATGACGACGAGCTGGGAACGATAGAAACCGGCAAGCTCGCTGACCTGGCCGTTCTCGAACGCAACCTGTTCGAAGTGCCCGCCAGGGAGATCGGCGAGGTGCAGGTGACGATGACGTTGCTCGAAGGTGAGGTCGTTCACGATTCGGGTGGGCTTCGGGTTCACGAACTGGAGTAATTGCTTTCAGAACCGCCCAGTCGAGCGATGCACCGAACGTTCAATACTCGCTCTTCTGGGGAAACTCGCACAAATCTTCGATCAGGCATGAGCCGCAGCGCGGCTTGCGGGCCGTGCAAACGTAGCGCCCGTGCAGAATGAGCCAGTGGTGCGCGTCCTTCAGATACGGCCTGGGAATCCATCGCACCAGGCGGTCCTCCACCTGCCGGACGTTCCTGCCCGGCGCCAGCCGGGTGCGGTTGGCGACGCGAAAGATGTGGGTGTCCACCGCCATGGTCGGCTGGCCGAAGGCGGTATTCAGCACCACGTTGGCCGTCTTGCGGCCGACGCCCGGCAGCGTCTCCAGGGCGGAGCGGTCTTCGGGTACCTCGCCGCCGAATCGTTCGATGAGAATCCCGCATGTCTTGACGATGTTGGCCGCCTTGGTGTTGAACAGGCCGATGCTCTGGATATGCCCCTTCAGCTTTTCGACACCCAGGTCCAGCATCGCCCGCGGCGTATTGGCGACCTTGAACAGCGCCCGGGTCGCCTTGTTGACGCTGACATCCGTCGCCTGGGCCGACAGGATGACCGAAACGAGCAATTCGAACGGCGTCCGGTAGTTCAGCTCTGTCGTCGGATCGGGGTCGTTGGCTTTAAGCCGCTCGAAAATTCGCGTTCGTTTTTCCTTGTTCATGAGGCGGTGTGGCGAATACTCAGCCCGACGAGCGGCTGGTTCGCCGGACGGCGATAGACTCGTCTGCCGTGCCTGTTCCCTTCTCGACAGGCGAAGGCTCGGCGCGGGCGCGGCGGCCGCCGCGGCTCGCGCGGGCCCAGTTGACCAGACCCAGCAGCAGCCCGGCGACGATGAAGGCGCCGGGAGGCAGCAGAACCACCAACAGCCCCCCGTTCGGCACAAGCTCGATCGTCCAGCCATCGGCGCCCGGCCCGAACAACTGCGCCATGCCCGCGAACAGGGTGCCGCTGCCCAGGGCTTCGCGCACGCTTCCGAGGACGATCAGCGCGATGGCGAATCCGCAGGCCGTGCCCAGTGCGTCGAGCGCGGCCTGCCCCGGGGGCTGGCGGCTGGCGAAGGCCTCGATGCGGCCGAGAATCATGCAGTTGGAGACGATGATCTGAATGAAAAGCGCGACGCGAAGGTACAGGTCGAACGCATAGGCTTCCAGCAGCAGCACGCTCATGGTGGTAAACGTCGCGATGACGAGGACGAAACAGGGGAGGCGCGCCGCATGGGGAATCCACCGGCGCAGGACCGAGATAGTGAGGCTTGAGCCGAGCATCACGAACCCGCTTGCCAGGGCGAGCCCGAGCGCATTGACCAGGCTGTTGCTGACGGCCAGCAGCGGGCAGAGGCCGAGCAGTTGGCCCCAGGCCGGATTCCGCTCGATGGCGGCGGTGGCGAAGGTGCCGGTGCTCAATGTTCGTCCCCCTGCTGCCGGGGGTTCTCACTGGGCCGCATGGAATTGTCTTCGCCTGGTTCCATGGTTGCCGATGCCTGCAAACCGGCTCCATGGGGAGGCAACGGTTCCGCCGCAGGCCGCAGCAATGCCGACACGCCGCGTTTTACGGCCTCGCTGGTAATGGTGGCGCCCGTAACCGCATCGACGTTCTGCGGCGGCCTGTCCGAAAACTGCAGTATCCAGGGGCTGCGGGCCGTATCGATAAAGTCGCCGAGCCCCGGCGTCTCCCGGTGACCGGTGACGCGCACGCCGGCGAGCGCGCCGGTACCGTCACGGTCTGGCCGGAACGCGGCCAGCAATTCGATCGGGCCCGCGTAGCCGTTGACGGACGAGCGCCGCAGCCGAACGCCGTTTGGCAGGTCGAGGCGGTCGCCGTCCCAGCGCAGGTCCGCGGTGGGGAACTTGCCACCTGCAAGATCGAACGCGACCCGCCAGGCATGCGCTTCGCGATTGGCGCGGATGGCGTCGGCGGTGAACCTGTGAGCGCCGGCCAGCAGTACGGCGCAAAGTGCGCCGATGGCAGTGAGGCTGACGAGCGGCTTCATCGCACGCGCACCCGGCCACGGCCGAGCGCATCGAGAAACGGGGTGGCCGCGTTGGCGATCAGTACGCCGAAGGCGATGCCGTCCGGGTAGCCGCCCCAGGCGCGAATCGCGAACGCGATGCCCGCCGCGAGCGCGCCGAACAGCCATTGCCCCATGGGATGGCCGGGATGCGTCACGGGGTCCGTCACGACAAAGAATGCCGCCAGCATGGTGCCGGCCGAGAGATAGTGGAAGAGCGGCGAACCGGCGCTTTTCGAGCTGCCCCCGTCGTAGAAGACGAGTGCGAACAGGCCGAGAACGATCAGGAAGCCCAGCACCACGCGCCAGGCGATCAATCCCAGCCCCGCGGCAACGAGGCCCCCGAGCGCGAACGCGGCATTCGCCCATTCCCAGCCGTAGCCGCCGAGTTGGCCGAACGCCGGGTCGCCGGCGTAGACCTCCAGCGCCGTCAGCCCTTCGCGGTACCTGAACGCCGTGAGTGCGGTGGCGCCGGTGTGTCCGTCGACCAGGGGTGGCCAGGTGGCGAGCGCCGCCGGAAAACACACCAGCACCAGGACGTATCCCACCATGGCGGGATTGAAGATGTTGTGGCCGAGACCGCCGTAAAGCTGGCGGGCCAGCACGATCATGCCGAGTGTGGCGACCAGCAGCACATGCCAGGGCATGCCCGGCGGCAATGCCAGTACCAGGATGAGCGTTCCGAGCAGGATGGACGCGTCCAGGGCGCCCGGGAGTTGGCTGCCCAGGCGCAGCGGCCGTCGGCGCAGGCGCAGGCACACGAAGTCGATCGCATACGCCAGCGGCAGGACGATGGCCAGGTTGCGCAGGTATCCCCAACCGTAGAACAAGGACAGCACCGCGAACCCGGGGGCCAGCGCCAATGCCACGGCCCACATGATGCGGTTGCTGTTGCCTACCACGCCGCTTCGCCTCGTTCGCCCAGGCGCCTTTGCCGGGCGAGCCGTTGGGCGCGGCGCGCCTGGGAAGCGTCCTGTTCGGCGGCGAGACGCGCGGCGCGTGCTTCGAAACGGGCTTTTGCGTGAGCGGCTTGCGCGTTTCTTGCCGCCGTATCGGCCAGCACCCGCTTTCCATCCGCGAAAATTCCGGCAAGCGGGATATCGCTTGGGCAAGCCCGGTCGCAACGGCGGCATTCGATGCAGCGGTCCAGCCCGAGACCCATTGCCGCATCCCACTTGCCCGCGGCGCTCAACCACAACAACTCCCGGGGCGCGAGATCGGCGGGGCAGACGGGTTCGCACCGGTTGCAGCCGATGCAGGGCTGAACGCCGGGCGCCCTTTCGGCTCGCATGCGTGGCGGCGGGGGTATCTCAGGTTGGTGGGTGTCCGTTGCAAACCGATCGATGCCGGGTCGGTGGGTGTCCCTCTTGCCGGGTCGGTGGGTGTCCCTTTGGTGGTTGAGGACGGTTGTATCCTGAGCGGCGGCAAACAGATCGATGCAGTCGACCGGGCAGGCGGGCACGCACAGTTCACAGCCCGTGCACTCGTCCTCGATCACGGTGTGCATGAACCCCGGCGCGCCGATGACGGCGTCCACGGGGCAGGCGCGGATGCAGAGGAAACAGCCGATGCAATCCGCTTCCCTGATCCGCGCGAGCACGGGTTCCGGCGCCGGCGGCGAGGTGCCCCCGCCGCGGCCGAGCAGCGCCTTCAGTGCCTCGAACGTGGCGGTCCCGCCGGGCGGACAGAGATCGATCGCCGCGCCGGCGGCCACGGCTTCGGCGTAGGGCCTGCAACCCGGATATCCGCATTGCGCGCACTGGGTCTGCGGCAGGAGCGCGTCGATGGCGTCGATGAGTTCGTTGTCGTCGTCCTTGAATCGCGCATGCGCCGACAGCAGCAGCCATCCCAGTGCCAGGGTGAGGCCGCAGAGAACGAGGACCGTCGAGATCATGTCCACCTGCCAGGAACTCGCGGAGCCGCGCTCCCGGCCACGCGCTGCGCAATGAGCACCTCCAAACGAGGCCGTTCCCTGTTGGGCGCCTTTACGACTCCCCCAAAGAGAAACGGCGCCTGACGCGGCCGGCTGCTCACGAATCGAGCCCGACGAAGCCCAGGAACCCGAGGCTCATGATGCCGGCGGTGATCAGGGCGATGGGCGCGCCCTTGAACGGGGCGGGCACGTCGGCGCCTTCCAGCCGCTCGCGGATGGCGCCGAACAGCACCATGACCAGGGAGAAACCGGCCGCGGCTCCGGCGCTGAACACGATGGTGCCGGCGAGCGTCAGGTCGCTGCCTACCGCCAGCAGTGCGACGCCGAGAACCGCGCAGTTCGTGGTGATGAGCGGCAGGTAGATGCCGAGGCTCCGGTGCAGCAGGGGGCTCGTGGCGCGCACGTACATTTCGGTGTACTGGACGACCCCCGCGATCACGACGATGAATACGATGATGTTCAGCCAGCCCAGGCCGAGCGGCGCCAGCAGCCCGTGGAAAACCAGGAAGCAGACGGTGGCCGACAGCGTCAGCACAAACGTCGTCGCCAGGCCCATCGCCAGTGCCGTCGACAAGCTCTTCGTCACGCCCATGAACGGGCACAACCCCAGGAACTGGGCCAGCACGAAGTTGTTGACCAGAAGCGCGCCGATGAGGATCAGTGCAAGTTCGCCCATGGCGGAGCCTGGAAGCCTGTCGGACAGAAGACTATGTTAGCGCACGTGCATGCCCGGTACCGCGCCGCTGTCCGGGCTGATCAGGAAGATATCCTCGCCGCCGGGCCCGGCCGCGAGCACCATGCCTTCGGAGGTGCCGAACCGCATCTTGCGCGGCGCGAGGTTGGCAACCACGATCACCAGGCGGCCGACCAGGTCTTGCGGGCGCGGGTAGGCGGACTTGATGCCGGCCAAGACCCGGCGCGCCTCGCCGCCCACGTCGACGGTCAGCCGCAGCAGCCTGTCGGCGCCGTCCACCGCTTCGGCGGCGACCACCGACGCCACCTTGAGCTCGACCCTGGCGAACTCGTCCATGGTTATGGTCGCCGGGTCTTCGCGCTCCGGCTCCGGCGCCTCAGTGTCCGCCGCGCTCTTTGAAGCTTCCACCAGCGCATCGAGGTCTTTCTTTTCCATGCGTTTGAAGAGCGGCCGAAACCTGGCTATCCGATGGTCGAGCAGCGGCTTGTCGATGTCGTCCCAGGTGAACGGTTCGACGTTCAGGAACTCCCGGGACGACTCCGCCATGGCGGGCAGAACGGGTTGCAGGTAGATGGCCAGCACCCGGAACAGGTTGATGCCCTGGCTGCAGATCGCCTGCATCTCGTGCTGCCGGTCTGCGACTCTGGCGAGCTTCCAGGGTTCGTGGCGGGCGATATACCGGTTGGCGAGATCGGCGAGTTCGGTAATCAGGCGCACGGCCCTGGAAGTGGCGCTCTTCTCGAAGTGTTCCGCCAGTTCGGCCCTGGCCTCGACGAAGCGCGCCCAGAGCGGCTCGTCGTGCAACCGTGCCGACAGCCGCCCGCCGAACCGCTTGCCGATAAAGCCCGCGCAGCGGCTCGCGATATTCACCACCTTGCCGACCAGATCGCTGTTCACCCGCTGGGCGAAATCGTCGAAGTTGATGTCGAAATCGTCGACGGTGCCATTCAGCTTGGTCGCGTAGTAGTAGCGCAGGCACTCCGGATCGATGTACTCGAGGCAGGTCGTGGCCCTGATGAAGGTGCCCTTCGACTTGGACATCTTGGCGCCGTTGACGGTGATGAAACCGTGTGTGTGGATTCGCGTGGGCGTGCGGAAGCCCGAGCCGTCCAGCACCGCCGGCCAGAACAGGGCGTGGAAGTTGACGATGTCCTTGCCGATGAAGTGGTGCACCTCGGTCTCGCCGTCCGCCTCCGGCGACCAGAAGTCCTCGAAGCGGACCTCGCCGCGTGCGTCCACCAGGTTCTTGAAGCTGGCCATGTAGCCGATGGGCGCATCCATCCAGACGTAGAAATACTTGTCCGCGGTACCGGGAACCAGGAAGCCGAAGTAGGGCGCGTCGCGGGAGATATCCCAGGCGCGCAGGCCCGCGTCGAGCCACTCGGCAAGCTTGTTGGCCACCTCGGGCTGCACCGTACCGCTCCTGGTCCACTTGCGCAGGAAGCCGGTGTAGCGGGGAAGATCGAAGAAGTAGTGCGGGGAACTGCGCAGCGTCGGCTCCCCACCGGAGATCAGGGACCGGGGATTGTTCAGTTCGATCGCGTTGTACGTGGCGCCGCAGGCATCGCAGTTGTCGCCGTACTGATCCTCGGCCCCGCACCGCGGGCAGCCGCCCTTCACGAACCGGTCGGCGAGGAACATTTCCCGCTCGGCATCGAAGAGCTGCTCCACATCCCGGGTGAAGATCAGGCCGGCATCGACCAGGCGTTCGTAGATCGACTCGCAGAGTTCCCGGTTTTCCTGCGAGTGCGTGGAATGATAGTTGTCGTAGGCGATGTGGAAACCCTTGAAGTCGCGCACGTGTTCCCGGCGCATCCCCTCGATCATGACCTCCGGGCTCACGCCTTCGTTTTCCGCCTTCAGCATGGTCGCGGTGCCGTGCGTATCGTCGGCGCAGACGTAGATGCATTCGTTGCCGCGCAGCCGCTGGTAGCGCACCCAGATGTCCGATTGAATGTGCTCCAGCAGGTGGCCGACATGGATGGGGCCATTGGTGTAGGGCAGGGCGGTGGTGACCAGTATGCGGCGGCTCATGGTTCGCTTCGGGCCGGATTCCGGTGGGCGGCGCGCACTATACCGCAAGCGGGTGCGCAACCCTATAATGACGCCCTCATCCCCAGTGGTCGTTCCCGCCGGAAGCGCATCCCGCCCCATGAAGGTCGAACAGTTCAACGATCCGTATCTCGCGAAGCCCTGGCAGAGCCTCGGCGCCCGGGTGCTCTCCAGTGGCAGCCGGGTATCCGTCACGCTCGGTTATCCGGCATCGGGCATTCGGGACACGTTGTGGGAGCAGCTCAAGGCGTTTCTCGACACCGAGCGGCTGGACCTGGAAGTGCGCTTCGATCCCCCGCCCGCCCGTGGCTTTGCCCAGGTCAGGCACGTGATCGCGGTGGCGTCCGGCAAGGGCGGCGTCGGCAAGTCCACCACCGCCGTGAACCTCGCCCTGGCGCTCGAGCGGGAAGGGGCGATGGTTGGCCTGCTGGACGCCGACATCTATGGCCCGAGCCAGGGCATGATGCTGGGCGTCGCTTCCGGACGCCGGCCCGAGATCAAGGACGAGAAGCTGTTCGTGCCGATCAAGGCGCACGGTCTCAAGACCATGTCGATGAGCTTTCTGGTGGCGGAGAACACGCCCATGGTCTGGCGCGGGCCCATGGCAACCGGCGCGCTGCAGCAAATGCTGATGCAGACCGACTGGCAGGAGCTCGACTATCTCATCGTCGACATGCCGCCAGGTACCGGCGACATCCAGTTGACCCTGTCTCAGAAGGTTCCGGTTTCCGGGGCGGTCATCGTCACCACGCCCCAGGACATCGCCCTGCTCGATGCCAGGAAGGGCATCGAGATGTTCCGCAAGGTCGATATCCCCGTACTCGGCGTGGTGGAGAACATGAGCCTGTACGAGTGCCCCAAGTGCGGCGCGTTGAGCCACCTGTTCGGCGCCGGCGGCGGGGAACGGGTGGCGGCGGAGTTCGGCGTGCCGCTGCTGGGCGAACTGCCGCTGGCGACCGACATCCGCGAGCAGGCTGACGGGGGCACCCCGACCGTGGCGGCGGACCCCGACGGTGCGAACGGGCGGCGCTACCGCGATGCCGCCCGCTTCATGGCCGCGCGCCTGTGGGACATCGATGCGCCGGCTCAGCCGACCATAGGCATCAGCGACGACTGATGAGCATCAAGTCCGACCGCTGGATCCGGGAAATGGCCGCGGGCGGCATGATCGAGCCGTTCGAGCCCGGCCAGGTACGGCAGGGGGCGCACGGCAAGATCATCTCCTTCGGCACCTCGAGCTACGGTTACGATGTACGCTGCGCGCCGCAGTTCAAGGTATTCACCAACATCTACTCGGCCACCGTGGACCCCAAGGCGTTCGACGAACGAAGCTTCGTGGATGTGCGGGAGGATGTCTGCACCATCCCCCCGAATTCCTTCGCGCTGGCATCCACCGTGGAATATTTCCGCATCCCGCGGGACGTGCTGACGATCTGCCTCGGCAAGTCCACCTACGCCCGCTGCGGCATCATCGTCAACGTCACGCCGCTGGAACCGGAGTGGGAGGGCCACGTCACCCTGGAGTTCTCCAACACCACCAACCTGCCGGCGAAAATCTACGCCAACGAGGGCGCGGCGCAGATGGTGTTCTTCCAGTCCGACGAGCGCTGCGAGGTCTCCTACAAGGACCGCGGCGGCAAGTACCAGGGGCAGCGTGGCGTTACTTTGCCGAAACCCTGAAACGCGCGGAAATTCAGCGATTGCCGGCTGGAAACGAAATGCGTTGTCGGTTATAAGACTGCCATCGGGGACTGGCCTTCCCCGTTGACCGATCCGCGGGATTGGTGCCTTGGCCGGGGCTCGAACCCGGAAGGCATGCAGGGGTCGCCTGCAGGAGCCGGAGGATTGTCATTCCTCTGCGTCTGCCAATTCCGCCACCAAGGCCGGGAAGCCCGAATCCGCAACGATTCGGGCTTCCATTTTCGCGACATGCGGCGATGTGCGCGCTGAACGACCGGCCCTGATCGGTGTCGTCCGGAACCCCTGGAAACTGACGGAGAAAGCTCACACCATGCTCGATGACGCGATCCGGCGCTTCGACCGGGCGCTCAAGACGTTGACCGGCTCCCGCGCCGCGGAGCGGGAGAACCCGGCCGCTCGGATCGACGATGCGCCCATGGATGACGCCGAGCGCGCCCACGCCGCCGGGCTGATGCGCGTCAACCACACCGGCGAGGTGTGCGCCCAGGCGCTCTACGAGGGCCAGGCGCTCACGGCCCGGGACCGGGAGGTTCGCGACCGCCTGCTCGGCGCCGCCGGCGAAGAGGCCGATCACCTGGCCTGGTGCGCGGAACGTCTCGGCGAACTGGGCAGCGCCCCCAGCGTGCTGAACCCGCTCTTCTACGCCGCCTCCTATGCAATGGGCGCGGTCACCGGGCTGATCGGCGACCGGGTGAGCCTGGGTTTCGTCGAGGCGACGGAAGACCAGGTTTGCGAGCATCTCGAGCGTCATCTCGATGCGTTGCCGGAGCAGGACGCCAGGAGCCGCGCCATCGTCGAACGCATGCACGAGGAGGAGGCGCGGCACGGCACTGACGCGCTGGAAATGGGTGGGGAGGAGTTTCCGGCGCCGGTAAAGCAGGCGATGACGCTGCTCTCGCGGGTGATGACGGAGACGACTTACCGGGTTTGAATTCCGGTTGATCTTGTTTGCGTAGTTCCGTGGGAGGATCAGCGGAACAAATCCCGCAAGGCTTCCCCCGGATCCGCTGCGCGCATGAATGCCTCACCGACCAGGAACGCGCGCAGGTCCCTGTCGAGCATGGCCTGCACATCGCTCCGCCGATGGATGCCGCTTTCCGTGACGACCGTTACGCCGTCCGGAATGGCGGGCAACAGGTCGAAGGTCGTCTTCAGGCTGGTTTCGAAGGTTTTCAGGTTGCGGTTGTTGATGCCGACAAGAAGCGGTTCCAGCGACAGCGCAGACTCCAGTTCCCGCCGGTTGTGCACTTCGATCAGCACATCGAGCCCGAGGCCGACGGCCAGTTCGGCCAATGACCCGAGTTGCCCGACAGGCAGCGCGCTCACGATCAGCAGAATGCAATCGGCTCCCAGGGCCCGCGTCTCGTATACCTGGTAATCGTCGATGATGAAGTCCTTGCGCAGCACCGGCAGCGCAACCGCACTTCGCGCGGCTTGCAGGTGGGCATCGCCGCCCTGGAAGTACTTCTCGTCCGTCAGCACCGACAGGCAGGCGGCGCCGGCGGCTGCGTAGCTCAGTGCGATGGCGGGCGGGTCGAAGTCGGCACGCATGACGCCCTTGCTGGGCGACGCCTTCTTGATTTCCGCGATCACGGCGGCTTCGCCGGCTTCGGCTCTCTGCGTGAGGGCGTTGAGGAAACCACGGGGCGCGGGTTGCCGTTCCGCGCTGTCGCGCACGGCGGCCAGCGGGCGAAGGCGTTTGCGGTGGTCTACCTCCTCGCGCTTGTGCGCCAGGATTTCGTCCAGCACGGTGGCCATGATTCCAGACCGTCCGGCGTAGCCTGCCGCCTCAGGACTCGCCCATGAGGCTGGTGATGCGCACGAACTCGTCGAGGCGCTCCCTGGCGAGCCCGGCGGCGATGGCGTCCTGAGCCATGGTCACGCCGTTGGCGAAACTGGTGGCGAGGCCGGCGGCGTAGATCCCGGCGCCGGCGTTCAGGGCCACCACATCCGCCGCGGCGGAGTCGGGCCGGGTCAGCGCCGCCTGGAAGAGAGCGAGACTCGCCTCAACCGAATCGGCGCGGAGTTCCTCCACGCTCCGGCTCGCGATGCCGAAGTCTTCCGGCACGATCTCGTATTCGCCGATCTCCCCGGCGCGCAGCTCGCAGACGCGTGTCGGGCCGTCCAGGGTGATTTCGTCGAGCCCGCTGCTGTGCACCACGAGTACGTGTTCGCTGCCGAGCAGCTTCGCCACCTCGGCGAGGGTGCGCTGCCAGCGGGCGCTGAATACACCCATCACCTGCCGCCGGGCGCCGGCGGGGTTCGTCAACGGCCCCAACACGTTCATGAGGGTGGGCGCACCCAGTTCCCGGCGCACGGGCGCGGCGTGCCGGGTCGCGCCGTGGTGCGCCTGTGCGAACATGAACCCGACGCCGACCTCGCTGATGCAATGGGCGACCTGGGCGGGGGTGATGCCGATATTGGCGCCGGCGGCCTCGAGTACGTCGGCGCTGCCGCTGAAGCTCGTCATCTTGCGGTTGCCGTGCTTGGCGACGTGGGCGCCGGCCGCCGCGGCGGCGAAGGCGGCGGCCGTCGAGATATTGAAGAGCTTGACGCCGCTGCCGCCGGTGCCGCAGGTGTCGATCAGGTTGGGGACATCCACCTCCACCCTGGTGGCGAACTCGCGCATGGTCCGGGCGGCGCCGGCCACTTCCGCCGCGGTTTCTCCCTTGACGCGTAGCGCGGCGAGGAGGCCGCCGATCTGCGCGGGCGTTGCCTCTCCGGACATGACCCGATGAAACACCGCGCCGGTCTCCGCCTGGCTCAGGCTCCTGCCGTCAAACAGGCGCCCCAGGGCGTCTTCAATGCGCATGACTTGTGTTCCCCGTGTTAGAGCGCCCGTCGCCGCTACGACGGCCAGGCCGGTTGAAACTGCCTGGCAGCCCATGGAAAAAGTCCCGCTGCATATTCATGCGAGGGGTGCACCCCTCGCGCTCCCCGGCTGAAGGCTCCCGACCGACGATGCGTCCCGGCTGACTGCGTTGCTCGTCGGTCAAATATGCCCGATATTTTCCCTCCTCTTGCCTTGCCAGCCGGGCGTCTCGCCCGCGGTCGCCTCGCCGGTCTCGGTGCGACGCGGGACTTTTACCACGGGTTGCCAGCCGGGGCGCGCTGCCTCCTGATGTCTCGTCGCTACCGTCTCGATTCGGGCATCGGCCCGCGCCGGCGTTCATGTGGCCCCTCCAGGAAATTCCGCAACAGGTCGTGTCCGGTCTTCGTGAATATCGATTCCGGGTGAAACTGTACCCCTTCGATCGGGTATTCGCGATGGCGCAGTCCCATGATCTCGTCGAAGTTCCCGTCGCGTTGTGTCCAGGCGGTGACTTCCAGGCAGTCGGGCAGCGTCTCCCGGGCGACGATCAGGGAGTGATAGCGGGTCGCTTCCAGCGGGTCGGGGAGGCGCGAGAACAGGCCGTCGCCGGCGTGGTGAATCATGGAGGTCTTGCCGTGCATGACCTCTCGGGCGCGGACGACCTCGCCGCCGAATGCCTGCCCGACGCTCTGGTGCCCCAGGCAGATTCCGAGGAGCGGCGTCGTCGGCCCGAAGGCGCGCACTACATCCACGGAGATGCCCGCCTCGTCCGGCGTACAGGGTCCGGGCGAGATGACGATCTTGTCCGGTTGCAGTGCCGCGATCTCTTCCAGGGTGAGTTCGTCGTTGCGGTACACGGCGACATCGGCGCCCAGCTCGCCCAGGTACTGCACGACGTTGTAGGTGAAGGAGTCGTAGTTGTCGATCATCAGCAGCATCGTCGTTACTCCAGTGTCGCGAACCCGGACGCGGCCATGGCGGCGGCGCGGAAGATGGCCCGGCCCTTGTTCATGCTCTCTTTCCATTCGAGCCGGGGGATCGAATCGGCGACGATGCCGCCGCCCGCCTCGATGTAGAGCGAGCCGTTCTTGATCACCGCCGTGCGGATGGCGATGGCCGTGTCCATGTTGCCGCTCCAGGCGAGGTACCCGACGGCGCCGCCGTAGATGCCGCGCTTGACGGGCTCCAGTTCGTCGATGATCTCCATGGCGCGGATCTTGGGGGCGCCGGACAGGGTGCCGACCGGCAGCGTCGCCCGCAGCAGGTCCATGGCGGTCTTGTCCGCTTGCAGCTTGCCGACGACATGGCTCGCGATGTGCATGACGTGGGAGTAGCGCTCGATGGCGAACTGTTCGGTGACCTCGACGGAGCCGATCTCGCACACCCGGCCGATATCGTTGCGCCCGAGATCGATGAGCATCAGGTGCTCGGCGGTCTCCTTGGGGTCGGAGAGCAGTTCGCGCTCCATGGCCAGGTCTTCCTCCGGCGTGTGGCCGCGGCGGCGGGTTCCGGCCAGGGGGCGGTTGAAGGCGATGCCGTCTTCGAGGCGGGCGAGGATTTCCGGCGACGAACTGACGATCTGGAAGTCGCGCAGATCCATGAAGTACATGTAGGGGGAGGGGTTCAGGCTGCGCAGCGCCCGGTACAGGTCGATCGGGTCCGCGGCGAAGGGAATCGACATCCGCTGCGCGAGCACGACCTGCATGACATCGCCGGCCCGGGTGTACTCGCGGATTCGATCCACGCCGGCCTTGAACGCCTCCTCGCCGAACTCGGATACGAAATCGCTCTCCTCGACGGTATGCGCACGGCCACCGGATGCCCGGGAAACCGCAGCTGCAACAGGTGCCGCCGTAGCGGCCAGAGCATGAGCCCGTTCCCGCAGCCGCTCCACCGTTTTCTCGCGGATGCCGGGTTCGGCGGGGTCGACGAGGCGGATCAACTGCATGCGGCCCCTGAGATTGTCGAAGACGATGACCTCCTCGGAGACCATGAGCACCGCATCCGGGGTGCCGAGCGGATCCGGCGGCGTGCTGTGCCGGAGCCGCTGCTCGACGTAACGGACGCAGTCGTAGCCGAAATATCCGACCAGGCCGCCGTAGAAGCGGGGCAGGTCCGGTGACGGAGCCACCCGGTAGCGGGCCTGGAATTCCTCGATGAACGCCAGCGGGTCTTCCGCCTCAATGTCTTCGTCGGGGGTTCCGTTGGACGTGACGGTGACCCGGTGGCCCGTAACCTTCAGCACCGTCCGGCAGGGCAGGCCGATAATCGAGTAGCGGCCCCAGCGCTCGCCGCCCTGGGCGGATTCCAGCAGATAGGAGTACGGCCCCCGGGCAATCTTCAGATAGACCGACAAGGGGGTGTCGAGGTCGGCGAGGGTTTCGAATACAACGGGAACCCGGTTGTATCCCGCGGCGGCCAGCCGGGCAAAGTCATCGTTGGCGTGCATGGGTTCGTCTCTTGCGGAACGGAGTGACCGCGCAATTCCACGCTGGCAGGTGAGGGGGAAACGCGGCGCTTGCCGGCCCTGCCATCAGGGCCCGGCGTCGTTTCAGTTCAAGGTCGCCAACGCCACCTTGTGATTTGCCGCATGTTCATCGCAAGTATCGAACCCGTTCGCCGAATCCATGCCCGCCACGGGCGCTATCGGCATCGTTTTCCAATCATCGGGCCTGGGCCGGGTGCACGGCCCAGGGCTCGGCGCCGAAAACGGGGCGCAGCCTAAACGAGGTTTGCCGGGTAATCAATCCGCCGAGCGGATTGGAGTTGCCTCGATTCAGTCCGGCCAGTACCGCTCGTCGAGCAGTTGCCCCCAATCCTCATCGAAGGGATGCACCTGCCGGACGCGCTCCTGTCCGCGATACAGGGGCCGTTCCTCGTTCGCCCACTGAAACAGCGAGCCTTCCAGGTTGTAGATGTTGGCGACCCCGCGCTCACGCAAGCGCTCGGCAAGCCGCGAGGAACGATAGCCCACCGAGCAGTAGACGACGACGGTCGATTTCTCAGGCTGGGCTGCGATTGCGGCCAGGGCCGAGCGGACGTCGCGGGCACGCACCGCCCCCTTGATGTGGCTGACGTTGAATTCTTCGGACGTTCGGGCATCGAGAAGCAGGATATCCGCCGGCGGACTCGAGGATAGTTCCCGAGTCGTCATTGTGGGCACGTCCGGAAATGCGTCGCCGACAAGCTTGAGCGTGCGATGCCAGGCGAGTGCGTCGGAACCGGAACCATTCGGTTCCGACGCATACGCCGCCGGGGCCGGGTCGAAGGTTACGGGGAGCGCCCATGAAAGCAGGCTCCCGCAGATGGCAATGACCTGCCGTGCGTGACGGGCTTTCATCATGCGATCCGGCCGGATTCGGCGCTGCCGGCCGGGGAATTCCGCGAGAGATGGAGAAGACGGTCGGCGGCGCCGCGCTTGCCGGAAGCCAAGCCGGCGTAGGCGGTGAGGTAGTCGCGCAGCACCGCATTCACGGATGTGTTTTCCTCAAGCGCGCGAATGCGAGCGGATCGGAGAACCTCATCCTCAACCGTGACGGTTAGATTCATGGATAGAGTCCTTGGATTCATGACGGACAGAGGATATGCGGAATCCGTGCTACACGAAACTCGTGGGTCAATGCAGGCGTCTGACCTTTGCAAGAGCGCTTGCACAAAGAAGATCGTCGTTTACCGCGGAGATAGAGCAAATCATCGTCACCGCCCGCGCCACGGAGGAGTGGGTGCGCAACATTCCCGTGGCGACCACGGCTGCTGCCGATCCGGAGCCATTGCGGCAACCGATGCAGGAGCCGCTGCGGTTCGATTGAGGCGGCAGCAGAAGGCGAGTGGGCAAAAGCCGTTCATTCGCCCACCGAAGGGTGTCAAGGCCAGCGTGGCATAACACGGCGCTTCAGCCGACACCCAACCCGCTTCGCGGCTTGTCCGCGGCTGGGCTTGGTGGTTAGCTCGCAGAGCCGAGTGCGTGGGATACACTTAGAGGGATGAATAAGTCGGTTTACATCGAATCCTCGGTCATCAGCTATCTCACGGCCCGGCCGAGTCGCGATCTTGTCATTGCCGGCCACCAAGCAGCCACGGCCGAGTGGTGGGACGACCGCCGTTTGCGGTACGATGTCTATGTATCACCATTGGTGGTGGAGGAAATCTCGGCTGGCGACGCTGCGGCGGCGGAAGAGCGCCTCCGGGTGATTGTCGACATCCCGAGCGTTGCGGTTGTAGCGGAGGCCGAGTCATTGGCGTTTGCGCTACTGGCATCAAATGCTGTTCCAGCAAATAGCGCCCGCGATGCATTGCATATTGCAATCGCCGCGACCCAGGGGATTGATTACCTTATTACCTGGAACTTCAAACATATCAACAACGCCAGTACGCGCACTATCGTGGTCAACGCGGTCTCCAATTTTGGTCTGGTTTGCCCAGTGCTGTGCTCGCCTGAAGAACTAATCGGTGAAGATGATGCGTAGTGATCCAATCGTCGAAGAAATGAGAGCGCATGGGCGGGAGTTCGCCGCCAAGCATGGTAACGACATGCAGCGTATGTGTAGGGCTCTGAGAGAGTTGGAGAGTGTGTCTGGGCGCAAGGTCGTACACCGCGAACCGAAGCGTCTGGAGCGAAAAGCAGCAAGCTAGCAAGGCGCTTCAGCCGACGGTCAACCCGCTTCGCGGCTTGTCCGCCGTTGAGCTTTGTCATTAGCCTGATTCGATGGATATCCTTCTGAACGACATACTGGCGATTTCTGCGCCAGAGCAATACAAGCTCCACTTGGCGTGCAGGAACCGCGACGGCGTCAACCCGCTTGACGAGTTCGTGGGCCATCGCAAAAACTGGATCGGTTGGAACGAGTGGCGAGGCAGAAAGAACGACTGGACTAGGCCGCATGTGCTCTCCTTCATGGAGTTCTACCCGCAAACCAACTCTTGGTTGTTTGGCGGTGCCTTCGAGGTACTCGAGAGGCGTAGCGACGGCTGTAAACATTACGCCCGCTCAAGGATTCCAGGCTAATCACGCAGGTCGGCTTCGCCGCCCGCCGCTGATTGCGGTCGTCAGGTGGCCCGCACGACTGAGTCTCGACAATCAGGTCAATGCGTCGAGCACGCGCATGCGGTAGATGACCCATAACGACGAGCCCAGGATCAATGCAATGAAACCCACCAACACGGAGTCCAACAGCAATAGTGTTTCCAAAACGAAAGGGGACGTGCCGTAAGCCGTTTCGATCAAGACAAGATGTGGGATCACCGTTGGGATCGAGCAGGCAAAGATCAGCAACGTAGCCCAGATCCACCGCCGACGCATCGGTCTGATGGACTTCCATAGCCTCATGGAGTGGTCCTCGGCGATCAAGCCAATACCCCAAGGCGCAATGGCCATGCACGGAATCATCAATGCCAGTCCGATCCCCTGAGCCCATGGGGCTGCCAGGCAACGAACCGCATCCCACTGACAACCGCCCTGTTTTCCTGCCTGTTGCTCGCAGGTTACGCCGATCCGGACGAGGCATCGAATGCGAAGCCGTCCAGAACTTCCGCTGTCGTCGAGCCACATCCCGATCGAGCTGCCTGCTTCGGCGATCTGCACGTTCATACCCTCTACTCGTTTGACGCTTTCATCTATGGCGTTCGGGCCGATCCGGATGACGCTTACCGGTTCGCCCGCGGCGAGACGCTACGCCACCCTGCGGGCTTCGACGTGAACTTGAACGAGCCCCTCGACTTTCAGGCAGTGACCGACCATGCCCACTACCTGGGTATGGCGCCGGCCATGGCCGACTCCGACTTGCGCGTAGGACACCCGCGGGCCTTGAGCGCGTGCTTCAGTGCCTCGACGATACGTTTCGATTGGATCATGAAGTATCTCTATACGGTACCAAAGTGTCGAAATTCTGATACTTTGTCGATTGGAGTTGCAAATTATAGTCCGTCCTACGACGCTGGCGGGCGTCACGTGCTTCCTGGAGGGAGATCGGCATGAACCTGCGCAGCGTGCCTGCCTGGCCCGCGTTCTGGATCCTCACCTGTGGCTCCGCGTGGGCGGCTGCGCCGCCGGCGGCCGGGCTCTTCGAGATCCATGAGATCGAGACGGGCGCGGCTCCGTACCAGACGGTGCTGCCGGGGTCGTTCACCGCCCCGGGGCACGCCGAGCTTGCCGTGATCGACGGACCGGCAGGCGGAGACACGGGACTGACGATCCACCGGCTCGAGGCCGGCGAGTGGCGCGTGGTGGTCCGGACGGCGCTCGGCCACGGCGTGCTGTTCGTCGATGTCGCGGACGTGGGCGGGCGGGACTATCCGGTCCTCTACCGCCGCGGCGGTCTGAGCCTGTTCGACGCGGACGCCGCGACCGAGTGCTGCCTCGTGCCCGTGGCGACCGACTATCGCACTCCGGAAGGCGACGGCGCACTGCCGCGCGTGGACGTGACGCGCGACCTTGACGGCGACGGCCGCGACGACCTCGTCGTGCCCGACGCCGACGGCTTCTGGATAGCGACGCAGTCGCCGGACGGTACGTTCGCGGCCGCGGTCCAGCTCGGTCCCGCGGAGCCGTTCCTGGACGCGAGGGCGTACGGCGACCCGCGCACCTACGGGGACGGCGGCATCACGGCGGAGAACGTCCCGTGGTACCTGGGCCGGGTGCACCGTATGGACTACGACCGGGACGGGCGCCCCGACCTCGTGTTCTGGAACGGCGACCGTTTCGACCTGCACCGGCAGAACTCCGCCGGCGGCTTCGACGCCACCCCGGAGAGCTTCGTGATCGACGTGCCGTTCGACTTCGACGGTGCGTACGCGTTTGGCTTCCAGTTCGGGGACGTCGGCGTGCCGTCGCTGCTGTTCGGCCTCGACGGCCGCTTCGAGTACACGGTACTGCACGGCTTCCGCGACCTGAACGCCGACGGCGTGGCCGACCTCGTCACCCTGTCGGTGGCCGGCCGGCGTGTCTTCAGCGCGCGCGGCCGCTTCGCCGTCCACTTCGGGCGACCGGCGCCGGGTGGGACGGCGTTCGAGCCGACTCCCGATGCGACGCTGGAGACGCCCGGGCCGGCGGTCGGCATGGGGTCGGGGTACGCGACGCAGCGCTATCTCGACGCGGACGGCGACGGCGCGACGGACATCGGGATGGCGTCCGTGGACACCGGGCTCGGCGGCATGACGCGCGCGATGGTCGGCAAGTCGGTCACCATGGACCTGGCGCTCTACCGCCAGCGCGACGGGTCCTACGCCGACGAACCCGATGCGGTACGCCGCGTACGCACGCCCTTCGCACCGCTCGACCGCCGGGGCGTGCTCTTCCCCACCGCGCTGATCGGCGACGTGAACGGCGACGGCCGCGCGGACCTGCTGACGGGCGAACGCTGGGACCGCCTGTCGGTGTTCCTGGGCGTGCCGGGACCGGACTTGTTGGCCGCCGATCCCGTCCACATGGCGGTCGAGCCGCCCGTCGACGAGCGCTACGCCATGCTCGCCGATCTCGACCGGGACGGCCGGCAGGACGTCGTCATCCAGTACCCGCCGGACACGGCGGCGGGTCGCGTGGCCGTCCTGATGGCCCGGACAGAACCCTGACCAGTCTTGGCGGGTGAAGGCCAAGTCCCGATAACGGGTCTGGCGCAGATGCAACAGCGCCGCACAGCGCCGCAGCGTCTCGCGGGTCAGTCCGTGGCGGCCTCGTTGCGATCCGGCCCCGCCATCGAGGTCGGCGCCGATCGCCTCGAACAGTTCGGGGTGGGCATCCAGCCAAGCCGACGCGGAATCGAGATCGTCGGCGACCGGGTGGTCAATAGGTTCGGGTTCGAATAGACTGATCTGCGTGGTGCGTTTTTCGCGCATCGCAACCTCCGGCGTTTTTGGTTTTCCAGTGTTTTTATTGGCAAGGCCTGGAAAGGGCAAACCGAACCTGCCCGAGTATTTCCGGGTCACGGAACAGCGAGCGTCGGAAGCTAAAGGTTCGAATCCCAAGAGCGTCTTCCAGATCGGCGGTGCGGGTGCAGTTGGGACGGGCTCGATCCGAGGAATGCCTCACTTGGCGACACTCCGAGGAGAGGGCTTCTCGATCTGGCCCTTTCGCGAAGCCCAAACTCCCCTGGTGATCGAGATCTATCCACGGCTGATCACTGGCCCGCTGAAGAAGGCGGATTTTGACGAGCGAGAGGCGTACCTGACTGAGCGTTGTCCCGAGATTGATGACACACTCGCATTCAAGGCCGCTTCCTCCGAGGACGCCTTCGACGCAGCGGTATCAGCCGTAGTCATGAGCCGCCACTTGGACGAAATCTCCACTCTCACCGAATCCCGAGACGACACGTACGTTTTCGAGGGAAGAATCTGGTGGCCTCGAGAGATCCGGGAGGCTGCCGCTAGCCCGCATATCTCACCAAGGGCCGCGATGATCGCGCAGGATTTTCCGGTCCACATGCGAGGGGCAAGCCCCTCGTGCTCCCCGGCCGAGGGCTCCGTGCGCGTGCTCGCGAGCTTAAAGCATAGCCCCGCCTATGGTGGAGCGAGCATGTGCGCGCACGCGGGCATAAAGACCAGCGAGGGCGCGGTCAGCGCAGTCTGTGCCGGGCAGAATCTCCAAAAAGCGAAGGTACCTGATTGAAACGCAATGACATTCAGTGACTCAACAAGCGGCTTGGTGAGATATGCGGGCTAGTTCACCGCGTGGTACTGCCCGACAGGCCGACTGCCCATTCTGCGACATACCCGAGGAATCCGTTGTGGCCGAGTCGCGACATGCTGTGGCCATTGGGGACCGGTACCCTGTGAGTCGCGGCCACACGCTCGTGATCCCCAAGGTCCACTCGGAGACGTTATTCGCCCAGAGTGCCGAGATCCAGGCGGACATATGGCGTCTCGTGGCCAGGGTGAGGGATGAGCTTCAGTCACGGTTCAATCCCGACGGCTTCAATGTGGGGCTCAACGACGGGAGGGCGGCTGGTCAGACCGTGGAACATGCGCACATGCACGTCATCCCCCGATTCGATGGGGACGTGGCTGATCCGAGAGGCGGCATTCGCTGGGTCCTGCCCGAGCACGCAGCTTATTGGGACCAATGAACGCGCCAAATCCGCCTACTGCCGAAGGGCAGCTCGCATTCCTCCGTTCGCTCCAGCGTCTTTTGGACGAGGGCAGCTTCACCTCCAGTTACAAGTTCGCGCTGCTCCATGGCATCGCTGACCTTTGCCTCGTCAAGGGTGAGGACAGTGGGGCTGAACTGGAGCTATCCACATCCGACATCGCGGAACAGTTCGTGCGGCTGTACTGGCCCCAGGTCGTACCGTTCGTCGCAGGTGATGAAGAGCGGGTCCTGAGCCAGAACACGGGCCGACAGGCAGCGATTGTGCGCGAACTAGCCGAGCACTACGACTGCTATGAAGGTTCTCTGGCCAAACTCGAGAGGAGTCGCGCGGACTGGCGCCAAGTGAGGCGCACGGTCGAGCGGACGGTAAAGGAGATGCCGCTTTGGAAGTTGCAGACTGTCGGGTCCGAACGCTTGGACTTTCTGTACGAGAACGTCGATTCCGGTCGGGTGGTTCGGCTCGAGGCGGGCGTGGCCTATTGCTTCCGGGCTTTCTATCCGATGGTAATCGACATGATCGAGGGAGCGTGGTCTCACTTCGTCCAGCGACGCAATCCGCGGCTGCTGGGCCAGGTCGTCGATCTACGGTCGTTCCTCTTCGGCGCTCGACGCGGTTCGCTGGCCACGTACGGTCCACTGCTCAGGGAAGTGCAGCGGGGCCGCTGCTTCTATTGCGACCGAGGCATAAAGTCGGGTGGGGATGTCGACCACTTCATTCCTTGGCGACGATACGCGCTGGATCTCGGCCATAACTTCGTCTTGGCTCACCAGGGGTGTAACTCGAGAAAGTCGGACCTGCTCGCGGCAGAGGAGCACCTCGAACGATGGACCGAGCGCAATCGTACCCGCAGGGAAGAACTGGAGGAAGGTTTCGATGAGCGTAAAGTCCTGCACGACTTGCCTGCGACTTGTCAGATCGCACGCTGGGCTTACGGCCAAGTACACCGGGCGGGAGGACAGGTATGGGTGCAAGAGAAGGAGCTGAGGCCGCTGTCAGACGACTGGCGCAGGATATTGTCCTCGACTCCGCACGTAACGGCATGAGCGATGCTGACTGAATCACCCCGGCTTTGCACTCGACGGCGAACTGCGGCCGGCCGTCCTGCAGAACCACGAAATCCACTTCGCGCCGGTCCGTGTTGCGCAGCCAGAGCACTTCCCGGGAAACGTCGGGGCGACCGCCGCCATCGGCTGAGGTCGCCCGGCGGGGCTGAAGTAGATAGGATTGACGATCGATTGCTATCCATCGCAGCAAGCCGGCAATAAGGCGAGTCGTGTCCGTAAATATCAGCCGCCGCGATTTCCTGAACTATGTCGGCGTATCCATCGGAAGTACCTATGCGTACCGTTCACCGGCTGCGGGTCCAATCGAGCGGGACGGTCGCCCCCGGTCAACCCGGGCGAAAGACGCGCCAAACGTTCTGTTGATCCATAGCGACCAACATCGTTACGACTGTCTCGGAGTCGCTGGACATGCGGATGTCGATACGCCTCACATCGATTCGATTGCAGCCGATGGTGTCTGGTATCCGAACAGCTATTGCTGCTCGAATGTTTGCACCCCGTCACGCTATTCCCTGTTGACCGGTCTGTACGTACATCAGCACGGCGGCCGGGGCAATCGATCGACACTGCCACCGGGAATTTCCACGTTTCCTCGTATTCTGCGCAACCGGGGCTATGACACGGCCGCGGTGGGCAAGATGCATTTCACACCCACCTACCTGGACGTCGGGTTTTCAAGGATGAAATTGGCGGAACAGGATGGCAGCGGGCGCTACGTCGACGACTACCATGCCTGGTTGATGGACAACGACTTGATCGACGGCCTGGACGCCATCGATCAGATCCCTGAGTTCCGACGTCGCGCCCCGGCCGACTATTGGGAAAGTCTTGGGGCACAGGTTTCCGAACTGGATGAAGAACAGCACTCCACCACCTGGATCGCCGAACAGGCGCTTGCCGAGATAGCCGCCTGGAGACCCGGGAACAGGCACCTGCTGATGGTCGGCTTCATCAAGCCGCACCACCCGTTCGATCCGCCCGCGAAATGGGCACACCGGTATGACCCGGCAGCACTGCAACTGCCCGGGGGGTGGACGGACGCGCCGCTCGCTCGTGACCTGGCGCTTTCCTCCGGGTACTTCCCGGCGGAACGACTGAGCGAACGCCGGCTCCGCAAGATCATGGCGTACTATTTCGCATTGATCTCGCAGATCGATCATCAGGTGGGTCGTATCGTGGCTCTGCTCAAGGCGAGGGGCATGTACGAGAATACGATGATCGTCTATACAGCCGACCATGGAGAGTACCTGGGGTACCACCACCTGCTGTTGAAGGATGGACCCCTATACGACCCGATCGTGAGAGTGCCGCTGGCCATCAAGTTTCCCGGCGGCGCCCGTCGCGGGGAGACACACCTCGGTCAGGTGACCAGCCTGGATGTGACGGCCAGCATCCTGGCGGCCTGTTCCGCCGAGTATCCGGTCAATCCGCTGATGCCCGTCAACCTGCCGGGGCTCAACCTGGCTGCACCGGCGGCCGATCGCAAGACCGTCTTCGCCGAGCGTTGGGAAGCGAATCAACGCTCGGTCATGTCAGGTGAATTCGCCAAGGTGCTGGGGAAGGGCGGAGGCCTCACGAGCTTTATGGCCCGGACCCGGGACCACAAGCTATTGCTCGACCGACAGGGATCCCGGACGCTGTTGTTCGAATTCGACAAAGATCCTTACGAGATGACGAACCTGTACGGAGACGATCGTTTTCGACATGTACTGGCGGAATTGCGGGACCAAATTGTCGATTGGGCCCTGTTTGCCAACCCCGCACCGATGTATACAGACGCATCCGCGCAACAGATCTCCGGCGATCACGAAGCCCGCCTGCACGATGGATATGTTGCCGAAGCCAAGGAATACGCCCGTCGCAAGCTCCAGGGCCGGCTGCTTGACTGATGCGCCGGCGAGCTTGCGACTTTTCAAAAAACCACTTCTTGCCTACGTTGGCCCGGCCGATGGCCCGGCATTCGACTCGTCCGGGTTGCTGCGCACCTCATCCAGTTCCGAGACATTGAGCCAATAGCGGGTGTATTTCCCCCGGCCTGTCTTTCGTAGCGCACCCTTCTCCACGAGGTCCGCCAGATCGCGGGTAGCGGTGGCCGGCGCCGCATCGGTGATTGTCTGATAATTGCCTGCGCTCAGTCCGCCCTTGAATCCCACCGGCTCCTCGCGAAACATGCGCATCAGTGCCTTTCGCTGGCGAGCATTCAGTTCCCCGTCGAGGCGTTCGAACAATTTTTACTCTGACCCCATTTGTTCGGGCTGCGGGGTTCAGTCTTCCGGATATTCGAACGCGAAGACGACGTTGCCGGGCATGCCCAGCCCCTGGCCGTAGCCGGAGGACTGGAAGAACATGCCATCGACAAGGGCCGTCCCGCCTCGCGATATCGATCCGCCCGCTCCGGACAATCCGTTCACGCCTTCTACCCCGATCGCCGTATCGAACGACCATGCGATCTTGCCGGTATTCCTGTCGTAGGCGCGCAGTACACCGTCGTTCGCGCCGGCGAATACGACCTCGCCCGCTATCGTCGGCGGCGAGGTCATGGATGTGTAGCACCGACCCGGCTTGCCGAGGCACCAGGCGCCCGTTGCGTCCGCACGCCAGGTGATTTCGCCCGAGACGAGATCGACCGCGACGAGCGCCCCGGCAGCGGTGTTCTCCATCACGTCGATGTCGGCAATCGGTACGTATGCCCGCTCACCGTCAGCGGCGATGCCGTGTTCCACGCCGCCGAAGGAAGGGCCCCGTATGTGTATGATCCTGCCGACGCGGGTTTCCCAGATCACCTCTCCGTCCCGGTCCGGATCCAGGGCGTGGAGCATCCCGTCCTTGGACGCGGCCAGCAAAATTTCGCGACCGTCCTTGCGGGTTTGCAGGACGATGGGGCTGCCGATGTCCCGGTCTCCCTCGAGAGAGTCGTTCTCGGGCGGACATTCCTCCTCGGGGTCGGCGAAGACGCCCACGCAACCCCCGTTCCAGATGTCGATCCCGCCGAATCGCCGGGGGGCAAAGCTCCTTACCCACGTCTTGATGCCGGTGCGAAGATCCAGTGCGACCACCGCGTCCGACTCGGGTATGGGAGGCCCCGTCTTCTGATTGCTCGTGCCGACGTAGAGGAGGCCGCGCCGGGCATCGACGGTCGGTACCGACCAGACGCTGCCGCCGGACGGGCCGTAGCGCATGGTCCCCGCGGACGAGCGGCCGAGTTCCCGTAGCGGCGCGTCGACAATTTGCGTTTGCCACAACCGGCTTCCCGAATGAATATCGAAGGCGGCTACCGTTCCCTGAAAGGTGCAGCAGGGCAGCCTGGGATCGAGGGCGTTCACGAACCCCTGGTTGGTGGAGACGGGAACAAAGACCCTGCCGCCGTGCACGGTGACGCTGCCGTTCACCCGGGCGGAGGGCTGTTCGTCGGCCTTGTTCCGCCAGAGCAGGTTGCCCGTGCCGGCCTCCAGAGCGTAAACGTAGTTTTCGTAGTCGGCGAAGATCGCCTTGCCATCGTCTATCGAAATTGCAGAGCGCACACCCGCGACGGGTCGGTAGCGCCAGTGGATGCAACCGCTTCGGGCATCCAGCGAAAAGACGAATCCGCTCCTGCTGCCGATATACAGGCGCCCATCGTGAACCGTCGGCTGGTTGCCGGCGTTGGTGGTCGAACCGGTATCGGGGATGACGAATGCCCATTTCAATTTCGCCCGTGCGACCTGGGTAAGCGTCAGGCTGGAATCGGCCAGATGCCGGTTGTTGCGTTTGTCAGGCGCCCAGGCGCTCCAGGAGCCGCTAACGCCATGAGCCGTCGGCGCTTGCGCGTCGCAAAAATTCGAGACTTCCGCCGAAGGCTTCTCCGGCGCCAGGTTGCCGAGATACTGCGCGACCGCCCAGCGTTCGGCATCGTTCAGTCCGACCGCGGCCTCCCGCATGATTCCGGACCAGAGCGTCCGGTAGATGTAGTGCGGTTCAAGCCGGGCAAGGCCGGCGACCGACGGTTCTATTACCGAGGAACTGTGGCATTCGGCGCAGCGTTCGGAAAAGACCTGTTCACCCCGTATGGCCTCGAGGGTATATGGGGAAGCTGAGTCGTTGGCTGAACCGGGCATGGCGGAATCTTCGGAACAGGCGCCCTCGACCGTGCATGGCGGTCGATCGGAACCAAGGGTCAGTGGCGCCGTTACAAGCAGGGCCGCTGACAGGAAGCGTGCAACAACATGCCGAGTCATGCAGATAAATGGGGTCAGGGTAAAATTGCCCGGGTAATTTTACCCTGACCCCATTCATCCTCTGACCCCATTTATCCTGATTTCCAAAGCAAGTTGTTTCGATGGCAAAGGAAAATTGGGCTTCGCTATTCGCAGCCGTCCGCAACCCGCTTGCGTTCTTTGCACTTGCTCTGCTGGTGATAGAGGGCGTGATCGGGACGATAGCGGCCATGAAGCTCACGGACGAGGCCCTGCTTTGGGCATTTGCAATCATGGCCGTACTGTTCCTGGTTCTCGTAGTGCTGGTTGCCGTGATCGCTTTCAGGACAACCCATCGCTCTCGAGTTCCCGCTTCTCGTAGACGGTGGCGATTTGCCGGCCATCCCACAGGTAGCATAGATGCCGCTCTTGCCGGACGTTCGAGAGAAGGGGCGGCCGGAATACGGCGGCGCATTCGCCTCCGACCCGGCGAACGCTGTCATAGGCGATGCCGTTCGAGCCGGCTTCGCGCAGTATTCTCCCCAGGTGCTGGCCCGCCGAGTAGTTGTCGGTGTGGTAGACGAGTGGCGGTGCGGCTCTCTGGCCGCGCAGGTCATGCAGTTCGCCCTCAAGGTCGACCAGGTAGACCCTCATATCCAGTTCCATGCGCCGCTGCCCGGTGGCGCGCATGAACCGTTCGCGGTGATGCCGGGTCTCGGCAATAGCTGTGTCGAGGTCGTTTGCGGCATAGAACACTCCGTAGCTGCCGTGGGAGAACCGGCTGCCGTTCGGGTTCAGATGGGTGAACGCCGCCATGATGACGCTGGCGCCTGGCCCGCTGATGCGGTCTTCGGGCGGCACGAGTTGGATGTTGCCGGCCTCGTTACGCAGCCTGGGATTGGTGAGCGCGTCCAACGCGAAGATTGCTTCAAGGTCTTGCGGCTCCGTCACCCGCTCGAAGAGCTGAATCGGCGGGAAGCGGCTGGGAATAATGCGCCGGGACGGCTTCCAGGCAATGCGGGCAGCCGGTGGCCTCATGCCCAGCCGCCGCGCTCTGCGTCGAGGTATTGCCGAACGAGGTACAGATCCACGACTTGGCCGGACATCATCCGGTCGAGCGCCGACCTCCCACTGAATGGAGGTGCGAGATTTGGTTGCTTCACCCATTCATCGGCTGCTTCTTCGTCGGGCAGCAGGATCTGAAGAGCCTTGTAGATGCCCATGACGTAGGAAATGCGCTCCAGCGTATCCTTCGGCAGAACGACATCGGGGTCCTTCTTCCACTTGAAGAAGGTCGATCGGGCGCTGAGTCCGAGAAGGGTCATCTGTTCGTCGACCGAGAGGCCCCAGAGTCCGGCGATTCGAAAAAACGTGCGCAGGGCAGGGCCGGACAAACCCTTGCGGTCCAGGGCCGTTGCCAGATGCGGTTGTGCAACCATGGCTCTGTCCTTTTATGAATAAAATTGAAATATTAGTCTATAAGTGGACAACTCACAATACCTTGGATGGGCTGACTCCGGCCGCTCGAAATGCCAAGGCCCTTTTCGCCATTGGCAAGGTCTGGCCATGTAAGTGTCTTGCCGCGGCTATACCAGGTATGGGATTTCCACGGGAACTGGTTCGCCGGGCTTGAAATCCCGGGTATTGCGAGTGACCAGCGTCAATCCTTCCTTGAGGGCAATCGCGGCCTGAATCGCATCGGGCAGCTTCCAGCGCTGTGTACGCCGCAATCGTGCCGCCGCATCGGCGACGTCGACGGTGATTGGAAAAGTTACAAAGGCGTCGAGCAACTCCCTGGCCAGATGTTCCGTATCGGTATCGAATCCGGCCAGGGTTTCCGCACGGGCGATGACGGAAATCGAACATTCGACGCCATTGGCTGCAAGAAAATCGGTCGCCTCCTCGATACCGTTGAAATGGTCGATGACGATGACCGAATCGAGCAGGTATCGCATCGGCGCCTGTCAGGCCCAGTCCCTGCGCATACGTTGCTGATAGTCGAGCCCGTCGCCGCCACGCCAGATACCCGAAGTCCGTTGCAGAACATCAGTAAGCGACGGCCTGGACTGCTCGCGAATGCGAAAGTCACGAACGGCTTGCCGGACCAGTTCCGCCATCGGCATCCGTCGCGCCGCGGCCTGTTGGTCGAGCCAGGTTTTGTTCTCTTTATCGAAGTCGATTACGGTTCTGGGCATGAAAATTGGCCGATATCGCGTTAGACAGCGAACGATATCATTAAGGGCATCGCCGCGTCGAGGGCGCCTGGCGGCCAGGCCAGCGAGTATGATGGCGCTTCTTTTTGGCGTGGTTGGCGCAAAGCATGTTGGATAGATTCATCCTGGTGGCGGCGATGCCCGCTGTCCCGGGCAGCAGGAGCACAAGATGAAAGTCGAGCTGATCAACGAGTTCACCTCCAACCTGCCGATGGATGACGACCATCCGTACCGCACCGGCGCATGGTTGCCCAACACGAAGGAACTCAACGCCTTCGATCTGCCGGTGACGGGCGAGGTTCCCGATGACCTCTCGGGCGCGTATCTGCGCAACACCGAGAACCCCCTGCACGACGCGATCGGCCGCTATCACCCCTTCGACGGCGACGCGATGCTGCATTCGTTGTTCTTCGACAACGGTGAGGTGGAGTACCGCAACCGCTTCGTGCGCACGGCAGGCTTCAATGCGGAACTCGAGGAAGGCAAACCATTGTGGGCGGGGCTGATCGAGTCGCCGAAGAAATCGCTGCGCGACGGATGCGGAGCCCGAACCGGCCTGAAAGATGCATCGAGCACCGACGTGGTGGTGCACGGCGGCCGTGCGGCGACCACCTTCTATCAGTGCGGCGATGTCTACGAACTCCATCCGCGCACCCTGGAGCAGCTCGGCAAATCGGCTTGGGTACGAAACACCACGCCCGGCTGGGGCATCTCGGCCCACACCAAGGTCGACGAGGCCACGGGCGAGATGCTGTTCTTCAACTACTCCAAACAAGCGCCCTTCATGCACTATGGCGTGGTCAACGCCGAACGGGAGCTGGTGCATTACGTGCCGGTTGCGTTGCCCGGGCCGAGGCTGCCGCACGACATGGCGTTCACGGACAACCATGCCATCCTCAACGACTTTCCCCTGTACTGGGATCCCGAAGCGTTGCGGGCAGGCGCCCACGCCGTGCGCTTCCATCGTGACGAGCCGAGCCGGTTCGGAATCGTCCCGCGCCGTGGAAGTTCGGGCCAGGTACGCTGGTTCGAAGCCGAGCCCACCTTTGTGCTGCACTGGATCAACGCCTATGAAGGCGGCGACGAGGTGGTGCTCGATGGATTCTTCGAGGAACGCCCGGACCCCGAGATCAAGGCCGATCCAAACGACAAGTGGGCGATGTTCAGAATGCTGGACATGCACCTGGTTGGCGCCAGGCCCCACCGCTGGCGCTTCAACCTGAAGACCGGCGAGACGAAGGAGGGACACCTGGACGATGCCGTATCGGAGTTCGGCACGATCAATCAAGCGTTTGCGGGCAAGCCCTACCGCTACACCTGGGCTGCGACCATGAAGCCGGGTTGGTTCCTGATGGACGGCCTGGTTCGCCTCGATGTGCAGACCGGCGAGAAACAGGGCTACGCTTTGCCGGAAGGGGTATATCTGAGCGAAAGCCCCATGGCGCCGCGCACCGGCGCCACCGAAGAAGACGACGGCTACGTGGTCACGTTCGTTACGGATATGAACGCAAATTCGTCCAGCGCCATGATCTTTGCCGCCGAAGACCTGGTCTTTGCCGCCGAAGACATCGCGGGCGGCCCCATCGCCGAAGTCGCGCTGCCGCAGCGAATCTGTGCGGGCACCCACGCCTGCTGGTCCGGCAAACGCAACTTCGGGTGAACGTTCGGTAGCGATCGTCCTCGACACCGGCGCCGTGGGAAGTGGGCTTAACTGCATGATGACGGTTACAGCCTCGCAGTCGTGCAACTTGTCGATGGGGTCGTCGAATGCCGGCGCTGCCCCTCATATTCTGTTCGTCAGGTGCTGCGAATGAGGTCGACGATGGCATTTGTCACCTGATCCGGGCTGTTTTCCTGTACAAAGTGCCCGCCACCCTTGATCGTGGTGTGGGGCAGCCCCTTCGTTCCCGGCACCCTTTCCTTGAACTGGGCATCGAGTCCCTGGGTGACCGGGTCGTTGTCCGCAAACGCGCAAAGGAACGGCTTGTCGAACCTGGAAAAAAATTCCCAGGCTTTGCGCTGCGCCTCCAACGATGGATCGTTCGAGAGTGTGGGTACCTGACTCGGCATGGCTCGCGGACCCATCTTGTAGCTGGGATCCGGGAAGGGCGCGTCGTAGGCTTTTGCCAGTTCCGAGGGGAATGGCGATCGAATACCCAGATTGTGGAGTAGAAACCTGAATGCCCTGGACAGGTTCGAGCGCTTTTCCATGCTCATGGACATCATGAAGCCGATGGGCAGGTCTTCCGTTTCCCAACAGAATTTCTGCCAGTAGGCGAACTTGCGCGCCTGATTGCCCGGCATCCGGCTCAACGCCTTCTGCATCTCAAGCAAGGTGGGTGTGGGGGCATTGGCGCGGAAGTCTTCCACTTGCTCGACGACTTCGCTCGGCACGTCCGGGTTGTAAGGCAAGCCGGTGTTCGCGATCACGACACGGTCAAATCGCTCGGCGTGGTCCACCACCAGGCGCAGCCCGATGAGCCCGCCCCAGTCCTGACCGAAGAAGGCGATACCGGAAAAGTCGTTTTGCTCGAGCCACCGGCCCATCCAGTCGACTTGCCGCTGGTAGCTGTAGTCTTCCCGGGCAGCCGGCTTGTCGGATTTGCCGTAACCGGGCAAGTCCGGGGCAATCACGCGCATCCCTTCCTTGACGAGCAGGGGAATCATCTTGCGATAGAGGTAACTCCAGACCGGCTGGCCGTGCATGCAGAGCACCAATGGGCCGTCTTCCGCGCCTTCGTCAACATGGTGAATGCGCAGATCGCTTTCGTCGTCGGTCCGGATCGTCGTGTAGTTCGGGCCGAAGGGATAGTCCGCCAGATTGGCGAAGCGTGCGTCGGGAGTTCTCAATATTTTCATGCTGGCTCTTTGATCTGGTTATGAAATTTGCAGGTTACGGATGATCTGCAGCGGCGGGGCATTGGGGTCACCAAAGGCGCCTCGGGGTTTGCGAGTCGAAAACCCTGTCGAGGGAAATCAGGCTCATGTCCTCCAGGGTCGCCTGGGCCAGCAGGATTCGGTCCCATGGGTCGCCATGGCCCCAGTCCAGATTTGCCGCATGCACGAGGTGCTGTGAGGTGAGGCCGACTTCTTCGAAACCTGTGGCCCTTACCCCTTCCGACAACTGGAGTGCTGCCGCGGGCATCCGTCCGCGCCTCGCCTTGAACACGAGTTCGTAAAGGCTGACCGGGCTGAAAAAGACATCGTTGCCGTCATCGATGATGAGCGCCCGTGCATTCGCCGACAACGATGCGTCGTCCGCCAACGCCCAAAAGAGGACGTGGCTGTCAAGAAGCAGCCGCACGGGTGCGAACTACCGCCGCAAGATGCCCAGCAGATTGGTGTGCCGGCCTTCCAACACTGCCTGATCGTCGGTCGAAAGCGGCTGGTCGAGGACCTCGGAGAGCGCTGCGAGATTCTCTGCGCTCATCGTATTCTTCAGCACACCCAATCGGCGCTTGCGTTTGTGCTGTAGCGGAACCAGCTTCGCTACCGGCTGTCGCCCCCGCGCGATCACGACTTCCTCGCCCTGCTCCGCCCGGTTGACCATCTCGGCAAGCCTGGCCCTGAACTCGCTTATGGTGACGAGCCCGGAGGGAGACACGCCGCTCGAGAATCCGTCACTGGCCATAGTTGACACGCTCGTTGATCGCAAAGCCAATCACCATGCAGCGTAGCAAGACATTACGGCATGTACAAGCGTTGTACATGGTTGGTGACCGGAGCATCCCGGCCGATGACGAAGCGAAGACGACGCGGCTAACCCGCATCGCTCACCAACTTCCTGCTGCGGACGCCGATGCATCGCGTAAGCGCGGCCGTGCGGTCGGTATGCGAGGGGTGCCTCCTCGCGCTCCCCGGCTGAGGGCTCCCTCCGGGCGCCTTGACGTACTGTCGCGTACGCCTGCGACCCCCTGCGGTCCGCGCGACCACGCTTACACGGCGCCTCGACGCCCTCGCGACGAAAGTTGGTGAGCGATGCGGGCTAAACCAGTTCCGCCATCGACCCGATGATCGCGTCCGCCCCGAGGCGCTCCGCGTCGATCCCGTGATTGTAGCCGTTCGGTACGCAGACGATCGGGCAGCCGGCGGCCCGGGCGCCATTGACGTCGGTGAGGGAATCGCCGACGAACAGGATGTCCGCCGGCGTCAGGCCGATTTCCCTGCAGGCGAACAGGATCGGGTCGGGGGCGGGCTTCGGGTTCGCTGTGGTGTCGCCGCCGACGATGGCGTCGAAATAGACGGTGAGTTCCAGTTCGTCGAGCAGCTTGCGGGTCAGCTCGATGCGCTTGTTGGTTACCACCGCGAGCCTGGCGCCGCGGGCGGAAAGCGCGCCCAACGCTTCGACGACCCGGGGATACGGCCGGCCGGCATCGGCGATGTGGGCGCGATAGCGGTGGAGAAAGCAATCCAGCATCTCGTCCACCTGCGCCGGGTCCGTGGCCTGGAACAATCCACTGGACTTGCCGGCCTCCCCCTCCACCCGGCCTCCTGCGCTGTCCCTGCCGCCAGGGCCCGCGTCGGCGCTGTTCGCAATGCGGCGGTCCGCATCCGCGGCCGCAACGGCTTGCTCGATGCAGGCCCGCCCGCCGTGGCCGACCCAATGGCGCACCATCGACTGGGAAACCGGGTCGTAGCCGTACCGTTCGAGGGCATGGTTCACAGCCGCGCAGATGTCCGGTGCGGTGTCGATGAGCGTGCCGTCGAGATCGAACAGGTAGCCGGGGAAACCCCGGGGATCAAACGCCATGCACGGCTTCCAGTTCAGCGCGCATGGCGGCGATGGCGCCGGCGTAGTCGCCGCTGCCGAAGATGGCGCTGCCCGCCACGAAGGTATCCGCGCCGGCCCGGGCGGCCTCGGCGATGTTGCCGGTCTTGATGCCGCCGTCCACCTCCAGGCGGATCGCCCGGCCGGACTCCTCGATGCGCCGGCGCACGCGGCGCAGCTTGTCGAGACTACCGGGGATGAACGCCTGGCCGCCGAACCCCGGGTTGACCGACATCACCAGCACCAGGTCGATCAGCTCCAGCGCTTCCTCGAGCGCCTGCAGGGGGGTGGCGGGATTGAACACGATGCCGGCCTGGGCGCCGCCGTCGCGAATGAGCGAGAGCGTGCGGTGCAGGTGTTCCGTCGATTCGGGGTGCACGCTGATGAGGTTGGCGCCCGCTTCGAGGAAGTCGCCGATCAGCCGGTCGACGGGTTTCACCATCAGGTGCACGTCCATGAAGCAGTCGACTCCCGCCTTGCGCAGCGATTCCAGCACCAGGGGCCCGATCGTCAGGTTGGGCACGTAGTGATTGTCCATCACATCGAAGTGAACGATGTCCGCGCCGGCATCGAGCACGGCCACCACTTCCTTGCCGAGCCTGGAGAAATCAGCGGACAGAATGGACGGGGCGATCCAGTGTTGCATCTGAGCGGGGTCCGTATCCCGTCCATGCGAAAGCGGCATTCTATAGAGGTTGGAGGTTTGGCCCAAGCGTCGAAAACAGGGGATGCGAATTGCAGATTTCGCCCATTGTGAAACGTGCTTGACTGGTGTAGAAGCATTGTGAGTGGGTCCACCCGAGGTACCGGCGTGCAGATGACACAATTTGTTTATTGGGAAGAGGATGGCGCATGGCTGGGTTACCTCCAGGAGTTCCCCAGCTATTGGACCCAGGGCGAGACGTTGGAGGATCTGAAGGAGCACTTGCGAGATCTTTATTTGGATCTAGTCAGTGGTGAATTGCCCGGTATCCGCAGAGTGGCCGATCTGGCTGTGGCGTGAAGCGGGCTGCTTTGCTGAAGAAAATCCGGGAATCCGGGGCCGTTCTGGTGCGGCACGGCGCCAGGCACGATTGGTACCGGAATCCGGAAACGGGCGTTTCACAGCCGGTACCCCGTCATCGGGAAATCAAGGACCGGCTTGCCCGGCACATCGTCAAACAACTAAGCCTGCCGTCAGGTTGACTTGCCCGGCCTGACGAGTGCCGGCCGGTCGCGCAGTTCCGCGAGTTGTTCCGGCGTTCCAATATCCGTCCAGTAGCCTCCCCATGCCTGGCCGGTCACCTGGCCCCCGGAGACGGCATCGAACAGGGGTTCCCGCAGCGAAAAGGGCTCTGGCCGGCGTCCGGCCAGCAGTATCGGGTCGAACAAGGCGAGCCCGCAGTATACATAGGCGTTGCCCCGGCCCGTGACGCGGCCGGCCGCCCAGTCGAAATCTCCGGCGGCCCGGAAAGCGGGTGTCGGCGTGAGAAGGAGGTGCATCAGCGACTGCCCGGGCAGTGTTTTCGCGAACCGGCTGAATGGGAAATCGGTGTAGATGTCGCCCAGCAGAATCCAGAATGGCCGCTCGTCCAGGAGCGGCAGGGCGGCGACGATACCGCCGCCGGTATCGAGCAGGATGTCTTCCCGGCTGTAACGCACGGCCAGGCCGAAATCGCCGCCGTCTCCGGCGTAGTCCGAGATCTGCTCGCCCAGGTGATGGAGATTGATCACCACGTCCGTCACCCCGGCATCTCTCAGCCAACCCAGTTGATGCCCGATGAGCGGCTGTCCGGCGATCGTCTGCATGGCTTTGGGCACGGTGTCGGACAGCGGCCCCAATCGGGTACCGCGGCCCGCGGCCAGGATCATGGCCTGCATGGAACCACCCCGGGTTCGGCAGTCGTCCCACGCACGCGCAGCGCCTCGTTCGCCCGCGCAACGAGTCCGTTCAGCCAGTTGCCCAATTCCCCGGTCTCCGGGTAGGTGGACGAGATGCGTGCTGCCGATTCGAGCACCGGTGCGATATAGCGCGTGTGGGCCGGTTTGCCGTCGCGGATATCCAGGCGCGCAAAGATGCCGATGGCCTTGAGCTGCCGTTGCAGGCCGGTCAGGTCCAGGGCGCGCGACAAGGCGCCCTCGTCGAATGAGAAGCGGGACGTTGACTCGTAATAGTTCTGCCAGCGGCGTCGTTCGGCGTCTTCGAATTCGTGGTAGCAGTCCCAGAGGAGGCAGGCCAGGTCATAGGCGGCGGGGCCGGTCAGCGCGTCCTGAAAGTCGACGATGCCGAGGCCGCCCGCCGGTGTCAGGAGCAGGTTGCGGCAGTGGTAGTCGCGATGAATCAGGCATCGGGGCTGGCCGGCGGCGTTGTCGATCAGTGCTTCGAATGCGTCGGAAGCGGACCGCGGAAGCGGTTCGTCGACCAGGGCGCCCAGGAACCATTCGACAAAAATGCCGAGTTCGTCACGGAACCGGGACTCCCGATAAGGGGGGATATCGGGAGCTTCGATGCGCTGGAGCGCGGTGAGGGTGTCGATGGCAAGCGCAATGGCCGAGTCCTGGAGCGGGCTGCCGTAGACATCCTCGAGGTGCCGGTCGCCCAGGTCGCCGAGCAGGAAGAATCCTTGCGCACGCTCTATGGCGACGATCGGCGGAACCGGCAGGCCATGGCTGGAAAGCAGCTTCTGTACGGCCACAAACGCTTGGTTGCGCTCCAGCCCGGGAGGCGATTCCATGACGACCAGGCTCTGATTCTCCCGTCCGGAGCCGGTCAGCCGCACCCGGTAGAAGCGGCGGTTGCTCGCTTCGACGGGCAGCGTTTCGACGGCGCCGACGGGGGCGTTCACATTGGATTCGACCCATTGGGCGAGGGTGGCGTGCATGGCCGGATGGTATCATCGCCGCCGTGCCTGCCGCTTATCCTGCACAAAGCCCTGTTACGGAGAGCCGCGCGTTTCGCGGCACGGTAGCCCCGCGTTTCGTGGCACGGTAGCCCCGCGTTTCGCGGCACGGCATCCGGCTTTTTTGCGGGGCGCGCAACCTTGGGGTCTGGCCTTGTATGAACTGGTTCGCTGGAGCGCCCGATTGTTGAAGCCGGGGAGTTGCGCCCGGGTTGCGGCATTGCATGCCGGCGCGATGTGCCTGCTGCCGTTGCTGCCGGTCGTTGCCCACGCCGGGGATGAAACCGTCCCGATTGCTGATGACGAGCCTCCGCAAGCGGATGACAGGCGCATCGCGCCTGCGCAGTCGGCTGCAGGGTCAAGCCCGCGCGTCGAAGCCGGAACCGGAAGTCCGCGGGACCGGTCGCCCGCGGCGACGTACTGGGTAGACCGGGGCGAACTCAGCCGGGCCCAACAACGCGGCCTGCCGGTGCATTGCAGCGGCCGCTATCTGCTCCCGCCGCTGCCGTACCCGGAAGGCATCGACGACGATGCCATGCCGGTGGAGGCCGAGGCCGATGTCGTCGAGTATGAGGCGGGCGGCGATATCACGCTGGAAGGCGATGTCGTTCTCACCCAGGGGAACCGGGAAATTCGCGCCGGCCGCGCGGTGCTGGGGCAGGAGAGCCGGCAGGGACGCCTTGAAGACAGAGTCTACATCCGCGAACCGGACCTGGTCATGCGGGGCGCCCGGGCCGAGGTCGATCTCGACCGGGAGACGGCGGTGGTGCACGATGCGGATTTCCTCCTGCCCCGGCCGGAATTGCGCGGCAAGGCGGAGACCGTCGAGCGGGACGAGGCGGGCAATGTCGTGCTGAAACGGCAGGCGTTCACGCGTTGCGAGCCGGGCAACGACAGTTGGCGGGTTACCGCCCGCCGTGTCCACCTTCCCGCCAGGGCCGTGTTCGGTACGGCCAGGCATGCCGTGGTTCGCATGAAGGGCGTTCCGGTGCTCTATACCCCCTACATCAAGTTCCCGGTGACCGATGACCGGCAGTCGGGGTTCCTGTTTCCGAACATCGAGTTCTCCGGGGAGGACGGCCTGGACCTGTCCGTGCCCTATTACCTGAACCTCGCGCCGAACCAGGATGCGACGGTGATCCCCAGAATCGTGAGCAAAAGGGGCTACGGCCTCGAGGGCGAATACCGGCGCCTCTCGCGCCGGGAGGAAACGACCCTTGCCGGCGCGATTCTCCCCAACGACAAGCTCTACGACGGCACCCTGGAACGGGACGACTGGGAGCGCCTGCTGGCGGCGGGCATGGAAGCGCCGGAGACGTTCGCGCCGGCCGACCGCTGGCAGGTCAGCATCGACCACCGCGGACGGGTCGGCCGTTTTGCGACCCGCGTCGACTATTCGGAAGTCAGCGACCGGGACTACTTCCGGGATCTCGGCTCGGACCTCGGGGAGTCGAGCCGCATCGCCATGCAGCAGCGGGGCCAGATCAGCTACCGGTCGGGGGGCCTGTACATGCGCTTGTGGGGTCAGGCCTTCCAGCGCCTGGACGAGATCGAGCGCAACGAGTACAGGCGGCTGCCGGAACTGGAGATCCTGTACACCGGGCGCGGCCTGGGCCCGCTGGAATACAGCGTCCGGGCGAGCGGCGCCTCCTTCGACCGCAATACGGAGGGGATGCGGGGCATCAACGCGCTCACGGGCGAGCGCATGCACCTCGAGCCGCGCCTGGTACTGCCCCTGCGATGGCCCTTTGGCTTCTTCGAGGCGACGGCGGCCTACCGCTATACCGAGTACCGGTTGAACTCCGCCGCTGGGCCGCTGCACGACACCAGCCCAAACCGGGGCATGGCGACCGGCTCCATGGATGGCGGATTGATTTTCGAGCGCGACCTGGACTGGTTCGACACCCCCCTGGTGCAGACCCTGGAGCCCCGCCTCTACTACCTGTACCAGGAATTCGAAAACCAGGACCATCTGCCGCTGTTCGACGGCAAGGCCCTCACGCCGGGCTACCTGCAGTTGTTTCGGGAAAACCGCTTTTCCGGCCTCGACCGCATCGGCGATGCCAACCGGCTCTCGGCGGGCGTGACCACCCGGTTCTTCGGCCGGGACAACGGTCGCGAATATCTGCGCGCCAGCATCGGCCAGATCCTGCACTTCTCCGACCGGCGCGTGACCCTGCGTGGCCGGCAACAGCCGGACGACCGCTACGGCACCTCCGCCATTGCGGGCGAGATTGCCGGCCGGCTGGCGCGGCGCTGGAGAGTGGCGGGCAGCCTGGTGTGGGGCGCCAACGACAACCGGATTGACGAGGCGTGGGGGACCATCCAGTATCGGGTGGACAACCGGCGGGTGATCAACCTGGGGTACCGGAACCGGCTGCTTCAGGATATCGACCAGACCGACATATCCTTCTACTGGCCCGTTTCTCCCCGCTTCGCCGTGTTCGGACGCTGGAACCACGATCTCGTCAGCGGGCGGGTTATTGAGGGCATGGCCGGAATCGAGTACAACGACTGCTGCTGGCGGATCAGGCTCCTTGCACGGCGGTTTCTGGATCAGCCGGCGGCCCGCAGCTTCGAGGATGTCGATGCGGACGCAGGTATCTTCCTGCAGATCGTGCTCAAGGGTCTGGCGGGATTCGGCGGGCGCATGGAGTCGGTGCTCGAGCGCGGCATTCGCGGTTACCGCGCCGGAGGCTGAACGGTTCGACGAGCAAGGCGGCACGCCGGTGCAAGGCTCTCCTGGAACGATGGAGCAGGTAAGAACGATGAGAATGTTGCAATTTGGAAGCGGCGCCGGCATCGGGGGCTTGCCCCCGGCGGGCAGGTGGGCCGGGGTTGTGGCGATCGCGCTTTGCGCTGTGTTCGGCGGCAATGCCGTGGCGCAATACCAGGAACTCGACTCCATAGTCGCCATCGTCGACGAGGACGTGGTGCTGGCATCGGAACTGCTGAGCCGCCTGGAGACGGTAGAGGACCAGATCGCGCGCCAGGACATGGAGGCGCCGCCCCGCAACGTGCTGCTCAACCAGCTCATGGAACGGCTGATTCTGGAGAACATCCAGGTGCAGCAGGCGCTGCGCCGCGGTGTGCAGATCGATGACGAGACCCTCACCCGCGCCGTACTCGGTTTCGCGGAGCAGAACGAGATGTCGCTGGAGGAGTTTCAGCAGGCACTGGTCGAAGACGGCATGGGCTACCGGGAATTCCGGGAGGACATCCGCCGGGAGATGCTCATTCAGCGCCTGCAGCGCAACATGGTGAACCGCCGCATCACCATCAGCGAACAGGATGTGGAGGATCTGCTCGATTCCCCCTACTACCAGCAACTGCTGTCCGATGAATACCGGGTCGGCCACATCCTGCTCGAGGTCGAGGACGGCGCGAGCGAGGCGACCGCGGCCGCCGCCGCCGGGGAAGCGCAGAACATCGTTGCCGACCTGCGGCGCGGCGCGGACTTCAAGGCAACCGCCATGGCCAGGTCCGCCGGCGCCAGGGCGCTGGAAGGCGGCGATCTGGGCTGGCGCCGGGCGGGCGAAATGCCGAGTCTCTTTGCGGAACAGGTTCTCGCGCTCGCCGTGGGGGATACGGCGGAGCCGATCCGGAGCCCGAGCGGCTTTCACATCGTGCAACTGCTCGGACGGCGCGGCGCCGGCGTACAGACGGCGGACCAGACCCTGGCGCGCCACATCCTCGTCCAGCCCTCGGCCATCCGCCCGCCGGCGGAGGCCGAGGCGCTGATTCGCGACATCCGCGCGCAGCTTGTGGACGGCGCGGACTTCTGCGCGCTGGCGGCGGAGCATTCCGAAGACCCGGGCAGCGCGCTCAACTGCGGCGACCTGGGCTGGAGCACGGGAGAGCAGTTCGTTCCGGAGTTCGTGGCGGCGATGGATGCCGCCCCCACCGGCGAGTTGTCCGAACCCTTTGCATCCGCCTACGGCTGGCATGTGATCGAAGTGCTCGACCGCCGCACCCAGGACATGGGCGAGGAGGCGCGGCGCAACATGGCCGTGCAGATCCTGCACCAGCGGCGCTTCGAGGAAGAGTTGCAGAAGTGGCTGAAGGAAATCCGCGACGAGGCCTTCGTGGAGATCAGGCTGCCCGGCGCCTAGTGTCCTGTGCTGGCCATTACCCCCGGAGAACCCGCCGGAATCGGTCCGGACCTGCTCATAGCGCTCGCCCAGAACGAGCGCCCCGCCGATTGGGTCGCGCTTGCGGATCCGGACATGCTGCGCCAACGGGCGAGGTTGCTCGGCTATCCGCTGGCAATACGTTCGTCATCGACCGGGCGCTCGGGCGAGCTTCAGGTTGAGCCGGTGCCGCTTGCGCGCAAGGCCGTGCCCGGACAGTTGCATCCGGCCAATTCCAAAAGCGTTCTCGACAGCTTGCGCGCCGCGGTCGAGGGCTGCCTGTCGGGACGGTATGCGGGCATGGTTACGGGCCCGGTCCAGAAATCGGCGATTAACGATGCGGGTTTTGCGTTCCCGGGCCATACGGAATTCCTGCGCGATGCGAGCGGCGTTGCCGATGTGTTGATGCTGCTGGTCGCCGGGCGATTACGGGTTGCGCTTGCCACCACGCATCTGCCGCTGAAGGACGTGCCCGGCGCACTGACGCAGGAACTGCTCGACTCGAAGCTGGCGATACTGTCGAGGGGCCTGCGGGAACGGTTCGGCATCGCCCGGCCCCGCGTTCTGGTCACCGGGCTCAATCCCCATGCGGGGGAGGCGGGACACCTTGGGCGCGAAGAGATCGAGGTGATCGAGCCGGCCTGCGAGCGGTTCCGTATGAGCGGCGCCGACGTGGTGGGGCCGCTGCCCGCCGATACGGCGTTCACGCCGCAGCGGCTCGACGGGGCCGATGCGGTACTCGCGATGTACCACGACCAGGGCTTGCCGGTGCTCAAGCATGCCGGGTTCGGCGCCGCCGTGAACGTAACCCTCGGCTTGCCCTTCGTGCGCACATCGGTCGACCATGGAACGGCTCTGGACATCGCCGGCACCGGCGCCGCCGACACGGGCAGCCTGGCCGCTGCGCTGGCGCTGGCGGAGGAAATGACGCGCCTGTCCCGGAGACCGTCCACGGTCGGTGCGGCGGCGCCGGCCAATGCGGCAGCGGAGCGGGCGGAGCGGTGAAAGCCCGCAAGCGCTTCGGCCAGCATTTCCTCACCGACACGTCAGTGCTGGCGCGCACGCTGGAATGCATCGGCCCGCGGCCCGAAGACCGCCTGCTGGAAATCGGACCGGGCCGGGGCGCGCTCACCGAGTTCCTGTACGGCACGACGGAGCGTTTCGTGGCCATCGAGATCGACCGGGACCTGGCCCCGATGCTGCGCGCCCGGTTTCCGGGGCTGGAACTGATGGTAGCGGACGTTCTGACGTTCGAGTTCACCGAACTCGGTACACAAGGGTCCTGGCGCGTTGCGGGCAATCTCCCCTACAACATCAGTACACCCCTGCTCATCAGGCTGATGACATCGAACCTGCCCATCGAGGACATGCACTTCATGCTCCAGAAGGAACTGGCCGAGCGGGTCGGCGGCAAGCCCGGAACCAAGGCCTGGGGCCGCCTGTCGGTACTGGTGCAGTATCACTGCACGGTGGAGATGCTGTTCGACGTGGAACCGTCGAGCTTTTCGCCGCCGCCGCGGGTACGGTCGTCGGTGGTGCGCCTGACGCCGCGAACCGACCCCCTCCGGTTGCCTCGCCCCGCGCGCCTGGATGCGGTGTTGCGCACCGCCTTTTCCGCCCGGCGCAAACGGCTCGACAACGCTTTGAAGGCCATGCCGGTCGATTGGGACCGGGCCGGGGTGGACACCCGGGCGCGGCCGGATCAGCTTTCGGTCGGAGACTATGTGCGCATCGCGAATGCGGTGAGTGCCACCGTTCCGGCAAGCCCGGGAGAATGCTGATGCAAACCGGACCGGCGATTGGACGCTGTCTAGCCCGCATCGCTCACCAACTTTCTGCTGCGCACGCCGATGTATCGCGTAAGCGCGGCCGTGCGGTCCGCGCGGCCACGCTTACACGGCGCCTCGACGCCCTCGCGACGAAAGTTGGTGAGCGATGCGGGCTGGCAACCGGACGGAGCCGCGAGCCGGCCGCGGGAAGGTTGCGGATTTGAATTCCAGCCGACCCACGCAGCGGGTGTGCTGATGGCAACCTATGCCGTCGGGGACATTCAAGGCTGCTACACGGAGTTCGTGGACCTTTTGAGTGCCGTTTCCTTCGACCCCGCGCACGACCGGCTCTGGCTGCTTGGAGACCTCGTCAATCGGGGACCGGATTCGCTGAAGGTCATGGAACTGGTCATGTCTCTGGATGGCCGCACGATCACCGTGCTCGGCAACCACGATCTGCACTTCCTGGCCATCCATTACGGGGGACACTCGCCCGTCGCCAGCGACACCTTTCACGATCTGCTGGCTGCGCCGGATGTGGACGGCGTTGCCGACTGGCTGCGCGGCCAGCGCTTTTTCCACGCGGACGCATCGCTCGGATACGCCATGGCGCACGCGGGCATCCCTCCGGGTTGGTCGATGCAGCAGGCGGAAGCCCGTTCGCGGGAGTTGATGGCGGTGCTTCGGGGGAAGGACTACGTCACTTATTTCCGCGAGATGTACGGCAATATCCCGGATCGCCTGTCGGAGGGCCTGGCGGGCATGGACCGCTGGCGCATCCTTACGAACTGTTTCACCCGCATGCGCCTCATCGACCGCGAGGGCCGTTTGAACTTCACTCACAAGGGCGCCCTGGCCGAATCCCCGGCCGGCTGGTTCCCCTGGTACGAACCGATCACGGACGAACTGGAAGACCTGCGGCTGCTGTTCGGCCACTGGGCGGCCCTGGAGGGCGGCACCGGCCGGGCGGACATCGTCGCGCTGGACACCGGCTGTGTCTGGGGACGCGACCTGACCGCGCTGTGCCTGGAGACCGGGGAAGTAACGAGCGTGCCGGCAGCCGTCCCGCGAGACGCCGCCGGGCTCTAGGAGTCTGCGCCGTAGGAAATTCTCCGGTTAGAAATCTCCACCCAATCACCAAAAACACCACGGCTAATTTGTTCTCGCGCTGGAAGGCGCGAGTTTTGTGGGGTGGAGGGTGTTTTCCGTCATTCTCAGATAGTCGAAAACGAGGCGGGGCTTACGGTTGAGCCTGCGCACGGCGGCGGCGACGCAGTGGGATTTGGAGCGTATGACGCCGATGGCGAAGCGTCGCAGGCGGGTGGTGTTCTCGGGGCCGTGTCCGGTTCGGATGCGGCAGCGGTCCTCGTCCCAGCAGCAGTCGAGGATGTGATGGGTGGCCTCGACGGTCCAGTGGCCGCGGTTTAGCGCGAGCAGGCGCTCGGCGCTGGCGGTGTTGGGGGAATGGCTGGTGATGCCGTAGGCGTATTCGACGGTTTGCTTGCCGGTGGTTTTGGCGGTGACGGTGCGTTCGACGAGGAAGGCTTGGCCGACCTGGGGGAAGGCGAGGTAATCGTTGAGTGTCGCGGTGGTCCAGATGGCGCGGCTTTCGATGCGCCCGTGGCGAAGCTGGGTTTGTTCCTGGAAGTCGGGTTTGCCGCGTTTTCGGAAGTGCACCTCGAGGTCGGCCAAAAGGTTGGGTCGATTGCCCTTGACGGCGAACAGGTAGTGCGCGCCGCGGCCGATGAGGAAGTCGGCGAGCTCGGTCTGGGTGAGCAGGGCATCGGCGGTGAAGGTTTTGCCGGCGAGGTCGAGTTCGAGGGCCTCGAGCATGGGGATGACGGTGCCGATCTCGTTGGTGCGCTTGGACTCCTCGCCGGCGCCGACGGGCAGGCGGCCTACTTTTTTTGGGTGTGGGTGGTCTGGGAGCGGTGGCCGACGGCGCTCAGGATGTGGGTTTGGCAGGGGCCGTCCTGATCCTCGTGGATGGCGTTGCACAAGGTCTTGCCGTCGATGGCCAGGACCTCGTCGTCGGCGCCGTGGGCATCGTTCCAGCGCTGCAGGGCGCGGTCGAGTTGGGCGGGGTCGACGCGCACGAGCACGTTGCGGATGATGGACTCGCTGGGCACGGCGTAGAGCCCGTCGTAGCGTCGGCAGCGGAAGCGCTCGCGGGCGCGCTGGGTCAGGTCGTCGGCCCACTCGGCCATGGCCTTGTAGCCGCGCATGCCGCACAGGGTGGCGGCGGTGGCGATGGCGAGCACGGTGGGCAGGGGATGGCGCCGCCCCTGGCGGCGGCGGGGGTCGTCGATGTCGGCGAAGAACAGCGGCAGGGCGCGCATGGTGTCGGCGGGGAGCATGATTCTCGGTCCTCCGTGGCGGTCGATGGGGTCGAGCGCGGGCTGGGACAACCGCGCTCGGGCGTTCCGGCTCAGGGGGCGCGCGAAGACCAGCTTCGGGGTCGTGGGGGTGGCGCTGTAGCCGCCGTGGACGCGGCGGTAACCGCGCGTGTGCCCGAGGCACAACCAGTTCGATGCGCGGTAGATCGTGCCTCGGAAGCGCGACGGATCCACGAACGTCTCCAGCAGCAGCAGCGGATGGCCGAAGCGTTTCGGCCAGTCCGAGACCAGGCGCCGTTCGCACAGCGACAGCAGCCGCGAGGCCAGGTTGGGCCGATGCCAGCCGGGCAGGATCAGAAAGCGGCTGTTATCGGTGACCAGATGCAACCGGTCGTACTGCACCCGGAAGTCCCAGCCGATCCAGGCGTCCCGCGCCCGGCATTTCAACGCCGGCGCGGAAAAGCCGATCAGCGCCACCCACTCGCGCCGCCAGCGCGCCGCGTACCACAGCGTCTCGCCGATCTTGGGCAAGGCGCCCAGATAATGATGCGCTTGCATCAGGCGCTGATAACGCCCCTCGTCGGCAGCCGCGACCGGCTCGACGACCACCTCGCGCAAGTCCATACGGCCCCGGAGTGTCGAATGAAAACGCGCCCTTTTTACCCCATCCGGGCCGCCAAGTCCAGTATTGGGCCTAACCTGTTGTTCCGGCGGAAATTCTTAGAGAGGGTGAATTCGCCCTGCCAAAAACACCCATACATGAGACCTATATTGGGAATAGACATACAATTTTGGGCTTTTCTTGGCTCGTATTTCCCACCGGAGGGCGTGAAAATCGTTTTACGGCGCAGGCTCCTTGCCCGCATCGCAATGGAGGGAGGCGAATTCCGCAGCCCGGTAGCGGTTCACCGGCAATGCAGGACGCTCGCGTATCGACCGTCGGCGGGGAGACGCCGGCGCGTCGCACCGGAGTTCACCGGGCGCGAATTTCAGGAATCCGACAGAGCGGCGGCGCTTGTATAGAATCCCGTCTCCATGGACATCTACCTCGTAGGCGGCGCGGTGCGGGACGAATTGCTCGGACGGCGGCCCGATGGGGTGAAAGACTGGGTCGTCGTGGGCAGTACCGCCGAAGAGTTGTTGAGCCTGGGCTATCGCCAGGTCGGCCGTGACTTTCCGGTCTTTCTGCACCCCGACACCAATGAGGAATATGCGCTCGCCCGAACGGAGCGCAAGACGGCGCCCGGGCATCGAGGCTTTGCCGTACACGCGGGTGTCGACGTTTCCCTGGAAGAAGACCTTGCGCGGCGGGACCTTACGGTCAATGCCATGGCGAAGGACGCCGCCGGCCGCCTGATCGACCCGTTCGGCGGGCAGCAGGACCTGGCGGAGCGGATTCTTCGTCATGTGGGGGATGCTTTTCGTGAAGACCCGTTGCGCGTATTCCGGGTAGCCCGTTTCGCGGCGCAACTGGAAGGCTTTACGGTCCATGGGGCCACCCTCGCACTGTTGTCCGACATGGCGCCGAGCCTGGCCGAGTTGCCCGCCGAACGAGTCTGGGCCGAGTTCCGCAAGGCGCTGGGGGCGGCGAATCCGCAACGCTTCGTCGAAGTCCTGCACGCCGGCGGTTGTCTCGGTTACTGGTTCCCGGAACTCGAAAACATGCAAATGGATACCCGGCCGGATTCGGTGCGGGCGCGCTTCGGCGCCCTCGGTTGGGTGCTGAACGAAAGGGCCGTACGAAGCTTGAGTGTCCGGCTCAAGGTCCCCAACGACCATGCCGGCCTCGCCGGCCACGTCGCGCGGCACGGCCGCGTACTGGCCGATTGGCGCACGGCCGAACCGGCACGGCTCCACGCCGCGGCAAAGTCGATCGGCAGCTTCAGGAACCTGCCGCAGAGCCGACGGGTGTGCGGCCTGGTGGGCGTTCTTGCCGGTGAGCCGCTGGCTGCACTGGAACGGCTGTTCGCCCAGGTCGCGGCGGAAGTCAACGCGCGGGACTTCCAGCACGAAGGCCTCGCCGGCCCCGCCCTCGGCCGGCGCATCGAAACCGCGCGGATCGAGCGGCTCGCGATGCTCAGGCGCCGGGTTTCCGGTCAGCCGGGATCCGAGCTCCCATAGCCCGCATCCGTCACCGACTTTCGTCGGGAGTGCATCGGTGTCCGCAGCAGGAAGTTGGTGACGGATGCGGGCTGGCCCGCATATCTCACCAAGGGCCGCGATGATCGCGCAGGATTTTGCCCGCGTGCGCGTGCGCGTGCTCGCGAGCTTAAAGCATAGCCCCGCCTATGGTGGAGCGAGCACGTGCGCGCACGCGGGCAAAAGACCAGCGAGGGCGCGGCCAGCGCAGTCTGTGCCGGGCGGAACCTCCAAAAAGCGAAGGTACCTGATTGAAACGCAATGACATTCAGTGACTCAACAAGCGGCTTGGTGAGATATGCGGGCTAGGCGGCGGGACCGAGGCTGGTGATGGGCCAGCGGGCGCGCGTGGCAATACGGAGCGGCTCGATTTCGCCGGCGAGCAGGCGCTGACATCCGGCAAACGCCACCATGGCGCCGTTGTCGGTGCACAGCGACGGTTCCGCGTAGTGCACTTCGGCGTCGAGCTTCGATTCCAGTCGTTCCCGCAGGCGGATGTTGGCGCTGACGCCTCCGGCGATCACCAGGTGTCGTGCGCCGGTCTGTTCGATGGCCCGGCGGCACTTGATCGCCAGCGTGTCGACCACCGCTTCCTCGAAGCAGCGGGCGATATCGGCGCGGTCCTTGCCGGATAGCGGTTGGTGGGCTTTGACGGTGTTGAGCGTAAAGGTCTTCAGCCCGCTGAAACTGAAGTCGAGGCCGGGGCGGCCGGTCATGGGCCGGGGAAAGCGAAAGCGCCCCGGGTCTCCCGCAACGGCGCATCTGGCGATGTGCGGGCCGCCCGGATAGCCGAGGCCGAGCATTTTCGCGGCCTTGTCGAAGGCTTCGCCGGCGGCATCGTCCAGTGACTCGCCCAGCATGGTATAGGCGCCGATACCGTCGACCTCGACCAGTTGGGTGTGGCCGCCGGAGACCAGCAGCGCGACAAAGGGCAGCGGCGGTTGCGCGGCGTCCATCAGCGGCGCGAGCAGATGAGCCTCCATGTGATGTACGCCGAGGGCGGGAATGCCCAGCGTCCAGGCGAGGCTGCGGCCGAAGCCCGCGCCGACGAGGAGGGCGCCCATTAGCCCCGGGCCGGCGGTGTAGGCAATGCCGTCGAGGTCGGACAAGCCCCTGTTCGCCTTTCCAAGTGCGGCGCGGGTCAGCGGCACGATCTTGCGGATATGGTCCCGTGAGGCCAGTTCCGGTACGACGCCGCCGTAGTCGGTGTGCAGGTCGATCTGGCTGTGCAATACGTTGGCCAGCAGACCCGCTTGCGCGTCGTAGAGCGCTATTCCGGTGTCGTCGCAGGACGTTTCGATTCCAAGCACCAACATGAACGATCTCCACGGGCCAACACGGCAAAGCCCGTTGCATGCGGCCGGCAACCCTGACCGGCGCGCGGGGCGCCTCGCCGATGCCACGGCGCCGTTTCGGGTGGCGTAGCACGGGCGGAATTATAGCCCGCATCCGTCACCGACTTTCGTCGCGAGGGCGTCGAGGCGCCTTGTAAGCGTGGCCGCGTTTACGCGATGCATCGGCGTCCGCAGCAGGAAGTCGGTGACGGATGCGGGCCAGGCGCAAGACCGGCGCCTGCTCGACGGCCGCGCCGCGTTTCAGCCCAAGTTTTGCGTATACCGGCTTTTCCAGTAAAATCGCGGCCCTTTGCAATGGGGATCAACCGGTATGCCGCATGTCCGGGTCAAGGAGAACGAACCTTTCGATGTCGCCCTGAGGCGTTTCAAGCGCTCCTGCGAAAAGGCCGGCATCCTCTCGGAGGTGCGCCGCCGCGAGTACTACGAAAAGCCCACGGCGGTGCGCAAGCGCAAGGCGGCGGCCGCGGTCAAGCGGCATCTCAAGAAACTGCAGCGCGAAGCCCGCCGGTTCGAAAAGTCCTACTGACCCGCATCGGCCGCGAGTCCCCTGCAGCCGGCGATGAGCCAGCTCAAACTCATAATCCAGGATGCCACCAGGGCCGCCATGAAGGCCCGCGACAAGCCGCGGGTGGCGGCACTACGCCTGATCAACGCCGACATCAAGCGCGTGGAGGTCGATGAGCGCAAGGAGCTGAACGACCGGGAAGTGGTCGCGGTACTGACCCGAATGCTGAAGCAGCGCCACGACAGCCTCACTCAGTTCCGCGACGCGGGGCGGGACGACCTGGCGGACCGGGAACAGTTCGAGGTCGACGTGATCGACGCGTTCATGCCGGAGCCTCTCGCCGAGGCGGAGGTCGATGCCCTGGTCGACGAGGCCATCTCGGCAGTGGGCGCTTGTGGCATGCGCGACATGGGCAAGGTGATGGCCAGGCTCAGGGGAGACGTAGTGGGCCGCACGGACATGGGCGCACTGAGCGCCAAGGTCAGGGCGAGGCTGAACTGAGGGCCGCATTTCCGCGAAAACAGGCGTCGAAAGCGGAGCAGCCGCGCCCGGCATGGGCTCCATCGAAATCTCAGGGCCAGGCTTGAACTCCGGGCGGGTCCGCACCGTCGGGCCCGGACCGGTTTGCCTGTAAACGGGCACGCCGCTGAAGTATTCTAGGCGGCGCGATGGCCGGCCAGATTCCCCAGTCCTTTATCAACGATCTGCTGGGTCGTGTGGACATTGTCGGGGTGATCGGCGACCGGGTGCCGCTCAAGAAGGCGGGCAAGGATTACCAGGCCCGGTGTCCTTTCCACGATGAGAAGACACCGTCCTTTACCGTCAGCCAGGACAAGCAGTTCTACTACTGCTTCGGCTGCGGCGAGAGCGGCACGGCGCTTACCTTTCTCATGGAGTACGAACGGATGCCGTTCGTGGAGGCCGTGGAGGCGCTGGCCGCGCAAGTCGGGGTGGAGGTGCCGCGGGAACGCTCGGGCAGGCCGGAACGGGACAACAGCGGCCTCTACGGGATCATGCAGCAGGCCGAGCGTTACTTCCGGAAGCAACTCAAGGGTTCGAAGCAGGCGGTCGACTACCTCAGGTCGCGTGGCTTGACCGGCACTGTGGCGAGGGATTTCGGTGTCGGTTTCGCGCCCGATTCCTGGGACGGCGTGCAGCACGCCCTGGCCTCCAACGGCGGCGGCAGCAAGGCACTGCTTGAAGCGGGCCTCGTCAGCAAGAACGAGCGGGGCAAGGTCTACGACCGGTTTCGAGGCCGCATCCTGTTCCCGATCCGGGACATCAGGGGCCGCGTCATCGGTTTCGGCGGCCGCCTGCTCGGCGACGGGGATGGGCCGAAATACCTCAATTCCCCGGAGACGCCGATCTTCCACAAGGGCGAGGAACTCTACGGGCTCTTCGAAGCGCGCAAATCCGTGCGCAATCTGAACCGGCTCATCGTGGTGGAAGGCTACATGGACGTGATCGCGCTCGCACAATGCGGTGTGCCCAATGCCGTTGCCACCCTCGGTACCGCTTCCGGCGAGAACCACTACCGGAAGCTGTACCGCTACGTCGATGAAGTGGTCTGCTGTTTCGACGGCGACCCGGCGGGGCGCCGCGCCGCCTGGCGGGCGCTGGAAAACGCCCTTCCGACGTTGAGTGAAGGCCGGATGCTGAAGTTCATATTCCTGCCGGAAGGGGAAGATCCAGACACCCTGGTGCGCAAACTGGGAGCTGAGGACTTCCTTGCCCGGTTGGAGAAAGCGACCCCCGCCATCGAATACTTGTTCGATGATCTCAAGACCGGATTCGATCTAGCCAACGTCGATGACAAGGCCAAGTTGGCAAGTTTGGCGATGCCGTATGTCAACCAGGTACCGGCAGGTTCTTTGAAGGAGTTGATGCTTGGTCGGGTGAGGGACTTGACTGGCATTGAGCCAAGCACGATTCCCCCGGCACAGGCCGTCAGCCTCCGCAAACCCGCAGGCGTGGGTGGGAATGCTTCCAGAAAATTAGACGAAAGTATGCTGGCGTTGTTGCTGAAATGCCCAAAGTTGCTTCGTGCCTTGAATGCAGCGCAGGTGAAAGCCATTGTCAATGGCCCGGAGAGGAGTCTGCTTCGGGACGTAGTCGAGTATATTTCGGAACATCCCGAGGCGGACTCGGCGCAGGTTCTGGGTCGCTGGTCTGGTGACCGTTGCTACGACGGATTGGTAAGAGCTGTTGAGCGAAAGGAGGAATGGCTTGGAGAGGACAGAGAAGCCATAAATTTGAGAGAGGGTATAGATCGACTCATTGCGGAACGTCGTAGTGAGCACGACCGGCTTTTGGTTGAGGTTCGTGAAAACGAGTCGAAAGAAAAACTTGCTCGTATAGAGGACCGCAAACGGCGAATTGAGGCCCTTTAAGGGAATTGATTCAGGCGCTCGATGGTTCCCAGATGATTGGCTGCCGCGCGAGCAAGACAAGAAAAGCCAAGACGGTGTAGTCGGCATCGCTTTCACGGGGTGGTGGTGACTGGCGCGGTGAAACTTAAACGGCCGGCAGCGGTCCCAAAGGGCGCCGGCTGTCGCCAGCGTGACTGTCAGGAATTCCGGATGCTGGCGATGCGCCCCCTTGAAAATCGCCGATACCGCCATACTTTCAGGGCGTATATAATTAATCTTTTGTCCCGAACAACCAAGGTTCCGCCCCGGACTGCGTCATCGGTGGCGCGGGGCAGGCCGTTGCGCCGGAGCCGCTCCGGCCCAGTCAACTCGTCGAGGCGTCATGAGCGATAACATTCAACAGCAACAGTCGCGGCTCAAGGAACTCATCGCCAAGGGCAAGGAGCAGGGCTTCATAACCTATGCCGAGGTGAACGACCACCTGCCCGACGATATCTCCGACCCGGATCAGATCGAAGACATCATCCGCATGATCAACGACATGGGGATCACGGTTTACGAGACCGCACCCGATCCCGATGAGTTGCTCACCAGCGAGGAAAACACGGCCGACGAACTGGCCGCGGAAGAGGCCGCCGCCGCGCTCGCCGCCGTGGAGACCGAGGCCGGCCGCACAACGGATCCGGTGCGCATGTACATGCGCGAGATGGGCACGGTGGAACTGCTCACGCGGGAGGGCGAGATCGCCATCGCCAAGCGTATCGAGGAAGGCATTCGCGATGTGCTCGCGGCGCTCGCCTGCTATCCCGGCCCCGTCGATTACCTTCTCGACACCTACGCCTTCGCGAGCAAGCAGGGCAAGCTGTCGGACCTGCTGGTGGGCTATCTCGACCCGGCCGACCACGTGCCCCAGGCGGCCCAGGTCGTTCCGAACGCCCAGGCGAGCAAGAAAGACGACGACGATGACGAGAAGGACAAGGGCCCCGACCCGGTCGAGGCCAAGCGTCGCTTCACCGCCTTGCGGCGGCAGTACAACAAGACGCGCAGAACCATCAAGCAACACGGCCGCAGAAGCGACGAGGCCCAGGAGCAACTGAAAATTCTGGGCAAGAAATTTCATTCCTTCAAACTGGTGCCCAAGCACTACGAGCAAATCGTGCGCATGGCGAGGGACGGGCTCGCCAGGGTGCGCCGCCAGGAGCGCGCCCTCTTGATCGCCTGCGTGCGCCAGGCAAAGGTGCCGCGGGACCTGTTCCGCAAGGAATTCGTCGGCAGGGAGACGAGCGTAGCCTGGTTGAACAAGCTCATCCGGGCGAAGCGCGACTATTCCGCCGCGCTCGAGCGGCAGCGCGAGGAAATCACCCGGGCCCAGAGGAAGCTCAAGAACCTGACCGCCGAGACGGGCCTGCAGATATCCGAGATCAAGGACGTCAACCGCCGCATGTCCCTCGGCGAGGCCAAGGCCCGGCGCGCCAAGAAGGACATGGTGGAGGCCAACCTGCGGCTGGTGATCTCCATCGCCAAGAAGTACACCAACCGCGGGCTGCAGTTCCTGGACCTCATCCAGGAAGGGAACATCGGACTGATGAAGGCCGTCGACAAGTTCGAGTACCGGCGCGGCTACAAGTTCTCCACCTACGCCACCTGGTGGATCCGCCAGGCCATCACCCGCTCGATCGCCGATCAGGCCCGCACCATCCGCATCCCGGTGCACATGATCGAGACGATCAACAAGCTGAACCGGATCTCGCGGCAGATGATTCAGGAGAAGGGCCGCGAACCCACGCCGGAGGAGCTTGGCGAACGCATGGAGATGCCGGAAGACAAGGTGCGCCGGGTACTCAAGATCGCCAAGGAGCCGATCTCCATGGAGACGCCCATCGGCGACGACGAGGACTCGCATCTCGGGGATTTCATCGAGGATGTCACCATCGGCTCGCCGGTGGAACTGGCTACGGGCGAAGGCTTGAAGGAAGCGACCCGGGAGGTGCTCGGCGGCCTGACGGCCCGGGAAGCCAAGGTGCTGCGCATGCGTTTCGGCATCGACATGAATACCGACCACACCCTGGAGGAAGTCGGCAAGCAGTTCGATGTCACCCGGGAACGCATCCGCCAGATCGAGGCCAAGGCGCTGCGCAAGCTCAGGCATCCGAGCCGTTCCGAGCACCTGCGCAGTTTTCTCGACGAATGGATGGATGCGGGCGCCAAGCACTGACCAGGCGACGCCTTTCGTGCAACGAACGTTAGACGATCGGGCGCGCCCGTCCGCGTTGGGGCAGGCCGTCGTCCAGTGCTATATTCCTGTCGTTCGGGCCTATAGCTCAGTTGGTTAGAGCAGTGGACTCATAATCCATTGGTCCCAGGTTCGAGTCCTGGTGGGCCCACCATTCCCTGTCTGGCAGGCGGAATGCCATGGTCCGCCCATTCCGGCTCTTCGATACGGCGCTGCTATCGTTGTCTTTCGACGTATTCGAACGGTACGCGCATCTCCTCGAGCGCCCTGATCCTTTCCCTTGCCTTTTCTCCGAGACTTTCCACAACCCCGGCAATCAACAGCTCAACGAGAGCCATGATGTTCAAGGTGGAGTCGAAAGCGGAAAGGCTTTCGACTTCCACGGGCAATACGCAAGTCGCCATGGCAGCGATGGGCGACAGATAGGGATCGGTCACGAGGATGACTTTCGCACCCTTCTTGTGAGCCTTTGCCGCGAACTCGACGGTATCTCGTTGATACCGTCTGACATCGAATACCACGACAATATCTTTGGCGCCGATATCCAGAAGCTGTTCGTTCCGCCAGGTATGGTTGTTTTCGGAAAACCGCGTATTCGGCCTTAATTCGTGAAGATGCAATGCGAGATATTGCGCGATGAAGTCGGTGAATCGCCCGCCGAGGCAGGTTACTTTCAACTTCAGATTGGAAAGCATCCCGATGGTCTGGTCGAATTCCGCCGTCGGCAGCCTGCTCAGGCTGGCGACGAGCTTTTCCTGGTGTAGTCGAACAAAACTCTCGATCAGTTCGTGATCTTTCAGCCCCGTTCTCCGAGTTTCATAGAGGTCGAGAAAGGAGAGCTTCCTTTGGCTGATTTCGCGCAATAGCCTGTTCTGGAATTCCTGAAATCCGTCGAAGCCCAGTCGCTTGATGAATCTCAACACCGTAGGTCCGCTTACATGACTCAACTCGGCGAGTTTGGCGATGGGCAACAGGCCGGAGGACGGGTAGTCAGACAACAGAATGCGGGCGACCTTCTTCTCGGATGATGTCATTACGGACATCCGCTCGGAAACGTGATGCATCAAGAGCTTGTCATTCATGCGGACGACCCCTTTGGAACGCAAACCGGCCGACGGGAATCATTAACTGACACCATGCCCACTCAGCAATGCACTGATTTCCACCGTGTCGATGGTACGGCAATAACCCGAAAAAGCGCGCAGCGCGGCTTCATGAGCGAGCCGGGTGTATGCGGCGCATGCATCGTTGACGCAAACCACGTGGTAACCCCTGTCCGCGGCATCCCTGATCGCCATGTCGACACACTGGTCCGTCAGAAATCCGCAGACGATCAACGTCCGGATGTCGAGATTGCGAAGCAGATAGTCGAGAATTGTTGAATTGAATGCTCCGGACGAGGTCTTCGAGAGCACGATGTCGTCGTCGCCCGGTGCGACATCGTCGATAACGCGCGCCTGGTTCGACCCTTTCGGAACGAAAATACCGGACATTTTGTGATCGAGACTCCGGTCCCTTCCGTCTGTTGTCAACGACTCGATTACCGTGTAAATCACTTCGACATGCGCGGCGCGGGCGGTGTCGACCAGTTTTTTCTGGTTGGGCAAGGCGGTGTGCAGGATGCGTTGGTAGTACTCGGGGTACCGCGTTTGCGTCTCCGGAGAAATCTCGCTGTTCTGAACGTCTACGAGAAGGACGGCCGCCGAGGACGGATCGAGAGTCCAGTTCTTCCGGGCTTCGTAGTTTCTTTCGATCACTTGAAGGGCTGTCCCGAATGGACGGTTTCGCCAGACAAGTCGTTACCGCTCCAGCGCTTGAGCGGAATACCGATGGAGTCGCCTGGCGCCCGCCACTTTGTATACCACTTGTCCGATCGGAACAACACCGTGATAGGAATGGCAGAACAGGATGCCGTCGGTGCCCGCGCGCAGTTCAGTGCCGCAACCGCTTGCGCGCCGATTGAAATTCCCGATCTCGGCAATCAGTTCGCCCTCGGTGACACGGTCGCCCAGATTTCGATGCAGTTTCAGAACACCCAGTTCCGTCGCCCTGGCTGAATCGATTCCTTCTACGGGGTAAACGGAGAGTTCGCCGTTTTTGTCGACGGACCTGCCTGTGATGGCCCCGACACGAAGCAGGAAGTTATACAGGGCATCCGAATCCCGGTTCGCAAATTCTTCGTCCAGAGCGTACCTGCCGCGCAATTCGACAGTATAGGCGACCGGGAGCACTTGCGGGTTCCAGTGCGATAACCGGTCCCGGACCCTGTGCCAGAAGTGGTTGAGGGCGTCGTCCAGGCCACCGTCCGCCGACCGCGGGCTGGCGAGAGCCAGTTCGCAGCCAAGTTCCGCGGACAGCGTTTCTGTCAAGCCTGTCTCGTGTTCCGGGGCATACAGGTGCAGAAGCGAACAGTTGTCCGCATGCAGATCGATGACGATGTCGTGTTCCGAGGCGAGTTGATACAGGCATGACTTCATCCGGTCGGATGCACTGCGCTTGGGATGGTCCTGAAGCGCTTCCTTGAGCTGTGCCCGAATGGTTGCGATTTCGATCGCGCCAGCTTGTTTCCGCCTGCATTTTTCCGTAACAGCTTGCGCCAGATCCGGAAACGCCCGATTGAAATTTTCCCCGGTGTCGATGTCGAACCGGCCGATCAATTCGCCGTGCACCAGTTGCGAAAAGGCGACCGGATTGCATAGCGGAACTACCGTAACCAGACTTTGCAGCTTGTTGTTGGCGGCGGCCTCGTCAAGTTTCCCGATCAGTTTGCGCGCGACGACGATTCCAGGCTGCTCGTTGCCGTGAATTCCAGCCTGGATGTAGACGTTTGGTCCGGTTCCGTTTCCCCGGTATCGCCAGGCGCGAATCACGTGCCTTTCGTCGTCCCCGAGGCTCGTTTCCAGAATGTCGGCGTGGCCGAGCTTTTCGGAGTCCCGAAGTGTATTCATCGGCCAAGCCTCAAAAAACTCGTACATATCGGTCGTGCAAGGATTCTTCGTCATCGCTTGCGACCGTTGCGATTTCGGAATACTTGACGGCCAGGTAAGAATCCAGAAAGACCTTGGTGAACCAGTCGCGGGCCGGGCGGCACTCGTGCAGTGCGGCCAACGCTTCAGCCAGCGTCTCGGGCAACCTCCTTACGTTCAGTCTCCGGCGTGCCGACTCATCGAGTACGTGAGGGTCTTCATCGATAACGGGAGGCGCCGGCAGGTTCTGCTCGATGCCGGCCAGCCCTGCGCGAAGAACGACGGCCAATGCGAGGTACGGATTGGCGGTGGCGTCGGCAGATCGATATTCGAAATGAAATTGCGCCTCTTCCGGATCGCCGGAGAATCGTTCGATGGGGCAAATCCGCAATGCGGCTTCCCGGTTCCTGTCGCCGAAACAGGTGTACGCCGAACTCCAGTGTTGTGGAACCAGGCGATAGTAGGACAGGACGCTCGGCGCGGTGAAAGCGAGAATGGCCGGGAGATGGTGGATGATTCCGGCGGCGAAGGACCCGCCCATCGCGCTCAACCGGTGGTCTCCCTCCACATCGTACAACGCGTTGCGCCCGTTGCTGTCCTTCAGGCTCATATGAATGTGCATGCCGTTCCCGACGCCGTTCACGCCGCTGCGCGGGCTGAAAGAGATGGATTGCCCCAGTTGCAGCGCGACGTCATGAGCGACTTCGCGTGCAATGACGGCTCGGTCCGCGGCCTGTACGGGCGGTGTCGGCGCGCAAGTGAATTCGAACTGGTTTTCGCCGAACTCGGCCAGATACATTTCCGGTTCCTGCCCAGCCTGTTCGAGGGCGGTTAGCAGGAACGAGGCGAACGGCTCGCTCTGGCGGGCTGCCCGGAGAGAAAAACCGGGCTTGGGCGTCGCGCACTGGTCCAGAAAGACGAACTCATGTTCGAACGCTGCCGAAACTCGACAACCCGTTCTGCCGGCGAAATCGAGTTGCGTTCGGTTCAGATACGACCGTGTGCACAAATCCCACGGCGAGCCGTCCAGATTCGTGATGTTGCACAAGTAGAACCTGAGCGGGGGCGCACCCAACTGCAGGTCTACGTTGGTGGCTGTTTCAACGTCGGGGAGCAGCCGCAGGTCACCATGGGAACCCCAGTGAGGGCTATCGGGAATCTTGTCGAATGCGGTGATGATTTGATTGATCGGTACCCAGCCCACGCCGGATTTCAGGTTCGACTGCAGGTTCTCCGGATGGAAGGCTCGCCCGCGGGTGATTCCCGCGAAATCGGTACACACGAACGCGACCGGTTCCCGGTGGACGTTCCTCCGCCATGCGAATTTTTTTTCGGCATTCATCGGTTCGACGCGATATCTCCCTGGAGCGAGTCTCATTTGCCGAAATATTGCCCGGGCGGCGGTGTCGTTTCCAGTTTTTTCTTTTTAATCAATATCCTACTAGATTTTGGAGGCCTATGGGCGGCATGTTGTGTTTGAAATATATAGTACATAATTAGAATAATATTGCAATTGCGTAATATATGTTTTATTCTGGCGTCCGCAAATTCGAGGGGTAGCTACACTGGTTGGAGGTCGTCGAAATGAGTTGCCGTCAGCTTATCATTGGGGCGCTGATCGGGTTTGTTCCGATAAGCGGCTTCATCCCGCTTCCCGCCCGGGCGGAGGAGAATTCCGATCCGGTGGTACTCGAAGAGATCGTGGTGACCGCCAGAAAACGGGAGGAGTTGCTCACCGATGTGCCTGTCAGCGTAACGGCTTTCACCGCCGAGGCGATCGAGAAGCTCGGTCTGGAGAATATTGAAGACGCCTACGGCACCGTACCGGGCCTCTATTTCACGGCCAATCTTCTCTCACCCACGCAGAATTTCCGTCAACTGGTGTTGCGGGGCGTAGGCGCCAATTCCCAGCTCGAACCTTCCGTCGCCATGATTGTCGACGGCGTCTACGCGCCAAGCGTTGCGTTCGATATGGACTTTCTGGGTGTCGAGCGCGTCGAGGTCCTGAAAGGGCCGCAGGGTTCCCTGTTCGGACGCAACACCGAAGGGGGCGTAATCAACATCGTCACCCGCAAGCCTGATGAAGAAGTGCGGGTCAAGTTCAGTGGGTTGTATGACGAGTTCAATACCATGGATGTCGCGGGGTCGTTGAGCGGGCCGATTTCCAACCAGGGCGGGCTCTATGGAAAGCTCCTGGCGACGTACAACCAAACCGACGGATTCATCACCAACAATACATCTGTCGACAGCGATTCAGTGGTCGACAATATGACTGCAACGCCCATACCGCGCGAATTCGGACACGACAGCGTTGCCCGCTCGGACATGGACAGGCATGAAAAGCACGCCATCGCCGGCGGTCTGCGGTGGGTCCTGTCCGACAATCTGGAGTTGAATGCGACGTTTGACTACTCGCGCATGAAAGGTGGCGATCAGGCGCCGGGACCGTTGGCGGATTGTGATTGCTACCGGGTCGATACGGATGTTCAATTCAATCACGATGCCAGGAATCGCGGCGCTTCGATTACCTTCGACTGGGATACGCCGGTCGGCTCGCTAACCTCCATTACCGGCTGGAGATGGGTGGAGAACTCCACGCCCTTCGACATGGACGGCGTAGTCAACAGTCCTGTCGCACCGTTTTCTGCCCGGGTCGGCAACATTCACGACTTCGACTTCAAGCAGCACATACTGTCGGAAGAGTTGCGATTCGCCTCGACGGGAGAAGGCCCGTTGAACTGGCTGGTCGGCGTCTATTACTTCGAAGAGAAAAACGATTCCGACCGTTGGTACAACTTTCCCAACACGGATGACGCCGCCGGCGCTCCTCCTCAACAACTGCTGGACGGCCTCTGGAACGAACAGATCGTGGAGATCGACAGGAACGGCGCGGCTGGGTTCGGGCAGATGAGCTATGCGGTCAACGAAAAACTGGAGGTGTCGGCCGGCGTACGCTACTCGCGCGAAAAGGCAAAAGTCAATGCGCTGGAGGTATTTGCCATTCCCGGGGCCAACTTCGGGCTGCCCTTTGATTTCACGAGCCTGTTCTCGGGATGGCCGGACTTCGTGACGCCCCACGAAGACAGCGAGTCGTGGAAGGACTTCTCTCCGATGGCTTCCGTCAAGTACCACGTGACGCAGGACATTATGGCCTATGCCACCTGGTCGGAGGGATTCAAGGCCGGAAGCTATCAGAAAGCTCCGGTTGTTCCAGCCGACGTGACGCCGATCGAGCCCGAATTGATCGAAAGCCTGGAGTTCGGTGTCAAAGCCGGATTGTTCGACAATAGATTGTCCGTGAACCTCGCGGGATACTTTCTCGATCTGGAGGACATGCAACTGCAGTCGGCGATCGTCTCGGATGGACTGATCACCTCAGCGATTACCAACGCGTCCACGGCGGAAGTGCGGGGCGTTGAGGTATCGATTCGAGCGCTGCCGACGCCCCGTATGATACTGACCATGGATTTCGGTTGGACGGACACGGAGTTCGTGGATTACCAGATCGTTCCGTTCGGTACGACGGTAGTCGACCGTAGCGGCGAGGATTTCCCCAACACGCCGGAATTCACCGTGCACGCCTCGGTGGAGTACGTGCACCCGCTCGGAGCCGGGAACTGGGAGCTGGTTGCGTACGTCGGGTATCGGTACATTGACGAAACGTACGCCGGTTCGAATTCGTTATCGGTCGACCCGATCATTCCGGTACCCGATTGGCAACGCCTCGACCTCAAACTTTCCCTGGAATCGGAAAAATGGCGCATTGCCGCCTTTGCCGAGAACGTTACTGACGAATACATTGTACTCACGCGCTGGAACCCGTTTTTCATCGAGCCGAACTTGAGCTTCATCAAGAATCGCGTGGGGCCGCCGAGAAGGATAGGATTGAGTTTTGCGTACAGCCTCTAGCGAGGCGATGCCCGGGGTCTGTAAGAGCGTGGTCCACTGGTGCGATTCTGGCTCGTTTGTTAACCGTTTCCCGCAATCGAGAGGAGTAGCCGGTCGACTGCCATGAATGTTTCGGAATCGGTCAAGAGGATGCATGACCAGTTGACGGAAATCCGTCGAGACATCCACGCCCATCCCGAAACTGCCTTCAGCGAATTCCGAACTGCCGACCTGGTGGCGAGGATGCTCGAGGATATCGGACTCGAGGCGGACCGGGGACTAGGGAAAACCGGCGTTGTCGGAACCTTGAGGAAAGGCACGAGCGGCCGTGCGGTCGGTCTGCGCGCAGATATGGATGCGCTGTTCATCCATGAAGACAACAAATTCGACTATCGCTCGACGGCTCGAGGCAAGATGCATGCCTGCGGCCACGACGGGCATACCGCCATGTTGCTCGGTGCGGCCAGCTATCTGTCCGAGTGGGGGAAATTCGACGGTATTGTCCGTTTCATTTTTCAACCCGCGGAAGAAACCGGCGACGAACGGTGCGGCGGCAATGCGATGATACAAGACGGTTTGTTCGACAAGTTTCCGGTTGAGTGCGTATTCGGCATGCACAACCTTCCGGGTTTGCCGGTCGGCTCCTTTGCCGTTCGATCCGGCGCCATGCTGGCCTCCATCGACACTTTCGAATTCAAGGTCTTCGGCGAGTTGAGTCACCCCGCGTCGCAATACAACTCGCCGGATCCGATTCTGATTGCATCCAGGGTGGTGGAAGCTTTTCACGCTTTCAAAGCGAGGTACGTCAATCCGGCGGAACCCGTGATTGTGAGCATCACCCAGTTTCAGGCCGGCGATCCCGTCAACGATCGTCAGGGCGTGCACGTTACGCCCGCCGAAGCCCATGTGCGCGGGACCGTCTATACGCTCAATGACGACATCAGGGATGTGCTTCAACAGGGATTGGAGCGAACCATTCAGGGCATCTGCAATGGGTCGGAAGCGGACTACTCATTCAACTACGAACGAGGCTATCCCGTTCTGGAAAATAGCGAAAACGAGAAGGAACTGGCGGTCTGGGCGGCCGTTTCGGTGGCTGGCGCCGACTGTGTGGAGGCTGATATGCAGCCCATGATGGGGGCGGAAGACTTCGCCTTCATGCTCAAGCATCGACCGGGATGTTATGTTTTCATCGGCAATGGCCCCGCTGAACGGGCAGGTCATCCCTGCCACCTCCACAATTCACGGTATGACTTCAACGACGATGCCACGCCGGTCGGTGTGCAGTACTGGGTGAATCTTGTCGAACGTTATCTGGCGCCGCCCGGCTACGACGGCCGCGCCGGGTAGGCAACTTCATGGAGAAATCCCGCGTCGGAGCGATGCGCTCCATTGAAGCGGTCATTCCCATGTTCAGGACGTGAAGCCGCATTCCAGGCCCTGCGCGAGCGGTAGTTCCCTGGAATAGTCCGTCGTCGCCCTGCAACGGCGACTTGCTACGCGGTTTCCGTGTGTGCAGCCCGTTGACAGAAGAAACGCCCGAATCGATTGGCAAGGAATTCGTCCAAAGGAACCTGTTCCTGCCGGACCAGGCCGGCTTTCGGGAGCCTGCCCTCGTTCAGGAGTTCCAGCACGGCGCAGATGGCGGCCGCCGTGGTGAACTGGATGGCGCTGAACCGCTCACCGCGAATCGTGCGGCTGTAGATCTTGTTGGCGTAAGTCTCCTGCAGGAAGCGGCCGTCCCGAGAGCCGCTGACGGTTACGAAGATCAGCACAACGTCCTGGAGCGTGGCGGGTACCGCATGTTCCAGGACGTCCTTGAGAACGTTTCTGCGTTCCGCCAGGCGCAGGTCCTGCAATAGCGTCTTCATGATGGAGCGGTGGCCGGGATAGCGTATGGTCTGGTAGTTCAGATTTCTTACCTTGCCGTACAACGTGTGGCCGAGCGAGCCCAGACCGCCGGAGGTGTTGAAGGACTCGTAGGTCACGCCGTCCAGGGAGAACTCCTCGAGCTGTTCCAGAGGCTGCAGTTGGGTGAATTGGCCGTTGACGATGGCTATGCAGGGTTCGCAGTACTCGTTGATTACACCGTCGGTGCTCCAGGTCAGGTTGTAGCTCAGAGAGTTTGTCGGATATTCTGGCAGGGCGCCGACACGGAGGCTCAGGGTGTCAAGCGTATCGAATCGCTGTGCGATGTCATTGGCGACGATGGAGACGAATCCCGGCGCCAGGCCGCATTGTGGAATGAACGCGGACCGGGCGGTGTCCGCCAGCGCGCTCACCGCGCGGGTACTGGCGATGTCTTCGGTCAGGTCCAGATAGTGAACCCCGGCATGCCGTGCGGCCTGGGCAACGGGCAAGGTCAGGTGGTAGGGGGCTGCGCTGAGCACCGCGAAGTGCCCGCGCAGGACATCCGCCAGAACGCCGACATCGGCCACATCCAGGTACTGTTTCCGGATTTTCGGCTGGTCGGGAATCCGCGCGAACTGCTCCCGGGAAACGTCCAGCAGGCTGATTTCGTAATCGCCCGATGCGGCCAGGAACTTGCAGATTGTCGCACCGATCTTGCCGCCGCCGACCAGGGTGATGCGGGTCATGACGCGCGACTCTCAATGTGCATTTCAACGCTAGTATCAGCGAACCACACGTCGGAATACATAGACATATTTCGCTTTTTTCACATAGAATCCGTTGAATTAATGAGTATTTCAGTCAAATTGGATAAGATCGATCGCCGCTTGCTGTCACTTCTACGGATGGATGCCCGCACGCCCACCTCGGAACTTGCGCGGCAACTGGGAATTTCGCGTTCAACGACGCAGGGCCGGTTGCGGCGCTTGCAGGAACGAGGGGTCATTGCCGGCTACACGGTTCAGTATGGGCGCGGTCGGGAACGGAAACCGATCGCGGCACACGTTCTGATCAAAGTCGCCCAGAAACTGACCCGCAGGGTTTGCGATGCGCTGAATGGAATGCCCGAGATCGATGCGCTCTACGCCATCAGCGGCGACTACGATCTCATAGCCGAGATCAGCGCGGAATCGACGGAAGAATTGAGCGGTCTACTCGACGATGTAGCCAATCTGGTCGGTGTTGAACGGACCAACTCATCGGTGATCCTGGAAACCAGGTTTCGCCGATAGCGGATGGCGCCCGCGATGCCGATGACCCGGCCGCCGAGTATTCGCGCGCGACCTGTGGCGGCCCGCAACTGAGGTGCAGGAAGTGCGCCGGACCCGTATCGGTGTGGTCGGCTTCGCGGTGGTGGCCGCCTTGGTTGTGCTGCGCCCGCCGGGGCAGGCCCGTCGACGATGCGCGCGTGCAGCGCTTCTTCGCACCGCAACAGGCGGGAGCGGGAATCGGCAGCAGTGGTTAAACGGTGGCAGGCGTGCTTGACTCGTTGCCGCCGGCGGGCCTGCGCCGACTTGCCGCCGGGAACGCACCCCGGTACCCCGGCGCGGGGATCGTCTTGAATGGCGGTTCGTCGACGCGGATACTCGGGCGTTGAGTCGAGCGGCGCCGGAGCCCGGCGCCAGGAGGAGCGAACATGATCGACAGTGCGGACAGAATCAGCCTCCGCAACCGGCTCCGCGGCTTCGGCGCCGACCTGGCGCTCGTAGGCGCCGATGTCATCACCATGAACCCGGGTCAGCCCTCGGCCCAAGCGGTGGCGGTACAGGGCGGCCGCATCGTGGGCGTCGGCAGCAATCGGGAAATCCGCCAGTTCTGCGGCAACGGTACCGAGGTGATCGACCTGCGCGGCAAGCCGCTGCTGCCGGGCTTCGTCGAGTCGCACAACCACGTCAGCGCGTACTCCCATATCGTCCTGCAGATCGATTGCACTCCGAAGACCTGCAGTTCCATCGGCGACATTCTGGCGCATGTGAAGGCGAGGGCGTCCACCCAGCCCAAGGGCACGTGGATCGAGGGTTACGGGTTCGACAATACGGCGCTGGCCGAGCAGCGCTGGATAAATCGTTGGGAACTGGACGAGGCGGCGCCGGATCATCCGGTGCATCTGTGGCACATCTCCGGGCACTTCACCGCCGTCAACAGCAAGGCCCTGAAACTCGCTGGTATCGGCCGGGATACGCCGAACCCTTCCGGAGGCGAAATCGAGCGCGACGCCAACGGCGAGGCGACCGGCATATTGGTGGAACCGCCGGCGCAGTTGCTGGCGCTCCGCCTGATTCCGCCGAAATCGGCCGCGGAAGCGGCGGACGGCCTGCGCAGGGTCAGCGATGAGTACGTGGCGGCCGGGGTAACTTCGGCCCACGATGCCAACCTGGGTGTGTGGGGCGGCCTCAGCGAACTGGAAGCCTTCGAGATCGCCCATGCGCGGGGCTGGTTCAAGCCAAGGATCTATGCGTTGGTCTGGACCGTCCTCGAAGACTTCCGCGGCAACGGCATCGATCTCGAAGAACTGGGATTCTGCACCGGCGCCGGCGATGAGCGCTTGCGCATCGGCGGCGTGAAAATCTTCGCCGACGGTTCCATTCCAGGGCTCACCGCGGCCTTGAGCGAGCCTTACCTCGGCGACCCCGACAACAGGGGTTTCCTGATCGTCGAACAGGAGGAACTCAACGAACTGGTGCTGCGTTATCACCGGGCGGGCTTTCAGATCGCGATCCATGCGAACGGCGACCGATGCATCGAGACGACCATCAATGCCTATGAGCATGCCTTGAGGGCCGTGCCCCGGGACAATCACCGGCACCGCATCGAGCACCTGCCCATGGCGAGCGACGAACACCTGCGCCGGATGGCCGAACTCGGCATCGTGACCACCTTCTACACTGCCCAGATCTGGGGCTGGGGCGACCGGCAGCGGGAGACGTTTCTCGGGCCGGCGCGGGCCGAGCGCCTGTTTCCGACCCGCACGGCGCTCGACCTGGGTATCCCGTTCGGGCTGCACGGCGACTGCCCGGTCACTCCGATCTCACCGCTGCACTGCCTCTATACGGCGGTCGCCCGGGAAACCTCGAGCGGGCGCATTCTCGGTCCCGACCAGCGCATCGACGTCCACGACGCCCTGAAAGCCCTGACCATCGACGGCGCCTACCTTGCATTCGAGGAACACGTCAAGGGGTCGATTGAGGTGGGCAAGCTCGCGGATTTCGTATCCCTGTCCGAGAACCCCTATGCGGTGGAGCGCACCGGGCTCAAGAACCTCGAGGTGGAAAGCACCATCATCGGCGGCGAGGTCGTCTACCGGCGCTGATCGAGGCGCGGACGGGGGGCGCCGCGCCGCGGAACTGCTCGTTAACTCCAGGCCGCCGCCCGTTCCAGGCTCTTCCGGTACGGCTTGATGCCGAGGGCCAGGCTGATTGACGCCAGTGTCATGGTGACCCCCGAGACGATGGCCAGTGAATAGCGCAGGTCGTTTTCGTCGCGGAACACGTAGTCTGTGATCACGGCCACCGATGCCGCGCCGAAGGCGATGGCGGAGAATACGGAGATCACGAAGAAAACGGCCACCACCTGCGCGCGCATCCGGTTGGGCGTGAACAACTGGATTGCGACGGGCGACAGGGCCTGCTGCAGGGAAAGCGTGAACACCGCGACGCCCAGCATCGGGATGGCCAGGTCCGCCGTAGGCAGCAGCGGCGTGACCGCCATGAAGGGCATGGCAAGCGCGAAGAAGGCAGCGAGCGAGCGAAGGGCCGCGTCCTTGTAGCCGCGGTCCGTCAGCCAGTCGCAGAACCAGCCGCCGGCGAAAGTGCCGGCGGTGCCCAGCACCGCGAGTTGCGCGCCGAATACCATGCCCGCATCGCTGATGTCCCAACCGTAGCTGCGGCGGATGAATTCCGGTATCCAGAACATGAAGCCGTAGAACGCCATGCCGCCGGTGGCGTAGCCGAAAAAGATGGAGCCGAAGGTGCCCCGGTTGGTCCACATGAACCGGGCCACTTCACGAATCGGAACGCTGTCGCCCTGGGTATCGACCAGGTTCTGCCGCACCGGCTCGCGCACCGTGAACATCATCAGCGCAACGATCAGCAAACCCGGAACGCTCACCACCATGAACGTGAGTTGCCAGGGCGCCAGCGTTCCGACGAACGGCAGATCGATCGGTCCCGACGCGGTGATCAGCCGCACCGCGGCGCCGCCGAGTATCAGGGCGAGCCCCGCGCCAAGGTAGACGCCGACCGCGTAGAGGCCGATGGCGCGGCCGAGGACTTGCCTGGGAAAGTAGTCGGCGATCATCGAATAGGCCGCCGGCGTCAGGGTCGCTTCGCCGACGCCGACGCCGACGCGGGCCAGGAAGAGCTGCCAGAAGTTCCGGGCCAGCCCGCAGGCGGCGGTGGCCAGGCTCCACAGGAAGATGCCGGTCGCGATAACGGTGCGGCGGCTGTAGCGGTCGGAGAGGCGCGCAATGGGTACGCCCATGGTTACGTAGAAGATCGCGAACGCAAGCCCCATCAGCAGGCTCATCCCGGTATCGCCGATCGCGAGATCGGCGCGGATCGGCTGCACGAGCAGCGTGATGACCTGGCGGTCGATGAACGACACCACCTGCGCGAGCATCAGGACGACGACCACGTACCAGGGGTAGATCAGCCAGCGTCCCGGCGCTGGCGCGCCGGGCGGGGATGGGGTCTCCAGGCCTGCTTCGGGGTCGATGGATCCTGTCTCCGCGATAGTCCGGGCCGACCGGACACTGCTACTATGCCAGCGTGAACACTACCCGGAAACAGGGCGCCTCGCTTGACCCGGTCGCCCTTGAGGTGCTGCGCGGCCGGCTGACTGCGGTTGCCGACGAAATGGAGTTCGTCCTGTTGCGAAGCTCCTTTTCGTTGATCGTCACCGAAGCCCTGGACGCCACCTGCGCCGTATTCGATGCCAGGGGCCGAACCGTCGCCCAGGCCTGCGCCATTCCGGTGCATCTGGGCGTGCTGTGCGAACTGGGCGCCTCGATTGCGGCCCGCTATGCCGAGGGGCGCGCCGGGGAGGGCGATGCCTACATCGTCAACGATCCGTATGCCGGCGGCACCCACCTTCCCGATATCTGCGTCGCCTCGCCGGTCTTCTGCCGGGAGCGTCTCGTGGGTTATGTGGCCACCATGGTTCACCATCAGGACATCGGCGGGTCGGCCCCGGGGAGTACGTCGGCCAGCGCCTACGACCACTTGGCCGAGGGTATTCGCATACCGCTGATCCGGCTTGCCGAGGGCGGCGTTTTCGACGACGACGTCATCGGTCTGCTGGCCGCCAACAGCCGGTCGCCGGCCAATATCCGGGGGGATCTCAACGCTCAGATCGCGGCTTGCCGGCGGGGCGAGGAGCGTCTGCGGGCGGTGTACGAAGACGGCGGGATCGAGGCGGTCGGTTCCGGCGTCGCCGCGCTGATGGACTATGGGGAGCGATTGACCCGATCGGCAATCGAGCGCATCCCGGACGGCGAGTACCGATTCACGGACTGGCTTGACGATGACGGCAGCTCGCCGGAGGCGGACCCGGCGCGGATCGAGGTTGCCCTGACCGTGCGGGGCTCGTGCCTGCACTTCGACTTCACGGGGACGGACCGCCAGGTCGCCGCGGCGGTCAACAGCGTCCGGTCCTCGACACTGGCGGTTGTCTATTGGGCTTCAAGGGTGCTGACCGGCGAGGCCGCGCCCGACAACGACGGCTGCTATCGCCCGGTTACGGTGAATCTGCCGCCGGGTACCCTGGTGAATGCGGAGTTCCCGGCGCCGGTGAACGCCCGCATGGTGACCGTGCACCGGATCGGCGATGTCGTGTTGGGCGCTTTTGTCCAGGCTGCGCCGGAACGATTTACCGCGGCGGGCTGCGGCCAGACTTCCGTCATTCCGGTAGGCGGCCAGGACGCTGCCGGCAACCGCTTTGTCGGCGTGCTCGGCGGCCCCTACCGCGGCGGCATGGGCGCCCGTTCCGACAAGGACGGCATCGATGTCACCGACCACGACATCTGCAATGTCTACCACGTGCCGGTGGAGATGACGGAAAACGAATTGCCGGTGCGCTATCGGAGACTGGAACTCTGGCGCGACTCCGGTGGCGCCGGAACCTGGCGCGGCGGATTGGGCTACCGGGCGGAACTCGAGTGGCTGGCCGCTGACGGCACGGTCTCGCTACGGCGCGAACGGCACAAGTTCGGTCCCTGGGGCGTGGCCGGCGGGGCGGGCGCGCCTTGCTGCCGGACGGAAATCCTGCGCGCCGACGGCTGTCGGGAAGGGCTTCCGGGCAAGATTCTGGCGTCGATCGGAAACGGCGACGTGCTGTGCTATTGGACGACAGGCGGCGGCGGTTACGGACCGCCGCAACAGCGGGACCCGGAACGGGTGCTGGCCGATGTGCTGGACGGCCGGGTTTCCAGGGAGGTGGCGCGCAATACCTATGGGGTTGCCTTGATGGGGGATAGGGTGGATCGGCGCGAGACCGCGGCGATGCGGGCGGCTAGTGGAGATCTTGGGCGTGTTCTTTCAGCAGCGCCAGGGGAACGTGTTTGAGGGTCGCCTCATGGGTCGAGGCCAGTACCACGACGGGTGCGGCCCCGGCCTGGCAGGCTTCCAGCCAGCGCAGCGCACACAGGCACCAGCAGTCTCCGGGCTTGAGTCCATCGAAACCAAGCTCCGTCTGGGGCGTGCTCAGGTCGTTGCCTCTCGCTTTTGAGAATGCCAGGAATTCTTCCGTGACCTGCGTACACACGGTGTGCAGGCCGGCATCTTCGCTGCCGGTATTGCAGCAGCCGTCCCGGTAGAATCCGGTTAACGGACTTGAACTGCAAAGCTCGAGTTTTTCGCCCAGAACGTTTTTCGAATCGTACATGAAGAACGCACTCCGTCGCTCTTTGAGTTAACGGTGGATCGATAGTGTAACCATTTCAGCGCTATCGCCTGCAATCCCGCGGTTGGCGAGTGCCGGTCAGCTTCGATGGAAGCGTACAATCGATCGGGGTTCCGGTAACTGTCCGGCGAATTCCGGAAAGGCCGGATTCGCGGCGTTTGGCGCCAGATCCGCGGTCTTCATGCGCCCTGGCGACGAAAGTCGGTGAGCGATGCGGGTTAACATGGTCAGACGAGCGGTGGGCGGCAAAAGGTCGAGGCGTTACCTGGCGATGGCGCCGAGCGTTGCGGGATGGTAAACAGGCAGATGCGAACTTCGGGAGGATTCCGATGAGCGAGGCAACCCTGCCGGACCCGGCAGCCTGGCCGGGACATACGGGCAACTGGAAGCGCTGGCCGAACGATCTCGGCACGCTGAACCTGGTGACGCCCGAGGTCACCCTCAGGGCCATCAGGGAGGTCTCCTCCGGGGAGGTGATTTCGCTGAGCCGCCCCGTCACCGACCGGGAGCCCATTCGCGGTAGCGCCTGTTTCGAGCACACCATGCTGAACGCCGGCGCCTGGGACCTGGAACCGGACCGGCCCGAGTCGTTGAATTCCGCCGACCAGGTCGCTTACCGCACGCACGGCATGGTGAATACCCATCTGGATGCGCTGGCGCACGTGGGGCATGCCGGCAAGGGATTCAACGGCATCGACTTCGGCGACATGGTCACGAAGGAAGGCGGCGTGAAGCTCGCCCCGATCGGCGATGCCCGCGCCATCGTCACCCGCGGGGTGCTGATCGACATCCCCCGCATGCGCGGCGTATCGCACCTGCACCCCGGCGAGTTCGTCAGGCCGGAGGAGATCGAGGCGGTGGCGGAACGGCTGGAACCGGGTGATGCAGCCCTCATTCGAACGGGCGCTACGCTGGAGGACGGCTTGCCGCCGACGGACGACAGTTGCCGCCACGGCACCTGGCAGGGGCTGCATCCGGAATGCGTCGAGGTGCTGGGCGGCCGCGACATCGGCGTGCTGGCGACGGACTGCGGGGGCGATGTCTTTCCCTCGCCCTACGGACATATCGTGCGCTCCCCGGTGCACACGCTCTGCCTGACCTATTACGGCATCCACCTGCTGCACAACATGGACCTGGAGTCGCTGAGCGAAATCTGCCTGGCCCGGGATCGCTCGAGCTTTCTTTTCGTGGTCACCGCGCTGCACCTGGAGCGGGCGACGGGTTCGTTGACCAGCCCGGTCGCGGTGCTCTAGTGCTCCGTCAAGCCAAAATCTACGGGTATTCGCGGGTCTTTTTGGCCCCTGACTGCGTTGCTCCTCCTTGCATGGGGCCTGCGATGCGGCGTCGTCGCGCCTTGCCAGGAACCAAAAATCCCATGCGCCTACCCGTAGATTCTGGCTTGACGGAGCACCAGGCCTTGCGATTCCGGAGGGCCAGGCAATCTCACCATGAAAATCAACCCTTTGGAGGCGAACATGACAAAGTCCCGCGCCGTTACCCTGATCAAGATCGACCCCCCGCGGGAACGCGAGGACGAGTGGAACGAGTGGTATTCCAACGTGCACTCGCCGGGCCGCTTCGAATGCGGGTTTCTGGCGTTCCGCCGTTTCGAGATCGTGCCGGGCCAGCCGCAGGTGGATACCCGGCAGGCCGGCCAGGCGAAGTATCTCGCCATCATGGAACTGCCCGATACGGATGTGCTGACCTCGCCCGCCTACGATGCGGTCACCGAGCGCTGGATGGCGACGCCCCCGGACAGTTTCGAGCACCTGACCATGAAGCTGCCCAAGCTGGCCCGGGGCGTGCTGGAACTGATCGGGCAGTATCCCGACGACCACCAGCCCCTGCTGCCGGAGACCAGGTACGTCTTCCTGTCCGCCCACCAGGTGCCCGCCGGGATCTCGGAGGAGTTCAACGAGTGGTACGTGGAGGAGCACATGCCGCTGGTGCTGAACGAGCCGGGATTCAACACCGTGCGCCGCTACGCGCACTTGAGCGATGAGTTTCCGCCGATACTGGGCGAGGGCGGCGAACTGTTCACCCACCTGTCGCTCTGGGACATCGACGGTATCGAGGCGTTTCAGAACCCCAGGTTCGCCAACTACACCGTCACGCCCTGGCAGCAGCGCATGCGGCGCCTGTTCACGCTCAAGATGAGCAACGTGTACCGCGAGATTGCGCGCGGAGTGGCGCCCTGAGCAGACCGAAGCGGGCGTCACGGCAACGCAGCGGAGACCCGGCGGCGGCAGGCGGGCGAGAATTGCGGCCCGGAAAGCCAGACAAGGGTGACGCGGCTACGCGACGGCTGCAGTGTGACCTGAGCGAGCCGGCGCCGGTTCCTGAAGAAGGCATAAGGCGCGCCGTCGAAATCATGCAGGGCGGGCGCCTGACCCGCTACGGAGAATTCCGCGGCGCGGGCTCGGAAGTTGCGGCGCTGGAGCGGGAGTTCGCGGCGTATGTGGGTTCGAGGTATGCGCTGGCGGTGCACTCGTGCGGCAGCGCCATGTTCATAGCGCTGCTGTGCGCCGGGGTGCGGCCCGGCGACCGGGTGCTGGTGAATGCCTTTACCCTGGCGCCCGTGCCTGGAGCCGTCGCACATGCGGGCGCGAAACCCCTGTACGTGGAGTGCAACGACCGTTACCTGGTGGACCTGGACGACCTGGAACGCAAAGCGGGCCTGGGCGCCCGGGTGTTCCTGCTCTCGCACATGCGCGGCCACAGCGCCGACATGGATGCGGTCGCCGCGATCTGTCGGCGCCATGACCTGGTGCTCATTGAAGACTGCGCCCATACCCTCGGCGCGCACTGGGACGGCACGCCGAGCGGCCGCTTCGGGCACTTTGGCTGTTTCAGCCTGCAGGCCTACAAGCACATTAATGCGGGGGAGGGCGGCCTGCTGATCACCGACGACGAAGATGCCGCCGCCCAGGCGGTGCTGTATGCGGGCAGCTACATGCTCTACGGGCAGAACGGCGCCGCGCCGGGCCCGGAAGTCTTCCGGCGCCACGACCGGTTGGTACCCAACCTGAGTTGCCGCATGCACGAGGTGACGGCGGCCATGGCGCGGCCCCAGATCGGTCTGCTCCGGGAAAGGGGCCTTGCCTGGAACAAGCGCTACCGGAGACTGGCTGCGCTGTTCTCGGCCATCGAAGGCATCGTGGTGCCCGAACGCGACCGCCGGGAGGGTTACATCGCCTCATCCATTCAATTCTCGATCGTCGGCTTGCCCGCCGAGGGGATCGCGCAAGTCATGGACTGCTGTGCCGCGCATGGTGTCGACGTCAAGTGGTTCGGCGACCCGGTACCGCGGGGATTTACGGGCACTTACGAACACTGGCGTTACGTGGAGCCGCCGCAGCTCGACCGTACCAGGGCGATGCTGCAGGGCTTGTGCGACATGCGTATCCCGCTGTCGCTTGCGGATGCGGACTGCGACCTGATTGCGGATGTTGTTGGCGGCGCCATGGCTGCCGCCCGCTCGCGGAATTCGGATGACCAGCGACCATGACCGGATTCGATGTTTCCACTCGCGTGAGCAAGAATGACGTTTGAGGGGAATTCGGGGAACCACCATGATCGAAACCGCAGATTTCACTGTCAGGGAGCGTGCTTCCTCCGGCCCCCGGCGGACAGCCCGACTGAATCGGCCGCGGCGCCGTCGGCTATGAGCGGACTGGACAACACCACCAGCGCCCGCCCGACATTCGTCAGTCACCTGGAATGCTCGAAGACCGGCGAACGCCATGCCGCAGGCCGATTGCACAACCTCTCACGGGCAGGGTTTCCACTGCTTGTCCGCTACGACATGGAGCGAATGGCGGCGGAATTTACCCGGGAACAACTCGCGGGCCGGGTGGCTGACCTGTGGCGGTACCGGGAAATGCTGCCCGTCACCCGGGCCGGCAATATCGTTTCGCTGGGCGAAATTACGACGCCGCTGATTTCCCTTGCAGCCACCGCCAGACGCCTCGGCGCCGGGCGCATCGATGTCAAGGACGAAGGCCGGCTGCCCACGGGTTCCTTCAAGGCCCGGGGCATCACGGTCGCCATCAGCATGGCGAAGGAACTGCGGGTGAAACGGGTGGCGATGCCCACCAACGGCAACGCCGGCGCCGCGCTCAGCGCCTATGCCAGCAGGGCCGGCATGGAGAGCCATGTTTTCTGCCCCGAGGATACGCCGGAGATCAATATCGCCGAAACGGGCATCCAGGGCGCCCGGGTCTACCGGGTGAACGGCTTGATCCACGATTGCGGAAAGCTGGTCGGCGCAGGCCGGGAACCGGCGGGCTGGTTCGACCTGTCCACGCTCAAGGAGCCGTACCGGATCGAGGGCAAGAAAACCATGGGTCTCGAACTCTGCGAGCAACTCGGCTGGACGGTGCCGGATGCCATCTTCTATCCCACGGGCGGCGGCACCGGGCTCATCGGCATGTGGAAGGCGTTCGAGGAACTCCAACGGTTGGGCTGGCTGGACTCTGAAAGGCCGCGCATGGTGGCTGTCCAGGCAGAGGGCTGCGCACCGATCGTGAGAGCTTTCGAAGCGGGGCACGACACCGCCGAGACCTGGGTGAACGCATCGACGGTGGCGGCCGGTATCCGGGTGCCCGCGGCGATCGGCGATTTCCTGATCCTCGATGCGGTACGCGAAAGCGGGGGTTTTGCCATAGCCGTATCCGATGCGGCCATCGAACGGGCCCGCCGGGAAATCGCCTCCCGGGAAGGATTGCTGCTGTGTCCGGAGGGTGCGGCCACCTACGCCGCCTACCTAAAATCGCTGGATGAAGGGCGCATCGCCCGGAGTGACCATGTGGTGCTCTTCAATTGCGCGACCGGTCTGAAATACCCGTTGCCGGCTTGTGGCAGGCCGCTGGATCGGCACGCCGCAATCGACTACCAGGCCATTGTCGGGCCGCACTGAAGCGAGCGCATCGAAGAGGACCGACGCCACCAGCGTACCCACGGCGGCTACAACTGCTGGGCGCCGAACTTCGATACGCGCTACGGCGTGCTGGAATCGGTTGAAGCCGGATTGATCGGCAACGTGGCCTGAGCAGCAGCTTGGGTTGGGCTCGTCTGTTTTCGTGGTTTCGAATCATTGAACGCCGCGGCCACATCGGCGGCGAGCCCTTCGAAAAGCACCGAGGTGGCCGTTTGGCCACGCGAGTAGACCCCATGCTCGGTGTAGGCATGTTCGATGCTCGACTCTCCTTTGCGGTTTGTCGCCGGTGCCGGACCGGATAGTTTGAGCACGGTGATGGTTTCGTTGCGAGGGTCGGCAATCCAGTATTCGGGAATGCCTGCCTCGGCGTAGTCGCTTCGCTTGGTGACGAGGTCCCGATCCAGATTGTCCGGGCTGACCACCTCGACCACCAGGTCGGCGCCCAGCCAGTAGCGATCCTGGCGGCGGATATCCGACCGGTTCCGGAGCACCAGCAGATCGGGTTCGCGAAATTTGCCCGGACGGATCTGCAGGCGTAGCGCCGAGAACAGCACAATCCCGCCCAGGGGGCGCCAGCCACGAGTGGAACAGTCGGTACAGGAAGCCCAGAACGGCTTGATGCGTGCAGGTGGGCATTGGCAATTCCTGGACGTAGCCATCGGTGAATTCGACGAGGCGGTTCAGGCAGTCCGTAAGACGCAGATATTCCTCGTCGCTCCACTCCCCCTGGCGCGGCAGGAGATCGCCATGGAAGGCGTCAAGTGCTGCCTGGGAGGCCAGGACTGTTCCAGGTTCGGCCATCTGCCGAGCTTATACCGTGGTCCGCGGGTATGCTATCGGCCATTGCCCCGGATCGCTGTCAGCGGTCGGCTTTGTTTCGCGCCTGGCGCAGCCTGTGCCATTGCCGTGGAGGGGAGCCCGCCATTACCATTCGGTCATGCACCGCCCGGGACGCCTTGCCCTGCCAATTGTCCTGACGCTGGCCTGCCTGGGCCTGGTCGTCGGCGTTGTGGTATTGCTGATCGATGAAACGGGATCGGACAAGGCTCAGGAGGAAGCGCTGCAGAGGGTTCCCGCCACGGCGCGAGATCCGTCGGACCCGCGCCCGGACCTCGGCAGCCTGGCTCGGATTACGCAACCGCACACCGGCGACTTCGACGGCATGGTTGAGCGACGCGCATTGCGAGCGCTCGTCGTGCGCAGCAAGACTTTCTTCTTTTTCGACGGGGCGACTCAGCGGGGCCTGAGTTACGACATGCTCAAGGCCTTCGAGCGCCATATCAACGACAAGCTGGCCACCAGCGCTCTCAAGATCGATGTCGTTTTCCTGCCGGTTGCCCGCGATCGGTTGTTGCCCGCGTTGCAGGCAGGTTACGGAGACCTGGCGGTGGCAAACCTCACCATTACGCCGGAGCGCCTGGCTCTGGTGGACTTCTCGATCCCGCTGTACCGGAACATCCGTGAAGTGCTGGCGACGGGGCCCGGCAGCCCGCCGATCGCCTCAGTGGATGACCTGTCCGGCAAGACACTGCACACGCGCCATTCAAGCAGCTACTTTGAGAGCCTTGCAACGCTGAACGAGCGGTTGGCGGCGGCAGGCCGTGCTCCCGTAAAGATTCGCACGGTAGACGAACACATCGAAGACGAGGAACTGCTCGAGATGGTCAACGCCGGCTTGATCGAGGGAATCCCCATCGACTCGCACAAGGCGGCGTTCTGGGCGCAGATATTTGCTGACGTGGAAGTGCGGGAAGACATCGTCTTTCGCGACCATGCCGACATCGGTTGGGCGCTGCGACGGGACAATCCCCGGCTCAAGGAAGTTGTCGACGAATTCCTGGTGGACAACCGGCAAGGATCGCTGCTCGGCAACATCCTGTTCCGGCGCTACCTCAAGGAGACGCGCTACGTGGAGAATGCGCTGCATTCTGCGGAACTGCGCAAGTTCCGGGAGACCGCGCCGCTGTTCCAGAAATATGCGGACCGTTATGCCTTTGACTGGCTGCTCATCATGTCGCAGGCCTATCAGGAGTCGCGGCTCGACCAGAGCCTGCGCAGTCAGGCGGGCGCGGTCGGCATCATGCAGTTGCTGCCGAGTACCGCGGCGGGCAGGCACGTCGGCATTCCGGACATATCCATGCTGGAGAACAATATCCATGCCGGCAACAAGTACCTGCGCTTCATCCGCGACAACTACTTCGAGCCGGAGCCCATGAGCGAACTGGACAAGACCCTGTTCGCCTTCGCTTCCTACAATGCCGGTCCGAGGCGCGTCGCAAGCCTGCGCGCCGAGGCGGCGCGTGAGGGGCTCGATCCGAACGTCTGGTTCGACAATGTCGAACTCATCGCCGCGCGGCGGATCGGCCGGGAGACCGTCCACTACGTCAGCAACATCTACAAGTACTGGATCGCCTACCGGTTGAGCCGCGAGCAACTTGCGGAATCGGTGCAGAAACCCGTGGCGAGCTGACTACGCCGAGGCCAGGTACTGGTCCACCAGCCGCCCGATTTCCCGGAAAAACTGCTCGTGCAGCTCGCGGACGATCTCGGCGACCGGGCGCACGGCGTCGATTCGGCCGCAAACCTGGCCGCTCAAGGCGATACCCGCTTCCATGTCGCCGCCGAATTATAGGTCCACGGCGGCGCCGAACTCGATTATCGCATTGGTTTCGGTGTCGTATTCGAGGCGGGTGGTCTTCTCGGTGCGCAACGCGCGCAAAGCGGAATTGGGCCGTTGCCTTAAGGTCAGACGGCTCCGTCCAATGTCCGCAGCATGCGTTTCGGGGCGAAGTGCCGGTAGCTATGCAGCACCAGTCCCTCGATCTCTTCCCAGTTCGCAGCGTCTTCCACATCGAGTTCAATCCAGCCGTTGTGGCCGATGTAAGGCGGGATGGCGTAGCGGGAATCGAATGTCAGGGTGGCCTGGCGGTCGGCGCCTGCCCAGAACTGCAGCTTCAGGCGGCCTCTCCGATTGTGCACGCCGGCAAAAGTTCTCCTGCCCGCCCGCCAGACAGGGCTGCCGAACTGCGCGGTTTCCGATGTTTCCGGCAGGGCCAGGCAGATCTCGCGGAACCTCGGCAGCACCTGTTGCGCCCGCGGCTTGGCCAGCGGATCGAATTCCTCGATGGGCAGCGCCTCGGTGGGCGGGTCGATGGCAATGGTGTCGCCGACAAACTCGGCCAGTTCGTCAGGCGCCACTTTCTCGTAGGCTTCCCGTGCCCGCCGGGCGATCGTTGTCCACCGCAGCCCTTTGTCCAGGTGCATGCCGAGCCAGCCGCGCGGCCCCAGATAAGGCGGTACGAAATAGTGCTCGGGTTCGTTGCCGGCATAGAACTCCTGGCCGCCCGGCGGGGCGTTCAGCCAGAGCGCGATGCGTCCGTCGCCGTGGTGATTGACCACGTAGGTGGCGAAGGTTCTGCCGCGAACGCGAAAGTCGGGCGAACCTCGCGAAGGCCGCTCCTCCGTTTCCGGGAACGACAGGCAGATCTCCCGTACGGCATCGCTGATGGTCTTTGCCAAAATCTGTCCTCGTTGCGCAAGGCCCAGCCGCGCCGTGGATAGGCAGGAGCAATGCCGCCGGGGCAGACACTGTTCCCCTTCCGGTGAGCAGGCCCTGGTTCTCCGGTAGCTTCGCGGCGTTGAGGATGTGAATGCGGCGGCACTATAGCACCGAACCGGGACGGCTCAGGGCGAGGACGCCCAGGGCCGCTCACTCATGGTTGTCTGTTGGGGCCCTGCCCCCTCGCCTGCGGAGGATGCCGTACACAATCCAGGCAGGGGCGCTGAGCACCGCCGCGTAGACGGCAATGGCGATCGGGCCGAGCAGCCCCGCGAACAGGCTTGCAAAGGCGGTCAGGGGCGCCAGCACCGCAACGGCGGCCCAGGCCGCCTCGGGATGCCCCGACCGCTGAATACGCCGCCAGGCGAACGCGAGTGGCAGGCCACAGGGCGCGACGGGTATCAGAGATAAAATCGCCATTGGCGCCGACATCAACATCGACGGCAGCGAGCCGGGCGTTGCGATTCCGACGGTACCGCGTGCCAGCGACACGATGACGATCCCCAGGGGCAGCCAGGCCAGGGCCCAGAACCAGAAGACGGACGTTTGTTTGCGCGCCATCAGCGGCCGCCTTCATGGCGGCGATTCCGCGTTTCATCCATCGCTTCCAGACCGGGCAAACCGGCTGGAGTTGTGGGAACAAGCGTTTTTGACGGGGTTGTGAGCATGTTCGAGAATTGCTGTTGGGCGCTTTGTACCACATATGGCTGAACCGGTATCCACCGACCGGGGTTCGCGTAGCCAAGTGCCCGGTTGGCGCGTTGCCAGGCGGCGGCGCGCAACACTGAAGACCCGGGCGTTATACTTTGGTTCCGTCGGTCAAGCCATGAGCCTCCGGCTCGGCAACGTTGACTCCGGCATCGTCGAAAGGCTGCAACCTGTCCGGGAGGATCGATATGAAAACCATGCGCGGCCACGCAGGACGGCGCCTCGACGCCCTCGCGACGAAAGTCGGTGAGCGATGCGGGCTGATCCTCACGCAGTTCGCGGGCGACGGGGCGCCATTCAACGCATTGGACGAAATGGCGAAATGGGCGGCGAGCCTCGGCTTTGCGGGCGTGCGGGGGCAACTCGTGGCGGTGCACCCGGCTTGACGGGTGACATCGGTGGAAACGGAGGTCGACGCCGGGAAGGCGCTGCCGATGCGAGCGTGCTCGTTGTCCGTCGGAATCGTGACCTACCGGTCCGGGGGCGAGGTGGTGCGCCGGTTGCTGGGCAGTCTGGTAACGGCGGTTCGACGCGCCGCCGGAGACAGGGCGATCGATGTGGCGGTTCAGGTGGTCTGCAACGACGAGGAGCCGGAGCATGTCGGGACGATGCGCGACCTTGTCGATGACCTTGCGGAAAGCGCGCCGGATTGCATGCGTTGCGAAATCATCCTGGGTCACGGCAATATCGGCTACGGCGCGGCGCAGAACCTGGCCATCCGGCGCAGTTCGGCCGACTTTCACCTGGTGCTGAACCCCGATGTCGTCCTGGATGCCGATGCCCTGCTCGAGAGCGTCCGCTTCCTCGATGCGCATCCGGATGCGGTCATGGCCGCCCCGCGGGGGCTGGACGGGGCCGGCCGTTATGCCGGTCTTGCCAAGCGTGAGCCGTCGGTGCTCGCGCTCCTCCTGAGAGCGTTGTCCGTCAAGGCATCGACGCGACGCTTCGGCCGCCGCGTCGGGCGCTATGTCTACAGCGATCGCCTGCCGTCGGAGCGTCCGCAGTGCATCGATCTGGCCAGCGGCTGCTACATGTTCTGCCGAACGTCCGCCCTCAAGGCGGTGGATGGATTCGATGAACGTTACTTCCTGTATTTCGAGGACTACGACCTGTCGCGGCGAATCGTGGAGCATGGGCACATCTACGAGGCGCCGGGCGTCAGGATCCGGCACCATGGCGGACGTACCGCGCGCCGCGGGCTCGCGCGGATCGCGCAATTCGTTCGTTCCGGTATCCGGTACTTCAATACCTATGGCTGGCGCATCCTGTAGCCTGCCCGGCCCCGGCGATTTTCGTCGCGGGCGCAGCGGAGACCGCGGGAGTAGATCGGTGAGACAGGCTTGCATGGAACGCGCTGAACAAGGCGGACGTGAACGCCACGGGGCACGGGTTCCGGTCGAGCTTCGACCGGCGCGTTGTTCGTCCTATCGGCGTTTCCCCTGAGCGCAGGACGTGCTGATGAATGGGACGCCTCCGCAGCCGGACCGCGCCCCCGGCGTGACGCTGGACGGGGGCACGGCCCGCGCACGGACGCGTCCTGCCCCGCCGGCGCGACGCGGCCAGGCAACGGGGCGGCGACGCCCCCGCCGGACGCATCGACCGCGTGCGCACTGCCGCCGGCGGGGAATGCTGACGCGAGTCCGTTGGCGCTGGGCGTGGTCGGCGGGAGCGGGCCTTGACGGCCCAGCCGCGCGTTAAGCGAGGTAGCCGGCCAGAGACGCCGCCGGGCCGGTAGGCAGCCGCTTGCGGAACTCGCCCCCGGCGCGGTGCGCGGTCGCCCCGGCCGTTCCCGGGAACTGGCCGGCAGGGGTGTCGCGGCCGCGTCGGCGCGGTCCGGCGACAAGGGTGACCGGTCGACGTCCACGGTGGTGGCGGCGTAGGCAAGGTTTCCCACGTAGAGCTCCAAGGCGCATCGGCATGGCGTGCGACCTCACCTGAGCGCCTGGTGCGCGGTGGCGCGTTGACGATGCGGTACGGCACCGAATCCAGTCCCTGCCGTGTCGCGCGCCGGACCTCGCCGACCGTGTCCGTTTTAGTATAGTTAAATTTGTTCTCCATTATAATTACTCATATTATATAGATAGTTACGTTATATATAGACCTGTCGTCGTTCGCTGGGGGCAGTCCGGGGGGCGATGGTCTGGCGGGAAGATCTTGGAGACGATGCGCAAGGCCGAACAGAGATCCGAACGCGGCGCGGCCGATCTGGACGGAGGCGTTTTTGACCGTCCTGCAGGCGGCGCGCCGTGCGTCCCGGCCACGCCCGCTGCCGCGGGACCGTCTGTCCGGGTCACGGGTAAACGGCGCCGGTCCCCGTCGGCGGCGTCGTCAGGAATGCCGTCTCGGACCGGCCCGTGCGCGACGACCCCGTCCCCGGAGCGTGGTGCGGCACCTGAACGCGCCGACCCGGGTCCGGCGGTCTGCCGCCGGTCGGTCGTCGTCGCGGCCGCGCTCGTCCTCTTGGCGTCATTCGTCCATGGCGTGCCGGGTGGCGAGCCGCGCCTCTTTATCGAAGGTCGAGGCGACGGCGGCCGTTGACGGGGTGTACGAGGCGATCCAGGTCGCCCTCGAAAGGGGGGATTCGGTCCCGCTCACCGGGTTCGGCACGTTCTCGGTCAAGAGCCGGCCGGCGGGCACCGGGAGGGACCCGCGGACTGGTGAGAGCATCGAAATCGCCGCCTTGAAGTCTCCGGCGTTCGAGGCCGGCAAGGCGCTGCGGGACGTGGTGCGCTAGCGTTCGGGGATGAGGGTAGCGGCAAGCGGCTCGGTGCCGGAGCAAGTGGCGGCGCTTCGGTGAAGCCGGTCGCGAGTGATCGGCTGGTGGCAGCAGACCCGGGGCACGCATTAGATTACTGGTGCTGCATGCTCTGCCGAGCAGAAAGAGGCCTATGCGACAACAGACAAAACGCGACGAATGCTGGGCGCTCTGGCATCACTCGTGTCTGCTGCGAGCGGTCACCAACCTTGTAGCGGACCGGCACCGACAACTCGTCGGGACACAGGACCGCCTCGGGATTCAGGCGATTCCCGTCGACAGCCGGGACTTAGACAAGTTGCAGGTCGAGACGGCGCAAGAGATCGGCGGGATTCGCGCGAGGATGCTGCTAGACGCTCCGGAGGAGATCGAGAAGTATCACTGGGGGCCCTTGCAGATCGCGCTCTGCCTGCTTGCCGGCGTCCTGGCGAAGTACGAGGCGCTCTGCAAAGATGATGCGTCGTTTCAAGACGGCGGGATTGACGGCTACCTCGGTCAGCACGGAGAATTCGTGAATGGTCTCCGCGATCTGCGTGATTCGCTCCTGCACCAGCGTTACGAGAACATGCCCACGCAGGTAGAGTTCGTAAAGAAGTTCGCGGGAGGACAGCACGGCCGGATGATCGAACTCTTGATGGAGGGCCGTACTGTCTACGAGGGCTACGTGAAACGCATGGGTCTGTCGCTGAGAGATGGTGGGAATGCCTGAACGCGACGACGCGGAGGACTTCCGGACGTCATTCAAGGGCCTGGCTGTTTTTCAAACCTTGAGGAGCAACCTGGCTTTGTTCTCGGCGTTGGCCCGGCAATCGGGGCTTGAGGCCGAAAACTATTTCGGTGAAGAGCTCGGGTTTGTCGGAGTCGAGGCAGGCGAAACTCAACGGAAGGTTCACAACGAGGCTATTGGCAAGATCCTCCTCGCGTTGGTGACGCAGGCGCTGAACAACTATGTCGAACTCAAGAGGATCAATCCCCGCCTGGAGGATACTGACCTTGAGAAGTTCCTCGACGGTCTCGGGGATAGGGACAGGTTCTTCAGGGGAATGACGAACGCGCGGAACGCCATCTTTCACGTGAAGAACCGGAGAGCGTGGCTCCATCGCGACGTTGTCTTCCTGGACGAAGTCTTCCAACAACGTGTCGATTCGGGCGATTCAGATATCGTGGGAAAGCTCTCGGTCCTGCTGTATGACTTCACGCAGAAATGCTTCATGGGCGATCTGAAGATTTGGCCGCTCCGGTTGTACGAGGAGCAGGAAGCGCTGGATCCGGAGGTGCGTGCAAGGATGGACGCGGGAGAAGCGTCGTTCGAGGAGGTCATCGAAGCGCTGAGAGCGAACAGGGACCGGGAGTGAGTGTGGTGAGTCAGAGTGGTTGCGACGGATCGACTTCCGGGTGCGGACATTAGCTGCGGGATTTACGCCGCAACGCTCCCGGCGACGCGGGTAGCTGGCGAGGGGAAACCCGCGTGAGCGGGTCGGGGCCAGAAAATCAGAACCCCGGGCGCATACCGGGTGGCAGAGGCGGGTCCGGGGTGTACAAGCCGAATATGGCGGAGCGCAGGCCAGACGTCAAGGACTTCTCCTATACGGACGATCTCCTCGATGAACTTGAGGCGTGGTTGTCGCGCGAGCGTCTGGGCACCTATCTTGACGCGGCAGGCGGTGACCGCGAAGGGGCCATCAGGCTCTACGTGTGGAATACCGCGGTGAGCGCCGCGTTCTACGGCCCGTTGCAGGGGTTGGAGGTGGCTCTGCGCAATGCGATGCACCGCGGGCTTGCGGATCGGTACGGTGACGCATGGTACGACAACCGGGTTGCCGGTCTTGACAGAGGTGCGATGGAGCGGATCGCGAGCGCCAGAACGGAGCTGGCGCGCGACGGGCATGGCGACGATCCACCTCGGGTCGTGGCGGCTCTGTCGTTCGGGTTCTGGGTATCGCTGCTGGGTCCGGGAGGGCGCGTCGGCGCGGGACGCAAGGCGAACTATGAGATGACGCTTTGGCGGCCGGCGTTGCGCGGGGCGTTCGCGCACCGCGCGAAACTGACCCGCAAGGAGGCCCACCGGCCGTTGAACGCCTTGCGGATGTTGCGCAACCGGATCGCCCATCACGAACCGTTGTTCGCGCGCGACCTGTCACGGGACCACGAACGCATTGTCGAGGTGGTCGGCTGGATTACGCCTGGGACCAGGAGATGGGTGGAGCACCATAGCCGGGTTCCCGCGATCCTCGACACCGAGAGAGACGCCGGGGCGATTCGATTCTAGAGGGTCGCCATTCATCAGCGGCCAAGCTCCGGTAGCCAAGCTGGGGCGTACGGATGAGTGGAGGTGGAGCGTTGAAGAAGGACGGGTCTATGGACGACGGGGATCGGGAGGTTCTGATAGCGCTGGACGGACAACGAGCCGGCAAGAACATGCGCGAAATTGCCGAGGACTTGTTTGGCGCGGAGCGCGTTGCGGCGGAGTGGTCCGCGGACGGAGGCGTGCGATTGCGGACGAGGCGGCTGGTGCAGAAGGCTCGGGCGTATGCCGAACGGAGCCAGCGCGACACTTAGGCGGGATGGCGTGTGGACGACTGGGTGAGGGGCGTTCGGGCTCTGCCGGCCTCGCGGTTTGAGAACCCGGGACGTCCCGGCCTGTGGTCGGTGGATGGTGTTGTGTGGCCGGCCGAGGGGCTGATGCCAAGTGGCGCGTTTTTGGGTGCCCGGATGGCGTTCCCGTGCGCGAATCGCGCGAATCGGGATGCTCGCCGAAATCATGCGACTGACGTGACATGTCACGTCTAGAATTGGATCAACTCCAATTACGGTATGGTTACGGAAGCCGATATTGGCAATCTATGAGGACACCGATAAATCATAAAATTCATTTATAAATAACAAGTTGAGAGGATTCCGGCGGCTAGCTGATAACTGATTGATGCAGAACTGTGTCGGCAGTCGTGGAGCCGCACGTCGTCGAAGCCCGCCCGCGCGCGGAGCCGTTGCCAGATCATGTCCAGGTTCTTCAGACGGTCGCCCGGGTTCTGGCCGGTGATGACCCAGGGGTTGCCCTCGATGCGCGGGATGCGGTCGAGCACCCATTCCACCGCCGGCGTGAGCTGCACCCGGCGCGCCGGTCTTCGCGTCGCTGAGCCGCAGTTCCCCCGCGGTGCGGTCGATGTCGTCCCACCTCAGCGTCAGGATCTCGTTCCTGCGGCACCCGGTCAGCAGCAGGCGGGTCGCCGGCACCGCCGTCGGGAACACCGAGCCGTCGGCTTGCGCTTCGTCCAGCACCCGCGCCAGCCGCCGGTACTCCTCCCCGGAGAGGAACCGCTCGCGCCGGTACTCCTTCGAGGACATGCCGGCGGAGCACGACGGGGAGAGCGCGTTCCGCTTCCGGGTGGCGTTCAGCGAGCCCATCGCGATCAGCTTCAAGAGTCTGCGCGAGGACGCGTTCGAGACGACCGGCGGGCGCGTCACGGCCGGCAAGCGCGTGGACGGGCGCAAGGACCTGTTCCGGATCACGGTCGAGCCCGACGGCGACGGCGAGGTGACGATCGGCCTGCCGGCCGGCCGCGACTGCGAGGTCTCCGGGGCGATCCGCACCTGGGGGCCGCCGCGCCGACGATCGCCGGTGAGGCGCGGGTCGGCGAGACCCTGACCGCCTCGACCTCCGGGATCACCGACGCGGACGGGCTGGACAATGCGACGTTCGCCTATCAATGGATCCGCGGCGGCGCGGACATCGCCAACGCGACGGGCCGGAGTACACGGCGGCGGCCGCCGACGAGGGCGAGCGGCTGAAGGTGCGGGTGGCGTTCGAGGACGACGCGGGGCATGCGGAAAGCCTGACCAGCGCGGCGACCGACGCCGTGGCGGCGGCGCCGGCGAACACGCCGGCCGAGGGCCGGCCGGAGATCGCCGGTAAGGCGCGCGTCGGCGAGACGCTGACCGCCTCGACGTCGGGCATCTCCGACGCCGACGGGCTGGACAACGCGGCGTTCGCCCACCAGTGGCTGCGCGACGGCGCGGACATCCCCGGGGCGACCGGGGCCGCGTACACCGTGGCGGAGGCCGACGAGGGCGAGCGGCTGAAGGTGCGCGTCGAGTTCACCGACGACGCCGGCAACGACGAGAGCCTGACCAGCCGGTCGACGAGCCGGGTGGCGACGCGGCCGCTGCCGAAGGCGTCGATGGCGGACGCGCGGGTGCGCGAGGCGGCGGGCGCGACGCTGGACTTCGCGGTGACGCTGAGCGCGCCGCCGCCGGGGCTGGTGACGGTGGACTACCGCACCCTGGACGCGAGCGCGACGGCGGGCGAGGACTACGAGGCGCGCTTTCATGATCCGGGCGGCGGCTCGCACGCGACCTTCGGCGGGCGCCGGCTGTGGGGCGGCGGCGGCCTGTTCGACGCCCTGCCGGGACCCGGCGGCGGGCCGGGCGATCCGTTCGCCTGCAGCCCGTTCGGCGGCGGCCTGTTCGGCGCGGCGCCGGACGGCGCGCCGGGGCACGGACCCGGCGGCGCCGTGACCCTCGACGGGGGCTCGCCCCTCGGCGGAGGCACCGATCTCGGCCACGCGGGCCGGACGTTCGGCGCGAACGCCGGGACGGGCTTCGGAACGAACGCGGGAATCGACTGCGGCATGAGCGGCGGAACGAACGCCGGAATGCCCGCCGGAACGAATGGCGCGATGGGCGCCGGCATGAACGCGGGAACCAACCGCGGCATGAATGCCGGGACGAGCGGCGGGATGAACCCGGGAATGAACGGCGTCATGGGCACGGGCCTGAACGGCGGCATGGGCATGGACGGCGCGCGGCGCGGCCCGCCCACCGCCGGCGGCGGATACCGTCCACGCCTGCGCGACCTGCTGCTCGGCAACTCGTTCCGGCTGTCGGCCGGCGGCGAGGACGAGTACGGCGCGCCGCGGCGGCTGACCGCCTGGGGCGGGGCCTCCGCGACGCGCTTCGACGGCGTCGCCGACGGCGTCTCGGTGAACGGCGAGGTGGCGACCTTCCTGGTCGGCGCGGACGCGGCCTGGAACCGCTGGCTGGCCGGGATCACGGTGGCGCACTCGATCGGCGCCGTCGGCTTCCGCGGCGGCCCGGGCGGCGGCCCGGGCGAACTCGACAGCGCGCTGACGGCGGTGCACCCCTACGCCCGCTGGCAGGCGAACGACCGGCTCTCCGCCTGGGGCGTGCTCGGCTACGGGACGGGCGACCTGACGCTCGGGACGAACGGCGCCGTCTGGGAGACGGACACGTCGATGCGGATGGCGGCGGGCGGCCTGCGCGGGGTGTTCCTGCGCGGTGCCGGCGGCCTGGAGATGGCGGCGAAGACGGACCTGCGGGTCACGCACATCGCCTCGGACGGCGTCGAAGACCACGCGGTGCGCCTGCTGGCCGCGGCGGCGACTCGGAGACGGGCGCCGGGGTCGACCTGGGCGGCTCGCTGCGCTACGCGGACGCGGCGCTGGGGCTGACGGTCGACGCCGGGAAGGCACTGCCGATGCGAGCGTGCTCGTTGTCCGTCGGAATCGTGACCTACCGGTCCGGGGGCGAGGTGGTGCGCCGGTTGCTGGGCAGTCTGGTAACGGCGGTTCGACGCGCCGCCGGAGACAGGGCGATCGATGTGGCGGTTCAGGTGGTCTGCAACGACGAGGAGCCGGAGCATGTCGGGACGATGCGCGACCTTGTCGATGACCTTGCGGAAAGCGCGCCGGATTGCATGCGTTGCGAAATCATCCTGGGTCACGGCAATATCGGCTACGGCGCGGCGCAGAACCTGGCCATCCGGCGCAGTTCGGCCGACTTTCACCTGGTGCTGAACCCCGATGTCGTCCTGGATGCCGATGCCCTGCTCGAGAGCGTCCGCTTCCTCGATGCGCATCCGGATGCGGTCATGGCCGCCCCGCGGGGGCTGGACGGGGCCGGCCGCTATGCCGGTCTTGCCAAGCGTGAGCCGTCGGTGCTCGTGCTGCTCCTGAGAGCGTTGTCCGTCAAGGCATCGGAGCGACTCTTCGGCCGCCGCGTCGGACGCTATGTCTACAGCGATCGCCTGCCGTCGGAGCGTCCGCAGTCTATCGATCTGGCCAGCGGCTGCTACATGTTCTGCCGAACGTCCGCCCTCAAGGCGGTGGATGGATTCGATGAACGCTACTTCCTGTATTTCGAGGACTACGACCTGTCGCGGCGAATCGTGGAGCATGGGCACATCTACGAGGCGCCGGGCATCAGGATCCGGCACCATGGCGGACGTACCGCGCGCCGCGGGCTCGCGCGGATCGCGCAATTCGTTCGTTCCGGTATCCGGTACTTCAATACCTATGGCTGGCGTATCCTGTAGCCTGCCTGGCCCCACTCTCTTTCCTGGAACAAATTTTGTTCCCTGCGCGTCAGCGCGCCGGTTGCCGGGGCGAATACTGCTAGCATTAAAATTTCGACACGGGCTTCTTGCAAGATGCGAATCGGGGGATTGAGTTGAGAGTTCTGGTCACCGGGGGCGCAGGCTTTATCGGCAGCGCGCTGGTGCGGCATCTCGTCGCTGTGCGAGGCGATAAGGTGTGCACCGTGGACAAGCTCACCTACGCGGGAAATCCGGCCAACCTGGCGAGCCTGGACGGCCGGGCCAAGCACCGGTTCGAGGCGCTCGATATCTGCGATGCCGCCTCGATGCGAAGCCTGGTCGCCGATTTCGCGCCCGATGCGCTGATGCACCTGGCGGCGGAGTCCCACGTGGACCGGTCCATCGAAGGCCCCGCGGACTTCATTCAGACGAATATCGTCGGGACCTATACGCTGCTTGAAACGGTCCGGGAACACCGTGTATCGACGCGCCGGGAATGCCGGTTCATCCATGTCTCCACCGACGAGGTTTACGGGTCGCTCGGCGCCACCGGGCTCTTCAGCGAAGAGAGCCCCCATCGCCCGAACTCGCCGTATGCGGCCTCGAAGGCGGCGGCCGACCAGTTGGCGCGGGCCTGGTGCAGGACGTTCGATGTGCCGGTGATCGTCACCAATTGTTCGAACAACTACGGCCCGTACCAGTTCCCCGAGAAGCTGATTCCGCTTGCGATCCTGCGGGCGCTGGAAGGAGCGCCGGTACCGGTTTATGGCGACGGCCTGCAAGTCAGGGACTGGTTGCACGTGGAGGACCATGTGCGGGCACTGGCCGCCGTGCTGGACGGCGGGCATGCCGGCCGCACCTACAACATCGGGGGGAACTGCGAGAGAACCAATCTCGACGTGGTGCGCACGGTATTGCGGGCGGTTGCCTCGAGGCAGGGCGGCAGCGCCGACAGCCTGCTCGGCCTGATCGAGTTCGTTGCCGACCGACCGGCACACGACCGCCGCTACGCGATCGATGCCACGCGCATTGCTGGCGAGCTTGGCTGGCAGCCCCGTATCGGCTTGGAATCCGGTATCGCGGACACCGTTGACTGGTATGCCGGGAACGCGGACTGGTGCGCTGGGTCGCGCCGGATATACGGCGGCCAACGGCTGGGCTTGAAAGAGGCGGCGCAATCGTGAGTGCCGGGTTGTTGGCGCGCTGGGGCAGTCCGGAGAATCGGCGGCGCAATGCCGGAGTCGAACGAGGGGCTGGGTCATGAGCGACGAATCGTTGCTCGGCTGTGGCAGCCGAAACTTGCCGTTGCCTGATGGTGGGCCTGGAAAACCGGTCTGGACGATGAATTTTCGATCGTTTGGGCGTGGCGATGTGCACGGGTCCTCCCGATGAATTGCCTGGCAACAAAGCTGGCGGGGGTTCTCATCCTGGAACCCGATGTCTACCGCGACGCGCGGGGTTTCTTTCTCGAGCGGTACAACCATGCAAGGTATGCCGAGTTCCCGGGGCTCGATGTCGCCTTCGTCCAGGACAATCATTCCCGGTCGAAGCGTGGTGTGCTGCGGGGGCTGCACCTGCAACGCCGGCATCCCCAGGGCAAGCTGGTGAGCGCGGTGCGTGGGGCCGTCTGGGACGTGGCCGTGGACATCGACCCCGCATCCCCGACCTTTCGCCGATGGGTCGGGGTTGAACTCACCGAAGACAACCATCGTCAGCTCTATATTCCCCCGGGTTATGCACACGGATTCTGCGTGTTGTCGGCGCAGGCGGACGTGCTCTACAAGTGCACCGGGTTTCGCCACGCGGACGATGAATACGGCATCCTCTGGAACGATCCGGATCTCGCCATCGGCTGGCCGGTCGAAGACCCGGTCCTGTCCGGGAAGGATGCGGCCAATCCGCTCCTTGCGGAGTATTTGAAGGCGTGAGACTGCCGTGGAACGAATCCTGTTATCACACAGTCGTTGACGCGGCGCCGAGCGGGCTTACGGCGCGGTCATACCGCACGCCGAGCGGGCTTACGGCGCGGTCATACCGCACGCCAAGCGGGCGCGCTTTCCCGGAATTCCCGGCGCAATCGCGAGCTTCAAAGGTTCCGGACGACCGCGCCGCACACCCGCTCTCTTCCGGGAAACAGGTGTTGTTCCTTTTGCGTCAGCGCCCCGGTTCCCGGGAGTCGAAACTTCCGAACATGCCGGTATGAGGGTTCTCGTTACCGGCGGTTCGGGGCAGGTGGGTTCGGCGCTCCGCACATCGGCGCCTCCCGAGGTGGAGGTGCTCGCTCCGTCTTCTCGGGAAATGGACATCCGCCAGAGTGAAAGCGTGGTCTCCGCTGTTGGGGCGCTCAAGCCGGACCTGGTCATCAACGCTGCGGCGTATACGCAGGTCGAGCGTGCCGAAGACGAGCCTGAACTGGCGATGGCGATTAACGGCACGGGGGCGGGAAACGTGGCAGCGGCCTGCGCCGCCTCGGGCTGCCCGCTGGTGCATCTGTCCACGGATTATGTCTTCGACGGCCGTCGGCCGCGGCCCTACCGGGAGGATGACGCCACCGCGCCGCTCAATGTCTACGGCCGCTCCAAGCTGGAGGGCGAGCGCGCGGTGCGCGCCAGTCTCGACCGGCATCTCATCCTGCGCGTTTCCTGGGTATTCAGCGCAACGGGATCCAATTTCGTCAAGACGATGCTCGGCATCTCGCACCTCGACGAGGTCCGGGTGGTGAACGACCAGCACGGCACGCCCTGCGCGGCGGCGAGCATCGCGTCGGCCATCTGGCGGATTGCCCGGAGGCTGGAACAAGCAACGGGATTCGGCACCTACCACTTTGCGGCCGAACCGCCGACGACCTGGCATGAGTTCGCGGAAACGGTCTATGCGTATCGGCGCGAAGCGGACCCGGCCGGGCGGACGCCCAAAGTCGTGGCGATACCCACCAGCGAGCGGAGCGCCCGGGCGGAGCGCCCGCTGAATTCAGTGTTGAACGGTTCCAGGCTCGCCGCTGACTACGGCATTTCGGCGCCTGATTGGCGGGATGACCTGCGCTCGGTGGTGTACCGGCTGATGAGCGGCTGACGGTAGGGACGGGCCCCGGGCGGTACCGGGTCCTCCTGGATTGTCCCGCCCTGTTTTCAGGGCGCCGTTGCAGCGGCCGGGCCGGCTATTCGGGACGCAAGCGTTCCCGCACGAAATCTCCCAACTCGGGAACGGGCACGCGCTCCTGAGCCATGCTGTCCCGGTCCCGGACGGTCACCGTGTCGTCCTGCTCAATGGTCTGGAAATCGACCGTGACGCACATGGGCGTGCCGACCTCGTCGTGGCGGCGGTATCCCTTGCCGATGTTGCCCGTGTGTTCGTACAGGATGCGGCCGAGGCCCAGTGCCTGCAGGTTCCGCTTGACCGCGCGCGCCTTGGCGACGATTCCCTCATGGTTACGCTTCAACGGCAGCACGGCCGCCTTGACCGGCGCCAGGTGTGGCTTGAAGCCGAGCACCGTGCGCGTGGCGCCGTTGTCGAGTTCTTCCTGCCGGTAGGCCTCGTTCATTACCGCGAGCACGCCCCGGTCGACCCCGGCGGAGGGTTCGATGACATAGGGAACGAACCAGGTCCCGGTCTCCGGGTTGCGCACGGCGAGCCTGGCGTTGGAGTCGGCGTTCTGAGCGACCCGGGCAGCCAGGGCGAGTTCTTCCTGGTTCTTGGAATGGGATCCCAGGTCGAAATCCCGGCGGTTGGCGATGCCTTCGAGTTCCTCCAGCCCGTGGGGAAAGGCGTACATGATGTCGTAGGTCGCCTTGGAATAGTGGGCGAGCTCCTCCGCGGGCACATCGTAGACGGAAAGCGCATTGCGGCTCACGCCCTGTTCCGCCCACCAGTCGAGCCGCGCATCCAGCCAGCGCCGGTGCCATTCTTCGTCCTCGCCGGGCTCGACGAAGAATTCCAGTTCCATCTGTTCGAATTCCCGTACCCTGAAAATGAAACTCCTGGGGGTGATCTCGTTGCGAAACGCCTTGCCCATCTGGGCGATGCCGAACGGCAGCCGGCGTGACGTGGAATCCATGACGTTCTTGAAGTTGGTGAAGATCCCCTGGGCGGTTTCCGGGCGCAGATAGACGAGCGACGTACCGTCGTCGACAGGACCGAAGGCGGTACGGAACATCAGGTTGAAGGGCCGGGGTTCGGTGAGGTCCCCGGAACCGCATCCGGGGCACCTGCCGGCCACCTGGTCCGCCCGCCAACGGTTCTTGCATACCCGGCAATCCACCAGCGGGTCGGAGAAAGTCTCTTCGTGGCCCGAGTACTGCAGAATGCGCCGGTTCGTCAGCAGGCTCGAGTCCAGGCCTTCCACATCGTCCCGCTCGTAGACCATCGTCCGCCACCAGGCGGCTTTCAGGTTGTTCTTGAGTTCGACGCCCAGGGGGCCGTAGTCGTACAGGCCCTGGGAACCGCCGTAGATGCCGGCGGACTGGAAGATGAAACCGCGGCGCTTGCACAGGGAGACGAGCTCGTCCATGGACTTGGCGGACACGGGTTCTCCTGCAATCCGGCGGCAGATCATCGGGGCGCGCACTATACCCGATCGCGGGTGTTGGCAGGCCGTGCATCGACAATCCCTGCCGCGGGCGAGCTGCCAGGAGCGCGCCGCTACCGGGTTTGCGATAAGCTTGGGGCGTTGGATCGAAGGGGTGCGGATCGTGACAGCCTGGTGGTCGAAAGCAATTCTGGCCGGCGGTATATTGGCGGTTGTGCTGCTTCCTCTTGGCGCACTGGGGGCCCGTCTTGAAGTGTGGAACCATGTCCTGGGATTCGCTCTGTTCCAGTTGAGCGGTTTGCTGGGGCTCATCGGCGTCGGGTGCGGCATTGCCGGGATCGTCGTCGCCAGGCGTCGGTCCAGGAGCGGAGATCTCTGGGGTGTAGCGGCGGGGATGGCGGCTTCCTTCGCCGTCGTCGTGTTCCTGGGCATGCATCTGCTGAGCGCGCTCTCCGCACCGCCGATCTATCAGGTCTCCACCAACCCGGAAGACCCGCCGGAGTTCATCGATATCGTCGCCCTGCGGGGGGAGAGCGCCAATTCGCTGGAGCTGGATGCCGCGACGATCGGCCCGATTCAGCAGGAGAGCTATCCCTGGGTGGAGCCGTTGCTGGTGCGAGCCACCCCGGCGGAAGCCTTCGCGGACGTGCTCGGCGTGCTCGAGTCCATGGGTCTGGAGGTGGTGGCGACGCATCCGGAGCTGGGCCTGATCGAAGCCGTGGACACCACCTTCTGGTTCGGGTTCAAGGACGACGTCGCCGTGCGGGTAAGGAAGTATCCGCAAGGGTCCGTCGTCGATGTACGCAGCGCCTCGCGGGTGGGCATCAGCGACGTGGGCGCCCACGCGAAACGGGTCAAGGAGATATTGCGCCGGCTCGGCGGGGGTTGAGCTACCGTGCCTGTTCGGCGATTCATACGTGCCCGGTTGACGCGGCCGGGCGCCATTCAGGCGACCCGGCCGGCAGATCGAATAGACGGCTTGACGCGCCTGCGCGCGCATTTCTTGCGCGAATACGAATTGCAAATGTAGCATTTGGAAAACGCGGCGAAGCAGCCGCGACACTTTCAAGGAAAAAACAATGCCGGAATTTCCATTGCCGAATCTTTCCAACGATCTCGACGGCCGGGTCGCGTTCGTCACGGGCGCCTCGTCGGGGCTGGGATACCGGTTCGCACGGGTCATCGCCGCGAGCGGCGCCAAGGTTGCCGTGGCCGCGCGGCGGGTGGACCGCCTGGCGAACCTGGCTGAAGAAATCCGCATGGCCGGCGGCATTGCGGAGCCGGTGGCGCTGGACATGCAGGATAACGATTCCATGATGAATGCCGTGGACAGGGCCGAGGCGGCGCTCGGCCCCATCGACATTCTCATCAACAACGCGGGTATTCCGGATGCGCAAAGGGCGCACAAGATGTCCATGGAACTCATCGATGCGGTATTCGATACCAATCTGCGCGGGCCCTACATCCTGTCCTGCGAGATTGCCCGACGGCTGATCGCCGCGAAGATGCCCGGCCGGATGGTCAACATTTCCTCGATGGGCGGATTCTCCTACGGCGGTAACGGCGCCGCCCTCTATTCGATCACCAAATCGGCGATCGTGCGCATGACCGAGTGCCTGGCCGTCGAGTGGGCGCGTTTCAACATCAATGTCAACGCCATCGCACCGGGCTGCTTCGACTCGGAAATGATGGACGGCATGCTGGAGCGGATGGGCGACATCACCCGGTACTTCCCCCGCGGGCGCCTCTGCGACCCGGCGGAGATGGACAGCACGCTGGTCTACTTCCTGTCCCCCGCTTCGGCGGCGGTCACGGGCACTTGCATCAAGATCGACGACGGCCAGGGTTCGCGCTGACGAGGCACTGACGGCCAACGATCCGGGCGGATCGTCTACCGTCGTTCCGGTCGCCGACCGACAGGCACTCGCTGAGAAACCCTACAGCGCCCCGTATTCGGTTGCCGCCACCATAGCGTTTCCGCGAACCGGGGAACGATCTGGTGTCACTGTTTCGGCCCGAGGTGGCGGCGGAACGCGCCCAGTCCCACTGGGGGTCCGTGATCGTCACCCAGGCGCCTGCGCTGCGCTGGGCGAGCATCGGCCTGTTGCTTGCCTGTTGCGTCGGCGCCGGGCTGGTCCTGCGTCTGGACTACGCGCGCAAGCTACAGGTTGCCGGCTACCTGGAACCGGCCGGAGGCATCGCCGAGGTGGCGGCCCCGATGGCCGGTCAGGTGGCGGCGCTGCATGTTCGGGAAGGAACGCCCGTGCGGCGGGGCCAGCCGCTACTGGCGTTGGACCTCGGACGTCTCGACGAGCACGGCGTGCCGGTATACGCCCAGGAAGCCGACCATCTCGAAGGGTCGATTCGCCGCCTGGACGAGTTGGCCGATGCGCAGGCCGCCGGGCACGGTACTGAACTCGAGTCCGCAAGACGGGAACTCGTCCACCTCAACGACGAACGGCGCGGACTGCGCGCGGAGTTGGCGGTTGTCGAGGAACGCCAGGCACTGCTCGCCCGGGCGGAAGCGCGTCTCGAGCGCCTGTCGGGGCAGGGGCTGGCGGCGCGTTCCGAGTTCGACCGTCAGCGGCAGCAGACGCTGGCGGCGCGGCAGTCGGCGAGCCAGCTCCAGCGCGCCCTGACCGGGAACCGTGCCAGGGCGGACCTGAAGCGGGTGGCCCTGGCCCGGCTGGACCGGGAGTTCCGTGTCCGGCAGTTGCGCGTGGAACAGGAACGGGCCGGGCTGCAACGCCGCCTCCAACAGGCGCGGGAAGCGTACCGGACGACCATCGTCGCGCCCCGCGATGGGGTGGCGGCGTTCCTCCAGTTCGGCTTGGGCGACCGGGTGATTGCAGACCAGGTGTTGATGACGGTCGCTCCGGAAGCGCCGGAATTCGAACTGGTACTGCTTGCGGGCGCCGCCGCGGCGGGTCGCATGGCGATTGGCGACGAAGTGCGGTTCCGGGTGCTCGGAGCGGAGCGCGACGGCGATCCGATGGGCGCGGCCGTGGTCCGCGAGATCAGCCGTACCCCCCAGAAACCCTACCGGCTCATCAGTTGGATTCCGGTCGACGGACCGGTGTTCCGGGCCCGGGCGGAAGTCGTCGAATACCCGGAGAAGCTCGGGCTGCGCCATGGCGTGCGCGTCGATGCGTTCGTGGTCACCACATCGAGGGCGTTGTGGCGATGGCTGGTCGAACCGTTCGCCTCGGCATTGGAAACGCTCTGATGCGCGTACGTGCGAGCCTGTGGCGCAAGGTGCCGGTGCTCTGGCAGTCGGAAGCCTGCGAATGCGGCGTGGTCTCAGTTGCCATGGTGACGGCCTACCACGGCCGGGACCTGGATCTGGCCGACTTGCGCGCCCGCGGGCTGGCCGGCGCCCGGGGCAGCAGATTGAGCGACCTCGTGTCGCTTGCCGAGGCCGAAGGGATGAACTGCCGCGGTCTGCGGCTGGAACCGGAGCATCTGCAGCGGCTTCTTGCGCCCGCCATCCTGCACTGGGATCTCAACCACTTCGTGGTGCTCGTCAAAGTCAGGCGCGGCGGCATCTGGATCCACGATCCCGCCGAAGGGCGGCGCCGGTACTCCTGGGCGGAAATCTCCAGGCATTTCACGGGCGTGGCGCTGGAGTTGCGCCCGTCCGACCGGTTTCGGGAGCGGCCGCTCGCGCGCAGGCTGAAACTTGCCGATCTGTGGCGAGGGGCCGTAGGCCTTGGCGGCAGCCTGGTAAACGTGCTGGCGCTGTCGCTCCTCCTGCAGTTGACGCTGGTGTTGGCTCCCCTGCAGGTGCAATGGGTGATCGACAACGGCGTGATGCGCGCGGACCGCGAACTCATCGCACTGATTGCGCTCGGCTTTGCCCTGCTTTTGCTCGTCAAGCTCGCGGCTCAGGTGATGCGCGGCTGGCTGGTCACCCGGCTGACGTTCCTGCTGTCGTTCGAGTTCGGCCGCAACCTGTTGGGGCATATGCTGCGGTTGCCGCTCGAGTGGTTCGAAAAGCGCCATCTCGGCGACATCACCTCCCGGTTCGGATCGCTGGGCCCGGTGCAGGATGCGTTGACCCAGGGGCTCGTGGCCGTTTGCGTGGACGGGTTCATGGCCATTGCCATGCTGGCGATGATGCTGGCCTACGATGCCTGGCTCGCGATGCTCGTCGTCGCGGCGTGCGCGGTTTATCTGGTAGTGCGATTCGCCCAGGTACCGGCGCTGGCGCGCATTGCCATGGACGAGATCAACCACCAGGCGCGGGCGGATTCCAGCTTTCTCGAGTCCATGCGCGCGATGCCGGCCGTTCGGGTTTACGCGCAGGAACGGGCGCGTCTCGACCTGTGGCAGAACCAGCAGGCGGGCGCGGTCAACGCCGGCATTCAGGGCGCCAAGTGGGGGCTCTTCGGGGACGGTGCGCAGACGCTGATCTTCGGCGTCGAGACGATTGCGGTGGTGTACCTCGGCGCGCGCCACGTTCTCGACGGCGCGCTCACCATCGGCATGCTCTACGCCTTTCTGAGCTACAAGGGCGAATTTACCGGCCGGCTGGGCGAACTCGTCCGGCAGGCGCTGTCTTTGCGGTTGTTGCGCGTACACCTCGAACGGCTCGCCGACCCGTACTGTGCCGCCGCCGAACTGTCCACGGAACCCGTATCCGACGAACCGGTGCAGGGTGCGCTGCATCTCACCGGCGTCGGCTTTCGCTATGGCGAGCGCGAACCCTGGGTCTTGCGCAACGTCGACCTGAACGTCGAACCCGGCGAGTTCATCGCCCTGACAGGGCCGTCCGGCGGCGGCAAGACCACGCTGGCCAAGCTCCTGATCGGCCAGTTCCAGCCGACCGCGGGCACCGTGCGCGCCGCGGGACGGCCGCTCGAGGGCGGCTGGCTGCGGCGCTACCGGGGCTCGGTCGGCTGCGTCCTGCAGGACGATGCCCTGTTTGCCGGCAGCCTCGCCGCCAACATTTCGCTGTTCGACCCGCATCTCGACAGCGAACGATTCGAGCGGGCCTGCCGCCTTGCCCGAATCGATGAACTCATCACCACGCTGCCCATGGGGATCGAGACTCCGGTGGGCGACATGGGCGCCGCGCTCTCGGGCGGGCAGGTACAGCGGCTGCTGCTCGCCCGGGCGCTGTATCGCGCTCCCAACTTCCTGTTCCTCGACGAGGGCACCGCACACCTCGACCCTGAGATTCGGTCGCAGATCCAGGAGATGGTGGCCGGCCTCGGCTGCACGAGAGTAGTTGCCACCCACGACCTGTCCTTCGCGGCACGGGCAGACCGGGTCTACGAGGTGCGGGACGCTGCGGTTGTCGAGTTGTCAAGCGTCAGCGCGGCCGGTCTGCCGCTCGGAACCCGGCCACGATCAAGCCCGCCCGGCCAAAGGTAGTTCCATGAAAGTGTCGGGATGAACCATGCGGGCTAAAAACGCAACAACTCGGCTTTCATCTCTTGCAGGTCGACCACGCCGACGGCGTTGTGGCCGGCGAGATGGCCCGCGCACTCGCCGGGGTTGAATTCCAGGCGCTTTCCGGTGTGCGTGAGGCGGTACAGGTGGGTGTGGCCGTGCAGCGCCAGGTCATGCCGGGTGTGAGCCAGGGTCTCGAGATCTCGGGGATCGTGCACGACAACGATACGGCGGCCGTGCCAGATGCACTCGAAGGGGGGTTCCTGGAAGCTGAAACCATGGGTTTCGATGGCGCGCCCAAGGCCCTCCCGCTCGCAGTCGTTGTTGCCGAATACGCCGAACAGGGGTGCATTCAGGCGAGCCAGAGCATCGAGGGTCTTCGCCTGAGTGATGTCGCCGGTATGCACAACCCGCGCGACGCCAGCATCGTTGAACAGCTCAACGATCCTGCCGACGTTCTTGAGATTGTTGTGGGTGTCGCTGACGACGCCGATGCGCATGCGGAACCTATGGAGGGAATGACGTGGAATTGACCGGCTGCCCTCGGCGGCCGAGAGCCCGGCAGACCCGTTGCCGTCTACCTCCGGTCAAGAGACGGCGCGGCCTGCTCTCGGCGCCGGCCGCGCATGCGTTGAAGGTTGAACCGAATCCGTTCGCCTAGGCCGCTTCGAGGATGTGTATCCCGCAGGCGCTGCCGAGGCCGATCACGTGGGTCAGGCCGATGCGGGCGCCTTCGACCTGGCGCGCGCCGGCTTCGCCGCGCAGGTGCGTCGACACCTCGTAGATGTTGGCGATGCCCGTGGCGCCGAGCGGGTGCCCCTTGGAGAGCAGCCCGCCGGATACATTGACCGGAACCCGGCCGCCGAGAGCTACTTCGCCGTCATCGATCATGCGGCCCGCTTCGCCTTCGCCGCACAGCCCCAGGTTTTCGTAGTGCAGGATCTCGGCGGTCGCGAAGCAGTCGTGAAGCTCGACGAGATCGACATCCTCAGGCCCCAACGCCGCCATCTCGTAGGCCTTGGCGGCGGCCTCCCGGGTGCAGGTGTTGACGTCCGGCATGACCAGGTCGCGCTCCTGCCAGCGGTCGGAGGTGAGCACCGAGGCGCGCACCTTGACGGCACGGTCCATGAGGCCCAGCTCGCGAACCTTCTTCTCGGATGCGATCACCGCGGCCGCGGAACCGTCCACGTTCACCGAGCACATGAGCTTGGTGTTCGGATAGGAGATCATCTCGGCGTTCATCACCACCTCGAGCGGCGTCTCGATCTGGTACATCGCCTTTGGATTCATGGTGGAGTGATGGTGGTTCTTGACGGAAACCTTGGCGAACTGCTCGAAGGTCGTGCCGTATTTGCGGGCATGCTCCATGCCGGCCTCGGCGAATACGGCAGGCATGGTTCCGGAGCCGAACAGGCCTTCCTTGGGGATGCCCTTGCCGCCGCCGGGGCCGCCGAGCAGGCCCTTGCCCATCTGCTCGACGCCTACCGCGATGACGATGTCGTAGAGTTCCGCCTTGACCGACGCCCAGGCCTCCCGGAAGGCGGTTGCGCCCGTCGCGCAGGCATTGGAGACGTTTATCACCGGAATGCCGGTCTGGCCGATTTCCTGGAGGATGCGCTGGCCGGTCATGTTTGCGGCCTGGAAGAGGTTACCGCAGTAGAGGGCCTCCATGTCCTGAACGGTCAGCCCGCAATCGTCGAGCGCCATGAGCGCCGATTGCGCGCCGATCTGGGGCACCGTCTTCTCCGGAAACCGCCCGAACTTGATCATGTCCACGCCTACGACATATGCATCGGTCATTTGTGTTCTCCTCGCTTGATAGCTGGTTTTCCCGGTTCGTTGCCTGCTTGGTAGCAGCGCCGCCCGTTGCCGGGCAAGCGCGTCAATCCGCCTCGGCCCTCGGCTGGAAGAAGTAGGCGAGATAGGAATTGCCTTCCTTGTCCTTGCGTCCGAGTGCATCGCCGTAGACGACCTCGACGGGCATGCCGAACTCGATCTTTTCCGGATCGGGCTCGACGTCGATCAGGTTGCCCTTGATGGCGGTCCCGTCATCGAGATCGACGACGGCGCTGATGTACGGCACGTCGATTCCGGGATACGAGCGGTGCACGATAGAGTAGGAATAGAGGCTGCCGCTGTTCGGCAACGTGACCGCCGCCATCTGGTCCCGGGCGCCGCACTTCCCACAGATGCTGCGCTCACCCAGGAAGGTGGCGCCGCACGCCCCGCACCTGTGGCCCTCCAGGTAGGGCTCACCCTCTTCTGGCAGTTTCAGGAAATCGACCGCTGGCAATGGCCGGCCCATCGAGCCTCCCTTTCGTGTCCCAAATCAAAGCGCCAAAGCATAGCAGAAAGTTCCCTGCGTGCGAGTGCGTCCGAAGCGAACGGAACAACACCTGGTCCCTGGAAGTTCCCACCCCGACCCGGACCCCGATCGCCGGCAACGCACCATCGCCACAAGCCCGTTGCGCACCTCGCTCTCGGTAATTGCAGTCGGGAGCAAGCAGGATGCTGGCTGGCCCCGGAGCCAGGATGCCACCGCAGGATCTGGCACGGGCTGCATCGGTTCGAACCCGACAAGGATGCCATCAGTCGTCATAACCCGGGAGGAGGACCCCTGCGCTTGCCGGCACACGTAGCGTCTTTCCCGCCGCGATCATCACCTTGTCCAGGCTGTAGATCGCCTCCGCCCCGCGGTTGCTCGCGATGGCGAGGTGCAACGCGTCCCCCGCCCTCAGACCGGTCTCGAAGCGGCTGAGCCATTCCCTGGCCCGATCGAAGTCGTCGCGGTTCGGCAACAAGACGACAAAGGACTCCTCGATCATTGTTTCGAACTGTGAACCCGCCTCGCGCGCCGCCGCAGCTTCCAGACTGCCCATGCGAACCTCGCGGGCAAGCAGCGAGGCGAACTCGACCCGGGTCCAATGGCTGACCGCTAGCGCGTCCGCTGGCAGGTCCTCGAAAAAACCCGTAATCGGTTCACTGGTGGCCTCGGGCAAGACGAGAGGAACGAGGAAACTGGTGTCGAAATAGCGCATTCGAGCCGACTGCCGATCTTACAACCGCTCGTCGCGAGCCTCGCGCAGTAGCTCGGCGGCGGGTCGCCGCAACCGGGGCATGGCCGCTCGAAACCCGGCCAGCTCCTGCAGGGGCAGCGGTTTCTTGGGGCGGACGGCGGCAGAAACGTGCGCCACGGCCTTGCCGCGACGGGTGATGACCACCTCCTGACCGGCTTCCACCTTGTCCAGAAGTTCGCTAAGGCGAGCTTTCGCCTGAGCCAGATTGACGGTGACCATGGCAACCTCTTGTGGTCATGAAACTGGTCACATGATAGCGAGCTTCGTGCGAGCGGGCCACGGCCTTGTCGAAAAAGCTCCAGCCGCGACGAGCCGCGCTGCACGGGGCGGGCGTACAGATCCGCGACATGAGGAACATGCCGCCCTGCGGCAATCCCTGTGCATGAAATTCCCCAGCTCGTGTAGAACGGAATCGGAAGCGGATCGCCTCGTCAGCCCTGCCGAAGCGCCTTGACGATCAGTTCGTTGACCTGCCTCGGATCCGCCTTGCCGCGGGTCGCTTTCATGACCTGGCCGACGAAGAAGCCGAGCACCTTCCGCTTGCCGGCGCGGAACCGATCGGCCTGGGCCGGATTGGCGGCGACGATCTCGCCGACCACGGCTTCCAGTTCGCCGCTGTCGCTGATCTGCCGCAGGCCCCGCGCCTCGATGATTTCGTCGACCCCCCCGGCGCCCCTCCCTGCGCCCGCCCAGAGGGCATCGAACAGGGTCCTGGCGGTCTTGCCCGAGAGGGTGCCGTCCTTGATCCTGGCGACGAGCCGGCCCAGGTCGACCGCCGCGACCGGGCATTCGCCGATAGACAGCCCTTGCCGGTTCAGATTCCTGGCGACCTCGCCCGTAATCCAGTTGGCAACCAGTTTGGCGTCTTCCCCGACGCGTGCCGCTGCCTCGAAGTAATCGGCGATGTCCGGATCGTTGGTGAGCCAGGCCGCGTCGTATTTGCTCAATCCCCATTCCTCCCGGAAGCGCCGGTAGCGCGCGTCCGGCAGTTCGGGCATGGCGCAGCGCACCGATTCGATGAACGCGTTGTCGAACCGCAACGGCAGCAGATCCGGGTCCGGAAAGTACCGGTAATCGTCGGAATATTCCTTGCCCCGCATCGGCCGGGTTTCGTCGCGGTCCGGGTCGTACTGCCTGGTTTCCCGCACCACGCTGCCGCCGCCTTCCAGGAGGTCGATCTGCCGGTGGATTTCGTGGCGGACCGCCTTTTCCAGGAACCGGAAAGAGTTGAGGTTCTTGATTTCGGTGCGTTCGCCGAGGGCCGATTCGCCCACGAGCCGAACAGAGACATTGGCGTCGCAGCGCATGCTGCCCTGGGACAGGTCGCCGTCGCAGATCTTGAGATAGCGCGCCAGGCCGTGCAGACGCCGGAAGCAGGCCGCCGCCTGTTCCGGGCTCCTCAAGTCCGGCTCCGAGACCACCTCGAGCAAAGGCGTGCCCGCCCGGTTGAGATCGATGCCCGTTTCTCCGGGAAAGAGGTCGTGAATGGACTTGCCGGCATCTTCCTCCAGATGGGCGCGGATGATTCTCACGGAAATTGACCCGTCTCCGTCGAGGGGCACCTCGATCCTGCCCCTGCCGACGATGGGTTGTTCGAACTGGCTGATCTGGTATCCCTTCGGCAGATCGGGATAGAAATAGTTCTTGCGGTCGAACACTGAGAACCGGTTGATCTCCGCCCCGATGGCGAGCCCGAACATGACCGCCATGCGCACCGCTTCCCCGTTCAGTACCGGCAGGGTGCCCGGCAGACCGATGTCCACCGGGCAGGCATGGCTGTTGGGTGCGGCGCCGAACACCGCGCCGGCGCTGGAGAAGATCTTGCTGCGGGTAGCGAGCTGGACATGAATCTCCAGGCCGATCACCGCCTCCCAGCCGTTCTGGCCCGTCATGGCTCGATCTCCGGACGCCTGGTATGCCAGTCCGTGGCGCGCTGGTAGGCGGCCCCGGTCTTCAGCAGCCGCTGCTCGTCGAAATGCCGGGCGATGAGCTGCGCGCCCACGGGCAACCCGTCGTGCAGGCCGCAGGGTACCGAGAGGGCGGGAAGCCCGGCCAGGCTCACCGGAATGGTGAATACATCCTGGCTGTACATGGCCACCGGGTCGCCGGCGAAGGCGCTACGGGGAAACGCGGTACCCGGAGCCACCGGCGCCAGCAGCAGATCGACCGTTTCGAATGCGCGCAGAAAGTCCTCCTGGATCAGCCGGCGAATGCGCTGGGCCTTGACGTAGTAGGCATCGAAATAGCCGACCGACAGCGCATAGGTGCCGGTCAGAATCCGACGCTTTACTTCGGCCCCGAATCCTTCGCTGCGCGAGCGCTCGTACAGGTCCTCCAGCGATACGGGATCGCTGCAGCGGTGGCCGAAACGGACGCCGTCGTAGCGCGACAGGTTGGTCGATGCCTCCGCGCCGGCGACGATGTAATAGGCGGCCACCGCGGCATCGGTGTGTGGCAGAGACACCTCGCGGGATCGGAAGCCGAGCCGTTCCAGCGTTTGCCGAACGCCGTCGAGGTGGAGTGCTCCATCCGAGATGTGCTCGAAGAACTGTTTTGCCAATCCGATGGTCAGCGGTTCGTCGAGCTCGCCCACGCCGTCCCGCGGTACGCCGGCCAGCCAGGCATCCTCGTGGTCGCTCGAGGTGGAGTCGCGCGGGTCGAAGCCCGCCATGCAAGAAAGCGACAAAGCGATGTCCTCGACACAGCCGCCGAAAACGCCGCCCTGGTCGAGGCTCGATGCGAAGGCGATCATGCCGTATCGGGAAACACGCCCGTAGGTGGGCTTCAGCCCGGTGACGCCACAGAACGCGGCGGGTTGGCGGATGGAACCGCCCGTATCGGTGCCGGTCGCAAGCGGCGTAATGCCGGCCGCGACGCACGCCGCCGAGCCGCCGGACGATCCGCCGGGCACCGCCTCGAGGCGCCAGGGATTCGCCACGGGGCCGAAATGGCTGGTCTCGCTGGAGGATCCCATCGCGAATTCGTCCATGTTCGTCTTGCCGACGGTGACCGTACCGGCATCGATCAGGCGCTGAATGGCCGTGGCGGTATACGGGGCCGTGAAATCGGCAAGCATTCGGGAGCCGCAGGTGGTCCGCCAGCCGTCGATGCAGAAAACATCCTTGTGGGCGATGGGAATACCCGTCAGGGGGGTGGCGGAACCGTTGCGAAGACGGGCGTCCGCCCGTTCGGCCGCTGCCAGCGCCTTGTCCTCGTCGATAGTGATCAGGCAGTTGAGGGTATCGTTGAGCCGGAAGGCCTTGCTCAGCGTTTCGGCGACCAGTTCCGCGCTCGAATAGTCGCTGCGGGCCAGGTCGCCGGCGATCCGGCGTACCGACGCATAGGGCTCCATGGGCTTATTCGACGACCCGCGGCACGACATACAGCCCGCCGCGCACTGCCGGCGCGCCGGCCTGGTAGTGCGCCCGGTCCACGGTCTCGGTGAGCGCATCGGCCCGCAATCGCTGCATGGCGTCGAGCGGATGCGCGAGGGGCGGGACGCCTTCGGTGTCGACCGACTGCATCCGGTCGACCATGGCGACGATGCGTTGCAGGTCGGAGAGCGCCTCGACCCGCTCGCTGTCACTCAACCGGAGCGCAGCGAGCCGGGCGAGACGGTCGATGTCGATCCTGTCGCTGTCCATGCGCGGAGTTTACTTGAATCTCCGTTCGTTGTTAGATTAGCGGATTGTATCTCGCTCCGGCCCGGCCGGTTCGACGACGGGCCCGATGCCATGCCAAGGCGCGCTTGATGTTCAAGAAGTTTCGCGGACTGTTTTCCCGGGATCTCTCCATCGATCTCGGTACCGCAAATACACTCATCTATGTCCGGGAACAGGGCGTGGTGCTGGACGAACCTTCCGTGGTCGCCATTCGCACATACGGGAACCAGAAAACCGTGGTCGCGGTCGGCGTCGATGCCAAGCGCATGCTCGGGCGCACGCCGGGCAACATCGAGGCCGTTCGCCCGCTCAAGGACGGCGTGATTGCGGACTTCATGGTGACCGAGAAGATGCTGAAGTACTTCATCGGCAAGGTGCACGAGGATTCCTTCATCCGCCCGAGTCCCAGGGTTCTGGTTTGCGTGCCCAGCAAGTCCACCGAGGTGGAACGCCGCGCCATTCGCGAGAGCGCGCTTTCCGCCGGCGCGCGCGACGTTCGCCTGGTCGAGGAGCCCATGGCGGCGGCGATCGGCGCCGGATTGCCGGTGCAGGAGGCCGTGGGCACGATGGTCATCGATATCGGCGGCGGCACCACCGAGATCGCAATCATCTCCCTGAACGGCATCGTGTATTCCGACACGGTGCGCGTCGGCGGCGACCGCATGGACGAGTCGATCGCGAGCTACGTGCGGCGCACCCAGGGCAGCTTTATCGGCGAGGCGACCGCGGAGAAGATCAAGCACGAGATCGGCGCGGCCTACCCGCAGCAGGACATGCGCGAGATCGACGTGCGCGGCCGCAATCTTGCGGAAGGTTTGCCGCGCAGCTTCACCCTCAATACCCATGAAATCGTGGAGGCGCTGCAGGAACCGCTGTCGGCGATGGTGCGGGCGGTCAAGCGGGCGCTTGAACAATGCCCGCCGGAACTCGCATCGGACATCGCCGAGACGGGCCTGGTCATTACCGGCGGTGGCGCTCTGCTCCGGGACCTCGATACCCTGTTCGCCGAAGAAACCGGCTTGCCCGTTATCGTTGCGGAGGATCCGCTGACGTGCGTAGCCAGGGGCGGGGGCATGGCGCTGGAGTGGATGGACGCGGCAGGCAGCGCGGATCACTTATCGTCGCAATGATCCACTACTGAACGTCTCCCATCCCCGGCGCAGGAGGCTGGAAACTGGACTATGAAGGCCTTGTTCCTCAGAAGGTCTGGAGCCGGATACCTGTTGATGGGACTGGTTGCCGCTTCCTTCGGGCTCATCTATCTGGACTCGACGACGCGCATGCTGGACCCGGCGCGCGATGTTCTGGGCACGGCTGTCAATCCCGGGCACGTCATTGTCGAGAGTCCATACTGGCTTGCAGCCGCGGTGAGCGAAGCGGTCTCCAGTCAGGCCACGCTGCTCGCCAGGCTGCACGACCTCGAGCAGCGAAACCTCGAACTGACCAAGGTTGCCCTGCAACTGCAGGCGCTCAGGACCGAGAACGACAGAATGCGGGAACTCCTCGGAAGCCGGGCCCGCCTGCCTTCCGAGGTGATGATCGCCGAGTTGATCGGGATTGTTCCGAACCCCGATACGCTGCAGGTGGTCATCGACAAGGGCTCCAACGAGGGCGTTCGCATCGGCCAGGCGGTAATCGACGCGGAGGGCCTGTTCGGACAGGTCGTCGAGACGAGCGGTTTCAATGCGCGGGTGCTGCTGATCACCGATGTCAGCCATGCCGTACCGGTGGAAGTGACGCGTAACGGGCTGCGCAGCATTGCCGGCGGCACGGGACGGACCGATCTGCTGCAGCTCGAGAACGTGCCGGTCACGGCAGACATCCGCCGGGGAGACCTGCTGGTGAGTTCGGGACTTGGCGGCCGCTTTCCACGCGGCTACCCGGTGGGGCAGGTCCAGTCGGCGATCACCGAACGCACGCGGGCCTTCGCCCAGGTCAGCGTGAAGCCGAGCGCCTTGCTCGATCGGTCCAGCTACCTGCTGGTGGTACTGGGCGCCGGGGAAGGGGAGCCACAGTGAACCTCAACCGGGGTGGCTGGCTGATCCTTTTGACCGTGATTGCCGCATTCCTGTTGACCATGGCGCGGGCGCCGCTCGGCTCGCCGGACTGGCTGGGGTGGCTGCGTCCGGGATGGATTGTACTCGTCGTCTACTTCTGGGCGATACGCGTGCCGCACCGCATCGGTCTCATCAGTACCTGGATCATCGGAGCCTTTGCCGACATCGTCTACGCCGACCCGCTCGGCCTGAACGGGCTTGTGCTCGCAACGGTCACGTTTCTCACCTGGCGTTTCCACGAGCGCCTGCGCATGTATGCCGTGCTGCAGCAAGCCTGGGTAGCCGCGGCCATGGTACTGTTCAGCGAGGGCGCACGCCGGCTGGCGCACGACCAGGCTCACTCCTGGTTCCCGGTGACGGTGCTGCCCGCGGTGACCAGCATGTTCATCTGGCCGGCCCTGTACCTCCTGCTGGGGAAGCTCACACAGCGGTTTCGGGTCGAATAGCCTACAATGGAACCCACGATGTCGGATGAGCTGCTGATCAACGTCAACGAGTTCGAGACTCGGGTGGCGCACATGGGTGGCGGCGCGCTTCAGGAGCTGCACATTGCCCGCTCCCGGGGCTACAGCCTCACCGGCAACATCTATCTCGGCAGGGTGCAGCGCGTGGTGCCGGGCATGCAGGCGGCGTTCGTCGATATCGGCCTGGAGCGGCCCGGATTTCTGCACGCGCGGGATATGCGCAGGCGTGGGGCGGGGGGCAACGATTCGGAAGAAGAGGCCATACCCGACATCCGCGATCTTGCGGCAGAGGGTCAAAGCCTGCTGGTGCAGATCGCCAAGGACCCGATCTCCAGTAAGGGAGCGAGGCTCTCCACACAACTCACGATGGCCTCCCGGTACCTGGTTTTGATGCCGTTCAACAGCCATATCGGCATATCGCAGCGCATTGAAGCCGAAGAAGACCGGGCAAGGCTGACCGGGATCATCGAGGAAATCAGAAGCCGCCACGGCGTAGAAATGGGATTCATTGCGCGCACGGCGAGCGATTCGGTGGAAGCCGGCACACTCGAGGCCGACATCGACAGGCTGCTGGCAACCTGGGATACGGTCCTGGAAGCCCGGGCTCAAGCTGCATGCCCCGCCCCGGTGTATCTCGAACTGCCATTGCAGGCCCGCATCGTCCGTGATCTGTCGGGGCCCGACGTCGAAAGAATCGTCATCGATGACGAGCGTACCCGCTGCCGGGTCGAACAGTTCGTCGGCAAGCACCTGCCCGAGTTTGCCGGCCGTATTGAAGCGCACACCGGTCCCCGGCCGTTGTTCGAACACTACGGCGTGGACGACGAAGTCGCCCGGGCCTTGCAGCCCAAGGTGGAGATGAAATGTGGCGGCTATATCATCGTCGAGCAGACCGAGGCGATGACGACCGTCGACGTCAATACGGGCAGCTATCTCGGCAGCTATAGCCTCGAAGAAACCGCCTACCGCACCAACCTCGAGGCGGCCAAGGCGATTCCGAGGCAGTTGAGGCTGCGCAATCTGGGCGGCATCATCGTGATCGACTTCATCGACATGCACGACGAAGAGCATCAGCGGCATGTGCTGCGCGTTCTGGAGAAAGCGTGCGAACGAGATTCCGCCCGGGTTTGCGTCGAAGGATTCTCATCGCTCGGCCTCGTGCAGATGAGCCGCAAGCGCACCCGGGGGAGTCTCGCGCAACAGGTGTGCGAACCCTGCCGGGTCTGTCACGGAACGGGGTTGATCAAGACCGACGAGACCACCTGCATCGAGGTGTTCCGGACGATTCTCAAGGATGTGGATCCGCACTGCGCCGAAGCCCGCGGCGAGTACGTGGTGCGCGCGCCCCAGGGGGTGGTGGATCGGTTGATCGATGAAGATGCGGAACACCTGGCCAGGCTGTCCCGCCAGATCGGCGGGGAAATCCGGATTCAGATGGAGCCCAGTTACGGCCCCGGGGAATTCGATGTGGTCGTGATGCGGGACGGCGCTTCCTAGTGTCCCGACAACTCGTCGGGCGGTACCGGCCGATCGTTCGACCGGCGGTCGCCTTTGCGGTGTTTCTGCTGGTCGTCTCGGCCGTGTTGCAGGGCCTCGGGCGCCTGGGCATGTGGCTGCTCCACGATCTCGAAGGTTCAGCCAATGCCTGGCTCGACGGCCGCGCCCGGCTTGACGGCCTGGCCGGCAGTTGGGACGGCCTGAACCCAGTGGCCACCGCGCGCCGCATCGAAGTGCCGGCCGGCTGGGTCGCACGGGTGACGGTCGAACTGGACCTGCTGGAAAGCGTGCGGCGCAACCGCCCGGTGCTGGAACGGCTGCTCATCGGGGCCGCGGAGCTGGCGGTGGAACGAACCGGGGAGGGCTGGCGTCTGGCGGGGATGCAAGCGGCGTCCGAATTCGACCTGGTCAGGATGCTCGGCGATATCGACGAGATCCGCTTCAATGGGCGCGTTGCGGTATCCGGTGCGGCGGAGAACAGCCTGGCTGTCGAGGTGCGGGGCGTAAACCGCGACGGCGCGCACGCTTACGACCTGTCCGTGGGAAGTTCGGGATGCGAAGCCCCTTGCCTGCTCGACTTGCGCTGGCGGGCGAGGGACCCGACCTGGCTCGGCCATCCGGAAGAGCGGTACCTGGCGCTCTCCGGCGGCTTCGTACTGCCCGGATCGTTCGTTGACTGGCTGGGAATCCATTCCGGTCTGCGGTTTAGTGCGGAGGGCCGTTGGCTTGAGCGGGGGGAGAGCGGCGGCGGCGAGTTCGGGCTGCAACTGGACCGGATCGGGCTGCCGGGCGGCAGGCTCGGATCGCTGACCGCCAGGCTCAAGGGAAGCGTTCGCGGTGGGCGCCACGAAGGCGTGCTGTTGAATATGAACATGGGCGCCGGCGATGCCGCACTGGGGCTTGATCCGGTTCGTTTCCGAACCCACCCGGAAGGCGCGGAATTGTGGATCGGCGCCTTGCCGCTCGGCGAGCTGGCGGGCTTTCTGACCGTTGCGCTGGGCGGTGTGGACACCGCGCGCGATTGGCTCGGTGCGCTGCAGCCGCACGGGGACCTGCTCAATGTCCATGCCATGATCCGCCCGCGGGGGATGGACTATGCGGCCACATTCGATGAATTGCGGCTGGACCCGTACCGGGGAGTGCCCTGGGTACGCGATGCGGCGGGCGAGATCGTCGGCTACGAACGGGGTGCGCGCCTGACGCTGAACAGCGAAGCCCTGCGGATGGGGATTGCGGACGTGTTTACGGACCGATGGCGGTGGGAAAACATGCAGGGCAACCTGCATGCCTGGTTCGGCGGCGGCTATGTGGGGATGCGGGCGCCCTATTTCCGGCTGGAGGCCCAGGGTACCCGTCTCTCCGGTTCCTTCTCCCTGGCGCGGCCCGCGGAACGCATGAATCAGCGGGTCGCCATGCTGATCGACGCCGACCGCCTCGGCGTGGAGCAGGCGCGAACCTACATCCCGTACCGATTGCCCGCGGCCTTGCGGCACTGGTTGCACGAGGCTCCGCGCGGCGGCCGGCTCGACGGCCCCAGGCTGGCGTACCAGGGCCAGGTGCACACGCTGCCGAACGATCGCTCGCGCCGGCTCGAGATTCAGGCACGGCTCAGCGCCGGCGAGGTGCGTTACCACCCGGACTGGCCGCTCGTGACCGGGGCCGAGGGATTTCTAGAACTGGCCGGCTCGGAGGCCTTTGCATCGGTGGATTCCGCGAGGACGCTCGGCGCCGCGATTCACGACAGCAGGGTGCGAATCGGCGACAGCGGCGCCTTTGCCGAAGTTGCATTGCAGGGGGAGGTGGGCACAGGCGACGGCCTGGATTTCGTGCGGGGCTCTCCGCTCGCCGAGTGGCTGACGTTCGTTACGCCGGAGTGGGACGGCACGGGCCGCCTCGGGTTGAACGGTGATCTCTACATTCCCATCGACGAGTCGCATGAGGAGCTTCTCGATTGCCGCCTGCGGGTCGAGCTGGCGGATGTGGGCCTGGTCCTGCCGGACTATCGCCTTGAAATCGAACATCTGAACGGTCCCGTACAGTACGACTACCCCCACTATCTGAGCGCCGAGCCGCTTGCGGCCGAGCTTTTCGGCCGAGCGGCCAGCGTCGCCGCGGGGGCCGATGACGATTCCATCGATCTGCGCTTCCGGGGCGCCGCGTCGGAGTCGGATGTTTATCGTCTGATCGATACGGGCGATCCGGAGCTGGCCGCGGGCGAGGTCGCGTACGATGCGATCCTGAACATCGCCGTGGACGACGGCGTCTCGACGATGACGGTGACCAGCGACCTGTTGGGTGTCGACATCGATTTGCCCGGCGAGTTTGCCAAGGCGGCCGACACCCCGAGCCCAAGCAAGCTCAACCTGAAATTTCTGGAAGAATACGTCGTTGTCCATCTGCGCTACGGCGACCTGAACGGCTGGCTCCATGTCGACGGTGTGCCGCTCAGAGGCGCCATCGGCGTGCGCGGCGCTGCGCCGGTGGTTACACCGGATGCAGACGAGGTGGTCGTATCCGGGCGCCTCGGCGATGCCGACGTCAATGAGTGGATGGCGGGGGCGGGAGCGATGGAGATTCCCGTGCCCTGGCGTCTTGCGGATGTCCACGTGGACCGGTTGAACGTTGAAACCGTACTGTTCGAAGACGTGCTCCTCACAGGCGGTTCGCGGGGCTCGTCGATGACTTTGGAGTTCGCGTCCACAGACCTGGTGGGGCGGTTGCGGAGTACGGGCGAAGAGCCCCTGGATCTCGAATTCGAATCGATCCGGCTGCCGGAGCCGGACGGCGAGGACGATCCGCTCGATGTTTCGCTCATCGACCGGCTGCCGGATGCGGATGTGACGATCGATTCGCTGACCATCGGCGATGAGGACTTCGGCGCCTGGTCGTTCACGATACGCGAGCGGCCGGAGGGGGTACTGGTCGGCGACCTCGACGCCTACCTCAAGGGCACCGGCATTACCGCACCCGGGGGCGTGTTGTGGAATGCCTCCACCAACCGGAGTTCCGGCGCGGTTCGATTGACGATGCAGGATCTTGCCGAAGTCCTGCCCCAATGGGACTACGCGCCGAGCCTGGAGGCGGAAACGGCGGAATTGGATGTGGATGCGAGCTGGCCCGGTTCGCCGCTGAACGTGGAAGTCAACGGCCTGCGCGGCGATGTGGCGTTCCGGGCAAAGAACGGCAGCTTCGTCGAGGTTTCCGGCGGCGGGGCGCTGCGCATACTGGCCCTCCTGAACATCAACACCATCTTCAAGCGCATGAGTTTCGACTTCAGGGACGTGGTCGCCAAGGGCACGAGCTTCGACACCATAAAGGCCAATACCCGCTTCGACGACGGCCTGCTGACCTTCGTGGAACCGGCCAAGGTGAAGGGCTCCGGCTCCGATTTCAAGTTCGGCGGCAGCGTCAACCTGGTCGATGGCGTCATGAACGACAACGAGATGATCGTGACGCTGCCCGTCAGCGACAGCCTGCCCTGGTATGCGGTCTACATATCGCTGGCCAACCCGGCGGCGGCCGTCGCCGTGCTGGCCGGGCAGCAAGTGCTGAAGAAGCAGATCAAGCAGTTCAGCAGCGCGAAGTATCAGATCAGCGGCTCCTGGGAAGACCCGGAGGTGAAGCTGGTCGGCATCTGGAACGACGATGTGCAGGATTTCGACGACCTGGCGCAGGAACAGGTTGCGCCCGGCTACGAGGGCGACATCGGGACGGAGGGGGGACGTTGAAGGAGGGGGGACGTTGAAGGAGGGGGGAGGTTGAACGACCGGATTGGCGATGCCGTGAAAGTGCTGCTGGAACCGGCTGAACTCAGCCAGGCCGGCGTGGAGACGGCATTGGGATCGATGGCCGGAGGCGCCATCGACATGGGCGAGGTCTATTTTCAGAACCGCAGGACCGAAAGCTGGGCGCTCGAGGACGGCATCGTCAAGGACGGGAGCTTCAGCCTGGACCGGGGCCTCGGCGTGCGCGCCGTCAGCGGTGAGAAGTCCGGGTTCGCCTATGTAGAGGATATCCACGCGGCGGGGCTCGGGAGCGCGGTGGATGCGGCCCGGTCGATCGCGCGTTCCGGAGGAGACGGGCGCATTGAAGCTGCCCGGCCGACCGCTGCCAGGCCGAGATACGCGGCGGTGGACCCGATTCCGACAATGTCCGCCGAGGACAAGGTGGCGCTGCTCGAGCGGGTGGACAACGCCGCCCGCCGGGTCGACAACCGGGTGGAGCAGGTGACGGTGCGCCTCGTGGCGGACCACGACACCATGCTGGTGATGGCCACCGACGGCACCCTCTGCGCCGATGTGCGCCCGCTGGTGCGCATGGATGTTGCCGTGATCGTCATGCAGGACGGCCGCCGGGAACGGGGCTATGCCGGCGGCGGCGGGCGCCGCAACCTCGGCTACTTCACCCATGAGTGGTCGGAAGATCTCGCCCGGGAAGCGGTGCGCACGGCGCTGGTGAGCCTGGAAGCGGGCGATGCGCCCGCCGGCCCCATGACCGTGGTGCTCGGCCCGGGCTGGCCCGGCGTGCTGTTGCACGAAGCCGTGGGGCACGGGCTCGAAGGCGACTTCAACCGCAAGGGCAGTTCGGCGTTCGCGGGCCGTATCGGCGAACGGGTGGCGGCGCCGGGATGCACGGTGGTCGACGACGGCACGCTCAGCCACCGCCGCGGCTCGCTTACCGTCGACGACGAAGGCACGCCGACCGGCGAGACCGTGCTGATCGAGAACGGCATTCTCAAGGGCTACCTGCAGGACAAGCTCAACGCCCGGCTCATGGGCGCCGCGCCGACCGGAAACGGCCGCCGCCAGTCCTATGCCCATCTGCCCATGCCGCGCATGACCAATACCTTCATGCGCGCGGGCGACCACGATCCCGAGGAGATCGTGGCGTCCTGCGAGAAGGGCGTCTATGCGGCAAATTTCGGGGGTGGGCAGGTGGATATCACCTCCGGGAGATTCACTTTCTCGGCCACCGAGGCCTATCTCATCGAGAAGGGCAAGGTTACCCGGCCGATTCGCGGCGCGACGCTGATCGGCAACGGCCCGGACGTGATGACCCGGGTGTCGATGGTGGGCAACGATCTCAGACTGGACGATGGCGTGGGCACCTGCGGCAAGGAAGGCCAGACCGTGCCCGTGGGGGTCGGCCTGCCGACGCTCAAGGTGGACGAAATCACCGTCGGCGGCACCGGGGCCTGATTGCCGCCGTGCGCCAATTCATCGACGTCAGGGAGCACGAAGGCGAACTCAAGGCCCTGGTTGAAGCCATCCTTGCGGAGGCCGGCAAACGCGGCGCGAGCGCGGCGGAAGTGTCCGCGAGCCAGGATGCGGGGCTCAGCGTCAGGGTGCGCAGGGGCGAACTCGAGACCGTGGAGTTCAACCAGGACCGGGGCTTTGGCATCACGGTCTATGCGGGCAAGAGCAAGGGTTCGGCCAGCACCTCCGACAGCCGCCCCGCGGCGATCCGCGAAACGGTCTCCAAGGCTCTGGATATCGCCCGCTACACCCAGGACGATCCCTGCAACGGGCTGGCGGATGCCGAGTTGATGCCCGCCGAGGTGACCGACCTCGACCTCTTCCACCCGGCCCCGATCGAATCCGCGAGCGCCGAACAGATGGCGCGGGCCTGTGAAGCGGAGGGCATGGCATTCGACCCCCGCATCGTCAACTCGGAGGGCGCCGAGGTGCAGGCCCAGCAGTCCTGCCGGGTGTACGGCAACTCGCACGGATTCATCGGCAGCCACTCGGCTACCCGATACGGCACGAGCTGCGTGCTGATCGCCGAGGACGGGAACGGTATGCAGCGCGATTACTGGTATACGGTCGACCGGGACAGCGCCGGGCTGGAATCTCCCGAGCAGGTCGGCCGCCGAGCGGCGGAACGAACGGTGGCCCGGCTCTCGCCAGGCAAGGCGCCGACGGGCAGTTACCCGGTGCTGTTCTCGGCCCAGATGGCGGCTTCGCTGGCGGGCCACCTCATCGGCGCCATCAGCGGCGGGGCGCTGTATCGAAAAGCATCGTTTCTGCTCGATTCCCTGGGCAGCCAGGTGGCAAGCGATCACCTCGGCCTCGTCGAGCAACCACACCTGCCGAAGTCGATCGGCGGCGCCGGATTCGACGGCGACGGCGTTGCCACCCGGGGAAAGGCGTTTGTTGAAGATGGCGTGGTAGCGACCTATGCGCTTTCCACCTATTCAGCCCGCAAGCTCGGCATGACTACGACCGGCAATGCGGGGGGTGTTCATAACCTGACCCTGTCGGGTCGAACGCTGCCGTTCGACGATTTGCTGAAGGAAATGGGCCGCGGGCTGTTCGTAACCGAGTTGATGGGACAGGGGGTCAACGCCGTCAGTGGCGACTACTCCCGCGGTGCGTCCGGCTTCTGGGTAGAGAACGGTGAAATCGGCCAACCGGTGCACGAGTTGACGATCGCGGCCAATCTCAAGGACGTGTACGGGAATGTCGTCGCCACAGGGGACGACCTGGATGTGCGGGGGAACGTGCGGGCGCCTAGCGTGCTGATCGGGAATATGACGGTGGCGGGGGATTGATTCACCGGCTTGCCGGCCTGTTCAATCGACACCGTGCCACTCTGGAATCTGCTGGACGTTACTCAGGGGCATGCGCTGGAATGCCATTGCGGTGAAAATGTCCTCGAGTTCGGTGGACGATCCCAGCGCGGACAGCCGGGCTCGCGCCTCCAACCGGAATCGCCTCCCAAGCGAAATTTCTTCGGTTGATTTGTTTTTTTGAGGGACATTGACTTGGTCAAGCAAATAACCGGCAAGTTGATACCTTCCAGCGGGGTCCCGCCTCAATCAGTGTTGTTCGCGAACATCGGATTTCGCAGCCTATAGGCTAACGGGAGAGATTGAATGATCTGTCGTAGCACCAGAAGGGGTCTCCGCGGTCGGAGACTCCTTCACCCCCCGTCGCAATGACTCGGCCAAATCAAGTGCTTTTTCAAGTGGGGTGCTGCCAAAGGCTTCTTGGAGTTTTTTCAACACTACAGTCGTCCCGGCACCGGCGAGACGGTTGCTCATTTCGATGATCGCCGCCGGGTCACTGGCGCTTGAGTCGTTGTGACCTATCTTGTCAAAGGCAATCACTGCCAGCAGTTCGCAGAGTTCGTCGCCGACCAAGACGGCCCTTGTATCGGTGAATTTTCGGAGCTCGGTAGTGTTCTCCAGGGGGGGTGTGCCCTTCGCCAAAGCACAGGCGATGCTAAAGGCCCAAAAATCGAGCTGACGACGAAAGGTTGAACTCGTAACACGACTGTGAGGTCCACCCACCGATGCCGTTCGAAGTCCTCTTTGCTTTCAGGGCGGTGAATTCACCGGACACGTCCGACTTCCCAAAAATCCATCGAGTTCTGAGATTACGAACGTCCGAACATAATCCTTTTGCTCGCCCAAGAAAGTAGGACTTTGGCGCTTTTTCTTGGGGACGAAAGCCGAGTTGTTCGTCAGCCATGATGGATCCGCCAGGATCAGTCCGGCTGCCGCGACTCCACTAATTCAAGGTCGATTCCCCGAAGTTTCTTGGTTTTCAACCTCGCCAGCGCCTGTCTTTCAATGGCAGCTGTCGATAAATCGGTTCAAGGTCAAGGGCTTGGCTGCGCCTTGGTAGTGGACGCGATGCTGCGGATCGAGGTCGCATCGCAATCGCTCGGGATCAGGGCGATCATCCTTGATGTCATTGACGATGGCGGGCATGTGGCGTTCCGTGCGGCGCAAGTGGTTATATGAGCGTTTGGGATTCGTAGCTTTTCCATCGCGGCCGTCCCGGATGTTCATAGTACTGTCCACCGTTCAAATGGCGCTTGAGCATGAAAAAGACCAACGAGGCGATGCCTTTCATGGAATCAACGCAGTGGACGGCGCATTCTATCGGCGCTTGACGCCGCTGATGCGCCTGCAGCCATGAACTATCCCGGGTCGTATTTCCATGCCCTTAAAGGTGATCGGAAGGACCGCTTCGCAGTTCGCTTGACGGCCAACTTCCGCGTCACCTTCGCGTGGAGCGACAACGGGGCGACCGACGTGGACATGGAGGACTATCACCGATGATCCAGAGACATGATTCCGTAGATCCGGTGCATCCGGGAGAAATCCTGCGCGAAGACGTTCTTCCGGCGGTTTCCCTGAACAAGACGGCGGTGGCCGATGCTCTGGGCATATCCCGGCAAACTCTCTATGACATCCTGAACGAGAAACAGCCCGTCACGGCCGAGATGGCGGTTCGCTTCGGCAAGTTGTTTGGCAATGGCGCCGGCTTCTGGATCAATCTGCAGCGTATCCACGATCTGGCGGTCGCGGAACGCACCGTAGACGTTTCCGGGATACCGACGCTGCAAGCGCAGTCCGGTTAAATAGCCCGAACGGCACGATTTTAGAGTCGAAATCAGGAAGTGTGCCGCGCTGACGAGCCAGGCGCCGCTTGGAAGTCGTCTCGATATAGTGAACACTGACCGCGCCCTCGTAGTCGGCCCAACGCCATGTCCAAAGCCCTGAAAATCACACTCTGGACCCTCGGTTCCATCGCCGCCGCCGTAGTCGTCCTCGGTCTGTTCGTCTACCGCTGGGCGGGCGAGCTCGAAACGGAGCAGATAACGGACGACCTGCACGTCATCTACGGCAATCTCGGCGGCAACGTGGCGGTGCTGCGCACGGGGGAGGGCGCGGTGATCGTCGATACGATGACCTTTGTCATGCACGGCGAGGCAATTCGCGACCTGGCCGAGGAACTGACGGGCGAGAAGGTCGCCGTCATCGTCAACTCGCATTGGCACCTCGACCATACCCACGGCAACCCGGCGTTCGACGGCTCCGAACGGATCGTTTCGACGGCTCGTACCCTGCACCACCTGGAGACGCTGGACGGGGAGTATTGGCAGGGCGATGCAGCCGGCGCCTTGCCGAACGAGACTTTCGAACACAGCCACGTCATCCGCATCGGCAACAAGACCGTTCAACTCGTCTGGCCGGGCCGTGGCCACACGGACGGCGATCTGGTGGCGCTGTTCGAGGAGGATCGGACCGTGCATCTCGGCGACCTGTTCTTCAACCGCCTGTACCCCAACATAGACCTGGAAGCCGGGGGCAGCGTGCAGCGGTGGGGCCGAACGCTCGACCGGGTGCTTGCGCTCGATTTCGACCGGGTGATTCCCGGGCACGGCCCGCTCACGGGGCGGGAGGGTCTGGAGGAGTTCCAGGCGTTCGTCGAAAACCTGGCGGCGGTGGGCCGCGAGGCAGCCGCAAACGGCTGGTCTCTTGAAGAGACCATCGAGCGCGGAGACTTGACCGCGGACGCGGAGTTCGAACCCTTGCGCTTTGGTCCGCTGCTCGCCCTCGACCGGGAATTCGTGATCCGCCGCGCCTGGGAGGAGGCGACCGGCGCCGCGCGCGCGGCCCGCCAATGCGGCCCGGCGGCGACCCATGCCGCCATGGCCGAGGCGGATGAGGCCGCGCCGACGATCAGCGGCGCCGAGATGCGGGCCGCCGTGGCTGAACTTGCAAGCGATGCCTACCAGGGCCGCGGCCCAGGCAGCGCCGGCGATCGGCAGGCGCGGGAGTGGATCGCCGCACGGCTGGCCGAGACCGGCGTCGCGCCGGGTGGAACCCGGGGCTATGAGCAGCCTTTCGCGCTGGTCGGCGTCACCACGGAGCTGCCCTCGGCCTGGCCGTTCTCCACCGGGATTTCCGTGGCGCCGCTCACGGAGTTCGTAGCCAACATCGCCAATCAGACCGGCAGTGCCTCGCTGGCCGATGCGGAACTCGTCTTCGTCGGCTACGGCATACAGGCGCCGGAGCACGGCTGGGACGATTACAAAGGCCAGGACATGAGCGGCAAGGTGCTGCTCATGCTGAACAACGACCCGCACTGGGACCCGGATCTCTTCGCGGGCGAGCGCCGGCTCTACTATGGGCGCTGGACCTACAAGTACGAGATCGCCGCGCGACTCGGGGCGGCGGGCGCCATCGTCGTGCATACCGTGCCCTCGGCAGGCTACCCCTGGCAGGTGGTGGAAACCTCCTGGACCGGTCCGCGATTCGAGCTTCCCAGCGAAGGCGAGCCGCGCCTTCAAGTCGCCGCCTGGCTGACGGAACCGGCGGCCGCCAGACTGCTCGAATCCGCCGGCCACGATTTCGCCGCGCTTGTCGAGAGGGCGCGCAGCCGCGATTTCGCCCCGGCGCCTCTGGGCATCCGCACGAGTCTCGACCTGCATGGGAGCCTGGAACAGGTGCAGTCCGCCAATGTCCTGGGCGTATTGCCGGGAGGCGATGAAAAGCTCAAACACGAAGCGGTGGTCGTCACGGCGCATCACGATCACATCGGCACGGCAGCGGGCGCGGCCGAGGGCGAGGATGCGATCTACAACGGCGCGCTGGACAACGCCAGCGGCGTTGCCCAGGTACTCTCGCTGGCCAAAGCGCTCGCCGCAATGCCCGGCGCACCGCTGCGCTCCATCGTCTTTGCCTTTGTCGGCGCGGAGGAGCAGGGGCTGCTCGGGTCGAAGTATTACGCGCGCAATCCGACGTTCCCGGCCGGACGCATTTCCGCCAACGTCAATTTCGACGGCGCCAGCATCTGGGGCGAGGCCCGGGACATGATCTTTGTCGGTCTCGGCAAGTCTTCCCTCGACGACGTGGCATCGAACGTCGCCTGCTACCTCGACAGAACCCTGAAGGGCGACCAGTTCCCCGACCGGGGCTACTACTATCGGTCCGACCAGTTCAGCTTCGCCAGAATCGGCGTACCGGGCATCTATCTCGATGGCGGCGTCCAGATCATCGGCAGGCCCGAGGGCTGGGGCAGGCAACGGATCGATGCGTACACCGCCAACAACTACCACCAGCCGAGCGATGAACTGACCGATGACTGGGTGTTCGACGGAATGGTGGCGGATACGCGCTTCGGGCTTCTGGTCACCTGGCTGATTGCCCAGGCGGATGAAATGCAGTCCTGGAACCCGGGCGATGAGTTTGCCGCCGCCCGGGCGGCCGCGTTACGCGCGGACCTGTAGCGGAACCTCAGAACCCGAACGACCCGCCCGGCATCCGTAGCGCCGTTCCACGAAGCGCACCAGGCGCTTGAGCCCTTCGCCGAGTTTCTCGTGAGACCGGGCGAAACAAAGCCGGACGTGGCTGTCGAAGCCGGGGCCGAAGGTGTACCCCGGCGCGAGGCCGACATCTTCTTCCTCCAGCAGGTTCTGGGCGAAGGCCATGCTGTCCCCGAGGCCTCGAATCCGGGGGAACGCGTAAAATGCGCCTGCCGGAGAATGGTGACGAATCAATTCGTGGCCGCCGAGCGCCGCATCGACGATCTCCCGCCCGGTGCGGTATTGCTCCCGCAGTTGCCGCACCACGTCTTCGCCCCGCTCCAGTGCCGCGATGCCGCCATATTGGGCGAACACGGTCGCGCCGGTGTTGAAGCACTCGGAGAGCGCCGACCAGTGCACCTTCGATGGAAAGGGCGTGACCATCCAGCCGATGCGCCAGCCGGTCATGGCCCAGGCCTTGGAGAAGCCGTTGACGACCACCAGCGGGTCGCGCTCATCGGCGATTTCGAGGAAGGAGGGGGCGTGGTTCCCGTCGAAGAACGTGCGGTGGTAGACCTCGTCGCTGATCAGCAGGATGTTGCGGCGCCGGCAGAATGCGAGCAGGCGGCGCTGTTCTTCCCGGGCCATGACCCAGCCGGTGGGGTTGCAGGGCGTGTTGACGTAGATGGACCGGGTGTTGGGCCTGACCGCCGCGAACAGCTCATCGAGGTCGAGTTGCCAGCCCCCGGGGGTGAGGCGCTGCCGGATTCGGCCGATTTCGGCGCCGGTCACCTGGAATACCGCTTCGATGTTGGGCCAGGCCGGGCTGACGATGAGCGCGTGATCTCCGCGAGTCAAAGCGGTCTGTGCCGCGATGGTCACGCCGAGCATGGCCGAGCCGGGCACGGTGATGCGGTTCGGGCGGATGTCGAGTCCGTAGAGCCGGTCGAGGTAGGCTTTGACGGCGTGGCGCAGCTCCGGCAGGCCCCGGGTATGGACGTAGAAGGTCCGTCCGTCGTCGAGCGCCTGCCTGGCGGCGTTCCGGATGAATTCCGGCGTGACCACATCGCCTTCGCCGAACCAGAGCGGAATCACGCGCGGATCGTCAAAGCGGCTGAACGCCACCCTGGCGATGCCGTTCTGTTGCATCCGCTCTATCTCGTTTCTGAAAGGTGAGGCCATCTAGATCTCTTGTTCGCGGATAAAGACTGTCGAATGAATCGAGTTTGCACCCGTTGGCCGCTATCTCGTCGGGCTACGGCATCACCCCGTTAGTGTTCAGCCGGCGAATAAGGCCGTTACTCTACGCGCCCGAAGCCCGGCAATCCATGCCGAAACCGACCGGCGCGTCCCGGTTGCCCTTCGGTCAGGGCGTATGCACGAAAGCTTGCCGTGCATAGGGTTGGACAGGCATACGGTTCCGTTGTTCCACCGGGCGCCGCGGATTGACGGCGCGTTGGGTACTCGGCGCGAGCCGTGCACGCGGGGGTTTCAGTCGATCGACCCGATCAAGCGCCGGGCAGCATGACGATCGAACCCGTGGTACGCCGGGCTTCGAGATCCCTGTGTACCTGCGGCGCCTCGCTCAAAGGGTAGCGGTGATTGATGTGGATCTTCACGCTGCCGGCGGCGATGACTTCGAACAGCATATCGGCCAGTTCCAGCAGATCGTCCCGAGTGCTGGCATAGGAAAACAGCGACGTGCGCGTGAACTTCAGGGAACCGCGCTGCATCAGGTGCATGGGGTTCACCGCGGGCGGCAGCCCGGAAGCGTTCCCGAAGGAGGCGAACAACCCGTGCGGAGCGATGCTGTCGAGCGTGCCCTGGTAGGTATCCTTGCCCACGGCATCGTAGGCCACGTCCACGCCGCGCCCGCCGGTAATTTCCCGGACCCGTGCGGCGACATCCTCCTCGCGGTACAGAATGATCTCATCGCAACCGTTGGCTTTCGCCAGTTCGCCCTTCTCCGGCGAGCCCGCCGTGCCGATCACCCGGGCGCCCAACGCCTTTGCCCACTGACAGAAGATAAGGCCGACGCCGCCCGCCGCTGCGTGGAACAGCACGGTGTGGGAGTCGTTCACCACGAAGGTCTTGCGCAGCAGGTAACACACGGTCAACCCTTTCAGCAGACCCGCAGCGGCGGTTTCTTCGTCGATGCCGTCCGGCAGTGGAATGAGCGTCGCCTCGTCCGCCAGCCGCGCCTCGGCGTAGCTGCCGGGTCCCGATGTGCAATAGCCAACCACCTCGCCGACGCGCACAAGCGACGCATCCGGCCCCACCGCTTCCACGATGCCCGCGCCCTCCATACCGATACCGGTCGGCAGCGGCGCCGGATACAGGCCGCTGCGAATGTAGATGTCGATAAAATTCACGCCCACCGCCGTATTCCGTACGAGCGCTTGCGAGCCTTGCGGCGCAAGGTCGCCGCTTGCCCAATTCAGTTGCTCCGGGCCACCGGTCCGCTCAATCTGCCATCGGCTGTAACTTGTCATCTGGTTATCCTGAAATTTCCTGGTTGAATCGCCGTTGCCACAGGCCGCCTCGTCCGCGCAGCGTCTCGATTCCGGCACCTGTTTGGCGCACTTTAGCCGCCGCGGCCACCGCTCGGCAACGTGAGCTTGCGGCAGAGGAATGCCTGAACAATGCATCCACGCATCCGGGTTAAGAATCGGCGATTCGGCGAATCGGGGTTGCCGATCGGGAGCTCAGGCGTACGCCCAGGTGGCAAGACCCAGAAAGACGAAAAATCCCGTCACGTCGGTGATGGTGGTGAGAATGACGCCGCCGGCGATGGCCGGGTCGATGGACAACCGGTTGAGCGCGCTCGGCAGCAGGCTGCCGGCAACGGCCGCCACCAGTATGTTGACCACCATGGCGACGGCGATCACGCCGCCGAGAATGGGGTCGCGAAAGGCGAATGCGGCCGTGACGGCGACCAGTGCCGCCCAGAACAGGCCGTTCAGCGCCGCGACGATGAATTCGCGGTTCAGGAGCCACAACAGGTTGGCGCGCGCGATGTGGCCAAGGGCGATGCCCCGGATTACCAGAGTCAGCGTCTGGGTGCCGGCGATGCCGCCCATGCTGGCGACAACGGGCATTAGCACGGCGAGCGCCACTACCTTGACGATGGTCTCCTCGAAGATGTTGATGACGGCCGCTGCGACGAAGGCGGTGATCAGGTTGATGCCGAGCCAGATCGTGCGGCGCCGGACGGATTTGGCGATGGGCGCGAAGGTGTCCTCGTCGAGTTCGAGGCCCGCGCGGGCCAGTACCGCTTCGTCTGCGTCCTCGATGATGACGTCGACGACATCGTCGATGGTGATGCGGCCGGCCAGCTTGCCGTCGGCTTCGATCACGGGTGCGGATACCAGGTCTTCTTCGGAGAAGAGCCTCGCAACCTCGGTGTCGTTCATGTCCACGGGGATCGCCCGGGCATCGGTATCCATCACTTCCCGCACCGTCACGCTCGGGTCCGAGGTGAGGAGCTTGGCAATCGGCAGCATGCCCACGTATTCGTCCCGGCTGTTCACCACGACGAGGGCATCGGTGGTTTCCGGCAGGTTCTTGCGCAGGCGCAGATAGCGCAGCACGATCTCCAGGGCGTGGCGGGGCTGTACGGTGATGGCGTCGGTGTTCATCAAGCCGCCGGCGCTGTCCTCGGGGAACGACATCACCGCTTCCACCCGCGCGCGGTCGGTGGCGCCCATGGAATCGAGTACCTGTTGGGCGATGGTGTCCGGCAACTCCTGGAGCAGATCGGCAAGGTCGTCGGTGTCGAGATCGTCGGCAGCGGCGACGAGCTGCGCGGTGTCCATGCCCTCCAGAAAATCGGCGCGCACATCCTCCCCGAGGTGGTGCAGCACCTGGTGCGAGGTGTCGTCGTCCATGAGGTTCCAGAGAAACTCGCGCACCTTGGGTGGCGATGCTTCGAGGAGGTTGGCCGTCTCCTGGGGCCGAAGGGACTTCAGCAGATAGCGGGAATCGTCCAGCGCGCCCGCGCCGTACGACCGGATGACCTCGCTGAAGCGTTCCTGGAAATCCATGGCTCGATGTCTTGGATAGTCCTTGGAAGGCGGACTATTCTTCCTCGCCGAAACGGTCCGCGATGAGGGCTTCGACGGCCGCGAAGGCTTCCGCCTCGTCCTCGCCCTCGACCGTCAATTTCAGCACACTGCCCACCGGCGCGGCCAGCAACAGGATGTTCATGATGCTCTTGCCGTCGACGGCCGTGCCGTCCTTCGCGAAGGTAATTCGGCTTGCGAAGGTCCTGGCTGTGGCGACGAGCTTCGTTGCGGCGCGGGCATGCAGGCCGAGGCGGTTGAGGAGTGTGACCTCGGCGCGCTTCACGCCCGTCGTCCGAGTTCCCGATGGCGAACGAGTACGTTGCCATAGCGTTCGGCGAAGTGCAGACCGAGCCGTTCCGCCATGTAGACGCTGCGGTGCTGGCCGCCGGTGCAGCCGAGGCTGACCGTTACATAAACCCTGTTGTTGTCCTCGAAGCGCGGCAGCCAGGTTTCCAGGTGGCCGGCGATATCGTCGAACATGCTCTTGACCGGTGCATCGCCGGACAGATGCGCCCGCACGCGCTCATCGAGCCCGGTGAGCGGCTGCAGTTCAGGTACCCAGTTGGGGTTCGGCAGGCAGCGGAGATCGAAGACCAGGTCCGAGTCCGGCGGGACGCCGAAGCGGAAACCGAAGGACCGGAACAGCAGGCTCAATCCTGCATGCGCGCGCGCCACGACCCGGTCCCGGACCGACTCGATCAACTGCTGGGCGAGGAGGTCGCTGGTGTCGATGCGGAGATCCGCGAGGCCGGCGATGTGTGCGAGCAGGTCGGTTTCGGCCTCGATGGCCTGGGAGAGGTCGGTCTGCGCATCCGTCAAGGGATGGCGGCGGCGGGTTTCGCTGGCCCGCCTCACCAGGGTGGCGTTCGAAGCATCCAGATAAATCACCTCGCAGCCGAGCCCGGCATCGTTCAGGGCGCTCAGAATTTCCGGAAAACGCCCCAACCCGGTCGTGCGGGCATCGATGCAGACAGCCATGTTGCCGTCCCGGGCGAAGGGGACGCGCAGTGCCTGGTCCACCAGGGAATGCAGCAGGCCTACGGGAAGGTTGTCCACACAGTGGTACCCGGCGTCCTCCAGGGTACGCAGCGCCGTGCTCTTCCCGGAGCCCGACCGGCCGCTGATGATGGTCAGCTTCATGCGCGAACCCTGAATGGGCGAGCGGCCGCTTCGAAGAACCTTGCGCCGAGTTCCTCGGAATTCCCGGCCCGCCGCAGGTTGGCGCGTGTGGCGGGGTCACGGAAAACGGTGGCGAGCGTGGACAACACTTCCACGTGCGCGGTGGTTTCCTCGGGAGGCACGACCAGAACGAATACCAGGTCCACCGGTTTTCCGTCCGGCGCATCGTAGTCCACCGGCTTCTCCAGCAGGAAGAACGCCGCCATCATGCCGGGGCATTCCAGGCGGCAGTGCGGGATCGCGACCCCTTCGCCGATGCCGGTACTGCCCAGGCGCTCCCGCTCCATGAGCGCGTCGAACAACGGCCGCGCTTCCACGCCGCGATGCTGTTCGCCCAGGAGATCCGCGGCGAGATCGAGGCTGCGTTTGCGGCTATGGGCCGGCACGGCCCGGCGAATGCACTCCGGCGGGAGCAGGTCTTCGATGCGCACCATTTCCTGTTTTCAAGTTGCGGGCCAGCAGTCCGTGGTAAAAGTCCCGCGTCGCACCGAGACCGGCGAGGCGCCCGGCTGGCAAGGCGCGAGGAGGGAAAATATCAGGCCTGTTTGATCGACGGGCAACGCCGTCAGCCGGGATGCATCGTCGGTCGAATGCAGCGGGGCTTTTTCCACGGTCTGCTAGCTCCGGCCGTGGCGCCGGGCGGTGACTTTCTCCTTGTGCTTGACGATCTGGCGGTCGAGCTTGTCTGCGAGCCTGTCGATCGCGGCGTAAAGGTCGCCGGAGGTGGCGTCCGCGAACAACTCCGCGCCGCTCACATGGGCCGTCGCCTCGGCTCTCTGGTCGAGCTTCTGGACACTCAGCACGACGTGCATGTTGGTGATGTGCTCGTAGTGCCGCTCAAGCCGGGTGAGCTTGCCGGTGACGTAGTTCTTGAGGGCTGGGGTAACGTCGATGTGGTGTCCCGAGATGCTCAACTGCATGGGATGTCTCCTTTGGACGGGCTTGGGGGTGCAAGTGCGGCGAGACAGGCTTTCATACCAGGCGCTTGCGCCGATTCGACGGAGGAATCGACATCGATTCGCGGTATTTGGCAACGGTGCGCCTCGCGACCGTGATGTTCCGTTTCGCCAGTATTGCCGCGATCCTGTTGTCGCTCAACGGTTTTCTGGGGTTTTCGCACGCCGTGAGTTTCCTGATCAGCGCGCGGATGGCAATGCTGGAGATTTCGTCGCCGTCGGTCGTGCCCACGTGGCTCGAGAAGAAGTATTTCAATTCGAACAGGCCCCGGGGCGTTTGCATGTACTTGCGGCTGGTGACCCGGGAAACGGTCGACTCGTGCAGGCTGACCGCTTCGGCCACATCGTTAAGCACCAGCGGCCGCATGGCCTCTTCGCCGTGTTCCAGGAAGCCGCGCTGGAACTCGACGATCTTGCTCGCAACCTTGAGCAGCGTCTCGTGCCGGCTTTCCAGGCTTTTCAGGAACCAGCGCGCTTCGGCCAGGTTGTCCTTGAGCCAGATGTTCTGTCGGCTGTTGTCTCCGCGCCGCACCAGGGAAGCATAGCCCTGATTGAGGCGCAGGGCCGGCACCGCTTCCGGGTTCAGTTCGACCACCCAGCGCTTTCTTTCCTTGCGTACCACCACATCGGGGATCACGTATTCGGCCGGTCCGGTGGCGAGCGCGGCGCCGGGCCGCGGGTTCAGCGATTGGATGAGGGCGGCGATCCCGGCGAGTTCCGGTTCGCCGAGACGCATTCTGCGCTTGAGGGCGCTGAAGTCCTTCGCGCCGAGCAGCTCGAGGTGTTCCGTGACGACGGCGATGGCCTCGTCGCGCCAGGGCGTCGAGGCGTCCAGCGACTCGAGTTGCAGGGCGAGGCACTCCGAGATGTCCCTGGCGGCGACGCCGGCCGGGTCGAAGTGCTGTATGCGCTTTAAGACGGCTTCCACTTCGTCGGCGCCGATGCTCAATGCAGGGTCGAAACTCTCGAGGAGGTCGTCGATACCGGCTTCAAGCATCCCGTCGGGATTGACGGCGTCGATGATCGCGGTGGCGATCAGACGGTCGGTATCCGACATGGGCGTCAGGTTCAGTTGCCAGTGCAGGTGGTCGTTCAGGGTCTCCGCGGCGCTGTTGGTATCGTCGATGTCGCGATAGGGTTCGCCCGCGCTTGCGGGCGTCGCCGGGGGTTGAAAGACGTCATCCCAATTGCTGTCCACGGGCAGTTCCTGGGGAATGGGCCGGGTCAACTCGGCGTCGACAGCGGGCTGTTCCGGCTCGGCTTCCGCGATATCGGAGAATCCGGAATCCTCGGGACCGCCGGATGGGGCGCCGCCGGCGTGGGCGTATTCGAGGAGGCCGTCGTCGGCGTCGATCGCCTCCGGGTCCGCGGCGGGGCTGCCCTCGCCGGCCGCCTGCGAACCGGCTTCTCCCTCGGTGTCTTCCTCCAGCATCGGGTTGCTCTCCAGCGTCTCCTGGATTTCGCGCTGAAGATCCAGGGCGGAGAGTTGCAGCAGGCGAATGGCCTGCTGCAACTGCGGAGTCATCTTGAGCTGCTGGCGGAGGCCTAGCGACAGGGTGGGTTTCATGGCCGTGCCGGGCGCCCGAACGTCAAAGGCGAAAGCTCTCGCCCAGATAGACGTTGCGGACGGTATCGTTGGCGAGGATCGCCGCGGCGTCCCCTTCCGCAATGATATGGCCCTCGTTCACGATATAGGCCCGGTCGCAGATATCCAGGGTGTCGCGTACGTTGTGGTCGGTGACCAGGACCCCGATGTCGCGGGCCGCGAGATCGCGCATCTCCTGCTTGATGTCGCCCACGGAAATGGGGTCTACGCCGGCGAAGGGCTCGTCGAGCAGCATGAACCGGGGATTGCTGGCCAGTGCCCGGGCGATCTCGACGCGGCGGCGCTCGCCGCCCGACAGCCGCTCACCGAGGGACTTGCGCACCGCGTGCAGGTTGAACTCGTCGAGGAGTCGTTCGAGCAGCCGCGCCTGGGCGTTCCTGTCGAGGTCGCGGCGCAGTTCGAGAATGGCGCGCAGATTGTCTTCCGCGGACAGTTTCCGGAAGACGCTGGCTTCCTGGGGCAGGTAGCCGATGCCGGCCCGGGCGCGGAGGTGCATGGGCGATGTGGACAGGTCTTTGCCGTCGAGGGCGATCGTGCCGCCTTCGGCCTTCAGGAGCCCGACGATCATGTAGAAGCAGGTGGTCTTGCCGGCGCCGTTCGGCCCGAGCAGGCCGACGATCTCGCCGCTTTCCACCCTGAGGCTCACGTTTTCCACGGCGAGCCGGGTCCGGTATTCCTTGCGGAGGCGCTGCGCTTCGAGGACGGCCATGGGCCTACCGTTCGTCTCGGGCGGCGGGCATGAGCGTCGTCTGCACCGGCCCCTGGTCCGGCGCGCCGGCATCGACCCGGCCCGCCACGATGTCGTATCGGATATGGTCGCCGTTCAGGGAATTGCCCTGCTGCTCGAGGTGCGCATCGCCCTTGAGGTCAATGCGCGACTCCCTTGTGTGGTACACGATGGTCGATGCATCCGCTTCGACCTGGCCCGCATCGTCTTCCAGGTCCTGCCGGTAGTGGGCGGGGGCGCCGGTGGCCGTAATGCGCACCACCCTGCCCTCATCGTAGTCGACGACCATGCGCGCGGCGTTCACCCGCAACGATCCCTGTTCCACGCGAACGGAACCGAGGTAGACGATCCGGCCCTGCTGCCGCTCGATCTCCGCGGACTCGGCGCGAATGTGAATGGGCTGTTCGGCATCTTCGGGCAGTGCCCACGCGGATGCCGAAGCCAGCGCCCAGACCGCGGCGATACGGGCCAGCCCGCATATCTCACCAAGGACCGCGATGATCGCGCAGGATTTTGCCCGCGTGCGCGTGCTCGCGGGAGCCTTCAGCCGGGGAGCGCGAGGGGGCACCCCTCGCATACAAAAGCTCAGCCGGGGAGCGCGAGGGGGCACCCCTCGCATACAAAAGCTCAGCCGGGGAGCGCGAGGGGGTACCCCTCGCATAACAAGAATAAGCATAGCCCCGCCTATGGTGGAGCGAGCACGTGCGCGCACGCGGGCAAAAGACCAGCGAGGGCGCGGCCAGCGCAGTCCATGCCGGGCAGAATCTCCAAAAAGCGAAGGTACCTGATTGAAACGCAATGACATTCAGTCACTCAACAAGTGGCTTGGTGAGATATGCGGGCTAACCTATTGTCGTTCTGGAGCGGTGCTTTGCTGGAATTGCTCGCGTTGGACGATGGTGTGGACTGCTGCATCTTTCCCGGAAGATAGCTTCATCGACCCGCGTGTCAATTCGGCCTGCATTCCGCGGGCTGCCGTGCGGCCGACATCGGTATCGATCATAACATCTCCCTCCGTTTCGGCGTATTTGCGTTCGGGATAGAGGTCGAGGGCCTCGCAGCGGATCGTCATGTATTCCGCGCCGGCTACTCCCTGGTGGACAACCACGGCGTCGCGCAGCAGTACCTGCTCGCCACCAGGCGCCCCGGCCGTGCCGTGGATCTCGCCGCGCTCCGAAGTGACGCGCCAGGGCGGATCAGGCTCGTTGTGGAGTTCGAGGTCGGGCTCGAGCAGCCGGGTGAACTGCTCGTCTTCGAAATGACGGATCTCCCGGGCCGTCAGGCGGTACTGAATGGAGCCGTCGTCCTGGAACTGGGTGATTGAGGCGCCTTCCATGAAGAGATCGGGTTCGTCCGCAAGTTCCGGCGGCAAGGCGCCGGGCGCGACGCTTACCCGCCAGGGCGCGAAGTAGAAGGTGAGCAGCAGCGCCCCGATTGCGAGCAGGACGCCGGCGGCCAGACCGTATTGTTCGCTAGCCCGCATGGAACAATTTTCGACACATTGAATGTACGCGATTTATCGGTCAGGGACGACGAAGCATCGAATGGGACGATCGCTCGGGCCCCGGGCGTTGTTCTCTGAGCGTCCGCGACCCGGTCCTCCGGGGGTCGAAACCCGCACCTGGTGAAATGGTTGAGTTTTGTGTGCTGGACATGGCGGTCAGCGTACGGCTTCTTCGCGGCGTACCCATCTCGGTTGAGCTACCGTGCCGCTGGTTCCAGGCGGCCCTGGGCGGCGAGGATCAGGCGGCAGACATCACTGGCGGCGCCGTCGCCGCCGGCCCGTTCCGTGACATGGTGGGCGGCGTTGCGTACTTCCGGCTGAGCGTTCGGTACCGAGATGGCGAGCCCGACGGCCTGGAAGACGGCAAGGTCGGGTATGTCGTCGCCCACATAGGCGCAGGCGGGCGCATCGAGATCGAGATTGTCGAGCAGCCGCGTCAGCGCGTCGACCTTGTCCGCAATGCCGGCGTAGAGGTGGCGAATGCCGAGTTCTCCGGCGCGCCGTTCGACCATGGGAGATTGCCGGCCGGTGATCAGCGCCACCTCGATGCCGCTCTCGATCAGCCGCTCGATGGCGGAGCCGTCCTGGGCGTTGAACGACTTGATCTCATCGCCCTTCTCCGTATAGGCGATGCTGCCGTCGGTGAGCACACCGTCCACGTCGAAGGCCACCAGCCGGACGCGCCGCGCCCGCCGTTCCGTCTCGCCGTCCATGCTAGTTCACCGACTGCTGCACGAGGAGCGAGTTGTAGCCGACCCAGGCGAGCAGCATGACGGCGCCCTCGAAGCGGGTGATGACCGCCCGGGAATTGATTCCGTATGCGAAGAGCGCCAGCAGCAGCGTCAGCGCCGCCATCATGCCGCAATCGCGCCACAAAGCCGCGGCTTCCATTTCCACGGTGGTCACGAATCCCGGCACGGCGAGGACCGCAAGAATGTTCAGGATGTTGGAGCCGACCACATTGCCGATGGCAATGTCGGTGTGCCCCTTGCCGGCGGCGGCGACGGTGGCGGCAAGTTCCGGCAGGCTCGTGCCGACGGCAACTACGGTGAGGCCGATGACGAGGTGACTCACACCGAGCCGCTGGGCGATATCCGTGGCCGACCAGACGAGCAGTTCGGAGCTGGCGACGAGAATGACGAGGCCGCCGATGAGCCACATGACGCCCTGCCAGGTGGTCATCTCGGGGAGTTCGTCGAGTTCGCCCTGAATCGTCTCGGAAATGTCGGAGTGGGACGGCGAGCGGTTGGAAACCAGGAAGTAGAGGATCAGCAGCAATCCGGACAACAGGATCAGGCTGTCGATCAGGTCGAGTTCCCGGTTGAACATCAGCACGAGCGCCAGCAGGGTAGCACCGAGCAGCCAGGGCAGTTCCGCCTGCAGCACCCGTTTCGAGAAAGGCAGCGGCGCGACGAGGGCAGTCACTCCCAGTACCAGCCCGATGTTGGCGATGTTGGAACCGATGGCGTTGCCGATGCCCAGCAGCGGGTTGCCGGCAAGGGACGCGGTGATGGCCACGAAGATCTCCGGGGCCGAGGTGCCGATGGAGACGACGGTCAGCCCGATGAGCATCTTGGAGACGCCGAGGTTGTGCGCGGTGCTCGCTGCGCCGGACAGGAACTTGTCCGCGCTCCAGACCAGGGCCATGAAACCGACGATCAACCCGAGTACGGGTACCCACATGCCGAGGAAACAGGACGGCTCACGCAGCCGGAACCTGCACTTTAGACGCTGTTCGGGAATTAGTCACACTCCCGCCGCCGCGTTGGCCGCCGGGTCGGCAAGGGTGGCTGCAAACGGGGAGTCAGGGAGGGACAACACGCGGACCGGGGGGATTCGGTGATGGGGAGCGGGTAGCGCGGTAGCGAAATCCCGGATGCTTTCTTGTGCCGGATTGCCGCAAATGCTCAAATTCCACTTATGCCTGAGCAATCGCAAAATGTGGATACGGACGCGGCGGCAGCCCCGGCCGGGGAGAATCTCGTCGAAATTCGGGGCATCGACTATGCCATCGGCGAACGGGCGATCTTCGAAGACCTGTCGCTCACGGTCCCGCGCGGCCGCATCACCGCCATCATGGGGCCAAGCGGCTGTGGCAAGACGACGCTGCTCAGGATAATCGGCGGCAGCCTGAAGCCCGACCGCGGCCAGGTGCTCGTCGATGGCCGCGATGTATCCCGGTTGCCCCGCGCGGAACTCTTCTCGATACGGCGGCGCATGGGCGTGCTGTTTCAGTCGGCCGCCCTCTTCACGGACCTGAACGTATTCGAGAACGTGGCCTTTCCCATCAGGGTACATACCAAGCTGCCGGAAGACACCATTCGCGACCTGGTGCTGATGAAGCTGAATGCGGTGGGCCTGCGCGGCGCGCGTGACCTCATGCCGAACGAGCTTTCCGCAGGCATGGGGCGCCGGGTGGCGCTTGCCCGGGCGATCGCCCTCGACCCGGACCTCATCATGTACGACGAACCGTTCGCCGGCCAGGATCCGATCGCCATGGGCGTTCTGTTGAGCCTGATCCGGAATCTCAATGCGGCGCTCGGCACAACGAGCCTGGTGGTCTCCCACGACATACACGAGACCGCCGGCATTGCCGACCGAATCTATGTACTGTCCGGTGGCGGGGTCATCGGCGCCGGCGCGGCGGAAGTACTCAAGGACCACCCCGAGCCCGAGGTGCGCCAGTTCATCAACGGGACGCCTGACGGCCCGGTGCCGTTCCATTATCCGGCTCCGGGCTATCGGCAGGACCTGCTTGGAGAGAGCGCCGAATGAGGCCGTGCGGCGGGCCGGCGAGAGGACGGTTGGTGGGAGCGGGCAAGGCTCGTTCGTTGCCTGCTGACCGCCAGCGCGGGGACTGGCCCTGATGCTGGAGCGGCTGCGGCGGCTCGGACACCGGGCCTTGAACCGTATCGCCAGTCTCGGGCGGGCTTCCCTGCTGTGGGCCGCATCGCTGTTCTGGTTGCCGGGGACGGCGGATCTGTACCTGGTGGTGCGGCAGATATACAACTTGGGCGTACTGTCGCTCATCATCGTCATGCTTTCCGCCTTCTCCATCGGCGCGGTGCTGGCGTTGCAGTTCTATACCCAGCTTCAGCGCTTCGGCGCCCAGGATGCGGTGGGTGTCGGGCTTGCCGTGGTGTTGCTGCGCGAACTGGGCCCGGTGATCGCCGCGCTGCTCTTCGCCGGAAGGGCCGGTTCCGCCATCACCGCGGAAATCGGGCTGATGAAGTCGACCGAGCAATTGTCGAGCATGGAAATGATGGGCGTGGATCCGCTCAGGCGCGTGGTGGCGCCCCGCCTCTGGGCGGGATTCATCAGCCTGCCGCTGCTGACGGCCATATTCAATGTCGTGGCCATTTACGGCGGGGTGGTGGTCGGCATAGAGTGGCTGGGCATCGAGCGCGGTGCGTTCTGGTCGGGTATGACCGATGTCGTGGAGATCTGGGAAGACATCGGCAAGGGCATGCTGAAAAGCGTCTTCTTCGCCGTGGTGGTGACCTGGATCGCGGTCTTTCAGGGTTACGATACCTATCCGTCGGCGGAGGGCATCGGACTTGCGACCACGCGCACCGTCGTGTATTCGTCGGTGGTGATTCTGGGTCTGGACTTCCTGCTGACGCTCAGCATGTACGGAGATTTCAAATGATGCGCATGCGAACGGTGGAAATCAGCGTGGGCGCGTTCGTGCTCGCCGGCCTACTGGCGCTCGTCTTCCTGGTCGTGCGGGTGAGCGGCATCAACTTCGAGGACGGCGCCACCTATTCCGTTACGGCCCGCTTCGACGATGTGGCGGGGCTCAAGCGCCGCGCCAAGGTAAGCATGGCCGGGGTCGCCATCGGCCGCGTCTCCCGCATTCAGGTGGATACGGAGTACGGCGAGGCCGTGGTGCACATGGAGATCGAAGAGCGGGCGGGCCGCCTCAGCACCGACACCGGCGCCCAGATACTGACGGAGGGGATACTCGGCGCGCGCTACGTGAACCTGTTGCCGGGCGCCGAGGAGGAGATGCTTGGCGACGGTGATGAAATCCTGGATACCCAGGGGGCTCTGGTGCTCGAGAACCTGATCGGCGATCTGGTGACGGGCCTCGGTTCATGAGCGTGCGCCGGCGAACCGTTCCCCACGCGAAACGCGCCGGGGAGACGGCTGAACGCTACGGCGCGGCGGCGCTTGCCGCATGCCTGGCCGGCGTCCTCGCGTTCTCGCTACCGGCGGCCGCGGCGGGGACCGGGGCCGACGTGATCGAAGCCCGGTTCGATTCGGCCCCGCATCGGCTCGTTCGGGTCAAATCCGAGGAACTGCTTGCACTCATCGACGCCTCCCGGGCCTTTGTGGATGAAGATCCCGAGCGATTCCTGGCCGAGGTGGATGCAGTGTTGTCGCCGGTGATCGATTTCCGGGGATTCGCGCGCGGTGTCATGTCCGTGCACTACCGCAAAGCCTCGGACGTTCAGCGCAAGCGCTTCGCCGACAACTTCAAGACCAGCCTGCTCAGAACCTATGCGCTGTCGTTGACCCGGTTTGTGGACGGCGAAGTGGTCGTGTTACCGCCGGACGGACCGCCGCGACGCCCCAACCGGCAGAACGTCAGGATGGAGATCCGCACCGGCGGCAACGTGCATCCCGTGATCTACGCGATGAACCTGGGCAAGGACGGAGCCTGGCGGATCGGCAACATCGTGGTCGCTGGGGTCAATATCGGGCTTAACTTTCGCAGCCAGTTCAAGAGTGCCGTCTCCGATGTCAAATACGGTGGAGACCTCGACCGTGTCATCGATGCCTGGGCCGGAGTGGTGGCCGAGGAGGACTCGGCAGAGCCGAACGGGAACGCCGGCGCATGACGAACTGGGCGCTGGATGGGGGCGGCCGCCTGTCGGGCAGGGTTACCTTCGACAATCTTGCCGAAATCCGCCAGGCGGGTGAGACGCTGATCGCCGAGGTGCAACGCAGCGCCGTCGAGTTCGACTGTTCGGGCCTGGAAGAGGCCAACAGTGTCGCCGTGGCGCTGCTTATCGCCTGGCGCCGAACGGCGGGCAAGTGTGGAAAGTCGGTCGTTTTCAAGGGCGCGCCGCTTGGCTTGCAGAACATTGCCGCCTTTTCCGGTCTGAGCGACGTACTGCCCTTCGAGGCCTGATGCGGATACAGCCATGGAAGAAAACCGGGCAGGGCGGCAAATGTGTTGAGGGTATCAGGTTGGTGAATCTCGACAGCGAGATTGAAAAGCGCATCCGCGATGCGCTGCCCGGTGGTGATGTGGACGTTGTCGTGGAGGGAAACCGCGCGCGGGTCAGGGTTACCAGCGACAGCTTTGAGACGTTGAGCCGGGTGCGACGGCACCAGGCCGTCTACGCCTGTATCCAGGGCCTCATTGCCGACGGCAGCCTGCATGCCGTTTCGATCGATGCCGCCACCGCCGCCGAGCGCGCTTGAGCGGGCCGGGGCGGTGCTTTGTCACGGGGACGGCAGCGTTGGTAACGTGAACGGCGCCGAAGACTGATGGACAAGCTGGTCATAGGTGGCGGCAGACGGCTAGAGGGATCGCTGCGCGTCTCGGGCGCCAAGAACGCGGCTCTGCCGATTCTGGCTGCGAGTCTGCTCACCGGGGAGAAGGTGGTGCTCGGCAATGCGCCGCGGCTCAACGACATCGGCACCATGCTCAAGCTGCTCCGTTGCCTGGGAGCCGATGCCGCCGCGGACGGCAATTCGGGCATCGAGGTTACCGCCGCGACACTCAGCGAACTTCGGGCGCCCTACGACCTGGTGAAGACCATGCGGGCATCCTTTCTCGTGATGGGGCCGCTGCTCGCCCGATTCGGCCGCGCCGAGGTGTCCCTGCCCGGGGGCTGCGCCATCGGTGCGCGGCCGGTCGATCAGCATCTGAAAGGATTCGCGGCGATGGGCGCCGAGATCGGCATGCGCAACGGTTATGTGCGGGCGAGCGCTCCCGACGGGCTCAAGGGCGCGGAGGTGGAGATGGACACGGTGACCGTGGGCGGCACGGAGAACCTGATGATGGCGGCGGCTCTGGCCGATGGCAGAACGGTACTCAAGCGCGCCGCCCGGGAACCGGAAATCGTCGATCTCGGCAACTTTCTCAATGCCATGGGCGCGCGCATAACCGGGCACGGCACGTCGACCGTCGAGATAGACGGGGTCGAGGAACTTGGCGGCACGCGTTACGCGGTCATGGCGGACCGGGTGGAAGCGGGCACGTACCTGATCGCGGTGGCCGCGACCCGTGGGCGCGTGCGCCTCACCGGCGTCGACCCACGCACGCTCGGCGCGGTACTCGAGCGGCTCATGATGGCGGGCGCGGACATCCAGACCGGCAAGGGCTGGGTGGAACTCGACATGAAGGCGCGGCCGCGTGCGGTCGACATCGAAACCGCGCCCTATCCCGGCTTTCCGACGGACATGCAGGCGCAGTTCCTGGCCATGAACGCGATATCCGAGGGTCACTGCCGTGTCACCGAGAACATTTTCGAAAACCGCTTCATGCATGTGCAGGAGATCAATCGGCTCGGCGCCCGAATCGAATTGGAGGGCAGGTCCACCGCGCTGGTGCACGGGGTCGAGACACTCAAGGCGGCGCCGGTCATGGCGACCGATCTGCGCGCATCCTTCAGCCTCGTCGTCGTCGGACTCGTCGCGGAAGGACGGACAATCATCGACCGCATCTACCACATCGACCGGGGCTATGAGGCGACCGAGGACAAATTGTCGGCATTGGGCGCCGATGTGCGGCGCATCTAGCCCGCACCGCTCACCGTGCCGACGCGGCGGAAACCGGCGCGAACTGCTTGCTGTCGATGGTTCGGATCGAAGGCGCCCGGGCAGGGCCGCGGAGGCCATGGGATGAACATCCGCCGTTTGCACAGTGCCGCCCCGGAGTTTGCCCGGGAACTCGATGCGTTGACTGGAATCGATGCGCAAGCCGTCGATGTGAACGCTGTAGTTACGGAGATCGTGGCCTCGGTGAAAGCGCGGGGCGACGCGGCGCTGGTGGAACTGACCAACCGTCTGGACGGCGCCGCGTGCAGGGACATCGACGATCTCGTCCTGGATGCGGATGAGTTTCGCCGTGCTTTCGACGGCCTGCCGGCCGAGCAGCGTTCGGCGCTGGAGACCGCTGCCGGGCGCATCGAGCGTTACCACCGGCGACAGATTCAGGATTCCTGGAGCTACGAAGATGAGTTGGGCAACCGTCTCGGGCAGCGCGTCAAGGCGCTTGAGAGGGTCGGTGTCTACGTTCCGGGCGGCCTGGCGGCCTACCCTTCGACGGTATTGATGACGATCGTTCCGGCCCGGGTCGCCGGTGTGGGGGAGATCGTGGTAGCCATGCCGACGCCGGGCGGTGCGCCGCATCCAATGGTCCTTGCCGCATTGCACCTCGTCGGGGTTGAAGAGGCCTATGCGATTGGGGGGGCCCAGGCGGTTGCAGCGCTGGCGTGGGGCACGGAGACCATCCGGTGTGTGGACAAGATCGTCGGGCCCGGCGGCGCCTATGTCGCCGCCGCCAAACGGCAGGTGTACGGCAAGACCGGCATCGACCTGATTGCGGGTCCGAGCGAGATTCTGATCGTCACCGACGGTACGGCGCCGGTCGACTGGCTGATATACGACCTGTTTGCCCAGGCGGAACACGATGCATTGGCTCAAAGCCTGCTGCTGTGTCCGGACGGGGATTACCTGGACACGCTGGCAGCGCGGATGCAGACGCTGCTCCGCGACCGCGAACGCCGCGATATCATCGCGCGCTCGCTGGAGGGCCGCGGCGCGCTGATCGAGACCGAATCGCTGGAGGAGGCGGTGGAGATCGCCAACTCGGTCGCGCCGGAGCACCTGATGCTCGCCGTGCGCGACCCCCGGGCGCTGCTTGAGGGGGTGCGCAACGCGGGCGCCATATTCCTGGGCGCGCATTCGCCGGAGGTTCTGGGCGACTACGTGGCCGGTCCGAGCCATGTGCTGCCCACCTACGGCACGGCGCGTTTCTCATCGCCGCTCGGGGTCGAAGACTTCCAGAAACGCAGTTCCGTCATCGAGTTCACCCCGCAGGGGTGCGGCGCCCTCGCGCGAACCGCGTCGGTGCTGGCCAGGAGCGAAGGTCTGGAGGCTCATGCCATGGCGGCCGAGGCACGCGAGCAGGGCCTCGAACGCCCGGACCCGCGGCGATAGACCAGCGAACCGTGTCGCCCGGGGAACGATACCGCCAGGAGTTGGCGGCGGGACATCTCATCGACGATGCAGCCCAGCGCCGGGCGGTGGCATTGCTGGACGACCTTCACCACCGGCTCGAGAACCGGCGGCAGCGGAGGCTGTGGCGATTCCGGCAACTGAGTGCCGCTCCCGAACGCGGCCTGTATCTGTGGGGCGGGGTGGGCCGCGGCAAGACGATGCTGATGGACCTCTTTCATGACTGCGCCCCGGTGGGCAGGCTGCGCATGCACTTTCACCGGTTCATGCGCCGGGTGCACGACGATCTGCACCGGTTGCGGGGAACGCCGGAGCCCTTGCGCCGGGTAGCGGACGGACTGGCAGACCGGGCGCGGGTGCTCTGCTTCGATGAATTCTTCGTGGCCGACATCGGCGACGCCATGATCCTGGGCGAACTGCTCAAGAACCTGTTCGGCCGCGGCGTGACCCTGGTGGCCACTTCGAATGCGCGCCCGAGCCTGCTCTACGAGAACGGTCTGCAGCGCCGCCGCTTCCTGCCGGCCATAGCGGCACTGGAGCAGCACACCCTGGTGCATCGCATGGACGGCACGATCGATCACCGGCTCAGAACGCTGGAACGCGCCGAGATCTACCATTCGCCGCTGGACGACGAGGCGGAGCGCGGGCTTGGCGCCAGCTTCGGCGCGCTCGCACCGGGGCAGTCACGAACTTCGATCGACCTGGAAGTCAATGGCCGCAGCATCCATGCTCGCCGCCTTGCCGACGATGTCGCCTGGTTCGAGTATGCCGAACTGTGCGAAGGGCCGCGCAGCCCCAACGACTACATCGAACTCGCCCGTTGCCACAATGCGGTGCTGGTCTCGAACGTGAAGCGCTTCGATACGACCCGCGAAGATGCGGCGCGCCGGTTCATCAGCCTGGTGGACGAGTTCTATGACCGCAACGTCAAGCTGATCGTCTCCGCGGAAGCGCCCATAGAGGAACTCTACGACGGGGAACGATTCCGCCGGGAGTTCGAGCGGACCGGGAGCCGCCTGGTGGAAATGCAGTCTCACGCCTATCTCGCGAGGTCCCACAAGGCCGGCTGAAAGGCACTTGTGCGCGTGCCGCGGCGGGCTCGGGCGATATTGTCAAAGCCATAGCCAATCGTTAACATGCGCGCCTCCTGAAATCCGGCTCACTTCTTGGGGTTATGAAAACCGTCAGCATGCGCGCTCAGGACGTGCAACGTTCGTGGTATGTCGTGGATGCCGAGAACCGCACGCTCGGCCGGCTTGCGTCGGCGGTCGCGCACCGCCTGCGCGGCAAGCACAAGCCGGAGTACACGCCGCACGTCGATACCGGCGACTACATCGTCGTCGTCAACGCGTCCAGGGTGCGGGTTACCGGGAACAAGGAAACGGACAAGATCTACCATCGTCACAGCGGGTATCCGGGCGGCATCAAGAGCACCAGCCTTGCCAGGATGCGGCAGACCCATCCGGAGCGGATCGTGGAGAAGGCCGTCAAGGGCATGCTGCCGAGAAATCCCCTGGGGCGCGCCATGTTCAAGAAGCTCAAGGTCTATGCCGGTCCCGACCATCCACATGCGGCGCAACAGCCCCATCCCATCGAAATTTGACGGAGCAACCGTGGCGGATCAGAGGAATTACGGAACCGGCCGGCGCAAGACCGCCGCGGCGCGGGTATACATCGCTACCGGCACAGGCAGCATCACGGTCAACTCACGGCCGCTGGACCGCTATTTCGGGCGGGAAACGGCGCGCATGATCGTGCGGCAACCGCTCGAGGTGGCGGAACTCGCGGACCGGGTGGATATCCGGGTGACCGTTCGCGGGGGCGGCAACTCCGGTCAGGCCGGGGCGATCCGGCATGGCATCGCCCGGGCGCTGGTGGAGCAGGACGAAACGCTGCGCCGGCCGCTGCGCCAGGCGGGGTTTCTGACCCGCGACGCCCGGGAAGTGGAGCGCAAGAAAGTCGGTTTGCGCAAGGCGCGCAAGCGTCCGCAGTACTCCAAGCGCTGATTCGGCGGAGCGGTCGGCCGCGGCGGGACGCCGAGTGGTCGCGAGGGTCGCTATGATAGAATTCACGGGTGCCCCGTCGGCGCCGCATCGGCGCCGCGGCGGCACCGCATCGGCACCGCGGCGGCGCAGGGCACGCGCATCGACGGGGTCAGCCGGGGCGGCGGCCCTGGCAGAACGAAAAAACAAGCCGCCAATACCGCCGGATCAGACTCAGACAGGAGCCTTGAGCCTTGAGCACCGATACGTTCGATGAGCCGTCCGCGAGCGGGCAAGACGCTGCCGGGGCCAACAGGAAGCGGCGCAACTTTCTGGTCGGCGCCACGGTCACCATCGGCGGCGTCGGCGCTGTCGGAGCGGCCGTGCCCTTTGTCCGGTCCTGGCTGCCGAGCGCCAGGGCGCGCGCCGCCGGCGCCCCGGTGACCCTGGACATTTCCAAACTGCGCCCCGGCGAAATTCTCGGCCCCATTCGCGCCTGGCGGGGCAAACCCGTTTTCGTCGTGAAACGGGATGAGCCGACTGTCGAGCGCCTGAAGGAAGAAAACGACAACCTGGCGGACGAAAATTCCGACAACGTCGACATGCAGCCCGACTACGCGCGCAATCCCTGGCGCTCCAGGCGCCCGGACATCGGTGTCTACCTCGGGCTCTGCACACACCTCGGCTGCTCGCCCAAATACCACGGTGCGATTCGCCCGGAACCCTTCGACCCGAACTGGCAGGGCGGATTCTTCTGTCCCTGTCACGGCTCGCGTTTCGACCTGGCGGGCCGGGTGGTGAAGGCGGTGCCGGCCCCGGACAACCTCGAGGTACCTCCGTACCGGTTCGAATCCGATACGGTAATCGTCATCGGCGAGGACGGGGAGACCGCCTGATGGAGCAGCGCCAGGGCAGGGTCGCCCGGAACTTGGGCTCGCTCGTCGACTGGCTGGACGACCGCTTTCCCGCCACGGAAACCTGGGAATACCACCTCTCGAAGTATTACGCGCCCAAGAGCCACAACTTCTGGTACCTGATGGGGTGGCTGGCCACTTTCGTTCTGGTCCTGCAATTGATCACCGGCATCTGGCTGACGATGAGCTACGTGCCGAGCGGGGCAGGAGCGTTTGCCTCGGTCGAGTACATCATGCGCGATGTCGACTTCGGCTGGCTGCTGCGTTATCTGCATTCGACGGGCGCATCGGCCTTCTTCCTGATCGTCTATCTGCACATGTTTCGCGGCCTGATGTACGGGTCGTACCGGAAGCCCCGGGAACTGCTGTGGCTGATCGGCATGGCCATCTACGTGGCGCTCATGGCGGAAGGCTTCTTCGGGTACCTGCTGCCCTGGGGCAACATGTCGTATTGGGGGGCGCAGGTGATCGTCTCCCTGGTGGGCGCCATACCCTTTGTCGGCCCCGACCTCATGGAGTGGCTGCGCGGCGACTACCTGATGTCGGACATCACCCTGAACCGGTTTTTCGCGCTGCATGTGATCGCCTTGCCGCTCGTTCTGGTCGGCCTGGTCTTCGTGCATTTCGTTGCGCTGCACCACGTGGGCTCCACGGCGCCGGACGGCGTGGACATCAAGAAGTTCAAGGACGAGACCGGCAGGCCCCTCGATGGCGTGCCGTTCTGGCCCTACACCGTGACCCACGACGTGCACGCGACGGTGGTATTTCTCTTCCTGTTCTGCGCGGTCGTTTTCTTCGCGCCGGAGATGGGGGGATATTTCCTTGAAAAACCCAACTTCGAAATGGCCGACCCGTTGAAGACGCCGGAGCACATCGCGCCGGTGTGGTACTACACGCCGTTCTACGCGATGCTGCGCGCCGCAACCTTTCCGCTGTTCGGGGTGCCCGCGAAGTTCTGGGGGCTGGTCGTCATGGTCGGCGCCATCGCCATACCCGCCTTCCTGCCCTGGCTCGACAAGAGCCCGGTCTCGCCCATGCGATTCAAGGGCGCAATTTCCAAGACGATGCTGGCGATCTTCGTCGTCAGCTTCTTCATACTGGGTTATCTCGGGATGGTGCCGCCGTCGCCGCTGGCAACGGCCCTGGCTCAGGGCTGCACCGTGCTCTACTTCGCCTACTTCGTGTTGATGCCCTGGTATACGCGGGCGGAGAAGACGAGGCCCGTGCCTGACCGGATCGCCTGACGATGGCGCATCGTATCGTTTCGATCCTGGCTGCGTTGCTGGTAACGGCGGCCGGCACGGTGTCGAACCCGGCTGCCGCGGCCGATAGCGGCTGGCCCATGGAGGCGATGCATCCCGATCTCAGGAACCTGCCCTCGCTGCAACGCGGTTTGCGCCTGTACGCCAATTACTGTCTGGGCTGCCACTCCCTGCGCTTCCAGCGCTACGAGCGCACCGCGGACGACTTGGGTATCCCTCATGACGTCGCGCTCGAGACGGTGGTTTTCACCGGCCAGAAGATTGGTGAACCGATGACCACGGCGATGGACACGGACCAGGCCCGCAACTGGTTCGGTGGCCCGGCGCCGGACCTCACCATGGTGACGCGGGCGCGCAGTCCCGAGTGGCTCTACAACTATCTCCAGACCTTCTACGTGGACGAGGCACGGCCCTTCGGCGTAAACAACAAGGTATTCGAGGATGTGGGTATGCCCCACGTCCTGTTGGATTTACAGGGCGTGCAGAGGGATGGCTGCCCTCCGGGTGCCGAGCACTGCTTCGAGTTGGCCGTCGATGAGGGGACCGGCCTGTACTCCAGCGAGGAATACGACCGGGCGGTATATGATCTGGTCAACTTCCTGTTCTATGTCGGAGAGCCCATACGGCTCGAACGGCAGCGGCTGGGCATCTATGTTCTGCTGTTTCTGGCCTTTCTGGGTATTTTCACGTGGTTGCTGAACCGGGAGTTCTGGAAAGACGTTCACTGATTCCATCAACTGGCACAAGCCAGCCTCTTGAACCCTCAAAGGGTAGCGCCATGAGCCTAGTCACTCGACGATCTTCAATGACCTTTTTCTCCGATGCGCGGGATCACTATTCCCATCGGGTCAGGATGGTGCTGGCCGAGAAGAGCGTGACCGTGGAAATCCTCGACATCGACCCCAACCGGAAGCCGGAAGAACTGGTCAAAATCAGCCCCTACAACAGCCTGCCCATACTCGCGGACCGGGATCTCGTGCTCTATGAAGCGAATGTGATCATGGAATATCTCGACGAGCGTTTCCCGCACCCGCCGCTGCTGCCCGTCTATCCGGTGCAGCGGGCGCTCTCGAGGCTCTGGATCACCCGCGTCGAGAAGGAGTGGAGCGGCAAGCTCGACCTCCTGATGACCGGCAAGGGGCGGGAAACCGTGCGTACCCGGGCCCGCAACGAACTGCGCGAAAGCATCATCGGCATCGCGCCGATCTTCAGCGAGAAGCCATTCTTCATGAACGATGAGTTCACTCTGGTGGACTGCTGCGTGGCGCCGATTTTCTGGCGGATGAAGGCCGTGGGCATCACCCTGCCCGAGCGCTCGACCCGCCCGCTGCAGAATTACATGCAGATGATCTTCGAGCGGGAATCGTTCCGCACCAGCCTCACCGAAGTGGAACTGGAGATGCAGGAATAGCCCGCATATTGCACCAAGCCGCTTGTCGAGTTGACGAATGTCTTTTGATTTCGCTCACCTTCATTGCGCTTTTCGGCTTTATGTAGCATTACAAACCGCGCTGGCCCCGCCCTCGCTGGTCTTTTGCCCGTATGCGCGCACATGCTCCCTACACCATAGGCGTGGCTATGATTCCGGTCGCGAGCACGCGCACACGGGCAAAATCCTGCGCGATCATCGCGGCCCTTGGTGCAATATGCGGGCTAGGCGCCGGACCCTCAGTCGAGGTATTCGAATACCCTGACGATCTGCTGGACCCCGAAGACTGACGCGGCAGCCTCGACCGCCGCATCGGCTTCGGCGCGGGTCAGAAAGCCGATGAGGTAGACCACCCCGTTCTCGGTCTGGACCTTGACCTTGCGGCCGGGTACGTCGTCCGCGACGATCAGCTTGCCTTTCACCTTGCTCGTGAGCCACCCGTCATTGCTGCGGGCCACGTAGGAGATGGGTCCGCCGACGCCGATCTCGTTGTGCACCCTGCCAACCTTGGCAATACCCCGGGTCACGGTTTGCGCCCTGTTCTTCAAATCCTCACTGGATACCTGGCCAAGCAGCAGCACGATGCCGCCGTAGCTGACGATAACCAGGTGCGCGCGCTTGAGCTCCGGGTCGGATTGCCGGATTTCCCGTTCGACGACCCTTTCGAGCGCCTCGTCGTCGATCATCGATCCGGGCGTGCGCACGCGGGGATCGTCCGAGAACGTGGCGCAGGAAGACAGCGCCAGCGCAAGGGCCAGCAGCAGCAGGGATGCCGTGGATCGTCTCAAGAGGCTGCCGGGTTCAGTCAGGACGGAATGGTTGGGGTTCGCGCCGCAACAGGCCCTTGGGCTTCGGTCAGTGTCAGAAGGCGTCATCGACCTTGAAAGCGTTCTGAATCCACTCCAATCTGGCGTCGTAGTTTGGCTGTGTCACCGATACCACGTCAAATCGGGCCGGACGGTTGGCCAAATCCCGGCGCGAGCGCAGGAACCAGGCAGCCACCCTGGCCAGGCGCCGCTGTTTGCGCCGGTCGACCGTTTCCTTGGGGCTGACAAAGGCGGGGGAAGCGCGGGACCGGACTTCCACGAAGACGACGATGCCGGCCTGCGCCATCACGAGATCGACCTCGCCGGCCCGGCAGCGGTAGTTGCGGGCAATCAGTTGCAGGCCCTGGCGCTGCAAATGCCGGAGGGCGAGGTCCTCGGCCTGTCGGCCCTTGACCGTGGTGGCCGCGTCACCGGAGAAGGAGGCTCGGTGAGGCATGCGCGACTACGGAGTCGCACTCGCCGCCATTGGCTGGACCTTGCCGCGAATGACGCTCGCCCAGGCAAGCCGGCGGCGGACCTTGCCGTCAGCGCCGAGATCCAGCTTGCCGGTGGCGCCATACACAGGCTCGCCTTGCGAAATCCAGTTCCAGTGGCTGACGATTCGATAGGCATCCATGCCGAGCGCCCGCAGCGCTGCAATGTTGCCGCCGCCGTCGCCGAACACCGCTTGCACGGCATCCCAAAGGGGATCGGCATAAAGATTGAAGGGCATTTCGGCGACTTGAAAGCCGCCCAGGTCCGCCAGCCGGGACGCATTGCGGATGCTCTGCGAACTGGCATAGACGGGGAGGTGGCCGGCAAAGTGGAATTTCAGCGCCGGCGCCAGGGCGGTGGCCTCGATGTGATCGACGAATGCGACCACACCGTCGAGGTCGGTGCGGGCCCGGGGCAGGAACTCCAGCTCCGTATTCAGCAACCGTTCCAGCGCGCCCTTGCGTGCCAGACTCGCGTCTACCCGCATGGCCGCGCCGACGGATTCGGTCATGGTCTTGACATCGGTAAACTCCTGGAGTTCGATGTCGAACGGCCAGCTATCCGTCAGCGCTTGTACGCCGCGGACGGCCCAGTCCTCGGAGCCGTGTATGGCGAGCAGCCGGTGCAGGTCCTGGGCGAGCAGGCGTTCCATTATTGTCGCCGCTTCGTCTTCGATGGCGAGCCCCAACTGCAAAAGCGGGGCCAGCCCGCATCGCTCACCGACTTTCGTCGCGAGTGCATCGGCGTCCGCAGCAGGGAGTTGGTGAGCGATGCGGGCTAGTTGCGGTTGTTCCGTGGTGTCCGGTCTCGGATTCCGGTTCTTCTCCGCACCGCCGCCGCTTGCGCGATCGAGATAGTTGAGGCCCAGTACCGCCACCTCCGGATTCAGGCGCCGCAGGGCTTCCAGCCTTTGTTTGCTCAACGGGCCGACGATGAGATCGACCCCGTCTGCCAGGCTCTGTTCGAAGATCGCCGCGATGGGGCCGGCAGCAGCGTCGTAGATGCGCAACGGTGACTTGAGCGGCGCGATATCGTCGAGGTAAGCGGCGATGAACCCGTCGCGCACCGCGCGGCCGGCGGTTGCCAGGGCGCCGCTCAGAGGTACGAACAGCCCGATACGACCGGCTTGCGGCATGGGGCTCAACAGCCGTTCCAGGCTGCTCGGAGGCGCCTGGACGAACGGGTGGCCCGGCCAGCGGATCATCCAGGCTTGCAGGCGCGCCGCCTGTTCGTGGGCGGACCGGCTCCCGCTCATTGCCTGCCGCAGCCGCCACAGCGGGGCGAGTTCGTGATTTTGCGCCAGGGTTGCCACCTGCGCCGGGGAAAAAGCCCCAGTCAGCCGCCACAGCCGATCGTGGAGGACCTGCCGGTTCAGTCGGGCGGATTCGCTCCCGTTCGCGCCAGCCTGTCCGGACGCCGGTGCGGTGGGCAGTTCCCGGGAAGCGGGTTCTTCGACAAAGCGCGCGAGGGCCTCCACGGCGCACAAACGGTTCTTTTCCCGCTCGCACGCCTCGCTGACGAGCAGATCCCCGAGGTCGACCGGCCTGCGGGCCGCCTCGGTGCTGGCCGCGGCGGGCCGGGGCGCTGCACCCGCCTGCTCGACCGGCTCCACGGGTGCGGTGGCCTCGCATGCGGCCAGCGCCATGCAGGCCAGCCAGGCCATTGGCCGCACGGTGCATCCTGCGCGGGACGAAGCGGGGCGGCCGGGGTGGATGGTCACGGGTGAAAAATCGGGGTATTTTGCGTCTGGACTGTTTGCGCGCTCTGGAAAGCACATGCCGGGATGCCTGTATGTCGTGGCAACGCCTATTGGAAACCTGGGAGACGTGACGCGTCGAGCGGTCAATGTCCTCGCAACGGTTGAGACAATTGCCTCGGAGGATACCAGACGCACCAGGTCGCTGTTAGCGCACCTGAACGTCCGCCGGCCGCGCCTGGTCTCCTTGCGCGACGACAATGAGCCCCGTGCGGCTCAGCGGGTGCTGGGGCGCCTCGAGGCGGGGGAGAAGGTGGCGCTGGTCTCCGATGCGGGTACTCCGCTGATCTCCGACCCGGGCTTCCGTCTCGTCAGCCTCTGCAGGGAGCGGGGCATCCAGGTATCGCCGGTTCCCGGCCCAAGCGCGGTCACGGCCGCCCTCTCGGTCTGCCCGCTGCCCCTGGACGGGTATCGGTTCGTGGGCTTTCTGGGCGCGGGGCCGTCCGCGCGCGAACGTCAGCTCGAGGCGATCTGCGAATCGGGGCAGGCGGCCGTGTTTTTCGAGGCGCCGCACCGCATGGCGTCGACGCTGGCAATCATCGCCCGCCTGGCGCCGGAACGGATGCTCATGGTCGCCCGGGAAATGACGAAGAAATTCGAGACCTTCCTGACCGGTACGGCCGCCATGGTGTTGACCGAGCTCGAATTGCGGGATTCGCTGCGCGGTGAATTCGTGTGCGTACTGAAGGGCGCGGCCAGGCAATCCGGTCGGGAACTGGACGAACAGCGGCTGTTGAGGGCGCTGGCCCGGGAGCTGCCCCCGGCTCGGGCAGCCAAGGTAATGGCGGAGGTCTGCGGCGGAACGAAGTCCGACTATTACGACCGTATTCTCGCGACGGCCGAGCCGGTTTCCGTGTCGGACGAAGGGACCTAGGTGGTTGGAGCACTAGCCGCCGCCGCCATTCGGACCTCTCAATGCGGTAATGTTCGGGGCGCGGGCCGGTACGGCCGACGCCGTGGCCAAGCCGACGCCGTGGCCAAGCCGGCGCCGTCGGGCGCCAGGGCGATGCCTGGGTCGTAGCGGGTATCGATGCCGATTGACACGGCTTCCCGGACGGTGGACGCTTGCGTTCGAGCTGGCCATGCAGCCGCTGGCGGCCGGAGTTGTTGCTTCGCGCCGCGAGAGGAAAGTCCGGGCTCCACAGGACAGGGCGCCAGGTAACGCCTGGGAAGCGTGAGCTTACGGAAAGTGCAGCAGAGAGTAGACCGCCGCGAGCCTGAAGGGTACGCGGTAAGGGTGAAAGGGTGCGGTAAGAGCGCACCGCGCGCGTGGTAACACGGGTGGCTAGGTAAACCCCGCCCGGAGCAAGGCCAAATAGGAATCCGATGGCGTGGTCCGCGCCGGATTCGGGTAGGCCGCTGGAGGTCTTCGGCGACGGAGATCGTAGATGAATGGCTGCTGGCCGGATTGCGCCAGGGCATTGCGCCCGAGTGCGGTCCGGTGACAGAACCCGGCTTATCGGCCAGCTCCACTTTTCCCTCGCGTGGAACCAATTATAGCCTTGGCGGGCGGGAGGCGCGGATGCGAGACGGGCAGGGCCCGAGGTGGTTGCGTCCGGCTATGCGGGTCGGCGGGATGGCAGCACGACGAATGGACGATGTGACGAAGCGGAAACTGCCGGCGAACTTCTTCGAGCGCATCGATCGTTCTCCGGATGACGAGTTCTACGGGGAGCCGCGTTTCGTGCAGCACATCGACGAGGCCACCATCGAGGCGCTTACACAGTGGTACCGCGAATTCCTGTTCCCGGGCGCTGATGTACTCGACCTGATGTCCTCCTGGGTGTCGCACTATCCGGCGGAGATTCCGTTGGGACGAGTCGCCGGGCTCGGCATGAACGCCGCGGAACTGAGCGCCAATCCCCGGCTGACGGAACACTGCGTGCACGACCTGAACCTGGAACCGGAACTGCCGTTCGATGCCGCCGCTTTCGACCGGGCGACGATCGCCGTTTCGATTCAGTATCTGGTGCGGCCCGTCGAGACCATGCAGTCCGTCGCCCGGGTGCTTCGCCCCGGGGGACGCCTGGGTATTGCCGTGTCGCACCGCATGTTCCCGACCAAGGCGGTACGCGCATTTCATGAGCTGCCGCCGGCGGAACGCGTGCGTCTGGTCGGGGCCTACCTGGTGCTGGGCGGGTTCGAGAACGTGGCCTTCGTCGACCGTTCGCCGTCCGCCGGAGACCCGCTCTGGATCCTTGCGGGCGAGACGCCGGTTCCCTGAGCGGCCGATCTCCTTCCGGTGCGGCACGGGGTAGTCCACGTATTCAACCGGTGTCCGGAAATCATCCGCCCACCGATCCGGTGACGGCCTGGTCCAACCAATCGCGGGTTTGCCAGGAGTTCCGGCGCCTTTCACAAACGTACGGCCGGTTTCATTGTCGTGCCGAATTGCATACATTTGGCGTGTCATCGAACAGTGCCGGTAGCGGGCGATGAGTTTTGACTACACACCAAGCGCCTTTGCGATACGCGACGATATTGCCGATGCGCACAGGGATGTATGGCGCAAGATCGGCGAACCCGGTAGCTGGTGGCGCGGTCAGGATCGCATCGCGTTCGTTCAGGAGTCGCGCAATGCGCGTTCCTGCGAAGCCTGTGCGAAACGCGGGGCAGCGCTGTCGCCGGAAGGGGATTTCGGCCTGCACAAGACGGCAACGAACCTGCCGGATGTGGTCGTCGATGCCGTTCACCGGCTGACCACGGACCCGGCGCGGCTGTCCAGAACCTGGCTCGACGGGGTCAATGCCGGGGGCGTCACCGACGAGGAGTATGTCGAGGTCCTGGGTGTCGTGGTGGCGGCGGTCAGCATCGACGCCCTGCATCGCGCACTCGGCTTGCCACTCGAGCCGCTGCCGGCGCCGGTCGCCGGGGAACCCGGCGGTTACCGCCCCCCGGGCGCCGCGGACTCGGGGGCCTGGGTGCACACGGTGCGGCCGGAGGATGCCGGCGAGGCCGAGGCGGATCTCTATCCGGGGGGCCGTACCGGAAACGTGATCTCCGCCATGAGCCTCGTACCGGACTCGGTGCGAATGCTGCTGAGGCTCAGTGACGTCCACTATCTGCCGTTGAGATGCATCCGCACGCCTGGCGACAATGCCGGCCGGGCAATCTCGCGCAACCAGATCGAGCTGCTGGCCGGACGGATTTCGTCACTGAGCGATTGCTTTTACTGAACCAGTTCCTATGCCCCGAAACAGCGAAGATGCCGGCGATTACGTCTACACAGAGACATCGGGCGCCCCGATCAAGTCCTGGACGCGGGGCGTGCCGGTGGAGGAGCAGGCGTGGCGGCAGTTGCGCAACGTCGCTTCCCTGCCTTTCATCCACAAACACGTCGCGGCGATGCCCGATGTTCACTGGGGCAGGGGCGCTACCGTAGGCTCGGTGATTCCGACTTCCGGCGCGATCGTCCCGGCGGCGGTCGGCGTCGATATCGGCTGCGGCATGACGGCGGTGCAAACGAGCCTGAATGCATCGCATCTGCCGGATAGCCTTGCACCTCTGCGCTCCGGGATCGAGCGCCAGGTTCCCCATGGGCGTACGGCCGGTGGCGGCCGCGCCGACAGGGGCGCCTGGGGCAACCCGCCCGCATCGGTGACGAATGCCTTTCAGCGGCCAATCGGGCACGGATCGCTTGCTGCTGGCCTGGAAACGGTTGTCGGCAAGGCGCCGAAACTGGCCCGCGCGGCGAAGCGCGCCGTCAGGCAACTGGGCACGCTCGGCAGCGGCAATCACTTCATCGAGATCTGCCTCGATGAGAACGACGCGGTCTGGGCGATGCTGCACAGTGGATCGCGGGGGATCGGCAATGCCATCGGGCAGTTCTATATCGAGGCGGCGAAGCAGGAAATGCGCCGCTGGTTCATCAATCTTCCGGATACCGACCTTTCCTATCTCTCGGAAGGCTCACGGCACTTCGACGATTACGTCTTCGCCCTGAACTGGGCGCAGACCTATGCCAGGGTCAACCGGGAACTCATGATGGCGCGCGTTCTGGAGGCGCTGCGCGGCGCCGTGCGTCCGTTCCGGACGCTTTCGAGTGCGGTGGACTGCCATCACAACTACGTTTCCCGCGAGCGCCATGCCGGGGCGAACGTCTGGGTTACGCGCAAGGGCGCGGTGCGCGCCGGGGACGGCGATCTGGGCATCGTTCCGGGGTCCATGGGCGCCCGCTCCTATATTGTCCGCGGCAAGGGCAATGCGGATTCGTTTCACTCCTGTTCGCATGGGGCGGGCCGGGCCATGTCGCGCACCGAGGCGAAGCGCCGCTTTGCCGTCGCCGACCACGAGCAGGCGACGCAAGGCGTCGAATGCCGCAAGGATGCCGGCGTGATCGATGAGACGCCCATGGCCTACAAGGATATCGATGCCGTCATGCGCGCCCAGTCGAATCTGGTCGATGTGGTTCACACGCTGAAACAGGTTGTCTGTGTGAAAGGGTAGGCGCCTCGGCTTTACAACGACCGGAATCCCCAATATTCTGCGCCACGGCTTCGATTCTCGCCGGAGAACGGAGACCGGTGTCGCAAGGGGACGCCATTCGCATCGCATTGACGAGGACTTGATCCTATGAGGGACAGGTACCTGAAGCGTCGGCTTGCTGCCGCCGCCGAGAGCGCCTGTCTCTTCGCCGACAGGGGGAACAGGCGTGAACGTACTGGACTTTAGCAAGCGCAAAACCGCGCACCATCCCATCTCCATGGTCACCTGCTACGACTGTTGGTCGGCGCGGGTACTCAATGAGACCGGGATCGACGCCCTGCTCGTGGGCGACAGTCTCGCCATGGTCATGCACGGCTTCGACAGCACCGTGCACGCCACGGTCGAGATGATGGCGCTGCACGTGCGCGCGGTGCGGCGGGGCGCACCGGACAAGTTCGTGGTGGGCGACATGCCGTTCCTTTCGGTACGCAAGGGCGCCTCCTGCGCCATGGACTCGGTGCAGGAGCTCATGCAGGCCGGGGCCAACGCCGTCAAGATCGAGGGCGAGGCCGGGCAGCTCGACCTGATGGCCCATGTCGTCGAATCCGGCGTACCGGTGATGGGGCATCTCGGCCTGACGCCCCAATCCGTTGAAGCCTTCGGCGGTCACAAGGTGCAGGGCCGCAACGAAGGGCAAGCTGCGGAAATTCTCGATTCGGCCAGGCGGCTGGAGCAGGCCGGCTGCTTCGCGCTGGTACTCGAGTGCATTCCCTCGGAACTCGGCCGCCTCGTTTCCCAGGAGATCGGCATCACCACCATCGGCATCGGCGCCGGGCCGCACACCGACGGCCAGGTCCTGGTGCTGCAGGACATGCTCGGCATGAATCCCGGCTTCAAGCCGAAGTTCCTGCGCCACTACGCCGACGGGCACGGCATGATCGATGCCGCCGTGAACCGGTTTCACCACGAGACCTGTTCCCGTGCCTTTCCGTCCCGGGCGGAATGCTATGGGTGAGGCGCAGCTATCGCCCGTGAACGGGTGCGGCCGATGATCGTGGGTCGTGGAGCGGGAAAAGACAGGGGACATCGGGCTTATGCAGATATCCGGAACGCTGGCGGAATGGCGAGACGCCCGTGCAACCCTGGCTGGCGACATTGGCTTCGTGCCGACCATGGGCGCCCTGCACGATGGCCATGCCTCGTTATTGCGGCGCAGCTTCGCCGAGAACGCCACCACCATCGCGAGCATCTACGTCAACCCGGCGCAGTTCGACGACCCGGACGATCTGGCCGGCTATCCCAGGTTGCTCGATGCCGACCTGAAGCTGTGCGAATCGCTCGGGGTGGATCATGTGCTGGTCCCCGCCCGAGACGAGATCTACGCGGATGGCTACCGGTACCGGGTCGAGGAAACCGAATTCAGCCGCGAACTCTGCGGCGCGCACCGGCCCGGCCACTTCAGCGGCGTACTGACCGTGGTGATGAAGCTCCTGAATCTGGTTCGACCCCGCCGGGCCTATTTCGGGGCAAAGGACTTCCAGCAGTGCCTGCTGATTCGCCGCATGACCGAAGCGTTTTTCATGGATGTCGAGATCGTGGCGTGCGAGACCGTCCGCGAAGACGATGGGCTGGCGATGAGTTCACGCAACGCCCTGCTCACCGATAAAAGCCGGAAGCTGGCGTCCCGGCTCAACCGCGTACTGCGCTCACCGGGTTCGGACCAGGCGGTGTCCGAAGCGCTCGAACGCCTCGGGTTCTCGGTCGACTACATCGTTTCCCGATACGGCCGCCGCTTCGCCGCGGTATCGGTGCCGGCGCGTCAGGGGTCGGTGAGGCTCATCGATAACGTGGAACTCGGCTGCGAAAACGGCAGCAGTTCGCCCGCCCGCCACAGCGCCTGACGGTTTGCCGCCCGGACGCGGCGGCCTATAGCTCCCCGAAGACGACCTGTCCGTCGAACAGCGTCGCCGTGACCCTGGCCTCGTTGATTTCCTCAGGCGGAATATCGAACAGATTGCGGTCAACTACGATGAGGTCGGCGCGCTTGCCGGCTTCAATGGAGCCGCTGTCGCGGTCGAGGAAGTTCAGGAAGGCGCTGTTGACGGTGTAGTTGGCAATCGCATCGGCCAGGCTGATCTCCTCGCCCCGGCCGAGCGGCGAATCGGTGTCGCCGTCCGGGTCGAGACGGGTCACGGCCGCTTCGATGCCGTCCAGGGGATTGGCGGAACTCACGTACCAGTCGCTGCCGAAGGCGACCCTGGCGCCGGATCGTTGCAGGCTGCCGATGGGGTAGAGCCACCGCGCACGATCGCTGCCGATGCGCGGAATCGTCAACTCGGTGATATAGGCATCGCTGATCGCCCACAGCGGCTGAAAGTTGGCGGTGACGTCCAGGGCGGCGAAACGGGGGATGTCCATGGGGTCGAATAGCTGGATGTGGGAGATGTGATGGCGGCTGTCCCTGGGGCCGTTGGCCGCGCGGGCCGCTTCCAGGGCATCGAGCGACGTGCGGATGGCACGGTCGCCGATGGCGTGGATGTGGATCTGGAAGCCCTCCGCATCCAGGGCCGAAACCGCGGCATCGAGCCGCTCGGGATCGTTCAGGAGATCGCCCCTGAAACCGCCGTCGCGGTCTACGTAAGGCTCGAGCAGAGCTGCGGTGCGCGTCTCGAGCACGCCGTCTTGCCAGATCTTGACAGTGGTCGCGGCAAGATTGCCACGGGTGTAGCGTTCGCGAGCCGCCTTGAATGCGGCAAGTTGCGGTTCGAGTTCGGCCTGGTTCTCCCAATACAGCGAAGCGACTACCCGGAGATTGAGTTCGCCGCGTTCATCCAGAGCCCGGTAGGCATCGAGACCGTGGTAGGCATCGCCCGGCGCCAGCTTCGCCAGCGCGTCCTGCACCGCGACAATGCCCAGACTCAGCAGGTGGTCGCGGGCGTATTCCAGCCCCGCTTCCAGGTCCTCGGCACGTAGCGGCGGCGCAGCGTCGAACACCAGGTTCATGGCGGAATCTTCCTGCAGGCTCCCGGAGGGAGTCTGCGTGCCGGGATAGCGGTCGATCCGGCCGCCGGGCGGGTCGGCCGTTGTGTTGTCGATGCCGGCTGCCGCGAGCGCCGCCGAGTTGACCCAGAGCGAGTGGCCGTCGGACGACTTCAGCGCAATGGGCCGTTCCTCGTTCAGCGCATCGAGCAGGGCCTTGTCCGGGAGGCCGCTGGGCGCGAAGTTGTCCACCGACCAGCCGCCGCCTTGAATCCACCCGTCAGGTGTACGGCCAATGCAGGCTTCCACCTCGCGGAGCAATGCATCGACGCCGACGATGTCGAACAACGCGCACTGGCGATAAGTCACCCCGCTGTGCACGGGGTGTACATGGCTGTCCTGGAACCCGGGCAGGAGCATGCCGCCTCCCAGATCGACGATCCGGGTTTCGTCGCCGGCCCAGTTCACCGACTCCTCGTTGCCGCCCGTCCACAGGATGCGCCCGTCCTTGACGGCCACCGCCTCCGCCCAGGTCCTTTCCGGGTCCACCCGGTACACATGGCCGTTCATGAGCAGAAGGTCAGCCGAATCCACCGGGGCGGGCTCGCTGGAGCAGCCCGCGGCAACGGCGCCCGCGATGGCGAGCAGGCGCAATCGCCGCCACACCCTCATGCCCGGCGCGGCCTGGTGGCCGCTATTTCCCAATCGATTGGCCCTAAAGTTCTCACCCCGGCGCGCCGTGGCGCTTACGCGCAAGCAACAAACGCCTCCGGTGGGTTGCTCAATGCAGCTAGGCGTCTCCGTTGAGTGCGGTACGCCCACTCGGGGCCGGTTATGACAGGGAACGCGACATTTGTTCCACGCGAGGCTCTGGTAGTCATTCTGCGTTCTCCATTAGGGACAATCCGCCCGGGCGGGCCGGTCGAGAAATCTAGCATGTGCTGGGGGCGGCGGGCTGTAATCGCGAATCGGGTGCATGCCGGGGATTGTGTCGGAATCGGATCATAGTGCGTGCCACGCCCGGCTGTCGACTGGCGATACCGGCCGGATTCTTGCCATACGAGAACCGGTATAGGCGGGCTTTCCGGGGCGCGCTTATAATCGCCTGGCGCCCCTGAAGAAACCAAAATGTTCGAAAGCCTCTCCGATCGCCTGAGCCGGACCCTGCGCGGTCTTACCGGCAAGGCGCGCCTGTCCGAGGAGAACGTCTCCGCGGCGACGCGGGATGTCCGCATGGCGCTTCTCGAAGCGGATGTCGCCCTGCCGGTGGTCAAGTCATTCACCGGCAAGGTGCGCTCCCGGGCGCTCGGACAGGTCGTCACGGCCGCGCTCGATCCGGGGGAAGCCTTCGTCAAGATCGTCCACGAGGAACTGGTCGATGTCATGGGCCGCGCCAATGACGCGCTGAACCTCGCGGCGACACCCCCGGCAGTGATACTCATGGCTGGATTGCAGGGATCGGGCAAGACCACCACGGCGGCCAAGCTTGCGCACTATCTCAAGGAACGCCAACGCAAGAAGGTGGCCCTGGTCAGCGCCGATGTCTACCGGCCGGCGGCCATCGAGCAGTTGCAGACCCTGGCGAACGAAGTGGGTGCGCGCTTTATCGGTTCTTCCCCGGAGGAGGCGCCGGCCGCCATCGCGGCCCGTGCCGCGGAAGACGCGAGACGGCAACTCGACGATGTGCTCATCGTCGACACCGCCGGCCGGCTGGCGGTGGATGCACAGATGATGGCCGAGATCAGCGCCCTGCAGGAAACACTGCAGCCGATCGAAACCCTCTTTGTGGTGGACGCCATGACCGGTCAGGATGCCGCCACCACCGCCAGGGCATTCGACGAGGCGCTGGAACTGACCGGAGTGATTCTCGCCAAGGCGGACGGGGATGCCCGTGGCGGTGCGGCCCTTTCGGTGCGTTTCGTCACCGGCAAGCCGATCAAGTTCATCGGCATGGGCGAACGCCCCGATGCTTTGGAACCGTTTCATCCGGATCGCCTGGCTTCGCGGATCCTGGGCATGGGCGACCTGCTCGGCCTGATCGAGGAAGCCGAACGCAAGGTCGACAAGCGCAAGGCAGACCGGCTGGCCCGGAAGCTGACCCGGGGGCGGCGATTCGATTTGGAGGACTTCCGCGATCAGTTGCAGCAGATGGCGAGCATGGGCGGTGTCGGCAATCTGCTGGAAAAGCTGCCGGGCGCGCAGCACCTGCCGCCCCAGGCTCAGTCCCGGCTCGACGATGGGATGTTCCGGCGGTTCGGCGTGATCATCGACTCCATGACGCCCCGGGAGCGACGCTTCCCGGATCTCATCGACGGCTCGCGCAAGCAGCGGATCGCCCGGGGCAGCGGTGCTCGGATCGCCGATGTCAACCGGTTGCTCAAGCAGCACCGCCAGATGCGGAAAACGATGAAAAAGGTCACCCGCAAGGGGGGTATGCAGAAGGTGATGCGCGGGCTGCAGGGGGTACGGACCCATCCGGGCATGCGGCGCCGATAAGGCGCCCGGAACTCGTACTTTCTCTGCGTGTGGTTTTCCCCCCAACACGCGATTAGAATACCGCGCCTTTCGATTGAGGGATCTCGGAATATGGTGACGATTCGGCTGGCGCGGCACGGCGCCAAGAAGAATCCGTTCTACCACGTCACGGTGACCGACCGCGCCGCGCCGCGGGACGGCCGCTTCATCGAGCGCGTGGGATTCTTCAATCCGGTCGCAAGGGGCCACAGCGAGTCCCTGCGCATCGATCTCGACCGGGTGGACCATTGGCTCTCCGTCGGCGCCCAGCCGTCGGACCGTGTGCGGAAGCTGGTCAAGCGGGCGCGCGCCGAGGAAGCCGCACTCGCGTCCGGCGCTGCTGCCGAAGCCGAGGCTCCGCCGGCAGCCACTACCGGGGAGGCCACTGAAGAAACCCAGGCGGTCGAAGCAGCGGCGGCCGAAGAGAGCGGAGCAGTCGAGGCGGTCGAAGCGGCGGATTCGGCGGAGGACGCAGACCCGGCCGAAGCTGCCGGCGATGCGGTGGCGCCTGAGCCGGAAGAGCCGGCTCAAGACGTGGAGGCTGCTGCTGCGACTGAAGAGGCTGAAGGCCGAGAAGATGCGGAAGCGCCTGCAGCGGCGGACGAAGGGGCCGGCGACAGCGGGGCCGGCCGAGCCTGATCCCCCCGATCGCCGAGCAACCGGTCGTCGTCGGCCACGTTGGCGGGGCCTACGGTATACGCGGTTGGGTGCGCCTCGTATCCTACACCGATCCCCCCGGCAACCTGCTGAACTACACCCCCTGGTTCCTGCGGCGCTCCGGCGAGTGGCAAGCCATCGACGTACTGGAGATCCAGCCTCACGGAGAGGGATTCGTGGCTTCGCTGTCAGGCATCGAGGACCGAAATGCGGCGCTCGCGATCGGCGGATGCAAGATCGGGGTGCCAGCCAGCAGCTTTCCGCCGCCCGGGCCGGGCGAAACTTATTGGCGTGACCTGATGGGGCTTCGCGTCGTCAACAGCGACGGCACGGTATTCGGGACCGTCGAGCGATTGATCGAGACGGGCGCACACGATGTGCTGGTCGTCAAAGGGGAGCGGGAAAGGTTGATTCCCTTTGTGAAACAGTTCGTGATCCGGGTCGTCCCGGACGAGGGATTGCTGCGGGTGGATTGGACGGATTTCGACTGAGATGTGGATTGGCGTGGTCAGCCTGTTTCCGGAATTGATCGCCGGCATCGCCGGCGTGGGCGTACTTGGCCGCGCGGTGCGGCAGGGCGGCCTGGCCATCGAGGTATTCAACCCGCGCGACCATGCCGCGGACCGCCACGCAACCGTGGACGACCGTCCCTACGGCGGCGGCCCCGGCATGGTGATGTCGGCCGAACCGCTGCTCGCGAGTATCGGCGAGGCGACATCGAAAGCGCCGTCATCGGCCAGGGTGGTCTGCCTGTCGCCTCAGGGAACGCGGCTCGACCAGGGCGGAGTCGAGCGGCTCGCCGCACAGAGGAGCCTCGTATTGGTTACCGGCCGCTACGAGGGAATCGATGAACGGGTGCTGCAACTGGCGGTCGACGAGGAAGTGTCCGTCGGCGACTACGTCCTGACCGGCGGAGAACTCCCGGCCATGGTGCTCATCGATGCAATGAGCCGCCTGCTGCCGGGAACCCTGGGCAACAGCGAGTCTGCCGCGAGTGAATCGCACCTTGATGGATTGCTCGAATATCCGCACTATACGCGCCCCGAGACGGTTGCCGGCCTGAAAGTGCCCGCGGTGCTCTTGAGCGGGGACCATGCGGCGGTCGACAAGTGGCGCCGTGCACAGGCGCTCAAGCGAACCTGGCAGCGCCGGCCGGACCTGCTGGCCCACCGGCGGCTTTCGGACCGGGATGCGGCCCTCCTGGCGGCGGAACTGAAGGGCCCGGACGAGGAAACGAACGATGCGTAGAAACAAGATTCTCGAAGCACTCGAAAGCGAACAGCTCAAGACCGATATCCCCGACTTCTCGGCCGGGGACACCCTCGTTGTGCAGGTCAAGGTCCGCGAAGGCGTCCGCGAACGCCTGCAGGCATTCGAGGGCGTCGTCATCGCCAAGCGCAACCGCGGCCTCAACTCGTCGTTCACCCTGCGCAAGGTGTCCCACGGAGTCGGCGTGGAACGCACCTTCCAGGCGCACAGCCCGCTGATTGCATCGATCGAGGTCAAGCGCCGCGGCGATGTGCGCAAGGCGAAGCTCTACTATCTGCGCCAGCGCTCCGGACGGTCGGCGCGGATCAAAGAGAAGGTGTGACGCGACGCACCGATCCGGAACGCACCGGCGACGGCCGGACGCATGAGCTGGCCGGCGCCGGTTCGGTCACTGCGGCCATCGATCAGTACATCGACGAGGTCTGGCTCGAAAAGGGCCTGAGCGACAATACCCTCGCGGCGTACCGCCGCGATCTGCGGTCCCTTGCGCAAGACCTGGACAAAGACCTCTTTGCGGTATCGGAGCCCGACCTCCTGAATGTGCTGGCCCGGCGTTACGACCGGGGTTACCGGCCCACCAGTTCGGCCCGCTGGCTGTCCTGCATCAAGGGTTTCTATCGCCACAGCGTGGCCCGGGGCAGAATGGCCGGGGATCCGGCGGCCCATATCGAACGCCCGGCGCTCGGCCGGCCGTTGCCCGGCTCACTGTCGGAAAGCCAGGTGGTCGCGTTGTTGAAAGCGCCCGATACGAGCACCCCCATCGGGCTTCGGGACCGGGCCATGCTGGAGTTGCTGTACGCCACGGGCCTGCGGATTTCGGAACTCGTCTCGCTCGGCACCGCCTCCATCAATCTGCGCCAGGGCATCGTCCGGGTCGTGGGCAAGGGGGGCAAGGAGCGCCTGGTGCCCGTTGGCGAGGAAGCCCTGGACTGGGTCGCACGTTTTGTCCGCGACGGCCGCCGGGCGCTGTCCGGCGAGGGTACGGAGGCGCTCTTTCCCAGCCGCCGCGGACGTGCCATGGCCCGTCAGACCTTCTGGTACGCGGTCAAGCGATACGCCGGGAAGGCTGGCATCTACATGTCCATCTCGCCCCACACGTTGCGGCATGCCTTCGCGACCCACCTGTTGAACCACGGGGCCGATCTCCGGGCCGTGCAGATGATGCTCGGTCATGCGGATCTCTCCACCACCCAGATCTACACCCACATCGCCCAGGCGCGCCTGAAGGAATTGCACCGGACGCATCATCCGCGCGGATGAGGTGCCCGTGCCCCGGCTAAACGGCTAGCCCGCATATCTCACCAAGGGCCGCGATGATCGCGCAGGATTTTCTGGTCCACATGCGAGAGGCAAGCCCCTCGCGCTCCCCGGCTGAGGGCTCCGTGCGCGTGCTCGCGAGCGTAAAGCATAGCCCCGCCTATGGTGGAGCGAGCACGTGCGCGCACGCGGGCAAAAGACCAGCGAGGGCGCGGCCAGCGCAGTCCGTGCCGGGCAGAACCTCCAAAAAGCGGAGGTACCTGATTGAAACGCAATGACATTCAGTGACTCAACAAGCGACTTGGTGAGATATGCGGGCTAGAATTCGCTTTTCGGCGTGCCCGCATCCAATGCTTGCGCCGCCTGCTCCGACCAAGAGGCTGTAATGACCCGCATTGCCCTGCTGACTTTAATCCAGGCCGCCGCGTTGGCGCTTCCGGCTCACGCGGCGCCCGGCGATGAGCTTGTTGCCAGGCTCAAGGCGCTGCAGCCCAACCTGCCCGTCGAAACCGTGGAGCAGACCGCCTTTGACGGCATGCTGGCCATAGAACTGGAAGACGGCAGCGTGCTGTACGGTACCGCCGACGGCCGTTTCCTGTTCACGGGCGATATGTACTCGGTCGCGGGCGATGGGTTCGTCAACCTCACCGACTCGATTCGCGCCGAACGGCGACGCGGACTGCTCGCCGGCGTAGGCGAAGGGGACATGATCGTGTTTTCGCCCGAGGACGAACGCAAGGCCTACGTCAACGTCTTTACCGATGTGGATTGCGGCTACTGCCGCAAGCTGCACCAGGAGATGGCGGACATCAATGCCCTTGGTATCGAGGTGCGTTACCTGGCGTTCCCCCGTGCCGGCATGGATTCCGATTCCTATCACAAGATCGTCTCGGCCTGGTGCTCGAAGGATCCTCACCGGGCCATTACCGAACTCAAGCTGGGGAAGAGCATTTCGGAACGGTCCTGCCCCAACCCGGTAGGCGCGCAGATGGACCTGGGTAACCGGATCGGCGTGTCGGGCACCCCGGCGCTGGTGACCGAAGACGGCCGCCTGATTCCTGGATATCTGCCGGCGGAAGATCTCGCGCAGGCACTCGGGCTGTAACCGGAGCCGGTCGTTGAACCCGTTGCGCATCGGCATCGCCGGCCTGGGCACCATTGCCCGGGGCGTTCTCGACCTGTTCGCGGCCAATGCCGGCCACCTGGAGCGTCAGGCCGGCCGCCCGCTGATGCTGGCCAGAGTTGCCAGCCGTACGCACCACGCGGATGTGGACCTGGCGGGCGCCGAATTTTCCACCGATCTCGAATCCTTGCATGGCCCCGACGTGGATGTGGTCGTGGAACTCATCGGCGGCGAAGACCGGGCGCTGCGCCTGGTCAGGAACGCGTTGTCGAGGCGGCAATCCGTGGTCACCGCGAACAAGGCGATCATCGCCCGGCATGGGGACGAGCTGCTCCGAAGCGCCGCGGAGCAGAGGGTGGGTCTCGGCTTCGAGGCGGCGGTTGCCGGCGGCATCCCGATTATCGGCTCGTTGACCCGGGGGCTCGCGGCCAGCCGGGTACAGACCGTCGCCGGCATCATCAACGGCACATCGAACTACGTGTTGACGGCCATGGCGGAGCAGGGTTCGACCTTCGAGGATGCCCTGGCCGCGGCACAGGCCCTCGGCTATGCGGAAGCCGATCCGACCTTCGATGTGGAGGGCATCGATGCGGCGCACAAGCTGGCGATACTTGCGGCCCTGGCGTTCGACGTGGGCTTCGGCATGGATGGCGTAATCACGGAAGGCATTGCCGGGGTTACGGCGGAAGACATCGGCTATGCGGCGGAACTGGGCTACGGAATCAAGCATCTGGGCATAGCGCGCCGCGCGGACGACGGCATCGAAGCCCGGGTGCACCCGACGCTCGTTCCCGAACACGGCATGCTGGCGCAAGTCCGCGGCGTCATGAACGCGGTGCTGATCGAGAGCGATGCGGCCGGGCCCGCCCTTTTTCACGGCGCGGGAGCAGGCGCCTCTCCGACAGCGTCTTCGGTGGTCGCCGATCTGATCGCCATCGCCCGGGGGGAAACCCTGGCGTGCCGCGTGGGGCGTCAAGAGCGCAGGATGGTCCCCATCGGCGCCGTACAGTCTGCCTTCTACCTGCGAATCCCCGCCCGGGATGCGCCGGGCGTATTCGGCAAGGTGGCCTATATTCTCGGCGATCACGACATCAGCATCGAAGGCGCCGTACAGCGGGAACGGGCCATACGCATCAACGGCGAGGGCGATCGGTCGTCCTGGGTACCCATCGTCATCCTGACCGACCGGGTTCGCCAGGAGGTGGTCGACTCAGCCATCGCCGAGGTGCAGGCCATGTCCGAAGTCGTGGGCGAGATCAGGTGCATGCGGGTGGAGCACTTTGACTGACCGGCCGGTGAGTGGTGCGCGCTGATCCGCCATTGACGATCATGGACCGTGGCGGTCCGATGCCGGATCTGCCGGGCGTGCCCGACCTGCTGCGGCGCGTTTACGGCAATCGGGGCGTAACCTCGGCGGAGCAATTGCAACGGTCATTGGCCTGCCTGGCGGACCCCGCCTCCATGAGGGACATCGATACCGCGGCGCGGCGGATTGCAGAGGCGGTCCGGGAAGGGGACCGCGTTCTGTTCGTCGGCGACTTCGATGCGGACGGGGCGACATCGGTCGCGCTCGGTGTATCGGTGTTGCGCGCCTTCGGCGCGGAACGGGTCGACTTCGTGGTTCCGAACCGCTTCGAATTCGGCTATGGCCTGTCCCCGGAAATCGTACAGGTAGCGCTGGCGAGGAAGCCGGACCTGTTGATTACGGTGGACAATGGCGTCTCCAGCATCGACGGGGTCGAACTCGCCAACGCGGGCGGTGTCGATGTCATCATCACGGATCATCACCTTCCCGGCGCGGTACTGCCACCGGCATACGCCATCGTCAATCCGAATGTGCCGGGTTGCGGCTTTGCGAGCAAGGCTATTGCCGGCGTGGGCGTTATCTATTTCGTTCTGTCTCGTGTGCGCCGCGTTCTGCGGGAGGCGGACTGGTTCCACAAAAGAGGCGTGGAGGAACCGAATCTTGCCCGATGGCTCGACCTGGTTGCCCTGGGTACCGTCGCCGATGTGGCGCCGTTGGACCGCAACAACCGCACCCTGGTTCATCAGGGGCTGGTGCGCATGCGCAAGGGCCGGTGCCGGCCGGGCATTCAGGCGCTGGCGGAAGTTTCCGGAAGAAGCCTCGCCGGGTTGCGGGCATCGGATCTGGGGTTTTACATCGGCCCCAGGCTGAATGCCGCCGGACGCCTGGAAGACATGTCGTTGGGCATCCGGTGCCTGTTGGCGGAATCTCTCGGGGAGGCGCGCCGGCACGCCGCTGCCCTGGACGAACTCAACCGCACCCGGCGCGCGTTGCAGCAGGCCATGGTCGCGGAGGCCGAGTTGATTGTGAGCGCCCAAGGGCAGACGGTGGGCGACCGTTACGGCGTCGCTGTCTTCGACCCGGGCTGGCACCAGGGGATTGTCGGCATTGTCGCCGGCCGGCTGCGTGAGCGGGTCAACCGGCCCGTTGTCGCCTTCGCGCCCGCGGGAGACGCCGAGCCGCATTCATTGCGCGGCTCCGCGCGCTCGGTTCCCGAACTGCACATCCGCGACGCCCTCGATGCGCTCGCCAGCGGCCATCCGGGATTGCTGGCCAAGTTCGGCGGTCACGCCATGGCGGCGGGCCTGTCCATCCGGCGCGCGCATTACGAGCGTTTTGCGGACGCCTTCGACCGTGTCGTGCGCGAGCGCCTGCCCCCGGCCGCGTTACAGGCCAGGATCGAAACCGACGGGCAACTCTCGAGCGCCGAGATCACCCTGGAAAACGCCGTGGGCCTGGCCGAGGGCGGACCCTGGGGGCAGGCGTTTCCCGAACCCTCCTTCCACGGTGAGTTCGATATCGTGAACCAGCGCGTGGTGGGCGAGACGCATCTCAAGCTGGTGCTCAAGTCCGGCGACCGTCTCGTGGACGCCATCGCTTTCAACCAGCCGCCGCTTGCCGGCGCCGAACGCCTGCACGCCGTCTACAGGCTGGACATCAATGACTACCGCGGGGCGCCGACCGTTCAGTTGCGCTTGGAGCATGTGCAGGCGCCGGGCTGAGGCGAATGCGTTGAACTCTCGCGTCGGCGGGGAATTTCTGTACCCTTGGCCGCATTGACAGGTCGGGGAGAACACAGGTGTTCTTTGCAAGTTTCCACTCCCGGGGGCCGAGCCGCCGACGCGCAGGGAACAACGGTGATTCCACGGAAGAGAGTGGGTGTGCGGCGCGGTCGTCCGGCACCTTTTAAGCTCACGCTTGCGCCCATAATCCCGGGAAAGCGCGTCCGCTTGGCGTGCCGGATGACCGCGCCGCATACCCACTCGGACTCCGATCGCCGACATCATGTTGCATTGGACCCGCTTGAAATACACAAAACTCGATCGGTTGACAAACTGTTCCATACGAGGGGAAAAATCGCGGGTTGCGCGCTGGGCCTGATAACGGCCCTGTTCGCTCACAATGGCACGGCGCAGACCGGTGTCGTCGAGGAAGTCGTCGTCACGGCCAAGACCGGCAGCCGGATCGGGCGGCAGGGCGACTCGCCCTCGCCGCTGTCGAACTACGAGGCGGGCGATCTGCTCGATGCGGGACTCAAGGATATCCGTGACCTGGTGGGTGTTCTCGCCATCAACGCCGGCGCTGAGAACAATTCCGACAACCTCACCCAGAACTACACGGCAGGCACGGCCAACGTCAACCTGCGGGGATTGGGTGTCGCCTCAACGCTGGTGCTGCTGAACGGCAGGCGGCAGGTGCTTTCCGCGGTGCAGACCGACGACGGTTCCAGTTTCGTGGACCTTGCAGCGCTGGCGCCCATGCTTGCCATCGAGCGCGTGGAAATCCTCAAGGACGGCGCCGCCGCCATCTATGGCTCCGAAGCGGTCGCCGGTGTCGCCAACTTCATTACCCGCAGGCGTTTTGCAGGCTTCGAGTTGCAGGCCGAATACCGCGGCCGCACGAACGACGGTACCCAGGAAGACTTCAGCCTCGACGCGGTGTACGGGGGGGCCTTCGGGGACGGCGTCGGCGAGTTCCTGCTGGCCGCAAGCTATCTGGACCGCACCAGCCTTGTGCTCACGGAGGTGGATTGGCTGCGGCCCGCCACCAGCGGCTTCGGCAATCCGGGCAGCTTCAACGTGCCGTCGCTGGGACGAACGGTGGCCGATCCGGGTTGCGAGCGCTACGGCGGACTCTTGCAGGACCTTTCCGGGGGCAGCGAAATCTGCCGGTTCGACTACGGTCCGCAGCTTACGGCGGTGCCCGACGAGGAGCGGGTGCAGGTCTGGGGCCGCGGCGATTGGCGCTGGGGCGAGGCTCGAGCGCTCTGGGCCGAATTCGGCTATGCGCACAACGACATCAGCCGCGATGTGTCGCCGAGTTTTCCCGTACTCAACACGCCGGTCGTACCGGCAAACCATCCGGCCAATCCATACGGCGAGGATGTGCTGTTCCAGGGCCGCCCCTACGGTTACGGGCATCCGCCGGAGATCAACTACTACAAGCACGAAACCCTCCGCTTGGCCGTCGGCCTTGAAGGGCGGTTCTCGGAGAAGGTGTCCTGGGATATCGCCCTGGTGCGGGGCACGAACGATGCCCTGCTCAACCCACGCGATGTGAATGCCGCAAACTTTCAGGCGGCACTGATGGGTTTCGGCGGTAGCGGCTGCGACGGCGACGGCGGCTCTGCCGGCCAGCCCCCCGGGCAGGACGGTTGCCGGTTCTTCAACCCATTCAGCTCGAACTTTTCCGCGCGCCCGGGAGATGCGCTGTTCAACGGGCCGGAACTGTACGACTTCATCATCGGCAACTACATGGGCGACGGGGAGTCGCGCCTGACGACGGTGGAGGCAAACGTCACCGGAGACCTACCGGGGTACCGCGGCGGCTACGCTATCGGTGCCCAGTACCGTGACCAATCGCTCGACTACACCTACGATCCGGTTACCCGCGCGGACGGCTGGGCGTTTCTGATCGGCAATCCGGATTTTGCGGCCAGGGACGATGTCTACGCCGCCTACGGGGAAGTCTGGCTGCCGCTCGGCGACTACTTCGAGGTCACCGGCGCGCTCCGCTACGAAGACTACGGTTCCGGTGTCGGCGACACGCTGGATCCGAAGATCACACTCCTGTTCCGGGCCACGGATTCGTTTTCCATCCGGAGTTCGTTCAGCACCTCGTTCCGGGCGCCGTCGCCGTTTCAGACCCGGGGCGCACAGACCAACTTCACGAACATCGTCGACCACGACGGGTCGCTGACCTTTGCCGGCCGCCGCACTTTGGGCGATCCGTTGCTGAAACCGGAGACCTCGCGGGCGTTCAATGTGGGGCTCACCTGGCGTGACGGCGAGCGCTGGGCATTCAACGCCGACTACTGGCGGTATTCGTTCAAGGATGTGCTGCGCAAGGAGAACGCCCAGGCGATCGTCAATGCCGACCCGTTCGATGCGCGCATCGAACGGACCTCGGCGGGCACCGTCTCCATCGTCAACGTAGCCTTCATCAACGCGGACCGGATCAGCACCAGCGGGTTCGATCTTTCCGCCCGCGCCAATGTGGCCGCAGGCGGCGGCTTGCTGACTGCCTGGGGGGAGGCAACCCGGATCGTGAGCTATGACGTGACCAATGCCGGCGTTGAGATCGATGCGCTGGGCAAACTCAATCGCGCCAACCTGGGCGCGCCCAACCAGGAATTCCGGGCCGCCGCCGGCCTCTCCTGGTCACGCCAGGCCATTCAGGTCAATGCCCTGACGCGTCATATCGGCGGTTACGAGGATGACGGCGGCGGCTCCATCGACAGCTTCACGACGCTCGATGCGAACGTTCGCTGGACGTTCAGGGGCCTATTGGACGGCGCTACGGAGACGACGGTCACGCTGGGCGGCGCCAATCTCTTCGATGCCGACCCGCCCCATGTCGCGATCGCCGGCAGCTACGACCCACGCTCCTCCGATCCGCGCGGGCGGCGGGTGTACCTGGCTTTGGCAATCGGCATGTAGATTTTCGCGCCTCGGCGCGTTGGAAAGTTTGCCGGCCCCACTCAGCGCGAGGTGACGGCGAACGACCACCAGTGTTCCGGCCGGGGGCGGTCCGTCGGCTGTCCCGCCTTGGTTGCCCGGGCCTGCCAGGCGATGTCGAGTCGCTCCGGTTCGAGCGCCCGGGCAAGACGCACGGGATATACGTTTTCCCCGACTCGCAGGCGGGCGAGCGGGTTGGCCAGCGCCGCGTTGGACCAGACCTTGTCCTTGCAGTACATACAGCTCAGATAGAGTGCGCCCCCGGCCGACATGCAGTTGAGGTTGACGGCATGTGGCAGCCTTCCCGAAATGACCTGTACCTGACAGAGCGGCACCGCGTTGGCGAAGCTCCAGTCGGTTACGGGTTCCTCGACCTCTTCGCCGAGCAGATAGACGCCGGGCAGTTGCTCGCAGGGGCAGTAGAGGCTGTAGGCGGCGATCAGGGGTACCGCTACCAGGACTACCCCGATGAGGATCGCGGTAACGACCGCGCCGGCGGGACGGGCATTGACTTTCTGCATGGCGGACGCTCACCGTAGTCGTGGAGCAGTCAACTATATCCTGCATGCACCCTGCGCTTCGACCCGGGTCGCGAGGGATTGTTCGGGTTCCACCGGCAGAGCGAATTGACCGTCTGGACAGCCATCCTCATCAGCGTATTCGCCACCTCGGTTCTCTCCGGGGTCATCGGCATGGCCGGCGGCCTGTTGCCGATGGGCGTTCTGGTCTCGCTGCAGGCTGTATGCGAGTCAGTCGTCGCCGCCCGCCAGCCGGGCTATGCCTGCCGCGAAAAACGGACCCGGCTTTGACAGGACCGTTTCCAGGTCCGACGACTTGCACAGACCGTCCGAATATCGGTCGATCGCCTCGGTTTCGATCAGGGCATGGCTGATCGTGCCTGCCAGGAAGCTCTGAGACCAGAAAATGTCTTCCTCCGCGGCATTGGGGAAGCGCTCCTTCAGAATATCGATGAACTCGAGGCTGACCGGGTTGAAGGTTTCCATGAAGGTCTGCACGTAGGGCTCGGTGCGCCGTGTGTTGGCCGCACGGGCAAGCAGCCTGATGTAGTTCTTCCACCCGGGCCCGCCGTTGAGGGAGCGGTCGACTATGGGTCTGAACAGTGCCCGCATATCTCACCAAGGGCCGCGATGATCGCGCAGGATTTTCTGGTCCACATGCGAGAGGCAAGCCCCTCGCGCTCCCCGGCTGAGGGCTCCGTGCGCGTGCTCGCGAGCTTAAAGCATAGCCCCGCCTATGGTGGAGCGAGCACGTGCGCGCACGCGGGCAAAAGACCAGCGAGGGCGCGGCCAGCGCAGTCTGTGCCGGGCGGAGCCTCCAAAAAGCGAAGGTACCTGATTGAAACGCAATGACATTCAGTGACTCAACAAGCGGCTTGACGAAATATGCGGGCTAGAACCTCGTTCCCGTTTCAACTCCGGACAACCTTAGCATCGATATAACCTGTTATCGCCTTTGTCGATGCTTGCCGGCGTCCGGGGCGTGCCGGGGCTGCTGCGTGGAACCCGTGTAGAGCCAGGCGGTCTTCGCCCGGTTGACCGGAAGGTAGCGCTTCGGGCGCGCGGGCTAGGCGGCGGGGATGCAATCGGTCTATAGTCGAACCAACTGAAGCCGGGAGGCACTGGAGGACGTGGCATACACCACCGAACAGATCCGCAACATCGCCCTGGTGGGACACAGCGGCGCCGGCAAGACCGAACTCTCGGATGCCCTGTTGCACGGCGCCGGCAAGATTCCGCACAAGGGCTCCATTGACGCCGGAACCACGGTTTCCGACTCCGATCCCCGGGAAAAGGAACTCAGGCATTCGCTCAAGACCGGGTTCTGTCACTTCGACTACAACGGCGTGCACGTCAATCTGCTCGACACGCCGGGTCATCCCGACTTCGTGGGCCGGGCGCTCTCGGTGCTTCCCGCCGTGGAAACCGCCGCCGTCGTCGTCAATGCCGCGACCGGAGTGGAGACCATGACGCGGCGAACCATGGATGCCGCGGCGGAGCGCCGCCTGTGCCGCATGGTGGTGGTTAACCGGATCGATGCGGACGGCGTCGATGCCGGCGCGGTGCTGGCACGGATTCAGAATGCGTTCGGCGCCGAATGCCTGCCGGTCAACCTGCCCGCCGGCAACGGGGCGAAAGTGGTCGACGTGTTCTTTCACGGCGGCGGCGGGGCAACCGATCTGGGCGCGGTGGAAGACGCTCACGAGCAGATTGTCGACCAGGTGGTCGAAGTGGACGACGACCTGATGGAGACATACCTCGAAGAGGGTGAGATCGCTCCCGAACAGTTGCACGATGCCTTCGAGAAGGCGCTGCGCGACGGCCATCTCGTACCGGTCTGTTTCGTTTCCGCGGCCACGGGCACCGGCGTTCCGGAACTCCTCGAGGTCATTGCCAGGCTGATGCCGTCTCCGACCGAGGGCAACCCGCCGGCGTTCGTGACCGGTCCGCAGGCGGAGCCGGTTCAATTGACGCCGGACCCGGATGCCGATGCGGTCGCCCATGTGGTCAAGGTCGATATCGATCCCTTCCGCGGCCGCATGGCGGTGCTGCGCGTGCACCAGGGGACGCTCAGGCGCGGCCGGCAGATATTCGTCGGCGATGCGCGCAAGCCCCTGAAGATCAGCCATCTGCTCAAGCTGAACGGCGCGGACCACACGGAGCTCGAGGCGGCGGCCTGCGGGGACATCTGCGCCATTCCGCGGGTGGAGGACGTGTTCTTCAATGCGGTTCTGCATGACGCCCACGATCAGGACGACACCCGCCTCGAATCAGCGGCGCTGCCGGAGCCCATGTACGGCCGGGCGATCAGCGCGGAGTCCGATGCCCAGGCCCAGAAGGCGAACGAGGCGATTTCGGTGCTCTGCGCGGAGGACCCGACCTTGCGTCTCGATCACATTCCGGCGATGAACGAGACCGTGTTGTTCGGCATCGGCGAATTGCACCTGCGCAACGCGCTCGATGAGGTGGCGGAAAAATACGGTGTCAAGGTCGCGACATCGCTGCCGTCCATCGCCTACCGGGAGACGGTGACGGCGAAGGCGGAGGGGCATCACCGGCACAAGAAGCAGACCGGCGGCGCGGGCCAGTTCGGCGAGGTGTTCCTGCGTATCGAGCCGTTGCCCCGCGGCGGTGGTTTCGAGTTCGTCGACCGGGTCGTGGGCGGCGTGATTCCGTCGCAGTTCATCCCGGCGGTGGAGAAAGGGGTGCGCGAAGTGCTGCAGGGAGGTGCGATCGCCGGCCACCCGCTGCAGGATGTACGGGTGATCGTCTACGACGGCAAGCAGCATTCGGTGGACTCGAAGGAAATCGCCTTCGTTCAGGCCGGCAAGCGCGCCTTCGTCAACGCGGTGAAGATCGCGGCGCCGATCGTCATGGAGCCGGTCGTCGACGTCAACGTCTCGGTTCCGGAGAACTGCATGGGCGATGTCGCCGGCGACCTGTCCGGCATGCGCGGCTCGGTGAAGGGCACCAATGTGCTCGCGGGCGGGCGCCTCGAGGTTCTCGGCCAGGCGCCGCTGAAAGAGGTTCAGGACTATCACTCGAGGCTGAATTCCCTCTCGGGCGGCGAGGGGAGCTTCACCATGACGTTCAGCCACTACGCGCCGGTACCGGCGCCGGACCAGCAGGAACTCGTCAAGGCATACCGGCACGACGGCGACTAGCCCGCATATTTCACCAAGCCGCTTATCCAGATGACGAATTCCATTTGATTTTGCTCACATTTGTTGCACTGTTCGGCTTTCTGTCGTGGTACAAACTGCGCTGGCCACGCCCTCGCTGGTCTTTTGCCCGTGTGCGCGCACGTGCTCCCTCCACCATAGGCGTGGCTATGATTCCGGTCGCGAGCACGCGCAAACGGGCAAAATCCTGCGCGATCATCGCGGCCCTTGGTGAAATATGCCGGCTAGCAGTTCTCGCCCCGGAGAACGGTGCGCTGACGCGCAGGGAACAACTCCCGGTTCCTGGATGAGAGTGGGCTTCTGGGGCTCTCCTGCCGGCGCCTTTGAGGCTTGTGCTTGCGCCCAGCGCATAAGGAAGGCAAGACCGCCTGGCGCGCCGGCAGGAGAGCGCCGTAAGCCCGCTCGGAGCCGGGTTACCGACCGTCTGACGACGGAATTTGTTCCACGGGCTGCCAGCCCGCATCGCGGAGTCGCCATGCTTCGCGCAAGTTCATTGAATCGAGGTTAAACTTGCGCGCTTTTTACGACCCTGTTTGGCATTGACATGGCGGAGATCACCTCCATCCGGGAACGCATTCGGCAATTGGCCGAGCGCACGGCGGCGCTCAGGGGGTATCTTTGACTTCGATGCCCGCCGGGAGCGGCTGGAACAGGTCGAGCACCGGTTAGCGGACCCCGGCCTGTGGGAAGACCCGGAGAAGGCCCGGGAACTGTCGAGGGAACGGGCACGCCTCGAGGAAACCGTCGCGGCACTCGGCCCCCTCCCGGAGAGCCTGGCCGACTACGGCGAGCTTGCCGATCTGGCCGCGGAAGAGGGCGATCAGGCGGCGCTCGATGAGGTGGACGGGGAACTCGACCCGCTCGAGAAACTGCTGGGCGAACTGGAATTCCGGCGCATGTTTCACGGCGAGCGGGATGCCGCCAATGCCTTTGTGGACATTCAGGCCGGCTCCGGCGGCACGGAAGCCCAGGACTGGGCGGAGATGCTGTTGCGCATGTACCTGAGGTGGGGCGAGGCGCGGAAATTCGACATGCAGATCGTGGAACTGTCTCCGGGAGAGGTGGCGGGAATCAAGAGTGCGACGGTGCAGGTCAGCGGCGGCTACGCGTTCGGCTGGCTGCGTACCGAAACCGGGGTGCACCGCCTGGTGCGCAAGTCGCCGTTCGACTCCGGCAACCGGCGGCACACCTCGTTCGCGTCGGTGTTCGTATCGCCGGAGATCGAGGACGACATCGACATCGACATCAATCCGGCGGACGTGCGTGTGGACACCTACCGTGCGAGCGGCGCGGGCGGCCAGCACGTGAACACCACCGACTCGGCCGTCCGGCTCACCCACCTGCCCACCAATACCGTGGTGCAATGCCAGAGCGAGCGGTCCCAGCACCAGAACCGGGACAGGGCGTTCAAGCAACTCAGGGCCAAGCTCTACGAACTCGAGATGCTGGCGCGCCGGGCCGAGCAGGCAGCCATCGAGGAACAGAAAGCCAGCATCGGCTGGGGCAACCAGATACGCTCCTACGTACTCGACCGGTCCCGGGTCAAGGACCTCAGAACCAACGTGGAACGCTCCGACCCCAACGCCGTACTCGACGGCGATGTCGACGGGTTCATGGAGGCGAGCCTGAAGGCGGGTTTCTGACCATGAGCGACGAGCGGAACATCGCCGGGAACCGCCGCGCCAAGCACGGCCGTTGGCTGGACGGCGGCGGCGGGTATGCCAGCGGTTTTCGCCGCGAGGCGGAGGCCGCAGCGCTTCAGGCCGACTTCGAGGGATACGACAAGGCGGCGCTGGAAGCGGAGCCGGTGAGCACCGCGGTCGCCGGGCGCGTGATGTTGCGGCGCGTCATGGGCAAGGCCAGCTTCGTGACGCTCCAGGATGTGAGCGGCCGCATCCAGTGCTACCTGACCCGCGACGGTCTCGGCGCGGAATCCTACGATGCCCTGAAGTCGCTTTGGGACATCGGCGACATTGTCGGGGTGCGCGGCCGTCTCATGCGCACCGACCGGGGCGAACTGACCGTCAATGCCTCCGAGGCGGTGTTGCTCAACAAGACGCTGCGGGCGCTTCCGGAGAAGTTTCACGGCCTGGCCGATGTGGAGACCCGGTACCGGCAACGCCATGTCGATCTCATCGTCAACGCGGATTCGCGCCGCAACTTCGAGGTGCGTTCCCGGGTTGTGCAGCGGATCCGCGACTTCTTCGTTGAACGGGGTTTCCTGGAAGTGGAAACGCCGATGATGCACACCATCCCCGGCGGCGCCCTTGCGCGGCCGTTCGTCACCCATCACAACAGCCTCGACCTGGATCTCTACTTGCGCGTTGCGCCGGAACTGTTCCTGAAGCGGCTGGTTGTCGGGGGCTTCGAGCGGGTTTTCGAGATCAATCGCAATTTCCGCAACGAGGGCCTGTCCACACGGCACAATCCCGAGTTCACGATGCTCGAGTTCTATTGGGCGTATCACGACTACCGGGATCTCATGGACTTGTCGGTAGAGTTGCTGCGCGGGGTCTGCACCGGCGTCATGGGAACCACGGGTGTTCGCTACCAGGGTCAGGACATCGATTTCGACAAGGACTTCGGGGTCATGACCCTGGTGGAGTCGATTCTGCGTCATACGGATCTGAGCGCTTCGCAGGCGGATGACGAAGACGTTCTGCGCGCCTTGCTCAAGGACAACGATGTGTCGGCCGAGGACGACTGGGGATTGGGCAAGCTGCAGATGGAAGCGTTCGAGGCCTGTGTCGAGAAGCGCCTGAATCGGCCCACGTTCATCACCCACTATCCGGCGGAAGTCTCTCCCCTGTCCCGCCGCAACGACGAGGATCCTCGCGTCACGGACCGCTTCGAGCTGTTCGTCGCCGGGCGGGAGATTGCCAACGGATTCAGCGAATTGAACGACCCCGACGACCAGGCCGAGCGGTTCCGGGAGCAGGCGGCGCGCGGGCACGCCGGCGACCACGAGGCCATGCGCTTCGATGCGGACTACATCGAAGCCCTGGAGTACGGGCTGCCGCCCGCGGCGGGCGAGGGCCTGGGCATCGACCGGCTGGTGATGCTGCTGACCGACTCCCCCAGCATCCGCGACATCCTGCTGTTCCCCCTGATGCGTCCCCGAATCCCCGAACGGGGTAACGCGGCGCGGCGCCGCCCTCGCGACCGTGACTGAGAGCGGCAGCGCAAGAGACCGGGTCCGGCTGGAAGCCTCCTGGAAGGAGGCCCTTGCGGCCGAGTTCGAAAAGCCCTACATGCAGCGGCTCCGGCAGTTCCTGCAACGGGAAAAACAGGCGCGCAAAGCGATCTATCCCCGTGGCGATCACATCTTTCGCGCCCTGGACCTGACGCCGCTGGGCGATGTCAAGGTGGTGATCATCGGCCAGGATCCCTACCACGGGCCGCGCCAGGCCCACGGCCTCTGCTTTTCCGTTCAACCCGGCGTTTCCCCGCCGCCTTCGCTGGAGAACATCTTCAGGGAAATCAACGAGGACCTCGGTGGTCCCGGCCGCCGTCTGGACGGCAGCCGGGGATGCCTGGACGCCTGGGCGCGGCAGGGCGTCCTGCTGCTCAACGCCGTGCTGACGGTTGAGCGGGGGCGCGCCAACTCCCACCGGGGGCAGGGCTGGGAACCCTTTACGGACGAGATCGTGCAAGTCCTCGATACCGGGCGCGACGGACTCGTATTCATGCTGTGGGGCAGCTATGCCCAACGCAAGGGAGACATCGTCGAACGGTCCCGCCACTGTGTACTGACCGCGCCACATCCTTCGCCGCTGTCCGCGCACCGGGGATTCTTCGGATGCCGGCATTTCTCACGCGCCAACGCATACCTCGAGACCCGGGGGGTCGCTCCGATCGACTGGTTCGACGTAGGAGACGCAGGATAAGGCGCCATGGAATTCGAACGGAACGACGAACAGGTCGCCTTCCGGGACGCGGCGCGCCAGTTTGCGGCGCACGAGTTCGCGCCGCATGCCGCAGAGTGGGACGAGAGTGCGGAATTTCCCCGGGCAGCCATCGCCAGGGCGGGGCAACCGGGATTCTGCGGTCTCTATACGCCGGTAGAGGCTGGCGGGCCCGGCCTGTCGCGCCACCCGCATGCACCAGATCCTGGAAGGCGCCAGCGAGATCATGCGCGTCATCGTCGCGCGCCGGCTGCTGCTCGAGGGAGCCACCGAAATTCTCTGACCACTGGAAATACGACATGACGAGTTCTCCATCCGGGAAGCTGCTCGTGGAGCAGCGCGATCACACGATGCTGATCACCATCGCCAATCCGCCGGCCAACACCTGGAACGGCGACAACTTGAGCGCGCTGAAATCCGTGGTCGAGCAGTGCAACGCCGACCGCGGGGTCTATGCGCTGGTGATTACCGGCCAGGGCGGGAAATTCTTCTCCGCGGGCGCGGACCTCAACCTGTTCGCGGGCGGAGACAAAGAGGTGGCGCGGTCCATGGCCGGCAACTTCGGCGGGGCGTTCGAAACGCTGGCGGGCTTCCGCGGCGTGACCATTGCCGCGATCAACGGTTACGCCATGGGCGGTGGGCTCGAATGCGCCCTGGCCTGCGACATCCGCATTGCCGAGGCGCATGCTCGGATGGGGTTGCCGGAAGCGGCGGTGGGGCTTCTGCCCTGCGGCGGCGGCACCCAGAACCTGGCCTGGACGGTCGGCGAGGGCTGGGCAAAACGCATCATTCTGTGCGGGGAACGGGTGAACGCGGAGCGCGCCGCCGGGATCGGGCTGGTCGAGGAAGTGGTCGAATCCGGCCAGGCGTGTCAGCGGGCGCTGCAACTGGCCGCGTCGGTCGGACGGCAGAGCCCGCCGGCGGTGTCCGCCTGCAAGGGGCTCATTCAGCACGCCCGGGCGGGCAACATCGCGGGCGCCTACGAGGCGGAGCGGGATGCATTCGTGGGCCTGTTCGACACACGGGACCAGAAGGAAGGCGTCAACGCTTTCCTGGAGAAGCGGCCGGCGCGATGGGTCAACGGCTGATGGCCGGCGCCCCGGGCGGCAACCGGGACGTTCTGATCGAGGAGCACGCCACCGCGGGCGGGCAGGTGGTTGCCCGGGTCACGCTCAATGTCGAGGCAACGCTCAACGCGTTGAGCCTGGACATGGCGCGCGCCATAGCCGCCACACTGCGCGCCTGGCGCAACGACGACCGGATCGCCTGCGTGCTGTTTCTCGGCGCGGGCGAGCGCGCATTCTGTGCGGGCGGCGACATACAGGCGCTGTATGCGGCCATGTTGAAGAACCACGCCGCCGGACGCGTGGTCGACCGCTATCCCTTCGACTTCTTCGAACACGAGTACCGCCTCGACCACCTCATTCATACCTATCCGAAACCGGTCGTGGCGGTGGGTCATGGCGTGGTGATGGGAGGCGGCCTGGGTATCTTCTCGGCATCGCACTACCGGGTGGTCACCGAAGCGGTGCGTATCGCCTGTCCGGAGGTGGCCATCGGGCTCTTCCCGGACGCCGGCGCCACCTGGCTGCTGCGCAACCTGGATCCGGCGATCGCCGTGTTTCTGGGCTGTACCGGCAGCCACATCAACGGCGCGGATGCGCTCGGGATCGGCATGGGCACGCATTGCGTACCCGCCGCATCGCGCAGCGAGGTGCTCAAGGCACTGATCGGCCTGGACTACACCGGCGACGAATCCGATGCCTCCCGCGTCGATGCGGCGCTCACCGCACTGCCCCGGTCGCCATTGCCCGAACCGCAGGTGGGCGCCGTGCCGCATAGCCTGAGCCTCGAGGGTTCCTATGCCGACGTGGCGAACCGCATCGCCGGTCTCGCCGGCGCCGGCCGCTGGGTGGACAAGGGCATCGCCACCATGCGGCGGGGCTGCCCGACCTCTGTCGGCATCCTCATCGAACAACTCAGACGCGCGCCGGAATTGACGCTCGCCGACTGCTTCCGCCAGGAAATGACCGTGGCCACGCACTGCGCGCACAACGGTGATTTCGCCGAGGGCGTACGGGCCCTGATCGTGGAAAAAGACAACCGGCCGCAATGGCGGTTCGGCGACCTGAACGGCCTGGCCGCGGCGCACGTACTGGGGCACTTCAACCCGCCCTGGCCGCGGAACCCCCTGCACGACTTGGAGAACGACAGATGACAACGGTTGGATTCGCCGGATTGGGCAACATGGGCGGCCCCATGGCGCGCAACCTGGCGGCGGCAGGCTACGGGGTCCAGGTTTACGACCTGGTGCCCGAACTGATGCAGGCGGTCGAGGGCGGCCGGCCCCGGGAATCCGCGGCGGCCGCGGCGCAAGGCGTCGAGGTGTTCATCAGCATGCTGCCCGCGGGGAGGCATGTGGCGGGCCTGTACCTCGGCAACGGGTCGGGGCGCGGCGTACTCGAGCATCTGCCCCCGGAGACACTGGTCATCGACTGCAGCACCATCGACCCGGCGACGGCGCAGCGTGTCGCCGCCGGCGCTTCGGAAAGGGGTCTGGACATGCTCGATGCCCCGGTCTCCGGCGGCACGGCGGGCGCGGAGAACGGCACGCTCACCTTCATCGTCGGCGGGCCGGAGCCGGCACTCGAGCGGGCGCGGCCGCTGTTCGATGTCATGGGCGCCAATGTCTTTCATGCCGGGGGCAACGGCGCCGGCCAGATCGCCAAGATCTGCAACAACATGCTGCTTGCCGTGTCGATGGCGGGCACGGCGGAAGCGCTGTCGCTCGGTGTGGACAACGGTCTCGATCCTGGGGTGCTGTCGGAGATCATCAAGCGATCCTCCGGCGGCAACTGGTCGCTCAATGTCTACAACCCCTATCCCGGAGTCATGGAGGGTGTAGCCGCGAGCCGCGGCTACGAAGGCGGCTTTCCCGTCGACCTCATGACCAAGGATCTCGGGCTCGCCATGGAAACCGCCGGCCAGTCGCGCAGTTCGGTACCCATGGGGAGCCTTGCGCAGAATCTCTACCGGGTTCACGAGCAGGTGAATAACGCCGGGCGGCTGGACTTTTCCAGCATTCAGTGGCTTTACAAGCCGGAGATGGCGGCCCGGCGCGATTCGTAATCCAGCGGGGCGGCTCAGCCCGGCAGACGGAAACGCGTGTCGTATTGGGGCGAGGAAAAGGGTCCGGACGGGTCGCGAACCAGCACGGCCAGCGCCTGGCCTGCCGCGCCGGTTCCCGCAGCCGCAACCACGATACCCACTTCCCGGCCATTCGCTTCGATGGCGCAGCCGGGGGCGGGTGCTACGCCCGACCAGTTCAGGGCCGTTAGTCTCCGCTTCACCCGGCCCCGGTGCTGGGCGCGGGCGACGACCTCCTGGCCCAGATAGCAGCCCTTGGAGAAGTTGACCGCGCCGCGTTCGTCCAGACCGAGCATCTGCGGCAGAAAGCGTCCGCTCGTCGCGGCCTCCAGCCATACCTCGCGCCGTTCGATCAACGCCTCGTCCCAACGGCTCCGCTCGAGTTTCGATATGCCGTCGAGGATGCTTTCCGGCGCCTGATCGTCGACAACGAACAGGTGCCGGCCGTCGCCGAGATGCCCCCCCGGCAGCGAGCCGAGTTCCCGTGACGGAGGCGCCGCGTGAAGAACGCCAACCACCCGGGACGGCACTGCGGAGGCGGCCGTTTTCGAGAACGCGAGATAAGGGCGCAGGAATTCCAGCACCGTGGGGCGAAGGGAGGTGTGCAGAACCAGCGTCACCGCCCCCTCTTCGAGCCACGCGAATCCGCTGCACACCACACGCCCCTTGATATTGCACATCGCGGTGAACTGCGGATCTCCGCCGAGCTCCGCCGTGTCGGTGGTGAGATAGCCCTGCAGAAACCCGGCGGCATCGGCGCCGTCGAAACGCAAGGCGCCGAGGTCGTCGAGCAGGACCACGCCGCTGCCGGTCCCGCCGTCCGGTGTGAGAGATTGCCGCTGTTCCTCGGGGTGCATCGCGGTCGCCGCCATCCGATTCCGGCGGATGATTGTTGCCCGCATTGTTGCTAGTGTCCTGTCACAGGTGTTTCTACGCCTTCAGCGTGCCCCACGGGGTCTGTGGCAAGGCGCAGCCCGCAGGTAATATCCAGCATATTGCCAAGGGTTGCAACACGGCCACAGGCCCCGTGGGGCGCGCCCTCCGGGAGCGAGCAGGGCGCGCTGCTGCCGCATTGCGGTCCTTGCCGATATCTGGATATTGGCTGCGGACCACGCCTTGCATTAGCGCGTCCTGCTCGCTCTGAAGGCGTAGAAACACGTGTGACAGGACACTAGTGTCGAGTGATGGGCAAGGGGCAATCGCAAACCGGCGCCGGCAAGGTCCATTGGCGCAGCCGCAGGGGCATGCTGGAAGTGGAGGTCGAGTTGGCGCCGTTTGTCCGTGATCGGTTCGCCAACCTGGCGGCAGCGGACAAGGAAGCCTATTTGCGATTGCTGGACCAGGACGACTGGACGATCCACGACTGGCTGCGTGGCGTATCGCGCCCTGCCGACGAAGCGCTGAACCGCATCGTTACCCTGATCCGGCGGGCTCGAAACGGTGCCGGCGCCAGCGTCGATCAGCGTTGAGCCGGGACGTCTCCGCCATCTCGAGTGGCTGTTGCATCTCGGCGTCGCGATGGCGGGAGGCTGGTTCTGGTTCGGCAACGCGGGGGCGGCGCTGCTTGGCTTGTGGGTCCTGGGATGGAGGCCGCCACCGGCATTGCAGGTGACGATTCCCGCCCGGCCGAGGCGCATCAAGCTGTCGCGTTTCGCCGTTACGGTCTACTGGGGATGGCGCAGCGCCCGCGTCTTTCGCGACGAGATGGGGGAAGACGAATTTGCACGGCTGCGGCGCGACCTGAAAGCGGCGGTTTCCTGATGCTCCAGCCGGGCCTGCGTCCGGCGTCCGCTCCGCGTCAGCGCGCCGCCGGCCGAACCAGGTCCAGGCGCTTTTCGGCGCCGGGGGAGAGGATCGTGTCTTCGGCCCGATCCAGCGTGTGCGGATAATCGAGATTGAAGTGCAGGCCGCGGCTTTCGCGGCGCTGCAGCGCCGAATGGATGATGAGTTCGGCCACATCGATCAGGTTGCGTAATTCGATCAGGTCGTTGCTCACCCGGTAGTGGCTGTAGAACTCGTTGACCTCCTGATTCAGCAGGTCCACCCGGTGCAGGGCGCGGGTAAGGCGCTTGTTGGTGCGCACGATACCGACGTAGTCCCACATGAAGCGGCGCAGTTCGTCCCAATTGTGGGCGAGGATCACGTCTTCATCGGAGTCGGTAACCTGGGTTTCATCCCAATGGGGGGGTTGAACCGAAATAAAGGGCTCGTGGAGTTGGGCTCGAATCCGCTCCGCTGCGACGCCGGCGAACACAAGGCACTCCAAAAGCGAGTTGCTCGCCAGCCGGTTGGCGCCGTGCAGGCCGGTGCAGCTCGCTTCGCCGATCGCATACAGCCCCGGCACATCGGTCTGCCCGTGCCGGTCCACGAGTACCCCGCCGCAGGTGTAGTGGGCCGCGGGCACGACCGGAATGGGTTCGGCGGTGATGTCGATGCCGAACTGGCGGCAACGCGCCGAGATCGTCGGAAAGTGGTCCAGGACGAACCGCTGGGGACGGTGGCTGATGTCGAGGTAGACGCAATCGGCGCCGAGGCGCTTCATCTCGTGATCGATGGCGCGGGCCACGATGTCCCTGGGTGCGAGTTCCGCCCGGGCATCGAATCGGTCCATGAAGCGTTTGCCGCCGGGCAGCGTAAGAATGCCGCCTTCGCCGCGCACGGCTTCGGAGATCAGGAACGATTTCGCGTGCGGATGGTACAGGCAGGTGGGATGAAACTGGTTGAACTCCATGTTGGCAATGCGGCAGCCGGCGCGCCAGGCCATGGCGATACCGTCGCCCGTGGAGCTGTCCGGATTGCTGGTATAGAGGTACACCTTGCTGGCGCCGCCGGTCGCGAGAATGACGAAACGGGCCTGAAAGACCTCGACGCGTCCGGTCGTGCGATTGAGCACGTAGGCGCCCGCGCAGCGGTTCGCATAGCGTCCCAGCCGGCTCAGATTGATCAGGTCGATGGCGACCCGGTCATCGAACAGTTCCACGCCGGGCGAGTCGAGCACCCGCTCGGTCAGCTTCGAGACGATGGCCTTGCCGGTGGCATCGGCTACGTGCAGTACACGCCGGAACCGGTGTCCGCCCTCGCGGGTCAGGTGGTATTCGTTGTCGGCGGTATCGAATTCGACGCCCTGCTCAATGAGGCGGCGGATGGCGGCTGGAGCCCGGGAGACCGTGAATTCCACGATCTCCCGGTCGCATAGTCCGGCGCCCGCGTTCAGCGTGTCTTCCGCGTGCGACCCGATGCTGTCCTCCGAGTCCGTTACCGCCGCCACACCGCCTTGCGCCCAGTGCGAGGATCCGGTGTCGGCGCTGCCCTTGCACAGCACGGTGACGCGGGCATGAGGCGCCAGGCGCAGAGCCGCCGAGAGGCCGGCGGCGCCGCCTCCGATGATGAGAATGTCGGTCGAGAAGCGTTGTATCATGATCGCTTGACAGCCCGCGCTGACGTTTGATTATAGGACGACTCGTATACCGCAGGACTAATCGGCAAAATAGCCAAGTTGTCGGAATGCAGGTCCGAGGCAATTGGCGAAGGATAATGACCGTGAACTGGTGCGCCGCTTCCAGCGGGGCGACAGGGCGGCGTTCGACCTGTTGTTCACGCGCTACCAGCACAAGGTGCTCGGCTTGATCGGGCGGCACCTGAACGATCCGGACGAAGTCCAGGATGTCGCACAGGAAGCCTTCGTCAGGGCATTCCGCGCATTGCCGCGATTTCGAGGAGAGAGTGCTTTCTATACGTGGCTCTACCGTATCGCTCTCAACACCACCAGGAACCATGTCGCTGCCAGAAACCGACGCCCCCCGGCGGCGGACATCGATGTGGCGGAAGCCCAGTTCATGGACGGTGCGGACTCGCTGCGGGATGACGAAGACCCGCTGTCCGCCCTGTCCCGGGATGAGTTGTCAAGCGAGATCGGGCGGGCCATCGCAGCATTGCCGGAGGATCTGCGGAGCGCCGTTACGCTGCGTGAGATGGACGGTTTGAGCTACGACCAGATTGCCACCGTCATGCAGTGTCCGGTCGGCACGGTGCGATCGCGCATTTTCCGGGCGAGAGAGGCCATCGATGAGCGCATACGGCCACTGCTCGACAGGCAGTCGTGAAGGGGTCGCCGTTGCCGAATGGCGATTCCGCTCCCACGGGCCGTCCTCGAGGGAACCCGGGAAAGATCCCGGCAATCGGAATTCGTGGAGCGGATTCGCGCGGCCCCGCCGGTGTCGACGGCCCGGCGGATTGCGGCGCCGGTCGTGCATGGAGCGGAGTTCCGAAGGCCGGCAGGATAAATCGATGTGCCGCGTGCCGCGGCTGCGCAATCGAAACCGCCAGGCAGATCCCGGCGGTTTCGGGCCGGAGTCTGCATCTGGCTTCGGGCTTCTGCCTGGGCATGCCCCTCGCCGTACTGGTTGCGGGTAGCTGGCTTGCCGATACACTGGCGGCCGGCCACGCGTGGTGGGCGATCCTGTTGTTTCTGGCCGCATCGGCCACCGTCGCCCGGATGGGTTCCCGTGTGGACGCGTGGTTGCTGAAAGACTTGAAATGAGGGCACTGGCATGAAAACGGCATGGGTTGCGATGGTGGGTCTGGCGCTGGGGGGCGCCCCGGTCCTGGCGGCCGGTCTGCCGGACTTTACGGGACTGGTGGAAGCGCACTCCGCGTCGGTCGTCAACATCAGCACGGAGCGCCGGGTGCAACAGCCGTCGCGGCGTCCCGAGGAACTCGATGACCTGTTTCGCCGATTCTTCCCGGGTCCGGGCATTCCGGCGCCCAACGTACCGCGGCGGTCGCAGGGTTCCGGGTTCATCCTTACGAGCGACGGGTACATATTGACGAACAACCACGTCGTGGGAAAAGCCGACGAGGTGGTGGTGCGCTTGAGCGACCGCCGGGAACTGGATGCCGCCGTAGTCGGCGCCGATGCCGGGTCGGACCTGGCGCTTCTGAAGGTGGAGGCGGAGAACCTGCAGCCGGTGACGATCGGCAGCTCCGCAGATCTCAAGGTCGGCGAATGGGTTCTCGCCATCGGCTCACCGTTCGGATTCGAATATTCCGTGACCGCCGGCATAGTCAGCGGCAAGGGCCGTAGCCTGCGCAACGAGAACTACGTTCCGTTCATACAATCCGACGTCGCCATCAACCCCGGGAATTCCGGCGGCCCCCTGTTCAATCTCGACGGTGAAGTCGTGGGCATCAACTCGCAGATCTATTCCAACTCCGGCGGATATATGGGCATGTCGTTCGCCGTCCCCATCGACGTGGCCATGGAAGTTGCCGATCAACTGAAAGGCTCGGGGCGGGTTTACAGGGGCTGGCTCGGCGTGGAGATTCAACAGGTCAACCGCGAACTGGCAGAGAGCTTTGGTCTCGAGCAGCCCCAGGGCGCGCTGATCACCCGGGTTTTTCCCGACAGTCCGGGCGAACAGGGCGGCTTGCTGGCCGGCGATATCATCACCGGGTTCAACGGCCAGAGCATCGACCGCTGGGAGGAACTGCCGCACTACGTTGGCCGTGCCGCTCCGGGGAGCGAAGCGCAGATCGACCTGGTGCGCGAAGGCGAAAAAATGACTCTCGAACTCGAGATCGGGGAATTGCCGGATGACACACTGGTGCAACGGGGCCAGCCGGGGTCCGAGCCTTCGGCGTTGGGGCTCGTGGTGAAAGCGCTACCGGAAGCGATGCGCGAGCGCCTGAACCTGGAAGGCGGTGTGGTGGTGGTACGTTCCGAGGGGCCGGCCGGAGAGGCCGGGATACGCGAGCGCGACATCATCACCAGGGTTCACAACAAGCCAGTGGACAGCCTCGACAGCTTTCACGAAATCGCCAGTTCCCTGCCCAAGGGCCGCAGCGTCTCGGTGTTGGTGGTTCGGGGCGAGCGGCCTCTGTTCGTTCCGTTGAAGGTTCCGGAGTAGCGACCGGTTCGCGTCTCCAGCGTAGGCGCAAGTCCGTGCCGGCGTTGGCTTGATACGGGGCTTTCATCTACACTCGCCGCCGTTTTTTCGCCCGGATGGGTTCCCGTGTTGCAGCGCCTCGACCACATTCGCAACTTCTCCATCATCGCGCACATCGATCACGGCAAATCGACCCTGTCGGACCGCCTCATTCAACACTGCGGGGCTCTGAGCGAGCGGGAGATGGCCGATCAGGTCCTGGATTCCATGGAGCTGGAGCGTGAACGGGGAATCACCATCAAGGCGCAATGCGTCACCCTGGATTTCGAGGCGGCGAACGGCGAGTCGTACCTGCTCAACTTCATCGACACCCCCGGGCATGTGGATTTCAGCTATGAGGTCTCCCGGTCGCTGGCCGCTTGTGAAGGCGCCTTGCTGGTTGTCGATGCCGCCCAGGGCGTGGAGGCGCAGTCGGTCGCCACCTGCTACACGGCCATCGAGAACGGCCTGGAGGTGCTGCCGGTTCTGAACAAGATCGACCTGCCCCAGGCTGAGCCCGAGCGGGCGGCGCGGGAAATCGAGGACATCATCGGGCTGCCGGCGGATGCCGCGGTGCAGGTCAGCGCCAAGACCGGGCAGGGCGTGCCTGCCCTCTTGGAGCGACTCGTTGAGCGCATCCCTCCGCCCCGGACGCAACCGGGAGCGCCGTTGCAGGCGCTGATCGTCGATTCCCGGTTCGACAACTATCTGGGCATCGTTTCGCTGGTGCGCGTTGTGGCGGGAAGCGTAGCCAGGGGCGATCGCATTGTCGTGAAGTCGACGGGCAAGATCCACGTGGTCGACGAAGTCGGCTGTTTCCGTCCGAAACGTTCCGCCACCGCCGCACTCGGCGCCGGGGAAGTGGGCTACGTCATAGCCGGCATCAAGGAAATCCGGGGCGCGCCGGTAGGCGACACCCTGGTGCTGGCAAGTCATCGGGACGCATCGGCGCTGCCTGGCTTTGCCAAGGTGAAACCCCAGGTCTACGCGGGCCTCTACCCGGTGAACTCGGACCGTTTCGAGGAATTTCGAGCGGCTCTCGAGAAGCTGACGCTGAACGACGCATCGCTCTTCTACGAGCCCGAGTCCTCGGATGCATTGGGTTTCGGTTTCCGCTGCGGATTCCTGGGATTGCTGCACATGGAGATCGTGCAGCAACGGCTCGAGCGGGAATACGATCTGGACCTGATCACATCGGCGCCCACCGTGATCTACGAGGCGGAACTGGCGGATGGCTCGGTGGTCGAAGTAGACAATCCTTCCGGGTTGCCGGAGCGGTACGTGGCGCTCAGGGAGCCGATCGCGGAGGTAAACATCCTGGCGCCCCAGGAGTTCGTCGGCAACGCGATCAATCTCTGTGTGGAGCGGCGGGGTGTCCAGAAGAACATGCAGTTTTCCGCCGGCCAGGTATCGATGGCCTGGGAGATACCCATGAACGAGGTGGTCATGGATTTCTTCGATCGGCTGAAATCGGTCAGCCGCGGTTTCGCTTCCCTGGACTACGGCTTCCTCCGTTTCGCGGTGTCGAGTCTCGTCAAGCTGGATATACTGATCAACGGCGAACGGGTGGATGCCCTGGCCGTGATCGTGCATCGTGACCATGCCCGGAGCCGGGGCAGGCAGTTGGTGGAAAAGATGCAGGAGTTGATTCCCAGGCAGATGTTTGCCGTCGCCATACAGGCGGCCATCGGCGGGCAGATCATCGCGCGCCGGACGGTCAAGGCGCTACGCAAGAATGTCACGGCGAAATGTTACGGAGGCGATGTGACGCGCAAGAAGAAACTGCTCGAGAAGCAGAAGGCGGGGAAGAAGCGCATGAAACAGGTCGGCAGCGTCGAGGTGCCGAAGGAAGCGTTTCTGGCGGCGTTGAAACTCGATTACTCCTGAGGCCGATGCGATGCATACGGGTTCTGGCACTAGCCCGCATATCTCACCAAGTCGCTTGTTGAGTCACTGAATGTCATTGCGTTTCAATCAGGTAACTCCGCTTTTTGGAGGTTCCGCCCGGCACGGACTGCGCTGGCCGCGCCCTCGCTGGTCTTTTGCCCGCGTGCGCGCACGTGCTCGCTCCACCATAGGCGGGGCTATGCTTCCGCTCGCGAGCACGCGCACGGAGCCCTCAGCCGGGGAGCGCGAGGGGCTTGCCTCTCGCATGTGGACCAGAAAATCCTGCGCGATCATCGCTGCCCTCGGTGAGATATACGGGCTAGCGAAGCGGCCTGACGCGGCGGAACACTGAAATGGACATCGACTATCCGTTTCTGCTCACCTGGGCGGTGCTGATCAGCGGCGGCATCTGGCTGTTCGACGTTCTGGTGCTGAAGCCGCGCCGGGAACGGGAACAGTCCGCGCCTGCGATCGTGGAGTACGCCCGCTCTTTTTTTCCGGTGCTGGTGTTCGTGCTGGCGATGCGCAGTTTTCTCGGGGAGCCCTATCAGATTCCTTCCGAATCCATGGTGCCGACGCTCGAGGTGGGCGACTTCATTCTGGTCAACAAGTACGCCTACGGCATCCGGCTGCCGGTGCTGGGAACCAAGATCGTCGAAGTCGGGGAGCCGCGGCGGGGAGATATCATGGTCTTCATTCCGCCCCACGATTCGCGCTACTTCATCAAGCGGGTGGTCGGGCTGCCCGGCGATCACATCCGTTACGAGAACAAGGCGCTCTACATCAACGGGCAGCGCGCGCGGTACGAATTCGTTCGGGAATTCCACGACCTGATTGGCCGCAACGCCATACCGGTGCGGGAATATCTCGAGACCTTCGATGAGGACCCGCACACCACCTACCGCTACCCGACGGGAGAGCGGACGCAGGAGTGGGTGGTGCCCGAGGACTCCTACTTCGTCATGGGCGACAACCGCGACCGCAGCGACGACAGCCGCCGCTGGAAGTTCGTCTCCGAATCGAAGATCGTCGGCAAGGCGGTCGCGATCTGGGTACACAAGGCGCCCGGACTGAATTGGCCGACTTTCGAGCGCAACCGTTGGATCTGACGGCGCTGCAGAAAAAGCTCGGCTATCGGTTCAAGGACCAGGAGTTGCTTGTACGCGCGCTGACCCACAGGAGCGCATCGAAGCATCACAACGAGCGCCTGGAGTTCCTGGGCGATGCCGTACTCGGTTACGTCATGGGCGAATACCTGCACAGAAGCCGCCAGGGTCACCGGGAAGACTCGCTCACCCTGCTGCGGGCATCTCTGATCAAGCGGGATACGCTGGTGCGGGTGGCGCGGGAAATCGATCTGGGCGAGCACCTGGCGCTGGGCATCGGCGAGCGCCGTTCGGGCGCGCGGGACCGGGCTTCCATTCTGGCGGATGCGCTGGAAGCGGCCATCGGGGCGATACACGAAGACGGCGGTATCGAAGCGGCTCGGGCCTCGATCATGCACCTCTTCCGCAGCCGCCTGGAAAACCTCGCTGAGCGGGCGCCCAAGGATCCCAAGAGTATCCTGCAGGAGCGCCTGCAGGCGCAGGGGCTCGAGCCCCCGCAATACCGCACCCTTGAAATCTCGGGCCGGCATCACGAACAGGTGTTCAATGTCGCCTGCGAGTCGCGGGAGCTGGGCGTTTCCGTGACGGCCACCGGGCAGAGCCGCAAGGAGGCCGAGATGCGGGCGGCCGCTCTCATGATCGACGAGGTGGACAGCCGTGATGTCTAGCCCGCATATCTCACCGGCGTTCGTCGCGAGGGCGTCGAGGCGCCCGTGACCGGCGCGCCCGCACGTTGCGGATATGTGGCGCTCCTGGGCCGGCCGAATGTCGGCAAGTCCACCCTGCTCAACGTGGTGCTGAGGCAAAAGATCAGCATTACGTCGCGCAAGCCCCAGACCACCCGCCACAATCTGCTGGGCATCGATACAGACGGCGCCTGCCAGGCGATCTATGTCGACACCCCGGGCATTCACGCCGGGGCGACCCGGGAAATGAACCGCCGCATGGTGCGCGCCGCCGCTTCGGTGGTCGTGGACGTGGATCTCATCGTCATGCTGGTCGACCGGGACAGGTGGACCGACGAAGACGGGCTGGTGTTGCAATACGTGCAGCGTTCTGGCACTCCGGCTTTCGCCGTGATCAACAAGACAGACCTCTTGCGCGAGAGAACGGCGGTTCTACCCGTTATCGACCGGCTGGCGCGGCTGGAGGCGTTCGCGGAGATTCTGCCGATATCGGCGTGGAAGCGCGACGGAGTCGAGGGGTTTCGAGAGGCGGTGTTCGCCCGCCTGCCGGAACGCGCACACCTTTTTCCGCCGGACCAGTTGACCGACCGCAGCGAGCGCTTCCTGGCGAGCGAGATCATTCGGGAAAAACTCGTGCGCCGGTTGGGCGATGAACTGCCGCACCGCGCGGCCGTGATCGTCGAGTCTTTCGATGCCGCGCCGGGCCTGGTGGAGATTCGCGCCGACGTTGTCGTGGAGCGCGCCGGACAGAAGCGCATCGTTATCGGCAAGGACGGAGGCAAGCTGAAATCCATCGGCGGCGATGCGCGCCGGGACATCGAGAAGATGCTCGGCCGCAAGGTTATGCTGCATCTCTGGGTCAAGGTCCGCGCCGGGTGGACGGATGACCGGGCGCGCCTGGAACGCATGGGTTATGAATAGCGCGACCGACCAGCCCGCCATCGTGCTGCACGCGCGCGCCTACCGGGAAACCAGCCTGCTGGTCAATCTCTTCACGCGGGACCATGGGCGCGTAGCCGTGGTCGCGAGAGGCAGGCGCAACGCCAAACGGGGCCATGGTCTGCAGCCGTTCTACGAGGGATGCGTCAGTTGGCGGGGACGCGGCAGCCTGATGACCCTCACCCGATACGACGTGGTTCAGGGCCGTTGGCTCACCGGCAATGCGGTCGCATCGGCCTACTATGTGGCGGAACTCGTCATGCGGCTGACCCGGGAGTGGGAACCCCACGGCCGGCTGTTCGCCGGCGTGCAATGGGCATTGCGGCGCATCGGCGAGGAATCGGACACGGTCGAGGTCGCATCGAGCCTGCGCCAGTTCGAAAAGCTGCTGCTGGATGAGTTGGGTTACGGGTACGACTTTACCCGCGATGCGGCGAGCGGGGCGGCGATCGATGCAGCGGCCTGGTACCGTCTGGAGCCGGAGTCCGGTTTCGTGGGCGCGCCGGCGAACGAGGGATACCGTGGCCGGACGCTGATCGAAATCGCGCGCGCCGACTATGTGAACCCGGACACGCGCCGGGCGGCACGGCGCCTGTTCAGGGATGCGATAGCGGCTCACCTCGGCGCGGCGCCGCTGGTCAGCCGCCGCCTGCTGCGCCATGAGTCGACGCGTGACCGCCAGGGCGGCCGGAAGTGAGTTTCGCATGGGGGAACGGTATGATCGCCCGCCCCGCCCCTGGCCTGCCGCTTTAGGAGCTTGGTGAGGAATGCGCGCCAGCGCACCCGCAAACGTGCCCGTCGACCCCGACGGAAGGATCGATCCGAAGGCATGGGTCGACAGCTTGTGTCAGGGGCGGAGGCACCTGGACGCAGCCCGGATCCTGCCCGCGGCAACGCGTCTGAGCGACGGCTTCAACGGCGAGGGTCTACGCAGCGGCATGGAACTGGCCGAGCTGGTTGCCGGCATGCAGATGGATACGGCGTCGGTGCTGGCGGCGCTTTACTATCGCCCCGCCCGGCGCGGCGCCATCCATGACGAACAACTGGCCGCGGCCATCGGCGATGCGGCCGCCGATCTCCTTGCAGCCGTCAATGGCATGGCGGACATCAGCCTGCTCGATCTGACCAGTTCCCGCATGCTGGCGAGCGAGGCCAAGGACCAGACGGCGAATATCCGCCGCATGCTCGTGGCCCTGATCGACGATGTCCGCGTGGCCGTGCTCAAGCTCGCGGAGCGGGTGATTGCGCTCCGGCTGGCCAAGAACAGCTTTGAGGAGCGCAAGACCCGTATTGCCACCGAAGCCATGACCGTATTCGTGCCGCTGGCGGACCGGCTCGGCATCTGGCGGCTGAAATGGGAACTCGAGGACCTGTCGCTGCGCTACCTGGAAGCGGATGCCTACATGCGCATCGCCCGGCAACTGGACGGGCGGCGGGCGGAACGGGAAGCCAAGGTCAGGCAGCTCGTCGGCGAGCTCGAGGCGATGTTCGAGGAACGCGGCATCGAGGCGCGGGTGGAAGGCCGTGCCAAACACATCTACGGCATCTGGCGGAAGATGCGCACCAAGCATATTCCCTTCGATGAGGTCTACGACGTGCTTGCCGTGCGCGTCATCGTCGCGGAGGTCACCGAGTGCTATTCCGCGCTCGGCGCCATTCACATGCGTTGGCGGCATGTGCGCCGGGAGTTCGACGACTACATCGCGGCGCCGAAGGAAAACGGCTACCGGTCGATTCACACCGCGGTGGTCGGGGATGCGGGTGAGGTCTTCGAGGTGCAGATCAGAACCACGGAAATGCACGACGATGCGGAACTCGGCGTCTGCGCGCACTGGACTTACAAGGGCGGCGACAAGGAGGACGGATTCTATGCCGAGAAGGTGGCCTGGTTGCGCCAGGTGCTCGCGTGGCAGGATTCGCTGGGCGGAACACTGGCCGATCAACTGACGGAGGAAATGCAGGAAGAGCGCATATTCGTTCACACGCCGAAGGGCCATGTCGTCGACTTGTCCGCGGGCGCCACGCCACTCGACTTCGCTTATCGCGTACACACCGAGATCGGCCATCATTGCGCCGGCGCGCGGGTGGACGGTCGGCGTGTACCGCTCAACACGCCGCTCAAGACGGGCCAGCTTGTCCAGATTCACAGGGACTCCCGGGCCACGCCCCGGCGCGCCTGGCTCGACGCGGATCTGGGTTATGTGCGTACCGCGCGCGCGAAAAGCAAGATTCGGAATTGGCTGCGCATGCGCGAACGGGAGGTCAACGTGGCAGAGGGGCGGCGCGACTTCGATGAGATGATCGAATGTCTCGGATTGCCGCCGCTCGCACCGGACGACGCGGACTCATTGGCCAAGGCATTCGGTTGCTCCGGCGCCGGGGAATTGTTCTTCGCCCTGGGCGCAGGCGACCTGCAGATGCTCGAGGTTCTGGGCCGATTCCCGATGGGCCGGCGATCCGTTCAGGTTGCAGGGTTGCCGGATCCGGGTGCAGGGAACGAATCGGGGCACCATGTGCTGGAGATTCAGGCCCAGGACCGTGATGGGCTGTGGCGCGATGTCACGGAGGTATTGAGTGCCAAAGGCCTTTCGCTGGTTGCCACCTCGGGCCGCGCCGATGCGGCCAGCGGCATGGCCGCGCTCACGCTGGAGTTGGAATTGGGGAACCTGGTGGAGGTGGCGAGCCTGATCAACCAATTACGCGAGGTTCAGGGCATGCTTGGCGTGCGCCGCATCGTCACAGGGGAAAGGCAGCCATGAAGGTCGTTCTGCTGGGGCCGCCGGGAGCGGGAAAGGGCACACAGGCGAAGGCGATCTGTTCCACGTTCGGCATCCCCCAGATCTCCACGGGCGACATGCTGCGAGCGGCGGTGAGCGGCGGAACCGAACTCGGCAAGCGGGTGCAAGCCGTCATGGAAAGGGGCGGCCTCGTCTCGGATGACATCGTCATCCGGCTCGTGGAGGAGCGGATCGCGAAGGAAGACTGTGCGCACGGTTTCCTGTTCGACGGCTTTCCCCGCACCATCGCCCAGGCGGAGGCGCTGGAGGCGGCGCGGGTGGCCATCGATGCCGTCGTTGAGATTACCGTTCCCGATGAAGAGGTGGTGAAGCGCATGAGCGGGCGGCGGGTGCACCCGGGGAGCGGGCGTGTCTACCACGTGGTTTTCAATCCGCCCCGGGCGCCGGACCTCGACGATGAGACCGGTGAGCCGTTGCTGCAGCGGGACGACGACCGGGAGGAAACGGTCCGGGACCGGCTATCCGTATACCGGGAACAGACCCATCCGCTGGTCGGATTCTACAGGACGCGTTCGCGAGTGGACCAGGGCAACAGGGCAGTGCGCTACATAGCGGTCGATGGGCTCGGCGCCGTTGCCGATGTCGAGAAAAGGGTTCTGAAGTCGTTGCGAAACAGCGGCGCTTGAACGCCGGAACGCCGGCCCTCAAACCTTCAGGCGGCGCAGGATTTCCCGGGCTGCGTTGCGTCCGGGCAAGCCGGTCACGCCGCCGCCGGGGTGCGCGCCGGACCCGCACAGGAACAGGTCCTTCACGGGCATCCTGTAATCCGCATGACCGGCCAGGGGCCGGAGCGAGAAGAGTTGGTCGAGGTGCAGAGCGCCGTGAAAGATATCGCCGCCGACCATGCCCAGGTCCCTTTCAATGTCCAACGGCGACTTGATCTGCCGGCCGAGCACCGACGCCTTGAAGTTGGGGGCGTAGCCGTTGACCGTCTCGATGATGTGGTCGGCCACCGCTTCCCGCAACTCGTCCCACGACCGGCCCGCCGGCAGGTGGCGCTGGAAATGCTGGCAGAACAGGCTCGCGACGTGCCCCCCTTGCGGAGCGAGGGTTGTGTCCTGGGTAGAGGGCAGCCACATGGAAACGATGGGCCGATCGGACCAGCCGGACGCTTGTGCGGTCGAATAAGCCTGCCGCATGTATCCGAGCGACGGGCAGATTTCGATGGCGCCCTGGAAACCCTGCGCGGATCGATCGGGCATGCTCGCGAAACGGGGTAACTCGCCGAGCGCCACGTTCATCCGGAATGTCGCCGAGTGGCTGCGGTATGCCTCGATGCGCCGCCGTGCGTCGGGAGCCAGGAGCCCGGGGTCCAGCAATCTCGTGAGCAGGAGCTGCGGGTGCAGGTTTGCGGCGACGATCCGGGCACTGATCCTGCGCCCGTCTTCGGTAATCACGCCGCGGGCACGCCCGGCCTCCACGCGGATTCCTTTCACTGGAGCCGCGGTTTCGATATCGGCGCCCCTCGCCCTCGCAAAGGCTGCCATGGCTTGCGTGATCGAGCCCATCCCGCCTCTGGCGTGTCCCCAGGCGCCGATGCGTCCGTTCACCTCGCCGAAGGCATGGTGCAGCAGCACGTAGGCCGTGCCGGCCTGGTAGGGATCGACGAAATTGCCGATCACGCATTCCAGCCCGAGAATGCCTTTCAGAGCGTCGGATTCGAACCAGCTGTCGAGGTAGTCGCCCAGGGACTTCGTCATGAGTTCGGCCAGGTCGGCGCGCTGGGCGCGGCCGAGTTTTCTCAGTGTGTTGCCGGTGCGCAGCAGCCGCGTGACGTTGCGCCAGCCGCCGTTCAGGTCAGGCGGCGTGTGTACGGCCAGTTCGCGCAGCGCCAGCGCCACGTCGGAAATGCGCTCCTCGTATTCGTCGAATCGTTGCGCATCCCGGGCAGAGAACCGGGCGATCTCCCGGCGCGCCTGCGCCCCGTCGCGGGAGAGCACCAGATGATCGCCGTCCAGCAGGCCGATGGCGCCCGCGGGGCGCTCGATGATCTCGAGACCATGGCGGTGCAGGTCCAGGTCGCGGATCACTTCCGGGTGCAGGAGGCTGACCGCATAGGAATAGACGGAGTTGCGAAATCCCGGATGAAACTCCTCGGTGACCGCCGCGCCGCCGACCACCGGGCGGCGTTCGAGGACCTTGACCTTCAAGCCGGAGCGCGCCAGGTAGCCGGCACAGGCGAGCCCGTTGTGGCCGGCGCCGATGACGATGGCATCGTAGTCAGGCAATGTCCGAACCGTCTCCAGGGCGCCCCCGCCCTGTTCCGCCATCCCGTGGGCCGCGAGGGCGATGCGGTACAATCGGCAAGGAACGCGAAACGCGCCGATTGCCGCAAGGACAGGCAGACTAGCAGTCCCGGGACGAGGGGTCCAACGTAAGGAAAATGGCCGTGGGCGAGCTTGTCGAGGAACTCATCGGGATCATCGAACGATCCGTGGCCGGTGGCGGCCTGAGCGCGCCGCTGAAGGTCGACCTCGGAGCCGATGGCGTTGTATGGATCAACGGCTCCGAGGTCTCCCGCAACGATGCCGCCGCGGACACGATCCTGACCACGAGCCTGGATGTTTTAGCCGATATCTGCCGCGGGCGCACGGATCCGGTTCAGGCGTGTTACCGGGGCCGGCTGGCGCTCGCCGGCAGCGAACGCCTTGCCATGCAATTGAGCCGGTTGATCGATTCAGCGAACGGCGAGACCCGGCGCATTCCCCGATTCACGCGCGACGACCGGATTGAAGACATCGCCGCCGGGTTGAACGAGACCGGAGCGGCGATTGTCGAGAACTGTGTTTCCGTTTCGCTCGCCGAGGTGGTTGCCGCGGAACTCAGGCCGCATTTCGACCGGTACGGGCACGAGTACTACGCGGATTTCGAAGGCTACCGGACGTTGCGGCTGAGCGAGATCCTGGCCCGTTCCCGGGCTTCGGCCGATCTCGTCGGCGAACCGCTTACCCTTGACGCCGTCGACGAGGTGCTCCTGCCGCACTGCATCAACTACCGCATCGGCAGTTGCACGGGCATCGAGATCCTGCCCGGGGAGGCCGCCCAGCGCCTGCACCGGGACGACGGCATCTACCCGATCAGCATCCAGGGCATGGAACTGCAGGTGAGCGCCATGTGGGCGCTGGACGATTTCACGCCGGACAACGGCGCAACGCACGTCGTTCCCGGCTCACACCAGGGCCCCTCGCGGAGCGTCTCGGACCGGGTCTTCCACACCGTGCAGGCAACGATGCCGAAAGGCTCGCTGCTCCTGTACCTCGGTTCGGTGCTGCACGGCGGCGGCGCGAACGATACGGACGCCCCGCGCATGGGGCTGATCAACACCTACTCCCTGGGCTGGCTGCGCCAGGAGGAAAATCACTATCTCGCCATTCCGCGGGAGGTGGCGGACAGCTACCCGGAGCGCATCCGCAAACTGATGGGGTATGAACCCCACGGGCCGATCCTGGGGAGCTATCCGGGGACCCCGTAGCCCGCTCGGAGCCGGCTCACCGGCTGTCTGAGAACAGAATTTGTCCCATGAAATCAAGCGGGAATTTCGGGCTAGTGCTCCGTCAAGCCAAAATCTACGGGTAGGCGCATGGGATTTTTGGTTCCTGGCAAGGCGCGACGACGCCGCATGGCAGGCCCCATGCAAGGAGGAGCAACGCAGTCAGGGGCCAAAAAGACCCGCGAATACCCGTAGATTTTGGCTTGACGGAGCACTAGAGGAGACCCTCGAACAGCAGCACCTCCACGCGCGACCCGGGCGAAAGATTGCCGCACCGCTTCGGGATTCTGATCAGGCAATTGGCGTCGGTGAAGGTACTCATCCGGTTGGAGCCCTGATCGCCGGTCGTACGAACCTGGCGTTTGCCCGGTGCAATGGTCGCCATGCCCCGTTGGTACTCCTCCCGGCCCGGCTTGTGGGCGATCGGCTCGGTCAGTTCCGCCCGGACCGCTACCGGTTGAGACGGCTGCGTCCCGCAGAGTTTCTCGATGGCGGGCTTGGCGATCAGCAGGAAGGTGACGATGGTGGAGACGGGGTTGCCCGGCAGGCCGAGCAACAGCGCGTTGCCCACCTGGCCGAAGGCGAGCGGTTTGCCCGGTTTCAGGTTGAGCCGCCAGAAGCGCAACTCGCCGAGGGCCTCCACCGTGCTTCTGACCAGGTCCGCATCCCCGACGGAAACGCCGCCGCTGGTCAGGATCAGGCGGCATCGCCCGCCCGCTTCGGCCAGGGCGCGGGCGATGCTCGGGGCGTCGTCCGGAAGCACGCCGAGGTTTTCGGCCTCGACCGGGAGGCGGGCCAGCAGGGCGGCGACGGCAAAGCGATTGGAGTCGTAGATGTTGCCGAATCGCAATGCGCTACCCGGTTGCTGCAACTCGTCGCCCGTCGAAAAGACCGCAACACGGGGCCGTTCCCAGACCCTGGCTGCGTTGCATCCGCAGGCCGCCAGGGCGCCGATGTCGAACGCATTCAACCGCCTGCCTTGCGGGACTACGGTATGTCCCCGCCTCAAATCGTTACCGGCCGCGCGAACGTTGGCGCCTGCCGTGGGGCATTCGAGAATACGAATGGAGACGCCGCCCTCATCGCGCGCGCAGTCTTCCTGCACGACGACCGTATCGCAACCGGCGGGCAGCGGGGCGCCGGTCATGATGCGCACGCACTCGTCATCCGGCACCGCACCGGTGAATGGATGGCCCGCCAGGCTGGCGCCCTTGACGGACAGGGCCGTGATCCCCGGACGCCATTTGAACGCGTAACCGTCCATCGCCGAGGCGGGGAAAGGCGGCAGGTCCGTGGTGGAACGGATGGGTTCCGCCGTCACGCGGCCCTGGGCGTCGGCAAGACGCACCGTCTCGATGCCCTCCGGAGCGGGGATCCGCTCGATTACCCGTGCCAGCGCCTGATCGAGGTCGAGTGCGGGACAGGGCATGGTCTACAGGATGCGTTTCGCTGTCATGGCTGGCGCCCGACCCTATAATGCCGCGCAGTTGATTGGCTTTGAGTAGCGGATGTCTTGCGTTCTCGGAATTGAAACTTCCCGCGGTCTCTGTTCGGCGGCCGTCATGGTCGATGGGACGACCAGCGAGCATACACGGAAGATGGAAAGGGCGCATAACGAGCACATTCTCGAACTCGTCGACCAATCCATGACAGCACAGGGCGTGTCGCCGGCGGACCTCGACGGCGTGGCCTTCGGTTGCGGGCCGGGTTCCTTCACCGGCATACGGATCGCAGCCTCGGTCGCCCAGGCCGTGGCGCTCGGCGCGGACGCCGGGATCCTTCCCGTGTCGTCGACCCTGGCGCTTGCGGCCGCGGCCGTGGAGCGGCATCCCCTCGCCGATGGCATCGTGGTGAGCATCCGTTCCCGGCGGGATGCCTGGTACCTGGCCGGTTTCGGCGTCGCGGGCAGCGAACTCCTGGTTCGCCACCGCGATCGCCTGGTGGAAACGGATCCTGGATGGCCCGAGATCGAGCGCGGCTGGCCGTTCGTGGGCGACCGGCCGGAATGGTTGCCCGCCGGGGCGGTCTGCCATGCGGAAATCGCTCCCGGCGCCGGTCTGATCGCGCGGCTGGGCGCGGAAGCCATGGCGAGGGGGAAGTGCCTGGCGCCGGAACTCGGCCTGCCGGTCTACGTGACGGGCGATTCTCCGTGGCGGAAGGCTCGAACGGGCGCGGTAACCACAGAAGGGGCGTCCCGCGAGCCGGCGAGGCCGCTGCCCGGGCAGTCATAGGGATCGCATGTCGTTGCCGGGGCTCGGTGAAACAGGACGGTACCCCTCGCCATCGGTGAAGCCTGTACTGTTCCATCGCCCTGATCTGCCGGTGCAGCGCTATGCAAACGTCTTTGAATTACACCCGGCGCAACAGCCGCCCCGGCGTCCGGGGTATCGTCTCTGGTTCGACGAGTCGGGGATGTCCCTGCGCGATGAACGGGGCAGTCCGGGCGTCGTTCTCAGCTATCGGGACATCGAAGCCCGGTCCCGGCAGTCGCTCCTGCTCGCCAGGGCCTGCGCCGCTTCCCGCCGCCCGGCGGTGGCGGACCTGATGGCGGGGTGGGGTATCGATGGACTGTCTCTCGCGCTGCGCGGCTGTACCGTTACCCTCGTGGAGCGCTCGCCCCTCGTCTGGGCCCTGTTGGACGACTTCGCGACCCGGCTCGACCTGCCCGCCAGCGTGGTTTTCGGCAGCGCCGAACAGTGGTGCCGAACATACCGCAAATCCGTGGACGTCGCCTATCTCGATCCGATGTTTCCGGAGCGCCGCAAGACGGCGCTACCGGAAAAACGCATGCAGGTGCTGCGCGATCTCGCGTGGCAGGGCGGGCCGGACCTGCTGGAGCTGATCGACCGGGCGCGCCTGGCGGCGCGGGACAGGGTAGTCGTCAAAAGACGGGCCAGAGACCCCGTCTGCGCCGCCCCGGGCTGGCAATTGCGCGGCCGGCGCATACGCTTCGATGTCTATCGGGCCGGTTGAACCCGGAGCCGGCGGTACGCCGACCGGCGCCGCGCCGATTGGCCAAAGCCGAAATCGCGCTTAGAATCCTCCAGGTCGCAACTGCTGGAACCTGAGATGAGCGAGTTCTCCTGGTTGGCTCTGCTGGCAGCGCTGTTCGTGGCGCAACACCTTGGCGTGACAAGTACGGGTCTGCGCGACCGGCTGGTGGGGGCGATGGGCGAAAAGGCCTACGTCGGGGTCTACTCCGTCGCCTCGATCCTGTTGCTGGTGCTGCTGGTTCGCGCCTACAACGGAACCACGCCGAGCGTGCTGCTTTGGCCGACCGGCGACCTGCTGCGCCTGGTACCGCTGTTGCTCATGCCGCTTGCCCTGCTGCTCGTCATCGGCGGAGTTCTGACCAGGAACCCCACCTCGGTGGGCGTGGTGCTGGACAGCGGTGAGGAGGTAGCGGTTACCGGTGTCATGCGCATCACGCGGCATCCGGTTCAGTGCGGCATTCTCATCTGGTCGGTGAGCCACCTGTTCGCCAACGGCGATCTGCCGTCGCTGCTGTTCTTCGGGGCGTTCGCGCTGGTTTCGGGTACTGGCATGGTGCTGATCGACCGGCGCAAGGAACAGGTGTTCGGGGAAGGGTGGACCGCGTTTCGCGAGGCGACCTCTCTGGTTCCCTTTGCAGCCGTCGCCCGCGGCCGGCAATCCCTGAAGTTCTCGGATGTCGGCTGGCTCGCTCCCCTGCTGGCGGCGGGAATCTTCGTCGCCTTGTGGTGGGGCCATATCTGGGTCTCGGGCGTGCCCGTTGGCCTGGGCTGGTGACCAGTCCGCATCGCTCACCTGAATTTGCCGGGTTGCGGAAACGCGTGACGGGTCAATCGCCGAGAATCGCATAGCGGTACTCGGCATCGATCACCCGCTCCGCCGCGCGCAGGACATCGTCGACGACTCGGGTGCGGGTAAGGCCTCCATCGGTGTCTTCGATGACGGCGCCGTCCTCGATCAGTTTGTCGACGAACGCATCGAACAGCCGCCCGTCGAAGAACTCCGGCGCGTTGATGCCGTGCATGCGGGCTACCTTGCGTGCGATGTGCTGGCTCCGTTCGAGGAGTTCGGCACGGGTTCCGGCCGGGTTGCCGGGTTCGGAGAGCAGGCCCAGCACGATGTAGTTCCGCTCCAGGATCGGCCGGGCGATGCCGGCCAGGAGGTGCAACCGGTAGTGTTCCGGGGAACGTGCGGGCGGCGGCGCCAGGCGATCGTCCTGTTCGCCGATGAGGCCTGAGCGCACCAGGTGTCCGGTCCAGCGCGCCGTATCGGCGGGCTCGAATCGCCCATGCAGTTCCCGGGCCAGGTAGGGGAACACCATGTCCACCATCCGCTGCAATGCCTCGCGCGCCAGGGGTCTCCTGCGTTTCTCGAGCAGGCAGGCAATCAGCGACGGCAATGCCAGCACGTGGGCGACGTTGTTGCGGTACCAGGTCATCTGCACCGCGGCTACCGGCTGCAGCGCCAGCACCTCGCCGAAGTCCTGCCGCTCGCGGTTCAGCATGCCGAGCCGGGCGATGTGGGCGATGGCGGCGGCGCCATCGAGTTCGGTCAGCCGAAAGTCGTGATTCGCGCTGTCCCGGCGCAGCAGGTCAAGGTAGCAGTCAATCTGGCGGGCGAGCGTCGTCTCGGCGATGGCGAGGCGCGGCGTACACAGAATCACCAGGGCCGCCAGGTTGACCGGATTGATCGAGGCGGCATCGTTGATGCGCATGAGGATTTCGCGCCCGAGGGCGGTTGCCTCCGCTGCCGATTCCGGCCTTTCCCGCAGCCATTCGTCCAGGCGCAGGGGTTTGCCGAAGTTGACCTCGACGCGCCCGAAGTCCTGCCGGATGAGCCTGAGGCTTTTCAGGATGTCGAAGATCGATTCGCGCTTCTTATCCGCGCCGCGCATTTCATCGAGGTACGAAGCCGCCTCGATCAGTTTCTCGTATCCGAAATACACCGGCACGAAGGCCAGCGGCCGGGGAAGCCCGCGGCGGGCATGGTCGATCGATATCTTGAGCAGGCCGATGCGCGCCGGCAGCAACCGGCCGGTTCGCGTCCGGCCGCCTTCCGGGAAGAACTCCACGCAATGCCCGCGGCGGTAGACCTGGTAGAGATACTCCGAGAAGAGGGCGGCATGCAGCGGGTCGCCGCGGAAGCTGCGATGCATGAAGAACGCGCCGCCCTGGCGCAACAGGTTGCCCACGAAGGGCAGGTTCATGTTCTCTCCGGCGGCGATGTGGGGAATCATCAGGCCGCGCTGGAACAGCAGGTAGGAAAGCAGCAGGTAGTCGATGTGACTGCGATGGCTCGGCACATACACCAGCGTACGCGTGCGGCCCAGCGCTGCGATGCGCTCCAGGCCGTGCACCTCGATGCCGTCGTAGATGCGCCGCCAGAACGCGGAGAGCAGGCGCAGGATCGTCATGACCGTCGGGTAGGACATGTCCGAGGCCATCTTCATCGCGGCCCGGTGCGCCTGATTGCGCAAGCGTCGCCGTATCTCTTCGGGATTTTCCCCGTCCGCCGCTGTCTGAACCTGCCGTTCGATCGCATCGAGCACCGCGCGGCTCTCCACGACCTGGCCGAGCAGGGTGCGGCGGTGGGAAAAGTCCGGCCCGAGTGCCGCCACCTTCTGCTGGCGCAGCCGTACCCGCAGGATGCGCGCCGTTCGGCGGGCGCGCCGCCTTGCGTCGCCCTGTACCGCATCGCGGAGGCTTAGCGGCTCGCCGAAATCGACCACGATGTGATTCCTGGAAATCAGCATGTTGACGAAGCGGCGCAGGCGGGACGTGGCCGCCCAGTGTTCGGAAAACAGCGTGCCCACCAGCGAGCGCTCCCGGCTGGTCGTGCGGCCCCAGAACACCTGGATGGGCAGCAGTGCGATATCGCAATCGGGCGCGGCGGGATTCTCCAGCAGCCGGGTCAGGCGCTTCGGTACCGCGCGCATGGTATTGCGCTGCAAGGGGCCCGCCGGGCGGTTCAGGAAAATGGCCCGCCGTCCTTCCTCTCCTTCGCCCACGCGAACGCCCGATCGGGGGTCCGGCCACCGATTCCGGGCACAGACCAGGTCGAGTACGACCAGGTCCGAGAGCGAACGCTGGGGAAGCACGTAGACCGTACCCGGAGGGAGGTTCCGGGGAGGCTCCCCGGCGATTCGCGGCCGCACGATCGTCCGGATCACGGTGCGAACGAATCGGTAACCGTGCCGGCGGAACATCAGGGGCTCCGTCTATTCGGGCCGGGCTGGGGGCGCCTCCCGGGCCGGCGGCGAGGACTGGCCCTCGAACAGGGCTTCCATGGGATCGGATACGGGCGTGGTGATCTCCACTTCCCAGATGTCCCGGTACTTGCGCTCGGTCGCATCATGCGCGTCATCCTGCGACCTGATGATCGTCGGCCTCAAGAATATCAACAAGTTGGTTTTGGTGTTGGTCTTGGAAGTAGAGCGGAAAAAGAAGCCGAGACCTGGAATGTCGCCGAGCACGGGCACCTTCTTGTGCGATTCCGATACGTTGTCCTGAATGAGCCCGCCGAGCACGATGATCTGGCGGTCCTCGGCCAGTACGGTGGTTTCGATTTCCCGTTTCGAGGTGACCACATCGGCGAATCCGGCATCGCCGATGGGAGAATCCACCACGTTGGTGATCTGTTGAGAAATTTCCAGCCGCACCGATGTCCCTTCGTGCACGTGCGGGGTCACGGTGAGCTGCAGACCCACGTCTTCCCGCTGCACGGTGGTGAACGGATTGTTGGCGCCATCGGCCTGGGTGGTGAACGACCCGGTGCGGAACGGCACTTCATTGCCGACCACGATCTTGGCTTCCTGGTTGTCCAGCGTCATGATGCTGGGCGTCGACAGCAGGTTGGCGTCGCTGGCGGTACCGAGCGCCGTAATGATGCTGCCGAAGGAGAATCCCTCGGGATTGATCCTGGCGATGGCCAGCGTTGGGCTCGATATGCTGGCCAGTCCCGCGAGCACGTCCGCGTCGATCTGGTTGCCTTCGGTGTCGACACTCAGGTTCCGCAGCAGGTTGGTGATGACACCGTCCAGTGCGGTGCTGCCCAGGGGCGAGGTTCTTCCCCTGGCGTCGGCGGCCGCGCTCTCCGCGCCGATGGTGCGCTGATCGGAGATCTGCACTTCCACCACGGCGGCCTCGATGAGCACCTGGGCGCGCCGGATATCGAGTTGATCGAGGATGTCCAGAACTTCGCCCATGGCGCTCGGCGGAGCGCGGATGATGATGGCGTTCAACGATTCGTCGGGCTGAATGACCGTGGCCTGAGTGTCGTCGTCCGAGGACCGCTGTTGCAGGGCGCCCTTGAGAACCTCGGCGACCGCGACGGCGTCGGCATACTTCAGATAGATCACACGCACCCCGCCGGTGGCGGTAGCGGGCTTGTCGATCAGTTCGATGATTTTCAGGATCTCGGCCACGGGCCGCGGCTTGCCGCGCACGATCAGCGAGTTGTTGCGCTTGTTGGCGATGATCTGAATGCTCTGCGGCCCGCTGGCGCCGGCGCCGATCTGGCTGGGGGCGAGCCGTTCCAGCAACTCGACCACGGTCTCGACCCAGGCTTCCTGGAGGGGCACAACGACGATCTCGTCCTCTTCCGAGACATCGATCTGCTCGATGATGCGCATGAGGCGCAGAATGTTGTCGGCGTGGTCGCTGATGATGACGATGTTCGGCTCGGCGACGGCGGCGATGTGCCCATACTGCGGGATCAGCGGGCGCAGTATCTTGACCAGTTCCGTGGATTCCACGTTCTGGGCCGCGATGACCCGGGTGACCAGTTCTTCCGGCGCCACCTGGCTCAACTGGTCGTCGAGGCCCGGGGTCTGCTTACCGGTGGCGCTCTGCTGGATGCGGATGACATCGCCCGAGGGGCTGGCGATGAATCCGTGCACGCGCAGTACCGAGAGGAACAGTTCGTAGATGCCTTCGGCATTCAGCGGGGTGCTGGAAATCACGTTCACCTCGCCTTTCAGGCGGGGATCGACCACGAAGGTTTTGCCGGTGATTTCGGCGACCTGGGTGACGAACTCGCGGATGTCGGCGTTCTTGATGTTGATCGTCCAGGTCTGTTCCGCCGCGGCCGCGACAGCGGCCGCAGGCAGGAGCGGCAGCAGCGCCAAGCCGAGCAGCGCGGCGGCGACGATGTTTCGGGCGAACTTCACGACGGTTTCAATCTTGTGGCTACTTCAATGACGCTGTGATGAAGAAGCGCCGCTCGCCACGTTGCACTTCCAGCCGGGCCGACCCTTGCTCGAGTACGTTGTCGAGTTCCAGCCGGTCGTGCTCGACATCCCCCAGGGGCTGCCCGTTGATGGAGAGTATGACGTCGCCCGGCCTGAGCCCGGTCTGGCGAAGATAGGGAGACCGGGCAAGGCGGTCGAGCCGGTAACCGGCGGGCCCGTCGCCGCCCACCGGTGTCAGGCCGAGTTCGCCCAGGGCGCCCCGCGGGTCGACCTTCAGCTTCTCCCGGTATTTTTCCGCCATCTCCTCCGGCGACCGCTCCGTGGCGATGCGGCCTGCCGGCACGCGGGAGGGGGGCGAACCGCTTTGCGCCAGCAGCGCCCGTGCATCCAGCGAACCTGCCTGCGCGGGTTCCGCCCGAGGGCTGGGAATCGCAATGTTCCCGTCCGATTTGGGAAAAGCCAGCCGTTCCAGGGACCGGCCGCGCCGCAGCAACACATGGTCGAGGAAAACGGCGTCCAGGGTCGCATTACCGGGCACGCGGTCACCGATGTGATACAGCTCCTCCGAGCGTCCCTTGCGAGCCAGAATGGCGGTCGATACCTCGGGGGTTTCCGCGACGAAGACCCCGTGCAATACCAGCGGCAGGCGCGTGTCGACCAGAGATGCGCTGGCGGCGGCCGCAGCCGCCTCGGAGGGCCTGGCGCCGGCCAGTCCGAACAGGTTGGCACTGACGATGCTCTCGAGGTCGGCGCCGGGGCGGTCGTCGCGCGATACCTTTTCGACCGTATTGTGAGGTTGCACGGAAGCGGCCTCCTGCGGCGCCGCTACAAACAGCACGGTGCCGGCCAGGCTATAGGCCATGCCGAGCACGATGAGCCACTTGGCCGGTGTGGCGGCGCGCGCGGCGATTTTTCTCAGCAGCGTTTCCATATCCGAAGCGGACACTAAAGTATCTTCTCCTCTACCGCCAGAACCACCTTCTCGTCCGGTCCTCCGCCTGGCCAGGGTTGATTCAGCATCCTGGTCAGCAGCATCGTGACACCGATGCGCGCGAACCCGCTATCGAGTAGCTGCGCTTCAAGTAGCGGAGTGGAATCTCCCCGGGCGACCACGGTCGCCTCAGGCCCGTCCACGAAGCTCAGGTGAGCTTCCAGGGAAGGCAGCCGTGCGGTTCGGGGCTGTTGCGACAGCACATAGCGAAGGCGGCCGCCGGACCAGGCGATCGTGCCCCGGGTGTCGTCCGGGCGGTTGTCCGCGATGTGCAGATAGAGATCGCGCACCTCGAAATTCCCCGCCATGGACAACTCGTAAGCCGCAAGCCAGGGATTGATGGCGGCGGCATCGACCGACCCGGTCATGGAAACAGCCGCGCGCCCCGGGGCCAGGTTCATGCTGCCGCCGAGATCCAGGCGTTCTCCGGACAGCGTCCAACCGATCCCCGGGAACAGTCTCAGCAGGGTCGTGGGGCGGAACGACCAGGTGAAGCGGCCCTGGTCCCGCCCCTGGAAAAGCAACCGGCCCGAGCCCGACCAGACGGTACCCATCGTCCCGGTGAGGGCGGCGCCCTGGATGCGCTCTACCAGGGGCGCCAGCAGCCGGGCCGGCGCGAACGCCACGCAGAACACCGGAAAAGCCAGCATGCCCAGCAGCAGGAGCCCGCGGATTTCGCCGGCCTGCCTGCCGAAACCTTCCCGGCGCAACGATGGTGTTGCCGGGACCGGTGGGCATGGCGTGCCGGTCGATGCCTTCATGGGGCCAGCAGTACTTCCAGAATTCGCCGGTAAACCCCCGCGAGCCGATCGAGGTCGGCGACGGCCACACACTCGTTCACCTTGTGAATCGTTGCGTTCACGGGACCGAGTTCCACCACCTCGCACCCGAGCGGGGCGATGAAGCGCCCGTCGGAGGTGCCGCCCGATGTCGAGAGCCGGCAGTCGACCCCGAGTTCATCGCGGACGGCGGCCTGCACCACCCCGGTCAGCCGGCCCGGCGGGGTCAGAAAAGGCTCTCCGGAAAGCTGCCAGGACAGCGTGGCATCGACACCGTGTTCGGCGAGCAGGCCGTCGACGATGGACTTGAGGCCGTTCGCCGTCTGCTCGTTGGAGTAGCGGAAATTGAAATCGAGGGTCAGTTCAGCGGGAATCACGTTTGCCGCCCCGGCGCCGGCGGCGATATTCGAGACCTGCACCCGGGTCGGCGGATAGTGCGCATTGCCCCGGTCGAATTCGCGGCCGAGCAGCGCCGACAGAAAGGGCGCGACCTGGTGAATGGGGTTGACCGCCAGGTCGGGGTAGGCGACGTGGCCCTGCACCCCGTGTACGGCCAGGCGGCCGTTCAACGAACCTCGGCGGCCGTTGCGAACGGTGTCGCCGAGCACGGCCGTCGAGGAAGGTTCGCCGACGATGCACAAATCGGGCGCCCGGCCCGTATTCCGCAGTTGCTGGACAATATGCCGCGTGCCGAACTCGGCTGCGCCTTCCTCGTCGCTGGTGACCAGAAACGCCAGTCGCCCGGCGGGTTCCGGGTGGCGGGCCAGAAAGCGTTCCGTAGCGACGACCATGGCCGCCAGGCTGGATTTCATGTCGGCCGTGCCGCGCCCGAACAGGTAGCCGTCCCGGGTGGCAGGTTCGAATGGCGACGATTGCCATTGCCCCAATTCGCCGGGCGGTACCACATCGGTGTGCCCGGCGAACGCGACGTTCGGTGGTCCATTGCCGATTTCGGCGACAAGGTTCTTGACGTCTTCCTTGTCCAGTTTCGTGACGGCGAAGCCCAGGCGTTCCAGCCGGGCGGCCAGCAGTTCCTGGCAACCGGCATCGTCCGGCGTCACCGAGGGCCGCTCGATGAGCGCCCGGGTGAGTTCCAGCACCGCGTTAGTTATGCGCATGCAATTGCTCGTTCAGGGCGATGGCTTGCCGGTTCGTCCGGCACTGCACTTCGCCGCTCTGGCTGTGGCGGATGAACAGCATGTCGGAGCCGCCGGCGAGTTCGCGGCCCCGGGCCACGCGTACCCGGTTGCCGTCTTCATCGATCACGGCCACCCGCGTGCCCGCGGTAATGTAGAGGCCTGCTTCGATCGTGCAGCGATCGCCGAGCGGTATCCCGGTGCCGCCGTTGGCGCCGATCAGGCACTGCCTGCCGATGGCGATGGTGATATTGCCGCCGCCGGACAGGGTGCCCATCGTGCTTGCGCCGCCGCCGAGGTCCGAGTCTTCACCGAGTACCACGCCCTGGGAAAGGCGCCCTTCGACCATGTTGGGCCCGAGCGCCGCGGCGTTGAAGTTGACGGCGCCCGAGGGCATGACCGTCGTGCCCTCGCCGAGGTAGGCGCCGAGACGAATACGGCTGGAATCGGCGATGCGTACGCCGGACGGCACAACGTAGTTCGCCATTTTCGGAAACTTGTCGACCGATAGCACTTCGAAATAACGGTCGTCCAGGCGCGCCTGAAGCTGCCTGCCGGCAAGGTCCGCGAGAGCGATGGCGCCTTGTGTGGTCCAGGCGATGGTTTGCAGATGCGCGAAAATGCCGTCGAGATTCATGCTGTTCGGTAACGCGAGGCGGTGCGAAAGCAGGTGCAGCTTGAGAAATGCTTCCGGGGTGGAGGTGATCGGTCGATCGGCCGGCAGCAGCGTTGCGATCAATTCCCGGTCGGCTTCCAGCATCGCGGCCAGCGCGGGTTGGCGGGTCAGCACGAAGTTGCGCATCTGCTCCGCTTGCGTGATGGCGGTGCCGGGCCTGAACGCGGCCGCAATGGCTTCACAGAGATCGCCGTCGGGCGTTTTCAGCGGCGCCGGGAAGAAGCAATCGATACAGTTGCCCTGGCGGTCGCGTGTCGCGAGCCCGATGGCGAACGCGAATACAGACATGAGGCACTCCTCGCGGAACCCCTGCAGAAGGGGCGCGTACGCTACCAGCCCAGTGCCCGGTCCCACAAGTTTCAGGTGTGTCGTGATCACGTTGAATGCAGTGGAACCGGTGGGACGGGACAATCGGTGTTGTCCGCCGCTGGCGCCGGACCGGGTGGGGCCAGGCAAAAGCCGTTGTCCGCTGCCGAAGCCCGTGGAGTCGTCCGTTTCGCGTCTTGCTCGCCGAGTCTTCTGGACCTTTCATGACGCCCCGGTACGCGCCGAGGGCGGTGGCCGCCGGGCGCATCGCGGATCGTCCGGCGTTATCTCGGCATCGAGTCCAGCGTCTGGCGCAGCGTGTTCTCGACGGCGTAGGTGAATTCGGGGTCCGTGATCGGCGCGCCCGACCGGGTCCGCAGATAGAAGACATCCTCCACGCGCTCGCCGAGCGTGGCGATGCGGGCGCCGAGCACGGAGATGTCCAGTTCGTGGAAAAGCAGCCCGATGCGGGCCAATAGCCCGGGCCGGTCCGAAGTCAATACCGTCAGCGTCGAGAAGGGTTCACCGTCGTGGTTGACCAGCGTCGCCTCGGTCGGGCGGGTCAACTGCTTGAGCCGTCGAGGTACGCGCCGATGGCCGAATGTGCCGATTTTCGGGTTGGCGACGGCCTTCGTTATGTGGTTCACCAGGGCATCGCGGTCGCCGCGGATCGGCTGGCGTTCCTGATCGAGCACCACGTAGGTATTGAAACAGAGCCCGTCTTCCGAGGTGCGGATGTTGGCGTCGTACACGGAGAGATGGAGCTTGTCGATAGCGATCACGGATGCGGCGAACAGGTTCGGCTTGTCCCGGGTATAGACGAATATCTCCGTGGCGCCCTCACCGGGTACCTGGCCGGCCATATTCCGCATGAGCACGAGCGGGCCGGCGCCGGAGTCGTGGCCGAGTACCGCCGCGGTCACATCGGCGATCCGGGCCGGCGTGTGGCGCAACAGGAACTCATCGCCGAGTAGCGCCCACACGGGCCTGGCCCCGGCTTCCCCGATACCGTCGGCGGCCAGCTTGTCCGTCGCGCTCTCCAGGCAGGCGCGAATGGAGGCTTGCTTGTCCACCGGCAACTCGAGACCGCCTTCGAGCAGCTTGCGGGTTTCGGTATACAGTTGGCGCAGCAGGGTGTCGCGCCAACTGTTCCAGAGGGTGGGATTGGTGGCGGTGATGTCGGCGACGGTCAGCGCGTACAGATAGTCGAGCCGATGTTCCGAGCGCACGAGTTGCGCGAACTCGAAGACCACGTCCGGGTCGTATATATCCCTCCGCTGCGCGGTGCTCGACATGACCAGGTGGTTCTCGACCAGCCACTCGACGAGCGCGGTATCGTCATCGTTCAACCCGTGGCGCCGACAGAAACGCACCGCGTCCCGGGCGCCCAGGGTGGAGTGGTCGCCGCCGCGCCCCTTGCCTACGTCATGAAAAAGCCCGGCGATATAGAGGAGTTCGACCTTGGGCACCGTCCTTACGCAATGGTGCGCCAGTGGATAGGTCTCGGCCTGGGCCCGGTACCGGAAGAGCCGCATCTGCCTGATCACCGTCATGGTGTGGGCATCGACGGTGTAGATGTGGAACAGGTCGTGCTGCATCTGGCCGACCACCTCCCCGAACTCGGGGATATACCGGGACAGGATGCCGTAGCGCCGCATGCGGGTGAGTTGCGTGACCAGCGTATAAGGCGCCTTGAGCAGGGCGATGAACAACCGGTTGTTCTCCGGGTCGGCGCGGAACGCATCGTCGATCAGATGCACGTGGTCGCGGATCAGCCGGATGGTGCCGGCGCGCACGCCGTCGGTATCGCGCCGGTTGGCGAGGATGACGAACATCTCGAGCAGTGCGCTCGGGCGCCGCTCGAATACGTCGTCTCCGGTGGCTTCGATGTGGCTGTCGCGAATGCGGAAGCGCTCGTTGACGGACTCGATCCGGGGCCTGCGTCGCGACAGGGATTCTTCCAGAAACTGCAGAACGATGTCGTTGACTTCCCGCAGGGAGAGGACGTAGCGGTAGTACTGGTGCATGAACCTTTCGACGCCGAGCTTCGCCGCGGTATCCACGTAACCGAGCCGTTCCGCCAGGATGCGTTGGTACTCGAACTGGAGACGGTCGTCCTTGCGTCCGGCGACCAGGTGCAGGCCGTAGCGGACCCACCACAGGTAACGCCTGCCGTCGGCGAGCCATTCGCTCTCTATTGGCGTCACGATGCCCAGGCGTTCGAGTTCGCCGAGCTCGCTCGAGCCGAATTTTCTCGCGCAGACCCACAAGGCCGTCTGCAGGTCACGCAATCCCCCGGGAGATGCCTTGATATCCGGTTCGAGGTCGTATTCGACATTGTGGAACCGCCGGTGCCGTCGCTCCTGTTCGTCCCGCTTGGCGCGGAAGAACCGGTCCGCGGGCCACAGGCGCGGCTTGTTCATCGCACGGTCGAGCCCTTCGACCATGGCCCGGGCGCGGGCGGTGGCGGGTTCGGTAAGCAGGCGCCGTTCGAACATGGCCGTGGCCACGGTGATGTCGCCGGCGGCTTGCGCGATGCAGTCCTTCACCGTACGGACACTGTGACCGATGTCGAGGTTCAGATCGTACAGGTTGCGCAGGAAGGCCTCGATTTCGGCTTTGTGCCTGCGCGGGTCGCGGCCCAGGATCAGGAGGTCGATGTCGGACCCGGGATGCAGTTCCCCGCGGGCGTAGCCTCCCAGGGCGAACAGCAGCAGCGTGTCCCCGCCGCCCCTGGCGCCGTCGAAGTGGCTGTTCCAGATCTCGCGGATGAGCCCGTCGAAGAAGGCCACACGGTCGCCGACGATAGCCTCGATACCGTCCCTTGCCCAGTAACGGCCGGCAAGCGCCGCGTCGTGCTCGGCGATGCGCGCGCGGCAATCGGCGACGTTCACGTGAGGCCGGCCCCGGCTTCTTCGGCCCGCTGTGTCAAAACTTCCGCCCCGTCACCGGTCACCAAGAGGGTGTGTTCCCACTGGGCGGATAGCTTGTGGTCCTTGGTGACGACCGTCCACCGGTCGGGCAGCACCCGGATATCGCGCCGGCCGGCGTTGATCATTGGCTCGACGGTGAACGTCATGCCCTCCTCGAGTACCAGTCCCGTGCCCCGGTGCCCGTAGTGCAATACCTGGGGTTCGTCGTGGAAGCGCTTGCCGATACCGTGGCCGCAGAATTCGCGGACCACGGAAAAATTATGGGCCTGGGCGTGGGCCTGGATGGCGTGCCCGATGTCGCCCAGGGTCGCTCCGGGGCGGATCTCGCCGATACCCCGATAGAGGCATTCCTGGGTAACCCGCACCAGGCGCTGGGCCAGCACCGCCGGCTTGCCGACGAAGAACATCTTGCTGGTGTCGCCGTGGTAGCCGTCCTTGATGACGGTGATGTCGATGTTCAGGATGTCGCCGTTCCTGAGTACTTTCCTGCTTGACGGGATGCCGTGGCAGACGACGTGGTTGACGGAGGTGCAGATCGACCGGGGAAACGGCGGTACTCCGGGGGAGTTGCGGTAGTTGAGCGGCGCCGGAATGCAGCCCAGTTCGTCGACAATGTAGCGGTGACAGATGTCGTTGAGAACGCCGGTGGTGATGCCCGGCACGATGTGCCCGCCGATCGTCTCCAGCACGTTTGCGGCGAGCCGTCCGGCCCTGCGCATGCCTTCGAGATCGGTCTCGTTGCTGATTTTGGCAGCCATGGGGCGATTATGGTATAAACCGCGCCGCCCGGTAGCAACGAAATGCTGTTTCGACCGGGTCCCGGCCGCCCCGGGTTCCGGCGGCGGCAAGATAACGCACGCGGTTCGACACGGGTTCACGGGTGCCGGCGGCGGTAAGGGCGCGCAAGCGTTCACCAGCCGATCGCCGGTCTGGGTCCGGGAGCCGCGGAGGCTCAACCCGGAGACGACAATTGAATATCAACATGCGCGACATGCTGGCCGCGGGTGTCCACTTCGGCCATCAAACCCGCTTCTGGAACCCGAAGATGGATGCTTTCATCTTCGGCGCCCGCAGAAAAATACACATCATCGACCTGGAAAAGACGGTGCCCGCCTTCGAGCTTGCGCTCAAGGAACTGCGCAACATGGCAAGCCGCGGCAACAAGATCCTGTTCGTGGGCACCAAACGGGCGGCCGCCAGGGTCATCCGGGAACAGGCGATGCGCGTGGACATGCCCTTTGTCGACCAGCGCTGGCTCGGTGGCATGCTCACCAACTACAAGACGATCAGGCAATCCATCCGCCGCCTGCAGGACCTCGAGAAGCAGGCGGAAGAAGGAGACTTCGACCTTCTGACCAAGAAGGAAGCACTGCGCCAGCGCCGCCTCATGCAGAAGCTCGAACGCAGTCTCGGCGGCATCAAGAACATCGGCGGGCTGCCGGACGCGCTGTTCGTGATCGACGTTCAACATGAACGGATCGCCGTCAGCGAGGCGAACAAGCTCGGCATACCGGTGTTCGCCATCGTCGACACGAACGGCGACCCGGACGGGATCGACTACGTCATTCCCGGCAACGACGATGCCATCCGCGCGATTCGCCTGTACGTGACCGCGGTTGCCGACGCGATTCAGGAAGGGCGCGACAACGCCGGCATGGGCGCTGCCGCGGATGTGGGGCCGGTCTCCGGCGATCCCGCCGCCGCGGCCGTCATGGCGGGCGGCGACGAATATGTCGAGGTCGCCGAAGACAGCGATCCCGACGAATTCGTGGAAGCGCCGGCGGGCGGCGAATAAGGAGCGAGTTAATGGCTGTATCGGCGCAACAGGTCAAGGAACTGCGGGACCGCACCGGGCTCGGCATGATGGACTGCAAGAAGGCGCTGGAGGCAGCCGGCGGCGTCATCGAGGCGGCCATTGAGCAACTGCGCAAGGAAAGCGCGCTCAAGGCCGAGAAAAGGGCCGGCCGTACGGCCGCCGAGGGCCTTCTTGGGCTGAAGGTGGCCGATGACGGCAAACGTGCTGCCTTGGTGGAGATCAACATCGAAACCGATTTCGCGGCGCGCAACGAAAAATTCACGGCCTTTGTCGGCTCGGTTCTCAATGCCGTTTTCTACAACGGCGGCGATTCCGCGGCAGTGGCGGACGCGTTTGCCGACGAGCGCGAAACCCTGGTGCGGGAACTCGGCGAGAACATCGCCGTGCGCCGTGTGGCGCGGCTCGTTTCCGAGGATGGTTATATCGCCGGATATCTCCACAACGACCGGCGCAAGGCCGCCGTGGTTGAACTCACGGGCGCCGACCCGGTGCTGGCCCGGGATCTTGCCATGCACGTCACCGCTCACGATCCGACGCCGCTCGTGGTGAGGCCGGAGGATCTCGATCCGGCGTTGATCGGCAAGGAACGGGAGATCTACCAGGCCCAGGCGGATGCGGAAGCCGAGGCCGATGCAGCGGCGGGCAGGAAACCGAAGCCGCCGGAAATCCTCCGGAAAATGGTGGATGGGCGGGTGCGCAAATTTTTCGGCGAGGTCAGCCTGGTCGATCAGAAGTTCGTCAAGGATGCGAGTATGAAGGTGGGCAAGCTGCTTGGCGGCAACGGCGTGGAGTGCCGTCGCTTCCTTCGTTTCGAGGTGGGCGAGGGCATGAAGTGAAACCGATGCGCGCTTTCCACCTGCCGTCGATCCTGTCTGGGGCGCTGCCTCGCCGCTAACGGACGGGAATGCCGAACAGATGCCCCGACTCCTTCTGAAACTTTCCGGGGAGGCGTTGGCGGGCGGTGCGGCGGGGGGCATCGATCCGGCCGTCCTGGCCTGTCTGCGCGCCCTGGAACTGGACGCCGACCTGGTGCTCAAAGCTACCAAGGTGGATGGCGTGTATACCGCGGACCCGGTGACCGATCCCGATGCGGTGCGCTTCGACGAACTGGAATTCGATGAGGCCCTGGCGCGCCGCCTCGAGGTCATGGACGCCACGGCCCTGTGCCTGTGCCGGGACAATGCCCTGCCCGTGATCGTTTTCGACATGAACGCCCCGGATGCATTGACCCGGATTGCCAGCGGTGACAAGGTTGGCACCCGAATCGTATCCAAGCTCGAGGCGTCGCGCTGATGAACGAAATGATCGAACTCATCGAAGCCGATGCGGACGAGCGCATGGGCAAGTCGATCGATACGATGCACACGGCCTTTGCCCGCATTCGAACCGGGCGCGCCCACCCGAGCCTGCTCGACCCCATCGAGGTTCCTTATTATGGCAGCGATACGCCGCTCAAACAGGTCGCGACCATCAGCGTCGAGGAAGCGCGGACCCTGGTAATCACGCCCTGGGAGAAGAATCTCATCCCCCAGATCGAGAAGGCCATTCTGAAAAGCGACATCGGCATTACGCCGGCGGGCGGCAAGGATGCGGTTCGGGTGCCGTTGCCGGCACTTACCGAGGAGAACCGGCGCGACCTGGCGCGACAGGCGCGCCATCAAGCCGAAGCGGCGCGCATCGCCATCCGCAATATTCGCCGCGACGCCATTCACGAGGTCCGCGAACTCTTAAAAGAGAAGGAAGTTGCCGAGGATGAAGAACGCCGCGCGGAACAGCAGATTCAGACGATCACCGACCGTCGCATCAGCGAGGTCGATGCCACGCTCGCCGCCAAAGAGTCGGACCTGATGGAGATCTGACCGCGGATGTCGCAGTTACAGGCCAGCGCCCTTCAATACAAGCCCGTCAGGCTTCCCCGGCACCTTGCCATCATCATGGACGGCAACCACCGCTGGGCACGGCGGCGGCGGCTGCCGGGCGCCATGGGGCACCGGGCAGGCGCCCGCAATGTGCGTCCGGTGGTGGAAGCCTGTGCCGAACAGGGTATCCGCTGCCTGACGCTGTTCGCTTTCAGTACGGAGAACTGGCAGCGGCCCCAGGGTGAGATCAACCTGTTGATGGGCCTGATGCGCAACGTCTTCGAGAACGATCTCGATGAACTGCATCGCCGTGACGTACGGCTGCGCATCATCGGCGACCGCACCCGTTTCCCGGCGGACCTGCAGATGCGGATGAACCGGGCCGAATCCATGACCCAGCGCAACTCCGAAGTGACGCTGAACATCGCGGCGAACTACGGGGGGCGGTGGGACATCACCGAAGCGGCGCGCGCCATGGCCCGTGCGGTCGAGGCAGGGAACCTGGATGCAGACCGCATCGATGAGGAGGTCTTCGAGTCGTTCCTGTCGCTGTCGCCGGCCCCGGCCCCGGACCTGTGCATCCGTACCGGCGGGGATCAGCGCATCAGCAACTTTCTGCTCTGGGATTTCGCCTACACCGAGTTCTATTTCACCGATGCGTACTGGCCGGACTTCGACGAGGGGGAACTGGTACGGGCGTTGGGCGCGTTCGAAGAGCGCAAGCGCCGATTCGGTTGCCGGGAGTAGGGCCGATCGGCAGCCAGCGACGCCTCCGGATCGTCACCGCGCTATGCCTGCTGCCGGCAGCGGTAGGGACCATCTACCTGAGCCCGCCCTTCTCGGCGGTGATTTTCGCCGCGGCGGGCGCCTTGGGCGTCTATGAATGGGCCGGCCTGGCGCGGTGGGAGTCTGCCCGGCAGCGCGGCGCCTTCACGGCCGCCTATGCCGTCCTCGCCGCCGGCACTTATGCGGCGGCGGAATGGCAGGCGGCGGCACTGTGGCTGGGTATCGTCATCTGGATCTTCGCCATCGCCGGCATCCTCACCTGGCCGGCTGGCCGGCGCCTGTTCGAATCGCGCTGGCTGGTTGCGGTGCTGGGCGTTCTCGTTGTCTGGAGCGCCTGGACGGCGCTGGTGGCGATACGCGCGGCGCCCAACGGAAGTCACTGGCTCTTGTGGGTGTTCGCCCTGGTCTGGGGTGCGGATATCGGGGCGTATCTCACCGGCAAGCGCTTCGGGAAGCGGCGGCTGGCCCCGACGGTCAGCCCCGGCAAGACGTGGGAAGGGGCGCTGGGCGGCGCGGCGCTGGGCGGTGGCGCCTGTATCGGCGCCCTGGCCGTAGCCGGGACACTCGACTGGACATGGGTCGCGATTACCCTGGTTCTGTTTGCCGGTTCGATCGCCGGCGACCTGCTGGAGAGCCTGTTGAAGCGGGCGTCCGGCGTAAAGGATTCAGGCACGCTGCTGCCGGGTCACGGCGGGGTGCTTGACCGCATCGATTCCGCCCTGCCGGTGCTTCCCGCGTTTGCCGTCATTCTCGGCAGCCTTTGAGGGCGTGCGGCTTGACCGCATCGCGGCAATCGCGGGTTCGACCACGGGTTCGACGATCGGATAAGATGCGTTCGGACCGTCCGGTTCGGCTTCGATTCGAGAAGCCCGCCGGTGAGCGACAAGGCTGAAGCATGCTGATATACCCCCTGGCATTCCTGGTGACGCTCGGCGTTCTCGTCACCATTCACGAGCTGGGCCACTTCGTGGTTGCGCGCTTCTCGGGAGTCCGCATCCTGCGGTTTTCCGTCGGTTTCGGCAAACCCATCTGGTCCCGGTTCGACCGCCACGGCACCGAGTTCGCCTTGGCCGCCATTCCCCTGGGCGGTTATGTACGTATGCTCGATGAGCGGGATGCCGATTCGGCCGTCGCGATCGAGCCCGGCGATGTGACCTACACCCGGCTCGGCGTGTGGTGGCGTTTGGCGATCGCCGTGGCGGGCCCGTTCGCCAACTTCGTGCTGGCCGCCGCCGCCTACTGGTGCCTGGCCGTCGCGGGCACCGCGAACCTCGTCCCCATGGTCGGCGAGGTGGAAGAAACAAGCCCCGTGTGGGAGGCGGGCCTGGAAGACTACCGGGAGATCGTCGCCGTGGACGGCCAGGCGGTGCAGACCTGGCAGGAAGTGGTCTTGGCGCTGTCGAACCGGCTCGGCGACAGCGGCGAAATCCGGCTTGCGGCCCGTGATTTCGGGGAGGACGAACCCACCGTTGTGGAGGTTCCCGTCCGCGATTGGCTGCGTGGCGTCACGGATCCCGACCTGCTCGGGGCCCTGGGCCTGGCGCCCGCCCATCTGGCGGTGGTGGGGCTGGTGCAGCCGGACAGCCCCGCGTCCCGAGGCGGCGTTGAAGTATGGGACCGGATCGCGGCAATCGATGAGGTGCCGACAGACGACTGGAGCGCCATGGTCGGCGAGATCCAGGCGTCACCGGGCCGGGCGATGCAATGGACCGTGGTCCGGCGGGGCGTGCCGCTGATTCTGTCGGTGACGCCGAACCGCCGTGTGTTGGAGGACGGTTCGGAGATCGGTTTCGTGGGTATCGGCTGGGCAACCAACGAGATCCGCTACGGGCCGCTGGAAGCCATTCCGAGCAGCCTCGCGGAAACCGGTTCGAAAACCGTTTTGATTCTGGGCCACCTGAAAAAGATGCTCATCGGCGATGTGTCGGTACGCAACCTGGGGGGGCCGATTACCATTGCCAAGGTCGCGGGCGACTCCGCCCAGGCCGGTTGGCGGGTCTATGTCGGGATTCTCGCGCTGTTGAGCATTTCGCTCGGGGTATTGAACCTGCTGCCGATCCCCCTGCTCGACGGGGGCCATGTGCTCTATTGCCTGGCCGAGTTGATCGGCCGCCGGCCGGTTTCGGAACGAATCCAACTGGTCGGCGCCCAAGTCGGCCTGCTGGTCGTTGGCGGTATCATCATGCTGGTTCTCATCAACGACATCGCGAGGTTCCTGTAGTGGCTGCGGGAATGCCGGCGGCACGGAAATTCGGCGGAGTTCTGGCGGTCGTTTGCGGCATGCTGCTGCCGGCGGCAGTCTGGGCGCAGGCGTTCACCATATCGGATATCCGTTTGCAGGGGCTGCAACGCGTGTCCGCCGGAACCGTGTTCAATATCCTGCCCGTCCAGGTTGGCGATAGCGTCGATGAAGTCGCCGTGCGCCAACTCATCCGCCTCTTGTTCTCGTCCGGATATTTCGATGACATCCGCATGGCGCGGGATGACGATGTCCTGGTCGTCTCCCTGGTGGAGCGCCCGGCCATCGAGTCCATCGAGATCGAGGGCAACAAGGCGATCAAGACCGAGGCCCTGCTCGAGGGCCTGACCCAGCAGGGATTGAGCGAGGGCGAGATCTTCAAGCAGGCGACCCTGGAGCGGGTCGGCCTGGAACTGGAACGGCAATACGTCTCCCAGGGGCGCTACGGCGCTTCCATAGAGACGAACATCGAGGAACTGCCCCGCAACCGGGTGGACATCGGCATCGACATCGAGGAGGGCAAGACCTCGGGCATCCGGCACATCAACCTCGTCGGCGCGACCATATTTCCCGAGCTGGAATTGCTCGACGAGATGGAACTGCAGCATCCGGGCCTCTTCTCCTTCTTCCGCAACAACGACAAATACAACCGCGAGAAGCTCACCGGAGACCTGGAGAAGCTGGAGTCCTACTACAAGGACCGGGGTTACGTCGAGTTCGAGATCAGCTCCACCCAGGTGAGCATCACCCCCGACAAGCGCCAGGTGTACATCTCCATGAACGTGGAGGAAGGCGACAAGTACACCATCGACGAGGTCAATCTGCTCGGCGAGTTGAACGACGTGAAGCCGGAAGACCTGCGCGCGCTGATGCTCGTCGAGCCCGGGCAGGTGTTCTCCCAGGCCTGGCTGACGGCGACCGAGGAGCGCCTGGAGGCAGCGCTCGGCAACGCCGGCTATACCTTCGCCAGTGCAGGCGGCATCCCGCGCGTCAAGGAAGGCGGCCAGGTCAGCGTCGATGTGGTGGTCGACGCGGGCAAAAGGGCTTATGTGCGCCGCGTCTCCTTTGCGGGCAACCGGGTCACCCAGGACGAGGTGATGCGCCGGGAGTTGCGGCAGATGGAAGGCGGCTGGGCATCCACCGCCCAGATCGATCTGTCGAAACTCCGCATGGAGCGGCTCGGCTACTTTCAGGAAGTGAACGTGGAGACCCCGGAGGTTCCCGGGACGGACGATCAGATCGATGTGAATTTCACCGTGCAAGAGCAGCCCTCGGGCAGCATTTCGGCGACATTGGGCTACAGCCAGGGGTGGGGTCTGGTGGTAGGCGCCAACTACCAGGAAAACAACGTATTGGGCACGGGCAACAGCCTCGGCCTCGGCCTGTCCTATTCCAAGTATCAGAAGTCGGCAAACTTCAACTACTTCAATCCCTACTACACGCTGGACGGCATCAGCCGGGGCTACAACGCCTATTTCCGGCGCCTCGACTGGGACGAGCGCAACATCGCCCGCTACAGCACCGATGCCTTCGGCGTGGGGGTGAACTTCGGCTTTCCCATCGGCGAAACCCAGCGCATCAACTTCGGCGGCTCCGTGGAGCAGACCTCGCTCACCGAGGGCCGGTTTCCGGCGCTCGAGATCTCCGAGTTCCTGGACAAGAACGGCGACGACTTCCTCAACTTCAAGGCCAACCTGTCCTGGATCGGCTCCACCCTCAACCGGGGCCTGTTTCCGACCCGCGGCCGCTCCCAGACCCTGGCCATGCAGGCATCGATTCCGGGGAGCGATCTGGAATTCTGGAAGGTCACCTACCGGGGCGAACAGTATTTCCCGTTCTTCGCCGGGCTGACGCTTCGTTTTCGGACGGAATTGGGGTACGGCGGCGGTTACGGCGGCACCGGGGCGCTGCCGTTCTACGAACACTTCTTCGCCGGCGGCTTCGGTTCCATTCGCGGATTCGAGCAGTCCACCCTCGGGCCACGCACCACCAATCCGATGACCGATATCGACGGCAACCCGATCCCCGAGGGCTTTTTCCGAAGAGGCAGGGCCCGGGACGGCGATCCGTTCGGCGGCAACATGCTGGTCGAGGGGAGCCTGGAACTCATCCTCACGTTGCCCTTCGTCGAGCAAAACCGGCAGTTCCGGCCGGTGATATTCGTCGACGCCGGCAATGTCTTCAACACCAACTGCCCGGATGTCAGCCGGAACTGCTTCGGCTTCGACATCAAGGAGTTCCGCTACTCGGTGGGCTTCGGAATCACCTGGCTGACGGCCATGGGGCCGATGACGTTCGGGATCGCGAAGGCGTTCAACACCAGTGAGATCGACGAGAAAGAATCGTTCCAGTTCGAGTTGGGCGTTGCCAGATAGCCTCCCGCCAAGCCAAGCCAAGCCAGCCTGATCTGATGTAGAATGGCGCTCGCTGCGAAGGTCGGTGAATGATGCGGGTCGGGCTGGCATCCGCCCCGGGGGATTGCGGCTTTCGCAAGAGGGAGTGCTTGACACTCCCCGGCCGAGCCTTTGCCAGCGAGGGGCATCCCTTCGCGCTCCCCGGCGGAAGGCTCTGAGCAGGACCAGATGAGGAGTTGTAGCGTGAACAACAGGCTGGCGGTCGAACTCACCGGATTGGCATTGTGCGGATTCCTTCTCGCCGCGCCGTTGGCGGCGGCGGAACTGGAAATCGCCGTTCTGGACACCCAGCGGGCAATCGTTTCCACCGAGGAAGCCCAGGCGCTGATGGAGAAGGCGCAAAGCGAGTTGCAGGAAGAAGAGGCCGAGGTCAATGCGCTCGGCGAGGAGATTCTCGCGCTGCAGCAGCAGTTGGAGAAAGACGGCGAGATCATGAGCCCGAGCGAGCAGCGCCGGATTCAGAAGGAAATCGAAGACAAGCAGATCGACTACCAGTACCTGGTCAACAAGCTGCAGAAGCAGCTCACCGACAAGCGTCAGGAACTGTTGCAGGTCATGGCGCCCAAGCTCAACGCCGTTCTGGAAGACCTGATCGCCCTCGAAGGTTACGACCTCATCATGGAGCGGGCGAACCTGCGATACGTCAATCCCAAGCACGATATAACGCGCCGGGTCACCGAGAAACTCAACGAGAAGCGCGACAAGACCGACAACTCCGATTCGTGACCCGACGCGCGCAGGTAGAGCCTTCAGCCGGGGAGCGCGAGGGGGCACCCCTCGCAAGCAAAGACTCAGCCGGGGAGCGCGAGGGGGCGCCCCTCGCAAGCAAAGGCTCAGCCGGGGAGCGCGAGGGGGCACGCCTCGCAAGCAAAGGCTCAGCCGGGGAGCGCGAGGCGGTCACCCCCCGCAAAGACCCCCGAATGGCGTTCCGGCTCGGTGAACTGGCCGAGCACGTGGGCGGCGAAGTCGTCGGCGATGCGAATATCGAGATTGCGGGGCCGGGCAGCCTGGCCAGCGCCAAGCCCGGGCAGATCAGCCACCTTTCACATCCCGCGTACCGGGACAAGCTCGCGAGCACTCGCGCAACCGCGGTGATTCTCAAGCCGGAGGATCTTGCCGGCTGCCCCACCAATGCCCTGGTCGTCGCCAATCCCTACCACGCTTTCGCGAAGGTCTCCCAACTCTGGGACGAGCCGCCGCCTCTGAATCGGGGTATACACCCAAGCGCCAGCATCGATTCCAGCGCCGCCGTACACACGACCGCGCGAATTGGCCCGGGTGTGGTGGTCGGGCCCGATACCGAGGTGGGCCCCGGGGTTCGCCTGTACGCCAATGTGGTGGTAGGTGCGCGCTGCAGACTCGATGAGGACGTGCGGTTGATGGCCAACGCGACGCTTTACGGTGACGTCAAGCTCGGTGCGCGAACCGTGGTTCATTCCGGTTCGGTAGTGGGCTCGGACGGCTTCGGGTATACGCCGGATGCAAGTGGACGGCTCGAAGCGATCGCCCAACTCGGCGGCGTGACGGTGGGCTGCGATGTCTCCATCGGTTCCGGCACGACCATTGACCGCGGCGCCATCGACGATACGGTGATCGAGGACGGCGTCAAGATCGACAACCAGGTCCAGGTCGGCCACAACTGCCGGATCGGCGCGCATACCCTCGTGTGCGGGTGTGTCGGCATGGTGGGCAGCACGACCGTCGGCCGCCACTGCATATTGGCCGGGATGGTAGGCATCGGCGGTGATCGCCCCATCGACATCTGCGACCACGTCACGGTCAGCGGGGTCACCCACGTGTCGAGTTCCATCACCAGGCCCGGCGCCTATTCGGGCGGCATCATTCACAGCAGCACGCGCGCCTGGAAGCGCAATGCGCTGCGTTTTCAGCGCCTCGACGATCTCTTCAAGCGCGTTACCCGGCTGGAGCGAGTAATCAGATGAACAAAGGTCCCCGGGAACCCCTCGACATCACCAGCCTGTCAGCGTACCTGCCCCACCGGTATCCCTTCCTGCTGGTCGACCGGGTCACCGAACTGGTGCCGGGCGAGCGCGTCAAGGGCTACAAGAACGTGACGATCAACGAGCCGTTCTTCGCCGGCCACTTTCCCGGTCACCCGATCATGCCCGGCGTGCTCATTGTCGAAGCCATGGCCCAGGTATCGGGGGTGCTCGCCCTGGAGACCCGGGAGACGCGGCCGGTGGGCTCCATTTTCTACCTGGCGGGCATGGACAACACCCGCTTCAAGCGGCCGGTGGTACCCGGCGACCGGCTGGACATGGAAAGCGAGTTGCTCGTGGAACGCCGGACGCTGATGAAGTTCGCCTGCAAAGCCCATGTGGCGGGCGAACTTGCCTGCGAGTCGCAGATTCTCTGCGTGGCGCGCACGTTGTGAGCGCCATCGACGCGCGGGCCATCGTCGACCCGGATGCCCGGCTCGGCAACGATGTCGAAGTGGGGCCGTGGAGCGTTATCGGCCCGGGCGTGGAGATCGGCGACGGCTGCCGGATCGGCACGCACGCCATCGTCAAGGGCCCGACCCGGATGGGCGCCGGCAACCGGGTATTCCAGTTCGCAACGATCGGCGAGGATACTCCGGCTTTTGCCTATGGAGGCGAGCCGACCGCACTCGAAATCGGCGACAACAATATATTTCGAGAGGGGGTGACCGTGCATCGGGGCATGGTCCAGGGCAGGGGAAAGACCGTCGTCGGCAGCCATGGGCTCTTCATGGCCTACGTTCACATCGGTCACGACTGCCGGGTCGGAGACCGTGTCATCATGGCGAACAACGCTTCCGTCGCCGGCCACTGCACCGTGGGCGATCATGCCAACTTCGGTGGTTATGCCGGCGTGCCTCAATTCCGCTATGTCGGCGCCCACACCCATATTGCGGCGATGAGCCTGGTGCTCAAGGATGTGCCGGACTATGTCACGGTCGCCGGCAATCCGGCCTGTGCGGTGGGTATGAACGCCGAAGGCTTGCGCAGGCGCGGCTCGAGCGTCGAGACCATCAACGGTCTCAAGGAGGCGTTCCGGGTGGTTTTCCGGCTGGGCCTTACGGTCGACGAGGCCTGCGAGAGGCTACGCGCGGACTTTCCCGAGTCGGCGGAAATCGGGCGGTTCGTCGCTTCGATCCGGGCCTCGGAGGTGGGTATCGTCCGGCCGCGGCCGGGCCGGCCGGAGTAGCGATCCGGGCGCTGCCCGGCGCGATGAGGATGGCCGTTCGGCCACTGTGGGCAAACTGGGGGCCGGAAACAATGACCGCCAAGATCGGCATAGTCGCTGGCGAAGCCTCGGGCGATCGGCTTGGCGCGGGATTGATGCAAGCCCTTGGCCACCGGTTCGGCGATTTGCGATTCATCGGCGTCGGCGGTGAAGCCATGCTCGCACTGGGGCTCGAATCCCTGGGCAGCATGGAAACCCTTGCGGTAAACGGTTTCAGGGATCCGTTGGTAAAACTACCGCGGATTCTGGGCCTGCTCGCGGCCCTGCGCCGGCGCTTTCTGGCCGATCCGCCGGACGTCTTCGTCGGCGTCGACTTCAACGTATTCAACCTGTCGCTGGAACGCATGCTGAAAGCCCGTGGCGTGCCGACCGTTCACTACGTCAGCCCGTCGGTCTATGCCTGGCGCAGCGGCCGGGTGAAGCGCATCGGCCGGTCGGCGGACCGGCTTCTGGCGCTGTTTCCCTTTGACGCGGCTTACTACGCCGGCACGGACCTGGAGGTCGTGTTTGTCGGCCACCCGCTCGCCGATGCCATCGACCTCGATGGGGGCGGCGAAGCCAATCGCCGGGCCGCGCGACGGACCCTGGGGCTGGCCGGGGGCAGGCCGGTTGTCGCGCTGCTACCGGGCAGCCGCGATGGCGAGATCGGGCTGATGCTCAGGTCCTTTCTGGAGGCCGCCGATCTCCTGCGGGCGTCGATTCCGGGGGTCGCCTTTGTCATTCCCTGTCCACGGCCGTCCATTGCGGCAGCGGTCGAGGAAAAGCTCCTGGAATGGCCGCAACTTCCCTGTTCGGTGCATCGCGGCGGTGGCCGCCTGCCGTTGACCGCGTGCGATGCGGCGCTGGTCAAGTCCGGCACCGGGACGCTGGAGGCGATGTTGCTGCGGCGGCCGATGGTGGTGACGTACCGCCTGGGCCCGCTTGGGTGGTGGCTGGCGCGCCGGCTTGTGCACACGGAATTCGTTGCGCTGCCAAACATTCTCGCGGGCCGGGCCCTGGTACCCGAACTGCTGCAGAATGCGGCAACACCGGCAGCGCTTGCGGAAAATTTGCTTGTGGAACTGGACAAATCCACTCGCCATCCAGATCATCTGCAGGCGTTTTCGGCGTTGCACGAACGCTTGCGAAGGAATGCCGACGAACGTGCGGCCGACGCCGTGGCTGGTCTGCTGCCGAATGCGAACGCAATGGAGCGCGGAACATGACCAACGCCGACTTGACCCTGTTCGACGTGCATGAAGGGCCTCTTTGGGAGGCCGACCTGGCGGCGGGCGTCGATGAAGTGGGCCGGGGTCCGCTGGCCGGTCCGCTGGTGGCCGGCGCGGTCATCCTCGACCGGCAGCGTCCTGTCGAAGGGCTCAGGGACTCCAAGCGTCTGAGCGCGAGGCGCCGGGAGGAACTGTGCCTGGAAATTCGCGAGCGTGCCGTTGCCTTCGCGCTCGGGCGCGCGGAAGTGGAAGAGGTTGACCGGCTGAATGTGCTCCGCGCCAGTTTGCTTGCCATGCGGCGCGCGGTCGAGGCGCTGGGGGTGCGGCCGCGCATCGTCTATGTGGACGGAAACCGGTCCCCGGCGCTGGCCGTGCCCGCGGTCGCCGTCGTGGGTGGCGACGACCTCGTGCCGCAGATCAGCGCCGGCTCGATTATCGCCAAGACGGCGCGAGACGCGGAGATGAGCGAGTTGGCCGGGATTTTTCCGGGCTATGGCTTTGAATGTCACAAGGGCTATGCGACCAGGCAGCATCTAGACGCACTGGCGCGGTTGGGCCCTTGCGCTGCCCACCGCACCAGCTTCGCGCCGGTTCGCCACGCGCTGGCGGGGAGGTCGAGCTGAACGGCGCCGGTTTCGTCCATCTGCGCGTTCACAGCGAGTACTCCATCGCCGATGGGTTGATTCGTCTTCAGGACCTCACCCGGCGCACGGCGGAGTTGTCGATGCCGGCGGTGGCCTTGACGGACCGGAGCAATCTCTACGGGCTCATGAAGTTCCACCGGGCCTGTACGGACCATGGCGTAAAACCCGTAGCCGGGGTCGATCTCCACTGTCCCGAAAATGGTGGGGCGCAAGCTGCATCGGGCCATGCCGCCGGGGATTCGATGCGATTCGGAGAGGCGCGCCTGTCGCTGCTCGCGTGCAGCGCCGCCGGCTACGGCAACCTGCTGGTGCTTGCATCGCTAGCGCACACGGATCGCCGCAAGTGGGGCATCGTCAGCCGCGAGCATGTTGCCGAGCGCGCGGGCGGACTGATTGCGCTGTCCGGCGGGCGGGACGGCGAAATCGGCCGCGCCCTGCTGCGGGGCGACTCCGCCGGTGCACGCCGGGCAGCCGAATGGTGGGCCGGCCGGTTCCCGGAGCGTTTCTATATCGAATTGCAGCGCACCGGCCGGCCCGACGAGGAGAGGTACCTGCGCGATGCGCTGCAGGTTGCAGCGGAGTTCGACCTGCCTGTGGTAGCTACCAACGATGTGTGCTTCCTGCATGCGGACGACTTCGAGGCGCATGAAACCCGGGTCTGCATACATCAGGGCAGGACCCTCGACGACCCGCGCCGTGAGCGCCAATACAGTTCCGCCCAGTACCTCAGGTCCATCGAGGAGATGAGGGAACTCTTCGCCGACCTGCCGGAAGCCCTCGACAACTCCCTGGAAATCGCCCGCCGATGTACGGTTTGGCCGGACACGGACGAGACTTACCTGCCGACCTACCCCGTGCCCGCGGGAGATACCCTGGAAGCCTACCTGGCAAAGACGGCGCGGGCAGGGCTGGCGCAACGCCTTGAGGAAATTCGATCGCTTGGCGCCTCGGGGGTGGATGAGCCGGCCTACGGGCAGCGCCTGGAATACGAACTGGGTGTCATCCGGAAAATGGGATTCCCGGGCTACTTTCTGGTGGTCATGGAATTCATCGCCTGGGCGCGGAGTCAGGACATTCCCGTGGGTCCGGGACGCGGTTCCGGCGCCGGGTCACTGGTGGCCTACGCGCTCAGAATCACCGACCTCGATCCCATCGGCCATGACCTGCTCTTCGAGCGCTTCCTGAATCCGGAGCGGGTATCCCTGCCGGACTTCGACGTGGACTTCTGCATGGAAGGCCGCGACCGGGTGATCGAGCATGTCACCGAACGTTATGGCCGCGACGCGGTGGGCCAGATCGTCACCTTCGGCACGATGGCGGCCAAGGCGGTGGTGCGGGATGTGGCACGCGCTCAGGGGAAACCTTATGGGCTGGGGGACAAGCTCTCCAGGCTGATTCCATTCGAGGTCGGCATGACGCTCGAGAAGGCCATGCGCGAGAGCGCCGACCTGAAGACATTCGTCGAGGAGGACGAGGAAGCCGGCGAGATCATGGACATGGCCTACAAGCTCGAGGGGATCGTGCGCAACGAGGGCCGCCACGCGGGCGGTGTGGTCATCGCGCCGGACCGGCTCGAGGGCTTTGTGCCGGTAAGCGCGGATGAACTGGGCAGCGGCCTCGTCTCCCAGTTCGACAAGGACGACGTGGAGCGTGCCGGGCTCGTGAAGTTCGATTTCCTGGGCCTCAAGACGCTGACGATCATCGACTGGACCGCAAAGACCGTCAACGCGGAGCAGAACGGCGAAGAAGCGCTGCGCATCGAGAACATTCAGCTCGACGATCCGGCCACCTACCGCCTGTTGAGGGAAGCGGCGACCACCGGGGTCTTCCAACTCGAATCCCGGGGCATGAAGGAGCTCATCCGGCGTCTCAAACCGGACAACATCGACGACATCATCGCATCGATCGCCCTGTTTCGACCCGGGCCGCTGCAATCCGGCGCGGTGGACGACTACATCGACCGCAAACATGGAAAGGCGAGGGTGACCTATCCGCATCCGGATCTGGAGCCGGTGTTGAAGAGCACGTTCGGGGTCATGCTCTATCAGGAACAGGTGATGGAAATCGCCCGGGTGCTCGCGGGTTTCACGCTCGGGGAGGCGGACCTGCTGCGCAGGGCCATGGGGAAGAAAAAGCCGGAGGAGATGGTGAAGGTCCGCCGCCAGTTCGAGGAGGGCGCCGTCGGCAACGGAGTGGACGCGACGCTCGCAAACGACCTGTTCAACCAGATGGAGAAGTTCGCCGGTTACGCGTTCAACAAGTCGCATTCGGCGGGCTATGCGCTGGTTTCCTACCAGACCGCCTGGCTGAAGGCGAATTATCCGGCCCAGTTCATGGCTGCAACCCTGTCGGCGGACATGCACGGCATCGAGAAGGTGGTGACCCTGGTCGAGGAGGTGCGGAGCATGGGGCTGTCCCTTGAGCCCCCGAACGTCAATTTGAGCCGGTACCGTTTCAGCGTGGCCGACGGCGGCGTGGTTTACGGGCTCGGCGCCGTGCGTGGGGTTGGCGAGGGCCCGGTGGAAGCCATCGTGGCGGCGCGGGGTGCAGGCCCGTTCAGGGACCTCGCCGAGTTCTGTGTGCGGGTCGATGTCAAGAAGGCGAACCGCCGGGTGGTGGAAGCGCTGGTCCGATGCGGCGCATTCGACGACTTCGCGCACGCCGAAGAATCCCCGGGAGCGGTGCGCGCGCGGCTCTGGGGCGAGGTGGATCAGGCCCTGCAGGGTGCGGACCAGGCGGCGCGCGACGCTGCGTCGGGAATGGTGGACATGTTCGGCGGTATCGATGCCGCCGCGGCGCCGGCCCCGGCGGCGGCCCCGGCGGCGGCCCGCGTGCGCCCATGGTCGGCGGAGGAACGCCTGGAGGGGGAGAAGCAGACCCTGGGATTCTATCTGACGGGCCATCCGATCGAGTCGCATCTGGGCGAACTGAGCCAATTCTGTACCGGAATTGACGCGTTGCGGGCAGGCAGGGCCAGGCAGGTCGTGGGTGGCATGGTGGTGAGCCTCCGCACCCGGCGCGGCCGCGGCGGCGATACCATGGGATTCGCCGTAATCGACGACCGGTCGGGCCGCATGGAAGCCTCGTTCTTCGCCGAGGTCTATGAACGTGACAGGAACAAGCTGGAGAAAGACCGGCTCGTCATCCTGGAGGGCGAGGTGCAGAAGGATGATTTCAGCGGCGGGCACAAGCTGCGTGCCGAACGCGCCCTGACCATCGAGGAAGCGCGGGATCGATTCTCGGACGGGTTGCGCATCCACCTTCGCGACGGCGATAGCGCCCCGGGTGCAGCCGGACGCCTGAAGTCGGCGCTTGCGCCGTACGTCAGCGACAACGGTGGTTGTCCGGTCAGCGTCTGCTATCGGTCAGCAGGGGCCGAGGGGCAGGTCCGCCTCGGTCGCGGTTGGCGGGTGCGGGGGAGTGACGAACTGCTTGCGCATTTGAAATCCGAATTCGGCGCCGAGCGTGTTGCTTTCCACTATTCGCGATAAGCGGTTTTCAGCCGATCGACGACGTTGAATGCCCCGGCCCCCAGTCTTGAGGAACCGTTGCGGCAACAGCTTGCGGAGTTTCCGTATCGGCGGCTGTTCGTCGGCTTCTCCGGCGGCCTGGACTCCACTGTCTTGCTCCATGTCAGCCGAACCGTGGACGCCGATGCCACCGCCGTGCACGTCGAACACGGTCTGCACCCCGACGCCGCCCGTTGGGAAAGCCGCTGTGCCGAATTCTGCCGGCGGCTGGGCGCCCGTTTGGTGAGCCGCCGGGCCGACCTGGGGGACGGCGGCGAGGCAGCCGCGCGTGCGGCGCGCTACGCGATATTCGAAGACGTGCTCGATATCGATGACCTGTTGTTGCTGGGCCACCACCGGGACGACCAGGCGGAGACCGTTCTGTTGCGCCTTGTCCAGGGTCGCGCACCGCTCGGCATGCCGCGCACCCGGCGGCTCCAATGCGGCGCCCGCATCCTGCGGCCGTGGCTCGCGACACCCAGGGAAGACCTGTTGAGCCATGCCCGGGAGGCCGGACTGGACTGGATTGAGGACCCGACCAATGCCCAGGTGGAGTTCGACCGGAACTACCTGCGCCAGGAGATTCTCCCGAGGCTCGCCGGCCGCTGGCCGGGCGTGGCGAAGACCATGGCTGCGAGTGCGGCAAAGCAGCTTGCCCGGGATGCGCTGCTGAAGCACCTGGCCGACAGCGATTCGACCGATGCCGGTGTAATGGCAGCCATGGCCCGCGTATCGCCCGCCTCGACCGGGGTCAATCGTGACCGGGAACTCGCCCTGCCGGCGTTTCCGGCGGATCTCCGGGTGGCGGTGTTGCGCCTGTGGTTGAGCGGTCTGGGCGAGTTCTCGGCAAGCGATAACGCACTCGCTGAATTCATCCGCCAATTCGATGCGCCGCCGGACGCGCACCCCCGATTGTTCCTGCGGCACGGCGTGCTGCGGCGTCATGGGCCAAACGCGATCTATACCGGGCCGGATTTCAAGCTCCGTTCAAGTTATCGCCTCGACCTGCCCGGCGTGCTGGCGTTGCCGCACGGAAACCTGGCGGCCGAGCCGTGCGCCACGGGATTCCATGCCACCGGCCCGCTGGAAGTCAGGTTCCGCGGCGGCGGCGAACGCCTGCGTTGCCGCGGCAGGACGCACTCCGTCAAAAAACTCCTCCACGAAGCGGGAATCCCGCCCTGGCGGCAGCGCACCTGGCCCCTGATCTATTCCGAAGACGCCCTGCTTGCCATCCCCGGTATCGCCACCGCCGACTCCCCCGACCGGGACCCGCGCTGGCGTGTCGCCTGGCAACCTGTCTAGTGTCCTGGGTCACTAGCGCCAAGGGCCGCGATGATCGCGCCGTGTGCCCACCCGGCGCCAGCCAAACTCAACTTCGGCCCGCCAGGCTAAGGGTAGTTCCACGGGCTAACACCTTTCAGTAGTTGGTCATTTGTCCTTCCGGGCGGGTTTTGCTATCTTGCAATCCCATCTTGGCCACCGGCCGAATCGTGTCGAGATCGACGACTCCGTCTCGCATCCGTTCGTAAAGGTGGCTGACCGGCCGGGTCCATGAGCCCCCGCCGATTGCAGATGGAGCCCATGACGCGATTCGTTTTTGTTACTGGCGGCGTCGTCTCTTCCCTGGGAAAGGGCATTCTCACCGCATCTCTCGCTTCCGTGCTGGATGCACGCGGCCTGAACATCAACGTCCTGAAGATGGATCCGTACATCAACGTCGATCCCGGGACGATGAACCCGTTTCAGCACGGGGAAGTATTCGTCACCGCGGACGGCGCCGAGACCGACCTGGACCTCGGCCACTACGAACGCTTTACCGGCGTTCGCATGTCCCGTCTGAACAACTTCACCACGGGCAGCATTTACGCCGAGGTGATCCGCCGGGAACGCCGCGGCGATTACCTGGGCGGCACCGTCCAGGTCATTCCCCACATCACCGATGAGATCAAGCGGCGCATCCAACTCGTGGGCGATGGTGTCGATGTGGTCATCGTGGAGACCGGCGGCACGGTCGGAGACATCGAATCGCAGCCCTTCCTGGAGGCGATCCGGCAGTTCCGGCTCGAGGTCGGCTCGAACCGGGCGCTCATCATCCACCTGACCCTGGTGCCCTATCTCAGCGCGGCGGGGGAGATCAAGACAAAACCGACCCAGCATTCGGTGAAGGAACTGCGGTCCATCGGCTTGCAACCCGACATCCTGGTGTGCCGCTCGGACCAGGAACTGCCGGAGGACGCCCGGCGCAAGATCGCGCTGTTCACCAATGTCGAGGCGCGGGCGGTTGTATCCATCGTCAACGCCGAGACGATCTACCAGGTACCGTCCGCTCTCAAGGAGCAGGGTGTCGACGACTACCTGGTCGAAAAGATGGGCCTCGCCTGCGATGCCGCCGACCTGTCGAGCTGGCGGGCGGTAGTCGATGCGGAGCTGCATCCCGTTCGGGAAGTGCGGATCGCCATAGTCGGCAAGTACCTCGAACTGCTCGATGCCTACAAGTCGCTGATCGAGGCGGTGCGTCATGCGGGCATTCAGTCGCGTACCCGCGTGAACATCGACTTTATCGATGCGGAGGAACTGGAGCGCGAGGGCGCCGGGCGTCTCGATGAGGTCAGCGCCGTTCTGGTTCCCGGCGGATTCGGACAACGGGGATTCGAAGGCAAGATTCTGGCCGCCGGCTACGCCCGCGCGCACGGCGTGCCCTATCTCGGTATCTGCTACGGCCTGCATGCCGCCATCATCGACTTCGCGCGCAATGTCTGCGGGCTGAACGATGCCCACTCCACGGAAATCGACATCGCCACATCGCACCCGGTGATCGGCCTGATTACCGAATGGACCGACCGGGAGGGCCAGGTCGAACTGCGTACCGGCGAGGAAGATCTCGGCGGCACCATGCGCCTCGGCGAACAGGTCTGCGTGCTCGTGGAAGGTTCCCTGGCCCGGCGCACGTATGGGCGAGGGACGGTCCATGAACGGCACCGCCATCGTTACGAAGTAAACAACCATTACCTGCAACGATTCGAAGAACGGGGCATGCGCGTGGCGGGCCGGTCCGAGGACGATGAACTCGTGGAGATGATCGAGATCGAAAACCATCCCTGGTTCATTGCCTGCCAGTTCCACCCCGAATTCACCTCCTCGCCCCGCGGCGGGCACCCGCTTTTCAACGGGTTCATCGCCGCGGCCATAGAAAAATCCCTGGTCGGTCCGGTACTGCTGAAAGACGGAACAGGCTGATGCGTCTGTGCGGGTTCGAGGTGGGGTCTTTTGAGTCCCTGTTTCTTATTGCGGGCCCCTGTGTCGTGGAGAGCGAAGCCCTGGCCCTGTCCTCTGCGCAGGCGCTCAAGGACATCGCCGGCGGGTTGGGCGTCCCGTTCATCTACAAGAGTTCGTTCGACAAGGCCAACCGCTCCTCGCACCGGAGCTTTCGGGGCCTCGGACTCGACGAGGGGCTGCGCATACTGGAGAAAGTGCAGCGCGAAGTCGGTGTGCCGGTGCTGACCGATGTGCACGAAGACACGCCCCTGGAACGGGTGGCGGAGGTGGTATCGGTGCTGCAGACGCCGGCATTCCTGTGCCGTCAGACCGACTTCATCCAGCGGGTGTGTGCGCTCGGCAAGCCGGTGAACATCAAGAAAGGCCAGTTCCTGGCGCCGGCGGACATGCTGCAGGTGGTCGCGAAAGCCCGCGCCGCCGGCAACGAACAGATACTGGTGTGCGAGCGGGGCGTGAGTTTCGGTTACAACAACCTGGTTTCCGACATGCGTTCGCTGGCGATCATGCGCGCGACGGGCTGCCCGGTGGTCTTCGATGCCACGCATTCGGCACAGCTTCCCGGAGGAAGAGGCCATGCCTCCGGCGGCCAGCGCGAAATGGTTCCGCTACTGGCCCGGGCGGCGGTGGCCGCCGGCGTCGCGGGCATCTTCATGGAGACCCATCCGGACCCCGACAACGCCAGGTCCGACGGGCCGAACTCCTGGCCGCTGGGGTTGATGCCGGAGTTGCTTGCTGAACTCAAGGCCCTCGACGAAGTCGTCAAGGCGCGCCCGTTTCTTGAGGACAGGGTCGGAGCGTGCGCCGAGCCGTCTCCTGCCGTCGGGAAATCCGCAGGCGGTCGCAAAGGCGCCGGAACCGCGGCAGACGCGCGCGGAGGCGGTTGATCATGAGCGGGATCGCCGCGGTTCGGGCGCGTCAGGTCCTCGATTCCCGGGGCAACCCGACCGTCGAGGCCGATGTGCTTACCGCTGCCGGAAACCTGGGCCGCGCCATCGCGCCGTCGGGAGCGTCCACGGGGTCCAGGGAAGCACTGGAGTTGCGCGACGGTGACCCGAGCCGCTTCGTCGGCAAGAGTGTCGTCAAGGCGGTGGAAGGGGTGAGAGACCTCGTCGCGCCGGCCGTGCAAGGCATGGAAGCTACGGAGCAGCGCGCGGTCGATGCGCGGATGCTGGAACTCGACGGGACCGGCAACAAGTCGAAACTCGGCGCCAATGCCTCGCTCGCGGTGTCGCTGGCGGCAGCGAAAGCCGGCGCGGCGGACCGGAAGCTGGCGCTCTACGAGTACATCAACGAACTGGCCGGCGGCCCGCCCATGCGGCTGCCGGTGCCGATGATGAACATCCTGAACGGCGGTGTGCACGCGGACAACAATCTCGATATCCAGGAGTTCATGATTCAACCCGTCTCCCAGACGAGTTTCAGCGAAGCGCTGCGCTGCGGCGTGGAGATCTTTCACCGGCTCAAGCGGGTACTGAGCCGCCGGGGGCTGACGACAGCAGTGGGGGATGAGGGCGGGTTCGCGCCCAACCTGGCTTCGAACGAAGAGGCGCTGGAGGTCATTGCCCATGCGGTGGCCGAGGCCGGTTATCGGCTGGGCGAGGACGTGACGCTGGCGCTCGACTGCGCGGCTTCCGAGTTCTTCGATGGTGGCGAATACGTACTGGCCGGCGAGGGCGCAACCTACGACAGCGCCGGGTTTACCGAATACCTGGCCGGGCTTGCCCACGGCCAACCCATCGTCTCCATCGAGGACGGCATGGACGAGGGTGACTGGGCGGGTTGGCGCCTGCTGACGCAGCGTCTGGGCAAACGAGTGCAACTCGTCGGGGATGACCTGTTCGTCACCAATACGCGCATTCTCAGGCGAGGCATCGACGCGGGCGTCGCCAACTCGATACTCGTCAAGCTCAACCAGATCGGCACCCTCTCGGAAACCCTGGACGCCATCGCCATGGCGCGGGAGGCGGGCTATACGGTGGTCGTCTCCCACCGTTCGGGGGAAACCGAAGACACCACCATCGCCGATCTTGCGGTGGGTGCGGCGGCCGGCCAGATCAAGACCGGTTCCCTGTGCCGCTCGGACCGGGTTGCGAAATACAACCAACTGCTGCGTATCGAGGAGGCACTGGGGCCCGGGGCGCTTTATCGGGGGCGGGCGGAATTCGATTTCCTGCGAGGGGCAAGCCCCTCGCGCTCGCCGGCTGAAGGCTCCGGCGCGTGAAGCTGCTCATTGTCATGCTCATCCTTCTGATTGCGGGCCTGCAATACCGGGCCTGGTTCAGCGATGACGGCTACTTCGCGGCACAAGCCCTGAACGAGCGGCTGGAGCAGCAGCAGCGCCGGGCCGAATTGCAGCGGCAGCGCAACCGGCTGCTTGCCGCCGAGGTGCTGGCGCTGAAAAAGGGACACGCCGCCGTCGAGGCGCGGGCGCGGGCCGACCTCGGCATGATCCGCGAAGGCGAGACGTTCTACATCGTTGCTGAGGAGGTGGCTCCAGTGAACTCGATGGAGTCGCCCGCAACGGCGCCTGATCTTGAGAGGTAACCCGCATGAGCGTGCGGAGGTTCGAATCGGGATCCTCCGGGCCCATCCTCGCAGGACGAACGCCTGAGGACACGAACCAGACGTGAACCGCTTTGACCCCATCGGCATCGGCATGACCTCGCAGCGAACCCGGGAGCGCCTGGTGACGCGCCTGGAGGAGCAGGGCATCACGCATCCGGACGTTCTCGATGCGTTTTCCGCGACGCCCCGCCACATTTTCATCGAAGAAGCGCTGGCGCACCGGGCCTATGAAGATACTGCCTTGCCGATCGGCCACGGGCAGACCATCTCGCAACCCCTGATTGTGGCGCTCATGACGGCCACGCTCCTGAATGCGCACCGGCCCCGAATTCTGGAGGTCGGCACCGGTTCGGGTTATCAGGCGGCCATCCTCGCCGGCCTCTGCCGCCGGGTATTCACGATCGAGCGCATCGAAGCCCTGGCCGGCCGTGCGCGGGAACGGTTCGATGCGCTATCGCTCAACAACGTGGTCACCAAAGTCGGCGACGGCTATCTCGGCTGGTCGGAGCAGGCGCCGTTTGACGGCATCCTGGTAACGGCGGCGCCCCGGGGCATACCCCGGGCACTGCTTGAGCAGCTTGACGAAGGGGGCCGGATGGTCTTGCCCGTCGGCGGGGGCGATGTCCAGCAACTCCGGGTTATCGACCGCAACGCCGATGGGATCGAGGAAGACGTCGTCAAACAGGTGCGTTTCGTACCGCTCCTGAAAGGGGTGCAGGGTTCGTGACCGATGACGACGCCTCCAGCCGGCGCAACGCTGTCGCCTGGATGGGTGTTCTCCTGCGCGGCGCCGCCATGGGAGTTGCGGAAGTCGTGCCGGGCGTGTCCGGGGGCACCATTGCTTTCGTGACCGGTATCTACAGGGAGCTCATCGCCAGTCTCGCCGCCTTCTCGCCGACCACCCTGCCATGGCTCGTCACCGATCCCACGCGGTTCTGGCGGCACCACAACCTGGGCTTTCTGCTCTGCCTCGGCTGCGGCATGCTGTTGAGCGTCCTGCTGTTCGCCCGCCTGATCTTCGCTGCCATCGAGGCGGCTCCCACGCTGGTCTGGGGATTCTTTTTCGGACTGGTGCTGTTCTCGGTGTTCGACATCGGCCGCGCCCGCCCGCCGATCATGCTGTTGACCCTGGGCGTCCTGGGTCTGCTGCTCGGCGCGGCTACCAATGCCCTCGAACCGATGGGGGCCGAGCCATCCTATCCAGCCTATTTCATCGGCGGCGCGCTGGCCGTATGCGCCTGGCTGTTGCCGGCGGTTTCCGGGAGTTTCCTGTTGGTGGTGCTGGGCCTGTACGCCGACGTGCTCGCGGCCGCGGCGTCGTTGAACCTGGCGGTGCTGGCGGTGTTCGGGCTCGGCACGGTGACCGGCGTCGCCCTGTTCGCCAGACTCCTCAGATACCTGATGGATCGTTTCTTCGAGCCGGTGCTGGGTTTCCTGACGGGGTTCATGGCGGGAGCGCTGGTCAAACTGTGGCCCTGGCAGGCGGGGGGCGCCCTGCTGTCTCCGGGGACCTGGAGCGAAACGGCCGGCTCGCCGGCCCGGATCGGGTTCACCCTTGCCATGATGGTCGCGGGCGCGGTGGCTTTGTGGTTGCTCGCCAGGGTTCGATATCAGTCATCGTGATGCCGCTGACGCGCACTCGGCTGACCATGGCGCTGCGCGGATTACTTGTGCTGCTGCTTGTTTTTACCTGGGCGGGGTGTGCATCGCCGGGACGTCCCGTCATTGTCGAACGTGGGCCATCGTCGGAGCGCGCATCCATGCCGGTGCCGCGCACCGCCGGTATCCCCCGTTCCGGCATCTACGTGGTAAAGCGCGGTGACACGCTGTATTCCATTGCCTGGCGATTCGGCCTGGATATGAATTCGCTGGCGAGAAACAACGGCATCAGGTCGCCTTACACCATCTATCCCGGCCAGAGACTGCGCCTGAAGGGACGGGCCGTCGCCGGAACCCGGCAGCCAACCGTCACGTCCAGTCCGCAAACGGGGTCGAGAACTTCCACGGCGCCCCCCAGGAAGCCGGCCCGGCAAACCCCGTCATCGGCGCTCGTCTGGCAGTGGCCCGCATCGAGCCCGGTCGTGCGCGAATTCGGCGGGACCAGCAAGGGCCTCGACTTCGAAATGACGCCCGGCGCACCGGTCGGCGCAACGGCCATGGGGGAGGTCGTCTACGCGGGTTCGGGACTCGGCGGCTATGAACGCCTGGTGATCGTCAAGCACAACGACAGCTATCTGTCCGCCTACAGCCTCAATCAGCCCTTTACGGTGCGCGAGGGCCAACGGCTCGACGGCGGCGAACGCATCGCCCGCATCGGCCAGGGCTCGTCCAAGATGCGCATGCTGCATTTCGAGATCCGGCGCGACGGCAATCCCGTGAGTCCGAGGTCGCTGTTGCGGCGCAAGTGAACGAGGGCCTCTGAAACGCGTAGTGGTCCAACCACGTGAAAATGAGCGGTCAGCGCGTCCACAAGCGTCCAGATGCGCGGCGTCGGCTCGCGGACGTATCCAGCATACGTCAAAAGCCGGCAACGGAGCCCTCAGCCGGGGAGCGCGAGGGGGCACCCCTCGCAGAAAAAGAGCCCTCAGCCCGGGAGCGCGAGGGGGCACCCCTCGCATACAAAGGCTCAGCCGGGGAGCGCGAGGGGCACCCCTCGCACACTGACCCCATTCATTCAGCCTGCCTTTCCGAATACGAGTGCGAGCACCCGCAACGGGCTGCCGGAGCCGCGCCGGATTTTCAATGGGGCGGCCAGGATCACGCTGCCGGTGGGCGGCAGCAGGTCGAGATTGGCGAGGCATTGAAGGCCGTACTTGCCGGCGCCGTGCATGTAGTAGTGGCAGGGGTAGGGGGGATTGAGGTGCTGACCCTGCCCGGCGTCCGTGCCGATGGCTTCCGAGCCGAAGCCGAGCACGTTCCGTTCATCGACGAGCAGGCGCACGGCATCCGGGTCGGGGCCGGGGGTGTGCTGGCCTTCCTCGTCGAAGTTCTGGAAGGCTGCCGGATCGGCGATCTTCGACCAGTCCGTGCGCATGAGTACCCAACTGCCGGCGGGAATCCGGCCGTGTTCGCCTTCCCACTCACGGATGAAGTCCACGGTGAGCAGAAAGTCGGGGTCCTCCCTGGATTGTTCGGAACAGTCGAGGACGCACGCGGGAGCGATCATGTGCTTTACCGGAACGGTGTCGGTGGCGTTGTTCGGCAGGTTGCGGCCGGAGATCCAGTGGATGGGCGCATCGAAGTGGGTGCCGGTGTGCTCGCCGCAGGAGATGTTGTTCCAATACCAGCCCGGGCCGCGGTCGTCGTAGCGGGAGACCTCTTCGATGCGGAACGGCCAGCACTGGCCCATTTCAGGGGGGAGGCTGATCTGCGGGAAATCGGGGTCGAGGGTCTGGGTAAGATCGACCACGGTCAAGCCGCCGCCGGCGATGGAACCCACGAGTCGGGTGAGTAGATCGGAGTTCATCTTGGCTCCTTCGGGATCAGGTGAAGCTCATGCCGCCGAGCGACGTGCCGCCGCAGACGAACAGCGTCTGCCCGGTCACGAATCCGGCTGCGTCATTGAGGAAGAACAGCACCGCGCGTGAGACATCCGAGGGCGTTCCCAACCGTCCCACCGGTACCCGGCCAGCTACGGTGCGGCTGAGGTCGCTGTCTTTGGGTATCGCATCGTGGAACATTTCCGTGTCCTCGATCGGCCCCGGGGCGATCATGTTCACGGTGATGCCCTCCGCGGCCAGTTCCAGCGCCCAGGTGCGGCCCATGCCGATCAGCCCGGCCTTGGTGGCTGAGTAGACGGTACGTTTCTGCAAGCCGACCACTGCGCGTGTGGACATGAGCACGATGCGCCCGTGCCGTTTCCGGCGCATGTGCGGCAACAGGGCCTGTACCAGGGCGACGGCCGTACCGATGTGGAGTTGGGTGAGCTTGTCCAGGTCGTCCCCGGTCACTTCGGGCAGCGGTTTCTCCCGGATTGCGCCGGCGTTGTGCACCAGGCGGGTAGCCGGCCAGGCCGCCGCGGCCTGTTCCGCGGCCGCACGCGCGGCGGCGGCGTCTGTCAGGTCCACGGCCACCGCGTGCAGGTCCGGATGCTCGAATGGCGGCTCGCGCCGGGCGAAACTGACCACGACGGCGCCGTCGTCGAGCAGGCGCCGGCATAGATCCGCGCCGATACCGGAACTGCCGCCGGTGACCCAGACGGTGCGTTCGCCGGTCATTCGCATAGCTCCCGCTCGAGTACCTTGGGATCTTCCCGGTAACGGGTGAACCACTCCTTCGCCACATCGCCGGGATAGACGTCTTCCACGCCGTCCCCGAGCGCTGCGACCACATCGCGGGCAAGCCGCTCGGGAGCCAGTTTCGGCGGCGGAATGAGCTGGTTCCACTCGTCGTCGACAGGGCCGGGAAAGACATTGACGACGCGGACCGCGTTCGGTTTGAACTCCGCGCGCATGCATTGGGTGAGGCTGAATGCCGCCGCCTTCGAGGCGGAATAGGTGCCGTGCGGCGGAAAGTTGGACAGGGCGAAGATCGACAGGATGTTCACCCAGGCCACAGCGCTGTTCTGGCCGTCGGCGCCCCGGAACTGCATGGCCGGGCCGAACTCCTGGGCGAGACGCAGGAGGCCGAAGTAGTTGACATCCATTTCCAGCCGCGCGACATCCGTGCCGTAGCGCGATGCGACGCCGTGGGTGCGATGCGCCTCGGCGGTGTTGATCAGGATATCCACCCGGCCGCCGAGGGAGCCGCCCGCCTCGCGCACGGCGCGGGCATCGGTGAGGTCCAGGGGAACCAGGGTGACTTCGGGAATGGATTCCAGCTCCTGGAAGCCGGGGGGTTGCTTCCAGGGCTCCGCAAAGCCCACCCAGACGAGGCTCGCGCCAGCATCCGCGATGGCTTTCACCATGGCCTGGCCCACCGCCGACTTGCCGTCGGTGATCAGCACCTTGCGGAACTTGGGATCGCAGGTCATTTCCCGCAACTGCTTGTCGTCTGCCATGTTCGGCGCCTCCTTGTCCGGAAAGGCGATCAATACACCCCGGCCGGAGCGGTCCAGCCGGGCATCCACCCGTACCGTACAGGGCGGCGGGGGCACGTCGCCGTGCAGGTGGGTCATGACGCTCGGCCCACAGGCCAGTTTCACCAGTCCCAGCCGCCAGGGCAGGCGTTCGCGGAAGAACAGGTCGTGGCTGTGGTTGAGGGTGGTCTCGGAGATGAGTTCGCCGGCGCCGTCCACCGGCGCCCAGTTCAGAGCGACGGAGAGGCAGCCGCTGCACATTTCCCGGGGCGGATACTGGATGCGGCCGCATTCGCAACACCGCTGCAATTCGAAACTGCCCCGCGCCGCCGCCGCCGTCATGCCGAGCGCTATCCGGCTGCGTGTCCAGGGCGGCACCACCGGCAGCCGCGTGCGCAGGATGGGATTCTTGCGTTTGGGACGGCGCAGTGGCTCGGTCATGATTCGGCGCCGCCCGCCAGTATCGCAGCGGCGCTGCACAGGCCGCGGTCGTAGTTGATCATGCCGAAACCGCTCACCAGGCCCACACCGGCGCCGTCGATCTGGTGGCCGGGAGCGGTGCCGGTAAGCTGCCGCACGGCTTCCACCAGCCCGAGGTAGCCGCCCGCCGCGCCGGCCTGGCCGACGGACAACTGGCCGCCGGACGGATTCAACGGAAAGTTGCCGTTGAAGGTGAATTCATGTTCGCGAATGAAGCGTGGGGCCTCTCCGGCTGCGCAGAAGCGCAGGTTCTCCAGTTGCAGGGCGTTGATGACGGGGTAGTCGTCGTAGGTGCACAGGAAGTCGATATCGGACGGTTGCTTGCCTGCGTTGGCGTACAGCGAGTCCGCATCCATCGCCCAGCCGCCGCGCATCTGGATCGGATCGTCCGGCCAGGCGTTGTGCCTCTCGATGGTGGACAGCACCTGCGCGTACGGGAGCCCGAGCGCCTCGGCCCGCTCGATGGCGGTGACCAGAAAGCCCTCGCCGCCGGCGCAGGGCATCACGCAGTCGAACAGGTGCAGCGGCGCCGTGATGACCCGGGCGTTCAGGTACTCCTCCATGGTCAGCGGCTTCTTGAAGAGCGCGTGGGGATTGGCCAGGGCATTGTGGCGCTGGGCGACGCAGAGCTTGCCGAAATCTTCGCGCCTCGCGCCGTATTCGCGCATGTAGTGCGCGGTGAGAAAGGCGAAGTTCGCGTTTGGGCCGCCGGACCCATAGGGATAGACCGCATCCTGGGCGAACTGGCTGAAGCTGCCGAGCATCTTGCGGAAGGTGTCGACGTGGTTGGTGTCCCCGGCCAGGCAGGCCACCACGTCGGCATCGCCGCACTGGACGGCGCGCGCGGCGCGGCGCAGGGCAACCACCCCGCAGGCGCCGCCCATCGGGATATGGTCCAGCCAGCGCGGCGAGACGCCGAGGTGCTGGGTAAGGCCGACCGCGGTATCCGGCACGAGTTGAAAGCTGGAAACGCACAGTCCATCCACCTCGTCCTTGTTCAGGCCGCTGTCGTCGAGCAACTCGCGCAGCACCCGGGCCAGAAACCAGTGCGCGCTGCGTACGGAGTAGCGGCTGTAGTCGACGGTGACCGGCATGGTCACTGCAACGCCGGTATAGGGCGCCTGGGATTGTACCCGGTGCGCTTCAGTCATCGGCCGTCTCCAACGCCCGTGCTCCGGCGCATGCATCGGTTGCGAAGCGGCGCCGCCGCGTGCTTGGGCGGCCTTGACCGCATGACCGCGGCAGGCGCTCGCCCTGGAACGGTACGGGATTCAGCCATGGGCCGTCTTCATCGCCCGGGTGTCGATGTACTCACCGGCGGCAAGGCGCCGTGTTGCGAGGTCCTTGAGCGCGGCGCGTTGGATTTTCCCGGTGGCCGTCAGCGGTAGTTCGTCGCAGCGCGCCACATAGCCGGGCGCCTTGAAGTAGGCCAGGCGCCGAAGGCAGTGGCGGACGATGGCCTGAGCGGCGCCCGGCCATTGACCCGCTTTGCCGTCCATCACCACGCAGGCGAACACCTCGTCGCCACGCACCTCGTCCGGCACGGCGGTGGCGCCCGCGGCGATCACCTGGGGGTGTTCGATCAGCGTCTCCTCGACCTCCACCGCGGAGATATTCTCCCCGCTGCGGCGGATCACGTTCTTCTTGCGGTCCACGAAGTGCAGCAGGCCGTCGGCGTCGAGGAAGACCAGGTCCCCGGTATGAAAATAGCCGCCGGCCCAGGCGGCCTCGGTGGCGGCCTCGTCTTTCAGATAGCCTCTGAACAGACCCTGGCGCGGCCTGTCTCCGGCACGGCGCACCAGCAGTTCGCCGGGTTTGCCGGGCGGGAGATCTTTGCCCTCACCGTCCACGATGCGGTAGTCGATGTGCGGCGCCGGCCGGCCGAGGCAGCCTGTGCCCAGTTTGCGCGGCTCCCGCTGGGCCGCCACGGCCACGCTGCACCCCGTTTCCGTCATGGCCCAGGCTTCGATGAGGGGTATCCCGAACCGCTCCTCGAACGCGGCGTGCAGTTCGCCGCTCAAGCCCGCGCCGAAACCGAAGCGGATCCGGTGGGTACGGTCGTTCGCGGAACGCGGCAGGTTCATGAGCATGGCAGGCATCACGCCCAGATAATGCATGATCGTGGCGCCGGATTCCCTGACGCTCGTCCACCAGGTTCGCGGATGGAATCGGTCGAGCGGCACGATGCAGCCGCCGGTCAGCAGCATGGCCATGGTCGATGTGGCCATGGCGTTCATGTGGTGCACGGGCAGGGGCGTGATCAGCCGGTCCGCGCCGGGGTTCAGGGTGCAATAGCCGCCCAGGTCCTCATACCAGGCGCCGGTGCACAGGAAATATTCGTTGTCGAGCAGGCATCCCTTGGGCCGTCCGGTGGTTCCCGACGTGTAGAGCAGCGCGCATTCGTTGCCGCCGCCCGAAGTTTCCGCCGGCGAGGTGTCAGTGCCCTGGCGGGTCCAGGAGCCATTCGCCGCCAAAGTCCGGCAATCTTCCGGCGCCGCCAACCGAACCTTCCCGATGCGGTCGGGCAGGACGATCGCGAACCGGGCCTCGCTGTGGGCGAGCACGTATTCCAGTTCCGCGGACCGCCAATGGGGGTTCAGCGGCGCGGCACTCGCGCCGAGCGCGTTCAGGGCCAGCCAGTGATAGAAGAACTCCGGGCGGTTGTCCAGCCCGAGCGCGACGCGCGTGCGGGGTTTGAGACCCAGTTCCCGGTAGGCGGCGATGAGCGATCGGACCCGGTCCTCGGCGTCGCGGTAGGCGATCGCCCGGGGGCTCTGCCCGTAACGCCCGGCCGTGGCGGCGGCGATGCACAGCATGTCGCGGCCGCCGTGGGCGCGCACGGTTTGCCGAAACGCCTGGTAAACGGTGGCGTAGGCGCCTGCCGGGCTCGTTGACATGGTCAGGGAAACAACTGGATCGACGGCAGCGCCGCCTCACGATTCAACAGTTCGACGCGCTTGCGGCGAATGCGCAGCGTGTGGCCCGCCCCGACGAGTTCGTGGCAGGCGACGCCAGCCAGCACGAACTGGTCGTCGAGTTGGCTTTCGACATACAGGAAAGGCGTGCGGGTTGCGAATCGGCCGGCCTCCACGTCGAATCCATCGATCTCGGGGCGCTGCAGCACGTGCTGGCAGTGGCTCTTGGGCGACTGGGAGAATGAGTTCGGGTCCTTCAGCCGTTCGATGCGCACCTTGAGCATCAGCTTGTCCTCGAAGAAGAGGCTGTTGTGCACATCCTCTTCCCGCTGGCCGTGCCGCAATGGCATCCAGTACAGGGCGTCGTCGGTAAAGAGGTCGTACCAGGCATCGAGCCTGCCCTGGTCGATGAATTGGGCTTCCCGGTAGATCAGGGCGCGCATGTCGGCGCGGTCAGGGTGCTTCACGGTGAATTGGCGCCGGTCATGGATTCGAGCATCCGCTCACGCCAGGCGCGGAACTGGCCGCGCATGGAGATCTCGCTGGTACCGTTGTACTCGCCGGCGATGTCGCGCTCAAGGGCGGCGTCGTGGTCGCGGTGCAGGCTGATCCAGTCGTTGCCGGTACTGGCGAGCCCCTGCTGGATGGAGCGGTAGCAATGCAGGTCATCGTGGCCCACCACGGAAGTCGGCGCATTGATCAGCCGGCTGTAGGTAAGCGTGCGCTTGAGCAACTCATCCCCGGCGCCGGCCAGGCGGAACGTCCAGCTCTCAATAAGCGTCCGGTTTGCTGCCAGGGGGCGGGCGACGCGAATGGCCTGGATGGCGCCCTTGATGGTGAGGCTGGGGTAGTAGACGGTGTTGTGCCGATTGATCGACAGGATCTCCTTCGCGCGTTCCTCGCCGCAGGCCGCTTCGAGCGCCTCGAAATAGCCGGGAATGCGGGAGTAGGCGGAATGAATGGAGAAGTGCACGCCGCTGTAGCTGTGCCCGTTCGGGTAGATCTTCACGCCCATGTCGTCGAAGAAGCGGTAGCTGGATACGAAAGGCTCGAACTGTTCCACCACCATGGGCTTGGGCGTGCCTTCCGGCATATCCATGGCCTGCCAGACATCGCGGGCCGTGCCAGCGGAAGACCGGTGCGCCACCATGGGGTGCATCGTGTCGTTGAGGTTCTCGATGAACATCTTCCAGTTGCAGTCGTGCATGTAGCGCAGGACACCGCCGGCGACCTCGAGCCGGCCCTCGGGGGAGCGGTCGGCCATGTTGTCGATGGATGAGAGGGACTCCCCGAAGTAGTCGCGGAACGACAGGCCCTTTTCGCTCAGCCTGGCGAATACGAACCCCCGGTAGTTCTCGACGTTGGCGACACGCACGACGCCCGAGTAGGCCTCGGATTCCCTGAGCCCGGTGCGTTCGTAACCCTGCGCGACCGGAATGGCCCGGACGCGGCCGTCGAAGCGGTAGCTCCAGCCGTGGTAGGGGCAGCGGATCGCCGAGGACAGGTTGCCGGATGGAGCGGAGAGAAGCCTCGTGCCCTTGTGCGCGCAACGGTTCATCAGCACGTTCAGGCTGCCGTCCACATCGCGGATCAGGATGACCGGCTGGAGCCCGATGTCCGCGGTGATGTAGTCGCCGGGATCCGGTACCTGGGAATCGTGGCCGACGTAGATCCAGGTGCTGGGCCACAGGTGCCGCATCTCCAGTTCGAATACTTCCTGGTCTATGTACAGGTCGCGGTGCACCGCGTCCTTGCGGACCAGTGCGGCCACCGCGTCGGGGTTATCCGTATATCGCATCGGGCAGCTTCCAGGACATCTCTGTGGCGGGCGTTATGCGTATTTCATGGCTGTTCGGGACAAACATCAACCGGGTGCAACTCTCAGGCCGCGTTCCCGATTCCGTCCGGCGTTGAAAAATTGTTCCATGCGAGTTCCGACCCCGGCCCGCCGGGTCGCGGACGCGCAGAGAACAACGCCTGGTAACTGGATGAGAGTGGGCATGCCGTACTCGCCTTCCGGCACCATTAAGGCTTGTAGTAAACCCCTCGTACGGAACGGCAAGCCCGCCTGGCGTGCCGGAAGGCGAGTACGGTATGCCCACTCGGCGCCCGAGTGCTCGCCCCATTCGTCCTCTCGGCATCATCCGCGAATTAAACCCTTGAAATCAATGCATTGAAAATTTGTTCCTTGGAAGGTTGTTACATCCGCGGTGCGCGCGAATCCGCTCATGACGCCGTGTCCGCGGGATGAGCTGCCGGTGCCTGGACGGAAACCCGGTCCCTGCGTTGCATGTAGTCGCCCAGAGCCGCGAGCACCGCTTCGTTCTCCTGGTCCAGCCCGACCGTCAGGCGAAGAAACTCATCGCCGGCGCCGGTCGGCCGCGGAATGATGCCGCGCTGCATCAGAAACGATGCAGCGCCGGCCGCGCTTCTGTCGCTGCCGCGTGGAAAACGGATGAGATAGAAATTGGCGACGCTGGGCGCCATGGCCAGGCCCATCGCCGGCAGCGTATCGGCGATGCGTTGCAGCCACGCGCTGTTGCGCCGTCGTACGTTCTCCAGGTAAGCCTTGTCCCTTATCGCGGCCGCTGCCGCGGCCAGGGCCGGGCCGTTGGTATTGAAGGGGGTTCGAATGCGCTGCACGGCGTCGACCACGTTCGGCGGGCAGTAGGCCCAGCCGATGCGCAGGGAAGCCAGACCGTAGATCTTCGAAAAGGTGCGCGTCATGACCACGTTGGCGTGCGCATCGACCAGGGCGGCGCCGTCGTCGTAGTCCTCCCGTTCCACATATTCGGCGTAGGCGCCGTCGATGACCAGGAGACAGCTTGCCGGCAATCCAGAATGCAGGGCGCGCAATTCGTCGCGGGTGATGCAGGTTCCCGTGGGGTTGTTCGGATTGGCGACGATACAGAGTCTGGATTTTGCGGTCACGCAGGCGAGGAGCGCCTGCACATCGACCCGGTAGTCCCTCTCCGGGGCGATGCGGACATTTCCGCCCTGGGCGATGGAGTGGATACTCGCCATCTCGAAGCTGTTCTCACTGAGGATCGCGTCTTCGCCGGGCTGGAGGTGGGCCCGGATCATCAGCAGAATCATCTCATCGGAGCCGTTGCCGCAGACGATGCGGCCGGGGTCCAGGCCGAGCACTTCCCCGATGGCTTGCCGCAATTCCGATTGTGAGCCGTCCGGGTACCGGTGGAGTTGGCCGGCCGCCAGCCGATAGGCTTCGAGCGCGGCGGGGCTCGGCCCATGTGCGGATTCGTTGGAGGACAGCTTGATGGGATTCGCCACACCGGGGATCGCACGTTTTCCCTGCACGTAGGGCGCCAGTTTCGATATTCCGGGTACCTGTGTCGGCGTCGTGATGCTGTCGTCTCCTTTGCGACGGGTCGAGATCCAGGTTCGGCTGGTCAACGGCGGGCTGATCGACTATCTTAGGCCGGTGTAGTTTACGTGTAAAGTATGGTGGTGGAGACGAAGTCGAAGGTCATTCAACCGCCGGGCTGGCCCCGGCCGAAGGGGTATTCGCACGGCATGGTCGCCGAGGGCCGGCTGCTGGTGACCGGGGGCCTCATCGGCTGGGACGAACAGGAACGCTTCGCGAGCGACGACTTCATCGACCAGTTGCGGCAGACGCTGAAGAACACGGTGCAGGTGCTGGAAAGCGGCGGCGCTGAACCTGAGCATATCGTCCGCATGACCTGGTATGTCACGGACAAACGGGAATACCTCGAGCGCGTCCGGGAGATTGGAGCCGTTTATCGCGAGACGATCGGCCGGCACTTCCCGGCGATGGCGGTCGTCGAGGTGGCGGCGCTGCTGGAAGACCGCGCCAAGGTGGAGATCGAGACGACGGCGGTGATTCCGGCATGAACGATGTCGATGCCCGGCAAACTGCGGCACCCGGGTGGCCTTCGCAATGAACCGGGAAGGGGGCGAGGCGGTGAACCAGGAGCGCGGCGATGCGGTTCGCCGGGAACGCAACGAAGTGGCTCACCGAGAACGCAACGAAGTGGCTCACCGAGAACGCATCGAGGCGGCGAACACCGTACGCGACGAGGCGGTTAACAGCAAACGGTCGCTGCGTGCCTGGGTGCAGTTGCTGAAGACCGCCAAACGCATCGAGAGCGAAGTTGCCAGCCATTTCGCCAACGAACACAGTACCTCGCTGTCCCGCTTCGATGTGCTGGCCAACCTGGAGCGGTCGCCGGGCCACGCCACGGGCACCTCGCAGCTATCCAGGATGCTGCTGGCCTCCCGAGGCAACATCACCCGGCTTCTCGATCGCATGGAGAAGGATTCGCTCATTCGCCGGGAACCCCACCCGGGTGACCGGCGGGTCAGCGAAGTGCGCATGACCCCGGCCGGGGAAAAATTATTCGCGCGCCTGGCGCCGGACCACGAAGGTTGGGCACAGGATATCTTTGCAGCGTTGAGCGAGGATGAGTTGAACGAATTGATTGCCATGCTCCGGAAGTTGCAGATTCGCCTGGATGGATTGTCGAGGTCCTGATCGGGTGGAAGTGCGCGCCCTGGCAGGATCGGGCTCCGTGCGATTGTGCCGCAGGGGATTTTCGCGGGTGCGGACCCTGAGATCGGGATGGTACGGTCCGGGACAATTCGGTGTCAGCGTCAGCGTCAGCGTCAGCGTCAGCGTCAGGCGGTGTAGCGCCTGGCCCGGCGAACAGCGACAGGAGAAATGAATATGCTGGTCTACTACCGTGAGTTGACCGTTGCGTGGGGCGAATCCGATCCGTTCGGGCTCGTGTATTTCCCGCGCATGCTGGCCTGGTTCAACGATGCGGAGCACGAATTCTTCGCCCAGGCCGGTTATCCGGTTACCCGCATGGTGGCCCGGGACCGAACCGCTTTCGTGATGGGGCGGGTCAACTTCGAGTTCATCGGTCCGGCGGGCTACGGCGAGAAGATCGTGACCCGGCTCGCGGTTCAGGAGATCACCAATTCAACGGTGACCTGGGAGTGCAGCGCGCGTCGCGCGGACGACGCACTCGTGACCCGGGGAACGGCGACGCGGGTTTACGCCCGGATTCAGGAGAACGGGGAACTGCAAGCGAAACGGATTCCCGACCGTATCCGCGCCCTGCTTGGCGCACCGTCAGTGGACGGCGAACCATCCGTGGATGGCGCGTTATCGGTGGATGGCACGTCATCGGAAGATGGCGCAGCCGTAACGGATGGCTGAACGGCGGCATCCGCCTTCCGCCGGCCATCCACCCTGCGGTATCAGGAGCAGCAACACATGCATGAAATGACCGGCGCCGATGCGTTGCTGGCCCAGCTTCTCGCCAATGGGGTAGACACCATCTACGGTCTTCCCGGCGGCCAGCTCGATCATTTTTTCGATTCGATGCACCGCGCCGGCAATCGCATCCGCTTCATCGGCAGCCGGCACGAACAGGGCGCCGCGTACATGGCTCTGGGCCATGCGCGTTCTACCGGCAAGCCGGGCGTCTACTGTGTCGTGCCCGGGCCGGGCGTGCTGAATACGGCGGCCGCGCTGTGCACCGCCTACGCGACCAATGCGCCGGTACTCGGATTGACGGGACAGATACCGAGCGAGGGTCTCGGGCGAGGCATCGGTTATCTGCACGAGCTACCGGATCAGTTGGCGACGCTTAAAAGCCTGACCCGCTGGTCCGGCCGCGTGATGACGCCGGCAGCCGCGCCGGACGCCGTGAATCAGGCTTTTCAGCAGATGCTGGCGGGCCGTCCCGGACCTGTGACTCTGGAAATGCCGATGGACGTAATGGGGCGCGGCGGCAATGTTCCCGTACTGCCGGCAGTGTCCATCGACAACGGCGAGGTGGTCGACCCCGACGAGGTAGCCGCCGCCGCCCGGCTGATGGCGAAATCGCGATCGCCGCTCATCGTTGCGGGCGGCGGCGCCGTTACCGCCATTGCGGAAGTCAACGAACTGGCGGAACGGCTGCAGGCGCCCGTGGTGACTTTTCGAAACGGCCGGGGGGTGGTTTCGGATCGCAGCTACCTTTCCCAGAACCTGCCGGCCGGTTACGAACTGTGGCGCACGGCCGACCTCGTCATCGGCATCGGCAGCCGCATGGAGCAACAGTACGTGCACTGGGGCATGCCGGATGGAAGGAACGTGATCCGCATCGACATCGATGGCGCGGAGATTGCCCGTCACCCGGCGCCGGCGGTGGCGCTGAATTGCGATGCCGCGGCGGTGGTGGCGGCGATGCTGAGGGCACTGGACGGAATACCGGGAACGCGGCCGTCGCGCAAAGACGAGCTGACCGCATTGAAAGGCTCGGTGCGCAAGCGAATCGAATCGGTGCAGCCCCAGGTTGCCTATCTCGATGCGATCCGCGAAGCGCTGCCGGAAGACGGTTTTCTGGTCGATGAGATCACCCAGGTGGGCTACGCCTCCTGGTATGCCTTCCCGGTGTATGAGCCCAGGCGCCTCGTGACCAGCGGTTACCAGGGAACGCTGGGTTACGGCTACGCGACCGCCCTGGGGGTCAAGGCCGCCAACCCGAAACATGCCGTGGTCAACCTTGCGGGCGATGGCGGATTCCTCTACACCTCGAGCGAGATGGCCACCGCCGCACAGTACAACATCGGCTTGGTGACGGTGCTGTTCAACAATAACAAGTTTCAGAACGTGCAGCGCCAGCAGAAGGAATGGTTCGGCGGGCGCATTATCGGTTCGGATCTCAAGAACCCGGATTTCGTGGAGTACGGCGAGAGCTTCGGTATCCGCAGTTCGAGGGTCGATGCCCCGGCCGGACTACGCGCCGAACTCGACAAGTGCCTCGCTCGCAACGAACCGGCCCTGATCGAGGTGCCGGTCGGCGACATGGCGTCGCCATGGCCGTTCATCATTCGAAAGCCGCTGTTTCCGCCGGCTGGCGCCAAGGATCGATCACAGTGAGGAACGGAAACCGGTGCAAGTCCGTATCGCGCGTACAGATAGATTGTGAATCGGCGAGGGTTTTGGGCGCCGATCGGCTCGCTAACTCATTGATCTTCCGGGATCGGTGGGGGTCGAAGTCGAACGCCGTTTCACAAGCATCGTCTTCCGCGGCATCCGGCGCTGCCTCGAAGCCGCATAGCATCGGCCGCGTGGCGTGATAGAGTCTGTCCGCCGCCGGGCGCAAGAGAGGCGCGTTGTCGCAAAGGGAGGGAATGGGATGATCGAGGTAAATTCACCACGGCTTCTGGATCTCGTGGCCAAGGATGCAACCGTCGAGAGGATTTGCACGGGCTTCCAGTTCACTGAGGGGCCGGTCTGGCACCCCGGCGAGCAGTGCCTCTACTTCAGCGACATCCCGGCGGACACGCGCCGGCGCTGGAGCGCATCCGACGGCGCGAGCGACGTGCGCCACCCCAACAACAAGGGCAATGGCATGACGCTGGATGCCGATCTCAACCTCTACATCTGCGAGCATGTGACCAGCGCGCTGGCTCGCGAGACCCCGTCCGGCGAGCGCGAGGTGCTCGCCTCGCACTACAACGGCCGTGAGCTGAACAGCCCCAACGACGTGGTGGTGAAGTCCGACGGCTCGGTCTATTTCTCCGATCCGACGTTCGGCCGCATGCCGGGGTTCGGTCTGGAGCGCGATCAGGAGCTCGGCTTCCAGGCGGTTTTCCGCATCGCACCCAACGGCGAGCTGCACTGCGAGGCCGATGACTTCGACCAACCCAACGGGCTGTGCTTCTCGCCGGACGAGAGCATCCTCTACGTCAACGACACCACGCGCGCCCACATCCGGGTGTTCGACGTGGGCGCCGACGGCTCGCTCTCCAACGGGCGCACATTCGTTGAGAACATCGGCGACGGCGTGATGGCGAACGGCGTCGTCGACGGCATGAAGTGCGACGAGCGGGGCGACGTCTACGTGACCGGCCCGCGCGGCTTCTGGGTCTTCGCGCCGGACGGCGAGCACCTCGGCGTCATCGGGATGCCGGAGCACGCAGCCAACCTCAACTGGGGCGGCACCGGGTGGAACGAGCTCTACTGCACCTGCTCGACCTCGGTCTACCGGATCGCGCTCAAGGTCGCTGGCAATCGCCTGGCCTACATGTAGGAGCGGACCCATGGCCTTCGCAGGGGATAAGAAAAACAAAAGTGCTTTTCGTGTGAATCGGAACGTATCGAGAAGCTCGCGACCAACCATAAATTCCGTACTCTAGTGGTCGAACCACCTAGAAATGAGTGGTCAGTGGCCGCCGGAACGTTCCGCGCAAGGCGCGGTCGCGCAGACGTAGGCGACCTACTTCAAGCGGTCGCAACGCCGCGCGGGGCGTTCCGGCGGCCACCCGCAGGGCGCGCCCACAAGCGCCCATCTGTCTGTGTGCGAGGGGTACCCCCTCGCGCTCCCGGGCTGAGCCTTTGTATGCGAGGGGTACCCCCTCGCGCTCCCGGGCTGAGGGCTCCGTTGTCGGCTCTTGACGTATGCCGGATACGTCCGCGAGCCGACGCCGCGCATCTGGACGCTTGTGGACGCGCTGACCACTCATTTCTAGGTGGTTCGACCACTAGCAATGCTCGTCGTTCGGACTGGAAAGTCGAGATGCGGATAAGCCTGCCCGAACGGATTCAGCCAGGAATCCCGACATAAATCTCGCCCGGTTGTCGGAATTTGTGGAGTTAACGAGGTTTCGACCAAGAATCCCGACAAAAATACCGCCAATTTGTCGGGATTTAAACTGTTGAATTGAATTAATCAGAAAATCCCGACACAATGCTCTGAATTCTTGCCCGAGGCAGCCTGGTGTCCAACAGAGCCAAGTTTGACGCCCGCCAATTAATGGAACGCGCGATCCAGGTCATGCGGCAGTCTGTCGCCGAACGCCGTGCGGACGGAAAGGCGAGCCCTCTGGTGGGCGCCGTGCTATCGGATCCGGACGGCAACGTGGAGACTGCGCACCGTGGGGAATTGCGGGACGGCGATCACGCGGAATTCACCCTGCTAGAACGGAAGAAGCGCGCATCAAGGCTGGATAACGCCGTGCTTTTCGCTACGCTGGAGCCATGCGCTCCGGGAGCGCGTCGGCATCCCAAGCTGAGCTGCGCCGAGCGAATTGTCCTGGCGCGCATCGAAGAGGTCTGGGTTGGTATCGAAGACCCCGACCCGACGGTAGACCGCAGGGGCATCCGATACCTTCAGGACAATGGCGTTACCGTGCATATGTTCGATTTGGATCTCCAAGAGGAGATCAGGAGCGTGAACCGCTTATTCCTTGAGCAAGCGTTGCAGCGTGCCGAGGGGGAGGAAACGACCAAACGAGAGGTCACAACGCTGTCTCCCCTTGAAAGCGCCCTTCCATCGGTCGAAACGCGCAATCTTTCCGTCGACGCGCTGGAACGTTTCAGGGCTACCGCAGGGATTGGGGACGCGATCGATTCCCCCGCCTTCGTACGTCGTCTACTCCATCTCGGCCTTCTCCAGGAGGACACCGCCAGGCGACCGGCGCCAACAGGCTTCGGATATCTATTGTTCGGCCATGAACCACGAACGGTCATGCCCCAGGCTGGGGTACTCGCTACGATCCACTTCGCCGACGGACGGGAGGAAGTCCGCGACTTCGACGGCCCTCAGGTATTCGTGCCCGAGCAGTCGCTGCAATGGCTGCGGGACAAGCTGCCCAACCCTATCGAGCGCTCCGGGGCACGGCGCGTGGAGGTCAACGGAGAGCTTTTCGAGATGGTCCGGGAAGCAGTGGTCAATGCAGTCATTCACCGGGACTACGCGATCGAGGGCGCCAAATGTCAGTTGACCGTGACGCAGGATACGATCGAGGTAATGAGCCCTGGCAAACCGGTGGAGCCGATCACGCTGGACCAGATGCGATCTTTCAATGCTCCCATGCTCAGCCGCAACCCCGTCCTGCACTACATTTTCTCGCGCATGGAACTGGCGGAGGAACGGGGATTGGGGCTCAAATCCCTGCGCAGGTGCGCTGAGGATGCGGGGCTACCACTGCCACAGTACAGATGGAAGGCTCCTTATCTGACGCTAACGCTATACCGGAGCGCCGCTGCCTTGGCCGCCGAAGTAGCGGGCCCGGCCGCTATGGGGAGTTTGACCCCTGACAGGAAAGCCGCGTGGGACATCATCGCGGGACGGGAATCGATAACCACTCGAGCACTCATGGAATGTTTGGGGTTCGACGAGCGGAAAACCCAACGCATCATGAAGGGGCTCCAGGTCGCCGGATTGGTGCACCGCGTGGGCGAGGGGCGCGCCACGCGATACGAACCTGTTCGCCGTCAATAGACAAGACTGGCGTGTTGATTCAGAACGTTGCGCGGTATTGCGTGGGCGACAGCCGGACGTGAGATGCTCTCGCCGCGTATGGGCTCGATTGCAAAGCGTCGGCTGGCAATCGCCGGTATTCTGACGGCAGCAGCGGGGTTCCTCGCCTCGGCCCTGTTTGACTGACTCGTTCCGATTATCGCCTGCCGTTCGGATTGCGCCATCGCGGGCTGAGGAATGGCTCCGCTCATATCCTGACGCGACGCGCCGGAATAAGCTGTACATGATGCTGTTCTCGCTATGGGCTATCGATGATCTTGCGGCAGCTGCCGCGGGCCTCGATCACGTTCCGGGCGAGGAGGACCAGATCGAGGCAACTGCGGTCGTGCTGTGGCTGGCGGTTGAGCGCAACCCGCGTTTAGCAGAACAGCTATACCACCGGCTGCCAGCGGAAGTGCAGCAAAGGGACAAAGTCGCATCAATGATTCAGGCGGCGCGTGAGCGAATAGAGTCCGAGAAAGCAGCTCGTAGCGTTCCCTAACCCCAAGCGCTCACCCAGGTGTGAATCGGCGAGGATTCTGGGCGCCGATCGGCTCGCTGACTCGTTGATCTTCCGGGATCGGTGGGGGTCGAAGTCGAACGCCGTTTCACAAGCATCGTCTTCCGCGGCATCCGGCGCTGCCTCGAAGCCGCATAGCATCGGCCGCGTGGCGTGATAGAGTCTGTCCGCCGCCGGGCGCAAGCGAGGCGCGTTGTCGCAAAGGGAGGGAATGGGATGATCGAGGTAAATTCACCACGGCTTCTGGATCTCGTGGCCAAGGATGCAACCGTCGAGAGGATTTGCACGGGCTTCCAGTTCACCGAGGGGCCGGTCTGGCACCCCGGCGAGCAGTGCCTCTACTTCAGCGACATCCCGGCGGACACGCGCCGGCGCTGGAGCGCATCCGACGGCGCGAGCGACGTGCGCCACCCCAACAACAAGGGCAATGGCATGACGCTGGATGCCGATCTCAACCTCTACATCTGCGAGCATGTGACCAGCGCGCTGGCTCGCGAGACCCCGTCCGGCGAGCGCCAGGTTCTCGCCTCGCACTACAACGGCCGTGAGCTGAACAGCCCCAACGACGTGGTGGTAAAGTCCGACGGCTCGGTCTATTTCTCCGATCCGACGTTCGGCCGCATGCCGGGGTTCGGTCTGGAGCGCGATCAGGAGCTCGGCTTCCAGGCGGTTTTCCGCATCGCGCCCAACGGCGAGCTGCACTGCGAGGCCGATGACTTCGACCAGCCCAACGGGCTGTGCTTCTCGCCGGACGAGAGCATCCTCTACGTCAACGACACCATGCGCGCCCACATCCGGGTGTTCGACGTGGGCGACGACGGCTCGCTCTCCAACGGGCGCATGTTCGCTGAGAACATCGGCGACGGCGTGCTGGAGGGCGGCATTGTCGACGGCATGAAGTGCGACGAGCGGGGCGACGTCTACGTGACCGGCCCGCGCGGCTTCTGGGTCTTCGCGCCGGACGGCGAGCACCTCGGCGTCATCGGGATGCCGGAGCACGCAGCCAACCTCAACTGGGGCGGTGCTGGGTGGAACGAGCTCTACTGCACCTGCTCGACCTCGGTCTACCGGATCGCGCTCAAGGTCGCCGGCAATCGCCTGGCCTACATGTAGGAGGGGACCCATGGCCTTCGAACTGGACCCCGCGCGCAGCGCGCTCATCATTCAGGATCTGCAGAACGACGTGATCATGGAGGGCGGCGCCTTCGCCGATTCCGGCGCGCCCGAACTGAAGCTGAACGCGCCGCTCTTCGAAGGAGGCAGCACGACACCCACCTCGAGACGATCCTCAAGGAGCGCGGCGTGGACACGATCTTGATCTCGGGCGCCTGGACCGACTTCTCGGTCGAGCACACCGCCCGCCACAGCGCCGACGCGGGCTACACCAGCACAGGCTCCTGTAGAATACGACCGCCTGACGCTACGCTGCTGCCGCTGCACAATTAACCACTGTTTCGCGCGACCTTTCCGTCTCCAGCGTCGTGGCTGACTCGAACCTTGGCCAACCAGTGTTGGCGAAGTTCCATGACTACGTCGCTATCAATTTCTCCACGAGACTCGCCACCTCCCCTGCGACCCGCAGCAGTGCGGCGACAAGTTGCTCGTCCACGTCCAGGTCTCCCTCGTACTCGGCGAGGTTGCGTTTGCGATGCGCCTGATCCAGCACCCGCTATTGCTCCTGCGGAAGGTTGATCGTGTGTTGCAGACACTGAAAGGCCAGGTAACGAGATTGGGACCGGTAACCCCGATATCGCAATGCCGCCAGCGCCAGCGCATGAGCCGCGTTGTAGGCGAGGTCGAAACGCCCTTCTAGGCTCAGCGCTTCGTGCAGAGCGTCGTCCAGGCGACGAATGCCCGAGCGCATCAACCCCCGTAGCTCGCCCGCGGCGGCCGGTTCGGCATGCAACTGGCCTATGCAGACCAGGTTATCGAGCTGCGGATGGCTCATCTTCGGTGCCAATCAGGACCAAGTGCTCTCCCGCGAGCACACGGGTGAGGAAAGCGCTTCCGGCGGCTTTCCTTTCGGCGAATTCCCCTGTCGTATACAAGGTCGGGGCGAACTTGCGATGCAACTTCGTTTCGACGGGTGCAAGCGCCGAGTAGATGTCCTCGAGCATCACCTGGTCCGAGACGACCAACAGATCTATATCGCTCGCTCTAGTATCGGTGCCCTTTGCGACCGAGCCGTACACCAATGCCAACGCGATCCTGTGGGCGATCGGCTCAAGGGCTTGGCGAATCGGTTCGGCCATTGCAACCGTCTTGAGCACCAAACCACGCAGCTCTTCGAACACCGGGGAATCGGGATTGGCCTGATGGTGTTTCTGTTTGCCGAGTCGAGTCACCGTAACCAGACCGCTCGAGGCAAGACGCTGCAGTTCGCGCTGCACGGCACCCGAGCCAGAGCCGGTCAGTTCGATCAACTCGCTGGCAAAAAGCTCCGTGACGGCTGACCGAACAACAGCGACAGAACACGCTGCTGGGTCGTGGTAAAAAGCGCATCGGCAAGGCTCGTCCGCTGGTTGACCCGCTCCGCCACCGTCTTGCGGCGGGCAGGGCGTGAAGCGCCTGTCATTAAAATACCCATTCCGGGTACATTAAATCCCATTTTGGGTAAGATGCAATCGCTGTTCCTCGTACGTGGCCAAGGTCATTTTTGTGGCCTACACCACATCGTTCGACTATCCTCACGCAAATTGTCGAATCGAGTACGACAACGATGGCCACACGTCGAATTCACCCCATCGTCGCCCTCCGCCAGCTAAGGCAACTGATTGCCGATCCCGAAGACACATCGAAGGTGTTCGAGGTGATCCGCGCTGCTTCGGGTCCTTCGCTGCGAAAAGGCATCAAGCGCTTCCGCGCCCGTGAAGTGGGCCGCCGCGTCCTCGCCAGGGAGATCGACCTGCTCGACACCATGCGCGACCGGCAACGTCTCGAAGGGCTTGACCACGGAACGCTCGGACGCACCTACTACGACTTCATCTACGCGGAGGCGCTCTCGGCGGACGGTCTGGTCGATGCGAGCATGCCGCGGGGGAATTCCCTGTACGACGAGATGAGCCCCGACATGCGGCGCTATGCCCAGCGACTGCGCGACCAGCACGACATCTGGCACACCCTGACGCAATACGGCCGCAACGAACTCGGCGAGGCCTGCCTGCTCGGATTCACCTATGCGCAGACGCGCAACCGCGGCATCGGACTGATCGTGCTGACCGGTGGGTGGAAGCTGTACAAGGCCCTCGGCACCCGCGCGTTACGCGCCATCTGGCAGGGATTTCGATCCGGACTGCATGCCTCGTGGCTGCCGGGCGAGGACTGGGAAGCAATGCTCGAACTGCCCATCGAAGAGGTCCGCCGGCAACTGGCGATTCGACCCCCGACCGCGTACTGGGAAGTGGCGGCGTAGAGCGCCCGTCGCGGACGCCGGGCCATCCACGGCCCCGGCCATCGCCCAGCACCGATGCGCCCGCCGCGGTGCGCCATCACTCTGCGCCACCTCCTGACCCATACCGCCGGGTTCTCCTACGAGATCTGGAGCGATACGATCGTGCACTATCGGGAAGCGACCGGCACGCCGGGAGTCATGAGCTGTGAGAACGCAGCCCTCACCACACCGCTGCTCTTCGATCCCGGCGATCGGTGGGACTACGGCATCAACATCGATTGGGCGGGAAAGATGGTCGAAGCGGTGAGCGGACAGCGCCTTGGCGACTATCTCCGCGAGTACCTGCTCGGACCGCTCGGCATGAGCGATACGGCGTTTCGCATCAGCGACGGGATGCGGGCGCGTCTCGCCTGATTCACCAGCGCGGCGAGGACGGCACGCTGGAGCCGCGGATGGCGCTGGAGATTCCGCAAGACCCGGAGTTCGAGATGGGGGGCGCTGGGCTCTACGGGACGATCGGCGACTACCTGCGGTTCGTTCGCATGATTCTCAACCGGGGCCGGGCGAAAAGCGAGCAGGTGCTGAAACCCGAAACGGTGGAGACGATGTCGCGCAACCAGATGGGGGACCTTCGGATTTGCGGCGTCCCATCGTAGGTCTCCCATCGCATGGAAACTACCTTAGCATCCTGTCTAAATTTACCGGACCACTTCAGTTGAGCGTCGTCTTCATATGGCAAACCATACTGGCAGTAGGTAAGGCGTTAACGAGGGGAAGCAGCAGTGCACCTACCAGGGCTTGTTGAGCCCGATGCTCCGGCGCCGTTCCTCCCATTGGCGATCGTCGGTGGTGTCTTGCCCGCCGCGCATCAGGGCGAACGGCAACCGGAGCAGAAATCCCCAGGCGGAAGGGCTTAGCAGGAGGCGCCCGACGGTCGCCATGGCATCCCTTGGCGAGACGACGATTCTGGCCGTCAGGGTGCTGTCGGGCGCGCTGTCGATGATCAACTCGTCGCCCTGCCGGACGATGGCGCCGACCTGGAATTCGATGTCCGCCAGTTCGCTCATGACTTTCATGGGTTCCTCCACCCGGTAGAGCCCGGCGATGAATCGAGCCGGCTATTCATCCTTCTTGAGTGCGCCCATGGCCTGGGCGGCCCCGATGCGTTGCCGGTGGCGTTCCGGCATGTCCTCTACCGTCATGCCGGCCGGCGGCATGAACTGGCCGCGCTCGTACAACTGGGCGAAGACCTGTTCCACCGGCCGCATCTTGTCGGCCAGGGTGCGGGGCGGCTTACCCGCCGGAAACTGGTTCGGCGGGTAGATCGGCTTGTCGTAGATCTGCCGGAAGCCTTCGGTGCGCACGTCCACCCAGCAGTTGTGGTTGCAGCGGGATCGGTGTTCCCGCAGGGCTTCGATGTCGATGGGCGCCGCGATGACCTGTTCCTCGGGATAGGGCGCCGTGCGCACCATCATGCCGATATAGTCGATGATGAAGGAGTTGCCGGCGCAGAATGCCCGGGGGTAGTAGTCGTAATCCACGGTGCCCCAGTTGGAACCCAGCAGATAGCACATGTTGTCGTGCGCCCGGGTGCGCCGTGTGAATGTCCAGAAATCCCAGGGCTCGGAGACGCCTTCGGCCTCCTGCAATGCCACCGGATGGCAGATGACTTCGCAGCCGTTGTAGCCCAGCGCCCGTGACACTTCGGGCGTGCAACCGTCGTGGCAGGTCATGGCGCCGAGCTTGCCGATGGGCGTGTCGATCACGGGGAACAGGTCGCGGATATCCGCGCCGAATACTTCCCGGTACTCGTCGAGCAGATCGTGCGGGCTGGTGCCGAGGCCGATGGAGGCGGGGATATGCCATTTGTGATAGCGCAGTTCGACGTCGCCCGAGGGGCCGATGATGAATGCGGTGTTGAACCAGCGGTCGGGAAATTCGCGCACCTGTTCGACGACACCGCCGCCGGCGATGTAGAGGTTGTATTCCCTGGCCTTGTCGCCCAGTGCCTGCATCTCGGGGCCGTCGATGGCGATGGCCTTCTTCATGAAGCCGTCGATGCCGTGTTCGCCCTTGCCGGGGGTGGTGACGCCCTGCAGGAAGTACTCGGGAAGCACCACCAGCCTGGACGGGAGTTCCCAGAAGTAGCCGACTCCGAAGTCGATGAGGTTCAACACCCGGTCGAGATTCCGCTTGATGTCCGCCCGGTCGCCGGCCACCCGGACGTGGGGCTGAACGACCAGCGCCGTGTACTTCGCTATGGGTGAGTAGGTCATGTGCGTGTCCTTAACGAGATTGTTTGCGCGTCCTTGCGGGGTTCGTGTGCCGGTCCTGAGGAGCTTTACCAGAAGTTTGCGGGCTTGATGCCCATGTCGTCGAGCATCACGTTGGCGGTGATGGTGCCCATGGCCGAGATGCCGCCGCCGGGGTGGCAATGGGGCCCGGTCATGTACAGGTCGCGAACCGGGGAACGGTAGTGCGCGTATCCCGGAAACGGGCGGAAACAGCCGAGTTGCGATTCGATGCGCTCACCGCCGTTGGTGGTGCCCTCGACAAAGCAGGGGTTTGCGGCCTCCAGGCTCTCGCCGGTATCCACCGTCAGAGCCAGGATATTCCGCTCATCCATGTTGGGCGCATAGCGCTTGAGCTTGCCGAGCAGTACGCGCCGCGTGTAGTCCTCGCCGATCTCCGTCCAGGATTCGCCGGATGCGAGCCAGTTGGAGACGAAGGTGTCGCAGATGAGCGTATGTTTGCCCTGCGGCGCCCGGGTGGGGTCGAGCAGGGTCCAGCAGGCGCTCCACAGGAAAGGATCCGAAGGCGCGATACCCATGGACAACTCCGCGTAATAGCGGGTCATCTGGTCCATGGAATCGACGATCCGATGGAAGGCGCACCGGCTCATGTCATCGCCGTTTGCGAACTCCGGGGGTTCGTCGAGAGCCAGGTGACCCCGGCACACCGAGATCCTGCCGAAGGTGTATCCGCGAACCATATCCAGGAAGTCATCTTCCAACTCGCTCTCATCGAGCAGCTTAAGGAAGGTCTGGCGGGGTTCGAGGGCGGAGACCACCGCGCGGCTGGCGCCGATGTTGCCTTGCGTAGCCGTGGCGACGCCGCTGGCCCTGCCGTTCTCGACGACGATCTTCTCCACCGCGCAGCCGGTGAGAACGCGCCCCCCCCGGGCTTCGATATAGCGCGCCATCGAGTTCGGCAGCATCTGGCTGCCGCCCTCGGGGATGGCCTGCCCGTACAGGTGGATCGCCGGAATCATGATGTAGAAGGACTGGCCGGCGCCTCCCTGATCGGGAAGGATCTGCGGGGCCAGCGCCCAGTTCATCATCACGGCGCGCACGAAATCGTGCTCGAAATAGGTTTCCACCCAGGCGCGCGCCGACATGGAAAAATCGCGCAGCCGGCGAATGCCGGCCCGGGTGGTCTCGAGTGCCCGGGGGAGGGCGCTGGGGGGGGAGGGCGGGGAGAAGAAATCCTTGATGAAGCCTTCGCGGATCGCTTCGAACTCGTCGAAGACGTAGCGATAACGCCGCGCATCCCCGGACGAATAGGCGGCGATGGATTCACAGGTCGCATCGATATCCTTGTGGATCACGATGCCCGGGCCGCCGTTGCAGTCCGGGTGGCCGGTGATCAGGTCCTCGGGTTCGATGTACTTGAGCCCGTACTGTTCGAGTTCCGGCTGGATGCTGTTGAAGTCGGCGTTGCACTGGATCCAGACATGCGAGGAGCCGTACAGGTCGTGCCTGAAACCGGGCAGGGTGACTTCCCGGGTGACCGCGCCGCCGCCGACCCACTGGTTGCGCTCGACGACACAGACGCGCAGGCCCTCGCGCGCCAGTACGGCGCCGCAAGCCAGCCCATTGACGCCGGCGCCGATGACGACGACATCGAAGTGGGGATTCACGAGCGGTGTCCCTTTGCGGTATTCGTGTCAGGCGTCGCCCGGCCTGGCAGCCGCCGGCCGCGGTCCTGTTGCCAGAACCGCGCCGGCATTGCCGTCAAGCGCCCCGGTGCCCGGCATCTTCTCTGAGCCGGCGCCTGCTACTGCTGGCCGAAGTGGGTCGTCCAACTGACTCTCACCCAGGCCGGATGCGGCTGCACGACAGTACCGGTCTGTGAAAAGTCTTCCGCGGCGAGTGTGTAATCCTCGTCGAACAGGTTGTCGACACTCACGTTCAGATTGTGGTTGCCCCAGTCGACACCGACCTGCAGATTCACGAGCGTCACGTCGTCCGCGACGTAGGGAAATTCGGGCCGGTTCTGGTGGTTGAACTGGGTGATGAAGCTGTCCCGATACAGGACTTCGGCGCGCGCATAGCCCTCCGCGGGGCCGATCGGCCAGTTGATCTGCCCGTTGACGCCTGCTGTCCACTCCGGTGCGTTCGGCAGTTGCTGTCCGCTGACATCGCCGAATGCCGAGTTCTTGAAGTCCTTGAATTCCGCATCCGCATAGCCGACGAATCCGCCGATCTCGGCATTGCCCCCGACCAGGGACTGAAACGACAGCTCAAAGCCTTTGACTTCAGCCTCTTCGGCGTTGTTGACCCGGCTGTCGGGCTGCGGGCCGCCTACGCAATTCACGCCTTCCGGGCTGTCGAACGGCACCAGTTCGCCGCTTGCGAGCGGGCAGACGAACCGGTCCAGGCGCACCTGCATGTCTTCCCAGGTGGTGAAGAACAGAGCGAGTTCGGCGTAGCTGCGGTTCTGGTTGAAGCTGCCTTTCCAGCCCCACTCGAAACTGCTGACCTGCTCCTTGTTGAAGAAGGAACGGGTGTCGACGGCCAGTTCCCGACCCAGATGGGCAGCGAGGCTGCCGGAGTCTGGGGCGTTGCGTACGCCGGCCGCCCGGTAGCCCTGTGACCAGGTGAAGTACAGGTTGTGGTCTTCCCACCCGGACCAGCCGATCCCAATACGCGGCGAGAAATCGGTGCTGTCGTTCTTGCCGTCCGTAAAGAGGTCCTGGTGGAACCGGCCGCCGGAAACGAACATGCCGCCGCCGCTCTGGTAGATCGGCAGGGGCGTCTGGTCGGGACGCAGCGCGCACCCGGGACGCAGCGGCGCCGGTACCCCGTCCACGACCGGGCGCGTTCCGCAATCGAAGGACGCGTAGGTGTTTTGCCACCACTGCTCGTCGTTGTCCTCGGAATATCGGCCGCTGAACGAAACCGTCAGATCCTCGACGATCTCGTATGACAGGTCGAAGAACAGCGCCCAGCCGTCGCGTTCCACGTTCTGCTCGTTCTCGTTGGGCCGGTCGCCCGGTACCGTCAGGAACCCGATGAATCCGGGCACCACATCGGCGCCGGCGATGATGCGGTTGTCGACATTGAACTTGTCGTTGTACACCAGGCCGCCCACCGTCCAGTTGAAGGCCCGGCCGCCGATCTCCCAGTCGCTGGCGGAATTCAGGCGAACCTCCTGGCTGAACGACTCGGCGTCGTACCGGTTGAGCCGGTTGAAGATGTCCCAACCGGAGTTGTCGAGGTCCTCGAACTGTTCGAAATCAGTCCTCAGGTTGCCGGTGATCGATGTGAACGTGAAGCGCTCCGCATCGTATTGGACGCGCAGCATCACCAGACTGTTTTCCATCTCCTGGTAGGTATCCTGGTCTTCGCAGTTGTACCGGTCGTTGCCGTTCTGAAAGAAGAGATCCTCGCCCATGCCGCAGGTGCTGACCGGGTCTGTGCTGCCGGACGCGCCGGGCCCGGCGCTCAGGAAGCCGGCCGGGCGCTGACCCGTGGGGATCTTGCCGAGATTGCCCTGGTCTTCGCGAATCATCTGTCCGGACAGGTCGATGGTCCAGTTTTCCGGCTGCCAGCGTATTGCCAGTCGCGCGTTCAGGTCTTCGTGATCCGCATCGTTACCGGTGTGGCTCAGGTTCTGCACGGCGCCGTCGCTCTGTTCCCAGGCGATTCCGCCTCGAACGAACAGATTGTCCATTACGGGTACGTTGCCGATCGCGCCGACGTTCATCGTCTCGAAGCTGCCGTAGCCGATCCGAACCCGGGCCATGGCGTTCTCGTCCGGCTTCCTGGTGACGATGTTGATGGCGCCGCCGGTCGCGTTGCGGCCGAAGTAGGTACCCTGGGGCCCACGCAGGATCTCGATGCGCTCGATGTCGTCCAGGGGCGGGTTGGCGGAGCCGCTGGCCACGGAACTCACGCTGAATTCATCGACATTGAGACCGATCGCGGGTCGGGACTGGATAATCCGTTCGTTGCCGCCGGAGGTGAGGTCGCTCAGGCCGCGGATGGAAATGTCGCCGTTTTTCGTGCCCTGCTGATCGTTCTCGTTGAAGGTCACGTTGGCGAGCCGCTGCACGTAATCCCGCGCGCCGCGCATGCCCGAGCGCTCGATCTGCTCACCAGTAACGACGCTGATGCTGATCGGCACTTCCTGGAGGTTCTCCTCGCGCCGTTGCGCGGTGACGATGACTTCCTCGATGACGCCGGCCGAGGCCTCGTCCTCGCCGAGTGCGGCGGGCGCCCAGACGGCCGGGACAACGCCCATGAGGAAGGTTGCGAACGGAGCCAGGAGGCTCCGAAATCCGTGGTTGGTCATAATATCCCCCTCTAGGTAGAGACATGCGAAACGTCGCATGTAAGCGCTTACATTACTACTTGCGGAAGCTCTCTTCAACCGTCTGCGAGGTGGCTGGCAAAGCCTGATCGGAGGGTTGATTTCCCTGGTGTGGCACGGCGATTCGAACGCTTTTGAGAGACGCTTGGCGCGCGCCCTCCTCAAGGGTCGTAGCGTCAAGGCCACCGTTGGGGCGAACGGGCACTCTGAGACTTGTCGGGTCTCGACTCGCGGCTGTTGCGCATATCTCCCACGAGTGGAGCGAATGCCGGGAATTCCCTGTGCCGGGCCGTTGTGAGTCAGTTCCGAAAGCCGCGCAGGAAGGCGACGGTCACCAGCGGGCGGGCAAGCGTCGCGAGGCGTGGAAAACCCGCAGGATTTCCACCCTGTTCAACCGGGGCCTGACCCGGTAAGGGATGATGTAGGGCGTACCCGGAACGACGAGCTCCCGTGTTCCGCGGATTCGACCGGGCCGGCCGATGGCGGGATTGGCTTGAAGATGGCCGATGGCTTCGTGAATGCGCCGAACCAGAGCCTGAGCGGCGGCAGGATTGTCTTTCGCGATGAACTCGGCCTCGTCATCGAGGTTCCGAATTGCGTTGGCAAGCCAGCTAACCCGTACCAACGCCCCATTTGTCGAACACCTGATCGACAAGTTCGTCGCTGGCGAAGTCGCCCTCTTCGGCTTCTGCGACCGCATTCTCGATTTCCTGAACCTGCCATTCATTCAGTTCGACGAAGTCGCGAATGGCTTCGGCGGCGAGAAACGATTTCGATCGTTGCATCGCCTCGGCAAGGCGGTCTAGGCGCGCTTTGAGTTCGGACTCCAGGCGGATCGTTACGGTAGCGGACATGGCGTGCTTCGGGCGTAATCGGTTGTATACACCTTAGCACACCCGACTATCTGGAATACCGTTGTTTCCCGGCCGTGTCGCTGGCCGGCGCCAACACGACTGGTGTACAGGTTTTCGCCGCTCGGAATGCCGTGGATCGCGCGTCCTCATGCGGCCGCCAAACCCCCAAAGTGTTTTTCCCGGATGTCAGCTAGGGCGCCAACCCGTCAGGGGCGGCGGCCGCGTACTGCCGCGCAGCACAAACTCCGGCTCGACTTCGCGCCGGTACACCGGCGGACCCCGGGATTGCAGCATGTCGACGACGCATTCCGCAGTGACCTCGCCCATTTCCCAGTCCGGGGTGCGCATGGTCGTCAGCGGCGGACTGACGAGCGCGGCCAGTTCGATATCGTCGAATCCGACGATGGACACGTCCCGGGGAACGGGAATGCCCATGCTCGCCGCTTCGAAAATCGCGCCGATGGCGAGTTGGTCATTCATGCAGACCAGCGCGGTCGGGCGCGTCGGCGCCGACATGATCTTGCGGAAACAGGCCCGGCCCTTGCCGATCGAGAAATAGGTATTGGTGATATGGTCCGGCGCGATGGTCAAACCGACTTCCTCAAGCGTATCCACCACACCGGCGTGGGCTTTGCGGACCCGGGCATCGGGTTCCAGCGTGTGCCGGCGCTCGATCTGCGGGGAGGCGATCATCATGAGCCCGAAACGCCGGTGGCCCAGGTCGATGAGGTGACTCGTCAGGCGCCGGAAGGCGGCATAGCCGTCGTAGCCGATCGTCGTATAGCCTTCGATGGGCTCCGCGGCGCGGGTGACGATGGTCGGCACCCTGAGCGACTCGACCAGGTTCCAGATCTCCTTGCCGTGGGCGCTGCTGTGATGCAGCACCAGGGCATCGACGCCGCGTTCGAGCAGGCGCTTGGCCTGTTCGATCTCGTTGCTCTCGTCCAGCCCGCTGCAGGCCAGCAGCAGCACATACCCGGCGTCCATCAGGCGGCGCTGCAGCGATTCGAGTTCGGTGGCGACGTTGGCATGCCCGAGGGTGGCGGTGATGGCGCCGATGGTGCGGGTCTGCCGGGTCGCCAGCGCCTTGGCGGCGCCGGACGGGACCCAGTTGAGCTCGGCGACGGTCTTCAGCACCCGCGCCCGGGTGGCATCGGAGACCTTTTCGGGCGAATTCATCGCCCGAGACACGCTCGCGGTGGATACCCCCGCGTGTGCGGCGATGTCCGCCAGGGTCACCACGCTGCCCTTGCGCCTGGCTCTGCGTGCGTTTTCGCTCATTTAATTTGGTCGATCAGGATGTTACCCATGATCGCCACAGTCTACCGGCACGAAGCCATCAGGGCTCGCGCCGCCAGATTCGAGCTTACGCCACCAGGCGGAATAGTTCATCGGTGCCGGCGCGGCTCAGCGCATCAGTTCCGGCAACAACAGCACGATTGCCGGGAACAGAATGATCAACGCGAGGCGCAGGAGGTCGGCGAGGCCGAAGGGTACCAGGCCGACGAAGATTCTCTTCAGCGGGATGTCTGCGGCCAGGGATTTCACGACAAAGACGTTCATGCCGATCGGCGGCGTGATCAGGCCGATCTCGGCGACGATCAGGACGAAAACGCCGAGCCAGACGGGGTCGAACCCGAGCCCGGTCAGCGCCGGGAAAAAGATGGGCAGGGTGAGCAGCAGCAGGGAACTGCTCTCCAGGATGCAACCGAGCGCGACATAGATGAGTACGGCCGCGGCGAGTGCGGCCATGGCATCCAGGTTCGATGCGACGATCCAGGACTCGATCGCGTTGGGCAGGCCGGCCACGGTGACGAAATTCGCGAACAGGAGTGCGCCGAAGAACACCACGAAAAGGTTGGCCGTGGTCCGGATCGTCTGGAGGAGAATCTCCTTGAGCACCAGGCGGTCCAGCGAGCGGCGCGCGACCGCGATGGCGATGGCGCCGAAAGCGCCGACGCCCGCCGCCTCCATGGCGGTGAACGCCCCGGCGTAGATGCCGCCGAGCACCAGCAGGAACAGGAATGCCACCGGCCAGACGGGTACCAGGGCACGCAACCGGTCGGGCCAGGCGGTGCGGTTGCTCGGCGGGCCGTAGTGCGGCTTGACGAGTGCGATCAGGCGGACTGCAATCAGGTACAACAGCACACTGACCAGACCGGGCAGAACGCCGGCGACCATGAGTTGCGTCAGGGAGACGCCGGTGATCAACGAATAGAACACCATGCCGATACTCGGCGGAATCAGTACGCCCAGTGTGCCGCCGGCCGCCACCGAGGCGGCGGCGAATCCGGCATCGTAGTTGCGTTCCCGCATGGCCGGTACCGATATGCCGGTCATGGTCGCCGCGCAGGCGTAGCTGGACCCGGAAACGGCGGCAAAGCCGCCGCTGGCGGCAATCGTAGCCATGGCCAGCCCGCCCGGACGATGGCCGAGAAAGGCATGGGCGGCGGCATAGAGGTCCGCCGCCATGCGCGTGCGGCCGATGACATTGCCCATGAGGACGAACAGCGGCAGTACCGAGAAGTTGTAGTTCAGCGCCGCATCGATACCGACCTGGCCGATCATGATGACGGCCGGGTCCAGGCCGCGCAGCACGGCCACGCCGAGCACGCCGACCAACGCCATGCTGAAGCCGATCGGCACGCCGGCGACCAGCAGAATCAGCAGCAGGAGCAGGCCGATGACGAACAGCATCAGCGCGGGTTTTCCTCGCGTCGCAGGAACAGCCGCGCCGTCGTCAGCAAAGCGGCGAACAGACAGAGCGCACCGCCCAGGTACGCGAACCAGGCCAGGGGGATTTCCAGCATCTCGATGTACTCGCCCCGGTAGCCGTAGTACTGACCCTGCCACAGGAACTGCAGGCCGATACCTGCCAGGCATACCGCGGCGGCACCGTCGATCAAGCACTCGCGAGCCCGCGCGAGCGCCGGCGGCAATGCCGTGTTCAGCAGTTCGACCTGCATGTAGCCGCGGATCGACGACAGGAGCGGCAAGCCCAGGAATACGACGACGAACACCAGGGCCTGTACCAGTGCGTGCCCGCTGGTGACCGGCTTGCCCAGAAAGTAGCGGCCAACCACATCGACTACGGTCACCAGGACCATTGCCACGAGCGCCGTGCCCGCAACCCAGGTGAGGAAACTGGATGCCTTGCGGATCAGCCGGTCCGTGCGCATGGTCAGCCGGCCGCCGGGTTAGCGGGGTTGACCGCGACGGCTGGGGCGGTCAGGGACGCCGGCACTGCCGGGGGGGCCGAGGCGGCCAGACGGCGGAGGCGGGCGGCTTCCTGCCGCACCTGGTTCCGAAACGATTCGAGCACGGCGGCGCCATCGATGCCGTTGGCGTCGGCATGCTTCACCCAGGCCTCATCGATGAACGCTGCGGCAGCCCGAAACCGGCGCTCGAAATCCGCGCTCGGCGTGATGCGGACGATCCCCGCACGTTCCAGTTCCGATGCGGCTTGAGCGGTCTTTTCGACGAATACGCGCGCGGCGCGGCGGGCAAAGGCTTCCCCGGAGATCGCCAGAATGCGGTGCCGGTCAGCGGCATCGATGCGCTGCCAAGTCCGGTTGTTGGCGACCAGGTAGAAGCCGCCCCAGCTCAGTCCCGCGCCCTCGGCGACCGGCGTCTCGTATTTCAGGAAAGGATACAGATGCAGACGTGCTGTACCGGTGGGACCCATGCTGACCCCGTCGATGATGCCCCGGGACAGCCCGTCATGGATCTCCGGGGCGGTGAGCAGCACCGGTATGGCGCCGAGCCGCGAGATCAGTTCAGCGCCCAGCTCGCTGGGCGCCGCGATCTTCAGGCCGGCCAGGTCGGCCATCTCGCGCACGGGCTTTTCGGTGGTGTAGAGCTGCTGGAGGCTGCTCACGTGCAGTGCCAGAACCTGGGTGCCGGCGAACTCGCCGGCCGGTGCGAGATGCTGCGTATAGGTGCGCCAGAGGGCGACGGATATCGATTCCGGGTCGCTGGTGCCGAGGTACGGCGACTCGTTGATCATGGCGAGCCGGAAGCGGCCCGGGTTGGAACTCTGATTGCCTCCGGCGAGGTCCACCAGTCCCGACCAGGCCATGTCGAAGTTGCGCCGGTAGCTGCCGAGCGGTGCGGTGCTGAAGCGCACCTTGACGCGCCGCTCGGTGACCTGCGCGACATCCTTCGCCCAGGGTTCGAGAACGTCCGAATGATAGAAGTGGGTGCGCGGCGCGACCTGGTTGATGAGCAGTTCGTGCGAGGGCGTTGCGGCCGGTTTGCCTGGCAACTCATGTCCGGGCGCCGCGACCGGGTTGCTGAGACGTTCGTATTCCGGCACGCCGGCCAGTGCTGATCCCGCGGCGAGGTGCAGCAGCGCGGCTACCGTTGCAGCGAACCGGTACATTGCCGTTTACCAGTCGGACTGCGACCAGTCGAACAGTATGCCCATGGCGTCGCCGCGGCGTTCCACGGCCAGGGCATAGGCCTCGGTGCAATCCTCGGGCGAGAACTCGTGGGTGATCAAACCGCCCACGTCGAAACGTCCGGCAATCAGGGAAGCGAAGAACAGTTCGTCGATCTTGCGTTGCGTCCAGCCGCCCCGGTCGTGGCTGTCGTGGGTCGCCTGGATTGTCAGGCCCTTGGTCATCACGTCTGACGTGAGGTGCTGGCGGTCGGGAAACCCGGTATCGCCCAGCAGTATCACCTTGCCGAACCGGGCCGCCGCGGCCAGGGCGCTTGGGAAGACCGCGGGGCTGCCGGTGGCATCCACTACGATGTCCGGGCCGGCGCCGCCGTTCATTGCGCCAATTTCCTCAAGCTGGCCGGCGACGTCGCCGCACAACCCGTGCGTGGCGCCGCCGCGGGTGGCATGGGCGAGACGCTGCTCGGACAGGTCGGAGACCGCCAGCAGCCCGACATTGGCGCTGCGCGCCCAGCGTATTGCCATCTGCCCCACCGGGCCGGCGCCGATGATCAGGACCTGTCCACCGAGGCCGAAAGGCGCCGCCCAGGCGGCGCGGAAGGCGGTTTTGGCGAGACCGCACCAGCAGGCGGATTTTGAATCCACCGCATCGGGGACGGGGGTGAGCAGCGATTCCGGCATCACCTGATGGGAGCCGTGCGCCATGCGCATGTAGATGCGGTCGCCTGCGGCGAAATCGCGTACCGCGGGTCCGGTCGCTTCCACCCGGGCCACCGCCTGAACACCGGTTTTCAACTGGGGAAAACCGAAGATCCGATCGTAATGGGTTCCCGGATCGTACTTCCGGTTGAGGATTGACGATTCGGTACCGATGCTCATCAGGCTGTAGAGCGTACGAACCTGGACGGAATCGTCGCCCAATTCCGGAAGATCGAACGCTTGCAAAACCGCCTGGCCGCGTTTCGGGAAGATGATTCGCTGGGGCATGGTTTCCGCCTGGTCGCCTCAGGGCGATCGTGCACTTACTATAGCGAAAACCATTGGCCGGGTTCAGCGGGCAGCCCGCCTGCTTCAGCCGTGCCGATTCGGGTTAAGGGAGATCGATGGCCGTCGTACTGATTACCGGTTGCAGCAGCGGTTTCGGCTTGGAGGCCGCGCTCGCCTTTGCCCGGAACGGCGATACCGCAATAGCCACGATGCGTGATCCGGCGCGGGGCGCCTCACTTGCGGAGGCGGCTCACGCCGAGGCTTTGCAGATCGACGTGGCGCGCCTGGATGTAGCCGAGCCCCACACCTTCGGCCCAGCCGTCGCCCGAGTGATGGAGGCCCACGGCAGGCTCGACGTGCTGGTCAACAACGCGGGCATCAACCGCATCGGCGCCTTCGAGGACACCTCCGAGGCGACGCTGCGGGAAGTGATGGAAGTGAACCTGTTCGGGCCCATGCTGCTGTCCCGAGCGGTGCTGCCGGTGATGCGCGAACAGGGCGGTGGCTGCATCATCAACGTGAGTTCGCTGTCCGGCATCGCCGGTCTGCCCGGCGATGTCTCCTATACCGCCAGCAAGTTCGCACTGGAAGGCGCTATTGAGGCGCTGCGTCACGAGGTGGACCGCTGGGGTATCCGGGTGGCCCTGGTGGAAGCCGGGCTGCATGCCACCAATATCTTCACGGACGTTCTTTCCGGGCCTGTGCCGATTCCCGGGGAGTCGCCCTACCGCCCGTTGATCGAGCAGCGCATGGCGAACCTCGGCGCCCGCATCGGCGATGGCTTTCCTGCGCGCCGCGCGGGGGAATTGCTGGTGCGGATTGCCGAATCGGACGGCGAGAGGCTACGCTGGCCGGCAGATGAAGTGGCGGAGCGCGTCATGGCGACACTGTTTGGCCTGGACGATTCATCTCGTGATGAGTTCCTGCGCGGAGTGGCCGGCAGTGACTGGTGGAGCCGGGGTGAATTGGAGCCTGGACGGAAGGTGTCCCGATGACCATCATCGGTTCCGAGAACATCTTCGCCCTCGGCATGGTACTCGTGGGACTCGCCTGGTTCGGGTTCTGGGCCGACGGCAACCGCCTCGGCAAGGCCACATCGGGTGTCCTCTGGGTCATTCTGGGCGGGGTGGCGTGTTCGAACTTCGGCGTCGTTCCCTTCAAGGCGCCCATCTACGATTTCGTCGGCGGATACCTGGTGCCGCTGGCCATCCCGTTGCTGCTCTACAAGGCGAACCTGCGCCGCATCGTTCGCGAGAGCGGTGGTGTCATCGTCACCTTCGGCATCGCCTGCGCGGGTACCGTCATCGGCGCCGTCGCGGGCTTCTACCTGATTGACCTGGGGGAGATAGGCGCCAAGGCCGCCGGTACCTACACGGGGGGCTGGACCGGCGGTGCCGTAAACTTCGTGGCCGTCGCCACCGCGGTGGAAATGACGCCGGACGAGGTATCCGTGGCCATCAGCGCCAACAGCGTAGTCAGCATCATGGCCCTGATATCGCTCATAACCCTGCCATCGCTGGCCTTGGTGAGGCGCCTGGTGCCTTCGCGCATCATGCAGGAATCGGAGGAGTTGTCGGTAACGGCCGCCGCCGACCAGCCGGACAGGCTGCTCACCAGTCATATTGCAGGCGCGCTGGGGTTGAGCTTCGTTATCTGCGCCGTCGCCTATACCTTCGCGGACTGGGTGGGGCTGTCGAACTACGCGATCCTCTTCGTTACGGTTCTGGCCCTCCTGGCGGCCAATGTCTTCCCTCAGACCCTGACCCGGCTACAGGGCGATTTCGCGCTGGGCATGATCGTCATGTACCTGTTCTTCGCGGCGGTCGGCTGCGGAACGGATGCCCTGGCCTTTGTTGATTCGGCGTTGGACCTGTTCTTGTATTCGGTGGTCATCCTGGCGGTCCATCTTGTCGTCGTGCTGGCCGCCGCCAAAGTCCTGAAGATCGACCTGGCCGAGGCGATCGTCGCCGCCGGCGCCGCCCTCGTCGGCCCGGCGCCGGCCGCGGCCATCGCCGTCGCCCGCGGCTGGAAGACCCTCGTCACTCCCGGGATCATGTGTGGGATACTCGGTTACGCCATTGGCACCTTCATCGGCGTGGCGGTCGCCAAACTGCTGATGTAACGCTGAGCGGGTGTGCCTGGATGCCCCAAAATCGCGGTGGCGCGGCAGCCCGGTGTGGCGCTTTCTCCGTATCGGCGTATACTTTACGTGTAACGTAAGTTCCGCTCGACGCAGGGAGCCCGCATGAAGATCGCCTGCCTGGGTGGCGGCCCATCGGGGCTGTACCTGGCCATATCCATGAAGTTGCGCGAGCCGCGCCATGAAATCTCCGTCTATGAGCGCAACAGGCCTGGCGATACGTTTGGCTGGGGCGTGGTGCTCTCGGACCAGACGGTGGAGAACCTGGAGGCGAACGACCCGGTGAGCGCTCGGGCCATGACCGATGAACTGGTGCACTGGGACCATATCGATGTCAGCCTGCGCGGCCATACGGAGCGTTCCGGCGGCCACGGCTTTATCGGCATCGGCCGGCGCCGGCTGTTGTGCATTCTCAGTGAGCGGGCGGCGGAACTGGGGGTCGACCAGCATTTCTCCACCGAGGTCCAGCCCGAGGAGCTTCAGACGCGGTTCCCCGATGCCCACCTCATCATTGCAGCCGATGGCCTGAACTCCCGGGTGCGCGAGCGATACCGGGAAGATTTCCAGTGCGAGATCGATCTCAGGCCCAACAAGTTCGTCTGGCTCGGCACCGAGCAGCGTTTCGACGATGCCTTCGGTTTCTTTTTCGAGCGCACGGAGCACGGCTGGATCTGGGCGCACGCCTACCAGTTCGACCGGCGCACCTCCACTTTCATCGTCGAGTGCACCCCGGAGGTATACGACCGGTGGGGCTTCGAGACCATGAGCCATGAGGAGAGCGCCGAGACCTGTCGACGGATCTTCGCCAGACATCTGGGCGGCTTCCCCCTGTTGACGAACTCCGCGCACCTCCGGGGTTCCGCGTGGATCAATTTTCCGCGTGTGCTCTGCAACCGCTGGATCAAGAACAACGTCGTCCTCATCGGCGATGCGGCGCACACCGCCCACTTCTCTATCGGCTCCGGCACCAAGCTGGGCATGGAGGATGCTATCAGCCTCGCGGAACACCTGCATGCCGGCAAGCCCCTGTGCCAGGCACTGCACGACTACCAGGAGGATCGCCAGTTGGAAGTACTCAAGCTGCAAAGTGCAGCGCGCAACTCGATGAACTGGTTCGAGCAGGCCGACCGGTACCTGGACTACGATCTCAAGCAGTTCGCCTATGCCCTCCTGACCCGCAGCCAGCGCGTCAGCCACGAGAACCTGAGGCTGCGCGACCAGGCCTGGCTCGAGAGCGTGGAACGGGACTTCCAGCGGGCGGCGGGCGTCTGTTGCGATGAGCCTGTCGCCCCGATGTTCACGCCGTTCCGCCTGCGCGCCCTGGAACTGGTCAATCGGGTGGTGGTGTCGCCGATGTCGATGTACAGCGCCGCGGACGGCGTGCCCGACGACTGGCACCTGGTGCACTACGGGGCGTTGGCGAAGGGCGGTGCAGGGCTCGTCTATACCGAGATGACGGATGTCGGTCCCGACGCTCGAATCACCCCGGGTTGCGCCGGCATCTGGAACGACCGGCAGGAAGCCGCCTGGCGCCGGATTGTCGATTTCGTGCACGGGCACAGCCAGGCGAAGTTCTGCCTGCAACTCGGCCACGCCGGGCCCAAGGGGTCCACCCGGGTGGCCTGGGAAGGCATGGACGAACCGCTGGACACTGGCAACTGGCCGCTGATCAGCGCATCGGCGACCCCGTATTCCGCAATCAATCGGATTCCGCGGGAAATGACCCGGGCGGATATGGATCGGGTCTGCGACGATTACGTCGATGCAGCCCGCCGAGGCGCCCGCGCGGGATTCGACATGCTGGAATTGCACTACGCGCACGGCTATCTCATGTCCGCCTTCATCACGCCCCTGCTGAACCGGCGCACGGACCGCTACGGGGGCTCGCTGCACAACCGCCTGCGTTTTCCGCTGGAAGTCTTCGCTGCCGTACGGGCGGTATGGCCGGTGGATATGCCCATCTCGGTGCGCATATCCTCAAACGACTGGGTAAGGGATTTGGGCATAACACCCGAAGAGGCGGTGAAAATCGCGGAGGCGCTCAAAGCCGCCGGGGTGGATATCATCGACGTTTCCACCGGACAGACCAGCCCGGACGCCGAACCGGTTTACGGCCGGATGTTCCAGACCCCGTTCTCCGACCGGATACGCAACGACGTTGGCATTCCGACCATGGCGGTGGGCAACATCTTCGAGGTAGATCACGTCAACAGCATTCTGGCGGCGCGCCGCGCCGACCTCTGTTGCCTGGCGCGCCCGCACCTGATGGACCCGAACTGGACCTTGCGCGCGGCGGCCGAGCAACACTACCAGGGCGAGGCGGTACGGATCCCCGTTCAGTACGAAACGGGCTTCGAGCAACTGGAACGCAATCTGCAGCGGGCGGCGGAGATGGCGCTCAACGCATGATCGGCAGGGCCGTACCGGCGGTTACCAGGATCCGGGGGTTCAGCCCGGGCGTAGCGCCGGCCGGACTACTCCTGCAACAGGCGCCGCTTCTCCGAGACCTCGCGCCAGTCGTCGGCATCCGGCGGCGGGTCTTTCTGTTCGGTGATGTTCGGCCACGTTTCAGCGAGCCGCAGATTGAGATCCAGGAATTCCTCCTGGCCATCGGGCAGTTCGTCTTCCGAGAAGATGGCCTCCACCGGGCATTCCGGTTCGCAAAGAGCGCAGTCGATGCACTCGTCCGGGTGGATGACCAGCATGTTCGGACCTTCGTAGAAGCAATCGACCGGGCAGACTTCCACGCAATCCGTCAACTTGCATTTGATGCAGGCCTCTACTACCACGAAGGTCATGAACGGTTCCTCGAGTTCCGGGGCGCGCCATTTTAACCATGTTGCTACGCGCAGACACCCCTTTGCGCCGGTCTCAGGTTCAAGCGTTACAGGCGCTTCAACTCGAAGAGCAGGTCCAGCGCCTCCCTGGGCGTGAGGTCGTCGGGATCGACCGAGTCCAGCCGGGTTCGCACCGGGTCGGGCTCCGGTTCGGGAGGTGGGGAGGTCCGGGGAAGCGACGCGAACAGGTCGGCCTGCCGTGGATGGGAGGCCGCTTCGAGTTCCTGCAGGCGCGCCCGCGCCCGTTGCAGGACCTGTCTGGGAACGCCGGCCAGGCGTGCCACCTGCACGCCGTAGCTCTGGCTGGCCGGCCCTTCTTCGACCTGGTGCAGGAACACGATTCGACCGTTGTATTCCGCCGCGGCCAGGTGGACGTTGGCCGTGGCCGGCACCGAGGCGGGCAGGCTGGTGAGTTCGAAGTAGTGCGTGGCGAACAGGGTGAAGGCGCGTGTCTGCTCGGCGAGGTGCTGGGCCGTCGCCCAGGCCAGCGCCAGGCCGTCGTAGGTGCTGGTGCCGCGGCCGATCTCGTCGAGGAGCACCAGGCTGGTGTCTGTGGCGTGGTGCAGGATGTCCGCGGTTTCGGTCATCTCGACCATGAACGTCGAGCGCCCGCCGGCCAGGTCGTCCGCGGCGCCGATGCGCGTGAAGATGCGGTCTACCGGCCCGATGACGGCGCCGGCGGCGGGCACGAAACTGCCGGCGAAGGCGAGCAGGGCGATGAGGGCCGTCTGGCGCATGTAGGTGGACTTGCCCCCCATGTTGGGGCCGGTGACGATCAGCATGCGGCGGTTGTCGTGCATTTCCAGATCGTTGGGCACGAAGGTCTCGGCGCTCGCCTCGCGCACGACGGGGTGCCAGCCCTGGGTAATGACAAGGCCGGGATCGGTGGTGAACGTGGGCGGGGCGAAACCCAGGGTTTGCGCGCGCTCGGCAAAGCAGGCGAGCACATCGAGTTCCGCGGCGGTGCGCGCGGCGCGGGCGAGGTCGGGCACATCGGCGCCGAGCCGTTCGAGCAGCGCTTCATAGAGCGACTTCTCGAGTTGCAGGGCCCGGGCGCGGCTGGTCAAGGCGTTGTCTTCGAACGACTTCAGGGCGGGCGTGATGTAGCGCTCGGCGTTCTTCATGGTCTGCCGCCGGATGTACTCGGCCGGAACCGAATCGCCGGCAGCGCGCGAGACCTCGATGTAGTAACCGTGTACCCGGTTGTAGCCGACCTTGAGGGTGGCGATGCCGGTGCGCTCCCGCTCCGAGGCTTCCAGGTCGCGTAGCCAAAGCGCTGCGTTCTCGGTGACGTTGCGCAGTTCGTCCAGTTGGTTGCTGTAGCCGGGCGCGATGACCCCGCCGTCACGGATGGTGGCCGGAGGCGCCTCGACGATGGCCCGCGCCAGCAACTCGCGGACGTGAGACAGGTCGGGAATGTCGGCGGTGAGTGCCGCAAAGCGAGGCGTATCCGTGCTGCCGATCAGTGCGGCGATACCGGGCAGGGCGCCGGCGGCCGCCTGCAGCCGGGTCAGGTCCCGGGGCGTGGCGGAATTCAGCGCGACGCGGGAGACCGCTCTTTCCATGTCGCCGCAATCCGTGAGCGCATCGCGCAACGGCTGTGCCAGAGCTTCGTCGAGCAATGCCGCGACCGCGGCCTGGCGCTCGCGCACGGTGTTGAGAATCTTGCTGGGCGCATTCAGCCAGCGGCGCAGCAGACGCGCGCCCATCGGGGTGCGGGTGGTGTTCATCAGCGCATAAAGTGTTGTTGCCTCGCTCCCGTCGGCGCGCCGGTCGATCTCCAGGTTGCGGCGGCTGTGGGCATCGAGCCTGACGTAGTCGCCGGTTTGCACCGCCGCGATGCGGTCGATGAATTCCAGCTTCCGGCATTGGCTGGCCTGGGCGTACTGCAGCACCGCCGCGGCGGCGCCGACGGCCGGACTGCCGGATTCCAGGCCGAAACCCCTGAGGTCGCGGGTTCCGAAATGCTCACAGAGAAATCGGAATCCCAGGTCCCCGTCGAAGGCCAGGGAGTCCCGGATGTTCTGGCCGGCCTCGCCAAGTTCGTCCAGCTCCCGCGGGGTGAGCACTTCGCTCGGCCCGAGGCGCGCGATTTCCGCAGTGAGATTGTCGGTGCCTGTAACAGTCTGCGCGCTCAGTTCGCCCTTGCCGAGATTGAGCGCCGCCATGCCGTAACGCGCTGGCCCACTGCCGGGGCAGGGCGCTATTCCGAGAAGCAGGCTGTCGCGCGTCTGTTCGAGCAGCGCCTCCTCGGTGAGGGTTCCGGGTGTGACGATGCGCTGCACCCGCCGTTCCACCGGACCCTTGCTCGTGGCGGGATCGCCGATCTGTTCGCAGATGGCCACCGAGACACCGAGCGCCACCAGCCTGGCGAGATAACCGTCCACGGCGTGGTAGGGCACCCCGCACATGGGAATTGGCGCGCCGGCGGACTGGCCGCGCGCGGTCAGGGTGATGTCGAGCAGTTCGGCGGCGCGCTTGGCGTCGGCGTGGAAGAGTTCGTAGAAATCCCCCATGCGGTAGAACAACAGGTGTTCCGGGTGCTGCGCCTTGATGTTCAGGTACTGCTGCATCATGGGCGTGTGCTGGGCTGCGGTCATGCCGGCGAATTCTCCCCTAATCCTGTACGCCGTTCGAGGGTTCATCTGTGCGAGACGGCGGAAATTACGATTTTCGGCGTCTCGGGGTATTGCTATCGATACTGAGTATATATACAGTATCGCCGTCTCGTCGAAAACACCTGGATAGGACATCATGGCCGATCGAAATCCCTCCCTCTCCCGGGCCGACCGCAATGCCTCGCCGGGCGATTCCGCCCGCAAGGCGCAAAAGAATCAGGCGCTGAGCGCCGCCCTTGCCCAGATCGAACGCCAGTTCGGCAAGGGCTCCATGATGCGCCTGGGCGACCGCGAGCAGGTCGCCGTCCCGTCCGTCTCCACCGGCTCGCTCGGGCTCGACATCGCCCTCGGCGTCGGCGGCCTGCCGCGCGGCCGCGTGGTGGAGATCTACGGGCCCGAGTCCTCGGGCAAGACGACGCTCACCCTGCAGGTCATCGCCGAAGCCCAGAAGGCAGGCGGCACCTGCGCCTTCATCGATGCGGAACATGCGCTGGATCCCATCTATGCCGGTTCGCTCGGCGTGGATACCGACAACCTCCTGGTTTCCCAGCCGGATACGGGAGAACAGGCCCTTGAGATTACCGACATGGTGGTTCGTTCCGGCGCCGTGGACGTGGTCGTCATCGACTCGGTCGCAGCGCTCACGCCCAAGGCGGAGATCGAGGGCGAGATGGGCGACTCGCACGTGGGCCTGCAGGCGCGACTCATGAGCCAGGCCCTGCGCAAGATGACCGGCTCCATCAAGAACTCCAACACGCTGGTGGTCTTCATCAACCAGATCCGCATGAAGATCGGCGTCATGTTCGGCAGCCCGGAAACCACCACCGGCGGCAATGCCCTCAAGTTCTACTCATCGGTACGCCTGGACATCCGCCGCATCGGCGCGGTCAAGGAAGGCGATGAGGTGGTCGGCAACGAGACCCGTGTCAAGGTCGTGAAGAACAAGGTGGCGCCGCCCTTCCGGCAGACGGAATTCCAGATTCTCTACGGCAAGGGCATCCATCGCACCGGCGAGATCCTGGAACTCGGCGTGAAGCACGGCATCGTGGAGAAGTCCGGCGCCTGGTACGCCTACGGGAACGATCGCATCGGGCAGGGCCGCAAGAACGCCGCGGAGTTCCTCGACAAGAATCCGGCCATGCGCGCCGAGATCGAGTCCCGCATCCGCGGGCAACTGCTGCCGGAAACCGTGGCCGGCGGCGATGTGGTCATTCCGCAACCGGCTCGTGAAGCCCTTGGGCCGGATATCGGTTAGCGCGGTGGGCGCAGGGGCCGAGACAGCCCCGGCCGAGGACACCGACCGTGCCTTCAACGATGCCCTGGCGCGGGCCATGCGTCTGCTTGCCAAGCGTGAGCATGGGCGTGCGGAACTACACGCCAAGCTCGTCGCCAGGGGCGTGGAGGCCGACAATGCGCACAGGGTGCTCGACAAGCTGCGCGACGAAGGCTTGCAAAGCGAGGAACGATTCGCGGCTGCCCTGGTACGCCGGCGTGTCGAGCGTGGGTATGGGCCAGTCTACATCCGCGGCGAATTGCGCGAGCGCAGGGTCGTTGACGAGGTCGCCGGCACCGAGATGAGCCGGACGGACGAATTCTGGTCTCGGCTTGCCGCACAGGCGCTGGCGAAAAAGTTCCCGCCCGGCAATGAGCCAGGCGCCGCCTACAACGCCCGCGCCCGATTTCTCGCCCGGCGCGGATTTCCCGCCGATATCGTCTACCGGGCGCTCAATGCCGGCCCGGAGGGCGGCTGACCGCAAAGCCGAACGTTCGCCAACCGCACAACGGCCGCGGCCGCCTGCGCTACCGCCGCAGCAGGCGGGCCACTATACTTGGCGCCTTTTTTTGCGGGGCAACCGGCGCCAACGTCATGAAGACGGCTGACATACGCGGAACGTACCTGGCCTTTTTCGAGGCGGCCGGTCATCGGGTCGTTCCGTCAAGCTCGCTGGTGCCTTACAACGACCCGACCCTGCTGTTCACCAACGCGGGCATGAACCAGTTCAAGGATGCCCTGCTCGGCCGCGAGGACCCCGGTTACAAGCGCGCGGCATCCTCCCAGAAGTGCGTACGCGCGGGCGGCAAACACAACGACCTGGAAAACGTGGGTTATACCGCCCGTCACCTCACCTTTTTCGAGATGCTCGGCAACTTCAGCTTCGGCGACTACTTCAAGGAAGAAGCCATCGCCTGGGCCTGGGAATTCGTGACCGAGGTCTTTGCCCTGCCCGGAGAGCGCCTCTGGGTAACCGTGCACCCGACGGATGACGAGTCCCGGGCGTTGTGGACCAGGAAGATCGGTGTTCCGTCCGACCGCGTCATCGACCACGAGTCCAACTTCTGGACCATGGGCGATACGGGTCCCTGCGGCCCCTGCTCGGAACTGTTCTACGACCGCGGACCGGCGGTTGCCGGCGGCCCTCCCGGTTCGGCGGACGAAGAGGGCGATCGCTACATCGAGTTCTGGAACCTGGTGTTTCCCCAGTTCGACCGGTCGGCGGACGGCACGCTCGAGCCGTTGCCGCAACCCGGTGTCGATACGGGCATGGGGCTGGAACGCATGGCTACGGTTCTGCAGGGCGTGCACAGCAACTTCGAAATCGACCTGTTCCGGCGGCTCATGCGCCGGGCCGGAAGCCTGGCGGGTCTGTCCGGTGAGCGGGAAGTGTTGGAGAATCCGTCCATACGGGTCATCGCCGATCACCTGCGGTCCAGCGCCTTTCTCATTGCCGACGGCGTGTTGCCGGGCAACGAAGACCGCGATTACGTGTTGCGCCGCATCATCCGGCGAGCGTTGCGGCACGGCTACAAGCTGAATATCGGTGAACCCTTCTTTCATCTGCTGGTGGACGATCTCGTTGCAGAGATGGGCGGCGCCTATCCGCTGCTCGGCGAGAAGCAGCAGGAGGTCAAGGCGGCTCTGGCACGGGAAGAAGAGCGCTTTGCGCGAACGCTGAGCCGGGGCATGGAACTGCTCGAGAAGACGATCGGCCGCTTGCGGGGCACGGTGATTCCGGGGGATGTCGTCTTCAAGCTCTACGATACCTACGGCTTCCCGACCGATCTCACGGAGGACATCGCCCGCGAACGGGGCTTGAGCGCCGACATGGACGGATTCGAGCGGGCCATGGGCAGGCAGCGCGACCAGGGACGGTCCTCGGCGCGTTTCGATTTCGCGCTCGGGCAGAAGATTCACACTTATTCCAGGGTCGACTTTCTGGGCTATGAGGCGGTTTCCGAGTCCGGTGAAGTACTTGGCCTCTACGACCCGGAAGGCAGCCGGCTCGATGCGCTGGAGGCCGGCCAGGCGGGCGTGGTGGTTCTCGATCGCACGCCTTTCTACGCGGAATCCGGCGGCCAGGTCGGCGATACCGGCGTCCTGAATGGAGACGGGATCCGTTTCGACGTTCAGGATACGCAGCGCTCGGGGGAGCAGCATCTGCACATCGGCCGTCTGGCGGCCGGCCGGCTGGAAGTCGGCGAGGGTTTGAACGCCGCGGTCGATGCCGGACGGCGCCGGCTCATCATGGCCAACCACTCCGCTACGCACCTGCTGCATGCCGCGCTCAGGCGGGTGCTCGGCACTCATGTGAGCCAGATGGGTTCGCTGGTGGACCCGGAACACCTGCGGTTCGACTTCTCGCACCCGCAACCGGTGACGGCAGAGGAGTTGGCGGCCATCGAGGCGATGGTCAACGGGAAGGTGCAGGCGAACACCGAGGCCGGCATTGCTCACATGAGCTTCGACGAAGCGCTCGAGACGGGCGCGATTGCGCTCTTCGGCGAGAAATACGGCGACCGCGTGCGCGTGCTGGCCATGGGCGGCGACTATTCGGTTGAACTCTGCGGCGGCACCCATGTGAAGCGCACGGGGGATATCGGGCTATTCAGAATCACCTCCGAGTCCGGCATCGCCCAGGGCGTGCGCCGCGTCGAGGCGGTGACGGGTACGGCGGCCCTGGCGCAGGTATCCGAACTGGACCGGCTCGTACAACGCCTGGCGGACGATTTGAAGTCCGTGCCGCGCAACCTTGCGGATCGGGTCGCTGCGCTTGTCGAGGAAAACCGGCGCCTCGCCCGGGAAGTCAAGGAGCTTACCCAACGGCTTGCGTCCGGATTCGGGACAGACCTGATTGACGGCGCGCGGGATGTCGGTGGCATCAAGGTGGTCGCCGCCGAAATCGAAGGCGATGCCAAGGCGCTGATGCAGACCCTGGACATGCTCAAGTCCCAGTTGAATCCGGCGGTGATCGTCCTGGCACAGCGGAACAAGGGCAAGGTCAACCTGGTGGCGGGCCTGTCGAAGGAACTCACCGGGCAAATGCAGGCGCCGGCTCTCGTAAAGAGCGTCGGTGAAGCGGTCGGCGCGCGAGGCGGCGGCAGCCCGGTGCTGGCTCGGGCGGGCGGCGGCGACCGGCCCGAGAAGCTTGCCGATGCGTTGGCAACGGTGGCCGATTGGGTTCGTGAGAGGTCCGGCGGCGCGCCTTGAGAGGCGGCGGCGAATTCCGATGATGGCATTTCCCTGCAACTGCAATGCGCTCGTTGCCGTTGCGGCGATTGCCTGGACATCCGGGTCGTGCGCCGGGGTGAGCGGGCAAGGAGCACCCACGTGGCGCTGATCGTTCAGAAGTTCGGCGGCACCAGCGTCGCGTCCGTCGATCACATTCAACGCGTCGCCCGGCGCGTCGCGCACTCCGTGCGGGCCGGCGACCGGATCGTGGTCGTCGTCTCGGCGATGAGCGGCGAGACCAACCGGCTCGACGACCTCGGCGAGTCGGTCAGCGAGCGTCCACCGGCGCGGGAGATGGACGTGCTGCTCGCCTCCGGGGAACAGGTGACCATCGCGCTCCTCAGCATGGCGCTCAGCGATCTCGGCCATCCGGGCCGTTCGTTCCTGGCGCACCAGATCCGCATTCGCACCGATTCGAATCATCGCAAGGCGCGCATCGAACACATTGAGACGGGGGACGTGAAAGCGGCGCTGGCCGAAGGCCTGGTGCCCGTGGTGGCCGGCTTCCAGGGCATCGATTGCGCCGGCAGCGTGACGACGCTCGGGCGCGGCGGATCCGATACCACCGCGGTCGCGGTAGCTGCCGCCCTGGATGCGGATGAATGCCAGATCTGCACCGATGTAGACGGTGTCTACACCGCCGACCCCCGCATCGTCGCCGATGCCCGTCGGCTCAACCTCATAACCTTCGAGGAAATGCTGGAACTCGCGAGCCTCGGCTCGAAGGTACTGCATCCCCGCTCCGTCGAGTTCGCGGGCCGCTATCAGGTGCCGCTGCGGGTTATGTCCACCTTCGAAGAAGGGGCGGGGACCTTGATCACGATGGAGAACCAGGCCATGGAAGAGCCGCTCGTCTCAGGTATCGCCTATGCGCGCGATGAAGCCAAGATCACCATGTCGGGGGTGCCGGATGTACCGGGCGTCGCATCGAAGATCATCGGTCCGGTCGGCCGCGCGCCCATCGAGGTGGACATGATCGTCCAGAACACCGGCGCCGACGGCTTGACCGACTTCACCTTCACCGTCAAGCGGGAAGACTACGACGGGGCGCTGGAATTGCTGCAGCCAGTGACCACGGAGCTTGACGCGCGCGAGCTGTCCGGGGACAACCGGATCGCCAAGGTATCCGTGGTCGGCAGGGGCATGCGCTCCCATGCCGGCGTCGCCGCCCGGGTTTTCGATGCGCTCGCGGCGGAGAACATCAATATCCAGATGATCTCCACTTCGGAAATCAAGATCTCCGTCGTTGTTGCCGAGCGCTATCTCGAATTGAGCGTGCGCGCCCTGCACGCGGAATTCGGCTTGAGCGAGGCGGAGACCGAAACGGGTTAGCCCGAATACTATCGGTGCACAAGGTCCAATGTTTGCTTCAGCATGACGCCCCGCGCCTGCCAGTTTTCGAACAGAGCGCCCCTGCCGCCTTCATCGAGCGCCCGCACGGCATCGGTGACCACCGTGAGGTTGGTTTGCGGGAAGTGTGCGAGGAGCCCCTCGACCGCGTAGCGGTCACAGACATCGAGGGCCACCCCGTAGAGCACAACATCGGTGACCTCCAGGGCGTTCAGTACCGGTACGACGTTTGGATTGGTGAACACATCGAAGTAGTGCTTGTGGAACAACAGATCGCCATCGTGCCGCGCCAGTCTTGACAGAACCCGGGCTTCCACGTCCTCCGGTTCGATAGTCAACGGGTTGTTCAGGGTGGTTTCCGGTATGCGGGCCTGGCCTCTGGTTCCCCGCAGGCAATGGGGCGGAAACGTGGTCTTGAAGTCCGGGTTCCCGGAGATTTCCTCGTCACCGGGGTTGTGGTTGTCGGAGCTTGCGATGATGCGGACATTGTGTTCGTGCGCGTAGCGCGTCAGGCTGGCCAGGTTCGGAGCAAGCGTTTCCGCGCCATCCACATAAAGCTTGCCGTGCGGCAGCATGAAATCGACCTGGGTGTCCACGTCCCAGAACACCCGTACGCTCATGTCACCTCCTCCAGGCGCGCATTCGGTCTGAATTGCCGCCCGACCTTGGCAGCGGGTTTGCCTTCCGCGAGCACGACGTCCGCGGTGAAGTCGAAACTGCCGTCATTCAGCACGAGGGACGATCCAACGCCGTATGTATCGACAGGCAGGTGCAGAGCCTCGAAGCGGTGGATCTTCTCGACGTCGAACCCGCCGGACACCACGAGGCGGACCGATTCGAAACCGGCATCGTCGAGGGCGTTGCGAACGTTACGTACCAACCGGGGATTGACGCCGTGCCGGTCGAACCTGCCCATCTGCCCGGCGATACTCTGGTCGACAAGGTCACCGGCGGTATCGAGACGCACGCCGTACAGGCGCTTGCCGAGAGCCCGAGCCACCGCCAGCGAGGTGCGTACGCAGTCGTTTTCGAAATCGACAAGTACCACGAGGGGAACGGTGTCGGGCAATCGTTCGGCGAACCTGCCGGCCGCAACCACGGTATCGCCGCCATGGGCGGCTATGGCAGCGTGGGGAAGGGTGCCGACTCCGGCGCCACCCCACCAGGATGCCTGAGCATCGGTGGAAACGGCCGCGGCGCCGGCCAGATGGGCCGCATAGCCATCGCCGGCCTGGACCGACCAATGGTCGTGCCGGGCCGGAAAGTACAGCACGTCCTTCGGGCGCGCGGCCTGCACGGCCCCGCGCGTGTTTGTGGCGATGCGCGTGCGGCGGGAAAGAATGCCGAGGTAGAGCGTTTCCAGGTTTGCGAAACCGTCGTAGGGGCCTTCGATGGTCATCACCGTTTCGCGCGGTTCGATGCAGTTACCGTCGCGGAGCGCTCGAACGCTCAGCGCCGGCCAGTCTTCGCTGCCGAGTTTGAGCAGGGCGATGGCTTCATCGATGCCCGACAGCAAACCGGCGCGCTTGCAGAACACCTGCATCAAGACCGAGGGACGGTGAGCGCCGGCTCGCAAAACTTCCCGGGTGCGAACGAAGTACTTGTCGGTAAAATACCCATCGCGAATCCGCTCGACCGGCAGGTCGAAGACAGCGGGGTCGAGGCGTTGCTTGCTGGACATTCCCCCGATGGTGGCAGGGTAGGCAAGCGTCCGCAAATGTCGCGATGCGATCGAGCGGGGCACCCGTCGGGATGGCCTGGTGACGCTGGACGAGATGCCGCGTTCTTCGTTAGTGTTGCCGTCGTCTAGCGAGGAGCGGCGCGCCTGGCGGTCGGCCGGCTATCCGGGTGCCGGCAGGTTGTAACGGCGTTTTTACCAGCCACAGGAGTCCCCATGATCGAATCCGAGATCCTGCTCGCCACACCCGATGGCGCCATGAGCACGTTCGTCACCCGCCCGGACGAGGGCGGGCCCTTTCCCGCCGTGTTCTTCTACATGGACGCGCCCGGAATGCGGGAGGAACTTCGCGACATGGCGCGCCGGATCGCCACGGCCGGCTACTACGTCCTGTTGCCCAATCTCTACTATCGGTCGAACCCCGATTTTGTGCTCGATTTCGAGGCCCAGTCGAACCGGGACGAGATGTTCTCGCTGATGAACCGGCTCACAAACGGGATGATCGTGAAAGACACGGAGACGCTGATCGCCCATGTGGAGGCGGAACCGGACGCCGAGGCGAGCCGGATCGGCTGTGTCGGATACTGCATGAGCGGGCCCTTCGCGCTTGCCGTGGCGGCCGGCCACAGCGACAGCATCCATTGTGCCGCCTCGATCTACGGCGTGCGTCTTGCGGTCGATGCGGACGATTCGCCGCATCTCGGGTTCGCCGACACGAAAGGTGAGATCTACATCGCCGCCGCCGAGCACGACGACTATGCGCCGCCGGAAACGATCGGGCGCGTCAAGGCCGCCCTTGCCGGTTCCGGGGCGAACGGGCGCGTCGAGTGGTATCCCGGAACGAACCACGGATTCGCCTTCCCGACCCGCGGCGGCGTGTTCGACAAAGCCGCGGCGGAGCGCCACTGGGCGCGGTTGCACAGCCTCTTCGACCGGAACCTGAGGAACTGAGGAGCGATACACAGCCGCGGCGCGGAACACCGCCAGGTGTTCTACGGATGGCGCATGGCCGCCTGTGCTGTCGCGCCGGCGCTGCTGCTCCAGATTCGTCCGGAGCGCCGTAGCAGGCGGCTACTCCACCAGATTTATCCACTCCGTGTCGTGCTGGGGCGGCGAGATGATCTCGATGAACTCCAGATCGTCCGAATGGTGCACCAGGTCGTGAACCACGCCCGCGGGCATGTTCACGCAGGAACCCGGCGTGACCTCCACTTCGCCCGTGCCCTCGAAATAGAAGGTGCCCGATCCCTTGAGCACATAGAACATCTGGAACTCCACATTGTGGCGGTGCTGCCCTATGTTGCCCTGGCAGGGCTTGGCCGCTGCCAGAATACGGGCCTCCAAGGCGCCGCCTGTGGCATTCTTGACACCCAGATCACGGATCTGGAATTGGCCGTCCGGATCGAAGTCCTCGAACTTCGCGTCGGCAGGTTGGCTGATAGCGATATCGGACTGGCTCAAGTCCATGTCGTCCTCCCCTCGTTGGAACTCGTCATCCTATCACACTCTCACACGCGAGTTCGCGGGGCACGTCCTGATCTCGACTGGCACCGCAAAGCAGAAATATCCCCTTCTCTCCAGCGCAGAAATGTCCTGCAGGGCGCAAAAACGTCATCCGACGATCACGATCACGATGACGGTTGCGTGGCGCCCAATAGCCGGCTTGTAGGTCACGCGATCCAGCAGATCGGCCTCAACACCACCTGCGTCGGTGGCACGACCAGCACGTTTGGCCCCAAAACCGTCGTCCGTACCGGGCAGCGCGCTAATGCAGAAGGTCGTCGTTCTCCTCGGGCCGTTTCAGACAATCGTTTCCATCAAGTGGCGACGGGGTGAAGTCAGGAAAGCAGGCGGTACGAATCAAATCGATGCATTGTTCCGCTTCACGAATGGCCTCCTCCCAATCAGACCCCAAATCGGCAAAAACCTCGTCGAACAGATTCAGAAAGTCCCGATGCCTTCCTGGCACCCGCCGTTTCTTTGACTTCAGGGCTGCGTTTCCGGCTTCGTAAACTGCGTAATACAGCCGATTGGCGCCATCCTCGACAAACCCTTTGAGAAATAAAGCCCTTGCGGCCGCCAAGCGCTTCTATGCCCGGTACAGATGTCTCTCAGGGAAGCCGGCACTCAACGCTGTCCTCCCATTCGATTGCCTCACGAAGCACATTGTCGAGAAAACCTGTTACACCGCTCTCGGCGGCATCCGACAATTCGTCCTCCCAGAGCACGATGGGCGACACGAGGAATCGGTGCGCACGGGCGGCTGCGTGCGTTCCCCTTAGCATGTCCTTGTTCACGTCTCGGGTAATGCCGTTGCGTCCGCCTTGGAGCACCACGGCTACGTCGACGTCGCTGTCTGGTCCGAAGTCGCCCCGTGCGTGACTGCCATAGACTAGTGGTCCAACCACCTAGAAATGAGCGGTCAGCGTGTCCACAAGCGTCCAGATGCGCGGCGTCGGTTCGCGGACGTATCCAGCATACGTCAAGAGCCGACAACAAAGCAGATGGGCGCTTGTGGGCGCGCCCTTCGGGTGACCGCCGGAACGCCCCGCGCGGCGTTGCAGCCGCTTGAAGTAGGCGGGCTACATCTGCGCGACCGCGCCTTGCGCGGAACGCCCCGGCGGTCACTGACCACTCATTTCTAGGTGGTTGGACCACTAGGATTCGCGAAACGGGGGTCGGCGTTTCTACGCCTGGCAAGGCTGCGACGAAGGCTTCAATAGCGCGCACCGCCTGATCCCGTTGCCTGTCTTGAGAATTCATGGCTTAGTTATAGCGTAAGGATCCTGGCTTCGGATTGCAGTGGCAGGCCAGCAATGCCGAAGTTCAGCGTACGATCTGGCGAATATTGCAATTTTCCCGTTTGAGCGAGTGACGGTCGACATCTGCCGGCGTCCTGCCGCTACGCTAGCCCGCATCCGTCACCAACTTTCGTCGCGAGGGCGTCGAGGCGCCGTGTAAGCGTGGCCGCGCGGACCGGAGGGCGGTGCGGGCATACTCGACAGTATGTCAAACCGGCCGCGGGGAGCCCCCAGCCGGGGAGCGCGAGGGGGCGCCCCTCGCATACGGACCGCACGGCGCCTCACGCAGTCCGTCTTTGGCAATGTCGGGACAGGCGGAGGCACTTGGCGCACGCTTTTCGATTCGACGAAAATTCATAAAACAATAATATATCGTTGTTAAAATCCATTTAAGTTGTATTATTCTATTTCTTATGAAGAAGAGAAGGATATCTCCCAGTGCGTCCGCCGTTCTCCGCAACCTGGGACGCGGGATGCAACTGGCCCGCCGTCGCCGGCGTATCCGGCAACGTGACCTGGCCGCCCGCATGGGTGTGAGCGTGTCGACGCTGCGGGCCCTGGAGGCCGGCGAGCCCGGGGTCTCGATGGGGAGCTTCGCCATGGCGCTGCTGGCATTGGGGATGCTGTCCCGGCTTGACGACCTCGGCGATGTGGGTCAGGACGACATCGGATTGCTCATGGACATCGACACCCTCCCGCAGCGCGTGAGGCTTGAGACACCACGCACACCGGTGTACGGGAGCAGTGCATTGCCGGTGTCGTCCGCACCCAAGGGGGTGCTGCTGTGAACGGCGAGCATGTCGTCGCCATCGGCGAACGCCTGCAGCGCGTGGGCACGGTGCGGTTCGGTGGGGTGCGGCAGAAGCAGATTTCGTTGTTCCGGTACGCTGAGGAGTGGATCGAGAATCCTTCGGCATTCGCCTTGGCTCCGTCATTGCCGCTCAGCGGCCAGTGGTTCCACTTCGCAAGCCTCCCCGACGAGCCGGGTACCAGCATCCCCGGCGTCTTCTCGGACTGCGCTCCCGATGCTTGGGGGAGGTCGCTGATCGCGCGCGCGTCGGGAACGCCGCGGCACGAGATGGGTTATCTATTGGCCGTGGACGACCGGACGCGACAAGGGGCGTTGCGGTTCCTGGATGATGGAGGCGACCCGCTGGCCAACGACGTGCCGCCAACCCCCCGGGTCCTTGAACTGCCTCGGCTGCGACGGCTTTGCCAGAACATCGAGTCGGGGATCGGCGATCTTGAGGCACTCGCGCGAGAACTCCGCGGGGCCACCGCAAGCCTCGGCGGCGCCCGCCCCAAATCCGTCGTGGCAGACGAGAGCGGAACACTCCATGTCGCAAAATTCACGATGCTCGGAGACACGATGCCCGTGGAGCGCGTAGAAGTGGCCACGCTCTCGCTCGCGCGCGGTGTCGGAATCCGGGCGGCAAAGGCGACGCTGGCGATGCCGGAGCGGGCGTTGCCCGTGGCGCTCGTCGAGCGCTTCGATCGGGAGCCGGGCGAGTCCGGGCGGCGGCACTACATGTCCGCGCAGACCCTGCTTGAGGCGCGCAAAGGCGAGGAGCGCTTCTACACCGACATTGCCGAAGGGCTTCGCGCCGCGTGCCGTACGGACACGGAAGCCCTTACGGAAATGGCGGAGCTTTACCGTCGCATACTGTTCACCATCCTGGTCTCGAACAACGACGATCACCTGAAGAACCACGGTCTCCTGTACGCGGGTGGCGGGAGCTGGGTGCTCGCTCCGGCATTCGACATCAATCCGCAACCGTTTCGTCACCGCGAGCTCAAGACCGGCATCAGTGAACTCAGCGGTTTCGACGCGTCGGTCGAAGCGTGGGTGGAGGCGGCGCCGTTCTTCGAGTGACCGAGGACGATGCCCGTCGCCAGGTCGCCGCCATGGCCGGGGCAGTCACCTCGCGCTGGCGCCGTTCCTTGTTGGCCAACGGTTTGACCGAGGACCAATGCAACGAGTACGCCTCAGCCTTCGAGCATGAAGAGACTCGCGTTGCGTTGCGCATGGGGTCGACATCCGTGGCGGTGACGGACCGTGCTCCCAACAAGAAGAGGCCGTCGAGTTACGAGTCGTAGCGGTGATTCGTCCGCTTCACCACGGGCGGCCTGCCCAGGCCCATCAGCCGCATCGCCCAATACGCGCTCTCCGCCGCCGCCCTCGCCAAGGCCCGCACCTCACACGGCCAGCGCTTCCTTCGTCACCCCCAGCGCACCGCAAAATCGCCTCCAATCACACTCGCCCCCATTTCACCGCTCTGACCAACCAACAATTCCTGCCGGATAAGACCATTGGCGCGGACTTTAGGGGTACGGTCAGGGCCGGCTCCTAAGCTGTCAAACGCGTCGGGACAGGGCCGGCCAGCACGCCCCTCGTGCGTAAACCGCCGATGCTGGCCGCAGATGACGTTAAGCGATTTCACTGCTTGGGGTATTACGTTACGCCGGTCCTGTTCGATGCGCAGCAGACATAACGGCGTGCACTCTTTTTGCCACCATATCCGCGAACGGCGTGGAGTCCTGCTGTACGCTGGCGGCTTCGAGAGCGGCCATATACTCCCGCTGGTCTTCCACCCGGATAACCGTCCACGGGTATCCTCCTGAAGCCAGCATTGCGTTCATCAGGAAGCGCGCGATTCGCCCATTGCCGTCGGGGTAGGGGTGGATATAGCCAAACAGCCAGTGCCCGGCGACGGCGCGTACCGTCGGTTCCGGCTCCTCTTCCAGAAGTAGGAAAAGGGTTTCCATGGCATCGGCAAGTATCTCCGAGCGCGGCGGCACGTGCCTCGAACCACGCAGGAAAACGGCCTGATTCCGGTAGCCGGCCAGGGCGGACGCCTCGTAGAGACCCGCGGCGACACACGGCTGGAACAACTCGAAGTACCATCGTGCGTGGTCGGTGCGAAACCGCTCGCCTGGGTCGGCCCCGCTCAGGATGTCTGCCATCGCCTCCTGTACGGCTTGCGAAGCCTGCCAATAGCCACGGGCTGCCAGTGCGTCGCGCTGTTGGCTGTCGGCGGAAACCTCGTCAGGATTCCAGGTTCTCGACCGGACCTGCTCAATCAATTCTGGCGTGACTTGGTAACCCTCGATGGACAGGGAGTGATAGGCGTCGTCCCGATACGCCTCGCGCACCTGGGCGAGGTAGTCCGACTCCGCCTGGGCATCTGCAGGCAACCCAGGCGGCTCCGGAAAGACGGCCAGGATTGGTTCGCGAGACGATTCCCATAGTGCTCGAAGCCGATGACCGATCGGTGTGGTGCCATGCCGCCCAGCTCGGCCTGCTGGAATCGCTCCCAGACCGCTGTCAGAGACAAACGGGTTGGATTCGCGAACGACGTGTTCAGTCTCTCGCATGGCACGAGAAATCTCATCGGCAAATCTCTTTCGGCCGATATGGCGGAAGGCGCCAGCCAGCCGTCCGGCTTTCGTCGAATGGCTGCCGTCCACCAACCGGCGCAGGAGGCCGCCTACCTGCGGGATCCTGGCCAGCACCGTTTGGGCTTCGACAGGATGGTGCTGGAAAAACCGTTTTGAGGCATGAAGGAGCCCACTCTCGGGTGTATGCAGCCGCAAGCCCTCTCTGGCACACAATTGATCGGGCCCCACCAGCCGCGGTGTCTTAAGATCGAAAAAGGACGTATCGAACGGCAACGTGATCCGATTGTTTGTCGCGCTTTTGGCATGGACGATAACCTGTTGTGGCACCGCGGAGTTTTCCGCGTGTAGCAGCAGCGAAAGCTCGGGCGACAAATGCCACTGCTCTCCAAACCGGCGAGTGCAATACCGAGCGCAGAACTCCCAAAACGAAGCATACCAAAGCGTCGAATCCTGCTGCGCTACGCCCGGGTTACCGAGCATCAACCACCCGTCGATGATCGGCACAAGGAAGCCGTTCCGGACCAAGCGCTCTCGATGGACGCGGTGGAACTCCTCCGTTCGAAAGATACGGCGGTCGTCGCCCTGGCGTTCAGCCAAGACGCTCAGCGATTCGGCCAGTTTTTGGCGGGGCGTAACCATTTTGCCGGACAGTAGAACAATCTACGCGAATTTTAGCACGGATGTGCGATTACAAGTATATTGTGCGTAGTTAGTCCAAGTATATTCGGCTCAAATTCGTCCTGTCCGCCCTCGCCGCCAATGCGAACTTATGGACCAGGAGCGCCAGGATCTTGTTCAATGGACGCTTCGTGATCCTGCATGACTTGCCATAGCGGAGTGTCCACCCAGGTGTCATCGAGATAAAAGGTCTCGGGTTCTTCTTCTTTCGGGTCGACGACCAGATTATAAATCGAGGGATACGCCATGTTCCGAATCGCGTAGCTTTCTTCGTCTATCTCTTTGACGAGCATTTTCCAATTGCGCCACTTCACGCCAAAAAGTTCATTGCCGATGTAGATGACAATGGATTCGCGAGCGGATCTGGCCGAACTGCCCATCAGGAATTCCGATTGGTCGACACCGTCCACTGTTCGATCCTGCGGGACAACGCCGCCTGTAAAGGCCGCTAACGTAGGGAACACATCAACCAGATGGACGATGTCATTCGAAACCCGGTTGGCCGGGATCACTCCCGGATAGCGGATCAAAAAGGGTACACGCAAGGAGCCTTCATACGGAGAAAACATGGTGCCCCGCCACGGTCCGGTAAATCCAAACGACCGCTTGATGCCCTCTCGACCATTGTCCGATGTGAAAATGAAGATCGTGCTTCGTTTGAGGCCCAGCTCATCGACCGTATCGAGGAGTTCGCCCACATACGCATCCGTCTGGGCAAGAACGTCGGCAAAACTCCCATTGCCGGTCGAGCCCTTGAAGTTGGGGTGCGCGTCAACGGGTTCGTGGGTTTGGGTATAGGGGAGATAGGCGAAGAACGGCTGCTGGGCTTTGGCCTTGCGATTCATGAACTCTATCGCCTGGTCGGTGATTTCCCGGTCGATCGTCTTGCGCTTTTCGCGATCGTATACCGCCAGTTTTCCGGGTGTTTCACCACGCTTCGACGACAGCACGTAAGTGAACTCGAGATCCGGGTGGGCTCCTTCCTGCCAGCTATCGCTGTCCGGCCAGAATGCCCGATCCGATGAATTCGGAATTCCATACCACTCGTCGAAACCCTGGTCGGTGGGCAAACGCCCTTGTGTGTCCCCCAGGTGCCATTTGCCGAACATGCCGGTTGCGTAACCGACATCCGACAGCATCTCCGCGAGGGTGATTTCCCACCGCGTGATGCCCCACCATATGCCCCGTGGGGGGCCGTCAGGCCGCTGCCGGGCCCGTCTGCCGTAACGACCGGTCATCAGCGACGTACGAGAAGGAGTACATTCCGCTTCCACATTGAAATTGGTTAGCATGAACCCCTCTTGGGCGATGCTGTCTATGCGGGGCGTAGGCGCCCCACGCAAAACACCCCCGCCATAGACGCCGATCTCGCCGTACCCGAAATTGTCCATCACAACCAGGACGATATTGGGTTTGTCCGCGATACCCGGCGCAGCGCTCGCAACTGGAACACAGATCATTAGAACTGCGAGGTAAAATCGGATTTTCATGCTTCGACCGTAGTTGGATTTCGTTGGCTTCAAGCTAGTGACGATCAGTCCCGCGCCTCGCAAAACGACCTGGGCATCCTCAGACGGTTCTGCCGCGGATCCTTCGCGGTCAGCCCATTGATTTCAGTATAGCGTACACGATAGAGGTGGCCGGGTTTTCCCGTGCCGGAACCCAATGATGAACTTGGCATGTTATCTTTCGAATTGAATGGCCGTCCATCGGACGGTCATTGCAATCGGGATCAGCGGTCTGGCTGAAGTTTCCCGTGCTGCCCGCTACGCGCGACGGTGTCGGCCACCGCGGCCCGGCAGCAGTGGCGAGATACGAAGAACGAGAATAGAGCGAAATGACACGAACGAAGAGAAAGTACGAATCTCCGCGGCAGTTGCAGCGACAGTCCAACATCCTGGCCACGGTCAGGTTCATGCTGGAGGAAGTCGGCTATGAGGGAATGACGATCCGCGGCTTGGCGAAGCGCGCCGGTGTGGCCCAGGGCACGCTCTACAACCTCTACGGCGGGAAGGACGCCCTGGTGCTGGCAGCGGTGGACGACCTGTTGTCGCAACTGACCGGCGCCGCGGCGCGGGAAGCCCCGAGTGAGGGGATCGACGCGATATTCGCGATGAGCGGAATCATCGGCGCCCAGATCGAGGCAACCCCGGGATACGCCGATGCGATGATCCGGATACTGTTTCACGTCGGGCAAGACGATCCGCTGGTGGATGTGTTGTTTGCCCGCAGCTATCCGTTCCTGAAGTCGCAACTGGAGGTCGCCCGGAAGAACGGCGAAGTGCGGCCGGATATCGACACGGGCCTGGTCGCCCGGCACCTGGTCGGGCAGCAGTGGGGCGTGGTACTGCTCTGGATGATGGGCATGATCCCGCTCGAGGACAACGGCAGGGAACGGCGGCGCAGCGAACTCATGACCCTGATCGGCATCGCGACCGATTCGGGGAGGAAACGCCTCGAGGCCATGCTCGCCGAACTCGACAAGGGTTGACCGTTCGATGGCGGTCCCGGGCCGTCACGCAACCGCTCCGCCGTCTCGCAACGATGCAATCTCCGCATCGGCGAACCCGAACGAGCGCAACACGTCGTCTGTCTGCGCCCCTGGGGCCGCGGCGGCCGACGGCGCCCGCGGGGGCGTACGGCTGAATCGGGGGGCCGGCGCGGCCTGTTGAATGCCGTCGACCTCCACGAAGGTGTTGCGCGAGGTATTGTGCGGGTGGGCGATGGCATCGCGGAAATTCAGCACCGGCGCATAACAGGTATCGGTACCGAGCATGATCTCGTCCCATTCGTCGCGGGTTCTGGTCTTGAAGATGGCTGCCAGCCTCCGCTGCATGGCCGGCCACGCCTCCCTGTCCATCTGCGGCGCCAGGTCCTGCTGCTCGCCGAGCCCGGATTTCTCGAGGAGCAGCGCATAGAACTGCGGCTCGATGGAGCCGACGGAGATGTATTTGCCGTCTTTCGTCTCGTAGGCGCCGTAGAAATGGGCGCCGCCGTCGAGCAGGTTCTTGCCCCGTTCGGGTAACCAGTGTTCGGTGTTCATCATGCCGAGCAGTCCGTTCATCAGGAGCGCGGAGCCGTCGGTCATCGCGGCGTCGACAACCTGGCCCTTGCCGGAGCGTCCGCGCTCGAAAAGCGCGGCGACGATGCCGAAGGCGAGCAGCATGCCGCCGCCGCCGAAATCGCCGACCAGGTTGAGCGGCGGCGCCGGGCGCCGGCCCTTTTCGCCGATCGAGTGCAGGGCGGCGGTCAACGAGATGTAGTTGATGTCGTGACCGGCCGCATGCGCGAGGGTTCCGGTCTGCCCCCAGCCGGTCATGCGCCCGTAGACGAGCGCGGGATTGCGCTCGAGGCAGATGTCCGGACCGAGGCCCAGGCGTTCCATGACGCCCGGGCGAAAGCCCTCGATCAGCACGTCGTTGCTCTGCACCAGCCTGAGAACCGTTTCCACGCCGTCGGGATTCTTCAGGTCCACCGCGATGCTCTTGCGGCTCCGCGCCAGCACGTCGGCCCGGGGCGACTGCCGGCCGGCCGAACTGGCCCGGTCGACGCGCACCACCTCGGCGCCCATATCCGCCAGCATCATGCCGCAGAACGGTCCGGGCCCGATGCCCTGCAGTTCGATGACTCCAAGCCCCGTGAGTGGTCCCATGGTGATTTCCTTGCAAAAGTGGACGAAGAACGACAGTCGCTTAGAATAACAAACCCTTGGCCCGGGAAGGGCTGACGAGGCGATGCGCCGGGCATTTGGGAGTACGGTCGCCGGGTGCGCAATCGACTCGTTCGACATCCTGGGTCCGCGATCGGGAGGACTGGACACATGCGGGCAGACCCGCCTGACGAACTCGATCTCGCCAGTATCGACACCGTGCTTTCCACGGCGCGCTCGGTAAGGCGCCGTCTCGACTTCGACCGCCCGGTGGAGCAGGCCGCCATCCTCGATTGCATCGACATCGCGACGCAGGCGCCGACGGGCCTCGGGGGAGAAAGCTGGCGGTTCGTCGTGGTGCTCGATGCGTACCGGAAACGGCGTTTGGCGGAGTTGTACCGCACCGTACTCCACGAGTTGGCGGAACAGCGGGGGCTTGTGATCAAGCCGGCCCAGCAGGCGCTGGTGGCGCGGCTGCACGAGATTCCCGCCATGATCCTGGTGTGCTCGATGGCGCCCGCCCCGGAAGGAGAGGTTGCCGCTCAGGTAGCGTACTACGGATCGATTCTGCCGGCGGCGTGGTCACTGATGCTGGCGCTCCGGGCAAGGCAACTCGGCGCCACCTGGACCACCTTGCTCTCGTCCCGGCAACGGGAGGTGGGAAAGATCCTGGAGATGCCGCGGGATGCGGTACTGACGGTCATGTTGCCCGTGGCCTATACCAAAAACGCCAGGCTGGCCCGGGCCGAACGCGCATCGGCTCGACAGGTTACCTTCTGGGATACCTGGGGAAACGAGCGGTAGCCTCTCGGAAACGCCACCGCACGCCCACCGAGCCGGAACGGCCCGGGGCGCCGTAGCCGAGAATCTGCTGATAGTGCGCATCGAACAGGTTCTCAAGGCGCCCGAACAGCTCGATGTTGTCGGAGACCGCGTACCGGACGTTGATGTCGACGCGGGTCCAATCGTCCAGCCTGCTGCCGTCCTGGCTCGTTTCCCGGCCATTGAAGCGCAACAGTACCGTACCGGAGAACGGGCCGGCCGGATCGTAGCTCAGCGTCAGGTCGCCGGAGTGTCCGGGCAGGTAGCCGAGTGGCGTGCCGTCGCCCTCCGTTGCCCTGATGTAGGCGTAGTCCGCCGACAGGGCGAGCGACTCCGTGAGATTCCAGCCGACGGACACTTCGATGCCCTTCGACTCCACCTCGTCGATGTTCCCGTAGCCCCCGACGGCGAAGGAGAAGTCAATCAGGTCTTCGGTATGCTGCCGGAAGAACGTCAGGCCGATGGTCCCGAGCCCGCTGCCCGGACGCCATTCGGCGCCGAAGTCGACGCCTTCCGAGCGTTCCGGCTGCAACGCTTCGTTGGCTGCCGTTGCGCCGCAACAGAAGAACGTCGTTTGAAACAGGGTGGGCGCCTTGAATCCCTGCCCCCAGCTTCCGCGCAGGGTCAGGTTCGGGACGGGTCGTATCGCGGCGGCGATGCGGGCGGTGGTCTCCGATCCGAAATCCTCATGGTCGTCGGAGCGGAGGCCGCCGGTGAGCGTCAGCGCCTCGACGGGCCGCCATTCGTAGAGCGCGAACAGGCCGTCGATCGAGCTTTCGTTCCCGTTTGTGGACGACTCCTCCCGCTCGGCGCCCACGGCCAGGGTGTTGCGTGCATCGATCGCCAGGGTGCCCTGATAGCGGAACAGCGTACGCCCGCCTTCGGCCTCGAAACTCGTGGCTCCGTCGCTGAAGTTCCTGCGATCGATCGCGGCGCGGCCGACGAGCAGGAGATTGTCGAGCCGCCCGTCGAAGAGCGGCGCCTTCAGCGCAATGTGCCCGGACAGTTCTTCGGTCTTGCTGAGTTCGTCGCCGTCACCCACGTTACCCTCGGCGCCGAAGCGGAAACTGTCGAATTCGGTCTCGGAGCCGTTCCAGAGCAGGCTGCCCTCGATACGGGCCTCTCGAGGCAGGTTCAGTCCGCCCCGGGCGGACAGTGTGAGCGATTCGAGGCCGTCGTCCTCGGTATTGCCGTTGCGCTCATCGGCCCGGGAAATGCCGTCGGTGTTCAACCGGGTGGCGGCGAGCCGGAAGTCGCCGGCGGCGCCGCCGTGGCCGACCGAAGCCCCGCTACGAAAGGCGCCGTACGACCCTGCCTGCGCGAACAGGCTGCCGCCGAGGCCTTCTCCCGGCCGTTTGGTGGTAATGGAAACGACGCCGCCGATGGCGTCCGTGCCCCAGAGCGTCGACTGTGGGCCGCTCAGGATCTCGATGCGTTCGATGTTCTCGGTATCGAGCCGGGCGAAGTCGAAGCCGCCGCCGGGCGAGGACGCGTCGTTGGCGGATACGCCGTCGATCAGCACCAGCGTCTGGCCGCTGGAGGCGCCGCGAATGCGCACGGTGGCGGAACCGCCGAAGGCGCCGTTCTGATTGACGGTGACTCCCGGCGCTATGGTGATCGCATCCAGGGCGTGCGAGAAACCGAGTGACGCGATCTCCTCTGCATCGATGATCCGGACGGTGGACCCGGTCTCCGCGGTGGCCTGTTCGATGCGGGTTGCGGTGACCAGGATGGTATCGATGCCGGCGTGGCCTTCGCCGCCGGCGGATTGCTCGGCAGCGGTGGATGCCATGGCCGGTGCGGCCAGCAGGAATAACAACGGTATGCGTTGCATGGGACCCCTCCCCACCCCGTCGGGGTGCGTTGCAAAGACAATGCCGGCCCGCCAACCGTGACGGGCGCGGCGTTCCGCTCAAGTGTCGTTACAAGGGAGCCTTCAGCCGGGGAGCGCGAGGGGCTTGCCCCGCGCAGGAGGGTGAAGGGGCACCAAGGTGCTCTTTCCCGTTCGCGGACAATGTGCCCGGCCCCCGAACGAACGACGCGATGGCAGGTCTCCTGGCTCGCCGATCTACGCTCGTGGCCGCCTTCCCGGAGATGCCTCCAGTGGCCTCGTGGCCGCAAGCTTCTGGCTTACAGTTGCGGGTACAGCCCCGGATTTCCACCGGGTTCCCTTTTGGCCGCCCCATGGACGGCACCATCTGCGGCTATTCTCGGAGCAGCGCCGGCGCGTTGTCAACGGGCGCGGTGCTGCCGGGGTCTAACCCGCATCGCTCACCAACTTCCTGCTGCGGACGCCGATGCACTCGCGTAAGCGCGGCCGTGCGGTCGGTATGCGAGGGGTGCCCCCTCGCGCTCCCCGGCTGAGGGCTCCCTCCGGGCGCCTTGACGTACTGTCGAGTACGCCTGCACCCCCCTGCGGTCCGCGCGACCACGCTTACACGGCGCCTCGGCGCGCTGGCGACGAAAGTTGGTGAGCGATGTGGGCTAAGGGGTTTGTTGGCGTGCTTGAGGCCGCTCGGGCGGGTCGGCGAGGCGGCCGCGGTCAGTAGTCGATACCGCGTACGGCCTTGATGCCCGCGTCGAAGGGGTGCTTGACGGCGCGCATTTCGCTGACGAGATCGGCGTACTCGCAGATGCCCGGTTTGGCGTCCCGCCCGGTGAGGATGACACCGGTGCGGGGGGAGCGGGCCTGGAGACCCTCCATGACGGCGCTTTCCGAAAGATAGTCGTGGTGCAGGGCGATATTCACCTCATCCAGAACGACCAGGTCGTAGTCGCCGCTTTCGAGCATCTCGCGGGCTTTGCGGAACGCTGCCTGGGCGGTGGCCCTGTCGCGGTCGAAGTCCTGGGTGTCCCAGGTAAAGCCCTCACCCATGGTGTGCCAGTCGATCCGGCCCTCGAACTCCGAGAAGAACTGGCGTTCGCCGGTCTTCCACGTGCCCTTGATGAACTGCACCACGCCGACTTTCTGGCCCCAGCCGAGTGCGCGGACGATCACGCCGAAGGCGGAACTCGATTTGCCCTTGCCTGCGCCCGTGTAGACCAGCACCAGGCCCCGGTCCGGTACGGACGCCGCCTTGACCCGCTTGCGGTGTGCAGCCTGCTGGATCTTCATTTTCTCGGCATGGTTGCTGGCGTCAGTCATGGTCCGGTCCCCCGGCGGCGGCTCCGTTGGTCTGAAGGAAGCGCCATCATGCCACCAAAGTCCACCGAGACCGCAATATCCAGCGCTTTGTTGCCCTCGGCCGAACGGGCTGCCTCGGTAACCCCGGAGTGTGTAGCCATCGCGATCGGTTCGTGCCGCACGCTTTTCGTTCGCCCGGATCATTGCTTCCAGAGCCCGCATCGAAAGTGGGCGACCTTCGCCGCATGACGGGGAACCGCTCGTGGGGCCTCCCCGGCGGCGGGCCGGTTGTTTCGTGATCGGGGTTCTGCTCTGCCGGCGGGTAATGGCCAGGGCGCGGCGCTGACGGAACTATTGCGCCCGGCCATTGCCGGTCAGAATCGGGAGATGCTCTCCGGCGGCCAGGCGCTGCAACCGAGCGCTTCGTATTCCGTACTGTCGAACAGGTCCGTCTCCCGGAAGGTGCGCACATAGGTGGCGCAATGCACGAACTTGTCGCCGAAGTCCGCATCGGCGAGCAATTCAGCCTTCAGCGTCTCGTAGGTCACCCGTTCGTCGTCCATGCGAATGCCACCGTCGGCGGGCGTGTCGAGAATGATCTGGGTCTTGCCGTCCGTTCCCCAGGCAAGCCATGGCGTCTCGGCGCCGTCGCGGCCCGTGCCCGGGTTGCCCGCATAGGCGAACTCGGCCCAGTAGGACATCATGCTCTCCGACAGCAGCCACTGGTTCTCGTCGTTCGGATAGACGTAGCCAAGACCGAGCCCGTTGAACTCGCCGAATACGAAGCCGATCTCCATGGCATGAGCCGCGCCCAGGGCAACGCTCAGGTCATAGCCCATGATGCTCGGCTCCTCGTCCCAGTCGAACCGGTAGGCATAGATGTCCGGGTTCCCGGATGCGGCCATGGCCTGGGCAAGCCGATCCACGCCCCTGGCCTTCCAGGCCAACCCGCCGTAGTGCGCCAGGGAGCGGTAGGTGCGTTCGTCCTTCAGGGAGAAGAAGATGCCGAAGATAGTGTCGACGTACCTCGGGTCCCTGGTCATGAACAGGGTCGGCTCGTCGCGGTTGGAGCCGAGCATGACGGGAACCTGGTTGTGGGCGCCGGCATCCGAGAAGATATCGCCGGTGCGTTGGTTGGGCAGCACATGGCCGTCGCCGAAGTTGTCGGGCAGGTCGATCATGCCGAATCCGCCCCCGTCGAATACGGCGAAAATCTCATCGGGAGATTTGCCGTACAGGTACCGGCGCATTGCGGCGTCGTCCCAGGCTTCCTGGTGCTGACGCGCGCTCTGGCCGTCTTCGGCGAGGCCGTCGGCCGCCAGCAGGCGGTTGACGATTTCCGGGCCGCTGAGATCGTGGCCTCCCTCGTCGCTGTAGTTGCGGCCCCGTATGGAATCGGTCGCTTCGAAGCCGCCGCTCTGCACGATGGCGCGGTGAAACAGCCCGGCGGCCAGGGGGGAAGCCATCATCGCCAGGGTATTGTAGGCGCCGGCGGATTCGCCGAATACCGCGACGCGGCCGGGGTCGCCGCCGAATGCGGCGATGTTGTCCCGGGTCCATTCGAGCGCACGCACAAGGTCGAGTGTCCCGAAATTGCCTGAATCGTCGGCGGGATCGCCGTTTTGCAGCGAGGGGTGGTTGAACCATCCGAAGACGCCGAGTCGGTAGTTGGTAGTGACGACGACCAGATTGTGCGCCGTGGCGAGCCGGGCGCCGATAAAGCTGCCGGCGTGGCCTATGCTGTTGCCGCCGCCGTGGATCCAGAACATGACCGGCAGGTACCGCGCGTTCGGCGGCGCCCAGATGTTGAGATACAGGCAGTCCTCGTCGCCGATTGCTGCCGGTTCACCGCCGAGTTCGCCGCCGCTGAGAATGGTTTCGAACTGGGGACACATGGAACCCGCGGCGAGGGCCTCGATCACTTCGCCGGAACGGGCCGGCGGCCGGGGCGCCCGCCAGCGCAACGCTTTGACGGGCGGCGCGGCAAAGGGCACGCCCATCCAGGCGCGGGCGCCGTGGTCGTCGATGAAGCCGACCACCTCGCCGCCTTCGGTGTTTCGCAAGGTGGTGTCGTTCCGCACGGGGGGTGCTTCGGGTTCGGGCAGGCTGGCGATATACAGGATGCCGCCGGCAACGACGACAACGGCGATTGCGATCAGGACGATGGCTGCTTTTTTCATAGTGCCTCTTGTGTCAGTCAGAGCCCCCAAGCCTGGCAGCATGAGGAAAGATGCGGCGCATGTTAAGACTCCCGGCCTGGTGGTGCGAGTGCGGACGACATGGCGCCGCGGTTCGGGGCGGATTGTGCAGCGCCGTAAGCGGGTTGCACGGCGGTTCCCTCTCTTTGGTTTGTGGGCGGTTCAGCCCTGTGGTACAAGCGGCTGTCGATCTCCGGGAGTGCGCGGTGGGGCCACTCGAACACATTCGGGTATTGGATCTGACCCACGCCCGGGCGGGACCGACCGCGGTGCGCCTGCTGGCGGACTGGGGCGCGGATGTCATCAAGATCGAAATTCCTTCCGGCACGCAACGCGGCAGGAGTATCGGCGGTGACCGGCGCGGGCCGGATGAACAGAATCTGCACCGCAACAAGCGCAGTCTTACCCTGGATCTGAAGAATGCACGGGGCCACGCCCTGTTCATGCGGCTGGCCGAAGGCGCCGATGTGGTGGTCGAGAATTTCAGGACCGACGTGAAACACCGGCTCGGAGTCGACTACGAAGCCGTCAAAGCCGTCAATCCGGCCATCGTTTACGCCAGCATTTCCGGATTCGGCCAGGGCGGCCCCTACAGCAGCCGTGCCGGGGTCGATCAGATCGTGCAGGGCATGAGCGGGCTCATGTCGATAACCGGGCCGCCGCACAGCGGGCCCTGGCGGGTCGGCATCGCCATCAGCGACACGTCCGCCGGCATGTTCCTCGGCCAGGGCATTCTGCTCGCGCTCTTGCACCGGGAGCGGACGGGGGCAGGGCAGTGGGTGCACACCTCGCTCTTCGAGGCGATGCTGAACAAGCTCGATTTCCAGGCGGCGCGCTACACGATGAACGGGGAAGTGCCGCGGCAACAGGGCAACGACCATCCGTACCTGATACCGATGGGCGCCTTTCGCAGCAGGGATGGCCTGGTGAATATCGCGGCATCCGGCGGGCGGCTGTGGAAGCGGTTCTGCGAGGCGCTGGGCGCGGAGGAACTGCTGCGCAAGCCCGAGTACGCCAGTCCCCGGGACCGCGCGGAACGCAAGGCGGCGCTCAATGCGGAGATCGAAGAGGTGACGGTGCGCTTCACGACCGCCGAACTGGTGCGGACGCTGAACGCCGTGGGTGTACCGTGCGGCCCGATCAATGACATCGGCGAGGCTTTCGAGGACGAACACGCCAGGCACCTCGGCATGGCGAAGCCGGCGCCGCATCCGGAACTGGGCGATGTGAATCTGGTTCGTTCGCCGATCAATCTGGGCGCCTTTCCGCAAGCGGACCGGTTCGATAACGCCGCGCCGGATCCGGGGGCGGACTCCGATGCCGTTCTCGGGGAACTGGGGTGCACCCAGGATGAGATCGATGCATTGCGCGTCGATGGCGCGATCTAGAACTGCCGCGGCCAAGGGGTATCCGATGAACGCGAATCGCTCGTGCCGGCCGTCTGCCGGCCTGTCCGAGTTATCGCCGCGTCAGGGCGGGCGATGCTGACGGAGAAACTCAACAACTCCCAGCGGGTGGGCTACGGGATAGCCGACTTCGGCATCAACCTGTATTTCATCTCGGCGATGACCTACCTGCTGTACTTCTATACCGACGTGTTCGGCCTGTCCGCCGCGGCCGCGGCCGGCGTCATGGGCGTCGCGCGACTGGTCGATGCGATCACGGATCCGATGATGGGCGGCATCGCGGAGCGCACGCGCAGCCGTTGGGGGCGTTTGCGCCCCTATCTGCTGTTCGGCGCGCTGCCGCTCGCCGCCATTGCCGTTCTGACCTTCACGGTGCCGGACCTCGATGCCTCGGGCAAGCTGTGGTGGGCGTTCCTCACCTATATCGGCTTCGGTATCGCCTATACGGTGGTATCGATCCCGTACTCGGCGCTGACCGCATCGCTGACCGCCGACCACGAAGAACGTACGGTGCTCTCGACGGTCCGCATGGCCTGCGCGTTCGGCGGCGGGTTGGTCGTATCGGGTGTCACCTGGGACCTGGTCGGCCGGTTCGAGAGCGAAGCGGAGGGCTACCAGTGGTCGATGGCGTTCTACGCCGCCGTCGCGACGGCGTTGCTCTGGGTGACGTTCGCGATGACCCGGGAGCGCATTCAGCCGCCGGCCGGGCAGAAGCTCAAGATCTCCGACAGCGCGAGATCGGTTCTGATCAATCCGCCGCTGCTCGTGGTCATCGTGATGTTCTCGGGCGGAATGCTTTCGTTCACGGTGCGCCAGGCGATTGCTCCCTATTTCTTCAAGTACAACCTGGAACGGCCCGATCTGGTGGGGACCTGGTTCCAGATCACGCTCTCCATCATGTTCCTTGGCCTGTTGTTCACGCCGATGCTGGCGCGCCGATACGGCAAGGCGGGCGGAATTCTGATCGGCGCGCTGGTGACGATCGTTGCGGCGGTGGGTATGTATTTCACGCCCTATTCGGAGATCGAAATGATTTTCTTCTGGGGGTGCGTGATGGCGCTGGGAGGCACGCCGATTGCCGTGCTCGGCTGGGCGATGCTGCCGGATACCGTGGACTACGCGCAGTGGCGGCACGGGGTGCGTGCGGACGGGGCCATCTTCTCGATGTCGAGCTTTTTTCAGAAGCTGGCCAAGACCATCGGCGGCGCCGGTATCGCCACGGTGCTGGCGTTGGCGGGTTACGTGGCGAATGCCGAACAGACGCCGGCATCGCTCGCGGCGATTCATGGATTGATGACGTTGGCTCCGGCCGGGATCATGGTGGTTATGGTGGTGGCCGCAAGGGCTTATCGACTGGATGCCGGGGCTCACCGGAGGTTGCTGGCCGAGTTGGATGTGGCGCGGTCTTGACCCGGCCTCACCCGGTTCGCGACGGGCCTCCGGGTGGCCGTTCCCGTGATATGTTTTTCAAGTACAATCCGTGTCGGAGAGGTGCCGGAGCTGGCCGAACGGGCTTGACTCGAAATCAAGTGATCCCTCACGGGATCCGTGGGTTCGAATCCCACCCTCTCCGCCACAATATACTAATAAGTTACTGAAATTATTATATTTTTTCAATTTACGAAAATTTCAGTATCACTTTGGCTACCATCTCCTCGGGCGTGGCATCGTGCACGGGCTGTTGGAGGCTGTAGGAAATGTCGCAGTGAGGGTGACGTGCAAACACGCTGCCGACGGCTTGGGGTAACGCGGCTGGAAAGATCGAATACTCTGGGCATGGAGCCGGGTACGGAGACGTGGCTTGGACGCGCACGGGAAGCGGTTTGGACGGATCGGTCGCGTAACGGACGCGCCGAATCCGTATTCGGGCGGTTACATTGCATGAGTTGCAGCCGTCAACAACGCCTGAGGTCCTTCTTCCACGCAACCCTGAGGAATCCCGTAACATATTGAATTAGGATATGGTTTAGCGCGGATCGGCCGATTGACGGGTCAGCGTCCGAGGTGTTGGCGTAGAAGTTGGGTAGGGACGACGCGTGGGGCTCTTTGGACGGAAGGAGGTCCGGGGCGACCTTCTGTCGCCAGTGACCTCTGGCTACATGTGCAGCAATCCCGACGGTAGTTGTACTGACGACAATCGCCCGGAGTCTGGCATTCGAAAAAGAGGGGCTGAACCGGCATGACTAACAAGGACACAACCGGCACCGACTTGGCCTCCGCCGAAATCCTCTGGAAGTCGGCCGACGCCCTGCGCGGTCAGATCGACGCTGCCGAGTACAAGCACGTCGTCCTTGGCCTGCTCTTCCTGAAGTACATTTCCGACTCCTTTGAGGCGCGGCGCGGCGAGCTCAAGGGCGAACTGGAAGCCGACGACATCAGCGGGCCTCAGATCGAAAGCCTGCTGGAGAACCGCGACGAGTACACTGCCGAGCGGATCTTCTGGGTGCCGCCCGAGGCACGCTGGCAGAACCTCCAGAACCAGGCCGCGCGGCCGGACATCGCCACGCTGATCGACGACGCCATCCTCACCATCGAGCGCGACAACCCGAACCTCAAGGGCAAGCTGCCGCGCGATTACGCCCGCCGCGGCATCGCGCCGGAAAAGATGAAGGGACTGATCGACCTGATCGCCGACATCGGCTTCAAGGGCGATCGCGCCAAAGCCCGCGACACGCTCGGCCGCGTTTACGAGTACTTCCTCGGCAAGTTTGCCCAGGCCGAGGGCAAGCTCGGCGGCGAGTTCTTCACGCCGCGCTGCATCGTGCGGCTGCTGGTCGAGATGCTCGAGCCGTACGAGGGCCGCGTCTACGACCCCTGCTGCGGCTCGGCCGGCATGTTCGTGCAGTCCGAGCGCTTCGTGGAAGCCCACGACGGGCAGAAGACGGACATCTCGATCTTCGGCCAGGAGTCCAATCCCACCACTTGGCGGCTCGCGCACATGAACTTGGCTATCCGCGGCATCGAGGCCAACCTTGGCTCTCAGCCCGCCGACAGCTTCCTGCGCAACCTGCACCCCGACCTCAAGGCCGACTACATCCTCGCCAATCCGCCGTTCAACATCTCGGACTGGTCGGGCAAGCTTCTGGCCGACGACGTGCGCTGGCGCCACGGTACGCCACCCGTCGGCAATGCCAACTACGCCTGGATCCAGCACTTCATCCACCACCTGGCCCCGCCTGACGGGCACGGCGGCGGAGTCGCCGGCTTCGTCATGGCCAACGGCTCGCTCTCCACCGGCTCCGGCGGTGAGGGCGAAATTCGCCAGCGCATCGTCGAGGCCGATCAGGTGGATTGCATCGTCGCGCTGCCAGCGCAACTCTTCCTCACCACCGGCATCCCCGCCTGCCTCTGGTTCCTCACGCGCGACAAGACCGGCAGGAATCTCAAGCACGGCGGGCGTGACCGCACGGGCGAGACGCTATTCATCGATGCCCGCAAGCTCGGCACGATGCGGACCCGCACGCTGCGCGTGCTCACCGGCGGCGACGACGGCGAAAGCATGATGGCCGACGGCATGGGTGACCCCAACTTCGATTCCGACCTCGGCCGCATCGTCTACGCATTTCGTCAGTGGCGCGGCGAGCCTGCACCCGACTGGTGGGATGAAGCGCAGCACGGGGCCTGGGCCTACCGCGACATCCCCGGCTTCTGCAAAGCCGAGACGATCGCGCGCATCGGCAAGCACGGCTTCGTGCTTACCCCCGGTCGCTACGTCGGCACCGAGAAGCAGGAGGACGACGGCGAGCCGTTCGCGGAGAAGTACCCGCGCCTGCTGGCCGAGCTAGTGGAGTGCTTTGGGGAGGGGGAACGGTTGATGGCCATGGTGCGCGAGAAGCTTGACGAGGTGGGCAATGGCGAATGAATGGCCACAAGTTCCGCTCGGTGAAGTGATAACGCTCCAGCGTGGCTTCGACTTGCCGTCACGGGACCGTAAACCCGGCAAGGTGCCCATCCTCTCTTCGTCGGGTATCACGGATTACCACTCAGAGATCGGGGTGCCGGGACCAGGCGTTGTGACTGGGCGATACGGCACGATTGGGCAAGTGTTTCTGATCAAAGAGGACTTCTGGCCGCTGAACACAACGTTGTGGGTGAAGGATTTCCACGGAAACGACCCACTCTGGGCATCGTATCTCTTGCGAACAATAGATTTCATGTCGTGTAGTGACAAGAGCAGCGTCCCAGGAGTAAACCGTAACGACTTACACCGGATTCTCGTATTGCTTCCCCCGCTCGACGAACAACGCACCATCGCCGGTGTCCTAGGCGCGCTCGACGACAAGATCGAGCAGAATCGGCGGACGGGGCGGGCGCTGGAGCGGCTGGCGCAGGCGATCTTCCGGGCGTGGTTCGTAGACTTCGAGCCGGTGAAGGCCAAGGCCGCCGGAGCGGCCTCCTTCCCTTCTGTGCCCCAGCCCGTCTTCGACGCCCTGCCCACCCGCTTCGTCGATTCCGAGATCGGCCCCGTGCCGGAGGGTTGGGAGGTGACGGCGATTGGCGATGTCGTCACAACGAAGGGCGGCGGCACCCCGAACACGAAGAATCCTGAATACTGGGACGGCGGCGAGCACTGCTGGGTGACCCCGAAGGACATGTCGAGGCTCTCGCATCCGGTGTTGCTGGACACGGAGCGCCGCATCACCCAGGCGGCTGTCAACTCGATCAGCTCCGGCATGCTGCCCGTTGGCACGGTCCTGATGTCATCGCGTGCTCCAGTCGGCTACCTAGGAATCGCTAGGGTGCCAACCGCGATCAACCAGGGATTCATCGCGATGGTGTGTGATGGCCCGCTGCCGCCCACCTACGTTCTTAACTGGGCGTTGACCTCGATGGACGTGATCAAGGCCCACGCGAGCGGAACAACCTTCCCCGAAATCAGCAAGAAGAACTTCCGCCCCCTACCGGTGGTCCTGCCGACAGGCAACGTGATCGCCGCCTATCAGCAAACATCTGATCCGCTTTTTGATCTACTCGCGGCTTGCGTGAAGGAGAGCCTGCGGTTGACGCACGTGCGCGATTACCTCCTTCCGCAACTTCTATCAGGAACTGTGAGGGTGCGTTTGTGACAGATTTGCCCTCCCGCGATCAGCTGGAAGCAGAACGCCTTGATCCCGATCAGCGCCTTACCGAGCGGCGAAGAAGCAGAGACGAGGAAGACTATCGCGCTTGGTGTGAGTCCTCGTATGGGATGGTCGAAATCGGTCAAGAGGTGTTTCATCCTGCCCACGTGTTGGAGACAATGGCCCCCGACGCCGCACGGCGCGGTCGTGACGAGTGCTCAGCGATGATTCGCACGGACCTAGAGCAGGCTGTGTGTGAGCAGTTTCCAGCGCCTATTGCGGTGCCATTCCATAGCTTCCTGGAGGGACCCCGCTCGTCACTTGCCAGATTGCATCGTCTGCGGGACACCTGGGAATCTCTGATTCGTCTTCTGGCAGCGCTTGCACTGTCCGAGGCTGCGGCAATTGCGACATCCCTGACACCCCTAGTTCTTCGTGATGGGATCGGTCAGGGGTGGCGAGAGTGCAAACGACAAGACCTGCTCTCTGACAGGCTGGCGGTGCGAATTGGCCTTGTTGAAGGTGTGCTGCATCGGGCACATGGGTTGGGGGTACAGCTGCAAGTTGCCTCATGGCTCCCCACAGATGTGCTTGGGGAAGTCCGACGGCTGAATGTCGTCCGCAACGGCTTCTCACATGCATCGGCCAAATCTGAGGTGCAAGCGAAAGCGCTCATCGAAGAAGCGTACCCTGTATTCCGCGAAGTCCTGCTCGATCTGCGCGATATGAAGAATATTGAGTTGATGCGCATCCACAGTATTCAAGCTGGGGGCAAAGCAGATGTCGAGCGATTGAATGGCCACGCGCAGAGTCGCCGTATCAGTGAGTCCGCCCTTGACGCCGGCGCAGTTGGGATTGTCATGTCTGCAACACCGGTCGACGGAATGGACAGAGTGTTCGCTCGTGTGGGTGGGCTAACCTTGGACCTCAGTCCGTTCTTATATGCCGCCGACGACGACACCGGGCATCGGACCAGCTTGTGGGGGTTTAGGTTCAATAAGGAGAATGAATGGCACATGGAGTGTGTAGCTGACTCAACTACCAGGACTTCGCCGGCGGTTCCGCATGAAACCCGTCTTGTGGTCTTCGAGAGTCTTCTGGAACGGCTTGGCGAGGGCGACTGATGGCGCAACTCAGCGAGCAGTTCGTCGAAGATCTGACATCTCTGCACTTCGGAGAGGCTGGCGTGGCTGTGAAAGGCCACGCTGAGATCGACGACGCTGGCGAACGCGGCCGTGCGTCTCAGGTCATGTTGAAGGGCCGTCTCACTGGTGCGCTGCATCGCCTCAACACCAATCTGCCGCACGACACCATCGAGGAGGTCGTACGGACCCTCTCGCGTTCGCCGCATCCCACGCTGTTCCAAAACAACCTTTGGTTCCACTCGCTGCTCACTGATGGCGTGAACGTAGAGTACCGTGAGGCGAAGAGCGGTGAGACCCGTGGTGGCCTTGCCCGACTGGTCGATTTCGACGACCCCGGGGCGAACGACGTTCTGGTGGTGCGCCAGTTCACCGTTGCTGGAGAGTCCGGCAAGATCATCCGCCCGGACCTGACAGTGTTCCTGAACGGTCTGCCGGTTGCGGTGATCGAGCTGAAAGACCCGACCGACACCGAGGCAAACTTGGGCGTGGCCGTCGACCAGCTCGACCGCTACATGCAGACCGCCCCCGACCTGTTCGTGCCGAATCTGGTGCTGGTGGTCTCGGACGGCATGCTGACCCGCGTCGGCTCAATCACCAGCGGGCCCGGCCGATTCATGCCATGGCGCTCGATCGACAATCCTGAGGGTGGCGGCGCGCCGACCCTGGAGGCGCTGATCCGGGGCCTGTTCGATCGGCGGACGTTGGTCGACTACTTGCGAACCTGTGTCACTTTCGAGGAGGACGATCGAGGCGAGATTGCCAAAAAGATCGCCGGCTACCACCAGTTCCGCGCGGTCCGCAAGGCGCGCGCCAGCGTGCTTACGGGTCTCAAGCCGCCGTCCGGTACGGGCGATGGTCGCGGGGGCGTGATCTGGCACACCCAGGGCTCGGGCAAGTCGCTGACCATGTTGATGCTGGCCGGGGGGTTGATCCGAGAGTCGCGCATGGCCAACCCGACGATCGTCATGATCACTGACCGCAACGATCTGGACGATCAGCTCTTCGAGACCTTCGCCGCCGGGCGTGCGCTGCTTCGTCAGGACCCGGTCCAAGCCGTGAGTCGGGAACATCTCAAGGCGTTGCTCGATCACGCGGCAGGCGGGGTGGTGTTCACGACGATTCAGAAGTTCGCTGAGGCGCCCGGCGTGGTCTCGGAACGCTCGAACGTGGTCGTTATGGCCGACGAGGCCCACCGCAGCCAATACGGGTTCGTCGAGGGCGGCGCGCGCTGGATGCGCGAGGCGCTGCCGAACGCCACCTTCGTCGGCTTCACCGGCACGCCGTTGGAGCACGACGACAAAAACACGATCCACGTATTCGGCGAGTATGCGGACATCTACGACATCCGCCAAGCTGTCGAGGACGGCGCCACCCGGCCGCTCTACTACGAATCCCGCATCATCAAACTGAAGGTGGACGAGGAGGGTGCGCGCGTCGCCGAGGAAAAGGTCGAGTATGTTGCCAACACCGACCGCGGCGGGGAAGGGGCAGAGAACATTGTCCGAGTACCGCTGGAGTCCCTGGTCGGCGCCCAGGAACGCATCGAACGCCTGGCGGCGTTCATCGTCGAGCACTGGGAAGAGCGCCGCGCCGCCATGGAAGGCAAGGCGATGGTGGTGACCATGAGCCGCGACATCGCCGCGCGGCTCTACGAGGCGATCCGTGCGCTGCGCCCTGACTGGCACGACGTCGACGACGAACGGGGAGCGATGAAGGTAGTCGTGACCGGCAGCCAAGAAGATCCCGAGCCGCTCAGGAATCATGTGCGCACCAAGGCCGCCCGCAAGCGTCTGGCGGAACGGTTCAAGGCCCCCCACGACGACCTGCGTCTGGTGATCGTTTGTGACATGTGGCTGACCGGCTTCGACTGTCCGCCGGCGCACACAATGTATCTGGATAAGCCGCTGGCCGGTCACAACCTGATGCAGGCCATCGCGCGCGTGAATCGTGTCTACGGCGACAAGCCCGGTGGATTAATCGTGGACCTGCTGGGTCTCGCCGACCAGTTGGCAGATGCGCTCGCAACTTACACCCAAGCCGGCGGCACGGGCGAGGCCGTCAGGAGGGTGCAGGACGAGGCTGTGCCTGCCATGCAAGCGGCCTTCGAGAAACTACGTGGCTTCTTCCACGGTTGCGACTACGAGCAGGCGCTCGACGCCAAACCGCAAGACGTGCTTCTGGTGTATCTACGCGCGATAGATCACGTCTTTGGGCAGAACGACGGCTGGAAGCGCCTGAGAACGCTGGTCAAGGAACTGTCGACAGCCTTCGCTCTGGCGGTTCCATGCCCGGAGACCGAGGACGTCACGCCGCACCTCGCGTTCTTCCAGCGTGTGATGGCGATGATTCGCAAACGACTGACCGACGATACCGACGGTGGCGCGGGCAACGCTCGGCAGCGCGAAATTGATGCCGCCGTACGCCAGGTGATTGGCAGCGCGGTCGACGCCAACGAAGTGATTGACCTGTTCGCCGTCGCAGGCCTATCGGACGCCCGCCTCGACATCCTTAGCGATGAGTTCCTCGGTCGGGTGGCAGCGCTGGAACAGAAGAACCTGGCCTTGGAGACGCTGCGCAAGTTACTCAACGACCAGATTCGCATCACGGAGCGCACGAACATCGTCCAGAGCCGCAAGTTCCGCGAGGCGCTCGAAGACGCGATGCTCCGCTACACGAACAGGGCGATCACCACCGCCGAGATGATCTCGCAACTGATCGACTTGGCGAAGAACCTGCGAGACGCGCAGCGGCATGGCGATGAACTCGGCCTGAGCGGCGCAGAAACTGCTTTCTACGACGCCCTGGCGGAGAACAAGTCCGCCAGAGAAGCGATGCAGAGCGATACGTTGCGTCTCATGGCCCGGAAACTGACCGAAATGGTCAAGGACATGCCCAAGCTTGACTGGACCCAGCGCGAATCGGTGCGGGCGACCCTGCGGCGCAATGTTCGCCGGTTGCTGGCAAGGTACGGCTACCCTCCAGATCTGGCTGAAGACGCGACGCAGCTCGTCTTGCGGCAGGCCGAGTTGTCAACGGAGAATTCGGATTGAACCAGGGTGGAGAAACGGCGAGGAATTCTTTGCGCATGGGCGAAGGTCCCAGTTCTCCTTGCCAATTCCAACGTCGTAGTCCGCTTGCGCTCTCACCCAGATTGGCGTTTTGAGTAGTATGGGTGCAATTGGTGGTGTTGGAACGAGATGGATAGCGAACGCGGGTGAAGCGCTAGGCGGCATGGGCAAGCTGGCGTAGATCCTGCGCGTCGACTCGTGCTTACACTGAATAAGCTCAGTCCTAAGCCGCCTCTGTTACTCTTCGGCTGCTTGCGCCGACGAGGGTTTTTTGGGCTGCGCCTTCGATGATGATCGTGTGCCAGTCGCCTTGCTTGCCAGGTCCTTTATCTGTCCGGCGAATCCCGGGATAGTATTCATGGCGCTTTTTACGAGGTCGGACGAAGCAAGTTCATGCCATGGGCTCCCGTGACTTTTTTCCTCTACAAGACGTAAAGGTAGCTCTTCCAGGCGAGACAATGCCGATGCAAGCAACTTTGCCTCCATGTCGCCATCAAATCTAGCTGCCTCGCGCCGAAACCCTTCATATGCGCGGGCGACTGAGGCTTTGAATGCATAGTCTTCAGCGAGCCGAAACCGTTGGCCGATCTGCTTCGTAGCAAGCCACGCAAACTACACCGAAGCGCCAACCGACAAAATTGCCAAAAGCACGTTAAGGACAACCACTGAGCCAGAGGCTCCTGAAACACTGAACGTTTCTGATAACGCGCGAAGTTGGGTTGAGCCGAGAAAGCTCCCTGCAGCAAGAGCAACAGCGAGACCACCAATCCAGAACCACATAGACCTCGACAGCGTCGTAGAACGCTCATCAAACGCAGCTGCCAGTCCGACACTAGTCGCGGCTGCGTAAGCAGTCTCACAACGATCGAGTACGGATTGAGCCTGTTCGGCGCTCTTTTTTAGATGATGCTCCATCATCTGTGCATCCTGTCGGACGTCTTGGGTTTGCTTTTGATCGTAGCGTGCCTCCTCCAAGGCTCGGCTAATCGATTGGCGAGCCTCGGCAAGTGACTCTAAATCCGTAGGAAGCCGATCGGCCGCGTTGTAAGCCTGCTCAATGCGACCTACCATTTCAGCGAGTGAATCAGTACGTGGATTCAAGCCGTTTAATTGAGCTTCCATGCCGCGTAGTTCCTGTCCCAGTTTAAGTAGCCTTTTCCGGTACTCTGCGCGCTCATCTCTAGCCAGTGAAGACGAAAGTAGTTTCCGGAGACCATCGATGGTGAGCTGGAACGCTGGGACCGCTTGTCCCGCCTGATTCCAAATATTCGGGACTGTTTGCGAGGCAAGATGGTCCAAGCGACGCTGATAATCCGCGATTCTCGTTTCAGACTCACCTATGTCATCTGTCTCGTGATCGTCGATAAATTGGACGATGGACTGTACTTCCTCAACTAACTCTGCCCTGGAAACCCCCGGAAAACTCCAGTTGTTGTGCGCGTTACTAAATGGTTCATCGTTTGGCACTGTTGATTGCAATTGTTCGATTACCGTATGCAACCGCTCCTGAGTGCCTTTTAGTGCTTCATGCATCATCTCGCTCCGTTTGGCGTCCTAATGGTTTTGACTTTGTGGCGGGGGTTAACGCCACTTCAATTCTTCCGGGGCCACCTTTCCCCGGTCGCATCGCCTGCCAGGCGGGGCTAGATCGGTGAGACGTGATGCCTAAACCTGGCTGGGCGATGTCTGCTGGCACACCAGAAAATCGCTTTTCCTCAGGTGCTTACAATACTCCTACATTTTCTGCTGACGTCTAATGGCGTAGGCGCGCAACTTGGCGCGATAGAGATCAATACTGTGGTACTTGTCGATTCTCAGCCCAAGGGTGAAATGTCCCTGTATGACGCGTAAAGCGAGGCGCCAAATGCGTTCAAAGCTCGACACGCCGAACTCGTTGTGCAACCCGGGAAAGTCCCCCTTTGGACCTTGCTGGCAGATCGAGAGATATCGCTGATAGCCGTAGTGCCTGTAATTCTGAATCGCGACTAACCGATCTGCGAGTTTATCCAATGGATGGACTAATGTGCCTGCCAATCGCAGTGTGGCCTTGATGACGTCGATGATTCCTCCAGAAGGGGGAACGAACGGTACGGGGTCAGCACCGTTGACGATTCTGTAGATCGGCGTCCTGAATCGGTCCGTCAGTCCATCATCGCCCGATCTGGGTGCCCCAAACGTATAACAGGCTGCGAGCTTTTCACCCGAGAGGTACCAGGTCGCGAGAGTCGCCAATGCCCCGCCAAGCGAGTGGCCGGTGACGTAGAGGGGCAGGTCGTGATCGCCTTCGAGATGTTGCTCGATCTGGTCATAGACTGAAAGAAGGGCCTTGTTGAACCCTTCGTGAACATTTGCCAGCAACTCCATATTTTCCGGATTGTCGCTCCTGAGGGGGGTGGTGGCGGCGTCGAGGTTAGTCATCCAGTCTCTAATCTGCTGGGTACCGCGAAACGCGACAACGGCCATTCCCAGATCGTCGTCGGTGCGCCGGACTGCGACATAGCCTTGCGTGTCGGTGCCAGTATCGAACAGCACCCCCTTGAGGGTGAAGTCCCCGGCGGCGAGAGCACTGCGTAGCGCGTCGTTATTCGTTGCAGCGGGGTCGCCGGCGCGCAACACGGCGGCAAGCGAGCGCAATCGTTTCGCGATCTCTTCCTGGTTGGTTATATCCGCGAGATCACGGGCCAGGGACAATACGGCGTTGTCGTCGTCCTGATCGAACCGCATATACGCAAGTTCGGACAAAACCGCCATCAGCCAGGCGGTTCGATCACTGTAAGCCGCCCGTTTCAACGGGGGCGCCAAGTTCTGGATTCGCTGGAGGTCGCCAGCGGCGTCTTTGTTCATGGTGGTATCTCGATCAAATGCACTGAGTAACGGAGAAGTCCAGGGATCGTTGCTGAGTGGAGCCGGCTCGCTTCCAAAGGTTAGGGTCGCTTCCTTCCCGGCTGTTGGTCAGGCCGCGCCTGGCCGAGTAGGGACCCGCCACCTCCGTAAGCGAGTTTGTTCCAATTGGGGAGGGACCCAATAGCGCTTCGTGGTTTCCGTCGTTCACATTTCCGCGCGCCCGGATCGACACAGTTAGCGCATGGCCGGTCACAGGGAATGCAATCAGGATGCTCTTTCCAATTATTCTTTCCCCCAATCACCCAGTTTCTGCGATCGGTTTGCCTTGGCCTGGCTGAGATGGGCTGGGCCTTTTTGTTGCGACGCTGATGTTCTCTCCAGCGAACGATCTGCTCCCGGACAATTGACTTGGTAGATAACTGGATTGCCTGCCACTTTTCGTGAGTCGGCAAGGACGGTTGATAGACCATCTTCTGTCCCCCTGAGACCTTGTTCGTCAGGGCTGAGTGGAATGCCCAGCGCCATGTTCGAGGGTTTTGGCTGTTGCTTGATAGAACAGCAGTTCTTTTCTTAGCCCCTCTCCTCCGCAGCCTCTTTTGCGCACGGAGCGCTAAACAAGATACACAATATATTGGGAAAAAGTCAATGTCGGGACACAACATATGGGAACCGGCCGGCCTGAAACCGTTCCCAGGGCGGTGCCGTTCGGTAGAGGTCAAGAGGACGCCGAGGTTTGCAACCGGACCCGCGATCTTTTCGAGGGCCCGGACGAGGACTGTTGAAGGTGGCCAGAAAATGAATGCGCCCCGCCTGGCAGCTTGATTACCGGCCGGTTTCGCTGGTGCGGATCGAGGCGGTCGCATGATCCTTGAGCGCGGTCGCGACGGCACCTGCCAGCACGACCCGAATTCAACTTGGTAGCGCTAGAACCTGTATCCCTATAAGGGGTATCCATTTAGCTCCACATCATACAAGATGTAGTGGTGCCGGATACGATCAAGATGCCCGTTGCAGGCCGTGATTATCCACGGACCTGGGATCAATTTCTCGATTGGTTTCCTGACGACGATGCTTGCCGACGTTATCTGGAGGGCATTCGTTGGAAGCAGGGCTTCGACTGTCCCGGTTGCGGAGAAGCCGGCGCTGCGTTTCAGGGGAGCCGCGGGCGTTGGATCTGCCGACACTGTCGGCACCAAAGCACGGTAACCGCGGGCACGATCTTCGAGAAAACGCGTACGCCGCTGCGAAGCTGGCTGGCGGCGGTGTGGTACGTCGTCAACCAGAAACAAGGTGTGAGCGCACTCGGCCTGCAGCGGGTGCTGGGCCTGGGCAGCTACCAGACCGCCTGGGCCATGTTGCATCGGCTGCGACGCGCGATGATTCGCCCCGGTCGTGAGCGCCTCCATGGCCTGGTTGAAGTCGATGAGTCCATCGTTGGTCGCTCGCCACCGAAAAACATTCGGGATACCAAGAAAAAACAAATGCTGATGGCCAAACGCAAGGCGCAACGCTCGATTGTCATGGTCGCCGTCGAAATCAAGGAGTCAAAGGGCTTTGGCCGTATCCGATTACAGCGTGTTCTGGACAAGTCCGAGAAGTCCGTACTGCCGTTCGTGCTCGATGCCGTGGAACCCGGTTCAGTGGTGCGTACTGACGGTTCCGAGGCGTACCGCAACCTGGAACAACACGGCTATCAACGAGAGAGGGAGGTCATGCTCGGCGCCGAGGATCCGGCCCACGTAACCATGCCTGGCGTGCATCGGGTTGTTGCGTTACTCAAGCGCTGGCTCCTCGGCACCCACCAGGGCGCGGTGCAACCCAAGCAGCTCGATTACTATCTCGACGAATTCACCTTTCGCTTCAACCGCAGAACGTCTCGCTCTCGCGGTTTGCTGTTCTACCGAATGCTTGAGCAGGCAATGCTTGCCGAGCCGGTCACTTACGCCCAAATCGCACGCCAGCGGCAACACAACATATAGTGGGTGGTGGAGCTAATCGGATATCCCTTATCCCTATACAGTATTCGCCCATGGTCGACCTCGTGCTCAACCGGTGCCTCAACACCCGCAACATCCTGCTTGCCCAGGGGACCCGCGGCGAGCATGTCGGCTACCTCCTGCCCGATGGCGGCCGCCGATCCGTCCAGTGGCTCGGGTTCATCGAGCGGTCCACGGCGCGCTCAATGAAGGCTGCACGCCCCGTTCGCCTAGTGGACATCACCCGAGTCGGGACGTCAAACGGCCACGCACCGGAGTGGGAGGATCTGCCTTCAGACGCCTTCGTGCATGGTTGCCTGACGCAGTGGGGAGCGTACGCGGTGTACGCGGAGAACGTGTGTCTGGTGGGGATCAAGGCTGGCACACGAGCCTCCAGATTGACCAGCGATTGAAAATAGAAGTCCTACGGGGCTGCAATCTTGAATGCAGGTGGCCGAACATGTATGTTTGTTTGCGTTGAGACGGGCAGTCAGATTGCCCGCCCAGTCTGGACCATTTCCGTCCGGAAATGGTCCGTTCCCAGGGGATGAAGAAGAGTTTTGGTAGCCCTTGCAGGTGGCCAGGGGCTCGCTTTGTATTGGTTGCGTTTTGAGGCAGAGGAGAGATCATGGGAATCCAGACCCACTTCAATCAGTTCCACGACAAAATAAAGCTGGGTCGCCAAGACGACGCCTACAAGAAGGCGCGTGACCGTGACGACAGCATTACAAAAGCAGTAAAGAGCGCGTTCGATGAGGCCGGGTACCCGGTGATCCACGATTTCATCCAAGGATCCCTCAAAACGAATACGGGGATCGTGCCGATCGAAGGGGATTATGACATTGATCGCGCGTTGGAAATCGACTCTGAGGAGGCTCCCGAAAATCCAGTCGTCCCCAAAAAGAAGGCTCTTGATGTGCTTGAAAGCCGCGGTTTCAAAAATGCAAAAATCAAAAAACCGTGTGTGACGGCGGACTATGCGGCCGACAACGTTCATATCGACTTCGTGATTTACAAGAGACTGGGCGAACAGCACTATCTCGCCGTCGGCAAAAAGAACTCGGACGAGAAAAACCGGGAATGGTCTGGTGCCGATCCGTTGGGTCTGATCGACTGGATCAACGATGACAGCGCCTATGGCGAGGACGCTGAAGAGATTCGCGCGCAGTTCCGACGGCTAGTCAGGTATCTCAAGCGTTGGCGCGATGTGCAGTGCAGTCAGGCGGTCGCCGCCAAGGTGTTTTCGATTGGGCTTACGGTGATGGTAAAGGAGCGATTGGCGTGGTCATTCAGCTCAGAAGGTGCTAGCCGGGACTTGGAGGCTCTGCGTAAAACGGTCGAGGCGATATTGAATTGGGGCTACTTTCAAACTGAGGGAGATTCTCAGGATGGCAAATACCGGGTGAGCGTCACTCTCCCTAAACAGCCCTGGCGCGATATCTTTGACGGTTCGAGCGTGGACACGGGTACGCAGCTATACAACAAACTGACAAGCCTAAAGGACAAGCTGTTAGAGGCTGAAGGGCTTTCCGATGAACGAAAGCAATGTGAGATCCTAAACAAGCTGTTCGGGGAAGACTTTGTCGTGCCGGAGCCGCCGACGGGAGGCTCGAAGGCACGCAAGGCAACCTACTCGTCGGCCGGCGTCGTAGGGACTTCGCAGGGGGCACATGAAGCGGGATGAGATATGTGCGCATCTGGTAGGAGCGGGCCATGAAGCCTGCCTTCCGGGCGACGAGACGGAAATCACAATCGCATTCTCGGCCGGCGGCCGGGAGTGCTCGCTGGTCCACAAGTTCCCAGAGAGAATCGTTGCCTTACCAAAGTTCGCGTTAGCAGAACCGGAGACATTCAATAGCTTGGCTCACGTAACTGTGAACCCGAACACTGGGCTTGGAGACGTCTGTATAGCAGACGCTGATTCGATTTCCGTAAACACCGATGTACCTGAGCTGGCCTATGAGGCCGCGGTAAATCGCCATGTCGGATTGCTGACGCGGCTCATCCAGGAGCCTGGGTACAACCGGGGGGAATTGCTTCGTGAGTTCCACTCGAGTTGGGAGATGCTGTGTGCGCAGTTTGGGGCCGCTTCCGACGACCTTTATGTCGTAGTCGATAAGCCTGATGTTGAATCATTGCAAGTTCGAGGGCCAAAGAAAAAGAGCGGAGTACTACTTCGGGAAAAGCATGTGGCACTGGCAGACGACGTCGTTGAAAGCCAGCGTCTTGCGGAGCTTCGCGATTGTGCCAATTGGAATTCGCGTGCTCCTGTAGGCAAGGGAGTCATTCTGCATTTGGTCGACGTCGAGCCGGCGCCGGCGGCACCAGATGATCTACAGTCTTGGTATTTTGCGGCGCTCCATAGGGTTGACGCTCGTGGTCGGAGAACACTTGAGCGATTGCGGAAACAGCCGGGCAAGAGCTTTTGGCTGGTCTTTTCCACGGTGATTTTGGGCGCCGTTGTTTTGTTCGCAATCCAGTTTCGTTCCGCAAAGAAAGGGCGCTTACCGGAGTGCGAGGAGGAGGCGCAGGGCTGGTCGTTGATTCCGTACAACGTGCGATCTCTGTCGCGGGAGTCATTGGTACCCCGAGGTGGGGGTGTCGCGATGCTGGCGGACAAGTCAGTATTGCTCGTAGGCTGCGGGTCGGTGGGTAGTGAGCTGGCACACCGATTGTCATCTGTTGGCGTAGGGCACTTGGTCATTGCGGATCCAGATCGCTTTTCGGAAGAAAATCTGTATCGCCACAGGTTGTCAATGCGGGCTCTGGGTCATGTGAAGAGCGCTGCAATGGTCGGGCATCTACAGTCGAGACACCCATGGGCAAAATTGTCTTGGACTGATAGGCGGCTGGAGAGCTTTGGAGACCATAGAATATTGGGGCAGTTCGATCTGGTCGTAGTGGCGATTGGTTCGCCGACAGTGGAACGCTTGTTCGCAGACGATTTGAGGACAATGAGCATTGAAACCCCGGTTGTGAATTGTTGGGTAGAAGCCTATGGCGTCGGCGGACATGCGACCTTGGCTATCCCGGGAACGCAGGGCTGCTGGCATTGTGCATATGTGGATCCGAAGACATCTGGACGGGGGCTGGCGTCTAACCTCAATTTTCTTGCGCCTAATCAAGATGTAACGCTGACACATGGCGGATGCGGGATACAGTTTCTTCCGTATACCGCTATTGCCGCGGGCTACACGGCCACGATGGCTGCCGACTTGGCAGCGAATTTTCTGCGCGGCGATATCACCGAGTCGTCGTCCATTAGTTGGAAGGGGAGCGCTGGGGAAGCGGAACGAGCCGGTTTCAGGGTGACTTATCGATACCGACATTTTGAAGATTCGTTATGCGTGCTGCCGCTTCACAATCCGGACTGTGATCTCTGTGGAGGCTGAAGGCGCCGTGTGTTTCAGCGGCTATCGGCGCAACGTGTGGGTTGACCAGACAGTCGCTGGTGTCTGGCACGCGCATCGTCAAACGGAAGCGAATGCCGCAGAGTCATTCGGAGTCTTGGTGGGGTCGACCTTGGAGGACCGTAGGGAAATGTGTATTGAGGCGGTAACGACGCCAATGGAGTTGGATCAACGCTGGAGGAATGGATTCCAGCTTCTCGATCCTGGGCATCAGGAATTCGTAGACAAGATGTTCAAGCGTTCCAACGGGTCTACAATCTATCTTGGTACTTGGCACACTCACCCCGAATCGCGGCCAGCACCATCGAATGTTGATAAGAATGACTGGCGCTTGTGCCACTGGCGCAACAGAAAAAGGCCTTTGACGTTCGTAATCGTCGGTATTGAGGAGGTGCGGGTATACCTGCGCTGGGGAATGCGATTTAGGCGCCTTAAGGCGCTCGCCCAACAGCCACAACTAGCAGGCCGCTCGACAAACCCGGGCGGGCTATACAGGGTGGGCTCCGCGTGAGCGGGAAGCCATCCACTCCGTCTAGCGACGCGGCGCGGGTACTTTTGGCGCTGATTGAATGGTATCGCCGACGTCCGCCAGGCTTAGGTCTGGTGAAGAGCGGCGTCGCTGTGTTGCTTGCGGTTGCGGGCGGGTGGGTACTTACCGGGACGGTTTCGTTTTACGACGAGGCACTTGCAATTAGACTCGGGGAAAGTGACCTACCAAAGACCCTGTTGAATCTGCTGGTCATAGTCGGCTCCGGCCTAGTGGTCAGCGGCGTAGGCTTGCTATGGCGCGACGAGCGACGGTCGCTTAGTCGACAGGTGACTGTCGTCGAAGTCCGCGGGCTGCGCGATGTGGTTACGGACTCGTTAGAAATCGCCGTTCGCAAGGTACTGCGCGGTCAGGTGATACCACTGTCGATAGATTTGCGACAAGGGTTGTTGGACGGGGAAATCGTGGATCCGGCGGCGTCACTGATCCAACTTGAGGTGCTGCCAGTGCAGCTGGCTCAACGGAAAAGCACCGCCAGCTCCGGGGAATCGGTGGTGGTCTATGGAGGACTCGCGCCGGTACCGATGACGTTTCTGACCGGAATGCTGATCGATGATGAAGGGTCGGTGATCGTGTTTGATTGGGACCGACATAGAGGCCGCTGGCGGTTGCTCGACGCCGCGGACGATGATCAACGATTCGAGCGAAAGGGTATGGAATCAATCGCGGATGGTACGGCGGAAGTGGCGCTCGCCGTATCGGTTTCATACCGCGTACGCGTTGACGTAGTGAAAGGCAAGGTGCCTGGGTTGCCGGTGGTGGAGTTGTCCTTGCCAGAGGTGTCGTCTGACAGGCATTGGTCTGAGGGCAAGCAGATTGCATTGGGTACACAGTTCTTCGAGACGGCAAAGGCGTTGGCGGGACTAGGTGTCGAGCGCATTCACCTGTTCCTGGGCGCTCCGAATAGCATGGTATTCAAATTTGGGCAGCTCTATGACCGGCGCACCCTACGGGCACTCGTGGTCTATCAGTACGATCAGCGGGATGCGTCCTCGTATCCTTGGGCCGTAGCAATGCCGGCAAGCGGTCAAACGCGTGGCGAGCTGGTCAAGTAGGAGATGTCGCTGCATCCTAGACGCCAGAAGTTCCTCTAGTTGAGTTCGGCAGGCAGGCAAGTTGCATAGCCGAATCTTCTATGCCGCAACCGCCTTCTTCCCCCGCCTCCGCGCCCCCTTAGGCCGCGGCACCCTCTGCCCAGGCCACAGGAGGTCCTCGAACCCCAGAGGCTCCCTGGTGAAACCCAGCCGCATTGCGGGTGTCATGCCGTCGTCGCCTACAAAGACGAAGTTGTCGACCGCCCGGAAGATCGTCAGGTACTTCTCGACCATGGCCGGGTTGTACGGCGCGTAGCCATGCCAGACTTTGTTGTGGGTGCTTGACGTCCTGATCTGCCGCTCCAGGGCGTTGAACAGGCGCCGGGTCTTCTGGAACACGTTGTCGACCCGGGCGATGCCGGAACGCAGATAGAGAGCCGCCACCCGGTCTTTGTGGAGAAATTCGTCCGGGGTCAGCCAACACACCGCTTTCTGGGGCTCGTTCAAGGTCGGATAGGGGTGCACGACCCACTGGTCGTCCCACTTGCCCTGGGTCTCCCTCTCCTCGATACGTGCCTTCATCAGGCGTCGGGCCACTTCTCTCGGGTCGTCGCGAACGTCTTCGGGCAGCGTATCGCGAAAAGCCTTCCGCGCGCGCTTGGCCGCCAGCAGGATTCGCTCCCGTTCGTCGATCGTCTGCTACTTCGTGAAGTTGACGAAGAACGCGTGCGCATCGCCCCGCTTGACCTCTTCGACAAACACCGCGAGGAACGCCGCACAGGTCATGGAGTCGATGTCAGTGTTGAGCTGCACCTGGTTGACGCCAGCTCCGGTCAGTATCCGGTGCAGCGGAGCGTCTAACCGCTGAACTGACCGCAAGAAGCCAGCTTCCTACCAAGAATCTCCGCGCGGGAGGGCCTGCTGCCATTGGCCCCTGCACCAGGGGCACAAATTTGAGTCGGAGGATATCTTCGTCCGGGCTATCCCCGCGTTCGTGTGGGGGACAGGCGCAAGGACACAGGGAGCGCCCCGGGGCTTCCCGGGGCGCTCAGTAGTGTCGGCAAACTGGCTATCGCTACGCACCAGCTACGCTGTCCAGCGTCAATCAAGGTGAGAATTCGCATTGCCTCACCTGAAATGCTCTCTTGGCTTGGGTCGTTGCCTCATTTGAAATGCTCCCCAGGAAGATCGCACGGGGAGCATTGGAATGAGGAAGGTAAGCATGAGGGCACGGGACGAACTGGTTAACGCTTTGGCACGACGGTAGTAAGCGGAGCGTCGGCACCACCTGGCTTTCAGCTTGAGATTGGCGTAAAGGCCCAGGGTAGCAGTTGATCGATCTCCGAGGCCGGATGGCCATTGGCGATGGCTTCGAGCGTGGCCTTGAGATAGGCGTGGGGGTTGACGCCGTTCATCTTGGCCGTTTCGGTCAGCGTAGCGATGCGGGCCCAGGCCGCCGCACCCTCGTCGTGGCCGGCGAACAGGGCATTCTTGCGATTCAGCGCCAGTGGCCGGATGGCGTTTTCCACGACATTATTGTCCATCTCCACGCGCCCATCGGTGAGGAACACCTGCAGCCCGTCCCAATGGTTGCCGATATAGGCCAGCTTCTCGCCCAGGCGCGATTTGGGTGAGACCCGCGCGCGTTGCCGGCGCAGCCACACGCTGAAGTCCTCGACCAGCGGCGCGGTGCGCGCCTGGCGCACGGCGAGCCGGACCTCGGGCGGCTCACCCCGGATCTCCTTCTCGATGGCGTACATCTCGGCGATCCGTCGCAACCCTTCGGCGGCGACCGCCGAGCGGTGGCTGTCCTGGATCTCGCACAGCTTGCGCCTTGCATGCGCCCAACAATAGCAGCGGACCACCCCCTTGCCGGGCGCCGCCACCGCGTTGTAGCCGGCATAACCGTCGACGTGCAGCTTCCCTTCGAATCCTTTGAGAAAACCCTCGGCGTGGCGTCCGCCGCGGCCGGGCGCGTAGAAGAACACCACCCCGGGCGGGTCCGGACCGGTAAAGGGACGCTCATCGCGGGCCAGCGCCCACAGATACCCCGTCTTGGTCTTGCCCCGGCCCGGATCCAGCACCGGCGCCCGGGTCTCGTCCATGAACAGATGCCCGGATTGCTTCAGATGCCAGGCCAGCCGATCCACCACCGGGGTCAGATGAAAGGATGCCTTGCCCACCCAGCCGGCGAGCGTGGAGCGGTGCAGGTCCACGCCTGAGCGGGCGTAGAGCTGCGATTGTCGATAGAGCGGTAAATGGTCCGCATACTTGGAAACGAGCACCTGCGCCAGTGCCCCCTCGGTCGGCAGTCCGCCCTCGGTCGGCAGTCCGCCCTCGATGAGGTGCGCCGGCGACGGTGCCTGAGTAATGCCTTCCTCGCAGCTCCGGCAAGCGTACTTCGGGCGCACCGTGACGATGACCCGCAACTGCGCCGGCACGATGTCCAGACGTTCGCTACGGTCTTCGCCGATACGCACCATCTTGCCGTGACCGCACGAGCACTTTGTACTCTCGGGCTCGATCACCCGCTCGATGCGCGGCAAATTCTCGGGCAGGTACCCGAGGTTGCGTTGTGCGGCGGGGCGTCTGGGGGCGGCCGGTGTCGAAGGTGCGTTCGCCGGAGTGGCTTGCTCGACTGTGGCCACCGCGCCCTCGAGGTCCTCGAACGCCAACTGGCGGGCGTCGATGTCCAGCTTCTCCGACTTCTTGCCGTAGATGAACCGCCGCAACTCGCTGACCAGGTGTTCCAGGCGGCGGTTGGAATCGGCAAGCAGTTCGAGCTGCGTGCGAAGTTCTTCGTTATCGGCCTGCTCGCGCTTCAGCGTCTCGCTCTGCTGTTCGAACAGCTTCCGATGGGCTTCCGGAAACGCCTTGAGATCGACCGCTTGGGGGTGGGCCTGCATCACCGAATACTATCATAAAATCAGTAGGTTATAAACGAAAATCGGCCCGAAAACGGGCCGGTCGCGGGGTCTGTGCAGCCGCCTGCCGGGTCAGGCCGCAGTGCGCGGCTTACGCACCCTCGGAGACCACACCCGACGCCAGTCCAGACCCTCGAACAACGCCTCGAACTGCGCCCTCGTCAGCCGCATCACACCGTTGTGAACCGCAGGCTAGGCAAAACGGCCCTGCTCCAGGCGCTTGTACGCCAGCACCAGACCCGTGCCGTCGAACCAGAGCACCTTGATCCGGTCGCGTCGCTTGGCTCTGAAGACGTAGGCCACCCCCGAATACGGATCCAGACCCAGCTCGTTGTGCACCACTGCGGCCAGCCCGTCGTGGCCCTTGCGGAAATCCACCGGCTCGCTCGCCACCAGAATCCGTTGACCGGCCAACGACACCATCACCGGCGCCCTGCCAGCGCCACCGCGATCGCCGCGATCCCGGCCGTGTCGGTGACCCCCTCCAGCCGAACCGTCACGCCGCGTCCTTCGATCACCGCCGAAGGCGCCGCCTCCACCTCCACGGCGGCGAATCCCCCATCCGGGTGTGCCTGCGCCGAGGACGGCGCCATCAGTTGGCCCCGGCGCAGCTGCGTTCGCCACGACGACAATCGGTTGCGCGGGATGCCGTGTCGCTTGGCCACCGCCGTGATCGTCTCCGCGGATGCAAAGCTCTCGCGCGCGATCCGAACCTTCTCTTCCACGCTCCAGGACCGACGCGTGCTTCGCTTCCTTCGCTTGCGCCCAACCGCAGCTGCTCCGTTAGCCGCAGCCGCCACGCCACGCCCTCTCTGCCAACATGACTGAGACACCGGCGACCTTTGGATTTACTGTAGGGCGGTGGAGGTGAAAACCGATGACCGCAGAGAGAGACTCGATGACATTGAATGAGATTTCCTATTCGGCCCTGGGGGCCGAGGAGCGTAGCGACGAGGCCCCCAGGGCCGGCCGCGCCAGAACGACGCCAGACCCGGAGGTTGTGGCCAAGCCGAAGCGACGCCAGTTCACCGCGCAGTATCGGCTGCGGATCCTGGAGGAGGCCGATCGCTGCACACGGCCCGGCGAGGTGGGCCGCCTGCTTCGCCGCGAGGGGTTGTACAGCTCGCATCTGGCGACTTGGCGCAGGGCGCGGCGCAAGGGCTCGCTGCGGGAGTTGGCCGCGAAGAAGCGCGGCGCGAAACCGACCGAACGCAACCCGCTGGCTGCGAAGGTGCGCGCGCTGGAGGCGAAAGTGGCTCGCCTGGAGCACGAGTTGCACACCGCGCACACGATCCTGGACGTGCAGGGAAAAGTTGCCGGGCTGCTGGGATTGAACCTCGAACACGCAACGCGCTCCTGATGGCGGCCCAACCGCTTGCAGCGCAGGTCGGCGTCGTGCCGGCGTGCCGGGCACTGGGCGTGTCGCGGGCGACCTTCTACCGTCGTCAGAGGTCAACTCCCGGGCACCAGCAGCCCCGTCCAACGCCCGCCCGGGCGCTGTGTGAGTCCGAGCGCGAGCAGGTCCTCGATGTGCTCGCCGGCCCACGCTTCGTCGACCGTGCGCCGGCGGAGGTCGTGGCGACGCTGCTCGACGAAGGCCACTACCTGTGCTCGGAGCGCACGATGTATCGGATCCTGGCCGCCAACCAGCCGGTCCGAGAGCGGCGCAATCAGCGTGAGCACCCCCAGTACACCAAACCTGAGCTGGTGGCCACGGCGCCGAACCAGACCTGGTCCTGGGACATCACCAAGCTGTTGGGGCCGACGAAGTGGACGTACTTCTACCTCTACGTCGTGCTCGACATCTTCAGCCGCTACGCGGTGGGCTGGATGGTCGCCAATCGGGAGAACTCGGCGCTGGCCGGTCGGCTGATCGAGGAGACCTGCCGCAAGCAAGGCGTCGAGCCCCGGGTGCTGACGCTGCACTCCGACCGCGGCGCGCCGATGACGAGCAAGTGCACCGCACAGCTTCTCGCCGACCTCGGCGTGACGCGCTCGCTGAGCCGCCCCCAAGTCTCCGATGACAACCCGTTCTCAGAGGCCCAGTTCAAGACCCTGAAGTACCATCCCGGCTTTCCCGGGCGCTTCCCCGACATCGCGGCGGCCACCGACTTCTGCCGATCGTTCTTCCCTTGGTACAACACCGAGCATCGCCACGCGGGGATCGCCATGCTCACACCCGACGATGTCCATCACGGTCGCGCCCGGGCCGTGCTGGCACGGCGCGAGCGTACCCTTGAAGCCGCTTGGGACAATCACCCCGAACGCTTCGTTCGGGGAATCCCGAAACCCAGACCCCTTCCCAAACAGGTCTGGATCAACCCGCCCGCATCAACAACAGGAGGAACTGCACAGTAAATCGCAACCGCCGGTGTCTCAAAGTCGTTGACAGGTTCCGACGGGCCTCACCCCCGGCATCCAGATCATGGTTCCGCATTGGACAACCCTCCTATAGATAAAGGAGTCATCCAATCTCAACAGCACCACGAACGGAAGGTGGGCTCGGCTAACCGCTTACACTAAAATGATCCCTCAATCGGAATTTCCGTAAGGCAACTACCAATCGACCCGGGCGCCATAGCCACGCTCCTCTCCCGTCACGGAGACACGCCGTGGCCCGCATGATTCCGTCAGCCCCGCCTAGCTTCAATGAGAGCCAAGGCGAAGAGCGCGTGTTTCAGGCTCTCCGCACACTCCCCGACGAGATCACCGTGATCTACTCCCTTCGCTGGGTTCACCCCGGCCGCCGACGGATGCTGACGGAGCCATTGAAGGCCCAGGGCGAGGGCGACTTCGTGCTATTCGACCCGCGCCGCGGCGTCCTCGTCGTCGAGGTCAAGGGCGGTGAAGTCTGGTGCGATAGGGGACGTTGGTTTCAGAGAAACCGCAGAACCGGCGCCGTCAAGGACATTGACCCCGAGAAGCAGTGCGGGGACACAATGTACCGTATTAAGTCCGAAGTGGACGACAGGGTCCCTGCAGCGAAAGGCATGCTCTTCTGTCACGCGGTGTGGTTCCCAGATGGAACAGTAGACCGGAGCCAGTTGCCAATGAACTATCACCCCAAGATGACACTCGACGCGGAGGACGTGTCGCAGGTCCAAGCCGCTATTGGCCGGGCGTTCGCTTTCTGGGCGTCGCTATACAAGAACAGAGGCGGCGTCTCCAATGAAGTCGCCAGACAGGTGTTCGATACGCTCGCGCCGACGCTCTCCCTAGTGCCATCGGTGAGGCAACGAATCGATGAGACGGAGGAGCGCCTAGTCCGCCTCACGGACGAACAGACCCGTATCATCAGCTTTTTGGATGATCAGGCCCATGCCGCCATCGTGGGACCAGCTGGCACGGGAAAGACGCTCCTTGCGGTTGAAAAGGCCAGACGACTGGCGTCTTCGGCGGAGCCCGTGCTTTTCCTATGCTACAACGCGGCGCTTCGCGATCATCTGTCCAAAGATCACCAGCTGCCGAATGTTCGGTATCAGAACTTCCACGGCCTCGCCCGAGAGGTCACGGGCCCGGACGGAACGCTCGACGAGGCCGTTGATAGGCTGCTCGAGCACCTTGCCGATGATGAGCCCCTGCCTTATGACCACCTTGTCCTTGACGAGGCGCAGGACTTCGATCGCGACTGGCTCGAGTTTCTTCAGGCCCGGTTTCGAGACGGCGCGTTCTATGCGTTCTACGACCCGCACCAAAACATCCAAGGCGAGCCAGATACCGCGTGGCTGGACCAGATCCCGTGCCGGTTAAATCTGTCTCGAAACTGCCGAAACACGCTTGAGGTCGCCCGTTCCGCCTACCGAGCCGCCGGACTCGAGACCGCTCCGAGTCTCGGTGCCACCGGACCCAAGCCCGTTATACATCGCGTCGACTCCACGCAGGAGGCGCTCAAGCTGGTGAACAAGCTCGTCGCCACTGCTCGCACCGACCATAGAATTCCGTCCGATGAGATCGCAGTCCTTACGCTAGGGTCCCTCGATGACTCGTCTCAATGGTGCCAGGCGAAGCTGGGCGGCAAGCCCACCGCGGCGCGTCCCGAGCGGGGCCACGTGACGCTCAGCACTGTTCGACGGTTCAAAGGTCTTGAGGCCACGGTCGTGATCATCGTGGATGTCGATTTCTCAAAAGCGGTCCACGATGAGTGGCGTCGTAGACTCTATGTAGCCTGCTCAAGAGCTCGCCAATTCGTTCAAGTGGTTGCCAGAACGAGAGAGTCTGAGCTGGCAGAACCGGTTAGAGTATTCGCAGGCTCAGACAAGGTCAGACCGAGTTGGCCCACTCTCGCCAGACACCTCGGCGCTCGCATTGCAGGAGGAAACGAAGATGATCCGTTCGTCGAACCAAGAACTCGGTGAATATGACCTCATCCGACAGCCGGATCACATTGCGAAAGTGTGGTTAGTCATTGATGCATCATTGCCGCAGTATTGGGATCGCTTCGTCGAGACCGTAGTGCCGTCTGACCCAGCAGCCGAGCTCGCCACTGAGTCCAAGACCCCAAGCAAGAAGGTTCCCGGCGCGGCCGGCCCTGTTCTCGCTCGCCTCTTTGAAAAGGCCGTTCAGGACTACGAAAAGGAGGCCCCAAAGTACCGGCGCTTTTTCGACCTAGAGGCCCTCGACGAGTACCACGACGACCCCAATGCCTTCAAGCAGGTGCTGTCGCGCGATGTCCCGATCATTGCCAACACCCTCCGTAGTCGCCGCACCGAGCTCAGCGATTGGCAGAGGAGCTTCCGGACGGCGCGCGCCAAGGACTTGCTCGCAATCTTCGAGAGCGTTCTCGACTTTATCGGCGAGTGGGGGGAGTCGCACCCCATCGATCAGTACATTCAGCAAGCGTGCGAGTCAGAGCCCTCCGGCTTTGAACTTGACCCTCTCGATGATGACGAGACGATGTCTCTCGCAAGCGTCATTGGGATGGGCATCAAGAGTACGGTGCTGTTTCACCTCGATCCCGAACGCCTCCCGCGAAGGGGTCGCAATGGACTTTATGGACTCTACTTCTTGTCGAAGATGCAGGACTTCGGGCTTCCGAGCGGCTCCTCCGAGTTTCTCATGGTGAATGACATCAATCCGACCTCTGACGGTAGCATGATCATGGATCAAAATTACTGGTATCCGTACGGGCTCTTTTCGCTCTATTCGCTTCGTGTCTACAACTGGATCGAGATGCGCTGCGAAGAGGCCGGGGTCACGCTCGATCCCAGACTGCGTTTCGTATACTCCGAGCGGTTTTTCGATGCCGTCTGCACCCAGCATCGGGCTGACCTCCGAACGATGCGCGCCCACGAGCGTTTTGAGATCCCAGGGTGAGCCGTCAAGATTGGTCGCCCGACGCGGCGCTCGCAAGGTGGTTCCCGGCCGCATCGTTTCGGGATCGCCAGCTTGACGCGGTCCACCGCCTTCAGGCGGGTCACTCTGCGCTTGTTCTGATGCCCACCGGGATGGGAAAGTCGCTCATCTACCAGCTCCCCGTGCTCGCTACCAAGGGTATGGGTCTCATCATCTCGCCGCTGATCGCGCTGATGCAGCAGCAGGCACAAATCCTGGAGAGGCTTGGTGCCACCGTGCTGACTCTCGGCGGCGCCGACGCACAGTCGGCGCAAGCCAGCATGCGTGCGTTCTCCTGGTCAAATGGTCCCGCCTTCCTCTTCATTTCCCCGGAGCGACTCGAGACGGACGGATACCTCGAGTTCTTGCTGCGACGATATCGTAGCGCGGTCACGCTTGTCGCGATCGATGAGGCGCATTGCATCTCACAGTGGGGTCACGACTTCCGTCCAGCCTACAAGGCCATCCCGAACTTTCTCGACCGCGCTTTCGGGCCCGGGGCATGGCCGCAGATTCTCTGTCTGACGGCTACGCTTGACGAGAGTAGTCAGGCCGAGATCATCTCCGACTTCCGCCTATGCTCAGAGGACATGATTCGCAGCGAGAACATGCTACGGACAAATCTTGAGCTGTCATTTCGCACCTATGACGGCAGCGATGAGAAGATGTCAGCGTTAGAGGAACTCCTGGACAAACATCGCGCTGAGAAGACCATCGTCTATGCGCATCTCAAGCGGAACAGGCGACACGGTACCCGGGCCCTCGCAGAACACTTTAAAGCGCTAGGGCACCGCTGTGCGCCTTTCGATGCGGACCTTCCGATCGAACAGAAGGATCAGATTGCCCTAGGCTTCGAAGTCGGCCATGTTGACATCGTTTTCGCCACAGGTGCCTTCGGGATGGGAGTCGATATCCCGGATGTCCGTCGCGTCATACACTTTCTGCTCCCCGAGTCGTTAGAGCAGTACTACCAAGAGGTGGGGAGGGCAGGTCGTGACGGGGATCCCGCGTATGGCATTCTGCTCTACACTGCGGCAAACGCGAGAGTACGTCGAGACTTGATCCGGCGGGCGCATCGTACGAGCGAACAGCTTCGAGATTTCTGGGACTCAGTGTGCACGCCCGGACGGGCGACGCTCCAAACCATTAGTCCTTGGACAGAGTTTCAAGGGAAGGACGACGAGTACGCCCTCTTTTATGCGCTGCAGCGCGTAGGCGCTCTGACAATCCTTGCGAGGGGTCCCGGGCGGCTTCAGTCCTTCGAGCCTTCGGGTCCTAACGGAGCTGAAATACTTGCCCAACTGAACTCGGCAACACGCATTGGAAATACGACAGCCGCCATCCGAAAGCTCAAGCTCGATCCGGCGGAGACCATCGAGAAGCTCTTCGCGCTGTATCATGATCGAGAGTTGAAGCTCGTACGGAGCCCTGACAAGACCCTGCTCTTCGAGGCACCCGAGCTACTTGACGAGGCTGTCTCGAAGATTGTTGATGACATCTCAAAGAAGGTCGAGAAACGTCTTGCCGACTTCGACTCCTTTGTCTCGCTGGTCGAGGCTGGGACTGACCCAGGGGAGGCCCTTTCTCGGCGCTTTGGTTCGTGGGAATGACGGACTTACTTGCCCGGGGTCGAGGAATCGTCAGTAGCGCTCTCTTCTCGGTTCAGTCGACGACAGGTCCCCATAGACCTTGTCCGCATTCGCCTTGTATGTCCGCCGACGCGAGCATGAGAGCCCGGTAGAGAGCGAATAGAGGAAAGCGAGATCCCAGCGGAGCAAGGGAATGCTGACGAGATGTCCCACGCCGTACAGGGACCAACTGGCGGTTGAGCGGAGGGCGCGCGGAGTTCTTCGACAATGTCGTGCGCAAACACGACGGCGCCTGGTGGGAGGCCTGAGCATCGGACCCCTCTCTGCCAACATGACTGAGACACCGGCATCCTTTGAAATTACTGTCGGGCGGTGGAGGTGAAAACCGATGACCGCAGAGAGAGACTCGATGACATTGAATGAGATTTCCTATTCGGCCCTGGGGGTCGAGGAGCGTAGCGACGAGGCCCCCAGGGCCGGCGGCGCCGCGCGATAGACGCCTCCGAGTCTGATGCGAGAGAGTTCGCTAAACGTAGTTCCGTGCCCAAGAGACTGGAGTTCTGATCGCGCGGTGAGCAATTTGTAGTATGCAAATCGAGGATCGATATCCTCGCGGAGGACCAACAACCTACACCCTTGATTCACGCAGCCTGGTCGCATGATGATTCCGAGGTGCCCTATAGGGGCTCTCGTTGAAAGAGCAATACTGTTCGCGGGCGCCAAACTCGTCCCGCAGGCGGCATAACCCTCTTGAGTGATCTTTCGCGCGCTCGTTTCAATACTATCCCCGTCCAATGCCCCCGAATATTGCTTCCTTTTCGCCATGCCAATGGGCTCTTATGCCGATTGGCTACACCTTAACGTGTTGTTCAAAATTCCGGGGCCACTTCTTCGGCCTCGATCTGAACAAGATCAATGTCTTCCGAGTAGCGTGCCGCGGGCGTTAGATAGAGCTTGTAGAGCGCCGTCCCGCCGCGAAAGGCCAAAGACTGGGCAACCAGTGGGTTCGAGAACATCTCGACCAACGCCCTGCTGATGACCAGATCCTGCTCGACCTGGGAATCTTCGATCCAGGGGGCTTCGGATCGCCACTCGGTTATGTAGTCCCGTGGAATCACGCGTCTGGTTCTATGCTCGCATTGACGTATACGCGCCAGTCTCGCGACCGCGTCGACGTGTGGGCCTCCGCTACGGGCACCAGCCTGGTGTAATTCCGGGCTCTCTCCCTGACATATTCCTTGAGCGGGGCCGTTATGTCGGTCGCTCCGACCTGTTCCAGCAGATACCCCAACCGTTGTGCCCACAGCACGGAGGATCCTCTCGCCGCATCGACGAGCCGAACAGGGTCCAACACTTCTGCAAGCTCGGACAACACGCCCGCCACCCGATCAAGTCCACCGGCGCGCTGCACGTATCCGACCAGATCGAGCGCGGTCGCTTCGGCGGTAGAGACACGCACGGAACCGCGTGGCGTATTGAACGCCTGGGTGGGCACGGCAGCCATGTCGCCTCGGCCAACGAACGTCACGTTGACCAGCCCGCAGGTGATGGGCGGCCGGTTCTTCTCAAGAACGACCTGGAACCGCTGCGGACGATGGTGAGCGGCGCCGTGGTATTGCGCGGCAGAGAGCAGGCCCACGTAGTACGGCATGGTCCAGTGCGCCATCAGCGACGGAATGAACTGGTCCGGCGGCAAACAACCGATGCGTCTGTATTCGGGGGGTACGACGACATTGAAGCCGCGTGCTGGGCTGGCGACCTGCCCCTTGACCCGCAGGCGCCGCAGAGCTTGATATGCCGCCGAGTTCGACACACCGAGCGCAGTCTCCAACTCGGCCGACGTAAAATGGTACCTGCCACGGGCGGCGCAGTTTTCGACAAAATCTCGCGCTCGTGATGGGGAAGATGCACACATTGCCATGTAAAACTATCACAATTCAAATAAATTTATAAGCAATATAGTAATCTGCCAGCATGGAGCTTGTGTGGGTGGTGATCGTGGGGGCGCCGCAACGCGCAGGCCGATCTTGCTTGCGGTAGCGCCGGTCGACTTCATAGGGAAAACCATCCAACGATCTTTGTCTCCCGTTCTCAGATCAGCCCTTAGTATTGTGGCTTGAGCGAATAAGTGTTGAAGACAGATGAAAGGCGAAATCGTAACCAGGAACCCCAACATTCTTGGGGGGGTGCCTGTTTTCAGCGGTACGCGGGTGCCGACCCGAATTCTGACCGAGCATCTGGAGGCTGGCGATAGTCTTGAGGAGTTTCTGGATCAATTTCCCAGCGTCAGGCGGTATCAGGCGGTCGAGTTTGCGGCTTGTTCTAAGGGCCACGCGAATGACGATATGAATGAAATTGCTTCTTGACGAGTCGGTTCCCAGAGGGCTTCCAGTCTGCTTTCCACAGAGGTTTGAAGTTCAGACGGCCCCCAAGACGGGCTGGGCCGGAATAGGAAACGGTGAACGTATTCAACGAGCGGCCACGGCTGGCTTTGATGCGCTCATCACAGCCGACAGTAACATCGAATATCAACAGAACCTGAAGAACCTCCCCATCGCGATCATTGTATTGAGAGCCCTCACCAATCGTATGGAGCACCTGCGCCCCCTCCGTGCCACAAGCCGTGGCTACCCTTGAAAGAAACGGCCCCGCCAAGACCTTGGTGAACGTGAAGGCGGAAACCGAAGATCTGGAGAACAGCGACTATTCGCCGTAACCACGTGCAGGCACGGTCGATTTGCGTCACTTTTCTGTAGCTCTAAGCTATTGATGTATAAGTGTACGACGGGGTTTTTCTGACAAAATTGGCACCGCCTGGCTCTCCGCCCAATGAACCGGGGATACGAACGTTAGGGGACGGCGGCGGGCGGATCAGGCCCCAGGTTGTGTTGGCTGTGCGGATGGCGATTTCCGCATTCGACCGTCTTCCCAGACGATCCAACAATTGATCAATCCGAGAAAAAACCGGGGGCTTCTAGCGGATTAATGCGGGCGACAACAGCCGGACCACCGAGCATTTTATTACGTCCGTGTGCTTGAAAACCCAACCTGTGGGGTGCAAATTTCAATTCAAGCCACGTTTGGATGGTGAATAGGAATTCGCACCTCACAGTTGTCAAGCGTCGACATAGCTCGGTTCAAAGGACCGGGCAGTGGCTAAAGTAAAGACTGGCCAAACCATCGAGCATGGGAAATCTGTTTATCGGTTTCCCGACCGTATGAATGCTGTCTCCGCCGGTGTCCAGGTTTCTTCCTGACCCAGTAGTTCCGATCCGTACACGTAGAATATCGAGAACGGCTCAGTACCGATGCAATCCGCGCCGTGAATGACCCCAGATCCTATGTACAGGGAGTCGCCTGCACTCATCAAATGAGAAGTTTCGTCGACGAATACCCTCCCGTGGCCGGAAGTGATGAAATAAATCTCCGCCTGAAGATGCGAGTGGCGCGTGTAGTGAAATCCTGGCGCAATCTCTCCTATACCGGTCGACATCTCCGGGCACCCCCCTCGAGCTTCATCGAAGAGATATCTGATTCGAATCCCCATTCCCTTGGACGGCTCGACGGATTGCCAGGGCTCGATCGATTCATGCATTGCCCAGCGCTGTGAATACTTGTTCACAACGCCGCAAGTGCGGATTTCCGAGACATCGGCGAGCATCTCGATTCGGCCTTCGGGACCCGATGCTTCGCAGCCGTAGACGGCGACAAATTCCAGTGCCCGTCTACCCTCATTTGCGATCTTGTGAGGCGCATTTGCTGGAAAAAAGAACGCGGATTGCCGTTCAAGCTCCACGCTGTAGCGCCCATGGGAAAAAACGCCGGCGCCTTCCACAACGTAGCCGGACATGGTTTGCGAAACCGTTCGATAAGGGATTTCGGCTCCGGGCTGGATACTGTACCGCCTGAAGACAAATTCGGGACAGACATCGCCAGCCGGCCCGAATATCTCGCGATAGATCACTCCGGGATGGTAGTTCGCACCCGGACTCCCCGACACCGCTTTGTGAGATCTGAAGATCTGACGAATCATGATGGAACTCTCCCACTCTGAATTTTCGCGTCGTCCCGTCGAAGCCGGGCGGCTTGTTTCGTTCGCTCAATTTTCACCATTCGCCAGAGACCGATGCTGAGCAGCGGAATGATGTAAACAACCAGAAACCCCCACGACATCGTGCCGTATCCCTTTGAGATCAACGTCTGAATACCAAGTTGCGCAATGAACGCGCTCAACACGAGCCCGACAATGGCCGCGCATACATGCCCGGACCGGGGCAATGCGTGCCCCAAGCGCTCCTCGGCCCACCGGTCGAGGCGTTCGATGATGCCCTGTACGAATCCTATGCCCGTTTCGACGAACGTCCCGAACAGGGCCACGGCGTAAATCAGCGCCAGACCCGGAACGGCGAGTTGATCGATCATCGCCTTGAGCGGCACATCGGCACTGAACAACGACACGCCGCCCACCAGAAAACTGATATGCAACAGAAAAGACGGAAGCTGGCAAAAGAACGCGCTGAGGACACCGGACAAGAGCGCTTCGGTTCTGGTTTCGATGCCGCGAGTGGCGAACAGGACAGCCGGGATGATGACCGTTGTATACATTGCATACTTCAATGCGGGTAGCAGCCACCCTTCCGCTACATCCATGCGGCCAAGCCTGGATGCTATCTCCACGTCATACGTCGAGAAGGCGAAGTAGAAGAACGCCGCGAATACGGCGTACAAGGTCAACGACCAGAATGCCAGGACCCGGCCGATGACTTCGCGGCCACAAAAGGCCAGGATCACAATCAGCATCAGCATGCCGCCGAGGCCAACCATTGGCGAGAGTCCAAACTCATCGCTGATGATGCTTCCGGATGCCGACGCGATGACACTCAGGACGATCAGGAACATGACGACGTAAAGGAACTCGAATGCCGGCCACACCGGACCGATCAACGCCCTGAAAAACGAGCGATAGTCGTATGTTCTCGTTACCCGTGCGAATTCGTAGGATAACGATAGAACGATTGCAATTCCCGATACCGCAACCAGATTGCCGAGCAGACCGCCGAGCGCGCCGAACTGTGTGAAATACTCAACCGTCTCGCGACCGGTTCCATATCCGCCCGCGATGGCAACGGACTGGAATACCGCCGCAGGCAACAAATACGCGCGAAAGATTCTCTTGAAGCTCATCCGCGATCTGTCGAAATGACCGCGACAATCATCGCGTACCGCTTTCGCCCGTCATCCGTTTTGTATGGAAACGATCGTCGCCTAATTCTCCTTGAGCAGTTCAAAACAGAAATCTCGCACCACGTTGTCACGGTTTATTACAAGTACGTCCTGCGGACAGCTCGAAAAAGCGATAAATGCATCCAACAACAATTCCACAACCACATAGTCTCCCGGCGCGCCTACCGGCTCATCGAGCGTCATGGTTTGGCTGTCGTCGTCCAATTGAATATTAATGAAAAAATTCCAGGATCCACTGATTCGCGATTCAGTTTCAACGCCAATCTCCGCAAGCCCTTCGACCATGTTGTCCTGACAGTTGCGGTGGTAGCCTGCGCAACCGAGAACCTCGTACCGTTCCCTGTTGCAAGCGGCGACCAGCGTATCGTGGACCCTGCCAGGCGTGTCTTCCAGGAACCGGGCGATGTGGCGTCGCCGATTCGTCCACAACACATCGCCCACCTGCGGATTCAGACGAAGATTCTGGGCCCGGGTGGCCAGAACGTCGAGATATTCGCCGATATCGCCTACACAGAGAGCCCAGAAATCAACGGCTTGTGCGCCGTGCGTATTGATTATCTTGACCTTTTGGCCCGCTGTGACGCGAGCCGCCTTGCCATGACCCGCAGGCACCGTGTAAATGCCCGGAGGGGATACGGGGATATCCGGATAGTTCATCGGCAGACCCTTGCTTTAAGTTGAATCTTGTCACGCATATGAATGAAAACCTCTCCTTAGAGTTGCTCGGCCGCCAGCCGGGCGACAGCTTCATGGGTGGCGAACCAGGCTTTCCCGGTAGCCTTCATATGGACAATGAGCCTTTCCAACATCTTCGCCCTGGACCGATGGCCGAGTACGTGCGGATGCGCGACCAGGACCCAGGTCGTACCTTCCTCCAAGGCGACATCGAACTCGGACTTCCATATCTCGAACATTTCTTCAGGCGTATGGATTCCCGCGACAAAGGTGGTCGCAACGTTCAAGGGCGAATCTTCCAGGATGAGACTGATCGGAACCTCGACCAGCCCCGACGGCTCGCCCTTGTAGACGATCTCGTAAGGCATATCGTCAGCCAGCATCGAGCTGTCGTACAGAAACCCCAGTTCCTTTACATAGGCGAAGGTCTCGCTCGTGACCACGGCCCAGGGCGCCCGGTAACCGGCCGGTTTCTTGCCGGTCTGCGATTCCCAATAGTCGACCGCTCGCTCGATCATTTCACGATGCTGTTCCGGCGGCATGTGGTCCGCCCGGGCATGCACCCAGCCGTGAACGCCAATCTCATGCCTGCCGGATTTGGTGATGATAGGGGCCTGATACGGAGCGATTACATTGCTCATCACAGGAATGAAAAACGAGGCTGGAATTTCGTGTTTGTCCAAAACGTCGACAATCCGCTGCAACCCTGCGCGGGCGCCGTATTCGTGGAATGAGTCGCCGAATATCGAGTAGTCGCCAAGCGAAAGGTTCTCGGTCTCGTTGTCTACATCGAACGAGAAAAGTACGGCGACTCTTGCGCCCCCGGGCCATTGCGCCGGTTGCAAAAGCTGCCGGCCCGCTCTAGCTGTGCTGACCTCTTCGACAATCTCCGCTTCGGTCATCTGCCAGACGGGCTTCGATTGTTCGGCCGCCACGACGCCGCCGGCGGCCATGAGCCCGGCGAAAGCCAGCGGCGTGCAGCACACGGAAACAATTCTTCGATTCGAACAACCTCGTTGCGTCATAAGAGTCCCCACTTGTTGAACAGACTTGCCAATACCGCTGCACGCCGCGGCTCAGCGGAGCGTATATGCCAGATTAACACCCACATAGTTCGGGCTGCCCTGGATAAGGACATTGGACTGGCATGCGGCGCACAGGAATCCTTCGACCGTATATTCCTCGGCGGTGAGGTTCCTCATAAAGGCGCCGATACGCAAATTGCCGTCGGGACTTTCCCAATCGACGCGGGCGTTTACGATGGTCACACTCTCGCCCTTTTGCGTCGCTTCGTTTGCCGTATCGAAGAAAAAGTCGTCCGTATAGTCGAGATCGACCTGTGCGGTCAAAGACGAACCTCCGGCCAATTCCCACCGATAGCTTGCCAGCGCGTTGTAGGTGAACTTCGGCGCGTACACCAAGTCGTTTCCGGAATTGTCCGCAAACAGTGGATTCCCGGCCATATCGACACCAGAAAAACTAACGAAATCAACCAATTCCGTGTCAAGGTACGCCAACCCCAATCTGATATCCAGGTTGTTGATGGGACGCATCAGCACTTCTGCCTCGAATCCACCGATCTCCGCGTCGGCGGCATTGGTGAGCACGGTAGCCGGCAGCCCACCGGCGCTCGAGATCTGTGTGAACGTCTGCAGATCTTCGTAATCATAGAAGAAACCGGCGGCGCTCAGACGCACACGATTGTCGAACAACAACGACTTGACGCCCACCTCGTACGCCGTCAGGACCTCTTCATCGAACGGCTCGACTTCGATGGGCGAGAATACCAGCCCCCCATTGAAGCCACCGCTCTTGAATCCTCTCGAAAAACTCGCATAGAGGAGTTGTCCCGGCGCGGGTGTCCAGTTGGCGGTTACGCGGCCCGATACGTTGCTGAACGAGGCGCTGTGCTGGACATCGACCAAGGGAACCGTTAAATCGTTCGCCAACAGGGTCAGTGAAGCGGTGTTGTCGAAGTCTTTGCTCTCGTCGGAGTAACGCAGGCCGACCGAAATACCGAGGTTGTTTGCAAAGTCATGATCAAATTGACCAAAAACGGCCCATGCCGACGTTTCCTGTTCATAGGTCGAGATATAGGAAAATCCCCCGGGCGTTTCCGGCAACAGGAGTAGCCCCACGCTGCCATCCTTTTCATCTTCGATAAAATAGGCTCCGGCGACCCAGGTCGTCGTTTCCGTACTGTGGCCAATGCGCAGTTCCTGAGTGAATTGATCGGCGTCAACGTCGATCTCGGTATTGGCAATGATCAGCGTAGGACTGGAATCCGAGTCTTCCTCGTATTCTTTTTCCGTGCTTTCGATAGCCGATATCGAGGTAACCGACCAGGGGCCGTTTTCGTAGTCGATCTGAACAAACCCGCCTTTTGTTCTGACTTCTATGGGCGGAACTTTGCTGTAGTCGCCTTCGAAAAAGTCATCGCCGCCGTCGACATCGCGATAACCGAATGCATCGAAGCACGCAAAGCTCAATATCTCATCATTGGAGCATGGCGTCACACCGTCAGCGCGAACCCGGCCCTGATGCACGAAAGGGTTGCCACTGTTGTCGGCGTCGTTGCCATGAACGTTGAGCAGCACGGACCATTGATCGGTCATCTCGAACTGCAATTGACCACGAACGGCGATGACATCGGTTGCGTTGCCCATATCGCCGGAGAGCCTGTCCTCGACATAGCCGTCCGAATCGCGCTTGAGCAGACTCAATCGCGCCGACGCCGAATCGGATATCGGCCCGCTTACGTACGCCTCTACGTTGGTTGTGGAAAACTCTCCGATCTCGCCGGCGATGCCCGCTTCGAATTCCGATGTGGGGCGTTTGGAAATGAAATGCACAATGCCGCCGGTCGTATTGCGGCCATACAGCGTGCCCTGGGGCCCGCGCAGCACTTCGACGCGTTCGAGATCGAACAGGTTGATTGTCTGCCCGGCGAGCGATCCAACATATATGTTGTCAATGTACATGGAGACCGGCGATTCCTGCGTATCGGCCCAATCGCTGATTCCTACGCCTCGAATCGACAGGTTCGGGACATTCATTTCGCCGAGTGGCGAACCCACGTTCAGATTCGGTACCTGAGCCTGAAGCTCGACGACCGTATCGCTGCCGAGCGATTGCAGCATGTCGCCGGTATATGCGGAAATCGACATTGGCACATCCTGTATCGATTCCTCTCTTTTCTGCGCCGTTACCAGGATCTCCTCGATCACGCCGGTTTGGGCTTGGGTGCCCATCGCCGGCGCCAGCAGGGCACAGCCAAGTATTGAAAATACCAGGAATTCGTATTTCCGTTTCATGATCCTTCCTCCTTTTATCTCCCTAAGTATTATCAGCCCATTCCAGGTCCTCCTCGATCTGGAATGGCTGGATTGGCTCTCGCGCTTCCGCCGGTTCTTTTTGCCGGGTTAATCGTCGCTACCGGCAACAGCGCACGGGTCACCAGATCGCCCAAGACAATGTGGAGCTGGTGCGACGGAATCGCTCGCGTGTTGGCGGCCAACAGGATCGTTCCCAACAACAACGGGAACAGCACAGGAGCCTGGAACGGTCTGAGGCTGCCCTCGGCGCTGCCCTTGTCGAGAATTCGCTGCAACCGCTGGATCATGGGCCCGAGAGGACCCTCCAACGCGCCGATCATGCCCTGGGGACCCATGATCGAGCGGAGCGGTTCAAACCCGCCGGGAATCGACATGTCCCGGGCGATAAGCCGCGCTTCGGCAGGATGCTCCTCGATGTAGGTCAGCAGGTCGTCCAGGCCGAGCAGGATCGTCTCGCGCGGCGAATTTCCTTCGCTTGCATCGAACAAATGCATCAGGTCGTCGATGATGTGCCAGCCCATTTCCCGCAATATCTCGTCCCGATTTCGGAAATGCGCATAAATCGACGGCTGACGGATGCCGATCTCCTTGGCGATCGAGGTCAGTTTCAACCCGTCGACGCCGTGCTCCGCTATCGTACGCTTGGCCTGTTCCACGATCACGTCTCGGGTTCGCCGCGCGTTGGCGGATGCTCTGTTGCGTGTCGCCACCGCATTGCCCGTTACCCCACGTTTTGCCCTCCTGCGCACGGCGAAGTTCTGAGGCATGTGTCTCCCTGACGACCTATACCCTATAGGCAATTGCCTATAACTTATAGTCTAGTTCCTATGTACTATAGGTCGTTCTGGAAGTCCAACATTTTCGGTGCGGGACACGATATATCCCACGCCCCAGCTTCTTGACGGAGCACTAGCTCCAATGACTCTTCGTCAGGGCCTGACGAGTTTCTCTCAGACCGCGCAGACCTCGTTCAGCAGTCGGCGCATGAAGGCCTCGCATGCCCGGACCTGACTCAGTTCTACGAACTCGTTGGGTTGGTGGGCTTGAAGGATGCTGCCCGGGCCGCAGACCACGGTCGGAATGCCCGCTTGCTGGAATTGGCCCGCCTCTGTGCCATAGGCGACCGCCTCGGTACGATTGGTTCGCGCCAACGCCATGACCATTGATTCCGCTGGCGATTCGCTATCCGGTTCCAGACCGGGAACCGAGCAGACAAGTTCGGTTTCGATCATGGTGTTCGGATCGACCGCGTGCATGTGCGCAAGAACCGTCTCGTTCGCGAAGCGCTCGAAACGCTCATGGATTTCGTCCGGATCAGCCCCGGGCATGAGACGGTATTCCCACGTAAAGGCACAATCGAGCGGTACAATGTTCTGCGCCGTGCCACCCTGGATCGTGCCGACATGGATCGTGGTATAGGGCGGATCGAAGCCACTTCCCGAAGCTGCGCTATTCTCCATCTCGTCAGCCATATCCGCCAGGAAGTTGATCAGCCTCGCTGCATACTGCACGGCGTTGACGCCACGATGGGAAGCGCTCGAATGCGCCTCAAGGCCCCGTACCTTGGTCAGGAAACAGACGACTCCCTTGTGAGCATTCACAACCGCCATGTCCGTGGGTTCACCCACGATAACGATTTTCGGCTTCGGGCCAAGCTCCGCGCCGAGTTTCTCGATCATAAGCGGGGCGCCAAGACAGCCTACCTCCTCATCGAAGGAGAGTGCGAAATGAATCGGCGTCTTGAGTTTGCGCGCAACAAATTCTGGAACCAGGGCCAGGGCAATCGCGCTAAAGCTCTTCATGTCCGCCGTACCTCGCCCATACAGGCGGCCATCCTTCTGCACAACGCGAAACGGATCGGTATGCCACGGCTGACCGTCCACCGGCACGACGTCCGTGTGTCCCGATAGCGCAATCCCAGGCACACCGTCGGGCCCCAATGTTGCGTACAGATTCGCCTTTCTTCCGGTCTCATCGTAAATCAGCGCGGATTCGACACCATGCGAGGCCAGGTAGTCGCGCACGAAGTAAACGAGCGGGAGGTTCGACTCGCGACTCGTGGTATCGAAGGAGATCAATCGCTCGATCATCTTGACCGGGCTATAGATGGTGCCGGACATTCGCCTTATCCCCGTTAGACTGTACCGCAATTTTCGCTACGCCGGGTCACTGGCGCGAAGAAAAACTGCCGACCCTCTTGGCAGGCCGATCCTATGCTATGCCTGCGCGCCGTTGGTTCGAATCGCCGAGCGAGCACGAGGTGGATGTCATCGTGCTGCTCGGTCATCGCTTCCACCTGGTGGGCCGTGCGCGGCCGGTCCGCTCCGCCTGGCGCTCGGCGAGTAAGCATAGCATCTCGAATGCGATTCCCGATGCGAGACACATGGACTTGCCGGTTGGGTCGTTGGGCGGGCTCAACTCCATGAGGTCGCCCCCGACGATATCCATACCCCGTACGCCCTGGATAATGTCGCGCACCTCGACGCCAGTGAGTCCGAAGGGTTCGGGCAGCGTGGTGCCCGGCATGACGGCGCAGTCGAAGGCATCGGTGTCGATCGTGAGATAGCAGCGCTTGTTGCCGATCAGCTCCCGAATCTCTGCGACGATGGCGGGCACGCCGCGTTCCTGGAGCTCATCGACGAGCACCACGCGCATGCCGCTGTCGTAGGAGAAATCGCAGCGCGGGACGCCGCGCCCGCGGATACCGATTTGGATCGCATACTCGGGATCGATGAATCCTTCGACCGTCGCGACCTGGAAGAGCGATGCGTCGCTGACCCGGGTGCCGCCGAAATTGACGCTGGTGTCGGCGTGGGCATCGAGATGGATCAGCGCCAGCGGCTCCTCGCCTTCCGAGGAGAGCGCCTGCAGGATCGGATAGGTGCCGGTGTGCTCGCCGCCGATCGTCAACGGCACGATGTCGTGTTCCTGGAATGCCCGATATACCTCGAAGATGTCCTGGAGATTGGCGTTGAGGTTGAACACGTCTTCCCTGAACTCGATATCGCCCCAGTCGATGACGCTGCAGATGTCGAAGGGGCAGACGCGGGTTCTGTAGTGAACCAGATTGCGATCCAGGGACCAGTAGCGCAGTTCCTTCGGGCCGAGGCGTGCGCCGGGGCGCGGGTTGGGCACGCCGATGTCCATGGGTATCCCGATGAGGGCCAGGTCGACGCCGTCCAGGTCCTTCGAGTGCGGCGCCCGGAACATGCCGAGCGTCGAGAAATTGTTCGAGACGAGTTCGACACCCTCTTCGGCGGCCCGCGCATAGAAGGCGCGGAACTTCTCGTCGTTGATGTCCCACAGATCTTTGTCTGCCAGTTTCCGGTATTTCTCCAAGCGCCCTGAACTGATTCGGCTCATTGCTGATCTTCCTGTCGTTTCACGGTGGCAGCGGGCTGCTTCCGTGACTTTGGTGTGCTATCTGGGCTCCACAAACCTGACATACCAGATCTGGAATGTAAATTCGTGTGAACGGTTCCCGTCCCCATCCCGGGTGGTTAACATAACCCGACCCCGAGCGTCGAGCAGGATTTCGCCTGCAAACAGCTACTGAATTCACTTTTGGTCGTAGAAGTATAGTCTTGCGGGTTGGATGTCCGGATCGCCGGATTAGGGTCGCAAGATACCGGATTGACGCCGTGTGCTGGCGGAATTCGGGATTGGTCTGATGCCCGCCCAGGGATGCAACGGGTTTTCATCGAGATTTGCACGGGTTCGGTCGTGGTCTTGGGCTTCGGCTTCGGGAGCGCCCTCCCCGGGAATTATTGCCTCCCGGAAAGGATCGGGCAGCACACTCGCAACCAGGCCGGTGTTCGGCGGGCAACACCCGGTGTATCAGTGAGCCGACTGATACAGCGGAAGGAAATTCTGCTTCCTGCATGAAGACGGCACATCGGCCAAATTGACATTTTAGGTCACAAAACTAGAATCGATGTCCTGGCGGCGCAATTGGAAAGACGCCGCGTCAGGGTTTGTAATGGTTGGCAACAAAGTCCCTTCCCGATACTTGAACTATCTCCTTGAGGTTGTGGATGACGCAAGCTACGTCTCCTCCAGTTATCTCACCAGCCACGACCTCGACCGGGATAGGCTCGAAGATTCCCGGGGCCACATTTCCTTCGATCGATACATCGGCGTCATCGAAGACATTCTGCACGAATCGCAAATCGAAGGGCTCGGATTGCGCTACGGCCTGCGCATCCACCCCGCGGACCACGGTATTCTCGGTTATGCGTTCTTGAGTAGCGCGAATCTACGCAAAGGTCTTGAGATCTTCTCGACCTATCAGCGAATCCTGGGCCCTATCGTGGACGTATTCGTCCATGTGGAGGCTGACCAGGCATGCTATACGGCGGTACGGGCCGGGGCAATCAAGCCAGCCGTCTACCATTTCGGCGTGGAAGCCTGGCTTGCGGAGTCTACCCACTTCCTTCCGTTTTATGAGGAGGGCGGATTCAAATTCTCATTGGCCCGTGTTGTCTACCCCGAGCCGGCGTACGCCAAACGATATGCAGAATTGTTGGGTTGCGAAGTGCAATTCGAGCAACCCGTGAATGAATTGCGATTTCCCGCGGAAATCCTGGACATTCCATTCAGCCTGGCGGAGGAGTCCGTCGCCGAGCTGTGCGCGAATCAGTGCGAGCATGTCGTGCGCCAAATGGCCGCGCACGACGACACCGTCAACCAGGTTCGGCGTATGCTGCTGCGGCAACCCGGCGCGATACCCGGTCTGCAGGAAGTTGCAAGCCGGCTTTGCGTCAGCGGCAGGACACTGCGGCGCAGGTTACAGGCCTCGGGCAGTACCTATCGTGACATCGTAACGGAAGTGCGCATGACGCTCGGCGCGGAATACTTGCGCAACACTGCCTTGTCGATGTCCGAAATAGCCTTTCTTCTTGGCTACTCCGACGTAACCGCATTTCACCGATCGTTTAAGAAGAACTACGGTAGAACACCGGCGCGCTATCGAGAAGCCCCCTTGTTGGGTTGAACGTCTGCTACCCCGGTGGCGTCCTTGGACATCACGCAGGGGGCGCGGTGGAACCCGGACAGTCCGTCCAATGATTGGCCACATCTGTCAAGACTTTGGCCACTGTTGCCGATGCGGCGATTGGCAACGCTGCTAGGCTTGACGCGATATGCGAGCCAGGCGGGGCCTCAGAAGAAAATTGGATTCTCAAGCCGAAGAGGTGATTTATGACCGGTAAAGGCGAGCGCCACAACGTACAGACTCGCCTGATTCAACTCATGGTGGCCGAAGGCGTCGAGGCAATCTATGGGATCAACGATGTCTTTTTTCACGACTTTCACCAGCAGGCGGAAGCCAGCGGTATCCGCATGATCGGCCCCAGACACGAAGCAGCGGCTGCCATGATGGCCGATGCGCATACTCGAATGGCGGGTCGAAGCCAAGTGTGCATGGCCGCCAATGGGCCTGGCGTTATGAACCTGTTGCCGGGCATAGCCAGCGCCCATGCCGACAATGTGCCGGTGGTGGCAGTAGTCAGTTCCCGGTCGATGAAAGCCCGAACCCGGGTCGCAACGGGGTTTTTTCAATTGGCGCCCCAGCTCGAGATTTTCGCCCCGGTAACCAAGTACCAGCAGACGGTAGTCACGGCCGAACGCGTTGACGAAGTCATGCACGAAGCATTTCGTCGGGCCAACACGGGAACACCCGGTCCCGTCATCGTCGAGGTGCCGACCGATGTGATGTGGGAGGAGGGGCATTTTCAACCGGCGCCTGCCCCGGATTCATATCGGGTTGCCACCCCGGCTCCACCGCACGATGCCATCGGCGCGGCCGCACGAATGCTGAAGGATGCCAAACTGCCGGTCATACTTGCCGGCGACGGCATCAAGATGTCCCGATCTTTCGATGCTCTTGAGCGCCTGGCGCGCGTGCTCGCCTGTCCGGTGATCGTCACCTGGGCCGGCGCCGGGGCGATTTCGGAAAGCGATTCCCAGGCGTTGATGTTTGGGTGGGGCGCCAATGAAGCGTGCGCCCAGGCGGATGTCGTGCTTGCGGTGGGCACTTCCATCGGCGAAACCCTGCATTTCGGTCAACCGCCCCGCTGGGGCGCCGAGGGCCGGCAACGGTGGATCCATGTTGAGCGGGATGCCGGCAAAATTGGCCTGAATCGAAGGGCCGATGTGCCGCTCGTTGGCGACTTGGCGGATGTATTGCCACACCTGGCAAGGGCTCTGGCGGAACATGGCCCCTTCTCGACGCCCCCGCAACTCGCCGGGTGGCGCACCGCACAGGACGCCACGCGTCGTGCCTGGCGCGATGCGACAACGGATGCCAACCCCATTCATCCCGGTCGCGCCATGATGGAGCTCTCCACGGTAACGCCCGAGCACAGCATCATCGTTCGCGATGGCGGCTGTACCAAGCTCTGGCATATTTTCCTGACTGAGTTGCGCAGTCGCGATTGTTTGTCGAGCGGACATATGGGGCATCTGGGCGTCGGGATACCCTTTGCGATCGGCGCCGCATTCGCAACTGGCAAGAACCGCCCTGTCCTCGTTGTTTCCGGCGACGGCGCTTTCGGATTTCATGCCATGGAACTCGAGACGGCCGTGCGCCACGAACTTCCAATCGTCGTCGTCGTAAATTTCGATCAGCAGTGGGGTATGGAATTGGTGGACTTCGAACCCGAAGAATACGACCGGATTCCCGACAGCCGCTTCACCCTCAGCCGGCTGGATCGACTGGCGGTCGCGCTCGGCGCTCACGGGGAATACGTGGAGCAACTCGATGACCTTGTGCCCGCGTTGCAACGGGCGTTTGCGGCGCGAAAGCCCGCGGTCGTGCAGATCGTCACCGATTCCCTCGTCAATTCGACCGAGTCCGCGTTGCCCTGCTGGGAAGAATTTCTTAGCTGGTGGCAGGCCGATGGCTATGGATACGGGTTGCCGGTCTCCGAAACAAAGTGAGTGTCGGTTCACCCATCCTTCCGACCATCGGGATTGCCGCTCGACCAGGTTCAACCCGTCGCTTTGCCGAGCCGCCAGCTCCGCGTTGCGCGTATATCGCTTTGGCGATACGGGCGTTTTCGAGCACACTCAACGGGGCTGTTGCACGAGCTGTTCCGTGCTGAAGGGACGAAGCCGCCAGTATCGGAGGTTGCGGGATGAGCGGTCATGACACCGATTTTTCAGGCCAGTGGCCCCACTGGATAGATCAGGATTGGTCCGAAATTCCCAGCGACGATCCCAACACACTCGAGGTGTGGGGTTATACGGGTAAGCTTTCCTACCAGCCGGGCGAAACACTCGACCTGCACGTCAGCACCACGGCCGGAACCTATGGCGTAGACATCTTCCGTGACGGTGCCAAACGGGAAAGGGTCTACGCAAAGCACGGCCTGCCTGGAGAATTTCACCGGGCTCCGGCGAACTGCTACGAGACGGGTTGCGATTGGCCAGTGACCCATCGCCTTGAGATACCTCGCGACTGGAAAAGCGGTGGCTACGTGATCTCATTCAAGGCCTGCAGGGCGAACAGGCGTGTCGAGCAGCACGGCTTCTTCCTGCTCCGGCCGATGCACGTCGGTACCAGGCCTGTGGCTCTCGTGGCAGCCACCTCCACCTGGATTGCCTACAACGATTGGGGCGGCGCGAGCCATTATTCGTTAGCCGGTTCGGCGGGCTCAGGTCTGGGCGGCGCCCAGTCACCGTTCGCACCGCGACTCAGTATCGAGCGCCCCTGGGCTCGCGGACTGATCCGCCGGCCCGTGGGTGCGCCGAGGATACCGGTGCACACCAGCGTAGGGCCCAATTGGTCGCCTCGACGCGAATCCATGGAGTGGGCATTCGCTACGGGTCACTCAAAATGGTCGGCCGCATCCGGATGGGCGATGTACGAGGCGCCCTTTGTGCAGTGGGCGGAACGCCAGGGATACGAGTTCGACTATTTCACGCAGCATGACCTGCACTTCCGCGAGGACTTGCTGAACGCTTACCGATGTATCGTAACCTGCGGGCATGATGAATACTGGAGCCACGAGATGCGGGCAGCAGTCGACCGTTTCGTTGCGGGCGGCGGACATTTCGCGCGGTTCGGCGGCAATTTCGTCTGGCAAATTCGCCTTGAGGACGGTGGACGGGTGCAGGTTTGCTACAAATACATCGCCGACGAGCACGATCCTCTTCGCGACGATCCGGAGTGCCGGCATTTGCTCACCAACGCCTGGGAAAGCCGCTCGGTCAATCGCCCGGGCGTGACAACGGTGGCGGTCAACGGTCTCCGGGGCGTATACGGCAGATTCGGTGGCGCCAGCCCTCGTGGCAGTGGCGGCTTCACGGTCTATCGACCGGAGCATTGGGCGTTTCGGGAGACCGATCTTTACTACGGCGACGTTTTCGGCAGCGAAGTGCCCCTTGTCGGCTACGAGTGTGACGGCCTGAATTACTCCTTCGAATACGGCATACCCTTGCCTACCGGCGAAGACGGCGCGCCCACCAACGGCGACCTGCGGATTCTCGCGATGGCCCCGGTAACTCTCGGCGAGGAACATCACGGTCACTATGGCGCCGTGCTTTCGGTCGGAGATGCGGACGAGTCCTTTGCGGCACAGGCATTGTACGGGTCGGATAGCGCGGAGAACCGCCGCAAGGTGCGCTATGGCTCGGCCATGATCACGGAAATGGCAAAAGGAGATGGGGCTGTTTTTTGCGCCGGCAGCACCGAGTGGCCCGCCGCCCTGGATCGGGGGAACTACTATTGCGATCGGATTACGCGGAACGTGCTGAATCGGTTCGCCGGTACATGATTTGACGACGATCCCGGTCGCAGCCCGCTTCTTGAGTCTGTCTGGGTGCCGGTGGCGCCAACACGCGGAGCCCATACCGAAAAAGCGGGAGTACATTGGGCGGTCACAGGCCGAGTTGGCCTACCGGGTCAATACATTGTCCACCTCGATCAATGTCTTGTCTGCGACACGGTCGTAGAGTGTCAATGCCTTTATGTATAGGTAGGTCGCGAATCCGCGATATCGGTTAGGTTCAGGTAAGGGGGGATTGGCCATGCCAAGAACGATCGAATTTCCGGTGACGGGGCTGCCGGTTCTTGCAATTGCTCTCATGCTCGCGCCACCGACGGCTGCCCAGGATCAATATCCGGTTCTCGAGGAAGTCGTGGTTACCGCCCAAAAGCGTGCGCAAAGCCTGCAAGATGTCCCGCTCGCAGTCAGCGCTTTTGACGGGGATTTCCTCCGGGATGCCAGCATCAAGCATCTCGGCAACCTGATCCCGCATACGCCAGGTCTGTACGGTTCCGCCGAAGCGGATACGCAATCGGTTTTCAATATCCGCGGCGTGGGAACCTTCGCATTCAGCGCGAGCGCAGACAACAGCGTCGGTGTGTTCATCGACGATGTGTCGGTCGGCAAGCCGGTGACCTCGAAAGCCGCTTTTTTCGACGTGGAACGGGTGGAGGTCGTGAAGGGGCCCCAGGGTACCCTGTTTGGCCGCAACACTTCGGCCGGCGCAATCAACATCATCACCAAGAAACCCGACCTTGAGCAGAGTTCTTTCGATCTCACGGCCGGGTTCGGCAACCAGGACCAACAACTGTACGAGGCCATCGGCAACTTCGCGGTGAACGACCGGTTCGGGATCCGGTTCGGCGTGAGGAACGACGAACGCGACGGGACGCACACGGCCCGGCCTTCAGGTGAGGAACTCAACGACCGGAACCATAGGGTGGTGCGGCTGGGTTTGCGCTACCTGTGGTCCGATGCGGCTCGATCGGATTTCTCTATCGAACAATTCGACGTCGATACCCTTTTGGGTTATGCCCCCAGGGAAATGGCAAAAGGTGGGGAGGTGCCACAGAACATTGCGGGTCGTCAGCAAATCGAGTCGTGGCGGGCAAGCCTGCGCAACGAGTGGGACCTCTCGGATTCCGTGACCCTGACCTCGCTCACCGGCTTCTATACGGTCGACATGGTCGCGGTTCCGATCGCATTTACGCAAACCGAGTTCCTGGTCATCGATCTGCGCGAGCCCTGGGAGATCGACCAGTGGTCTCAGGAGTTCCGTCTGAGCGGCACGGTCGGGAAGCTGGACTGGTTTGTCGGCGCCAGCTATTTCAGTGAAGATGCGGATGTCAACACCGAATACCATTATTCCGACTTTACGCTGAGCGACGCCCTGCTCGGCGGGCTCGACGATGTCGATGGAACCGTATGCGACAACACCCTGAATTCCGGCGGAGCGGTGATTCCGTTGCCCGAGTGCTTGAGTTTCGGTCGAGAACCGGGCTATGCGAAGAGTTCGACGAACAGCTATGCGGTTTACGGTGATGTTGCCTGGCACGCCAGCGACAAGCTGACGGTAACCGTCGGAGCGCGCATGACCTTCGACGAGAAGAAGATGGAAATCAACAACCCGCTCCAGACTTCCGTGCTGGCGGCCCTCTTGGGCGACAATCTGATCAATGTAGCGACGCCAGGGTGGATTGAAGACGATGACTCGTGGAACTCCCTGAACCCGCGATTGGCGCTCACCTATCAAATGACCGACGCTGTCACGCTGTACGGCAGTGTTGCGACCGGCTACAAATCCGGGGGCTACAACAAGCAGCCGAACGCCGCGCTGGGCTCGCCGATGCAGATTCCGGCTGGATTCAACGAAGAGGACAACCTTTCTTACGAACTCGGCATGAAGTCGACATTCTGGAGCGGTCGGGCGCAGTTGAATGCCGCGGCCTTCTTTTCCGACTACAGCGACCTGCAGGTTGAAAACAACGTGGGGCTGTTCATCCTGATCGAAAACGCCGCGGATGTGGAATCCAAGGGGATCGAGTTGGAAGGCCGGGTTCTATTGACCGAAAACTTCGAATTGATGGCCAGCTTTTCTCATATCAACGCGGAAGTCGACAAAGGGGCCATAGCTGATGTTGGCGACATAACCGGGAACAAGCTGATCCGCACGCCGGAAAACTCGGGCTCGGTTATCGGCGAATACTCGATACCGATGGGCAAGTATGGGAAGCTCACCCTGCGTGGCGAATGGATGCATGTGGACGACCAGTTCTGGAACCTGGGCAATACCGACGGCCAGGATTCGTACAGCTTCCTGAACGCCATGTTGCGGTGGACTTCAAGCGACGAACGCTGGGATGTTTCGCTCATGGGCGAAAACGTGACCCACGAAGTGTATTTCATGCATCTCAGCACCGTGCTCGGGCAGAACCTCGGCATCCCGGATATCGGCGACCTGTGGCGTCTGGAGATCAGCGCCAGGCTGTGATAGCCAACACGACTCGTCGACGTGGGAGCGCGCTGAAAAAAAGGGGATGAACGATCGTGATCGTCGGTTTTCACCATGCCGGAATCGTCGTGCCCGATCTGGACCTGGCAACCCGGTTCTATACTCAGGCACTGGGCTTTGCGGTCAGCGGCGATCACGACTGGGAAAGCTCCGAAAGCGGCCCACGTGACGAGATCATCGGATTACGGGAAACGGCAGCACAGTGCCGGGTGCTTAAGGGTCCGAACTGTTTTCTGGAACTCTTTCAATTCCGCGCGCCCGAACCCGCCGGAGACCCCAGGTCAAAGCGGCCCTGTGATTTTGGCGTTGCCCATTTGAGCTTTCAGGTGATCGACATTTTTTCGGTCTTCGAGCGCGTCAGGGAGGCGGGCGGCATTGTGCGCCGCGGGCCGGTGCCGTTCGGGGACGGCTACTCGATCTACTGTCGTGATCCATTCGGCAACATCATCGAGTTGATGGAGATCGGAACGCACGAACCGGAGTTCGATCTGATTGCCGAGCGAATGTTGCCGCAAACCGTACAGGAAGCTGCCGAAGCAGCCGGCAAATCGCAACAGTGAAGTTGCTCGAGGACAAGGTGGTGATCATCACGGGCGCAGCTCGTCCGCGGGGAATGGGTCAAGCAGCCGCACGAAAATTCGCCGGGCACGGAGCGAGAGTGGTCGTCACCGATCTCGTGCGCGATGAATTCCAGGAAGAAGATACAGCCGCAATAGAGAGTGTCGCGACCCGGGTACGGGAACTGGGAACGGACGCTCTCGGCATCGGTGTCGATGTCACCCGGCGAGATCAGGTGCGAGACTGTGTGTCGAAAACGATCGAGTCTTTCGGGACCGTCGACATCATGGTGAACAATGCCGGCACGAGTGTCGGCTCCGGCCCCTTTCTGGAACTGACCGACGAGCAATGGGATCTGAGCTTTCAGGTGCATCTCAAGGGTTGTCTATACTTCTGCCAGGCCGTGATACCCGTGATGCAGAGGGCGGGCAGCGGCGTAATCGTCAATAATGCATCCATGCTCGGTCTAGCCGCTGAAGCCTACTCAGGCGCCTATACCGCAACGAAATTCGGCGTGGTTGGGCTGACCAAGACCATCGCCGCGGAATTCGGCGGGGACAATATCCGTTGCAACGCGGTGTGTCCCGGTTCCGTGAAAACACAACTGCAAATCGACGGATTGAACAAGTACGCTCGATGGCAGGGCCTCAGTCTCGAACAGGCGTGGAAGGAAGCCGAGCGCAACGCGCTCGACCGCAGCGCCGAGCCCGAGGAAGTTGCCGATGTCATGGTGTGGCTCGCCAGTCCCATGTCGAGCTTCGTTTCCGGAGCGGCGATTCCCGTAACCGGCGCGGCGAATCCAGGCGTCTAGATTGGATTCAAAGCAACGCAAGCGTGCTCCATAGAGAAAAAGCCATATCCCACCGAGTTCGACAAACTGAACCATCCGTCTTTTTCGCAACAATGCGGGTGGCGCCTCAAGCGTGTACTCGGCGGTTAGAGGCAGATTGGCGCGGTGCTGCGGTCAGGATGGTGCAACATCGAGTGTCCACGTTGAATTGCGAATCGCTTGGCATGCAACAGGGAGACGATTCATGCCTATTCTAGGCATTCATCATACGGCGCTTGTGGTACCCAATCTGCAAAAAGCGCTTGATTTTTACTGTGGCGTTCTAGGATTTGAGACAGCGCAAGTCGGCCCTATGACACCGACCAAAGGCACGGAAGAAAACGTGCAGCTCGAGCGTCCCGAGGCCCTCGGCCATATTGTCAGGTCGGGCTGGGGGCATTTGGAAATCTGGGAGTTCAAGCACCCTGTATATCCTGAAGAGCAGTTTTTCTGGAATCCAGTGAATGAATACGGCATTCGCCATATAGCGCTTATGGTGGAAGACGCGAAGGATACGTATCGGTATCTCAAGGACCACATGATCTTCCATGCGGAGCCGGTTTTTCACAGTGTCGAGGGACCGGAAAACGAAGCGTGGACAGCTTACGGCCGCGATCCGTTCGGCAACGTCATCGAATTGTGGCAGCTGGGTCCGAAAGACCCCCAGCCGTTTGCCCCGGATCGTTATCCACATCCTCACGTAATACCGGCCGCCAGTTCGGTTGTGAAGCACGGGATACTCGGTATTCACCATGTTGCGGTGGTGGTGCCCGATCTGCAACAGGCGCTCGATTTCTATTGTGGGCTGCTTGGTTTCGAGAAGGATCAATACGGACCGATCGAGCCGCATTCCTATGCCGAGCGATTGACGCAACTCCGAAGACCGCGGGCCGAGGGCTACGATGTGCGAACGGGCTGGGGCTATCTTGAACTATGGGAGTTCCAGCATCCGATCGCCGCCGCTTCCGAAATCTGGAAATATCCTGTGAATCGGTTTGGTTTTTCTCATATCAGCCTGATGACCGATGATTGTTGGGCCGACTATGAGCGGCTCAAGGGGCATATGGAGTTTCACCGTGCGCCACGTGAACATAGCGTGGAAGGGCCGGACAACTATGCCGTAACCAACTACGGTAGAGATCCCTTCGGGAATGTACTGGAATTTTGGCAGATCGGGCCCAAAGACCCACAACCGTACCCACCGGAACGGCTCCCGCATGGATGATACGGGCAATCCGGGGCAAAGTGTTTCTCAAAGCTCGGGATACGGATTGACACCGAACGAATTGCCCGCAACGCGCTGTCTCAGACGATAATCATGGCTCAGCCATCCGGGGAGCTACCGGCGCAGACACATCGAGTTGACCAACCTGCCGCCTTGGTTGCAGCGGTGTTGCTGACGGCCGTTGGGGCATTGGGGTTCAATGTCCTTCCATTGCTGATCGGCAGCGCGGGGGACCTGTTCGGAGGCGATGAGCGGCGGCTGGGGATCCTCGGATTCTCGTTCATAGGCGGCAAAACGCTGATGTACGTCGCGCTGATCCTTTGTGCCCGTTACGTCGACTGGCGAATCGCCTGCGGCATTCTTTGCATCGCACAAGCAATCGCTTTCTTTGCGGCAACCCAGGCGAGTCATTTCGCGCCATTGGCGATCATCCTGTTTGTCGCCGGCTTTTGCCTCGGCGGCTTGTTTGGCTTGGGCAGTATCAGCATTGCCGATACCCGCAGCCCGGATCGAAACTTTGGATGGGCAACACTGGCGCAAGTCGGCATTGCCGCAATTCTGACGTATTTCCTGTCGACAGCGATCGTTCCAACTTGGGGTTTCAACGGGATTATGATCTCGCTTGCCGCCTCTGGTGTCGCGGGGCTCCTGCTCGCCCGTGGAATGGCGCCGCGCGGTGTAACCGGAACGGACCGCCACGGAACGCCCGGCGGCAGCAAGATGGTTCCGGTTGCCGGGTTATTCGGTCTCGTGGTGTTCTATCTCGGTGTCGGGGCGGTCTGGGCGTTTCTGGAACGCATCGCGATGCAGAGCGGACTGACCCGAGAGTTTGTTGGCACGGTGGTTTCGGGAACGCTCATAGCGGGTGGAATCAGTTGCCTGGTTCCTGTATTTCTTGCAGACCGATTGGGACGTCGACTCCCAATAGTCGTGAGTGCGATTGGACTATGCGTGACGTTCGCATGCTTTGCGTTCAATCTCACGGAAAGCGCATTCCTGACCACGGCAATCACGTTTAACGCGTTGTGGACGATTATGGCGATCTACGCGATCTCTGTTGTGGCGGTGAAAGACCCGACGGGCTGGTATGTCGTTGCGATCCCGGCGTCCCTTGGCCTCGGCCAGGCGATCGGTCCGCTGGTGGGGGGATTTGCCGTCGCCGCTTTCGACGTTGCCGGCCTGTGTGCAATGGCCGCCATCATGGTTCTGGTCAGCCTGGGCGTTTTCGTATCGATAACGCGCTAATGGTGGAACCAACCGGTCGATTCCCGACTTTTCGCCGGCAACCGTGCCGAGTCGGCTGTGGTCCACCCGGTGCGGAATCGATCGATGCCGGGCAATGAATCTATCCGAGTACAGTAGTTACGATGGGCTCGGCCTTGCCCAACTGGTCAAAAATAGAGACGTAAGTGCGGCCGAACTGGCGCAGGTTGCCGGATTTGCGATCGAGCGGCTGAACCCGACTCTCAACGCTGTTATCGACATCTATGCCGATCGCCTGTCCGCGGTCGACGCCGACACGAATCTCGACGGTGATTTTGCCGGTGTGCCGATGCTGCTGAAAGACATTGGCGCGACCGAGAAAAACCGTCCGCAGTGCTCGGGCAGCCGCTTGGGTTCTGGGTATGTCGCTGGTCATGACAGCTACCTGACCCGGTTTTTCAAACAAGCGGGCTTCAATATCGTCGGTCGAACGAACTTGCCGGAATTTGCGCAGGCCGCGACGACCGAGAACCGGTACTTTGGCGATACGCACAATCCCTGGAATCTCGAGCGTTCGCCGGGCGGCTCGAGCGGCGGCGCCGGCGCCGCGGTGGCCGCGGGCATTGTCCCGATCGCTCATGGAACGGACACTGGCGGGTCCATCAGGATTCCGGCAGCGTGCTGCGGCGTTGTCGGATTGAAACCAAGCCGCGGCCGCGTGAGCAAGGGGCCGCAACTCGATGAGACCTTGTACGGCGGCCTCAATACGGAATTCGTGTTGACGCGATCGGTTCGAGACGCCGCTGCCGTCCTCGACAGTGTCGCCGGCCAGGCAACCGGTGATCCATTCTCACTGCCGCATGCAGACGGTTCGTTTACGGCCGCGTACCGGGTGTCGCCTCGGCCCTTGCGTATCGCAGTCCAGATCGAGTCGCTGTTCGCCGAAATCGTATCCGAGGTTGCAGGCGCGACGGGTCGGATAGCGCACGAACTCGAAGCCGAGGGCCACCAGGTCGCTGTGGCGTCACCCAAGTTCGACGTAGACGACTGGATGGCGGCCGAGCGAACGATTTGGATACAAAGCACGGCGTGGGAGATGAAACGGCTCAGCGTTGCGACGGGAAACCGGATAGGCGAAGAAAATCTCGAACCGCTGTCATTGGCGGCCTGGGAGTCGGCAAAGTGTCTGACGGCCGATGAGTGGTTCGAGGCAAAGATGTGCTTCAATAGAATTTGCCGAAGCGTTGGCGGATTCTTCAACGAATTCGATATTCTGATTACGCCCACCATTGCACGTACTGCGCCCCCACTGGGCGCAATCGCCGGCTCAAACCTCTCGGATTACGACAGTTTCATACGACGGACGGGCGAGTTTTCTCCTTTTGCCTCATTGTTCAATATCACCGGTCAGCCGGCCATCTCCTTGCCCCTCGCGAGTAACGAACAGGACATGCCGATTGGCATTCAGTTGGTGGCTGGCTTCGGTAACGAGCAATTGCTCCTGCAGACGGCCGCGCAACTGGAACGGCTGATGCCTTGGCTGGACCGGCGCCCACTCCTGCACGTTGGCAAAGAGCTTCCAATTTGCGATTGAATTCTCTACAAATGACGCTCTTTGTCGGCCGCGGCGTCAGCCCGCATCCGTCACCAACTTTCGTCGCGAGGGCGTCGAGGCGCCGTGTAAGCGTGGCTGCGCTTACGCGATGCATCGGCGTCCGCGGCAGGAAGTCGGTGACGGATGCGGGTTAGCGGCGTGCCGTGATATACAAGCCGGGCCCGACCGCGTTTAAGGAACTGGAAATGTCGTCGATCAAGTTGCCTCCTCGCACCCTTATCGGCTACAGCAGCGCAACCAATGCCAGGGCTGGCGACCGTATCGACTTCATGGTCAACGTCATGGACGGCGGAACGTACCAGGCGAATCTGGTCAAGATCGTAAACGGTGACGGCCTCAGCCGCTATGCGGACCAATTCGAATTGCGGGTCGTCGATGCACCTTTCGCCGGCAGCTACCAGGGGCGCCGGCAACGCCTGAACCTCGGGTCCTACGTTCAGGTCGAGAATACCGGGGCGCTGGATCGACTGGGCAGCTTCACCGTGGCCGGCTGGATCTATCCCACCTTCAGCCCGGCAACCTATGAACCGCCGGACCTGGCAAATATCGACCGCTTCCACCCGCCAACGCTCACCATCGCCGCAAGGATCGAGGAGCAAACGATCGTGTCGCGCTTCGATGCCGGGAACCGTTGCGGCTGGACGCTTTACCTGGACGGGAACTTGCGGCTGGTGTTCGCCGTAGGCGACGGTAAGCACAAACCCGTCGAAGCGCGAATCGACGCGCCTTTGACAACGCGCCTGTGGACCTACGTAATGGCCAGTTTCGATGCCGATGCATCCCGGATCGATGTACGTTTCCGCGAATATCCCGCAGCGCCCGGCGACCGTGCCACAGCGCGGTCACTGAGCGCCAGCAACAGGTGTACGAAAATACCGCAACAGGGTCCACTGCGAATTGCGGCCGCCCGCGGCGGTGACGGCGAAGCGCGCGCGGCTTGCGAAAAACCCGTGCAAGTCTTCACGGGCCGAATTCAGGACATCCGCGTTTTCCGTGGTGCATTGGGCGCCGACGATCTCGATGCCATCGCCTCCGAGACATTGCCCGGCGCCTACGACAGCGCGTGTGTGGCCGACTGGGATTTCGCCCGCGGTATCAAAACCACGCAAATCCAGGATATTTCCGGCAATGCCCAACACGGCCGGGTTGTCAACCTGGCCGAACGCGGCGTGCGTGGACGGTTCTGGCGAGGTGAAACGATACGCTGGCCCGATGCTCCGGATTTGTACGATGCGATCCACTTTCATGCCGACGACCTGTACGATGCCGAGTGGCAGAGCGATTTCAGCTATACCGTGCCCGACGAGCTTCCGAGCGGCGTCTATGCGGCTCGGCTCAAACAAGGCGACTTCTACGAATACATTACTTTTTTCGTTGCGGCTCCCAAGGGTCGGCCCCGCGCCGATCTTGCCTTGTGGATGGCCGACTATGACTACTACGCCTACTCCAACGTTACGCTGGCTTGTACGGCGCGTGGGAATTACCCGGGCCACAATTTCAATTTGAGCGATGTCCAATTCCTGTTCGACAACCCGGAGTACGGCACGGGAGGCGTGTACAACATGCACGTCGATGGGCGTTACTTCGCCTATGGCTCGCGACTGCGTCCCGATCTGCATATGAAACCCAATGGCTTGCTGACCTACAACTTTGTCCAGGACACGCACATCATCGCGTTTCTGGAGAATGCGGGTATTCCTTACGACATCGTCACCGATGAACTGGTAGACGAAGAAGGCCTGCCGCTTCTTATGCAGTATCGTGCGATCGTGACCTCCAGCCACCCGGAATATCCGACAGCGGCAATGTTCGATGCGATCGGAGACTACACGGACAACGGTGGCCGGTTATTTTACGGTGGAGGCAACGGCTGGTTCTGGGCGACGGGGCGCCACCCTTTTTTGACCGGTGTGTTGGAGAGCCGCAACTTTCATCCAATCGGCGAACGGTACCTGACCAACGGCAATCAGGGCGGATTGATGACCGAAACCGGCCGCAGAAATGCACCGGTGTTTGGCCTCGAAATGTCCGCCATGATCTTCAACGGCTCCAGCGCGTATCGGCGGCTTGAGAGTTGTAATGACCCAAGGGCTGTATGGATTTTCGAGAATACCTCGGAGGGGGAGGTTTTTGGAGACTACGGGGTTGACCGCGTGCGCGGCGGTGTCGTCGGATTCGAAATCGACCGCTACAATCCCGCCGATGGTGCGCCGCGCCACGCCTTGCATCTCGCGACAGCGGAGCCGCTACGGGAAACGATAGAGAACGTACATTTGTTGCCGCTGCCGCTGTCCGTAAGCTATCGGCCGGCACTTGAGGATGGCTCGGGCGGGGCCGACATGGTTTTTTTTGAGACGCCAAACGGTGGCGCCGTGTTCGCGACTGGCTCGATCGCCTGGTTCAGTTCGACCTTGGAAAGGAACTTCGACAACGACGTGGCAAGGATCAGCCGCAATGTGATTGAACGCTTTATCGACCGCACCCCATTTTACTGCCCCCCGTCCAGTCCACAGGAGGCAACGAGCCGAGCCATTGTCTCGTCGGGGTAAGGGACACGGTAATTCGCGTAATACTTCGCAGTCGACTTGAAGATCGATTCCGACATTTGACAATAATCCGGTAAGGGGCATCGGAATGGAAACGGGGACCCGACTTGGTTGGTTCCTCGATAGTACAAAACCGGCTATTTCGTCCTCTGCCGATTGGTACCCCTTGCATGAATCACAGGCTGAGGTTGAAATCGTGATCGTCGAGGGTGCTCCTGTAGCGAAGCCATGAAGATCGAGCGGGAAAACATGGGCTCGAGTCAATCCCGATTGACGTTCCCCCAACGACAAGGCCGTCCTTGTTGCGGCCGTGCCGATTGGCGGCGGCTGCGCGAGCGGCGGCGTCTTCGCACGCCTGTTCCATGGCTCGACAGCCTGACCGCGGGCAGACAGGCGCCGGTGGCCGACCCATGAGGCCATTCCCGGATCTCTTGGCCACCGAGCGTCTCATCCTCCGTCCCCCCACCGCGGCGGATGCCGATGACGTGCTGGCGGCCGTGACCGCGTCCTACCCGGAGCTCCACCGCTGGATGGAGTGGGCGCGCGGTCGCTACGGCATCGAACAGGCACGTCAGTTCTGCGCCGACGCCAGGGCCAGTTTCGACGACGGCAGGGACTTCACCGCACTGCTGACACTGGCCGATGACGACACGTTCATTGGTGTTGCCTCAATCCTGGCGCGGGACGGGGCCGTGCCACGCTTCGAGATCGGCTTCTGGGTGCATACGGGGCACACCGGCCGCGGTTACGCCACCGAGGCAACCGAGGCTCTGACCCGGCTCGCGTTCGAAGACTGCGGCGGCAGGCGCGTCGAGTTGCGGATGGACGAACGCAACCGGCGCAGCCAGGCGGTTGCGGAACGCCTCGGTTTCGAACTCGAAGGCACACTGAAGTCGCATCGTCGCGACAACCAGGGACGGCTGAGCGGCACCCTCATCTACGCAATGTTCGACCTGCGGGCATTGCGGGGCGGGAGTCCAGCGGCGTGTTCCTGATGCCGCTATGCTGCGCAATATTCGCCTAGCCCGCATATTGCACCAAGCCGCTTGTCGAGTTGACGAATATTCTTTTATTTTGCTTACTTTTCTTGCGCTGTTTGGCTATCTGTCGCGTTACAAAACGCGCTGGCCGCGCCCTCGCCGGGCTTTTGCCCGTATGCGCGCACATGCTCCCTACACCATAGCTACGGCTATGCTTTAAGGTCGCGAGCACGCGCATACGAGCAAAATCCTGCGCGATCATCGCGGCCCTTGGTGCAATATGCGGCCCAGGTAGCTCTCCGGCAGGCCTTCGAGGAGGCGTTCACACGCACGCCTACCAATATTGCATCGAGTCTCTCGGCATGGACGAAGGCGAGATCTTCAACTTGTACCGCGAGGTGCCGTCGGTAGCCCGCAAGGCATCATGGGCCATGCAGTACACCAAGCAGATAGCGGACGCGACCTTCGTGACCGGGTCGCGGGAATCCGAGTATCGATCGGGCGGCGCGCTGAGCTGGGATTGACTCAGCCGTCGTCAGGAGAACGTAGCGGCGATGCGCAGCAATTGAATGGGCAGCGGCAAGACCTTGACGCCACCGATTTCGCCGGGTTGCCGGTTCCTGCCCCAGATCTCACCGTTGCCGTATCGCGTAATCTGCTTCAGCGCCTTGGGCCGCAGTTGGCTGGTCCACTTGACCTCTACCGGCCAGAACCGGCCGTCGCGCACATAGGCGACATCCACTTCGACTTGCGCCTTTATGTAGTAGGTAGGGCAGAAGCGGTGGAGGTGGCTGGCGACGCAGGCCTCCACGATCTTCGATTCCCATATCGGATCCTCCCGAACAGCCAGGATCTGCTGGTTGAACGGGTCCGTATCCGGCTTCAGCCACGCACGGACGGCATGCAGGATAAAGGGATCGCTGAAGATCAGCTTTCTGGCTTTCTTCGGCGCTGGCGCAAGCTTGTCTTCCAGCAGGGCGGGCAGCACGCACACCGCATCCATGCGTTCGAGCAACCCGACGTAGTCCGCCGCGGTTCTTGGGTGATCGATTGAGAGATCCTGGGTCAGTGCGTTCCAGGTGACCTGAGACCGTAGCCGCTGATTGCCTTAGGCGATTGCGATCCCAATCAAGCCCGGGTCAATTCGGCTACAAGATTCAGGCGATTGCCGCACACGTGCTCGTGGGACTGAAACATCGGGTAGCGGCCGTCAAACCCAGGGGGCATCCAGACATCGTCAGCGTCAGAGGCGGGAAGGAGTACCGGTTCGAAATCGAAGCGGAGTGGCCGGTCGGAAAAGGCGGATGTTGACTCCAGCAGACTTCAACGCGCTTGTGGGTGCGGGTGCCGACGGTCACTTCGCTCTGGCTGTGAGCTTCCCGCGACCGCATTGGATCGTAGTTCCTGTGCGTAGGCTTGTGAGACGCCAATCGCCGGCGGTAAATTCGCTGTTGGTGGCTCTTAGCGATAAGGAACTTTCCTCAATGTGGACGGAGGAGTACGTGGCGCTAATTGGTCGATGCCGTCGCGAAGTCCTGGACCGATCGTTCGACCAGTTGGTTCGAAGAGCTATCGATGGGCGCGGGCTATAGCCAGTGCGGATCCTTAGCACGGCCCCAAGCCAACGCATGTACCAGTATGTTCGGTTCCGCAAGGGTGGTTCAGACAAACCGAGGTGCGCGCTACGGCAAAGTCGAACACGGGGCCGAGCAGCCCGCGCCGCCCGAGTGCCCGATACGTCCGTTTCGCGCAAGTCCAACTCCGCGCGCCTCGTGTGCGCTAATCCGACACTACAGCTTTGTTAACCGCACCGCCCACCTTTTGCCAGCCTCTGTACCCGATGGCCCACGCCTGCCTTGATTGCGTGTTGACACTAACTCCGGTGGCGTCTACATTCGGGACCATGCGTCTGCGGAGAGTCGCCAAGCGGCTCGCCCTTCGGAGCCCAAGGCTCCAAGGCCCAGGCGCTTTTCTTTTCTTTTTTCTGCGAGCTTGGTGCCGCTGTGTACCTATGCTATCTGGACGAATCCGGCACAACGGGCACCGGCGGCGGTGACACTACCCACTTCGTCCTGGCCGGCATCTCCATCCCGATCTGGCATTGGCGTGATGCCGACCGGGAAGTGTCGCGCGTGCTGGGCAGGTATGGCTTGGCCGACGCCGAACTCCACACGGCTTGGATGCTCAGGAAATACCTTGAACAGTCGAGGATTCCCAACTTCGAGCAGCTCGGGCCCGCCGATCGGCGTCGGGAGGTAAATCGCCGCAGGAACAGTGAGCTGACCCGCATGATCCAGATCGCCGATCTCTGCGCCTACGCACTGCGCCGATACGTCGAGAACGGCGAGACCCGACTGTTCGAACCGATTTTCAGCCGCGCAGACCGGATCGGCGAAGTTGCGGTAGGCGTTCGCCATTTCAGCCCGCCCGGCTGCGACTGCGCCATATGTGAAGTACACGAGCCCTGATTTCAGCGCCGCTTCCCGCGACCGATACCACCTAGAGAATCGGCACGATTGGAAGCGACCGACGTTCCCAGTCTCACTGCCCTTGGACCATGTGCCCGGATGGCGACCCCCCCTTCCGGAGGCCGGACTCTCGTGCTCCGCACCGAGCCTCGCCAAGGCGAGTCTCGGCCCTGGCGGGCGTCGATCCCTGTTGCGGAGACCGCCAAACGCCGCTCAATACGCTCCACACGTTCGCTCAGCCGTCCGCGCGTGAGGGCCCGTCAACTCCCCGAACCGGGGAGGACACGCCAACTGCGTTCCAGAAAGCCCCGCCCGGCCCCCCTAAAGCTCGCCACGGAGTACGTATGAAAGGCAGTACAGGGGATGGGCAGAAGAGGGAAACTTATCTATATCAAGGGGTTGATGCAGCTACAACGCGGACGCGGGGGAAGCGCCGCGCAGGACGAAGGCGAGCTTCCAGGCGAAGTTGCGGATGCGGACGAAGCCCGTGTTGTTGCCGAGCCCCCCGGTCGGGATGAACACGTGTGCGGCATCCCCGGCGAGGAAGATTCGGTCCTTGCCGAAGCAACCGGCGCGGCCGGGCTGATTTGGCGGCCGACCGTGACCGACGCGTATCGGTTACTGTCGCGCGTTGTTGTTTGGCGCCGAACTTTGGCCCCTGGAATCAATCGGAGTCAATGGGTCAGCACGCGGATCGGCGTCGAATACTCGCGCTGAATAACACACCGGCGGCTGGTTCTCAGTGGCCCGCACACGAGTCACAATTGACCGCGACTATTTTCCGCGCTTGCGCATCCAACAGGATATGTCCCGCTTCAGCAACATCGAGCTCGATCCCGGGGTAATCCGGCGTTTGAAGAAAGGCGACCGCAAGGCGCAGGAGATCACCTACCGCGCTTTCGCCAATGCCGTGTTTACCCTTGCCCGCCGGGTACTTCGCGACACCCCCGCGGCAGAGGAAGTGATGCAGGACACCTTCGTCGACGTACTGTGCAAGGCACACACCCTGGCCCGGGAGGCGGCCTTTCCGGCCTGGGTGCGTTCCATTGCGATGAACCACTGCCTGATGCGGCTGCGCTCGCCCTGGCATCGGCGGCGCGAGGCACTCAAGAGCGACGAACCGGCGACGGCCAATGACGCGACGGATCGGGCGGTGGACGTGGACCAGGCGCTCGCAAAGCTGTCGAGAACCGCGCGAATGGTGGTGTGGATGCATTGCATCGAGGGATTCACCCACGAGGAGATCGGCCGCGCGTGCGGCTACACGGCGAGTTTTTCCAAGACGCAACTGGCGCGTGCGTATGCGGCAATGGCCGACGCACGCTTCGGTGCGGTGGAGCAGAACGATGAATCGGCAAAGAACAGGGTTTGCCGTGCTTGAAGGCAAACCGCAGACCCCGGAACAGCGGCGGCAGGCCATCGAGGCCGAACTCAGGGCTTTGCCGGAGCTGGAAGCACCCGGAACGATCTGGCAGGCGATCGAGAAGCGTCTCGATGCCGCGGGTCGCCCGGAGCGTCCGTTCCTTAAGCGCGCGCTTGCCGCGGGGGTCGCGGCGGCGGCGCTGGCCGCCGTTGTCCTGCTGTTCGACAGACATCCAGCGCCGGCGCCGCATCCAGTGGCCGGCGCGGTGGCCCCCGAAGAGCTTGTGGCCGAGTTGATGGAACGTTCACGGCTGGCGGAAACCCGCCGCCGCACCCTGCCGGTGATGGAGGGCGCGCGCGTAGCGTCTGTGCAGGGAATGGAGGCCCGGCGTCTGCTCTCCGCACGGATCGCTTCCGTGGATGCGTCGCTGAACCGTCTCGATACCTTCGGGCCCGCCGATGCGGTGGAGCGCGAACGGCTCTGGCGCGAACGGGCGGAACTGATGGACACGCTGATGCGTGCCGAACAGGTGCAGCGCGAGGCGTTCATCCGCCGTGCCGTGTATTGAGAGACAGCGACTGCCCACGCCGGCATCGGCGCCGGTGAGCAGTTCGCCAAGCAACCTGAGGCTACTCGCCCAAGGAGGTGATATCGTGAAATTCGTGGTTCTTTCCGCAATGCTGCTGGCCGCCGCCAGCGGCTGGTCCGCCGAGCACGCTAAGGACGAAGAAAGTGTTGCTGCCGAGGCGCAGGCAACGGCAGCGTTGGCGCTCGAGCGTCTCACCGAGTCGCGCAAGGCATTCGAGGATGCACTCCGGCGCGTCGAGTCCATCGAGTTCCATGAGGTTTTCGATCGCGGTGCCATGCTCGGGGTCGTGATCCGGGACGACGACGACGGTGCTCGCGTCGCCGGTGTAACGCCCGACAGCGGTGCCGAAGCCGCCGGTATCCTGGCCGATGACATCATCATCGCCATCGACGGTCGAACCCTGGCCGGCGAGGCGCATCCGGCCAGGTTGCTGCGCAAGGCGATGGACGACGTCGACCCGGGGGACACCGTGCAGATTGTCTTGATTCGCGACGGCGACGAGCACAGTACCGATGTCGAGGCCATGCGACGGCCTCATGCCAGGGGACCGTTCCATTGGCAAAGCGGCGATGCGGACTTCTCGATGTTCCCCTCCGCGGGTAAGCACGTTCGCGTCTTCCGCGACCGCGCCGCCAGGGTGGCCCGCCGCAATGGCGGTCTCGAACTCGTGGACATCGGCGAGGATCTCGGCAAGTACTTCGGTGTCGATGCCGGCGTGCTGGTTCTCGACGCGCCGCCCGGCAGCGCACTCAAGCCCGGCGACATCGTTCGCCGCATTAACGATGCCGACATCGGCAACGCGCACGAGGCCTATCGCCTGCTGGCCGATCTTGACGAGGCGGGGGAGGCGACGGTGCGCCGGGAGAACCGCGGCCGGACCGTGGCCGTGGAACCGCTCAAGGGACTCTTCGAGCGCGCGTACAAGATCATGATGGATCGATCGGATGGCGAAGAAACAGAGGAGGAAGAGAAGGTCGAGATCGACGTCGAGGTCGAGTAGAGCGCCGGACGGGAAGCAGGCGGTTTGGCAGCGGCGGCGGGCGCACCGGGCCGCCTCGGTCAGGCCGCCGAAGGATTTCCAGCGCCTCGGCCAGCGTGGTCACGGACAATGCCGAATCAACTTCTTCAAGCCGGCGAATTTTCCGGGCTCGTCTCCATGGCGCCATGGCGCCGCAATCAGGAATTCGCACTCCATGGGTCCTGGTCGATAGTCGGATTACGTATCGCCGGGCACGCTGTTCGTGTGCCGGAATTGCACGGCTTCCTGCTCTATCGCAAGCCGCTCGCGATAGGGTTTCAGTCCGTAAACAAGCAGTGCGACACCGATCGGTGTCAAACTGGCGCTGACGATCGCGAGCGAATAGGGTAACGCCTCATCGTAGCCGAATACGTAATCGGTGATCATCGCCGTGCATGCGGGGCCGAGTGAAAAGCCGGCCAACACGGCAATCAACATGAAAAACGCCGTAAGTTGCGCCCGCATCTTGTTGGGCGCAATGAGTTGCATAATGGTGGGTGGCAGTCCCTGTGGGGCAGCCAGTATGAAACTCAGCAATGCCAGCATGACAAGCCCGGATATTCGATCCGGCGCCAGTGGCGCGACGATCGCGATCGGGATCATGATCGCACCGCAAATCGCCGCGGCTCGCATCTCGGCGTCACGGTAGCCGCGATTGGCGAGCCATTCGGCGAACCAGCCGCCGAAATAAGGCCCGGCGGTACCGAACAGCAACAATGCGATACCGTAGATCGCACCGGCCTCCGCGATTGTGTAGCCGTATGTCCGGCGCAGGAATTCCGGCACCCAGATCAGGAACGCGCTGATCACCGTGCCGATCATCAGGAATCCGCCGAAGTGGGCGACGATGAGGCGGCGGTTCTCGCGGAAAAACTGCCGGATTTCGCGGAATGGAACCGGTTCCGCTTCGATGTTCTTGTGTGAGCCGTCGTAAGCGAACTGCCGGCGCGGCGGTTCGCGCACGCTCGCCATCAGCGCGAGAACGAGAAAACCGGGAATGGCGACGACGATAAATGTCAATTGCCAGCGGTGCATTTCCCCGATGACGGGAAAATCGATCGTCCCTTGACCGCTGAGCATGGCGACGACCGCGCTTCCGGCCAAGAGAGCGATCCCGGCGCCGGCATACAGGCCCATTGCGTAAACACCGATCGCCCGCGCCAGTTTTCTGGGCGGGAAATAGTCGGCCATGATCGAGTAAGCGGCCGGCGACAAAGTCGCTTCGCCGACACCCACCCCAACGCGCAGGATGAAAAGCTGGGCGTAGGTTTTCGCCAGTCCGCAGGCGGCGGTCATGAGACTCCAGATGACAATGCCGATCGAAATGATCGCTTTTCGGTTTTTTCGGTCGGCCAGCCTTGCGATCGGTACGCCCAGGATCGAATAGAACACGACAAAGGCGAATCCGGCGAGCAGGCCTATCTGCGTATCGGTCACGCCGAGGTCCCGTTTTATCGGTTCTACAAGGAGGCTCAGGATTTGCCGGTCGACGATGGCGACGATGTAAGCGAACATCAGGACGGCAACGACATACCAGGGGTAGGCGCCGCCGGTTGTCAGCCTCGCCGGACTTTCCGAATCGATTGGTGCTTTGTTGTTCGGCGTCATCGATTTTCCGATCGCTGATTGCCACGCCGTATTCGTCTCGCGCGCAGGCGGGCGAGTCGGTCGGCGCCCTCGGGGGACGCTGGTTCCTTGAACGTCAGTTCGCGACCGACGCCGGAATCCAGTTGCCGTGGAACCCGTGCGGAATACGAGGCAGTTCGACCGACGCCACAGGCGTATTGTCCATCGTTGCCGCGTCCATGATCACAAAGCGGCTGCTGTTCGAATGAGCGTCGTAAACGTACGTCATCAGCCAGCCGTCATCTTCGCTCCTGGGACTGGCCGATGGGACGAATACCGCTTCGCCGCCCACGCAACCCCGGCCCAACTCGATCGAGGTGCGCCCGCCCGTTTCCCGGTCGTATTTCAAAATGGCGCCCGAGGCGCTCATCGGGTCGTCGGAGCCAAAGGCTTCGGACAGGTTCATCAGGTATCCGTAGCGATGCTTGCGGCCGACCACGCTATCGGCGACCCGCGGAAACTCGCCGGCGCGGTCGTCGACCTGCTCTTCGCGAACCTCGCCCGTCGTGGTATCGATGGTCCAGCGCCAGAGATTCGGCGCCGGGAAGTCCATGGCCGAGTCGCGCCAGATGTGGCCGAAACGGGCGACATCGAGCACGATCCTGTCGCCGTCTTCATAGGAATTCATCGGGTGGAAGACATAGCAGGGATTGATGTCGTACCACTTCACCTCCGCGTCCGTGCCGTTGCGTGGCATCGCACCCAGACGGGCCGGATAGTTGTCGTCCCAGCGAATCGGCATTTCACCGCTCATTGCCAATTGCATGTTGAAGACCGCGGGCAGGTCCATGAAGATCACGTGGTTCCGCGTGATATTGAAGTCGTGCATCATCGTCGGCCCGCCAACGGTGATGTTCTCGACTTGTACGAGATTGCCTTCAGCGGATACACGCAGATACCGCAGGTAGGGCTCCAACGCCGAGTAGCCGAAGGCGAGCAACTCACCGGTGACCGGGCAAACCTTCGGGTGCGCGGTGAACGAACCGTTAAGGACGCCGTCGAAATCGGTCGCTCCCACGGTGTTCAGGTCGCCGTCGAGCACATACGGAAAATGGCCTTCCTCAAGCGCGAGTATCTTCCCGGAATGACCGAAGACGTGGGTATTCGCCTTCGATGACTTCATGTCCATCAACACCGAGGGGTCGAGAATGTCCAGAGACGGATTCGCTATGAAGGGAGTCTGCACGTAGCGGTTGCGATACCACTCTGCCTTGCCGTCGCGCAGGCGCACCGCATGTACCATGCCATCACCGAAGAACGGGTGTGTACTCGTGCCGGTGAAGGGGTTGGCTCCATTACGAACGTAACGACCGTCGAGTTCGCCGGGTATCGTGCCGGTGACCTTCAACCCGGAAAGCGATCGCTCCTCGGTCACGGGTCGACCGTTGCCGCGAAGGTGTACCGGTGTGCTGTCTACGACCTCTGCCATTGTCGGAGTCTCCATGTCTTGCTTTACTTGAGTGCACTCGCAGCCGAGCCACGGCGCCGACGCGCAGGGTAGAACCGTTCTTCCCTGCAAATCGGGCATAGGCGTCGGGCCAGGAAAGCCATGTTAATTTGCCGGGCAGCATAAATCTACCCGTGGTAATTTAATTGCATGGGCAACCGGAAGACATCACACCGCCGACACGTGCACAGGCCGCGTCGACGGGGCAGACCGGCCGGACGAACGGCCGCTGACGGAGTCATTGCGGATCGCGAGATACTGCTCGCGGCAGCCGAGAAGCTGATTCGCGGGAAGGGGCCGAGCGTGTCGCTACAGGCGATTGCGGCCGAGGCGGGTGTTACCAAACCCAGCCTCTACCGGGGTGTAGGCGACAGGGATGCCCTGGTGAACGCGCTAGCCGAACGACTGGCGGCGCGCATGGCCGAATCCGTCTCCCAACTGGTAGCGCAGGCCTCCGCTCCACGTGAAGGACTCAGAAATCTCGTCGCCGGGTATCTCGATCTGGCGGCTCGCGAGAAGCACCTGTACCTCTTCGTGACGGCCGGTGGCGCACCTGAGGATCGGGTGCAGCAATCGCTGCTGCTCGCCGACGGCGCCGCCAGCCAATTCGCCGAACCCATCGCCGCCTACCGGGCTGCGCAGGGCGCCGATGCTGCCGTTTCCACCGTCTGGTCGTACGGACTATTGGGGGCTCTCCACTTTGTGACGCTCTGGTGGCTGCGCGATCAGGAAAGTGACGTTGACCTGGTGATCGACCAGGTCACTTCGTTGCTGTGGTCCGGAATGGGTCTGGAAGCCGCGATCGGGAGAATCAGATGAACCGGCAGCCCGCAAACGCAGGCAAGACGACGATCCCGCACCAGTTTGACGAGCGCTTTACGGGGTGGTGTACGCGGCGTGGCGTCCGCCGAAGGGCAAATATTCGAGGCCAACGGGTTCGGACACCGTCTCGAATTCCTTTGCCTGCCAACCCCAGGCGCCGGTGATGGTAAGCGTTCGCCAACGCCATTGGCCGTCCGTGCAGCAGCGCATCACCCCTTCATAGCGTCTGCCCTGCACCCCGTTCGCGGTACTGGTCATGAAGTAGGCGGTGGACGTCAAGATGGCGGTCGACGCGGTGAGCCTGATGTCGTCCCTGCGGCATATCGACGTCTACGTGATCGTGTCTGGGGACCGGGACTTCATCCATGTGTTGAAGGAGCTGCGCCGGCACGGCAAGACTGTGGTAGGCGTGTCGCCGAACAGCGCGGTGAGCGAGGACTTCGCCGCCCTGTGCGACCGCTTCCTGCGCTACGAGGCGCTGACCGCGCTGGAGGAACCGGCGGGCGGCGGTCCGGCGCTGTCGATGACCGACGTCGTGACCCCCCGAACCCCTCTAAAACCCTGGGATTGCTTTCTGCGCGGCCGCGCCCCGCGCGCCGGGTGGAAACTCGCATGGTCAAGTGGGGTTTCCTTCCCGTTGTCGGGCAATAATGTCGCCTGAAAGGTGTCTTTTTATTAAAGTAGATTCTAGATAACACTGTCTAGCCAATATTTTCTATACAGAATGGAACCGGTTCGCCCTTCTGTAGAGCGTCGGAAAACCCTTGTAAATACGCGATTTAATTCACTTTTCTTGCCTTGACACTGCGCTGTTCGGGCTTTAGTGTCGTCTTATGGGAAATTGTGGGAGAAAGTGGGCTATAGGACCACGATACCGATGACGATGTTTCGTGGAATCTCCAGCGCCAAACTGGACGCCAAGGGGCGCATGTCCATGCCCTCCCGCTTCCGTGAGCGGTTGATTGCCGCCGCCGGAGGCAAGCTGGTGGTTACCGTCGACATGCGCGAGAAATGCCTGTTGCTCTATCCGCTTCCGGAATGGGAAACGGTGCAGAAAAAACTCGATGCGCTGCCGAACATCCGCCCGGAAACCCGCTGGCTGCAGCGCATACTGATCGGTCACGCCACAGATCTCGAACTCGACGGCAACGGCCGCATTCTGCTGCCGGCTCCGCTGCGCGACCACTGCGGCCTGAACAAGACGCTCGTGCTGGTCGGACAGGGCAACAAGATCGAGATCTGGGCTCAGGACGCCTGGCGAACGCGGGTGGATGCCCACACCTCGGATGAAAACGGCGCGCTGATCGCCGAGGGCGAAGAAATCATCGGGTTGTCGGTATGAGGCACGAACCCGTGTTGTGCCGCGAAACCGTGAATCTTGTCACACCGGGGCGGGTATCCGGCGACTATCTCGACGCCACCTTCGGCCAGGGCGGTCACAGCCGGCGGCTGCTCGAACGCCTCGACGCCTCGAGCCGGTTGCTGGTCGTGGACCGGGACGAGGATGCCTTCGGGTGTGCGCAAGCGCTGGCCGCTGAAGACAGCCGCGTCATTCCTCGGCGCGGAACTTTTGGCGACATCGAGCGCATTCTCTCCGAGGTGGGAATCGACCAACTGCAGGGCGCGATCATGGATCTCGGTGTTTCGTCCGCGCAACTCGACCGGCCGGAACGCGGATTCAGCTTCCAGGCGGATGGCCCGCTGGACATGCGCATGGACCGCCGGCAGCCGCTCACCGCAGCGGGCTGGTTGAATGAAGCCGGCGTGGATGACCTGACCCGGGTTCTGCGTGAGTACGGTGAAGAGCGCCACGCGCGGCGCATCAGCCGTGCCATTGTGGCCGCGCGCCCGCTTTCGACCACCCGGGAGCTCGTGGGGGTGGTAGCGGCGGCGCGGCCGGAGCCCCGGCGGCGGATCAACGAATCGACCCGTGTCTTTCAGGCGATACGCATCTTCGTCAATCAGGAACTCGACGAACTGAAGAGCGGGCTGGAAGGCATATTTGCCAGTCTCGCCGTCGGCGGACGCCTGTCGGTGATCAGTTTCCATTCGCTTGAAGACCGGATCGTCAAGCGATACTTCAGAGCACGGAGCTCGCCCCCGCGCCTACCGAGGGAAATTCCGGTCCGGCGGCGGGATATGCGCATCGACGCCCGCATCGTCGCGGGGCCGTTGCGTGCCGGGCGTGCGGAGGTCTCGCGTAATCCGCGGGCGCGAAGTGCCGTGTTGCGGGTGCTGGAACGAGCCGCATGAAGGGCGCGAGCGATCGCCGGCACCGGGCGCACGGAACCAGGGCGCCTGCCTGGGCGGAACGGTCGAGGCTTAAGCCATGACCCGTGCGGCAAAGCGGCCTCAACAGGCATCCAGGCGTCCACGCCGCGCCTCCGGCAAGGGCAAGCGGGGCGCCGGCAAGCGCCTCGGGCTGACGCTGGCGCTGTTTGCAGGCGCCGTAGCGTCCGGTCTGCAGGTGGTGATGGCTTCGCACCAGCTTCGGGAGATTCACGGCATGCTGGAAGTAGCGCACAACCATCAGGATCTCCTCCTCGCGGAACACAGCCGCCTGTTGCTCGAACGGGGGGCGCTGGCGGCCTATCACCACGTCGAGCGCGTGGCCGAGGCGGAACTGAAGATGCAGTTTCCTGACGAAGTGGAGCGCATATCGCCTTGAATGCCTGGCGGCACTACTTCCTGTTGTCTCTCCTGTTCGCGGGATCGGTCGCCGTCGCTTCCAGGGTGGCCTGGCTTTCCTTCCTTGAAAAAGACTTCCTGCAGAACGAAGGAGACGCGCGCTCGTTGCGTTCCGAGACCATTCCGTCGTACCGCGGAGTCATTTACGACCGCTACGGCGAGCCTCTGGCCGTGAGCACTCCCGTCGTTGCGGTCTGGACGGACCCGTCCAGGCATCGAGTGGCGAGGGCGGATCTGGAGCGTCTGGCTCCGCACCTGGGGGTCGATGCCGAACGTCTCGATGCCCAGCTTGAGGCGAATCGCGACAAGTCGTTCGTATACCTGAAACGCCGCGTGCCCTGGACGATGGCGGAACGGATCCGGAAACTCCGCATCGAGGGTCTGGACTTCCAGCGGGAGTATCGGCGCTACTACCCGGCAGGGGAAACCGCGGCTCATATCGTCGGCATGACCAATATCGACGATGTCGGCCTCGAAGGCGTTGAACTGTCGTTCGACCCGCTGCTGCGCGGCAAGCACGGCAGCAAGCTGGTATTGAAGGACAGGCTTGGAACCATCGTCCGCGACGTGGAATTCGAATCGGCGCCGCGCATGGGGCAGGACCTCGCGCTAAGCATCGACCTGCGGCTGCAGTATGCCGCGTACCGGGAGCTCAAGAATGCGGTGGCCGGGCACGGCGCCAGATCGGGTTCCCTGGTGATCCTGGATGTGGCAACCGGCGAACTCCTGGCGCTTGTCAACCAGCCGTCCTACAACCCCAACGAACCGCTTCAGGCGGGTCTCGAGGGCATGCGCAACCGGGCGGTGACCGATGTCTACGAGCCGGGTTCGACGGTCAAGCCGTTCACGGTGATCGCGGCCCTTGAATCCGGCCGGTATCGGCCGGATACGATCATCGATACCTCGCCCGGCTATATCGGCATCAAGGGGAAACTCATCGAGGATCCGCTCAATCGCGGCCGCATCACCCTGACCCGGGCGCTGCACAAGTCGAGCCAGGTGGGCTTTGCCAAGGTGGCGCTGGAGTTGCCGCCCCGGGCCGTTCACGACGTGCTGCGCCGCGCGGGAGCGGGTGATTTCGTCGGCAGCGGCCTGCCGGGAGAAACCATGGGACACCTCGACGATACGGGGCTGGAGCATCCGGTTGTCCGGGCGACGCTGGCCTTCGGGTACGGCCTGACGCTCTCGCCGCTGCAATTGGCTCAGGCCTATCTGACGCTGGCCAGCGGCGGTGTGCGAATGCCCATCTCGGCATTGAAACTGGACGGCACGCCTGACGGCGACCGGGTGTTCGATGCCCATACAGCCGCTACCGTGCTGAGCCTGATGGAAGGCGTGACATCGCGAGAGGGAACGGCGCCTGGCGCGCGCGTTCCGGGTTACCGGGTGGCGGGCAAGACGGGAACCACGCGCATCGTCAGCGCAAGCGGGTACACGGACAAGCGCCACGTGGCGCTCTTTGTCGGGCTGGCGCCGCTGACCGATCCACGCATTCTCATGGTTGTGGTCGTCAACGATGCGAGCGGCCCACGCATCGGCGGCGGGGCAGTCGCCGCTCCGGTTTTCGCCCGTGTCGCCGAACGGGCGCTGCGATTGATGGGGATTCCTCCGGACGGCGAACGATTCGCCGCCGCGCGCACACCCGGGGGACATTCGTGAAACCCCCTTCGATGACCGTCCGTGAACTGCTCGGCGACCCCGGGGCGCCGGACATCGTACCGGCGGGCCTTGCGGAGGACTCCCGGGCGGTCGAACCCGGGGATGCATTCGTCGCCGTCAAGGGCGCGGCCGCGGACGGTCACGACTACGCGGCCCAGGCGGTCGAACGCGGCGCCGTTTGCCTTCTGGCGGAACGGGACTTACCGGACCTGAGCGTGCCGGTCGTTGCGGTCGACAGCTTGCGCGAGCGGCGCGGAGCGCTGGCGGCGCGGTTCTACGGTCATCCCAGCCGGGAACTCCGCTGCGTCGGGGTTACCGGCACCAACGGCAAGACCTCCATCGCCCATCACATTGCGGACCTGGCCGGTGGGCTCGGGCAGCGCACCGGCTATCTCGGCACCCTCGGCTGGGGTGAAATCGGCTGTTTGTCGCCCGCCGAGCTGACCACGGCGGACGCCATCGCCACCCAGAGACGGCTTGCCTGCTTGCGCGACGGCGGCTGCATCCGGGCCTGCCTGGAGGCGAGTTCCCATGCGCTTGCCCAGGGCCGGGTGGACGATGTCCGCTTCGAGAGCGCCGTTTTCTCCAACCTCACCCGGGACCATCTGGATTACCACGCCGATGTCGCGGCATACGGTGCGGCGAAGCGGCGGCTGTTCGAGTTCGCTACCGTTCGCCATGCGGTCATCAATGTCGACGATGCGTTCGGCCGCGCCCTGGCCGCGGACCTGCGGGGACCCGACGTGATTACCGTCGGCCGGAACGGCGCCGACCTGTCCTGGAACCGTGTGACCTGTCTCGAAGCCGGCGTGCGCGCACGCCTGTCGAGTCCCTGGGGAACGGAAGAGATCGACGTGCCCGTATTCGGCGAATTCTCCCTGGCCAATACCGCTGCCGCCATAGGGGCGCTGGCGGCGGGCGGCCTTCCTTTCCGGGAACTGGTTGAGCGCGCGGGCGTGCTCACCGGCGTTCCCGGCCGCATGGAGTTTTTCAGGGAACCGGGCCTGCCCACGGTGGTGGTGGACTACGCGCATACGCCCGATGCCCTGGCGAACGCCTTGGTGGCGCTTGCGTCCCACTGCCGGGGCCGCTTGATCTGCGTCATTGGTTGCGGCGGCGACCGGGATCCAGGCAAGCGCCCGCTGATGGCCCGGGCGGCCGTCGCGGCAGCGGATGCGGTCTGGCTAACCAGCGACAACCCGCGCTGGGAAGAGCCGGCCGCCATCGTCGCGGAGATGCGCGCCGGGGTTGACGGGAATGCGGCCGTTCGCGACGAGGTGGACCGCGCCGCCGCCATCGCCGGCGCCATCGCCGATGCGGAGCCCGGCGACCTGGTGGTCGTTGCCGGCAAGGGGCACGAGACCTGTCAGGAAATCCGCGGCTGCCGCCGGCCTTTCAGCGACCGCGAAACGGTGCGCCGCGCGCTTGGAGAAATCACCTGATGCTGCTGTGGCTGACCGAGTATCTTGCGGAATTCATCAGCGGTTTTTCCGTTTTCCAGTACCTCACGTTCCGCATCATGGTGAGCGTCCTGACGGCACTGGCCATGTCGCTGTTGATCGGTCCCTTTGTCATCAGGCGTCTCGGCGAGTACCAGATCGGCCAGACCGTGCGCGAGGACGGTCCGCCGACCCACCTGGCCAAGGCGGGCACGCCGACCATGGGCGGGGCCCTGATCATCATCGTCATCTGCGTGACCACCCTGTTGTGGGGCGAGTTGAGCAATCGCTACGTGTGGACCGCACTCCTCGTGACCATGGCCTTCGGCGGCGTCGGCTGGGTGGACGACTATCTCAAGCTGACCCGCAAGAACGCCCGCGGCCTGTCCGCGGGTTGGAAATACACCTGGCAATCGGTGTTCGGTGCGGCGGCCGCGGTATTCCTCTACTGGAGCGCGGAATTGCCCGCGGAGACCGATCTCATCGTCCCCTTCTTCAAGACTGTCGCCGTGCCGCTCGGCCTGGGTTACGTGGTAGTTGCCTATTTCGTCATCGTCGGCATGAGCAATGCGGTCAACCTGACCGACGGGCTGGATGGGCTGGCCATTCTGCCAACCGTCATGGTCAGTGCGGCCCTGGCATTGATCGCCTATCTGGCGGGCCACACCGAGTTCGCCCAATACCTGCAGATCCCCTACATTCCGCTGGCGGGAGAGGTCGCGGTGTTCTGCGGGGCCATCATCGGCGCCGGGCTGGGATTCCTGTGGTTCAACACCTATCCCGCCCAGGTTTTCATGGGCGACGTAGGCGCCCTGGCGCTTGGCGCCGCCCTGGCCGTGGTCGCCATCGTCGTGCGTCACGAGATCGTGCTCTTCATCATGGGCGGCCTGTTCGTGCTGGAGACGGTGTCGGTCATCCTTCAGGTCGCGTCGTACCGGCTCACCGGACGGCGCATATTCCGCATGGCGCCCATGCACCACCACTTCGAACTCAAGGGCTGGCCGGAGCCGCGCGTGATCGTCCGTTTCTGGATCGTGACGCTGGTGCTGGTTCTGGTGGGCCTCTCCACGCTCAAGCTGCGGTAGCGAGGAGCGGGCAGCGCGATGCGAACGGCGATTGCAGGACTCGGAGTCACGGGGATGTCGTGCCTTCGGCATCTGGACGGCTGCGACGAACTGGTCGTCGTCGACACCCGGGAGCATCCTCCCGGGCTTGCCGAAGCGATGGCGGCTTTTCCGGCGGTGGAATACCGGCTCGGCGCCCTTGAATTCGACCCGAACGGGCTCGACCGCGCGATTCTGAGCCCGGGAATCGCCGCCGGCAGTCCGATGGGCCGGCAAGTGCTGAACAGCGGCTTGCCGGTAATGAGCGACATCGATCTGTTCTTTGCCGCGGTGCGCGAACCTGTCTATGGGGTGACCGGCACCAATGGCAAGAGTACGGTGACCTCGCTGCTGGGACACCTGCTCGCTGCCGGGGGCGCCCGACCCGGGGTGGGGGGCAATCTCGGTCTGGCTGCGCTGGACGCGATCGGGCCGGATCGGGATTGCTATGTCCTGGAGTTGTCCAGTTTCCAGCTCGAGCGGATGCGCGGTGCGCCACTGAGAGCGGCGACCATCCTCAATGTCAGCGGCGATCACCTGGACCGGCACGGCAGCATGGACTGTTATGCCGCTGCCAAGCAGCGAATCTACAAGGGGGCGCAACGCGCCGTCGCGAATCGAGACGATCCACTGACGTATCCGGCGCCCGGGAGACAGGACGAGTTGATTACCTTCGGCCGCGGCGAGCCGCGGCCGGGCCAGTGGGGCATTCGCGCCCGCCATGGGAACCGGGCACTTGCCCTGGGTGACCGTATCCTGCTCGAGTCGTCGCGATTGCCTCTGGCCGGCCGGCACAATGAGCAGAACGTGCTGGCGGCCCTGGCAATGGTGCACGGCGCCGAATTCAGCGGGGACGAGGCTGCACTGAGAGCCGCGGTGGCCGGATTCTCGGGGCTGGCTCACCGTTGCGAAACCGTCGCATCGATCGGCGCCGTGAACTATGTCAACGACTCGAAAGCGACCAATGCAGGCGCCGCCCTGGCGGCCCTGTCGGGCCTCGGGGATGCGCCGGGTTCGGTGGTACTGATCGCCGGCGGTGACGGCAAAAACGCCGACTTCGTCGAACTCGGCGACGCCATCGCGGAATGCGCCCGGCACCTCGTGGTACTCGGCGCCGACGGCCCGGCAATCGAGAGGGCGGTCAGTCAACGGGTTCCGGTTTCGCGGGCGCGGGACATGGGCGAGGCGGTCGGGCAGGCGGCTGCCGCCGCGCAACCGGGGGATACGGTGCTGCTCTCCCCGGCCTGCGCCAGTTTCGACATGTTCGAGAACTTCGAGGCGCGGGGCGCGGCGTTTCGCGCCGCGGTGGCGGAGTTGGGCGCGTGAGCCGGAGCGGGTCTTTCCGAATCGCCGGGCGCAAGTGCAGGTTCCGCCGCTGTCACGGGCGGGGTCTTGAATCGTGAATGCCGCCGTCGACCGACCGCTTTTGTGCACCTGGCTGCTCGTACTCGGGTTCGGCCTCGTGATGGTGGCTTCGGCATCCGTGGCCATGGACCGGGATTTTCTTCCCCGCCATGGCGCCTATCTCGGGATCGCCCTGGTCGCTTTCCTGATCGTGCTGGCGACACCGCTTGCCGTCTGGCGCCGGTGCCGGCAGTTGGCGTGGATCGCGGCCCTGGCGCTCTGTGCGGCCGTATTCGTACCTGGCGTGGGGCAGGCGGTCAACGGCGCGACACGCTGGATCGACCTGGGCGTGGGTACGTTTCAACCGTCCGAGGCTGCCCGGTTCTTGGTACTGGTGTATCTGGCCGGATACCTGGCGCGATACGACGATGCGCTCAAGGACGACGCGCGGGTACTATTCGGTCCTCTCGTCGTGCTCGGCCTGATTCTGGCGCTGCTGGTGGCTGAACCGGATATCGGTTCCGTGGTCGTGCTGGGTTCCACTGCCGGAGCCCTGCTGTTTCTGGCCGGTATGCGTTTGCGCTATTTCGTTCCGCTGGTGATCGTGGCGGCCATTCTGTTCAGTGTGCTGGCGGTTGCGCAGCCTTACCGGCTGGAGCGGCTGGTCACGTTCACCGACCCCTGGGCGACGGCCTATGGGAGTGGCTATCAACTCGTCCAGGCGTTGATCGCCTTCGGACGCGGCGAACTGTTCGGCCTGGGGTTGGGGGCCGGGATCCAGAAGCTCTACTACCTTCCGGAAGCGCACAACGACTTCATATTCGCGGTGATTGCCGAGGAACTGGGTCTTGCGGGCGCCCTTGCCCTGCTGGCGCTGCTGGGGTTCCTGGTTTACCGGATTCTGGCGATCGGCCGGGGTCTTCTGGAGCGCGGGGAAAAGTTCGGCGGCTACCTCTGCTACGGCGTCGGCATCGTGCTCGGCGTGCAGGCGTTGATCAATCTGGGCGTCGCCAGCGGCATCCTGCCCACCAAGGGCCTGACGCTGCCCTTCGTGAGCTATGGAGGAAACAGCCTGATCGCGTGCTGCGCCCTCATCGGGCTCGTGTGCCGGGCGCAACTGGAGGAGGCGAGAGGGTGACCGGGGCGAACGGCGGCAATAACTTCAACGCTTACCGGGTGCCGGAAATGGGCCGCGTGCAGCGCATTCACTTCCTGGGAATCGGCGGCGCCGGTATGTCGGGAATCGCGGAGGTACTCATCAACCAGGGTTACGAGGTCTCCGGTTCGGACCTGGTGCGTTCCGCCACCACGTCAAGGCTCGAATCCCTTGGCGCGACCGTGTTCGAGGGCCACGCCCGGGGGCAGATCGACGGCGCCGACGTGGTGGTGGTATCCAGCGCCGTGGCAGAGGACAACCCGGAGCTGGCGGCGGCTCACGCGGAGCGGATTCCGGTGGTGGCGCGCGCCGAGATGCTGGGCGAACTGCTGCGTTACCGGCACGGAATTGCGATCGCCGGCACCCATGGGAAGACGACGACGACCAGCCTGCTGGTGGCCGTCTACCAGGCGGCCGGCCGGGATCCGACCTTTGTCATCGGCGGGCTGCTCGAGAGCGCGGGCACCCACGCCCGACTCGGCGGCAGCCGCACCATCATCGTGGAAGCCGATGAATCCGATGCCTCGTTTCTTTACCTGCAGCCCATGGTGGCCGTGGTGACCAACATCGACCGGGACCACATGGCGACGTACGGTCACGATTTCTCGCGCCTCAAGTCGACGTTTGTGGCGTTCGTGCACCGCCTGCCGTTCTACGGCACCGCCATACTCTGCGCGGACGATCCGGTTGTGCGGAGCCTCCTTCCGGAGTTGTCGAGGCCCATGTTCACCTATGGATTCGCCGGGGACGCCGACTACCGCGCCACGGATATCGAGGTCGACGGCCGCGCCTGGGGGTTCAGGGCGCACCGGCCCGCCGGACGGCCGGTGCTCGACGTGGAACTGGCCATTCCGGGCAAGCACAACGTGCTGAATGCGCTCGCCGCGCTTGCCGTGGCGGCCGAAGAGGGAATCGACGACGGCGCCGTGCTGAAGGGCCTGGCCGGTTTCTCGGGTGTCGGGCGCCGCTTTCAGGTGTTCGAGAACGTCAGGGTCGGCGGCGCCGAGGTGACGCTGGTCGACGACTACGGCCACCATCCGACGGAAGTGCGCGCAGTGCTGGAAACGGTGCGGCGCGTCTGGCCGGGCCGACGGCTGGTGATGATCTATCAGCCGCACCGGTACAGCCGCACCAGGGACCTCTTCGACGCGTTCGTCGATGTCCTCACGGAAGTCGATCGGCTGGTGCTGGTCGATGTGTACTCCGCGGGCGAGTCGCCGATTGCCGGAGCCGACGGCCGGGCGCTGTGTTGCGGCATCCGGCGCCGTGCCGGTGTCGACCCCCGGCTCGCGGCGAATCCGGGCGATGCGCTGGAACGGCTCGGCAGCATTGTGCGGGACGGGGACGTCGTATTGGTACAGGGCGCCGGCAACGTCAGCCAGGTTTCGAATCGAATGCGGGGTGTCGGCGATGCGTAGGTTGCTCGCGGTCATCGCCCTGGCGGTCCTGGTATCCGCCGGCGCCTGCGGATGGTTTGCGATCGACCGTCAGGTTCGGGTCGTCAAGGTCGAGGGTCAACTCGCGGACTCCGAGGCGGCGCAGATACGGCGCCGCATCGGGCAGGCGCTGAAGGGCCGGTTGCTGACCATGGATGTTGCGCAGTTGCGTGCGCGGGTCATGGAACTCTCCTGGCCGGACGAAGTCAGTGTACGCAAGGTGTGGCCCGACACCATCGTGGTTCGGGTCGCCCGCCGGACGGTCGTGGCGCGCTGGGCCGACGCCGGGTATCTCACCCCTGCGGGGGAGATCGTAAGCACCCCCAACGGCCCGCTCGATGTGCCGGCATTCGATTGCGCGCTGTCGAGTCCCAGGGAAGCGATGGAAGTCTACCGCTACCTGCAAGGCATGGCGGCGGATGCAGGACTCGCGATAGAGCATGTCTCCGAGAACGAAATCGGCGAATGGAAATTCGCGTTCACGGAGCCGGGAGCGCGGTTCGCGGGCGCACCGCCGGGCAACCGGCCGGGCGACGAGGTGACCGCCACCGGGGCGCTGCCCGGCGCGGGCGGCCCGACCGTCATGCTGGGCGCGGACCGCCTGCGGGAACGCATGCAGCGATTTCTGGTGGCATGGTCGCGATTCCTTGGCCATCGCGCCGCCGCGGTCGACTACGTGGACCTGAGGTACAGCAGCGGGATTGCGGTGCGCTGGCGGGAGCCGGGCAGGCAACATGAGGATGCGGACGCGGAAGCGCTGGGAACGGCAGGAGCGACGGGAACGACATGACATCGGAAAACGATCCGGCGCGCCTCGTCGGTCTGGACATCGGCACGAGCAAGGTGGCCGCCATCGTGGCGGACCTTGCCCCTGACGGCGGTATCGAGGTGATCGGCATCGGCTCGCACCGCTCGCACGGCTTGAAGAAGGGGGTCGTGGTCAACATCGAATCGACCGTGCATTCGATTCAGCGGGCCGTGGAAGAAGCGGAACTCATGGCGGGCCGTCCGATCGACTCGGTCTATGCGGGTATCGCGGGGCGTCATATCAGCAGCTTCAACTCCCATGGCATCGTCGCCATCCGCGACCGGGAAGTGCTGCCCCACGATGTGGAGAGGGTAATCGATGCGGCGCAAGCCATGCCGATCCCGGCCGATCAACGGACCCTGCACATCCTGCCCCAGGAATACGTGATCGACAACCAGGAAGGGGTGCGCGAACCGTTGGGCATGTCGGGCGTGCGCCTGGAAGCCAAGGTGCATCTGGTCACCTGCTCGGTCAACGCCTCGCAGAACATCGAGAAGTGTATCGGGCACTGCGGACTCAAAGTCAACGAACTGGTACTGGAACAGTGGGCGTCGAGCTATTCGGTGCTCTCGCAAGATGAGCGGGACCTCGGTGTCTGCCTGGTCGACATCGGCGGGGGAACGACGGACATCGCGGTGTTTACCGGCGGTGCCATTCGGCACACGAAAGTCATCCCGATCGCCGGGGACCAGGTAACCAACGACATCGCGACGGCGCTCAGAACGCCGACGCAGAATGCCGAGGAAATCAAGATCAAATACGCGTGCGCCCTGCCGCAACTTGCGCAGGCGCACGAGATGATCAAGGTGGCCGGAGTGGGTGACCGGCCGGCCCGGGAGTTGTCGCGGCAGACGCTCGCCGAGGTCGTTGAAGCGCGTTACGACGAGCTGTTCACCTTGATTCAAGCGGAACTTCGCGGCAGCGGGTTCGAGGAGCTGATTGCCGCGGGAGTGGTGCTCACTGGGGGAGCATCGAAAATGGAAGGCGTGGTCGAACTCGCCGAAGAGATCTTCCACATGCCGGTAAGCGTTGGCTCGCCCGCCAGCGTGACGGGGCTCAAGGACATCGTCAAGAACCCCATTTACGCGACGGGCGTCGGACTCTTGATGTACGGAAAGGAAAAACAGGAGGAGCAGGGCGCCGGCAACCGGCAACGGGGCGGCGGCACATTCGGCAGATTCAGAAACTGGCTAAGCGAAAACTTCTGACAGGAGACGTGCATATGTTCGAATTGGTAGACAGCGGACCCCAGAGCGCCGTAATCAAGGTATTCGGCGTGGGCGGGGGCGGCGGCAACGCGGTCCAGCACATGCTGAGGACGAGTATCGACGGCGTTGACTTCATCGCCGCCAACACCGACGCCCAGGCGTTGAAAAACCTGGATGCCCCGACGATTCTGCAGATGGGCAGTTCCATCACCAGGGGTCTCGGGGCCGGCGCCAATCCCGCGATCGGCCGGGAGGCGGCGCTCGAGGATCGCGACCGCATCACGGAGCTTCTCACCGGAGCGGATATGGTGTTCGTGACCGCGGGCATGGGCGGCGGCACCGGCACCGGCGCCGCGCCGGTGGTTGCGCGCACGGCCAAGGAGATGGACATCCTGACCGTCGCCATCGTCACACGGCCCTTCAAGTTCGAAAGGCGCGACGAGGTCGCCAAGTGCGGCATCGCCGAACTTGCGGAGTGCGTGGACTCGCTGATCACCATCCCGAACCAGCGGCTGCTGGCTGTACTTGGCGAACGTACCACCATGCTCAATGCCTTTGCGGCAGCGAACGACGTGCTGCTCGGCGCGGTGCAGGGCATTGCGGAACTCATCACCCGTCCGGGCCTGATCAACGTCGACTTCGCCGATGTCAGAACCGTAATGGCGGAAATGGGCATGGCCATGATGGGTACCGGTACCGCTGCCGGGGACAACCGGGCATGCGATGCGGCGGATGCCGCCATTCGCAGCCCATTGCTGGAAGACGTGGACCTGCAGGGCGCGCGCGGCATCCTGGTCAATGTCAGCGCCGGCCCCGATCTCAGCATCGGCGAGTTCGAGGACGTCGGCAAGACGGTCGAAGGGTTTGCCGCCGAAAACGCCCGGGTGGTCGCGGGAACCGTCATCGATTCGGCGATGGGCGACGAACTGCGGGTAACCATCGTCGCCACCGGCCTGGGTACGATCAAGCCGAATGTGGTGGTGGACAACACCCAGGCAAAACGGGTGCCGCTGGGCAGGGCCACGTACGAGGATCTGGACCGGCCGGCCTACGAGCGGCATCAACCGAGATACGGCGCGGGGAACGTTGCCGACGACCAGAAGCTCGACGACAGGCTGCTGGACATTCCGGCCTTCCTCAGAAAGCAGGCGGATTGATCTCCCGCCTGCTAGCCCGCATCGCTCACCAACTTTCGTCGCGAGGGCGTCGAGGCGCCGTGTAAGCGTGGCCGTACGGCCGCGCTTACGCGAGGGTATCGGCGTCCGCAGCAGGAAGTTGGTGAGCGATGCGGGCTAGGCGGAAGGCCAATCGCCGGCGCGCGAGACGCGGGCTTCGAGGCGCGTGACGCGCCTGTAGTGATTCAGCACCTTGAGTTGCCTGATGATGTCGGTTGCCTGGAAACGCAGGCGCGTCGCCGCCGCCCCGTCCGGGCAGAGCACGACGAGCGTGTCGCCGCGAATGTCGATGACACGGCAGGCGCTATCCAGGCGCTCGGGCAGGACGGCCCTCAGTTCCCGGGTCCAGGCATCCTGGCGGTCCGCTTGATCGAGCAGTTCCTGCAAGCGCGTGAATCGACGGCGATGGGGGGTCAGGAGATCGCGGATCTTCATGATGCGCATGTTACCGAACTTGATTCGATGTTCATCCACGGCGAGAATGGCGGGCCACGCTCACGGTAGTGGAAGGGTTAGCGTGACCGAACCAGCCTATCCGACGGAACGATCCCATATGACGGCCGGACGGTGATGAAGATCATACTGATCAGGCAAGGCGGCGGTTCCCGGTCGATCCAGGCGGGTTGGCGGGTGACGGTCGGCGCCGTTTGCCTGGTATTGGGAGTCGCGGGCGTACTGAGCGCCTCAATGTACCCCCTGATCACCAGCCAGTTCATGATCCCCGGAATGATCGATGAGTGGCGGGAACGGCTGGCTGACCAGGGCGCCCGTGTGCAGGACCTGGAGAAGCAGGCCATGGCGGAGAGCGGCGCCGTGGGCCGGCAACTCGCGCAGATGCAGGCCCGCCTGTGGCGTATGGAGGCTCTGGGCGTCCAGGTTGCCGATGTCGCCCAGGTTCCCCTGGATGAATTCGGCTTCGACCTGCCCGCCCCCCAGGGGGGGCCGGCCGGCAGTTGCGAGAGCGTCCTTGAATCACCCGACCTGCGGGCTGGACTGGACGCCCTGGCCATCGAAATCCGTGACCGGGAAGACGAACTGCAGGTACTGGAAACGGTGCTCGGCAACAAGGAGTACTGGGAGGCGGCCCGGTTGGCCGGCCGGCCCGTGAACCGGGGCTGGATTTCCTCGCCGTACGGCAGGCGTTTGGACCCGATCAGCGGCAAGATGGCCTGGCATACCGGCATCGATTTCGCCGGGCGGAGAGGTTCCGACGTCGTCGCCATCGCGGCGGGCGTCGTCGTCTATGCGGGCCAGCGCTACGGGTACGGCGAAGTGGTGGAAATCGACCACGGCGACGGCTATGTCACCCGCTATGCGCATCACGCGGACTTGCGGGTCAGGACGGGAGATATCGTCAAGCGGGGAGATTCGCTCGGCAGCCTGGGCGCCACCGGGCGCACCACGGGTCCCCATGTGCATATCGAGGTGCTCAAGAACGGGCGCCACGTCAATCCCGCCAAATACGTCGCCCGGCGGAACTCGTAGCCCGCATCGCTCACCAACTTCCCGCCGCGGACGCCGATGCCATCGCCAAAGCGCCGCATGAACCGGCCCCACTCGGCGCCAGCGGTTAATCGAGCCGAAAAAGCGGTAAAATTCCCGATCTTCTGAAAAGCCAGGCAGAGTTCCGTGTTTGGAAAGCTGATCCGAGCCGTTTTCGGTACCAAGAACAGCCGCGAACTGCAGCGCATGGGCCGTGTAGTCGCCCGAATCAATGCGCTCGAGCCCCGGTTCGAGGCGATGCGGGATGCCGATCTCGAGGCGTTCACCGATACGTTGCGCCAACGCCACGAGGGAGGCGAGAGCCTTGGCGATCTGCTGTCCGAGGCCTTTGCCGTGGTACGCGAGGCGGCCCGGCGCACCAAGGACATGCGTCATTTCGACGTTCAGCTCATCGGCGGCGTCACCCTGCACGAGGGCCGCATCGCCGAGATGCGGACCGGTGAAGGAAAGACCCTTGTCGCCACGCTGCCGGCTTATCTCAACGCTCTTGGCGGCCGCGGCGTTCACATCGTCACGGTCAACGATTACCTGGCCCGCCGGGACGCCGCCTGGATGGGCCCCATCTACCGGGCGCTCGGCCTGACGGTGGGGGTGATTCAGTCCGCACAGAATCCGATGGAGAAGCGCACCGCCTATCAGGCGGACGTTATCTACGGCACCAACAACGAATTCGGCTTCGACTACCTGCGCGACAACATGGCGTTCACCCTGGAGGACAAGTTTCAGCGAGACCTCCACTACGCCATCGTCGATGAAGTCGACTCGATACTGATCGACGAAGCGCGCACGCCGCTGATCATTTCCGGGCCTGCCGAACAGAGCACCGAGCTCTACAAGCAGACCAACCGGCTGGCGCTGCGGTTGAAGCGGGAGATTCCCGGTGCGGGGCCGGAGGCGCCGCCGGAAAAAGAGGGCGATTTCATCGTCGACGAGAAGAACCGGCAGGTCGAGCTGACCGAGCGCGGCCACCTCTTTGTCGAGGGGCAACTCGTCAGGATGGGGCTGCTCGATGAGCACGACAGCCTCTATTCCGCGAGCAACCTCAATCTGCTGCACCACCTGCAGGCCGCCATGAAGGCCCATGCGCTCTTCAAGCGCGATGTCGATTACATGGTCGCCAACGGCGAGGCCGTGATCGTCGATGAGCACACCGGGCGCGCCATGCCCGGGCGGCGCTGGTCGGAAGGTATCCACCAGGCCGTCGAAGCCAAGGAAGGGGTGGCGATTCAGAACGAAAGCCAGACGCTGGCGTCGACGACCTTCCAGAACTATTTCCGCCTGTTCGAGAAACTGGCCGGGATGACCGGTACGGCGGATACCGAAGCGTTCGAGTTCCGGCAGATCTATAACCTGGACGTGGTGGTCATTCCCACCCACATGCCGATGGTCCGGGACGATCACAACGACCTCGTATACCTGACCATCGACGAGAAATACGACGCCATCGTCGAGGACATCACCGACTGCATGGAGAGCGGTCAACCGGTGCTGGTGGGCACCGCCTCCATCGACGCCTCGGAACGCCTTTCCTCGGAACTCGACAAGCGCAAGATTCCGCATAACGTATTGAACGCCAAGCAGCACGAAAGGGAGGCGGATATCGTCGCCCAGGCAGGCCGGCCGGGCACCGTGACCATCGCCACGAACATGGCGGGCCGCGGTACCGACATCGTCCTGGGCGGCAATTGGGAGGCGGAGGTCGCCCGGCTCGACGATCCTTCGGACGCCGGGGTGAAGGCGCTGAAGAGGGATTGGGAAGAGCGCCACAACCGGGTCGTGGAAGCGGGCGGGCTGCACATCGTCGGTACGGAGCGGCACGAGAGCCGCCGTATCGACAACCAGCTCCGGGGACGGTCCGGCCGCCAGGGCGACCCGGGGTCCTCGCGCTTCTTCCTCTCCGTCGAAGACAATCTCTTGCGCATCTTTGCCTCGGACCGCATGCGGCGGTTCATGCAGGGCATCGGCATGGAGCAGGGCGAGGCCATCGAGCACCGGGTGGTCAACAACGCCATCGAACGGGCCCAGCGCAAGGTGGAAGGCCGCAACTTCGACATCCGCAAGAACCTGCTGGAATTCGACGATGTCTCCAACGATCAGCGCCAGGTGATCTACCAGCAGCGCCGGGACCTGATGGCGGCCGACGACATCGTCGACACCCTGGTGGCCATCCGCGACGAGGTCGTGCTCGATGTGGTCAGCCAGTACATCCCGCCCCAGAGCGTGGAGGAGCAATGGGATGTGGAGGGCCTCGAGCAGGCGCTCGCGACGGAATTCGCAAGTACCCAACCTGTCCGCAAGTGGCTGGACCAGGAAGATTCACTCAACGAGGAGAGCCTGGGTGACAGGATTCTCGCGCAGGTCGAGGAGCAGTACGGCAGCAAGGAATCGCTCTGGAGGAGCCACGGCGTGGATGTGCGGCTGGTGGAGAAGCAGATCATGCTGCAGATACTCGACCAGCGGTGGAAGGAACACCTGGCGGCCATGGACTACCTGCGCCAGAGCATCCACCTGCGCGCCTATGCGCAGAAGCAGCCGAAACAGGAGTACAAGCGCGAATCTTTCGAGCTGTTCCAGGATCTGCTCTTCAACATCAAGCGCGATGTCGTGAAGCTCCTGTCCCGGGTTCAGATAGAGGCGCCGAGCGCGGTCGACGAGGCGGAGCGGCGGCGCCGCGAAGAGGCGGAAAAACGCATGCGTTACTCCCACGCCGAAGCCTCGGCGATGGCTGGGGGTGGCGGGGCGCCTACGGGCGACGGCGCGGCCGAGAAGGACGGAGCGGGCGCCAAGGCCGTTCCGTTCGTTCGCAGCGAACGCAAGGTCGGCCGCAACGAGCCCTGTCCGTGCGGGTCGGGCCGGAAGTTCAAGCACTGCCACGGCAAGGCCGCCTGATTGGCGCTATCGCCCCAGCCAATGCCTTCCCTCTCTAGCCCGCATCGAATGTGAGCGCTCCCCTGCCCCGGCCTGATTCAGAGCAATTGCTCAGCCGTCGAATCCGGCGCATCCGGGGTTGGGACCGGTGCGGTGCGCGGACGATTCGGAGGGTTTCATGGCCGTAAATCTCCCGCCGCTCGGCGAGCTGGCGCCGGTGGCCGGCGTGCGCCTCGCCACCGCCTGTGCCGGCATCAAGCAGCGGCAGCGCGACGACCTGGCGGTCATCGAGCTCGCCCGCGAATCCGCGGTGGCGGGCGTTTTCACGCAGAACGCGTTTCGCGCGCCTCCGGTGATCATGGCGGAAGAACGAATCCGAACCGGCAATCTCCGCGCGTTGCTGATCAACAGCGGCAACGCCAATGCCGCGACCGGCGCGGGAGGGCGCGAGGATGCGACGATACTCTGTGAGCATGTGGCGCGGTGTCTGGGTTCGGATTGCTCCGGCGAGTCCGTGCTGCCGTTCTCGACGGGCGTCATCGGAGAACGATTGCCGGTGGACGCGATGCGTTCGGCGATCGAGCAGGCCGTCCCGAAACTGTCGCCCGCCGGTTGGGCGGACGCGGCGCGCGCCATCATGACCACGGACACCGCACCCAAGGGCGAGAGCGCTCGTATCGAGGTTGCCGGCAGACCCGTAACGATAACGGGCATCGCCAAGGGCTCCGGGATGATCAAGCCGGATATGGCGACCATGCTGGCCTTCCTGTGCTGCGATGCCGCAATCGCCGGGCCGGCGTTGCAGGAGATGACCGGGCAGGTCGCGGACCGGTCATTCAACCGTGTGACCGTCGACGGCGATACATCCACCAACGATTCCTTGGTCGTGTGTGCGACCGGGCAGGCGGGAAACGCGGAAATCACCGGTTCGGGGCCGGCCTATGAGGAACTGAAAGGGGGCCTTCTGGCCGTGGCGAGGGCGCTGGCCGAATGCCTCGTACGAGACGGCGAAGGAGCGACGCGATTCGTGGCCGTGCGCGTACGGGGCGGCGCCACTGCGGCGGAATGTCTGAAAGTCGCCTACACGGTGTCGGAATCGCCGCTCGTCAAGACCGCCCTGTTCGCAGGCGATCCGAACTGGGGCCGCTTCTGCATGGCCATCGGCCGCGCCGGCGTTGCGGATCTCGACCCGAGCGCCGTATCGCTGGCCCTCGACGATGTGGTCATTGCGCGCGAAGGCCTTGTGGCCGACGACTACGACGAAGCTGCTGCCGCCGAGGTCATGGGCCGGGACGAATACACCATCGATATCGATCTGGGTCGCGGCGCCTGCAGTGAGACGGTCTGGACCACCGACCTGTCCTACGAGTACGTGCGTATCAACGCGGAGTACCGTACCTGACCGATCGCGCCAAGTTCGCGCGATCTGCTCACCGCTCCACTCGCGTCGATCGGTTGCCGATGCGCTATGCGGGCGGCCACGTAGCCTGGCGATCGACAAGCCGCGGCAAAAAGGGCAAAGCGCTCATCGCGGTGTCGCGAAACATCAGTGCGCCCCCACCCCCGCCGTAGTCCGACGCGGGGGATCGAAGAATAAACGTGTATATGGCGAGTGGTGTGGAACGCCGGTGCATGGGGAGTTATTTCAGGACGACGATAGGGGGCGTGAGGTGTGGTCAACGTTCTTGCAGGTCAAAGATCGGCAACTCCATGGCCTCGGCGACGATAACCATGCGGCGATCGTAGCTGGCGAGTTGGACCCTCTGCCCGTTCTCGCGCAGGTATTCGAACGACGCGAGGTGCAGCGCGTCAAGTGTGCGAACAGGCGCTGGAAAGGCGTCCAATGCGCGAGCCAGCACGGGTGGAGCAAGTTCCAGCAATGCGAAGCGCCCTATGAGACTTCGAGCCGCTTCGCCGTGGGACTCCGCGAGGTTACGCGAGTGCAGGCGTGTCCAGACCTCGTATTCAAGCAAGCGGCTGGCGACCAGCGTCTCGCTCCATAGCGAAGAGGGTGGCCGGCGGTCCTCCGCGAGAAGCTGCGCCAGCGCAACGGAGGTATCGACATAAATCACCGCTCGCTTCGGTCTCCATCGAGCTCGCGGAGGAGTTCGCTCAAAGGGGCGATTGGCCTCGGCGTTGGCGGTGCATCGTCTGCCGGCAAGACAGGGGGCCTCAGCCAGCCCTTGCGCACGGCATCGGCAAGGAGCGAATCCGCAAGCACGGGACTTCGAGTTCGTTTTGGCGGGCCGAGTTCGGCTACAACCCGGTCTCGGTCGGTGACCAGGACCGTTTCGCCGGAGGCCGCCAAGCGCACATACTCGCTCAGCCGGCTATTCAGCATCTTGACGCCAATGGATCGCATGGGCAGCAAAGTAGCTCCTGGTAGCTACTTCGTCAAGAGGCGGTGTAGTGCCACCGCCTCCTCTGCGTAGCGCTCGTAACTCTCCTTGACCATGGCCTGGTTCAGCAGGCATTCGGCAACCAGCGTGTCTTCTTTATCAAAGACCGAGGTCATTACCCACCCTACCGCTGGCCCTCTGACCGGAAACTTTGCAAGATGAACCGTGTATTGCGTGAGCACACTGATCGTCTCGTGGAGAATAATGGCGCGTCCCCAGGGTCCATAGGAACCGCGTGCAGTAGCAAAGTCATCGGCATGGGCGATGCGCTTGCTGGCGATATAGCCGATAAACAGCATCAGGCCGAGGTAGAAGGCCATAAAACTCCAGGACCAGTTAACCAGTGTCATCGGGTACACCGGTGTTCGTGAATTCCCGCTGCCATGTCACCTATCCCACGACGTTATCGGCAAGGTCATGCTGGACGTCCGCTTCCGGTAACCAGGCATCCCTCGTCTCCTTCGGGGGATCGACGTCGCAGAGTGAAACCGGCGCCACTGAACGCTCGCCCTGTAGCAGATAGCCCCGGAGCTGTGATTCGTGCTCACGAAACGCCTTCAGCAACCTGGTGTGGGCTGAGTCCTTGTTCATGCAATGCCGGTAATTACCACGTATGCGGATATCAGTACGCTTCGGGGGTAAAAACCCCTAGACATCATGTTTTGACCTGCCCGTCCTCAAGCGCGTGGATTATCTTGGGGGCGGTCATGATGGCCACCGAGACAGAGCCAGAATTGAGGAGGGCAGGTAATGCAAGACTTTAGAGCAAACGAAGCGGAAACGGTATCCGGGCAAGTGCGGAGATCGGACATCAACTATGCGGCTTATGTCGGCTTGGACGTGCACAAGGACACCATTGCGGTGGCGGTGGCGCCGGCGGGCCGGGAATCGCCCACCTATTTGGGGGAGTTGGCCAACCAACCGACGGCGATCGGCAAGCTGGCCGATAAGCTGGTCCGACGGTACGACGGCGAGGTGATCCAGTTCTGTTACGAGGCGGGTCCGTGCGGTTACGAGGTGTACCGTCAACTGAAGGGGTTGGGTTTCGATTGTGCGGTGGTGGCGCCGTCGCGGATCCCGAAGGCGCCAGGCGAGCGGATCAAGACGGATCGGCGTGATGCCTGCAAGCTGGCGCGGTTGTCGCGCAGCGGGGAGTTGACGCCGGTGTGGGTTCCGGACGAGGAGCAGGAGGCGATGCGGGACCTGGTGCGCACGCGGGCGGATTTCAAGAACGCCGAGCGCAAGGCGCGCCAGCAACTGGGCGCGTTTCTGCTACGCCATGGTCGGCACTGGTCGCGCAGTTGCTGGACGCAGGCGCACTTTGCGTGGCTGGACGGCCAGCGCTTCGAGCGGGACTGGCAGGAATGGGCGTTTCGGGAATACCTGGATGGCGTGCGTGCGGCGAGCGATCGGGTATCGGCGTTGACGAAGCAGTTGCATGAGGCGTTGGCGGGCTGGTCGATGGCGCCGGTGGTGCGCTCGCTCATTGCGTTGCGCGGCGTTGATGTGATCACGGCGATGACAGTGCTTTCGGAGTTGGGCGACGTGAGCCGCTTCGACAAGCCAGGGCAGTTGATGGCCTATCTGGGGCTGGTGCCGAGCGAACACAGTTCCGGGGGGCGCCGCCGCCAGGGCGGGATCACCCGGACCGGCAACCGCCAGGCGCGGCGCGTGCTGGTGGAATCGGCCTGGTGTTACCGGTTTCCGGCGCGGCGCACCGCGCATCTCGAACGCAAGGCGGCTGCGGCATCGGAGGAGGCCAAGGCGATTGCCTGGAAGGCGCAGCGCCGCTTGTGCGGCCGCTATCGGCACCTGCTTAAGGCGGGCAAGAACAGCAAGCAGGCGAACGTCGCCGTGGCGCGCGAGTTGACGGGCTTCATCTGGGACATCGTGCGACGCGAGATGCCGCAGATCCTACCGGCCGCGGGCTACGCCAGTGACACGCCGCGACCGGAAGACGCGCTCGATATCGGATAAGGAGGAGGTCTGGGCGTGTTGAGTCAGGGCAGGATCGGGCCGGTGTGGAGAACCCTTGTTCGGGCTATAACCGGTGCTGTCGGTACGATCCCTGAACGGGCGTACCGGTCGGCGATCCCTGCCACTAGAGAAAGGCCAGCTCCGCGACGTAGTGAAGTCCGGTCGGTACCCAATCCACGCATATCAGCATGATCCACCGTCGCAATCAGCCCGGCCTTGTCCTGACCCAACACGCTCATCGCCATGACGACGCTTTCGATGATTGTACGAGCGTCGCAATGTGCGAGAGCGCGGTGGATATGTGGACGAGTCCTTACGGACCGGCGCGCGCCCTTCGGGCCGTGTGGACAGCCCGTGGACAACGCTGGCGCGTTGCCCACCGCCTGCCCACACTCGCGTGCCTCTCGCCCACATATCCACCGCGCCGACAACAAATTTTTTCATTCCGGAGAAGAGGACGTGAGGAAATTCCTTGAGACGGGTTGACAGGTCAAAACATATCAGCCCGTCAAGGCGTTCATCGCCGTCTCGCGAAACATCAGTGCGCCCCAGCCGGCCATGGCCAGAAATGGACCGAAGGGTAGGGGCTGATGACGGGTTCGGCGCCGCTGCAGGATCGACACCAGCGCATAGGCGAGCCCGATGGCAGCGGAGAGGAGGATGACCGCGGGCAGCGCCGTCCAGCCGAGCCAGGCGCCGATGGCGGCGAACAGCTTGAAATCGCCGTATCCCATACCTTCCTTGCCGGTGAGCCACTTGAAAATCCAGTAGACACTCCATAGGAACAGGTATGCCCCGGCCGCGCCGAGCACCGCCGAGGCCAGGTCGGTAAAACCGCCGAGAGCGTTGGTGAGAAGTCCGGCCCACAACAGCGTCAACGTCATCTGGTCGGGCAGTAGCTGGGTATCGAAATCGATGCAGGCCAGCGCAATGAGCATGCAGGTATAGCCTGCGGCGGCGACCGCCAACCAGGTCCAGCCGAATGCAGCGAAGGCGACGAGGACGGCACAAGCAGTGATGGCTTCCACGAACGGATAGCGTGGGGAGATGGCCGCGCCGCAGTTCGAGCACAGCCCCCGCAATGCCAGCCAGCTCAGAACCGGGATGTTTTCGACCGCCCTGATGCGGAATCCGCAGGAGGGGCAATGCGACCCGGGAAGAAAAAGGTTGAGCTGCGCCGCATCCGTTTCCGCAGGCTTCGCCCCGTCGTCCGTTTCCAGTTGTTCGCGAGCCTGGCGCTTCCAATCCCGTTCGAGCATGAGCGGCAGCCGGTAGATCACCACGTTCAGGAAACTGCCGACGATCAGGCCGCCGACCGCCAGCAGCAGCACGCCGCCCCAGCCGTGCATCATCAGGACGTTCAGTTCCATCGGGTCAGAGCCGCCGGCAACGGGACCACTGTGGACCTGTGGCGGGCCATGCGCTTCCGCGCGCCGGTTGCTGCCGGTCGGGGTGAGTTCGGTTCCGCGGAAGTCATCGCGTCCTCACCCGGAGACGACCGATCCGAGCTGAAATATCGGCAGGTACATGGCGATCACCAGTCCGCCCACCAGGATGCCGAGTACCGCCATGATCATGGGTTCCATGAGCGTTGTCAGGTTGTCGACCGCATTGTCCACCTGCTCTTCGTAGTAGGCGGCTGACTTGGCCAGCATGTCGTCCAGGGCGCCGGCCTCCTCGCCGACGGCGACCATCTGCACCACCATGTTGGGGAAAACGCCCGATCTGCGCATCGATACGTACAACGGCTGGCCGGTTGAGACGCTGTCGCGCAGGCCGGCTACCGCCTGTTGGTAGACCGTGTTGCCGGTGGCTCCGGAAACGGACCGCAGTGCATCGATCAACGGTACTCCGGCGGCGAAAGTGGTTGCCAGCGTACGGGCGTATCGGGCCACGGCGGACTTCTCGACGATGCCCCCCAGGACCGGCAGTTTCAGGGCCAGCCGGTCGCAGATGTTCCGGAACCCGGGTAAACGACGGCGTGCCGCGATCAGCCCGGCGACCGCCGCGACGATGCTGCCGCAGGCCAGCGGCCACCAGTTCCGCAATGCCTCGGAGATGCCGATGACAAACAGGGTGAAGGGAGGCAGGTCCGCGCCGAACCCGGAGAATATTTCCTGAAACTGCGGCACGACCTCGATCAGCAGGATACCGCTCACGACAAGGGCCACTATGATAACGGCGGCCGGATAGGTCAATGCCTTTCGCACCCGCGCCTTCAGCGACTGGGTTTTCTCCTGGTAGGTAGCGACCCGGTCAAGCATCGTTTCCAGGGCGCCCGCCTGCTCGCCGGCGTGGACGAGACTGCAGTAGAGGGCATCGAAGTTGCGGGGATGGGCGCGCAATGCGTCGGCGAGGCTGGCCCCGGCGGACACCTCGGCGCGTACGGCGCGTATGAGCGTGGCAACGCCGGGCTTGTCGAAACCGTCGGCGACGATGTCGAACGACTGTACCAGCGGCACGCCGGCGCGCAGCATGGTTGCCATCTGGCGAGTGAAAAGAGCGATATCGGCGGGTTTCGGTTTGCCGCCGCTACCGAAGCGGAACGAGAAACCGCTCATGGGCCGGCCACGGCAAATACGAACTTGGGAGAAACGCGCCGGAAGTCCGGCGCCACTGCTGTCATTGGGCAGAGCCGCGCAATCGAGGATTCCGCGGTTCTCTTCTCTGCGGCGCCTAGCCCGCATCCGTCACCAACTTCCTGCTGCGGACGCCGATGCATCGCGTAAGCGCGGCCGTGCTCCCTGCGGCCGGTTTGACATACTGTCGAGTATGCCTGCACCGTCCTCCGGTCCGCGCGGCCACGCAGGACGGCGCCTCGACGCCCTCGCGACGAAAGTTGGTGACGGATGCGGGCTAGCGTTGTCGGCTCCGCCGCACTCACGATGCGTGTCCGGATTGATGGCCGGTGGTTACCCGGTTGATTTCGGCGAGGCTCGTCACGCCCCGGAGGGCATTGTCCAGTCCCGAGCGTCTCAGGTCCTTGAAGCCTTCGGCGCCTGCCTGTTCGGCCAACTGCATGGCATCGGCTTCCTTCAGGATCAGCCGGGACAGGGACGGCGTGATCTTCACGACCTCGTAGATGCCAACCCGTCCCCGGTAGCCGTTGTTGCAGGCTTCGCAGCCGCCTTTGCCCGGCTGATAGAGTTGGAAACCCGCGGAGACCTCCGCGGGCGCGAACCCCTCCGCCAGCAAGGTTTCGGGTGGCGGAGTCGCTTCTTCCCGGCATCGGGTGCACAACCGCCGGGCAAGGCGCTGGGCGACGATCAGGTCTACCGACGTCGCCAGATTGAAGGCCGGGATACCCATGTTGCCGAGCCGGTTGAGCGTTGCGGCGGCGGAGTTCGTATGCAGGGAAGAAAGCACGAGGTGGCCCGTTTGCGCCGCCTTGACCGCGATCTCGGCGGTCTCGAAATCGCGGATTTCGCCGACCATGACCACGTCGGGGTCTTGGCGCAGAAAGGCGCGCAGCGCCGCAGCGAAGTCGAGCCCGACTTTTGGATTGACATTGACCTGGTTGATGCCGTCCAGGTTGATCTCCACCGGATCCTCCGCCGTCGCGATGTTCCGCTCCGGCGTGTTGAGCAGGTTGAGGCCGGAATACAGGGTGACCGTCTTGCCGCTGCCGGTGGGGCCGGTGACCAGGATCATTCCCTGGGGGCGTTGCAGGGCTTCCAGGAACAGCGCCTTCTGGGCCGCATCGAAGCCTAGCGTGTCGATGCCCATCCGGGTGCTGTCCGGGTCCAGAACCCGCAGTACCACCTTCTCGCCCCACAACGTCGGCAGGGTATTCACGCGGAAATCGATGGCACGCGTTCTGGAGAGTTTCATCTTGATGCGGCCGTCCTGGGGTATCCGGCGCTCGGAGATGTCAAGCGCAGACATCACCTTGAGCCGGGCAGCCAGGCGCTTGCCGAGGTGAGCCGGGGGCGCCGAAGCCTGGTGCAGGATGCCGTCGGTGCGGAACCGCACCCGGTAGCTCGACGCGTAGGGTTCGAAGTGAATGTCGGAAACGCCCCGCTTGATGGCATCGAGCAGCATCTTGTTCACGAAGCGGACAACGGGCGCGTCGTCGGCCGGGCTTGCCGCCTCGGACTGCTGTTCCTCTTCGTCGGCATCGAAGGCGGCCATATCGAATTCATCGAGATCGTCGCCTTCGAGATCGCCAAGCCCTTCGTTACGGGCCGGCTTCGACAAGCGGCCGATCAATGCGGCGAGTTTGTCCTGCTCGACCAGCACGGGTTCGACGTCGAGGCCGGTTCGGAAGCGCAGATCGTCGAGGGCTTGCAGGTTCGAAGGATCGGAAATCGCCACGAAAAGGTGCTTGCCGCGCTTCATCAGGGGCAGAACCCGGTGTTCCGGCGTCAACGGTTCGCTGAACAGATCCCGTGGCAGGAAGTCAGGGTCGAAAGCGGCCAGGTCGAGGAGCGGCAGCCCGAACTCCCTGGCGGCGCCAACGGCCGGGATGCGTGGCGCTGAGATCCGTTCAGAGTCTACTGGCGGGTGCGTGAAACTCACAATGGGCATGCTCTTGTTTCGTTCCAGTCTTCGGGTATATGGCGTGCGGCGGGCCGTGCCTGGTCAGTGTTGCCCGGAGGGCGGGGCGGAACAATGGGAGCAAGGCTGCAATTTGTGGCAGCCAATGCCCGTATCGGCGCCGCGGTCCGGGCCCGAACGGCCGGTCGACCGGCAGTGGGCGTTGCTCCGCTTTACAACCGGGCAACTCCTCGATTATCGCCACGGCAGGTTTGCGCTGATTCTCGGGACGAGGCAAAGACGGTATGGCCAATGGCGTACACCGTGCACTGCGGAATGCTCAACGTTGAGGGGTTGCCTGTCCGGCATGAATCGCGATTCGCCGGGGCTAGATTGGTGCGGGAGATTTGTACGAAATGCCGCTCTGCCCGGATCGACCGGCCATTCAACCGAGGAGCCTGATTGACGATGAAACGCACCGCTACCGAGGGATTCACCCTGATCGAAGTCATGATCGTCATCGCGATCATCGGCGTCCTGGCCGCGATTTCGATTCCCGCTTACCAGGACTACGTGGAGAACTCCAACATGACCAAGGTGACCTCCCACTACGAGGGCGCCATCCGGTTTGCCGGGGTGGAGCTGCGCAAGGTGCAAACCGATCTGGCTGTGGGCCGGTTCGCGAATCTGGCTGACGCGGACGCGACGGGTAACTACACCCAGGCCGGGCTGGTGGCCGTGCTGAACGCCAATGGGGGCACCGCTCCCGGCGGCGGCGACCCTTATGTGGAAGGCAACGGCGACGGCAACACCGGTGCGATTGGAGTAGCGGTAACCGGCACCCTGGCCGGCGGCGACTGGACAGTTACTTTTGAACGGCCGGTAATCTACGGGTTTGCCGCAGTGGACACTCGAAACGCGAACTGGGGTGACATCTGATTCTCGCGTCCGCCCGTCCCCCGCATTTCTTCCACCCGGAAGGACTCGATCGCCATGGGCAATTCACGATTCGGCGCGGAGCGGGCCGGTCTGACCCGGCGGCGCGAACCTGAGTCCGCCGGTTTCACGTTGCTCGAATTGATGGTTGTCGTCGCGATCGTCGCGCTGATCGCGGCCCTTGCGCTTCCCGCCTACGACGGGTACGTCCGGACTTCCCGGGAAGGGGCGCTCGCGGCCAATGTCGCCACGATGGAAGTGTTCCAGGAAGACTATCGCTTGCGAACCGGGGGCTATCTGCAAACGGCGGTGGATATTGACGCAATCTCCGAAACGATCGGCTGGCGCCCCAAATCCGACGACGGCGCCGTCTACAGCATTGCGCCGGGCGACGACGATTCCTACCGGGTCACCGCGGTCTCCGCGGAAGGCACCCGTGTCTGCATGGAGATGCCGGCAAGAACACGCTGCTGAGCATCCCTGCCGCCTTTCAGGCACCGCCGAAAGGCGCTATCCTGCGCGCCCTTCCCAGTGCCGGAATAGCTCAGACGGTAGAGCGGCTGATTCGTAATCAGTAGGTCGGCGGTTCGAGTCCGCCTTCCGGCACCCCCCTCCTCCCAATCCCGCAGGCTGAAACCATGACCGCACAACACCTGGCTCGCACCGGCCCATGGCAGGGCCTCACCCTCGCAGTCCTCCTGCTCACCGGTGCAGCGGCGCATGCCTCGCCCGCTGACGAAGCGCTGGAAAACCTCATGGAGGACTACTGGGAAGCCCAGGTGCGGGCCGCGCCCCTGGCCGCGACCCTGTGGGGAGAGACCCGTTACCGGGACCGGGTCGATGATCTCAGCCCCGAAGCGCTCGCGGCCAACGTTGCCAGGCTCGACGGGACCATCGCCCGGCTGGCGGAGATCGATGCCGGGCAGCTCGGCCCGGCCAATCGCGAACACCATGAAGCCTTCGAATGGATGCTGACCCACGAGCGGCGCAACCTGGATTTCGATACCCGTTATTTCACGTTCAATTCCCTCGGTGGCTGGCACAGTCGTTTTGCCGACCTGATTCTGGCGATGCCGTATTCTTCCGAGCAGAACTACCGCGATCTGCTGGCGCGGTTGGGCGGATTCGGCACTTACGCCCGGCAGAACCTGGACCTGTTGCGCGCAGGCGTAGAGAGCGGCTATACGCAGCCCTGCGAGTCGCTCACGGGTTTTGAGAAGTCTATCGCCGATTACGTTGCTGCAACGCCCGAAGCGAGCGTTTTCGCGCGGCCGTTCGGCGGCATGCCCGAATCCATTGCCGCGGCGACGCAAGCAGAGCTGCGCGCGCAGGCCCTGGGGGTGATCGAAGAGGTGATCAACCCTGCCTACAAGGCATTCGCGGAGTTCTTTGCGGAGAGCTATCGGCCGGCCTGCCGCGCCTCTGTGGGGCTCTCCTCGCTGCCAGGCGGGCGGGAGGCCTACGACCACGCCCTGCGCTACTACACGAGCCTGGACACGGACGCCCATGCCATACACGCCCTGGGCCGCCGTGAAGTCGGCCGCATCCGCCGGGAAATGGAAGCGGTGATGACAGAGGTGGATTTCGAGGGCGACTTCGCGGACTTCCTCGCCTTCCTGCGCTCCGACCCGCGGTTCTACGCCAGCGACGAAGAATCCTATCTGCACCGCATCGCCTGGATCGCCAAGACCATCGAGGCCCGGTTGCCGCGGTTCTTCTCCCGGCTCCCCGGCAATCCCTACGGCATCAGCGTGGTGCCGGAACAGATTGCGCCCTTGACCACCACCGCCTATTACCAGCCCGGCGCCGTGGACGGCACGCGTGCGGGTCAATACTTCGTGAACCTCCACGATCTGCCGAGCCGGCCGCTCTACGAGCTTCCCGCCCTGGGCCTGCACGAGTCGGTGCCGGGCCATCACCTGCAGATCTCCTTCCAGGGCGAGAACGACAGTCTCCCGGACTGGCGGCGCATCTACTATTTCCACGCCTTCGGCGAGGGCTGGGGTCTGTACAGCGAATTCCTCGGCGAGGAAATGGGCGCCTACACCACGCCCTACGAGCGCTTCGGCCGGCTGATCTACGACATGTGGCGCGCGGCGCGCCTCGTCGTCGATACCGGCCTGCACGCCTTGGGCTGGACGCGGGAGGCGGCCATCGACTTCATGCTGGCCAACACGGGGCTGACCCGAACCAACGTGATCGCGGAAGTCGACCGCTACATCACCTATCCGGGCCAGGCGACGGCCTACAAGCACGGCGAGCTGAAAATCCGCGAACTGCGCCGGCGCGCCGAGAATACGCTTAAGGACCGGTTCGACCTGCGCGATTTCCACGTGCAGGTACTCAGCGGCGGGTCGCTGCCCCTGAAGGTTCTGGACGGCCGCATCCAGCGCTGGATCGATGCCCAGGCCAACCTCGCTCACCACGACATCATCATCCGCGGGGGCGCCCTGTACGACGGGAGCGGCCGCCCGGGTACGGCGGGTGACCTGGCCATCACCGGTGACCGCATCACGGCGGTCGGCAACCTGAATCAGGCCACCGCCGACCGAATGGTCGATGCAAAGGGCATGGCGGTATCTCCCGGGTTCATCAACATGCTGAGCTGGGCTGCGGGAAGCCTCATCGACGACGGGCGCGGTGTGAGCGACCTGGTTCAGGGCGTGACCCTCGAGGTGTTCGGCGAGGGTACCAGCATGGGTCCGCTGGCGGACTCGGGTTTACCCGACATGCTTACCCAACTGCTGGATCTGAACGATGGCGATCCTCCGCCCTGGCAGACCCTGGGCGAGTTTCTCGAGTGGCTGGCGCAGCGGGGCGTATCCCCCAATGTCGCCTCCTTCGTCGGCGCCACCACGCTGCGCATGAACGAACTGGGGGCAGACAATCGCGCCCCCACGCCCGAAGAGATGCAGGCCATGCGCGAGGCGACCCGGCAGGCCATGGAGGAGGGCGCCATGGGCGTGGGCAGTTCGCTGATCTATCCGCCGGCCTTCTTCGCCGGCACCGAGGAATTGATCGAACTGGCGAAGGTGGTCGGGGAGTACGGCGGCATGTACATCTCGCACATGCGCAGCGAAGGCGCCAACATCGAGGACGCGGTCCGGGAACTCATCGCCATTGCCCGTGCGGCCGGCGTTCCCGCGGAGATCTATCACCTGAAGTTCTCCGGCAAGCCGAACTGGGAAAAATTCGACAGCGTCGTGGGAATGATCGAAGCCGCCCGTGCGGAGGGCCTGCGTATTACCGCCGACATGTACACCTACATCGCGGGCGCGACGGGCCTGGCCGCGGTCATTCCCCCCTGGGCTTCGGACGGAGGCATCGAGCAGCTCCTGGCGCGGCTCGGCGACGCCGATGCCCGCGCCAGCATTCTCGAAGAGATGCGCAACCCGAGCGATGCGTGGGAAAACCTGCTCGTGGCCGCGGGTCCGGAGGGTGTGCTGCTCACAGACTTCGAAACGCCTGAACTGAAACAACTTGCGGGCAGGACACTGGCGGAAGTCGCGGCCATGCGCGCTACGACAGTGGAAGAGGCCGCGTTGGACCTGGTGCTGGAAGACAGCGCCGGGACGCGCGCCATCTACTTCATCATGAGCGAAGAAAACATGAAGCGGAAAGTGGCCCTGCCCTGGCTCGGTTTCGGCTCGGATGCCGCGGCAGTAGCGCCGGAAGGGGAACTGCTGAATCAGGGCATTCACCCACGCACCTACGGTAACTTTGCCCGGTTACTGGGCAAGTACGTACGGGAAGAACAGGCGATCAGCCTCGAGGAGGCGATCCGCAAACTGACTGCCCTGCCGGCGCACAACCTTGGGATTGCCGGGCGCGGACGTCTGCGTACCGGCCACTTCGCCGATGTCGTGGTTTTCGATCCGGCCACGGTGACCGACCACGCAACCTTCACCGATCCACACCGGCTGTCCACGGGCGTCAAGCACGTATTCGTCAACGGGCAGCAGGTGATCGAGAATGGCGAGCACACCGGCGCAACGCCGGGACGGTTCATTCGGGGGCCGGGGTATCGCGCCAGGTGGAGTCCGCCAACTCGGGGTGGCTGCCAGGGGCATTCGACTGCGGGCGGCTTGGCTGGTTGCGTCAGATAGAGACGGAACGGGTGAGCGCCGAGCGTGTTCGGCTCGGTTGCGGGCGGGTCGATTGCGCATCGAGCCCGTTGAGGATGTGGCGGTGGGGGCAGGTCTCGATGTCGATGGCGAAGACGCGTATCAGGCGCTGCATCGGGGTCATGGGGGCAAGGGGCTTGTCCGGCTTTTCCTGGTCGGGTTTGCGTTTTGGCCGGTCAGCCCGTGATTGTGCGCCGACACTGTCTGGTCACGATCTGTTCAATTCGTTGCAGCGCGGCATACTCCCCGTACAGCCTTTGAAACGATTCCTTCGATGGCTGCAATTGTTCCAGCAACCCGGCAGCGACATCCTGAACCCGATCCTGGAGAAATCGGGGACGCACGCCGCATTGTCGTGCGAGCGCATCCCAGTGTTTCCGGGAAACGACCGCCGGGTTTCTCTCGTCTCCCACGGAAAACGCCAGACGATGGTCGATGCGCTCAATGGCACGGGTGCAAACGAGGTCGTAAAACGGCGCCAACCGGATTTCGGCATTGGCGCGATAGAGCAGTGACAGGTTCTTGGCATGGCCATCCGAATTCCCGGCAAGGACGTTGAAGATCTGCCACCGCAGCAAATGCTGCAGATCGTTGGCGGGATCGGTCGAAACGTCCCGGATCAGCCGGCAACAGTCCGCGAACGTGGGACCGCCGTCCTCCTGGTATTTCCGTTCGTGCCCGAAGCCCAGCGCCTGACAGAAATCTTCCTGATGCAGCCTTGCGATCTCGCCGCTTTCCGACTTTTGCCGATCGAAGCGTTCGATCAACGCAAAGCGTGTCCCGGCAATCGATCGCAATCGGATATCGACGACCGGCAGGCCGATGGCTCGCGCAAGCAAGGTCGCAAAGGTCTCGTAGGCGGGCACGTGCCGATAGTCGGATAATTCGAACTTGAGAATGTGGCTGGAAGGGGATTCTTTCTTCGGCAGCCAGAACGTATTTTCAGCCACCAACACCGGGCATTTGTCCTGCGCGCCGGCGAGTGACAGCCGGGGACGTTCGTTTTCGGTCCATGTGTGAATCCGGCCCCGACGCGCGGCCAGGCCGGCGAGTTCTTCGTCCGTAATTCTGTGATACCGGTGTTCGGTTGACGGTTTATGCTCGGCCTGCAACACGGAAAGGGCGCCCGCGCATTCTCCGCCTATGGCTCTGAGTAGATCGAAGTCGGTATTGGGGATTTTCAGATCGCGAACGGTCCGCTCGCGAACGCCTCCCTCTGGAAGCAGATTGGCAAAGAAGCGATGAGCGAAACCATCTTCGGGGGCGAATTCCTCGTGTCGTAGCGGCAATGTGTGGGAAACGCGGAATCCACCCCGCGCCAGCCATCCCTCATCGTAGCGGAACCCCATCAGTCCCTGGGTGTTTCGCCAAAGATAGCCAACGAGCCGCTGATCGCACCAGACGTTCAGACCGTCCGGATCAAGCATGGCTTCTTTCATCCCGCGTTGATGGCGGCCGGGCCGGCGTGGCCCCGCGCGGCTGGATGAACACGTCCAGCCCCAGCGTATGCAGTGCGTGCAACACCTTGCCCAGTTCAGCGGTTTCCTTGCCGCGCTCGAATTCGGACAGGAAACGGGTGCTCAGGTTACCCAGGCCCGAAATCACCTCCAGCGTCAGCTTGCGCTGTTTCCGGTGCGCACGCGTCAGCTTGCCGAGTTCCTCAGCCGATCGGATTGCACCGTATCGCACTTGATTACTTGCCATGGTTTACTCCAAAAAATGATCGAGCGGTAAAAATAGCAGGCAAGTCTTGCGGAAACAACAGATATTTATCGAACGTGAAAAATATTGGTTAAATAGCCCGTTAAATTGATCGATTATCACGTACGATACAAGATAGACGCAAATTGTCACCCAAGGCCGCCAATTCTGCGACCGGGATACGGGTGGTCGAGACAAAGCGTGTTCTTGAAGACGATGCCGTCTTTCATGATCAGGTGCAGATTGTTGATGTGGTCGGCAGAAGCGCGAAGCACGGCGCTGGAAGATGCCGAAGTGGGCGGCAAGACCATCCGCGCCGGGGACAAGGCGATCCCGTGGCTCGTCTCCGGAAACCACGACGAACGTGCTCTTCGACATGGCGGCGCATACCCTGTCTATACGCTGCTCGGTGTCGGGGTTTGGCGCGCCGTGCCCGCGCTCAATAGATGTACGGCAGCATCGCAAACCGCGCCCGCTGCGTATAGCGCTCCCAGAGTTCGCCGTACTTGGCGCGGCAGCGGCGTTCATCGCGACGGGACCGGTGCAGCAACAGCCCGGTAAGCCATGCGGGCAACAGGAACGGTATCCAGGATGCGAACCCGGTGGTCAGGGTGAAAGCAACGTAGACGCAGATCTCGCCGGTGTAGTTGAGATGCCGCCCGATGCCCCAGAAGCCGGAGACCAGCAGGCGCCCGTCCAGCGTTTGGGCGGGTTTTCCCCAGATCGTAATGTCTGGGTTCTGTCTGAAGCGGTGCTTTTGCCGATTGGCGCCCCGGAACATCCAGAAGCCGAAAACGAACAACACCACGATCCCGGCGGCGGCCAGGGGAGAAAGCGGCGGGCCCACGGGATGCACCAGCCACCAGCCGGCAATGCAATAGAAAAACGGCACCAGCACGTAGTCGCCCCAGACCAGGTTCCAGCCGAATCGCTCGCTGACGATGTCCCAGGTGTGGATCATTCCGTGTTCGAACTGGAAGTAGTTGAAAACGTACACGAAGGTAAAGATCTGATAGAGCGTCATCGCCAGCGTCAATTCGCCGTAGGTTTCGTATTGCACGACGGCGAACGATGCGTTGAACAGCGCCAGGCCAATGAGGGACGGGCGGTAGCTGAACATCTTCAGATCCATCCCGAACCAGACGGGATTGAGGTCCCGGCCCATCAGGAAGCCTCGCTGCGATTCCGCCGGCGCATCCCGCTTGCGCGCTGCGCCCCGGTACAGCCAGGCGGAAAGGGCGAACGCGAAACCGTTTGCCACTACGAACAAGGCAGCGAAGTGGGTGTAGAGGGTTGCAAGGGAGAACCATCCGGACCACTGGGCGAGACAGGCAGCGACCGCGACGATCAGGAACAGGGCCAGCCCGTTGAGCCGGTAGGTGCGGGTTCCGCCCTCCGAATCGGTCAGGACGATCCGGCGTCCCGGTACCAGCATCGAACCCACGAACAGGGCGGCGACAAACACCGGCACCATTGCCGCCGCCTCCAGAACCGCCTCGCCCGAGAGCGTGGAAAACGGATTGTGCGACTCAAGCCCCCCCATGGCCGATCTCCGGCTGGCGCTCCAGAACCTCCCGCCGCTTGCCCATGGTCACGGTCTATTCTTCGTAACGGAGTATTTGGCTCGTTTCCGTCGATGCTATACGAGTCGGCACAGGTGCGCCATGCGCCGATGTCACCCGACAGGAAGCGCCTGGCGCCCGCCGGTCCCGTCTCAACCGTGGGCTCCGTTCGGCGGGCGGTTGACCGACTCGCCGATGGGGATGCCGAAGTTCAGGATGTTCGTCGTGTTCTGCGGAAAGGGACGGCGAGCATCGTCCCGCGGCGCTCTCGCTGTCGTGGGAATCAGGATGCGTCCAGGAATCGCATCGACAGGTCGAGAGGCCGTACCGCCTTGGTCAGGCCGCCGACGGACACGTAGTCCACGCCGGTGCGGGCGATGGCGGGAAGCGTTCGTTCGTCAATGCCGCCGGAGGCTTCGAGCTTCGCCCTGCCGGCGGTGCGCGCGACGGCATCCGCACATTGCTCAGCCGAGAAGTTGTCCAGCAAGATCAGGTCGGCCCCGGCGCCGATGGCTTCTTCGAGCTCGGCGGCGGATTCCACTTCGACCTCCAATGGAGCGGTGGCGTCGAGCGCGCGCGCGCTTGCGACCGCGGCCCGAATCGAGCCGGCCGCGGCAATGTGGTTCTCCTTGATCAGGTAAGCGTCGAACAGACCCATGCGATGGTTCTCGCCGCCGCCGCAGTGGACCGCGTATTTCTGGGCGAGGCGCAGTCCCGGAACGGTCTTGCGGGTGTCGAGCAGGGTGGCCCGGGTACCCCGAATCAGGTCGACGCAATGCCGGGTTCTCGTCGCGACGCCGGATAGCAGTTGCGCAAAATTCAGCATCGTTCGCTCGGCGGCGAGCAGGCCGCGGGCAGGTCCGGCAAGTTCCAGGAGGATCTGGTCGGCCGCGATGGCATCGCCGTCGTTGGCCTGCCAATGCAGTTCAATGCGCGGTTCGATCTGCCTGCCGGTTTCGGCTACCCAGGGCTGCCCACAGAACACCCCGGCCTCACGGGTGATCACCCGGGCCTGGGCCAGTGACGACTGCGGCGTCAGTTGTGCGGTGATGTCTCCTGACCCGACATCTTCGTCAACGGCAGCCTTGACGTGCGCTCTGACAGCCATCTGGAACTCGTGGTCTTGCTGCATGCAGATCGAATCCTTGTGCCGCGCTACTGCCGGGAGATAATGCCCTTTGATGGCCCCCATGCGAAGATCATCTTAAGAGACGAGCGTGCATATCGATTCGCAGCATTGGCTGGCAGGGGTAGGCCGGGTACCTTCCCCGCACTACGATGAGCGGCCCGGCGGGCAGGCCCCGAGCCTGATCGTCCTGCACGGTATTTCGTTGCCCCCCGGCAAGTTCGGCACAGGTCTGATAGACGAGCTGTTCGCCGATCGCCTGCCTGACGATGTTGCAGACGCCCTCGATTTGACGGGATTGCGCGTTTCGAGCCACGTGACGATCGCCCGGGGCGGCGCCTGTACGCAGTACGTGCCCTTTGACAAACGCGCCTGGCACGCCGGCGAGTCCTGCTGGGAAGAGCGCCCGAACTGCAACGATTACGCCATTGGAATCGAACTCGAAGGCACGGACTCGAAGCCTTACACCGGCGCCCAATACCGCGCACTTGTCCGGCTGACCAGGGCATTGCTGGAGACCTATCCGCGCCTCTGTGTGGAAGCCATTGTCGGCCACAACGAAGTGGCGCCGGGACGCAAAACCGATCCCGGCCAAAGCTTCGACTGGCAACGGTACCTGACCTCGCTGTACTGAGCGGCGGCTCGACGCCCTCGCGACGAAAGTCGGTGAGCGATGCGTGCCGGTACCGCACAGGCCCGGAAACGTCATTGCAACACCGGATAGGATAAAATCCTTCGACGACGGGCAATGCCGCGCCGCTGGCGCACTCCATGGGTTGGAATATTCGCAGCATGGCGGAACCGACAGAGCAGATAGACACCAGCCGGGAAGAGACCCGCGAATGGCTGGATTCGCTGGAATACATCCTGGAAAACGACGGTGTGGACCGGGCCAACTTCCTGCTCGAGCGTCTTTCGGCGCGGATGACCAGGACCGGCGCGCGCCTGCCGTATACGATCACCACGCCCTACCGCAACACCATACCGTCGAGCCGTGAAGCCTTCATGCCCGGCGACCTCTTCATGGAGCGCCGCATCCGTTCGCTCATTCGCTGGAACGCGCTGGCCATGGTGGTTCGCGCGAACAGCCGGGCCGGGGACCTGGGCGGTCACATCTCCACCTTCGCATCCTCGGCAACCCTCTACGATGTCGGCTTCAACTATTTCTTCCGGGGCTCCGATGCGGACGAAGACGGCAGTCCCACGGGCGATCTGATCTATTTCCAGGGCCATGCCTCGCCGGGCATATATGCCCGGTCGTTCCTCGAAGGGCGGCTGACGGAACAGCAACTCGACGATTTCCGTCGCGAGGTGGGCGGGCGCGGGCTCTCCTCGTACCCGCACCCCTGGCTGATGCCCGACTACTGGCAGTTCCCGACCGTCAGCATGGGTCTGGGTCCGTTGCAGGCCATCTACCAGGCCCACGTCATGAAGTACCTGGACAGCCGCGGGCTGGTACCCATGGGCGACCGCAAGGTCTGGGTATTCGTGGGCGACGGCGAATGCGACGAACCGGAATCCCTGGGCGCCCTGTCACTTGCCGGCCGGGAGCGGCTCGACAACCTGATCTTCGTCGTCAATTGCAACCTGCAGCGCCTCGACGGCCCGGTGCGCGGCAACGGCAAGATCATCCAGGAACTGGAGGGTTACTTCCGGGGGGCCGCGTGGAATGTCATCAAGGTGGTGTGGGGCCGCCTGTGGGATCCCCTGTTCGCCAAGGACGATACGGGGCTCATGCAGCAGCGCATGAACGAGACCGTGGATGGGGAGTACCAGAACTACAAGGCGAAGGGGGGCGCCTATGTGCGCGAGCACTTCTTCGGTCAGAACAAGGAACTGCTCGCCATGGTGGACAACCTCACCGACGAGGACATCTACCGGTTGAACCGGGGCGGTCACGATCCGTTCAAGGTCTACGCGGCCTATCACTCGGCGGTGCATCACCGGGGGGAACCCACGGTCATCCTGGCGAAGACCATCAAGGGCTATGGAATGGGCGATGCCGGGGAATCCGAAAACGATACCCACCAGGTGAAGAAACTCGATCTCGAGGGCCTGAGGCATTTCCGGGACCGGTTCGACATTCCCCTGACCGACAAGGAACTGGAAAGCATCCCCTATTACCGGCCCCGGGAGGACGACCCGGAGTTATTGTACCTGCGGGAACGCCGCCGGCGGCTGGGTGGTTTCATTCCCAGACGGGGCGAGTCGCAGGAGTTGCTGGAGATTCCGGGCCTTACCGTGTTCGAGGCGCAACTCAAGGGTACCGGGAATCGAGCCAACTCGACGACCATGCAGTTCGTGCGGATGCTGGCTTCGCTGGTGCGGGACAGGAACATCGGCAAGCGCATCGTGCCGATCGTGCCCGATGAAGCGCGCACCTTCGGCATGGAGGGCATGTTCCGTCAACTCGGCATCTATTCGTCGAAGGGTCAGCTCTACGAGCCGGAAGACTCCGGCGAGATCGCCGCCTATCGGGAATCCAGGGACGGTCAGGTGCTCGAGGAAGGCATCAATGAGCCAGGCGCCTTTTCCGCCTGGCTGGCGGCGGCCACGTCCTACAGCACGAATCGGTTCACCTTGATCCCGTTCTATATCTTTTATTCGATGTTCGGCTTCCAGCGCATCGGCGATCTGGCCTGGGCCGCCGGCGACATGCAGGCGCGGGGATTCCTGCTCGGCGGCACGGCCGGCCGCACGACCCTGAACGGGGAGGGGCTGCAGCACCAGGACGGCCACAGTCACGTGCTGGCATCGACCGTTCCGAACTGCGTCTCGTACGATCCCTGTTATGCCTACGAGCTGGCCGTGATCGTCCAGGACGGGCTGCGCCGCATGTTTGCCGAGCGCGAGCGCGTCTTCTACTACATCACCGTGATGAACGAGAACTATCCGCAGCCGCCGATGCCGGAGGGCGTCGGGGAGGGCATCCTCAAGGGCCTGTATCGGCTCAAGGAAGCCGGGGACGGCAAGGGCACGCGGGTGCGGCTGCTCGGCAGCGGCACCGTTCTGCGCGAAGTGGAAGCCGCGGCGGAGATGCTCGCCGAGCGCGGCGTCACGGCGGAAGTCTACAGCGTCACGAGCTACAACGAGCTGGCCCGGGAGCTGCGCGACACGGAGCGCTGGAACTTGCTGCATCCCGAGGCGGAACCACGGACCGGTCATGTCTCGAAGGTACTCGCCGGCGACGATCCGGTGGTTTCCGCGAGCGATTACCAGAAGTCCCTGGCCGAGCAGATACGGGGCGGCCTGACAGCGCCCCTGACCGTTCTCGGCACCGACGGCTTCGGCCGCAGCGATACCCGGGAGCAGTTGCGCAACTTCTTTGAAGTGGACCGGCGCTTCATCGCCCTGGCGGCGCTGTCGACGCTGGCGGGGCAACAGCGGGTTTCCCTCGACGCGGTGCGCAGCGCGCGGGATGACTTCGGCATCGATCCCGACAAAGCCAATCCGCGGCTGGTCTAGGGACGGATGGCGGAGATACGGGTTCCGGGCATCGGCGACGCCGAAAACGTCGAGGTCATCGAACTGTGCGTCGCGCCCGGCGATAGCGTCGGTCCGGACGACGCCATCCTGGTCATCGAATCCGACAAGGCATCCATGGAAGTCCCCGCGGGGATCGCCGGAACCCTGGAGGAGTTGTTGGTGGGCATCGGCGACGCCGTGGAGGAGGGACAACTCATCGCGCGCCTCAGCGCCGCGGAAGATTCGACGGAAACCCCGGCGGACGAACATCCGGACATGGCGGCGGGCCTGGAAGAAGCCGAGCCCGCGGACCCGCAACAGGCGCCGGGCACGCAACCGTTGAGCGGAGCGGCACCCGGCGGCACGGAGCCTCTCACCCAGGGTGAAATGGTGGTTTCCGTGCCCGATATCGGCGATGCCCAGGATGTGGTGGTCATTGAAGTGGCGATCAGTCCGGGCGAATGGGTGGAAGAGGACGGCTTGGCGGTCGTCGTGGAGTCCGACAAGGCGACCATGGAAATACCGGCCGGCGCCGCCGGCGTCGTAACGGCGGTGCATGTGGAGGAAGGCGACCCGGTTGTGGAAGGGACCCGGTTATTCACCCTGGCGGCCACCGGGGCTGCCGCCGGACCGACACCGGCGACCGACAGCGACGAAAGCTCGGCCCGGGGGCTGGAACGACCGGCATCGCCGGCGGCGCAACCGGAACAGTCGGCAATTCGGGGGGCGCGTCGCGCCGTACCGGTTCCGGGCACGGCGGCACAAACGCCGGCGCCCATCGAAACCCCGTCGGTACCGCGGGCACGCAGGCCCTCGCCGCCGCTGGCGCCGGCCAAGCCCCCCGGATCCGAAATCCCCCAAGAGCATAGTCCCGGAGCCAAGGTGTATGCCGGCCCTGCGACGCGCCGCCTGGCCCGCGAGCTGGGCGTGGCCCTGACCGAGGTCAATGGTACCGGCGCTCGCGGGCGAATCGTCAAGGACGATGTCAAACGCTTCGTGAAACAGGCGATGGCGTCGCCCCGGGCGGGGGGCGAGCGAGGTGGCGCGGGCATACCGCCGGTTCCGACAGTGGATTTCGCCCGATTCGGGCCGGTGGAAAGCATGCCGCTGACCCGGGTGCGGGCCGCCGGTGCCCGGAACCTGCACGCAAGCTGGCTCAACATTCCCCATGTCACCCAGCACGATGAGGCGGACGTGACGGAACTGGAGGCCTTTCGACAATCTCTCAAGCCGGAAGCGACGGAGCGGGGCGTCAAGCTCACGCCGCTGCCATTCATCGTCAAGGCCTGCTGCTATGCATTGAAGGAATTTCCCACCTTCAACGCATCCCTCGATGCGAACGCCGAGAACTACCTGCTCAAGCGCTACTACAACATCGGCTTTGCGGTAGACAGCGACCAGGGCCTGGTCGTGCCGGTTATCGGGAATGCGGACCGGAAGGGCATCTGGGAACTGGCCGCGGAAATTGCCGAACTCGCCGCGAAGGTGCGCGGCAAGCGCCTGGCCATCGGCGATGCCCAGGGCGGAACCTTCAGCGTTTCGAGCCTGGGCGCGCTTGGCGGGACCGGCTTCACCCCCATCGTTAACGCGCCGGAGGTCGCCATCCTGGGCGTGGGGCGGCTGGCGACCAAGCCGGTGTGGGACGGTTCCGAGTTCCAGCCGCGCAAGATCCTGCCGCTATCGCTCAGTTACGATCACCGGGCGATCAACGGCGCGGAAGCCGGCCGGTTCGTCCAGCACCTGGCCAGCCTGTTGAACGACATCCGGCGCTTGAGCCTTTGACGCGATCGCGCGGGCGGAGCCCTGGTGCAATGCCAGCGGGCGCCCTTCACGGCGGGCCGCGCCTTGCCACAGACCCCGTGCGCGCACGCGGGCAAAAGAGTAGCCCGCATATTGCACCAAGCCGCTTGTCGAGTTGACGAATGTCTTTTGATTTCGCTCACCTTTATTACACTTTTCGACGTTCTGAAGCCTTACAAACTGCGCTGGCCGCGCCCTCGCTGGTCTTTTGCCCGTATGCACGCACATGCTCCCTACACCATAGGCGTGGCTATGATTCCGGTCGCGAGCACGCGCATACGGGCAAAATCCTGCGCGATCATCGCGGCCCTTGGTGCAATATGCGGGCTAGCGAGGGCGCGGCCAGCGCAGTCTGTGCCGGGCGGAACCTCCAAAAAGCGAAGGTACCTGATTGAAACGCAATGACATTCAGTGACTCAACAAGCGGCTTGGTGAGATATGCGGGCTAGCTCCTCGGGAGCCGACTGTGACGGGCTATCGCCGCATACGGTGAAACTTCTCCACCCACTGCAGCAGGCCTTCCGGGGCGTGGCCCCTGCGCCAGGTACTCGCGGCGAACTTGTTGGCTTCCGTGAGCGTCGGATAGACGTGGATGGTGCTCATGATCTTCTTCAGGCCCAGGCCCCACTTCATGGCCGTGATGAATTCCGAGAGCAGGTCGCCGGCGTGATGGCCGACGATGGTGGCGCCGAGAATCCGGTCCTTGCCGGGTGAGGTGAGCACTTTGACGAAACCCCGGCCTTCTCCGTCGGCGAGAGCGCGGTCGAGTTCCTCGAGGTTGTAGCGGGTGACCTCCACGGCAATGCCCTGGCGGTCCGCCTCCTGTTCGTTCAGACCGACCCGGGCCACTTCGGGATCGGTAAACGTCGTCCAGGGAATGACCGAATAGTCGACCTTGAACCGTTTGAAGGGGCCGAACAGCGCGTTGACCGATGCGTACCAGGCCTCGTGGGAAGCGGTGTGGGTGAACTGATACGGAGCGATGACATCGCCGCAGGCGTAGATCGTGGGTATGCTGGTGCGCAGGAATTCGTCCACCTCCACGCCACCGCGCTCGTCCAGGGCGATGCCGAGGGCGTCGAGGCCGAGGCCTTCGCTGTTCGGACGGCGTCCAACCGCGACGAGCAGGGCGTCAAAGGGCGCACTGACCTCGTTGCCGGCTTTGTCTCCGCAGACGAGGACGTGATCCGCGCCGTCGGATTCCACTCGCAGCGCACGATGGCCGGTGAGCAGACGGACCCCGTCGTCGGCGAAGTGCCCGCGCAGTAATTCGCCGACATCGGCGTCTTCGCGCATCAACAGGCGCGGCGCCTGTTCCACCTGGGTTACCGAGGCGCCGAAGCGGCAGAATGCCTGCGCCAGCTCGCTGCCGATCGGGCCGCCGCCCAGAACGACGAAGCGGTGCGGCAGGGTGCGCAGGTTCCAGATGGTATCCGAGGTGTAGTAGGGGGCTTCCGCGAGCCCGGGGATCGGTGGAACGAAGGGCGTCCCGCCCGTGGCGATAACGATGTTGCGGGTGGCGATTTCATTGCCGTTCACCTGCACCGTATAGGGCGAGGTGATGGTTGCGTCGCCCATGATGCAGTCGACGCCCAGCCCCGTATAGCGCTCGACGGAGTCGTTCGGCTCGATGGCCTTGATGACGCCTTGCACGCGCTCCATGACGTCGGCGAAGTCGAACTCGGCGTGAGCGCTCTTCAAGCCGAATTCCTGTGCCCTGGCCATATACGACAGCATTTTCGCGGAGCGCAGCAGCGATTTGCTGGGAACGCAGCCGGTGTTCAGGCAGTCGCCGCCCATGCGGCGCCGCTCGATCAGGGTGACCTTGGCCTTTACGGTGGCTGCGATCAGGGCGCTGACCAGGCCCGCGGAGCCGGCGCCGAGCACGACGAGATTCGTATCGAGGCGCCTGGGCTTACTGAAGCGGCGCAGTGCCTTGCGCGCCTTCAGTTGGGCCAGCACTTTTCTGGCGATCAGCGGAAACAGGCCAAGCAGCGCGAACGAGGCGATCAGTTCCGGCGTCAGGATGCCGCTCAGGCTCAGGGATTCGATCTGCCCCAACTCGGCGCCGGCATTCACGTAGACGATCGTGCCGAGCAGCATGCCGACCTGGCTGACCCAATAGAACGTCCAGGCCGATATCGGCGTGACCGACATGGCCAGGTTGATGGCGAAGAACGGGAAAGCCGGTACCAGCCTCAGGGCGAACAGGTAGAAGGCGCCATCCTTTTCGATGCCCCGGTCGATCGCGACCAGGGCGCGCTCGAATCGCCGGCGTACCGCATCGCGGAACAGGTAGCGGGCGATGGCGAAGGCGAGCGTGGCGCCGATGCTGCTCGCGAACGACACGATGACTACGCCTGTTACCAGGCCGAACAGGGCGCCTGCGATCAGGGTCATCAGCGCGGCGCCCGGCAGCGACAGACCCGTGACCGCAACGTACGCCAGGAAGAAAACGGCTGCAGCGGTCCAGGTGTTGTCGTCCTTGAACGCGACGATCGCCTCGCCCTGTGCGCCGAGGTACTCGATGGTCAGGAATCGCTGCAGGTCCAATGCGAAAAACAGCGCGACGACGATAGCCACCGCCGCTAACAGTACGATTCGTTTGGTATTCATAGCATCGTTTCGACCGATGTTGATTTCTCCGCCTGGCTGGATTCGGTGCTCGCTGGCGGCGAAGGCATTGTCATGGCTGGGCGGAGGGCGTGCAAACGATTGATTCAGTGAAGTCTGTCAATTTGGACACGCCGATTGACGTTCGGTTCGGGGCAGTTGTGGACAGATCGGTATCCGCCCCGGACTTGGCGGTTCGGAATGCAGCGCTCAATGGCATCTACGGCGAGCGCACGATCATCGCGCGCAAGGGCACGGGATTGGAAAGCCTGCGTTTGCCATGTAAGTTTGTTGCCGTGGCCAGTCTTCTGCCGGCGAACGGACGTCATGGAAGGGGCTGGCGGGTTTGTCAAGAAACGGGTTCGGTTGGCCCGAAGGTATCTCGCATCCCCCTTCAAGGGAACAGGATTTCTTCGGTATCGGAAAGGAGGGAGCCATGCCGTCATTCGATGTCGTCTCGGAGGTCGACATGCACGAGATGCACAATGCCGTTGACCAGGCCGCCCGGGAGTTGCGTTCGCGCTTCGACTTTCGCGGTGTGGACGCGAGTTTCGAACTGGACGACGCCGGGGTTCAACTGCTGGCGATGGAAGATTTCCAACTCCGGCAGATGGAGGACATCCTGCGCGACAAGATGGCGCGGCGGGGAGTCGACGGCGCCTGCCTGGACCCCGGAGCGATAGAGGGCGCCGGCAAGCAGCGGCGCCGGCTTTTCGGGCTCAAGCAGGGCATCGACCGGGATACGGCCAAAAGGATCGTCCGCATCGTCAAGGACTCCAGGCTCAAGGTACAGGCGCAGATCAATGGGCCGAAACTGCGCGTGACAGGCAAGAAGCGCGATGACCTGCAGCGCATAATCGCGACGCTGAAGGAAACCGAGCTGGATGTACCGCTGCAATTCGACAATTATCGCGATTGACCGCCCCTACCCGGAGCCCGAGCGATCGCCCCATTCGGCGCCTCGACTTCCCTGACAGATAAATCGTGTAGATTCAATGGGTCGAAAAATTTTTCCATGAAAGACGATGCGCGATCCGTGCAAACCGACCGCCCAACCATAACTGCCTGGCTGCATCCGCGCGTTGCGGCGCTCCTGTTCCTGGGCTTCTCGTCCGGCCTGCCGCTGTTGCTCATCTTTGCGACGTTGTCGCTGTGGTTACGGGAAGCGGGTGTGGAACGCAGCGCCGTCACCTACTTCAGTTGGGCGGCGCTGGGTTATTCGTTCAAGTTCGTGTGGGCGCCGCTCATAGACAAGTTGCCGCTGCCCGTTCTTTCCCGGCTCATGGGCCAGCGGCGCGGCTGGCTGCTGGTTGCCCAGTTTGCGGTTATCGGCGCCATCGTCGGCATGGCGTTCTGCGATCCGGGTACTGCACAGGGCCTGACGACGATGGCATTCGCCGCGGTTGCCCTGGGGTTCTCCGCGGCCACCCAGGACATCGTCATCGATGCCTATCGAATCGAGGCAGCCGATGAGTCCATGCAGGCGCTGTTGTCGTCCGCCTACGTCGCGGGGTACCGGGGCGGCATGCTGGTTGCCGGCGCGGCCGCTCTGTATCTGGCGGCCGGATTCGGCAGTACCGCCGGCAACTACATCTATGCCGCGTGGCAGTGGACCTATCTGTGCATGGCCGCCGCCATGCTCGTCGGCGTTGCGACCACGCTCGTGGTGCGCGAGCCGGTGCGCCGGGAGGTGTCCGCGTACTTCCATGGCGCCCCGGATTACGCGCGCTTTCTGCTGCTGTTCGTACTCGTGGTGGGCACCTTCGCCGGTACCTTCGTCGCCCTCGGGGATTGGATCGATTCCGCGGCGGCCTGGCTGTCGGGCGTGGCCGGCCTGCACGAGACGCTTGCGGCGTTCCTCATGCAGGCCCTTCGCCTTGGCGCCTCGGTGGGGTTGGCGCTGGCGGTGGCGCGGCTCGGCGTGGCCGCCGCGGTCGTGCGTAGCGCAATGGTGCGCGACACCTATGTGGCTCCGGTAGTCGACTTCTTCGCGCGTTACGGCCGGGCCGCGCTGCCGATCCTGCTGCTGGTCGGCTTCTACCGGGTTTCCGACATCGTGCTCGGCGTGATCGCCAACGTCTTCTATTACGACATGGGCTATAGCAAGGAGATCATTGCCACGGCGACCAAGGTATTCGGCATCTGGATGACCATACTCGGCGGCTTTCTGGGCGGCTGGCTGGCGCTGAAGTACGGCGTGATGCGCGTTCTCATGCTGGGGGCGGTACTGACCGTGGCGACCAACCTGCTGTTCATCGCACTGGCCGCCTCCCCGGGCGACCTGCCGCTGCTGTACGTGGTGATCGGCGCCGACAACCTGACGGCGGGCCTCGCGAGCGCCGCCTTTGTCGCCTATCTGTCCAGCCTGACGAGCCTCAGGTTCACGGCGTCGCAATACGCCATCTTCAGTTCGTTGATGACGCTGTTTCCCAAACTGCTCGGAGGCTACTCCGGTACGGTGGTGGAAGGGTTCGGTTATGCGTACTTCTTTCTCGGCGCGGCGGCGCTCGGCGTCCCGGTATTTTTCCTGGTCGCGCTGGCCGCGCGCCACCAGGAGGCGCGCAGGGAAGCCGGCAGCCCGTCAGCGGAAACATCGGCCGCCGGCTAGCCGCAATGTTGCCTGAGTGGCATAAGGTTGGCGGATTTCGAAGGCACCTCCCCCAACTCTCCATGATCGTTTGCCCGGAGCACATCGTCTTCGGTCGCGGCGCCGGGCGCGGGCATCAGCCGCACGCGATCAGGCGCTACACGGCCAAGCCGATCCAGAAGATGAGCGACGGTTTCCGGCGCGGTGTCGAGATTGGAAGCAAGCGCCACGTAAAACCCCGATGCGGTTCTGACTTCCAGAGTGTACTCGGCGCTTGGCGAACAGGAAACCTGCTGTCAGGGCCATGTGCCGCGTTTGCCGTGGGCGTTCCCGGATGATGTTTGGTCAAGGGTTTACCGGATCGATGTAGCGGGCGCCAACTGGCCGCTTTCGCAGCCAATCAGCGATTCACGTCTTGGGCCGCGCTGCCCGGCGTTGTCCAAGGTACCGTGCTGGAGGAAGTGGCCCAGGGCGAACTGCGCGTCGCGCCCGGCGATGTGGCGGTGCTGGCGAGCGATGGTATCGGGACTCTCGACGACGAAGAGACAGCGTCGCTTTCATGTTGTCCCAGCCGGCCTGTGTATTGGTCTGCATGTTCATGGCGTGCTGGCGGTTGGTCGGGTTCTGCGACGGGTACTCGGCGATGAAAGAAGCGGGGGCGCCGCCTGCCGGGCCATCGTAAGCCGGCGTTAGCCGCGACAGTTCGCTTATCGTGCCCACGCCTGCGCCGGCCAGATCGGAAAAGCGATAGTAATTTGCGCGTCAGGGCGTCCAATGAAATTCGCGCGCCACGCGCTGCCCGACGAATGCCACGCCTTCCTGTTCGAGGCGCTGCCGTTGCGTGATGTGTCCGCCGCTTCCTTCGCGCAACGAGATTCGCAAGCTCGCATTGACCACCCGGTACCAGGGCAGGCGGGTCCCGCGCGGCAGGTTGGCTAGTGTGCGGCCGACAAAGCGGGCATGGGCGGGCATACCCGCGAGTGCCGCCACCTGACCGTAGGTCGCAACCTTGCCCGGCGGAATCATTGCCACCACCTGCCAGACGCGCTCCTCCGGGCTCTGCTGTTCGGACATGCAAGAAGTCTCCTCGCGCCGAAGACCGGCTGCAACGGTACGCCGGCCAAAAGTTGCGATGTTCCAGCACGAAGCCGGCGTTTTCGAATTCATTGCCAAGCAGGTTATGCCGAGGTCGAGGCCGGGTATCAGACTTCAGTGATCAGGGTCCGTATACGGGATTCGATTCCCGCCGCCTCATCGTATCCCCGGCTGGGATCGTGGATGAACAGGGTGGTGTTTCCGACGTCGAAGGGTGGTGACGGTTCGGGTGTTGATAAAGCACCGTGCGAAGGTTCGAAAAATTTCCGCTGCAGGGCTTGAAACTCGCCGAAACACCCCTATCATTACGGCGCTTTGAGTTAGCACTCACTGCGGGAGAGTGCTAAACGGTGCTTTCGAGCACGGAAAACTGGACCCCTGCCCGCTATCGGGGCAGGGAGAGGCAAGGAAATTGGGAGATATCAGTCAATGAACATTCGACCTCTACATGACCGCGTTGTCGTGCGCCGGCTGGAAGAAGAGACCACCACGGCGGGCGGCATCGTGCTACCCGATTCCGCGGCTGAGAAACCCTCGCAGGGCGAAGTCCTGGCGGTCGGCCCCGGGAAAGTGCTGGACAACGGCAAACTCCATGCGCCGCATGTCAATGTCGGCGACCGGGTGATTTTCGGACAGTACGGTGGCAATACCGTGAAGATCGACGGTGACGAACTCCTCATCCTCAGCGAGAGCGAGATCTACGGGGTGCTGGAAGACTGAAGGAAACCCCGGCCGGGCGGCGCGAGGGATTGAACCTTTGCGCGCAGATGGAGCCTTCAGCCGGGGAGAGCGAGGGGTGAGCCCCGCGCAGGAATGGATTGAACGTTTAAGAGGAACAAGCAATGAGCGCGAAAGACGTAAAATTTGGAGACGACGCCCGCGGCCGCATGCTCAAGGGCGTAAATACGCTGTCCGATGCCGTCAGGATCACGTTAGGTCCCAAGGGCCGCAACGTGGTACTCGACAAGTCATTCGGGGCGCCGACGGTTACCAAGGACGGCGTGTCCGTGGCCAAGGAAGTCGAACTGAAGGACAAGTTCGAGAACATGGGCGCCCAGATGGTCAAGGAAGTGGCGAGCCAGACCTCCGATGAAGCCGGCGACGGCACCACCACCGCAACGGTACTGGCCCAGTCGATACTGACCGAAGGGCTGAAGTCCGTCGCGGCGGGCATGAACCCCATGGACCTCAAGCGCGGCATCGACAAGGCGGTAGCCGCTGCCGTGGCGGCCATCGGCGACATGTCCCAACCTTGCGAGGATTCGACCTCGGTTGCCCAGGTAGGCAGCATCTCGGCCAACAGCGACACCGCCGTCGGTCAGATCATTGCCGATGCCATGGACAAGGTGGGCCGTGAAGGCGTGATCACCGTGGAAGAGGGCAGCGGTCTCGACAACGAACTCGATGTGGTCGAAGGCATGCAGTTCGACCGCGGCTATCTCTCCCCCTATTTCATCAACAACCAGGACTCGATGTCCGCGGAACTCGAAGAGCCGTACATCCTGCTGTGCGACAAGAAGATCTCCAACATCCGCGACATGCTCCCGGTCCTTGAAGCTGTCGCCAAGTCCGGCAAGTCGCTGATGGTGATTGCCGAGGATATCGAAGGCGAAGCCCTGGCCACCCTGGTTGTCAACAACATGCGCGGCATCGTCAAGGTGGCTGCGGCCAAGGCGCCCGGTTTCGGCGACCGCCGCAAGGCCATGCTGCAGGATATCGCCATCCTGGCCGGCGGCACGGTAATCTCGGAAGAGGTGGGGCTGACGCTGGAAGGTGCGACGCTTGACGACCTCGGCACTGCGAAGCGCATCTCCTCCACCAAGGAAAACTCGACGATCGTCGACGGTGCGGGCGCCAAGGCCGACATCGAAGGCCGCATCAGGCAGATCCGCCAGGAGATCGAGGACACCACCTCCGATTACGACCGCGAGAAGCTGCAGGAGCGGCTTGCCAAGCTCGCCGGCGGCGTTGCCGTTATCAAGGTCGGCGCGCCGACGGAAGTCGAGATGAAAGAAAAGAAGGCACGCGTCGAGGACGCGCTGCACTCCACCCGGGCTGCCGTGGAAGAAGGCGTGGTCGCCGGCGGCGGCGTTGCGCTGGTGCGGGCGCTCGATGCGGTAGCCGCTGTCGAAGGCGACAACGAAGACCAGAACGTCGGTGTCGCCATTGCCAACCGCGCCATGAGTTCGCCGTTGCGCCAGATCGCGGACAACGCCGGTGTCGAAGGCGCCGTGGTACTCGAGAAGGTCAACGGGTTGCAAGGCAACCAGGGCTTTAACGCCACAACCGGCGAGTACGGCGACATGCTGGAGATGGGTATTCTGGATCCGGCCAAGGTCGTCCGCTCCGCGCTGCAATCCGCCGCGTCCGTTGCGGGTCTCATGATCACGACGGAAGCGATGGTCAGCGAGATGCCGGAAGACAAGCCCCCGTCCATGCCCGGCGGCGGTGGCGGAATGCCCGACATGGGCGGCATGATGTAAGGCGATCCCACGGGAAACGCCACTCGAAAACCCCGGCCTGGCCGGGGTTTTTTTCTCGCTCGCAATGTCGCGGCGATCGAACCCGTCCGGACGCTCCGGATTGCGCCTCGAAAATATCGGTTGGTTCCACCACGGGGCCGCGATATATTTGCCGGTGAAGCCGACACGGCTTCAAAAACCTGGCACAAGAACGAATTGGCGTGGAGGGAATTATGTCCGGGACGGAAATGGTGATTGACTACCTTGCGAAATGGGGGCACTTCCTGGCGGGTATCACCTGGATCGGTTTGCTCTATTACTTCAACTTCGTGCAAACCGAGTACTTCAAGGAAGCCGATGGCGGTGCGCGAACGGATGCGTTCACCAAGCTCGTGCCGCGGGCTCTCTGGTGGTTCCGCTGGGCGGCGATGCTCACCTTGCTGACGGGGCTGATCATGCTGTACTTCCGCGGCATGGGGGTAACCGTCGATATCGTGATCGGTTCCGTTATGGCCATCCTGATGTTCCTGAACGTCTGGCTGATCATCTGGCCCAATCAGCAGATTCTGATCGCGTCCAACGAACAGATTGCGGGCGGCGGCGAAGCCTTGCCGGAGGCGGCGGCCGCAGCGCCCAAGGCGGCCCTGGCTTCGCGTACGAACACGCTCTTTTCCATCCCCATGCTGTACTTCATGGGTTCCAGCGCGCACCTGCCGAACGGCAGCATGACCAGCGAGATGTCGGCAATGATTGCCGCCCTGGTACTTATTGCGGCTATTGAGATCAATGCGATTGTCGGCAAGCCCGGCCCGATCGCCTCGGTTCGGGGCGTGATCGTTTCCGGGTTCGCGCTGATCCTGGTGCTGTGGGGCCTGTTGAAGATTCTATAGGCGGGCAACCCCCGCATGAGGCCCGCCGCCCGGGCGGCGCCGGCCTCGTGCGTGGAAAGAACGCGCCAATGCGGGTTGAGGGGTGGTCCGCATGCGCGACGGCTTTCACCGGGCCCCGTTTTGTTGTGGGCCGTGGCAGCCGTTTCTGCCGTTCCGGTCGGAACCGTAACGTACGAACGGTTGCCCGCCGGGCTTGGGCGGGCGCCGAGCCGGCATCCTAGACAAAGATAGCAAGGACTGATTCATGTCGGAAAATCCGCACACCCCCAGCATTTCAGCGGCACCGGAGGATGCCCGCCGCCGGCCCCCAACGTCTTCCCGCCGGCGCGGCGGTGGCGGAGGCGGCAGAACGATCGGATTCACCCTGGTGCTTGCCGTTCTGGCCGCCGGGCTCGCCGTGGCCGGCTGGTTCATTGCCAACCAGCATCGATTGCTCAGCGAAGAGCAGCAACGTCTCGCCCAGGCCGATACGCGCATCGAGGCGCTGGAGGATCGCCTGCGGATGACCGACCAGGTGATGAGCGAAACCGGTGCCGAGACCGGCGAGCAGATCGACTTCTGGGAGTCGGAGATCAGAAAGCTGTGGGCGATTTCCAACGACCGCAACAAGAAGTGGATCCAGGACAATCAGAAGCTGCTGCGGTCTCAAAAGACGACGATTCAGGCCCTCGAATCCACCGACAAGTCGCTCAAGGGCACCGTGGCGCGGCATGAGAAGGCGCTGGACCGGCAAGATGAGGTGGCTGACCAGCTTGCGTCCATTGAACTGCAACTTCAGCGCGTGCTGCGCGGGCAGCGGGATCTCGTGGACAAGGTGAATACCGCGGCGCAGACCGTGGCGGGCATGAACAGCAGCGTACAGGAGCACGAACAGGCCATTGCCGCCATCGATTCGTACCGCAGACAGTTCAATACCCGGCTGGTGGACATCGAGCAGCGCCTCGATGCGTTGAGAGCGGGTCCCGCTTCGCTCTGACGCTCGGGTCGTGTCGCGCCGGAGGGTCGCCGGCCCGGTCGGGAACGGTTTGTGGGTCAGATAACCTTGCCGGTGAGCCGTGTTGTCAGGAGGCCGCGCAGGCGCCCAACCGCTCGTCCTTCGCCTGCCACAGGCCCTCCACCAAGGGCTGCAACGCCTGGCGCTGGGCTTTCGGCTCATCGCAGCGCACGGCGGCATCCAGGTCGAGGGCTTGAACGGTCATCCGCGCCCGCCGGCACTTGCCTGTCACGAAGTCCCAGAACGATGGCGGGCCGCTGGGGTAAGCGATGGTCACATCGACCAATTGCTCGACTTCGTCCCTGAGCCCGCTGAGAACAAAGCCGAGACCACCGGTACGGGGATTCAGCAGGTGCTCGAAGCGGCTGTTCCTGGCCGCACGTTTGGCGTCGGTGAAGCGGGTGCCCTCCAGGAAAATGAGCACGGATGTCGGATGATTCCGGAAAACCCTGCAGGCGGCCAGGGCGCTGTCCCGGTCCGCATGCTTCAGCGCCGGGTTGGCCGCGAGTTCGGCCTTGCCGACACGCCGGACGTACGGAAATCCCAGTACATACATAGCGGGCCCGGCCAGTGGCAGCCAGATCAGCTCGCGTTTGGTGAAGAACTTGAGCGGCGGAATGGTCGAGCGGAATGCATCCTGCAGCAGAAGGATGTCCGCCCAACTCTGATGATTGCAGACCACCACGTACCAGTTGTGCCGCGACAGCCGGTCTCTCGGCCAATCGATCTCCAATTCAACGAGCTTGAGCGCCCTGATCAGAAAGCGATTGCAGGAGACCCAGAAATCAATGGCGAAGTCCATGCGCCGCGTCAGGGCGCGACGGGCAGCGCCGGCAAGCGGCAGGCGCAACACGGCCATCGCATAGAGCGGCACGCACACTACGATCGTGTTCAGTACCATGAAACAGAGCGACAGCGAGCCTTTCAACCATGCCATGCCGGTTGATTAACACAGATGAAACGGCCTTTCCAGCGGCCGGAACCCGGGTGTCGGCTCGCTTGCCGTGCGGGTGACGCCGGGTTTGAGCGGCGGGGCAGAACGCGCGCCCGCCGAGGTACACTGGCGGCCGGCGACGGTTTTCCACCATGCCGGTCCCCACGCGCGCCCCGGGAAGCCGGGAAACCGTTTTATGCGTCGTGAACGGCAGGCGCCGTTCGTCCGTCTTGTCGCGGCGATATCGGTAATCCTGGCTCCGCTGGTTGCGGGCGGATATGCAACGTTCGGCTACTACGCTCAGGCGGTCGGGGGACAGTTCGAACTGGCCCGTTCGAGCCGTCCGGTGCGGCATGGAAACGGTCTTTCGATGCTGGTGAGCCGGCCGGCCAACAATGCGAGAATGTAGGGCGGGAGTCGTGTTCTCCCGGTTGCAGTCGTCAACAGTTCGGGAGGCGCCGTGCCCAATACGTTCTACTGGTACGACCTGGAGACTTCGGGGACGGAGCCGCGTTGGGACCGCATCGTTCAGTTTGCGGGCCTGCGGACCGACAGCGAACTCAATGAACTCGGCGAGGCCTGGTGCACCTATGTCAGCCTGCCGGACGATGTGCTTCCGAATCCCGGCGCCACCCTGGTGACGGGTATCACGCCCCAGTTGGCCCGGGAGGAGGGCGCTAAGGAATGGCAGGTGCTGCGTCGGGTCAACGAACTGTTCTCCGAACCGAATACCTGCGTGGCGGGCTACAACAACCTGAGGTTCGACGATGAGTTCGTCCGCTACGGCTTGTACCGCAACCTGATGGATCCCTACGCACGGGAGTGGCGGAACGGCAACTCGCGATGGGACATCATCGACCTCGTGCGTGCCGCCGGCGCCCTGCGGCCAGACGGCATCGAGTGGCCCGTGGACGAGGACGGGTTGCCGGTTTACAGACTGGAAGCGCTGGCGGCGGCCAACGGGCTGGACCATGACAATGCCCACGATGCCCTGTCGGATGCGCGGGCCACGGTGGCGCTGGCCCGCCTGGTCAAGGAAAGACAACCGAAGCTGTTCGCCTATCATTTTGCCGGGCGCTCCAAACGCCGGGTGCGCGGCCTCCTCGAGCCCTACGGGGCGCGGCTCTGCGTTCACGTTTCCGGCATGTACCCCCGCCAGCGGAAGGGGCTGGCGCCCGTCGTGTCGATCTGCCGGCACCCGGAGAACAGCAACTCCATCATCGTCGCCGACCTGGCGGAAGACGTCGAGGTGCTCGTGGCCTGGCCGGAGGAACGGATCCGCGAGGCACTGTTCACCCCGGATGCGCCGGTGCGCCCGCCTCTCAAGGAAATACGCATCAACAAATGTCCATTCGTCGCCGTGGCGGAATCCGTCACCGCCGCGGATGCGGAACGACTGCAGTTCGACCGGGCACTCGCCAAGCGGCGGATGCGGCGCCTCAAGGGGCCCGGGATCGCGCAGAAGATTCATCGGGTCTACGCGCGGGGCGCAATGGAACCCCAACCTGATGTCGATGCGGCCCTCTACGAAGGCTTCCTGCAGGACGAGGACAAGGCGCGTTGCGAGAGTTTCAACGCTGAACTTGCCCGCGGCCGCTGGGTGGACCTGGACTACCGGGACGAACGTCTGAAGACGCTGGCGGCGCGACTCAAGGCCCGTGGATTCGATGCTTTGCAAGACCCCGTCGAACGGGAAGAGTGGCGCTCCTGGGTCCGGTGCAAGCTCGGTGCGGTCGATTCGCCCTGGCTCACGTTGGGGCGCTACGAGTCGGATGTGGCCGGACTGCTCGAGACCGCTGCCGGCCGGCGGCGAGAGGTGCTGCTTGCCCTCAAGGCTCACGGGGAAGAGCTGCGAGCGGCGTACGGACGGTGAGTGCGGTTGCCGAACTGTCCGGCGTGAGCAAGCGCTTCGGTGAACAGCTTGCTCTCGATCGGGTCGACCTCGCGTTTCCGTCCGGCAAAACCACCGCGGTTGTTGGCGAGAGCGGCAGCGGCAAGACCACGTTGCTGCGCTTGATCAACGCCGTGGAAAGGGCCGATACGGGCCGTGTCGAGGTATTCGGGGCGCCGGTTCCCGGCACAGGGCTGGAGCGCTTTCGCAGGCGCATCGGCTATGCGGTGCAGGGGACAGGCCTGTTTCCGCACCTGACGAGTCGAGAGAACGTGGTGCTGCTGGCAAAGCTGGAAGGGTGGGCGGACGCGGCCGTCGAAAACCGTTACCGTGAACTGCTTGAGCAAATGGAGTTGCCGGCAAGCGTTTCCGGGCGCTATCCAGCGCAGTTGTCCGGCGGCCAGCAGCAACGGCTCGGCCTCTGCCGGGCATTGATGCTGAAACCGGGCCTGCTGCTGCTCGACGAACCGTTCTCCGCGGTCGATCCGATCACCCGGGTGGGCATCTACGAACGATTCGAACAGGTCCGGCGGCAGGAGGGGGTGAGTACGCTGCTGGTCACCCATGACGTGCGGGAGGCGGTTCGGTTGTCCGACCGACTTGTGGTCCTTCGGGGTGGGCGCGTATTGCGCAGCGGCGCGACGCCGGCGGTGGTCGACGATCCCGGAGATCCCTACGTCCGCCGATTGATGGAAACCCAACTGTGATACGCCGGATCGCCGGAACAGTGGTCTGGTTGTTGGCGGCGGCGCTGGCGGCCATGCCGGGGGCCGCTGGTTCGATGACAGCACCGGCGGATCCGATCAGGATCGGAAGCAAGCATTTCAACGAGTCCTACCTGCTCGGCGAAATCGGCGCCCGGTTGCTTGAAGACAGCGGTTATGAGGTGGAAAGGCGTTTCGGGCTGGGCGGTACGCTGATCTGCTTCGATGCCCTGGTCAACGATGAGATCGACCTCTATTTCGAATACACCGGTACGCTCAGCCAGGCGGTACTGCACCTCGAACCCGATACCGGACTGGCCGCGCTGAACCGCGAGCTACGGAACCGCGGCTTGCGCCTGCTGCAGCCACTGGGGTTCAACAATACCTACGCCGTGGTGGTGCGGCGCGAGCAGGCGGAGGCGCTGAACCTGCGGGCCATCGGCGACCTGGCACGGTATCCGCAACTCAGGGTGGTGCTCAGCCACGAATTCATCGAACGCGAAGACGGTTGGCCGGGTCTTTCGAAAACCTACGGCATCGACCGGGCAGTCACCGGGATCGACCACGGGCTGGCGTATCGGGCGATGCGGGAAGGTGCGCTCGATGTGACGGATGCCTATTCGACCGATGCGGAACTATTGCGTCACGACCTCGCGATTCTGGCGGACGACCGCGGCTTCTTTCCCCGCTATGCCGCTGCGCCCCTGGTGCGGCGCGACATCGGCGAAGAGGTCATCGATCTGCTCAATGGGCTTGAAGGTACGCTGACCGAGGAACGGATGCAGGAACTGAATGCCTCGGTCAAGTTCGATGGGCGCACATTCGCCGAGGTGGCGGTGGAGTTTCTCGCCACGCGCGGTATCGATGCAAGGGGAGGGGAGAGAAGCATCTGGGCTGACCTTGCCGCCAATACCGCGCAGCATCTGAAGCTGACCGTCGTTGCGCTCATCGCGGCCGTGCTTGCCGGCGCTGGCGCCGGCCTCGTTGTTTTCAGGCATGCAGCGCTTGCCAGGGCCGTCATTTACTTTTGCGGCCTGCTGCAGACCATTCCCAGTATCGCGCTGCTGGCGTTGATGATCCCGCTGTTCGGCATCGGCGTACTGCCCGCCATCGTCGCGCTCTTCCTGTATTCGCTGTTGCCCATATTGCGCAATACCGTGACCGCGCTGACGACGGTGGATCCGACGCTGCGCCGCGTTGCCGTGGCCATGGGGTTGTCGAGCAGCGAGCGCCTGCGGTACGTGTATGTGCCGCTGTCGCTGCCGAGCATGCTGGCCGGCATCAGGACGGCCGCGGTCATCAGCATCGGCACGGCGACGCTGGCCGCATTCATTGGCGCGGGTGGGCTCGGCGATCCCATCGTGACAGGGCTGGCGTTGAATGACATGTCACTGGTTCTGCAAGGCGCCGTTCCCGCGGCGTTACTTGCTCTGGTCACAGAGCTGGTTTTTGAAGGTATTGAAAGACTCGCCGCGCCTGGACATTTGCGATCTACCGGTTGAACCTGCGTTTGTCGGGAGAAGAATTGGATAGACCTTTTGTTTATTTCTATTGAATTTCCGGAAAATGATGGGGATATTTTTGGATCTTGTCGTACATGATTTCAACAAGAAGAAGTTTCGGTTTTTCCTCTCGAAAAATATGGAATCGTTAACAAGATAACATTTCAGAAAATTTTTTGATCGATATTCCGATTCTTTGTGACAAGAAAGCATTGCTCTCGATGCAGATTGAGGGGCTGCTGCGTCTACTGACAAGTTATCGTTACATGCTGGCTGCTCGAAGTGAACTGCGCCGGTTCGGCCACGTTGCAGTTGCGCAAGGTGAGCGCTGGGCTACAGCTTCCCGATCAGGTCGATGAACCAGCCCTGGCGGTTGTAGCTGGCGTCGCGAATATCGTCGCTGAAGTCCGTGAAGTTGTAGCCGACGCCCATCTCGATGCGATCGCCGAACTGCCGGTACATGCCCACCAGTACGCCGTGGCGACGGTTGTCGCCTTTCCGGTCGTGGAGTATCCGGTACTCGGCAAGCGCATCCCACTCCTTGATGACATGCCGCCGCGCCCGCAGCACAGTCAGGAGCATGCTTGAGTCATGCCAATCGCCGTGGTCCCGGAAGGTGCGTATCCGGCCTTCCTTCAGCGCGATCTTGCCGCCGATTTCCCAGTAGCGATTCAAGCGGTAGAGCGCCTCCGCCGACAGTACGTGAACGCGCTGGTCGGGTCGTATCGAATCCTGGCCGATGCTGACCAGGTCGTAGAAATAACCGTATTTCACGAGGGCGTTCCAGCGGTCGTCTGCGACTGGACGATAGGCGTGGCCGATGTCGAATTCGACGAATCGGGCGTCGTAGAGGCCATGGAACCGGTCATTGGTCCACGAAATGTTGAGGCGGCCGAGCCAGCGGCGGCTTTGGCTGGCGATGTAGGTGTAGCTGGTGCTGCCGATGTACTGATCGACCTTGGTCGTGGGGCCGTCGTCCTTACGGTACTCCAGCTTGCCGCTGAATCGGTGAGCGGGCCGCTGTATGGCGGCGCCGAAGGAGTACGCATGCCGCTCGATCGATGCCGGTGTCGTCTCGTTGTCGGAAACCGTCACCAGGCCCGAGAGAATCCAGCCGTGGCTCGTTTTGTAATCGAGGCCGAACGTATGGCTGGCCCCGGCGAAGCGTTCGTCGTCGCCGAACTGGGATTCCGTGAAGATGCCGAGCCGGTTGCCCATGTCGCGGCGCTGGCCGAGGGTCAAGAGATTGCGTTCGCCGAAGGTTCGGTCCGGGTCCAGCGCGTAGCTGCCGTACAGTTCGTGGCCCTCGTCGAGCTCGTAATTGCCGGAGAACCGGGTCAGGGCGCCGGATCCGATACCGCTCTTGATCTTGACACCGAACCGGTCTGCCGGGGTGTATTCGAAACCGCCGGACAAGGCGCTGCCACGGTCTCCCTCGCTGGCTTCCAGGCTGATTGCGGTAGTGCCGCTTACCCGGGTATTGATGCCGAGCGCGACCAGATCGTTCTCCACGTAGTTGCCGCTCTCATCCAGGCCGGTCTGTGCGGAGGCATAGATCGTGCGGGCGTCGTCGAGGTTGTAGCCGAGGCGGATACCCGCGAGCAGCGCATCGCCATCGGGCACTTCAATGCCATACAGTCCGGTTCGCCTGATGTCCTCGTGGCGCAGTTCGCCGCCGACGGTGAGCCGGCCGGTGCGCACATCGGCCTGAACGCGACCGACCCGGCTGGCGGCCAGGGGGCCCTCGTGGCGTTCGGCGTAACCGGCCTGCAGGCCGATGTTCTCGCCCGCCTGCACGACGGCGTCGAACCCCTTCTCCACGGTATGGTAACGATGGCCGAGCCGGCCTGCGGAGAAGCCTGCATCGCGCTCCTTCCACCACGCGCGCACATCGCCGCTCAGAACGTCGCTGTACTCGGCGAGATTTACCCGCCCTTCGACGGCGAAGGCATCGCCGCTCGGGGCGGGCGAGGAGCCGTCGCCGGAGCGGGACAGGAAGCTCAGGCCGCCGTCGACAGAGTCGAAACTGGCCGAACTCAGCAGTGATTCGCTGCGCGCGGCCTCCACGCTCAGGTAGGTGCCCCGGCCTGCTTTCAGCGTAACGTCAATGCCCTCCAGATCGAAGTCCCGGCCATCCTTCTGGTCGACGATCTTGCTGGCGCCGACGGCGACATGGTCGCCGATCCAGGTTTTGCCCCGGGCGCCATAGGTCACCTTGTCGGCGTCGAATGCGTCCGGTACGTACTCGTAGTCGACGAGCAGGAATACGTCGTCCCCTTCCAGCGGGCGCGTGCGGATGATCGACGGTCCCCGGTCGATAACCACCTGGGAGAGGGGTTTGTTCAGGATGATCCTGCCCTGCAGCGCGTCGATTTCGTAGTCGCGGCCGGCGATGTAGTCCTGACGCTCGAGCACCTGTGCGGTGTCGCGCTGGCGTACCTCCACCCACACCTTCTCCGAACCCAGGACGATGTCCGTATGCTTGAGATAGTAGAGAGAACCGCCGGTCGCCCGGAACGACACGTGCGCCGCGGCCGATTGAGCTTCCGACGCGAATGCGGTAAGGGAGCGCTTGGGGTCGCCGAAACGGGTCTCGGCGTTGCTCTTGTGGACGAATTTGCCGCCGTACAGCGAGCGGTTGTACTGCATGTACTCGGTGTCGGTCAGTCCCGTGTTGAAGTTGCCGAGCAGCAACTGGTTGCGGTCCCAATCCACCCGCAGGAAAAACGGGCCCTGGCTGTAAACGTCACTGACCGTCGTGGAGTCGTCTCCGTATACCGGATAGTACTTGTCCGGATCGAGCTGGCGGAACACCCTGCGCGGATCCTTGCGCTTGAGATTGTCCGTTAAATTGTCGAGCTCGTCTTCCGTGGTGTCGAGCTGCGCAGTGATCAGGTATTTGCCTTTTATTTTGGCTTTCAGGTAGAAAGCAAGGCGTCCGTCGACGTGCACGGACTCGTCAAAGGAGTCCTCGGGGTTGATTTCTTCGAAGCTGTCGGAAACGCGCGTTTGCCCGATTGTTACGTTGGCGAGCCCGACGATGAACGCATAGTTTTCGTCGACTTCGGCGGTAAGGACCTGCGACCAGGTCCGTCCATCGCTCACTCCGGAAACCACAATCCGGTTGGCGCCGGGCGACAGATGCAGTTCCGACACGAAGCGGCCACTGCCGTCAACGGGCGCCTCGTGGCCATTGATGCGCACCGGCTCGCCGGGTGGGAACTCCTCTCCGTGCACGCGCACGCGGCTTCCCCGAACCGTTATCGACTGCCTGGCCAGACTGGACTGGCCCCAGATGGCTTGCGCATCGCGCGGCCGCTCCGGACGCCTTGCATCGATAATGCCCATCAGGCGCGGATGCGTATGGTCCTCCCGGCCGTGCTCATCGGTTGCGCGCAGAACGTAGGCCAGCCGCTCGCCGCGTTTGAAGGTCAGGGTTTCGTCGAGGAATTCGAAAGCGTTTTCGTGTTCCAGGCGAGGTGCGGTCAGTGTCGCCAGAGGCCGGACGAGGTCGGTGTCGGATTCGCGGTAGATCTGCAGCCGGTACTCGTCGACCCAGGCCGCGTAGTTGGTGTAGGCGGCAAACTCAACGGGCCTCTTCATCTTGCCGGTGTCATCGACTGCGACCTCGTTCAACGCCAGCACATCGAGTTGCGGACGGTGCGCCAGGACATCTTCGGTCAACCAAAGACGGCCTCCGCCGGCTCGTTCGGTTGGCGCCATCTGCACGGGCGCCAGGGGGATGATGCGCGTCGTGACCGTTTCCGCGACCCGCCGATACACCAACTCGATGTCGGCCCGGCGGTTCAATGCCCGGCCGGTGGCGGAGCGGTTGTCCGCTATCGGGTCTGAAGAGCCCCTGGCTTCGATCACGACACGATTGGGATCGAGCCGCAACTGTCGAGCAAGGTAGGTGGCGACGCTTTGGGCTCGCGCCCTGGAAAGCGCTTCATTGTCTTCCTCGTCGGCTTTGGAGCTGAGCACGGGCAGACCGTCGGCGTGACCGACGACTATGACGCTTACGATCTCCACTCCCCTGAAGGGCTCGAGCGAGCGGTTGATCCTGGCGGTTTGATCGCTCGTCAGCGTGGCACGGCCGGAGGTGAAGCGAGCCGGCTCGAGCCGCGTCCGATCGTCCGCATAGCGGAACTCGGTGGCCGGTTCCTCGCCGGTCGGCATCTCCTCAGGCAGCAACGCCCGGCGTTGCACCGCGTCGGGTTGCGCCTTACCGGTCTGTAGCTCCTGGGGTTGCGCCTCGTCTGGTTGCGCCTCGCCGGTTCGCAAATCGCGGAGTGGCGGTTCGTCGGGTTGTGCCTTGCCGCTCTGCAACTGACGGGGTCGCGCCTCGTCGGATTGCGCCTCACCGGGCGGCGCCTCACTGAGGATGCGTTCTTCTTCCGCATAGTCGTCGTAGATCAACTCCGTTTCCACCCGGCGATTCAATGCCATGCCCTCGGCCGTTCGGTTGGATGCCACGGGCATGCGTTCGGCGTGTCCGGCGGTCTCAATCATGTCGTCAGGCAGGCCCAGTTCCGCAGCGACGAGCTCGGCCACCTGTCGCGCCCGGGCTTCCGAAAGGCCCTGATTGTCGCCGTAGACAACCTGCGCTTTCGGGCCCAGGGGCTGACTGTCGGTGTGGCCCGAGAACCGTACGCGCAGGTTCGGCTTGCCGCGATACGCTGCCAGCAGGGTGTGCAACCGATCGACATAGCTCGGCAGAATGCCGGATTGTCCAGACGCGAAGCGTACTGGTTCAATGCGTTCGAAGCGATGTAGGCGGACTTCCCGGATCAGTTTGTTACCGCCGGGACGCTGCTCGACGAGGGGTTGTTGCGAAGGCAACTTGACCGCGAAATTCACCTTGGACATCAGTGCCTGAGTCAACCGGATCACGCGCGGGTTCTCGCTCGTTATAACGGTTTCGCCCGGTAAGGTCGTCGGATCGAGTTTGATTATGAAGTTGCGGCCTCGCGCCGCGTTGCCGGCATCCATGTCGGCGAGGTGGTAGCGACCGTGCGCGTCGGTTTCCACGATCAGGCCGCTGACGGTAGCCAGCCGGACTCCCGGTATACCCCGTTCGCCGGGGTCCTGCCATCCATCGCTGTTCCGGTCGTCGAAGACCTTGCCTATTACGGTTGTTTTCTCAAAGATCGGATCGCTGAGCACTTCAACGCTGGCGGTCGCCTCGTTACCGACAAGTTTCCCCGCAACGAAAGGTTTCACCCTGTTCACATGCTGCCCTGGCGAAGCCCCGGTGGTAACACGCGTCATGTAACGGAGGCTGATCACGGCGCCGGCAGGAATATCAAAAGGCGCGAAGACGATCGGATCCGTTCCGCTCGTCGCGAGCGCCATGCTCAGATCGTCGCCCGTACCCATCGTTCCATCGGGGCCCGGCCTCTGCATGGATGCCGTTTCCTCGGCGAAGGCGAATCCGGCCGGAATGTCGTCCACCAGTTCCAGGTTGCGGACGGTGAACGGGGTGGGATTGGCGACCTGGATGTTGTATCCCACGAGGTCGCCGAGGTTTGCGTTACGTACCGTTGCCCGTTTTGACACGGTGACCAGGCGATCAGGCGCCACTACTGAAACCGGATCGAGCGGCACGTGGTTGTGCACCACCGTACCTTCGCCGTCTGCCACAATCCAGGCGAGGTAGTAGTCGGCGATGGCCGCATCCGCGGGTGGCTCCGCTTCGGAGTACACGACACAGGGTTCGTCCGGATCGGGGTCTCCCGGACAGGTAGACACCATCAGCGCATCGCCGGCCGGGGGGATCAGGAGGGACGGCGGTGCATTGTATCCCTCGGGCACCTCCGCGAGTTCGACCTTGTAGGTGGACGAGCCCGTGGGGCAGTCCCCATGAGCGCCGTGGACAATGTCGAATCGATAGGCGCCGTCACTGCCCGTGCGCTGCAACTGCTGACCGTCGAGCAGGCACCCGGCGGGAAGGTGTCGGCCGGAGTTGCCGGCGAGCGCCAATACCGCGCCGACGATGGTTTCTCTCGATTCGCTGTCGTACACCCGGCCACCGGGAACAACGCCATGGTCGACGGTGGTCAGGCTGTGCAAGGCTGTCGTGGCTGTTTCCTGGCCCCACACCGCTCCGGATTCCGGATGACGGAAACGCACGGTCACTTCGCCCGGGTCGACGGAGACCAGCATGTAGCCGCCGGCACTGTCCGTGGTTGTTCTCGAGACTGAATCATCCTCGGCTGGCATGGCTTCGACCTGCCAACCCGCCAATCCCGCTTCATCGGCGTCCTGCATGCCGTCCACATCGAGGTCGGCGAATACGGTTCCCCGCAGCGCGGCTGGAAACTCGACCGGAGTGGGGTCGTCTTCGCCGGGCCCGGATGGATCGCCGTCGCCGTCGGGGTCCGGGTTCTCACCGTTGTCGGACAGGTCTTCCGTAGTTAGACCGGCATCGTCTTCGGAGGATGCCATTGCCTGGTTCTGGAATGGTCCCGCTGCGCCGTTCAGGAAAACTTCGATGGTAAATTCAATGGTTGCCGAAGCACCGGCCTCGAGCGAGTCGGTACCGGCCAGCAGGTCGGTGGTTTCGATGCCGTCGTAGGCGGGATTCAACGACAGGGGCGTACCAGCCGAACTCGGTGCATTCACGATGGACACGACGGCGGGGGCGGGAAACGCTTGCCCGAGGTCGTCGGAAACCTGGACTCGATGGGCATCGCCATCGCCGACGTTGGCGATATGGATCCTGATGACGGAACGAACCCTTCCCGTATCCGTAATCAGCGTGTCGACGGCCTGTTTCGCAACGCCGACTACGCCGCTGCCGGGCGGTTCGTCGTTGTCGGTGATCGTGCCGAGGCCTTCCGCGTCGGCAATCGTTGCATTGGTCGCCTGGCTGAGGGTGACGGTGAACGATTCGTCAGGTTCGTCGAGTTCGTCGTCAAGCACCGTAACGGAGACGGTAGCCGTACGGGAACCCGCATCGATGGTGAGCGTGCCGGAGGCAGCGGTGTAGTCGCTGCCCGCTTCGGCGGTGCCGTCGCTTGTGGCGTAGTCGACGGTCACCGCCGCATCGTAGGTATCGCTGAGCGTAACGGTGAACAGGACGCTACCGCCGTCTTCGGCGACGGACACGTCATCGATGCCGAGACTGGGGGGCTCATCGTTGTCGATGATCGTGCCCATGCCTTCCGCGTCGGCAATCGTTGCGTTGGTCGCCTGGCTGAGGGTGACGGTGAACGATTCGTCAGGTTCGTCGAGTTCGTCGTCAAGCACCGTAACGGAGACGGTAGCCGTACGGGAACCCGCATCGATGGTGAGCGTGCCGGAGGCGGCGGTGTAGTCGCTGCCCGCTTCGGCGGTGCCGTCGTTTGTGGCGTAGTCGACGGTTACCGCCGCATCGTAGGTGTCGCTGAGCGTAACGGTGAACAGGGCGCTACCACCGTCTTCGGCGACGGACACGTCATTGATGCCGAGACTGGGGGGCTCGTCGTTGTCGGTGATCGTGCCCTGGCCTTCCGCGTCGGCAATCGTTGCGTTGGTCGCCTGGCTGAGGGTGACGGTGAACGATTCGTCAGGTTCGTCGAGTTCGTCGTCAAGCACCGTAACGGAGACGGTAGCCGTACGGGAACCCGCATCGATGGTGAGCGTGCCGGAGGCAGCGGTGTAGTCGCTGCCCGCCTCGGCGGTGCCGTCGCTTGTGGCGTAGTCGACGGTTACCGCCGCATCGTAGGTATCGCTGAGCGTAACGGTGAACAGGGCGCTACCGCCATCCTCGGCGACGGACACGTCATCGATGCCCAGGCTGGGGGGCTCATCGTTGTCGATGATCGTGCCCATGCCTTCCGCGTCGGCAATCGTTGCGTTGGTCGCCTGGCTGAGGGTGACGGTGAACGATTCGTCAGGTTCGTCGAGTTCGTCGTCAAGCACCGTAACGGAGACGGTAGCCGTACGGGAACCCGCATCGATGGTGAGCGTGCCGGAGGCAGCGGTGTAGTCGCTGCCCGCTTCGGCGGTGCCGTCGCTTGTGGCGTAGTCGACGGTCACCGCCGCATCGTAGGTATCGCTGAGCGTAACGGTGAACAGGACGCTACCGCCGTCTTCGGCGACGGACACGTCATCGATGCCGAGACTGGGGGGCTCGTCGTTGTCGATGATCGTGCCCATGCCTTCCGCGTCGGCAATCGTTGCGTTGGTCGCCTGGCTGAGGGTGACGGTGAACGATTCGTCAGGTTCGTCGAGTTCGTCGTCAAGCACCGTAACGGAGACGGTAGCCGTACGGGAACCCGCATCGATGGTGAGCGTGCCGGAGGCGGCGGTGTAGTCGCTGCCCGCTTCGGCGGTGCCGTCGTTTGTGGCGTAGTCGACGGTTACCGCCGCATCGTAGGTGTCGCTGAGCGTAACGGTGAACAGGGCGCTACCACCGTCTTCGGCGACGGACACGTCATTGATGCCGAGACTGGGGGGCTCGTCGTTGTCGGTGATCGTGCCCTGGCCTTCCGCGTCGGCAATCGTTGCGTTGGTCGCCTGGCTGAGGGTGACGGTGAACGATTCGTCAGGTTCGTCGAGTTCGTCGTCAAGCACCGTAACGGAGACGGTAGCCGTACGGGAACCCGCATCGATGGTGAGCGTGCCGGAGGCGGCGGTGTAGTCGCTGCCCGCTTCGGCGGTGCCGTCGTTTGTGGCGTAGTCGACGGTTACCGCCGCATCGTAGGTGTCGCTGAGCGTAACGGTGAACAGGGCGCTACCACCGTCTTCGGCGACGGACACGTCATTGATGCCGAGACTGGGGGGCTCGTCGTTGTCGGTGATCGTGCCCTGGCCTTCCGCGTCGGCAATCGTTGCGTTGGTCGCCTGGCTGAGGGTGACGGTGAACGATTCGTCAGGTTCGTCGAGTTCGTCGTCAAGCACCGTAACGGAGACGGTAGCCGTACGGGAACCCGCATCGATGGTGAGCGTGCCGGAGGCAGCGGTGTAGTCGCTGCCCGCTTCGGCCGTGCCGTCGCTTGTGGCGTAGTCGACGGTCACCGCCGCATCGTAGGTATCGCTGAGCGTAACGGTGAACAGGGCGCTACCGCCATCCTCGGCGACGGACACGTCATCGATGCCCAGGCTGGGGGGCTCGTCGTTGTCGGTGATCGTGCCGAGGCCTTCCGCGTCGGCAATCGTTGCATTGGTCGCCTGGCTGAGGGTGACGGCGAACGATTCGTCAGGTTCGTCGAGTTCGTCGTCAAGCACCGTAACGGAGACGGTAGGAATGGAAATCGTGCCGGTCAGGGAATCCGTACGGGAACCCGCATCGATGGTGAGCGTGCCGGAGGCAGCGGTGTAGTCGCTGCCCGCTTCGGCCGTGCCGTCGCTTGTGGCGTAGTCGACGGTTACCGCCGCATCGTAGGTGTCGCTGAGCGTAACGGTGAACAGGGCGCTACCGCCGTCTTCGGCAACCGACACGTCATTGATGCCGAGACTGGGGCTGTCTCCCGGCAGCTCGTCATCGTCGGTAATGGCGCCCAGGCCGTCCGCGTCGGAAATCGTTGCATTGACCGCATTACTCAACATGACGGTGAATGTCTCGTCGGCTTCGTCAAGCGAGTCATCGAGGATCGGAATGGAAATCGTGCCGGTCAGGGAACCTGCATCGATGGTGAGATTGCCGAACGTGTGCGTATAGTCGGCGCCGGCTTCCGCGCTGTGGCTGACTGTAGCGTAGTCGACCGAAACCGTCTGCTCGAAGGTGTGGCTCAGTGTTACGGTAAACTGGGCTACGCCGTCATCTTCGGCGACAGTAACGTCGTCGATGCTCAGACTGGGGGCTCCCGGCGGGAGAGGCTCGTCATCGTCGATGATCGTACCGGTGGCCTCCCCGGTTGCGATTCTCCCTCTTACGGGGTTGCTCAAGGTAATCGTGAACAACTCGTCGGGTTCGTCGTCGGTGTCGTCGATGATCGGTACGACGATGGTGCCGCCGAATTCACCATTGGGGATGGTCAGCGTCCCGCTCGTCGCCTCGTAGTCGGACCCCGCCACCGCGGTTCCGTCAGCCGTCGTGTAGTCCATGGAAATGTCGTAGCGGCTGTTGGTATTGAGGGATACCTCAAAGCGAGCCTCACCCGCGTCCTCGTCGATTGTGGCGTCGGCAATGGTGACCCAGGGGTCTCTTCCGCCGCCACCGCCGCCGCCACCGCCGCCGCCACCGGTCCCGGTTCCTGTGCCGGTTCCTGTGCCGGTTCCTGTGCCGGTTCCCGTGCCGGTTCCTGTGCCGGTTCCCGTGCCGGTTCCCGTGCCGGTTCCCGTGCCGGTTCCCGTGCCGGTTCCCGTGCCGGTTCCCGTTCCCGTGCCGGTTCCCGTTCCCGTGCCGGTTCCCGTTCCCGTGCCGGTTCCCGTTCCCGTGCCGGTCCCGGTTCCCGTGCCCTGGCACGCACCATCGGTAAACGTCTCCTCCGGCATCGACAGGCACCACTTCTTGGATACTTCCCGCGTGGCGTTTGGGGATTCCTTGAATCCTGGGCATGGCGCGCACGAATCGATCGGACAATGGAATATCGCCGGGTCGGGCAGCGTATAGACATCCATCGAAAAGGTGGTTTCTCCCGCGGGCCAGTCAAACGGGTCGCAGGACACGGTAGTGCCGAAGAAATGGACGGGGTTCTTGCCTTCCTCCCGGTCCTCGCCCGCCGCGCTCATGTAGGCACGAAATCCGCTGTCGCGGACGTTGGAAACGTAAATTCGAAAATTGCCGTCGTTGAACCCGGGCTCGGAGACGGTCACGGTCTGGGCGGCGGCAAGTGGCGCGCAGCTAACCAACAGGGCCGCCAACATAATGCGCCGCGTCAATGGATTACGCTTCGCGCGGGGCGACACCTGCATTTTTGAATCGCCTCTAAGGGTACCGGCCGCGATGCGGGGACCGCACGCCCGTCGCGCACAATTGCCCAGCCCGGTCACAGTGATAAGTGCGTTGCCGGTGGCGTATCCGGCGTTTCTGGTGGAGGGAGTATTCTCTTGCCTGAGAAGGCGAATGCAGAGTGGCATCCCATGAAAATCATGGGAAGGGTAATATACTCCAGCCGCACAGGGGATTCCATGGAAATTGTGAGCATAACGACATCTCCTGAGCGCGATTTTCTTGCTGCGCACTCTCTGAACATTTACGTTGGGAAGCTCGTTGTCGAGTCGGTGGTTTGGCCGTAAAGGGCCGCGGATAGTTCCGCCGAAATGCGGCCCGTCAGGTGAATGCGTACAATTTGTCGAGTAACTTGGCTACATGGTGATATCAATGCGATTCCCCCTGGTCCACCGACTCGTCCGTGCCGGCGCGGCCTGTTTCCTCGCCGGTGGCGTTGCGGGTGGGGCAGCCGGTACGCCGGACCCTTACGAACTGGTTGCGGCGGCAATCGACAACACCCGCAGCGCGACGTCCTACGCCGAGTTGCGCATGTTGATCCACCGGCCGGACTGGCAGCGCACATCGTCCCTGGTCGCCTGGACGCGTGGCCGAGCGGATGCGCTGATCCGCTTCACGGCGCCCGCCAAAGATGCCGGCAATGCGATTTTAAAAAATAGCGAAAAAATGTGGACTTACACGCCAAAGCTCAACCGCGTTATCAGGCTTCCGTTCAGCCTGATGTCGCAAAGCTGGGCTGGGTCCGACTTCTCTTACAACGACCTGTCGCGCAGCGATAACCTGTTGCATCACTACTCGCTTGCCGTTGCCGAGGTTGGGGCAGAAGATGGTCATGCCGTCTACACCATCGAGGCGGTGCCGTTCGACTCGGCCCCCGTCGTCTGGGGCAAGGAAGAGTGGGTGGTGCGCGACGACAGCGTGTTGTTGTTACAAACTTTCTACGATCAGGATCTTAAGCCGTTGAAACGCATGGAAACCCTTGAGATCAGGGATTTCGGTGGGCGCACGATGCCGACCCGCATGCGTATGTCGAAACTGGATGAATCCGACCACTACACCGAAGTGGAGTACCTCAGGGTGGATTTCGACCTTTCGCTTGAGGATCGCCTGTTCACCACCTTTACCCTGCAAAGCGGTGCGGCTCAGGAAAGCGGTGGCAGGCGCGGTGGCTGAGGCCGCCGCACCGGCCGGCCGCCGCGACGTGCGTGCCGGCCGACCCCTGCTGCCCGCGGTCGCCTGGCGCAACCTGTGGCGCAACGGCCGCCGTACCTGGCTGACCGCCGGGGGCATTGCATTCGCCGTCGTCCTGATCGTATTCGCGATGTCGTTTCAACAGGGCGCCTACGTCCAGATGATCGACAACGCGACCGCGCTCCTGAGCGGCCATCTGCAGATCCAGAATCGCGACTATGTGGAAGACACGCGCTTCGAGCAGACCGTGGAAGCCGTAACGCCGCTGGTGAGGCGGCTCGAGCGGCTGCCCGGGATCGAATCGGTCGCGCCGAGGGTCGAAGCCTTTGCCCTGGTCTCCGCGGAAGAGCGCGCCTTCGGCGCCCGGGTTCTCGGTGTCGACCCGGAGCGGGAACGCCGAACGGTTCGATTCTTCGACCGGGTCGCCGAGGGACGGACCATAGCGGGCGGTGAGGATGTCATGGTGGGGGAAATCCTGGCAAGCAACCTCGACGTGGGCGTTGGGGGTGAAATAGTCCTGCTCGGAACGGGCAGGGAAGGCGGTGTCGCCGCGTTGGCGCTGAATGTGGTGGGTGTGTTCCGAACCGGAATTCCGGACCTCGACCGGGCCATGGTCGCGGCGCCGCTCGCGACTGTGCAGGATGCCTTCGGCTTGGGCGACGAGGCGCATACGCTTGCGATCAGGGCCGGGCGAATGACCGAAAGCGGGCGGCTGGCCCGCGACCTGAACGGCTGGTTGCCGGAGCCGCTGACGGCCAGGAACTGGGACGAGGTGCTGCCGGACGTGAAGCAGGGCATTGAACTCGACCGGATCGGCGGCTATTTTATCTATGGCTTCATCACCATCGTCGTCATCTTCAGCGTCGTGAACTCCTTCATCATGACGGTGTTCGAGCGTACTCGTGAATTCGGCATGTTGCGGGCGATCGGCATGCGTCCGGGCAGGATCGTGCTGATGGTTCAGATCGAGGCCACCTTCGTCTGGGTGCTCGGCGTCGCCATGGGTCTGGTGCTGGTTCTGCCGGCTGTTATCTGGCTTCAGATCAACGGCCTGTATCTGGGCGAGGAGATGAGTTCCCTGGCCGAGTCGATGTACGTTCCCGACCGGCTGTATACGAAGACGACGACGATCGGGCTCGGGGTAGCCCCCGCGGTCATGTTCGTCGGCACCCAGATTGCGGCGCTGATTCCGTCGCTGCGCATCCGCAGGCTGCAACCGGTCACGGCCCTGCGGGCGGAAGAATGAATTCAGTATCCGGCGGATTGAAGGAACAACGGGGTCGGAGCCATGGCTGAAGCAACCATTTCTGCGCGGCGCGCCGCGTTGGGGGACCGCATCGGCGCCCTCGGCACGGCTGCCGTGGCATGGCGCAACCTGTGGCGGAACCGGCGCCGCACCTGGCTCATGGCGGGCGGGGTCGGCTTCGCCGCCTGGATGCTGATCATCGCCCAGTCGCTGCAGGGCGGCACCTTCACCCTGATGATCGACAACGGCGCCCGCATGATGGTCGGTCACGTCCAGGTTCAGCATCCCGAGTACGAGGACAACCCCCGCCTGGAGAATGTGCTCGAAGACGCTATGGAAATGCGCGCGCGTATCGAGAGTTTGCCGGGCGTCGCCAATGCCACCCTGCGCGGACAGGCCACGGCGCTGGTATCCACGGAAGAGCGCAGCTTCGCCGCCCTTGTGATGGGCGTCGAGGCAAGTCGGGAAGCCGAGTGGTCGACGATACCGGTTGCGGTTCGCGACGGGCGCTATCTGGTTGCTTCCGGCGAAGCGTTCATCGGCTCGGTACTGGCAAGGAACCTCGGCGTGTCCGTTGGGGAAGAACTCGTTGTTCTCGGTACGGCGAAGGAAGGGGGTGTGGCGGCTCTGGCCGCGGAAGTCGTTGGTATCTTCCAGACCGGAACGGTCGCGGTCGACCGGTCGTTCGTGCAGATCTCACTGGCGGATTTCCGGGAAGCCTGGAACCTCGAGCCGGACGAAGCGCACGCCCTCGTGGTCGTTACCGACCGCGTACAGGACAGCCTCGAGCTCGCGCGCCGCGTAGCCGTTGCGGCCGGCGATTGGAAGACCCTGGACTGGAAGGATCTGATGCCCGATGCCGAGCAGTTCATCGGCCTCAAGCTGGCCGGAACCTGGCTTTTCTTTGCGGTCATCTCCGTCATCGTCATTTTCAGCGTCGTCAACGCTTTCATGATGACGATATTCGAACGCACCCAGGAGTTCGGCATGTTGAAGGCCATCGGCATGCGTCCCGGCAGGATCCTGTTCGGGCTGCAGGTGGAAGCCGCGTGGCTCTGGGCGCTGGGCATGGCTATCGCGCTTGGGGTCTGCGCCGCGATGATCGTGCCCCTGGGGATCTGGGGCATGCCGCTGCCGCTCGATGCCGACGAACTGCTTGCCTCCATGCACATGCCCGACCGCCTGTATCCGCATTTCAGCCGCGAAGCGGCCTGGGTTTCGGGCGTTGCCCTTTTTGCGGGAACGCAACTGGCGCTGCTCGTCCCCTCTTTACGGCTCTGGCGGCTGCGCTGCGTCGAAGCCTTGAGAGTCCAGGAATAGATCCGATGCCTTTGAGACTCCTGTTCCAGCTATCGGTGCGCAACATCCTCCGTCACAAGCGGCGCAACGGCATGTTGCTGGCCGCGATCGTCGTGGCCGTGGGGGCGGTTGTCTGCACGAGTTCGCTCATCCGCGGGTTTCAGTACGACATGGCCGACGCGGCGGTAGCCAATCTCACCGGCCATGTGAAGATACTGGCTCCCGGCTATCTGGACGATCCCAATATCCAGAAGAGCTTCGCACTGGCGGAGAACTGGCGTCCGGACGTGGACGAAGAGGCGCTGGCCGGGTGGGCCGCCCGGGTGCGGGTGCCGGCGGTCATCATGAGCGAGCGCGGCACCCGGGGCGTGCAGTTTGTCGGCATCGACCCGGAACAGGAACACATTTCGTTCATCGGCAGCGTGGCGGTCGAGGGCGAGCGTCTGGCCGATGCGTCCGACGGCCGCATCCTGGTCGGCCGGGCGCTGGCGGACCAGCTCGAGACGGGTGCGGGACGGCGCCTGGTCATCATTACCCAGGGCGCTGACGGTCTGAATCGCGAATCCGGCTTCCGCATTGCCGGGCTCTACGATGCCGACGGCACCGGACTCGAGAAATTGTTCGTATTCACCGGCGTGGACAGGTTGCAGAAGATGGTCGGCGCCGATGTGTACACGGAGATATCCATCAGGCTGCGTCGGGAGCCCGTACTTTTTCAGCTCAAGGCAAGCCTCGTGGAATTCTTCACGGGACTCGACGTACTCAACTGGCAGGAACTGGAACCCCAGGCGGCGGCCATGTTCGTCTTCGCCGATTCGGCCTTTTTCATCTGGTATTTCATCATGATGGGCGCGCTGGTGTTCGGGCTGGTGAACACGCTGATCACTTCGGTCATGGAGCGGGTCCGCGAACTGGGCATGCTGCGGGCGCTGGGGATGCGTCCCCGGGGCGTCGTAGCGCAGGTCGTGCTGGAGTCGAGCGTGTTGATGCTCATCGGTGTGGCAGTGGGAATCACGGCGGGGTGGCTGGCGGTGCTTGCCATGGGCGATGGCATCGACCTGACGCAGTGGGCCGAGGGCATCGAAGCCTTCGGCATGCGCGGCAAGCTGGTGCCGGTTCCGCTTGCGGACGATATTGTGTTGATTGGAGTGATGAGCGTTTTTCTGGGTGTGGTCGCAAGCCTGTACCCGGCCATGCGCGTTGTCAGGATAAAACCATTGGAGGCGCTCAGGCGATGAACAACGACGCAGTTGCCCTCTGTTCGGGCATAACCCGTACCTACCAGGAGGAATCGGTGCCCGTGCATGCACTGCGCGGCGTGGACTTTACATTTTCGCGGGGGGATTTCGTGAGCCTTGCGGGCCCTTCCGGCTCCGGCAAGTCGACCCTGCTGAATATACTGGGTGGGCTGGACCGGCCGGATTCGGGAACGGTCATGGTGGACGGCGTAGCGCTGAACGACCTCAACGAGACCCAGTTGTCAGACCTGCGTCTCGCCAAGATGGGCTTCGTCTTTCAATCCTACAACCTGATACCGGTGCTCTCGGCCCAGGAAAACGTCGAGTTCATCATGCAATTGCAGGGTGTCGCGCCCGCCGAGCGCGCAGAGCGAGCCGGGGCCACGCTGGCTGCGCTTGACATGGCGGATCTCGCGCACCGCCGTCCCGGCGAACTGTCCGCCGGCCAGCAACAGCGGGTGGCAATCGCCCGCGCCATCGTCACCGACCCGGTGCTGCTGCTCGCCGACGAACCGAGCGCCAATCTCGACTCCGCCACCACCGAGGACCTGTTGCGGTTGTTGCGACGACTCAACGAGGAGCGGGGCGTCTCCGTACTGACGGCCACCCACGATCCCATGGTCATGAAGTACGCTCATCGCAGGGTAAATCTGAGGGACGGCGCCATTGTCGAGGACTCGGGCGCTGACGGCGTGTGAGCCGCCGGCCGCCTACCGGCATCGGATGATTCCTGCGCACGAGTGGATAAGGCCGGGCCGGATTTCATGTTGCTGCCTGATGGCCTGGTGGCAGTGAAAACACGTACTCGCAAGCGCATCCGGGCGAAAGCGACCATATTGCCGTCGGCAGCGTTCTGCGCGCTGTTGGCGGCGCAGCCCGTCGCCGCGCTGGAATTCGATGCGCGTATCAAGGCGTTTGCGACCGTTGCCGCGCTGCCGGGGCACGACGTGCAACGGATTCTGGACGAGTCCCCCGCACTGGATGCCAACCTCGACCTCAGGCTCATGTTTCGAGAAAACGCGGGGCCGTTCGAGTTCATCGTCGATCATTCCGTCACCATGGTCGGAGGCGATTCGTTCGCTTTTCTCAATGCACCGGGAGCGACGCTCGATCAGACTCCGGCAGGGGACGAGGGCCGTGCGTTCGATCTGAGCTGGGAGATCGAAGACGGTTCCCGCCGCCGAACCTGGCACCGCTTCGACCGGCTGGCGGTTCGTTACCGGCAGGGCGACTGGTCGGCGACCCTGGGCAGGCAAGCGGTGAGTTGGGGCAATGGAATGGTGTTTCAGCCGATGGGGCTGTTCAGTCCATTTGCACCGACTACGGTAGATCGCGACTACAAGGCAGGGGACGACTTGTTGTTGATAGAGCATTTGTTTGCAAACGGCAGCGATGTCAAGTTTCTGGTGGTTGGACGTAAAGACGACAGTGGCGAGCTCAACTGGGATTCGTCGAGTACGGCCATGAAATGGCATGGTTTCATTGGCCAGGGAGAACTGGAACTCGTGGCGGCGAGGCATTACCGCGATGACGTGCTGGGAATCGGGGCACGCTTTCCCATTGGGGGTGCGCTTGCCCGCGCCGATGTGGTGGCTACCCGTGTACATGGGTCCGGATGGAAATTGTCCAGCATCGTCAACATCGACTACAGTCTGCTGGTTTTCGAGCGAAATGCCTATGTTTTCGCGGAATATTTTCACAACGGATTCGGCGTGCACAGTATGCCGGAAACGCCGCTCGGGCTCTCCGCTGAACTGCTGGCGCGCCTCCGACGCGGAGAGGTATTCAACGTGATGCGGAACTACGCGGCCGTGGGCGGCAACCTTGAATGGCGCCCGCTATGGATTCAGTCGTTTGCCCTGATCGGCAACCTGCAGGACGGCAGTGCGCTGCTGCAGACCTCCCTGACCTACGAACCGGGAGAGCACCAGAGAATACAGGTGGGCTGGCTTGAATCGCTCGGCGGCGCCGGCAAGGAGTTCGGAGGCGTACCGCTTGCGGGCGATGCCGTTACCAGGGGTGGCGCGAGTACTCTTTTCGCCCGGTGGGTTTACTACTTTTGAGACATCGGGCTCGTTTTCGTCGCCACTATGAACATCGGCGACGCGCTGCTGTCAAAGTCATGCATTATTGACAAGCCGGTAAACGCATGCGTGCGTGCGAGCCGGCGATCGAGTGCCTGTACGTCCTCACCGTCGCGCTACGCGCCTTCCTCCACGGGCACGGTGTAATTCAGAACCAATCGGCCGCCGTCGGGATAAATGGTCTGTCCCGTCACATAGGACGCGGCGTCGCTGGCCAGGAAAACCGCTACGCTTGCCACTTCACGTGGCTGTCCGATACGGCCGATCGGAGTGCGCGCCAGGATGGCTGTGCGTTTTTCCTCATCCGTCATCACCGCTTTGAGCACATCGGTCTGGATGGAGCCCGGTCCAATGGCGTTGACGCGAATGTCATGAGGGGCGAGGGCGATCGACATCGCACGGGTAAGTTGATTGACCCCGCCCTTGCTGACTGTATAAGCGAGTTGATTCGGAATGGCCAGCAACGCGTTGACTGAAGACATATTTATGATATTTCCCGGCGTACGCTGCCTGATCATCTGTCTGGCGGCGGCCTGTCCCAGGATGAAATAAGCTTTCAGGTTGACGTCGAGCACCTTGTCAAAGTCCGCCTCGTCGAGCTCGAGAATGTCTCCCGTGACAATGATGCCCGCGTTGTTGACCAGTACGTCGATTCGCCCGAATACCGAAACTGTTTTTTCGATCAGTTCACGAGTTTGATCGCTGTCGCTCAGATCGGCGACGACTGCGGCCGTTTGCGCGCCGGACGTCTCCGACAAGACTCGTGCTGCATCCGCCACCGAGTCCTTGATGTCGACGAGCATGATCCGATAGCCGTCGTCGGCAAAGGCTTCGGCACATGCCAGGCCGATGCCGCCGGCGGCTCCGGTAACCAATACGACCCTTTCACTCGTTTTCATGGGTTAAATCCTCAAAACCACAAGTCTTGCGCGTCTGGATTCTAATCTGCCCAATGCTTGCTGACAGTCAGTACACCGTATCTTCCGCCATGGGGGCGCGCTATGCGCGCAAAGGAAAACGGGGCCAGGTCGAGCCGGCGGCAGCCCCCGTCCAAGATCGGTTCGGCGATTCCCCGCCCGACGGCGGTCGCCCGACCCTCTTAACCTTTGGTGACTTCCGAGCCGTCGATTCGCGGTACCTCCAGTTCATCGAGGTGCTCCACGAGGTCTGCTCCGGCAGTACGCGGGTCGACGTTCCGGTCGACCCGCACGATCGTACCGGCCGGGTCGATAAAGTAGGTCCACCGATTCGCAAAGCCACGTTCGGACAGGACGCCGTAAGCCTCGGAAACCGTGCGGTCGGCATCGGCCAGTACGGGAAAATTGGCCCGGTTCCGCTCGGCGAACGCGGTATTGGTCTCCAGCGAGTCGACGCTCACCATGAAATACGCGACATCGTAGTTGTCGATCTCCAAGGCGCTGTCACGCAGCGCCTTGCACTGCATGGTTCAGCCGCCGGTGAATGCTTTGGGAAAAAACGCCAGTACGACATGACGGCCGCGGTAGTCGGCCAGTGCATGTGTGTGTCCGTCGCTGCCGGCAAGACGGAAGTCCGGAGCGGCATCGCCAACCTCCGCCGAGAAGACGGCGGACGAGAGTATTGAGCCGACGACGAGGGCTGCCCACCTGGAGAGTTGAGGTGCCGATCTCATTAACAGACTCCTTGTCGGTCCAGGGCGACAGCACGCTGCTGAACCGAATACCCGTATTCGGCGTGCAATATGACAGATTCGGTTCCCGTCGTGAACAGGAGGGCAGGCCATTGCGGGCCGCTTCCGGCGGAGGCGTGGCGTTCCGGTAACGCGGGATAGGCTACCATGCGCAAGGTGCGGCTCCGTTCCCATTGCCGGGATGGAGCCGCCGGCCGGAAGAAAAGCGCAAAGTCTTTCGGACGACTCATGAAGCGTTTCGAACGAGGGGCAATATGCAAATGCCACGGCTGATCGTCTACTTGATTTGCTTCTCCCTGGCCTCGACCGCGGCTCCCGGCAGCGCTCGAGAAACGCTGGGACCAAGAGGCACAAAAGTGATCGCAGGCGCCACGCTGATCGATGGCACGCCTCGTCCGCCGCTCCGGGACGCGGTGGTCGTCATTGCGGGAAGCCATATCGATCAGGTTGGAACAACGGATGACACCGATATCCCGGGGGGCGCCGAGATCATTGACGCGACGGGCAAGTTCGTCATTCCGGGCCTGGCCGACATGCACAATCACCTGGCGCGGGGGAGCTTCGGCTTTGGCGAAAGTACGTCGAACCGCCGCCGGCATCTGGCGAATCTTCTCGGCTGGGGTATTACGCTCGCCTTCTCACCAGGCATCAACGATCTGGAAGCGTTTGCTGAACTCAAGCGCCTGTCTGCGGAACCCGCCGCGCCCTATCCGCATTTCTTCGGTGTCGGCAAACAATTCAGTGCCGCGGGTGGGCATGTGGCCGGCGCTTACGAGCCGGGGACGCCGGATCTCGCACGGACCGCGGTGCGCGAGCTCGCGGCGGCCCGGGTCGACGCGGTGAAACTCGTCTACAGTCCGGTCACGTATGCCATCAAGGCGGGGCTGCCCGTACTTGAGACCGCGGTAATGACCGCAGTCATCGATGAGGCGCATCGTCAAGGGTTGACGGCTTACGTGCACGCGCCGATTTTGAGTTACGCCAAAGAGGCGCTCCGGGCGGGAGCCGACGGTCTCGTTCACGGCATCGTTTCCGGCCCGGTTGACGATGAGTTCATTGCATTGATGAAGAAGAACCAGGCAGTCTACATGACCACGCACTCGATCTTCGAAGCGGCTGGCGACATTGCGGGTTGGGCCAGGCGCGGCGCTGCGTTTGACCGGCGCGGACTGGTAGCGCATACGGAATTCGAGACGGGCATGAACCCGGCGATGGTGCGGGAATGGGAGTCCCTGTGGGATAACCATTCCTATATGAAAAAGCGCCTCCCGGTCTTGCGGGCGAACACAAAGAGGGTGTTTGACGCTGGTTTGCTCGTCGTACCCGGGTCGGACACGGGAAATTCCGGTGCCGGCCTGCTGAACGGCCTGACAGCTCAACTCGAATTGCGATTGCTGGTCGAGTCAGGGTTGTCGCCCCGGCAAGTACTGCGCATAGCGACAATCAATGCGGCGCGTATGGTGGGGCAAGAGCATGCACTGGGTTCGGTGGAGCCGGGCAAGCTCGCGGACATGGTGATACTCGATGCAGACCCGCTGGCCGATATAGAAAACGTTTATCGTATCTTTCGTGTCGTCAAGGGCGGTGTGGTATACCGTCGTGCGGAATTGTTGCGTCCGCGAGTCGTTACCCGATCCCGCACCCCGTTGTCGCGACCTCGCACCTTCTCGATGGAATCTTCGCCCGTATGGGTAAACTCGCACGCGCCGCGACAGGCGGTTCCTTGATGTCTTGAGGACATTGTCCGTAGTTTGGCTTTGGCTCCGGCCTCTAGTGTGGTGTGGTTGCGAATGCCGGAGTCACTGTCGTGGACCGTTTCATCAGACTCGCTGCCGCCCTTGCTATAGGCTGGTTTGCCGCTGCGGCCGATTCGAAAGCACCCCTCGTAGCGCTGGCAAACATTTACGAAGAGGGCATCGATCACTCCGCGTACTGGGTGAGCGAAAAGCTCGATGGCGTTCGTGCGTTGTGGGACGGCGAGGCGCTTTACTCACGGCGGGGCAACCGCGTTGCCGCGCCTTCCTGGTTTCTACGGGGATTCCCCGCGACACCGCTCGATGGCGAGTTGTGGAATAGGCGGGGCGCCTTCGAAGTATTGTCGGGGACCGTCCGGCGCGACGTTCCCGATGACCGGGCGTGGCGCAGCGTTCGCTACATGGTGTTCGATCTGCCCGAACATTCCGGACCCTTCGATGAACGCTTGCGTCGCATGCAAGAGTTGATTGAGGAAGTCGATGCGCCGTCCCTGGAATTGATTGGCCAGTTTCGCGTTACGAGCCACGAGGAGTTGATGGCGGAACTGGAGCGTGTCGTAGCCCGGGGCGGTGAAGGCCTCATGCTGCGCCGGGCGAATTCCCGGCATCAGGCGGGCCGTTCGGACGACCTGTTGAAGGTCAAGCCCTACCAGGACGCCGAAGCAGTCGTAATCGCGCATCTGCCGGGTTCCGGCAAGTTTCAGGGAATGCTCGGATCGCTGCTCGTGGAAACCGAGTCAGGGCATCGATTCAGGCTGGGCACGGGGTTCTCGGATGCCGAAAGACGGGATCCGCCGCGTGCGGGCGCGACGGTCACCTATCGATATCGAGGCAAAACCGCCAAGGGCATTCCACGATTCGCAAGCTTCGTGAGAATTCGGGAAGAAATCTGAACAGTGCGCTGCAAACGGGTCGACGTCCGCCGGCTGGAACCCGGAAAGACTTCGGGAAGCTGTCAGTCCGGCCGCGTGGAGTCCTTGTCCGGAGCCAGCCGGACGGTAACCCGGCGCGAATCGTCGCCGATGGCCCGGGCTCGCTCCGTGTCGAGGTCGTAGACGATGGTTGCGGCGGAGATGGTGTCTCCGCCCCGGCTCAGGACACCATTGCCGTCGGCCCGCACGACTGACGCATCGAAATCGTAATCGAGAGTCTCGCCCGCAACAGTGATCGGGGAATCTTGTGCGCCGTCGGCCAGCGTTGCGGGTGTCCCGCTCGCGCGCATGGTGGTGATTTCGTTGTCGTCGTTGAAGTGGACGACTAGTTCCTGGCCCCTGATGGCACGGCTGCCCTGGGTGGCGAACACATTGCCGGTATAGGTCGTGACGCGCTCGTCCAGCAGCATTTCGAACTGGTCCGCCCGAATCTCGATGGGTTGCGCGGATGCCGTATCGGCAAACGCGACGAGCAGCAGGACGGCGCCTCGACGCCCTCGCGACGAAAGTTGGTGAGCGATGCGGGCCAGCATGACGCTGCCGGTCAGCGGAGCGAGATGCCGCCGGATTGCCCGGCGGCCGCGACATTGGCCCGGCGCGCTTCCACGAGTTCCGGGCCCAGCCGGTCGAGTTCCGCCAGTGTCCAGAGGCCAGCGGATTTGTCGAATCGCTTGATGACCGCCGGTTGCTGCACGATGGCCACGGCCCCGCCGAGGTCGTTGACGACGATGCTCGTGCCTTCCCGTGCCATCGTGAGCGCGATCTCCCGGCCGATGCCCCGGCCCGCGCCCGTCACTACCGCCACCTTGTCGTCAAGTCGTCCCATTGCGGTGCCCGTTCAGTGAAATCGCGCATAGTTTAGCGTTTCGCAGCCGCGAGAATAGCCGCGGGTGGTGCCGGAAAGCCGTGTGACGCCGGTTCGAGTCCGGCGCGGCGGAGGCGTCGGCGCCAGGAGGGGCGCTGCATGGCGGTTTCAGGGCAGCGGCAACGGCCGGTGATCAGGTCTGTCCGCGCCGGTAAACATCGCGCCGATGTGCTACGCCGATGACCAGGACGATCAGTTGCTCGTCCTGAATCTCATACACCACGCGGTAGTCGCCAATGCGAACGCGCCGCAAACCCAGCAGTTGGCCCTTGAGCGCGGAGCCGATGTAGGGATTCTCAGCCAGCGCATCGATCGCCGCGACGATCCTGTGGCGCTCGACCCGGGCTATCTTGAGCAGTTCCTTCCGGGCGCTGCGCTTAATCCGTATTGAGTAGGCCATCCCGAACCTGCTCCCAATCCAGAACCGGATCGTTCGGGTCGCGCATGCGCTCGATGGCCACGGACAGGTCGTCGAAATCCTCCAGGTAGCGTTCCACGGCCTGCCGGAGGATTTCGGCCCGGCTGCGGCTGAGTTGCCTCGCGGCGTTGTCCAGGCCGGCGACAAGTTCGCCCGGGAATCGCGCGGTTACCTGAATCGTTTCCATGTCAATGTTTGATAATGTATTTGTAGTCATTCTAATGTCAATGTGGTCGTGCGTCAAGCCGGCAACGGCTGGGCCCGCGTTCCGCCGATGTCAGCGAGACGCGTGTGCGAGGCGACAATCACAGTATGATCGGAAGGTGCGATTGAGCGGAACAGGAATCCGGAGTCCGATGACGGCAGACATCTCCCGGGAAAGCGCGGTGGCGACAAGCAAGGCGGGCGATGGTTCCGTCGAGCTGATCGAGAAGGTATTCGCCGGCGGGGTGGACCATGCGGCCGTACTGCTGCGCCACTCCGCGCGCGAGTACAACGCGGACATGCACGACCTGTCGAACCCGCTGACCGATGCAGGGCGGGGACTGTGCGAACGGTTCGGCGCAAGGCTCGACAAGTCGCTGACGCTGCGCGGCTACGCCAGCCCCGCCGAGCGCTGCGTGGAAACCGCAGAGTTGATCTTGGGTGCCCATCGTGCGCAGGGCGGCGGCGCCACCCGCTGCCGGCCGGTGGAGGGGCTCGGTGTGTTCTACGTGCTCGACCAGATGAAGATGTGGCAGGCGATGCAGCAGGCGGGGGGCATGGCCGACTATCTGCGGGCCTGGTTCGAGGGCGCGGCCCCCGAGGACGCCATGGCGCCGGCGGACCTGGCGGCGCGGCTGGTATTAAGGGTGATGACGGGAAAGCTCGCCACGCCCGTCGCGAAACCGCAACTGGATATCCTGATCACCCACGACATCACCCTGCACCTCCTGCGCGACCGGTTGCTCGGCGAACCCGTCGAAGGTCCGGAAGTCGAGTTCCTCGACGCGCTGGTGGCCTTCCGGCGGGATGGCGCCTGGTGGTTGCGCAGCCGGCACGGACCGGCGCGGCAGGTCAGCCCGCACCTTTGAGGCCGGTCCCGGTTCCGGAAGTTGCGCCGCACGCGCAGGGAACGAAACAACGAAAAGGAGCAAGGCATGGCATCGTCTAATCCCGGCCGCAGCGTGGAGTACGAATCGGTCTCCGGCGACTATCTGGCCGCCCGCCAGCTCAGGAAGGGGGCCGCCGGCTGGGTATTGCTGGCGGGCCTGGGCGTCTCCTACGTGATCTCGGGAGACTACGCCGGCTGGAACCTCGGCCTGGGCCATGGCGGTTTCGGCGGCATGCTGATCGCCATGGCGATCATGGGCGCCATGTACCTGTGCATGGTGCTGAGCCTCGCGGAGCTTTCGGCATCGCTGCCGACGGCCGGCGGCGGGTACAGTTTCGCGCGCCGGGCCCTGGGGCCCTGGGGAGGGTACCTGACCGGCACGGCCATCCTGCTCGAATACGCCCTGGCGCCGGCAGCCATCGCCGTTTTCATCGGCGGTTACGTCAACGCCCTGGTAGGCATCGACGGCTGGATGGTGTACCTGGGGAGTTACCTGGTCTTCGTCGGGGTGCACCTCTGGGGCGCCGGTGAGGCGTTGAAGGCCATGTTCGCCATCACCCTGCTGGCGGTGCTGGCGATCGGCGTTTTCGTGGCCGGCATGTTGCCGCATTTCAGTGCCGCCAACCTGTTCGATATCGCCGTCAATGAGAATGCCGCGGGAGCCAGTGCCTTCCTGCCCGAGGGCTATCTCGGCGTCTGGGCGGCCTTCCCCTTCGCCATCTGGCTGTTTCTGGCGGTGGAAGGCGTGCCGCTGGCCGCGGAGGAAGCGGGTGACCCGGCTCGGGACATGCCTCGCGGGATCATCACCGCCATGTTCGTGCTTCTGGTATTCGGCGCGTTTGTGCTGGTACTGGCGCCCGGTGGCGCCGGCGCCGATTTCATGAAGGATCACGGCGCGCCCCTGGTCGGCGCCCTGAAGGCCGTCTACGGCGAGAATTCGGCGGCGGCTTCATTCGTGAACTGGGTGGGCCTGAGCGGGCTCATCGCCAGTTTCTTCTCGATCATCTATGCCTATTCCCGGCAGGTCTTCGCCCTGTCCAGGGCCGGATACCTGCCCCGTGCGCTGTCGGTCACCAATCGGAAGAAGGTGCCGGTCCTGGCGCTGGTCGTGCCGGGTTTGATCGGGTTCTGCCTGTCGCTGACCGGCGAAGGGGACCTGATGCTCACGATGGCCGTTTTCGGAGCCACCATCTCCTATGCGCTCATGACCCTCTCTCACATCGTCCTGCGCCGGAAGGAGCCGGAACTGGAACGGCCCTACCGTACGCCCGGCGGCACGATTACCGCGGGTACCGCGTTCGTACTATCCATCGTGGCATTCATCTCGACGTTCCTGGCCAGTCTGGAGGCGGCCACCTGGAGCGCCGTCTTCTATCTGCTCATGATCGGCTATTTCTTCTTCTACAGCCGGCATCATCTGGTGGCCAATGCGCCGGAAGAGGAGTTCGAGGCAATTGCTCTGGCGGAGCGGGAAATCAGATAGCGAGCCCGCTCTCATGGGACAATTTTCAACCCGTTGAATTTACACGATTTAACGGTCAAGGAAGTCGAGGTGCGAAAATAAGAAGATCGCTCTCGTCCTGGAACCGGGCGTTGTTCCCTGCGCGTCTGCGCCCCGGCGCGCGGGGTCGCGCTGCCTGGTCGGTCGGTGCGGAACGCGCTAATGCGCGCAAGCCGCGGCGATACTTGAAATGGCGACGCTGCGGCGGCCCTGCCGTATGGCGTGACGGTCGTGCGTGCGGGTGCAGTAGCCCAGGGACAGTCCCGTGGCGGGGTCGGCCCAGGCGATCTGTCCGCCGGCGCCGTTGTGGCCGAACGCCTGCGGGGAATTGGTTTTGCCGAAGCCCCGGAAACTGCGTTTCTCGTCCCCGGCGATGATGATGCCGAGACCCCGATTGGCAACCGTGCCGATGAGGTCGGTGAAGTCACCGCTCAACACCGTTTGCGCGCGGCGCAGCGTGGCGTCCTCCCAGATGCGTTCGCCGCCCGATCCGCCGTGCAGCAGGCCCTGGTAGAACAGGGCCAGCTCCGCGGCGCTCATGAACGCGCCGCCGCCGGGAACGCCCACCGCGCGCACTTCGAGGCGGTTGAAATTCAGGATGGCCTCTTCGGTGACTTCGGTGACCGGCGGGGGCGGCAGTCCAAGGTCCCGCCAATCCTGGTCGGTCATCGCCTCGCCGGCGTGTTCGCAACGAGCGGCGCGGTGCTGCTCGCGCTCGGGCAGGCCGAGATGCAGGTCGTCGAGGCCCAGCGGTCTGGCGATGCGTTCGCGTACGAATTCGCGAAAGTCCTGGCCGGACCGGCGTTCGACGATCTCGGCGATCACCCACATGCTTGACGTCGGGTGGTACTCGAAGCGGCTTCCCGGCGGCCAGTTGAGTCTCCATTGGGCAAACCGCTCGCGCCGCCGCGCCCTGTCGTTCCAGTCAAGGGCCTTAAACGGCGCTGACGGAAAACCCGCCGTGTGGGTGAACAGTTGCCGTACCCGCACGGCATCCTTCCCGTGGCTCGCGAACTCGGGAATGATGTCGGCGACGATCTCGTCTTCCCGCAGCCCGCCTTCCTGCAGCAGGATCCAGGCCGCAGCCGATGTCACGGCCTTGCTCGCCGAGAATACGCAGACCAGGCTGTCGTCGCGCAAGTCCCCGAAGCTCTCGAGGAGCGCCAGGGCGCCGTTGCGGGCCAGCGCTACCTGAACGCCGGACAGCAGCCCCTCGTCCACCTCCCGGCGCACCCGGGCGAGGAGCTCGTCCACTTTGCGGGGGTCCAGGCGGGCTTCCGCGATGCTGCATTTCAGTGAGTCGGGCACCATGGGTCTGTCTCCATTCCGGTATCGCCCCGTTTGATCCGATGCAGGCCGTTCGAGGCTTCTTCGACAACCAATATGCCATAATCGCGGCCTATGCCATTTGACTGGCGAGGGAAGCTACCGATGTCCGAAGTAGTGGCTCAGGAGATTGCGGAGGGGGATCGCGGTAAGGAGAGTTGGCGGCTGGAATCCGGCACTTCGCTCAAGACGGGTGACGAGCTGACGCGGTCCGAGTTCGAACGGCGGTATTCCGCACACCCGAACATCGAAAAAGCCGAGTCGATCGATGGCATCGTGCGCATGCCGTCGCCCGTGCGCCACGAACTGCATGGCAAACCGCGGGACCCACGGAGGGAAGAATGAAGACACTGCGCTGGTTTTGGATGGTTGCGGCGGCCGTGGCGATGCCGGTATTTTCGGCGGAAGAGTGCCAGCCGTCGCGCTGGGGCGCCGATGACGAGATCGGTAACGCCAACCTGATCACCGCCGCATCTGTACTGAAAGCCGCCCAGCTCATCAAGACGGGCAAGGTTTACAGTCTGGGCATCATTATCGGTCCCGACACGCCGGCATTCCCGCCCCGGGGGCTGTCGATCACCGTCGTGCAGCCGAACCAGCAGGAAGGCGCCCGGCCGTTCGGGTCGATGACCTACAACGACGACATTTTCACGGGCTGGCTCGGCATCGGGCCGCAACTCGACGGGCTCGGCCACCTGGGTATGGATGGGGAGTATTACAACTGCAATCAGGCAAGGGATTTCTCGGACATCACCGGTCTGACCAGGCTCGGTATCGAGAAAGTGCCGCCCATCGTTGCGCGCGGCATCGTGCTGGACATGGCCGGGCATTTCGGGGCGGATTACCTGGAAGCCGGCCGCCACTTCAGTGTCGAGGACGTGGAGGCGGCGGCCGAGCGCCAGGGGACTCCCGTTCGGGAGGGCGATGTCGTCCTTTTCCACACCGGATGGACCGATGCGAAGCTGCAATCGGATCCGCAAGCCTGGGCATCGGGCGGCCCCGGCATATCCGAGGAGGTCGCGGCGTACCTGGCAAGCAGCAATGTGGTTGCGGCGGGGTCGGACACCTGGGGCCTGGATGTGGTCCCGTCGCAGCATCCGGAGCGGCCCTTCCAGGGCCATGTGACGCTGTTGAAAGAGAACGGCATATATGTGCTGGAAACCATGAATACCGGGGCGCTGGTGCGCGACGGAGCGTTCGAGTTTCTCTTCGTGCTGGGTCAGGCCAAGGTACGGGGCGCGGTGCAGATGATCGTCAACCCGGTCGCCATCCGGTGACTTGAGGTGGAGCGGCGGGCCGCGCCTTGCCACGGACTCCGTGTGGCACGCTGAAACGAAAGAATCTTATGGGACGGGCCCGGTTGCTGTTTTTCGGCAGGATGTGCGGCATGCTCGGACAGGTAATCAATAAAGTCGGCGGTCGCATGTGGGATGTCCGATACTTGTTGCGTGGGCCGGTTCGGTGCGGCGGCGGCCTGATTTTCACGCGGACGCGGCAGGTTGCAACCGGGATGCTGGTCTGGCTGCTGGTCGGCGGTCACAGTACTCACGCGGCCAGCCCCCAAGCCGTTTTCGGTGTGGATGGGGGCGTGGCGAGCCGGTCGCGGCTGGCTTCCGAGGTCGCGGCCGACATGCTCCGCCGGGGCGGCAACGCGGTGGACGCCGCGGTTGCCGGCGGCTTCGCCCTGGCCGTGACTTGGCCTTCCGCGGGCAATCTGGGCGGCGGCGGGTTCATGGTCATCCGCACGGCGGACGGCACGGCGGCGGCGAACGATCACCGCGAGAAAGCGCCTGGGGCCGCCACGCGCACGATGTACCAGGACGAGGAGGGCACTGTCGTTCCAGGGCTCTCGACCGACTCCCATCTCGCAACCGGCGTGCCCGGGAGTGTCGACGGCCTGCTGGCAGTACTCGAAAAATTCGGCACGATGAGCCGCGAACAGGTCATGCAGCCGGCCATCGGCCTCGCCCGGGAGGGGTTCGCCCTGCCCCGGGAGATGGCTGACGCCTTTGCCGGGCGTCACGCTCGATTCGCGCGTTTTCCCGGCAGTGCAGCCAAGTTTGCGCGAACGGACGGCAGCCTCTACAAACCCGGCGACCTGTTCCGCCAGCCGGATCTCGCGGCGAGCCTCGAACGAATCAAGGAGCAGGGGCGGGCCGGATTCTACGCAGGAAAGACCGCGGATCTGATCGTCGCCGAGATGCAGCGCGGGGGCGGGCTGATTACCCGCGAGGACCTGGCCGCCTACCGCAGTGTCTGGCGCGAACCCGTCATCGGGTCCTACCGCGGGCACGAGATCGTCTCCATGCCGCCGCCGTCTTCCGGGGGGGTGTTGCTCGTACAGATGCTGAACATGCTCGAGCCCTTCGACATCGGCGGGATGGGTTTCGGCAGCGCCGCCGCCGTACACCACCTGATCGAGGCGGAGCGCCGGGCTTATGCCGACCGGGCGGAATATCTGGGCGATCCCGATTTTTATCCGGTACCGGCCGGCCGGTTGACCAGCAAGGGCTATGCGCGTGAACGATTCGCCGATTTCAACCCGGAGCAGGCAAGCCGGTCGATGGACATCGGCGCGGGCGCTCCCCCTCCGGCCGAAAGTCCGGACACCACGCATCTGTCCGTCATCGACAGGGACGGCAACGCGGTGGCCTACACGACGACGCTGAACCTCTCCTACGGCTCGAAGATCGTCGCCGAGGGCACCGGCATCCTGCTGAACAACGAAATGGACGACTTCTCGGCGAAGGACAACGTTCCGAACGCCTTCGGCCTGATCGGCCGGGAAGCCAACGCGATCGCGCCGGGCAAGCGCATGCTGAGTTCGATGACGCCGGCACTGGTGGTCAGGGACGGCAAGGTTGCGCTGGCGACCGGTTCGCCGGGAGGCAGCACCATCATCACCACGGTATTGCAGGTCATCGTGAATACCATCGATCATGGCATGGCGGTATCCGACGCGGTCGGCGCGCCCCGTTTTCACCACCAATGGCTGCCGAACAGGGTGATCTACGAACCCTTCGCCTTGTCGCCCGATACGCTGTCTCTCCTGCGGGCGATGGGGCACGAAGAACTGATGGGGTGGACCTACGGCCGCGGTATCGGCGATGCCAATTCGGTGTCGCGCTCGGGGGAAGGCGTATTCGCCATGGCGGACCCCCGCAATACCGGCGGGGCGGCCGGCATCAGCCTGGCGGGGGACGGGTAGCTTGCGATCCAATGACGTTGCGCTTCGATGGGCTGGTGTGCGGGTTTCGCACGCGATCGTGACCTCGGCCGGCCTTGCAGCGGCGCGGCGGAGGACTCGCGGGACAATTCTGTGCATGCATGCTGGAGGGACGCGACATGCAACCTGATTTCTGGTTGGAGCGTTGGCGCACGGGGCAGATCGGCTGGCATCAGGCCGCGTTCAACCCGTTGCTCATCGAGTACTGGCCGAAGCTCGAACTGCCGGAAGGCTGCCCGGTATTCGTGCCGCTCTGCGGCAAGACCCTGGACATGATCTGGCTCCGCCGGCAGGGCCACCCGGTGTATGGGGTGGAGATCGCCGAATCGGCGGTGCGCGGTTTTTTCGAGGAGAATTCCATCCGTTTCGAGGTGGCGGAAAACCGGGAGGGCCTGCCCCGCTTCAGCGGCGGGGGCTACCGGATCTACTGCGGCGACTACTTGGAAATCAGCGCGCCGCAGATCGGCGCCACCCAGGGCACCTACGACCGGGGCGCCCTGATCGCTCTGCCCCCGGACAAGCGCCCCATCTATGCGGACCATATCCAGCGGGTCATACCGGACGGCGGCGAGACGCTCCTCATCACCCTCGATTACGATCAGGCCAGGGTGCCCGGCCCGCCTTTCAGCGTCCCGGCCGAAGAGGTGGAGGCGCTATACGGGCAGCGTTGCCGGATCGAACGGCTCGACTACTTCGAAACCGACCTGGTTCCTCCGCACTTCAAGGAGGCGGGGCTTGCCACTGTGATGGAGGGCATCTACCGCATCGCCAAGAAGCGCTGATTCGGCCGTTCCGGCCGCCCGAATCCGTGACGGATCGGCCCATGAACCGCAACCGGGGCGCCATCGGCGCGCCATCTACCCGGAACTGGCTTCGAAATCGCAAAGCACGCGGTTGCAAGCAGGCGGCCTTCCCTGAGCCGATGCGCGGCTTGGTGCCCCATGCGGGCTAGGCGTGGCTATGCTTTGAGCTCGCGAGCACGCGCAACCGGCAAAAATCCTCGGCGATCATCGCGACCCTTGGTGCAATATGCGGGTTAGGGCAGAATAGGCGCCTTTTTTCAGGCCGCCCCGCACACGGCGGGTGCGTGCCGCCTTGAAGGCATCAGAGAGGACCCATGAGCCTAGACAGCTTCCAGTGCAGGCGCACACTCGCCGTCGAGGGCGTTGCCCATGACTATTTCAGCCTGCCCGCGGCGGAAGCGGCGGGCGCCGGCGGCATCTCCCGTCTGCCGATGTCGCTGAAGATACTGCTCGAGAACCTGCTCCGGTTCGAGGACGACGATACGGTCCGCGGGGCAGACATCGAAGCCCTGGCCAACTGGGCCGCCAACCCGCGCTCCGGGGGAGAGATCGCCTACCGCCCGGCCCGGGTGCTGATGCAGGATTTCACCGGGGTACCGGCGGTGGCCGACCTCGCCGCCATGCGCAGCGCCGTGCTGGCGGCGGGGCTCGCGCCGGATATCGTCAATCCACTCTCCCCCGTAGACCTGGTCATTGACCATTCCGTGATGGTCGACCGGTTCGGTAACGGCCGGGCCTTTACGGAGAACGTGGAACTCGAGATGACCCGCAACGAGGAACGCTACCGGTTCCTGCGCTGGGGACAGACCGCGTTCGACAACTTCCGGGTGGTGCCGCCGGGCACCGGGATCTGTCACCAGGTCAACCTGGAATACCTGGCACGTGTCGTCTGGACGGAACAGGCGAACGGCCGGACGATGGCCTACCCGGATACGCTGGTCGGTACCGACAGCCACACCACCATGATCAACGGCGCCGGGGTGCTCGGCTGGGGCGTGGGCGGCATCGAGGCGGAGGCGGCGATGCTGGGTCAGCCGATCTCGATGCTGGTTCCCGAGGTGATCGGTTTCCGGCTGACGGGACGGCTTCCCGAGGGCATCACCGCAACCGACCTGGTGCTGCGCGTCGTGGAGATGCTGCGGGCCCGGGGCGTGGTCGGTAAATTCGTCGAGTTTTTCGGGGACGGCCTCGATGAACTGCCCCTGGCCGACCGGGCGACCATCGCCAACATGGCGCCGGAATACGGCGCTACCTGCGGGTTCTTTCCCGTCGATGAGGAGACGGTCGCCTACCTGCGGTTGACCAACCGGCCGGCGCGGACCGTGGCGCTTGTCGAAGCCTATGCGAAGGCACAGGGGCTGTGGCGCGGCGGCGACGTCGGCGGCGAGGCGGTCTACACGGATACCCTGGAACTCGATCTGGGGTCCATCGTACCGAGCCTCGCCGGTCCGAAGCGGCCCCAGGACCGGGTGGCAATGGCCGACATGGCGGCGGCCTTCGACCAGGCTCTCGAACTGCAGGGCCGGGCGGCGGCGGATGCGAGCGTCGCGGTGCCCGGCACGGATTACGAGATCGGGCACGGAGCGGTGGTCATCGCCGCGATCACGTCCTGCACCAATACATCGAATCCCGCGGTCATGCTGGGCGCCGGCCTGGTCGCGCGGAAGGCCGCGGCAAGGGGCTTGAGCGTCAAGCCCTGGGTCAAGACTTCCCTGGCGCCGGGCTCCAAGGTTGTCACCGAGTACCTGGAACGCACCGGCCTGCAGGAGGACCTCGACGAACTGGGATTCAACCTCGTCGGTTACGGATGCACCACCTGCATCGGCAACTCCGGGCCCCTGCCGGAGGCGATCTCGGCGGCAATCGCGGACGGGGACCTGGTCGTGGCGTCGGTACTGTCCGGCAACCGCAACTTCGAGGGCCGGGTCCACCAGGAGGTCCGCACCAACTGGCTGGCTTCGCCGCCACTGGTCGTCGCCTACGCGATCGCCGGCACCACGCGTGTCGACCTCGCGAACGACCCCATCGGCAGGGATGCCGACGGCAACGATGTGTACCTGCGGGAGATCTGGCCGGGCAATGAAGAAATCGCCGACGCGATGGCCCAGGTTTCCGCGGAAATGTTCGGCCGCCAGTACGACGATGTCTTCGCGGGGCCGGACGCCTGGCGGGCGATCGATGTCGAGGCGACCGGCGCCTACGGGTGGCACAGTTCCACCTACATCAAGCAGCCGCCCTTTTTCTCGGTCGGGAGCGAGCCCGACCAGGCGGTCGAAGTGGCCGGCGCGCGCATCCTGGCGCTGCTGGGCGACTCCGTGACCACCGACCACATCTCGCCCGCCGGCGCGATCCAGCCGGACAGCCCGGCCGGCCACTATCTGCAGCAGCATGCGGTGACTGTCGCCGACTTCAACTCCTATGGGTCGAGGCGGGGCAATCACGAGGTCATGATGCGGGGCGCCTTCGCCAATATCCGCATCAAGAACGAAATGGTCCCGGGCGTGGAGGGCGGCCATACCCGGCACATTCCCACCGGCGATCAACTGTCGATCTACGATGCCGCAATGCGCTACCAGGGCGAGGGAACGCCGCTGGTGGTCTTCGCCGGCAAGGAGTACGGCACGGGTTCGAGCCGCGACTGGGCGGCCAAGGGCACCCGGCTGCTCGGCGTCAAGGCGGTCATCGCCGAGAGCTTCGAACGCATTCACCGTTCCAACCTGATCGGCATGGGCGTGCTGCCGCTGGTGTTCAGGGAAGGCGACAGCCGCGGGACGCTCGACCTCAGGGGAGACGAAACGGTCGATATCCGCATGCCGGCGGGTGTCACCGAAATCGCCCCCGGCCAGGAACTGGAGCTGACGGTGAAAAGCGACGCCGGAGAGCGCACGCTTAGCGTAGTCAGCCGCCTCGATACAAACAACGAGGTCACCTACTTCAAGTGCGGCGGCATCCTTCAGTACGTGCTGAACAATCTGGTCGAAAACGCGGCCTGAAGCCCCCCGGGCGCGGCCGCGCGGGGAATAACGCCCGGACCCCGAGCGATCGTCCCATTTTCGTCGCTCGACTTCCTCGACCGGTAAATCGTGCAGATTCAAGGGTCGAAAAATTATTTCATGCGAGCGGCTTTTCGCCCCATGCGGGCCGGCTTCACAGGTACAGTCTGGACAACGTCCAGGTCAGCGTAATCAGCATCAGCGCGATCAGCGGCAGCCCGACCTTCACGAAATCCGCGAATCGGTAGTTGCCCGCGCTCATCACCAGCAGATTGGTCTGGTAGGCCATCGGTGTCGCATAGCTCATGTTGGCGCCGAACAGCACGGCGAGGACGAAAGGCTCCGGCGGCAGGCCGAGTTGGTGCGCGATGCCGATGGCGATGGGCGTGCCGATGACCGCGGCGGCATTGTTGGAGACGATGTTGGTCAATACGGCAAGCAGCAGCATCAGGCCGCCCACGATCATGGTCGAATCGGCGCCGTGCATCGCGATCAGGAACAATTCCGTTATGTACTGAGTGGCGCCGGTTTCGGTCAGGGCGCGCCCGAGCGCGAGGCTCGCAACCACTACGAAAAATACCGAGGGGCTGATGGCCCGCAGGCCCTCGGAAACATTCAGGCAGCGCGTGAGCAGCATCGCCGCCACCCCGGCGACGGCGCTGACGGCAATGGGCAGTACGCCCGTGGCAGCGAGCGTGACGACCAGCGCGATGATCCCCAGGGCGATCGGCGCCTTGCGCGTGCCCGGCAGAGCGATGTTGGCGTCGAGGACGAGAAACTCCGTGCTCCGCTTGGCGGCCTGGATCTGGTCCTGGTCGCCCTGTACCAGCAGGACATCTCCCGGCCTCAGGTTCACGTCTTCGATGTCCCGCTGGGACTTCCAGATGTCCCGTCCGGCGCGATGCAGGGCCAGCGGCATCAACTTGAACCGGTCGATGAACCGGGCGAACCGGAGGTTGCCGCGATCGAGCGGCGAGCCGTAAACCACCGCGATCTCCGCGAGCATCTGGTTTTCGGCCAGGAAGGGATCCGCCTCGTTCGTCGATCGGCTCGGGCCGTGCAATGTTGCCTTCAACCGCTCTTCGTACGCCTTCAGCCGCTGCGGGGTATCGAGGACCCGAAGCCTGTCGCCGGGTTTCAGAACGACATCGGGCAGGGGCACGATGAAGGTGTCGCCGCGGCGGATGCTGCGGACCCGCATGTCGCCGTCGGTCATGGCCATGGCTTCGGCGAGGGTGCACCCGATTGTCGGCGACTCGTTGTTAAGGTGCAGCCGCGCTTCGAACAGGCGGTGCGACGGATCGGTCAGCGAGATTTCCCGTTTCGGCAGCAGGCGTGGAGCGATCAGCCAGAGATAGACGATCGCCACGCCGCCGGCAATGGCCGCGGGATACAGGAAATCGAACATGCCGAATCGTTGCATGCCCAGGTCTGCCGCGACGCTGACCACAAGCAGGTTGGTCGATGTGCCGATGGTGGTGCCCATGCCGCCGATCAGGGTGGCGAAACCCATGGGCATGAGCACGCGGCTTGGGGAACTGGCCGTACGCACGCAGACGCTGATGAGGATCGGCAGCAGCAGAACGACGATCGGCGTATTGTTGATGACGGCAGATAGCGCCGCCGCGACCACTAGCGTGACCGCGAACGACAGGAAGGGAAGCTTGCCCCAGAAGCGGCTCAGTATCCGGCCCACGGGTTCCAGCGCGCCGGTGCGGATGAGCCCCTGACCGAGCACCATCAACGCGCAGACGGCGATCAGCGCCTCGTGCCCAAAGCCGGAAAAGAGTTGCACCGGGCGGAAACCGTCGAACGGGAACAGCGAGAACCCCAGAGCCAGCGCGGCGATCAGCCCGAGGCTCGTGACTTCCAGCCGTGCCCGGTCGCGGCCGAACAGCGCCAGCGCGACGACCGTCGTGAGCATGGCAGCCAGCGCATGCATGTTGGGGACTTCAGGCATGGCCCAACTCTCGCAAAGGAAGTGGCGGCATCCTCAAGGTATCGGCGCAGTCTAACCGCATTTATACGCGAACGCGCCCGAAAAGAGTGGGTATGCGGCACTCACCTGCCGGCGCGGCTAAAGCTCGTGGTAAGCGCCCATCGTCCAGGAAGGAAACGCTGCCTCGACGGCATCGCGGTAACGGTTGGTGAAACGGCTGCTACACCTCCTTTGCCCGGCAGCCGCTGTTTCACTATCATTGCCGGCCATGCGAACTCCAGCGCAAGCCGTTTTCACGACAACGACCACGCTCATTGCCGGCGAGGGCCGCTTGCGTGCGTGATCTGGGGGCGGCGTGAAATAAGGCCGCCGCGGAAATCAACCCCGGACGGCGGCGGCCACCGGGGTTTTTTCATTCCGGGCAGGGTAGAGCAAAGGAACAGGATGGTCCCCTTGGAAAACAGCGGCGGCGAAGCGCCGGACGACGAGATCTACAGAATCCGCCACAGCCTGGCGCATGTGCTGGCCCAGGCCGTGCTCGAACTGCGGCCCGGCTCGACGCTCGGCTTCGGCCCTCCCATCCGGGACGGCCTCTACTACGACTTCATTCTGAGCGAGCCGCTGACGGCAGAAGATTTTCCGGAAATCGAACGCCGGATGAAGAAGATCCTCAAGAAGCGGCAACGGTTCTATCGCGAAGAGCTCAATGCGCAGGAAGCGCTTGCGCGCATCGATGAGATGGGGGAGCCCTACAAGCGTGAATACGGGGCCGAACTGATCGAGAAACACGGGCTGTCCGGCCTCTCGTTCTACCGTAACGGGCCTTTCCTCGACATGTGCGAAGGCCCGCACGTCGAGGACACCGGCAGGATTCCACGCGATGCGTTCAAGCTGAAGAGCGTCGCCGGAGCCTATTGGCGCGGCGATTCGGCCAACGTGATGATGACCCGCATCTACGCCTGGGCGTTTGCGAACCGGGAAGAACTCGAGACACATGTGGCCCGCTGGGAGGAGGCCCAGGCGCGCGACCACAAGAAACTCGGACGGGCGCTCGGTATATTCGTCATCGACGACGACATCGGCCGGGGCCTGCCGCTGTGGCTGCCGAACGGTACCGTCATCCGCGACGAACTCGAAAAGCTGGCGAAGGAGCTCGAGTTCCGCGGCGGCTATCAACGGGTGGCGACCCCCCACCTGGCCCGGGAGAGCCTCTACCGCAAGACCGGTCACCTGCCGTACTACGCCGACGACATGTACCCGCCGATGGAGGTGCCGGAAACCGGCGACGGTGAAATGGCGATACGGGAGGCCTATCGCCTGCGCCCGATGAACTGCCCCCATCATCACAAGGTCTATGCCGCGGCGCCGCGCAGTTACCGCGACCTGCCGCTGCGCCTCGCCGAGTACGGGCAGGTGTACCGCTGGGAAGAGTCCGGTGCGGTGGCCGGGCTGCTGCGGGTGCGGGGCATGTGCATGAACGATGCGCACATTTATTGCACGCCGGAGCAGATCAAGAGCGAGTTCATGGCCGTCATGGTCATGTATGGCCAGGCTTACGACATTCTCGGGCTCGACGACTATGTCGTGCGCCTGTCACGCTGGGATCCACAGGATCCCAAGGGACGGCAGAAATACGTCGACAATCCGGAAGCCTGGGCGTATTCGGAGCGGATCCTCAAGGAAGTGCTCGAGGAAATGGATGTCGACTACGTGGACGGCAAGGGCGAGGCGGCGTTCTACGGCCCCAAGATCGACATTCAACTGGTGACCGTCACGGGCCGGGAGGAATCCCTGTCGACCGTGCAACTCGACTTCTCGCAACCCGAGGCGCTGGAACTTCGCTACACGGGCGCGGACGGCGCCGAGCACGTGCCGTACTGCATCCATCGCGCTCCCCTGAGCACCCATGAACGGCTGGTGGCGTTTCTGCTCGAGCAATACGCCGGCGCATTTCCGACCTGGCTCGCGCCGGTACAGGCGCAGGTGATCGCGGTGTCGGAGAAGTTCGACGGCTATGGGCTCGAAGTGGTGAGCCGGTTGCGGAAGCGTATGGTGCGCGCTGAACTGGCGCCGTCGAGCGAGACGGTATCGAAGAAGATCCGCCAGGGCACGACGATGAAAATCCCGAATCTGTTGATCGTCGGCGAGCGGGAGCAGGCAGACCGCACCGTGACGCTGCGGCGGTACGGGCACAGGGAGCAGCACACGCTGGACCTCGAACGGTTCGAGGCCGCGCTGCTCGCCACCATCAGTGGCCGCTCGAGGGAATTCCTACTGCCGGATCAGCGGTAAGGCCGAACCCGGCTAGTTACTGAACGATGCCGCCGGTCTCGTTCCCGACCATGGCGACCTGATGCTCCAGACCGATGAGGTCCAGGAGTATCTTGCCTGTCTCGACCAGCATGGGGTCGTCGCCGGCAGGCGATTCGTCGTCGAATTCCAACTCGTCGAGTTCGTCGAGGCTGGCCAGTTGCGGTTCCCCCTTGGATTTGCGCAGCGCGTTTTCGAGGTCCAGGCGCCACTGTTCGTACTCGGCGTTTTCGGCGCGCCGGTCGGTTTCGTTCAACGACAGCCGCGTGCGCTCGGCGTTTTCCCGGCTTTTCATCGCCAGCGTCCGCAGATAGGCGAATTCCGGATCTGAAGCGGCCCGTTCGTTGTGGCGGGCGCGCAGGTCGGGTAACAGGGGTTGAATGTCGTTGTCCCCGGAAAAGGCGGCGGGCTGGATCATGTCCCAGGGCATGGCGTCCTCCAGGCTGCTCTCGCCGATGCGGTGAATGTCGTAGATCTCGGGAAACTCGATGTCCGGGACGATGCCCTGGTGCTGGGTGCTTCGGCCCGAGACCCGGTAGAACTTCGCGGCGGTTACCTTGAGCTGCCCGCGGTTGAGCGGAATCAGCGTCTGCACCGTGCCCTTGCCGAAGGTCTGGCTGCCGATGACGATGCCGCGCCCGTAGTCCTGGATCGCTCCGGCGAAAATTTCCGATGCGGACGCGGATAGCCGGTTCACCATCACTGCCATCGGGCCGTCCCAGACCGCTTCGTCGTCGCTGTCGGAATAGACGCTGGTGCGCCGCTTGGCGGATTTCACCTGCACGGTGGGCCCCGACTCGATGAACAGCCCCGTCAGCGAATCCGCCTCCTGCAGCGATCCGCCGCCGTTGTTGCGCAGGTCCACGACCAGGGCGTCAATTCCCTCTTCCTTCAGCTCGCCGATGAGCCGGCGGACGTCTCGCGTGGTGCTTTTGTAGCCGGTTTCTCCCTGCTGCACGGCCTTGAAGTCGACGTAGAAGGTGGGAATCTCGACAATGCCCACCTGGTAGTCGCGCCCGCCCCGATTCAGGGTCAGCAGTTTCTTCTGAGCCGCCTGATCCTCCAGCTTGACCGTGTTGCGGACGATCTGCACGACGGCCGTGCCCTGATCGTTCGCCTCATCGGGCATGATCTCCAGACGGACGGTGGAGCCTTTCGGCCCGCGAATGAGCTCCACCACATCGTCGAGCCGCCAGCCGACCACATCGATCAGGGGGCCGTTCTCGCCCTGGGCGACGCTGACGATACGGTCGCCCGGTTTGAGTTGCCCCGACTTGTCCGCCGGACCGGCGGTTACCAGCCGTACGATCGAGGTGTACTCGTCCTCGCTGCGCAGCACCGCCCCGATCCCCTCCAGCGACAGCGACATGTTGATGTTGAAATTCTGCGAGGTGCGCGGCGAGAAATACTGGGTGTGCGGATCGTAGGTGGTGGCGAAGGCGTTGACATACACCTGGAAGGCATCCTCGCTCTTCGTCTGACGGGTCTGCTTCAGGCGGTTGCGGTAGCGCTTGGTCAGCAACTCCTGAATTTCCGGAAGTTCCCTGCCGTGCAGCTTCATGTTCAGCACGGCCGCCTTCAGGCGCTTGCGCCACAACCCGTTGGCTTCGGCCGGGCTTGCCGGCCAGGCGGCGTGTTCGCGGTCGGTCTCGATCCAGTCTTCCTCGGTGAAGTCGAACCCGTCGATGCCGGACTCCAGGATGCCGAGCAAAAAGTCGAAGCGCTCGACCAGCCTCGTCTGGTAGAGGTTGAATATCTCGAACGCGGGTTTCAGGTTGCCCCGCTTCAGCGCATCGTCCAGGGAATAGCGGTACTTCTCGATCGCTTCGATGTCGCTTGCGAGAAAGAACACCCGCGCTCCGTCAAGAATCTCCAGGTACTTGTCGAATATGGCGCTCGAGATGTCGTCGTCGAGGTCTTTCTGCAGATAGTGGTTGTGCCGGAGTTGTTCGACGATGGTCAGACTGGTGCGTGGGTGGACGCTCAGTGGATTCAGCTCCACGGGTTGCGTTGCGGTGAAGGATTCCCCCGGTGTGTTGAGGGCCACTTCCGGCGCCGCGACTGCACCGGTAGCGAACAGGATCAGGAGGCCGCCGAGCGTCCCCGGGGTTGACGGAACTTTGCGATGCATACAGTTACCCGTTTGCGTTGTTCTTGTCGGAAGCCAGCTCCACCGCCGCCATGGCGCCGTTGAACATGCCGAGCGACGACTCACTGAATCGGCACAGGACTGCGCTGGCCCGGGTCCCGGAGTATTCGACCCAGGCAACTGCGCATGGTTCCCGGTTGCCGAACCGGCGATAATCCTAGCGCATTGGCGCGGTCAACGCATACGGCGGCGCGGCGCCGCTGAATCGGGGGTGCGATGGAGGAGCGGGAACACAAGCTGCGCAAAGCCGATGCGGTCCGGCGGCGTCTCGCCGGCGGCAGTCGTGGGCGGGGGATGAACCATCGAAGGCTTGTACGCACCCTGCTGCTCGGCACGCTGGCCGTGGCTGCCTCCATCTACTGGCTCGCCGTGGAGTACGGCGTGGATATGCGGGAACTCGCGGGCTACCTCGGCGCCAGCTTCCTGTTCGTCATCCTGTTCGCCGCGCTGGCGATTGCGGGGGCCGTTGTTCTGCGGGCCGTCAGACGATTGCAGACCCGGTCGCAAAAAACGCCGGAATAGCGACCCCGCCCGGTAGCCAACCACGAACAACCCTGCCCGGCCAAAGGTATTTCATACGAGTTCCCACCCCGGGGGAGCCGGGCCGCCGACGCGCAGGGAACGACGGTAATTCCAAGGAAGAAAGTGGGCGTGCGGCGCGGTCGTCCGGCACCTTTAAAGCTCGTGCTTGCGCCCGGAATTCCGGGAAAGCGCGCCCGCTTGGCGTGCCGGATGACCGTGCCGCATGCCCACTCGGACCCCAATCGCTGACATCATGTTGAATAAGACTGGCTTGAAATTCAGAAAAATTAATAGGTTAACGACTTATTCCATGGCAGGCTAGTCGCGGCTCTCGTCGAACTGGGCGAGTTGCTCGGTGGACGCCTCTCGCTGGTGCCTGGCCTTCCATTCGGCATAGGGCATGCCGTAGACCAGTTCCCGGGCGGTTTCCAGTTCGATGTCGAGGCCCCGTTCCCGGGCCGCGGCCCGGTACCATTTCGACAGGCAGTTGCGGCAGAACCCCGCCAGGTTCATGAGATCGATGTTCTGCACGTCCTTGCGGCCATCGAGATGCTCGACCAGCCTGCGGAAAACCGCGGCTTCGATTTCGGTGGATTGATCGGCCATGGTTGCTTGTTCCGGTGAGCAGGATTGTTCAGACGGGACGATCGCGCAGGAATACCCACTCGTCGGCTCTCGACTGCTCCTTCGAGAACCGGTAGCCCTGCCAATCGAAGGCGCGCAATGCCTTGAGCGTGGAAACGCGGTTCCTGACGATGTAGCTGGTCATTAGCCCCCGCGCCTTCTTGGCGAAGAACGACAGGAACTTGTAACGGCCGTTCTTGAGGTCTCTGAAGGTCGGCGTGACGATCCGGGCATCGATGCGGCCGGCATCGAGCACGTTGAAGTATTCGTTCGAGGCGAGATTGATGAGCAGGGGCTGCTTCTGCGCCGCGATCGCCTCGTTCAGGGCATCGGTGACCTTATCGCCCCAGAATTCGTAGAGGTCCGAGCCCCGCCCGTTCTTCAGGCGGGTACCCATCTCCAGCCGGTAGGGCTGAATCAGGTCCAGCGGTTTCAGCAGGCCGTGCAGCCCGGACAGGATGCGGACGTGCTTCTGCGCCCAGGTAAAGTCCCGTTCCGTGTAGCTGTATGCGTCCAGTCCCAGGTAGACGTCGCCCTTGAATGCGAGGATGGCCTGCCGGGCGTTCCGGCGCGTGAACGGCGTGCGCCAGGTGGCGTATCGCTCGACGTTCAACTCGGCAAGCTTGCTGCTTATGCCCATGAGGTCGGCGACATCGGGTGGCGCGAACTCGCGCAACTCGTCGATGAGTTCGCTGGAGTCCTCCAGAAACCGGGGTTCCGTGTGTTTGCGGGTCGGTGCCGGACTGTTGTAGTCCAGCGTCTTTGCGGGAGAGATGATGGCCAGCATGGCGTTCTCGCGGGGCGGTTTGGAATCAAACGCCGATTGTACCGCGCAACGCGTTGCTGTTCCTGCCTGACCGGAGGGGGACTGCTGCCTGCGATGTGTGAGTCCATGCCACGGGGATATACTTGTCGCCCGGTCACCGAGTGTCGCCATCATGTCTGTCGCGGAACGCATCGAACGCAAACTCGCCGAGGCGCTTCAGCCTGACCATCTCGAGGTCGTCAACGAAAGCGGCAATCACAACGTGCCCCCGGGGTCGGAGTCTCACTTCAAGGTCGTGCTGGTCGCCGAGGCGTTTGCCGGTCAGCGCCTGTTGAACCGGCACCGACAGGTCAATGCGGTGCTGGCCGAGGAACTCGCTCGCGACATCCACGCACTGGCGATCCACACCTATACCCGCGATGAATGGCACCGGCGTTTCGGTGACGCGCCGTTGTCGCCGCCCTGTCTCGGCGGCAAGCGCCTCGAAGGTGTCGGCGGAGGAGCGGGGGAGGACCACGACGGACCGGCCGGATGACCGTCGCTACCTTCTACAAGTTCGTGCGACTCGATGGTCTTTCCGACCTTCGAAACCGGATCGCGGGCCTTGCGGAATCGTTTCGGTTGAAAGGTACGGTTCTCCTGGCGGAGGAGGGTATCAACGCGACCCTTAGCGGCGCGCGGGACGGTCTGGAAGCATTTGCCGGGGAATTGGAAAAGGATGCCCGTTTCACCGGCGTGCCGGTCAAGTATTCCGCCGCCGCTCTCGACAACCCGGTGTTCTACCGGCTGAAGGTCCGCATAAAGCCGGAGATCCTGAGCTTCGGTCAGGAGGGAGTGAATGTCGCCGGGCATGCCGGCGAACCTGTGGACGCCCGGCGCTGGAACGAGTTGCTGGACGATCCGGATGTGACGGTCGTCGATGTCCGCAACCGTTACGAGATCGGTCTGGGCGTCTTTCCGGGCGCCATCGATCCCGACATCGAGCACTTCCGCGACTTCCCAGGGTTCGCCCGGGCGCGGCTCGACCCGGAAGAGACGCCCCGGGTGGCGATGTACTGCACGGGCGGCATCCGCTGCGAGAAAGCCTCCGCCTGGCTGCTGAACGCGGGTTGCAGGGAGGTTTACCAGCTCGACGGCGGCGTTCTGCGCTACCTCGAGACGGCGCCGGCGGAAGAGAATCGCTGGCAGGGCGAGTGTTTCGTATTCGATCAGCGCGTCTCCGTCGACGCGGCGTTGGGCCAGGGAACGTATCGGCAATGTTTCGCTTGCCGTGCCCCGCTGTCCGCATCGGACCTGGCTTCGCCGCACTACCGGCAGGGCGTGCATTGCCCCCGCTGTTTCGACGAACTCACCGGTGCCAGGCGCGAGAGCCTGGAAGAGCGGCAACGGCAGGTGGAGTTGGCCGAGGCCAGGGGAAGCCGCCATATCGGCGGCCCCGGCGACTGACTCGGATCGGCTACGGGTACAACAGCGCCTCATCGGCGGCCCCGGCGACTGACTCGGATCGGCTACGGGAACAACAGCGCCTCATCGGCGGCCCCGGCGACTGACTCGGATCGGCTACGGGAACAACAGCGCCTCGACGAACGGCCAAAGGGTATCGAGGAGCATCGGCTGCGCCCTGGCATTGGGGTGAATGCCGTCGTTCTGCATCAGCCCGGGCTGTACCCCCACGTCTTCCAGAAACGACGGTACCACTGCGATTCCCGACTCGGCCGCCACCTTCTCGAATAAACTGCGGAACTCCCGGGTATAGCGATGCCCGTAGTTCGGCGGGATCTGCATGCCGACGAGAAGCACCCCCCGGCCGTTGGCGCCGGCGAGTTGCACCAGTTGCTCGAGATTCCTCTTGATGCTGGGCACGGGATAGCCCCGCAGGCCGTCGTTGCCGCCCAACTCGATGATGACCAGGGCGGGGTCATGGGTCTCCAGTGCGGCCGGCAGCCTCGCCAGACCGCCGCCGGTGGTGTCGCCGCTGATGCTGGCATTCACCACCCGATAGCCCGGGTCGACCCCCGCCAGGCGTTCCTCGAGCAATTGCACCCAACCCTGTTCGCGTTGAATACCGTAGGCGGCGCTGATACTGTCCCCGAGCACCAGCACGGTCGTATGCCGGCCTGTTTCCGGGCGATCCGCGCCCAGGCAGAACAGGACGGCCGTCAACACCCACCACTTGAGAAGCGGTTGCATGGTTCGCACAGTTGTTCGGGCAACGGGCATCGGCAAGACGGTTCCGACCCTGGACGGGCAACTGACCATCCTGGATGGCATCGATCTTGAAATCAACGTGGGGGAAAGCCTCGCCGTGGTCGGCGCATCCGGTTCCGGCAAGACCACGCTGATCGGCATTCTCGCGGGGCTCGATCTGCCCACCAGGGGCCAGGTGCACCTGGTCGGGCATCAACTGACGGCCATGGACGAGGAGCAGCGGGCGCGGGTGCGCGGTGAGCACGTCGGCTTCGTATTCCAGACCTTCCGGCTCCTGGCCAGCCTGACGGCGGTGGAGAACGTGATGCTGCCGGCCGAACTGCGGGGCGACGCCGGCGCGGAAACCCAGGCCCGCGAGTTGCTCAACCGGGTGGGCTTGAGCAACCGCGCCACCCACTATCCGCGGCAGCTTTCAGGCGGAGAACAGCAGCGGGTCGGCATTGCGCGGGCGTTTGCGTCGCGCCCGACGGTATTGTTCGCCGACGAGCCCACGGGCAACCTGGACACCCGAACGGGTGGGGTGGTCATCGAACTGCTGTTCCGGCTCAATGAGGAGTTCGATACCACGCTGGTGCTCGTCACGCATGACGACCGGCTCGCGGACCGGTGCGGCCGCATCGTCGAACTCGATGCCGGCAGAATCGTCGCATGATGCTCAAGGGAGTGCGCCGCTTGCCCCGGCAGGCGGCTATCCGGAGAGCGGTTCGTTGACGCCGCGCATCGTCACCAGAATGGCCTGGCGCGACTGGCGCTCCGGCGAACTGGGGTTGCTGTTGCTGGCGCTGCTGGTGGCGGTGGGAACGGTAACGGCCATCAGCCTGTTCGTCGACCGGTTGCACCAGGCATTGCGGTTGGAATCGGCGAGCTTCCTGGCCGCGGACCGCTATATCGGCAGCACCCGGCCCATACCGGATGAATTCCGTGCAGCGGCGCAGGCACGGGGTCTGGATACCGTCGAGGCGATGGCGTTCCCGTCCATGGTGTACGGCAGTGACGAACGCAACCAGTTGGTAAGCGTCAAGGCGGTTGGCGCCGGCTATCCGTTGCGCGGGGAATTGATCGTCAGCGACGAACCGTTCGGGGTGGGTCGTGTGGCCCGAACGGTACCGCCGCCGGGAGAAGTGTGGCTGGATTCGCGCCTGTTCCCCGCCCTCGATCTCGCCCTTGGGGACGAGGTGGAAGTGGGCCTTGCCAGGCTCGCGGTCGGCCGGGTGCTGGTCAAGGAGCCGGACCGGGGCGGCAGTTTCTTCGACCTCGGTCCCCGGCTGCTCATGAACATTGCGGACGTGCCGGCGACGGAAGTCGTGCAGCCGGGCAGCCGTATCGGCTACCGGCTGCTGCTCAGAGGCCCGGAAGCGGAACTCGAAGCCCTGCGGGAAGAACTCGAGCTGGAGCCGAACTATCGGTGGATGGACATCCGCCGGAACAGCCGCCGGATCGGCGGCGCCCTGGATCGGGCCGAGCGTTTCCTGCTGCTCGGCGGTCTCCTCGGCGTGCTGCTGGCCGGCGTCGCGGTCGCCCTGTCCGCGCATCGCTATGCCCGCCGCCACTACGACCACGTCGGCATATTCAAGACGCTGGGGGCAACGCCCAACCGGATACTCAATGCCTACCTCGGCATCCTGGGCGTGGTGGGAGGATTCAGCGTATTGCTGGGCCTGGCGCTCGGCGCCGGGGTGCACTTGCTGATCGTACAGGCGCTCGATGCCCTCATTCCCATCGAACTGCCCATGCCGAGCATGCGGCCCTTCCTGCTCGGCGCGGCCACGGGCCTCATCTGCGCGCTGGCGTTCGCCATGCCGCCGCTGTTGCACCTGAAGAACGTATCGCCATTGCGTGTCATGCGGCGCGATCTGGGGGCGCCGCCGGTTTCCCAATGGGCGAGCTACGGCGCGGCGGGCGCGGGCGGGCTGTTGCTGCTGATCTGGTACAGCGAGAGCCTGTTACTTACCCTGTGGACGCTGGGCGGCACCCTGGCCGTGGTGCTTCTGTTCGGCGCCCTGGCGATGCTGCTGCTGAAGAGCGGGCGCGCGGTGGGCATGCAGGCCGGCAGCGGATTGCGGCTGGCGCTCTCGGGACTGCAGCGCCGGCGCGGGGAGAGCACCGCGCAGATCCTGGTATTCGGCCTGGCCATCATGCTGTTGCTGATTCTCGTGCTGCTGCGCACGGCGCTGATCGACGAGTGGCGCGCTCAGCTTCCGGACGACATCCCCAACCACTTCGTGATGAACGTAACCCCCGACCAGCTTCCGGCCGTCGAGTCGATGCTGAGTTGTATCGGAGAGTACGAGGGGGCGCCCCGCGCAGGAAAAGCTTCAGCCGGGGAGCGCGAGGAGGCATTGCCCGAAAGCGAACGGCAATCGTCCGGAGAGAGCGAGGCAGCACCTGATTCACCCGGCGATCCAGACGACAATACGGACGGCGAGTGCCGTATCCAGGAAACCGGCAGGCGCCATGAACCCCTCTATCCCATGATTCGGGGGCGCATCGTCGAGGTGAACGGCATTGACGCCAAGGCCTGGGAAGACGAGCAGCGCCGGGGTCGTCCCGACAGGTCCGGCCCGGGCTTGCGCTCGGAGCGGAACCTCACCTGGACCGACACCCTGCCGGAAGGCAACGAGGTCGTGGATGGCGCCTGGTGGACATCGGCGGACGAAGCGGCGCTGGTATCTCTGGAGGATGAGTACGCGCGTGAACTCGGCCTGAAGCTGGGAGACCGGCTTCGATTCGATATCGGCGGCCAGTTCGCGGAAGCGACAATCGCGAGCCTGCGAACGCTTGACTGGGAAACCATGCAGCCGAATTTCTTCATCGTCTTCTCGCCGGCCGCGCTACGCGACTTTCCAGCCACCTACATGACGAGTTTCCATCTGCCGGAAGGCCGCAAAATGTTCCTGAACCGCCTGCTTTCGGAGTTTCCGACGATCACCGTTATCGAGATCGATGCCATCGTGGAACAGGTACAGCGCATCATCGACCGTGTCACCGCGGCCGTGGAACTGGTGCTGGCGCTCGTTGTCGGCGCCGGCTGCCTGGTTCTGCTCGCGAGCATCCGCGCGGGTTGGGATGCCCGCATGGCGGAGCATGCCCTCGTGCGCGCACTGGGCGGGACACGCGACCTGATCGCCGGCAGCCTTGCCGCCGAATTCGTCGCCCTGGGCGCCTTTTCCGGCCTGGTGGCCGTCGTGGGGGCGGAGCTGACGGTGGCGTTGCTGCAGTGGCAGGTGTTCGAGCTGCCGGCCGCGGTGCACCCCTGGCTCTGGCTGTTCGGCCCGCTTGCCGGGGCCGTGCTGATCTTTGCCGTCGGCATGACCGGCGCGCGGCGCCTGGTCTCGTCGCCGCCGCTGATGGTGTTGCGCGGGGTGGATTGAACCGGCCGGGCGGAGACTCAACCTTTTGCGCGGAGCACCCGGGGCAGCGGGACGAGGCGCGGTGTCGACGCCTGGTATTCGCCGTAGGCCGGGTATTTGCCCAGTGAGATGGTTTCTCCCAACCGGGTCGAGGAGATCATCAGCGCGGTCAGCAGGATGAAGCCGAGCCCGGACCAGTGCAGCCACTGACCCGATGCGGCGACGGCGAACAGGTAGAAGACCCACCACATGCCGATCTCGCAGAAATAGTTCGGATGCCGGGAGCAGGCATAGAGCCCGGAGCGAAGAAACGGTTGCTCGACGGACTCGCCCGCGGCGACTTTCCGTTTCTTGTCCTGCTGGAAGGCCCACATCTGTTCGTCGGCGACCGTTTCGCCGAGCAACAGCACCAGGAACAGGGCCGCGGCCAGGGCGTCGAGCCAGGTGAGGGGCGCGTCCAGCCAAACCCAGGCCTGGTGTATGGGCGCGGTGAACAGCCAGATGAGCAACATCTGCCCGAATGAAATGAAAACGATGTTGAGCAACTGGAATTGGATGGGGCCGAGCCGCTCGCGCACCACCGGCCACCGGTAGTCTTCGCCGCCTTTCCAGTAGCCGCCCTTGCGTGCGAAATTGAACGTGAGCCGCACCCCCCAGAGCGTGACCAGGGCCGCCATGAGATTCAGGCGCGCCGAGTCGAAGTCCGCGGCGGCGGCGACCAGCAGGCAGTAGACGGGTGGGCTGATGGACCACAGCCGGTCCACCCAGGAGCATTCGCGCGTGATCGCCGTCATGAGCCAGACGAGGGCGGCGAGTACCAGGCACAGGTCCAGCGCCGTACCGAACGGGGTGCCGGTCAGCGGGTGGGCGATGATATTAAGGTCGGGCATGTCGGAGACCTCTCACTTTGTTGTCTCTCGTTCGGCTTTCGCAGCGGCGGCCGTCGCTACGACGGCCGCGCTACCGCCCAGCGGCGTTCGCGGCCACGACGGCTGCGCGCTTCCCGGCGGCGGGGCGCCTGGATCACGGCGTCACGGCGTTCCACGGCCACGGGCGGCATCCCGGTTAGCGTCCCACGCTACAATACCGCGCTGGCGAGCCATGGAACATCCCGTGTCCCAACAAAGCTGGCGTACCCCGGTCATGCTGCTGGTGCTGATGAGCATCGCCGTGCCGGTGGCGTTCAACGCCTGGTCGGCGCTGCTCAACAACTTCGCCGTTGAACGTGCCGCATTCACGGGCATCGAGATCGGCATCCTGCAGAGCCTGCGGGAGGTGCCCGGTTTCATGGCGTTTACTACCGTGTTCGTGTTGCTCATCATCCGGGAGCAGGCCTTCGGCGTGCTGTCGCTTGCGCTGCTGGGGCTTGGCGTGTCGCTCACCGGGTTCTTTCCGACGGTTTACGGCCTGTATTTCACGACGGTGCTGATGTCCGTGGGGTTCCACTATCTCGAAGCCGTCAAGCAGTCGCTCGCGCTGCAGTGGCTGAACAGGGACGAGGCGCCCAGGGTGCTGGGCAAGCTGATCTCCGTGGGGGCGGTGACATCGCTGGTGACCTATGGCGCGCTCTGGGCGTCGCTGGAGATCCTGGGCCTCGACTACGCGTGGAACTTCCTGATTGCGGGCGGCGTCTGTGTCGTGCTTGCGGTGGGCATGTGGATCGCCTTCCCGGATTTCGGCGTGGCCGTTCCCCAGCGCAAGCGCATCGTGTTGCGCAAGCGCTACTGGCTCTACTACGCGCTGACCTTCCTGTCCGGAGCGCGGCGGCAGATCTTCATCGTGTTCGCCGCTTTCCTGATGGTGGAAAAGTTCGGTTATTCGGCCGCGCAGGTGACGACGCTGTTTCTCGTCAACTACGCCTTCAACTGGCTCTTCGCGGAAAAAATAGGCGGCTTGATCCAGCGGATCGGCGAGCGGGCGGCGCTCACCATCGAGTACGCCGGACTCGTCATCGTCTTTACCGCCTACGCTTTCGTCTCGGATCCCTACGTTGCGGCGGGCCTCTACATCGTCGATCACATGTTCTTTGCCCTGTATATCGCGCTGACCACCTACTTCCACAAGATCGCCGACCCCGGCGACCTGGCGAGCAGCGCGGGCGTTTCATTCACCATCAACCATATCGCCGCGGTGGTGCTGCCGGCGGTGCTCGGGCTGGTCTGGGTGGTTTCCCATTCTCTGGTATTCCTGATCGGCGCGGGCATTGCGGTCTGCTCGCTGTTGCTCTCCCGAAACGTGCCCGCGCGCCCGGCGCCGGGCAACGAAGCGGTGGTGGGCAGGGTGGCGGCGCTGGCCGGTGGCGTACGCGCGGGCTAGGCTCCCGCGCAGGAGGCAGCACTGCCGTGAAGCTCAACAGTCCAACGATCTGTCATACTTGCGTCGCGTTGAGACGGGCGCGCATGCGGCGTGGTTGAAGAAACCCGAGGTATCCACGAACTCCATGGCAACGACCCGGACAGGGCCGATCGCTTGTTATGGGGACGGGTGACCGATCCCGTCACCCGGCGGGGTTTTCTGCGCGGGTTCGGGCTGGCGGCGATGTCAGGGGCGCTCGGCGCCGCGATTCCGTTCGCGCGTTGGATGCCCGGCGGTCCGAGACCGGTAGCCCATGCCCAAACTACCGAGCCTTTCTCGATCCCTGGTAAGGCGGGTTTGCGGGTGTTGAACGACCGTCCGCTCAATGCGGAAACCCCCGCGCACCTGCTTGACGATGCAGTAACGCCGGTGGAGCGGCTGTTCGTTCGCAACAACGGCACGCCACCCTTGACCGGGGAAATCGATCCGCTGGAATGGGTAGTCGAGGTCGCCGGTGAGTCCTGTATCCGCTCTACGCGCTTCACGCTTCGGGAACTGCGGGAAGGCTTCGGCCACCACACCCTGCAACTGCAACTCGAGTGCGGCGGAAACGGTCGTGTGGAATTCCATCCGCCGGCGAGGGGCAACCAGTGGTCGACGGGGGCCGTTGGCTGTCCAGTCTGGACGGGTGTACGGCTCAAGGATGTGCTCGAGCACTGCGGCGTTGCGGACACCGCCGTCTACGTAGCTTACGAGGGCGCGGACAGGCACGTCTCGGGAGACCCCTCGAAACGGCCGATCTCGCGCGGCGTGCCACTGCACAAGGCCATGGAAGACGAATCCCTGATCGCCTGGGCCATGAACGGTGAGCCGTTGCCGCCGCTGCACGGCTATCCGGTGCGCATGGTCTGCGGGGGCTGGCCGGGCTCCGTCAGCGGCAAGTGGCTGACCCGCATCCTGATTCGGGACCGGGAGCACGATGGGGCGAAGATGGGCGGTCAATCCTACCGGGTGCCCTGTGCACCGGTCGCGCCGGGTACGGCGGTTGCCGACGAGAACATGTGCATCATCGAGTCGATGCCCGTGAAGTCGCTCATCACTTATCCCAAGTCGGGAGAGCGCCGGTCGTTCGGCCAATCCGCTGTCGTTCGAGGTCACGCCTGGGCGGGGGATCTCGAAGTGGCCGAGATGTATACCTCCATCGATTTCGGTACGACCTGGCGAGCGGCGGACTTGAGAAAGCCCGTCAACCGCCTCGCCTGGCAGCGTTGGTCCACGACGTTGAACTTTCCTCAACCCGGCTACTACGAAATCTGGGCGCGCGCCGTGGACGAACTGGGGCGCTCGCAGCCGGTCGTGTTGCCCGCCTGGAACCCGCGCGGTTATCTGAACAACGCCTGTCATCGAATCGCGGTCACCGCGGGATGAACTGGCCAGCCCGCATTTGCCGCCAACTTTCGTCGCGAGGGCGTCGAGGCGCCGTCGCGCGTGGCCGCGTGTACGCGATGCATCGGCGTCCGCGGCAGCAAGTTGGAGACGAATGCGGGCTCGGTTTCCGGGGCAGCCGGACAAGGCGCCTGCAAATTCTCCTTGTCGGCGTTGGCGGCTTGTTTGCCTTGGGATACTGGCCGTCGACGGTCGTTGCGGCCGATGTCGATCCGTCCACCCGTCTTGTTCGGAAACCCGGCTGGGAACTGGTGCGCGCCCAGTGCGGCGGTTGTCACTCCTACGGACTCATTACGAACCAGCGTGGCGACCGGCAGACCTGGCTGGAAATCATCCGCTGGATGCAGCAGACGCAGAACTTCTGGGAACTGGGGGTGGAAGTGGAGGCCGCGATTCTCGACTACCTGGCGGAAAATTATCCGCCTGCCGGCAAATTCCGCCGGGCGCCGCTACCCGGCCACCTGATGCCGGAGCCCGCGAACCGCGGGTACTCTCCATCTCCACGATCCGGGAGATCGTGATACTGCCGATCTTCCATCGATCGGTGGGTCCACTGCTCTTTGACACGGCCCGTTGCCCCGCCGTAAACCCTGAACCGGATCACTGCTTCCTCAACGTTGCCGCTTTTCAATACACCCCGTGATGGCGCGCCAGGAAATCGAACGTCGTGCGCAGATAATCTTCGCCAACCAGGTCGGCCTTGGCGAAGCGGGCGGCTTCCGCGGAGATGCGTTTGCCGTTGGGGGATTTCAGTTGCGCTTCCGCGGCGCGCTCCATGATCGCGAATCGGGCGACCGCGGAGGCGACCGTCGCGCCGGTAGCGAGCAGTCCATGGTTGCGAAGGACCAGCGAGAAGTTGCGGCCCAGGCTCTGGGCGATGCGCGATCCGGCGTCAAGGTCCTGTACCTGCACTTCTTCATCGTCGAAGACGGCGCAGTCCTCGAAAAATGTGCAGGCTTCCTGTGTGATCGGTTCGAGGATGCGGGCCTCGGCGGAAAAGGGCGTTCCCCAGGGCGTGTGGGTGTGGGCCGCGCTCGCGATATCGGGGCGCGCGGCGAGAATCGGCTGGTGGATGTGGAAACCTGGCCGGTTCAACCGTCCTTCGCCTTCCGCGATCTCTCCGTCGGCATCGATCAGCATCATGTCCTCGGCGGTAGCCTCCGGGAACGTCGCGCCGTACCGGAGCATCCAGAAGCATTCGGGGCGTTTGGGATCGCGGGCGCTGATGTGCCCGTCGCCCAGATCGCCCCAGCCGAGCGCCCCGAAAACGCGGTAGCCTCGGGCCAGTTCCTCGCGCAGTGCCCTCCTGGCATCCATGTCGTTCACCGGCGGCCCTCCGCGTCGTTGCGTGATGGGTGGTTCGCGGCAAGAGTTGGCGCGACCGGTTCAAGGATACCTGTCCTGAATCCGCCGGTCAGCAGCCTCCTGCGACCGGCAAGCCCCATCGATGCGACGGCGCTCGCCTCGAGCCCCGGCTTCGTCTAACCTTTCCCGCAAACCGAATCCCGGGAATTGCACATGAGTTGGTGGGGTACGCTGCTCGGCGGTACGTTCGGCTTCCTGCTCGGCGGGCCGATCGGCGCCCTCATCGGCGCGGCGTTCGGGAGCGCCTTCAGCGGCGCGGGCCGCGGTTTCGACGGCGGAACCCTCGGCTTCGATGCCGGCGGATCTCGACAAGCGCGCCGGGAACGCGCCCAACTCGCCTTTTTTGCCGCCACCTTCGGCGTCATGGGACGCGTGGCCAAGGCGGACGGCCGCGTATCCCCCGAGGAGATCCGTCTTGCCGAACGGGTCATGGATCAGTTGGGCCTCGATACCGAGCAGCGGCGGGCCGCCCGTGCGCTGTTCGACCAGGGCAAGTCGGGCGCCTTCCCGCTCGAGGACGTACTCGACCAGCTTCGTTCGGAGTGCCTGCGCGGGGCGAACATCCGCCGCATGTTCCTGGAGATTCAGTTCCAGGCGGCCTGGGCCGACGGCGGACTGCACCCGGAGGAACGGCATCTGCTGCAGCACATTGCGGCCCGGCTCGGCCTGCCGCGGGCCGACTTCATCGAGCTCGAGCGCATGTTTGGATCTTCGCTTGCCGCGAGCGCAGACGGGCCCTCGCTGGAAAGCTCCTACGCGACCCTGGGCGTCTCGCCGAACGCGGAGTATGACGACGTCAAGCGGGCCTACCGGCGCCTGATGAGCCGCCATCACCCGGACAAGCTCGCTGCCAGGGGCCTGCCCGAGGAAATGATGCGGGCCGCGACGGAGCGCACGCAGCAGATCAAGGCTGCCTGGGAAACGGTCAAGGCGGCCCGTGCCGTTTGACGGCGGGCGGCATCGGCCGATTGGACGGAATGCGGGATAACGGATGGAGATTCCACTGGATGCCCTGTCCGACGAAGCGCTCGCCGGGGTTATCGAAGCCTTCGTCCTGCGCGAAGGCACCGACTACGGACAAAGGGATATCAGCCTGGAACGAAAGTGCGCGGCGGTGCGCCGTCAACTGAAGCGGGGCGATGCCAGGCTGGTATTCGACGAACACACACGGTCGCCGAATATCGTTCCTGCCGACGAAGTGACCGGATCATCCGGTATCCGCCAATAGCGATTCGATACTGTTTGCCACGGCCAACAGGTCGCGATCCTGCAGGGTCCCGCCCATCAGGTTCAAACCCACCGGCGCATCTCCCGGTTCGTGAATGGGGACGGAGGCGGCGCAGCGGTCGAGAAAGTTCACGATGCCCGGATTGCGCAACGCCAGGGCGTTGACACGCGCGTATTCCGCATCGTCGGCAAGCGCCTCGAAAGTGGGCGCCACGAAGGGCACAGTGGGGTAGATCACCGCATCGAATGCCCGGGTGAGGACATCGGCCGCGCCGATCAGGCGCCGGCGGCGCCGAAGCACGTCGATGTAGTCGGCCGCGCTCTGTTCGGCGCCCTTTTCCATGCGCACGCGCACCCGGGGATCGTATTGCCGGGCATGCGCCGCCAGCGTCGTCCGGTGCCACGCGAACGCCTCCGCGGACGCCAGGCCGCCCTTGGCGTTGATGGCGGGCAGATCGTCGAGTTCACCGATGTGCAGGTCGGACAAGGACACGCCCGCTGCCGAAAGCGTTGCCAGGGCGCTGTCGAAAGCATTGGCTACCATGTCGTCGACGTCTTCGAGAACGACGTTGCGGAGGACGCCAAGCCGCATCGATGCCGGCGGCCGATCGGGCAAACCAATCGCCAGTCGCGAATCCGCCATGGCCGAATCGATCACCGCGCAGCAGGCAACGGTATTGGCGAGGCAACCCACGGAATCCAGGCTGGACGATAGCGGAACCACACCGTGCCGCGATATGCGTCGCGCCGTCGGCTTGAATCCGACGGTGCCGCACATGGCGGCTGGAATTCGGCACGAGCCGCCGGTGTCGGTGCCGAGTCCGGCAGCCGCCATTCCATCGGATACCGAAACAGCGGCGCCGGACGACGAACCGCCGGGAATCCTGCCGCGGACACGGTCGTATGGGTTGCGCGGCGTGCCATAGTGCGGATTGAGGCCGAGACCGGAGAACGCGAATTCGGTCATATTGGTCCGGCCGATCGGTATGAACCCCGCCGCCCGCAGTCTTGCGATGGCGGGAGCGTCTTCGGTCGCCGGCGGATTGCCGCTGAGAACGGTAGACCCGGCGAGTGTGCATTCCCCCTGGACATCGAAGAGGTCCTTGACGGAAATCGGAATACCGGCAAAAGGCGAGGGCGCGCGACCGGCTTTGCGCAAGGTATCCATCGTTTCCGCCGATTCGAGGGCCGCGGCGTTTACCACCCTGAACGTGCGGGAGCCTTCGCCCGCGGGGTCATTGATTCGCTCGAGGCACGACTCCACGAGTTGGCGGCTGGTGGTGGAACCGTCCTCGAGCCGGCGGGCAAGTTCTACAAGGGATCGGTTGCCCATCCGGTCGCGCTTTGCAGGCTTGGTTGTTATCGTTGGCATCCGTTCACTCGATCATCGATCGGGCTTCCCGTCAACCCGACCGCTTGCCGGGCGGTAGCCGGTGCTCAAGAAACAGGAAGGAGATAGCAATGCGGGGGTTTGCGCCACATCGCCGTGGGAGTTGCCGGGCGAATCGGCGAGAACGGCAAGAGAGGAGGCGCCGACGGACGGTCCCGCTGGCTCTGCCGGGCCTGTTGGCTCTGCCGGGCCTGTTGGCTCTGCCGGGACTGGTGCTCGTCGCTGACCTGCGGGCGGGCGTGGAGCTTGCGACATCGGTGGACAGGGTCGTCAGGGTCACTGCCATCGATGGCGGCATCGAAACCATGCTGCTCGATGCGTCCAGGGTTCAACCCGGGGAGGAACTGCGCTACACCATCGAATTCACCAACACCAGCAGCGAAATCATCAATCCCGGCATCGTCACGATCACCAACCCGATTCCCGAGGGGGCGGAATACCTGGAGGGAACCGCGGTCGGCGACGATACCGAGATCCTGTTTTCGGTTGACGGCGGCGCCAGTTTCGCGAGCCCGGAGAGCCTCACCGTTGTCGAGGGCGGCATCCGGTTCCCCGCGGCGCCGCGGCACTACACCGCAATTCGCTGGACCTATGGCGGAATACTGGGTCCGGGTGAAGGCGGCGACGTCGCCTTTGACGTTCGCTTGCAGGCGGAAACGACGCCCCCGGTGGTGCCGCCGGACAGCGCGAATTGAAAGCCGTCGCCGTACTAGCCCGCATATCTCACCAAGTCGCTTGTTGAGCCACTGAATGTCATTGCGTTTCAATCAGGCACCTACGCTTTTTGGAGGTTTTGCCGGGTACAGACTGCGCTGGCCGCGCCCTCGCTGGTCTTTTGCCCGCGTACGCGCACGTGCTCGCTCCACCATAGGCGGGGCTATGCTTCCGCTCGCGAGCACGCGCACGCGGGCAAAATCCTGCGCGATCATCGCGGCCCTTGGTGAGATATGCGGGCTAGCCCGCATCGCTTGCCTGTGCCTGGCCACGGGCGTAGCGGCGGCGGGCGAACTCGTGGAAGAAATCGTTGTCGTCGAGACGCTTGGCGAGAGGTTGGGCACGGCCGGCAGTGTGGGCCGGGTCGATGCCGATGAGCTTGCGGAAATCCGGCCCACCCACATTCACGAAGCCCTGGTGCGCGTGCCCGGCGTCTGGATCTCCCGGGGGTCGGGACACGAACATCTCACGGCCATCCGATCCGCGGTGCTTACCGGCGCCGGGGCATGCGGCGCGTTCCTGTATCTCGAAGACGGGCTGCCGATCCGACCCGCGGGATTCTGCAACGTCAACAACCTGTTCGAAGTCAATGCCGAGCAGGCGGCGGGCATCGAGGTCTGGCGGGGACCGGCCAGTGCCGCCCTTGGAGGCAATGCCCTGCACGGTGCGATCAACGTGCTTACTCCGGATCCGGCGTTGTCCGGCCTGAGCGTGGAGGGCGGCTCCTACGGGTATGCCCAGGTGCGGGGCAGGTTGACCGCGCAGCACGGGAACCACCGCATCGGCCTGAGCGCCAACGGCAGCCATTCGAACGGCTACCGGGTCGATACCGGCTACGGGCAGCAGAAACTGTCCTTTGTCCACGAAACCGGCGTGGGCGCCTGGCAGGTCCGTAACACCCTGAATGCGACCAATCTCAACCAGGAGACCGGCGGCTTCGTGCTCGGATACGAAGCCTACGGCGATGGCGGCCTGCGCAAGACCAATCCCAATCCCGAAGCCTACCGGGATGCCTGGTCCCTGCGTGTCGCCAGCCACTGGACCAACGGTGTCCTGCGCCTCTCTCCATACCTGCGCCGCTCACGGATGGTATTCCTGCAACACTTCCTGCCGGGGCAGCCCACCGAGACGAACGATCAGAGCAGCGGCGGGGTACTCGCCAGCTACGCATTCGACGGCAGGGGGATATCCGGCCATCTGGGCGCACATCTGGAATACATGCAGGGGAGCCTTGCCGAGGTCCAGGACAGGCCAACGGCCGGCTCCGCATTCCTTGTCGGAACCCGGCCGCCCGGCCGGCATTACGACTACGATGTGGATTCCGTCATGGGCGCGGTGTTCTACGACCTGAGCCGGCGCCTTGGCGACCGTTGGCGCCTGCTGCACGGATTGCGCATCGAGAGCCTGAACTACGATTACGACAACAACCATCTGGTGGGCAATACACGGGACGACGGCAGCCTGTGCGGATTCGGCGGCTGCCTGTATACCCGTCCCCCGTCCGGCGACGACAGTTTCACCGAGGTGGCGGGCAGGCTCGGTATCGAGCGCGATTTCGGTGTAGGGGGAATCGCCTATTTCACCGCCGCCACCGGCTTCCGCCCGCCACAGATCACCGAACTTTACCGGTTGCAGCGCGGCCAGACGGTGGCGGACCTGGACAGCGAACGCCTGGTCTCCTTCGAGGCCGGATTGAAAGACCGGGGCTGGTCGATCTCCGTCTTCCGCGAACGGTCCCGTCACCAGATTTTCCGGGAGTCCAACGGATACAACGTCAGCGACGGCAAGACCCGGTCGGCGGGAGTCGAGTTCGGCGGCGAATGGGCGCCGGCCAGCCACGTGTTCAGCCTGGCGGGCACGTACGCCGTGCACCACTACGACTTTTCGCGCCGTGCCGGCGGCGGCGAGGTCATCGAGAAAGGCAACAGGATCGACACCGCGCCCCGCTGGCTGGGAAGTGCGCGGTGGCGCTATCAACCGGACGATACCTGGTATTCCGAGTTCGAGGTCAACTACATCGGCAAGCACTTCATCAATGCGGCCAACACGCACAGCTACGGTGGCCATGCGGTGGTCAACTGGCGCGGCGGGCTGCAATTGAACGACCGCTCCCGCCTCTTTGCCCGAATCGTCAACCTGTTCGACAAGCGCTATGCCGACCGCGCCGACTTTGCGTTCGGCCGCTACCGGTACTTCCCGGCCATGCCCATCCAGGGTTACCTCGGCGTTGAACTGGAACTCTAGCCGGGCCTGCGGGCTAGTGGCAGGCTTTCCCGAGCGCCTTCAATCGCCAATAGTTGTAGGGCAGCGGTGTCGCAAAGCCCACCGCCAGCATCGCCGGTATGACCCACCAGGTAAGCAGCGCGCCGCCGGTCAGGAATACATCGGCGGCGTTCATGGCGGCTTCCATGGCGATCATCGAGATCAACGACATGCCGGCTGCGGTTCTCAATGCGGCCCTCGGCCCCAGTTGGCGCCAGAGAATCGCGGTCTCGAGCAGGATGGACGTCAACAGGCCGTTGACGATCGCCAGTGCCATGATCGCCAGCGTCGGCCAGGGGATGGCCATAAGCTGAAAGTAGGCGATGGTGCCGAAGTCGCCGATCGAGCATCCCAAGAGGCACCAGGCGGTGTTCCGCGATGCTGCCCGCCAGGTCCCTCGGCAACGCCAGTCAACGGTTGTTGTATTCGAGATTTCAGTCATCGCGTGCCCCGCTTGACAGGAGGCGTTCCGTAGGCTAATCCTTCCACCTGCTGGAAGGTCAAGAAGGCATGACATGAATATCGGCAGAGCCTCCGAAGCGTCGGGACTGCCCACCAAGACGGTCCGTTATTACGCGGATATCGGCCTGGTCGAGCCCCCCTCGCGCACCGGGTCGGGCTACCGGTCCTATGACGAATCGGCGGTCCGCAAGCTCGCGTTCGTGCGCCGGGCGCGGGAACTCGGGTTCTCCATCGGCGAGTGCCGGGAACTTCTCGCACTCTATGGGGACGGCAACCGGAGCAGCGCCGACGTCAAGCGGATCGCTCAGGCACGCATTGTCGAGATCGAGAGGAAACGGCAGGAACTTCAGTGCCTGCACGATGAGCTGGCGCACCTGGTCCGAACCTGCGCCGGGGACGACCGGCCCGATTGCCCCATCATCGACCGGTTGGCCTGAGGGAGCGTTTCCACGATCTCCGCCCAAGGGCGCCTGCCGGGCAAAAGACCAGCGAGGGCGCGGCCAGCGCGGTTTGTAACGCGGCAGAAAGCTGAAAAGTGCAATAACGGTGAGCGAAATCAAAAGACATTCGTCAACTCGACAAGCGGCTTGGCGAGATATGCGGGCTAGACCTCTTATTCGCGGATCAGGTTGTCAAATGAGTCAAGTTTGCGTCCGTTCACTGCTCTCTCGTCGGGCTGGGGCATCGCCCCGTCGGCCGCTCCATTTATAATTCCGCGAATTTCTCAAGATTAGTTGTCGCTTGAGCCAGCCTCTCCTCACACTGAAAAATCTTGCCTGCGCCCGCGGCGGGCGGATGCTGTTCAGCGGTCTGAACCTCGAGCTTCATGCGCGCCAATGTGTGGAGGTGCGCGGTCCCAACGGTAGCGGCAAGTCCACACTGTTGCGTCTGGTCGCCGGCCTGTACCCGGAATTCGATGGCGTTATCGAGGCGGTGGCCTGCTTCTATCTCGGCCACAAACCCGCCGTCAGCGCCCTGCTGTCGCCCCGCGAAAACCTGGAATGGTATGAGAGGGTCGGCCGGGCCAAGGAGGGCGAGGCGTGGTTCGGCTTCGAGCGCGGGGTCCGGGAGGCGCTGAGCGCGGTTGGGTTGGAAGGCTGTTCCGAAACTCCCTGCGGGCGACTGTCTCAGGGCCAGCAGCGGCGAGCGGCTCTGGCGCGCTCTCTCCTGTGTCCTGAGCGTCTGTGGTTGCTCGACGAGCCGTTGACGGCACTCGATGCACAGGGGCGAACCCTGGTCGACCGCCTCATCGCGGATCATTGCGCCGCGGGAGGCGCGGTACTGTGCGCGACCCATCAGACGCTGGGCGCCGCCGCCGGCGCGACCATCGACCTCGGGCAGGGGCGATAGCGATGTTCGTGGCGCAGTTCCGGCGTGAATGGCTGTGCGTGGCGCGTGCCCGGGATGAAGTCGTGAATCCACTGGCCTTTCTCTTTCTGGGCGTGGTGCTGTTCGCCATGGCGTTCGGGGGCGAGCAGGAGGCGCTCGCGGAGTTCGCCCCGGGCATCGTCTGGGTGCTGGTGTTGCTCGCCAACCTGATGTCCCTGGAGATACTCTTCCGGCGCGACTTTGAGGACGGGTCGCTCGAACAGTTCGTTCTGCTGGCGCGGCCGCCGTTCGTTGCGGTGCTTGCCAAGGTGGCTGTCCAGTGGTGTGTCACGGGACTCGCGATGACGGCGCTGGCGCCGCTGGCGGCCCTGATGCTGAATTTGCCGGCGCAGGCCGTTCCGATGTTGATGCTGTGCCTGCTGCTGGGCACCCCGGCGCTGAGCCTGCTCGGGGCGGTCGGGGCGGCGCTGACGGTGGGCGTGCGCAAGGGGGGCGTGCTGCTGGCGCTGCTGGTGTTGCCCCTGTACCTGCCGGTGTTGATTTTCGGCGTAGGCGCAACGGCCGGCTGGACCGCCGGACCGGGTGTATCGGCGCAGATTTATTGGCTGGGCGGGTTTACCATGTTGGCCCTGACGCTGTCGCCCTTCGCGGTGGCGGCCGCGGTGAAAATCAGCCTGGAACAGTGTTGACGTTCAAACAATTCTGGCATCGGCTCGGGTCGCCCAAATGGTTCTATGGAATGAGCGGACCCTGGTTCGTGGCGTTCGCGGCCGCGGCGGGGGTGCTGCTTGCATCGGGCCTGGTATGGGGACTGGCGTTCGCGCCGCCGGACTATCAGCAGGGCGACAGTTTCCGCATCATCTATGTACACGTGCCCGCCGCGGTGCTGGCCCAGTCGGTCTATGTCGTGCTCGGCATCGCCGGCGTCCTGCTGCTGGTCTGGCGCATGAAGATGGCGGACATGGTGCTGGAGACCCTGGTCCCGTTCGGTCTCTGGATGACGGCGCTGGCGCTCTTCACCGGCGCGATATGGGGCCGGCCGACCTGGGGCGCCTGGTGGGAGTTCGACGGCCGCACGACCTCGACCCTGGTGCTGCTGTTCCTCTACTTCGGACTCTATGCGTTGCGGCAGGCGATACCGCGGGCCGAGACCGCGGGCCGCGCCTGCGCGGTATTGGCCGTTGTGGGAACCGTCAACATCCCCATCGTCAAATACTCCGTGGAGTGGTGGACCACGCTGCACCAGGGCGCCACCTTCACGCTGACCGAGCCTCCCAGCATGCCGCCCGTCATGTGGGCGCCCCTCTTGGTCAACGTGATGGGCGCCTATTGCCTGTTCGCCGCCAACCTCATCGCGGGGCTGCGCAACGCCATTCTGCGCCGCGAGGGCGGCGCGCAATGGGTGCGCGAGTCCGTGGCGGCGGAGGCGGCATGAGTTTCGAAAGCCTGCAGGCGTTCCTGTCGATGGGCGGCCATGGGCTCTACGTCTGGACGGTCTATCTGACCACGTTCGTGCTGCTCACCGTCAATTTCGTCGGGTTCCGGCGCGAGCGGCGGCGGACGCTCCGCGAACTTCGCTCGCTGCACGCGGCCTCCCCTCAGGCGGCTGCGTCCCCTCAAGGGGCCGGGTCCCCTGCCGCGGCGGCGGCGCAATCGCCCCCAGGCAAATGAATCGCAGGCGGCGCAACCGTTTGTTGACGGTACTGTTCATATTGGCCGGCGCAGCGGGCGCCGTGACGCTGCTGCTGCTCGCCGCCAACGAGAACCTGAACCTCTTTCACCCGCCGGAGCAGATCGCGAGCGGCAACGCTCCGGCCGGTGTACCGATCCGTGCCGGCGGCATGGTGCTGGCCGGCAGCGTCGTGCGCGCGCCGGGCTCGCTGGATGTCGAGTTCGTGCTGACGGACTACCGGGGGTCGGACTTCAAGGTGGTCTACAACGGCATACTCCCGGACCTGTTCCGGGAGGGCCAGGGCATCCTGGTGCGGGGCGAACTCGATGCGGCGGGCGTATTCCGGGCCGTTGAAGTTCTGGCCAAGCACGACGAGAACTACATGCCGCCGGAGTTGATGCCGATCGCCGCAAAAAGCCGGGAGCACGCCGGGTGATCCCCGAACTGGGCAATTTCAGCCTGATACTCGCCCTGGTGTTGAGCGCGGTCTCGGGGATTTGCGGACTGCTGGGCGCCCAGGCGGGACGGGCGCCGTGGATGCGGGCGGCCGCATCCGCGGTGCTCGGTCAACTGGTGTTCGTTGCATTGGCGTTCGCCGTACTGGTCCACGCGTTCGTCACGGACGATTTCTCCGTCGCCTATGTCGCGCACAACTCCAACAGCCTGCTGCCCTGGTACTACAAGGTGAGCGCTGTGTGGGGCGCTCACGAAGGGTCGTTCCTGCTCTGGGTGCTCATCATGAGCGTCTGGATGACCGCGGTTGCCTTGCGGCGGCAACATCTGCCGCTCGATTTCCACGCCCGGGCACTGGGGGTCATGGGCCTGTTGAATCTGGGCTTCCTGTGCTTCCTGGTCTTCACCAGCAACCCCTTTGAACGCCTGTTGCCGCTGGCGCCGGCGGACGGCGCCGATCTTAATCCGTTGTTGCAGGACTTCGGGCTGATCGTGCACCCGCCCATGCTGTACACAGGCTATGTCGGCTTCTCGGTCGCGTTTGCATTCGCCGTCGCGGCGCTCCTCAGCGGTCGCCTCGACAGCGCCTGGGCGCGCTGGTCGAGACCCTGGACGAATGCCGCCTGGGCGTTTCTGACGCTCGGCATTGCGCTCGGCAGTTGGTGGGCCTACTACGAACTGGGTTGGGGCGGATGGTGGTTCTGGGACCCGGTGGAGAACGCCTCGTTCATGCCCTGGCTTGCGGGTACGGCGCTGGTGCATTCGCTGGCGGTCACGGAGAAACGGGGCGCCTTCAAGAGCTGGACGGCGCTGCTCGCCATCGCCGCGTTCTCGCTGAGCCTGCTCGGCGCCTTCATCGTCCGCTCCGGGGTATTGACCTCCGTCCATGCGTTCGCGGTAGATCCGGCCAGGGGCATGTACATCCTGATTTTCCTGGTCGTTGTCGTCGGCGGCTCCCTGGCGCTGTTCGGGGTGCGCGCAAACGCCGTGGCGGCGGGGGTGCGCTACGGGCCGCTCAGCCGGGAAGCGTTCCTGTTGCTGAACAACCTGCTGTTCGTGGTCGCGTTGGCGGTGGTGCTGCTGGGAACGCTGTATCCGCTCGCGTACGAGGCTTTGAGCGGCGGCGGCAAGATCAGCATCGGGCCGCCCTGGTTCAATACCTTTTTCGTGCCGCTGATGCTCGTCGTGGCGCTCGCACTGGGAATCGGCCCGTTCTTAAGCTGGAAGCGAACCGGCTTCGCGAAGCTCAAGCGCCGGGCCGCATGGTCCGGCGGGGCCGGTCTTGCACTGGGGGTATTGGCGCCGTCGATTGCCGATGGGTCGCTGTCCGTGGCCGCGGTTCTTGCCGTGGCGCTGTCGGTGTGGATTCTGACCGCGCACGGGCTGGACGTGGCGCGCCGCATACGGCTGGCAGGTGCGCCGCGGCAAACCACGGACTCGGGCGGCGGTGTACGAGCAGGGAAGCGAAGCGGCCCGCTGGCCCGGGCCAGGCGAATCCCTCTCGCCTATTGGGGCATGACCGCCGCCCATGCCGGCTTCGCCATGAGTTTGCTGGGCGTGGCCCTCACCCACGAACTTTCCGTGGAAAAAGACATTCGGCTGGCGCCCGGCGAGGTGGCCGAGCACGGGGGTGTGGCGTTCCACTTCAACGGCATCGTCGCAACCGATGGCCCCAACTACCGGGCCCAGAGCGGCCGCTTCGAAGTGGTGGACGGCGACCGGCGCCTGCTGCTGGTCCCGGAAAAGCGCCAATATCTGGCGGGGGGATCGGTCATGACGGAGGCCGCCATCGACCCGGGGTTCTTCAAGGACATTTACGTATCGCTCGGAGAGCCTCTGGACGGCGGGGCCTGGGCCGTCCGGGTCTACGTCAAGCCCTTCGTCCGGTGGATCTGGTTTGGAGCGCTGCTCATGGCCTTCGGAGGTATGCTGGCGATCGCCGACAAGCGCTATCGACGCCTCCGGAAAGGTTATTCGCCTCGCGTTTACGGCTCGCGGGCCTCCGTCGGCAAGGGGCTCGACCAGGCGGGGGCCGGGATTGCGGATTACCCCGCGGGCGGCAGGGCGCCCCGGGGTGAACCGGGCCGATGAGCGGTACCCTGTCCCGCGCCGGGTTGTTCACGCCGCTCGGTATCTTTCTCCCAATACTGCTGATCGGTTACTACGGCTTTCAACTGGAAGACCCCCATCGGCTGCCTTCGGCGCTCCTGGGCAAGCCCTTTCCGGAGTTCAACGCGGGGCTGCTGGAGCCGGCGGCAGGGGCGCCGCCGGATCTGCGGGTGAGCCGGGACGACCTGCTCGGCGATGCGCTGCTCGTCAATGTCTGGGCGACCTGGTGCCCGACCTGCAAGGCCGAGCACGACGAATTGGCGCGCATTCGCGCCGAGACCGGTTTGCGGATCGTCGGCGTCAACTACAAGGACGACCCGCATGAGGCCCGGCGCTGGCTGCGCGAGTTCGGCAACCCGTACGACTTCAATATCCTGGACAGGGACGGCAGTCTCGGCGTCGAGCTCGGCGTTTACGGCGCCCCGGAAACCTTCCTGCTCGATGCGGCCGGGACCATCGTCTACAAACGGGTCGGAGAGATCACCCGGCAAGTTTGGCTCGATGAGTTGGCGCCGCGCATCGAACGGATGCAATCCATCGATGGCTGATCGAGGGATCCTGTCGCGGGTTGTCGTCGTTCGTGCGGACGGCGCGGCTCTTGGAGGTGGGTGAACCGTGGCAGTCGCGAAGCACTTCATCGGTGAATGCGCGATCGTCGCGGCCCTTGGTGCAATATGCGGGCTGGTTGCCGGCTGTCTCGGCCTGCTGCCGCTTGCCGGTGCAGCCGCGAGTCCCGTGGACGTTCATCTTTTTCCGGATGCGGAAAGCGAACGCCGCTATCGGGCGCTCGTGAGCGAGTTTCGTTGCCCCAAGTGCCTGAACGTCAACATAAGCGGCAGCGATGCACCCATCGCGCAGGACCTGCGCGCGGCGGTGTATCGTCTGGCGGTGCGGGAAGGGCGATCGGATCGGGAGGTGCGTGACTTCCTGCAGGCTCGCTATGGCGATTTCGTGCTCTACGACCCGCCCCTGAAACCCGGCACGCTGCTGCTCTGGCTGGGGCCGGCGCTGTTTGTTCTGCTGGGCCTCGGCCTACTGGCCTATCGGTTGCGAAATCAGCGCGCGGCGGTGCTCGATGCCGAGGACCGGCGCCGGCTCCAGGCAATCCTGGACGAAGAGTGACCTTCTGGATACCGGCAGCGCTGCTCGCCCTGGCAGCCATTGCTTTTGCGTTGGCGCCGTTCCTGCGCCGCGGCCGTAACGGTTCATCGACAGAGTCGACTCCCTCGGGGACGGCAGTTGCACCGACAGGTGAAGCATCGCGGCCGCTCGATACGCGCGACTCCGGGGCTGGTCGCGACCTGGCGCTCCGTACCCTGTACCGCCGGCGGCTTGAAGAACTGGAGGAAGAGGCTGCCGCGGGAATAGTCGAGGCATCGAGCCGGGTCGAGGTCGAGCAGGAACTCGACCGGGGATTGCTCGATGAGTTTGCCGGGGAGCATGCCGCACCTGGACCGGCCGATGTTGCCGCGACTCCCCGCGGGCGCGGACGGGCCTGGCTGCTGGTAGCCGCCGGCGTACCGCTACTGGCCCTGACGCTTTACCTGCAGGTCGGGGAGCCGGACGCGGAACTGTTGCGAAGTGCAACGGCCGTCCTGGAACTGGACCCCGATCGCGACCGGCTGGAACTCGACCGCTGGCGAGTGCTGCTTGCCGATCGCCTCGAGCGCGCGCCGGACGATGCGCAGAGCCGATACCTGCTGGGCCGCATATACCTCAAGGACGGCGAGTACGAGCGAGCGGCGCAGTCCTTTTCACTGGCCCACGCCATCGTCGGCAACGATCCGGGCATCGACCTCGTTTGGCTGCAGGCGGTTTACCTGGCGAACGCCGGCCGGCTCGATGAGGCGGGCAAGCGCATTGCCGAGCGGATTCTCACACGCGAGCCGAACCACCCGATGGTGCTCGAGATCATGGCGATCGATGCGTATCGCCGCGGCGACTACCGGGAATCGGTCATGCGGTTCAACCGGGCGCTCGGCAATGCGGTCGAGCCTGTGCACCGCACCGCGCTCGAACTCTTTCTCAAGCAGGCGCGGTCGATGCTGGGCGAACCGATGCCCGGTATCGATGTGGTACTCAAAGCGCTCGAGCCGCCGCCGGCATCGGCCACGCTGTTCGTCATCGCCCGCCCGGTGGGGGGTGGCATGCCGTTTGCGGTGGTACGCCGGGCCGCCGCACCGCTGCCGGATGTCGTGCGCCTCGATGACGCGGTCAGCATGAACCCGGCGCTGCCGCTGTCGGCGGCGGACGAGGTAGAAGTGGTCGTGCGCGTCAGCCTCACCGGCGCCGCGATGCGCCATCCGGGGGACTGGGAATGGCGGTCCGCGCCGCTGTCGGTTGCCGGCGCGGGCACCGTCGGGCTGGTAGCGGAAATTGCATCGCCCGGAGCATCGCGGCCCGTCGAATAGACGAGCCATCGACGTTCCCGGTCGACCCACGGTGCGGGTTTGGGGGACTCGCATTCACCGCTTCGAATGCATTAGACTAGCGTTCCAGCGGCGCTCCCGCCGGGGTTGCGCCGTGTAGGCTCGCATTGGCAAGCGTGGAGATCGGGTCTGAATCTCCTCAAGGCGGTTGCCGGTGCGATGATGCGTTCCTGGAACGCCTGCTGTGGGTAGCGGAGCTTAATGCGCCTTAAGCAGATCAAGCTGGCAGGTTTCAAGTCGTTTATCGATCCGACTACTGTCGCCCTCCCCGGAAATCGCTGCTCCATCGTCGGCCCCAACGGGGGCGGCAAGTCCAACATTGTCGACGCTGTTCGCTGGGTCATGGGCGAAAGCTCCGCCAGGCAACTCAGGGGCGAGAATCTCACCGACGTCATATTCAACGGTTCCAGCACGCGCAAGCTGGCGGGCGCCGCGTCCATCGAGTTGATATTCGACAACTCCGAGGGGCGCATCGGCGGCGAATACGCGGCCTACGGGGAAATCTCGATCCGCCGGCAGGTGAGCCGCGATTCCCAGTCCGTCTATTACCTCAACGGCGCCCGGTGCCGGCGCCGCGACATCGCCGACATATTCCTCGGCACGGGCTTTGGCCCGCGCAGCTACTCGATCATCGAGCAGGGGATGATCGGCCAACTCGCAAAGGCCCGGCCGGAGGAACTGCGGGTGTACCTCGAGGAGGCGGCCGGCATATCCAGGTACAAGGAACGCCGCCGCGAGACGGAAAACCGGATCAAGCACACCCGGGAAAATCTGGAGCGTCTGCGCGACACCCGGGAAGAGTTGGGCCGAACGCTGAACCGTCTGCAGAAGCAGGCCAGGGCCGCCGAGCGTTACAAGGAACTGAAGGCGGAGGAAAGGCTGCGTACGGCTGAGTTTCACGCCATTCGCTATCAGGACCTGTCCGCCCGGCTCAAGGCCCTGGAACAGGACCTGCGCCGCAAGCAGGCGGACCTGGAACGGTTGCGAGCCGGGTTGCAGTCGGTACAGACCGAGCTGGCCGAGGCACGGGTGCATCACGAAGAGGCCGGCGAAGAGTCGCGCCAGGAGCAAACGTCGTTTTACCAGTTGCGCGAGCAGATCGCGCGTATCGAGCAGACCCTCAAGCTGAACGGGGCCAGGCTGGCGGAGTTCGAACAGGAGCTTGGAGAACTGCGCGGCAAGGCAGCGGAGACCCAGCGGCAGCTCGGCATGGACCAGGAAGATATCGACAAGCTGCAAGCGTCCATCGCCGAGCTGACTCCAGCCGTTGCAACCGCGGAACAGGCTGACGCGGAGGCGACGGCACGGCTCGAGCAAATCGAGCAGGCCTACGCTGTCTGGCAGGAGGACTGGGACGAGTACAGCAGAGAGTCTGCTGAAACGGCGCGGTCCGCCCAGCTTCAAGCGTCCCGAATCGAGCATTGCGAAGGGTTGATTGCGGGTCTTGTGGCGCGCATCGACCGGCTCGCCCGGGACGAACAGGCGCCCTCCGGTGTCGAGACGCATCGGGTGGATAGCCTTGCCGCCGAGATCGCCGCCCACCAGGAACGCCGCTCGGTGCTCGAAGACGATGTTGAACGGTGCCTGAGGGAACTCGCGGCGGCCCGGGAGGACATCCTGAACCGCGAAGCCGATCTCGACGAAGCCCGCCAGGACCTGCAATCGCTCCGCCACGATCTGGCAACCATGCAGGCCGCGCAACAGGCGGCTCTGGGCCGCACCGACGATGGAATACGCAACTGGCTCACGGAGCAGGGCCTGGACGATGCGCCCAGGGTCGGCGAGACGCTGAGCGTGGTTCCGGGCTGGGAGCGCGCCGTGGAGATGGTTCTGGGCGAGTTTCTGCAAGGGCTGCGGGTCGAAGATGCGTCAACCTTCGCAGATACCCTGTCGGCATTGACCGGTGGCCAACTGGCTCTCGTCGAAGCCCGGATCGATGCGGCGCTACAAGGCGAGCTGCCGAGCCTCAATTCGCTGATTCGCAGTTCGGACATGAAGCTGGGCTCCCTGCTGCACGGTGTATTTGCCGCCGAAACCGATGCGGTAGCCCTGGCGGGCCGGCCTAGCCTGAATCCGGGCGAGAGCATTGTGACCCGGTCCGGACTCTGGGTGGGCCCGGACTGGCTGCGCAAGTTCCCCGAGGCGGAAGCCGACACCGGCATCATTCAGCGTGCCGAGGAGCTGGATACGCTTGAGGTAAGGGTCGAGGAGGCCGAACTCTCGATAGCGGAGCTGCAGGGCGGACTGGATACGGCGCGAGAGGGCGTGCGCGCCCTGGAAGAGGAGCGGGAGACCCTGCAGGCGCAGGCGGACGCAACCAGCGAGGCGCTTGCCGAGATGAAGGCGGATCACGGCGTTCAGCGGGTCAGGCTGGAGTCGGCCGATGCCCAGCGTGGCCGCCTGCAACGCGACCGCGCGGATCTCGAGCGGCAGCTTGAGCTCGAGGGCAAGAGCCTGGCCGAGGCCCGGAAGCAACTCGCTGCCGCCGAGGAGGCGGCGCGGCAACTCGCGCCGCTGGGGCGGGCTCTTGCAGAGTCCAGGGGTCGGCTGCTTGAAGAACTCGACGGGGCGAGACAGGCCGCGCGTTCCCGACACGATGATTTTCATGCCCTGAACGGAGAGCGGCAGAGCCGCGTTTCGCGCCTGGACGCGATCAAGACGGCGCGTGAACGGCTGGTTGGGCAAGCCGAAGAATTCGAACGCCGCCGCCTGACGCTGGAACGGAATATCGAACAGACCACCTCGCCGTTGTCCGGCCTGCAGTCCGATCTCGAGGTCAAGCTCGCCGAGCAGCACGAGGCCGAGGAGCGTCAGCGGGAGGTTCGAACACGGCTCGGCGATCTCGGCGAGCGCATTCGCAAACTCGAGGCGGCCCGTGACGAGGCGGCTGCAGCGGTCGATGCGGCGCGGGGCGAACGGGAAACCGCCCGCGTCGAGCGCGGGGGACTCAACGTGGAACAGACCAACGCGCGGGAACGGGTGGAGGCCACCGGCCACGAACTGGCCGGTGTGCTGGAGGGTCTTGCCGATGATGCAAGCGCCGAGGATTGGCAGCAGCAACTCGAACGGCTCGACAGGCGTATTCGCCGGCTTGAGCCGGTCAACCTCGCCGCCATCGAGGAGTACGGCGTGGAGTCGGAGCGGAAAGCCTGGCTCGATACGCAGCACGATGACCTGGAACGAGCCCTGGATACCTTGGGGAGTGCCATTCGCAAAATCGACGCGGAGACACGCGCCCGCTTCAAGGACACCTTTCAGGCCGTCAATGCCCACCTGGCGAAAGTTTTTCCCAAGTTGTTCGAGGGAGGGCACGCCCAGTTGGCGTTGACGGGACAGGACTTGCTGGACACGGGTGTTTCGGTCATGGCAAGACCCGCGGGAAAACGCAATGCCAGCGTGCGTCAGTTGTCGGGTGGCGAGCAGGCGCTGACGGCGGTTGCACTGATATTCGCCATCTTTCAACTCAACCCGAGTCCCGTCTGCATGCTGGACGAGATCGATGCGCCGTTGGACGACAACAATGTCGGGCGCGTTGCGGACCTGATCCGAGAGATGTCGCGAGGCGTGCAGTTCATCATCATCACGCACAACAAGCTCACCATGGAAATGGCCGATCACCTGATCGGCGTTACCATGAGCGAACCGGGCGTCTCCCGCCTGGTTTCAGTGGATATCGAAGAGGCCGCGGCGATGGCGGCTTCGTGAAGTGGATGTGAACCGGTAATGGCAGAACCGCGGCCGGTGAGGCCACAGAGGAACGTGGAAGAATGAATATCGAAAACATCGACATCAAGGATCTGGTGCTGATCGGTGGTGGATTTTTCACCCTGGCGATCATTGTCCACGGGATCTGGCTGGCCTGGCGCTCCCGCCAGGAGCCGCTGCGCATGGATATTTCGCCCGATCTCCTGCCGGAAGGGGATGACGATCTGGTCCGGTTCCGGGGTGAATTGCCCAACGGAGGCGGGCGCCCGGTCAAGCCGGTGCAGAAGGCTCTCGATTTCGACGAGACCGTGCCCGTTCTGCTCGATCCCGTGGGAGCCCCGGCGCCAGCGGCGGCGGCGCCCGCGGCGGCTTCATCGCGGTGTTCGGAGGCGGAAGCTGCTGACACGCCGGAGCCCGGAGCCAGGGAAGACGAGCTGTCGCCGATTCGCGCCGGAGTATCGGATCCGGTTCTGCCGGATACCGGGCCGATCGTCGCGGAGGATCCCAGGCGTTCGCGGCCCGGCGACCGGAGAGAGTCGGAGCGGTCCATGGAAACGAACCACGCGCCGCCGGATGCCGGTGGCCGGGAACTGCTCGTCATCAACCTGTTCGCCGCGGACGGGGAGCATTTCACCGGCGAGGCGTTGCTCGCCGCCATGCGGGCGCAGGGTCTCAAGTTCGGACAGATGAACATCTTTCACCGCCTCGATCCTGCAACGCGGGAAACTCGATTCAGCGTGGCCAATGTGCTGGAACCCGGTTACTTCGACCTGGCGGATATTTCGAGCCTGGCCTCTCCGGGCCTGGTTTTCTTCCTGCAATTGCCCGGGCCGGACAGTCCCGGTGAGGCGGTGGAAGACATGATTCGAATCACGCGGGCGATTGCCGACGAACTGGGCGCCGTGCTGAAAGACGAGAACATGAGCATGTTCACCCCGCAGACCGCCGAACACTACCGGGAACGGGTCGCCGACTTTTCGCGGCGCCGGCTGTCCAGGCGAGTTGGGGTGGCGTGATGTTTTCTGAGGCTTTGCCTCGTTGGCGATGGACAGACTCGAAGAACTCCGTGGGCTGATTCACTACCACAATCACCGCTACCACGTCCTGGACGACTCCGAGATCGCCGATGCGGAGTACGATGCCCTGTTCGACGAACTGGTGGCATTGGAACGGCAACATCCGGAACTCGTGACGAGCGATTCGCCGACCCAGCGGGTCGGTTCCGAGCCCCTCTCGGAATTTGCTGCCGTTACCCACCCTGTCGCCATGCTGTCGCTCGACAAGGTGGGCGCCGCGGAGGAACTTTCCGAGTGGATCGATCGCTGCCGCGCCCGGCTCGACAGCGAACCCATGGCGTTTACCTGCGAACCGAAGATCGACGGCGTTGCCGTGGCGCTCACTTACGATGAGGGGCGCCTGGTGCTGGCGGCGACCCGCGGCGACGGACAGACGGGCGAGGACATCACGGCCAATGTCCGCACCATCGCGGCCGTCCCGTTGCGCCTGACCGGCCGCGGTTTCCCCCCGCGATTCGAGGTGCGCGGTGAAATCTATATGACCCGGGCGGACATGGAAGCGTTCAATGAGCGTGCCCGCGCGGCCGGCGAGAAGCCCCTGGTCAATCCACGCAATGGCGCCGCCGGCAGCTTGCGCCAACTCGACCCGCGCGTCACCGCCGGCCGGCCGCTGAACATGTACTGCTACAGCCTCGGTTGGGTGGCAGGCGACTGGCAGCCCGCAACCCAGACGGAGGCGCTGGACCGGCTCAAGGCCTGGGGCCTGCGGACCAATCCGGAAGTGGTGCTGGCCGACGGCCTGGAGTCCTGCCGGCAATATGTCGACAGACTGTCGGAGCGCCGGCAGAGCCTTGCTTACGACATTGACGGCGCCGTTGTCAAAGTCGATTCCCTCGGCCAGCAACGGCGCCTGGGCGCGGTTACGCGCAAGCCGCGCTGGGCGGTGGCGTACAAATATCCGGCGGAGGAAGCCACTACCACCGTACTGGCCGTGGAGTTTCAGGTTGGCCGGACGGGCGCCATCACGCCCGTGGCCAAGCTCGACCCGGTGTTCGTGGGGGGGGTGACGGTGAGCAACGCCACCCTGCACAACATGGATGAAATCCGACGTCTCGATCTGCGCATCGGCGATGCCGTGATGGTGCGGCGCGCGGGCGACGTCATCCCACAGGTCGCCTCGGTGATCTCCGGCAGGCGGCCGGAAATGGCGCCCACCGTGGAATTACCGGAGGCCTGCCCGGCCTGCGGCAGCCCCATAGTGCGCCCGGAGGACGAAGCCGTGGCGCGCTGCAGTGCCGGGCCGGCGGTATGCCCGGCACAGCGCAAGGAGGGGCTGATGCACTACGCATCGCGCCTGGCCATGGATATCGAAGGGCTCGGCGAGAAGCTCATCGATCAGCTTGTGGAAAAGAAAATGGTGGCGGCGCCCGCCGACCTTTTTTCCCTCGATGTGAAAGACCTCGAGGGGCTCGAGCGCATGGGCGAGACATCCGCCCGGAACCTGCGCAATGCCCTCGAAGCCAGCAAGCAGACCACGCTCGCCCGGTTCATCTACGCCCTGGGCATCCGAGAAGTCGGAGAAGCGACTGCGCGGAATCTGGCCGAGCACTTCGGCACGCTGGATGCGCTGCGGGATGCGGACGCGGAAACCCTGGAGACCGTGCGGGACGTGGGGCCGGTCGTCGCATCGAACATCGCCGCCTGGATCGCCGATGAAGCCAATGCGAACGCCGTCGATGCCCTGGTCGAGGCCGGAGTGACCTGGCCGGATGTCGAAGTCGATTCGGATGCCCGTCCGCTCAAGGGACAGACCTGGGTGCTGACCGGTTCCCTGCAGGGTATGACCCGCAACGAGGCCAAGGCGCGCCTCGCCGCCCTGGGCGCCCGGGTAGCGGGTTCGGTGTCTGCCAGGACTTCGCAAGTCGTGGCCGGGAAGCGGGCGGGGAGCAAGCTCGCCAAGGCCAGAAGCCTGGATGTGCCGGTGCTGGACGAAGCGGAGTTCGCCGCGTATCTGGATCGGATGTCCGAATGAATGGGGTCAGCGAATAAATGGGGTCAGAGTAAAAATTGCCTCGGCGATTTTTACTCTGACCCCATTTATTCGCTGACCCCATTCATTAACCGGAATACGTCACCTGATAGATCACCCCTTTCTGGTCGTCGGCAATCAGCAGGCTGCCGTCCGGCGCGACGAGTACATCGCTCGGGCGGCCCCAGTTGACCTGTCCTTCCAGCCAGCCGGTTATGAACCGTTCGTAGCGCGGCTCATCGCCGTCGAAGACGATGACGCTGATCAGGTAGCCGACCTTGCTGGAGCGGTTCCAGGACCCGTGTTCGGCGATGAACAGCGCGTTCCGATAGCGTTCGGGAAACTGCGTGCCGGTATAGAAATCGACGCCGAGCGCCGCGGAATGAGCCTGGATCTCCACCACGGGCGGAACATAATCAGCCGGGTCGGCATCGCCGCCGTAATCGGGATCGAGGATGTCCGCCGCATGCACGAACGGATAGCCGAAGTGCTGCCCGGCTTCGGTGAGGACGTTTACTTCCTCCGGCGGTACATCCTCGCCGAGCAGGTCGCGGCCGTTGTCGGTGAACCAGAGTTGCCGGGTCTGGGGATGCCAGGCGAATCCGACGTTGTTGCGCACGCCTCGGGCTGCGATTTCGGTCTCACCGCTCACCGGGTCCATGCTCAGGATCGTGGCGAATCGGGGATCTTCCGACAGGCACAGGTTGCACGGTGCGCCGACAGGGACATAGAGCCTGCCGTCCGGACCGAACTTGATGTATTTCCAGCCGTGATGCCGCATGTCGGGCAGCCGGTCGGTGATCACCTGGTATTGGGCGCCGGGCGCCAGCCGTTGACCGATTGCGGGAAAATGCAGGACGCGGTTGATGGCGGCGACATAGAGATCGCCCTTGCGCTCCGTAACGCCGCTCGGCAAGGAGAGACCCTCCGCCAGGGTGATGACCCCCGGCCGCTCGCTCGTGAGTGCGTTCGGCACGGCATAGACCTTGCCTTCGGTCCAACTGCCGACGAAGAGGGTGCCGTCCGCGTCCAGCGCCATCTGCCGGGCGTTCTTGACCTCGGCGGTGACGATGCGGATCTGGAATCCATCGGGCAGACTCAGTTTGCCGAGGTCCGCATGGCCGCTTGGTACGTCCGCGTGGCCGGCAAGCGTGGCCACGAGCAGTGGCCCGAGCAGAACGGGGATCAGGGCGCAAATTCGAGACATTTCTTGGCCGGGTCTGCCAGGGGAAAGACCGCTGCTGCGCACTCGGAGCGCGCTTTCAGGATGCTTTGAGGGTGTAGGGAAGCCCCGGGGCAAGCAGGAGTTCACCGGCGCCGGAGCGGGTGCCGCGATAGACGATTTCGCCGATCGTCGCCACCGACTCGCCGCACTCGCGCAGGAGGGCGGCTGCCTCCCCGGCCTGGTCGCCGGGTACGCAAAGCACGAAACCGATGCCGCAGTTGAAAGTTCGCAGCATTTCCCGCTCGTCGATGTTGCCTTTCTTCTGGAGCCAGTCGAAGACGCTGGGCCGCTGCCAGGCATCGAGGCGGACGAGCGCCGCCAGCTTGCCGTCAGGGACCATCCGGGGCACGTTTTCCACGAGGCCGCCACCGGTGATGTGGGACATGCCGTGCACATCGATCTTTTCGAGCAGGCGCAGAATCGATTTTACGTAGATGCGCGTCGGCGCCAGCAATCGCCGGCGCATCTCGGCGCCGGGCCAGGGTCCCTGGCGGGCGAGTACGGCGCGTATCAACGAATAGCCGTTGGAATGCGGCCCGTCGGCGGTCAGCCCGAGCAGGCAGTCACCTTCCGCCACCCGGCTGCCGTCGATGATGCCGTCGCGTTCGACCACGCCAACGCAAAATCCCGCCATGTCGTAGTCACCGTTGGCGTAAAGGCCCGGCATCTCCGCGGTCTCACCCCCGGCAAGGGCGCATCCCGCCTCCCTGCAACCGCTGGCGACACTCTGAATGACGCGTTCCGCGATTTCCACATCGAGCCGTCCGGTCGCGTAGTAGTCGAGGAACAGGAAGGGTTCGGCACCGGTTACGAGTACGTCGTTGGCGCACATCGCCACAAGATCCTGGCCGATGCCCTCGTGGTCGTCGTAATCGATGGCCAGCTTCAGCTTGGTGCCGATGCCGTCCGCCGCGGTGGCGAGCACGGGCCGTTCGTAGCCCGCCGGAATCTCCGTCAGGGCGGCGAATCCGCCCAGGCCCTGCAACGTTTCCGGCCGGTAGGTGGTCTTGCACGCGCTTGCTATGCGGGCTACAAGTTCGTTGCCCGCGTTGACATCGACACCGGCTTCTCGATACGTCAGGCCCATGCCGGGCAGTATAGCGTGGAACGCCCGCCGATGTGTGCTGTGGACCTGAATTTTTGGGCTCGCGTTTGCGGGATTTCTGGACGGTTCGGTTAAAATTCGGAGCTTGCCAAACAGGAGACTGGTTCGATCATCCGCTCGATCGGCAAACGGGCCATGGCGAGCGCCGTCCTGTCGCTGACAGGGCTGGTGGCGCCTGTGCCCTCGGCAATGGCCGTACCCGTGCCATGGCTCTACGATGTGGATGTGGCTGTCGAAGGGCGTACCGCGGCCGCCAGAATGGCCGTGTCCGGCGAGGCTCTCGCGGAGGTGCTCTCAAGGGTCACCGGGCTCGCCCATGTCCCCCGCAATGCCAGGGTGCGTGAGGCGCTCGGCCGTCCCGAGGCCTACTACAACCGCTTCGTTTTTCTCCATGACGACGAATTGCGTATCCACTTCGTTCCGGGTGAGATTCTCAAGCTGATGGACGAGGCCCGGCTACCGGTCTGGTCGGCCAATCGGCCGCGGGCCATGGCGTGGTTGGTCGTCGAGCGCGGCGGAATCCGGCAGATCGTCGACGGCGAGCATCCGTTGGCGGCGACGCTCTCGGAGCGGGCGCGCCAACGCGGCCTGATTCTGAAACTACCGCTCATGGATCTCGAAGACCGTCTGCGCGTGCAGCCGGCGGTGGTTTGGGGCCGGCTGTTCTCGACGCTCGACAAAGCATCGAGGCGCTATGCGGCGGATCTCATCCTGGCCGGGCAGGTGCGGGACGAGGTGTGCGTGTCCGAATCGCGAACTGGTTGTTTCTTCTATGTCGGAACCCTGCAGGCTTGGATGGAAGGAGAAGAGTTCGCAACCGAATTCGCCGTTTCCGACATCGAGGAAGCCGGGCAAATGACGGTTGACTTCATCGCCGACGAACTGGCGGGCCGCTTTGCGGTACTTGCACGTGAGCCATCGAGCCTCAGCCTGATCATACGTGGCATCGACTCCCCCGTTGGATATGGCCGGCTGTTGGGATACCTTGATGGCCTGGAATTCGTGTCCTCGGTGGACGTGGCGGCCGTAGAGATTGGGCGGCTTGAGATCACCCTGAGTACCAGGGCAAGCCTGGAGCAGTTGGTGGAACTGTTCGAACGCGACGGGCGTATCCGGCCCGACCCGGCGAACGAAGCGGTTCTGATCTGGCGAGGCCCATGAACCCGGATACGGCCGCTCGCAGCAAAGCCATGAGAATTTGCGACTTGAAACGCTCGATCGTCTTGACTTGAGGAAGTATGCAACCGATGAATCGACCTCGCGTCCGCCGGTCACGTTGTCTGCGAACCGGAGCACCGCGGCGATAGCCATGCGTTGGTCGCTGTTACCCAATCTGATCACGAGTCTGCGCATGCTGCTGGTGGTTCCGGCCGGCTGGCTGTTGTGGCAGGGCCGCTACCCCGAGGCGCTTGTGGTGGTGGGTGTCGCGGGCGCCTCGGATGCGCTGGACGGGGAACTTGCCCGGCGTTTCAGTTGGCGCAGCGCCTTCGGCTCCATGATGGACCCCATCGCCGACAAACTGCTGGTGCTGGTGGTATTCGTCATCTTCACCATGCAGGGCCATATCCCTCTCTGGCTGGCGGTGGTGGTGATCGGGCGGGACGCGGTCATCCTGTCCGGTGCGGGCGTTTACCGGCTCATGTTCGGGTCAATCGAAATGGCCCCGACCCTGGTCAGCAAGTCGAATACGGCCCTGCAGATCGTCGTGTTGCTGTTGCTGTTGTTCGGGCTGTGCGGGTTCGGGGCATTGAGCGAGGCGGCGCTGTTCATCGTGGAGCCGTGGAGCTTCTATCTGCTGACCATAGTGGGGATCGGGTCCGGGGTCGATTACACGGTTACCTGGAGCCTGAAAGCGTGGCGCAACCGGTATCGGCTGAACGTCTGAAGATGAGGACCGCGGTATTCACCGGTGGCGGTACCGCCGGCCATGTGCTGCCCGCTGTGCCCGTGATGCGCGCGCTACGGCAACGCGGTGTCGAAGTCGTCTACATCGGCAGCGCCGGCGGGCTGGAGAAGCAGTACCTGGAGAGCCTGGAGGGCGTCCGGTTTTTCGGCATCGCATCGGGCAAGTTGCGGCGCTACTGGTCCTGGCGAAACCTGACGGACGTGGTCGGCGTGTTGCGCGGCATCTGGCAAAGCCTGCGGCTGCTCGGCCGCATCCGGCCCGGAGTGATCTTCTCGAAAGGCGGGCACCTGAGCTTTCCGGTCGTTCTCGCCGGTTGGATGCGGCGAATTCCCGTGGTTGCACACGAATCCGACTTCTCGCCCGGGCTTGCCAACCGGCTCGCCATGCCCTTTCTCGATGCGCTGTGCACCAGTTTTCCGATGCAACGGCCGGCACCGTTGCGCGGCGAACTGGTTCATACCGGTTCCCCCGTGCGGCCGGAACTGCTGGCCGGGTCGGCCAAGAGGGGGAGGGCGCTGCTGCAGGCGCCGACGGGCCGGCCGCTGGTTGTGGTTACCGGCGGCAGCCTGGGCGCCGACTCCCTCAACGCGGTCGTCACGGAGGCAGCGGCCGAATTGGTTCTGCATTGCTGCCTTGCCCATGTTTGCGGACCGGGCAAGCGCGCCGACCTGAAGTTGCCGGGATACCGCCAGTATGACTTTGTCGGATCGGAATGGGGAGACATGCTCGCGGCCGCCGACCTGGTCGTATCGCGGGCGGGATCCAATACCCTGTTTGAGCTGTTGACGCTCGGCAAGCCGAACCTGCTGATTCCGCTGCCCGCACGGGCGAGCCGAGGCGACCAGATTCAGAATGCGCGCTATGCGGCGGGCGCGGGCTTCAGCCGTGTCATTCAGCAGGACGAACTGGATGCCGGCGTCCTGGTGAACGCCGTCGTCGGCATGCTGTCCGAAAGGGATGCCTGGGCCGCGCGATTGGCCCGGTTCGAAGCGCTGCCTGCGGTGGAGTTGCTGGTCGAACTTATTGAGCGAACGGGTTCGGCGCGCAAACTGGGATAGAATTCCGCGCGTTCATGAACGGCAAGAAGGTTCTGCCCACATGGGGCGGGAAACGGTCCTGGTGAAGGAGTCCACCACCGATGTACAAGATTCGCCTGTTCAACCAGATCGCGCTGCGCGGGCTCCAACGTTTTCCCCGGGAGCGCTACGAGGTTGGCCATGACTTGCCGAATCCGGACGGTATTCTGCTGCGCAGCCACAAGCTCCTGCCCGGCGAGATCGACGGCAAGCTGCGCGCCGTAGCCCGGGCCGGCGCCGGCGTCAACAACGTGCCGGTCGATTACTGCACGGAACACGGGATCGTCGTATTCAATACGCCCGGCGCCAACGCCAATTCAGTGAAGGAACTGGTGCTGGCGGCGCTGCTGGTTTCCTCGCGGGATCTCGTCGGCGGGATCGCGTTCGTCTCGTCGCTGGCCGAGGTAGGCGACGACGCCAGTCTCGATGCGCTGGTGGAAGCGGAGAAGAAACGGTTCAAGGGCCGTGAGCTGTTCGGCAAGGCGTTGGGGGTGGTGGGGCTCGGCGCCATCGGTTCGCTGGTGGCGCGGGCGGCGCTGGATCTCGGCATGGAAGTTCTCGGCTACGACCCGGCCATATCCGTTGCAGCGGCGTGGCGCCTGCCGGGCGAGGTAAAGCGCATGGAGAACCTGCCGAGCCTGTTCGCTCAATCCGACTACGTGACGTTGCATGTTCCCCTGCTGCCGGAGACGGAAGGGCTCATCAACCGGGACAGTTTCCGCTCGTTCCGCCGCGGCGCCGTGTTGCTGAACTTTGCGCGCGAACCCATCGTCGACCGCGCGGCTCTCGGGCAAGCGCTCGACGACGGAACACTGACGCACTACATCGCGGATTTCCCCGTTCCCGGCCTGACCGACCATCCGCGAGTGCGGTTTACGCCGCACCTGGGTGCAAGCACCGAGGAAGCGGAAGAGAACTGCGCCGTGATGGCCGCCAATCAACTCACCGGCTTTCTGGAGACCGGCAACATTACCAATTCCGTCAATTTCCCCGCGGTGTCGCTGGAACTGACCGAGGGGTATCGGCTGGCCGTCGCCAACCTCAACGTGCCGGGCATGCTCGGCCAGATGACCTCGGTGCTGGCAAGGCGGAGCATCAACGTGGTGGACATGATCAACAAGAGCCGGGGCGGCGTTGCCTACAACCTGCTCGACCTGCAGGATGCGCCGACACCCGGGCTGATCGATGAGCTTTGCGCAATCGATACGGTCATCAATGTGCGTGTGTTGAACGGCGCCGGCAACGGCGCATAAGACGCAAGTTCCAACGATCGTCGGCTGCCGGTCTGGATGAGCGATGCGCGCCAGGTGTTGGAGTCCCCCACGTCGATGGTGCATACTCGGGCGGAAGCGCGACACACGCATTCGACGCCAGGCCGCCCAAGAATCGGTCCGCCGGGCGAAAGTCGCGATGTCGGCTGCCGGACCGGGGTGGGCGGTGGCTGTACGGCAGTTGACGATCCCTCAAGCACGCGAGAGGGCGGGGCACTTGGCTGAAACCATCGAAGGAGCAGATGCATGGGCGTAGTGGACTGGCTTGGCAACGGACTGTGGGACCTGTCCGCCTGGGGCATCGTTGCCTACGTTCTGGTGACCACCCACATCACGATCGTCACCGTTACCGTTTACCTGCACCGGTATTCCGCACACCGTTCCATGGACCTGCACCCTGCGCTGCAACACGTCTTCCGTTTCTGGTCGTGGCTGACGACCGGTATGATCACCCGGGAATGGACCGCCATTCACCGCAAGCACCACGCTGCCACGGAGACGGCGGAAGACCCGCACAGCCCCAAGGTATTCGGTATCGGTGAGATTCTCTGGAAAGGCACGGAGGCCTACCGGACCGCGGCCAGGGATTCCGCCATCATGGAGCGCTACGGGTCGGGTTGTCCGGATGACTGGCTGGAGCGCAATCTCTATTCCAGGCACGAAATGCTCGGCGTCGGCACGATGGCGGTTATCGATGTCGCCCTCTTCGGCTTCGCCGGCATCTCGGTCTGGGCGGTGCAGATGCTCTGGATACCCGTGCTGGGCGCCGGGGTGATCAACGGTGTGGGCCACTACTGGGGATACCGCAATTTCGAATCCCCCGACGCCAGCACGAACATGCTGCCCTGGGGCATCCTGATCGGCGGCGAGGAACTGCACAATAACCATCACACCTACCCCAACTCCGCCCGGCTGTCCCAGAAATGGTGGGAATTCGATGCGGGCTGGATGTGGATCCGCCTCTTCCAGGCGTTCGGTCTCGCGCGGCCCCTCAGTACCGGCCCGATGGCGGAGAAGGCGCCCGGCAAGACGACCCTCGACATGGATACCGCCTGGGCGGTGCTGAACGACCGTTTCCGCCTGATGGCCAAGTACAAGAACGATGTGGTGCGGCCCTTGATCGAGCAGGAATGCGCCAAGGTCGACCGGGCCACCGGCCGGTTGTTCCGGACCGCGCGCAAGGCGCTTTGCCGCCACGAGGGGCTGGTTGACGAGTCCGGCAAGCGCCGGATCGACGAGGCGGTGCAGAGGAGTCATACCATCGGTACGATCTACAACCTGCGGCTCAGGCTGCAGGCGATCTGGACCCAGCGCGGCGGCAACGCCGAGGAGATGCTGAATTCGCTCAGCCAGTGGTGCCGGGATGCGGAGGCCACGGGCATTCAGGCATTGCGGGACTTCGTCGGGGAACTGAAGTCCTATACGGTCCCGAAACTCGCCCGCGCGTAGTACGGCGCGCGCCACGTAATACGACGCGCGACGCACAATTCGCAACAACGGTTTCTCGCGGCCTCGCGTCGGCCGCTACATGCGTTCGACCGTCTGGATTCCGAGCAGCTCCAGTCCCGCCTTCAAGGTTCGGGCCGTACGCTGGGCGAGGCGCAGACGATTCTCCCGTTCGCCCGCGTCGGCCCCGAGAATCGGGCACTGTTCGTAGAATCCCGTGAATTTCGCGGCGAGGTCGTAGAGGTAGGCGCACAGCAGGTGCGGCATGCCTTCGGCGCCGACCTGGTCCAGAACTTCCTCGAAACGGACCAGGGCGACGGCCAGGGCGCGTTCGGCCGGCGCACGCGGCCGGGCGGTTCCGGCCAGGGATTCCGGCTCGATGCCACCGCGCCGGAAGAGGCTCTGTATGCGTGCGTAGGCGTACTGCAGATAGGGTGCGGTATTGCCCTCGAAGGAGAGCATCCGGTCCCAGTCGAAGACGTAGTCGCTAGTGCGGTTCTTGGACAGGTCCGCGTATTTGACCGCGCCAACCCCGACCGCCCGGGCGATGGCGGCGCGCTCTCCAGCGTCTGCATCGGAGTCTCGAAGGGAGACTTCCTCAAGCGCCCTGGCTTCGGCCTCATCGAGCAGTTCCGTCAGCTTCACCACGCCCCCCTCCCGGGTCCGGAAGGGCCGTCGGTCGTTGCCGAGCATGTTCCCGAAGGGCATGTGCTCCAGAGACGTGCCCGGCGGTTTGAAGCCCGCTGCCGCGGCAATGGCGAAAACCTGGCGAAAATGCAAGGTCTGGCGGCTGTCGGTGAAATAGAGAACCCGGTCGGCGGCCAGGCGGCCGGCGCGGTGGCGTATGGCGGCCAGGTCGGTCGTCGCGTACAGGAAGGCGCCGTCGGATTTCTGCACGATCACCGGCTGTCCCTTGTCCAATTCCGGCAGAAACACGCACTGGGCGCCCTCGGACTCGGTGAGCAGGCCTTTGCCGTCGAGCGCAGCGATGACGGCCGGCAACCCATCGTTGTAGGCGCTCTCGGCCATGACATCGGCGCGGGTCAGGCTCGTGCCCAGCCGCTCGTAGAGGGCCTGGCAATGGTCCAGCGATACCTCGATGAACTGCCGCCAGCGGGCGCGCGCGTCGTCGTCGCCGGCTTGCAGCGAGACGACCATGGCACGGCTTGAGTCCGCGAACTCCGGGTCCGAGTCGAAGCGGGACTTGGCGGCCCGGTAGAATTCCTCCAGGTCGGCCAGCACGCGGGAATCGCCGCCGGTCTCGTTCAGGTGAGCGAGCAGCATGCCGAACTGCGTGCCCCAGTCGCCCACGTGGTTCTGCCGGAATACCCGGTGGCCGAGCGCTTCGAGAATGCGCGCAACCGCATCGCCGATGATCGTGCTGCGCAGGTGCCCGACATGCATCTCCTTGGCGAGATTCGGGCTCGAAAAGTCGACCACCACGGTCTGCTGCTCGGCAGCAGGCTCGATCAGGGGTGCGTTGACCTCCAGGCGCCGGGCCAGGAAGTCATCGTTCAGGCGAACGTTCAGGAAACCCGGGCCGGCGGGTTCTACCACACAGTCGTCGTATTGCAAGGCGAGCTCGAGACCTATCTCTTTGGCCAACTCGACCGGGTTCCTTTTGTTCCTCTTGGCCGCGGCCATGATGCCGTCGGCCTGGTAATCGCCGAATTCGGGTTTGGAGGCGGTACGTACGAGCGGCGGCGCCTCAATGTCGAGCGAGTTGAGCGCTTTCCGGATCCGCGCTGACAGCAATCGGCGAGGGTTCATGAGAGATTCGACCCCGGAGTCCGGGGCGCCGGCTCTAAGGGAACAACGCGCGGTTGCTGGAAGTTTCGACCCCGGGGGCTCGGGTCGTGGAGGCGCAGGGAACAGCCGCTGCCCGCTCGGCGCCCGCTACCCAAACTGTCAGCCGGCATGATCAGTTGCGTAAACAAGATTCGTTCCATGCAAGCGGAGTGCTACGGGAGTAGTGCGCTAAGCGGGCGAATGAGCGGCTGCCGCAGTCTCTATGCAGGCGGATGTCCGAAACGCAAAATCGACTCATGGAGTGCATTCGTCGTTCCCAGACTCATCGAGCGGCTTGGCGCCACGTGCAGGCTAGAGCGGCGTGACCCGTTCCGCTTGCAGCCCCTTGTCGCGCTCGGCTACCTGGAAGCTCACTTTCTGGCCGTCGCGAAGCCCGGGGCGGCGGTTGTCTTCGCCGATCTGGATGTGACGCTGGTGAACGAAGATCTCCTCGCCCGACTCCCGGATGATGAATCCGAATCCCTTGGTGCGGTTGAACCACTTGACGGTGCCTTCCTCGCGCTCGCCGGGGGGCTGCGATGAGCGGCTGCGTTGCCGGGGCCGCCCGGGCCGGCGAGCCGGCGCCTTGCGGGGCGCAAGGCGGACGTTGAACCAGCCGTTTACCGCGAGTGCCAGGAAGACGGTCAACAGCAGCGCCAGGTTGTTCTCGGGAAACAGGCTCGTAGACAGTTGGGTGACCAGGGCGGCAAGCAGGAGTGCGCTTGCCAGGATGACGATGTAAGTGCGCATGGCTGAAGTCCGGGTAGTGGGAGTGGACGAAAGCCACGGAGTCTAACATGGCGGTTGTCGTGCTTCAGTCGAGAATCCCGAGCCCTTGCCGTGTGACGACCGGGTCTTCGCCCGTCAGATCCACCACCGTGGTTGGCAGGACGCCGCAGCTTCCGCCGTCGATGATGAGGTCGACGGTCCGTTCCAATCCATCGCGGATATCGTCCGAGTCCGTCAGCGCGGTATCGTGACCGGGAAGGCGCATGGTGGTGGTCATCATCGGCTGGCCGAGGGCTTCCAGGAGTTCCCTCGCAATGGCGTTGCCCGGAATCCGCAAACCGATGGTCCGCCGCCTCGGATGCACCAGCCGGCGCGGCACCTCCCGGCTCGCCTGCAGCAGGAAGGTGAACGGGCCGGGGGTCAGGCGGCGCAGTACCCGGTAGTTGGCATTGTCGACCCGGGCATAGACCGACACTTCCGACAGGTCGCGGCAGGTCAGGGTGAAATGATGTTGTTTGTCCAGCCGCCGAACCTGGCGTATTCGCTCAAGGGCCGCCTTGTCGCCGATGTGGCAGCCCAGCGCGTAGGTGGTGTCCGTGGGGTAGACGACCAGTCCCCCCGCCTGGACGATCTCGGCGGCTCGGCGCAACAGCCGCTGCTGGGGATGGGAGGCGTGGATGACGAAATACTGACTCATCGCTTGGAAATGCCCGGCGATATTTTCACAAGCGCGGATGGTAACCGATCCCTCGGCGAGGTGACGCGCCCGGGACTCGAGACCGGCCGCCTGGCGCCGTCAGGGCAAGGCGTTGGATCCCGCTGGACGACTTGCCCCGTCGGGCGTACAGGGTGGAGAAGCAGGCTGCTGCCGGGTTAGCCACGGCATGCGAATGTTGTTAGTGTGCGCGGTCTCGATCTCACGCAAAGACATCCAATGCGGCAGTTGCTGGATTTCCTCCCAATCCTGATTTTCACTGTCGTTTTCTTTGCCTCGGACATTTATTGGGCGACCGGCGCGCTCATGGTGTCGGTGACCCTGCAGGTCGCGGTGTACAAGCTCCTCGGCAAAGCAGTCGGGCGCGAATTGAAGCTCACCTTCTGGGTGAGCATCGCCTTCGGCGGATTGACGCTGCTGCTGCGCGACGAGACCTTTATCCAGTGGAAACCCACGGTGATCAACTGGCTGCTTGCGGCGTCGCTGATCGGCAGCCACTTCATGCGCACGAACCTCATCCGGAAAGTGCTCGGCGGCCAGCTCGAGTTGCCGGACCCGGTGTGGGCTCGGCTGAACTTCGGCTGGGGCGCCGGATTCCTGTTCGCCGGCGCCCTGAACCTGGTGGTGGCCTACAATTTTTCGATGGAATTCTGGGTGACTTACAAGCTGATCGGTGGATTCGGTCTCACCTTCACCTATATCGCGCTGACGCTTGTCTATCTGCACAGGCTGGGGCTCTTGACCCCGCAGGCGGAAGCCTCGGCTTCCTGTGAGTCTGCGACCAGCGCCGCCGGCGAACTCCGAACGGACAAGCGCGCAGGGGAAACGCGGTGAAAAGTTTTTCCATCGAACTGAGATGCGGCTGAGCGTCAATCTCAACAAGATCGCCCTGTTGCGCAATGCCCGTGGCGGAGACAACCCGAACGTGGTCGAAGCGGCAATGACCGTCCTTGCCGCCGGCGCCGGAGGCATCACCGTGCATCCGCGGCCGGACCAGCGCCACGCCCGGCCGGACGACGTTTTCGACCTCGCCGAACTACTCGAGGACCACCCGGAAATCGAGTTCAACATCGAGGGCAATCCGTTCGCGGGGCCGCGGCACAACGGCTATCCCGGCTTCGATGCGCTCATCGAAGGAGCCCGCCCGCACCAGGCGACCCTGGTGCCGGACAGCGACAGTCAGCTCACCTCGGATCACGGGTTCGACCTGAGCGGCGACAATTCAGCGCTGATCGAAAAGATTCAGCGTTACCGGGCCGTCGGGGCGCGGGTCAGCCTGTTCATGGATCCGGATCCGGACCAGATCGACCGGGCTCCGGCCACGGGCGCCGATCGCATCGAGTTGTATACCGGCCCATTCGCCGAGGCGGTCGCGCGATGGGGGCCGGAACACGCACACAGTCTCGCCTCGTTCGAAGTCTATCGGGAGGCCACCCGGCGTGCCGTCGGACTCGGCCTCGGCGTCAATGCGGGCCACGACCTGGATCTGGACAACCTGCCTTTGTTCTCGCAGATCGGCGAACTCGCCGAGGTTTCGATCGGTCACGCGCTGATTTCCACCGCGTTGGAACAGGGTCTGGCCGCGACCGTGCGCGCGTTTCTGGATGCGATTGCGCCCTGAGCGGCCGGCGCCGCTGTCTGGCCGAGCGCGATTTCCGACAGTGCGAAATCGCGTAGAATGCGCGCCATGAAAAAATCCAGCTCCGGCCGACTGGCCGCATTGGCCGCGCTGATTGCGCTCTCCGCTACCGCCGACGATCCCGCGCCGGTCGTGCGCCTCGAAACCAGCGCGGGCGCCATCGATATCGAGCTCTTCCCGTCCGAATCGCCGCGGACGGTGGACAACTTCCTGGGCCTGGTGGACGAGAGCTTTTACGACGGGCTGATCTTTCACCGTGTCATCGCCAATTTCATGATCCAGGCCGGGGGCTACGACGCGGCCATGATCTACCGGCGGGCGCCGCGTACGGTGGTCAACGAATCCTTGAACGGCCTCTCCAACACCAAGGGTACGGTCGCAATGGCGCGTACCTCCGACCCGGATTCCGCGGATGCCCAGTTCTTCATCAACGTCAAGGACAACGTCTACCTCGATGCCAGAAGCGGCCAGCCCGGCTATACCGTATTCGGCAAGGTGATCGAGGGGATGGAGGCGGTCGCCGAAGTGGAGTTGAGCGATACGCACCGGCGCAAAGGCATGGCCGATGTGCCGGTGGAGAACGTCGTCATTCGATCCGCGACGCGCCTGCGATAGATTCAGGCGCGCCCGTACGCCATTCAAACAGGAGGGACCAGCCCCTGGCCATGAACGTCAGGCCGGTTCCGACGCTGGACAACGAGGTCAACGACATCCGGATATCTCCGCGATCAAGGTCTTCGTGCCCCTGGCGTTCCACCGGGAGGTCGACCGCGCCATTCAGGTGTGGGGCGCGGCGGGCGTTTCGGGCGACCTGCCGCTGGCCGGCATGTATCAGGGCGCCAGAACGCTGCGCATCGCCGACGGGCCGGACGAGGTGCACCGGGTGTCGTCAGCGCCGTATTGACACGGATCGGTGTCGCACTTCTTGTTTACGGACTGAAACCGTATCGCGAGCGGCTTGCGATGGAACAGGAAGCAGCGCGAAACCGGCAGTAACCGCCAACCACAATCCCATCGATCGCGTCTATCGCGAACAGACAATCTCCTGAACTGACTTTCAACCTGGACCCGTTACTACTGGGACATTCTCCAACTTACGGTGATGCCGTAGGTCCGCAGCGGCCCCGGCGGGGCGCCTGCCTCGTACAGCCACGCGAATCCGGGATCGAAAGGCAGTAGCGCCGATTCCCTGCTGCGGGCCAGACCTTGCCAAGCGCCTGACTTGTAACCTTTCGGGGCAGCTTTGCAATTTGCCGAGTGTTCGTTACGTTCTACCGAGCAATGGCCATCGCGACCGACGACTCAAGGATTGAACCGACTCGCGACCAGATCGCTCTCTGCCTCCTTCACACCGGTTCGCTCAGCGAACTCGCCCCACCGTCCGACTACCGCGAGGACTTCGTCAGCGCAGGTACGCAACCATGTCTTGCTGAGTCCGAACATCCTTCCGACGCGGGAAACTTCGCTCGGCCTCGGAGGGTTCGGTCGATAGGAGAAACCAGCCGCGTGGTATTCGCCCATCGCCAGGTTCGGTACCAGATCGTAAGCCGGCGACAACCGATATCCATCGTCACCGTGGATGAGGCTGAAGTTGCGGCTGTGATCGTCAGTGTTGTTGATGGCGCGATTGAATAGGGCCAAACGCGCCAGTTGCTCGAGATCGGCTTTGATCGCGACGGAGTGGCGGGACAATAGATTCGCGACATCGTCGTATCTGAACAGCAGCCCCGAGTCGCGCTGCGTCGCCGATTCCTTGAGCAAGGCGTTGATCGTCACCAAGTGACGGCGGCTCCCGCATGGTGCGACGTCGAAGCGTTTGAGGAGAAGAACGTCGCGACCGTTTACGCCTTCGACGATCTTGCCGTCAGCCACATCGAGACCAATTGCACGGGCCATGTCCAGGCAAGCGAGTTCCACCCGGGCATTGTTGTAGTCGTCGCCGGACAAGCGGTTGAACTTCGCCAGGTAATGGGCTTTTCCGTCCGTGACCAGCGCTTTCGGCCTGGCGCCGCCCATACCGCTCCCCGTTTCGGCAAGGTGCGTCAAGCCGAATTCGTCCGCACCGATCGACTCCCAATCCAATGCGTCGATGTGAACCGCTGCCCGCTCGGTCTGCCCAAGCAACTCGAGAGGGGCGCCAATAGCGAAACATGGCTCCTCATCCGGGTTCGTCAACGACAGCGCGCCAATGCGGCTGCCCTCCCTGGCTAGAGTCAGAAGGTCGATCGCGCTGTTGACGTTAAGTCGCCGTGCGTCCCGGTATAGCGCCAGCGCGGTCAAGACCTTGCGACCCCAATCGTCGGGCAGGTGATCGTCGATGAAACCGGGCATCCCTCCCTGGCAGCGAAAGCGGATTTCGCCGGGACCGAGTGGCAATCGTTCCGGGTCCAATGCGAATCCACCAGGATGCTCGAGATAGGCAAGTGTGTAGCGGAAGTCCACGCGGCGTACAAAGCCGGCGTCCTCTTCCACGACACAGTCCGCCGCATGGACGATTCCCATGCCGCGGCTATTGACGTGAATGTCAAAGCGAACGCGGGTCGTCAAACAGGCTCTCCTCTAAGTGCAACAATCCGCCGAACGTATCCTCCAGACCGAGAATCTCCGCAGTGCGGTAATACTTGCCGGTTGTGACGGACAAGTCGCCCTTCTCCATCTTCTGCAACGTCGACCGGCTGACGCCAATGCGCAGGGCGAAAGCCGCCAGATCGTCGTGCGGGAAACGTCTCTTGCGAGCGCGCCGCAACTTGTCGCCTAGTGCGGTTAGGTAGTCGGGCATCGATTTTTCTATACTGATATAACGGTATCTAATTTCATAAACGGTATTTTTTACCAGAAAAATGGTATTGACGCACGACAAATCCATCCAACATGAGCCTGCGCGCGCGCTCGGTGAGACGCTTTAGCCCGCGTATCTCAGTGTGCCGTGCAAAGGTGCACGGTCCCAGTGGGTGCGAATCCCACCCGGCAAGAGTCGTTCCAGCCGGTAGCAATCGGAACGGCCGTGGAGGTAACGAAGCGGTTGAAGCTTCTGATGGAAAAGGGTCCGTAAGGGACTCAGCGAGCGCATAGGCCGTAACGAGCAGTGAACGCTGAGCAGGCCTCGAAAAGGGCAATGCGGAAGCCGACCCGCCTGAGATACGGGGAAGGCCGCCGCCGTTGGGGAAGGAGAGCGACATGTGCACCCAACGGTTCCGCCGGGGTAGTGGCGACGGCATGTGCGAAAGAGGGATCGTGTGCAACACGGGAAGCCCCTTGGGGTGGCTGGCGAGCGGCGCTGGCCAACGGTGGCGCTGTGAGGCGCGGAACCGGCCCTTTGGGATGGCGGATGGGGTCGTAGTACCGCTGAGACCGGGTAATGCCGGAGGAGGAAAGGACCCCTGGTCTGGGAGTAGTGCTGGCAGGAGCGAGCGCGAGGTGATTGACGAATGAGTCTGGTAACACCGGAAACGGTCGAGAAACTCCGTAAGGCACTGCATGTGAAAGCGAAGGAAGAAGTCGAGTTCGATGTGGCTCGACGAACGGGCGGAGGAGGGGACCCCTTGTCCTCGGCTCCGCTGTTGGTTGCGCCGGTAACACAAGATGGGCGGGCAGGGGACGCGCCGCATCCCCGACGAGTTCTTGGTCTTGCGACTGGGGCTGGTGAACCTGTTGGCGAAGACGGGCGACCTTCCGTGTGCGAAAGCATGATCCTGGAGAGAGCCGGATGCGGGAAATCCGCACGTCCGGTTCGCCGAGCGGCTGGAAACGGAGTGGGTATAAATCGGGTCATGCCGGCCCACCACCGCGCCAGTCGTCGACTCTACCCAAGCCGCTTGTTGAGTCACTGAATGTCATTGCGTTTCAATCAGGTGCCTTCGCTTTTTGGAGGTTCTGCCCGGCACAGACTGCGCTGGCCGCGCCCTCGCTGGTCTTTTGCCCGCGTGCGCGCCCGTGCTCGCTCCACCATAGGCGGGGCTATGCTTTAAGCTCGCGAGCACGCGCACGGAGCCCTCAGCCGGGGAGCGCGAGGGGCTTGCCTCTCGCATGTGGACCGGAAAATCCTGCGCGATCATCGCGGCCCTTGGTGAGATATGCGGGCTGGCGCCCGGCGCCACCCCGGGGCGAAAACTTCTCAGAACAGTGAGTCGAATCCGACGGGTTCATTGCTGGTGCGCGCCTCCCGGATGCACCGGGCCAGGATGGGAATGCCGGCTTTAATCCGGTCTTCCGTCAGGTGCCCGAACGCCCGGCGCAGATAGCGCACGTCTGCACCGCGATAGTGAAAGCCGGCGCCCGTAGACCGCAACTCCCCGCAAACCAGATCGCGTTTGCGGCGTAGCGGCGGTGTGGTCACCGCCGCGTGGGCGGCCCCTGGTTGGAGAATCCAGGCCCGTTTCCGCAATAGTGGACCGTAACGGGAACAACATGAGTTAGAGTGGCCGCATCTCATGAAGACTGCCGAGCAATGCTGACCAGGCGTCTGCTCATCGGATACGGCTTGGCGGCGCCCTGGCTCAAGGCCGTTGCCGCCGAGACCGGCGCAACCGGCCGGATTCCGAACGATCTCCAAGGCGTAGCCGCGAGATCCTCCATCGGTGACGCCGGCGTCAATGACAGCGAGTTCCTGCTCGGCATGTCGGCCGCGTTTTCCGGGCCATCTCGAGGGTTGGGCATCGAATTGCACCGGGGCGCGAGCGCCTATTTCGAGCATATCAACCGTCAGGGCGGGGTCGGCGGCCGGCGGGTCCGAATCAGGACCTATGACGACGGTTACCAGCCGGACCCGGCTGTCAACAACACCATGACCCTGATGCTCGAAGACCGGGTCTTCCTGCTGTTCGGCTATGTGGGCACCCCGACGGTGACCCGGGTGCTGCCCATGCTCAAGAAATTTCAGGACCGCGATACCTACCTGTTCTTTCCGTTCACGGGGGCGGCGCCGCAGCGGGAGCCCCCGTACGGCGATTTCGCCTTCAACCTGCGCGCCTCCTATGCACAGGAGACCGCGGGCCTCGTGGACAATTTCGTGACGGTGGGCCGCAAACGGATCGCCGTCTTTTATCAGGCCGACGCATACGGACGCAGCGGCTGGTCCGGGGTGCGCGCGGCCCTTGCCAGGCACGGCGAGACAATCGTCGGCGAGGCGACCTACCAACGCGGCGCAAAGTTCACCAACATCATGCGTGCGCAGGTGGAAATACTGAAGAAGGCCGATGCCGATGCGGTGATCTGTATCGGTTCCTATGCAGCCTGTGCGGCCTTTGCGCGGGATGCGGTCGATCTGGGTCTCTCGGTACCCGTGGCCAACCTGTCGTTCGTCGGCAGCGAGAACCTGCTCAAGCTGCTGCTGGAGGCGCACGCGGATGCCGAGCCGTATACCCGGCTGCTGGTGAATTCCCAGGTGGTGCCGAGTTACGAGGACGTGACCATACCCGCAGTTCGGGAATACCGGGACCTGATGAGCCGTTACGATCCCCAGGCGCCGGAAGAACTGGTCAAGGAGCCGTACAGCCCGTTTCCCCACAGCTTCGTGAGCCTGGAAGGGTTCCTGGACGCGAAGCTGATGGCCGAGGTGTTGCGGCGCCTGGGAGACAGCCCTTTGCGGCAGGGATTGGAGGCGGCGGTGTTTTCGATCAAGGACTTCGATCTCGGCATCGGCGAGCAGGTTTCCTTCGGGCCCGACCGCCGGCAAGGGCTGCAAGAGGTTTACTACACGGTCGTTGAGGACGGCCGCTTCGTCACCCTGGATGACTGGGGCGGGCGGTTCTCATAAAGCGGGATGGACTGACATGAAAGTCAAGAAACTGTTTCAGAAGACATTGTTCGGCGTCTTTTCCCTGTTCGGCATGATCGGGCTGTCGACATCGATTCTCTGTGTCTACACGGTCGATACCCACCTCTCCGAGGAATACGTCACCAACAGCCGGGGCATTGCCAAGACCATTGCCGATGCGAGCGTGGACATCCTGCTGAATCGGGACTTGTCCGCGTTGCAGTCGCTGATCGATCAGTTTCTGGAGATTCAGGGCATCCGCTACATCTACATCACCGATGAGTCGGGAGAGTTTCTCGCGCACACCTTCGTACCGGGCATCCCCGGGGAAATACTGAGCGGCGGCCCCATTGGCGGCGCGGCGGTGGAACGCCATCTGCCGGGCATGGGCGATTTCGTCGAAGTCGGCAGCCCGATCCTGGCCGGCGTCGCCGGCGCTGTCCATGTGGGCATGGATACGAGCCTCATCGCGCTCAAGATCCAGCGGGCGATCGGCCAGCAGGTGTACCTCATCTCCGTGGTTTTCGTCGTCGGGGTGTTTGCCGCGATCTGGTTCGTGAACCTCGCCGCCAGGCCGGTGGGCGAACTGCTCGCCTACGCGGTTGCGCTCGCTCGGGGAGAGGGCGATCCGGCAACGGCGCCGGTACTGAGCCGGGACGATGAAGTGGGGCAGCTCGCGCGGCTGTTCCTGTACATGGCCGACAACGGATCGGCGGACGCCGCGGGACAGCAGTCCTGAATCCGGGGGTGCAGGGCGAGTAACCGCGATGGCCGCCGACCGTCCGCGCCTGCCGCGTTCCGTCATGGCGTTGCTGTGCACGACCCTGCAGGTGTGCCTGGGCACCGTCTACGCCTGGAGCTACTTCCAGACGCTGCTGGTGCGGCAACTGGGCTGGACGTTCACCGAAACGGCCTGGACCTTCAGCATCACCATCTTCTCGCTGGGCATGTCCGCGGCCTGGGCGGGCGCCGCCCTGCCGAAGATGGGGCCCCGGCGGCTGGCGCTCATCGGCAGCCTGATGTTCTCAGGCGGCTACGTGATCGCCGGCCTGGCGCTGCACCTGGACGAGTTGATGCTGTTCTACCTGGGCTACGGTGTGATAGGCGGTGCTGGAATCGGGCTTGGCTACGTGACGCCGGTGGCGACGATCGCGAAGTGGTTTCCCGACCGCAAGGGTCTGGCGACCGGCATCGTGGTGATGGGCTTCGGCGTCGGTGCGCTGCTGCTCAGCAAGGTGCTGGCGCCCGTCCTCGTACTGCAGACCCGCGGCGAGTTGCCCGAACTCTTCGTCTCGCTCGGCTTGATCTTCGCGTGCGTTCTGATTCCGGCCAGCCTGCTGCTCAGGGATCCGCCGCCCGGTTTTGCTCCGGGCGGCACGGCGGCCGGCGGCGTGGCGGATGCCCTGGCGAAGGCCGAGGAAGCGCCCCTGCGCGCGTGCCTCCGATCTTCGGAATTTCTGGTCATGTGGGTCGTGTTCTTCTTCAACATCTCGGCGGGAATCGCCGTCATCAGCTTTCAGTCCTCGCTCCTGCAGGATGTCTGGGGACTGGCCGATCCTTCCGTGGAACCGGAGCAGCTTGCGGAGTACGGGGCGACGCTCATCGCCGCGAGTTCGCTCTGCAACGGTTTGGGGCGCCTCTTCTGGGGGCTCCTGTCCGACCGCCTCGGCCGCGTCAGGGTTTTCCGCATTCTGCTGGCCAGCCAGTTGCTCGTATTCGGCATCCTGATGACCGAACGGGACCCCATCGTCTTCTCGATACTGGTCTGCTACGTGCTGCTGTGCTTCGGCGGAGGTTTCGCCATGGTGCCGTCGTTCGTTCTCGATGTATTCGGATCCAGGCGCATGTCCACCATTTACGGCGCCATGCTCACCGCTTGGGCGGCGGCGGGAATTTTCGGGCCGCTGTACGTGGGCTCGCTCAAGGACCAGTATCCCGACCGGGCGGTGATCTACTGTTTCCTCATCGGCATTCTCATACTCGGCCTCGGTTACGTGTTCACCTATCTGCTAAGCGATGACCGGTTCCGGGCCGGCCGGCCCACCGTGGAGGATACCCTGCGCCAGTTCGACATCGTCCCGGCGGCGCGCTGACCGGCGGCAGCGTTGTCGTTCGTGTGTTCCCGCCCGACGGGGCACGCCTTTCATGGAACGATCGTTAGCCCGTATATTGCACCAAGGGCCGTGATGATCGCGCCGGATTTTGCCTGTTTGCGCGTGCTCGCGACCGGAATCATAGCCACGCCTATGGTGGAGGGAGCATGTGCGCGCACACGGGCAAAAGACAAGCGAGGGCACGGCCAGCGCGGTTTGTACCAGGAATAATCTGTCTGATTTGAAGCCAACTCGCTGAAAAAGAACAGCATTCGGCGACTCAACAAGCGGCTTGGTGCAATATGCGGGTTAGTGGCCTGGTCGATGTTGGTGTGCGTAGCCAGGGCTTCTTGCAGCGGGGCGCCCTCGAATGGCATCCACAGCGCGGCCAAGTCCGTGGCGGCATGTATGCGGACCCCGGCCGCCGGAGTGCCGGTCATTGGAGCGCGTGGCGCATCGCGCTGTTGAACAGGCTGCCCCAGATCCTGGATGGCCTGCCGTGGGCCAACTCCACCCGGTCGGCACGGTTGCCCAGGAAGGCGATCGCCTGGGCGCCCAACCAACGCAGTGGCTCCGGCGGCCATTTTCCGGGAATGTCGTCAACCCAGGGCAGATGCGTGATATCGGTATCCCGCTCAAGTACCAGGTCGGCCATGATGCGGCCGGCCAGGTTGGAGGCGCCGACGCCTTCGCCCACATAGCCGCCGGCGGCGCCGAAACCCGCGGACCGGTCGAAATACGCGTATGGCCGCCATCCGGTAGGTACGCCCATCAAGCCGCCCCAGCGGTGTGTGATGGCGCTGTCGCCGAGTACCGGGAACATGCCCTTGAGGGTCGCCTCCAACTCGGTGAATCGGGCCTCGTCCGGCGTGATGAAGGGCTTTCGTTTCGAACCGTACAGGTAGCCCTCGCGCCCGCCGAACGCCAGGCGGCCATCCGCGGTGCGCTGGCCGTAGATGGTGACGCGGCGCCGGTCGTCGAAGGTCTCCCGCTGGCGCAGGCCGATTTCATCCCAGACGCTCTCGGGCAGGGGTCCGGTGGCGATCATCATGGAGTAGAGCGGCAGCAGGCGGCGTTTGTGGCCGGCCAGGGAATCCGTATAGCCCTCGGTGGCGCGGATTACCGTATCGGCGGTGAGCGTACCCCGGGCGGTAGCTACCGTCCTGCCCTGGATATCGAGAACCGGCGTCGACTCGAATACGCGCACGCCCCGGCGGCGCACTGCCTCGCCCAGGCCGCGCACCAGGCGCGCCGGATGGATGGCCGCGCAATGGGGTGTGTAGATCGCGCCATGGTTGCGAGCGCAGTTGATGCGGCGCCGGGACTCGGCCGCGGGCAACCAATGACAGTAGTCGGACAAGCCCCGCGCGGCGTAGGCTTCGGCCTCGGCTTGCAGGCGCGGGGCTGTAAAGGGTGCGTAGGCCACCGCGAGTGTGCCGCCCTTGGCGAAGTGGCAGTCGATGTTCTCCGCCTGGCAGACCCGTCCGACTTCATCGACCGTGACCATCATGGCGCGCAACAGGCGCCCGCCGGCTTCGCGCGTCGCCGGGTCGTCGAGCAGATCGTCCACGCCCGCTGCGGTACCCATGCACCAGCCGCCGTTGCGGCCGCTGGCGCCGAAACCGACGGTAATCGCCTCCAGCACGGCGATATCGAGGTCGGGCTGGAGGTACTTGAGGTAGTAGGCCGTCCAGAGGCCGGTGAAGCCTCCGCCGACGATAGCGACATCTACGCTTGCGGGCAGTTCGCCCGGCGGTTCCGGTTCGGGCGTCGGGTGCAGGGAGTCGAACCAGAAACTGACGCGCTCAAGGCGGCTACTGGACATCGGAATACTCGCAGTGGTCGATCTTGCGAACCGGGTGATGCGTGCTACAGATCACGGGGAACCGTGGAACGCGCGCTTCGGCCTCAGCAAGTCGACGCGAAGCTTCTTGATCGCTTCGATATCGACCCGTTCCTCGAGCGGGTTCATCCTGTTCTTCTCCTTCGAATGAGACGATTCACCCGGTTTGGGCGCCGGCGCCTGCTAGCCCGCATATCTCACCAAGACCAGCGAGGGCGCGGCCAGCGCAGTCTGTGCCGGGCAGAATCGCCAAAAAGCGTAGGTACCTGATTGAAACGCAATGACATTCAGTGACTCAACAAGCGGCTTGGTGAGATATGCGGGCTAGTTGCACGACGATGTTAAGCTAACTGCGGCTCGAATTGGATGCGATCGTGGCTGACCGGGTTGGTGACGGTTGGCAGGTAAACTGACCTCGGGACATCACTATTGCAACAACCGGATCGCGACTCGGCGAAACTAGATGGGCAATCCATTCCAGCACCTGATCGTTGCTGAACAGTCTGGCGTACTTTCCGTCACGATCAGTCGGGAAGAGAAGAGAAATGCATTGAGTCTCGAAGTTCTTGGCGAGATACGAAGTGTGTTCGAGTCATACGCCGGAGACCACACCATCAAGGCCGCAACCGTTACGGGGTCGGGTGAGAAGAGCTTTGCGGCCGGCGGAGACCTGCGAGAACTGGACACCGTTCGAACCGTTGCAGACACCGGAGTCATGTCTGATTGGGGAAGGGCTGCGCTGGATGCGATCAGGAACTTTCCTGTCCCGGTCGTTGCCATCCTCAACGGCACAGCCCTCGGCGGTGGCGCGGAACTGGCCATGGCGTGCGATTTCCGGCTGGCCACGCCGACATCCAGCATCGGTTTCCTGCAAGGATCACTGAATATCACAACAGCATGGGGAGGCGGCCCGGACCTCATCGAACGGATCGGATCCGCACCGGCTCTCCGACTGATGGCAACCGCAAAAATCCTGAACGCGCCGGAAGCCCTGGAGATTGGCGTTGTCGATGCCCTGACGGACGAGTCTCTGCCACTCGATGTGTCCGTCAAGAACTTCATGGACCCGATGCTGGCCGGAAAGCCTCACGTTTTGAGAGCCATGAAAGCCCTGCGGCTGGCGGCAAAGAAGGGCGTTCTGGAAGACCTCGCCAAGCTGGAAACAACGTGCTTCGTCGACTGCTGGACGGATGACGCACATTGGCAAGCGGCGGACGCCGTACTGGGTGCAAGAAAATGACAAATCCGATCGACGATACGACTCCGCGGCGCAATCACAAAACCATTGGCGGGATCGATGTCCCGGCTGTGGTAACGGCGGACATGGTTGACTGCGCCGATCTCGGAATACCCGGCGAGGCGCCCTACACGAGAGGGATTTTCAAGGACGGTTACAGGGGCAGGCTCTGGACGTTCCGTCAATACTCCGGGTTTGGAACAGCCGAAGGCACCAACGAAAGATATCGATTCCTTCTGCAAAGGGGCTCGACCGGTCTATCGGTGGCGCTGGACCTGCCGACTCAGTGCGGCTACGACCCCGACGACCCCATGTCCGCCGGAGAGGTCGGCAAAGTCGGCGTGTCCCTGTCGAATCTCGCCGAGGCTGAAATCCTGTTCAACGGTATCGACCTTGGGAGTATTTCAACGTCGATCACGATAAACGGCACCGCGGCGATCGTCTACGCCATGTATGTCGCAGCCGCGGACAAGACGGGCGTTCCACGAGCGGCCCTGACCGGCACCATTCAGAATGACATTCTGAAAGAATACGTTGCCAGGGGCACCTGGATCTTCCCGGTCAGGCCATCCATGCGCCTGATCGCCGATACGATTCTCTACTCGAACGAGCATACGCCCAGGTTCAATCCCATCAGCATCGCCGGGGCGCACGTACGCGATGCGGGGGCCGACGAGGTGGAGGAGCTCGGCTATACGCTCGCGAACGGGCTCGCCTACGTGGATGAGCTTGTGGCCCGGGGAGCCGATCCCAACGAATTCGCAAAGCGGCTGAGCTTCTTCTTCTATGTTCACATGAATTTCTTCGAAGAGGTCGCCAAGTTTCGCGCCGGGCGCCGCCTATGGGCGAGACTCCTGCGGGAGCGGTATGGTGTAACGGATCCCAAAGCGTTGATGTTCCGCTTCGGCGTGGTGTGCGGCGGCTCGTCACTGACCGCTGCTCAGCCGTACAACAACATCGCGCGCGTGGCTATCGAAAACATGGCGGCTGTCTTTGGAGGAGCTCAGTCGGTATTCACGTGTGCCCATGACGAGGCCTATCGGATCCCGACCGAATTCAGCGCCGAGACCGCCTTGAGAACCCAACAGGTCCTCGCTTACGAAAGCGGTATCGACAAAACCGTCGATCCTCTGGGGGGAAGCTACTATGTCGAATGGTTGACCGGGAAGATGGAACAGAAAGTCGAGCAGGTCATCGGTGAGCTCGAACGGTACGGGGGCGTCGAAAAGTGCATCGAGGACGGGTATCTGCAGGCAAGGATTGCGCAAAGCGCCCGAAACCGGAAACTCAGAACCGACAATGGTGAAAGAGTCGTCGTGGGCGAAAACGCGTTCTTGAGCGAAAGCGGCGGCGGCAACGAGTTCGGCGAAGTCTTCCAATTCGACTCGGCTGCCACCGGCAAAGTCATTGAAAAACTGGAGCGAATCAGGCAGACAAGAGACAACGCCGAGGCAGGACGCTGTCTGTCCGCCCTTGAGAATGCGGCATCCAGCGACTCGGAGAACCTGTTGCCGTACCTGGTTGACTGCTGTCATGCCTATGCAACCGTTGGCGAGATGGTAGGCCGTCTCAAGAATCGATGGGGTGAGTTCAGGGAGCCCGTTCGGCTTTGATGCACGAAGAGTGGAGGAAACCATGCCACTGCAGGGAAAGCGCATCCTGATCGGCAAGCCCGGCCTGGACGGCCACGATGCCGGCGCCAAGATCATCGCCCTGGCACTGCGGGATGCCGGCGCCGAAGTCATTTATACCGGCCTGCGGAAAACGCCGGACTACATCGCTCGCGTTGCCGTTGACGAAGATGTCGATGCGGTAGGGCTCAGCATCCTGAGTGGGAGCCACAAGGAGCTTGTAAAACTCACCCGCGAGAAACTCGACGAGCTTGGCGCCGGAGACGTGCGGATTTTCCTGGGGGGCGCCATCCCGAAGTGCGACTACGAAGAACTCGAAAGTTGCGGAGTTACGGCGATATTCACTGCGGAAATGCCGCTCGATGAAGTGGTCGCAACGATTGACTCCTTGCTGGAATGAACCGGTCCCGGGTCCGGCGCCTCGCCGCGCTTGTACGCTTGTAGTAGGCGGTCTCGCCGATGCCGATGACGGCGACGCGGCCCCGCAATGAGCGTCGCATGTCGTTTCCCCTCGCACGGAATGTCAAGAATCAGCGGCGTCCCGAACGCTTCCGGCAAGGCAACAGGCCGGGCGCGGCGTGCACGGGCGGCATTCCCGCACCGATGGTTGTACGGGCAAAATCGGCGACCGGGAGGAGATGTGCGGTGGGTACTCTTGCCGTAACATGGGCTGCGACAGAGCAGCGGGGGATCCAGGATGACGAGCACGCATACCGCCCCGGACGAGAACAACGCGTGGCGACTCGAGACGCCGGGCGCCGACGGATGGCCGCGCACCGCGCGACCTGACGACCCGGACAAGTTCTTCATCGTTTCCGCGGACGGCCATGTCCAGGAGCCGGGCGATCTCTGGCGGAGGCGCATTGACAGGAAGTACCGGAACCGCGTTCCCACCCTGTCGATGGGTAAAGACGGGAAGCAGTATCAGAAGACCGAGGGCTTCCGACCCGTACGCCTGCGCAACGTCCGGTTCGACGGCGAAGACGGCTTGCGCAACCGGGCCGGCAGGACTCCGGAAGAACGCATCGCGGACCTCGCCCGCGACGGCGTGGATGCCGAACTGCTGTTTCCGAACAAGGGCCTGACCATCTGGGCGACGCCGGACCCCATGTTCAGCCAGGCGATGTGCCGCGTCTACAACGACTGGGCGTGGGAGACGTTCGGGGATTTCAACGACCGGCTGTCGCCCATGGCGTGCATCGCCCCGGCGGACATGGACGGCGCCATGGCCGAAATACAGCGATGCGCGGCGCTCGGGTTCCGAGGGCTCTCACTGCCCTGCAAGCCGGTGTGGGGAGCGCCCGACCACGCTCACCTGAACTACAACCTGCCGGAATGCGACCCGCTCTGGGCCGCAATCCAGGAGGTCGATTTGCCGATCGCCTTTCATGTGTCCACGGGCCGCGATCCGCGCGCCTCCAGGGGCAATGGCGGCGCGGTCATCAACTACGTGGTGCACTCGCTGTCGCAGACAATGGAGCCGTTGGCGAACCTGTGCGCATCGGGAGTGCTGGCAAAGTTCCCCGGCCTCCGGTTCGGCAGCGTTGAAGCGGGCATCGGCTGGGTGGCCTGGGCAATTCAGGCCATGGACGAAGCCTACCTGAAGCACCACATGTTCGTGCGCCCGAAGCTGGAGATGCTGCCCAGCGAATACTTCAAGAAGCACGGCTTTGCCACCTTCCAGGAGGACAAGGCCGGTCTCGATGTCGCCCGGGAGCATGGCCTGATGGACAATTTCATGTGGGCCAACGACTTCCCGCACCACGAAGGGACCTGGCCGCACTCGGCCGAGGCGATCGAGCGCACCATGGGGCAGCTCTCGGACGCGGAGCGCGCCGGGGTTCTGGGCTTGAACGCGGCGCGGGTGTTCGGATTCGACGTGCCCGGGCGCTACCGGAACCAGCCGGACGTTGCGGCGCTGACCCGCTTCTGAAGCGCATCCACCGGGTTGCCGTAGACACGGGGGAAACTTCCATGAAAACACTGTTCCCTGCGCGTCAGGGCTCCGGCGTGTCTTTCTCGATGCACCAGAACGCCGGCGTCACCCGGTCGGAATGGGCGAAATCGGCATCGGCGCCGGGGCCGTAAGGGTTTGAATTCAAGTTTGCGCCTGGCCGGCGTTCAGGAAATTTCAACCGGCTCGGCAAGGCCGGGCCGCACCAGGGGCGCGGTGCGCTTGCGTTCGTACTTGCGGGCCGGCGTATTGACGATGTCGCTCAGTTCGCCCGCCGCGAGCCCCGCCGCAATGCGCTCCGGGCTCGCATCCGCGTAGGTGGTGGTGCGCTGGCGCGGCCGGCGGCCGGCGGCCTCGATCATGGCGGCCATCCGCCGCGGCGAGGTTTCCTGCCCGTGGCGGGTGCCGGCGGCGCGGCTGATGCTCTCGTTCATCAGGGTACCGCCGAGGTCGTTGCAGCCGGCGTTGAGGCAGGCCGCGAGACCGGCATGGCCCATCTTCACCCAGCTCGCCTGAATGTTGGTGATGTGCGGATGCAGGGCGAGCCGCGCCACCGAGTGCACCAGGACCGCCTCGCGGAAGGTCGGCCCCTTGCGCGCCCGTCCCTTGAGATACATGGGCGCTTCCATGTGCACGAAGGGCAGGGGAACGAACTCGGTGAAACCGCCGGTACGCTTCTGCAGGTTGCGTATGCGCAGCAGATGCCGCGCCCAATGCTCGGGACGCTCGACATGACCGTACATGATGGTTGACGTGGTCCTGAATCCCACCGCGTGGGCCGCCTCCATCACCTGGAGCCACTGGGCGGTGGTGATCTTGTCCGCGCAGATCACCTGCCGCACTTCGTCGTCGAGTATCTCGGCGGCCGTCCCCGGCAGGGTTCCGAGCCCCGCCTCCTTGAGGCGGGACAGATAGGTTTCCAGGTCCAGCCCCAGGGTTGCGGCGCCCTGCCACACTTCCAGGGGCGAGAAGGCGTGGACGTGCATGCCGGGCACCGCCGCCTTGACGGCCTTCAGGATCTCGATATAGGTCCGGCCGGTGTACTCGGGGTGGATGCCGCCCTGCATGCACACCTCGGTGCCGCCCCGCAACCAGGCCTCCTCGGTGCGCCGCTGTAGCTCCTCGTGGGACAGGTCGTAGGGACGGCCGCGCAGGTTCTCCGACAGCTTTCCCTTGGAAAACGCGCAGAACTGGCACTTGAAGTAGCAGATGTTCGTGTAGTTGATGTTGCGGTTGACGACGAAGCTGACGGTATCGCCGTTGACGGAGGCGCGCAGCGCATCCGCTGCCCGGGTCACCGCGGCGAAATCGTCGCCCCGGGCCTGGAAGAGGCGAACCGCTTCCGTCTCCGCGAGGTCTTCACCCTCCACAGCCTTGTCGAGAATCGCCTGCACGTCCGGGGAAACGCTCGCCGGCGGCGTCCGTATCGCGTGCAGGTCCCGCTCCGGCGGGTCGATCTGCTCGCCCGGCGACCAATCGTCGGTGCGCGGCAAGCCCTCGGCATCCTGCAGGTCGAGCAGGCGCTGATGCAACTCCGGGGCAACCCAGGTCTCAAGAGCCTGGGCGTAGGCGGGATAGATGGTCAGCCGCTCGTGCAGATGCTTGCCGGCAAGCTCCGTTTCCCGGGCGAGTTCGTCCAGGTGCGGCCACGGCGCTTCGGGGTTGACGAAGTCCGGCGTCAGCGGCGAAACCCCGCCCCAGTCGTTGATGCCCGCGGCGACGATCTGCCCCAGGACCCCGGGGCTCAGGTTGGGCGGCGCCTGGACGCTCATGCGGGGCCCGAAGATCAGCCGGGCCATGGCAATGGTCCAGATCAGTTCCTGCAGGTCAGGCTCCGGGGCCTGCGCCATTTTCGTTTCCGGCTTGGCCCGGAAATTCTGGACGATGATCTCCTGGATGTGCCCGTACTCGGCGTGGATGGCGCGGATGGCGAGCAGCGACTCGATGCGCTCGCGCCGGGTCTCGCCGATGCCGATGAGAATGCCCGTGGTGAAGGGTATGCGCGCCTTGCCGGCGTCGGCGAGGGTCTTGAGGCGCACGGCGGGAACCTTGTCGGGCGAACCGTGGTGCGGCATGCCCTTCTCGCAGAGCCGCTCGGACGCCGACTCCAGCATGATGCCCATGGACGGCGAGATGCGGCGCAGCCGGAGGAGTTCCCCGGGGGTCATGTTTCCGGGATTGAGATGGGGCAGCAGCCCGGTTTCGTTCAGCACCTGTTCGGCCACGTGGTGGAGGTAGTCGAGTGTCGTCTCGAAACCCAGCGCCTCGAGCCCAGCGCGTGCGGCCTTGTAACGCAGCTCGGGTTTCTCGCCCAGGGTGAAAAGCGCTTCCTTGCAGCCCAGGGCGGCGCCGTGGCGGGCGATGTCCAGCACCTCGTCCACGGTCATGTAGGGCGCCTTCAGCTTGCGCGGCACCTGGGCGAACGTGCAGTAATGGCAGACATCGCGGCAGAGATGCGTCAATGGAATGAAGATCTTGCGGGAGTAGGTGACGACGTTGCGGAACCCGGCATCGCGCCATTGCGAGGCAACGGCCGCCAGCGCGCCGGTGTCTTTGCAATCGGCAAGACTCAACGCCTCCGCATCGCTCAAGCTTTCCCAACGTCTCGCCTTGGCGAGGATCGAATCCCGTGTACTCAAGATGCGTCCTTCCTGAATCGCGCCGCGCAACGCGGACACCGGTTTTCCCTGTCCCGAGTTCCGGACGCGGGCGGATCGCGCACCAGGGGTGAACGGTGCGCCCGAGCCCGACTCCACGTCCGCGGGGTCTGACCGCCCATTATCAACTTCCGGTGGGCGTTCGGCCATACCCGGAAAGTGCGGGTCTGACTCGGCTGCAATGGGTGAAGCCGGCCTTTGGCCATCGATTTTCGGGATCAGGGCCCGGCAGCGCGCTTGAAGGCCTGCTTGATCGTGTCACCGTAACGACGCGGTTCGATCCGGTTCACCACGTAGACATGGTGTCGTTGAGTTCGAGGGAGTAGGGCACCGACACGAAGGGCTTGCCCGAGCGCACCCTGACGGGAGTCGGCTGGTCGTCGTGAAACAGGTCGCAGGTATAGAGCCCGCCGGCTTCGCTGAAGAGATCCAGGGTGCGCTCGGTGTGGGTCAGTGCCGGCGCCAGGTAGCCGGCGCAACGCTGGCCGGTGTGTTCGGCGATGGTGCGCACGGAGTCCTCGATGACGCTGCGCTCCTGAGCTTCGTCCATGCCGTAGACGTAGCGGGTGTTGTAGATGCCGTGGCTGAAGAATTCCCAGTCGCGTTCTCTGCAAAGCTCGATGATTTCGGGGTGGTGTTCGCAGAGCGCCACGGACAGGCTGATGGAGCCGCGTCGGGTGAACGATTAGTCATCCGGTTGCCGCCCTCAATGAAGACCACTCCTCAAGTCGGCACATTACCGGGAGGCGAGCTTGCATTCACGATCCAGCCGCCTCCGTTTGCCTGCGCATCGCCCGGCTCGTTGCCGAGGGGGATCGAAGGGTCCGGTTCGCAAACGTCAACGTGCCCTGGTATGGCGGCGCGTTACCGGATTTGGCGCCGGAGACTTCGGGCGCGCACCTGTGGCGGGCTTGGTATTGGCTGCGCGCCCAGTACCTCGACAGGAACGGGCAACCGCCGGAACCGGAGCGATTGACCCGTATGCTGTTGGCGCTGCTCGATTCCCAGGCCGCCTATCGCAGCTTGCAGCACGGGTTGGAAGCCGATTGGGTGCCGGATGCTTCATTGGCTACCGAAAGCTAAACTAGCCGAAGGCCACGCGGGAAGACGGGACGCTCGATGGGCAGGATCGGACAACTGTTCACGCCGATTGAACTCGGTTCCCTGCGCGCGGATGGCCCCATTCCGCTGTACCACCAGCTTTACCAGTTGTTGAAACGGCGCATCCTCTCCGGCGCCTTGGCCTACGGCGCCAGGCTGCCCGCCGAAGCGGAACTCGCCGAAGGCTTCGGTGTCTCCCGGGTCACGGCCAAGCGGGTGATGGACCTGCTCGTCGCCGATCACCTGATCAAACGCCAGCGTGGCAGGGGCAGCCACGTCGTCTACGAGCCTTCCGTCTCGGACGTCGAAGCGCCCCAGGTGGGCATGCTGGAAAAACTCGCCAGCATGTCGCGCACCACCAGGGTCAAGGTGCTGCACATCGAAAAGCGCTTGCCGCCGCCGACCGTGGTCGACGACCTGCGCATGCGGGAGACGAGCGGATGCACTACGTTATCCGGGTGCGCTTCAGCGAAGAACAGACGCCGTTCGCCTACTACGAGAGCTGGACCCGGGGTATCGACAAGGGGTTTACCGCGAAGAATATCGAGCGCCGGACGCGCTTCGACATCATGGCCGAGAACGGCCACCGCATCAGCCGCATCGAGCAGTACCTCAGCGCTTCGGCCGCTTCACCGCTGGTGGCCGAACAACTGCAAATGGTGCCTGGAGACCCCGTATTGGCCCTGGTACGGCAATCCTTCGACGACAACGGCGATGTAGTCGACCTGCTGCACTGCCAGTATCACCCGGAGCGGTTTCACTACCGGATGAACCTCAGCATGGAGAATTACGCGGGCTGAGGTTTGTATTGCACCGCTCCTGGCCGCCAGGGCCGCGGCTCGGCGGCCGCGACTGCGGTCCCAATCTCGCCCTGTTCGATCGTTTCATAGTCCAGCCACCGTTCATAGAGTCGGCGGCTGCGCGCGAGGTCGTTGACTGAAACGGTGCCGGCTCTAAGCTGAACGTAAGCGTTCGCTCGTCTTGTGTTTGACGGGTAGATGTTTTACCGGTTGAGGATGCGTTTCCAGTCTTTGCTCAGGGGCAAGAGCCAGATGTTCTTTTTGGGCAGGGTGTGGTTTCTGTGGGTGTCCTGGCGTCCCCGGCCCTGGGTGGTTCCGACGGGGAGCCATCCGGAGGCCTGGTAGACGGTTCCGGTGAAGCGGGGTGTTTCGACGAAGGTTTCGATGAGCACGGGCGTGATGCGGTACTGGGCCTGCCAGTCGTCGGCGAGGCGGCCGCGGATGAGTTTGAACAGGTGGGAGACGAGGTTGGGCAGGCGCGCCCAGGGCAGCACGAGCAGGCGGGAGTTGTTGACGATCTGGCCGAGGTGGCGTTGTCGGGTCTGGGGTGACCATCCGATGAAGCGGTCGCGGGGTGCGAGATGCCAGGCGGCGGCGGCGAAGCCGAGCATGGCCAGGGGGCAGCCGAAGCGGTCGTAGGCGGCGTAGCGCATCTGGGCGCCGGTCAGCGGGGTGTAGCCGAGGTAGTGATGGGCCGCGACGCAAGCGTTCCACTGGTCGCTGGCGTGGCGGTCGCGTGCGCTGATGCGGACCAGGTGGAGGGGTCGGGCCTCATCGAGAGTGGCCGGCGGCGGCAGTAGCGGCGGCTGGCTCAGTTGCGGGTTGACGGGCCGTGGCGGGTAGCGGGGACGGCGCGGCGGCGGCAGCGCGATCCAGCCGTCGCGGTGCATGGCGAGCATGGCCACGCGAGCGGCCATGTCCTTGAGTCCACCGTCGGGCCGCAGCCAGGCGATGCGCTCGCAGAAGGCGCGCGACAACGCGGCCCGGTGCCGGGCCGGCGGACTGGCGATCAAGGCGCGCAACAGGCACATCTCCGCGGCCGTGAAGTCGCGCCCGTGATAGTGGCACACGACGTGGTCGGCGGGGACGCCGTCCAACGCATCGGCGGGCTCAGGCATGACGGGGCGGCGCGCGCGGCTGTTGCAACCGTTCACGTTCCGTCGCTGTCATCGACCAGGGCAGCCAGGGCGTCAGGTCGGTCGGCGGTCCGCCCGCCTCGGCACAGGCGGTGAGCCAGTCATGCAGCCAATGGTCGAGGTCGATGTCGTTGCGCTTCAGGGTGGCGAAGACGCCGTACAGCATGGCCGTCAGGCGCGCGCCGATCCAACTGTCGTTGCCGAAGCTGAGCTTGCGGCCGATGACCGGCGCTCGCAGGCTGCGTTCGCAGGCGTTGTTGTCGATCGGCACCTCGGGATCGGCGACGAACCGCTCAAGCCCCTGGCGCCATTCGAGCAAGCGGCGCAGGGGCTCGGCCCGCGGCTCCCCCTCGGTTCGGCCGGCAAGCTCCGCTTCAGCGTCGGCGAACAGCGCCGACACCTGCGCCGTGAGCGCCTGTTGCGCGGCGTGGAAGTCCTGGCTCTGCCGGTCCTGGCCGGGCCGGTACTGGTGCAGCCGGCGGCGCTGGGTCCGGTAGATTTCGGCGAACCGCTCAAGCCAGCCGCGTTTCCACGGATTGTCCTCTGCCCCCTCGCAGTCCACATAATCCCGCCGGGCATGGGCCCAACAGACAGCCGGCACGAGGCCGAGTTCGCGCGCCAACGCGACGTAGCTGCTGAAGCGGTCGCTGACCAGGATGGAGCCGACCTGGGCGCCCTTGAACACCTTGAGCGCCGCCTTGCGGCTGCGCTCCGGGTCGATGTGGAACCAGACGGCGTCGCGGCTCCGACCCACCCACAACCAGGCGCGCCGCCCCCCACCGTCACGCCGACTGTCCTGAACCCGCCACGAGGTCTCGTCGCCCTGAAGTACCCGGGCGGTCACCAGATGCGCGCGGATCGCCTGCGACAGCGGTTCGAACAAACTCGCCAGATCGCCCAGGCGATCACACAGCGTGCCCGGCGAGATCGGCAGGCCGTGGCACGTCATCCAGCGCGCAATCTGGCGGAAGGGGCGCTGGCCCGCAAAGCGCTCCAGCAGCAGCGTGGCCCACACCGAGATCCCATAGGCGGTGTGGGGAAACAGGCGGGGCACGGGGGGCGCGGCCACGGTGGCCGGCCCGGCGCAGCCGCAAACCTTGCGATACCGCTGCCGACGGAGGCGCCGCGTGTGCGCCACGACTTGGATCTCGATGAGCTCGGACTCGATAAATCCGTGCGCGGCATACGGCTGGCCGCACTGCCGGCAACTCCGCTCGGCAGTCGGCAGTTCCCGGATCTCGGGACGCGCCTCAAGCGCCGCACGTGGCGTCCGCCCAGGACCCGGACAGCCCGGTTGCTGACCCCGCCGGCGCGGCGCGGCGGCCCGCGCCAGCCGCTCGCTGCGATCACCGAAACGGTGCCGGGCGGCGTTCGAACGCATCGCCTTCAACGCGCATAGCTGCTGCTCCAACGCCGCGATCCGACGCGCCAGCCGACCGCTCTCCTGCGGCCCCTCCAGGGCCTGCCGCAAGGCCGCATTCGCCTCGCGCAGCGCCTCCAGCTCGCGACGCAGGTCGCCATTCTCCTGGCGCAACGACGCGATCGTCGACCGCCGGCGCGGATCCACCGACATCTGTTCGAGAAGCCGACGCAAACGCGCCGCCTCGGCCGCCGCCCGCAGCGGCTCCTTCGCCTGCCGGCGCAACTCGCGAATCTCGGCCCGCGCCGCTTCCAGCTTCGCCTTGTTCTGACGGTGAATGGCGGCCAGCGCGCCCGCCCGGCTGCGCGCCTCGATCACCTCCCGCCGCCAACACTCCGCGCTCCAATGACCGCCGCCGCCGTCCGATCCCGGCATCGAAACCACCGCCGGCGTCGCCGGCAATTCCACAAAATCCGCTATCGAATGCCCATTCATACACCCGATATAGCACGGCCGGTTCGATGTGTCCAGCCGCGCATGGGTCCGGCGCCACCGGGATTGCCCGCCAATGCCGGCTGGCACAATCGGGGCCGATTACCTTCAATCTCTCCGCCCTACGCACACAAGACGAGCGAACGCTTACTTACTGGGTACAGCCTATAGACGCACTCCGAGCAGGGCGAGCGCTTGGCGCTGTAATTTGGTTGGCCGGGTGATCGTCTCGAACGGTTCGGAACCGGGGATATTGGGGACGACCCGGTTCTTGGCGACGGTCGCCAAGTCGCCGAGCAGTGTGCGGAAGCTGTGCACCGGCAGGCCGTCGGCCGTGTGTTTGCTCCGGGCCTTGTCCTTGGCGGATGCCGAGACCTCGGCCGGCGCCACGATGGAGGGGCGCGCGGCCTCGGCAGCGGCCGCATCGTCGTCGTCGAACAGCAGCGGCTTGAGCCGTTGGCGCATGTGCCATTCGACGTAGTAGGCGAGCATGCACAAGAACACATGCGCCCGGACCCGATTGGCGGCATGGTGGAAGATGGGCCGCACCTTGAGGTCCACGGTCTTGAGGCTTCTGAAGGCGCGCTCGACGGTGCTCAGGCGCTTGTAGGCGCGCACGGTCCCCTCGGCATCGAGTTCGGCCGCCGTCAGGCTGGTGCGCACGATGTAGAGGCCATCCAGGGCCGCTTCCCGGGCGATGGAGGAGGGGTTGCGCCGGTAGCCGAACGAGTGGTCGGCGATGTCGAGTTCGAAGTGCTTGGCCATCTTGTACTTGCCGATCGACTTGCCGACCCGCAGGCCGATCTTGTCCTTGCCGGCCAAGCGCCGTTTCTCGCGCGTCGTGGCGGCGGCGATGGGCTCGAGCAACGCCTCGGTCGCTTGCAGCAAGTCCTCGCGCTTGCGCGCCCGCTCGGCGGCCAGCAGCGGATTGCGGCACACCATCAGGCGTTCGCCCGGATAGGCCTTGCTACGGATCTCGATCAGGTCGGTCTCGTCGAACAGCGACATTTGCACCGCCCCCGATTCCACCAACTCGCGGATGGCGGACGAGCGCAAGGCGCTAATCCAGTCGAGGCCCGCCGGTTTCACGTCCTCGCGGATGCGCGCCTCGGTCAGCATGCCGCGGTCGCCCACCAGCACCACCCGGTGCAGCCCGAAGCGGTGGCGCAGCTTGTCGATCTGCGTGCCCACGGTCATTGGATCGGCCGTGTTGCCGTCGAACACCTCGACCGCCACCGGGCAGCCCTCGCGGTCGCACAGCAGGCCGAACTCGATCTGCAGCTTGCCGCGCTTGCCGTCGCGGGAATGGCCGCGCTTGGCCAGCGGACAGCGGCGGCCTTCCAGGTAGCTGGAGGTCAGGTCGTAGAGCACCAGTGCGCCGTCGGTGAGATGGCGCTTGGCCAGGCGCCGCTCGATGGCGTCCTGACGGTCGAGCAGCCAGTCCATGGCGGCGTAGAGATCGTTCTCGTCGGTGTCCCCGATGCCGAGCGTCTCGGCGAGCGAGTCGCGCGCGGTGGCCTGCGCCAGGCCCCGGGCGGTGGCCAGTTTCGAGCCCGGATCGAGGATGCGTGCGGCGATCAGGGCAATGACGCGTTGGCGCTCGGGGGAGGCGGTGCCGGCGATGCTGCGGTCGAGGCGCAGTTTCTTCAGGGTGCCGAGCACGGCGGCGACATGGCCGTGGGGTAGGGAGCGTGCGATGTGGAAGGCGTCCTCGAGGCGGGCGACGGCGCGGCCGCCCTTGAGGAGGATTTTGAGGCCCTTGACGAGGGTTGCGGGCCACTTGGAGAGGTTGGCGAGGGTTCTTTTTCGGACTTTGCCGTCTTCGCGGAAGGATTCGCGCAGGAGGATGGCGGGCGGCGAGTTGCGGTTGGGGACGCTTTCTATGTACATGGCTACCATATGTTCTGATAACATCCATAAACAAAGCATATTAATGGCATAATGTCAACCATTTACATGGCTACATATTCCGATACGATGGGCGAAAGAAACCTTGTCGGGTCAACGACTTAGGGTCGAATTAGGCTTGGTTTGGTCTGGAAGTTCAGTCTAAGCAGATGCAAGCTGGTTTCCTCCCATGCGCGAATACCTGGTCCGGACGACGTCCCGGCGGCGCGTGCTCCATTGCAACACGGGCGGATTGCCCAACATTCCGGGTACCGCAGGGCACCGCCGGCAAGCGGCAACGCGCACGGGCGATCATGCGACCGACGCCCGGGACTATACCCGTTCGACGCCAAATTGCATACAATGTGGCCTGAATTGCCCGCCGAGGCGAAACCGCACAGGGAGGCCGGAAGATGTCCCTTGCCGCCGACCGCGCTTATGAGCGCGTCCGCGCAGGCATACTGAACGGAGAATTCGCTCCGGCCAGCCGCCTCAAGGAAGAAGAACTCGTGCGCCTCTGCGGTGTGAGCCGCACGCCGGTCCGCGAAGCCCTGAGCCGCCTGGCGGCGGAAGACTACGTGATCGTTGCGCGCAATCAGGGCGCCCATGTCAAGACCTGGAGCGATGCGGACATGACGGACCTGTTCGACCTGCGGGCCCTGCTGGAAGGGCATGCCGCGGCGCGGGCGGCACAGCTTATCGACAGCGATGGTCTACGGGTTCTGCAGGACAATATCGAAGAGATGGAAGCGGTGTTCAGGAGCCGGGCGAGCGATGCGCGGAAGACCGGGGCCTTCCTGCACCTGAACGGCCAGTTGCACGAATCCATCTGGAAGGCCGCCGGCAGCGAGCGCCTGAAGAGCCTGCTCGGGCGCCTCGTCGAACAGGCGCTGATCGTGCGCACGGCGCATCGGTTCACGATGGACAGGATCGTGCAGTCGCATCGGCATCACCGCGACCTTGTCGAAGCACTGGCGAACGGCGATCCGCTCTGGGCGGAAGCGGTCATGCGCGGTCATATCCGGGCTGCCCTGGTATTCGTACGCCAACATAGCCGAAAGACTTCGTCCGCCGACGTAAAATGTATACAATCTGCCGTCTGATCGGCCTGGACGCTCAACGATGTCCAAACCCGCGACCAACAAGCCACTGACCGGCATCCGGCTCATCGACCTGACGCACATGCTGGCGGGGCCCTATGCGGGGATGATCCTGGCCGATCTGGGTTGCGACACGGTGAAGGTGGAGCCCCCGGGCCGCGGCGAAGGGACGCGCCGGCTGCTGGAAGACGACCCGCACTACTCCATCGGCGGCATGGGCGCCTATTACTTCACGTTGAACCGCAACAAGCGATCCGTGGCCATCGATCTCAAATCCGATGCCGGCCTGGAGTTCTTCTACGAGCTGGTGCGCCATGCCGATGTGGTGCTGGACAATTTCTCGGCCGGCGTGACCAGACGGCTGAAAATCGACCACGAGACCCTCTCGGCCTGCAATCCGGCCATCGTTACCTGCACGGTCACCGGCTTCGGCGAGAACGGCCCGGACTATCGACGGCCGGCCTTCGATCAGATCGTGCAGGCGCTCGGCGGCGGCATGTCGATCACGGGCATGCATGCCGGTGAACCAGAGCGGGCGGGAATCCCGATCGGCGATCTCGGCGGCGGCATGTTCGCGGTCATGGGCATCCAGGCCGCCCTCCTGGCACGGCAGCACACCGGTGTCGGCCAGCACATCGACATCTCCATGCTCGATGTGCAGATCAGCCTGCTCAACTACATGGCCACCATGTACGGCATGTCGGGAGAGATCCCCGAACCCATCGGAAACAGTCACTTCGTCCATACGCCGTACAACACATTTGCGACGCAGGACGACATCATTGTCATTGCCGTGATCGGCGACACCTTCTGGCCGCCGCTGCTCGATGTGATGGAGATCGACGCCCTGCGCGACCCTCGCTTCGACAGGGCGGCGGACCGGCTCAGGGAAAAGGCGTTCATCGAAGGCCTGATCGCGGAACGACTCGAGACGCGGCCCGCCGCCGAGTGGCTCGAGGCGCTGGAGGCAGCGCGCATTCCCTGTGCCCGGGTCAACAATTTCGCCCAGGCGCTCAGCGACCCCCAGGTGCGCCACCGCAACATGTTCGTCGAGTTGCAGCACCCGGTTGGGGGAAAGGCGCGGGTGCCGGGCAACCCCATCAAGCTTTCGCGCGATAGCGGGGAAACGATGACGCCGCCGCCATTGCTTGGCGCCGATACCGCCGAGGTGTTTGCGCAGTGGGCGGGCCTGACGGCTGACCGGATCGCGTCAGGAATTGCCGAGGGTGTTCTGCAACAGGGCGAGTACCCCGATTGACATGGACAAGGTGATCGTCAACGACGTGGCGCCCCGGGACGGCTTGCAGAACGACCCGGTTGCCCTGTCTCCGGCCGAGCGCGTCGGGCTGATCGATGGGCTGTTGGATGCCGGCGTGCCGTCGGTGGAGGTGGCGAGCTTCGTGAGCCCGAAGGCCGTGCCCAAGATGGCGGGTGCGGCGGAAGTCGTGCGGGCGCTGGATCTGGACCGGGCCGATTTTCATGCCCTGGTGCCGAATCGAAAGGGGTACGAACTGGCGTGCGCGGCCGGCATCCGATCGGTCGGCGTGGTGCTCTCGGCCACGGAGACGATGAATCGCGAGAACATCAACATGGGCCTGGAGGAAGCGACCGCGGTGTGCGCGTCGGTGCTGCAGCAGGCCCGCACCGATCGGCTCGGGGCACGGGCCTATGTGGCGGTGGCGTTCGAATGTCCCTTCGAGGGCGTGGTCCCCGACGAGACCGTGCAGCGCCTGGCGGCGGTCATGTTCGATGCGGGGGCCGACGAGGTTATCGTGGCCGACACCATCGGCGCGGGAAATCCCCTGCGCGCCAAGGCACTGTTCAGCCGGATGGTCGCCGCGTTCGGGGCGTCCCGGCTCGCCGCGCACCTGCACGATACCCGGGCGCTTGCACTGGCCAACGCCTGGCAGGCCCTGGAATGCGGTATCCGCAAGTTCGATTCCTCGGCGGGAGGTGTGGGGGGTTGTCCCTTCGCGCCGGGCGCGGCAGGCAACCTCGCGACCGAAGATCTGGTGAGCCTCCTGCATCAGGCCGGCATGCACACCGGTATCGACCTGCCGGCGCTCCTGAACGTGGTCCGCGACCTGGAAGCCCGGCTCGGCCGCCCGATCGGCGGGCGTACGCTGCCCTGGCTGCGCCGCAACGTCTAGCCCGCATGCACCCGGTCACGATTTCCTGGGCGCGCCCCAGCGCCGGTACAGGTCGTGGGCAATGCCCAACAGGTCGAAGACCTTGCCCACCGTGTGGTCCACCAGGTCGTCGATGCTCCGCGGCTTGTGGTAGAACGCCGGTACCGGCGGCAGGATGCTGACGCCGCTGTCGGCCGCCCGCATCGTCAGGTGCAGGTGGCTCTTGTGCAGCGGCGTTTCCCGCACCACGAGCACCAGGGGACGCTGTTCCTTCAGCATCACGTCGGCGGCGCGGGTCAGCAGGTTGTCGGCGTAGGCGTTGGCGATCCGGGACAGCGACTTGACGCTGAACGGAATGACCGTCATGGCATCCATGAGGTGCGAGCCGCTCGCGATGCTTGCGGCCAGGTTGTCGTTCCTGTGGTTGACATCCGCAAGCGCCGGCACATCCCCCGCGTCCCAGTCCGTTTCCACCGCAATGCTGGTCCTGGCGCCGTCCGTGAGGATGAGATGGGTCTCGATTCCCTCCATGGCCTTGAGGCATTCCTGGGCACGGATTCCGTAGATTACGCCCGAGGCGCCGCTGATGCCGACGATGACTCTTATAGACATTGCCCGATTATGTGTTGGACCCGCCGGTTCTATGCAGGAATGCCCGCAGGGCTGTCTCCATCTCCTGAATCACCCGTGCAGCGGGCTCCCTCCCGGGACTGTACCGATTGCCACACACCGCCAGGGCAAAGCTTCCAGTGGCGAGCAGATACAGGCCGAATGCGGGGAGCAGCACCGGAATGGAGTCGAAGAGGGCCAGCTCGCATATTTCACCAAGGGCCGCGATGATCGCGCAGGATTTTGCTCGTTTGCGCGTGCTCGCGACCGGAATCATAGCCACGCCTATGGTGGAGGGAGCATGTGCGCGCACCCGGGCAAAAGACCAGCGAGGGCGTGGCCAGTGCAGTTTGTACCACGACAGAAAGCCGAATGGTGCAACAAATGTGAGCAAAATCAAATGGAATTCGTCATCTGGATAAGCGGCTTGGTGAAATATGCGGGCCAGGCCCAGACTGTAGTTCTCTATGGAATCCTTGCGCAGCCGGGTTGAGACGCGTGGAGGGGAGTATATTGATCATAGATATGGTAATAGTACTTTACGGTAAATATGCGTTCAAAAAGGGTGCCGATTCCGGGAGGTGGAAGGCAGCTTTCAACAGATCCGCCCCGGATTCGTGGGCAACCAGGTGGCGTCGTCGAGCATCTACCCGGCGGAGCGGAGCCGGTTCGGGACTGCGCAACTGCTGGTGGAAGGCTCGGGCCAGACATCGTTTGGCGCACTCCGCAAATAGGATTCGTTCATGGACCTCGAACGCAATCGCCTGGGACTGGGCCAACGGCCCGCGCTGGTTCTGGTTGACCTGATCAATGGGTTCACCGATCCGGAATGCGCGCTGGGAACCCATTGCCCGTCGGTGATCGAAGCCAATACCGCACTGCTGGGGGCATTCCGCAAACTCGCGTTGCCCATCTTTTTCACCACGGTGCTGTACCGGAGCCCTGACCAGGCCCGGGTGTTCCGGCGCCGCATCGAAGCCTTGAACCTTCTGCAACCCGGGTCCCGCTGGGTGCGGGTCGATGCGGCGCTCGCGCCCCGACCCGGCGAACCGGTGCTGGAAAAGCAATGGGCGAGTTCGTTTTTCGGCACCGATCTGGCCGCGCGCCCGGACCGCAACGAGGGATAGTCACCATCGAAGTGCGCAGGCTGGAAACGCGGCCGATCTTCTGGTTCTACGGATCGGCGGCCATCGCATACGGCGTCAAGAACAACGCCTTCAGCTACCTGTTGCTGATCTACGCCAACCAGGTACTGGGCCTCCCCGGTTACCTCGCATCGATCGCCCTGGCCGTTGCCATGCTCTGGGACGCCGTCTCCGACCTCTTGATCGGCCATTGGTCGGACAAGACCCGAAGCCGTCACGGCCGCCGCCATCCCTTCATGTTTGCCGCGTTCCTGGTGTTGCCGGTCACCTTCTACGGGCTGTTCAATCCGTTTATCGAACTGACCGGGGCCAACACCTTCGCCTATGTGCTCGTGATGGCCATCCTCATCCGGACGGGCACCACGCTGTTCGAGGTTCCCTCGACTTCGCTGTTGCCGGAACTGGAGAGCCATTACGACAGGCGCAACCGGTGGCTGGCATTGCGTCATGCCTTCGGCTGGTACGGCGGCAACCTGCTGCACACCGTCAACTTTCTGCTGTGGGTGGGCGCTTACGGCGTTGCCGTGCAGGCGGGTTATTCGATCTACGGGGCGGTAGGAGCCACCTTGATCGCCCTGGCGATTGCGGTGTCTGCGCTGGGCACGCGCAGAGCCGCGGCCGCGCTGCCCCGGCCGAAGGAGCCCGTCCGCATCCGTGAGATGGCCCGGGAAGTCCGTCAGATCTTCCAGTCGGTGCGAAACCGCAACTTTGCGGCCTTGTTCTTCTACGGGCTGGTGGCCGGCATCGCTGCCGGTCTCAGCGCGGCGCTGTTCCTCTACAACACCGTCTACTTCTTCGGTTTCTCCGGTAACCAGATCGCGGCGGTGGGCATCGCCGTCATGGTTGCGCCTGCCATCGCCTATTGGGCGGCGCCCTTTCTGGGCGCGAAGCTCGGCAAGAAGCGGGGGGCCATTGCCGGCATTCTGATTACCGTTTCGCTTTACCCCGTGCCCTATGTGCTGCTGCTGCTGGGCTGGTGGCCGGCACTCGGAAGCTGGATTTCGTTGCGTGTCTTCGCGGCATTCTCGGTCGCCGAAGTGGTGTGCTTCATGATCGGCGGCGTACTGCTCGATTCCATGATGGCGGATGTGGTGGAAGACAGCGAGATTGCGACCAAAAGGCGGTCGGAAGGCCTGTTCTATGCCGCGAGGGGGTTCGCCGCCAAGGCGGTCTCCGCCGGCGGCATCCTGGGTGCGGGCACGATCGTTTCCCTGGTCGGACTGGACGGCATCGAGTCGGCCGACATGATGACCGGCGAACTGCGCCAAGACCTGGCTTTGATGTTTCTGCCGCTGTTCTGCGGCCTCAACCTGATCGCGCTGTACGTCGTCTCGCGCTATCGCATCACTCGAGACGATCATGCCGCGAACCTCGTCGCGCTGGCCGGGCGCAAGCGCGACAGCGAACCGGGCGCACGGGCGGGACGCTCCGTCAGATGACGCCCCCGGCCCGTTGGGTTCGTGTCAAGTTGCCGTAAGGCGCTGCGGCCGATGTCAGTGCGGCGCCCGGCCTGGGGCGTCTACGACCTCTTCGACTGCGCGGACGGGGAGAAGATCTTTGTCGCCGTGGTCAGCGACACCCAATGGCGCCCGTTCTGCGAGCATTTCGCCCTGGACGGCCTGGCCGCGAATCCGGTACTCGCCACCAATAATGGCCGGACCGAGCATCGGGACCGGTTCATGCCCGCGTTGACCGGGCTTTTCAGTGCAATGCCGCGGCAGCGAGCCGTCGAGAAGCTGGAGCGGGCGGGCATGCCGTTTGCGGAAATCAACAGGCCTGCGGACTTGTTCGACGATCCGCACCTGAGCGAGGGCGGTCTGTTGGGCGTGCATGTGACGGATGGCGAGCGCCGGGGCGAACTGGCGCGGCTGCCGAAACTGCCGCTGGAAATGGATGGCATGCGCATGAACCTGCGTCATGACCTGCCCGCCGCCGGAGCCCATTCCAGGCAGGCGGCCGAGCGTTCCGGGTGTACGGCCGATGCGATAGAAGCGTTGCTTGCCGGCGGGGTAATCGCCGAAATCCAGGCGGGCGGTTGCCCCGTTCAGGACAATCCACCGAACAGGAATCAATAGCAGGCAATCTCGAGCGGGCTCAAGGACACGGCTTCGAAGTCTTCCCGAAAGAGAAGCTCGTAACCCACGACGGGCGAACCGGCCGCGAGGCAGGGGTGCTCGATGCGGACGCCAACCTGACAGTGCTCTACTGCATCCTGACCGCGGCTGAGCCGACGGGCCGATATGGCCGCTGCTACTCCATATTCTACTGCATGACCATCATCGCCCACAGCCACGGCCGGTTGGCGGTGACCCTCGATCGGACCTATGGCTGGCCGGTGGAGAAGTACGCGCTGGCCAACGGGATCACGCTCATCATTCTCGGGCCGGCGGCGGTCAACCTCGCGGGGTGGCTTTCCGACCGTTACACCGTGCGCGGACTCAACGACGCGCCGGTGGCCGCGTTGACGCCCATCACCTTGCGCTTGTATCGACGGGCGTTGGCGGAGAATCTGGTCGAAAGCTGAACGCATGAGGCGCAAGGCTTGAGCATCGACGGAGCGCTTGCGCCCAAGCGGTGTTGGATGTCCAGAACAACTCGTCAGTTTGGGCTGTAGAGTGAGCGACCGCGCGAGGGACGAGAAGGAATTGGTTTTGGACAACGAAGGCATATGCGCCATGGTCGACTCGGAAAATCCATAAGCCCGGCAGGTTGCCAAGGCAGGCAAGAGCATAAATCCGGGCCGTTCCCACCTAAACAAGATGCTTTGTGAATACCTAAAAAGCGCGTTTATTCGTCCTGTCGCCCATGGAACTCAGTGAGGGCCGTTTTTCGAAGGGTGTTACTCCCGGGGGTCAGAGCCCGGTCAGGCCGGGATATCCCTGCGGAAACCGGTTCAAAACGGGGATTTGCGGTAGATCAGGGAGTGGCGCCGTCGGCCTCGACGACAGCGGCCAGGTCGCCGGTCGGCTCCGGCTCGACGACCGCGGCGCCGATCCCGGCCTCGACAACCGCGAGGCGCTCGCGGATGCCCACCAGGTCGGCTTGGACGGTCTCGATCTTGCTGCTCAGATTGTTGTCGAGCGCCCTGATCTCGTGGCGTAACTCCTGAATGTCGCTGCGTTGCCAGCCCGCGACCGTCAGGATCAGCATGGCGATCGCGACGGCCGTCGCGATGACGGCCCAAAACTCTGGTCCCAGGTTACGGGCGGGGGTTGCGGTTTCGCTGGCCATGTCGCGTATCGTACTCCGCTCCCCGTCCCACCGCCATTCGCGCCGGCCACCGGCGTGCGCCGCGGCTACGTCACCGGCAGGGATCCTCCAGCCGCCGATGATGCGGTCACCGGCGCCGGACCGGAACGCCCGAAGAAAACGCGCCGAAGAAAACGAAGAAACGTTTATTGGAAGCTTTTGGAAGAAGACGCCGCCGAAGAAAACGGCAGTTTCAGACCGGCTGAATCACTACACTATCAGATCGGTGCTGACAGGAGGGCCTGGGTCCCGCAGCAAGGCGCAGTGTCACGTAGGCTTGCTGGGAATCGCGTAGCGTTGATTTGGTCATGTTGGTCTTTACGTCCCGCCAGACGATTGGAGAACGATACAGCATGGGCATATTTGACATAGCCAAGCGCGTCGGTTCTGCGCTCTACGATCATGCGCTGGAACAGCAGGCCAATCAGATGTAGAAAGCGAGTCGCGATGCGAGAGCGCAGTCTACTATTGAAGGGAAGACGCTATCCCAATGGGAAGGCTCGTGGCGCTCGATCGGCACGCTTGATTCGGCCGAACTCTCTCCGCTAAACAAGTCCATCGGCATCTATCGAGCGAGGCTCGGAGGCTCGATAGTCTATGTTGGACGGGCAATAGAAGTTGCCAACGGAGGGTTTCGCAAGCGGCTCAGTGATTACACCCGCAGATCGGACAGTGCGCGTCGAACAGATGCCGGACGGTCAATGCACGAACACTCCGACAGGTTGGCAATTGAGATTTTAGAAACAGCGACCGTAGAAGCGGCGAGTATGTCAATCTGTCCGCCGATCGGTTGACAGGTACGATTCCGCGGGAACTGCTGCAACTTCCCAATTTGTTTCGCGTGGATCTGGACAACAACCAACTGGAGGGCATAGCTCCGCCTCCACGGGTCGCGTTCCCGCCGGATCCTGAGGACAACGGCAATGCGAGCCATCACTCCATAGCCTACTACCAAGGGCCATTGGGTTGGGAATGGAATTGGCGCGACGAACCCGTCGAGCATCAGCGGCCCATTGCCGGGCGGCGAACGGCGTTGGCGGTACGATAAGCGAGGGCGGCTGGGGCAGCGATGAAGATCACTTCGATCCAGCTTCGCGGACGCAACGAGAGGAAGGCTATCACAGCGAAACCGGATTGAGCGGTGGTGGCGGCATGGGCGGACTGGCCCGCTACGTCGCGGTGGCGCCGCGAGCCGAGTCACGGACGTGCGTTATCTGGATTTCGGCATTTGAGCGAATCGGTCACCGAGTTTTAAGCTGAACTTCCAATGTGAGCGCATCATAACTCGTTGTTTTTTCAATATGTAATTAAAATTCGGCGGTGTCGTTACTGGGTACAGCCTATAGACGCACTCCGAGCAGGGCGAGCGCTTGGCGCTGTAATTTGGTTGGCCGGGTGATCGTCTCGAACGGTTCGGAACCGGGGATATTGGGGACGACCCGGTTCTTGGCGACGGTCGCCAAGTCGCCGAGCAGTGTGCGGAAGCTGTGCACCGGCAGGCCGTCGGCCGTGTGTTTGCTCCGGGCCTTGTCCTTGGCGGATGCCGAGACCTCGGCCGGCGCCACGATGGAGGGGCGCGCGGCCTCGGCAGCGGCCGCATCGTCGTCGTCGAACAGCAGCGGCTTGAGCCGTTGGCGCATGTGCCATTCGACGTAGTAGGCGAGCATGCACAAGAACACATGCGCCCGGACCCGATTGGCGGCATGGTGGAAGATGGGCCGCACCTTGAGGTCCACGGTCTTGAGGCTTCTGAAGGCGCGCTCGACGGTGCTCAGGCGCTTGTAGGCGCGCACGGTCCCCTCGGCATCGAGTTCGGCCGCCGTCAGGCTGGTGCGCACGATGTAGAGGCCATCCAGGGCCGCTTCCCGGGCGATGGAGGAGGGGTTGCGCCGGTAGCCGAACGAGTGGTCGGCGATGTCGAGTTCGAAGTGCTTGGCCATCTTGTACTTGCCGATCGACTTGCCGACCCGCAGGCCGATCTTGTCCTTGCCGGCCAAGCGCCGTTTCTCGCGCGTCGTGGCGGCGGCGATGGGCTCGAGCAACGCCTCGGTCGCTTGCAGCAAGTCCTCGCGCTTGCGCGCCCGCTCGGCGGCCAGCAGCGGATTGCGGCACACCATCAGGCGTTCGCCCGGATAGGCCTTGCTACGGATCTCGATCAGGTCGGTCTCGTCGAACAGCGACATTTGCACCGCCCCCGATTCCACCAACTCGCGGATGGCGGACGAGCGCAAGGCGCTAATCCAGTCGAGGCCCGCCGGTTTCACGTCCTCGCGGATGCGCGCCTCGGTCAGCATGCCGCGGTCGCCCACCAGCACCACCCGGTGCAGCCCGAAGCGGTGGCGCAGCTTGTCGATCTGCGTGCCCACGGTCATTGGATCGGCCGTGTTGCCGTCGAACACCTCGACCGCCACCGGGCAGCCCTCGCGGTCGCACAGCAGGCCGAACTCGATCTGCAGCTTGCCGCGCTTGCCGTCGCGGGAATGGCCGCGCTTGGCCAGCGGACAGCGGCGGCCTTCCAGGTAGCTGGAGGTCAGGTCGTAGAGCACCAGTGCGCCGTCGGTGAGATGGCGCTTGGCCAGGCGCCGCTCGATGGCGTCCTGACGGTCGAGCAGCCAGTCCATGGCGGCGTAGAGATCGTTCTCGTCGGTGTCCCCGATGCCGAGCGTCTCGGCGAGCGAGTCGCGCGCGGTGGCCTGCGCCAGGCCCCGGGCGGTGGCCAGTTTCGAGCCCGGATCGAGGATGCGTGCGGCGATCAGGGCAATGACGCGTTGGCGCTCGGGGGAGGCGGTGCCGGCGATGCTGCGGTCGAGGCGCAGTTTCTTCAGGGTGCCGAGCACGGCGGCGACATGGCCGTGGGGTAGGGAGCGTGCGATGTGGAAGGCGTCCTCGAGGCGGGCGACGGCGCGGCCGCCCTTGAGGAGGATTTTGAGGCCCTTGACGAGGGTTGCGGGCCACTTGGAGAGGTTGGCGAGGGTTCTTTTTCGGACTTTGCCGTCTTCGCGGAAGGATTCGCGCAGGAGGATGGCGGGCGGCGAGTTGCGGTTGGGGACGCTTTCTATGTACATGGCTACCATATGTTCTGATAACATCCATAAACAAAGCATATTAATGGCATAATGTCAACCATTTACATGGCTACATATTCCGATACGATGGGCGAAAGAAACCTTGTCGGGTCAACGACTTAGGGTCGAATTAGGCTTGGTTTGGTCTGGAAGTTCAGTTTAAGACCGCCTGAGCCCTCTGTTCCATCACAATCGGATCTCGACCCGTTCCCAGCCGTGATGGAGCCCAGCTGCTTGAAGTGCCCAAAGTAAGGAATTATTGTTTCATTGTATTCGTCTTTCAAGGAATTGACTGTGCTCGCGAAATTGACGGCCAAGAACCAGTTGACCCTTCCCAAGGCCATAGTCTCGGCCGTCCAGGGCGCCGAGTACTTCGATGTGACCGAGGAGAATGGCCGAATCATGCTCACGCCCGTGCGCATCAACCGCGCCGACGCGGTGCGCGCCAAGCTCGCGGAACTCGGCATTGCAGACAGCGACGTAGCCGATGCGGTGGCCTGGACGCGCCGGCCCCAGTGACAGTTCACCGCGTAGTTCTCGACACAACCGTCCTGGTCTCAGCCCTGGTGTTTCATGCAGGGTCGTTGTCCTGGTTGCGGGGCGCCTGGCAATCGAAGCGGATTCTGCCGCTCGCCAGCCGGGCAACCGCAGAGGAGTTGATTCGTGTATTCGCCTATCCCCGCTTTCGGCTCTCGCCCGATGAACGCACGGACCTGCTCGCCGACTATCTTCCCTGGTGCGAGACCGTTGCCGTTACGGACTCGCCGATGGAGGTTCCCCACTGCCGGGACCCGTCCGACCGAGCCTTCCTGGAACTTGCGCTGGCCGGCCATGCCGATGCGTTGATTTCCGGTGACGCCGACCTGCTGGTGCTCGCGGACTCGTTTCCTGTCTCAATCCTTGCGTCCGCTACATTCAAGGAGCGGCTGGTTGTTGCGCCCTGACGGCCGGATACAGCGAGGTTTTCACACTTCACAGGAGGTCGGTTATCACAGCGAGACCGGATTGGGCGGTGGTGGCGGCATAGGGGAACCCCATCCCGACCGAGTTGGCTGCCTCCGCTGGCGTATCCAGCGCCCGGTCCAGACCTCTTTTGGAGCGTTTCCTGGCCACGCCTGTGCTGCACGGGGATTCGCTGTCTCCATAGTGTGTCGCGGGCGACGCCTTCCTACTTGTCGTGGCCGAAAGTCGTGCCTGCGATCGAACTGTCGCCGCGGCCAGCTCGCGGCCATTCATCCGGCGACTACGGGAGACAGTGCAAACCGAACGAGCGAAAGTCGTTATCGAGCGCGAGGCACATGGGTAACTCCAGCCTGTTGCACAGAGCGAAACTCGTGCAGTCCGTGAAGCTGAACGGCTTGTCGGAGTAAGTGGAGAAAATGGTCCAGGCCGCTTCCTCGTCTCTGGGGGAAATCCGTTCGAGGCGGGCCAGCGAGCCCGTGCGGAGTTGCTCCCCGAGCCGATGCGAGATGGTCCAACCAAGACGGTACCGGACCAGGGTCAGGGTTTCGTCCAGCACAAAATTGCTGGTCAGCAGTCGGCCGCGATGTTCGCGCAAGGCCGCGACCACGGGTTCGTGATCCGGGTCCCTGCGATCGGTCAGCGCGTACCAGGCGCCGGTGTCGACGAACACCGGTTTCAATCGACGCTCCCGTAGAGGTAGCGGTTATGTTCCCGTCCGACGGGGTCGCCGGTTCCTGTCCCGATCCCCGTGACGGCTTCCAGGGGATCCTGCACGGGTCCGCTTCCGGCGTTGAAGTATTCGTCCACCAGGCTGCGAATCAGGGCCGACAGGCTGATGCCCCGGCGCCTGGCTTCAATCCCCAGCAGCCGATATTGCTCGTGCTCGAGCGAGATCTGGGTTCGGTGCATTGCTGGGCCTGTTGATGTGTTTGGGCTGCGGTCTATATTACATCACTAACCTAGTGATGGATACATCAGACCGATCCCTCGTCCTGAACGCAGCCTCACTGTCACGCGGACGGATGTCGCCCGAGTTGCGACGAGACCCGTGCAGGCCGAGCGATTTCCGGATGCTCATCCCATCAGCATGCCGCCCGAGATCGGGATGGATTGCCCGGTCATGCCGTCCGATTCGCTGCTCGCGAGATAGACCGCCAGATACCCGATCTCCCGCGGATGCACAAGGCGCCGCATGGGCACTCTCGAGACGATGGCCTGCTGCAACTGCTCGACGGGAACGCCGCGTTCGTCGGCGGAGGCCTGTAAATTGTCGAACATGCCGGTCGAGACGAAACCCGGGCAGATGGCGTTGACGTTGATGCCCTGGGCCGCGGTTTCCAAAGCCGCGCAGCGCGTCATGCCGACCACCGCGTGCTTCGAGATGTTGTAGACGGCCTGGTTGGGGCTCTCCCACTTGCCGGCGGTGGAGGCGATGTTGACGATTTTCCCCCGCCCTACCCCGTCACCCGTTTTCCGCTCGAGCATGTGGCGGATCGCCAACTGGGTGAGTTGAAACACGGCGCGGACATTGACCCTCATGACCCGGTCGAGGTCGTCGAGTTCATAGTTCACGAACGGTTTGCCGATGTAGATGCCGGCGTTGTTCACCAGGATATCCAGGCCGCCGCGCCACTCGACCGCTGCGGCGAACAGCGCCTCGACATCGTCCGGATCGCTGACATCCGCGGTATGACAGCGCACTTCGACCGCTACGCCCGCCAGGGATTCCCTGGTTTCTTCGAGCTTGGCGAGGTTGGTGGCGGTCAGGAACAGGTTTGCGCCCGCGGCGGCATAGGCCTGGGCAATGGCACGCCCTATGCCACGGCTCGCGCCGGTGATGAGTGCTGTCCTGCCTGCCAGGCGCCCCGACGCTGTGGTATCTGTCATTGCGATATCTCCCTTTGGCGAACTTCAGGCATGGCCCCTCACCGGCACATGCCGAGACATTTTTAAATCAATTAGTTGGTGCTCCACTTCTGGCCGGATTCGAGGATCTCGGTGCAACTCCGGTTTGGTTGCGGGGCCCCAGCGTGGCGCTAGCCCGACCGCCATACGATCCACCAGCCGTGGGGTGATGCGTTGGCCAAGGTCTGGGTTGCAGCGTTGCGGTCTCGGTAGCGAGTGATGGAAAGTTCCGGGTCGTTTCCTTCGAGCGCGATCTGCCAGATCGGCCTTGCTGCGCTTGCGGCGGCAAGCGTATCGACGATGTGCTGGCGGCTTGCCCGGGGAAACTGATAGAGGGCAAAGGTGGAGTAGACGACCAAGGCGTGCTCGAGGGGGACGGACTCGATCAACGCTGGCAGGATGTGGGACGCATCGCCCGCGTGCATGCGGATGTCGCCTCGGTCGAATTCGGCGGCCGCGTCGATCAACTGCTGGTGACGCTCAACGTGCTCGGGCCAAATAAGGGCGCGTAGCCAAAGGTGTTGGTCGGGATTGGCGAGGTCCACCGGATCGAGATCGATGCCGTCGCGGCTGGCGATGGGGATGGCGAACGGAAGCGAGGGCAATACGCCATCCCCTCGGAGTTCCGCTTCCAGCCTGACCCGCGCACCGGCCGTCCCCCATCGCAGGACTTCGCGCCCGTCCCGTTGGTAGTTATAGGCGTAGCGGTCGAAGTTGAGGTTCAGGCCGGCGCTCGCGCCCAGGTCGACCAGCGCGAGGGGCGAGGGCGTTTCTCTGCAAACGATGGAGAAGGCGGGCAGGAGGCAGGTGCAGCGGCGCACGACGTTGGTCTGGGTGCGGCGGGTGCGGATCAGTTCGATGATGCGCTCGCGGTGGTGCAGGCAGAAATCGCGGAAGTGGGGGAAGGCTGGCGTCATCGGACGCTCCTCGCCCGCGATGATCGAGTAGTGCGCGGCGAGGGGATGGTCGAGTCCGGCGAGCAGCAGGTACTGCACGGCGGCGAAGAGCATGTTGGGCGCGGGTTGATGGGGCCGCGTATGCGCGGCGATCTCGAGCAGGTCGTCGTCCATGGAGACGCCGTAGGCGAGTTCCGCGTATGTCGGCGAGGCGAGGCCAGACCCTTCCACCCGCGCGAAACGATGGAAGGCCACGCGGAGGGAGGCGAGTCGCTCAGCTTGCATGGGGCATATTCTTCCATAGAACAAACGCCTCGGGGAGCGTTAGCGACCAGGGGCGGTAGGGATCAGAAGAATAAAAGCGGTTTTCGTGCGAATCGCAAAGTATCGAGTAGCTGAAACTATCCAGCCGAGGTGGTTGTAGGGCGCAATAATTCCATCCGGCAGTAAATACTCCCGCTTCAGCCACGGCCTGCGCCTGCCTTCCAACGGACACACCACTTCGCGAGTGTCTTCAGCGCTGGGCTGTAGCGAAAACCGACCCCCATTCCTGCGGACGGCATTATTGCGCCCTACAGGCGATCAGCGTGCGGGGACTTGCCGCCGAGCTGCGAGCGCGTTCCTGATCGGTCGGTTCCGGTGACGAGTCTGCGGCGGCAGAAGTTCGCCGCCTCAAGAAACGACCGCGATCGACCGCCATGCTCCCTGGCGCCCACAGCGTTCGGGAGCGACGCGGATGTCAACGCCGAAAATGCCGCCATCGAGGCATCGTCCCTCGCCCTGACTTCCAGGCGACAGCCGATCGCACCCAGCGCGGCATCCATCCACCACCGCATCGCCATCGGGCCCAACGCCGGACAAAAGGCGTTGACCCCGCGCACCGTCCCGGCGCCGTCGGAACCGTTCGCATCGACCTTGCTCGCCAAACCACCGGGGTTCTCACTCCATGCGGCCACTGGCCGCGAGGCGAACCAGCCAGACAAGCTCGACCAGCGCTGCCGTTACATCACCCGGCCGGCCATTGCCAACGAGCGGCTGTCGACCAACGAGCGCGGACCGGTCATTTACAGGTTCAAGCAGCCGTTTCGCGACGGTACGACCCACGTGGCCCTCAATCCACTCGAGTTGATGGCGCACATCCATGTGCGCCACCCTGCGGGCGACCTACGGTCGTCCAAAATGGCGCGGTTGCGGTATGGGGGCGGCGGCTGAAGGCACCGGCGGCGTAGCGCGAGGCACGCGCGGCGGGCCTAGTGCTCCGTCAAGCCAAAATCTACGGGTATTCGCGGGTCTTTTTGGCCCCTGACTGCGTTGCTCCTCCTTGCATGGGGCCTGCCATGCGGCGTCGTCGCGCCTTGCCAGGAACCAAAAATCCCATGCGCCTACCCGTAGATTTTGGCTTGACGGAGCACTAGAGCCGCCCCTGTTGCGAGCCGGGCTTGCGTCGTGCAAGATCGAGGCCCCATGGTTGCAACAGCACCCTTGCCGGTACGGCACGACGACGCACTGCCCACATGGCGCGAGGGCACGGGGACTCTCGGCTCCGGCGTAGTGTCTCTGCGTGGAGGCGACCCGGGCGTTTTCAAGGCGTGGACGGAGTACCTGTCCAAGCGGTTCCGCAAGGGCTGGTACGACCTCACAGCGGGCGTGGCCGTGTTTATGGCACCGAGCGTAGCCCACGAGGTGAAAGCGAGCGACGTCGCCGACCTGATTCGGGCCTTGTGTCGCTGCAAAGCCCTCGCAGTCGTGCATTTGCGATCCGCGACCTCGGCGACCGAAGACAAGCAGCAGGCTGCCGACCCGGACGAATCGTTTTTCGTTGGGGAGAAGGCCGAGCGCTTTCGGCATCTGGAAGCCCGGGCGGGGCTGGACCGGGCGATCTCCGAAATGGAGAAGGTTCCCCGAGATCTGGTCGTTGAAGTCGAGCACTCGCATTACGACGCCGAGAAGCCGACGATCTATCGGAGGGCCGGAGTCCGCGAGCTTTGGGACATTGGGACAACGAAAGTGAAGCGGAGACCGGCCATCTGGGACCTCCAGGCACCAGGCGGAAGCCGGACTGTAGAAATATCACGCGTGATCGAAGGCGTGCGGGCCGACCGCGTGGTCGCGGCAACAGCGGAGCTTCGCGCGCTCGGCGGCCTCGTAGCATTCGTCGAGAGAAAGGCGCTCGGCGAGCCTGTGGCGGAACGGCTGCTGGCGGCCGTCGGCGGGACGCCGGCCCCGCCCGGCAGCGACGAGCCGCCCGGCCCCTGATCAGCATCCCTTGAGCAACCCGTCAATCCGGGCGATGCCGGGATGCCAGCGCAACGCGGCCTCCACACGCCCATTTTCATTTCACGTTTGCGCTGGTTGAAATGCCGGTGTACGCACGCACGCTGTCCGACGCGAACCAAGAATTCGTCGTAATTCCCCACACGCTGGTCAAAACGGTGACAGTACCCCAGATCACCATAAGCACGACGGACGGCGCAATGATCGTCCGCGATGCTGGCATGAACGAAGCGGAAGCGAAGAAGCCGTCACGTCGCTCCAATATCTCTTCGGAAGCGTTTTTCGAGGCGATGGAGGCGCGGTCGCCCGACCTGCCGGGAAAACTGAAACAGTTCCTGGATGACATCGATCGCATCGGTGTTCGTGCCGAGTTCCTGGCCTCGCTCAACCTGAAATGGAATCAGCCGCAGGGAAGACCTGTCAATCTCGGTTACATTCGGCCGAGCGGCGAGGTCTGGACCGAAGCCAGCTACTGGCAAGTCGACCATGATCTCGCAGAGGACTACAACTTGGCTTTGGCGAATCTGTTTGGTGGTGAAGTCAGGACAGGCCGGACCAGAAAAGACGGGGGCGGGGACCGTTGGGTGACACGCTCCGATGGCAGTGCGTTTTACATCGAAGAGGTGGCAGATCGCTTTTCCGATTGGCGCTCGCTGATGGAGAACTTCCAGGACGCCGTTCAGGCACGGGCGCGGGAACGGGAGACGTAACCGCCTACGAGGCGACCTCAACGTCGATCGCGAGTCGGCAGTGGTCACTCGGCCCCCACTCTTCGGGCTCGTTGAGAGCGCGTGTCCGTATTCTCCGGTGAAATCCCCGGGACGCAAATACGTAGTCCAATTGATTGGCGGCCGTTTCAGGCCGCTGGCGTGTCGTGTGATACGTCGGGACGTTGTCGGTATCCGCACGCAAGCCTGCCGGTGTTGGGTCGGCTTGTCTGCCGTGCGGGAACTGAGGTCCGACGAACTCAAACCCTAGCGCTTCGAGGCGCAAGAATACGCTCCGGTCTCTCGCCGGCAGCGCCAACGGGTTCGAATCGGTCGCCCCATGTATGAGGTTGAAATCGCCCGCGATCAAGATTCGGTGGCGTGACGGGTCCACGTGCCCGATGAACGCGCTCAAGTCCGAAATGGCACGGTGCGCCATGGCGTCTGCATAGCCGACCGACCAATTCGTTGGCGTGCGCGGATGGGGCTTTTCCCACCGCGCGTAGAGCGACACGGCAATGAACGGTGTTCCTTCGCCGGGCACGATACGCGCGGCGGAAATCGTTCCGGCTGCGCTAACGACAATTTCGTCTGGCTCGGGCTTTACGCCCTGCGGGATTCTTCGAAACTCCATGACCTCGGCCCGGCCTGATAACGCGACCACCCGGGCGCACCGCGAGTAGTGCTTCCCCTCCCAGGAGCCTTCCGGAACGGGCGCCTCTTGAAGCAGCGCCACATCGCAATTTGAACCTTGAAGCGCATTCAGGGCGGCTTTGCGAAGTGCGATATTCCAACTAACCAAATGTAGTAGTTGCGTCACGAGCTTTTGTGGCTTGGGTCCTGTGCGGTCGGAAGCATACTGTGTATCGTTCGTCGTGATTGCGGGAGCTTCATGTCTGACGTCAACTATTTCTTTCGCCGAAAAGATTTAATTGTCGTTGACCATAGGGAAAACGTCAGCGCGAACGCCTCTAATGCCGAGCTTCCGAAACGGTAGTCCTGTCCACAGGTACGACGTGAAACGCGGCCGGAATCCTCCCACTAACCAAGACAATCGTTTCCCGGGACCTGTAAGATCGCCCCCCACACCCGGAATCCCGGCGTTTACAAAGATGGCTGCGCAGAATCAGGGGTCTTGGGAAAAAAATTAAACCGCCGTTTGATTTTTTTATGCGGGATTTGGCGGGATCAAGCGGGAGCGTGCGGGAGGATTCAGACGGTCTTTAGTCGCTGCTGGCGACGGGATCAATAATCAATGGAGGCGGCCCCGTTGGGCATCGGCGGCGGCGGTGGATACCGCGTCGGCTCGACATCGGCGAGCGACGGCGGCAGGGTGACATCATGCGGCCACCAAACGACAGCGCGCAGGGCGCTCGCTGTCGGCCAGGGCCGGGCGCGGTTTCCACCTCGCCCGCGCGGATCTGAAGCCGGCACGCGCCTTCGTCGTGCACGCCGGAGACGACCGTTACCCGATGTCGAAGACCCTGGAGGCGGTCAGCGTGCGGGGACTTGCCGCCGAGCTGCGAGCGCGTTCCTGATCGGTCGGTTCCGGTGACGAGTCTGCGGCGGCAGAAGTTCGCCGCCTCGAGAAACGACCGCGATCAACCGCCATGCTCCTTGGCGCCCACAGCGTTCGGGAGCGACATTGAATGGATGACCGACCGCAAACGCGTACACCGCAAAGGCGGCAACCTGCTGGACAGTCGGATTTTCGAATCGGTAGGCCAAATTCATCTGGATACGTCCGAGAATGGCGCCGATCGAAGTGCCGAATCTGGAGCCAGGCAGTCCGCCGTGTCTCGCCAGCAGATGCTCATGCAGGTCGGCGACCTGCTGTTCGGTCGGTAGCGCGACCCTCACCGATTGGCCAGGTATTCCAGCACTTCCGATCGCTGATCGAGAATTGACCGGGTGAGTTCCTGCACCCGGGCATCGTCCATGGTGTCGAATGTCAGGGATTCTGCCGGAACGTAGTATCCTTCAATCTTGCTGTTTCGCAGGATCGCCGTCGGTTTCCTGTCGTCGAGAATCCGGCTGGCCTGTTGCTTGAATTCCGTCATGGTCACGTGTCGCATGGTCATTCCAAGCACCGATATCAGTACCGAACAGTGGCGCCGATATCGGTGCCTGTCAATGGTTCGGTGGGTTAGGCAGGTTTAAGGGATGTGCTGCAACTTCGTAAACTGAGAACGCTCCTGATCGTGGTGCTCGTGTTGGCGCTGGGTGTACCGCCGATCGAGCAGGGGCATGGAATCGTCCTGTCGAGGTTGAAACGAAGGTGAAGATACACTGGTTTCAGCACTACCGGTTCACGACCACAGTCCTCATCTGGCCCGCAGTCCTTTACCCTGTCCTGATCATCCCTCTTTGTATGTCGGTGTCATACAATCTACCATTGATCAGTCTTGAGAAACTGGAGCAGAGCGAGATGCGAGTCAATGCCAGGCTGGATGATGAGCGCGCGACAAAGCTGGCACAACTCCGGTCTTTGACAGGGTCAAGTGCCAGCGACGTACTGAAGCGGGCGATCGATCATTTGCATCGGGAACACATGGCCCGTTCGCGAGATAAGCTGCACGGCCTCACATCGAGCGACTTTATCGGGTGCGCCGAGGGTCCTCAGGATCTTGCCGACGAGTACAAGCGCTACATTGCCGGCGACTTGGCGGGCAAGCATGGCGCTGGCTGATACGGGCTACTGGCTTGCCTTGGCCAACCGCCGAGATCGATGGCACGATCAAGCGGTGTCCGTAACACGACGGATCGAAGACCGGCTGGTAGTTACCTGGCCGGTGCTCGCCGAAACGTGCCACCTGATGCTCGCACGACTCGGGGTGGAGGCGGAACTGCGTTTTCTGGACCAGGTGTCGAGAAACGTCGACATCCACGAAATCCATCCTGAACGGCTTCCGGAAATACGTGCGCTGATGGAGAAGTATCAGGCCCTGCCGATGGATCTGGCAGATGCCTCGCTGGTCGTAGCCGCGAACGATCTTGGCGACAGACGAATACTCTCGACCGATCGGCGCGACTTCGGTACGTACCGCTGGAAAGAAAGGCAACCGTTCCAGAACCTGCTGGTAGACTCCTGACGCGTTGATCGGTGCACGGGTTGGACGCCGATCGGCACGTTAACCAACTGATCTTCAGGAAATCACCGGGATCGATTTCGCAAGCCGCTCCTTCACGAATTCGTGCAGGTGTGGCCGGTACCCTTAGCGCATGAGCCAGGGCATTGACGCTGAGTTCCAGCGGAATGAGGTATTCCTCACGGAGGATCTCCCGGGGCGGTTGGCCCGGTGCCAGCGTGGTACGATGGCGTTCATGCGCTTACCGCGAGTGTCAATCCTTCTTTGTGCGTGTGCGAGCCTTCTCGCCGTGCAAATCGGCGGGTTGCACGTGCATGGTCACGCCGACGGCCATGCAGGCGATCGCGGGGGCGCGCACCTGCACTTTCACGGGCTGCACGAACACGGCAATCACTCCGACGTTCACCACTCGGATTCCCCAGCGGGCGGGCAGGTCGCAGACCGGCAACCCCCCGACAGCAACGGCGTTGCTGTTGCAGAGTTGAGTTCCGGCAACTGGAAGTCGCCGGACCTGGACGCCGACCTGCACCACGGACCCTGCCTCGAAGACGCAGGTGCGGTCCGGGAGCACCAATCGTTCGCCGAATTCCAGCCGGCGGCAATCCGGCGGCAATGGCGGCAGCCCTCGCGCGGGCCGCCTGCACGAGCCGTTTAGCGGGCGGAATTTCCGGTTGCGCGCGGCCTCGACGGCGGTCGAGGGCGATGCGCACAGTACCCGAATCCCGGGCGTACCCCTGGTACGCGATCCTGTGTTGACCTTGGGAGATTTCTTCGATGTTTGATGCCTGTGCGCGTCGCGCCGGGCGGTGCCTGGCGGTGTGTGCCGTCGCGGCATCCGCGGCGGCGGCAGAGCCCGAAGAAAGCGCGACGGAGCACGAAACGATTCCGGCGGGGCCGAGCGTCACGCTGGATGTAGCACTGGGCAGGGCCATGGCCCGAAATCCGGCGCTGGTTGCCTTTGGCTACCAGGTCGAAGCTGTGGAGGGCAGGCTTCAGCAAGCCGGCATCCGCCCCAATCCGGAGCTGGATGTCACCGTAAGCGATGCCCTGGGAAGCGGCGATTTTCGCGGCATGAGGAGCGCCGAGACCACCGTTTCGATCGCGTGGGCGATTGAGCGGGGCGTGCGGCAGCGGCAGGTTGAAGCGGCTCGCGCAAACGTCGCATTGGCCGAACTGGATGCACGGATTCTGCGACTCGACACGGCCGCGGAGACGGCGCGGCGATTCATCGCCTGCCTGGCGTTCCAGGAGCGCCTCGGACTCGCGGCGGAGCAGATCCGCCTCGCGCAACAGACCATCGCGGCGGTCGAGTCACGGGTCCGAGCGGGGCGGGCGATGCAGGCCGCTCTGGCACGGGCGCGGGCCGGGCTGGTGCGTGCGGAACTGCTGCAGGAGGACCACCGGCATGAACTGCTCGCCGCGCGACATCGCCTCAGCGCCCAGTGGGGCGAGCGCGAACCGGATTTCGTGGCGGTGGCCGGTAACCTGCGAACGCTGCCCGTGCCGGAGCCGGTGGAGAGCCTGGTCGACCGGGTGAAACAGAACCCGAACCTCGCCCGCTTCATGTCACGGGAACGCATTGCCGAAGCGGAACTGCGCGTGGCCCGGGCCCGCAGCCGGCCCGACTGGGAGGTTCATGCAGGCGTCCGCCGCTTCGAAGTGACCGACGACCTCGCGCTGGTCGCGGGCCTGTCGATCCCGATCGGGGTGCGCGAGCGATACCAGGGCCGCATCGCCCAAGCGCGCGCGGCCATGAGCCGGGCCGCCGGCGAGGGCCGTGCAGCCCGGGTCGAGATCGAGTCCGCGGTTTTCGCGCTCTACCAGCAGTTGCGCCATCACATCCAGGTGGCCGTGGCGATCAGGGACCGGTTGATTCCGCAGCTCGAACGGGCGCTTGCCGACGTCGAGCGAGCTTACGAACTGGGCCGCACGACCTTTGTCGAACTCACCGGAGTGCAGGCGGAACTGCTGGGCGCCAGGCACGACTACCTGGAATCCAGCATTGGCGCGCATGAGACCCTGGTCGAGATAGAGCGGTTGACCGGCGAGACCGTTCTGCCTTCGCGCCGAACCGGGCGGGAATCGTCATGAATGCACGGCTTCAGACCATGGCTCGCGGATTACCCCGGGGAATGGCGTTTGCCGGCGCAATCCTGATCCCGTTGGCCGGTCTTTCGGGGTGCGGCGACCCAGGCCATGGCGGCATGGATCCCGTGCCGGCCGCCGCGGCGGACGACGGCGCCTTCGAACGCGGGCCGAACAACGGCCGCATGCTCCGGGACGGGGAGTTTGCCGTCGAACTGGCTATCTTCGAGGCTGGTGTAACGGCACCGGAGTTTCGCGCCTGGGCCTCCGAAGGCGGCCGCGCACTGAATCCTCGAGGTGTCGACCTGCACGTCCGCCTGACCCGGCTTGGCAATCGGGTCGACGAGCACGGGTTTCGCCCGGCCGGAGCGTTCCTTCGCGGTTCGCCGACGGTTAACGAACCCCACTCGTTCAGCGTCAGCGTGACCGCTTCCCACCGCGGCCGCACGCACCGATGGACGTACGACAGTTTCGAAGGCCGCGCACGCATCGACGCGGAAATGGCGGATGCGCTCGGACTGCGAACCGCGGTCGCCGGGCCTGCGGCGATCGACGAGACGGTTACGGTTTACGGGCGCATCGTGCCGGACCCGGCCCGGGTTCTGGAAGTCAGCGCACGTTTCGACGGCGCCATCCGCAGCGTCCACGCGATGCCCGGGGACGGGGTCGCGGCAGGGGATGTGCTGGCCATCGTCGAGAGCAACGAGAGCCTTCAGGCGTACGCCGTCAACGCGCCGATATCGGGGGTGGTCACGGAGCGGAGCGCCAACGCCGGCGAGCAGACTGCGGGAAGGCGGCTGTTCACCATCGTTGACGCTTCATCCGTCTGGGCAGAACTGTCGATCTTTCCGGGCGATCAGCAGCGAATCGCCGTGGGTACGGCAGTGGCGGTTGCGCCGGCTACCGGTGGCGCTTCGGTCGACGGGACCATCTCGTATATCGACCTGTTCGCGGCGCCGGACCAGTCGATCCCGGCCCGGGTGGTGCTGGACAACGATGCCGGAACGCTGGCGCCGGGGACGTATGTAACCGCCGAGGTGAAAATCGCCCGGCACGAGGTGCCGCTGGCGGTCCGGCGTGGTGCGCTGCAGGACTTTCGCAGTTCAACCGTGGTCTATGCGCAGGTCAGCGACCAGTACGAGGTCCGCATGCTGGAGTTGGGCCGGTCGGGGGGTGGCTGGGTGGAGGTGCTCGGCGGTCTGGAGCCCGGCACCGTCTACGTGACCGAGAACAGCTACGTGCTGAAGGCGGAGGTCGAGAAGGACGGTGCGGTCCACCATCACTGAGCGCCCGGACGAATCCATGACGGTGCGCCGGCAGGTCATGAGCCCGCATATTGCACCAAGGGTCGCGATGATCGCGCATGCGGCCAAAAGACAAGCGAGGGCGCGGCCAGCGCGGTTTGTACGCCGAATAAAGCCCGACAAAACGAAAGAAATTGAGAAAAAAAATACAAGAATCCGATTAGCGGCTTGGTGCAATATGCGGGTTAGGGTTGGCAACGCGGTCCCGGTGAGCGCGGAGGAGCCTCGGGTTCCGGCCCCGCAGGGCGCCTGACCATGATTGACTCGATCCTTCGCTTCTCCATTGCAGAACGCGGCCTGATGCTGGTGCTGGTGTTCGTGTTCGCCGGCCTCGGCATCTGGAACTTCACGCGGCTGCCGATCGATGCGGTACCGGACATCACCAATGTTCAGGTGGTCATCAATACGTCGGCGCCCGGTTATACGCCGCTCGAAGTCGAACAGCGGGTCAGCTTTCTGCTGGAGAACGCCATGGCGGCGCTGCCGAGGCTCGACCACACGCGCTCCCTGTCACGCTACGGGCTGTCCCAGATCACGGTGGTTTTCGAGGAGGGCACCGACATCTATTTCGCCCGGCAACTGGTGGGCGAGCGGCTGACCGCGGCCCGGGCGTCGCTGCCGGCCGGCGTGGAACCGGCGCTCGGCCCCATCGCCACCGGGCTGGGCGAAATCTTCATGTTCATCGTCGATGCCGAACCGGGTGCGCGCAACGCCGACGGCAGCCCGGTGACGCCCATGGATCTGCGCACGGTGCACGACTGGATCATCCGTCCGCAGCTTCTGCGCGTGCCCGGGGTCGTGGAGGTCAACCCCATCGGGGGCTTTGAAAGACAGGTGCTGGTGGCGCCGGATCCGGCCCGGCTGCTGGCGTTCGGAGTGACCTATGACGACCTGCTGACACATCTCCGGGAGAACAACGAAAACCGCGGCGCGGGCTTCATCGAATACAACGGCGCGCAGTGGCTGATGCGCGTTCCGGGGCGCGCCGCACAGGTGCGGGACCTCGAGCGTATCGTCATCAGCGAGCGAAACGGGGTGCCGGTGCGCGTTTCCGATGTGGCAAGTGTGGAATCGGGTCACGAACCGCGCGTCGGCGCCGCTACCCAGGACGGCAACGAAGTGGTGATGAGCACGGTGTTCATGCTGATCGGGGAAAACAGCCGCATGGTTGCAGCCGCGGTGGCCGAGAAGCTGGACGAGATCCAGGGCAGCTTGCCCGACGGCATCCTGGCCAGGCCCGTCTACGACCGCACCGAACTCGTCGACGCGACGCTGGAGACGGTGCGGGAGAACCTCACCGTCGGAGCCCTGCTGGTCGTCGTCATCCTGTTCCTGCTGCTGGGCAACCTGCGTGCCGCATTGATCACGGCCGCGGTGATCCCGCTGGCCATGCTGATGACCGTCACGGGCATGGTGGAAAACCGGGTGAGCGCCAACCTGATGAGCCTGGGTGCGCTGGATTTTGGCCTGATCGTCGATGGCGCTGTGATCATCGTCGAGAACTGCCTGCGGCGGCTCAACGAAGCCTGGAGCGATGCCGGCCGGGGGGACCGGGAGCGACGCGGCGGACTGAACACGGAGGAGCGCCTCGCCGTGGTCCGCGCTGCGACCGGCGAGGTGATTCGTCCGGCGCTCTTCGGGGTCGGCATCATCACGGCCGTTTACGTGCCGATCTTTGCGCTCGCGGGGGTCGAGGGCAAAATGTTTCATCCCATGGCGGCCACCGTGGTCATCGCGCTGCTGAGCGCCATGGTTCTGTCGGTCACCTTCGTGCCGGCGACGGTGGCTCTCTTGTTTCGGGGACCGGTGCGCGAGCGCCGCAACCTTCTCATGGACTTCGCCGGCTTCGTTTACCGGCCCGCGCTCAGGGCTGCGCTCCGCTTCCGGGTGCTGACCATTGCCGCCGCGCTGGCTCTGGTTCTTGCCAGCGGCTGGGCCGGCACGCGGCTGGGCGCCGAGTTCGTCCCGAATCTCGATGAGGGCGACATCGTCATGCACGCCCTGCGCATTCCGGGCACGTCGCTCGGGCAGGCGGTGGACATGCAGGCCCAGCTCGAATCGAAGATCGCCGCAATGCCGGAAGTCGAAACGGTCTTCGCCAAGATCGGCAGTGCCGAGGTGGCTACCGACCCGGTGCCGCCGAGCGTCGCCGACAACTTCATCATGCTCAAGCCCCGCGACCGATGGCCGAATCCGGGCAAGCCGAAGAGCGAGGTCGTCCGTGAACTGGAAGCGCTGGTGACACCCATTCCCGGCAACCGGTACGAGTTTCTGCAACCGATCCAGATGCGCTTCAACGAACTCATCGCGGGGGTGCGCAGCGAACTGGCCGTGAAGGTGTTCGGCGATGACTTCGACGAGTTGATCCGGCTTGGCGCTGCGATCCGGCGGGCTGTCGAGGGCGTGGAAGGGGCGGTGGATGTGGCCGCCGAGCAGGCCGCTGGCCTGCCGGTACTGACGGTGGAACCCCGCCGGGAGATCCTCGCCCGCCTGGGCCTGAGTATCGCTGACCTGCAGGACGTGGTGGCAACCGCGCTGGGCGGTGCGACGGCGGGCCAATTCTATGAAGGCGATCGCCGCGTGGACATCGTGGTGCGGCTTCCGGAAAACCTGCGCGCCGACCCCGGTGGACTCTCGAACCTCCCGGTGCCGCTGCCCGGCGGTGGCTTCGTGCCCTTGCGCGAGGTTGCCGAACTGGAGGTAGTCACAGGCTACAACCAGATACTGCGGGAAAACGGCAAGCGCCGGGTGGTGGTCACCGCCAACGTGCGCGGCCGCGACCTGGGCTCGTTCGTTGCCGACGTTCGAGCCGCGGTGGAGCGGGAGGTGGACATGCCGCCCGCCTACTGGCTGGAGTACGGCGGCACTTACCGGAACCTGCAATCGGCGGCCCGGCGGCTTGCCGTGGTAGTGCCCGTGACGCTGCTGACGATCGCCGTATTGCTGGTGTTTGCGCTACGCTCCCCGCTGGATGCGGCGATCGTCTTTTCCGGCGTGCCGTTGGCGTTCACGGGCGGCATCGCCTCGCTGCTGCTGCGCGGCATACCGTTTTCCATATCCGCCGCGGTGGGGTTCATCGCGGTTTCGGGCATCGCCGTACTCAACGGTCTGGTGATGGTGACCTTCATCCGGGGTCTGCGTGCAAAAGGGCAGTCTGTGCGGGAGGCGGTCGAGGCGGGCGCCCTGACCCGCCTTCGCCCCGTGTTGATGACCGCGCTGGTCGCATCCCTGGGGTTCTTGCCCATGGCGCTCAATACGGGTATCGGATCGGAGGTGCAGCGGCCGTTGGCCACGGTCGTTATCGGCGGAATCGTGTCGTCGACGGTACTGACCCTGCTGGTTCTCCCGGCGCTGTATCACCTCGTTCGCTCGCGAGGGCAACGCTGACTACAAACTTCACTCCGTGCAAACTGTGTTCGCGGGGGCAATCGGGCAGGAATTGCTCCGGGTTTGCCTGGGGCTGATTCGTGAGGGTTGGAGTGCGTTCCATTACGTCCGTGCACGCGAGGCAGCCACAACCACCAATCCGAGAGCACCTCCGCTCAACACAGAGCGCCCCGCCGCGCGATACCAGGACAGGCTCCTGTCGGAAACCACCGCCTGACGCCAGGCTGCGACCGCTACACAGGTAACCGCCGTTGCGCGCTGCCTCTCCGTCTCCGGCGTCCACCGCCGCATCTTCAACGGGCTCAACAGACGCCTCTGAAGACTTCCCCCGAGCGCCCCAACAATCAACCGTACTTCGCAACCATCCCGTTTCGAGTGGTTATTCGTCCTATCGGCCCACGGAGGCGACGAAGACCGCGAAGTCGCACCGCGTGCCGCTGTCCCGCCAGGCGCTGGAGCTGCTGGCCGAGGCTCGCAAGGCGACGCGGGGCGCGCTGGTGTTCCCCGGCAGCCGTCCGGGCGCGATGATGAGCAACTCGGTGATGACGCAGGCGCTCCGCACCTCCGGGATCGCGGCGTCGGGCCACGGGTTCCGTTCGAGCTTCAAGGACTGGGCGCGCCACCACGACGTGGACGAGCTTCTCTCCGAGTTCGCGCTCGCGCACGTGGAGGGCTCGGCGGCGGTGGCAGCTTACGCGCGCGACGACCTGCTGGAGAAGCGGCGGCCGGTCATGCAGCGGTGGGCCGACTGCATCGCGGGATAGCGCTTCCGTCAATGTGAATCAGTCTTAGGAGGCAATCCTCGCTGAGACAGTGAAGCTGCCTATCGACTGGGGCAACATGGACGATTAAGTCCCGTGACACTGGGAACTTGAGTGTCTATCTCGTAGCCTTTGCGTGGCGATGCGCACGCGTTCCTACACTTCATCCTCTTCCGCGACGGATTGGGTAGCTCCGCCTGCTCTAAGAAAGCGAATCTTCAATTCCCTTACTTGTCGCAGGGTTGCATCACATTGGCTTTCTGCCGCTGCATCAAATGTCATCGCATCCACCGTCGCTTCCAGGTGAGGGAACCACTGTACCAACATGTCGAGAGTCTCGATGAATCCGGATTCGGACAGAAGAAAGTTGTGTGAATCGCGAATTTGGGCGCAGTGATCGCCAAGCCGCATTAACTTTTCCAAATAGCGTATATCTCTTGTGTCGGACGCGCCCGATGGTGCGTTCAGTACTTCCCTGAGTTCCTTGTAGTGTTTGATCGCCTGCTTTGCTGTTTCATGGTATTTCAGGGCCGAGGAAAGTTCGTCGCGCAACTGGGCTGACTCTTGAGTGGGACGCTCAAGTTCCGTTTCGCTGCACGACGAGATGCCGACTAAGGTTAGAACGTGAATCGCAAGGAGCAGCTTTGTGACCTTCATACAAGAATCTCTTGGTTGTTCTACTTGAGCTGCAGTTCACTGGCCTTGACGTAGAACTGGGTGAATGCTCCCTTGATTCGGTCTACGAACGTAGAGTGCCATTTGTTGTAGAAGAGTGGTGCGGACATCTTGTGGCCTCACACGGAAGATTCGAGCGATCTAGCCGCACCTATTCATGAACGTCGATTGTAGAGGTTCAAACGGTGCCGTACGAAAGGATATTCGTTGGAAATGCGGTAATGGGGAGCCGATCGGGCTGTTGTCTTGCTGATCAATCGGCATTTTTGGTGCTCATTGCCGGTATCGCCGGATTCGAGGCGAACGCTGCCGCAGACCGACGGGTCTGTACAGCAAACCAGGCGGGCTGATCGGATCAGGTCACAACCGCGCCGACCGAGCGTGCAATGCGGCGCCAATCGTCGGCGAACGGCGTGCCGAGCGGCAGGTGGATGACGATGCGCCGAACCGACGTTTCGATCCAGGCGCCCAGCTTCAGCAAGCGTAGCCGCAAGGTGCTGACCTGAGCGCGCGCACAGCTCGTCCAGCGAGCCTTCAGGCGAAGTTCCTGCATCAGCACATAGGCGGCCGCCGTCATCAGAACGCGGAACTGGTTGGCCAGGAAGCGCGTGCAACTGGTGCGGTCGATCTCCAGGCCCAGCTTGAGTTCCTTCAAACGATTTTCGGCATCGCCCCGGGCGCAATACACCCGCTCGTAGACGTGTTTCGGCGTCGTCTTCAGGTTGGTGATCAGAAACCGTGGGTTGTCCTTCGGTTGCCGGCCGAAATGGGTGGTCACCTCGGCCTTGACGATGACCCGGCGCTCCTGGGGCCAACTCCCGGCCCGGTAGGCGAACTCGCCATAGCGGCGGGCCGATGTGTGCCCGGCTTCGAAATCGGACCGCACCTGCGCCATCAGCGGTTCGGCCAAACGCTCCAGCTTCGGGTTCTTCGCCATACCCACCACATAGTCGAGTCGCTTCGCCTCGAAAAACGCGAACAACTCCGGACCGGAAAACCCCCCGTCCAAGCGGATCCGCAACCGGGCCTTGGGAAACGCCCGCCGCAACCGGGGCAGCAGTCGCTTCAACACACCGATACAGCCTCGCTTGGCCGCCGCGTTACCCGGGCGCAGGACGTAGCAGAACAAGTACTGCTCCCCCTCATCGTCGAAGGTCAGGAATCCGGCCAACGGCAGATAACACGAGGTGTCGTAGAAGCCGTTGAAGAACGTCAACTGCTGGCCGCCATGGGTCGGATCGACCGTCGGATCCAAATCGATGGTGATCCGCCGAACCCGCTTCTTGCGCCGTCTGTGGCGGGCAATCACCGTCTCCGCCAACGCTTCGGACAAGCGCACCAAGTCCCTCGACCGGACCGCGTTCTCGAACCGCGACAGCGTCGGCTGCGACGCCAATGACGCGCCGGCGACCGGATCGCGCCCCGTCAGCAACTTCATCACCGGATCGCAGGCCAACCGAGCGGCGTCATTGCCATCGGCGTAGCCGCAGGCGATGCCGAACAGACGCTGCTGAAACAACTCCCGCAGGGAATGGGCGACCTTCGACTGCTCGCGGTCGTCCGACAAGCACGCCGCCAACGTCTCACTCAACTGAAGCCGCTCGTCGCAGGCCTTGAGCAGGATTGCACCCCCGTCTGAACTGGCATGATCCTGGTCGAACTTGGCGATTACTGCCTTTTTCGACAGGCCCTCGAACAAAACACTCTGTTTGCTGGTATCTTGTGACATGCAAAAGCCTTTGCTGCATTAACTGGTTGTCTAACAACGCCATTTTCGCATGTCCAAGGGCTTTTGCTTTATCTTTTCGCGAATTATTGGGGCTAGGGCTACCCTTTAGCGTTATCTTTTACTGGACAAAGGCATTTCCGACGCCGTGTTTTTCGGCGATGCGATGTCCCAAGGTTGCTGCTGACAGCCGTTCGTAGCCACGCCACATGATCTGGTTTCCGGGGTCGGGATCGTGTTTTCGGTTCTGATAGCCGCCGAGAAGCGCGACAAGTCGTGCGGCGGCACCGAGATCGTCTGGCGTTGGCTGGTTGTATTCCACGGCATAATTGCGCAGGAAGGAAAGTTCATCGTCGGTAAACATCAGTCCGGCATCGCAGTCGGGCACCTGCCGTCCAAGCAGGGTCATGAGCATGATACGCCAAGCGATGACGCTGTTGATGGCGATCGCGCGCTGCAACCGGTCGGCGGTGTGGAAGGCGAGATGTTCGACCCGGCAGCCGGACTTCAGCACCCGAAAATAGTCCTCCACCCGCCAGCGCTGGAGATAGAAAGCGATGACCTCCCGTGCGGCGTCGAGGTTGTCGATGGGCAGGCTGGTCAACAAGTACCACCGCACTGCGTCCTCGCCCTCCGGCGGCTCGGTTTCGATGATATGCACCGCTGAGAGCCGCACCGGTTCGAGGGTCTTGACGGTGGCCGGAAGCGAGAGACTGCGATAGCGGACCTCGCAGCGTGCCAAGCGCTTGCTGCGCGCCGGCCGCGCTTTCTTACCGCTTGTTTTCTTGCGCTCGCTCAGGCGGTCGATCGGGACATCGACCAGTCCGTCGGCATTGCCCTTGCGCATCTTCGCGAACAGCTTTTCATCGGTCCCCGCAAGACGGCGGTCGTGTTTGGCGCGCACCAGAATCTCGACCCGCCCGGTTCGCCTTTGGGTGTCGAAGAGTTCGAAGAAATCCGCTTCCCTATCCATGACCGAGATCACACGGGTGCGGCCGGTCAGCGACCGGGACGCGGCCGTAATATCCTCAAAGCCGTCCAGCCAGCGTTGCGTCTTTTGCCGATCCCTCGCCCCGGCCTGTTTCGGCGTGGGCGCATCGAAAGCACAGCGCAGTACCCCGAGCGGCAGACCTTCCCCATTCACCGCGAGGGTCAAATGCAGATGCAACCCCAGGGTCTTTGCGGAGGTCTGGTTCCTACCGACGATGCCGAGACCCTCACAGTTCGGTCGCCGCGCAAAGTTCAGGTCGGTGCCATCCTGGATGGCGAGGACCGTGCGCTGGCCGCGCATCCGCTGAATGCCGCGGGTCCGGTGCGGCATCAGGATGTTCGCCACCGTCACCGCACTGTCTTGCGGCTGTTCGATGAAACGGTAATAGCCGTCAACCGCCCGCCGGTCGGTCTTCGCATTGCCGCAGATCGCCCGGCCCGGATAGGCCGCAAGCAGCGCGGCGCTCGTAATCAGACGCGCCGTCAGTCGTTTGTCGCCCAAGGGAGCCCCTCCAAATTCCATCGCCGCCCAGCGCGCGCTATTCAGACCGTCGCCGGGTGCCAGCACCGGCGCGTGGTCGACAAAGGGCACGCCCAGACGGCGGCGCCAGTCCAGCGCCAATTGATACATGTATACCCATTTCCGTGTTTCCGCGCGACCGTTGTGTCGATCCTGCCGGCCGCGTCCAGCGGTCTGCCCGAGGCGCAGGAAATTCGCCGCGCGCAGGCTCGCCCCGTCTTGCGTCGGCTCGACGAACGTCTCGACAAGCCACGGACGGTAGCCGTGGCGATCTTCGAAATCGCGCGGCAGGCGCCGCAGAACCCGCCCCAGAACATGGCTCGCCAGATTGGCGCAGGACACCGATGGACGGATCAGGAAGCGGCTCATGCACAGCACGCGGTTCAGATGGCGCCGGCGTTGTTCGTCGCTCCACGCCATCCAGCGGTCGCGCGCCGCCAGGCGAAGCGCCGAGGCCGAAAACCCAACCGCACCCAGCCAACCGTGCCCCGAGCCAACCAGATAGCGCAACTGACACCCGGCGAACGTCTTCATCCCGCGAGGATGCTCGTCCGCGATCAGCGTGCTCCATGCACGCCGCTGGTCGTCGGTCTCGACCATCACCACGGCAAGGTCCGCGACCGCGGACACCGCCGACGGCACCCCCACCGCCGGCGCAAGCGCGCCCGCAAAACGGCGCGGCGCCGAGGGCGGTCGACCGCATAGAGGCGCTGGCAGCCGGATCTCGCCGGCAGCCTCCAGCACGCGCAACGCCTTCATGCAGCCCGATAGCTGAAGACGGCCCCGTCCGTCGGTAAAATCGAACGCCTCGCAAACACGCTGTCCAACCGCGCTACGGCTCACGCCATTCGCTTGGGCAAGAATTCGGTCGAGACGCTGCCGCGCAGACTGCGCGGACAGGGTGCGGTTGATCTGGTTCTGTATCACCATGCGGGAGGTGATACAGGAAAAATTCGACTATGTCCAGTCCTAAATGACGCTAAAGGGTAGGGCTAGGGTCGCGGTCTTGGCAGACGGCAAGGCGCGAAAGGCATCTCAACTGCGAGGTATCAAGGCATGTATCAGAGCAACATCGAGGTGGTCGCCGACGCATTGGCCGCGGCGTGGCGAGAAGGCGGAAGCGTGCCGCCAATGGCTGCAGAGCTGATGCCGGTAGATCTGAAGGAAGCCTATCAGATCCAAGACGCGCTGGATGAACGGCTGGACTACGAGCTCGTGGGGTGGAAGGTTGGCGGCACCAGTCGCGCCGTCATGCAGTCCCAGGGAGTGGATCATCCCCCTTTCCTCGGACGCCTGTACCGCGAATTTACCCAGGACAGTCCGGCCCGCTTCCGTCTGGCCGAGTTCCGCAATGCCCCGTTGATCGAGGGCGAGTTCGCGTTTCGGCTGGATCGGGATCTGCCGCCCCGTGACCGGCCTTACAGCGAGGCGGAAGTGCGCGAGGCGGTCAGCGCGGTCATCATGACCATCGACGCGGTGGATACCCGCTGGGGAGTGCATCCCTTCGATCTACCCATGCTCCAGGGTAACGCCGACAATGCGTGTGCGGGCGGCTTCGTCATCGGGGATGTGCTCGAGGGATGGCAGGCCCTCGACCTGGCCACGCTGCCGGTCAGCTTGTATCTGGACGGCGAGCTCGCCAGCGGCCCGCCCTGGGAGGGTGCGAAGCGCTGTAGCCTGAGCGAGTTGTACGCGGCGCTGCATTGGACGGCAAACGAGCTATCGCGGCGCGGCTTGGGCTTTCGGGCCGGCCAGGTCATCTCCACCGGCAGCCCGCACGTGCCGGTGGCCGCGGTGCCGGGGGCGGAGGCCGTGATCCGGTACGGCGACGTCGGCGAGGTGCGGATAACGTTCGAATAGGACGCAAGTAGTCTGAACATTCGCACCAAGACCGCGCTCGTTGGCGGACCGAGGTCGAGGTAGGTGACGGCTGACCGTTTATTTATATGTGGTTTCCAAATTCGAGCGTTATCGTTAGACGAGACCAGTACCATCGACTGCGACTGCGCTACGACCAGGCCGTTCATAATACCGACCCGCTTACGCCACCCCATGATTTTGGTAGCCATTTCTGCCACCATTTCAGTCTAATAGGGATAGGCGCGGCAAAAGGCCGCGCCCTTACTGTGTAGAATTACGACATGCCGAAGCCTTCCGCCAGGGGAATGCTGCGCCGGTTTATGCGGCTGCGGGACGACGATCTGAAGCGCTTCCTGCGCCACCGCCTGCTGGATGCCTCCGAGGTGGAGGACGTCGCGCAGGAAGTGTTCCTGCGTGTCCTGCGCCTGGACAACGTGAACTTTATCCGTGACCCCGAAGCTTACCTGTTCCGGATCGCGGCCAATGTGGCCTACGAATTTCGGGCCGATCAACTGGGCGCGCGCCGGCAGGAGATCGAGTTCAGCGAGGAATGGATCGCCCCCTTGGCGGACCAGGATTCGGTGGAAGACCAAGCGCATCGCGCGGCACTGCTGGATCAGGCTATGCAGGCTATGGAATCCATGCCGCCGCGGGCCCGGGCGGCTGTCGCCCTGCATTGGCGTGACGGGATGACCGTCAGGGAGGTCGCCCAACAACTGCAAGTCTCGACCCACGCGGTCAAAAAATATCTGGCCACCGCACTGCTCTATTGCCGGGACCACCTGCGCGACCACGAATTTTAAGAGTAGCGTTTTGATTCAAAAGGAACAACGAGCCGGCTCGAATAAACTGCGTGAGAAGGCAGCGCGGTTGTGCATCGAGCTGCGCACCGAGCCGGCAGACGCGACGCGCAAGGCGCTGTCCGAGTGGTTGCTGCTGTCTCCCGATCACGTCAAGGCCTACCTGGAGGTCGGGCCGGCATCCGGCCTGCTGCAGGAATCCGCGCGCCGGCTGGATGACTCCGTTGCGGCGCTGGTGGCGGCGGCGAGCGCCGCACCGGAAGACGCCAATGTGGTGCCGCTGGAACGGGCCGCGGCCGACCGGTCGATGTCCGGGCCCCGGGCGGGCAAAAAACCGCGGGTGGCTCGCTGGCTTTCGGTTGCGGCAGCCATCGGCATCGCCGTGCTGGGCGGTATTCTGTTCCGGGGCGACAATGGGATCGATGGTGTCGAAATGTATACCACCGGGATCGGCGAGCAGCGCTCGTTCACGCTGGAAGACGGCTCCACCGTCCACCTCAACACCAGGTCGGAACTGCACGTGCACTTCGACGACGCGGTCCGGCATATCGACCTGGTCAGGGGCGAGGGCCTGTTCGCTGTGGCGAAGGATCCCGGCAGACCCTTCCAGGTGCACGGCGGCAACACAATATTCAGCGCGCTGGGCACGCGCTTCAACGTGCGCCTGTGGGAAGACCGCACGCTGGTGATCGTGCTCGAGGGCCGGGTCGGGGTGGTCACCGATCAGCAACAGGCTGCTGCGGATTCGGTGGAACTGGTAAAAGTCACGGTGGATGCGGAGCGCATCGAACTGGGCGCGGGCGAGCAGGCGAGCGTGACCGATGAAACGATCCGCAAGGTGGCGGTGGCCGACCCGGCCAAAGTTACCGCCTGGACCTCGCGGCGGCTGATTTTTGATTCCGAACCCCTGTCGCATGTGATCGAAGAGTTCAACCGCTACAACCGCGTCCCGGTGAGGGTGGTGGATCCCGGGCTGGTCGCCCTGGAGATCAGCGGCACCTTCGATGTGACCGACGTGGGATCACTGCTGGAGTCCCTCAAAGCGATCCGCCGGGTCGAGGTGATGGGAGACGGCAGCGGTGCGTGGCTGATCAGGCCGCAGTCCTGATTGCGGTGCGGGCGCAAAAACAGGTCGGCTGGCACGAGTTGGTAGCCGGTTTTCCTTTTTTCAGAGTCGATGTGATTAGAGAGGCAAAAAATCGGCGGAGATAAAACCATGACACACCATCGTGCCCTGCTGCGAATCCCCGCAGCCATCCTGTCTTTCCTGGCGCTTGGCCTGGCCGCGCCTTCCACCCTGATCGCACAAACCACCGAGGACGATATCCTGATCGAGGCGCAGGCACTGGGGACCGCGCTACAGGTGCTGGCGGAAGAATACAACCTGCAGCTCCTCTACGAATCCGCCCTGGTCAGCAACCGTCTCGCGAAGGCGGTGCCGAAAGGCGCGACCCGGGAGGGCGCGCTGAACGGATTGCTCGCAGACACCGATCTCGACTACCGGTTCGTCAACGAGCGCACCGTAGCCGTAGCGAGCCAGGAAACGGAAACGGTCAAGGAAGAAAACTCGGGAAAAGCCCAGCCGGCGCCGGAGATGATGCTGCTGGCACAGGCCGAATCCGCCGGTGATATTGAAAAGAAAGCGAGAGAGATAGAAGCGGAGCAAGCGAAAGAATATGCGGCTACCCTGGAGGAAATCGTGGTTACGGCCACCAAGCATGGTGAGACCAAGCTTCAGGAGACGGGGATGGCTATCAGCGTTTTTAATAGTGAGGATTTGGAAAGAGGCGGTATTCTCGAGCTGAACGATATCGAAAAACTGGTTCCCAACCTGACGACTCGTGAACTCGTCAGGGATAATGGTGTATTTCTCCGCGGTGTGGGCGGCCTTCCTATATGGACCGGCGGGCATGACGCTGTGAGCATTTACGTAGATGACGCCTACACCCCAAGGCATACAGGTATGTTTTCTTCTATTTTGGACATAGAGCGGGTCGAGGTCTTGCGGGGGCCCCAGGGAACTCTTTACGGACGAAACACCTCAGGCGGCGCCATTCGTCTCATTACTAAAAAGCCTACCGAAGTGCTTACAGGCTACGCCACAGCCGAATTCGGTACCGAAAACAGACTAGGACTTGAAGGCGCTCTGAGCGGTCCCATCACAGACAACCTGAAGGCACGGTTTGCTTTCATCCAGACATCTCGAGATGGATTTTTTGATAATAATGGACCGAACACCGCCGAAACGGTTGATGATGATGAGCGGCTCGGGGCGCGGCTCACAGTCCAGTTCACACCGTCGGAAAGGTCAGATTTTGTCCTGACTGCGGAATATCAGAAAAAGGAAAATGAGGGGGGTTCGCCTTTTGGCTTTCAAGACACGACAGGTTTGGAGGCAATCGGTGCCCAGCCTTATAACGTGTTTGAAGATCTAGCAACCGCTCCCGTCCCGACGGGAATCGAACATATAAACGAACGAGTTGACCTGACTGCAACATTCAAATTGGCCCGCGATATTTCGTTAAAATCTGTTACGGCCTATAGCCACCATAGACGAAAACATAGTTCACAGGAAGACGGGAGCACTTTGAACTTACTTTATCAGTCATTTGAAAGACAAGACTGGACGTCCTTCACCCAGGAATTTCAATTAAACGGCAGTTGGGGCAATCTGGACCTGGTGGGAGGGTTTTTCTATCTCTACGAGGATGAATATGTATTAATGACCGGTGAATGGGATTTTGGCGATCCCTCGACCTTCCAAGGTCCCGGCTTCTCTATTGCTTCGGATGACTACGGGATGGATGGTGATAGCTATGCAGCATACCTCACCGGAAATTACGCTTTGACAGAACGTTTATCAGTTTTGGCTGGTATAAGGTACAGCCATGAGGAGAGGGCAAGGTACATTGATAACCAGTTTGTTTTTGAACCAGGGACTTCCGCTGAGTTCTTTGTTTGGGATTTTGAAGATGTAGATAATCATTCTTGGGAGGCCGTAACGCCAAAACTTGCTCTGGAATACCGCGCTACTGAGGATGCTTTGCTTTACGCTTCAATCACAAGGGGATTCAGGGCCGGAGGGTGGGCCATGTCAATAGTCGGCTCAGATCAACCTCCTTTTGAAGAGGAATACGTCTGGAGCTATGAGGTTGGAGCCAAGACCGACTGGTATGACAGGCGGCTGCGCGTGAATCTGGCACTCTTTTATACCGACTACACCGACATGCAGCTCGCCTCTTTTGGTGTCGTCCCGGGGGCAGGGTTCCAGATATTCATGCGAAACGCGACGGATTCTGAAATTAGTGGTGGCGAACTGGAGATATGGGCCCGTCCTGTGCCAAATCTGGACCTGGGAGTTTCTATTGGATCAGTTTTTGGTGAATATGGGAGCTTCGTTCAGAACAGTCTACAAACAGGCCAGCCCGAGGACCAAAAGGGTAAAACGATCATGTTTGCACCGGAATGGAGCATCAATGCTTTTGCCAATTATGTCGTTTCGATGAATTGGGGGTCTGTGAGTTTCAGTGCTAACTATAGCTGGCATGACGACTATTTCCCTGAGCCGACGAACTTTTATGTTATTCCTGGCAAAGGTATCTTGGATGTAGGCGTAATGTTCGAGTCAGCGGACCGAAAGTATTATGTAGAGGCATATGGGAGAAATCTCACGGATAAACGATACTTTAATTCGTTGTCAAACGCGTCAGGATTTGGCGGAGCCTTACCAAGCGGACAACCAGTCGTCACTGTCGATAATGGACATACCGCAATGGTATCAGATGGTCGTAATGTAGGTGTTCGTTTCGGTTATCGTTTCTAGAAAAAAGGTTTGGATGATATAGAACTTGGATACCACTACCGAGTGCAACGGTTAACGAAGTCTTGGTGTTGAAGAAGACTTCATAGGGTGTCCGAAGGTCGCTTGCCATGCCTTCGTGGTCAGCGAACTCGCGGCCATTGTCGTAGGTGGTGGTATGAACAAAGTCAACAAAGGGCGTGAGCAGTTCTGTAACGGCATCACGGACCGCCTCAGCCGTCCTATGAATAACCCGCCTGGCATGACCGTGTACAACCATTTTCGCTCAGCCAGTGTCACCAAGGCGCCCTGGTGTTGCTTGCCGATCACGGTGTCGCCTTCCCAGTCGCCATAGCGCTGACGGGTATCAACGACGGCGGGGCGTTCATCGATCGAGACCTGCTTAGGAATGATGCCGCGCCGATCATAGCTGCCATAGCGTTTGGGCCGTTTCTTCCGGCAACGCAAGTAGCAGTAAAGATCGCCGCCTGAGCGCTTGTCTGCGTACATGTACTGGTTGATCCATTCATGACTGATCCGAACATCCTGTTCCATTTCAAGCCGGCCGACGATTTGTTCCGGACTCCATTGCAGGCGGAGCAGCGCTTCGACTTGCTGCCAGACCTCACGGCCGAGGGGGGGGATCGCGCCTTGCTGTACGTCCCGCCCCAGCGCCTGGTTTATGGGCCTGTTAGGGCCGGTAACCGCCCAGACCCTGATTCCGGTGCAGCTCTCGACTGATGGTGGATTTGTCACGTTTCAGCAGTTCGGCAATCCGTGTCTGACCATAATTGTGTTTCTTCAGGATGTAAATTGGTATCGTTCCTCTCGGGTAAGCTGCGTGTAGCCTCTCATTTGCGCTCCTCTTGCTAGGCGTTGAGAAAAGCCGCGATGTTACCGCAGCTTGCCCCCTTACCAAGATAGTAGAGTTGCACTTACGAGTTGAAACCAAGGAATGAGGGAATTGAAAAAGAAGATTGTGTGGTTCCTTATTATTTGCTTGACGGTACTATCCTTGGCGATAGTCTATTGGGCCTCTACCGAGCCGCACAAAAAGAAACCGTCTAAAACAATAACGCTTACATTCACGACCTACATTCCTTTTGGCTCCTTCCATAAACCGACAGTTGCTTATCTGGATGAGCTGGAGAGAAGGAGCCAGGGGCTGATTAAGGTGAAAGTTCGGACTTGGGGTGGGGCGCTGTTTGGAGCGACTGAATTGCTGAAGGCTTGTGGCAAGGGAGCGGTGGATATTGCCTTAAGTTCTCCCTTATACACACCAACCGAGCAACCGCTGTGGAGCTTTTTCAACGCCCCTTTCCTGACGTCGGACGTCTATGCTGGCGCCATGGCTCAAACTGAGCTTTATGAAACATGGCAACCAGCCCGTGACGAGATTGAAAGAAACAATGTTGTATTACTCTATAAGCATGCCTCCAGCCCGATGAGTTTAGGTTTAGCCAAAGTAATAAATTCCCCGAATGATTTGGCGGGATTGAAGATACGTGCTCACGGTAAGCTTTGGGGCCGGTCGCTCGAGAATTCTGGTTCCATTCCGGTCCTAATTAGCGCTAGCGAAATAGTTCAGGCTATGAATCGGGGTACGATTGATGGCTGGTCCGAAGTAGGAATAGGCATGGCGCCCGTTTTCGCCGAAGGAACGGAACAGATTATAGATCCGAGAATTGGGCCCTATGGTGCAGCTGAAATGGTTATGAACAAAGATGTATACGAAGACCTGCCGGAATCCGCAAAAAAGTTGATTAAGGACATGAGGTCGGAGTGGGCCCTCCGAACGGCGAGGATATCCCAGGAAATGGATGAGGAGGCTATTGAAAAGATCGAAGAGTTACAAATACCGTACCTGAGGTTCACTGATGAACAGTTCAGGAAATGGCATATTAAAATGGACGTGGAGGCGGAGTTGAAAGAAATGGTTGACGACGCGGAAGCTAAAGGTGTGCCGGCCCGAGAAGGACTTCGGCGCTTTCGTGCATTAGCTCGAAAATACGAGTCCCAACAGTGTTGCATATCTAAGCGATCATTTGAATGCTGCCAATCTCTTGAACAAGGTGCAGAGTTTCGTGAATGAAATTAACCGGGTGCTGGGCATTATTGCGGCAAGCACTATTGCACTAATCGGATTGACCACCCTTGCCGATGCCATCGGCAGAGATTTGGGCCATCCACTAGCGGGAGCGATGGAGTTTAACGAGTTACTTCTGGTTGTGGTTGTTTTTTGTGGGCTAGGGGTAGCCCAGCACTCCAGAAGTCATATCGCCGTAGAGGCTCTAACTCGAATCTTATCTAAAAAAGATCAACTGATTGTCGACCTTCTGACGCTGATTTTATCTTTTGGAATAACTGGCGTAGTTGTCTTTGGAACGATTGTTCAGGCATGGGAATCTTCGATAATAGGTCAGTACAAGGCAGGGGCTGCTAGCTTTCCGGTTTACCCCTCCAAAATTATATTGGCTTTCGGTTGCTCCTATTTGCTTCTCGTGCTTGGTATTCAGATTTGCGGTGCGTTGCGTCAGTTGCTGGGTCATCCCAGGGACCGATTGTGAATATTGAAATAATTATTCTCTTTATTCTTTTCCCAATCCTAATAGCACTCCGTTTGCCAATTGGCTTTACCTTGCTCTTGGTTGGTTTTCTCGGTTTTACAATATTGCGTGGTTTCGGCGTAGCGGTTGCGATCCTTCCCCAGGTGTTGTACGAGCAGACGGCAAGTTTCACCCTGATTGTTGTTCCTTTGTTTATTATTACCGGTGCCTTTGCATTTCAATCAGGACTTGTGGAAAGGGCTTACGAGCTGGCGCAACGGTGGATGGGAAAAATGAGGGGTGGCTTGGCAGCAGCCACAGTGGTCGCTTGTGCTATTTTTGGCGCTTGCACGGGTTCAAGCATTGCCACCTCACTTACTATCGGTAGGGTAAGCATACCTGAGATGAGGCGTTTGGGACACTCGGATGCGATAACCTGTGGCACAGTAGCGGCGTCAGGCACACTGGGTATGCTGATCCCACCGAGCGGGATGTTGGTTATCTATGGCGTTCTTACCGAACAACCAATAGGGAAACTTCTAATCGCCGGGGTTGTTCCAGGCGTTTTATCAGCCCTGATTTATGTAGCTGGCGTCTACTTGTTCGCGTTGTTCAGGCCTCAATCAATGCCCTCGGTGCAGTCTTCTTCCTGGAAAGACAGGGTTAGCTCTATCTATAAAGCGTGGGGAATATTTGCTCTGTTTTTATCGATCATAGGAGGTATTTATAGCGGTATCTTTACGGTGACAGAAGCTGCCGGTTTTGGGGCTTTTGTCGCCTTTATCATGCTTATGGTCAAGCAGGACAGGTGGAATAATATCAAGAAAAGTTTTTATGACGGCGCCCATACGACAGCAACGATATTTCTGCTTCTTCTTGGCGCATTTATCTTTAGTCGATTCATCGTTATGTCCGGATTCGGTACCGAAATTGCTGAAATGATCACAGGCTTGCCCTTCGGTCGATACGGGATCTTGTTTGTGATCCTTCTGTTCTATATCCCACTTGGCATGTTTCTCGATCCTTTGTCTATGATGCTCATAATCTTGCCGGTGGTTTTTACTTCTGTGACCTCACTCGGCTTTGATCCCGTTTGGTTTGGGATTATCTCAATCAAAATGGCTGAACTGGCAAACATAACTCCCCCTATGGGGCTTCATTGCTTCGTTGTCAAAGGTATAGCACCTGATGAAGTGCGACTGGAGGAAATCTTCAAGGGGTGCGGCTTTTTCGTAATTTTGGATATCCTGACCATCGTGCTGCTGGTCGTTTTTCCACAGATTGCACTATGGCTCCCCAGCACGATGCTTCATTGATATTTCGATATTAAATAACTTCAGGAGCTATGAAATGAATGTAGGCTTTGTTGGTCTCGGCGGCATGGGAAAGCCGATGGCTGTCAATATATTGAAAGCAGGATTTCAGTTAACGGTGAACGATATAAGAGAAAATCCGGTACGAGAGTTGGTACAACTCGGCGCCAAGGCGGGAGCAAGTCCCGAGGAGGTAGCGGCGTCATCAGACATCGTGTTGACTTCATTACCTTCAATAGAAGCTAGTGAAGAGGTGGCTTTGGGAAATAATGGCGTGCTTGCCGGCGCCAAAATGGGTGACCTCTACATCGATACAAGCACCATAACACCCGCGGTCATCAGAAAAATAGCAGGATTGGCAGCCAAAAAGGGGATTGAAGTGATGGATGCCCCAGTGAGCGGTCATGTTGACCAGAGAATAGGGGGGACGCTCACCATAATGGTAGGGAGTACTAAAGAAGAAACCCTAAAAAGAGCAAGGCCGGTCTTAGAGGTGGTAGGCAGCAATATAATCCATGTCGGTGATGTCGGTGCCGGAAATATGGCCAAACTTGCTCACAATTTTATCTCAAATACCCACGTGGTCACCGTGATGGAAGGCATAATATTGGGTGTTAAAGCAGGGTTAGATGTAGAGAAGCTTATTGACGTTGTCAAAGTGAGTGCCGGAGGCAGCCCATTGTTCGAGCGCCTTTCGAATCTCATTTTAACAAAGAGCTTTGAACCACCAGCGGGTGAAGTTGCCTCTCAGGCACTACGGCACACTTGTAAAGACATGAAGCTCGCCCTGGAGCTGGCTGAAGAGTTATCGATATCGTTACCAGTCGGGGCTGAAGCTTATAAAATCTGGATGGCCGGTAAAGATAGTGGGCTGGGCGATAAAGAATATTGGTCCTTGATTTCCTTGTTTGAAGACTTGGCTGGAATCAAAGTCAGACGGCAAAGTCAATAGAGAGTCGAAAGATATCGGATTGTCACCTGGCGTCACGAATTCCACGTATTATAGCGCCTCGTACAACATCCTCCCGTATGTTGTAAATAGAAAGTTCATGCTCATTAAGTCTCGTTTGAAAAGACCTTATTTTTGCTTCGGTTTCAAACGGAAGATTACATTGTCCTTATCGCCGGTAATAAAGATATTACCCGATTGCGCAACCGCTATACCATTAAAGAAAGCAGTAACTGGAAGGTTCGGTAACGACTGATGCCCTAAGTTAAGATTGTCAGCGATTACATCTGTTCGGCGGGTGGTTAGCGAATACCGTATCACGCGGCTTTTTCCAACCTCTACAACCAGAAGGTTACCATGGTTGTCGTACGCAATATCCTCGGGCCGAGACAGACCCTCTATCTCCTTTTTCGGTTTTGCCAGAATTTTTCCTTTTTCGGCAACCTTCAGAACCACACCGGCAGCGCAGTCAACTGCCCAAAGATCTCCGTTTACATTCAACAAACCTGCAGGAAGCTGCATCTTTACGGGAAATTCCGCCATTTTTTCCGGAGTTTTAAGATTGAAGCGAAGCAGTTTGCCCGTTCCGCCTTCTGCAACGACCACATCACCTTCAAATTCGATCGCATTTATGGGTTGTTTAAAATTTGTATAATCCGCAATCTCCTTTTTATTGACAAAGTCCCATACCTGAACATGATTCATCCGGTGAAACCAAGACGTTATTAACAAATACTCACCCAGTCCGGAAACTGTCTGGGGGAAGCGCGGCCCACCTAAAACAAGGTCGGGGTATTGTGTCTCGACCTCCACGCCAGATCTAGCATCGATTTTGCGCAGGCTAAATAAATCGGCAACCAAAAGATATTCCAAATCCCCTTCAACCGTTACTTTCAATCCTCCTGAACTCACAAGACCACCGGGAACAACGGTTCTGACTTTTCCATCCGGCATAATCTCAACAATATATCCATGGTAGATGCTGGAGACAAACAAGCGGTCTTTGGAGTCAAAGGCCATATTGTCTGTGCCAGGCCCTAGAACAGCAACTGTCTTTGTTTCACCGGTCTTGTAATCTGTAACAAGGACAGTACCTGTTTGATAATATAGAGAGTAAATATCCCCCTTTGAGTTAATATCAACCGCATTCGAATTTCTACCCTCACGTACTATTCCTATCTCCAAAGTATCGACATTCACTTTATAAATTTTTCCCAGGTATAATTTCGGACCATACAACAATCCATCAGGGCCAAAGTCAAAAGCGTTGAATCCACAGTGGGGACCGAGATCTAATTCAAGCCTCCTTGGTTCTTTTTTGCCCATGGGGTCAAGTTCCCATAGTTCATTTCCGCTTATGCATCTGGCCACGAAAAGACGTCCATCATCAGACATGGTAATAGGATTAACACCGTGCCCAAGATGGCCTAAATTTACAAAAGTTTTGTCCGGCGTCAGCTTTCCGACATCCCCCACCAAGGGAGAAGTCCAGTAAATTGATCCATCCTTTCCAACACTAACGTCATCCGGTGCTTCTATGCCCATTGTCTGATCATACCGCTCCAATATGTTTCCGTTATCTGGATCCATTAAAACAATCTCGTTTCCCATTAAACTCGTGACCAGCAAGCGGTCAGAATTATCAAAATGCATACCATTTGCCGTGTGCAAAGAGGCGCCTCTGTACAGAATGTCCTTTTCGTATGCCGCAGGGGCAGAATTATTTGCTGATGCTGCGCTTGCCACGCATAAACAGGCTGTCATAACTATCACAGTCGTATGTGAATAACGTTTCATGGTTCCTCCTTTCTGAAAAAAATTCCCAGTTGCCATACCCAATTGAATGGTTCAATAAAATTATTTTTATAAATTTCTGCACCATATGTCAATCAGGGAGTACTAAGCCTTCATCTACCGCCAGCAGGTTAAGTTCACAAGTTTCTATATCACCTGGGGGGTCTACGCATATCATATGTGGTATGCAGAAATTACCTGGTGCGCAGTTCTCCTCCTCGCCCCAGCGTGAAAACATCGTCCCCAGCTCCATATACTTAGACAGGGTTGTCTGATCTTATTCGACGATGGTGACACAAACGGATAAAGGCCATATCGACATCCGACTTCAAACACATAAATCGCATCGTCCGCATCGACAGCTAAACCAATTGGGCTTGTTACATCGGTCGACTGCGTGATGAACTGACCCTCTGAATCGAAAATTTGGTTTCGGCCGTTCTCTCTATCTGCCACATAAATTAGATCGTCGCTATCAACACATAAACTGTGAGGTACCGCAAACTGTCCCTGGTTACCCCCCGGTTGTCCGCATGACTGAATCAGCTCTCCGACGGCCGAAGCGGGGCGACCTTCGCATCGAAGATCTGCCAGGCGAACTGGCCGGGCTGACGCAGAATCTCGCCGCCGTACTTCGCGTAGGTGTAGTTGCGGAAGTCCGCTCCCTCGTCCACGAAGCGCGGTCCTTGGGCGTTCAGCATGACGCCGAGGGGATAGGAATGCTTCTGGAAGTTGTCACCCACGTCGAGATCGCCGAAGTCGGGCGCGTGCATGTCCCAGGCGACGGCATGGCAGCCCGACCAGTTGCCGCGGCTCGCCGCGCCCGCTTCCAGCGCCATGCGGATGCGGTCGCCGGTGTTGAACCGGCGACCAACGAGCGCGGACAGGTCATTTACAGGTTCAAGCAGCCGTTTCGCGACGGTACGACCCACATCGTCCTCGATCCCCTAGACTTCATCGCACGTCTGGCGGTCCTGGTCCCTCGCCCAAGACTCAACCTCACCCGGTTCCACGGCGTGTTCGCGCGCGACCCTCTGGATTGAGCACGACCTTGAACTGGCCAAGGGTCTACGCAAGTCACCAGAGTTCTATGACTAACGGGGCGATGCCCGAACGACTTGGCCCGCGCTTGCATAGCGCCCAATCGCAATTTCCCTGCGAATGAAATCTTCCCAATGCGAGCCGGGACTTTATGACGTGGTGGCAAACGCATTGCCGTATCGGCCATGCGCGCCTCGCCACTTGGAGTATCATGGCCGCCGGCTTCACCTTCGCGCTGCACCGGTTGGCCGGTTTCCAGCCAGCCTGAGTCCAGTTCCACTTGCGGATGCCGTCGATGTCAAAACGCCCTGTGATCCTCACCCTGATGCTGATGCCAATGCTGTCCGGGTCCCCCGCTTGGACCGAGGCGCCGGTCATTACGGAATGGGCAGTGCCCTATGCGAATTCCCGTCCTCGGGATCCCGATGTGGACCAGGCGACGGGATGGGTCTGGTTCGTCGGCCAGACGGGCGACTATGTCGCGGCGCTTGACCCGGTCGAGGGAACCTTTCGGAAGTGGCCACTGGCGGCGGGCGCCGGTCCTCACAACCTGATCGTCGCCCATGGCGATATTTGGTACGCGGGCAATCGCGCAGCCCACATCGGCCGCCTGAACCCGGCGACCGGCGCCATTCACAAGATATCCATGCCGGATGCGGCAGCGCGCGATCCGCACACGCTGATCATGGATGCCAACGGCGATATCTGGTTTACCGTCCAGGGCGGCAACTTCGTCGGCAAGCTGGAAACGGCAACGGACGAGGTGCATCTCATCCGGGTCCCGACGCGAGGATCTCGCCCTTACGGCATCGAGCTGAACAGCAGGGGCGAGGTCTGGGTGGCCTTGTTCGGCGCCAACAAGCTGGCTCGCATCGACCCGGCGGCATTGACGCTCGAAGAAGTGGCGCTGCCACGCGTTGGCGCCCGGCCGCGTCGCCTGGCGATTACCTCCGACGACCTGGTGTGGTACGTCGACTACGCCGAAGGATATCTCGGGCGCGTGAATCCCGGCAGTGGCGAAATTACCGAATGGCAGGTGCCCTCAGGCACCGACAGCCGTCCCTACGCCATGGCGGCGGACGGCCGGGACCGGATCTGGTTTGTGCAAACCGGCCCGCAACCCAATTTGTTCAGCGGCTTCGATCCCGCCCTGCCAGGTTTCCTCGGCGCCGTGCCCATCGGCAGCGGCGGCGGCACGGTGCGCCATATGACTCATGACCCGGCGAGCAACGCCATCTGGTTCGGAACCGATGCAAATACCTTGGGACGCGTTACGCTGCCCGAGTAACCTCAACAGCACTCCGTTATCTGTACGCCATCGGCTCCAATGGATGGTGAGAGCAAATTGCACCGGACACTCGCCAGGTACATGCGGCGGCCCTATCGCGGAACACCCTCGCCGGACTGGCGTCAATTCCTTGCTCAGCAGAGTAATGAGATCCGGGCCTGCGACCCGTGGGTTGCGAATTCCCAATCAACTCCCCCCAAATGCGGCTTGAAAAGGAATTCGCACCCCGCAGGTTCAGGTCGTGCGATCGGTAGTGTGCCTGCTTCTCCGCCAGCACGGTGCGCACCTGCATCGAGCACAGCGAGGGTGCGGCATGGTACCGCTCGAAACGCGGCTTGCTGCCGGCTTTGCCGTTGACCACCTTGTTTCGATAGGCGCTGGTGAATAGCTCGTTGGCTGTTTCGACCAGTTCGCTCAGATTCATAACGGTTCTCCCTGGGCGCCGCGTGCCCGGTTGGCGATGTCGGTAGCCTCTGCCGGCGTCGGGTCGCTATCGCCGCGCGTTGATCGGCGCGGAATATCGATCCCCTGGCTCCGTCAGCGATGCACTGAAATTTCCACCGCGTCGGCAATGTTCGTGTACTCGATGTTTGCGGCGCGGTGCTCACTGTCGTAGCGCTTGGATGTGCGCACGTAACGCAGGTACTCGTCGGGGTCGAAAAACTCGCCAACGTTGTCCGCCACGACGATCGTGCCGGCGCCGACGAGACCTCTCTCCTCCATCATCAGGAGATCGGTTTTGTACAAGTTCTTCCAATGATCGAGAAACACCAGGTCGAAGCGCCCTTGCAAGGTAGCCAGAACCTTGGTCGATGGACCGTGGAGGAAGGTGATCCGGTCGCTGAGCCCAGCCACTTCAACGTTTGCACGCGCGCTTTCGACGAAGGTCTCGTTGATCTCTACGGAGGTGACGCGCGCTTGGGGTCCAAGCGCATTCGCGAGCATGATCGACGAGTAGCCACAATACGCGCCCAGTTCCAGAACGCGCGCCTCGGGCGGCAAGCGGGCCGCCATTTCTGCAACGAGAGGACCCTTTTCCGGTCCCACGTTCATCAGCCAACGCTCCTCCCGTGCAAACCGGTCGATGGTGCGCAGCACGTTTTCCGGGTCACCGCGTATGGCGTGCGCCGCGACGTACTCGGCAGCGCGTACCGGCCGCGGCGGTGCGCCGGTGACCTTGTCGATGAGCCCGTGCACAGTATTTTTCAGCGAGAAGCCAAGCACGCCTGGCGCCAGAAATTTCCGAATCTGCATGGCCGTCTCCCGATATGGTCAGCTTGGATGCTGCAGGAGGGCACTGTCAAGTTACCTGATTTCCTGGAGGTTCCACTTCAGTTGGAAGAATCTCCGATCAATAAAAACAACGCGTTACACAGGAAAATACATGCGCATGAACCTGATCATGTATCCCTGCGACGGTAACCGTTCGTACAAGCCGTGATGGAATGGGCGTACCAAGGCGATGACGCCCGTTTCACAACGGATTTGCCTGGCTACAGACACCGAAGCACATCGCTGCCGGCAGATTCCACGGGACGGCCGAACGGTTACCTGCGACGAGAAGAGGTCAGTATATATACTGCAGCCTTCTGAACGTTTTCATTCGCGTCACCATCGAGCGTGGCGCTCGTGCTGATCGCTTTGGGTCATCACCGCCGTGAAATGATCAAGTCTTAACCCATCTTTACCAACATCCCCGTGATTTTGCCCCGATCGACGAATTTTGTCGTAGTAACCCATTAATTTCCGGTGTTCGATGGAGCGGATCGGTCGATGTAGTGCCGGCGCATCGACGAGATCCTGAACGGCCAGGCGCCGCTCATCGACGATACGCTGGCCAGCGTCGAGGAAGAAGCGCAACGGATCGCCGCGCAACTGCTGGCCCGCGGCCGGGCGGGGGACGCTGAAGCGGTGCGCGAACGGGTCACGGTGGATGTGGCGTCGCTTGAGTTGACGCGCCCGCGCAGTGTGGGCGTCGAGCAGGTGGGGCTATGGGCGGTCGAGCGCTTGGGGCTGGTGGAGTTGCTCTCCTCCCCGGGCATCAACGCGGCCCTGCGCACGGCGAGCTGGACGACGCTCAAGCGGCTACTCGGCGGACGTCAGCGCGTGACCGCGACGTTCAAGCGCGCCGACGGACGCACCCTGCATGTGCGCAAGGCGACGCGCCCGGAACCGCGGCAACAGGCCATCCTCGATGCCTTGGGAATCGCCTCCTCAGCCGGGGGCACGCACCAGGCGGTCGTCTGAGGGAAAACCATCGAACGGGGCACGAATGTAGTGCCATACGCGCGATTCGGTCAACCTGACTTGTTGAGATACAACAGTTTATTTTTTCGTTGGTAAACTCGGGTGAAGACGCGGGTCAGTCTCGCACCGCACACGCCCATCGCCCCATTTACGGCTTTGGCGTCGTTGTAGGCGCGCTCGACCTTCTCATCAAAAAACTTCTGGCGCTCCTCCAGGTCCGCAATGGCCATCAACTCTTTGCGATAGCCCAGCTTGACGCTACCTTCGATGTTCATGGCGACGAATTCCGCGGTCGGCCACGCGACCATGAAGAATCCGAACAGCGAGTTTCCACCGCACATTGCCGGCACGCCCAAACCATAGCCTTTGCGAATGACGACGCCGAACAGTGGCGTGGTCAGGTTGGCGCCCGTATTGAACATGCGGGCGCTGTGCCTGACCAGACCCGTCCGCTCCACGTCGGGGCCGACCATCACACCGGGACAGTCCATCAGGCTGAGAATCGGAATGTCGAAGGCGTCGCAAAGCTGCATAAAGCGCGCGCCCTTGTCCGCAGAATCGGAGTCGATTGCGCCCGGCAGATGGTGGGGATTGTTCGCGATGACCCCCATCGGCCGGAAATGATCGCGGGTTGCTTCATGTACTGTCGAGTACGCCTGCACCCCCCTGCGGCCCGTGCGGCGAGTTGTTGGTTATACGGGGCGGTGGGGTATCCAAGGAGTGGCAAGCGCGAGCAATCGCGGGATCGGGCTTCGGGAAGTGTAGCCGGGGAGGGTGCCATAACGCCCACCGCACGGGGGTAGCTCGGCAGCTCCAAATAGGTGTTCGCAGCAGCGGTTGCGTGAGATTTGCCGATTATGCCCTTTCGGATTTATTCGCAGCTATCGGAAGCGCGGCCCAGGGATGAGCCTTGAAGCGCTCTTTCTCGAATGCGCCGATCGCATCGGCCCGGGTCAGGGTATAGGAAATGGGATCGAGGCCCCTGAGCAGGCGTGCTTTGTCGGCTTCGCCGATGGCAAAGGGGGTGTTGCCCAGATCGGTGTCGATGGATGAGGTGACAAGATCGACGGCCAGCAGCCGCGACGGCGGATCGTCCTCCACCCACCGGGCCAGCGCGCGCACGTCCGTATCCGGCACGACGGCTGGCAACAGGCCGTTGGCAATACAGTTCTTCTTGAAGATCGCACCGAAGCTCGGCGCCACGATGACGCGGACGCCGTACTCGACCAGTGCCCAGACGGCAAACTCCCGCGACGAACCGCAGCCGAAATTGGCGCCGCACAGCAGAATGGTGGCATCGGCGTAGGCATCCCGATTGAGAATGAATTCCGGGTTCGGCCGCCGGGCGGCCACATCGGCGTAGCGCCAGTTTGCGAACAGTCCTTCGGACAGCCCCGTCCTGGAGACGTGGCGCATTTCCCGGGAGGGGATGATGGCGTCCGTGTCGATATTGGCCTGCAGCAGGGGCGCGGCAACGCCCAGGTGTCGGATGAACGGCGCCATGTTCAGAGCATGCCCGGTGTGCCGATGCGGCCGCGCACCGCGGAAGCGGCGACCACGGCGGGACTCGCGAGGTGCGACCGTACGCCCGGACCCTGACGGCCTTCGAAATTGCGATTGGTGGTGGTGATGACGCGCTTGCCGGGCGCGAAGCCCTCACCGCCCGCATGGAAGCAGAGAGAACACCCGGACTCGCGCCATTCGAATCCGGCCGCGCGGAATATGCGGTCGAGACCTTCGGCTTCTGCCGCCCGCTTGACGGGGGTGGAGGCCGGCACGCAGATGGCCGTAACGCCGGGCGCGACGCGCCTGTTCTCGAGTACCGCGGCGGCGCTGCGCAGGTCGGAAAGCCGGGCGTTGGTGCAAGAGCCGATGAAGGCGGCATCGATGGCGACCTCGGTCATGGCGGTGCCGGGGGCCAGGCCGATGTAGTCGAGCGCGCGCTCGGCATTGCCATCCCGTGGAGCCGGTATGCGGCCGGTGACGTTTACGCCGTGCCCGGGGGAAGTGCCCCAGGTGACGCGGGCATCGACGCGGGATGCGTCGATGCGAATGCTCTTGTCGAAACGCGCTGCCGAGTCCGTTTTCAACCCCTGCCATTCGGCCAGCGGCCGTTCGGTTGGTGCGTAGGCCCGACCTGCGACATGGGAAAACACTTTCTCATCGGGGGCGATCAGCGCCGTCACCGCCGCAAATTCAACGGCCATGTTGCACAACGTCATGCGCGCTTCGATGTCCAGGGCCGTCACCGCGGCGCCGCTGAATTCGACCGCGGCGCCTGCCGCTCCGCCGGCGCCATGCATGGCGATGATGTAGAGCGCCAGATCCTTGGCGTTCGCGTCCGGACCGAGCTCCCCATCGATTACGACCCGTACGCTGGCCGGTTTGGCCAACCACAGGGTGGATGTGGCCAGGACGTGTTCCGCCTCGCTGGTGCCGATACCCAGCGCCAGGGCGCCGAGCGCCCCCAGGGTACAGGTGTGGGAGTCGGGGCAGACCAGGCTCAAGCCGGGGAGCGCGATGCCCTGCTCGGCGCTTACGATGTGGCTGATGCCCTGGTCTTCGTCGCCCACATCGAAGGTGCGGATGCCGAAGGCGGCAGCGCCCTCGCGCGTGCGCAGGATGAATGCCTCGCCGCCAGGGATTGGCGTGCGATCGCCCCGGCCGGGACGGGTATCCAGGACGTGGTCCATCATGCAGAACGCCTGCCCGGAACGTCGTACGGGGATGTCGCGTGCTTCGAGGGACTGTAACGCGATGCCGCCGGTGCGCTCGTGCAGGCAGACCCGGTCGATGTACAGCAGGGACTCGCCGTTCTCCTCGGTCGCGATGCAATGGCTGTCCCACAGCTTGTCGAAAAGCGTTCGCGGCATCGGCTGCCCGCCAGGTCCGATTAGATTGAATGATACGTCACTATGACTAATGTATTCACGGCTCGACATCCGCGGGGCGGGCCGCCGTGCAGCGCCACGGCCGAGCCCCCGAAGAGACCGCCGGCATCGCCGCGAGCCTTGCTGGCGCCCAGCAAGACCGGGCGGCCTGCCGGCGGCGGTGCTCGGGGAGGAATCCCATGCGTTGGCGGTGGCAGGCAACTGCGGGCCGGACCGAGCGCGCTGCTACGCTTTATCAAAAAAAATGGGGCCACCTCATCTTCGTCATGGAAATCGGTGAGTGACCGGTACATCGGCAAATGTCTTATCCAAGATACACAGCCACACCGGCTTTTTTGGCCGCCTTGACCAGGTTTCTGTCCAGCGTAGCGAGCGGTAGTCCTTCGCGAATAGCCAACTCCAGATAGGCGGCATCGTAGCTGCTCAACCGATGGGCCCTCGACAAGCTGAGCGTTCGGCTGAATCCCTGGTGTGCGGTTAAGGGGTCAACCTGGATCGGCAGGCGCTCCAATTGCGAAATAAATCGCTCAATGTCTGCTGTGTCCAGTTCGCCGCGCTGCTCGGCGCTCAACAACACGTTCGCGGCCTCAAGGTGCCATAAATTCGGCACCAGAGCTTCAGCATCCACCAGACTTTTCAATACAGCTTCAGCATAAGCCTGATCAGATTGCCTTTCACTCTCCAGAAGCCAGCGCATCGCCACGGAGTTGTCCAGCACAAAGTCGGTCATTTGCGGCCAGCTTCCTTAAGGTCGGAAAGCGCCTCATCCGAAACCAGGTACTTCCTGGCTCCAAGAATGTTTGTAATGGCCACCTGCGCTTTTGAGCGGCTCCCGGTCCGACTGGGCACGATGTCGGCAACCGGCTTGCCGCGATTGGTAATCGTGAAGGACTCGCCCGACGCAACGAGACGGAGTATCTCCGGTAGCTTGGTTTTCGCCTCGTATGAACCAATTTCTTTCAACATGACAAAGCACCTCATCGGCCGTATAGACCAGTATACTGGTCTATTTGAAGATCATCAAACAAACAGACCAGGAGGGGGATAGAAGATGTAGCCGCCCCCTGTAGGGCGCAAAAATGCCGACCTGCGCACAACTGCTTTTGCACGGTAAAATGAGGCCGCGGGTCCTGTGCATGCTGGCCCGCCGCCGATCCCCATGGAGAATTGAACTTGGAAGAATCCGGCATTCCACGCCCCATCGCCGATGCCGTGGCACGGTTCTCGGCCCAGAGCGCCCGCTTTTTTCCCACTGGGGCCTTGCGTATGGGGGGCGGCACGATCCTGCAGGCCCGATGGAGGCACCGGAGGTCGTTCGATGCGGATCTGTTCTGCGATCCTGTTATTTATGTCAGGACAGTTGCACGACACGGCCTGGAAATCGAACGGCACGATACAGAGCGAGCGCCGGGTTTGGGATGAACAAGGCTTCAAGGAGGATCGACAGCCAGTGACCAAGACCATGAAACAGGTCGGACCGCAACGCTACCGGGAAACGTTTGGCCGTTACTTCGACGACTTCCGGGTCGGGGATGTCTACGAGCACCGCCCCGGCAAGACCGTAACCGAATACGACAATCACCTGTTCACGCTGCTGACGCTGAACACTCATCCACTGCACTTCGATGCGGAGTTCGGGAAGGCGACCGAGTTCGGCCGCAATCTGGTAGTAAGCACCTACACGCTCTCGCTGCTGATCGGCATGAGCGTCACGGATATCAGCCAGAAAGCCATTGCCAACCTCGGCATGGACGAGGTCAAGTTCACGGCTCCGGTGTTCGTGGGAGACACGCTCTACGGCGAGTCCGAGGTCATCGCCAAGCGGGAGTCGAAATCCCGCCCCGGTCAAGGCATCGTCACGGTGAAGACCATCGGCCTGAACCAGGACGGCGTAGAGGTCTGCTCTTTCCTCCGCAACGTTCTGATTCCGGCAGAAGGCGGGGCCGTGGAAGACCGGGTGGAGAACTACTGACGGCGTCAGCTTTGAACGAGGATCGCACCATGAGTGAAGCCGCACGAACCTGCAGCGAAACGGACGAACGCGCCATTCTCGACGCCATCGCCAGGTGGGTCGAGAAGGAGGTCAAACCCTATGCCGCCGAGCTTGAGCACGACGACATCTATCCCCAGGCCATGGTCGATCAGATGCGGGAGTTGGGCCTGTTCGGCGCCACGATCGCGGAGGAGCACGGCGGGCTCGGTCTCTCGGCGAGCACCTACGCGAAGATCGTCGCCCTGATCTCCGAAGAATGGATGTCGCTTTCCGGCATTTTCAACTCCCACCTGATGATGGCGCGCATCGTCGAGCGCTTCGGTACGGACTTTCAGAAGGAATACTGGCTGCCCAGCTTCGTCACCGGCGAGATTCGCGGCGCCCTGGCGCTCACGGAACCCAATGCGGGCACCGACCTGCAGGGCATCCGTACCCGAGCTGATGCGCGCGGTGACGATTACGTGATCAACGGCGCCAAGACCTGGATCAGCAACGGCATCGAGGGCGGCGCGGCGGCGCTCCTGGTCAAGACCGACCCGGATGCCACGCCGCCGCGCAAGGGGATGTCGATGTTCATCGCGCCCAAGGTGGACCCGGACACCGGCGAGCCCCATGCAGGCTTCAAGACCGGGCGCCGGCTTGAGAAGCTGGGCTACAAGGGCATCGACTCCGCCGAGTTGATATTCGACGGCTACACCCTGGATGCCAGGCGGCACCTCGTCGGCGGAGAGCCCGGAAAAGGCTTCTACATGGCTGTCGGCGGCCTGGAGCTGGGCCGCATCAACGTCGCCGCCCGTTCCGTGGGCATCGCCAGGCGGGCCCTCAAGGAAGCCACCTCCTACTCGCAGATCCGGGAGACCTTCGGCAAGCCCATCTGTCAGCACCAGGCCATCCAACTCAAGCTCGGCGAGATGGCGACCCGCACGCGGGCCGCGGAACTCCTCACCCTGGATGCCGCCCGCGCCTACGATGCCGGCGAACGCTGCGACATGGAGGCGGGGATGGCCAAGTATTTCGCCTCGGAAAGCGCGATGGAAAACGCGGCGGAAGCCATGCGCATCCACGGCGGTTACGGCTACTCCAAGGAGTACCCGGTGGAACGGCTCTATCGGGATGCGCCCTTGATGTGCATCGGCGAGGGCACCAACGAGATGCAGCGCATCATCATCGCCCGCCAGCTCGTCGCGCGGAATCCGGTCTGAGCCAGCCATGATCGGCCAAACCCGGTTAACCCGCATATCTCACCAAGCCGCTTGTTGAGTCACTGAATGTCATTGCGTTTCAATCAGGTACCTTCGCTTTTTGGAGGTTCTGCCCGGCACAGACTGCGCTGGCCGCGCCCTCGCTGGTCTTTTGCCCGCGTGCGCGCACATGCTCGCTCCACCATAGGCGGGGCTATGCTTTAAGCTCGCGAGCACGCGTACGGAGCCCTCAGCCGGGGAGTGCGAGGGGCTTGCCTCTCGCATGTGGACCAGAAAATCCTGCGCGATCATCGCGGCCCTTGGTGAGATATGCCGGTTAAAGGTGGTTTCATGAAAGGACAGGATGCGTCATCGCCCGGGTGACCCCGGGTTCGCCGTAGTCGAGGCCACGCGTTGCCGCATCGATCCCGATAAGCGGGCTGAGTGTTGAGGCCGGGCCCGGCCGAAATCGTTCCCTGGCTGCATGCGGGCGAAGAGACGTTCCCTGGTCCGGGAACTTTCGGGCGAATCGTGGTCAAAAGGGCTGGCCGCATTTACGTCTGCTTCGTATCATGGGAGAAAGCTTCCGTTCGCCGAAAGATCTGCGCCCGCAGTCGCCGGGAATGCGACTCCATCACCTGATTAATTGGGAAAACAATCGATATGACTTTTATTGCAAAAGCTTGCGATCGTCTGGCTCAAGCTCACTGGAAAGCCGCGGGCTCACTGCTGGCACTGCTTGTGGCGCCTGCGGCCGGCGCCGCCGAATCGCCGTCCGGCGCCACGGAGACGGAAATCGAGGAAGTGGTGGTGGTCGGTACCCGCGCGCAGCCCCGTTCCGTCGAGGATTCATCGGTTCCGGTGGATACCATCGGCAGCGAAGACTTCGAGAATCAGGGCGGCAGCGACATGACCAACCTGATCCGGGCGCTGGTGCCGTCGTTCCACGTCAGCGACAACCCGTCCCGCGATCTGGCCGCGCTGCTGCGTCCGGTCAATCTGCGCGGGCTGGCGCCGGACCATACCCTGGTGCTGATGAACAACAAGCGCCGGCACCGGGGCTCGGTCATCCAGTGGATTTCCAACGGCGCCTCGAACGGCGCCCAGGGGCCGGACATCTCCGCCATTCCCGCGGTCGCCATCAAGCGCATGGAAGTGCTACGCGATGGCGCGGCCGCCCAGTACGGCTCCGATGCCATTGCGGGCGTCCTGAATTTCGTGCTCAAGGATGCTGCGGAGGGCGTCGCTTTCGAGGCGAAGCACGGCTTCTATACCAAGGATTCCGGCGAGGACATGACCACGGTCGCCGGCAATGTCGGCCTGCCGTTGTCCGATAACGGATTCGTCAACCTGAGCCTTGAGTACGGGGAGTCTTCGCCGACGGACCGCAGCGTGCAGCACGGGGACGCCACCGCCCTTGTCGCCATCGGCATTCCGGGTGTCGGGGATCCGGCCAAGCCCTGGGGCTCGCCCAAGGTGAGCGACAGCATCAAGGCCGCGGTCAACATCGGCATCGATCTGAACGAATCGAATGCGCTCTACGCGTTCGGCAACTACGCAAGCCGCGAGGTGGAAACCGCGTTCTTCTTCCGCAGCCCGATGAACCGGAACGGGGTCTACAAGACCGGCAGCAACATCTTTCTGGTCGGCGGCGACGGCTGTCAGGCGAACTACGACGTGCCTTCCACAGCCGGGAACCTGCTCGCATTCCGCGATGCGGTCAGCGCCGATGCGGACTGCTTTTCTTTCGTCGAACTCTATCCGGAAGGGTTCACGCCGGCCTTCGGCGCGGAGATGACCGACTACTCCGTGGTCGCCGGCGTGCAGGGCGGCCTCGCCAACGGGTTGCTCTATGACATCTCCGGCAGCATCGGCGAGAACAACATGGACGGTTTCCTCGACAACTCGCTGAATCCGTCCCTCGGCCCGGGCTCGCAGCGGGACTTCGATATCGGCGAATACACCCAGCGGGAGACCAACGTCAACATCGACCTGTCCTATCCAGTCGATGTCGGCATGGCTTCGGACCTCAACATCGCCGGCGGTTTCGAATGGCGGGAGGAGGAGTTCGAGATATCCACGGGCGAGCAGGCATCCTGGGAGATCGGGCCCTATCAGCAGTACGGCTTCGGTACCGGCTCGAACGGCTTCGGCGGCTTCAACCCGGCATCGTCCGGGACCTGGGACCGCGCCAACATCGCCGCCTACCTGGACCTCGAAGTGAACGCCACCGACAACTGGCGGATCGGCGGGGCTGTGCGTTGGGAGGATTTCGACGGTTTCGGCAGTACCACGAATTACAAGCTGGCGACCCACTTGCGCATTACGGACGCATTCGCCTTGCGCGGCTCCTTCGGGACGGGTTTCCGGGCACCCACACCGGGGCAGTCCAACGCCCGCAATGTCTCGACCGTGGTCAACGCGGCCACGAACGCTTTCGAGGAACGGGGCACCATCGGCGCCACGCATCCCGTTGCAATGGCGCTGGGCGGGCGGGAACTCGAGCCGGAGGACAGCGAGAACCTGTCGCTGGGCGCCGTATTCGCCCTGGACAACGGACTCAGCCTGACCGTGGACTACTTTCGCATCAACGTCGACGACCGGATCGCGTTGTCCGGCCTGTTCGCCGTCACCGACGAAATCAAAGAGGCACTGGTGACCGCCGGCGTCCCGGAAGCCCGGGAGTTCACGTCGGTGCGCTACTTCACCAACGATTTCGACACCAGAACCGAAGGCGTCGATGCCGTTCTCACGTACGGCTGGGAATCCGGCCTCGGCAGCACCGACCTGCTGCTGTCGTTCAACCACACCAACACCAAGGTGCGGAACTTCCGCGAAGGGTCGACGATCGCCGGCGGCGACACCATCGACAACCTCGAGCGGGGGGCGCCGGACACGCGCTTCAACCTGACCGCGACCCACAGTATCGATCAATGGTATCTGGTGGCGCGCTACAGCTACTTCGGCGAGTGGTACGACGACCACAGCGCGGCCGAGTTCGATGGCTACGGCCTGGCGGATTTGCTGGTTCAATACAACTTCGAAAGCGGACTGGCCGTTACCCTGGGCGCCGAGAATGTGTTGAACGAGTATCCGGACAAGGCCGTAAACTTCGGCAACGGGCGCAAGTATCCGCGCTACTCGCCGGCCGGCCACAACGGCGCGCTGGTTTATGGGAAAGTCGCCTACTCGATGTAGCAAGTGCTAGAACCGGGCGCCGGCTGAACGGGGCCAATCACGCTTGAGTCTCCCGCATCGCAGGCGCGGCGGGCTGCCCGGAAGGCGGGATCTTTTTCGCCCGGAAGCGGGTCGTTCCGCGCTACGCCACTGCGTTCAATCCGCGGCCAGACGACTGGCGATACCCGATCTTTCAAGAAAAACGGCGGTCTGGCTGTCGGGACCGAGCCGCAACAGGCATCTCAGATCGCCAGGCCTGTCCACATCGAGGCCGAACCCGCTGTCCGTTACGATTCCGGGCGCTATTCCCGCATCGAGAGCGCGCCGGCGATGAGGCTCGAAGCTCTTGCCGTCGAAGACCAGCTCGATGGCGTCGGGCGGCGAACAGATCAGGCCGTTGGTGCCGACCCGGTCCCGGTCGGGCAAAAGCGTTACCCGCCGGTGGCTTTCCAGCAATGTATCGATCTCGTCCGCGCCGATCAGGGGCACGTCGGCGGGAACGACGAAGATGCCCTCGGCGCCATGGCCCTCGGCAGCGTGAGCGGCGGCCTCTTCGAGGGCGCGGGGAAGGTTGGCCCCCGCGCTCTCCGCGAATCGCTCCGCGCCGAATGACTCGGCCAGGGCGTCGGCCTCGGAGGAACGGGAGACGATCAGTATCCCGGCCAGCCGGCGTGACTTGGACAGGGCGGTCAACACATCCCGAGCCATGGCCAGCATAAGGGCGCGGCGCTCGCCGGTGTCGAGCATGCCGGCCAGGCGCTTCTTGGCTTGATCGAAGCTCTTGATGGGGACCAGGGCCCAGATCGCCTGCCCGACTTCCTGCACGTTACCGGGTTTCGACATCCTGCCTCCCGAGGTCTTCAAGAAATTCGATCGCCGCCCGGGCAAGCTGGATGCGGTCCTCAAGCGTCACCATGACCGATTGCGCCACCGCCGTTGGCACGGGCAGCCTGTTGTGCAGGCCGGCATCCCGCTCATCGAGCAGGAATCCGTCCAGCAGGTCGCCGTAATGCAGTGCGACCTCGCGTGCAGTCGACGGAATGTTGAGTTCCTTCATCATTTTCGCCGTCGGTCCCTTGATGGCCCTGTCGCCGACGATGGGAGAGACCGCGACCACCGGCGCCGGACAGGCCTTCAGGGCGTCGCGCATGCCGGACACCGCAAGGATGGGGTCGATGGAGACAAACGGATTGGAGGGGCAGACCAGGATGCCCCGGCAGTGCGCGAGCACCTCCATGACAGCGGGCGTGGGCGCCGCGGCGGCGGCGCCTTCGAACTCGAATCCGGTGACTGCCGGCCGGCAGCGGTCGCGGACGAAATAGTGCTGGAATGCCAGTGTCCCTGCCGCTGTGCGGACGATGGTGCGCACCGGGTCGTCGGACATCGGGAGGATCGGATGGGCGATTCCCAGCGCCGCGCCGAGACGGCGGGTGACGTCGGTGAGCGTGGCCCCCGCGGTGAGCATTCGGGTTCGCTCCAGGTGCAGGCCAAGGTCCTTGTCGCCCAGGCGGAACCAGGTTTCGCCGCCCAACTCTTCCAGCGCGGCCATGAAATGCCAGGACTCATCGCCGCGTCCCCACCCCGTATCGGTATTGCTGCGGCCGGCCAGGGTGTAGGTCAGGGTGTCCAGGTCCGGCGAGATGTGCAAGCCCAGGTGTTCGAAGTCATCCCCGGTGTTGACAACGAAGGCCACTTCCCCGGGCCGGAGCACATGGGTCAGCCCCAGAGCCAGCTTGGCGCCGCCGATGCCGCCGGTCAGGGCAAGGTAGGCCATTACCGGAACAGATCCTCGTCGAGGGGGCGGTTGATCGATCGCGCCGTATCCTCGCTCGCAAGCGGCGCGACTCCCCTGGCGATCACCACCGGAATCTTTTCGGTGGTCTCGCCCATCAGCAGCGTCGCCGCACCCGCGATGGCATCGGCCCGGTTGCTGAGCGTCACGCGCATTTCCCTGCCATAGAGGTCGGCCGTTCCCCTCCGGTCGTCGAGCGCGCCCACTGCGGATACGCCGATAGCCGTGCCGATGGTTCCGAGGCGCCAGGGGCGGTTGTGGCTGTCGGTGATCACGATGCCCACGGACTTGCCGGTCGCCTCGAGGAGGCCCCTGCGCAGCCCGGCCGCGGATGCGTCCGGGTCGGCCGGCAGCAGCAGGGCGCACTCGTCCTCGCCGTGCTCGATATTCGACTGGTCGATGCCGGCGTGTGCACAGACGAAACCCAATCGGTGCCTCACGATGAGCACGCCCGGCCGTTGCCGCATGACCTCCGTGGACTCGTCGAGAATAAGTTGGACCAGCCTCGGGTCTTTCCCGGTTTCCCGAGCCAGCCGGATGGCTACCGGGCCCGGCTGTACGCTTGCAAGCGGAATGGTTCGGCCTTCCGCCTTCGAGACGATTTTCTGGGCGATGCACACCACGTCGCCGTCGGCAAGATCGAGCCCGGCCGGTAACAGCGCTGCCGCGATCAGTCCGGCCAGATCGTCGCCCGCCCGGATCATGGGCAGGCTGGGAACGGGATCGAAACGGAGCGCTGGCGTCATCGGTGGTCGGCTTGGCCGACGATGCGAATGCCGGAGTGAGAGATGTCGTGGCGGCGGTTGATCTGGATCAGGATCGAGGTCAGGGCCTCCGCTGCCGCTGCGTTGTCGATGGGCCCGGCGTGCCAGCCGGTCATACCGGCCTCGCCAATGAGTTGGATGACCTTCTGCCGGGCCGCCCGCTTGTCGCCGGCGACCAGTACGTCGCAATCGATCCGGATGTCTTTCCGCAACAGGTGGGCGGCAACGTTCTGGAAGGCGGAGACCACCATGACCCTCCTGCCGAGGAAATCCTGGGCCCGCTTGCCGGCGCTGCCTTCGGGCGGGAGCTGAACCGTCCCCACCCTCGGGGGTTCCAGGGGTACGGTCACGTCGATCAGGATCTTGCCGCGCAGGGCGTCCTTGACGCCGGCCAGGGTCGATAGCTGGTGCTTTGCCGGCACGGTGAGAACCACGATGTCGCCGGCTGCGGCTGCGTCGGCGTTCTGCATGGCCTCGGCTGGCGTTTCCGGGCTGATTTCCTGAAGAGCGGCCACCGCCTTCTGCGCCTTGGGCAGGGTGCGCGACCCGATGATCGTCTTGTAGCCGGCCTTCGACCAGCGAATGGCGAGCCCCGTGCCGAGGTCGCCGGTGCCGCCCAGAATGGCGATGGATTCCTTGTCCGCTCGTTTCCTCATCTCCTCTCCAGAAATCCGTTGTCCCGCAAAAAGCCGCGAATTATGACGGTTATTGGTTTATTGTGCGCGCTTTTGCCGGACGGCGGGAGGCAAACCTTGCGTATCGGAACCATGATCGGGGCGGACGGCACACAGGCGACCCTGGACGACGTTATCGGCACGGCGAAGCGGATCGAGGCGGCCGGGCTCGACAGCGTCTGGCTCGCCAATATCTTCTCCTTCGACGCGATCACCACCCTCGCCCTTGTCGGCCGCGAGACGGAACGCATCGGGGTCGGTACCGCGGTCACGCCCACCTATCCGCGCCATCCCACCGCCATCGCCCAGCAGGCGCTCACCGCTCAGGCGGCCAGCAACGGGCGTTTCACGCTGGGGATCGGATTGTCGCACCAGATCGTTATCGAGACGATGCTGGGTCTCTCCTACAGCCGCCGCGCGGCGCATATGCGCGAATATCTCAGCGTGCTGATGCCCCTGGTTCGCGGCGAGACCGCCCGTTTTTCCGGCGAGGAGTACCGGGTGCGGGGTGTGACCATGGACATACCCGGTTCCGGGGGCATGGACGTGGTGGTTGCCGCCCTCGGGCCCGCCATGTTGAAAATCGCCGGAGAGCTCGCGGACGGCACCAACACCTGGATGGTCGGTCCCAGGACGATGGAACAGCATGTGGTCAAGCGGCTGAACGCCGCCGCCGATGCGGCGGGGCGGCCGGCGCCGAAGGTTGTCGGCGGCTATCCGGTGGTGCTGACCAACAAGCCCGACCAAGCGAAGGGGAAGATCGCCGAGAACCTCACCATTTACGGCCAGCTTCCGAGTTACCGGGCAATGCTTGACCTGGAAGGGGTCGAGGGTCCGGCCGACATCGCCATCGCGGGCGATGAGAACCTGCTCCGGGGCGAGATCGAGCGGCTCGAGGACATCGGCGTCACCGACTTCAACGCGGCCGTCATGGACGTGGAGGCGGGCGCTTACGACCGCACCCTGGAGTTCCTGGGCAGCCTGCAAGGCTGATCGGCACGGCGCGCCGCAGCCTCTGCGGCCGTAGCGGGTGGCGCCGAGGCGCCAAACGGAGCGATGGCTCGGGCGCCGAGTGTGCATGCCGCGCTCGCCTTCCGGCACGCCAGGCGGACTTGGCTTTGGGTACGATGGGTTTACGACGAGCCTTAACCCGCATATTTCACCAAGGGCCGCGATGATCGCGCAGGATTTTGCCCGTTTGCGCGTGCTCGCGACCGGAATCATAGCCACGCCTATGGTGGAGGGAGCATGTGCGCGCACACGGGCAAAAGACCAGCGAGGGCGTGGCCAGCGCAGTTTGTACCACGACAGAAAGCCGAATAGTGCAAGAAATGTGAGCAAAATCAAATGGAATTCGTCATCTGGATAAGCGGCTTGGTGAAATATGCGGGTTACAGGTGCGGGAAGGCGAGCACGGCACGCACACTCTCTTGCTGGAGCCGGGCGTTGTTCCCTGCGCGTCAGCGAAGACACTCACATCAACCCCTTTATTTTCGGTTACTTAAGTGCGAATGTCCAGGGTAGGTACTCCTTCTCGCTGCCCTTTGCCCGCGAGACCAGAAGCGTCGCCGCGCTCCGAAATGCGTCCTCGCGAGATTCGCCAACAACACGATTTTGCACTACCGGGGACGTGCCGGGAACGCCACCGCCGTCTCGGAGTCAACCCGCTACGCTGGTCCTTCTCTGGCGCTCATGCCCTAAGGGAGATGCGGCGCCGTCGGTATCGGGGAGGTTGAATATGGATGGAAGGATCTTTTCGGCCATGATTGGCTCGGCGGAGAGCAACCCAGACAGGACGTCGCAAACGCAACTGTGCTTTCGTCGAGTTGGTGCACCTCGTCGAGAACGATGGCAATCGGCATGACCTTCGACTAACTTGCAAAGGCAACAAACGCAGAACAGTAGTGGATTTCGCAACGTGAAGATGATCGCTGATGCCCTTTGCCGCATGGGTGATGCTTTCGAGTCGGACTTTCTAGGCTATGCCGCGCTAGCCGGTAAAATCGAGACAGAGCTTTGTACCTCGCTGGCGTGGTGCGTACGGCGACTCAGCAATACTTCGAAGATCAAGGTGGTCTGCGAGTGGCGGCCGCCGAATGATAGCTGCAGAATCGATCTTGCCGTTTTGCTAGGCAGCGAACCGTGCGCGCTGATTGAGGCCAAGCAGTGGCGCAGCTTTAATTTCGCGAGTTGGTCCGGTGGGAGGGGACAAAAGAATCCGCTCAAAAAAACCGGGGAGGACATCGAGAAGCTCCGCGCATTAGAAATCGGATGCGATTGCTTCATTCTGTCCTTTTGCGTTCACTGCGACCCCATCCCGTGCACAAATTACGACCAGGAAATCAAGTATCTGCGCGAAACCATTAGATCTGGGACGTTAAAGAAACGCCAAATCTTTGACGGCTTCGAGCGCCTTCGCTACGAGTGGGGTGGCCTTCCAGTGGAAGCGTGCGGTGAAATCTGCGCTGGGCAGGCATTCGGGGTGAACGTTTTCGTGTACTACTGGTTGCTGAAAGTTTGCTAACTTTTGCTGGAACCGGTTACTCGATTCGCTGCTTTTTGCGATACCTGAACAGCGAAGGTCGGCATAGCGTGTGGGCCGTGCTCAAATGCAGTATCACGGGGATGTGGCACCATGTCAGTGCCAAGCGCCTGATGCGCTACGTCCATGAGGCGGGCTTTCGGCTCATTCGGGGGAACTGCCAAGTCGATACACTGGACCGCATGACGGCTCTGGTCGAAAGAATCGGTGGCCGATGGTTGCGTTATCGGGATTTGGTGGCATAGCGTTCGGATGGCTATGGTTCGTTAGGTTCTTGCCGAAGTGCCGATTCGGCTCCCTCTAATAATCCACGAGCAAGCGATACGCAGTCATATGGCGTTGCTGGAATCTCGTAAAGAGTCCGATTTAGAAGGTAACTGTGAACCTGAACATAGATCACGTTCGGATCTTCTGAAGCCACAATCCTGAGGCAAGACTGGCCTCGTTCGCCGTTCCCGATTTCGGCCAACCAGTCGCTGTCACTCATATCGACTGGTCCTTTCAGCCACGCATGTTTGTATTGATCGGTAGCTAGGTTGTAGGTTCATCCAACTGCCGTGGATTTTGGTTGCGGTTTCTTCGGTGGCCTGTAGGCGGATGACCCACTGGACCATGAAGTCCTCTTGTATGCTTTTTTCGTGTTGCGTGCACAGATCAATCAGGTAGGATTGGCTCCTTGTCAGTAACGCCAGTTGCGTAAAAGCCACAGTCTCATCATCAATGCAATCTTGCATGGAGAATGGCAACTGAGTTGACGACACCAACGAATTCAGCATCTGTGTGAAAGCGCCCCTGGTTTCACACTCATGCTGTATATCGGGCCGCACGTCATCGGCAATAGCCTCCACCGCGAACAGAACGGCCAGCAGGCCAACCAATGCCAGCGTGATCCACTTGTCTCGGCGCTCATCCTGCCGGAAACGCATGCGGTCCAGTCTCGTTCCTGGCCAGATAGTCCCATGCTTGGCGCGGCTCCAGGCGCGGAACCAGTAGCCCTGCAGTTCTTTGTCGAACTTCCGGATAGCCTCAAGGTCGTGGCCAAGGCCCGAGATCACCAGTCGGTGATCGTCTGTGAAGCCAAATTGCTGGTAGTCGGGGAACCGACGGCGGGGTTGCCGCGCTAATAGCGCGCGGGCAGACCGCTCCGCGAACTTTGGTGGCATGTCTCTTGGATACCCCGTGACGAGCGATTGCCCGACGGGCCGCACCCGCGAGAATCGGGCGCCGCTGGTCTGCGTAGACATAGAGCCTCCCTGTGCGGTTTAGCGACCGCGCAAAGTGGCTTGCAGGTTGGTGGCGCTGAATTACAATGCAGCGCGCGGTGCTAGGACATGTTCCAACTTTGCGTGGTCTAGCGCCGGTCTGGGTGCCACCCTGAAGTCTGACGCTCTCCGAATCTTCCCCGAATATACGCCGACGCACCGATTAGTTAAAGATAACTAGTACTGCGACAACTTTGTATCGATAGGTTAAGTGACTTCAGCTTTATGCGTGCATCACCCGTTGTGAGTCGCCAGTTGCGAGTTGAAATACCGATCATTTCAAAGTTGTTGGAGTACTAGCGCTAATAGAATTGCCGCATGGCGAGAGCGACCAAGCCCAAAAACCTGGACCCCAGCGACCGCGATACCGCGACCGAGCGTGATCTGGAGGATGCCTTCCGAATGATGCTTGATGCCCCGTCGGATGCGAGGCCGAAGGCCGAGAACAAGGAACCCAGAACCCAGTAGTTGGACCGGCGCTACCGCCTAGTTCGTGGCGCCTGAGCGCGCGTCCTGGTGATCTTTCTGCATAATTCCCGAAGGGGGTTGTCGTCGAACAGGAGCGCCTGGTGGACGGCGGCGGCGTCCATGATGAGAACTCGCTGGGGCGCCGCTGTCGGGTGGCAGCGGCGGGCGCATTCGTCGAGGTGCCGGATATCGGGCGATTTGAGCCCGAAAGCGGCCCGGGTCTGGGCTGTAACGCGCTCTCATGTGCATGGAATCAGGTTTTCGGGGGGAATCCCGCACCATGAGATTCATGACAGAGCGCCCGGGAATGCGCTTTGGAACTGACGTCGGGGATTCTCCGGTGCGGCGCCGGCGTCCAGGATGATGAGCCAGGGGTGCGGCTACGTTGCCGCTGGCGGCGCCCACAGCGGCGTGTTTCGATGTTCGCGCCGCGTTTGCAGAAACCAAGATCCATGGTGCTCCGTTTCTGGCGCGGTTCCTGTGAATATCCTGTGGACAAGCTGCCGGGTTCGGACAACGGGCGGAGTGGCCGCCGCGGCGGCCAGCCTGGAGATTGGGCGATGGATGCGCAGGATCGTGCACGGACCGGCGGCGCCGGTCGGGCTGGCGGGGGACAAGCGTCGGAAACGTTGTAAGTATCTCTCGCATCCGACCGATACTTGTCGATCGGTCGGCGCTGAGCGGAATCGCGGGTAACTAGTCCGGTCATCCTCTTCGCACCCTGTTCCGTCCTTGCGGACGACGCCGGCACTGTTCTCGCGCTGTTCCTTATGCTCAGTGGAACCTCTGTCCCGCCGTTGCGGCGGTCTCCCGTTTCTCGGTCAGCCGGGGTGTGTGTACTGTCGCCCCTGTGGACGCTCCCGTTATTTCAGTGGGGGTCAGCTGCGATCCCAGGTGTTCCGCTGGATTCCCCGCGGTTGCCTGGATCGAGCGCACTTGCGCTTTCGCCCGTCTTGGTCAGCTGGGGTAAGGCCGTACCGCCGCTGGCGGTGTCTCCCCAATCTCAGCAAGGGGCTTGCTGTCACCGCCGCTGGCGGCTGCTCCCCGTTGTTTGAAATGGCGGGGGAACCATTCCATGCAGGGCCACTGCCCTGCCATGTACCCTTGGGAGGTACGCGTAATTGGCGGGCACCCTACCGGCGGTTCGCGGGCCGTGCAAGCTCGCAGTCTGATCAGGTTGGTGATGTGCGGCGTGTTCGGCAGCCGCATGGTGTGCGTGGTGCGTGTGTGGGCAAGGTTGTGCGCGCTCGCCGGAAACGTGAGCCCCCACGCTGGGTCAGGCGTCCGTCAGGACCCTTACCCAGCGTGGGGGCGTGACCGGGCACGCGAGGTGGCCCAGACGCGCATCCGGGCACGATTGCGCGGCTCCGCGCCGGGCAGGTAGTGAGGCGTTGGGCGGAGTATTCTGTAGACGATCCGCGGCGGACTCTTGGAGCCGTCCGGCGGGGCGCCGACCAGAGAACGGAGGAAAACAGGAACATACTCGACGACGCGCCCCTTGACGCGGCCACCCACACGTTCGCCGTGGAGCCGGAGATCGACGACGAGAAGGACGGCGACCTAATGCGGGAACTGTGGGAGACTGCACCGGACAAGGGCGACTACGGCGCGCCTTACGCAATGGTGCTGTGCAGGTACGGCAGGATCGGGGACGGCGGAGCTTAGGGCGTCGCTACAGCGGTTCAACGAGCCACCGGAGAACGGCTGGAAGTGGACGGCGGAGGCGCTGGCGCCGCACCTGCTGAGCGATCTGTGCGGCATTACGGTGACCGGCTGGCGCTATCCGCCGAACAGCAGCGTCGGCCCGGATGGCAAGGCCTACGCGACCGACGGCGGCGAGGTGCGGTGGCTCGGCGGCGAGTGTGCGGCCTGCATCGCGGGCGGCCAGCCCGATCTCTTCCGCATCGGCGGCGACGGTTCGGCGGATCCGCGCACCTGACGCGGGGCCGGGACCGGGGAACCCGATCGCATCCGCCGGAGCGCGCTGTCAGGCCCGTGCGGAGATGTAGTCGGTCCCCTGCTGCAAAAGGACGCGACGGCGCTCGAACAGATCGCCCGCGTCTGCGGGGCATGAGACAATGGAGAAGTTGCGGCGGATCCTTGGTCCACGGCGCAGATCAACAGGGAGCGAGATTTGGCGCAGTCGGCTGGCGAGCCGCAGGACGTTGCGGGACAGGGGCCGGTGGCCACGGCGCGGGAGGGCTAGAGGGAGTGGCCCGGAGGAAGGGAGAACTGCATCTGCTGCTCGAAGAGCTTGCCCACGCTCCGTGGTGGGTAAGCGTTGTCGTGACGGCCTTGGTCTACATTGGGCTCGGAAATGTGCTGCCGTCCTTGGCCGGCGGCGGCCCCGTCGTGGATGTGGTTTCCGGTCTGGCGGGGCCGGTCGCAGCGATCTTCCTGATTCCCGGCGCGGTTTCGGCCTTCCGTGTTTGGCGGGGACGGCGGATGCTCGCGGCGAACCGGACCAAGGAGTCAATCCGGTCCCTGGGCTGGGAGGAGTTCGAGGAGCTGATCGAGGCGCACTATCGGCGTCTTGGTTTCGGTGTTCGCCGCGAGCCGGGCGGCGGTCCGGACGGCGGCGTGGACGTGCGGCTCAGCAAGGCGGGCGGCGAGACCTACTTGGTGCAGTGCAAACAGTGGCGATCGCGCCGGGTTGGGGTCAAGGTCGTTAGGGAACTGTTCGGGGTCGTAGCGGCGGAGGCTGCGACGGGAGGCTTAGTCGTCACCGCCGGGTCATTCACGCGTGAAGCCGAGGAGTTCGCGAAGCGCGTGGCGTTGGAACTGGTCGACGGCGACCGGCTGCAGGACATGATGCGCGATCTGCCCGATCAACTAGTCGATGGAGGCCAAGCCGACGGCCGAGCGGAAACGACGCTGTGCCCGCGTTGCGGCGCGGAGCTGGTTCCGCGAACGGCGAAGCGCGGGCCGAACCGGGGTTCGACGTTCTACGGGTGCTCGTCCTACCCGCGGTGCCGGTTCACGCGGCCCCGCTAGGCATTCGGGCGACGAACGAACTGTTGCCGGAGTTGCTGTCGTCCCGAAAGACAGGGCGCCGAGACGGCACTGCGGGAGTTGCACACCGCTGCGGACTGACGCGGCGCGGAGACGAAGGTCGGCGCGGTAACGCGCGCCGGAAATGCGCGGCCGCGCGTCTCCGGTGGTGCAATGTCGCCGTGATCTGGGCGTCGACAAAGATTCCGCACAAGGCGACCACCGCGATCCGAGGGCGGAAGGTCTTGACGGTTGGCCGGCGCGGCGTGGCGGCGCTGGCGGTTCGCGGCTGGTTCGGAGACGGTCGCCATGTCGGCGCCGCGCAGATCATGTGCGTGGCGCGCGTACGAGCCAGGTCGTGCGCGTATAGCAGGAAAGCCAGCCCGGACGCTGGGAACAGGCGTTCGCCCGGACCCTTTCCCAGCGTGGGGGCGAGACCGGGCGCGGGAGGCGGCCCAGACGCGCATTCGGGCATGTTGCGCAACGTCGCGCAGGACGGGATGGTGGAGACGTTCGGCGGGCGGAGTATCCTGTCGGGTCAGCGGGGCGGACTCCGGGAGTCGGGCCGTTGGGACGCCGGGCAGAGATCGGAGGAGACTGTGACGTTCAGAGATCGCGAAAAGAAACGATTGGGGCCGCTCAAGGGGAGGCTGTTCAGTGAGAAGGCGGGACGAAATGGGATGTACCTCGGAGCGAGGCGGGAATTCTGTCTGCACGAGGACTGCCGCGCGGAGAATCTTGAGGCCGGGATCCGCGATGCGGCGTTGGGGTACTTCGAGGATCGAGCGATTGGGTGGCATGACGGGAAGGTCAACGAGCCGAGCAACCACCTGTGCTGCTCGCAAAGCTGTTGCGTCAACTTCTGGTTCCCGTTCGTGCAGGCACCGGATCAGCTTGCCGCCGTACTTCGCGGTCTTGGCTATGATGCGGAGGAAGTGCTCGTTATCGATGCCGACCGCGCGTTGTCGGACGGTTCCTGTCCGTACGTGGCGTTCGAGTGGATAGGCGAGCGGAACTACTTGGGAGAGCTGCGGCGCGGCGAAGTAGCCCGGGACGACGGTCGCACCCGGGGCGCGAACTTCACCAGCCTGGATTTTTGCCTGAGGTTTCGTCGTTCCGACGGGCGAATACAGCTTGTCGCCGGCGAGTGGAAATACACCGAGTACTACACCAAGGGCGTCGATCTGCGATACAGCCGCAGCCGGGAGAAAACGGATCGCCTCGACCGCATCTATCGCGAACACCTGCTCAAAGACGACTGCCAGATCACAAGCGACGTGACCCTTGAGTCGCTGTTCTTCGATCCGTTCGACCAGTTGATGCGCCAGCAATTGCTTTGCTCTGCGATGGAGCGTTGCGGCGAGATGGACGCAAATGTTGTCTCGCTTTTGCATGTGGCGCCGAGGGCCAACAGGAAGTTGATGAACCGGCTGACATCGCCTGCCCTCCAGGGACTGGGTGCGGACATCCATGAAATCTGGGCATCGATCACTGAGGCAGACCGTTTCAAGGGCGTGGCAACCGAGGATCTGCTGCCGTTGGTATGCGCGAATGCGCCGGAAATGGAGACGCGTACATATCTTGAACATCGGTATGGGGGAATGAAGTGACTTACCGAAAAAAACTATGGTCCGCTCTTGTCGCGGGTGACGGACACAGCTAAGGGCGGACAATCAAAAGCAAGCAACGAATCTACTGCATCGAGGGCCACTGGGATTACGGTAACAGAGAAGTCGAGCCCTCTGTGGAGCCGATCCTCCAGATGCTTCGCAGCATGGGACACTGGGAGCATTACGCTCGACGCGATTGCGCGACTGCCGAGGAGTGTTATTTCTTCCTCGAGCGAGAGTGGTCGCGGTGCGAAGAGGGTTCAATCCTGTATTTTGCGACGCACGGGGAGCCCGGTGAAATCTGGCTATCCGAGAACCAAGTAATACCGCTAGAGACGATTTCCGCAAAGGAGTTCGATTTGACGAAGTGCTTCGTGCATTTCGGTGGCTGTAACGTGCTCGCAGGAGACGCCAAGATGAGAGCTCGAAAATTCATGCATGCCACTGGCGCCACGTATGTGTCGGGATACGCGCGCGAGACCGGTTGGGCAGACATCATGGACCCACCCGCACTGGCACTCGAGCTAATGCTCTTTAGTTCGATCAGCACGCTTGCGATTGACCTCACAAGTGGCCATTCGAAGACGAAGATGCTGAAACTGGCTTCTGATTTGCGCAAGTCGTTCAAGAGTTGTGGTTTTGAGCTTCTCACCAGGTGGGACTGAGGTGAAGGGTTGCTGCGGACAATTGCGGCGAACCGCGGAAGCCCGGAGGCGTTCATTCGAGGTTGCGCCGCAAGATTGTCGGCTGATGGCGAGCCGGTAGAAGCCGACCGTCCCAGGTTTCTAAACGATGTAGTCGGCCCATTGCTGCATGAGCGTCCTGCGGCGCTCGAACAGGTCGTTGCGCCGGTAGGCGGCCTCGAGCGGTCGCTGTTGACGTGCGCCAGGGCGAGTTCGCAGACCTCGCGCGGGGCGTCGGTGCACTCCGCGGCCCAGTCGCGGAAGCTGGACCGAAAGCCGTGCGGCACGGCGGCAATGCCGATCTGGCGCAAGAGTTTCGGCGGGCCAGCTTGGCTCGGGATCCGACCCGTGGCGGAGGGGAACACCAGCCCGGCGCTGTCGGCGAGCTGGCGCGCCTCGTCGAGCACGGCGAGGGCCCGGTCCGAGAGCGGCACCCCGTGCTCGCGGCCCGCCTTCATGCGCTCAGCCGGAACCGCCCAGACGGCGGCCTCCATGTCGATCTCCGTCCAGCGAGCGCCGCGGACCTCGCCCGAGCGGGCTGCGGTCAGCACCAGGAACTCGAAGGCCAGGACGAGGCCCTTGTAGGCGCCCGAGGCACGGACGCGCTCAAGCGCCGCACCCACCTCGGCGTGCGGCAGCGCACGGCGGTGCTCGATGCGCAGCCCGTTCTTCGGCAGCGCACCGGAGATGGCGTCTCCGGCGGGGTTGTCGACCCGGTAGCCCTGGGCGACCGCCCACTTCATCACTGCGCCGATGCGGTGCCTCAGGCGCCGGGCGGTCTCACGCTTGGTCGACCAGATCGGCAGGAGCACCGCCATCACGTCGGCGGTGGACACCGCGTCCACGCGCATGCTGCCCAGGCGCGGCAGGGCGTAATCCCGCAGGCTGGTGCGCCAGGTGTGCTCGGAGCGGGAACCCGGCTTCCAGTTCACCGCGCGGATGGCCAGGACCGTTTCTGCGGCCCTGGCGAAGGTGGGCACCCCGTGCGATGCGCGCCGGGGATCGCGGCCCAGGGCAATCGCACGGGCGTTCTAGAGGGCACGCTCGCGGGCCATGGCGAGCGTGATCACCGGGTGGGTGCCGAGCCCCAGGGTGGTCTTTCTGCCGTTGATGCGTATGCTCTGTCCCCAGGATTTGCGGCAGCCGGGCCGCTTCGAGGGCTTGACGAGGTGGGTGAGGTCGAGGCCGCCGCGACCGTCGCCGTAGCGGCCGGGAACGTTGACGGTTTTTACGAATGTGGCGGACAGCATGGTAGGTCGTTTGTTCATGAAGCGGTACTCCTATTGACACAACAAAGTGTGTTGATGGAGTGTGCCGCCGTGAGACGGGAAGGGCCAATAAGTTTATATTTATCAGAAGGTTAAGAGAACCTTGTGCGATGCCCCGAACCTACCCAAAATCCCTGGATTGCTTTTTGCGCGTCAGCGCACCGTCCCCCGGGTTGGAAACTTCCGTGGAATCACTGTTCCCTGCGAGTCGGCGGTCTGGCCCCCCTGCGGTAGAAACGATCAGTGGCGGCCTGCAACCCGCCTCGGTTGCATCGAGACGGGCATCGATCGTGAATCGTCGTACAGGTAGTCGCGTGTGATGGGAACGGCCTCGTTGTCCTTGGCGAGCTGCCACTGCAATACCACCAGGTCGCCGACCTCGAAGGCTGTCTGGCAGAGGACGAGGTAGAACTCCCACATCCGGCAGAAGCGCTCGCCCTTGCTGTCCGCAAACCGGGCGCGGACGGTCTGGAAGCGCCGGTTCCACTCCTTAAGAGTAAGCGCGTAGTGCCGGCGCAGCACCTCGATGTCCGTCGTTACGAGGCCGGCGCGTTCCACCGCCGGAGCGATATCCGATAGCGACGGGATGTAGCCGCCGGGGAAGATGTAGCGGCGGACCCAGGGGTTTAGCGGCGTCGGCGGATTCCTGCTGCCGATGGTGTGAAGCAAGGCCACGCCGTCCGCGGTGAGGCGCTGGTTCACCGTGTCGAAGAAGCGTTGTACGTTCTGTTTGCCGACATGCTCGAACATGCCCACTGAGACGATGCGGTCGTAGGTTTCCGGATGTTCCCGGTAGTCCTGCAATAGAAACTCGACCCGGCCCTCGAACCCTCGGCTCGCTGCCGTTTCGCGGGCGACGCGAAGCTGCTCGGCGGACAGCGTGAGCCCGGTTACCGTGACGTCGCAACGCTCGGCCAGGTGCATGGCCAGGCTTCCCCAGCCGCAGCCGATATCGAGTACGCGGTGGCCGGGGCGCAGGTGCAGCTTGGCGGCGATGTGTTCGCTCTTGGCCCGCTGGGCTTGCTCGAGCGTCATGCCGCGGTCGGGGAAATAGGCGCAGGAATAGTGCATGGCCTCATCGAGGCAGGCGCGGAACAGGGGTTCGTCGAGATCGTAGTGGTGGCTCGCGTTGCGCCGGCTCGCCGTGATCCCGTTCCAGGACGAGAGCAGCGCCTTGAGGGGCTGCCATCGCCCGCTTTCGGCAACGGCAGCCTCCATATTGATGCGCAACAGGGTCAGCAGGTCGTGCAGCGTGCCCTCGGCCACATCCCACAACTGGTCCATGTAGGCCTCGCCCAGCTTGAGTTGCGGATTGCGCGCGATGACGCCGAACGCCGAGGAGGTGTTCAGGCGCATGGCCGCCCTGGGCGCTCCGTTGCCGAACCTGTGTCGCCCGCCTTCGTGATCGATGACGGTCAGTTCGCCCCGTTGGACAAATTTCTCAAGTAGCGCAAAGCTCTGTAAGTTCATATCAGAATGCCCCCGCTGACGTTATAAGGTTGCCGGGGCAATCGCGCAAGAGGTCAGGAACACGGGGTGAAGGAGGAATCTTGAGGGTAACTATCGAGATCGGCGGAGCGGCTTCGGCCGCCCGGGGGAATTGCAGAGAGCGTGGAGTTCGTCATGGAGGCCGAGAAACTCGGCGTCGACACCGTCTGGTCGGCGCAAGCCTGGGGCCAGGATGCGGTCGCGCCGCTGGGTTACCTTGCCGTAAAGACGGAGCGAATTCGCCTCGCCACGGGCATCATGCAGATCGGCGCCCGCACTCCCAGCATGGCCGCGATGACCGCGCTCACGCTGGACAGCCTGTCCGGCGGCCGGGGGCTGAAGGTCCTCCTCCTGGAGCAGGTTATCGAGTGGCGCCTGTTGCGCGGATGTGCTCGACGATATGGCCCGCGATTTCCGGCAGCATCGGGTCGGGCAGATCGTGGCCGAGCTTGTCCAGCACCGCAAGCTTTCCGTGAGCCATGGCGTTGGCGGTATCCTCGCCGGCAGCCAGCGGCACCAGGGGGTCCGCGTTGCCGTGTATGACGAGGCCGGGAACTTCGAGTTTTGCAAGCGCCGCGCGGCGGTCTTCCTGGCGCAGGATGGCGAGCAACTGACGGATGAATCCGTCCCGTGGGAAGCCGCGCTCGATGGCCTGACCCGACACCCGGGCGAGCCCGACGTCCATCGAGTCGAAATGTGGCCCCCCGGCGGCCTGCCACGCCCGCTGGTACTGCGCGACCGCCGCGTCGCGCTCCGGCGGCAGCGGCGCGGCGAAGCTCATGCGGACCTCGTCATCGCCGAGGGGCAGGTTCGGGTTGCCGCTCGAAGACATGATGGAGGTCAGGCTGAAACAGCGCCCCGGATGTTCGATGGCCAATGTCTGGGCGATCATCCCGCCCATGGAAAGACCGACGATGTGAGCGCCTGCCTGGCCCAGGTGGTTGAGCAGGCCCACCACGTCGCCCGCCATGTCGCTCAGGGTGTAAGGGCAGGGGTGGGCGGCCGGGTCATCCAGAATCTCGAGGAGGCCGGGAGCCGGCGCATCCACCCTGTCCGACAGCCCGATGTCCCGGTTGTCCAGGGCGATGACCCGGGATCCCGCGTCTGTCAGCGCATCGATGAACGCCTGGGGCCAGTGAATGATCTGGCAGGACAGCCCGTGAATCAGCAGCAGCGGGGGATCCGCCCTGGAGCCCCATTGCTCGTAGTGGATGTTCAGGTTTCCGCTTCGGAAACTCGGCATGGCGATACGTTGTCAAAAAAGCGCGCATCTTAGCAGTTTCGCGGCGGAGCGGGCGTGGCGACCCTGCAGAGCCGGTTGACGGGAATCCTGTAAACGCCGCGATTCGAGGCGCTGCAGAAGATGATGGGTCCTTGACATGGGGCGGTCTGCTTCGGAGGATGCGCGGGCTGTGCGGGGAGCGCGACCGATTGAGGACATGCACCGGACTTTGCGGGAGTTCGTCGAGGCGGATGGCTGAATGAATAGCGGCATCGGAGTCCGGCTTGCCGGGGCGGTGCTGATGCCGCTGGCCGTCCTGGCCGCTACAGGGTGTTCGACCCTGATTTCCAATGTCACCGAGGACTTGGCCCGGGACCTGTCCGCGGCCATTCTCGAGAATCCGGACGTGGATGTCGTGCGCGAAGGAGCGCCCGCCTATCTGATTCTGATTGACGGCCTGCTCGAGAGCACACCGGACAACACCTCGCTCCTGTCCCAGGCCGCGATGCTGAATTCTGCCTATGCGGGGGCGTTCGTTACCGACGGGGATCGTGCCCGGCTGATGGCGGCCAAGGCCAGGACGCTTGCGTCTCGGGCAGTTTGCCTCGGCGTGAAGAACGGTTGCGGGGCGGTGAGCCGGCCGTTCGATGAGTTCGAACAGTGGGTCGCGGGCCTCGGACGGGAGGACGTTCCGCTGATCTACGGGCTCGCGACCTGTTGGGCCGGGTGGATAGAGGCGAACAGCGATGACTTCAACGCAATTGCGCAACTGAGCCGGGTCAAGGCACTGATCGGCCGCGTGGCGGATCTCGACGGGGGTTTCGAGTACGGCGGCCCGCACCTGTACCTCGGAGTTTTCGAAGTCCTGCTGCCACCGGCGCTCGGCGGCAGGCCGGAGATCGGCCGGTACCACTTCGAACGGGCGATTGCCCTCTCCGAAGGACGCCACCTGCTCACCAAGGTGATGTTTGCCGATCGGTACGCACGGCTCGTCTTCGACCGGCCCCTGCACGACCGCCTGCTCAACGAAGTGTTGGCGGCCGACGAGGATCCGCCCGAACTGAGATTGATGAACGCACTCGCCAGGCGGCGGGCGCAGGAACTGCTGGAATCCGCCGATGAGTATTTCTGATCGCCACCGCTTCCTGGCGGACCACCGCTTGCAAGCAGTTTTCCCCCGGGGACGGCCTCGGAGCGCTGACGCGCCGCAGGCCCACTCGGAGCCCACCACACTCAGGCCGGTCTGCGCCCGGTTTCTGCGGGGCTTTCGGATTGGTCTCGGCAGGGTCATCGTGCTGTGGGTTGCGGCTCTCGGGCTGCTGTCGGCCGGCGCCGCGTCCGCGGCGGCCCTCAAGATCGCAACGCTGTCACCGGACGGCTCCTTGTGGATGAAACTGTTGCGCGACGGCGGCAAACGGGTGCAAGCCGAAACCGAAGGCAGGGTTTCGTTCAAGTTTTATCCCGGTGGCGTCATGGGCGACGACAAGGCCGTACTGCGCAAGATTCGGGTGGGGCAACTGCATGGCGCCGTCGTCACGTCCGGCGCCCTGGTGCAGACCTATCCGGACATCGGCCTGTACAGCCTGCCCATGGCCTTCCGGTCCGGCAGCGAGGCCGACTATGTGCGCGGCCGTATGGACGCGCAGTTGCTCGAGAGTCTGCGAGAGAAGGGCTTCGTCGCTTTCGGTATAGCCGAAGTCGGGTTCGCGCACGCCATGTCCAGAGCGGTGATCACCAGTGTCGAAGATGCCCGGGCGTTGAAGGTCTGGGTACCCGACAACGACCCCGGATCCGCCCGGGCGTTCGGCGCGTTCGGCATTGCGCCCATACCCCTGCCGATCGCCGATGTGCTGGGCGGGTTGCAGACCGGACTGATCGACAGCGTCGCCACACCGCCGGTAGCGGCAATCGCTTTGCAGTGGCATACCCAACTCGATCACGTCATGGACCTGCCCATGGTCTATGTCTACGGATTGCTGGCGGTAGCCGGCAGGGCCTTTGAGCGTCTGGTGGAAGCGGACCAGGCCGTGGTGCAACGGGTCATGGGCGGCGTGGTCGACGAGGTCAACGCCCGCAGCCGCAGCGATCATGAGCAGGCATCGGCGGCGCTCAGGAACCAGGGGCTGACCTGGCATCGGACGGCCGGTGCGGAACGGCGGGAATGGCAAAGCCTGGCGGATGTCGCCTCTCGACGCATGGTGGAGGAAGGCTTTATCTCCGCCGGCCGATACCAGGAGATGCTGGGTCACCTGGAGACGTACCGGGCATCCGGTGAGTGACGCTATCAAACGAACCGCAGCCGCCCTCCGGTTGGTGGAAAGCGCGTTGCTGGTCACCGTTCTGGCCGCGATGATATTGCTGGCGGCCTGGCAGGTCATCGCCCGGAACTTCTTCGAAACGGGGCTGCTCTGGGGAGATGCGCTGGTTCGGGTTCTGGTTCTCTGGGGCGCCATGGTGGGCGCCATGGTGGCGTCGCGCAAGGACGATCACATCCGCATCGATATCGTCTCCCGGTTTGCGGGGGAGGTCTGGCGGCCCTGGCTCAAGCGGTTTGCCTGCGCCTTCACCTGCGTGGTGCTGGCGGTCTTCTGCTGGTTCAGTCTGAAGTTCGTACGCTTCGAATACCAGGATGCCATTATCGCCTTCGCGTCCGTGCCTGCCTGGGTGTGCGAAGCGATTATGCCCATCGGCGCCGGTGTCATGAGCCTGCGCTATCTCCTGCACGCGGTCGAGCCGCCATGATCTGGTTGGGAGTCATCGCAGTCGCGGCCGCGGCGCTGGCCGGGGCGCCCCTGGTGGCTGTGCTGATGGGCGCCGCCATGCTGGGTTTCCTGTCTGCGGACATCGATCTCGCCATCGTAGCGATCGAGGTTTACCGCATTGTCGACACTCCCTTGCTGATGGCGCTGCCGCTTTTTACCTACGCGGGCTACGTGCTTTCCGAGTCGAAGACATCCGGGCGGTTGGTGGCCGTGGTGCAAAGCCTGTTCGGCTGGATGCCGAGCGGGCTCGCGGTGGTCTCCTTCGTGGTTTGCGCCGTATTCACGGCGCTGACAGGAGCATCGGGCGTCACGATCGTCGCCCTTGGCGCGCTGCTGTTGCCGGCGCTCGGGAAGGCCGGTTTCGGCGAACGTTTCAGCCTGGGGCTGGTGACCACCTCCGGCAGTCTGGGCCTGTTGCTGGTGCCGTCGGTGCCGCTGATTCTGTACGGCATCATCGTGCAGCAACTCGGTATCGGCGAGCCGTTCACCATCGTCGAACTGTTCATGGCGGGCATCCTGCCGTTGCTGTTGATGCTGGCCTGCCTGGTCGGCTGGACGCTGTGGCTGCATCGCGACGGCCGCGTGCCGAGGACGGCATTTACCGGGTCCGCGGTCCGCCGCGCCCTGGTGGAGGCACGCTGGGAGCTGCCGTTGCCGGTGGTGGTGCTGGGGGGTATCTATTCCGGGTACTTCGCGATCTCGGAGGCTGCCGCGGTCACGGCCGTGTACGTCACCGTTGCCCAGGTAGCGCTCTACCGCGATATCGACATCAGGGAACTGCCCCGAATCGCCATCGATGCCATGGTCATGGTGGGCGGCATTCTCCTGGTATTGGGCGTGGCTCTGGCATTCACGAATTTCCTGGTCGACGCGGAGGTGCCGCAACGATTGTTCGAATTCATGCAGAGCCACATCGACAGTGCCGTCACCTTTCTGCTGCTGTTGAACCTGCTGTTGCTGGCGCTCGGAGCCATGCTGGACATCTTCTCCGCGCTGGTCATCATGGTGCCGCTGATCTTGCCCGCGGCGGTAGGATATGGCATTCACCCGATACATCTCGGCATCGTATTCCTGGCGAACATGCAGATCGGCTATTTCACCCCTCCCGTGGGCATGAACCTGTTCATCGCCAGCTACCGGTTCGGGAAACCGGTACTGGAACTCTATGCGGCCTGCTGGCCGTTCATGGTCGTGCTGCTGGTCGCGCTGCTGCTGATCACCTATGTTCCCTGGTTCTCGCTGGCGCTGGTGCGATGAGACCGTTGCCGCTGGTTTTCTGGGTCGGCTTTGCGCTCGTTTATTCGGCGTCCGCGGGCGGCGCGGCCGAGGAAGCCGCCGGAGCAGGTGCGGTGGATGCGGAGGCGGTCAATGCCAAGATCGACGGGTTTCATGCGCTTCTGATGGAGGTCATGCAGACCGCGCGCTACTCGGACCGGGTGGATGCCCTGGACCCGGCGGTACCCGGCTTTTTCGATATCGGCACGGTCTCGCGCATCACCCTCGGCCGAACCTGGCGGGAACTCGACGATGCCAGGAAGCGCAAATTTCGCGGGCTTCTCGAGACGCTGATTGCCGCGACCTATGCGGACCGTTTCGACAGCTTCGACGGGCAACGGTTCGAGCGCCTGGAGTCGATAGCCGCGCGGCGGGGCTGGGTGGTGAAGACGCAACTCGTGAAAGCGAACGGCGAACGTGTCAATCTCGACTACTATTTCAACGCCGGCTCGGTATTCAACGTGGTGGCGGACGGCGTCAGCGACCTGTCGCTGAGGAGGGCGGATTACAACAGCATCATCAAGCAGCAAGGCTACGATGCGCTGATCCGCGACATAAAGGAGAGCATCGCCGAGATGAGCGATGACAACGCAGGGGATGCTTCATGAACAACGGCCCAGCCCGCATCGCTCACCGACTTACGTCGCGACGGACGGCCACGGGCGGGCGAATGGGGGGCAGGATTGCCTGGACCGGTTTGCTGTTGGCATTCCAGACAGCCTGCATGACGCTGGAGGGACCGGACCATGGCGTCTATGATCGGAACGAAGGTTTCAACAGGCAGTCCTACGAGTTCTCCGAGGCGGTGGACGGGCACGCACTGGCGCCGATTGCGCGGAGGTACCAGAGCATTGCCCCGGATCCGGTGGAAACCGGCGTCAGCAATTTCTTCAAGAACCTGAGAAGTCTCGACAGCAGCGCCAACGGCTTTCTGCAGGGCAAGCCGAAACGGGGCGCCATCGATTCGCTGCGTTTCATCGTCAACACCACAATTGGGCTCGGCGGGCTGTTCGATGTCGCCACGCCCGCTGGTCTTTATCACCAGGACGAGGACATCGGTCAGACGCTGGCGGTCTGGGGCTGGAAAAAGAGCCGCTATGTCTACGTTCCACTCGCCGGCCCGTCCACCGTTCGCGACCTGCCGGTGCTCGTCCTGCGGGGCGTCCTTCCCAGGCTGGTTCTGGGTGACTTCCACAATCTCGGCATCAGTAGCCTCGATGTGGTCAGCGCCCGGGCCGCGGCGCTTGCGCTGACCGATACCCGGGATGCCGCGGCGCTCGACGCCTACGTGTTTACCCGGGAAGCCTACATGCAACGCCGCAAGTTTCTCATCTTCGACGGCAATCCTCCCATGGAGGAGTTCGACGACTTCTTCGATGAATTCGACGAAGACGATGAGTTCGACGCAGCCGAATGATCGAACGCTGGGTGATAGAACGCCTGGCCCGGTGGGTCGCCTCGGTTGCCGGTCACGCGTGGCTGACGCTCGCGCTGCTGACGGTCGCCACCGCCGGCCTCGGCTGGGTGGCGGTCGACCGGTTCCAGATGAGTTCGAACCTCAAGGAACTGATCCGCCAGGAAACACCCTGGCGGGCGGACTTCGACCGCTTTCAGGACGCCTTTCCGGACTACGTCAAGACGGCTGTCGTGGTGGTGTCCGGAACCGCGTTCAAACAGGTGGAGGATACCGCCCGCCGTCTCGAGGCTGAAATCCGCAGCCGGCCGGACCGTTTTCGGGCGGTCTTTGCGGGCGAGAACCATCCGTTCTTCCGCGACCATGCATTCCTCTATCTCGATGAAGAGGAACTGGACGACATGACGGACCGTCTCGCCGAGGCCCAGCCCTGGCTGACCGGCGTTGCCGAAGACCCGAGCTTGAGAAGCATCCTGGACCTGGTTGCCGACGGCATCGAGAACGACCCGCCGAGCGGCTTCGACGATGTCGTCGAATGGCTGCGGGACTCAGCCGTTGCCGTCGTCGCCGGCGACGACCCCACGATCTACTGGACAAACGAGTTCTTCGGGCAGGACGAGACCCACTACCGGCTCATACTGCTCAAGAGCAACCTCGATATCAGAGAGACCGCGGCGAATGCGGAAGCGGTGAGCGATTTGCGCGAAATCGTTGCGGCAGCCGGCCCGCCGCCGGAAGTGCGGGTCGGTATCACGGGAGAGGTAGCGCTCACGCACGAGGAGATCGAGGCAGCCGTTGGCGGCTTGCAGATTACGGGTTTGCTGGCCGTCATCCTGCTGGTGCTGGTTTTGATCGTGGGGGTGCGGTCGGTCAGGATCATTCTGGCCACATTCGCCATGCTCGCCGTGGGGATCGTGTGGACGTCCGCCTTCGCGATGATCGCGGTCGGGGAGTACAACACGCTGTCCATCGTGTTCCTGGTGATGTTCTTCGGTCTCGGCGTCGACTTCGCCGTTCACTTCTCGCTGCGTTATCAGGAAGCTGTAGGCGCGGGACTGGTGGCCATTCCCCGCGCGCTGGTGGCGGCGACCCGCAGTGTCGGCGGCGCCATCTTCATCTGCACGGTCACCACGGCCCTGGGCTTCCTCGGATTCTGGCCGACGGACTACCGGGCACTGGCCGACCTCGGGGTGATCTCGGCCTGCGGAATGGCCATAGCGGGTTTCCTGACCTTCACGCTTCTGCCCGCTTTCTACCGGGTCTGTGGACCGGTCAGCCCCCATGCGATGGATGTCCCGACCAGCCAGCGCCTGGTGAGACACCTGATCTCCCATCGCGCGCGGGTACTCACGTGGATGTCTCTCCTGCTTTGCGTTGCGATCGCCGTTGCCAGCCACGCCCGTTTCGACTACAGCGTACTGGCGCTCAAGGATCCGGATTCCGAGTCCATGCGGACACTGCGCCTGTTGCAGGAGGACGGGCGGGCGACGGATTACGCCCTGTCCATCCTGAGCGATGCACCCATCGAGGTGGATACCCTTGAGAGCCTGCCCGTTGTCGACGCCGTCGTGTCGCTTGCCGCCTACGTACCGGACGACCAGCACGACAAGCTGGAGGCGCTCGCCGATCTCCAGGAGATCCTGTGGAGCGCCATCGAACCCTTGCGGCGGCTCGACGAACCCACACTCGGTGAGTTGCAGGCAGGTGTCGAGCGCCTGAAGCAGGTTATCGACGAATACGACACGGACGGCCGCTTCGCTGGATTGCGCGAGGCTCTCCTCGCCCTGGAGGCGGGTCCGCCCGAGCGCTTGCTGGCGTGGCAGCGCGGTGTGGTGGAGAATCTCGTCGAGGAACTCGACTGGCTCCGGCAGGCGGTGCTGGTTGGTCCGGTGGACGCTCTGGACCTGCCGGCGGAAGTGCGCGAGCGGATGGTCAACCCACAGGGCAAGCATCTGACCATCGTACTGCCCGAGGAGAACGTGGCGCCCGTGGATGCGCTCAGCCGCTTCATTGAAGGCGTTCGGGATCTGGCGCCGGTTGCCACGGGCCGGCCGGTGATTGAGTGGGGTGTCGGCGAGATCGTCATGGAAAGCTTCATTCAGGCCATGATATTCGCGCTGGCGTCCATCGGCCTGGTACTGCTGCTGATGTTTCAGAGCATTCGCTACGCGGTGCTGATACTCGTGCCGCTGGCCATGGCGGTGATCTTCACCCTCGCACTCGGCGTTGTTTTCGACAGGCCGCTGAACATGGCGAATATCCTTGTCTTGCCGCTGATATTCGGCCTTGGGGTGGACAACGGCATCCATGTCGTCGACCGTTACCGGGGCGAGGGCGACGTGCCCCGGCTCATGCATTCAAGCACGCCGAGAGCCGTGCTGCTGAGTACGCTGACCACGGCCGGCACCTTCGTTGCCCTGTCGCTCTCGCCGCACCAGGGTACGGCTTCCATCGGCCTCTTGCTGGCTGTGGCGGTTGCGCTATTGTTGCTGTTTACGGTGTTCCTGTTGCCGGTGCTCTTGTCTTGGGTATCCGAGAAGGCCGCGTGACCACCAGCCCGCATCGCTCACCGACTTTCGTCGCGAGGGCGTCGAGGCGCTTACGCGATGCATCGGCGTCCGCGGCAGGAAGTTGGTGAGCGATGCGGGCTAGATGGGGCAAGAACGGCGGTAAGTCCTCCGCGGACGCGGTTTCGCGGGCCAGGGCAGGTGTACCGGCGGCATTCTGGCTGTGGTTTGCGGGTCTCTGGTTCTGCCCCGGGCTGGCATTCCGATCGTTCATTGCCTACGGACTGGAGGAGGAGCCCGCAGGCGATCGGCTCGTCGCCATTCTTCTTGGCCTGGTCAGCGATCTGCAGGCGCTGTTCCTGGTTCTCGGCTGTCTGGGCGTCGGCTTCCTGATCGGCGCGCGATTCGCGCGCTGGTGGCTTGGCGCTGTATTGGCCCTGATCGCCATCGAATTCATTGCCGATTACACCTACTGGCTGGAGTTCCAGAGCCGCTTCGATCGGTTTGTGCTCCACTATGTGGAATACCCGCGCGAGGTGCTCGTTTTTCTCGACGATCAGTTCCACGTTGGGCTGTTCGCCATACCTTTTCTAGCCCTGATCTGGCTCGCCACCCGGTGGATAGGCCGCTGGCTGCCGGATCGCGTCACCGCTGTGGACCGGGCCGTTTGCACGCTATGGATCCTGTTGGGGGCCGTCGTGGCGGGTTTCGGCACACCGGGCGCCGCCGGCCATTCGAGGCACATTCACCACCTCGGCAGCAACGGCTACCTGAGCATGCTGATGGCGGCGCGAGTGGATCAGAGCGTCTGGCGGGGCTTCTATTGGCAACCGGATCCGGAAGACCCCGCCGTCGCTCGGGCGGTCGCGGCCGGTCAGCGCCGGGAGCAACCGGGCGAGGACGCCGCGGACGGCGGAGGGATTCCATCGTCGATGGTCGCGGGGCAGGATTTCAGGCATGTGATGCTGATCATCGAAGAGTCACTGGGCGGTGAGTTCTGGCGGAATCCGGAAGCACGGGCGCGCTACCTGCCGAAGATAAGCGCTCTCGCCGAGCGGGGGGTGTCGTTCGAGTCCGTCTATGCGACCGGAGGCTTCACGATCCGGGGGCTCGAGGCCATTCTGAATGCGTATCCGCCCTTGCCCGGCGTGGTGTTCACCACCGAGCCGGGTTTGGAGAAGATGTCCTCCTTGCCGCGGGAACTGGGCAGGGCCGGCTTTCGCACCGTCTTCGTCTACGGCGGCTGGCCGGGGTTTACCAGCTTCCACGACTATTGGCGCCGCATCGGCTATCACGAGATGCTGAGTCGCTTCGATTTCGACGACCGCTGGTTCGAGACCAGTTGGGGGGTGGCCGACGAAATACTGTTCGACAAGGTTCTCGAAGAAATGGACCGGCTCAGCGGAGTCTTCGAGCGGGTGATGTTGACCACGCTGACGGTCTCCAACCACCGTCCCTTCGACTTTCCCGCCGGCCGCATCGACTTTCCCCCGGACCAGCGGCGGCGGGACTACGCGATCGCCTACGCCGACTGGGCGCTGGGCGAATTCTTCGACGAGGCGGAGCGCCGCCCGTGGTTCGAAGACACGCTGTTCGTGGTAGCGGTGGACCACGGGCCGGTGCACGAAGGCCCGGCGCTGATACCGGCGGGCGGTTTCCGGGTGCCGCTGGTGCTCTACAGCCCGGGCAAGCTGCCGCCGGCGACTATCGAGCACCAGGGTTCCATCATGAGCCTGGCGGTGACCCTGTTCGACCTGCTCGGCATCACGCCGGAAGAACCCTTCTACGGCCGCAACCTGTTGACCGGCGACGGGCCCGTGCCGGTTGAGCTGCACCACGAGGTGGGCCTGCTGGGCCGAGACCGTATGACCGCTCTGGTGCGTGGCGGCGGCTTGCTGGGCTGGCGCTACGACGGCGAGAAACTCACTCCGGACGAGCCTGACCTGGCACAGGCCGTCGCGGCCGAAGCCTTGTTCCGGGAAGCCCACGAACGCCTGTACGGTGTGCCCTGACCCGGTGCTCCAATGGAACTCGACTAGGGCCTGTTAACGCTATCTGCGTGGGCTCTGTTGGGTCTGAAACAGCGCCAATCAAGGCGCGAGGAGTGCGGTTTGGCCCAGCCAAATAAACGAAGAGCATCACAGAGTGGCGCTGTTTCAGGCCCAACCCGGAGGGCCGAGTCCGTTGTTCCGCCAGCAGCGTTGTCGCTCGCTCATGTGGAGTGACCACACTACACTCGCTCCGCCTTGCTGGACGAAAAAACGGCTCTCGGCAGAGCCCACGCAGATAGCGTTAACAGGCCTTGGCCCGCATCGCTCACCAATTTTCGTCGCGAGCGCATCGGCGTCCGCAGCAGGAAGTCGGTGAGCGATGCGGATAAGGCGTATTCGGACAGATCACGGGAATTGCGCCCGGCGCTACGGTATTCTGTGAAATGGAACGACACCGAAGGGCCAGACCGAATGAATTTGAAGCTGACCGTAAGCGCCGGCCGGCAGGGTCTGCGTGAAATCACGCGGGAAGTGACGGAAACGGTGCGCGGATGTGGCGTGACGGAGGGACTGGTGACGCTGTTCATCCGGCATACGTCGGCGAGCCTGCTCATACAGGAAAATGCGGATCCCAGCGTCAGCGAAGATCTGGAACGCTGGCTCAATCGTCTGGTGCCCGAGCTCGACACCCTCTATACCCATACGACCGAGGGGCCGGACGACATGCCGGCCCATATCAAGTCGGCACTGACCGCCACCAGTCTGTCGATTCCCCTGGTGGGCGGCGAACTGGCCCTGGGTACCTGGCAGGGCATTTTCCTGTGGGAGCACCGGCATCACCGGGATAACCGGGAAGTGCTGGTCAACGTAATCGGGGCGTGAGGCCCGGTCTTTCCCGTTCCCGGCTGGTTAGCCCGCATATCTCACCAAGGGCCGCGATGATCGCGCAGGATTTTCTGGTCCACATGCGAGAGGCAAGCCCCTCGCGCTCCCCGGCTGAGGGCTCCGTGCGCGTGCTCGCGAGCTTAAAGCATAGCCCCGCCTATGGTGGAGCGAGCATGTGCGCGCACGCGGGCAAAAGACCAGCGAGGGCGCGGCCAGCGCAGTCTGTGCCCGGCAGAACCTCTAAAAAGCGAAGGTACCTGATTGAAACGCAATGACATTCAGTGACTCAACAAGCGACTTGGTGAGATATGCGGGTTAGCTTGTCCCTGACGCTCTCGGCCCATTTGCGGTGACCTTCCGGATCGAGGATCAGGGAGCAGAAATACAGCAGCAGCTCCTTGTGGTTCCTGGTGAGTCGCGCCTCCTGCATCGCAGCCTGGCCCGCATCGCTCACCGACTTCCTGCTGCGGACGCCGATGCACTCGCCCTCCCCGCAACTTGCAACGTCGAGTGCGGAATTGCGCGCATGACGGCCAAAACTGTCCGCGCGCCAGACACCAGTCAACGTTGCGTTCAACCGGACCCTGCAATTAGAGTTGGCTTCCTCTCCAGCCAGCCGGATCGTCCAGGGAATGACTGCACCGTTTCACGCGCCGCCTCTGGACATGGCGGGAAGAATTCGGCGGCGAGGTGTACTGGCAGACGCGGCTGGCAGCGCGTATTGCGGCGCTCGGCGCCGACAGGGTCTGGGACTTCGTCGCCACGCCCAGGTGAAACCCACGTCCGTCGAAATTCCGTCTCAGCCGGTTCCACCGCTGCCGGTCGCGATCAGCGAGTGCCTCACGGGCGCCGCGGTACGTTACGACGGCAGCGATGCCTGGTCATCGTTTCCTCATGAAGCGTTGGACGGCGTCCTTTCCTACGTGCCGATCTGTCCGGAGGTCGGCATCGGCATGCCTGTCCCCAGGCCGCCGATTCAACTGGTTGGCGATGGGGATGTTCCCCGGGTGCTGGGTGTCCGGGATCCGAGCGTCGATGTGACCGCGGAACTCGAGGCGTATGCCCGCTCCCGCTCCGGGCAACTGCGCCGTGTGTACGGGTACGTTTTCATGGAGCGGTCGCCGAGTTGCGGGTTGTATTCCGTACCCGTGCACGGCGCCGACGGCGGCGGGCCCGTCCGCCGCACCGGTCGCGGCGCCTACGCGCGCGAGTTGTCCGACCGGCATCCCCGGCTGCCGATGGAGGAGAACGGACGGCTGTTCGAAGCGGAGATTCGCGAGAGTTTTCTCGCCCGGGTATTCGCCTATGCCCACTGGCGCCGGCTTTGCGACGCAGGACTGACGCCGGCCCGTCTGATGGAATTTCACAGCCGCTACCAGTATCTGCTCATGGCCCACAGCGTCCGGCACTACCGGCGGGCAGGCCTGTTGCTGGGTAATCCGGAAGGGCACGGGTGGCGAGCCGAGCCTTCCGCGCAACGGCCGGGGAGAGCGGGGACGGGGTTGTCCGGCACGGCCGAGCGTTTCCTGGAATGTTTGATGGAAGGCTTGAGCAAACCCGCCACCCGGGGTGGCCATGCCAATGTGCTATCGCATCTGCAAGGTTATCTGAGCCGCCTTCTGGACAGCGGCGCGCGACGCGAAATGTCCGGACTGATCGAGAAGTACCGCCGGGGCGGCGTGCCGCTTCGGGAACCCCGCGGACTGCTGTTGCGCCGGCTGGCGGATCGTCCGGATCCGTATCTCGTCAACCAGGTGTATCTGCGGCCGCCCTGGACGGCCGGTGAAGGTTTGCGCGGAGAGACTTGAGCGGAATATGCGCCGGCTCGAAACAGCCACGTTCAACGACCGGCGTGCGCGCCATTTCCGTCTGAAACGCCCGGACACCGATTTCGGCAGCCCTGGTGGTCCGGCGATGCATGAGCGGCCTTCGACAGCGCGCCGGCCACACCGAATGAACAGTCAATCGGAGGTATAGATGTTCATTGCAATGAACCGATTCAAGATCGCCCAGGGCTTCGAGGAAGGATTCGAGCGGGTCTGGCGGCAGCGGGGTTCCTACCTGTCGGAAGTTCCCGGCTTCAAGTCGTTTTCCCTGCTGAAGGGGCCGGTGCGCGAGGACCATGTCCTGTACGCCTCCCACTCCACCTGGGAGTCGGGCGAAGCCTTCGAAGCCTGGACCCAATCCGAGAATTTCCGCAGGGCGCACGCCCAGGCGAGCGCGCCCAAGGGCACTTATCTGGGGCATCCGGAACTGGAGTTGTTCGAGGCGGTCCTGTAGCCCGCATCGCCGACCGACTTTCGTCGCGGGGGCAAGCGCCTCGGCGTCCGCGGCAAGAAGCGGGTGCGCGATGCGGGCCGGGGCGCCCCGCGATTTCGCGGGCCGCAGTTGCGATGCCGGTGTTCGGGTGCTTGCAACGGGCGGTTCTTCGGTAGGCGATAATCCGTCAGACGCGCCCGGTCAGGTTTCCTCGGAATAGCGGACCGCCTCGATCGTGAACGCAAGCGGGTTCCGGCCCTGCATCGACTGCAAGAGGGCGGCCTGGTTGTCGGGCAGGGGGATGTGCGTGGCATCGGCGCGCAATTGATTCCAGGTGGGGTCGACGGCCAGCCAGGCGCCGTTCACCGAGACTTCGTTCCAGGCATGGAATGCCAGTGCGGCCTGAGCGCTCTCGCTATAGGCCAATCCCATCACCGTTCGCGCCGGCAAGCCGGCGGAGCGGGCCATGGCGGTAAGGAGGTCTGCGTATTCCGTACAGTCGCCGCTACGCTCGGCGATCGTTTCCAGCACCGTCCGTTGCGGCCCTCGCGGGCGGTAGGCGATGAATTCGTGGACGAACCCGACCAGGCGAGCCAGCGATTCTTCCCTATCCTCGCTGTCGCCGACCGCTTGCCGGGCGAGGCGCGTCACTTGGGGATGGGCGATGGGATAACGCAAGGTTTCGGCCAATGCGGAAGACGGGTTATCGCGGCTGGAAATGGGGTTCGCCGAAAATTCCAGCCGCCACCCACCGGCGGCGCGGCGCGCTTGCGGCCAGATTCGGCTCAAGTCGAGCCCGCGGCCGCCGGCCAGCCGCAGGCGCTCGATGTCTTCCAGGTTCTCCAGGCGCCGGTCCAGGGGAATGCGGAAGTCGGTGAGGTGCAGCGGCGTGCGTGCGGCGAGCGCATCGCTGCGGGTCGCGCGTGCCACGACGAAAATCCCCGCCATGGACAGTTCTACGGGAACGAATCGACGGTTGAGCTGAATGGTGGTTGCGCGCAACGGGGCCGGGCTTTCCACGAGGTAGCCGGTGGAGTTCTCCCCGACGATGCGGAATGTCCGATTGACGGGCTCGCCCCGGTCGAAATCGGGCATCCTGGCGGTAAACCGGTCTCCCTCGCGGGGCCGGTCCCGAGCGAGCCAGACTTCGAGGCCCACGTAGTCGCGCAGCCTGTAATTCCAGTCGGCTGGACGGAAATCCATCTCCGCGCCGCGAACGAAGGTGTTGGTTGTCGCTTCCCCGTCGGATTCGACGATGACGCCTTCGGGATCGGCGCCGCCGCGGCGGCTCCAGTGCTCGGCAGAACTCAGGGCGTAGGGCGGTGCGGCCTGAAACTCCAGCCGGTCGCTGATGCTCACCGGAGCTTCTCCGTTCAGCGAGAAGTGCGTCAGGGTTTCAAAGCGCCAGTCTCCCCGGGGGCCGCGCCAGGAACGGGTGTGGACATAGCCGATGTGCTCGCCCTGCATCAGCAGGCGATACCAGCGCTCTCCCGACAACCGGGCTGCGCTCCGAATCTCCGCAGGCTGGGCCGCATCGAGCCAAAGGACGTACAGGCCGGCCGACAACAGCGCCAGCACTCCCAGGAAAACGCGAATGAGCAAGCGTGCTCCGTATCGGTAGGGACGTACCGCATTGTAGTGGGTGAAAAGAGGTTATGCTTTTGTGGGTTCACCAGCGAAGGAACAGAGAGCGCGGGCATTTGTCATGACTGAAGCAGGCACGGATTTCATTCGCCGGCGCATCGAGCGCGATATCGCCGAGGGCATCGTCGAGAACGGCGTGGTCACGCGCTTCCCGCCGGAGCCGAACGGCTACCTGCACATCGGGCACGCCAAGAGCATCTGCCTGAATTTCGGTGTGGCCCGGGAGTACGGCGGCCACACCTACCTGCGCTTCGACGACACCAACCCGCTCAAGGAGAGCGAGGATTATGTCGAAGCCATTCAGCGCGACCTGGCCTGGCTCGGCTTCGGCTGGGAAGACCGGCTGACGTTCGCCTCGGACTACTTCCAGCAGCTCTACGACGCGGCGGTGGAACTTGTGACGAACGGCAAGGCCTATGTGTGCAGCCTGACCCGGCAGGAGATTCGCTCGATGCGGGGTACCCTGACCGAACCGGGAACCGACAGCCCCTATCAGGATCGGCCAATCGCGGAGAACCTGGACCTGCTGGAACGGATGCGCCAGGGGGAGTTTCCCGACGGCGCCCATGTGCTGCGCGCCAGAATCGACATGGCCTCCGCCAATGTCAACATGCGCGACCCGGTGCTGTACCGCATTCGGCACTCGGCGCATCAGCGCACCGGCGATCGATGGGTAATCTACCCCACCTACGACTTCACGCATTGCATCTGCGATGCCCTGGAAGGCGTCACGCACTCGTTGTGCACCCTGGAATTCGAGGACCACCGCCCCCTCTACGACTGGGTGCTCGATAACATCAGCATCGACTTCCATCCACCCCAGATCGAGTTCGCGAGGCTCGGGCTCGAATACACCGTCATGAGCAAGCGCCTGTTGCAGCGGCTGGTGGAAGAGGGCGAGGTCGACGGCTGGGACGACCCCCGCATGCCCACCCTGGCGGGGCTGCGCCGGCGCGGCGTTCCACCGGCGGCGATTCGCGAGTTCTGCCGCCGGGCCGGCGTCACCAGGCAAGACAGCCGGCAGAAAATCGAACTGCTGGAGTTCTGCATCCGGCGGGACCTGGAGACTGCGGCGCCACGGGGGATGAGCGTGCTCCGGCCGCTGAAGGTGCGGCTCACCAACTACGAGGGTTCCGGCGAAGCCCTGGCAGGCCCCTGGCACCCGCGCCGGCCGGAGTTGGGCTCGCGCACCCTGCCGTTCGGCCCGGAGCTTTATATCGAGCGGGAGGATTTTTCGTTTGCGCCGCCGCGCAAGTGGAAGCGTTTCTCGCCCGGCGCCCATGTGCGCCTGCGCTATGCGTACATCCTGCGCTGCGACGAGGTGGTCACGGATGCCGACGGGGAAGTGACGGAACTGCTGTGCAGCTACGTTCCGGAGTCGAAGAGCGGCAGCGACGCCAGCGGTATCAAGCCGGCGGGGGTCATCCACTGGGTGGCCGCCAATGCCGCGGTACCGGCGGAGATCCGGTTGTATGACCGGTTGTGCCGGGTGCCGGCCCCCCGCGCCGCCTCCTTCATGGAGGATCTGAACCCAGACTCGCTGGTTACCGTGCAGGGCTTCGTGGAGCCCGCCGTCGCCGGGAGCGGCGAAGAGCGATTCCAGTTCGAGCGCGTCGGTTATTTCTGCCGGGACAGCGGGCTGCCGGGGACTTACAATCGCGTCGTGACGCTCCGGGACTCGTGGAGGCCCGAATCATGACGCCCGACCAGCCGACCCTGATCATCGAGAACGGCCGCATCATCGACGGCCTGGGCAACGCGCCGAAGACAGGCCATGTCGCCGTCGCCGGCGAACGCATCGTCTCGGTAGGTGCGGGCGATGCTCCGGCGAACGCATCGTCTCGGTAGGTGCGGGCGATGCTCCGGCGAACGGGGACATGGAGCGCATCGATGCAACGGGCAGGACCGTGATGCCGGGCCTGATCGATGCGCACTGCCATATCAGCTTCGACGAACCCAGCTCCAACGACGAACTGTTTTTCCATCGCCGCGAGGGACTGTCCGCAATCGTCGCGGCGCGCAACCTCCAGAAGGTCTATCGCGCGGGCGTCACCGGCATTCTCGACCCGGACAGCCTGTTCCAGACCGGCATCGACCTACCTGCGCGATGCGGTCGAGGCCGGCATCGTCCACGGTCCCCGAATATCGGTGGGCGGCAATGCGCTGCTCGCAATGGAGTTCGGTCAGCGGCCGTGTCGCCCGATCCACATCGCCGAAGGATTGAGCGCCGTAGACGCCGACCAGCCTGCCCCGGAGGTCGTAGGTCCAGGCAGGGGCCGATTCATAGGTTGGAGCCCGGTTTCAGGACAGGGAAGAGCCACCTTTGGCTACTGCGCCGATAACGGGCGCGGCCCACGGTCTTGGCGCCTGCATGGCCGATCACGCGGCGCGCCGCGGTTACCGGGTCGGTGTGCTGGATCTCAGCCTCGATGAAGCGCAAGCGGTCGCGGGGCCGGTCGGCGGCGTTGCGCTTGGGGCGGACGTCACCGACCCGGAGCAGGTTCAGGCCGCGGTGGAGCGCCTTGGCGAACCGCCGAAACTCCTGATCGACAACGCCGGTATTCTCCGGGTAGGTTCACTGATGGAGCAACCGGTCGAGGACTTTCGCCGGGTCATGGACGTCAATCTCAACGGCGCAATATTTCTGCGACCGTTGCGCGCGGATTGACTTTTGAAACGGATGCCAGAATATAGCGGCCGATAGCAATTGAAGGAGACATCCATGGGCTTAAGACTCGAAGGCAAGGTCGCCGCCATCACCGGTTCGGCGAGCGGTTTCGGTGAAACGGCGGCGCGGCTGTTCGTCAGCGAAGGCTGCCGGGTGGCGCTGGGTGACATCCAGGACGAGGCGGGCAGGGCGGCGGCCGCGTCACTCGGCGACGCGGCGGTGTTCGTGCGCTGCGATGTCACCTCGGAAGAGGATGTCGCCAAGCTCGTGGACACGGCCGTGAACGCCTTCGGGCGCCTGGATATCATGTACAACAACGCGGGCATCGTCGGCGCGGTCGGGCCGATCGATACGACGCCCACGGCCGAGTGGAAGGCTACGCTGGATATCCTCCTGAACGGCGTCTTCTACGGCGTCAAGCACGCGGCGCGGGTCATGAAGCCGCAAGGGTCCGGTTCGATCGTCAGCATGTCGAGCACGGCGGGCATCCTCGGCGGCCTTGGCCCGCACACCTATACGGTGGCCAAGCACGGCGTGATCGGGCTCACCAGGAGCGCGGCCGCGGAACTTTGCCGCTTCGGCATCCGCGTCAACTGCATTTCGCCGGCGGGCATGGCGACGCCGATGGTGGCCAATGTCCTAACCGGCGATCCGGCAGGTATCGAGGCCACCAAGGAGACCCTGGCCCAGGCGTCTCCGCTGAAGGGCCGTCCCGGGCTCGCCGAGGATGTCGCCAATGCCGCCCTCTGGCTTGCGAGCGACGAGTCGGGCTATACCAGCGGGCATACGCTGACCACCGATGCCGGCACGACGACGGGCTCATCGGTAAATACGCCGGCTTTCGATGAGTACCGGCCCATGATCAGGGAGGCGGGCAAGACGGGGCTGTAAGCGCCCAGGTGAGTTGACCGGGTCAGGTCAGCAGCACCCCGCCGTCCACATCCACGGTGGTGCCCGTGACGAAATCGTTGCCGATGACGAACAGGATGGCCTCGGCCACCTCGTCTGCCGTACCGGCCCGGGGGATGAGGTGTTTTGCCGTCTGGTTCTCGAAAAACGCCGAGCGCGCCTCGCCGCTCATGGCGAACATCGGGGTATCGATGATGCCCGGCGATACGATATTGATTCGCCGCGGCGCCAGTTCGGCGGCGACACCGCGCACAAAGCCTTCCACGGCGTTGCCCACGGTTCCGATCGCGATGTAGCCGGGCCGCGGGCGCCGGGCCGGAAAACCGCTGACCAGCACGATGGTACCGTCCTCGCTCATGTGCTCCGCGCCGAATCGAACCGTGTTCGCATAGCCCCAAAGCTTGCGGAACGAGCCCTGGAAGCCGTCCAGGTCCATGCTCAGGAACGGTCCGACAGCGCGCTCGCCGCCGGTTGCCGCATTGACCAGGATGTCGAAAGGCGCATTGGCCGCGAACGTCCCGGCAAGCGCGCTTCGGTCGAGCACGTCCGCCTGCTGGAACCGCACCGAACCGGGCGCCTCCCGCCTTGCGGCCTCGATGTTGCCGGCGCTGCGGCCGAACGCGGTGACCTCGGCGCCGCCCTCGGTCAGGCGAATCACCGTGGCCAGCCCGATGCCGGAGGTCCCGCCGAACACCAGCGCCTTCTTTCCGTCGATATTCATGCCTGTCTCCCCTGGAGTGGATCGGATTCGCCTGGTCTCAACGCGCTACAGTTCTGTGTCGGACAGCATCCGGCTGCCGTGTACGCCCTGGCGTGCCAGCAGGCCGACGATGCCGTTGTCGCCGATGAAATGCGCGGCGCCCACCAGCACGAAGTAGGTTCCCTTTCCGGTCAGGTACCCCACGATCTTTTCGGCCATGCCGGCGTTTCGGTTGTCGAGAAGTTTACGGTTGAATTCCCGCGCCAGTTCGGAGTCGCCTGCCTGCTGTACGAAGAGCTTAAGAAACTCATCGTCCGCGCCCGCAAGCCAGGCGCCGAGCATGCCGGCAAGCAGCGGCTCCAATTGCGCCTCCTGGTCCAACGTGTCCTTGAGGAGTTGAACCTGCATGGCCATGGACTGACCGAACAACAGCTCGAGTTGGGCATCGATGCTTTCGAGCTCCAGGATGGCCCGGTGCCCGCTTCTGGCGGTGAAATACTGTTCCAGACCGAATTGCGGGCTGTAGCCCAGGGCCATCAGCCCGAACACGGCGAGCTGGTTCATGACCATGGCCGGTTTCAGCGATTGAAACAGGCCGATGTCCATGCCGTCGCTCGCAAGCCGGTGTGAGAGGCGGTCGTACAGCTCCGGGGGCAGCACTGCCGCCAGGGTTTGCCCCTTGGGCAACCGGCCGGCCGCCAGCGTTCTGGCCTGCAACTCGGCGGCGGGCAACGCTGAAAGATCAACCTCGACGACCAGCGTGTCCGACTGGCGGAACGCCGCCTCGAAGGGTTCCGGAAGGGGATAGAGCGTCTCCTTCAGGAAGTGGACGGATCCCGCGAGGAAGACCGTGGCGTTGGGGGAGGTATAGCGCCAAAGATACAGCGGCCGCGAACCCGCGGGCAGCCCATCGCGCAGTTCCCGGGCGGTGGTGATCTGCCGGTCGTTGAGGCGGATCAATTCACAGGGTGCGCTGGTTGCGGTGCGTTTCCGCTCGCAGACATTGAGCGCAAGCTGGCCGGCAAGGAGGTTCCGAGCTTGCGAATGGGCGACGCCGTAGATTTGCGGTGAGCCCTGTGCCGCCGCAAGGGCCTTCTTTTCGGGCAACGGGCCGTAGTCGGCCAGCTTGTCCGGAAACGCCGGGGCCGCGCCGGACAGCAGGGTCAGCGCGCAGGCGGCCGCCAACCGGTCGATGAATCGACGGCAGCCGAAATGCGGGTGAGAACGGGTTGGACGCTTGTTCGGCCGGCCGATTCTCGGGCGTGCGCGGAACAGGAACGGTTTCCTGTGACTCGACAAGCCAGTGTTAGCCAGCATGGCTCACCAACTTTCGTCGCGAGGGCGTCGAGGCGCGCGGAAGGAGTACCGCCGCTCAGGACGAGTGTATCGGCGTCCGCAGCAGGAAGTTGGTGAGCGATACGGGCTGGGTCTGGACCCGAGCTTCCGTGTCAAGCCGGCTGGGCGGGCAGGGCGAGCCTGGTACAACATGGGCTTCACGGCGGAATCAACCGTACTGTACGTCCTGCGGTGTTTCGCCAGCGTCGATGATGGCCTGCTTCACCGCTTCCAGCATGCCGTCGAGGTCTTCTTCCTCCACCCCGCGCATGACCAGGGAAGTGCCGTAACGGTCCTCGCGGAAAAACGGGTAGCTGCCGAGGTCGACATCGGGAAAATCGTCCTGGATGCGGGTCAATGCCGCGGCGATGGTGCTTTCGCCGACATAGGCCGTCACCGTTCTGCTTCTGACCGGCAGCCCGGCGTCCAGCTTGCCCTCGAGGGAGGCCAGCATGGCTCGCATGACGGCGGGGATTCCGGCCATGACGTAGACGTTCCCGATGCAGAATCCCTGGGGTCCGCCGGTGATGTTTTCCACCAGGAATGCGCCTTCGGGTATCAGGGCCATGCGCAGGCGGGAGGCCGTTACTTCCCGCGCAGCCTTGCGGCTGAGTATGCGCGCTTCGATGACGGGGTTGGTCACCAGCGGCACGCCGAAAGCCTTGGCGATCGATGCCGCGGTAATGTCATCGTGGGTCGGGCCGATGCCGCCGGTGGTGAATACATAGTCGTATTTCCGTCGCATCTCATTCACCGCGCTGACGATTTCCGTCTCGATATCGGGGATTACCCGCGCTTCCCGAACCTGAATGCCCCAATCGCCGAGTGTGGCGGCCATGTGGTTCAGGTTGGTGTCCTGCGTGCGGCCGGACAGGATTTCGTTGCCGATGATCAGCACACAGGCGGTGACGGTACGTGGTTTGGTCATGATTCATGGTTCCCCGCACGTGGAGAGGGGTCGTTCGAGTCCTGTCGAGGCCGGGCAATGCTAACACTCCCCGGGAGAGGCGGCACATCCATCCACGATACGCCGCGGCTCCGCGGGACAGGCAAGTACTTCGCGTTCCTTGACGTCGACGATGAATGTGCCTCCGTCCTTGCTTGCGGCGTCCGCAGCTTCCGACACCCAGCCCGCATCGCTCACCAACTTCCTGCTGCGGACGCCGATGCACTCGCGTAAGCGGTCCGCGCGACCACGCTTACACGGCGCCTCGACGCCCTCGCGACGAAAGTTGGTGAGCGATGCGGGTTAGTGTTCGTAACGTTCGACTCGCGCGGGTCTTACCTCGAGAACGGGAATGACACCTGTTGGCATGGTCTACCCAGGAAGAATTTCCACCCTGGGAACGAGCAAAGAATGTGCCTGTCGTTCGAATATGCTGTGCCCGTGGCGAGTGTTTAAGCCTGTTCAGGCGTCAAATACAATGGCGGGGCGAGATATTGCGACAAACCGGACATGACGACTCGACTCATTCTTTGGCTGTTGTTGGCTGGCTGTGTATCGCCGGTATTCGGAACTACCGTTCAACTCGGTCCGCGTCCGTTCTACCTGGTCGAGCGAATGGACGATTCGGCGCTCAAGCGGCAATTGCGAGCCTGTGCCAGGGAGATCCGGGAGTACAGGGCCACCGGCTTTTCCATCGGCCACCGGGGAGCGCCTCTGCAATTCCCGGAACATACCCGGGAAAGCTACGAGGCCGCGGCGCGCATGGGGGCCGGCATCCTGGAATGCGACGTAACCTTCACCAGGGACAAGGCGCTGGTCTGCCGCCATTCCCAATGCGATCTGCATACCACCACGAACATTCTGGCGACGCCGCTGGCGGGGAAGTGTGCGATGCCTTTTGTTCCCGCGCAGTTCGATTCGGTCAGTGGCGCGAGAACCGAACCCGCGACAGCACGCTGCTGCACCAGCGATGTCACGCTGGCCGAATTCAAGACCCTGGCCGGCAAGATGGATGCGGCGAATGCGGATGCCCGCACCGTTGCCGAGTACCTCGGCGGAACGCCGGACTTTCGGACCGACCTCTACGCTACCGGTGGCACGCTGCTGACCCATGCCGAGAGTATCGAACTCTTCCGGTTGCTTGGCGTGCGCATGACGCCGGAGCTCAAAAGCCCGGAAGTAGCCATGCCGTTCCACGGCTTTACGCAGGAGCGATTCGCGCAACTGCTGATCGATGAATATGTGCGCGCCGAGACGCCTGCTGCGGACGTGCTGCCTCAGTCCTTCGACCTGAACGATGTATTGTACTGGATCGACAAAACCCCGGCGTATGGCGCCAATGCCATATGGCTGGACAGCCGCGACCCCCGCGATATGCAAAGGAGTCCTCCACCGGCGACCGAATTCGAGAAGCTCCGCTCGGCCGGAGTCAAAACGATTGCACCTCCGGTCGCAACGCTGCTCCGGCTCGGCGAGAACGGCCGCGACATCGAGGCGTCCGAGTACGCCCTGCGCGCCCGCGCCGCGGGGCTGCGCATCGTCTCCTGGACCCTGGAGCGCTCGGGCCGCATCGCCGAGGACGTGTTACCGAACCGGGGCGGGTTCTACTATGGATCCGTGACGGGTGGCATCGGCCACGACGGAGACGTTTTCCGCATACTGCACGCGCTCAAGGAACGGGTCGGCGTTGTCGGCTTGTTTGCAGACTGGCCCGCCACCACGACGTTCTACGACAACTGCATGGGGCGCGAACCGTGATCCAGTGCTTGTACACTGTCCATCGTACGGATAGTCAACCACGCTGGATGCCGGGAAAGACTATTTTCCCTCGAAGCGCGGCGTTCGTTTCTCCATGAAGGCGCGCCGCCCCTCCTTGTAATCCTCGCTGTCGAAACAGGCGTCGACCAGCCGCTTGACGCGCTCGAGGTCGTCGCTGTTCGCGCCGCTCTCCCAGGTGTTCAAGGCTGCCTTGGCTGCCTTGACGGTGAGTGGCGCGTTGGCGGCTACGGTGCCCGTGTAGGCGATGGTTTGCGCCTCGATGTCATCACGGCTGGCAATGAAGTTGACGAGCCCGATGCTCCTGGCTTCTTCCGCGTCCATGAGCCGGCCGGTGAACAGGATGTCACGAGCCCGGGAAGGCCCGACCAGCCGCGCCAGCTTGGCGAGCCCCGGGTAGTCGTAACCGAGGCCCAACTTGGCGGCGGGTATCCCGAATCGGGAGTCGGGTGTGGCGAAGCGAATGTCGGCGGCCAGCGCAGTCGCCAGGCCGCCGCCGACGCAATAGCCTTCGATCAGGGCGACCATCGGTTTTTCGAAGACGGCGAGCCAGCGGTTCGCCCGCCCGGCAATGGCGTCGTACTCCTCTTTCTGGGCGGCACTGGCCCGCTTGCTGTCGAACTCGGAGATGTCGGCTCCGGAAACAAATGCCTTGCCGCCGGCGCCGCGCATGACCACGACGCGCACACGGTCGTCCGTGGACCAGGCCTCGAGGATGTCGCCGATGCCCTTCCACATCTCCAGGGACAGGGCGTTGTGCCGCGCCGGGTTGTTGAAAGTCATCCAGCCGACGCCGTCCCCGATGCGGGCAAGCATCCGTTGCGTATCAAGCTTCATTCGCCGTATCCGGTTTGCACCGGCAAGCATCGTAGAGTGCGCCGGATAGATGTCAACGTGCCGGCCCCGCTCCGAGCGCGGTCCGCAAGCGCCCCGAGTCTGTATCAACTCGCCGCAGCGCATAGGAAGAATAACCATCCGAAATGTGCTTGGAGGCAAGTACGATTGGAGATCGAGGGGCTCGATTGGAGCCTGTGCCCACGGGCGCAGACTGGGATTTCGATGGTTGCGAAGAGGTAGAACGCCGCGCGCACCGGTTTTTCAGGGTTGCCGTCACAAGAGGCCATCAGGCGGTCGTTCTGTAGAAGAAGAGCCTGTGCTGGCTTGAGGTGTCGGGATGCCCGGTGCGCAATGGTGGTGCTCGCGGTTGTGACGCTTCGGCCTCGTCGCGCGCCCTGACCGAGACCGGCGCCACCCAGTACATCACGGAGCTGTTCCTGTTCGCGATGCACGGCGCCAGTCCGACGATGATCGTGGGCGGGCTGCTGCTGCTGGCGGTGCTGACCAACATCGTCTCCAATAACGCTGCCGCGGTGATCGGCACACCCATCGCCATCGGTATCGCGCACCAGTTCGGCCTGCCACCGGAACCCTTCGTGCTCGCGGTGCTGTTCGGCGCCAATCTGAGCTATGCGACACCGATGGCCTACCAGACCAACCTGCTGGTCATGAGCGCCGGCAACTACCGCTTCGTGGATTTCGTGCGGGTCGGTGTGCCGCTGATCGTATTGATGCTCGTTACGCTGACTTGGGCGTTATCCGTGCTGTATCTCTAGCAGTTCTCGCCTCGGCGCCCGGAAGAACGATTACCGCACCGGACCACCTGCCCCCTGCAGGCCCCCGTATTCGATGCCCGATCAATACAATCCCGACACCAGCCGACGCCGCGCCTTTCCCAACTCAGGAATCATACGCCGATATTGACGTACGTCAAAACTCACGTATGATTACCGCCCAGGAGGACCGTGCCATGCAAATCAACCCCGGCGGTCGCCTGAACACCAGCGATGTGGTGGGCCGAGACAACGAAATTGCCAGGTATTGGCGTGTTCTGGAGCGACAGGGGCTCGTAATCTCCGCCGAGCGACGCATCGGCAAGACCCACATCGTGCTGAAGATGCGCGACGAATGCCGGAGCGGTTTCCTGCCCTTATACCAGGATCTCGAATCCGTTCACTCGACCGCGGAACTCATCCGCTCGATCTACGCCACGGTTCACCAGTTCCTGAGCACCGTGCCGGGCCTCAGGGCCCACGTCGCCAAATGGTCTTCCCTGCTCCCGGAAAAAATCGGCGGTGTCGACTTGGCCACGGGCGCCGGCACCTGGCAGGTACTTCTCTCCCAGGCATTCGACGATCTGATCGACATCGCCGACGAAAGGCTCATCCTGATGCTGTGGGACGAGTTCCCGCTCATGCTGCAGTACTGCACGGCGCCAGCATGCCGCAAGGCGAGCAAGGCGGTGAGCCAGGCGCGCTGGTTGTCCAAACCGCAGAATCGAAACTACTTCGGCGGCCCCGAGAAAGACTACAACTTCAAACCGGTGGCTCTAGTCCAATTTCACGCCGTTGATAGCATCTGTGACATGCACTTGGTCCCGGACGTAGGTCACGGTCGCGTCAGCGCTGCCGGCGACGCCGGTCAAGCGCCCGTCCGCGTCGTAGGTGTAGGACTGCATCGTGGTGGTCTCGGACACCGCGTCGTCCACGGTCAGAGTCCGTTGCCGCACCAAGCCGCCCGCCGTCACGGTGCGTGTAGCTTCAGTTATTGCCTGCGATGTTGGCCTTCGCGGACCTCGGCGACCCGGCCGCCAGCGTTGCGGTCGATTGTGATCGAACACCAGCTCGCAGCTGCCGGTCTGGATGGTCCTGAAGCGCTTCCCGGCCTCATAGGCTTGCGCCAAGGTGTGACAAGGTGTCCCCGTCCGCGAGCATGGCGACCTGCATGCCTCCTCGGCGTCGGAAACCGAAGGCCGTCAACCGGGGCTAGAGAGCAGCCGATACTTCGCCTTGGAGCCGGGAGCGCCTGCGACTGCTCTACTGGTTAGCGGCCCGAATGGCTCCTGCGACCGACTCGGCGTAGTCCCCCCAATGCAGCAGCATGTAGCTATATGACAATTGTTCATATGCGGGCCCGTCGTGTTGGGTCACGTCAAGGCCCAACAGGAATCGGGTGTTGGGGCTCACAGCGCCGCCTTCCTGGTAGAACGTGGTGCCCCAGCCTATAGCGATGTTCCGGTGTCCGATTGTCAACTCGGTACGCCGATCAATCCGTCCCGGCCGCGGGCGCCGTAGCTTGCCGACCTTCTCTTCAAGGGTCGCGAGCCGTTCGTCCGTCAGGCGTGCTCCGTTTCGATGCAGATCGCGCAAATCCTCAATGATGGCACTAGTCAGGTCAATTTGGACCACCGCATCGTCGTTATAGACATTCTTGGCTGTATTGCGACTCACCGATTCTCCCGGTTGCACAAGCATGCCTCCTGCAACGCTGACCCTGACGCCTGCCAACTCGGGACCGAGCAGCACTTCGTCGGTCGCGAACAACGCCTTCACGTTGCTGGGTGATCTTTTTTCGTAGTCGATGACGGTTATCGCTGAGAACCGGCCGAGTGCGACGAAGTCGCAGTGCTCAATGTAGATCTGCGCCATGTCTTCCGGCGCGATCTTCTGCGTTATCGATCCATCAGTCTCGACCACAGCCAATCTCCCGATCGCGCCACAGCCGAACATCTCCGGTACATCGGCCCACGCCATGCCACTGGCCAGCAACGCCATCGCCTGGAGCACACTTCGGATCAGTGACGTCAGGGCTCGCATCACAGCTCCCCGCAGTTTCCGTACTGGGTCCCCTCCGTAGCGACCTCGGTCGACGAGCTAGAGCATTCGATGCTCTCGTCGGACGAACACGAGCATTGGGCTCCATGGACCAATGAGTTCCGGAAGTACTCGTCTCGATGGCACCGTTGCTTCTCCGATTCGTCTGTGAACGCGCGAGAAAGTGCGCGCTCGTAAACCTCAAGCCCGTTCTCGCATGCATCCATGCTCGCGTAGTCCCTACGCGTGTTCTGCCATTGGTTGATCACCGAAACCAGCTGCGTCAGATGATGCCGCTCGTGCCCGGAAGTCCTGGCGATGTTGTCGGGCGCCCGCTCCCCGGCGGTGCACCTACCTGTGGGCCACACGTCCGATCGAAAGAGCCCATGGTTCCTGCCTGTTTTGACCTTACCCACTATCCGATACACCGCATCGGGGCAAATCTGCCGGCAATCCAACGAGTCGACGTTCAACGAAATATCGTAACTTCCCCAAACACCCGCTGGCATCATGGTCGCCTCGGTGACGGGTCCGACTTCAATCGGATCGTAGACCGGGGGGTCGCCTGGTTCGCACTCGGGGGTGCAGGCGGTTCCCGACGCGCGCTGCGTGGCTACGCGCAGGAATTCGTCGTGGCGCAGTTCGGCAGACTGGAACACAGGATTGGACAGCGTGTCGAACTCGTCGGCGGGGGCGTTCCCAAGCAGCGTGGATGCCACTTCCAGCAACTTCCGCGCGTCCCGCAGGTACGCCACGCCTTGATTCAACGGATCTAGGTCGGCGGCGCGAAAGCGTTCGTCGAAGCCCACGACGCCGTAGTCCGGCTGCCTGTCCGGCCCTCGGTCGGCCATCAGCACGGCGAGGCGCGAATCCTTGGACGGCGGTTCGGGAAGCTTGCGGCCGGCTCCTAACAGTTCGTCCGGCGACAATTTCAATGTCACCTCGGCGATGGCTCCCAAGGGGCCATGCTCCGTCCTCCCAAACTCGACCCCGAGCGTCGTCCTACCGTCGTTCGCGATCCGCAGGACTGGCCCGGCCGTATCCAGCGTCACCGTAGGTCGCCGTATTGCGCCATCGAATCCGGTGGTCTCGATGCCGACGATGCTACCCGCCGCGTCGTGCGTGTAGACGACAGAACTCCCATCCCCATGCTCCGCCAGCGTCCGGTTGCCAAGGTTGTCATAGAAGTAGCGCGCGCTCTGGCCATCAGCGAAATTCGCGTCTACGATCCGTCCGAGGGCGTCGCGCCCGAACTGCACGGTTCGGTGTCCCTGCGACAACGCTACGATGTCGCCGGCGCTGTCGCGCTCCGCCCAAATCGTCAGGTCCGTTCCCTGTTGCACCGATGCAATGCGCCCTTCTCTGTCCAGATCGTACTCTAACATCTCGTCCTGATCGGCCATATGTACGCGCCCCTCGGCATAGGTCAAGGTCACGGTCCGCCCGCCGCCGCCGACGCCAGCCAGCCGCCCCCGATCGTCGTGGGTATGAGAACGCATCGAAGTGTTGCCGGCAATTGCGTCGGCCACGGTCACCACTCGGCCGCCGCTGTTGTACGTATAGGAGGTGGTGCGCTCCCGAAGCGCCAGGGTCGTGACGCGGTTCGCAGCGTCCAGCGTCAGCCGCCACGAGACGCCGCCGGTCGACGATAGCGCGGTTGTCACACCGGCGGCGTTGCGACCGAACGCGTGTACTTCGCTGTCATCCTCGGTGACGGTCGCGGTGGCATCGGTGTAGGCGTATGTGTACAAACGCCCGCTAAAGGCCTGTGCCACGCGCCCGTCGGCGTCGTAGATCGCCGCCAGGTAAGCCCGGCCGTCCGGGTCGGTGGCCGCACCAAGCCGGCTGCCGCCACGGTACGTGTAGCTCCAGTCGTTGCCCGCGATGTCGCGGACGGAGGCCAGGCGGCCTTCGAAGTCATACGCATACTGCACCGTACGGCCATGGCCGTCGCGCACCTCCGCAATCCGGCCGTCGGGGGTCCGCTCAACCTGGAACAGCTTTGCACCGTCTTGCGAGACTGTGGCCAGCCGAGCGTCGATGTAGTCGAACACGAGTTCGCGACTGCCGGTTCGGACGGCCCTGACTACGTATCGCTTGTCGGCCTCATCGGCTTGCGCGAAGGTACGTATGGTGTCGCCGTCCAACAGCGTAGCAACGTTGTTGCCGTCGACATCCGCAAACGAAAGGGCCGTGGCGGCATGCTGCGGCGTCGGCGGGCTTGCAGCAAAGCCCGCACCAGTCCACGCAAACGTGTGCCCCGCGCCTGACTCGTCCATGTACGTCACCCAGTCACCGTCGACGAGGAGTTCCTCGGCGAGCGAGAGCCGCCAGCCTGGCCCGAAATCTTCATTGGCGCCGATGCGCGAATCGTACACGCGGGCGAAGACTACGGGGCCCTGCGCGCGTGTGACGATGTCCCGACGCCGGAAGGTCAGGTTGCCCGTGGTGCTGTTGACGGATCCGATCTGGAGGCCATCGAACAGCGACTGCGGGTTGGGATGCAGGACGCTCGCTTGATAACCCATATTTTGTGCGTCGTCGGGTGCGCATACACACGACTGGGCGTCGTCGGATTGCTCGTAGCCATCGACGCAGTCGCAGGTCGCGGTGCCGCTGTTCCAGGTGCCGCCGTCGCCGCAGGTGTTCGGGTCGGGCGCGGCGCCGCACAGCGTAGCGGACCGCAAAGTACAGGTTCGCGGGTAATGCCAGGTCCTGCCGTAGGTGCCCGGCCCGCTGTTGTCGTAGACGTGACCCGGGTCGCACACGCGCGCATAGGAAGAACAACCATCCGAAACCTGCTTGGAGGCAAGTACGATTGGAGATCGAGGGGCTCGATTGGAGCCTGTGCCCACGGGCGCAGACTGGGATTTCGATGGTTGCGAAGAGGTAGAACGCCGCGCGCACCGGTTTTTCAGGGTTGCCGTCACAAGAGGCCATCAGGCGGTCGTTCTGTATAAGAAGAGCCTGTGCTGGCTTGAGGTGTCGGGATGCCCGGTGCGCAATGGTGGTGCTCGCGGTTGTGACGCTTCGGCCTCGTCGCGCGCCCTGACCGAGACCGGCGCCACCCAGTACATAACGGAGCTGTTCCTGTTCGCGATGCACGGCGCCAGCCCGACGATGATCGTGGGCGGGCTGCTGCTGCTGGCGGTGCTGACCAACATCGTCTCCAACAACGCTGCCGCGGTGATCGGCACACCCATCGCCATCGGTATCGCGCACCAGCTCGGCCTGCCACCGGAACCCTTCGTGCTCGCGGTGCTGTTCGGCGCCAATCTGAGCTATGCGACACCGATGGCCTACCAGACCAACCTGCTGGTCATGAGCGCCGGCAACTACCGCTTCGTGGATTTCGTGCGGGTCGGTGTGCCGCTGATCGTATTGATGCTCGTTACGCTGACTTGGGCGTTATCCGTGCTGTATCTCTAGCAGTTCTCGCCTCGGCGCCCGGAAGAACGATTACCGCACCGGACCACCTGCCCCCTGCAGGCCCCCGTATTCGATGCCCGATCAATACAATCCCGACACCAGCCGACGCCGCGCCTTTCCCAACTCAGGAATCATACGCCGATATTGACGTACGTCAAAACTCACGTATGATTGCCGCCCAGGAGGACCGTGCCATGCAAATCAACCCCGGCGGTCGCCTGAACACCAGCGATGTGGTGGGCCGAGACAACGAAATTGCCAGGTATTGGCGTGTTCTGGAGCGACAGGGGCTCGTAATCTCCGCCGAGCGACGCATCGGCAAGACCCACATCGTGCTGAAGATGCGCGACGAATGCCGGAGCGGTTTCCTGCCCTTATACCAGGATCTCGAATCCGTTCACTCGATCGCGGAACTCATCCGCTCGATCTACGCCACGGTTCACCAGTCCCTGAGCACGGTGCCGGGCCTCAGGGCCCACGTCGCCAAATGGTCTTCCCTGCTCCCGGAAAAAATCGGCGGTGTCGACTTGGCCACGGGCGCCGGCACCTGGCAGGTACTCCTCTCCCAGGCATTCGACGATCTGATCGACATCGCCGACGAAAGGCTCATCCTGATGCTGTGGGACGAGTTCCCGCTCATGCTGCACAACCTCCAGCGCAGCGAGGGGAACGATGCGGCCATACAGCTTCTGGACTTCCTGCGCGCCCTGCGTCTTGCCCGCGCCGACCGCCTGCGCTTTCTGTTCACAGGCTCGATCGGTCTCCACCTCGTGCTTCGGTCCCTGCACAAGGCGGGAAACACCAACGACCCCGTCAACGACATGCTGTTGCTCACCGTCCCGCCCATGGCCCAGGAGGACACATGCGGCCTCGCCGCCGCGCTGCTCGAGGAGACCCGTGCCGACGCGGCGCAGATCCCCGAACTGGCGTCGCGAATCGCCGGCGAGGTCGGCGGCTTTCCGTACTACATCCACCATGTGGTCGACCAGCTCGACCAACTGCGGCGCCCGCCCGCGCTCGAGGACGTATCGTCGGCCGTGGATGCTCTCGTCTACGACCCTCACGACCCGGCGAACCTCAACTACTACGTGACCCGTCTCTCGTCGTACTACGCCGCCGACGAGCGGTCGCTGGCCTTGGTTGTGCTCGACACCATGGCCGGCCAGGCGACGCCGACACCCGTCGAGGAGCTCCTCAATCTGTGCAAGCACCGTGACCCGTCGCTCGCCGACGAGCAGCTTCGCGAAATCCTGACCGCGCTGGCCGAGGACCACTACATCGAGCCGAAAAAGTGCGCCAGCGGAGCGGCGTACGACTTTCGCTGGCAGCTCGTCAGGAAGTGGTGGAAGGAGCGACGGTCATGAAACAGGGATTCCTGCGCAGCTCCCGCTACAGCCCGGGAAACATGGATCGCGAGTCGCTGGAGGCGCTCTTCGTCGGGCGGGACGATGTCATGGAAGACGTACTGTCGCGCGTCACCACGTCGATGCGAAGCCCGGAGAAGCACTACATCCTCCTAGTCGGGCCAAGGGGATCGGGGAAGACCCACTTCCTGGCCCTCGCCCATCATCGACTGATGGATCGGGTCGACGCCGTCGGCGCCCGCGACAGCATCGCCGTGGCACTGCTCAACGAGGAAGAATGGGGAGTCGCATCGTTCCTCGACCTCGTCGTCCGAATCCTGAGAGCCCTTGTCGGCCAGGCGCCGGGCCTCGATACCGAAATTGAAGCGATATACGACAGGTTCGCGAAGGACCCCGCCGACGCCGAGAGCTTCGCGGTCGCGCGGCTGCGGGAACACACCCGAGGGAAGACGCTCCTGCTCCTGTGCGAGAACCTCGTGGACCTCTTTCACGGGCTGGGCGAGGAAGGACAGAAGCGGTGGCGAGCCCTCATCCAGGAGGACGGCAACTGGGCCATCGTGGCATCCACCCCGTCACTGTTCGCCGCCGTGACGCTGCAGGACAACCCCTTCTACGGCTTCTTCACCATCCGGGCGCTGGAGAAGATCGACTTCGACACCGGACTTGAGCTGCTTGCCAGAAAGGCCGTCCACGAGGGCAAGACGGAGTTGGCGGAGTTCCTCCGCACTCCGCTCGGCCGCGCCCGCGCGCGGGCCATCCACCATCTCGCCGCCGGAAACCACCGGGCCTACGTCGTCCTGTTCGACTTCCTCGACAAGGAGTCCCTCGATGATCTCGTCGGCCCGTTCATGCACATGGTCGATGACCTGACGCCCTACTACCAGGACAGGATGCGTCAGCTTCCGCCCGCGCAACGGAAAATCGTCGAGTTTCTTTGCCTTGAGGGCAAGCCCACGACCATCAAGAACATATCGACGCCCTGCCTGATGTCGCACCAGACCGCCGCCAAGCAGATTGGTGAGCTCGAAAACGCCGGATTCGTCAGCCGCATGCGTTCCGGACGAAACACCTACTGCGAGCTCTCGGAGCCGTTGATGCGAATCTGCATCGAGGTGAAGGACAACAAGACCCAGCATTTCCGTCTGTTCGTCGAGTTTCTGCGCCACTGGTTCACCAACCGCGAACTTGAGCGACGGCATGCGGCGTTTCAGCACGATGACGTTGAGGAACTTCAGCCCGACAATCGAAAACTGTGGATCGAACGCGCGCGCATCCACATCGACAAAGGCGCCTTTGACGCCGCGGCCGAGAGTGCCGCCAGAATCGAAGCCCTGCCCGGCAGCGCGCTACTCGGCCGCCTGCTTGCCGCACAGGCGGTCGCCGCAACAGAGCCGCTGCTGACGGCCCTCGACCCGCTTGGGGCTGTCCTTGATCGTGAAGACTTTGGGCGCGACGAAGAACTGCACCTCGAAGCCGCCGTGGGTATCCTGGCCGTCTCGGTGCGCAATTTCGGTCCGCAGCATCTTCCAGAAGGATTGGCGAAGCTACGAGGCCTGGTGGCGGAACGTCTCGACGCGGGCATCGTGGGTCGCATACTCACCGACTTCCTGCAAGCGAACGTGAGTGACGATCTTGCGGGCTCTCTTTCGGACTGGAAGACCGCCTTGGACGGCCTCGCTTCCTCCCTCGCCGACCTCCCCGACTGCCGCATCCCCCTCGAATTGCTCCAGGCGGCCGTGACGTACATCAAGACTGGTGAGGAGAAACACCTGTTGAGCCTGCCTCTGGAACAGCGGCAATTGCTGGAGGACATCCTGCCGGCCGCCACGGGCGGCGCATAGGAAGAATAACCATCCGAAACCTGCTTGGAGGCAAGTACGATTGGATGTCGAGGGGCTCGATTGGAGCCTGTGCCCACGGGCGCAGACTGGGATTTCGATGGTTGCGAAGAGGTAGAACGCCGCGCGCACCCGTTTTTCAGGGTTGCCGTCACAAGAGGCCATCAGGCGGTCGTTCTCTAGAAGAAGAGCCTGTCCTGGCTTGAGGTGTCGGGATGCCCGGTGCGCAATGGTGGTGCTCGCGGTTGTGACGCTTCGGCCTCGTCGCGTGCCCGAATGTGCTCGAGGATCGTGGCGATGACGTCGGGGTTCTCGATGCAGGCGATGACGCGCAGCGTACCGCCGCACTTGGGGCAGGTCTCGATGTCAATGGAGAAAACGCGCTTCAGTCGTTGCATCCACGTCATGGGCGCCAGCGGCTGGCCGGGCTTTGATGCTTCGGGTTCGCGCCTCGGCACGATTCGTTCCCGGTGTTTGCAGTTCGGGGCGAACACGCCGCGGCAGCGGGTGAGGTTGAATCTGGGTCGTGGCGCCAGCGCGGCGAGGCGGGCGATACAGTCGAGTGGATCGAGCACGACCTGCGTCGTGCCGTCGCGAAAGGGCTGCTTGAACCGAAGATGACTTGCTCACGTTCGTTCATCGAGAGCCGTTGGTTGGCGATGGCGGGTCGGGTGATGGTGCGGCAGAGCTTATCGAGCTTGTCATGCTTACTTGGCCTCGTAGCGGGTTGCGGCGTGCAGGGAAAAACCCGGTTGCCTGGCGAGCAAGGTTGACGCGAACGGCGCCGTTCATGGCCGCGCCGCATGCGGCCCCGCGGATCAGGAGACCGATTGCGCTTCGATCCGTTGCGGCAAATCGGGACCGTCGAATATGGAAATGACCGACATTCGTTCGTGGACCGGATAGGAACTACGGGTGGGACAGACAACGAACAGGTGGTCGAGATTCAGGGTGTCGATGATGTTGTGCATCCCGCGCGTAACTTTCGGCGCATCGCTGAATTTCACCTCGAAGCCGATACGGCGTCCCCCTTCAAGGATCAGAAGGTCCACTTCGCCCCCGGAATGAGAGGCCCAGAACCAGGCATTCGCCGGACGCAGGGCGCGCAGAACCTGCTCGATTGCAAAACCCTCCCACGAAGCGCCGACCCCTGGATGTGACATCAACGTGGCATCGGTTGTGATGCCAAGCAGTGCGTGCAGGATACCGGGGTCGCGCAGGTACACCTTGGGAGCCTTCACTTGACGTTTGGCGACGTTCTCGAACCAGGGTTGCAGTTGCCGAACCATGAACGTGCCGGTCAACACATCAAGGTAACGCCGTACCGTCTTGTCGGAGGCGGATATGGCTCGTCCGAGCTCGGAGGCGTTCCAGGTCTGTCCGTGCCAGTGCGCCAGCATGGTCCAGAAGCGCCGCAAGGCGGCGGCGGGAATGGTGATTCCAAGTTGTGGTATGTCGCGCTCCAGGAACGTGCGCACGAAGCCCTCCCGCCACGCCATGCTGTCGGTGTCCGAATTGGCCAGGTACGAACGCGGCAGGCCGCCGCGCAGCCAGAGTTGCCGCCACGCTTGTGGTTTTGTCTCCGCCAGATCGAAACCAGCCAACTCGATAAACTCCACACGCCCGGCGAGCGATTCGGAGACGCCGCGCACCAGGTCCGGCGATGCGCTGCCCAGGATGAGAAAGCGGTACTTCGCCCCGGGCCGATCCACCATCACCCTCAGCACATTGAACAGTTGCGGACCGCGTTGGATCTCGTCAAGCACGATCAGGCCGCGGAGTTCTCCCAGGGCCAACTCCGGGTTGGCCAGCCGGCGCAAATCCGGTTCGGACTCCAGATCGAAAAATGTTGCTTCCCGGCTGGCCGCGAACTCGCGGGCCAGCGTGGTCTTGCCACATTGGCGCGGCCCGAGCAGTGCCGTGACCGGTGACCGGGCAGTAGCGACTTCAACCTGGGCAAGATAGCGGGCACGGTGGAGCATTTGTCTATTTTAGTGTGAAAATTCGGAGTGTTCATCAGAAATTTCATGTATTTTTTTGAAGTCTGGGGACGAACGCGTTCAGGCTCCGTGAGCCAGGGTCGATTCCCGGAAATCTGGTCCCGGGCGCGCATAGGAAGAAAAACCATCCGAAACCTGCTTGGAGGCAAGTACGATTGGATGTTGAGGGGCTTGAGTGGGCCCTGCGCGGAGGTCGCAGGCGGAGCTTTCGATGGTTGCGAAGGGCGTGAACGTTGCGGATACGGGTTTTTCCCCGGGTTGCGGTCACAAAAGGCCATCAGGCGGTCGTTCTCTAGAAGAGCCTGTGCTGGCTGGAGGTGTCGGGATGCTCGGCGCGCAGTGGTGGTGCTCGCGGTTGCGATGGTTCGGCGTCGTCGCATGCCCGAATGTGCTCGAGAATCGTGGCGATGAGGTCGGGGTCCTCGATGCAGGCGATGACGCGCAGCGTACCGCCGCACTTGGGGCAGGTCTCGACGTCAAGGGCGAAATCGCCGAGGTTCGAAGAAGTACGGCGCCAGCCGGCCGAGGACGGCAGTCAATCCGCGCTCGGAAAATAGGCCCGCGGCAAAGTCCGTGTCCAGCGGAGGCTGATCATTCTGAACGTCAAACCCAAGCCATTTGAGCGCCGCGCTATTGCAGACGATTTCGTGGAAGGACCGCTGCCAAAGAATAATCGGCGTGTCGGCAGACAAGGCATCAAGGTCTTTACGCCGCACGGCGCCATGCCAATGCTCATGATAGCCCCAGGTTATGAACGGTTCAGTGCCGTCACCATGTTCCCTAAGGGTTTCGGTCAACTTTGCCAAGTAGGCAACGGGCGTTCGGGCCGGTTCCACCTCGAGTCCGGTCAGGCTCCAGGGTTGCGGAGTAATCCATACGGTGTTGAGCGCGATTGCCGCCAGGAAAGGGTGCAGGTGATTCTCAACGAATCCCGGCAGAAGAAATTTGCCCTTGAAACGATCATCGACCGTATAGCGTCGCTCTCCAGTCCAGGCCTCCATGGACCTCAGATCGCCGACAGCGACGATTCGGCCGTCCGCAACGGCCACGGCCTTGGCCCTGGGCTGGGATGGGTCCATGGTAATGATGGACTTGGCCCGGTAGATGGTCAGCGGTTCATCGGCAGCGAAGCCGCCATGGGGTACGCTGGAAAGGAAGAGCGCGAGCAGAATTCTGGGCAGAGTTTCCATCAACCGTCCGAATGGGGCGGCCCGTGCCGCCCCACGCTGGTGCGTTTACCCGTATTCTCGGGACCGCTTCGCTTACTTGTTTCATGCTAAACGCGGCCCCAAACCCTCGCAAGGTCCAACGAGGCGATGCCTGAGACTAACGAGAGGGCGGTGGGCGCTCGCCGATACAGGGTATGCCGCCAAGGTATTGATGTCCCACGATATAGCGCTCAAGCAATGGCGGCGGCAATATGGGGCACGGTTGGCAGCACATCCCCGGGACCGTGACGGGAAATGCCCTAACAGTGATCCACACCGGGAATGAGGGGCCAGCCCGGCTACCGAACATCACGACGCGGACAGCGCCATCGAGCCGACATCAGCTCGAGACCCTGGTACGATCACCCGAGCAAGGGGTACGCTCCCAGCGGAGAAAAGAATGACAAAAACTGTACCCAAGCTCGCCGGCGCCCTGTTGATCTTCTTGTCGGCCGCTGCCCATGGCGGCGTCGACGAAACCATCGACGCGGCATTTCGACCCGTCGCCAAGGCCATGTCGGATTTCGTGTTCTTCTCCGTTCAGGTCGGCGGGGCGGAGTTGCAGTTGATTGTCGTGTGGTTGATTGCGGGCGCCTTGTTTTTCACTTTCTATTTTCGCTTTATCAACATCCGCGGCTTCAAGCACGCCGTTCGAATCGTGCTGGGCAAGGAAGACAAGGAACCCGGAGCGCCCGGTGAAGTTTCACACTTCCAGGCTTTGGCGACAGCGGTGTCTGGCACTGTTGGGGTCGGAAACATCACCCATGTGGCGGTGGCGGTTTCCATCGGCGGTCCGGGTGCGGCCTTTTGGCTGATGGTTGCAGGTTTTTTGGGAATGGCTTCGAAGTTTGTCGAATGCACCCTGGGCGTCAAGTATCGCCAGATGAACCCGGACGGCACGGTCTCGGGCGGGCCGATGTTCTATTTGGACCAGGGGCTGAAGGGACGCAACCTGCCGCGACTGGGCAAGGTCATGGCCTGGTATTACGCGATTTGCATCACGGTGGGCTCCATTGGCGTTGCGGCGATGTTTCAGGCCAATCAAGCCTACGTTCAGTTCGTCAATGTCACCGGCGGCGAGGGCAGTTTCTTTGATCGGCGCGCCTGGCTGTTCGGTGCCGTGCTGGCCGTGCTTACCGCACTGGTTATCATCGGCGGTATCAAAAGCATTGCCAGGGTGACGTCCAAGTTGGTGCCGTTCATGGCCCTGCTCTATTTGACGGCGGCACTGGTCGTGCTGGCAGTCAATTTCACCGAACTGCCTTGGGCCATTGGCGCCATCGTCACGGGCGCCTTCAGCCCGCAGGGTGTCGCCGGCGGTATCGTCGCCGTTCTCATACTCGGCTTTCGGCGCGCTGCGTTTTCCAATGAGGCGGGCATCGGCTCATCCGCCGTGGCGCACGCGGCGGTGCGAACGAAGGAGCCGTTGACTCAGGGCTTTGTCGCCATGCTAGAACCGTTTATCGATACCGTCGTGATCTGCACCATGACGGCGTTGGTGATCACGGTCACGGTGTACGATCCCGCCATCGTCAATGACGGCGCCATTAGCGGCGTCGAACTGACGTCCAGTGCCTTTCAAAGCGTGCTGCCCTGGTTTCCCTACGTCCTGGCGGTGGTGGTCATGCTGTTCGCCTACTCCACGATGATTTCCTGGTCGTATTACGGGCTGGAAGGCTTCATCTATATTTTCGGGGCCAGACGCTGGGCAAAGGTCACCTTCAATACCTTGTTTTGCCTTTTCGTGATCGTTGGCTGCACCACACAGTTGGACGCCGTGCTCGATTTTTCCGACGCTATGGTTTTTGCCATGGCTCTGGCGAACGTGCTGGGACTGTATCTGCTGGCGCCACTGGTGAAGAAGGACTTGAACATCTATTGGAACCGGCACGGTAACGGCCGCTGACGGTTGGTCGTAACATTGTTGTCAGCCGCCGATGGTTGCCTGAACCATGCCCGACATCCTGTCGCCAGCCACGCTGCTCACCATCACGGTAGCTATCGCCATCGGTGAACTTGCCAAAGGCACTGGTTCACTGCCTTGGGTTCGGCACCTCCGATGTGGAATGACACCAGGCCGCAGCTCAACGCCGGATCGCCGGAGACATGGACATGGACACCATCAATGGCCCGTAGGCCCCCGCTCACCCTGCCCGCTTCCTACCAGCGGCACCGCCCTGAAGAGACCCCGCTTTACGGGATCGTCGCGACCTACTACCCCCGGTTTGTCGAACGACTCAACGCCGAGGGTGGCTTGCTCCCCGCGTTCGTCAAACAGGAGTTCGATGACTACCTGAAGTGCGGCCTGCTGGAGCACGGATGGTTATTGTTCCTATGCGCTCCGGGTGCGTGACCCCGGCGAGTGACGAGTCGGTGAAGGAGTAACTCGAACAGGTCCGGGGCGCCGCGCGTTACAACCTGGAGGCGTTGGTCGTCGCGCTCGAAGGGATGTTGATCGGCCGCTACGCCGGACCTGCGCTGAGGAGCGATGAGGCGCCGGATTTCCGGGCGCTCAGCTCAGTTCACTGACGGCACGGTAGGCCTCATCGATGGCTGTGTGCGTATAGGCGGAGGCGCCGGCATCGGAGTTGGCGAAGACGATCCGCCCGTGTGGCCGGCTGGCGACCTGGTGCGGCGCCTGGCCTTCCCGGAAGTCCTCGTCCCATAGCTGCATGTACTCGTAGGCGTAGCCGTGCGGCCAGCGGTTCACGGTGATGGCCAGAATGTCCTTCTGCACATCGAAACCCGCCGGCCCGAGCAATCCATCGAGAACGGTGCGCACTTCCCGTTCGTAATCTTCGAACGCGAGCGTCAGCATTTTTTCCCGCGAAGCCCGCAACTGCTCCTTCAATGTATGAGCCTCGGGCGGCGGCGAAAGGGTGCCCCAGAATCCCAGGGGAACCGGGCCGGTGTCGGCCTTGCGGTGCTCGTAGCCGCCCGTGCTGATGCCCCTGAACAGGCACATGGCCCGGTGCAGGCGACCGGGACAGCGAACCGAGTCGATGCCCAGCCTGTCCATCGCTTCGCTGGAGCGAAGCAGTACATTGGTGTGTACGAGAGGGATCTTGACCTGGTAGCGCTGGGCTGCCTGCTGCGCGTCGGGGAGCGTCGGGCACAGGTAGGGCAGCATGGAGTGGTAGCAGGCCATGACGCAATGGCGTGCGGAAACGCGCGTCGGCACACCGTGGTTCAGGTAGGTCACGCGAACGCCGGAGCCTGCGTTCTGGGCGTTGACCACGGTGGAATCGAGGCGCAGGCGAACCGGAGATGCCGCCCGGTCCAGCGCGGTGTAATCGAACTTCGTCATGGCGACGTTGCTGACGTCGGTGCCCGCGGCAACCTCTGGAATCAACCTGTGCACCAGGAGGCGGGCGACACTGGCGTTACCGTCCGGAAACATGGCGACCGGGTAGTCGAATGATTCAATGTCGTCTTCCCAGCCCACGAGATGCAAACCGGGCAGCCCGCTGTAGAACGCTTCTTCGGCGGACAGGGCGCGAAGCTCCACAGCCCAGGAAGCATGCTGACTGGTCTGGAAAATCTGCAGGGCTTCATCGCCAAGCCCGCCGTACTGGTGCATAAATTCCGGGTAGCTGATGCTGGTGAGCAGCGCTTCCAACTCCGCCTCGGACTTGCCGGCCAGCACGTTCGAGCGCGTGCGGTAGAGGCTCTTCAACTGTTCGCGGGCCACCTCGCTCAAGGGAAATTCATCGATACAGGCCAGCGATGCACCCGCTTCCCACCACTCCAGGGTGTAGCTGGTGACCAACCGGTTCACCCCGTAGGTTTCCTCGTCGAACCAGATGGCCGGGCCGTTGCGCGCGGAGTTCCCGTAGTCGAATTCGAGCCGTTCGCGCAGAACTTTCGGCTCGATGCCGAGGTCGCGCATGAGCGCTCGAACGGTGCTGCTGAACTGCCAGTGTTCGAGGTTTTGCGTACCTCCCAGGGAGAGCCTCATGGGCCCGCCCTGGTGAAACTCGTTGCGGCGCGCGTGACCGCCGAAATCATCGTGGTTGTCCAGGATGAGAATCCGGGCTTCGTCGCCGAAGTGCTGCCGGTAGTAGTGCGCGGCGGCGAGCCCTGAAATTCCGGCACCGACCACGATCAGGTCGTACTGTTCCTCGAGGTCGTGTGCCGCCGCAAACCGGGCGCCGTCGCGCAGGGCGTGCGCAGCTTCGAATGAGCCGGGGTGCGAACCGCGCAGGCCGGTTCGCGTGGGTGGATAAATCTCCTCGGCCCGCCCGGTGCCGCTGCCGGCCCGGGCGCTCGCGGCGATTGCCGTGCTCAGGACTGCAATCGCGGTCTTCTGGATGAAATCCCGGCGGCTAATGTCGCGATGCATCCCCAGGCTGCGATCACTTTTCTTCAAGGGTCAACTCCGGCTCAGAAGCCATGGGCGTCGCAATCGATGTCCGCGTAGGCGGTGAACTTCCATGCGCCGTCCACCAGATCGGCGAGATACCAACCGCAGGCAAGTTCTTCGTACTCCTCCTCGTACCGATCCAGCCAGCTTGCCTTGAAGCTGGTCGTCGTCTCGTTGATTCGATCGGCCTGCAAGCCCTGCAACTCGGAGCCCAACCAGCCGTCCGCCAGCCATTCCCCCATCGGCTCGCCCAACCATGTGGTCTTGTCGGTGCGGGTGATCTGGCCGTCGGGTGAGTGGGTTTCGATCGTGTCGGCGTAGAACACGAGCATCTTTTCGACGTTGCCTCCGGGGTCCTGCGCCCAAAGCGGGGCGTATGCATCCCGGTACCAGGATTCCGGGTCTGCCGCGACGTCACCGGCGCTGGCGCAAACCGAGAACCAGGACAAGGCGAGCATGCAGATCGACTTTTTCATGAGGGTGCGTCCGGGAGGCTGATTGGTGGACCGGCAGTATAGGCTCAGGGCACTGCTCGAAAAATCCGAACCTGTAGGAACGGGTACTTACGGCCTGCGGATCAGTGCCGACAGGCTGGTTCCCTGGCGCCTGGCTTCCATTCCGAGCAGCCGATATTGCTGTTGCTCGAGCGAGACCGGCACGATTCTCAGCGGTTCGGCGCGGCAGCCTGAAACGGGCAAGCAATCCAGCATAGATATCTGTATCCAGTATACATATAATCTGGTGTTCTATATTCAGTCTGCCATGAACAGGAAGTAGGCAATGAAAGACCGACCGATCCTGTATCCGAGGCCGCGGGCGGGGACGCGAACAGGACGCGTGTGGGAGGTCGCCGACGAAATCACCCGTGACAGGGGCCGGCGCGCTTCCCGCCGCGAGGTCGTGGAACGCATCGCCGCGGAGGACGGCAACCCGGCCACGGCGAACACCCAGTACCAGTATTGGAAAACCAGCTATGAGGCGTCTGCCGAGCACCCGCCGGCTCCGCCGGATGCATTGCGGGATGTCGAGGTGCAGCCGGTGACGGTGGCGCCGGACGGCAGGCTGGTGATCCCGCAGGAGATGCGCGACGCGATGATGCTCGACAAGGACGGCCGCGTGACCGCCCGCGTCGAAGCGGGAGAGTTGAGGGTGATTTCGCGCCGCATCGCGATCCGGCGCATGCAGCGTGAGTTGCGCGATTACAAGTCCCCTGGCGAGAGTGTGGTCGATGCGTTCATTGCGGACCGTCGGGCCCTGTGGGGAGAGGAGTAGGCAAGGGCGGCGAATGGCGATTGTCTTCGACAGCTCCGCTCTCCTGGCCATCGCATTCAACGAAACGGGCGCAGAACAGGCTGCCGAGGCGCTTCCCGACGGTATCCTCTCCGCCGTCAATGCATCCGAGGTGGTGGCCTGTCTGATCGACCGCGGTGTTCCCGGGGCAAGCGCGCGGAACAGGTTGCGCGACTTCGACATTCCCATCCGTCCCTTTGATGAAGCCCTGGCATTCGCTGCGGGGTCGCTGCGAACAACGACGAGGCAGCAGGGCCTGTCGCTCGGCGACCGGGCATGCCTCGCCCTGGCCAGGCGCGAGCGCGCCCCGGTGATCACCGCGGACCGGAACTGGACAAGACTGGTTCTCGACCTGGAAGTGAAGTTGATACGCTGATTGTCGGAGATCGACGATCGCGCCGGAACGAATGCAGGTGTCCGGATGCGCCGGCAATCCACTGCAGAGGGGGAAGGCCAGGAGTATTCGGCCGTATCGGCGGATAGAATATCTGGAGTTCATCCCGTGGGGTGCGAATTCCTATTCAACACCGATATAGTGCATCGACTAGGAATTCGCACCCCACAGGCTGGCGAAATTGCGCCAGCGCCCGTTACAGGATCCGCCACCAGGGTGCAGCGAGGATTCCCTCGCTCATTTGCAGGACCTCGTTACCGCCGTGCAGAAGCAGGCCGCCGGCGAACTGATCCCCGTATTCCTCCCGAAACAGGCGCAGTCCGGTCGTATCTGCGTACCGCGGGGCGGCGGCTTTGACCTCGACGGCCAGCAGGCGATCGCCGGATTCGATCACGAAATCGACTTCGCGATCCGTTGTCGTGCGCCAGTAGAGCACCTCTGGAGTGGGGATCTGGCCCTCACTCCACACGAGCAGGTCCACCAGCACCAGGTTCTCCAGGTGGGCGCCCGTGAGTTCGTTCGCGCCGCCGAGCCAGAGCGCGAGGGCCGGGTCGCTCCAATAGAGCTTGGGGCCTTTTATCAGGCGCTTCGTCCGGTTGACCGAATACGCGGGTAGCCGGATGGTCTGGAAGGAAGTTTCGAGCAGGTTGAGGTGGCGCTGTACGGTGGCACGGGGGATTCGGGTATCGCGCGCGATTTCAGCCTGGTTCACCAAGCCGCCGAGACGGTGGCTGGCGGCGCGCATGAGGCGCCGGAAGTCCACGAGGTCGCTGACTGCCGAGAGCACCTGAAGGTCGCGTTCCAGATAGGTGCGAACATAGCCGTCAAACCAGAGGGCCCGAGCCTCCTGGTCGGGTAACTCCAGAGCGGGGACGGGATAGCCGCTATCGCGTACCGACGTGCGCCAGTCAGCGGGCGCATCTTCCTCACCACTTAAGAGTGCGGCCCACTTGTACACCGGAGTCGACAGCAGGGCCGACCAGATGCCGGGCACACCCCTGCCGAGCCGTTCCCGTCGGGTGAGGGGCCAGAGATGGACGTAAGTCGCACGACCCGCCAGAGACTCGGAAACGCGTTGCATCAAAAGCAGGTTGGCTGAACCGGTGAGCACGAAGCGACCGTTCTTGCGCGGCCTGTCGGAATCCACGACGCGCTTCACGGCGAGAAGCAGGTCGGGTTCCCGCTGCACCTCGTCCAACGCCAGGCGCGGCGCACTCCGGACCAGATCGTCCGGCGCAAGACGCGCCTGCTCGCGAACATCGGGGTCGTCGAGGGTGAGGTAAAGATGATCCGAGAGCGAGGGTTCGTGTTGCACCAGTGTGCTCTTGCCTGTCTGCCGGGCGCCCATGAGGACGACGACTGGGGAAACGGCGAGCGCTTTGCGGAGCAGACCGGCGGCGAAACGTGGAATATAGGTATGGCTGCTCATATGTTTGGCGATTATTGCTCACAACGTGGGCGAATATCAACCAATCAAGAGGCAACCAACGGTATATTCATTCCGTCAGGCGCAGCCCAAAGGGTATTCGTCGAGATTCGATGTGAATCGGCGCCGAACATTGACCCTCGCTATCCCCAAAAGATCAATAAGTTACCAGGCCGATCAGCGTCCAATGCGTACGCCGACTCACAAACAGCACCGCCCCCGGGGCCTTGCTCCGAGCGCGGTCCGCAGGCGCCCCGTCTCGCCGTTGGGGCTTCGATTGGCGTTAGAATCCCCGCTTTGCCGGAATGGAGTGGAACATGGACTTCTCCGACACCGACGAGCACCGGCTCATTCGCGACAGCGTACGCAAGGTGTGCGCGGACTTTCCCGACGAATACTGGGCGGAGAAGGACGAGGCGCACGAGTTTCCATGGGATTTCTATCGAGCCATGGCGGCCGGCGGCTGGCTTGGTATCGCCATTCCGGAGCCCTATGGCGGCAGTGGCCGCGGCCTGGCGGAGGCGGGCATCGTCCTGGAGGAGGTGGCGGCCTCCGGCGCGGCGATGAACGGTTGCAGTGCCCTGCACCTGTCGATATTCGGCATGCATCCCGTGGTCAGGCACGGCAGCGAGGCGATGAAACAGGCATATCTGCCCCGGGTGGCGAGCGGCGACCTGCACATTGCCTTCGGCGTCACCGAACCGGATGCGGGCACCGACACCACCAGCATCACTACCGCCGCCCGGCGCGACGGAGACCGCTATCTGGTTCGCGGGCGCAAGGTGTGGACGACCAAGGCCCTGGACGCGGAGCGGGTACTGTTGCTGGTGCGTACCACGCCGAAGGGAGAGAGCGAGCGCCGAACGGCCGGCCTGACCCTGCTGCTTGCGGAACTGCAGCGCCCCGAGGTGCGGATTTCGCCCATCCCCAAGGTCGGGCGCAATGCGATCGCGACCTGCGAAGTCGTCTACGACGACCTCCCCGTGCCGGTCGAAGACCGGGTCGGCGAAGAAGGCAGGGGGTTCCGCTACCTGCTCGACGGACTGAATGCGGAACGGGTTCTCGTCGCCTCGGAGGCGCTCGGCATCGGCCGCGCGGCGCTACGGCGCGCGGTCGACTACGCCAACGAACGCGTGGTGTTCGGCCGCCCCATCGGCAAGAACCAGGGCGTCGCCTTTCCGCTCGGGGAAGCAAGGATGCGGCTCGATGCGGCCGAGTTGATGATCCGCAAGGCGAGTTGGCTACTGGATAGCGGACAACCCTGCGGCGCGGAAGCCAACATGGCCAAGTGGCTGGCCGCGGACGCCTGTTACCAGGCCGCGGACCAGGCGGTGCAGACCCACGGCGGTTTCGGCTACGCCAAGGAATTTCACGTGGAGCGGTATTGGCGGGAAGCACGACTGCAGCGCCTTGCACCCATATCACAGGAGATGGTACTCAACTACGTCACCGAGCATGTGCTCGGGCTGCCGCGGTCGTATTGAAGCCTATGCCGACCGCCCCAGGCGTTTGCGCTTGTGCTGCACGTAGTCGACCAGAATGTATTCGCCGAGCTTGTCCGGGGTGGTGTAGAAGACGCGCCCGCCGTTGATGCGGGCGATCTCGTCCATGAAGGCCTTGAGGTAGTAGCTCGCGTCCAGCATGAAGGTGTTGATGGCGATGCCCTTGGCGGTGCAGTGCTTGACGGCGCGGTAGGTCGCGCGAATGGTGTCCGGAGTGGGGGGATAGGCGAACTGGGCGCGGCCACCCTCCAGGTGCGCGGTGGGTTCGCCGTCGGAGATCATGATGATCTGCTTGGCGCCGCCGGGGTGTCGGGCGAGCAGTTTCTCGGCGAGCAGCAGCGCATGCTGCATGTTGGTGCCGAGCACGTATTCGTCCCACTGCAGGAAAGGCAGTTCCCGGGCCTTCAGTTCCTTGGCGTAGGCGGCGAAGCCGATAATGTGGAAGCTGTCTTTCGGGTACTTCGTTGTGATCAGGTTGTGCAGGGCGAGGGCGACCTTCTTGGCGGCCTGGAAGGAACCGCGCAGCGCCATTGACCAGGACAGGTCGACCAGCATGGCGGTGGCCGTGGCGGTGATGAACTCGCTGCGGTAGATCTCGAAGTCTTCGGGCTTCAGGGCGATGGGCATGCCGGGGCCCCGGGAGCCTTCAGCCGGGGAGCGCGAGGGGGCACCCCTCGCAAGAAAGGGCTCAGCCGGGGAGCGCGAGGGGGCGCCCCTCGCAAGAAAGGATTTAGCCGGGGAGCGCGAGGGGGTTGCCCCTCGCATGATCCGGTAGACGGCGTTGCGGATGGTGCGCGGCATGTGCGGGTGGAAGGGGTCGCCGAACTCGTAAGCCCTGGTCTGTTCCAGGCGCTCGCCGAAGCGGCCTTCCTCGGGCACCGCGTGGTTGCCGAGATTCTGGTTCTTGAGGCGCCGGTAGATCTCGCCGAGGGCCTGCTGGCCGATCATCCGCGATCCGCGGGGCGTGAGTTCCCAGCGGTTGTCGCCCGTGGCGCGCACGTAGCCCGCCTCTTCCAGGGCGTCGAGCAGTTCCTTGAGGTTATCCAGGTTCTCGACGGCTTCCTCGCCCAGTAGGTCGTGCAGCAGATCCCGGTCGATGCGGTCGATGGCGGCGCCCCGTTCCACATCCTGCACCTCGCGGATCAGCTCATCGATGTCCTGCATCTCGTTCATCAGTTCAAGAGCGGCTTCCAGGTCGAGGCGCTCGGACCCGTCGAATCGGTACTGGCCGCCGTCGAAGTCGAGGAAGTCCAGTTCCTTGACGAGCTTGCGCAACTCCGCGTCGAGTTCGGGATCGCCGAAGCGGCTTTGCAGCATCGACTGCAGCTCGGCGCGCTGGGCGGCGGACATTGAATTCAGGAGCGACTGGGCGGCTGCCATCTGCGCGCGCATGTTTTCGAGCAGTTCGTCGAGCGACTCCGGCGGGTGTTCGCCGAACATGTCGCCGAATTCGTCCATGAACCTGTCGAACTCCGGATCCTGCCCGGCGATGCGGCGCACGAGCATCCCGTTCAGCGCCTTCAGCATCTCTTTCATACGCTGGATGTCGCCGTCCGAAAGGTTCCTGACCATGTTCTCGATATCCTTGAAGAACATGTTGGCCGTTGCGCGGCGCAGTTCGTTCACGAGTTCCAGGTATTTCTTCTGGGCCTCGGGGTCAAGGAACTCGTATTCGTCGAGTGCCTTGATCTGGCCGGCGGTGTCCTCGGGCAGGTCGTCGAGGGTCTCGAGGTTGCGCTCGGCCACGCGTTTCAGCACATCGCTCGAGAAGTTTTCCGCATCGTCCGGGTCCGGTTGGAGCCACTCGCCGATGCGTTGCCGCTCGCTGTCGAGGATCTCGTCGAGCCGTTCCCGGAACCCGTCGAAGATGCTGGAGAGGTCGTAGCGTTGCAGTCTTTCGCGCTTCCTGTCGCGCAGTTCCTTGAGCATGTCGCGCAGGCCCTGCAGGTAGCCGCCCTGGGGAATCGGCATGCCCCGGGAGATGAGATTGCGCATGGCCCAACGCAGATCGCCGTACTCGATCAGGTCGTCGGCCAGCGCCGCCATGACCTGGTCCGCGTCGAGGGCGAGTTTCTGGCTGCCGTCCCAGGCGGCGAAGCGATGCTGGCGCGGCAAGTGTCGCATGAGATGCTACTCGCTGTAGGTGGCCCGGCCGTCGAGGCTGTGCTTGTTCAGCAGCTTGTGCAGATGCAGGCCCTCGAGGATGAATTCGAGATTGGCGGCGCGAACCGCCTCGGAGCCGTCGCCGCAGGCCTCGGTAAGGCCGGGAACGCGCGCGCCGGCCTGCGTATACTCACTCGCAGGCATGCCGTCGCCGGTGTCCACGGTCAGCCCCTCGCTGAATGCCTCGGCGACGGTGTCCAGTTCGTCAAGGTCGTGATGACGGTCGAAGACGGTCTTGACGGCGTTTTGCACGATCCTCGAGGTGATCTTGTCTTCCTGGCCTTCCTCCATCGCCTCGAACTCCACCTTGCCCTGAAAACTCGGCATGATGAACGGCAGGTCGGAGATGCGTGGCGCCACTTCCGCCTCGCCCAGGGTCAGTGCCCGCCGGAAGGCGTTGGCAATCAGCGATTCGTAATCGGCGATGGAAGTGCGCACGGATACGCCGGAGCGCTGGTTGATGTCCGGCGAACGGCGGGCGTGGTGGGTGATCTCGGCGATGATCTCCTTCATGAACGGGGCAACGGTCAGGCCGTAGTCGCCCATCTCGAGAATGTCCGCTTCCTGCTCCATGATGGCGATTTCCTGGTCGAGTTCAGCGGGGTAGTGGGTGCGGATCTGCGCGCCGTAGCGGTCCTTCAGCGGCGTGATGATGCGCCCGCGGTTGGTGTAGTCCTCGGGGTTCGCGGTGGCGACGATGAATACATCGAGGGGCAGGCGCACCTTGTGGCCACGGATCTGGATGTCGCGTTCCTCCAGCAGGTTCAAGAGCCCCACCTGAATGCGCTCGGCGAGATCCGGGAGTTCGTTGATGGCGAAAATGCCCCGGTTGACGCGCGGCACCAGGCCATAGTGCAGGGTCAGCGCATCGGCGAGATATCGCCCCTCCGCGATCTTGATGGGGTCCACTTCACCGATCAGGTCGGCGATGGTGATGTCGGGTGTCGCGAGCTTTTCGCCGTAGCGCTCGTCCCGGTGCAGCCAGAGAATTTCCGCCCGGTCGCCGTGCTCTTCGAGAATGGTCTTGCCCTGTGGCGTGACGGGGCGGTAGGGGTCTTCCGGGATCTCGGCGCCGGCGAGGACGGGCGTCCACTCGTCGAGCAGGTTCGGCAGGCTGCGCAGGAGGCGGGATTTGGCCTGGCCGCGCTCGCCGAGAAAGATGACGTCCTGATAGCCGAGCAGCGCGTTGACGATCTGCGGGATCACGCTGTCGTCGTAGCCCTTGATGCCGGGAAACAGGGGTTCGCCGGCGCGGAGCTTGCCAATCAGGTTCTTGCGCAACTCCGCCTTGACGGGCAGCGGCTGGTAGCCGGAGATTTTCAGTTCGCCCAGCGTGGCGGGCCGGTTGGCCATGGTTTGCGTCCTCAAGCGGTTCCGTCAGGCGGCCGATATCAGGCCGGGTTGCGGTTGGTCGGGCGTCCGAGCAGGCGGTCGGAGACGATGCGCAACTGGATTTCGCTGGTGCCTTCGAAGATCTTGGTGAGCCGGGCGTCGCGCCAGTAGCGCTCCACGGCGTGCAGCTTCGTGTAGCCGGCGCCGCCGAGAATCTGCAGGGCATCGGAGGTCACGCGCTCGGCCATCTCGCTCGCGTGCCACTTCACCATGGCCGCTTCCTTGTCGGCGGTCTCGCCGTCGTCCATGAGCGTGCAGACGTGGTACATGAGCTGCCGGGCGGCCTCGATCTCGCTCGCCATGCGGGCGATCTTGAAGCGGGTTTCCTGGAAGTCGGCGATGGGCACGCCGAATTGCACCCGCTCGTGAGAGTAGGCCATGGCGTCTTCCAGCGCGCCGCGGGCGAGGCCGATGGAGCGGGCCGCGGTATGCGCCCGGGCCGCGTTCAGGAAGTGCACGGCGTTCCTGAAACCGTCGCCGCGGCCGGTGACGATGTTGCCCCTGGGAATGCGGCAGCCATCGAAGGCGAGCTCGAAGGTGTTCCAGCCGAAGTAGCCGATCTTGGGGATGGGGGCGCCCGTGCAGCCTTCCGGGAGTTTGCCGCGCTGCTTCTCGACGATGAAGGTCTGCAGGCCCCTGAACTCGGGGTCGTCGCCGTCCACCCGGGCCAGGAGCTGGATGTAATCGGCGCCGTCGGCGAAGGTGCACCAGTACTTGTTGCCGGTGATGACCCAGTTGTCGCCGTCCGGCACGGCGCGGCAACTGACCGACGCGAGATCGGATCCGGCGTTCGGTTCGGAGAGCGACACCGCCGACAGGTACTCCCCCTGGGCGGCCCTGGCAGTGAGTTCGCGGCGCTTGGCCTCGGGCCAGCCGCTTACGTTCATCAGCGACATGGCGCGCACGATGATGCTGGCGACGCTCATCCACCCCCGGGCCAGTTCCTCGGTGATCAGGCAGTACTCGAAGACGCCGAGGCCCATGCCGCCGTGCTCTTCGGACATGCGGATGCCGAAATAGCCCATTTCCCCCAGTTTGCGCCGCAGGTCCATGGGGATATGGCCCTGAACGGGATCGAGTTCGTTGGCGACGGGCAGCACCTCCCTGCGGGTGAACTCCCGCGCCACGTCCTGGATCATGCGGCGCTCTTCGGTCAGGTAGTGTCCGGTCATCGCTTCCACCCGGTGGGCCGCGCGCGGCCGGTCCGCGCCGCCCGGCATTCCGCAGGCAAGCATAGCATCTCGATTGCAATACCCGATGCGAGACAGGCGGAGTTGTCGGTGGGGTCGTTGGGCGCCCAAGGCGTGTTACTCATGACTTCGCCATTCGAAACGCGCGAAGGCGTTGGGCGGGCTCAAAGCAGCGACACACCCTCGATACGTGCAGCCTTCCGGTCAAAGCTGTACAGAGGATGGGGCCCAATCCGTTCAGCCGCTGCTTTGATCATGAGGTCCGCAAATCCCGCGCCGACTGCCCGGTATCGATCTGCTGGTCAAACGACAAGTGTCCGTCATATTCCGATCAGATCCGCGCGGTCGATCAGGCTCTGCACGATGCGAATGCTCGCCGCATCGACCATCACCCCATCGACACTGATGGCGCCGAGCCCTTGCGCCAGCGCCTCGCCGTAGGCCGCTTTCTGTGCCCGGGCGGCGGCCAGGGCATCCGCATCGGGCGTGAAAACCCGGTTTGCCAATTCGACCTGGGCCGGGTGGATCGCCCACTTGCCGTCCATGCCCAGTACATGCGCCCGTTGCGCCTCTTTCAGGTAGCCCTCCGCGTCGCGGAAGTTGGCGAACGGGCCGTCCACGGGGTCGATGCCGTTGGCGCGGCAGGCGATGGTCATGCGGTAGCGGGGGTAGTGCCAGAGGTCGGGGGGATAGCCGCCGGTGGCGCCCACGGCGCCGATCTGCATCTCCTGGCTTGCGGAATAGTCGCCCATGCCGAACACCAGGCATTCCAGGCGGTCGGAGCAGGCGGCGATCTCGTCCACGTTCATCATGCCCTCGACCTCCTCGATGAGGCATTCGATGCCGATGCGGTTCTGGAGCTTCAGCTTCTTTTCCAGTTGATCGAGCATCAAGTGGACGAACATCACGTCGGTTGCGCTCTTCGCCTTGGTGAGCATGAGGGTGTCGAGCTTTGCGCCGGCCCCTGCGACCACTTCGATAATGTCGTCGTGACACCATTCGGTTTCCACATCGTTGATGCGCACGCAGACGGTGCGGGGCCGCCATTGAAGGTTGTTGACGGCATCCACCACCATGCCCCGGGCCGCGGGCTTGGCGCTCGGCGCGACGGCGTCTTCGAGGTCAAGGAATACGTGGTCGATGTCGAGGCCGGCGGCCTTGGTCATCATCTTCTCGGAGCTTCCCGGGACGGAAAGCTGGCAACGGCGCGGGCGCCTGGGTTGATTGCTCATGCGGGTCTTTTCCTGACTAGAACGGTTCTTTCGCCTTCGAACACCACCTGGTCATTGTGATTGACCCCATAGTGCTTGAAGGTAACGATGCCGGCATCCGCGCGATCGCTCTCGCGTTTTTCCAGCACCTCGCTGTAGGCGTAGAGGGTATCGCCGTGGAATACCGGCGCGCGCAGGCGGATCTTGTCCAGGGCCAACTCGGCCAGCGCGTTCTCGCCGGTGTCCTGCATCGCCAGGCCCACGATCATCGAGATGGTGACGCCGCCGAACTGGATGCGTGAGTTCCAGCCGGCCTGGCCCATGGCGTTCTTCTGCATCAGGTCTTCGTTGAAGTGGCCCTCGGCGGTGTTCAGCACCTGCAGGGTGATGCCGACGTTGTCCTGTTCGCACATGGTCTTGCCGCGGGCGTGGCGCATGACCTGGCCGGGTTCGAAGTCCTCGAAGTAGTTGTGGTTTCCCGTCAGCGGCATCACGGCCTCCGGAATGCGGGCAAACGGACCTCAAAACGCGCTTCCTCGCCCGCTGAATGGCCGTGCGCGAATCCGGGCGGTGGCCTCATCCGCGGCTCCTCTTGCGGACGAGATTGGTGCGGTGGTATTCGATGACCTTCTCGCCATTCTGATTGAAGCCCTCGGTTCGCCAGGTGACGATGCCGAAGGCGGGCTGGCCCTTTGACTCGCGGGCGCCTTCGACCGTGCTCCGCGCCGTGAGGGTGTCTCCGGGATAGACGGGCTTGAGGAAGCGGCAATCGTCCACGCCCAGGAAAGGCCCGCCGCCCTCGCTCAAATCTTCCACGGTCAGCCCGAAGACGGTGTTGAACACAAGCATCGGGTTGACCACGGTGTTGGGGTGGCCTAGGGAACGCGCATAGGGTTTGTTGAAATAGAGCGGACAGAACGACAGGGTCTGTGTCGTGAAAGCGGCATTGTCGCCATCGGTGACGGTGCGGCCCCAATGGTGGTCGAACACGCGGCCCGGGGTCATGTCCTCGTAGCGGTTGCCCTTGCCGATGAGCACGGCCCGCGCGCGAAAATCCGGATCGCTCATGGGTGCGACCGCAGTGCATTGAACAGCGGAGTCAGGTTGTCCAGTTCGTCGAGGCGCCGGCAGTTCTCGATGAGGCTCGTTGCGGCGTTCTCGCCGAGGCGCGGACCTACCAGCGCCTCGAATTTGGCTTCGAGCTTTCGCCACTGGGCATCGAGGTCGGTCATCGGGATAGCGACGTTGCAAGCCCGGGTATATTCAGCACCGTCGCCGGTGCGGATGGTGACGATGCTGTCGGGGGTCGGCTGCGTGTGGGCCCTCACCTGCACGCGGTCGCGGAGCGCAACCAGCCGCTCGTCCCGGGTCAGTTCGTCGGTGAACGCCTCGATGCTGGCCGTCTCGAGGCCAGCGAGGACCATGGCGGCGGTGAACCGCAGGCTGAACTTGGCTTCCAGGCCAGTCGCCGGTTCCTGAATATTGCAGACCTTGAAGTGGCCCGGATCCACCTGGATTTCCACTTTGGCGATGTCGTCCGGATCGAAACCGTTACCGGCCCGGAGTTGCCGGGAAGCCTCGATCGATGAGTGGGTGAGGTAGCAGGCCGCGTGGTACTTGAAGCAGATGTCCTGGGTATAGGCGGGCTGCGCCAGGGCGTGCTCGAAACGCTCGAGATCGCTCGTCGGGCTCTGGGTGGCCATGAATCCCTGGTCCGTTTCCAGGATGTCCGCGCGGCTGGTGAAACCCCGGGCCGCCAGGTCGGCGGCTTCGACGCCATTGGCGGCCGCTTCGCCGGCGTGCAGCGGTTTGCACATGGTGCCGAATTGCGATTTCAGCCCGGCGGCCCGGGTTCCGGCGATGCCGAGGGCGGTGGCGGTGGTGGCCGGTTCCAGCTCGTTGAGCGCACAGGCCGCTGCGGTGGCGCCGAAGGAGCCCAAGGTTCCAGTGGCATGCCATCCGGCCGTGTAGTGGCCGGGACCCGCGTAGTGGCCCAGGATGCACTCGGTATCCACGCCGGTGCAGAAGGCGGCGATGGCGTCGGCGCCGGTTTTGTCCCGGTGCTCGGCCAGCGCCAGCACCACCGGCGCCACCGGCACGGTGGGGTGGCCGGACATTGCGGTGTGGACGTCGTCGTAATCGTGCGCATGCCCGGCGCACCCGTTGAACCACGCGGCCCGGCGCACGGGGGCCCGTTCCGGGCGGCCGATCAGCCGAGCCTGGGGATGTCCGCCTTCCTCGGCGATCCGGGCGGCAAGTATCTCGGCGAGCGGCTCCCGCGCACCCGCCACGGTCACCCCGATAAAGTCCATGAGCGCCTGTTTCGCGACGGTTCGGGCCGCGGGTGGAATGGATCGGTAGCGTGTTTCCGCAATGCGCTCGGCCAGTTGTCTCGTTGCCTGCATGTTCCTTGTCGTTCCTCGGAAAGCGGCAGCTACGCTAGCGACTGGATGTCCCGCATGCAAGAGCGGATCCAGTCCGGGCGTGGGGACCGGCTGTAGCGCTGAAGGAGTTCTGCGCGTAGATCGCGAGCCGTCGAATGCGACCCCTCCCTCCTACTCATACGCCATCGCAATCTTGTCCTGATTGGTGGAGGAGGGGGGGGTGGGCCTCGCGCTTTTCGGCCTGACCGATTACTTCATCGCCTTCCTGGTTGCATTGGGCATCGTCATCCCGCCCATTGCCGGTATCTATGTGACGGACTATTTCATGCGCGGTCGGAATTACGATATCGAAGCGCTCGAACGCAATGCCGCCGTGAGATTGCCCGCGGTCGCGGGCTGGGTGAGTGGCGCCCTGGCAGCGTATTGGAGTGCCCGCGGCCAGGTGGTCTTGACGGGTATACCCGCTTGCGACTCCGTGTTCCTGTCGGCCCTGATCTTTGCGCTTTTGAGCATGGGCCCGCGATTGATGGGGCGTGGTCGCCGAAGGCCGGAATTTCGGTAGACATTCCTTGCGGGCCGGTGCCCGTCCGGCCCGGAGCCATGCCGTCGTGTATGGTGGGTGCGGAATGACGGATCCTCCCGTATCCACCAAGAAAAGGCCCCGAAATCGCAAAGCCCATGTCGCCGCGTGGCTGTGTCTGCTCGCCGCTCTCGCCGTTGGCGTCTATCTGCGAAATCCCGCCCTTGCCCTGTTGGGTGGGCTGACCATCCGTCTCGCTCTTGGCGTCAATCCGGTCAGGCAGGGCATCAAGCTCGGCGCCATCAGCCTGCAAACCGCCATCGTTTTGTTGGGCCTCACGCTGGGATTCGATCGCGTGATGGCAGTGTCGGCCGACTACGGCGTGATTGTGGGCATCTATGTGCTGATGACCCTCCTGCTGGGGTGGGTGCTGGCGCAGCCGCTGCGCGCCAATCGTACCGAAGCCGCGTTGCTTGCCAGTGGCACGGCGATCTGCGGGGCTACCGCGATAGCGACGCTGGTACCTGTGGTCGGGGCCAGGCCACACCAGTTCGCGGCCACCACGGGCGTTGTCTTCCTGCTGAACGCCGTGGCCCTGTTCAGCTTTCCTTATATCGGCGGTTGGCTCGAACTGAGCCAGGAGACGTTCGGCGCCTGGGTGGCGCTTGCCGTTCACGATACCAGTTCGGTGGTTGCAACGGCCGCGATCTATGGCGATGAAGCGGCGGCAGTCGCGACGACGGTGAAGCTCGGGCGGACTCTGTGGCTGATTCCGCTGGCGTTCGCGGCGAGCCTTGTTTACTCCAGGCGGGAAGCGAGACTGCGGGTCCCGCCTTTCGTCCTATTGTTCGTTGCCGCGGCCGTAATCGGCGGATTTGCCGAGTTTGGCGCGGCGGTTGACCAGGGTATCGGTTTCGCCAGCAAGGTCCTGCTGGTCATTGCCCTGGGGCTGATCGGATTGCAACTCGATCGCAGGAGCCTGCGCAGATTGTCGCTGGCCACCGTTGCCCTGGGCGTTGGCCTCTGGTTGGCGGTCACGCCGTTGGCGCTGGTGCTTGTACTGCTCGTTTGAACCCGGCCACCGGGACGTCGGATACCGGCAGACGGCGGCAACGCACCGCCGGAGACTTCTGCCGCTTGGTTCCGCTCGGCATAACCATATGGCCAATCGGTCTTACCCAAACGAAGTTATCGCCGTTATCTTCCGGGACATGACCTTGCTCACGACCCGTTTCGACCACGCCAGCCTGCTGGCCATGGCGATTTTTCTCGCCTATCTCCTTATTCCTGTCTGGACCGGATAGCCTGGCCGTGCCCGGCTCTAACCGAGCCCCCCGGGTTGCTCGGCCGGGACCGTCCAATCCGTGGGCATCCGGCTGAAATCGAAGAAGGGCTGCGTATCGCCTGCGGTGATCGCGTCCTGCACCTGCCGGTAGAACTCGCCGCCGGCCCTGTTCGAAAACGTGATCTGGATCCTTTCGGAATCGCTCCCGTTCACGGGCCGCTGACAGTACTCGGGAAACGCAGTCTCGCCGGCGTGGCCGGACGCATAACCCTTGGCGAAGGTCTGCTTGAGGAGACCGAAGCCGTCATCCTGCACGAGCACCTGGCCGCGCGGGTGGCCGCCCATGGATTTCATGCGCGCGACGAAGGCGTCGAGGTCGTAGCAGTCGTAGGCGACGTGCTGGCAGGAGTGGTCGCCGTGTTTCTCCACGAAAGTCGTCACCTGGGACTTCTCCGCCCGGTCGATGCCCTCGATGAGGGCGATGCCGAAGTCGCCGTAGTCGATGCACCAGATATTCATGCTGCTGTCGCGATCGCCGGGGCGGGCATCGTCGATACGCTTGATGAGCCTACCGCCCTCGACCTCGATGTGGAACCAGGCCCACTTCTCGATATTGCCGGCTTCGACGGCGTAGGAGACGTGATCGACTTTCTTCAAATGCGACATGGATGGCCTCCGACCGGCGATTGACTCCCGGCCAGTTTAGGCAATCCGTCGCGCCGGGTGCATGACTTTTCCATCGCCAATGGGTATAGAATCACAGCTTAATGGAGCGATTTGAATATTCTTAGCAAGATTACTGCGCAATGGATAAGTTCGACGCTGATATACTTCATGAACTGGAAAGCGACGGTCGATCGAGTTGGGTCAAACTGGCGCAGCGGGTCAATCTATCGGCGAGTGCCTGCCAGAGACGGGTCGAGTCGTTGCAGGCGAGCGGCGTGATCGAGCGTTTCACGGTGCGTCTCAACGAAGCGGCGTTGGGGCAGGGCGTAAAAGCTTTCGTTGCCGTGCGCATCGACCGCCTGGATCCCGCCATCGCCCGCGATTTCCGGGACTGGGTTGCAGGCCACCCGCAGGTACAAACCTGCCATATGGTCTCGGGGACGGAGGATTTCGTGCTTGAAGTGGTGGCCGCCGACCTCGAGTCTTTCGGCAAGTTTCTCGACGGTGAACTGTTGAGCCTGCCGGCCGTGAAGGATGCTTCGTCCTCGATCGTGCTCGGCAAGGTGAAGTCGAGGCGGACGGCCATCTCGCCGAAGCGCTGACGAGCCTCGGATCGCCAAACACCGACACCGCAATGAGGTAGCATGAGCGGATGTCGTATTTCGTATTGGCGCTCGGCCTGGTTATCGCCGGCGTGGGCATGTTCGGCATCGGCTGGCCCACGCGGATGGCGGGGATGGTCGGGCGCGTCACCTTCACCGACAGGCTGCGCTACCTGGCCGCGGCGGTCCGGCTTGCATTGGGCGCGGCTTTGTACCTGGTCGCGGAGCAGACGAATTTTCCGCTGACCATGCGGATTCTGGCGGCCCTCACCGTATTCTCCGGTATTGTGGTTCTGTTCATAAGCCCCGCCAGGCTGCAACTGTGGCTCGACAGGGTCCCGGGATGGCCGCCCTGGGCAATGCGCGGAATCTGCCTGCTGGCACTGCTGCTTGGCGGATTTTTCGTCCTGGCGGCGGTCTGACCCCGCCCGCGATTTCTGTTTCAATGTGTCGATGATCGAGCGGATCTATTGCAGCCAGGCGAATCCGGGCGAGCCGATGCTGGGCACGGCCGGCGTGGTGGATGTCTGGCTGCTGCTGGAGTATCGGCTGGCCTGGAAAGCCAGGGCCGTCGACGACAACGATCTGGGCGGTGGCGTACGGCGATGGCTGGCCGAAGGCATGGCCGCCCTGCGGGCCGCGGGACTGAGAGCGCGCCCGCAGATGATCCGTCAGCCGGAAATCGACCGCTCCGACACCCGGTTGCTGGTGCACCATCAGGGCGTACTGCGCGCGTTCGGGTCCGGGACGGCGGGTTATGACGACCTGACCCGGACGCCCATCGAAGCCTTGGTACGGGATTCCACTCTCGGTGCAACCATCGATGGTCCCTGGTATTTCGTTTGCACCAACGGTCGGCGTGACCCGTGCTGCGCGCGGTTCGGCCTGCCGGCGTACGGGCGGCTTCGGGAGCTGGTCGGGGAACGCGCCTGGCAGACGACCCACCTGGGCGGTCACCGTTTTGCACCCAATGTATTGGTATTGCCCCAGGGGATGCTGTACGGGCGCGTAACGCCGGACGATATGGAAGCGTTCGTTACTCAGGTGGAAGCCGGTGGGCTACCCGCCGGAAAGCTCCGGGGCCGCGCCTGCTATCCCAAGCCGGTACAGGCTGCCGAGGGGTTCGCAGGCCGGGCGGGCCTTCGGCTGCTGGAGGTGGAGGGCGACGAGGACCAGGCCGTGGTGACCTTTGCGGATCCCCAGGAGACGTTGCAGGTCGCCGTCTGCAAATCAGCGGAGACGGTCTGGACTCTTGCCAGTTGCGGGGACGAAGAATCAAAGGCAGTTCGTCCATTCGTCGCAACGACCGCCTGAACCCTGCATTGCCGTAACCGGCGCGGCATGCAGGCGACGACTGTGCGTACCCTGCAGCACATGGCCGCGCGAACCGACGGCTACTCAAGCGGCCTTGAATTCGACTGCGCCCGCGGCCATCTCATGTGCGACGAAGTGCCGGATTCCGGCCGTGAGGCGCTTGATGTCGCCCGCGGGGTCTATGGGTTGGCCGATGTCGATGCGGTAACGCTCGCCCTCCTTGTTCAGTAACTCCCGAAACAGGGTCATGTCTTTCAATTCCGTGTTTATGGCATAGAGAACGTAGTAGAAAAGCGAGTTCCGCCCGGTAATGTGCATTGGCAGGATTGGGCAATCGAAGCGCTGGGCAAGGTTGACGGGAGCGGTCACCCACTCCCTTTCCACCAGGCCGCGAAGGGTCGGACGGGCCAGGCGCCCCGACGGGAATATCACCACCAGCTTGCGGTCCCGGAAGGCGCGGACCATGTGCCGGACGGTTTCCCTGTTACGCGCATGGTTGCGGCGCGCCTCCATCCACTCTACCGGGATAATCATGTCCGTCATGCCGGGCGCCGCCCGTATCGCATCCCGGTTGGCGAACAGCACCAGGTCCCGGCGAACCGGCTTGATGGCATCGAATACGGCGAAGCCATCGGCGATTCCCGAAGGATGGTTCGCCGCAACGATGGCCGGGCCGTTACGCGGCAGGTAGTCCAGGCCGCTTGCCTCGACCCCGAGCGCGAGCCGCTCGCTCATGTAGTCGAAAACCTGCAGACCCGTCATTGCCTGGACATGGTCGATCAACTCTACAGCCTGCCGGTAGCCGATCGCCGGATACAGTAACTTGCGTACGAGGCGCCAGATCAGCGGGCGCTGCATGAGTTGCTCGGCCCGTTCCTCGATCAGAACGTCAACGATGTGCGCCATCGACCACGCAACCCCCGTACCGATGTCTGAAGCTCTGGCGTTGCGGCATTAGATGCCGTCGCAGTCAACGGGTCAATCGTCGGGAAAAATGCCCGGCAGGGGTCGCGGGGTCGGGCGATGCGGCACGGATTCCGGCAAAAGCCAAAGCGTGCTTGCGATATGCCTTCCATGCTTGCAAAATGCCTGCATGACGGTGCAGATAACCATCCGGGGCGTAGCTGAAGAGGTACGCGATGAGCTTGCGTTGCGAGCGGCACAGCGGCGTCAATCCATGCAGGAGTACCTGCGTTGCGAACTGGAACGAATAACATCCAGACCTTTGGTTGATACCTGGCTCCGGGACGTCCGCCGGCGCAAGGAAACGTCGGGTGTGCGCATAAAGCCGTCGAGCATACTTCGTGCTCGAGACGCAGATCGCCGGTGACTGCCGTCGTCGACGCATCGGTGCTCGTGGCGGCTCTGGTCGACTCGGGCCGGGAAGGCGCATGGGCGGAATCGGCTCTGTCGGATGGGGGCTTGGCCGCTCCGGAACTGGTGCTGGCGGAAACCTGCAATATCTTGCGTCGGCTGCAACTCGCGGGTGAGGTTTCCCGGCTCGAAGCCAATGGCGCCCAAAGCGACCTGCTGCGGCTGGAGATGGACCTTTTTCCTTTCATGCCTTTCGCCGGCCGCGTGTGGGCATTGCGCGGCAATCTGACCTGCCACGATGCGTGGTACGTGGCGCTGGCCGAAGCCCTTGACTGCCCGCTTCTTACGCTGGACAGGAAGCTTTGCCGGGCTACCGGTGCCAAGTGCGACTTTGTCGTGCTGGCTGATTCTTGATTCGCCCAGTCGATTTCTGCACTATGCCCGCCCTTCTTCCCGCGCGCTCGTAGCTCAGCTGGACAGAGCACTGGGCTTCGAACCCAGGTGTCGGGGGTTCGAATCCTCCCGGGCGCGCCATAGCCGTTCCATATTTTGTGGCATAACTTCCCCGTTTTGCGCACTTCTGAGTCCAGTCGTTTTCGCTATTTTCCAGTTATAAGATGTTGAAAATTAGTTAGTTTTTTCGTTTCCGGGCCAATAACAACCCAAAGGACATCTTTAAAAAGGCAAGTTGTCTGAATTCGTTTTTTCCGTTTCTGCTCGATTGACTCTGCGGCACCTGCCGCGTATCTTCGAAATCTTGCGGTATATCGGACTGATACGGGTTTTGTCTAATGCATCGGTCCAGGGAGGGACACGACGATGTCGCCGCAACAGGAACGTGCCATCAAGAACGAAGCGGTGCACTTGCCGGAGTTCGGCATCGACTTGAATTCCGCCATGTGCCGAAATCCCATGTGCCGCAACTTCGGGGTTCCTTTCGAGGGCGTAATGTCGAGCTCTGGATTACCCCTTTAATGCCGAGACGTTAGTAATGCCGAGTGGAGCGCGAGAGGCTTCGGGACGAGGGCCTCTGCGGCACTTTCACTCGGCATTACACCGGGAGTCACTTGCCGCTGAGCAGCGCCATCAAGCTGTCCCTGACACCGGGGAACGACCCAGGTCTGATGGACGGCGGCGTGTTGGCTGCCAGGATTCCCAGCTTTTCGGCCGGGCTCGCCCGGACGTACATTTCGGTGGTCCTGATGTCCGCGTGACCGAGCCACAGGGACACCTTCCGGATGTCGCCTGTGGCATGCAGGATCGCCATCGCCGCGGAGTGACGACTATGTCGCGAGCGACATAGGCGGCACTATATCGACAGCAGGACTATGTCTTGTGATGCGGTCTTATCCTGATTCTACCGGCCAGACAGACTATCCATGACGACATAATCCAGACTCCATTCATCAGCCCCAAGCAAGGGGAAGGAGTCAACCGTGAAGCATGTCATCAATCACCAAGTGGTTCTGTCTAAAGTGCCGGAAGGTCCACTTACAACCTGGCTTGAGGGATTTGCGGACGCTGCGAGCAGACAAGGGTACGCGCGCTCCTCGATCTGTCGGCGCATTCGGCTGGCAGCCGGGTTCAGCCGATGGCTCAAGCAGGAGAAGATCGAGCTGAGCCGCACAAACTCCGATCATCCCGCGCAGTATTTGCGATACCGCGCTTGTTGCCAGCGACTTCACCCTGGCGATCCGGCTGCGCTAAAGCATCTCATCGATTACCTACGCCTTGAGGCGGTGATTCCCGCCGAGACGATACCGGCACGCCGAGAGACCGGGGTTCAGCGTTGCGTGCTGGCCTACGAGCAATATCTGCGGGAGGCGCGCGGTCTGGCCCCGACAACAATAGTTTGTTACGTGCCTTTTGTTCGCGCCTTCCTTGAGTATCGCTTCGGCACGAGTCAGGTGATCCTCTCGAATCTGCGTGCCGGCGATGTCGTGGGATTCGTTCAACACAGGGTGCCGGGAATGAGCAGGAAGCGCGCCAAGCTCATGACCACCGCGTTGCGCTCTTTTCTTCATTACGCGCGCGGTAGTGAGGAGGGAGTGGCGGATCTGGTTGCCGCGGTCCCCATCGTCGCGAACTGGTCGATGGATTCCATTCCCCGCGCGATTTCGGTCGATCAAGTTCACCAGCTATTGACCAACATCGATCGCACCACCGCCATGGGTCGCCGCGATTACGCCATTTTGTTGCTGCTTTCAAGACTGGGTCTGCGCTTGAGTGAAGTTGCCTTTCTCGAACTCGACGACATTGACTGGAGTGCTGCGGCGCTGCACGTGCGTACGAAGGGAGGAATGCGCAACGAATTTCCCTTGTCCCATGATGTCGGCCAGGCGATTGCGGACTACTTGCGCCATGGTCGGCCATGCAGCGACAGTCGACGCGTTTTTCTTCGAGTCAGGGCGCCCATTTGCGGATTTCTCGGTCCCAACGGCGTCGGCTCGTTGATTCGCCATTCGCTCGAACGCGCCGGAATCGACGCGCCGACGCGCGGTGCTCACCAGTTTCGTCACGGGTTGTCCACCGAGATGATGCGCCAGGGGGCCTCGCTCAGCGAGATCGGCGACGTGCTGGGTCATCGCCATCCCGACACCACCAGAATCTATGCCAAGGTCAATCTTGAGGCGCTACGCACCTTGGCCCTGCCTTGGCCGGGAGGTGTGCGATGAACACGCTTCGCGAGGCAGTCCACGAGTACTTGAACATGCGACGTCATCTGGGGTTCAAGCTGCGTGAAGCCGGTCGAGGATTGCTCGACTTCGTCACGTTCTTGGAACAGCGTCAGGCGTCTTTCATTACCCAAGCCCTGGCGCTTGCTTGGGCACAACAACCACGCCACGTTCAACCGGCACGATGGGCAGCGCGGTTGGGCTACGTGCGCGCCTTCGCGCGGCATCGCCAAGCGACCGATCCACGTACGGAGGTGCCGCCCCCCGGATTGCTGCCGTTTCAACCCAGACGGGCAAAGCCGTATCTGTACTCCGATGAAGAGATCTGCAAGCTGTTGGGGGCCGCCCTCCACATGCCGCACCGCTATCGGCGGGGCACACTGCTGCCTTGGGTTTATTACTGCCTGTTCGGGCTCCTGTGCGTTACCGGTCTCCGCCTGGGTGAAGCGCGCAATCTCAAGCTGAACGATGTCGACCTCGACAGCGCACTACTGACGGTGCGCGAGGCGAAGTTCGGCAGAACCCGCCTGGTTCCGTTGCATGGCTCGACTTGCGAGGTTCTTACCGACTACATTGCCCGGCGGCAGCATCATTGGGCCGGTCGTTCGGTATCGTCTTACCTGTTCGTCTCCAGTTGGGGGAACCGGCTCGACGGTGGACAGATCCACCGCGCGTTTTACGCGCTCTCACGCCAAATCGGCCTGCGTGGGGAGCACGATAGCCACGGACCGCGTCTGCATGACTTTAGACATCTGTTCGCCACCCGCACATTGGTGAACTGGTACCGGTGCGAGAAGGATCCTGAGCGCCTTCTGCCCGTGTTGTCCACCTACCTGGGCCATGTGCACATTGCCGATACGCAATGGTATCTGGAGGGCTCTCCCGAGCTGATGAGCGAGGCCATGCGCCGCCTTGAAAGTCGTTGGGAGGAAAGATCATGACTCGTACAACCAGCCTCGCACCTCTGCTGGAGCGATTCTTTACCCAGCGCTTGATGCAACAACGCCAAGCAAGTCCGCACACCATCAGCTCCTATCGAGACACCTTCCGACAGTTCCTGATCTTCGCGCACCAACGTCTCGCTCGGTCGCCCTCGCGGCTCACCTTCGAGCAAATCGACGCACCGTTGATCACCGCGTTCCTGGAGCACCTCGAGACCCGCCGCGGCCTGAGCGTTCGGAGCCGCAATCTGCGACTCACCGCGATCCATTCCTTCTTTGGCTACGCGGCGTTCGAACTGCCGACCCACTCGGCGCAGATCCAGAGAGTGCTCGCGATCCCGAGCAAGCGATTCACGCGCAAGCTGGTCAGTTTTCTGAGCCGCCCGGAAGTCGACGCGTTGCTTGCGGCGCCTGATCCAAGCACATGGTCGGGCCGACGCGACCACGCCTTCGTCCTCACGGCGGTGCAAACGGGGCTTCGGCTGTCCGAAATGACCGGGCTCAAACGAGCGGACTTCGTCTCTGGAGGCGGTGCTCACCTGCGGGTCGTCGGCAAGGGTCGCAAGGAACGCTGTACGCCGCTGGCCAAACCCACCCGTGCTGTGCTGAAGACTTGGTTGCGCGAGCCGCCGCGCGGTGCCAAGGACGTGCTCTTTCCCAGCGCCAAAGGTGAGCGGCTGACTGTCCACGGGGTGCAGTACCTGTTGAACAAGCATCGCCTCGTAGCCTCAACCAGATGCCCCTCGTTGAAACATCAACGGGTCACTGTCCACCGCTTGCGACACACGGCGGCCATGGATCTTCTTCAAGCCGGCGTCGACCGCGCGGTGATCGCCTTGTGGCTCGGTCACGAATCGGTCGACACGACCCAGATCTATCTGGAAGCGACGCTGGCAATGAAAGAACAGGCCCTCGCCAGGACAACACCGCCAACCGGAAAGCCGGAACGCTACCAGCCCGGTGATCGGCTGCTCGGTTTTCTCAGCAGCCTGTAGTACCGCCAAGACTATGTCGGGTAGGCGGATCAGGACGATCTCCCACAGACCTGAAATCGCGGTTCATATTGGCATTTGGTCCCGTCGTACCCGACATAGTCGTGCTGTCGATATAGTGACGAAGCACATGCGGCGTTACCCGTTTGGCGTTGATGGACGCAACCGTCCTGGTCGCCGTGGCGACATGCTTGCGGAGCAGGAACGCGAAGCCGTCCGTGCTCATGGCCCGTCCACGCGCATTGAGGAACAGGTACTCGTTCGAGGTCGATGGCCTCACGTCAAGCCACCGTTGCAGCACCGTCCTCGTTTCCTTCCACAGTGGCAGTTCGCGTTCGCGGCGCCCCTTGCCCAGGACGCGGACGGTTTCGAGCTGGGGCCCGGATAGGCTGTCGATCGTCAGTGTTGTCAGTTCGGACACTCGCAACCCGGCGGCATAGCACAGATGCAGCATCGCCCGGTCTCGCAGACCCGGAACCGTTGCTGGATCCGGGGCGTCCAGGATCGCCTGCATCTCGGTTCGGTCGAGCCAGTCGATCAGCGGGGTGTCGGCAACTTTCTGCGGCAGGGCACGTACCTGCAATGCGAGATTCAGGCAGCTCGGCACACGATATTCCAGATAGCGGAAGAACGACTTGATCGTGGCCAGCCGGACATTGCGCGTGCTCACGCTGTTGTTCCGGTCTTTCTCCAGGGAGTTGAGGAAGGCCAGCAGTAGCGCCCCCGTGAAGTGCTCGATCTTCAGTTCGCAGGGGCGGGTCTTGACCTGCTTGGCCGCATAGGGCACGAGGAGCCGGAAGCACTCGGTGTAGCTTTGCAGGGTGTGGCGGCTGCAGCGCCTGACGTTGGGGAGGTACTCCTGCAGGAAGGCGGACAGATGGGGGGCGAGGTCAGTCATGGGACCCTCCGCTGGCGTGAGCCTGCTCCACGTCCTCGGCGATACCGCGCAGCAGAAGCGGGGTGGACTCCAGATACCAGTAGGTACTGGTGACATCGACGTGTCCGAGATAAGTTGCCAGAGCAAGCATGTGCCGGTCCGGTTTGGCGCCGGGGGCCAGCTCCTCCAGCGACCGCACGGCGAACGAGTGTCGTAGCGAGTGCGTGGTTGGCCCCCGGGCCGCCCCGGGGTTGCGCAGGCCCGTCTGTTTGGCGAGCCTGCGGAACACGGCGTTCACAGTATCTCCGGCGGGCTGCCGGCCCGTTGCGATCACGAACAGGTGCCGGTCGCGAGTCGTCTCCTTGAGCCGAGCCTTGAGGTAGGTGTTCAACGCGTCCCAGCTCGTGGGGTGCAGGGCGATCAGCCTGGTCTTGCCGAACTTCGCGCCACGGATGACGAGGCCGTCGGGCGTGATGTCGTCCAGCGTCAGAGCGAGCGCTTCTCCGGTGCGCAGACCGGTCGCGGCAATGAGACCGAACAGGTAGTGCCAGGTCAGCGGGGCGATGGTTGCGGCAGGCCCCATCGACAATGCCGCCGTCAGCAGTTTCCGGATGTCCGCAACCGACATCAGGTGCGGCTGCGGTCGCCGCCGGTTCAGCGGCCCCAACCCATCGCGGGGCGGGATCTCGTGTCGATCGTCCTCGGCGTGCAGCCATGCCGCAAAGTCGCAGACCACACGGAGTTTGGTGACCTGGAACGTCGACGAACCTGCTCTCCATACGGAGGCCCACTCAAGAGCGGTCTCGGAGCGAACGTAGGTCTCGTTGCGGGCTTCGGCGAACCGCGCGAAGCCCCGCAGCAGCTCTTCCTGCTGCTTGAACCGGTAGCCGAGCGATCGCTTGATGTCCAGAAAGCGCGCGACATGGTCGATGATCGTCGTGGTCATTGTTCGATCCCTCCGATCCAGGGCTGAGCGACTTCCTGCAACATGACCGCATCGGTCTTGGCGTAGATCGCCGTCGTGTTCGGCGACCGGTGGCGAAGGAGCGATTGGATGACATCCAGGGTTGCTCCCGATCTGAGCAACGCGGTCGCCTGGCTATGGCGGAACACATGCGCGCCCCGGCCCGCGAAGGTCTTGATCCCCGCGCGGTCGAGCGCGCGTCTCGCGACGGAACGGACGGTCTTTGAGTCAGTGAGCCCGCGCCACGGCGGATTGGTGCAGAGGAACACCTTGTCCACATCCGCCTTGGGTCGCGCGGTGGCGATATAGGCGTGAAGCGCATCGCCGGCGTCCTGTGGCAACAGCAAGATGGCCTCTCGGCGTGACTTGCCGGAGACACGGATTCGGGCTCTGTCCCAGTCAACATCCGTGAGGCGCAGGGCGATGATGTCTTGCGCCCGCAGGGCGAGCCGCGCTAGCAGCAGCAGGATTGCGCGGTCGCGTAAGCCTGTCGCGTTATCGCTGCACATGGCGATGGCGCGTTCGACATCGTCGCTCGCGATGTAGCGCGGCAAGCTCGACAACTGCTGTTGAGGCACCGACGGGACGGCCGCGACAAGCCCGGGCTGGATGCGCGCTTCGGATGCGAGGAACCGAAGATACATGCGCATCGTTGATGTCAGGATCGGGGTATAGCTCCGCGACCGCCGCTGGATGTTCCTGTGCAGCACGTCCCGGATCAGGGCGGTGTCATACGCGCGCGGATCGTCGCCAAGCTCCGGCATCATCTCGCCGATCAGCCACACATGTCTTCTTATCGTCCCCGGCTTGATGGCGCGATGCTCTTCGAGCCACACGGCGAACCTGTCCAGGAGAATGGGCAATGTCGGGGCGACAGAGGCCGGCTCCACGGCCTCGATCCGTCCGATCGCGACGAGGTGTCTCAGGAAGCCGCGCATTTGGGTTGCGTATGTGTTGGGTAGCCACGCCTCACGACCACGAAACACGCCTGGGATCCAGGGAGCGAACTGCCGTTTCCTGAAGCGCGCAACGACATCCAACGTAAGGTTGGAAAGGCAAATGCGTGACAGGTGGAGCCAGACAATGAGAGCGGTGCATGCGTGCCTGTACGAGTTGATCGTGTTGGCCGCGTAGCCGCCGTCGCGCAAACCGCCAAGGAATGCGTCCAGCAGCCGCAGATTGTCCTCCAGCTCGCCGGGGGTCTCGATATGCCCCGACTGCTCGAGGAATCGCACAAACTTCATGAGTTCGGTTGATCTGCGGCGCTTGCGCCAGCTCCGGATACGGACCGATGCGCAAGAGGCGCCGCAACGGCAATCGTGTCGCAGAAAGCGGTAGACGATGGTGTCATCCACCTTTCTCAGTTCGGCGCCGGTGAGGTCGATCCAGATGAGGAAGTGAAGGGCGATGTGCCGGTGGGTGCTGAAGAAATACTCGGAGAAATCCGCTGTTCGACGACGGAGATCGTCAACGAAGGCAGCGACCAAAGCGTCTTCCGGCGGCCGGTAACTCAATATTGCAGGCATGTATGTCCTCCTGTTTGCTATGAGGAGGACGAAGATGCCCAAAGTCACTGGACGTTGTAATGCCGAGTCCGACTGCCAGCAGCTCCGCTGTCTTTACGCCTTTCGGATACGCACTCGGCATTACCAACGACTCGGCATTAAGGGCGAGATTCCAAAGGGTGCCACGCAAGTGACCATGGATCCTTACGTCTTCAGGCTGGTTGATGGAGCGCTGAAGACTGTGGTTGGCGAGATTGAGTGCAGGTATTGTGGGCAGACCTCGCGGTTGCTTTCAAACCGGGCCGTTCGCCCGATCGCCCGCTATTACCTGTCGCTCAGCATGCCGTTCGCGGATTGCCCCGACCCCAAGTGCGCGAACCATGGCATAAACCTGTTCGAGAACTGGACCTCTCGGAGTAGCCGGTCTGCCCGCTATTACCGGCGGGAGAACGAGCATCTGGCGCGGTGCCGCGCATGCCTGCGCACATTCCCCGTCGGCAATCCATTCGGTGTAAGGACGAGCTGTTGATTTGCATCCAAAGTTGACCCACTAGACCCGGGTATTTGCATCCAAAAATGACCCACGTGTAATCCTTCTCCTACCGATGGACGGTAGGAGCGATCAAGGAGTGATAGACGTGGATTTATTGAGTGTGATTCGGCGCTGGCACCATCGTGACGGACTGCCGATCCGGGAAATCAGACGACGTACCGGGCTTTCGCGAAACACCATCAGGAAGTACCTGGCAAGCGACGGGGTGGAGCCGACGTATCCGGCCCGCAAGAGCATCAGCAAGCTGGATCCGTATGCCGAGACGCTGGCGAGCTGGCTGGAACGGGAGTCCAAGCGCAACAGGAAGCGCCGCCGCAACCTGAAGCAGCTGCACCATGACCTCGTGGCGCTGGGCTTTGACGGTTCCTATGACCGGGTTGCGGCCTTTGCCCGCGACTGGCGACAACGCGAGCGTGAACGCGCCAACCGAGCCAGCCGCGGGGCGTTTGTCCCACTCGCCTTTGCCCCGGGGGAGGCGTTCCAGTTCGACTGGAGCGAAGACTGGCTCACCATCGGCAAGAAGAAGACCAAGCTGCAGATCGCGCACTTCAAGCTGTGTCATAGCCGGGCTTTTGTATTGCGCGCCTACCTCACGCAGACACACGAGATGCTGTTCGATGCTCACAACCACGCTTTCCGGGTGCTGGGCGGCGTGCCGGAGCGCGGCATTTACGACAACATGAAGACGGCCGTCGACAAGGTCGGCCGTGGTAAGAAGCGGCGGGTTAACGCTCGGTTCCGAGCGATGGTGAGTCATTTCCTGTTCGAGACCGAGTTTTGCAACCCGGCTGCGGGTTGGGAGAAGGGCCAGGTGGAGAAGAATGTCCGGGATGCAAGGCATCGCTTGCTGCAGGACGCCCCCGCCTTCGCGGACCTGGCCGAGGCCAACGCCTGGCTGGAGCAGCGCTGCCAAGCGCTGTGGCAGGAAGTGGCGCACCCCGAGCAAGGTCAACGTAGGGTCGCCGAGGTGTACGCCGATGAGCAAGCTGCCCTGATGGCGACACCACCGCCGTTTGACGGCTTCACTGAGTTCACCAAGCGCGTCTCGCCGACGTGCCTGGTGGTGTTCGAACGCAACCGCTACAGCGTACCGGCCGCCTTCGCCAACCGCGCAGTGAGCCTTCGGGCCTATGTCGATCGCATCGTGCTGGTGGCCGAGGCTGAGGTGATCGCTGAGCACCAACGTGTGTTCAGCCGTGACCATAACAGCAAGGGCGTTACCGTTTACGATTGGCGCCACTATCTCGCAGTCGTGCAACGCAAGCCCGGCGCACTCAGGAACGGTGCGCCGTTCGCCGAGCTGCCGAGAAGCTTCAAGCGCCTGCAGTCGGTGCTGATGAAGCGTGAGGGTGGCGATTGCGAGATGGCCGATGTCCTGGCACTCGTCCTGCACCACGACGAGCAACTCGTGGAACAGGCCGTCCGCGACGCGATTGGGAGCGATGTGATCACCAAGACACATATCTTGAACCGCCTGAGCCGATTGCTGGACACGCCACCACCGGCCACACTCACGCCGCCCCCGGCCCTGACGCTTCGCGAGGAGCCCATCGCCGATACTGAGCGCTACGACAACTTACGAGGTGCCGCTCATGTCGGCTGAGGCAATGGTGACGACACTGAAGTCGATGAAGCTGCACGGCATGGCCAGTGCGGTCGCGGAACTGGCCGAGCAAGGCTCACCCGCGTTCAAGCAGTCAAGCGAACTCCTCGACAAGCTGATCAAGGCCGAAGTCGCTGAACGCGAGGTGCGTTCCATCAACTACCAGATGAAGATCGCGAAATTCCCGGCGCACAAGGACCTGACCGGCTTCGAGTTCGCTGAAAGCACTGTCTCCGAAGGCCAGGTCAAGGCACTGCACCGGTGCGAGTTCCTCGAAGAGACCGAGAACATCGTTGCGTAAACCGCCGAAGTCTGCCACCGATTCCATTTGAAGCCTGCTAGCCGAACCGGAGCAAAGCTGCCACCCGCTGGGTTCTGTGGCGTGCGAATTCCTATTCAACGCCTCAAAGCGGGAGGAATAGGAATTCGCACCCCACAGGTCATTTCGCCCAATAGGACGGCAATGATCGGGTGGCGGATCGCTCTTTTCGTCGTAGGCGGATAGGCTGATTCGAGCGATCGAACCCAGGCACCGTTTTCAAACCCAACTAACCGAATACTGGGTTAAGATTGCCACGCGACTGGACTTCATCAGTTGGCGAAGCGAGTCGGAGGGTACGCCATCTACCTTGGAAGGTGTTCAATGAAATCGAATTATGACGATCGAATTACAATCGAAGCCGGAAAACGCGGCGGCAAGCCGATCATCCGGGGGATGCGTATCACGGTCTACGACGTACTGGAATACCTGGCGTCCGGAATGACGGAGACGGAAATCCTCAAGGACTTTCCCGAACTCACGGGAGACGACATTCGAGCGTGTCTTTGCTTTGCGGCTGATCGAGAGCGAAAACTAGTCGCGCTCGGCTAATGCAGCGGTACTGTCAAGTTAACCGGAGTCCACTCTTATTTGGCGCCAAATCAAATCGGGCCAACACCGCGAATCAGCAACTTAGGTGACACGTCGATCGTTGAATCCACCTGAAAATCAGTTAACTTGACAGTACCCCTCCAGCGCCACAGGCGCCAGCGCGGGCAACACCTCCTGAACCGCGCGCAGGCGACCGACATACGGCAGTTCGGAGTCGTCGCGATCGACTGCTCGTAGCGCGCTGCGTCGGGCTCGCGGTAGAGGATCGCGAGCAAGACGGAGGTGTCGACGATCAAGCCGGCCGGCCCCGGTTGTCGTAGAGCACGCCGATCGATCGGGAGCTGTCGAAGCTGAGCCCCGAAGAACGCGCCCTCTACGACGACCTCCGGTTCAACCGTATCGGATCGAACCTGCGTCTGGAGCAGGAGCGCATCCCGTTCGGGTGGATGCGGAGGCGGCTCGATCGCCTGTAGATCGGGCTTGTCGGGTGTTGCGTGCCGGGCGTGGATTCGCCAGCGCATTGAACACCTGCAGGGAGCGCTCGATCTCCTCGCGGTCGAGACCGCTCGAGATCACGACCAGGCGAGATGCCCGATCATCGTCCGGCCATCGATCCAGATGTGCCGGAGGGTGAACGAGGTGCTGGACGCCGTTCACGAGCACCGGACCGGGAACCCCAGCCACGTTCAGCAGGCCCTTCAAACGCAGTACGCGATCGCCGTGGCGGTGCAGCAGCATCGACATCCATACTCCGAACGCGGTCCAGTCGAGCACCGCGTCGAAGGTAAAGCAGGTGGCGGTGATTGCCGCGGGATGCGGGTCGTGGCCCGCGTCCGCGCCCGCAGCATCCCCGGCCGCATGCATCCAGCGCTCCACCTCGCGGCTCGTCGACTGCCGGTCGTGGATGTCAGTGATCAGGAGGTCGACCGGATCGAGATCGGGCGAATCGGCGCCGAGCAACGGCGCATCCGGGTTGAGCGCGGCGAGTCGTTGACGCAGCGCCTCCAGGGCGCCCGGGCCGGCGATGTCCAGCTTGCTCACCACCAGCCGATCCGCCAGCGCCACCTGCCTGACCGGCTCCGGGAACCGATCGAGCTGCACCGGCGCGTTGACCGCGTCAACTACGGTCACGACGTTGCCGAGGCGGTAGTGATGCTGGAGCACCGGCTCGGCCAGCAGGGTGTAGGCGATGGGGACCGGGTCGGCGATCCCTGTAGTCTCGACCACGACACGCTCGTAGCGTGGGATTTCACCCCGGTCGCGGCGGGCGTGCAGCTCCTTGAGCGCGGTCTTCAGGTCGTCGCGCATCGCGCAGCACAGGCACCCGTTCTCCAGCAGCAGGGTGCTCTCCGAGACGTGTTCGACCAGATGGTGGTCGATCCCGACCTCGCCGAGCTCGTTGACGAGCACCATCGTGCCGGCGAGGCGCGGAGCGCGCAGCAACGCCTTGAGAAGAGTGGTCTTTCCGCTTCCGAGCGCGCCGGTCAGGATGTTGACGGGAATGAGGTCGGAGTAGGCGCTCACTAGCGTCTACTCCAGCTCGGCAGGCGGCCGGGAGCCAGCCGGCGTGAGCACTGACAACAACGCAGGATCGAGTGGGTCGACGGGACGTCCAGCCAATCGTTCAGCGTCCGGCCACAGATCGCCGACGTTCTCCACGATCGCGGTGCGTCCGGTCGCGCTCCGAAGCACCGACTTGCCGGCCGTCCAGTCGGAGACGGACAGCCCGTAGTGGCCGAGGACGACGTTCAGGATGCGGGTGCGGTGCTGGCGCTCGCGGCCCGCCGTATGGGCCTCGGCACGCCCGGCGAAGACCTCCGGACTCGACGCGCTCTCGGTCCAGTGCCCGCGTCCGGCGAGAATTCCGCACAGGCTGCACATGCGTCCGTCTGTGGGGGCCTATCGCTCCCCAGCGGAAGACGCAAGGACCTCACCGCCGGGTCCGATACTCGACCCGGGCGGACACCGCCGCCGGAAGTCGTCGGCGATCTCGTCGAAGGTGCAGAACCGCACCCCCGCGTGGGAGGCGACGTACTCGTAGATCCGTTCCAGCATCAGCAGCACCTGGGGTCGCCCGGAGACGTCGGGATGGATGGTGAAGGTGAAGACCGCGTAGTCGTACTCCCGGTATACCCAATCGAACTGGTCGCGCCACAGATCCTCGATGTCGCGGGGGTTGATGAAGCCGAAGCTGTTGGGCGCCGACTTGATGAACATCATCGGCGGTAGGTCGTCGAGATACCAGTTGGCGGGGATTTCGATGAGCTCGGTCTCCTGTCCGCGAACGAGCGGCTTCATCCAATACTGGGCGTCCCTGCCGTAGTCGATTTTGGTCCACGAGTCCCCCACCCGGACGTAGAAGGGGTGGAAGTCGTTGTTCATCAGGCTGTGGTCGTACTTGATGCCACGCTCGATCAGCAGCTCGTTGGTGACGGGGCTGAACTCCCACCACGGCGCGACGTACCCGGTCGGGCGGCGCCCGCTCAGCCGCTCGATGAGATCGATGCACTTGTCGAGCACCGCGGTCTCCTGCTCGCGGGTCATGGCGATGGGGTTCTCGTGCGAGTAGCCGTGCACCCCGATCTCGTGGCCGGCATCGGCAACCAAGCGGCACTGGTCGGGGAAGGTCTCCACCGAATGGCCGGGGATGAACCAGGTGGTCCGGATGTCGAAGCGGCGGAACAGCTCCACCAGCCTCGGTACCCCCACCTCGCCCGAGAACAACCCTCGGGAGATGTCGCAGGGCGAGTCCTCACCGCCATAGGAGCCGAGCCAGCCCGCTACCGCGTCCACGTCAATCCCGAAGGCGCAGAAGATCTCCTTCTGTCCACCTGCGGTGCGTCCGCGCGGGTCGTGCGGCTGCTGCGATGGTTCCGCGAGCGCATCGACGGCTGGGGATCGTGGCGGAGTCGGTATGGATTCGGACATCGGTGTCTCCCGGGAGCGCCCGTGAAATATATAGACTACTATGTACGATACAAATATGACACGAATTGCGGACAGGGCGAATAACCTGTGAATCGGCGTCGAATGTATTTTGCGGCGAGGCATCCAACCACCATATCGATGTCCTCCAAACTCAGCGAAGCTATGTCCGAGGGCTTGTCAATGCCGTGTCCCGCGTTGCGGAACTCTTCGTAAACTGCGTCGGGTCGAACGGACCACTGGGCGACGTCGTTGCAGAGGCTGACCACACCATCGAGCGCGTTGCCGATCGCCTGCTCAACCGCCTGGTGTCTCGCGGGATACTGACGCGCCGAGACGATCGCCTGCTGTGGGTGCTTGGTACCCGCCGCTACCCGAATGTTGACGGCCGTCCGCTTCGCGAGGTCAAGCGCCGGGTAATGGATGTACTGCTTGCCCCCCTGCACAGGTCCCGAGAGCGAGCCCGGATGTTGCGGCGGCAGCCTGAATTCGGCGAGCGATACGCGGATCGACGAGAATGTAACAGCCGTCGCGCGTCACGAGTGCCCGCGCCCTTCGTTTGCGGCTCACGCAGACGAACGCGGCCGCTCCATTCCTGAGCACGAACCAGCCCACGTTGAAAGACGGCAGCCGAGTTCCCCGGTAGAGCTTCTTGAAACCGAGGACGTCATCGCGCCGGAAGTCGAATTTGGGCGTTGCCGCAATCTGGATGTTCTCCAATTCATCGGAGAACGAGTAGACGAGATACCGAATGGTCAGGCAGTTGTCGGAGTCGATCTCTACCGTCGCTCGCAGCGACACGCTGGTCAAGGCGGCAAAAGCCAATGTAACCGCAAGCATGCCGGGTACGTGTCCGAGTTCGCCCCCCAGCACTGGACCGAACAACAAGAACGAGCTGGCCGCCCAAATCCACAGTACAGTCGTTCCACTTGCTCGGACTCGATGCGTCCAGGCGGCCTCCTCAAGTCGTCGAGCCGGCACGCCACGGCATTCCTTTTGGATGCCCGCGGTGCTTGCGCTATCTTGACGGGAGGAAGCGCCGATCACGGCGATCACTCTGTAGAGTTAAATGTTTCACCCATCAAAGATAGCAGTTTGGATTGGTGCGTTCAATTGACGATGCGCGTCTGTGTCCCAACGGGCGCACGTCAAGGCTCGACCGACAGGACTAGTGTCCTGTCACGCATCAAATGTCGGATAGAGACGTTTCAGTTTGACGCGTGCGTCGTCGGTGGTGAACTGCCAGTTCACCTTGGCCTGGAGGCGATCGCGGGCGGCTTGCCAAGCGGCGACCTCCTGGCGCAGGATGTCGATGGAGTCGATGCGTCGGTTCAGACACTGGCGGATCATGACGTTGAGTTCGACCTCGGCGACGTTCAGCCAACTGCCGTGCTTGGGGGTGAAGACGAACTCGAACCGATCCCATAGGGCTTTTGCCTGCGCTGGCGGGAAGGCTTCGTAGAGTGCGCCCGGGCGGTGGGTGTTCAGATTGTCCATCACCAAGGTGATCGTCTGGGCGTCGGGGTATCGTGCGGCAATGTCAGCGAGGAAGTGCGCCCAGTCGATCTTGGTCTTGCGCTCCGTCACCCGGGTCGTCCGCTTGCCGGCCAAGGGCTCCGTGGCCATGAAGACGTTGCAGGTTCCGCAGCGCTGGTACTCGTAGTCGTGCCGGGCCGGCTGGCCCGGTTCGGCGGGAATCGGCCTACGCGTCTCACGGATCAACTGGCGCGGCGTCTCGTCCATGCATACCACGGGCAAGGCCTTGTCGTACGGACGCCGGTATACGTCGAGCACCTGCTCCATGGCCGCCGCGAAGTCCGCGTTGCGCTGCGGCGGAATCACCCATCCGACCCGACGCCAAGGCTTGAGTTCGTTTTTTTTAGAACCCGCCGCACCGTTTCGTGCGACACGCTGTCGATGTAGCCGAGTTCCACAGCGTGGTCCGCCAGCAGCCGCAGCGACCATTGCCCGTGGCCCGCCGGAGGTTCGCCGCAGCTCAGCGCCACCAGGCGCGCCTCGAACTCGCCGTCGGCCTTGCGCAGGTAGGTCGGCCGACGACCCTGCCCGCCGCCCAGTGCCACCTCGAGCCCCGCCTCCACAAAACGCCTCTTTACCCGATCCACCTTGCGCATGCTGATCCGCAGAATCTCCGCAATGGCCTCTCCGGTCGCCTGTCGTTCGTTGAACTTCCCTTGGTCGCAGTTGAGCAGGATCAACGCGTTGATCACCTTCTGCGAGCGGTGCGAGCCTTTGTTCGCAATCGCCTTCAGACCTTCCCGTTCCGCTTCGTCCAGTGTCACCACGTAGCGCTTCATGCACGGATCCTCGTCCTGAATAGAGGACCGTAAATATATCAGATACAATACGACATATCATGTGTGACATGACACTAGTCGCTATAAGGTTGACCACTGCACACCCCACAACATTTGGCGAGATAGACACCGATAAGCGAATCGATGTGAACGCCCTGATGTCCGAGGTTTCCGACGTCGTGGCGCCCTTGGAGAGGGACGGGAGCACGCAAGGCACAAGTCACGGGCGATCGCGATCGACATGGAATCGGCGACGATCGCGGCGAACGGCTACCGGTACCGTGTCCCATACGGCACTCTGCTCTGCGCCTCGGACAAGCCCCTGCACGGCGAACTGAAACTCCCCGGCATGGCGAATTCCTTCTACCAGGAACGTATCGGTCAGCATCTCGCCATTGCCCTGCGAGCCAACACCATTCTTCGCGAGGAAGCCGAGAAGGGGACCCTCCGCTCGAGAAAGCTGAGAAGTTTCGATGAACCCCTATTCCAGTGAATTGCATTGCGGAAGGGGGACGGGCTCAGACGCTTGTTTTCGTCCGGTGTGAATGCCTGTGCAAGTCCGCACGTCTGTTGACTCTCGAAGTTAAACGTTTCACTATCCGGTGTCGAGATACGGAATGCATGGCAAATTGACAGACATCGACCGCATGACCGGGGCAACGGTTCTTCTGGACTCCGATTTCCACACGCTGGCAGACGACCATGAGGCGCTGGCGATGGTGGCCTGGGGCCATCGTCGCGGGAGTCTTCGGCTGGCGGCGATCACCGTGGTAACGGGGAATACCTGGGCGGGAATATCGGCGTCCGAGGCCAGGCGCGCCTTGCGCGTATTCGGTCTTGACGATGAAGTGATCGTGCGCGAAGGCGCGCGTCAGCCGCTGCTTCACCGCCAGTCGGATTTCGAACACCGTTCCCGAATGCATGGCGCCGCTTACGGCGGCGCCTGGGACGCTTCCCCTGTCTTTCGCCATGAGGGACATGCCCAAACGGGTGTCCCCCGAAGGGTGAGTGTCGACGACCACGCCGTTACCTTCATGGTGGATTTGGTGCTTCGCAATGAAACGCCGGTCACGATCGTGGCGATCGGCCCGATGACGAACGTCGCGCTGGCGCTCAGATTGTGCCCGGAAATCGCGCAAAACATCGGTCGGGTCGTCTGCATGGGCGGCGCGTTCTACGTCCCCGGCAACGTGACGCCCTCGGCGGAATTCAACTGGTGGTTCGATGCGGAGGCCGCGCGCATCGTGCTCGAGTCGGGCCTGAAACTCGAGATCGTCCCGCTCGACGCGACCGACGGGCTTGTGTTCGACGCGGCGCGATACGGAAACTGGTCCGACCGATTCGGGACACATCCATTTTTTCGATGCTTTCACCGAAGCAAGTTCGCGCAGGTATTGCAACACGATCCGAAGTTTGAACTGCCCGTATGGGATGCCGTAACGACCGCCTATCTGCTCGATCCCGACATCGCCACGGTCACGCAAGACCTCTGGGCAACGGTCGACTGCGTCGAAGGACCGAGCTACGGTCGGGTTGTCGCCTATCGCAATGCCGGCGACTTCAACCTGCCGGCTCCGGAACGACCGCCGGCCAGGGTGATCCTCCAGATCGATGCCGAACGCTTCTGGGATCTTTACGAGAGCTCGATATTCGACCCGGTAACCGCGGCTGGGTGATTCGAGCATGCATCCCGCAATTCAAGCCGCCATGGGAGTACTGGTCTTCGCGGGACTCGCCTTTGCCTCTTCCCGCAACCGTCAGTTCGCGGGATGGCGACATGCGGGATTGGCTGTCGCCGGTCAGTTCGGAATCGCCGCTCTTTTCCTGCACGTCGACGTAGCCAAGGCGCTTCTTTCCAGTCTGACGCGCATCGCCAGGCTGCTTGAGGAATCGACCAGACAGGCGACCGGTTTCGTATTCGGATACGTGGGCGGCGCCGAACCGCCTTTCGAGATCGGCGAGGGGGCCTCCACCTTCGTGTTCGCGTTTCAGATCCTGCCGATTATCATCGTTGTCGGTGCGCTGTCTGCGCTGCTTTGGCACTGGCGTGTGTTGAACGCAATTATTGCGCCGGTCGCCTGGATCGTACGCCGGACGCTCGGCGTCAGCGGACCGGTCGGCTTCGTGGCGGTGGCGAATGCTTTCCTGAGCATGATCGAGGGGCCCATGCTCATCAAGCCTTATCTTTCCCGGCTGAAGGAGCACGAACTCTTCGCCGTGATGACGGTCGGTCTGTCGACGGTCGCGGGCGGCACGCTCATCGTCATATCGAGCATTCTTGCCGTCGACGAACGGGCGTTTGGACACGTGGTTACGGCTACGCTGATGAACGTGTTGGGGGCGGTCGCCGTCTCGCGCCTGATGTTTCCGGGAGACACCGCCGACTCCGCTGACCGGGTAGTGGTGACGACGCCCTATCGAAGCTCGATGGATGCGCTGGTGGCTGGAACGGCGGACGGTGGCAGGGTGTTCCTGAATGTCGTTGCACTGTTGATCGTGTTCATGTCGCTGATGGCCATGATCAACAGCGGGCTGGGCCTGCTGTCGTCCGGGCTGTCGCTGGAACAGGTACTTGCCTGGCCGGCCGCTCCGTTCGTGTGGCTGATGGGCATGCGGCCAGACGAGGTATTGCAGGCGGGCGGCATTCTCGGAACCAAGGTCGCGATCAACGAACTGGTTGCCTATTCCCTGTTGGCGGAGAGCTACCCGAATCTGTCGTCCCCCACCGCGTTCACCTTGACCTTCGCACTCTGCGGGTTCGGGAACATCGGCAGCCTCGCGATACTGATCGGTGGACTGACCGCCATGGCGCCCGAGCGACGTCCGGAAATCTTGCGATGGAGCCCGTTGGCGCTCTGGGCCGCCCTGTTGGCCAACGGTCTGACCGCTTCGATCGCGTTCATCGTCAGCGGCCAATACTGACGACCGCCTGCCATGTCCGGCCATTCGAAGCCCGCCTTCATCACCTTCACGGGTGTGGACGATCCGGAGACGATCGACGATCTCCGAGTCTTGAGCGACCGATATCCGATCGAATGGGGCGTTCTCGTTCATCCCAGTCGCAGCGGCCCGCCATTTGCCGATTTGCCACTCATCCACCGTCTGCGACGCGCCGGCATCCGCTTGTCCGCCCATCTTTGCGGGCCGCTGGCGGTGGCAGTCGTCAAGGGCCGGTTCCCCAAATTCGACATAGCCGGGTTTTCGCGCGTCCAGATCAATCACCGGCGCGGGGCGGCCAATGGAACGACGATTGCCCGGGTCAGCCGGTACGCGGCCTGCCACGGCGTACGGGCCGCGCTCCAGTGCGACGGTGCGTTTCCGACCGACGGACGTGTGGACTGGCTGTACGACATCTCCTTCGGAACGGGGGTACGGCCCACACGGTTCCCACAAGTCGATCGCGCACACCCTTTCTGCGGCGTCTCGGGCGGAATCGGTCCCGACAATGTCGTCGAGCTGCTTTCCTCGAAGCTGTCTGTGGCAATGGGCGTCCCGTTCTGGATCGACATGGAAACGGGTGTGCGCACGGACGGCAAACTGGATCCCGAGAAGTGCGCGGCCGTGTGCGCCGCGATTTACGATTGATTACTGGAGCCTGTTCGTGACTGACTACCGCGCCGTTGTTCAAGAACTTTCCAAGGCCGAGCTACACATCCATATCGAAGGCTCGCTGGAGCCCGACATGATGTTCGACTTGGCTCAACGCAACCGGGTGCCGTTGCCGTACGCCGACGTTGAAGCCGTCCGGCGAGCCTACAACTTCTCCTGCCTGCAGGATTTTCTCGACCTGTACTACGCGGGCATGCAGGTCCTGCGGGAAGAGACGGACTTCCACGAACTCGCCGACGCCTACTTCCGCCGTGCTGAAGCGGACAACGTGACTCACATCGAGTACTTCTTCGACCCCCAGGCGCATCTGGAACGCGGCGTGCCCATTGGCACGATCATGCGTGGATTGACGAGGGCGACGCGAGATGCTCGGGAGCGGGGCGTCGACGTCTCCCTCATTCTCTGTTTCCTGCGCCACCTCACGGAGCGCGATGCCTTTCAGGTGCTGGAGGATGCGGCCGAGTACCACTCCGAGTTTATCGGCGTAGGACTGGACTCCAGCGAAATGGGAAACCCGCCCTCGAAATTCGAACGGGTGTTCGCGGCCGCCCGCGACCTGGGGTTCAAGCTGGTGGCCCACGCCGGCGAGGAGGGACCGCCGGAATACGTGTGGGAAGCCCTGGACGTGTTGGGCGTCGACCGCATCGACCACGGCAACCGGGCTCTCGAGGACGAAGCGCTGGTTGCACGCCTGCGCAGGGATAAGGTGCCGCTGACCGTTTGCCCGCTTTCCAATCTGAAGCTGGCGGTCGTCGGCGATCTGTCGATTCATCCGCTCAAGCGCATGCTGGATCTGGGGCTGCTCGTAACGGTGAACTCCGACGATCCCGCCTACTTCGGCGGATACATCAACGAGAACTTCATTCGAGTCGGGGAGGCTCTGCATCTCGACGAGACGGAGTTGGCGGCTCTGGCCAACAACTCCTTCGCCGCGGCATTCGGAGCGACCGGTTCGACGCGGGATTGAATGCGCATGGGCAGCCTGTCGACACATGTCCTCGATACCGCGTCCGGGAACTTCGGCAACTCGACCTTTCGGCGACGCACGTCGAGATCGGGGCTGCCGTGCCCCTTACCGATGCGGCGGCGGCTATCGTCGAGCAGCACCCCGGGCTTGACGAGTTGTTCCGGCGATTCGCGTCGCCGCCGATACGCAATGCCGCGACACTGGGCGGCAACATCGCAAATGGCTCGCCGATCGGCGACACCATGCCGGCCCTGATGGCAGCGGGAACGACGCTGCTGCTGCAATCGATCCGTGGAATCCGAGAAGTCGATCTCGAGAAGTTCTACCTCGGCTACCAGCGCACCGACTTACAGCCCGGCGAGTTCGTCCGGAGCGTCCGCGTCCCGCGACCAGAAACGAATGCCATCCTACGAAGTCACAAGCTGTCCAAGCGCTTCGATCAGGACATATCCGCCGTCTGCACGGCCTATCGGCTGCAACTCGAAGGAAATCGAGTACGTGCGTTCCGCATGGCTTGCGGCGGCCTCGCCGCAACGGTCAAGCGCGCAATACATTGCGAACGGGCGCTTGCCGGGCGACGTTGGGAACGGACGGCGATCGACGAGGCGGCCGCGGCGTTGGCCGATGACTTTGCACCGATCGCCGCCATGCGCGAGGCCGACTGGGAAATCGCTAGTCACGGCTATCGATGGATCGATTATCAGCAGGTGGACGAGGAGACGGAGACAAATGCGACGAGCGGACTCTGGACGAGTCGGAGGTGTTGGCTCCACCGTGGTAGCCAATCGTCGTCTTCGGCTCGAATTCCCGCAATCCGGTGCATCGACCTATCGGGATCATTCGGATCGCGACGGAGCGGGTGACACCTATGCCTGCAGTTGACGCAGGGGGATTGCTTGCTGAATCAGTATGCCGCCTGCGGTTTTCCGCAATTCCAGAACGATTTCGGGCTCCGCCCGCAGCCAGTTGATGTGGAGGACACCGAAATTCGTTTGCGGATGGGCTTTGCCGGCCCGGTACCGGTTGGCGCCCGGATGCGCCCAGGTTTCCGTCAAACCGCTCGCGGTCAGTTCCCATAACGGATAGGGCGCTTCCTCCAGGCAGGAGAGTTCTCCGTAGTGGGTGTCGCCGCTGATCAGGATCAGTCCCGATGCCTTCGAGTCTCGCAGCAGACTCAGAAATTTCTGCCGCTCAAGCGGGAAGTTCCACCAGGACTCCCATCCGCGGTGGGTCGGCACGAACTGGATCGAAGAGGCGAGGATTCTCAGCTCCGCCGGACGTCGCAGGCAAGCTTCCAGCCACGCCCACTGAACTTCCCCCAACATCGTGGCATGCGGCGACGGCGCCGATCGGTAGGGTCCATAACCGCTTCGGGCCAGCGTGGACCGATGCTCGGGTTCCTGTTGGACCCACTCCGACCGGTTATACCTCAAGTCCGGAACGATCAATTGGATGCGCCGTTCGACACTACCCCACTCCCACAAACCGTATATGCCGGATTGCCGGGCGCGTTGTATTCGCTCTCGATCCGATGCCCAGAAACGGAGAAAGAGTTCCAGGGAGCGGAGTTTCCGCGGAAATCCCCCACCGATATCGCTTCCCCCAAAGTCGTTGTCGTCCCAGATGGCGGTTACCGGCACCTGACTGCGGAAACGGGCCAACTCGGAAATTTCGGAGGCAGCCTCATAGGCGCGCTCCAGGTTCTCAATGAAATCGGTGTGGGATTCCGCATCCGGGTATATCCCATCGCCGAGCATTACAAATCGGTGGGGATCGAGGGATGCGATGGTGCGCCAGAACGGTTGCGGTTTCGCCTGGTGCATGCACGAACCGAAAGCGATCCGGACCACGGGCGGGTCCATGGAAAGGCTGAACGCATCGAATCGGGCGCCGAAGCGAGCGCCCGCGATTATCGGCAACCCGGTTAGCAACGACTGTCGGCGTGTCAGCAAGCGGAATGCAAGTTATACGTTTAATTCATATGCTACTTCACCGGCCCCGCGATTGACAGTGATTCGCCCGTCAGGCCGCCTTCGGGGCGGCGGTGGACGCTCGCTCGACCAACTCGATGCCCAAGGTGATCCTGCTCCTCGGGCCTTCCTGTTCTTCCGCCATTCTCCGCAGGAGCAGGCGTACCGCTTCCCGCCCCATCTCTTCGAACGGCATGCGAACGGTCGTGAGCGTCGGACTGATCATGCTCGCAAACGGAATGTCGTCGAAACCCACGACCGATACGTCGTCGGGTACGGAGACTCGTTGTGACTTGAAAACCGAAAGCGCTCCGATGGCGATCAGGTCGTTGCCGCAGACTAGCGCCGTGACATCCCCGGCGAGCAGGCGGTCTCGCGCCTCATCCGAGAGGTGCATACTGTAGGCATTCTCGATGCGCCATGCGACCATTGACTCGTCGTCGAGTGCGTCGACGAACCCCTGGCTTCGTTCACGGGCGTTTCCCACCGCTTGCGGGCCCTCGATCAACCCGAATCGTTCGTGACCGAGAGCGATCAGAAATTCCGCGGTAGCCTTCCCGCCCGCATAGTACTCCGCCTGTATCAAATCCTGGCCGGGCAGTTCGCGGTCCAGTACGACGACCGGAACATCGACGCCAACCTTGGTAAGCGTGTCCCGGTCGTCAACCGGAAACCAGACGATACCGTCGACGCCGTGCTGGAGCAGGCCGGCGACGACCTCTCGTTCGCGTTCGTGCGATCCTTCGGTGTCCACCAGAAACGTCTGGTAGCCGCTGACTTGCGCCTCGTTCAGAATCGACCGCGCGAGCGATGCAAAGAACGGGTTTTCGATGTTGGGAAACACCAGCCCGATGATCGCCGTGCGGCCGGTTTTCATGGCTCGAGCGGCCTGGTTCTGCCGGTATCCCAGTTTTTTGACGACCTTGTGAATTCGATGCTTGGTGCCCTCGCTGATAGTGCCTCTGCCGTTGAGAACGTAGGAGACGGTCGCGATGGAAACCCCTGCGGCGTCGGCGATATCGCGAACCGTGACGCGTTTCGCTTTCCTTGGTCGAGGTGCGGTGGGCATTCGCAATTCCCGATAGCGTAGCGACTCTAACACGAGCCGCCTTGCCGTTGCATTTGACCGCGCTACACCGTCACCCGTGGTCTGGACCCACACTCTCTTGCCCACCCCCGAATGGGTGCGCGCGCCGCGGAAGGCAGGCCGCGATTCGATGGTGAGAACGAACCAGGGCGGTCGTATCCAAAGGTCGGGAAGCCAGGCATAATTTCGAATTATACGTTTAATTCAATTCTACGGACTTGTCGAAATGGTATTCGTGTCCGGATCGATCTCGTATGACATTCTGCTCGCGGCGGACTGTTCGTTCAGGCGGCTGATTGACGATCGATCGGCGAAGTCCTTGAGCGTCGGCTATCTCGTACGTTCATTCACCATCGGATTCGGCGGGCCGGCCGCCAACATGGCCTATCATCTGGTCCGGATGGGGATCGAAGCCGCTCCCGTCGCGGCCGTTGGAGACGACTTCGGGCCGTACCGGGAGTGGCTGTCGGAATGCGGTGTCGATCAGCGATTCATCCTGCCGGTCGAGCGGACGATGACGGCACGCGCCTTCATCTCCACGGATCGGAATCAAGACCAGTTGATCGGCTTCTATCCCGGAGCGATGGCCCATGCGACCCGGTGTGAAACGGGCGGTCAGCAAGCGGAAATCGCCATCGTGGGGCCCGACGACCGTCACGCCATGCTTGCGCGATTGCGTCAATTTGCCGCAGCGGACATCCCTATACTCTTCGACCCGGGCCAGGCCGTTACAAGCTTGACCGGTGATGATCTGGTCGAGGCCGTCAAGATGGCTCGATGGATGATCGTCAACGAATTCGAGCGGGGATACATCGAGATGCTGACGGGAACCCGACCTGAGATTCTGGCGGAGGGTCTGGAAGCCCTGATCGTTACGTTGGGAGGCAGAGGCTCCAACCTGGTCGGTAGTGGCGCGATTCGGCATGTGGAGCCGGAAAGGGTTGACGATCCCGTTGACCCCACAGGCTGCGGGGACGCCTATCGGGCCGGACTTGTCGCGGGCATTCTTTCGCGGCGACCTTTGCCAGACGCCATGAATCTGGCAAGCCGATTGGCCGCCGAAACGCTGAAAGTTCTGGGTGCTCAGGGCAAGCTGGTGAATCCCGCCCAGTTGCCGTCCATCTGGTAGTCGCCCCTGGGTCAAGCATGGTGGAATTCGACTCGGTTGCCGTCGAACGGTGATGTCCTTTGCTCCAAGTAACCGAGTCGTCTGACCGGAGAACTGCTCGATACCGTCAAAGGCGTGCCGGCTGACTTGCCGAGTGCCCGCCCTCTACTACGCCGCCATGCAACAATCCCTGACAGCAGTACCAAATCCAGTGAGCGGCATTTTCAAACGAGGCGCTCCCCGCCGTTGCCGGTCCAATGGCCTTCCGATTCCCGCGCATCCCCACTATCCGGAGCGGCAACATTTCCGCACCTCGGGCGACCTTTCAATTGTGAATTAAACGTTACATCAAATTGGCAATTGTTATCTTCAAGGTCAATCCCCAATAAGCGCTCGCCCCCGGTTGTTATGGAGCCAAGTTCTATTATATATTCGCTCATGGTAAGTTAAACGTTTCATCAATAGGGGAAGAAAGTCATGAACAGGTGCCGATGCAAGCATGCTGTCGCGTTCTGTCTGCTCAATGTAATCGTGAGTGTTTCGATCATCGTACAGGCGCAAGAAGTGGAAGATGACGGGATCATTGAAGAAATCCTCGTGCTGGGGTTGAAGGATCGATTCAGCAGCGGCATTGGCCGGGCGGAGTACCGGGTAGGCAAGGAGGACGTGTTGCAACGGCCCGCGGGCTCGGAAATCACCCAGTCGCTCGTCAAGGTGCCCGGCATCCAGGTCTCGACGGGGGATTCCCGCGGGGGAAGCTTTTCGTTCGAACTCTACCTCAGGGGGCTGAACGACCAGCAGATTGGTCTCTCTGTCGATGGCATTCCGACCGGTGACGCCCGGTTCAATGGCGGTTCCCCGCCCAATCGGTTCGTGGACGGCGCGAACGTCTCGCAGATTGTCGTCTCGCAGAGTTCGGGCGAAATCGGATCTCCATCGCGCTCTGCGTTGGGCGGTTTCATCGACTTTGTCACCGATGCCCCGGGGCAGGATTTCGGTGTCGACCTCGAGGCCGCGGTTGGCGGCGAAGAATACCGGCGCTACGCGGTTCGAGTCGATACCGGCGAGATCGGCGCCGGGTTTTCCGGATACGCGAGTTACTCCCATCAGGGCAACGACGTTTTCACCGGGCCGAAACACCGGGACCGGGAACGCGAGCATGTCGACGTCAAGCTCCAGAAGGAATTCACCAACGGCGCCCGCATCGCCTACCGTTTCAACTACAACAAGCTTGAAGACAACGACTTCGGCATCGTTTCGCTGGGGGATTTCCAAAACGACCCGAGGAGCGATACGGTCAACGACTTTTTCGCGGGCGATCCTTCGATCGACGGCGGCTTCACGGGGTTCGGAGGCGCCTTGGGCGGATCCCGGGAGGACAAGCTTCATTACGTCAACGCCACTTTTCCGGTCGGCAGCAAGCTGTCGCTGTCGATCAACCCCTACCGGCACACTTTGCGGGGCGAGTCGCTGGCCTACCAGACCCAGGCCAGAGTTACCGCATCGGGCGACCCACGGGACCAGAACGTCACCACAATCGGGACCGACGAGAATGGAGTAAAGGTCGCCGACCTGAGAGTTACCCCACGCAATCGGGACCGGGAGGGCGTAACGTCGGAATTGGTGGCCACCGATATCGCTGATACCCTCGACATCCGGGCGGGCATCTGGTTCGAAAACGACGAAACCAACGAAGACCGCAACTTCTACCGGGTTACCGACGCATCGGCGGGAATCGACTATTCGCCGAACGCGCTCAACTTCATCCAGTACGAGCGGGATGTGGAGACGGATACCGCCTATTACTACCTGCAGGGCGCCTGGGCGGCAACCGACGACCTGTCGTTGGAGTTGGGAATCACAAAGCACGATCTCGAATACACTTACCGCTCCCCGATCGAGTTTTCTGGACGCAACAGCATCGACGCCGAAACCGACGACGTGGACATCAAGTTCGGCGGCGTCTACCGCTTCACCGAAGACTGGGAAGTGTTTGTGGGCTACTCCGAGAACTTCGGGGGCATCTTCGAAGACATCTTTCTCGGCTCGTCGGCGGCGATCGACACCGACGAGGTCAAGCCCGAGACCTCTGAAAACCTTGACATCGGTATCCGCTACGTGACCGACACGGTGGCGGTCTCTGTGCAAGGCTATCTGATCGATTTCGACAATCGCCTGACCATCGGTCCCAACGAAATCGATGCGGCGCGGATCGACGATGTGATCAACGGCAACGCATCGACGCAGGTGATCAACCAGGGCGGCATCGAGAGCAGGGGATTTGAGGCGACCGCCGCCATACTTGCTGGAAAATTCGACTTCTACGGCATGTACGCCTTCCGGCAGTCGGAATGGCAGGAGGACGATGCGGCCCAGGGAATTCGCAAGGGCGACCAAGTGCAGGATATTGCCAAACACAGCCTGTTCGCCGAGGTTGGCTGGCGACCGGTGGATGCGCTCCGGACAGCGATCAACGTCCGATACACGGGCAAGCGAACTGGCGGAAACATATTTGTGCCGGGGTTCTGCAACCGGTTCTTCTGTTTCGATGAGGCCGGAAACGGGGTGAACGCCCTCCAGTTCCTGGAGTCGCAGAAACTCGGCGACCACTGGGTCGTAAATATCCTTGCGAGTTACGACTTATTCGACATCGCGGGGCTGAAGCGATTGTCCCTGCAACTCAATATCGACAACCTGCTGGACGAAAAATTCATCGGCGCGGTGACGGGAGCCACGTCCACGCTACCCGAATTCGGTGTCATCGGCGGCCTGACGGCCGAATCTGCGCTGGACCGCTATTTCATCGGTTATCCCAGGACCGCGACGTTTACCGTTCGCGCCACATTCTGAAACCATACCGCCCTACCTGCGGGGGGAACCCGAGCCCGTTGAGGATTTGACGACAGGGTTCGGATTCCCTATTCAGGTACCCGGCCGCCGCCAGCCGTAACGAGTTCACCGCGGGCAAGGAATCGTGCGGCGACGCCCGGACAAGTCGCAGCACCGACAGCGGCCCAAAAGTGCGGTTTGGAATACTCTATCCAGTTGTGGGATTCTATCGGCCAGTTCGGAACCAAGAGAACGCAATCGAGATATGGACAAGTACAATGTCGTAGGTAAGCGGTGAGTGCAATACGCATTGGCATGATGGGCTTCGGCCAGGTGGGCCGGCAAATCTACCGGCTCTCCCTCGACGACGACCGTTACGAGGTGGTCGCGGTATCCGATATCGGCCGCCCGGAAATACTCCATCACCTGCTGACGAAATCGATGGCGCGCGGGGTGCCGGTCCGGCTCAAGGACAACTACTTGGTCAGCCATGATGAAGGATCCGGCGACGGCGCCGTCAGGAAAACCCGCCTGCTGCCCGCCGATAAGCCCGCCGAGATTCCCTGGGATGTCTTCGGCGCCGAACTCGTCATCGACACCACGGCCCGCTTCCGCTCGGCCGCGGCCCTTACCCCGCACCTGGACAACGGCGCCCGGCGGGTGATTCTGTCAACGCTTCCCGAAGGAGATGTCGACCGGGTCGTGCTCTATGGCGTCAACCAGGACAGCATCGACGCCGGCGACCGCATCGTCTCCGCGGGGTCCGCATCCACCACGGCCATGGCCCTGGCGCTCAAGGTCGTCGCCGGCGCGGGCCCCATCGAGCACGCCACCATGACTTCGGTGCACGCCTATACCAGCGATCAGATCCTGCAGGACTACGCCGGGCCGGACTACCGGCGCAGCCGGTCCGGGGCGGAGAACATCATTCCCAACGAGACGCCGGCGCCCTATTGGGTGCAGCGGCTGATGCCCGAGTTCGAGGGCAGGATCAGCGGATTCGCGCTGAACGTGCCCGTGCAGGCGGGATCGCTGCTGGACATGACGGTGGCGTTCGCCGATGCGGGCGTCACCCCGCAGGCGGTCAACGACCTGTTCGTCGGCGCGGCGGCGGCGGAACCGGAACTGATCGCCGCTACCGGGGATCCGATCGTGTCATCGGACGTGAAAGGTTGTTCGCAATCCATTCTCGTCGACCTCAAAGGAACCCTGAAGGCCGGATCGAAGCTGATCAAGGTGCTCGCCTGGCATGAGTCCCTCGGCCATGCCCGGCGGATTCTGGATCTCGCGGCGCGGTACGCCGGTCTCGACACCGCGCCGGACCGGGAGGCCGCCTGATGCGCGTCGCCATCAACGGGTTCGGACGTATCGGCCGTGCTGTCTTTCGGATCGCGGAGACCACAGACGAGATCGAGATCGTCGCGATCAATGATTTGTTCGACCACGATGCGCTGGCCTATCTGCTGACCTACGACACGGTGATGGGCCGCTTCGAAGGCGGTGTCGCCATCGAGGACGGCGAACTGGTCACGCCGCATACCCGGGCGCGCATGGTCCGGGAACGGGACCCGCGCCGGTTGCCCTGGGCGGATCTCGATGTGGACGCCGTGGTGGAATCGACGGGCGCCTTCCGCGCCCGGGAACAGGTGGCGATGCACCTTGAGGCGGGCGCAAAGCGGGCGCTTTTGACCGTTCCCGCCAAAGACGCCATAGACTACACCGTGGTGCTCGGCGTCAACGAGGATGGGCTCGAGGCCGGGCACCGCATCGTCTCCAACGCAAGCTGCACCACCAACTGCCTGGCGCCGGTCGCCAAGGTGCTCAACGACCGCTTCGGTATCCGTGAAGGGGTGATCAACACCGTGCACGCCTACACGAACGACCAGAGCCTGGCGGACGTGCCCCACTCCGACTGGCGGCGCAGCCGCGCGGCGGCGGAGAACATCATTCCCACCTCCACCGGCGCCGCCAAGGCCGTGGGGGAAGTGCTGCCGGAACTGAACGGGCGGCTGGACGGCATCGCCTCGCGTGTGCCGGTACCGGACGGTTCGGTGGTGGACCTGTTCGTGGAACTGGAGCGGCCGGCAAGTATAGATACCGTGCATGAGGCCATGCAGGCGGCCGCCGACTCCCCGCGGCTCGAGAACGTCCTGGAATTCACCCACGAGCCGGTGGTGTCCTCGGACATCATCGGCAACCCCCACTCATCCATCTACGACGCATCGTTTACGCAGGTTACGGGTGGGCGTTTCCTGAAGGCGCTGTGCTGGTACGACAACGAGTGGGGCTACTCGAACCGGGTCTGCGACCTGCTCGTGATGATGGCGGAACTGGATCGATGACACCACGTAAAGGTTGGGCTGAAGCATCGCCGCATTTGGCGGCTCCGGTCTGGCGCAAACGGTGCTGTCTGAATCCTCCAATGGCGATACGAATGGCCGATCGCTAACCACTGCAGCCGGAGGGAGGGAACGATGCGGATCGACTCGATCAACCTGCCGGTCTCCTCAACCAGCATCTCCCGTCACCTCGTCTGTCCAAACGACGAGATGAGTTGAATTGCTCAACTATAGGGGGGTCAGTCTTGTCAGTCGGGTGTCGTCGTCAACGTGCATCAAGCCCTGCCTTCAGCGTCCGGCCCGGTGCGCTCGAAACTGGGCTGGAGTCGGCGACATCTTCTTCAAAAGCGACTAGTAAACGGGCATTGCGTACTACCTTGTCGCGAATGTATGGGCTGAGATCTTCGATTGTTCTAAGGTCGATCTTCCGGTCTCCGAAAAAACCAGACAAGGCAATCTCGATTCGCGTTACGCCCATGAGACCGACTATTGTTCCAGGACGAAATTTGACCAGTAGATCGATGTCGCTGGAAGAGCTGAAATCGTCGCGCAACGCCGACCCGAACAACGCCAGTTTCGCGATGTTGTTGTTTCGACAAAATTCCTCCAACTCATCCATGCCAGGAATCACTAGGTGTTCAGCCATGGCAGTTCCAGCTTGTCGTCGCGTCGAAAAGGGCAGTATACGAGCAAACTCGTGTCTTGGCAGGGGATCGTTGCGCCTTCGTTGCGCAAGCGCTTCAACAACGTAGGCTGCAATAACCTTTTTCCTCTTCGCCGCACCCGCTTCGGCCGCGGAACCCGCTGCCCGGGCCACCGTCATTCCCACAGCCCATGGCCTCCTCAAGCGTCCAGACCTTTCAATCGTTCTGCCAGCCGCAGGCTGAGAGCGGCGATGGTCAGCGTTGGGTTGGCTGTTCCCCCCGTCGGAAAGGTCGCCGAACCGAGTACATGGAGATTGTCGTGGTCGTGGCTGCGCAATTCGCTGTCGATCACCGACCTCGCCGGATCGTTCCCCATGCGGCAGGTTCCCAAAATGTGTCCAGCCCCCAGAAAATTGTCGTGGTGGTGAACTTCCGTGCAGTCGAGTCTGGCGAAGATGCGGTCGTGAACGACACGGGCGGCGGTCAGCCCTGCCCGCGTGTAGTTGTCCACCGCATAATGGATTCGCGGCAGCGGCACGCCGTAGCGATCCTTCTCGTGCGGGTCTGGCACCATCCGGTTTTCCGCCTCGGGTAGCTGCTCGGTGAGGGCGGCGAGTTCCACATGGCGAGCCGCCTGATGCGCGAAAGCCTCACGCAGAGCGCCGCCCCGCAGTCCCGCTTTGGCAAGACCGCCGGCCAGCGTCGCGGGGGCGCCCGTCGGCCAGGCCCACCCGGCATTACCGATTTGTATCCGGAAACCGGAACGGGTCGATCGCGTCGGCCCGTCTCTCAGGTTTTCGATGCCTGTGGTGGAAAGCGGTCCGCGATAAGGCCAGACCGGCTCGTTCGCGACCGCCCAACTGAGCTGAATTGGATGATCCATGAGATTGCGTCCCACCTGCCCCGATCGGTTGGCGACGCCGTCCGGCGTGCGATCCGAGCGGGAATGGAGAAGAAGCCTCGGCGTCTCGATGCCATGGGCGGCAATCACATGGTGGCGACCGCGAGCGATGCCGCCGCTCAGGTCGGGTCGGCGGAAATGAACACCCTCAATCCGGCCCTGGGCGTCGACCGCCACGAAGGTCGCCGTGGTTGAGGCATGGAGAGCGGCGCCCAGGCGCTCCGCGCGGGCCAGATGCACGGTTGCGTCGTACTTGGCCTGAATCGGACAGATTGGAATGCACGACGCGCTCCCACAACAGGCCGGCCGCCCTTCCCGGAACCTGGAGTTGCGGGCCTGGGGGGTCTGGCTGACTTTGTATCCCGTTCCCGCGACAGCCCGCCCGAAAACCCTGTCCAAATACGACATGGCGATCGGCGGGAGCGGAAAGCCACCGGACCGGGGCGAACCGAGATCCTCGCTGGACTCCCCCGACACACCGAGTTCCCGTTCCGCCTGTAGATAGAAAGGCTCCAGGTCAGTGTAGTTCAAGGGCCAGTCGACTCCCCGTCCGTAGCGGCTCCGCAGCCGGAAATCGTCCGGCAAGAGCCGCAGGCACGTACCCAGCCAATGCCAGGTGGTGCCGCCCACCGCTTTCAGGTAGGTGCTTTTGAACGAGTCCGGACCTGACTGACGGTACCAGTGGTGCGGATCTGTCGTCAGTGGAAAATCGGCTTCGGGGGTTGCCGCATAGGGGCTTTCCGGGGTCTTGAACGGCGCTTGGAAGTAGCGCCGCAGCGCTTCGCCGCGGTCGATGCGCGGACCCGCCTCCAGGATTGCCACCCGCACACCCGCCCGGGCAAGCCGCTCCGCCAGGAGCGCCCCGGCGATGCCGGAACCGACGATGACGACATCGGCCTCAATGTCGCTCATCGCTTTTCGCCTGCAGGCGGCTCACCCCAGGACGCGGCGGTTGCACAGGCTCCGGGAGGGGAGGCAAAGCCGAGTGCCCGCCAGACCAGGGCATCCCGAACGGTGGCGACCACCGGCCCCGTCTCACTTGGCAGCAGGCCGGAATACCACGCCGATACGATTTCCGTCTCAAGGCTTGCGCGGTCGCGAATGTCCTCACCGCGTATCAGGGCGTCAACGGCTGCAGCGCGGCCCGAGTGCTTGAGCGCCTGTAGCAGGTTGCGTGCGAATTCAACGTCGAGCCCCGCCGCGGGGAAACCCGTCAATGCCGCCGAAAACCGCCGAAAGGCATCGACGTCGGCGGCATCGCGGGCGGGTGCGCTGACAGCGGCCGGCAGCACACCGGCAAGGGCGGCGAATCGGCGACGAGTCAGGCGCGCCAGTCCGCGCGCACGGGTATACGACCCGCGAGGGGCGCTCCCACTGTGCCGATTTACTCGTTTGCGGTGAACCATACCTGCCGGATACCGGAAAGGTCGTCCATTGCAAGCCGGATGGGCCAGCGGTTCAAGAAATCCAGGACCTGTTGTTCGGTTGTCTGTTCCAATCTATCTCCGGCGCTGGCCACCATGTACACGGCAGAGCATGTTACGGCAAGTAGCGCCCGGATCCCGTATCGCAGCGCCTTGTACAGTCTGAGCCAACCAAGGACGCAAGAAGCCACAGAATTTGTTCATGCCCACTCGGGCTCCGATCGCCGACAGCCCATACGGAAACCGGCCACGAACGGCCCCGCTCCGCTGACCCGCATCGCTCACCAGCAAGTTGATGAGCGATGCGGGTTACAGCCGATTCCAGGAAAACGCCTTGCGCCTCATCACCAAGTAGAGAATGCTTTGCCGTGCCCGGACCCAAACGCGAGGACAGGAATAATGGCGGCAGAGCAACCGCTCGACGGCGTGACCGTGCTCGACTTCGGCCAGATCTACAACGGCCCCTATTGCGGATTCCTGCTCGCGCAGGCCGGAGCGCGCGTAGTCAAGGTGGAGTCGCCGCGCGGAGAGTCACTGCGGGGCCGGGTGGCGGAAACCGGAGCCGTGGCGGCGGCACTGCCGGCCAGCTATCCGTTCGCGTTGCTCAATACCAACAAGGAATGCATGACGCTCAACTTCAAGACGGAAGCAGGCCAGGCGTTGCTCAAGCGCCTGGTCAGGAGCGTCGACGTCGTGGTGGAGAACTTTTCGCCGGGGACCATGGACAGCTACGGTATCGGCAGCGCAGCGTTACGTGCGGAGAACCCGCGGCTCGTCTATGCGGCGGGAACGGGTTACGGCGCGACGGGCCCGCACCGGGACTACCTGGGCATGGATTTCACCATTCAGGCGATGTCCGGCATCATGAGCATCACCGGCGATGCGGATGGGCCGCCCCTGAAGTCGGGAGCCACGCTGTGCGACTTTCTCGGGGGCGCGCACCTGTACGCCGGGATTGTTACGGCGCTCTTCCGGCGATCGCGGACCGGGGAGGGGGCTGTGGTCGACATCTCCCTGCAGGACACGGTGTTTCCCACCCTCGCCACGGCGCTCGGAGCCTACTTCCTGATCGGTGAACAGGGGCGCAGCGGCAACCGCCATCCGGGGCAGGGCCTGGCGCCCTATAACGTCTATCCCGCCAGGGACGGCCATGTTGCCCTGATCTGCATTCGCGACGGGCATTGGCGAAACCTGGTCGCCGCGATGGATCGGCCGGATCTCGCCGATCGTTCCGATTTTTCGACCATGACCGCCCGGGCGGCGAATATGGATGCCGTGGATGCCGAGGTGGCAGCCTGGACCCGAACCCGTTCACGGTCGGAGATCTTCCACCGGCTCCAGGAATACGATGTGGTCTGCGCCTCGGTGCAGACCCTGGAGGAAGTGGTGAACGATGCGCATCTCCATGCCCGGGGCGCCCTCGAATGGCGCAAGCATCCGCGGCTCGGCAACATTGCGCTCTGTCATACGCCGCTCCGGTTCGAAGGGATCGACCCGCCCCCGCTGACCGATGTGCCCCCGCTTGGCACTCATACCCGGTCCCTGCTCGAGGAACTGGGCGGATACGACGCGGCGGCCATCGATGCGCTGGAAGCGGCCGGCGCCGTTTGAACAGCTCGAGGGCAGACGACTATGGCCAATTCGGTTGCTTGCGCGTGGCGCGAGGGGATAATCGCTCACTGCGGTTTTCCCGAAATCCCCTTGAATCCAGGCGCATCGGCGCCTATGGTGTGTATTCGATTACACACCAGAACGACACAGCCGGGAAAGCGCGGTGACACATCGCATCAACATCATTGTCCACGACGACGTGTGGAGCTTTCTGAGAGGCGTGCCGCAGGGTCAGCGCAGCCGCACGATCAACAATGCAATTCGGGAATGGGTTCGCCGAAGACGACGGGCTGACGCAGTGGAGGACATGGATCGGCTGCGGAACGCAACTGGAAACGGCGCCGTTACCGCGGCGGAGATCATGCGCTGGATCAGGGAAGACCGGGACGAAGGACATTGACCGCACCTGCGATCGTCGTGCCCGATGCGTCGGTGATACTGAAGTGGGTGTTGCCTTCCGCCGACGAGTCGGGTGTAGAGCACGCCCTTTCCCTGCGAGGAGCGATCGCGGATGGAGATGTGCATGCACTCGTGCCCGGCTTGTGGCTCTTCGAGGTCGGCAACATCCTGGCGCGGCGATTGCCGGAACGGGCTACGGACATGCTGGATGCGCTGATGCGTTTCGGACTCGTTGCCGCCGTCGATTCCCGGGCATGGATGCGGGAGGCTCTCGGTCTCACCCGGCGCTATGGCGTGACGTTCCATGACGCCGCGTATCATGCCCACGCGATTGTCAGTGGGGGCGTGTTCGTGACCGCGGACGAACGCTATGTGAGGCGCGCCGCCGTAGCGGGATTCATAAAGCGCCTGGACGATTGGGACGAAAGCGTTGCGTAGCAGTCGCGCTTGATCGATGAGCAGACAACGCGCAGTCGGTTCTCTCGGCATCACGATGGGCGATCCGGCCGGAATAGGGCCGGAAGTGCTGGTAAAGGCGTTGCACGCCCGCGCGCCGGAGGGCCCTCCATTGGTGTTGATCGGCAGTCGTTGGGCGCTGGCCGAAGGGGCGGCCGCTGCCGGATTGCCCGAACCGGATCTGCCGCAGATTTCCGATCCCGATGACCTGGACGGGAGTGCGGGAATTGTCGACATCGGGATCGAGCGTCCGGCCGGTTTCCGTGTCGGCGCCGTCGATGCCGCCTGTGGCGCCCACGCCGTGGTTGCCGTCGAACGCGCCGCCGAACTCTGCATGGCCGGAAAGCTCGCCGCCATGGTCACCGCGCCGATCAACAAGGAGGCCGTGCATGCCGCCGGCTACGTGGACGACATCGGTCACCAGGAAATACTGGCGCGAACAACGCAGGCATCGCTTACGGCGACGATGCTGATGGCGCCGGGTTTGCGTGTGGTGCACCTGTCCACTCACAAGCCCTTGACGGAAGCCGCCCGCTACGTCACCCGCGCGAACGTGCTCGCCAAACTGGCGCTTGCCGACGCGGCGCTGGCAGGCTGGGGACTGCCGCGTGCGCGCATCGCCGTTGCCGCGCTGAATCCGCATGGCGGTGAGGGCGGCATGCTCGGCCGCGAGGAGATCGACGAACTCGAGCCGGCGGTGCGCGATGCGCGGAACCGGGGGATCGATGCGCACGGGCCGATTCCGGCCGATTCCGTCTTCAACCGAGCGATCGCGGGGGAATTCGATGCGGTGCTGGCGCTCTATCACGACCAGGGCCACATTGCGGTCAAGGTGCGTGACTTTCACGGCAGTACGACCGCCACCCTGGGCATTCCGTTTGTGCGCACTTCGGTGGACCACGGAACAGCGTTCGATATCGCCGGTTTGGGCAAGGCCGACGCTCGCGGCATGAGCGCCGCGCTGGATGCCGCCGCCGCGCTGGTACAACGCCGGCTTGCGAGCCTCTGGCCGGCTGCGGCAAACTCAGCGGTTACTCGGGGTTAAAGGAACCAGCCATGAAAGCGGCCGTCTTGAGGGAACCCAATGTGCCGATGGAAATAGAAGACATCGATGTCTCGCTGCCCGGTGCCAGGGAAGTGCTGGTGCGTACCGCGGCCAGCGGCGTATGCCACAGCGACCTGCACCACTACAACGGTACCTATCCCGCGCGCATGCCCGTGGTGCTCGGCCACGAGAGCGCCGGGGTGGTCGAGTCCGTAGGCCGGGATGTCGGCTACGTTGAGCCGGGCGATCATGTCATCACCTGCTTCTCGGCATTCTGCGGTCACTGCGAATATTGCCTGACGGGGCGCATGAGCCTTTGCCAGGAGCCGGAAACGCGGCGGGGGCGCGGCGAGGAACCGCGCATCAGCCAGGCGGGCATGGCATTCGAACAGTTTGCGAACCTGGGTTCATTCGCCGAATACATGCTCGTGCACGAGCACGCGATCGTCAAAATCCGGCCGGACATGCCCTTCGAACAGGCGGCGCTGATCGGCTGCGCCGTGGTGACGGGGGTGGGCGCCGTGATCCATACGGCCAAGGTGCCGCCCGGAGAAACCGTGGCCGTGATCGGCTGCGGCGGTATCGGGCTCTCGTGCGTAAACGGCGCCGCCATCGCCGGCGCCGGCCGCATCATCGCCATCGATACGGTCGCCTCCAAGCTGGATCTGGCGCGCAAGTTCGGCGCCACCGATACCGTCAATGCCAGCGAGGAAAACCCGGTCGGAGCGGTCATGAACCTGACCGGCGTCGGCGTGCATCACTCGTTCGAAGCCATCGGCCTCAAGGCGACGGCCGAGCAGGCGTTTCAGATGATCCGGCATGGCGGCATGGCGACCATCATCGGCATGATCCCGCCGGGGGAGATGATCGCCATGCACGGGGCGGATTTCGTGTTCGAGAAGAAGATACAGGGTTGCATGATGGGCTCGAACCGGTTCCGTATCGACATGCCGCGTTTTGTGGACTTCTACCTGCAGGGCAAGCTGCACCTGGACGACCTGATCGCCAGGCGCATCGCGCTCGGCGAGGTCAACGAGGCGATGCGGGAACTGGAATCCGGCAAGATCGCCCGCAGCGTCATCGTCTTCAATTGAATCCTCGTTCGATTCCGGAGCCGGCGCGGCCGTCCGGTATGCCGATTGTCAACGCGCCGGATTCGAGACGACATCCCGACTATCCTGCATATTGCACCAAGGGCGCGATGATCGCGCATGCGGGCAAAAGCCCGGCGAGGGCAGGGCCAGCGCGGTTTGTAACGCTACAGAAAGCCGAAAAGTGCAATAAAGGTGAGCGAAATCAAAAGACATTCATCAATTCGACAAGCGGCTTGGCGCAATATGCGGGTGATGGCGGTTGGCGGAAATTTGAAGCAGCCTGAGGAGCTGGCCAGGTGAAAATCGCAGGCTTCAAAGTAATCGTCACCTGTCCGGGGCGCAATTTCGTCACGCTGAAAATCACCACGGACCAAGGTGTCTACGGCATCGGCGATGCGACGCTCAACGGCCGGGAACTCGCCGTGGTTTCCTATCTCGAGGATCACGTCGCCGATTGCCTCATCGGGCGGGATGCCGGCGCGATCGAAGATACCTGGCAGTACCTCTACCGCGGCTGTTACTGGCGGCGCGGCCCGGTGACGATGGCCGCCATCGGCGCGGTCGACATGGCCCTGTGGGACATCAAGGCCAAGACGGCGGGCATGCCCCTGTATCAACTGCTCGGCGGCAGGAGCCGCGAGGGCATCATGGTATACGGCCACGCCAACGGCCGGGATATCGAGGAGACCGCCGATGAGGTCGCGCGGTACATCGAACTCGGCTACCGGGCCATCCGCGCACAGAGCGGCGTGCCGGGGCTGGACTCGACCTATGGCGTCTCCGCGGACAAGATGTACTACGAGCCGGCCGATGCGGCACGACCGACGGAGAACGTCTGGTCCACGGAAAAGTACCTGGACCATGTACCCCAACTGTTCGATCGGCTGCGGGCACGGTTCGGGTTCGAGCCTCATCTGCTGCACGATGTGCATCACCGCCTGACGCCGATGGAGGCGGCGCGGCTCGGCCGGTCGCTGGAAGAGCATCGCCTGTTCTGGATGGAGGATCCCACCCCTGCCGAGAACCAGGAAGCCTTCCGGCTGATACGCTGGCACACGGTCACGCCGCTTGCGGTGGGAGAAGTCTTCAACACCGTCTGGGACTGCAGGGAGCTGATTCAGGAACAGTTGATCGACTACATCCGGGCGACCGTGACGCATGCCGGGGGCATTACGCCCCTGCGCCGGATTGCCGACCTGGCGTCGCTCTACCAGATCCGCACGGGATGTCACGGGGCTACCGACCTCTCGCCGGTCTGCATGGGCGCGGCCCTGCATTTCGGTACCTGGGTACCGAACTTCGGCATTCAGGAATACATGCGGCACACGGAACAGACCGATGCGGTGTTTCCGCACGACTACAGCTTCAGGGACGGCGAGTTGACGGCAGGAGAAACCCCCGGACATGGCGTGGACATCGACGAACAACGGGCCGCCCGATATCCCTACAGAAAAGCCTACCTGCCGGTCAATCGGCTGCAGGACGGCACAATGTGGAACTGGTAGCTGCCCAATCTTTGTTGTGGTTTCCCTCGTGCCGGAGCAATAACTGCAACGCGTGGTAGGATTGCCATTGTCGCACGGCCTTCAGGCCGATAGCCAATCCAGTCGGCTTGTGCTCTGTCCGGGTCCGGCGTGACACGTTCCGAGGGTGACAAAGCACGTCGAGTCTGATTTCATTTTCGATTCCGCGCGCCCGGTCGCACATCCGGGCTGGACGAGGGGTTAGCGACACCATGCCGATGATACTCAACGAAGAGCAGAACATGCTCAAGGACACGGCCCGGGATTTCTGCGCCAACAACATGCCCATCTCTCAGTTGCGCAGGTTGCGGGACGAGAACTCGGCGGACGGATTCGACCGCGACACCTGGAAGGCGATGGCGGAACTCGGCTGGGCGGGCATTCCGTTTCCGGAAGCCTTTGGCGGGGTGGAGTTCGGATACAAGGGACTGGGTGTCGTTACGGAAGAGACGGGGCGCACCCTCGGGGCCAGCCCGCTGTTCGCGAGCGTCTGGGTTTGCGGCACCGCGGTCAACATGGGCGGCAGCGATGCACTGAAGGCGGAATTGCTGCCCGGCATCTGCTCCGGTGAGCGCCTCATGGCCCTCGCGCTCGAGGAGTCCCATCGCCACGATCCTTATGGTGTGGCGGCGGCCGGAGACACGTCCGGCGACGGATTCGTACTGAACGGCCGCAAGTCCTTCGTCCTCGACGGCCATGTCGCCGACCAACTCATCGTGGCCGCGAGGACTTCCGGAGCGCCGGGCGACCGGGAGGGTCTCAGCTTGTTCGTCGTAGACAGACATGCTCCCGGCGTCGATGTGAGGCGCACCAGCATGGTCGACTCGCGCAATGCCGCCAATGTGGAGTTGGCAAATGTCAGGGTCTCACGCGATGCTTTGCTCGGGGCTCTGGACAAAGGCGCGGACGTGCTCGACCCAACGCTGGACATCGCGCGCATCGGCATCGCTGCGGAGATGCTCGGCGGTTTGCAGGAATGTTTCGAGCGGACCATCGCCTATCTGAAGGAACGGGAACAGTTCGGCGTGCCTATCGGGTCCTTCCAGGCGTTGAAGCACCGGGCGGCGAACATGTTCTGCGAGGTGGAGCTTTCCAGGTCTTGCGTTCTGGAGGCGCTCACGGCGCTCGATGAACGGCGGGACGGGGGGGAGATCGCCAAGCTCGCGAGCCTCGCCAAGACCAAGGTGGGCGAGACCTACAACCTGGTTTCCCGGGAAGGCATCCAGATGCACGGTGGCATCGGCATGACCGACGAGTTCGACATCGGTTTCTTCATCAAGCGGGCTGCGGTGTCCGAGCAGACGTTCGGGGATATCAACTTTCACCGCAACCGCTATGGAGAGCTGGAGGGATACTAGGCGAATCCTTCGCAACCTCCGGCCCAGGACCATGTTGCCGCCAGAAATCCACCGGGGCGATGCCTCCGCCGGGGCAGAGGGCGGTCGGTGGGCCCGGTCTTGACCGGTCCGTTGTCTCCATTCGGTGAACAAGGGGGGGCAGGCGTGCGCATAGGCGCTGGGAAAAACGGGTTGTTGTATCAACTTGTCCGATTTCTGATGGTCGGCGGCGTCTCCTTTGTCGTGGACGCCGGAGTCCTCGGGCTGCTTGTCTACCAGGCGGAGGCCGGCTATATCGCGTCCCGCCTGATCTCCGTCGTGCTCGCCATATCCGTCGCGTTCGTATTGAACGCCCGGTTCACCTTTCTTGTCCGCGTGGCCGATGCTCGTTTCATGCGTTACGTTTTCATTCAGGCCGTGAGCGCGGGCTTGAATTTCGGTGTGTATTCCACGCTGGTGCTGCACGGCGCGCTGGCTGGGCGACCGTTGTTGTCGCTGATCTGCGGGGCGGCCGTGGCCACCGTCAATAATTTCTTCCTGAGCCGGCGATTCGTGTACGTGCGAAATGAAGGTACGGGGCGTCCGGTCGACTAAGCATGAGGGCCTGAAGATGAGCGAGCGGCCGAGAATCGATCTTTTCAGCGACACCCAGACCCGGCCTTCGCGGGCCATGCGCGCAGCGATGGCGGATGCCGAGGTGGGCGATGAGCAGCTCAACGAAGATCCGACGGTGCGCGAACTCTGCGCCATGGTCGCCGATCTGCTCGGCAAGGAAGCGGCGCTGTTCCTTCCCTCCGGCACCATGTGCAACGAGATCGCCTACCGCGTCCATACGCGGCCCGGCGACGAGATCATCCTGCACGAGACGAGCCATGCCGTGCATTACGAAGCGGGCGGGCCGGCCGCGCTCTCCGGCGCGATGCTGCGCACGCTGCCAGGGGGGCGCGGCAAATTCACGGCCGACCAGGTGCGCGCGGCGCTGCGTGACCGTGTGCCCCATACGCAATACTCGAAACTGGTCTCGGTGGAGAACACCACCAACATCGGCGGCGGGGCGGTCTGGCAGGTGGACGAACTTGATGCGGTGGCCGCCGCGGCACATGAAAACGGGCTGGCCACTCACATGGACGGCGCCCGGCTGATGAACGCCGTGGTTGCCGCCGGCCGGGCGGCCTCCGCGTTTGCGCGCGGTTACGACTCCGCATGGATCGACATGAGCAAGGGGCTCGGCGCACCGGTCGGGGGCGTGCTTGCGGGCTCAAGGGAGTTCATCGCGGAAGCGTTGCGCTTCAAGCACCAGTTCGGCGGCGCCATGCGCCAGGCGGGTATCATCGCCGCGGCGGGAATCTACGCGCTCAAACACAATGTCGAGCGTCTGGCCGAGGATCACGCTAACGCCGCGCTTTTTGCGCGCCTGATCGCCCAGATTGACGGCGTCGGGGTCGACGCCGACGCGGTCGAAACCAACATGGTCTTTTTCGATGTCGGGGCTACCGGGTTCGATGCCGGTCGGGTTTCGGCCGGACTGCTCGAGCGCGGTGTGCGCATCGGTGCCATAGGCGAGTACCGCATGCGGGCCGTGACCCATCTCGATGTCGATACCGGCGGCGTCGAAGAAGCCGCGCAAGCCCTGGCCCTGGTGGTTGGAGCATGAGAGCCGGCGCGCCGGGGCGCCTTCCGGCAGCTTGCGCCCCGGCCGTCTCCCGCCGCGGGCGCATACGGACCGCGCGAATGCATTTACTGCCGACAGCTTTGCGCCGGAGGAGCGGGCCAGGAACTTGGCCCTAGTGTCCTGTGTCACAAATACGTTGCATTTCAGAGGGCGCAAAACCGCCGAGGGCAAGGCGCGGTCCGCAGCGAATGTCTGGACCTTTGCAAGGGCCGCAACACCGCCATCGGTGGTTTTGCGCCCTCCCGAAGGGCGCGCCGCACAAGGGCTGTGGCGTTGTTGCGACCCTTGGCCGTATGCCGGATACGCCCGGCGGGCCGCGCCTGGCCACAGCCCTTGTGCGGCGCGCTGAAACGTAACGTATTTGTGACACAGGACACTGTGACACAGGACACTAGTGCTCCGTCAAGCCCAAATCTACGGGTATCTGCGGGTCTTTTTGGCCCCTGGACTTCGTTGCTCCTCCTTGTGTGGGGCCTGCCACACGGCGTCGTCGCGCCTCGCCAGGAACCAAAAATCCCTCGCAGCTACACTCGCATTTTTGGACTTGACGGAACACTAGCCGTCGACTGCGTAACCGTTCATGGTCACCACGCATTTCCCGATCACGTCACGGTTCTCCAGCATTCGCATGGCATCAACGGCGCGCTCAAGAGGAAATCCTGCACAGACGTAGGGGTCGATATGGCCCCCGTGGGCCAATTCAGCCAGGGCCTGGCGGTTTCTGGCGCCCAGAGCGGGGTCCCGGCGCCCGATTTCGCCTGCACGCACTCCGATGAGGGAGATGCTCTTGATCAGGACGAGGTTGACGGGCGCCGTGGGCCACCGGCCGCTCGTGAAGCCGATGGTGAGGATGCGCCCGCACCAGTTGATACAGCGCATCGATTCGTCGAATACGTCGCCGCCTACCGGATCGTAGATCACGTCCGCGCCGCCGCGCCCGGTAATGTCCTTCACCTTCTGGCGAAAGCCGCCCAGGGAGCCGTCCGGTTGCGTGTAGTTGATGACGGCATCGGCCCCGCGGGATTTGACAACGGTGAGCTTGTCGTCACGGCCCCCGGTACCGATGACTCGCGCGCCGTAATGCTTGCCGAGATCGACCGCGGCCATGCCCACGCCGCCAGTGGCGCCATGGACCAGCAGCCACTCGTCCGGCTGGAGGTTGGCGCGGACCCGGAGCGCGACGTAGGCGGTCAGGTAGGCGGTGCGGTACGCCGCCGCCTTGGCGTAAGACATGCTTCGTGGAATGGGTTCGACGGCCTCAGCCGGCAGATTGACGGCTTCGGCGAATCCGCCGCTGCGCGTACCGAAACAGACAGCATCGCCTTCCTTGAACGCGGTTACCCCGTCGCCCACCGCGGCCACATCGCCCGCCGCCTCCCCGCCGGGAGCGAACGGCAACGCCGGCTTGTGCTGGTATTTGCCCTGGATCATCAACAGGTCCGGGAAGTTTACGGCACAGGCTTTCAGACGTACCTGCACCTCTCCCGGATCCGGGTCCGGCAGGGCGATCTCTTCGAGGGTGACCGAGCCGATGTCCTTGCTGATCGCGTGGCAGCGGACTGTCGCTATGCACGCCATGTTTTCGGTTTGCCCCCGCCTTCCGTCAGGCCTTGCAATGGATCGGCGGTCACCATACACCATGTCGATTTAGCCGGTGCGCAACTGAGGACGCCGGGCGCGCCATTGCGAATCCGACGCCCGGCGCCGTCTGGAGAATTGCTGTTCCTCGCGTTCGCCTGATCCGCCGTCGCGGGGTCCAAGCCTGATGGTGGTGGTCCGCAATGTCAGACGCATTCGCCTCCCAGCGAGGCAACCCACGCGCTGACGGTCGTGACCGCTTCGGTGTGCGCGAGCGTGCGGCCGATCTCCGGCATGCGCATGCCGGGGTTCGTTGCCGCCATGCGGAAGGTCAATATGGACGCGTCGGGTTCGCCGGGCGTTATTGTCCAGGCACGGCCGCCGGTGCCTCTGCCGGCTGCGATCGGGGGTTTGCAAAGCCCCATGCGGCGTAGCGGGTGGTCCTGATAGTCGAGCCATAGCCCGGAGGTATCGGTAGCGCTTTCCGGGTTGTGGCAATGGCCGCAGTTGGCGTCGAGGTAGGAGCGGGCCCGGTGTTCCACCGATTCGTCTCCGTTGCGCCAATCGGCGTTGCGCGCCCAGGTGGAAGGCGTGGGCGCGCCGCGTAGCAATCCGCGCCGCTGCCAGTCTTCAAGCTGATTGACCGGAGCGCCGTGATAGCCACGATTGAGATGGCGGGTCTTGATGCCGATCGTCTGGAGTTCGCCGGAGTGGCCGGTCGCATGGCATGAGGCGCAGTCGTTGCGCGTGGGTACTATGTAGTTGAGCGAGACCGTCCCGGCACCGTATCGGAGATTGAAATTCTGCAGGTCTCCGGTCAACGCGAGCCAGGCATCGTCACCACGCCAGACATAGGGCAGCGCCTCCCAGCCGGATGCCTGTTTGACGAGCAGGCGCGTCTCGATCACCCGGGTACGGGCCAGGTCGAGGCCGCTGACGTCGCCGTCCCACCCAGCCGTAGCCTGGGCTAACCCGCCATTCAGCGGGTAGAAGAACGTCTTTGAGATGATCGAGCCGGCGGGCATGGCGTAACTGTCCCGGGCGGCGAATTCCGCGCCGGTTCCCGCGGGCATCCACACCGTGCGCAGCTTCAATGCGTAGTCGCTGAAGAGTGGCGTGTTGATGTCGTAGGTGGTGACCTTCTCGCCGAGAACCAGTCGATCGCCGTGCTTTTGAATGACACCCCACGCCGAGAGCCGCTCGGGGTATTCGCCGGCGGTGTGAAACTGCACACGGGGAGGCTGACCGCACGCGGCGATCCAGACCAGGACGCCGAGGCAGGAGATGCGCAACACCCTCACCAGGAGCCTGCGCCGTAGAACGATTTTCACGCCCTCCGGTGGGAAATACGAGGCAAGAGAAGCCCAAAATTGTATGTCTATTCCCAATGTAGGTCCCATTTTGTGGGCGTTTTGGTGCTTGGGTGGAGATTTCTAACCCGAGAATTTCCTACGGCGCAGACTCCTGGCCTGCATTCGTCCGGTTTCGTTTCGTTTCCGGCCTTTGTCATTGCTGGTTTTGCGAACCGAATTCAGGTTGTACCGGATGCCTGGCCGCGCGGTTTCCGATGCCTGCCCGGCGGGGCCGCACCACATCTCCGTGCCGCTGAATGCCGACCGGCGCCTCTGGCGGGCGTTACTGCCAAGCCAGGTCGACGGTGGCCAGTTTCTCGTGGCTGCATGCGTGCAGGCTCATGTCGGTACCCGGGTTCGCGTAGCCGTTCCCGCCGTCGAGGTCGAGTACTTGTGCGGTGCCGTTGTCGACGCATAGGGCGTATTCGGCACCCGGCTTCTCCGGATTGCGCACTCCGTCCCAGACAATGTCCGGAAAACGGCCGTCGTCGCCGTAGAGCGCCAGCCGCACGGCATCCAGATCGTCCATATCCGGCGCGTCGCCGCCGGCGCCGAAAGTGTTTCCGTATATGTAGATGGTTTCAGGAAACGGGTCGAACCGCTCGGTTTCCTCGCGCTGCCCGACGTAGTTCGTGCTGAAATAGCTGGAAATCAGCACGTTGGCTGTCCGGTGTCCCGCGATGCGGTTGTCGAAGATCTCGACGCGGTCGTTGGCGTTGACGACAACTCCGGAGCCTGCGGGAATGCTCGCAACGGCCGTACCCGGCACCCCGAAGTTGGGCGTGTTGTTATCGGCGACGTCGTTGTCGAAGACGCGCGTGCTGTGACCTTCCTCGGGAAGATCCGGCATGTTGAACACCAGGATGCCGCCGGTGTTGTTGACGGCGGTGTTGCCGTAGACATCGGCGTGGACGGTGTTCTCGATCTCGATGCCCGCCACGTTGAATTCCGCCCGGCTGTTGCGCACGATGACGTTGCGCGACTGACCGACGTACAGGCCCGCATCCGAAGCGCCGATGGCGATGCTGTCTTCGATCAGGGTGTTCTCGGTCTGCACCGGATAGATGCCGTAGGCGCCGTTCTCGGTCGCGGGGCCGTTGGTCCATTCGGTACGCACACGGCGCACGGCGATATTGCGCCCGCCGTTCATCTTGAGGGCATCGCCCACCGCATCCTCGATGGCCAGGTCCTCGATCGTGAAGTCGCTGCCGGTGACGAGCAGGCCTTCGGCTCCGGCCACCTGATCGCCGAAGCTCAGAATCGACTTTTGCATGCCGGCGCCGCGGATCGTCACCCCGTCCGCGGTCAGCGTCAGTCCGCGCCGGAAATTGAACATTCCCTCAGGAACGGCAATCACGTCACCGGGCTCGGCGGTTTCGAGTTGCAGCCTGAAAGCGTCTTCGAAGCGTTCGCCAACGGGCGTGGACGATTCGCCGGGGGGCTCGCATCCCAAGGCAAACCAGGGCAAGGCCAACGCGACTGCGCTGGCCGCGCCCTCGCTGGTCTTTTGCCCGCGTGCGCGCATGAGGTGTCTTGCTCTTTGCATATCGACTCCCTTGGACGGCGCGTCCGGGTCGTGCGGCCCCAGCGGTCCACTTGTTTCCTCGACCCGTTGAACAATCACGCGTGCGAGCTTACACCACCGGCGTGGTGGCTTCACCGAATGCCTGCCTGCGTCGGGCATTCCGATCCGAGGTTGCTTTCAGAGGATCGGCAGGACCCTGTCGATGGTCCAGAAAGCGGCCAGGGAGCCCATGGCATACACAAACGCCTTTTCCGCCAGACCGATGTTTCCGGCGATACGGCGGGCGGCCCACAGCAGAACGAGCAGCGCGGCGATGATGGCGATCTGGCCGATCTCGATGCCGACGTTGAACAGAAAGAGCGACAGCGCCAACTGTTCGCGAGGCAGGCCGATGTCCGCGAGCGCACCGGCGAAGCCGAAGCCGTGCAGCAGGCCGAACAGCAGCGCCATGATCCAGGGGCGTCCCCGGGTGAGGGCAGAGCGCCGTTCCTCGGGCATGGTCAATTCCCGCGCGAGAAACAGGATGGACAGGGCGATTACGGCTTCCACCGGCCCTTGCGGCAGCCGCACCAGTTCCAGTACCGAAAGCGCCAGCGTGATGCTGTGGGCCAGCGTGAAAGCGGTGATGGTCTTCAGCAGAGCCCACCGGTTCGGGATGAAGAGCACGAGCCCGATGACGAACAGGACGTGGTCGATGCCGAACAACAGGTGCTCCACGCCGAGGGTCAGATAGGCGGCTACCCTGGGGCTGGGGTCGCTGAGGCTCAGGGAAGGCGAGTCGGCCCGCAACAGGTGTGTCGATTTCTCGCCGTTTCTGCGGCTTATTTTCACCATGACATCGGTAATGGTGCGGGACAGGCCGCTGATGTGAATGGCGCCTTCCGACAGGGGGCATTCGATTGTCCAGCTCTGCAACAGGGCACTGCCCGTCACCTCGCGGACCACCGGTGAAACGGACGCGCACGCTTCCGGGAAGATCGGGTCGATCGCCAATCGCCGATCCTGCAGCACGGGCTGCTTCCACAGCACGGAATAGATGCCGGGATCGGTTTCGGCGACCTGCAGATAGGCGGGGCGCACCTCGTGCGCGAGGGCTGGCGACGCCGCCAGTGCGGCGAGGAGCAGGGCCGCAATCAATCCCGGAGTTTTGCCGATCTGGTTGGTAAATTCGAGGAAGCGGGGAACTCGGGAGCGCTGCATCCACGCCTCCCGGTGCGGATGCGGGGCACGGCCCACTCCCGGTTCCGAGCCCGTTTCCGCGCCTGACAGGCGCAGCGAATTCCGGCTGGCCCGGAGGTGCGCGGTACCCGCAACGACAGGGTGCGGCGCGCACGGCGACCGGCGGCGCGCGTATCGTTGGCGCCGGTCAGTCAAGGCCGGCGCACCTCGTAGCGTTGCAGGAGATTCTCGTAATAGGCTTCGTTCGCCCGTTCTCGCCGCTCCATGTTCAGGTCGTTTGCTACCTGGCGTGCCACCTCGCCGTATGCCGGCAGCACCTCGGGCAACCGCGCATCGATCTGTACCAGGTGCCAGCCATAGGCGGAACGTATCGGTCCCTGCCAACGTTCGTGCGGGTCCAGGGCCGCGAGTTCGTCCGCGAAGCCCGTGCCGAACAGGTTGCCGATTTCCCTCGCGGAGCGCGCCGCGTAGGACCGCTGCAACATGAACGGGTCCCCGGCGATGTCTGGGTCGGGCAAGGCGGTCTGGGCATCGGCGCGTGCATCTTCGCGGCGGTCTGTCGAGAAGTACCGGTGCCTGAACGTATAGCGGGTGGGCCGGCGGTAGCGCCCTGCGTTGTCCTCGTAGTACGCCTGCAACTCGCTTTCCGCGGGCGGCTGGCCGGTCGCGATGTCCTCCGTCAGGAACCTGAGCTTCTGCACCAGCCGCCGGCGCACGATGATGTCGCCCTCGTCGAGTGAGAGTCGCCTGGCCTCCCGGAAATACGCCTCCTCGCGAATGAACTCTTCGATCAGCCCATCGAGTTCCCGCGGGGTCGGGGGGCGTCCCATCTGCGCCTGCCACTGATCGCGTAGTCGGTTGAGGTCCGGTTCGCCGACTTCGATCAGGTGGGTGCCGTCGTCGCCGGCGCCGATTGCGGCGATCCAGAAGATCACCGCGCCGAGGGCCAGGAACAGTACGAGCGGGTCTTTCAACAGGGTTTTCATTGCTGAATGTTACCCCAGCGTCCGTTCCGTTTGCCGCCGGTGTCCGCAATGCGGTAAAAGAACCGCTTGGTCCTACCTTCATTCGATTTGCCGGGGGAAGCCATGAATTTCGAGACCTTGATCTACGAGGTGGCGGACAACGTCGCCACCATCACCTTCAATACGCCGAAGACGGCGAACGCCGTTAGCCCGCGCGGGGCCAGGGAATTCAGGGCGGTTGCCGAAGCTGCCGACGACGATCCGGAGGTACGCGCCGTGGTGCTCACCGGCGCCGGCAAGATGTTCTGCGCGGGCGGCGATCTGGGTTGCTTCGCAAGAGCCGGCAGCGGCGCCCGCAAGCTGATCATGGAGATGGCGGGGGACCTGCACATGGGTCTCTCACGGCTCGCCAGAACCAACGCGCCGGTCATCGGCGCGATCAACGGTACCGCGGCCGGCGCCGGCCTGAGCCTGGTGATGGCCTGCGACCTGGCCATAGCCGCGCAGTCGGCGGTGTTCACGATGGCCTACACCAGGGCGGGCCTGACGCCCGACGGCAGTTCCACCTTCTACATGCCGCGCAAGATCGGCGACCGGCGCGCGCGGGAGTTGATGTTGACCAACCGGGTGCTGAGCAGCGCGGAAGCGCTGGAATGGGGGGTTGTCAACGAAGTCGTACCGAATGAAGAGGTGTTGCCGCGCGCCGGCGCTTTGGCGCAAAAGCTGGCCACGGGTCCGACGGCAGCGTTCGGCGGGGTCAAGACGCTGTTGAACGGTACCTTCGATCAGACGCTCGAATCCCAGATGGAGCTGGAGGCTCGCTCTATCGGCGACCGGGTAATCGGGGCCGACGGCCAGGAAGGAATCCACGCCTTTCTCGAGAAACGCAAACCGGCATTCAAGGGGGAATGACGCGATGAATCCCGATCCACTGGCGAAGAAGAAGACAGTCAAGGTACTCGGCAAGAAAATGGCCTACATCGAGATGGGCGTCGGCGAGCCGATCGTCTTCCTGCACGGCAACCCCACTTCTTCCTATCTGTGGCGCAACGTCATGTCCCGGGTGATCGACCTCGGGCGTTGCATCGCATTCGACCTGATCGGCATGGGCGACTCGGACAGGCTGGACGATTCCGGGCCGGACCGCTACACCTTTGCCGAACACAGCCGTTACCTCGATGCCGCGATCGATGCCCTGGGCCTCGAGGAGCGCGTCGCCCTGGTCGTCCACGACTGGGGCTCGGCGCTGGGCTTTCACTGGGCCAATCGCAATCGGGAAGCGGTGCGCGGCATCTGTTATATGGAGGCGATCGTGCGGCCGGTCTCCTGGGAAGAGTTTCCGGCGGACGCCAGGAGCGTGTTCGAGGGATTTCGTTCGCCGGCCGGCGAACAGATGGTTCTGGAGAGGAATCTCTTCGTCGAGGCCGTGCTGCCGGGGTCGATCCTGCGCAAGCTGTCCGATGCGGAAATGGACGAGTACCGCAGGCCCTTCACGGAACCCGGCGAAAGCCGCCGGCCGACACTTTCCTGGCCCCGGCAGATCCCCATCGACGGCGAGCCCGGGGATGTCGTCGCCATCGTCCAGGACTATGCCGGCTGGCTCTCGGTATCCGATATTCCCAAACTCTTCGTCAACGCCGACCCGGGCGCGCTGATTTCCGGGAACACCCGGGAGTTCTGCCGTGCGTGGCCGAACCAGACGGAAATAACGGTGAAGGGCAGCCATTTCGTCCAGGAGGATTCCCCGCACGAGGTGGGCGACGCGCTCAGGCGTTGGCTGCCGACCACCTAGCGCCCTGGCGCGCCACAACCAGGCCGGCGACGATGATGACGAGTCCGGCCAGGGATGCCGGGTGGATCGTTTCCCCGAGCACGGTGGCGATCAGCACAAAGGAGAGAAACGGCGCGAGAAAGATCAACTGCCCGATGCGCCCGGCGTTGCGTGTCAGGCGCAGCGCTCGTTGCCAGACCAGGTAGGCAATGCCCATTTCGAGCAGGCCCACCCATAGGGCATAGAAAACGATTTCCCCGGACAGGGGCGGCAGCCCCGGCCCGGCCAGGCACAGGACGCCGACGAACAGCGATCCGAAGGTAAAGCTCCAGGCCATCAGGCCGATGGGGTCGACGCCGATACGGGTATTCATGAGCCAGTAGCTCGCCCAGATCAAAGTGCTGCCGAGCGCGAGCGCAACGCCCGTCCAGTCAACCTCGGGCGGCGCGTCCAGTCTGCCCTGGGTGAGCAGGATCACGACGCCCGCATAGCTCAGGAGAATGCCCGAGAGCGTCCTCGTCGTCAGGCGCTGTCCGAGTACCGGCCAGGCGAGGATGGCCAGCGTGATGGCCCAGGTGTAGTTGAGGGGTTGGGCGATCTGGGCCGGCAGGCGGTCGTAAGCCTCGAACAGCACGACATAGAATGCGCATGGATTCATGAGGCCGGCCAGCGCCGCGATGCCGATGGACCTGGCGGGCAGGCGATAGCGGCAACGGGGCAGGGCGGCGCACCAGAACACCAGGGTCGAGACGAGGGCGCCGAGCAGCAGCAACTGGACGGGTTCCACCAACCTCAGCCCGAGTTTGAACCCCGTCGCCACCGTGGACCAGCAAACGGTTGCCACCAGGCCGAGCAACAGTGCCCGCCGCTCGTTTACGGAGTTCAGTACCAGGTTCTCCCCTCGTGCCGGACGACATCTTACCGGTCTTGGGCGGGATCGGCCCGTGGGCATTGACCCGCTCCCGGGCAATGCGCAAACTTGCGCGCTCGACTACCCCGTCGACAAACCACTCACTGCTACGCAAAGGAAGGACTATGGCTATTCAAGAGGGCGACAAACTACCCGGCGCCACCATGCACATCCTGCGGGAAGGACGGCCGACACCGGTAAGCACCGACGATCTGTTCGCCGACAAGAAAGTCGTGCTGTTCGCCGTACCCGGCGCCTACACCCCGACCTGTTCCAACGACCATTTGCCCGGCTATGTCGTCAATGCGGAGGCGATCAAGGCGAAGGGCGTCGACAGCATCGTCTGCATGGCGGTCAACGATGCCTTTGTCATGGATTGTTGGGGCCTGGACAAGAATGCCGCAGAACTGCTCATGGTGGGCGACGGCAACGGCGAGTTCACCAAGGCCCTGGGTCTGGAACTGGATGGTTCCGGTTTCGGACTGGGAACCCGCTCGCAACGTTTTGCGATGATCGTTGACGACGGCACCGTCAGCAAGCTCGCAGTCGAGGCGGGCGGCGGCCTGGATGTGAGCAAGGCCGAATCGATTCTCGCGGCCTTGTAAGGCACGCTGCCGTACGCTGCCGGAGACCTGTATTTGGGGAGGGGCCTTCAGGCCTGCCGAATCTGCCCGCGCGCGCCGTTACCAGCCCGCATCGCTCTCCAACTTTCGTTGCGAGGGCGTCGAGGCGTCCGCAGGGAGCCCTCAGCCGGGGAGCGCGAGGGGGCGCCCCTCGCATACAGACCGCACGGCCGCGCTTACGCGAGTGTATCGGCGTCCGCGGCAGGAAGTTGGTGAACGATTTTGGCTTGACGGAGCACTAGGCCTGGTCCGGTGCGGCCGGCGGGCGTGTCTCGTTACCCTGGTCGCAGTCCCAGGCCTCGCCGTCGGGCCGGCACACCCACTGTTGGCTGCCTTGCCCGGTAGCACCCATGTTCTTCGGCGCCTTGGAACCGCAGGCCCCAAGCGCCAGAACAAAGACGACGAACCAGCAAACGGATCTCATGGCCCGGGCACTTTGCCTGCTGCCCGAATGGCTGTCAAAGCTCCCGTGCCGGTGCACGCGATGGCCGGTTGTCGAGATAGCGAACCCATTGAACCCGTTGCCCTCTTTGGTCATCATACGCGCGCCTTGGGATAGAGCGCCGATTTGGCAGACGATCGTCATGATCGCCACGGTAGATTGTTACGAACGCATTCCGCGGATTCTGCGGTTGGACATTGCGGGCCGGCCGGTGGACTGGGTAAGCTGGCAGGAAACCGTATGCCTGTACGCCAGGGAGATCGTGGTCTGGACACTGGGCGATCCGGTGCTGCGCATTCGCGGCGGTCACTCCCGATTCGACGGCAGCCCCAGCGCCATGGACCTCCACGGCATCGTCGCCTGCAACGGCCAGGTGCAGCCGCCCTCCAGGAACATACCGCCCCTGACCAACCAGGCACTGTTCGGACGGGACCGCAATACCTGCCTTTACTGCGCGAAGCGCCTGTCGGACAGTGCACTCACCCGGGACCACGTCGTGCCGACCTCCCGGGGCGGCAACGACGCATGGGACAACTGCGTGGCCGCCTGCCGGCGCTGCAACCATCACAAGGGCAACCGGTTGCTGCACGAATGCGGCATGCAGTTGCTGGCGTTGCCCTATGTGCCCAACTTCTCCGAGTACCTCGCGCTCATCAACAGCGGCCGGATTCTCGGCGACCAGATGGATTTCCTGCGCAAGAGCTTCGGGGCGAACAGCCGCCTGCTGCACTAGCCCGCACCGGGCACCAACTTCCTGCCGCGGACGCCGAGGCACTCGCGTAAGCGCGGCCACGCTTACACGGCGCCTCAACGCCCTCACGACGAAAGTTGGTGAGCGATGCGGGCTAATCGCTACTTCATTCCCAAGGATTGAGAATCCTGACGCCCATGGGCTCAAAGTCCGCGACATTGCGCGTGACAAGTATCAAACCGTGCACCAGCGCGGTCGCCGTGATTCGCCCGTCCACGAAACGTAGTGTTCTGCCGTCGGCGCTCAACCGCGCACGATCAGGGTCAACATTCGCCGCATCTCCGGGATCGTCGCGGCCGTCGTCCGGAATGCGCGGCGTGCGCTTCGAGATTGTCAAGAATGCGGGCCAGGCCGAGGACACAAGGAGAAGACCGTGCGACGGCTCCTTGCGCATGGCATACAAAGTGATTAAATTGTTCAAGTTGATCATTTTGATCGGTTTGATCTGCACATGCGACACCTTTCCGCTTCTGAAGCAAAACAGCGGTTCGCCGCCCTGTTGGATGCGGTTCAACGGGAACCCGTGACGATCCGCCGCCAGAACCGCGAAGTCGCCGTGGTAGTCTCCCCAGCGGACTATCGACGACTGACGCGGGCCAATATCGAGATGTTCCAGCGCTTCTGCGACCGCGTTTCGTCAACTGCCAGAGCGCGTGGGTTGACCGAGGACAAGCTCGACGATCTCCTGAACGACTAGTCCCCGTGCGTGTCGTCATCGACACCAACGTATGGATCAGCCGTTTGCTGCTGGCGGATTCCCTGGCCGCCAAAGCGGCGGATAAAGCATTGGCCCGGTCCGACGTGATGGTTTCCGAGGCAACCGTTGAAGAATTGGCCGATGTGTTGTCCAGGCAGAAGTTCGACAGGTACCTTTCCGTGCACGACCGCGAGCGTTTCATAAGAAGCCTCCTCCAGATCGCGACGATGGTACCGGTGCTCTCGAAAGTGTCCGATTGCAGAGATCCGAAAGACAACCGGTTTCTGGCACTCGCCTTTGACTCGGAGTCAGACTCGATCCTGAGCGGCGACTACGACCTGCTGGACCTGAACCCCTGGCGCGGAATCTCGATAGTCTCGCCGCGCACATTCCTGCAAATGCCCTGACCGGCGCGAATTGTCGACGCGCCCGTGTGAAGGGCGCGTCTGATCGTCCGCCAGCCGGAACGTAGATACCATCGCCGCACACAGGATTGTCCGTAATCTCGACAGGCAAAACAAAGGCCCGATTTGCAGAATAGGCCGATCCCGATGCCATTGACCTGGATTACATCGAAGGAATCGCCTGCCCCTGGTCAGCCTTGCGTCACGCGCTTCCAGAGCGTGCCCTCGCGGGTGTCTTCGAGTTCGATGCCCGCGCTTGCCAGTTCGTCCCGGATACGGTCGGCGGCGGCGTAGTCGCGGGCCTGGCGGGCGGCGGCGCGTCGATCGATCAGTTGCTGTACGGCATCCGCGGTCAAGCCGGGGGCGCTGCTTGCCGATGACTGCTGAAACCAGGCATCCGGTGTGTTGTCCAGGAGCCCCAGCAACCATCCGCCGGCGAGCAGGCCGCGGCGCAAGCCGGTGATTTCCGCCTGGTCCGATGCCTTGTTGAGATTAGCGGCGATGCCGTGCATGGCGGCCAGTGCCGCCGGCGTATTGAGATCGTCGAGCAGAGCGTGCAGCACAGGTTCGGGGAAATCGGATGCCGAGCCGCGGCGGTAGACCGATGCCACGTCGTTTTCCGAAGCGCCGCTGCCGCGCAGCGCCCGATACAGGGCATCGAGACTGCGCCGGGCCTGCTCGAGCAGGGTATCGGACCAGGCCAGCGGCGAGCGGTACTGGCCGGAGAGCAGAGCGTAGCGCAGTGTCTCCCCGGCATGGCGCTTGCGCAGGGCGCGAATGGTGACGATGTTGCCCAGCGACTTCGACATCTTCTCCGCGCCCATGGTCAACATGCCGTTGTGCAGCCAGTAACGCACGTATTCCGCGCTGTCGTTGGCGGAGCGGCTCTGGGCGGATTCGTTCTCGTGGTGCGGGAAGGTGAGGTCTGAACCGCCGCCGTGAATATCGATGCGGGCACCGAGGTGTTTGCGGATCATCGCCGAGCACTCGATATGCCAGCCGGGGCGGCCGCGGCCCCATGGACTGTCCCATCCGGGGAGTTCCGGCGTTGACGGTTTCCAGAGCACGAAGTCCTTCGGGTTCCGCTTGTACGGGGCGATGTCCACGCGCGCGCCGTCCAGCATGTCCTCCAGGCTCCGTCTCGACAGGCTGCCGTAGCCGGGGTCCGCGGGCACGTGGAACAGCACATGGCCCTCGGCTTCGTAGGCGAATCCCTTGTCGATCAACACCCCGATCATTTCCACGATCTCGGCGATGTGTTCCGTTGCGCGCGGCTGCAGGCCGGTGCGGAGCACGCCGAGCGCGGCGATGTCGTTGTTGTAGGCGCGGGTGAACCGGTCCGCGAGTGCCTGAATCGGCTCGCCGTTGGCAAGTGCCTGCCGGTTGATCTTGTCGTCCACATCGGTGACGTTCGAGGCATAGACGACCTTTGCATAGAGCGCCCCGAGCACACGGTAGAGAACGTCGAACACCACCGCCGGACGGCCGTTGCCGATGTGCACGTGGCCGTAAACCGTGGGTCCGCAGACATACATGGTGATGCGCTCCGCATCGATCGGCCGGAAGACTTCCTTGCGCCCGGAGAGCGTGTTGTGCAGGATCAGTTGCAAGTTCGAGGGTTCCCGTGGCCGGGTCGGCGCCCGGCCGGCGCCGGGTTGTCCTCTGGCCCGCGGCCCATCAGCAACGCCCGCCCGCGTCGCCCACGACGCGAACCCGGTCCCCGTCGACGCGCAGATAGAAACAACTCGGACGATCGGTATGACAGGCCGGCCCGGCCCGCTCCACCCGCATCAGAATCGCGTCGCCGTCGCAGTCGAAGCTCAGGTCGACCACCTTCTGGACGTGGCCGGAGGTTTCGCCTTTCCACCAGAGTTTTTGGCGGCTGCGCGAGAAATACCAGGCGTAACCCGTCTCCAGGGTACGCTCGATGGCGGCGCGGTTCATCCAGGCGAGCATGAGCACCTCGCCGGTTCGAGCGTCCTGGGCGATCGCGGTCACCAGCCCGCGGTCGTTGTAGCGGAGCGCGTCCAGCACCTGGTTCAGGGGCCGCGTCGTACCGTCCGGGGCGGTTTCCAGTTGCTTGATTTCGGCAGTCATAGCGCCTCGCTCACTATCGGAACCGTTCTTCCAGGTATTGAAAAACCGCGCGCATGGCCATGGCTTCGCCGCCTTCAGGCCGCCCCGGCCGCTCGCGGAGGTTGTAGGCCATGATGTCGAAATGCACCCAGGGAATCGCGCCGACGAATTTCCGGAGAAACAGTGCCGCCGTGATCGCGCCGGCGTAGGGCGTATGCGCCGAATTCAGGGTATCCGCCACGCGGCTGTCCAGAAGATGGCCGTATCCGTCGTGCAGGGGCATCGGCCAGACCGGGTCGTCGACGGCCCTTCCGGCCTCGGCGATGCCGGCGGCGACCGCCTCTTCGTTGCAGAACATCGCGGATACTTCCGTGCCCACGGCAACGCGGGCCGCACCGGTCAGGGTCGCGAAATCCACGATCAGTTCAGGCTGCTCCTCCGCGGCCAGCGACAGCGCATCGCAGAGTATCAGCCGGCCCTCCGCATCCGTGTTGTCCACTTCCACGGTTATTCCGGCGTAGGTGTTCAGAATGTCGCCCGGCCGGTAGGCGTTTCCCGCAATGGCGTTTTCGACGGCCGGAATCAGCAGGCGCAGCCGCACGGGCAGGTCTTCCGACATGATGAGCTGAGCCAGGCCCAGTGCAGCGGCGGCGCCGCCCATGTCCTTCTTCATGGTCCGCATGCCGGCCGCGGTCTTGATGTCGAGGCCGCCGCTGTCGAAGCAGACGCCCTTGCCGACGACGGCAACCAGGGGCCGGTCCGGTTCGCCCCAGCGGACATCGACCAGGCGGGGCGGGTCGGCGGCCGCCCGTCCTACGGCATGAATGGCGCCGAAGCCTTCCCGCAACAGGTCATCGGCGGCGACGACGCAGCACTCGGCATCGTGGGTGTCGGCAACCTGGAGGGTTTCGTCGGCAAGCTGTGCGGGCGACATGTCGCCGGCGGGTGTGTTGATGAGGTCCCGGGCAAGCGTGACCGCGGAGACCAGGTTGGCCAGGCGCTCCCGGCGTGCGCCTTGCGGCAGCGCCAGGCTGGCTGGAATCCGGGGCGGGTTCCTGTAGCGCGTGAACTGGTAGCAGCCCAGGCCCCAGCCGAGCAACTGCAACTCATCGACCGCTCCGGCCATGCGGTAATGGCCTTCGGGGAGTGCCAGGGGCAGACCGCCCAGGGAGGCGAGCGACGACTTGCCGTTCCAGCCTGCCGCGATGCGGTGCTCCCCGCCGAGCCAGCAGTGCTGTCCCGGTTTGGCCCTGAAGGACTGTTGGTCCGCCGCGCGGCGGCTGCCCTCGGGCTGGGTGGCCAGCCAAGGCTCGAAATCGTCTTCCTTGACCAGTTCGATGGGGGTGGAATCGGGGTCTGAAACGAGATAGGGGTCGAACATTCGTGCGTAACGGCTCGAACAGGCGACCTATGATGGCCTGTTGCCGCCCTTTCGACAATCCTGGTCAGCGGGCGTTTCCGTGCTTCACGTGCGCCTCGATCTCGTCGCTGCCGAGCGTGCTGCCGTCGTTCTTGCCGATCGCGATTGCCGGCCAGCGCCCGTCGGCGAAGAAAAACAGCACCGTGGCGCCTTCCGGCCCGGCCAGCAGCGGCCCGTAGCCCCGGTTGGCGAGGCCGATGCGTATGTCTCCGGCGTGGTGCCAGACGGCGCCTACCCGCTGCGAGCCTTCGAGAACGATTTCCGTGTAATCGCATTCGTGGGTATGCGCTTCCACGTAACACCCGGGCGGGTAGAACACCTTGAACACCGTCGGCGCGTCCGGTTCGTCGGGCATGCCGACGCGGTACAGGCTTGTCTCGATGCCGTTGGACAGCTTGAGCTTGTCCAGGTCGTCCCAGGAGAACGCGGTATGGCCTTTTCCATCGAGTTCGGCGCGTATCTCGGCATCGGTTTTCCGGCGGTTGTCCGTCGCCGGTTGAGCTGGACCGTCCATTCGCTTGCTCCGGGGCTGGATCCGGTCGCATGATACGCGTTCCCGTGCGGAGTAGAATGCCGGCATGGCACCTCCGGCGAGATCCCAGCCACCGATACCGAGCGGCGAGAAATTCCTCACCCGCCAAGGGTTTTCCGCGATCAAGGATGGCGTCAAGGCCCGTTCCGGCGGCCGTTTCCCATCGGGGCCGAAGCCACCGTGGCTCAGGGTGAAGCTTGGCGGCGGGGCGCGCTTCGAGGCCGTGCGCAATACGGTGCACAGCCATCGCCTGGCAACCGTGTGCGAGGAGTCGCACTGCCCCAATATCGGCGAGTGCTGGGACAACGGCACGGCGACCCTGATGCTGATGGGCAGCGTCTGCACCCGCGCCTGCAACTTCTGCGCCGTGGACACGGGCAATCCCAACGGCTGGCTGGATGCCGGTGAGCCGCGGTCCGCGGCCGAGTCCGTGCGCCTGATGAACCTGCGCTACGTGGTGCTCACATCGGTGGACCGGGACGACCTGCCGGATGGGGGCGCCGCACACTACGCGGCTTGCGTGCGGGCCATCAAGACGGCCAATCCGGATACGGCGGTGGAAGCGCTGACGCCGGATTTCGGCGGCGATCCTGGCGCGGTGGAAACAGTGGTCGACGCCGGCGTCGAGGTCTTTGCGCAGAATATGGAAACGGTGCGCCGCCTCACCCACCCGGTGCGCGACCCGCGCGCGGGTTACGGGCAGACCCTGGACGTCCTGGCCCACGCCAAGCGGCATCGCGCAGACGTTTTGACCAAATCCAGCCTGATGCTCGGTCTCGGCGAAACCGCGGGCGAAATACGGGAAACCATGCAGGATCTGCGCGCCAACCGGGTCGATCTGCTGACGCTCGGGCAGTACCTGCGGCCGACCCTGAACCACCTGCCGGTCGAGCGTTGGGTGCACCCGGAGGAATTCGAAGCGTATCGGCGGCTCGGGCTGTCGCTCGGCTTCACGGAAGTGGCGTCCGGCCCCCTGGTCCGTTCGAGCTACCGGGCGGACCGCATTCTCGACGGCAACAATCTCGGCCTGGAACAGGTACCGGTCAGGATGATCTGAGCGATCCCTGGCGGCCAGTCTCCGGGATCAACGACCCCGACACCGCAGGATCGACGTTACCGGAGCAGGTCGCAGTCGTATTTGGCGAAGCGACGATCGTCGCTCATCAACCTGGCGTTCTGCGCCATGCTCTGCACGATAAGCATCCGCGGATCAATCGGCGCCGGCGGTGTTCTGGAACTGCAACGAATGCAGGCTGGCGTAGAGTCCGTCTTCGGCGAGCAACGACTCGTGCGTGCCCAGTTCCGCCACGCTCCCCTGGTTCATGACCAGAATGCGGTCGGCCTGCTGGATGGTCTGCAGGCGATGGGCGATGAGGATCGACGTACGGCCGGCCGTCAGCTTGGCCAATGCGTCCTGGATCAGCAATTCCGTTTCGGTGTCGATCGATGCGGTGGCCTCGTCGAGGACGAGAATTTCCGGATCGGCGGCCAACACACGGGCGAATGCCAGGAGTTGCCTCTGGCCTTGAGAGAGGTTCTGGCCCCGCTCGGCCAACTCCGTTTCGTAGCCGGCCGGCAACGCGGAGATGAACGCGTGTGCATTGACCCGTTTTGCCGCCCGCACCACGGCCTCCGGAGTAACGGCGGGGTCGCCGAGCGCGATGTTGTCGGCGATGGAACCCGAAAAGATATGGAAGTCCTGCAGCACGACCCCGATACGCCGGCGCAGGTCCCGGGTGCGGATTCGGTTGAGGTCGATGCCGTCGAGAAAAACGTTGCCGTCATCGAAGTCGTAGAACCGCCCCAGGAGGCGGATGAGCGTACTTTTCCCGGAACCGGTCGGCCCGACGATGGCAAGCTTCTCCCCGGGACGGATGGTGAACGACACGCCGCGCAGGACGGGTACGCCCGGTTCGTAGGCGAAGTCGACCCGGCGGAACTCGATTTCGCCGGCGAGCCGGGACGGGAGCGGTGCCGGACGCTCGGGTTCGCGCACGTGCTCGTCCCAGTCGAGCGCCTGGAAGATCCGCTCGCCGCTGGCCATCGCCCGGAACAGGATGTTGGTCTGCTCGCCGAGCGCGACGATGGGGTGGAACAGCATGTCGATGAACCGGGTGAACAGGATGACGCTGCCGAGCGACATGCGGTTCTGGATCACCTCGCCGGCGCCGTAGTACAGGACGATGCCGATGGCAACGTGCGCCATGGTGTCGTTGAGTGCGCCGTACAGGGTTTCCCAGCGGCTCGAGCGGAGTTCGTTGTGCAGGTTCCGCCGGTTGATCCCGGTATAGCGCTTCAGGTTGAATGTCTCGCGGCCGGACAGTTGCACCACCTGCAGGCCGGCCAGGTTTTCCTGCATGTTCTGGTTCAGCGCCGAGACGGAGGCGCGCACCATCCGGAACAGTTCCCGGGTCGTGCGCCGGAACCACCAGGTGACCGCGCCCATGACCGGCAGGGCCAGCAGCAGCAGCAGCGTCAACTCGGCATCGATGGTCAGCATGATGGTGAGCGCCACCAGGAAGGGCACGAACTCGCCGATCAGGGCGCCGATGCCGCGCAGCAGTTCGTAGAGCGCCTCGATGTCGTTGGTTACCCGTGTCATCACCCGCCCGACGGCGACCCGGTCGTAGAAGGACGAGGGGCGCCTCTCCAGGTGGCTGAAGAGGTCGAGACGCAGGTCCCTCAAACCGTTGATGACGGAACTGGTGAGCGTGAGCCGGTGCGCGTGGGCGGAAACCGCCCAGCAGAGGTGTGCGGCGGCGTAGAGCAGGCAGGCGGCGGCCAGCGGATGCAGGTGCAACGCGGAGGACAGACCTTGGGCCAGGTCGACCATGCCCAGGTCCGGGGCGGCGTGCTCGGTTTCGCCTCGAATGACATGGTCGATCACGACCAGGGAGACGATCACCGGCAGCAGGACCTGAAAGGTGGAAGCGGCCAGCACCAGCAGGCCGCTCGCGGCAAAGGTCAGCCGGTACGGCTTCATCCACCGGAACAGGCGCCTGAGCAGGCGCGTGTTGAGTACCGCGCCGGACAGTTCGGCATCGAACAGTGCGTGGTCGCGCCGGGGTGGGGCCTGGGCTGCTTCCGCCATCGCCTATCGCGCCGCCAGCGCGCCGCCGAGAGGCGCGCCTCGATAGTCCGACTCGCCGGCGCCTTGCCGCTGGATGCGTTCGAGTTCGACGTAGAATCCCGACCGGCCGATCAACTCGTCGTGGGTGCCGGCTTCGACGATCCGCCCCGCTTCGAGCACCACGATGCGGTCGCAATGCCTCGCCGTCGACACACGGTGCGATACCACAATGGTGGTCTTGCCGCGGCGCAGCCGGCGCAGGTCCTTGAGGATCCGTTCCTCGGTTTCGGTATCGACGCTGGAGAAACAGTCGTCGAGCAGCAGCACGGGCGTATCGCGAATGAGGCCCCGCGCCAGGGTGGCGCGTTGCGCCTGGCCGCCGGAGAGCGTGACGCCGCGCTCGCCGACTGCCGTTTCCATGCCGTCGCGAAACCCTTCGATGGTTTCCTTGAGGCCCGCGGCTTGCGCCGCGGCCCAGATCGAGTCGATGTCCCGGCCGGGATCGTCGTAGGTCAGGTTTTCGCGCAGTGTCTGGCTGAACAGGAACGTAACCTGCGGCACGAGCGTCACCTGCGCGCGTAGCTGTGCCAGGGGATAGTCGCGAATGTCCCGGCCGTCGGCAAAGACCGTGCCGGGCGGGGTGTCGAGCAACCGCACCAACTGCCGCAGCAACGTCGTCTTGCCGGCCCCGACCCGCCCCATGACGGCGATGGATTCTCCCTGGCCGATGCACAGGCTGACGCCATCGAGCACCCGGGGCAGGCTGTCGCCGTAGCGGAAACTCAGGTCCCTGAACGCGAGGTCGCCGCGGATCAGTGCCGGTACGCCTGCCTTGGGCCGGTCCTCGATTTCCGGATCCAGGCTCAGCACTTCGAAAAGCCGGTCGCTGGCAACCGCCGCGCGCTGAAACAGGTTGACCATGAAACCGGCGACGCGGAACGGTTGAACCACCATGTTCACGTACATCAGGAAGGCGACCAGCGCGCCAGGCGTCATGTCGCCGTTCAACACCTGGTAGCCGCCGAATCCGACGATGGTGATGGAACACAGGGCCGCCAGGCTGGGCATCCAGGCCATCATCAGCGAGTTGATCCGGGCTTGGCGGTAGAAGGCGTCCGCGTAGGCCTGGTTGGCGCGGGCGAAGCGGGCGATCTCGTTGTCTTCCTGCGCCATGGCCTGAATGGTGCGGATGCCGGACAGGTTCTCCTGCACCTGTGCGCCGAGGTCCGAGAGGCGGTCCTGCATGTCCTTTGACGCCGCGCCCATCTGTCGCGATGCGTGCTTGGCGTAGTAGTAGACGAAGGGCAGGGGCGGCAGCAGCAGCAGGGTGAGGGTCGGCGAGTAGTAGAACATGAAGCCGAAGCCGACGACGGAGGCGTAGACCAGGATGATGAGCAGAATGCTGCCCATGGAAATGAGGCGCTGCACCAGGCTGATGTCGGCCACCGCCCGGGTCATCATGTCGCCGATGGTGTGTCTGGAGAAGAATCCCGAGCCTTGGCGCTGCAGGGCGTTGTACAGCGATCCGCGCAGATCGAAAGCGACGCGCATCCCGACGCTGCGCACGGAATAGCGGGCGTAGGTGACGAAGACGTAGCGAGCGGTCACCGCCGCGACGATGCCCAGCACCTGATTCGTCACCTCGCCGTCACCGCCGGCCACCTTGTCGATGCCCGCGGCCAGGAAGAAGGGGACGAAGGCTTCGAATACCCGCGCGAATCCGAAGCTGGCGATGCCGCTCCCGAGGCGCAGCCGGTAAGGACGCACAAAGGGCTTCAGGCGAAGCAGCGAGTTGAGCATGGGACCGTTGCGGGATTTCGAAGGCGCGGCACTGCGGCCGGGCATTATACCCGCTGCCAATGAACAGCGTCGGGTAGAACTTCCCGCGACCTTGAGCGTCCAAATGGTTACATTAGGGGAAACCGACAAAGACGGCGCGAATGAACCGCGTCGTCGGATGAGTTGCACGACAAGATGACCCGTCAAGCAATTTTTTGGCTGCCGACTCGACGCCTCGGTCGAAGAACAACGTACTTCCCCGAGCGGGGCGCTGCCCGGACGAGGCGAGTTCACCGCGGCCCGGCGAACCCTTGCGCGACGGGTCACGGCCCGCCCGCCCGCTGGCCGGTCGTTACCTTGCGGTGCCCCGTTGCCGCCACGGCACTGCTAACCCGCATATCTCACCAAGCCGCTTGTTGAGTCACTGAATGTCATTGCGTTTCAATCAGGTACCTTCGCTTTTTGGAGGTTCTGCCCGGCACGGACTGCGCTGGCCGCGCCCTCGCTGGTCTTTTGCCCGCGTGCGCGCACGTGCTCGCTCCACCATAGGCGGGGCTATGCTTCCGCTCGCGAGCACGCGCACGCGGGCAAAATCCTGCGCGATCATCGCGGCCCTTGGTGAGATATGCGGGCTAGTGGCCCTCGCCGGGTTGCCGGCGCTGGCGCAAACTGCTCAGGCCGCCGCATCGTCCTCCAGCTATCGGGTAACGTTCCACGGCACCTGGACCAGGGCCGCCACGCCGGGCGGGCTGCCGGAAGGCGCGCATTTTTCGCCCTTGATCGGCGCCGTGCACAACGACGGCGTGACCTTCTGGGAGAGCGGCGCCATGGCCAGCCCGGGTGTCGAAGCGGTTGCGGAACTTGGCGCGACCAGTACCTTCAAGCGCGAGATCGATGCCAGCGGGCATGCGCTGGCCACCCTGGAGAAGCGCCTCCCCAGCGGGGGAACGCCGGAAGCACACGTCGATCTCGAAGTGACATCGGAGTACCCCCTGGTGACCCTGATCACCATGATCGCGCCCAGTCCCGACTGGTTCGTCGGCGTCTCCGGGTTGTCGCTCCTCGACTCCGGTGGACGCTGGGTTTCGAGTCTGGAAGTCGACCTGTTTCCCTACGATGCGGGAACGGAGAATGGCGACGGTTTTTCATTGAGCAATCCCGCCACGGTGCCCCAGGAGAACATCACGAGTATCCGGGGCATGGGCAGGTTTGCGGATGAACCCATGGCACGGCTCACGTTCGTTCGCCAGGACGCCGACCCCGACCCGGCAGTGTGGAGCGTACCGCTGTTTCCCCTGGCGTCGGACCCGGACGGCCGCGCAGGTTTCGTGCGGGTGATCAATCGTTCCGAGGAAGACGGCGAGGTGCGAATCGTTGCCGTCGACGATGCGGGCGCGCCGTCCTCTTCCGGGCCGCTCACGTTGTCCATCGCGGCGCAAGCGGCGGCGCATTTCAACTCCGATGACCTTGCAATGGGTAACGCGGGAAAGGGCCTGTCCGGCAGCGCCGCTTCCGGGCAGGCCAACTGGCGCCTGGAATTGACGAGCAGCCTGGATATCGAGGTACTGTCCTTCATCCGCATCGGGGACGGTTTCCTGACGGCGATGCACGATGTCGCCCCAAGCGGCGCAAACAGCTACCGGGTCGTTGTTTTCAACCCGGCAAGCAACACGCGACAGGTAAGCCGGCTGCGTTTGATCAATACGGGCGTGGACGATGTGCAGGTCATGATCAAGGGTACGGACGACAGCGGACACTCACCGGATGAAATGGTGCAAATCGGCATAGCCGCCGGGGCGGCACGCTGGTTGAGCGCCGAGGAACTCGAATTGGGTGTTGGCGATGCGCGGGCGAGGTTGGGCGACGGCGTGGGCAAGTGGCGGTTGAGCGTGGAGTCGGAGCATCCGCTTATCGTGATGAGCTTGCTCGAGAGTCCCACCGGACACCTGACGAACCTGTCGACAGCGCCCAACCGCGGCGCCCGCGGCATCCGCTAGAAGCCCGTACGACCACCGTCCCGGCGCGACAGGTCGAAGGTCCGGTCCCGGCCAGCCAAACTTGTTCACTTCGGAAATGACGATCCACGACCGGTCCGCGTCGAGGCCCAGACGACTTCCGGTACCTAACGGTATCTCGACCGCTTCCGCAGGATCGTTCGGTTCGCTATGCGTGATCGGCGCGACCCAGACCGTCCTGCCGTCGCGCTCGCCTTGCGTTACCGCAAGCACCACCACGGCGGGACGGTCCTTGGCCCCCTCCACGCGGCCCCTGTCGGATTCGCGGTTCCAGAGATAGGCGTAGCGAATGACGAGGCCGGGCGACGGGTCAGGTATCGCCGCCATGCGCGACCGTCAACTCGAAATCGTACCGGGCCGCTTCCAACGGAGGCTCGGCGCCCCGGATCGCTTCGATCTCGGTATCCGACAGCTCCTCGACGGCTAGCGCCAGGCGGTCGCGCTGCTTGAGGCGCTCATATTCGTCCACCGACAAGAGCACGAGCCGGTCCCTACCGTTGCGGGTGATGGATAACGGCTTCCGTAGCGCCTCGTCCTGAAAGCGGCCAAAGTTGCGCTGAAACTCGCGGGAGGTGATTCTCTGCATTCCGAAAGTTCCAAATCATTCCATCCGCAAGATACGTATTGTCCGACAATTCTTCAAGCAACGGATTTGCGCCGATCTACAGCCGCCTTTGCCGCTCTGGCGCTTGCCAGCGCTGCCCGGGCCGAGACGTGGCGCGGGGATAGGGGATAAGAAGAATAAGAGCCCTTTTCGTGCGAATCGGGAAGTACCGAGAAGCTGGAACTATCGAGTCGGCGTGGTTCTTGGGGGATGTCAGCGGCTTGTGGAGGCGTTTTGTCTGTGGCGCCAGGGCGATCGAGGCGAATTCAGTTTCGGATTTCCGGACCGGGACGCAGTCAACCAAATGGTCGGGCTCGACCTTTGCTCCCAGAGGTTTGCCGCGTTCCTTCCATGTCGCTTCAGCTCCGCCGCGACACGCCCGCCGCGCTTGCGCTACCAACCCGATTCAGGTAAGAGTACGGCATGAGTTTGACCGACCAAGGGCCAGAAGCGTGAGCCAGCCCGAACGCCAACCCGATGCGCCAACCAAAGCGGTGCCCGAGCCGCCGCCCGTCCACATTGACAGGAAGGGCCGCCTTTCGGTAAAGACCGGTGACCTCGCCAACAGCGACGCATTCCGTACCCAACTCGGCGGAATGGTTAAACTCGCCAAAACACATCCGCCCAAGGCCCCCCGCGACCTAGAGTAGATCCTCCCCATGGGCCTAGGGCTTCTGTTGGTACCTCAACTCGTTTAACGGTACACGTTACTCCCTGGCCCTTGCGGGCTACCTCTTTCTCAACTCGTTTAACGGTACACGTTACTCCCTGCCCCGCGAGACCGGCTATCACGTTGTTTTCCAGTCCGCCATCGCGGGTGTTCTGTTGTTCCTCCTTGCCAGGCTGGTCGTAGTGCTCGCCAACACGCTCGCTCCCGCCATAGCCGAATGTTGGAAGATCATCGTCCCCCTCGACTATTCCGGAACCGCCGCCGGCACGTTCGTCCTCGCTGCGCTCCTGCCATTGATCCTCAACAGGCTCCCCGGACTCGACCGTTTCGACGCGCAGCAAAGGGCTGCCGAGGCGGCCGGCGACCAGATCAGCCTGATCATCGACCAGGCGATGCTGAAAGGTCGTTTCGTCGAACTTTCTCTGGCCAGCGGCAAGTCGTATGTTGGTTCACCGATTCAAGGTACGTTCGGTCATCGCGACGGCGGAGACGTGGCCCTGATCCCGATAGCAAGCGGCTACCGGGACAACGACTCTCGCGATCTCGTCATGACCACGAACTACGCACCCGCCATCGAAGACCAACTGTCCGACCTGGCGTTGGACGACCTCAGAGTCGCCTTCCCGATGCGCGACATTGTTTCCGCCCGCCTGTTCGACCAAAAGCTCTACGCCTCTTTCCTGGACGACAAAGCCGCCTCTTCGTGATCCGACCGCCGTGCCACACTGCGCACATGACCATCGCAATTTTTCGGTTCGGATTGGCGTTTTTCTGCGATTGACGGTATTTGACGTTCGGAGCTACGCAAGGAAAACGCCGAAAATGAGAACTACAACCGCCGAGAAGTACCATTACGTCTGCCCGAAGTGCGGCGACCGGCTCTCCCGCGACCGTGCTGGCAAGGGATGGGTTAGGCACCTCTTCAACCGCTCTTGCCGTTACGAGAACGGCACGAAGGACTCGCCGGATGGATAGCGGTCCATTCAAGTGGGCGTGGTGGGCGACATTCGGCGTCGCTGTCGCAAGCCTGGGCGTCGCTGTCGTCATGTCGCTTGGCGGATGGCCGGATGCCGCCGACTACCGCCTCGTGCTCGTCCTGATTGGGGCGCCTTGCGCCTTTGCGGCGGTCGCTTTAGGCGGGCGTAGACTTGTCCACTGGCACCGGAAGCGGCGCTTGGCGAGGGAGTCTCGATTGCCAGAAACGGAGATCGCCTTCCGTGAAGGGTTTCACATCGCCGCAGACGGCTTCGTCGTCAACACGGAACTGACGGGTTCGAAGGACCGGTAGACGTTCGGGATGCCGCCAGCGCGAAGTTTGCACGACGGATTGTCGCCTTCTCGGAAATCGTCGAGTGGCTGTCCCGCGGCGCGCCGGACCCGGTCTCGGGAAACCAAACGGTTCCCCGAGCGGCCCTGCGGAAGTTCCGCCAGGAGTCCAGGAAGGACTGGATCGAACCGGAGCAAATGGCGGCCCAGCTAGTCGAAAGCGAAGTGTTCGCTTCCCACCCTCCGAAGAGAGCGGCAAGAGGGCTCACTTGGGGTCGCTAGCGGCAGTTGGGTAGCCATCCTCGAAATCCGCTTTGGGAAGGTCTGCCTAGACCCCGAAGTGCACCGAGGCTTGGTCTGGCACCGGAAATCCCTCCTGTTTGGCGATTGAAAGGACGATTGTTGCGCAGAGCCGACTGGCCCGTTCACCGAGCTTGTGCAACTCTGTTTCGTCCAAATAGCTTCCCAAGGCTTCACCGCGGTCTACCGGGTCGTCGTGGAAAAGGCGGCTGCGTTCGCCGTAGAGATCGTCCCAGTCGGCCCAATGGTCGTCCAGGCCGTGCATCGACATCATCTCCTCGACCCGTTGACGGATGCTGTCGCTGCGTGGCCCCGCCGACCTCGTGCGCGGCCGTCTCGAAGGGGCGCTGGCGCGGCATGGCGCCTCGGGCATCACCGTGTGTCAGGTTTTGACACAGGCCGCCCTTGGAATCGGGCTGCGTGGCCAGGGGAAAGACACAAAACGGGGGCTGGGCTTGGAGCGGTTTCGCCACCGTAGTAGTCTCGTGCCGCAAGTCTTGCCGGGTCGACAGCGATGTGCGCATCGCCATGCCCGTTCCGCCGGAGGATGAAGAGAGAGTATGGGTAGGTTCACCGTTCCACTTGAAGTGGCCGACCCGGAAGGTCGCCACTACGAAACAGTCGATGCCATCGTGGACTCCGGCGCGACATACACGGTTCTTCCTGCTTCGACCCTTGAGCGTTTGGGCGTGGTTCCGCACAGCGCGCGAAGGTTCGTGCTCGCCGACGGCAGCCGTATTGAGCGAGGCTTTGGCAGAACCTGGATGCGGCTCGATGGCCGGGAAGATCTTTCGCCCGTTGTGTTCTGGGATGAAGGCGCACAACCGCTGCTTGGCGCTGTTACGTTGGAGATATTCAGTTTGGGCATTGACCCGGTGAATGGGCGGCTTATTCCCGTGGATGCGTTCATGCTGGCAGCGGGAATTCATCGAACTTAGATATCGATACTAATCGACCTCCTGGCCGCACCGAATCGAAACCGAGGATTCGTCGGCATGGTCCTTGTGGGATGTCAGCGGCTCGTGGAGGCGTTTTGTCTGCGGTGCCAGGGCGATCGAGGCGAATTCAGTTTCGGATTGCCGGACCGGGACGCGGGTGCTGTCAGGCGGTCTTTGAGGGCTGAAAGAGCCTGTCCTGCAAGGGCGAGTCGGTGGAATCGGAGCGCAGCGGCGGCGCTCACGGTTGTGCCGGTTCGGTTGACTCGCGTGCACGAATGTACGCGAGAATCGTGGCGACGACGTCTGGGTTCTCGATGCAGGCAATGACACGCAGCGCACCGCCGCACTTGGGGCAGCCCGGGTGTCGAAGCGGTTGCGGAACTAGCCCGCATCGCTCACCAACTTTCGTCGCGAGGGCGTCGAGGCGCCGTCCTGCGTGGTCGCGCGGACCGGAGGGCGGTGCAGGCATACTCGACAGCATGTCAAACCGGCCGTAGGGAGCACGGCCGCGCTTTCGCGATGCATCGGCGTCCGCAGCAGGAAGTTGGTGAGCGATGCGGGCCAGGCGCGACCCGTACCTTCAAGCGCGAGATCGATACCAGCGGGCCTGCGCTAGAAGCTCGCGTTCTTCGGCGTGCGCGGAAAGGGAATGGCGTCGCGGATGTTGTCCATGCCGGTCATGGTGAGCACCAGGCGTTCGAGGCCCAGCCCGAATCCCGCGTGGGGAACCGTGCCGTAGCGGCGCAGGTCCCGGTACCACCACAGGTCGCTGCCCAATCCGTGCTCGGCGAGGCGTGCGTCGAGTACGTCCAGCCGCTCTTCCCGCTGGCTGCCGCCGACGATCTCGCCGACGCCGGGAACCAGCACGTCCATGGCGGCGACGGTTCGGCCATCGTCGTTCAGGCGCATGTAGAACGCCTTGATCGCCTTCGGGTAGTTCATGACCACCACGGGACCGCGGGCGTACTCTTCCGTCAGCCAACGCTCGTGCTCGGTTTGCAGATCCAGGCCCCATTCGACCGGGAATTCGAAGCGTCGGCCTGAACCCTTGAGCGCCTCGACCGCATCGGTGTAGTCCATGCGCACGAATTCCATGTCGATCACCTGGCGCAGCCGGGCGATGGTCTCGGGGTCGATGCGTTGCTCGAAGAACCGCATGTCGTGCGGGTGGGTATCCAGCACTTCGTGGCTCACGGACTTCAGGAAATCCTCGGCGAGGTCGGCGAGATCGTTGAGGTCCGCGAATGCGATCTCGGGCTCGATCATCCAGAACTCCGCCAGGTGCCGGCTCGTGTTGGAGTGCTCGGCGCGGAACGTCGGACCGAAGGTATAGACCTTCGACAGGGAGCAGGCATAGCTTTCCACATTCAACTGCCCGGAAACCGCCAGCCAGGTTTCCTCACCGAAGAAGTCTTCGCCGAAGCCGGCGTCCCGGCCGACGGCGTCGAGTGTCGATACGCGGAACAGTTTGCCGGCGCCTTCGCAATCGTTGGCGGTGATGATGGGCGTGTTCACCCAAAGAAAACCGTGATTCTGCAGGTATCCGTGTACTGCCTGGGCAATGCCGTTGCGTACCCGGGCGATGGCCCCGAAGGTGTTGGTGCGCGGGCGCAGGTGAGCGACGGTGCGCAGGTATTCAAAGGTGTGCCGCTTCTTGGCGATGGGATAGGTTTCCGGGTCGTCGACCCAGCCGAGCACCTGAACGGCGCTGGCCTGAATTTCCCGGTCCTGATGCCGGCCGCGGGACTCGACGAGTTGCCCGGTGATGCGCACGGCACAGCCGGCGCCCAGCGCCTCGACCTCGGATCGGTAGTTGGGCAGCGAGGCGTCGACGACCGCCTGCAACCCGTCGAAACAGGAGCCGTCATGGACCTGAACGAACGAGAATCCGCCCTTGGAACTGCGTCGCGAGCGCACCCAGCCCTCGATGCAGACCTCGGTGCCCGGGGAAATATCGTGGCGCAGGATGGCCTGTATGGAGTGTGGCGTCATATGGGGTCAACTGGCACGCAAACCGGCTTCGCATGATAATTGATTGCGGACGCCGAACGCTCGCTGGTGGTTCGCCAAATGCCTGTTGATGGACAATCGCCTGGCGTGCCCGCGGGAGCCGCACGGGTTCCGGCGGGACCGCAACGTTCACCGCAGATCGTTGGACAAATCGCCCGAATTCTGGCGGAATCGACCAATACGATGCGTAATTCCGGCTAATTCACGAATCTCACAGGCGGAAAGTCGGTTGGCATCGATTTTGCTGCACTGGAAACGGGTAATCACACGATGAGGCAGATGATGGACGAGCAGATCAAGGAACGGCTCACGCGGCGCGCGGTCTGGGTAAGGGCGCTATTCATGGTGTTCTTTGCGATCGCCTTTGGAATCGCCGAATTGCTGGTTTGGACGGTGGTGATCGTTCAATTTTTTATCGTGCTGTTCACGGGCCGCGCCAACGAGCGACTCCTGCAATTCGGCAACAACCTGAGCGCCTACGTCTATCGACTGCTCAGGTTCCAGACGTTCAACACGGAATCCCAGCCCTTTCCGTTTGCGGAATGGCCGGACGAGACGGTCGCCGACAATCCCTGGACCGGGGAGCCGGACGCGCCGGAGGAGTTGCCTGATGAGCCGGCCGCGGACGAGAAACCCGGCGACGGGTAGGCACGCTTGAAAAAAAAATGACACTGGGGCGCCGATACATGTCGGCCGCACAGTGCCCTCAATTGGTTCTGACAGGACCAGTGCATCGGCGTCCGCAGCAGCAAGTTGGTGACGGATGCGAACTGGCCCGCATCGCAGACGGGCGCGCGACATCCGCTCAGACAGGTTGCTCGTCGATCCCCCGGATGGCGTCCAACTCGATGCCGGACTTGAACGGGCTGTGCCGCTCGATCCAGTCGATGTCCTGCTTGACGTGATTGCGTTCTTCGCTCAGAAACCGGGCCACCGCGGCACGCAGGCCGGGGTCGCGAATCCAGTGGGCGCTGTAGGTCGCCTCGGGCAGATAGCCACGGGCCACCTTGTGGGGCCCCTGGGCGCCGGCCTCGACGCGGGCGAGTTTGTGGGCGATGGCGAAGTCGATGGCCTGGTAGTAGCACGCCTCGAAATGCAGAAACCTGTGGTCCTCGATGCAGCCCCAGTTGCGACCGTAGAGCGCATCGCCGCCGATAAAGTTGAGCGCCCCGGCGATATGGCGGCCGCCCCGGGAGCACATCACGAGCAGCGTGTGCTCGGCCATCGATTCGTTGACCCGGCTGAAGAACTCGCGGGTGAGGTAGGGGGAGCCCCACTTCCTGGATCCGGTATCCCTGTAGAACCGGTAGAAATCGTCCCAGTGCGCCTCGGTCAGATCGGCGCCGGTGACCCACTCCACCGTGATGCCGGCGGCCAGGGCGTCGCGTCTCTCGCGCCGGAGATTCTTGCGCTTCCTGGAGGAAAGGTCGGCCAGGAATGCGTCAAACGTGTCGTAGCCGCGATTGTGCCAGTGGAACTGCTGGTCCATGCGCCGGAGATATCCCACCTCGCCGGCAAGCCGCCATTGCCGCTCGGGCATGAAGGTGAAGTGCAGCGACGACACCCCGGCTTTCTCGGCGACCTGGGCGCTGGCTCGGAGCAGTGCCTGTTCGATTTCCCTGTCTTCGCTCGAACAGAGCACGCGGCGTCCGGTGGCGGGCGTAAACGGCACGCTTCCCTGCAACTTGGGGTAGTACCGGCCCCCGGCGCGGCGCCAGGCATCGGCCCAGGCGTAGTCGAATACGTATTCGCCCTGGGAGTGTCCCTTCACGTACATCGGCACGACGCCGAGCACGGCGCCGCGCTCTGCATCTTCGAGCGCCAGATGGAAGGGTTGCCAGCCGGTGCGCGCACTCGCGCTCCCGCTGGCTTCCAGCGCGTGCAGGAAGCTGTGCGCAAGGAATGGATTGAATGGCTCGCCGGGGGGATTCGCGCACCGGTCCCACGTCCGGGGTTCGATCTCGTCGATGCCGTGCAGGATGCGCGCCGAACGTGCCACCATGATGCAAACACCCTAACACGACCTGCCGGCGATGCATCAATCCGCGCATTGCGGAACGGGTTGCCGGAAGGTTTGGACACGTTTCTTGCGAGTCGGTACAGCGATCGCTCCCGGTCAGCAGCCCGCGGCAATAGTCCCGCCTCGCCGGTCGAGTGCAGTGGGACTTTTGCCACGGGCTCCCATGGAACTACCGTTCGCTTGGCGGGCCGAAGTTGAGCGTGGCCGGCGCCGAGTGGGCATGCGGCGCGGTCATCCGGCACGCCAGGCGGACGCGTTTTCCGGGATTTTGGGCGCAAGCACTAGAATCCTTGAACGGGCGTAATGTTTACAATTGCGTCAAGTTTTGAAAATCACCAGCATAATCAGAAGGTTGCAACACGTGCCTGGTCGGTCTGAGGCAGAGCCTCGCTAGCCTTAAAGGTGCCGGATGACGGCGTCGCACGCCCACTCTCATCCAGGAACCGGGGTTTCCTGCGCGTCAGTGCGCCGTCCCCCGGGCGAGAACTGCTAGACTTCGCGGCTTGAACTCAGGGACCCGCGGGAATGCCCCGAGATTCGGAACCCGATAAAAAAGCCCTGCTCGATCAGCTCCGGATCGACCGCTCGGAGGCGCCCGTCTCCGGTGCGCGGCCGCTCAAGTGGTTTCTCTTGATCGCGCTGGCCGGCGGGGCCGGGTTTGTGCTGTGGTTCTTCGAATTTCCCGGAGAGCACGGGATGCCGGCGGTCAGCACGGCGGTGGCGCAGGCTGTGCCGGCCACCTCCGCGGGGCCGAGCGTCCTGGATGCAACGGGTTATGTCGTCGCGCGCCGCCAGGCGACGGTAAGCAGTAAGGCGACGGGCAAGGTCGTCGAGGTGCTGATCGAGGAGGGCGTCGTGGTCGAGGAGGGCCAACTGCTTGCCCGGCTCGACGACAGCATTCCCCGCGCGCAACTGGAACTGGCGCAATCCCAACTTGAAGGCGCGCGGCGCTATCTGCGCGAGCTCGATGTCCAGCTCAGGCAGGTTCGCCTCGACCTCGAACGCACCGAAGAACTTGCCGGGCGCCAACTGGCGAGCCAGGCGGACCTGGACCGGGACCGGTTGTCGGTCGAGGGCCTGCTCGCCCGCCTTGAGAGCGCCCGGCAGGATATCGTGGTGGCCGGGCGCAGCGCCGCGGTTCAGCGCCGTATTGTCGAGGACATGCGGATTCGCGCGCCCTTTGCCGGTATCGTAGTCGCCAAAGCCGCCCAGCCCGGCGAGATGATCTCGCCGGTATCCGCCGGTGGCGGCTTCACCCGCACCGGCATCTGCACCATCGTCGACATGGATTCGCTTGAAGTGGAAGTGGACGTCAATGAGGCCTACATCAACCGGGTATACCGGGGGCAGCCGGTGCGCGTGGCGTTGAACGCCTATCCGGAGGATGGATTCGCGGCCGAGGTCATCGCGATCATTCCGGCGGCCGACCGCAACAAGGCCACCGTCCGGGTGCGCATCGGTTTCATCGAACGCGACGAGCGCGTATTGCCCGATATGGGCGTGAGGGTGGCGTTCATGGAGCAGCGGTCGACGCCCAGACCGGTGAAGAAAGCCGGTGGCGTGCTGGTGCCCGGCGCGTCGGTGGCCGAAGACAGCGAGGGCGCCTACGTGATGGTGGTAGCGGGTGACCGGGTCGTGCGGCGCCGGGTGATCCCGGGCGACGTGCGGGGCGGCCGTGTGCGGATTCTCACGGGTCTGGATACCGGCGAGCGGGTGGTGACGGACCTGACGGAAGCGTTGTTGGCGGGTCTGGCGGACGGTACCAGGGTTTCCTTCGTGAACTGATGGGCTGTCCGGAAGTCTGATAGTGGTGTGGTCGATGACCACAGAGGGCGCGATATGGGATTGGTGAACTGCCGGGCTGTGGAGAAGAGCTTCGTCAAGGGCAGGGAGACCGTCGACGTATTGGCGGGCATCGACCTCGAAATCGAAGCGGGCGATTTCCTGGCTCTCATGGGTCCGTCCGGATCGGGAAAAACGACCCTGCTGAACCTTATCGGCGGGCTGGATCACCCCACCGCGGGGGCGGTGGAAGTGGGCGGCCAGGCGCTCAATGACATGAGCGGCAAGCAACTCGCCAAGTGGCGTTCCGGAAACGTGGGCTTCATCTTCCAGTTCTATAACCTGCTGCCCGTGTTGAATGCCCAGCGCAACGTGGAACTGCCCCTGCTGCTGACCCGGCTGTCGGGCAGGCAGCGGCGCCGCAACGCCGCCACCGCGCTCGAGATCGTCGGCCTCTCGGACCGGGCCGGCCACAAGCCCGGGGAACTGTCCGGCGGCCAGCAACAGCGTGTAGCGATTGCCCGGGCCATCGTTGCGGATCCGACGCTGCTGTTGTGCGACGAACCCACCGGCGATCTCGACCGGGAGACCGCCGACCGGATTCTCGAGTTGCTGGAGGCCCTGAACAGGGAGCACGGCAAGACCATCGTGATCGTCACCCACGATCCCAAGGCGGCCGATCATGCCTCCCACACCCTGTACATGGACAAGGGCAAACTGACGGGCCGGGCGGCATGAGCAAGGTCGGTCTCATGTGGTCGAACCTGTTTCGCCGGAAGCTGCGTACCCTGCTTACGCTCTTCTCGGTACTGGTGGCTTTCCTGCTGTTCACACTGCTCAGAACCGCCACGGACGCGTTCAGCGGGGCGGGCTTCAGCCAGCCCGGCATCGACCGGCTGGTGGTGGCGCCCAAATACTCCATTATCGAGCCGTTGCCCGTCTCCTACCTCCAGCAGATCGAGTCCGTCGATGGTGTCGACAACGCGGCGCACGCCGACTGGTTCGGCGGCGTCTACCAGGATCCGCGCAATTTCTTCCCGCAGTACGCGGTACAACCGAGGGATTGGTTCGATCTGCATCCGGAATTGGTCATCGATCCCGCCGAATTCGAAGCGTTTGCGCGCATCCGCACCGGTGCGGTGGCCCCGGCGGACCTGGCGGAAAAGTACGGCTGGAAGGTTGGGGACAAGATTCCCATGCAGGGCCAGATCTATGCGATGCGAGACGGCAGCCGTCTCTGGGAGTTCGATCTTCTCGGCACCTACCGGGGTCCGGAGAACGAACCCCAGCCCTCCGAATTCCTGTTCAACTACGAGTTTTTCAGCGAGGCCAACGAATACGGTCCCGGAAACGTCGGCTGGTTCGTCGTGCGGATTGCGGACACGGAACGTGCGCCGGAGATCGCCGGCGCGATCGATGCGCTTTTCGAGAACTCCGTGAATCCGACCCGGACCGCCACCGAGGCCGAATACAACCGGCAGTTTTTCGAACAGGTCGGCGACATCGAACTGATGATGACGGGGATACTGGGCGCCGTGTTCTTCACGATCCTGCTGCTCACGGGCAATACCATGAGCCAGGGATTGCGGGAGCGGGTACCGGAACTCGCCGTCTTGAAAACGGTGGGATTCACGGATGCCGGGGTGGCCTGGCTCATGCTCGGCGAGGCGGTTCTGTTGTGCGGATTGGGCGCGATATCGGGAATTCTGACCGCGGTTGCGGTGACGGTGGCGGTCGGTCCGCAACTGGAGGACTTTTTCGGTGCTTTTCAAGTCTCCTGGTCGATCGTGACGGCGGCACTGGGAGTCTCCCTGCTGCTCGGCCTTGCGGTCGGGGCGGTGCCGTCCCTGTCGGCGCGGCGCCTCACCATCGTCGATGCCCTGCGCTCGCACGGGCAATAGGCCGGACAACGCATGCTTCGCCAGATCCTGGACATCACCGCCATGAACCTGAGAAATCTGCCCTCGCGCCTCGGCAGTTCCTCGGTGATCGTGGTCGGAATCGCCGGGGTGGTCGGCGTTCTCGTCGCGCTCCTCGCCATGGCCGGTGGGTTCGAGGCCGCCCTGCAGCGCGGCGGCGCGCCGGACCGGGCTATTGCGCTCAGGAGCGGTTCGGGAAGCGAGATGACGAGCAACCTCAGTCAGGATGCGGTAAACATCGTCTCGTCCATGGAAGAGGTTGCCCGGTCGAGCGCCGAACTCTATATCGTGGTGGATGTGCCCAAGCGATCCGGCGGGCAGGTTGCCAATCTGGTGGTGCGGGGCGTGCAACAGCCGGCTTTCGAGATCCGGCCGGAAATCGGAATTGTCGCGGGCCGTCCGTTTACTCCGGGTACCCGGGAAATGATCGCGGGCCGGGGCGCCTCGGCGGAGTTCCGCGGCATTGACATCGGCTCGACGGTCGACCTGCGGGACGGCGAGTGGACGATCACGGGACTTTTCGAAGCCAATGCTTCGGCTTACGAGAGCGAGATGTGGGCCGATCTGCCCGTCGCCCAGTCGGCGTTCCGGCGCGGCGGCACCACCCAATCCATGCGCATTCAGGTGCAATCGCCCGCGGACATCCGGTCGCTTGCCGAGCGGGTGCGGGAGGACCCGCGTCTCGACATGGAAGTAATCGGCGAGGACAAGTACTTTCAGAGCCAGTCGGATGCGATGAGCGGCCTGATCGAGGGATTCGGTTATACCGTGGCCGTCATCATGGCCGTGGGCGCGGTATTCGCCGCACTCAACGCCATGTACACGGCGGTTTCGGCGCGCACCGTCGAGATCGCAACGCTCAGGGCGCTCGGCTTCGGCGGCGGGCCGGTGGTCGTATCGGTACTCGTCGAGGCGCTCGGGCTGGGGGTGCTGGGCGGCCTGCTCGGCGGCGCCGTGGCCTACTTCGGGTTCAATGGTTTTACCGTATCGACGCTGAACCAGGCGTCTTTTTCCCAGGTCGCCTTCGATTTCGCCGTGACGCCCGAGTTGCTGCTCGCGGGATTGACCTGGGCGGTCACGCTGGGATTGCTCGGCGGCCTGTTTCCAGCGGTGCGCGCAACGCGCCTGCCCATTACGGTGGCGCTGCGCGGACAGTAGCGAACCTGCCGTCCGGAGAGCGGGGAGGTCTGCGGTCGAAATGAGCCTGGGCACGGCGCCGTAGCGCGCTCCGGGCTAGCGGTTGCCGAGTTGTCGCACCAGCGTGCCCTCATCGGGAAAGCTGCCCGTCCGGTGCTTTGAATAGACCAGTTCGCCGTCGACCTTCACATCGAAGATGCCGCCGCCCCCTTCGATGAGCCGGGTATCGGCATCGAAAGCTTCCTTGAACCGGGCAGCCAGACTGACCGCCTGTGGTTCGTAGTTTCACTCAACACAATATTTGATCGAGATATCCATGTTCCCCGGTGCATTCATGGGCGAGACCATCGGCCAAGCATAGACGCTGGCGACCAGGATTTCATCCGGCGGCCTGGGATTGTGGCCATTCGCACGGAATGCACCGGATGGCGGGAGGGTCCGGGCGCCGGGGATCGATCGCGCCTGCGCCCCGAGGGGGCCCCGGGCCGGCCGGGATGTCAGAAGAGACTCATCTCCAGGCCGAGCGCAAGCGCCATTCCGAGGTCCTGGCACTGCTGGAGGTGCTCGGTGGTCACCGCGCCCTTTGCGATCACGGGTTCCTGTACCTCGATGAACGGATAGCCCTGGGCGATGCGCCGAATGGCGGTGAGAGCGCCGGTGCCGTCGTTGCCGGCGCTGATGAATACCGAGTAGGGCAGGGGAGCCAGTTTCCCTTCCACGGCATAGAAGGTGCGGTCGAAGAAGTCTTTCATGGCTCCCGACATGTAGCCGAAATTTTCCGGAGTGCCCAGCAGCAGGCCGTGAGCCCAGAGCAGGTCATCGGCGCCCGCATCCCGGCACATCAGCCGCCGGACTTCGACACCGGAGACGTCCTCATGACAGGCGCCGCGGTAGACGGCGCCCGCCATCCGCTCGGTGCTTTCCGATTGAGAGTGATAGACGATCAACAGGTGTTTCACTGGGTTGGCCCGATGCTCCCACCGGTTGCGGCGACGGTCGATGCCGGTGTGCGGCGATGGTCGCGGCCGGGTGCCGCCACTCTTTCGCCGTCTTCGCTTCCCGGAAGCAACTCATTGAATTGCAATAACATTTTTCAGACCAGCCGACAGCTTGGCGCATTCTGACGGTCAAGTATACTGGCACGATGGAACTGCTCGACATTCATGCCGCCCGAGACCGGATCGCCGGTCGGGTGGAGCGCACGGCCTGCGCGCGTTCCACCACGCTCTCGGCGATGACCGGTGCGGATGTCTACCTCAAGTTCGAGAACCATCAGTTCACGGCCTCTTTCAAGGAGCGCGGCGCGCTCAACTGCCTGCTGATGCTGACAGGCGAGGAGCGCCGGCGGGGGGTGATCGCCATGTCGGCGGGGAACCATGCTCAGGCGCTGGCGTACCACGGTTCCCGGCTCGGCGTACCCGCATGCATCGTGATGCCCCGCTCGACGCCCAACGTCAAGGTCGAGCAGACGCGGGTATTCGGCGCCGAGGTGCATCTCGAGGGAAACACCTTCGAAGAAACCCTTTCCCACACGGAGCATCTGGCGGGGGAGCGGGGATTGACCCTGGTGCATCCGTTCGACGACGAACGGGTCATTGCCGGGCAGGGCACCGTGGGTCTCGAGATCCTGGAACAGGCGCCGGATGTGGATGCGGTCATCGTCCCGGTGGGCGGTGGCGGGTTGATCGGCGGAACGGCGCTCGCGGTGAAAACGACGGCGCCTTCCGTCGAAGTGTCCGGCGTCCAGGTGGAGCGGTTTTCAGCCGCCCACGACCGCTTCCACGGGCGGGGCAGCGAGCCCGGCCCGTCCGGAACGGTGGCGGAGGGGATTGCGGTCAAGTCTCCGGGAGAGCGAACCTGGCCTCTCATCGAAGCTCATGTCGACGATCTCTTCGTGGTTGGCGAGACCGAGGTCGAACAGGCGATCTTCACGTTGCTGGAGATCGAAAAGACCGTGGCGGAGGGCGCCGGGGCCGCGGCGTTGGCAGCGCTTGCGGCAAATGCCGAACGGTATCGCGGCAGCAGGGTGGTTCTGGTGCTGTCCGGGGGCAACGTGGACATGATGACCCTGTCCTCGGTCCTGCAGCGGGGCCTGGTGCGCAGTCATCGCCTTGCGCGCCTGGATGTCGAAATCCCGGATGTGCCCGGCGCCCTGGCGGAACTGACCGCGGTGCTGGGCCGGCTGGACAGCAATATCGTCGACATCGTGCATCAGCGTACGTTCGGAGGGTCGTCGGTGCGGGCGACGGTGGTCGAACTGGTGCTGCAGATGCGCGGTGAGGAACAGGTGAAGCAGATTCTCGCTGCCCTTCGCGAACAGGGTTACGAGGCGGCCTTCGGAAGCGGGATCGACCGGAGCGGTTGAACGCAGTCGGTCGGGCAACTGCCAGACAACGGTGAAGGGCTGATTTTCGAGCACCCGGGCATTGAAAATTCGGCCGCTGTAGGCCGTGGTCATGACCACTTCACCGCCGCCGGGAAGGCAGCGCCGAGTCCCGCCAAAGCGCCCAGCAGCGCGACTGTGATTCGATGGACCAAGGTCGTGTGCATGCTTGTCCTCCTGTTCTCGCGATGGTATCACGCGGGCTGTGTGGCTCTGGCGGATGGCCGAGGGCCATGCCGAAGGTTTCGACCGACTGTTCAAGGCGATTGCCGCTGGCGCGTTTTTATTCCGCCTAGTTATTTCTGATCATTCAGATATTCGAATTTCTGCGGAACTGGGAGCGGCTTCCAAAAAAGTGTCACCAAATGTAACGTAACGGTTGACGGCAACGGCCTGTTTTACGACTATTCGCTATTACGTTATGCACGCCGAGGGGCATTGCAGTTTGCGGATGATGCGAGACTGTGTCAGGCAGGCGGTCGGGGCGGACACCATCGCCGGCCGTTCGTTGCCGCAAGCGGTCTGTACGCCGGTCTCGCCACCGTCTCCGGCGACTTGCCAGCAGTTCGCCGGCAGCCAGTGAGGCCCGCGGCCGGCATGAGTTACCTCAACGGATTTATCGGTTTTGGTTTCATCCTGCTGGCGCTGCTCCACCTCGGAGTTCCCGATGCCTCATTGCTGATCGGCGCTTACCTGTTCGGATCCGCATTGGCCTTCGTTACCCTGGTGAGGCGGCTTCCGCTCAATGTTTCGCGGGTACTGGCGCTGGTCACGACGGCGGCCACGTTCTTCTACTTCATCGGCTTTTTCCAGATGGCGCCGCACCTCGGTAACGGCTGGTACGCGGTGCATACCAAGGCGCTCGGCCAACTGCTCGGTGCGTTCGCCATGATTCCCGTGCTCGCGGAATACAGTTGCCGGTTGAAAGCGGATTGCGTGGAAGCGGGCGAGCGCCATCGCATCGGTTTCTTCTCCGTGCCGCGCAAACTCGGCAGTCGCCTGCGGGTCTGAATCGGGCCCAGGCTGCCGCTACAAGGCGCGCACCCGGGGCATGACTTCCGTCAAGTACGCGTCCAGCGCCTCGTCGTGCCACGGGGCGCGCAGGGCGATGTTGATTTCCTGGGCGCCGGCCGCGATGTACTCGCCCATGCGTTCGACCGCGTCATGCGGCGTGCACAGCAGCGTACCTTCCGGGATGCGTCCGCTGAGAACCCGCCAGTCTTCCGCGACCCTGAGCCGCTGCCGCTCCACGTCCGCGCGGTCAACGCCGAGATTGAACATCAGGTTCACGCCGCGCCTGATGGTATCGGGGTCGCGTCCTTCCTCCTCGCACCAGTGGTCGAGTACCTGGCTCAGCCGGCTGAATTCAGCGGGTGACAGGTAGGGGGCATTCCAGCCGTCCGCATGGGCCGCGGCGATCTTGAGCGTGCGCTTCTCGCCGAGTCCGCCGATCCAGATGGGCAACCGGTCCTGCACCGGCTTCGGCAGACAGCTCGCGTCCACGGCCTGGAAGTGCCTGCCGTTGAAGTTGGTGCGCTCCTCGACGAGCATCTGCCTGATGAGTTGTACCGCCTCTTCGAGCATGTCCAGCCGGGTGCCGATGTCCGGAAACGGATATCCGTAGGCGGTGGCTTCCCAGATGTGCCAGCCGGCTCCGAGCCCGAGTTCGAAACGGCCGCCGGTGATGTGGTCGAGTGTGGTGGCCGCCTTGGCCAGCAGGGCTGGATTTCGGTAGCCGACGTAGAAGACCAGGCAGCCGATGCGGGCATGGCGCGTTTCCGCGGCCAGCGCGCCCAGCGTTGCGAGGGCCTCGAAGTGGGGTTCGGTACCGTTCTTGGGGGGCGCCTCATAGAAATGGTCCCAGGCAGAGAGCCAGTCGACGCCGGCGCTGTCGAGCTTTCGCCAAAGGGCGCGCATGCCGTCCATGGACATGTTCTGCTGACCGATATGTACACCGAGAGACAGACTCACGACATCGAATTCCCTGTTGCCGGTGGCATTGGAGAAGGGCAACCGCAACGCTAGCTTGCAAGCAAACGACGCCGAAATCCAGCGCCGAATAGCATTGGCGGCATGGGTGTGAAAGTACGCGAGCAAGCGTCTGGAAGAGATATCGGGTAGCCGCCATGGCTATATTCCTACAGGCAGCAAGGACATCTCCCGTATCGTACCTTGAGCCAAGACGGCAGAATCTCCAGCGTTTGTTCGATCGCGAACCGCCCCGGCGATGCTCAGATCCCTTCCTCCCCGAGTCATTGTCGCCGGGGTGACTTTTTCCACCACCCGTTCCGATGCGGGCTGGCCCGTACCGGGTCGGATCGCTTCGAGATGCCTAAACCCCTGCTCGCCAGGCCTGGATGAGGTCGTCATAGGGCGCAGTCTGGCCCCGCGGTTTCTCGTTGCCGAGCCGGGCTTTTGGCGCGCCCGGGCGGGGCGGCGGCCTGCCGCCCAATTCCGGAACGCTACCAGACCCCCGTATTGCCCATGTCTTTCCAGGGGTCGGCCGGCGGCAACGCCGTCCCGCGTTGCAGCAGTTCCACCGAAACGCCGTCCGGTGAACGGACGAAAGCCATGCGCCCGTCCCGGGGCGGGCGGTTGATGGTCACGCCGGTTTCCATGAGGTGCCGGCATTTCTCGTAAATGTCGTCCACCTCGTAGGCCAGATGTCCGAAATTTCGCCCGCCCGTCAATGCTTCCGGGTCCCAGTTCCAGGTGAGTTCGACCTGGGCGGACTGGTTGCCGGGCGCGGCCAGAAAGACCAGCGTGAAGCGGCCGCCCTCGCTCTCGTGCCGGTCCACTTCCGCAAGGCCGAGCTTGTTGCAGTAGAAGTCCAGGGATTCGTCGATATCGGTTACGCGAACCATGGTGTGCAGGTATTTCATGCCGGGCGTCCTCCTTTCGAGCGTTGCCTGTCCAGGCGTTTGTGACAATCGGTGCAATACCTCGGATCGACGGGAAAGACGGTCGTCGCGTGCGAAGTTGCCTCATCCGGTGGCCTTTTCCCGCGATCACGAGGTCCTGAGACGCAAGTGTCCTATTCGTTGCCGTTCGCCGCAAGTGTCGGCAGGGGAGCCAAAAAAAACCCCGCTTGCGCGGGGTTGGCCAGATAGGTCATCACAAGGTCTCTACGGAGAGTTGGAATTGACCGGTTACAGGACGAGGAACGAGAGCATGCTCACTGCCAGCGTGGCGAAAGCGCCGAGGAGAAGCGCGGTTTCGTTCGCCGTCAGGGGCGCGTCGCTCTCGTTCATGTCGATTCCATTCACGTCATCCACCTTGGCAACAGGTGCGGCCTGTAATCGGCTGACTTCAATGCTAAGGGCCAATGCTGTAAGCAGTTCACAGCAAATGTGGAATGAAAATGGATTGGAAACGGGGATTCAGCCCGGCGCCTCGCCGGTCTCGTTGCAACGTGGGCATGTTGCCACGGGCTGCCTGGGTACGATTTCAGCCGTGAACGAACCGCACGTACAGGTAGACGATGCTGGCCAGGGCGAGGATGACGAGACTGCCGAGGCTCCAGAGCCGGAGCCCGCGCGATGGCCTGTAGGCCTGTGGCACCTCGGCGCCGACGATGGCCCGGTGATTGAGAAAGGCGTAGATGGGCGCCATGACGAAACCCAGCGTGGTGGTCAGGTCGATGAATTTCACAAAGGAGGTCAGCAGGGTCGAGAGCAGCGTAAACGAGCCCATGGCGCAGGCCCACACGAGCGCCGGGACGAACCACCGCGGCGCTTCCTTTCCGCGCAGACCGGAAAATGCGTAAGCGAACTGGCGCGGATATCCGTCCATGGCCGCGAGCAGCGTGGAAAACATCGCGGCGATGGCGGCCGCGCCGATCAGATAGAAACTCCAGCCGCCGACGGTCTCGGTAAAAAGAGCGATCACCTGGGCGGCGAATGCCGGGGGAGAGTCCTTCGGCGCAATGCCGGGTTCGTGCATCACGGCGACACCGAGCAGGAGGAAGCCGACCGCGAGCGCCATCGCGGTCACATAGCCCAGATTGAAGTCGAATCGGGCCGCGGCGTTCGAGATCCGTTGCCCCGACGCCTTCAGCTTGGCGCTGGTCCAGACGGAGGTGAGAACGGAGGCGTCCACGGGCGTCGGCAGCCAGCCCGCCATGGCGACCACGAACATCAGTACGGGAATATCGAAGCGTTCGAGCGCGAAGTTCCCGATCCCCCAGTCAATCCGGGGTACGGAGGCGCCCGCGGCGACCACCACCATGACAACGAGCACGAATACCAGGGCTTTGCCGACACGCTCCAGCCAGCGATAGTGGCCGATCGTCAGCAGGAACGCGGTGCCGGCCATGAGACAGCCCGTCATTGCGACGGGACTCATGGTCAGGCCGAACACGGTGAGTACCAGTCCCGCGGTCGTGACGGCGATGGCGGCCAGCACGAACCAGACGGTCAGGAGTTGGGTGACCAGGTATAGGGACACCGCCCACCAGCCCTGGTCGATGTAGTTTTCCGGCAGGCTCTTGCCGGTTGCGGCGGTGTACTGGCTGCCGAAGCGGATCGCGGGGTACTTGACGATGCCGATCACGGCGATCAGGGCGATCATGGCCAGCCCGTAGACCGCGCCGGCCCGCGTCGACTGAACGACGTGGGAGACGCCGATGGCGGCGGCGGCGAAGAGGATTCCGGGCCCGAGGGCGGCGAGGCGCCCGGACGCGGCGAGACGCCCGGAGCCGGCGCCAGGCCCGCTCATGCCGCTCGGACCGATGTGGAAGCTACTCGGGCTGCGGCACGATTCTCAGATAGGGTTTCGGCGCCCGCCAGCCGTCCGGAAACTTCTCCCGGGCCGCCTCATCGGAAACCGCCGGCACGATGATGACATCGTCCCCGTGCCGCCAGTTGACCGGAGTGGCGACCTGGTGCCTGGCCGTGAGCTGGCAGGAATCCAGCAACCGGAGCACTTCGTCGAAATTGCGCCCGGTGCTCATCGGGTAGGTGAGCATGGCCTTGACGGTCTTGTCCGGACCGATCACGAACACCGAGCGGACGGTGGCGTTGTCGACCGGGGTCCTGCCCTCGGATGTATCGCCCGCCTCGGCCGGCAGCATGTCGTAGAGCTTCGCCACCTTCAGTTCCGGGTCGCCGATGAGCGGGTAGTTGACGGCGTGGCCCTGGGTTTCCTCGATATCCTTCGACCATTCGGAGTGGTTGGTCACCGGATCGACGCTCAGACCCAGAATCTTGCAGTTGCGCCTGGCAAATTCCGGCGCGAGGCCCGCCATGTAGCCGAGTTCGGTGGTGCAGACCGGCGTGAAATCCTTGGGATGGGAAAACAGGATGGCCCACCCGTCGCCGATCCAGTCGTGGAAGCCGATGGTTCCCTGTGTGGTCTCCGCGGTGAAATCGGGAGCCGTGGAATTGATTCGTAACGTCATGTTCTTCCCAATAGCGGTAGAGGGGGCAAATCTACCACCCTTTGCCCAATAATGTGATACTCCCGCGCATCTCCTGGGATGGGACGAAATGGTGCGGAACGTTGGCGGGATGTACGGGCCGATGCCCGGGCCGGCATAGGGTCTCCGGGTGGAGGTCGTTCAACTCATCGTCAGCGGCGTATCGCACGGTTGCGTCTATGGCCTGATCGCGCTCGGCTTCGTGCTGATCTACAAGGCCACGGAGATGGTCAATTTCGCCCAGGGCGACATCATGATGATCGGCGCCTTCATGGCGGTGGTATTCATCAACCTGCTCGACTGGCCCTTTGCCCTCGGTCTGCTCGCAGCCGTCGTGGTCATGGCCCTCGTGGGCGCGCTGCTCGAACGGCTGTTGCTCCGTCCCATGATCGGCGAGCCGCATTTCGCCGTTCTCATGCTGACCATCGGGCTCGGATTCGTTCTGCGCGCCGTCGCCGGCGCCATCTGGGGCAATGAGCCCCGGGTACTGGATCTGCCCTATGTCGGCACCGTCTGGCAGTGGGGCGACTTGGTGGTGGGCGCGGAGGATGCGGCCATCGTGGGGGGAACGCTGGTGCTGTGCGCACTGCTGTACCTGTTCTTCCGCTTTACCCGCTTCGGCGTTGCGATGCAGGCCGCCTCGCAGAATCAGCTCGCGGCGTTCTACGTCGGCATACCGGTCAAGCGCGTCTTCTCGCTGGTCTGGGCGCTCTCGGCGGTTATCTCGGCTTTCGCGGGCGTGCTGATGGCGCCGGTATCGCTGATCGACCCCATGATGGGCTTCATCGGCATCAAGGCCTTCGCGGCGGCGATCGTCGGCGGCTTCGGCAACCTGCCGGGCGCATTGCTCGGAGGCCTGCTGATCGGCCTGGTCGAGCAGTTCGCAGGCCGCTATCTCTGGCCGGGTTTCTCGGACCTCAGTGCCTATGTGCTGTTGCTCGTCATGCTCATGGTGCGCCCCGAGGGACTCTTCGCCACCATGCAGCAGAAAAAGGTCTAGCGCGGTGCGCTTTGTCCGCAAGACCAACTACGGGCAGGACATCGACCTTTTCGAGCACAACGGCCAGCGGTTCTGGTACGGGCTGCTGTGTCTTCTGGTCCTGTTGGCGCCGTTGGCGCTCGACCGGTTCTACCTGGGCGAACTGGCGCTGGTTTGCATTTACGCGACAGCCGGTATCGGCTTGATGCTGCTGGTCGGCTATACGGGCCAGGTGAGCCTCGGGCATGCGGCCTTTCTGGCGATCGGCGCCTATGCTCATGCCTGGCTTCTCAATCACGGCTGGCCACTGCCGCTGGCCCTGGCCGCGGCGACCGGTCTGACGGCCGTTGTGGGCGGCATCGTGGGCATCCCGGCACTGCGCATGACCGGAATCTACCTGGCGGTCGCAACCCTCGCTTTCGCCATGATCGTCGAACAGGTTCTGGGGCACTGGGAGTCGGTGACGGGAGGCTATCGGGGCCTGGCCGTGCCCAAGGCCGAGTTCATCGTCGATCTTTCCTCGCCCGCCGCCTTCTATTACCTGTGCCTGGCCGTGCTGTTTGTTTGCATGATCGCGGCGCTCAACTGGCTGAGAAGCCCAACGGGCCGGGCGATGGTGGCGGTGCGCGACTCGGAGACATCCGCGGAGAGCATGGGCATCAATCTGGCCCGCACCAAGAGCCTGGCGTTCGCCATCTCGGCGGGATTCACGGGTCTCGCGGGTGGGCTCTTCGCACACAAGATCAGCTATCTCGCGCCGGATGCCTTCACGCTGATCATGTCCATCCAACTGCTGCTGATGGTGGTGGTCGGTGGCCTCGGCTCCATGCACGGGGTCATCTTCGGCGCCATGTTCATCGGGCTCCTGCCCCAGGGCATCGCCGTGTTCCGGGATACGGTTCCGCCGGCGATCGGCCAGATACCGGGGCTGGAGCCGGGTATTTTCGGCCTGGTCCTGATTCTGTTCCTGATCTACGAACCGTTGGGGCTGTACGGGCGGTGGCGCAAGATTCGCCTCTTTTTCGAGCAGTTCCCGCTATACCGGCAGGCAACCTACAAGCGGCAGAAGAGTTACCTGCGCACGGAGCGGCTGCGATGACCCTGTTGGCGGTAAACGACCTGTCCGTGAGCTTTGGGGGCGTCAAGGCCGTGCGGGATGTCTCCTTCTCCGTGGACCAGGGGCAGGTCTACAGCATCGTCGGCCCCAACGGCGCCGGCAAGACGACGATCTTCAACCTCATCAGCCGCATCCACGATGCCGACAACGGGTCGATAACGTTCGACGGTCGCGACATCACGCGCATTCCCGCCCACACGGTCGCCGAATGTGGCATTGCGCGCACGTTTCAGAACACGGAGCTCTTCGAGCAGGAAACCATGCTCAAGAACCTGCTGATCGGCTGCCACATTCACCGCCGGAGCAACCTGCTTTCCGAACTGCTTTTCCTGCCCTCCGTGCGGCGCCGGGAGCTGGCCCTGCGCGAGGCTGTCGAGGACGTCATCGACCTGCTCGACCTGCAGAGCCACCGCCACAAGGCGATCGGCGAATTGCCTTACGGCGTACGCAAGATGGTGGAGATCGCCCGCGCGCTCTGCCTGAAGCCGAAGCTCCTGCTGCTCGATGAGCCGTCTTCCGGGTTGAATCCGGAGGAGACCGAAGACCTGTCGTTCTGGCTGGAAGACATCAACGAAGACCTCGGCGTCACGGTGATCATGGTCGAGCACGACATGAACCTGGTCACGAACGCGTCGCACCGGGTACTTGCCATGGCGGACGGGCGGACCATCGCCATCGGCGAACCCGCCGCCGTTCAGAACCACCCTGAAGTGCTGCGCGCGTATCTCGGGGACTGACCGTGGCCGACTTGCTTGAACTACGCAACATCGAGACCTACTACGGCCCCATTCTGGCGATCCACGGCATCAGCATGCGAGTGGAGGAGGGGCGCATTGTCACCATTCTCGGCGCCAACGGGGCGGGAAAGACCACGGTTCTGAAGACCGTCAGCGGCGCCATGGACCCGCTGAAGGGTACGGTGCTGTACCGGGGCGTCGAGATTCAAGCGCGGGACCCGGATTGGGTGGCGCGGCTCGGTATCGGCCACGTACCCGAGGGGCGCGAGGTGTTTCCGTTTCTGACCGTCGAGGAAAACCTGCGCATGGGCGCTTTCTCGCGCAAGGACCGGGAAATCGACCGGGACGTGGAACTGGTTTACGAGTACTTTCCCGTGCTGAAGGGCTTTGTCAAACAACCCGCCCAGGTGCTCTCGGGAGGCCAGCAGCAGATGCTCGCCATCGGGCGCGCCCTGATGCTGCGCCCGCGGCTGATGCTGCTCGACGAGCCGTCGCTCGGCCTGTCGCCCAAGCTCGTGCATGAGATTGCGGGGATCGTCACGCGTCTCAACCGGGAACAGAAGGTGACCGTGCTGCTCGTGGAACAGAATGCGAAGATGGCATTGGATGTCGCTGAATACGGCTACGTCATGGAACTCGGCCGGATCGTCATGGAGGATAGCTGCGAGCGGCTGAAGAATGCCACGGATATCCAGGAATTCTACCTCGGTATGAAAGACCAGGGCGTGCGCGGGCGGCGGCGCTGGAAGCAACGCAAGACCTGGCGGTGAAGCATGGCTGAACAGCTCATCGATGCATGCCCCACCGTGCCCCGGCTCTTCTGGAAACGGGTGACCGAGTGGCCGGCCCGGGTAGCCCTCAGGGAGAAGAATTTCGGTATCTGGAACGAGTACACCTGGGCGCAGTACGGTGAGCGGGCGCGCCTGGCCGGACTGGGCCTCAAGGCGTTGGGGCTCCAGCGCGGCGACGTGTGCTCGATCGCCGGCGAAGTCTGCAAGGAGTGGCTGTTCGCCGATCTCGGCGTCAACGGTATCGGCGGCGTCGTCAACGGCGTATACCCCACGGACTCGCCGGAACAGGTGGCTTATCTGGTCAACGACAGCGGCAGCCGCTTCTATTTTGCCGAGGACGAAGAACAGCTCGACAAGATATTGAAGGCGCAGGTCGTTTTTGGCACGCCGACGCTGGACAAGATCATCATTTTCGACATGGAAGGGCTGCGCGCCTTCTCCGATGCGAGTTGCATGAGCTTTGACGCGCTGCTGGCGCTCGGCCGGGACTATGGCGATGCGCACCCGGAAGTCTGGCAACGCGAGATCGATGCCGCTCGCCCGGAAGATCTCATGGTACTCACCTACACCTCAGGTACCACCGGGCCGCCCAAGGGCGCCATGATCAGCCAGCGCAACATGCTGTTCATGATGCGCAACATGCAGGGTATCTACGGATTTCGCGATACCGACGAGCAACTCGGCTTCCTGCCGCTGGCCCACATCGCCGGCCGCATGTTCTACATTGCGAGCGGCATCGAGTCGGGCTGCATCGTCAACCTTGTCGAGGAACCGGAAACCTTTGTGCAGGACCAGCAGGAAGTGGCGCCGAGCGTCGCATTCGCCGTGCCCCGCGTCTGGGAAAAACAGCATTCCACGGTGATCATCAAGCTGAAGGACGGAACCGCACTCGGACGCCTGGCCTACGACCTGGCGCTCAGGGTCGGGTTGAAGCGGGCGCGATACCGGAAAGCCGACGAGCCCGTACCCTGGCTCCTGGCGCTCGCCTATGCTCCGCTGGACTTCCTGGTGTTCAAGAACATCCGCATATTGCTCGGCATCGACCGCTGCCGCTGGCTGTCCACGGGCGCGGCGCCCATCGCCCCGGAACTGATCGACTGGTTCTGGGCGTTGAACAAGCCGATGTACGAGGTGTACGGCCAGACGGAGTGCAGCGGGCTCGCCACCGCCAACCTGCCCGGGCAGTCCCGCATCGGCAGCGTGGGCAAGTCCAACCGGGAGGTCGAGGTGGCGCTCTCGGAGGAGAACGAGATTCTCATCAGAAGCGACGGCGTCATTCAGGGCTATTGGAACAAGCCGGAGAAGACGGCCGACACCATCAGGAACTCCTGGCTGCACACGGGCGATGTGGGCCGGATCGACGACGACGGCTATGTCTATATCGTCGACCGCATGAAGGACATCATCATCACGGCGGGCGGCAAGAACGTCACGCCGAGCGAAATCGAGAACCGGCTCAAGTTCTCGCCCTTCATCACCGATGCGGTGGTGGTGGGCGACCGGCGCCCGTTCCTGACCTGCCTGGTGATGATCGACCACGACAATGTCACCAAGTACGCTCAGGACAACGATGTGCCGTTCACGAATTACACGAGCCTTTGCCATACCCGGGAGGTGCAGGACCTGATCGGCGACGAGATAGAGCAGGTCAATGCGAAGTTCGCGCGGGTGGAGACGATCAAGAAGTTCCGCCTGATCGATCAACTCCTCGATCCGGAGGACGATGAGCTGACGCCCACCCAGAAGCTGAAGCGCAAGGTGGTCCATGAGAAGTACGCCGGCCTGATCGGGGAAATGTACTAGCGGGCGCATCTCACCGGTTGCCGTCTCGAGGGCAGGGCATCGATGGCCACATCGGGAACCCGGTCGGATCTGTTGGCTGCGGGGCGGTGTGCGGAACGGCTGAAGGAGCGGCTCCTCCCCGATGTGCGCTTGTGAAGAACCGTCGTGTCTCGTCTCTTGATAGTCGACGCAGTAGAATCGTCGCGACCATCGGATCGGATCGTATGGGTATGAGGTCAACTGCCGCGAAGAGCCTGTGGTTTGTGGTTCCGGTGCTCCTCGTCCTCGCGGGATGCTCGGGCGGCGATGCGGACTCGGACGAGGCGGCGAGCACCACCCGGGGGGTCACCGACAACGAAATCGTGCTCGGCGCCCACACCGATGTATCCGGCGCCGCCGCCATCTGGGGCGTAGGTATCGTCAACGGTGCCCGTATGCGTTTCGACGAGGCCAACGAGGCGGGCGGCATCCATGGCCGCAGGATCCGGTTCGTGGTGGAGGACTCCTCCTACCAGTTGCCGAAGGCGATTCAGGCGGCCAACAAGCTGATCAACCGGGACAAGATCCTGGCAATGATCCTGGCTGTCGGGACACCCATGAACAACGCCATCATGCCCCAGCAGTTCGAACAGGGCGTGCCCAACCTGTTCCCCGTCACCGGCGGCCGTCAGATGGTCTACCCGTTCCATCCCATGAAATTCACGCAACGGGGCATCTACTACGATGAGATCAGGGCCGCGATCAAGTACTTCGTCGAGCGCGAGGGAAAGAAGGCGGTCTGTGCCATCTACCACGACACGGACTACGGTCTCGAGATCAGGGAAGCCGTGGAGGATCAGACCCGGGATATGGGATTGGAGATTTTCGAGGAATCCGCGCACAAACCCACCGAAAGCGAGTTCACCGCGGCGATCCTGCGGTTGAGGACTGCGGGCTGCGACCTGGTGTTGATGGGAACGGTGCACCGGGACACGATCCTGGTTCTCGATACTGCGCGCAAGATGGGCTGGACCGATGTGGCCTGGGTCGGCAACAACGCCGCCTACGGCCAGGTGATCGCCGACCAGGACAGCGGCGAGGGATACTACGCCTTCGTGCACATGGCCAGGATCTATCCGGACGATGAGAAGTCGCCGGAAGTTCAGGGCTGGTGGAACCGCTATGTCGCGCTTTACGATGTAGAGCCGGGGATTCCGGCGATGGAAGGCTACCGGGGGGCGGATCTCGTCGTAGGGGCGCTTGAAAACGCCGGGCCCGATCTGACCGTCGAGTCGCTGCTCGCCGGCGTGGAGGCAATCGGCGAATATACCGACATCTTCGGTTACGTCGTGTCGTTCTCCCCGGAAAAACACAGCGGCGCCACCGAGAGCGTCCTGTCGCAAGTGCAAAACGGCCGGTGGGTGGTGCTGGAGCAATCGATCTCGTACTGACCGGCGGGCACGGTAAGCCCACTCGGACTGTAATCACGGCCTGCCGCCGTTGTGTTACATTAGGTAGGCTTGAAGTTCAGAAAAATCAAAGGGTTAACCATTTGTTCCATGCGATCCCTCTATTACCATTGCCAGGCCGGCATCAGCGGCGATATGCACCTCGGGGCCATGGTCGATCTCGGTGTGCCCGAGGATCGCATCCGGGAGCAACTGGGACGTCTACCTTGCGCCGGCGAGTTCGAAGTCAGCTTTCGCCGGGCTGAAAAGAGGGGTATTTCGGGCACGCGGGCAGAGGTCCGGGAAGTGGTCGAGCAGCCCGGGCACCGGCACTACGGCGATATCAAGGCCATGATACGCAAGGCCGGATACGTGCCGGACATCGAGGGCCGGGCACTGGCGATCTTCGAGGAGATCGCGGTCGCGGAAGCCAGGATTCACGATGTCCCGGTCGAGCGGGTCCACTTCCACGAGGTCGGCGCCGTGGATTCCATTGTGGACGTGGTCGCGGCTGCCGTCTGCCTCGACTTCCTCAATGTGCAACAGGTGATTTGCGGCACGGTGGAAGTGGGCGGCGGCTATGTCGATTGCGCCCACGGCCGATTGCCGGTGCCGGCGCCGGCCACCCAGGAGATTCTGCTGGGTGTCCCGTGCTCCCAGGGCGGCGTCGACGGCGAGAGCACCACACCGACCGGCGCCGCCATCCTGAAGGCGACCGTGGACCGCTTCGAAACGCCAGGGCGTTTCACGGCATCCGCGATCGGATACGGTATCGGCTGCAAGGACTTTGCCGTACCGAACGTGCTGAGAGTACTCATCGGCGAACTGGACGCGACGGCGCCTGCGATCGCGAACCACTGCAAGATAGAAGCGAACATCGACGACATGAGCCCGGAAGCCTTCGAGCCGCTCATCGATCACCTGCTCGAACTCGGCGCCGACGATGTCTACTTCACCCCCATCGTCATGAAGAAGTCGCGCCCGGCAACGTGCCTGGCCGTATTGTGCGGCGCCGAGGTGCAGGGCGTGCTTACCAATGCAATCCTGAACCGTTCCACCACCATCGGGCTACGGGTACTGCCGTTCGACAAGCACGCGCTGCCCCGCGAGACCGAGACCGTCAACACGAGCTTCGGTCCGGTGCGCATCAAGGTCGTCACCCAACCGGACGGCCGCGTGCGCTGGAAGTCGGAATACGGCGACGTTCGGCGCATCGCGCAGGCACGCGGCGGCGACTATCTGGGAATCAAGGCCAAAATCGACCGGGAAGTCGCTGCTGCCCGCGGCGTGGATTCTTGAGGGTTTCCTGCTGAAGGGCGATTCGCGGCGGTGGCAGTGGCCGTCGCCGTCGCCTCGACGCCCTCGCGTACAGACCGCACGGCCGCGCTTACGCGATGCATCGGCGTGTGCAGCAGCAAGTTGGTGAGCGATGCGGGATAGCGGCAATCCGTTGCGGGGAGGCACTGCGGGCAAGGGAGCGGGCGGCCCGTTGCATTGTCTGTTGACACCGCGGGCGGAGTTGCACATGGTGATTCCTCCGGGTCGCCAGGTTAATGGATGTCCTCGTGACAGGCGGTGCCGATGTGGCGGATTGAATTCAATGACGTTTGCGGGCAAATCGTCGAGCGTATGGACGGCGCCCTGGGTTGCGCGCTGGTCGACCTTGCCACCGGCCTGCCGTTGGCGCTGGACGCCAAGTCCGATTCGTTGATTACGACCACGGCGTTGGAAATGATTTGCGCAGCGGCCGTCGCCTGTTTCAGTGGCGGTGCAGGGGGCCAATCCGGGCCGGACTCAGCGGTCGGTCCCGGCGCGAGCCGAGAGAACGCCCCGCTGCAGATTCAGGTCACCACCGAATTCACCTACAACTTCATGTCACTGGCGCCAGGGGACGACGGGGTCTTGCTGGTACTGATTACGACGCGCGGCGACTCCAATCTCGGCCTGGGCTGGATGGCGATGCGCCAGGCGCTGCATCGCTTGAGCAACCTGCACGACGATCGCACTCTGGACCTTTCCGGCACAGCAGCCTCGACATCCCAGGGCTAGCTCCCACTCCGTGCCTATGGCCGTCACTGCTTGTTGCGTGTCCATGGCCGTGACTTCTTTGCACGCGAAGCTGGCTTGACCGGTTTGTCGGCTTCCTCCGGCTCGTCCGACCCGGAGGGGGATTTCGCGGACTCGGAAGATTCTGCATTGCGCCTTCTCCTGGCCAGCGGGTTGGGTATGGGGTCCGGGGCGGTCTCCTCGCTCGGCGGAGGCACCGGTTGCGGGTCCACCACCTCTTCGGAGGCCGCCTCCGGCGCGGGCGGGAGCGGCGCCCGATCGGCGTTGGCGAGCCCGCGACGCTCTTCGGCCACACCCGTGCGGGTTTCCGCGAGCAGCTCCTGTGTTTGATGAACGGCCATCCAGCCCAGACCCAGGGTCAGTGTGTTCTCGGTAAAGAGTGCGAGTACGCCGTCTTCCCAGCCTGGAATGGCGGCCATGAACTGGTAGCCATCCGCAGTCGTGATCTGCACCTCGCGTACGAATCCACGCGTCGATATCAGACCCGTTGCCAGCGATTGAACGAATTGGTCAACGAATTTGCCGCGAAACAGTTCTTTGCCGGTGCGCAGTGCGGCCTCCACATCGGCCTCCTGCAGGGCGGAGCCGGGGCGGTGTGCCGAGGCCAGCGTGAGGTCCGTGTCGAGGTCGAATACCACACAGCACAGGACCGCTTCGGTCTCCTTGACGACACCCTCACAGATTTCCTGAAGATCCATTCCCATGTACCGGTGGCGGCACGGCCGTTGGCGCCCCGCGCCTTGAGTGCGCCGGGGCTTTTCGGCATCCCGGACCGAGGCTGTTCGGGATGTTGCATCCGCAATGGAAGTCGGGTCAAGTGGGAGTCGTTGCCGATCCCGAGAAAAATCGAGGCCGTTGCTTGCCAAGCGCAATCCCGGTGGTTTTACTGATACGCCTCCACATGGAAATTCCCGGAAAATCCGCGCCATGAAAGCACTCGCGTCCCGCATCGCCCGTTGCGCCGCGCCTCCAAGTTCGCCCTTCGTGCTCGATACGCGGGCAGTAGGGCTGTTTCGCGTGCTGCTCGCGTTGACGATTCTCTGGGACCAGTCGATTCGGCTCGGCGACTGGCACGCATTCCATTCCGCACTGGGGGTGGTGTCCCTGGCCGATTCGCGTACCTGGGACAGTTCCTGGATCTGGTCTCTCTACTGGCTCTCGGACGGACCCTGGCTGCCCTATGTCCTGGAGGCGTTGCGCGGGTTGGCAACCTTGACGCTCCTCTTCGGCATCCGTTCGCGTTTGTCGGCTTTCCTGCTGTTCGTGCTGCTCGCATCCACTGTCGCCAGGAATCCCCTGATTCTGCAGGGCGGAGACAAGGTTCTGGTGGCCATGACCTTCTTCGCCTGTTTCCTGCCGTTGGGAGCGCGCTGTTCCCTCGAGCGCCTGTGGTTCGGAGGCAAGCCGGATTCCGCCTGCCGGTCGGCAGGGACGGCAGCTTATGCGGTCCAGGTCCTGCTGGTGTGGTTCATGGGGGGCATCCTGAAGACGGGCGAGCAATGGTGGGGCTCGGGAACGGCCGTCTCCATGGCCCTTCATCTGGAGGTTTTCGTAACCGAGTTCGCCCGGTTCTGGCGCGGGTGGGACTGGCTGGTACAGCCGCTGACCTTCTTTGTGTTCTGGATCGAGTGCCTGGCGCCGCTATTGGTTCTTCTGCCGAGCTATTGGAGCCGGGTGGCTGGCTTGCTGGCGTTGATTGCCCTGGAAGCGGGCATCTGGTTGAGCGTGGAGGTCGGTCTCTTTCCGCTGATCTCGGTGGTTTCGCTGATTCCGCTTGTTCCGCCGCGATCCGTTGACTGGGTCGCTCGCTGGCGCGCTGGACGAGTTGGGCCCGGGGGGCCTCGCCTCGTGCTCTTCTACGACAGGGATTGTCGATTCTGCGCCTTTGCGTGCCGGTTGCTGCTGGCTGTCTGCGGAATTCGGGGCGCGAGCCTGCGCGAGGCGCAATCCGATCCGGCCGCGGCGCGCGTTCTTGACGAGCGTTTTTCCTGGTCGGTAACCCGTGCGCTGAATTCAGGAAACGAAGCTGCTTGCGCTGAACTGGACCCCGACTATCGTCAGGGGTGGGAGGCGGTACGATTTCTGGCGAGCTGTTCTCGCCGCACCTGGCTTCTGCACCTGTTGCCGGACGTTACCCGCGGCGAGGCGCTGTATGGTGCCATCGGGCGCAACAGAGGCGCCCTCGGGCTGGCCGGTCGGGTGGTGTTTGGCCGAACGGCGCCCGCCGGCATTGGCCCGGTCGGGCGTTTCACGGCGGCTGGCGCGCTGGCGATCGTGCTTGCGTGGAATCTCGTGACCTACCCGGCCGTTCGAGAGCGGAACGACTTGCGGCCACTGGTCGAGCCCGTGATCGGGCTGCTGAACCTGACGCAATACTGGGACATGTTCGCACCCTATCCCTACGCTTCGGACTTCTGGCACGTCATGCCGGCCCTGGCCCGCGACGGGCGCAGACTGGATCTGCTCTCGGGTTTGCCGGTAACCCTCGATACACCGGTGGACGGACCGGACCGCTACGGCGGTTACCGTTGGCGAAAGTCGATATTGCGATCCCGGGAGCGGGGCGAAATGGATCGGGTGTTCCGGTATTTCTGTCTGAGGGGCGCCTGGGCAGCCATCGACCTTTGGGAATTCAGCCGTCCGAACCCCGGTACCTCCGAGACCGTGGGCAGGCCCTACGCTGTATACCGCGCCGGGCGGTGGCATTGCGACGATGTGGACGTTGCGGCCGTCGACGGGTTTCGTGCCGGGATTGACAGGACGATGGAGGAATACCGGCGGGCCGGCGATTCCGGTTGACTGCCGTTCGTCCTGCCGCTGCCCCGGATTGGCCGTCGACATCTCATGCCAAGCTTGAGCGCGTTTGCTCCGTGTCGGTGCTTTGCGCCGGTTTCGCGGAATAGGCCGGTTTCGCGGAATCGTCCCGAAGCGCAACGAACAGCGCGACGGTCATCGCCACGGTGATCGCGAGCACGGGCAGGGAAACCACCAGTACCGCGGACTGTACGGCGCGCAGGCCGCCGATCAGCATCAGCGCCAGGGGCAGCACCATCAGGGCGAAGGCCCAGAACACGCGGTGCCAGCGCTCGGGGTTGGTTCCGGCGGGCAGGCGCCGGGTCGCGGCGGCGGCGATGGAATAGGACGCGGAATCGTAGGTGGTGGCGACGAATATAAACGCCATCGCCACGAAGGCGAGCAGCGGCAGCGGTTGCAGCGGCAGGGCCTGCATGATGGCGGCGATGGCGGTGTCGGCCTGGCCGGCGGCAACGAGTTCGCGTACCGGCACCAGCCCTTCCATGTCCATCCACATGGCGGTGTTGCCGAGCGCAATGTAGAACAGGGCGCAGCCGAGCGTGCCGAATCCCACCATGCCGAAGATCAGTTGCCTGAGCGTCCGGCCCCGGGAGATGCGGGTGACGAAAAGACCCACGTACGGCCCGTATGCCAGCCACCAGGCCCAGTAGAAGATGCTCCAGTCCTCGACGAAACCGGTTTTCAGGATCGGGTCTGTCCAGGTATTCAGCCGGATGAATTCCTGCGTCATCAGGCCGAGGCTGTTGGTGCCGAGCTTCAGCGAGAAGAGCGTCGGGCCGGCCAGCAGGACGAATGCGGCGAACAGGCCGGCGATCCCGACGTTGATGTCGCTGAAGCGCTTGATGCCCTTGTCGAGGCCCATGTAGACGCTGAACGCAAACAGCATGACCGCGATGAGGGCGACGGTCACGTCCATCGCGCCGGACTCCTCGATGTCGAACAGCGCGCTGATGCAGGCCCCGATCATCGGTGTGGCAAGCCCCAGGGAAGTGCCGGCGCCGCCGACCAGGGCGATGATGAATACAAAGTCCACTGCGCGGCCGAGCGGCCGCTGGGCAACGTCGTTGCCGGCGAGTCCGGCGAGGGATGTGGACAGGCGCAGTTGCGGAATCTTGCGCTGGTAGTAAGGGTAGGCGATGGCCACCGCCGGCAGGCAGTAGATGCACCAGGCGGAAAAGCCCCAGTGAAAGATGCCGTAGGTTGCAGCCCATTCCCGCGCCTCGGGCGACTCGGAATCCAGGCCAAAGGGCGGCGTATCGAGGTAATACGCCCATTCGATCGGCGACCAGTACAGCAGGCCCCCGCCGATACCGGCGCAGAACAGCATGCCCATCCACGAAATGTTCGAATAGGCCGGACGGGCATCGGGCCCGCCCAGCCGCTTGTTGCCGTACCTGCCCAGCGCCAGCACGCCCAGTACCACGGCCGAAGCCAGCGTCATCCACTGGTAGAGTAGGCCGAAGTTGCCGGCGATGAAATCGTAGGTGTCGGAAACCGCATCCGATGCCCTCTCGGGCGCCAGGACGATGGGAATGCAGGCGGCGGCGATCAGGCCCGCGCTGGCGCCGAATAGAATTCTGTCAATCTGTGGTTGGGTGCGCACGTTTCACCGGTTGCCGCAACGGGATGACGCCTTGGATCGATCCGGAGACGGCCTGCGGGGGGCAAACCGGATTTGACTCGGGCCCCGTTCCCGCGATCACGGATTTGCCAGCAGCGAACAGAGTGCCATATCGAAGGACTCGAACCGGATTTCCCGATCGAGTATCAGGGCCTTGCCGCCGAGTGTCCAGCAAGGCCATGTCGGCGCGCTGCCGTAACTGGGGTCGCCGGTGGCGGCGAAGTTCAACCAGTAACCAATTATCCGCTCGGTCAGAGCCTGGTCGATCGCCCCGGCAGGCAGCCAGGTGTCGTGGGTATGGCCCGAACGCGCCGTCTTCGGATGTCGATTTGAGCCTCAACCTCCGAGTGCAACCGGCGTTGTGATCCGATTTATGTATTCGATTACAATCCTCGGCGCTCAGCAACGGCAAAGTGATTGAGAAGTACGCCCATGCCTGGAACGATGAAGCGCCTGGTCGTATGCTGCGACGGTACCTGGAACAGCCCGGAGCAGCATCGCGTCACCAACGTCGTCCGCACGGCTCGCGCCGTGCGGACGGCGGACGATCGGGGTGTTTCCCAGGTCGTGTTCTACGACTGGGGTATCGGTTCATACGGCGACAAGATTCGGGGCGGCATGCTCGGCGTCGGCATCGACAAGAACATTCAGGATGCCTACCGGTTCCTGGTACACAATTATTCGGATGGCGATGCGATTTTTCTCTTCGGTTTCAGCCGTGGCGCCTATACGGCGCGGAGCCTCGCGGGTTTCGTTCGCAATGCCGGCTTGCTGAAGAAAATCCATGCGGACCTGGTTCCCGCCGCGTACGCAATGTACCGGCGGCGTGCCGGGCCGGATACGCCGTCGGCGGCCGAGTTCCGGCGCCGCCACTCGCAAGAGGTGCGCATCGAATTCATCGGCGTCTGGGATACGGTCGGCGCTCTGGGCGTTCCGAGCCGGATCTTCGAAGCAATGGGCGGCAACCGCCGCTATTCGTTTCACGATACGTCGTTGAGCAAGATCATCGAGAACGCCTGCCACGCCATGGCGATCGACGAGAAACGCGTCGACTTCGAACCGACGCTCTGGAAGCGGTTGCCGAAAGCCGGCCAGACCATCGAACAGCAATGGTTTGCCGGTGTGCACGGCGATGTGGGCGGGGGCAACGCCGATGCCGGCCTCGCGGATGTCGCCCTGCATTGGATGTGGTCTCGGGCCATGACGCATGGACTTGCGTTCGATGACGACTACCGTAACGCGAAGGTGCATCCCAACCCCTCGGGCAGGATTCATCGTTCCTGGACGGGCATGTACCGGGTCAAGGGCCGCCATGTCCGGCCCATCGGCGAGTCACCTCCCGGGTTGGAGAGTGTTCATTCCTCCGTACGCGAACGCTTTCTCAACCTGCCGAGCTACCGGCCCGCAAACCTCATGACGTTTCTCAAGCAGAGTCCCCGGTCCGGCTGGCCGCTTGTGCCACAGTGAAATGGGTATGGCATACCAGATCGACCAGGCAGTTTACCCACAAGTATCTAATCGATTTTCCGGCGCCTATTGCCACGCATCACCCACGGACTATGCTGAAGCCGTCCATAGTGGGGCCGGGCAAATGTTGATATGGTCTGGCGGATGTCTACCGTGACTTTCGATACGCTGTCATTCTGCAAGCAATTGCAGGCCGCGGGCGTTCCTCCAGCCCAGGCGGAAGCGCATGCACAAGCGCAGGCGGAATTCCTCACCGATCATCTCTTGTCCCAAATGGCGACCAGGGAAGACTTGAAGCAATTGGAAACACGGCTCCAGATGGAGATGCAATTGCTCGGCAGGACGCTCACGGTTCGGCTGGGCGGCCTGGTCGCACTCGGCGTCGGTGTGTTGGCTGCGCTGATCCAGTTTTAGCTCGCAGCGTGAATTGAAGAGGGGCGCATCCCCCTCATACTGGATCGGGACGCGACACGCCGGGTCAGACCAGCAACCGGTAAGGCGCCTCCAGCAGATCGCGGACGGCGCCCAGGAACCGGGCGGCGGGGGCGCCGTCAAGCACCCGGTGGTCCCAGGTGAGCGACAGGCGCATCTCCCGGGTCTTGCGGGGCGTTGCGCCTTCCCAGCGAACGCCGTCACGAATTCGATTGACGCCGAGAACGCCCGATTGCGGCGCGTTGATGATGGGCGTGAACGAGTCCACGCCGAACATGCCGAGCGCCGAGACCGTAAAGGTGCCGTCGTGCAGGTCGTCGGGCGTCAGGGTCCCGTCCCGGGCCGCGGCAGCCAGGCGCGAGCTTTCCTGGGCGAGTTGCTTCATGGCGATCCGGTTGGCGTGCCGGATGACGGGGACGATGAGCCCTTCTTCCAGGGCCACCGCCATCCCCACGTTTACGTCGCCTCGCAAGGTAATCGCGGTCTCACCGTAGACACTGTTCATGTCGGGATGCTTCGCCAGCGCCTTGGCGGACGCGCGAATGACCAGGTCCGTGTAGGTCGGGCGCAGCCCCTCGTCCTCCCATTCATCGATGAGCTGGGTACGCAGCTTCACCGCGTCGTCCATGTTGACGTCCATGTCCATGGTCAACTGGGCGGAAGTCTGCAGGCTCTCGTACATGCGCCTGGCGATGGTCCTGCGCATGGCCCGGACCGGTATGGTGCGGTCTTCCGCGGGTGCGAACTCGGGTGCGGCTGGGGCGCTTGCCGCCAGTTCCACGTCTTCCTTGGTAATGCGGCCGCCGGGACCGGTTCCCTGGATGCGGTTCAGGTCCAGGCCCAACTCCCGTGCCAGCTTGCGTGCCATGGGTGAGGAAGCCGGAGCCTTGGCCGGCTCGGGCCTGGCCGTGGCCGCGGCCTGTACGTCGCCTTCGACGATGCGGCCGTTGGGCCCGGTTCCGTTGACCGTGGTGATCTCGACGTTCAATTCGCGGGCGAGGCGCCGGGCGGCGGGCGATGAGAACAGCCGTCCATCGCCCGCCGTGGGCACGGTGGCGGCTGCAGGCGGGGGCGCGGCATCGGCAGGCGATGCCTCGACGGTGGCAGCGGCTGCGCCGGCCGCCGGACCGCCGGTCCGGGGAAGAATGTCCGGGACAGCCTCGTCCGCCTCATAGATATAGCCGACCACATCGCCGGGCTTCATCGGCACGCCTTCCGCAACGATGTGCTTGACGATACCGGTCACCTCGGCGTCGACGTCGAGGTTGACCTTCTCGGTTTCCAGGCGGTACAGCAGGCCGCCCTTTTTCACGGTCGCTCCGTCGGCGATGCACCACTCCTCGACGATGCCCTCGGTCATGTTCATGCCGACCTTGACGAGATAGATTTCCTTAGGCAATTCCGGTACCTCCGCTGCCAATGCTAAACAATCCTTTTTCCGCGGCCAACTTGAGGGTTGCCGCAACGTCGACGACGCGTGGACCGCTGCGTTCCACAGAGAGGCGCGCACGCTGGCCGGATTTGAGGGTGCGGTCGCGTTCGCCGTCAAAGGCGAGCACGCCCGGCCCGGTAATCTCCACGGCTTCGCCGAGTTGCACGGTCCGGCATTCGGCAACTTCCACGCGCCGGTAAAGTCCCGGCGCGATCGGGGCCTGGATCGCGCGGCCGCCGGGCCCGAGTTGCAGGTGCAGGCCGGCGTCGTCGTCGCGGCCGACACGGTGCAGCAGGCCGCCGATGCTGGTGATGCCCACGGCAGCGGGGTCGGACCGGGTCAATAGCGCGGTATCGAGCAACTCCGGGGCGAGCAGGGCACGGGCGCCCACAAACCGTTCCCGGCTGAGTACCGCATCGATGAGCGCCAGGTCGTCCCGTTCGTCCTCGACTTGCACGCGGATGAGTTTCTGTTGCCGGGTCACCTGATCGATGCCGATGCGCCCGGCGGCGATGAGCCCGGCCGCCGCCCCGGCAACCGTGCCCTCGAGCAGTTGCGGGAACACGTTGTTGGTGCCGGTGGACAGGGGCAGCAGGGGCGCGTCCGGCCAGCCGATGACAAAGGCCCGGTTGGTGCCGTCGCCGCCCAGGGTGATCGTCACGGCGCAATCCATGTCCTTGAGCGCCCGGGCGGCGGAGATGGTGTCCAGTGGGGTGCCCGTGCGCGTGGCGTCCAGTGCATGCGCCGCAAGGCCGCCCTGGTCCTTGAAGGCGCCGGCGACGATACCGTGCGCATCGTCGAGGTAGGCGAAATTCCGCGCGCCGGCGGCGATGGCGCCGGTGAGCGCCCGGCCCACGATCGCCTGTTTCTCCTGGTTGTCGAAAACCGAGGCCCGGGCGACGAGACGGCGCACATCCTTCCCTGACGCCGGGTTGGCGACCATGCCCAGAACCCCCACGAATCGGCCTGTCGTGCAAGTGGCTGTGAACGGCGTCCGGGGCTACAGGCCGAGCTGTTTTTTCGCCTCCGCCACAATGCTTGCCGCGTTCGGAACGTAGTGCGGCTCCAATGCGGGGCTGAAGGGAACCGGCGAGAAAGGCGCGCCGACCCGGGCGACGGGCGCATCGAGGTAGTCGAATGCCAGTTCCTGGAGCTGTGCGGCGATCTCGGCGCCGAGGCCTCCGAACCGCACCGCCTCGTGGACGATCATGGCCCGGTGGGTCTTCTTCACGGAAGCCACCGCCGTGTCGGTGTCGAACGGTTGCAGGGTGCGGGGGTCGATCACTTCGGCATCGATGCCGAGTCCGGTCAACTGCTCGGCGGCGGCCAGTGCCTCGTGCACCATGCGGCCGGTGGCGATGATGGTGTAGTTCGCGCCTTCGCGAACGATATTGGCTTCGCCGAGGGGGATGGCATAGGGCTCCTCCGGCACATGCCCCTTCATCCCCATGGACATCTTGTTCAATATGACGAACACCGGGTTGTCGTCCCGGGCGGCGCTGATGATCAGGCCCTTGGCATCGTAAGGCGTGGATGCCATCGTCACCTTCAACCCGGGCAGGTGGCAGATCCAGGCTTCAAGGCTCTGGCTGTGCTGCGCCGCCAGGTTGGCGCCGGCGCCCGCCATGCTGAGCACGGTGACCGGCAGCGTTGCGCGGCCGCCGAACATGTAGCGCATCTTGGCGAGCTGATTGGTGATCTCGTCCATGCATTCGCCCATGAAGTCCATGAACATCACATCGATGATGGGACGGCAACCGGTCGCCGCGGCGCCGACGCCCAAGCCCACGATGCCTTCCTCGGAAATGGGCGTGTCGACCACCCGTTCGGGCCCGAACTCCTTCAAAAGGCCCCGAAAGTAGCCATATACGCCGCCCGCTCCGGCGACATCCTCACCGGCTATGAACGCGTCCGGTTGTTCGCGCATGACGGCTCGGAGACCGTCGGCGATGGCGGCGACGTAGGGGATTTCCCGTGGTTTTTCCTGTGCTTCGGCCATGTTTCTTTCCTGAACCTCAAGCGTAAACGTCTTCAGTGACGGATGCCGGGTCCGGATACGGGCTCGCTTCGGCGAACTCGATGCCGGCATCGACCTCGGCCTGGGCTTCGGCGTGAATGGCCTGCGCCGCTTCCGGAGAGAGGATGTCCTGTTCGGCAAGCCGCGCCTCGAAAGTATCGACCGGGTCCTTCTTGCGCCACTGCTCCACCTCCTCATCGGTACGGTAGCTCAAGCCCATGCCGCGCACGCCGACATGATCGTAGTAGCGGTACGTCTTGCACTCGAGCAGGGTCGGGCCGTCGCCGCGGCGAGCCCGTTCGATGGCTTCGCCGGCTGCCTCGTAGACCGCCACCGGGTCCATGCCATCGACCACTACCCCGGGCATTCCGTAGCCGGCCGCCCGGTCGGCGACATCGACGATGGGCTGGTGTTTGGCCTGGGGGGTGTATTCGCCATAGCCGTTGTTCTCGCACACGTAAACGCAGGGCAGCTTGTACAGCCCCGCCATGTTCGCGGCTTCGTGGAAGGATCCTTCGTTGCTCGCGCCGTCGCCGAAGAAACAGACGGTGACGTTGTCGGTTTTCTTGAACTTGCAGGAGAACGCGGCGCCCATGGCGATGGTGGTGCCGGCCGCCACGATGCCGTTGGCGCCGAGCATGCCGATTGCCAGGTTGGAGACATGCATGCTACCGCCCTTGCCCTTGCAGTACCCGGTGACCTTGCCGTAAAGCTCGGCGAACATGTACTTGAACTCACCGCCCTTGGCGATGAGGTGGCCGTGGCCCCGGTGGGTGCTGGTGATGTAGTCCTGATCGGACAGGTGCACCATGACGCCGGCGGCAACGGCTTCCTCGCCCACATACAGGTGCAGGGCGCCGGGAATCTTGCCGTTTTCCATCATCTTGCCCGCGGTTTCCTCGAAAACGCGGATGCGCACCATGCGCCGATGCATGTCCAGCAGCACTTCATCGGTGATCGGGTTGCTCAAGGGTCCCTCCAGGGAGTATTGCGAATATATTTGCGCCTTTATATCGGAAGGAAGGCACGGTGACTACTTTTGCAAAAGCCCTGGCGGCAGCACGGCCGGACGAGATTGCGGTTCGGGACGAGATCAGGGCGCTCGGTTGGGCGGAACTCGACGATGTCCTCAACCGGATTGCGAACGGGCTCAATGCGCTCGATCTCGGGCCGGACCGGCGGATCGCCGTATTTGCCGAGAATGCGGTCGAGACGGCGCTGGCTAACCTCGGCGGCCTGATCGGCGGGGCTCGAAGGGCCGCCGTTCGATGGACTGGCGCGTGGTTGGGCATCTCCGCCAATGCGTCGAGCAAGGCTGTGCCCTGGCTGGTCGGCATTCCGTTCCGGGTGCGCATGGCCCGCACCGTCGGCAAGATTCGAGAACCCAAGAAGCGGCTTGGTGCAATATGCGGGTTAAAGCCGCACTGCCGGGACATGATTTGCTTGGCGGCACGCCTCCAGGATACGGCCTGTGGTCCCCGCGAGGGTGTTGAGCTTGCCGCGACCGCAGGCAATGGGCGCAGATTCTGTTTCGATACTTGTATGTCATAAAAATACAGGTATGATTTTCCGTATCTGAAATTCATACTAGATAGACATGCAAATTTCCGAACGAGGCCAGATCACCATCCCGAAGACCCTGAGGGACCGGTACGGGATGAACCACAATGTGGAGGTGGAGATTGAACCGACGCGGGATGGGCTCCTGATCCGCAAGCGTTCGGCGAGTCGGCATCCTGTAGACCGGGTCTATGCCGTTCTCGCTCGCGGTGGCAGCACCGACGACTACCTGGAACAGATCCGCGGCAGGTGATCACCGCGGTCGACACGAGCGTTCTGCTGGATGTTTTCCTGCCGGACGACAAGTTTGGCGAACGGTCGAAAGCCTGGCTGCGTACCGCTTATGACACCGGGGCCATCGTTGTAAGCGATATCGTCTACGCGGAACTGGCGCCGGCGTTTCGCGACCGCGACGCCCTCGACGGGGCTTTGCAGGAAATCAATGCGATGATTTCCCCGCTGGATACCGCCATGGCTTACGAAGCGGGACTGCGCTGGCGAAGCTATCGCAAAGCAGGTGGGCCGAGGCAGCGCATCATCACGGATTTCCTGATTGGAGCGCACGCCGCTTCGGTAGCCGAGGCTTTTCTGACGCGCGACCGTGGGTTCTACGAAACGTATTTTCCCGAACTGAAAAGGCCTGGAACGGGTAGCCCGCATATCTCACCAAGCCGCTTGTTGAGTCACTGAATGTCATTGCGTTTCAATCAGGTACCTTCGCTTTTTGGAGATGCTGCCCGGCACAGACTGCGCTGGCCGCGCCCTCGCTGGTCTTTTGCCCGCGTGCGCGCACGTGCTCGCTCCACCATAGGCGGGGCTATGCTTTAAGCTCGCGAGCACGCGCACGCGGGCAAAATCCTGCGCGATCATCGCGGCCCTTGGTGAGGTATGCGGGCTAGATAAAAGTTGTACCCTTTAATTTCTCCTGCATCTCGATGATCGTCTCGGACGCCTTGTCATGCGTGTATCCGGTGGTGGCCGAACGCAGGATGAGGCTCATGTCCAGTTTGGCGACGCTGGTGATATGAGGCTTTGCCTCTTTGGCGAACCACCAGCACAGGTACAGTGGATTGACCTGGCGGTAGACGATGGCCGTCATCAGCTCGATATCGACCCAATCCAGGAAATCCCCCTCCGCATCGATCCGATCGATCGCCTTGCGGTAGCTGCGGATCCGGATTTCCGCAAACGATGTTGAGGAACTGAGCATGGGAGCGAGAGCTCTCGCGTACGCCAGATTCTTTTCGGTTGTAACGGCCACGGACTCCACGATAAAAAAGAGGCGGTCGATGCCCCGTTCGATTTCCGCATCGTCGATGGCCTGATAGGTGCGGCGGTAGCGCTCCTCCACGGCGGTGCGCAGCAGTTTTTCCTTGCTTTCGAACTGGTGGTACAGGGTTTTCGGCGCCACATCGGCGGCCTTGGCGAGGTCGCGCATCTTGACTCCGTCGTAGCCCTGCTTGGAGATCAGTTCCCGGGCGGCGGACAGGATCCTCTCCCGTCGCCGCAGTTGCCGTTCTGTCAAATTGCGCATGGACTATCGCTCGGGTGGCCGTTCCACCCTGCCGATGCCAGGTTTTGGTCAATGGCTGGGCGGATGACATGGCGGGTTCCGGGTGCCTTTCGCGCTATTATCATGCCACCGTGGCGCGTTTTTAAAGTGGGGCGTGCGGCGCGCGGTGCAGTTGAACTGGCGCAGGATAGCGAAGGGCATGAACTCCACCGGCTACCGAGGCCTGTGGATTTCCAACCAGGAACTGCGCATCCGGCATTTCCACAAGACCATCGACGACTACATCCATCGCAATCCCATCAAGTGGATGTAGCGACGGTATGCCGCGGGCCGGCCGCAATGTCGATGCTGTCGTCATCCTGCGTCCCGCCCACAGCGGGGCCCGGCGCATGAAGCCGGCCATGCCGATCGCACAGGTGAACGAGGGCGAGATGGCCGCCTGCGATACTACCGATTCAGACATTCCCCCTGGCGCTCGAGCATGGCAAAGTGCACGTCGATGTTTCGGGGTTGGAAGAGCGAGCGCGGCCGCGATTCGGCCTGCTCGTCTGAAGCGAACCGTTCCTTGACCCGGCAATATCAGCTACTTGAGGACACATCATGGATCTACAACTGAACGGAATGAAAGCGCTCGTCACGGGCGGCAGCCGCGGCATCGGCCGCGCCATTGCCGAAGCGCTGGCGGACGAGGGCTGCAACGTCGCCATCTGCGCCCGCGGCGAAGACGGAGTGAGCGCCGCCGTGGAGGCACTGTCCGCCAAGGGCGTCAGCGCCTTCGGCCAGGCGGTGGACGTCGGCGACGGCGATGCGCTGAAAGCCTGGGTCGAGGCTTCCGCCGAGGCTCTGGGCGGCATCGACAACATCGTCTCCAATGTTACCGGCGGCAATGGGCGGTCGGAGCAGAACTGGCGCTCCAACTTCGAGCTCGACATGCTGGGCACCGTACGCCTGGTGGAAGCGGCCATGCCACACCTCGAGCAGTCCGATAACGGCAGTATTCTGGTGATCTCGACGACTGCGGCCCTCGAGACCTTCATCGGCCCGCACTCGTACAACGCCATCAAGGCGGCTCTCTTGAACTACTCGGGCGCCCTGGCCCAGGAAGCCGGCGCCAAGGGCATTCGCGTCAACGCCATCTCGCCCGGCCCGATCATGATCGAGGGCGGCTCCTGGGACAGAATCAAAAAGCACAGGACGCCCTTCTACGAGTCGACGCTGGCGGGTATTCCCGTCGGACGCATGGGCCGCGCCGAGGAAGTGGCGGCCCAGGCGGCGTTGCTGGCGAGCCCGTACGGCGCGTACACCAACGGCACCAACATCGTGATCGACGGCGGTTTCACCAAGCGTATCCAGTTCTGAGCCAGGCCATGAGCGAATACAGGACGGTCAACCTGTACATGGTGGCGGCGGGCAAATACCACGACATCGACTACGCGCGGCTGGAGTGGTCGAAGCTGCGAGTTCAGAACCTCAATCGGCCGGATTTCAACGCTTTGCCGTTATAATTGCGCGCTTTTTCGGGAGTGTGCAATGACGCGGAGAGAGCAGCGTGGGGGTCTACGGGTAGCGGAGCGACTCGACCGGCTGGTAAGAGACGAAATGCTGCCGGGTACCGGCGTTGGCGAGGATGCGTTCTGGGCAGGATTTGCAGCCGCGCTCGCCGACCTCGGGCCGGTAAACCGGGAGTTGCTCGCCCGCCGGGATGAACTGCAGGCCGCCATCGATGCCTGGCATCTCCAGCGCAAGGGCCGGCCGCTGGATGCCGCCGCCTACAAGGCGTTTCTGCGCGATATCGGCTACCTGCTTCCCGAACCCCCCGACTTCTCCATTGAGACGGAGAACGTCGACCCGGAAATCGCCACCCTGGCAGGGCCGCAACTGGTCGTGCCGGTCATGAATGCGCGCTATGCGCTCAATGCCGCCAATGCCCGCTGGGGCAGCCTGTACGATGCCTTCTACGGAACCGATGTCCTGCCGGAAGAGCCGGGCCGGGAGAAAGGGTCGAGCTACAATCCCGCCCGCGGAGAACGGGTGATCGCCAAGGCCGCCGGGTTTCTGGACTCGGCGGTACCGCTGGAGGGCGCCAGCCACACCGGCGTGTGCCTCTACGGAATCGGTACCGGCGCGGATGGCAATGTCCTGCGCGCCGTTCTCGCGGACGGCGGCAACACCGGGCTTCTCGACCCGGCGCAATTCCGGGGTCACCTCGGCGACAGCGAGCCAAGCGCGGTGCTGCTGTGTCACAACGGGCTGCACATCGAGTTGCAGATCGACCGCGGCGACGATGTCGGGCGCGCGCACCCGGCCGGGATCAAGGATGTGGTCATGGAGTCTGCGGTCACCACCATTCAGGACTGCGAGGACTCCGTCGCCGCCGTGGATGCCGACGACAAGTGCCTGGTGTACCGCAACTGGCTCGGGTTGATGAAGGGCGACCTCGAGGAGACGCTGCAGAAGGGCGGCAGAACCATCGTTCGCCGGCTCAATCCCGACCGCAAATACACCGGCAGCGACGGCAATCCGCTTACGCTGCCGGGCCGCAGCCTCATGCTGGTGCGCAATGTCGGGCACCTGATGACCACGGATGCGGTGCTCGACAGCGAGGGCCGGGAAGTGCCCGAAGGGTTCCTGGATGCCTTCCTCACCGGCCTCGCGGCAATGCACGACCTCGACGGCAAGGGCGCCGTCAGGAATTCCCGTGCCGGCAGCGTCTACATCGTCAAACCCAAGATGCACGGTCCGGAGGAAGTGGCGCTGACGGTGCAACTGTTCGGGTATGTCGAGTCGGTGCTGGGCCTTGAGAGAAATACGCTCAAGATCGGCATCATGGACGAGGAGCGGCGCACCTCGGTCAATCTCAGGGCCTGTGTCTACGAGGCGCGGGAGCGCATCGCGTTCGTCAATACCGGCTTCCTCGACCGCACCGGGGATGAGATTCATACGAGCATGCAGGCCGGTCCGGTGCTGCCCAAGGAGGCGATCAAGGCCGAGCCCTGGATCGCCGCCTACGAAGATGCCAACGTCGATGTCGGTCTCGCCGCCGGGTTCCGCGGCCATGCACAGATCGGCAAGGGCATGTGGCCGAAGCCCGATGAGATGGCGGAGATGCTGGCGGTCAAGTCGGGACATCCCGATGCCGGCGCCAATACGGCCTGGGTACCCTCGCCGACAGCGGCCACCCTGCATGCCATTCACTACCATGAAGTCGATGTGGCGGCGCGCCAGGCACAACTCGAATCGCGCACGCCGGCCAGCGTGGACGACATCCTGCGCATACCCCTGCTCGGAGGCGAAAACCTTTCCGCCGAAGCGGTGCAGGCGGAACTCGACAACAACGCCCAGGGCATTCTCGGCTATGTCGTTCGCTGGATCGATCAGGGAGTAGGGTGCTCCAAGGTGCCCGACATCCACGATGTGGGACTCATGGAAGACCGTGCAACCCTCAGGATCTCCAGCCAGCACATCGCCAACTGGTTGCACCATGGAATCTGCAGCGAAGGCCAGGTTGTGGAGACGCTGCAGCGCATGGCCGGGATCGTGGATGAACAGAACAGCGGAGATCCCGCCTACCGCAACATGGCGCCCGACTTCGATGCCAGCGTCGCTTTCCAGGCCGCCAGAGACCTGATATTCGAAGGCCTGGTGCAGCCCAACGGCTACACGGAGCCGATATTGCACGCGCGGCGCGGGGAGGCGAAAGCGCGTTCGGCGCCAGGCCCGGGTTAGGCCTCGAGGCGCCTGCACCCCGGCCACTCGGCGACCAGCGCCGGGGCGATGTCATCGCCGCTGTTCCTGGCATGGGTGTCGATGCGGTCCTGATCGATGACTGTCCAGGGCGACAAACCGGCCTCGTGGCCGACGAACGCCTTCAGCATGTCGATGTGCGCATCCACCTGCATCACCGGATGCTCCCGTCAGTGTTCATGGGGACGTTCGACCCCGGCGGGAATACGGATCGATTCCACCAGGGTCTGCACGGACGCCGGCACGGCGGGCGTGAACCGGCTGACGGACAGTGCGGTAACGAAATTCAGGGCGGCGCCGACCACGCCGATGCCTTCCGGTGATATGCCGAACCACCAGTGCCCAGCGCTGTTCGCCTCCGGGGCGACAAACTTGAAGGTGACGATGTAGGCAAAGGTGAAGACCAGGCCCACCAGCATTCCGGCGATAGCCCCTTCCTTGGTGGTCCCCTTGTGAAATATGCCGAGCAGAATCGCCGGGAACAGGGATGCCGCGGCCAGCCCGAACGCGAACGCCACCACCTGCGCGACGAAGGCCGGCGGATTGATGCCCAGGTAGCCGGCGATGAGGATGGCCGTCGCCGCGGCGATACGCGCATACAGCAGTTCCCGGCGGTCGCTGATGCCCCGGGCCAGGGTCTTCTTGATGAGGTCGTGGGAAACCGAGGCGGAAATCACCAACAGCAGGCCCGCGGCCGTCGACAACGCCGCCGCCAGGCCGCCCGCGGCGACCAGGGCGATCACCCAGCCGGGCAGGGCGGCGATCTCCGGGTTGGCCAGCACCATGATGTCGCGGTCGACATAAACCTCGTTGCCGCCGGTGGTGGCCGCGTTCGCCAACCGGCGTTCGCCGGCCTCGCCGCGCGCGCCCGTGAACTCCGGCGCCCCGGCGAAGGCGGCGCCGGGAGCGTACTGGATGGCGCCGTCCTCGTTCTTGTCCACCCAGCCGATCAGGCCGATGTCTTCCCAGCGCTTGAACCAGTTCGCCACGTCCGCGTACCGGGTGTTGTGCACGGTGTCGACGAAGTTGAGGCGGGCGAAAGCGCCCACGGCGGGCGCCGTGGTATAGAGCAGGGCGATGAACAACAGCGCATAGCCGGCCGACAGCCGCGCATCGGAAACCTTGGGCACGGTAAAGAATCGCACGATGACATGGGGCAACCCGGCGGTGCCGATCATGAGCGCCAGCGTGATTGCCAGGACATCGATCATTCCCTTGCTGCCGTCGGTATAGGGCCCGAACCCCAGTTCGACCAGGGTGCGGTCCAGTTTCTCCAGTACGGTCAGGCCGCTGCCGTCGATCACTTCGGCGCCGAGGCCCAGTTGCGGGACGGGCACGCCGGTGATCAGGAGCGAAATGAAGATGGCGGGTACCAGGTAGGCGAAAATCAGCACACAGTACTGGGCCACCTGGGTGTAGGTGATGCCCTTCATGCCGCCGAGCACCGCGTAGAAGAACACCACCGCCATGCCGATCGCAACGCCCCACAGGATCGGCACGTTCAGGAACTGGCTGAACACGATTCCCACGCCCCGCATCTGCCCGGCGACGTAGGTGAACGAAACCACTACCAGGCACAGCACCGCGACCACGCGCGCCGTGTTCGAGTAGTACCGGGCGCCGATGAAGTCCGGCACCGTGAACTCGCCGAACTTGCGCAGGTACGGGGCCAGCAACAGGGCCAGCAAGACATAGCCGCCGGTCCAGCCCATGAGATAGACCGTACCGTCGTAGCCCATGAAGGCGATGATGCCGGCCATGGAGATGAAGGAAGCCGCGCTCATCCAGTCGGCGGCGGTGGCCATGCCGTTGGCCACCGGGTGTACGCCGCCGCCGGCGACATAGAACTCCCCGGTGGATGCGGCCCGCGACCAGATGGCGATGCCGATGTAGAGCGCGAAACTGGCCGCGACGAACAGGTAGGTCAGGGTTTGGACGTCCATGGCGCCCTCAGCCGTCCGGGTCCCGATCGCCCACGCCGTACTTCCGGTCCAGGCGCTTCATGGCGGCGGCATAGACGAAGATGAGCACGATGAAGACGTAGATGCTGCCCTGCTGTGCCCACCAGAACCCCAGCTTGAAGCCGAAGAAGCGGATCTCGTCGAGCACACCAGCCAGCAGGATGCCGAAACCAAAGGAGACGGTGAACCAGATCGCGAGCAGCAATGCCATCAGCTTGAGGTTGGCGCGCCAGTAACGGCGCGACTGGTCGGGGTCGGGTTCTGCTTGGCCGGCCATGGTGAACTTTCCTCAATTGCCCGTGAGACTCTAGCCGCCGCAACCGGTTTGTTCCAGTGCGGGGAACTGGGCTAACCTGTGTGGCTTGCCGGTACCGAACGAGTCCGGCGCGGCGAACCGAAGCAGCCATCGGGTCGCCGCGCGGTAATCAGTGGAGCTTTTCGATGGCCAAGGTGCAGCCTATCCGGCCGGCCGCGACCGTGATTCTGGTTCGCGAGGCCGGTACTGCGTTCGAGATATTCATGCTCAAGCGCACTGGGCGGGCATCCTTTGCCGGCGGCATGTTCGTCTTCCCCGGAGGACGGGTCGACAGCGACGATCACCTGCACCGATACGATGCCGTGCGCACCGGTCCCTCGGAGTCACAGGCTGCCCAGGTGGCGGCGCTGGGCGCGGAGTGGCGCGGCTACTGGGTCGCCGGCATCCGCGAAAGCTTCGAGGAAGCGGGATTGCTGCTGGCCTACCGCGACGGCGCGTTGCTGTCTTATAACGGCGACGGGGTGCGGGAACGGATCATGGCCTACCGTCAGCCCCTGCACGCCGGGGAACTGAGCCTGTTCGACATCTGCCGGCGCGAGAACCTCACCCTGGCGGTGGACCGCATCCACTTCCACAACCGCTTTGTCACGCCCAGGGGCCGGCCGCGGCGTTTCGACACCCGCTTCTTTATCGCCGAGACGCCGGCGGAGCAGACGGGCGGGCACGACGACAAGGAAACCGTGGACAGCATCTGGATATCGCCCCAGGATGCCCTGGCGCGCAATGCAGCCGGCGAGTTCGACCTGATGGCCGTCACCCAGGCGCAACTCAAGTGGCTCACGAGCTGCGAATCCGCTACGGCCGTGCTGGTCATGGCGGCGGCCAAGCGGCGCTTTCCGGTCTATCGGCCGGTGCTCCCCCGGCACCTGTGGGACAGCCGCGTGGCGGGCGCGAACCGGGGCTCCGATTGAACCTCGAGGATCTGGGCTGGTCGCCGTTTTTCGAACGGCAGCTCGCCCCCGAAGAACTGCATTCAGCCGCACCCGGCCGCGTGACGGCAGTGCAGCGTTCCGGCGTAACCATCACCTTGGTGTCGGGCGATCGCGAAGCACCGCTGGGTGGGCGCTGGTTCCGCGGCGGGGCGGAGTCGCGCCCGGCGGTGGGCGACTGGGTGCTGTTCGACCCGGCCAGCGGGCAGATCGACCGGGTGCTGGAGCGCAAGAGCCTGCTGAAGCGGGTGAGCGCCGGCGCCGGCAGCAGGGTTCAGTTGATCGGCGCCAATGTCGATACGCTGCTGGTAGTGACGTCCTGCGACGAGGAATTCAACCTCTCCAGGCTGGAACGGTTCCTGAGCCTTGCGCACGAGGGGCATGTTCAGCCGGTGCTGGTGCTTACCAAGCGGGATCTCGCGGGAGATCCGTCGCGGTTCCTCAAGCGGGCCCGTACCCTGGAACAGGGATTGGACGTGCAACCCGTCAATGCCCTGGACCGCGCCACCCTCGATGGCGTCGCCGCCTGGTGCGGACCCGGCCAGACGGTTGCAATGGCCGGGTCCAGCGGCGTCGGCAAGTCGACGCTGCTCAACACCCTCTGCGGCGCCGGCGTCCAGGCGACGGGCCCGGTGCGCGGCGACCGCAAGGGGCGCCATACCACCACCAGCCGCTCCCTGCACCTCCTGCCCCAGGGCGGCCTGCTCCTGGACAGCCCGGGCACCCGGGAACTCCAGGTAGCGGGCGCCGGCGTGGCGGCGCTGTTCGAGGACGTGGAAGACCTGGCGCACCAATGCCGCTTCGCGGACTGCGCCCACGGCAGTGAGCCGGGGTGCGCGGTACGTGAAGCCATCGTCAAGGGTGATCTGGACGAGCGCAGGCTGAGCAACTACCACAAGCTCAGGCGCGAGCAAGCGGACAGCAACGCCAGCATCGAACGGCGCCCGGCGCGCCGGTAGGCAATCGTTCCGGGCTGTCGTAGCATTGGCGCATCGCAGCAACGAGGGTTGAGCATGGCCCGACTCCTGGCCGGTTTGGTTGGTGTTACCGCGCTGGCCGCTTGCAGTGAACCCTTTGTGACCGTGCCGGGCGGTGCGTTGGCCGGCGAACCGATGGACCCCCCGGTCGAATGGAGCGAAGTGCCCGATACGATTCAGCTCGAGACCCGGCCCGCCGATCCTTATTCAATCAATATCTGGGGCGTCGGTGTGGGACGCCACCTGTATGTCGCAACGAGCGCCGATGGCACGGCCTGGACCGGCTACCTTGAAGTGGACAACAGCGTGCGCGTGCGCTTCGACGACGACATCTACGCGCTACAGGCGGAAGCGGTGGACGATGCCGCTGAACGCGGCCGCGTCGCGCAGGCCTACGCGGACAAGTACGAAGTGGATCCCGGCGATGGCTGGGTGATCGAGGGCACGATCATCAGGCTGGATCGTCGTTGAGCGTGGCCTACCTGCTCGAAGGCATCCGCGTCATCGATGCCGCTTCCTTTCTCGCCGGGCCCGGCGCGGCGACGGTACTTGCCGATTTCGGCGCCGATGTCATCAAGGTGGAACCGCCCGGCGGCGATGGCTACCGCCGGCTTGTCGGCGTCTACCCGGTTCCCTACCACTGGCAACTGACCTCGCGCAACAAGCGCAGCATCGCCCTGGACATCAGCCGAACCGAGGGCCAGCAGATCCTGCACAAACTGGTTGCGGGGGCGGATGTCATCGTCACCAACTTCCTGGAGAAACAACTCCGACGTTTCCGGATGACTTACGAAGAACTGAAAGCCATCAACCCGCGCATTATCTTCGCGCAGTTGACCGGTTACGGCAGCGAAGGACCGGAAGTGGAACGCAGGGGATACGATGTCACCGCCTGGTGGGCGCGGTCGGGATTGATGGACTTCATTCGCGACCCGGGCCAGACGCCGTTGCCCGCGGCGCCCGGAATGGGCGATCACGCCACCGCCATGTCGATGTACAGCGCGGTGATGACCGGTCTCTACCGGCGCGAGCGCACGGGCGCGGGCTGCCACGTCTCCACATCGCTTGCGGCGAACGGGGTGTGGGCGAACGGCATGGCCGTGCAGGGTGTCATTGCCGGGCTCGACCTCGGCGCCTACAAACAGGAGCGGGGTTGGAAAAACCCCTTTACCGCCGCCTATCCCACGGCGGACGGGCGGTTCGTGGTGCTGGCGATCATCAACCAGCGCCGGGAGTGGCCACAACTTGCCAAGGCGCTCGGACATCCGGAATGGCTTGAGGACGAGCGATTCAAGGATTTCCGGACATTGATGAAGAACCGGCGGGCCCTGATAGCCGCCATCGAAGAAGCGGCGGGGCAGTACACGCAGCGCGAGTTGATGGAACGGCTCGATGCCGGCGGCGTCACCTGCGGCGTGGTCGCGCCCATGGGCGACGTGGTCAACGATGAGCAATTGCTGGCCAGCGGCATCGTGGTGGAGACCGGTGACCCGGGGGAGGACTACCGCTACACCGTCGCGAGCCCCATTGCCGTGACGGAAGAGCGGAAGCGGCAACCGTCACGAGCACCCGATATCGGTGCGCACACGCGGGAGATCATGCGGGAAAGCGGCTACGACGAGGAAACCATCGATGCTCTGCTTGCAAGCGGAGTACTGGTCGCGGCGCAGGGCTGACGGGCCGCTGCCGGTCGAGAGGCCAACTCGGCGTGTCCCGGTTCTCCCACGGGTATGCAAGGTGATCTCTCGAAGCCAGATCGGCCCGCGGCGGTCATAATCGCAGCCGTGATAGAGCGCGCGCACGAACTCCTTCGCAATGTCTACGGCTACTCGGGCTTTCGCGGCGGGCAGGAAGCGATCATTGCTGCCGTTCTGGACGGCAAGGACGCACTGGTGCTCATGCCCACGGGCGGCGGCAAGTCCCTTTGCTACCAGATTCCTGCGGTGGTGCGCCCGGGCCTGGGCCTCGTGGTTTCGCCGCTGATTGCCCTGATGCAGGACCAGGTTGCCGCCCTGCAGCAGTTCGGCCTTGACGCCCGCTTTCTGAATTCGACCCTGTCATACGCACAGCAGCAGAACGTGCTGGAAGCCGTGGCGCGCGCCGAACTGGACCTCCTGTATCTGGCTCCTGAGCGGCTGCTGCAGGAAGAAACGCTCGACCGGCTCGCCGCTGCCAAGGTCTCCCTGATCGCCATCGACGAGGCGCACTGCGTTTCCCAATGGGGGCATGATTTCCGGCAGGACTACCTGGGCCTGAACGTGCTCAGCGAGCGGTTTCCCGGCGTGCCGCGGATGGCCCTGACCGCGACCGCGGATACCAGGACGCGCCGGGACATTCTGGCGCGGCTGAACCTGAACGGCGCCGAGCGATTCATCAGCGGATTCGACCGGCCCAACATTCGCTACAGCGTGCAGGCGAAATCCGATGCCTCGGCCCAGTTGGCGCGATTTCTCGACAACAGGCGTGGCGAGTCGGGCATCGTCTACGCCATGACGCGCAAAAAGGTCGAATCCACGGCCAGCGCACTCACCGGACGCGGCTTCAAGGCGCTCCCCTACCACGCCGGCCTGCCCGCGGAGACCCGCACGGCGCACCAGACCCGGTTCCTGCGCGAGGACGGCATCGTCATGGTCGCGACCATCGCTTTCGGCATGGGCATCGACAAGCCGGATGTGCGCTTTGTCGCGCACATCGACCTCCCCAAGAGCGTGGAAGCCTACTACCAGGAAACGGGCCGAGCCGGCCGCGACGGCGACCCGGCGGAAGCCTGGATGGTGTACGGGTTGCAGGATGTCGTGCGGTTGCGCCAGATGGTCGAACAATCGGAAGCGGAGGAAGCCCACAAGCGCATCGAGCGCGGCAAACTCGATGCCTTGCTCGGCTGGTGCGAAATCACCGCCTGCCGCCGGCGGGCGTTGCTCGAACACTTCGGCGACAGCCTGGCCGAAGACTGCGGCAATTGCGATATCTGTCTCTCGCCGCCGCACACCTGGGACGGAACGGTCGAGGCGCAGAAACTGCTCTCCTGCGTGTACCGCACCGGCCAGTATTTCGGCGCCGCTCACGTCATCGACGTTCTGCGCGGCAGGGAGACCCCCAAAGTCCTCCAGCACCGCCACCAGCGCCTGAGCACTTACGGTATCGGAGAGGACACCTCCGTTACCGAATGGCGGTCGATCCTCCGGCAGTTGCTGGTGCGGGGCTACGTGCGCCCGGAGGTGCAGCGCTACGGTGCGTTGCGCCTCACGCCGAAGTCCCGCGCTTTGCTACGCGGCGAGGAACAGGTGCAGTTGCGGGAGGACGTTGCGGCGAAGCGCCAGGCCAAGGTGGCTCGCGCATCGTCCTACGAACCGCCGCCGGAGGATCTGCCGCTATGGGATGCCCTGCGCGAATGCCGCAGCCGGCTGTCCAGGGATGCCGGCGTCCCTGCCTACGTGATCTTCCACGATGCGACGCTCAAGGAGATGGTGCGCCTGCGCCCGGCGTCTCTGGAAGAGCTTGCGGCGGTGCATGGCGTGGGTGAGAAGAAACTCGAGAGCTACGGCGCTACGTTCCTGGAGGTGTTGGGGGCAGATGCAGGGGCCGAGACAGACTCGGAGGTGGAGGCGGCGCCCAGCCACCGGGAATGACGGCGCCGGAAACGCAGTTCGTCGAAGTTCCAACGTTGCAAACGGCCGCCGGATGGATCCGGTTCAGTCTTGCCCTGCTCGGAAATTGAGTTCGCCGATTCTCAAATTCCGAAAGCGGGGGATAACCGGTTCGATTTCGCCCTTGCGAAGCGTCTCCGCGAGGTCCGTGCCCTCGGGGAAGCCAGGGTGCAGAACCAGCTTTCGGCTGTGCCAGGCATCGCTGTCGAAAGAATAGCGCCAGGCATGTACGCCGTCGTAATCGCGTTCCTTGGCCAATAGAACGTACTCGGGCTCGCCGTCCGCATCCAGGTCGACGCGAACCAGAACGCATTCGTCATACGAATCCGGGTGTCCGGGTCCGGAGCGCCAGATGGCCTCGCGCAATCCCCGTGGCGCCTCGAAGGACTCCGGCCGGTAGATAATACGGTCCCAGATTTCGTCAAGCCGGGTTTTCCCGGGCATTCGGCGGACAGGCTCGCGAATGCGTTGCACCAACTCGGGATCGAAATCTTTGAACTCCTCGATGCGCGCCTGCATCTCCAGGTAGCCGGGCCGTGCGAGGTGGTGCTTTGCGAAGTGGAAGTCGAACTCCCGCAGTTCTATCTCACCCGCCTCCACCCGCGCCAACTGGCTCGTCAGCGAAATCGACCGGAAGTCGAGAACCGGGCTGTTGACGAGCAGCATCACTGCCAGCACGACCCAGCCCATGACGGTGTTCACCCGGCCGAGATGCCGCGGCCAGGCCGTGCGCCGGCGGACGATGCACCAGGCATAGCCTCCGGAGAACAGCACCAGGATCAGGAACACCGTAGCCGCCCAACAGCGCGAAACGGTCAAGCCGTACTCATCGATGCGCAGGTACAACCCGTACAGGGCGAGCGCCGATACGACCGGCAGCAAGGCGATGGCGGGGGACAGCAGGCGATGGACGATGACGGGATAGGGCAGGCCGCGGCCGGTCTGGTAAACGGCGTTCACGAAGAACAACGTAAAAGCGTTCAGCCACAGCAGCAGCGCGGTGCCGTTGCCGGTTTCCCACAGAGGCATCAATCCGGTAAACGGCAGGGCGCCGAGAAACATGACGACAATGGCGGCGATCAACGGCAGCAGCAGCCGCATCAGTCCTTCCAACAGGCTCGTGATGCTGTCGATCACACCGACGAGGCGCCGGAAGATCAGCACGCCCACTCCGAATGCGACCGAGAGCACGGGAAACAGAAACCAGTCCTTGCGAACCAGTTCGTGAAAAAAGTCGATGCCGATGACGGAGAAGAGTTCCGCCGAAAGAAAGAGGATCAGGTTGACGCCCATCGTCATCGCACCGGCGAGCGCCACCACCAGGAAGTTGCGCCATGAAAAGGTGAACAGGGCATCGTAAGTACGCGGCGCCTGCCCGATCCATTGCTGGCAGACCATCAGCCCTTTGAAACAGGCGATGAGGCCGGTGACGATGGCGATGAACAACAGCGATTCAATTGGAAACTCGCCATGCGGGGAGGCTTGCCAGCCCACGTAGACTGCGAGCAGCACCAGAACGGCGGAGAACAGGCCGGTGGCTTTCAGGCTACGCATCAGGTTGACCTTGTCCATGCTCAGCAGCATCAGGGCCGGCCAGAACAGAACGAATGTCCAGAGGGGGAAGTTGATGGCTGGTGTCTGGCTGGGCCAGACCTGGTTTTCCAGCGCTCTCCACAACAGAAACAGGGCGATGCCCTGTCCGAATGAGATACCCAGCATCAGATTGCGAGGCAGTTGGGCGTAGGTTGACTGGGCATCGGACATGCTTGCAGGCCGCGTTGGAGAAAAACAGGGCGCCAGCTTAGCGGACTGACTTCAGGCTGGCAGCCGTTGACCGCGGGTTCAACGAACGCTCACCCGCTTTTCCATTTCTGGTGCGGATTGTGGGGACGAGCAGACTGCGCCGGTGCCTGGAGCTTTGCCGAAATACCCGCAAAGCGCGAACGCACGATGGTCCACGCCATGGCGCCGGATATCGAAATTACCGAGGCGATCAAACCGAAGCTGGCGTACACCATCCACAGACCGGAGAGGACTACCCAACGCATCGATCGACAACAGACCGTAAAGGGCGTTCAATCGATTCGGCGAAGAACCGGCGGCGCGTTATGTCGAGGATCCCCCACGGCACAATGGCGGATTGCCCTGCCGGTCGGCGAATCGTTCCGCTGCACGCCACACCCGCATGGTGTTGGCGCCCAGAATCTTTGCAACGTCCGCCTCCGAGTACCCCCGCTCCAGCAGGCCTGCGATCAGGTTGGGATAGGTGGAAACGTCCTTGAGCCCGACCGGCAGCGAGTCGCCGACGCCGTCGTAGTCCGAGCCGATGCCGACGCCGTCGATGCCGGCCAGCGAGACGGTGCGGTCGATGTGATCGAGCACATCGTCCAGGGTGGCGAAAGGGTATGGATGGTTTTTCCTGTAGGTCTTGCCGAATTCCGCAATGCGCGGATCGTCGGGTTGGATCTGATTGTTGAAGGAGTAGGCCAGGGCAGCCTGGTTGGCGCGGGTCCCGTACTCCTGAGCCGCGCGGGTCAGGAACGAACTGCCGAAGTTGATCTGGATGACACCGCCGTTGGCGCCGAGCGCCGCCACCATCTCGTCGCTCATGTTGCGGTGAAACCCGGGCGTGAAGTGCCGCAGCGAGGAGTGGGTTGCGAGCACCGGCACCTCCGTCAGTTCGAGCACCTGCCGGAAGGCCCGGTCGGAGATATGGGATACATCGATCATCACGCCGAGCCGGTTCATCTCCGCTATGAGTGTCTTGCCGAACGGCGACAGGCCCTGCCAGCGCTCGAAGTCGTCGTAGGACGAGTCCGAGATGTGATTGGTCTTCGAGTGCGTGAGGGTGATGTAACGGATGCCGCGTTCCCGAAAGTGGCGCAGGTTGGCGAAGTCCCCGGCGACCGGCCCGCCGTTCTCCATGCCGAGCGGCAGCGCGATGCGCCCGCTCGCACGGATGCGGCCGATATCGGCGGTACAGGTGGCCACGGCAAACTTGCCCGGCGCGTTCGCGGCAATGCCTTCGACGAGGTCGATGAGTTCGTCGGCCCGTTCGACAGCCTGTCCCGCCGCATCGACGCTGGCCGGGATGTAGATCGACATGAAGGCCGCATCGAGGCCGCCCGCCCTGGCCCGCGGATAGTCGAAATCGCCCGTTTCCGCGGCTTCGCTGACATCGTCTTCCTGGAGGTACAGCCGGTAGGGCACATCGATGTGCGTATCGACGATCAGAAAGCGCTCCGCGAACGGTTGCGTGCGCTCCGTCGTTTCGCAGCCGGCCAGTGCGAGTATCCCGGCAACCGCGGCGATCGTCCGCCGCATGGCCCGCTGGCGGGAGAATGGATCGCGATGCGTAAAACAGCTCACAGGTTCCTCCGTTACAGGAGAACGCCGGCTTCCGGATTTTGAGGCTCGCCCCTTCCCGGCACCTGAGCGAGAGCCTGCTTTCAGTATCGGCAATTCGACGCCGGCTTGGCAACGAAGCGTTCGCATCCGGCTCGATTGCATTCGGGTATCATGAAGGCCGGTACCGACTTGGGAAATCCCAATGACCGTTATCAGGCAGGATGATCTGATTCAGAGCGTGGCGGACGCGCTACAGTTCATCTCCTACTATCACCCGCCGGACTTCATTCGCGCCATGGCCGAGGCCTATGAGAAGGAAGAGTCACCGGCGGCCAAGGCGGCCCTGCAGCAGGTTCTCGTCAACTCGCGCATGTGCGCGCTCGGCAAGCGGCCCATCTGTCAGGACACCGGCATCGTCATCGTCTTTCTTGAAGTGGGTATGGATGTCCGCTGGGAAGGCGGCTTGAGCGTCGAAGCGATGGTGAACGAAGGGGTCCGCCGGGGCTTCACGCATCCGGACAACCTGCTGCGGGGCTCGGTACTCGCCGACCCGGACGGCGCCCGCACCAACACCGGCGACAATACGCCCGCCGTGATTCACACCAGGCTGGTGCCGGGCGACGAGCTCGGCGTCGAGGTCGCTGCCAAGGGGGGCGGGAGTGAGGCGAAGGCGACGTTCGCGGTATTGAATCCCAGCGATTCGGTGGTCGACTGGGTACTTTCCGTCGTGCCCGCGATGGGCGCCGGCTGGTGCCCGCCAGGCGTCCTTGGCGTGGGCATCGGCGGTACGCCGGAAAAGGCGATGCTGCTCGCCAAGGAAGCGATGATGGATCCCATCGACATCCACGAACTGCAGGCGCGGGGGGCGAGCGATCGAACGGAAGCGCTGCGCCTGGAACTGTACGACAGAGTCAATGCCCTCGGGGTGGGCGCCCAGGGGCTGGGCGGGCTGACGACGGTACTGGACGTCAAGGTCCGGGAATACCCGACCCATGCCGCCAACAAACCGGTTGCGGTGATTCCGAACTGCACCGCCACAAGGCATCTGCACTTTACACTGGACGGCAGCGGGCCCGCCCGCTTCGAGCCTCCGGATCTGGTCGATTGGCCGGAAATCGATTTCGAGTTGGAGGAGGCGACCCGGGTCGACCTCAATACCCTGACGCGTGAGCAGATGCGAAAGTGGCGCGCCGGGGAAACGCTGTTGCTGTCCGGCAGCATGCTGACCGGACGCGATGCGGCACACAAGAAGATTGCGGACCTGCTGGAACGGGGCGAGGACCTGCCGGTGGACTTTGCGGGGCGCTTTATCTATTACGTGGGCCCGGTTGACCCCGTTCGTGACGAGGTCGTCGGACCGGCCGGGCCGACCACGGCGACAAGAATGGACAAGTTCACCCGAATGATGCTCGAGCGCACCGGGCTCCTGGGCATGATCGGCAAGGCGGAACGCGGGCCCGAAGCCATCGAGGCGATCCGGGATCATGAGGCAACCTCGCTCATCGCCGTCGGCGGCGCCGCCTACCTCATTTCCCAGGCCATTACCGGCTCCAGGCTGCTGGCTTTCCCGGAACTGGGGATGGAAGCCATACGGGAGTTTGAAGTGAAAGATATGCCGGTAACCGTCGCCGTCGATTGCCAGGGCAATTCCGTGCACATCGAAGGCCCGAAAGCCTGGGCTCGCCCCGCGGGGGAGCGCATCGAGGCCGTTACCGTTTTCTGATTGATGATTGCGACGAGAACCACATGATTACACGCCGCACCCTGCTCGGTACGGCGGTGGCGGCCGCCGTTGTTACACCGTTCGCGCGCGGCAACGAAGCGCTGCAAACCGCCATGGCTGAATCGCGGCTCATCTATCTGACGCCGCTGCAGTCGTCCGGTGCGGAGAGCCGCTGCCAGGCGGAGATCTGGTACGCGGTGCATGAAGGGGCCATGTTTGTGGTGACGCGCACCGACGCATGGCGCAGCGAAGCCATTCGGCGAGGTCTTGACCGGGCCAGGATCTGGGTCGGCGATGTGGGCAACTGGCGCCGGGCGGACGGGCGCTACCGGAAACTGCCGGTGGTCGAGACCACCGCCAGTGTCGAGATGGACGCCGCCCGCCGGGAGCAGGTGCTGGCGGCCATGGGCGTCAAGTACGCGGACGAATGGCCAACCTGGGGGCCCCGGTTCAGAAATGCGCTTGCTGACGGTTCAAGGGTGATGCTGAAGTATCAGCCCGGCCTCGCTTGACGCACCCCGGACAGTCCGGTGTAAACCGGCACAAGAGACCGGTGACCGATGCAAGGTTCCACCCCGGTCAGCCGGGGTCCAAACTTTCATGGAAAAAATGGTTAATCCATTGATTTTTATGAATTTCAAGCCGATCCAATTTAACATAACGGCGGTTGTCGGCGCCCGACCGCTCTGTTCCGCGGCGCCTCAACCCACTTGGCGAATATATTTCGTAAATCAATGAGTTGTAGATTTTTCCCATGAAAATACATTCGATTGCGATGCCGGCCGCCTTGGCGGTCTTTGTATTGGTGTCGACATCGGTGCCGGCCGGCGTGGGGAAGGACTTGCCCCTGAAGCCGGAGCGGGAAATTGCGTTTTCGGTCGAGCAGGCGACCTGGCTGTCGCTGGACGTATCGCCGGCCGGCGACACCCTCGTGCTGGAAATTCTGGGCGATCTGTACCTCCTGCCCATCGAGGGCGGACAGGCGCGCGCCATCACCCGCGGCATGGCGTACGACACCCAGCCCCGTTTCTCGCCGGGCGGGCAGCGCATCGCCTTCGTCTCCGACCGGGACGGGCCCACCGCTGTCTGGACGGCCGATCTCGATGGCGGGAACCCGAAGAAGATCGGCAGCGGCGACGATCGCGCCGATTACGCGTCGCCGAGCTGGTCGCCGGACGGCAAGCACGTTGTGGTTTCGAAGACCTCGTGGGGTCTGCGCACTTTCGAGCTCTGGGCATATCACACCGATGGCGGAACCGGTGTGCAGATCACCGAGGCCGCGCCCGGCGGCCCGTCGACACCCAACGAACAGCGCCACAACGCGCTCGGCGGCGTGTATTCCCCGGATGGGCGCTACCTGTATTTCTCCGGCAAGTACGGCGGATTCGGCTACAACCTGAGGCTCCCGCAGTGGCAGATCGTGCGCCGCGACCTGCGCGACGGCGTCGACGATATTGTCACCGCGGCCCAGGGCAGCGCCATGCGGCCCGTGCTCTCGCCGGACGGCGGCAAGCTGGTGTACGGCACCCGCTACGAACAGCAGACGGGTCTGCGCGTGCGCGATCTGGTTACCGGCAAAGACAGGTGGCTTGTCTACCCGGTGCAGAGGGACGAGCAGGAATCGCGGTTCACCCGGGACCTGCTGCCGGGCTATGCGTTCACGCCGGATGGCGAGTCGGTGGTTTACACTGCTGAAGGCGGCATTCGGCGGGTCGATCTGGCCACCCGGGAAGTTGTGGATATCCCGTTCCAGGCGCCGGTGGAAATGGGGCTCGGCCCCAGGCTCTATTTCCCGTACCGTGTCGGTGTGGGCCCGGTCAAGGCCCGCCTGCTTGAAGCGCCGTCCGTTTCGCCTGGCGGTGACAAGGTCGCCTTCTCCGCGTTCACCCGCGTCTATGTCCATGATTTCGCCAGCGGCGAATCGAAAGCGGTCTCGTCGGCGAGTCTGCATGCCTTTCATCCGGCCTGGTCGCCCGACGGCCGTGATCTCGCCTTCGTAAGCTGGGGCACGAGGGGCGGCCATGTCTGGCGGCTGCGCGCCAATGGCCGGGGACAGCCCCGGCGATTGTCGGAGAATCCGGCGTATTTTTCGGACCCGGCCTGGTCCCCGGACGGCAAGCGTATCGTCGCCCTGCGGGCGGCGAGTTACGACCGGCTCTACCGCGAAAACGATTTCGGCGCTCCGGTGGGTTCCGACCTGGTGTGGTTGCCGGCGGCGGGCGGCCGGGTTTCGGTCGTCATGCCGTCGCGCGGCCATGGCGCACCGCACTTCGGCCCGGAGACCGACCGGGTCTACGTGTACGCCTCAGGCGGTCCGGTCGCGTCGGTCGAAGCGTCCGGGCTGATGTCCATCCGTTTTGACGGCACGGACCGGCGCCTGCTGCTGAAAGCCACCGGTGCCGGGATCTTTTACGCCGAGGAGGATGTGCCGGCGGCGGATGTTCGGATCGCGCCGGACGGCGCCCATGCACTCATTCACCATGCCAACCAGTTGTACGTGCTGCGCCTGTTGAATCCCTACGCAAACGATCTGACCGTCAACATCGGCAATCCTGCGCTTCCGCTTGCCCGCCTCACCGACATCGGCCTGGACTTTTTCGGCTGGTCCGAAAGCGGCGCGGAGGTCTTCTGGAGCACGGGACATTCTCTACATCGCCGTGCCGTCGCCGATGTCTCTTTCGAGAAGGAAACCGCCGAAGACCGGCACGCTGCCGGTCACGACGATGCCGATACGGACGAGTCGGGCGCCGGCGTGAACGATGTCGAGCGGGTTGAGGACGGCGCCGGGTTGAGCGAATCGACGAGCGAAGACGGAGATACCGATCGAACCGGCACGTCGAATGGCGACGAGACGGGAGACGAGGAGGCCGCGCAGGAGCATGAGGCAGTTGCCGATGGTGGCGATCCGTCATCCGCACAACCGGCTGTGGATGGACCGCGAGCGGCAGACACAAAAGAGAGCGGCGCGACGGCCACGGAAACGCCGGTAGCTGCCGCGGCGGAGAGCGAGCCCTTGCTGGAGGAGCACGAGTCCGTTCGATCGTGGGCGATCGAGATCTACCGTCCCCGTCACCGGCCGGAAGGCCGGCTGGCACTGACCGGCGCGCGGATCCTGACGATGGAGGAGGGGGCCTCGCCGATCGCCGACGGCGTCGTGTTGATCGAAGGCGACCGTATCGCCGCGGTGGGCGCCCGCGGCGATGTCGTCATTCCGGAGGATGCGGCGGTCATCGATGTTGCGGGCAAGACCATCGCTCCCGGATATGTCGATACCCACGCCCATTTCCGCCCGTTGCGGCGCGTGCTCGACACCGCCAATGCCGCTTTCCTTGCGAACCTGGCGTACGGCGTGACGACCGGGCTCGACGTGCAGCCGAGCACAACCGACATCCTTGCCTATGAAGACCTGATCGATGCCGGTTTCATGATCGGTCCCAGGGCGCTTTCCACGGGCCCCGGCATCTTCGTCAACAATGAGTTCCGTTCGGCTGGGCATGCAGAAGCGGTGCTGCGGCGCTACAAGGAGCACTACCGGGTACACAACCTCAAGGCCTACATCTCCGGCAATCGCAAGCAGCGCCATTGGCTCGCCCAGGCGGCCGGGAAACTCAAGCTCATGCCGACCACCGAAGGGGCGCTCGACATGAAGCTCGACATGACTCATGCGATCGACGGTTTCAGCGGCAACGAGCACAACTTCCCGGTCGTCGACCTGTATGAAGACACGGTGCAACTGGTCGCCCGCTCGGGCATGAGCTATACGCCGACCCTGCTGGTGGCCTACGGCGGTCCCTGGGGCGAAAACTGGTTCTACAGCCAGGAATCGCCGCATGACGACGAAAAGCTGCGGCGCTTCACGCCAATGTCGGTACTGGCCTCGAGAACGCTACGGCGGGTGTGGTTTCATGAGCGTGAATACCACTTCTCCCGTGTTGCCGCCCAGGCGGCGAAAATCATTCGCGACGGCGGTCGCGTAGGGGTGGGTTCTCATGGGCAATTGCAGGGGCTGGGCTATCACTGGGAACTCTGGGCGTTGGCCAGCGGCGGCCTGTCGAACGACGAGGCGCTGACCGCGGCGACGCGGCACGGCGCGGAAATCATCGGCATCGCCGAGGATATCGGCACGGTTGCGCCGGGCAAGCTCGCCGACCTCGTAATCCTCAACAGCGATCCGCTCGACGACATCCGCAACACGGCGGACCTCGCCCTGGTGGTCAAGGGCGGCGAGGTATTCGATGCGGCGACCCTGGATCAGGTGTGGCCGGACAAGGTCGAACTGCCCGCCCAGTGGTGGTGGGATACGGCGCCCTGAGCGGGTGCGGTCCGCGAATTCTGCAGGCGGGCTTGCCTTTCTTACGCGATGGGCTTACCGCGAGCCTCAAAGGCGCCGGAAGGCAAGTACGGCATGCCCACTCTCTTCCAGTAACCGGGCGTTGCTCCCCGCGCGTCAGCGCCCGGGTCCTTCGGGGGTGGGAACTGCTAGGCGGATCCGCCGTACTTTCTGAGTTCGGCCCGGCCGACTACGAGGTGGTGCACCTCGTCCGGCCCGTCGGCCAGCCGTAGTGTGCGCTGTCCGGTGTACATGCCGGCCAGCGGCGTCCATTGGGAGACGCCGGTGGCGCCGTGGATCTGGATCGCCTGGTCGATGATCTGGCAGACCCGCTCCGGAACCATGGCCTTGACCATGTGTACCCAGACACGCGCTTCCTGGTTGCCGAGCACGTCCATGGCCTTGGCGCCCTGCAGCACCATGAGCCGCATCGCCTCGATCTCGATGCGCGCCCGGGAAATCACCTCGATGTTCTTGCCGAGCTGGGCGATGGGCTTGCCGAACGCCTCGCGGCTCAAGCCCCGCCGCACCATCAGGTCCAGGGCTCTTTCCGCTTGACCGATGGACCGCATGCAGTGGTGGATACGGCCCGGGCCCAGGCGCACCTGGGAGATCTCGAAGCCGCGGCCCTCGCCGAGCAGGATGTTCTCTTCCGGAACGCGCACGTTGTCGAACTTGATGTGCATGTGGCCGTGTGGCGCATCGTCGTGCCCGAAGACGTGCATCGAACCCAGGATGTTGACGCCCGGGGCGTCTATGGGCACCAGTATCTGCGACTGCTGGCGGTGGGGCGCCGCATCGGGACTGGTCTTCACCATGGTGATCATGATCTTGCAGCGCGGGTCTCCGGCGCCGGAAATATAGAATTTCTCCCCGTCGATGACCCACTCGCCGTTCTGAAGCACCGCCCGGGTGCCGATGTTCTTGGCATCGGATGAGGCGAGGTTCGGCTCCGTCATCGCGTAGGCGGAACGGATCTCTCCGTTCAGCAGGGGCTTCAGCCATTTCTCCTTCTGTTCCGGCGTGCCGACCCGCTCCAGGACTTCCATGTTGCCGGTATCGGGGGCGCTGCAGTTCAGCGATTCCGAGGACAGCGGGCTTTTTCCGAGTTCCGCGGCGATATAGGCGTAGTCCAGGTTCTTCAGGCCCTCGCCGGTCTCCGCATCCGGCAGGAAGAAGTTCCAGAGCCCGGATTCCTTGGCCTTGTTTTTCGCGCCTTCCAGCAGTTCCAACTGCCCCGGCGCCCAACTCCAGCGATCCTCGCGCCCTTCGCCGAGACGATAGAACTCCTCGGTGATCGGGTCGACGTTCTCGGCGATATGTTTCTTCACCGCATCGAGCAGCGGTTTGGCCTCTTCGGACATGACGAGGTTGTACAGGTCGGCATTCAGGCCGTTTTCATCGGACATGGGTTCCCCCTGAGGGTGCGTGATTGAGAAACGCGGCATTCTAACGGACGGAAGGGGCAACGCTCAAAGCCAGGGGTCGCGCGTATCCGTATTCTCTCCGTTCACGGGGTCAATGCCTCAGCCCGCACCGGCAAGAGGGAGCTGTTGCCATATCCATCTTGCTCAAAGCAGTGTCGTAAAGTGTCGCTTGACGGTGAACGGACCGTATTGGTAACGTATGTCATGAAGATTCGAAACGTGGTCCACAAGGGGCTTCGCCGCTTCATCGAGGACGATAACGCGGCCGGGCTTCAGCCTCCGGTGGTGCCCAGGCTGCGGCGGATCCTGTCGTTCCTTCAGGACATGCAGCGGGAGGAGGAACTGCGGGCGGTTCCGGGCTGGAAGGCGCATCGGCTTGCTGGCGATCGAAACGGCGTGTGGAGTCTGTCGGTCACGAAAAACTGGCGGATCACGTTCCGGGTCGACCGGACGGAGGGCACGATCGTCGATCTGAATTACGAGGATTATCACCAGGAGGCGACCATGAGTGGGATAAGCGGCATCCGGATGAAGAATCCGGCCCATCCGGGCGGGTTCGTGAAGAGCGAGATCATCGAGGTCCTGGACTTGTCGGTCACCGCTGCTGCGCGGGTCTTGGAGGTCACGCGCCCCGCGCTCTCAGCGCTCCTCAACGAGCGCGCGCATCTCTCGCCTGAAATGGCGCTCAGGATCGAGAAGGCGTTTGGCGTGTCGATGGATACGCTGATGAGGATGCAGAACAGCTACGACATCGCCCAGACCCGCAAGCGGGAGAGTGAAATAAAGATTGCACCGTTCGAGAATCAAGTCGCTTGATCCGCAATGGAAGAAAATACGAATGGGTAAGGACCGGAATTTAGTGAGTTGCGCAAGCGCTGGAGTTGGCGCAGCGGCTCAGTTAAACAACCATCTGTGTACGTCGCCATAAGCTTTCCGTCCGGTAGGTTTTGAAGACGTACAGCGGGGCGTTCCGGTTCAACACATCTGACATGAGCGGCCCGATGATGCGGGGCTGTGCATCGGAATCGGCCTGCCGGCGAGCACTTCAATGCGTGCCAGGGAAGAGACGACCCGGCGGGTACGGTAGGTCATTTGGATTCCATGAAGACGCAAGGCAAAGCGTTAGGTAAGCCAAAGTTGTCGCGCTAATCCAGATGTTCAATCGAACTTGTCATGGGAGGGCGCAGATCAATAGCCCATTCAGCAAGCTGTCTGGTGTCGATTCCCGAGTGATCTAGCAACGTCATCAGTTCCTCCTGGCGCGGCTGACCGAAAACGACTCGGTATGCGGCCAGTTGGCGCTTGAGACGCTCGAAGGCTTCAACTTCCGGTCGGAGACAGGCTAAATGTCGTGAACCGTCAAGAGTCGCTTGTGGACGAGACAACAGGGACTGAGCTCGGTGCCGTAGAGCAGACCATTGGCGTCTCGTCTTCGCGACAACTGCCGGCTGCTGTCCAGCACGCCGCGTTTTGGTTATCACGCCTTGGTAGCTGGGAACTTCCCTGAGAGACGACCGCCGCGATGTCGCTCACTCTCTACGTTCGTGTTCACCGAATCTGGCGCACGCTGTCTGCTCTCGCGATCGGCGAGTTCCGTTACGCTTGTTGCATGATGCGTGATGCAGTAGCATCACAACATCAAGTTTTCATTGGGGCGATGTGGTGCGGACCACCCTGAACATTGACGATGACCTGCTCATCGCGGTGAAAGAGGTTGCGAAACGCGAATCGAGGTCAGCGGGCGCGGTCATCTCGAGCCTGTTGAGGCGATCCCTGGCCAGACCGGAAAAGGGCACCTCAACGAATCAATTGGACGGACCGGATGTGGAGTTCGGCTTTCGTCCGTTTCCGAAACGCGGGGGAATCGTTACCAATGCCCTGATTGACCGCCTCCGGGAGGAAGTGGGCGATTGATGCGCGCGCTGCTGGACGTAAACGTCCTGATCGCCCTGCTGGACGCCGAGCATCTGCATCACGAGCAGGCCAGGAGGTGGCTCCGGGACAACATTGGCGATGGATGGGCGACCTGCCCGATCACCCAGAACGGATGCTTGAGGATCATGTCGCAGCCCGGCTACTCCAACCCGTTGCCCGCGCCCCTGGTGGCGGAACGGCTGCGCGAAGCCGCCGATACGGCCCAACACCGGTTCTGGGCCGACGACATCAGTCTCCTGCAGCCCGGCATTGTCGACTGGCGCCAGGTAATCGGCGCCAAACAGCTTACGGATATCTACCTGCTGGCTCTCGCCGTCAAAATGAGCGGTCGATTCGTTACCTTCGACGCACGCATAGCCCCCTCGGTCGTTCCGGAAGCAAGGCAGCAGCATCTGCTGGTAATCTGACCGAGGCGGCGGCCCGGGTCGTGACCGGCTAAGCCCTGCATCTCCGCAAGTTACATTCCTCCGGCGCGCACGGCGGCCAACCGTTCGATTCGGGGGTAGAGCGCCCCGAGCAGAACCGCGCGTATCGCCAGGAAAACCGTCATGGAGAGCCAGATGCCGTGGTTCTGCAAGGGTTCGAGCGACATCCAGACGACCAGCAGATAGACAACTGCCGCCACGAACATGCTGTTGCGCAGTTCCCGGGTGCGGGTTGTGCCGATGAATACGCCGTCGAGCATGAACGCCCAGACGGCGACGACCGGCGCTACCGCGATCCAGGGCAGATACTCGGCCGCGACGGATCGGACTTCCGGCAACAGGGTGAGCATCGCGACGATGTCCGTACCCCAGAACAGGTATGCCAGGCTCAGGATGCCGGCGATCAGCCCCGCCCAGACAGCGCAATAGGCGCTCGCGCGGCGCAGGCGGCGCGGGTCGTTGGCTCCGAAGGCATGGCCGGTCAGTGTCTCGGCGGTGTGGGCGAAGCCGTCGAGGCCGTACGCCATGATATGAAAGAACTGCATCAGCACGGCGTTGGCGGCCAGCACCAGGTCGCCGAGGTAGGCGGAAAGCGCCGTCAGCATGAAGAACGGAAGCTGCACGAAGAAGGTCCGCACGATCAGGTTGGCGCTGACGTTGGTCAGATCGTTAAGACGCGCACGGTTCCAGAGTTCCGGGGGCCGGGCCCCGCGCCAGCCACTCTGCCGCAAGGCGCGAAAGGTCGCGATAAGGCTCAGGACGGCTGCCAGCCACTCGCTGATGACCGTGCCCGCGGCCACGCCATCGACGCCCCAGCCGAGTCCGAGGACGAACCACAGGTCGAGCGCGATATTGGCGCCGTTGAACACCACGCTGACCAGGAGTGCGGCGCCCATGCGCTGCAGGCCGAACAGAACGCCGAGCGCCACGATGTAGATCAGCACGGCGGGCATACCCCAGACGCGGATGTCGAAGTAGCTCGCTGCCTGGGTTTCCACGGGCACGCTTGCTTCGATCAGCCAGAACATGAATTCCCGAATGGGCCATTGCAGGAGTACGAGCATGACGCCGAGGGCGGCGGCGGCGCTGAAGGCGCGAATCGCAATCGCGGCCAGTTCGTCGATCCGGCCTGCGCCGAGCGCCTGGGCGGTCAGGCCGGTGCTGCTCATGCGCAGGAACCCGTACATCCAGTAGACGGCATTGAAGATGGTGCTGCCGAGCGCCACCGCGCCCATATAGGTGGCATCGGGCTGCCGCCCCATGACGGCGGTATCCACGGCGCCCACCAGGGGCAGGGTGAGGTTGGCGAGAATCATCGGCCACGACAGCGACCAGACCTTCGAGTGCCACTCGCCGGGGGATTTGGGTACAGTGACGGACATCCAGGCGATTCACTCTATTGGGAGGCGCGGGTGAAAACCAGTTTGTTCTATCTGCCCTGTGTCGGTACCCGGCAACAGATGGAAGCCGGCAACGCCGGGCTCAACGGCACGTACTACGACACCATGTTGCGGGAGGTGCTCGGCCAGTGCCAACTTGCGGACGAACTGGGATACGACTCGGTGAGCTTCACGGAACACCACTTTCACAGCGAAGGATTCGAGTTGTCGAACAACCCGGTGCTGCTGGACCTTTTCGTCGGGCTGCAGACCAAACGGTTGCGCGTGGGGCAACTCGGCATCGTGCTGCCGGCGCAGAACCCGCTGCGGGTGGCCGAAGACATCGCCATGCTCGACCGCATGACCGGCGGCCGGGCGAACGCCGGGTTCGCCAGGGGCTATCAGCGCCGCTGGGTCGACGTCATGGCTCAGCAGATGCACGGCATCCACGGCGCCCGGCCTTACGAACACGACAAGATCGATTCAGCGAACCGGGCGGCATTCGAGGAGTGTTTCCGCATTGTCAAGATGGCATGGACCAGTGACTACATGGACTATTCCGGCCGCTACTGGAAGGTGCCGGTGCAGGGCACGCCCTGGCCGATCGAGGCAACGAAGAAATGGGGCGGGGGCGTGGTGGACGACGTGGTCACCCAGGTAGCCGTGGTGCCCAAGCCGGTGCAGAAACCGCACCCGCCGCTCTTCCAGCCGTTCGCGAGTTCCGAGCGCACCATCCGCTTCTGCGCGGAGGAGGGCATAACGCCCATCCTGCCGCCCCTGCACCCCAGGCTGGAGCGGCGGCTTGTCGACCTGTACGCGGAGTGGTCCGGGCGGCCGCCGGGCGATGGCATCGGCGTGCTGCGCGACGTGATCATTGCCGATTCCGATGCCCAAGCGCAGCGCATCTGGAGCTCGGGCCCGAAGTTCTGCGGCGCCGCCTGGTTCGCGCCCTTCGGGTTCGACAAGGGGACCCGCGACCCGGATACGGGGGAAGATTTCGACGGCGATTACCTCGGCGAAGGCCTGGCGATGGTGGGTACGGTCGATACGGTCGCCGCACAACTCGAGCGCCTGCGCGAGCGCCTTGCGGTCGAATGGGTGTTTACCTGGCAGTACAACGGCCTGGTTTCCGACCGGCAGAACCGCCTTTCCATCGAGCGGTGGGCGACCGAGATAGTGCCGAGGGTCACCGCCTGGGAAGGCCCGGCTTGACCTGACCGCATCGCCCATGGCGTCAACATCCATTAGGCTCCGATCGCTTATAATCTTCCTCATATCAGACAGTCAGGGTGCCGACGTGCCCTACGATTTGTTGTGCATTGCCCCTTCCGCCGACGTGCAGGTTCGGCAGGCGGTTAGCGCGCTCAAAAGAAAAGCGGGGCTGTGGGAAGCCTTGTGCAAGGCATCGTTATGGCAGACTCCGACGCATCGAGGAAACCCCGTGCACGACGAGAGGTCGGCACTGTGTGCAATCTTCAACCATTTGGGCTATTGGGAGTCCGGCGCGCACACGCTGGCCGACGGGTTTCTTGAAGTCTTAGGCGCCGAGACAGTACGCGCTTTGCTCAGTCGGCTTGGCGAGGCAAGTTTCGAGCGGACGCCCTGGCTATACTGGATGCGGGTCTCCGGCGGCGAATCGCGCGAAGGCGATTTAAGCCCGGAGCGTTTTCTCGACGGATGGCGCCTGAGATTTGCGCCGAACCCCGGCGAGCGGGAGAACATTGGCGAGCCCTACGATCCAAGAACCATTCCCCCGACCGGAGACGACGAAAAAGTCTATTGGGCATGGGACGAAGATGCGGAACGGGTCTACCCCCTGGTGTATTGAACCATGCCCTATCCTGATTCCTTGGGCAGCAAGGTCAGATACGTTTGGGATTCCCTCGGTGCGCTTGGTGACCGTTACCTCCTGATAGGGGGCACGGCGGTTGCGTATTCACTGGGGAATAGAACGTCTTTCGATATCGATCTGGTTTCCAGTAGTCCTCTGGAGCATCCACGCAGCCTGAGGAAACGCCTCGCAGGCATCGAGATTGGCAAACACAGGTGGATACGAAGAAACCCTGACCATTACGTCAAGTTTTTCGCAACCGAAACAGCCCCCAAACTGGATTTTCACGGCAAGGAAAGGCGCCCCTGCCTGGAGACGCCATGGAGGGCGGCGAACGGATTAAGGATCGCGTCTCTAACGGACCTGCTCTATCTCAAGACGATAGCTCTAGCCGCGCGATTCGAAACACGAGATGGGGAAGATGTTATAGCCATTCTCGAACACGGATGTAACGTTGGCCTCGCGATCGCTGCTTTCATTGGCCCCCCGCCATCAGGCTTGGCCCGGGAGGAGAGGAAAACTCTCACTGAAAAACTGGCGGACCCCAAACGTGCTGGCTGGCCGGACTCTCGAGACCTGGTCCTTTTCGGAAAGCGCATTGCGAACACTGCGGTCTCGCGCTGGAAGCCGGCGTACCCGCGGATAGAAGGACCTGAAACGCTCGCACGGAGGACGGTTTTCTGACGGCGATGCACGATCTCGCGCCGGTCGCGGAGGACGGCCATCGCGTGGTCGTTTACAATCCCGGGAGCAACGCCCGGCGCACTTCGATGTCAAGCGCTTGGCGCGTCGGTCGGGCCACCGCCCGATGGCGATTGACCAGGCACTTCACCGGTTGCTCCGAAATCCCCGACAACCTCGTTCCTCTCCTTCGGCAAAAGGGGACATTTCTGAATTGGAGAAAAGGGGACATTTCTGAATTGCGTTGACACAGTCGGTCGGTGGACTGGACAAGTGTGGATGCAACACCTATTTTGCCCGTTCGACCCCTACCCCGCTGCGCAAGAGGAGTTGCCCCATGTTGAGTTGCCAACTGCCGGAACCCGATCCCACCTCGGTGCGGCCTTCGCGTTTTTCCCACATCGTGCTGCAGACCGACGGCAACCTCGATGCCATGCTGAACTGGTACAAGACCCTGTTGCGCTGAGGCAGCTCACAGACCGATGGCAATGAGGGAATTGTCCGCTGGTTTGGCCATGAGCGCCGGGGTTGGAACGCGCTCGGTAACGCTGCAACCGGGCAGTCAGGAACAATCTCATGCCCAACATTAAGCTGGACGGCGCCGGCATTGAGTACATGGAGGCCGGCGCCGGCCTGCCGCTCGTCTTCTGCCACGAGTTCGCGGGCAGCATGGAAAGTTGGGCGCCGCAGATAGGCTACTTTTCCCGCTTCTACCGTGTCATCGCCTACAACGCCAAGGGCTATCCGCCCTCGGAAGTTCCCGCACGCTGGCAGGAGTACACCTGGGATCGTCAGGTGGCGGTGTTGCTCGAATTGCTCGAAGCGTTGTCGATCGAGCGGGCGCACATCTGCGGACTCTCCATGGGAGCGTACACGGCGGTGCAGTTCGCGCTGGCGCATCCGGAGCGGTGCCGGTCCGTGGTCGCGGCCGGGGTCGGCACCGGCAGCGAGGACCCGGATGCCTTTCTGCGGGACATGGACAGGCGGGCGGCGTTGCTGGAAGAAGAGGGCATGGCATCGATGGAAGCCTACCTGACGAGCGCAACGCGCATCCGGTTCCGGGAGAAAGACCCGATGGGCTGGGGGCGCTTCGCCGCACTCTTCCGCGCCCACTCCGCCCGGGGTTCCGCCAATACCTTCCGTGGCTTCCAGGGCCGGCGCCCGAGTATCTATACCCGGGAGGCGGACCTCGAACGCCTCGACGTGCCGCTCCTGGTCATCTGTGGCGATGAGGACGATCCCTGCATCGCCCCGTCGCTATTCCTCAAGCGCGCCGTACCCGGATGTGGCCTCGCGGTGCTCCCGCACACGGGACACGCTTGCAATCTGGAGGAGCCCGGCGCGTTCAACGCGTCGGTAGCGGAGTTCCTTGCACGCACAGGGGCCGGCCGGTGGGGCGCGCGTCCCGAGGACAGCGGCGACAACTTTGTCACAATCCCGCGCTGAGACTATCTCAGCCCAGCCAGCGTCCACTGTGCCTTGTGCGGACTTGTCTTCGGAGACCAGGATGACTCCCGCCGGTCAGGCTCCTCGCGCGATTCCTGAATTCCCTGAGCCACCGGATCCCACCGGTGGGGTGCGAATTCCTATTCAACTCCCAAAAGCGGCTCGACTTGGTATTCGCACCCTACACGGCCGCTGTACGATCCTCCTCCCTTCCCCGGTGTGCTATGGTTCCTGACAGTCCATTTCGCGAAAGCGGGGGCTCATGATGTCTTCAGCAGCCATAGGGCCGGAGGCCCTGTCATCAAGCGCAGCCACCCCTCTCACCTGTAAGTCCCAGGTCAATTCGTTCGGCTCTCGGTACTGGGCGTTTTTTGCCGATCGGGAATTGATCGTTCGGATGGCAGGATCCGAAATCGAAAAATCGTTCCGGCGGGTCGTGCTCGACCCCGCGCGCGGCCTGATCCTGCTGATGTCGCCCGCCCGTGCCCATGAACGGGTCAGCGAGCTCACGGGAGACACAATCAAAGGACTCGCGTCATTGCTGCAAGTGCCGCTGGTATCGCTCGGTTCCGCCAGATGGCGGCGGCCTTCGGATCCGCCCAACACCGGCCCCGAAGCAGACTGCTGTTTCTACGTGGGCGAGCGCGCCAAAGGATATCTCCGAGCGGAAGCCCGCGGCGAAGCCGAGGCGGACCGATTCGTTCTGGATCACCCCCCAGACATCGTCGTTGAGGTCGGCGTAACGCATGTAGATGCAGACAAGTTGAAAATCTACCAGGACCGGGGCGTGCCCGAGTATTGGCAAGTGGACCGGGGAAAAGACGGCCCCACCCAGACCGTGCGCTTCGTGTCGCTACCGCCAATGGGCGCCCCGGAAAAATTGCTCGTTTCCGAGATGCTGCCGGGGGTAACACCGGAATTGTTCGAAGAGGCGTTGCAATCCGTCGCTCATCAACTGGATGGCTTGAATGCTCTGGCTGCGGTACGGGGAATTATGGAGGCCCATGGCGCTATTCCGTCCTCACCGCGCAGTGACAGTACCTACGACGAAGGCCCTACTCCCCCTTAGCCGGCATCCCGTCATCAACTTTCGTCGCGAGGGCGTCGAGGCGCCGTGTAAGCGTGGCCGCGCGGACCCCAGCGCGGTGCAGGCATGCTCGACAAACTGTCAATCCGGCCGCGGGGAGCCCTTTCAACCACCAACGCCATCTCACTCGTAGCGACATTTTCAAACAAGGCCGGGCAGCCGCCTTGGCCGAGTGGTGTCAACTCGCAGCTTGAGAGTCCTCGATTGAAGATTCTACAGGTCCGATCCAGCAAATCCGACAGTGACGCTCGCCGGAGTCAGGCCTGACGCGGAGAGGTTTCGCCGGACCAGGATGCAGCCTGCCGTTCGGGCTCCTCGCGCGATTCCTGAATTCCCTGAGCCACCGGATCCCACCCGAAGATGTCCTCGACGATGCGGTACAGCACCGGAACGTAGATCAGGGTGATGAAGGTGGCGAACAGCACGCCGAAGGCCAGCGATACCGCCATGGGAATGAACGGCATGGTCATGGGCGTCTGGTTGCCCATGAGCGGGATCAGCCCGACAAAGGTGGTCACCGAGGTCAGGACGATCGCGCGAAAGCGCACGTTGCAGCTCAGCACCAGCGCCTTGTCGACATCCATGCCCTGCCGGCGGCACCGGTTCACGAAGTCGACCAGCACCAGGCTCGCGTTGACCACGACACCGGACAGCGCCACGATGCCGAGCGCGGAGAAGAACTGGAGTTGCACGCCCATCGCCCAGTGCCCGAAGATCGCGCCGACCGCGCCGAACGGGATGACGCTCATGATGACCAGGGGCTGGACATAGCTCTTGAGCGGCACGGCCAACAGGGTATAGATGATGACCAGTGCAAGCATTGCGCCCTGGGCGAGCCCCCGCATGGCTTCTTTGCGTTCCTCCTGCTCGCCGTCGAGCCCAACGGACAGGCCCGGATACTTCGCCAGCAGCGCGGGAACGACCGTGCTGTCGACCGCGCGCAGTATCTCCTCCGGTATGCTGACGCCCCGGTCGACATCGGCGATCACGTTGACCACCCGCCGGCCGTCCGTGCGCCGGATCGCGGAATAGCCCCGGCCCAGCTCGAAGCGCGCGACGCTGTAGAAGGGCACTTCCTTGCCGTCCGGCGTGCGGATGTACATGTCTTCGAGGTTGCCGATGGACTTTCGCTCGGCTTCCGGGAAACGCACCATGACCCGCACGTCGTCCCGGCCGCGCTGCACGCGCTGGGTTTCCGCGCCGTAGAAGGCGTTGCGCACCTGGCGCGCCAGGTCGCCCAGCGTAAGGCCCAGGTTACGGGCCTCGGGAAGCAGGCTCAGGCGAATCTCCTGCTTGCCCGCACGGAAGGTGTCGTGGATGTCGAACACGCCTCCGAAACGGGCGAGTTCGGCCCGCAGTTCCGCGGCCGCGGCCCGCAGGTCGTCCACGTCGCTGCCGGCGAGTTGGTAGTTGATGGGTTCTCCGGCCGAGAACCGGTCGGAGGTGAACCGCAGCTTTACCGCGTCGGTTACCGGGCCGACGAGTTCCCGCCAGCGATTGGCGATCTCCGCCGTGCTCCGGTTGTCCCGGTCGCGCGCCAACGGCAGTTCGATGACCACTTCGGCGAAGTGGCTGCGTCCGGGCCGAGGCAACTCCGGCGGACCGTCCCGGTCTGCCGGCTTGCCGATGCTGGTGAGCTGATTCAGAATCACGGGTTTTTCGCGGCCCAGCTCCCGGGTCAGTTCCCGGTTCAAGATGTCGGCGGCCCGCTCTATCTGCCGGGCTGCCTGCATGGTCACATCCACGGACACGCCTTCGGGCATTTCCAGTTGCGCGAAAATCCGGTCGCCTTCCATGGAAGGGAAGAAGCCGAATACCAGGCGGCCGCTTGCCAGGAAGGCAAGGGCCAGGATGAGAATGCCGAGGCCGATGGCGGCGGTGATGTAGCGCTTGGCGATCGCCCGCGTAACGAAGGGCGTGTAGTAGTCGGAGCCCATGCGCTGGAGCCATCCGGACAAGGCGCCCTGAGCCCGGTTCCAGGCGCGGCCCATGCCGCCCCGTGCGGCTCCCCGCTTCCGATGCGCAAGATGGGCGGGCAGGATGAGTTGCGACTCGATGATGCTGAAAACCAGGGCCAGCATCACGATGTGGCCGATGACGCCGAAGAATTCGGTCATGGACCCGGGCACGATGACGATCGGCAGAAACGCCGCCATGGTCGTGAGCACGCCGAAAATCACCGGCATGGAGACCTCCCGGGTACCGTCGATGGCGGCGTTGACGGCGGACTTGCCGGATTGTTCGTGGCTGTAGACCCGTTCCCCGACGACGATGGCATCGTCGACGAGTACGCCGAGCACGAGGATGAAGGCCACCACGGTCATGGTGCTGAGCATGATGTCGACGTAAGGAAACACGGCGATGGCGCCGAGCAGGGCGATGGGAATGCCGGCAGCCACCCACATGGCGAGGCGGAAGCGCAGAAAGAGCGCCAGCACGATCAGCACCAGCGCAAGGCCGCCCAGCGCCGTGGTGTTCAGCACATCCATGCGCTCCTCGAGTTCCAGGGAAGCATCGGTCCAGACGGTCAGGTCGAGGCCCTCCGGCAGGGAAGGCCGGACCTCCTGGATGAACGCCTTCACATCACGGGCGATCTGCATGATGTCCTGGGTGTCGAGCTGCGATACCCTGAGCACCACCGCCGGCTTGCCGTTGAACCGGGCGTAGAGATCGCCTTCCTCGAACCCGTCCCTTACTTCAGCGATCTCACCGAGGGTGACATTGGTTCCGTCCGGCCTGGTGAGCACCACGACGCTCTCGAACTCTTCTCCCCAGTATGCCTGGCCCTTGGAGCGGAGCAGGATCTCGCCGTCCCGCGCCTTGATGGAGCCGCCGGGCATGTCCAGCGAGCTGTTGCGCACCGCATGAGTGATCTGGTCGAAGGATATGCCGTGCCGGCGCAAGGCGTATTCCGGGACCTCGATGGAAATCTCGTAGGGACGGACGTACTCGACGCCCACTTGAGATACGCCCTCGATGGCGGTCATCTCGTCCCGCAGTTGCTGCGCCACCTCCTTGAGGATGCGTTCGTCGGCGTTGCCGGACAGGGCCGCGTAGAGCACGTTGCGGTGCAGCGCCATCTTGGAAACGATGGGTTTTTCCGTCTCCACGGGAAAACTGTTGATGGCGTCTACCCGGCCCTTTATTTCGTTCAGGGCGACCACTTCGTCGGTATCGATCTCCAGCTCCGCGTTGACGAGGCAAGTGCCTTCGCTGGCGAGGGTGTGAATCTTTTCGATGCCCGCAACGCTCTCGATCGCTTCCTCGATGCGGATGCATACGCCCTGCTCGACTTCCTGCGGCGCCGCGCCCAGGTAGGGCACCGTGATGGAGACCATCGGAATCTCAAACGACGGGAACTCTTCCTGGTTGACGGTGAATATCGAAAGGAGGCCGCCCACGCACAGGACGGACATCAACAGGTTGGCGGCGACCGGGTTCCTGGTGAACCAGGCGATGGCGGTGTGCATGGTGTCAGCCCGCGGCGTCCCCGACCGGATCGACGAGCATGCCGTCGATGGGCGTCTGCATGGGCGAGACGCATACCCGCTCGCCGGGCCGGAGGCCGGCCTGGATCAGGACATCGTCCTGGTACAGCCGCAACGGCTCGATGTCGCGGAACTCCAGGCGGTTGTCGTCGTCGACGACCAGCACCCGGTTGCCGTTTCTGAGCGCGTTGCGTGGCAGCACCACGATGCCGTCGACCAGCAGGCCCTCGATGTCGGCATTCACGAACAGGCCCACGGCCGGCAGGGCTTCCCCGCCCGCGCCGGTAATGCGGGCAACCACGTTGACCATGCGGCTGGAGATGTCGATCTGCGCTTCGGTGCGCACGATGCTGCCGGTCCATTCGAGAAGCTGCCCGGCATACTCGGCGGAGATGGTCACGGCCGGCTGACGGTCGGCGGGCAGTTCGCCGCGATGCCCCGCCGGCAGGTTCAGATAGCCGAGTTGACGGTCGGCAATGGGCAGCCGCACCTCCAGCCGGTCGGCAGCGTAGACGGTCGCAACCGGCGCTGCCGGACCCACGAGCTGGCCGATGTCGACGGATTCGTCGCGCACCAGGCCGGTGAATGGCGCCTTGACCGCGGTACGCGCCAGGTTGAGGCTCACCTGTTCGACATTGGCCCGGGAATCTTCGAGGGTCGCCTCCGCCACTCGATAGTCACGCTGCGCGGCTTGCATCTGCGAGCGGCTCGCAAGCCGCTTCTCCTCCAGGCTCTTCATGCGCTCGTATTCGAAGCTTGAGTGTTCGTACTCGGCTTCCGCGCGGGTCAGCGCCGCCCGGGCGCGCTTGAGGCTCGAACGATAGTCGTTGTCGTCGAGCCGCAGCAGTGTCTGCCCCTCTTCGAAATAGCCGCCGTTGACCAGTGCGGCGGACATCCAGACGACGCGCCCGGATACCTCCGGAATGAGCTGGCTCTGAGTATCGGGCGCCACCGTGCCCTGGGAATGCACGCGCAACCGGATCGATTCGGGCTGCGCCTCGCGCACCCGTACGGTCGGTGGTACGGGGGTCGGATTGGTCGGTTCCACCTGGGGGCTGGTGGCCATCAGCACGGCGGCGCCGAACAGGGATGCCAGCACAACCAGGCCGGGAACGATCAGTTTGTCTTTCATGACAGAGCCGCTCGCGGCTGGCTCCCGGCGTCGCGGGATGCGGCGGCGAGCGCCCGTAGAATGGTTTCGCGGTGCAGGCCGGCCAGGTGATCGAATACGGCGCGCACGGCGGTGCGGTCGCGGACGGCGAGAGCGCGGTCGAGTTGGCGCATCAACAGGGTGAAGGCGGCCACATCCAGTTGCACATAGCGTTCGAATGCCGCGAGGCTCGGTGCGAACTGCTCGAAGAGGCTCCTCGCGATCAACTGGCACACCAGGTTGTCACTGGTAACCATGACGGCGCGCATCATTTCTACCCGGGCTGCCGTGTGGACTTCGCGGTCGAGAGAACGATCGAGCAGACGCTGAACGAGTGTCCGGATGTTCTGAATCTGCTGGTCTGAAGCTTCCCCGACAACCGTTTCCGCGGCCATGCTCAACAGCTCGATGACCTGGAAGATCTGGTCCAGAAGCTTGGCGTCGGGGAGTTCGTTGGACGAGAGCATGTAGCCGATGATGTCCAGGTTTGCTTCGTCGATAGGCATTACCCGTGCGCCGCCCGGATGAATGGCGGCAACGCCGAGTTGAGAAAGCCGGCTCATGGCTTCCCGCACAGCGCCCCGGTTCGCATTGAAACGGATGGCGAGTTCGCGCTCGGAAGGCAGCCGGTCGCCGGGGCGATAGCGGTGGGACAGGATCTCGTCCGTCAGCGTATTGGCGATATGTTCGTGCTTGGTCTGCATGCCCCGACCCATCTGGTCTGACCAATTTGGTCTGGGCAATTTTAGCGCGAAAGTCCGCGATGTCCAGCACTATGTTACGTTTGGTAACGACCTGCAACGATGGTCCCAGCCCGAATCGGATCGGCGCCACCACCTCGCCCGCTGGCGCATGAAGAGAGGCTTTGCGCAAAACGGATTGGTTTCAGGCCGCCTTTTCGACGACTTTCACCGGGCTCTCACCGCGGAAAGCGGCCAGCAGGCGGTCGCACTGCAGGTTCAGCTTGACCCGGTTTTCGTCCTTGACGTGGCCAAAACCGCGCAACTGCCGGGGCAATTCGGCGAGTTGCACGCCGACGGCGTAGTTGGCATCGGTCAAACCGGTGAGCAACTGCTCGAGGAGCGCGCGGTAGTCGGCGATGTCCTGCCGTTCCCGCCGCCGCTCGCCGGAATAGCCGAAGATGTCGAGGACGGAACCGCGCAGGAATCGGAGCTTGGCCAGCAGGGCGAACAGGCGGAGTGTCCAGCCGGGGAATTCGCGCTTGATCAGATGACCGGTGCTGGGGTCTCTCCGCGACAAGAGCGGCGGCGCCAGATGGAATCGCAGTTTGTATTCGCCGGCGAATTGCGCCTTGAGTTTGCGCTGGAATTCACCATTGGTGTAAAGGCGCGCGACTTCGTACTCGTCCTTGTAGGCCATGAGTTTGTAGAGCGCCTCGGCGACTGCCCGGGTCAGCCGTTGTTCGCGTCGGCTATCCCGCTCGCGAACGCTGTTGACGAAGCCGGTGTACTCCTGTGCGTAGGCGCCGTTCCGATAGGCTATCAAGCGTTGCGCCCGGTCGGCGATCAGTTCGTCGAGTGACAGGGGGCGAGGCTTCTCGAGAGCCTTTTCGACGAGGCTCGTCACCTGATCCGGATCGTTGGCGGCGCGGCGGCCCCACAGAAACGCCTGCTTGTTGAACTCCACCGCGACGCCATTGATCTCGATGGCCCGCCCGAGTGCCTGGCGGCTTACGGGAACCAGGCCCCGCTGCCAGGCAAAGCCCAGCAGGAAAAGGTTGCTGGCGATGGAATTGCCAAGCAGTTCCGTGGCGATGCCGGTGGAGTCGACGAAATGGCAGCGGTCGGCGCCCACTTCCTCACCGATGGTCTGCTGCATTTCCGCGGTGAGGAACTCGGCATCCGGATTGAGTACGAAGGCGGCGTTGGGCACTTCCGCACAGTTCACGACGGCATTTGAGCGGCCGGCATGGACCTTGGCGAGCGCCTCGAATCCGGAGGCCACGGCGAGATCGCAACCGAGCATCAGGTCGGCCTCGCCGGCGGAGATGCGCACGGCCTTGATGGCCTGCTGTTCGTTCGCCACGCGAACATGGCTGACCACGGCGCCGAATTTCTGCGCGAGCCCCGTCTGGTTCATGGTCGCACAACCCTTTCCTTCGATGTGCGCCGCCATCGCGACCAGCGCCGTGACGGTGAGCACGCCCGTGCCGCCGACGCCGGTCACGATCGCGTTCCAGGGTGCGTCCAGCGCCGGCAGTTCGGGTTCCGGCAAGGCGCCGAACGCGTCACGGGCGCTGTCGGCGATGCCGGAGCGTTTCGCCGGTTCGCCGCCGTGCACCGTCACGAAACTCGGGCAGAATCCCTTGACGCAACTGTAGTCCTTGTTGCAGGCGCTCTGGTCGATCTTGCGCTTGCGGCCGAGTTCCGTCTCCAGGGGCACCACGGAGAGGCAGTTCGAGGCGCGGCTGCAATCGCCGCAGCCTTCGCAGACCTCGTCGTTGATGAATACCCGTTTGGGTGGGTCCGCCAGGATGCCGCGCTTGCGCCGGCGCCGTTTCTCGGCGGCGCAGGTCTGCTGATAGACCAGCACCGAGACGCCCTTGAACTCGCGCAGTTCGCGTTGCAGGGCATCCATCCCGTCGCGGTGGTGCAGGCTGAAGCCGGCCACATCCTTGAACTGTCCCTGCCAGGCGCCGGGTTCGTCGCTGACCAGGGCGATGCGCTCGATGGCCTCGCCGCGCAGTTGGTAGATCAGGTTTTCGATCGAGAACTCGCCGTCGATGGGCTGCCCGCCGGTCATGGCGACGGCATCGTTGCAGAGAATCTTGTAGGTCATGGTGACCCCGGCCGCCCGCGCCGCGCGTATGGCAAGGACGCCGGAGTGGTTGTACGTGCCGTCGCCCAGGTTCTGGAAGACGTGGGGCGTTTCGGTAAACGGCGCCTGGCCGATCCAGGCGGCGCCTTCGCCGCCCATCTGGGTGAAGGTGGATGTCGGGCGGTCCGGCATCCAGGTGGCCATGTAATGGCAGCCGATACCGGCGATGGCGCGGCTGCCCTGCGGTACGCGCGTGGACGTGTTGTGCGGGCAGCCGGAGCAGAAGTAGGGCGTTCGTTCGGCGGTCTTGCGCGGCCGTGCCAGTGAGCGCTCCTTGTGGTCCAGGAACTTGAGCCGCGCGCGCATTGCATCGGAGTCGTGGAAGCGGCCGATACGGCCGGCGATGACGCGGGCGATGGCAGCCGGTGTCAATTCGCCATAGTTAGGCAAAAGGCTTTGCCCGGTTTCATCGAATTCGCCGACGACACATGGCCGCTTCGCGACGGACCGGTTGTAGAGTTGACCCCTAAGCTGGTCCTCGACGATGGAACGCTTCTCTTCCACCACCAGGATCTCTTCCAGCCCATCGGCGAACTCGTGGGTCGAGACCGGTTCCAGCGGCCAGCTCATGCCCACCTTGAATACCCGCAGGCCGATACGGGCTGCCGTCTTCTCGTCGACCCCCAGGTCCTCCAGCGCCTGTATCACGTCCAGATAGGCCTTGCCGGTGGTGATGATGCCGAAGCGCGGATTGGGGCTGTCGATGACGATCCGGTTGAGCCCGTTGACGCGGGCGAACTCCCGGGCCGCATAGATCTTGTACTTGTTCAGCCGCACTTCCTGTTCGTGCCAGGAATCGGGCCAGCGGGCATGCACGCCGCCCTCGGGCAGTTCGAAGTCTTCCGGATAGACAATGCGGATGCGGTCTGTATCGATCTCGGCGGAAATCGCGGAGTCCATATTGTCGGTGATGGCCTTGATCGCCACCCAGCAGCCACTGTAGCGCGACAGTTCCCAGCCGTAGATGCCGAGGTCCAGCACTTCCTGCACGTTGGCGGGATTCAGCACGGGGATGGAGGTGCCGATGAAGACATGCTCCGACTGGTGAGGCAGCGTCGATGACTTCGCCGCGTGATCGTCGCCCGCGACGGCCAGCACCCCGCCGTAGCGTGAGGTGCCGCACGCGTTGGCGTGCTTGAGCGCATCGACGCTTCGGTCCACACCCGGCCCCTTGCCGTACCACATGCCGAAAACGCCGTCGTATCTGGCGCCCGCGAACAGGTTGGTCTGCTGGCTGCCCCAGACGGAGGTCGCCGCGAGTTCCTCGTTTATGCCCGGATTGAAATGGACGTTGTGTTCTTCCAGCCAGGGTCTGGCCTTCCACATGGCCTGATCGAGCCCGCCGACCGGCGAGCCCCGGTAGCCGGAAACGAATGCCGCCGTATTGAGACCGCGGGCGAGGTCGCGCTGATGCTGCACGATGGGCAGGCGCACCAGCGCCTCGATGCCGGTCATGTAGGCGCGGCCCTTCTCCAGTGCGTATTTGTCGTCGAGGGAAACGGGGTGCAACAGGGGAGCTGGGGATGCCATTGCTATGCCTTGATCATGCGATTCTTCTTCATGGTTATGGTACTCCGCCGGGCGCAGATTTCTATTCTTATTGGTTGGATGTTGCTTCAATGGACGCATAGTTTATTCTGGAAACATGGAAACGGAGAAAAAAATGCCTCATAACCTCAATAAAACGGATGTCGAAATCCTGCGGTTCCTGCAGAACGATGCAAACCTTACCACCGGGGCCATCGCCGAGCGTCTCCATCTCTCCCAGTCGCCCTGCTGGCGCCGCATCAACCGTATCGAGCAGGCGGGATACATCCGCAAGCGGGTGGCCCTGCTCGACCGCAGTGCGCTCGGCATGGAGGTCGTGGTGTTTGCCACCGTCAACCTGACGACCGACGGGCGCCGCAAGCTGGGGGAATTCGAAAAAGTCATCGCACAACATCCGGAAGTGTTGGAGTGCTACACGATGGCCGGCATCTGGGACTATGTGCTGAAGATCGTGACGCGAGACATTGCCCACTATGAAGCCTTTGCGCGCAATACGCTGTTGAGCAGCCCGTTCATCGGCGAACTGCATTCGCACATCGCGGTGACCGAGATCAAGAACAGCACGGAATTGCCGCTCGAGACGCAGTTGTAGACGATGCAGTTATCCGATGCCATTGCCGTTCCTCCGTGTTGGGGAAGTGGAGATGGATTGTGGCTTGAACCTGTACACTTGGGCTCCGACAAGGAGTGCATTTTGCCCAACGTCAAGCCGATGGGAAAAGCTCGCAAGTGGCGCGCTCGGTAGCGGATTTCCAGGTCGTTGCCGACTATCGGCCCGCGGGAGACCAGCCGTCGGCCATCGCCGGGCTTGTGGATGGGCTGGAGGCGGGGCTGAGCCATCAGACCCTGCTCGGCGTCACCGGTTCCGGCAAGACCTTCGCCATTGCCAATGTCGTACAGGCCGTGCAGCGGCCGACCCTGGTGCTGGCGCCCAACAAGACCCTCGCCGCCCAGCTCTACGGCGAGTTTCGCGGGTTCTTCCCGCACAACGCGGTGGAGTACTTCGTCTCCTATTACGACTACTACCAGCCGGAAGCCTACGTGCCGGCTTCGGACACCTATATCGAAAAGGACGCCTCCATCAACGCGCACATCGAGCAGATGCGCCTGTCGGCGACCAAGGCGCTGCTCGAACGCCGGGACACCGTCATCGTCGCTTCCGTATCGGCCATCTACGGGCTCGGGGACCCGCAGTCGTACCTGCAGATGGTGCTGCACCTCGACCGGGGCGACCGGGTCGATCAGCGCTATATCGTGCACCGGCTCGCGGAACTGCAGTACACGCGCAACGACACGGCCTTTCAGCGGGGAACCTACCGGGTGCGGGGCGATGTCGTGGATATCTATCCCGCCGAGTCGGAAAAGGAAGCCCTGCGCGTGGAACTCTTGGACGACGAGATCGAGAACCTCTCGATCTTCGATCCGCTGACGGGCGAGGTCGTCAATCGGGTACCGCGCTTCACCGTGTTCCCGAAGACGCACTACGTAACGCCCCGGGAACGGATACTCGGCGTACTCGACGACATCCGCGATGAATTGCGCGACCGCGTCGACTACCTGCAGACCCATAACAAGCTGGTCGAGGCGCAGCGGCTGGAGCAACGCACGCGATTCGATTTGGAGATGATCAAGGAACTCGGGTACTGCTCGGGTATCGAGAACTATTCCAGGTACCTTTCCGGGCGCGAAGCCGGTCAGCCGCCCCCGACGCTGTTCGACTACTTGCCGGCGAATGCCCTCTTGGTCATCGACGAGTCCCACGTCACGGTGCCCCAGTTGGGCGGCATGTACCGCGGCGACCGGTCGCGCAAGGAAACGCTGGTGGAATACGGGTTCCGGTTGCCCTCGGCGCTCGACAACCGGCCGCTCCGCTTCGACGAGTGGGAACGGATGAGCCCGCAGACCGTCTTCGTCTCGGCGACGCCCGGCCCATATGAAGAGGAGTATGCGGGACAGGTGGTGGAGCAGGTGGTGCGGCCGACCGGGCTGGTCGACCCGGGCGTGGCGGTGCGGCCGGCTTCGACCCAGGTTGAGGACCTGTTCGGCGAGATCAACGAGACGGTCCGGCGGGGCGAACGGGTGCTGGTCACCACCCTCACCAAGCGGATGGCCGAAGACCTGACGGACTACCTCGACGATCACGGCGTTCGCGTGCGCTACCTGCATTCCGACATCGACACGGTGGAGCGCATGGAGATCGTCCGGGACCTGCGCATGGGCGAGTTCGATGTCCTTGTCGGCATCAACCTGTTGCGCGAAGGGCTCGACATTCCCGAGGTTTCCCTGGTGGCGATCCTCGATGCGGACAAGGAAGGCTTTCTGCGCGCCGAACGGTCGCTCATCCAGACCATTGGCCGCACGGCACGCAACGTCAACGGCCGGGCGATTCTCTATGCGGACCGGATGACCGGGTCCATGGAGCGGGCCATCGACGAGACCGATCGCCGCCGGGCCAAGCAGGTCGCCTTCAACGAAGCCCACGGCATCACGCCGCAAACCATCCGCAAGCAGGTTGCCGATGTCATGGAAGGCGCCCGGGCGCCGGGTCCCGGCGAGGCGCGCAAGGCGCCGGCGCGGGCGCGCGGCCGCCGCCGCGCGACGGTGGAAATACCGGAAGACCCCAAGGCCCTCGGCAAGCTGCTCGAGAACCTGGAGAAGCGGATGCTGGAGCATGCGCGGAATCTGGAGTTCGAGCAGGCAGCCGAAACTCGCGACCGGATCCGCGCAATACGGGAGCAGCGGCTGCTGGCCTGACCGGCTCGGTCCAGACGGCGATGAGTCGCAAGGGCATTCGCTCATGAGGAGTATGCGACCTTACAACCGCACTGCCCCTGGGCATACTGTCTCGCCGTGAACGACGAATACGATAAACGGGGCGCGCGACGCGAATACGCCGCGGAACCGCTGCGCCGCTCGAACCTTGCAGCCGACCCGCTGGAACAGTTCGCGCGCTGGTTGCAGGCGGCGTCGGAGAGCGGCGCCAGGGATGCGACCGCGATGGCGCTGGCTACGTCGGGAAGGGAGGGCGCGCCATCCGTGCGTATCGTGCTCCTCAAGCACTTCGATGCGGCGGGATTCTGCTGGTACTCCGACGACCGAAGCCGCAAGGGCGCCGAACTGGCGGAGAATTCCCGAGCCTCGGCAGCATTCTACTGGCGGGACTTCGACCGCCAGGTGCGTATTTCCGGGCGAGTCGGGAAGCTGTCCGCCGAGGCATCGGAGCGGTATTTCCAAAGTCGCCCGGAAGAGAGCCGGTTCGCTGCCGCCGCATCCGTACAGTCGGCTTCCGTCGACGGCCGGGAAACGCTCGAACGGGCGGTCGCAGAGCTGCGGCGGCGCTATCCCGGCGGCGCCGTGCCGCGTCCGGCGCAGTGGGGCGGCTATCGCCTGCGCCCGAACGAATACGAGTTCTGGCAGGGCCGCGCGGGCCGGCTGCACGACCGGTTTCTGTACGTTCGAACCGGCGATGGGCAATGGGACGTGCGGCGGTTGCAACCCTGAATCGCGAATCGTGCCCGGCGTGACGGCAATGCGCCGAACGGAGGTGGTAGGCGCGGGCGGACTCGAACCGCCGACTTCTACCATGTCAAGGTAGCACTCTAACCAACTGAGCTACGCGCCTTTGGGCGAACGCGGCAATGGTATCCGGGCAAAAGCGGTCACTGCAAATGGCTCGACGCCCGTTTCTTCGGGCGCCGGTGTGAGATACATTAGTCGTGTTTTGTCTCTCTGCCCGTCGGTGGTAATGCGGTTGTACCGGCGTGGGCAGGGCAGTAGAATGCCGCGCTCCGCTGAAATGGCGGCAAGTCTGGCTGGCTAGGGTATATATGGAGAGCACCTATTAAAAAAGGCGGCAAGCGCTTCGAGCGGTCTCTTCTGAACGAAGACATTCTGGCTCGAAACGTACGATTGATCGCATCGGATGGCAGGCAGGTGGGCATCGTCTCCCGGGAAGAGGCTTTGGGCGAAGCCAGGCGCGACGGCATGGATCTCGTGCTGATCGCACCGGACGCCGACCCTCCCGTGGTTAAAGTCCTCGACTACGGCAAGCACCTGTTCGAGATCAAGAAGACCCGGGCGGCCCAGCGCAAGAAGCAGAAGCAGATCCACGTCAAGGAAATGAAGTTCCGTCCGGGGACCGAGGAAGGCGACTACCAGGTCAAGCTGCGCAATCTGGTTCGCTTCCTGGAAGACGGTGACAAGGCCAAGGTTTCGCTCCGGTTTCGAGGCCGCGAGATGGTCCATCCGGAGATCGGCATGCAACTCATGTCGCGAATCGAATCGGACCTGGCCGAAATCGCGTCCGTGGAAACGCAACCGCGGTTCGAAGGCCGCCAGGTTGTCATGGTGCTGGCTCCCAGGAAGCGAATGAAGGCCAGGAGGGCTCAGTCCTGACGGACGCAGCGCGTCGAGACGACGCGATGCGTCGCCGGGATGAGCGGCGCCCGGCATGCGCGAGGTTGACTCAGTTCTCGCCGGGGCCGCAATCAAGAGATTAAGTGTACGGAGCGGGTCATGCCGAAGCTCAAAACCAGACGGGGCGCCGCCAAACGGTTCCGGCGTACCAGCTCGGGATTCAAGCATCGTAGAACGAACAGAAACCACATTCTGACGAAGAAAGCGCAGAAGCGGAAAAGACGGCTGCGCGGCTTCGAAGGCGTCTCCGCTGCGGATATGCCGAGCCTGAAACGCATGCTGCCCAAGAAGGCGCGCTGAGCGCGAGGCGGACCAGGAGAATCACCGATGCCCAGAGCAAGCCGTAGCGTCGCCTCGCGGGCGCGGCGCAAGAAGATCCTGAAGCTGGCCAAAGGCTACTACGGGGCCCGCAGCCGCAGTTTCAAGGTCGCCAAGCAGGCTGTCATCCGCGCGGGCGAATACGCGTATCGGGACCGCCGGCAGCGAAAGCGTCAGTTCAGGTCGCTGTGGATCATTCGCATCAACGCCGCCGCGCGCCTCAACGGCCTGTCGTACAGTCGCCTGATCGCCGGCCTCAAGCAGGCGAACATAGAGGTGGACCGACGGGTTCTGGCGGATCTCGCCATGCATGAGAAGGAGACGTTTCAAGCGCTGGCGGAACAGGCCAAGGCCGCCCTGGCGGCATGAACCCGGCGCGCGATTCCCGCCGATCTTCCGCCGCGGTCGCCGTGCCGCTCGTCCTGCGCGCCAGTATTCCCCGGTAGTGCTGAACCGGGTCAAGCCGTAGCCTCGCGCCATGCATGTTGAGCAAGTCTTCATGAGCGCTGAATCGGCCGTCAGTCAGGCGCGGGACGAGGCAGGCCTCGAGGCCGTGCGCGTCCGCTATCTCGGCAGGAAGGGCGAACTGACCGCGCTTGTGAAGTCGCTGGGCTCGATGGATGCGTCCGAGCGGCCCAGCGCGGGCGCCGCCATCAATGCCGCGAAGGAGCGGCTGCAGGCATCCATCGCAGAGCGAAAACTGGCGCTCGTCAAGGAGCAGCTTGCCGCGGAGGTCGCCGCCGAGACGGTGGACGTGACGCTCCCGGGCCGCCGCCCGGCAACCGGTGGGTTGCATCCGGTCACCCAGGTACTCGCCCGCGTGGAGGAGATATTCACCGGCGCCGGCTACGATGTGTTTGCGGGCCTCGAGATCGAGGACGACTACCACAACTTCGAAGCCCTCAATATCCCGCGTCACCATCCCGCGCGGGCCATGCACGATACCTTCTATTTCGCCGACGGCACGCTCTTGCGTACACATACGTCTCCGGCGCAGGTACACGTCATGGAGTCCCAGGCGCCGCCGATACGCGTGATCTGCCCGGGCCGCGTCTACCGCCGGGACAGCGATCTCACCCACACGCCGATGTTCCACCAGATCGAGGGCCTGGTCGTCGACCGTGGCATCGGCTTTGCCCATCTGAAAGGCACGGTCACGGATTTCGTGAGGCGCTTCTTCGACAAGGATCTCGACTTGCGCTTCAGGCCGTCCTATTTCCCGTTCACGGAGCCTTCCGCCGAGGTGGACGTGCAGTGCGTGCACTGCCTTGGCAGCGGCTGCCGCGTTTGCGGACACACGGGATGGCTGGAGATCATGGGTTGCGGCCTGGTGCATCCCAATGCCCTGGACATGTCGGGGATCGATTCCGAGACCTGGTCCGGGTTCGCCTTCGGCGCCGGCGCCGACCGGCTGGCGATGCTGCTCTATGAGGTCAACGACATACGCCTGTTCTTCGACAACGACCTGCGTTTTCTCAGGCAGTTCAACTGAAGTTGTCGATTGCGGGAAATGGTTGACATGCGTTTCAACGTCGTTCCTGCCGACCCCTGTCTTGTCCGTGTGATGCTTCGTCTCGAAAGGGGTACCCGGCGGTGAAATTCAGCGAGGCGTGGCTCAGGGAGTGGGTCGATCCGGATATCGGCCGCGATGCGCTGCTCGACCAGCTCACCATGGCCGGGCTGGAGGTGGATGGCGTGGAGCGTGTCGCCGGCGCGATGCGGGGCGCGGTGGTTGCCCGTATCGAGGCCGTCGAACCCCATCCCGATGCTGCCAAGCTCCAGGTATGCACCGTCTCGGACGGGATCGGCCGGCACCAGGTGGTTTGCGGAGCGCCAAACGCCCGGCCGGGGCTGCTTTCCGCTTATGCGCGCGTCGGCGCGGAGTTGCCCGGCGACATCGAGATCGCGAAAGCGGAACTGCGCGGGGCCGGATCGGCGGGCATGCTGTGCAGCGCCGTCGAACTCGGCATGGGCGCGGAATCGGACACCATTGTCGAGCTGGCGGAGGACTGCGAGGTCGGCGCCGACCTGGTTGCGGCCCTGGGCCTGGACGATGTCTCCATCGATGTGGACCTGACGCCGAATCGCGGCGACTGCCTCGGCTTGCGCGGGCTGGCGAGAGAAGTGGGCGTTCTCAACGACCTGCCCGTGCGGCATCGTCAGGCGCGGCCTGTCCCCGCATCCATTCAATCCGTCTTCCCGGTGACCCTCGAAGACCCCGCCGGGTGCCCGCGCTACCTTGGCCGGGTGATCGAGAATATCGATGCGAGCGCCGCGACGCCCTTCTGGATGGCGGAACGGCTGCGCCGCTCCGGGTTCCGCAGTGTCGATCCCGTCGTCGACGTGACCAACTACGTGATGGTCGAACTCGGGCAGCCCATGCACGCCTTCGATCTCGACCGCCTGAGGCGCGGCATCGTGGTTCGATACGCCCGGGCCGGTGAGATCCTGACGCTGCTCGATGGCCGGAAAATCACTCCCGATCCGGATGTGCTGTTGATTACGGACGGCAGCGGGCCGGTAGCCGTGGCGGGGGTGATGGGCGGCGAGCGGAGCGGCGTGGGCTCCGGCACGGTGAACGTCTTCCTGGAGTGCGCCTTCTTCTCACCCCTCGTCGTCGGAGGGGCAGCGCGCCGGCTGGGTCTGCAAACCGATGCCTCGCATCGCTACGAGCGCGGGGTCGATTTCGAACTGCAGGCCCAGGCCATGGAGCGCGCAACCGGGTTGCTGCTGGACATTGTGGGCGGCCGGGCGGGACCGGTACGGGAATCCGTGGACCTCGAACACCTGCCCGCCTGTCCGACCGTGGCGTTGCGTCAGGCCCGCCTCGATGAACTGGCGGGCGTGGCCATCGCCCCGAACGAAGTGGACCGGGTCCTGGCCCGCCTCGACTTCGAGCTTCTCGAGCGAACCGAGACCGATGCCGCCGGCGTCGTCTGGAAGATTGCCGCGCCGAGCCACCGGTTCGACATCCGCATTGAGGCGGACCTGGTCGAGGAGGTCTGTCGCATTCACGGGTATGACCGTATACCGGGCCTGTTGCCGGACGGACCCCTGGCGCCGCGCCGGGTACCGCTGGACCGAAGTGGCGAACAGGGGATCAAGCGATTGCTGGCAGCCGCCGGATTTCAGGAGGTCGTCACCTACAGTTTCGTCGATCCGGTCACGCAGGATCTGCTCGACCCTGACGGCGATGCGCTGGCCCTTGCCAACCCCATGTCGGTTGAGCAATCGGTCATGCGCACCAACCTGTTGCCGGGGCTGGTGGATGCGCTTCGATTCAACACGCAGCGTCAACAGGAGGGGGCGCGCCTGTTTGAACTCGGGTTCTGTTTCCGGCCGGCGCGCGATCCGGAGCGGGCCGGCCCGGAACAGGTGTGGATGCTCGGTGGCCTGCTCTGGGGCGAGCGAACGCCGGAGAGTTGGCACACGGAATCGGCCCGGGTGGACTTCTTCGATCTCAAGGGGCAGGTGGAACGGCTACTCGAATGGACCGGTGTTCCCGATGCCGCTTTCGGGCACAGTGACGATCCGGTTCTGCATCCGGGCCAGCGTGCGGCGATCGTCGCCGGCGGCGAACCGGTGGGGCGCCTGGGCCGGTTGCACCCGGAACTGGAACATCGCCTCGACATCGGTCCGGGCGTCCATGTATTCGAGCTTCTGTGCGACGCGGTGCTGTCGTATCGATTGCGCAAGTTCTCGGCCATCTCCAGGATGCCGAGCGTCCGCCGCGATCTCGCCCTGGTGGTGAATGAGAACGTTACGGCGGCGGAAGTGCAATCCACCTTGGCGGATGCGTTGGGCGATATTCTCGTAGAGTTAAGACTGTTTGACGTCTATCGAGGAAAAAGTATTGATTCTAATGAAAAAAGCGTTGCCGTAGGCTTGACGTTTCGGCATCCATCGGCGACCCTTGCCGAGGGAGACATCTCCGGGTACGTAGCCAAGGCCGTGACGGCCCTGCAATCCAGGCTGGGGGCCAGGCTCCGCTAGCCGGCGGAGTACAAGCCGGTCTGTATCCGGGCCGACCGTGTGGATGGGAGAACATCTGTGGGCGCGCTGACAAAAGCACAAATGGCGGACCGCCTGTTCGAGGAACTCGGCCTGAACAAGCGTGAAGCGAAGGAGGTCGTGGAACTTTTCTTCGATGAAGTTCGCAGTTCCCTCGAGGAAAACGAGCAGGTCAAGCTCTCGGGTTTCGGGAACTTCGATCTGCGGGAGAAGGGGGAAAGACCGGGCCGCAATCCCAAAACCGGGGAAGAGATTCCCATCACCGCCAGGCGGGTGGTGACCTTTCGGCCGGGCCAGAAACTGAAAGCCCGAGTGGAGGGCTACGGTGGACCGGGATCCGACGGCTGAGTTGCCGCCGATACCGGGCAAGCGGTATTTCAAGATCGGCGAGGTCAGCGAACTCTGTGACGTCAAACCTCATGTGCTGCGTTACTGGGAGCAGGAGTTCCCGCAGATCGATCCGGTAAGGCGTACGGGCAACCGCCGCTACTATCAACGCCAGGACGTCATCGTCGTCAGGCAGATCCGCTCGCTGCTCTACGATCAGGGGTTCACGATCAACGGCGCCCGTCAACGCCTGGCCGGCGACGAGGCCAGGCAGGATCAGACCCAGTTCAGGCTGCTCGTCAAGCAGATGATCGCGGAAACGGAGAGCCTGCTGCAGCTTCTGAAATCCTGAGAGATTTCGGTGGCCGGCGCGTCAAAGGCCAAGCGGCTGGCCGGAACGACCTCGGGCACGGGTACGCTTTCTTCTAAACACCGGTTACTCTGGTTATGATGCGAAGAGCAACTGCGGGGCGTAGCGCAGTCTGGTAGCGCACTTGACTGGGGGTCAAGTGGTCGTGGGTTCAAATCCCGCCGCCCCGACCAAAGCCGGTCGCACTTATTTGGTCCGATAATGGAAGTTTCATGGAGGTTGGCGTTTTAGCACTGTGGAGACGACGGCGTTAGCCCGACTTCCGCAACTCGACCCGATTTTCAACTAATTTCGTTGGATTTCGACCTGTAGGGTGCGAATTCTAATTCAACGCGAAATCTTCGTCAGATAGGAATTCGCACCCCACACGTTGACGGACACTGCTACGCGGCCGCCAGCGGGCGACGGACGGTACAGCTTCGTTCGTCGCGAGCGCGACGAGCTCCAGCGCCTGACCGGCGCTTGGCTGGCGTCGTTCACGGCGTGCCTGGGGCGAAGCGGCTTCGACCTGGAGGAGTATCTGGCGAATCCTTCAGATCGTCTGCTCCGGCCCTGAAGTGTCCACTTCGACGAATGCACCGCTTGGACGGTGGTGAGGCCCCCACATCGTGTTTGATTGCATCGCAATCGCTACGTACACTAGGATCCTTGATCTGACAGCCTTGTGTCCAAATGGCGAGCATCACGATCCGCAATCTCGACGACGACGTGAAGACGCGCCTGCGCGTGCGGGCGGCCGGCAACGGTCGGTCCATGGAAGAGGAAGCCCGGCTGATCCTGGGCAATGCCGTCGGTGCCGAAACGGAGTCGCGCGACTTGGCGAGCATCATCCGGTCGTACTTCGGACCGACGAACGGCGTGGACCTCGAGTTGCCGCCGCGAGGCGGCTCACGCGAACCCCCTTCCTTCGACTGAAACCGGGCGCGATTTGATCCTGCTGGACACGAATGTCGTGTCGGAACTTATGCGCTCCGCACCGGAGCCCGCCGTCGAAGCTTGGGTCCGCGGTCAGCCTTCGAAGAGTCTCTACTTCTCAAGTGTGAGCGAGGCCGAACTCCGGTACGGCGCGGCGATACTGCCACAGGGCCGTCGCCGCGAGGCGCTGTTCGAGAACATCGAGGGGATGCTGCGGAGGGCCTTCGGAAACCGCGTGCTGTCCTTCGATCGCGAGGCGGCCCGCGTCTACGGCGACGTCGCGGGCATGCGTCGCTCGGCAGGACTCCATGTAGATCAGATCGATTGCCAGATCGCGGCGATCGCTCGTTCGCACGGTCTGGCGGTGGCGACACGGAACACGGGCGACTTCGAGGGCATGGAACTCGAACTGGTCGATCCATGGCCCGAAACGTGAGGAGAACCACAGAGGCGTTCGCCCGCGCAAAGATTGACGACCTGCGGGAGGACGCGGGATGAGAAGTCATGGACAGCGAAGGCGACTAGGAGGCTGTCCGAGAATGCGTTTTTTCGTAAAATACCATTTTTAAGATATTGATTTATAATAGTTTAATTTTTAAAAATCGCGATTTTTCGAGTTCTCGGACAGCCTCCTAGGCTTAAATTTCAACGATCGCTTGTGAGTGTGCTGGGGCGATGCCCCTTGTCCGCGTTACGCTCGTCTTGGTCTTGGTGGCTTCGGCTTCGTTGTCTTTGACATCGACGCTACCGGCTGGTCAGCGTCGCCGCCCAGTGGCGGCGTGCTGAACTCACCAAGGAACTCTTCTCTGACTGCTTCAACCAATTCCTCGACATTTTCCATGGCCCGTTCAAAGTCTGGTGCAGCAGGTTCGAGCCCCCTATAGTCCGCTCCGAGACGCACCGGCTCCATGTGGTCTAAGGTCATGCGCGCCACGGTGTCCTTATCAAGACGGTTGTCAGGGGTGATCCAGGACTGTCCAGCGTCAATCAAGGTGAGAATTCTCATCCTGATTGACGCGCTACACAGGACATCGCCTTGTGCGGTTCACCCATGTTCGGATTGGGCGGCGTTCGTCAATCGTGAGGTTCTTGTCGTACTTGACGTAGAAGGCGTGCGCCGGCGCTCCTTGATCTCGTCGATGAAGCTGCACAGGAACGACATCCGGCTCATCGAATCGATGTCGAAGTGGAATTGCATCCGCTCCACGCCGGCGCCAAGCAGCAGGTGCCGCATCAAAAACCAGTGCGCGTAGGTCGTGTAGGGCTCCTTCATGCTCATGTCCCCGGCCCGGGCAGATTTGGCGTTGATCTCAAAAGCGTCAGCCGTCGGATCGTAGTTTCCGTGGATGCCCAGGATGAACCGGGTCTCGCTGTCCACGCTGCAATAACCAAAAATCTCGACGTTGCGCCGGTCGAGCCGGCTGGTCCAGTTGAGCATGTAACTCTGAGCATCGGACTCGACCACCATCCTTTTCGGCAGTTGAATCCGCCCGTCGATCATCGCCCGGTCGATTGCTGCGGAATAGGCGCGGCAGCGTTGACCTCTCCTGGTGCAGCTCTTCTTGCTGGTTCTTGCCGGGGTTCCGCGATATGCGGGCGAGCGTCGAACTGTCGATGGCGCGGCAACGGGCGGTCGTTGCGGAGCCATGCCGGATTGGGAGGCATGGACGATATACAGGGTATCGTTCATCATGTCTGTGCCGGTCACGGCTACTGATCGCTAACCGGGAACGAGGAGGGAAATCGATGCGGGCAGGCCGGGTTTCAATGTTGTTTCTGTCCGCGTTTTTCGGATTTTCGGCGGCCGCGATTGCCGGCGAGCCGGGCGCGGACCGGCAGTATTCGCCGAGTGTGGGCCAGGACTTCCCCACAGTCGTGTATTGGGGCGACACCCACCTGCACACCAACCTGTCTCCCGATGCCGCCTCCGCGGGCAACCGGCAGTTCGGCCACGACAACGCCTACCGCCTGGCCCGCGGCGAGGCCGTGACGGCGCACAACGGCATGTTGGTGCAGCTCAACAGGCCGCTCGATTTCCTGGTGGCGGCGGATCACTCCGAGTACATGGGATTGTTCCCCGGGCTGGAAAGAAGCGACCCTCATTTGCTGGCGAGCGAAGCGGGGCGCCGCTGGCACTCGATGCTGCAGGCGGGTCCCGGGGAGGCGGCTGATATCATGAATGAATTCGCCCGGGCGCTGCGCACCGGGCAAGACCTGTTGGCGAGCCCCGAGTTTCAGAAATCCACCTGGAGCATCGTCACCGGCAAGGCGGAGGAATACAACCAGCCGGGCATATTCACCGCCTTCATCGGCTACGAATGGAGTTCGGGCCGCGGCGGCGCAAACCTGCACCGTGTTGTCATCTTCAAGGACGGCGCCGGCCACGCCGACCGGATTGTTCCCTTCAGTTCCTTTGCCGGCGACCGTCCCCGTGAACTGTGGCGGTTTCTTGCGAACTACGAGCGGAGCACCGGCGGCGAAGTGCTGGCCATACCTCACAACAGCAATACCAGTGCCGGCCTCATGTTCGCGACCGTGGATTCCGACGGCAACGAGATGACCACCGCGTCCGCGACCGCCCGGGCGCGTTGGGAACCACTCGCGGAAGTTACCCAGATAAAGGGCGACAGCGAGACGCATCCGTACGTTTCGCCCGGCGATGAGTTCGCCGACTACGAGTCCCTCGACCAATACGCCGGCTATACCGACCGGCTCCACGAGGACACCATGTTCGCGGCCGAGTACGCGCGCCCGGCGCTCCGCAACGGGCTCGCGCTATTCAGCAGGCTGAGTGTCAACCCGTTCAAGTTCGGCATGATCGGCAGCACGGACTCCCACACCGGCATCCCCTCCGCCGACGAGAACAACTTCTGGGGCAAGTTCAGTTGGCACGAACCGAATGCCACCCGGGCAGGGGAACGGTTCGTCAACATCCCGGCGATCAAGCACCTTGAGTGGCAGATGGCGGCTTCTGGATACGCGGCCGTCTGGGCCATGGAAAACACCCGTGAATCGCTCTTCGCGGCGCTCAAGCGCAAGGAGACGTACGCGACCACCGGCCCGCGCATCACGGTGCGCTTCTTCGGCGGCTGGGATTTCGCCGCCGCCGACCTCGCCCGGCCCGATTGGGTGGTGGCCGGCTATGCCAACGGCGTACCCATGGGAGGCGATTTGCCGGCAGGCGGAGCGACCGATGCCCCGGCGTTCCTGGTGAGCGCCTTGAAAGACCCCTACGGCGCCAATCTCGACCGGGTTCAGATCGTCAAGGGCTGGCTGCTGCCGGACGGCGGGAGCGCTGAACGGGTTTACGATGTGGCGCTGTCGGACAATCGCCAGGTAAACGCGGATACCGGCAAGGCGCCGCCGGTCGGCAGCACGGTGGATGTCGCCAATGCCACCTGGTCCAACACCATCGGGGCCGTGCACCTGGCCACCGTCTGGCGCGACCCCCAATTCGACCCGGCCGTTCCCGCTTTCTACTACGCGCGCATCATTGAAATTCCCACACCTCGCTGGACCGCCTACGACGCAAGGTTTTTCGGTGCGCAAATGCCGCCCGAAGCGCCCATGACCACCCAGGAACGAGCCTACACCTCGCCGATCTGGTATGTGCCTTGAGGCCCGTGGAACCCGATTCGCGAAAGCGGATTACACGGACGTCATCTATCCGCCATTGGGCAGGGCGTACGCGAGAAGGTAATCGCCCGGCGTGGTTCTCATAGCGTAGTGCCCACCGGCGGCGATCACGACGTATTGGCGCCCGGTGCGGCTTGAGACGTAGCTCATCGGGCTCGCCTGGCCACCGGCGGGCAGGCGCGCTCTCCAGAGTTCCTCCCCCGTTTCCACGTCGAACCCTCGCAGGAAGTCATCGATGGTGGCGCCGATGAAGATCAGCCCGCCGGCCGTGGTCAAGGGGCCGCCGATGTTGAATACCCCGGTCGGCAGGGGCAGGCCCAGCGGGACATGATCGCGGGTCGTCCCCAGAGGCCTCTGCCAGACGACGGTGCGCGCCGCCCCGGTACCCGGGAAACGGCTATATCGCCGCCGTCACCACGTCCATCGAACTGGCCACCGGCGTCGTCGTTCTGCCGCAACGGCAGACCGTGTTGCTGGCCAAGCAGGCGGCGGAGGTGGATGTGCTCTCCGGCGGCTGGCTGCGGCTGGGCTCCGGGGTGGGCTGGAACGATGTCGAGTACCAGGCGCTGAACATGAACTTTCACGATCGCGGCGCCCGCTCGGCGGAACAGATCGAAGTGCTCAGGAAGCTGTGGACCGAACGGTCTGTCACCTTTCGGGGCCGCTGGCATACGCTGGAGGGCATGGGCATCAATCCACTACCCGTGCGGCGGCCCATCCCCGTCTGGCTGGGCGGTACGGCGGATGCGGTACTGAAACGCGTTGTCCGATTGGCGGATGGCTGGTACGCGCCGTCGTACCTGAACGAGGAAGAAGTGCGCGAACGCCGGGATCGCCTGTTTTCGTACGCGCGGGAACACGGGCGCGACCCGGAGTCGATCGGCATCGAAGGCATCATCCGCATGTGGGGACGGGAACCGGAACAGTGCGCCGAGTCGCTGGCAACGTGGAAATGCCTCGGCGCCACCCACGTCACCTTCAAGCCGGTATCATTGTCACGCTGATCGACAGGGGCTGCCGCAATGACCGAGGCTCGATCCAAGCCGCTGCAATCCGGGCGCCCCGCGCCGCTCGACGGGCTGCGCGTGGTGGATTTCTCGCGCATGCTGTCGGGGCCGCTGTCCACCATGATTCTCGGCGACCTGGGCGCGTACGTGATCCGTGTCGAGGACCTTGAAGGCACCGACACCACCCGGCACAACCACCCTTTCGTCAACGGCGAGAGCCACTACTTCCTGTCGCTCAACCGCAACAAGGAAAGTATCGCGATCAACCTGAAAACCGATGCGGGGCGGCGCATTGCGTTAGACCTGGTGCGGCAGGCAGATATCGTCGTGGAGAACTTCCGCCATGGCGTCGCCAAACGCCTGGGGCTCGACTACGCGAGCCTGTCGGCGATAAACCCGCGCCTCGTCTATTGCAGCGTCACCGGTTTCGGCCAGACCGGCCCCTGGCGCGACAAGACGGCCTATGACCTGGTGATTCAGGCGGTCACCGGCGCCCTCTCGATCACCGGCGAGGCCGGCCGCCCGCCCGCGAAAATGGGGCTGCCCCTGGCCGACGAGATGTCTTCGCTGTTTGCCGGCATCGGCATGCTGGCCGGCATCCGGCGCCGGGAATGCACCGGGCTTGGCTGCTATCTCGACATATCGATGTTCGATGGCGGCATCTCGATGCTGAGCTACCTGGCCAACATCTTCTTTGCAACCGGGGAAAGTCCGCGCGCCTCCGGATCGGCCCATGAAGGCATGTACCCCTACAACGCCTTCGAGACCGCCGACGGCCATATCGTGGTCGCGGCGATCACCAATGCGTTCTGGCGCAACTTCTGCGCGGTCATCGGGCGGCCGGACCTGGCGGAGAATCCGAAGTACCGCTTGTTCAAGGACCGGGTCGCCTGCCGGGATGAATTGGCCGCTGTCATCGATCCACTGGTGAAACAACGCTCCACCGCCCATTGGTGCGCGGCGCTGGACAAGGGCGACGTGCCCAACGGGCAGGTGGCTTCCATCCAGGAGGCCATCGAAATGGCGCACAGCCAGTTCCGCGGCATGGTCACGCAATTCGACCACCCGGTATGCGGCCGGTTGAAAACCCTCGGCACGCCGTTCCATATCGGCTACGCGGACGGCAGCGTCCACGAAGTGCCCTGCGCGCCACCGCCCGTCGTCGGCCAGCACACCGCGGCGATACTGGAGACCTTGCTCGGTTACGACGCCGACCGTATAGGCCAACTTGCCGATGCAAGGGTTGTTCGCACCTCCGAAGTGCCCGGCAGAACCGCTGTCGGGCCGCGCCCCCCTGCGCATGAATCGCCGCCCCCAAGCCACGCGGACGCGGACGCCTTGCCGCTCGAGGGATTGCGGGTACTCGACCTCACACGCATGCTCGCCGGGCCGTACGGCACCCTGATTCTGGCCGACCTGGGCGCGGACGTCATCAAGGTCGAAGCGCCCCGCGCGGGCGACCTGACGCGGCACAATATCCCCAGAATGGGTGATTACAGCACCTATTTTCTCGCCGTCAACCGCGGCAAGCGCAGCGTGACCCTCGACCTCAAGTCGGAGGAGGGCAGGGCGGCGCTGTTGCGGCTCGCCCGCACCAGCGATGTGGTCATCGAGAACTTCCGGCCAGGCGTGATGGGCCGCCTGGGACTGGATTACCGGGCTCTTTGCAAGGTCAAGCCGGACATCATCCTCTGCTCCGTCTCCGGGTTCGGACAGACCGGGCCGCTGCGGGACAAGACCAGCTTCGACCTGGTGAACCAGGCGATGGCGGGCACCATGTCGGTGACCGGCGAGGAAGGCCGGCCGCCCGTGCGCGCGGGGTTGCCCGTGGCCGACCTCGCGGGCGGCATCTTTGCCGTCTTCGGTATCCTGGCCGCCCTGTACAACCGCAGCCGGAACGGCACGGGCATGCACATCGACCTCGGCATGCACGACATCCTCGTCTCCCTGCTCGGCTACGTCGGCCAACTCTATTTCACCACCGGCGAAGTGCCGCGGCCGGTGGGGTCCGGGCACCATCACATCGCGCCCTATCGCGCGTTCCTGGCGAAGGACGGCTACTTCGTGATCGCCGCGTTCACCCAGGTATTCTGGATGAAGTTCGCCAAGGCCATGGCCATACCGGGACTGGCGGACGATCCGCGCTTCGCGGACATCACCGCGCGCAAGCACAACAAGGTTGCGTTATACGAAATCATCGATCCCGTTTTCCTTGCCAGGACGGTCGATGAATGGCTGGAGATGTTGCGCGCCGCGGACGTACCGGCCGCGCGCGTCAACACCGTGGGCGAAGCCCTGAGCTGTGAGCACGCCAAGGCCCGGGAGATCGTCTTCGACTACGAGCATCCGGCCTTGGGGACGGTTCGCGCCGTCGGCACGCCGTTTCGCTGCAACGGCCGGCTCTGGCGGTCGAGCCTGCCGCCGCCGCCGCTCGGCGAGCACAACGCCGAGGTACTGGGCTCTTTGCCGCGCGCTGTAAAACCGGCGGCGGGAGGTTGACCGGCAGGACGAACACCCAAGTTGTGGGCAACCTGCAACGGGAATATCGGACATGACGCTTGACGCCATCGATGCGGAAAGCACGGCGGTGGCGTTCATGGCGTCGGATATGGCCTCTTTCGTGACCGGAGAAACGCTCATCGTCGATGGCGGCCTGCTTGCCGAATGAAGGGCCGCGCCCCGCAGCCCTATGGAGGCAACTCGTTGACCGCGACCGCTCTCGCCTTGTTTGCAGGCTTGGCCGGCTCCGTTGCGTTTGCCGTCGCGGCGCCGGATGAGACCGTTGCCGGCGCCAGCAGCTCCGCAGATCGGCAATCGCAAACCGGCGAGGCGCTCTATGCCAGCCATTGCGCCGTCTGCCACAAGGGCGGTATTCCCCGAGCCCCGCATCGTGACTGGCTCGCGAAAATGGCGCCCGACGCGGTTATCGATGCCCTCAACCAGGGCACGATGCAGCGGGAGGCGGCACATCTGAGCGCGGCGCAACGGGAAGCCCTGACGCAATACCTCACCGGCGTCGAGCTTGCCGGCTACCGGCCGCCGCGCGGACCACCCGTCTGCACCGGCAAGGCGCTGGAATTCGATCTCACCCAAGCGCCCGCGCGGGCCGGCTGAGGCTACGATACATAGCGTTTCGTACCGCCCGAGGCCGCGCGCCTCGGTAAGCGCCAGGTTTCCCGTCTCAAGTTGAAATGAGCGTATGCCTTTCCCGGCGCGATTCGGGCACGTTCGTTGCCGGTTGTGGCGATGGGCGCGGTGTTCGCCGGCAGTCAGAACGGCACCGTGCATGCCTTCGAACTGGCCAGTGGCTGCGCCCGTTGGCATACCCGTGTATCCGCCGAGGTGCGCACCGCAATCGTCGTCGAACCCTGGGATGACGGGCAGCGGCCCGCGGCGGCGTTCAGGGCGGAATTCATTTCGGCGTGGCGGCCGAGGGCACGCGCCTCTATGTGGCTATTGTCGATATTCCCCAGGATAGCGAAGGGCGGGTGGTAGACGAACCGGGAGTGCCGGGGCTGCACGCGGTGGATGCGGCCACCGGCAGCGTTCTGTGGAGCAGCCTTGACGAAGGCAATTGCGGCGGGCGCGACTTCTGCGATCCTGGCATCAGCGCGGCCGTTACCGCGATCGAGGGGGTGGTCTTCGCTGGCCACCTCAAAGGCATGCTGCGGGCCTACGACAGCGAAACTGGCGGCGTACTCTGGGCGCGCGACACCTCGCGGGCGGTTCGGGCGGTCAACGGCACCGCGCAAGGAGGCTCCATCGGCGGCCCCGGCCCGGCAGTCGCCCGGGGCTTTCTATATCATGGACCGGGCCTACATCGACTTCGAACGCCTGTTTCTTCTGCACGGCCTGGGCGCTTTCTTCGTCGTGCGCGCCAAGTCCAACACCCAATACCGGCGCCGTTACTCCCGGGCCGTGGACAAATCAAAGGGGGTGCGTTGCGACCAAACCTCAGCCGCTACGCCGCGCCGGGTATTACGATGCGACGACGGACAAGGGATTCGATTTCCTGACGAACAACCTCGTCGTTCCGCCGGCGACCGTCGCCAACCCGTACCGCCACAGGTGGCAGGTGGAGTTGTTTTTCATATGGACCGAGCAGCATCTGCGGATCAAGTCCTTTTTCGGCACCTCGGAGAACGCGGTAAAGACCCGAATATGGATCGCCGTGGCGGTTTACGTGCTGGTGGCTATCGTCCGGAAGCGGCTCAACATCTCGACCGACCTCTACACAATTTCTCAGATTCTGAGCCTCACCCTGTTCGAGAAAATCCCGTTATTTCCTTTACTTTCGACAACAGACTACGTTTCTGCGGAAGACGATTCACTAAAACAATGTGATTTATCTGAAAACTTGTTGCGACACTAGTGATAGTGAATATGAATTCACTATCACTGCTGTCCGGTTAAAACTCTGCGAAAACTGATTTTTCTTGTGATCGCAATGAGTTACAGAGAAAATCGAGTGTTCCCGACTTGAACGAAAATCCGGCAAAATCTCCTTTTTGGGACTCTTTGTACCGAGAGGATTGGATGTATACCGGAAAGACGGTGTTTTCAACTTGGCGGCCTTCGCATCCCTTCGATTCTTCGATGTCCCTATGGCTCAGGTTGAATCGATGATACAACCAGACCGCGTAACTGATGACTTCGGGTGGAAAACGGTGGCGCTTGTATAGGTTCATGTCCGGAGTATCCGATGACCCCGGTTAATTTGCCAACACCCGGTCGTCGTATTCAAGCCCTCCACGATTCCCGCTTTCCATCGGGCAACGGACTGGCTACGGTACCCGGCGGCATAACCAGCGATGGGAATATGGAAACGGCCCCCGGTCACAGGTCAGACAAGACGCACAGCAGGCGGTATGCCAACTACGTGCTGGCTGTTCTGGTTGTGGTCTACATCTTCAATTTCATAGACAGGAACATCCTTTCCATTCTCGCCGAAGACATCAAGGCCGACCTCGGCGTCACCGATGCGCAGATGGGCTTCCTCTACGGCACGGTCTTCGCGGTGTTCTATGCCGTGTTCGGCATCCCGCTGGCCCGCTTTGCCGACGTCTGGACGCGACGCAGCCTCATCTCGGTCGGCCTCGGTTTCTGGAGCCTGATGACTGCTGCCTCCGGGCTTGCCCAATCGTTCGGCGCGCTGGCCCTGTATCGCGTCGGCGTGGGAATCGGCGAGGCCAGCGCGTCTCCGGCGGCTTACTCGATGCTCGCCGACTACTATCCACCGCACCTGCGGGCAACCGTTATCGCCATCTATGCGGCGGGGGTCTTTATCGGGGCCGGCATCGGTATCTTCCTCGGCGGCTATATCCTGGAAGCCTGGGCCGCCGCCTATCCCGCGGATGCGCCTTTCGGCCTGAAGGGCTGGCAGGTTGCCTTCATGGCCGTCGGGGTGCCCGGGTTGATCGTGGCGCTATGGGTGCGCACGTTGCGGGAGCCGACACGGGGCATCAGCGAAGGGTTGATCGCGGAGCAACACCCGGCACCGTTCAAGCTGCTCGGGCGCGAACTTGCCGCGGTCGTACCGCCGCTCAACGTCATCGGGCTGCTGGCACATCGCAGCGCCCTGATCGGCAACGCGAAAGCGGCGGCGGGTTTCGCCGCCGGCGCGGTTCTGTTGATCTGGCTGACCGGCGACGTGGCGCAATGGGCCACATTGGCTTTCGGCATCTACGTGAGCTATTCGTGGGCCCAGTCGCTGAAGCTGCGCGACCGGGCGACGTACGACATGATGTTTCGTTCCCGGGCGTTCGTTTACAGCATGCTGGGGTTCCCCATCTTTTCCTTCTTCGTCTATGGGGCCGGATTCTGGGTGCCACCGCTGCTGCTTCGCCTGCACGATGTCAGTGCCGCCCAGATCGGTCTGTACATCGGCATGACGGCCGCGGGCGGCGGCTTCGTCGGCATCACCCTGGGTGGCATCGTCGCGGACCGGCTCAAGAGGCTATACCCGGGTGGCCGCATATACGTCGCGTACTTCTCCATTGTTAGTACGATTCCACTCACCCTCTGGCTGCTCTACGCACCCGACCTGGTGTCAGCATTCGTTGCCAACTTCTTTCTGACAGCGGCAGTCGCCTGTCCCGGCGGAGTGCCGCCAAGCACCGCCGCCGATCTGGTGATGCCGCGCATGCGGGCTACCGCCGGCGCCTATTACATCCTCGTGAATACGTTCATCGGTCTGGCGATGGGGCCGTATTTCATCGGCAAGCTGTCGGATATCTTTCTCGAAACGGGGATGCACAGCGCGGATGCGCTACGCTCATCTATTCTGGTATCTCTGGTCGTGCTGGTTCCGGCGCTGCTGTGTTTGTACATCGCGCGTCGGCACTTGCCCGGGGAAGAGGCATCGCGGCTGGATCGAGCGAAGGCGTCGGGCGAGTCCGTGGCGGTCTGACCTTGTTCAGTACGGCAGCATCGATCGACAACGGTACGGCTACACCTTACTTCCGCTGCCGAATTGTTCAAAGGAGGGGTCCACTTCTGGTTCAGCGACGATTCAGCCAACTACCCGCAGGGTTACCGGCATGTTCCGCGGACTTGGAGTGTCGGATTTGCCATTGATCGTGCAACGAGTGGTCTTCTGCTGCCTGTGCGGCCTCGGTTTTGCGGTGTCCACAGCGCACGCCGACCGTGTGGGCGCAGTGCAGCCCAGGCTGGCCGCGGAACCCGTGCAGCCCCCGAGTTCGTGGCAGACGAGGCGGGATTATTCCCGGTTCCCGGTGTCGCATGCCATAACCCTGCCGGCTATGGCCAGGGCCGAGGCGGTAGCCCGGCTCGAACCTCGAAAACCCGGCGCACCTTTTCAGATCGGTTTTTCCAGGGATCTTCCGGAGGCACCACAGGGTGACCTGGCCGGCACGGCGCAATGGATCGCGCTTCCTGAAGGAGGCCGGGTAGCATCCTTCAGCGTACGATCCCCTGAAGCCGAGTCGGTGCGGCTGGGGATGCGTGCGGAACTGCCGGAAGGGGCCAGGATGCGGTTCTTCGAGGTCGGCCGTCCCGACAGCCGGTATCCGGTGTTCAAATGGAGCGACTTCATCCGGAAAGGACAGTCGCCTGGTCACGCGTCGGCGGATACCCGGCCGAGGACACGCTGGTCGCCGAGCATCCCGGGCGATGTCGTCGGGGTGGAGATAGAGATACCGCCCTGGGCCGACCCGACCGAAGTCTCGTTCAGGATTGTTGGCGTCTCGCATATCCACCGGTCGCCGTCGGAATTGTCGCGCCCGGGCAGCTTCGTACGGAAGAATGCCGCGGCCTGCGATCCGGTCCAGGCGGTCTGCAGGTCTTTGCCCAGTTGCCCGAGTAGCGCGGTGGCCAGGCTGACCTTTACCCTGGACGATGGGAACACATACGTCTGTACGGGGACGGCTGTGAACTCGACCCGTCCGAGAGACGACAACTTCGACGCCCCCTTTGTCTTGACGGCGAATCACTGCATCAATTCCCAGCGTGCCGCCGACACCATCGAGACGTCCTGGCACTATGAATACGGCACCTGTGGCGGCGCCACGCTACGACAGGACTCTGAGAGCCTGTCGGGCGGGGCGGACCTGGTGGCGAACGATGCGGATTCCGACGGGTCGCTGCTGCGCCTGCGGCTGCGAGCAGGTCTGCCGGGCGGCGTTTGCCTGGCCGCGTGGGATGCCAGCAGCGGCTGGCAGGACGGTACCGACGTGGTCTCCCTCCATCACCCGGAAGGCGATGTCAAGGAGTGGGCCGGGGGAAGCATCGAAAGGACAGGCCGGTCGGTCCTGGACGACGATGTGGTCGACACGATCGACGTTATCTGGAGTGAAGGCAGTACTCGCCCCGGTAGCAGCGGCGCGGGGCTCTTCACGCCGGGCAGCGACGGCGACGACGTACTGATCGGCCTGCTGGTGGGCGGGCCGGAAGACGACTGTTCGAAGGACAGTTATGGCCGCTTCGATCGATTTTTCGCCAATCACGCCGGTGTGCATCTCATACCTGCAGATCCGCCGCCAGTGGACGACCATGGCGGCAGCGCGGACGCAGCGACAGGCGTACTCACCGGGTCGGAGACGGCGGGCCGAATCGATGACGGATCGGACTCCGACGTTTTCCGTGTCGACATCGTGGAACCCGGTACGCTGACGGTGTACACGACGGGACCGCTGGACACATTTGGCCGTTTGAAGCGGGAAGACGGAAGCACCATCGACTTCAACGATGACGGGGGCCACCAATTCAACTTCAGGATAGAAGCGGAAGTTGTGGCAGGAACGTACTACGTCAAGGTCACCGGGTTTGATCACACGGAGGTGGGCGAATACAGGTTGCATGTGGAGTTCGTGTCCGCGGCCGCCTCGACCGAAGTGCTCGTGCCGCTGTTTCTCTCGGCATCGGCGTTGGACACCGACGGACGGCAAGGATTTGTCCGCGTTTTCAATCGCTCCGAGCGCTCAGGAGAGGTACGCATCTCGGCGACCGACGACGGCGGTGAGCAGGCGGGATCGGTGACCCTGTCCATCGGCAAGTTCGAGACCCGGCCGTTCAACTCGCAGGACCTCGAGGAAGGCAACCGGGAAAAGGGACTCTCCGGGAGTACCGGGCCGGGAACGGGAGACTGGCGCCTGGAGTTCGAATCCGAACTCGATATCGAAGTGGCGGCGTACATTCGCACGAAGGATGGATTCCTGACGGCGATGCACGACCTCGTCATCGTCGAAGACCGTACGGGCGCGCACCATGTCCCCGTATTCAATCCGGCGAGCAACACCGCGCAGCGCAGCAGGCTGCGCTTGATCAATCCCGATCCGGACAGTGCGGTCGATGTGACGATCACCGGATACCACGATCACGGGGAGGCGGGGCTGACCCCTGTCGAACTCCGGTTGCTTGCGGGAGCTGTTCGCACGCTGGATGCCCTGCAACTCGAGAACGGCGACCCGGACCTCACCGGCCGGTTCGGTGACGGCGCGGGCAAGTGGCGCCTGTTCATCGAGGCGGAAGGCGAAATCCATGTGGTCAACCTGCTCGACAGCGAGAGCGGCGATCTGACAAACCTGTCGTTGCCGGGCCGGGACAATTACAGCCAATAACGGCTTGCGGCATCGCGTATCGGCTCCCCATGGGCGACGGGCAAAACCTGTCGAGTCGATCAAGAAGTGCGTCCGCATCCTCGCAGTGCCGACCGCGATGTCTTCGAACGGCGAATGCATCGCATTTGTTGATTTCTCCCAGCGAGTCGTTCACGCTGCCGTGTTTTTCACCATCAGGCACCTGGAGCACAGATCGATGGCGGAGCGGCTGCCGCTGTTCATAGGCGGGCAATTCATCGACAGCGAAAGCAACGAGACCTTGCCGGTGACCGATCCGGCGACCCAGGAGGTGCTGGTGGACCTGCCGTTCGCCACGCTGCGGGAAATCGACCGGGCGGTGGCGAACGCGAAGGAGACCTTCCACGCGTGGCGCGAAGTGCCGACCCCCGAGCGCGCCCGCGTGATGCTGCGCTACCAGGATCTTCTGAAGACACACCAGGACGGCATCGCCCGCATACTCAGCCGGGAAACCGGCAAGACCTTTGCCGACGCGCAGGGGGATGTCTGGCGCGGCATCGAAGTGGTGGAACACGCCTGCAATATCGCGAGCCTCACGATGGGCGAGACCGTCGAGAACGTGGCCGGCCGCATCGACACCTACAGCTACACGCAGCCTCTGGGTGTCTGCGCCGGCATCACGCCCTTCAACTTCCCGGCCATGATCCCCCTGTGGATGTTCCCGATCGCGATCGCCTGCGGCAACACCTTCGTCCTGAAGCCCTCGGAGCAGGATCCCATGACGCCGAACCGGCTGACGGAACTGTTCGTCGACGCCGGCGCTCCCGAGGGTGTGCTGCAGGTGATACACGGCGGCAAGGAGCAGGTGGATGCCCTGCTCACCCACCCGGATATCCGGGCGATTTCGTTTGTCGGCTCGGTACCCGTCGCCCAGCATGTCTATCGCACCGGCGCCCAGCACCTGAAGCGGGTGCAGGCGATGGCGGGCGCCAAGAATCACATGGTTGTCATGCCCGATGCCAACAAGGGCCAGGTGATCAACAGCCTGGTCGGTTCCGCCTGCGGCGCCGCCGGTCAACGGTGCATGGCGATCAGCGTCGCGGTTTTCGTCGACGAGGCGGTGGATTGGATTCCGGAGGTGCGGGAAGCCATGGCCAGATTGCAGCCCGGGCCCTGGGACCGGGAGTCTTCCGCCTATGGGCCGCAGATCAACCCCCAGGCGAAGGAGCGGATTCTCGGCTTCATCGCCGCCGGCAAGGAGGAGGGCGCCGATTGCCTGCTCGACGGGTCTGACTGCACAGTAGACGGCTATCCGGACGGCAACTGGGTGGGGCCGACGCTGTTCAGCAACGTCTCGACGGACATGTCCATCTACACCGAAGAGATCTTCGGGCCGGTATTGCTGTGCGCGGAGACGGACAGCCTCGACGCTGCCATCGGCCTGATCAACGCCAACCCCTACGGCAACGGCACATCCATCTTCACCTCATCGGGTGGGGCGGCGCGCAAGTTCCAGCACGAGATCGAGGTGGGGCAGGTGGGCATCAACATCCCCATACCGGTACCGCTGCCGTTCTTCAGCTTCACGGGCTGGAAACAGTCGTTCTTCGGTGACCAGCACGCCTACGGCAAGCAGTCGGTGAAGTTTTATACGGAAACCAAGACCGTAACCGCGCGCTGGTTCGACGAGGCGCCGGCCGCCGGGCCGAACATGACCATCCGGTTGTCGTAGCGAGGCAGGCTATTGCGATAGCCCTTCCTTGAGCAGTTGGGCCTGTTCCGGCGAGACGGTTTCGAATTTGCCGAGGCTGCATCGCGCGCTGGTGCGCCCGAGCGGTCCGCCGAAAGGTTCGACGCTGCTGAAGGTGTCGAGATCGCACAGGCGGCTGTTGCGCATTTCGAAGGCAAGGGCGTCATTGCGGCGCAAGCCGATACAGGCACGGCGCAGCCGGTTCAGCCAGACCTTGTCGCGGCGACCGTGGAACAGCAGGAGTTCCCGGTTGAGCACCTCGACGTCGGTATAAGCATCCCGGTGCAGGCAGGTGACCGAGTCGGAATAGTCCTCGGGCCTGGGCGCGCTGGCGAGAATGTCCTCGACGGACAGGGGCTCCTGTTGCTGCTCTTCGGGAGCGCCCTGCGTAGCGCAACCGGCCAGGAACAGGCCGGCGAACGCGAGAGTAACCGTGGTTGAACGATTCATGAAGCACCGCCTCGTTGGCCGGAATGTTCGCTTATGCGCGCAGCTATGGCAAACTGCCGGGCGGAGGACTGCATGACGATATTGCGAACGCGACGGCTCGTGCTGCGCCCCATTGTCCATGACTACACCTCGCCCCTGCACGAGTTCTGGACCGACCCGGATGTGCGCCGTTACCTCTGGGACAACCAGATCATCTCCGTTGAGCGTGTCACCGAGATCGTGGCAAGCAGTCTGTCGTTCTTCGAGGAGACGGGGTCGGGCTTTTTCGCCATCGGTTTTGCCGACAATCCGGGCCGGCTGATCGGTTTCTGCGGCCACCGGAGGTTCGAAGACGGCGAGTCGGTGGAACTCCTCTACGGTATCCTGCCCGGGTTCCAGGGCGCGGGACTGGTGACCGAGGCGGCTACCGAAGTACTCCGCCATGGCTTTGTAGACTGCCGGTTCGACCGAGTGATCGCCGCGACCGATACGCCGAACCAGAAATCCGTGAACGTCATGCAGCGCCTGGGCATGGTGTTCGACGGGCGCCGTGAATGGCATGGGCTCGACTCCGTGTTCTATTCCATCGACAGGGCCGATTTTTCGGCTGACTGTTCGCCCTGATGCTGAAATCCTGCCTTCTGCAACTCGAGTTCCACTTCGGCGGCTGCCGGTCGCTGAAGGAGAAACGCCGACGCCTCAAGGGGTTGAAGGACCGGCTCGGGCGGGCAGTGAACGTCGCGGTTTGCGAGAGCGGGCACCAGGATTCGCATCAACGCTCCGAGTGGTCGGTAATCGCGGCCGCGGCGGACGCGGTGGTTGTGGAACGGATCCTCGAGGAAGTGGAGCGCACCGTGCAGTTCTCTGTCGATGCGCAACTGGTTGGGGTGCAACGGGAATGGTTGAGATGATCGCCCTCGACTGGCCGCGATGCCCGGAGGCCCCCAGGCGGGCCAGGGCGCTGGGGCGGCCGGATCGGGTTTCCGCAAAAAACCGGATTCGGGCCGGGGTTTATTAGGACCGCTTGGTTGTGGCATCGCTGCTGATCGTCGTCGCCGTTGCCCTTGTCGCCGCAGTCTGGATCCGCGGCGTGCGCCGCAATCGGCTCGCGTGGCTGAAGAAACTGAACCTGCCCGGGCGCTGGCGCTGCGAGGCGGGCGAACTGGCGCTGGAAGGGGATCTGAACGGCGGCCGGTACCGGCTCATGGAGAGCGCCCGGATGGAGTCGGGGCGCTGGCTGCTGGAAGGCAACGATCTGCTGCTGATTTCCGAGAGGACGGCGGGCGCCAGGCGCCATGACCTGCGTTTTTTCGGCCCCGGAAAGATCGGTGTCGACGGCCCCGGGCTGCCGCAACGGATCTATGAGCGCGTCGCGGACAACGTCGTGCCGCTACGCAGTGGGGGACGGTAGCCGACCGCCGAGGGCAAGGCGCAATGCCTCGAGAAAGCGCCTGTTGAGTACCGCCACCAGGATTTGCAGCGTTCTGACGCCGGGCTTGCCGCCGGATAGCAGCACGAGTGCCCGCAGCGGCAGGTCGTTGACCATCTCGGACACCATCCTGTCGAGGGTTGCGTCGGCGCCGTCGGAACCGAGGTTCTCACGGAACGTGGCGACGGTTTTCGACTTCAGCCTGGCGCCGAGCCGGGTGTCGGCGATCTCGCCCAAGGATGAGTTGAGGTGGTAGGGCGTCGGCCGCTCCGGCGGGGGCACCGGCTTGCCGAGCATCGCGGCGAACCTGTCGTCTGATACCGTCAGGGCGCCGTCGCGGATCTCCGGGCCTTCCGCCAGCCCGGCTTCGCTGACGGTCGCTACCGATGTCACCTGCAGGGTCGCTGTCAGGCGGATGTCCCGGCTCGAGGCGCCGATACGGATCTCGAACGCGCCGCCCTCCACGACCCAGGTTCCGGTCCCCGTGTCGTACACGGCGAACGCTGCATCATCCAGCGCCAGGGCCACCTGCCGCGTTTCGCCCGGAGCCAGCGCGACCCTGGCGAAGGCTTTCAGTTCCTGCGCCGGACGATAGACGCGACTTTCAAGGGCACTGACATAGAGCTGGACGATTTCGGACCCTGCGACCTCGCCGGTATTCGTGATTTCAACGGAAGCGAGAACTTCATCGCCGGGGCTCGCCCTGTCCTGCGCAAGTTGCAGGTTGCGGTATGCGAAAGCGGTGTAGCTCAACCCGTGACCGAATGGAAAGAGCGGCTGTACGCCCGCGCTGTCGAAGTAGCGGTAGCCCACGTACAAGCCCTCCCGGTACTGGACTTGCCGGCCTGTCCCGGGGAACCACGGGTCGCAACCCAGGTCGGCCTGCCGGGCGGGGTAGGTTTCGGCGAGCTTGCCGCCCGGGTTCTCGCGGCCGAACAGCAGGTCGGCGATGGCGCCGCCGCCGGCCTGTCCGGCCAGATGCGTTGCAAGGATTGCCCGGGGTGATTCGACCCAGGGCGTTTCCACCGGGGCGCCGTTGGACAGGATGACGACCGTATCGGGGTTCTCCCGGCACACCGCCTCGATCAAGCGATTGTGCTGGCCAGGAAGCCTCAGGTGGGCCCGGTCGAATCCTTCCGACTCGTAGATGCCGGGCAGGCCGGCGAATACAACGGCTGCGTCCGCTTTGCGGGCCGCGGCAACCGCCTCGGAGATGAGAGTGGCGTCCGTTTCGCTCTTCACCGGGTCGTATCCCGGCGCATAGGTGATCGAAGACGATTCGGCGGCAATCTCCCGGATCGCGTCCAGTGCACAATCCAGCCGGGTAGGGTTCACCCGGGAACTGCCGGCGCCCTGATACCGCGGCTGCTCCGCGAATGCCCCGATAACGGCGAGTGAAGACGCGGGATCAAGCGGCAACATGGCCTCTTCGTTCTTGAGCAGCACCGCGCTTGCGGTCGCGGCCCGCCGCGCCAGCGCGTGATGGCTTGCCTGGTCGATTTTGGTATCGCGCTTGGCGAGATCGGCGCCGAGCAGCGTGAGGCTGACGTTTCGGACCATGCTCCTGTCCAGAACGGCCTCGTCGAGATTGCCGGCACGAACCGCATCGGCGATGAGCTTGTCGTTGACGCCGCCACTTGCGGGCATCTCCAGGTCGAGGCCCGCCGGCATGCCTCGAACCCGGTCGTTGGCGGCGCCCCAATCGGTAACGACCAGCCCCTCGAACCCCCAGTCCTCCCGCAGCACCCGGTTCAGCAGCCAGTCGTGTTCGCTGCAGTATTCGCCGTTCAGCCGGTTGTAGGCGCACATTACTGCCCAGGGTTGCGCCCGTTCCACGGTAATCTGGAATCCGCGCAGGTAGATTTCCCGCAGGGTACGCTCGTCGGCCAGGGTATCGACGAACATCCGTGCGCGTTCCTGATTGTTGGCGGCGAAGTGCTTGAGGCAGGCGCCGACCCCCTGGGACTGAATACCCGCGACCAGGGCGGCGGCCAGCTCGCCGGAGAGCAGGGGATCTTCCGAGAAGTATTCGAAATTGCGGCCGCACAGCGGGTGGCGCTTGATGTTCATGCCAGGCCCGAGCAGCAGGGCCACGTTCTCCGCGGCACACTGTTCGCCGAGCGCTGCGCCGATCTCGGCCAGCAATTCCCGGTCCCACGAGCAAGCCAGCGCGCTGGCGGTGGGAAAGCAGGTGGCGGGTACGCTACCGGCGAGGCCTGCGTGGTCCGCGCTGCCCGCCTGCTTGCGCAACCCGTGCGGGCCGTCGGTGACCATGACCGACGGCAGGCCGAGGCGCTCGAGCGCCTCGAGTCGCCAGAAGCTCCTGCCCGAGCAGAACGCCGCCTTTTCTTCCAGCGACATCTGTGCGACCAGCGCTTGTGCCTGGTTCTGTTTCGACTTCATTCCTGGAGAGTGACGCATGCCTGACGACCGCTGCCGGGGTTTGCCTGGCAAGGTTAATCCGTAAACCGCGCCAAGTCGTTCTCTGCGGTGACGGCCGCATTGGCAACCGCTCAACAGCTACGGGCTATCGCGCAGATTCCACTGCGATCATCGCCGCCGCTGGCGCGACGGGCGGGTTAGAATACCGGCGCGTTGCAGCCCGTGTCCGGTGGCTGCGAACGGTCATTTGAGCGAACAGACGGTGCAAGAACCCCAGAAAGCGCTGCTCGACGTTGCCCACACCCTGGCGCAGCGCTTGCTGCAGATTGTGCCGGAAGGGAAGGCGATTGACTGGCGGGAGGAAAACGCCGCCATCTGGCGGGGTGAAGGGCCCGTCAAGGAGTTCGTCGCACACCGCGACCGCGACGAGATCGGCTTGAACGACCTGCTGGAGATCGACCGCCAGAAAGCGTTGCTGGAAGAGAACACGCGGCAGTTCCTGGCGGGTTACCCAGCCAACAACGCGCTCCTGTGGGGCGCCCGCGGAACCGGAAAGTCTTCACTGGTGCATGCCCTGCTCAACAGGTACGCCGCCGACGGCATGCGCCTGGTGGAGGTCAACAAGACTCACCTGATGACGCTGCCGGATATCGCTCGCAAGCTTCGGGACGAGCCGTTCCGGTTCGTGTTGTTCTGCGACGACCTGTCGTTCGCAGCGGACGACTCCTCCTACAAGACCCTCAAGAGCGCGCTGGAAGGCTCCATCTTCAAGTCGTCCGGCAACACCCTCGTCTACGCCACCTCCAACCGGCGGCACCTGTTGCCGGAATACATGTCGGACAACGAGGGCGCCGCCTTCGTCGACGGCGAACTGCACCAGTCGGAGGCCGTGGAGGAGAAGATCTCGCTTTCGGACCGGTTTGGCCTGTGCCTGTCTTTCTATCCCTTCAAGCAGACCGAGTATCTGGCGGTGGCTCGTCACTGGGTGGAGACGCTGGCCGTACGCAACGGGATATCGGTCGATTGGAACGGCGAACTCGAGAAAGCATCGCTCAGTTGGGCCCTTGGCCGCGGCGTGCGCAGTGGGCGCACCGCCGAGCATTTCGCGCGTCACTGGGTCGGGCGGGCGCTTCTGCAGGGTGACGATTCCCGAAATTGTCGATGACGGCTCTAACAGCCCGTGGAAAAAGTTCCACTGCATATTCATGCAAGGGGTACAACCCCCGCGCTCCCTGGCTGAAGGCTCCCGGCCGACGATGCATCCCGGCTGGCTGCGTTGCTCGTCGGTCGAATATGCCCGAGATTTTCCCTCCTCGCGCCTTGCCAGCCGGGCGTCTCGCCGGTCTCGGTGCGACGCGGAACTTTTACCACGGGCTGCTAAGCCCTCGGCGATCCAGTGCCCGGCCGGCGGTTGCCGGCGCAGACAGGGTTCACCTGACTTTGCGCAAATGCGGGTTCGACCGGTCCAGGAGCCGGCGCGGTTTGCCGGCCCGGCTCACTAAGGAAAGATTGTGATGTTTTCGAAGGCAGTGCCCTTGGCAATCCGATGCGGACTCGTCTTGTTGTCGTTACCGGCGGTGCCGGGCGGGAGTGCTCTGGCCGACACCGTCGCCCTGAAAAACGGCGACCGGCTGACCGGTGAGGTCGACAGCATTTCCGGGGGGCGCCTGTTGCTGGATACCCACTATGCAGGCCGGCTGCCCATCAGGCTCGATGCCATCGAATCGGTGACCTCCCCGGTGGAGTTCCATGTCCGGTTGCGCGGCGGCGGGTACGTGGAGGGCAAGTTCGCGGCCAAAGGCTCGGCGCAGCGCATGTTGGCCGCACACGGAGAGTCGCAGGCCCTGGATCTCGCTGGAATTTCGAGCGCCAGCCGCAGAGGCGATGCGCTGGCGCATCTGGCCAGCGGCTGGAGCACGCAGGCGGACCTGTCGGCTTCCGTCTCGAGCGGCAACAGTGACACGGAAGCGGTCAATTTGCTGGTGCAATCGACGCTGGCGCTCGACTGGACGGTTCACGACTGGATGCTGTTGGTCGGCCGCGAGGAAGCAGAGGGTGTGCGGGTCAGGGAGCAACTCGACTTCGACTACGGTTACAAGCGGTTCTTTGCCGACAAATGGTTCGCCCTTGGCAACGCCGAATACTACCGCGACGAACTGAAGGACATCGATCTGCGCATTACCCTGGGCGGCGGTATCGGCTATCAGGTGTGGCAGGACAGTTTCGGAGCCCTGTCCGTGGGCACGGGGGTCGGCGCGGTCTTCGATGAGATCGGCGCCAGGGCCAAGGAAAATCCGGCCTGGCGCTGGGAACTGGACTACAACCGCTTGTTCTGGAGCAAGCAGCTCGAGCTCTTCCACCGGCACAGCCTCCTGGTGATTCCGGACAGCGGGCGCGGCGAGGTCATCGAAGCCTCGACGGGCGTGCGGCTGGCGGTCAGCGATCGCCTCGATACCCACTTTCGAGTCGATCACCGGATCGACACAAAGCCGCCGGAGGGCGCCGAAAAGACGGACGTTACCTATAGCCTGGGGCTGGGCTTCAAGTTCTGACCCGAACCGGTTCGCGGGATTGCAGATCGCCGACCGCCCACGATGAAGTTGACAGAAGGACAAGCTGTTTGCAGGCTGCCGCCAATGGAAATCAGACTGTATGAACGCGAACGGGATCTCGAGGCGATCCGGCGCATCTGGTACGAGATCGGATGGATCGACAGCAAGGCGGGCGAAAAGGCGCTGGCGGATTTCGTTTCCACCGGGAGTTGCCTGACTGCTGCGCTGGACGGAGAAGCGGAGTGCATGGTGCATGCCACCCGCGGCGCGATGCGCTACATCAATCCCTGCCGGAACCCGCGTGTGAACCCGGCACTCGCACCTGAACTGAATGAAGACCTGCCCATCTGCGCGGTGACCGCGGTCATGACCAGCCGGATCGCCCGCAGGTTGGGACTCGCGTTGCAGTTGACGGCCCGGCAGATCGCCGCCGGGGCATCGGACGGCGCGGCTGTTGCCGTTCTCGGCATATTCGACCAGGGTTTCTACGATCGGCTCGGTTTCGGCACCGGCAGCTACGAGCACACCATTCGCTTCGATCCGGCTACCCTGCGTATCGAGGCGCCATTTCGTCCGCCGAAGCGCTTGACCGGGAAGGACTGGCGAGCCGTCCATGGCGCCATGATGAGGCGCCGCCGCGGGCACGGGGGGTGCCTGCTGCCCGAGCCGAAGTTGATGAAGGCGGAACTGGGGCTGCGTCCCGACGGCTTCGGATTCGGCTACGAGACCGGCGGTACGCTAACTCATTGCCTGTGGCTCGGCGCCTCGAGTGTCAGCCACGGCCCGTATAGGGTGGACATGCTCGCCTATCAGGACGGTGACCAGTTGATGGAGCTGTTGGGCCTCCTCAAGTCCTTCGGCGACCAGGTTTCGCTGATCGAGATGCCGGAACCCCCGGAGGTGCAGCTACAGAGCCTGCTGGACCAGCCATTTCGCAACCGCCGCAACACGCGCAAATCCGACTACGCCGCCTCTCATCAATCCGAGGCCTGGTGGCAACTGCGGATGCTCGACGTGCCGGCGTGCGTGGAGCGGCGGCATTGGCCGGGAGAGAAGGTGCAGTTCAATCTGACGCTGACCGACCCGGTTTCGGAATATCTCCCGCATGGGCCCTGGCGCGGCTGCGGCGGCGACTACTGGATTTCGGTCGGTTCCGGTTCCTTTGCGCAGCCGGGGCATCGCGATGACCTGCCCACCCTGCATGCGTCCGTGGGCGCCTTCAGCCGCTTGTGGTTCGGCGTCGCCTCGGCCTCGAGCCTGGCCATCACCGATGGATTTCGAACCGCGGAACCCGTCGAGCGCGGGCTGCTGGATTTCGGTGCGTCAAACCTTCTGGAACGGCTGGACGAAGCGCTCTGCATGCCGCTGCCGCGGCTGGGTTGGGATTTTTGACCGGGTCGTTTGCCCTGGCCATCGCCCGATTCCTGCTACCTGTCGATCGGTGGCATAACCGAAGTTGACGCCGCCATGGCGCGTTCATAGAATGCGCCGCTCGCTTCGATGTCCCCTTCGTCTAGTGGCCTAGGACTCCAGGTTTTCATCCTGGCAACAGGGGTTCGACTCCCCTAGGGGACGCCATTTTTATAACTTATTGAAAAACAAACGTTAATTTCACAATCGATGGCCATAAACCCACATTTGTTCCCGAAATAAATACAAGATCTTAACGCCTTCGTAGGTGGTGATCGGGGTGGGGAGGCATCATAAACCCGAATCTAAAGGCGGCTTGGCGGGCGACCGCATTGCACCGGACACCACGATGCCCATCGTCATAACGTGTGAGGCGCGAATTCCTATTTTGGCCCGCTTTGAGGCGTTGAATAGGAATTCGCACCCCACAGGAAGGAAAACCAGGGGCTGATTGCCTTCCTGAAATCGCTGTGAACGTGAAAGATTATGTTGCGGAGATTCGGGCTCCGCCCGCAGTTGGCAATGGGAACCGAAATCAACGCAACATAATCCGGGCCGCAACATATAAGCAGCATCGAGCCGCCGCTTTGGCCGAGTGGCGTGAACTGGCAGCCTGATAATCCTCGAAAATAGATTTCGCAGGTTCGATCGTTACTCTGACAACACCCGCTCGGTGCCCCGCAACCGGACCAGCGGTTGACTGAGGGTGGTTTGGGTCTGTGCGTCAAACGTAGACGCAAACGGTGAGCTCCGGGAGCGCCCGGCTCACCGTTGGGGGCGACTCGAATGGGAATCGCATCCTGGGCAAACCGGGAGGTAAGTAACAGCAATCGTGAAGGGTTATTCGTTCCCGACGCTGGTCGGGCGGGCACTGCGCGGCCACCGGGGCTGGCCCCGGGCCTGGCGTTCCGCCGAACCGGACCGAACCTACGATGTCATCGTGATCGGCGCCGGTGGCCATGGCCTCGCCACCGCCTACTACCTCGCCAAAAACCACGGCATCACGAACGTCGCCGTCCTCGAGAAAGGCTGGCTCGGCGGCGGCAATACCGGGCGCAACACGCAGGTGACGCGCTCGAACTACTTCTGGCCGCAGAGCGCGGCGTTCTTCGAGCGCTCCCTCAAGCTCTACGAGAACCTGAGCCGGGAACTCAACTTCAACGTCATGCTCAGCCAGCGCGGCATCCTGACGCTCGCGCACAGCCACCATGAAATGGAAGCCCTGCGGCGCTGGGCGAACGCCATCCGCATCAACGGCATCGACTCAGAAGTGATGACGCGCTCGGAAATCGGCAAGCTGGTGCCGCTGCTCAATCTGGACGCGCGCTTTCCGGTGCACGGCGGGTTCATACAGCGCCGCGGCGGCATTTCCCGTCACGACGCGGTTGCCTGGGGATACGCCCGGGCGGCCAGCGCACTCGGCGTTGCCATCGTCCAGCAGTGCGAGGTCAGCGGTTTCGACATCGTCAACGGCCGGGTTGCCGGGGTGGAGACCAGCCGTGGTTCCATCGCGGCGGAGAAGGTCTGCATCTGCGTTGCCGGGCATACCAGCGTGCTGGCGGCGAAAGCAGGTTTCCGGGTGCCCATCACCAGCATGGCGCTGCAGGCAATGGTCAGCGAGCCGATCAAGCCGTGCCTCGACACGGTGGTGCTCTCGCCGGTGATTCACGTCTACGTCAGCCAGACCGACCGCGGCGAACTGGTCATCGGCGGCGGTGCCGACGGCTACAACAGTTACGCGCAACGGGGCGGGATTCCGCTGCTCGAGGAGAACCTGGCGGCGCTGATCGAGTTGTTTCCGGCTTTCAGCCGCCTGCGCCTGATGCGGCAGTGGGCGGGAATCGTGGACATCACCCCGGACACGACGCCAATCATGGGCACCACGCCCGTGAAGAACCTGTATGTCAGCGGCGGCTGGGGCACCGGCGGCTACAAGGCGATTCCGGCCGGCGGGGAGACCATGGCGCATACGTTGGCGAACGATGCGCCGCATCCCCTGATCGTCGGTTTCGGGCTCGACCGGTTCGAGACCGGGGCACTTGTCGACGAGGGCGCGGCATCGGGAGTGGCGCACTGATGTTGCGCATCCCCTGTCCGTACTGCGGCGACCGGGACGAGGCGGAGTTCCGCTTCGGCGGCGAGACACCGGGGTCGATCCCGCAAGCCGATGTCGGCGACGATGGATGGGCTGACTATCTGTTCGCGCGTGACAACCCGAAAGGGCCGGTTCACGAACGCTGGTGTCACAGCTATGGCTGCAACCAGTGGTTCAATGTCGTCCGCGATACCGTCACCCACCGGATTCACGCGGTCTATGGGGCCAGCGAGGCCCGCCCCGTTGTCGACTGTACAGACGACGCGAAAGCGGACAGCAGCGGGTGAGCCCGTTCCAGCCTTTTCGCAAGCCTCAGGGCGGTCGTATCGACCGGACGCGCACCGTCGCCTTCACGTTCGATGGGCGCCGCTATGTCGGCCATCCGGGCGACACCCTGGCCTCGGCACTGCTGGCGAACGGCGTGAAGGTCATGGGCCGCAGCCTGAAGTTTCATCGTCCCCGCGGCGTGCTGTCTGCGGGCATCGAGGAACCCAATGCGCTATTCAGCGTGGACTGGGGTTCGGGAAAGATCCCGTCCATACGCGCGACGGTCATGCCGGCGCTCGACGGGCTGGCAGCGCAATCCCAGAACCGTTTTCCGTCGGTCAACTTTGATCTGGGGCGCGTTCTCGATTTCACGCGCGCCCTGTGGCCGGCCGGCTTCTACTACAAGATGTTCAAATGGCCGAATTGGCACGCCTTCGAGTGGGCGGTGCGCCGCGCCGGCGGGCTCGGACGCCTGCCGGGCGGTTCGGACGACACTCGTTACCGGCACCTGAACCGTCACTGCGACGTGCTGATTGTGGGTTCCGGCCCATCGGGCCTTGCGGCTGCGCTGGAAGCGGGCCGCCGCGGCGAGGATGTTCTGGTTGCCGAACAGGATATGGAGTTCGGCGGTTCCCTGCTTCACGATCCGATGGAGATCGAAGGCGTTGCTTCGCACGATTGGCTGGAAGCGACCCTTGCCGAGCTGGACGGGATGGATAACGTCCGGCTCATGGCCAATGCGACGGTCGCGGGCTGCTATGACCACAACCTCGTGACGATCCATGATCGGAGTGCCGCCTACCGAAGTGACGGCCCGGTGGAGACTTTTCATAAAGTGCGTGCAAGACGCATCGTGCTGGCCACGGGTGCGACCGAACAGCCCATGCTGTTCGGCAACAACGACCTACCCGGAATCATGCTGGCCGGCGCCGTGCATGAGTATGCCGGGCGCTACGCGGTGAACTGCGGCCGGCGCATTGCCGGAGTGGTCAACAACGATTGCGGGTGGCGTTCGCTGCTCGCTTTGCATGACGCCGGTGCGGCCGTGTCTGCCATCGTCGATACGCGGGACGATGTTGAACGAGCGTTGCTGAATGCCGCCGGGGAACGCGGTGTCGCCGTGCATGCGGGCGCCACGCCGCTGACCGCGAAGGGATCTTTCGGCGTACAGGGTTTTCGCTTCGCCGACGCCAATGGAAACGTTCGGCAGGTGGACTGCGACGTCATCGCCATGTCGGGGGGGCTGAACCCGACCACGCAACTATACTCGCAGGCGGGCGGCAGGCTCCGATACGACGAAAGGCGCCACTGCTTTGTGCCGGACAAGGGCCCCGCGGATCTGGATGTTATCGGTGCCGCAAGCGGCAGGTTTGACCGGGAGAACGGCACCAACGTCCGGCCCTGCACTGCCGCTCCGGTGCGAACCAGTCGTCAATGGGTGGATTTCCAGCACGACGTGACCGCTGCCGACATCGAGCTGGCCGTGCGCGAGAACTATGTCTCGGTCGAGCACATGAAACGCTACACCACGGCCGGCATGGCAGTGGACCAGGGCAAGACGAGCGGTCTTGGCGCCCTGAGCCTGCTCGCGCAATTGACCGGCCGAACCCCGGGGGAGGTGGGCACCACCACGGCCCGGCCGCAGTTCATGCCGGTGACCATGGGCGCCATCGCCGGCAACCGGCGCGGAGACTTCTACCGCCCGCCGAAACGGCTGGCCGCCCACGACTGGCATGCCGCCGCAGGTGCGGTTTTCGATGACTACGGGGCCTGGAAGCGGCCGGCCTTTTATGGGGACGGCCGTGAAACGTCGATCACCCGCGAGGTATTGGCCGTACGCCAATCGGTCGGTTTCTTCGATGGGTCGCCCCTGGGCAAGATCGAGGTCAGGGGGCCGGATGCGGCGCGCTTTCTCGACCGCATCTACATCAACAATGTGCTTACCCTGAAGCCCGACCGGGTGCGCTACGGCCTGATGCTCAACGAGAACGGTGTCGTTATCGACGATGGCGTCTTCGTCCGGATGGGCGAGGCCCACTTCCTCGTCAACACCACCTCGAGCAATGCGGGGCGCATCGCCGCCTGGCTCGAAGAGTGGCACCAGTGCGAGTTTTTCGACATGCGGCTGGTGCTGAGCAACGTGTCTTCCCAGTGGGCGGTGGCGACCCTGGCCGGCCCGGACGCGCGTGACGTCCTGCGGTCGCTGCCTGGGTTGATCGATCTTTCCACCGCGAACTTCCCGCATATGAGCTTTACCACCGGCCACCTGGCGGACGGCATGCCGTATCGCCTGCAGCGCGTGAGTTTTTCGGGGGAGCAGAGCTACGAACTCAGCGTTCCGGCAGACTGTGCAACTTCGCTGTTCGACCGCCTCCGGTCGGCGGCTGGTCCGTACACCGTTACACCGATCGGGGTCGAGGCACTGATGGTGTTGCGAACCGAGAAGGGGTTCGTGCATGTAGGCGTCGATACGGATGGCACCACGAACCCCCTCGATATCGGATTCGGACCGGTCATCGACAGAAAGCGGCGCGATTTCATCGGCGCCCGGTCGCTGAAACGACCCAACGACAGGCGGGCGGACCGCCGTCAACTGGTCGGCCTCGAACCCCTCGAGCAAAAGGTGAGCTTAGCGGCGGGAGCCCACTTCGTGACAGGGGCCGGTGGCGGCAGGCGGAGCGAAGGCTTCGTCACCAGCGCGTGCGACAGCCCGACCCTGGGCAGAACCATCGGTATCGGCCTGATCGAAGGGGGCTTCGGCCGCAAGGGCGCGGAAGTGCTCGTCTGCGACAACGGCCGCAATATTCCTGCGCGTATCGTCGATCCCTGCTTCTATGATCCTTCCGGAGAGCGCATGCGTGCCTGACCCTACCCGCATCCGCGTCGGCAGGGCAACCGATCGTTCCCTCGTCTCGCTGAGGGTCTCCAGGGCGGCTTCCGAGGAAGCCGGAAAGCGCCTCGACCTGGCGCCGCCGCTCTGCAGTGCCGGCGAGGAACCGCAAAGCTTGTGGCTCGGCCCCGATCACTGGTTGCTGGTAGGGCGGCAGCTTTCGGCACCGGCCCTGATCGAGCGATGCCGTACCGGCCTTGCCGGCCTTCTCAACATTGCAGTCGACCAGTCCGCGGCGTATGCGGTCTTTCGAATCGAAGGCCGGGGAGCCGGCGAGGTGCTGGCGTCGGGCGCCGGCTTCGATTTCCGGTGGGGGCGCTTTCCCTTGCACGGTTGTCGCCCGACACGCCTCGCACAGGTGGCGGCCGTGGTAGTGGCCGTCGGTGCGGATTCCTTCGAACTCTATGTCGACCGCGGATACGGGCAGTACCTGCTCGACTGGCTTGAGGACTCCCTCGTCATTGCGAAGCGCGCTGCCCGCAGCACGATGTAGCCCTCCTCGTCGGCAGGAGCCTCCAGTCGAACCTGCGCGGTTCAGAGATTGAAGCGCAACGCCACCCGCACCATGCGCGGCTGCAGCATGAAGTTCTCGTTGAACGTGATGCCCGGCGGTATCGAACCCAGGTTGGCGATCACGAACGCATCGAAAAAGTTGCTCGCCACCGAGTGTTTCTTGTCCGCCAGGTTCGATACCCGCACGTCGAGTGACCAACCGTCCGCCCGCAGGCCCGCCCCCGCCCCGAATACGGTGAAGTCCTTCGATTCGGTCGATGCGCCGCCCAGGCCGTTGCGGTACTTGCCGGTGTGGGAAAACGTACCGTTGACGTAGAGGGTTCTCGCGGCGGTAAGCGGCCAGCGCACTTCCGCACCCCCCGTGAGGGTGAATTCCGGTGCGAACGGCAGCGACGTGCCCTTCTCCAGCGTTTGACCGGTGATCTGGTTGATCACCAGTTCTTCGTCGAGTTCGGCCTTGGTATAGCTGCCGCCCAGGAACAGCGACAGGTTGTCGATGGGCTCCGCGTACAGGTCGAACTCGGCGCCCTTGGAGGTCGCCTTGCTGGCATTCAACAGCAGGCCGAAGCCCAGCGGCGGCGTTGCCACGACGACCTGCAGGTCCTTGTAGTCCGTGTAGTAGGCGCTGGCGTTCAGCGTTATCCGGCCATCCGCGAAGCGGGACTTGATGCCCAACTCAAAGGTATTCGTCCGGTCGTCGCCGTAGCCCGCCAGTCCTTCGCTGGAACCCGGTGCAAACAATTCCATGCTGCCCAGGGTGGCGGTGGAGTTGATGTTGCCGTTGCGGGCGCCGGAGGCGAACTGGCCGTAAACCAGGACATCGTCGTTCACGGAGAATTCCAGGGCAGCCTTGGGCAAAATCACGTCGATGTCGACGTTTTCAGAGATGGCGGGCAGCAACAGCGGCGTGAATCCCAGGAAGAGACCGGCTGACGGCGAAGCGACATCGAGTTCCTCATTGTGGCTGCGCGCGCCGGCGATGAGCTTGAGCCGCTCCGTGATGAGGTATTCGGCTTCGAGAAAGGCCGAAATCTGTTCGCCGTCGTTGACGATGACCGGATCCGGTGTCGGAAATCCCAGGGCCTGCAGGATTTCCGACTGGTCGGTACTCGGAAAACCCAGCAGGGGGTAAACGGCGCTGGTCACCTCGATTCCGCCGGTCGTGAACTCGAAATCCCGGTAGAAAACGCCGGCAGTGAACTGGAAGGGGCCGTTGAACTGGGAGACGATCCGCACTTCCTGGCTGAACTGTTCATAGGTGATCTGGTCCCTGATGAACGAGTTGTCCTTGAATCCGAAGAAGGGAAGGGACGCCAGCGAACCCACGGCCGAATAGATCTGGTCGTACACGGCGCGTTGCCGGTCCCGGTCGAAATAGCTGGTGACCGAGGTCGCAACGAATGGCCCGACCGACCAGTCGATCTTGAGGTTGGCGACCAGGGCTTCGTCGTCGATCTTGTCGTCGCTCTGCGGCAGGTTGGTCTTGCGGTCGCCGGGATCGCCGGTGTAGAGCCCCAGCGATCCGACTTCCGAGTCGTCGTGCTGAATCATGAACCGGGCGGTCAAGCTATCGTTGGGAGCGGCGATTACCACGGCGCGGACCATCGTGGCCTCCAGGTCGTTGACATCGTGGTCTCCCTCTATGACATCGAGGAAGCCGGGTACCGCGAAGCGCCCTCCGGCGAGCCGGATGCCCAGCCGGTCTTCCACGACCGGTATGGAAACCGCTGCCTTGGCACTGACATCGGAACCGCCCTGGCCTGCCGTTGCATGTTCGATTTCGAAGCGCCCCTCAAGCTCGGTGAGGCTGGGGTCCTCGGTAAAGTAACGCACGGCGCCCGCGCTCGATCCCTCACCGAACAGGGTGCCTTGGGGCCCCCGCAGGATCTCGATGCGTTGCAGGTCGAAATAGCGAATGTCGAACTGGGCGCCGCCCAGGGTATTCACCGGCGTATTGTCGAGATAGATGCCCACGGGCCGAGAGGAGGGCACCAGGTCCTGGGTGACCAGGAAATTGGTCACGCCGCGGATGTTCATCTCGTTCCGGTTCGGGCCGCGCTCCTGAATGTTCAGGCTGGGCGTGAGCCGGGTCAGCCCGTTCAGGTCGGTAATGCCGAGTTGATCGATGTCGTCCTGGCTGAAGGCTTTCACGGAAACGCCGACATCCTGCACATCCTGCTCCCGGTGGCGGGCGGTAACCAGGATCTCTTCCACCAGGCCCTCATCGGCCGTCTCGGCGGAAGCGGGTGTCACCGGAGCCAGCCACAGGCCGGGTAGCGCCAGCAGCGCCGCCAGGGGTGCGCCCAATGCAAGGCGCGAAAAAGTAGAAAGGTAAACCTGTTGCGGATCCCGGATTTGCTTGACCGACCGTTGCATCATCTGCCTCCCTGAATCTGCGGCCGCGGAAGTTTGCCGCGGTTCACTTCCATATAGACGCGGGTGCGGCAAATCCCCCAATGCCCGGAGTGTTTACCGGCCCGGGTTCGGGGTGCGCCGGTCAGCCGCAAACGCGTACAGAAAATCCGCGTAGGCTTTTTCTATTTCGGCGAGCCCGGCGACTTCGCCGTTCGACTCGATGACGTAGATCTCGTTCGGAGCGTGGGCGCCGCGACCGTGGCCGAGACCGAACGGGATCATCGGCAATCCGAGCCGTTCCGTGAACTGGTAGAACGGCGCGCTGCCGGCGATGCGCGGATTGACCGTAGGCGCATCGCCGTAGCGCTTGTAGACGCCGATCGCTGCCTGGACGAGGCTGGTGTTTACCGAGGTCTGCGAGGCGGGGTAGGCGGCGAGCACATCCATCTGGACATCCTCGAACCCTTGTGCGTCGAGGTGCGCGCGGATCTTTGTCAGGGCTTCCTGCGGATCGATGCCTACCGGCAGCCGCGAGTCCATCTTCGCCGTAGCCATGTGCGGCAGAATGGTCTTTACACCCTCGCCGGAGTAGCCGGCCCAGATGCCGTCGACATTCATCGTAGGCGTGTAGATGAGTTCGTGGAGCACATCGACGCCTTCCATGCCGTCGATCCAGCGCTCGACGCCGAACAGTTGCCTGAGCATGGCCTCGTCCTGCTGCTCGAGATAACCGGCGATCAGCGATTGTTCCTCGGCAGTGGGCGGACGCACGCCGTCGTAGTAGCCATCGACCAGGATCGTATTGCCGTCTTCGCTCACCAGCGACGAGATGGCCCTTGCCAGGCGCAGCACCGGCGAGTCGGCGATCGCCTTGTAGGAGCCGTGAATTTCGGCCTCGGTGGGGCCGCCCCAGGCGCCGCCCCTGGATTCGAGTTCCCAATAGATGATGCCCTTCACGCCGAGCACCACACCGGTCTGTCCGGAGGGGTCCTGCCCCGACATGGGGAAGATGACGCCGTCCGCCTGCCGCAGGCGGTCTTCATAGCGGTCGACGATTTCCGGGTAGTGGGGCGATCCGAGTTCCTCCTCGCCTTCCGCGGTGATCATGAGGTTCACCGGCAGTTCCCCGTCCACGGCCAGGATTGACTCCACGGCGTTGAGGAAGGCCCGCTGCGGGCCTTTCTGGTTGGTAGCGCCCCGGGCCATGATCGCCCGGCCTTCGGGCACATCGACGATCTCGGCGGCGAAGGGCGGGGAGCGCCAGTCTTCGGGGTTCACAGGCTGCACGTCGTACATCATGTAGACCATGAGCGTCCTGTCCGCGCCGGCATCGTAGAAGCCCCAGACGCCGGGATGCCCCCCGGTTTCCACCAGTTCCGCCTCCGCGAAGCCGAGTGCCTCGAAGTCGCCCCGCACCATCTCCGCCATGCCGAGTACGCCGACGTTCTGCGCGCTGATAGACGGCTGGCGCATCCAGCGCTGTAGTGCCGCCGTATGCGCCTCGATCTCGGCATCAATGTAGGCGTGCACCGCCGCACGGTCGCCAGCATAGGTTGCAACGCTGTCGGTGGAATAAGGGTCGGAAAGGTCGATGGCGTATTTCGGGCGGACGGTGTCGCCTGCATGGGCCAGGGCGGACAGGCAAAGTGCAAGCAAGATCGGAAGAAATTTCATGAGCATTCTCCACGTTGGCGTGCTGCTGCCAGTGGCGCCTGAGCGGTCGGACGGGTTCACTGCCGAGGCTCCCGTCTCAAGTCAGTGACAGCGGTCTGCAATATACCCATGGCCAATGACGCTCGCTCGACCGCTTGACCACAATTGCCCGTTGGCCGGGCGGCGTATTGAGGGCGGGTGCTTTGCGCTGCGTCGGGAACTATGTGATTGTCGCAATGGAACCAGCGTGACTGTCCCAATGGATGAAGCCAGCCATGAGTGAATCGCAAGCCGTAACCCCTGGCCGGGGTGAGCGATTCGACGAGCGGGGGCTGCGCACGGTAACCCGACTCCGCCCGGAAGACTGGCTGAACGCCGCGCAGGCTCGCCTGGTCGACGGCGGTATCGATGCGGTGAAGATCGGCCCGCTCGCGGCCGACCTGAAGGTTACCCGCGGCAGCTTCTATTGGCATTTCCGCGACCGCAACCACCTGTTGCAGGCACTGCTGGCCCGCTGGCAGGGGCGGAGCCACGAGATGTTCAACCGTCTGGTCGGCAGCGACGGGGCAACCGGCATGGACGAATTCGTGCGGCTGGTGCACCTGTGGATCGACGAGTCGGAATTTCATCCCGCCCTGGAGTCGGCGATGCGTGACTGGGCGCGAACGTCCGAGGAGGTCTCTGCGGTGGTCAAGGCGGTGGACGAGGAACGCATCGCCTACATCAAGCGAATCTTCCTCGACTTCGGCTACGGTGAGGACGAAGCCTTCATTCGCGCCCGCGTCACCTATTTTCACCAGGTGGGGTACTACACCATCGGCTACAACGAAACGCTGGACGCGCGCATGGCGCTGCTGCCCATGTATGTCTATGTGCTGACGGGCAAATCCAGTCCCGAAGAACTCGCCGAATACCTCTAACCCGCATATCTCACCAACTTTCGTCGCGAGGGCGTCGAGGCGCCGCCCCACGGGTCCGCGCGGACCGGAGGGGCCGCCGGCGTACTTGACAGTACGTCAAGGCGCCCGGAGGGAGCACGGGCACGTGGGGCGAGTGCATCGGCGTCCGCAGCAGGAAGTTGGTGAGATATGCGGGCTAAACCCGCCTGCCGGGGGAGCGCCGGATTGCCCGCGGCTGCGGGACGGGTGACGGCATGCGTCATACCGAATCCACCGGGCAAACATGGACCGACGATCATGGTCAAACCTGCAATCTACCTGTTCTGCGCATCGATGGCTGCCGCGGCCACGGCCGGCGGCATCCCGGACGACCGCGAAGCCGCCTACCAGCGGTATCTCTACTACCAGGATCTGATCGACGGCGGCCGTGTCGCGGCGAACTGGCTGCCGGACGGAACGACGTTCTGGCACGAAGAGGGCGGCCCGAACGACCGCAGCATCCTCAGGGTCGATCCGGCGGAAAACACCGTTGCACCGCTCTTCGACACTGCCCGCTTGCGCGTTGCGCTCACCGAAGCGCTGGGCCACGAACCGGCGGGTGCCGGCGTGCCGTTCGCCCGGTTCCAGATGGTTGGCCCCGGTACGGCCGCCTTCACGCTGGAGGGCGCGAACTTCACCCTCGATCTCGGCACCTACGAGGTCACCAGGCAGCTTCCGCCGTCGTCGTTTTCCATCGAACTCGTCAAGAGCGAGGCCGAGCGCGCGGTGCCCGGGACCTACCCGCGGGAACGCTTTCAGGGTCTCGGCCCCTTTCCGTCTCCGGAAGCGGTCTCGCCGGACGGCAAGTGGATCGCCACGGTCCGGCACAACAACCTGGCCCTGCGCGCTACCATCGACGGCCAGGAAGTGCCGGTCACCGACGACGGCACCGATGCGGTCTTCTGGGATGTGGAAGCGGCGCTGTGGCAGCCCTGGTCGCCGAGCAGCGAGCAGATCGCCGTGATCAGGCAGCATGCGGACGGCATGCCCACCATTCCCACCATCAAGTGGCTGAAGCCGCTGGAAGAGGTTCGGGAAGTCATCACCATTCCGGCGGGCGCCAACCTGTATCGCTCGGAACTGTATCTGCTCGATATTCACGCCCGGGAGCCGAGGCACGTGGACATGGGCGACAACACGGACCGCTACCTGCGCGTGCTCACCTGGCTGCCGGACGGCTCGGAGCTGATCGTCGCCCGCTACAACCGTGTGCTCTCCAGCGTGGAGCTGCTCGCGGTCGATGCGGTGACGCGGGAGGTGCGCACGGTCATGACGGAATCGTCCGAAACCTTCCTGACCAACCATCACGAGGCGATCTGGGCAACGGAGACCGGCTTTTTTCTGCTGCCGGACGGCTCGGGGTTCATCTGGAATTCCGAGCGCAGCGGCTGGGATCACCTCTACCATTACGACCTGAACGGCCGGCTCGTGAGGCAACTCACCAGCGGCGATTGGCCCGTCAAGGACGTGGTGCGCGTCGACCAGGAGAACGGCTGGGTGTATTTCACCGGGCACGGGGACCAGTCCCGGCCCTACGACACGCACCTCTACCGGGTCGGCCTCGACGGTCGGGGATTTGCGCAACTCACCGAGGGCAAGGGCCAGCACAGCGCCAGCATCTCTCCGTCGGCGGAGTATTTCGTCGATGCCTTCTCGAACGTCGATGTGCCGCCGCGCACGGAACTGCGGCGCACCGACGGCAGCCTGATTCGCGTACTCGGCGAGGCCGACACCGGCCGCTTCGAGGCGTTCGGCTGGGTGGCGCCCGAAGAGCACGTGGTCAAGGCGGCGGACGGCGAGACGGACCTGTGGGTGACGATCTATTTCCCCAACGATTTCGATGCGGAGAAGAAATACCCGGTGGTGGAGTACATCTACGCCGGGCCGCAGACCGTCTGGCGGCCGATGGACTTCGGTGACGATCTCGGCCCATTCGGGGCAATTGTGGGGCGCACGGTCAATTTCCCTCGAGCCCTCGCCCAGCTCGGCATTCTGGTGGTGGTACTCGATGGCCGGGGCACGCCGGAACGTTCCAAGGCGTTTCACGACACCATCTACATGAACTGGGGCCAGTTCGAGATCGACGACCACGCCGGCGCCATCCGGCAGCTCGGCGAGCGGCTGCCGTACCTGGACCTCGACCGCGTCGGCGTGATGGGCGCATCCTGGGGCGGCCACTACGCCTTCCGCGCCATGACCCAGGCGCCGGACCTGTACAAGGTGGGCATCAGCGAGGTGCCCGGCTACAGTTCCCGGCGCTTCACTCTCTACGAGGTCTATCTCGGTATGCCCCAGGAAAACAAGGCGGCCTACGATGCCGCGGACGCCATGGCGCTCGCGCCGCTGCTCGAGGGCGAACTCCTGCAGACGGGCGGCATCAACGATACCGGCACCCAGGCGGACCTGTTCCAGATGTCCGAGCACCTCATCCGCCTCGGCAAGCAGCACCGGATGATGGTCTACCCCAATACGGGGCACGGGGCCATGGGCAAGACGGGCGAGTACAACATGGAGTTGAAGAAGCGGTTCCTGGTCGAGATGCTGAAGCCGTTCGAGTGAGGGGGTGGCGATGCCATGGCCCGTATAGGACGGACTCTGTTGAGGAAGGGTGGCCGTGCCGGCAGCCATGGGGCGCGGCGCGCTTGCGCTCCGCAACGGGTGCGCGTCGCATCGGCACCGGGGAAGTAAAGGGATGATCGGGTGGATGGCCGGGTTTTTTCGGTACACGGTACCGGGCGCGGTGCTGGCAATGGCCCTGGGTTGCCAGCCGCCGGCCGTGGAGGATGCTCCCGCTCAGCCGGCGGCTTCCCGCTGCTGGTGCTGGAAGATCGACTTGTATCCGGTGCGGGACCAGTCCGGCGGCATCGGGCACGGCCTCGGGTCGCAGCGGGCACAGCGCGCCGGCGTGCCGCGCACCAACTCGTTGCCGTGCGGTGCCATCGAGACCAGGTTCGTGATGGCGATGGCGTCCGCCGCGGCGTAGGTACACAGGAGCAGGGGCCGGGGGCGGTCGCTCCAGTTCGGCGGGGAACCGTGGATCGAGCGGCAGTTGTGCACGGTCACGGTACCGGCGGGTCCGGCGATGTAGCCAGCGCTGGCAGCGTCGATGCGCGGCAGGTCCTCTTCGCGGATGTTGCCGGTCCAGTTGCGATCGCGATCGTAGAGATCGTAGAGCGGCCCCTGGTGACTTTTCGGAATCACGCCCATGGGCGCCATGCGCTCGTCCACGTCTTCGAGGTACACGCCGATCGTCAGCACGTCGTAGTTCGTGTGTGGCCAGAACTGGATGTCCTGGTGCCACTTGACCTCCTCTCCGCCGCCGCTCCACTTAAAGTTCAGTTTCGAGTGGTGGAACTTGAGGTCCGGTCCGAGGAGGTCCTCGGCGACATCGACGAAGGGGCCGATGGACGCGAACTCCCAGTAGAGTTCGTCCACGTCGACGGGCGAGTTGAGGCGCCGGATGCGGGGCGCGTCCGGCTTGTGGACCGGTTCGAGGTCGAAGCGCTTGTCGCCGTTGGCGTGGCGGCTCTCCTCGACGTAGTGCGCGGTGCGTTCGTTGAGCCGCGCGAGCCAGGCCGCGCCGACCAGTGCCGGCGCGCCCAGGTAGCCGTACTCGAAATAGTGCTCGCGCTGTGCCTGCGTGAGCGCCTTCGCCGCGCGGGCAAGGATCTCTTCAGGGGTCATGGGCTCGCCTCCGTCGCTGCTGCAAGTGTAGCGTAGGAGACGACGGGCTTGTCCTGACCCGGCGCGGCCTTTTCTCGAGTTGCAGTGCCGCCGAGGCGAAACTGCTCCCCATTGCCGGCGGCTTCGCGCATCCGAGACAATCGACATCGTGATGTGGTCCTGATTTGGGGTTAACCCAACTGGTTCCAGCGCTTGTACACCCACTGCTCGAAGTCCCGGCCCGCCTGGCTGCGGTAGGGCTCATCAGCCGGCCGCACTACGTAGTAATACCCGGGTTCGAAAAGAGTCTCTTTCTGGAGAACGATTAAGCTGCCGACCGCAATTTCCTGTTCGATAAACCGCTTTGCAATCAGCCCGATGCCGAGCCCGCGGCGAATGCAATCGAGTATCAGGTGATAACCGGTATTCAGGTACAGGTTCCTGCGGCCGCACAAACCCTCGGCGGCGGCATTTCGAAACCATTGCTGCCACTCGCTGCCATCGTCCGCGTGCAGCAGGGTGAGCCTGGACAACTGGTCGAGGATGGACCTGCTCCGGTCCATTTCGCTCATCAGGTCGGGGCTGCAGATCGGCAGCAATTGCGACCCCGAAAGTCGTGTGATGCGATCCTCGCTGACCGGCGGCTTGCCGTATGTGATGGCCAGATCGACGTCGCTCGGCACCTCCTTGGGATACACGGCAATGGGATCCAGCCGGACGTCGTAGGCTTGGTAGCTGCGCAGGAAGTCGTTTAGATGGGGCACCAGCCAATTCGTGGCGACGCCGGTGGCGCAGGCAACGTGCAACTCTGCCGCCTTGCTGTCGCGAGCGACACTCGTGGTCGCCCTGACGAGGCTGTCGAGGGCCGTCGTCAGGTCATGAAGCAATCGGCTGCCGGCCGCGGTCAACAGCAGTCCCCGGTTGGAGCGCTCGAACAACGGCACCTCCAGCATCGATTCGAGCTTTCGCACCTGTTGGCTGATGGCGCTATGGCTTACGCACAGTTCTTCCGCGGCGCGCCGCATGTGCAGGTGGCGCCCGGCCGCCTCGAAGGCGCGCAGGGCGTTGAGCGGAAGCAGGCGCTTCTCCGTGTGCATCTATATCCGTGCCAGACCTCTTGTTCGCGGATCGAGTCTACAAATCAGTCAACTATCAAGCCGACGACCGCCCCCTTGTTGGCCTGAGGCAACGCCTCGTCAGTCCGTTAGAAATACTTACCATGGTATAGCAACCAGGGCGAATTCACCCTCTCTAAGAATTTCCGCCGGAACAACAGGTTAGGCCCAATACTGGACTTGGCGGCCCGGATGGGGTAAAAAGGGCGCGTTTTCATTCGACACTCCGGGGCCGTATGGACTTGCGCGAGGTGGTCGTCGAGCCGGTCGCGGCTGCCGACGAGGGGCGTTATCAGCGCCTGATGCAAGCGCATCATTATCTGGGCGCCTTGCCCAAGATCGGCGAGACGCTGTGGTACGCGGCGCGCTGGCGGCGCGAGTGGGTGGCGCTGATCGGCTTTTCCGCGCCGGCGTTGAAATGCCGGGCGCGGGACGCCTGGATCGGCTGGGACTTCCGGGTGCAGTACGACCGGTTGCATCTGGTCACCGATAACAGCCGCTTTCTGATCCTGCCCGGCTGGCATCGGCCCAACCTGGCCTCGCGGCTGCTGTCGCTGTGCGAACGGCGCCTGGTCTCGGACTGGCCGAAACGCTTCGGCCATCCGCTGCTGCTGCTGGAGACGTTCGTGGATCCGTCGCGCTTCCGAGGCACGATCTACCGCGCATCGAACTGGTTGTGCCTCGGGCACACGCGCGGTTACCGCCGCGTCCACGGCGGCTACAGCGCCACCCCCACGACCCCGAAGCTGGTCTTCGCGCGCCCCCTGAGCCGGAACGCCCGAGCGCGGTTGTCCCAGCCCGCGCTCGACCCCATCGACCGCCACGGAGGACCGAGAATCATGCTCCCCGCCGACACCATGCGCGCCCTGCCGCTGTTCTTCGCCGACATCGACGACCCCCGCCGCCGCCAGGGGCGGCGCCATCCCCTGCCCACCGTGCTCGCCATCGCCACCGCCGCCACCCTGTGCGGCATGCGCGGCTACAAGGCCATGGCCGAGTGGGCCGACGACCTGACCCAGCGCGCCCGCGAGCGCTTCCGCTGCCGACGCTACGACGGGCTCTACGCCGTGCCCAGCGAGTCCATCATCCGCAACGTGCTCGTGCGCGTCGACCCCGCCCAACTCGACCGCGCCCTGCAGCGCTGGAACGATGCCCACGGCGCCGACGACGAGGTCCTGGCCATCGACGGCAAGACCTTGTGCAACGCCATCCACGAGGATCAGGACGGCCCCTGCCAAACCCACATCCTGAGCGCCGTCGGCCACCGCTCCCAGACCACCCACACCCAAAAAAAGTAGGCCGCCTGCCCGTCGGCGCCGGCGAGGAGTCCAAGCGCACCAACGAGATCGGCACCGTCATCCCCATGCTCGAGGCCCTCGAACTCGACCTCGCCGGCAAAACCTTCACCGCCGATGCCCTGCTCACCCAGACCGAGCTCGCCGACTTCCTCATCGGCCGCGGCGCGCACTACCTGTTCGCCGTCAAGGGCAATCGACCCAACCTTTTGGCCGACCTCGAGGTGCACTTCCGAAAACGCGGCAAACCCGACTTCCAGGAACAAACCCAGCTTCGCCACGGGCGCATCGAAAGCCGCGCCATCTGGACCACCGCGACACTCAACGATTACCTCGCCTTCCCCCAGGTCGGCCAAGCCTTCCTCGTCGAACGCACCGTCACCGCCAAAACCACCGGCAAGCAAACCGTCGAATACGCCTACGGCATCACCAGCCATTCCCCCAACACCGCCAGCGCCGAGCGCCTGCTCGCGCTAAACCGCGGCCACTGGACCGTCGAGGCCACCCATCACATCCTCGACTGCTGCTGGGACGAGGACCGCTGCCGCATCCGAACCGGACACGGCCCCGAGAACACCACCCGCCTGCGACGCTTCGCCATCGGCGTCATACGCTCCAAATCCCACTGCGTCGCCGCCGCCGTGCGCAGGCTCAACCGTAAGCCCCGCCTCGTTTTCGACTATCTGAGAATGACGGAAAACACCCTCCACCCCACAAAACTCGCGCCTTCCAGCGCGAGAACAAATTAGCCGTGGTATAGCAACTTAAGCCAATTGCATCCAGTTTTGCAATACACTACCTTTGGGTTGCCGGAGGGAGCCGCAGCCTGTTGCGAGAGTGCAGTTCCGGTCGTCTGGAGGAAGGGGCAAATGCAAAGGAATACATCGGGAAAGCGCAGATTTCAAACCACCGCCATTGCCGCCGCGGTCTCCGCGGCGCTGGCAGGTTCTCATTCCGCAGCCGCTCAGGAACTGGAGGAGATCGTGGTCACGGCGACCCGCCGTGCAACGACCGTCCAGGATGTGCCGTACAACATTTCGGCGTATGCCGGAGACAGCCTCGAGCAGCGCGAGATCACCGCGCTCGGGGAGTTCGTGCGTCACGTACCCGGGCTCAGTTTCAACGATGTCGGCCTGCGGGAGGCGGGCAACAACAGCACGCTGGTCATGCGGGGCCTGTCGGCCGAGCAACAGAGCGGCGCCGGCGAGATACCGAACCTGGCCCGTCCGACGGTTTCGACCTATGTGGGCGAGACGCCGGTCTACTATAGCCTGAAGCTGACCGATATCGAGCGAATCGAGGTTCTGAGAGGGCCGCAGGGCACGCTGTACGGTTCGGGGTCACTCGGCGGGACACTGCGCATCATCCCCAGAAAGCCCGATACGAGCGGGTTCGAAGCCAGGGTGCGGGCCGCTGGTTCGAGCACGGCGGATGCCGACGACCTGAACTACGATGTCGATGCGATGCTGAACGTTCCCATCGGCGATAGCGCCGCATTCCGGCTGTCCGCGGGATACGATCGGGTGGCGGGTTTCGTCGATGCGGTGGGGCTCGGAAACCGGGGCGCGGACGGGGCGTTTCTGCTCGAGGATCCGGGCGACTTCCTCGGCAGCGGCCCGGACCGGTCCGGGTCGAAGGAAGATTCCAACGACGGCGACGTCAGCCACGTGCGTGCCGCGGTGTTGTTGGATATCAACGAGAGCGTGGAAGCGTTGCTGACGTACCACCACCAGGAGATCGAGACCGACAACTATCAGGCGGAGAGTTTGGGCGAAGACCGCACACTCCGGCTGCACGGAACCAATCCCCTCGAGTCGAGCCTCGACCTGGCATCGATGGAAGTAACCGCAGACCTGGGGTTTGCGACACTGACGTCGGCCACTTCCTATTACGACTTGAGTACCGAAACGAGTGTGGATGCATCCGGAATATACGAAGACTATTTTTCGTATTTCTATTTCTACTATCCGCGCATTTCGACCGTTTCCAACTATGTCGGCAGCGACGAATCGTTCGTTCAGGAGGTGCGGCTGGCATCGAGCGGCGAAAACCGCATCGACTGGATCGTCGGTGGTTTCTACCTGGATCAGAAACTGGATTTCAGCACGATGCAGACCATGCCAGGGTTCGAAAGCTGGTTCGAAGCCTCGGGAATGCAGGCCTATTTCGGAACGCCTGTTCCACTCACCAACCCGCCGAACCTGGTGTACCGTCAGGACCGAACGACGAAATTCGAAGAGATGGCGCTCTTCGGAGAAGTCAGCTTCAACGTATCCGATGCCTGGCAGATTACTGGCGGTGCGCGCGTTTTCGAACAGACTATCGACAATGACAATGTTTCGATTCTGCCGACCTGCTACACGATCCTGGAGAGCTTCGGGGCCGGCTTCTATTGCGGCGATCCACCGCTGGGCGGATCGTCCAAGCAATCCAAGGACACGGTGGACGACAGTGTTTTCAAGGTGAACACGTCCTATGCGATCAGCGACGATGCGAGCGTTTACTTCACCTGGTCGCAGGGGTTCCGGAACGGCGGCGTCAATGCCCTGCCGACGGTGGGCTATGTGGACGACACCGTCGGCGGCGCCTATCCGAACGTCAACACATTCACCGCAGACCAGGTGGACAATCTGGAAATCGGCATAAAGGGCAACCTGGCGAACAACGCGGCCCAATACAGCGTCGCTCTGTTCAGTATGGATTGGGAGAACGCCCAGGCCAGGATTGCCGGTGCTTTCAGCGGCGTGGACGGTGTCGGGAACTCGAACGCCGATGCACGGTCCCGGGGGCTGGAGTTGGAGATTGGCGGCGTCGCTGGAGAGCAATGGAGTTACATGCTGGGGTATACCTACACCGATGCGGAATTCGTCGACGACGGAGAGATCTACACGTCCACGGTTACGGACGGCACCCGCCTGCCGGGCCATTCGAAACACATGGCGGCGGTGTCGGTGAGCTATAGCGTTCCGATCGCCGGTAACGCTCTGCGGTTCACCGTCGACGGGTTTTACCGGTCTGACTATGAAAACGGGCTCCCTGGCAGCAGCGCGGAATACCGGCTCGACTCGTATACGATCTGGAACGCGAACGTCGCCTATCACCGGGAAAACTGGACGTTTCGGCTATTCTCAAAGAACGTAACGGACAAGGAGGCCGCCGTGTCCGCGAGCCTGATATCGCCCCAGACCAACCGGCTGGTGCTTGTGCGGCCGCGAACTGTCGGGCTCAGTGCGACCTACTTTATGCGATGAGCCGTGTCGGGCCGATTGACGAATCCGCGATTCGTTCTACAGGCCCGCCGGCATTCGCCCGATATCGATGAATATGTCAGGCAAGGTCTCCCGGCCCAACGCCGACCGGATGGCGCGACGGTTGTCGGAGCTCGTCAGACAGGGAAAAGCGGCGCGGGTCCTGGCACGTATAGACGAGTTGGCCCGGGAGTATGGCGATCACAGTGGGGTGCTGCAGGTAATCAGCGAGGTCGCCGTTCTCGCCAAGGACTTTCCCAAAGCCATTGGCTTCGCCGAACAAGCGCTCGAACTGGACAATGGCAATGTCAGGCGCCGGTTGCACCTCGCCCTGTGCCACATCGCAGCGAACGAACAACGCATGGCAGCCGAAATTCTCGCGCGCGCCGAACCCGATCTCGATGGCTCTGCCGAGCAGTTGTCGATGGTTGCGAGCCTCTATGTTCGCCTTGAAGAGCATGAGCGCGCGGCTGAATTCTACAGGCGGGCCATTGAACGGGAACCCACCAACGCGAAGCACCGCTTCAGCCTGGCGGCGACCTATCGATTCATGGGACTGCTCAGCGAGGCGGAACAGGCGTGTGACGAAGCGCTCGAGTTGGACTCCACGGAATACGAAACCTATCTGATCCGATCCGATCTGCGAAAACAGACCCGGGAACGCAATCATGTCGGGCAGATGGAGGCGGTTCTCGCGCGGGGCACGGGCAGCTACATGGGCGAGGCGATGTTGTGCCATGCGCTGGCGAAGGAATGCGAGGATCTGGGGCTTTTCGAGAAGTCGTTCCGTTATCTGAGGCGGGGCGCCGCCGTGCGAAGAAAGCACCTCACCTACGACGTGAAGACGGATCTCGAGTTGATCGACCTGATCGTCGCAACGTTCGACGATGAGCGGATTCGCCGCGTCGATTCGCAAGGGTGCCGCTCGACCGAGCCGATCTTCATCGTCGGAATGCCCCGAACCGGTACGACTCTTGTCGAGCGAATCATCGGCAGCCATTCGATGGTCAAGTCGGCCGGAGAACTGCCGAACTTCTCGCAGGTCATGGCGCGGATGGTCAACAGGCAGAGTGCGGAAAAAAAAGTCGCACAGGCCGCCATGGTGCCCGCTTCGCTGATGCTCGACATGAGGGAACTCGGCGAGTCCTATATCGAGAGCACCCGCGGGATCACGGGCGACACACCGCACTTCATCGACAAGCTTCCCTTCAACTACCTGAACATCGGGCTAATCTGCCTGGCGGTGCCGCAAGCGAAGATCGTCCACGTCACGCGCGATCCCATGGATACCTGCTATGCGGTGTTCAAGACCCTGTTTCAGCGCGCTTACCCGTTTTCCTACAGTCTCGACGATCTGGGGAGGTACTTCATTGCCTATTGGAAACTGATGCAGCATTGGAGATCCGTGTTTCCGGGCAGGATGCACGAAGTCGGTTACGAAACGCTGGTGAACGAAACGGAGCGGGAGAGCCGCCGCCTGGTCGAGTTCTGCGGGCTGGAATGGGAGGAACAATTGTCCCGGTTTCACGAACACGAGGCGCCATCCATGACAGCAAGTGCCAGCCAGGTGAGACAGCCCGTATACCGATCGTCGGTGGGCAAGTGGCGCAACTACGAAAAGCAGCTTCGTCCCCTCTTCGACCTGTTGCAGTCCGCTGGTATAGAGGTCTGACGATGAACCCGGAGGTATTCATAACCTGCGCACTGACCGGTTCCGGAGACACGACCCACAAGAGCCCCCACGTTCCGATCACGCCCGAGGAGATCGCCAAAGACGCGCTGGAAGCGGCGGATGCCGGTGCCGCGATCGTCCACATTCATGTCCGCGACCCGATTAGCGGCCAACCATCGCGCGAAACGGCGCTTTACAGAGAGGTTGTCGAACGGATACGGGAGCGCAACGCGCAGTTGATCCTCAACCTGACGGGCGGCATGGGTGGCGACCTTTGGTTCAACCTCGGGGACGAGGTCAGTCTCTCGCCCAAGTGCGATTTCGTCGGGCCGCTCGAGCGAGTGCGGCACAGCCTGGAACTCGGCTCCGATATCGGCACCCTCGATTGCGGCTCGCTCAATTTCGGCGAGATGGTGTACGCGACAACGCCGAACATGCTGCGGGAAGAACTCAGGGCGTATCGGCAGCATTCGGTGCATCCGGAAATCGAAGTGTTCGAACTGGGCCACATCGAGATAGCGAAAACACTGATTCGCGAAAACCTGGTTGACAGCCCGCCGTTGTTTCAGCTTTGCCTTGGAGTTGCGCATGGTGCTCCTGCGACGCCGGACGTGATGAAGGCCATGCGCGATTCACTGCCGCCGGGCTCAATATGGGCAGGATTCGGGGTGGGGCCGATGCAGATTCCAATGGTTGCGCAGGCCGTACTGCTGGGCGGCCACGCAAGAGTCGGCCTGGAGGACAACCTCTATCTGGAGCGCGGGGTACTGGCCACCAATGCAGGTCTGGTAGAGAAAGCGGCGGGCCTCGTCGAAACGCTCGGGAGCCGGGTACTCGATGCCGGCGAAACCCGTGAGCTTCTTAATCTCGAACGGCCGGCAGCACCGCACGCCCGCAAAACAACATGAAACTCCTGCTGGCGACAATGAAGCATGAGACGAATACGTTTTCTCCGGTGCCAACGCCGATCGAACGCTTCCATGCGGACGGAAGCCTGCTCGTGGGCGAAGAGGCTATCGGATTCTACTCCGGTACCGGTACGGCCATCGGGGGCTGTCTGGATATTGCCGCGGTGGCCGGTGTGCGAGTCGAAGTACCGGTTGCCGCCGATGCCTGGCCCAGCGGGCCTGTCCAGGACGAGGCATACGAGGAGTTGGCGGGACGCATTTGCGAGGCGGTGAGCCGGGGCGGGTTCGACGGAATCCTGCTCGATCTTCATGGCGCAATGGTCACCGAGACCCATGACGACGGGGAAGGTGAACTGCTGAGAAGGATCAGGGAGATCGATGCGACATCGCCGGTCGCGGTTTCTCTGGACATGCACGCCAATGTCTCCCCGGAAATGGTTTCGCGCATCGACATCCTTTGCGGGTACCAGACCTATCCGCACTTGGATGAAAAGGAAACCGGTCTGCGCGCTGCCCGCATGCTGGTCGATTCGATACGGGGAAAGCGCAATCCGACGTTGGCCTGGGGCGCGATCCCAATGTTGCCCCACGTGATGGCGCAGAGCAGTTTCGACGAACCCAACAGGGGCTTGCAGCGCAGGTGCAGGCAGATTGCCGAATGGGGGGCACTCGATGCGAGCCTGTTCACGGGATTTCCGCACGCCGACACGCGTTTTGCCGGCCTGAGCGCCGTTGTCGTGACCGACGGGGATCAGAACCTGGCGACAGAGTTAAGAGACGAACTGCTCCACGAGGCCTGGGCCGAGCGATCCAACTTCGTCTTCGAAATCGAGCCCCTGAAAACCTCGGTTTCCCGAGCGGGAAATCTGGGTGCGAAAGCGGATCTCGACAAGCCGGTGTTCCTGCTCGACCACTACGACAATGCCGCATCCGGCGGGTCCATGCGCCACGCGACGGTGTTGCGGGAGATCGTCCGGCAAGGCCTCACCGATGTGGTTTTTTTCGCGATGTTCGACCCGGACGCCGTCGCTGCGGCGCAACGGGCCGGGCTGCACCAGCGCGTTGCCGTTCAGTTCCCTGAACCCGACGGGGCGGGCGGCGGGGAACCATTCACGTTTGCGGGAGTCGTCACCTGCCTGTCGGACGGGCGGGCGCTGGCACGCGACGACGAGCGCTCAGGCCTCCTGATCGAGATGGGGCCGAGCGCGGTGATCAGCTCCGATTCCGTCGACGTTGTCGTGGTGTCGATGCCGATGGAGCCCTACGACATTGCCTGTTTCAGACCCTTCGGCATCGACCCCGGCGGCAAGCGGTTTGTTGCCCTCAAGAGCCGCGTGCACTGGCGTGCGGCGTTTGAATCGATGGCAGCGGCGTACATGCCCTGTGCGGGGTCCGGCGCCTGCACCTCCGATTACAGCGAGCTGGATTTTCAGTACGTAAGGCGCCCGATCTTCCCGTTGGACCCGGATACCGAATTCGTGATCGAGTCCGTCACCTGATGTTACGGGCGTTGTGACGTACGATACCGATGCCTGCACCGCGTGACCACGAATCCTTGAGCAAAGTCGCCATCATCGGAGCGGGATTGATCGGCTCGGGGTGGGTAACCCAGTACTTGCTGGCAGGATTCGAGGTCATAGCCTGGGATCCGGCCCGAGGCTGGCGCGACAGGCTTCGAAACCAGGTTCGCAACGCACTGGCCAGGCTGCAGGTTGAGCCGGTGCGACAAGCGGCGCTGCTGAAGAATGTCGCATTCGCCGGGAGTTGTGAAGAAGCGGCGTCGGGCGCTGATTTTGTGCAGGAAAGCGGCCCGGAAGACATAGCTGTCAAGCGGTCGCTGTTAGCCCGCTTATGTGCCGTGGCGCCCGCGGACGTCGTGATCGCTTCGTCGACCTCCGGGTTGTCGATGACCGATCTGCAGGCGCGTTGCATTGCCCCTTCGCGACTGGCGGTTGGCCATCCCTTCAATCCCGTATACCTGATTCCCCTGGTCGAAGTTGCGGGAGGTCGTCATACGTCTGCAGAGGTCATCGATTGGCTTGCCGCGTTCTACCGAGACATGGGCAAAGAAGCGATTGTCTGCCATTCACAGAACATCGGGTTCGTTGCCAACAGGCTCCAGGAGGCGCTTTTTCGTGAAGCCCTGCACATGGTCGCGGCAGGCGAGGCGAGCGTGGATCAGATCGATAAAGCGGTCTGCCGCGGGCCGGGATTGCGCTGGGCTTTCATGGGGCCTTTCCTTACCTATCACGCGGCAGGCGGTCGCGGGGGGATGCGGGCGTTTTTCCGGAGTTTCGGCGACACTCTGTCGCAGCCGTACTCTCGCCTGAGTGCACCGGCACTCGACCGAAATCTGCAAGACGAAGTCGTTCGGGCCTGCGATGAAGCCTATGGCCGAGTGTCGATGGAGGACATTGACGAGTGGCGCGACAGAAACCTGCAGGTTCTCAAGACCGAACTTCAGCCGAATCCAGGCGCTCCCGACGGGTGAATGCGGATAGTGAATTCACCTGATTCGACTGGATGCCCTTCGGCTCGTGCCGCCAGACGCAAGGCGCTCAGGCCGGGATGAACGACATCTCGACCGGGCGAGACGCGAATCGGGGTTCGAGCCGGGAATGGTGGCGCGACATGTGGCTCTATTTCGTGCTGTTCGCGATTCCACTGGTCGGCTACATACATCGGCTGGTCATCAACATCCTGATCGATCCGATCGGCCTGGAATTCGGCCTGACCGACACCCAGGCCAGCCTGCTACAAGGTCCGCCATTCGCTCTCGTTTACGGTCTGATGGTGATTCCCATGGGATTGCTGGCCGATCGCGGCAGTCGCGTCCTGCTGCTCGGCAGCGGCGCGATCCTGTGGAGCATGGGTACGCTGATGTGCGGTTTGGCGCCAACGTTTGCCTGGCTTTTCGCGGCGCGAATGCTGGTCGGGCTAGGCGAGGCGGCTCTCATGCCCGCTGCCGTGTCGCTGATTGGCGACAGGTTTCCGGAAAACCGCCGTGGGCTCGCGGTTGGCATCTTTTTCATGGGGGTCAATGCAGGCTTCAGCTCAGCGTATGCCGTTGGCGGCATAGCACTCGATCTTGCTCGAACCGGGGCGCTCGCGGTGGCGCCGTTTCTTGCGGAGATGTCGCCCTGGCGCCAGGTGTTCTTCGTACTCGCCCTTCCCGGTTTCATCCTGCCGCTGCTACTGGCCTCCATCGGCGAGCCGGAACGGCGAACGGCGGATCAGCACTATCGGATGAGCCGGTCGATGCGCGAGCTTTTTTCGTCTCAGCCGCTGGCCACGATTCTGGTTCTCCTGATATTCCAGGCAACGGCGATCGCGGTTGCGGACAATGGCATTTACGCATGGCTGCCGCGGCTGCTGTCGCGTTTGTACGAACTCGGTTCGACAGAGATTGGCCTGATGCTGGGCGCAATCGTGGCCATTGCCGGTACCCTCGGTGGGCCGCTCGCCGGCAGGTTGACCGACCTTTGGGTAAAGCGAAGAGGGCTGGCCGGGCCGTTGCTGGTAATCGCCTTGGCCATCGGCGCGGCGACGGTAGCCACCCCGATGTTCGCATTGGGTTCCATCTGGCTGGTCTATGTGGCTACGGCGATATGGGTGACGGCGGTTGTTGCGGCGAGCGCGACCACGTTCGCTTTCGTATCGATCGCAGTGCCCAACCGGCTGAGAGGCATCTCGGCGTCGCTTGTCACCTCGGTGATGGCGCTTGTCGGGCTCGGCGCAGGGCCGACGGCAATCGCCGCGGCGCTGGAGGGGTTTGCCTTCGCACGCGACAGGGTAGATGCGGCGATCGTCGTATCGGCTCTGCCACTGTGTTGCATGGCCCTGGTTCTGGTTGCGGTGATCTTGCGACGGGTACGGCATTTGCCGGCACCGACGGAGCCGTGATGGGGAGCACTTCAGCGAGTGGAGATCATGAAACTTGAGATGAAGGCATTTGCAGTATTCGCGACCGGCTTCCGACTGGCCCTGGTCATGGTCGCCATCGTCGGGGCGCCGGCCGTAACAGGCGAAGTCACGGCGGCTGGCCTCGAGCCGCACGAGGTGCTCGCCAGGGACATTTTCAAGGAACTGGTCGAGACGGACACGACTGACAGTACCGGCGACAACACGGCGGCCGCGGAGGCGATGCGGGAAAGATTGCTTGCGGCCGGGTTTGCCGAGGAGGATGTTGAAATACTGGCCCCCGCACCACGAAAAGGGAACCTTGTTGTGCGTTACCGCGGGCGGGAACCCGGCCTCAAGCCGCTTTTGTTGCTCGCGCATCTCGACGTCGTGGAGGCAGACGAGCAGACGTGGAGTCGGGACCCTTTCGCCTTCGCTGAAGAGGACGGGTACTTTTACGGTCGCGGCGTGTCGGACGACAAGGACGAGGCGGCGATACACCTAGCCAACCTGATGCGGTTGAGAATGGCAGGGTACGAACCCGGGCGGGACATCGTTCTGGCTCTGACCGCGGATGAAGAAGGCGGCAAGCACAACGGTGTGCAATGGCTGCTCGATTCGTATCCGGAAAAGCTGGACGCCGAATACGTACTGAGCGAAGGTGGCGGTGGGGTTCTGATTGGTGGCGAGCGCCTCGGGAACGAGGTGCAGTTGACGGAGAAGCTCTACCAGACGTTCTTGATCGAGACAACGAGCCGGGGCGGTCATTCGTCCATGCCGACGGACGACAATGCAATCGATGCCATCTCGGACGTGATACGACGCCTTCGGGAGCACCGCTTTCCCGTTCGCTTGAACCCGGTGACGGAGGCCTTCTTCGCACGATCGGGGGAATTGAACTCAGGGCAATTGAGAGAGGCCATGGAAGGCATCCTTCGAATGCCGCCCGATCAGGAGTCGATCGACTTCCTTGCGAGGAACCCGTTCTACAACGCCATGATGCGGACAACCTGCACACCGACGGTCATTCAGGGCGGACATGCGGAAAACGCGTTGCCGCAAAGGGTTACGTTGACCGTGAACTGCCGGCTGGTGCCTGACGATTCACGTGATCGCGTCGAACAGGCGATTCGTTCGCTAGTTGGCGATGATGTGTCCATCGAAAGGGTTGCAGGCATCGACTTACATCCACGGGCGACGATGCGCGACGATGTTCTCGAAATCATCGAGCAGGTTTCCCGTTCAATCTGGCCGGCAGTGCCCGTCATTCCGATCATGGGGCCCGGTGGCACGGACGGCAGGTTCCTTCGCAATCTCGGCATGCCGGTGTTCGGGGTAAACGGAATATTTATCGACGTAGAGGACGACAGGGCTCACGCCAGCGACGAGCGTATTCGGGTGAGGTCCTTCTTGGAAGGTCAGGAGTTCATGTATCGTCTGACACGCGCATTGTCAGAATAGGCCGGATGGGTCATAGAGAGGCGGGAAATGCAGGCCGTATCGTCATTGCTGGAGGCGAACGACAGCGTCTTTATCGTTGTCGACGTGCAGGACAGGTTCCTGAAACGTCTGGATGAGGATGTTTCGGAACTGGTCATCGACAGAATCTGCTGGCTGGCCAAGGTGGCGGATTGGTTGGGTATTCCAATCGTTGTCACCGCAGAAGAAATCGAAGTGGTCGGCCCAACGAATGCCAGGGTTCGAAGCTGTATTCCCGAGTCCAGCGCAGACCTCGACAAGGTTGTGTTCGGTTTGACCGGTCAGGCCGACATCCTGAAACGGGTCAACGACACCGGCAGGAAAACCGCTGTTCTTGCAGGCCTGGAAACCGACGTATGCGTGCTGCAGTCGGCGATCGGACTCGTTGGCGAGGGATATCGGGTCGCGGTGGTTGCCGATGCCTGTGCTTCGCCTCAAGGAGGGCATGAGCATGGGTTGGCGCGTCTGCGCGATGCGGGGGTCGCTCTCGTCAGCACCAAGGGGCTGTTCTTCGAATGGGTGCGTGATCTCGAGGTTTGCCACGACTTCTTCCGGAACAGCGGCATCGGCGTTCCCAAGGGCCTCTACATCGGCTGAATGGGGCTGTTGAAGATGGGCAATCGCTTGATTCGAAATCTGCTGTTGCTGCCGGTTATCTGCACCTTCGGCTGTATGCCCGAACCCGATGATCCTCAAATTAGCGACGCGCCGGGAACTTTCGCACTCACCGGCGTCTCGGTGATCGACGGTCGTGGCGGCCCGGCACTCAGGGACCATACGGTTGTCGTTCGGGACGGATGGATCGAAACGGTGGCGCCAACGGATGCAGTACGCCCGCGTGGCATCAGGGAGGTGGAGGCCCATGGCAAATTCCTGATTCCCGGACTCTGGGACCTGCATGCGCACACGTTCGCGACCGACGCCGTGTTCGATCTGTACCTGGCTGCCGGTGTAACCGGATTGCGTGATATGGGTTGCTCCGCGGAGTGCACCAGGTCGCTCCTGGCCCGCCGCGAAGCAAGGAAGCGCAACCCGGGAAATGGGCCTCGTTTTCTGTTCTCCGGCCCGATGCTGGACGGCGACTCTCCTTACGATAGCTATTCGCCTCACCTGCAGATAACGTCACAGGACGTTTCTTCAGCGTTTTCCCTTCTGACGGAGCTCGATGTCGACTTCGTGAAGGTGCGGGATTTTCTTTCTGACGAAGAATTCCATCTGGTTGCCGGCGAAGCTGACAAGGCCGGCCTTCGGATCGCAGGACACATTCCGACGGCCGTGTCTGCAGCCAGGGCAGCCAAAGCCGGCCTGAGCACGGTCGAGCACGAGGGCAGCCTTTTTGGCGGATTGTTGCTGGCGTGCGCGAAGGAGGAAGAGCGGCTTCGAACAGAATTGCTTAAGATGATGCGTGACGCAACCGAGAGTGGCGATGTCGAGGCTCTGTATGCGCAGGCGCTCGGTGTGGGCTTCATGAGGCGTCTTCTGGATTCGTTCGAAAGTGAAAAAGCCGACGTCCTGGCGCAGTCATTGCTCACGAGCGGCGTCGCAATTGTGCCGACGTTTATTGTGCAGGACCCTCGGTTACGGGCGTCCGACCCGGTGTCTCGCGGCCGTCGCCTGATCGACGACCACGCTATGCGACTGGTACCGAACCGTATTATTGAATCCTGGCGGGAATCAGCGGAGACGCACGTACTCGGCCAGGCTTTTACCGAGGCGGATCTCGCAGAGATGGCCCGGCACTTCGAGCTGTTCGTAAACCTCATAGGCAGGTTTCACAAGGCAGGAGTGCCGATACTGGCCGGCACGGATGCGTCTTTTCCCGACGGAACGCCATGGGTCTGGCCGGGATTCAGCTTGCATGATGAACTCGAACTGCTGGTCGAAGCGGGCCTGACACCGACGGAAGCGATTGCGTCCGCGACCGGGGACGCTACCGCACATCTGGGTCTGGAGAATGTGGGAACCATTGAGCCCGGAAAGACCGCGGACCTAGTGCTGCTCGCAGCAGATCCACTAACGGAAATTCGCAACACGCGAAAGATCGGTGAAGTGATCGTCGATGGAGAATTCATCGATCTCGGAGCACTGCGCGCGCGTCTCAAGAAGTTGGATGTGGATTAGGGCATCGCGGAACAAAAGATGCCAACCAAAAAGGTAAACCAATTGAGTCGAGACAACAGAATAATCTCTCGTGAACAACTCCTGAGAATCAATGCCCCTATAGAAGAGGCACGGACTTTGCCGGCAGAGACGTATTACGGCAAGGAATTCTACGACGCTGAGCGCGAAAACATCTTTAGTAAGCATTGGGTGCCGGTATTGTTTGATTTCGATGTAGCCGAGCCGGGACAGGCGCTGCCTTTTGATCTCTGCGGCATGCCCTTGTTGGCAGTTCGTGGACTGGATGAGAGATTGAGGGTGTTTCACAATGTAGTGCCCTATGACGGGTGTCTTGCCGTGCTACAGCCTGCGCATGGACTTGAACGAATAGAAACGCCTTTTCATGGATGGGTATACGACCTCGACGGGAAGCTGTTGGAAACTCCGTATTGGGATGGAACGCCCGAGGGCAATCTTCAATCGGTCGCGCAGTTCGACACTGATCTGGTTGAGGTTGGCTGCGAGACCTTTCTCCACACAGTATTTGTCAATCTATCGCGTGAACCGGAGTCTTTTCAGGACTATGTGGCGCCTGTCCCGCGCCAGTTCTCGGACTACGACTTTGAGCAGATTGCTGTAGCCACTGATACTTCCGGGCACCCGATAGTGCCCAGGGCAGTTACGAACTGCAATTGGAAGATCTTTTTCGATATCGATGGGCCAAACGTTCTGCACGAGCATTTTGTACACAGTGGTTACAGAGAGTCGCCGCTACATCCGCGCGTATCCGACAGCGGGAAGAAAACCTATAGAGAGATTATTGATGGATACTTGATCGGAGTCGGATTCAGCTATTGGGATTTCGTTGAAACCTATGGTGAGCTGGATCCTTCTGAACCTCACTTGGGGTGCAAGGGGAAGTTGCCGGATCAGGCTGCTTTCGTTGATCTCTACCCCGCGATGAGTTTTTCCATTGCGCCGAATTACATTGAGATAGGCATCAATCTACCCGATGGCGCCGACAAGACGGTCGATCGTCGCATGTATCTGCTGCCCGCATCTGCAGTTACCGATGAAAACGCCGCAAAGCGTGAAGAGGTATACGGGTTTTTCAGCAAAGTGGCTACCGAGGACAACAAGATCTCCGAAGCCGTCCAAAAAGCGGCCTATTCTCCAGTCTGCAGCGAGCGATTTTTCTCTCCTTTCTGGGACAGGATGCGTCACCAGTTTCATAAGTGGGTGGCTGCAGACTTGACATGACCAGTCCGATAAACGCGTGTGACCTTGACAGCAAGTTCATTCGAGTCACGCCGATTGATCAGGGAGTACCATCACAATGAGGATAGCTGACCGCTGGTATGAACGGCGACGTATTGACGACGACATCACACTATTGTGGGAACCCTATGTCGATCCCCTCATTCGATGCAATATTTGGCATGTGAAAGGCCGCGACGGAGATATGCTCGTTGATACAGGGCTTGGAATCGTAAGCTTGCGGTCGGCTGCGGAAGACATTTTCGACAAGCACATAACAGCGGTAGCCACCCACACGCACTACGATCATATTGGCGGAATACATGAATTCGACGAGCGTGTCGTTCATGAAAGCGAAGCTGCGATCATGTCGGAAGGTCTGGCAGAGATGATCCTGCGCGTTGGGGATTTCAGCGAATCCGACAGAAGGGAACTGAATGCGCTGGGATACGGGATAGATTGCGACGAGTTGATAAGTGCCCTCCCGCATGCCGACTTCGATATTGATGAACACATAGTGCAGCCGGCGCCATGTACGTTGTCGGTATCAGAGGGGGACGTGGTTGATCTCGGCGATCGTGTATTCGAGATCCTGCATTTGCCGGGTCACTCGCCGGGCAGTATTGGGCTTTGGGAAAAACAAACGGGGGTGCTCTTTTCCGGTGATGCCATCTATGACGGCCCACTTCTCACAAACTTCCCCGGGGCCGACATAGATCAGTACGTTGATACGATGCATAGACTCAGGACCTTGCCGATTCGTGTTGTGCACGGGGGACACGAAGACAGTTTTGGCAGGGAACGGCTGGTTGAGATAGCGGAAAAGTATCTCGAGCTCTGGCGGCATGACACGAGAACTTGACTCTCTAAACGTTACGCGGGGCTGACCCCATGAAGTCGTTTGTCGCTGTTCTCGTTGCCCTTTACGGCGCATCCTGCCTGGCTGACGCGCCGGCCGAAACACCCAACGTCGTGCTGATTGTTGCCGACCACATGGGTGCAAGCGATATCGGTGCGTATGGTGCAACCGATATCGCCACTCCTTCCCTGGACACTCTGGCGGCGCAGGGTGCGCGCTTTACCAATTACTACGCAGCGGCGCCAATCTGCGGCCCGTCGAGAGCGGCGATGTTGACGGGGAAGTACCCGGCGCGCATCGGTTTCGAAGACAACATCGGTGACGGCAGCAGACTGAGTGCAAAACTCCCAACATTGCCCGCACTGTTAACACAGCGGGGTTACGCGAGCGGGCACTTCGGCAAGTGGCATCTGGGAGACTCCGGGGAAACGGATCCTCTCGCGCATGGTTTCGATGAATTTCTCGGGTACCACCACTGGTCCGTCAACTACTACACGCACCGCAACGATAACGGCGAAGAGTCACTCACGCACAATAGGAGCATTGTCGAGCGGGATGGTTACCTGACGGACATCCTGACCGACGAGAGCATTCGATTCATGGAAGAGAAACGCGACAATCCGTTTTTCCTGTATGTCGCTTACAACACAGCACTGCCGCCTTACCTGGGTCCCGGTCTGCCGCCCGACCGATGGGATGTCGGTTTCGATGTCGGATCGGCCACCCGGGACGACTACGTATCGATGGTGGAGGCGATGGATACGGGTATCGGCAGGTTGCTCGACGCGCTCGACGACCTTGGCCTTGCCGAGCGTACGCTGGTGATATTCACTTACGATCACAACGGCCGCCACCTGGTGCGAAACGCCCCGTTTTCCGGCGGTTTCGCCACGTTGAACGAGGGGGGAATTCGCGTGCCGCTGATCATGCGATGGCCCGGCAAGCTCCCGGCAGGCGAGAGGCTGCACAAGCCTGCGATCGGCATGGACATTGCGGCGACAGTTCTCAACGCCGCCGGCGTCGCATCGGAGTCGCTGAACCTCGACGGCCGCGATCTCGTGCACGACCGCACGCCTGATGAAGAGAGGACTTTCTTCTGGCGCATAAAGCTCGGTGATTTCGGCCAGGCCGCCGTTCGCCGCGACAACTGGAAGCTGCTGGTGCACCGGTTTGCAACGTTCAGTAGACCGACCGTTTACCTGTACGATGTTGAAACCGACCCGGGCGAATCGAGAGACCTGTATCACCAACAGCAGGATCTCGCCGACCGCCTGCACCGCGAACTTATCGAGTGGGAAGCGTCCGTCGCCGAGCCCGCTCCCGCCCGGGCGCCATGGCAGTGCAAGGCGGCACCGCGGCCGTTGGCGGAGCTTTCGTTGCTCTCACCGCAGGTTGAGCACCAGGCGCAGCCCATCGTCCACCCGGCTCATGATGCCGCCGGGCACTCGGCCGGAACGTTGGGTGAGGAACCGTCTGTCCGGTTTTCAATAAAACGAGGCTCGCCATGCAGCCCGAATACATGACGCTGGAGAACTGTGCGGAGCACCTGGGCGAAACCTTTCACTCCAGTTGGATTGAAATCACCCAGGATCGCATCACCGCCTTCGGCAAGACGATCGAGGATCCCGACCCGCATCACATGGACCCGGAATGGGCGGCTACCCACAGCCCCTGGGGCCGGACCATCTCCTTCGGCTGGATGACCGGTTCGCTCACCACCCCCATGCTCTACGAGGTGTTCCGCTACCGGCTCGACGGCGACCCCAGGACCTACGGATACCCCGCCAATTACGGGATCAACCGGCTGCGCTACATCGAGCCCGTGCCGGAAGGTTCCCGCATCCGCGGCCGGATCAGCCTGAAGCGCATCGAGGACCGCGGCAACGGGCGCACCCTCTACACTTTCGACATCCTGGTGGAAATCGAAGGCAACGACCGGCCGGCACTGGTTGCCGAATTTCTGCTGATGTGGTTGCGGGACGACGACTGAGCCGCCACTTCAACCAGACCGCGGATTCCGCATCGGAGCGCGACAAGGCAAGGCTTGCCACCCTGCCATGGCGGCAGTAGAAGCCGCGGCCGCCGATGAACCGGTGACATTGCGAATCGTGCATCAGCGCCGCAATATGCCGGCGTTGCTGTATTTCGAGGATATCGATGACGGAGAAAACTGTGTCGACTGAGTATCGGGAAGGCATCCGCTCGGCATGGCAGGGCGAGCAGTGGGGCAAGGCGTTCTTCGAGCGGCTGGCCCAAGCCACGGAAGATGCCGGGCACCGTGCCAAATGGCAGGTTCTCGCCGAACTCGAAGAGGCTACAGGAACTCGCCTCGCACCGCTGGTGGACGATCGAACGGCGGTATCCCTGGATGAAGAAATCCGGTCGTTGGATGCGGCTGTGGCCGCTTATTCTCAGCTACCCTGGCCGGAGGCGATGCAGCAGATGATGACCGTTCTCGATCCGGCCATCGAGCGGTTTCGTGAGCTGCTTGCCATGGCGCCGGAGGAGGACAACGAGACCTTGCAGATCCTGTTTGACCACGAGGTCGCCCTCAAGCAGTTCGCGGAACGGGAACTTGCGGGGGACTCGCAGGCGTCACTGGACCCGGTACGCGCCGTCATCGAGAGAGCGTGCTCACCCCGATAGCGATCCACCGATGATCAAGTGGTTCAAAGCCTGGATCGTGCCCGGTGCCGTCTTTCAGTCGGTGATCGTCGGTGGTGGCAGTCGATGCCGACGGTAACGCCGCGGCGCTGCTGCACACCATCAACACCGCGCTCTGGGGTACGACGGGCATATTTGTCGACGGCGTGGCGATCGCCGATTCGGGCAAGTACCAGCAGACCAAGATCGCCCGCGCCGGCCCGGGCACGCGGCTGCCGATCGAGACCAACCCGGTGCTGATCACCAGGAACGGCAAGCCCGTGCTCGTCTCCTCGAGCATCGGCATGGGCGTGCACGAACAGACCTACCAGGCCATCGTCAACGTCCTGGAATACGGCCTCGATCCCAAGGCCGCCGCCGAAAGCCCCCAGGTGCTGCGGCCAATGAGCGGCGGTCTCGACCGGGCGATGGGCGTCGATACCGAAAACCCCGCGGCCCAGGCAGTCGAAGAGGGCGCCTTCGATGCCGATTTACTCGCCAAAGTTCGGGCCATGCAACAGCCCATGCAGGAGATACCGCCCGAGACCGCGGGCGGCTGGCGCGGGTATTGGGTCGGCATCCACATCGATCCGGAAACGGGTATCCGGCGCGGCGCGGTTTCACCCTATTACGATGGCTGGGCGTTGGGGCAGAACAACTGAGTATCGGAGAAGCCCGCTCGCCGCGTGCTGTTCACCGCCGCCTTCAACTACGTGATCGCCATCCCCACCCCGGTATCCGACGGCCAGAATCGGCGGGCGGCCGACGGCGCCCTGCTAAACCCGGACCTGGCCGCCACCCGGGACGACTGGGACAGCGAGGCATTCATCCAGGGCGCCCGCGACCTGCGCGAACACGGCACGGACACGGCGGCCGTATCCAGCTTCCTGGACGACAATCCGGCCATTTCGCGGGACGAATTCCGCCAGGCCTGCCTGGAGCTCGGCGGCACCCCGGATGTCAGCGCCTTCTTCGGTGCGTTCTTTGTGCAGCCCGAGTGATCGTGAGGTAGCGGGTGCCGGACTCGTTTGCGCCGATTCGGCCGGTCGATGAGCGAATCTCCCGCTACTCCGGCAACACAGGCAACACGATATGCGACGGGTGCTGGGGCGTGTGGTGCACGCTGTTCTCCGCCACCACCCACTCGGTCTCGTCGTAGTTGTTGCCGCCGGTGTTCAGGTTGCGTTCGAGCACTGGGAAATTGCTCGAAGCCACCTCGATGCGGATGCGGTGCCCGGCCGGGAAGTGGTTGGCGGCGACCAGGTTGGTCAGCCTCACCCTGTAGACGCCGCCGGGTTCCATGAACACCTGTTTGTCGAAGCCCTCGCGGTAACGGGCACGGATGGCGTCGTCGATGAGGTTGATGGCGGTACCGTCCGGGTAGACATCCACAAGCTTGACCATGAAGTCGGTGTCTTTTGCCGAGGAAGATACGTACAGCACCACGTCGATGGGGCCGGCGATGGTCACTCCCTCTTCGAGCACCGGCGTCGTATAGGTGAGTACGTCCGACCGCATTTCCAGGTCGCTCTGATCCAGTGCCATGGCATCGCCGCAGCAGCCGCCGCCCCGTGACGGTACCGGCAGCGAGGGGTCGTAGACCCAGGTATCCATCGCAGCGCCGCCCGGCTCGTCGGTCGACAGCACGCCGCTCGCCAGGCGGCTTTCCGCACGGCCGTCGCTGTCGAGGTAATAGGTGGTGAACCGTGTTTCGTCGGGCGGCCACACATCGCCGGTGATCCAGCCCTTGCCCTTCACGTGTAACTGGACCTTTGGCATCTCGGTGATGCCGTTGTCCTCGCCTTTCAGCCAGTGGCCGTACCAGTCGAGGAACAGCTTCGCATAGCCGCGGTCGCTGCCGCCGTAGCGGGCATCGCCCACGTGAAGGTCGCCGAAACGCAGGTCGGCCATGATCGCTTCCTCCTGCAGGGCGGCGCAGTGCGGGCCGGAGCCGATGATCAGGTACTGATTTGGCGTGTCCATGGACTGCAGGTATTCGAACAGGCGGATCATCTCGCCCACGCCAACGTCGTGCCAGGTGTTGTGGTGCAGCGCAGGTACCCGCGGTTCATCGCCGGCGCCGATCTGCTCGACCTCATCCCAGCGCTCGTCGGCGGGGCTCCAGGTGACGTACTTGTCGAAGGGCGTCAGGGCGCCGCCGATTGCCCGTATGACGTCCTTGCTGGGCAGCATGTCCAACGTTTCCTCGACTGAGTTCTTGTACCCGGACGAGTTGATTGTGCCGTTCTCCAGCGGATAGAAGTAGGTTTGGGGTTGCAGCGAAAAAGTGCCGCGCAGGCGGATACGTTGTTCCTGTGTGGTGTGGGAGGGCAGCAGGAGGCGCTCGCTCGGCGACATGTCGCGATACCACCATGCCCACAGGCCGACCATGGGGATGCCGCCCCGGTAGATGGCGCCGCGCGTGTCGTTGCCCGGAATGTCGCCCACGGCGGTGCCGGATGCCAGGGGCAGCATGGCGGCGTGGCCGGGATGGTTGGTCGAAGCCATGGCCCATTGATGTTCGCCGGACGACGAGCACCCGAAGGTGCCGACCTTGCCGTTCGACCAGGGCTGATTGACGATCCACTCGACGGAGTCGTACCCGTCGTTGCGCGCACCCTCGAGGTAATCCTCGTAATACCCTTCGGAAAAGTGCCGGCCGCGCTCGTTCATTATCACCACGGCGTAGCCCTGCTGCAGGAACATCGTGTCCCAGGGACCGAACAGCGCCCAGTGGGTATTCTCCTTGTGGTAGGGGGTGCGCACGAGCACCGTGGGCATCTTGCCCTCGGCCCCTTCCGGCAGCAGTACGTCGGTGGAGAGCCGGGTGCCATCGCGCATGGGTACGAAGATCTCTTTCTCCCAGGTCCAGTCCGTGTACTGCGGTTCCGGGAGGCCGCCGGCGCGCGAGGCGGCGGACAGGCAGAGCGCTGCCGCCAGGAACAGCCCGAGGCGGAGGGCCGGGTTGCGATTATCTGACATCGGTGATCTTCCCTGCTGGTGTTCTGTGTGATGAGACGCCGTGAAGGCTGGTTGTCCGCAACAGAAGCCGATGCATTGATTTCATGTGAGCAGACACGACTGAGGCAGTAACGGGCGGTTGCGTCCATTGATGAAACGCATCGGGTCGGAACACGGGAGCACGACATGGGTTTCACTTCGGGCGGGCTCGTCTTGCGCGGGCTCGTCGCCGCAGCGGCTTCGCTCGGCACGGCGGCCGTCGTCATGGCGGAGATCACCGCAGACGACTATGCGCGGGCGGAACGCTGGGTACTTCCTTTTGACGCGACAACGAATCCCCGCGTCAGGAACCTCCTGCCCGAAGTCCACTGGAATGGCGAGGAAGACCGCTTCTGGTACCTGCGGGAGACGCAGCAGGGGCACGAGTTCACGGAGGTGGATGCGGCCAACGGGGAAAAACGCGCGGCTTTCGATCATGCGGCGGTTGCTGCGGCACTGATGGAGTCGGGTCTTGCCGGCCCGGACCGGAAGAGGGGGGATGCCGAAGCCGGCTCGGCGGAAGCCGACGGCGACAACGAACCGGGGGCAGGCGCCGAAATCGATGTGAACAAACTGCCGTTCACCGAGTTCAGTTTCGAGGAGGACCGTGGGGCAATCGAGTTCTCCATCGATGAAAAGCCGGTGCGCTGCACGCTCACCGAACCCGTCGGTTGCGCGCCGGGCGAAGAAGGCGTGCCGGAACCCGGGCTGCTCGTCTCCCCCGACGAGCGGCTGGCCGTCTACACCGAGGCAGCCAACCTGCACCTGCTCGACATGGAGTCCGGCGAACGGACGGCGCTGACCGACGACGGCGAACCGAACAACGGCTACGGGCTCTACTACGGCAACTGGAAGGCATCCTACATTCCGCGATTGCGCTCCGGGGAACGGCAGGTGCCGATGGAAACCGAATGGTCGCCCGATTCGAAAAAGGTGCTCGCCACGCGCCTGGACGACCGTCATGTCGCCGTCTACCCCTTCGTCGAGACGGCCCCCGACGACGGCACACACCGGCCGAAGGTCTACCTGCCGCGCATTCCCCTCGTCGGCGAAAAGCCGGCGCTCCTGACCTGGTCCGTCATCGATGTCACCGAGGGCACCCGGGTTTTTCTGGACCTGCCTTACGGGAAGCTCTTCCACCTGCACCAGGACATGACGGCGCTGCGCAAGGTCTGGTGGAGCGAGGACGGCAGGCTGCTCCGGGCGCTCGCCTGGGCGGACAACCTGAGCGGCGCCTACCTGTTCGAGATCGACCTGGCCACCGGCAAGCCCCGGGTGGTGATCGAGGAACACGCAACGCCCCGCTTCGACACAAATTCCACCTCCTACAACCCGCCGAACGTCGAGGTGGTGGGGGACGGCGCGGAGGTCATCTGGTTCTCCATGCGCGACGGCTGGGGGCACCTGTACCTGTACGACGGCGCCACCGGCGCGCTCAAGAACCGGATCACCGGTGGCGACTGGCTGGTGCGGGACATCATCGACGTCGACGAGGAGCGCCGGCTCATCTACTTCACCGGCAGCGGCCGGGAACCCGGCAATCCGTACTACCGGTACCTCTACCGGGTCGGCTTCGACGGGAAGGGGCTCCTCCTGCTCACACCGGAGCACGGTGACCATCTCATCGCTTCCCCCTACAACGACGTGCTCGCCTTCGACGGCGCCTCCGCCCGGCCCCCGGTCTCGCCGAGCGGAGACTACGTGGCGTACAGCCACTCCCGCCCCACGGTTCCCACCCGAAGCGTCATTCGCAGAACCGCCGATGCAAGCCTGGTGGCCGAGTTCGAGACGGCGGATGCCACCGCGCTCTACGCAGCCGGCTGGCGCGACCCGGAGGAAGTGACGGTCAAGGCCGCCGACGGCGTTACCGACCTGTACGGCGTGCTCTACAAGCCGGCGGGCTTCGACCCAGAGGCCAGCTACCCGGTCATCGATTCCCAGTACGCGAGCCCCCTCACCGCGGTGGTGCCGCGCAACTTCAGCCAGGCGCTGAAACCCGTTCCGGGCAAGACGCCGCAGATGTCGCTCACGGAACTGGGCTTCGCTGTGGTGTCGGTGGACGCCCGGGGCACGACCTACCGCTCGCGCGATTTCTCCCACCACTCCTCGGGCAACCTCCACATCATCGGCCTGGACGACCATGTCGCCGCCATCCGCCAGCTTGCCGCAACGCGCCCCTGGATGGACATCGACCGTGTCGGCATCCACGGCGCCTCCTACGGCGGCTTCACGGTGTTCCGCGCGATGTGGGAATTCCCCGACTTCTTCAAGGTCGGCATCTCCAACGTCGGCGTCGGGTCGCTGCACAACATGTACCCGGACTATCACTGGGAGGCGTTCCACGGCCGCGTGCTGTACGCCAACGAGACCCGCTACTACGACGACCCCACGGAAACGCCGGTGAACTACAAGAACAACGACGGGTTGGTGCAGGTTGAGAACCTCAAGGGCAATCTGCTCATCATGATGGGCGAACTCGACGAGAACGTGCTGCCCGCTACGACGCTGCAACTGGTGCACCGGCTGATCGAGCTCGACAAGGATTTCGACATGGTCTACGCGCCGAACAGGAGCCACGGGCTGGAGGGTGGGCATTTCCTGCGGCGCATGTGGAATTATCTTGTCGAGCACCTGCACGGGCAGAAGCCGCCCGCCTATCGAATTCGGAACGGCGAGAGGAATGCCGATGAATAAAAGCGCTGACCGCCTCATGGCGCCGGTCGCTGCGACGCCGGGTCAGGGGGCAACGAGATTGGGGGCGCGCTTGCGCGGGGCAATGACCACTGGAGCCCTCGTAACCGTGGGCATGCTCATCGGCGCCGTTCCTGCCGTGCCGGCTTTGGCGGCATTCACCGAAGGGAAGTCAACGAGGAGCCCGTACAGGGGCCGCCGAAAAAGGGACAGAACCGATGGAAACAGCTTCGCAGTCAGGGCAATGGGATTTCGGCCTGGACGACGAACGGGAAGCGCGCGGTCATTGCGGTGCAGAGGAAGGTTCAGGCTATCCGGCTCTGGCAATTGCGATCGCATTGCGAGGCGTCTGGCAGCGGTTGACGGCAGTGGTCAGGAGATTCGGTCCCGCTCGACCGTTCGCGCCGCGATCATGAAGTGCACCCAGGACCAGGCGAACAGCGCCAGCGACATCACCAGCGCCCAGCGCAGCCCGTCGCTGCCGAGGGTGGGCGTGAGGGAATCCGAGGTGAAGCCGATGGCCGTGGGCCCGAGACCCTGGCCGAGAATGGCGGAACAGAACATCACGATGGCCACCGCCGTGGCGCGCTGGTGCGGTTCCGCCACCGACTGTACGCTGGCCATTCCCGGGGCGATGCCCGTACCGGCGACCAGCGCGCCGATGAAGACCAGCGCAAACCCCAATGTGACGTTGTCGGTGACGAAGGCGACGGCATAGACCGGCAAGCAGACCAGGTAGGCCCAGGCCGGCCACCAGACCTCCCAGCGGCGTTCCCGTGCGATGTAGCGGGGTGCGAGCACGGAGCCGATAAAAGTGCCGACCGCTCCGCCAAGTCCGCTCGCGATTCCGACGCCCCAGCCCACCTCGGTGAGCGTCATCTCGTGCACCCGCATGAAAAAGGCGGGAATCCACTGCGCGATGCCGTACACGCCGAACAGTCCCAGCGAATACGCGATTACGATGTGGACATAGGTTCTGCGGCGCAAAAGGCTGGAAACCGCCGCTTTGAACGACTGCGCCCCGGGTTCCGGCGCAGGGGAGAAGTTGCCCCGGGGCGGATCCCGGACCGTGAGCTTGGCGACGAGCGCCAGCACGATGCCGGGAATGCCGACGATGAAGAAGGCGGCGCGCCATCCGTAACGGTCGGCCAGCCAGCCGGCAGCGATCAGCCCGATCATGATGCCCAGGGCCCCGCCGGTCTGAAAGATCCCCAGCGCCAGCGCGCGTTTCTCCGCGGGCACGTAATCGGTCAGCAGGCTGTGGCTCGACGGCACGCAGCCGGCTTCGCCGACGCCGACGCCCACGCGTGCGAGCAGCATGTGCAGAAAGTTCTGCGCCAGCCCGCAGACGGCCGTCATGGCGCTCCACAGCGCCATGCACACCGACAGTATGTTCACCCGCGACCGGGTGTCGGCCAGCCGGGCGATGGGAATGCCGAAGGTGGCGTAGAAGAGCGCGAAGGCGAAGCCCGTGAGCAGGCCGAGTTGCCCGTCGCTGAAGCCGAGGTCCGCCTTGATGGGCTCCACCAGCATCGACAGCACCATGCGGTCGAGGTAGTTGAAGAAGGCCACCACGGCCAGCATGAAGAGCACGTAGTTCCGGTATCCGCCGGATACCGCCATCTTCGGCTGGACGGCGGAAGGCTGGTTCGTCGCTTCGGCCATGGAACCCTGGACGCAATAGCGCCGGTCAGTCCGCAGCAGGTAGTGGCCGCGCCGGGTTCCGGACTCGCATGCAACGGTTTCCGGTTCAGTCGCGCGAGAAAACCCCGAATCCGCGCAGGTCGATGCGGGGTGGGCCGCCTTCCGGGGCCGCGAGCACGGACAGGAAGTGGGTGTACTGCCAGGGGCCGTCCCAGGTGACGCGGTAGAGGTCGTGGTGCCAGTGCTCCAGGCGTCCGTCCATGATGCCGGCGAGGCGCACCCGTTGCCCGGCGGGGTCGATCGTGAGAACGCCGAATGCGGGGTGCCGCCAGGCTCCCGCGAGGCTGCGGGGATCGATGACCGGTTGCGCGGCGGGGTCGCGCTCTGCCTGTAGCGCCTGTTCGGCAGCGGCTTCCGCCGCCAGGGCCTGCCGGGTGGCTTCGAGCCATTCGCCGGCGTGGTCGGTGGCCGGCAGGCCGAGCGCCCGGTCGAAAACCACGAATGCCAGCGCGGGCGCCACGGAGTTCGGCAGCGCCGCGCCGTGGCTGTTTGAGACCAGGGCAACGCCGAGGTCGTGTTCCGGCAGCATGACCATCGCCGACCGCCAGCCGGTGATGCCGCCGGTGTGCATGACCAGCTTGTTGCCCCGGTATTCGGTCACCCACCAGCCGAGACCGTAAGTCCAGTGGCGGCTGAAACCCGTGACGGCCGGGTATGGCGCTACCGGTGCGACGATCTGTGGGCTGTGCATCTCCGCGATTCCCGCTTCCGAGACGATGCGTACGTCCCTGACGGTGCCCCGGTTCAGGTGCAAGTGCACGAACTTCGCGATGTCCAGCACGCTGGAGTTGATCGACCCGGCCGGCGCGATGCTGTCGACCGTGCGCCAGGGGATGGGCTTCGGGCCGTTGGCCGTGGCCACGTGGGGCATCGCGATATTGGCGATCTTTGCTTCCGTATGGCTCGGCGTGCGCTCGAGGTCGCACATGTAGCAGGGTGCGACCAGCTCGGGACGCCACAGGTCGTACACCGTGGTGGATGCGCGCTCCATGCCGGCCGTATCCAGGATGCGTTCGCGCATCAGTTCGTCCCAGGTCGAGCCCGCGGCAACACCGGCGGCCTGGCCGGCGGCGGAGATGTTGGGATTGGCATACTGGTGCTCCCCGCGAAAGCGCGGCTGGCCTACGGCGAGATGACGCAGGCGGCGGAGCACCTCCACCCGGGACAGGCCGGTGAACGCCCAGAGTTCCAGGCGGCCGACACCGAGGTCGCCGGCCACGCGGTGGCTCATGTGGTCGCGCAGGGTAGCCAGTTCGTTGATCGTCGGATCGGGCAGCCGGAAGTAGTCGAGATAATCCGCAACCGGGTCGTCCCAGGCGAGCTTGCCTTCGTCCGCCAGGGCGGCGATCAGGGTGGCGGTGTAAGCCTTCCCCGTGGAACTCAATGCGAAGACGGTTTCCAGATCCACCGGTTCGGGCCTGCCGGCCTCCCGGACTCCGAAGGCGCCGCTGTAGACGATGTCGCCCTCGTGCATCGCCACCACCGCGAGGCCCGGAACCTGCCAGTCGGCCATGGCCCCCTCGATGTATGCTCCCAGGCCGGCGAAACGTTCGTCGGCAGCATGGACGCCGGCCGTCGCGAAGACGGCGGCGGCAATCAGGCAGTGCCTTTTGAATCGCATTCGATCGATCCTCCCATTTGAAAAACCCGCTGCCCGGACCGGTCGCTCGGTGCCGGGTTGACTTTTCAGCGTACCTCCACGCCGTTCCAGAACGCGATTCGCCCGGCGATGCGCTTTGCGGCTTCTTTCGGCGTCCGGTAAACCCAGGCCGCATCCGAGTTGACCTGGCCGTCCACGACAACGTGATAGTAGTTTGCCGTCCCTTTCCAGGGACAGAAAGATGTCGTGTCGCTGTCCCGGAAGTGCTCCGGCTTCAGCGCGTCGGCCGGAAAATAGTGATTGCCTTCGACGACTACGGTGTCGTCGCTGTCGGCCAGAACGGCGCGGTTCCACATCGCCCGCATCGTCGTCTCCCATCCGATCGAAACGTCTCGATGATAGCGGCATAAGGCCCTCCGGGTCCTGTACGATCGAGGGCGTTTGGCCGGGAATGCGTCTAAACTTCCGGTGGCGGTCGGCCGATTGGGGTTTGTCGGCCGGGAGTGCGTCTGGATGGTAAGCACGCCGGGAGGTGATGCAGGTTCGAAGGAGGAAAGAAACATGTTGTTGCGAAAGACCGCTCTATTCGCGGTGCTGACGGCATTGCCGTTCACCGTCTCCATGCACGTCGCACTAGCCGGGGAGGGCGCGGCGGCCACCGACGGCCAGCCCGTCACCAGCCTCGAGGAGGTCATCGTCACGGCACTGCGCCGCGAACAGTCGCTGCTGCAGGCGCCGATCGCGGTGAGCGCGTTCGACGGGGACTTTCTCGAGGACATCGGCGCGCATCAGCTTGCCGATTTCCTGCTCGGCGCGCCGGGAACGACCATTGTCGACACCGGTACCGGCGATACCCAGATCTACATCCGCGGCATGTCCTCGTTCTACGGCGACGGGGCGGTGGGCTACTACCTGGACGAGGTGCCGTTCGGCTTTCTCGGCCTGTCCCACGTTCCCGATGTGCGCACATTCGATCTGGACCGCATCGAGGTGCTGCGCGGTCCACAGGGGACGCTGTACGGCGCCAGTTCGCTGGGCGGCACGGTGCGCATCATCACCAACGATCCGGTCTTCAACGAGTTGCAGGGCAAGGTGGACGTGTTCGGTTCCGGCAGCCGGGGCGGCGGCGACAACTATGGGGTCAAGGCCGCCGTGAACGTGCCGCTCCTCGACGACCGCCTGGCCATGCGTCTCGTGGCGACCACGGAAACGTACGACGGCTGGCTGAACGAGCCCCTGTCCGGGCAGGAAAAGGTAAACGACCGGGAGGTCGAGACGCTGCGCGCCAAGTTCCGCTTCGCACCGACCGAGAACGTCAATCTCGTGCTGGGAGTCGCCAGCTACGACAATGCCATCGGCACCTCGAACGCCGGCGACGACGCAGGCAACTACCGCAATGCCATTGCGCCAGGCGCACTGAACGCAACCGACCAGAAATACGAACTGGCAAGCGCAATTCTCACGATCGGCACGCAGTGGTTCGACATCGTCAGTTCGACCTCGTGGTTCGACTTCGAACAGGTGGGGGTAGGGGCGTTCGACGTCATCCGCACGGCAGACACCATCGCCCAGGAACTGCGCCTGAGCACCAACGACCTGGGCCCCTGGCATGTGACAGCGGGCGTATATTATCGGGATCTCACCACCGGCTTCGCCTTTGAAGTACCGCCGTTTCCGCCTTCCACGCAGGATACGTCCGGCGAATCCTGGGCGGTGTTCAGCGAAGTCACCTACTCGATCACCGATACTTTGGATGCGACGGTGGGCCTGCGCTATTTCGACGATACCCGCGACCGCAGCGACACCGTCATCGCCGGCTTCGACCTGGCGACTTTCATGCCCATCATCGAGACCGTCGAGTTCGAGGAGAAATATTCCACCACCAACCCGAAATTCAACCTTGGCTGGCGGCCGAACGAGGACTGGCTGATCTACGCCAACGTCGCCAAGGGGTTCCGCAGCGGCTTCCTGCAGCCGGGCATTTCGCTGTTCATCGCCGACCTGGTGGGCATCGACATCGGCAACGGCGCGGAACCGGAGAAGGCCTGGAGTTACGAGATCGGCGCCAAGGCCCGGCTGGCGGACGGGCGCGTGGTCATCGAGACGGCGGGTTACCTCATCGATTGGGACAACCTGCAGACGGTGATCAGCGTGATTCCCGCAGCGCTCGGCGCCATCACCAACGCCGGCAAGGTCAAGGCCAAGGGCATCGATTTCGGCATCACCGTCGCGCCTGTCGAGGGCCTCGAGATGACATTGAACGGGGGTTACAGCGACTCCAAGTACGGCGAGACCGTGACCGATGTCGGCGGCGTCGTGGTCGCCGACGGGCAGCGGGTGCAGTTGTTCCCCGAGCTGACGGTGTCCGCTTCGGCATCGTACCGCAGGGCGCTCGGCTCAAGCGGCCTGCAGGGCACCGTCTATCTGCGCGTCGACCACACCACGGAGCGGAGCCTGAATTTCGGCTCGGTCACCACCGAGGGCGACAAGATCACCCAGGGTTCGGTACGCACGGGAGTGGAGGGGGATCATTGGGGCGTATACGCCTTCGTGAACAACCTGTTCGACGAGGACGGCAAGGTCACCGGCGGCGGAATCCAGCCCGGTTTCGAGGACCTGGCCACCCGCCTGCGGCCGCGCACGGTAGGATTGAACCTGCGGTTGGGCTTCTGATTGCGGTCTGCCGGTTGGGGTGCACCAACCGCCACTGCGTCCAGCCGTTCCGCCGCCGCCGCCGGTTTCCGGGTTGCCTGGTTGCAGCCCCGAAACCGGCACTGAGCGGACGATTACTTCTCACGGATACCGGCTGGAAAAACGATGACTGAACTACTGCGAAGCCGTGCGCGGGTTGCGCTGGCGATACTGGGGACTCTCGTACTGACGGGTTGCGCGGAGACGGGCGACGCGCCGGATGCCGGGTCGCAGGCGGCGGAGGAAAGGAGCACTCCCGATTTGGAGGCCGTGGAGCGCGGTTCGGCTGCCCTGCTGGCCATCGCCGACCGCACCATGGCGAAAATGGTCGATGCCTCGCCCTATCTGCAACTGCTGGAAGGGCGGCGCATCGAGTCGCTTGGGGACAACAGCTTCGCCTATGTCGAGGCGGAGGCGGCGAGCGCCGGGGCCGCGCTCGAGGAACTGCATGCCATCGATGCATCGCAGCTCAGCCACGACGACCGGATTACCTACGCGATCCTGGGAAGCGTGCTGCAACCCGCCACCGAATATCCGGCCCATTTCTGGCACAAGTTCAACGTCACGCCCTATGCGGCTGGGACTGTCTTCAGTTCGGTGTTGCCGTCGGCGCTGGGGACCTACCGCTTCGAAACGGAAGCGGACGGCGAAGCCTACCTGGGCCTGCTGCGCGATCTCACCCGTTACGTGACCGATGACCAGACCCGGATCGAGCGCCAGGAAGAACGGGGCATCCTGCTGCCGAAGCCCGCTATTCCCGGAGCCAGGAAGGTGTTCGGGGCGTTGCGCGCGGGCATCGGGAACCTGGCGGCGGTGGCTCCGGAGCGGCTCTCCGCACTCACCGGGGAGCAGCGGGCGGGCCTGAACGCGGGCATCGATTCGGTTGTCTCCGGGCAGGTGATCCCGGCGGTGGATGCGCTGCTCGAGTACCTGGGCGACGACTATGTGGAGCGCGCACCGGAAGCGGTGGGCTTGAGCCAGTACCCGGGCGGCGCGGTAGCCTACCGGTTCGCCATCCGCCAGGAGACCACCATGGACCTCGATCCCGAGGGCATCCACGAGCGCGGCCTCGCCTACATGGAGGACATACAGCAACAGATGCAGGCGATTCGGGACGAGTTGGAATTCGAGGGTACGGCGGAGGAGTTTCACGACCGCATGCGCAAGGACCCACGCTTCTTCGCAAAGACCCCCGAAGAGGTGGAGGAGCGCTACATGGCCTACATCCGCGAAATGGAGCCGTACATCCCGGATTACTTCTCCGTGCTGCCCGAGGCGCCCTACGGCGTCAAGCGCCTCGACCCGGCGGCGGAACCGGGCATGACCTTCGGCTACTACCAGCCGCCAAGCCCGGCAAGCCCGCGCGGCAACTACCGCTACAACGGCTCCAAACTGGAAAGCCGCCCCATGGTCTGGACCGGCCCGCTCATCTTCCACGAACTGGTTCCCGGCCACCATTTCCACATCGCCCTGCAGCGGGAGAGCGATGCGAGCACGGAACTGCGCAAGCTCTCGTCGCTGTTCTATGCCGCCTTTACCGAGGGTTGGGCCAACTATGCCGCGAGCCTCGCCCTGGAGATGGGCATTCTGAACGACCCCTACGAGCGCTACGGCTGGCTGCTCTTCGATGCTTTCGTGGCCAATCGGCTTGTGGTGGATACGGGCATGAACCACTTCGGCTGGCCGCGGGAAAGGGCGATGGCGTACATGCTGGCGAATACCTTCTCGAGCGAGGAGGAGACCGCCACGGAAACCCTGCGCTACTCCACCGACATGCCTGCCCAGGCGCTGGCCTACAAGCTGGGGCTCGAGAAGATCCGCGAGATCCGCGCCGCCCAGGAGGCGAAACTGGGCGATGCCTTCGACATCCGCACCTTCCATACCGCCGTGCTGGGCAGCGGCGCCATGCCCCTGCCGGTGCTTGAGGAGCATGTGGACCGGGTCATGAGCCGGCACTGAACGACGCACCAGGTTCGTGTCGAACGAGTTTTCCGCGTCTGGTACTCTCATGGCGTAGGGCCGGACAGTTGACAGGAGGACAGTAATGTTTCGCATGTGGGTAACGCTGCTGCTCGTCGCGGGTGGGGCGCAGGCGGCGCAGCCGCTGGAGTTCATGGACGTTTTCGAGCTGGAATACGCATCCGATGCGCAGATCTCGCCGGATGGCGAGCGCGTCGCCTACGTGCGTCATTTCAACGACGTGATGACCGACCGCCGTTACGAGAACATCTGGATCGTGGACGCGGACGGGGCCAACCACCGGCCGCTGAGCGCTGGCAAGCACAAGGCGAACAGCCCGCGCTGGTCGCCGGGCGGAAAGCGGCTCGCCTATCTTTCCGACGAGAGCGGCAGCACGCAGATCCATGTGCGCTGGATGGATACGGGGGACACGGCGGCCATTACCAGCGATTCGCTGCCGCCGGGCAACATCGCCTGGTCGCCCGACGGCAGCCGTATCGCGTTCTCGATGCTGGTCCCCGAAGCGCCGCTGGTGATCGGCGAGATGCCGCCGGCGCCGGCCGGCGCCGACTGGGCGCCGCCGCCGAAATACACCGACAAGCTGGCCTTCCGGTTCGACCATGTCGGGGAAGTGCCGCCCGGCTACATGCACATCTTCGTGGTCGCAGCCGATGGCGGCACGCCGCGCCAGGTGACCTCGGGAGAACGCCAGTTCGGCGTCGGCAATTTCGTCTGGGCGCCCGAAGGCGAATCGTTCATCCTGTCGGCGGACCTCACCGAAGGCGCCGAGATGTTCGCCGCCGGGGACGCGGACATCTACGAAGTGTCGCTGGCCGACGGCTCGGCGCGGCGCCTCATCGGGCGCGACGGGCCGGATGCGGCGGTCTGTGTCTCGCCGGACGGCAGGCACATCGCCTATGTGGGCTACGACGACCGGCGCCAGGGCCATCAGCAGAACGACCTGTACGTGGCGGACCGGGACGGTTCCAACGTCAGGAACCTGACCGAAACCTACGACCGGCACGTGCAGTCCGCTGCGCGCCGGGGCGAGGGCGGCCCGCAATGGGCGCCCGACAGCCGCGGCATCTATGCGGCCGTACACGACGAGGGCAATGCGCGGCTCGTGCTTTTCTCCCTGGACGGCAGCCGCCGCATCGCCGCCGAAGACATCGGCGCCGGCGAGATGGGCTATATCAGCCACAACACCCTCTTCTCGATCAGCGACCGCGGCAGGCTCGCCTACACGGTGCCGGACCCGGCCATGCCAGGGGATGTGGCTGTCGCCGACGCCGGCCGGACCGGGCGACTGCTGACCGGACTGAACGACGACCTGTTCGCCGTGCGGGAACTCGGCCAGGTGGAAGAGCTGCGGTGGAAATCATCGAAGGACGGCCGCGGAGTGCATGGCTGGATCATCAAGCCCCCCGGGTTCGACGCTTCCCGGAAATACCCGCTGATCCTGGAAATGCACGGCGGGCCCTTCGCGGACTACGGCGATGTTTTCGACACGGAAAAGCAACTCATGGCGGCCGCCGGCTACGTGGTGCTCTACACCAATCCCCGGGGCAGCATCAGCTACGGCGAGGAATTCGGGAACCTCATCCACCACGCCTACCCGGGCGACGATTTCCACGATCTCGATTCGGCGGTGGACCACGTGATCGCAATGGGCTTCATCGACGAAAACCGGTTATACGCCACCGGCGGCAGCGGCGGGGGTGTGCTCACCGCCTGGATGATCGGCAATACCGACCGCTTCCGCGCAGCGGTGGCGTTCTACCCGGTAATCAACTGGGAGAGCTTCATCTTCACCGCCGACCTGTCGGAAAAGTTCCTGAACTACTGGGTGCCCGGGCTTCCCTGGCGCCACCGGGACAACTTCGAGGCGCGCTCGCTGCTCAAGGTGTCCGAAAACGTGACCACGCCGACCCTCATCATGACCGGGGAGGAAGACTGGCGTACACCGATGTCGGAGTCGGAGCAGTACTACAAGGCGCTCAAGCTGCAGGGCGTCGAGACGGTCCTGGTACGGGTTCCGGAAGAGCCGCACGGCATTGTTGCGCGGCCGAGCCATGCCATGGCGAAGATGACGACGCTGCTCGGGTGGTTCGACAAGCACAGCGGGCAGTAAAGGTTGAGACTATATATTGGGGCAAAAGCGAATGCCTGCGTCGTATGTCATAGCCCCCAACAGGAGTATCCAGATTCTGGTAGCCGATTAGCGTTCAGGAGGAACCGCAATGAAGAGTATGCGACTATTCGGTTTACTGTCCCCAATCGCCCTTGGACCGCTGGTCATGTGCAGTACCTTGACGCTGGCGCCGGCGGCCTTCGCCGAGGAAGAGTCCGAGAGATTGCTCGAGGAGATCATCGTCACCGCCACCAAGCGCGAAGAACGCTTGTCGGACGTGCCGTTTTCCATGTCGTTGCTGGATTCCTCGATGCTCGAGGAACAGCAGTCTTTCCGCCTGCAGGATTATTTCGCGCAGGTCCCGGGATTGCAGTTGAGCGCGGGCAGCGGCGGAGCCCTGGTGCTCGCCATGCGCGGCATCACCACCGGCGGCGCCACCAATCCCACCGTGGCAACCATGCTGGACGACGTTCCCATCGGCTTGACCGCATCCATATACTCGGGCCTCAACGCGGTCGACATCGACCCCAGCAGCCTGGAACGGGTGGAGGTTCTGCGCGGCCCGCAGGGCACGCTCTACGGCGCCTCCAGCCTCGGCGGCCTGATTCGCTACGTCACCGCCGCGCCCAGAACCGATGAATTCAGCGGCCGCTTCTCGGTGGAAGCGATGGATATCAGCGGCGGCGGCACCGGCTACGGCGGCCGGACGTTCATGAACATCCCCCTGGTCGAAGACAGGCTCGCCGCCACCGTCAGCGCCTTCCATCGCCGCGATGCCGGTGTGGTCGACAACACCTACAGAGGCGTCAGGAACAATGTCGATCAGGCCGACACCACCGGCGGGCGGGCCTCGATCCTCTGGCATGCGGCCTCGAATGCTTCGCTGCGCGTCTCGGCCCTGTACCAGAAGGCGGAATGGGACGGATCGACCAATGTGCTTTCCACCGATCCCGAGAACGCGCCCGATGACCTGACGCAGTCCTACGTTCCCGGTACCGGGCTCTATCGGAGCAAGGTCTGGCAGGTCGACGCCAGGCTCGATATCGATTTCGGCTGGGCCAATCTCGCTTCGATCACGGCCTTTGCCAATCGCGACCGGTTCCGGCGTGAAGACGTGACGACCTGGCTCGGTATCTACACGTTTCTTGCAACCGGCCTGACGTCGGCGGAAGTGGCGACCGTGAATTACCAGCCGACCGACGAGGACAAGTTCACCCAGGAAGTCCGGCTGACATCCACCCACGAGGGGCCCCTGGAGTGGATGGTCGGGGTGTATTACACCGACGAGGATGCCGACACGGCGTGGCACATGTACCCGGCCGACCTCGTGACCGGCGAGCGGGGCGACGACTACTTCCCGGACCTGTTTCCGACCACCCTGGAGGAAAGGGCGATCTTCGCCTCGGTCACCGGTCAACTCAGCGAACAGTTCGAAATCGAGCTGGGCGGCCGCTGGAGCGAGAACAAGCAGACGTTCGACGAATGGATCGGCGGGCCCCTGTTCCCCGTTCCCTACGAGGTGAGCGGAACGTCGAAGGAAGACCCGATCACCTACGTCGTATCGCCCAAGTTCCGCATCAACGACGACATGATGATCTACGGCCGCGTGGCCACGGGTTACCGCCCCGGCGGACCCAACCCCGGCGCCGGATTCGGCACGCCCACGCAATACGACTCCGACACCACGATCAGCTATGAGGTCGGTTGGAAGGCCGACCTGCTTGACCGGCGCATGACGATCGATGCTTCGCTCTACTATATCGACTGGACCGACATCCAATTGCAGCAGCGCGACCCCGAGACCGAGTTTGTCTTCTTTGCCAATGGCGGCAAGGCGGAAAGCAAGGGCCTGGACGTCATGGTTACCGGCGCAACCGACGACGGGCTACGGGTCAGCGCCACCCTGTCGTTCGCCGACTCCACGTTGAAGGAGGACCTCGGGGTCGGTCTCTACGGCGTGCCGGGCGATCGCCTGCCGTTTACTTCCAAGTTCAACGGCACCCTGTCGGTTGACAAGGACTTCGCGGTCGGCAACAGCTACACGGCCTTTGTCGGCGGCTCGCTGGCGCACATCGGCAAACGCTTCGGGACCTTTGCGCCCAGCGAAGGCGTGCTGCGCACCTCGATGCCTTCCTACACGACGCTGGACGTTCGTGTCGGGGTACGCAACCGGAGCGGTTGGTCCCTCATGCTGTTCGGCAAGAACCTGACCAACAGCGATGGCCTCATCGGCTCGTCGCACGAAACGGGGGGCGGGTCGACGGGCAACTATCTGCTTACGGTCATCCGGCCCAGGGCCGTCGGTCTGTCCCTGGCCAAGGATTTCTGAGCGGGCCGAAAGCCATGTTGCGGGCGGCCGCCGTACCGCCCGCAGCATGGTCGTCGGGCAGCGGACTGGCCGGGCACACGGCAGAAAAATCGAGTTTCTGAAGACAGGAGGCAGGCACCGGCCATAGGGGAATAGCCGGTTCCGCGAACTGTTCCATACAGCCTTGTACTGTTTCCGTACATTAGTGTATGGTTGATCGGTGACAGAGCTCAAGGGGAGGGCCTTGTGCATAGTCTGGCAACCGCTGCCTCTGCGGCGCCATCACGGCGCAACGACTATGTTGCCGAAAGCTACACGACCTATCACCGCCAGTTGCGCAGTTTCTTTCAGCGCACGGTCAGCGAGACCGAGGCCGATGACATGCTGCAGGAACTGTACATTCGGCTGATCCGCCAGGTGGACCGGGCCCCGCCTGCAAACTGCAGGGGATTCCTGTTCTCGGCCGCGGCCAACCTGCTGCGTGACCGCTGGCGCCGCCGCGCCGTGCGCAAGCTCGACCAGATGGATTCCCTCGACGGTTTCGGCGGTGACTTCAAGGACGGCGAAGAGCACGATCCGTCGCTTTGGACGGAGCAGATCGAGCAGCTCGAGCGGCTCGACGGTGCCCTGGCCCGAGTCAGCGAAAAGGCTGCCAGCGCGTTCCTGTGCCACCGCGTGGAGGGGTGCTCCTATGCGGACATCGCCGTGCGGATGGGTGTCTCGGTGAGCATGGTGGAAAAGTACATCTCGAGCGCCCTGGCCGAACTGCGGGAATCCCGCCTGTGATTGCCGGCATTGCGGCGGCTTCAGTCTGAGGAGAATCGACGTGTCCGGAGATTACGAGTTCGGGCTGAGCGCGGAGCAGGAGCAGCGAGCGGCCGATTTACATCGCACCAGCATCAGCATCGACATGTGCAGCATGGGGCCCGGGGGCCCGGCGCTGTACGACCGGCTGCCGAGCGACGTGGTCGAAGAGCGCCTCCCGGCGGACATGAATGCCTGGCAGCGGTTCCTCGAAGGCATGGAATTGCCCTATGAGCTGACTGCGGCGGGGGCGTCCGATGCGTTGCAGGTCTTCTGCAAGGGGCACAGCGCCGCCAGCTTCGCCATGGGCGGCGTGACCGAGCGTTCTCTCGAACCGATCGAGCGCCTGAACGACCAGGTTCGATCCATTCCCTGGATGGACTTCGCGGGAACGGCCTCGGATTTCCGCATCGCCCATGACGCGGGAGACTACCTCACCTACGGGTTCGCACAGCCGGGCCTGGAAGGCCTGCCCAGGGAACTCGAACAGTTCGACAGGGCCAGGGCACTGGGCACCCGCTCGGTAATGCTCACCTATAACCGGCAGGATTTTGTCGGCGCCGGCTGCACCGATCGTACCAACGCCGGCCTGAGCAACTACGGCATCGAGGTCGTCGAGAAGATGAACGACATCGGGCTCATCATCGACACCTCACACTGCGGCCGACGGACGACCCTCGATGCCTGCGCGTTCTCGAAGGCGCCGGTCACTGCCAACCACACGAGCGCCGAGGGCGTCTACATGCACGACCGCGCCAAGTCCGACGAAGAGATGAAAGCCATTGCCGGCACCGGAGGACTGATCGGTGTCTATGCGGTGCCTTTCTTCCTGGCGCCGCCCGAGGACAAGGCAACCGTTGACGTCATGCTCGATCACATCGACTACATCGTCGGCGTCGTCGGCTGGGAGCACGTCGGCATCGGCACCGACTGGCCCTTCATGCTCAGCCACGGGATCGCGGAAGAGACCATCGGACGCAATACGGAAGCCCTGGGATTCCGCTCGGAACACGGCATCACGATTCGCCAGAACCTGGTCGGCTACGACGATGCGCGCGACTTCGTGAACTTCACCCGGGGCCTGGTCGCGCGCGGTTACTCCGATGAGGCGGTACGGGGAATCCTCGGCGAAAACTTCCTGCAGGTATTCGCCGAGGTCTGCGGTTAGCCTTTGGGTGAAACGACTGTCTCGGCATAACAGGGTTCCCGCTTCCGGCTGCGCTTTCGCGTACTGGAATTGGAACTCTCCAATCCGCGCTCCCAAATTGGGAGAAATCCGTTGCTCCCATATTGGGAGGGTGGTAGAGTGCCGCGATGCGGGTCATTGCAAAGTCAAGGCTGCGGAAGTTCTGGGAAAGCAAGCCGCAATATATCGATGCCAGGAGGCAGATGACGGAGTGGTACAACTTCTGTAGCGCAGCGGGCTGGAATTCGCCGCACGAACTCAAGGCGGACCTTCGCAATGCGAGCGTTTTGAAAAACAACCGGGTCGTATTCAACCTGTGCGGTAACAAGTACAGAATCGTCGTGCTCACCGACTATGCCAGGCACGGAATGCTGATCCGCTTTGTGGGGACCCACGGGCAGAATGACGAGATAGAGGATATCGAGCACCTCTGAGACAGGCGATGAAACTGAAGCTGATAGAGAACGACCGAGAGCTGGATTGTGCGTTGCAGCGCATCGAGGAACTGTGGGGTACTCAATGTGGCACGCCCAAGGGCGATGAACTGGATGTGCTCATGCTCCTCGTCGAGAAATACGAAGAGGAAAATTATGCGATGCCGGCATCGGATCCGGTCGAGGCGATCAAGTTCCTCATGGAACAGAACGGCCTGTCGCGCAGGGATCTTGAACCCTATATCGGCGCCAGCGGACGTGTCTCGGAGATACTGAACAAAAAGCGGAAACTGACGTTGCCCATGATCAGGCGGCTGCACGACGATTTGAAAATTCCCTATGAGAGCCTCATTCAATAGCCGGACGCAGGACTCCACCCGCAGGCGATCGCTCGAATTGGGGTTTACTGCGACCCAGACGTCACTTGGTATGGCGCCTCAAGGCGGTGGACATCATGGCCGCGGATGCCGGGGACGGGTCGGTGCGCACCCTGTTCACCGAGACGGCGGACACTTTCGTCAAGATCCAGCACGATGACGTCTCCTTCGGCAATACGGGATTCACCGCGTTGCCGAACGGCGACGGGTTCGTGTGGGTATCGACCCGGGACGGCTGGAACCACCTGTACCTCTACGACAACGGCGGCCGGCGCGAGCGCCAGTTGACCAGGGGCGGATATCCCGTGCTCGAAGTGCAGAAAATCGATCAGGCCGACGGCTGGGTGTACTTCACGGCCCACGGGGAGAGTCCCCGCGTTTACGATACGCACCTGTACCGGGTAGCGCTTGACGGCGATGGGGTGCAGCGCCTGACGGAGGGCGAGGGCCAGCACTCCGTACAGTTTTCGTCGTCGCTGGCATACTTTCTCGATACCCACTCGAGCCCCGGCCGGCCCGCACCGATACCCGCTGACTAATGGCGCAAAGGTGTCGCCTCGCCCCAGAGAACCCGGCCGTGTGAGACGATTGCATCGGCAGCCGTGTTCAAGCGCCCTTCGCCAGGCCCCGCCGCCGGGGATCGGCGACACCCTCGATTGCGCCGCGCCCCCCTGGCGTAGCTGCCCGGTTTCCGCCTCCCAGAAAGCCATGCCGAAGCCGCCGCCCAGGGTGGTCATGGTGGGTTCAAGTACGCATTGGGCAACGGCTGCCGCCATGTACGCATCGGCCGCCGAGCCGCCGCGGTCGAGCGCCCAGAGGGCCGCTTCCGTGGCCTAAGGATGGTCGCTCAAAGCCATTGTGCTGCTGCCGGTGGCATAGACGTTGTCGAGATTTGCCTGTATGGGTTTCAGGTCCCGCTGGGCCAGGGCTGCCCAGTCGCGCTTGCCCGCGGCGCCGAGGCCGGGGCCGGGCGCGAAAGCCAGGGCGGCCGTTCCGGTGAGCGTGGAGAGCAGCAGATCACGACGATGCATGGTGATTCAGGCCCCAGGTCGAGCGTTGCAGAAGTCGAAGAAAAGGACGCAGGCCGCCGGTGGCCCCTCAGTCGTGCGTCGCATGGCAGGCCGCTCTTATCCTCAAGCCCCGGAAGGCTCTATTGGCGCAACAATTCGAATACCCCTGCGCCGAGGAAGTTGCCGATCAGGTAACCGAAAATCCCGCACAGGATTGCGGGGGTGACGAGCTCATGCCACCCGGACCGAGCGGCGAGCGCGGCCGCGGTGGGCGGCCCGAGCACACAGGCATTGGAGGCGATGGCCACTTCCCGCGCGCTGAAACCGAACAGGCGTCCGAGGCCGAAGGCGACGGCTACGTGCACCAGGATGATGACCAGGGCGAAGAGCATGAGCAGCGGCGCCTGGCGCAGCATGGAGACCAGGTCGACGCCGGCGCCGAACACCCCGAAGAAGACGTAGAGCAGCAGCATCCCGAGTGTGAAGTCTCCTTTCAGCGCCTGCATCTGCCCGCGAGCCAGATTGGCGACGGCGATGGCGATGAGGGTGATGGCGAGGATCGAGAAACGCGATTGCCCTGCCAGGTCCGCAAGGCCGACGCCGACCGCGCAAACCGCCAGACTCAGCCCGAGCGACAGCCCCATGTGGGTCAGGTCGGGGCCGTCGGCACGTGTTTGCCGTTCCGCCTGGACGGGGGGCGCGTCCGCGGATGCCGTGGATGCATCCCAACGCGCAAACCAGGCAAAGGCGGGCATCAGCGACAGCATCATCAGGTACGAAAGCGCCACGCTCGCTTCCGCCCCGAGCACTACCGCAAAGCGGGTGGGATCCTCCAGTCCAACCACCTTCGAGACGGCCACGAAGTTCATGCCGCCTCCCGTGTAGCCGCCCGTGATCACGGCGGCGGCCTGGGCGCCCACGTCGCCCACGGGCACCAGGAGGAAAGCGGTAACGACACCCAGCACCGTACCCCCGGCAGCGATCAGGAACGCAAACAGCAGGCGGCCCGTTTCCGCAATGATCATGCGCAGGTCCGCCTTGAACAGCAGCAACGGGATGGACGCCATCACGAAATACTCGGAAACGAAGGAATAGCTCGGCGCCTCGCGCGGAATCAGCCCGAGGTTGGAGAGCACCAGCGCAACCAGGATGATCAGAACCGGGGCGGAGGCCCGGCTCGCCCAGGAAAAGCGTTCCGCCCAGCAGCACACGCCCACGATGGAGAACAGCAGCGCGACGAGCCCCAGGTGGTTGTCGGAATCAATCAGCATTTGACTCCCTCATCAACGTTGGCAATCGCGGCCAGGGCTTTCAAGCGCGGCGCCACCTCGGCAAACAACCGTTCGAGGCTCGGCTGCATCTGACCGGCGCGCAGGCCGGGCGGTACCGCCATGGTCACGATGTCGGTGATGCCGAAGGTCGCGATGAAATCCCCGAGCACCTCGACGCAATGGTCCGCATCGCCGACCACCCAGGTCTGCGGAACCGGCTCCCCGCTGCCGAAGCCTTCGCCGCTTTCCTCGAAGAACCGGCTGTACAACGCCATCCGGTAACGTTCCGCGGCCCGTACCGCAGGCCAGTCCCCTGCCTTGTCGTCGGTTACCAGAATACTGCGGATGATGCCGATTCGGTGATCGGCCGGTTTGCGGCCGTCGGCCTCGAGGGCCCGCACCCACGGGTCGAACGAACGGGCTCTCTCGCCCTGCGGCAGAAAGTGGGTGTGGTAGCGAGCGGCACGCAGCGCACCCGCTTCCGACATGGCCGCGATCCACAACGGCGGCCCGCCTTCCTGGACATAGCCCGGCCTGACGATCACGTCCTCGAAGCGGTAGCGGTTGCCGTGGTAACTGAACCGCTCCCCAAGAAAACAACGCTGGAGCACCTCGATGCCTTCGTTCATCAAGGAAACGCGCCGGCTCACCGGGAACCCGAACCCGAGGAACTCGTGCGGCGCGTACCCCATACCGACGCCCAGTTCAACGCGCCCGCCGGAAAGGTTGTCGAGTACGGCGAGATCTTCGGCCAGGCGGATCGGGTGATTGAACGGCATCAGACAGATATCCGTGCCGAAGCGCACGCGCTCGGTAACCGCCGCCATGGCGCCGGCGACGGGCACCCAACTGGGCAGATAGCCATCTTCGATGAAATGGTGCTCGGTAAACCACACGAGATCGGCACCGATGCGGTCGAGCCAGCGCACCTGATCGAGGATCTCTTCGTAGAGCATCCTGTCCGCCACCCCGGAGTCCGGGGGGTTGCGGAAGTCGTAACAGACGCCGATTCGGAGTTCATGCATCTTCTGGTTTCCCTTCGCTGTTCGTTGCCTCACCGTGTCGGCGCGGGCCTGTATAGGATAACGGTGAAGGTTGATTCGGAAAGCCGATGCCGAACATTGGTAGTGATGGAGTCACTTCGGATTGGGTGAGTGAAGCGCCAAACGCCAGGTGGCACGATTCACGGGCCCTGAACGGTCCGTGGTACAGGCATTGCGCCCGATTGTCGTGATGCGATGCAACAGCGTGCTGCCGTAGGTCGTGTCTCGGACGGTCGAGCAGTGGTTTGACACTTCAATTAATTGTGTGGCCCTTTGGCGTAGTTTGTGGCATATTTTTTCTAAATTGGATGAACTCAAGAGTTTGTCAGAGAGGAAGTTAAATTGTCCACTTGGGAATTGCATGCCGAAGTTCGGCTCGGCCCCCAGGGCCGAATTGTCATTCCGGCGCGAATGCGCGGTGCGCTGAGGATCGAACCGGGAGATTCGCTGCTCGCGCGTGTCTCTAACGGTCGGCTCGTAATCGAGAAGCCCGAAGCCGTCGAAAGGCGGCTGCACGAGTACTTCCGAAAGTTCGATGGCCGGAGCCTGTCGGACGAGTTGATTGCCGAACGCCGGGAGGAGTATCGGCGGGAGTCGGATGCGTGAGTGCGGTACTCGATGCCTCCGCGCTGCTTGCGTACCTGCAACGCGAGCCGGGAGCGAACGCTGTCAGGTCGGTAATTTCCGAGTCGGCCATGTCCACCGTCAACTGGGCGGAGGTCGTGCAGAAGGTTTCGGACGGTATCGAGGACATGCCCGGATTGCGCGGCAGCCTCGAAAGCCTGGGGCTTGCTCTGGCACCATTTACCGCAAAGCAGGCGGAAATTGCCGGGGAGTTGCGCAATCGTACAAGAGACCTCGGTTTGTCACTCGGAGATCGCGCTTGCCTCGCGCTTGGATTGGACCGGGAGGCGACCGTCTACACGGCGGATCGCGCCTGGAAGCGGTTGCGTCTCGAAACCAACGTAAGGGTGATCCGATAGGGTCTGGGGCCAGGTCGCCTGCCGACGGGCGCGGCACCGGCCATGCTCAGCGCCACACCTGTTCCGCAACGCGCAAGTTGTTTCTGCCAAGCAGGCCGCACACCGCGTTTTCGTCCCAGCCGAGTTGCAGCAGGTGCTCTGCGATCACGGGTATCCGTTCCGGTTCCACCATGCGCAAGCCCTTCCCATAGCCTTTCTCGGGTGGAAACAGTTCCGGGTTGTTCTCGACCAGGTCGTCGAGTTCCGAGGCATCGAACACGAAATCGAGCCCCAGTCCGACGTGTTCCGGCCCCACGAGGGAGGCGACGTAGTCGATATGGCGGACGATGGCCTTCGTGGAATTGTCGTTGTCGCCCAGAAAGAAGCCGATGCCGTTGACGTTGATGACGCCGCCGCTTTTGGCGCAGGCCTCGATCAGGTTGTCCGGGATGTTGCGCTCGTGATCCCAGAGCGCGCGCGGGTTTGAGTGCGAGAAGATCACGGGATTGCTCGAATACTCGATCGCTTCCCGTGCGGTGCGGTAACCGGTGTGGCTGCAGCAGAGCACCATGCCGACCCGCGCCATCTCGTCGATCACGCGCCGCCCGAATTCGGTGAGCCCCGCATCGTCGTCCTGGCAGCCGCCGCCGACGCGGTTGTTGAGGTTGTAGGCGATCAGCATCCAGCGGACACCGAGTGCGTAGTAGGGTTCGACAAGCTCGGGCAGATCGTCCACCGCCACCGCACCTTCGAGGTCGAAGGCGACGCCCAGCTTTCCCTCCCGCTTGGCGCGATGGATGTCGCCGACCTTGTTCACCAGCAGGTACCGCTCGGGGTGCCGCTTGATCCAGCTCCGGAACGTGGCCAGCATCTTGAAGCCGAAGTGCCAAGGGAACTGGTCAAAGGAGACGTTGAGGCTCACAAACGAGGCGCCGCTCTGCCGGTGTCGTTCGAGTTGGTGGAGGAATTCGACATCGCCGGGCCGTACGGGCATGCAGGCATGGTTGTCCCATACGGTTGCATCGGCGAGCAGTTCAATGGTGCGCGCCGATATGTCTGTGCTTGCAGGTTCCGCGTTCATGGCGAATTTCCCCGTGGCTCTACACACGCCCACCATAGCGGCTTGGGGAGACCCCGCTCAAGGACCCAGTACGACCCGTCCTTCCTTCATCACGAAGAACACCGACTCGATGGCCCGCATGTTTTTCGTGGACAATGGTGATCGATTGAGTCGTGTTTGCACCGGGGCACCGCTTTCTTGTCGGGTTTGGGCATCGCCCCGTTAGCTTTTCAGCCGCGGTGTCGGTTAACGAAATAAGGGCCGGAACCATGTCAAAACCCCCGCATTCCCACGTTCGAGTAGTTCGTCTGGCGGCAAGCGTCGCCCTGTGTGTTCCATTTTCGACCGCTGGCTGAAAGGGGTCCGCAATGGCATCGACGGGGAACCGCCAGTGTACATCTTCGTCCAGAACGAGGGCTGGCGCGCGGAACCGTCCTGGCCGCTGGAACGGGCCGTGCCGGCACGGTTCTACCTGGCCGGGGCCAACACTCTGGCGCGGGAGCCCGGCGAGTCAGGGCGCGACGACTACACCGCCGACTTCACCCACGACGGCACCTTCGGGCCGCCGGTGGACGCTGCGCAGATCTCGGTGGCCGACTGGCCGGACTACGACCTGCACCCCGAACTGTCGCCGCAGAACCGGCCCGACGCAGAGGACAATATCGTCCCGACCATCGGTTTACACCGCGGCGGCGCGGATGGTTCCTACTTGGAACTACCGTTTATCCCGGACGATTGACCGGCTCAATCCCGCAAGACAACTATGTGAACGACAGGTCCGGCCCCGCGGGTACGACCAGGGTGGGATTGACGATGGCGTGACTGCCGTAACGGATCAATACGAGAATATCCCGATGAAGCGCGTGGATTGGGAAGTAGAAATGGTCATGGAAGGCTCAAGTGGCGCCTGAGCAGTTGGGCGCCAACACGCCGTGACCCTCGGATCACGGCAATTCGAATACCGGGAAGCCTTGGTTCGAAAGCCCGGCTGCGGTTCGGGCAGAGGTCTAGTCGGCTTCGGCCGTCACCGGGTCGATCATGCGTTTGACCAAGGTGACCTCGCTCGCGGGGAATCCGCTTCGCTGCGCGTGTTCGTCGATGAGCTGGGGGTCGTCCGCGATGTATATGCAGAACGTCTTGTCGCCGGCGACGTAGGAGTGTTCCCACTGGATGTTCTTGTTCTCGGCTTTCATGGCGGCAAGTACGCTGTTCGACTTCTGCGATGCCTCGCGCAATGCATCGCGTTCGGCGGTACCGATCTCGGGGATGTCTCTTTCGATCACGTATCTGGGCATGGTGTTACTCCTCCGGGCGTTGGGGCCAGATGGACAATCACGCGGGTCGCCGAGTGGACGACCATCGAAATTCCGGGCGATCAATTTTGGCATACGGCTGAGGTAGCGACGGCCAGTTTACGTCAACTAGCGTAGCCGTACCGAACAGTGCGCCCATTGCCCGAATTGACCACAGACGAGGATTATATTCCATGGAAAACTACAGACGAATGCGGGCGGCGCTTGGCTTGGTGTTGCTCTTCCCGCTCGCGGCCCTGGCTGCGGCCGAAGATGGCCGCCAGGCGGTGTTCGAGCAGTATCTCGATTTTTCCGCGCTGGTGAAGGGCGCCTCCATCGAGCCCAACTGGCTCGCCGACGGCTCGAGCTTCTGGTACGCCGAAGGCGGGCCGGCAAACCGGGTGATCTGGCGTATGGATCCGGCCGCCAACACCCTGGAGCCGCTGTTCGATGTGCAGCGCCTGCGTGCCGCCATCGCCGAGGCGATTGGCCACGAACCGCCCTATGCCGGGGTGCCCTTCGAGACCTTCCAGTTGACTCCCGATGGCGCCACCGCAACCTTCTCCCTGGAAGGACGCCGGTTCAGCCTGGACCTGGCGACCTACGGGGTCGAGGAGCAGCCCGCGCCGGTCGCAACGGTCGCCGCCGGTGTGCGGCCGGGGACCTTCCCGCGCCGCGGCTATTTCGGCATGGCGGTGCCTTCGCCGGAGGTGCTGTCCCCGGACGGCAAGTGGTACGCCACCCTGGTCGACGAGAACGTGGCCCTGCGCTCGGCGGCGGACGGCAGCACGCATCCGCTCACCACGGACGGCACCTTCGATGATGGTTGGGACGTGGAAAGCACGCGCCTTTCCCTCGGGGCGGGCCTGACGATCGCCTACGTGCCGTTCACCCCCTGGTCGCCGGACAGCCTGAAGCTCTTCGCGACCCTTACCGACCGCTCGAAGCTGCCCCGCAAGGGGGAACTGCACTACATGGAAACCATCGAGCGCACCATCGGGCGGCCGTTCGCGGCAGCCGGGGGTCACCTCGACCACGTGCGGCCGTACATCCTGCACATCCTTTCGGGGGAGCGTGTCGCCCTGGATGTGGATACGGAAGACCGCTATTTCAGCCTGCTCGGCTGGCGGCCGGACTCGTCGGAAGCGCTGTTCGCGCGCTTTTCCCGGGATTTCAAGTCGGTGGACATCATGGCCGCGAACGCCCTGGACGGGTCGGTGCGGACACTGTTCACCGAGACGGCGGAAACCTTCGTCAAGATCCAGCACGATGTCATCGCCTTCGGCAACACTGGTTTTACGGCCCTGCCCAACGGCGACGGCTTTCTGTGGGAGTCGATCCGGGACGGTTGGAATCACCTGTACCTGTATCGCAACGACGGGCGTCTCGAGCGCCAGTTGACCCGGGGCCAATTTCCCGTTCTGGAGGTGCAGAAGATCGACCGGGAGAACGGCTGGGTGTACTTCACGGCCCACGGGGAGCGTCCCCGGGTCTACGATACCCACCTGTACCGGGTGGCCCTCGATGGCGGCGCCGTGCAGAGGCTGACGGAGGGCGAAGGCCAGCATGCCGTAAAGTTTTCCCCGTCGCTCGCATACTTCGTCGACACGCATTCCAGTCCCGGCAGAGCGCCCCGCGTCGACCTGCGCGCCGCCGACGGATCCCTGATCCGCACCCTGGCGGAAGCGGATACTTCAGCGTTGGATTCGCTGGGCTGGACACCGACCGTGGAGTTCAGCGTCAAGGCCGCCGACGGCGAGACCGATCTGTGGGGGGTCATGCACAGGCCTTACGATTTCGACCCCGGGAAGAAGTATCCGGTTCTCGAATACCTCTATGCCGGCCCCCAGATCGTGGCGACCGACCGGACCTTTTCGCTCGGCCTGTCGAAAACCCAGAACCTGCCGCGCGCCATGGCGCAACTCGGCTACGTGGTCGTCACCCTGGACGGGCGCGGCACGCCGGAGCGCTCCAAGTCGTTCCAGGATGTCATCTACCGGAGCTGGGGCAAGAACGAAATTGCGGACCATGCCGCGGCCATCCGCCAACTCGGCGAACGGCACCCCTTCATGGACCTCGACCGCGTCGGCATCTGGGGACATTCCTGGGGCGGTTACTACGCCTTTGCAGCCCTGGCCCAGGCGCCGGACCTGTACCGGGCGGCGGTCTCCAGCGCACCGGGTTACAACCCCTATTCGTCACTCCTGTACGAGCCCTACCTCGACCTGCCGGAGCGTGCCAAGGACGCCTACGATTTCGCAACCCCCTACCGGCTGGCGCCGCAGGTGAAGGGCAGGCTGATGCTCGTGGGCGGCCTGGCGGATTTCGCGACCTTTCCGGAGTTCATGCGCATGAGCCGCGCGCTGATCGATGCCGGCATCGACCACGACCAGGTGGTGCTGCCGGAAGAGGGCCACGGCTATACCGGCGTGGCGGAAGACTATTTCATCCGCAAGCTCGCGGACTTCTTTGCGAGAAACGTCATGCAGGCCGAGCGGTAGCCGGTAACTCGGAGATGTCGGCGAACTTCTCGACAGTCTCCGGTTCAGGTCAAAGTTGCTTGCCTGCGTCTGAAAAGAGCGTTGATTCGATGGGAGTTTCCACCCCGGCGCGCCGGGGCGCGGACGCGCAAGTAACAACGGTCGGTCGTGGGATGAGAGCGGGTGTGAGGTATGGGCCTTCGGCACCTTTAAAGCAGTTCAGGGCGCCCAAGTCTTCCAGAAGCGCCTCCGCTTGGCGTGCCGAAGGACCATACCTCATGCCCGCTCGGTGCCGCAGTTGCCGATATTACTTCAAATATGTTCTTATTTGAAATCAAAGGGTTATGATTTTTTTCATGAAAGTGTGGGTATGCGACGTCGACAGTTCGTTTCCGGTGCGGCCGCATTGGCCGCGACACCTGCCATTGCACTGACAGGCTGGCCCGCCGCGGCCGGCGCTCAGCAAGCGGGAGGCTCGTCGCTCGCGGGCATCGGTGAACTGCTTTCCGACCTGATCCCCCGGCTCGCCGCCGAACTCGGGTCGCCGGGTTACGTGGCCGGCATCTACCAGGACGGGTCGCAGTGGATGTTTGCGCACGGCGAGCGCAACCTCAACACGGGGGATCCCATGACCACGGATACGGCCTGGCTGCTCGGGTCCATCACCAAGGTGCTGACGACGACCCTGCTGCTGAAATACGTGGAAGCCGGCCGGATCGACCTCGAGGCGCCGATTACCCGCTACCTCCCGGACTTTCGCCTTGCCGAGAGGGGGGCCGCGGAGCGAATCCGGGTGAAGCAGCTTGTCAATCACTCCAACGGCATCGATGCGGACTCGCTGATGCCCGCCCGTGAATTCGGCCCCGATGCCGTGCAGTCGTACATCGATGCGCTGTCCGGAACAGGTACCCTGTTCGCACCGGGCGAACTGCTGCACTACACGAATCCGGGCTTCACCATCGCCGGGCGGATCATCGAGACCCTTTCCGGCAAGAGCTTCAACCGGGCGCTCGAGGAGGAGATCTTCGCGCCGATCGGCATGGAGCGATCCGTCACCTCCGCCACCCAGGCGATCCTGCACCGCACCGCGCTCGGGGCCTATCCGGGCCCCGGGGGCGAAATGGAAGCCGCCGGCCTGTTCATGCTGCCGGTGTCGGCGGCTCCGGCCGGCGCAACGCCGATCGTCACCGTCGGCGACCTCATTGCATTCGCGCGCACCCACCTGGCCGACGGCGTGGCGCCCAACGGAACGCGCGTACTCTCCGCCGAACACACCCGCATGATGCGCACCCCGACCTTCGACCTGAAGACACCCAACGCGCCCCCGGTGGGCCTCGGCTGGTTCCTGCCGCCCATCGGCGACACCACCGGGTGGTGGCACGGCGGCGGATCACCGGGAGGCACGGCGGGCCTGACGGTGTTTCCGGAGTACGACCTCGTGATTGCGAGTTTCGGTACGGGGCCGGGTTCGAGCCCCATGCACGACCGGCTGGTCACGACCGTTCTTCGGGAGCACCTCGGACTGACCGTCGAGCCGCCATTCTCGGAAGCACAGACTACCCTGCCCATGAACCACTACGCGGGCGACTACGAGGCGTTCGAGTCACGGCTGGAAGTGCGCGCCGGGAAGGGCGGCAACGAACTGGAGGTGACCTCGCACTTCCTGCCATCCAGCGGGGAGCAGGAACGCGTGCTCAATCTCTACACCGGCCCGACCAGCGACAGGTCACCGACCCTCACCTACTCGGCGATTCACGACAACCTGTTCGCCCCGGCAGGGTTGCCCAGTGATTACTTTTCGGGTGTCTGGGGACGCATGGCGCTCCTGTCGTTCCATGAGGTCGGCAGCGACCCCGTCCGACGATATGCGCACACGCGGTTCAGGGCCGCCTTGAAGGTCTGATGCCCTGCGCGCGGCGTTGCAGTTCTTTGCAACCATGGAAATCCCAGTCTGCGCGTTGAACGGCTATCTGGAGGATCCCTCGTCCCATCCCGAACGAACGGCTGTCGACCAACGAACGAGAACAAGTCGTCTACACGTTCGAGTAGCCGTTCCACGATGGCACTACCCACGTCGTGCTCGACCCCTTGGATTTCATCGCTCGCGAGCACGTCGTGCCGAAACGCGAGCCCATTCCGGCCTTGACCCGTCTCGGTGGCAGCGTCGATACTGAAATTCCCCGGCATGAACAGGGAGTCTCATGGGCCGCATCGTAGTGCAAACGTCGATTACGAATTTGTTTGATGAGGACAAGTCCATCGAGTGCGGCATGCTGGTTGATACGGGTGCTGGTGCCCTCATTCTTCCGGCTTCATGGAAGGAACGATTGGGAGAGTTTCCGCGTTCGGGGCCGGTGGAATTGCAGATGGCGAACCAGGAAATCGTGCGCGGCGAAGCTTGCTGGCCCGTCGAAATCGAAATCGCCGGGTTTCGGCCCGTATCCAATGAGGTCATTTTTGTGGACATGGCCGGGGATGACGGATCGGACTTTGAGCCGCTGTTGGGCTACGTCATTCTTGAGCAAGCCCAAGCCGCAGTGGACATGCTTGGCCATCGCCTCGTGCCAGTGAAGTACATCGACATGAAACGAGCGCACCGCTGGCGAAGCCCCAAGGGCACAAGGGAGGGGAGGCTACCGACATCTTTGTGCTGAACCTTGACGCCGCGGTAGCGTCCGCCATCTTTCACCGCTTCTATCTGACCTACTACATCAAGGCTCAGGCCGAGGTGGACGTCGCGTAGTTGTTGCGCGTGTCGGGCATCAATTCGACGCGCCGGCCAGTTCCCGGTCGATCGTCTCGCCCTTGGTCGCTTCGATGACAGTCTGGTTTGACAATATATTAGCAACACCTTATATAAGGTGTTGCTTTAGTTGGTGGAGCAGTCATGGACCTGAACGTCGAGAGCCACCTCGGCGTCGTGGACCGCACCGTGTCCTCGCTCGAACGCGATGGACAAGCCGCCCGGGCGGTCACCCTCGCGCGGAGTTACGCGACCACGGTCGAGGATCTGTGGGACGCGGTGACGAGCGCGGAGCGGATCGCGCGCTGGTTCCTGCCGGTCAGCGGGGACCTCGAGCTCGGCGGCCGCTACCGGTTGGAAGGCAATGCGGGAGGGACGATTACGCATTGCGAACATCCCTCGTTTCTCGCCCTGACCTGGGAGTTCGGCGGCAATGTCAGTTGGTTGGAGGCGAGGCTCGCGGAGGACGGCGCCGGCGGTGCGCGCCTTGCGCTCACCCACACGGCGCTGCTGTCGGACCACTGGGCCGAGTTCGGCCCTGGCGCCGTCGGGGTCGGGTGGGAGATGGGCCTCCTCGGGATGGAACTGCACCTGACCCGGCCGGACGAGCCGAAGATGGACGAGGCCACGTTCCACACCACCCCGGACGGCAAGGCGCTCCTCACCGGGAGCAGCGAGGCGTGGGGTCAGGCAGCCATCGCGGCCGGGACGGACCCCGAGACCGCGCGCGGCGCGGCGCGGCGCACGACGGCCTTCTACACCGGCGACCCGCTCGCGTCGGGCTGATGCACGCCTTCGAAGTACTCGGCGATCCGGTGCGGCGGCGCGCCCTCGAGCTGCTCAGCGGCGGCGAGCGCGCCGCCGGCGAGATCGTCGACGTCGTGCGGGACGAGTTCGCGATCACCCAGGCGGCCGTCTCCCAGCACCTCAAGGTGCTGCGCGATCATGGTTTCGCCCGCGTGCGCATTCATGGCGCTCGCCGGATCTACGCCATAGACGCGGACCCGTTGCAGGAAGTCGACGCCTGGCTCGAGCCTTTTCGCCGGTTCTGGGAACCGAATATGATTCGATGAACCCCCACGAAGGAGCGCCGCCAACGCGGTCAAGAAACGGCTGACCGAACGTTGCCGAGCCGTAGCCGTCAGGCTCCCCACACTTGCCCGTATACCCGCATCCAGTTCTGGCCCAGCATCTTGTCCAGTTCGGCATTGTTCCAGCCGCGCTCGCGCAGGTGCTTCACCAGGTTCGGTAACTCGGAGATGTCCTCGAACCCCTCGACGGTTTCGGCAACGCCGTAGCCCATGGAGTCGACCGGAAAAATCATGTCGGCCCCCGGCGGGTGGGGCAGGCTCGGCCCCCAACCCCAGATGAAGTCCGGCCCGAGCCCCACGTGGTCGATGCCGACGAGGTTTTTCAGGTAGTCGTACTGATCCACCAGCATTTCGATCTGCGCGCGTGGGCTTTTCTCCGGATACTCGTCCAGCACGCCGGGGTGGCGCACCAGGAAGTCGCTGATGGCGGTGAGCCCGATCACGCCGCCGGTGCCGGCGATGGCTTCTGCGAGCCGGTCGCTTATGGCACGCATGTTGGGGTTCAGCGCCGCCATGTTGGTGTGGGTGGCGACCACCGGCACGCCGCTCGAGATCGCCAGCGCATCGAAACCGGTCTGTTCGGCACAGTGCCCGCCCACGTCCAGCACCACGTTGTGCTCGTGAATCGTCTCCACCAGTACGCGTCCCGCCTTGGTCAGCGGCACGTTGTGATCCATGTTGCCGCCGCCGAACAGGTTCGCCACGTTGTAGGTGATGCCGTGCACCCGGGCGCCGAGTTCTACGTAGGCGCGGAACACGCTCTTCAGCGTTGCGTAGGACTCGAAGGGCCTCTTGTGGTACAGCCGCTCGAGGTGGTTGGCGCTCTGGAACCCCACGATCATCGCGATCTTGCCGGCCTGCTTGGCGGCATGAATGTCCGCGACCGAGCGGGCGAGGGCGATGCGGTCGGGATTGCGGTCGATGAGCTGCAGGATCTGGCCGAAGCTCTCCATGCCGGCGATGCTCTTGTGCACCACGTCCACACCGCCGGTTTCGAGCAGGTCGATGAAACCGTCGAGGGGCGATGAGGTGTCGAGGCCGTCGACAACCAGCGCATCGGAGCCGGTGTGCACGCCCGCTTTCGCCCCATGGGTCGCGGCAAGGGCCGCCAGCACAGCGGTACCGCCCAGCAACTGCCTGCGATTGATTCCGTTCTCGTCCATCCTGTTTTCCTCTCGATCCGGTTGGGTGCGACGGCCGCCGACCAAACCGGGCGCCTGGCTCACAAAATCACGATTCAGGGCCCGAGTCGATGCCGGCGGAACGAGTCTTTCACGTTCACGGCACCCTGTCCAAGATCGGCCCGGCAGCCAGTAGCAGGCCCCAGCATTGCACCGAGACCGCGACACTTGTGATATGGGGCAAGCGGACATCGACCCGGTTGCGTGACCGTCTTCGACAGATTTCCGACCGCCGGCTCGAGGTGTGTCGCCGAGTTGCACTCCTGCATCTGGCGACAGTCGCGCAGGGGGCTTGAACACCTGCTCGCAATGCGGCTATCACCAAAGTTGCCATTTCTTCAGCCAACTCGACCAGACCAGACCAGACAAAAGACGCTGCCCCTGGCTGATGCCCCCAAGATGAATCCGGGAGTTCCCGTGTGCAAAGGCGTCTTCGTGGGGACGAACCGGCGTTTTATTCTTCCATGCACAGCCCTGCCCCGGCATGGTCGATTGGGGGGGGTGAACGCCGGTGCGTCATTCTCTGCAGGAGCAAATGCCAGTCGACCCAGACTTGCGGGGATCGGCGGCAGTCATTTCGAACGATCATTGCCGGTCGAGCGGACGGGCAACGATTTCCAACAATGAGGGTCCATCATGCAATCGATTCGACAGGTCATCCCATTGATGCTGGGGATTTGCGCATTGTCCGGTATCGCCGAAGCCGTGCACGCCGAGGAGCTGACGGACGAAATCCCGGTACTGGAAGAGATCATGGTCACCGCCCAGCGCAAGGAGGAGAGCATTCTCGATGTCTCGGCCTCCGTGACGGCTTTTTCCGATGCGGCGCTCGAGCGCTCGAAGATCGAGAATCTCGAGGATCTGGCCGCCTACGAGCCGAGCCTGAGTGTCAACCAGGTGAGTTCGGGCGGTTCCAACACCTTCGTGCGCGGCGTCGGCAACGAGATCATCGGTGTCGGTACCGACTCGGCGGTCGCCATGTATGTCGACGGGGTCTACCTGCCCCGGTTCAACACCACCTTTCAGCGATTCGTCGATGTCGAGCGCGTGGAGGTGCTCAAGGGGCCCCAAGGCACCCTGTACGGCCGCAACGCCACGGGCGGCGCCATCAACATCATCACCAAGCGGCCCTCCGCCGAGCCGAGCTTCGACGCGAGCTTCGGTTACGGCAATTACAACGCCACGGAACTCAAGCTCGCCGCCGCCGGCACGATCGTCGAAGACCGGCTGCTCGGGCGCGCATCGCTGGTCTACGCCGAGCGCGACAACTACGGTTACAACCCCTACCTCGACGAGCGCCTGAAGGGCGAGGATGTGGTGGCGGGCAACCTGTCCCTCAACTGGCTGCCGGCCGAGGACGTCGATGTGCTGCTGCGCTACGACAAGACCCACGACGATGCGCTCGGGGCGTCGAACGTTCGCATCACCCGCGGTAGCCCGTTGCCGCTGCCGGACGACCCCTTCCGCATCAATTCAAACGTACCGGGTACCAAGCGGGAATTCCGCGGCGACGGCTCGAGCCTCGTGGTCACCTGGTCGAAGGGTGACTATGACCTGATTTCGCAGACGGCCTGGCGGAAGATCAAGAGTGACCTGCAGTTCGAGACCGATGGCACTGAGGCCGACGGCGGCTATTTCTTTGTCGACAACGACTCTGAGAGCTTCTCCCAGGAGTTCAGGATACAGCGGGTGAACTTCGAGAGGCTGGATTGGACGGCCGGCGCCTTCGTGTTCACGGAGGAAGCCTTCGAACACATCACGGTAAACCAACCGGGCGGCGTCGTCGCCGTAAACGTGATCGGCGATCTCGAAGTGTTCGCCTGGGCGATGTTCGCCGAGGCGACCTACAGCTTCACCGACCGCCTGCGCGGCACCGCCGGCCTGCGCTACAGCTACGAGGAAAAGGAACACGTCTCGACGCTGAACATTGACGTATTCGGCAACCAGATCAGTTCGGCACAACTGCCGCTGGCCACGGGCAAGGAGAGTTGGAAGGCGCCCACCCCCCGGTTCGTGCTGCAGTACGACATCAACGACGACGTGATGGCCTATGTCTCGGCGAGCAACGGCTTCAAGAGCGGCGGCTACAACTCCGTGGCGAGCGACGAGCCGCCGGTCGACCAGGAGGAGATCTGGAGCTACGAGGCCGGGCTGAAGGGGCGTTTCGCGGACGGCCGTCTGCAGGCCACGGTGACCGGCTTCTTCTACGACTACCGCGACCTGCAACTGCGCACCATCTTGCCGAGCGGCGGCGGCGTGGACGTGCGCAACAGCAACGCTGGCAAGGCGGAGATCATGGGCCTCGAATTCGCAAGCCAATGGGCGCCGGCGGACCCGCTCGTGCTCGAGTTCTCGTTCGCCTGGATCGACAGCGAATACACGGAATACGACACCATCAACCCGCGCACCGGTCTGGTCGAAAGCGTGGCGGGCAACCGCCTCAACCAGTCCCCCAGGTTCAAGCTGCATGTGGCGGCGAACTACACCTGGCACCTGGGCGATGCCGGGGAACTCACGTTCAGGGGCGAATTCCAGCACACCGGCAAGTACTACTTCGATCAGTTCAACAACGACGACCTGGCGGAAGACGGCTTCGAACTCATCAACGCCTTCCTGACCTGGCGCCACGGCACGCAGGGCTGGGCCGTCTCGGTGTGGGGCCGCAACCTGGACAACGAGTTGCACTACGCCCAGGTGTTCGGGACGCGGCGATCGCCAGGGCCTGGCTGGCACCCCCGCGCACCTACGGGGTGCGGCTGCACTACAGCTTGTAGGGGTTGCGCAAACGGAGAACGGCAATAGTCGGCGGCCCGGGATTGGGCGCGACTCGACGAGGTGCGGATCGATGGCAAGGAGCCCATTGTCCGCCTCGATGACCTGCTCGGTGCGTGACCGGATCTCCGCCCCATCATCGACCCGAAAGCACGACCGCCTTACTTTCAGATCGCCAGTTTTCGGGCGGTTATTCTTCCTATGCGCAACGCGCTGCTCGGCGACTACTGCGCCGCCCGCACGACAGCGAGCGCATTCTCTACAGCCGTGGCTTGACTCCGGAGGAAGTGGCCGCGACTACTGGTGATGGTGGAAACTAAGGTTGATTATCCGCTCTTGGCGAACGAAAATGATCTATATTCTGGTCAACTAGAATATAGGTCAAACCATGAAGGTGATGTCCCTTTCGGAAGCCAAAATGAAGCTGAGCGCGTTAATTGAAGCAATTAACGTATCGGACGAGGAAGTCGTCATCACCAAAAATGGCGCCCCAGCCGCGGTGCTCGTCAGTCCAAGCGAATTCGAAGGCTGGCGGGAAACGGTCGCCATAAAGTCCGATGCTGAGTTGATGGACGAAATAAAAGACGGGCTGCGCATGTTGAAGGAAAATAAAGCTCGGCTGTACACGTTGGACGAATTGGTGGGCCAGTGACGCGCGAACCGATTGCTTTGCCGCATGAAGCTCAATGTTCCGGACGAGACGGCGACGCTGATACGCCACTCGCATCCTGACCTGAAGCGCCGAATAAGAGAGGCACTGCGCACAATTGTCGAAGACCCAACGAGCGGCAAGCCACCGGTGGATGAGTTGCGGGGATTGCGCAGCTTTCGATTGGGAAAGGTTCGCATTGTCTATGCCATCAATGAGGGCGATTACATAGAGATCGTTGCCGTCGGGCCTAGAAAGCGGATCTATGAGGAAACCTATAGGCTCATCAGCCGGAAGTAATCCGATAGGCAGCACACCCTGCGCCGGTCAAGCCGAATCGGCGATCTTCAGCAGTTGCTTGCCGCGGTTCTGCCCCGTGAACAGCCTGGTCAGGGTTTGGGGGATGTTCTCGAAGCCTTCTTGAACGTCGTTAACCAACCACAACGGCAACAGCAATAGGGAGAAAACGAAGTCCATACCGGACGAGGTGCTCGAGTCCGTCTTTGCGGCGTTTTCCCGGTATCTCATCCACGGCGGATACCTGACGGGCATCAATGATTTCGCTGAATACGGCACGATACGCAAGAGCACCCTGGCAACCTATTCGGACTGGATTCGCGGCGACGTGCTCAAGCGCGGGCGCCGGGAGCCGTACCTCCGGGAAGTGCTGGCCGCCATCGTCAAGCGATACGCCACCCAGGTTACCTGGAATGCGCTGGCGCAGGATCTCTCCATCGACCATCCAAGAACCGTGGCGGACTACGTGGCGTTGCTCGAGCGCATGGACGCGGTTCATGTCCTGCCCGCCCTGATCGAGGACAAGCTCGCGCCAGCCCCCAAGAAAGCCCGAAAGCTGGTGTTCAGCGATCCCTGTATCCTGCATGCCGTTCGCGCCTGGCTGACGCCGGAGGCCGACCCGTTCGAGCGGCAGATCCAGGCCGTGCTGGAAGATCCGTTGTGGGAATCGAAGATCGTGGAGGCCTGTGTCGCGAGCCACTTTCACCGCTTCTATCCTACCTACTACATCAAGGCTCAGGCCGAGGTGGACGTCGCGTACGTGCACGACGGCCGATTCTGGCCCGTCGAAATCAAATGGACCAGCCAACTGCTTCCTAAGGCCATCAAGCAGATAGCCCGCTACGACAATGGCGAGATCTGGAGCAAAAGCCGCAGTACCGGTGAAATCAATGGCGTGCGGGTGTTGCCGTTGCCGATTCAGTTGTTACGCATGGCGGGCATCAATTCGATGCGCCGGCCAGATCCCGGTCGATCGGTGAGGCACTCGACCAGTTGATCGGCGCCTCCATCCGTTGCCGCATCGCCATCGGTCCCAACGCCGGTCGTAAGGCGCTGACCCTGCGCACCGTTCCGGTACAACCGGAACCATCCGCTTCAACCCTGCTCGCCAGGCAGCCTGGCTTTTCGCTACACGCGGCGACCTGCTGTGAGGCCAGACAACGCGACAAGCCCCTCGCACCCATGACCTGGATGCAGCGCTTGAAGAGAGTCTTCGCCATTGACATCGAAACCTGCCCCAAGTGCGGCGGCAAGCTCAGGGTGTTCGAATGAATCTTGTAGCGGCTCGCCAGCTCCGCCAGCGTCCCGTCTCCGCGGATCGCCGAGAGTGCGACTTTCGCTTTGAACTCCGCCGAATACTACTTCCTTTTTGCTGTGCCGATTGGCTACACCTTAACGCGTTGTTCAAATTTCCGGGGCCACTTCTCCGACCAACTCGTCATCCTTGCGGCTGATCATCAGCGGTGGAATCACGGGGCACTCTAGGTTAGGTTGTCCTAACGCAACATACCACTGGTGAGTAGCCCAATGGCATCGGTCGCGACCGCATACGATGTCGCCTGCGAGGCGGTCGGAAGCCTGCTCCGGGAGCCCGGACGCAAGGCGATCCTGCGCTCGGAGTTGTTGTCGTGCGCACCGGCGCACGCCTGCGATCGGGCGTTGCGCCACTATTGCGAGTCCGGCGCACTGACGCGCGTCGGCCAAGGCATCTACGGCATTGGTGCCGCCAAGGTTTTCGACATCGTCCCGGAAGTGATGCCGAAGCTGGGCTACCGCATCCTGCCAGGCGAACCGGTGCGCGGATACAGCCAGAAGTCCGGGGGCGCGGTGTGGCGGCTGGATCGGCCCTGCCGCCGCCTCATTCGCAAGCGAGGCGTACAGGCCATCTTCGAGACGCCGGACGGAAAGCCGGCGGCTGGCCGGCAACAAGGAGTCACCATGAGCGTGATGCAGGAGCCGCCGACCCGCAGGGAAATCGAAGCGCACTTCCACGCTTTCGAGCGGTGTCATTCTCCAGCCCGGGCGGAGAAGGACCTGATTGTGCGCCGGGCGCTCGTCGCTATGGAGCGCTTCCGCAGCGAACGGGCCACGCTTGCCATCGAGGGTGGCACGGCACTGGTGGCGTACCATCGGCTGACCAACCGTTTCTCGGAAGATCTGGATGTCCGCCTGATTCCGAACGAGTCCGTGCAACGGCTCCGCGCCGACGAGCGGACCGCAGCGCTCAAGGAGATTGGGCAGGAGTTCAAGGCGCATGTCCATACGGAGATGCCCTTCCTGCAACCTGCACGCAAGGGGCGCATCCGCAAGGACGCCGTGCTGCAGACGTTCATCTACAACTACCAAAGCGCCGTTCCCGATGAACAGGTGGTGGCAGGGCTGAAGTGCGAACTGGTACGCATTCCGCTGATGATGCCGACCGTCGAGCAAGCCGGGCTAGGCGGCGAGCGGTTCGAGACGATCCATCCCGTGGAGATCGCGAGCGGGAAATGGCAGGCGCTCACGGCGCGACTGCCGCGCAATGCCGACTCGTACCCCGATCTGGTGCGCCATGTCCACGATCTTGCAGCCCTTCGCCCCGCATTGATCCTCCTCAACCCGGAAACCGCGCGCGAGACCATGTTGCGCGGCGAGACCACGCACGACTCGGTTGCCGCCGTTTTGGAGGAACTCGCGCGGCCCGTCTGGCGGGATCACTACGAGAACTACATGCGTCGGATGGGCGTTCTTCCGGTGAGCGATTGGCCGAATAGCCACCCGAGTTGGCGCACGGTGCTGGCGAACTTCACGGCGCTGGCCGGGGAACTCGGCTTTTTAGAGGAAATGGGGTCAGAGTGAATTTATCTTGGATAAATTCACTCTGACCCCATTTCCTCTGGAAGGCCTGGCGCTTTTCGCGATACGTGGGAGCGAATCCGGTCATTGGGGTTGAAGGACAAGGCGGGCGTCATTGAGTTGGCTCGGGAGAACCCGCATGAAGATTCGCATCGCCCTTGTATTTGCCGCCGCGCTCCTGCCGGTTGCCTGTGATCGGGAGGGCAGCGGGTCGCCTCAGCAGTCGCTGGAGCCCGAAACAAGCGCTGCGAACGAGAAGCCGGCAGAGCAGGGATCGGCAGTCGGCCAGAAAATGAGCCTGCCGGCGCCTTCGGGGCCGTACAAGGTCGGGGTCGGCGAATTCAGCTTCACCGACCGTAGTCGTTCGGAAACATTCAAGCCGGGCACCAGGCGCCGTCTGCACGCGCGTGTCTACTACCCTGCAGACCGGGTCTCGGGAGCGCCGAGGCTCCGTCACACCGATCGGGAGAACGATCTGATTGCGGAACGTTTCATTCTGCCCACAAGTGAGGAGCAGAAGCTGGCGATGCGCGGCGTCGTCAGTCATTCCTATCCGCAAGCCGAAGTCTCGAGCGCGGAGCAAAGCTTCCCGCTGCTCGTGTTTTCGCACGGCGGCTGGGGCGCCCTGGGCTCCAACATGGTTCAGATGGAGCACCTCGCCAGCCATGGGTACATCGTGGTCAGCGTCACTCACCCCTACATATCGTCAGTGGTTCTGTTCGATGACGGCGAAGTGATCACTCCCGATAGAAGGCTCGCGGAAACGTTTTTGAACACCGCTTCTGACCTTGCGTATCTAAAGCAGTTCGTATCCCCGGACCCGGCCGTACGGCTGCAGACGGCACGTGCCAACATTTCCAACAAGGATGGCATGATGTCTCTCGCTCCGCATTTTCTGATCTGGCGCGACGACATGATCGCCGCCGTGGACTTGATCGAGGCCGGCAATGTCCCGGAACCACTCAAGGCCGTGGCAAAGAAAGCCGATGTTTCCCGCCTGGGCTATTTCGGCATGTCTTTTGGCGCAGCGGGGGCGGCAGCCGCGCACAAGGACACCCGCGCATCGGCCGCGGTCAACCTCGATGGCGGAAATTGGGACCCGGCGCTGCTGGACGCCGACGTGCGCGTACCGACGCTGGTGTTTCATAACGATCCCGAGCGGGCGCTGCTGGCGTTTCCGGAAGAGCTTCTGGCCGACCACCCCGAAGCTTCCTTTTACCTGCATAGTGAATTTACCTATGAACCGCTTGAGACCATGGGCACGCGTGAAGACGTTGTGCGGCTGATCGTGGAAGATGCCGACCATATAGACTTCACCGACCGCTCTCTTCTGCCCCGATCGCTACGCCCGGCCGGAATTGATGGCAACAGGTTGCAGAACATCATGAACGACTACTGTCTCGCGTTTTTCGATCGTTACGTCAAGGGCGACCAGGGTGCCTGGCCAGCCGATTTGCCAGGAAAGTACGAGGCTGTCCAGGAGGCCGATCTCACCTACGTGCGCGGCTGGGCGATGGAGAACCGCTGATGGCTGCATCTGCGAGATCCCTACTGGGCAATCGGGCAACAGGCGTTGGTGAACATGCGCACGGCAAGGTGGTGGTCCGGCCCAGGAATTGATCCCGGCCTCACGCCTGCCCTCTACCCAGCGATTCAGCAGGTCGAAAACGGCCAAATCCTGCGGGCGTTGGCTATCGCGCCCTGTTGCCGAGAGTGTCCTCCAGCATCGCGTCCTGAAGATCGGCGCCGCAGGTCGACCCTATAAACGCCAATCTTGCAAAGTGGATCACGACAACGCACATTCCCTGCCCCTATGGATACCGATGTCAACCCAAGCCCCGGCAAGCCGGTGATCGGCATTACCTGCATGCGGCGCACGATCGAACTGTACTCGAGCGAGATGGATGCCTTCTTTCTCGACAACAGTTATGCGCGGCGCGTCCGGGAGGCCGGCGGCGTACCGGTGCTGCTGCCGCAGTTGCGCACCGAGGAGGCCGGCGCGGCGGCGCGGAGCATCGACGGGCTCATCTTGAGCGGTGGCGACGATGTGCATCCCGAAGCCTACGGTGTACTCGACGAGGGCGTCTCGGTGGATACGGACCTGCCCGCCGACCTCGGCGAGATCGAACTGCTGAAGCGGGCCGTGGCCCGGGATGTCCCGGTGCTCGGCATCTGCCGCGGCGCGCAGATCGTCAACGTGGCCTACGGCGGCAGTCTGCACCAGGACATGCTCGGCAGGAGCGATTGCCACCCGCCGCGCGCGGAAGTGCTCGATGAGATCGTCGCCCACCGCCACGACCTGCAGGTGGCGCCCGGCAGCGAACTCGCGCGCATCCTCGGCACTGGGCCGCGCCGGGTGAATTCCACGCATCACCAGGCCATCAGCGAACTGGCGCCGGGATTCCACGTGGTGGCCTGGGCTCCGGACGGAATCGTCGAGGCGATCGAATCCGAGGGGCCGGGCTATCTCGTTTCCGTTCAGTGGCACCCGGAGAAGCTGCCGCCGCCCCGGGACCAGGAGCTGTTCGACGACCTCGTCCGTGCTGCAGCCGAGCGCCTTGCCAATGCCGGAGACTGAAGCCCGGCCCGTGGCTCAAGAACAGCCTCGCGACAAGGTCAGCCTGCGTGTCAACCTGACCGCCGCCTACCGCTTGACCGATGCGGAAAAGGCGGTGCGCACGCCTCGACGCTCGTCCCGCTTTTTTTGTCAATTCTTGAAGGAGCGCCCTTGGTTCACTCTTGGGAAAGCACTTTATCGAGGGTCTCGCGCAGGCGTTGCGCGGCGCCGCCGAAGAAGTGGTCCGCACCCGGAATGACGTGTAGCCGCGCATGGCGCCATTCCGCCAGCCTGCCGAGGTCGACAAAGTCATCGCCGTCGCCGGCGAAAACGTCCACGTTGCAGGGTGCCGCCGGTTCGGAAATGTCCATGGCGCCGGTGGGCGGGGCTACCAGCAGCACGCGCCCGGGGTCGGGGATTTGCGGCAGGGCGCTGCAGACGACATGGGCGCCGAACGAATAGCCGCCGAGCCACGGGGATTGAATGCCCTGTTCGCGAACCCAGTCGATGACGGCAAGCAGGTCCTGCCCTTCGCCGTGACCGCCGTCGAAGTCGCCGTCGCTTGCTCCCACCCCCCGAAAATTGAACTTGAGGCAGTTGATACCGAACGAGTCGAGGGCCTGACCGACCGCATCGAGCACCGCATCATGCATGCTGCCGCCGTACAGGGGATGAGGGTGGCAGAGGATCGCAAGTCCGGCGCCGGCAACGAGGTGCACGCGCAGCATTGCCTCCAGGGCACCGGCCGGCCCTCTTATCGAAAGGGATTCCATGGGTCGAGCATACAGGTTCCGCGGAGGCCCGCCACTGCCACGAGCACCATCGCGGAACCGCCCGTGATCCGGGTGGCCCAGGTTTCGGGGGCTTCGACGAAGAGCAGGCGCACGCCCAACGCCAGGCAACCGAGGACGATTGCAGCCAGGATCAGCGTCGCCATCGCTTGTGGGGGTCCTATGGCAAACGACATGGTGGCCCAGAGAAAGCGATTCGGCGGCTTGCCGGGGGAGCGATTGACGTGCCGAACTCCACTGAGGATCTACGCGGAGGTGTTCAAATCGATGGCTCTTGGGGTGTAGGTCACGGGTAGCGGGCCCATGCCGTTCCAGTCCACCTCGCCGGCTACCCGGTAGTCCGGCAGGTGGCGAAGCACTTCCTCCACGGCGATGCGGATCTCGAGCCGGGCCAGGTGCAGGCCCAGGCAGCGGTGCTTGCCGACACCGAATGCCAGGTGCCGGTTCGGTTCGCGGCCGAGGACGAAGCGGTCGGGTTCGGGGAACTGCTCGCCGTCCCGGTCGGCGGAGGCGAACAGCATCATCACCCGCTCGCCCGCGGCTATGGGCTGGCCGTTGATTTCTGTATCCCGGGTGGCGGTGCGGGCGATTCCCCAGACCGGCGAATAGAGGCGCAGCACTTCTTCCACGGCCTCGGCGATCCTTGCCGGCTCGCGTATCAGCCGTTCCCGCAGGGCCTCGCTCGCGCCGATCTGCAGCAGCAGGTTGCGGATGGTGAAGGCGGTGTTGTCGAGCCCGGCGATCAGCAGGAACCAGCAGAAATCCATGACCTGCCGGGCGGAAAGGGGGGCGCCGTCGACCTCGGCGGATAGCAGCCTGCTGATGAAGTCGGACCCCGGGTTCTCCCGGCGGCGCGGGATGAGTTCGTTGAAGAACGCCACGATGCTGTCGGAGGCGCGCCGGGCGGAGGCGGCGTCCCTGCGCTCGTAGACGATCTCCTCGGTCCACTCCTGCAGCTCGCGCATCTGTGCCGCGTCTCCCTCGATGCCGAGCAGCTTGCAGATGACGGTGGTGGGCAGCAGCTTGGCGAAGCGCTCGCTGAAATCCGCCGCGCCGGCCTCGGAGATTCCGGCAAGCAGCCTGCGCGCCGCGCGGCGCACCATGGGCTCCCGGGCGGCCACGGCCTTGCTCGAGAGTTCCCGGGCGAGAATGCTGCGCAGGGCGGTGTGCTCGGGCGGGTCCGATTCCATGGGCAGGGCACGGCCGTCGTACTCCATGGGCGGTATGGCGATGCCCTCGGAGGAACAGAAAGTCTCCGGATCGAGCGCGACGCGGAACACGTCCTCGTAACGGGATACGGCCCAGAATCCGTCATGGGCGTCGACCCAGCCCACCGGGCATTCGCCGCGGAATCGTTCGTAGACGGGGAAGGGGTCCTTGCGGAACGCGGGATCGTAAGGCTGCCAATCCGCAGTCACCGGGCACTTTCGGGTTGCACTCATCGCAAGAGGAAAACAGTCAGCCGGAGTGGTGCCCGAAACAAATCAAGTCGAATGAGATTGAAAATAACAATTTTTTTCAACAGGTTGTGGTATGTTCCACGAATTGAGGTTAATTCTAGAATCCATACATTAGATTACGTAGTTGCCACAGCGAAGCACCGCTGTACGTCCGCCTTCGATGTCGACAAGGTCGGCCGAGACAGTGATCGGGCAATCCCGGGCGTAGGGATTGTCGACGTGCATCACGGTGTTCTCGTTCAGGAACTGGGCCGGCCCGACGGTGCCGCCGAGGAAGTCGCTGCGGCCGAATCCCCAGTGGAAACCGGCCTTCTCGTCCTCGATATAGAGCCCGGACACCCGCGCGCCCGGGTTGCAGCCGAACGCGATTTCGCCCACGTTGCGGCGCATCGGGTCGAGATCGAAGATCCGCCGGTAATGGTCCCGCGCCGGATTCTCGCCCTCGACCGCCACTACCTGGTTCGCCTCCACCCGGAACGACGCCACCGAACCGTCGTCGAGAGCGACCGGAATGACGCCCTCGGTGCGCGGCACGTCGCCGGCGATCTCCCCCTCGTAGGGCGTGATCCAGACCTCGCCGCTCGGCAGGTTGATCAGCGGAATGCCTTCCTTGTCCCGTCGCAGGTAGCCGTTGTCGACACCGGGGCGCCGATGGCGCAGGTCGAACCGGCAGCGGTCGCCGGTGGCGAATTCGACTTCCGCGGTAACCGCGTTTTCGATCAGGGCCTTAAGCACCTCGCAGCGATGGCGCAGGGCCTGGTAGTCGATGGCGAGGCAGGTGTCTTCCATGTCCTTGCGCAGCAGCGGGGCGCTGGCGGCGCGGAAATTCCGGGCGCCCGGGCGGCGCATGGACGCCATCGCCAGCCCCGAGGTCATGGAAACCTCGTTCATGCCGATGGCGAGGCTTACCTCGTCCAGGGTGTCGTCGACGGGAACGCGACGGCCGTCGAGCGTACCGTGTTCCGGGAAGGGGGCGTGGTGAGCGGCTGCCGCGGGGAACCGCAGGATCGGGAGTACCTCGAAGCCCCGTCTCTCCCCGAGTTCGGAAAAGGCGCCGTGCCATTCGTCGGCCAGTGCGTAGCGCGCTTCCCAGTCGGCGTTTAGCGGGTGTTGCGCCGTGGGTTCGTCCACCAGCAGCAGCACCCGTTCGCCCGCTTGCGGTGCGAAGACCTCGTCGATGAAGGTGCGAATGTCGAAGGGCGAGGCGTTCACGAACATCGCTCCCGTCGGACGACCGGCGGATCGAAGAGGCTCGCCCGTGCGTATACTGTGTGCATTCCCGAATCAACCAGCGCGGGGTGGCGCTGTGAGCAATAACCTGGAAAGTCTAAGGCAATTCATCCGGGAACATAAGCTGGAAGCGATGTCGGTGATGGTGTCCGACCTGCACGGCATTGCCCGGGGCAAGAAGGTGCCGGCGCGCCGCATGCTGGAAAGCGGCACATCGCCCATGCGCATGTCGAACCTGATGGTCATGCTGGACTATGCCGGCATACCCCATCCGCCGCCGGAGAACGACGACCGCTGGTGGCCCTCCTGGAGCGAGGGGTACGCGGACACGCGCATGGTCGTGGACCCCGCCACCGCCCGCATCGTGCCCTGGCAACCGGGTGCGGGGCTGGTGGTTGGCGATTTCGAGCACGTGGACGGCCGGGGCATCCTGGAGTACCTGCCCCGCGCCACGCTCAAGCGGCTTGACCGGCGCCTGACAGACCTGGGATTCGAGAGCAGGGCATCCATCGAGATGGAGTTCATGCTCCTGGACGAGACGCACCGGACGGTGGCCGAGAAGGGCTTTCGGAACCTGGACCTGCTGTGGGCCACGCCCCAGGCCTACCGCCTGACGACGCTGGGCGTCCACGACGAACTGCTCTCGGGCATGAGCCGTGCGCTTCTGGATTTCGGGCTGCCGGTGGAGGCCTGGAACGTGGAAGGCGGCCCCGGGCAGATCGAGATCAACCTGGCGCCCGCGGCGGCCCTGCAGGCGGCGGACCAGGGCTTCCTGTTCAAGCACGCCGTCAAGGAACTGGCCGCTGCCCGGGAGGTCTACGCCACCTTCATCGCCAAGCTCTCGCCGGATGGCTTCGGCAACGGTACCCACCTGAACCTCTCGCTCTGGCGCGATGGCGAAAATGCCTTCCACTCGGCCGTGTCGGAGGCGGGCATGTCGACGGTCATGCGGCACTTCGTCGCCGGCGTGGTCCGCACGTTGCCGGAATTCACGCTGATGTACGCGCCCACCGTCAACGCCTACCGCCGGTTCGTCCCGTACTTCTCCACCGGCATGATGTTGTCCTGGGGGTTCGACAACAAGTCGAACGGCATCCGCTGCGTCACGGAAAGCCCATCGCTCACCCGCATCGAGCAGCGTACCGCCGGGGGCGACGTCAATCCTTACCTGCTGCTCGCCGCCTGCATCGCCGCGGGCCTCCACGGCATCGAGAACGAACTTGAACCGCCGCCGCCCACCCTGGGGGATGCCTACGCGGACACCGGGCTCGGCCGGGTGCCCGCAACCATGGAGCAAGCGCTCAACCTGTTCGAGCGGAGCGAGGTTGCCAACGCGTACCTGGGCGAAGACTTCGTGCGCTTCTACGCCCACAGCCGCCGCATCGAGTGCCAGTGCTTTGCCGAGGCGACGGAGGGCGCCGAGGCAGCAGGGGTTACCGATTGGGAGATTGCCCGGTACCTGGAAATGGTGTAACGGGCTACAGCGCCATCACCTGGCGGGCCGCCCGATAGCCCTCCGCATTGGCGCCGGCGAAGGCCTGCAATCCGCGAAGCTCGGAATGGGCGAAAAAGATGCGCCCATAGCCTGCCCGCAACTCATCGGAGGGCGACCGTCCCCCGTCCGCAGGGTGGAAGAACCCCGGCTGCGGCACGTTGTAGGCGTGCCCCCAGCGATTCAGCACGATGCCGGCGATATCGCGGTCGGGGTCGAAGCCGCCCGCATCGAACAGCCTCGTCATCTGCCGCCGGATGCGCCGTTCGTAGTCCGCGTAAGCGGTGCTGAACATTTCCCAGCGCAGGAGTTCGCCCTGTACCTTTGCCGGCAGCTCGGGCTTGACCAGGGAGGCATAGAACGTCAGCACGATGGGCTTGTCCGGGTGCAGCGGAGCCCGGTAGCCGCCCACCTGCATGGGCTGGCGGATATTGCAGGTGAACCCGAACTCGCCGCCCTGGTAGACGGCGGCAGTGATGCCGAGCCGCTCCAGGAAACGCCAGTTGGTGAGCGCCACGTTGGCGACCAGGTAGGGCACGTGCACGAATGATTCGAGGGCGTTGTGGATGTGCGCCGGAGCGTCGCCGAGAATGCTGCGGCTCACCCAGCCGCCGGCGCAGACGATGGCGCTCCTGCCGACCACCGCGTGCAATTCGCCGTCGCGCTCGTAGACGACGCGCACTCGTTTTCCGTTGGAGCCCGGCAGGTGCCGCACATCGATCACGGTGGCGCCGGTGCGCAGACGCATTTGGTTGTTCCCGTGATCGAGGCTCTCGAAGTTGAATCGCCCGGCGAGTACGTCTTTGGGATTCTTGCCGCCGGCAATGCCCTCCGGCCAGATGTGCTTGGCGAAATACCGGTAGGGGAAACTGTTGCCCCCCGGGAAACAGCCGACATTGAAGCCACGCACCACCGCCGGCAGCGATCGGAACGCCGGGTCCGCCTGCACCTCGGGATTCGTCTCGCCGGCAAGCGCGGCACCCGGCATTTCCATCAGCTTGGTCGCCACCAGCGCCGAACAGGTTCCGGAGCCGGCCCCGACCGCGCTCGCCACCAGCGGGTCGGCGAAGCGGGCGATTGCCGGTGAGAGCCCGTGCACGTCGACGAGCAGTTGTTCGTAGCTCATCCGGTCGAGCCAGGGTTCTAAGCCGTCGTCCCGTTCCCGGTCGAGGGTCAGGTGCCACTGCCAGCGGATGAAATCCTGCCGAACCGCCTCCGGCAAACCCAGGCCTGCGAGCCCCTTCATCCAGGGGTTGCGCACCGGCTCCGGGCGCGGATTGGAAGCGGAGGGGGCGGAGTAATAGGCGATGCTGTCGGAGACGATGGCCAACCACAGGTAGATGTAATTCGAAACGTCGAACTCGAGGGCTTTGTCCGTGCCCTGCAGCTCTTCCAGCCCGTACCTGAGCGGCATGCCGATGTCGGTAAACTCGTCGTAGAGCAGGTCGTCGCCGAGCGCCACCTGGCCCGGCTCCGTGGGCAGCACCACCAGGTTCGACCCCTGCGGGCCGAAGATGCGATGACCGTCCACCTCGAATTCGTTCTGCCGAGCCTCGCCGCCCGGCACGCGGTGGTTCTCGAGGATCAGCCCCTTGAGCGAACTCTCCCTGTCGAGCAGATAGACGGCGCCGAGGCTGGAAGCGCCGCCCCCCACCATGATGACGTCGTAGCCGTCTTCCTCCACGGGCAGGGCGCCGTAGTCCACCTCGTCGAAGTAGCCGTCGCGGAGCCAGTGCGCGCGGCTCAGCACATCCCAGGTATTGCCATTCACGCCCCGGTAGTCGCCGACGCCGCTCGGGCCGTCGAAGCGCTGCGCCGCCGCCCGGTCAATTGGCGGCAGTTGAACGCCGGCCTTCGCCGCGAGCAGTTCCCGGGGCGTCAGGCCGCCGAGCAGGGCACTGCCGGCACCGAGCAACAGGCCGCCCAGGTAATCTCGCCGCGTGATTTGCCGTCCCTTGGTCATTGAGAAACCCGATGGCTGATCCACGAATACGACACTACAGGCTTCCTGACTCGTCAAGTCGAGCCATCGACCCGTACAAGGCGCCGACCGGCCCGTCGCCCATTCGGTCGTTGGTCATGCTGGCGAATGCCGTCTCATGTGCCCCGTAAGCTGTCAGGACCTGTGAACCGCTTCTGGTAGCCCCGCATCGTTGGACACGTGCCGTAGCTGAATGCCCCATTGGCCGCGTGCATGATCGCATCGAAGGTGGCTTTTTGAAGGGTCGAGTAAATCTTGACGAAGTCGTACCCGGCCGCCGCCGTTTCGCGCACGTAGACGGCCGCTGGTTCCCCGGTTGCAAACGGCGTGGTGGCGGGATGCAGCGGCGGGTCGCCGTCCATAGCGCCTTGTGCGGTAAACAGGCGCGGACCGATCATTTCCCCGTGCCTGATTCGGTCGCGGGCCTCGAGATTGGCGGGCCCTCCGGCGGTATCGCGCAGGGTGGTGACTCCGAACATCACATACTGGCGCAACTGTTGGGATTGAATGCGGTGAGCCGCCTGCCGCTGCTCCACCGACATGGAACCGCCGATGGCCGGTTCGGTGTGGGCGTGCATGTCGATCAATCCAGGAATGAGAAACTTGCCTGCGCCATCGATCGTCTCTGTACTGCCGTCGCCGCAGGCACTGCCGGGTTGGCATATCCCGGCAATCCGCCCGCTTCGCACCCGTACCGAGTGGCCTTCCAGGACGACTTTCTCCGTCATGGGAATGACGCTCGCGTTCTCGATGACATAGTCGTCGGCGAACGCCTGGGTGGCCAGGAAGAAAGCCGGCAACAACGCATGGAGCATAGCCTTCATGTCCGGCAACTCCTCAGCATGCGGGTGGAGACAGTGGGCGATCTTACACCGGACGCCGCTAACCCCGGGCGGAATCGAGCCTACTGGCAACCGTGGTTCGCGATTGGACGCTCCTTTATGGCGTAAGGGTGGGATACAGCATCTGGCCGGAACCGGCTGCTGCACTGGCATGTTGGTGGCGATGCTATGGCTTCAACAGCACCTGAAATCCAGCCTGGGCAAAGTGGCTGTCGCTGGTCAGTGCCCTTGTAAGGCCCAGAGACTGCATGACCACGAAACTGACACAGTCCGTAAAGGACCACGCCTTGTCGGAGTGACGCATGCAGAACAACCGTGCCGCATCGAAGCGCTCGGAAGTCGTCCACTCGATGCGCATTGCGGTGGAGTTGTCGATCGAGTCGAACAGGGGCGCGATGAGGTCACGCTGACCTCGCGCCTTCAGCAGCGTAACCGCCTCGTCGAGAACATAGTCGGTGGTGACGAATCGATCCTGGCCCCGGGCGGCTCTGGTCATGTATTCCGCAGCAGCCGCGTGCATGCGGTCCCGGCGCACCAGCAACGAGTAGAAACCACTGGTATCCACAAAGGTTTCATTGGCCATAGACGATGGCGTCCATTTCCTCGTTGGTCAGCGAGTCGCCCCGGTCGGCGGAGACTTCGGCCAGGCGATAAATGGGGTCATCGGCGGGAGGGGCAGATTGCGTAAAGGGCTCCAGTCGGGCCGCCGGCCGCCCGCGATAGGTCAATACCAGCCGCTCGCCCCGGCCCACCCGTTGCAGAATAGCTTCAGCGTCGCGTCGCAACTCCACCATTGAAACGGTTGCCATTGGAAATAAACTTCAAGTTAAAGTTGATGTTGAATCATACGCTCTTGCCGGGCGGCCGCAACCTTTCCGCTGCTGCATCGGCGCGCTACTGCGGCCCGCACGCGGTACTAATCGGCGGGAGGCAACATCGCCTCCTGATCGAAAATTGCACCGCTCTTGACGACCAGCCCGATCGCCTGAAGGTTGCCGATGTCGGCCAGCGGGTCGGCGTCGAGTACCAGCAGGTCCGCCTGCTTGCCGGGCTCGATTGAGCCTACGCGGTGTTCCTGGCCGGCGACCCGGGCGGCATTCAGGGTGGCGGCGACGATCAGGTCGGCCGGGGGTACACCCGCTTCACCCATGAGCTTCAATTCGTAGTGCAGGGACGGGCCGTGCAGCAGTCCCAGGTTGCCGGTATCGGAACCGGCCGCGAGCGGCACTCCGGCATCGAGGAGCAGTTTCGTGTTCCCGGCCGCAACGGCCATGACCCCTCCGTAGTTGTCCATGACTTCCGGCGGCGGCACCGGCAGTTCGTCGACTTCATGCCAGGAAGCGATCACCTGCGGGTCGCCGCACTGCTTCTCGATCGGCAGGAGATCGAAGCTCCGGTCGTAGAGATCGACGAAATTCCGGCGCCATACCGCGAGCGTCGGCACGACGACGGTGCCGCTCGATTTCGCCAGTTTCAGAAAATCTGCATCGAGGGGAGCGTCGAGAGGCAGGTGCTGCAGGCTGTCGACGCCAAGTTGGATAAGGGTCCGCGCCGGCTCCAGTTCGGTGACGTGGGTGGTGACCTTGAATCCGTGGACCGCAGACTCGGCGACAATCGCCTCGTGCATGGCGGCGTAGCCCTTTTCGTAGTCGGCGAAAGGCCTGCCGAGATAGCCCGTCTTGACCAGATCGGCATTCCACTCGGCACCCTGCCGGACGGTCGCCGCAGCGCCGGCCGGATCGGTGACCGTGCGCACCGACGTATCGCCGTCGAACGGCGGAAAGAGGATCTCGGCAGACACCAGGGTGACGGGGCCGTGATCGCAGAGCCGGGCATCGCATGAGACGCATAATTCGCATCGTATCCCCACCCGGCATCACTCAACGGGCTTTGTCGGGTTGGCGGGTCGCCGTACAGGCGTGGCCGCGCTTTCGCGCATGCTTCGTCGTCCGAGGCAGGAGGCCGGATAACGATGCGGGTCGGGGCTGCGGTCGACCGTGGCATAGTGCGTCCACTTTGGAACGCGTCCCCGGCGATGAATTGGAGAATCCCATGAGTCTGTACGTACTGGCCAACTGCGAACTGTTCGACGGCGTGAACGAGGCGACAGAGGGCGGCATGCACGTCGCCGTGGAGGGTGACCGCATACAGGAAGTCTCGGACAAGCCCATCGCCCTGGACGGCGCCGCCGTCATCGACTGCGGCGGCCGTTTCCTGATGCCGGGCCTGCTAGACCTGCACTTTCACGCCTACTCGCCCACCTTCGACATGCAGGCGCTCGACCGCATGCCCAAGCCGCTCTTGGTCAGCTATGCCATCAAGCACCTCGAGGATGCCGCCCAGCGGGGCTTCACCACGGTGCGGGACCCGGGCGGCGGCGATGTGGGATTGTCGTTGGCCGTCGAGCACGGCCTGGTGCGCGGCCCGAGGTTCCTGTACGGCGGCAAGGCGCTCTCCCAGACCGGCGGTCATGGCGACATGCGCCCGGGCGTGCAGGAGGAACCCTGCAACTGCGCCTATTCCGGGGTTATATGTCAGGTGGTGGACGGGGTGGACGAAGTGCGCAAGGTCGCCCGCGACGAACTGCGCAAGGGTGCGGACCACGTCAAGGTGTTTATCTCAGGAGGCGTTGCTTCCCCGAGCGATCCCATCTGGATGCCGCAGTTCACCAACGACGAACTGCGCGCCGCCGTCGAGGAGGCGGCCACCCGGCGCAAGTACGTCATCGCCCATTGCCACACCGACGACGGCGCGCGGCGCTGCGTGGAGACGGGCATCCGCTCGATCGATCACGCGAGCCACGTCACCGACGAGACAGCCAGCCTGATCGCAGAGGCCGGTTCCTATACCGTGCCGACCCTTGCCGTCGTGCACGAAATCCTGGAAAGCGGCGCCGAGGCGGGCATGCCAAAGGAGAGCATCGACAAGGTGGGCGGCATGCTCGACACCGTACTGGCCTCCATCGAGTCCTGCCGGCGCGCCGGCGTGAAGATCGGCATGGGCACCGACCTCTTCGGCACCGAGTTCCACGACATGCAGGCGAGCGAGATGCGCTTCCGGTCGGCGGTGGACAGGCCCATAGACATCCTGCGCTCGGCGACTTCGGTGAACGCCGAGATCGCCCAGCGCGGCGACGATCTGGGCCGGGTGGCCCCCGGCTACCTGGCGGATTTGCTCGTGCTGAACAGCAATCCCATCGATGACGTGAGCGTCTTCGAACGCTACCGGGCGGAGATGCCGCTGGTGATGAAGGGGGGAGCCTTTATCCGCAACGAACTGGCCTAACCCGCATCGCTCACCAACTTCCTGCTGCGGACGCCGATGCACTCGCCCTGCGCGGCCGTGCTCCCTCCGGGCGCCTTGACGTACTGTCGAGTACGCCTGCACCCCCCTGCGGTCCGCGCGACCACGCAGGACGGCGCCTCGACGCCCTCGCGACGAAAGTTGGTGAGCGATGCGGGCTAACGGGAGGATGCCCCGGCCCAAGGGCTTGGTGAGTCAGGCGAACGACCTGATCGAGTGAGGAATCGATTATGAAGAGACATGCAGAATGTTGGGCCGCTTGGGCCGTGTCGCTCATTCTGGGCGCGGCTCTTTCAGGCTGTGATGCGCAAGATCGAAGCGCTGTCGACGCATCCCGTTCGGTGAACGATGCAGCCACGGCAGTAAACCTGTCGCCCGCGCAATGGCCTGCGGGCGAATGGGACAAATACATCGAAATCGAAAAAACCGAAAGGCCCGGCAATCCCGAGGCGATCGGCAACATGGGCGCGGTTTCCGGCAGCTATCACGGCCTGGCACAGCGGGCGGGCTTTGAGGCGTTGTTGCAGGGCGGTTCCTCGGTGGATGCGGCCATGACGACCGCCATGGCGCAGATCGCCCTTGGGGCCGGCGCCGGGATCAGCTACTTCGGCATCATGGGCATGGTTCATTACGACGCGGCTTCGGGCGAAGCCGTTTCCATGAACGCCGTCTGGAACACGGTGCGCAACGAGACGGACCCGCTGAGCATTCCCGGCATTCGCGACGGCGATTTTTTTGGCGACAACAGTGAGCCGAGCGGTCGCACGGCGCTGGTCGGCGGCTTCATGAAAGGCGCGGAAGCCGCACATCGACGCTATGGGAAACTGCCATGGGAAGAAATTCTCTTTCCGGCAATATTCATCGCTGAAGAAGGGATCCCTTTCAATTTCAAGCTCAGCCTTTATCTCGAAAATCGCAAGGAACATCTGAGCCGGCTGCCCGAATCAAAGGCACTCATTACCAAGGCCAACGGCGAGTACTACGAAATCGGCGACCGCTTCATACAGCCCGCCCTCGCCCGAACCCTGCGCGCGGTCGCGGAACAGGGCGTGGAATACATGCATACCGGCGAGTGGGCGAAGAAGGCCGTATCGTTGATCCGGGCCGATGGCGGAAAAATGACCCTCGAGGATCTCGCCGCCTACGAGGTGACCTGGACCGAGCCCATCGTGGCGGACCATGCGGGCTACCAGGTTTACGCCTACAACAACGAAGACGGCTATGGCGGCGTCAACATGATCGAGGCGCTCCATCTTGCCGAAGCGGCCGGCATCGCGGAGCTCGGCCACTGGTCACAGAACCCGGAATCGTATCGGCGGGTTCAGAACCTCCTGACCGCCGGCAACATTTCATTCATGCCGGAAGACCTGCTGGCGGCAACCTATTCCGGTCTCGATCTGTCGTTGAGCGAGCGGCTGAAGCCGGAAACCGCCGGGGAACTCTGGCGCCGAATGGAATCCGGAGCGGTTCTCATGGCGTTTGCGCAGAAGCCTTCCCATTCGGATACGGTGGTCGCTGTAGACCAATGGGGCAACATGACGGCCGTCACGCATTCGATCAATTGCGTCTTCTGGGGCCGGACGGGAATCATTGTCGACGGCGTCTCGATCGGCGACCCCGCATCGTTCCAGCAAACGCTTATTGCATCGCTCGAACCGGGTTCCAGGCTCCCGGACCCGATCGAGGCGGGATTGATTGTCAGGGACGGCGCGCCCATCGCACCCTTCGCCTCAATGCACGGCGGCCTGCATTATCAGACATTGCAGTCTCTGATTAATTTCATGGATTTCGACATGACCCCGAAGGAAGCGCTGGACGCGCCCGCCATCCTCGTTCCCAGTTCTGCGCTGACCGGCCCGGGGCAGCCCGCATCGACTGTCATGCAGGGCGATTTTGACGAAGATCTTCTCGAACAGGTCGCCTACGAGATCAATCAGGTTCCGGAAGAACAGCGCTTCTGGCACGAAGGCTTGTGGGTGGGAATATACCGGGACCCCGAAACCGGCAAAGTGCGCGCGGCAAGCCATGCTCATACCAATGCACGAGCGTTGGCGCACTGACTGAGAGCGCGGCAGCGGAGGGTTCTTGCCCTTCTATTGGAGGGTATTCAAGCATGTCGTTAACGAAGTATTGAGAACGCCCGACCGGTTCGAGGCGCTTGGCCGCAGCCCGCTGGCGAATTCGATAGGGATGAACGATTGAAGGAGATTGGCATATATTGCCAATCGACGCTCTTGAGGATTCGGCCATGACCACGAGAAACGTCGTTTTGACCGACAGGCAATCGAAACTGGTGGATCGGCTGGTTTCTTCCGGCCGCTATCAGAATGCCAGTGAAGCTTTGCGTGCTGGATTGCGGCTGATTGAGCGGGAAGAGGCCGAATTGATGGAACTGCGTGCACGGTTGGCCAGTGGGTTGAGTCAGGCAAGATCCGGGGACCTTGCCGAGGGAGACGGTGAGCATGCGATCCGCCGCGCTTTCGCCGAGGCACGCAAGCAGAAACAATGTCCAGGCCCTGGCGCCTGACCCGCCAGGCCGACGCATCGCTCACCGAAATCGCACGCTGGATGCTCGACACATTCGGGCCACGGCAAGCGGCGGCGTACGAACAGGATCTGGTGGAACGCTGCACCGGGATCGCCTCAGGAACCGTGGTTTCCCGGAGTTGCCGGTAACTTGTCGATCCGAATCTTCCGGAAGACTTGCGCTTCTGCCGTTTGGGAGGACGTTTCATCGTATTCGTGGAGAACGCGAATGCGGTGATTGTCCTGGATTTTATCCACGCCAGGTCCGACGTGCCGCGCAGACGCGCGGACCTCTCGGGCCCTCCGGAGCCGGATGCATGACATAACGTGCAACCGGATGCGACAGCGTCGTCAACTACTCGGAACGGCCACGACGAGATTGATGTCCGCCTTGCCTTCGCGCAGCCGGATAGCTGCCTGGCAGGCGTCCGAGTACCAGAACGCCATGAACGCCTCCATGGACTCGAAACGCCAGATGGTAGGGCAGCGAATCGCAAACGCGCCGCTTCACTCGATATGGGCATCGAACCAGTCGCGCATGGCGTTCATCCGGTAGCGCCGCAGCGGCGGCGGGCCGGCCAGTTCCATGCCGTGCGGGCAGTTGTTCAGGCGCAGCAGTTCCACCCGGCAGCCCGCGTGCTCGATGGCCGTGAACAGTTCCTCGGCCTGCTGCATGGGGCAGCGCAGGTCGTCTTCGCCCTGGATGAGCAGGGTGGGTGTGCGGCACTTGTGGGCATGGGCAAGCGGCGAGAGTTCCCAGTAGCGCTCGGGAATCCGGTGCGGTTCGCCGTCCATCTCCAGGGCGATCAGGTGGCGGCCCGCATCGGAGACGCCCCACATGCTGAACATGTTGTAGACGCCCTGTTCGGGCACGGCGGCCTTGAACCGCCTCGAGTTGCCGATCAACCAGGCGGACAGGTGGCCGCCGCCGGAAACGCCGGTGACGCCGAGCCGGTCCGGGTCGGCGATGCCGGCCTCGACCAGGGCATCGAGGAAGGCATCGAAGTCCTTGTGCTCCAGCTTGCCCCAGCGGCCAATTATGGCGGTGGAGAACGCATCGCCGTAGCCGGTCGAACCCCGGGGATTGCAGAAGGCAAGCGCGTAGCCGGCGCCCGCGAGCTCCTGGAAATCCGCGTTGAAGCTGAGCCCGAAGCCGGCATGGGGGCCGCCGTGGATATAGAGGATGGTCTTGTAGGGCGGCGTGGCGCCCGGCGGCTTCAGCACCCATCCCTCGACCTCGACGCCCCGGCTGACCTGCGCCGTTACCCGTTGCAGTTCCGGCCACCGAAATTTCGTCCGCCAGCGGCGGTTGTGGCCGGTCAGTGACCGTTCGGCGCCGGAATCGAGGTCGAAAAGAGCCAGCTCCGGGGGCGTATCGGGAGTCTGGACGACGAGGAGCAGGTGCCGGTTGTTGCCGTCGAGCGGCGTGACGATGCGCTCTCCGCCCAGTACTTCCTCGTACCGGCGTGCGCCGGCAACCGGGAAGCGGTAGATGCGCGACTCGCCGCCCACGGCAACGGGCAGGCATACCGTCGCCCCGTCCGCGGCGACGACCGGCCTGGCCATCGTTCTGGCAGCCGGTGAGTTGACCTGGAACAGCGCGCCGACCGCGAGGCCGGACCCCTCGGTGCGGGAACGGGCGCGCTTGCCCTTGACGCCGATGACGAACAACTGCGACTGACGGGACAAATTGCCCCCCGGCGGCGCCAGGTAACCGAGTTGTTCGTCGTTGCACCAGAAGAAGCTCATGATGACCTGGCCGTCGGCCAGGGTCTCCTGTTTTCCGCCGGCGACCTCGACGATCCTGAGGCGCCCCTGCATGAATTCGTGATGCGCCATGCCGGTGACCAGGCAGGCAATGCGGTTGCCGTTCGGCGACCAGGCGAGGCCGAGGATCACGCCGTCGTGTTCGGTGACCGCTTTCACTTTGCCGCCGCGGCTCGGCATCAGGTAGAGGGCCTGGCCAAGATCCTGCAGATAGCCCATGCCGTCCATGCGGAACCAGGCGCGGGTGATGCGCTTGTGGTCGTTGGGCCCGGGCGGGGCCGGAGGCGCCGCGAGCGCGCTGAGAGCCAGGGTCTTGCCGTCGGGCGACAAGTCGAAGGCGCCAACCCCTTGCGGGAGATCCGTAAGCTGGTCGGCCTCGCCGCCGTCCAGGGCAATGCGGTATACCTGCGGCACATTCGAGCGCGTTGAGAGGAAATAGACCGACCGGCCGTCTGGAGCGAACCGGGGGTTCGAATCGTCCCCCGCCTCGCCGGTCAGCCGCCGCGACCGCCCGCCACGGGTCGAGACCTGCCAGAGGGAAGTGGCCTGACGTTCTTCCTCGCCTTTCCCCAGAACCTCGGACAGTATGTAGACCGCGCTGGCGCTGTCCGGCGAAAGTGCGCCTCCAACAACGTATCTGGCCTGGAAAATGTCGTTCTGATTCAGGGGTCGGGTGCTGCGTGCCATGGTGTTTTCCTCATTTTGAATTGCCGGCTAATGTGTCAAACGCACAAATTACCGTATCCCACAATAACGTGTTTGCGTACTGGGTCTGAAACTGTGCACCTACGGTGAACGCCGAGATCGTCCAGCGCGGCGATGATCTTGAAAGAGTGGCCCCAGGCTGATTCGCCGATCTCTTCGTGCTGGACGGAAGCCCGGTGGTCGACGTCAGCAACTTCGAGCGTTATCGCTCGGAGATGCCGCTGGTAATGAAGGGTGGAAGCTCTATCCGCGACGTGTTGTATTGAGGGGTGGAACCGCCGCGGCGCGGCAGCAGGGACGTGCGCGGGGCCTGTCCGGGCGTAAGGGAACTCGCACGACATTTGCAGATGGACTCCCACAGCCGGTGGCCGGTGTTCTGATATGCTCGGCTGTGATCGAAGTGAGCAATCGTGATCGAGGCCGGGCTGAATGAGCGCAATTGTCAAAGTCTACGATGCCTTCCGCAGCGCGGGCGTGTCCGATGAACAGGCAACGGCTGCCGCGCAGTCGATTCCAGTATCGGAGGACCTGGCCACGAAAGCCGACATCGGGGAGCTTCGCACTGAAATGCATACGGAATTCGGTGCCGTTCGTGCAGAAATGAAAGACCTCGAATTGCGCATGACCGTCAAGTTCTTCACCGGGCTCGGAATTGCGATTGCCGGAATCAAGGCTCTCGACTTTCTCATCGGCTGAACCGGCGGTTCGCCCTTGGCAGACCGGTTTGCGGTCTTGAGCCCAAATCCCCAGCCCGACTGATTCATAAAAAGTCGCGCTAGCCCGACCTATTCGTGAATGAACGTAGCGAGGCTGGCAAGAGTAGTGAAAGCACTGGGTGGCGCGGACCAGAGCGCGCGCAGGCGTGCTTGACAGCACGTTGAGTACGCGGCGGGAGCACGCCCAGTGATTTCGCTGCTATTGACGGCCGCAGTAGTTTATTCATGAATAGGTCGGGCTAGACGCTGAAGGCGGGTGTAGACCCCAATACGGGGTCGAGGGCGGCACTCCTGACATTGCAGGGTGATTCATACCTTCCACGGCTGTTCCGCGGCGGGCTCTTTGTTGAGGTTGCCCTGATCGTTGCGCGTCTGAGTCGCGGAAGTGGCTGTCGGGACTGTTCTGGATTGGTCCTGGCCTGATTCGTGCCGACTGACTGCCGGGCGGCCGCGAAAACCGCTGGCTTGAAGGAGCAACCTCATGTTGTTGATTGACTGGATACTCTGTGCGGCTTTGACACTTGGCATTGCCTTTTGGTGGATGACTGGGGTGCAGGCGCGCAGACGCATCGTTGTCGTGGCATCGCTCGTCGCGCTTGTGGTTGGCGTCGTGGCGGTCATGGACCATCGCTGGCAGGCAGCGGGCGGCGTGACGGTCGCCTTGCTGCTGTTGGTTGCAACGTGGCTGGGCAAACGCCGCGAAGGCAGGAAACCTCTGCGCGTGCCCTATGTGAGCGGCTCCCTGTTCACCGTTCTTGGCGTGATCGCTTTCGGGCTGCTTTACGTCTTCGTGATCATCAGGCTACCCGCGCCGTCGGGCGAACATCGGGTGGGGGTCAAGGATTTCGAACTCACCGATGACTCACGCATGGGCGTGCTGGCAGCGGAGGCCGACGAACCGAGACGCCTGCTGGTGCGCGTCTGGTACCCGGCGGGGGATGTGGCAGGGCTCAGCCCCCGGCCCTATTTCAACGACGTCGAGGCCGAAACCACCGCTTCCGGCCTGGGCAGCACGATGGGCATGCCGTTCTTCTTCCAGTACCTCAAGCACAGTTCCACCAATTCCTACGAGAACGCGCCACTCCTGGATGCGGCAGCGAACCGGCCGGTGGTGGTCTACAGCCACGGCTATACGTCCTTTCCGGGCCAGAACACGGCTCTCCTGGAAGAACTGGCAAGCCACGGTTACATCGTCTACTCCGTGCAGCACACCTACGACTCCTCCCCCGTGGCGTTCCCGAATGGCGATGTGGTGGGCATGGACCCGGCACTCTTGGCGGAAATGGAACGGCTGGCAACGGAAATGTCGGAAGAGCAGCGACTGGGCTTCGCCGGCGCGACGTTCGACGAGCGGCGCCGGGGCACCCGGGCAAGCTACGAGCAATCGGTGCGCGAGGGCCAGCGCATTCCCTCGGTGAGCGCCGACGTTTGGCGGGCGGACCGCATCTTCGTGCACGACCGGCTCGAGGCGGGCGATGTGCCCGACGAGGTTGGCGGGATCGTTGCCGCAGGCAATCTCGCCTCGGTCGGGGAGATCGGCATGTCCTTCGGAGGCTCCACCACCGGCGGCATCTGCATGGTCGATCCCCGCTGCGGGGCCGGTGTCAACCTCGACGGCGGCGACTACGATTTCCGGCCCTTCAATCGCAACGTTCCGGCGCCGTTCCTCATGTTGTATTCGGATCTGGATGTCCTGACGGCGCTGGTTTCGGGAGACCCGGACGCCTCCGGACACGGCTACAACGACTTTTCCTACGAGCGCCACGAAACGGCGGGGCTCTCGTCCGATGTCTATCGCCTGATGGTCGACGGTGTCACCCATCTGGGCGTCTCCGATTTCGCGCTGTTCATGCGCGCACCCTGGCAAACGCCGCTCTACGGCGGCATCGATGCCCGAACCGTCATCGGGATTCAGAACGACTTCGTTCGCGGTTTCTTCGACAAGCACCTGCGCGGCCTGGAAAACCGGTTTCCCGACGCGGAGTACGCCACGTATGCCGCGGACGTGAAGCCGCATCGCATCGATGACCTGCGCAAGTGGTGGCTTGCAGCCAACCCCATCGACCGGACGGTGCAGGTGGTGCTGGAAACCTCGCTGGGCGACATCGAAATCGCCCTCTACCCGGAACGCGCACCGCTGTCGGCGGCGCAGTTTCTCGCCCATGTGGACGGCGGGCACTACGACGGCGCCAGCTTCTACCGGGTGACCCGGCGGTCAAGAGGGAGTTCGATCGGGGTGGTTCAGGGCGGCTTGCTGGCCCACGCGATGCGTGCCGACGGCGCAGGCATCGAAGCGTACGCGGAGGCGGATTCCGCCTTGCCGCCGATCGCGCATGAGAGGACCGATCGCACGGGCATCCCGAACGAACGCGGCAGCATCGCCTTTGGCCGCCTGGAACCCGGTACCGCGAACTCGGAATTCTTCTTCAATGTGCAGGACAACCCCGTGCTCGATAGCGGGTACGAGTCGGAAGACCGCGACGGGGAGGGCTATGCGACCTTCGGCCGCGTGCTGCGCGGCCTGCGGGTGGTGGAACGGATCCAGCGTTTGCCGAGCGATGCCCCGACATCCATCGAAATGCTGCAGGGGCAGATTCTGGAGGAGCCGGTGGTGATCAGGCGGGCTTACCGGGTGGCGGCGGCGCCCGGCACCGACGACGCGTGGCCCGCGCTGCGCCCGTGGTCGTGAGGCGGTGAAGGCGCGCCAGCGCTCCGGTCCGGGAGAGTTGGTACTTCTACAGCGAATCGGTTTCGACCAGTCTCCGAAGCGCGTTCAGTTCTTTCTGGAAGCGGCTGTAGTTGGCCTGCAGATAAGCTGCCCGGTCGACGGGCCGCTGACCGGCCGGCATCTGCTGATGCGTATAGACGTGGTAAGCGACCCGGGTTCCATCCGCGGCCGGCGTGAGTTCCCAGGTTGCGAAGCCGATCAGGGCGCCGTCCAGGGCGTTCAGCCGTATCGTGCGCCGGAGCGGGGCATCGAATTCGACGTTGGTGACGTGGAACAGGGCGGTGTCCGGATCGTCCGGCATCACGGCCTTGAATCGGTGTTCCGCACCTTCCACCGGCACCAGTCGCGCGCCCGCCTTCCAGGCATCGGGGTCGACGATATACGGCCAGATGCGCTCCGGCTTGGCCGCAATGACCACGGCGTTGTGGGTCACCAGGCTCAGGTCGCGGGAAGCCTCCGCACCGGATTGCGCGAGTGCCGGCCCGGCCACCGCCAGCCACAGGCATGCCGTCGTCAAGGTGCCGGTCCTCCACTGTAGTGTTCTCTTCATGAATGCACCCCTTCAAGCCGGTTGCGGTGGAACTCGCCGCCCTTAATCACCACGACGAAGACTTGTGCGTCGGTGAATACGATCATGTGGTTCTGCTCGCGGATGGATCCACCAGGTGGACGCAGCGGCGCGCGCTTACCTCACAGGAGCGGCACCGGGGCATTGGTTACCTGCACGTCGCGCGGCGGTTCCATGCCGTGCAGGTGCCTGACGAAATAGTCCCAGGTGCGCTGGATGACATAGCCCTCACTGGTGGCGCCGTGGGCACGATTGGGCAGGGCCAGCAGGTCGTAAGGCTTATTGGCTTCGATGAGTGCGTCGATCAGCCGGAAGACCTGCACCGGCGGTACGTTCTCGTCCATGTCGCCGTAGATGAGCAACAGGTGCCCGTTCAGGTTGCCGGCAAGCGCGGTGATATCCAGGGGCGCCCAGTTGAAAGGATATTCGTCTGGCGCGGTACGTTGCGGGGAACCGTCTTCGTAGACCGGCGCCCCGGTCATCGCTTCGAAGCCGGGATAGATGGCCGCATAGTCGTAAACGCCCGCCCCGGAGACGGAGACGTCGTAGAAACCGGGACGGCTCAGGATGGCCTGCGCCGCGAAGGTGCCCCCCCAGGACCAGCCGTAGATGCCGGCCCGGTCCAGGTCGATTTCCGGGTAGTGCCCGGCCAGTTGCCGGATGGCGGCGATGTGATCGTCGATTCCCACCTGCGTGAACTCGGTGTACCCGGCATCCCGGAAGGCGTTGCCGCGTGCCGGCGTGCCCCGCGCATCGATGACGGCCACGGCGAATCCGAGGCGCGCCAGTGCGCTCTCGCCCACCGGGTTCCGACCCAGGTGCGCCTCCATGAAATTGCGGGGCGCCACGTACACCTGGGGACCGCCATACGCGGAATCGATGACCGGATGCTTGCCGCCGGGCAGCGCCCGGGTTGGCGCGTAATAGACGGTAGCGATGTCGGTTTCGCCATCGGCTGCCTTTACCACTTGCCGCACCGGAAGCTGCCAGCCGGTGTCGAAGAGGGCACTGGCATCGGCGCGTTCCAGTTCGGCGATGACGCTGCCGTCCCGGGTGGAACGCAGCACCGTTACCGGCGGCCGGCCTACCGTGGAGAAGGTGTCGATGACGAGGTCCAGGTCCGGCCGCACCAGCGGTTCGCCGGCCTCCGTTCCATACAGCACGGTGAACAGCGGAATCGGGTCCGCCGGGATCATGTGATCGGCGTCGCTGTCCGTGAGCAGGTACGGGGCGCCCCCGTCCAGCGAAGCCCGGTACAGGTACCGATAGTAGGGGTCGCGGCCGGCTTCGCGGCCTCCGGCGGTGAAATAGACCTCTCTGGCGTCCTCATCGAGCGCATGTATGTCGAACACCACCCATTCCCCGGACGTAATGGCGTTCTTGAGTTCCCCGGTCTGCGCATCGTGCAGGTACAGGTGGCCCCAGCCAGTGCGGTCGGAAAACCAGACAACCTCGTCGCCCTCGCCGAGCAGGCGGATGTTGGGACGGTTGTACATCAGGGTATTGGTTTCCAGGCGAACCGCACTGGTTTCTTTGATCACAGGTACCGACTTGCCGGTGGCCAGGTCCACCCGGATCAGGACGGCGGACTGGGCATCCGGTGTGGCAACCACCATGAATGCCTGGCCGCGGGCAGCGCTCCAGCCGAGCACGCCGGCATCGAGCAGGCTGTTCACCCGGTGCCCCTCGGGCAGTGCGATCGGCGCGCTCGTGCCGGTTTCGACATCGATGGCGAAGAATTCGATCTGCAGGGACCCGGCATCTCCGGCAATCGGCATGCGCAGGTTGTGCACGGCCGGCCGGCGCGAACCGTCCGTGGGCACCCATTCGACGAAGGGCATCGCCGGCAGGTGGCGCTCATCGACAAGCGGGACGATCAGGTAACGGCTGTCGGGCGACCAGGCCGTCATGTATGGCGGCAGCGGCCAGTGGGTCTTCTTGCGCGGTATGGTGATCAGCGAGGTGTCGGGCCATTTTCCGTACGAGAGGCCGGGCGCGCCGTCGGTGGTCAAGCGGCGCTCGTCGCCGGATTCGAGGTCTGCGAGGTAGAGGTTGTCGTCTCTTGTGAAAACGGCGCTTCGGCCATCCGGTGAGATCAGCCGGTCGGGCTCTGTGGCAGCGGCCGGTGTGGCGGTGCAGGACAGGGGTTGCAGCGTGCACGTCACGCGCCGCGAGTCGGCTCCGACGCCGACATCGGCCTTAAGGCTCGACAGGTCGCGGTCGAGGGTCAGCGACTGCAGTGCGAGGCTCGCGGCATTCAGGGGCTGTTCGAGGTCGAGGGCATTGCTGATGGCAGTCGCGGCATCGTCGTGGTCGAAGGCCCTTACTTTCTGCTGCGTCGCGGGATCGAAGACGACGTACTCATGGCCCGCATCGGTGTCCCGCCGGTACCAGAAGCGGGCCGTGTCTCCGAGCCAGTGCGGCTCGACGCGAGCGTTCTTTACGAGCCCGCCCACGTTGCCCTCGAGCAGTGCCGCGGCGGCCGTGTAGTCGACCGCGGTCAGCGGCCCGGCTTCGGGCCGCCCGTCACCGCCCGGCTCGGGTTGACCGCAGCCGGTAAGCAAAAGGACACACAGTCCGGCGGCAGTCAGGTTTCGCGTAATTGCCTTCCATCGTTCGTGCACTGTTTGACACTCCTCCTATATCCCGGTGACCTTGGCCGGTCGGAACCTTACCCGATTAAGAATAGACGCAGTCTGCAGCTCCTCCCACAAATCGTGTAGGCACCATTCAGGCAACAGGCACCATTCAGGCAACAGGCACCATTCAGGCAACAGGCACCATTCAGGCAACAGGCAACAGGCAACGGGCAACGGGCAATGGGCAGCCGAGGGTCGGATCTTTTGTTCGTGCGAGTATTTGCAGTAGGCTGACCATCGGGTGTTCGGGGAACGCGAATGAACCTCAGCCGCAAGGATATCGAATCGTTTCACGCCGACGGGGCCATCGCGTTACGAGGCGTCGTGAGTGAGGAGTGGCGGCAGGTCCTCGCCGACGCTATCGAGGCGGACATTGCGAACCCGGGGCCCTTCTACCACGGCTACAAGCCGGAAGACGGCCGCGGCCGCTTCCACGGCAACCTGCGCACCTGGGAATTCCACGAAGGGTTCCGGCGCTTCTGCTTCGAGTCGCCCCTGCCGCGCATTGCTGCCGTGATACTGGGCTGTAGCAGGATCAACCTGCTATACGACCAGCTCTTCGTCAAGGAGCCGGGCACGGTAAACCGCACCCGCTGGCACAACGACCAGCCCTACTGGCCCGTCGACGGCTACCAGATCATGTCGTTCTGGGTGGCCCTCGACCCTACCACCGCCGAGACGGGCGCGGTGGAGTTCGTGCGCGGTTCCCACCGCTGGGGCCGTTTCTTTCAGCCCGAGGTCTTCGGCCGCACCGTCACGGACGATTACGAGCGGAATCCGGATTACGAGACGGTTCCCGATATCCAGTCGGCGCGAGACGACTACGACATCTTCAGCTTCGATCTGGAACCGGGCGATGTGTACGCCTTTCATGCGCTGGTACTGCACGGCGCCAGCGGCAATGCCAGCGAAACCGTCCGCCGGCGCGGATACACGGCGCGCTATTTCGGCGACGACGTCACCTATTCCAGCCGCCCGGGAACCAACAGGGGCTTGCGCAACAGCCTGCTCAGGGAGGGCGACCGGCTGGACAGCGAGCAGTATCCGCTGGTCTGGGAAGGCTGATCAGCCGATCCTTCACTCCCTCGAGCAGGCGGTGCCTCGGCGCAAGACCGGCTCACTTCAAAGCCTTTCTCAAGCGGGTGCGGTGTGGGGTCGGTGTGGCCGGCCCGGCGGTACCGCCGAACTCACGGCGATGGTCCGCCGGCTGGAAGCGGTCGCCGGTATCCGCTATTGCGAAGAAACGCGGGATTCCACGAACATCGTCTCGCAAGTCGGCGCGCCCATCGGCGTGGTCGATACGATCGACAACGACAAGGTGGCGCTGCGTTTCGTGCTCAAGTACAGATTCAGCGACGACCTGATGGCCTATGCGAGCTACTCGGACGGCTTCCGCTCCGGGGGTATCCAGTTCTTCGACCTCGAACTGTTCGGCGTCGGCGAGAACACCTTCGACCCGGAGGAACTCACCACTTGGGAGATCGGCGCGAAAGGGACGTTCGGCGAGGGCAAGCTCGACTTCGAATTTGCCGCTTTTCTCACCAAGTACAGAAACGTGCAGGTCTATGCGCCCAACCCCCTGGGGCTGCAGGCGTTCAACAACGGCGGCAGGGCGGAAGTGGAGGGCATTGAAGTCGCGGCGACGCTGAATGCCCGTGTGGGCTGGACCTTCGAGAACTGGAGCCTGTACGTGTTCGGCGAGAACCTGACGAACGAGGAGCAGCAGCTTGGGGTGCCAACCGCAACGCTGCTGGAGTACGTGTTACAGTAGCCGCGGACCATCGGTCTGACGGCACGGATGCATTTCTGAGGGAACGGAGTACCGCTCCTGCCGGCATGCTCGATCCGGGGTGGCGCCGAAGCCGCGCGGTCGAGCCCTCGCCGGCACCTGCGTTCGATCCGCCGCTTGCAATCAGTCAGGAGGCTTGAGCATGAGGTGCAAAATCCACATGTTGGCTGGGGCGCTGACCCTGGGCCTGCTTGGCACGCCCGCACTTGGCGAGGCGGGGCAGGCGATCGCTCACGACGGCTCGAGCATCTACTTCGAAGTGCACGGCAGCGGGGACCGTTTCCTGTTCCTCGGGCCGGGCATGGCGGCACCGCGGGCCGTCCCCGCTTCTCCCGGACTGCCGCCGCTGAACGCTGAAGTGGCCGAAACGCTCGCCCGGTACAAGCAGGCCTATATCGATTCCCTGGGCTCGAAGTTCCGGCTGATCTTCATCGAGTATCCGGGCAACGAACCGAAGCTGTATACCCTGACGCCTGCGGCGGTGGCACGTGACTACCTGGCGATCGCGGATGCGGCCGGCGCAGGGCAATTCGCTTATGCGGGCTTTTCCTGGGGCTGTGTCACCGGCCTGCAACTGGCGCTGCGCACCGACCGGATGACGGCGCTGGTCTGTGGGGGATTTCCGGTAATCGACGGTATCTACGAAGACATGCTCACGACGACCCGGGCCATGGCCAGCGGCCCCGCGAGCCTGTACGGCCTGGAAGCCGACTCTCCGGAAAACGGCCGGCAGTTTCTCACCTACTACGAGGGGTTGCAGAGTTTCGATGACCGGCTGATCCAGGGTGCGCTCGATATCCCGCGGCTGAACTGGATCGGCGATCGGGACCTGCCCACCCTGAACGGCAAGCCGTTGACCCACATGGGGCAGTTGATTATCCGCAACCGCGCCGAGCTGGAGTCCGCCGGTTGGGATGTGCAGGTCGTCCCGGGCAAGAATCACCTGGACGGGGGTGCGCCGGACGTGCAGGTCGCCGTCATCGACGAATGGTTGTCTGAGGTATTCCGATAGTCTGAAGCGCCGAAGCGGGTGGGAGCGGAGCTGTTCCGCGGTTCGAATTCCCAGTAGCCAGCAGGCGAGGCCCGTGTCGTAGAAGTAAAGTTTCGGCATCTTTACGAGCCGCTTTCTCAGGTTTGCATGGAAAGCCGGTAGTCGGAATGCCACAAAGCTTGCTTCGAGGATGTTGAGCCAGGACTTCGCCGTCGGCTGGGAAATGCCGCAATCGTTGGCCAGCGCGGAATAGTTGAGTAACTGAGCAGTGCGTCCGGCGCTGAGTTCCAGGAATCTCTGGAATGTTCCCGGATTGCCGATGTTTCCGATAGCACGCACGTCCCTTTCGATGTAAGTAGCGACCTATGAGCTGAGCCAATCCGAAGGATCATGCTCGCGGTCGAAGATGCATGGGTACCCGCCGGCAAACAAGTGTTCATCGAGGGTCGTGGGATGCCGGGCGAATCGGTCGATTTCCGCGAGGGTTATTAGCGATAACCAGTCGCTCGGGTTCCAATGGGCGAAGCGAATCGGGCTGGCGGTACCTCAAACGAGCGCTTTGGCAGCCTGTTCCCCGGCCCGGCCGCCTTCGGCGATGGCGTTGCGGTAGTTCATCCGCCAGCCGAGTTCGGAATGGCCGTAGAAGATGCGGCCGTACCCCTGCTTCATGGGCGCGGTCAGCCCCTCGTCGTTCTCGCCGCCGAAATAGAAGCCCGGTTGCGGCGCGATGTAGGCGTGTCCCCAGCGGTTGAGGACGATGCCTGCGATGTCGCGCCGGGCATCGAAGCCGGCGCCGCCGAAGAGGTCGTTCATGTGGGCGCGGATTTCGCGCTCGTAGTCGAGATACGACTTGCCGAGCAACTGCCCGCGGCCGATGCGGCCCTGGGTGTCGATATCCAGCCCCGGCGTGTAGAAGGGCACGTAGAAGGTCATTACCGTCGGCAGGTCCGGATGGTGGGGAGCGGTCTGCCCGCCCACCTTCATCGGTGCGCGGATGCTGCCGATGAAGCCGAAGCCGTCGTACCAGCGCCCGGCACCGATGCCGAGACGGTGCAGGAAGCGCCAGTTGTTGAGTGCCACATTGGCCACGAGCACGGCGCCGTGGTGGAACCGGGCGTAGTTCTCGCTAATCGGGTCGGGCATGTCGGCGACAATCCTGCGCGCCATCTGGCCGCTCGCGGAGATCACCGCGGTGCGCGCCCGCACCTGTTCGATGCGCCCGTTTCGCAAATAGGTGACCCGGACCTCGCCGCCGTCGTGCCGAACGTCGATGGCCGTTGCGCCAAGCCGCATGCGCGTAGGAGCGCTCTTCCGGTCGAGCGCGGCAAAATCGATCCGGCCATGGGCGATATCCTCCAGCCCCTCACCGGGGATGGCATCCGGAATCAGGTGCCTGGCGATGTAGCGGGCATAGGTGGTATTGCCGCCCGGAAAGCTCATGATCTTGATCTGCGAGAAGTCGAAGGTGTCGGCCACGAAGTAACCCTTCATGCCGGGCAACTGCAGCAGGTAGGCCGCATAGGCCGAGATCACGTCGCAACCGAAGCCGTAGTTCGCGATGGCCAATACCGGGTCGATCTGTTCGGCGACGCCGGAGTGCAGCTTGAGTTCGCGGATCAGGTAGTCCCGGTACGACATGGAATCGAGCCAGGGCCCGAGGCCTTCCATGGCGTGTGCCGTTTCCTTGCCCGTGAAGGCGCGCAGCAGGTCCCGGCGCAGGGGTTCGGGCCAGGGCGTGCGCGCCAAGTTGTCTTCCCAGATGTTCTTCACCCACCGGCCGCCGTTCGCGTCGCCGAAGAAGTGGCCCACATCGAGATGCGGTTCGCCCCAGAACATCGCATCGTAGCTGTCGTGTGCGAGGCGCAGGCCGAAGCTCTCGTCGGCATCGGCGAACTCGTATTCGATCGGCATGCCGACCGCGCGCCAGACATCGTCGGAAAGAGTGGTGCGGCCCACCGGCGGCATGAAGCCGTTGGAGCCCTGGGGCCCGAACAGGCGGTAACCGCCGACGGAGAACTCGTTTTCCTTGGCCTCGCCGCCGAATACCGGGTGGTTGTCGAGAATCAGGCAGGTGCGGTTCTCGCTGGTGGCATGAAACTGGAAGGCGGCGCCGAGGCCTGCGAAGCCCCCTCCCACCACGACGACATCGAACACCTCTCCCGTTGACGATGCGGAGGCGAGGGCGCGTTCCTTCGTGCCGTCGCGCAGCACGTGGGCGGCATCCATCACCGCCTGCGTGTTGCCGTTGCTGGTGGCGTAGTCGCCGACACCGCCGTACCCGTCCCAGGGGTGCCATGCGGCAGATTCCGGCGGTTGCGGCATGAGTTGAGCGGGTGCGCAGCCGGACAGCAGCACCGCTCCTGTGCCCGCCAGCGTCGAGCCTATGAAATCCCGGCGCGTGATCGGCTCGCCGATCCCGAGGCGTGCATCAAAGGTGCTCAATTTGCGGTTCCGCATCAATCCACCTCATTCGTGCGTCGAAGCGACCGATCCATCCCGACGCTTCGGCGCCATAAACGCCGTGTAGTATCCTGAGGACGGATGGGAACAGGCTTCCCTCAATAGAACAACCCATGTTACGCGCAGCTGCCGTCGCCGGAAGGGACGGTTGCGGGTATGTGGCCTGGCGGAGCAATCGGTGAGCGTGCTCGTCCTCGACAGTGAGACCGTCATTCGAACGCTGGACATGCCTGAAAGCGAGATCACGGTCTACAAGAGCCTGGGCAACACGGCACAGGATCTCGCCGCGGCCCACTACGTCAACGCTCAAATGACAGGCAACGCAGCCGTAGCAGAATGACGCGACGAAACGGGGAGACCGACATGAGACACATCGATCCACACGAAGCGATGAGGTTTGGACCAAACTGCGCACTGATCGCCGTTGCCGGATTGCTGCTGTGCTGCGCGGTCTGGGCGCAACCGAACCAGGTCCGGGTGGAAGGTGCCCATTATGCCATGACCCAGTTGCCGCCGATGCGCTTCCGGGCAGAGGGATACGACTACGACAAGTGGGTATATGCCAACGAGGCCGCGAAGCTGGAGGCGCCGCTCTACTGAGAGGACACTGGAACAGGAGAATTCGAGAACCGTAGACAACTCGTCGGCGACGGGCACGTGGGGCTCGGCCTCGACCATGTGCCCGGGATGGATGCGCCCCTGCCGGTGGACAACGTGGTCCCCCAGTACACGGAACTCTACGGCGCGGAACAGTATCCGCCGGTCAATCGCCTGGCCATCGCCGGCCCGTCGGTCATCGCACCGCTCACCGAGGAAATGGTGCGTCACGGTTATACGGACCGGCAGATACGCGGCATCCTGGGGGCGAACTTCCTGCGTGTATTCCGTGACGTCTGGGTTTGAACGGACGACGGCCGCGGGCGTCGAATCTGTCGAGGCTGGCATGAGCGGGTGGGCCTGCAATTCAGGGAGAAAACCCGGCCCGTGCTTCCTTCGCCGGGACGGCCGGTCGTGTTTGCACTTGCACCTTCAGACATGAGGCATTCTGTCTGAAATGCGTCCTAGTCGGTAAGCCTGAAATTAAGGGAGTTCATGAATCCTTACCAACGATGTCCGTGAAAACAGATCACTGGAAACCACATCCCGGAGACGCAGCCGGGAAACTACCAGCAGGAAATGAAACGATGAAAACCACTACCTCGATCACGATAGCGTTGGCCGCCGCGATTGGCCTGTCCACTACAGCCATGGCGCAATCCGAGCCGAGCCTCGAAGAAGTACGGGCCGATGTCGAGGCGCGCATGGCCGCTGCCAAGGCACGCACCAGGCCCGGCGACGAATTGGTCAACGCCTACTTCTTCATGGAAGACGAACCGGTCTATCCCGCCCGGGGCGACTCGCCGGACCGGGGCGACGGGCCCTATTCCAGGCTCGTGATACGGGGCGTGTATTACGTGGCCGGCACGGGCGCTCCCGCGCGCGGCCCGGTCGATATCGTGGTCGAGGGCGACCGCATCGCCGCCATCTCGGGGACGAACCTCGTCGAGGCCGCCCGGCCCTCGTCCGGCGACCGCGAGATCGATGCGACCGGCATGTATGTCCTGCCGGGTTTCATCAATTCGCACGCCCATACCGGCCCCTACCAGGTGGTGGACTTCAGCATGGACTACATCTACAAGCTGTGGCTCGCCCACGGCCTCACCACGGTGCGGGCGGTTGGCTCCCATCGCGGCGGGCTAACCTGGGTGGTGGAGCAGTCCAGGGGGATCGAAGCGGGGGACATCGACGGCCCCGACATTCATCCCTATGCCTTCTTTGCCCCGGAATTGCCCACCTCCAGCCTGCTCACCGCGGACGATGCGCGCCGCTGGGTGCAGGCGATCACCAAGGCCGGCGCGCGGGGCATCAAGTTCCACCACGGCTCACCGGCCCTGCTGGAAGCGGCCATGGGCGAGGCGCAGGCGCAGGGCATCAAGACCACCATGCATCACGCGCAGATCGCGAGCCCCAGGGCCAACGTGCTCGACACCTCGGGCTGGGGCCTCGATTCCATGGAGCACTGGTGGTACGGGCTGCCGGAAGCGCTGTTCGAGAACCAGCGCATCCAGAACTATCCCAGCTACCACAACTACGAGAACGAGGAGCACCGGTTCCAGGGTGCGGCGCGCATACTGTCCCAGGCCGCACCACCCGGGTCGGACCGCTGGAACGGGGTGATGGACACCCTGTTGGAGCGGGATTTCACCATCTCTCCGACATTCGCGGTGAAGGAAGCCACCCGCGATGTCATGGCGGCGGCGCGGCGCGAGTGGCACGACACCTACACCATGCCCTGGCAGTGGCGGTTCTACACCATCAGCCGCAAGAGCCACGGCTCCTTCTTCTTCGACTGGACGAGCGAGGACGAAGCCGCCGGCGCCGAGGACTACCGCCTCGGCATGGCCTTCGTCAACGAGTTCAAGAACCGGGGCGGGCGGGTCACCGCCGGCAGCGATGCCGGCTACGTCTGGTGCCTGTACGGCTTCTGCTTCGTGCGCGAACTGGAGTTGCTGCAGGAAGCGGGTTTCAATCCGCTGGAGGTACTGCGCGCGGCGACGCTGCACGGCGCCGAGGCGCTCGGCATCGATGGGGAAACCGGCAGCATCGAGTTGGGCAAGAGGGCGGACCTTGTGATCGTCGGCGAGAACCCGCTGGACAACTTCAAGGTGCTCTACGGCACCGGCGCCCTGCGCCTGGACGCCGACGACAAGCTCAAGCGCGTGGGTGGCGTCGAGTACACCATCAAGGACGGTATCGTCTACGACGCGAAGGAACTGCTCGGCGACATCCGGGGGATGGTGGCGAAGGCCAAGGCGGAAGAGGGCATTCCGGAAGGCGCGCTGCCCTTGGAAGGCATTTAGCCCAGGCCGCCGCCCGGTCTATGATCCGGATGCTCGCAGGGGCAGATGTCTAAAATTTGACCATAGTCATGACCATAATATTATTGCTGTCTTGCGAAAATTACCGGCGAGATTCAAGACAATGCATACAGACAAGCCAGTTGGCGTTCATACAATCAAGGCTTCTGAATTCAAAGCGAAGTGCCTGAAACTCATGGACGCAGTTGCACAAACCGGCCAGGAACTCGTCATCTCCAAGAACGGCCGCCCGGCTGGTGCCCTATCATCGGAGGCCGGACAGCCTGTTCGGCATCGACCGGGAAAAGGTCGAAATACTCGGGGACATCGTCGAGCCTCTCGATGTCGAGTGGGAAGCCGGCCAATGATGCTTCTCGACACTCACGTTCTGTTGTGGCTGAGGGTCGGTGAGCGCCGGTTGGGCGCCCGGGCCCGGCGTGCGATCGACCGGGCGTGGTGCGCCGGCGAGGTTTGCGTATCGTCGATTTCGTTCTGGGAGATCGCGATGCTTCAGCAAAGGGGAAGAATCCGCCTGCACGGCGAGATCGAGTCCTGGCGCCGCGCACAATTGCAGGAGGGCATGATCGAAATCCCGATCGACGGCCCGATCGGCACCCGGGCGGCCGGCCTTGCGGGCTTTCACGCCGACCCGGCCGACCGCCTCATCGTTGCGACCGCGCTCGAAGGACACCGGCTGGTGACTGCGGACGAACGAATGCTCGGCTGGACCGGTCGACTCGAGCGACTGGCCGCAACTGATTAGGTCGACGGATCGTCCGATCGCGGAAATGTTAGAATCGCCGGTCTCCTGTTAGCCGAAATCCCGTCATGATTTCGTCGGCGGATTCGTCCCTGGGGTTTGACTTTAGCCCGCGCACCTTCACCACCTCGACCGTACCGGACGTGCGGCGCGCCCGATCGGACGATGATCGGCTTCTACGACGGTCGCGATGGAACGGCCATGTTCGGATTCCTGGCCGATTGCTCCACTGATCCGAACCTGAAGTATCGCAGCGGTCGTTTCCAACCATGAACTGACGTGCCCAAAGCGCTTTCCAGTTTCCGCATCTGCGATTTCACCGGCCAGTCGGCCGGCGCGGGCGCCACCCGGTGGCTGGCATCGTTCGGCGCCGAGGTAATCCGCATTGAAGACCCGGTCCGCGAAGGTCGCTGGGACATTCTGCGCGGTACCGGGCCCTACATCGACGAGCGCCGCGGCGTCGACTTCGGCGGTGCGTTCAACAATCACAACACCAACAAGTACGGCATCACGCTGAACCTGCGGACCGACCGGGGTAAGGAGATCCTCACCGAGCTGGTCAGGCGCTCGGACGTGGTGAGCGAGAACTTCGCCAAGGGCGTGCTCGAGAAATGGGGTTTCGGGTACGAGCGACTGAAGGCGATCAAGCCCGATATCGTCTACGTATCGAATAGCGGGTTCGGTCATGTGGGCCCGTGCAGCGACTTCAAGACCTGGGGTCCGGTGGTACAGGCGGTTTCGGGGTTGACCTTCACCTCCGGGCTGCCGGATCGGGAACCGGCCGGCTGGGGCTATTCGTTCATGGACCATACGGGGGCCTATTACATGGCCATCGCCATCCTGATGGGATTGATTCACCGGCAACGCACCGGCGAGGGCCAGTGGATCGATCTCGCCTGCACCGAGTCGGCGCTTGCCCTGCACGGTCCGGCACTGCTCGACTGGACCGTCAACGGCCGGCCCGCGCGGCGCGAGGGGCAGCCCCACAGCAACCGCAACCGGTGGCCGCCGATGGCCCCGCACGGCATCTATCCCTGCCGGGGCGATGACGAATGGGTGGCCATCGCCTGCCGCCACGAGGACGACTGGGAAGCGCTGGCGGCGGTTATCGGTGCGCACTGGTGTGCGGATGCGGTCTTCGGCGATCTGGACTCGAGACTTGTGGCCCAGGATCTGCTGGACGAGCGCGTCAGCGCCTGGACAGCTCCGCGTGGCAAATTCGAGGTGGAAGAACTGCTGCGGGCGGCCGGCGTGCCGGCGGCGCCCGTGCTGAAAACCCGAGGAGCGTATCGATCTCGATGCGAGCACCGGGCAGTTCGGCCTCTGGCCGGAAGTACGCCACTCGAAGATGGGGGATGTGCGGGTCGACGGTCAGCCGGCGCACTTTTCGGGTACGGACTGGCACCTGGAACGGGGTGCGCCCTGCCTCGGCGAGCACAACTGCGAGGTACTGACCGGTCTCCTCGGGATGACGGAGGACGAGGTGCGGCAACTGCGGGCGGAGGGAGTGATTTGAGCGCGCTGGAGGGCCTGCGGGTTGTCGAACTCGCGCGCGAGCCGATCGCCTATGCGGGCAAGCTGCTGGCCGACATGGGCGCCGACGTGATCCTGGTCGAACCCCCCGGTGGCGATCCGAGCCGCAACCACCCCCCCTTTCTCGACGATGAACCGGGGGAGGATCGAAGCCTGTACTGGTGGCATTTCCATACAAGCAAGCGCGGCATCGTGCTGGACCTCGACGATCCCCGGGATGGTCGGCGGTTCCGCCGCCTTCTCGGTACGGCGGACATTCTCCTGGAAGCCGAGCCGCGCACCCGCCTGGCGGAACTTGCACTGGATTACGAGGACCTCGCCCCCGACTGCCCCGGCCTCATCCACATCGCCGTAACGCCATACGGCAGGAACGATCCGAAAAGCGATCTCCCCTTTACGGACCTGACCGTCATGGCCGCCGCCGGCCCGCCCTGGAGCTGCGGCTACGACGATCGTTCGCTGCCGCCGATCCGCAGCCCGGGCCAGGGCTACCAGACCGCCGCGCACTTCGCGGTGCTGTCGGCGTTGACCGCGGTGCTGCACAGGGCGACCGGGGGCGAAGGCCAGTTCATCGACTTGAGCATGAACGCGGCATCCAACGTGACCACGGAAGCCGCCACCTATACCTGGCTCGTGGCACGGGAAACGGTGCAGCGCCAGACGGGGCGGCACGCGGCGGTGCAGCCCACGGCGAATTCCCAGCAGCGTTGCGCCGATGGCCGTTACGTCAACACGGGCGTACCGCCGCGCTTTCCCGTCGAGTTTGCGAGGCTCCTGAACTGGCTGCGCAAACTCGGCCTGGAAGACGAGTTGCCCGAGGCCGTGTTCCTGGAGATGGGCGCCAACTGGGAGGGACCCTTCGACCTGTCGAAACTCGGCAGCGACGACACCATAGACGCCGTGTTCGGCGCGGGCCGCGAGGCGCTACGGCTGATTGCGCAACGCATCCCCGCCAAGGAGTTCTTCCTGGGTGAGCAGCGCGCGGGCCTCACGGTGGGAGTCATCCATTCCCCCGAGGAAGCCTTCGAAGACGAGCATTTCAAGGCCCGCGGTTTCCAGGTGCCGGTGCACCACGACGATCTCGACCGGACGTTCGTCTATCCCGGCGCCCCCTACCGGTTCACGGCGAGCCCCTGGCGCATAAGCCGCCGCGCGCCGCGCCTTGGGGAACACAACGGCGAGGTGCTGGGCGAACTGGAAAAGCGGGGGTAACGCGCCCGGGCAGTCCGCCAACCGAACTGGCGAGTCGCCGCAGCCTCCCCTCGGCCAAGTACACGTAACGCCGTCTCCGGCGCCTTGTCGAGGATCCTCAGCAATGCCCCTCGTCGGCGGGCATCTCCTGTTGTTACATGTCCCAGAGAGTGCGAATTCCCCGGGTGTAAGCGATCGGCATCACGGAGAGGTGATCCTCATCCGGGAAGATCCTGACCGTCAGATCCAGTGAGGGGTACTGGCGGACGGTAAGCCGCTCGGCCATGGTTGCCACCGTGGAGACTATTTGTGCTGCCGACCAGATCGGATGGGCGGCCTCTGCTTCACCGGCACTGAGAAAGACCCTGGCTTTCAGGTCCTTGTTCTTCTCGTGCCAGCGCTCCTCCATATCGAGCCAGGGCTGGTAGGCCGCAGGACTGCTGATGATGTATTTCTCGAAACTCTCCGGCTTGTTGAGCAGGACATAGAGCCCGAACTGTCCGCCTCCCGAGTGGCCGGCGTAGCCCTGGTCGTTCAGGTCCATGCGGTACTCCCTTGCCAGCATCGGCCGCAATTGATTCACCAGAAAGTCGAGAAAACCGGGCGCACCGCCGACGGCGCCATCCGGCATGGCCGCGAACATGGTCCCCATTTGCGACTTCTCGGGAATGAAGTCGTAGCTGCGGCGACGCTGGAACTCCGCAGCATTGACATTCGACGGTGCACCTACTGCCACCGCGATCAGTTCCGGCGAATAACCCAACGCGTCGCCGATCAGTGCCGCCTGAATCAACTCGAGGTTGTTGTCGGTGATCCAGAGGGTTGGATACTCCGCATCGGTATGATGATAGCTGGCGGGCAGATAAACCCGCACTTCGTGGTCCCACGCCCACCCGTTGGCGCGCACCTGGCGTACGGAATCGACGGTGCCCCGGGCCGGAATCCTGCTCTCCGGATCGAAGCGATCGATCACGTTGTCGGGCGTGTTGTAGGCTTCCATCAGTTCGCGACGATCGTCGGCGACAACGCAAAAGCTGCTGAGAGACAGGGACAGAATCATCCCCTTTTTGACTTGTTGAATCAGATTGGTCATTTCAATCTCCTGGCCGGGTCGTTGACGTGCGGCCGACAACCCCCGATGTCGATGAATTCGTTGAATCGGATCATTCCGGTTCGCCGGAACAGTGTCGCAGAAACTACCCCACGTAGATCACTTCCGGAAAGGCCCGGATACCGTGGCCCGCCTTCGGATAGGTCGCGAGCACCGATTCGACACCGTGCTCGAGCAGCGAGCGGTGGAATTCCAGCGCCTGGCCCGGCGGTGTCGATATCGTCTTGGACGTGATACTGCCGGCGCTCGGTTGACGGGGCTGCGGAGAGCGCTGTTTTCAATGGCTACCGGACTTCCCGAACGCAAACCCCGGATCCTGATCGGCAAAGGCGCCGGGGATGACGCGCCCCTCGGGACGCCTTGCCGCATCCTCCACCGGCAGGTCGAGCCCGGATCCGCTCCGGCCGCCGAAGAACAGGGTGAGCACGGGGGCGGGATCGCGCTCCGGCACGTACAGGTTGTCCCGGTCGGTTCCGGCGACCGTCAGCCGCAGGCGGCTCCCGGCACCGATCGAAACCGAGACGGGGTAGAGTTCGAGCGCGGCTGTCATGCGTTCTCCGGGGCGGACCTCGAGCAGGTCCGCGGCGGCCTGGGAATGCCAGGCGGGTCCGGCGTGGGGCCGCGGGCTCTGGCTCACCTTCCTGTGGCGCAGGTTCAACCAGCCCTCGGTGACGTACTCGGCATTGCCGTTTGGCATCACCTGCTCGAGCGTCGCGTGGATGGCGCCGTCGGAGGCCGTGGTGGCGAGTTCCAGGAAGAGCGTGGGCGGGCCCGTGATTTCCGCATCCTCGGCCAACGCAGGGCCGGTGAAGGTCGCGCAGCGCAACGCCCGGCCGTTGAGATCGGGGTGCCGAATGTACTCGTCGTGCAGCATGAAACGCATGCGCCCGAGGCTGCCGAGGCCCGTTTCGTAATCGACCCGGTACTCGGCCGTGGATTCGGGGCCGGCGTTGCGCTCCAGGCTGCCGTCGAGGACGGATGCCAGGGTGCCGCTGGGGGTGTCGTTCAGGAACCATGACTCGCTCTCGACCTCCGGTAACGGCCAGCGGTCGGCGCCTTTCCAGACCGCGGCGCCCTCGAGGTCGGTCGTCGCGAAAATTACGCCCGGTTCCTCGGCGATACCGTTGTCGATGCCCCTGAGCCAGTAGTCGAACCAGCGCAGCGGCTCCAAGGTCGGCAGCACGCCGTGGTTCCAGGGGCCGACGATGATGCGCTTCGGGCCGCTGAGCGCCTCGTAGAGGTCCAGGCATTCGCCCGGAAAGGTCATGTCCCACCACCCGGTCTGCAGGTAAACCGCGGTGCCGGAGCGGCTGATGCGCTCGTACTCGTCGAACACGTTGCGCAAGGGGCCGAGTTCCGGAAAGGGCGGCGGTGGCGCGCCCTCGGACATGCCGGCGATGTAGGTGTCGCTGGTCATGTGCTCGAGCGTGCCCGGGTCGTTGGCATCCACGTAGGCCGGCGCGCGTTCGGCAATCGCCGCGTCGAACAGGCGTTCGCCGTCCGGGCCGTCCACCGGCGCCGCCACATCCGCCCCGTCCTGGCCCTTGCGCATTTCCGACCAGTCGCGGGCGAACCCGGTCATCGCCAGGCCACCGTCGATGATGGCGTTCATGATCGACGGCGGAATCTGCGGCACGATGCAGGCGAGGTGCCTGGGCTGGTAGACGGCGGTTGCGAGCTGGATCACGCCTTCCCAGGAACCGCCGATCATGCCCACCCTGTCGGTGGCCCATTCCTGCCGCGCGATCCAGTCCACCACTTGCGCGATGTCGGCCGCAATGCGCCAGGTCTGGTTGGCGTGCGTGCCGAAGGAGGCGCCCGTGCCGCGAAAGTCGACGCTGACCACGTTGTACCCGTAGTGGATGACCTGCTGGCAGGCGGGGCGCTGCTCGTAGGCCGTGATCAGCGCGCCGACCGGGAGATAGGCCGTCAGCTTCGCGTATTTCGGCGCGTTGAACTCGTTCTCCTTCTTGTAGTACGCGCGCCGGTACCCGGTCGCCTGTACGACCGTCGGTCGCGGCCCCGCGAGGAGTGTCCCGTCGCAGGTGGGGCGCAGGATGTCCACCGCAATCCGGCAGCCGTCGTCGACGGGAACGTGCACGGAAGAGCGCGCGTAACCGTTCGCGACTTCCCTGGAATAGCCTTCGTAAACGTTGATCGTGGATTTCATGCTTCAGATTCGTACGTTCAACTCGATACCGATACGCGCAGACCGCGAGCCCCAGGGCCAAACTGCTCGACACCTCGGGCCGGGGCTTCGATTCCATGGAGCACTGGTGGTACGGCCTGCCCATCCGCGACGGCGACGCCGCCCCGCGTCAACTGGCTGGAGATCACCAGTGCCCGGCTTGACGGCACCGTCATTTTGCTCTTGGTGGCTTCGGTTTAGTTGTCTTCGCTTTCGATGCAGTCGGCTGGGCAGGGTCGCGGCTCAAAGGCGGCGGGCTGAACTCGCCAAGGAACTCATCTCTGATCGCCTCAACTAACTTCTCGACATCATTTGTTGCTCGTCCAAGATCTGGCGCTGCAGAGTCGAGCCCTCGATAGTCCGCCCCGAGACGCACTGACTCCATGTGGTCCAAGGTGATACCGACTTTTTCGGTGACATGACCAGGGAGGATGACATGCTCCCGAAACGCGCCTCGCAACGTTCGGTGTTTCCTCGGAGGCTCTATCTTTAGCGATGTCAGCGCAGTTTGCGCGGCTTCCATCGCAGCATAGTACAAACGACTGAATGCGTCTTCGACAAAGCCGGCTTGCACCAGAGACTTGGCAGCCGCCAACCTCCGGTAGGCCCTCTCCATGTGCCACTCAGGCGGCCTCATTGGCGAGATCCCATTCGATCCCGTCACGCATCAGGTTGCGGTAGAAGGGAGGGCTGTCGGATTGGTCCGGAGCAGCTAGTGCCTGTTCCCAGACCACCACCGGTGACACAAGGAACTCGTGTTCGGCTCGCGCTTCGAACGTTGCCGTTCGGATTACCCACTCCGTTGCAAGCCAACTCTCCGCCCCTTGTGCGCCGCTGACGACAACTGCGACGTCCGCATCGCTGTCTGCGTCGAAGTCGCCGCGGGCACGGCTGCCGAAAAGCAGCACGCGAGCGACAGGCGGAATGTCCGCCGACGCGAGGGCCGCAACGAACGCCTCCATGGCTTCCACGGTTGTACTGTCGATCTGGCGTTTGTTCAAACCACTGTCCTCGGCGCTTACCTAGGTAAGCGACCGCGCCGCTTGACCGTAAATCATTATGCCCCAATTGCATTGAAGACGTGATTCGGGATCTTCGACTGCAGCAGTTCTCATTTTGGCCACATCGGTGGTGTGGGAGGTTGGATCGCCGGTTTTGTGTCAGGCGCTGATTGCGCTGATGCCGCCGCACGCGGTGTACATCGAGACGCCTTGTCGTCCCGTTGCTCAAATCGACGAGACAGACGCGTGTGACGGGCGCGGTCGACAGGTCCTCGAACACGGAGCCGGTGGTCGCGCTCCGGCACGGACAGGTTGTCCCGGTCGGTTCCGGCGACCCGGGTTCTTTCGTGCGCGGGTACAGGGTGGAAGACTTTTTCACGGTCTGCGGCGATATCCTGAGAGTCACCGCCGACCAGCCGTTCTTTTCTGGTGTTGCGCGGCGAGTCAACCCTCGAGTGACTCATGCAACCATACCGGAATGTCTCGCGCTCCGTGCAGCACCCGCCAGACATCGATAACCGACTCCTTCTCGACGTAGAAGATGAGGTATGGGAATCGGTCGGTCGACAGAACGCGAAGTCCCGGGAGGTTCAGTTCAAGGGCGTAGCGCGGCGAGCCGCTGCCCGGTTGTTCGCCGATTCGGCGAAGCACCGCCTCGAACGCGTCGATGAATGCCAGCGCAACCGTCGCCCCCGCCTCGGTCAGATAGTGATCAATCGCCTCATCGACGTCGTTGCGAGCCAGATCGCGAAGGACGACCGGCTTGCCGCTCACCCCTCGCCAGCTTCGCGAACCCGACTGCGGAGTTTGTCGAAGTAGTCCGAGTCGACGCTGACCGACTGCGGCGAGGTTGCCCCTGCCAAAAGCAGGCCGCGCAGGTGCTGGCGGTCACGATCCTTGCGGATCAGTCCGCGCACGTACTCGCTCGAACTGCCGAAACCATGCGAGTTGACCTGATGGTCCACGAACTCCTTGAGGGAATCGGGTAGCGATATGTTCATCGTGCTCATATTGCCAGCCTAACGCGTGTTGGCAAAATTTGGCAAGCCGCTCCGTCGTACCGCTGGCGATCGTCGCGATGCTGTAGCGCGCCCTCTACCCGTGATGGCCTCTTCGCGGCGATCGATCGAACGGCGGGTTGCCGGGCGCCGTCCGCGTCAGACCGCCAGCGCCATGGCGTTGCGGCGCGGGTCGCCGCAGGCGTGGGCGGTGCCGTCGGCAGCCATGAAAATGCCCTCGAACGAGCCGTGGTGCCAGTTCCACGGGTTGACCACGTCCCAGGCGATTCCGCGTTTCGCGGCGGCGTCGCGGACCTTCTCGTCGAGATCCACCTCGACGAGCAGCCGGCCGGGGCTGGTGTAGGAACCGCCGCCGAAGCGCGGCCGGTTCACCGACTCGCCGATGGGGATGCCGAAGTCGAGGATGTTGGTGCTGTTCTGCAGGATGTTCTGCAACAGGCTCACGCTCGGTGAGCCCGAGGCCAGCACACACCGCTCGCCGTCGAAGACGATGTTGGGGCAGACGTAGGCCGAGATGCGGTCGCCGGGGCCGGGCATTACCCGCATATAGTGGGCGCCGGCCGCGACCACGGTGACGCCGCCGGCAAAGAGGCCGTTCGACCAGGGCAGCGACATGCAGGAGTGCAGGATGGTCGCCACGTTGCCGTCGGCATCCACCACGGTCACGTGGTTGCTGCCGGCGGGCGGCGGTGCCGGGCCGGCATCGACCGTCTGGTTCATCTGCATCAGTTCGAAGCGCATGCGGGCGTATTCCTTGCTGAGGATGAGTTCCAGGGGCAGTTCATGGGTTGCCGGGTCGTGCTGCTTGAAGCCGTCGAGATAGACCTGGTTGGCGATGCGCGCCATGTGGAACAGCGCCTCGGCGGACTCCGTCGGCGGGCCGAGCTTCTGCAGATCGAGCAGTTCCACCATGTTGAGGATTTCGATCAGGTGCGAACCGCCGTGGTCCGGCGGCGGTGAGCCGAGCACCTTGTAACCGCGATAGCTGCCTTCGGCGGGCGGCTGCCAGCGGGCTTCGTATCGCTCCATGTCCTCGAGGGTGAGCACGCCGCCGGCCGCCTGCACCACATCGACGAGTTCCGTTGCGAAGGCGCCGCGATAGAAGTAGTCGTTGCCTTCTTCCAGCAGCGCCGACAGCGTGTCAGCGGCCCGCTGCTGAATGAGCAGGTCGCCCGGGCGGGGCAGGGTGTTGTTGCGGCTGAAGATCTCCCTGCCCTGGGCGGTGCGGCCGATCCTTGAATACTCGGTGAAAATCTCGCCCCAGAGGAACGGATGAATCTCGAACCCGTCCCGCGCATAGTCGATCGCCGCTTCCATGACGGTTGCCCGCGAAGCCTGGCCGTGGCGGGCATGGGCCGCCTCGAAACCGGCCCAGAAACCGGGTACCGCAACGCCGCGGCCGGTGGCCAGGTCTGCCGGGGAGAACCCGTCGAGGGGCGCCGCGGGGCGCGCCGCGCTGCCGTTGACATAGGTGGTCTCGCCGTTGGCGGCATCGAAATAGAGCATCGAAAGCACGCCGGTGATGCCCGTCATGTGCGGTTCCACCACCGTCTGGCACACCGAGGTGGCGAGCGCCGCATCGACCGCGTTGCCGCCGGCCCTGAGCACATCCACGCCGGCCCGGGTCGCCAGCGGGTGCGAGCAGATTACCAGGCCCTGCTTGCCGGAGTCCGGAACCTTGCGCCCGAAATTGGCCAGTTCGAGCAGGCGGCGGCGCTCCTCGTCGGAAAGCAGTTCCACGCGGTCCGCGAATACGAGCGTGGATGGCGGCGTGAATGCGCCGGCGGCGGCACCGGCCAGGGCGGATTTCAGGAACGTCCGGCGGTTGCCGAACGGACAGCGGGTTGTTGTTGGCATCGTGTCCCTCCCAGATGGCGTTCGGCAGCGATTTGATCAATCATGGGCGCTCCTTGCAAGGGCGTCGGCGGAGCCACTACCGCACGCAGGAGAAGGCCACCAGGGGGGAACGATACTTGACGCGCAGGACCCGTGCTCGAGCAGACCGCACTTCAGATAGTCATCGAACTCTTGCTGGACGAAGTGCGGTACGGATCGGCCTTCGTCTTCCAACCAGAAGTGGCCCCGGAATTTTGAACAACACGTTAAGTAGCCAATCGGCAGTCCAACGAACCAGGACCACCTCAGTCCACCGTCCCCGGGCCACTCAATCGATCCTCTTCAATCCAAAACCGAAGCATGGACCGTTTTGATGGGGGAGTTTCAGTACCAAATGGTAAGCGTTCCGTCGTTCCGTGACGATGCGGGATTCTAGTCGATTCTAGCGATTGAGAATGCGCTTCCAGTCCTTGCGCAGGGGTCGGAGCCAGATGTCCTTTTGAGGCTTGTCGTAGCGGTTCTTCGTGTCGTAGCGGCCGCGCCCTTGGGTGGTGCCCACCCGGATCCAGTCGGAGGCGCGGTAGACGGCGCCGGTGTAGCGCGGGGTCTCGACGAAGGTCTCGATCAGCACCGGCGTGGTGCTGTAGCGCGCCGTCCAGTCCGCCGGCAGCCGCCGGCGGACGATGGCGAGGAGGTGCGAGCCGAGGTTGGGGATGTGGATCCAGGGCAGGATCAGGAAGCGCGGGTTGTCGACGACGCGCGGCAGATTCTTCTCGCGCATCTGCCGCGACCAGCCGATGTAGTCATCGCGCGGGGCCAGCGTCCAGGCAGCGGTGGAGAAGCCGAGCATGGCGAGCGGCGTGCCGTCGGCGGCATGCACGGCGTAGCGCATCTGGGCGCCGACCAGGGTCGTGTAACCGAGGTAGTGGTAGCGGGCGACGTACTCGTTCCAGAGCTTGCCCTCGCGGGTTTCGCGGACGACCGGCCGCAGGCTGACCGGACGGACCTCGTCCAGCGTTGTGGGCGGCGCCAAGAGCGGCGCTTCGGTGTCCGGTCCGAAGGTCATGGGGCGGCGCGCCGGGCGCGTCCGTTTCGGCGGCGGCAGTTCTATCAGTCCATCCCGGTGCATGGCCAGCATCACCACGCGGGCCATCATGTCCTTGAGCCCGCCGTCGGCTTTGGTCCACCCGATGCGGCGACAGAACTCTTTGGACAGGCCGTTGCGGTTCAGCGTCGGCGGGCCGGCGATCAGTTCCCGCAGCAGTGCCATTTGCGAGGTGGTGAAGTCGCGCCCGTGATAGCGGCACTCGACGGTGTCGGTCACGTCGGCGCCGCCAGTTCGCGCCGGCGCGCCTCGTCCATTGACCAGGGCAGCCAGGGCGACAGATCGGCCGGCGGCTGGCCGTCGTTGTCCGCGCACGCCGCCAGCCATGCCTCAAGCCAGCGCAGGACATCGATGCCGTTCAGGTTCAGGGTGGCGACCACCGAGTACAGGAGCGCCGCGAGTTTCGCGCCGGTCTCGGAGTCGGAGCCGAACGACAGGCGGCGTCCGATCACCGGCCCGCGGAGCAGCCGCTCGACGAGGTTGTTATCCATCGGAACGTGCGGTCGGTCGACGAACACGGTCAGCCCTTCTCGGTGGTTCACCAGGGAACGTAGCGCGCGGCCTTCGCGCGCCTCGTCAGGCAGTTCGGCGAGTTCCCGAGCGGCGCGTGCGAACAGGCTGTCGAGCGCTGCCTCAAGCGCAACCTGCGCCCGGTCGAACTCGGTGCTCTGGCGCGTAAGAGCGGGATCGTAATGACCGAGCCTGACCTTATTCAGGCGGTAGACCGCGGCGATCCGTTCGAGCCAGGCCCGGCACCAGCCGGCCAGGCGGACCTGACCGGCTGCGCACTCGATGACATCGCGCCTTTGATGAGCCCAGCACCAGGCTAGAATCAGCTCGCCCAGCAGGCGCGCCAGCTTCTTGTAGGCGCTGTAGCGGTCGCAGACGATCACCGTGCCGGGCGCCAGCGCACCGAACAGCCGTTGCGCCGCCTCGGCGCTGCGCGAGGCGTCGATGTGGAAGTAGGCCGAGTCCTCGTTGACCGAGGCCCACAGCCAGGCGCGGCCCGACCGGCCCTCGCCGCGCAGGGCCTGGACCCGCCAGCCGGTCTCGTCGGCATGGCGCAGAGCGGCATCGTTCTGATGCACGCGGATCGCCTCGGCGAGGGGCTCGAACAGCGGCACGAAGCGGGGCACGCTGTTGGCCAGCGTACCGGCCGCGACCGGCAACCCCTGGTCCCCCAGCCAGGCCGCAACGCGATGCAGCGGGCGCAGACACGCGTAGTGCTCGAACAGGAAGCGCGACCAGACACTGGTGCCGTAGGCCGTGTTCGGGAACAGCCTCGGCGCCGCCGGCGCCGAGACCTCCGTCGGCGATGACGCGCAGCCGCACGTCCGCCGCCAGCGCGGTCGCCGGATGACCCGGCGGTGAGCGCGCACCTCGATCTCGAGAAGCGACGACTCCCCGGCGCCGTTCGCCACGTAGGGGTTCCCGCAGGCGGTGCAGTTACGCGCTTCGGCCGGCGGGTCGTGCACCTCGACCCGCTCCTCGACCCCGGGGCGTGGCGTGCGGCCGTGACCGGGTGCGCCCGGTTGCTGGCCGCGCCGGCGACCGGTGCCTGGCGTCTCCCGCTTCTCGCTCCGGCGCCCGTACAGCGTCTTCGACAGCACCGCCGCGGTCGAGCGCAGCTTCGCAAGCTCCGCTTCCAGCGTCCCGACCCGGCCCTGCGACGCCTTCGCAGTCCGCCGCAGCCGGGCGTTCTCCTTCCTCAGCGCGTTGAGCGCGGTCTTCTGCCGCCGCGACCGGCGTAGCGCCTTGCGCAACTCGGCGTCCTGAGCGACCGGCGAGAGTGACCGCACCGTCTCGGCCGCACGCAGCAACCGCGCCTTCAGCCGGTCCTTGAGCTTGTCGGTCGCCTTCAATTCGCGGCGCAGTTGACGGCACTCCTCCGACAGCAACCGGAGCCGCTCCTGCTGGTCGCGCAGCATCCTCGTATCGTCATAGAGTCGCACGGTGTCGTGCAGCAGCCGGCGCAGCGAGCCATTGTCGACGCGCTCCTTCCACAGGGCCTTGTGCAGTTTGCGGATCTTTCGCGCCTGAACGTCCGCGCCCGGCACCGCCTTGCGCAGCCGCTCGACCTCCATACGCAACGACATGATCGTGCTGCGCCGGCGCGGGTCGGCGCCGGCCTCCCGGAGCAACCGGGTAAGGCGCGCCACCTCGGATTCCAGGAACAGGGCGTCCTTCGCGACGCGGCGCACACGCTTGGTCTCCTCGACCGCCTCCTGCCGGTTGCGGCGGGCCACCTCGAACCGCGACTTCCACGAGCCGGCCTCGGTGCGCGCCGCCACCTCCGCCCAGCGCAGTTCCTCGGCGCGCGCTTCCGCCGTCTCGGCCCGCTCGTACAGCAGCCGCCAGTCCGGCTCGGCAGGCCACGGGCCCGCCGCCGCGACACCAACTTCCCTGTCCAACGCCATGGCGCGCGACCATAGCGCAACGCGAACTGTGTTACCAGTGCCCGAAGCTACCCGTCACGGAACGACGGAACGCTTACACCAAATGACACCATAGGTACCTTCAATAATTTGGTTTCATTTGAAACCAACGCGGACTATCGCCAAAAGTGGGAAAAAGAGAGTATATATAACCTATTGAATTTAAAAGGTTATATCTGTTATTCATCAGGTGTTCCACATTTTCTGGGGTTAAGAATCAGTACCCTAGGGGACGCCAGACACGTGTTTCCACCCATATCTATCTGTCTCTACCTGTCTCCCTAACCGCACCTGTTCGTGAATGAGCGTAGCGAGGTTGGCAAGAGTAGTGAAAACGCTGGGTGGCGCGGACCAGAGTGCGCACAGGCGTGCTTACCAGCACGTCGAGCACGCGGCGGGAGCACGCCCTGTGTTTCAGTGGCGGTGCGATGGAAAGCCCGGGTTGCAGGCGATGTCTAACGTATGCGCCGCCAGGACGGAGCACCGTCGGTTTCGATCCGGACCGGGCCGCCGCTGAACAGTCCCGGGGGTGCCATCCAATACCTGATCGAACCCGCGTCGCCGTCGGCAGCCGGCACGACATCGTAAACGTTTGTCGACTCGTAGCCCCGATGGCCGCGGATAAGCCGTGTGCCCAGTCCGGTGACGGTCAGCGTTTCCGGTGCGATTGCGCCGCAATCGACAGCGGGGCCGCACCGCCATGCGACGATGTCGCGGGAATCGCCTTCGGCGAGGAGTCCCACGGCCGCATCGAGAATCAGGACATCGGCGGGTGTCCCCGTCAACACGGCCGCGGCGTCGCCCCGTACGGCACGGCCAACCGCCTGTGAACCGATGTGCAGTCGCCAGCCGTCTTCGCTTGATTCGGCACGCAGGGCCGACGATCCGTTCTCTTCCACCACCAGCGCCCCGGCGATGGAACGGATCAGGAATGTCCGCCAGGCGCCGTCACCGCGAATAGCCGCGGTGACGGTGGTCTCATCGCCGTTCTGGACCGAGGCGATGCTGACCGCGCCGCCGGAATCGCTCAGGAAGTCGGAGCGCGCACCTGCTTCCGGTGGAATTGCGGGAGCCGATTCGAACTCGGCTTCCACTGCGGCGGTCGTTGCCGCCAGTTCCTCAAGCATGCCGTTGAGTTCCTGGCGCGTGTACCACTTGCCTGCGCGCATTACCCCATCGGGAAGCCGGAGCGCCTCGAGGTCCTGCAGGGGATCGCTGCTGACGAGAATCAGGTCGGCTGCCGCACCTTCCGTCACTTCACCGAACCCGCCCGGCTCGCCCAGGTAGTTTGCGGCCTCGATCGTTGCCGAGCGCAGTACGTCTGCCGCGGTGAGTCCCGCATCCACCAGCGATTGCATCTCATCGACCACCGCAAAACCCGACAGCAGCGAATCGTCGGTGCCGACCAGCACCCGGGCGCCTTGCCCGTGCAGGTCGCGTAACATGCGGGCGCGCACGTCATAGAGGATGTCCTAGCCTGCCATGACATCCGGTGGGGCGCCGGCGAAATCCGAACCTTCGAGCATTCTGACCAATTGCCTGTCAACGGGCGTCAGGTAACGAATGGCGTCGGGATGCTGCCGGCGGGACAGGTTGGTGAAGTTCTTCATGACGTCGATGGTGGGAACCAGCCAGAAATCGAGATTGGCCAGTTCCGTGCCCACCTGTTCAATTCTCCCGGGGTCGATGAGCGTATCCGGATCGATCTCGCCACGCCCGATCTTTGCGGCGAACTCGGCGGCTCGCGGGTCGTAGGCCGCAAGGTCGGGGCTCGGCCAGCCTTCGTCGGTGAAAACGACGGACAGGGTGCCGATCATGTGCTCGCTGGTCCGCATGCCCGAGCGCACCGCGTGCATGAACGGCACGGCCTGCGGCACATGGCCCGATGCCTCGATGCCGTGCTGCGCCGCCGCGGCCATGATGGCGTCGAAGACTTCCGGCGAGAGGTTCGAATAGACCTTCACGAAGTCGTAGCCGTCGGCGGCCTGTTGGGCCACCAGGGACGCGGCTTGGCCGGAATCGGTGACTTCGGTGGACCCGGCCCACATCTTCGGCGCTCCGTCCAGCAGATGACCGGACGTGACCATGCGGGGTCCCGCAATGAGCCCGTCTTCGATGCCCTGTTTCAGCGCCAGCGCCTCCGGATCGCCCCACATGTTGCGAATCGTGGTAATGCCGTTTGCGAGGTACAGAGTGAGGGTATGCCCGCCGAAGACGTGCGCGTGCATGTCGGCCAGTCCCGGCAGTAGAAAAAGCCCGGTTCCGTCGACCACGGCGACATCTTCAGCCAGCGTGACCTCGGTACTCGGGGCGATGCGGACGATCCGGCCATCGTCGACGACGACCGTTCGATCTTCCAGCAAGCTGCCGGTTGCCACATCGACGACCCGGGCACCGACGATGGCCGTATCACCCTGAACGGATTCGGAAACTTCGGGCGAGCAGGCCCCGGTGAGCAAGACAATGGCAAATAGGGGAATGATGCGAATCATGGGATGTCTCCTTCTGGATCGCTTAATCGCCGATGGATGGGTCGGGCACGTCAAGGCCGCGCCTGATTGTCGCCTGCTTCGTGTTCAGCGGCATCGCCCTGTGACGCACCGTCTGGTCCATCGGTGCCGGATCGATTCGGTTGCGACAGAACCGCCAGGCATCCGAGGGTGCCGAGGATGCCGACGATCAGTATCCCGACCCCCGAGCCCTCGACCATGACGCGGGACAGCCCGTACAGGGCCAGGGCGTTGAACCCGAAATTGGCGACCAGGAACCAGGCCCGCAGCCGCATCGGGCCCACTTGCCGGTCGATATCGAACCGTTTCATGACTGCCACCAGCCCAGGCGATTGAAGACATAGGTAGTGGCGACGCAGTTCAGGAGCGTGATCTGGACCATCACCCCCAGGTTCCAGATTCGCGATTTGCAGCGTGCCGCGCCCATCAGCCTGCGGTCGTTCAACAGCATGTAGAACGACCAGCCGACGATGTTGTTGGTGAGCGACAGCGCGGCGGCGATGATGATGATGAGCATGACGGGGCTCGGATACCAGGCCGCGAGAAAGCCGATCTGCGGCAGCAGCAGGCAGACCTTCCAGCGCCACGAGCGCACGTCGGGTTTCCAGCCGAATGCCTCGTGAATCCCCATGGCCGAGAGCAGGCAGAGGCCGATCGTGGATGTCACGGGAACGGCCAGGAACCCGATCATGAATGCGTACTGGGCGCCCGTCTCCCCGAGCAGCGGCACCAGGGAGCCGGCCAGTTCCGCCGCGCTGCGGGGAATGTCCCCGCTGGCGTAGAGCGTGCCCGCGAAAACCGAAACGATCAGGAAGTTGACGACGAAGAAGGGCACGAAAAAGCCCGCGATCAGGTCGACCCGGGCGAGCCCCTCGTGTTCGCGCCTCCAGCCCTTCACGTGCGCCGTGAAGTGGTAGAGCACCCAGTCAGCGACGCCGATCGCCGCGGCGGTGGAGGCGATGAACAGGTCGATACCCATCACGCCGCTCGGCAGCCAGGGCACGAAGGTTCCCCGCAGGGCGGCGGGCCAGTCGATGCCGACCACGACGAGACAGGCGGTAAAGCAGAGGATCATCGCCGCCAGGCTCCACTTCATGAAGGCTTCGAGCAGATTCGTGCCGCCGGAACCGGCGCGTCCGTAACTCAGGGCGATCCAGCTTGTCACGAGGATGTACAGGGGCCAGTTGAATTCCTGCGGGAATCCGGACCCGTCGATCTGCGCAAGGCTGTCGATCAGGTGCGTTCCCAGCGCCACCTGCCCGAAATTGAAGGCGACCGCGACGGTGACCATGCCGACGGATGCCGTGAGCACCCTGGCCAGGAACCAGCCGTGCAGCTCCGCCTGCTTCTCTATCAGGTTGAACCCGCCCTGGCAGGTGAACCGGGCCATGGCGGCCATCATGAACATGCCTGAACCTGCCGCCACCCAGTAGACCCACAGTGTCCGGTAGCCGAATTCGGCGCCGGCGAGCATGGAGGAGGTCATGGTGCCGGCGCCGAGCGTCAGCGCCGCGCCGATGAAACCAGGCCCGCCGAGCTTCAGGTAGGTGGGCAGGCCCGCGATGAGGCCGCGGCGGCGGGCGCGGGCGAGGTCGGCGGCCTGCCGCTGCAGGACGGCCTGGGGTATGGCGTTGCCGAGGGGATAGGCTGGCCGCTGTTGGGTGGACTCTTCGGCCATTACAGGATTCTCCTGCATTCGAGGATCTCGCCGTTCGGGTCGGGAATCGAGATGTCGTACCGGTTCGCGCCGGTGAAGATCCGCGGACCCGCGACATCGCCCGAAGCAACGCCTTCGCGCAGATCCAGCACGGCGGGCTCTCCCCACATGGCGCGGATCAGGGTCACGCCGCTGGCCAGGTAGGCATCGAGGTCCGCGGTGGTCATGGGGTGCGCGTGCATGTCTGCAAGGCCGGGAGCGAGGTACTTGCCGCTGCCATCGATGATCTGAGCCGCCGGCGGTATCGCAACGCTTGCGGAAGGCTCGATCCCGGTAATTCGTCCTGCCGAGACGATGACGGTCTGGCCGTTGTCGACGCGGTTCGATGTCATCGACACGACGTTGACGTTTGTGAATGCGTGGATGGCGGTTGGTTGATCGACAGGGACAGAGGACTCATCCGCGGCGCGATCACAGGCACAGACGCCGCAACCGATTACCAGGGCGAGTGCGCATCGGTAAACCGATGCGTTGCTCGATGTCGTTGATGGAGAGTGTGTCATGGGACTCCTCTCTTCCCGCATTCAGCCAGTGTTTCCTTCGCGTCAGCGCACCGGCGCACTTGCATGATTGCCGTTTGCGGCAACCAATGACCCGGCCCGCTGCATCAGTTCCCTGCGGTCGATCTTGGTGGTGCTGGCGAGCGGCAGGGCATCCACGAACCAGACCCGTCTCGGGTAGAGGTAAGGCGCCGCATTCGCTCTCACGTGATCCTGCACTTCCCGCTCGCTGACCGGGCCTTCGGCCGCTACCGCGAACGCCACGGGCATCTGGCCGCGGATGGCATCCGGTACGGGTACCACCGCTGCCTGTACGATCTTGGGCGAAGACTCAATGGCCTGTTCGACTTCGCCGGGATAGATGTTCTCGCCGGAGCATAAGAACATGTCGTCGGCTCTTCCCTTGAAGAAGAAAAAGCCGTTTTCGTCGCGTTCGAACAGGTCGCCGGTGTTGAACCAGCCGTCATTCAGCCGGTTTGCCGTGAGTTCCGGCAGGTTCAGGTAGCCGGTCATCATGCTGGGTGCCTTGACGACCAGCGCCCCGTCGTCGTTGAGCCGCATCTCGACATGTTCTCCCGGATAACCGACTGATGTCGGCGGACGGTCAAACCCGTCCGGGTGGGGGCCGAACAGCCCGCCGCCGGTTTCGGTGGTGCCGTAGGAGTTGAGCACCCGCGCATTCGGCATCATCTCCAGAGACTGCTCGACGATGGCCTCGGTCACCGGCGCCGAGCCGATGTAGACGGTATTGACGCCGGTGAAGACCGGCCTGCCGATATCGCGCCAGGTCGAATGCAGCATCGCGATCATGGTCGGTACGCCAGTTATGACGTTTACGCCATAGGTGCCGATGGCATCGGCGAATCCCGTTGCCTCGAATTTCGGCATCAGCAAGATGGAGCCCCCGCCCTTGAGGAACGAAGCGATGAACACGAGCGCGTTCATGTGGAACATGGGCGCCACCACGATGCCGCGTTGGCCGGCGAACAACCGGCTGTCGGTGCCGCCGGTAACGGCATCGACCATGGAAAGCTGACTGAAATGGGAGAGGACGACGCCCTTCGGGCGGCCCGTGGAGCCGGACGTGTAGAGGATGAGGGCGGTGGAGTGCTGGTCCACCTGGGGCAGCGGGGGTGCCGATGCTTCGGTTTCGATGGCGCCGAGCCGGACTTGCTCGATGTCTTCCGGGATGAGCGCATGGGCGTTCTCATCCGTGAACGCGAAGCGGATGTTCGCATCGTCGCAGATGTAGCGGATGATGGCGGCCGGCTGTCTGATATTGACGGTTACGCAGCCGCAGCCGGCGCGCATGATGCCTTGGTAGGCCATCAGGTTGTGTACGGAGTTTTTCGAGAACAGGCCGACCGTGGAGCCCGGTTCGATGCCACGGCGTTTGACCAAGGCGGCGTAGGCGAGCGTTCCTGCCTCGATTTCGCGGCAGCGCCACTCGCGTACGCCCTCGTCCGGGTCGACGCTGACGATCGCAACGTCATCGGACAGCCGGCGGTCGCCCATGACATCGCCCAGATTCCGGTGGTGGCCCGTCATTCGGCTTTGCCCCGGCGCCTCATCCAGCGTTCGTGCTCATTGTTCCGCGGCCCGTTGCGATCAGTTTGCCGCCGTCGTTGTAGACGTCGACGTCTGCGACTGCGACGGTCCGTCCGGCGCGCCGTACCTGGGCCACGGCCTTGAGGTCGGCATCGATGACCGGCCGGAGGTAGTCGATGCGGAAATTGATGGTGGGCACGCCGTGACCGAGGACGAGCATGCAGGCATAGCAGGCCGCGGTGTCGACCAGGCAGGCGATGGGGCCGCCGTGCATCTGGCCCGATCCGGTCAGGCGTTCCATTTCCGGCCGCATCGGCATGCTCATGACGATTCGGCCGGCGACCTTGTCCACTTCCTCGATCCGGAATCCGCAAAAGGCGCTGAACGGCGATGCATCCAGGCTTTCCTGGATTTGCTCCCTGGTGTCGAAATCCGCCATGCCAGCAACCCGTTCAGGGCGTGACGATGACTTTGCCGAAGGCTTCCCGGTCTTCGAGCAGCCGGTCCGCTTCCCGAATTTCATCGAGCGGGAGAACGCCGTGAATCACGGGTTTCAGCTTGCCCGACTCCACCCGCGAGAGCAGTTCGACGATGTCCTCCCGCGACCAGCCATCGGAGCCGATGATGGTATGTTCGAAGGTCCAGACGAAGCGGCAGTCCACCTCCTCGTCGAAACCGGCCGTGGCGCCGCAGGTGATCATGCGGCCGTTGTAGCCGACACAGCGCAGGGTCTCCTTCCAGGTCTTGCCCCCGGTGTAGTTGACCGCCAGGTCGACGCCGCCGGTTTTCGAGATCCGCGGCCGGCCGACGATGTCGTAGACCGCCTCGCGCATACCGTCGCGCCGGTAGTTGATCAGGTGGTCCGCGCCAATCTCGCCGAGCCGCCGCAACTTATCGTCGGAGGAGCCGCAGGCAATCACTTCCGCACCCGCCATCTTCGCGAGCAGCACGCAACTGGTGCCGACGCCGCCGCTGGCGCCGAGTATCAGCACCGTCTCGCCGGCCTTGAGGCCTCCACGGGCAAACAGCATCCGGTGCGAGGTTCCATAGGCGATGGGCAGCGAGGCGGCAATTTCGTAGCTGACGGAATCGGGCAAGGCCACCAACTGTTCCGAGTGCACGGCGCAGTACTCGGCACGGCCGCCGTCGAGCTTCTCGCCGAGAAACAGCCAGTCGGTGCCTTCGCAGGGCAGTGGGTCGACCAGCACGCGGTCGCCCACCGACCAGCCCTGGACGCCTTCGCCGATTTCCACGATCTCGCCGGTCACGTCCGAACCGATGACGATGGGTAACGGTATGCGGATGCCCGGCATGCCGCGGCGCGTGAAGATGTCGTGGAAATTGATGGAAGTTGCGCCGACCCGGAGGACGACCCAGCCTTTATTCGCCGATGGTCGCGGATGGTCGTCTACTAGCCGGATGACATCCCGGTCACCGTGTTCGTATACAACGGCTGCTCGCACGGTCAGTGACTCCCCTGGATGGATGTGTGCTGCGCCAGGCCGGTCGCCTGTCGCCGGTATTCTCGTGGCGCGCGCCCGAAGTGGCGCTTGAACGCCTGTGTGAAGTTGCCCGGGTGGCGGAAGCCGAACGACTGACTGATCCGTGAGATGCTGAGATCGGTCGATGTCAGCATCTTTGCCGCGAGGCTCATCTGGTGCCGGGACACGAAGGTGCCGATGGTCGAGCCGACAATTTCTTTGAAGCCGGCTTTCAGCTTGGTCTGGTTCATGCCGACCATGTGGGCAAGCTCGGGTATCGCCGGTATGTCTTCGATATTGGCGAGGACGATCTCCTTGGCTTCGAGGATCCGGTGCCGGTCGCGCCGGCTGAGGCGATTGTTGCCGATCTTCAGGTCCGGCTTCTGCAGCAGCAGCTGCACGAACGATGCGATGATCTCCCTGGCTTTTGCCTCGACGAACCAGCCCCGAAGGTTCGACTCGAAGAGATCCCTGGAATCGAGCAGGTCGGCAAATGCCCGGGTTATCGGCGCGGTCGATTCGAATGTCCGGGCCTGGGGCGCCTCGTTTTCGCCGGTGGCGAGGTCCTTCAGCGGCACGGGCGCCTGGTTCGGATCGATACCGAGTTCGTTCCACAGCGCCCGGTTCGAGCATTGCACCACGACCAGGCTGCAAGCCGTGTCGGCGGGAATGAAATAGCCGTCTCCCGCGTCCCCGGGATAGCAGGAGAACATCGCGTTCGCGCCGGCGAGGTAGTGTTGTCCGTTTTCGCCGACGAGCACGCCGGATCTCAGGAATCGAATCTTGAAACAACGCTCGCCCGGCACGCCGACCCACTTGACTTCGTTGTAGATGCAGTCGGCAATCAGCACGAATATGTCTTCGCTCACCCGGTACAGGTCCCAGTAGCCCTCGCCCTCATCCTTGGGAACGTAGGTTCTGACGCTGTACCGGAGACCGTCGAACTGTCTGGTGAGTTCCTTTGAATTCGAGGATGCGGCGGAAGTCCGGGCGCCTTCCGACCGGACTTGGGTGCGGGACTGTATGCGGGCGGCCGCATCGATCTCACGGGTGGTGCCGCTCAGGTCGATCGGTGCCTTGGCAACGACAATATCGGAGCGGGGTTCCTCGAGGGTGAGCTTACGGTTCATGAAGACGCATCCGATTCGTTCAGGGTGCTGTCAGCCGTTGCATACGATTCCGATACCGAATCGAGCAACCCGTCGAGTTCGCCCCGGTCCAGCCATCTGCCGTCGATAACCACTCCTTCGATGGTGCGCGTATTGGCAATGTCGTCCAGCGGATTGGCCGCAAGCAGCAGCAGGTCCGCCTCCGCGCCGGGCGCCACGACGCCACGCTCGCCTACCCGGTTCCAGTATTGCGCAGCGTTCACGGTTACCGTTTTGATGGCTTCGAACGGAGTTAGACCGGCCCATTTCACCAGGTTTGCAAGCTCATCGTGCAGCGACCATCCATGGAAGAGCCCCGGGTTGGCGGCGTCGGTGCCGCCGAGCAGCAGTACGCCTTCCGCTTGCATGATGCCGATCCAGGCACCGAATTCCCGGGTGACGAATCCTTCCAGCGAGTCGATCTCCTCGTCGCTGAAGACGTCGTCGCCGGGCAGTACGCTGTCGAAACTGTCGGCGAACCAGAAAGCGCGAAACGGGGGCGCCACGTACCCGATCAGCGCATGGCCGCGCAGCGCGTGCCGGTCGGCGGCGGACAGGGCTCGCAGCCCCACCGCCTGGAAGGTGACTGTCACGGCCGTGCCTCTGGCGGCGGCAAGGCGTGAGAGTTCGTGCAGCCTGTCGCGGCTGAAAACCTGTTCGTAGTCGAGTTCCCCCGCGTTGATCCGGCCGATGGTTTCGACCATTTCCCGGGACCGGAAGGCCGGTTTCCAGGGGATGCCGTCGGCCACGATCGCGGCGCTGAATCCGGTGGCGTGCTCGATGACGTCGTGGCCGAGTTCGATGGCCTGTGCCACGTCGATCGCTTCCGGCATGTGCCCCTCGACCGGAATTCCGTACCGTTCCGCCGCTTCCATCATGGCAATGTAAACATCTTCCTGCAGCAGCCGGTAGGGCTTCAGGAAGTCGTAGCCTTGCTCCTTGAAGGTGCGCACCATCGCATCCGCGTCCTCCGGCCGCGTCAGCAGTGCCGAGCCGGGGATGGAAGGCGGATCGTGGTCGATGATCGGCGATGCGGTGAGGAATTCCGGGCCGAACAGCTCGCCGGCGGCGATCGCATCGCGCCAGGCGAGCACCTCGGCGTTGCCCCACAGGTTACGTAGCGCCGTCACGCCGTAGGCGACGTTCAGTTGCAGCGACTCGGTGTCGGCGACGTGGGTGTGCATGTCGGCAAGGGCCGGCATGAGGTATCGGCCGGCACCGTCCAACACCAGGACGTCTTCGGCCAGGGTGACAGCGCCGTCGGGCACGATTCGGGTGACGGTCCCGTCGTCGACGATGACAGTCTGGCCCGGGGTCACCCCGTCGGACAGCATCGAGACGACGTTGACGGCGACGAACGCGATGTCCCCGTCGACCGCCGGCGGTGGGGCCGCACAGCCGGCAGCGGCCGCTGCCAGCAGCGCGTAGCCGGTACGCCTCAAGCCGTTCACCGCCGGGTCAATAGCTGAAGCGCAATCGCACTCCGACCGTCCGCGGCCGGCCGATGGATGCGAGCGGCGGGAACGCCAGGAACGGGTTGAACCCGGGAACGAAACCGCCGGTCAGGTATTTCTCGTCGAACAGGTTGCGCGCATAGACGCCGACTTCGAGGTGTTCGTTCTGTATGCCCGCATAGGCATTTGCCATGAAGTAGGCGTCCACGACCCCCACGTTCGATGAGTCGACGGCGAACTCGCCGTTGTAGGTGCCGTCGAAGCGCAGGCGCATGTTCCAGCGGCCGTTGCCGATGGGCCGGATGTACTGTGCGCCGATCGTCGCCGTGATGTCGGGCGTGTTGATCATGTCGTTGCCCGAGATGTCCGGGTCGAGGCCCAGCCCCGGGGCGGTGAGACTGTCAGTGGCCTCCTTGTACTCGGCGTTCAACCAGGCGAGAGCGGCCGAGACGGTCAGTCCGTCGCCAAGTTCCGCCTGAATCGAGCCGTCGATGCCGTAAACGCGCGATTTGCCGGCGTTGATCACGTAGGCTTCATTGAAGAAGCCGTTGAAGAACGTGGTTTCCAACTGCTGGTCTGTCCAGTCCATGTAGAACGCGGCAATGTCGTAACGCATCCTGCCTTCGGGAGAGGTCCCTTTCGCGCCGATTTCGTAGTTCCACAGAAACTCCGGGTCGTAGGCGGGCAGCGGCGCCGTGGGCGAGTTCAGCCCACCGGCGTGATAGCCCTTCGAAACCGTGGCATAGAGGGTCAGGTCGTCGGAGGGGCGGTAGCTGGCGGTGAACTTGGGCAGGATTTCGTCGGCGTCGCCTTCGCGGGCGATGCCGGTCAGGTGGTCCTCGATGCCGGTCTGTTCGTCGTCGTAGCGCAGCCCGAAGCCGAGGGTGAAGCGCTCGGTAATGTCGTAGTCGGCATTGACGTAGAACGCGTAGTTCTCGATGTCCCGGGCGCTGTCCTCGACCGGAAAGGTGCCGAACAGTGAATCGAGGGTGATCACCTGGTCTCTTTCGAGATCGAAATAATAGAAACCCAACAGCCAGCGAAAGGCGCCGTCGCCGGTCGATGACAGCCGCAGTTCGTTGCTCCACCCCTGCATGTCGACGAAGTTGTCGAAGGCTATCGATCCGGTCAGCGTAAAGCCCGGCAGGCGGTCGAGGTCGGCCTTGGTGTGAATGTCGAGTTCGCCGTAACCGAAGATGTTGGTCAGGTTCGCGGCGCCGAAGTCGTAGCTTAAGTTCAGCACGTGCCGCTGCTCCTCCTTGTCGTAGAACCCGAGCAGGTCCTGGTTCACGGACCGGTCCGCATCGTTGATGTCCGGCGTGCCTTGGCCCAGCATCACGTAATCCTGAAACGTTCCCAGGCCCCAGGGTTGCGGAACGTTGGAGCAGTCGCCGCAGGCATCGTGGGCTTCCGCATAGCTCGATGTCAGTGTCACCTCCAGGTTGTCCGACGGTGTGGCACGCAGAATCCCGCCCAGGTTCAGGTCTTCCTGATCGTTCACGTTGGAGCCGCCGTCGAACAGGTTGTCGAGGTAGCCGCCGTCTTCCCGGTAGCCGACAGCGACCTTGGCGTAGAGCCGGTTTTCCACCAGCGGCCCGCCAGCGCTGAATGCCGTGTCAACGACGCCGGCCCCGTCCTTGATGCTGCCCCACTCCGCCCGGGCGTAGCCCTCGAACTCGTCTCCCGGTTTCTTGACGATGTAGTTGATCACACCGCCCAGGGCATTGCGCCCGTACAGGGTGGGGTAGGGGCCCTTGAGCACTTCGATGCGCTCGAGGTCGAACAGGTAGGCGTTGTTGGATTCGCCGGTCAGTCCCAGCGTGAACCCGTCGGTGTAGACAAGTACCGTCGGGTCCTGAAAGGCGGTGGGGGAGATGCCGCGGATGACGGGCGTGCCGGTTGCGCGGCCGATGGTCTCGATGAAGTTCAGTCCCGGTGTCATCTGGGCCAGATCCTGGGCGGAGGTCAGTTGGCTGTCGCTGATGGTCTGCTCGCCGATGGCGACCACGCTGAACGGCAGGTCCTGCACGTTTTCCATGCGCTTCGAGGCGGTGACCAGGATTTCCTCGAGAACCGGTTCCGCGCCATCCTCTGCAGTGAGGGGCGCGGAAACCAATGAAATTGACAGGAGCAGCACCGCGCTCGGAAGCAGGTTGCTGCAGCGGGGTTGAACGGTTTTCATGAGAGCCTCCAACCGTGGGTCGCGGCGCTTCTGTTGGACGCCGGCATTCCAGTGAGTATTCGTTCCCCCGGGCGCTTTGCCCATCTCTATCTTAGGGTAGGCGTAATACGCAAACTATTGCTAAGCGGTGAAAAAATTATGAAAACGACGATTATTGAATGAACTGGCATTTTTTTCACTTTGCGTGGGGCCCGGCGGACGTTTAGCTGGGCGCGTCGGACCTGTGCCCGGGCAGCGGTTTTATGGCATGGTTCAAGCAGACTGGAGGGGAAGCCGACCGGAAAGGACACCCGGCCGCAAAGGACACCCGGCCGCAAAGGACACCAGACCGGAGACCGATGCCATGCGCCTTGCAATGTTCGTCGCACTGACCCTGTTCACCGCCCCTGCAGCCGCAGAGTCCGATTCGTTAGTGGGGAATGCGGATTACGCGTTTGTCGATGTAACCGTCGTGTCCATGGAGAGCCCGGTACCGGTGCCGCATCGAACCGTACTGGTGCAGGGCGGCCGCATCCTGTCGGTCAGCCCGCCGGACGAGGGTTCGATTCCGGCCCGGGCAACACGCATAGACGGGTCGGGCAAGTTCCTCATGCCCGGGCTTGCGGACATGCATGCGCATGTGGGATTCGACTATCAGCCGGGTCAGTCGGGAGAACGGGCAGACCTGCTGCTGTACCTGGCGACGGGCGTCACCACACTTCGAAACGCAGTCGGTTCGCCGGCAACGCTCGCGCTCGCGCAAGCGGTCGAGAAGGGGGAACTGGCCGGCCCGCGCATCGACAACGCCGGTCCGCTGCTCGAAGGCGAGAACGCCGTCTGGGGCTTCGCGACCAAGGTGCTGTCGGCGGCGGAGGCCCGCGCCGCCGTGCGGCAGTTCGCGGCGGATGGCTACGGGTCGATCAAGATCTATCACACGCTGTCCCGGGAATCCTACAAGGCGGTGGCGGACGAGGCCGGCAAGCTCGGCATTCCGTACATCGGCCATGTGCCGTTCGAAGTGGGCGTGGAGGAGGTGCTTGCCGACGGCCAGGCCTCGATCGAGCATTTTCGCGGCTACGACATCGACGGCCTGTCGCTGGAGGCTCTCGAGAAAGACGGCGGACGCAGCGCCGAACGGTTCGCCTCCTGGCTCAACATGTCAGACGCAAGAATGGACCAACTCGTCCGGGCGACCGTGGCGGCGGGTACCTGGAATTGCCCGACCTTCGTCGTCAATTCAATGCTGATCGATGCCGACCGGCTCGAAACCTACGCGGATCACCCGATGGCCGCGTACATGCCCGCCGACTTCATCGCCCGGTTCCGCGAGTCGGGGCTGGAAGAACTGTTCTCCCTGGAATCCCGCGACATGCTCAGGCAAGCGCGGCCGCGGATGCTGAAGTTCCTGAAGAAGCTGCACGATGCCGGAGCTGGGGTGATGACCGGTACGGATACGTTTCCGTCGCTCGTACCCGGATTCACGCTGATCGATGAAATCGGCGCATTCGTGGAAGCCGGGCTGTCGCCGTACCAGGCGCTGCAGGCGGCTACGACGGGGCCGGCGCGCTACCTGGGCGATGCGGACAGGCGCGGCAGGATTCTGCCCGGAATGGCGGCCGATCTCGTGCTGCTTGGCGCAAATCCCCTCGATGACATCGACAATCTCTGGAAACTCGAAGGCGTCATGGCAAACGGACGTTGGCTGGCGCGCGAGTCGTTGCTGTTGCTGTTGAAGGACCTCGCCGCTACAACCCCGGACGAGTCTGAGTAGTACAACCGGGACTTGGGGCGAAAGCTCTGTCGCTCAATCCCGCCACCCGCACGAGTGTCAGTCGCAAGCGACACTCCCGTATACGACGGCGCGGCGCGGATTCGTTCCGGGTCGTCCTGCTCCAGAAAAGGCGGAGCGATCGAGTCAGTACTGCATTGGCAGGTTGATCCTGTATCTCAACCAAGTACATTATCGTATACACAGTTGATCGCCGGAATTGCGAAATGAACTTCATCAGCGTGCGCGATTTGCGCAACCACTCAGCGGCCGTCTGGGATACGCTTGCCGAGGAGCAGGACCTGGTCATCACCTCTAACGGCAAACCCATTGCCGTTCTTTACGGCGACCACGGGATCGACGCTTGAGACATCCCTGGCAGCCCTTCGCCAGGCCCGTGCGCAAATCGCCGTAACATCGATGCAACAGCGCGCCCGGGAGACGGGCGCCGACGACCTGTCCCTTGATGACGTAAATGCCGGGATAGACGCCACGCGCAGGTCACGGCGCCGGTGAGGGTTGCAGTAGACACCAACGTGCTCGTTTCAGGCCTGTTGACGCCGTTTAACCCACCCGGCGTCATCGTCGAGTTGATGGCCGCCGGCCGGCTGACTCTCTGCTACGACATGCGCATGATCGCCGAGTACGATGAAGTGCTGCGACGCCCCGCATTTCCGTTCAAAACAGCGGAAGTCGCAGCGTTCCTGGCGGGGGCTGGGCTCGACGGGGCCGCAGGGTTGGAGTAAAGGAATCCACGGAGCGGTAAAGCGGTGATTGACATACACTTTTTGGACGGAATACGGAAATCGCGAGCATGCTTGACCACATCATTCTTCTCATTGCCGACTGCGAAGGGTTCAAAAACCAGTTTGAAGCCGAGACGGGAGTGGTCCTCACCGTCGGTGGTGTTCACCCGGGACTCGGCACGGCCAACCTGCTGGCCTCGGTCGGGGAGGGGGTCTACATGGAGTTCATTGCGCCGAACCCGGAGCTCGACGAACCGCAGGGTTTCGGTGCAAGGCTCGTCTCCCACTGGGAACCGCACATTGCCGGGTTTGCTGCGCGAACGGAGGACATGGCCGCTACGGTAGCGGCAGCGGAGGCGGCGGCCCTGACGACCGTGGGGCCCGCTGCCGGATCCAGGGAGACGCCCGACGGCGTCCTGCTCTCATGGACCGGGCTCTATCTGGTGGGGCACGATTACGGCGATCAGGTGCCTTTCTACATCGATTGGGGCAAGACACCTCACCCATCGGACACATCCGCCCAGGGATTGAAGCTGCTTTCGTTGCAGGCGGTCCATCCCGAGCCGGAGTGTCTCGCCGCCATCTATCGCGGCCTCGACATTCCCGTTACCGTGGCGGCCGGCGAGGCGCCTGGCTTTGAACTCCGAATCGGCACGCCCAAGGGAGCGTTGACGTTCGCCTCGGCCCTGGGAGAACGCATCTTCGCACCGTCCGCCATCATCCAGGACTGAGAAGCCGGGTGTGAGACGACTGGACGCTCTCGACTACACGGAGCGTGAGGCACATCTCAGGGGCGTCATCGAGCGGAAACCCCATCGGATCAAATTGGCCGCGAGCGGCAATCCGGACGGTGTGCAGCTCATCATGAGTCGCGGCGGGTCCCGGTGGTCAGAACAAGGCGTTCTACCGGACCCTTCTCGATCTCGACAATTGGCGCATGATCCAGATCGACCAGCCAGGCAATGGCGTGTCGGAACCGACGGGCGAAATCTCCGAGAATACGAACTGGCTTTCAATCCAGGACATGGCGATCCTGCGTGGACAGCTTGGCATCGAGCAATGGGTGGTTGCCGGCGGCTCTTGGGGCTTGACCTTGTCGGTCGCCTAAGCGGAGACCCATCGCGAGCGCGCCGCGGTGCTGATCGGTTGATAATCGCGCAACTATCTGCTCGGAAGAAGCGACGCTCTTCGATCCGCACGTCACCTACGCGATGACTGCGGCCCTCGATCCGATCGGCGCAACCCAGGGCACGGTACGCGCGATATGGGAGTCGCTCGATCTGCTGCGCACGGCAGCGCTCAACATGGGCATGTCCTATACCCTAATCGGCAACCCCGTCGGCACCGCCCGAGTGGACCGCGATGCCGTCTTGGCGGTGAAGAATAAGAAGTTTGAAGTGCGCTAACAAGGCGTTACCTCCGACCAACGAGAAGGTGGTCGTCGGCTTGCCAGTTGATTCATTCGTAAACCCAATCCGCGAATGTGTGGTCTGGTTGAGCGCCGGCGCCTGATGCAGGGACGGTTCGAAACCAGAGCGGAAATTGCCGCGTTACGACGCTTTATCGGCCTGACTCAGACCGAATTCGCAAGGGCAGTCGAGATCAGCGTTCACATCCTGCGCAACTAGTGGTCCAACCACCTGGAAATGAGCGGTCAGCGCGTGCACAAGCCTCCAGATGCGCGGCGTCGGCTCGCGGGCGTATCCAGCATACGTCAAGAGCCGATAACGGAGCCCTCAGCCCGGGAGCGCGAGGGGGCGCCCCTCGCACACAGATTTACGGCCAGCGCCTGGAACGGTAGTGCGGGGTCGGTTTCGGTACGGGTGGGATCCGGAAATCTTCCGGAAATGACGAAACCCGCCAATGACGACTTCGCCACGGCCAGTGTGATCGCAAACGAAGAAGGCTCCAGGGCCCTGGATCTGCTGCATGCCACGCCCGAGCCGGGGGAACCGGTGTTCGATTCCCGGCGAGGACGGCCGGCAGGCACCGTCTGGTATACCTGGACGGCGCCGTCCGACGGCGCGTTCCGGTTCAGCGTCCCCGTACTCGCCGCGGACTACAGCGATCGAGATGACATCGCGCGCTACGACCGGGTACACGTTTTCCAGGGCGATCGGGTGGCGGCCCTTCGCGAGGTGGCAGCCGCGCTCTGGCAAGCGGAGCTCTTTGCCGAGCAAGGGCGGACGTACCGCGTCCGCATCGGCAATTCCTCCAGGGGCGCCGCCATGGACCTTCGCTGGTCGCCCGGTGGACGCCCCGTGAATGACGACTTCGCGGACGCCGTTACCCTGGATGGGGAGTCGGGTAGCGTCGAAGGCAGCAGCCTGGGAGCGACCCTGCAGGCCGGCGAGTCGTTCGGCGCAGCGGCCGCCACGACCTGGTTTCGGTGGACGGCGCCCTCGGATGGCACCTGGCTGTTCGTGGTCCCGTATCCGAAACAGGTGCTTGCGTTCGAAGGCGACAGCGTGTCGACGTTGCGGCTCGTTTCCCAAAGGCCGGCCGCCAACGCCTTTCTTGTGGCTCGCGGGGGCCGGGAATATCGCATTGCGGTTGCCGAGTCCGGCGGCCAAGCCAGCCCGAGCGCGTACCAGCTTTCCTGGGCTCACGAGACGGCACGCACGGGCAACGACCGGTTCGCGGACGCTCAGCCGATCGAGAACGGGTCCTTGGCGGAACAGGTTGTCGACGTCGACGGCCGATCGACCGTTGAACCGGATGAACCCCCCCAAACCGGCGTTCGGACCAAGTGGTGGCGGTGGGATGCACCGGATAATGGCCTTTATGCGTGGCGCATCGAAGATGTCGGGGAGGTGGTGCCGACCTATCCGAAGATGCGCGTAACGATGTTCACGGGGACGGAATTGAAAGACCTGCGCCTGGTGGCGGAAAGCGGACCCGGGGCGCCGTTCGACTTCCTGCTGGATGCCCTGGGCGGAGAACCGTACTGGATAGCGGCAGGACTGGGCACGGGGCATCCGGCAGCTTACGGGGAGTTCAACGTGTCCGCAAAGCTGGTCTGGGGATTAACGCCGGGCAACGATGAGGCGGCCGGGGCTGCGGCGATGACCGGCTCCTCCGGAACGGTGTCCGGTTCGAACCGGTTCGCAACCGGGGCGCGGGGCGAGCGGAGCGACGTTCTCGGCCGGTCGACCCTCTGGTGGACCTACGAGGCCACGGCCTCGGGCTGGGTCCGCTTCGCCGTGGACGGCGACGGGGGACCGTGGGCGTTGACGGTTCACCGCGATGGCGCGGACGGGCTCGGCGGTCTGGACATCGTGGCCTCCAACCGCTGGCAGCGCAGCGAGAGCGAATTGCTGTTCGAGGCCAGGGCGGGCGTTCGCTACACGATCGCGCTGGGCATTCGCGGTGGCGGACGGGGCGGAGCGTTCACGCTCCGGTGGGAGCAAGCGGAGGATCCGGGGTGGCTGCGCTACGCAGGCCGGCTGGCGGACGGTGACCGGGACTCGAAAGGCAATCCGGTTGAGATCCGCGATCCGGACGACCGCTCCGTCTACCTCAGCACGCCGGACCACGGCATCTTGATCTTCGCCCGCGGCGCGCCACCCGTCGATACCCACCGCCCGCCGGAGAGCATCGACCGAGACCGGGACGGTGTGTCGGACTCGGAAGACAACTGCCCGAACGTCTCCAACCGCCACCAGACGGACACGGACTCCGACGGCGAGGGCGATGCCTGCGATGGTGACGACGACAACGACGGGGTCGCCGACGGGGACGACGCTTACCCGCTCGACGGATCCCGCAGCGTCGACGAGACGCCGCCCGAGATCGCGGTGACCGACTTCGTGGTGGAAGCTCACTCTCCCGAAGGTGTCGCACTGAGCCGGTCGCTGCTGCTCGCACACCTGACGGTGTCGGACGATGTGGCTGCGACCGGCGATATCACGATCACCGCCGAACCGCGCGGTCCATTGCCGGTAGGTGAGCACAGGGTGACGTTCACCGCGACCGACCTCGCGGGAAACCCGGCGACGGCGACCGCAACCGTGACCGTGGTGGCTGCGGGTACGCGAGGAAAGCAGGTTGTGCCGATGTTCCCCTCGGCGTCAGACCGGATTCGCCAGGGTTTCTCGCGCGTCATCAACCACTCTGCACGGTCGGGTGCGGTCCAGATCACCGCCACCGATGACGAGGGCGTTCCGTTCGGCCCGGTGTGGTTGCGGATCGGCGCCAACGCGACCGTTCACTTCAATTCGAACGACCTGGAAGACGGCAACCCGGGGAAGGGGTTGCCTGTCGGTACCGGGGCAGGTAACGGCGACTGGTGGCTCTCGCTTTCGAGCAGTCTCGACATCGAGGTGCTGGGCTACATCCGCACGCCCGCTGACGGATTCCTCACCTCGATCCACGACGCGGCGCCCGTGGACGAGGGCGGCCGACACCGGATAGTCGTCTTCAACCCCGGAAGCAACCTGAACCAGTTAAGCCGGCTGCGCATGATCAATCCCACCGAACTGGCCGCCGACGTCACCATCACGGGAACCGACGACGCGGGCGTCGCGGCGGGGGACGAGATTCGAGTCTCCATCCCTGCCGGCGTTACGAGAACGCTCGACGCGCAGGAGTTGGAGTCCGGCGGCGCCGGATTCGACGGTGCTCTGGGGAACGGTACCGGAAAGTGGCGGCTGCTGGTCGAGTCGGAGGAGCCCATTTTTGTGATGAGTCTGTTGTCCAGTCCGACGGGCCACTTGACCAATCTCTCAACCGCACCGGAGTGAGGCGGATCCTTACCGGGACCAAATGATGAGGCTGGATTAGGCTACCGTCCGGCGAATTCGGGAGCGGGCCGCCTTCCAGAGCGGTTGGGTTGATACCTCGCGTCGCAAGGCCAATTGCAGCGAAATGAATCTAAATTATCGATTAATATGGAATTGTCGTGAAGTCAGGGAACTCGACCAAGGATGATCTCAGGCGAACGGCAATTGCGGGGCCAATTGGAGGGCCAAAATGTTTTCAAATTTTAACTTATTGAAATATAAGAATAAAAATATTGATGCGACTCCCCTAGAGGACGCCAGATTCAGGTTGTTTTGGCACCCCGCTCCAGCAACTCGATGTACCTTTCAATAAACTGGTCTTGGCCGATGTTGCCTGCGGCAAGCTCGACGATCTGGTCGGCAAGCTCGATCTGATACTCGGACCGGATGACTCTTGCGTCGTTCATCAACAGGATCAGATCGCCGACGGCGAGCGCCGTACGTTTGTTCGCGTCATTGAATGGATGACCGACCGTAAACGCGTAGACGGCGAACGCGGCGACCTGCTGGACAGTCCGATTTTCGTACCGGTATGCCAGATTCGTCTGGATTCGTCCGAGAATGGCGCCGATCGAAGTGCCGGTTCTCGATCCGGGCAGTCCGCCATCTCTCGCCAACAGATGTTCATGCAGGTCGGCGGCCTGCTGTTCAGTCGGTAGCGCGATCCTCACCGATTGGCCAGGTATTCCAGCACGTCCGATCGCTGATCGAGAATTGACCGGGTGAGTTCCTGCACGCGGGTATCGTCCATGGTGTCGAACGTCAGGGATTCCGCCGGAACGTAGTATCCTTCAATCTTGCTGTTTCGCAGGATCGCTGTCGGTTTCCTGTCGTCGAGAATCCGGCTGGCCTGTTGCTTGAATTCCGTCATGGTTACGTATCGCATGGCCGTTCCAAGTACCGATATCAGCACCGAACACTAGCACCGAAATCGGCTCCTGAAAATGTTTTCGTGGAATTGAGCGGTTTCTGGAGACGCATTGAACGCGGTGCGCCAGGAAGGTGCCCTGTGCCCGCACCTCGCCACGGCCAGATCGTCTGTTAGCATTTCGGTAGACGACTCTACCGAAGGAGAACTATGGATTTCCAGGACATGTTCAGCGTTGCCGGCAAGGTCGTGTGCGTTGCCGGGGATGGCGGTGGCATCGGGCGCAGCCTCGCCGACGCTGTTCAGGTCGTGATGGGAAACGGAAGTGACGGTGCGCATTCTAGCCCCCTGGCAAGCTGTAACGTGGGGCAGACTTTCGCACGGTCAGTGTGCGCGGGTCACCCCATTTATCTCCCATCCCCCGCGGGAGGCTTGAGTTGTATAATCGGCGGCGCCTAGTCACTATTCCTACGTTGAGTCAATTCAAGGAGCAAAGCGCCGTGCCGCGATATTCGGCCATTCAGAAAGACGTCCTGAACGAGTTGATGAGAGACCAGGTTCATCAACATGCGGTGAAGATCCTCGAATCCCAAGGGGCTGACGGCCTGACGCTGGAGCGGCTGGCGGAACGAATTGGCATCTCCAGGGGCACCCTTTACAACTACTTTGCAGACCGGGATGCGATCGTGGAATTTGTGGAGGGTCGGGTTTTCTCGCCGATTGTCGCCGAGATCGAGGCGATCGGCGAGGCCGACGGCAGTCCGGTCGTGAAGATGGAACGTCTGCTCCGAAAAACACTGGGCGAACTGATAAAGAACCAGCAACTCTACTTCGCGATTTCCCAGGCGCGGCCAAAAGTCCGGGCAAGGCAAGTCGGCCAGGCGACGCGAGCCAACCGCGTTCTCACGACCATCAGGAAGATCGTGGTGGAAGGCGTAAAATCCGGAGACTTTATCGATCTCCCCGCCGAACTTGCCGCCACAATTATTTCAGGGTCGATGGAGGGGATTCTTGACGAAATGGGACGTGCTGGCGAGGTGAAAGCGCCGGAACAGGTCATATCCGCCTTCCTCGCGATTGCTTTGGGCGGGTTGACTCGCGGCACGTACTCAACGTTGTTGAATTGACTCGACCGGCCTGGCGCCGGAACCGACTGCCAGCCTTCTACTGAGAGGCATCGCCGCGCCGGGCGGCCGGGGTCGGTCACCTCGGATTGCCGGTCGCGTGTTCACGGCGCCTCGACCCCCAGTTGGTGGTCCGGGCTCTGCCGGGAAACCCGGTCGGGGATTATGGCGCAGCCGGTTACTTCGATCAGTAACGGCCAATCTCCGACCGGCGCCAACTCCGTCACCCCTATTGCCGCCATCATCGGCACTTTGTCATCGGGTATGTATTCCCGCCTGATCGCCGGCGCTTTCTCCAGGTCTCGAGAAAGATCAACGTAGTACCAGGTTACCTGCAGAATGTCCGTCATGGAGCTTCCGAGGCTTTCAAGGGTGGCCTTCAGCTCTTTGAGGGTGAACTCCAACTGTTGTTCGAACTCCGGACCCGCCACGTTTCCCAGCTTGTCGACCCCGGCCGCCGTAAAAAAAATCAAGTTGCCGGCCTTGACGGCTCTGGGCCAGGAAACGGCTCCGTCACGATAAAAGACGATCTCCTTATTCATTCGCATGCTCCGTTCCCGACAACCTTCTTCGATCCAGAACCCGCCGTTTCTTGATTTCCGACCCGTCAACACTGGTCGATTCGACCAGACTGTGCGGGGGGACGGGCTCGACCGATACCCGCACGCCCAGATCCGATTTCAGCCGGTTTTCCAGCTTTTCTCGAAAGTCCTCCAAATCGACACTGGCGTCGGCGTACTCGACGCGTACAGACATTTCTTCCGACAGGTAAATGCCGTCGTCGCTGTGCACAGCATCGACGACGCAGAGATATTCCCCCGTGGCGCGCGGTTCGGCATGCACGGCATCCTGGCACGCCTCCGGATAAACGTTGGTTCCGCGCAGCTTGACCATGTCGTCGCTACGGCCGAGGTGGTGGTCACGCCGCAACAAAAAACTCCCACACCCGCATCGCTGCCCGTAGTCGACGAAGCGCATGCGATCCTTGAGGTTGTAACGTATCAAAGGGGGATGCCGGCGATAGAAACTGGTGTACACCAGGTCTCCCGCTTCCCCACTTTCGAGATTGACCGACTCCCCGGTGCCCGGATCGATGACTTCGACATAGCCAAGGTCTTCCTGCAGGTGCTGCCCGGCTTTTTCCCTGCATTCGAATGCCGGCAGGCCGAGTTCGTGGGTACCGTAGTTGTCATATACGTCACACCCCCAAAGGTTCTCCAGGGCGGCGCGAAATCCACCCGTTTCGTCCGGCCCGAGAAAGGCGTGCAGAAACTTGGTTTTCAGGTCTCGGACATCGAATCCGAGTTCCTCCAGGGCGGTGTTTGCCAGTTGCACGTGATACGGTCCGGCAAGCCAGATGTTGGTTCCCCAGTCCCGGGCAATCTCGAGTTGGCGCCGTGAGGGCGTAACCGAACCCGCGCCGGTTGTGACCGGCACAACGCCTGCCCAGGCGTGGCAGGCGTAGTAATAGGCCCATCCGGCGTTGCCGGTGTAGCAGGTCATGGGAATCTGCATCACGTCGCCGGGGCGGGCGCCCTGTATGACCAGCGCCCTGGCCGCGGACATGCCATTCATTTCCCACTCGACCGGGCCGAAGAAGGTAGGGCGCGGTTTGCCGGTGGTCCCGCCGCTGGTCTGGATTTTCAGCGGCTTGTCTCGCGCATCTTCCGGTGTCACCCCCTGGTGCGCTCCCCAGGGGGGCGCCGCATCGATGGCAGCCTTGAAATCCAGAGCCGAGACGATCGGCAGCTTGCGAATGTCCTCGATTCCCCGGATGGCGCCGGGCTGCAATCCTGCTTGTTTCCATCTCGCCCGATAGAATGGATTGGTCCATCCGAACTCGATCGCTTCAAGGAACCGTTCGGCCCGCATTCTTCGGATCCGGTTACGGTCCCATCGGTATACCGTCTCTTCAAACTCCGCGGGCGGGGGAAACTTGCGGACGAACGCACCCCAGTCCATGGATCTGTAGTAGTAGGGGATGTTGATTCCGGTCATGGCAAGGCTCCGGTGCCCGGGCACGCCGCTGCTCAGCCGGCCATGCCCGCCTGGATCTCCGCCTCGATCCGTGCGTACTCGTGCCGGCTTGCGAAATCGAGGCGGCGCACGCCGAGAGGGTCGATCAGGCCGCGGATCAGGCGGAGTTCAGCCTCGGTCGGAATTCCCGTTTCGGCGAGATCGTCGGGAACGATCAACTCGAAACCGGTGTTCTCCTCGACTTGGGGCCGTGTTATCCCCTTGTGTAACGACTTGAGGCGCGCCTTGCCGATCTCGGCATCGAAGTCGATGATGCACAGGTTGGTGATGACCTCGATGGGCGCGCCCCATCGCACGAGGCCGGATCGCCGCTCCTCTCCGTAACCGACGCCGGATCTGAAGTCGACCCGCTTGACGAAGACTCGCGGCGAGTGGTTCGGCACGAAGTAGAACGTTCTTGGCTGCATCACCGTATTGTTAGGGCAGCCTCTGGAGCCGACAAAGGAGTGTTTCGGCTTGCGCATGTCACCGAGCAGCGACAGGTTCATGAAGCCGCGCTGGTCGATCTGCACGGGTTGCATGACCACCAGGTACTTGCCGCTGTTGACCATCGCGAACGCTTCTTCCGAGGAATACAGGGTCTCTATCCAGTCCTCCGGAACCTGTCCCTGCTCGAACGGGAAACGCAACTTGCCGAGAACGCCGTACTTGCCCTTGACCCACGCCAGTAACGACAGTCGCGGTGCGTACAGTTCCTTGGCCAGTGACATGGCGATACTCATGCAGTTGTTCACACCGAACACGCCAAGGCTGTCGTCAGCGTCAAACGATCGGGCCAGGTAACAGATGACCTGTTCCTCGACGGTGTAATCAGTCATCCGGCCGTGTCCTGCCTCAGTTCAGTGCGCGAGCAAGGTAACTCGCGAAATCATCGGGGTTCTGCGCGGCCTTTCCGTATTCGAGACAAGCCTGGGCATCAAAGGTGTAGTCGGGATAGCAACTGCCTGGAGCTGCGGCGCCCGGTGCTTCGACTACCCGGTCGACATGAATGCCCAGAATGTCCGCTTCGCCGATCTCGCCCACGGATACGATGCGTTCGCAGCTCACGACAACGTGCTTGCCGGCCTTTGCGAACACCCGGTCCCAGAAGGGATCTCCGGATATCCTGGCGTTTCCCGTTCGATCGGCTTCATTGGCGTGTATCAGGCACAGGTCGGGGCTGAAGGCCGGTACCGCCAGGACCGCCTCGTCGCTGTACGGGTCCTGGACCGTTCGCAACTCCGGATTCAGCGTCAGGACATCGGTGCCGATGCCGGCCCGGACCGGATAGAACGGGATACGCTCGGCGGCCGCCTTGAACTGACAGCAGAACATGTACTCGTCCATTTCGCGCATGTCGACGGTCGCTTCACGCCGGGCCCTGATGACGTTTCCCGCCCGGATCGGCGCACCGCCGTCGCAGGCGACGAATCCGAACACGGCCTTGCGCACCTTGCCCGCGCCGATCAGCAGATCGAGGTCCATGGCAGCGTAGGAGTAGATCGTCAGGTTCGCCACGTCGGAGCGGGCAATGGCCCGCACCAGCGACATGGGCTTGCGGACATCGCCCCAACCGCCGATCAGTATGGAGTCGCCGCTGCCGACTGCGGCAATCGCGGCTTCGTTACTCACACGTTTGTCGACGGTCACCGAATCCTCCGGGTTCAGACGGTTTCCATCAACTTGCTTACACAGCTATAGCGCAGGGGGCCTTGCTGCCTTTCGCGCTCCAGCCAGGCGGACGCGTCGATGTCCGGATCGCTGCGGAACGAAGCGAAGGCTTTTTCGCGATCGGCCAGGCTCTCCCAGATCCAGAAATAGGAGACCTGATTTTCACAGCCGAACACGGTCTTGAAGGGCCCGAGAGATTCGAAGCCATGTTGCTCGGCCTGTTTGAAAAATCTCGGGAAGCCTTCCGCCCGTATTCTTCGGACTTCGCTGGTCTTGAAGGTATATACCCTGTATTCATAGATCATGGCGCGTGCCTCCTAGGCGCTATTGCGCACCGTCCAGTCGAGCGTCTCGTTCAGCGACTTTTCGAGTATGTCGAAGAGTTCGTTCACCTGGGTTTCGGTAATCACCAGGGGAGGGCTGATCGCCAGGCTGTCGCCGAGCGGTCGCAGCAGCAGGCCGTTGGCTTCACATCGTGCCATGCAATGGACGCCGACCCCGGATTCGACCGGATAAGCTGCCTTGCTCGCCTTGTCCTGAACGATTTCGACGGCGCCGAGCAGTCCTCTGCCTCTCGTTTCACCGATCGCGTTGTGGTAATACCACATGAGTTTCATCTGCGTATCGTTTGCATCCGAACCGAAAAGTCCGAAAAAAACCCGTCCGGCATCGAACGGCATCATCGACTTGAGTTTCTCGGCGAGCAGGATCGAGGGTTCGTTCGAGCGTCCGAAGAACAACGGAGAAAAACTGAGTTTTTCGATCTGCTCCTTTGCGACCCGCGCGAGTTCCTTGTCGCCGTAGCCGATGGCGGTACACCACAAACCGGCGACGCCATCCAGGTACTGTTTGCCCCCGGTGTTCCGGACATAGACGTTTGACGCCGTTGCAGCCACCTTGGCGCCATTGGCCGGATAGCTCCGGTAGTAGGTGACCGGATGCAGCAGATGCTGGAGGTCTTTGGCCTCCAGTGTCTCCACCGGCGAGCACTCGGCAGAGCGTGGCATTACTCGGACCAGTTCCGCACGGGCGGCTTCTCTTCCAGTTCCAGAAGGACACTGTCAACACTGATCATCAGCGGGCCTTCCTGTTCTTCGCGTAGCCACCAGCCCGCGGATCCCTTCAGCAGTTCTTCGTCTTCGTAGATCGCGCTCCATGCCTGCTCCCGTTGCGCCAGGCTGTCCCAGATGAAGCAGTAGGAAACCTCGTTCTCCTCGCCGATGATTGTGCGGAACGGACCCAGCAGGTTGGCGAAGCCATAGGGCTCCGCGGCCCTGCAGAAATCACGGAGTTCCTTGATGTAATTTTCCTGCTCGCCATACCTGAGGTTGTAGGTTCGATATTCGTAATACATATTCGATGCTCCCGCTTGACGCCGCTCGTTACGGTTCGTCTCGAGGGGCGACGCGCTTCGCCCAGATCGAATGGGAACTGTCCAGCAGGTATTTGGGGTTTTTCGGTTGGGGAAAGTCTGGAACCGATTCGTACATCGTGTTGGTTATGGTGTAGATGATCGGGCCTTCGCTGGCTTCGATCTCGTGCCAGCGCGTCCAATGGGGAGCCAGTTCCTGGTCCTCGGCGATCGCCTGCCATACGGCTTCGCGCTCGCCGAGGCTTGTCCAGACATTGAAGTAGGATATTTCCGGATTGGTGCCCACTTCCGTTCTGAAAGGTCCCAACCAGTCATACCCATGCTTCTCGAAGGCGACGAAACAGGTCCGCAGCTCTTCCAGCACTTTCTGGTAGGAACCCATCTTGATTCGGTACACACGATGCTCGTAAATCATGGTGAATTCTCCTTATCGGGTCTGTGAGGCTCTCGTCGACCGCAGCGGAAGCGGTGGGTACGGACTATTGGCGTCGCCGTCAAAATTCCTTGCGTACCGACAGACCCCAGGTGCGTCCCAGGTCGCGGGTATGGATATCCGTTCCCAGGCCGTAGGCATCGTATGGCGCAAATACGTTTTGCAGTTCTTTCTCGTCGCCGATGTTCTCCACAAAAAGGTTTGCGCTGACACCCGTGTTGCTGTGCCGGTATGTCAGGCGCGCATTGAATCGCCAGTAGTCGCCGAGTTTTTGCGTGTTTTCCAGGTCGGGATAGAACCTGCCGACGTAGTCGAAGTCGATTTGCGGTGACAGCGTTCCCCCGGGGACCGGCATGTCGTAACGAACGAGACCGTTGATATCCAGGTCCGCGGAACGCGGCGGCGTGTTTCCGGACAGGTCCTCCAGTGCGTTGGAGACGTATTCCTCGATCTCCGCATCGGCATAACCCACGCCGATTTTCGCCAGCAGGTTCTCGGCCGGCGTTGCCGACACCTCCAACTCGAATCCCATGATTTCCGTTTGCGGTATGTTGACGTCGCTGCGGGAAAAGCTGAACGTCGTGCCGACGGTGGCCGACGTTTGATAGTCTTCGTAGTCGTAGAAAAAGACCGCCGCATTGATCGTCAGCCGGCCTTCCGCCAACAGGCTTTTGACGCCCAACTCGTAGGAAACCACGGTTTCGGGGTTCACGAAAACGAACTGGTTTTCCAGGGAATTCCAGAATGCACCCAATGCCCCGGCCTTGTACCCGGTCGATATGCTGGCGTAGAGGAGGGCATCTTCGGTGGCTGCGTATTCGGCCGCCACGCGCCAGGTGATTTCGTCTGTCTTTGCGCTGTCGGCATGGTTGACGACCAGCGGATCCGACCCGAAGTCGCCATGAATGGAGAGATCGACGAATGAGAGTCGTGAGGAGCGGGGAAAGGCGGTCGAATTGAGCGCGGTCCGAACGCGGCTCAGTTTGTCCCGCGTGTAGCGGATTCCATGTGTCGTCTTGAATTTTTCCGACCAGGCATGGTCGGTATGCAGGTAGATTGCCCAACTCTTGGAGTCGTGGTCGATGCGGTCCATGTCGCCGAACCCCATGCCGGGTATCGACAGGCCGAACAGGATGAAAAGATCGGTAAAGTCGTCGGAGACCTTGCTCGTCATTTCACCGTCCTGATAAAAACCGCCGGCAATCCACTGGAAGGCGGAATCGGTCTGAGATGTCAGCCGAACCTCTTGTGTGACGCCCTCGTACTCGACAGCATTGTAGAAATGGAAGATGTCGGTAGCGGTCGAGTCCGCGTCATTCAGAAACGAAAATTCATACTTCTCATAGCCGGTAATGGAAGTCAGTCGGAAGTCCCCGAGACCCCAGTTCAGCGTCATGCTGACCTGGGTATCTTCGAACGTATCCTCGATTTCATTGTCGTCAAAACTGAGGTTGCCTTTTTCGTAGTCGCTGCCGGGGCCGGGATTGAACAGGTGTGAATCGTTAAATCCGAAACCCGTGAAGGCGTGAGGATTGGGGATCGAGCTTTGCCAGATCAACGGATGTTGGTCTGTTTCAGCGTGCTGAACTTTCAGGAGAATATCCACGTTTTCACTGGGAGTCAGCTCAAGCAGTCCCCGCAGGGCGAACGCATCCGAGTCGTAGATGTCTTCACCGGTGTGAATGTTCTCGAACCAGCCTTGCTGCTGGTCGTAGAACCCGGCGATGCGGATGCCGACGGTATCCGATATCGCACCGCCCGCCGCGCCCTCGAAACGGGTTTTGTCGAACGAACCGTAGCTCACCTCGGCGTAGCCTTCATCGCTGGGCAGGTTGCTGATGACCTGCAGGGCGCCCGCGGTAGAGTTGCGCCCGAAGAGCGTGCCCTGGGGTCCGCGCAACACTTCAACCCGTTGCGCATCGAAGAACGCGAGTCCCTGCGAGAGATAGCTGTCCAGCAGGACATCGTCCGCATAGACCAGCGCCGATGGGCCGACCATATAGGTCTGGCCGGAGGAGTAGACTCCCCTGATCACGATCTGGACGGCGCCGTTTTCACCCGAGTCGTTGAAGATCTTGAGGTTGGGCACTTGAGACCCGAGTTCCCCGGTCGAACGCAGGTTGAGGTCGCGGAGCTCCGCTCCGCCCAGCACCGTCATGGACAGGGGAACATCCTGTGGATTCTGCGAACGCCGCTGGGCGGTAACCAGAATTTCTTCAATGTCGTCGTTGTCGGTGTCCGCGCCGAATGCGGATTGGCTCATGGAACCCGCGGTGGCGATCAAACCGAATAGCGCTAGCAGGCCGGGCAGCAGGGCGCGGGATGCGCACCGCAATCTGAATGCCAGCGGGAACAGCGATGACCGAAGTTTGCAGATGCTGCCCATAGCGAGATCCTCCCAACACGCTGACGACAACATTTGTATATTGATTTAAACGTTATGTCAATAAATATACATAACGTCATAGTATTGAATTTCCTGATTCGCGTTTGCCCTCAGTGATTGCCCGAATGTTCCTCGAATGCCCGCTGTGAATCGGCTTGGCCGTTGAATGCCCATCTGCTTTGTTGTCGGCTCTTGACGTATCCGGATACGTCCGCGAGCCGACGCCGCGCATCTGGACGCTTGTGGACGCGCTGACCGCTCATTTCCAGGTGGTTGGACCACTAGTACTGCCGATGTGTCAGCAACAGTTCCAGACGGTTGCCTGGCCGGAGTACCGTGCGCTGAATGCGGTATCCGGGCAGTGCTTTCTCGATTTCGGTTTGAGAGTGCGGGTGCGGTACCGGCCTCGACCTCGGTTTGATTGCCAGGCGGTCCTGCTCGACGATGCCGTAGCGGTGGGCATCGAATGCCCAGTTGGGGGTATAGGCCGCGATGGCATGTAACCGCGTGCCCTCGTGCAGGCAGCCCACCACATCCTGGGCGAATTTCCGCATCGCGTCGCGTTGCAGGTGATTCAGGCTGTCCCAGAACAGGCAGACATCGAAGCAGAGTCCCCTGGCGCCGTCCGGCAGGCACTTGTCGAGGCTGGGCGGCAACCCGGACTCCCATTCATCGACGGCGTTGGCAATGCAGATGCGGGCGAAGTAGCGATGATAGAAAGCGATGCTTTCAGGTTCCGCGGAACCCAGATCCAGAACATTGAGCCGTCGAGATGGATCGAATCCCGCGAAAACGAGCGGCAGGATCTCCGTCGCTTCGCCCCGGGCATCGCGGATGGGCCGGCTCTCGATCTCTGTTTTCGGAATTGGGTTACACCCCCCGGTTGCTGCTTACGACGACGCGGCCACCTCCGCGGCTGCCACTCTTTTCGAAGCCGCCGGATTCAACTCCTGGGGCTTGCCTGCCGCGGAACCGGCAGCTTGCTCGTCGAGCGGCATGTCGACCATGCCCTTGAACTTGCCTCCCTCCTCGAGCACGACCCGGGGAGCGGCGATGGTTCCCTGGACACGGCCGGTCGCGGCAATCGTAATTTTTTCCAGTCCTTGAATTTCCCCGTTTACGCCGCCCCTGACCAGGACATGTTTGGCGATGATACTGCCCTCGATCTGGCCGGATTCATCGATAACGACGTCGTTATCGTTGAGTATTACGTTGCCTTCGAGCTTGCCCCGCACCATGACGTCTTCCTTGCCGACAAGGTCGCCCCTGATGGTCATGGTGGCGCCGATGGTCGGTACGACACCCTGCGTCCCACGCATTGTCGCGGCCGGTGACGGCGAAGATGATTGCGCGCCTGCGTCGACCGTCCCGCCGGGATTCGGGCTTGCGGATTCCTTTGAGCTGAACAGCCGGTTGCGGCGGTTGTCGGACGGAGTGGATCCCTTGCTGTCGCGCTTTTGAATCATCTTGCAGTCTCGAGTTGGTGAAGCGTTGGTTGACGTTTATATGGTTTGCGAACGATGGTCAAGTACCGGCGCGCCGAGAGGCTCGATGTGCGTCAGGGGACCGTTCGTCAACGTGCCAATCCCCACGGCGAAAACAGCCAGTAGACGCCGGCGACGGCGATAACCAGGAGCATGCAAACCGGTCGGGTCCAGCGCCAGGGCGTCATGTCGACGGGCGACGCTGGGGGAGATTGTGTTGCCGGGCTATGGCTGGCCGGGGAGGCCGCGCCCACGCCCCGGATGATGCTGAGTTCAGCGACGAACAGAATGGCGTAGATGTGCACGAAGTGCAGCCCCGGATCCCAGATAAAGGTCAGTACGGCATAGACGGGCAAGTGAAACAGCACGGCCGCGATCGCGCCGCTCGGCGTGGCCCGGGGCATGCAGAAGGCGGCGGTCACCAGGGCGATGATCGGAATGTTGTAGAAGCCGGTGAACTTGCGTACGACCTGCCACAGGCCTTCCGGCGCGAACTGAAGCAGCGGTGCGATCGCGAACGAAATCAGTGCGATGACGATTCCGGTCAGCCGGGCCATGCGAATCATCCGCGCATCGTCCGGCGCCTTCTTGAGCAGCGGCCCGGCGATGTCGACACAGACGAGGGTGGCTGCACTGTTCAACAGCGAGTTGAAGGAACTGAAAACGGCGCCGAGCAGCACCGCCAGGAAAAAACCGCCGAGCGCTGCCGGCAGTACATCCGCAACCAGGCGGGGATAGGCGCGGTCCATCGACGCCAGGTCTGTGCCGTACAGGTGAAAGGCGATGACGCCCGGGATCATCATGAAGAACGGAATCAGAACCTTGAAGAACCCGGAAAGCAGCACGCCTTTCTGGCCTTCGGCGAGGCTCCGGGCGCCCAGTGTGCGCTGAATGACGTACTGGTTGGTGCCCCAGTAGAAAAGATTTGCGAGGATCATTCCGGTGAACAGGGTCGCAAACGGGGTGGGGTCGGCAGCGGAACCGATGGCATTGAGTTTGTGCGCATGGTCGCTCGTCAATTTGCCCAGTCCGGCGGCGAGGCTGCCGTCACCGAGCTTGACAAGGCCCAGCACCGGCACGAGTACGCCGACGATAAGCAATCCCGCGCCGTTCAGCGTATCGGAAACCGCCACCGCCCTTAGACCACCCGCAATCGCATACAGGCTGCCGACGGCGCCGATCAGACCGATGGTGATGAGCAGGGCCGAGGCGTCGTCGACGCCCAGCAGTCCACCCAGGTCGAAGAGTTGCAGGACGGCCAACGATCCCGAGTAGAGGACCGACGGAATGGTGACGAGGCCGTAGCCCAGTATGAAAAGAACCACCGACAGGCGCCGCACGCGATCATCGAAGCGCCGGCTGAGGAATTCCGGCAGCGTGGTGAATCCTCCCTGGAGGTAGCGGGGCAGCAGTACCGTGGCCATGATGACGATGGCGAATACCGCCGTGACTTCCCAGGCCATGCTGGAGAGGTTGAAGGCGTATGCCGAACCGTTAAGGCCGATGAGTTGTTCGGCGGAGAGGTTGGTAAGCAGCAGGGAACCGGCAATGAACACGCCCGTCAACCCGCGTCCCGCAAGAAAGTAGCCCTCGGCAGTGCCGGTCTGGCCCCGGGTCTTTACATAGGAAATCCAGGCGACCAGCACCATGAACCCGATGCAGGAACCCAGGGTGGTGAGCAACTTCAGAAGCTCTGGGTGGGTTGGGTGACGGCCGCGATCAGTGTAGTCAAGCCCCGGCCGCGGCCGCGGTAGCGTCCGCGGTGGCGGCCGGGGCGGTATCGGCTGCCCGTTCAGCCTCATGGCGAATGCGGCCCACCATGGCACGCAGACCGTTGCCCCGGGTCGGGCTCAAGTGCCTGAGCAGATCCAGTTCATCGAACAGCGCTTCCATGTCGAAGGCGCGGACTTCCACCGGCGGCCGGTCCTGATAGGCCGCCAGGACGATTGCGATCAGCCCTCTCACGATATGGGCATCGCTGTCGATGCGCAGCTTAAGCCTGCCGTCATGAAGTTCCGAAAGCAGCCAGACCTGGCTCTGGCACCCCCGCACGATATTGGCGGGAACCTTGTCGTCGTCCCGGAGTTCCGGCAGCGCCTTGCCGATATCGATCACGAACCGGTACTTGTCCTCCCAGGAGTCGAAAAAGGCGAACGACTCCCGAATCTCTTCAAGCTGCGCCGTCGTCGCCGACACTAGTAAAGGCCCAGTTCCAGTTGCGCCTCCTCGCTCATCATCTCCCGCGACCAGGGCGGGTCGAAAACGAGCTGCACGTCGACGTTGCTGACGTTCGGCACGCGGGCCAGCCGCGACTTGACATCCTCGACCAGCACCGGACCCATGCCGCAGCCGGGCGCCGTCAGGGTCATCACGATGGTCACCGCGCCGCCTTCGCCGATCCGCCGGTCGTAGACGAGGCCCAGGTCCACGATATTCACGGGGATTTCGGGGTCGAATACGCTGGCGAGCGCGGAGTCGACCTGGGTGGGGTCGACTTTGCCGTTCGCGGGTTCGGGGAACTCGAGCACCTCGGGCGTGAAACCGAGAGCATCGGCGTCGGCCGCGTCGATGCGGGCCATGTTGCCGTTGAAGACGACCGTATAGGTGCCGCCCAGCGACTGGGTCAGGGTCACGAAGGCGCCGTCCGGGATGGTCAGCGGGTCCCCCGTCGGAACCAGCCGGGCGTTCACGGTGCGTCGGATGGGTACTACCCGTCGTTCCACGGCTCAATCCGCGCCGGTGATGGAAAAACTCTCGCCGCAGCCGCAGTGGGCTGTCGCGTTGGGGTTCTTGAAGCGCAGGCTCGAGTTCAGGCCCTCGGTCACCAGGTCCACCTCCGTCCCCTGCACCAGGGGCAGGTCGCCTTCGCTCACGTAAACCGAAACGCCTCCGGTCACGGGAAATGGCCGGTCGCCGTCCTTGGGGGCATCGATGTAGTCCAGTACGTACATGTAGCCGTTGCAACCGCTCTCCCTGACGCCCAGGCGCAGGTGATGACGTCCGGAACGGGCGACCTGGTCGGTGATATGCGCCGCGGCGGGGCCGGTGATCGAGATCTCTTTGGGGTCGAAGGACGCAACACTCATGACGAAACCCTCAAGCTGCCGGCTTCAGATGAAGTCCATGGCTTTCTCGACGCCGGCGACCAGGCGCTCGACGTCCGAGAGAGAATTATACAGGCTGAACGATGCCCGGATTGTGCCCGGGATGCCCAGGCGTTCCATGAGCGGCATGGCACAGTGATGGCCTGTCCGAACCGCGATGCCCTGCTGATCGAGCAGGGTGCCGAAATCGTGCGGGTGGCCGCCGTCGACGAGGAAGGAGACAACCGACAACCGCTCTCCCGGTTCGCCGACGATTTTCACGCCGGGCAGTTGCTTGAGCCGGCTGACCGTCGAGTCGACCAGTGACTGTTCCCGGGCGAGCAACTCCGCTCGCGGCAGTGAGCGGAGGTAGTCCACCGCGGCGCCGAGGCCTACCGCTCCGGCGATGTTGGGCGTGCCCGCCTCGAACTTGTAGGGCAGCCGGTTGTAGATTGTCCGTTCGATGGTGACATGCTCGATCATCTCGCCGCCCCCGTGGGAAGGGGGCAGGGCGTCGAGCCGTTCCGTCTTGCCGTATAGCGCGCCGATGCCGGTCGGGCCGAACATCTTGTGCCCGGAGAACGCGTAGAAGTCGCAGTCCAGTTGCCGCACATCGATGGGAAGGTGCGCAACGGCCTGCGCCCCGTCGATGAGCGTCCAGGCGCCGAATCGCTGCGCCGCCTCAATGAGGTCGGCGACGGGGTTGACGGTACCCAGCGCATTGCTGACGTGAGTTACCGCGAGCAGGCGGGTTCCCGGTCCGAGTTTCGCGTGGAAATCATCGAGGTCGATCTCGCCGGTGGGCGTCACGCGGGAAGCGACCAGTCTCGCCCCGGTGCGCTCGCACAGCATCTGCCATGGGACGATGTTGGAATGATGTTCCATCTCCGTGATCAGGATCTCCTCGCCGGCCTCGATCAGCGTCGTCATGCTCGCGGCGACCAGGTTGATGCCTTCGGTAGTGCCGCGCGTGAACAGCATCTCCCGGGTATGCGCCGCGCCGATCAGGGCCCGCAGTTTCTCGCGCGCGCCCTCGAAGGCGGAGGTCGCCTCGTCTGCCATGGTGTGGGCGGCCCGGTGCACGTTGGAGTTGCAGTCCTCGTAGTAGCTGCGAACGCTGTCGAGCACCTGGCGGGGTTTCTGGGTAGTTGCCGCGCTGTCGAGATAGACCAGGGGCTGTCCGTTCACCCTGCGCTGGAGGATGGGAAAGTCGCCGCCGATGTCGAGCCTCCCGTCGTTCCCCGACCCGTGAGGGCTCGCTTTAAGGCCCGGCTGTTCAGGCTGGCCGGTCACGCCCGTGCCCTATCTCTCCGCCGATTTCCGGCCGGACCGACAGGCACGTTGTCCAGCCGCGCCTCGAAGTCCTCGGATACCCTGGCCGCCAGCGGCCCCGCGATGCACTCGGCCAGAAATCCGATGCTCAACAAACGTCGCGCCAGGGGCTCGGGCAGGCCGCGGCTGCGCAGGTAGAAGAGCGCGTTGTCGTCGAGCTGCCCGACGGTGGCTCCATGGGAGCAACGGACATCGTCGGTATAGATTTCGAGTTCCGGCTTGGTGTTGATTTCCACATCCGCATCGAGGGCCAGGTTCTTGTTTGACAGGTCTGCGTCCGCGCCACTCGCACCCGGATGGATGTGAATGCGCCCGTTGAAAGAACAGCGGCTGCTGCCCGCCGCCAGGTTGTGCAACCGGGTGCGGCTGCGTGTGTTCCTGCCGATGTGTTCGACGACCAGTTGACGGTCGAGGTGCTCACCCGTGCCGACGACGCCGGCTCCCGTGGATTGGCAGCTTGAACCGGCGCCTTCGAGGGCGACATGAGTATCCAGGCGGCGAAAGCGGGCGCCGGCGGCATGCTGGTGCAGTTCCAGGCTGGCGTTGTCCTGCAGATGCGCCTGCAGCAGCAACCATTGCTCGGCGCCGGCCGCCAGTTCGGCCTGGGCCCATCGCACCGTCGAGTCGCGCGCCGCAACCAGCACCCTCACCGCCGACTGAATGCCGTCGGCAGCAGCGCTTTCCAGGATGTCGACCCGGCAGCCGGGACTGACGCGAAACACGACGGGCGCATGGATGCCCGGCGCGGAGGCCAGGACGATGGGGCGCCCGGGAGAACGTTCGATATCGACCAGCCAGCCGTCCGCGGCAAGCGAGGCGGTGATTCCCGCAAGGGGATAGCGGTCGACGTTCAGCGCCAGGAGGGGAGGCGCCGCCAGGCGGCTGAACCGGGTGACCGCGACGCCGTCAGGCACATCGGATACGGGCGTATGAGGCGACGGCGGTGCGCCGAGCAACTTGCGCAAGGTTGCGGACAAGGGCGAGTACTTCCAGGTTTCCCGCGCGAGACCGCTGTCCAGGGCAGTGCGGGAGCGCGTGACGGTATCGGCTGCGAGCCACGCGGGCGGGGCGCCGGGGAAATTCAGTTCCTCAACCATGCATAACCCCGCTCTTCGAGGGCATGCGCCAGGCCGCCGTCGCCTGACTCGACGATTCTGCCGTCGGCCAGCACGTGCACACGGTCGGGCACCACATGGTTCAACAGCCGCTGGTAGTGCGTGATCAGCAGCACGCCGTTGTGGCCGGCATGGAAGCGGTTGACGCCGTCCGCGACGGTCTTGAGGGCGTCGATATCCAGGCCCGAATCCGTCTCGTCCAGCACCGCCAGTTGCGGTTCGAGCAACAGCATCTGCAGGATTTCGTTGCGTTTGCGCTCGCCCCCGCTGAACCCCTGGTTGACCCCGCGTTTGAGGAATTCCGCGTCGAGGTCCAGGCTTGTGGCGAGGGTGCGTACCCGTTTCATGAATTCCAGCGCCGATAGCGGTTGCAGATCGTGCGCCGCGAGGCGGCTGTCGTTCGCTGCCTTGAGGAATTCCAGGTTGGTGACGCCGGGAATTTCCACGGGATGCTGGAAGGCCATGAAGACGCCGGCGTGAGCCCGTTCCTCCGGTTCCAGGCCGTTGAGGTCGCGGCCCCGGAACACAACGCTGCCCCGGGTGATCTCGTAACCCGGGTGTCCGGCAAGGACGTTGGCCAGCGTACTCTTGCCGGAACCGTTCGGCCCCATGATGGCGTGTACCTCGCCGGCGTTCATGGCAAGGCTCAGTCCATTGAGGATGGGCTTGTCGTCCACGCGCACGTGCAGGTCGTCGACATCGAGCAGGGTCATCCCACGGCTCCTTCCAGGGACACCTCGAGGAGCTTGCCCGCCTCGACAGCGAATTCCATGGGCAACTGCCGGAAAACCTCCCTGCAGAATCCGTTGACGATCATGCTCACCGCCTTCTCCGGGTCGATACCCCGTTGCCGGCAGAGAAAGAGCTGATCTTCGCTGACCTTGGAAGTGGTGGCTTCATGCTCGACGATGGCCGTGGCGGACCTGTTCTCGATATAGGGGAAGGTATGCGCGCCGCAGGCCTCGCCGATCAGGAGGGAGTCGCACTGGGTGTAGTTGCGGGCTTCGCGGGCAACGGGCGAGGTGCGCACCAGCCCGCGGTAGCTGTTCTGGCTTTTCCCGGCGCTGATGCCCTTGGAGATGATCGTGCTCTTCGTCCCCCTGCCGAGGTGGATCATCTTGGTGCCGGTATCGGCCTGCTGATAGTTGTTGGTCAGTGCCACCGAGTAGAACGCGCCCACGCTATGGTCGCCGCGCAGCACCACGCTCGGGTACTTCCAGGTGATGGCGGAGCCCGTCTCTACCTGGGTCCAGGAGATCTTGGAGCGCGCGCCCCGGCAGGCGCCGCGCTTGGTGACGAAATTGTAGATGCCGCCGTTGCCGTTCGCATCGCCCGGATACCAGTTCTGCACGGTTGAATACTTGATTTCGGCATCGTCCAGGGCCACCAGCTCCACCACCGCCGCGTGCAACTGGTTTTCGTCGCGCATCGGCGCGGTGCAGCCTTCCAGGTAGCTGACATAAGCCCCCTCGTCGGCCACGATCAGGGTGCGCTCGAACTGCCCGGTGTTCTGCTCGTTGATCCGGAAGTAGGTGGAGAGTTCCATGGGGCAGCGCACGCCCTTTGGCACGTAAACGAAGGAACCGTCGCTGAATACCGCCGAATTCAGGGCCGCATAGAAATTGTCCTTGCGCGGCACGACGGAACCGAGGTATTTCCTGACCAGTTCGGGATGGCTGTGCACGGCCTCCGAGATCGGGCAGAAGATCACGCCCGCTTCCTTGAGCTTGTCCTTGAAGGTCGTGGCGATCGACACGCTGTCGAAGACGGCGTCCACCGCCACGCTCGGCCCGGCGCGGGCAACACCGGTGAGCATCTCCTGCTCGTGCAGTGGTATTCCCAGTTTTTCGTAGGTCAAGAGCAACTCCGGATCGACCTCGTCCAGCGACTGCGGGCCGCCCTCCAGGCTCTTGGGAGCGGAGTAGTAGGAGATGGCGTGGAAGTCGATCGGCCGGAAGCGGACATGCGCCCATTGCGGCGGCGTCATTCGCGCCCAGCCCTCGAAGGCGGAAAGGCGCCATTCCGTCAGCCAGCCCGGCTCCCGCTTTTTCTCCGAAATAAAGCGTACGACGGATTCGTCGAGTCCCGGCGGCAACGTTTCGGATTCCACATCCGTGACGAATCCGGCGCGGTACTCCTGGCCGATGATATCGAGGGGCGATTCACTCATTTGCCGAGGACAGGCTCCAGTTGGCGACCGGTTCCCATTGTACCGGTTGCCCCTCGGAATACCCAACTGTTTTAGTCGGGTATTATTGCGATGCGGGCTCGCCCGCATATTGCACCAAGGGCCGCGATGATCGCCGAGGATTTTTGCCGTATGCGCGTGCTCGCGAGCTTAAAGCATAGCCCCGCCTATGGTGGAGCGAGCATGTGCGCGCAACCGGCAAAAAAACCGGCGAGGGCGCGGCCAGCGCAGTTAGTACCCGCAACAACTTCTGCGGATTTGGAAGCAATCGAGAAAAACAAACAACATTCGAGAACCCAATGAGCGGCTTGGTGCAATATGCGGGCCAGGCCGGAGATCTGCATGGACGGTTCTCTGCTTCGTCGACTATTCTGTCAGGGTTCGCCTCGCCGGGGTTGCCAATGCCACAGCTCGAACAGATGCCGGAAAACCACATGTACCAGGCGTACGGCATCTGCCTGCTGAAGTCGCAGCACCGGGTCATCCGCCGGCTGAAGAAACGCTACCGGCCCTCGGTGCACGGCCACAGAACCTGGAATTCGAGCTTCCTGCTGATGGACTATCTAGCCACCAGGCCCATCCGGAAAGGCGCCAGGGTCCTTGAGATCGGCTGCGGATGGGGTGCGGCCGCCGTATTCTGCGCTCAGCGGTTCAAGGCCAGAGCGACGGGACTGGACATCGACCGGGACGTTTTTCCGTTCCTGGAAGTCCTTGCTGAGCTCAACGACGTTCAGGTCGAAACGCTCGGGCGCAAGTTCGAGAACCTCTCCGGCAGCCAACTCGGCGGCTACCACACGATCATCGGCTCCGATATCTGCTTCTGGGACAGCATGGTCAAACCGCTGCAGCGCCTCGTAAACCGGGCGTTTCAGGGGGGTGCTCGCCGGTTCGTCATCACGGACCCGGGGCGGCCCACCTTCTATGAATTCGTGGACCTGTGTGCGAAGAAACACAAGGTCAGGCTGACGGAATGGTATGCGGTCGAGCCCGAGCGCTTCGAGGGAGAGGTGGTGGAGATCAGGCGCTGATTCAGCCTGGACTCCCGTTGTTCACGAAAGCCTTGAGCTGGTCTGCCAGCGCCGTGCAGGCGGACGCGCGGACGCGGGCCAGTATGGGAATGGGTACGATCACGGCCGGCATATAGCTGGTGCCGATCGCCTCGGAGCTGATCCGGCCGGCGGCGGCGCCGGTTTCCACATCCCAGATCGACGCTTCGTAGGCGGAGTCGTTTTCCCAGGACAGGAATCCGAAGCAGCCGCCGCCGGCCGGCGTGACCGCGCAACTCAAGGAGCCGCCGGAGTCCGTGCGTTCCGTGGATCCTTCAATCCAGACCAGGTACTTGAGGCTCATGCGAGCCAGGCGATTGGCCAGCGGCGGGTGGTCGAGCAGGGCGGGCAGGTCGTTCGCGTGGGCGGGCGCGGTGCGCGGTTCGAACCAGGGAAAGGTGGCGTCGATGAACTGCTGTTCGGGGATCACGCTCACCTGGTTGACGCCACGGTTCATGTTGCCGGCCACGCAGGAGATGAAATCCAGTTCAGTCTCGGCCGTCGTGGGCTGGCTTCGCCGCCCGAGCACCACGATGGACTCGCCGGCCGACATGCCGGTATCCGCCTCGCGGACCTGCTGTACCGTCGCCGTGACGCATCCGCTGAGGAGTATCGGGGCCAGGGCGCCCAAAGCCAGCCAACGGAGCAGGGGTAAGGTTCTGGCACTAGCGACCGGCGGCCTCATGTCATGTCTCCCAATTCGCTCTGCAGCCAGCCGCCCACACCGGGAAACGACCGAAAACGCAAGGCGAAATCCGCCATGGCGTCGCGGCAGGCTTCGAGTGCCGCGGCCTGCAGGGACGCCGAAGCGCCGCCGTAATTCTGTTGATGAGACTTTCCGTATGCCGTGAGCATCCAGTCGCCTAGAGCGTTGCCCCGGTTGTCGAGCATCTGAAAGCGATAGCGGATCCACACCTCGTGATATTCGGTGCGGGTCTGGCTCGGTAACGTGAACTGCAGTTCCTCGATGGAAGGCACCAGCACGCCCGCAACATCGGGATTGAGGGCATCGGCACGCTCCACGAATCGATGGCCGATAAACATGCCCGTCAGCAGATTCGCGAACATCGATCGTTGCGCCGAGCCAAGTTCGATCTCCCACTCGCCCTGGCCTTCAATGGCTTCGACGTGGGTGTAACCGGTCAAGGCATCGTCGAGGTAAATGCCGACCGGAAGCTGAACCTTTTCCACGAGGGGAACCGGGAAACCGGTGGGCACGGCGACGCTGCCGCCGGCGCACGCGCCGAGCAGATTGCCGGCCAGCACGAGCGCAGCCGCCCTGACCGCAATATGCGGGCTCGTGCGCAGATTGGCCCACTGGTGCGATATCCGGTTCTCGTGCATCGAGGCTCCCTCAAGGCGCCTTCACCACTTATAAATCAGCTTTGCGGACGGCACAAGTTCCCGACCCGCCATTCTCCCGAATTGTCGATTGTGGCCGCCGGTCTATTGAAAATCCGAAAGTCCCACGAAGGTGCCGTCATTGCGGTAGGCGAGTTCCCGCATCAGGGCGGCGAACCGGTAGACCCGGGCGTTGGGACGCTGCAGGTGGACCGGAAAGCCGACGGCGTTGATGCGCACTCGCCGCCGGCCGCTTTCGTCGGCCACGTTGATGCGGTCGACCGCATCCACCACCTCCTCGACGGAGTTGCCGCTGTAGTCGTCGCCGAAGACGTAGATGCCGATGCGCTTGTCGGGAGCGTAATAGGTGTCGATTGCGGCCTGTATGCCTTCGACCGGGCTTGAGTTGCTGAATGGATTCCAGGTCCGGAGCGTGTTGACGATGGCCTGGCGGCGGGCCGGGCTATCCGGAATCCACTGACCGCGGAAGCTGCCGAACATGTACTCCCCCATGTCGTTCATGACCTGGATGCCCTTTACCGTGGGGTAGACGTCCAGCGTCTCCTGCACCTTGCGCAACACCTGGGGCCAGGCGCCCGCGAACATGCTGCCGGAGGTGTCGATGACGAAGACGATGTACTCGCTGTCCACGGCGATCCCGCCGACGAGATCCGTCTGACGGCGGAAGTCGGCGCCGAGCAGCCGCTCCATCTCGTCGGTGAGCGTCTGCCGGGCGGCGGCGAGACTCATGGTCTCGATTCGCATGCTTTCGTTCTGCTCGCTGGTCGTGGTGAAGCGGCCGAGGATCTCGTTCAATTCCCGTTGCAGGCGCGCGAGTTCCAGCAGGTTGTCGTCGAGTTGACCCGAAGCGTCGTCCAACTGGCGGCGCAGCTCGTTGATCTGGCCCTTGATCTCGAAGAGCGCTTGTTCACGCGCCGCGACCTGGCCTTCCAGATTGACCGAAGTCTTCTCGAGCAGTACGGGTTCCACCGTCTTGGTGATCATGAGCAGCAGGATGATGGCGCCGAATCCACAGCAGATGACGTCCAGGAAGGAGACGCTGAACTCTTCCACGTCGCGGCGCCTCTTGGCGCTCATCAGGGCCAGTCCCGCGATGGCGCCATGAAGGCGCCGCCGGTAGTGCGTGCGAGGTTCCAGAACGCCGCCGCGGCCAGCGGATCGCCTTCCATGGGGAACATGATCACGTTGATCGGCACCTGGTTCGGCAACTCGCGCAATGCATCCCGGAAGAGCCCAAGGCGGTCGGAACCCGAGATGGTCGATCGCCGGGGTGAACGCACTCCCTGGGTGGGCAGCGAATCGACGATCAGATAGACGTTGTCCGGCAGGGGATCCAGGTTGCGCAGCTTGGTTACCAGGTGTACCAGGCTGGTTCCTTTGGCGGGGATGACGTCCTTCAGGCGGTCGATCGCGGATTCCAGGTCGCGGCCGTCCCCCAGCGGCACCCACTGATCGTCGCTGCCGTCGAGGAGCGAGGTGGTTGCCGAATTGAAGGTGAAGATCTGGAAGTCCGAATCCAGCGGCAGTTGCGCGCTCAGCCATTCCACGGTGCTTACCGCGCGCTGCCATTTCGGCGCCATGCGCTGCCGCTCTTCCGGCATGTTGCGGCGGCGCAGCACGTTGACGATGGTTTCGTCCAGCATGCTGGCGGAGACATCCACGGCGATGAGAATGTTGGCGCCGCCGACCTTGAGACCGGTCAGGTACTGCCGGTCGCCTTCGCCGGCGAAGCCGCGCACGCGCGCGCCCTCGTTGGCTTCGTTGACGGCGCGCAGGCGCTCGAGTTCCTCCTCCCGGGCCTGCACGTCCGTCTTGAGCGCATTGAGGCTCTCCTCCTCCGCCCGGGAACGCTCGCTCAGGTCGCCGAATTCGTTCCGGTTCTGCTCGAGATGCGCATCGGTGCTGGCGAGTTTCAGGTCGGAGTCATCGAGGCCCTGGCGAATCGCCTCGAGCCGCTCCTTCAACTGGAACAGGTCCTCCTCGCCGTTGCGCACCTGATAGTCCAGCAGGCGGATCTCCGCCAGCAGGTCCTTGTTGACTACCTTGGCTTTCTCTTCGGTCTCGTGATTGATGATCAGGAAGATGAGCACGACCGCGCCGAACCCGCAGGACATGACGTCCAGGAAGGAGAGTGAGAATACGCTCAGCCGTCGCTTTGACCGCATATGTCGATTGGTAACTTACTTCGATAACTGATTGAAATACGAATATATTTTTGTGCTGTCTTTCAACTGTCGGCGTCGGGCTCCACGGCGATGAGCTGAAAGCGGCGCCCGTCTCTTTCCAGCGTCTCTCCGGCGCGGCCGGTGCGGGGCAGACCGAAGGGATTGCCGTAGAGCGGCCAGGCGCGGCTCTCATGCAGTACGTGCGTTGCCTTCGGCCGGGCGCCGGCTTCCGGTTCTCGTGCAACCCCTGTGCAAGGCAGCCGGTTCACCAACGTCAACTGCCCCGCGGCGATCCTGTCGCAGTGGCGCGCGAATCCCCGCTCGAGGACATCGGCGGCGAGGCTTTCGGCCTGAATGCCCAACTCGGCCAGACCGGGCAACAGTCCTGGCAATGCCGCGCTTCGCGGCGCCACCAGCAGGCGGGCGCCCTCGGGCAGTTTCTGCGCCAGTTGCTGGAATCGCTGCGTCAGTTTCCCGCGCAGCGCATTGCCCGGTACCTGCACCCGCCGCTCATGCCCGCCATGCCGGATCTCCGCCGAGAAGTCGCCTTCGGCTGCCTCGCCCCGCCGGCCGGATTGCGCCCAGTTGTAGAGTTGGTCGAAGAGTTGTTGTTCGGTGTCCGCCGCGTGCAGGGGGTCAAAGCGGGTGTCCTGTACGAACCGGTCGGCCAGCAGGTTCGCCCAACCGTCCAGGCATGAGATCAGCCCGCAACCCGGGAGCTCCTGAACGCCGGCCTGGACGATCTGGTCGCCGGCGTGCAGTTCCGTCAGGCAGGCGCGCGTCAGGTGCAGGTCCAGCAGCCAGCATCGGGCTGGCAGGAGAGTGGCGCTCGCCATCAGCACGGCGCTGTCGACGAATCCCTCGATGTCAATGCCGGCTTCCTGGGCGATGCCGAGCAGCACGCCCAGTTGGTCCGCGCTCAGGGAGCCCGGTACGGCGGCGATCAGGGCCGGGCCGCCGTTCCTGCCCTCGCTGGATGCGCCGGCCCCGGTGAGTGTGCCTGGCCGCGGCGGGGTGCTCGTCCCGTCGCCGTGCGGCGCCCCGGGACTTTCCCTCCGCCTGCCTGTCCAGGGCAGGCGCATGCCGCGCTTGCGGGGCGCCCCGTCAATAGGCGACGAACGCGAGGCAGCGGCGGGCGGGGCGGTTCCCCGTCCGGAACCGCCCATACAGGCTTTCAGTTCGAGAAGGTGCAGATACACCAGGTCGGCGTGGTTTGCTGCCTGCTTCCCCGGAACGGGCAGCGGATCCGCGTTCAGGCGCGCGAGATACTGCTGATTGGCCTGTTGAGGGTGCAGCCGGCTGATGCGCAGCGCCTCCAGCCCGAACAGGCTCTGTTCCGCGCCGACGTGGGCGATGGCGGGCTGCCGATAGATCGGCCGGCCGTCCCGGTAGAGGCCGAGTTCCGCATCGTTCAGTTCCAGCAGGATCACGAGTTGCGTACCCGCAGGTGCCGGAGCAGCCGCCGGTCGCAGTAATCCTGAACGTCGCGCACCAGGCGTTCCTGAACCAATTGCAGTTGGTGCATCAGGAACATGACCACGATGCTGATCACCAGCGCGATAAAGGTCGAGTTGAACGCCACACCCAGATTGGCCGTCACGCCGCTGATGTCTCCTTCGACCGCCTTGTAGGCCTGGCCGAGTGCCTGGCTGATGCCGCGCACGGTGCCGATGAAGCCGATGCTCGGTATGGCCCAGGCGATATAGCGCACCATGGCCAGTTCGCTGTCGAGCCGGTCGGATTCGGCATCGCAGGCCTGGCGCACCGCCTCGGAGCTGTCCTGCACATTGCGGGTGGAGGCGAATCTCTGCAGTGCCGACATCAGCGCCCGGGGCAGCAGGTACGACCGCACCCGTTCCGGCAGCGCCTGGATGGGGCGCCCGTATTCCCTTGTATCCTCGGGCAGAATGCTTACGCCCTCCGTGACGACCACCATGTCCCGCTGCAGAAGGTTGCGTTCCTTGAGGGCGCCGCGGGCCTTGTAGCCGATGATGGCGATGGCCCAGAACATGAGGACGAAGCAGGATTCCTGCTCGAAATCCTTGAGCATGACGTAGACGGACTGTTCCTGCTCCACCAGTTCGCCGGCGGCTTCCTGGGCGGCCCGGGCGTCGAGAATGGCCTGGGCGTTCGGGCGAATGGCCGTGATGTAGACCAGGTGCACGACGATCAGGGCGATAACGAGGGCGCTCGCCTGGTAGATGAATTCGGTTGGGATCTGCCGTCGCATGGGCCTTGTGTCAAATGTCTACCGGAAAGGGGGCTGCATAGTCTTCCGAGATCTCCTCGGTGGGCAGGAAAACCTCGGTCGACGGCGCGGCGCCTTCGCCCCGTTCGGGCGCCGCTTCTTCGGTCTCTTCCGGCCGCCGGTCGGCCTCGTCCTCCAACTCGGCCGGGGCGCCCTGAATGCCCGGCGACAGTAGCGCGAACAATGCCGCCGCGGCGAGCCACTGCACGAGCTTGCGGCCGGTGCCGATCGCCCTGCTGCCGTGCTGAAATCTCTTCATGTTTTCTACCCCGGTCCTCGAGGAGCGTCGGAATCGCCGCTACTCGGCGAACCGGGCGATTCTAAACCCGACATCCCGCCTGCCGTCTATGCCGTAGTCGCGGAACGACAGGCGCAGGTCGGTGGTCGTGCCATGCATCCAACTGGACCCGCGGATCACATGATACTCCCCTTCATCCGGCCCGAGCGGCCCGGTTTGCGGGTTGGGTGGATGCTTGTAGAAGTCGTGCGTCCATTCCGCCACGTTGCCGCCAAGGTCGTACAGTCCCCTGGCGTTCGGGGGGAAAATGCCAACAGGCGCCGCGACCGCGTAGTTGTCGTTGTAGCCGAATACGATGCGCCCCACCAGGTGGGAGGCGGCCCGGTCGGCGTAGTTGCCGTGCCGCGCCGGCGGCGGCAGCACGGAGCCCCAGGGGAACCGCAGCAGTTCGGCCTTGCCGGGCCGATGGCGGGCGGCCCAGGCCCATTCGGCTTCCGCGGGCAGCCGATAGCCCGTCGATTGCGGGTTGAAACCGACCACCTTGCCGAACTCCGCCGCATAGAACGGCGGCAGGTTGTCCTGCCCGGAAAGCCAGTTGCAGTACAGCGCCGCATCGTGCCAGCTAATCTCGACCACGGGCTGGTCGTCCTTGTCGAGGCGCTGATCTTCGTAGGAGCCGCTGTCGTGGCCGCTCGCGAACACCGTGAACTGAGCGTTCGTGACTTCGTGGACGCCCAGGTAGAAGAGGCGCGACAGCGCCACCTCGCGCAGGGTCTCGTTGGCGCGGCGGCCCGGCTCGCGACGCGACGCGCCCATGGTTATCGGACCGGGCTCGAACAGCTTGAGGCGCTGGCCCTGGGCTGTGACGATCTCTGGCCTGAGGGCCGCGAGGCGGGCTTCCTCAAGGGTCAGCAGCTTGACCTTGAGTTCCTGGGTCAGCCCGCTGCGCGGCTGGATCTCCCGGCTGTATCCCGCGTATCCGTCCAGCCGGATCTCCAGCCGGTGGGGCCGCACGGGCAATTCCAGGGCCTGGTTCGCCGTACCGGCCGCGCGGCCGTCGATGAACAGCCGGGCGTCCGGCGGGTCCGCCTCGACGATCAGGCGCCCGGTCAGCTCCACCAGATCGAGGTTCAGGATACGCTTTTCGCCGGAATTCAGGCGCACGCGGGCGCGGCGTGGCGCGAAGCCGCCCTTGAATGCCTGGACCTCGTAGTTCCGGCCGGACTGCAATGCGATGCTGACCGGCGCGTCACCCTGATACTGGCCGTCTACGGTCACGCCGGCCCGGCCCGGCCGGGTGCGCACAATGAGCGTGCCGTCGGCCCGTTGCAGACGGACGGTGGGCAGCGTTCGCTGTTCCTGGGCCGTCACCAGGATGCGCTGGCGGTGGCTCTTGTGCCCGGGAAGTGTCAGCCGGACATCGTGTTCGCCCGCGAGTATCTGCACGATGCCGTTGGTGGGGGTTCCCGTGTCGGTATCGCCGACGAAGATGCGGGCGCCGGGCGGGTCGGTAGAAAAGGCGATATCGCCCCAGTTCGGAGCGAGGGTTGCATCGACCTCCTGCGGGCGGTTCCGTCCCTCCACCGCTACGTCCATATCGAGCGCCTGGTAGCGGGGGTGCGTGAACCGGAACTGGCGCGAACCGGCTTCGATGGAGATGTCCGTCAGCGGCGTCTGCCCCAGCGGTTTGCCGTCTACCGTCAGACTGGCGCCTTCCGGCCCGGTCACGACCGTGACCAGACCGGGCAGGGGCACGAATTGGAACGCAAACGACTGGTTGCGTTCCGATCCGATATCCAACGGCAACTCCAATGGGTAATAGCCGCCGGATTCCGCCAATAGCGTGTATCGTTGTTGCAACAACAGGTGGATCTCCCCGAATGCGAAGGCCGGTCCGCCGCTGACGCCGATTCGGCTTGCCGCCGGCGTGAACCGAAATTCCACCGACCGGGCGGTGAACAGGAATACCAGAACGGCCGCCGCCAACGCACCCAGCGCCAGCAGCAAACCCTGCAGCGGCGCAAGCCGTCTGCGCCGCGCGGGGCCGTCGGTCGTGGGCCGGTAGCGGACGGGTCGAATGACAGAATCGCCGTCAGCCTGCATGAGTCAACGTGCCAGAACCTCTCGGCAGCGGATGTCCACGGGCGCCATGTCGGTACGTACGGTGATCGTGGCCCGGACATCGCGGCATCCGTCGCGGCTGCCGATCAGGGTATAGGCGCCGGGGCGCAGATCGAGCCGCATCTCGGAAAACTTGCCGAGCGGCCCGACATTGGAGAGCAGCACCTCGGTGGCATTGTCCGACTGCAATACCACCGGGACGGGATTGGCGTAGAAATTCAGCAACGCCTCCACTTTCGCGATTTTCCCGGCAAGCGCGGGGCCACGCGGTTTCAGGTCGCCGGCTCGGGCAAGGGTCTCCCGGGCGGCGGCATAGAGCCGGTCTGAGGAGAGCGATTCCGCTTCTTCGGCAATGTCCTGCAATGCCGCCAGCGTTGCGGATTGCATCCACGCCCGGGTAAGGCCCGCGCGCGCGAACTGAATGTTCGCGTCCAGCGCGAGAATGGCCTCGAAGGCTTGCACTGCCGCCGGCCAGTCTTCGCCGGCTTCGGCGTCCCTGGCCTGCCGCTGCAGCCGCTCGATCTGCCTGACCAGCCCCTGCTCGGCGATCTGTTGCAGCCCGCCCAGTGCGGCGCCATTCCCGGCATCCATGGACAGTGCTTTCCTGAAGGAGGACTCGGCTGCGCGCAACTGCCCCCTGTCCAACTGGGCGAATCCCGCGGAAAGAAAGGACTGCAGGCGCTGGGCGGACCGTTGCCGCCGCGCTTCGGCCATGGCTCCGTCGAGCCCCGGGGTCTCCGGGTCCAGGATGCGTATGCGCGCATAGGCGCCGAGCGCGTCGTCCCACTGGCCGGCCAGTTCCTGATTGTGCGCTTCGCGAAACAGCGTGACGATTTCCGGCAGGGTCTCTGCTCGCGCTTCCGCGCGCAGCAGGTCGGGGTGCGTCGGTTTGACGAGGCGCGCTTTGGCGAGTCTGCGTTTCGCTTCGTCGGTGTCCCGGTTATCGATGGCTGTCAGCGCATTGGCCAGCGCCGTCTCAAACCGGCTGTGTCCTTCCGCGATCAGCGCTTCGAGGGAATCCGCGGCGGCACGATAGTGTTCGATCGCCGCCGTGTATCGTTCCTCGACGAAGGACGCATCGCCCGCGTGCGCCAGGTCATTGGCGGCCTCGTACGCCGCCGCGGCCCAGCTTTCGACCTGCATGGCCGCGCGCAATTCGATTTCGAGTTCAACGAACCGGGCGAGTTCGTCCTGGGCTTCGGTGCGGGCTTGCTGGCGCCGCAGGGCCTCGAAGGGCGGAGGTTCGGTGGGCTTGGTTACAGCCTGGGGCCGGTTGCCGGATCGAGAGGCGTTTTCGCCGGCTACAGGGGATTTCCCACCGTCTTCGTTGCCGGTGGGAACCGGTGCGACGAATTGCGGTGCCAAACCGAACAGGGCGAAAACCAGAGCGCCGGCCACCGCAAGGAACAGATAGACGAACAGCTTGCGCGAGTCGCCCCGCCGGCTCTGCCGGACCGTTCCGGCATGGCTGAGCGGGACCGCTCTGGGCTTGATCGGCTCCGGTCTGTCGGACATGGTCGCGCCCACGCGCCCTATACGGATTCAGGCGTCTCCGCCAGCGGGGCGTCTTCGGCCTCAAGGCCCAGATCCTCGAAGTACACCCTGCGCAGGATGCGGCGAAGTTCCCGGTACTGTTGTTCCACCGTACCCTGCAGGTGCACTGTCTGGTTCTCCAGTTCGATGGTGTGGGGCGAGATCTCCTGCTCCGCGGCCACGCCGATCTCCTGGAGCGCCTCGGCCTGCATGGCGGCTTCGTTCCGTTTAGCCACGGCGCTCTTGATGAGCGCCGCGCCCGCGGCGATCGAGACGAGTCCGGCCGCATCGACATAGGCGTTGTCGCTCTCGTAGATAGCGCCGATCCCGCCGATGATTGCACCGGCGCCTGCCCAGGCCTTGCCACGGGACTGTGCCTCGAGTTCCCGCAAGGTAATGGCTTCGTCGTAGGTGGCCGCCCGCCACTGATGGTACGGCCGGTACATGTTGCGGTGAAAGTTGGCGTAATACTCATCGAGCGTGTCGATGAACAGGTACTCCCGTTCACGTACACGCCGCACCCGCTCCAGCATCGGATCGTCCGGCGCCGGCAGGCGCAGGAGTTCGAAGTCGCCGTTGGGCAAGTCCCGGACATGGGTCGCAAAGGCATCGGGCGCGAAATCCCGGGCGAACTTCATTTCCGCCGTAGCGCGAATCTCGCGAACGGTTTGCTCATCGAGGGATTGGCGATAGGCAAGCATGTCGTCCGCCAGATTCTTGTAGTTGGCCTGAAACGGATCGATATCCGGCGGAATCGTCTCGGAGTAGGCGTATTTGCTGGCGAGCGAATGGTAGGTGTCGGTGAACCACTCGACGCCGCGCGCATCGATGACGGTCATCTCCAGGGTCAGCCGCTCACCGTCCGATTCCACGATCCTGCCGGTCACCGTCACGTCCACGGCATGGGTCGGCCGCGGCACCACGCGCACCGCCCCCCAGTTGCCGGTGCTCTGCAACAGGTTCTTGGCGAAATAGGGGATGAACTGCGCTTCCGCGCGGCGCAGATCCGGGTGGACGAGCTCTTCGATCTGCTCATCGAAGGTGTCGGGAATGTTCGGATCCAGTACGGCTATGCCCACATCGAGAAGCTGGTCTTCGCTCTGTACGCCCTGGAATTGCTTTGGCGGTGTCATGTCGACGGTGCGCACCGTGTGGGATACGCAACCGCCGAGCCCGATGAGCGAGATCGCCACCAATGCCAGCAATCGAACTCCAGCTTGCGCGGCGGGGGGTTCGCATACCGGAAGTTGGTGAGCGATGCGGGCTGGCAGCTTCATACTCAAGACCCCTTGTAACGGCGATACTCTTCCCACAGCGCCTCGCGCAACTCGGGATCCGTTTCCGCCATGGCCGCTTCACGCAGTTGGCGGGCGATGATGTCGTCGTCCCGGGCGTCGGGAATGTCGTCCGGCGCCTGGCCCCGAGGCATGGGCGGCGTCGGCCGTGACGGTGGCGCCGGCATAACGCCGCCACCTTTCGGGGCGCCGGATTGTCCACTTCCGGAACCGGCCGGCACCGCACCGCCTGCCGGGCTATTGCCGGCCGTGGAGGAGGCGCCGGGCCTGTTGCCGGCGCCGCCACCGCCGGAGGGCGATTCGTTGGAGCGCTGCTCCAGTACCTCCCGCTCGGCGAGGATCTCGCCGTCGAAGGTGCCGAGCGCTTCTTCGAGTTCCTGATCGCCGCCGGAACCGGTCCCCTTGCCGGGCATGGGCGGAACTGGCCGCGGCTCAACGGGTGGGGGCAGTTCATTGCTCGTTTCCCAGCCGCCGGGGATGCCTGGAGGCAGTGTGCCGCCGCTGCCGCTGTCGGACGCGCCTCCGGAGGAACCGGCCGGGCCGCCCGGCGCACCGGATCCGGGCGTGTCGCCGCCGGATCCCGAAGGCTGGGAGTCGGAGCCGCCGGGCAACCCGTTGGCGCCGCCATCGGAACCCGGCGGGCCGCCGGGTGGCATGGATCCCGTGCCTTCTGCGCCTGATGTGCCGGTTCCGGAGTCGGTCGGCCCGCCGGGGGTGTTTCCGGCGGGGCCGGAGGGAACCCCGGGCGGAGCGGGTATGCCGTCGGGCATGCCGGGCAGACCGCCTGGCAATCCACCGGACGGACCGGGCAAGCCCGAGGGACCGGGCATCCCGCGGGACGAACCGCCGGATGGGCTGTTGGGCCCGGGCATGCCGGGCGATCCCCCGGAAGACCCGGGTAGCCCGCCCGAAGGCGAGGACGCACCGCCGGGCGAACCGGGGATTCCGCCGGAAGGACTGGGCATTCCACCGGACGGGCCAGGCGTTCCACCGGACGGTCCGGGCATCCCGCCGGAAGGTGGCGGCGATCCGGGGGAGCCCCCCGACGGGCTTGACGGTCCCGACGCGCCGGACGGGGGCGGTTGACTGCTCGAAGGCTGCGGATAGAGCGGCGTGATTGGCGCGCAGGCCCACAGCAGGGCCACCAGCACGAGCGCTCCGGCGCGCGCGCCGGGCAACCACGCCGTTCGCCGGGCGCCGCCACTTTCCGCTATCGCGGCCCTTGGTGCGATATGCGGGCTAGGCATCGTCTTCCTCCGGTTCGTGCCGAGGCACGTACTCGAATTCGTGCCGCCAAGTCTGGTTGTCGAAGGGTATGGCCTTGCCGTTCGCCATTGCCGGCCGATAGCGGGAACTGCGCAGGCTGCGGCGCGTCCGGAAATCCATCAGGCCTTCCGGGTCCGCGGCGACGATCTCGATGTCCTGTGCACTGCCGTTGGTCGACACGCGGAACGATGCCTCGATGAACCCGGGAATCCTGGCGCGTTCCGTTCCCGGTTCCTGAGTGCCGCCACGCGGCGGTTTGGGGTCTGCGGGCAGGGGGGTGTGCAGCAGCCTGGGTTCTGCGAAGTACTCGCCGGCGTCGACCGAGTCGAGTTCGTCCATTTGCGTGTAAACGAACTCATAGAGGGTATGCGCCTTCTTGAAGTGCTCCCACATCAGGTGCCAGTCGGCAAGATCGAGTATCGCCTCGAACACCTCGAGCGGCGAGGATTGGGGGTGGTCCCGGCGGATACGGACGATGTGCTGCAGCGCGCGTTCGGCGGCCGGGAAGTTGTTGATCGTGATCTGCTGGGCATAGACGGTCGCCCGGGTGGACAGCGGCAGCGGCGCCGCGCCGAAGGCACTCGACTGATTGTCGCTGACGTAGTAGGACGGGAAGCGTTCCTGCCGATAGGTGAATACGAGACCCTTGAGCGCGGGCAGGGCGGACAGGCTGCTGTGTTTGCCGTTGGCCTCGTGGATGTGCAGGGCGCGCTCATACATTGCCCTTGCCGCAAAGACATTGAAGCTCTCGCGATACCATGCGGCGAGCCGGTACGTGCCGGCCAGGAGCTCTGCGCTCGACGGGCCGTGTGCTTTCAGCAGCACGCTGTAGGCGTATTCTTCCCGGTTGCCGGCCTCCTCCAGATCGCCCATCGCCTGTAGCGCGGCTGCTTGCTTGTAGACGACCGCCACCTGGTCCGGTGCGAACAGCCCGTCGTTGACCCGCCGGATGTGCAGGGCGCGGTTGTATGTCTCCAGAGCCCGGCCGAAACGCTGCCGGCCGAACTGAGCGTCGCCGAGCAGGGTGAGCGGTTTGACCAGATCGGGATGGTAGCGGTGGTGGGCCGATTGCATGGCGCGGATATAGTGGTCGAGGAACTCTTCGGCGCCTTCGTACTCCGCCTGCCCGATACCGAAGGCGACGGCGTCGAGCGGCGTTACCGGTTCATCGAGGGCTTGCTCGATGCGCTGCGTCGAATCCGCCGGTTGCGTACCTGCCGAACTGTCCGCGCGATCGTCGTCGGCTTCGGTATGATCGTTGGTTGCAGGATCATCCGCGGCTTCGGTATCGCCGAGCGATATGTCCCCGGAATCCCCTTCCGATCGGTCGGCGTTTTCCGAAGCAACGGCGGTTTCCGCGTCGCCTCCAACTGCCGTGCCGGGCGCCATATCGCCGTTCCGGTCGTCCGGCGCGTCCAGTGGCTCTTGAGTGATCTGGGTGGGGTCGGAGGGTGTCTCGGAGTCGGTGGCGTTTGCAGCGCTCCAGAGGCCGAACAGCCCGATGCACGCCCACATCAAGCAGTGCTCCGCAATGTATATAGCGTGCGCCATTCTCATTTGCTCAAGGCATTGGACAGCCGAGCGTTGCAACCGTTCGAGTGTGGAATCGACCGATGAGCAAGTCAAGGAAAGTTGGCGGATGCCTGCGGACGCCGATGCACTCGCGACGAAAGTCGGTGAGCGATGCGGGCTAAACGATGCACCGCGGATTGAGTTAGTATCGACCGGGCCGAACGAACCTGTGCGTTGTTGAAGATTGGCTGCCGAGACGCCTGTTCACGATCATTTTGTCGATGCGATCGGACTCAATTGCCCGGAGCCGCTGATGATGGTGCGCAACAAGGTAAGGGAGATGCAGCGGGGAGAGGTTCTGTTCGTGGTTGCGACCGATCCCTCCACCGATCGGGATTTCAGGGATTTCTGCCGGTTCATGGGTCACGAACTGGTAGGCAAGTCGCTTGCAGCGGATCGGCTGGAATACCGAATACGCAAGGGCGCCTGAACCCGGACCGGGTGATGCATATCGAGCATTATTTCGCGTACGGCAGCAACATGAATCCCGAGCGGGTCCGCGCTCGGGGCCTTGAGATCGAGGAGGTCCAACCGGCCCGGCTGAATGGGGTGCGTCTGGTCTTCGACAAGGTGTCCCGCAACCACCCGCATGCGGCCCATGCCAACGTCGTCCACGCCCCGCGGGAGTTCGTGGAGGGGGTGCTCTATCGGCTGCGCTCAGTCGATGAGATTCTGAAGATGGATCCGTTCGAGCGGGCACCGGTCAACTACGGCCGTGACGCGGTGGAAGTCCTGAGCCTGGGCGAACGCATCCCAGCCTGGACTTATTTCGCGAACTGCGCCGTCCGCCGGAACGGGTTCAAGCCGCCCCGTGCCTATCTGGATCACCTGCTGGCCGGGCGTCAATATCTTGCGCCGGAATACTACCGTTGGCTGCAAGGATTCGAGTGCGCCGACTGATCGTTCTGGCGTTTGCGATGACGCTGGGCGTCGCGGTGTCCCAGGCCGGCTCCAGGCTGTACCTTGTCGCCTTGTTCCCGGCGGTCTCGGATTCGGGACTTCCGTGGCCGCCGGATTGGGAAATGGGCGCCTTCGCAGCCGGTGGCCTTCCTCTTCGAGCCGGTGTGCCTCTTCGAGCACCGGGCCGCGAATGTCGTAGCAGACTTCGTCCAGCTTGCTGGATTTTCCGATCCGGCGGGCCGCGTGCGGCATGCGCCCGGAAATATCGGCAACCCGCGTGTTTGAGGGAGCCATCGAATCCATCGTCGATTCTTTCATGATGCAATACGGGGGTGCGATAATCGTCGTTGGCAACGACTGCGGCGCCGCGCTCCCGCGGAACGACAACGGGACATCCGACATGACCAAGGTAACAAAGACCGATGAGGAATGGCAGGTGCAACTGTCGCGGCTGGAATTTGACATCACCCGCCGGGCCGGCACCGAGCCGGCGTTCAGCGGCGTCTATTGGGATACCAAGACGCCGGGCATCTACCGGTGCAAGTGCTGCGATACGCCGCTGTTCGATTCCGATACGAAATACGATTCCGGATCGGGGTGGCCCAGTTTCTACACGCCGATCGCCCGGGATGCGGTCGTTACGCGCGAGGACAACAGCCACTTCATGCGCCGCACGGAAGTGCTGTGCGCGGCTTGCGAGGCGCATCTCGGGCACGTTTTTCCGGATGGTCCCGATCCGACCGGGCTGCGCTTCTGCATGAATTCGGCCTCGCTCAATCTCGAGGAGCCAGATTCGAAGTAGCCCGGCCGTCCGGGTTCCGGCTCCAGGCGAGCCGACCGGCTCCAGGCGAGCGCGCGACGTCCGGCGAGCCGGCAGGCGCGCACAAGGACCCGAAGACTATTCCGCCCGAAGCAGGTTGGCGGGGGAGTACTGATCGGTCAGCACCCTGGCACTCGCATCCCAGTCGGCATTGCTCAACAGATGTTTCGGATAGCTTCGGATGTCGACGCCGAAAGGGCGTAACCGCTCGTTCAGCTCGGCGGCGCGCCGCTGCAGCCGCAACACATCCGGCAGCGGTTGCCGCGCGGCCAGGATCACGCGGTTCGAACTGTCCGGCAGGCGCAGGTTGAAAAAGGGTCCGAACACATCGTTGTAGGTCGCGGACTCGTGATCGTAGAGACGGCTCGAGGCGAAGGTGTTGGCGGCGAGAACGCCGTCTTCGGTCAGCACCGATTTGGCTTCGAGCAGAAATTCCCGGGTCATCAGGTGTTCCGGAATGTAGTCGCTGTTGAACGCGTCCAGCATGAGCAGGTCGTAGGTTTCGCCGTTGCGCGCGGCGCGCTTGACGAACGCGCGAGCATCCTGGACATGGACACGCAGACGGTCGGTAGCGACGAAACCGAAGTATCGTTTTGCGACAGTGACCACGGCCGGGTCGATTTCCACCGCGTCGATCGCGGCTTCCCGGTATATCCGCGCCATTGCGGTCGGCAGCGTCCCGCCGCCGAGCCCCACAACCAGAACCCGGCGGGGGGACGGATTCAGCAACAGCGCCGCCATCATCATCCGGGTGTAGGCGAAGACCATGTCTCGCGGCCGGCGCTGGTCGATGCACGACTGGTTGCGCTGGTTGCGGCGCACGCTGAATTTGAGGCAAACCGTGGTGCCGGTCTTTTCGACCAGAATGGTCTGGTAGAGCGAGCGTTCCCTGTGGATGACGCGGGCATCGACCGGCCAGGCGGCGATGCCGGCGAGCAGGCAGGCGAACATGCCGGCAATCCAGCACCGGCAGGAGTGCCCGGTCATCGGCGCATGGCTCCGAAAGCGATCGCCAGGATGCCCATTGGCGCCAGGGAAGCCGTCAGGAGCGTGAGAATGGTGTCGATCTCGAACCACAGTACGAAGTAGAAGCTCGTCCCAAGTGTGCCGAGGGTACTGCCGAAGGTGGAAACGAAATACAGCCGCCCGGCGATGTTGCCCGATTCCTCGGTGGTCTTGACCAGAAGGCGCACGGAATAGGGCGAGATCATGCCGAGCATCACCGTCGGCAGCACGAACAGCAGGCACGAGGCGGCCAGCGAACCGTAACGCGGGTCTTCGATGCGGTCGAAGATCCAGACCAGGGCGGGTTCGCTGAAATAGACGAGCGGATACAGCAGTACGGCGCCGCCGAGAAAGAGGACGCCGAAGCGGACCAACGACGGGTTGGCCAGCGACCAGCGCCCGCCCAGCAGGTAGCCGGTGGCGAGGCTGGCCATGAATACGGTGATGATGCTGCCCCAGACGTGGATGCTGCTGCCGAAATAGGGGGCCAGCACGCGTCCCCCGAGCAGTTCCAGGGACATGATTACGAAGCCGCCCACGAAGGCGAGGCAATAGATCAGTGCCGACAAGTCCTTCCACCCGGGGAAACGACCGGTGGCCATTTAACACCAACTCGGCGCGAAATTCCGGCCTGGGACCGGGCCGGCGAGGACGGCGGCCGGCGCGATGGCGCGAAGAAGCCTGGGCGGCGGATGTGGGGGGCGGGTGTGCGAGGGGCGGCTCGTCTGTCCGTTCCACGGTTTCGAATACGACGCCACGGGTCGACGCGTTGCGACACCCTATGCCCTGCCGCCGAAGTCCGCGCGCCTGAAAGTGTACGAGACTCGGGAACTCGAGGACATGGTCTTCGGATGGTGGGGGATCGGCGGCCGGCCGCCGGCTGATTGCCAGCCGGACCTGAGTCGGGCGCCACCAGGCGACCGGGTCTCCACCGGTGGCTTCGCGGAAAACCCATCTTGGAACCAGGCGATGCCTTTCCTGGAACCATTTTTCAACCCATTGAATCTACACGATTTATCGGTCAAGGCAGTCGAGAAACGAAAACGGGACGATCGCTCGGGCTCCAAGCGGGCTTGACCCTGCTCACCGGGATTGGACCTCCCATGAACAACCATTGTTCCTCGCGCGACACGGGGTGGCGGGCCACCGTGGTTTGCTCAGACCGACAAGAAAGCGGTTGTGTTGCCGCGCAGTCGACTGATTTGACATCCTTTATCCGCGCATAGCAGATCTGGAGGCACCCGGCAAATGGGCCGGCAAGTTCACCAGGGCCTTTCCGAAGTCGCTGCGATGCATCGGTTTTGCGGCATCGGCTGTCGCCGGATCCACGAACGTCTCCGCCAGCAGCACCGGATGCCCGTGCGCCGCGCGCATGACGCCCCGGCCAGGCTGGTCAGCGGCCCTTCCAGTTCGGCTTGCGCTTTTCGGCGAAGGCCTTGGGCCCTTCGATGAAGTCTTCGCCGGCAAGCATGGCGGCCACCGAGTCGTAACGTGCCCGCATCGACTCTTCCAGTGACGCCGTGTCCAGGCTGCGGTAGACCACATCCATGCTCGCGCGGATGGACAGCGGCGCGCATTCGCAGATTTGCCTGGCCCAGTTGCGGGCTCCGTCCATGAGATTCTCGTGGGGGACCACGGCGGTCACGAAACCGAGTTGCCGGCCTTCTTCAGCAGTCACGTGGCGGCCGGTGAGAATCATGCCGAGCGCCCGCTTGGAACCGATCTCCCGGGCCAGCCGGTTCAGCCCGCCGGCCAGGGCCGCCAAGCCGACCCTCGGTTCCGGCAGGGCGAACACCGCCCGATCCGAGGCGACGATGATGTCGCAGGCCAGCGCGATCTCGAAGCCGCCGCCCATCGATACGCCGTTGACCGCCGCGACCACGGGTTTCAGCAGATCGAAGCGCGAGGTGAGCCCGCCGAAACCCCGCGGCATCGGCGCCCGTTCGCCCCCCTCGGCCTGATAACGCAAGTCGTTGCCGGCGCAGAATCCCCGCCCGGCGCCGGTGATGATGGCCACCCACATATCGTCGTCCGCGGCGAAGTCGTCGAATACCTCGCCGAGTTCGGCATTGCCGGGAGGATGCATGGCATTGAGGCGTTCCGGGCGCTCCATGGTGACCGTCATGATGCGGTCGCTCTTGTCGACGCGGCAGAATTCGGGCATGGGGATCTCCGCAAGGGTGTCGTGGCCGGCATTCTACAGGCGAGACTGCGCATTGAACCAACCGGTGCGTGATTTAATAAGGCGGGGTAACGGCAACCGGGCGAGGCCATCGAAAAACCAATGGCCTTGTTTCCGGTTTCAGGCATGAGGGGGTACCGTCGATTGGACCGACAACGACACCATGAATTTCGTTCAGCCGGGGAGCGCGAGCGGCTTGCCCTTCGCGCCTGGAACAGAATCTCCGGCGCGATCATCGCGGCCCTTGGTGAGGTATGCGGGCTAGCCCTACCCTTTAGCGTTATCTTTTACTGGACAAAGGCATTTCCGACGCCGTGTTTTTCGGCGATGCGATGTCCCAAGGTTGCTGCTGACAGCCGTTCGTAGCCACGCCACATGATCTGGTTTCCGGGGTCGGGATCGTGTTTTCGGTTCTGATAGCCGCCGAGAAGCGCGACAAGTCGTGCGGCGGCACCGAGATCGTCTGGCGTTGGCTGGTTGTATTCCACGGCATAATTGCGCAGGAAGGAAAGTTCATCGTCGGTAAACATCAGTCCGGCATCGCAGTCGGGCACCTGCCGTCCAAGCAGGGTCATGAGCATGATACGCCAAGCGATGACGCTGTTGATGGCGATCGCGCGCTGCAACCGGTCGGCGGTGTGGAAGGCGAGATGTTCGACCCGGCAGCCGGACTTCAGCACCCGAAAATAGTCCTCCACCCGCCAGCGCTGGAGATAGAAAGCGATGACCTCCCGTGCGGCGTCGAGGTTGTCGATGGGCAGGCTGGTCAACAAGTACCACCGCACTGCGTCCTCGCCCTCCGGCGGCTCGGTTTCGATGATATGCACCGCTGAGAGCCGCACCGGTTCGAGGGTCTTGACGGTGGCCGGAAGCGAGAGACTGCGATAGCGGACCTCGCAGCGTGCCAAGCGCTTGCTGCGCGCCGGCCGCGCTTTCTTACCGCTTGTTTTCTTGCGCTCGCTCAGGCGGTCGATCGGGACATCGACCAGTCCGTCGGCATTGCCCTTGCGCATCTTCGCGAACAGCTTTTCATCGGTCCCCGCAAGACGGCGGTCGTGTTTGGCGCGCACCAGAATCTCGACCCGCCCGGTTCGCCTTTGGGTGTCGAAGAGTTCGAAGAAATCCGCTTCCCTATCCATGACCGAGATCACACGGGTGCGGCCGGTCAGCGACCGGGACGCGGCCGTAATATCCTCAAAGCCGTCCAGCCAGCGTTGCGTCTTTTGCCGATCCCTCGCCCCGGCCTGTTTCGGCGTGGGCGCATCGAAAGCACAGCGCAGTACCCCGAGCGGCAGACCTTCCCCATTCACCGCGAGGGTCAAATGCAGATGCAACCCCAGGGTCTTTGCGGAGGTCTGGTTCCTACCGATGATGCCGAGACCCTCACAGTTCGGTCGCCGCGCAAAGTTCAGGTCGGTGCCATCCTGGATGGCGAGGACCGTGCGCTGGCCGCGCATCCGCTGAATGCCGCGGGTCCGGTGCGGCATCAGGATGTTCGCCACCGTCACCGCACTGTCTTGCGGCTGTTCGATGAAACGGTAATAGCCGTCAACCGCCCGCCGGTCGGTCTTCGCATTGCCGCAGATCGCCCGGCCCGGATAGGCCGCAAGCAGCGCGGCGCTCGTAATCAGACGCGCCGTCAGTCGTTTGTCGCCCAAGGGAGCCCCTCCAAATTCCATCGCCGCCCAGCGCGCGCTATTCAGACCGTCGCCGGGTGCCAGCACCGGCGCGTGGTCGACAAAGGGCACGCCCAGACGGCGGCGCCAGTCCAGCGCCAATTGATACATGTATACCCATTTCCGTGTTTCCGCGCGACCGTTGTGTCGATCCTGCCGGCCGCGTCCAGCGGTCTGCCCGAGGCGCAGGAAATTCGCCGCGCGCAGGCTCGCCCCGTCTTGCGTCGGCTCGACGAACGTCTCGACAAGCCACGGACGGTAGCCGTGGCGATCTTCGAAATCGCGCGGCAGGCGCCGCAGAACCCGCCCCAGAACATGGCTCGCCAGATTGGCGCAGGACACCGATGGACGGATCAGGAAGCGGCTCATGCACAGCACGCGGTTCAGATGGCGCCGGCGTTGTTCGTCGCTCCACGCCATCCAGCGGTCGCGCGCCGCCAGGCGAAGCGCCGAGGCCGAAAACCCAACCGCACCCAGCCAACCGTGCCCCGAGCCAACCAGATAGCGCAACTGACACCCGGCGAACGTCTTCATCCCGCGAGGATGCTCGTCCGCGATCAGCGTGCTCCATGCACGCCGCTGGTCGTCGGTCTCGACCATCACCACGGCAAGGTCCGCGACCGCGGACACCGCCGACGGCACCCCCACCGCCGGCGCAAGCGCGCCCGCAAAACGGCGCGGCGCCGAGGGCGGTCGACCGCATAGAGGCGCTGGCAGCCGGATCTCGCCGGCAGCCTCCAGCACGCGCAACGCCTTCATGCAGCCCGATAGCTGAAGACGGCCCCGTCCGTCGGTAAAATCGAACGCCTCGCAAACACGCTGTCCAACCGCGCTACGGCTCACGCCATTCGCTTGGGCAAGAATTCGGTCGAGACGCTGCCGCGCAGACTGCGCGGACAGGGTGCGGTTGATCTGGTTCTGTATCACCATGCGGGAGGTGATACAGGAAAAATTCGACTATGTCCAGTCCTAAATGACGCTAAAGGGTAGGGCTAGCCTAGCAATGCTGGCCGCGTTGGCCGTGCTGGCCGCGTGCAGCCCGGCCAAGGAGTTTCATCGACTGGCCGGCCGCACGATGGGCACGGAATTTGCCGTGACGCTGACCGGCGGCGGCGATTGCACCGCCGAGTTGTCTCATCGGGTCGAGGCCGAACTGCAAGCCGTCAACGCGCAGATGTCCACTTGGCAGCCCGACTCGGAACTCTCCCGTTTCAACGCGGCGCGCGCCGGCGAGTGGATGCCGGTATCCGCGCAACTGGCCGGCGTCGTTGCCCTGGCGCAGGACCTGGCGCACCAGTCGGATGGCGCTTTCGATATCACGGTGGGCCCACTCGTCGACCTCTGGGGGTTCGGTGCGCGGAAGCGCCGGAAGATGCCCGCGGCGGAGGATATCGCGGAAGCCGCCACACGGGTGGGGTACCGCCTGCTGGACGCGAGGCGGTCGCCCCCGGGTTTGCGCAAGCGGGTGGACGGCCTGCGCATTGATCTGTCGGCCATCGCCAAAGGGCACGGCGTCGACCGTCTGGCCGCTTTGCTCGACGGCAACGGCTGCACCGACTACCTGATCGATATCGGTGGCGAGGTACGCGTTCGCGGAATGAACCGGCAGGGGGCGCCTTGGCGAATCGGGGTCGAAATTCCTGGAGTGGGCGGCGGAGCAGGAGCCGGGCACGTTCTGCGCTTGTCCGACAGAGCCGTGGCAACATCCGGCGATTACCGCAACTTTCGCCGGATCGGTGACACCCGGTTCAGCCATACGATCGATCCGCGTACCGGACGGCCTGTGGCGCACGATATGGCGTCGGTGACGGTATTGGCCGAGACGGCGGAGCGGGCCGATGGACTTGCCACGCTGATCAATGTGCTGGGGCCGGTCGATGGACTTGCCTTTGCCCAGCGACGGGGGATCGCGGCGCTGGTGCTGGTTCGCCGGGAGGGAGGCCTGGATCGACGCTATACTGACGCGATGCGCCTGCATGTCGAGAACGGGCCTTGACGCGGATGACCGCGTTGCGTGCATAGGCATATAAAATTTATAAAAATTAGAAGGTTATATTATAAAGTTGACGAGTTTCATAATACAAAATCGGCCTTTCCGCCAGCAACGGCTCGCGGCAGCCGCCGATGTCCGCCGACCGGCGAAGGCAACCCGGCGCCGTGTCGCGCCAGGGTCGGCGTTTACCGGGATGCCGCATGCGCGTTGACTGGCTTGCGGGCAACCTTGGCTGGCGTTACGCCTTCGCCCGGCGCAGTTCGCTGTCGTTTATCGGCAATGTCGCGATCTGCGGCCTGGCGTTGAGCATCGCTGTGCTCGTCGTTGTCGTCTCGGTTATCAACGGGTTCGAGCGGGAACTGGAAAGGCGCGTGTTTGCGGTGCTGCCGCATCTCAGCCTGTACGGTCGGGAGCCTGTGCCGGTCAGCGGGGCGGAGATCGGCACGCTCGAGTCGCTGTCCGCCGTTGCGGCGGCCGTTCCCGTCGTTCAGGCGGTCGGTCTCGCCGCGGGGGTCGACAAGGTACAGGGTATGCTGCTGAGCGGTATCGTGCCGGAAAGCTATGGCCGCGTATCCGAGTTGGCCCGATTCGTCGATTCGGGCATCCGTCAACCCGGGTCCGGCACAGTGGCTGGCGCTCGCCGGACGCAGACGGGGCAGGGCGCGTCCGCTACCGGGCCCGCCGGGCTGGAGCGCCTGCAACCCGGCGCGTTCAAGGTAATTCTGGGGGTACGGCTGGCCGAGCGCCTCGGAGTCGGCCCGGGGGACAGGGTCACGCTGGTCATGCCGATGGCGAACATTACCCCGGCCGGGGCCTTTCCGCGGCAGAAGCGTTTCGAAGTCGCCGGACTGCTGCGTTCGGCGTCCGAATTCGATAACCGCGCCGCTTTCGTTCATCTGCACGATGCCCAACGACTGCTGCGTCTCGGGGAGCGCGTTCACGGCTATCAGGTCAAGCTCCGCGATTTCTTCGCGGCCCGGCAGACGGCATGGGAGGCTCTGGCGCTGCTCGGTCATGACCGGTTCTCCGCTCGTACCTGGATGCAGACCCACGGCAACCTGCACCATGCGATCAATGTGCAGAAGACGACGATGTTCGTGCTGTTGGCGTTTCTGGTGGGCGTTGCGGCCTTCAATCTCGTTTCCACGCTGGTCATGGCCGTGGAGCAGCGCGGCTCCGACATTGCCATTCTGAAGACGATGGGCGCCGCCACCCGTTCGCTGGTGGGCAGTTTTGTTCTGCTCGGCACGTTGATCGGCGGCATCGGTATTGCCGCCGGTCTCCTGGTGGGTTCTGCCGGCGCCCTGGCGCTGCCGAACCTGTTCGGATGGATCAGCGAGACCGTCGCCCCGGACCTGATGAGCCGTTACTTCATCAACTACCTGCCGGTTGATGTCAGAACAAACGATCTCATCGCCATCGGCGGCACGGCGTTTGCGCTGTGCGTACTCTGCACGGCATTCCCTGCCTGGCGCGCCGCGAGGCTGCTGCCAAGAGAGGTCCTGGCCCATGAGTGATCCGGTCTTGCGGGCGCATGGACTGGCGAAGTCTTTCCGCCAGGGCGGCGAGCGCATCGAGGTACTCGATGCGCTCCACTGCGCCATAGCGACCGGGGAGCGCGTCGCCGTGGTGGGCCGGTCCGGTGCGGGCAAGAGTACCCTGTTGCACATTCTCGCCGGGTTGGACGAGCCTGATGCCGGTGAAGTCCGGGTGGCTGGAGCGGCGATCACCCGGGCATCGCCCGGGGCTCGTGCCCGAATCCGCAATCGCCACATGGGTTTCGTCTACCAGTTGCACCACCTGTTGCCCGAATTCACCGCGCTTGAGAATGTCGCCATGCCCTTGCGGTTGCGCGGCCGCGCTGCGGCGGAGGCTCAGGAACGCGCCATGGACATGCTGCGTTCGGTGGGTCTGGCGGGCCGGGCCCGGCACCGCCCCGCGCAACTTTCCGGCGGGGAACGCCAGCGGGTGGCGGTAGCCCGGGCACTGGTGGGCCGGCCCGACATCGTCCTGGCGGACGAACCGACCGGCAACCTGGACAAGGAGAACGCGCGCCAGGTATTCGGCCTGATGTGCGAGCTCAGCGACGAGACCGGAACCGCATTCGTGCTGGTGACCCATGACGAGCACATGATTGACGGCGTGCACCGGGTTCTGAAGCTCGACAACGGACTGCTGGAGCCTTGCGGTTGAGCCTTGCCCCGGCCATTGCGTTGCGCTACCTGTGGGGCGGGCGGAACCGCTACGCCCGGTTCATCGCCTGGATCTCGCTCGTCGGTCTTGCGCTGGGAGTTCTGGTTCTGTCAGTGGTGGTCAGCGTCATGAACGGACTCGGCGAGGAACTCCGGTCGCGGATCCTGGGGACGGTTCCGCACCTCCTCGTGACGCCGGCGGCGCCGGGTCTGGTGGACACACTCAGTTCCCTGGAAGGCGTGCGCAGCGCCTATCCGTTCTTCAGTTCATCCGGGATGGTCACGGGCGCCGGCGCGCCCGTTCCGGTTTCCCTGTTCGGCATGGAGCCCCGAGACGGAAAACTGTTGCCTCAGGTGGATGCCAACATGTCGACCGGGACACTCACCGAAGCCCTGGCGCGCCCGGACGCCATTGTCATGGGCGGCCCGATCGCGCGGCATCTCGCGCTGACCCCCGGAGATCCGGTGGCGCTGGTCGTCTCGGAACCGGCGGGCGGCTCGGTGCACCCGAAGCTCAAACGCTTTCGGCTCGCCGGAACCTTCGCAATCGGGGCCGAACTCGACCACTACCTGGTGCTGGCAAGGCGCGACAGCTTTTCGGAGCGGGAACGGCGTCGGTTGGGTACCGACGGCGTGCGGGTGGAGTTGACCGACCCCATGGGTGTCGAGCGGTTCGCCGATGAACTGCACGGCCGCGGCGATACGCAACGGGTCGAGACCTGGAAGGAGAACTACGGCGAACTGTTTCAAGCGGTCAGGATCGAAAAGGCGCTCATGTTCCTGCTCCTGCTGCTGGTCGTTGCGGTTGCCGGATTCAATATCGTCTCCGGGCAAACCGTGCTCGTGAACGACAAGCGGGGCGACATCGCCATTCTGAGGACGATGGGAGCTGACGGACGGCTCATCGCCCGCGTCTTTCTCTGGCAGGGTGTCGGGATCGCTTCGGTGGGTATCGCCGCGGGCATCGCGCTCGGCGCCCTGCTGGCGGAGAACATCGGCTACCTTGTCGGAGTGGCCGAATCCCGGCTGGGATTCCGGATGCTTGAAGGTTCCTACTTCGATGTCCTGCCGTCACTCGTGCTTGCCGAGGATCTCCTGGTCATCGCTGTCTTGTCCTGGTTGCTGTGCGTTCTGGCCGCGTGGATTCCAGCCCGCCGGGCGGCGCGGCAGAATCCGGTCGCGGGCCTGCACGCCTGATCTGACCGCCGGTCCGGCGGCGCCGCGCCCGGCGTTCCTTCCAGCGGCGGATCACGTGGAATCGCCATAGCACACGGACCACAACGAAGCCGGTCACGCCCGCTACCCAGCCGCACACCAGCGCGCCGAACAGCATCGGATAGCCGATATTGTCGAGATTGCCGATCCACCAGTCGAGGTCCATGCGCACGGAATCGGTTTCCAGCCGCATGTCCAGCAGCCACGCCCCCAGGCGATAGGCGAAATAGAACATGGGCGGGAACGTGAGGGGATTGGAGATCCACACCAGCGCCACGGCAATGGGCAGGTTGCAACGGAAGATCACCGCAAGCACCGCGGCGATCAACATCTGTGTCGGTACCGGGATGAAGGCGCAGAAGAGACCGATGAAGGTCGCGCCGGCGACGGAACGGCGGTGCAGATGCCAGATATCTGTCCGGTCCAGCAGAAAGCTCACGGGTCGCAGGGCGGGGTTCGCACGGACTTTGTCGGCATCCGGCAGATACCGGCGCAGGAATTTCTTTGGCATAACCCATTATGCCAAACGGGGTGGCGCCCTGGCCCGGGCCACGGGGATCGAGCCGGGTAATCGCGGTGGCCGAACCTCGCCACGGCCCCGGTGGCTTGCCGGAAAGCGCCGGGTCGACAGGAACTCCTGAAGCAGGAAGCCAGTGGGAAAATCGCCTGATCGCCGCCCTCGCACCCGCATCCGTCAGCGGTGGGCGCGTCGCGCCGCCTGGCTCGGAGCCATGCTCGCCGCGGCGGCTTCGTTTGCGCTGGACAAGGACCGGGCATTGGCGCAACGGGTACCGCATTGCGTCTCCGAGCAAACCCGTGACCTGGTGGTGAGGGTACAGGCCGCGGAGCCATCCGCCGACAACGGCTCTCCGCGGCGCCTGCGCCTCGGTGTCGACGTACTCAGCGACCGGAGGCGCCATTGCATCGATTTGAGCGGGCGCCGGCTGCGGCTGAACTGGCACTTTCCGCCAGTGGTACGCACCGGGGAGACCTGGCGCCTTGCGGCGGAAGTCCGCGTGCCCTGGGGATACCAGAATCCCGGGGGTTTCGACTATGAACGCTGGTTGATGGCCAGAGGCGTGAACGGTACGGGCTATGTCCGCGACGGCGAGCGCCTGGCCGATTCAGAGCCGGCGCCGCTCGAACGGGTTCACCGTGCGATTGCTGAGCAGGTGCGGCGTTTTCGCAATCGGGCGCACCTGCTGGCGCTCGCTACCGGCAACGGGGGACGCCTGGCCGACGACGACTGGTCGCTGTTGCGCCGCACCGGAACGGTGCATCTGCTGGTCGTATCCGGATTGCATGTGGGGCTCGTGGCGTTGTTCGGCCTGTTCGTGGGGCGCGGCATCGCGCGACTGACGCCCTGGTGGCTGCCCTGGGCGCCGCTCGGCTGGGTGGCTACTGCCGTGTCGCTCGGCGCAGTGGCAGGTTTCGTCTGGTTGTCCGGCGCCGGCGTTCCGGCTGTGCGCGCCGGCTTGATGGGTACCTGCGGCGTGCTCGCATTCGCCGCCGGGCGGGCCGTGGCCCCGGGGCGCTGGCTGGCGCTGGCGGCGGTTGCCGTTGTCATCGTGCAGCCCCTGGCCCCGCTCAGCGCCGGATTCTGGCTGTCGTTCGGGGCGGTCTGCCTGCTGCTCGGCGGATTGTCGAACCGGGCGCCGGCATACGGCTGGTTGCCCGGACTTGCGCGGGCGCAGTGGATCATGGTGCTGGGCATGACGCCGCTGGTGGCATTCGCTGTCGGCGAGGCAGCGCCCATCGCCGGTCTCGCCAATCTCTACGCCGTTCCCTGGGTCTCGGTTGTTGTCGTTCCGCTGGTGCTGTTGTCGCTCGTGACGTCGATCCTGTTTCCGCCGCTGTCGGAACTCTTCTGGTTCGGTGCGGATGCCGCCTTGTCGTCGCTGCTAGGCTACCTGCAATGGCTCGACGGGGCGGGCGTCAGAAGACTGCCGATCGGCCTGAGCCAGCTTACGGCTTGCCTGATTGCGCTCGCGTGCCTGTTTTGCACCTGGCGTTGGCGGGCGGTCCTGGCGTGCCTGCCGCTGTATGCGGCGGGATTGGTCGTGCTGGACCAAAGGCCGCCGCCCGGAGAAGTACGGGTGCTGGGTCTCGATGTCGGGCAGGGCAGCGCAGTCCTGATCGACACCCACCGGCATCGGTTGCTCTACGATGCCGGCGCGCGCTTTGTCTCCGGGTTCGACCTTGGCGAAGCCGTGGTGCTGCCGGCAATTGCCGCGACCGGTCCACCGCGGCTCGACCGCATGATCGTCAGTCATGGCGACCTCGACCACGCAGGCGGCGCGCGTGCCGTAGTCGATGGCGTCCATGTCGAATCGATGATCGCAAACGTTCCCGGACTCGGCGGCCGGCCCTGTTACCGGGGCGAGCGCTGGACGTGGGATGAAGTGGACTTTGCGATTCTGCATCCGCCGCATGGCGCCAATCTGCGGGGCAACGATGCATCCTGCGTACTCGGCGTCAGCGCGCGCTCCGGCAGGGTGTTGTTGGCCGGAGACATCGAGACGGAGGCGGAACGCCTCCTGGTCGCACAGGGCCTGGAACCCGTGGACCTGCTATTTGCCCCTCACCATGGCAGCAATACATCCTCCACACACCGCCTGATCCGGGCCTTGAGTCCCCGCCTCGTCGTTGCGATGGCCGGATTCGGCAACCGCTACGGGCATCCGCATCCGGCGGTGGTGCGCCGCTACGCGGACCGCGATGCCGATCTCTGGATCACGGGGCGGGACGGTGCGCTGACCTGGTCGTCGAACCGCCCGGAACGAATCGAGGCCCTGCGCCGGGAGCGGCAGTCTCCCTGGACCTGGTGGGTCAATGGACCCCCGGACCCCTAGCCCGCATATTTCACCAAGCCGCTTATCCAGATGACGAATTCCATTTGATTTTGCTTACATTTGTTGCACTGTTCGGCTTTCTGTCGTGGTACAAACTGCGCTGGCCACGCCCTCGCTGGTCTTTTGCCCGTGTGCGCGCACGTGCTCCCTCCACCATAGGCGTGGCTATGATTCCGGTCCCGAGCACGCGCAAACGGGCAAAATCCTGCGCGATCATCGCGGCCCTTGGTGAAATATGCGGGCTAGCCGGCCAGGGTTCTTGCGGGCGACTCCCGGATTACGGCAATGCATCGGCGCCTCACACGGTTACAGAGCCCTTGCCGGGCCGGCAACCATTGAAAATCCCTCGCAAGGACACATTGTCAGTCCTGAACGGTTGGTCCTGAACGTCTCGAAAGTCTTTCGAGTTTCGAGACCGAATCGAACCGCGTCGCGCAGTTGGCGCGGGTGACGGTTACGACTATTGAGGTTGTGCGATGCGTATGGATCGAATGACAAGCCGATTGCAGGGGGCGCTGGCCGATGCCCAATCGCTGGCGGCGGGCAGGGATCACGCCTCCCTGGAGCCGGTTCACCTGCTCACCGTGCTGGTCGAGCCGGGACCCGGAACGCTGCGGCCGTTGCTGGTTCAGGCCGGGGGTCAGAGCGAGAAGATCGCTGACGGTGTCGCGGCCGCGCTCGACCGGGTGGCCAAAGTGAGTACGCCGACCGGGGACATTCGGCCTTCGCGGGAATTCGCCCGGGCCATGACCCTGGCCGACGGCCTGTGCCAGAAGGCGGGCGACCGCTATCTTTCCAGTGAGCAGGTGCTCCGGGCACTGGCCCGCGACCGCGCGATCCGACGGGTCCTCGGCGATGCCGGCGTGGACGCGGCGCAGCTCGACCAGGCCATCGAGGCCGTCCGGGGCGGCGAGACGGTTGACGATGCCAGCGCCGAAGACAACCGTCAGGCGCTCGCCCGGTATACGATCGATCTCACCGAACGCGCCGAGCAGGGCAAGCTCGACCCGGTTATCGGGCGCGACGAGGAGATCCGGCGCACGATCCAGGTGCTGCAGCGCCGCACGAAGAACAACCCCGTCCTGATCGGCGAACCCGGCGTCGGCAAGACCGCCATCGTCGAGGGCCTGGCTCAGCGCATCCTGAACCGGGAGGTGCCGGAGGGTCTCAAGAACAAGCGCATCCTGGCGCTCGACATGGGTGCGTTGATCGCCGGAACTAAGTTCAGGGGCGAATTCGAGGAGCGTCTCAAGGCGGTGCTGAACGAGCTGACCAAGCAGGAAGGCAACATCATCCTGTTTGTCGACGAGTTGCACACCATGGTCGGCGCGGGCAAGGCGGAAGGGGCCATGGACGCCGGCAACATGCTCAAGCCCGCCCTCGCGCGCGGCGAACTGCACTGTGTGGGCGCCACCACCCTGGACGAATACCGGCAATACGTCGAGAAGGACGCCGCCCTGGAACGGCGCTTTCAGAAGGTGCTGATCGACGAACCGACGGTCGAGGACACCATCGCCATTCTGCGCGGCCTGAAGGAGCGCTACGAACTGCACCACGCCGTCGATATCACCGATCCGGCGATCGTCGCCGCCGCTCGCCTTGCGCACCGGTATATCTCCGACCGGCAGCTTCCGGACAAGGCCATCGACCTGATCGACGAGGCCGCCAGCCGCATTCGCATGGAAATCGACTCGAAACCGGAGGCGATGGACCGGCTGGAACGTCGCCTCATTCAGCAGAAGATGGAAGTGGAGGCGCTCAAGAAGGAGAGTGACGAGGCCAGCCGCCGGCGCTTTGAGGATCTCGAGCAGAGCGTCGCCGGCCTCGAGAAGGAGTACGCGGATCTCGATGAGATCTGGACCGCGGAAAAAGCCAGCCTCAAGGGAGCGCAGGATATCAAGGAAGAACTCGAGGCGGCGCGGACTGCTTTCGAAGCGGCCCGCCGTGCCGGCGACCTCGCGCGCATGTCGGAACTGCAGTACGGCCGCATCCCCGAACTGGAGCGTCAACTGGCCGGCGCATCCGAGCCGCAGGTTCATCGGTTGCTGCGCAACAGCGTGACCGAGGAAGAGGTCGGCGAAGTGGTTGCCAAGTGGACGGGAATCCCGGTCTCCAAGCTGCTGGAAGGCGAGCAGGAGAAGCTCCTGCACCTCGAAGAGGCTCTGCACGAGCGGGTGGTGGCCCAGGACGAAGCGATCGCGGTGGTCGCCGATGCGGTGCGCCGCTCCCGGGCGGGCCTGGCCGATCCCAAGCGGCCGAATGGCTCGTTCCTGTTCCTCGGCCCCACCGGCGTCGGCAAGACGGAACTCTGCAAGGCTCTGGCCGCCGTGCTGTTCGACAGCGAAGACGCGCTCGTCAGGGTGGACATGTCGGAATTCATGGAGAAGCATTCGGTCGCGCGCCTGATCGGCGCGCCGCCGGGCTACGTGGGTTACGAAGAGGGCGGCTACCTGACGGAAAGGGTTCGCCGCCGGCCTTACTCGCTGATCCTCCTCGATGAGATCGAGAAGGCCCACGCGGATGTATTCAATGTCCTGTTGCAGGTGCTGGACGATGGCCGCCTGACGGACGGCCACGGCCGTACCGTGGACTTCCGCAACTGCGTGCTGGCGATGACCTCCAACCTGGGCTCGGAAGCCATTCAGAACATGGCGGACAGCACCGACCAGGATCGTCTCGAGTCGATCGTGCTGGGCGTGGTGAGTCAGCACTTCCGCCCCGAGTTCATCAACCGCGTCGACGACATGGTGGTCTTTCATGCCTTGGCCAGGACCCATGTGCGCCGGATTGCCGAACTGCAGTTCGACATCCTGCGGGCACGCCTCGAGGACCAGGACATCGCCATCGAGTTGACCCGGCATGCGGTGGACGCGCTCGTGGAAGAAGGCTATGACCCGGTCTATGGAGCACGTCCGCTGAAGCGGGTGATTCAGAAGCGCATCGAGAATCCGTTGGCGGCGAAGCTGCTCGGGGGCGCCTTCACGCCCGGCCAGAGCGTGCGGGTGGATTGTGCGGGCGGAGATTTCTCCTTCGCCGCCGCGGGGGAGCCGGGCACAGGTTCGCGCTTCAGCGATACAGGGTAATATCGACAGGTTCCAATTGCCTTCTCTGGAACCGATGATCAAGAAGTGCCTGTTTCCCGTCGCCGGGTATGGAACCCGGTTTCTGCCGGCCACCAAGGCCATGCCCAAGGAAATGCTGCCGGTCCTCACCAAGCCCCTCGTGCAGTACGGGGTGGAGGAAGCGGTGGAAGCGGGGCTCACCGACGTGGGCTTCGTCACCGGCCGGGGCAAGCGCGCCATCGAAGACCATTTCGACCTGAGCTACGAACTCGAACACCAGATTCAGGGAACGGGCAAGGAAAGGCTGCTCACCGGGATACGGGAACTGATTGGAAGCTGCACGTTCTCGTATACCCGCCAGGTCAACATGCGCGGGCTCGGCCACGCCATTCTCAGCGGCCGCACCCTCATCGGGGACGAACCTTTCGGCGTGGTCCTGGCGGACGATCTCTGTTTCGGGACCGGCAGCGGCGTACTCGCGCAGATGGTCCGCATCTTCAAGCAGTTCCGGTGCAGCATCGTGGCGATCCAGGAGGTTCCGGAATCCCAGACGCACAAGTACGGCATCATCGCCGGGCAGGGCATCGGCGAAAGGATTTTCCGGGTCACCGACATGATCGAAAAGCCGGCGCCGGGGGAGGCGCCGGGCAATCTGGCCATCATCGGCCGCTACATCTTCACGCCCGATATCTTCGAGATCCTCGAAGCCACGGAACCCGGCAAGAACGACGAGATTCAGATCACCGATGCGCTGCTGCACCAGGCCAGGCATGGCGCCGTCATGGCCTACAAGTTTGCGGGCAGGCGTTTCGACTGCGGTTCCGTGGCAGGCTTTGTCGAAGCCACCAACCACTGTTTCCACCTGCAAGCCGGCGACGGCTGAGACAGGCACGTGTGGGAGACGGTTCAATCCGGCGGATGGCTGATGGCGCCGATCCTGCTGTGCAGCATTGTCGCGGCGGCAATCGTGATCGAGCGCGCCTGGACGCTGCGGCGGCGGCACGTCGTACCGGGCGATCTGTCCCACGGCGTGTCGGCACGGTTGCGCGAGGGCGCCCTTACGCCGGCCGGGTTGGCCGAACTCGATGGGGGCAGCCCGCTCGGCCAGGTACTTGCCGCGGGTGTCGACAATGCGAACCGTGGCCGGGAACACATGAAGGTGGCGATGCAGGAGGCGGTGGACCGGGCGAACCACGACCTGCAACGCTACCTGACCTCGCTCGGCATCATCGCTTCGGTGACCCCATTGCTGGGCCTGCTCGGCACGGTCGTGGGTATGATCGAGGTCTTTTCCGCGCTGATGCTCGCCGGGGCGGGCAATGCGCAAGCCCTGGCGGGGGGAATCGCCGAAGCCCTGATCACCACCGCGGCCGGCCTGTCCGTCGCCATCCCGGCGCTGATGTTCCATCGCTATTTCCTGCGCAGGGTGGATGATCTTGCCCTCGAATTGGAGCAGGAAGCCGCCAGGCTGGCGGACAATGTGCAAGGCGATGCCAATGACCCGGCGTAAGGCCCTCGCGGAAGCATCCGTGGAGTTGACCCCGCTGATCGATGTCGTTCTGCTGCTACTGATCTTCTTCATGGTTTCCGCTACGTTCATTCGGGAATCCCAACTCGGTATCGAGCTTCCCGCGGCATCGGGCGAACCTCGGGCCATGCATCCCGCCACCGTGGAAGTCGCGGTGGATCGGGGCGGCGCCTATCGGGTGAACGGTAATCCCGTCGCCGGCGATTCGCCGCCCGATCTTCTGGCGGCAATGGTCGAGGCCAGAGACAAGTCCTCGCCCGGGAAAGTCCGCCTGGTGATCGCGGCGGATGCCAGAAGTACCCACCGGGCGGTCGTCATGGCCCTGGAGGCGGCCGGCCAGGCCGGGTTGAAACGCATCAGCCTGTTGACGCGACAGCGGGACGATCCGGCAACGCCGGCAGCGGGCTCTACCGGCCCCGGAGCAGCGCCACCCGATGATGGCGGTGAGCGGAATGCCCCCTGACGGCTGGACCACCTACCGCCGGCTGCTCGGCTATGTGTGGCCGTATAAGCTGGCCTTCGCGGGTTCGGCGATTGCCTTCCTGTTGGGCAGCTCGGCCGAAGCCGGTTTCGTCAAGTTGTTCGAGCGCCTGATCGACAACTGGGACGAGGGGCTCGAAGAAGCGGCGCTGTTCGTTCCCCTGGCCATGCTCGGCGCAGTGCTTGTTCGGGGCGTGGGCGAATTCGTGGGCGAGATCCTGTTGAGCCGGATTTCGTTCTCGGTGGTGCACAACCTGCGTGTCGAACTGTTCGAGCAGTTGCTGCACATGCCGAGCGCATTCTTCGATGCCAGCGCCCAGGGTCACCTGGTTTCCAGGATCACCTACAACGTTGCGCAACTGAGCGATGCCGGCACGGTTGCGCTGCGCTCGTTCGTCCAGGACGGCATCAAGGTAATGGTCCTGCTCGGCTGCATGTTCTATTTGAGTTGGCAACTAACGTTCATGTTTGTGGCGGCGGTGCCCATCGTGGCGGTGGTTGTCCTCGCCGCCAGCCGCCGATTCAGGCGTATTGCCCGGCGCATTCAGGGATCCATGCGGGATGTCACTCATGTCACCGCGGAGATGGTCACCGGCTACCGGGTGGTGCGGATCTTCGGCGGCGAGCCCTACGAGCGCCACCGCTTCGCAAGGGCGAGTCACGCCAACCGCCGGCAGAGCCTGAAAATGGTGATGACCAAGGTTGCCAGCACGCATGCGGTTCAGATTCTGGTCGTGGCCGCCGTCGCCGTGCTGATCGCGCTGCTGGTGAGACCGGAGATCGCTCAGGGCCTTTCCATCGGCAATTTCACCGGATTTCTCATGTTCGCCGGATTGCTGGTGCGGCCGGTGCGCAAGCTCACTGAAATCAACGCTCGGCTGCAGCGGGGGCTGGCCGCCGCGGAGGATGTTTTCGGTCAACTCGATGCGGATGTCGAGACGGACAGCGGTACGCACTCCCTCGACCGTGTACAGGGGCGAATCGAGTTCCGCGATGTGTGTTTCGCCTACGAAAAGAGTGCCGGCGACGTGTTGCGCGGCATCGACTTGACCATCGAACCCGGGCAGACCGTCGCCCTGGTCGGCAAGTCGGGTAGCGGCAAGTCGACTCTGGCGAGCCTGATCCCCCGCTTCTACGATGTGGAAAGGGGTGAGGTGTGCATCGACGGGACGCCGGTCCAGGCCTACGCCAAGGACAATCTGCGTAGCCACATCGCCCTCGTGTCGCAGCAGGTCACGCTGTTCAACGATACGCTGGCCGCCAACATCGCCTATGGGTCGTTGTCGGATGCGGACCCCGGCGCGATCGACGATGCCGTGCGGCGGGCGCACGCGGATGTGTTCGTCGAGCGGTTGCCTGAAGGCCTGAATACCCCGGTTGGCGACGATGGGGTGCTGCTCTCCGGCGGCCAGAGGCAACGAGTGGCCATTGCCCGGGCGCTGTTGAAAGACGCACCCATCCTGATTCTCGACGAAGCGACGTCGGCGCTCGACAGCGAATCGGAACGCCATATTCAGGCCGCCCTCGACGAAGTCATGCGGGGCCGAACCACGCTCGTCATCGCGCACCGGTTGTCGACGGTGGAAAACGCCGACGCCATCGTGGTGATGGACGAGGGCCGCATCGCCGAGACCGGTACGCACGAGTCGCTGAGGGCCTCCGGCAACGTATACGCCAGCCTGCACGATGCTCAGTTCAACGACGGTGAACCCCCTGCCCGGCGAGGTGGCGAGAAGGTTGCGCCGCGTCCCGTCTTGACGGAAGTTGCGCCCGATGAGCCACCCCTGACACGGTTGGCGCGCGGCTGGTACGAGGACGCCTGGTGGCTGCGAATGCTGGCGCCGCTATCCTGGTTGTTCGGACATTTCGCCCGGCGTCGGCGGATGGCCGCATTGACGGGCAAACGTCCGCCGTGGCGGGCGCCGGTGCCGGTGCTCGTAGTCGGTAACCTGACCGTCGGAGGAACGGGAAAGACGCCGTTCGTCATCTGGCTGGTCCGGCAACTTCAGGAGCGGGGATTGAACCCGGGCGTCGTCTCGCGCGGCTATGGCAGCCGGCGCAACCGAAACCCGGTATCGGTGCCGGCTACGGGCGCAGACCCGGGGCTGGTGGGCGATGAGTCGCCCATGGTCGCCAGTCGGACCGGCGCGCCGGTGGTGATCTGCGGGGACCGCGTCAAGGCGGTTCGCCACCTGGTTCTCGAGCACGATGTGGACATCGTCGTCAGCGATGACGGGTTGCAGCACTATGCGCTCGCCCGGGATATCGAAATTGCCGTCATTGACGGCGATCGGGGTTTCGGCAACGGCCGGCTGCTGCCATCCGGGCCCTTGCGGGAACCGGCGAGCCGCCTCGCCGAAGTGGACTGGGTCATTGCAAACCGGAAGCCGTCGGGACTGGCCGTAAACGAAACCGTCATGGTCGTTCGCCCGCTGTTCTTCGCCAACCTGAAAACGGGCGTCAAAATGTCGCCGGACCAGTTCGCGGCACACTACCCCAATGTCAATGCGGTGGCCGGCGTGGGCAATCCGGACGGTTTCGCAGGGACCCTGCGCGCACTGGGCCTGAACCCGGCGCTGCATCCGCTGGACGACCATCATCGTTTCTCCGGCGAAGAAGTCCGCTTCGACAACGACTGGCCCGTGGTCTGTACGGAAAAGGATGCCGTCAAGTTGCGCCGGCTCGACATCGGCCTCGGCCATTGCTGGTCTCTGGAGATCGAAACCGAGATCGGGCCGGCGGGCGTGCGACGTCTCGACGAGGTGCTAAAACGCCATGCGATCGTGACGTGAGCGGGTTTCACGTCGTCATCCCCGCCCGGATCGGCTCGTCCCGCCTGCCGGGCAAACCGTTGCTCACGATAGACGGCGTGCCCATGATCGTTCGCGTTGCGCGCCAGGCAGCCGGTTCCGGCGCGCTGAGCGTCATCGTGGCGACGGACGACGAAGGCATCCGTCGCGCCGTTACCGGGGCGGGGTACCGCGCCCTGATGACACGAGCGGACCATGTGTCGGGTTCCGACCGGGTGCAACAAGTCGCGCACGGCGAAGGCTGGCCGGATGAGACCATCGTCATCAATGTGCAGGGGGACGAACCGCTGCTGCCGCCCGTGGTCGTACGCCAGTTGGCCGATGCCTTGGCAGCGGACCCGGCCGTGGATGCAGCCACGCTGTGCGAACCGGTCGATGACGTGCGGATCGCAGAGGATCCCAACAGCGTCAAGGTGGTGCGGGACGCGCAAAACAATGCACTGTATTTCTCCCGTTCGCCGATTCCCGCTCTTGGGGCGGACGAGCGGCATGGAACGACCGGTCCCTGGCTGCGACACGTCGGCATATACGGCTATCGCGCAGGCGTGCTGCACCGGTTCGTTGCGTTGGCGCCCGGCGTTCTTGAACGTGCCGAAAGCCTGGAGCAACTGCGCCTGCTGGAGAACGGCATGCGCATGCTCGTGCTGGATAGCTGCTGCCGGGTGCCGAGGGGCGTCGATACGCCGGAGGATCTCGAACGGGTAAGGAACGTCCTGGCCGGCGAATCCGCCCGCGATTCCCGATCCATATCCTAGCGAGGCTGCGCCTCAGACCGACAAGGCATGTGTTGCAACCTTCTAATTATGCTGGTGATTTTCAAAACTTGACGCAATTGTAAACGTTACGCCCGCTCAAGGATTCTAGCCCGCATATCTCGACAAGCTGCTCGTTGAGTCACTGAATGTCACTGCGTTTCAATCAGGTACCTCCACTTTTTGGAGGTTCTGCCGGGCACAGACTGCGCTGGCCGCGCCCTCGCTGGTCTTTTGCCCGCGTGCGAGCAACGCGAATTCCGCTGCCTGTCCGAGGCGCTTTGGAAACGGCACGATGTCGATGAGCGGATCGCGGACCCGGTCGGGCGCACCGGCCATCATCGGCGTCTCGAAGATGCCGGGCGCAATTTCCGCCGTCGCGCCGCCGAAACCCGATGCGCCGCCGGTGACGACGGCCACTTTGTCTTGCAGATCCGTGATGTTCCCGCAATCGGCCTTGGGACTCGTCTTGCACGGTCCCGCGGCGGATACCTGCCCTTGAGGGGCGTGTGTCGGCGGAGCCTGGGGGCGGGTAGTATATGGCAGCGCATGGCCACACCGTTCCGATACTGTCCCGATGCCGTCGATTCAGCGGATTTCCTGCTGGACTGGTGCGAACGGGAGCCATCCTGGCGGACGGAGCGGATGCGGTTCTTTGGCCGGACGCAGACCGTTCCCCGGCTTGTTGCATGGTACGGCGACCCCGGCATTGCATACCGCTATTCGGGTCTGGATCACAGGGCGCCCGGGTGGCCGGAACCCCTGGACCGGTTGCGACATGCACTCAGCGAGCGGTTCGTGCCCGGCCTGAACTTCGTGCTGCTCAATCGATACCGCGACGGCCGTGACTGGATGGGCTGGCATCGCGACGACGAGCGGGAGATCGGCGATCGGGTGGTATCGGTCAGCCTGGGCGCCACGCGGCGGTTGCGCCTGGAACTCGGAGACCGCAACGTGGCGCTGGAACTGGAGCACGGCTCTGTCCTCGTATTCGACGGTGCGGTCCGGCATGCCCTGGTTCGAACGCGAAGCCCGGTTGGGCAACGCATCAATCTGACCTTCCGGCACATCAATGCTGCCTAATACGCTCGGTGTGCCTTGCAGAGCCGATCGGCTCATTGTTGCGCGGAGCGAGGAGGAACTGATTTCGGTGCTCAGGCTGCACGGGCCGGATCTCATCCTGCTCGGCGGCTGCAGCAATGTCATATTGCCCCGGCGATTGAAGCGGCCCGTTTGCCTGGTCTCGACCCGGGGAATCGAAATCCGTCGGGACGGCAATGAATTCCTGGTGACGGCCCAGGCCGGGGAGAGCTGGCACGGGCTCGTCAAGCAGACCCTCGGAATGGGGCTCTTCGGCCTTGAGAACCTGGCCCTGATCCCGGGCAGCGTCGGCGCCGCGCCCATACAGAACATCGGCGCCTATGGTGTTGAACTGGCCGGGCGGACCGTTTCGGTACGGGTATTCGACCGGTCGGAAGGCGAGGTGAAGCTCCTGCCCCCCGTGGGCTGCCACTTCGGTTACAGGACGAGCATCTTCAAATCCGAACCCGAGCGCTATGCGGTTCTCGAGGTGACCTTGTGCCTGGACCGGCGCGGCCGGCGGGTACTGGGTTATCCGGACGTGGGCCGGGAACTGCGCAGGCTGGGGTGGCCGAAACCGAACCCCAGGCAGGTTGCGGAGGTGGTCATCAGGATCCGGCGGCGCAAGCTGCCCGACCCGCGTCACTGGGGAAACGTCGGCAGCTTTTTCAAGAACCCCGTGGTTGCAGCCGGCGAGGCCGAGCGCCTTGCCCGATCCGTTCCCGGCCTGGTCAGGCATGCCGCCGGCTCCGGCGTCAAGCTGGCAGCCGCGCAGCTCATCGATCTGTGCGGGTGGAAGGGTTACCGCAGAGGCGCCGTCGGTGTGTGGCGCCGGCAACCACTGGTACTCGTGAACCGCGGGAGGGCATCGGCGGACGATTTTCTCGCCCTGGCGCGGACCCTCCGGGAATCCGTCCTGCAGCGATTCCGGGTACCGCTGGAGTTGGAACCGACCGTAGTGAGCGACTCAGGCGTCGTCTGATTCCGTAGCGCTTGACGCCGCTTCACGCTGACGTCGCTGGATTTCGCGCGGATCGTTTGCGGCCCGGCGCGGTCGTCGTGGCGATGCCGACTCCTCAACCGGTTCGCCCGGAGCGGCGTGTGTGCCGATCTCGGCGCCAGGATCTGGTTGGGGTACGGTTTCGCGAACCTGCGGGCCGGCCAGTGCAACCGGATCGGTCTGCGGAGCGACGGCCGGCTCCTGTCCCGTATCCGACGGTTCCGCGGTTGCATCGGTGACCCTACGGGCAACGCCCTGCGGCTGTCTTGCACTATTCGCCTGCTCGGCTATCTTTCCCCGGTTCCGGCGCGGGCGGCGCTTGCTTTGAGCCAGGGCATCGTCGCTCGGCTTGCGGTCTCTGGGCGGTTGCCGCTCTTCGCGGCCATCCGCCCCGACGGGCCTGTCGCCGACATCGCGTCCTCGCCGCCTGGCGGACCCGGCGGATTTCGCGGCGGACCTGGCGCCGGATGTCTGTTTGCCGGACTTTCTGCCGCCTTTGCGATCCTCTCCGTTGCGACGTTCGTCTTTGCCGGCGGAGCGGGCCTGTTCCCTCGGGCGGTTCGAGTCGACACGCTGTTTCCGGGCGGACCGGTTGCGCGATCTGGCCCGGCGTTCCGTGGATGCATCACCGCCTTTGCCGGATCGCCGGCGGTCCCCGGTTCGGGACGAATCCCCGGCCGCCTCCGTGGAGCCCTCCGAAAAGAGGCTTGTGACAATCTTCTTCAGGAGGCCGGGCTTGCCGTTCGCATCCCGGCCACGCCGTGCCCTTGGGCCCGGAGCGGGGGAGGCAGGCTGAATCGGCTGCACGGCGGCGCGTTCCCGGGCCGGTTCCGCGGAGCCTTCCGGGGACGGCTCCTCTCCCACCTGGTTGTCGATTTCGGTCAGTTCATAGCTCGGCACATCGATCTCGCCCACCACCCGGTCGTCCCGGATGCGCTGCACTTCGTACTGCGGCGTCTCCATGTTGACGTTTGGGACAATCACGATATGCGTCTCGGTACGGCGCTCGATCTCCGCCACATCCTGCCGCTTCTCATTGAGCAGATAGGCAGCGATATTCAGCGGCACCAGCGCCCGCACCATGGAACTGCGCTCCTTGAGGGACTCTTCCTCCATGACCCGCAGGATTGCCAGCGCCAGGGACTTGATATCCCGGATCCGGCCCTGGCCGCTGCAGCGCGGGCAGGCTTCAGTGGTGAGTTCCACCAGGGAAGGCCTGAGGCGCTGCCTGGACATCTCCAGCAGGCCGAACCGGGAAATACGGCCGAGCTGTACCCGGGCGCGGTCCTGTTCGAGCGCCTCGCGCATCCTGTTCTCGACGGTTCGCTGGTTCTTGACGCTCGACATGTCGATGAAATCGATGACGATCAATCCACCCATGTCGCGCAATCGCAATTGGCGGGCGATCTCCTCGGCCGCCTCGAGGTTGGTGTTCAATGCGGTTTCCTCGATGTCGGCGCCCTTGGTCGCCCGCGCCGAGTTGATGTCGATGGAAACGAGCGCCTCGGTGGGATCGATGACGATCGAGCCGCCGGACGGGAGTTTGACCGTGTGCTTGAAGGCGCTCTCGATCTGGCTCTCGATCTGATAACGGCTGAACAGCGGAACCGCTTCGTCGTAGTACCTGGTGCGGTTCTTGTAGTGCGGCATGACATCGTCGATGAAGGAGCGCGCCTGTTCGTAGGCCTCGGGGCTGTCGATCAGCAGTTCGCCGATGTCCTTGCGCAGGTTGTCGCGGATGGCCCGCAGGATCACGTTGTTCTCGGCGTAGAGCAGCTTCGGCGCCCGCTCCTTTTCGCCGGCGGCCTGGATCGCCTCCCAGAGTTGCAGCAGGTACTCCATGTCCCAGTTGAGTTCCTCGGTACCTCGGCCGACGCCTGCCGTGCGGACAATGAGGCCCATCCCCTGGGGAATATCGAGTTGCGAGAGTATTTCCCGCAACTGGTCGCGGTCTTCGCCTTCGATGCGGCGCGAAACGCCGCCCGCACGAGGATTATTGGGCATGAGAACCATGTAGCGGCCGGCCAGGCTGATAAACGATGTCAGGGCCGCGCCTTTCGTGCCTCGTTCTTCCTTGTCGACCTGAACGATGAGTTCCTGGCCTTCCTTGACGGCATCCTGAATCTTCAGCCGGCCGTCGTCCTGCCGATGGTTGAAATACTGCGCGGCGATCTCCTTCAAGGGGAGAAAGCCGTGCCGAGAGACTCCGAATTCGACGAACGCCGCTTCGAGACTCGGCTCGACGCGCGTGATCCTGCCCTTGTAGATACTGGCTTTCTTCTGTTCCCGGCCGCGGTTCTCGATATCGAGGTCGTATAGTTTCTGGCCGTCGACCAGGGCGACGCGCACCTCTTCGGGCTGCGTCGCATTGATGAGCATTCGTTTCATGCTGGGTTCCTTGTCGGCGCGCGATTGCCGGCCAACCGGGGACGGGTGGGAACAGTCGAGGGGCGCGCGAGCGCGCCGCCCTTTCAGCCGGGACGTTTCCGGAGGAATTGCCGCTTATTCTGCCCCTTTCGGGCAACGTATCGGCGGGGTGTCGGGCTACGGAGCCCTCTCCGTCCTGCTGTCGTCACTGCTCACTTGTTCCGGGCACAGCCGGTATTGCGTCAAACCGGCCGAGTCCTGCAAATCCGTTCCAGTCGTGCCTCGCCTGACTACAGGCGCATCGGCAACGCGCTGGTTTTAACTCGTTGTTTCGTTCTTCCGTATCGACTCTCATAGCTGCCAATCGGCGCCTTGCGTCCGTTCGACCCGTCTGCAACCGGCCGGCTGGTTCGATCCGGATCCTTGTCCGGAAAGTGAGCGCCGGCATGGGCCTGCCTAATACCGCCCCCGCAATCGGCGGCAATCGCCGCCGCCGGGTTGCCGCAGTCGCCAAAGCCGGGCCGTCGTCCTTGTGGAATCGCGTCCGCCCGGGGATTTTCGGCGACGCCGCAAACGGGTATGGTCATCCCGTCAAGGCGGCGCCATCTTAACAGCGTTACCCAAGTCCTTCAATCGACGGGAAAAATTTGAGTCGAGGCGCATGGAGACTTCCGTTACCTACATCGATGTGGACGATCCGGGTCAGCGCATCGACAACTATCTGAAGCGGGTTCTGAAGGCGGTGCCCAAAGCGCGGATCTACCGCATGCTGCGCCGCGGCGAAGTGCGCGTGAACGGGGGCCGTGTCAAGCCGGCCTATCGGGTGCAGGCGGGGGACAGGGTCCGCGTGCCGCCGGTGCGGACGGGCCGCCGCCTGGCGCCGCCGGCGCGTTACCAGCCGTTGGGCACGTTGCTCAGAGAGGGTATCCTGTTCGAGGACGATGGGCTGCTGATACTCGACAAGCCCGCCGGTCTCGCGGTGCACGGGGGCAGCGGGGTGTCCTTCGGTCTCATCGAAGCCCTGCGGGCAGCCCGCTCGGAGCGGTTCCTGGAACTGGCGCATCGTCTCGACCGGGACACCTCCGGGTGCCTCATCGTCGCAAAATCCCGTAGTGCGCTGAAGCAGCTGCACGCTCTGCAGCGCACGCGTCAAGTGCGGAAAACCTACGATCTCCTGGTTGCGGGGCGCTGGCCTCGAGGACTCAATGCCGTGGGTCTCCCGTTGCACCGCTACGTTACCGCGAGCGGCGAGCGCCGGGTGCGTGTCGCGGGGCACGGAAAACCGTCGCGGACGACCTTCAGCCGCGTCAGGATCGCCTCGTCCGCGACCTGGTTGCAGGCGCGGTTGCAAACCGGCCGAACACACCAGATTCGCGTGCATGCGGCCTCCTCGGGCCACCCTGTACTCGGAGACGACAAGTACGGGACCGATGCATCGGCAGCGTGGTCCCGTATGGGGGGCATTGGACGTTTGTGCCTGCACGCGACGCGGCTGAACTTCGATTGGGACGGTGTCCGTTTACGGGTGGACGCGCCGCTGCCGGCCCTTTTTGGGGAGGCATGGGCGCGCCTGTCAGAATGAATGAATAAATGGGGTCAGAGTAATAATGCCCCGGCATTTTTACTCTGACCCCATTCATTCCTCATTCATTCTTCCAAGGGGTCCAATCCGGCTCGCCTGAGCATCCGGCAGAGCCGGATCAACGGCAGCCCGATCAGGGCATTGGGATCGTTGCTCTCGATGGACTCGACGAGGGTGATTCCCAGCCGTTCGGAACGGAACGATCCGGCGCAGCCCCAGGGTTGCTCGCGGTCCACATAAACAGCGATCTCACGGCCCGACAGGATTCGGAACGACACACGGGTCTCCTCGATTTCCTGTTCCATGCCTCCGCGGGGATCGATCACGCAAAGCCCCGTCAGGAAGTGGATGTGCCGGCCGGACAGGGTTCGGAGCTGCTCGATCGCGGCGGACCGATTTTCCGGCTTGCCCAGGACGACGGGTGTGGTGTTCTCCGGGACAACGGCGACCTGGTCCGAACCGACGGTCACGGCGGCGGGGTATTGCGCGGCGACGGCCCGCGCCTTGGCCATGGACAGCCTGGCTACGAGATCTTCGGGGGCTTCCCCAGGCCGATGCGATTCGTCCACATCGGGCGCTATCGCCTCGAAGGCCAGCCCAAGGCGCGCCAGCAGTTCCCGGCGGTGAGGCGAAGACGAGGCGAGCACGAGTTCGGTCACGGCTTGGGGTCCTGAGAAGAGTGCTTCGCAGGATACCTTTACAGCGCCATGGCGTGTACCTATGATGCGCGCCCTTGCAGCCGGGGAGCGCGGAGGAGAACCTTCGCAGGAGAAGGCAGTGGCCGAACGGAGTGCTGACGAGCGCTTGCCGCTGGAGTTGTTGGCGGTACGCGGAGCCGTCATCGAACGATGGGTCGACGGCCGGGATCTGCCGCGGTTCAGCGGGCTCTGCAAACCGGGTAACGGCGTACGGGCGCACCTCTCGTTCGGCCCCGACGACGAAGGATGCATTCAAATCGAAGGAACGCTCACGGCGTCGGTATTCGTCGATTGCCAGAGGTGCCTCGAGGCGGTACCGCTCGAGTTGAGCACGGACTTTGCGGTTGTCGCCGTCATGAACGAGGCCGATGCAGCCCGGTTGGGCGCGCGGGGCGATGTGCTTGAACTCGGGACCAGGGAGCCCACGGTGGCCGAGGTGATTGAGGACGAATTGATATTGGCGCTGCCGCAGCGGCCGTGCACGAGGCGGAATTGCGACAAGGCTCCGCCGCTCGCTTATCCGCGGAAAACGCAACGCGAGGACAACCCGTTCGGGTCCCTGGCCGCGCTGAAGGAAACATAACCGGTAACCGATTGAAGGCGATCCGGAGGAGGACCTGAATGGCCGTTCAACAGAACAAGACAACCCGCTCCCGCCGCGGCAAGCGGCGTTCGCACGACAGTTTGAAGAAGCCGACGCTTTCCCTCGATTCGACCACGGGCGAAACCCATCGGCGCCACCACGTCACCGCCGATGGCTTCTACCGGGGCAGGCATGTCGTCAACCGGGAGGAGTGAGCCGACGCTTTCCCTCGATTCGGCCGCTGCCTGAATGTCCCGCGGTTTCGTATTTCCGGGACAGGGATCCCAGTTTGTGGGCATGCTCAGCGATGTCGCCGCGGCGCATGAATCGGTCCGGCGCCGGTTCGAGCAGGCCGGCGAAGCGATCGGCAACGATCTCTGGGGGATAGCTCAAAACGGAGAGGCCTCGGCACTGGCGGGAACCGCGGTGGCTCAACCCGCCCTGCTGACGGCGAGCTTCGCCCTGTGGGAAATCTGGCAGCGTAGCGGCGGTGCCCGGCCCAGCGCCATGGCCGGTCACAGCCTGGGAGAATATTCGGCCCTGGTTTGTGGCGGGGCGCTGGGCTTTGTCGATGCGGTCCGGCTGGTTCATCGAAGAGGTCAACTGATGCAGGAGGCCGTGCCGAGGGGCCAGGGCGCCATGGCGGCCATCCTGGGTCTCGATGCCTCGGATGTGGACGACTGCTGTGCCGCGGTGGAAGGGGTGGTGTCCGCGGCCAACTACAATGCGCCGGGCCAGACCGTCATTGCCGGCGAGGCGCTTGCGGTGGAACAGGCCGTCGCCGAATGCAAAACCGCGGGCGCGCGCCGTGCCGTGCTACTCGATGTGAGCGGCCCTTTTCATTGTGAACTCATGGCTCCGGCAGGCGAGCGATTCGCCGAGGCGCTGGCGGAAGTGAAGATCCGCCTTCCGGACATCGGCATCGTCCACAACGTCGATGCGCGGGTGGCCGAGTCGGTTTCCGCCATACGGGAAAAGCTGCTCGGCCAACTGACCACCCCTGTTTTCTGGATCGACTGCGTACAGAGGCTCCAGGCGCTCGGCGTCGATGCGTTGGTGGAGTGCGGGCCGGGCAAGGTTCTCTCCGGTCTGGCGAAACGCATCGACCGGTCTTTGCGGACCGTGGCGATCGGTGACCGGAGCGGACTGACCGCCGCGTTGGAGACGCCCGCTTGAACGGGCCGGCGGACAGGATCGCGCTGGTCACGGGCGCGTCCCGGGGTATCGGAGCGGGTATCGCCAGGCTGCTCGCGGCCCGCAACTTGAGGGTCATCGGCACGGCGACGACAGATGCGGGCGCGGCGCGCATCGGCAAGGCCCTCGGCCCGGCGGTTGTGGGCCGTCGCCTGGATATCCGGGATCCGGAAGATGTCGACCGATTCTTCAAGGAGCTTGGGCACGATCCGGGCATGCCCCTGGTACTCGTCAACAATGCGGGGATCACCAGGGACAACCTGATGCTGCGGATGACTGCGGAAGAGTGGAGCGCGGTGATCGACACCAATCTCGGCGGCCTGTACCGCATCACCAAGCCCGTGTTGCGGGGCATGTTGCGGGCGCGTTGGGGCCGGGTGGTGAATGTCAGTTCGGTGGTGGCGAGAAGCGGCAACCCCGGCCAGACGAACTATGTCGCCTCCAAGGCCGGAGTCGAGGGATTCACCCGGTCGCTGGCGCAGGAAGTCGCTTCCCGCGGCGTCACCGTCAATGCCGTGGCGCCCGGCTATGTCGCCACCGACATGACGGCGGAACTGTCCGATAGCCAGACCGAGGACCTGTTGAGACGCATTCCCCTCGGCCGCATGGGCGCCGCCTCGGACATCGCGGAAGCGGTCGCTTTTCTCGTGAGCGACGCCGCCGGATACATCACCGGCGAGACCCTGCACGTCAACGGCGGATTGCATGTGGTTTAATCCGGCAGGCTGCTAAATCAACGTGTTGCGGGGCCGCGCAAGGCGCTTTGAGGGCCGTTCCGTTACCTTGAACTGCCCCGGTCGCATCTATAGAATGCGCGCTCCGCTCTGCCCCCCAGTAACCGGATTGGGAGACATCATTCAGCATGAGCAGCGTCGAAGAACGGGTCAAGAAGCTAATTTGCGAACAGCTTGGCGTGAAGGAGGAAGAGGTCAAGGATGAAGCCTCTTTCGTTGAAGATCTGGGTGCGGATTCGCTCGATACGGTCGAGCTTGTAATGGCTCTCGAAGAAGAGTTCGAAACCGAAATACCGGACGAAGAAGCCGAGAAGATCACGACTGTCAAGGAAGCCATCGACTATATTCTCGCCCATCAATAGGCGGGGCCACCTTATCCAAGCCCCCGAAGGCCCCGCCGAATCGACAGTCCCGGCAGGAGCATGACGAAGCGCAGAGTGGTTATCACCGGGCTGGGCGCCATCTCGCCCCTCGGCAACAACGTGGAAGATACCTGGCGTAACGCCCTCTCCGGCAAGAGCGGCGTAGGCCCGCTCGACAAATTCGATACCGCGGGCTATTCGGTTACCATCGCTGCCCAGGTCCGAAACTTCGAGGCGGACCGCTATATGGATCGAAAGGAGGTGCGCCGCCGCGATCCCTTCATCCAGTTCGGCATTGCCGCGGGGGTGCAGGCCATCGAGGATGCGGGCCTGCCCCGGGAACCGGACGACGCCCATCGCTACGGGATCGCCGTGGGGTCTGGAATCGGCGGCCTGCAGACCATCGAGGACACCCACTCGGTTCTGATTGACCGCGGTCCGCGACGCATTTCGCCCTTCTTCATACCCGCCACCGTCGTCAACATGATCAGCGGGAACCTGTCCATCATGTACGGATACACCGGTCCCAACCTGGCGCTCGCCACCGCGTGCACCACCGGAACCCATTGTATCGGCCTGGCGGCTCGACTGATTCAGCATGGCGATGCGGATGTCATGGTCGCCGGAGGATCCGAGTACGGTACGTCACCGATAACGGTGGCCGCGTTCGCCACCATGAAGGCGTTGTCGACCCGCAACGACGATCCGGAGGCCGCGAGCCGGCCCTGGGACAGGGACCGGGACGGCTTCGTGCTCGGCGAGGGCGCCGGTGTCGTCGTACTGGAGGAATACGAACGCGCGCGGCGGCGGGGCGCTGAAATTTATGCGGAGTTGCTCGGCTTCGGCATGAGCGGGGATGCTCACCACATCACCAGTCCGCTCGTAGACGGAGCCGGCGGCATCGCCTGCATGGAGAATGCCTTGCGCGACGCCGGCTTCGCCCCGGAAGCCGTCGACTATATCAACGCTCACGGAACCTCGACGCCGCTTGGCGACGTTGCCGAGACCAAGATGATCAAGCACGTATTCGGGTGCGACACCGACGTCGCCGTGAGTTCGACAAAGTCGATGACGGGGCACCTGCTGGGCGCGGCGGGTTCGGTGGAAGCGATCTTCACCATCATGGCCATCCGCGCCCAGGTTTGCCCTCCGACCATCAACCTGGAAAACCCGGGGGAAGAATGCGACCTCGACTATGTGCCGAACGAGGCACGGCAGATGCCCCTCAAAGTGGGCTTGAGCAACTCCTTCGGCTTCGGCGGAACCAACGGTACGGTCATCTTCGGCGCCGTATGATTCGAGAGGCTTGACCGTTCGTGATCCGGGCGCGCGGCTGGATCGGTACTCTGCTCATCGTTGCGGCCGGTTCCGTGTATTCGGCCTGGACCCTTTTCCATTGGTGGACATCGCCGTTGCCCATCGACGAGGCTACGACGGTCATCGTCCGGGAGGGCGACGCCGTGGGCGATATTGCCGGACGGCTGGCGGATGCCGGGCTGCTCGATCACCCGCGTCTGTTACGCTGGACCACCCAGCTCAGCGGGCTTGCCGGATCCCTCAAAGTCGGCGAATACGTGGTGCAGTTCGGAGACACGCCGGAGCGGCTGATGTCGCGCATCGTCGCCGGAGAGGTTATCGCGTACCGGTTCCGCATCCTCGAAGGTGCGCGCATTGCAACGGTTCTCGCGGATCTGAACGCCCATCCCAAAATCGGCCAGACCCTTGGAGGCGTTGCGCCGGACACGCTGTTGGCTGCCCTGGGCGTTGACGCGCCGGCAGGTACGAAACATGGTGAAGGCTGGTTCTTTCCGGACACCTATCGCTTTGTGGCGGGAGACGAAGACCGGGAACTGCTCATGCGGGCTCACCTCAAGATGCGCGAAGAACTCGGCGCCGCCTGGGCGGGCCGTGCCGTGGACCTGCCCTATCGAACGCCGTACGAAGCCCTGACTGCCGCATCGATCGTGGAAAAGGAGACGGGACGAACTGCCGATCGGGCGGATATCAGCCAGGTGATCGTCGCTCGTATCGAAAACGACATGCGGCTGCAGGTGGACCCCACCCTGATCTACGGTCTCGGAGCGGCGTTCGACGGCAACCTGACCCGAGCCCATCTGAAGGAGCCCACGCCATACAACACCTACGTCCACAAAGGTCTGCCGCCTACGCCCATCGGCATACCGGGGAGGGACTCGCTGCGCGCCGCCGTGCATCCGAGCGGCGCGCCGTATCTGTATTTCGTCTCTCGCGGCGATGGGTCCAGCGAGTTCTCGACGACCCTGGAGGAGCATCTGGCGGCGGTAAACAAGTATCAGTTGAAGGCCAATTGACGTGCGTGGCGCCTTCATCACGCTTGAAGGAACCGAAGGCGTCGGCAAGACCACCAACCTGGAATTCGTCTGCGAGGCGATTCGCCGAGCGGGAATCGATGTCGTCCGGACACGCGAGCCGGGCGGTACGCCGCTGGCCGAGGAGATCCGTGAGCTGCTACTGGCCGTGCGGGAAGAGCCGGTCGCCGACATGGCGGAACTGCTGCTCGTATTCGCGGCTCGTGGCCAGCACCTTGCGAGGATCATCGAACCCGCATTGCAAGCCGGTTCCTGGGTAGTCAGCGATCGCTTCACCGATGCCACCTACGCCTACCAGGGCGGTGGCCGGGGCGTCGACGAGGCAACCATTGCCGCACTGGAGAATCTGGTCCACGGACACCTGCAACCGGATCTGACGCTGGTTCTGGATGCGCCCTGCGATGCGGTCGTATCGCGCATGTCGGGGCGTACCAAAGACCGCTTCGAGCGCGAACAGCGCGCCTTCTTCGAGCGGGTTCGCGCAAGATACCTGGTGCGCGCGGCGAACCGTTCCCGATGCGTGGTGATCGACGCCGCGCGCGCTCCGGGTCGGGTGCAGGCTGACATTGCCGAAGCGCTTTCGCCGCTGCTCCGGGGAGCGGAGGACCGTTGATGGACCTGCCCTGGCAGGCCGGTGTCAAGGCCGGCTTGCGCGCCGCCATCGACAATGGGCGACTGCCCCATGCCGTTGTGGTGTCGGGCTACGCGGGGTGGGGTGAAACGGAACTTTGCGAATGGCTTGCATTGGCGCTGCTCGGCGGCGATGCGCCTCACGACGCCAGGACTCTCGCTCATCCTGATTTCCGCTGGGTCGCGCCCGGGGGCGGGTCGATCAAGGTCGAACAGATCCGGGCGCTGGCGGAATTCGCGCTGGGAACGCCGCAGATCGCCAGCGTCAAAGTGGCCGTGATCGAAAGCGCCCACAGCATGAACGTCAACGCTCAGAACGCGCTGCTCAAGACCCTGGAAGAGCCCCCTGGGCCAATGTACCTCATCCTGGGCAGTCACAGCGCCGGATCCCTGGCTCCGACCGTGTTGAGCCGCTGCCAGACGTATTCCATCCCCCGGGACCGCGCCGCTGCGACCGCCTGGTTGCGCGAACCTGCCGCGAAAGCTTTGCTCGACGACTATGACGGCGCGCCGCTACAGGCTGTGCGCGGAGCCGAGGCGGGGGAACGCCCCATGGCCGAACTGCTCGGAGATCTGGCTGGAGGCCGGCCGGTAATCGATGAACTGCTGGGTCTGGATCCGTCCCGGCTGAGTGCGCGTTGGTCGCGATGGCTCGTGCGCGCTCTTGGGGGCGATGCGGAGGCTACGGGAAGTCTCGGCCGGAATTCGCGCAGGGCCTTTGCCTTTGCCGATGAGTTGACGCGGTTTCACGACCAGGTCACCCGGTCGAGCAGCGCCAATGTGAGACTCCTGCTGGAACGGCTCTGTTATCACTGGCAATTGCTGGTTCGGTCGCGTTGACCTAACCCGCATATCTCACCAAGTCGCTGGTTGAGCCACTGAATGTCATTGCGTTTCAATCAGGTAGCTCCGCTTTTTGGAGGTTTTGCCGGGTACAGACTGCGCTGGCCGCGCCCTCGCTGGTCTTTTGCCCGCGTGCGCGCACGTGCTCGCTCCACCATAGGCGGGGCTATGCTTTAACCTGCATCCGTCACCAACTTTCGTCGCGAGGGCGTCGAGGCGCCGTGTAAGCGTGGCCGCGCGGACCGGAGGGCGGTGCAGGCATACTCGACAGTATGTCAAACCGGCCGTAGGGAGCACGGCCGCGCTTACGCGATGCATCGGCGTCCGCAGCAGGAAGTTGGTGACGGATGCAGGTTAAGCTCGCGAGCACGCGCACGGAGCCCTCAGCCGGGGAGCGCGAGGGGCTTGCCTCTCGCATGTGGACCAGAAAATCCTGCGCGATCATCGCGGCCCTTGGTGAGATATGCGGGCTAAGCCTTGGCCGACATCGATTGCGGAGAGATACGCACGCCCGCATCGGAGCGTTGCACTGGCCGCACTTCGTGACGAACGACACAATCATGGTTCGGGAAAGGCAGCGGCTGAGTTCGCGCCCGGCGGACTGGTTCCGACTCGGGGATGGAGTAGATTTGCCTTGGACGGTCGCTGACGCGAGATGCAAACGCTGAACCTGGCCATAAAAGACCGCATGCTGCTCTATGAATGCTACATGCCGTTCGTGAAAGACGGCGCGTTGTTCATACCCACGGACTCAGACCTTTCGCTCGGCGAAGACGTTTGCATCTCATTGGACCTGATGCACGAGCCCGAACCGCTTCGGGGGGTGGGAACGGTCGTCTGGATCACGCCCCGAGGCGCTCAGGGAAATCGAGCCGCCGGCGTAGGGATCGGGTTCGGTGCGGACAGCGATGCAGTGCGTGGAAAAATCGAAACCTGCCTGGCCGGCGCGGTGGGTTCGGAACGCCGGACTCACACGATGTAGCGGCCCCATCCGGCGACGCTTCCCACACTCTCCCCAAAAGAGATTACAACTCGCGAGCCACGGCAAACGGGCTGCCAGCCGGCATCGCTCACGAACTTCCGGAGCTGCGGCCGAACTCCTCTTCGTAGAGCCGGTAATCGGTCTCCTTCATGCCGAGATTGCGGTAAGTGGCCTTGGCGCCGGTGTTGTTCTTCTCGACATAGAGCCTGAGTCCGCGGGCATTGCCATCGGCACGCGCTGCATCGCGAACATGGGCGTGCATCCGGGAATAAACGCCGCCGCGGCGGAATTGCGGCAGCACGTAGACGCTCTGGATCCACCAGAAGCGTCCATTGCGCCAGTCGCTCCACTCGTAGGTCACCATCAGGCAGCCAGCCGCCGCGCCGTCGATTTCAGCCACCAGATAGAAGCCGTCACGGGGCTCGCGCAGTACATGATCCACTCCTCTTTCCAATAACGTGGCGTGCAACGCCCTGGCTTCGCTCTCCCGTGCCATGGCGAGGCTGAAGCCGGCGATCGTGGCGGCATCCTCGACGGTCGCTCGGCGTACCCTGACGGTCACAAGTTTCTCCTGAAGAAGTCCAGGATCAGATTGAACCGGTGAATGGAGACATCGCGTTCCTTAAGGCCATGCTTCGACCCCGGGTAAGTCATCAGTTCGAATGGAATGTGCCGTTGCTGCAGCGCGCGCTGCAGTTTCAGGGTATGGGCAAAGATTACGTTGTCGTCGGCCATGCCGTGCATGATCAACAGTCTACCGCGTAGACCGTCGAGCCAGGGAAAGACGGAACTGGCGCTGTAACCTTCGGGATTGTCGTCGGGGTGACCCAGGTAGCGCTCGGTGTAGTGCGTGTCGTACAGCCGCCAATCCGTGACCGGCGCCCCGCTCACGCCGGCCCGGAATACTTCCGGAGCCTTGGCAAGACACATCAGCGTCATGTAGCCGCCGTAGCTGTGGCCGATTACGCCGATCCGATCCCCGTCGACCCAGTCGAGACCGGCGGCATAGCGGGCGCCCGCGACCTGGTCGCGGACCTCCGTCTCGCCCAGGCGCCGGAACAGGGGCGCCTCGAAGGCGCGCCCGCGGCCGGCGCTGCCCCTGTTGTCGAGTTCCAGCACACCGAAGCCATTCCCGGCAAACAACTGCAGGATCAGGGGCGGCCAGGCGTTGCGGGCAATCTGGACCCCCGGCCCGCCGTATACCCAGACGATCAGCGGAAACCCGGATTCGGGGGCCGGACCGGCATCGATCCGTGGCCGGGTCAGGCGATAGTGCAGCGCCTGGCCGTCCTCGGCCTCAAGGGCGCCCAGCGTTGGTGTCGCGTGACTCGCCAGGTACTCGTAGTAGGGATGGCTGCTGTCGATCAGGGGCTCGCCGAGGCGCTTCAGTGGAGCATTCAGCCGGCCGACCCGGATTTCCCCGGGACTGGCAAGGTCGCTCCAGTAATCGAACAGCGTCTCGCCGTCCTTGCTTACGGAAATGTCGTGCCAGCCGGACGAGGTGAGCGGTTGCACGTCACCCGAGTCGAGGGCAACCCTGTAAAGGCGCCGCTCGGTCGGTTTCTCGAACCAGCCTGTCACCAGGGCCCGTTCGCCATTCGCATGCAGTACTTTTTCCAACTGTCCGGCGCCATGGGTGAGTTGCCGCAGTTTTCCCTGGCGATGACGGTAAAGGTGGCTGAAACCATCCTGTTCCGATGTCCACAGGTAGTCCGCCTCGCCGATCCGGGTGAAATTGTCGTTCAGGTTTATCCAGGTCTCGGAGGTCTCCTCGAACAGCAGCCGGGCAACCGCATGCCCGGGGGTGGCGATCTTGACCCGCAGGCGATGCTGCGCGCGGTTCTGCACTCCGACTACGAGATCCCCGCCCGCGAAATCGACGCGCGCCAGGTAGTCGTCCGGGTCGTCGGCGTAATCGAGCCAGCCAGTCTGCCCGGAGTTCAGGTTGTACCAGCCGAGCTTGACGACCGGATTGTTCGCGCCGGCGAAAGGATAGCGCTGCTCGACGGTCTCCAGTTCGCGCGCGCCGAAGCGCCGGATCGATGCAACCGGCGAGACATCGACGCGGGTAAAGGCAACGACATCTTCCCCCGGGTTCCACCAGTGCCCGTCGAAACGGTCCATTTCTTCCTGGGCCAGAAAATCCGCGCTACCGAAACTGATGGTTGCATGGTCCGACCGGGCAATGACGCGCTCGATGCCGCTTTCGAGGTGCAGATGGTAGAGGCTGCGGTCTCTGACATAGCTGAGGAACCGGCTGCCGGGGGAAAGCCGGATATCTGCGTAGCCAGGGCCCGCCGGTGTTACCCGACGGGTCGACCGGGACCTGGCGTCGAGCAGGTAGCCTGCGCCGCCCGCCTCGATGAGCAGCGCACGGCTGTCCGCGCTCCAGGCGTGGCTGGTTATCCCGTGGCCGAACAGCCGTTTGCGTTCGCGTTCGTTTCGCTCCGCGGCGCCGGCCTCCGCGGCGGGCAGGTCGATGGCCGCAAGCCAGCACTCGAGCCGCCCGGTTGCGAGGTCCGCTCCCCACAGGTCCAGGCGCTCGCGGTCGTCGCCGGCGATCCTGAGAAAGCTCGCGAAGCGCCCGTCCGGCGACACGCGGATGTCCCGGGGAGCATCGCCGCCAAGGGGGGGATTGCTGAACAGCCGCTCGGCGGTGAGCCGTGCCTTCATGACGACCCGGCGGCAGCGAACGCTTCCCGGGTGAAGTTACGGGTCCCGGTCTCGGTGACCAGGACGTTGTCTTCGACGCGGATACCGCCACAGGGGGCGAGCGACTCGACAGCGGACCAGTTTACCTCCGCTCCGGCGTCGCTCGAGCGCAATTCGTCGAGGAGCATCGGGATCAGGTAAAGGCCGGGCTCGACCGTGAAGACCATGCCCGCCGCCGTGGTGCGTGTCAGCCGCAGGGCGGCGTATTCGGATGGCGGCGGCGACAGTTCGCCATCGGGCCCGGCCTGGAGGCCGCCGACATCGTGAACCTGCAACCCGAGCAGGTGGCCGAGCCCGTGGGGCAGGAAGGTTCTCGATATCCCCAGATCGAATGCCGCCTCCGCGGTGCAACGGACCAGGTTGAACTCGACGAGGAGGTCGCACAGGCGTCTGTGCATGTCGACGTGCAGTGCGAGGTATCCGATCCCCGGCCGAATGGTTTCGATCAATGCCTGCTGGGTGGCATCGAGAGCGTCGATCAGAGCGCCGAAGTCATCGCCCTCGGTGGCGGTATAGGTACGGGTGATGTCGGATGCATAGCCGCGCCGGCGAGCGCCGGCATCGATCAGGAAACTGTGCCGCGCCGCCGGCGGCGCGCGATCGTAGTACTGGTAGTGCAGGGTTGCCGCGTGCTCGTTCTGGGCGATGATGCAGGCGTAGGGCAACTCGGCTTCCGTCTGGCCGGAGGCGGCGAGAAAGGCGCGCAGAATACCGAGTTCGGAAGCGCCGGAGAAGAATGCGTCGCGAGCCGCGAGGTGGCCGGCCACGCCCGATTCGGTGGCTCTGCGGATGCAGTCGATCTCGAATTCGGTCTTGCGTGCCCGCTGATAGTGCAGGCGATCGACGAGCCTGGGCGGATTCGTGACGTAGCCGTCGAACGCAGGGTCTTCACCGATGCAGGCAAGATCGCCCAGGTTTGCCGCGGCGTCTCGGGCGGCTGCACGAAGAGCCTCCACCTCCGAAAACACGGCGAGATCGAAGTAGGTGGCCGCCCAGTCCGGAGCCTGCTGTGGCAGATGCCAGTAGTCGGCTGGCTGAAGGAAAAACAGCCTGGGGCGCTCGCCCGGCGCCAACAGCAGGAGGGCATGTTCGCAGCGGCCATTGGGAAACCACAGCGCGAAATGCGGATTCGGCCGGAAGACCGGAGCGTCGTCGTCGAACAGGTAATTCCGGGGTGCGCCGGCCGCCACCATGACCGCATCGAAACTCCCGGCTTCGAGGGCTGCCGACCATCGCGGCGCGAGCGCCTCGAGGTGGCGCCGGTATCGTCGTTCGCTGGCGGGGTTCACCGGGCGATTATAACGTGCATCAAGCTGGCTTCACTCCGGCGGATTCTGGTAGATTGTGCGCCGATCGACCCGATCCTTCTGCAACGGACCCGAACGGAGGACCCATGGCGGAGTACGCCTATGCCGCCCCTTTGAGCATTGACGACACGGTGGACATTCTTGAGGAACATGCGAGCAATGGCCGGCGGGCTCAGGTACTCGCGGGCGGTACCGACCTCATCGTCCAGATGCGCGGACCCGACAGGGCGCCGCGCACCATCGTCGACATCAAGCACCTCGATGAAACCAATCGCCTGGATCTGGGAGGCGACGACATTTACATCGGGGCTGCGATCGTAAGCGCCGTACTCGACGAAAACGACGAACTCAAGCGGCTGTTCCCTGGTCTCATGGAGTCCGCGTACCTGATCGGCTCAACCCAGATCCAGGGCCGCGCGACCCTCGGCGGAAACCTGTGCAACGCTTCGCCCGCCGCGGACACCATTCCCGCCATGATCGCCAACCGGGGCATCTGTGTCATCGCGGGCCCTGGCGGGCAGCGGAACTTGCCGGTGGAGCATTTCTGCACCGGCGTCGGGACCAATGCCCTGCAAGCGGGGGAATTCCTGCTCGGGCTCAAGTTTCCCCGCCCGGCGCCCAACACCGGCGATGCCTACCTGCGTTTCATTCCCCGCACCGAGATGGATATCGCCGTTGCCGGCGCGGGTGTCAGCCTGACCCTGGGCGGAGACGGCGTATGCACTGCCGCCTGTGTGGGTATCGGTGCGGTCGCCCCGACGCCGTTGATCGTCCCCGCGGCCGCGGAGGCGCTCGTGGGCAGCCGGGTGGACGACGCGGCGCTTGCGGCGGCCGGGGAGGCGTGCACCGCGGCTTCTACGCCGATCTCCGACAAGCGCGGCACTGTCGAATACCGGCTCAAGGTGGTGGCCGTGCTGTGTCGCCGCGCCGGCGCCATTGCCCGGGACAGGGCCCTGGCCCGAGGAGATTTACCGATATGACCAAGATGCATGTACAGACCAGTATCAACGGCGAATCCGTCGAGTTTCTGTGCTCACCGCAGCAGACGCTGCTCGATGCCTTGCGCGAAATCGTCGGCAGGCAGGGGACGAAGGAAGGTTGCGGCACCGGCGACTGCGGCGCCTGCTCCGTATTGATCGACGACCGGCTGGTCTGTTCCTGCCTGGTGTTCGCCGCGGAGGCCCAGGGCGTCGAGGTGACGACGATCGAAGGCATTGCCGGCGACGGCGGCCTGCACCCCTTGCAGGAAAAGTTCCTCGAGCACGCGGCATTGCAGTGCGGAATCTGTACACCCGGCTTCATCGTCGCGGCCAAGTCGCTGCTCGACCGCGACCCGGATCCGGACGAGGAAACCATTCGTTACTGGCTGGCCGGCAACCTGTGCCGCTGCACGGGTTACGACAAGATCGTCAGGGCCGTTCAGGATGCGGCCAAACAACTGGCTTATCAGGCTTAAATCAAGGAGGTGCTTCGTGGCTGAAGCGATCGATTTCAAATACATCGGGACTCGTCCGGTACGGCCGGATGGCGTGGACAAGGTTACGGGCCGCGCCCAGTTCGGCGCCGACCAGAACATGCCGAACATGCTGCATGGAAAGATACTGCGCAGCCCCCATGCCCATGCGCGCATCAAGGGCGTGGACACCTCCGGCGCCCTGGCGATGGATGGCGTGTACGCGGCGGTGTCCGGGGAGGACTTTCCCGCGGTGGCTAGCGGCGAGGTGCTTGGCGGCGAAGGCGGCGACGATATTGCCGACACCGCCAAGAACATCATGGCCCGGGACAAGGCTCTCTACCACGGCCACGCGGTGGCCGCGGTGGCGGCGACATCGCTTGAGTTGGCCGAGCGGGCGCTCGATGCGATCGAAGTGCAATACGAGGTACTCCCGCCGGTACTCGATGTGCTCGAGGCCATGCAGGACAGTTCCCCGTTGCTCGATGAGAACTGTTTCACCAAGAACCTGCCGGAAAAACCGGACAAGCCAAGCAACATCGCCTCGGTGATGAGCCTGGCTCGGGGCAACGTGGACGAAGGCTTCGAACAGGCCGACCTGATTGTCGAGGGCGAATACCGCATCCCCATGGCGCACCAGGGTTATATCGAGCCCCATGCCTGCACCGCCACCGTGAACGAGGAAGGCAAGGCGACGGTCTGGTGTTGCACCCAGGGACATTTCGACTTCCGCGCCTCGACCGCCCGGATCCTTGACTGGAAGATCGGCGACCTCAAATTTATCGCGAGCGAGATCGGCGGCGGATTCGGCGGCAAGACCGTCGTCTACCTCGAGCCGGTTGCGATCGTGCTGTCCAAGCATGCGGGAAGGCCCGTGAAGATGGTCATGACTCGCGAAGAAGTGTTCCGGGCCACCGGGCCGACCTCCGGTACCGTGTGCCGGGTGAAGGTGGGGGCGAAGCGCGACGGCGGCATCACGGCCGCCAAGGCATGGCTCGCCTACGAAGCCGGCGCCTTTGCCGGCGCCCCGACGATACCCGGAGCCATGTCGATCTTCGCGCCCTACAACCTGGAGAACTTCCTGGTGGTGGCCCACGATGTGCTGGTCAACAAGCCCAAGGTGGCTGCCTACCGCGCGCCGGGCGCCCCCCAGGCCATGCACGCCATGGAAGTGGCCCTGGACGATATTGCCCGGCAACTGGATATGGACCCGCTCGACCTGCGCATGAAGAACGCGGCCGATGAGGGTACCCAGGCGCCGTATGGGCCGAAATTTCCGGCCATCGGCTTCAAGGCATGCATCGAAGCGGCCAGGGAACACCCGAACTACAAGGCGCCCGTACCGGAGGGCGCCGGGCGCGGCGTTGCCGCCGGGTTCTGGTTCAACATCGGCATGCAGTCCAGTGCCGAGGTGCGCATCAACGAGGACGGCACCGTCATCGTCATGGAAGGCAATCCCGATATCGGCGGCTCGCGGGCCTCGATGTGCCTGATGGCGGCGGAAACGCTCGGCGTTCCCTACGAACGGGTCAAGGCCTACATCGGCGACACGGAAAGCACGGGCTTCTGCAACGTCACCGGCGGCAGCCGCACGACTTTCGCGACGGGGCTTGCCGTGGTACGTGCCTGCGAAGACATCATCGGGCAATGCAAGGCGCGGGTGGCCGCGACCTGGGGTGTCGATGAAGACCAGGTGGAGTGGCGGGACGGCCAGGCGGTTCCGGCGCCCGGCGTCAATGCCGACGTGACGCCCATGAGCCTTGCCGACATTGCCGCCAGTGCGCCGAAGACCGGCGGGCCCATTCTCGGCCGTGCATCGCTCAACGCGCAGGGCGCCGGGGCGAGTTTTTCGGTCAATTTCGCGGACCTCAGGGTAGACGAGGAAACAGGCAAGGTGGATGTGCTGTCGTTTACGGCGGTTCAGGATGCCGGCCGGGCCATCCACCCGGACTACGTGGAAGGCCAGATGCAGGGCGGCGCTGCCCAAGGCCTGGGCTGGGCGCTCAACGAGGAATACATCTACGATGCCGACGGCGTGATGGAAAACGCCGGCTTCCTCGATTACCGGATGCCGGTGGCTTCCGATCTGCCGATGATCGACACGCACATCGTCGAAGTGCCCAATCCCAGCCATCCGTACGGCGTTCGCGGCGTGGGCGAGACGCCGATCGTGGCGCCCCTCGCTGTTGCGGCCAATGCAGTGCGGGATGCGACCGGCGTACGCATCAACGATCTGCCGCTGTCGCCGCCGCGCATCGTCGCGGCCCTGGAGCGTCATTGAGGACGGAGGCTTCCTGATCCCGTATGGCGAAGGTCGTCTTTCCCGACCACCTGTTGGGCGCTACCGGTGGGCAGCGCGAGGCGGAGGTAATCGCGGAGAACTACCGCGAACTCGTGGACAAGCTCGAGGCGCGGTGGCCCGGCATCGGTGAGCGGCTGTCGAAGTCGGCGGTCGCCATCGATGGCCAGATCTACCAGGATGCCTTCCTGGAGCCGGTCGAGCCGGCCAGCGAAGTCTTCTTCATGCCGCGTATCGAGGGCGGCTGACCCCCGCCGCAAGCCGGCTCGGCGGCCGGTGCCCAGACTGTCAGCCGACAGGATTTTTCTCGCAAACACGATTTGTTCCATGAAAAGGCATCAATTCGTCAGCCGAGCGACAAACCCGTCACCGCTTGCAGTTCCGCAATCGCCTGATCCTCGGACAGCACCTTGATCGTATGCATGCCGAGCGCCCGTGCCGGCTTCAGGTTGATGCCGAGGTCGTCGAGAAAGACACAGGCATCGGGCGCCACCCTCAGCCTGGAGCAGGTGAGTTCGTAGATGCGCGGGTCGGGCTTGCGGATGCCTTCGACGCTCGACTCGACGATGAGATCGAACAGCGCCATCACTCGCTCGGTTTCCTCCCGGCGGGTAAAGGCGCCCGCCCTGGACGGGCCGAGGCCCGTTTTCATGTTGTTGGTGATGCAGGCGACGGTAAAGGCCTCCTTGCAGCGTCTGAGCGCTTCCACCATCCGCGGCCGCAACGGCCCGCTCAGCATTTCGACGACGCGCCTGCCCGGCACGGGATAACCTCGGGTGCGGGACTCCGCCTCGAACAGCCGGTCGAACTCCTCCAGGGTGACGGTGGAGGATTCGAAGCGCGCCCAGGCATTCGATTCCGGATTCGTCGCATTGATCGAACGGATGAAATCCTGCGGAAGGCCGTGCCCGGCTTCATAGCGGTTGAAGGCATCGAATGGCGAGCTGGTCAAAACCCCGCCGAAGTCCCAGATTACAGCCTGGATCCCATTCATTTTTGACGGCCACGCGAAAGCCGCGAATACTAGCGAACCGGTAGCGGATCTGAAAACCGGCCTGTCGGTTCTGCGATTGCTACCGGGACATCATCGACAATCCGAACCGGGTGGTTGGACCACTAGTGGTCCAACCACCTAGAAATGAGCGGTCAGCGCGTCCACAAGCGTCCAGATGCGCGGCGTCGGCTCGCGGACGTATCCAGCATACGTCAAGAGCCGACAACAAAGCAGATGGGCGCTTGTGGGCGCGCCCTGCGGGTGGCCGCCGGAACGCCCCGCGCGGCGTTGCGGCCGCTTGAAGTAGGCGGGCTACATCTGCGCGACCGCGCCTTGCGCGGAACGTTCCGGCGGTCACTGACCGCTCATTTCCAGGTGGTTGGACCACTAGGACCGCCGTTGGATTCCGGTGTCGTTGGTGGGCTGAACCAGGGAGGACGCCATGATTGACTTGCAGGAAGGGGTGGTGATCGTCACGGGATCTTCTTCGGGAGTCGGGGCGGCCTGTGCCCGGCACCTGGCGGAACTGGGCTGCAACGTGGTGGTCAACTACTCGAGCAACGCGGACGGCGCCGAATCGGTTGCGGCGGCTTGCCGGGAGTTCGGTGTGGAAACCGAGGCGATCCGCGCCGACGTATCGGTCGATGAAGACTGCCGCGCCCTGGTGGCTGCCGCCGAGTCGCGCTGGGGCCGGCTCGACGGACTCGTCAACAATGCGGGCACCACCAAATTCTGTGCGCATGAGAACCTGGATGGCCTGAGCGGACAGGACTTTCTCGATATCTACAGCGTCAACCTGGTCGGCCCCTACCAGATGACCCGGGCGGCTGCGCCGTTGATGCGGCGGGGAGGGCGGGGCAGCATTGTCAACGTCGCCTCCGTGGCCGGGCTCATGGGGATCGGCAGTTCCATTGCCTATGCCACCTCGAAAGGAGCCCTGATCACGCTCGGGTTGTCGCTCGCCCGGGTGCTCGGGCCGGAAATCCGGGTCAACACGGTTTGTCCGGGCTTCATTCAGGGAGAATGGCTTGCGCAAGGTCTCGGCGCCGACACCTACGAACGCGTCAAGTCATTCCTCGAGAATAATGTCCCGTTGCGACAGACGGCTACGGCGGATACGGTTGCGGAAGCGATTCTGTACTTTCTTTCGGGTGCGGGCATCGTGACCGGGGAAACCCTGATTCTCGACGGTGGGCATCACCTTGTCCGGACGCCGTTCGCCCGGCGCTGACCGACGATGAAAAACGGGTATCAACCCGATGGGCTGAACCGGTAGCCGACCCCCCGCACGGTCTGAATCAGCTTGTCGAGGCCCCAGGGCTTCAAGATATTGCGCAGGCGCAGTACGTGGACGTCCACGGTGCGTTCCTCGACATAGATACTGCGGCCCCAGACCCGGTCGAGCAATTGGGACCTGCCGAAGGCCCGGTCCGGGTTGTGCATGAAGAGTTCCAGCAGACGGAAATCCGTCGGCCCGATCTTGACCGCGGCGCCCCGAACCAGCAGCTTGTGTGAGTTGAGGTCCAGTTCCATATCCCCGGCGCGCAGGATGCCGTCGTCCGGGGTTCCCGTCCGGCGCAACAGTGCCCGCATGCGGGCGACGAGTTCCCTTGGCGAGAAGGGCTTGGTGATGTAGTCGTCAATGCCCGAGTCGAAGCTCTTGAGCTTGTCCGTCTCCTCGCCGCGGGCGGTCAGCATGATCATCGGCAGCCCGGCGGTGTGCTCATCGTTGCGCAACCGGCGGGCCAGGTCGATGCCGCTCATGCGCGGCAGCATCCAGTCGATGATCAAGAGCGACGGCAGGGGCCCCTCGAGCTGCTCGAGCGCTTCCTCCGCGCTCGCGGCTGCACCGACCTCGAAGCCGTTACGCGACAGGGCGAAGCCGAGCATCTCCCTGATTTCCTGTTCATCCTCTACGATCAGGACCGAATTATTCATGGCGTTCGCCGGGCGGGTATGAGTCTTGTCACATCGAAATGTCATGGCCTGTTTGCATCGTTCGACCGCGTTTGGATGTCACGCGCGCTACAGGGTCTGAAGCTTGCCGCAGCGGCAGTTTGAGAGCGGATTATTACAGTTTCATGAATGCTGCAACAGCGATCGGTTGACTTTCGGGGTCTTGCGGAGCCGGCGCCGGGCATGGCGCATCTGCATTGTGGACGCCCCGAATGCCCGTGGTAGACGACTGCGGTGTGTGTTACAAAGTGGCTCGATGCGAGGAGGTGAACGATGGGAACGAAAATACGATTGAATTCGGCGGACGGTTTCGAATTCGCCGCGTACGAGGCGATGTCCGGCGGTCAACCGAGGGCCGCGCTGGTGGTCATTCAGGAGGTATTCGGCGTCAACGGCCACATCCGTGAGGTGGCGGACGGATATGCCGGCGAAGGCTACGCGGTCGTGGCTCCGCAGATTTTCGACCGGGTCGAGCCCGACGTGGAACTCGGCTATACGGAAGCCGATATGGGTCGGGGAATCGAACTGGCGTTTCAGGAGCTGGAGATGCCGAACACGCTGGCGGACCTGCAGGCGGCGATCGATCGTGCATCGCAGTACGGCAGGGTGGGTGTCGTCGGATACTGTTTCGGCGGGTTGCTCACCTGGCTCTCGGCCTGCGAACTCGACGGGGTCACCGCCGCTTCCTGCTACTACGGTGGCGGCATTGCCGGAGAGGCCGGGCGCACCCCGAAGTGTCCGGTGATCATGCATTTCGGCGAACTCGATCCACACATTCCCATGACGGACGTGGACAAGGTCAGGGCCGCCCGGCCCGAGGTGCCGGTCTATGTCTACAACGCCGACCACGGGTTCAACTGTGACCACCGGGGAAGTTTCGATGCGCCGAGCGCCGCGCTTGCCCGGGAGCGTACCCTTGCGTTCTTCGCCGACAATCTCGGCTGATGCCGCCGCATCGCCCTGGGGTCATGTTGAATCTTGACATCCTGAACGTGTATGTTGATGCTTCGCGCAACTACAGCGGGGGAGGCGCCTATCGCCGGAACGCCTTGACGGCTGCCGGGCGATGGTCCCGTCAAACAGGCAGACTTATCGGGCTGCAACCAAACATTCCTGCAGGAACTCGTATGAAAAATCGAATGACTCTCTGGCTCTCAACGTTTTCGCTGTTGCTGGCCGCCGGGTTGAGCGGCACGGCGTCGGCGGCCACGCTGGCGGATATCTACCAGGTGGCCGAGCGGATCAATCAGCAGGCCAAGACCTCACAGGCGAAGATCGATGCGCTCACGGAAGAAACGCGCCAACTGCTGAACCAGTACAAGATGGTGCTCAAGCAGATCGAAGGGCTGCGGGTCTACAACCGGCAGCTTGAGAAGCAGATATCCAGCCAGAAGCAGGAAATGTCGCAACTGGCCCGGTCCATCGATGAAGTGACGATCATCGAAAGGCAGATCACGCCCCTGATGCTGCGCATGATCGAAGGTCTCGATCAGTTCGTCAGTCTCGACCTGCCGTTTCTGCTCGATGAGCGCTACAACCGCATCGACCAGCTCCGTGACATGATGGATCGGGCCGATGTGGCCGTTTCCGAGAAGTTTTCCCAGGTGTTGCGGGCGTTTCAGATCGAGAACGAATACGGCCGCACGATGGAGGCCTACGCCGACACGATCGAGATCGAAGCAGTTGACCGGAAGGTCGACGTGCTCAAGGTGGGGCGCGTGAGCCTCGTCTACCAGACCCCGGACGGTGAGGAAACGGGTATGTGGAATCAGGCATCCAGGGCCTGGGAGCCGATTGGCGACGAGTACACGACGCCGGTGAGAAACGGTATCCGCATGGCCCGCAAACAGCTCTCCGTCGATATGTTGACCCTGCCCATCACCGGCCCGGAGGCGTAACCGTCATGATTGATCTTCGCAGAATTCTCGCCCTGGGCGGCCTCCTCATTGCCGCACCCCTGGCATTGGCTCAGGAAGGGTCGGCGGCGGCGGATACTCAGCCGGTCGAGGCGGATACCCTCGATGAGTTGCTGCGCAACGTCGAGGACCGGCGCGTCGTCGAATCCCGGGAACATGTTCAGCGCGAACGGCGTTTTCAGAACGACAAGACGGCGCAGGCCGAGTTGCTGGCCGGTGCGGAGGCCGAGCGGCGCTCCGAGGAACGGCGCTCCGACCGCCTCGAAACCCAGTTCGAAGAAAACGAGATCAGGCTCCTCGACCTGCAGGAACAACTCGATCGCCGGCTGGGTTCCCTGCGCGAACTGTTCGGCGTTCTCCAGCAGGTGGCGGGGGATACGCGGGGGGTATTCCAGGGTTCGCTGATATCGGCGCAATATCCGCGCCGCGGCGAGTGGCTGGGTGATCTGGCCGCCAAGATGGGAACGGCAAGCCAACTCGCAACCATCGATGAAATGGAGACGCTGTGGTATGAATTGCAGCGGGAGATGACCGAGTCCGCCCGTATCAGCCGGTTCCCCGGTACGATCGCCATGTTGAGCGGGGAAGAGAAGGAGGCCGACATCATTCGCGTGGGAGCCTTCGCGCTCCTCGGCGACGGGGAATATCTCAGATACGACACGGATGACGGTTCGCTGGTGGAACTTGCGCGGCAGCCCGCCGCGCGCTTCACGAATACGGTTGAAGACGTGGAAGAAGCGACGTCCGGCGAGGTGGTGGGGCTGGCCATCGATCCGACACGGGGTTCGCTCCTGTCCCTGCTCATTCAGGCGGCAACGGTCGGCGAGCGGGTCGGCTCCTTCTTCGGCGGCATAACCAAGGGCGAATGCTACCTGCCGTTCTGTGACGGCCAGGGCGGCTATGTCGGCGCCGTGATCATACTCGGCGGCATCATCGGGGTGCTGCTTGCCATTGAGCGTCTGGTGACGCTCTCCATCACCAGCGCCAAGGTCAATGCACAGAAGCGCTCCGACACGGTCAGCGACAGCAACCCGCTCGGCCGAGTGCTGAACGTCTACCACGAGAACAGGGCGGTGGATGTGGAGACCCTGGAACTGAAGCTCGGCGAGGCGATATTGGGCGAAACCCCCGGAATAACAAGGAACATCACGCTGATTCAGGTGATCTCCGTGGTGGCGCCGCTGCTCGGACTGCTGGGCACCGTAATCGGGATGATCCTGACCTTCCAGGCGATCACCCTGTTCGGCACGGGCGATCCGAAGACGATGGCCGGCGGTATTTCGACGGCGCTCATGACGACGGTGCTCGGGCTTTGCGTCGCCATTCCCATGACGCTGCTGCACGCGCTCGTCGCGCAGCGCAGCCGCTCGGTGATTCACGTGCTCGAGGAACAGACCCAGGGCATCATCGCCGACCACGCCGAGCGATCGGGTCAGGCTCTGGCGTAGGCAGACGCCATGTTGGGTGACGCCTATCTGGCCATCGTCCAGTTCATGGAACAGGGCGGCAACGTATTGTTTCTGATTGCCGCCCTGACGTTCCTGATGTGGACGCTCATCTTCGAGCGGCTCTGGTATTTCAATTCCGAACACAAGCGCGTCATCCGGACGGCGACCGATGAATGGGAAAACCGGCCGGAAAGGCGTTCCTGGAGCGCCCATCAGATTCGCGACCGGATGATTTCCGAGACATCGGACAAGGTCACGGGCACCCTGCCGCTCATTCAGACCTGCGTGACGCTTTGCCCGCTTCTGGGTTTGCTGGGTACCGTGACGGGCATGATCAACGTATTCGATGCCATGGCGACCCAGGGCGGCAATGCGCGGTCCATGGCGGCCGGCGTGTCGATGGCGACCATACCCACCATGTCGGGCATGATCGCTTCGCTGTCGGGCCTGATGGGCAGTACGCTGGTGAAACGGAAAGTGGATTTCGAGGTCGAGGTGTTCGAACAGCATCTCACCACCGACCACTGAGCGGTGGCGGCGGAGCAGAAGGGAGTAGAGGGAAATGGCGCGCAAGGGAAGCCGGTTTACACGCACCGACGATGATTCTGATATCAACCTGACCCCCATGCTCGACGTGGTGTTCATCATGTTGATCTTTTTCATCGTGACCGCCACGTTCATCAAGCAGGCCGGCATAGATGTGCTGCGGCCGGAAGCGGCAACGGCGGAACAGAAGCCGACGGTGAGCGTATTGGTCGCCATCGGCGAGAACGGCGAGATCTGGATCGACAAGCGGCGGGTCGACCCCGCGGCGGTGCGCTCTCACATCGAGCGGCTGCATGCGGAAAACCCGAAGGGAGGCCTGGTCATTCAAGCGGACAAGGGGGCCAGGTACGAACTGTTGAAAGCGGTGTTGACGGCAGCCAGGGGCGCGGGACTGACCCAGGTGGCCGTTTCGACGGAGGCGTGACATGTTATTGCGGGTTGTTTTCGGTGTCGGATTGGGTGCGGTAGCCACCTTTTTCCTCTTTCTTCTGATGCAGGCGCTCATCAAGAGCGACAAGAGTCCGTTCGATGAGAGTATTACCGGCAAGATCGTCGATTTCGTGCGTGTCGAAGAAGATATCGACATTCAGATAAAGCGGCGCAAGCCGACGCCGCCGCCGCCGCCGGATGAACCGCCCCCCGACATGCCCAAGCCCCAGTTCGACGCCAGCAATATTTCCCAGGGCGTCGAGATCGGGGCGGTCGACGTCCAGTTGGACCTGAATATCGGCGGCACCGGCGGGTTCAGTTCCGATGGGGAGTACCTGCCGATCGTAAAGGTGGCCCCGGTATATCCCAGACGCGCCCAAACCCGCGGTATCGAGGGCTACGTGCTGCTGGAATTCGTGGTGACCAAGACCGGCGCGGTTCGCAACCCGGTAGTGATCGAGTCCAAGCCGCCGGGCATCTTTGACCGGGCCGCCATGGGCGCGGCGCTCAAGTTCAAGTACAAGCCGAAAGTCGTTAACGGCGAGCCGATCGATGTGGCGGGCGTGCGCAACCGCATTACCTTTGAACTCCAGGACGGGTAGGCTGTCATGAAAGCGTTGCTGCGAATCGGAGCGGTATTGACCACGGTACTGTTCCTGGTTCCGGCCCTCCAGTTCGGGCCGGTCGGGGGACCCAAGGTCTGGGCGGCGGAGGAAGACCGGGAGAACCGGAAGATGCGCCGGGTACCCTCCATGAGTGAGGCGACCTTCAAGAAACTGGCCGAAGCCCAGGAGTTCATCGACGCGAAGGATCTCGACGGCGCCATACGTGTGCTGAACGGCATGCTCGACCGAAGCCGGCGATACAACGGCAACGAGATCGGCCAGATACACAACATGCTCGGCTTCGTCTACTTCTCCAAGGAAGATTACGGCCAGGCGATCAGCCACTACGAAGTCGTCGTACGGCAGGGCGAAGATGTCCCCGAGGGATTGGAAACGACGACGCTGTATACGCTCGCGCAACTCAATTTCGTCTACGAGCGCTACAGTGAAGCATTGCGATACATGCGGCTGTGGCTGGACAAGGCCACCAATCCGGGTCCCGAACCCCACATCTTCATGGGTCAGGTCTACTACCAGATGGAGGACTATCGCAACGCGGCTGACCAGATCGAAAAGGGGATTGCCGTTGCCCAGGGTCGAGGTACGCCGGTCAAGGAGAACTGGTGGGCATTGCTGAGCTTTCTGTATTCCGAACAGGAACTCTGGCCCAAGGTTATGGACATTCTGGAGATTCTCATCCGCGAGTTTCCGAAACGCGCTTACTGGGTCAGCCTGGCGGGCATTCAGGGCCAGCAGGGCATGGAGAAAGAGCAGATCTATACGATGATGGCGGCCTACGATGCGGGTTTCCTGACGATGCAGTCCGACCTCGTGACGCTGTACGGGCTGCTGATGCAGGAAGAGGCTCCCATCCGGGCGGCGGCGGTCCTGCAAAAAGCACTGGACGAGAAGATCGTCGAGCGCACCGACCGGCATCTCCGCAGCCTTGGCCAGGCCTACCAGTTGAGCCAGGAAGTCGACAAGGCGATTCCCGTCTTCGAGGAAGCCGGAAGGCTCTCCGACGACGGCCGCATCTACGAGAGCCTGTCGCAGCTCTACCTGGAGAACGACAACTTCGACATGTGCGTGACCGCCTCCTCCAACGCCCTGAAAAAAGGCGGGTTGCGCAAGGTTCAGAGCGTCTACATCGTGCGTGGCATGTGCGAATACAACCGCGACGGGTTGAGCCGGGCCAAGGAATCCTTCGTTTCCTGCCGCAACGAGTCGAGGCGCGTCAGAGACCCTGGCAACCAGCGCATCTGTCAGCAATGGATCAGGTATATCGATCGCGAGGTGGCTCGCCGCCGGGCGATCGCCCGCGCGATCTGAGGGTATTGCCATAGCAGAGTCCATCCAGGAACGGCTGCAGGCCGGATGGACGTCGAAAAACTCCCTGCTCTGCGTGGGCCTGGACCCGGTGTCCGGGCGGTTGCCCGCCAGGTTCCAGGGAAACCCCAACGGCTTCAGGGATTTCTGCTGCGGCATCGTCGATGCCACCGCCAGTGAGGTTTGCGCCTTCAAACCCCAGGCCGCCCATTTCGCGGCCGCGGGGGCGGAGCACCAGTTGGCTGAAGTCATCGCCTACATTCACGCGCGCCATCCGGATGTCCTGGTCATCCTGGACGCCAAGCGCGGCGATATCGGCGCCACGGCGGAGTTCTACGCCAAAGAAGCCTACGTGCGCTATGGCGCCGACATCGTCACCGTCAATCCCTACCTTGGTCCGGAATCCCTTGAACCTTTTCTGGCGTTCCGGGACAGGGGCGTGGCCGTGCTTTGCCGGACGAGCAATCCGGGCAACTCCTGGCTACAGTGCTATCCGGAAGACGAGCCCGTCTATCTGCGCATTGCCAGGGCCGTGGCGCAGTGGAATGAGCACGGCAACCTCCTGCTCGTCGCCGGAGCGACCTATGCCCAAGACATGGCCCGGATCCGTTCCGTGGCGGAATCGGTACCGTTGCTCGTACCGGGAGTGGGCGCCCAGGGGGGTGACCTGCGCGCGGTGCTCGAGGCGGGTCTGGATGCGCGTGGCCAGGGCCTGGTGATCAGCGCATCGCGCTCGATCCTGTATGCGGATCGGGACGAGTTTGCACTCGGGGCGCGCCGGGCTGCCGTAAGCTTGCGCGAGAGTATCTCTGCCTGCTCCCGGGAACTGATGCGCCAATCCGCTTGACGCAGGTGGCGCCATCCGCGTTCCGGCGGCGCGCATATCCCGAATTGTCAGTTGGTTCCAGCCCGCATCGCCTTGAAGCTGCACCACACCGGGCAGTGGTCGGAAGGCCTCGTGCCGCCGCGGATCCCGTAGTCGATTCCGCAGCCGTCGACGGCGCCGGCGAGAACCCGGGTTGCAAGAATGAGGTCGATACGAAGGCCTCGTTTCGGATCGCGCTCGAAACCCCGCGAGCGGTAGTCGAACCAACTGTACAGCCGCTCGCCGCCGCCGACCCAGGATACGTACACGTCGGTGAATCCCCATGCCCTCACCGCTTCCAGCCACTCCCGTTCTTCCGGCAGAAAGCTGGTCTTGCCCTCACGCAGCCAGCGCTTGCGGTTTGCCTCGCCGATGCCGATGTCCTCATCCTCGGGCGCGACGTTCATATCGCCGCTGAGCAGGAGCGGTTCATCGGGATCGCAGCAGTCGCGCAGGTAGCGCAGCAGATCCTCGTAGTAGGCCTTCTTGGCGGGAAACTTGACCGGATGGTCGCGGCTCTCACCTTGGGGAAAGTAGCCGTTGATGATTCTTACGCGCCGTCCGCCGATTTCGTAGCGGGCGGTAACGAAGCGGCGCTGCTGATCGGCCTCGCGCCAGGGGAACCCGCATTGCACGTCTTCGGGCTCGCATTTCGATAGCAGGGCGACGCCGTAGTGGCCCTTCTGCCCGTGAATGACGGCATGCGCATACCCCATGGCCTGCACCGTCTCGACGGGAAACAAGCCGTCTTCCACCTTGATTTCCTGCAAGGCGATGACATCCGGTGCATGAGACTCGGTGATGGCTGCGACCTGGTGCAGGCGAGCGCGTATGCCGTTGGCGTTGAAAGTGACGAAGCGCATGGTCGAGGTCCGGATGAATTCCTGTCGGCGGTTTCGCGATTCTTCGGGAACGCGGTTCTGCCGGGATGGTTAGAATGCAGAAAAGCGCGGCCGAAAGCCAACACCACACGAGGTAGAAAATGTCTGACGGGAGAATGCGATTCGTCTGGTCCGACCCCCTGCTGCTCGAAGAGCAGCTTACCGAAGAGGAGCGGATGATTCGGGACAGCACCCGGGAATACGCCCAGGACCGGCTGATGCCCCGTGTGCTGGAGGCTAACCGGAACGAGTCCTTTGACCGGGAGATCATGAACGAGATGGGAGATTTGGGGCTGTTGGGCGCGACGCTGCCTGAAAAGTACGGCTGCTCCAACGTGAACTATGTCTCATACGGATTGATGGCCAGGGAGATCGAACGGGTGGACTCAGGCTACCGCTCGGCCATGAGCGTACAGTCTTCGCTGGTCATGCATCCGATCCATGCCTACGGATCCGAGGCCCAGCGGGAGAAGTACCTGCCCCGGCTCGCTTCCGGCGAATGGGTGGGGTGCTTTGGTCTCACGGAACCGGACCATGGCTCGGACCCCGGCGGCATGGCGACCCGCGCCAAGTCCGTTGACGGGGGCTTTGTGCTGAGCGGAGTCAAGACGTGGATTACCAACTCGCCGATCGCCGACATTGCAGTGCTATGGGCGAAGCTCGACGGTGTGGTCCGGGGTTTCGTCGTCGAACGGGGATTTGCCGGGCTCAGCACACCAAAGATCGTCGGCAAGATGAGCCTGCGCGCATCGGTGACCGGGCAGATCGTTCTCGACGATGTCTTCGTGCCCGCCGAAAACCTGCTGCCCGATGCGAAAGGCCTGGGCGGACCCTTCGGCTGCCTGAACCGGGCGCGCTACGGCATCGCCTGGGGATCCATGGGGGCCGCCGAGTTTTGCTGGCATGCGGCGCGTTCCTACACCCTGGAGCGCCGCCAGTTCGGGAAGCCGCTTGCCGCCAATCAACTCATTCAGAAAAAACTCGCCGACATGCTCACCGAGGTCGCGCTCGGCCTGCAGGGGTGCGTCCGCGCCGGCCGCCTGCTGGACGAGAGGCGCCTGGCCGTGGAGAACGTCTCGATGCTCAAGCGCAACAACTGCAGGAAGGCCCTCGACATTGCACGAATGTCCAGGGACATGCACGGCGCCAACGGTATCTCAGACGAATATCACGTCATTCGGCATGTCATGAACCTGGAAACGGTAAACACCTACGAAGGCACGGAGGACGTACACGCGCTGATCCTCGGGCGGGCGCAAACTGAAATTCCGGCCTTCTGATCGAACCAACCCGCATCGCTCGCGAATGAATGGGGTCAGAGTAAAATTGCCTCGGCAATTTTACTCTGACCCCATTCATTGCTCTGACCCCATTCATTGATGACATCACGAATATATCAAAATCGGGATATCACATTAATATGGCAAGGAAATCGGCTTCGGGGCGTTGTACGGTGCGAACGCGCTGCTAAGATTCGGCCGAATGGGAAGGCCATTGGATTGGAGGAGCAATGATCAACATCCTCTTGGTCGACGATCATCGGCTGTTTCGGCTGGGGGTGGCGAAAATGTTGCCGGAAGGCAAGGGCTTCAAGGTCGTCGGCGAGGCGGAAAGCGCCGAACAGGGGGTCAGTCTGGCCCGCAAACTGAGGCCCAATGTCGTATTGATGGACATACTGATGCCCGGCATCGGTGGGTTGGAAGCCATTTCGCGCATCCGCCGAATCGATCGGCACATCAAGATCGTCGCGTTGACGGCCTGTACCTCCAATCCGTTCCCCATCCAGGCCCTGAAGGCAGGCGCCACCGGCTATCTCACCAAGGGCGTCACCCCGGAGGAGTTGCATGCGGCGATCCGCAGGGTCTATGTGGGCAAACGATATCTGTGTGCGGACGTTGCCCGGCAACTCGCGGAAAAAGCCTTCAACACCGATAGCGACTCGCCGTTCGATCTGCTCTCGGGACGTGAAATGCAGATCATGCTGATGGTCATCAACTGCCGCAAAGTCAGCGAAATCTCCGCCGATCTGCATTTGTCGCCGAAAACGGTCAACAGCTACCGGTATCGAATATTCGAGAAACTGGGTGTTTCCAGCGATGTCGAACTCGTTCTGCTCGCCGTGCGCCATGGCATGACGCAGATTGAGCCACTAGCCGCACCTATTCATGAACGTCGATTGTAGAGGTTCAAACGGTGCCGTACGAAAGGATATTCGTTGGAAATGCGGTAATGGGGAGCCGATCGGGCTGTTGTCTTGCGGATCAATCGGCATTTTTGGTGCTCATTGCCGGTATCGCCGGATTCGAGGCGAGCGCTGCCGCGGACCGACGGGTCTGTACAGCAAACCAGGCGGGCTGATCGGATCAGGTCACAACCGCGCCGACCGAGCGTGCAATGCGGCGCCAATCGTCGGCGAACGGCGTGCCGAGCGGCAGGTGGATGACGATGCGCCGAACCGACGTTTCGATCCAGGCGCCCAGCTTCAGCAAGCGTAGCCGCAAGGTGCTGACCTGAGCGCGCGCACAGCTCGTCCACCGAGCCTTCAGGCGAAGTTCCTGCATCAGCACATAGGCGGCCGCCGTCATCAGAACGCGGAACTGGTTGGCCAGGAAGCGCGTGCAACTGGTGCGGTCGATCTCCAGGCCCAGCTTGAGTTCCTTCAAACGATTTTCGGCATCGCCCCGGGCGCAATACACCCGCTCGTAGACGTGTTTCGGCGTCGTCTTCAGGTTGGTGATCAGAAACCGTGGGTTGTCCTTCGGTTGCCGGCCGAAATGGGTGGTCACCTCGGCCTTGACGATGACCCGGCGCTCCTGGGGCCAACTCCCGGCCCGGTAGGCGAACTCGCCATAGCGGCGGGCCGATGTGTGCCCGGCTTCGAAATCGGACCGCACCTGCGCCATCAGCGGTTCGGCCAAACGCTCCAGCTTCGGGTTCTTCGCCATACCCACCACATAGTCGAGTCGCTTCGCCTCGAAAAACGCGAACAACTCCGGACCGGAAAACCCCCCGTCCAAGCGGATCCGCAACCGGGCCTTGGGAAACGCCCGCCGCAACCGGGGCAGCAGTCGCTTCAACACACCGATACAGCCTCGCTTGGCCGCCGCGTTACCCGGGCGCAGGACGTAGCAGAACAAGTACTGCTCCACCTCATCGTCGAAGGTCAGGAATCCGGCCAACGGCAGATAACACGAGGTGTCGTAGAAGCCGTTGAAGAACGTCAACTGCTGGCCGCCATGGGTCGGATCGACCGTCGGATCCAAATCGATGGTGATCCGCCGAACCCGCTTCTTGCGCCGTCTGTGGCGGGCAATCACCGTCTCCGCCAACGCTTCGGACAAGCGCACCAAGTCCCTCGACCGGACCGCGTTCTCGAACCGCGACAGCGTCGGCTGCGACGCCAATGACGCGCCGGCGACCGGATCGCGCCCCGTCAGCAACTTCATCACCGGATCGCAGGCCAACCGAGCGGCGTCATTGCCATCGGCGTAGCCGCAGGCGATGCCGAACAGACGCTGCTGAAACAACTCCCGCAGGGAATGGGCGACCTTCGACTGCTCGCGGTCGTCCGACAAGCACGCCGCCAACGTCTCACTCAACTGAAGCCGCTCGTCGCAGGCCTTGAGCAGGATTGCACCCCCGTCTGAACTGGCATGATCCTGGTCGAACTTGGCGATTACTGCCTTTTTCGACAGGCCCTCGAACAAAACACTCTGTTTGCTGGTATCTTGTGACATGCAAAAGCCTTTGCTGCATTAACTGGTTGTCTAACAACGCCATTTTCGCATGTCCAAGGGCTTTTGCTTTATCTTTTCGCGAATTATTGGGGCTAGCGATGAACGGCGTTGACGCAAGGTAGGAGCTTCGCAGGAAGGCCGGCCGCAGGACAGCTCTGGTTGTCCTGAAATCGCGCTATAGTGCAGCCATGAAGGTTGCCAGCGGCACTCGGAGATTCGACCCGGAAGCGTTTCTTGCCAACCTGACCCGCAAACCCGGCGTTTACCGCATGCTCGGCGAGCAAGGCCAGGCGCTCTATGTGGGCAAGGCGCGCAGCCTGAAACCGCGGGTGACCAGCTACTTTCGCGCCTCCGGGCTTGCCAGCAAGACGATGGCCCTCGTCGCCAGGATTCACGATATCGAAATCACCGCAACCAACAGCGAAACCGAAGCGCTGTTGCTGGAACAAAGCCTCATCAAGCAGGAACGGCCGCCATACAATATCGTTCTCCGCGACGACAAGTCGTATCCGTACATCTATCTGACCGACCATGCCGACTTCCCGCGCCTGAACTTTCACCGGGGCGCCCGCAAGAAGACCGGGCGCTATTTCGGCCCGTTTCCATCGGCGAGCGCGGTGCGCGACAGCCTCAACGCCCTGCAGAAGCTGTTCCGTATCCGCCAGTGTGACGATACCTTCTTCAAGAACCGTTCCCGGCCCTGCCTGCAGTATCAGATAGACCGTTGCAGCGCCCCGTGCGTCGGCTTCGTGACCCCGGAGGCGTATCGGCAGGATGTGGACTTGAGCGTGTTGTTTCTACAAGGACGGAGCGACCGCGTACTGGAAACCCTCAAAGGGCGCATGGAAGCCGCGGCCGGGCGACTGGAATTCGAGCATGCAGCGAAATTTCGCGATCAGATCTCCCAGTTGCGCCGCGTACGGGAACAGCAGTACGTGCATGCCTCCGAGGGCGACGTGGATGTCTTCGCCCTGGCGGAAGAGGGTGGCGTGGCCTGCGTGCAGGCCATGTATATTCGCGCCGGCCGCATGCTGGGGCAACGCACCTGGTTCCCCCGCAACGAGTTGCGCCTGGAACGCCCGGAACTCCTGACGGCATTCGTTTCGCAATACTACCTGGCCGGCGGCGACCGCGATCTGCCGAGAACCGTGATCACCTCCGAGGCGATCGCGGGCGCCGAGGTTCTTGCCGACGCCCTGTCCGGGCTCGCCGGACGCAAGGTGACCCTGGTCTCGTCCGTGAGAAGGCAAAGGGCCGGCTGGCTCAAACTCGCCGCGGACAACGCGGCAATCAGCCTGGCCTCCTACCTGGCCGACAAGCGCAACGTCTACGCCCGCTTCGTGGGTCTGCAGGAAGCATTGCACCTCGAGGACGTGCCGGAGAGGCTGGAGTGTTTCGACATCAGTCACACCATGGGCAAGGAAACCGTGGCTTCGTGCGTGGTATTCGATGTCAATGGGCCGCTCAAGTCGGACTACCGGCGCTTCAACGTAGACGGCGTGGCGCCGGGCGACGACTATGGCGCCATGGAACAGGCGCTCAGGCGGCGCTATACGCGCCTGAGGCGGGGCGAGGGGGTTCTACCCAGCATCCTGCTGATCGACGGCGGCCCCGGACAGTTGCGGCGCGCGCACGACGTGTTGGGCGAACTGCAGGTCGAGGACGTGCTGGTTCTGGCCATCGCCAAGGGCGCGAGCCGGAAACCCGGCCTCGAGCGGTTCTTTACGGCGGGGGGCCGGATTGCCATCGAGCCGAGCTCCGATGCGTTCCACCTGTTGCAGCATGTCCGCGACGAAGCGCATCGCTTTGCGATTACCGGGCATCGCCAGCGCCGCCAGAAGCAACGGCGCCGTTCCGAACTGGATGGCATTACCGGCGTCGGCCCCAAGCGGAGGCGGGAACTGCTCACCCACTTCGGGGGCCTGTCGGCATTGAAGGGCGCCAGTCTCGAGGAGATCGCCAAGGTGCCGGGCATCAGCCGCAGACTTGCTCAAGAGGTATACGGCGCGCTGCACGCGGAATAACAGGGGCGCCGGGGGGTGCCTGGTCGGCGCCATGGAGACTAGAATGGACCGATGAATCTACCCAATCTGTTGACGCTGCTCCGCATCGTGCTGGTGCCGGTTTTTGCGCTGGCTTACCTGGCTCCGGGCGGCGCGTTGTATCTCTGGGCGGGATTGTTGTTTGCGCTCGCGGCGTTCACCGACTGGCTGGACGGCTATCTGGCGCGCAGGCTCGGTCAAACGACCCGGTTCGGCACTTTTCTCGACCCGGTCGCCGACAAGCTCATCGTCGTCACGGCCCTGATCCTCCTGATCGGTCAGCACGCCAACCTCTGGTTGACGCTGCCGGGCATCGTGATCGTCAGCCGTGAGATATTCATCAGCGCGCTCCGTGAGTGGATGGCGGAAATGAACCGGCGCGGTCTTGTGGCCGCAACGCGGATCAGCAAGGTGAAGACCACGCTGCAAATGATTGCCATCGCGGTGCTTCTGGCCAACGCGCCGGACCTTCGCAACCTGTGGGTGCTTGCGGGCTATGTCCTGCTGTATGTAGCGGCATTCATGACGCTGTGGTCGATGTGTATCTATCTCATCGCCGCCTGGCCGACGCTGGAACTCGATCTGAGACGCAAACGCTAGCCCGCACCCTTCGATTCCAGGCGTTATGACGATAGAATTCGCCCCCGCACCACCCGCATCGCGCAATCGTTCTGTGCAGTCGATGCGGATCCTCAAGGCTGAGTGGCAGAGTGGCCATGCAGCGGACTGCAACTCCGTGTACGCCGGTTCGATTCCGACCTCAGCCTCCATATTCGATCCTGGTGCCCGGGGCGGGGCTCGAACCCGCATGGCCTAGCGGCCGAGGGATTTTAAGTCCCTTGTGTCTACCCGTTTCACCACCCGGGCCGTTTAAGCCTCATGATCGCGGGATGAGGGCGATCAGTGGGCCAAGTGTGCGCCCGCCGCCATACCCTTCGCCGGTCGGCGGCATTGCCTCGTCAGGGCTGGTGCCCAGGGCGAGATTCGAACTCGCACGCCGCATAGGGCACTGGAACCTAAATCCAGCTTGTCTGCCAATTCCAACACCTGGGCCGAGGGCCGCAAACAGGCCCATTCTACTCGGCAATTGCAGCCGGTGCCGGGCAACGGCACAGCGGGGGCGTCAATACGAATAACCGTGTCGCGCGAGTGCCCGAATTGAAACAGTAATGCGGTGGTTGGCCGCGTTCGGTTTGTATACACTCCGCCGCGAAAAACGACCGTCGGCAGCCGCGCGTATCCCGACGGTCGGCGCGGGGATGGCAGCGGCTGGCCACGGCCGGGTGCGTTGCGGCGGGCGCAGCGGAGCCGATGCCTCATCGAGAGATACCGGCGCCAGGTCTCGGAGAATTCATGCCACTGCCAGACATGCTGATGATCCTTGGCTTTGCGCTGGCGGCCTACTCGGTCATCTCCAACGATTCCATCCAGACGCTGGGCACGTTCCTCTCCTCCAATGCCCATCGGCCCTGGTGGGTGCTTTGGATCTTCGCCAGCGGCATTCTACTTGCCGTGCTGCTGTATGGCTGGTTCGCGAACGACGGGGACCCGGCCTACGGGCGCCTGGAGGCGTTTCCGCCCCCGGAAGGCGGGGTGACGTGGCTGCACGTGCTCGCGCCGTTTACCCTGCTGGTGCTCACCCGCTTCGGTGTGCCCGTCAGCACCACCTTCCTGGTTCTGAGCGTCTTTGCCCCCGGCAATATCCAGGCCATGCTGCTCAAGTCCCTGTCGGGCTACTGCGTTGCATTCATCGTGGCGATTCTGCTTTATCTGGCCCTCAGGAAATTGACGGACTACCTCAGCCGCAGCGCGGACTCGAGCGAAGCCAATGCCTTCCACTGGGTGGTGCTGCAGTGGGGAACGACCGCCTTCCTGTGGAGCCAGTGGCTGATTCAGGACCTGGCCAACATCTATGTGTTCGTCCCGCGAGCGATCGGTATCTGGCCGTTGATCGCCACCATCGCGCTGTTGCTTGTGATGCAGGGCATCATCTTCTATCAGCACGGCGGTCGCATTCAGCAGATCGTCAACACCAAGACGATGACCGGCGACATCCGTTCCGCCGCGATAATCAATTTTGTCTACGGGACGATCCTCCTGATCTTCAAGGAGTGGAGCAACATGCCCATGAGCACGACCTGGGTATTCCTCGGTCTGCTGGCCGGGCGCGAGGTCGCCATGACCTTGCAGACCAGGGGCCGCAACATCAGGGAAACGGCGAAGCTGGTCGGTCTCGATGCATTCAAGGCGTTGACGGGGTTGGTTGTGAGCATACTTCTGGCCATGGCGGGGAACTACTTCGCAGGCTGACTGCGCCTGCGCAGGGCAAAGGCGGCATCCAAACCGGTCAACGTGGTGTAGGATTAGAGTTCCGGCATCCGAACCGACGATGAAGAAGTATCCGCCAACTCCGGAAGAGCTTCGCGAGTGGATGGACCGCAAGGGCCTGTCGAACAGGAAGGTGGCCAAGGCGCTGCGTTTGTCCGACGGCCGGGTGGTGCGATTCTGGACCTCCAGGAAGGACCCGCGGCCGATTCCGTATCCGAGTTGGTATACCCTGCGTCACAAGTTCGGCAAGTGATCTGGTGAAACAGGCGCGCTAGCGATTCGGCCCCCGGTTCATCGGATAGGGTTGCCAGCGCTCAAGCGGAACCTTGGGCAGAACGGTTGGGTTTACACAACTGCGCGGCCACCGGTTGCGCAACACCAGCGCCACCTCGCGTCCCACCCGGCGCCGGGTTTCCGGGCGCATGCGGGATGTCGCCGAGGCGACGTGCGGGGTCAGCACCACATTGTCCATCTGCAGCAACGGGTTGTCCTGTCGTACCGGTTCGGTTTCCAGCACGTCCAGTCCGGCGGCGGCGAGCCGGCCGCCGGTCAGCGCATCGATCAGCGCCGACTCATCCACAATCGGTCCCCGCGCCGTGTTGACGAGTACCGCCGTTGGCTTGACCTGGGCAAACGCCGCGGCATCGAAGCGGTGCCGTGTCTCGTCGTTCAGGGGCGCGTGGACAGAAAGGTAATCTGAGCGCTGCAGCAGCTCCGTGAAGCCGACGGGTTCCACGCCCGCTTCGCTCATGGTGAGTTCGCTGACGTAGGGGTCGTGCGCAATGACGTGCAGGCCGAATGCCATGGCCCGGCGGGCAGTGCAGCGGGCGATGTTGCCGAAGGCGAACAATCCCAGTGTCTGGCCCATGAGCCGCGGCACTGCTTCCAGGACTCCGCGCCCCTTGTACCAGTCGCCGGAAGCAATGGTTCTTTCCATAACCCGGATGCGGCGCACGGCCGCCAGCAGCAGCATCATGGCGTGGTCGGCCACTTCTTCGATGAAGACGTCCGGCACGTTGGTGACGACGATGCCGGCCTCGGTGGCCGCGGCGACATCCACCATGTCGACCCCTACGCTGCCGACGCCGATGATCACGCACTTCTCCAGTTTGCCGATGATCCCGCGGTCGAACCGGATGCCCCAGGAGGTGATGATCGCATCGGCGTCGCTGGCGTCCCGAGCGAACGACTGGGCATCGGAACCCTGAACCTCGACCATGTCCGCAATGGGAGAGAGCGCTTCCAGTTCCGGCCCGTAGCGCTCGGCGACGTTGCCGGGCCGCACGTGCGCCGGCAGTTGGGCAACCACCTTCTTCCTGTTCAATGCGCCATCCTCTGCTTGCGAAGGGGCAGATTCTACATGCGCGGGAGGTACGGAACAGGCACAATGCGCCGCGAAGTTTGAAGCCGCGGCCGGAAGGCCGGCGCCGGGCGTGACGCGCTTGCTCCCATGGCGAGACGGCCCGGCTGATGGCTGGGAAATTACCGGAGGTGCGGATCGATGCGCGAGAACAGGGCGTTGTCGGCCTGGCGGCAGAACCGCCAGACCATCGGTGGCTGGCTTTCCCTGGCCAACACACACACCGCGGAGATCATGGGGGGCCTGGGTTTCGACTGGCTGTGCATCGACCTGCAGCACGGGCTCCTGGACTATCAGGATCTCACCCGCATGCTGCCCGCCATCTCGACCGGCGATTCGACCCCGCTCGTCCGGGTACCCTGGAACGAGCCCTACGAGATCATGAAGGTGCTCGATGCCGGCGCCTACGGGGTCATCGTTCCCATGATCAACAACCGCGAGGAGGCGCAGCTTGCGGTCGCTGCCTGCCGCTATCCACCCGACGGCAACCGTTCCTACGGGCCGATTCGCGCCGCCGTGTACGGGGGGCGCGATTATGCGGCCGAAGCGAACGGGCAGATCGCCTGCATCGCCATGATCGAGACCGCCGAAGGCATCGAGAAGCTGGATGAGATCGTCGCTACGCCCGGATTGGACGCTGTCTACATCGGCCCCTCGGACCTGGCGCTCGCCCTCGGCCTGCCGCCCACCGGCGACAACGAGAATCCGGTGCACGCGGAGACGGTGCTGCGCATTCGGGACGCCTGCCGGACAAACGGCGTGGCGGCGGGGATTCATACGTCCAGCGTCAAGTTCACCCAGCGCTATCTCGATCTCGGCTTCAACCTGGTCACGCTGGGTTCAGACCTGCGATTCATGGCCAGGGCTGCCGCCGCCGATCTTGCCGAGGTGCGCGGCGCGCTCCAGAGCGAGCGCGAGCAGACGGGCTAGTAAGGCAGGTCCAGCGCCAGACACCGCTTCTGAATCTTCCAGGCGCCATCCACCCGCACACAATCGTCGGTGTAGATGCCGGTGGACAGAACCTTGAGCTGGCCACTTTCCACGCTGATCAGCACCAGATAGCTGATGGCGGTGATGGAGTTTTCCGTCTCGTTCTCGAAATAGAGGTTGGTCACCACGTGGCGGCGCTGGTCGGTCTGTTCCTCCATGGCGCCGCTGAACAGCCCGGCGATGGCCTGCGACCCCTCGAAGCCGATCGGGTCGCCGCCCGAGACGGTCACCTCGAAGACCGGGTCGTCGGGTGCGAACATCCCGATCAGGAAGTCGCTGTCACCGGTGTCGTAGGCCACTCCGGCCCGGTTCAGAAGTTCGGTTACCGCTTGCTTGTCTGCCATTGAATCACTCCGTTTCCGCCCTGCACAGGGTCTGCCGGCTATTCGGCGGGCCTTGCCGCCACCGGGACGACCGATCCGTGCTCGTCCCACTCAAGCCACTCGGGCGAGTTTTGCGCATAGACCCTGCCTTCATCGCCTACCGCGACCGACAGGTCTTCAGCGTACCAACCGCGAAGAATCCGAGCGTGCCACCGGCGCACCTCGATCGAGGCTGCTGCGCATTCTTCCACCGATACCCCAAAACCGGGTCCATCCGTAAAGATGGGACATCTTCAACAACGCTGAACAACATGCTTTGCACCCATAGCAACCAAAAGAGACGCAATCATACCCGTTTGCCACACTTGCCGACGAACACCAGCCATGCGCCGCACATACCCGCGCGGCGACCCGACAGAGGCTCGTGACACCCTGCGAAGCCGTCGTCTTCTGCACGTCGTGAAGGCGGCAAATATCAGCCCGCAGGCGGCCTCCGACCTCAGTCTGAACATCCATGCCGCGAACCGCAGCGCAACGGCTTCTCGAAGTCCAGCGAACACTTGTGGGCCGCGCGTACGGCTAGCGCGGATCCCGCGGACGCCCTGTTGTGGCCGCTGGTTGTGTTGGCGGTGTACTGTACATATATACATGATTTCCTGTATTCTCCAGGCTACGTGGCCTGGTGGTCGCTGTCGATGCCGAAAAGATTGCCGGGAATCGCGGATTGAAGGTTGAGAATCGCATGGATGACCAGCGAACCGAACGGCAGTGTGGCTGTGGAGGCGCGGGACCGCGGCCCGATCGGTAACGTGACCCGATCGTCCCGGCCGAACTCGCCGCCGGCCGCAGCCAACCATCGCGTTCAACGAGGTCCGGCCCTGCTGCCGGGGGTTCCGCCTCCGCCGGACTACTACCGCAACAATCTGCTACGGGTCCTGGAGCACGTCCGGGGCCATCATGCCGACCTGCTCGCCCCGGAGGAATCCGGCTTCATCGCCAGGGTCGGCGGGGCGAGCCGGGGCGCCCAGCGGCTCTACGCCAGGCTCGTGAGTCGCAACGTCCGGCGAATTCGCCTGGACAAGCTCGCATACAGAGAAGTCAAGGATCTCCATGCCGCCGTCGATGAGTTGGCCGAGGCCGCTCTTGTCGAACTCGGCGCCGATGCGCCGGCCGAGCGCCTGCTCGGGCTGTTCACCAAGAGCGAGTTGGCGACGCTCTTTGAATTGCGTGCACCCACCAAAAAGGCTCTGATCGGTGACATCCTGGATCGTTACGCCGGTATTTCGGTCCGCGAGCGCCTGCGCGGATTGTCCGATTGGCTGTGCCTGACCGACGTGCATTGCCTCGATCTGGTGCAACTGCTCTTTTTCGGCGGTTCGGACGTGGACGGTGTGCGTGGGGACCTGACGACATTCGTGCTGGAAGACCTGGGAGCGGCGCGCTTCGAAGACTATGCGATCAGCCGCGACCTGAGGATCTTTCAGGACCGCGCGGAACTGCGCCGCTACCTCGCGCTGCGCGACTTGAACGCACTCTCGCATAGCGTCGCAGAGCATCCCGGACTGGCCGGCGCCGTCCTGGCCGCCAGCGCGCAATTTCCGGAGGCGGCGACGCGCCTGGAAAAAAGGCTGCTCGACCGGGCGCTCAATCGCCTGGCCCGCTGGTTCGAGCGCACCGGTTGCGACCATGAAGCCCTCGATTGCTATGGCCGTTCCTCGTCGCATCCGGCCCGTGAACGGCGCGTGAGGATCCTCACCCGGCTCGGGGAGAAGGGGGCCGCAACAACTCTGCTCGAAAAGATGGCCAGTGATCCACAAAGCCCTGAAGAACAGGACTTCGCTGCACGGTTCGGCAAACGGAGAACCGGCGGAATGCCGCCGGTGACGGTCGTCCCCATGCAACAGGGGAGGGAGGAGAGCGTCGAGAGCCAGGCGCTCGGCCGGCTCATGGCATCCGGAGGGGAAGGCTGGCACCTGGAAAACCATCTGCCGCTCGGGCTGGCCGGATTGGCGTTCTGGGATGTCGTGTTTGCGCCGGTGCACGGTGTATTCCTGAATCCCTACCAGGCGGGACCGCTGGACTTGTTCTGGGAAGACTTCGTCGTCCAGCGGAGGGCGGCGCTGACAGAGGCAAAAGCTGCTCTCGATGAACCCGCGCGGTTTGCCCATACACTGAAAGCCACCCTTGAAGCGAAGGCCGGCATCGTCAATCGGCTGGTGAGCTGGCGCCATCTGGATGCTTACAGGCTGGGCCGCATCCTCGAGACGGTCCCACACGGCGTGCTGTATCCGCTGGTCTGTCACGTCATTGACAACCTGCGGATGGCCAGAACCGGGTTTCCCGATCTGCTGGTTCTTTACGGGGTCGACGACTACGAATTCGTCGAGGTAAAGGGTCCGAACGACCAGTTGCAGCCCGCCCAGCGTATCTGGTTCAAGTATTTTCGTGAAAATGCCTGTAACGCACGAATAATAAAATACAAAAAACAGACTCACGCTGGTCTGGGCGAGCAGTGAGCGGCGAGCGGTGAGCCATTCGGGCGTCAGGGCAGTGGCCATCCGCTGGCTTGCAGAGGCGATGCACCGGCGGGGCGATCTTTATCCTTACCGGGGCAGTGAACCGTTCCGCGTTGCGACCCGAGCGGAGGAAGGCATATCCACGCAGCGCCGAATACAGCGCGACCGGCCGGATGACTACCGGGTGGAGCATCCGGTCAGGCAGCGGCTTTCTATTCACGGCACGGAGTTCGACCTGCGCGGCCGGGTGGACGGGTTCTCGATCAATGCAGGTTCCGCCCTGGTCGAAGAGTTCAAGACCACGCGAATCGACCTGGAAACGGTGCATAGCCACGACGGCGCCGTTCATTGGGCGCAGCTACGGCTCTACGCGGCCCTGCTCGCCCGGGAACATCCGGGCATGCGAAGCTGGCGCCTGCGGCTGGTGTACTGTCACCCGGACACCGACCGGGTTCGAACGTACGAGGAACCGGCCGAGCCGGAAGAACTCGATCTGTTCCTGCGCGAAACTCTCGAACGCCTGCGTCCAGCGGCACAGGCACGCCACGAAAGCGTCCGCAACGCCTGGCTCGAGGTCAGGCATTTCCCGTTCGCGAGCTTCCGACCGCACCAGCGCGCCCTGGCCCGGCGCTGCTATCTGGCCATGCAGGAAAGGGAAGCCCTGCTGATCGAGGCGCCGACCGGCAGCGGCAAGACCATGGCCGCGATCTATCCGGCGTTGAAAAGCCTGGCGGCTAACGGTTCCGGCAAGCTGCTGTTCCTGACCAGTCGGGGTACCGGCGCGCGTTCGGCGCAATCGGCTCTGGGGGGCATTGACCCGGACCGGGAGTATCTGCGCACGGTGACGATCACGGCGAAGCAAAAAGCCTGCATTGTGGAGGGCATGCCCTGTTCGGCTGACGCGTGTCGCTACGCCCGGGGGTACTTCGACAAGCGGGACGCCGCACTGGAGGCGCTCTTCAAGGAGCGGGCCATCGGTCCCGGTTTGCTCGAGTCGACTGCCCGGCAGTACGAGGTCTGTCCGTTCGAACTGTCCCTCGATGCCGCCGTCCGGGCAGACGTGGTGGTTTGCGACTACAACTATGTGTTCGATCCCGTTGTGCGCCTGCAGCGTTTCATGGCGGACGATGAAATCGACTTGCTGATCGACGAAGCCCATCAACTCAACAATCGCGCCATGGATATGCTGTCCTTAAGCCTTGACCGCTTCACGTTCAAGGCAGCCCTGGCTGAACCCGTCGGAGAGGAGGTCACGAAGCGGCTCAAGTCGATCGATCGCGCCCTGACAGCGTTGCGCCGGCAATACGGCACCAACATCGAGACCGTGATCGATCAACCTCAGGCACTGACCCGCGCGATCGTTCGCTTCCTTGAACAAATACAGGTCTCGGAAGCCGATCTGACGCGCTTGCCGGCGTTGCGCACCGCGGTATTCGATGCAAGCCGCTGGCTGCGCTCGGAGGGCTGGCGCGAGGCGGGGCCGTTCGAATACATGCTCGACACCCACCGGCGTGGCATCGGGGTCCGCTCCCAATGCCTGGACCCGGGCCGCCATATTCGGGACACCCTCGCGCGTTACCGGGGCAGCATCCGGTTCTCCGGCACCCTGTCGCCGCTGCCGCTCTACAACCAACTGCACGGGCTTGACGATGCCCCGTTTGAGCGGGCCGCGAGCGCTTTCCGCGAGCACCAGCTTGCCGTTCTGCTGGTGCGCGACATCGACACCTACTACCGGGGGCGGGAGGCATCGGCCGGCCGGCTGGTCGAAGCCGTTCACGCCGTCTTTTCCGCCCGTGCCGGACGCTACCTGGTGGCTTTCCCGTCCTATGCCTATCTCGAGCGGTTCCGTGATGAGGCCCGCGGCCGCTTTCCCGAGGGTAGCCTGCATTGCCAGGTCCCGAATATGACGGATGCGGAACGGGACGCCTTCCTGGCATCGTTGCGCGACGGCAACGAACCGCGCCTGGCAGCGGTGGTGCTCGGCGGCGTCTTCACCGAGTCGGTGGATCTGGCGGAGGTTCCACTCGCGGGTGTCATTCTTGTGGGCGCGGGCGTGCCCCCGCCGGATCTGGCCCGCGACCGCCTGCGGCGGTACTTCGACCGGAAATCCGGCAACGGCCGGCAGGTTGCCTTCCTGCTGCCGGCGATGACCCGGGTCGTTCAGGCCGCCGGCCGCCTGCTGCGTTCTCCGGAGCAGCGTGGCGTGATCTGCCTTGTCGATCCGCGTATCGGAAACGCCGGGTACCGGCAGTTTTTCCCCGCCCACTGGCGGCCGCGGCCGGTGCCCGCAAGCGAACTGGGCGAAGCGGTGGCGAAATTCTGGGAAGGGTCTATCCTCCCGGCGAGTCAGGTTCAATGCGGCGCGATGGAGGCTGCCGGATGATTCGATGGCACACCACCTGGTACGGCCGGCCGGCCAGGCCCCCGGTCGGCAATGGCGGGCCGGTGTGATGGCGTTCCGGCGCACCAAGATCATTTGCACGATCGGCCCGACAACATGCAGCTTTCCCGTTCTCGAAAAGATGGCCGAGGCAGGCATGGACACGATTCGCCTGAACATGTCGCACGCTGACCATGCCGGGGCCGAGAAGATCATTAACTGGATCAAGACGCTGAACCGCAAGGGTCGCCGCCCGATCTCCATCATGCTCGACACCCAGGGCCCGGAAATCCGCACCGGTGACGTCAGTGAACCAATCGATCTGGCAACCGGGGAGGTGGTGACGCTGAGTGTGCGCGATCCGGACGAAGTGGAAACCTCTTCCATACACGTCAACTACCGTGAACTCGCGGAAATCGCCCGGGAGGGCAGCCGCATCACGGTGGACAATGGCCTCCTCAACTTCGAAGTACTGGAAGTCGAGGCCAATCAACTCGTCTGCAAGGTCATCGACGGCGGCCTGCTCGGGAGCAAGCGGCATGTGAACCTGCCGGGCGTCAGGCTCAACCTTCCCGCCATCACCCAGAAAGACCGCACCGATATCGAGTTCGGGCTGTCCCATGAAATCGACTTCATCGCCCTGTCGTTCGTGCGCACCGTGGAAGACGTGGACGAACTCAGGGCGATTCTGGGCAAGCGTAAAGGCCGGCCGGGCATCATTGCCAAGATCGAGGATTCCCAGGGGGTATCCAATCTGCACCGGATCGCCCAGGCGGCGGACGGCGTCATGGTCGCCAGGGGCGATCTCGGCATCGAGACGGATATCGCGGATCTCCCCAATGTTCAGCGGCGCATCGCATATGCCTGCGCCAAGTGGGGCCGGCGCTGTATCGTGGCCACCCACCTGCTCGAATCGATGATCGGCCATCCCATCCCGACCCGGGCGGAGGTCACGGATGTGGCCAATGCCGTCTATGAGGGCGCCGACGCGGTCATGCTCTCCGGTGAGACGAGCGTGGGCAAATACCCGGTGCGCTGTGTCGAACAACTTGTGTCCATTGCCAGAGCCTCGGAAAGGTATCCCGGGCTCGGCTACGAGCGGAATCTGATCGCGGAGACCGACAAGCAGCAATTGGCAATCCATGCAGTGGCACTGGCGGAGTCGATCGAGGCAGACGGTATTGTCGTTGTCACACGCCGAGGCGTCATGGCGGATCTCGTCACCAATGCGAGGCCGCCCACGGTGCCGATCTACGCCTTTACGAACGACAGCCGGACGCGCCGGCGCCTGACGCTGAATCGCGCGGTGCGGAGCTACCGCACGGAGTTCAGCCTGGAACCGGAGAAGTCCTTGCAGCGTGCCCTGCGTGTATTGCGCGAGAGGGAGAACATGAGCAGCGAGGCGAAAGTGGTGGTGATCTCCGATGTGCTTGCCGGCGCCCAGACCGATGCGATTCAGATCCGTTTCCTGGGCGGTGAGGCAGAGACGGCGCCGTAAGCAAAGCGCCCCGGTTTGCAGTAATGTACGCTCTGTGTGGCACGAGCGTGTGAACAACTTGCGGGGACCCCTTCGATGTCCGTCTGGCCCTCGATGCGGGCTAGAGCCCGCATATCTCACCAAGGGCCGCGATGATCGCGCAGGATTTTAAGGTCCACATGCGAGAGGCAAGCCCCTCGCGCTCCCCGGCTGAGGGCTCCGTGCGCGTGCTCGCGAGCTTAAAGCATAGCCCCGCCTATGGTGGAGCGAGCACGTGCGCGCACGCGGGCAAAAGACCAGCGAGGGCGCGGCCAGCGCAGTCTGTACCCGGCAAAACCTCCAAAAAGCGGAGGTACCTGATTGAAACGCAATGACATTCAGTGGCTCAACAAGCGACTTGGTGAGATATGCGGGCTAGCCCTTTGTGTGATTCTCGGCGGCCTGCTGCTCGGCAGCGGGGCGCAGGGCGCGGAACGCCGCATCGAGTTCGAGAACGGGGATGTCTATATCGGCGCGGTTGTCGATGGCGAGCGGACCGGGTGGGGCACCTACACCTGGGCCAACGGCAGCCGCTACGAAGGCGAGTTCCTGGCGAATCGGAGACATGGGTCGGGGATCTTCACCTGGCCTGACGGCCGGCGTTACGAGGGCCGGTTCGCCGTGGGCACCAGGCACGGGAACGGGTTGTTCATCTGGCTTGACGGCCGGCGTTACGAAGGGCAATTCGAGAAAGGCAAGCGGTCGGGCCGGGGATCGCTCCTGTGGCCCAACGGTGACCGTTACGACGGGGAATTCGCCAGCAATCGAATGCATGGCCAGGGCGTGCTGGCAATGCACGATACCGGCCGCTACGAAGGCCCGTTCTCCGATGGCAAAATGCACGGCGCCGGTGTCTTCACCTGGCCCGACGGCCGGCGCTACGAAGGGCAGTTCGCCGCTGGCAACAAGTCGGGTCGGGGCACGCTCACCTGGCCCAACGGCAACCTTTATCGCGGTGAATTCGACAACGATGAGCGCACGGGGCTCGGAACGCTTTTCTGGCGGGACGGTACCGTATTCCATGGCCGTTTCGCGGGCGGTGCGATGCAAGGCTATGGTGTCAAGCGAACACCGGACGGGTCCATGGAACTGCAGCAATGGGAACGGGGCAACCTGTTGTGGGCACAGGCGCTGGTCGAGGAAGCGAGATGCCGGCTTTGGATCCTCGACAGGCGGTGGATGTTTGACGGCGAATCCTGCGTCAACGGGCTGGCGCACGGGCGGGGCCTGGCAGTCAGCCTCGATGGCGACTATATCGTCGTCAACGGTCACTTCGTGCTCGGCCGGCTGGTAGGGGGACAACCGGAGCCGCTGAAACTCGCGGACTCCTAGCCCGCATATTGCACCAAGCCGCTTATTGGGTTCTCGAATGTTGTTTGTTTTTTCTCGATTGCTTCCAAATCTGCAAAAGTTGTTGTGGGTACAAACTGCGCTGGCCGCGCCCTCGCCGGTCTTTTTGCCGGTTGCGCGCACATGCTCGCTCCACCATGGGCGTGGCTATGCTTTGAGCTCGCGAGCACGCGCATACAGCAAAAATCCTCGGCGATCATCGCGGCCCTTGGTGCAATATGCGGGCTAGGAGAGTAACGGCCTGCTGCCTGGATCGATCGTCTTGAAGCCAGCGTGGACATACCGGGATATCGGTTAGAGCGCGAACTCGCGCACAGCACGGTCCGGCGCGTGTGGCTTGCCCGGCACCGGTCATCGGATCGGCCGGTTGTCCTCAAGTTCGCTGCGCAGGAGCAGTCCGCCGAGGAGGTCTTTCGCAACCGCGCCATGGTACCGCCGGGGGGCGCCGAATTGAATCTTCGGCACCGCAACATCGTGCAGATCCAAGAGACCCTTGAATGCGCTTCGACCCTCGTTCTCGTGCTCGAGTACGTTTCGGGCGGCGACCTGAATCATCGTCTGCAGGCCGGTATACGCGCACGTGAACTGGCCAGGGTGATGCGAGCGATCGGCGCTGCATTGGACCATGGCCACGACCAGGGATTCATCCACCTGGACATCAGGCCGGAGAACATCCTGTTCAGACCGGACGGCAGCCCGGTACTCACGGATTTCAGCAGCGGTTGGCGGATTGCTGACAGCCAGCCGGCGGCGGGCTACGCCGCGAGCACGGGGATGCCTCCATTCATGAGTCCCGAACAGGCAGGCGGACGGGCCGTCGATCGCCGATCCGACCTCTACGCCCTTGGCGCGGTTCTGTACAACGTGCTGACCGGTGAGGCGCCGCACGATGCCGACGGGGGCCCGGCTCCCGGTAATGGGCATGTTGCGGAACGGGTGCCCAGGTTGCCGGCTCATTTGAGCGCGTTGCAGCCGATCGTCGATCGGGCGCTCGCCAGGAACCCCGGGCAGCGGTTCGAAAGGGGTTCAGACCTGGCTGCCGCCCTGGACGAGGCGATCCGCCGGCCGCCGCTTGCAGAGACGACGTTCAAGTCCGTTGCCGTATCCGTCGAGGAAATTCGGGCAGTTGCCGGCGGGCTGTTCCCGGCTCCGGCGGATGCGGCCCGCCAGGAACAGCGCTCGCGGCGCCGGCGCAATACGGCCCCGCGTACCCTGACGATGCTCTCGCTGGTGGTCCTGACCGGGGCAGGCGCGGTTTATTTCGTCAATACCCAGCCCCTCTGGTTAGGCGCGTTGCTGGCGGAGGCGGGGCTCGCCGAGAGTCCGCTGCTGCGCACGGCCTGGATGGATGCCCAATCGTTGCACCAGGACCCGAACCAGAGCCTGTCCGCCATCGTTGCCGGTTATCGGCGGGTGCTTGCAGTCGATACGGGGCATGCGGAAGCGCAAGCGGCGATTCAGGGGCTTGCGCAACAGTGGCGAGCCGGCGTTGTGGATTCGCTTCTGCAGAATGACATCGCCCAGGCGGAAACCAAGCTTCAGGAAATGTCAGCCGCCTTTCCGGACCATGTCGCTCTGGCCGACCTGGAGCGGCAACTCACAGCGCGGAAAACGGCAAGTGCCCTGATGGCGAGTACCCAGGCGCTGCTGCGTAGCCACGGCCTGTCGGACGTTCCTTCGGCGACCGCGGCGATCCAGGCCTACCACGAGGTCTTGCGGCTGGCGCCGGGGCACCCGGTGGCGCGACAGGAACTCGATGCCCTGGGAGAGCACTATGCGGGCTTGGCGAGGGATGCGGCAGTGCGGGGCGACGTCCAGGGCGCCATCGGCTTCCTGGAACGGGCGACGGCGGCGAATAGCGATTCGCCCCTGCTGATGGCGGTTCGCGGGCAAATTCAACAGGCCACGACCGCTCAGGCAGCGATCGCGGAACTTCTGCAACAGGCCCGCGCCTATCGCGTCCTGGGCTTTTTGGTCACGCCGCCCGGGGAGAACGCCGCCGAACTGTACAACCGCGTATTGGCCACGGCTCCCGACAATGCCCTGGCGCGGCAGGGCCTTAGCGAAGTGACCTCGCAACTGTTGAACCAGGCCGCCCGGATGCTGGAGACCGATGATTTCGCAGCCGTAGGGAGCCTTGTCGATCAGGCGAGCACTGCGGGCATCGAGCCTGAAGCCCTGCTTCAGATCAAGACCCGGCTGGACGACCGGATTGCGGCCCTGACAACGGTTTCCACGAATCTGCGGGAGGCGGAGTCGCTGCTCCGGCGGGGTTTCGTCACTGAACCGCCTGAACAGAACGCCGTATCGCTGTTGCGGGAGGTCGAGCGTCTCGACCCGGGCAACGGGCGGGCGGCAGCGTTGCTGGCGCAGGCGGCCGCGCGCCTGGTCGAGGTGGCCATGGACGCCCAGTCCGCCGGCCTGCAAGAAGAGGCCAAGCAGTACCTCGAACTCGCCCTCACCGTCACGCCGGATGTGCCGGCGTGGCGTGCCCTTCGAGAGTCCTGGGAGTAGATATGAGCGTACGCATTCCTTTCCGGCGCGAGCTGGATTTTACCTACGGCGAAGTCGCCGAAGTGGCGCCGGGGATACGCCGGGTCGTGGCCCGGAACCCCAGCCCGTTCACGCTGTACGGCACCGGCACCTATATTCTCGGGCGCGGAAACGTGGCGGTCATCGATCCGGGGCCGGCGGATACCGCACATATTGCCGCGCTGCTCGACGGACTGAACGGGGAAACCATCACCCACCTGCTGGTAACCCATACCCATATGGATCACTCTCCCGGCTGCCGTCTGTTGCAGGAACAGACAGATGCGAAAACCTACGCGTATGGGCCACACGGCGCGGGCAAGCTCGAACGCGGCGTTCCGGTTGAGGAGGGCGGCGACATGGACTTCCAGCCCGACTGGAGGGTGCGCCATGGCGACGTGATCCACGGCGATGGGTGGTCCGTGGAGTGCGTCTACACTCCCGGTCACACGTCCAATCACATCTGTTACCAGTTACAGGGAGAGGGCGCGCTCTTCACCGGCGATCATGTCATGGGGTGGTCGACCAGCATCGTTTCACCGCCGGACGGCGACATGGCCGCCTATATGGCGAGCCTTGAATTGCTGCTCGAGCGCGATGACCGTATCTACTGGCCGACCCACGGACCCTGCATCGGCGACCCCGAACCGCTGGTTTCGGCCTTCATCGCCCATCGGCGGGAGCGGCAACGGCAGATCCTCGATTGCATCGGTGACGGTGTGCTCAGGATCGAGGAAATGGTACCCCTGATGTATGCGGACCTCCCGGAATTCATGCACCCCGCGGCAGCTCGCAGCGTGCTTGCGGCGACGGTTTACCTGGTGGAAAACGGCACGCTGACGGCAGAGGGAGTCCCTGGCCTCGACAGCGTCTACTGTCTCGCCTGAGCGGTTCTCACGCCGGCCTGGACTTCGCTGGTCGTGGTGATTTTCACCGGGTCCCGCGCATCCTCGGCCACCGGCAACTGGACCATGATGGCAACGCCGCTGCCGTCCGCCAGGTTGAGAGCCCGCACGTGACCGCCGTGGTGTTCGGCGATGACCCGCACCACGTAGAGGCCCAGCCCGAAATGCATGTGACTGCGCGGTCCCCGGTGCGTCACCATGGAGTCGAACAGGGACTGCTGGGACTTGTCCGGCAGGATGGGGCCCCGGTTGGCCACCGTGATCTGCAGGTAGCCACGGTGCGTATCCAGTTGCACGGTGACGGGGCTGTCGGACCGATGGAAATCGATGGCATTGTCGACGATCTTGTCCAGCATCTGTTCGATACGGTGGTCTGAAACCCGCGCGTACGCGGGCACTCCGGCGGCCCGATATACGAACTTGCAGTGGGGATGGCTCAGGCGGCAGTTGGCCACATAGCTTTCGAGCAATTGATGGATGTCGACCAACTCCAGTTCCTCGGTTTCCAGCGACTCCTCGAGGCTGGCCGCGTCGGCAAGGTTCTGGACGATCGCGCCGATCCGCATCACCCCGCGCTTGGCACTGTCAAAATACTTGCTGTCGCGCATCTCGGGATGCTGTTCGGCGAGATTCTGCAATGAGGTACTCAGGGTATTCAGCGGGTTGTTGATCTCATGGCGCAGCGTTCTCGGCATGTTCTCCAGGAAGGTGCTGTGCTGGTGCAGCTTCGAGAGCATCTCCGAGACGCTGCGCGACAGGTCGCCTATCTCGTCTCCGGAAGTGGTCTCGCTCCGCAGCGTGCTGGTTCGGAGGCGCCCCCGGGCGTCGATGGCCGCGCTTGTTTCCTGCCGAAGATTGCGAATGCGCCAGGCGAGGCGCCCGGCGAAGGCCACCAGGGCGATCAGGACGGTGAAGAGGCTTACCACCGACACCAGAATTACCTGTTCGAGCGCCGAGCGCTGAAAGCTGAGTATGTCGTCGATGTTCTGTTCGACGACCACGGTGCCGATGACTTTGTCCCGGGAAACGATGGGATGTGCCGCCGTGATGATCTCCAGCGACTCATCGAAGTTCTGGCGAATGGCGTAGGGGTTGCCGGCCAACGATTCGGCGATGATCTCATTGGCGATGGCCTCCGGGTCGCCGAGGCTGTCGGACTCCGATTCCCAGCGCTCGAACATGCTGAACCGGTTCAGTAGCGGGCGAATGGCCTCGAAGCCGTCTTCGATGATACCCATCAACGGATTGCGCGGTCGGTCGACCCCCGCGGTAGTGTGCGCGCCGGTTTCGGCTCGTACGCGCTGCTCCGCGTCGATGACCAGGATGCGGGCGCCGGAATAGCCGAGCCCCTCGATGATGTTCAGCACTTCCGGAGAGCGCAGAACCACCAGGTCGAAACTTTCCTTGCCGGCTTTGGGCAGCGTTTGCACCAGGCCGACAACCGCCCGGGCGCCGGGGTCGTCCACATCCGCTACCGAGACACCGAAATAGCGCCGGGACCCCAGCAGTGCCAGGGGCAGGCGGAATTCCATCGTCCAGCCGGACTCGACGGGTTCCATGTAGCCCTGCATCGCCGTTTCGGGCGCTCCGGTGGTCGCGAAACGCCAGTCTCCGTCCATGGCGTAGGCGGTCACGGCTCCGGCTTGCGTGAATACCAGGCTGACACGCCCATCTTCACCGTCGGGACGAATGAATGAGAGGCGGACGTGATCGGCGTTGTCCAGGCGCAGGTACTCCGGGTCCCGGTAGACCAGTTCCGCATCCTGCACACGCAAGTAGAGGTATAGCTGCCCGGCCCGTTCGCCCAACAGAAGCTGGAACGAGGCATCGCCGACATCCTGCCCGGTGCCGAACGTGAGCAGCTTCCCGTCCAGGTTGTCACCCCAGTCTTCCAGGCGCCCGTCGAGCCGGACATTGTTCTGCAAAGGGTGCGCGAACAGGGTCTCATAGTCTTCGATGGTCACCGGCAAGTCATTGAACAGATCCTCCCGGCCGTTGAAGAGCGTCGAAACGCCCTCCGCCATCAGAAGCTGGGCATGGGACTGGCCCTGCACGAGCAGACGCTCCATCTCAACAAGCTGGCGGTAGCTGAACCAGGGCACGATCAGCAATGTCAGGCCGAGCAAAATCAGCTTGGTGCCGAGCCTGGGACCGCGGATTCGGCGCAGCAGTTTCACGGACGCCACCAGCGGTAGCCGAATCCGTATTCGCTCTTGATGCCCGCGAAATCGCTGTCCACCTTCTCGAACTTCTTGCGGATGTTGCGCATGTGGGTGTTGATGGTGTTGTTGGTCACCAGGCTCTGCATGGTGGCATTCATCAGCGACTCATAGCTGACCGCGTGGCCGGGTACCCGCACGAGCTTGGCAAGCATCCGGAACTCGGTGCCGGACAGGTCGATGCGATGACCTTTCCAGGAAATCAGCAGCGCCTCCTGGTCAATGGTCAGATCGCCCACGTGCTTGGCCGTAGGACTCTCCTGTTCGGCGTGTTCGGAACGCACCTCGTTGATGCGCAGCAGCGAGGAGATACGCTCGGCCAGGTAGTCGAGAGAGATGGGTTTGGGCAGGTAGTCCCAGGCGCCGAGGCGCAAGCCCGAAATCTTGTCGATCTCGTCGATGCGTTCGGTGAGAAAGATGACCGGCAGCGATGGCGATTTGCCGAGCAGCGCCCTGCACAACTGAAAGCCGGCATCAACCTCATCGCCAAGGATGATGTCGAGTATGACCAGATCCGGGAGCTGGTCGTTCATGCCGTCCAGCGCTTCCTCGCGGCTGCCGTAGGCGGCTACTTCGTATCCCTTCTTGGTAATGGCATCGGCATAGTTGGCGCGCTGGTCCGGATCGTCTTCAACGATTGCGATGCTCTTGGCCATGAGAGGCTCCTTAATCTCCCGCCAATTCTAGCGGAATCGGCCCGGACCAAAAAACCTGAGAACCCGCGTGCCGCGACGCCCTCGCGACGAAAGCCGGTGAGCGATGCGGGCTAGAGGTAGTTCCACGGGCTGCTAGAATCGTCATCGAGTCCAACGGGTGGGGACACTCTGAATTGAATTCCAAATATGAAGCCGGCCTCGACAAGCGTGACGCGAACTATACGCCACTTTCTCCGGTTTCCCTGATCAGGAGAACGGCCCGGGTCTATCCCGATCACATGGCCATTCACTACGGCGAAACGATCCGGACCTGGGGAGAGACCTATGAGCGAACCGCATCGCTGGCGGGGGCGTTGCGGTCCAGAGGCGCAAACTCCGCGTCCACCATTGCGGCGCTGGTACCCAACACGCCTGCCGCGGTGGAGTTGGCTTTCGGAGCGCCGATGTCCGGGGCGGTGCTCAACATGATCAATACCCGCCTGGATCCGGCCGGAATCGCCTTTATCCTCGACCATGGAGAAGCCGAGTTCTTCTTCATTGACTCCGGTCTGGCGGAAACCGCGGTGGAAGCCCTGTCGCTTGCCGCGGTTAAACCGGTCCTGATCCATGTACATGACCCGGCGGCACCCGGCGCGAAGCCCGAAGGCGCGTTCGAATACGAATCGTTGCTGGCCGGCGCGAAATCGCTGCGCGACGAGGAAATGGCTCCTGTCGACGAGTGGGATGCCATCGCGCTGAACTACACATCCGGTACCACGGGGAACCCCAAAGGCGTGGTGTACCACCACAGGGGCGCTTATCTGAACGCTCTCGGCAACGCGCTGGAGTGGACGCTGCCCCACCATCCCCGCTATCTCTGGACACTGCCGATGTTTCATTGCAATGGCTGGTGCTTTCCGTGGACGATTGCAGCCGTGGCGGGAACCAACATCTGCCTGCGCGCCCCGACAGCGGATGGAATACTGGCAGCCATTGCCGAGTCGGGCGCAACCCACCTGTGCGGGGCGCCCATCGTTCTCAACATGGCGACGACCGAAGCGGAGAACAGGGGCGTCACGCTCGATGTTCCCGTCGAAGTCATGACTGCCGGCGCCGCGCCGCCCGCAGCCGTGCTGAAACGCGCCGAAGCCGTTGGTTTCCGGATAACCCATGTCTATGGGCTCACCGAAGTCTACGGGCCGGCGGCCGTGTGTGCCTGGAAGTCGGGTTGGGACGAACTGCCGGCAACGGAAAGGGCAGCGCTCAAGGCGCGGCAGGGCGTCAACTACACCGTGCTGGAGGAGCTGAGCGTCCGGGATCCGGAAACCCTTGAGCCGGTCAAGCCGGATGGCGAGCACATGGGCGAGGTGATGTTTCGCGGCAACGTCGTCATGAAAGGCTATCTGAAGAACGGCACGGCCACCGAAGAGGCGTTCGCCGGCGGTCATTTCCGTTCCGGCGACCTGGCGGTGATGCACGCGGACGGTTACATCCAGCTTAGGGACCGGTCCAAGGACATCATCATCACGGGCGGTGAGAACGTTTCGTCCATCGAGGTCGAGAGCGTGCTCTACCAGCACCCGGCGGTGGGTGAGGCGGCCGTGGTTGCGGCGCCGGATGCGCGCTGGGGGGAAACGCCCGCGGCATTTATCGAACTGAAGGAAGGACAAACGGCGACGGTGTCCGAACTCATCGACTTCTGTCGCGAGCGGCTCGCCCATTTCAAGTGTCCGCGCCTTGTCCTGTTCCGTGAACTGCCCAAGACCTCGACGGGAAAGATACAGAAATTCGTCATTCGGGAGTGGGCCAGGGACATCGACCAGGCTAGTTCAGCCCGACGACAAACGAGAGTATCGGGCCGATCTCCCGGTTGACCACGACATCGGCGATGCGGTCCAGGGGCGTTTCCTCCCGGTTGAGGATGGCGACCCTGGCGCCAAGCTGTTTGGCGTATTCCGGGAAACCGGCGGCGGGGTAGACGACCAGGGAGGAACCGGCGACGACCATGAGGTCGCAGGCTTCGGTTGCTTCCTGGGCGCGTTGCATGGCCGCTTCCGGCATCGACTGGCCGAACGAGACGGTTGCGGACTTGACGATGCCGCCGCACCGGCTGCAGGGCTGAACCCGCGCGGTTTCCCGGAACTGCGTTTCAAGGTCGGCCATTTCGTAGCGAATCTCGCAGGAAAGGCACTTGGCGTATCCCGCATTGCCGTGCAGTTCGATGACTTTGTCATCAGGGATTCCCGCATCCTGAAAGAGGTTGTCGATGTTCTGCGTGATGACGGCGATACAGCGCCCCTCATCGACCAGGCGCGCCACGCTCCGGTGCCCTTTGTTCGGTTGGGCATTCTCCAGCGTACGGTCGCCGCTGAAGCGCCGCCGCCAGGATTCCTGGCGTACTTTCCCGGAGGCGACGAACTCATGGAACGGGATGGGCTTCATCCTGGTCCAGAGGCCCGTGCCGGGGCTGCGGAAGTCGGGAATGCCGGACTCGGTGCTGATACCGGCGCCGGTGAAGAAAACGATGCGCTGCGCGGCATCGACCAGGCACGCAAGCGCTTCGACATCTTTGCTGGGCATGCGCGCGATGATAGCAGAACGGCGCGGCTCTCCATGGATAGCCCGCATCGCTCACCAACTTCCTGCTGCGGATGCCGATGCATCGCGCAAGCGCGGCCGGTTCCGACACATCTCTGCGCTGTTGGGCTGCCGCGGGAGCACTGTTGGTTCAGTCCTTTTCGGGCGTTGGACTTGCGAGTACACTGGCCGCTCGCATTGCTTTGCTCGGGGTCTGGGACATGCGCAGAATCATCGGCGGTCACGGCGACGACGATTCCGAAGAACACATCAACCTGACGCCCATGCTGGACGTCGTGTTCATCATGCTCATCTTCTTTATCGTCACCGCCACCTTCGTCAAGGAGATCGGTCTCGATGTGAACCAACCGGACGACTCGCCGAAATCGGAAGACCCGGACAAGAAGAGCATCGTCGTGCGTATCACCAACCGGGACCGCATCATCATCGCGCAACGCGATGTCGACTGGCGGTCGGTGCGCGCCAACATCGAGCGCCTGCACGCGGAAAATCCGGAGGCGCCCGTGGTCATACAACCGCATCCGGATTCCCAGACAGGGACCATGGTTCACGTGATGGACTCCGCCCGCCTGGCGGGAGTCTTCAACGTATCGCTTGCGTCGAATTAGCGTCGGCGATCGGGCGCAGCAGGCCCGCGCGCCTGCGTGCGCCTACTCGATGAAGAACAGGGTGACGACCTGGTCGTCATAGAAGCAGAAGCGGCCGTATCCCCGGTCGAGCAGGCGATTGGGCTCCTGGTCTCCTACATAGCGAATCCGGAACATTGACCGCCTCCAGTCGACATCGGCTTCCACTTCCCGAAAGCCGATGTATCGCCCCACGAGGGGATTGACGGCCTTGTAGGCCGCCTCCTTGCCGCTGAACATCACGACGCCTTCCCGGGCGTCCGTCCAGGTTCTCGAGCGTTCCGCGGGCGTAAAGAGCTTGCGGTGCAGGCGAGCGTGGCTGCGGGCCAACCGGTTCGAATCTTCCACATCGATACCGATACCGCGCAATGCGCCCTTGGATACCGCTGCCGCTGCCAGGATCTCACTGTGACTGATGGAGCCGATGAAGCCGGGCGGCCAGATCGGACGGCCCCGCGCGTCGCGCGGAATGGGCGGCGCGACGCCGGCCAGTTTGCGCAAAGCCATTCGCGCAAAATGGCGCCCGCTGACGAATTGCCGCCTGCGTTTCGGTATGGCGCTGGCCATGGCGGGCGCCTCCTCCGGCAGCAGCGGATGGTCGCCCACCGGGCCGGCTTCAGCCGCACAGCCCTCCGGTAATTCGATGTTGATGGCCGGCATCCGTGGATTGTCTAACGGTCGAACCGATATGGCTATCGTGCCTGCTTTTTCGGCGCGCGCCCGAACAAGGACCGGACCGCGGCCGTGGGTGTTCGCGTAGGATTGTAGACGACGCAATCCGGACCCGGCTGGGTCGACTCACGTGAGATCGAGAAAGTTCAGCGGCAGCCCCGGCGTTTCCCAGGGCATTGAGACCAGCTTGCACCCGGGACCGGTGCCTCGGGCAATCTCGACGAGCACGATGCTGCCATCCGGCATTGCGATGGGGCCTTCGGGAGATCTCAACCCCTCGGCCAATACGCTGTGTTCGGTCATCGCTTCCGTACCCGACTGTCCGCGTTACGTACTAGAATGCATGCTACCGGTAGGAAAATCGAGGCCGAGCGGTGAGGAAGACGGATCTCTTGTTGGCAATCATTGCGGGAACGCTGCTGATGTCCGGGTGCCAGAGCTACAAGGACGGCAAATCGCGTACCGTGGGCGAGTTCACCGACGACGCCGCCATACAGCTGCGGGTCAAGTCGAAGCTCGTCCGCTCCCGCGAGGTGAACGGTGCGCGAATGAACGTGGAGGTCAAGAAGGGGGTTGTCACGCTCTACGGCCGTGCGGCTTCGCCCGAAATGAAGCAGAAAGCCGTGGAGATCGCGAAGTCCGTCAAGGGCGTGACCTCCGTGGACGATCGGTTGCGGGTGAAAGACAAGGACTAGCCGGCATCGCTCACCAGTCTCCGCTTCGCCGAGCCTGCCTGGCGGCGCCTCGACGCCATCCGAGCCGGACATACCGCCATTGGGGCACAGGGCATTATGCACACCCGGTGTTTCGTAAAGTTACGGTTCTATTACAATGTCGTTTGTAACAAAATACATTTAAATAATTGAAAATAAATAGAAATATCGTAAAAAATCCGCCGATAGCTCTCGCTATCCACTGGTTCGCCGATTTGGCTACGATTTAATCCCCAGAGTTATCCACAGCGGGCAGCCAGGCACGCGGACGCTGGATGTAGGACATCAGTTCCGCTTCGGCAGATCCTTCGTCGGGAACGTGGCCGTAGCGCCAGACGACCATCGGAGGCAGGGATGCCAGCACGGACTCGACCCGGCGTCCGCTCTGCAGGCCGTAACGGGTGCCGCGGTCGATCGCCAGATTGAACTCGGCGTAACGGCCGCGCCGGTAGAGTTGCCATTGGCGCTGCCGTTCGCCATAGGGCATGGAAACCCGTCGCTCGAAAATGGGTTGATACGCCGGCAGAAAGGCATCCCCGACGGTCTTGACCAGGGCCAGGCTGCTGTCGAACCCGCCTTCGGTCCAATCGTCAAAGAAGAGTCCGCCGATGCCCCGGCATTCTGCCCGGTGCGGGAGATGGAAGTACTCGTCGCACGCCGCCTTGAATGCCGGGTAGTGGGTACCGGCCGCCTGTCGTGCTACCCGGTGCCAATGCACGCAGTCCTCTTCGAAACCGTAGTAGGGGGTCAGATCGAATCCGCCGCCGAAATACCACACCGGCTGGCTTTCCCGCGTGGCGGACTCTCCGCGGCTCGGCAACTCGCCGCCGTCCACCAGAAAAAAGCGCAGGTTCATGTGCGTCGTCGGTGCATAGGGATTGCGGGGATGAACGATTACGGATATCGATGCAGCCTGAAAACCGCGGCCCGCCAGTTCCGGATTACGCTCGGTGGCGGCCGGCGGCAGCGCATCACCGACTCCGTGGGTAAATTGAACCGCGGCTTTCTCGATGTTGCCGCCGTCGGCAAGCATCCTCGGTCTGGCAAGGCCGTCCGCCGGCCCGCGCAGTTCTTCGCGCGAGAAAACGGACGCACCGTCCATGGTCTCGAGGGCTTTGCAGAGTTCGTCCTGCAAGGCCATGAAATAGGCCAGAACGGGTCGAATGGCCGCTGTCATGTGTGTAGTCTACGATCTTTTGATGCCGACGGTATTCGGCATCGGGCACTTGCCGGCAGACTTCAGGCGCGGGATGGATGCCCAGTCTGACGGCGGATACTCGAGGCAGCACGGGAATGAGCGTTAGAAAGGGAATTGTTCTCGCCGGCGGCTCGGGCAGCCGTTTGTATCCGACCACACTCGGCGTGTGTAAACAGTTGTTGCCGGTCTACGACAAACCGATGATCTACTACCCGCTCTGTACCCTGATGCTGGCGGGCATCCGGGAAATTCTGGTGATCTCCACAGCCCAGGATGTGCCGCGCTTCGAGCAACTTCTTGGCGGAGGAGGGCAGTGGGGCATTGCCATCGAATACGTCGTGCAGGACCGTCCGGGGGGCCTGGCCGAGGCGTTCCTGTTGGGTGAGGGGTTTCTTGCCGGAGACCGCTGTACGTTGATTCTGGGCGACAACGTCTTCTTCGGCAGCGGGCTTTCCGGTCTGCTTCAGGAAGTGTCCCTGCAGGCCACCGGGGCAACGGTGTTCGCGTACCCGGTCGGCAATCCGGAAGCCTTCGGGGTGGTGGAATTCGACGCCGATCAGAAAGCCGTTTCCATCGAGGAAAAACCAAGCCGTCCCCAGAGCCGCTATGCCGTCACTGGCCTTTATTTTTACGACGAGCAGGTTGTGGGCATGGCCAGGACCCTGAAACCGTCGGCTCGGGGCGAACTTGAGATTACCGACATCAACCGAATTTATCTGGGTCGCGGAGAACTCGATGTTCGACGCCTGGCGCGTGGTACCGCCTGGCTGGACACGGGCACCCCCGATGCCCTGCTTGAAGCCGCCCACTTCATACAGACCCTGGAGAAGCGTCAGGGCATGAAGGTCGGCTGCCCGGATGAGGTCGCCTGGCGCATGGGGTGGATCGACGATGCCGACCTCAGGGGGCTCGCCGAGCCACTATTGAAAAGCGGTTACGGGGAATATCTGCTGGATCTGCTGGCGCATCCGGTTTGACCTAGTGCTCCGTCAAGCCAAAATCTACGGGTATTCGCGGGTCTTTTTGGCCCCTGACTGCGTTGCTCCTCCTTGCATGGGGCCTGCCATGCGGCGTCGTCGCGCCTTGTGCAGGCGTGTGCCGATCAGGCGCGACGCGCGATCGTCTCGGCGATATCGCGGATTCGTTGCACCGTGCAGGTAGGGCAGGGGGCCGTTCGCTGCTCGGCGGCCGGGCCGAGTAGCAAGGTGCGCAAGCCCACAAGCTGGCCGGCCTGCACGTCCGTCGCCGAATCGCCGACAAACCAGGAGCCTTCAAGGTCTACGTCGTAGTCGAGCGCATCGATCGCTTCGAAGATGAGTCCGGGCTTGGGCTTGCGGCATGAGCAGCCGTCGGTTTCCAGGTGCGGACAGTAGTGGACGCCATCGATCATGGCGCCACTTCGCTCGATCGCCGCGCACATGTTGTCGTGAATACGGTGCAGTTCGGAGCGGTCGATCAGGCCCTTGCCGACGCCCTGCTGATTGGTGATTACCACCAGGCGGTATCCATTGGCGAACAGTGCCGCCAGCATCGGCAACGCGTCCTGCCTGAACCGGAATTCGCGCCAGCCAAGAACGTAGCGTTCTGCTCCCGGAGGTTCGTTGACGATGCCGTCCCGGTCCAGAAAGACCACCTTGCGAGGCGACTTCATTCCGGCTCCCGTGTCCGGCGGCGTTCCCTGAAAGCGTTCGCCTGCGGACGGGCAGGGGGCCTGTGCATCAGCCGACTGCGCATCCGCCCCTCATCCGGCGGCGGTGCGGAGACGTTGAGCCGGCGGCGCGGGAACCACGCATTGCCGAAATACGGTTGTGCCGGGCAAACGGGCAGGGCGATCAGGTTGAATCGATTCCCGGTACCGGGAACCGGCGGCAGAACGCCTTGACCTCCTCGTGCAGCGCATCGAGCGCCGCCTCGTCCCCTAGCCGGTCCACGGCTTGCAACATGAAATCCACCAACACGTCCATCTCCGCTTCGCCCATGCCCCGCGTGGTCACGGCGGGCGTCCCCAGCCGGATTCCGGAAGGATCCAGCGGCTTGCGCGGATCGTCCGCGATGACGTTCTTGTTCAGGGTGATGCCGACCCGGTCGAAGAGTTCCTCGGCCTGTCCGCCGGTGAGATTCCAGGAATTCACGCAGTCGATCATCAGGAGGTGATTGTCGGTGCCGTTGGTGATGAGCCGCGCGCCGCACTGCATGAACTTCTCTGCCATGTGCCTGGCGTTCCGCACGATCCGTTGCGCATAGTCGGCGAATTCCGGCTTCAGCGCCTCGCCGAAGGCGACCGCCTTGGCCGCGATCATCTGCATGATCGGACCGCCCTGAAAGCCCGGGAACACCGACTTGTCGATCTGTTTCCCCAGTTTCGCCTCGCGGGTGAGAATCATGCCGCCGCGCGGGCCGCGCAGGGTTTTGTGCGTGGTGGTGAGAATGACGTCGAATCCATCGTCGAACGGGTTGCGAACGGCCTTGCCGGCGATCAGGCCGGCGATATGCGCCATGTCGGCCACGGCATAGGCGCCGACCTCCTCGGCAATGGCTTTCATCCGGGCGTAGTCGATCTCCCGCGGATAGGCGGAAAACCCGGCCAGCACGATCTTCGGTTTCTCCCTGAGCGCCACCTCCCGCATCTCGTCGTAGTCGATCTCCCCGGTCTCTATATCCTTCATCTTGTAGCGCACGAAATTGTAGATCTTCGTGATGTAGGTGACCGGATGGCCGTGGGTGAGGTGCCCGCCGTGACTCAGATCCATGCCCAGAACCGTGTCGCCGGGCTCCAGCAGGGCAAAGTAGGTCGCTACGTTGGCGGGAGCCCCCGCGTGGGGCTGTACGTTGGCGTGCCCGGCCCCGAACAGTGCTTTGGCGCGCTCGATGGCCAGTGCCTCGACCTGATCGGTGTATTTCTGCCCGCCGTAGTAGCGCCGCCCCGGATAGCCCTCGGAGTACTTGTTGTTGAATACCGACGCCATGGTTTCCATGACGGCGGCGGATATGTAGTTCTCGGACGGGATGAGTTCGACGCCTTCGGCCTGGCGCTGATTTTCACCCATGACGGCTTGGAAAATTGCCGGATCCTGCCGCTGCAGAGCATCGTAAGTGGGCATTGCCTTGAGACCTTGGGAGTAGGGATCGTCTTGGCGCGCATTAGACCGTTGAGCAGGTGGCCGAGTCCAGGCATTTTCTCCGCAAGCCCGGTCCCGTTCCGTCGCTTGACGGTCTATTGAACTACCGGGGCACTCCCACGCTACCGCTACCGCTGTTTCAGCCGGGCCCGTACCGGGGAAACCTCCCGGTCGACTTCGAAGTGGCCGGATTTCTCCAGAAGATCGGAAAGCTTGGCGCAACCGTATGTGCGCGAGTCGAAATCCGGTTCGGACTCATGAATGTGGCTGCCGATTACACCCAGGGAAACCCAATCCTCTTCGTCGGAGCCGCGCATCGCCGCCGTGATCAGCGGCACGGCCTTGGACGGGGGTTGTTTCTGCATCGTGCTGCCTGACTTCGACGGCCGCCCCGAAGCGGCGGTTTCGGGGTCCGCCAGCAGGTTTTCGATAAAGATGAACCGTTTGCAAGCCTTGCGGAAGGCTTCCGGTGTCTGTTCCTGTCCGATCCCGAATACCTCGAGTCCCTGTTCGCGCACCCGGCTGGCCAGGCGTGTGAAGTCGCTGTCGGACGACACGAGGACGAAGCCGTCGAAGCGGCCCGTGTGCAGGAGATCCATGGCATCGATCACCAGGGCGATGTCCGATGAGTTCTTGCCCGTGGTATAGGCGAATTGCTGGAAGGGGACGACCGCGTGACTCTCGAGCTCGTCCTTCCACTTCTGCAGGCGCTGACCCGAAAAGTCCCCGTAGATGCGCCGGACGCTCGCTTCACCGAGCGTGGCGATCTCCTTGAACAGGGCGTTGGCCCATTTCGGCGAGGTATTGTCGGCATCGATCAGCACTGCCAGGCGCGGCGCGCGAGACGCCGTCCCGGAGCGATTCTGCCGAGTCTGGACCAGGGTGGAATCCATCGCTTCACTCATCCGCGCAGCCGGGGCAACCATGACATATCCCACTTGCTGCCGCCAGTCTGCGATACCTCCTCAAGTAGCAGTCCAGAGTCGTGGATCGAGATTCGCGGGGGCTGGCTCACGAACGAATCGCACATCGGCCTTCTCGAAGCTTGTGACGAGTGAGATCCGGGCGTGGAAAGACTGCATCCCTGAATTGCGCATAATATATATTATGTTAAATAAAGGGTTGATTGAGCCCAAAATCGGGCTTGCGGCCCGGTGAGGTCTCCCCGGTACCGTTCCCACCCTGTCCACGTTCCGGTTTTGATTTCACGGCTCGTTGACTTGCGGCCTGGGTAGTGCGTGAGTTCCTGGAGAATCGGCCTCCGGTACGAACGCTGGCGAATTGGATGCCGCGTGCTTAGACTTCGCGCGATGAACGAACTGACCCCAGGCGCCACGCTGCTGTCTCCGGACGGCATGGCATTGACCGTTGGCGCCGACCTGGCTGCCGCCTATCGACCCGGCGACCGGCTTGTTGCCAATCCCGCCGGCGCGCTGATGCGCATTCCGGCGTCTGAACTGGCGACCGCGCGGGTTGCGGTAGACGCCGCCGTGCGGGCTTTCGCGGCGATGCACGATGTACCCGATGACGCCATCGTCGCCTTCTACGGGCACGCCGCCGCGGCGCTTGAAGACGATGCGTTGTGGGACGAAATCGCCAGGATCAATGCCCGGGATGTCGCTGCCGCCCGGGAGCGGGGCCGCTCCACGACTCGCTTGGCCGTTTCGGATTCCATGCGCGGCAACATGATCGAAGGACTGCGCGGTTGGGCCGGGACGCCCTCCCGCCGCGGATCCGTGCTGGAAACCGTCGAGCATGACGGGTTCCGTGTGGAGATGGTCGCTGCAGCCCTGGGCGTCGTTGCTTTCGTGTTCGAAGGGCGCCCCAACGTGCTGGCGGATACCTCGGGCGTTCTGCGCGGTGGCAACACCGTCGTATTTCGCATCGGCGGCGATGCCCTGCGCACTGCGCGCGCCATCATGACAGGGGTCATCGACCCGGCGCTCTCCGCTGCCGGACTGCCGCCGGGCGCGCTTGCGCTCGTAGACAGCACGGCGCATGCGGCCGGTTGGGCCCTGTTTCTGGACGAGCGGCTGGCGCTGGCGGTCGCCCGGGGGTCCGGTACGGCGGTCGAGACCCTGGGTTCGCTGGCGCGCAGCGCCGGCACACCGATCAGCCTGCACGGCACGGGCGGCGCCTGGATGGTCGTTTCCGAGCAGGCGGATGTGGGGCAACTGCGCGCCGCGGTGATTCGTTCCCTCGACCGCAAGGTGTGCAATACCCTGAATACCTGTTGTGTCGTGAAACCCACCGGCGATTCGCTGCAGCGGGTGAACGCCGTCCTCGAGGGGCTGGAGGAAGCGGGCAAGGCCAGGGGCCAGCGGTTCAAGTTGCATGTCGGTTTCGGCAGCGAACATCTTGTATCTGAAGAGTTTTTTGCGAAACAGGTCGAGGTCGCCCGCGCCGCCGGTCCGGTGCTCGAACCGCAGGCGGAAGCCATTGACCCACAACAGCTCGGTACCGAATGGGAGTGGGAAGAGACGCCGGAGGTCAGCCTTGTCGGCGTCGATTCGATCGAAGAAGCGATCCGGTTGTTCAACGACCTGAGCCCGCGACTGGTCGGTACCCTGGTTTCCGGCGATGCTGCCGAACAGGAGAGTTTTTTCGCCAGGCTCGACGCACCCTTCGTCGGTGACGGCCATACGCGCTGGGTGGACGGACAGTTCGCGCTCAACAAGCCGGAACTCGGGTTGTCCAACTGGCAGAACGGCCGGCTGTTCGGCCGCAGCGGTGTGCTGACCGGCGACAGCGTCTACACCATCCGTACCCGATACCGCAGCGCGTCTTGACGAACCTATCACGCAGAGAGTTGCTGGCCGGCGCCGTTGCGGGCGGCGCGGTTGCCGGCGGCGCCGCTCTCGCGGCAGCGCCGCCTGGCACGCGGAGCAGGGAACGATCGCCCGAGAGTGTCCCCAGGCGCCCTGCCCGCCTGCGCGCCGGCGACCAGGTCGCGCTGGTCGCGCCCGCGACCGTTACTTATGACCGGGACGACTTGCTGGTCGCCGTGGAGTCGCTGGAGGCGCTGGGGCTCAGGGTACGGACCGGGGAGCACGTTCTCGCCCGCTACGGTTACTTTGCGGGCGCCGATGAGGACCGGGCAGCGGACATCAATGCCGCATTTGCCGCCGATGATGTCGATGGCGTCATTGCATTGCGGGGAGGCTGGGGCGCGGCCCGCACCCTCCCCTACCTCGATTTCGATCTGATCGCTGCCAATCCGAAGGTATTGCTTGGCTACAGCGACATCACCACGCTGCTCAATGCGTTTCTGGCCAGAAGCAATCTCGTCGGCTTTCACGGCCCCAACGGTTCCTCGCCCTGGTCCGAATTCACCACTCGAGGGGTCAGGAGCATCGTTTTCGACGGTGAGGCGCCGCTGATGCGGAATCCGGAAATCAGGAACGACACCCTCGCGGTGCGCGACTACCGGATCTACCCGATCGTTCCGGGCCGCGCCCGGGGCCGGCTGGTCGGCGGCAACCTGACGCTGTTCTCAGGCCTTCTCGGCACGCCCTGGTTTCCGGATGTCAGCGGTGCGCTGGTGTTTCTGGAGGAAGTGGGCGAATACATCTATCGGTGCGACCGCATGCTCACCCAGTTGGCGCTCGCAGGGGTATTCGAGAAGGCTGCAGGCGTCATACTCGGCGGCTTTGCCGGCTGCGGCATCTCGCCGGACCGGTTCGGCGCCTTTTCACTCAACGATGTCTTCGACCAGCATCTCGGTGGGCTCGGGAAGCCCGCGTTTTCCGGCGCCATGATCGGTCATATCGCGTGGAAGCGAACCATCCCCATCGGCGTAATGGCGGAGATCGATGCCGAGGCCGGGACCATCCAAATGCTCGAACCCGCGGTGCTGTAGCGCTTTTGCTTGACCTGGAACGCAGCCGTTGGCTGTTTGGGATCGGGTAGTGCCCGTATTCCGGCTATCCGATTGAGAACCCCTCCCCGCTGATCGGCATGCTGCGGATGCGATGTCCGCTGGCCGCGAAAATCGCGTTGCACACCGCCGGGGCCAAGGGCGGCAGGGCCGGTTCGCCGAGGCCGGTGGGCGGAAAGTCGCTCTTCACGAAATGGACGTCCACCTCCGGTGCATCCGGCATGCGCAGCATCGGGTAGCTGTCGAAGTTGGACTGCTCCACGCGGCCGTTCTCGAAGGTCACCGACAGGCCGAGCATGGTGGACAGCCCGTCGATCACCGACCCCTGCACCTGATTTTCCGCACCGCTCAGGTTGATGATCGGGCCCACGTCTGCGGCCGCGGTGACCCGATTTACCCGGATCTTCCTGCCGGCATCGACGCTGACGTCGGCCACCTCGGCGATATGGCCGGCGTGGCTGAAGTGGAACGCGAGACCGAGGCCCCGGCCCGCGGGCATGGTACGGCCCCAACCCGCCTTCTCCGCCGCCAGCCTGATCGCCCCGGCGGCGCGCCCGGTGTGCAGCGCCCAGGCGTTCCCGGGTTCCAGCCAGCGCGGTTCGCCGAGTATTTCCAGCAACACCTCCAGGTGATCGCGCCCGGCAGCGACGGCCAGTTCATGGATGAAGCTCTGGATGACGAATCCGAAGACATTGGAGCCCGGCGCCCGCCAGGCGCCGCAGCGCGTGCGCCAGTCGAGCGCCGTCTGCTCGATGCGCAGGTTGCCGATCAGGCCCGCGGGAAACTCGCTGGCCCGCAGACTGCCGCCGCTGACCGGCCGGTCGCCGTCGGCGAAGGTGATGAAATGGTCCCGCCAACCGGAAATACGGCCCTCCCCATCGACGCATCCTTCGAGTTGATGGAAGCCGCCGGCACGAAAGAAGTCATGGGACATGTCGTCTTCCCGGGTCCACTGCAGCTTCACCGGCGCATCGACGCGGGCTGCGATCGCAGCGGCCTCGCACATGAAGTCGTTGTACAGCCGGCGCCCGAAACCGCCGCCGCACCGGGTCTGATGCACGGTAATCCGTGCGGGATCGATGCCAAGGGTGTTGGCGACGGCCCGGATGCCCCTGCCCGGAGTCTGGGTGGGCGCCCACAGTTCAATCGCGTCGTTCTTGAACCGTGCGGTGCAGTTCTGCGGTTCCAGTTGGGCGTGGCTGGCGAACCGGTAGCTGTAAAAGGCATCGAGACGCTTAGGCCCTGCCGCGAGAGCCTTGTCCACATCGCCCGCCTCGACGACCCGGGTTGCACCGGCCTGCTTGCGAAGGCGCTCCGCCTGCGCCCTGGCATCGCTCCAGCTATCCTTGGCGGCCGTGCTTTCATCCCATTCGACCCTGAGTTTCCGCTTGGCCGCGATCGCTGCCCAGGTGGAATCGGCGACGATGGCGACACCGGGCATCAATTCCATGAGATTGCCGTTTCCCTCTAGTGAGAATACATCACGTACCCCTGGTAACTTTTTTATTTCATTAGAATTGAATGACTTGACACGGCCACGTTGAGCCGGGCACTTCTGGTAGACGGCAAACTTCATGCCGGGCAGCGACCGATCGATGCCGAACAGCGGTTCGCCGCGCACCAGGGCTTCGTTGTCGACGCCGGTGACACGCGTACCGAGCAGGCGATACCGGTCCGGCGTCTTCAACGGCAGGGTATCGGCCGCGGGAACCGGCATGCCTGCCGCGGCGCCGGCCAGCTCCGTGTACGGGATCCGGCTTCCGCTTGGTGTGTGAATCACGTGGCTGTCGCCCGTGGACAGTTCCGCCGTGGGCACGCCCAGGCGAACCGCGGCGGCTCCCACCAGCATGGCCCGCGCCGTGGCGCCGGCCTGGCGCAGCAAATCCCAGTTCATGGGAATGGATGTGGAGCCGCCGGCAACCTGTCGGCCGTAGGTTGCCTCGTCGATGGGCGCCTGGACGATTTCGACGTCTTCCCACGCGGCATCGAGTTCCTCGGCGACGATCATGGGCAGCGACGTCTTGACGCCCTGGCCGATCTCCGGATTCTTGGCGTACAGGACGATGCCGCCCGCATCGATACGCAGAAAGCCGTTCGGCTGCAGAGCGCCGCTGGTTGCGGTTGCCCGCGAGCCCGTGAACGACAGGATCAGGCCTCCGCCGACGAGCCCGGTGAGCTTGAGAAACTGGCGGCGATCGATCCTGTCGATGCGGGTCCTTCCCGGGGCAGCGATTGCCTCGCTCACTTCGCCCGGAAGTTCCGCGGTTGCCTCGAACGAAGGGGTCATGACTGCCCTCCCCGGCTGCGGCGGCTCGCCGCGGCCGTCTCGATCGCCTGCCGGATACGCAGATAAGTTCCGCAGCGGCAGAGATTCGGCGCCATCGCCCGGTCGATGTCCGCATCGCCCGGGTCGGGATTCGACCGCAGCAGGGCTTCGGCCGTGAGTATCTGGCCTGCCTGGCAATAGCCGCACTGGGCGACATCGAGGTCGACCCAGGCCTGTTGCACGGCGTTCAGTTCGCCGTTCGGTCCCGCGAGGCCCTCGATGGTGGTCACTTCCGCCTCGACCGCGGCGGCGGCCGGATAGGAACAGGACCGCACGGGATTGCCGTCCACGAGCACCGTGCAGGCCCCGCACTGGCTGATGCCGCAGCCGAACTTGGTCCCCACCAGGCCCAACTCGTCGCGCAACACCCACAGAAGCGGCGCCGAGGAGTCGATGCCCGTAAGACGATGCTCCTTGCCGTTCACGTTGAGTCGCATCCGATCGTTCCTTCCTTCGAGGTTCGAATGCAATTGTAGCCGCAAAGATGCCGTGAATCAGGGGTGGAAGGTGTTCGCTCCGATGCTGCGCCTTGCGGCTGACTGCGTGGCTCGGATGCCTGGCGCGGCCGAGGTCGCCCTGTTTCGCCACCACCGCGTTTCGGGCGCCTATACTGCCTATGCGCAAGTGGGCTGGCCGGGGACGGTCGTCTACACTACTGCAACGTGACGCATCGCGCGGTTCCCGGTCCGCGCGGGCAGCAAAAATGAGGATCCGGAACATGTCCAGAATCACCTCGGCCGCGGCCTTTCTTCTTGCCGTCTCAAGCCCGGTTTCGAGTCTCGAACTCTCGAACTACCGGATCGTCGATCTCACGCATGCCTACAACGCGGAAACGATCTACTGGCCGACCTCGCCGTCGAAATTCGAATTGACGGAGCTTGCCTACGGCGAGACGCCGGGCGGATGGTTCTACTCCGCCTACGCGCTGTGCACGCCCGAGCACGGCGGCACCCATTTCGACGCGCCCATCCATTTCTCCGCCAGCGGTGCGCCGGTCCACGACGTGCCTCTGGAAGACGTGATTGCACCCGCGGTCGCCATCGATGTTTCCACACAGGCAGCCGGGGATCCCAATTACCGGCTCAGGGTCGAAGACGTGCTCGACTTCGAGGCGCGTCATGGGGAAATCGAAGCCGGCATGATCGTGCTCCTGCGGACCGGCTGGAGCGAGCGCTGGCCCGACACGGCAGCCTATATGGGCGACGACACGCCGGGAGAGACGAGCCGGCTGTCGTTCCCCGGTTACGGAGTGGCCGCGGCCCGGCTGCTCGTCGAGCAGAGAGGCGTCGCTGTTCTGGGCATCGACACGGCGTCGATCGACCACGGGCCGTCACGGGATTTCGCGGTCCACGTACTCGCGGCAGCGCGCAACGTCGGCGCCCTGGAGAACCTGACGGGCCTCGACCGGCTTCCGCCGAGGGGCTTCACCGTGTTTGCGCTGCCGATAAAGATCGAGGGTGGCTCCGGTGCGCCGATGCGGGCCGTCGCGCTGGCGCCCCGCGAATCGCCGTAGCCGGCGCCGCCACGGGCGCGTGTGGTTGCGTCGCGCCGTGCTGACGACAATGGTTGCCCGGACTTCACGGGCGTCCCCGCTTAACAACTCCTGACTTCGCCCTACTGCGCAACCACCACGTTTCGGGCGTTTATTCTTCCTATGCGCCGGAGCACCTGTCGCGCGGGGCCTGTGTGTATGTCCGCCAATCGACCGGCGACCAGGTCCGGAACAATCGTGAGAGCCAGCGCCTGCAATACGGGCTTGTCGAGCGCGTCCGGGATCTGGGCTGGAGCCAGGTGGAGGTGATCGACGAGGATCTTGGCCGGTCCGCCGGCGGTGGCGAGCGTCCCGGTTTCGAGCGGCTGCTGGCGGCGGTCTGCGCCGGCGGGCTCGGCATTGTGCTCTCCAGCGAGGCGTCAAGGCTCTCGCGAAACGGTCGCGAGTGGCATACGCTGCTTGAGCTCTGCGCCGTGGTTGGCTGCCTGTTGGGCGACCGGGATACGATCTACGATCCGCGTCTTGCCCACGATCGTTTTCTGCTCGGCATGCAAGGGTCCGTCTACGAGCTCGAACTGTCGATGTTGCGCCAGCGCTCACGCGAGGCGCAATGGCAGAAGGCGGGCCGTGGCGAGTTGTTCACCACCGTCGCGGTCGGCTACGTGAAGGTCGGGACCGACCGGATCGAGATGGACCCCGACCAGCGGGTGCGTGACGCCATCGCCCTGGTGATCGGGAAGTTCGCCGAGTTCGGCAGCGGCCGCCAGGTGCACCTGTGGTTCCGTCAGGAAGGTCTCGACCTTCCGGCGGTTCGGCACGGCCCACAGGGACGGGAAGTGGTCTGGAAGCCCCCGGTTTACAACTCCATCAAGAAGATGCTGGCCAATCCGGTCTACGCCGGCGCCTACGTATGGGGACGTAGCGTCGTCCGGATTGATCTTGCCGACGGACACAAGCGCGTTGCGCGCGAGCTGCGGAGCAACCCCGAGGACTGGCCGATCTTGATCCCGGATCATCACGATGGCTATATCAGCTGGGATGACTACCGGAGAAACCAGCGCATGATTGCCGACAACGCCGGCGCCATGCCATCGGCGCGCGGGGCCGTTCGCCACGGCAGCGGGCTTCTTGCCGGTCTGCTGCGCTGCGGCCATTGCGGCCGCAAGCTCCAGGTCAACTACCGGGGGAGGAGAAGTGCGCGTTACAAGTGCCGCGGGAGCGAGGAACAGGATGGGGAACGCTGTGTGTCGTTCGGCGCCCTGCGCGCTGACGAGGCGGTCGGCGCGGCGGTGATCTGTGCCGTTGCGCCGCAGGGCGTGGCCGCGGCGCTGTTGGCGATCGAAGACGCGAACCGATCGGCGTCGGAGACGGTTCTGCAGGCGGAGCGGGCGCTTGAGGAAGCCCGGTTCCGAGCCGACGAGGCACGCTGGCGTTATGAGGCGGTCCATCCCGACAACCGCCTGGTTGCGGACAACCTGGAGCGGCAGTGGAACGACCGCCTCGAGGTGGTGCGGGCGTGCGAGGAGCGACTGTCGCACGTGCAGGCGCAATCGCAGCGCCAGGAATCGACACCGGAAGACCGGGCGGCCTGGCTGTCGATGGGCGCCGAGCTCGAGCGCGCCTGGCAGCATGAAGGGGCGCCGCCGGCACTTCGCAAGCGCATCCTGCGCGCGGCGCTCTTGGAAATCGTCGTCACCGTTGCCGACAACGACGTCAGGCTGGTCCTGCACTGGCAGGGCGGCAGCCACACGGAACTGCGGGTGCGCAAGAACCGCACCGGCGAGCACCGGCTGGTGGCGGGCGCCGACACCGTGACACTGGTCGGTGAACTGGCCAGGATCATGCCCGACCGCCTGATTGCGAGTTTCCTCAACCGCGCCGGCAAGAAGACCGGCCAGGGAAACAACTGGACCCTGGCACGCCTGAGGGCGTTCCGAGCCACGCACGGTATCGCGGTTTATCGTGACGGCGAAATGCGCGAGCGCAACGAAATGAAGCTGGAGGAAGCGGCGGCGCTTTTGTCGGTGAACGAGAAGACCGTACGCCGGCTGATCCGCAGCGGCGCGATCCCGGCCCGCCAGGCCTGCAAGGGCGCGCCTTGGGTGATCGACGCAACCGCGCTGCCCGAACGCGTGCAGGACATTCCGCCGGCACAAGGCGCGAACCAGGAAACTCTTGATTTACAATGACGTAGAGAGGTGGTCACTGTGAACCCGCTCCGGTGCGTGACAGCCGCGACAGCTCCCGGCTGAGCACGATGCCGACCTCGCCCAGGGCGACACTGGCCAGCAGTTGTTTGAAGCCTTCGCGCGCGGGCGCGCCGCGCGCCGCGCTCATGCCGAGGTCGCGGTCAATGACCTGGACGCGCTGAAAACCAAAGGCGCGAGCGGTTTCCGTCAACGCGTATTGCAGACGCCGACTCTCGGTGTTCTGCTTGACCTGCGCCAGCGACGACTGGCGCAGGTAAACCACGGCGTGGCGAGACAAATGTTCCGGCGTGATCTTTGAACTCGTGTCACGCCGGCTCATGGTCCGCCTCCCGATCGAGAACGGATAGGAGCGCTTCGGCCATCAGGGCGATCAGCCGTTGCATCCGTTCCGGATCCATCTCCGGATCCACGGCGGCATCCCGATCGGTGTCGAGATCGAGGCTGGTTTGCTGCATCGTTGTGCTCCGGCGGTGGCGTTGCCGGTATCTTTAAGCACGATGGGAGCTGCGCCGCCAGCGCGCGCAAAACGCGAACCGGCAGTTCCACTCGGTCTGTGAGCCGATGGCGAACCGCCTCCGGCTCGAGCATCCACCGTGGGATCTTCAGGGCTTTACCGCCGGCATCTCGCACCGTCGCGGCATGGCCCGCTCGGCGCGGCCACGCAACGACCTCGAGGCTTCTGTTATGGAGCGGATGAAACCGATAATGCACCGTCACCGTCGACGGCATGGTATTCAGCGTGGTTGTCGCTCAACATCCACTTCCATATGCTCTTCCTCGAGGGGGGTGTATTCGTTCGGTCGTGCACGACCCAAGTTCCATCGCGCGCCCCGGCCGGCTCCCCACGAGCTCGAGAAGCTACTGCATCGCACCAGTCAGCGTGTGGCCAGGCTGCTGGAACGAGGTGGCCTGCTCGTCTGTGACCCGGACCACGATTTCCTCGACTTCGAGCCTTGTGAGGCGTTCGATCACCTCCTCGGCGCGTCCATCCACTACCGCATCGCCATCGGCTCCAATGCGGGCCGCAAAGCACTGACCCTGCGCACCGTCCCCGCTCAGCCCGAACCCGTCGCGTCAACCCTGCTCGCCAGGCAACCCGGTGTTGTTTCCTGAGTAGTTCCACCACAGATTTCGCGCTTTATTTCTGATGGATGAGTGCGGGATTTCCCGCGCTATTTCCCCACTGGCGTGCTACCTGGAGGCGGTGGGAGGTTTGGCGGGCTATGGTGTTGCCGGTCAGGCGGTCAGAACGGTAAATGGTCGTCGTCGAGGTGTTCGAGAGGGTGTTCGCCGGCACGCTCTTCGACGATGGCCTGGCGCTCGTAGGTGCAATGGTCATAGTTGATCAGGCGGGCGCAATAACGGTTCTCGATGGCATCGGCGAGGTCGCGGTGGAAGTCGCACAGATGCGCGGTGGCCTCGTCGGGAAGGTCTTCGGGCAGCGATAGAAGGTCGTTTGGGTCGACGTTCATGGCGACGGTGGATCTAGAGGCGGAGTTCGTCGAGGGCGTGCTGCATGTGTTCGGCGTCGACGGTGCGGGCCTTGGCGAGCGCGGCGGCGGAGAGCGCGTAGTGGGCGGTGCGGTTGATCGGTCTGGGCAGGCCGCGCGAGCTCTGGTAGAGGGCTTCGACCGCGGGCGGCTCGAACAGCGGCAGTTCGCAGCCGGCGAGGCGCAGGCGGTGGGTGAGGTAGTCGTCGAGTTCGTTGCGTTCGAGGCTGCCGATGTGGTGGCGGACGACGAGTCGTTGGCTGAGCGATTCGTGGACCGCCATGGCGAGTCGTCGGCGCAGTTCCGTGAGGCCGACGAGCAGCATACACAGGCGCTGGTCGGCGTCCATGTTGAAGTTGGTGAGCAACCTGAGGTCTTCGAGGACGTCGTTGCGCAGGTGCTGTGCCTCGTCGACGATAAGCACGGGCAGCTGCTTGGCCTCGGTGACGAGACGGGTGATCTCGTTGCGGATGGCGCGGTACGCGGTGGCACGGGAGCGTTCGGTGGGCAGCCCGAGCTCCCAGGCGATCGACTTGTACATGTCGAGGACGTTGCCGGTGGTGAGGGAGACGTAGTAGACGCGGTGCAGGCCGGGGTGGAGGCTGGCGGTGACGTATCGGCAGACGGTGGTCTTGCCGGAGCCGACCTCGCCGGTCAAGAGGCCGATGCCGCGCAGTTCGATGAGGTGCTTGAGGCGGACCTGGGCCTCGCGGTGGGCGCTGGACTGGAACAGTTCGTCGGTGTGGAGGTCGTTCTCGAAGGGCAGCCGGGTGAAGGCGAAGTGGCGGGTGTACATCAGTCATTGTCCTTGAGTTTGCGCAGGGCGATGGGGGATGGCGGCGGTTCGGGGGCGGGGTCGTCGGTCTGGATCTGCCAGGAGGGACGGACGCGCCGGACGGCGGTGTTGGCGTAGGCGTCGAGCACGGTGGCTTGGCCGGCGGGCTTGCTGTCATGGACGACCTGGAGGGGCCGGTTGGGCGGCGCCGCCGGATCGTAGCGGAGCACGACGGTCTGGCCGACGAGGAGGGCGTCGACCTCGTAGAGGCATCCGTTGAGGCTGACGGTGCGGTCCTTCATGACGCGGCGCTTGGCCTCGAACAGGAACAGGTCGTCGAAGTCGGGGTCGGGGTTGGGGTAGCGCACATCGGCGCCGGTGGCGGCCCAGCGGTCAAGCGGCGTCTCGCCGTCGAGGCCGCGGTGCGGGGACTGGTGGTATTCGCCTTCGACCCAGGCCCACAGCCGGCGGTTGAGGGCGTCGAGTCCGTCGATGGCGGCGAGGTCGAGGTGGGCGAGCCAGGATCCGCGAACGGTGCGGAAGTAGCGCTCGATTTTTCCCTTCCCGGCGGGCTGGTAGGGCCTGGCGTGGATGAGTGCGACGCCGAGTTTGGCGCACACCAGGGCAAGCTGGCGGGAGCGGTAGGCGGATCCGTTGTCGACGTAAAGTCGAGCCGGTTGGCCTCTGCGCAGGAGGGCCTGCTTGAACACGGGCAGGAAGGCGGCGGTGTTCTCGGCGAAGGCGAAGGCGGCGAAGGGGACGACGCGGGTGGCGTCGTCGATGAAGGCGATGAGGTAGGTCTTGCGGCGCTTTCGGCCATCGGCAACGGAGGGACCGTGCATGACATCGGACATCCACATTTCAGCGGCGTGCCGGTAGCTGAAGCGACGCCGGTCCGCAGCCGGCTCGCGGTTGCCACGGTCGAGGAGCCCTTCGCGGGCAAGCAGGCGATGGACGGTCGACGGGGCGAGATGGACGTCGGCCGGGAGATCGCGCTCGCCGGCGGCGTCGATCACGGCGCGCACGGACAGGGCCGGGTTGTCCTCCTTGATCGAGATCAACAGTTCGGTGACGTCCGGCGGCATGCGGCGGGCGCGGCCGCGGTCGCCGCGGTTCTTCGGATAGAGGGCGTCGAAGCCGCCCTGGCGGTGTAGGGTGAGCCAGTGGCGCATGGTCTCGGCGGCGACGCGGGTTCGGACGGTACCGGGGATGACATAGTCCTTCTCGGCCTTGGCGCGCAATCGTGCGCCGATGGCGGGCGTCCCGGGGGGCAGGTTGACCAGGTCCGCGATAACGCCATACCGGAAGAGCGCCACGGCCTGCCGGGTGTCGTCGTCGAGCGTTCTTGCCATGTCCGTGTCTCGTTCGCCGCCCTCGGCGGTCGGATGAGGTACACGTTAGGGTCTGGAGCGCGGCGGGTCATGCCCCACCGGTTGTTGGGACGGCAAATCGGGATGCCCACGGGTTGCGCCGTGGTGGGCGTATCCGAGTGGCGTCGGCAACGCCTCAAGTTGCGGCGCGGCCATCTCCCGCAGCCAGACGAGGGCGGCGTCGGTGCCGAGGTGGCGGCGGAAGGCGAGGATCGTCGGCGGACAGCCGGTGAGGCGCTCGGGGAGCAGGCCGCGCACCGTCGTCAGCGCCCGGCGCACCAGCCGGATGCGGCGCCGCAGCCAGCGCATGGCGCCCGGCGGTTCCGATCGCCCGGCGCGTAACGCCGCCGCGGCGGCTACGCTGGGGGAACGCTCGACGGCGGCCACGGCGTCCTCGAGTTCGGCGAGCGTGCCCGGCAGCCGCGCCGCCAGACAGTCCGGCAGCAGGCTGAACGTGGTGTGACTCTCGGGACAGTACCAGCGGGCAATCCGTGTGCCAGGCGGGGTTTTGCGTGCGTAGGTGCCGTGCCGTGCGAGTGAGCAGCCACCGCTCGGATGATGCGGACAGCGCACCAGGGTTGCATCACGCCAGCCTTGGGCCGTAACGTATTGCTCGCCGGTAAGCCCCGTCCTTAAACGAAGCTGCACCCGGCCGTGGCCCGGCGGAGTCATCGTCCGCGCGGGCCAACTTCTCCTTTTTCTAAAACGGGGTCAGCTTACCGGGCCGGGGAATCGCCATGAACCCGCTCCGCCCCCGCGCCGCTGCGTGGACGGGTCGAACGGCTGTTCAACGCAGGCGACTGCCTACCTTCGAGCCACGCCCCCTCCGCGGCGCGGGAACTGCGCTACACCTGGGATAACAATCCGGGCTTTCCCGCTTTGCTTCATGGCAGAAGCTCGATCGGCAGTCAGTCAATGTGGGAAATGATCCTGGGTTTCTAACAAGTCAATGCGGGAAACAACACCCGGCTTCTCCCTCCATGCCGCAACCTGCTGCGAGGCCAACCAGCGCGACCGGCTCGAGAAACTCTGCCGCTACATCACCCGACCCGCCATTGCCAACGAGCGGCTCTCGCTGAACGACCGGGGACAAGTGATCTACAGATTCAAACAGCCGTTCCGGGACGGCACCACCCATGTCGTCCTCGATCCAATGGACTTCATCGCGCGCCTCGCGGCCCTGGTTCCTCGTCCAAGGCTCAACCTCACCCGTTTCCACGGCGTATTCGCCCCGAACTGCAAGCACCGCAAGTCCGTCGTACCAAAACGCAAACCCAACGAGGAGCAACCGAACAAACCCCTCGCTCCCATGACCTGGACGCAGCGACTGAAACGCGTATTCGCCATCGACATCGAGACGTGCCCGGTGTGCGGCGGCAAGCTCAGGGTGATTGCCTGCATCGAAGACCCCGAGGTGATCGCCAGGATCCTCGACCACGTTCGGCAACGGGATGGCACCGAACTGCCACAACAACCGCGCGCGCCACCAACACGCTGCGAACACCTCGACGCCCCCAACCAGGACAGGCTGTTCTAGCCCGCATCCGTCACCAACTTCCTGCTGCGGGCTTGAACATCGCCTGACGCTCGCCTGCAACCTCAGCCTTTTCCAAGATGCCCTGGCGCGCAACTTTCGCCAGGTTTCGGTCCCTCGCAACCTCAGCCCACCACGGTCTACGACCCCCTGCCGCAGCGCCACGACCCATCACCCATCAGGTCTACGTCCCAGCTCTCACAGTTCAGGCGGTTATTTTTCCTATCCGCAATCTGCGCAAATTCAAACAAAAACCGCTGACAGATCTTCTTGATTTGTCCATCAACGACACTTTGAGCCGAACGGTTATGACATCCGTTACAACATTATTGGCGCTCGGCGCCTTGGCGTCGCTTGGCGGGGAAGTCTTAAGAGGATTTACGCTCGCCATGATCTGGGGGATTGTGATCGGGACCTATTCCTCGATCTTTGTCGCCTCGCCGTTCTTGCTTGCGACAGGCGTGAAGCGCGACTGGTCGAAACAGCCGGCGGCAGTTGGCGCTTAGAAAAACCGCTTTGCTACTGTTAGGCCGGATGGCCCGGGCTAATCATTTTTCTTATTTAGTTGGCGACCGCGAAAGGCGTAGCGGCCGTTCTGCATGGTCAATGTCCAGCCGCCTACCCAGGCGGGTTTAAGAACAACCTCATCGCCCGGCTTCGGATTATGCCTTGTGCCCCAACCCGACTGAATCCAAATCTCTCCGTTTGTGAACGCTACGCGCAGATGGCCGACCGCGTTGCGCCACGCCCTATAAACAGTCAGCGTATGCTTTTGCCTCTTTCGGCGCTTTTCTTCGAGTGCATCGGAGCGGACAAACCTGAATCGAGGCGCTTCTGCGCTGGCCTGCGCATTTTCGCCTTCTGCAACACCGCCTTGTGCGGTAGTGACGGCTGGCTGCACATCTACGGTCTCTTCGTCGCTCTCAGCTGCAGCTGTTCTCGGCGCTTGATCGAGTTCTGGCGTGGGCGCTACAGCGACTCCTTTTGCAAGGTCCGACTCTTCTTCTTTATTTTCTTTATTCGGATTTACCTCCGCCCGAATCCTTGTGCCGTCACCCGCCTGGGCTGATTCAGCAAGGGCCTCGAAACACAATAATCGCTCAGCAGCATCCTCGAATGCAGCACAGAATTGTAGCGCTTCCTCAATTGTTAAATTGTCGTTCACGCGCTGCTGGGCCAGCGCTATGTTGCACTGCAACAACATACTGCCTGACAATGACAAAGCGCTAAAAAGAGTGAGTTTTTGCAGCGGCACACAAACCTCAAGAAATGCAACTTATTGACGAGTCTCAACGAAATATGGCCGGATCGAGAAATTAATTCAACCGGATTCTGGCAACCTGGCGAAGCCGTTAGGCGGAAAAAGCAAGAGCTATGATGCAATCTTGCAACAAAGGTGGGTATTCGCGTAAGCGTTCCGTCGTCGCGTGACGGTACCGGATTCTAGCCGATTCTAGCGGTTCAGGATGCGCTTCCAGTCCTTGCGCAGGGGTCGGAGCCAGATGTCTTTTTTGGGCTTGTTGTAGCGGTTGTTCGTGTCGTAACGGCCGCGCCCCTGGGTGGTGCCCACCCGGATCCAGTCGGAGGCGCGGTAGACGGCGCCGGTGTAGCGCGGGGTCTCGACGAAGGTCTCGATCAGTACCGGGGTGGTGCTGTAGCGCGCCGTCCAGTCCGCCGGCAGCCGGCGGCGGACGAGTGCGAGGAGGTGCGAGCCGAGGTTGGGGATGTGGATCCAGGGCAGGATCAGGAAGCGCGGGTTGTCGACGACGCGCGGCAGATTCTTCTCGCGCATCTGCCGCGACCAGCCGATGTAGTCATCGCGCGGGGCCAACGTCCAGGCGGCGGTGGAGAAGCCGAGCATGGCGAGCGGCGTGCCGTCGGCGGCATGCACGGCGTAGCGCATCTGGGCGCCGACCAGGGTCGTGTAACCGAGGTAGTGGTAGCGGGCGACGTACTCGTTCCAGAGCTTGCCCTCGCGGGTTTCGCGGACGACCGGCCGCAGGCTGACCGGACGGACCTCGTCCAGCGTTGTGGGCGGCGCCAAGAGCGGCGCTTCGGTGTCCGGTCCGAAGGTCATGGGGCGGCGTGCCGGGCGCGTCCGTTTCGGCGGCGGCAGTTCGATCAGTCCGTCCCTGTGCATGGCCAGCATCACCACGCGGGCCATCATGTCCTTGAGCCCGCCGTCGGCCTTGGTCCACCCGATGCGGCGACAGAACTCTTTGGACAGGCCGTTGCGGTTCAGCGTCAGCGGGCCGGCGATCAGTTCCCGCAGCAGTGCCATTTGCGAGGTGGTGAAGTCGCGCCCGTGATAGCGGCACTCGACGGTGTCGGTCACGTCGGCGCCGCCAGTTCGCGCCGCCGCGCCTCGTCCATTGACCAGGGCAGCCAGGGCGACAGATCGGCCGGCGGCTGGCCGTCGTTGTCCGCGCACGCCGCCAGCCATGCCTCAAGCCAGCGCAGGATATCGATGCCGTTCAGGTTCAGGGTGGCGACCACCGAGTACAGGAGCGCCGCGAGTTTCGCGCCGGTCTCGGAGTCGGAGCCGAACGACAGGCGGCGTCCGATCACCGGCCCGCGGAGCAGCCGCTCGACGAGGTTGTTATCCATCGGAACGTGCGGTCGGTCGACGAACACGGTCAGCCCTTCTCGGTGGTTCACCAGGGAACGTAGCGCGCGGCCTTCGCGCGCCTCGTCAGGCAGTTCGGCGAGTTCCCGAGCGGCGCGTGCGAACAGGCTGTCGAGCGCTGCCTCAAGCGCAACCTGCGCCCGGTCGAACTCCGTGCTCTGGCGCGTAAGAGCGGGATCGTAATGAGAAAGCCTGACCTTGTTCAGGCGGTAGACCGCGGCGATCCGTTCGAGCCAGGCCCGGCACCAGCCGGCCAGGCGGACCTGACCGGCCGCGCACTCGATGACATCGCGCCTTTGATGAGCCCAAATATGTTGCATTCCACATATTTGGGCATATGTTGCGGCCCGGATTATGTTGCGGAGAGTCGGAACCGCCGCACCAAGCATGACGATCCTCCGTTTCTCCGCAACATAATCTTTTGCGATCACAACGATTTCAGGAAGGCCATCAGCCCCTGGTTTTCCTTCCCCGGTCGGCTCGACCCCAGTTCGGCCGCATCGCACACAGCCACCGCCTTGGTCTCAATCTTGGGGTCGATCACAGCAAAAAGATTGGTGGTATCCGGTGCCGCATGTTGGTACCTCTCAATCGTACTGCGCTATGCGACTGGTTCTTCGAACATGGTCGTGCCTCCTTGTTGCCGGCGATTTGACCATGACAAACAAGTGGCAGTCAGAAAATTATGTTGCGGAGACTTGGCGGATTCTCATGTCTGGTGCGGCGATGCCGACTCTCCGCAACATAATCCGGGCCGCAACATATGCCCAGCACCAGGCTAGAACCAGCTCGTCCAGCAGGCGTGCCAGCTTCTTGTAGGCGCTGTAGCGGTCGCAGACGATCACCGTGCCGGGTGCCAGCGCACCGAACAGCCGTTGCGCCGCCTCGGCGCTGCGCGAGGCGTCGATGTGGAAGTAGGCCGAGTCCTCGTTGACCGAGGCCCACAGCCAGGCGCGGCCCGACCGGCCCTCGCCGCGCAGGGCCTGGATCCGCCAGCCGGTCTCGTCGGCATGGCGCAGAGCGGCATCGTTCTGATGCACGCGGATCGCCTCGGCGAGGGGCTCGAACAGCGGCACGAAGCGGGGCACGCTGTTGGCCAGCGTGCCGGCCGCGACCGGCAACCCCTGGTCCCCCAGCCAAGCCGCAACGCGATGCAGCGGGCGCAGACACGCGTAGTGCTCGAACAGGAAGCGCGACCAGACACTGGTGCCGTAGGCCGTGTTCGGGAACAGCCTCGGCGCCGGCGGCGCCGAGACCTCCGTCGGCGACGACGCGCAGCCGCACGTCCGCCGCCAGCGCGGTCGCCGGATGACCCGGCGGTGAGCGCGCACCGCGATCTCGAAAAGCGACGACTCCCCGGCGCCGTTCGCCACGTAGGGGTTCCCGCAGGCGGCGCAGTTACGCGCTTCGGCCGGCGGGTCGTGCACCTCGACCCGCTCCTCGACCCCGGGGCGTGGCGTGCGGCCGTGACCGGGTGCGCCCGGTTGCTGGCCGCGACGGCGACCGGTGCCCGGCGTCTCCCGCTTCTCGCTCCGGCGCCCGTACAGCGTCTTCGACAGGACCGCCGCGGTCGAGCGCCGCTTTAAAAGCTCCGCTTCCAGCGTCCCGACCCGACCCTGCGATGCCTTCGCCCTCCGCCGCAGCCGGGCGTTCTCCTTCCTCAGGACCTTGAGCGCGGTCTTTTGCCGCCGAGACCGGCGCAGGGCCTTGCGCAGCTCGGCGTCCTGAGCGACCGGCGAGAGTGACCGCGCCTGAACGTCCGCGCCCGGCACTGCCTTGCGCAGCCGCTCGACCTCCATACGCAACGACATGATCGTGCTGCGCCGGCGCGGGTCGACGCCGGCCGCCCGCAGCAACCGGGTCAGGCGCGCCACCTCGGATTCCAGGAACAGGGCGCCCTTCGCGACGCGGCGCACACGCTTGGTCTCCTCGTCCGCCTCCTGCCGCTTGCGGCGGGCCGCCTCGAACCGCGACTTCCACGAGCCGGCCTCGGAGCGCGCCACCGTTTCCGCCCAGCGCAGTTCTTCGACGCGCGCTTCCGCCGTCTCGGCCCGCTCGAGCGTCTGCTCGTACAGCAGCCGCCAGTCCGGATCGGCAGGCCGCCGGCCTGCCGCCGCGACACCAACTTCCCTGTCCAACGCCATGGCGCGCAACCATAGCGCAACGCGAACTGTGTTACCAGTGCCCGAAGCTACCCATCACGCGACGACGGAACGCTTACGTATTCGCGAACGCCAGCCCATCCTGAAATTGACAATATTGTCGCGTTCCCAATGGTTTGGCCACATGGAAACAGAGCGCAGGCGAGGGGCCAGCCCAAGGCAGCGTTCGAGACTGCAGATTCCGTCGAAAATCCATCAGGTTTTGGCCTGAGGGGTTATTTGTGCGGAGCCATTGGTGCGGTAATTAGGCTCATCCTTCGCAAGGATGAGAAAGACTTTCCTTTGAAAGCCCGCCGACACCGAAGATAATTCCCGAGACCGGGTGGGTAAAACCGGACCCGATGGAGAAGGGGCAATTAAATGACAGAATCTACACGACGTGAGTTATTCGACTCGGCGACATTGCGCACGTTGCTTGCCGCCAGCGCTTCCGCCTTTGCTGTGTCAGCGTCTGGCACGGTTATGGCTCAGGACGATGTTGATGAAATTCAGGCTGATGACCAGTTCATCGAGGAGATCATCGTTACCGGTTCGCGCATTCAGCGCCGGGGCTTTGAAGACATCTCCCAGCCGGCTCAGGTTCTTCAGGCGGAAACGCTGGATAAACGCGGCTTCACCAGCATTGCCGACGCGCTCAACGAACTGCCCGGCTTCGGCCCTGGCATCAGCGGTGTGACCACCGGCTCCGGTCAGAATGTCGGTCAGGAATTCGTGAACCTCTTCAATCTCGGCACCCAGCGCACGCTGACCGTGGTCAATGGCCGCCGCTTCGTTCCGGGCAACCCGCTGTCGCCGGATCCGATCGGCCGGAACGAAGGCTCCCAGGTTGACATCAACGCCTTCCCCGCAGCGATGATCGAGCGGGTTGAAGCGCTGTCCATCGGCGGGGCTCCGATTTACGGCTCTGACGCCATCGCCGGCACGGTCAACATCGTCCTTAAGGAAGACTTTGAAGGCATCGACATCAAGACCCAGTGGGACGACTACGAAGACTTCTCCGCCCCTGAATACAACGTCTCAGGCGTTTTCGGCGCCAACTTCTCCGACGGCCGCGGCAACGTCACCGCATCTGTCGAATATGAAGAGCAATCGGGCGCGGTTCGGACCGACATACCCGGTTTGACAGGCCGGGCGGACTGCTTCGCTTCGGGCGGCCAGTGCATCATCGGTCCGGAAGGCCTCTTTAACATTCTCGAAGGCCCCAATGGCTATCTGCCTGCGCCGACAAATGGCGTTCCGCTGCCCGGTCTTGGCATCAACGTCTTTCAAGACGCCCAGGGCAATATCCTGACCTTTGGCGGCGACGGCGGCCTGTCGGTGTTCGATCCGGGCCTGAGGGTCGGCACCAGCGCGGTTTTCTTCTCCGGCGGCAACGGCTTTAACGCCGATGACGACTTCCAGGAAGGGGTGGTTCCGGTTGAGCGCATGGTGTTCATGGGCACCGGCCATTACGACCTTACGGATAATGTCCGGCTGTTCTTCGAAACCAACTTCTTAAACTCGCGCGCTTCGGACCTCGTGACGCAAACCGCGACCTCCTTCAACACGGCGTTCCTGAACGGGCCAGGCCAGGGTGCGTTCGGCATCGGCATAGACAATCCGTTCATTTCGGAAGCCGATCGTCAAACGCTGATCGACGCCGGAGCCGGGGGCACGATTTTCTTGAACGGCATCGGCCTCAACCTCAACCCGGACGCCGGGGCCAACTCCCTCGAGACCACGACCTACCGCACGGTGGGCGGCCTTGAAGGCGAGTTCCATTATGGCGACCGCCACTTCAATTGGGACATCTCCATGAACTTCGGCCGCACGACGCAGAACCGCAGCGTCAGCGTGGTTCGCGGCGATGCGTTCTTCAATGCGGTCGACTCGATCATTCTTGATGCCGGCACGCTGGCGCAGCTGAACGATGCGGGCAATCAGTCGCTGTTGCAGCAGACCATCAACAGCGAACAGTTCAACGTCATCAGAGACGGCGCGGTGGTCAATGTCGGCACCGGTGAAGCGCAGCAAGGCGACATCATCTGCCGCGGCTTCCTCAACCCGGGCGGTCCGGTCGATCAGAATGTGGGCGGGCCGACTGAAGGCGTTTCGACCGGCAACACGCCGACGCCGGATGCGGCGCTGGTCGGCTGTACGCCATTGAACCTGTTCGGCCTTAATGATCCGAACTCGAACCCGTTCGAGACCATCAACTTCATCACCTCCCAGGCGCAAAGCTTCGGCGAGATCAACCAGGTGGACTTTGTCGCCAACTTCGGCGGCGACCTCTTTGAGCTGCCGGCGGGCTGGGTCCAGTTCAACGTCGGCTTTGAGCGGCGTCGCGAATTCGGCAAGCTGCAAAATAGCGGCGTGGTGGAAGACGCGCTGTCGCGCCAGCTGCAGGTGGCGAGCTTCCCGCGCGCCGAGGTGACTTCGAATGAGGCCTTTGGCGAAGTCGTCATTCCGGTGATGAGCGATAACTTCAAGTTCGGCTTCGATGACGCTCTGTCCTTCATTGACCGTCTCGACTTCCAGGGCGCCTATCGCCGGATCCGCGCCCGCGGCGCCTCGGACTCAGCATCCGAACTGCTCGGCAATGCGCTGTCCGGTTCGGTCAACTCCTATTCGGCTGGCGGCACGATCGCTATGTTCGATGAGCAACTCGTTGTTCGAGGCAACTACACGCGTTCCGTGCGCCAGCCCTCGATCGTCGAACTGTTCTCGCCATTCGCGGCGGCCCGCGCCATAACCGGCGATCCCTGCGACGTGACCAACATCAACGACGCGCCAGGCACCAACCGTCAGGCCAACTGTATCGCCGCGGCGCAAATGCTGGGCTTCACAGGGGCGACCGTTGGCACCGACAGCGCCGGCGACACTGGCCTGATCCTGGCCCCGGGCGACTTGGTCTTCAATACGCCATCGGTGATCGCGTCGATCCCGCTTCTGGCCGGCGGCAATCCGAACCTCAACTTTGAGATCGGCAACTCCTGGACGGCAGGCTTCACCCTGCAGCCGAATGCGGTGCCGGGGCTGACCTTCCGGGCCGACTGGGTCGACATTACGATCAACGATCAGATTGTGCAGCCCGGCTTCACGTTCTTCACTGAAACCTGCTTCGACACGTCGCTGACGGCGCCGGAATGTGAAAACTTCGAGCGCGTCGGGCCGCAGCCGGCGACTGACGGCTCCCTCATCGGCGGGTTCGATATCGTCAAAGGCACGACGGGCTTCGGCAATACCGGCTTCATCGAACTCCAGGCTCTGCAGGCGCAGATCCGCTACGGCTATGACGTGGCTGACGCGTTAGAGTTCATGAAGCTCGGCAGAGGCGAAAACGACTGGGGCAATTTCTCAACCCAGTGGATGTTCTATGTCCCGATCACTTACCGCGACAGCGCTTCTAGTGCGGGTCTCGACGCCTCGGGCCGGCCGGCCAACCAGGTGGGCTCGACCAGCAATATCCTCGGGCCGTTCCCGACCAGCAATAACCACTCGCCGATCCAGTTCACGGCCGACTTCGGCTGGGAGTGGAGACAGTGGGATCTGTTCTGGCGCTTGAGCTATTCCGGCAGCGTAAATCCGTGCTTCAAGCGCGTGCCGGGCGACTGTGACGACATTCCGGATGAAGCTTACGAGTTAGGGAACGATGTCGAGCATGATTTCTCGATCGGTTACAACCATAATGATCGTGTGAGAATCCGGGCCGGCATCAGCAACGTCTTCAACAATAAGTCGACGCTGGAGCAGGAAGCCTTGTGTGCCGCTGGGCTCCGCGGCTGCGGCAACCCCTATGGCCGCAACATCTTCGTGCGGTTGAATATCAGAGGCTAATCAATCAACGGCGAGGCCGGGCGACCGGTCTCGTCAACACTACCTTCGCCGCCGGAACCTTAAAGGTTCCGGCGGTTTCTTTTTGCGAAGGAGCTTTTTGTTTGTTGCGCGGCGATTAGTGGCATGGTCGTTGGCGTCCAAAGGCGCCAAAAGCGTCTCCGCCTGTGTAACCCATGGCGTTCTTTCCGATCACGCAGAAGTACGGTTCATGAAATCGGACGCATTAAGCCGCATGATCATCACTGATTCCATCAGCCTCTTTGACTAATTGCAACGTTTGCGGCGCGGCCGGTTGCAAGTCAGCCGCGCACGCATCCCACAACGTTACTCGCCGACTTGTGTTGGATAAGCCGGCGCTTCAGTCGGAACCGGGCTCGGGTTGGTCTGCAGAAGCGAGAGGATTTCTTGAATCGCGCGCTCAAGTTGCGTATCCCGGCCCGCATTTGTCGCGATTGGATCAAGCGCTACGTCGATATCCGGCGCAACGCCTTCGTTTTCGACCGTCCACTGATAGTTCGTGTCGAAAAAGCGGAAATACGGAACGGTCAGAAAACCGCCGTCCATAAGCGGCGGGCTTGGGTTGATGCCAATCAAACCACCCCAGGTACGCTTGCCGATCAACGGCCCGATGTTCATTTCACGGAATGAATAGGGCAGGAAATCTCCGCCGGAACCGGCGTCCTGGTCGATCAACATGACCTTGGGTCCGAACATACCGCCGCCGGGTGTATTGAACACCATCCCGTCGCGGTCTTTCCATCCCGAAAGGTAAGTTCGGCTCAACACGTCGGTAATGTAGTTCGCCGCCTTCCCGCCGCCGTTCGAGCGTTCGTCGATGATCATCGCGTCCTTATCGACTTGAGCGAAGAACATGCGATTGAAGAACGTAAAACCGTCTCCAGCAGTGTTCGGAAGATAGACATAACCGACACGGCCGTTCGTCGCCTCATCGACGGCCTTGCGATTGTCTTCAACCCACGCCCACAGTCGAATAAGAACCTCTGTGTTCGTCGGTTCCACAACAATATTTCTCGCATCGCGCCCGTCAGCGCGTGCTGAAACCCGTAGCGTTACTTGCTGGTCGGACTTTCCTTGTAAGAACTCAAAGATATTGTCCGACTGGCCGAGCGTCCGACCGTCAACGGCGAGAATATAATCGCCAACGCTGACACCAAGACCGGGCTCAGCAAGCGGTGCATCGAGGAATGGATTCCAAGGCTTGCTCGTATAGATTCGCGCAATTCGGTGACGACCGTTCGCCAATTCTAAATCGGCGCCGAGAAGGCTCGCACTTGGCCCCTGCTCACGGTGTATGTCGCCGCCGCCAGCCCAGTTGTGGCTGACCTGCAGTTCACCGATCATTTCGACGATCAGAGCGTTCAAATCCTCACGCCGGCCTACATGGTCGACCAGCGGGCGATAGCGGTCATAAACCGCCTGCCAGTCGAGGCCATGCATGTTCGGATCATAGAAAAACGCCTGTTCCATACGCCAGGCTTCGTCAAAAATCTGCGCCCATTCGTTTCGCGGATTGACCATCATGCGCATGCCGCTGACATCAAGCCTTTTGGCATCCAGTTTCTCGCCGATTTCGGCAGTCTGAAACGATCCGTCCGCCATCTGAACAATGATGTGCTTGCCTTTGGCGGCTATCGCCGCGCCAGTGACGCCGTCAAGAACCTTTTGTTCCTCCCGATCGGCGAATTTGAAGCGCATCAGGGCGTTTTCAGCTTGCGCGTTTTCGCCGGGAGGCGTGATGGAAGCGCCAAACTGAACATTCCGGACGTAATAAAGAGTACCGTCATGAGCGACAGCGAGGACCGAGTAATTGCGCTCCGCCACTGGCAAGGCGACTACACGGCTTGAGAGTCCGTTTAGGTCAATTTGGGTCGACGGAGTATCATCGCCGTTTTCCTCATCCTTGCCTTCGTCTTCACCTTCATCACCGGTTTTTGGCTTAATCGGAGAATCGCCTCCCGCGGCGAGCACAGCAACATAGATCCCCGAACGTTGGGGGCGTTCCTGGCTTGACATGTCGAGACCGGCCTGCGCCTGCCCTGAGTTGGTCGACGCAGCGAAATAGAGATATTTTCCATCCGGACTAAACGCGGGCGACCTAACATTGGCCAAGCCATCGGACACGCGATAGGACCGCCAGGCGTTAAAGTCATAAAGCATGAGGTCGCGATTAAAGTTGGGCTGCTCCTGCGTGTAAGCGAGCCAACGTCCGTCAGGCGACGTATCAACGGATACGGAGCCCGGATATTCGCGACGCTGAGGACCCCATTCGCGACGCGCATCTGTTGAGATCAATGTCGACGAACCGGAGCTTACATCGATTGCAAATAATCGAAGATGGTTGTCACGATAAACAATGCGATCGCCATTGCCGCCCCACTCAAGCAGCGAATAAAAATCAGAGTCAAGGTTGAAACGCCGCGGGTTCGAAAGACCGCTCTGGCTCTCAACAACAAGCCGCTGCACAGATTCGGATGCATCAATATACGCGACGCGCCGTCCATCCGGCGACCACAGCGCCGTATATTCGCGAGCGCCGTCACTGCGCGTGAGATTCCGGGTTGAACCATCTTTGACAGGAACGGTGAAAACGTCACCACGGGCAGTAACGGCGACGCGTTTTCCAGTCGGCGAAAGGTCAACCGCCTGAATGGTCCGACTGGCGTCTTTCCATTGCGGCTGTAATTGCGGCAAATCTGGAGAAATCGATATACGCAATTCGGCAACCGCGCCGCTGGCAACGTTAAAAGTCTTCAGCCTTCCACCTGCTTCATAAATGATTGTGCCGCCATGGGCGTCCGCGGCGCGAATGTCCCAGACGGGTTCATTGCTGACTTTCGCAATTGCACGCGTTGCAGGGTCATAGTGGTGAAGATTGAGCGTTTTGTTGTCGCGATCGGAAATGAAATAGAGTTGATCGCCAACCCACATGGGCTCAATGTCGTTGACGCGCTCGCCGGGAACTTCGACCGCGGATCCCGCATTCATGTCCATCACGATCACTGACGGCGTTCTGCCCCCGCGGCTGAGGCGCCACCCTGCCGGCCCGCCGTAAAGACCGTTATAAGCGACGCCATGCGGGATATATGCGAAGCGTGCGCCGGCATCGTCATAACTGCCGCGGTAAATGCGTGCTTCCATCTGCTTTTCTGGCAACCCGCCGTTGATGGAAACATGGAAAAGCTGCGCCGAACGACCATGATTTGTGCCGCGCCTAGAGGCGAACGCAACTGCTGAACCGTCAGGAGCCCAATCAAGTACGATATCGTCGCCCGAGTGCCATGTCAGACGCTTTGGCTGTCCGCCTGCGGTCGAGATGATGTAGACGTCATCGTTATTTTCAAAATTCGCCGTATAGGCGATCCATGATCCGTCAGGCGAAAATGTTGGGTTGTACTCGTCGACAGGACTCGATGTCAGGCGACGCGGGCGGGCACCATTGCGATCCGCCACCCACAAATCGCCTGCATACACAAACGCAATATGCGAGTCGGATATCGCAGGATCGCGCAGCAGCAATGTTTGTTCTTGCGCTGACGCGCTCGCCGCTATGAGCGCAAAGCCTGTTGTAAATGCGATTTCGCGAACATATTTCATGACAACCCCTCTCAGTGACGGTAACAAAACTATTGCTTTGCGCCGGAGTAACACATTGTAGCTGGCCGCGCACGAATTTTGCGCGCCCGCTAAGCCCAAGCATTAATTAGCCTAAAAAAGAGACAATAAATTAGCAGCACCGACCACTAAGCGGGGCAAAACCGGCTGAAAATATTAAGACTGGCGCCTGTCGCGATGTGGCCGGTCTCAGAGTCTAATCGCGCTTGGCTATCCTTCGATCCGCATGAACTTCGTTCTAGACCGCAAAGTTGGCAAGGAACCGTTCGTCGACAGTCACGCCAATTCCTGGCTGCACTGGAAGCTCGATATAATCGGGCCCGTAGACGAGATTCTGGTCCATCCATTCGTCCTGAAATGGCGGAAAGCGTTCCAGCATGAGAAAATTTCGCATGTGGGCGCTCAGCTGTACGATGGCGGCGGTGGCGACGGATCCGATTGGATTGTGAGGCGCTACTCCTATACCGTGATTGTCTGCCATTGCGGCGATCTTTCGAGCTTCGGTGATGCCGCCTACACGGCCGACATTAATCTGCGCGATGCCAATAGCTTGCGCTTCGAAGAGCTTGCTGAAGTCGTAGCGACTTAGAATGCGCTCACCCGTCGCCAGGCGCGTGTTCACGGTGCGGCTCAGCTTTATCATGGAGTCCAGATTTTCGGCCGGGATCGGCTCCTCGACGAAGACGAGATTTGCGCGCTCCACTTCGCGGCAGAACAGCGCAGCCGATGAAATGTCAAGACGTCGCCAGATGTCGACCATCAGATCGACCGAAGGTCCTACTGCCTCCCTAACGGCGAAAACTTCGTCGATGCCCCGCTTGAGGTCGGCCGAAGAGACGAAATACTGATTTCCGATCTGGGACATGAACTCGAACGGATACCATTTGAGCCGCGTTGCTCCTTTTTCGACGGTCACCAATGCCCGCTCGACCACCTCTTTCGTGGTTGACGTGCCTTCCCACCAGCCGTTCAGATAGATCGGAATGCGCTCGTGATAAGCGCCACCGAGCAGTTGATAGACGGGCATATTGACGGACTTGCCGAAGATGTCCCAAAGAGCATAGTTGATGGCGCCCTGGGCACTGCCTTCGACCGGTCCGCCCCGCCAAAAATACCGATCGTACAGTTCGTGCCAGATTTTCTCGATCTGCAGCGGATCGGAGCCGATCAGATACTGCTTCGCCCCGGCTATCGCGGCCACAACCTGCTTCGAAAGACAGAACGGGTAGGAGAGCGTTCCTTCGCCCAAGCCAAATAGACCTTCGTCTGTGGTTATCTTCAGTACAACTGCACGCGCCTCTCCAAAACGGCCTATCTCATAAATCGGACAAAAACATTGAACGTCGGTAATCTTCACCTGCTATCTCCCGGCTAATCGCAGTCGCCGTCTTTAGCGGCGTGAGCCACTTAAAATGTTCTTTTCGTTGCCTTTCCAAGGTGGACAAGCTGTATGTCCATGGCAAGAAAGAATTTTCACACCCGATATTCGGAAACTCTTACCTCCATTTTTCTGCTTGAGCCTCCTCGAAGTGCAGCCTTGCACATGCTCAGACCTCGGCCGAAGGGAGACATAGGCGCTCATGCACGTAGCATCCCCAGCGGACCCGGAAGCGATCATGCGCGTGCATCACTTTGACAATATCTGGATCAGGTCCGGAGATGCCGCCACCAGCCGGCGCGTATACGCGTCCTTCGGGTCCTGCAGCACAACACTGGAAGGGCCAGCTTCGACTATACTCCCCTTATGCATGACAATGACCCGGTGGGCGAATCCTTTGGCTATCGAAATATCGTGGGTAATCATCATGTAAGCCGTCCGTCGCTCGGCGGCGAGGTCAAGCATCAGGTTCAGGAGTTGACCCCGGTTGGAAACATCGGCACCCGAGAGCGGTTCATCGGCAACGATCATTTCCGGATTTGAGGCAAGTGCCCTCGCGATTGAAAATCGCTGCCTCTGGCCACCGCTAAGCTCGCTGGGATAGCGCGCGAGATACTTTTGCGGCGGGTTCAAACCTACGCTTCGTAACAATCCTTCATAGACCTCGGTACCCGTACCCCGCGGCAGGACTTCTCGAAGTGTACTGGCGAGCGATCTCCTCGGGTTCAGCGAGCCATGGGAATCCTGGAAAATCGGCTGCACTACTGGGCGCAGCAATCGATACTGTTCGCGTGACAGCGATTTTATGTCGTGCCCTTTGAGTCTTACCGTTCCCTGGTCCGGCTCCGTCAAGCCAAGTGCGACGCGCGCGAGTGTGGATTTTCCTGATCCGCTCTCGCCGACGATTGCAACGATCTCTCGCGGAAATACTGAAACCGACACGTTGTTCAATGCAAGCGTTCCAGTTTCGTGACCGCCGAAACGCTTGACGATCGAGTCCAACTCGATGATCGGAATTCTCGGCTTTTCCATGTCAGTCCAAAATCCTGTTGCGGCCTGGCCGGCAACAATGTGCTGTATGACCAGCCTCTATCAGGCGAGCCGGCTGAGGCTGCGTGCATTCCTCAGCCGCTTGACTGCAGCGATTCCGGAATGAGCATTCCTTGACATCGTGCACGTTGCTAGCAAGTTCGCCGGGGATTGATGTAAATCGGCCGTTCTCGTCCGGAATCGCCATCGAAGCCGAGATCAGGCCGCGCGTGTACCAATGCGCCGGATAGCGAAGGACATCCAGCGTCGGACCGGATTCAATCGTGCAGCCGGCATACATGACCGTAACCCGGTCACAACTTTGGGCGATCAGCCCAATATCATGTGAAATAAGCAGCAGCGCCATGCCTAATTCAAGACGAAGTCGCGAAATCAGATCGATGATTTCAGCCTGCGTCGTGACGTCGAGAGCGGTGGTCGGTTCATCAGCGATGAGGATCGCCGGCCTGCATCCCAATGCGATCGCCAGAAGCGCCCGTTGCTGCATCCCGCCTGACAGTTGATGAGGATAGGCTTCCTGACATGTGTTCGGCAGCAACACCAAAGCAAGAAGGTCGCGGACCCGTTCCGATACATTCGCGCCGCGATCGTGCAGTAGAATGCTTTCCGCTATCTGCTTGCCGATTTTCTTCACAGGGTTCAAGAAGGTCAGGGGGTCTTGGAAAACCATGGCGACCGGGCTGCCGCGCAGCTTTTGCCGCTCTTCCTCTGGCAGTTGAGTCACGTTTCGACCATTGATTGCGATCGACCCGCCGGTGACGCGACCGCGATAACGCGGCACCAGCCCCATTATAGCGCGAGCCAGCGTGGATTTTCCGGAACCCGATTCCCCTACCAAGCCCATGGCTTCTCCAGGATTAACGGCGACGCTCGCGTCTCGAATTGCACGAACCGCACTTGAATGAGTGTAAAAGCTCACTTCGAGGTTGTTCACTTCGACGATGGGTGTGGTTTTGTCAGGCATCGTATCGCGTTCTCGGGTCAAGATGTTTGATGACCGCATCTCCGACCAAATTGAAACAAAGAATTGTAATCAGCAACGCAAGTCCAGGGAAAATAGACAGCCACCAGGCATTGTAGATAAATCGCTGTCCGCTATTTAACAGTTTGCCCCAGGTCATGGTATCAATACTGTTCAGGCCTACGAAGCTCAAGGAGGCTTCCAGCATAATAGCCTGCCCGACAACGAGGACAGCCAGCGGAATGACTGGCGATACTGCATTGGGCAGAATATCGAAGAACAATATGCTTAGCCGACCTTTTCCGAGGCATCTCAGAAAGGAGACGTATTCCAGCTCACGCACCCGCATAACCTCGCCGCGAATGACTCGGGCTATTTTCGGCCATGCCAGAAGCGCTATGACGATGACGACTTGCGTCACGCCGGCCCCGGAAAGCGCCACGATGACTGCCGCGATTATGAAGGTAGGCATTACCTGAAAGAACTCGGATACCGCGACGAGGAGGCGGTCGAGCAAACCTCCGTAGAAACCAGCCAGGCAGCCGGCCACGACGCCGAGGAAGACCGCGATGCAGGCCGCGGTCGCACCGATCGCCATGGATACCCGCGTGCCGTAGATCATCATGGCATATACGTCGCGTCCCAGCTCGTCCGTGCCGAAAATGTGCTGCATCGAAGGGGCGCTGAGGGTCTGCACGCTCATCAGCGAAGGGTCGACCGAGGTTCCCAGGGATGGAAATACGGCAAGGACCGTGAGGACGAACAGGATGGCGAGCAGAACGCCCAACATCGGATTGCGCAAAAGCTCGGAACGGACCCGCTTAAGCATCGCGCAGTCCCCGCTCTATCGAGACACGGGGATCGACCAACGTGTAGATCACATCTGTCACGATGTTCGTGGTCACCACCAGCACGGTGCTCGCCAAAAGTATCCCAAGGAGCACCGGGTAATCACGAGTGGAGATCGAGTTCAGAAAAAGCGTGCCAAGCCCCGGCCAACCGAATGCCGCTTCGACCAGAATTGCCCCGGTCAGCGAATAGCTGAACGTGTAGCCAATGACAGTGATAATCGGGATCAGGGAGTTTGGAAGGATGTGCCGCCAAAGGACGCTTCTGAATGGGAGCCCCTTTGCGATGGCGGTCGTGACGTAGTCATCGTTGAGGACTTCGATCATCTTCGTTCGTGCAACCCGCCCGACCAGAGCAAGATAGAAGAGGATGAGCGACGTCAATGGGAGGATGAAGTGCAGCAGGATGTCAATAGCGCCGCCGGCGCCCTTCCCTCGAAGCGACATCATGCCTTGCGCGGGCAGCCAACCCAGCCAAACGGAAAAGATAATGATGCATATCTGGGCAAACCAGAAAATCGGGACAGAATATCCAAACAGCACGACGGCGGTCAGAACCAGATCGATCGGCCGGCCAGCTCTCGGCGCGGCATAGAGCGACAGAGACACTGCAAGGAACGACGCGATCAACAGGGCAGGAACCACGAGCACGAGCGTTTTTCCCGCACGCCCGACGAGCAGTTCCAGCACGGGCGCGTTGTTGGCGAACGAATACCCCAAATTTCCGCTCAGAACGTTTGTTACATAGGCGAGGAGCTGCTCGGGCAGTCCCTTGTCAAGCCCGTACTCCTGCCTGAGCTGAGCGATATATTCGGGTGGGGCGGGATACTCGCCAACCAGACCGGCGAGCGGATCTCCCGGCATGGAATGAAGCAACATGAAATTCAATATGAGCACAAAAGCCACCGTTCCCACGGCAAACGCTAACTTATGCGAAATAACCTTAAGCATCATCCGGTCAACACCTCGAATTTAGCTGCACTCAACAATGGTACGTCTGCCACGTCGGATTGGCCAATGCCAGGAGCGCACGAAGTCCGCTCCAGAAGGAAGTGGAAGGCAAGTCCCGCTTCCACTTCTTCTTTGCGTTGAACGTTGGGCGTCGAGCGAACTGGTCACTTTACCCCCAACGCTGACCGATCGAGATCTTGACGACTGCCTCGATCTATTCAGAAACCCAGACCTGGTCCCACCAGAGAAAATAGCCTGTGAGGTCGACATTCTTCACCCTGCTGTTGCGGGCGGAAATGTAGGCTCGTTCGTGATAATTGAGAACAGGCAGATCCTTGGCAAGGATCTGGGCGGCCTCCCCGTAATATTTTCCCCGTTCTTCGACTGTCGAAGCGTCCTGTCCCTTTATGAACAAGGCGTCTACTTCCGGATTGCTATACTGCGACGCGTTGTTGAACCGACGCGACGGATCGATCGAGTCTGTCGTGTAAAGCCGCGCGACGCCGGCTGCGGGGTCGCCGCCAGTGTCATATGTTCTGAGCGCAGCGCCGTAGTCGTAGTCGCCGTAGAGCTTCTTAAACGTCACGGTGCGCTCGACACCGGTAATGTCGACCTTCACGCCAATGGCACCCCAATATTGCTTGAGCGTTTCTGCGATCTGCGGCAATTCAGGCTTGCCGGCATCGATCAGCAGGTCGATCGAGAAGCGGAATCCTGACGCGTCGGGCTCAAGCCCAGCTGCATCGAGTTTCGCGTTGGCTGCTGCCACGTCGTATGGGTAGAGCTCGTCGTAGTCCAGCGACAGATCGCTTGCCTGCGACAAGCGCGAGTCTATCGCCGACTTCGCCGGCGCACCTGTCCCGAAATAAGCAGCGGCGTTCAAGTAATTGCGATCGATTGCCTGCAATAGCGCCTGACGTACCTGGGGCTTGTCGAGCGGCGGGCGCTTGGTATTGACCACGATCACGTCGCTTGCCGGAAAGGCGGCCTCGAACATCACAAACCGGTCGTCTCCCTTGAATGTCGCCAAGTCTCCTAGCGGCAGAAAATAGGCTTCGATATAATCAACCTCGCCGGCGCGAAGCGACAGTGACCGCTGGGCCGCCACGGGAATTATCCTGGCGATGACCTGGTCAAGGTAGGGGCGCCCCTCTCGCCAATAGTTCGGATTCTTCTCGAAAGTCAGATGTGAGCCGCGCACCCATTCCTTGAGCATGAAAGGTCCGGTCCCGACGGGAGCTGTCAGTGACGCCGTATTTTTCGTTACATCGCTTCCTTCGAATATGTGCTTGGGAAGGATCTGGCCGTTTTTCTCGTTGGTGAGAGATCCGAGAAACGGTCCATACGGTGCATTCAAGGAAATTTCGACCTTGTGTTCGCCCAGTGTCTTGATTTCTTTGATCTTCTTTCCTGCGCCGGCAAATAGTGGGCCGTACTTAGAGGAGACTTCTTCGAGCGTGAACTTGACGTCGTCCGAGGTGAAGGGCTTGCCGTCCTGCCAGTTCGCATCGACCAGGTCGAAAGTATAGGTCAATCCATCCGCCGAAATCGTCCAGCTTTTGGCGAGGTTCGGCTCGAAGGTGAAGCCAGGTCCGAAGCGGACGAGTGATTCGTACACCAGGCTTCCGAGCGGCATGTCGACCGCACTGGTTGTGATCGCCGGGTTGAGTACCGCCGGATCCCCGGAAATCGTCATGACGACGTCGCCGCCACTTTTGGGCTCTGCCGCATCTACGTCGGCAACATGGCTCTTTATGCTGCCCTGCTCACAGCCCGCCACGAGTAAAAGTAATAGTAATCCCGTCAGTTTCTTTAACATTCTTATGCCCCTCTTGAGTTATGCCATTCGAGGAAAGTTTCAGCGCCCCAATTCAGCCCCACCAAGTCCGTAAATTTATCTATGCAGTCTACAAAACAGAACCATTCGAACAAGTCTCTTTTGGGTTCGCCCCAGCGAGTCGGGCTTCGGTGAAAACCTTGGTTGAATTCAACGGGTGCTGAAAACGTCCTTTTAGCTTTCTTTTTAGCTGACCGTACCAAGCCCTCGAGCGCCTCTGGTCGCATCATAGCCGCGTGGTCTGTAAACCTAGAATCTAGCTCTTTCAATTCCTCAGCTAATCGGACGCGCTTCTGAATCATTTCTAAGACCGTTAGGACGTTCTCTTTTCCAGCTCGCTCTAACGAGTCCCAGTTTTTTCCGTCTGGGTCTATCGCTCTAATTTCATCCATCAAAACCGAGATGGGTTTCTCATCATCCGAGTAATAGAGGAAGTTCCCCTCTCCTACGACGAGATAAAATTTATCTAGTAGCCGGAGCCAGTATCCAAGAAGATAATAAAACAAATGCCCCGCTTAGGAACAATGCTCTAGATGACATTTCACTCTCCCTCCTGATATATTTCATCTAAAAGATATAGGCGAGGTCGCACGAATAACGCCTCCTCCTATAACGACTGATTACGCATCATGCGCGCCGCCAAACATGGGGGTCAATTCGCAATTTCTACCCCCATAGCTAGCTATTTTCGAAACACTGCGGGCTTGGCGAACAAGCGGCGGACAAGACTCCGCCAGGCTTCGAGCACACAGTCCAAAGTTTCAGACCTCCAATGACGGCGCCGTTTCGTCGCCCGTCGAAGGCGACCCGTGCAATAGTCGGGGTGCGAGTGCGGCAACAGGTCAACCTTTTCGGCTGGCGACGAGAGCAAGCGTTCGCGCCATTTCGTTCCGCTGGATCATCAGGGCTTCGTCGACACCCAGCCCAGGCTTGGACAACATGAAATCCGGACGACACGCCAGACCGATATGGGTGCAAATGCGGGCCGATTGATCAGTTTCGTTGGCGCTTCCGCCGAGAGCGACGCCGAAGTAATGTTTCTTGCAGTACAGTATCGCTTCGATCGTGTTCGATATGCCGCCAAGGTCGGGAACCTTAACCTGAGCAAAATCTGCCGCCTTCTCGTCAACGAAGATCTTGATGTCTTCGAGCGTATTGCACCACTCATCGACGATGACCTTGACACCGGAACCGCGCTTGATCAACGCACTGCGAAGACTGCTGTAGAGCTCGACCTGTTGATCGCGCGATTGAGCAATGATGGGAGACTCGACGATGAATTCATACGGCCTGACGGTGTCGGCAATCGAAAGCAGGTAATCCGCTATCTTGCCGATGTCATTGGCAAAGAGGTCGCCGAGTGTGCCGTAGATGTCCAGATGGATGCGGGGACGATAATCATCGCCACCAATCTGCGTCAGGCGGGCAGCGATCCTACCGGCATAGTCTTTCAACTTCTCTCCAGAGTACCCAATCTGCTCGACTGTGGAGAAATCGGCATGCGGCAACAGTTCCGGTCTTTTCAAAATCGTCCGGTCGAGCTGAAGAGGGTCGTCGCGCTGGCAAGATGCCAGGATCGGAATGGCTTTGTCAGAAATTGTCGTTCCGAACTCGTCTGCCACGACCTCGGCCATGGTGGTCCTCTGGGCAATGGCGACGGCGTTGAGGAGCGCCTGGGAGACGCCGTAGCGCAAAGCCATATGCATCCGCTTGCCGTCAAGCACGAGGGCGTCAAACTCGTTGGCGTTGCTGCGGAAGCGTGAAACGTTTCGACCGATCAGGCGCGGACGGAGCTCGTTCTCTAGCGTCCTTAGATGTTCCTTGGGTTTGAAAATCCGGTCACGACCGGCCGCCCCGGCCAGGATGACGTCGGTGCAATCGCCGACAGCTACAGACCCATCCTCCAAAACAAGGATAATCGATACCGTTTCGCCGGGCTCGATGATCTGCTCGTATCCGGGTAAGACGGGCCTACCGACAAAAATACCACCATCCGACTTGGCGCCTGCTTTGATCGCCGCCAAATCCTCATGGAGATAGCCGGATTGGCCTGTCGCGAACAACACGTCTCTTATTTCCACGGCACGGCTAATTTGTTCTCGCGCTGGAAGGCGCGAGTTTTGTGGGGTGGAGGGTGTTTTCCGTCATTCTCAGATAGTCGAAAACGAGGCGGGGCTTACGGTTGAGCCTGCGCACGGCGGCGGCGACGCAGTGGGATTTGGAGCGTATGACGCCGATGGCGAAGCGTCGCAGGCGGGTGGTGTTCTCGGGGCCGTGTCCGGTTCGGATGCGGCAGCGGTCCTCGTCCCAGCAGCAGTCGAGGATGTGATGGGTGGCCTCGACGGTCCAGTGGCCGCGGTTTAGCGCGAGCAGGCGCTCGGCGCTGGCGGTGTTGGGGGAATGGCTGGTGATGCCGTAGGCGTATTCGACGGTTTGCTTGCCGGTGGTTTTGGCGGTGACGGTGCGTTCGACGAGGAAGGCTTGGCCGACCTGGGGGAAGGCGAGGTAATCGTTGAGTGTCGCGGTGGTCCAGATGGCGCGGCTTTCGATGCGCCCGTGGCGAAGCTGGGTTTGTTCCTGGAAGTCGGGTTTGCCGCGTTTTCGGAAGTGCACCTCGAGGTCGGCCAAAAGGTTGGGTCGATTGCCCTTGACGGCGAACAGGTAGTGCGCGCCGCGGCCGATGAGGAAGTCGGCGAGCTCGGTCTGGGTGAGCAGGGCATCGGCGGTGAAGGTTTTGCCGGCGAGGTCGAGTTCGAGGGCCTCGAGCATGGGGATGACGGTGCCGATCTCGTTGGTGCGCTTGGACTCCTCGCCGGCGCCGACGGGCAGGCGGCCTACTTTTTTTGGGTGTGGGTGGTCTGGGAGCGGTGGCCGACGGCGCTCAGGATGTGGGTTTGGCAGGGGCCGTCCTGATCCTCGTGGATGGCGTTGCACAAGGTCTTGCCGTCGATGGCCAGGACCTCGTCGTCGGCGCCGTGGGCATCGTTCCAGCGCTGCAGGGCGCGGTCGAGTTGGGCGGGGTCGACGCGCACGAGCACGTTGCGGATGATGGACTCGCTGGGCACGGCGTAGAGCCCGTCGTAGCGTCGGCAGCGGAAGCGCTCGCGGGCGCGCTGGGTCAGGTCGTCGGCCCACTCGGCCATGGCCTTGTAGCCGCGCATGCCGCACAGGGTGGCGGCGGTGGCGATGGCGAGCACGGTGGGCAGGGGATGGCGCCGCCCCTGGCGGCGGCGGGGGTCGTCGATGTCGGCGAAGAACAGCGGCAGGGCGCGCATGGTGTCGGCGGGGAGCATGATTCTCGGTCCTCCGTGGCGGTCGATGGGGTCGAGCGCGGGCTGGGACAACCGCGCTCGGGCGTTCCGGCTCAGGGGGCGCGCGAAGACCAGCTTCGGGGTCGTGGGGGTGGCGCTGTAGCCGCCGTGGACGCGGCGGTAACCGCGCGTGTGCCCGAGGCACAACCAGTTCGATGCGCGGTAGATCGTGCCTCGGAAGCGCGACGGATCCACGAACGTCTCCAGCAGCAGCAGCGGATGGCCGAAGCGTTTCGGCCAGTCCGAGACCAGGCGCCGTTCGCACAGCGACAGCAGCCGCGAGGCCAGGTTGGGCCGATGCCAGCCGGGCAGGATCAGAAAGCGGCTGTTATCGGTGACCAGATGCAACCGGTCGTACTGCACCCGGAAGTCCCAGCCGATCCAGGCGTCCCGCGCCCGGCATTTCAACGCCGGCGCGGAAAAGCCGATCAGCGCCACCCACTCGCGCCGCCAGCGCGCCGCGTACCACAGCGTCTCGCCGATCTTGGGCAAGGCGCCCAGATAATGATGCGCTTGCATCAGGCGCTGATAACGCCCCTCGTCGGCAGCCGCGACCGGCTCGACGACCACCTCGCGCAAGTCCATACGGCCCCGGAGTGTCGAATGAAAACGCGCCCTTTTTACCCCATCCGGGCCGCCAAGTCCAGTATTGGGCCTAACCTGTTGTTCCGGCGGAAATTCTTAGAGAGGGTGAATTCGCCCTGATTTCCACGGTGGTACCGCCTTATTCCTTGCGATAGAGTGATAGCCTGGGGACGCGGCTGCCGGGACCATGGCGGACACGTGCGCGAATGCGATCCAGCCCGGGACGCTGCGGCAAAGCGAACGCACTAATGTCTCGATCCGTGCCTGGTGATCAGCTTACCTGCCTCGGAAAGATCGCCGCACGTCTCAAGCGACATGACAAAATCTAGAAGAGCATCGGACTGACGTTCCCCAAGCACAGGCGATATGAGTGTTTTGGCTTTTTCGACAATCTCTTCCTGCGAGAGCGGAAACTCCGAGCCTCCCCGAGGTATTTCTACATGATTCCGGTAAATCGCGCCGTCTAACATCCGTAGCTCCACAGTCGTGCGGTCGGCTGCCGAATACGTGCCAGGCTGAACAATATCCAGGTCACTTACGACCTCGATACGCGCCATAAGCTCAAGGGCTTGCGCATTCTGTACATAATATTCCGACAAGCCCGCCGCATCGGTGACCAGTGCAACGGCCACCGAATATGGCGCACTCATTTGCGCATCTAACGTAGACACAATGGAGGTCCCCCCAACAAACCTATGATTTTCTTCGGTGAGATGGAGCGTAATCCGGTCGATATCCTGCCAGCGTATTGTACGTTGGCGCTTCAGTTCGAAAATTGCGTCAAGCGCGGCGTGCACACCGCGGCAAGAGGCATAAGGCTTGATTCCGGACCCGGCAATCAGGAAGGTCGTTCCGAGGCCCTCAAGAAATTTGATCGGGCTTGCCTCTGGCCCGCAATAGGTGTTGAGGAAGCCGCCCCACGTGGCGTCCAGGACATGTTGCGGACCGGTAACCCCTTGCTGGGCCATGACAGCAGCGACGAGGCCAGTTTCGGCGGCCTTTCCGGGATGGAGACGCTTCGTCATCGCGCCATCCTGCAAGAATGCCCAAGTCCCGCCAACGAAGGTGCCGGCGCAACCCAAAGCACTGCAATACTCCTGTTCCCCAAGACCGAGAACTTTGGCGGCGCCGGCGGCGGCCCCGTAGCTGCCGCATGTTCCGGTCGAGTGCCAACCCCGCTCGTTGTGAGGGCTATATCCGCCCGCCGCGTCGAGCAGTCGGGCCGCCAGATCATAGCCCGCAAGAACTCCCAGGATAACTTGCTTGCCCGAGGCTCGAGCGACTTCTCCGGCTGCCCAGACCGCCGGGGCCACGCATGCACCCGAGTGTCCGCAGCCGCCGAAATCATCCAACTCCCACGCGTGCGCCGCGGTGCCGTTTATCAAGGCAGCGGCGGCAGGGCTCGCGGCGTCGTCTCCGCCCCACAAGGAACAGACGCCGCTGCGGCCATGCGTAATTTCGGCGCACGAACGGACGGATTGAGTGGTGGCCGCATCGGCCCCCGCAATCGACGCCGCGATGGTGTCGAGGAGATGACGCTTTGCCAACAGCACGACAGATTGAGGTATGTCCGCATATTCGACATTCGCCCAATATTCGCAGAATGATTGGCTGAGCGAGAGCTTCGTACTTTTCCCTGACCCGCTGAGTTCTCCTTTTTGGCGGGATCGGCCCCCCTTTACAGTCAGCATCAATCCTCACTCCGGCTCAAACAGGTGCGTTTCTCAGTCTTGTCTCAGTCTAGCCGGGGCGAGATAGAATTGGATCTGCTTCGATAGCAATTATTGATTTGTTACGCTCTGCATCGAAAATTCGTAAGCGGACAAGGTGTAGCAGCTTCATGGCCGCGTCGTCACTGGGGAAGTGGCCGCGTTCTGGCCGCTCGCCTGAGCTTTGAGTTCAGAACTTCGATGGCGTTGGTGGTGTAGATGATGCGGCGCACGCCGTTGGGATAGGCTAAGAAGGGGGTGACATGGTCCTGGAGTTGCCCCTGTTTGACCGGACAGTCGGCTATTGAGTTTGTGCCCTGATGAACTCCCGAGGGGGAGCGCATTTTGAGCCCTGAGTGAGGACGGTTCTCGTATAGTCCTTGAACCATCCGGCGATCTTGCCGAGCGCGATGACCTCAATTGGCAAGGGATTGACGCGAACATAGTCTTGTTTGAAGGTTATGAAGAAGTTCTCGGATATGCCGTTCGGCTCCGGGCTTTGGACCAGCGTAAAGCAGGCAATGCGATTGAGCGCAGCGGCGGAGTCGCGATTCTCCTTAGCCGCATAGGCGCTGCCAATGTCGGTCAAGCATTCGAGCGGGTCGGAGCCTGGAGGGCGCCGAACCGGCTCGGGACTGTCAGGAATTTCGTGCGTGAGGCCATGATGATGAGAAGGAGAATCATCGCATGGCACTCGAGAAGGAACTACTGGACCGGCTGCTCGCCGGTCGTGACCCGACCGAGGTGTTTTCCAGGGACGGTCTGCTCGACGATCTGAAGAAGGCGCTTTCCGAGCGCATCCTGAACACGGAGCTGGACGAGCACCTCGTCGATGAGCGCGAGGCCGAAGGCCCTGCTAATCGGCGCAACGGGCATTCAAAGAAGACTGTGCTGACGGCCACGTCGAAGATGCAGCTTTCGATCCCGCGCGACCGGGCCGGCACTTTTGATCCAAAGCTGATCGCCAGATATCAGCACCGATTTCCGGACTTCGACGCCAAGATCGTCTCAATGTATGCTCGCGACATGAGCGTGCACGAGATCCGCGGCCACCTGGAGGAACTCTACGGCATCGACGTGTGGCCGGACCTGATCTCGGCCGTCACCGACGCGGTGCTGGAGGAGGTGGCGGAATGGCAGAACAGGCCGCTCGACGCCGTCTATCCCCTGGTCTTCTTTGACGCGATCCGGGTCAAGATCAGGGATGAGGGCTTCGTGCGCAACAAGGCCGTCTACATCGCGCTCGGCATCCTGCCCGACGGCACCAAGGAGATACTCGGCATCTGGATCGAGCAGACCGAGGGCGCGAAGTTCTGGCTGCGCGTCATGAACGAACTGAAGAACCGCGGCGTCGCCGATATCCTGATCGCCGTCGTGCCGGCGCTGCGCGCCATCTACCGGGCCAAGGATGCAGACGCTGGCATGAAGGCGCTGGAGGAGTTCGAGACCGGCTACTGGGGGCAGCGCTATCCGGCGATCGTGCTGAGCTGGCGGCGCAACTGGGAGCACGTCATGCCCTTCTTCGCCTTTCCCGAAAGCGTGCGCCGGATCATCTACACCACGAACGCCATCGAGGCATTGAACTCAAAGCTGCGGAGGGCCTTGCGAACCAGGGGCACTTCCCCAATGACGAAACGGGCCTCACGCACGAAATTCCTGACAGTCCCAACCGGCTCTCGACGGTCTCCAGCATCATGTCTCGGACCACGCTGCCGCTGATGCCCGAACCGACGACGGCATGCCACGCGATGATCTCGCGGTCATGAGCGCCGATGATGAGGGCGATCCGGATGATGTCTCCGTTCCAGCAACTGATCTCGAAGCCATCGGATACCAGCGCAGGTTGGAGCGAATGATGACGACCTTGCCATCGTGGACACGGCCGGTCCTGCGCCCCGTATGCCTGGCGAGTAGCATGCTGTTCTGGCGGATGATGCGGAAGATGCGTTTGTGGTTGACCCGTGGCTGCCCTGTCTTGGAAAGCTCCCTGTTCGCCAGAGCCGTGATGCGGCGATAGCCATAGGTCGGGCGCTGGTCGAGCAGGCAGCAAACGAGCTGCACCAGGGCGGCGTCCTCAAGTTCGCGATAGGCCCGCGCGGCTTCGGCTTCCGCCGCACCTTGTCATGTAGATGGGAGCGGGCCACTCCGGTCGTCTCGGCAACCGCCTTCATCGGGAAGCGGCGCGCTTCATGTCCTGGTCTTCAATCCGGATTAGAATGAAGATGGAACGTCATCTGATCTGCCATCGCAAAAAAACTCGTAGCTGACGAAAGCGCGGTTGCGGGGGTAGCGAAAAGCCGACATCATCGGAGTTTCTCTATTCAGTCGGGAAGGGGGTGACCACATACCACCCGACACGCCTTAGAACGCCGACGTTCGTTGCTTTAGCTCCTCGGAGCGCTCGGCGGTGATGATGCTGAGTTCGTTCAAGACGTCCGCCACGGTGCGTCCACTGTCGATCGCTTTCTTCGCAATGCGGGCCGCTTCCTCGTAACCAAGCAGCGGCACCAAAGCCGTGGAGATCACCAGACTGTCATTCAACAATGCGTCGCAGCGCTCTGGATTGGCCCGAATCCCTGTAACGCAACGGTCAGTCAGCACGTCGATGCCGCGCAATAGGATGCGGAGAGACTGCAGGACGTTGAACAGCATCACCGGCTCCATCGCATTCAACTGGAGCTGGCCTGCATCGGCCGCGAAGGTGACCGTCAGATCGTTGCCAATAACCTGAAAGGCGATCTGGTTGACGACCTCGGGAATGACCGGATTGACCTTTCCCGGCATTATGGACGAGCCAGGCTGAACCGCAGGCAACGTGATTTCGCCGAGACCTGCCCTGGGTCCACTGCTAAGCAGGCGAAGATCGTTACAGATCTTCGACAGTTTGACGGCAATACGCTTCAGTACTCCCGAAAAAGTAACGAAAACGCCCGCATCCGACGATGCTTCGATAAGGTTCTTGGCGGGGATGAAGCGATAACCACTGATCTGCGAAAGATGCGCCACGGCGATCTCGGCATATCCGGCCGGAGCATTGATTCCAGTCCCAATGGCGGTTCCTCCAAGGTTCACTTCCTTGAGCAATTCGCTCAGTTGGACGACACGCTCAATATCTTCCTCGATCGTTGTTGCGAATGCTGCGAACTCCATGCCGAGCGTCATCGGCACGGCATCCTGCAGTTGGGTCCGCCCCACCTTGAGGATTTTCGAGAATTCGTGCGCCTTGTCCGCGAAGGCCTGGCTGAGCCTGTTCTGCGCTGCCGTCAGTATCGCGCACTGGCTGAGTATCGCCAGCCGCATGGCCGTAGGATACACGTCGCTCGTGGACTGGGATCGATTGACATGATCGTTTGGATGAAGACGACGATAGTCCCCGGCAGCCGCACCAAGATTTTTTAGGGCGACGTTGGCGATCACCTCATTGGCGTTCATGTTCGTGGAAGTGCCGGCACCGCCCTGGATCATATCGACAACGAAGTATCGATGATGCTGCCCGGCGATGATCTCGTCGCATACGCCTATGATCGCATCGCAGGTCTCGTTGCCAAGGGTTCCAAGATCCCTGTTGGAACGGGCAGACGCCTTCTTGACCATGGCAAGTGCTACGACGAGCTCAGGGAAATGGCTGATCGGCACATCCGTGATCGGGAACTTGACAAGCGCCCGCGCGGTCTGGATGCCATAGAGTGCATCTGCCGCAAGCTCCATTTCAACCAGGAGGTCGTGCTCTATCCGATCCTGCTCTGACATGATCGACTCAGATTTCGGACGTTAAAGCGAGATAGCTCTTGCACATCCGGTCGGAGAGGATGGACCAGACGACGGGTGTTCCCTTGGCGATTATCCAGCTGTCACCCGGCCTATACACGACGCTTTTTTCCGCTGTTCTCCTCCGTTAGCTCGATCTGGCCAGCGAGGAGAGTGGCGTGCTCATGGAGACCATAGACCGTGCGGTATTTGGCGCGTGTCGCAGCATAGAGCCCGCCGAAAACCATGCTTTTAGGCGCCCCAGATCAAAGCGTCCCGAAACGCGTACGCTGCCTTCGAGCGTTGTGGCTCCGATGTCTTCGGGTGTTCCCCAATCATCGAGTCCGGGCTCGTCCGCCGAAAGAAAAAAGGGGGTCATCCTGCTGTCGCTCCGTTATTCGGCCGCAAGTGCGGTCACCTCACGGCGGAAAGACAGGGCGTCGCCGATATCCGGCTCGTCCAGTTCCCGTGCGAAGCGGTGACCGGCATAGGTCGCCCAGGCGATTGGGCCAGGAGCTTCGGCATCTCCGATCACTTTGACCGAGCGGATGCCGTTGTCGGCCCATTCCGCCCGCCGTATCTTCAATTCCTGCCACAGTGCGTCGTTCTGATTCCGTGAGGCTACCAGCACGACGGCCTCTGCTTCGATGTCGTGCGCAGCTCTCGTGTAAACACATTCGGTGGCGACCCCGCTTCCCGTCACACGGGTCACCGAGCGGTTCAGCACGATCTCGACGCCCAGTTCCGCGAGCCGGCGGTGAATGGCGCCTTGTTCCAGCGTGTTGCGTGTCCAGTCCGAGACATAGGCGGAGGGTGTGACCAGCGTCACCCTGGCGCCTTGGCGGCCCATCAGTTCGGCGAGCACGCCGCCCATATAATAGTGGTCGTCGTCGAACAGAACCACGTTGCCTGTCGGGACCTTGCCATCCATCAGATCATCTGGAGTGTAGATGGGCATAGCCGGGTCCGTGGGGATTGGCACGACATGGGCTCGCGCCACCCCGTCTCGGCGCCAGGTCGAGCCGGTAGCGATCGCCACATTCTGGAAACCGAAGGCCAGAATGTCGTCGGCTGAAAGCCGGCTATCAAAGTAGACCCCGACATTCTGCATCTGGCTTATCTGGTACTGGCGATAGTCGCGGACCCGGCCCCAGGCGGAAAGCCCGGGCAGCTTGCACTCGCGCGCCACGCGTCCTCCGAGCTCTGTCCCGGCCTCGGCAATCGCCACCTGATAACCGCGTAGCCCCAGCGCCCGGGCAGCCTCGAGCCCGGCGGGACCCGCGCCGACGATAAGCACGCTTTCGCTGTCGCCCTTTGGCTGCACGCGTTCAGGATGCCAGCCCTTGCGCCATTCCTCCATGAAGGTCGGATTTTGCGTGCAGCGCGAGATCGACATGGTCATGTCGCCGGCGATGCACATGTTGCAGCCGATGCACTCACGGATGTCCTCGATTCGGCCTTCCTCCACTTTCTTGGGCAGAAAGGGATCGGCGATTGACGGACGCGCGCAGCCGATGAAATCGAGCGTGCCTGACTTGATCATCCTCACCATGACGTCGGGCGACGTGAATCGGCCAACACCGACGACGGGTTTGGAGGACAGTTCACGAATGCCCTTGACCAGAAGCTCCTGCGCCCCTTCGTCTTTGAAGCGCGATGGTCCCGAGCAATCTTCCCAGGCGCCGTGGGCCATGTCCCACAAATCCGGCAGTTCGGCGTTCAGCTCGACGAATTCCCGCACCTCGGCGTTGGAGAAACCCAGATCGCCGATCGTCTCGTCGAGGCTGACACGCATGGTGATTGCTGTCGTGTCACCCACCGCTTCACGAATATCGGCCACGACCTCGCGGGCGAAGCGCGAGCGGTTCTCCAGGCTGCCGCCATATTCGTCGGTCCGCTGGTTCGTGGCGCGCGACAGAAAATGTTGAAAGATGCCGAAGCCATGCGCGCCGTATAGGCAGATCAGGTCGAAACCGGCGATCTTCGAGCGTTTCGCCGCGTTGACGAACCAGCGGCGCAAGTTCCGGATATCAGTGAGGTCGAGCGCGCGGGCCTGCACAGGGTCATTTGTGAACGTGCGGATCGGCAGTGCGGTTGGCGCTAGAGGCACTTCCTTCGTGTAGAAGTTCGGGCCGTTGATGCCGGAATAGGCCAACTGGATGCCAGCAAGCGCGCCGTGAACTTTCATTGCGTCGGACATGCGGCGAAGACCTGGAATGTCCTGGTCCTCCCACAAACGCAGCTCGATGAATGGGGTGATCTCAGAGGTGTGATGCATCTCTGTCTGCTCGGTGAAGATGACGCCCCAGCCGCCCTCTGACTTGATGCCGCGCATGGCCGCGGCGGCTGACGGATCGCGATAACCGCCACCATTGCAATGCGGCACCTGGTAGAATCGGTTCTTCGCGACGTGAGGGCCGATCCTCATCGGTTCAAACAGAATATCGTAGCGTGAATCGCGCATGGCGTTTTTCCTCCTAGGGCGTGTTAACACTAATTGATGGGATTTGATATCATAGCGCCAAACGGCAACCTGGGAAGTTGGAATGGAACTTACCGAAGAGCAGTACGAGTTGGTGGCGCCTTATCTGCCGGTGCAGCGCGGCAACGTCAGCATGTCGAACCTGCAGGTGCTGAACGCGATTCTTCACGTGGCCGAGCACGGCTGCAAGTGGCGGGGCCTGCCGGCCCGGTTCGGCAACTGGCACACGATCTACACGCGGATGAACCGCTGGTCGAAGAACGGCGTGCTGGACCGGGTGTTCGAACAGCTGCAGCGGCAGCGGCTGGTGCGGATCAAGCTGGAGGCGGTGTCGCTGGACAGCACCAGCGTCAAAGTGTGCATCCGGACGGGACGGGCGCGCTAAAAAAAACGGTCCGCAAAGCATCGGCAAGTCCCGAGGGGGATGGAACACCAAGATTCATAGGGTTGCCGCGGATGCTCGCACGGCCGTGACGTTCTCGCTGTCGCCCGGCGGCGCGAACGACGCGCCGGAAGGCCGCAAGCTGCTGCGCCGCCTGGGGCCGCTGAAGGAAAGTCCGCGCCTGTTGATGGACCGCGCCTACGAGGGGGACGAGACGCGGCAGCTGGCGCTGGACCTCGACTTCGAGCCCGTCGTGCCGCCGAAGAAGAACCGGACGAATCCCTGGGAGTACGACCGGGAGATCTACAAGCGGCGCAACGAGGTCGAGCGCCTGTTCCGCCGGCTGAAGGGCTTTCGCCGCATCTTCACGCGCTACGACAAGCTCGACGCGCTATTCCTCGGCTTTATCGTCTTCGTGCTCATCTTTGACGCACTACTTAGTGTTAACACGCCCTAATTTCGCGGCAGGTCTGGCGCGGTGAGGCCGCGGTCGATGACATCAAGCCAGATGGCTGGCGCCACTCTTAGATTGCGCGCCAAGGGACGAAACAAGAGTTTTCTTCCTCATCGATTAGGAGGGTCCTAATCGATGATACGTCCTACGCATGCTAGACGGTTCATAGTCAAACAGGTCAGACCCGCATGAACAGCATTGAAATCCTTGAAAGACTGATCGCCTTTCCTACCGTAAGCCGCGATTCCAACCTCGACGTGATCGGTTACGTCGCCGGGCTACTTGAGGCGCACGGCATTGCCGTTCACCTGATCCATAGTGAAGACGGCCACAAGGCGAACCTTTTCGCGACGATCGGACCGGCCGATGTGCCGGGCGTTATGCTCTCGGGCCATACCGACATCGTGCCCGTCGACGGTCAAGACTGGAATGTGCCGCCCTTTGCGATGACCGAACGCGACGGCAAGCTCTTCGGGCGTGGCGCGGCGGACATGAAGGGTTTCATTGCCTGCGCGATCTCGGCCGGGCTCAAGGCGACGAAGGTAGAGTTGAAGACGCCGCTTCATCTGGCACTGTCCTATGACGAAGAAATCGGCTGTATCGGTGTCCGTAGCCTCGTCGACACGCTAGCCGCCGCGCCATACAGACCGGCGCTGTGTATCGTTGGCGAACCCACCTCTATGCAAGTGGCCACGGGACACAAGGGCAAGATTAGTGCGCGCGCAGTCTGTCGGGGCAGGGAAGGTCATTCCGCACTCGCGCCGCTGGCGCTCAACGCCATTCACCTCGGCTGCGAATTCGTTGCCGCGCTGCGCGCCGAACAGGATCGGCTGGCGCGCGACGGTGCGCGCGATGGTGACTACGACATTCCCTACACCACCGTGCATGTGGGTAAAATGAACGCCGGTGTGGCGCTCAACATCGTGCCGAACCTTTGCCAGATTGATTTCGAGATACGCAACATCGCAGCCGACGACGCCGACGCGATCCTGGAGCGGCTGCGCGTGGAGGCGAAATGCATATCATCTGCCGCGAAAGAAAAGGCATCCGAGGCCGCAATCGATATCGAGGTGTTCAACACCTATCCCGGTCTCGACACGCCAGCTAATTCGCAGGCGGTGGCCTTCGTGAAGGCGCTGACCGGCGCCAACGGTACGATCAAGGTCGCGTTCGGCACTGAAGGCGGTTTGTTCAGCCGTGATGTAGGCACGCCAACCGTCGTGTGCGGGCCGGGCTCGATGGCGCAGGGCCACAAGCCGGATGAGTTTGTCAGCGTCGAGCAGTTGCGTCGTTGCGACGACATGCTGGCAAGCCTCCTGAATAGGCTGTCTGCCGGCATCGACTGAGCCAAACAATAAGAAGTGGGCGCTTGCTTTCGCGCCGAACGTGATGGATTTTAGTTTCGATCCTGCGGTGCAGGAAGATTTGGCAGATCCCTTGAGCCGGGCGGCTACTTGACGACACGCTCGGTGCCGAACACGCCCTGTTCGAGCACGAAGCGCTGGCAATGTTCGATGAAGGCTTGCACCGTCTGCGTCCGGTGTTCGGCATTAGGCAACAGCACTCCCATGGTCAGGGGACGAATGGAGCCCTCGAGATTGACAAAGACGAGAGGCTTGCCGTCAGGCGAAATGTTGTGGAGTGGTCGCATGTTAGCTATTCCGTAGCCAAACCCGTTTGCCACCATTGAGCGCATTACGGCGATGTCGGGCGTGCGTTCCGCGATGTTGGGACGCAGTCCCTGGTGCTGGAAGGCAGAAAGAAAATATTCGCGACTGTAAGGCAGGTCAAGCAGCACCATCGGCTCATCGACCAGTTCCTGTGGCGCTATAGAAGGCCGGGTAGCCAGCCTATGCTCGGCAGGCAACATGACATACGCCGGAAACTGCATCAGAGGTTCGAATGTCATGTCTTGCAACAGTTCGAGGTCATAGGTGAGCGCCGCATCGATTTCGCCCTGCTGAAGCATCTCCAACAATTGCCCCTGATCGCACTCAAACTGGCGGAAGCGGACATCCGGAAAAGTCCGCTCGAACTTCATACGCAAGGGCGGCAGCACGATCTGGGCGAAGGTCATCAGGCAGCCCACAGTAAGCGGACCGCGAACTTTCTCGGCTATATCGCCTGCGATTTCATACAGGGCGTCTGCGTCCGCAAGAAGCCGCGCAGCTTCTTTCAGGAAGACTCGTCCACCAGTTGTGAGGGAAAGTCCATGCGAGTGTTTGCGGACAAAAAGTTGCACACCAAATTCCGCCTCCAGTTGTGCGATGGAGGCAGAAATGGACGGGGGCGATACGTTGACCTGCTCTGCCGCTTTGGCAATCGAACCCGCTTTGCCCACAGCGACAACGTATTCGAGCTGCCTGAATGTGAAGCGCGGCATGGGCGCCTATTTTGCCAGTTCGCAGGCGGCAATAAAAGTGCTTGTACCGGCTCACTACCTTTGGCACTGAGGACTAGGCAGCCTCCAAGACGACAAGGTACTCATTTGGAGTTCGATAAGCCAGGGACGCGTGAGGGCGTTCGTAGTTGAAGAAGAACTCGTATTCGACGAGGTGGCGGGTAACGTGCTCGACGGTCAGCGGGCCGTCGTAGAGGCTCCAGAACTCGGCTCGGGCCGAGCGGTTGGTCCGCTCCACGCAGCCGTTCCACTGGGGCCTGCGGGGCGGCAGGACGTGCAGCGGGACGCCGAGCTCCTCGCAGGCATCCTCGAAGTCGGCCATGAACTCGCTGCCGCCGTCGACCTGGATGGACAGCAGCGGGAACGGCAGAGCGCCGAGGAGAGCCATCAGGAAGCGTCTGGCGTTGCCCGCGGTGGCCCGCGAGTAGACCCGCGTCACCATGAACTTCGAGATCGGACAGACGGCGCGGAACTCCTTCAGCGTCCGCCCATCGCAGGCGTAGGTCATGTGGTCCACTTGCACGAGTTCCCCCGGCTCGCGAGCCTTGGAGCCGTACCTCCACCGCTGCGCCCACTTCGCGAAGCGGCGCCGCCGCTTGGGCTTCACGCGCCCCTCGCAGAAGGACGCGCGGCGGATCGCGCCGGCCGCCAGGGCGCGCTCGATGATCCGGCCGACCGTGGACACGCTCAGATGTTGGCCCTTGCGCGCCAGCATGCTCTGGATGCGTGCCTTGCCCATGAACGGGTACTGGCGGCGCACGTCCATCACCGCCTTGACGTCCTTCGCGGTCCAGCACCGACCCCGGACGCGGCGCGGACGGGTCGACTTCGGCGCCAGCCCGCGCTGGCCGCCGGCGGCCAGCGCGGCCTGCCACCGGTAGAGCGTGCGGCGGCTGACGCCGAGCTGCGCAAGCGCTCCCGCGTCGTGGCAGCCAGAGTCTCGCAACCTCTGGTATGCCTTCAATGTCCGGTACCGCTCCGCCGCCTCCGCCGGCACATGCTCGTCAACCTTGAAGCTCCGGTATGATCGGATTCGCATGGACTTGATGTTCATGTTCGGGTCTCCCTTCCAGTGGGCGTAGTGGTTTCACTGGAGGCTACCCGATCCGGCGCCGCGTTCGGGTCAACCGGTCGCGGCGTCGAACTTCATTAGTGCCATATGTATCTGAGCCAGGACAGTGCTGCAAACTATCAGTATTTGATCCATGTCGTTTTCAAAGCTGTGTATTTGTCGAAGGAATGCAGCGACAGGTCTCGGCCGAAGCCGGATTGCTTGAAGCCGCCGAAGGGCGTCATCGGGCTCAGGGCATCAACTGTGTTGACGGAGACCGTTCCAGCTCTCAGCCTTTCCGATATGCGATGCGCTCGCGAAAGACTATCTGTCCACAAAGATGCCGCCAGACCGTAGATGCTGTCATTTGCAATACGAATAGCCTCCTCTTCGTCATCAAAGGTGATAACGGAGAGTACCGGGCCGAAGATTTCGTCTCGGGCAAGTGGATTGTTCGGCGAAACATCATCGAAGATGGTTGGCTGAACAAAGCTGCCTCGCCCGTTAACCGTGACCTGCTCTCCGCCTACTACGAGCCGCGCAGTCTTCCGGCCGGCTTCGATGAAGCGCATGACATTCGCAGTATGATTGGCGTCAACCATCGCGCCCATTTTCGAAGCGGGGTCGAGGGGGTCGCCTGGTTGTGTGCCTGAAGCCCGCTCTGCAAGCTTTTCCACAAACGCGTCCTTGATGTCCCGCTGGACCAAGAGACGCGAATTTGCGGAACAAACTTCGCCCTGATTGAAGAAAATGCCGAAAGCTGCCATGTCTGCCGCTGCGTCGAGATCGCGGCAGTCGGCAAACACAAGGTTGGGGCTCTTGCCACCCGTCTCCAGCCATACCTGTTTGATGTTGGACTGGCCGGCATATTGCAGGAACATCTTGCCGACCGCCGTTGAGCCGGTAAAGGCCAAGCAGTCGACATCCGCATGACGGCCGAGCGCCTGACCGGCTGTCTCGCCAAGCCCCGGCACCACGTTCAGAACACCGGCAGGCAAGCCAGCCTCCATGGCCAGTTCCGCAAGACGAAGCGCCGACAAAGGCGACTGTTCGGCCGGCTTCAATACCACCGAATTGCCCGCGGACAGTGCCGGCGCGCATTTCCAGGTGGCCATAATCGAGCGGGAAATTCCACGGGACGACCGCACCGATAACACCCAGCGGCTCGCGACGCACCAGTACGAGATCGCCCGGACCCGCCGGCGCAACCTCGTCGTAAATCTTGTCGATGGCTTCCGCGTACCACTGAAATATGGCGGCTGACCCAGGCACGTCGACGGTAGCTGCATCGTTGACCAGCTTGCCCATGTCGAGCGATTCCAGCAGGGCCAATTCGTGCAAGTTCTCGCGCAGCAACTGCGCGAGCTTAAAGAGCACGTCCTTGCGATGAGCCGGCTTTGCTCGTGACCAGACACCAGTTTCGAAGCTGCGGCGTGCGGCCGCGACAGCAAGGCCAATATCCTCTTCGCCGCAGGATGCCACTTCTGCCAAGGTTTCCCCTGTTGCGGGATTGATGCTGGCAAAGGTGCGGCCCGAGCGCGCGGCAACGAACTGGCCGTCGATAAAGGCCTTGTCGCGGAAGCGGATTGCCGCCGCCTTGACCATCCAATCCTTGTGGCTGAGTTCACTCATGATTATTCCTTGGATATTGCCTATTCGTCACCCGGAACACCGTAACTCGGCGCGTCCGAAGGATTGAGCGCACGGGTCACATAGCCATCGAGTTGCGGCCTATAAATGTCCCAAAGCTTCGCCAGCTCCTCTATAGGACAGCCGTCGGTCCAATCACAACGCAGGTCGGCGACCGGCCAGCGTACGTCGCGGACCAGCTTCATGCCGGAAGAGCGTACGGGCCCCGCTTCTCCTCCGGCTTTGAGCGCAGCCTGCATAGTAGCAATCAGCCGGTCGCCGAGTTCGCCTTGGGAGGCAAGAAATGCGTCAACCATGACCTGCGGAATGCTGTCGCTCGCGAGCAGGTTGCCGCCACACGCGACGTTCTCCGCCTGCGCCTCCGCCCAGGTGCCGAGCGCCTTCGGGCCGGAATGGATGGCGCTTGCGCCGTTCGCGTCGACGGCAAGCACCTGCCGGTATTCGGGATTTGCGCCGGTTCGCTTGAGAATGGCGACGGTCTCGGTAGCCGAGGCGCCCCGCGCCATCAGTTCCAGCCCGCGCATACCCAGTGTCGGATCCGTGACGTTCTGACTGGCGAGAGCGCCGACGCCTGCCTGCGCATAGGCGCAGCGAGCGGCAACCGCGGGCGAGGAAGAAGAAACCGCGATACCGAACATGCCGGTTTTTGTGCAGCGTGCGACGATGGAGAACGTCACGGCGCTCAGTCCGGGATGACGGCGGTGCCGTCGATTTCGACCAGCCAGTTGGGACGCGCCAGCGCGGTTACCACCAGCCCGGTCGAGACTGGATGCACGCCCTTTATGTATTCGCCCATGGTCCGATAGACGGCCTCGCGGTGGCGGACGTCGGTGATGTAGACCACCACTTTGACCAGATGCTCCATCGTGCCGCCGGCTTCCTCAATGAGCTTCCTGATGTTCTGCATGACCTTGTGGGTCTGCTCGACCGGGTCGTGGCTGCCGATATCCTTGGCGGTGTCCAGATCCTGAGGACACTGACCGCGCAGGTAAACGGTCTTGCCGCCATGCGTTACGACGGCCTGACACAGATCGTTGTCCAGCTTCTGCTCAGGATAGGTCTCCCTTGTGTTGAACTTGCGGATATGGTTATGCGCCATCTCGGTCTCCATCGGGTCCGGTTTTACCCACCCGGTCTCGGGAATTATCTTCGGTGTCGGCGGGCTTTCAAAGGGAAGTCTTTCTCATCCTTGCGAAGGATGGGCCTAATTACCGCTTTGGGTCGGGCTTTGCGGCGAGGTATCGTTTACGCGTCCTCATACCGACGCTGAGCGGCCTCGTGATAGTCGATATATCTGCGCTGCGTGGCGATGCGGTCTGCCACATGCTTGGCATCGTGCCACACGCCCCAGATGAAGCTTGAACCTCGGCGCGACTGCCACGGCAACCCGAGGAAATAGATCCCGGGCTCCAGCGACACGCCGCGATGGTGTTTCGGGCGGCCCTTCTCGTCGAATGTGTCGACCTTGAGCCAGCTGTAGTCGAGCGCGTAGCCCGTCGCCCAGATGATGGAGGTGACGCCGGCTTTCGCCAGGTCGAGCTCGAGGACAGGGTTTTTGACGCATTCGGGATCCGGACCAAGCTTGCGGGCTTCCGGTTCTTCGGGTAGGTCGACTCCGTTGCGTTCGACATAGGCATCTGCCTCATCCAGCAGCGACATCAGACTCGCGTCGCCACGTGCAATATTATCGGCGAGGTCGCCGGCGAAGTTCAAAACTCCGCTTTTGTAGGTCTGCGTCATGCCGACCAGGGTTATGCCCTGTGCGGCGAGATTACGAAAATCGACTGTTTCGCCACCGCGTGCGCCACTGACGGCTATGGTGACATGCTCGGAGCCTGGTTCGGGCGTCTCCAAGTCCCATTTGCCCAGCACGCCCAGCCACCAGCAGAAGTCGCGGCCGCGATAGGAGCGCGGCGGACGATCATGCGGCCCGACGGAGAGATAGACCTTGCGGCCGGCCCGCGCCAGTTCGTCAGCGATCTGCACACCGGAAGAGCCGGCGCCGACGACGAGCACTGCGCCTTGGGGAAGCTGTTCGGGATTGTGGTAGGAGTTGGAATGTATCTGCAGGACACCGGAATTGTCCGGCACGATCGGAGGCGTAACCGGCCGCTGAAAGGGACCAGTGGCGGCCACGACGCTGTTGGTCTCGATCACGCCCTCGGACGTGTCTACGCGGAAGCCGGAACGACCGATATTGCGACGCACTTCCTTCACCTCCACGCCGCAGCGGATCGGCGCCTTGATCATTTTGGCGTAGTCGACGAAATAGTCCGCGACTTTTTCCTTGGCCACGAATGCGTCCGGCCCTTCATCAGGAAACTCCATGCCGGGAAAGCGATCGTGCCAGGCAGGACCATTGGCGACGAGCGAATCCCACCGCTCGGAGCGCCAGCGCTCGGCAATGCGGCCACGTTCCAAGACGAGGTGCGTCACGCCGCTCTTGCTCAGATGCTTACTCATGGCGACCCCGGCCTGACCTGCGCCGATCACAAGCGTATCTACTTTTTCAACCGACATTTTCGTGTCCTTTTTCGTTGGTCCGCTTATCCGTGGATGCGACGGAGGTCTTTTGTTGATTTTAAGGGAGGAGCAGGCCGGTAGAAATTACGATTTGACGTGCTAGTGATTAGCTTGACCCTAAATGAGCGGATCAGAGGTAGAGACTGCGCGTAGTTCTGGACAACCTCTTAGAAGAGACTGGCTCCGTCGCCATCCTTGCAACACACTCAGTCTACTTTGTTCGTGAGGTATTCTCCGACCAGGTCCATGTCCTACGATCTCTGCCTGATAGAACGATCGTTGTCGAAACTCCCACGTTACAGACGTTCGGCGCCGATGTGGGTGCTATATCTGTTTTCGTATTTGGAGAAGATGAGCCTTCTTTGCTTGCAAAAGAAGTCGAGAAGCTCATCGCTAACTCGACGGTAAACTGGGAAGACGTGTTCACAAGGTATAAGGACGAACTCTCCCTTGAGTTGCTCGCCTCGATACGTGCACGGATATCAAATCGCGAATCTGACCCGAGTGATACGTGAACAAGCTCCCGCGTCCCGACTTTTTCGATGATTTCGATGCCTTGCATGCGTTGTCGGAAAACAAAATGCTAGCTAGTTATCCGCATTTGGCACCCTACGTCGGAACTATAGAGGCTGGATATAATCAGTATATTGCCGTGAATGGTAACGCCTGCCTGGTCGACGAGATTGACCTTCCCCAACAAATCGAGGGTTACCTAAAGAACCACTACAAATCCCCTCCCCAAGACCTGTCCCACATCACAGAGATAAGAAACAGGAGCGGAGTAGCGATATCGGTGTCTTGCCCCCGTATAATTGTGCCACTTAGGTTGTCTATCACTAAGCAAATAAAGGGGCGGTTGGATGGCCCGGAAGCGGTTTTCGGATGAAGACGTTTTGAATCTGTTGCGTCAGATTGATGTAGAACTTTCCGCTGGCAGCGATGTGGCGTCAGCCTGCCGCAAAGTCGGCATCAGCGACGCGACGTACTACACGTGGCGACGGAAGTATGGCGGCATGGCGAAGTCGCAGCTTCAAGAGATGAAGTCGCTTGAGAAAGAGAACGCCCGATTGAAGCGGATCGTCGCCGATCTTGAGCTGGACAAGCTGATCCTGAAGGAGACGCTCGATTATTTAAAGCCCAAGGCCTGAAGTCCGCCGACCTGCGTCAGGCCGTCATTCGCGTCCGTCAGAAGCTGGATACGTCAGAACGGCGGACATGCAAAACGGTCGGCATGGCGCGGTCGTCACAGCAATATAAGCCCCGAACGAGGACCGATGATGAAGCGCTTCGTCTGGCGCTCATTCGGCTCGCCAAGCAGTATGGACGGTATGGTTATCGCAAGATCGCAAAGCTTCTGCGCATTGAAGGCTGGAAGATCAATCACAAGAAAGTCGAGCGATTATGGAGAGAAGAAGGTCTCCAGCTTCCAGCCCGGCACAAGCGCAGGAAACGTCTCTATCATAAAGATGCGTCGGTCATCCGCCTGCGCCCGCTTTACCCCAATCACATCTGGAGCGTTGATTTCGTTTACGACCGCTTAAGCAATGGAAGACCCTATCGCATGCTAACCGTGCTTGATGAATACACCCGTGAAGCGCTTGCCGTCGACGCCAAACCAAAGATGGGCAATGCGGAAGTGCTCGAAACGCTTTATCCGCTTATCCTCAAACGCGGCAAGCCCGAGTTCGTTCGTTCAGACAACGGCAAAGAGTTCACGGCGCTCGCGCTGCAAGACTGGCTGAAGAAGATCGGCGTCAAACCGATCCAAATCTATCCCGGCAGCCCGTGGGAGAACGGATACAATGAACGCTTCAACGGAACGCTGCGGTCTGAAGTCTTAAACGCTGAATGGTTCGCTACCATCGATCAAGCAAGAACCGTCATCGGTAAATGGCTCAGACAGTACAATCACATCCGTCCGCATCAAGCCCTCGGCATGCGTCCGCCAGTTCCGGAAACTATATGAGATTTTGGCCTACACGATTGGGGCTGTCCTGGCTCAGATACATATGGCACTAATGAAGTTCGACGCCGCGACCGGTTGACCCGAACGCGGCGCCGGATCGGGTAGCCTCCAGTGAACCCACTACGCCCACTGGAAGGGAGACCCGAACATGAACATAGAGTCCATGCGCATCCGATCGTACCGCAGCTTCAAGGTGGACGAACACGTGCCGGCCCAGGCGGCGGAGCGCTACCGCACGCTGCGGGCATACGCGCAGCTGCGGCTGGCTGGCTGCGGCGAGGCCGGGGCGCTGGCGCATATCGGCATCAGCCGCCGCACGCTGTACCGCTGGAAGGCGGCGCTGGCCGCCGGCGGCCAGCGCGGTCTGGCGCCGAAGTCGACGCGCCCGCGCCAGCTGCGGGTGCGGCGCTGGACCGACCGCGACGTGAAGGCGGTGATGGACATGCGGCGCAAGTACCCGTTCATGGGCAAGGCGCGTATCCAGGGCATGCTCGAGCGCCGCGGCGTGCGGCTGAGCGTGTCCACCGTGGGGCGCATCCTCGAGCGCGCGCTGGCCGCCGGCGCGGTCCGCCCGGCGTCGTTCTGCGAAGGCCGCCTGGCGCCGAAGCGGCGCCGGGTGTTCGCCCGCTGGGCGCGGCGCTGGAAGTACGGCGCCAGGGCGCGCCATGCCGGCGAGCTGGTGCAGATCGACCACATGAGCTACACCCGCGACGGCTGCACCCTCAAGGAGTTCCGCGCCGTCTGCCCGGTGACCAGGTTCATGGTCGCGCGCGTCTACGGGCGCGCCACCGCCGGCAATGCCAAGCGCTTCCTGCTGGATCTGCTCGATACGCTGCCGTTCCCGTTGCTGTCCGTCCAGGTCGACGGCGGCAGCGAGTTCATGGCCGACTTCGAGCGCGTCTGCGAGGAGCTCGGCGTGCCGCTGCATGTGCTGCCGCCGCGCAGGCCCCAGTTCAACGGCTGCGTCGAGCGCGCCAACCGCTCCGCCCGAGCCGAGTTCTGGAGCCTCTACAACGGACCCCTCACCGTCACCGCCGTCGCCCCAAGACTCAACGACTACGAGTTCTTCTACAACTATCAGCGGCCCCACGCCTCGCTCGCTTATCGAACCCCCAACGAGTACCTTGTGCAAATGGAGGCCGCCTGACCCCTCAGTGCCATATGTGCTGAGCCAGTACATTCCCTACCGTCGTCTCCGAACAAGGCCTACAATAAAGGCGCCTTCCTGTCGGATTCCAGCATGCTCTATCGAATAGTCGCCTTGACCCTCGCGGTCACTGCGCTCGCAGGTCAACAGGCCCTCGCACAACAAGCCAGCCAACCGCTATTGGGCTTCACGGACGCCGGTGCCGCCGCGCAACACCGGCTGGAAGCTGCCTACGACAGCCATCTCGACCCCGACGACCTGGCCGCATGGATGCACGAACTCACCCGGGAACCCCACCACCTCGGCTCCAGCCACGACGCGCGCAACGTCGAGACCCTCCGGCGCTGGTTCACCGAATGGGGCTACGACGCAGAGGTCGCGCGTTACGAGGTGCTGCTCCCCACGCCGCTGACCAGGAGCCTGACGATGACGGTACCGCACGAGTTCACGGCGTCGCTGACCGAGCTCCCGGTCGAGGGTGACGCCAGCAGTGCCTCCCCGGACGTGCTGCCGCCGTACAACGCGTTTTCGCCGGACGGCGATGTCACGGGCGAGTTGGTCTACGTCAACTACGGCACCCGCGAAGACTACGAACTGCTGGCGCGCTACGGCGTCGACGTGGAGGGGAAAATCGTCATCGCTCGCTACGGCCGGGTCTTTCGCGGAGTCAAGCCGAAGCTCGCCGCGGAGAACGGGGCAATCGCGTGCCTGATCTACTCCGACCCCGTCGACGACGGCTACTACCGGGGCGAGGGCTACCCCGAAGGGCCGTTCAAGAACGCGAGCGGGGTTCAGCGCGGCTCGATCATGGACCTGCCGTTGCATGCGGGCGACCTGCTCACACCCGGCTGGGCGGCGGTTGAGGGCGCCAGGCGGCTGGCCCGGGACGAAGCGCCGGCAATGCCGACGATCCCGACTTTGCCGATCGGCTACGGCGATGCCCGCCCGCTTCTCGACGCCATCGAGGGCCCGGTCGCACCGCCCGAGTGGCGGGGCGCGTTGCCCATCACCTACCGCATCGGGCCCGGACCGGCCACCGTGCGACTCACCGTGAAGTTCGACTGGCGCACAGTGACCGCCATGAACGTCGTCGCGCGCCTCGAAGGCGCGCGCTGGCCCGACCAGTGGGTGCTGCGCGGCAACCACCACGACGCCTGGAACCACGGTGCCCGCGACCCGATCTCCGGGCTCGTCGCCACGCTCGCCGAGGCCAAGGCCATCGCGCAACTCCCGGAACCTCCGGGCCGCACCCTGGTGTTCGCCGCCTGGGGTGGAGAGGAACAGGGGCTGATGGGATCTACCGAATGGGCGGAGGAGCACGGCGAGGAGCTCAGGCGGAAGGCCGTCCTGTACACCAACACCGACGCCAACGGGCGCGGTTTCCTGAGCCTTGGCGGCAGCCACGCGCTGACCAGGTTCTGGACCGAGGTGCAGCGCGACGTGGTCGACCCGCAGACGGGTTTGAGCCTGGCCGACCGCAACCGGGCGAGAATCCGCGCCACCGGCGACGAGCAGTCGCGCCAGGACCTGGCCGAACGGGACCTTTCGCTCGGGGCGCTCGGTTCCGGCTCCGACTACAGCGCCTTCTTCCAGCACCTCGGCATCTCGTCGGCCAACGTCTCCGCAGGCGGCGAAGCGGAAAGCGGCACATACCATACGCTCTACGACACCATCGAGCACTACGAGCGCTTCGTCGACCCCGGTCACGTCTACGGCGTCGTGCTTGCGAAAACGACCGGCCGCGCCACTCTGCGCATGGCGAACGCGCCGCTCCTGCCCTTCGACTTCAAAGATCTTGCCTCGACCGTCAGGCGTTACGTCGAGGAGATCGAAAAACTCGCCGACAAACAGCGCGCTGAGACGGCCCGCGTCAACGGTCTCATCGAGTCCGGCCAATTCGCGGCGGCTCTCGACCCCACGAAGCTGCTGCGCCCCCCTCCACTGCGCGATACGGTGCCGCACTTCAACTTCGCGCCGATCCACAATGCGCTGGCCAGGCTCGACGCCGCCTTGAACGGGACCAGGCTGTATCCGGATCTGGACGCGGCCAACCTGGATCAGATCAACACGCTGCTCTACACCGCCGAGCGCGTTCTGTTGCGCGAGGAAGGCCTGCCGGACCGACCGTGGTACCGGCACCAGCTCTATTCGCCCGGTCGGTATACGGGCTACGGGGCGAAGACGCTGCCGTGGGTCCGGGAGGCCATCGAGCAGCGCAAATACGACCAGGTCATACCCGGCGTGACTGCACTGGCGGCCGCACTGAACGCCCTTGCGGAACAGATGGAACGGGTCAAGGCGCTAGCCGGGTAAGCGAATTTGCGCGCACGGTGAAGAAGCTCAAGATCGGCACACCAGGGAGCCCCCGGGTTCCCGGCAGGGCTCAGGGCAGCAGCTCGCCCCAGCGGGCATACTGCGGCGGGACGACCGGAAGTGCGCGCGGCGATGGTGCTGCGTCCGGGTACAGGTCTCACATGATGCGATTCTCGCGTATCCGTACGGAAGCTGGAACGCGTAGCGCGGATTCATCACGGTTGGAACCGTCCGTGGCGCATCGTCCAATAGCGCGGTGTGGAATCTTCGGCAGGGCTTTACAAACTGAACATTGTGGGCAATTATTCGGTCGTTGAACGAACAGATGACTTGGACGATATGGCAGAGTCGTCAGGAAGGATGATGGGATTCCTCGTGAAGAGGCCGCCGAAGCTGTCGAGCGGCGCCAGGGAGTTTGTCCGCGAACATCCCGAGGAGGCGCGCGTAGCTGTAGCGGTGGCCCTGGAAACGGCCGCGGCACAATCGGGGGCCGAGCCGACGAGGTCAACGGAGGATGTGCCCGCGCGGCTTCGGCGGTTCGTGTTGGATCGGACCGGAGAGGATCTGATCGGCGTTACGGAGGCAGCGTCGCGACTCGGGGTGTCGCGTACGACCGTCTACGACTGGGCGGCAAGGAACATTTTGATCGCCTGGCGGTCCACGAAGCGCCGACTGAACATCCCGGCAGGCCAGATCGTCGGGCCCGGCCGGGTCGCCGACGGATTGGCGGAAATCGTGGACGTTGTTGGCGAGCCTGAACTTGCCTGGGCCTTCCTCAGTCAGGAGTGGCCCTTCGATGACGGGATGGCCCGTCCCATTGAGCGCTTGCGGTCCGGTGGGATTGACGAAGTTCTATCTGCGGCAGCGGGGTTCGGCGCGACCTTTACGTGACCGAAAGCCGCTATCCGCGGAGCCTGATCGAGCCGCTGCTGGTCAGGACAGCGATTCCGGCAAGCTACCGAATCATGCCGCGGCGGCACGTCCGATCGCCATTGGGAACAACTCCTGCAGACTCCCGCTTCGCGACGCGGACCGGGGGCCATACGGTGCTGTATGCAGCCACCGACTTCACCACGGCGTTCATCGAGACAATCGTGAGGGACAGGTTCGCTCATCGCCGAACACGAAAGGTCGCGCTTCGCGAGATCACGGAACGCGTGTGGGTCGGTGTATCGTCGGAACCAGGCACGCGGCTGACGCTTCTCGACCTTCGCGCGGATGGCTGCACGCGCATCGGGGCGCCGACGGACGTGGTCCAGGCGAGAAATCATGCAGCCGGGCGCTCCTTCGGCAAGGCCATCCATGCCGAACACGCGGATGTCGACGGATTGGTCTATGCGTCCCGCCTGACCGGTGAAGATGTTTACGCGGTCTATGATCGAAGTGTCGGAAAGCTCAAAGCGGGCGATGTTGGGCTATTGGAGGAGCACGTGGAGCTACCGGGTGTTTTGGAGCGCCACGGGATAGGGCTTCTGGTTTAACGCACTGGGGTGGCTATGGTGCGCGCCGTCCACTGCTGCAAGCTGACGTCAAACCGTCAAGAATCCGAGGCGAGCTACAGATGACGGATTTGACCCCACAAAACGTATTCGTTTCGTAGCGTTTCGGAACGTTTCATGCAACTCCGCATAGTTGCCCGGCGTTCCTTTAAGGAATGGTTTCTACAAGATTTTTGAGTCGTCAACAGCCTTCATGAAACCTCATGAAGCCGCATGGACCTGACGGAAGAGGTATCCGCTGCGATTGTGGCGGAACTCGATGCGCTTGAGACAATTTGGCGTGAGGACGTTCCCGCAATTAATCGCCGGTTTGAGGCGGCAGAGATATCGGTCATTGAAACTGAGCGATAGAAACATGAAGTCAATGTCAATCTATAACTACGCGTTATTCGCACTTCCAATCAGGCGCATGAGGGCGTCACGCAAAAAGCCTAATCTGGACGATATATTGCCGTCGATCCGCGAACGCGGCGTATTGGTGCCGCTGCTCGTGCGTCCAAACGGCGAGCCAGACCACTTCGAAATCGTCGCCGGGCGGCGGCGGTTTCTGGCGTCGAAAGCCATTGAAAAAGAAACCGGCGAGGTGCGCGATTTGCCGTGCCGGGTGCTCGCCGAAGGCGATGACGCCGCTGCCGTGGAGGCCTCAATCCTTGAAAACACCGCTCGCCTTGAGCCGGACGAAATGCAGGAATTCGAGGCGTTCAAAAAATTGAATGACAAAGGCAAGAGCGTTGAAGAAATCGCCCGCATTTTCGGGGTGACGGAACTCACCGTGAAACGCCGCCTGGCATTGGCGAGCCTCATTCCCGGCATCCGCAAGGCCTATGCCGGTTCCCATGTCCGCCGCCGGAGACATGCCGGCCACCGGGATGCCGGCACGCATCTTCTCGACTGTGCTCACCAGGGCCCCGTTGTTGCCGAGCACCGCGGCGACGAAGGACGACAGGTCCTCGCCGTTCGTCAGCGCGTGGTGGAGCCCGTATCCCTTCATCTGCTTCTCGAGTTCCTGATCCGATAAATCGAAGCGGTACTGGTGTCGGTAGCCAGCGGTCTTGCCCGGGGCGCGAAAAGCCAGCTGGTACTCGCCGAGCGGCTCGTAGCCCGGCATGCGGGTCAGGTCTTTCACGCCGAGCCGCTGCTCCCAGAACCCGCGCATGGTTTGGATGCGCTCGTCCTTGCCGGCGGACCGACGGTCCAGCTCCGCGATCAGGTGCTGGTACTCCGGCTCGCGATCCACCTTGCTCAGGTACGCCTGCTTGTGGAGGTACAGCAACTCGGCGTCCTGGGGCGTGGCCGCGCCGGTCTTGAGTCCGAGGGAATCCATGTGTTCCAGCGCCCGATTCAGGTTCTTGGCGTCCGGTCGCTCCGGTAGCATCAGCTCGAACTCGCCGCGCTGCGCGAACAGGTTCTTGTCCGACGACGGCCGGTACACCGCGCGCACGCCGTCGCCGAAGTCGATCTCGTACTGCTGCCCGGCCTGGATCGAACGCCCGCCGAACAGAGCCTTGTTGTCCGCAGCGCCGTCCACCACGACCAGCTCGCCGTTCTTGAGCTCGCGCCGGGGCTGGAGCACCTTGGTCCGCCGCACGGTGAAGGGGACGTCCTTACGCCTTCTCCTCGGCGCCGCGCGCTTCTTGAGATAGGTCTCGAAACGACCCGCGATGGGGGCCTTGTCGCGGGCCGCCGCCTGCACCCTCTCGATCCACCCGATGTAGGTCTCGGCCATCTCTCTCACGTCCGGATCGTCCGCTTGGCGGAGCCGTCGGAGCGCGGCCAGATGCCCGTTCGCCTTCTTGAGCGTCGCCTGGTTGTACTTGCCGTCCGAGGCATGGTGATTGACGGTCTTCACCGCGGCGAGGAGGTCGTCGGCGAACACATCCTCCTGGAGCTGCTGGCCCACGCGGACAGGCGCGGTGTCAACTCCGGCTTCGCGCAGAACCCCGAGCAGCCCTTCCTCCGCCTCGGGGCGGACCTTCATCTTGACGACCGTGCGCTGCCGCCCCTGGAAGGTCTCGACGAAGATCAGGGCGTTCTGATCCTCGATGTCGCCCTCGTCGAAGGGCATTGCCTTGCCCTGCCAACCGAGAGAACGGACCTCCTCGAGCAGTTCTTCGTCCGCCGGGCCGAGCTTGCCCTTGGCCAGCGCGTCGAAGGCGTCGTCGAAGCGGAAATCCTTGTCGCCTAAGACATCGGCGTAGAACGCCTCGAAGTCTCGGCGCATATTCCGCTTGCGTGACAGGGCCATGTCGTAGAAGGCCTGCTTCTGCGCTTCGTTGCGACCGAACCGGCCCTCCGCGTAGGGACGCAGGATGGCCAGATAGTCTCGATCCTCAGCGTCCGGGTCGCTCGATCTCGGTGACCCGCAAAACTCTCACGCCGAATCGCTCTCGAGGCCGCCATCGATCCATAGCCCACGCCGGCAGACACGCTGTCCGGTCTCTCGCAACCTCATGAACCCAGGCTGACGCAGGCTATGAGGATTGCCACAACCCAGCGGCGCCGACCGGTATGTCTACGAACGCCACCGTCCAGAAGAGACACCGCTCTACCGAATCGTCGAGACTCACTACCCCCGGTTTCTCGCCCGGCTCGAAGCCGAAGGCGGATCGCTCCCGGCATTCGTCAAGCGGGAGTTCGACGATTACCTGAAGTGCGGTTTGCTCGAAAACGGCTTCCTGCGCGTCAAGTGCGACGCCTGCAGCCACGAGCACCTCGTTGCGTTCTCCTGCAAACGCCGCGGCTTTTGCCCCTCTTGCGGTGCCCGCCGGATGATCGAGTCGGCTGCACATCTCGTCGATCACGTTCTACCCGAGCAACCCATCCGACAGTGGGTGCTCACCTTCCCCTATCCCCTGCGTTTCCTGTTCGCCGCCCAGCCCCAGGTACTGAGCCAGGTGCTCGGCGTCGTCTACCGTGCGATCTCGACTGACCTCCTCAAGAGGACCGGATTCACCGTTGCCTCCGGCGCGAAGACCGGTGCCGTCACCCTCATCCAGCGTTTCGGCTCGGCGCTCAACCTCAACATCCACTTCCATATGCTCTTCCTCGAGGGGGGTGTATTCGTTCGGTCGTGCACGACCCAAGTTCCATCGCGCGCCCCGGCCGGCTCCCCACGAGCTCGAGAAGCTACTGCATCGCACCAGTCAGCGTGTGGCCAGGCTGCTGGAACGAGGTGGCCTGCTCGTCTGTGACCCGGACCACGATTTCCTCGACTTCGAGCCTTGTGAGGCGTTCGATCACCTCCTCGGCGCGTCCATCCACTACCGCATCGCCATCGGCTCCAATGCGGGCCGCAAAGCACTGACCCTGCGCACCGTCCCCGCTCAGCCCGAACCCGTCGCGTCAACCCTGCTCGCCAGGCAACCCGGCTTCTCCCTCCATGCCGCAACCTGCTGCGAGGCCAACCAGCGCGACCGGCTCGAGAAACTCTGCCGCTACATCACCCGACCCGCCATTGCCAACGAGCGGCTCTCGCTGAACGACCGGGGACAAGTGATCTACAGATTCAAACAGCCGTTCCGGGACGGCACCACCCATGTCGTCCTCGATCCAATGGACTTCATCGCGCGCCTCGCGGCCCTGGTTCCTCGTCCAAGGCTCAACCTCACCCGTTTCCACGGCGTATTCGCCCCGAACTGCAAGCACCGCAAGTCCGTCGTACCAAAACGCAAACCCAACGAGGAGCAACCGAACAAACCCCTCGCTCCCATGACCTGGACGCAGCGACTGAAACGCGTATTCGCCATCGACATCGAGACGTGCCCGGTGTGCGGCGGCAAGCTCAGGGTGATTGCCTGCATCGAAGACCCCGAGGTGATCGCCAGGATCCTCGACCACGTTCGGCAACGGGATGGCACCGAACTGCCACAACAACCGCGCGCGCCACCAACACGCTGCGAACACCTCGACGCCCCCAACCAGGACAGGCTGTTCTAGCCCGCATCCGTCACCAACTTCCTGCTGCGGGCTTGAACATCGCCTGACGCTCGCCTGCAACCCCAGCCTTTTCCAAGATGCCCTGGCGCGCAGCTTTCGCCAGGTTTCGGTCCCTCGCAACCTCAGCCCACCACGGTCTACGACCCCCTGCCGCAGCGCCACGACCCATCACCCATCAGGTCTACGTCCCAGCTCTCACAGTTCAGGCGGTTATTTTTCCTATCCGCTCGGGCTGCGGTGGGGCGCGGCTTTGCGGCACCAGGCCGGCTCCGGCGGCAGCTTTTTGGTCCAGATACGCGAGTATCGTGTTGATCACCGCCGGGTCTTCGATGCTGGCGATGATGCGGACCGCACCCCCGCATTGGCTGCAGGTCTCGAACACCGCCGCATCTTGTAAAAAATCCCGTTCCTGCTTGAGTTTGGCCACCTCGCGCTTGAGCTTGGTCAGCTCCTCGTCACGGCTGCGGCCCTGGCCCGGGAACGCCTCATCCCCCAATAACCTGAGTTCATCTCGCCAACGGCGCAGTTGCCGCGGGTTGATGCCCAGTTCCTCGGCCACCAGGGCGTCGGTTACGCCCTCTGCAGCAGCCCGCTTCAAAGCCTCGCGCTTGAACTCCGGACTGTAGCGCTTATAGCGCCTCTTCTTGGTCATAAAACACCTCCTGGCTCATTAAAGTGCCAATTATAAGGTGTCCACTAAACCAGGGCAGGACCTGACGCCACACAACATACAGTGGGTCAAAAGGGTTCCCTTTTGGGCCAGTATGAATAGGCCATAAGCGACACTCTCGCTCCAGTTAAGTATTGGTGGTTATCAACTGCCAACCATACGCTGTCCAAACTGAAGCGCGGCGGCGCTGGTGGCCACCCTACCTCCTCTAGCGTTTTCCGTACACCAACTCCTTCAGCTTCGGAACGAACTGGTCCTTCCACAACGACAAACTCCGGGAATAGTCGTACTTCTTCGGGCCCCACCGGGAATTGTCGAGCGCTTCCTCTTCCGTTTCATATTTCAGTCGCTCCGCGTGCTCCAACATCATGCTTATGTGACTTATTCCAACATGTTCGTTGAGCGTGATCGTGTGGAATCCCGGGCTCATTCCGTCTGTGCTGCCGTCTGCCGGAATTGCCTCGAAGAGAACAAGCAGATGCTCCGGAATCACCCGGAGCACCCTGGATGGAACCGATTTCCAGGTGTTTTTGGTGCCACCGTATTGGAGGGTCTCCTGGCCAAGATCGTGCTCCTCGTTCGTGTACAGATCGCCCCACACCACGAGCTGGTCATGCTCTCCTGTGTAGCGGATGCCAAACGGGCCTTCGAAGGAATTGAAGTCCTTCAGGTAAGGCCACACATCCTTCGCCGGGCGCTCAATGGTACAAATGAGACTGGACACGAGTCCAACGACTGGCCCTTTTGCACTCATGTACGTGTAATTCTTTTGCTTATACGCTACGTCATCCTGCTTATAATCTATGCGGTCGTAGTACCTCGGCGCGGTAATGGTTCCTGCGCGCGCTGTCGAGTCGTTTTTAGGTTGATTCATCATGTCGCCTTTATGTTGGTCCATCGCGTCGGCGATGGCAGATGCAGGCAACGAGAGACTTGCGATTGCCGCCGCGCCAGTTAGCAACAGGCGGCGGCGGTCGCTGTCGACTTCTGCTTCGATTTTCGGCGTCTTCGGAGCACACCTTAAGCGGCAGTTCGGTGAAATAATGGACTCGGTCAGCGACCGCTGTCTATGGACGTCGTACTTTGCTTTTCTTACCATGTTTTGGCTCCTATTTACCTCTTGTTTATGTCTTGGCTCCGAAATCAACCGGACGCGCCCGACCCGATTTTGTGTGAGTACTGAACGGCATCAATGGACAGTGATGGTCGCTTACAACTGAAACTCCACCTGCAATCCAAAGGTCATAGGCCGAGTGTTGAGTCCGTACCATGTGGCAGGGAATGGACCTCGAGTTGTCGGACCCCGCTCGTCGCCTACGTTGTCCACGAACAGCGTCAATGACCAACGATTCTCAGGAGCACTCAGCATGACACTGGCACGAGATGTCAGGATGGGTTCGCCATCATTCTCTGGCATCTGAAAGCCGAAGTTTCGTCGCGTATACTCAACGGCTGAGGTGTAATTTCCCGATAACGACGTCAGTACGTCGAACCCTCGGCCGACTGGAAAGCTATAGTCCAGCGAAAGGCCAGCTGTGTACTCTGGAGAGACCCCCAGTCGATCTCCTTTACCAAATAAGACAAGGCCGCCAGAGATTACGTCGCTGTCAAAGGTCAGATCATTCCAGCTGAAACTGACGGTGATGGTGAGCCTTTCAACGGGAGCCAAGGTGCCGCTAAACTCTGCCCCCAAGCCGCTGGCCGAGCTCGCGTTCAAGATCGCTGTCAGGGCGGGATTATTAGTGGTTGGGGCTACCGATATGCCTTGCTGAATGTCGTCCCAATCAAGATAGAACACCGCTGCATCGAACTGAAGGCGACCATCCCACAGGCTTCCCTTCGTACCCAGTTCGTAATTGTGAAGGAGATCCGGCTCCGCCGCTGGGAACAGCGGCGCGAGGACGAGCACGCTTGGCTGTTGTAGTAGGCCGCTGCGAAATCCCTCCGCATAGGAAGCATAGAACGTCAAATCATCATTAGGATACCAAGTCAGCACAGTCCGCGGCGTGAGTGAATCGAACGAAGCCTTCGCATGAAGCAGTGGCGTGGCCGGATTCCCCGTCGAGCTTATGTTTTCGTCAGTTTCCTGGCTGTCATCGAAGTAGCGAAGCCCGACGGTCAGTTCCAGTTGCTCGTCGAAGAACACCCGCGTGAGCTCGCCAAAGACCGCCCAGGATCGTGAAGAATCCTCATAGTCTGCCGCGAGGGTCTTTGGAATGAAGGTGCTTTCAAAATGCTGAATGAACCGGTCGGAAACATCGCGGTAGCTCGCGCCCGCGGACCAGCGCCACGAGCCCTCGCCGGTCGAACTGAACGTCAGCTCCTCGGAAAACACTTTGGATTCGAAATTGACTGTCTGAACAAGTCCGTTGAAAAACGGCCCCCCCAGCGGGGTAAGATCCAGAGAGGATGAGAGGTCATAGTCGAAATAGCTCGTCGCACTAGTGATCTCGACCGCATCGGCATCATAGCTCGCGCGCAATTCATAGACATCCGCGTCGGAGTTCACAGGGGACATACCTGGAGTCGTATTTTGTCCATCCTCGTTGCCGATCGACTGCGTATCAATTCGAGAGCGGGTAAACCAAAACGACCCCACCAACGAGAAATTCTCAGTCAGCTGGCCTTTGACCTTAAAACGCGCGTTGGTAATGTCCGCGGAGTCTGCATCGGGCGTGCCTGGTTTGTCGATCCATCCGCTGCGATCTGTGTACCCCACAACCGCGCGAGCGGCGAGCTTGTCTTCTATAAGGGGGAGATTGACAGCTAAATCCCCTCGATAATTAGTACCGCCATCCTCGGTCGAGGACACCGAGCCTCTCGCTTTCAACTCAAAAGCGGAATGGTCCGGATCGTGTGTGAGGATTCGCACCACACCGCTTTGCGCATTGGCCCCGAAGAGCGTTCCCTGCGGGCCACGCAGGACTTCAATCCGCTCCAGGTCGTAAACATTCGCATCCGGCAACAGCGCATGGCGAACGAAACCGTACGGCACCGAATCGATGTAGTAGGATGCGGTGGGGGCGCCTCCAAAGGCGAGACCGTCAGGGGTCACACCTCTGATCGTAATTGACGGCGTTCCAAGGGCAGTCACGGGCGCGGCGATGCCCGGCACGCGGCGCAGAATCTCGGTCAATCCCTCGACTCGTGATCGATCAAGATCCTCACCCCCAAGCATGGTCATGGAAATCGGCACATCCTGAAGCCTCTCTTCTCGCTTTTGGGCGGTGACGATGATTTCTTCAATTTCAGAACGAGCAGCAGATTTCGTATCAGCCTCTTCCTGGGCAATTACGCTCTGTGCTCCTGCAGCACTAAAAATACTGATCAATGCGGCCAACAGGCCTGTATTGGATTTTTTCACAATCTCCCTCCCGTCTTGTTGCGTTCCAGTCTGGGCAATCGAAATAACGATTACGCGCTTCCTGGTCACAACGGCATCCAGAGGAGAGTTCCTGAACAGAATTTCCAAAGCATCCGGCAGCGTGTAGGAACCCTTGATCGGATTGAGGACAATGCCTCTCAGGTCCTCACTGGAATACAAAAGCGAGTGGTCGAATGTATCGGCCAGTTTGTTCAGAGAGGCTTCCGCCTCCTGCGCAGGGATATCCAGTTGATATGTTTCCTGCTCGGCCGCGACGGATGTGGACGAACTGCAGTGTGCAAGTAAAATTGCCGCCACACACAACCAGAAAGAACATCCCTCGACTCTGCTCGTATTATTCCTCACTACCGGTTGCGTACCTCAAAGTACGTTGCAACCACTATAAAGAGCATTTGTGGCTGCATTTGGATAATTGGATTGTAACACTGGTGTCCGGTTAAAACGCCGCATAGGCGCGATTTTCGATTCTATTACAGTAAGTTACAGAGCAAATTGGGTGTCCCTGACTTGAACGCAAATCCGGCAGAATGGCCTCTTTTGAGACTCTTGTCGCCGAGAGGGCTGGATGTATACCGGAAAGACGCTGTTTTCGCAGATCATGGATTTCCTGCCGTGGAAAACGTTCCATCGATTGGTAGCCCGATACGAAGGGGACCACCGCGTCCGCACCCTGCCTTGTGCCGAACACTTCAGAGTCCTGGCGTTTGCGCAACTGACCTACCGGGAAAGCCTGCGCGACATCGAAGCCTGTCTCTCGGCGCAGTCCGCCAAGTTGTACCACATGGGCATTCGCTCGTCCGTGAAGCGCTCGACGTTGGCCGATGCCAACGAGCGCCGAGACTGGCGCATCTACGCCGAGTTTGCACAACGGCTGATTGCCCAAGCGCGCGAGCTCTACGCCGAGGAAGAGCTGGGTCTGGACCTGTCGAATGCGGTCTACGCACTGGACTCGACCACCATCGATCTTTGCCTATCGTTGTTTCCCTGGGCGCCGTTTCGCCGATCCAAAGCTGCCGTGAAGATGCACACGCTGCTGGACCTTCGTGGCAATATCCCAAGTTTTATCCACGTTTCCGACGGCAAGCTGCACGATGTAAACGTGCTCGATCTGTTGATCCCGGAGCCGGCGGCGATTTACGTGATGGATCGGGCCTACCTCGATTTCGAGCGACTGTTCGGACTGCACCAGGCGGGCGCGTTCTTCGTCACCCGCGCCAAATCGAACACCGATCTGCGCCGCGTCTATTCGGCACCGAGCGACCGGGCGCAAGGAATCGTCTGCGATCAGACAGTGACCTTGTCGGGTTTCTACAGTCGCAAACACTATCCGCACCACTTGCGCCGCATTCGCTTCAAAGACCCCAACACGCAAAAGACGCTCATCTTCCTGACCAACCTGTTCGGTCCGCCACCGACCACCATTTGCGAACTGTACAAAGCCCGGTGGCAGGTCGAATTGTTTTTCAAATGGATCAAGCAGCACCTGCGCATCAAGAAGTTCTACGGCACCTCAGTGAACGCTGTGAAATCGCAAATCTGGGTGGCGGTATCGGTATACGTTCTTGTGGCCATCATCAAAAAGCGGCTCGCTCTGGATGTCTCGCTCTACACATTGTTACAGGTGTTTTCAGTCACTTTGTTCGAGAAAATGCCGTTAAACAAAGGCTTTTTCGAAACCAGCTACACTTCCGAGAGGATCATGCCTTCTAACCAATTGAATTTATTCGATATTTAACCGGACACTAGTGGGATTGTAATTTTCTTTTAATTCGTGGGGAAAGATTATCCGGAGCTTCTGGAAATAATGATCATATTGCCGTCGATATTCCGGCTAACCTGAATTTCTCTTCTGGAAATTTCGATGGCTTCCAGTAGTGCCTCGGTATCACCAATTTCAAATCGACCGCCAAGTCTGATATCTCTGAGTTCGGGATCAACGATTACCACGCGTACCGTGGTATAGCGGTTGACTTCATTGACGATCGACTCCAGTGTTTCATCGACAAAGACTATTCGGCCGTTTGTCCACGAAAATTTACGTTGGAGCTCATTATCTTCGACGTCGTTCAATAAAGGATTATCTGGTTCACCAGTGTTTATTTCGGCTGTCTGACCCGCGCTTACCAGGATAACTTCCTGCACTGGCTGATTAGGTAAGCTGATTGTTTTTTGACCTTGCCCTGCAGGCTGACTACTCAGTTTTACCTGCCCTTCCGCCACCGACACCAATATTTTATCGGAAGCAAGCCGGACGATGAACTTCGTACCCACGGCGGTGACCGAGCTTCCGGCTGCATATACGATAAATGGCCTGTCGGGGTCATGTGCGACATCAAACATCACTTCGCCCCTCAGCAGCGTAATTTTCCTTTCCGCGTCGCCGTAATCGATTTCGATGAGGGTGTCCGTATTCAGATGCGCCGTGGAACCATCGCTCAATTTTCTAACACTTTGGGCACCCACGTCAGTTGAATAAAAATTGGGGGTGACATCCTCGGGAACATTGTCTGAGATATACAGCCAGGCGGCCACCGCTATCAGCAACGTGCATGCGAACGCCGCTGCTTTCCCAATACCCAGTGAGTTATCGAACAGGGAAGACAAGCCAGGTGCAGGTTGGTTGCCGTACTTTGTTAACCCTTCGGCGTAGATATCCAGATCACTCCAGACACTGGCCTGCTTCTGCAAAATCTCACCGTGACGCGGGTCATTTGCAAGCCATGTCCGTAATTCCGCCAGATCATTAGGCGACAAGCCTTTACTATCCAGGCCGTTATCGAGCTTTACCAGCCAATCAGCCGCTTCCTGCCTGATGATGTCGTCGGTGCGTAACGGTATAACCGTTTTTGATTGATTTTCCACTGTTATTCTCTGGACCTCTCAGTCTTGTCGCTTTCCAGCGAAAGCTTTTTCCCGTGTTTCCCATCCATGTCGTAGCCTCTCGAACTCAACATCAACTCACACTTGTTGATACCTGTGGCTATGTATTTATCGACAGAGCTTTTTGAAACACGCATTTTTTTGGCGATTTCTCTGGATGAAAATCCGTACACTTTACGCAGGAGAATCGCCTGACGTACTTTGTCGGGCAGCGTACCCAACACCTCGTCAAGCGCTTGCACTTTTTGTTTTTGATGCAGTTCCGCATCCAGGGATGAATCCGACACGTCGCGAATCGCGTTATCGATGACGGTTCTCAGCTCCCTCGACCTTTTCGTTACACCACGGATCACCAGGTTGCGTGAAACGACAAACAGGTAGTCCTTGGGTGACTGGATCGTTTTCTTCTGGCTGGCGATATGTGCGCGCAGATAGGTCTCATGGAGAATGTCCTCGACATCTTCCGGTTTAACCGACATTTTCATGACGGAGCGCACCAGCGCATCCCGGCATTGCAGATATGCCCGGGCCACCGGGTTATCTGCGCCAGGATTCCTGTTATCCTTCACAAAGACCTCTTCTGCCTTTCACGCTTTGCCATAAAGCCTTAACAGCCTATCTCCAGAGCTAACCGACATTGAGTAACTTCCCGACAGGGAATACCCTGATTTCACGCCGGTAAATCCTATTGTGCCACTTTCTGGGCAGTCACCGGGAATTGGCGCCTCAAATCCCCCAGGGAATCAGCCGTGTGTAAAAAATTTCAATCTGCCTAATACTAAAGAGTCAAAACAAGGGGAAATGACGAATAAAAGGATACCGCCAATCCGGGAGAAACTGAAAATTTCGTAAAACTCCTCTTTGCCGGGGATCAGTTTGGGGGGTTGAATTGTCCGTCTATTTCTTGCTCGGCGTCGAACAACGTGACCCTTTGCCCACGATCGGCAGCCGTCACCGCAAAAGCAAGCCCTTTCCACCCGACCTCAATCTCGGCGATGTTTTTCATGCGGATCGCAGGCTCCCGTACGCGGGAAGAAACACATAATTGTTGGGAGAAAAAATGACACTAGGCATCGGTGTGGATTTCTGAAAGACTTGATTGTGCGGCCTATGTGAATGTCTCTTCCTGGCCGATCGGGAGCATTTACAGCTGCGGAAATACCCGTAAACGAGTGACCGCGAGTATAAGTAGCATAAAAGCCCTTTTCCATGAAACTGACAGGTACTGAGGCAGTTTTTTTGCATCAGCTTTTCAGGTTTTTCCGTCAGCTCACCGTGCAATCTCACACACATGGGAGTATAAGTAGCATAAAAGCTCTTTCCGCGGTGCTGTAGCGCTTTTGCTTGACTTGGAACGCAGCCGTTGGCTGTTTGGGATCGGGTAGTGCCCGTATTCCGGCTATCCGATTGAGAACCCCTCCCCGCTGATCGGCATGCTGCGGATGCGATGTCCGCTGGCCGCGAAAATCGCGTTGCACACCGCCGGGGCCAAGGGCGGCAGGGCCGGTTCGCCGAGGCCGGTGGGCGGAAAGTCGCTCTTCACGAAATGGACGTCCACCTCCGGTGCATCCGGCATGCGCAGCATCGGGTAGCTGTCGAAGTTGGACTGCTCCACGCGGCCGTTCTCGAAGGTCACCGACAGGCCGAGCATGGTGGACAGCCCGTCGATCACCGACCCCTGCACCTGATTTTCCGCACCGCTCAGGTTGATGATCGGGCCCACGTCTGCGGCCGCGGTGACCCGGTTTACCCGGATCTTCCTGCCGGCATCGACGCTGACGTCGGCCACCTCGGCGATATGGCCGGCGTGGCTGAAGTGGAACGCGAGACCGAGGCCCCGGCCCGCGGGCATGGTACGGCCCCAACCCGCCTTCTCCGCCGCCAGCCTGATCGCCCCGGCGGCGCGCCCGGTGTGCAGCGCCCAGGCGTTCCCGGGTTCCAGCCAGCGCGGTTCGCCGAGTATTTCCAGCAACACCTCCAGGTGATCGCGCCCGGCAGCGACGGCCAGTTCATGGATGAAGCTCTGGATGACGAATCCGAAGACATTGGAGCCCGGCGCCCGCCAGGCGCCGCAGCGCGTGCGCCAGTCGAGCGCCGTCTGCTCGATGCGCAGGTTGCCGATCAGGCCCGCGGGAAACTCGCTGGCCCGCAGACTGCCGCCGCTGACCGGCCGGTCGCCGTCGGCGAAGGTGATGAAATGGTCCCGCCAACCGGAAATACGGCCCTCCCCATCGACGCATCCTTCGAGTTGATGGAAGCCGCCGGCGCGGAAGAAGTCATGGGACATGTCGTCTTCCCGGGTCCACTGCAGCTTCACCGGCGCATCGACGCGGGCTGCGATCGCAGCGGCCTCGCACATGAAATCGTTGTACAGCCGGCGCCCGAAACCGCCGCCGCACCGGGTCTGATGCACGGTAATCCGTGCGGGATCGATGCCAAGGGTGTTAGCGACGGCCCGGATGCCCCTGCCCGGAGTCTGGGTGGGCGCCCACAGTTCAATCGCGTCGTTCTTGAACCGTGCGGTGCAGTTCTGCGGTTCCAGTTGGGCGTGGCTGGCGAACCGGTAGCTGTAGAAGGCATCGAGACGCTTAGGCCCTGCCGCGAGAGCCTTGTCCACATCGCCCGCCTCGACGACCCGGGTTGCACCGGCCTGCTTGCGAAGGCGCTCCGCCTGCGCCCTGGCATCGCTCCAGCTATCCTTGGCGGCCGTGCTTTCATCCCATTCGACCCTGAGTTTCCGCTTGGCCGCGATCGCTGCCCAGGTGGAATCGGCGACGATGGCGACACCGGGCATCAATTCCATGAGATTGCCGTTTCCCTCTAGTGAGAATACATCACGTACCCCTGGTAACTTTTTGATTTCATTAGAATTGAATGACTTGACACGGCCACGTTGAGCCGGGCACTTCTGGTAGACGGCAAACTTCATGCCGGGCAGCGACCGATCGATGCCGAACAGCGGTTCGCCGCGCACCAGGGCTTCGTTGTCGACGCCGGTGACACGCGTACCGAGCAGGCGATACTGGTCCGGCGTCTTCAACGGCAGGGTATCGGCCGCGGGAACCGGCATGCCTGCCGCGGCGCCGGCCAGCTCCGTGTACGGGATCCGGCTTCCGCTTGGTGTGTGAATCACGTGGCTGTCGCCCGTGGACAGTTCCGCCGTGGGCACGCCCAGGCGAACGGCGGCGGCTCCCACCAGCATGGCCCGCGCCGTGGCGCCGGCCTGGCGCAGCAAATCCCAGTTCATGGGAATGGATGTGGAGCCGCCGGCAACCTGTCGGCCGTAGGTTGCCTCGTCGATGGGCGCCTGGACGATTTCGACGTCTTGCCACGCGGCATCGAGTTCCTCGGCGACGATCATGGGCAGCGATGTCTTGACGCCCTGGCCGATCTCCGGATTCTTGGCGTACAGGGCGATGCCGCCCGCATCGATACGCAGAAAGCCGTTCGGCTGCAGAGCGCCGCTGGTTGCGGTTGCCCGCGAGCCCGTGAACGACAGGATCAGGCCTCCGCCGACGAGCCCGGTGAGCTTGAGAAACTGGCGGCGATCGATCCTGTCGATGCGGGTCCTTCCCGGGGCAGCGATTGCCTCGCTCACTTCGCCCGGAAGTTCCGCGGTTGCCTCGAACGAAGGGGTCATGACTGCCCTCCCCGGCTGCGGCGGCTCGCCGCGGCCGTCTCGATCGCCTGCCGGATACGCAGATAAGTTCCGCAGCGGCAGAGATTCGGCGCCATCGCCCGGTCGATGTCCGCATCGCCCGGGTCGGGATTCGACCGCAGCAGGGCTTCGGCCGTGAGTATCTGGCCTGCCTGGCAATAGCCGCACTGGGCGACATCGAGGTCGACCCAGGCCTGTTGCACGGCGTTCAGTTCGCCGTTCGGTCCCGCGAGGCCCTCGATGGTGGTCACTTCCGCCTCGATCGCGGCGGCGGCCGGATAGGAACAGGACCGCACGGGATTGCCGTCCACGAGCACCGTGCAGGCCCCGCACTGGCTGATGCCGCAGCCGAACTTGGTCCCCACCAGGCCCAACTCGTCGCGCAACACCCACAGAAGCGGCGCCGAGGAGTCGATGCCCGTAAGACGATGCTCCTTGCCGTTCACGTTGAGTCGCATCCGATCGTTCCTTCCTTCGAGGTTCGAATGCAATTGTAGCCGCAAAGATGCCGTGAATCAGGGGTGGAAGGTGTTCGCTCCGATGCTACGCCTTGCGGCTGACTGCGTGGCTCGGATGCCTGGCGCGGCCGAGGTCGCCCTGTTTCGCAACCACCGCGTTTCGGGCGCCTATACTGCCTATGCGCAAGTGGGCTGGCCGGGGACGGTCGTCTACACTACTGCAACGTGACGCATCGCGCGGTTCCCGGTCCGCGCGGGCAGCAAAAATGAGGATCCGGAACATGTCCAGAATCACCTCGGCCGCGGCCTTTCTTCTCGCCGTCTCAAGCCCGGTTTCGAGTCTCGAACTCTCGAACTACCGGATCGTCGATCTCACGCATGCCTATAACGCGGAGACGATCTACTGGCCGACCTCGCCGTCGAAATTCGAATTGACGGAGCTTGCCTACGGCGAGACGCCGGGCGGATGGTTCTACTCCGCCTACGCGCTGTGCACGCCCGAGCACGGCGGCACCCATTTCGACGCGCCCATCCATTTCTCCGCCAGCGGTGCGCCGGTCCACGACGTGCCTCTGGAAAACGTGATTGCACCCGCGGTCACCATCGATGTTTCCGCACAGGCAGCCGGGGATCCCAATTACCGGCTCAGGGTCGAAGACGTGCTCGACTTCGAGGCGCGTCATGGGGAAATCGAAGCCGGCATGATCGTGCTCCTGCGGACCGGCTGGAGCGAGCGCTGGCCCGACACGGCAGCCTATATGGGCGACGACACGCCGGGAGACACGAGCCGGCTGTCGTTCCCCGGTTACGGAGTGGCCGCGGCCCGGCTGCTCGTCGAGCAGAGAGGCGTCGCTGTTCTGGGCATCGACACGGCGTCGATCGACCATGGGCCGTCTCGGGATTTCGCGGTCCACGTACTCGCGGCAGCGCGCAACGTCGGCGCCCTGGAGAACCTGACGGGCCTCGACCGGCTTCCGCCGAGGGGCTTCACCGTGTTTGCGCTGCCGATAAAGATCGAGGGTGGCTCCGGTGCACCGATGCGGGCCGTCGCGCTGGCGCCCCGCGAATCGCCGTAGCCGGCGCCGCCACGGGCGCGTGTGGTTGCGTCGCGCCGTGCTGACGACAATGGTTGCCCGGACTTCACGGGCGTCCCCGCTTAACAACTCCTGACTTCGCCCTACTGCGCAACCACCACGTTTCGGGCGTTTATTCTTCCTATGCGCAACCACCACGTTTCGGGCGTTTATTCTTCCTATGCGCGGCCATCGATGAGGCCTACCGTGCCGTCAGTGAACTGAGCTGAGCGCCGACCCGGATTGGGACCAGAACCCGTGAGGCGATGTGCGCAGGACCCTGTCGGGCGGACTTTGCGGGCTGAAAGTGTCCCAGGAAGCTAGCCCTGCCGCCAGGCTGATTGCACGGCCTGCTCCATAGCAGCGATTTCCGCATCAGAGAGCATGGTGAAGTGGCTTTTACGTTTGCTCACTGAAAGTTGGCCGTGGTTCTGTCGGCAGAAGCGAACAAACAGGTCAATTCGCTGATCAGGCATGTCCACAATGTCTTGGATGGCGGCCTTCGCCGCATCGTAACTTGCGAGGAACGCGAGCTCGGGCTCAAGCTCTCGGTCGATCGTCAGCGAAAGGAAGTCGAACAGCGCCTCCGCCTGCGCTGTGAAATCGATGCAGCGGTACCAAGGCTCGGTTTCGTTGTGAACGGTCAGGCGACCTGCACCGTCCAGAGTGTAGTCCACCAAAGGCATGAGGCGCTTAGAGAATGCCTCCAAGGAGGCATCGTAGTCTTCCGGGCTGCTCAGCATGGCTGCGGACACCGGAAAGATAAGGCCCGCCGGCGTGAAACCTCGACGGGCGAGGATGTTGTGGATCAGGAACCTATGGATGCGCCCGTTGCCGTCCTCGAACGGATGCAGGATGACGAACCCGTAGGCGATGGCCGCGGCATGGATTGCCGCGGGCACGTTGCCCGTTTCCATGCACCGATGGGAGTCGATCAACCCCGTCATCAGGTCGTCCAAGTCCGAAGGTCGTGCGCCCACGAACTGGACGAACTCTCTATCTAGCGCCACCGACTGGCCGACGTAATTCTGAGTCTGTCGATAGTCGTCGTCCCGAAAGCGCACGTCCACGATGCGGTTCTGAAGGTCGATCAGGGCATCGCGCTGACAGTAGTCCTGCTGCTCCGCAGCCTTCAGCAGCGCCACGAACCGCTCCGTCCGACTCGAATCGATGGCCTCGCGTTCGATTTCGAACGAAGATCTGGTTTCCTTCTCGTAGAGGTACCCAATCGCACGTCTGAGCAGCGAGCTTGGGTATGCAGCAACAACTCTGCGGCACTTTTGCGGCAGATCGGCGGATTCATGCTGTCGAAGCACGTCCGTGCGGCGAACAGTTGGACAGAATCGGCTGCCGCCTAAGAGATTGTCGTTAATCCGCTGGCGTTGGGCCCGACGGCTCGGCGTCGTTGTGTAGTAGGCTTTCGAGTCCAGCAGATCGACGTAGCTGCCCACGCGCGGCAAGTCGTCGAGCGGCAACATCCTGCCCGTGAGGAATTCATACAGAAACCAAATCCGACGAGCGTACTTGCCGGTAGGTCGGGATGCGACAAAGGCCAGAATGTCGGCCTGCGGCACCGTGCGGAACAGTGCGGCCAATATACCGAGATTCGTACCGTCGTACTTGAGCGCGAACGTCAGATGGTCGCCCATAGGGTCGCCGGGCCAATAAGTGGCTGGGTACGCTTCTTCAACGCCTTCGGGCAGGACCGTTCGCTGATGGACGCCACGCCTTAACACCCAGGATGAATGCCAGTTCGGAATAACGTCGAGACCGTAATGTGCGACGAGCGCCGCGTATCCGGCGGCTCGTCTCTGGTGGCTCGAAACTTCTGTAAGCTGGGGCATGTCGCGGGAAATTCCCTTAGCGAACAAGAATTCTTCTTAATATACCCAACAAAGCGAGAAAACGGGTTAAATGCTCTTGCGGCCAGTTCAGATCAGGCATTCCTTGGCCCGCTGGGTGAACTGCCCCATCACCTCAGGGGTTGGGCACCCGGCAGGGTGAATCGACCAGCGAGGAGATAACTGCGAACCCCCGAAACGCCCAAGTCCTCCGCGCGTTCCAATTGTTCCCGAACCCTGTCGGCACCGGCATCGCCCCCTCATCCCAAGCCTGCTCCATGAGGCGGAGGGCTTGAAACGTATTCGGCATGCGCTCGTTCGCTTCAAGCAGCCCTTTCGCAACCATCGGAATCTCAGTCTACGCCCGTGGGTACAGGGCACAGGCTCCGATCGAGCCACCGAGCCACTCGACATCCAATCGTACGTGTCTCCAAGTACGTTTGAGCAGCACATCGCCGGCCTGCATCTCCAGCAGCCCGCTCAGAATGTCGAGCAGCGTCGTCTTGCCGCAGCCGCTCGCACCGACCAGGGAGACGAACTGCCCGGCGGGGATCTACAGGTCGATCCCGTCAAGGGCGGCCATGGATTCGCCGCCGCTTCCGTAGACGTGGCTCAAGCCCCGTATCCGTATGCCGTCCGTCAAGGATCGCCGCCCTGCCGCTGAAGAAAGCGGAGTATCCGCCATGGGGCGTTCAATTGAACAGTGATGATTGCCGCGGTATCAGCCTGCCCGCTCGATCAACCGCGCCAGGTTGGAGACGTGACTTCTGAGCTTCGATCGACCCGCCTCGGTCAATTCGTACCAGGTCACCGGCCGACGATCACGGTAACTCTTCTCGATCGCCAGGAACCCGCCATCCTCGAGTTTGCGCAGGTGCGTGCCCAGGCTGCCGTCGGTTTCCTCGAGCACCTGCTTGAGCCGGCTGAACGACATGGCGTCGTGTTCGGCGAGCAGAATGCAGATCGCGAGCCGAATCCGATGATCGAGCAGACCCTTGAGCGACTCAAGTTCTTCCAGCCCGCCAACGTCCGGATCAGTTCGTTGCATGCCCTTTCCCGGTTCCACGCAATCCCTGCACGGCCAGCGCCAGGGCGACGAGTACGCCGGCCGTCGTGAATCGATGGTCCGGCAGGAAAAGCGTAATCACATAGCCTGCTGCGAGAGCCGACGCAACCGGGATCAGATGCCGCTCCAGATGCAATCCAGCCATGAAGTACGTCAACGCCAGCAACAGAATCCACAGCGAACTCAGGCCGGACCAGCTCAGCTCCCCCGTCGCCGCGAGGCCGCAACCGAGCAGACCGGCTGCGAAGAACCCCAGGAAGTGACCAGCCCAACGATTTCCCTTGCGACGATCGGTCTGACCGGTGCGCCGGCCCGCCCGCACTGCAAACCAATAGGTGAGCGCGGTACCGACCGGGCCGGTGAAAAGCCAGTATATGCCGATCCACTTCGACCCCGGCCCGACCAGGTCAATCAGGGTGAATCCGCACAGACATAACAAGGCCCAGAGGAAATAGATGCCCGGCACATGGCCGGGACCGGAACGCTCCGCCGCTGCCCGAACGTAGGCGAGGTCGTCCTTGATCAACTTGGCATCCGTCATGTTCTACTCCTCTTGTGAACGAACAAAGTTCTCTAAAATAAAGTGTACTTTGTTTTTTAGAGTATAGGACGATAACTGTCAAGCCCGATCTGCAATCAGCAAGGGTCTCCACAAACCGGCGCCGCCACATGGACGATGTCACCGAACGCGATCCTTTCGTCAATGAGCCCGAAATATGCAGCGACAATCAAGATGAGAAAGCTCATCATGCTTGACGCGCTACACCGAAACGCCGGGCATAGTCGTTCCAGAGGGCGCTGGCTGAACAACCGGGCTGAGAACTCGCATCTCCCGTTTCGAAGGCGGGAAGTGGCGATGGCGCGATTCCGGGATATCAAGACCCTGCAGAAGTTCGCCGCGGTTCACTCCTCGATCTATAACCACTTTAACCATCAACGCAATCTCAACCGCCGACAGATCTTCAAACAACTTCGGGCCACTGCTTTGGCCGAGTGGCGTGAACTAGCAGCCTGAGCATCTTCGACTGTAGATTCTGTCGGTGAATCAAAATTAGTCTGACACGACCCGCTTAACAACTCCTGACTTCGCCCTACTGCGCGACCACCACGTTTCGGATGGTTATGCCGACCTCGGCATTACCATCCGAAACGTGCTTGGAGGCAAGTACGATCGGAGATCGAGGGGCTCGATTGGAGCCCGTGCGGACGCGCGCGGACTGGATTTTCGATGGTTGCGAAGAGCTGGAACGCCGCCTCACTCGTTCGCATTGCGGCGCACACCGTCGATGAGTTGGCGGGACAGGCGATAGCCCACGCCCGCCAGCTCCTTGAGGACCGGACTCACGGCAACGAGCAGGCCCCGTGACTTCGCGGCAAGCAGCACCCCCGCCACACCCACCAGGAGTATTCCGGCTCGTTGGGCGACCTTCCGGCCTTTGGCATCGTCAATCAGGAGGAATCTCGCCTCCCGTTCCAGGCACAGGGCGATGGCTTCGGCTTCTCCCGCGTCCACAATACGGACAAGACTTGCGGCTTGCGCATCGTCTGTGAGCGGCGTGACGCGCAACCAGCCCGCCGACAGCGCTTCCCCGATCCGGGTGGCCCCGGGCCGCCCCGACCCGGTCTGAACTTCCTGGTGGACCGCCGGCGGAATGAGACCGTCGCCGAACAGGCTGCGAAGCAACCGTAGTTTCTCGACCCTGGCCAGGGCGATCAGCGGGCCGGCATCGGCGACGAACGGGGGTTCTATACCGGGGACGGTCTTCCCGCTCGCCGTGGCCGAAGGCTCCCCGCGATAATTCACAGGGCGTTATGTAACTCGTCTTCCAGTTCCGATGGCGGGTAGTCCACCGCCGCCACGCCGGCCTTGCCGAGCAGGTCCATGAAATCTTCCACACTCAGGTCGGCCACCTTAGCGGCTTGCGACAGAGTCAACTGGCGTTGTTCGAACAGTTGCAGCGCGAGTGACCGATGCACGCCGACATCGAGAAGGCGGTCGTCGAAGGGAACGGCGAGGATGGTTGGCCGCCCGTGCTTGGTGACGATCGCCAGCCGCCCGTCCTCGGCATTCCGGAGCAGTTCGGCGGAACGCTGCCTCAGGTCTCGAATGCTGAATGAGGTAGGCAAACCCATGTGATCGCCCCTATGATTGTGTACACGAATCGTAGCATAATTCTGCGCGCAGACATCACATATCGCTATTGCCGTGACCAACGGCGTCGAGTTTCCGGTGACATGGAACTTCCGTCACCTATCCAATGCAGCAATGAGAGTGCGGATCGAAAGCGCATGCCGACAGGCGGGCTACGAGCCGCCGGTGATCTGCCCGCCCAGCTCTCGCTCGCCCGAACGGAATCGTCAAATCGAGCGCTGGCCCGACACGGCAGCCTATATGGGCGACGACACGCCGGGAGACGTGAGCCGGCTGTCGTTCCCCGGTTACGGAGTGGCCGCGGCCCCAACGATCCCGGAAGATCAATGAGTCAGCGAGCCGATCGGCGCCCAAACCCTCGCCGATTCACTGCCAAAGCCGAAGCGGCGAGCGCTCGGCGACAAGCGCGAAGTCTTGGTCGGTCGATAGCATGACGCACTCGCGAGCAATGCATAGCTGCGCGAGCAACGCGTCGATGGTCCCAATTTGGATGCCGTGACGCCGACACTCAGTGCGCAGACGCGCAGCCCCGATGTGATCGTCCAGCGTCGGCGAGATCGTGGGAAGCGCTTGGAACCGCTGAACGATCTCCCTCACCGCTCTTGCCCCGGTATAGCCCTGCAACAACTCCTGCAACACGATTCCTGTCGACAGGATTGGCTCGTCGGCGCTCAACGCGTCCCTCAAGCGCCGCACCTCGGTAACATCCGGCGGTGCGTCGCGCCGCAGTGCGAGTGACCAGACGCTGGTGTCCACGAAGAGACTCACCGCCGGCCGCGCTCACGTTTGTAGTCGAAGCCGTCGTCCCACTCGAGTTTGCCGAACAAGCCCAGAAGCTCGCGCTGCTGCCGACGTGCGATGAATTCCTGCAACGCCTTGGTAACGGTCGCCTTCTTGGTGTTTTCGCCACCGATTTCGAGCGCTTTGTCGAGTAGTCCGGGGTCTATCGATAGGTTCGTGGCCATCGCGTCAAGCTCCACACATGACATTACACATAGACTGACACAAGCTGTCCCGCAATTCGACGGCAACGTTCGAGTATCTACAGTGGATTCCCTCGCTTGCGTCAGTTCTCCCGAAGTCAAGGGTCGTGTTTATCGCAGCGAAGCGCTTGCCCTGGAATCCGGGCTTCAGGCGAGCGCCTCGTATGTGGCCCGCTCGAATGCCATGTAGAGGGGAAAGGATTGCTCGTCGACGAAGGGCAGCACCTGAGTGAGGTAGGCGCCGCCGATGCCCTTCATCGGGTCGATCCAGAAGTACGAATTGGCAAGCCCCGCCCACCCCAGGCTCCCGGCCGAACGCCCGGTCGGCGCCTGCTCGTTGTTGATCATGAAGCTCAGCCCCCACGATTTCGCCAGGCCGGGAAAGAATTCCGCGTCGTTCGAAAGCGGTGGCATCGCGGTCTTGAGCCCGCACACCAGAAGGTCCCCCATCTGGTTGCGCGACATCGTCTCCACCGTCTCGGGTTTCAGCACCTGCTCGCCGTTCGCCCGGCCCCGGTTGAGAATCATGCGAATGAATCGCAGGTAGTCGCCGATCGTCCCGTAGAGTCCAGCGCCCCCCATCTCGAACTCCGGGTCTTGCGGAATCTCCAGCGCCATCTGCGGCTCCAGCGTGCCGTCCTCGCCGCGCTGGTGAATCCTGGCGAGCCGCGCCCGCATCTCGTCGGTGATGCGGAACGCCGTATCGCTCATGCCGAGCGGTCCGAGCAGGTGCTCGCGGAGATAGTCGCCAAGGCGCTGTCCGCTCACCGCTTCGACCATCTTTCCCGCCCAATCGATGTTGATGCCGTAGTCCCACCGATCGCCGGGATCGAAGAGCAGCGGTGTGGCGAGGGCCGCGTTCTCACAGCTCATGACTCCGGGCGTGCCGGTCGCTTCCTGGTAGCGAACGATCGCATCGCTCCAGATCTCGTAGGAGAACCCGGCGGTATGGGTCAGGAGGTGGCGCAGAGTGATGGCGCGCCGCGGTGGACGGGTACGGGGCGTGCCGTCGTCGTCGAAGCCTTCCAGCACCGGCACTTCATCCAGGTAGGGGATGACGCTGGCGGCCGGAGCGTCCAGGTCGAGGCGTCCCCGCTCGACGAGCTGCATGGCCGCGGCTCCGGTCACGGCCTTGGTCATGGAGGCGATCCAGCCGACGGTGTCCGGGGTCATTGCGTCGCCGCCGCCCAGCACGCGTTCGCCGAAGCCGCCCAGGTAAAGATCGTCTCCGGCACCGGTGACGCCGGCCACCACTCCCGGCACCGCACCTGCGGCCGCCGCTTCACTCAGGATCGCATCGATTCTTTGGGTGAGTGACATCGTTTCGCTTCCGTTCGCAAGTATAACCGGCGCATAAGAAAATAACCGCCCGAAACGTGTTGTTTGCGAAGTAGGAGTTGTTGATCGGTGACACTGGTGAGGTATCGATAGCCGTGGTGGAGGGCGTGTTGCGGGGTCACGAGGAATGCAAAGGTTGCGTAAAACGGCTTTTTCTCGAGTTGCGGCCGCAGCGCGGCGTCAGGCGTTCGTGTTCTGGAAGAGCCTGTCCCGGTTCGTTGTCTCGGGGCATTCGTTGTGCAGCGGCGATGCACGATGCGGCGCCGGTGGCGGCGGGCTCGCATCGCGTGGTGATCTTCAACCCGGGCAGCAACCGCAACCAGGTTAGCCGACTGCGGCTGGTGAACCTGGTTGACTGACGACGTCCAGACGTCTAGTCTTGGTGAATGCGGTCTTCCAATAAACAACCGCCTGGTCGCGTTCGCGACGCCATCGTCAAAGTCCTGGAAGAGTCCGAAACGTCGCTCAGCATCCCTCGCATCGAAGCGGGCGTTCGGAAGCAGATCGGCCAGACGCCTACATCGTCCATCCGGTCTTATCTGCGGCTCAACACACCCCAACTCTTCGTTCGCGAACGTAGAGGCGTATACCGGGCGAAAACCGGACAGCCGAGCCCGCGGCAAAGGTCCCTCGCTCCGGTCGATGGTCAAGAGAAGCCCTTCTCATTCCGGAAATCCATCTTGTATCACGACGATTGCTTCTCTTGGCTGGATCGGAGATCTCCCAATTCAATGCACGCCGTCGTCACGGATCCACCCTATGGTTTGCATGAATATACGGACGAGCAGCAACGGAAACTGCGTGCCGGCAAAGGCGGTGTCTGGCGCATACCCCCGTCGTTCGACGGTCACCGGCGATCGCCGCTGCCCCGATTCACGACCCTCGACGAAAGTCAGCTTGGTGAGATAAGACAATTTTTCGTCGCCTGGGGGAGAATGGTCCTGCCGGTGTTGGTTCCCGGAGCAAACGTGGTGGTAGCTTCCAATCCGTTGGTTTCCCACATTGTCGCTTCAGCGTTGTCCAAGGTCGGATTTGAGCGCAGAGGCGAGATCATACGACTGACCATGACCATGCGAGGCGGTGATCGACCCAAGGGGGCGCACGATGAGTTCCGTGATGTGAGCGTCATGCCCAGGTCGATGTGGGAACCCTGGCTGGTTTTCAGAAAGCGGCTGGAGGGTAGGGTTCAGGACAATTTAAGGAAGTGGGGGACCGGTGGATTCCGCCGCCCGGAGAAGGCGAAGCCGTTCGGAGACGTCATTGCATCGGCGCCGACCCGGCGAGGGGAGAAAGAACTGGCGCCGCACCCCAGTCTCAAGCCGCAAGCCTTTCTTCGACAATTGGTTCGGGGCGTGCTCCCGCTTGGCGGAGGTGTCGTTCTCGATACCTTTGCTGGCGCGGGGTCCACATTGGCGGCAAGCAACGCGGTGGGTTACGAGAGTATCGGCATAGAACGAGACAAGAACTACTTCCGGATGGCTGTCGACGCAATTCCCAAGCTCACGGCGTACGCTCCCAACGGGTCCGTTACAACTTGTATACCCAGTTCTCCCGCAACTTCCTGATTCCATCCGCATGAAGCGTCGCCGTCCGGGTACCCAGTTCACCCCTCGGATTCCTTCTGAAGTCATCGAGCGTGACCGCGCCGAGATAAACCTCCGTAAACGTCATGGGCCGCCGGTTCACGGCAGGTTCCGTTTCGCTGTCCACTTCCTAGACAAAAACGCACATCCACTGATTTCGCGCGCCATGAGTATCCACGGCACCTCCTTTTTTCCGAGTGGTCTTGATTTCCACCCCTTTTTCGCCGGCCTTGACTGCGTTATTCGGATAGACACCCTGCACCACAAGATCCGGATGGCCATTGAAATATTTGTTCTCGACAAGAACTCTGGAATGCGTCGCGAGGCTGGATGTGAGCATGTCCGACAGAACACCCGACATGATCGCCGGCCTCAATATGTCGTCCAGTCGCTGGAGACCTTTCGAAATCAAATGTTCGTTGACATCATGGAAGAAGTCATAGACATCTTGCAGCGCTGAACGGAAATCGTCTTTCCGCAATTGGTACGGAAGATCGATATCCGGGTTGAAACACGCCGGATTGATTGTGTTCCTTGCTATCGGCATCGTTTCAGTATACCCCTCCGTGCGCCGACTCAAATTCAGGGGTTTATCGAAATGCGACCCGGAGGGCAAATCGCCACGCACAGTCCGCAGGCTATAATCCAAACGTAATTTTCGCCATCGGAACGGGAACGAGTGGTAACCGCGGTCTTCCATATCAGGCGTACACGGGCAAGGCCGGCGGATGGCCGACATTCGCGATGAGTGTCTCTGCTGCCGCATCCCGCAGGCCACCGCCCAAGGTAATCGCACGCAACAAGCGCTGTGCCATACATGGGTGTGGTGTGGCCGTTCATGCCGGAACGTCGGGTCGCCACCAGGCCGGATTGTTCATCGACGCGGCCATGACCATCGAGGAAGCGGGGATCGCGAACTGCCTCTCCACGGGGGCTCGAGCCAGCCGACCGAGTGGCGGCAGGCGACATTGGGTAGCGGCAAACGGGGCTGGAAGGCGTGGGGCGTCTTGTGAGGACAGGCGGCTGGTCGCTCGGCTATCCGACACAGTCCTTCGTCCAGAACTGGGTCGAAGGCCTGAAATGGCTGCTAATCAGGCATGCCTCAAGCCGGTGGGTGGATCGGAGCGACGTGACAGAGCATGCCGGCCCGAAGGAGGCAGGGGGGCGTCGCGGAAACCGTTACCAGTTCTCCACCGAGGTTCTCAGGTCGATCTCGAACGTCCAGGCCGTGGGCGGCTGGTTGTAGAGGTGCACGTAGCCGTCGACGATTCCCTCCAGCGAGATCAGGCCGCCCCTCCCCAGTGATCTGGCGTAGTCGGGATAGCGCTTCATGAGCTTTTCGCCGGCGATACCCCCGTCGATCACCACGTGGCCTACATGCACGCCGTCGGCGCCGTACTCCTTGGCCATGGCCTGGGCCAGGTTGCGCAAAGCCCCCTTTCCCGAGTTGAAAGCGCCGAAGTTCGCGCGCCCGCGCAACGATGCGCTCGCTCCGGTGAACAGTAACGTTCCCCGGGTTCCGGGCCCGGACTCCTGTGCTTCTCCACCGGAACCCGGAGCGGGAACCGGCTCCCGGGCGAGGAACCGGCGCACGGCTTCGCGGCCGACCAGGAAGCCTCCGAAACAGCAGAGGCGCCACGCCGTCTCGAAGTATTCCGCATCCATCTCCGCGATCCGTCCGGGCGCGTTGTTGCCCGCGTTGTAGATGGCGAGGCTCAGGTCGTCGCCGGCGGCATCGAACAGCGCCCTGACCTGCCGCTCATCGGTGGCATCCGTCATCACTGCCTCGGCAGCGCCGCCATCGGCCTCGATATTGGCGACCACGGCGTCCAGTGTTTCCTTTGTGCGCCCTGCGACAAGAACCTTCAGTCCCAGTCCGGCGAAGCGCCGGCAAAGCTGGGCGCCGAGCCCCCGGTCAGGGCCGACGCCGACGACGATTGCGGTGTTCATTGTTGCTCCCGGTGATATTCCACCAGCGCCGTGCGCTCCCCCGCCGCCATGTGCAGTTCCTCCCGTCCGCATTGGAAGATGAACTCGGGGCTGGTGACGATCGGGATATGGATGCGCACCCGGCTGAACCAGTAGTAGTTGAAGTCGACGTGCAGGCTCACCTCCGCCCCCGCATCGAGTTTCATCAGGCGCGAGCGGGAGAGCACCTCCCCGAAACTCGCCATGACCTGCTGCTTGCAGCGGCACCGTTCAAGGTGCGGCGCCGGTTGCTTCTCGCCCTCGAACGAGTCGTTGTCGCCGCCGCCGCTGGAGATCGGCGGAATCGCCGAGTTGCCCTGCATCCTGCTCGGATGCCGCATCCAGCGCCCGTCGCCGAGGTCGTGCAACGCCTCGTCAAGCCGTTGCGCATCGAACTGGAACCGCAGCCGCATGAAGGGCCTGGTCAAGCGCACGCGCTCGGCCTCGCGCCCACCTCGGCAAACCAGCGGGCGAGGTTCGGGCAGTCCGCCGGTATCTCTATCTCCGCCCGCCCGGCGAAGTCGATGGCGACGTAGGCGGTGATGTCGGCGATGGAGAAACCATCGCCCGCCAGATAGCGGTTCGCGGCAAGCTGGCGGTCCAATTTGGGGAAGAGCCGACCCATCGTTTGCTTGCCGCGCTCGACCAACGCCGGAATCTGGGGCACCCCGCCCGGCACGCCGGGCAGCCCGCGGTCTTCGAACATGGGCGCTGAGTTGCGCACCGCCTCGGCGGCCGCGAGATAGCCCTCAATCTCGGTCTGGCGGCTCCACATCTCGATCACCGCCTTGTCCTTGGCGTCGCGGCCCATCAGGGCGGGCTCGGGATGCATCTCCTCCAGGTAACGGCAGATCGCCACCGATTCGCCGAGGCAGGCGCCGTCGTCGAGTACGAGCGTGGGCACGACGCAGTTGGAGTTCACGGCGCGGTACTCGTCGGAGAACTGCTCGCGGGCGCGGGTATTGATCTGCACGGTGGGGATCTCGATCCCCTTCTCCGCGATGAACATGCGCACCCGGCGCGGGCTCGGTGCGAGCGAAAAGTCGTAGAGCTTCATATCCTCAGCCTCCCTCGTTCGCCGCCGCCGGTCTTGCGCCGGTTTATCCAACCCAATCAGAAGATTATGCGAAATTGGTTGCGTTTTGTAATTTTTTTCTGTTTCGTCGCCACCCGGGTCGGAAACTGCCATGAACAGATTCTGTTCCCTGTTGCCAGCGTCGGTCGCCTGGTTGGGGTTCTTGCCGGGGTTGAAGATGGCCACCTCGTGCCTGCATCGCTGGGCGTCCCGGCTCAGGTGGCCATTCCGATCGTCGCCGCAGGTTCCACCACTCGTCGGAGCGCCTTCGCACCAGGCGCGTCCCGCCAACCCGGAGATCCGGACACCGGCAGACCGCCTGGCTGGCCGCACCGGGCAAACGCCTATGGACTGGCGGCGCGTGTAGACAAGCCCGCGCTTGCAACTTGCGGGCAAATGTGCGATGACATAATTGCATTTGGCCAAAACCCTTTTTGAAATACACAAAAGCGTGAATTCGCTTCCTCCGCTCGAATGCCTGCGCTTTTTCGAAGCCGCGGCCCGCCATGAGAATTTCACCCAAGCGGCGAAAGAACTCAACGTCACGTCCGCGGCCGTGGCGCACCGTGTCAAGGTACTCGAGGATTTCCTCGACAGCCCGCTGTTCGACCGCCGTCATCGCGGCGTGCGCCTGAACACGCGCGGCAAGGTCTATCTCAAGGACATCCAGGGCATTCTCGCCCAGGTCCGCAAGGCCACGGAGCGTCATCGCAGTCGCTCTGGAACGCGGCGCCTGCGCATTGTCTCGGTCGAGGCGGTTGCCGAGAAATGGCTCATGCCGAGACTGGCGGACCTGCGGGCCGCCCATCCGCGGATCACGGTCGAGCTGGAGACCGACCACCGCAATGTCGACCCGGAGCGGCGCGATTTCGATGTCTGGATCGCCTACGCCGGCGAGGCCAGGGCGCCGCGGGCGGCATCGCACCGCTCGGAGCCGCTGTTCGAGGAGACGCTGTTCGAGGAGACGCTTTTTCCGGTGGGCAGTCCGGCCCTTGTCGAGGCGCGCGGCAAGCCCCGCAAACCCGCGGATCTGCACGCCTGGCCGCTGCTGTACGATCTCGGCTGGGATACCGACTGGTCGTACTGGTTCGCGCGCCAGGGGGCGCCGTCGCCCGACCTGTCGCGGGCATCCGGCTTCCGTCTCTACAGCATGCTGATCCACGCGGCCGTGGCGGGCCTGGGCGTGGCCATCGGCCGCCCGACGCTGATCGCGCGGGAGCTGGAACAGGGACTGCTGATTCCGGTTTTCGACCGCCAGGTCAAGGCGCCGGCGCGGTGCTGCCTCATCACCACGGCCGCCTCCGCGCACAAGTCCGAGGTGGCGCAGTTCCGGGAATGGATACTGGCGCAGGCCAAGCCGAACCGCCGGCGGCGAGGAACGGGGGCCGCCGCCGCACGCCGCACGCCCTGACCGCCATCGGCTTTTGCACGCCGTTGTCCCGGGCCTCGACCCCCTGGCGGCCACTGAAGAGCTGGAGGAAGGCATCGTCGTTGCTGTCCAACGGGGCGCCGTCCGCCGACTGTAATTCTCCCACCGTGTCGGCCACCAGGCTGTTGGTGAAAAACAGCAGGGTGGACGACGCGGCAGACAGTTCGATCTCGAAATAGTCGCTGGTATCCCCCGAGGAGAAGCCGGCCACCGCCGGCACCTGCAACGTCACCGGAATGGCCGATGCCCGGTCGCCACCCGCATCCGTGGGCGTACCGGCGCCGGGAGCCGACCAGGCGCCGTCGCCGTTCGAGGTGACGGCCCGCACCTGCGCGTCGTAGCTCTGACCGTCGGTCAAACCGAAAATATAGGCTCGCAATTCGTAGCCCAGCCAGGCATCTTCCTTCAGCGTCCAGTTGGCGTCGGCCTTGTCGGGCGCATCGCTCTCGATATGGCGCACGTCGTAGGCGGTGATATCGGACTCCGAGACGCCGTCGGGCGCCGACCAGGCCACGGTCAGGGCCTTTTCGCCGACCGCCACCGCCGTGATCGTCGGCGCCGGCGTCTGTGTCTGCGCCGACACGCCGGCGGCGAGCGGGAAGCCGATCAGGAAACTGGCCACAGCCAGCCAATACCGCGGCGCCGGCGGCCCCCTCGCGGAGGGGTGGCGGGTCACCCCGGACACCGACCCCAACTCAACCTCCGTGGCCAGCGCGCTCTCATTTCAGGGTGGATTCGGTCCACCAGTTCGGGCTGGACAGCACCACGCCATCCCGCCCGGCCAGCGCATTCGCCAACTCCAGAGCGGCGAACCCCGGCGCCGTCTTGACGAGGAAGGCATTGTCCGCCCAGGCGAGTTCCGATAACCGGCCGGAGTCGATACCGTTGGCGGCGAGAAAGGCATCGACCCGCGGCCGCTCCCAGTGCGGGTCGAGCACCAGCAACACGCCGCCCGGCAGCGCCATCAGGTCGCCGGCTTCGGAGCGGAATACGGCCAGGCCCGTATCCGCCGCCCCGCGCTTGGCGACGATGCGGGCGCCGCCTCCGAGGTCAAGGAACTTTTCCCCGTCGGTAGATACCTTAACGCCGTCCCGGTGCAGGGAGAGGTTTGGCTGTACAATGGCCTTGCGGGTCCGGCGGCCGTCTCTCCAGGTGTAGACCCGGCCATCGACCCGTTCCGGCAACGCCCGGGCGCGAGCCTGAACCCCGGCTTTCCCGCCTTTCCCGGGTCTTGCGTCCAACTCTTCCGATATCGGCTGACTTGCGGCCGATGAGTCCCGCGGTTCCGGCGAGCCTCGCTCCCTGGCGTAACCGGCGCTCGCGGCCGTCGCGGCGGCAAACGCCAGTACAACGCAGTATTCGAATAAGCGGGGCACCTCGCTTCTCCTATCATCGCCATACGTTATTCGACCGGAGCAGGGGTTCGCCAATGCATCGCAACGAGCCGGTCGCTGGCCGTGCCATATAAGCGGAATACGCTGGCTTTTCGCAAGCGAAAAGAATTTGGGCGATGCGCAAACTATTTTTGCCCAGGCAGGGCGCGCCGGCCCGTATCGTCGATGGTGGCGGTTATCACCGCGAAGACTCTCGGCTACAACTCGGTATCCCAAAACGCCACCGATCAACCAAGCTAATGACGAGCTCGCGCCACTTGATTGCCCGGTTCGACTTGTTTCACATCGGCCTGCTGTCCGAAAAACCCCTACCACCCGATGCAGCGGCCGAGACCGTGACGGTGAATGTCTGGCTCGCCGTCAGGCCGGTCACGTCAGTCGCCGTCACAGTGACGTCTGCCGTGCCGACCTCGCGGGCAAAAAGAACAACAATGTAAGGGTTGTCTTCGCCCACGCTGGCGCGAACCACGCTGGTATCGGATGAAGAGGCGTCATACACCAGCTCACGCCCCTCCGGATCGGCGAAATAGTTCTGTAGACTATAGACATACGTTTCTCTGCCGACGTACACCGACCGGTCACTTATGCGACGCGTAATCGTCGGTGGGCGCGGGCTGACGACCGTCACCGTGAAAGTCTGGCTCGCCGTCAGGCCGGTCACATCAGTCGCCGTCACAGCGATGTCCGCCGTGCCAACCTCGCGGGCGAAAAGAACAACGTAAGGGCCGTGTCTGCTTATTCTGGCGCGAACCACGACGGTATCGGATGAAGAGGCGCCATACACGAGATCATACCCGTCGGGATCGGTAAAATAGCTATTCAGATCCCGGACATACGTTTCTACGCCGGCGGACACCGACACGTCACTTATGCGACGCGTTACCCTCGGAGGGCGCGTCTCGGCGATGATATTAAACGTGTGCCCTACGGACAGGCCCCCCCGATCGGTCGCTACCACCGTTGCCGTTGTCTCCCCGGCGCTGACCCCTTCGATTACCAATCGGGCGTATCCATGCCCGGTCTCGTGATCCCGTTTGTCCCATACCCGAACAAGGGCTATACCATTGTCAGCGGAGGAGACTTCGTAGTTCAACTGGAAGTAACTCCCGTACACGTCTTCATCCCTGAAGTGGTCCCTGAGGCGCAGCACCTCCGGCACACCCACATAGACCTGCCGGGCTCCGATCGGCCACTGGACCACGGGGCGGCGATTCGGTAGCGGTGGACTGACATTGACGCCGAACACATAGTTCGCATTCAAGCCTTCCGGATCGGTAGCCGTAAGCGTTATGGTCGCCCGCCCCACCGCTACCGGATCAACTACCATTTGATAGTGGTTCAGGGCGGGAATGATCGATGTGCGCACTGTGGCGTAACGCTCGTCGGAGGATGAGGCTCCATATTGCAGAGGATCACCGTCGGGATCGCTGAAGTAGTTGTGAATACCATTGACTACGAAGCGGTTCTTGGGTGAAGGGAGCGTCTGCAGCTCGCCCCACACGTGGATCGTTTGGTCAGGGATGGTTTTGGTGGCGATTGGCGGCCGGTTTTCGGCCGCCACTGTCACCGCGATGCCCTGCTCCGCCGTCAGGCCGCCGGGGTCGGAGGCCGTCACCGTCACCACGGCCTCACCCGAAGCCACCGCCGTCACCGTCACCGCGCTCCCGGACGCCCGGGCCGTGGCCACCGACCTGTCCGACGATGCCGCCGCGTAGGCCAGCTCATCGCTGTCCGCGTCGTTGAAGTAGGAGGACACGTCCAGCGTCTGGGACCCGCCCGCTTCCAGCGTCCGCGATGCGATCTCCCCCACCGGCTCCGGGCTTCGGTTGGAAGGCGGCGGCGGCTCCGTTACATCGACCTGTGCGGACGACGAGCAGTTGTTCGTGGCGCTGAATTCGCCCGTCACCGCATCCACGCAGGCCCTGTAGTAGTAGGTGTCCGCCGTTGACGGCGCCGTCAGATCGATCGACTCCGGGCTGCTGCTCGACGCCGACAGCGCTTCCACTGCGTCTGTGCCCACCTCGATGTCCGAGGCCGAGATCGTCGCGTCCGCCGAGCGGTAGTAGTGCAGCGTCGTCGCTGCCGATTCCCCGCTGCCGCCGTTGCTCACCGTCGCCGACAGCGTGAACGACGCCTCCGTCTCGGGGCTGCTATTGCTCACCGTCGCCGCGCCTACCTCCAGGTCGGGGCCGTTCGGGCCTGTGGCGCCGCGCCCGGAGGCCGACCAGGCGCCGGTACCTTCCGCATTGCCGGCCCGCACCTGCACCTCGAAATCCGTGCGCTGCGCCAGGCCGGTCAGCGTGGCCTCGGTGACGGCCGCCGCGACCGTCGCCTCGGTCCAGCCCTGTCCGGACCCCTCCGCGCGGTGGCGGTAGTCGTAGCCCGTGATGTCGGGTCCCGTGTTCACCGGCGCCCGCCAACCGATGCGCAGGCTGTCCATAGTCGCGGCGCCGATAGTCGGCGGGTCCGGGCGATGGGGGGGCTCATCGACATCGGTCACGCCGACCGTGACCGCCGCCGCCGTCGCCGCCGCCCGGTCGCCCACGCCGCTGCGCGCCTCGACCTCGAACACGTACTCGTTGGCGGGCGAGCTGCTCGGCGCGTCGCCGGGACGCTCGAAGTCCGGGGCCGTGCGGAAACTCAACAAGCCGCCGCCGGTGACCTCGAACAGGGCCGCGTCGGCGCCGCCGGCGAGCGCGTAACCGGTGATCTCGTCGCCGGCGTCCGGGTCGCTGGCCCGCACCGTGCCGACCGCCAGCACGTTCTCGGCCACCGAAAAACCCGTGTCGCCCTCGAACACCGGCGGTTCGTTGTCCGGGGGCGGAAGGGGCTCGTCATCCGGCGGGGGCGGCGTCGTGCCGCCGCCGCTGCCGCCGCCTCCGCTGCGGCCCCGGCCAACGGTCGGCTCGGACCACTCGCCGGTGCCCTCGTCATTACTCGCCCGAACCCGGAATTCGTAGTCGGCGCGCTGGCGCAGATGCGTAATCTCGATCTCCCGCCCGACCCCCTCGTGTTCCGCGTCCGTGTACTCGGCGGCCCCCGGCCGGCGATAGTCCACATCGTAGTCCGTGATCGCCGGGCCCCGGTTCGCCGGCTCCTCCCAGCGCACCAGCACGCTGCGCGACGAGGACCCCTCGACTTCCGGCGCCCCCGGCCTCGCCGGCGGCTCGTCCTCATCGGTCACCTCCACCGTCACGGGAATACCGACCACGCCGCCCAGTCCGTCCGCCACCACGACGGTCAGCGCATAGGCTGCCTTTGTCTCGAAGTTGTAATCCGTGCCTTCCCGCGTCCGGAGCTGGCCGCTTGCGGCATCGACCGCAAAGGATTCCGCATCCGCACCCTCAAGCCGGTGCGTCGGCACGGCGGCCGCGCCCAGGTCCACCGTCACCGGGTCGCCGATCGGCGCGCCCCCTTCCGTGTTCTCCGCCACCGCGCGGATCACCGGCCCGGCCGCAACGCTCCGGTACGGCGCCGTCGACAGGTTCGTCAGATGGCCCGTCGGACTCACCAGCAGGCTCATCACCACCACGGGCTGTTCCGAGGTCACCCGCAGTTGCCACTTGCCCGTCCCGGCGCCCAGTGCGCCGGTGAGCGGCGATGCGCCCTCGCCGTCCGCCGCGGAATCGCCTCGTTCATGCGCCGACTCCAGGGCCGCCGCCGCGACCGTCGCGGCGCCCCCGGCGGGCAGCGTGACCGTCACCCCGCCCGCCGACGCCACACCCGCATCGTCGATGCCAGTAATCGTGACCACGGCCTCTCCGGCGCCCGGATTGATCAGCCGCAGCAGGCTCGCCTGGTTCCGGTTCCGCCCGGGGTTGAAGATCGCCACGCGATATTCATGCGAGGGGTACCCCCTTGCGCTCCCCGGCTGAGGGTTCCACCCGGCGAGCCCGCGCCCGACCACATCGTGCATGGCGGTGAGAAAGCCACCGGCGGCGCGGACATAGGCGAGCACTTCGATATCGAGAGCGCTGCTGAACTCAAGGCGCCAATCGCCTTCGCCGGACGCGCCGACCCCGCCGGACAGGCCCTTTTCCGGGTTGCCCTGCTCCAGATCGTGCGAGTTGAAGTGAACCGCCTCGCTGGCGCCGACCGCGAGCATCACCCGCTCCGCGCGCCGGCCGGTATCGTCGATTGCCGCGATCGCCACCTCGCCCGCCACCGCCGACCGGTTGATCACCCGCACGAACCCCTCGCGAGGACCGTCCGCCGCCGACGGGAACAGCGGTACGAGATGCGCCCCACCGCCGGGCTCGTCCGTCGCCGGCACGCCGGTACGCGACCCGTTTCCAGAGATGCCCGCATCCGCCGCAGCCCGTTCCGCTCCCGGTAGCCCGGCCAACGCCAGGCCCAGCGCCGCCGCGGCCAGCGCCGCGCATGCCAACGTCCTCCGGGTGCCGGTTGTCACCGCCCCGCTCCGCCGGACGCCGCCGGCTCGATCTCCACGCCGAGATGCAGCGAGGGGTTTTCAAGCATGCCGAGGTCCTTCCACAACGGGCCGTCGATTCCCAGGGCGTGCCCCATCTCGTGCAGGGCGACGCCTTCCATCACCACGCCGCTCAGGCCGGGCAGGTCCGCGCTGTCGAACTCGACGATCGACACGATCGGCAACAACTGGGACACCCGGAGTATCCGGCATTGCCCTGACGTTGTGGAACCCACCGTTCGATCCATGCGGCGAGGTCACGGAGTCCGACCAGGGGCCCGTGCCCTCGTCGTTGCTGGCGCGGACCTGCACCTCGTACTCCGTACCCGGTTGCAAGCCGGAGATCGTCGTCTCGGTCGCCGTGATGGGCGTGTCGTCCACGTGCGTAAACTCGTTCGCCGGACCCGCGATGCGGTAACGGTAGTCGTAGTCCGAGATCTCCGGGCGTCCCGCGTTGTCGGGCGCCGTCCACGCCACGGTCAGGCTGGTCGCCGTGCGCGCGGTGACGACCGGCGCCGACGGCGCGTCCGGGGGCTCGTCGACATCGAACACCACGACGGTGACGTCGATGCTGTCCGTCCTGCCGCGCGAGTCTTCGACCTGGACGACCAGCGAGTGCACCTTGCTGGCCTCGTAGTCCAGAATGGCGTCGGGCCTGGTCACGATCTGACCGTCGCAGGGGACGACGGCGAAGGTTTCCGCGTCGCCGCTGGCGAGGCTGTAGCGGTAGGTCCGCCCCCACGCGTCCCGCATGCGCGCGCCGACATCCGCGCCCGTCGAGTTCTCGAAGATGGCGCGTGTGGCGGAGTCGCCGTCGAACGCCGGCGCGTTGTGCTCCGGCTCGTTCGGGCCCGTGTCGCCCAACTCCTGCCGCAACCGCTCCAGTTCGGCCTTGAGCGTGGACACGCGGTCCGCGTACCCGGCCTCGGCGACCACGTTCTCGACTTCCTCCGGGTCCGTCAGCCGGTCGAACAGCTCCCACTCGTCGCTCTGGTAGTAGTGCACCAGCTTGTAGCGGTCGGTGACGACCGCCCGGTGGCGCGCGACGCGGCGCACGCCGGGACATTCCAGGAAGTGGTAGTAGAAGCTGTCGCGCCAGTCCGCCGGCTCGACGCCCCGCAGGAACGGCACGAGGCTCGCCCCCTGCATCCCCTCCGGCGCATCGGTCCCGGCCACCTCCAGGAGGGTGGGGGCGAGGTCCGTCTGGGACACGATGTTCGCGACCCGGGTCCCGGCCCCCGCGGCCCCCGGCGCCCGCACGATCAGCGGCAGGCGCAGGGACTCCTCGTGAAACCAGCGCTTGCCGAACCAGCCGTGCTCGCCCAGGAAGAAACCCTGGTCCGAGGCGTAGACGACGAGCGTGTCGTCGGCGAGACCCGCCGTGTCGAGGTAGTCGAGCAGGCGGCCGACGTTCTGGTCCACCCGATGGACGACGCGCGCGTAGTCGTGCAGGTACGTCTGCAGCTTCCAGTCCCGGACCGCCTCGGCGTCCCCGTCCGGCGGACGCCGGTCGAACAGGGCCTGACGGATCTCGAACGGCACGGAAGACGGCAGGCTGAGTTTCAGTTTCCGGTCGTCCATGTGCCTGTCGACGCGCATCTTCTGCAGCCCGGTCGCCGTGGCGCGGCCCGCGTAGACGTCGCGGAACGTGGCCGGCGGCGCGTACGTCAGCTCCTCGAAGCGCGTCACGTCCTCCACCGCGGCGTCCCACGGACTGTGCGCCGCCTTGTACCAGACCAGCGCCAGGAACGGCTGTTCGTCGGACCGCTGGTCGTCGATCCACGCGATGGCGCGATCGGTGACGATGTCCGTCGAGTAGCCATCCCGCCTCACCGGGAGGCCGTCCCGCACCGCGAAGCGCGGGTCGTAGTAGACGCCCTGGCCGGAGGCTTCGGAGAGCACCTCCCAGTGGTCGAACCCCTGCGGGTCCATCGTCAGGTGCCACTTGCCGAGCAGCGCCGTGCGGTAGCCGGCCGCACGGAGCGTCTTCTGGACCTGTTCCTGGTCGTTGTCGAAGGTCGAGTGGTTGTTCTGCTGGCCGTGGCGGTGCGGGTACCGGCCCGTGAGCAGCGTCGCGCGGGCCGGCTGGCAGATCGCGTTCGGCGCCAGCGCGCGGTCGAACACGACGCCCTCCGCCGCCAGCCGGTCGATGCCGGGGGTCGAGACGAGATCCGAACCGTAGCTCGAGACCGCCCGCGTGGCGTGGTCGTCCGCCAGCACGAACACGATGTTCACGACGTTGCGCACCGGCGCGTCGGCGAAGCCGGCGGCGGCGTTCCGCGCCCGGTCGAGGACGCCGCCGGCCGGCGCATGGCCCACTGTCACGTTCCGCGCGAGCGTGGCCGGCGACGCCAGGGTCAGCACCACGTCGGCGTCCCGGACGGCCACGGCGCGCACCGGCAACGGGACGCCGTCGGCGGCCACCGCGAAGCTCCCGCGCGCGGGGACCGGGTCCGGAGCGAGCGGCTCGCTGAAGGTCAGCGACAGCTCCGCGCCGTTCAGCCGCGCCGCGGCCAGCTCCGGCCTGACGCCGTCCACACGCTGGCCCGGCTCGTCCTTGCGGCCGGCGTGGGCGAGGTCGGCGTCGATCGACGACCCGGTCTTGCGGATGCTGCCGCCCCCCGCATCGAGGCCGTCGGTCTCGATGGAAGCGCCGTCGCCGTCCTCGTCGCCCGCGGCGACGGTGTAGCGGAACGCGAGGCGCGCGCCGGGCGAGCCGCCCGCGTACTCCGCGGCGCGGGGCGCCGCGCCGAGGATCAGCGCCACCCGCGGCGTCCCCGTGACCGTGACGCTCTCGCTGAAGGTCGCCGTGATCTCGATGGTGTCGCCGAGCCGGTAGTTGTCCGACTGGCCGGCGCCCGGAGTGGAGCTGAAGGCGACACTCGAGACGGTCGGCACGGTCGGCTCCCGGACGGTGACCCGCACAGCGGCGGAGCAGTTGTTCCCGGTCTGCGTTTCGCGGGCGACGGGAGCGGCGCAGGCGCCGTAGTAGTCCGTACCCGGGGTCGCGGCGGCGGTGACCGAGAGCGAGCCGGTGCCCTGGCCGCCCACGGGGAGGGCGCCGACGTTGGCTGTGCCGATCCCGCTGTCGCTGGCGGAGATCGTGGCGTCGACCGAGCGGAGGTAGCGTACGGTGGTGGCCTCGGAAGGCCCCGTGCCCCGGTTGTGCACGGTGGCGGTGAGCGTGAAGGACGTTCCGGTCCAGGGCGCGGGGTCGTCGACGGCGAGCGACGGCACGAGGTCGGGATGGCCGGCGCCGGTCATGCCGCTGCCGGAGGCCGACCAGCCGCCGAGGCCTTCCGCGTTGCGGGCGCGCACCTGCACGGCATAAGGGGTCGCCGGGCTCAGGCCGTCGATGTCGGCCTCCGTGTTCGGGATCGGGGTGTCGATGACCTCGGTCCAGTCCGCGCCCGCGGCGTCGATGCGGTAACGGTAGTCGTAGTCGTCGATGGGTGGCCCCGCGTTCGCGGGCGCGAGCCAGGTCACTTCCAGGCTGGTGGGCGCGGTCGTCTGCCTGACCGCGGGCGCCGCGGGTGCATCGGGCGCCTCGCCGGCCACATCGGTGACGCGCACGGTCACCGCGATGGTCGCGCTGCCGCCCTGATCGTCCGTCGCCCGCGCCGTGACCGCGTAGTCCGTCCGCTCCTCGTAGTTGTAGTCGACGCCGGTCCGGGTCCGAAGCTGGCCGCTGGTCTCGACGATGCCGAAACTGCCCGCGTCGGGGCCCTCCAGGCCGTAGCGCGGCGTGCCACCGTCGACGTCCGTCGCGCGCAGCGGCGCGCCGACGTTCGTCTCCGCCGCGGCGTTCTCCCGGAGCTCGCGAATCGCGCTCGGCCCTTCGGCGAATGTCGGCGCCCGGTTGAGCTCCGTCCTGCCGACGACCGAAGGCGACCAGCGGCTGGTCCCTTCGTCGTTGTTCGCCCGCACCTGTACCTCGTAGTCCGTCGACGCGTCCAGGTTCGCGATCGTGGCGCGCGTGCCGGCGCCGGCGTGGTCCCAATCGCGGAATGCACCCGGGCCGTCGACCCGGTATCGCACGTCGTAGTCGTCGATGACGGGCCGGCCGGCGTTCTCGGGCGCCGTCCAGACGAGGTCCAGGCTGTTGCGCGTCGAGGACGTCACGGCGGGCGCCAGCGGCGTTCTCGGGGGTTCGGGGACGTCCGTCACGGAGACCGTCACGTCGACCGTCGCGCGGCCGCCGTGGCGGTCGTCGGCGGTCACGGTCAGTTCGTGGCTTTCCCGCGCTTCGTGATCGTACCCGGCGCCCGACGCGGTCGTGAGCTGACCCGTGTCCGGCTCGATGCCGAACAGCGCCGCGTCCAGCCCGCCCAGGCGGTAGGTCAGCGCATCGCCGTTCGGGTCGCTCGCCCGCACGCGCGCGCCGATATTCTCGCCGGGTCCCGCGTTCTCGAGTACCGAGGGTCTCGGCGGCGGCTCCAGGAACGCGGGCGGCTGGTTCGCGGAGGTCGTTCCGACGCCCGACAGCGACCAGCGGCTGGGCCCCTCCGCGTTGTGCGCCCGCACCTGCGCCTCGTAGACGGTGTCCGGGTCCAGGTCGGCGAGCGTCGCGGCGAACCCCCGGCCGTCGTATGCCGCGTCCGTGAACTCGTCTTCGCCCTCGATGCGATATTGCACGTCGTAGTCCGCGATGCCGGGCCCGGTGTTCTCCGGGCGCGTCCACTCGACCAGCAGGCGCGTCGACGAGAGCGCCGTGGCGGTCGGCGGCGACGGCGCCTCGAGGCGCGTGTCGATGACCACCACCGTGACGGTCTGTTCCGTCTCCCGCGCCCTGCCCCCGGTACCGCCGGTCACAGATACTCCAACGACGTAGGCGTTGTCACCGGCCGCGTTCGGCGGGTCGGCGCTTGCGACGTCGGTCGGGCGCTCGTAGTCCGGAGCCAGGACGAAGGCCAGGGCGCCGCTGTCCGCGGCGATCTCGAACAGAGCGCCATCGACGCCGCCGGCGATGGCGTAGCCGGTAATGCGGTCATCCGGGTCCCGGGCCTCAATGGCGTCCACCGCCAGGGTGTTCTCCGGTATCGCGAAGCTCGACGCGCTGGTGAACACCGGCGGCGCGTTTGACGCCGGCGGGGGCGGCGTCGTGCCGCCGCCGCTGCCGCCGCCACCGCCGCTGCGCGCCCGGCCAACGGTCGGCTCGGACCAGTCGCCGGTCCCCTCGTCATTACTCGCCCGTACCCGGAATTCGTAGTCGGCGCGCTGGCGCAGATGCGTAATCTCGATCTCCCGCCCGACCCCCTCGTGTTCCGCGTCCGTGTACTCGGCGGCCCCCGGCCGGCGATATTCCACATCGTAGTCCGTGATCGCCGGGCCCCGGTTCGCCGGCTCCTGCCAGCGCACCAGCACGCTGCGCGACGAGGACCCCTCGACTTCCGGCGCCCCCGGCCTCGCCGGCGGCTCGTCCTCATCGGTCACCTCCACCGTCACGGGAATACCGACCACGCCGCCCAGTCCGTCCGCCACCACGACGGTCAGTGCATAGGCTGCCTTCGCCTCGAAGTTGTAATCCGTGCCTTCCCGCGTCCGGAGCTGGCCGCTTGCGGCATCGATCGCAAAGGCTTCCGCATCCGCACCCTCAAGCCGGTGCGTCGGCACGGCGGCCGCGCCCAGGTCCACCGTCACCGGGTCGCCGATCGGCACGCCCCCTTCCGTGTTCTCCGCCACCGCGCGGATCACCGGCCCGGCCGCAACGCTCCGGTACGGCGCCGTCGACAGGTTCGTCAGATGACCCGTCGGACTCATCAGCAGGCTCATTACCACCACGGGCTGTTCCGAGGTCACCCGCAGTTGCCACTTGCCCGTCCCGGCGCCCAGTGCGCCGGTGAGCGGCGATGCGTCCTCAGCGTCCGCCGCGGAATCGCCTCGTTCATGCGCCGACTCCAGGGCCGCCGCCGCGACCGTCCCGGCGCCCCCGGCGGGCAGCGTGACCGTCACCGCGCCTGCCCCATCGGACTCGCCCCCGCCCGCCGACGCCATACCCGCATCGTCGATGCCGGTAATCGTGACCACGGCCTCTTCGGCGCCCGGATTGATCAGCCGCAGCAGGCTCGCCTGGTTCCGGTTCCGCCCGGGGTTGAAGATCGCCACGCGATATTCATGCGAGGGGTACCCCCTCGCGCTCCCCGGCTGAGGGCTCCACCCGGCGAGCCCGCGCCCGACCACATCGTGCATGGCGGTGAGAAAGCCATCGGCGGCGCGGACATAGGCGAGCACTTCGATATCGAGAGCGCTGCTGAACTCAAGGCGCCAATCGCCTTCGCCGGACGCGCCGACCCCGCCGGACAGGCCCTTGTCCGGGTTGCCCTGCTCCAGATCGTGTGAGTTGAAGTGAACCGCCTCGCTGGCGCCGACCGCGAGCGTCACCTGCTCCGCGCGCCGGCCGGTATCGTCGATCGCCGCGATCGCCACCTCGCCCGCCTCGGCGGACCGGTTGATCACCCGCACGAATCCCTCGCGCCAGGCGTCCGCCGCCGACGGGAACAGCGGCACGAGATGCGCCCCACCGCCGGGCTCGTCCGTCGCCGGCACGCCGGTACGCGACCCGTTTCCAGAGATGCCCGCATCCGCCGCTGCCCGTTCCGCTCCCGGTAGCCCGAGAAACGCCAGGCTCAGGGCCACCGCGACCAGCGCCGCACATGCCACACCCGCGGCTTTCACCACGCCGCTCGTTTGTTACCGCGGATCACTGGCGTTCAATCAGTCCCTTCCAATGGCGGGCAAGCACTCCGGTCGCGAACCGCGCCGGCCGCGCCCGCGCGGATCGTTTGCCGGCGCGTTCAACACAGCCCTTGGTGAAACGCAAGGCACTTGTGATTCAGGATACCAGCGGCGACTCACGCCCCATTGCGCCGCCGGGCCGCACGCTCCCACCGTTCGGGCTCCCTCCGATCATCGGGGAAGCAACCCAATATCCCAGCACGATGTAACGGCATCTCCAAGCATTCGGCAAGCGAAAAAAATTTGAACAAGACAATAATAGAATTTTTCCTGGAGACCGCGCTCGACCTGATACCGCGTTCCCGAGCGGCAGGAGACGTCTCCGCGCCCAAGGACAGACCGTCGGGCGCCTCAACGAGCCTGACGGTGCGGCCGGGTCGGCGTCCGGCGGCGTTTCTGACGCGCAACCCCGGCGCGCGGAGGCTCCACTCGGCATGCTTTTGTCGTGCATGCACGACAATCGATCGGGTGCGTCGAGCAGGCGAAAAGTTGTATCGCTCACCAATTTCCCGCTGCGGGTGGTGAAGCGCCCCGCGGCGAATTTTTTCTCGTTATAAATAATATAACTTACTGATAAGTATAAAAATATTTAAATAGAACGACGACGATTTGCGCCCAACCACACCCGTTGATCCGGATTTCTCAGCAAAATTGGCCACATCGCCTTCGAATGGCTTTCGAAATACAATGCAACCTATTGATTTTATTGGAGCGGGAAACGGGACTTGAACCCGCGACCCCAACCTTGGCAAGGTTGTGCTCTACCCACTGAGCTATTCCCGCGCGGATGCTGCACGCCTTCGGCGCGCGGCCATTCCAAAACAGGTCAACGCACTCCTGAAGCCGAAACCTGGCTATATTCCATCTCCTCAGGCCCCCAACGTGAAGTACCGATGGCGCCGCCCACAGGGTTCCAGCATCCCCGCCCGCCCTGATTCGTCGGCTCGGCTGTAGCGCGCGACCCGAAGATCCGCCTGGGCCTTGTGACCGGCAAATCCTTCCAGGGCGCATAGCCGAGAACAGTATGCACCGATCGTCGGGGTCGCCAAGATCTTAAGATGCCTGTCTATTTCCAGGAGCGTGTCTTCCACAAGCGCCAGCGAGGTGTCGATTACCGCGTTCGACGACGAGGGAGAATCCTACGGTCCGTTGAGCCTGTCACTGGGCGCAAACGAAACGGCGCACTTCAACTCCGACGATCTGGAGAACGGCAACTCGTCCAAGGGTCTGACCGGCAGCACGGGCGCGGGCAAGTGGCAGCTTGCAGTCGCGTCGGGGCAGCCGATCATGGCGCTCAACCTGCTTTCCAGTCCCATTGGCTACCTCACCAACCTGTCGAGCGCGCCCAGGGATGCGCCGGGTTTCGCCTTTGACTTTCATCGCGGACCATAGGGGTTTGTCGCCGATTTCGCCGACTATCCGCACAACCGCGGAGACCCTTTCGAGCTGATGTCCGACCACCGCGCGCTCCCGTCCCGCACTTCCCAATGGCCGGGTCTGGCTGTTGTTCGGCGCCGACTCGGGATTCGAGGGCCGGACGGCAATCTACTTCACCCGGGCTGCTGTCGGCATGACGCCGATGTGACTTCAGCCTTGCTCCGTTTGTTTCATGTCCGACAAGGTACGAACCCAGGAGTTGAGCAAGAACAGCAAGGAAGGAACGGCAAAAACAAGCGGCAACCAGGAATCTCCGCGGAACACGCCGCCCCCGATCAAGGCGGCCAGGGCAAGCAGACACAAGGCGTTGAACGCAACAAAACCCATCGCCATTTGTCTCCCGCGGCCTGGACCGATTTTCTCGGTGCACACCAGGAAAATCAGCACGATCGACACTGGGTGAACCAGATAAATGCTCATAAAAACAGCGACTGCCTCAAAACCGATGCGGCCCATGCCCTGAATGCCAAAGAGAATCAAAGGGAAGATCATGGCGGCGAGTCCAGCCGACGCCAGCGTTAGCCCGCATATCTCACCCAAGGGCCGCGATGGTCGTGGACCGGCTTCTCGACATCGCTGGAGAGGAGCGAACACGGTATATCGTGGCCGCTCTGCCGGATGCCGTACGCCAGGTGCTGGATGCCCTGGGCATACTGCGCAAGGTACCGGCGGAGTGTGTGGTCGCAACGCCCGAAGAAGCCCGTGAGGCCGCGCGCCGCCTGCTCGAGCACTGATTGGAACCGGCAACCGTGGTGGAATCCGGTTTCCGTTACTGCAGGCGCAACTGCGCGTTCACCATCCCTGCCGCTTCCTGCGCATCGATGGACGCGCGAATGACCGCAATGCCTTCGGCGTGTTCCAACGTTGCGATCCAGGCGATCAGGTCGTTGAAGGACTGACCTTGCAGGGTAACGCTGACCACCCCGTCGGATTCGGGCTGAAGCCGTCCCACCTTCAGGCCCTGGGCTTCCGCGGCCCGAGTCACGACGGGCAGTATGGAGCGGCTCGGTTCCGCGGCGCCCTGCTCCACCGCGGAACGAACCCGGGACTCGTTGGCCCGCAGCCAGTCAAGCAGCGCCTGGGCGTTGCCGTGGCGGTTGGCCTGTACGGTTTGCCAATCGGATAGCGGCTTCCAGGCGCCTGCCCAAAGAAAGACGATCGCCGCCGCTGCCGCAAGAGTCCCGAACATCAAACGCTCTCGAGGCTCCTTGGCGGCAAACCACCTTGCGGCGGAGGACGATCGCAGCCGGTCTGTCAGTCCTGCGAGCAAATCAACCCCCTCGCATGCGCAGGCGCGCCTGCACGCCCTGCTCCGCCTGTTCCGCGGACGCGATCTCCGCCTGGACGCCTCTGGCCTCCAGGGCTTCCCGCACCCGGTCGACATCGTCGTAGCGCCTGACCAGCAGTTCGGTTGCGAATTCGCCCCGCGCTTCGTTGTAGTCCATGCCGACCAGGGCCATCGACTTGTCCATGACCGCGGCCAGGTCGCCGGCGAACCCGATCATGGATTTGCCCGCCGCGTCGGGGCGCTCTCCCAGCCGCGCCTGCATGCGCCGGCGTATGTTCTGTACGGTGGCCGTGCGGTCCCCGGGGAAAACGCTCCGGTACAACGCCAGGGACTCGCTCTCCAGTGAATCCGCCTGGATGGATGACCAGATGCCCGTCACGGCCATGCCCGCGAATCCGAGCAACAGCCAGGCCGCGCCCAGCCATGCGACGCCCCGCCACCTTGCCGCATCGCCATCCTGCGGCAATTCGGGAGCGTATTCGCCCTGCAGCAGGTTGAGCACGGGGCGCCGCCTCCGCCAGAGTGCCGCGAAATAGGCGAGCACCGCGCCCTCTCCCTGAAGGGGGCCCGATTCCGCCCGTTCGACTTCTATTTCCAGTTGACCGGCTTCGATATCGGTCAGGGCGCCGTTGATCAGCGTCAGCCTGTCGAGATCGAGGGAGGCGAGCGCGGGCAGCAGATTGCCCCGATCGACGGTCGCGGCCTGGTTTTCCGTGCGCAGCAGGGCATGCCCGTTTTCGATCAGTACGCTGGCGCTACGGGGCTCCACGGGCAGCAGTTCCGCTTCCGAAACCAGGGTGCCGGGATGGATGCCCAGCGCTGCGAGGCACGCCAGCCAATCCTGCAGCAGACTTTCGTCGATCATGGAGCAGCGAATGGATTGTCCCCGCCGCACCGGCCCGCTTGCCAGGTGGGCGCCTTCGATATCGCCGGCAACGAACTCCTCGACCACATAGGGCAGAGCCCGCCGGATCTGGCCGGCGCTCCTGCCGGGAACCTCGCAGGATACGGACAAGACATGCTCGCCGGGGACGAGGACGACCACGTTGGCCGGGCTTCGGGCCCATTCATCGCTCGATGCCGAGCCGTCCGCGGCATCGTGCGGGGCCTCGGAGGGGCGCCAGAACGGCGTCCAGTGTTCCGGCTCGCCGGCGAGACAGGCGAATTCGCCCGTGCCGGCGTCGAGCCGCCGGCCGTCCTGGTCGACGATCAACCACGCACAACTGAAATCGAGACCCGCTTCGAGTGTGCGCGGGGTCGACAGCACTCTGATGAACAGCGTGGGCACGGGTCAGGCGTCTTCGATGGTCACTTCGAACCGTGAATGGAAATCCTTGCCCAGATCCCGGGAAATCAGACTGATGGCGCCGGTTTCCGGGTGCCGGTACAACAGCGATGTTAGCATGGCGGTGCTTTCCCCCACCTGGGCCCGCACCTGTACCTCGAAGTAGGTGCTGGTGACGTCGAGCACGGCGGCAGCGGCGGCGAGATCGGGGTATTCCGCCAGGAACTTGTCCACGTCGTCGAATTCGCGGACCGATTCGCCCAGGGTCTGCATGACAACCGGGTCCGGGTTCGGGTTAACCGCCAGGGCGCCGAATAGCGGCGGGGTCGCCGTGTTGACGTTGATCTCCAGGGACGTTGTCGGCAGCACGCAGACGTGCGGCGCCAGCACGTCCAGGTATTCGGGATCCGCACCGGCAAGCAGCCGCAATTCGGAGACATGCGCGATCGGGGCGTTCGGCGTGCGATAGGGTGGTTCGCGCAGCAGGTATTCCGAATCTTCCGCCCCGAATCCGTATACGGCCTCATCCACATCCACCCAGTCCCGCACCGCATCGGCTAACGCGTCGGGAATTCCGAGCGCGTTGAGCAGGGTCTTGAAACGCTTGAGGTGCTGTTCGTGACCCTCCTCGTCGCCGAGAGCGTTCAGGTTGAAACACCGGTTCAGGTCACGCGCCTGAATTTCCAGAAAGCCCTCGCCCTCGAGCTCGAATGGCGGAATGGCCTGTGCCCAGGGTTCCTCCAGGGTATCGATTCCCGGGCCCGTTTCCGAGAAGTCCTCATAAAGCGCCTGCCGGGCCAGGGCTTCCGCTCCCAACGCGTACGACAACGCCTGGTCGAAACCCAGGGTGTTGCGGCTTTGCGCAACGCTCAGCCCGTGACGGCCGAGCAGTTGATAGACGACAGCGGTCAGTACCGCCACGATCAACAGCACGCTGATCAATGCCACGCCCGCCTGACGGTGCTGGGGTGCGGCCTGGTGAAATGTGCGGGCTAGATCCCGGGTACCGGCCATATCCGTTCCACGACACCAAAGGGTACCGATTCAAGCCGCATGACGATGGCGGCCAGTCGGCGGTCGGGGTGGCCCGCATCGTCTCCGAGTTCTCCGAGCAACGGCCAATAGGCATGTTCCCGGCCCGATGCATCCACGGCGAAGAACTCGACCTGATCGACATCGGAAAGCAGCCGCTGCAGCCTGGGTTCCGAGTCCTGGGCACGGTCCAGAACACCCCACCAGGCCCGGTAGAGATCGCCGTCCTCCACCACATAGGTCACGCGCTGCACATCGGCGCGCGGGTGGCCCAGCGGGTTGCGCCACCCCAGTCTCGAGAATTCCATCAAACCGTCGCTGCCGATCAGCACCGGTCCCCTGCTGTCGCCGAGGATGTCGCGCACGGGCCTGCCGGTAATCTGCATGATGTCCCGCTTGAGCATCAGCATGGCCCGCTGGACTTCGGCAAGACGACCGCTGCGCTCCTTGACGGCCTCGTGATTGCCAAGCGTACGGCTCATCAGTTGCGCGCACAGCAGTCCGATGATGGCGAAGATCGAGAGCGCCACCAGCATCTCCATGAGCGTGAACCCCCTGCTGCCGGATCGCCTGTCCATCAATAGCGTCCGGTGAACCCCACCAGGGTGTCCAGCGGTCCGATGTCGTCGCCGTCCGCCACCTCATAGACCTCGACCTCCACCCTGCGCAGCCAGGGGTGAGTGGTCTCCCTGATATCGCGTTCGACGCGCCAGGTGCGCCCGGACATGCGTACCCTTTCGGTCTCCCGGCCCGAGGGTAAGGCATCGGTGTCGCCAATGCGGGTCAGGCGCAGGCGGACCAGGTGATTTTCGGCGACCCAATGGGCCACGAGGCGCTGCTCCAGGGTGTAGGTTTGCGCGGCGACATTGCCCACGGCCGAGGATACGGTGAGCCCCACGACCGCGATGACGGCCAGGGCGATCAGCATCTCGAGCAATGTGAATCCCCCGGCGCGCATGGCTCACCGCCGGCCGGCGCTATTGCGTGTGCGGGCGCCGATGCGTGCGCGGCCGCTGTCGCGGCCGATGCTGGATTCCGACAGGCCATCGCTCGAGACGACCCAGGGCAACGCGTCCCAGGCGGGGTCCAGATACCACTCGAACGGTGTCACCTCGCCGCTGGAAAAGAGAATGATGTTGGGCAGTTCTTCTTCGGAAACGCCGAACTGTTCGTGGTCGAATCCTTCGGTCGCCACGCGATGCGCGATGCGCGGCGTGAGACCGTCGGCGATGAACGGGCGATACGCCTGCTCGACCCACTGCCCCTCCAGGGTATCCAGTTCGGCGAACCGGTAGCTGTCCGTCGTCACGAACACGCCCCATTCCCGGTTTCGCTGCAGGGAATACTGCCGGGCCAGTTCGATGCGCGCGCCGATGCGTTCCGCCATGCCGCGCAATTCCTGTTCTTCGTCCGCTCCGGTGAAGCCGAGGACGACGGTTCCCGTCAGGACAACGAAGATGACCATGACCACGAGCAACTCAAGCAGTGTGAAACCGCGTGAGATTCGGCGGTCAGCCCGCATGTTTCTTCGTTTTTCCGGGATCGCCTCCCGGGGCTGAAGCCGCGGTGCCCGGCGCTGTGGCCCGCATGCGCAAGGCATCGTACGCAGCAGCCACGATCGTGCCCGGGAGCAGAATCCGCAGGCTATTGTGCTTCCAGCGTGACATCCGCGTTCGTACCCTCACCGCCCTCGACGCCATCGGCGCCCAGCGAGAATATCGTGAAGTCGGAACTGCGGCGCTCGTAGACGTAAGGCGAGCCCCAGGGGTCGGCCGGCAGCGTCTTGATATAGCCGTCCAGATTCCAGTTCTTCGGCTCGGGAAATCCCGACGGCCGCTGCACCAGGGCATCGAGCCCCTGCTCCGTCGAGGGGTATTGGTAGTTGTCGAGGCGGTACATGTCGAGCGCGGTGCCAAGCTGACGCAGGTCGGTCTGCGCGGCCGTGATGCGCGCCTGGTCCGGGCGCGACAGCAGGTTGGGCACGATGATCGCGCCCAGGATGCCGATGATGACCACCACCACCAGGATCTCGATCAGTGTAAACCCCCGCGCCTGCCGGGCGACGGCCCGGAGGCGGCGGCGACAGTCCGCCGGCGCATCGGCTGTAGTGCAACGGCAGTGCCGGCGGTGGGGGATAAAGCGGGCGTTAGTCATTTCAACCGTCCTCTTCGTTCGCTGGTGTCCAGGTGCTACAGGAGTTGATTCATGTTCAGGATCGGCAACAGGACAGCCATGACGATAAACATGACGAGCCCGCCCATCAACAGCAGCATGAGCGGTTGCAAGAGGGTGACCAGGGTAGTGACTATCCGTTCTACCTCGGCCTGTTGATAGGCGGCCACGCGGTCCAGCATGGCATCGAGTTCGCCGGACGATTCGCCGCTCGCAACCATGTGCAGCAGCATGGGCGGAAAGTAGCCGACGGCCTCCAGTCCCATGCGCAGGCTGGCGCCCTCGCTGACCCGGAGCGTCGCTTGTGCGAGCCGCAGCCTGAGCCAGGCGTTGGCGACCACTTCGCAGGCGATGTGCATGGCCTCCACCAGGGGAACGCCGCTGCCGTTCAGGATGCTGAGCGTATTGGCATAGCGTGCCGCATTGCTGCTGCGCGCGATGCGTTTCACCAGCGGCAGGTTCAGTTTCTGGCGGTCCCAGGCGAGCCGCACGCCCTCCTGACGGAGCATCCATCGGACGCCCAGTACGGCCGCGCCGGCGCCGGCGAGGACGATCGACCACCAGGCCTGCGCAAGCTCCGATGCGCCGATCAGAAAGCGTGTGATCAGCGGCAGTTCGCGGCCCATGTTCTCCAGCACCTGGACCATGTCGGGCACCACGTAGACCATCAGCGCGCCGACGATGAGTACGGCGATGGCGAACAGGATGACCGGGTACATCAGTGCCATCTCGACATCGCGGTGGGATTCGAACTGTCGTTCGATGTAGCCGGCGAGGTTATCGAGCACGCGGTCGAGATAGCCTGACTGTTCGCCGGCAGCGACGGAGGAACAGTAGAGTGCATTGAAGCTCGACGGAAAGTCGGAGAGGCTCGATGCCAGCGACCGCCCTTCGAGGACGCGGCTGCGCACACCCATGACCAGCGCGATCACGTGCTGCTTCTCGGACTGGCGAGCCACCGCGTTCAGTGCCTCTTCGATCGGCAGGCCGGCGCCGATCAGTGTGGCGAGCTGACGGGTGATCAGCACCCGGTCCAGACCGGCGAGACTCCGGGAGAAAGAAAACAGCGGCTGCCTGCCGGACCGGGGGCCGGTCTGGGCGGTGATGCTCACACCCAGGGGGAACAGCCCCTGATCACGCAGAAGTTGGCGAATCTGGCGGACGTTGTCGCCTTCAAGCACGCCCTTCAAGCGCTTGCCCCGTGTATCGAGGGCGGTGTATTCGAAAGCGGCCATCAATTCGACGGGGCTATCGAACCACGCGGCGCGCGCGGTTCCGTATGGGGCTTATTCCTCAAGCGTGACCCTCAGCACTTCCTGGACGGACGTGATGCCGGCGAGAATCTTGCTCTTGCCGTCCTCGCGGATATTCGGGCAGGAGTGGCGTGCATGCCGCACCAGTTCCTGTTCCGATGTCTTGTCGTGGATGAGTTGGCGCATGACCTCGTCGATGACGACCAGTTCGTATATGCCGGTGCGCCCCCGGTAACCGGACTGACTGCACGCCTCGCAGCCACGCGCCTCGAAGACGATGGCCGAGCCTTCGGCCAGGAAATCCAGCTCGGCTTGCGTGGCCGCCCGCTGCCGGCGGCAATCGGAGCAGAGCATACGCACGAGCCGCTGCGCGAGGCAGCCGACCAGGCTCGATGACAGCAGGAAGGGTTCCACGCCCATGTCCGTGAGCCGCGTGACCGCCCCGACCGCGGTATTGGTATGCAGCGTCGACATCACCAGGTGCCCTGTGAGGCTGGCCTGTACGGCGGTCTCCGCCGTCTCCAGGTCGCGGATCTCCCCGACCATGACCACATCCGGATCCTGTCGGAGAATCGCCCGCAGGCCCCGCGCGAAGGTCATGTCGGCCTTGGTGTTGACCTGGGTCTGGCCGATACCGGCCAGGTTGTATTCGATGGGATCCTCGACCGTGAGGATGTTGATGGTGCGTGTCGACAGCTCCGCCAGGGAGGCATACAGGGTCGTCGTCTTGCCCGAGCCCGTGGGGCCGGTCACCAGGAAGATGCCGTGCGGGCGGTGTACGACATCGCGGATGCGCGACAGGTCGGTTGCGGACATGCCCAGGTTGGGCAGTGTCAATCGCCCGGAATGTTTGTCGAGCAGCCTTAGCACGACCCGTTCGCCGTTGCTCGCCGGCATGGTCGACACCCGCACGTCCACCTCCCGGCCGCCGATGCGAAGCCCGATCCGCCCATCCTGGGGAATGCGTTTTTCGGCGATGTCGAGTTTCGCCATGACCTTGATGCGGGAGACCAGCAGCGGCGCCAGTTCGCGCTTGGGCCGCACGATCTCCCGCATCACGCCGTCGATGCGAAAACGCACGACCAGGTTCTTCTCGAAGGTTTCGATGTGGATGTCGGAAGCGTTCTCCCGGATGGCTTCCGTCAACAGGGCGTTGATGAGCCGGATGATGGGCGCATCGTCGCTCTGTTCGAGCAGGTCCTCGGTTTCCGGGACCGAATCCGCGAGACTGGCCAGGTCGAGTTCGTCGCCCATGTCCTCGACCATCTGCCGGGCCCCGGAGGCATCCCGGGCGTAGGCGGCGGTCAATACCTGTTCGAATTCGTCTTCACCGACGATGCGCAGCAAAAGCCGCTGGCGCGTGTGCCGCTTGACTTCCGCCAGAGCGGTCAGCGACGGCTGGCCCTTGCTCACCAGTTCCAGCCGTCCGGGACCCAGGTCGGCATCGGTGACCACGACGCCGAACCGTCTCGCGAAGGCGAACGGCAGGCCCGGCGCCGGCTCCGCAGCGGCGGCGTGCACCGTTTCCTCGAATCTGTCCTGGGCGAGATCGCTCATGCGGTATCTTCGTAACCCCCTATATTGGTGGGCCAAAACCGCCTGAAGGTTCCTTGCCGGCAATGATACGCTAAACGCCGGAACCGGGGGTCGGCGCCGTATGCCCGTTCGGCGCCCGCCACGCTCAACTTCGGCCCGCCAACGTAGAGGTAGTTCCACGGGCTGCTGGGACAGGTTGCCGGCGTTGGCGTATCCTTCAGGCCGGCGCCAAACTTGGGAGACCTGCTTGCAGTTCGTCGGTGCACACATTCTCTCCGTGGGTCAGTTCGAGCGCGGCGATATCGAACGCATCTTTGCCGTATCGGACGATCTGAGGCCCTACGCCACGCGTGCCCGAATCACCCGGGTACTGCAGGGCGCCATCCTGTCCAACATGTTTTTCGAGCCCTCGACCCGAACTCGCATCTCGTTTGGATCCGCGTTCAACCTGCTCGGTGGCGAGGTGCGCGAAACGACGGAGGTCAAATCCTCATCCCTGGCGAAGGGCGAGTCGTTACACGATACGGCGCGCGTGCTGTCGGGTTACAGCGATGTCATCGTCATGCGGCATCCCGAGGCGGGGTCCGTGGCGGAATTCGCCCAGGCAAGCCGTGTTCCCGTCATCAACGCGGGGGACGGTCCCAACGAGCATCCCAGCCAGGCGCTGCTAGACCTCTATACCATCAAGCAGGAAATGGCCGGCCGGGGCCAGGGGATCGACGGCTTGCGCATCGCGTTGATCGGCGATCTCAAGTACGGGCGCGCGGTGCACTCGCTCTGCAAGCTGGTCGGGCGGTACGACACTATCGCCTATCACCTTGTGTCGCCGCCGGAGCTGGAAATTCCGGCGGCGATCGCCGACGAATTGAAGGCCAAGGGTCATCGCGTACGTTCGTTCCACCAGCTTGAGGCGGGAATTCACGATGTCGACATTCTCTACGTCACCCGTACCCAGGAAGAGCGATTTCCGAATCAGGAGGAGGCAGACCGGTACCGGGGCCTGTTCCGCCTGAACCAGGCGATCTATACGGAACATTGCCAGCCCAATACCGTCATCATGCATCCCCTGCCCCGGGATTCCCGGAGTGCGGCTCAGGAGCTGGATGCGGACCTGGACGAGAACCCGAATCTCGCGATTTTCCGGCAGACCGACAACGGCGTCATCGTCAGGATGGCGTTGTTCTCGCTGGTACTCGACGTTGCCGGCGAGGTGCACAACCATGCCCAGCCCGTGACCTGGTTTACCGCGAAACGGACACCGCGCTCTCCCTGAGCCACCCAGGGTGGCAAGACAGGCCGGTCCAATTCATCACGATGCCGGCGCTCGGAGTCCGAGTGGGCATACCGCGCCCGGGACGGTCAGGCGGTCAGCGGCGGCGTTTCGGCGGCCGTTTGGGCACCCTGGGCACGTGCGCGGTCCAGGCTCTGGGCGCTCTCTTGTAGCCCCGGCATTGAGCCAGGTATCGGGCGGCGCTGCGCCAGGCTTTTTCGGCGCCAAGGTGCGTCACCGGAAACTCGCGCACATAGGACTGACCGTCGGCCTGCACCTGGACGCGAAATGCCGGGGAAGGCCGATGGATGAGGTTGATGCCACGCACGCCCGTCGAATGGCGCCGTGGGGTGACGGCGGCGCGAATCCGCCGCTGTTTGGCGCGAAGCTGGTCCTGCTCCCATTTTTCGTCAAGCGCCCGGGCCTGCTTGCGGACCTCGCGTTGCCCCCTCCTGGGCACTCCAATGAGGCTGAAGTACCGCTGGCGCAGCCTGCCGTCGACACTGCGGGCGACTCGCAGCAGGCGGCCATCGTTCATTTCGTAGATTGCCAACGACCAGACTCCCCCGCAGCGCCCGGCGAAAACTATAGCAGAGCTTCGAACTCCGGTAGAGCCTGGAACAGGTCTGCGACCAGGCCGTAGTCCGCGACCTGGAAGATGGGCGCGTCTTCGTCCTTGTTGATGGCAACGATGGTCTTGGAGTCCTTCATGCCGGCCAGGTGCTGGATCGCGCCGGAGATGCCGACCGCGATATAGAGTTCCGGGGCGACGATCTTGCCGGTCTGGCCGACCTGCATGTCATTGGGAACGAAGCCGGCATCGACGGCGGCCCGGGATGCGCCGATGGCGGCGCCCAGCTTGTCGGCAATGCCTTCGAGCAGCGTGAAGTTCTCGCCGCTGCCCATGCCGCGGCCGCCGGAGATGACGATGCCGGCGGCGGTCAGTTCGGGCCGCTCGGATTTGGCGAGTTCCTCGCCGACGAAGCTGGACAGGCCCGCATCGTGGACGCCTTGCACCGGCTCGACAGCGGCCGACCCGCCCTCCCCCGGCACCGGGTCGTAGGCTGTTCCACGTACGCTGATCACCTTGACGGCATCGCCCGATTTGACGGTGGCGATGGCGTTTCCGGCATAGATCGGCCGCTTGAAGGTGTCATCGTCGACCACGGCGACGATATCGGATATCTGCGCCACATCGAGCGCCGCCGCCACTCGCGGCAGGAAGTTCTTCCCCGTCGTGGTGTGAGCCGTCAGGATATGGCCGTAGGAAGCCCCGACCTCGGCGACAAGCGGGGCGATGTTCTCGGCAAGCTGGTGCTCGTAGGCGCCGTTGTCGGCCAGCAGCACGCGGTTCGCGCCGGCGATCGCGGCCGCTTCCCCGGCGGCCGAGCCGCAGCCGCTGCCGGCGACCAGCACATCGAAGCCGTTGCCGATGGCCTCCGCGGCCGCCGCTACCACCAGGGTGACGGGCTTAAGCGTTTGATTATCGTGTTCGGCGACGACGAGCGTACTCATGAAATCACCTTCGCTTCGTTCCTGAGCCTGTCCACCAGCTCTTCCACGTTGTCGACCTTGATGCCGGCCTGGCGTTCCTCCGGAGGCTCGACGGACAGGATCTCGAGCCGCGGCGAGATGTCGACGCCGAGTTCTTCCGGAGTGACGGTATCCATCGGCTTACGCTTGGCCTTCATGATGTTGGGCAACGAGGCGTAGCGAGGCTCGTTCAGGCGGAGGTCCGTGGTAATGACCGCCGGCAGATCGATTGAGACGGTTTGCAGGCCGCCGTCAACCTCCCGGGTGACTTTCAGTTTGCCGTCCGCAACCTGCACTTCGGAGGCGAACGTCGCCTGTGCCATGCCGGTGAGCGCCGCGAACATGGGGCCGGTCTGGCTGTTGTCGCCGTCGATGCTCTGCTTGCCGAACAGGACGATGTCGGCGCCTTCCCGTGCCTGGAGCGCCTGCAGCGCCTTGGCGACTCCCAGCGGCTGCACCGCCTCGTCGGTTTCGACCAGAACCGCCCGGTCGGCCCCGAGCGCGAGGCAGGTACGCAGTTGCTCCTGGCAGTTCCGCGCGCCGACCGCCACCGCGACCACCTCGGTGGCGGCGCCGGCTTCCTTGAGCCGTATCGCCTCTTCGATGGCGATTTCGCAGAACGGATTGACGGCCATCTTCACGTTGGCCAGGTCGATGCCTGTCCTGTCGGGCTTGACGCGTACCTTGACGTTCGCGTCCACGACCCGCTTTACCGGTACCAATACCTTCATGCAGACCCCAAGTCAGTTTTGCTTCGATGAGACGAAACGACGGGTCGTGAAGCCGCCCGCGCACAACCCCCGAATCAGGGGCGCGTATTCTCTCTGGGAGCCTGGGGCAGGTCAAGGCGGACGCGGGCCGCCGGGGAATGGCGCAAGGAGGTCCCGGGCCTTCGGTTATACTTCGGCGGTGCCGCAGCCTGGAGCCTGGCGAATGGAACGGGAGTCCATGGAATTCGATGTCGTCATCGTCGGTGGAGGGCCGGCCGGTCTCGCGGCTGCCTGCCGGCTGATGCAGCTTGGCGAAGCCGCCGGGCGCGAATTTTCGGTCTGCCTCGTCGAGAAGGGCTCCGAGATCGGCGCGCACATCCTGTCCGGCAATATTTTCGAGCCGAGGGCCCTGGGCGAACTGTTCCCGGACTGGCGGGAGCTCGGCGCACCGCTCGACAATCCGGTGACCGAGGACCTGGCCTACTATCTGATCAACGGCCGCTCCAGCATTAGGGTTCCTCCTCTTTTCATAGCGAAGGACATTCATAACGACGGCAACTTCGCGATCAGCCTGGGCAACCTCTGCCGCTGGCTCGGCGAGCAGGCCGAGGGCATGGGCGTCAACGTGTTCCCGGGCTTTGCGGCCGCGGAAGTGCTGTACGACGACGAGGGGGCCGTCACGGGAATCGCCACCGGCGACATGGGCGTCGATGCCGCGGGAGAGCGGAAAGGAACCTATACCCCGGGGTACGAACTGCACGCCCGGCACACGATTTTTGCGGAAGGCTGCCGTGGCCACCTGGGCAAGCAACTCATCGCCCGATTCGGGCTCGATGCGGGCCGGGGCACGCAGCATTACGCCATCGGCCTGAAAGAGTTGTGGGATGTGGCCCCCGGGCGTCACAAGCCCGGCAAGGTCATTCACACCCTGGGCTGGCCGCTCGGCAGCGCGACCGGCGGTTCCTTCCTGTATCACCTGGAGAACAATCAGGTCGCGCTGGGGCTGATCGTCGACCTGGCGTACCGGAATCCGCACCTGAGCCCGTTCGACGAGTTTCAGCGCTGGAAGCATCATCCGCTGATCGGCGAAGCGCTCCAGGATGGCCGGCGCGTCGCCTACGGCGCCCGGGCGATCGTCAAGGGCGGCATTCAGGCCCTGCCGCGGTTCACGTTTCCGGGTGGCGCGCTGGCCGGCGACGATGCCGGTTTCCTCAACGTTCTGAAGGTCAAGGGAACGCACACCGCCATGAAATCCGGCATGCTGGCGGCGGAGGCCATTGCCGGGGAACTGCTGAGCGAAGACGGCGGCGCCCGGGAAGCGGCCGGTTATGCCGAAAGATTCGAAGCCTCATGGCTGCATGACGAATTGCACAGGAGCCGCAATGCCGGCCCGGGCTGGCACAAGTTCGGCATGCTGCTGGGCTCCGCCCATGCGCTGGTGGATAGCTGGTTCAAGGGTCTGCCCTATACGCTCAACGACCCGGCGCCCGACCACGCCGTACTGAAACCGGCAGCCCTGGCCCCGGAAATCGACTATCCCAAGCCGGATGGCGTGATCTCGTTCGACAAGCTCTCATCGGTTTTTCTCTCGAACACCAACCACGAAGAGAACCAGCCCTGCCACCTGCAACTGGCGAACCCGGACATCCCCATCCTTCGCAACCTCCCCGAATTCGACGAACCCGCCCAGCGCTACTGCCCCGCGGGCGTCTTTGAAGTACTCGAGGAAAACGGCGAGGCGCGTTTCCGGATCAATGCCCAGAACTGCGTGCATTGCAAGACGTGCGACATCAAGGACCCGGCCCAGAACATCACCTGGGTGGTACCCGAGGGTGCGGGCGGCCCCAACTATCCCAACATGTGACGACCTCGGCTCAGGTAGCCGAACCGAGGTCGAAGCGCTCTCCTCTCGAACGGAGCCAAAGGCGCCCGCCGTGCTCCTCCGCCAGGTCCATCAAGGGGTAGTAGACGGAGCGCGCGATCAGCGCGTTCAGTCCTCCGCGTACATGGACATAGGGTCTCGGTCCACTTGCATCCTGTTCGATCCACACCCGGTGCCCCGGGCCGGCGAACACCACGTCGTCGGTGTTCGTGCGGAAACCGATCTCGAGGCTGGCCTCCTCACCCCGGGAGACGAAGTCGACCGCCAGGAACGGTGCGTCTTCGACGTCGATGGCAAGCTTTTCGTGGGGAGTGACCAGGTAGTAACGGTCTCCGTCGCGGCGCAGGACCGTGGAAAAGAGACGCACCAGGGCCATGCGGGTGAACGGCCTGCCCTCGTGCAACCAGGTTCCGTCCCGGCTGATGCGAATGTCGATTCGCCCTTCCCGCGGCGGATTCCAACGCTCGACGGGCGGTAACCGCCGGCCGGCCTGCAGCGACTTCAGGGTCTCGAACAGATTTTCGGGGTCGGCCGGCACTGCATCCAGACCTCTTGTTCGCGGATAAGGTTGTCAAATGAGTGAAGTTCGCACCCGTTCACCGCTTTCACGTCGGGCCGAGGCATCGCCCCGTTAGCGTGTTACCCGCCGATGAATTTCATGACGGTGACTTCACCGCGGAAATTCAATGTCTGCTTATCGGCCAGTGCCAGCCCGAGCAGATGTCGAATGCGGGGCAGCGCCTGCCGCCGCGGAAGCTCCAGAACGTCGCGGATATCGTGGGAACTGGCATTGGAGAGGCATCCGTACAGGCGGCCGTTGGATGAGAGCCGCAAGCGTGTGCAGGAACTGCAGAAGGGTTCGCTCTCGTTGGCGATGACGCCGAAGACACCACGGCCGGGCACCTCGAAGCGTACGGCCGTGGAGTCGTACGGCGCGTCCGTGCGGGCGAATTCGTATCGTGTGCCGATGGTGTCCAGGATTTCCTCCATTCCGTAAAAGTCCTGGACGTACTGGTTGGCCGACCGCAGATGCCCCATGTTCATGAGCTCGATGAAACGGAGCTCGATGCCGCGCTCGAAGCAGTAGTCGAGCATCGGCAATACCTGATCGGCGTTCCTGGTGCGCATGGGCACCATGTTGACCTTGATCCGGATTCCCGCTGCGAGCATCTGTTCGATGCCCAGCAGCACGGTTGCCAGATCGCCGGTGCGCGCGATGCGCGGGAAAGCGCCCGGGTCGAGCGTATCGAGGCTGACATTGATGCGGCGCACGCCGGAATTCAGGATTGTCGTCGCCTGGCGGGTCAACAGTTGCCCGTTGGTAGTCAGGGACACATCCGCGAGCGGCAGGCGCATGATGGCCGGCAGCAGCGCATCGAACTTGGGCGAAAGCAGGGGTTCGCCGCCGGTGATGCGCACCTTCTCGATGCCCGCGGCATCGATCAGCAGTTCAGCGGCGTAAAGCAGTTCGTCGCCGTCGAGTTCCTGCCGCGCGGCCTGCAGGCGTTTGCCGTCGGGCACGCAATAGGTGCAGGCGTAGTTGCACGCAGCCGTCAGGCTGATGCGCAGATTGCGGAAACGGCGGCCTTGGGCATCGACGATCAATGCGCATCCCGGTACTCGAAACAACCGCGACAGTATGCCTGTTACCCGTAACGAGGGCGAGCTTCGGACCGCGCCTCAGGCGCGATTCACCTCTTGCAATGCCTGGCAAAGCCGGGCGACGAACCGGTGCGCCCAGAAGACCCGGTTCGAGCCTTTCACCAGCACGCGGTCGCCGGCCTGCAGCCCGCTGAGCAGAGCCTCCAGCAGTGCATCGTCGGCCCGGTCGCACCACAACCACTGCTGCCGCGGTTTCAGGCGGTCGAACAGCGGCCGCATGCCGGCCCCGACCGCGACAACCCGGTCCAGCGGCTGGCACCAGGGGGCCAGGCTGGCGTGGTAAGCGGGTGCTCCGTCACCCAGTTCCAGCATTTCGCCCAGCACCGCCACCTTGCGCCCCGAGGCGCCGCCCAGTTGTTTGAGTGCGGCCTTCATGCTTTCCGGATTCGCGTTGTAGCTGTCGTCCACGACGGTGACGCCTCCGGCCACGGAGGCGTTGCCGCGGCCGGCCGGGACGAGACTTTCCGGCAGGTCCAGGGCCGGCTCGAGGTCACGACCCAGGGCGGTCAGAACGCCCAGCACGGCGCCGATGAGCCGGGCACGATGCGGTCCTCCTGCGGGGACCCTAGCGGTGACCTTACGGCCCTCAAGCCGGTATTCCGCACGCCCGTCACCCTGACCGAGCAACCGCACCCGGCAACCCGCACCGGTCCCGAACGTCACCGTGCGCAGGTTCGCCGGCAATCCATCGAGGGGTACGGATTCATCAACTACCAGATGACCTTTTCCTTCCAACCCTTTATGAATACTGAGTTTTTCCCTGCGTATCCCATTGGCGTCCGCGAAGAACTCGGCATGGGCGGGGTGGACATTCAGCACCACGGCAACCGTCGGGCGCACCAACTGAGACAGCGGTGCTATTTCTCCGGGGTGATTGGCGCCGATCTCAAAGACGGCGGTGGCCGCCTCGCGCGGCGTTCGCGCCAGCGACAAGGGAACGCCGAGGTGGTTGTTCAGGCTGCCTTCGGTGGCAAAGGCGTCGAGGGCGGCGCCGAGCAGGGTCTTGGCAGTGGTTTTGCCGCTGCTGCCGGTCACGGCAACGATGTCGCCCGTCAACCTGGCGCGCCGCGCCCGGCCGATCGCCCAGAGCCCGTCCAGCGTATCGCGGATGCGCAACAGGGGCAGGCCGGCTTCCACGTCGCGGTGCACGAGCGCTCCTGACGCGCCGTTCCCGGCGGCGTGAGCCACGAAATCATGGCCGTCCCGCTCGGAGCGGCTGCCGGCATTGAACCGCGGTCCCGGGTCGCCGGGCAGGGCGATAAAGAGGTCTCCCGGGTTCGTGGCGCGGGAGTCGATCGTGACGCCGGTGATGTCCGGTCCGTTCGCGGGCGACACGCCGAGCGCCTGGCACAGTTCCGACCACCGCCACAGGGGGCCGCTCAAGGTCCGCCCTCCGTCAACCCGGGCCGGTCTGCCGGAACCCTGTCCGCGTATCGAAGCCCTGTCATGGAAATCGTCTTGAGTTCGCCGGAGAAACCACCGCTGAACTTCACCACAGGCGGCCTTCCCGCTCAAGTTGGCGTCATGCCGGAACGCGGAAGATGCAAAATCTCCGCGTAGTGCCCCACTAGTATCCGTTGGTTCGACGACTTTTTCGCGGAACCCGGCGCAGGCGTGGCCCGTGCCGATTTCCGGTGTGTGGGCAAAGCCAAAACGAAACGGTGCCGTGGTATGCTCGCCTGCGAAGGGCGCGCCTCGCGAGGCCCGTTGCCGCGTTGCCCCCTTTGTCAATGGCGCGGGCCATGCCCGCCGGCGGTGCCCTGTCACAAGCCCGCGGGGGCGCGCCGAAACGATCGAAACCCGTGGGACAGGAAGTTGGTTCCATGACCAAACCGAGCAAATTGAGGCGCCTGGGGGCATTTCTTACCCGAGCCCGCAACTTCGTGATGAACACGCTGTTCATCGTTCTGCTGGTGGTCGTGCTGATTGCGATTCTGGACGCTTTCGAAACACCCGGCGTCCCGGACGGCAGCGCACTGGTCCTGAATCCCGAAGGCGTGGTGGTGGAGCAGACCGTGCCACGCGACCCGTTCCAGAACCTGTGGGCGCCCGACGGCGCGTCCGAGACCGATATCCATGAACTGGTGCGCGCCATCGACCGCGCGGCCGGGGACGGACGCATCGAGATGATCGTGCTCGATCTCGACGAACTGGACTACGCGTCCGCCGCACACGCGGAGACCATCGGCGCCGCCCTTGCCCGCTTCAAGGAGGCCGGCAAGGCAACCGTAGCCGTCGGCGACAGCTACACTCAGCCGCAGTACGCCATAGCGAGCCATGCGGACGCGGTGTACATGCATCCGGACGGCTTTCTCTTTCTGCCGGGATACGGAACCTTTCAGCCGTATTTCAAGAGCCTGCTGGAAAAGCTGAAACTGAACGTGTACGTCTTTCGCGTGGGGCAATACAAGGCAGCCGTGGAGCCGTTCATCCGCGACGACATGTCCGATGCGGCCAAGGAAGCGAATCAGGCGCTCGTGGACGGCCTCTGGGCCGCCTACCGGCAGCGCATCCTGGACGAACGGAACCTGGACGAGGCGTCGCTCGATCGTTTCACCGAGTCGTTTGACGAGGCTCTGGCCCAAACCGACGGCGATGCCGCCAGGGCCGCGCTCGAGTCGGGGCTTGTCGATGAGTTGATGTCCGCCGACCAGATGCGTTCGCACATCGCCGATACGGTCGGCCGGGATGAGGACAATGATTTCAACGGTATCGGCTACCGGGCCTATCTCAAGGCCCTGGGCCCGCGTCAATCCGAACCGGGCAATGTGGGGCTGGTATTCGCCCGCGGGGCCATTCAGATGGGTGACGATCGCGACGCGGCCGCGGCGGACAATCTGGTTGAGCTCATTCAGCAGGCGCGCGAGGACGATGCAGTGAAAGCACTGGTCCTCCGTGTCGACTCGCCCGGCGGCAGCGCCTTTGCTTCGGAATTGATTCGCCAGGAGTTGGAACTGGTCCAGTCGGCCGGCAAGCCTGTCGTCGCTTCCATGGGCAGCGTGGCTGCCTCGGGGGGGTATTGGGTTTCTTCCACGGCCGACCGGATCGTCGCGCATCCGACCACCATTACGGGCTCGATCGGCATATTCGCCCTGCTCCTCAATCTGGAGGAGTCGCTGTCCAGCATCGGCGTGCATACGGACGGCGTGGGAAGCTCGCCCTGGTCGGGCGCCATGGATCCTCTGCGGACACCGAGCGAACCCGTGCAACGGGTCATGCAGTTCAGCATCGAACACGGCTATCGCCAGTTCATCAACCTGGTAGCCCGCGGCCGCGACATGACTCCGGATGCCGTGGAAGAGGTCGCGCAAGGCCGCGTCTGGCTCGGTTCGCGAGCACTTGAGCTTGGCCTGGTCGATGCTTTGGGCAGCCTTCCGGATGCGGTAGAGGCGGCTGCGGAACTCGCCGGGTTGACCGAGTATGGCGTCAAGCGCTTCACCACGCCGCTCTCGCCGCGGGAGGTGCTGATTCAGCAACTCATGGATTCCGCGGAGTCCACCCCGCCGGGCCGGATCTCCGGCGTCGTGCTCAAGGCCTGGGACGTGGCCGAGTCGCTGAACGATCCGAAAAACACCTACGCGATCTGCGAGGCCTGCCTGAGCCTGACGCCCTGAAAATGTCCCCCGGCGCGCGCTTTTCGGGTTCGAGGAGCCATGCGCCTCGCATGGAACAAATTGTTAAGCCATTGATATTCAGGTATTTCAAGCCAGTCGTATTGAACAGGATGCCGGCTGTCGGCAATCGGGGTCCGAGTCGGTATGCGGTACGGTCATCCGGCACGCCAGGCGGACTTGTCTTTCTGTGCGATGGGCCTACCACAAGCCTTAAAGGTGCCGGACGACCGCACCGCACACCGACTCTCTTCCTGGATCCCGGGGTTGTTACCTGCGCGCCAGCGGGGTGGTTCGCCGCGGTGGAGCGCTCAGAACAACCGGAAGCGCGGGCGGCTCCCGCCAGAGGGCCGTTTTGCGGCGGCCCCGCGCCGGCGCCGCATGCGCTGCTGCAACTGGCGCCGCTTGGCATCGAGGTAGTCGCTGCGTGAAAGGTTCGGGTTGCGATCGCGCGCCCTCTCTTCCTCCCGATAGCGGCAGAAATCTCCGAATGCCTCGATTTCGTGGTGCAGTTCCTTGACGACGAGTTCGATCATGATGGCGTCGTCGAGGTAACCCAGCACCGGCACGTTGTCCGGGATGATGTCCTGGGGTTCCGCGAAATAGGAAAGCGCCGAGAGGACGTTCTTCCGTTCGGGGCTCGCCAGCGCCCACTCCTCATCCTCGACCATCTTGATGAGGCTCTCGAGTTTGCCGATCCGCTGGTGGACGAAAGCAGGAACATCGGAGCTTCCGACCTGCTCGATGACTACGCGCGCCTTGGAGATGATCTCGGTCTCGTCGGCTTTGCCGGCGCACGCCCTGGCCCGCTCGATGACCGCGCGGAAGTAGTCCAGGTCCTTGGCATCGAGGTCGAAAGTAACTCTCATTGACATTGCGTCGGCCCCCTTGGTCGTGCGGCACTATAACAAATCAGCGGCTTTTGAACTTGCTCCAGTAGGCGTTCGTGAGCGCTTTCACCTCCCTGCGCATCAGCATCAAACCGAGCAGGTTCGGCAGTGTCATGAGCGCCAGGGTGACGGCTGAAATCAGCCAGATCAGGGAGGTGTCCACCACCGTCGCCAGGAAGAAACCGATCACGTAGACCACCCGGTACGGAAGTACGGAGCGGGTTCCGAACAGGAACGTCATCGCCCGGTCGCCGTAATACGACCAGGCGACCGCCGTGGAAAAGGCGAACAGCACCAGCCCGACGGTCACCGCGTACTGGCCGAACTCGCCGAAGAAGCTCCGCTTGAACGCTTCGGCCGTGAGCGGCACGGAGTGCAGCAGTGAGCGGCCTCGTACCTCCACTTCCGTGCGCGTTTGCCGGCCGTTCTCGATCTCCAGAATGCCGGTAAACGGTTCGCCGTTCGAAGAGAAATGCATGTCTTCGGCTATGGAGCGGTTGTGCAGCACGGTGACGCCGGCCAGGTCTGCCGTACCGTCGGTTACCGTGATGGCGCCCGTATAGGGCATGACGGTGTCGTCCTCGGCTGTGCCGATGTCGAGGTGAGCAAACAGGGCGCGGACGTGTTCGGGGTCGCTTTCCGTGTATTCCCCCGCAAGAAACTCGGTATCGAACTCGGCGAACTTGGTCTCGAATTTCTCGTTCCAGACCCCGGATGACAGGATCACGAGGCCGGTCAGCGTACAGATGACCAACGTATCGATGAAGGGCTCCAGAATGGCCACCATGCCCTCCGAGACCGGTTCATCGGTGCGCGCGGAGGCATGGGCGACAGCCGCGGAGCCCTGCCCTGCCTCGTTGGAGAACAGGCCCCGGTTGACGCCTCGATTGAATGCGTAGGCGAAGGTTGCCCCGAGAAAGCCTCCGGTTGCCGCCGAGCCTGTAAAGGCGTCCTGAAAGACGGCCGCGAACGACGGGCCGATCTGGTCGAGGTTGGATACCGCCACGGCGATGGCGCCTATGGCGTAGAGCACGCCCATCAGGGGCACGATGCTCGCCGCGACCAGGGCGATGCGGCGGATGCCGCCGACAATGACCAGCCCCAGCAGCCCCGCGAGTACGAGGCCGCTCACCCAGGTCGGGATGCCGAAGGATGTCTCGAGGCCGGAGGCCATGTTGTTGCTCTGCGGCAGGTTGCCGCCGCCGAAAGAACTGATGACCATGGCCGCCGCGAAAAAGACCGCCAGCCACTTCATGTTCAGCCCGCGTTCCATGTAGTACATCGGCCCGCCGGCGATGCGCCCCTCGTCATCCACGATGCGGTACTTGTGGCTGATGGAGACTTCCACGAACTTGGTGGTCATGCCGAGAAAGGCGGTCATCCACATCCAGAAGAGCGCCGCGGGCCCGCCGAGGAAGATGGCGAAGGCCACGCCGCCGATGTTGCCGGTACCTACCGTTCCGGAGAGGGCGGTGGAAAGCGCCTGAAAGTGGGTAGTGTCGCCCTCGGTCGCGTCCTTGGAGTACTTGCCGGTCACGACGCCACAGGCATGCTTGAAGAAACGCACCTGGGGGAAGCCGAGATACAGCGTAAAGAACAAGCCGACGCCGAGCAGCAGGAAAGGGAAATAGACGGCGCTGCCGAGCAGGCCGTCGAGGAAGCCGATGATATGTTCGAATGCCGCCATGTCCTTCCTACTCTGCTGGTTCGGGTCCGAACAGGGTGTCGTACATCACCCTGTAGAGGTCGTTCTGTTCGATGACGCCGCCGAGTCTCGATGCGCCCAGCCCGTTCGCGTAAGCAGCCACATCTTCGCCCCCGTGGGTCTCCATCGGCAGATTGACGGCGGCAACCTGCTGGAAACCCGGCGCCTCGGTGTCGATCTCTCGCAGATCGGGCGGTTCTTTCCGGTAGCCCGGTCCATTCGCATAGCCGAGCGTGGTATAGGGAAGCTCGTTGGCGTCGAGCGACAGCTTCCCGGGGGCGGATTCCACTTTACCGAGTATCGGATTGCCGCGGCGGGGATAGCCGCTGATGGTGAAGGTATGGCTGTGATCGGCCGTGACCAGAATCAGTGTATTGGCCGCATCGGTCGCCTTGAGAGCGGCTGTGACCGCCGCATCGAAGGCGATGGTATCGGTCAGCGCCCGGTATGCGTTGCCGAAGTGATGGGCATGATCGATGCGCCCGCCTTCGGCGACCAGGAAGAACCCTTGCGCATTGCCCGCCAGCGCCTCGATCGCGAACCCGGTCATATCGGCCAATGACGGTTCGCCTTCCCCGGCCGCGACCCGGTCGGCCTCGAATTGCATGTGCGAGGGCTCGAAGAGTCCAAGCACCTGCCGCCCCGCGGTCGGGTCGAGGGTCTCGAACTGTGCCCGGTTCCAGACGTAGTCGCGGTTTCCGCTGCCCTCAAGCCACTGCGCGGTCAGGTCCCGGCCATCGGCGCGCAGGCCCGTTGACTCCGTATATTCGGGATCGTCCTGGTCCCGGGGCAGAAAATGCGCGCGGCCACCGCCGAGGATGACGTCGACGCCGTCGCCGCCCGGGAATTCGACGAGCTGCCGGGCGATATCCACGCAGCCCGCGGCCAGAGCTTCGCGGGGCATGGCTGCATCGTGCTCCCAGCCGCGCTCCGATGTGTGTGCGTAGGCGGCGCCCGGCGTCGCATGGGTGATCGTCGCCGTGGAGACGACCCCGGTCGCATAGCCCGCGGCTTCCGCGTGTTCCAGCAGCGTGGTCAGTGTGTTGCCGAGGCCGCCCGCACAGTCCCCCCGCTCGACGGACGCACCAATGCTCAGTACCCCCGCGCGGGTCTTTTCGCCGGTGACCATGGCGGTCATGGTGCCGGCGCTGTCGGGCACCTGCATGTCGGTGTTGTAGGTCTTCACCAGCGCCACGTGCGGGAAGCGCTCGAACGACAGGCTGTGCTCCTCGCCCGAACCGCCCGCGAGCTGCCCGGCCAGAATTCGCGCTGCGGTAATCGTGGATACGCCCATGCCGTCGCCGACGAACAGGATGACGTTTCGGGGTGCGGGTTCAGGCGCGACCTCCACGGCTATGGGAGGGCTCTCCATTCCGGCGCGGTCCTCTTGTGCCACGGCAACCGCGCCGGTGCCGACAAGGAACAGGCTCAGCCCGGACAGGATTGGCAGCGCGCCGCCGGCCCGGCCCGCCGGCCGATACCCACCGCCCCGGCTCGCCGGCCGGAATCCGCCGCCCGGGCTGCGTTTCCGGCAACCGGTGCAAGGCTTCACTGCTTCCCCGTCGGCGCGTTTCGCCGCATCGGAAAGGGATTGTGCAAACCATAGGCTCATTGGCGTATCTCCCGCATTGTGACGAACTCTTCGGCCGCGGTTGGATGAATGCCGACCGTGGCGTCGAAATGAGCCTTGGTTGCGCCCGCCTTGAGCGCGACCGCCATGCCCTGAATGATCTCACCGGCGTCCGGGCCGACCATGTGGACGCCCACCACCCGGTCGTTGGCCGGGTTGACTATAAGCTTCATAAGCGTTCGTTCCGCCCGTCCGGAAACCGTGTGTTTCATGGGCCGGAAGGTCGACTCGAAGACATCGATGTCACCGAATTGTGCCCGCGCGGCTTGTTCGGTCGGGCCGACCGTGCCGATGTTGGGCTGACAGAACACGGCGGTAGGAACGTCCCGATAGCTGAGCGTCCGCTTCGGCCGGGAGGTGAACAGGTTGTTGGCGATGCACATGCCTTCGGTGATGGCCACGGGTGTGAGTTGCAGCCGGTCGATGACATCCCCGATGGCATAGATGTTGTCCGCCGAGGTCCGGTAGTCGCCGTCCACGGCCACTGCCCCCGACTCGGTGAGGCGCACGCCCGCCTCCGCCAGCCCGAGATCGCGGGTATTCGCGCGCCTCCCGGTCGCGTACATCACGAGGTCGGCGTGGAGGATGGAGCCGTCGTCGAGCGTCAGCGCGTAGTCGAGGCCCCTGTTGTCGATGGCGGTCACCGTCGTGTCGAAGCGCACATTCACCTGTTTCTCCGCCAGTTCGTCGGCGACGAAGCGTCGAATGCCGTCGTCGAAGCCGCGCAGAAACAGCGGCCCGCGATAGAGCAACTGCGTCTGCGCTCCCAGCCCTGCAAAGATGCCGGCGAACTCCACGGCGATATAGCCGCCGCCGACGATGACCACGCGTTCGGGGAAGCGCGGCAGGTAAAACGCCTCGTTGGAGGTGATAACGTGTTCGGAGCCGGAGAACTCGGGCACGGAAGGCCAACTCCCGGTGGCGATCAGGATCGTCTCGGCGGTGCAGACGGCGCCGTTCATCTCGATGGTGTGCGCATCGGCGAGGCGTGCCCGGCCCTCGTGGATCTCGACGCCGGCCCCGCGCAGCAGGTTGCCGTATATGCCGTTCAGCCGCTTGATCTCCGCGGTCTTGTTGTCGCGCAGCGTCGCCCAGTCGAAGTCGTTCACCGCCACCGACCAGCCGTAGCGGGAAGCATCCTCGAAGTCTTCGGCAAAGTGGGATCCGTATACGAACAGCTTCTTCGGCACACAACCGACATTGACGCAGGTGCCGCCGAGCCAGGTCGACTCTGCGACAGCCACCCTCGCGCCGTGGCCTGCCGACATGCGGGCGGCGCGCACGCCGCCGGAGCCGGCGCCGATCACGTAGAGGTCGTAGTCGTACTTCATGCCTGCAACGGCCGATTCGATCAGGCGCGAAGTGTAACCCGAACGGGATACCCGCCCGCTACCGCGTTTGGGGACGCCAGGAATCCCAAATCTCTCAGCGTGCCTGGCCCGCATATCTCACCAAGCCGCTTGTCGAGTTGACGAATGTCTTTTTATTTCGCTCACCTTTATTGCGCTTTTCGGCTTTCTGCAGCGTTACATACCGCGCTGGCCGCGCCCTCGCTGGTCTTTTGCCCGTATGCGCGCACGTGCTCCCTCCACCATAGCTACGGCTATGATTCCGGTCGCGAGTACGCGCACGGAGCCCTCAGCCGGGGAGCGCGAGGGGCTTGCCCCTCGCCTGTGGACCAGAGAATCCTGCGCGATCATCGCGGCCCTTGGTGAAACATGCGGGCTAGCCCGCAACTAGGCAATGGCCGGCGGAGTGCATACACTGCCCCGCAATGCAGCCGTGAGCATCGCCATGAACGGCGCCCAGTCCCTCCTGCAGACGCTGGTCGATGCCGACGTCGAAGTCTGCTTCACCGATCCAGGGACCTCCGAAATGCACTTTGTCGCCGCCCTCGACCAACAGGACGGCATGCGGGGGTTGCCGTTGCAATGTCGTCACATTGGATTCCCGAACGAATCTTCCGGGGAAAACTGCCTGCCGGCCAGGAGGATTAAGCCTTGAATATCACGATGTTCGGAACCGGATACGTCGGCCTCGTCTCCGGCGCATGCTTTGCGGAGATGGGAAACTCCGTTCTGTGTGTCGATATCGATGCGGACAAGATCGCGGCCCTCGGGGCCGGCCGGGTGCCGATGTTCGAACCCGGGCTGGAGCGATTGGTCGCCAGCAATACCGCCGGCGGGCGTCTTCGCTTCACGACCGACTCGCAACAGGGGGTCGGCCATGGCGACGTACTGTTCATCGCGGTGGGCACTCCGGCCGACGAAGACGGCTCCGCGGACCTGCGTTACGTTCTGGCCGTGGCGGAGGACATAGGACGTTTCCTGGAAGCGCCCAAGATCGTCGTCAACAAGTCGACGGTGCCGGTAGGCACGGCCGACCGGGTGCGCGAGAAGGTCGGTCAGGTGCTGGCGGCCCGGGGGGGCGATATCGACTTCGATGTCGTCTCGAACCCGGAGTTTCTGAAGGAAGGCGCCGCTGTCAGCGACTTCATGAAACCGGACCGCATCGTCATCGGCTGCGAGAGCGTGGAGACCCGGCAACTGCTGGAGCGGCTGTATGCGCCCTTCAACCGCAACCACGACAAGGTCGTGCACATGGATGTGCGTTCCGCCGAACTTACCAAGTACGCCGCCAACGTCATGCTGGCAACCCGGATCAGCCTGATGAACGAGCTGGCGAGCCTCGCGGAGAAGCTCGGCGCCGATATCGAGGCTGTGCGCCGGGGCATCGGCGCCGATCCCCGGATCGGCTACCACTTCATCTACGCGGGCGCGGGATATGGGGGCTCCTGCTTTCCCAAGGATGTGAAAGCCCTCATTCGCACGGGCGCATCGGTCGGCTTCGAGACCCGCATCGCAAACGGCGTGGAGGCGGTCAACGAACGGCAGAAAGGCGTATTGGTCGAGAAAATGCTCGAACATTTCGACGGCGGCCTGGCCGGCCGGACGTTTGCGCTCTGGGGCCTGGCGTTCAAACCGAATACCGACGACATGCGCGAGGCCCCGAGCCGCACCGTTATCGACCGGCTGCTTGCCGGCGGCGCCGGGGTCAGGGCCTACGACCCCGTGGCCGGCCGGGAAGCGGTACGGCTGTACGGCGATGCCATCGAGGTCTGCGAGCGGCGGGACGACACTCTCCCCGGCGCCGACGGGCTCATCATCGTCACCGAGTGGAACGAATTCCGCAGCCCCGACTTCCACGCGCTGCACGCGGCGTTGAAAGAGCCGGCGATCTTCGACGGCCGTAACCTTTACGATCCCGACTATCTCGGCGAACTCGGCTTTACCTACTACTCCATCGGCCGCGCCCATAGGCTGTAGCCAACCGCTCCGCTGCCTCTGATGTGCGTGTCTCACCGACTTCGGCCGCAGGGAGTGAGGCCCGGGTAGGCGAAGGCGCCGGCGCGGCGGCCGTAGCGGGTGACGAACGCCGCCAGGCCGGCGTAATCATTGCCCGATCGACAAATGTGTCCAGGCGAGTCCGTCTATGCGCTCGAAGTGCCGGTCATAGGAAACGAGGTCTGCGCCGGTCTCCATCGTGTGCGCGGCGATCCAGATGTCGTTTGACGGGATGGGAAAGCCTTTTGTCCGAAGCGCCGAGGCGATACGCGCGTAGCGGTCCGCCGTGGTGAGACTCATGGCCGGAACCGTCACGTAGGGGCTATCCAGAAAGGCTTGCAGTTCATCGACATTGCGCTCCATGCGCGTACCGCACCTGAACCCGTACAGCAACTCCCCGATGACGACATCAGGCAGCAGAATCGCCTCCGAGCGTTGTACGAGTTCAACGATCGGGTGATGACCCCGTTTCAAACGCGAATAGGCGTTGGAATCCAGCAGAATTCTCACTTCCACATGGCCTCGTCGATGCGGGAGAGATGCTCCAAGGCGCGGTCCATCTCGATCGTTTCCTCGGCTGTCCATGTGCCGATCAGACGATCGAGCGGGGCGCTAGGCCAGCGATGGCCGGGGCGTCCTGCGACGGCACGGAACGGTATCGGCGGGCAGCCTGAAAATGGCCGCGTCAACCCATCGGTATAATCCCCTATTGATACTGTATGGGCATAAGGGATATCCATTTAGCTCCACATCATACAAGATGTAGTGGTGCCGGATACGATCAAGATGCCCGTTGCAGGCCGTGATTATCCACGGACCTGGGATCAATTTCTCGATTGGTTTCCTGACGACGATGCTTGCCGACGTTATCTGGAGGGCATTCGTTGGAAGCAGGGCTTCGACTGTCCCGGTTGCGGAGAAGCCGGCGCTGCGTTTCAGGGGAGCCGCGGGCGTTGGATCTGCCGACACTGTCGGCACCAAAGCACGGTAACCGCGGGCACGATCTTCGAGAAAACGCGTACGCCGCTGCGAAGCTGGCTGGCGGCGGTGTGGTACGTCGTCAACCAGAAACAAGGTGTGAGCGCACTCGGCCTGCAGCGGGTGCTGGGCCTGGGCAGCTACCAGACCGCCTGGGCCATGTTGCATCGGCTGCGACGCGCGATGATTCGCCCCGGTCGTGAGCGCCTCCATGGCCTGGTTGAAGTCGATGAGTCCATCGTTGGTCGCTCGCCACCGAAAAACATTCGGGATACCAAGAAAAAACAAATGCTGATGGCCAAACGCAAGGCGCAACGCTCGATTGTCATGGTCGCCGTCGAAATCAAGGAGTCAAAGGGCTTTGGCCGTATCCGATTACAGCGTGTTCTGGACAAGTCCGAGAAGTCCGTACTGCCGTTCGTGCTCGATGCCGTGGAACCCGGTTCAGTGGTGCGTACTGACGGTTCCGAGGCGTACCGCAACCTGGAACAACACGGCTATCAACGAGAGAGGGAGGTCATGCTCGGCGCCGAGGATCCGGCCCACGTAACCATGCCTGGCGTGCATCGGGTTGTTGCGTTACTCAAGCGCTGGCTCCTCGGCACCCACCAGGGCGCGGTGCAACCCAAGCAGCTCGATTACTATCTCGACGAATTCACCTTTCGCTTCAACCGCAGAACGTCTCGCTCTCGCGGTTTGCTGTTCTACCGAATGCTTGAGCAGGCAATGCTTGCCGAGCCGGTCACTTACGCCCAAATCGCACGCCAGCGGCAACACAACATATAGTGGGTGGTGGAGCTAATCGGATATCCCTTATGGGCATCCAGGTAATCTGGCCGACCCCTGTATGAAAAAACAGTATCGATATGGCCATAGGAGACCTGCTGCGGCACCCTGACCTCTGGCGGGCCGACGAGATCGGCTCCCCGGCCAGGGCCGTTGCCGCGACTTCGAGCGGATTCGATGTTCTCGATGCCCATCTGCCGGGCAACGGCTGGCCGCAAGCCGGGCTCATTGAGCTCATGCTGAATACCGTCGGCATCGGCGAGCTCCAACTCCTGGCGCCGGCGCTTCGTACCTTGAGCCGCGCGGCGCGCTGGATCGCCTGGGTCAACCCACCCTTCATTCCGTATGCACCGGCGCTTACGGCGCTCGATGTCGACATCGGCAAGATCCTGCTCGTACACCCCAGGCAGCCTGAAGAAGCGCTCTGGGCCATGGAACAGGCCAGCAAGTCGGGCACCTGCAGCGCGGTGCTCGGCTGGCTGGACGAGCGCCGCCTGACGCTCACGGCCACGCGGCGCCTGCAACTCGCGGCCAAACAGGGGGGAACCCTCGGCTGCCTGTTCCGGCCGGAAGCGGCCGCGGCCGGCGCTTCCATGGCCGAACTCAGGTTGAAGCTCGAGCCGGGCGCGCGAGGCGAACTCGGCATCTCCATCGTGAAACGGCGCGGCGGCTGGCCGGTGCCCGGGTTGAATGTTCAAGTAGATTCACAACTCCACATGGTAGATATCCAAAAACACTTGGCTTTCTGGCGGCATGGCCGGCCGGACCGGCGCCTTCAAACGCCGCCCGTACAAGACAGTGACGCGCCCCTGCCGCCGGAGGCGCGCCATGCACCCGGCAGTCAGGAGCCCTCAGCCGGGGAGCGCGAGGGGATACCCCCCGCATACAAAGACTCAGCCGGGGAGCGCGAAGGGCATACCCCCCGCATGCAGACCCTGCATTGATGCTCTGGCTGGCCGTACATCTGCCGATGTTCGCCCTGGAAGTGAACCAGGCCGGCCAGAACACCCAGACGCCCGCGGTACTCGTCGACGGCAGCCGGGTAGTGCTCGGCAACCGGGCCGCGCTGAAAGCCGGCATCGGCCTGCAAAGCACCCTGGCCACGGCGCATGGCATCTGCCCGCAGCTCGTCCATTACCGGCGCGATCCGGGCAGGGAACTGAAACGCCTGCGGCTTCTGGCCGAGATGTGTTACCGCTTCACCTCCCGGGTGAGTCTCGAGCCGCCCCAGGGCACGCAGACCGCATCCGGCCTGCTGCTCGAGGCGGGCGGCAGCCTCAGGCTTTTCGGAGACCTGAACGCGTGGCAGCCCCAGGTCGCCGCCCTCTGCCGCGATCTCGGCCATGCGGCGGCGCTCCGCACGGCAGCGACGCCCTCGGCGGTCCTGGCCCTGGCGCGCGCCGGCGCATCCCGCCTGGCCGATGTGCCGCTGGCGCACACCGAGCTCGGCGAGAGTGAGGTGGAAAGCCTGTCCAACATGGGTATCAGAACGCTCGGGCCGCTTCTGCAACTGCCGGAGGCGGAACTCGGGCAGCGTTTCGGCGCCGGGCTGACCAACTACCTGCAACGCCTGACCGGCGCGGCGCCCGACCCGCGGCGCTGCATCGAGCCGGCGCCGGTGTTCGCGAGCAGTCTGCATCTGCTGGACCCGATCACGGACAAGGGCGCCCTGCTCTTCCCGATGCAGCGCCTGCTGGCCGAACTCGAGCACTGGCTCATCGGCCGCCGCCTCGGCGCGGCCCGCCTCCTCTGGCATTTTGCCCCCCATGAGGCGGCGGCCCGGGTCTCCCTGCCGGTGCGCTTCGCGGCGGCCCGGCAACGCAAGGCGGAATTCATCGAGGTCGTCCGGCTGGCGCTGAACCGGGCCGACCTGCCGGAAAACGTGCTCGAGATCGGCCTGAAAGCGCAATCCCTGGCGCCCTGGACAGCGCGCAGCCAAGCGCTCTTCAAACTTTTTCGGAGCCCTCAGCCGGGGAGCGCGAGGGGGTACCCCTCGCATACAAAAGCTCAGCCGGGGAGCGCGAGGGGGTATCCCTCGCAGAAAAGAAGCGCGAGGGGGCGCCCCTCGCAGGAAAACGGCGCGCCAACCGAACTGATCGACCGGTTCACGGCTCACCTGGGTGAGGCAGGTTGTTCCGGTGTCGCCGTCACCGGGCAGCATGTTCCCGAGTGGGCCTGGCGGCGGCGCCATACGGGCGGGACCGGGGATCCGCCGGATCGGTATGGCGTGATCAACCGTCCTTTGTGGTTCTTCGGCTCGCCCCGGCGTATCGAGCGGAAGGGGTTCGAGATACTGCGTGGTCCTGAGCGTTTGCAGACCGGCTGGTGGGTACACGGAGAGGCCCGCGACTACTACGTGATCCGGTACGGGAACGGTGCGCGGGGCTGGGCGTTTGTCGGTCCGGATGGGCGGTGGTTTCTGCATGGCTATTTCGGTTGACGATCCGCGGCCGGGATTGGCTGAGCGAAGCCTGGGGCGCGGGCAAGTGCAACGGGCCTTCGCGGAGCTTCACTGCCTGAGCAACTACAGTTTTCTGCGCGGCGCCTCGCATCCGGAGGAACTCGTTGCGCGGGCCGCGCAACTCGGTTATACGGCCATCGCGATCACCGATGAGTGCTCGTTCGCCGGCCTCGTCAAGGCGCACATGGCGGCGAAAGAGCACGGCATCAAGCTCATTGCCGGCGCCGAGTTCCGGCTCGACGATGCCTCCGGCAAGCTCGTCCTGCTGGCCCCCGACCGTTGCGCCTACGGCCAGCTTACCGCGCTCGTCACCAAGCTGCGGCGGCGTTCGCCCAAGGGCGAATACCGGGCGGAACTTGGGGATCTCCGCTACGGTCTCAAGGCCTGTCTGGCGCTCTGGGCGCCGTGCCTGGATGACATTCAGACTCTCGTCAGCGACGGCGAACGCATCAAGGCCCTGTTTGCGCCCGCGACAGCCGATTCGTCTGCCGCACCAGAGCGCCTTGGCGCCGCCCCCCGGTCTGGACCCTTCAGCCGGGGAGCGCGAGGGGGCACCCCTCGCAGAAAAGAAGCGCGAGGGGGCACCCCTCGCATGCAACCCGACGAGCGATGCAGGCTCTGGGTCGCCCTGGAGCTTTTCCGGGAAAGTTGCGACCTCGACAGGACGGCCCATGTGCTCACGCTTTCCATGCGGCTCGGCCTGCCCATCGTGGCCTGCAACGATGTGCACACCCACGAGCCGGTGCGGCAGCCGTTGCAGGATGTCATGACCGCCATCCGCCTCAAGACCCCGGTCGCCGAACTGGGCGGCGCCGCGTTCTGCAACGCCGAGCGCACCTTGCGGCCCGTCGCAGCGCTCGAGGAACTCTATGCCCCCGAATTCCTCGACGAAGCCGCCGTCATCGCCGGGCTGTGCCATTTTTCCATGGACGAGTTGCGTTACCAGTATCCGCAGGAACTGGCGCCTCCGCACCTGTCGCCGTTCGAATACCTCGAACAGCTCACCCTGGCCGGCGCCCGCGAACGCTGGCCGGCCGGCGTACCCGACGATGTCCTGAAACTCGTCCGCCGGGAACTCGAACTCATCCGAACGCTCAACTACGAGCACTACTTCCTGACGGTGCAGGATATCGTCCAGTTCGCGCGCAGCCGGGACATCCTCTGCCAGGGGCGCGGTTCGGCCGCCAACTCGGCGGTCTGTTTCTGCCTGCACATCACCGAGGTCGACCCGGCCCGCATGCACCTGCTGTTCGAACGCTTCGTCTCCAGCGAACGCAACGAACCCCCGGACATCGATGTGGATTTCGAGCACGAGCGGCGCGAGGAGGTCATCCAGTACATCTACAAACGCTACGGGCGCGACCGGGCGGCGCTGGCCGCAACGCTGATTACCTACCGGCTGCGCAGCGCCATCCGCGATGTGGGCAAGGCGCTCGGCATGGATCCCGACCTGCTCGATCTCCTGGCCAAGTCCTTTGCCTGGTGGGACGATCAGAAGAGGCTCGGGGAGCAATTCAGGCAGGCCGGGCTCGACCCCGACAGCCGCCTCGTCCGGCAGTTCCAGGCGCTGGTTCCCGCCATCCTGGGCTTCCCCCGCCACCTGTCCCAGCATGTCGGCGGTTTCGTCATCTCCCAGGAGCCGCTGGCGCAACTGGCGCCGGTGGAGAACGCGGCCATGGCGGAGCGCACCGTCATCCAGTGGGACAAGGACGACCTGGCGGCGCTGGGGCTGATGAAGGTGGATGTGCTGGGCCTCGGCATGCTGACGGCCATCCGCAAGGCATTGACCGCCGTAAACGGCTACCGCGGCGGTAAGGATTCCCGGCTGACCGTCGCGAATATCCCGCCCGAAGACTCCGAAACCTATCGCATGCTGCAGGACGGGGACAGCGTTGGCGTCTTCCAGGTGGAATCCCGCGCGCAGATGTCCATGCTGCCGCGCCTCAAGCCGCAGAATTTCTACGACCTGGTCATCGAGGTGGCGATCGTGCGCCCCGGACCCATCCAGGGCGACATGGTGCATCCGTACCTGCGCCGCCGGCAGGGCCTGGAGCCCGTCACCTACCCCAGCGATGCGGTGCGCAAGGTGCTGGAGCGCACCCTCGGCGTACCCATCTTCCAGGAGCAGGTGATCGAACTGGCGATGGTGGCGGCCGGGTTCAGTGCCGGCGAGGCCGACCGGCTGCGCCGGGCCATGGCCGCCTGGCGCCGGCGGGGCCGGTTGGAGGCTTTCGAGAAAAGGCTCATCGACGGCATGACGGAGCGCGGCCACAGCCTGGATTTCGCCCAGCGCGTGTTCAAGCAGATCCTCGGGTTCGGCGAATACGGTTTCCCCGAATCCCACGCGGCCAGCTTCGCCCTCCTCGTCTACGTTTCCGCCTGGCTCAAATGCCACGAACCGGCGGCCTTCTACTGCGGCATACTGAACAGCCAGCCCATGGGTTTCTACTCGCCGTCGCAGCTCATTCAGGATGCGCGCCGGCACGGCCTGGACGTGCGCCCTGCCGATGTGCAGCACAGCCACCGGGACCACCGCCTCGAGCCGCCGGCCAGCCCCGGCGGGCAGCCGGCCCTGCGCCTCGGGTTACGTCTGGTGAAAGGGCTGAAGGAGGAGACCGGCCTGGTGATCGCCGACCAACAGCCCTTCCGCGACTCCGAAGATCTCTGTCGGCGCGCCTGCCTGAACCGGCAGAGCCTGCAGTTCCTGGCCCGCGCGGGGGCGCTCGAATCCCTTTCCGGGCACCGCTACCAGGCACACTGGGACGTGGCGGCTATCGATCGGCCCTTGCCGCTGCAGGAGGCGGCCGAGGAGCGGGAAGACTATACAACCGGTAGAGCCCTCAGCCGGGGAGCGCGAGGGGGTACCCTTCGCATACAAGAGCCCAGCCGGGGAGCGCGAGGGGGCACCCCTCGCATACAAGGGCCCAGCCCGGGAGCGCGAGGGGGTACCCCTCGCGGGAAAGTCGCCCTCCCCGGCCCGGGCGAGGCCGAGAACGTCCTGCACGATTACCGCTACCTGGGATTGAGCCTGCGCGCCCACCCCCTGCAACTGCTGCGCCCGCAACTGCGCAATTTCCGCACCGCCAGGGATCTCGAGGGCTACCGGCACGGGCAGTTTGTGGAGGTGGCCGGGCTCGTGACCGGGCGCCAACGCCCCGGCACGACAACCGGCGTGCTGTTCGTGACGCTCGAAGACGAGACCGGCAATGTCAACCTGGTGGTGTGGGCCACGGTACTCGAGCGTTTCCGCGCGGCGCTGCTGCAAGGCCGCCTGCTACAGGTGAAAGGCGTCGTCGAACGGGAGAACAAGGTGATTCATGTGGTCGCCGGGCGCATCGAAGACGCATCCCACCTGCTGACCGGGTTCACCGGTGAGGAACTTCCCTTCCAATCCCGGGATTTCAGGTAGAAGCGTCGCAAATCGCTTGCGGCGACATTCACCGCTTCTTCTGCAATTGCACCCGGTAGGCCAGATGGCGCACGATGCGTTGGCGAACCTTGCCGTCGGCGCGCACGGCCTGGACCAGTTGGACGGACTTGCGGGGGCTGTTAGGCGTGGTTTTGACACGCACGAACATGGGGCCATGGTAGTACAGATACCGCCATACAAAAATTGCTAGGCACTACAACGCGACATCACAAAACCCCGAAAAAAACCTACGCAAAAACAGTGCGATGGTAAAATCCGATCCGTCGGCTAAGGGCTCAAACCGTCGAAGTCAAGAATGCCTTGCAGCGATAGCAAGTGGAACGCCCATCATCGTTACCTTACCAGCGAGGGATGCGCGTACAGCATCAGCAACTTGGGATTCGGCCTGCAGATTACAATTGCTCATAGCTCTTTTCCCCCGACAAATTTGCAATCTTGTTTTCACCGTCCGGATATCCTAGTATTTATAGCTAAATTCGACTGAAATGTGCGCGTTCGTGCAACAAAAAGAAGATACTTCTGCCAACTGCTGGTATTTCGGATTGAATTTCTGCGGCCTGGATTTCATTGTAAATTTCTGTTCGATTCGGCGTGTCGGACACTGAGCTGGTGCGTACTGATCAGTCGTATCAGGGCGGTCTGATCTGCAATGGACAAACCTGTTTTTTGCTATTATTCCCCTGCGCCAGCATTGCATTTGTGGATCTTCCCGATAGGTGCCAATGACATTACCAAAAGTACTTGTGACATCTGTTGTGCGCGGTGCCAGACCTGGGCAGAGTCATGGCGGCGTGTACCTTGTTGACCTGGAAACCGAGCAGACCGAGTTCGTGGTCGATTGGGATTCCTACGATATCGACTTCACGGGTCGTGGCGCCGACCGGGGACTTCGCGGTATCGCTTTTGACGGGAGCGACATTTATATCGCTGCCAGCGACGAGATTTTCGTATTTGATAAATCGTTCCAAATCCAGCGATCTTTCCGCAGTCGATACCTGAAACATTGCCACGAGATAACGATTTACAAAGATCAGCTGTTTCTGACATCAGCGGGCTATGACAGCATTCTGGTTTTCAATATCCGGAAGGAAAAGTTTGTGTGGGGCTTGCACATTCGACACAAGGGAAATCAATTGTGTGCCCGGACATTTGACCCAATGGGTAAGGGCGGTCCACCCTTTCGAACCGAACTGCACATCAACAGCGTTTTTTGTAATTCGAGAGCTGTCATGATGACAGGCATGCGCCATGATCGAATCATCCGTTTCCGCGAACAGGGGCTGGATTTTGTGGCTTCGTTGCCGCGCGGAACGCACAACGTGCAAATGTATAAAAAGGGAATATTATTCAATGACAGTGCCAGCGATCATGTGCGATACGTAAGAGGTTCAGAATCGAAAAGTTTTTCTGTGCCGAAATATCGGCAAAAAAACTTTGTCAACACACCAAATGTACGCGAGCGAGTAGCGCGCCCGCATTTTGCGCGGGGTTTGTGTCGTTTAGAAGATGATCTGATTGCCGCCGGATCATCACCGTCCACAGTTGCGGTTCACGACCTGAAAGGCGGTGGGACTGTCAAGAGCATCAATCTTTCCATGGATGCTTGCAATGAGATCCATGGCCTGGAGGTGTGGCCGTATGATGACTAGTCAGGTGGTGATCGATTCTCGCAACAGTTTCCTTGAAATCTCCGGCACCAGATCCCAGCCGTCAAAATTCGAGAATACTATAACGCCTGTCAGATGCTCCGTTCTGTACCAACACAGAAATGTCGTTCATGCGTACTCCCCCCGCGTTCTCATCTATGGCTATTTGTCTTGCAACAGCACAATCGCCTCGTCCATGCCGAGCCTGATATATGACTCCAGCGTCGCATCATCGGGAGGCGGCAAATGGATATCGACGGGTATACCCACGCCTTCGTATACGACGCCGTCCACCGCTTTGTAGACTTCATTCGACATCCTCAAGCGCCAGCCGTTGGGCAAGTAGACACTGTGCGTATCGGACAATGCCCCTACAGTGGGTTCACCCAGACTGGTTACGTTAGGCATCGACATCATTGCCATGGAAAATATCTCTGCAGCACTCAGGGTATCCCTTGAACAGAGATAGACGACCGGCCCGGCGAACTTCTCGATCGCATGCCAGGGAACGAACACTTCCTGTTCGGGCGTTAGTCCGTCGCCTTTCCTCGCTCGCTTGGTCAGAGCCAGCAACTGGTCATCCGTGAAGTGTCCGGCTATATGCAACGCGTTCGAGTCTTCGCCGCCGCCATTCCAGCGCGCATCGACGATAAAACCCTTCGCGCCCTCGAGATCCCTGATTACCGTGTCCATCGTCTCATCGACCAGGCGCAGGCTGTCACGCAACGATGCGTCTTCTCCCAGGACGGACGCGTACCACATGGAATCGACGCTGAAGTAGCCGATTTCTTCCGCAACCCAACCCCAGGTGAACTCGCCGCCAACGGCTTCCTTGCGGGACTCTTTCAGGTAGTGTTCGGCGATTACGGGCTTGGCAATTTCCATAATTTTGCCCCGCGAAGGCTCCTCATCTTCGGGCAGCTCTTTCTGGAGGAGCTTCAGCAGCGTCCCGGGATGTCCCGAATAGCGGCGCGGAAAACCTTCACCGCTCAGGCTGACGTGACGGTCGTCCAGCAAGATAATTATTTCCGATAATAATTCGAACAGCTCTTCGTCCGACGTACTCGGTGTGATCCTGGGACGGTATTTTCGATACACAGCTTCCCAATCGACGTTATGCTCGTCGAAGAATGCATAGTTTTCATCCAAGCTGTTCCAGAAGACCTCGAAATCGAACTCCGGATCGGGATTCGGTTCGGCATTTCTCGCCGACACGCAGGCCTCGGACAGCGAGTCGAGCCTCGTAAAGTCGTAGCGGGTAATGCCTCCTTCGTCATAGTAGCTGAACCAATCGGCCTCGCTTCTGTTTATCCGGTTTTTGCGCGACAGGAATTCATCCAGCGGCCTGTCCTCTTGCCACACGCAACTGACTTTCGTGACACCGAATATGCTGACGTTGTCATTCTTGATCTCAACGATTCGGCCATAGCCCTCCGAGGCCCATACGCCGTCCAGATCGTATGCCCCGGCTGGGCTCCAGGCGGTGAACATGCAAACCAGGATCAAGCATTTCCAGGTAAAGAAAGATTGAATATTCATCGCTGTTCCTCCATCCAAATTCGCAGGCCCGGCTACATTCCTACAATCGAATCATCGGGATCGATTGGGTTGGCCAATCGGCGCGTGGTATAAATAACATAGATTAAAGATAAAAGACGTTCTTTTCGATTTGTGTTGCCCAGCAAGATTTTCTTTCGAATATGTGGGATGCGTAAACAGCTTTCGATCGATGTCGACCGCGACAGGTCTGCTAGTATTCAAACAAGACGGAATCGTCATGTCTATGAAGTTCTATCATGGTGGCCCGAAATACGGCTGGCGCGCGCACTGATATTCAAGGGACTCACAATCAACAGAATTACTGGTCGCGTCAGCGAAACGCGATAATTCGTCCGTCGGCGTTTTGCGATGAAAAAAATACTACCTGAATCGTCGCAAACGATCATCGTGGGCGGCGGTGTGGTCGGAAGCAGCATTGCCTATCACCTCGGCAAGTACGGCATGACAGATGTCGTGCTGCTGGAACGCAGCCAGCTGACCTCGGGCTCCACCTGGCATGCGGCCGGTCTCATCATGCAAACACGTCTGACCCACACTATGACGGAACTCGCCAAATATAACGTGGAGCTTTACTCGACTCTCGGGGCGGAAACGGGCCAGGCGACAGGCTTCAAACAGAACGGGACTCTGGGCGTAGCACGAACCGCAGAACGGTTGCATGAAACGCGACGCGCGGCCTCAGTCGCAAAAAGTTTTGGCATAGAAGCTCACATCATAAGCGCGCGAGAGGCGGCGGACCTGTTTCCGAATGTGAATCGTGATCTGATCGAAGGCGCCGTCTTCATTCCGAATGACGGGCAGACCAACCCCGTCGATACGACGATGTCGCTGATTGCCGGCGCGAAAAAATATGGTGTAAGCGTATTCGAAAAATCGCCAGTCGAAAAAATAGCGAATACGACGAGCGGAGAATTCCGCGTTGTTACTGCTGGGCGCGAAATACGATGCGAAAAGCTAATCCTGGCCTGCGGCCTATGGACCCGCGAACTGGCAGCCCAATTGGGCATACGAGTGCCCCTATATGTTTGTGAGCACATGTACGTCGTTACCGAATCGCTGCCGTTCGTTGTACCGACTTTGCCGGTATTGCGAGACCCGGATGGCTACATCTATGTCAAGGAAGACGCCGGAAAATTGCTGGTAGGCTCTTTCGAACCACAGGGCAAGCCCATATCGATAGAGGATTTTCCGGTCCACCAGGAATTTATGGAGTTTTCGGAAGACTGGGATCATTTCGAATTGCCGTACCGCAAAGCGATGGAAATGCTTCCTCCGCTGGAAGATGCGGGTATCTCGACATTCATGAATGGCCCGGAGAGCTTCACTCCGGACTTGCTATTCGCGCTCGGCGAGGTCGCGACCTGCCGTAACTGTTTTGTTGCCGCCGGATTCAATTCGGAAGGTGTTGAATTTGCGCCGGGAGCAGGTCGCGCGCTTGCCGAGTGGATCATCGAAGGAGAGGCGTCAATGGATCTGAGCGGCGTCGATATCAATCGCTTTCACCCGTTTCAAAACAACGTGAGTTACCTGCGAGAACGGGCGAAAGAGTCAATCGGACTGCATTACAAAATGCACTGGCCCCACAAGCAAAGGGAGGCAGGCCGCCCGGTCCGGAAAAGTGCGCTGCACAGCCTCTGGTCCGATCGGAACGCATCATTTGGTGAGGCAATGGGCTGGGAGCGGCCGTTATGGTTTGCGCCACATGGCGTGGAACCCGTAGCACGATATTCATACTTTGAACCGAACTGGTATGCCTCCACGGCAGAAGAATGTCATGCGGCACGCGACGGCGTCGTGATTTTTGACCAGAGTTCCTTCGGCAAGCATTTGATCAAGGGACCGGATGCCCGCGCCTTTTTGCAAAATTTGTGTTCGGGGAACGTTGACGTCCCGACAGGGAAAATCGTCTATACGCACATGCTGAACGCGCGCGGCGGTATGGAAACGGACATAACAATCAATCGCCTGGCGGCGGATGCGTATTACATCGTTTCCTCGGCGACGACCCACCCGAGGGACAAGGCGTGGATCGAACGGTCTCTTTCGCCCGACCTGCGTGTCACATTGAGTGATATAACGTCGGCTTACGCAGTGTTGTCTATCCAGGGACCAAAGTCTCGTCATTTGCTCGATCACTTATTGGATACCAACCTCTCGAACGATTCATTCCCGTTTGCAACTTCAAAAGAAGTCGATATCGGTTTTGCGAGGGTAATCGTCAATCGTCTTACCTTCGTTGGGGAACTGGGTTGGGAACTGCATATTCCGACCGAATTCGCGTACGACATATGCTTGCGGCTTCTCGAAGCCGGCCAGGAATTCGATCTCAAACCCGCGGGCTACCATGCGCTCGAACATCTTCGCTCGGAATGCGCGTACCGGGAATATCAGCTCGATTTGACACCGGCCGATACACCGCTGGAGGCGGGCCTCGGGTTCACGCTCAAGCTCGATTCGCCGATTGACTTCATCGGCCGCGAAGCGTTGCTGAAACAGAGAGAACAGCAACTGACAAAGCGTCTTGTCATGTTCATGCTAAGAGATCCGGAGCCATTATTGTTCCACGACGAATTGATCAGGTTAGGCGGCGACATCGTTGGCTATATCAGCTCGGGAGCCTTTGGTTTCACACTCGGCAGTTCGGTGGGCATGGGTTACGTTCATTGGCCGGATGGAGTGTCCGACGATCTCGTGGCAAGCGGCGACTTTGCCATCGAGATTGCTGGCGAATCGTATCCTGCGGTTGCGTCATTAAAGGCGTTCTACGATCCGCAGCGCAAGAGAGTAAGGCGCTGACTGCCGATAGCCAGTACGACGAGTACGGCTTCGACTTCGAACGGCAGCTGTTCGCCGCCCATGGTTACGTCGTCGTACAAGTCAATTACCGCGGCAGCTCGGGTCGCGGCGCGGCCTTCGGCTAGGTGATCTTTGCGGGATGGGGCAACAAGGACAAAGACGATGTCATCGCGGGTATCGATCACCTCATTCGACTCGGCCTCGCGGATTCCGACCGCCTCGGTGTCGGCGCAGCGAACCAGCTCGGCTTGTACGGCTCTGACCAATACCGTCTTCCTGTATGACAACGAGTTCCGTCCGCCGTGGGAGGATCCGGAGCTGTGGATCAGACTCTCGTATCCGTTTTTTCACGCCGACCGGATTCGCACGCCGACCGTCTACCTCGGAGGAGACAAGGACTTCAACGTGCCGATTATTGGCGGCGAGCAGGATGCCGGCGATGGTCATCGAGAACGACCCATGAGTCACAAGACAAGCCCACCTACGTTATTCGTGAAGTGCGGGACCGGACGCAAGAGACAGTAGGCCCTCGGCCGTAGGCAGAATAGCTGGCCGTTGCGGGCAAGGGGAGCACGCGGGCCCGCGTGTACGAGATGTGGCGGTTTCTGGCTACCGAGGGATGATCGGCAGCGTGATGTGCGACGGGTACTGACTGTTGTGATAGATCGTCTGGGTCGCAGTCTGCATTTCGTCATCCATGCCGAAGGCGTTGCCGGTATTCGGATTCCGGTCGAAACGTGGGAAGTTGCTGCTCGAGATGTCGACCCGCAGCCTGTGTCCTTCCTTGAACACATTGCTCGTCGCCCAGAGATCAATCGTGTACTCGTAGATCGTGCCTGGCTCGATCAGCGTGGGCTCTGTCGAAGACGCCCGGTATCTCGCACGAATGATTCCATCCTGCAGGTTGTAGGCCCGGCCGTCGGGATAGACGTCAATGAGTTTGGCCGTGAAGTCCGTGTCGGTGGCCGACGAGGCCGCGTACAGGGTGACCGTGATGGGACCCGTGACCTCGAGGTCGGCTTCCAGTGGCGCCGACGTGAACACCAGAACATCGTCACGCCGGCCGACTTTCCGCTGATCGAAGGCGCCAGGCGTGACCGTCATGTTGCTTCCACCCACCGTCGGGATAGGATCGCTCGGGTCGTACACGTATGAGTCTGCGGGTTGCTGATCGGGCTCTTCCACGCTCAGAGCCCCATCACCGTTGAGCGAGTTGGCGTGTCCCTGACTGTGGAAGTAGTGCTTCGTGTACTCGGTGCGTGCCAGCGGCCATTCGTTCTCGTTCCGCCAGCGATTCTCGCCCATGACGAAGATTCGCACTCGCGGTTCATCGAGGATGCCGTTGGCCTCACCCTTGAGCCAGTAGTCGAACCATCGCCGTTCCAGCCCGTCGACATCAATCACGGCGTCGGGACCGTAATCGATCTCTCCTGTCTTCTGTCGGTTGACGTCGTGCGGCCAGGGTCCGACGATGAGCATCTGTCCCTGACGGGCCTCTTCCGTATTCCCGTTTTCGACCATCCCCGTGTAGCTGGCCAGGGTTCCTTTGAGAAAGAGGTCGTACCATCCCCCAACGCTGATTGCGCCAGCGTTGATTTCCGGAATCTGTGCTTCGTTGTCGATTACCCGCCAGTAACGGTCATAGCTGGGACGCTGGATCCAGTCCTGCCAGTGCGACAGGTTCCAGCCCAGGTGGCGATCGAGGGTGATGAGCGGGAGATGCATCAGCTTTTCTTCCCAGTCGGGCGGCAGGAGCTGGCCGGTCCGTGCGCCGATATCGACCGCCCACCCAATGCGAGACGCCAGCGACAACGCGTTCCCGACATAGGCGGTGTCGTGGTAGTAGTTGAACGGAGACATCGTCGGAGCCATGGCCTTGAGGTACGGGCTACGCAGGCGTGCCGCCGCCCACTGATCGGACGCCAGGTAAGAGCCACCGAACGTACCCACCTTGCCGTTCGACCAGGCCTGAGTGCCTGCCCACTGCTGGGTGTCATAGCCGTCGTTGATCTCGTGGATGTACGGGTACCAGTCCCCTTCGGAGTCGTACCGCCCGCGCACGTCTTGAAAGACCACAACGTATCCATGGCTGGCCATTCGACGGTATTTCTCTACCGTTTGGGGACTGGAGCCGTTTCCGTACGGGCTGCGCGTCAGGAGCACCGGAAAACGACCTTCATCGGGCGCTGCCTCGCCCGGGATGTTGCCAACCACAGGGCGGTAGATATCGGTTGAGAGACGTATGCCGTCCCGCATGGGAACCATTACATTAAATTCGACTTCCACTTCGTGCGGACCAAACGGACGTGGCGGCTCGTCCCCCTGGCCAGTCCAACCCGTGGAGCCAGACCACAAGAGGCACGTCAGAAGAACCGTGAAATACCGTGCGCAAGGTCGGGTACTCATACCGAGATTTCTCCTATGACGTTGATTCGACGAACCAGCAGGCGGAGGCCGCTCAACCAGCTAAGCATGGGTCCCGCAGCCAGCCGACCGTGGATACTAGCATAGCCGCTGGTCGAACGGCCCCCTACTGCCTGTTGCAGACGCCGACTCACGGTGTTCTGTTTGACCTGCGCCAGCGACGACTGGCGCAGGTAAACCACGGCGTGGCGAGACAAATCGCGCTCCGAGCCGCAAAGTCTCAGCCGATGAGCACATCAACCAAAAGACTTTCTTTTCGATTCGTGCTGCTCTGCAAGATTTTTGTTCGATTGCGGAAGAAGTAAGAAAAGCTTTCGACCAGAGACGTCCTCGGCCAGCGTGCTAAAATCGTTCTGGATCTAGCAGCGGTGTAGCCTAATTTATTGTGTCGTGGCTTTCGCTAACCGACGGATAGCGGTTGCGATCCTATGTCAATTCTTGTAAGTGGGCCGCGAATCGTAGAGTCAAATTATCAAGCAAGCATTGAATACACGCCGATACGAAACATTTGAGGGAGGCATGGAACTCAGGCGTTACTTACAATTTCTCAAAACCAAAACGGGAGGTTTGACAATCAGCGCCGTTGGGTTGGTTGTCGTCTCCGCCGTATTCTTTTGGAAACTTGCAAGCGACCGGCAGCTTGAGAAAATCGCGCCGGTCGAGCCGCCATTGGCTGTCAGCAAAGCTCCGGCGAAAGTCGAATTCAATCAGCACATCCGTCCGATCCTCTCGGACAATTGCTTCCAGTGTCACGGGCCGGACGAAGAAGCTCGTGAAGCCGAGCTGCGACTGGATACGCCAGAGGGCATTGTCGCCGATCTCGGCGGGTATCGAGCCGTCTCTCCCGGGGATCTTGCCGGTAGCGAACTCTACAAGCGCATTACCCACGAAGACCCGGATGAACGCATGCCGCCCGAGGAGTCGCACAAGACTTTGACGGAAAAGCAGATTCAGTGGCTGGCACAATGGATTCGCGAAGGCGCCGAATGGCAGCAACTCTGGTCGTTCGAGCCGCTCCTGCGGCCGACGCTGCCCGGCGTCACGGATGCCGACTGGGTCGGCAATCCAATAGACGCATTTGTCCTGGCCCGGATGGCCGAGGAAGGTCTGTCGCCATCGGCACAGGCGAACCAGCATGTACTGAGTCGGCGGCTGTCATTGGACCTTACAGGATTACCGCCGACGCCCGAGGCCATTGAATCGTTCGTCGCGGACGAGTCGGAAGACGCCTACGAGCGCCTCGTCGACAGATTACTGGCATCGACGAGCTACGGCGAACATCGCGCGCATTATTGGCTGGACGCGGCGCGTTATAGCGACACACACGGGCTGGGCTGGGACAACTACCGCAGCATCTGGCCGTACCGTGACTGGGTTGTCGACGCGTTCAACGCGAACATGCCGTTCGACCAATTCACGATTGAGCAGCTTGCCGGCGATCTGTTGCCCGATGCCACGACTTCGCAACTCGTGGCTACAGGCTTCAATCGGTCGAACCCGACAACCAGCGAAGGGGGCTCGATCGACGAGGAGTACCTGGCCATTTATGCCAGCGATCGAGTCGAAACCACCGCCACCGTATGGATGGGCCTGACGATCGGTTGCGCCCGCTGTCACGATCACAAATTCGATCCACTGACGATCCAGGACCATTACAGGTTCGCGGCGTTTTTCCGCAATACGACACAAGCTGCGATGGACAAAAACATTGCGAACACTCCGCCCTACCTGATTGTGTCCTCGCCTGACGTTGATCAGCGCCGCGAAAACATTCGGGCGGAGATGGATAAGACACACGCGCTTATCGAGAAGCACAAGCAGCAATCTGGCGAATCGTATTCGGCCTGGCTTGCAGGCGGCGGGGAAATTGACACATCGATACCGGTTGCGGCGGACAGCCTGGAGTTCCAGGCCATGCTCGATGAGGGAAGTGGTCGTCGCATATCCGGCGCGAACAGCCTCGGATCGTGGACCGGACAGGTAAACGGAAATTTTCAATGGATAGCCGGTCCATACGGAAAGGCTCTGGCCATAACCAACCACACCTTGGCGACATTGGGGTCCGCCGCCGATTTCAGGCTAAACGACAGTTTTTCAGTGAGCCTCTGGGTACGCCGGCCGAAAGAAGAAACCGGCGTTCACGCTTTGATCGGCAAATTCGACCTGGAGGCAAGGACCGTGCGCCGCCGCCCGACAGCTGTGTTCGACCGCGGTTGGTTTGTCGCCATGAAGAAAGACGGCGAAATAAGCCTTGAGCTGTACGCGGATGAAGCTGTTTATGCGCACGCCCGGACGAAAAACGGCCTTGACAAGGAGGCCTGGCATCATGTGGTCCTGACTTACAATGGATCGGGCTCCCCGGGTGGCTTCGGTGCATTCGTCGACGGTGAGCCGGTCGAAACGACTGCCGGGACCAAGGTATTCGACGTGTCGGAACACGCGGCCACCCCGCCGGTCGGCCGCGAACTGGTCATAGGCGGCCTGGATACAGCGCGGATACTCGACCCCGCTTTGACACCCCCGAAAGAGCCGGCCGGTTACGTGGGACTCCAGGACGTCCGCGTATTTGACGAGGTCATGGGCAATGAAGAAATTCGCCAGCTTTATCGGGCACCGTACCTTCGACGCGGCGGAAGCCAGGCCGTCGCCGATGGGGAGCGGGACATCAGGCAGAATTACCATGCCAGCCAGTTGTCGCCGACCGGCCTGGCATTGGCCCGTGAACTGAGGGGATTGCGAGCCGAATTGGCCGCGGTCGATCGCCGGTCTGCGGTTACCCTGATCATGGAAGAAAAAACGGGTTCGATACCGGAAGCAAACGTCCTGATTCGCGGCCAATACGACAACCCGGGCCAAAAAGTGACGGCCGGAGTCCCGGAGGTGTTGCCTCAGTTGCCCGATGAACAGCTCGTTAACCGTCTGTCCCTGGCAAACTGGTTGGTCGACCCGGCGCATCCGCTGACCGCCAGAGTCGCGGTCAATCGTATGTGGCAGGAGCTGTTCGGCACCGGACTCGTTGCAACGTCGGAAGACTTCGGCAGCCAGGGCGAGCCGCCGGGCCATCCCAAACTGCTGGATTGGCTTGCAGTGGAATTCATGGACAGCGGCTGGGACGTCAAGCACCTGTACAAATTGTTGGTGATGTCATCCACCTATCGCCAGGACTCTTCCGTGAACCAGGAGCGCCTGGCGCGGGATCCGGACAATCGGTTGTTGTCGCGCGGACCGCGATTCCGGCTCGATGCTGAAGTGATACGCGATCAGGCATTACAACTCAGCGGCCTGCTGGTCGATCGACTCGGGGGGCCGCCCGTCAGGCCCTATCAACCCGATGGCGTATGGAAGGCAGTCTCTCTGATAGAGAGCAATACCGAGATATTCCAGCAAGACCACGGGGAGAAACTCTATCGGAAAAGCCTGTACACGTTTCAAAAACGATCGGCGGCCCCGCCGTCGATGACGATCTTCGATGCAGTTAGCCGTCAAAGTTGTGCAATGAGACGGGAAATCACCAATACGCCATTGCAAGCCCTGGTATTGCTGAATGACCCGCAATTTGTCGAGGCCGCGCGCAATCTCGGGCAACGCGTGCTACTGAGCGATGCGGTGAACAAATTCAAGTATCTGCTCGAGTATGCGCTTGGTCGTGATCCGGATCAGGAGATGGTCGACATTTTGCGGAGCACCTACGACGAGGTCTTTACGACGTATCGGGACGAACCGGCGTCCGCGACTGCGCTTTTGAACGTCGGTGAATCCGAGTGGCGCAGCGACCTGGACAGTGCCGAACTGGCATCGTGGACCATTGTCGCGAGCCAGGTGCTTAACCTGGATGAACTCATTACCAAACCCTAGAGAGACGCCATCTTGTCATTACCACGACCGACAATCGATTACGTAAAGCTGGAAACGCGGCGCCAGTTCTTCGGCAAACTCGCGTATGGGCTCGGTGGCGTTGCATTGGCCACCCTCGGCAACTTCGGCACAGCGAAAGCTGCGGGTATTGCGGGTGGTCGCGGCGCACTCGGCGCACCACATTTTCCCGCGAAAGCAAAACGGGTCATTTATCTCTTCATGGCGGGCGCGCCGTCTCAAATGGACCTGTTCGATCACAAGCCGTACATGCGCATCTGGCACGACAAGGACTTGCCGGAGGAAATACGTCACGGTCAACGACTGACGACGATGACCTCCGAGCAGGCGAGGTTGCCAATTGCCGCGAGCATTTACGACTTCAAACAACACGGGGAGAGCGGCGCATGGGTGAGCGAACTGCTGCCATACACCGCCAGGACGGTAGATGATCTGGCCCTGATTTACTCAACGTGGACCGAAGCGATCAATCATGATCCCGCGATTACGTATATCCAAACCGGCGACCAGATTCCCGGCCGACCGAGCCTGGGCGCCTGGCTAAGCTACGGTCTCGGCAGTGACAACGAGAACCTGCCGGCATTCGTTGTCCTGAATTCCAGCTGGACCGGCAAACTCGATGCGCAGGGGCTGTACACGCGATTGTGGGGCAGCGGATTCCTGCCGACAGAGCACCAGGGTGTCGCGTTTCAATCCAAGGGCGATCCTATCGTGTATCTTCGCAACCCGCCGGGCATCGAAGCCCGGACAAGACGGACCATGCTCGACGGACTGGAGAAAATGAATCAGCGGCTGTATGAGCAAGTGGGTGATCCGGAGATCCACTCGCGCATATCGCAATACGAGATGGCGTTTCGAATGCAGGCATCTGTCCCCGAATTGACCGATCTTTCCAAAGAGCGCAAATCGACGCTGGATATGTACGGCCCCGACGTGCATGTGCCTGGTACGTTCGCGCGGAACTGCCTGACGGCGCGGCGTCTCGCCGAGCGCGGCGTGAGATGTACGCAGATCTTTCATCGCGGCTGGGATCATCACGACAGACTAAGCACTGATTTGCCGAACCAGTGCCGGGATATCGATCAGGCCTGTTACGCATTGATTCAGGACCTCAAGATGCGCGGCCTGCTGGAAGACACATTGGTCGTCTGGGGCGGTGAGTTCGGCCGCACGATCTATAGCCAGGGTGATTTGTCGTGGGTTAATTACGGCCGTGATCATCACCCGCTGTGTTTTACCACCTGGATGGCCGGAGCGGGCATCAAGGGCGGCACCACTTACGGAGAAACGGACGACTTTTGCTATAACATCGTGCGCGATCCCGTTCATATCCGCGACTTGAACGCGACGATATTCCACCAGATGGGCATCGATCACGAGAGGTTCTCGGTCAAGTTCCGCGGCCTGGACACACGATTGACGGGTGTCGAAGAAGAAGCGCATGTCGTCCAGGGCATTCTGAGCTAAGGGGTGGACCATGCCGTCCACCGCCCGGATGAGCCGCTATCGGAATCTGCCCCAACGGCAGCGGGTTTTGGTCGTTACGGGCGCCTTGATACTCGCATATCTCTGGATTCTGCCGTTTACGGCCGATCTGAACGGCGAAGAGGGACCATCGCTGTTCGCGTTAATCGGTCGCCTCCATATCGTCGTGTTGCACTTGCCGATCGCCTGGCTCGTGCTCGTTCCATTGCTCGAGTACATCGCTTTGCGCCGGCAATACCGGAACATGGCGACCGCGGCCGGCCTGATTCTGTTGCTTGCCGCAGTGTCCGCGGTCATTGCAGCAACGTTGGGCTTTTTTCTCGCCGCAGCCGATGGATATGCGGGCGCCCTGGTCAAGAATCATATGTGGTTTGGTATAGCGACGGCCAGTGCTGCAGTCGCGGCCCTGCTCCTGAGGGAGTTTCGCAAGACCCATGCCCTGCCGAAATATGCTTACGAAACGATGCTCGTTGTCGCGCTTCTCGCTGTAACGGTTGCAGGACATCTCGGCGGCACGCTGACACAAGGCGAGGGCTACCTGACGGCACGATTACCCAATGCCGTCAAGATAGCGCTCAATATCGATACAGGAGAAACGATTCCCCTCGACTACGACTCGGATATCTTTGCCGGCATCGTGAAGCCGATTCTCGAGGAACGCTGCGTCACCTGCCACAATGACCAGAAGTTCAAAGGCGAATTCAGCATGGCCGGCCGGGAGAGCCTGCTGAGCGGCGGCAAAAGCGGCAAACCCGCCGTCGTGCCGGGCGAGCACGGTCAGAGCGAGATGTATCGCCGGATCACGCTTGCGAGAACCGAAAAAAAGGCGATGCCGCCTGCAGAGAGGGACCCATTAGAGCAATCCGAGATCGAGCTGTTGACCTGGTGGATCGATCTGGGAGCGCCGGATGGCCCATCGATCAACGATCTTACGGCTGCCGAATATCCGCCGAGTATCGCGATCATCGTCGACGACCTGATTGCCACGGCCAAAAGAGAATCAACCCAATTCCCCAGCTATGACCCGGAGGCCATCGCCAGGGAAGCAGCGTTGTTGAAGGCCGGTTTCGGAATTGACGTACAAACCGTGTCGCAGAATCCGGCCGACGGACTGGCGGTACAAACGCTGAATATCACGCGCCCGATGGACGGCCAGGCGCTGCAGGCGCTGCTACCCATCGCAGAATACGTTCGCGAATTGGATCTCGGAAACTCCGTATTCGAGAACGACGGCTTCGCGGCGATCGAGGACTTCACTCGGCTGGAGAGCTTGCGTCTCGACCACTCGGTCGTTCCCGGCGAAGCGCTGGGGTATCTGGCATCGTTGAATCTCGAGTCCCTGAATCTCTTCGGAACCCAGATCGATGACAAGGGCGTAGAACACCTGTCGCGTTTGCAGTCGATCAGGCGGTTGTATCTGGGTCAGACCGGCATCTCCGCGGCCGCCGTCGAATCGTTAAGGAGCGCACTGCCGCCCAGCGATATTTCCGCGCCGGACATCGCCACGGGAAAAGAGCCGTCCCTGGGTTCCCGCGACGGCTCTGGAAGTTGATCTGGTCGTGTTGGGTGGTGTGCGCCGGTGGCTACACGCATCTCGCGGCTCGAAGGCATGGAAGGCCATGCCCGGACGGGCGACGTGCGGCTGCACAAGTATTTTCCGGATCGTGACTTCCGTCTCCACAACGAACACGTCGCCTGGGCCGGGGACAGTCTTGAACAACAATAAGATACATGATTCGTTGCTGAGCCAGGCCAACGTGGACGAGTACCGGCGACATGGTGTCGTTCACTTGCATAACGTTTTCGATGCCGAGTGCCTGGCGTCAGTGCGACAGGGTATAGAAAAAAACATGGCCGCGCCGAGCCCGCGCTTCGAAGCGCGCACGGCAGGATCCTCTGCTGCACGTTACTGCGAGGACTTCTGGGTCTGGTCGGAATTTCCGGAGTTCGAGCGCTTTGTCAGGTCGTCGCCGGCGGCACGCATCGGCGCAGAGCTCATGGGTGCGAAGCGCGTCAACCTCGTGATGGACAACTGGTTCCTGCGCGAAGCCGGCGCGAGCGCAAGGGCGCCCTGGCACCATGACATTTCATACTTCGACTTCGACGGCACCATCTGTGTCCTATGGCTGCCACTCGAAGCGGCCGAGCGTAACGAAGGCGTACAATTCGTACGTGGATCCCACCTGTGGGACCGGCTGTTCATGCGGGTCTGGTTCAAGGACCACCAGCCGGCAGCCGAACCGCAGTGGGTGAACGGAAAATATTACGAACCGCCGCCGGACATCGATGCCAATCGCGAGCAATACGATATCGTCTCCTTTGACGTCAACGAGGGCGACTGCATCGTGTTCGATATCCGCACGCTGCACGGTTCCGCTGCGGGAACCCCAAGCTCCAAAACGCACAGCCGCTACACCTTGCGCATGGCAGCCGAGGACGCACGCATTTGCTATCGCGGCGACTGGGCGATTGCCGAAAGAGAAATCTTCGAGGCGTTCGGCCACGCAGAAGGCGACGAACTGAACAGTGACTTTTTTCCGACCTTGTGGCGCGCATCGGACGTGACCTGACAACAATGACGGGACGATGTCGAGCGCTTCATGTCCAGAACTTGACTCTGCACATCGTCCGATGGTGGAAACCCGGTTTTCGGCGACGGCTTGCCGCATCCGCGGAGCTATGGGGCCTTTCCGCATAAGATCCGGGACTATGTGCAGGATAATAATGTCATCTCAATGGAACTCGCGGTACGCGCTGCAACCTCATTGTCAGCCGAGGTGCTGGGCCTTCAGGATCGTGGATTGTTACGTGAAGAATACGTTGCAGATGTAGCGCTAATGCTGCTCGGCCATCTCCTCCAGCAGGACGTTGAGCAAATCACCCGAATTGTCCTTGATTGCCTTACTGCGCACGTGGCTGAAATACATCATGATGCCGACGTCCTGCTCAAGGAGTTCCTCAATCAATTGCTGATAGTGATCGATGTCGGTCGTAACGAATTTCAGTATGTAATCGATCTCACCGATAACGGCCTCACAATGCACAATCTGCGGTGTCGCCTTGATAGCCCTTTCAAATCGTCTGAAATCGGCGGCATGGTGAGTCTCTAGCCGCACTGTTGTAGTGACATAACAGAAGCGAGCGATTCGGTCGAAATCGAGATTTGCGTGGTATCCCTGGATATAGCCCATGTCCTCGAGCTTTCGCATCCGTACCCAGCACGGACTGACGGACAGACCGATCTTATCGGCGAGAGCGCGCTTACTGATGCGTCCGTTTTCCTGCAGTACATTGAGAATGGCGATGTCGTAGCGATCGAGAGTCATTTTCAGTTCGTAAGTTATCGTTCCAACTGAAAGTCTAATCGATTTCTTGGCTTCCGACTATGTCATTCTTCGGGACCACCAGACGTTAAAAGCAGCGTCGCGCACGATATCCGCAACTTGGTCTATCTCGGCACGAGTGATGATTAATGGCGGTGCAAACCCCAGAATATCTCCGTGAGGCATCGCCCGTGAAATCAGGCCGCGTTCGAGGCATGCCTGGGAAAGTTTTGCGCCAATCGCTTCGCTTGCATCAAATCTCGTCTTCTTCTCGCGATCTGCAACGAATTCGACTGCGGCCAGCATGCCATCGCCCCGGACCTCGCCGACGAATGGGTGGTCGCTCAGTCGTTCAGATAGTGCCTCCAGGAGATAGGGGCTGACCTCGGCCACATGGTCGATAATCCCTTCGTTCTCCAAAATCTCAAGATTGGCAATACCGGCTGTCGCGCAAAGTGGGTGTGCCGTGTACGTGTAGCCATGGGCAAAAGGCCCGAATTCATCGGAACCCTGTTCAAGGACATCCCAGACTTTTTCGCCAACGATGGCGCCGGATAACGGCAGGTAAGCGCTGGTCAGTCCCTTCGCTATGGTCATCAGGTCGGGCCTGATGTCATAGTAATCGGAGCCGAATGCCGCGCCCATTCGGCCGAATCCGCATACGACTTCGTCGACGATCAGCAAAACTTCGTGCTTTTTCAGCACAGCCTGAATGAGGGGCCAGTACCCCTCCGGTGGTGGGATAAGGCCACCAGTGCCGAGCATCGGTTCCGCGATGAATGCGGCCACCGTATCGGCGCCTTCGGAATTGATCATTTCTTCCAGTTCCCGGGCGCAACGCTCGGAGAATTCCCGTTCGGATTCACCGGGTTCAGCACCCCAGTAATAGTGTGGCGTCGAGGTATGCAGTACGCGTCGAACCGGGAGATCGAATGCCTTGTGAAATACCGGTAGTCCGGTCAGGCTGCCGGACATGACAGTGCCACCGTGGTACCCACGGTGTCTGGAAATGATTGTCTTCTTGTCCTTTCTGCCCAATACATTGTTGTAGTACCAGACGATTTTGATCAGCGTTTCATTCGCGTCAGAACCGGACAGGCCAAAAAATATCTTGCTCATTTCCGCCGGCGCCATTTCAAGAATTTTTTCCGATAGACGAATTGCCGGCTCGTTCGACGTTGCAGCGTAGGCATGATAGTAAGCAAGTTTCTTTGCCTGCTCGTAAATCGCATCCGCGATCTTGCGCCTGCCGTAACCGACGTTGACGCAATAAAGACCGCCGAATGCATCGATGTATTCCTTGCCGTGTTGATCCGTTACTCTAACGCCACTTCCTTCACTTATTATTCGTGGCCCACCCAAATCTCCTGAGCTAAACTGACGCAGGTTGGTGAACGGGTGAATGATCGAATGCTGATCGATCTCCTCGAGCGAAGCGGAAATCATGTCTGGTTTTTGTGCGTGCATGTCTAATCCTGGCCCCAGCAAAAGTATTTTAGTTGCGAAAACTCATCGAGCCCGAAGCGTGAGCCTTCCCGCCCCAACCCCGATTGTTTGTATCCGCCAAAGGGAATTGGCGGGCCGGTCATCTTGGGCGTATTCAGGGAAATCATGCCATATTCGAGCGCCTCGGCCACGCCCCATGCTCGCGTAACATTGCTTGTGTAAATATAAGCGGCAAGGCCGTAAATTGTATCGTTGGCCATGCCTGCGATATCTGTGTCGCTGTCGAAAGGAATCAGTGGTGCGACCGGGCCAAATGTTTCATCTCTGTAAATATGCATGGACTCGTCAATATCACCCAGCACTGTCGGAAAATAGAATAGTGTGCCACGCTGCCTTACGCCTCCTTCGTACAACAGGGTTGCACCCTTCGATAATGCATCAGCTACCTGCGAGTCACATTTTTGTACAGCGTCAATGCTTATGAGCGGACCAATATCAATTCCTTCTGCCAATCCTGCGCCAACCTTGAGCCCCGCTGTTGCAACCATAAACCGCGATGCGAAAGTGTCGTAGACTTCGCGATGGACATATATGCGATTGGCAGCGAGGCAGTCCTGCCCACTGGTTGTAAATTTCGCGGCGATACATCCTTCCACCGCTTTATCAATATCCGCATCTTCGAAAACGATGAACGGCGCATGGCCTCCCAGCTCGAGCGATACTTTCTTAATCGTGTCTGCCGATTCCCGCATCAGCAAACGACCCACTTCTGTCGAGCCTGTAAAGCTCAGCGCCCTCACATCGTTGCTGCGGCACAATTCGGGAACGATCTCGCTATTATTTCCCGTCAGCACGGACAACACGCCGGACGGCACTCCGGCCATATCTGCGAGTTTTGCGAGCGCGATTGCGGAAAATGGTGTGCGACTGGATGGAATGACGATTACCGGGCATCCGGCAGCCATTGCGGCAGCCGCTTTTCGAGTGACCATTGCGCACGGGAAATTCCATGGTGTAACTGCAGCAACAACGCCGATCGGCTCGCGTAGGACAAATAGTCTGCCCCCCGGCAGATGTGACGGTATTACATCCCCGTACTGACGCTGTGCTTCTTCCGCAAACCAGCCAATAAAGGATCGGGCATAATCAATCTCTGCCCTCGACTCGGCGATTGGCTTCCCCTGTTCAAGGGTCATAAGAGTAGCCAGAGACTCTCGATTGTCGCGTATCAGCGCGTCCCAACGATGAAGAATTTCGGCACGCTCGTCTGCTCGTTTCGCTTTCCATGCCGGCCATGATTTGACCGCAGCCTTAATGGCATGATTGACGTGCGCGGGTGTGAGTCTAGGCACACAACCGACATTCGAAGCATCTGCCGGATTTGAGACGGCTATGGTCGCTTCGGTGTCGGAAACCCAATCGCCCGCAAGAAAAGCCGCCTCTTTCAGCAACGGTACAACGTTGCCGCTCAACTCTTTCGAACTCAATACCAAAATTCGGCTCCTGGATTCTACTTCGTCTTCTTAGTGGTATATGGTTTGTTATTGTTGCAGCGTTAAGCTGCATTTTCGACACTGGCTGAGACTTAGGTTGAACTGTTTGCCAGAGGGGTTAAACGAAGAAAAAACTTCCGCAGATCGCACGATGATCAGAACAACGGACTGCGTACAGACCTGTGTGAAAGGACTCATTCGCTATAATGAGCAGTAAATAATTTTCCTGAATCCGGCTCCGGCTGGTAATTACTTTGCCGAGAACTTTTCAAAGCAACAGGTCTCACCACCGAATTACCCCGACCTTCCCGGGATTGGATTAATGAACCTTTTTAACAATACCGCTTGTTTCTTGTTATTGGTTTCTTTTCTATTCGGACAAGAAGCCCTGGCTGATCAAAGTTATTACATCCTGGATCTCGAAGAGTCAGGAGCCCAACTACAAAGCACGATCTCAAGTCCCGCAGACTTCCTCGGTTTTGAGATCGGTGACCGAGCAATTCGCCACAATGAGGCGATTCTGTATTTTCGCTACCTCGGCAACAATTCCGACCGTGCGGAATTCGCACAATACGGAGCGACGCCTGCTGGCAGAGAGCTGTTCCGGCTGGTCATCAGCGACCCCGACAATCTCCAGAAGATGCCAAAAATAAAAGGTGCGCTTGATCGGATCAGCAGTAACGCAGAGGACAGCGCTGCGTTAACTGAGTCAACGCCAGCGGTAGCATGGATGGGTTATGGTATCCATGGAGACGAGCTTGCTTCATCGGACGCTGCAGTGATGCTGGCGTTTCGACTGATTGCGGGTGAGGACGACGAGATCCGGGAAATCCGCCACAAACTCATCACCTACGTAGATCCAATGTATAATCCGGATGGACGGGCGCGCGCATTACAGCATGTTGATGTATTCCGACGGTCAAAGTCGTCGAACGACCCGCAGGATATCGTGCACAACCAATTTTGGACGAATGGTCGCGGCAATCATTACTTCTTCGACCTGAACAGGGATGCTGTCTTCCAGGTACAAACGCAATCGCGGCAACGTGTGCATGCCATTCGCGACGCCAACCCGCAATTGTATGTGGCTTCCCATGAAACCGAATGGTACGACACTTATCTGTTTGCCGTGCCCGCGGAACCTCTCAATCCCTTTCTCCCAAATCAGGTTCATCAATCCTGGGCTGACTTTTCCAAAGACCACAGCAGCGCATTTGATGAAATAGGCGCAAATTATTACACGCGAGCCTGGAACGAGGTTTTTTATCCGGGGTATTACGATATATGGCCAGCCTACTTTGGCGCCGTCCCCATTCTGTACGAACAGGCTGCAACATCTGGCTTGTCTGTGCAAATACCAACAGATCAGATTCTGACTTTCCACACGGCAGTAGCCAATCACTATCGTAGTTCGATGGCGAATCTGATTACTGCCTCGCGCAACAAGAACACCCTACTGACGCGATGGGCGCAGGTACGTCGAAATGCAAGCGACGACAACTCTGAGGTCAAGTCCTGGGTCATGCTTCCTGTCAATACTTACAAGTCTCGCGAGACGCTTCGCATATTGACCTCGCTCGGTATTACGGTCGAAATTTTAAGCAACCAGATCACGGTGCGTGGACTTCAATCGTATTGGGATGACAGGCAACAGGATTTGGAACTGCCACCTGGAACCCTGAAGATCGACCTCAGCCAGTCGATGGCGCGTCTGATACACAATGTTTTTGATTACCATGTTCCGATGACCGCCGACTTTATGGCCAGGGAAAAGCGGAACCTTGACCTCGGACACGATACGCAAATCTATGATGTGACTGCCTGGTCGCTGCCGCTGGCCTTCAATGCGTCGATCTACTGGGCTGACTCAAGTCTCCGCGGCAACTGGCAAACCGCAAGTGATCTGACATTGCGTCCCGATCGCCGTGAAATGGAATCTCCGGCGAATTATGGCTACATCTACACGGACGAAAGTCTGCACGCGACGGCGCGTATGCTCGTTAAAGGTCTGAAAATCCGTGTTGGAACGGAATCCTTTGTGCATGCAGGCGTGTCCTATCCTGCCGGAACGTTCCTGGTTCGAGGCAGGGAGCAATCGGTTGACGCATTGTCCGCCTTGAATGCTGAGTACTCTGCAGGAGAAATCAATCTGACGAGTGCCCAGAGTGCGCGGATAACAGAAGGTGGTCCGGATCTGGGCGGCGATGATTTCAGCCTGCTGGAACATGCCGATATAGCCGTGCTGGGCGGCACAGGTGCGTCTATCACAAGCTTTGGCGCTATCTGGCATCTGCTGGACGAGACGATTCGGGCGCCAGTGACTTTGCTCAACATCGAAAATCTGAATGACTTCGATCTGTCCAAGTATTCAGTATTGTTATTGCCCGAGGTAAATGGAGACGATCATCGATTGATGGCCACCGTCAAAGCAGGGAGCTTGGAACGTTGGATCGAAAATGGCGGCACATTGATCACGATGGGCAGTTCGAGCCTGCTGCTCGCAAGATCGGGTATTGCCTCAATGAGAGTGAGAAGTGATGCGTTTGAAACCCATCCGCCGCTGATAGCTGGCCGTTCCGCGCATGAAACGATCTCGAATGACTTTCAGGGATTGCTAAATCGTGACACCCAAGCGTTGAAGATTCTTCCACCCGTGATTAGTGATGTCGCCAGGCGATTTGTTTCCGACGACTTTGAATCATTCAAAATTTCAGAGAATATCAGTTCATTTGCCGAATGGACCGTCGATCTTGCTCTGCCCGAGGAAGACAAATTCAAACTGGCGTCAGGCATCAGAAAGTACCTGCCACGTGGTGCCTATCTGCGTGTCGAACTGAAGCCGAGCCACTGGCTGACCTATGGCGTTGGCGATAAAGTTCCGGCGCTTTTCCGCGATAAGGATGCTTTGCTGTCAGGCACCGATGCAGAATTGGTCGGACGTTATGCGGGACCTGATGAATTGATGATGTCAGGCCTGGTCTGGCCGGAAGCTGTTGGATATATCGCAGGTACGTCATATCTGACGCGGCAACGCAAGGGTCGCGGACAGATCATCACTTTCGCCAACGACCCGGTATTTCGAGGCTATTCGCTAGGAACTTCGCGGCTGTTGCTGAATGCCGTAATACTGGGCGGCGCGTACAACTAGTTGATCGACCATTGATTTTATCGAGCAATCTTTAAAATGAGTGCCGGCACAGTTCAAGAAATCGCGATCATCGGCGGTGGCAGTGCCGGATGGATGACGGCGTCATACCTCAAAAAGTCGTTACCGAAAATAGATGTCACACTCATTGAATCCTCCGAAATTCCAGTAGTCGGAGTTGGTGAAGCGACAATCTTCACACTCAATTTTTTTCTGCGCTTTCTCGGCCTGAAAGAGTCTGAGTGGATGCCGGCTTGCAACGCCTCTTACAAATACGCAATTCGCTATGATAATTGGCACGAACAGGGGGACAGCTATTGGCATCCGTTCGAATCCTTGCCGAAATTTCAGTCAGAGCAACACCTGGCACATTTCTGGCAACATATAAATAACTCAACACACTCGCCAAAACCACGAAGTTCGCTATACAGTGACTGTTTCCTGTGTGTTGACCTGCTCAAGCAGAACCGGATATTCCGTCAAGCTGGTGCACCGGATCACAAGCCGGACAAATATGGTTTTCGTGTTGGCAATATCAAGCAAGAACAATTCGTGAGCTATGCATACCATTTTGATGCGGGACTTTTCGGCGAATATCTGAAAAACACAATCGCCAAACCAAATGGCGTTCTGCACATCATCGATGAAATTACACAGGTTCATTGTCACGAAAACGGGTTTATTGAATATCTCGATACGAAAAGTGGGGCCAAAGTCAGCGCCGATCTGTTTATCGACTGCACAGGATTTGATGCATTGTTGATCGACAAGGCCTTGGGGGAGCCCTTCGACAGTTACTCAGACTCCCTGTTTTGTGATCGAGCCATCGCCATGCAGGTTCCCTACGAAGACCGTGTCAGCGAACTGAGCCCCTATACGACGGCTACAGCGCTGACAGCCGGATGGGTATGGAATATTCCACTGCGGCACCGCATTGGCACCGGCTACGTTTACTGTAGTGGATTCAAAGACAATGAGCAGGCGGAGCTGGAATACAGGCGCCACCTCGGTGAGGATCGAGTGAAAGATATCTCAGCTCGCCACCTGGATATGCGCATTGGTAAACACCGCCGGACCTGGCTAAACAATTGCGTGGCGATTGGTTTGTCTGCCGGATTTGTCGAACCACTGGAATCAACCGGGCTTCATTTCATTTATCAATCTGTCGTCCTGCTGGCCGATGCGCTTCGAGGAGGCTTTTTCAATGGCGGTAATATCAGGGCGTTTAACTTCGATGTAACGACGATGATGGAGGAGGTGAGAGATTTTCTGTCGATTCACTACGCACTTACGAACCGCGAAGACAGCGAGTTTTGGCGAGAGGTCAAATACAATACCATGCTGACAGGTCTGATTCCGAGTCTACTATCCAGGTCATTATTGCACTTTCCCATGCGACGACGGGGCACCGTATTTTCATCGCCCAGTAGCTGGGTTTGTATCCTGAACGGAATGAATTATTTGCCCCAGCCAACCTCGCAGGTCATTCAACCAGGAGTCATCGCGGCACAGGTAGAACTGATGGAGGCAATGCGGCTTGCGAAAGAAGGGTATGCGAAGGACCTGTGGCGTCACGCCGACTACCTGGATCAGTTCGGCAATTGAATACTACAAATTTGATCTGCAAAAAAATCGCCTCAACTTTCAAGCAACTCTTTTAACTCAAGCAAAAACTCTTCGTAGTTGGTCCATCGATTCAGGGATGAATCATAAAGTTCCTGCCTGACTTGCCAATTGCTCGGTGTACGAACGGCGCGCTGATTTGCAGCGAAACTGAGGCATTCCTCTTCCCACGGAAGATCGCAGAATGCGACAAGTTCTTTGATCATTTTCTCAGAATCACGAACGAGGTCCTCGTATTGCAGATCGAAAATCGGAATCGTCAATACTGCCGTCCAACACGCCATCAATCGCTTGTATTCCTTGTAGTACTGACCGAAGTACAGCAAGTCGTTCGTGAAGTCATTACCCATTTTGAACAAAACCGTGTAACAGGATAGAGCCACATCCAGCGGGTTCCGTTGACAATGAATAATTTTCGCTCGGGGAAACAGGATTGAGATCAGGCCCAGGTGAACACAGTTCATCGGGAATTTGTCGACGACACGTATGGCGAAGCCCGGACTTTTGTCGTTCAGTCCGTCAAGATACATTCTGCTTAAGTACTCCACTGATTCCTGTGTCAATGGTGGCGGCTCTGACGCCAATCCGCCGAGACCACCCTGATCGAGCGGTAGCTCGAGTCGAGCGGCAATATGTTGCATGAGTTTTAATTCACCCGCACCATGCACTCCCGAGTGACTGGACAGAATCTGCTCCGTTAGCGATGTACCGGTTCTTGGCATGCCGACGACGAATATGGGGCGCTCGTCCTTACTGCCAAAGCGCGAAAGTTGCTTAATGTTCTCTGCGGTGTAGAACTCGATATATTTATCGAACACACTGACGACGAATTCAATGTCAAAGGGTTCGCCGTTGATTTTTTGAATCTCATTGCTTTTTCGGAAATGACCGAAAGCTTTGTGATAGTCGCCTGCCTTGTCGAAATACTTCCCCAGCGCATGCTCAAGCCTCACTCTTGTTTCGTCCGATAATTCCCCTTCGTCCAATGCATTTTGCGCTGTTTCGGCTTGCGCCGCGCTGGATTCGTATGCGGAGGAGTTTATGAGTGCCGCCAGTGATTCGTAATAAGTCGGCCGATATCGCAACGCAGTCAGGAAATTGGCATTTGCCTCATCGAACTTACCGAGCTGCTCAAAGGATATCCCGAGTTTGTGATGTGCCATGTAGTTGCCATGCTCATATTGCGTCGCTTTGGTCAACCATTCAACAGCATCCCAGTGACGGCCAAGAGCATTTAGCGTACTCCCCAAATTGAAAACGCAGATTGGACTCCGTGGCTCAATTGCGACGGCTCGTTCGTAGTGTATTAATGCCGTTTCAAGGTTGCCGGCGTTCTTGAAGCAATTGGCCAGGTTATTGATCGCATTAAAGTGATTTCGATCGTAAACAAGCGCCTGTCGAAAGCACTGCTCGGCCGTGCCGTAGTCGTTGAGCGCTATGTATACCTGTCCGAGGTGATTCAGGGCGTCGGGATTTTCACGCTTAATTTCCAGCGATCGATGGATAAGCTTAACCGCGTCTTCGGACTTTCCGGACTGCTGCGCCAACAAGCCCATGTAGTGAAGTGCGTCTTCATGTTCGGGCATCGCGCGCAATACATCCGAGTAGATCGCAAATGCTTCATCAAATTGGCCAAATTTGTGTTTTTGAAACGCGTTAAAGACCTCACGATCCAAATCTTCTCTTTGCCGTTCATCCGAAGAGTGCGTAGCCATACCTCGGGTATTCTAGACGATTTAGAGGAGTTTTTGGCGTGGGCGAATTTAACGTCAAGAATTATTCTGTGCCACCGGGCATACTTTCTATGTTATCTGGTGGCACGTAGTCGAATATGAAGTGTATTCGATCTTCATCTCCGCCATTGTGCACACGATGCACCAGTTGATTGTTAATTTCATATCCTTTGCCAACATCCATGGTGATTTGCTTGCCGCCGACGAGAAATATTACATCCGGATTCGTTAGCAACGGAACGTGTATTCGATGAGCACACGAAAAAGACGGATGGCCATCGGTATGCCCGTCAATAGTGCCATGCGGCAGGAGTTTGGCGACCATTGCCCTGAGTATTATACCGCCCCGCTCATAGTAGGAATCGAGTATTTCGCGCATGACCGGTACGGCCTTTTTCGCCAAATAGCTCCAGGCAGACATTTTTTCCACCTGCATTTCAGGCCACCCACTGTCACAGAACAACAGCACAAGGCTTTGTGTGTGGCTGTGCACACGAAAATTATCCTGGCGCGACTGGTCTTCGAGCCAGGTCGCTTTCGGCAGCTGCAACACCGTACCTACAAGTGGCGGCGCACTCTTGATGACATCAAGTTCTCTTACCGGGGCGCCGATATCCATGTCGCCAATGTTTGCGTTCTTGCGGTTGGATCAAGGTCTGACTGGCACTCTTCGATATTATCACGAACGCTAGAACCGGTACTTGACGCCGCCTCGGAATCTTCTGCCCGGATTGACAGCGACGCCCCAGCGGTAGTTTTGGCGGGCGGCTGAATAATAAAGATCGTCGAAAACATCAAAAACCGACAGATGGTAGTGCCAATTACCGGTTTCATAGTGCATGCGAACATCAACTTCATTGATATCGCCCAGGTGGGCATCGATGCCGCGAGCGGCGTCTCCGCCGGAGGAGACACGACCCCAACCGCTGTACATGTCCTTGTAGACCCATCCTATCCCAATGCCAAGTCCTTCGAGCGGACCCCCCAGGAATGCGTAATTGGCAAAGAGGGACGATGCAAACCTCGGTGTGTTAACCGGACGTGCGCCTTTCGGTGCGGTATCTCGACCGCCAAAATCGCTTGCTCCTTTGAATTCGGCGTCGAGGTAGGCGACAGACCAGTAGATATTAAATGCCTCGGTAACATCGCCGGTGAGAGAGAGTTCCACGCCCCTAACATTCTGGTTACCGGTCGGAATTCTGAATCCCGGGTTTTCCTTGTCCGGCTCGGATATCCCGGTTCGGTCCATATCAAAGATCGCGGCAGTCAAACTGGCCCGATCGTCAAAGACATCCGCCTTCAATCCGATCTCGATTTGTTCCCCTTCCTCAGGGGGCAAAGGCATGCCGGCGCCGGCGTTGGGGTTGTTGGGATCGAGTACGATTACCTGCTGGAACGATGTATCCGGATCGTAAGTTTCACCCCAGTTAAGATAAACGTTCACATCGTCTGTCACCGCGTAGGTAACCCCAATCTGCGGGATGAACTCTTCCGTCGAGAATTCTCTGCCCGCCTGACGATTGTATGGCTGGTTATCCAAATCGGGCAATGCCACCTTGTCGGGCCCCGTGCCGGTCCCCCTGCCGGACCGTTCGATAACGTCGTCAAACGTAAACCGCCCGGCTAACAAAACCTGCAACTTATCCGTCGGATTCAGCAACGCCTGCAGGGTGACACCGGCATACTGCGTCTCAAAGATGTGGTCATAAATATAATAAATGTCTTCGTGGTCGAATGTCTGATGAACGGCACTAGGCGCAGGCGTAAAACGGAAGCCGGCAGGACGACCAGCCGCAATGCCGTCCCCATTGTCATCGATATAGTCCCAACCGAATCGGTTTGCCTCTTTTGCGATTGAGTAATCGACACCGAAAAACAGCGTATGCTCGCGACCCATTATGCTGACATCACCGATTAGGTTCACTTCCCCACCATACAAGTCATCATAGCCATCAGCGAAGTAGGTCCAGCAACCTTGAGGTAGTACGCCATTTGCGTCTGAATGACCATCGCCCGAGCATTGGTCGGCAACTTTGTCGACGGCGGAATATTGCGCATTGGCTCTAAGCGTCCATCCATTGTCGAAGTCGTGTTCAAGCTTGATAGTACCCAGCGCTACGTCAATCTTTCGCTTGTTCCATGGCTGGCCGAAATTGTGTTTACGGGAGGTCGGCAAGGGCCGGTATTGGCCTGGGGAAAATTGCTGAAGCCCGGTACCCCAATGTTGGCTGTCTTCGTGTTTCTGAATGTTGAGCGCGGCAACAATTCGTGTCTGATCGCTCAAGTCGAAACCGATTGACGGTGCAACGACCCACGCTTCATCTGATGCAAAGTCGATGTATGTGTCGCTGTCCCGATACATGCCGATCAATCGATATTGCCAGCGTCCATCACTGGACAAGGCGCCGCCAAGCTCGATATCCGCCCTGTAAGCGTCGAAACTGCCAACCTCCAATCCGATTTCTCCTACGCGCTCGGACGTAGGTTGTTTGGTCACCGCATTGATGGTGCCGCCCAGGGAATTTTCTCCGAACATAGCGCTGGTCGGTCCTTTCACCAGTTCGAATCGCTCAAACGTAGCGAGATCAAGTTCTACGTTGCCCGGAAAACGAAAGCCATCGACCCGGATAGCGTTGTTTCCCTGGATCTTAAAACCGCGGAAGAAATTGGTGGGAAAATCGTCGAGTCTGTGCGAGGTACCAACCGACGGGTCGAGGCGGTAGATATCCTGGAATTTCTGCACATCTCCCATTTCAATGAGATCTTCCGTGATAACGGTGACTGACTGCGCAATATCTTTCAGGTCCATGTTCATCTTGGTAGCACTGAATGCTTCATTGTGCCGCAATATTACTGTTCCGCGAACGATGATTTCCTCTATCACCTCATCGGACGCATCATCGTTATTTCCGGGAACCTGATCGGACGCTGCTTCATCCTGCGCGGCGGCAGGAGGTATGAACGCATTGGAGGCGATAGCAAGTGGAACGCCCAGCATCGCTACCTTGCCCGCGCGGGATGCGCGTACTGCAGCGCGTACAGCATGAGCAACTTGGGATTTAGCCTGCAGATTAGAATTGCTCATAGCTCTTTCATCCCAAATGATTGTGGATTGAATAACCACTAGAAATTATAGCCAAATTCTATTGGAATATGCGCGTTCGTGTAACAATAAAAAAAGAAGATATTTCTGCCAACTGCTGGTATTTCGGATCGAATTTCTGCGGCCTGGATTTCATTGTAAATTTCTTGACTTCGACGGTTTGAAATCGTAAGCGATTGATATCTGTAGAATCGGAGCGAGTGCTTTGTAGCGCATCACCGCGTCTAACCCGGCAAAACCCGCCACCTGCCGGCCGGCTTCCGTAATCAAACCCGCCTCAATGAATCCCATGCACTCCTTGCGCCGGTAGCGGCGCCCCCGCACTCGCCGGTCGCCATACGGATGGTGCTCGAAGGCGTTGTAGCCGAAGTTGTCGCACTCGGGATTCGGGCAAGTCGCGAACGGCAAGTCTTACCCAATCCAGACCTGCCCAAAAAAGCCCGAAATCCTCGGGATTTACGGCACGTTGGGGCGGTAGATCGGGTACGATCGATCCCGCCCCAAATTCTGGTCCGCAAATCCCAAGCGCCTATGGCGGAGGGGCAGGGATTCGAACCCTGGGAGGCGTTACCCTCGCTGGTTTTCAAGACCAGTGCTTTCGACCGCTCAGCCACCCCTCCGGGGCAGCGTATCTTGTCGATATCGCGGGGGCGTATCAAGCCCGAACGTCCTGGCCGCTGCTCGTGATTCACAGGCATCGGACCGGGCTGTAGGATAACAGCCTCATTGCCTGTACGAGATCGACGCTTGAAACACCTGCGGTGGTTCTTCTTCCCGCTTCTCGCATTCACCTCGGGGCAGGCATTGTCGAACCCGTGCGATACGGTGTACTGCGTCGATGCCCTTGTCGTCGGCGTGGCGGACGGCGACACCGTAACGGTGCTCGGCGACTTTTCGGGCACGCGCGGGCAGAAGCGCTTGCGGCTCACGGAGATCGACACCCCGGAACGCGGGCAACCCTGGAGTGCCAGAGCGCGGCAGGCATTGGCGAACAAGGTGTTTCAGCGTCAGGTGCGCATTGCCTCGGAAGGTGAAGACCGCTACGGGCGGCTACTCGGACGCATCTATTTCGGCGACCGCGACATCAATCGCGAAATGATCCTGGAAGGCCACGCCTGGGTGTATCGGCAGTACTCCTCCGATATCTTCCTGCTCGAAGACGAACGCCTGGCCAGGGAACGGAAGGCCGGGCTCTGGTCGCTGCCCGACGCTGAACGGGTGCCGCCCTGGGAGTGGCGGCGAGGCGGCCGTCGGCCTGCGACGGCGAATGTCGGCTCGACTCCGGCCAAACCATCTTTCCGTTGCGGAGCCAAGACCTACTGCCGGGAAATGGCGTCATGCGAGGAGGCGCGGTTCTTCCTCCGGCAGTGCGGACTGACGCGCCTCGACGGCGATGGCGACGGCGTTCCCTGCGAACGGCTTTGCGGAAATTGATGCGGGCCGGCGCGGTTCCGGGTTTCGCTCTCGCATTCGTCGGCGAACGGCTGCTTGCGGGCTGACGGCGCGCGCAATTGCGGTGCCGGTACCCGAATCGCCGGTAGTGCCCTGCCCTCCTTCCTGAACCTGCGCATGCTTTCGCCGCGCCTGTGCCGCCCCCAGGACAGGTCGCTATAATCCTCCGCGTATCCGCGAGAGTCGCCAATGGTCATCTCCATCGCCGTGCACGGCGCCCCCTACGCTTCCCAGGCCTCGCGCAGCGCCTTGCGTTTCGCGGAACGCGCGCTGGCACGGGGCCATGCCATTCACCGCATCTTCTTCTATCACGAGGGCGTGCTGGCGGCGGGCAGCCATGGCGTGCCGCCCCAGGACGAGGAAGATATCCACGCGGGCTGGGTTGCGCTGCAGGAAACGCACGGCGTCGAACTGGCGGCCTGTATCGCCAACTCGCTGAAGCGCGGCATGCTCGACGAGCAGGAGCGCGACAGGTATGAGAAGCCCTCCGCTACGGTGCATCGCCGCTTTGCCGTCGCGGGACTCGGCCAACTGGTCGATGCGATAAGCGCCTGCGACCGCTTCGTCACCTTTGCCGCCTGACCGCCATGCAGCGCAAACGCATCCTGTTTCTGCTGACCAGGGCGCCTTACGCCTCGGCGCGCGCCCTGGAGACGCTGGAATCGGTCCTGGTGGCCGGCGTATTCGAGCAGGAGGTCAGCGTCCTGTTCAAGGGGGCCGGCGTCTATCAGCTTCTCGAGGGACAGCAGGGTTCCGCCGTGGGCCAGCGTACGGTGGGCAAGGTACTCAAGGCCCTGCACGAGTACGACGTCGAGCGGATCTTTGTCTGCGCGCCCTCGATGCGGCGGCTCGGCATTGCGGAGGACGATCTGTGCATTGCCGTACAGCGCCTGGACGCGGGTGGGCAACGGGAGCTGATTGCCGGCCAGGACGCGGTGGTATCCGGCTGATGGCGACCCTGCACATCGTCAACAAGGCGGCTGCGCTGGCCGACTGTCTGCCGCTGCTGACCGGCGCCGATGCCCTGTTGCTGATCGAGGACGGCGTTTACGCAGCGCGCACCAGCATCGAGGCGCCCTGCCCCTGCCATGCGCTGGATGACGATCTCCAGGCCCGTGGCCTCAACGGTCGAATCGGGACCGGCATCGAGGTTGTTTCATTCGATGGATTCGTCGAACTGGTGGAGCGGCATCAACCGGTGGTTACCTGGAGCCGCTGACGCGATGCGCATGAGACCCGGCCGGTTCAGAACCGACAAGGAAGGCTACCTGCTCGACCTGTCGGACTGGAATGCGGACGTGGCACGCCGGATCGCCAGGGCCAACGGTGTGTTGTTGACAGATAGTCATTGGGAAATCATAGAGTTACTGCGAGACTTTTACGCAAAACACGAGATCAGTCCCCCGATGCGGCCCCTGGTAAAGCGGGCCCGGGAGACGCTCGGCGCCGACAAGGGTACGAGCCTGTACCTGTTGCGGCTGTTCCCCGGCAGTCCGGCCAAACTGGCAGCCAAGATCGCCGGGCTGCCAAGGCCGACCCACTGCCTGTAACAGGACTTCGCGCCGAAGCCCCGAACCGGCGGGTTCAGGGCTCAACCTCGAACCCGAGCGCTTCGGCATTGCGCCGAATCCGTTCATCGAGGGAAAGCACGCGCGCTTCCGGCGCCAGGTTCCGTACGAAAACGGCTGTGGAGAGATGGATGGCATCCAGGGTACGGACCGGTTCATGGGGGAACCGCCGGCGCGAGCCTTCAACCACTTCCGTGTCGATGGCGCAGACGGTCCAGTGGGCAGCCGCGGTCTCTACCGCTGCGCGCGCGTCGGCGGCTGTGGCCTCGTCCAGCTCACCGAGGACGGCAGCGCGGTGCAGAACCCGGTCGCATTCGATAAGGGTGAGATCCGAAGTGTAGACGTATGCGGCTTGCGTCAGCGCCCGGTAGGCCTCGCCGCCGCTGTCCTGATCCAGCAGCCAGGAAAGCGCGGCACTGGTTTCGGCATACAGTTCCACGGGGATCAATCACCCCGGGTCTCGCGCAACATCGACATGATCCTGTCGTGAGAAAGGACCGGCTGCCCTCGGGCGTATGCCTCCGGACGATTCGGCGCCCCGAGACGGACCTTTCCGGCCCGCGCGAGACGACGCAGTTCAGCCTTGGTCCCGTCTCCGGCGACGCTGGAAGGCGGACGCAGTTCCGCGACAACGTCGCCCCGATGGGTCACATAGACTTCACCGCCTTCGCGAACCATGCGTATGCACTCGCTCAGCCGATTCTTGAACTCTCTGACGCCGATCGTGACCATGGATGCAATATAGCCTCATGAGGCCACATCGGCAATGGTTTTTTCACCGCTCCGATTCGGGAATTGCCGGAATGACGTTTGCGCGGCTCGCTTCGGCGGCCAAAGCCAATCAATCGGGCAAGCCTGCCGGACCCGGGCGCCGGAGCCTCACCACTTCGCCGACAATCACTACGGTCGGGCCGCGAACATCGCTGCCGGCGACCGCATCGGGCAATTCCCCCACCGGGGCGGCAATTTCCTTGTGGTCGGGCAGCGTGGCGCGCTCGATCATCAGCGCCGGCGTGTCCGGCGGCAGGCCGTTGGCGACAAGCTTGGCGCAGATCTCGGCGAGCCCGAGCAGGCCCATATAGATGACCAGGGTCTGGGTCGGGTCGATCAGTTCCGGCCAGTTCAGGTTCACCTCGTCATGTACCCGGTGGCCGGTAACGAAGCGCACGGAATGGGCCAGTTTGCGGTGGGTGAGCGGTATGCCCGCGTAGCTCGCGGCGCCGAGCGCCGCGGTGATGCCCGGCACCACGACACAGTCGATGCCATGTGCGGCAAGCGTCTCGATCTCTTCGCCACCGCGCCCGAATATGAAAGGGTCGCCGCCTTTCAGGCGCACCACGCAGCGCCCGGCCGTAGCGTGTTCCAGGAGCATCTCGTTGATCGCTTCCTGGCGCATTCCCGCAAACCGCCGCCGCTTGCCGACATAGATGCGTTCCGCTTCCCGGCGCGCGTAGCCGAGAATGCGTTCGTTGACGAGATTGTCGTAGAGCACCACGTCCGCCTGTTGCAGCAGGCGCAGGCCCCGCACGGTGATCAACTCCGGGTCGCCCGGCCCCGCCCCGACAAGCGCAACGAACCCGGCGGGCGGGCCTGACTCCTGCAGTTCCCGCGTAAACTGCTGCCCGGCGCGATCGACATCGCCGCTCAACACCAGTTCGCCGGTGGCTCCGCCGACCACGCGTTCCCAGAACTTGCGCCGCCCGCTCACGGATTCGATCGTCCGCTTGACAATCGCTCGCCTGGCTGCCGCAAAATCGGCCAGACGGCCCAGGGCCGGCGGCAGGCGCGCTTCGAGCCAGCCACGCACCACCCGCGCCAGGGTCGGTGAACGGCCGCCGGTGGAAACCGCGACCAGCACCGGGTCGCGATCGACGATGCTCGGGAATATGGCTGAGCTGAGGTCGGGAGAATCGACGGTGTTGACCAGAATCCCGTCGGTGCGGCAGTCCCTGAAGACCTGTCCATCGACCGAGGCATTCCCCGTGGCGGCGATTACCAGGGCGTGGCCCGCCTGATCGCCGGTTTGGTATGGGCGCGTCGCGAGGTCGATGCTTCCGGCGTCCGCCAGGCCCTGAATGGCCTCAATACATTCCGGTGCCATTACCCGTACCCGCGCGCCGGCTTTCAGCAGCAGCTCGATTTTTCGGAGCGCCACCGCGCCCGCGCCGACGACCAGGCAACCCTTGTCGCGCAAATCTACGTACAGTGGCAGGTAGTCCACGACCGAATCCGTTCAGGCCTCAGCCGCACCAGAGTGTGGCAGATGAACCCCCTTTGCGAAACAACGCCGTAGTTCGCGACGCTCCGGTTGCGAATGTTCCATGCGAGTCGGGAACGCGGCGCGCCGGGACAAGGACGCGCAGGGAACAACCCCGGGATCCTGAAAGAGAGTCGGCGTGCGGTGCGGTCATCCGGCGCCTTTAAGGCTTGTCTGATAAATTCCCCTCCATGGACCCTTGGAAAGGTTCACCCTCCGCCGGTCGCGACCGACGGAGGGCGCGGTGGCGGACCGTTTGAGGCTCGTCGTAAGCCCATCGCACAGAAAGACAAGTCCGCCTGGCGTGCCGGATGACCGTACCGCATACCGACTCGGAGCCCGAGCGATCGTAGCCTGCGGTGTTTCGACTTCCCTGACAAAAAATCATTTCGAGTCAATGGGATGAGTATTCGATACATGGAAGGGCCGCGCCAGTGCCCGGTCAGCGAATCAAGCCGCTGACAGGTCGAGCGCGGTCGCGCCGCCCATATAACCCCGCAGCGCGTCCGGGACGGCGACCCTGCCCTCCCCGTCCTGGTAGTTCTCCAGCACGGCGATCAGGGTGCGGCCGACGGCAAGGCCGGAACCGTTCAGCGTATGCACATGTTCCGGCCTGCCGGAATCGGCGTTTCGATAGCGCGCCATCATGCGGCGCGCCTGGAAATCCAGGAAGTTGCTGCAGGAGGAGATCTCCCGGTAGCGCTGCTGGCCCGGCAGCCACACCTCCAGGTCGATGGTCTTGGCCGAGGCGAAGCCGAGATCACCGCCGCACAGCACCACGGCCCGGTACGGCAATTCCAGTTTCTTGAGGATCGCTTCGGCGTGCCCGGTCAGTTCGTCCAGCGCAGGCCATGATTCATGCGGATGGGTGACCTGCACCAGCTCCACCTTCTCGAACTGGTGCTGGCGGATCATGCCGCGCGTGTCCTGGCCGTAGGCGCCGGCCTCGCGCCGGAAACAGGGCGTGTGGCACACGTGGCGGATGGGCAGCGCATCCGCACCCAGAATCGTCTCTCGATAGATGTTCGTTACCGGTACCTCGGCGGTTGGCGCCAGGTAGGCTTCCGATGGTTCCGCGAGCCGGAACTGGTCGTGCGCGAACTTCGGCAACTGGCCGGTGCCGAACAGGGCAGCCGCGTTGACGATATACGGTACATAGACCTCGGTGTACCCGTGATCGCCAACGTGTGTATCGAGCATGAACTGTGTCAGCGCCCGGTGCAGGCGTGCGACTTCCCCTTTCATGACCACGTAGCGCGACCCGGAAATTCTGGCGGCCGCTTCGAAGTCCAGCGATCCCCCGGCGCCCAGATCCACGTGATCGCGCGGTTCGAAATTGAAGCGGGGAAGCTCGCCCCAGCTCCGCAGTTCAAGATTGCCGGACTCGTCCTCTCCTTCCGGCACCGACGGGTCCGGCATGTTGGGTATGTCATGAAGGAACGCCTGGTAGCGCTCCTGGAGTTCGCCGAGATTCGCCCGCAGGTCGTGGAGACGGTCGCCCAGCCCGCCCACCTCGGCCACCAGCGGCGCGATGTCTTCACCCCTGGCCTTGGCCTGCCCGATCGCCTTCGACTTGCTGTTGCGTTCGTGTTGCAGGCGCTCCGTTTCCTGCTGCAGGGACGCGCGCTCCGTTTCCAAGGCGCGAAACTCGGCGATATCGAGAACGAATCCTTTAATCCTGAGCCGCAGGGCCACCGTTTCCGGGTCCTGCCTGAGAATTCGGGTGTTCAGCATCTTTCGACTCCGCGGCGCCTGGCTAGCCAGACACCATCGCCAGTCGGTAACCGAGCCACACCGCCGTCAGGCAGCCGCCGAGGCTCGATACCACGTAAAGGGCCGCCTGGGCGAACCGGTCGGTGTGCAGGAGTGTCAGCGACTCCAGGGAAAAGGCCGAGAAGGTGGTGAATCCACCCAGAATGCCGATAGCGAGGAAGGCCCTCCCCCACTCCTGAAACCACGGCAGATGCGCCCACGCGCCCCAGGCCAGGCCGATACCCAACGAACCGGCAACGTTGATCGCGAGCGTTGCGGTGGGGAATTCGCTCTCGGTGTGCACGGTGACCGACAACAGGTAGCGCGCCACCGCGCCAAGCGCCCCTCCTGCCGCTACCCAGGCCAGGTTAACCGACATGGCGCCCACCTTGGGCGGGAGGCAAACTCATTGGGCTGCCGCGGCATCCCGGTCGAGCGCGCCCAAGCGTTCGAGCCTGGCCTTGATCTTGGCTTCAAGCCCGCGGTCGGTCGGCTGGTAATAGCGCTGGCCTGCCAGTTCTTCGGGAAGGTAGCACTCGCCGGCGGCATAGGCGCCTTTTTCATCGTGGGCGTAGCGGTAGTTCTCCCCGTAGCCCATATCGTTCATCAGCCGGGTCGGCGCATTGCGCAGGTGCATGGGGACGTTGTACGACGGCGTCGCGCGCACGTGGTCCATGGCGGCGCCGAAGGCGCGGTAGGCGGCGTTGCTCTTGGGCACGCTCGCGAGGTAAAGAACCGCCTGGGCGATGGCGAGCTCTCCTTCCGGAGACCCCAGCCGGTCGTAGGCATCCGCGGCAGCCAGGGTCAGTTGCAGCGCCCGCGGGTCGGCGTTGCCGATGTCTTCGCTGGCCATCCGTACCAGCCGCCGGGCGATATAGCGGGGGTCACAGCCGCCGTCCAGCATGCGGCAGCACCAGTACAGCGCGGCATCCGTGGCGCTGCCCCGCACCGCCTTGTGCAGCGCCGATATCTGCTCGTAGAAGGCATCGCCGCCCTTGTCGAACCGCCGCCAGCGGGCGCCCGCCGCCTGGCGGATGAGTTCTCCGTCGATGGCGCCGTCCGCCAGTTGGGCGACGGTTTCGAGAATGTTCAGCAGCCGCCGCGCATCGCCGTCCCCCAGGTCGATGAGCAGTTTCTTGCCGGCATCGGTAACCGATACGTTCAGGAGCGCCTCGGCTCGTTTCAAGACCTGGCCCAGGGCGGCTTCGTCGAGGGGCTTGAGTACGTAGACCCGGGCTCGAGACAACAGGGCCGCGTTCACTTCGAAGGAAGGATTTTCCGTGGTCGCGCCGATAAAGGTAACCGTGCCCTTTTCCACGTGCGGCAGGAACGCATCCTGCTGGGCCTTGTTGAATCGGTGCACTTCGTCGACGAACAGCACCGTACGCTCTCCGAGCCTCAGGGTGGCCCTGGCGCTCTGCACGGCTTCGCGCACATCGCGTACGCCGCCGAGTACGGCGCTCAGGGAAATCCAGCGCATTCCGGCCCGCTCGGCGAGCAGCTTCGCCAGGGTCGTCTTGCCTGAGCCGGGCGGACCCCAGAGGATCATGGAATGCAGGCGGCCCTGGTCCACGAGCCGGCCGAGCGGCGCTCCGGCGCCAAGCAGGTGATCCTGTCCGACCACGTCCTCGATGGCGGTCGGCCGCATACGGTCGGCGAGCGGCCGGCCCTCGTCGTTGGCCGAATCAGAAGACATCGGTTCCGGCGGGTACGTTCAGTTCGAAGTCGGCGGATTGTATCACCGAAGCATCCTGGAACCGGTGGAAGCGAATGACGGTACTGTGACCGAGGTGGTCGTGAATTGCGATGCCCACGAGTCCGGCTTCGCCGAATGCCAGTACGATCTCGTCGAACAGGGCATCCGTGGAGCGGGGACGCACGCTGAACCCGCCTGCGTCGAGCCGTGTGACGTCGTAGTCGTCACCGAGTATCGCCGTGCCCCGGGTGAGCAGCGCCAGGGGCGTATCCTCGAGAACCTCTACGAGCGGCCGTACCGTCACCTGTTCCAGATCCGGGTCGTAGAGCTGCAGCTCTTCGTCCGCGGCTATAAGCACCTGGGCGTAGGGTTCCGTCACTTCCCACCGGAACCTGGGCGGCAGAAGCCTCACCAGGCCGGATGATTCTTCGATCAGTTCGCCCTGGGCGTCTTCGAGCCGCTGTGTAAAGTCCGCGGCGAGATGATGCAGTTCGGTGAGGCGGAGACTCAGGTCGCTTCGGGCATCCGCCCATCCCTGTACACAGACGCAGCTAGCGGCGATCAGGAACCAGTACTTCACGGCTGCCGTTGCTGTTCATGCTCGACACGACGCCGGCTTCCTCCATGGCTTCGATCAGGCGTGCCGCCCGATTGTAGCCGATGCGCAGCTTGCGCTGGACGGAAGAGATGGACGGCCGCCTGGACTCGATGACGAACTGAACCGCCTCGTCGTAGTAGGGGTCGTCCTGCTCGGCGGACCCGGTCGTGCCGCCGTCGATCTGCAGGAAAGGTTCGTCGCTGCCGCCGAGCAGCACCTCATCGGTGTATTCCGGCGTACCCCGCTTCTTCCAGTCGGAGGCGACCCGGTTCACTTCGCCGTCGGAGACGAAGGCGCCGTGGATGCGTATGGGCACGCTGGTGCCGGGCGGGAGAAACAGCAGGTCGCCGTATCCGAGAAGTTGCTCCGCGCCGCCCTGGTCCAGGATGGTGCGGGAATCGACCTTGGAGGAAACCTGAAAGCTCATGCGCGCCGGTATGTTGGCCTTGATGAGCCCCGTTATTACGTCCACGGACGGGCGCTGGGTGGCCAGTACCAGGTGAATGCCCGCCGCACGCGCCTTCTGGGCGATGCGGGCGATCAGTTGTTCCACTTTCTTGCCGACAATCATCATCATGTCGGCGAACTCATCGATGACCACCACGATATAAGGTAGCGCCGTCAGGGTGGGCTGCGCCTCTTCCGACACATCGCTTTCGGCTTCCCACAAGGGATCCGGAACCGGTTTCCCGAGCTTTTCGGCGTTCCGCACCTGCCGGTTGAACCCGGCCAGATTGCGCACGCCGAGCGCGGCCATCAACTGGTAGCGCCGCTCCATTTCGGCGACGCACCAGTTGAGCGCATGGGCCGCCTGTTTCATGTCCGTCACCACGGGCGCCAACAGGTGAGGAATGCCCTCGTAGCTGGAAAGCTCCAGCATCTTGGGGTCGACCAGGATCAGGCGCACCTCGTCCGGCGATGACTTGTACAGAATGCTCAGCAGCATCGCATTGACACCCACCGACTTGCCCGCACCGGTGGTGCCCGCGATAAGGAGATGGGGCATGCGGGTAATGTCGGCGACAACGGGCGTGCCCGCAATGTCCTTGCCGAGCGCCAGCGACAGCGGGGATTTGGCCGACTCGTATTGCTCGGAACCGAGCAGGTCCTTGAGCCGGACGATCTCCCGGCGTTCGTTCGGAATCTCGATGCCCACCACCGACTTGCCGGGAACGATCTCCACGATCCGCACACTGATGACGGCGAGCGAGCGCGCGAGGTCCTTGGCCAGAGAGGAGATCTTCTGCACCTTGACACCGGCCGCGGGCTGGATTTCGAATCGGGTCACAACAGGACCCGGCAGCACCGAGACGACCTCGGCATCGACACCGAAATCCCTGAGTTTCAACTCGAGCATGCGTGAGATCGCTTCCAGCGCCTCGTTGGAATACCCCCGGGCATCGTCTGGCCTGTCGTCATCGAGCAGTTCCATCGGGGGCAGGTCGCCGCCCGGTCCACCGTCGAACAAAGGTTGCTGTCGCGGAGGCTCGGGGGGTAGCGGCTCGATCTGCGGCGTCTTGCGGGTCTGGCGGCGCACTTTCTCCTTCGAAAGCTTCTTGCGCCTGGTGCTCACCCGGGATTGGGCCGATTGCCTGGCGGCACGCCGGTTTCGGGAGGATTCCAGGCGGCGATCGACGAAACCCGCCAATGCCGTTGCGAACCCGTGCAGATGACGGCCGGTCGTCTCCGCGACATCCAGCCAGGAAAAGCCGATGGCCGCCTGCGCACCGGCGAGCATGCCGGCGACGCCCAGCAGGGTCAGGCCGGTCGGGCCGAGGAACGGCATGCCGGCCTGGGCGAACCAGAGCCCCAACATGCCTCCGGAGCCGGCGGGCATCGTCGGGTCGGGCAGCGCATGCAGTTGAATCAGTACACAGGCGCACAGGGTGATGCCGACCCAACCGAGCCCGCGCACGGCGAGCGCCACCCAGGCCGGTCCGGCGTCCGCCGGTTTGAGCAGGCGCAGCCCGGCCAGGGCAAGCGCCAGGGGGATACCGTAGGCCACGAGTCCGAACAGGGTCAGCACAAGGTCGGAGACATAGGCGCCGCTCTTGCCCACCCAGTTGCGCACCTGGCCGTTTTCGCCGCTGAAGCCGAAAGAGGGATCGTCGGGAGAATAGGACGCGACGGCGAGGAACACGTACAGCGCCGCGGCGGCGATGCCGATCAAGCCGATTTCTCGCAAAGGGACGCGATAGGCCGCCAAATGCCGGTTTCCTGCTGTAGCCGCGGAACCCGCGGGTTCCGCGGCCGGGTTCAAACCAGGGCCGATTATAAGGGGGTTTGGGCGGGGGCGCTCGGTGGTATGATGCGGGACGAAACCCAGGCGAGGCTCGAACGTGCGCCCCGACAAGCAGAAAGTCGTCGACGAGGTGTGGGACGATGCCCGTATCCGCGGGTTTCTGGACAAGGCGCCCCTCGGCGCAGGCGTCGACCCCGACTTCAGCGCCCTGCTCTACGCCTATCGCAGCATGCGGCCGGAAGATTTCAGCCTTTTCATCGAATATTTCACGCAAGCCGGCCGCAATCTCGATGCCCGGGGAGAAGCGGGCGAGACCCTGGCGGAATTGATTGCGGAACACCGCCTCTCCGAACCGTTCCTGCGCATTCTGGAAGACGCCGCCGCACAACACTGCTCATGAACCGCCTCGCGATGCAAGTTTCGACCCCGGCGGCCGAGTCGCCGATGTGCAGGGAACAACGCCCGGTGCCCGCTACCCAGACCGTCAGCCGACAGGATTTGCTGCGCAAACAAGAATTGTTCCCTGCGAGCATGTGTTCGAGCCGCATGTTTCTCGACCCTGGCTACCGGTCTTGCGCATGTGGCCGACGCATCGATAGACCATCGTGACCGGATTGGGCCGGAATAGCGCAATGACCATTGCAGTGCTTGATCGCCAATCGACGTTTCCCGACCCGAATGGGGCCGAAGATGCGATGGGCGGTCTCCTGGCCATTGGCGGCGACCTCCGTGAAACGAGACTGCTGGAAGCCTATCGTGCCGGCGTGTTCCCGTGGTACGAGAACGACAGTGAGCCGGTCCTCTGGTGGAGCCCGGACCCGAGGGCGGTTCTGGAGCCGGCGGCGATGCGGGTCAACCGCAGCCTCGCGAAAAGGCTGCGCAATGCCGGGTTCGAGGTCTCGTTCGACCGTGCCTTTCCCCAGGTGATCGGTGCGTGCGGCGCGATGCGCAGGAACGGCGCCGGCGCGGCCGGCACCTGGATAACCCCGAACATGGAACGCGCCTACCGTGGGCTGCACGAGTCGGGCTACGCTCACTCGGTGGAGGTGTGGCTTGAAGGCGAACTCGCCGGCGGTCTCTACGGGCTGGCGCTGGGCGGGATATTCTTCGGCGAGTCGATGTTCAGCCGCGTCCGGGATGCTTCCAAGGTGGCTCTCTACCACCTGTGCCGGCGGCTTACGCAGTGGCGGTTCCGCCTGATCGATTGCCAGCTTCCCAGCGAACACCTGGCAAGGCTTGGCGTCGAAACGATACCGCGCCGGGAATTCCTGGCGATTCTCGCCGCCAACGATGAGTCGGGAACCCGCCGGGGCAACTGGTCGGCGGAGGCGAAATGATGCAGGGCGAGGTGGGCGACAAACGCTGCCTGGTCACGCCGCAGCACCCGTGCAGCTACCTGCCCCGCCGTCAGGCGAGGACCCTGTTCTTCGATCCGCGGGAAACGGTTACCAGGGAAACCTACAGGCTGCTTACCGAAAACGGATTCCGCCGCAGCGGCAGCCACATGTACCGGCCCCATTGCCAGACCTGCAATGCCTGCATTCCGGTACGGATTCCGGCGGAGGCCTTCCAGCCCAAGCGCAAACACAAGCGCGTGGCTGCCCGTAACCGGGACGTGGAGGTGCGGGTGGAAGATGCGGTCTTCCGCCAGAGCTATTTCCGTCTGTACGCCGACTACCTGGCCGCCCGGCATATGGATGGCGACATGTATCCTACGTCGCCCGACCAGTTCCGTTCGTTTCTGCTGTGTCATTGGTCCAATACGTTCTTTCTGAACACTTATCTCGACGGCGAACCGATTGCCGTTGCGGTCACCGACTACAATGCGGGCGGCCTGTCCGCGATTTACACGTTCTTCGACCCCCGGTATTCCACCCGCAGCCCGGGCGTGCTCTCCATCCTCAATCAAATCGACCTCTGCCGGCAGTTGCGGCTCCCCTACCTGTACCTGGGCTACTGGATCCGCGACTCCGCCAAGATGCGTTACAAGACCGAATACCAGCCGGCCGAGCTATTGGTGAACGATCGTTGGGTGCCGTTCAGTTAGTTCCAGCACTAGCTTGCATCCCGCGACGAAAATCGGCGAGAGATGCAGGCTGACTCGAGGTCAACGGCCAACCGTTGATTCTTGCTGCCGTCGCCGTCAGAATGCCCCGGCCTTGAGGATACGGGGAGCCATGGCAAAGGAAGAACAGATCGAAATGGAAGGGACGGTCGTCGACACCCTTCCCAACACCATGTTCCGGGTGGAACTGGACAACGGCCATATCGTCACGGCGCATATTTCCGGCAAGATGCGCAAGAACTACATCCGCATACTGACGGGCGACAAGGTCAAGGTGGAACTCACCCCCTACGATCTCACGAAAGGCCGCATCACCTTCCGCAAATAGCCCGCATCCGTCACCAACTTTCGTCGCGAGGGCGTCGAGGCGCCGTGTAAGCGTGGCCGCGCGGACCGGAGGGCGGTGTAGGCATACTCGACAGTATGTCAAACCGGACGCAGGGAGCCCTCAGCCGGGGAGCGCGAGGGGGGCGCCCCTCGCATACGGACCGCACGGCCGCGCTTACGCGATGCATCGGCGTCCGCAGCAGGAAGTTGGTGACGGATGCGGGCTAGCCCTACCCTTTAGCGTCATTTAGGACTGGACATAGTCGAATTTTTCCTGTATCACCTCCCGCATGGTGATACAGAACCAGATCAACCGCACCCTGTCCGCGCAGTCTGCGCGGCAGCGTCTCGACCGAATTCTTGCCCAAGCGAATGGCGTGAGCCGTAGCGCGGTTGGACGGCGTGTTTGCGAGGCGTTCGATTTTACCGACGGACGGGGCCGTCTTCAGCTATCGGGCTGCATGAAGGCGTTGCGCGTGCTGGAGGCTGCCGGCGAGATCCGGCTGCCAGCGCCTCTATGCGGTCGACCGCCCTCGGCGCCGCGCCGTTTTGCGGGCGCGCTTGCGCCGGCGGTGGGGGTGCCGTCGGCGGTGTCCGCGGTCGCGGACCTTGCCGTGGTGATGGTCGAGACCGACGACCAGCGGCGTGCATGGAGCACGCTGATCGCGGACGAGCATCCTCGCGGGATGAAGACGTTCGCCGGGTGTCAGTTGCGCTATCTGGTTGGCTCGGGGCACGGTTGGCTGGGTGCGGTTGGGTTTTCGGCCTCGGCGCTTCGCCTGGCGGCGCGCGACCGCTGGATGGCGTGGAGCGACGAACAACGCCGGCGCCATCTGAACCGCGTGCTGTGCATGAGCCGCTTCCTGATCCGTCCATCGGTGTCCTGCGCCAATCTGGCGAGCCATGTTCTGGGGCGGGTTCTGCGGCGCCTGCCGCGCGATTTCGAAGATCGCCACGGCTACCGTCCGTGGCTTGTCGAGACGTTCGTCGAGCCGACGCAAGACGGGGCGAGCCTGCGCGCGGCGAATTTCCTGCGCCTCGGGCAGACCGCTGGACGCGGCCGGCAGGATCGACACAACGGTCGCGCGGAAACACGGAAATGGGTATACATGTATCAATTGGCGCTGGACTGGCGCCGCCGTCTGGGCGTGCCCTTTGTCGACCACGCGCCGGTGCTGGCACCCGGCGACGGTCTGAATAGCGCGCGCTGGGCGGCGATGGAATTTGGAGGGGCTCCCTTGGGCGACAAACGACTGACGGCGCGTCTGATTACGAGCGCCGCGCTGCTTGCGGCCTATCCGGGCCGGGCGATCTGCGGCAATGCGAAGACCGACCGGCGGGCGGTTGACGGCTATTACCGTTTCATCGAACAGCCGCAAGACAGTGCGGTGACGGTGGCGAACATCCTGATGCCGCACCGGACCCGCGGCATTCAGCGGATGCGCGGCCAGCGCACGGTCCTCGCCATCCAGGATGGCACCGACCTGAACTTTGCGCGGCGACCGAACTGTGAGGGTCTCGGCATCGTCGGTAGGAACCAGACCTCCGCAAAGACCCTGGGGTTGCATCTGCATTTGACCCTCGCGGTGAATGGGGAAGGTCTGCCGCTCGGGGTACTGCGCTGTGCTTTCGATGCGCCCACGCCGAAACAGGCCGGGGCGAGGGATCGGCAAAAGACGCAACGCTGGCTGGACGGCTTTGAGGATATTACGGCCGCGTCCCGGTCGCTGACCGGCCGCACCCGTGTGATCTCGGTCATGGATAGGGAAGCGGATTTCTTCGAACTCTTCGACACCCAAAGGCGAACCGGGCGGGTCGAGATTCTGGTGCGCGCCAAACACGACCGCCGTCTTGCGGGGACCGATGAAAAGCTGTTCGCGAAGATGCGCAAGGGCAATGCCGACGGACTGGTCGATGTCCCGATCGACCGCCTGAGCGAGCGCAAGAAAACAAGCGGTAAGAAAGCGCGGCCGGCGCGCAGCAAGCGCTTGGCACGCTGCGAGGTCCGCTATCGCAGTCTCTCGCTTCCGGCCACCGTCAAGACCCTCGAACCGGTGCGGCTCTCAGCGGTGCATATCATCGAAACCGAGCCGCCGGAGGGCGAGGACGCAGTGCGGTGGTACTTGTTGACCAGCCTGCCCATCGACAACCTCGATGCCGCACGGGAGGTCATCGCTTTCTATCTCCAGCGCTGGCGGGTGGAGGACTATTTTCGGGTGCTGAAGTCCGGCTGCCGGGTCGAACATCTCGCCTTCCACACCGCCGACCGGTTGCAGCGCGCGATCGCCATCAACAGCGTCATCGCTTGGCGTATCATGCTCATGACCCTGCTTGGACGGCAGGTGCCCGACTGCGATGCCGGACTGATGTTTACCGACGATGAACTTTCCTTCCTGCGCAATTATGCCGTGGAATACAACCAGCCAACGCCAGACGATCTCGGTGCCGCCGCACGACTTGTCGCGCTTCTCGGCGGCTATCAGAACCGAAAACACGATCCCGACCCCGGAAACCAGATCATGTGGCGTGGCTACGAACGGCTGTCAGCAGCAACCTTGGGACATCGCATCGCCGAAAAACACGGCGTCGGAAATGCCTTTGTCCAGTAAAAGATAACGCTAAAGGGTAGGGCTAGCCCGGGCAAGGCTTCAGGTCGTGACCGGCTCCTCGATCTTCAGGGTCAGCTCGCCGTCTTCCACGGTGACGCGGACCACCCCGCCTCCCTTCGACAGCGGCCCGAACAGAACCTCCTCGGCGAGTTCGCGCTTGATCTTCTCCTGGATCAGCCGCTGCATCGGGCGGGCGCCCATCTTGTCGTCGAAGCCTTCCCGGGCCAGCCAGTCCCGCGCCTCCTCGTCGACATCGAGGGTCACGCGCTTGTTGTCGAGCTGGGCCTGCAATTCCGTGAGGAACTTGTCGACGATGGTCTTGACCACGTCCATGCCGAGCGAATTGAACTGAACGATGGCATCGAGGCGGTTGCGGAATTCGGGTGCGAACATCTTGCGGATCGCTTCCATGCCATCGGAACTGTGATCCTGCTCCGAGAAGCCGATGGAAGGCCGGGCTATGTCCTGCGCGCCGGCATTGGTGGTCATGATGAGCACGACGTTGCGGAAATCCGCCTTGCGGCCGTTGTTGTCGGTCAGGGCGCCGTGGTCCATCACCTGCAGCAGCAGGTTGAACACCTCGGGATGCGCTTTCTCGATCTCATCGAGGAGCACCACGCTGTGCGGATGCTTGGTGACCGCCTCGGTCAACAGCCCCCCCTGGTCGAAGCCGATATACCCCGGGGGCGCGCCGATCAGTCGGGAAACCGTGTGCCGCTCCATGTATTCCGACATGTCGTAGCGCAGCAGTTCCACCCCCATGACGATGGCGAGCTGGCGGCAGACTTCCGTCTTGCCGACGCCCGTGGGACCCGCGAACAGGAACGAGCCCACCGGCTTTTCTCCCGCCTTCAATCCGGCGCGGGACAGCTTGATGGACGATGCCAACTGGCCGATGGCTTCGTCCTGCCCGAAAACCACCATCTTGAGCTTGCCGTCGAGATCCTTGAGCGCCTCCTTGTCCGAGGTCGATACCTGGCTCGATGGGATGCGTGCAATCTTGGCTACCACGCGCTCCACGTCCCCGGCGCCGATGCTCTTCTTGCGGCGGTTGGCGGGCAGCAGTTGCTGGGCGGCGCCGGCTTCGTCGATGACATCGATCGCCTTGTCCGGCATGAACCGGTCGGTAATGTATTTGGCGGCCAGTTCCGAGGCGGAGCGCAGCGCCTTGTCGGTGAACCGGAGCTGATAGTGGTCCTCGAAGCGGGATTTCAGGCCCTTGAGAATCCGGTAGGTGTCGTCGATATCCGGCTCGACGATGTCGATCTTCTGAAAGCGGCGCGAGAGCGCCCGGTCCTTGTCGAAGATGCCGCGGAATTCCTGGTAGGTTGTCGAGCCCATGCAGCGTATGAGGCCGGACGTCAACAGCGGTTTCAGCAGGTTGGAAGCGTCCATAACGCCGCCGGACGCGGCGCCGGCGCCGATGATGGTATGCACCTCATCGATGAACAGGATGGCGCCCTCCGCTTTTTTCAGTTCGGCGAGGACCATCTTGAATCGCTTCTCGAAATCGCCACGATACTTCGTGCCGGCGAGCAGCGCGCCGAGGTCGAGGGTATAGATGGTGCTCTCCGCCACGACTTCCGGCACCTGCCGGTCGACGATCCGCTTGGCGAGCCCTTCGGCGATCGCCGTCTTGCCCACGCCCGATTCGCCGACGAGCAGGGGATTGTTCTTGCGGCGGCGGCACAGCACCTGAACGACCCGTTCGAGTTCGTCCTCGCGGCCCACGAGAGGGTCGATGCGGCCGGCCTTGGCCTGTTGGTTCAGGTTGGTGGTGAAGGTGTCCAGGGCGCTCTGTTGACCGCTCTCGCCCGCCGATTCCCCGCCGGCGCCTCCCTCCGTGACCGGGTCGTCGTCCGATACCTTGGATATGCCGTGGGCGATGTAGTTCACCACATCGATACGGTTGATGTTCTGCTGCTTCAGCAGATAGACCGATTGGCTTTCCTGTTCGCTGAAGACGGCGACGAGCACGTTGCCCCCCGTGACCTCCTTGCGTCCGGAGGACTGCACGTGGAATACCGCCCGCTGCAGAACACGCTGGAATCCGAGTGTCGTCTGGGTGTCGCGGCCCTTGTCGCCGGCGGGGATCAGGGGTGTGGTGGAATCGATGTACTCGACGAGGTCGGCGCGCAACTTGTCGATATCGCAGCCGACCTTGCGCAGAACCTCGATGGCCACGGAATTGTCCAGCAGGGAGAGCAACAGGTGCTCCACCGTCATGAACTCGTGGCGCTTTCGCTTGGCTTCCCGGAACGCTTCGTTCAGGGTGGCTTCGAGGTCTTTACTCAACATGTCGCGTAGTTGGGGCCGTCAATCCGTCATTTCCACGCGGGAAACGAGAGGATGCTGATTTTCCTGGGCATATCGGTTCACCTGCTCCGATTTCGTTTCGGCGACATCCCTGGGAAAGATGCCGACCACGGCACTGCCCTGAGTATGCACGGCCAACATGACCTGTGTCGCCTTTTCCCGGTTCATGCCAAAAAAACGCTCCAGGATATGCACCACGAACTCCATCGGCGTGTAATCGTCGTTGAGCAGTATAACTTTGTACATGGGCGGCCGCTTGAGTGTCGGCTTGGCCTCCGCTTCCACCACCTCTGTCGTGCTGTTCTCGCCGCCATACGGATCGCCGTCTTCGCCGTTTCCGCCACTCGCCTGTGCGCGCCAGATACCGCTCATAAGTAGGTCCTGAATACTCCATCGGCGCCGCTGCCGTCAACCTTGCGGCCACCTCGATGCGAATAAGCGGCGAACCGCTTGACTAGACGCCAAAAAGCGCGGAAAGTCCGCGTCGGGATGAGGGGGGTACCCATTCGGATTCTGGTTAATGCCGGGGTGTTCTACCTATGGCCAAGGGCAAGGTGAAGTGGTTCAACAACGCGAAAGGTTACGGCTTCGTATTGCCTGAAGACGGTGACGGTGACCTGTTCGTGCACTATTCCTCGATACAGATGGAGGGCTACAAGACCCTCAAGGCGGGCCAGGAAGTGGAGTTTGACATCCTGCAGGGCCCCAAGGGGCAGCACGCCATCAACATACGCCGTGTGGCGACCGACGATGAAGAATCGCCCCACTCTCCCGAGCCTGCCCCCGACGATCCTCCGGAACAGGATGAATAGGGGCTGAGGCGTCCGCCCGTCAACCCATCGCCTCGATAACGGCATCGCCGAAGGCGGAACAACTGAGCAGCGTTGCGCCGTTCATCAAGCGTTCGAAGTCATAGGTCACCGTCTTCTGGAGGATGGCGCCCTCCATGCCCGCCACGATCAGGTCCGCTGCCTCGCGCCAGCCCATGTGGCGCAGCATCATCTCGGCGGAAAGTACGAGCGATCCGGGATTCACCTTGTCGAGTCCGGTGTATTTCGGCGCCGTTCCGTGCGTGGCTTCGAACAGCGCGATCCGGTCGCCCATGTTGGCGCCGGGCGCGATGCCGATGCCGCCGACCTGGGCCGCGAGCGCATCGGAGATGTAGTCGCCGTTCAGGTTCATGGTGGCCAGCACGTCGTATTCGTCGGGCCGGGTCAGTATCTGCTGCAGCATGGCATCGGCGATCATGTCCTTGATGACGATCGTCTTGCCTGAACCGGGATTGGTCAGCCTGTGCCAGGGCCCGCCGTCGAGCGGCTCGGCGCCGAAGTCCCGGGCGGCAACGCGGTAGCCCCAGTCCTTGAACGCCCCCTCGGTGAACTTCATGATGTTGCCCTTGTGCACGAAGGTGACGGATGTGCGGTCTTCGTCGATGGCGTACTGGATGGCCTTGCGCACGAGCCGTTCGGTGCCCTCCACCGAGATCGGCTTGATGCCGATGCCGCAATGCTGCGGAAATCGGATCTTCCGGACACCCATTTCCTCGCGCAGGAAGGCGATCACCTTGTCGGCATCGGCGGAATCCGCCGGCCATTCCACCCCCGCATAGATGTCTTCCGTGTTCTCCCGAAAAATGACCATGTCAGTCTTGTGCGGTGCGATCACCGGGCTGGGAACGCCCTGCAACCACCGTACCGGACGCAGGCACACGTACAGGTCGAGTTGCTGGCGCAAGGCGACGTTCAGCGAGCGGATACCACCGCCGACCGGCGTCGTCATCGGGCCCTTGATTCCGACGAGGAACTCGCGCATTGCCTTGAGGGTTTCCTCCGGCAGCCATTGGTCTTCACCGTAGCGTTGCAGCGATTTCTCGCCGGAATAGATTTCCATCCAGGAGATTTTCCGTCTGCCCCCGTAGGCAACCCGCACGGCTGCATCCACCACCTTTAGCATCACGGGCGTGATGTCGATACCGATGCCGTCGCCTTCGATATAGGGGACGATGGGATGGTCGGGGACGTTGAGCGAGTTGTCCCCGTTGACGGTGATCTTTTCGCCGTCGGCGGGCACGCGGATGTGCTGATAGGTCATCGGGTCTGCTCCTGGCTACAAGCGGAGGTTTCGCGCGGGGCCTGGAAAAGCGCGCGATTATAGCCTACCGATATGACAGGCGTCAGACGGCGCACCGTTCCGGACACCGGGACTTCCGCCCCGCGGCTGCGGTCAGTCCCGCGGCGGTCCTTCGGCGCTCCGGCGTTGTCTCCAGCCTGCCGCGCGCTCGGCGTCCCGCCGGGTACTTTCGACCCACCGGCTACCCTCGCTGCCGGATTCCTTTTTCCAGAAGACCGCATCGGTCTTCAGAAAATCCATGATGAATTCGCAGGCTGCGAACGCTTCGGCCCGATGTCTCGATGCGCACAGTACGAGAACGATCTGGTCCGCCGGCCGCAGCCGGCCGACGCGATGGATGACGAGCGCGCCGCCCAGATCCCAGCGCTCTTCGGCCCTGGCGACGATCGCTTCGATGCTGTTCTCGGTCATCCCCGGGTAGTGCTCGAGTTCCAGGGTGGACTCGCCGTCGCCGCCCACGTCGCGGACCAGTCCAATGAAGGCGGCAAGTGCGCCTGCGCCGCTGTCAAGTCCCGCGCGCATCCGGCGCCACTCGGTGTCGAGGGAAAAATCCGCGGACTGGATGCGAACCCTGTCCACCTTCAGCCCCCGGTGACGGGCGGCAGAAACGCGACCTCGTCGCCCGCTTTCAGGGTCACGGCGCCCTCCACCAGTTCCCGGTTCACGGCGATACGCACGTTGTCCGTCATCAATGCCGCGCAGGCGTCCCCACCCAGGCGGCCCTTCAACTCGGCCATCAACCCATCCAGGCCGAATGCGGACCCGCCGTCCGGTTGCAGGGGGAGTTCGAACCCGGAGCGGCCCACCGCCTCCCTGAGCGATGCGAAGAACAGCACGCGGATCACGCGCCTGCCCCGCCGCGCCGCCAGGCGCCGCTCTTGCCGCCCTCTTTGCTTATCAGCCGCACCTGTTCCACGGCCATGCCCCGATCCACGGACTTGCACATGTCGTAGACGGTGAGCGCGGCGATACTGGCCGCCGTCAGCGCTTCCATCTCGACGCCGGTCGCCCCGGTCACCCGGCATTCGGCGGTGATGCACAGGTGCGCTGGAGGCTCGGAGTCGAATTCGATGGCGACCCAGCTCAACGGCAGGGGATGGCACAGTGGAATGAGTTCGGCGCATCGCTTGGCTGCCTGAATGCCGGCCACCCGTGCAACCGCCAGCACATCGCCCTTGGGCAGCCCCTTTTCGAGGATCTCCGTCAGCGTTGCCGGACGCATGCTCACCCGCGCTTCGGCAACGGCAACCCGGCGTGTCTCCGCCTTCGGCGAGACGTCCACCATGTTGGCTTCACCCTTGGGGTTGAGATGGGTGAGTTTGCTCATGCAACCGATTATATCCCCGTTCACGGGCGCCGGCCCGGCCCATGCGGCGATATGGGGCTACAATACGCATCCCTTTTGGATGGGCCTGACCGGCATGGCGCGCGCACCCATCATCGTTGGCATGTCCGGTGGCGTGGACTCGTCGGTCGCGGCCCTGCTGCTCAAGCAGCAGGGCCACGAGGTGAGCGGGCTGTTCATGAAGAACTGGGACGAAGACGACGGTAGTGAGTACTGCACGGCCCGGCGGGATCTCGAGGATGCCGCCAGGGTGTGCGAGAAGCTCGGCATCGACCTGCATACCGCGAACTTCGCGGCCGAGTACTGGGAGAACGTATTCGCGGAGTTCCTGCGTGAATACGCCGCCGGCCGTACCCCGAACCCGGATGTCCTGTGCAACCGGGAAATCAAGTTCAAGCAGTTCAAGCGCTATGCCCGGGAACTGGGCGCATGCGCCATCGGCACGGGCCACTACGCCCGGATTTCGCGTTCCGGCGAAGGTGTGCGGCTGTTGAAGGGCGTGGACCGGAACAAGGACCAGAGCTACTTTCTCCAGGCGCTCGAACCGGGCCAACTCGACAACGTCATGTTTCCCGTCGGCGAACTCGACAAGCCCGCCGTCCGGCAACTGGCTGCCCGCCACGGCCTGCACAACCACCGCAAGAAGGACTCTACCGGCATCTGCTTTATCGGCGAACGGCGTTTCCGCGATTTCTTGAGCACCTGGGTGCCGCCGCATCCCGGTCCCATCGTCGACGAGACCGGCCGCGTAATCGGTGAGCATGCGGGATTGGCCTACTACACGCTCGGACAACGCCGGGGTCTGGGAATCGGCGGCCTGGCGGGCCGCGACGAAGCGCCCTGGTACGTGCTGGCCAAGAACATGGAAAGCAATCGCCTGGTGGTGACGCAGAACCGTGCGGCATTGGAGAACAACTGGCTCTCGGCCGTTCGGTTGAACTGGTTGGCCGACGACGTTCGCTTGCCGCTCCACTGTACGGCGAAAATCCGGTACCGCCAGGCGGATCAGGCGGCAACGGTTACCCGGCGGGCCGACGGTGCCGTGCTGGTGCGGTTTGCGACTCCGCAGCGAGCCGTCACCCCCGGACAATACGCCTGTTTCTACGATGGCGAGGTATGCCTCGGGGGTGGCATCATCGACACTTACGGAACAACCCCTGGTTGAAAGGCAGCGGCGCTATCCCGCTACGGCGCCCGCGATGGACTTGAATCGAGACAACGGAAAACGGCCATGCAGTTGGACTTGACACCGATCACCGCCATCGGCGCCGCCGACGGCCGGTACCGGGGCAAGGTGACCGGGCTCGCTCCCATCGTGAGCGAGTACGGATTGATGAAGTTCCGGGTATTCGTGGAGTGTGAATGGTTTGCGGCCCTGGCGAGTCTGGATGGCGTCGCCGAGTTGCCGCCGTTGAGCGATGCCCAGGCGGAGGCACTGCGCGGGATTCACGAACGGTTCTCGCTGGCGGACGCGGAGCGCATCAAGGCCCTGGAAGCCGCTACCAATCACGATGTCAAGGCGGTGGAATACTTCGTCAAGGAGCGGCTTCTAGCGGTTCCCGGGCTCGCGGCCCGCCTCGAGTTCGTCCATTTCGCCTGCACCTCGGAGGACATCAACAATCTCGCCCATGGGCTCATGCTGCGCGCCGGGCGCGAGCTGCTGCTTGCCGACATGCAGCAGATCATCGACGCGATCGACGCGCTGGCCGGCGCTGCCGGCGGCCTGCCGATGCTGGCGCGGACCCACGGACAACCCGCTTCCCCGACTACTCTGGCCAAGGAGTTGCGCGTATTCAGCGAGCGCCTGGCCCGCGCGCGCCGGTCTGTCGCGGGCGTTGTCCTGCGCGGCAAGATCAACGGTGCGGTGGGAAATTTCAACGCGCACATCGTGGCCTATCCCGAGGTCGACTGGCCGGCCGTGAGCGAAGCCTTCGTCGCCGGTCTCGGTCTCGATCCCAACCCGATGACCACACAGATCGAGCCGCACGACTACATCGCCGAACTGCTCCACGCGCTCATGCGCTTCAACCAGGTGTTGCTGGATTTCGACCGCGACGCCTGGGCCTATATCGCCATTGACTATTTCGGCCAGCGGCCCGTAGAGGGAGAAACGGGGTCGTCCACCATGCCGCACAAGGTCAACCCCATCGATTTCGAGAATTCCGAGGGTAATCTCGGCATCGCCAACGCCCTGTTGGCCCATATGGCGGACAAGCTCCCCGTCTCGCGCTGGCAGCGGGACTTGTCGGACTCCACGGTGTTGCGCAACATCGGCACCGCTTTTGCGCATTGCAGCATCGCCTGCCAGGCCACGCTGAAGGGCGTTTCACGCCTGTCGGTCAACCGCGGCGTTATCGAGGCGGAGCTGGACCGCAACTGGGAGGTTCTGGCGGAAGCCGTGCAGACCGTGATGCGCAAGCACGGCTTGCGGGAGCCTTACGAGCGCCTGAAAGAGGCGACCCGGGGGCGCAGGCTCGATGCGGCATCGTTCAACGGCCTCCTGGACCGGCTCGAGCTTCCCCCGGGAGCCCGCGAGGAGTTGAGCGGACTGCATCCCGCCGCCTACACGGGGCTGGCGGACCGGCTGGCGGGGAAGCACGAATAAGGCTTCCGCGGGAGCAAGCCGTCAGGCGCGCCTTGCCGTGGCGAGAACCGCATGCAACAGCACGTTGGCGCCGTTTACCGCCTGTTCCGGGCTGGTTTCCTCGAGTTCGTTGTGGCTCAAGCCATCCTTGCAGGGAATAAAGATCATTCCGGCCGGCGCTACCCTCGACAGGTAGACCGAATCGTGCCCGGCGCCGCTGACCATGCGTCTGGCGCTCAAGCCGCAGTCGCAAGCGGCTGCCGTCACCGCATCGATGCAGGACGGCGTAAAGGTAATCGGCGGTGAATACCAGATCTCGTTGAGCGCGACCGGACAGGGCTCGTTACCGTGGCCGGCCACGAGTGCCCGCAAACGCGCGTCCATGCGGTCGAGTTCGCCGGCATCCGGATGACGGAAGTCGATGGTCACCCTTACCTTGCCCGGCACCGTATTGGGAGACCCGGGTTCGGCATTGACTATGCCCAGGGTGCAGCGTGCGGCTGCGCCGCTTTCAACGGCTGCCGTATAGATTCCCGGAATCAGTTTCGCCATCACCGGCACCGGATCGCGACGCAGCTCCATCGGCGTGGGGCCGGCATGGGATTCCGATCCTTCGACGATCAGCTCGTACCAGCGGATGCCCTGAACGCCGGTCAGTATTCCGATCTCGATGTTCTCGCGCTCCAGAATGGGGCCCTGCTCGATGTGCAGTTCGAAGTGGGCGCCGAGCGCGTGATCTCCGCATTCGGTGTCGCCCCGGTAGCCGATACGGGAAAGCTCTTCGCCCATGGTGAGACCTTCCCCGTCGGTTCTCGAATGTGCATAGGTCAGGTCGAACTCGCCGGCATGAACGCCGGAACCGATCATGGCGGGAGCGAAGCGGGCGCCCTCCTCGTTCGTCCAGACCACCGCTTCCACCGGTGCAACGGTTGCGACGGCGCCATCGTTCAGCGCATCGATGACTTCCAGTGCCGCCAGCACGCCGAGCGCGCCGTCGTATTTCCCGCCGGTCGGCTGGCTGTCGAGATGGCTGCCGGCTGCGACCGGGGCGGCCTTCGGATCGGTACCTCGACGCCGGGCGAAGATATTGCCCATACTGTCGATGTCGATCTCGCACCCCGCCTCTCTCGCCCAGCGGCAGAACAGGTCGCGGCCCTCGCGGTCCAGGTCGGTCAATGCCAGCCGGCAGACACCGCCCTTCGCGGTTCCTCCGATGCATGCCATCTCCATCAGGCGCGACCAGAGCCGGTCGCCGTTTACCGCCACCTCGTTCGTCATTGCGGATTGTCTATCCATCACAAAGCCACTCCCCCCGCAATGCTGCATCGCGGATGGATACGCAACATAACCCGATTGCACTTGCCCTATCCAGCGGTCTGCCAGGCATTGCAGAACCGCGCCTCGACGCCCTCGCGACGAAAGTCGGTGAGCGATGCGGGCCAGGCAATCGCTGAACGGATGACCGGACAGTCGGGCGAGACGAAACGCGTTATTGCCTGATCGGAATATATTAGTATCCTCCCATTCCAGAAATTTTTGTATAAATTGCGCCGCTCTCAATTTCCGGAAGCAAGCCGCATGTCAACTTACCTCTCCAACTACCTTCAGGAAGTCGACCGTGTTCGGTCGGAACTGTCGGGACAATCGAACTGGCGCGCGATCAACCCGGAATACGTCGTGCGCATGCGCCTGCAGAACCGGTTTCGCACCGGCCTTGAGATTGCCGCCTATACCGCGGACGTCATGCGCGGGGACATGGCGGAGTACGACCGGAATCCCGGCAAGTACACCCAGTCGCTGGGCTGCTGGCATGGCTTCACGGCCCAGCAGGTAATGATGTCCGTCAAGAAGCATAGGCGCAGCACGGCCAGGTCCTACATTTACCTGAGCGGCTGGATGGTGGCCGCGTTGCGCTCGCGGTTCGGTCCCCTGCCCGACCAGAGCATGCACGAGAAAACGACGGTTCCCGACCTGATCGAGGAGATCTATACCTTTCTGCGCCAGGCCGACGCGAGGGAACTGCGCCACCTCTTCACCGAACTCGACGATACCCGGGCCCGCGGCGGCAACGTCGCCGAAGCGATCTCCCGGATCGACAACTACGAGACCCACGTTGCGCCGATGATCGCGGACATCGATGCGGGATTCGGCAACGAGGAAGCGACTTACCTGCTGGCCAAGCGCATGATCGAAGCCGGCGCCTGCGCCATACAGATCGAAAACCAGGTTTCGGACGCGAAGCAGTGCGGTCACCAGGCGGGCAAGGTGACGGTGCCCCACGAGGATTTCGTTTCCAAGCTCAATGCGGTGCGCTACGCGTTCCTGGAACTCGGCATCGACAACGGGATCATCGTCGCCCGGACCGACTCGCTGGGCGCCGGTCTGACCATGAAGATTCCGGTATCCAGGGAACCCGGCGATCTCGGGGATCGGTATTGCGGTTTCCTCGAGGCCTCGGAGGTGCACGATCTCGACGAGTTGCGTGACGGTGACATCACCATTCACCAGAACGGCAAGCTCTGCCGGCCGGTGCGTCTCGACAACGGGCTCTACGCTTTTCGCGAAGATACCGGCTTCGACCGTGTGATACTCGATTGCGTCACCAGCCTGGAGCACGGCGCCGACCTGCTCTGGATCGAGACGGAACGACCGAATCTCAAGCAGATCAAAGCGCTGGTCGATGAGGTCCGCGAGAGCCAGCCCCAGGCGAAACTCGTTTACAACAACTCGCCGTCCTTCAACTGGACCCTGGCTTTCCGGGAGCAGGTGTACGCCGATTGGCAGGCGGCCGGCCAGGACACGTCCGCCTATCCCGATCCCGCCCTGGCGCCGAAGGGCCTGATGGCGGCGGAATACGACGATTCCGAACTGGCAAGCGAAGCGGACGAGTTGATCCGGCGGTTCCAGGGCGATGCAGCTCGCGAGGCGGGCATCTTCCACCACCTGATCACCTTGCCGACCTATCACGAGACGGCGCTCGGCACCGACCTGCTCGCGGAAGGCTATTTCGGCGACCTGGGCATGCTCGCCTACGTTCGCGGGGTACAGCGACGCGAAATCCGGCGTGAACTGGCGGCCGTGAAGCACCAGGACCTGGCCGGGTCCAATATCGGCGACGACCACAAGGAGTATTTCCTGGGCGAGAAGGCGTTACTCGCCGGGGGTGCGGCCAATACGATGAACCAGTTCTAACCCGCATCGCTCACCAAGGGCCGCGATGATCGCGCAGGATTTTGCCCGCATGCGCGTGCTCGCGGGAGCCTTCAGCCGGGGAGCGCGAGGGGGCACCCCTCGTATACAAAAGCTCAGCCGGGGAGCGCGAGGGGGCACCCCTCGCATAACAAGAATAAGCATAGCCCCGTCTATGGTGGAGCGAGCATGTGCGCGCACGCGGGCAAAAGACCAGCGAGGGCGCGGCCAGCGCAGTCTGTGCCGGGCGGAACCTCCAAAAAGCGAAGGTACCTGATTGAAACGCAATGACATTCAGTGACTCAACAAGCGGCTTGGTGAGATATGCGGGCTAAGGCGCCCGCGGCCTCAGTTCGCTTCGAGCAGGTTTCGCAAGGCAGCGAAGTTTTCGGCTACGGGAAATTGCGGGAACTCCGAGCGCACGTTGGCGGGCGCGCGGTAGAAGAACCCGGTGTCGGCTTGTTCGAGCATCGGAACGTCGTTGTAGGAGTCCCCAGCCGCCATAACGGCCATCTTCAGCGACTGGAAAGCCCGGATCGCGCTGCGCTTGGGATCCGGTTGGCGCAAGGTGTACCCGGCAAGACGGTCATCCTCGATCCGCGCCCGGTGGCAGAGCAGGATGGGCCAGCCAAGCTTGGCCATGAGCGGCATTGCGAACTCGTAGAAGGTGTCCGAGACGATCACGACCTGGAAGCGCTCGCGAGCCCAGTCCAGGAAATCCCGGGCGCCAACCAGCGGTTGGACGCCATCGATCACCTCGCGGATCATGGAGAAAGCCAGGTCGTGCTCACGCAATACCTGCATGCGGAATTGCATGAGTTCGCCGTAGTCGGGAATGTCGCGCGTCGTCTTGTTGAGCGCATCGAGCCCCGTGCGCCCGGCGACGGCCTGCCAGATCTCCGGGATCAGCACGCCTTCCAGGTCCAGGCACAGTACCTTCATGGGCCTTCTCCCAGCGTTGTTCGGTGAATGCGAACGAGACGGCACAGGCGCTCGACATTGGCTTTCGGCATGCAGCATTCCGCCGGGTGTCTCATCGACTGCCTGCGCGTGTTTAAAGGCCATCGCCGTGCGATGAAACTCGGTGAACTTTCAGTGTTAAGCATATGCCAACACAGTATTTTCCACCCGGTATCGGCGATTGATAGGCTGCGCCGCCTCATCCGACGGTCGCGGAGCATGATAGATGGATACGCAAAAAGCCAGCACCGGTGTCGATCCGCAAACCCGGCTTGTACAGATCGCCCACCGCTACAAGCCCGGGGAAGTGGCGATTTCGTTCAGCGGCGCGGAAGACGTTGTGTTGATCGACATGGCCCATCGCGCAGGGCTTGAGTTCGACGTATTTTCACTGGATACCGGACGCCTCCACCCGGAAACCTACGAGTATCTCGAGCGGGTCCGAACGCACTACGGCATCGTCATCGAAGCGGTGATGCCAGACCCGGGCGCGGTCGCTGAACTGGTTCGCGCCAAGGGGCTGTTCAGCTTCTACCGCGATGGGCACGGAGAGTGTTGCGGATTGCGCAAGGTCGAGCCCCTGCGCCGCAAGCTGGGAACGTTGCGCGCCTGGATCACGGGGCAGCGCAAGGATCAGGGAGTGACCCGCGCCGACCTGCCCGTGGAGCAGGAAGACCGGTCGTTTTCCATGCCCGGCAACCGGCTCGTAAAATTCAATCCCCTGGCCGATTGGACGTCCAGGGAAGTCTGGAGCTACATCCGCGGGCGGGGAGTACCCTACAACCCGTTGCATGACCGGGGATTCGTTTCCATCGGCTGCCAGCCATGTACCCGCCCCGTGGGCCCCCATGAGCATGAGCGCCTCGGCCGCTGGTGGTGGGAGGATGCCTCTCACAAAGAGTGCGGCCTGCACGCCCAGAACACGATCAAGATCGTCAACTGAACAGTCGGCTTGACCCGCATCGCTCACCAACTTGCTGCTGCGGACGCCGCATGGCAGGCCCCATGCAAGGAGGAGCAACGCAGTCAGGGGCCAAAAAGACCCGCGAATACCCGTAGATTTTGGCTTGACGGAGCACTAGTTATATGTAGCTGTTCTCTTATAGCCAATTGCTTGCTTTCCGATGTACAGTGAGCGTGAACGGTGGAACGCTGGCAATGAAACTCCAACAGTTGCGCTACATCTGGGAAGTTGCGCACCATGACCTGAACGTGTCGGCAACGGCGCAGAGCCTGTTCACGTCGCAGCCCGGCGTCAGCAAACAGATTCGTCTGCTGGAAGACGAACTGGGCGTGGAGATATTTGCCCGCAGCGGCAAGCACCTGGCGCGCATTACGCCGGTCGGCCAGACGATCGTCGAGGTGGCCGGCCAGATCCTCCGGCAGGCCGAGAGCATCAAGCGGATTGCCGAGGAATACAGCAACGAACAACAGGGCGAACTCACCATCGCCACCACCCACACCCAGGCCCGCTATGCGCTGCCGCGCATCATCACCCGCTTTCGGGAGTCCTATCCCGGCGTCACCCTCCAGATGAACCAGGGCTCTCCCTCGCAACTGGCTGAATTCGCGACCGAGGGAGACGTCGACTTCGTCATCGCCACCGAGGGACTGCACCTCTTCAAGGATCTCATCATGATGCCCTGTTACCGCTGGTATCGGGACATCGTCGTTCCCAAGGGTCACCCCCTCGCCGAAAAACGGTCGCTGACCCTGGCCGACGTGGCGGCCGAGCCTATCGTTACCTATATATTCGGTTTTACCGGACGCTCGATGCTCGACAAGGCGTTCATGGCCGAGGGCCTGACCCCGAACGTGGCATTCACCGCCACCGATACGGACGTCATCAAGACCTATGTGCGCCTGGGTGTCGGCGTCGGCATCATCGCTTCGATGGCGTTCGACCCCAAGGTAGACGAGGACCTCGTGACGCTGGACGGATCGCACCTGTTCGAACCGAGCGTCACTCACATCGGCTTCCGGCGCGGAACCTTTCTGCGCAAGTTCATGTACGACTTCATCGCCTGGTTCGCCCCGCACCTGGACCGGCGCACCGTGGACGAAGCGGTGCGGTGCCCCACCAAGGCTGCGCGGGAACGGCTGTTTGCGGGAATCTCCCTGCCGGTGCGATAGGCCGGTCAGGCAGACATCGTCCGGTCTTCGTTGCGTACACCGTGGGGAACGTGTCCGGCGGTCACCTCGGTGGCGGCGCTGGCGCAGTGTTGTGTCTGGTCGTCGAAGAAAACGTCCGCTCCGAAAGCCTTCAGAAACGCCGTCTTCTTCATGCCGCCGAGGAACAGTGACTCGTCGAGCCGAATGTTCCACGCGCGCAGCGTGCGAATGACCCGTTCGTGAGCGGGCGCGCCGCGCGCCGTGATGAGCGCGGTGCGTATCGGGCAGTCCTCTTCGAACTCCTGTTGCAGGCTGTGCAGTGCGCCGAGAAAGGATTTGAACGGCCCGCCTTCGAGCGGCTCCGCCGCGGCAGCCTCCGAGGCGCTGAAGGCCTCCAGCCCCTGTTCCTGAAAGACGCGTTCGGAGGTATCCGAGAACAGCACGGCATCGCCGTCGAACGCCATCCTGAGCTCGCTGGATGCCGCGCCGGCAACCCGGCCCGGCGCGGGCAGCAGTGTGGCGGCTGCCACGCCATGCTCCAGAGCGTGCCTGACATCGGCCGCATGCGTGGACAGGAACAGGTCGCACCCGAACGCTCGTATGTACCGGTACGGGCTCTCGCCGCCGCAGAACGCGGCCCGGGTAATGCTCAGCCCGTGGGCGGCGACGGAATTGAATATGCGCAGGCCCGTATCGGCGGTATTACGCGAAAGCAAGATAACTTCTACCCGATGTTTATCGAGTAATTTATTGATATTTAAAAGTTTTTCTACGAATACGAATCCGTCGCCGGGTTTTAGCACCCGGTCCTCATGCTCAATCTGAAAACGCCGGTAAGCTTCGAGCCCCTCGGATTCGAATATGCGGTTGCTTTCATTGAGATCGAAGAGTGCGCGGGAGGAGATCGCCACCGTGAGCGGTTTGCGACTCAAGCGTCAAGGTCCGGTATCAACTCACTCTGGAGCTTGGCCATCATGTCCTTGAGCCGAAGCTTGCGCTTCTTCAGGCGCTGAATGCGCATCGTGTCGTGGTGTCCGGTTTCGATCAGGTGGTGGATGACTTCGTCCAGGTCTCGGTGCTCGACCTTCAGGTCTTCCAGCCACTTGTTGAGTTCGACGTTGTTCACTAGGCGCGTCCCCGCATACCCCACATGATACCCTAGCTGGCATGTTTCACCACCGCGCGGGACATCCCGGCAAGGGTCGATTGCCGACGCCGCTCCGCCACGCGGAGCGACACCCGGTTTGCAACCCGATTTTGGAGGCGGCAGCGCCTGTTTCGCAAGGTGACAGGGGAAAATCCGTGCTGGATTGGACGTGTTAGTCGTTCTAGCCGGTATCGTCGCCGTTGTGGCATTCGTGGTGCTTTTCCGGCTGTTCTGGCCGTCGGCAAAACCGAACCCGGCAACGGGCGTGATTACCCTGGTGGCGCTGCTCCTGGTCGCCGCCCTGGGGCTGCTGGCCGCCACCGGCCGCCTGCATTGGCTGGCCGCCCTGGGGGCGGCGCTGCTGCCGTTCCTGCGCAAGAGCCTGGCGCTGTTGCGTTACGTGCCGTTTCTCGGGCGGCTGTACGCTCAATATCGCCGGCAGCGTGGGGGGCAAGGGCAGGCACGGGGCGCAAGTGCCGGTCCGGGCGCGATGACCCGGGAGCAGGCACTGGCGGTTCTGGGCCTTGAGACCAGCCCCACACGCCAACAGATCATCGACGCGCACCGGCGACTGATGACCAAAATTCACCCCGACAAAGGTGGTTCAACCTACCTTGCCCAGCAACTCAACGAAGCAAAACAGGTGCTGCTGCGCAAGGCCTGAGGGATTCCGTGCAACGCGCGAGGAGCATCGAATTCCAGCAAAACGCGCCTGCCCCTCGGGGAGACTTTACATCGTGACATAGCCCGCATCGCTCACCGACTTCCTGGTGCGGACGCCGATGCACTCGCATAAGCGGGGCCGTGCGGTCTGTATGTGGGGCGTGCCCCTCGCGCTCCCCGGCTGAGCCTTTGTATGCGAGGGGTGCCCCCTCGCGCTCCCCGGCTGAGGGCTCCCTCCGGGCGCCTAAATGCCCTCGCGACGAAAGTTTGTGAGCGATGCGGGCTAGTGCTCCGTCAAGCCAAAATCTACGGGTAGGCGCATGGGATTTTTGGTTCCTGGCAAGGCGCGACGACGCCGCATGGCAGGCCCCATGCAAGGAGGAGCAACGCAGTCAGGGGCCAAAAAGACCCGCGAATACCCGTAGATTTTGGCTTGACGGAGCACTAGATTGGGGTAGCGCTCTTCAGCGCATCAGAATCCGCGCTTCTGCCTCGAGGCTCAGGAATCTGCGGACCCAGTTGTCGAGCAGCCGGAACTCTTCGTCGCTGACCCCGAATGCGCGGCCGACTTCCTTCAGCAGGCATTCCTCTTCGATTTCGAAGGCGCCGTCGGCGTAGCTCAGCCGGAGCAGGTTCAACAGGACAATGATCCGCGATCTGCGGGTATCGAAGGTGGCATCGACGCCATCGAGTTCCAGGTATTCCGCCTCGACGGTGGGATGCAGTTCCATTTCGCGCCTGAACTCGTCGAGCATGCCCTCCTCGTTAGGGTCGAGCAGCCCGTCCGAGACGACAACGTTGTGAGCCAGGCCCAAGAGAGCCTGGCGCTGTTCAGAGGAAAGCGCCGACAACCACATCGCAGCCGTCGCCTGTCATGTGGTGGCGAGAATGCTCAGATTGTCGTACAGGCTGGTGGCCATGACCAGCACGCACAACCAGCCCCAGAGGATCATGGCTTTCATGAACCAGCCCTGGTCGAGGAAGTCGCTGATGAGTTGTCGCATCCCGTTCGTTCCGTGCGTTCAGACAAGAGATATTCTACCCCGAATCGCTCACGAACTCGGGGTAGTCCATGTCGCTTCGCCCCCTTATAGCCGAGCACAAGATCGGGCCAGGTGTCATGTGCGTGCAGGTCACATAGAATCACCACGGTGCCCGCCCAATTCTTCAAGCTCTCGAAACGGCTCCTCAAGGCCTGTCCGGACGACTGGATCGTCACGCCGAACGAACGCCTGGCCCGGGAGTTCACCCGGGCCTACGACGCGGAGCAACTCGGTCTTGGAAACCGGGCCTGGATCACGCCGCGGGTGGCCAGCATCGACCGCTTCATCGCCGCCCGCGCGGCGGAGTCCCTGCTTGACGCCGACCGTCCAGGCCTGTTGTCGCCGGATGCCGAACTGCTGCTCTGGCAGGAGTTGGGTGGACGCGACGGCGAATCTCTCTCGGAACTGGCGGCCGAAGCCTGGCGGCTCCTGCACGCCTACCGTATCGGGCTGGACGATCAGGCCTTTGCCGGCACAATCAACTCGCGCACGTTCCGGCGTTGGGCAAGGCGTTTTCGGGAGCGGTTGAAACTGGACGGGTCGGTCACCCGGGCCGAGCTTGCCGATTTGCTCCCGGGGGCCGCCGACCGGCTGCACCTGGTCGCTTTCGACGTCTTGACGCCGCAATTGACCGGCTTCCTCAAGCGAACCGAGCGCGCCGGCGGAAGGGTGCGGCAGCACAGGGCCGCCGCGATGCGAAGGGGACCGCAGAAGCGGGTGGAAGCCGCCGACCGGGCGTCCGAGATCCACGCGGCGGCGCAGTGGGCGCGTCGTGTCCTCACCCGCTATCCCACGGCTCGAATCGGCGTCGTATTTCCCTACCTGACGGATGCGTACTACGCTATCGCCAACGCTTTCGAGGTGGAGTTTGCCGATGCGCCGCAAGCGGTAAACATCTCCGGCGGCGTCCCTCTTGCCGAGCAACCGATCTGGCGGGACGCCGAATTGCTTTTGCGCCTTGTGGTCGGCGAGATCAGCCACCGCGAGTTGGAGCGGCTTCAACACTCGGCCTGGCTGGAGTTGGGTGGGCCGCTCGAAGAGTCCAGGGAAAGCCCCGAGCTGCTGCGCGTGCACCACCTCGCGAAGGCGAGCCGCGTGCTGGGCAGGCTGGCGTCAAGCGCCCGGGATCTACCCGTGCGCCAGTCGTTCGGGTGCTGGGTGGAGGCTTTCCGTTCCCTGCTGGCCCACGCGGGCTGGAACGGGGCGAGCGCGGCCAGCGTGCAATATCAGGCCTATCTCCGGCTGAGCGAGTGCCTGGAACGATTCAGCGAACTCGCGCAGTTGCCGGGCCTTTCCGGCAGCGACGCGTTGCAAACCCTGCAACGGCTTCTGACCAACCGCATGTTCGCTGCGGAGCGACCGCCCGCGCCGGTACAGGTGCTCGGTTATCTTGAAACGGCAGGGCTCGTCTTCACCCATCTGTGGGTTGCAGGGCTTCAGGATACGGCATGGCCGGCGGCGCCCAGACCCAATCCGCTGATACCGGTGGCATTGCAGCGACTGCACGGCGTGCCGCGCACGGATCATCCGATGGAGGCGGAGTTCGCCATGGCCCAGACGCTCAGGTGGCGGCGCGCTTCGCGCTACCTGGTCACAAGCCACGCGCTCGACGACAGCGAGGAGCACCATCGTTGCAGCAGCCTGACCGAGCCGGTTGCGGCGATGCCGATCGCGCGGCTGGTTCCACGATTCCGCGCGCGTCGGCATCCCTGGCTGAGCGAGCCGCCGGCCGGCGATCTGGAAGCCGTGGGCGAAACCTCCGGTACGCCGGTTCAGGGTACGGTGACTCGCGGCGGCACGTCCCTGTTTCGCGACCAGGCTCAATGTCCGTTCCGCGCCTGGGCCATTCATCGCCTGGGCTTGCCGGAGACACGCGAGCCGCAGAACTTTCCCGATGCGCTCGAGCGCGGAACCCTGGTCCACGATGCCCTGTTCGCCTTGTATGCGGACGGCCCGGGACCGGTCTCGGATACGCGGATCGACGAAGCCGCTCGCTGGGCGGTCGGCAGGCATCTGCGGCAGGTCCCGGAAATCTATCGACACAACGAGCGCCGCCGACTGCGGCGGCTGCTCGAGGCCTGGGCGGAATACGATGCCGGGCGCCCGGACTTTTCGATCGTCGGGCTCGAGCGCAAGACTGAACTTGACCTGCCGGGTTTCGAACTCAGCCTGCGCATGGACCGGATCGATCGAGACCCGAACACCGATGCCAAGGTAGTCATCGACTACAAAACCGGCAATGTGACGGCCAAGGGGTTGCTCGCCGACCGCCTCGGCGAACCGCAGTTGCCCATGTATGCCCTGAGCGATGCGACCGTCCGCGCGACCCTGTATGCCCAGATCGGCAGCGACGGAGTAAGGCTCAAGGGCCTCGCCAGCGAAGAAATGGAACTCGGAGCGCCTGGCGTACGGAAGTTGTCGAAAGAGGAGTGGCAGGGACTGACCGCCCGCTGGAGAACCCAGATCGAATCGCTGGCGCGCGAATTCAAGGATGGCTACGCGGCGGTAGCGCCCGCTTCCAGAAGCGTCTGCGACCATTGCCACCTGTCCTCCTTGTGCCGCGTGCGTGCGCGGGCGCCGGACATCCGGGCCGGCGTGCCGTCAGGCAGGACCGGCTCGGGCGCATCCAACCCGGGGAACGCAGAGTGAGCCACGGAACGCCGGTGCCCGTGGATGCCCCGGTGCGCAAGCTCGCGCTGAATCCGGCGACTTCCTGCATCGTCCAGGCGCCCGCGGGATCCGGCAAGACCACGCTGCTGGTCAGCCGATTCATTCGCCTGCTGGCGCTGTCCGACTATCCGGAACAGGTTCTGGCGATCACCTTCACTCGCAAGGCCGCCGCCGAGATGCGCCTTCGGGTAACCGCCATGCTCGGTGACGAACAGTCGCCGGAAGGAGCCAGGGCACGGGCGCGGGACGCCGAGCGGGGCTGGCGGCTTGCAAGCAATCCAAGCCGCCTCAACATTCGCACGATCGACAGCTTCGCCATGTCCCTGACGCGCCAGATGCCGGTCTCCAGCGGCTTCGACAGGACGGCACGCCTGGTTGAGAACGCCGATGAACTCTATTCTCTCGCAGCTCGGCGCCTGTTCCGACGCCTTTATGCGGACGATCCCCTCGCCGGGGAGATCGCCCGCTTCATCGCGCTGACCGACAACGATGCCCACAAGGCGCGCCGGCTGCTCGCCAACATGCTGGCTCGCCGGGATCACTGGCTCGACGAGGTGACCGATATCGTTGCCGCTTACCGAGAAGCGCCGCAATCCGTTGCCGGTTTGCTGAACGGCGCGTTGGAGACTCTCATTGCCGCTGTCACGGGAAACCTGGAAGAACGGATCCCCCGGCATACGCTGAACGAGCTGGAGTGGTCACTCGGGTTCGCCAGGGGTCTCGACCGGGCGAGCCCCGGGGCGTTCTGGCAGGCGGCCGGCCGGCTCCTGACCACCGGCAAGGGTACGATTCGCAAGCAACTGACGGCCAGGGACGGCTTTCCGGCCGACCGCCGGGAGGAAAAGCAGCGTGCTCTCGAGTTCATCGGCGCGCTCGGCGGGTTGGGCCTGGAAGACCGTTTTGCGGCGTTGCGCCTATTACCTGCCGATCCGCTGTCGCCGGAGCAGGTGGAGGACCTCGTTGCGATCTGTATCAGCCTTTCCCTGGCCGTCCTCGACCTGTCCTCCGTCATGCGTTCGCAGGGCGTGGCGGATTTCACCGAATTGATTCTGGCCGCGCGCCGGGCGCTTCGGTCCGGCGACGATCCCACCGAACTGGCCCTGGCGATCGACAACCGCATTCGACACATCCTCGTGGACGAATTCCAGGACACATCGGTCGTCCAGTTCCAACTCCTGGAACTGCTGGTACAGGGCTGGTCGGGAGAAAGCGGGGTCAGTCTCTTCGCCGTGGGCGATCCGATGCAGTCGATCTATCGCTTTCGGGATGCGGATGTGGGTTTGTTCTACCGGGCAGAGAGCCAGGGCCTTGACCAGATGCGCCTGCGCCCCTTGCGTCTGGCCATGAACTTCCGCTCGGCGCCGCAACTGGTGGAGTGGTTCAACGGCACGTTCCCGGGGGTGATGGGCGAGGAAGCCGACCCGCTCGTCGGCAAGGTGCCCTACAACCCGTGTCAGGCCGGTGTCGAAAGCGGTGGTGGCGCGAGCGTGCGCCTGTTCGAGACTGAAGAGGATGAGCGGCTGGCCCTGGTTGAACGCATTTCCGACCTCCTCGCTCATGAACCCGATGCCCGAATCGCCCTGCTGGTGCGCAGCCGCAGTCATCTGAAGGGGATTCTGGATGCATTGCGCGAAGAGGGCATTCGCTGGCAGGCCACGGATATCGATGCCCTGGCCGATACGCCGGCGGTGACGGACCTGCTTTCGCTTGCCGCCGCCATCGCGAACCCCTCGGACCGGCTTGCCTGGTACAGCCTGTTCCGGGCCCCCTGGGTCGGTCTTGGTCTTCGCGACCTCGAAGTGCTCGGGGACATTCGGAGCTGGAACCTCGCGTCCTTGGTCCAGGCGCCCCCGAGGCTGAGCCCAACGGGAAAACGGCGGCTCAACCGCCTCATTGCGGCTCTGGAATCCTGGCTGCCCGCCCTGTACGAATTGCCGCCAAGAACCGTGCTGGAATCGATCTGGATACAGTGCGGCGGCCCAGCGGCCTACGGTGACGAAGCGGCCGTCGACCACGCCGAGCGCTTTCTGGAACTGGTGGACGAGCTCGGCCCCGACGGCCTGGATGTGGACCGGTTGCGGCTCGGCGCCGACAACCTGTTTGCCGCGGAAAGCGCCGCCGCCAATCTTCAGATCCTGACCATCCACAAGGCCAAGGGCCTGGAATTCGACCACGTCCTGTTGCCGTTCCTGAACCGTCAAACCAAGCCCACCGAAGCACCGTTGTTGCGCTGGCGCCTGCAGGACAACCGGCTGCTCACGGCAGCCCGGGAGACCGGAGCGCTCTATGACTGGCTGGCGGAAGAAGACAAACAGCGAGAGCGGCATGAGCTGCAGCGTCTCCTGTACGTCGGATGCACCCGGGCGCGGCGCACCTTGATGCTCACCGCCGTGCACCCCGGCGACAAGCCCCCGAGAGGATCGCTGCTGCACCTGCTCTGGCCCGGCGCGGCCGGCCTGCCGGCAGAGACCGGCCTGCGCACCGGTCGCCCGCACGGGGATCGTCCGACTGCCGAGCCAATCCTCTATCGCCTCGCCAGCGACTATCGATGGCAGCCCCCGGCCAGGAAACCCTTGCGCCTCGAGCGGCAGACCGAGCGGGCGTCCGGCGGGGCGTCGAGTGAGCGTTCGGAACCGGACCGCATCGCCGGCCGCCGGGAAGTCGCCCTGGGCAACCTCATACACGCTGCCTTGTGCGATCTCGGGCGGGCAGACCTGCCTGCCGGCGCCGGCGACTGGATCGAATCCCGGCTTCCGGTCTGGACGCGGCGCCTGACCGAGGCGGGGCTGTCGGGGCCGGACCTCGAAACCTGCCGGACCGAAGCCGCACGCCAGGTCGCGAACGTGCTGGAAGACGAGGCCGGCCGCTGGATACTGGAGGGCGGGCAAGACGCGGTCTCGGAATTCGGCGTGTCGGGCGTTGTCGACGGCGCCGTTCGATCGTTCCGTTTCGACCGGGCCTTCGAAGACGGCGGCGAACGTTGGGTAGTCGATTTCAAGACGGGCCCGGTGGGCGACGGGGCGCAGTCCCTGGAGCAACTCGTCGCCCGGCACCGGCCGCAACTCGACCGTTATCGCTCGCTGGCGGCCGAACTCTATGGCCAGCCCGTGCGCACCGCTCTCTACCTCACGGCACTTCCCCGCCTGGTCGAGGTCTAGCCCGCATATCTCACCAAGCCGCTTGTTGAGTCACTGAATGTCATTGCGTTTCAATCAGGTACCTTCGCTTTTTGGAGGTTCTGCCCGGCACAGACTGCGCTGGCCGCGCCCTCGCTGGTCTTTTGCGCGCGTGCGCGCACATGCTCGCTCCACCATAGGCGGGGCTATGCTTTAAGCTCGCGAGCACGCGCACGGAGCCCTCAGCCGGGGAGCGCGAGGGGCTTGCCTCTCGCATGTGGACCAGAAAATCCTGCGCGATCATCGCGGCCCTTGGTGAGATATGCGGGCTAGTCCGCACATTGCATGTCGTATCGCACATCAGTACCATGCGCGGCCTCATGCGAAACAAAAGCGCAAAACAGTTTTGGTTTGGTTACTTCGGCCGTGCCGCCGTGAGTTGGCGCTGCTTCTGAAGTCCCGGCAGGACGACGGAAAGGCGGCTCAACTCTCCCCGCCTTTCGGAGAAAACCCCGCAAGGCGACGAGCGGGGTTTTTTTTGGCCGGGAACCGACCCCGGGAGACATTGCAATGACGGAACTGGAAAACCTCAACGTGGCTGGACACGAAATACTGATTACCCCGGAGAAGCTGAAGGAACGGCTGCCCGTGACGGCGGCGGCAAGGGCGAGCGTGCAGCGCGCGCGGGAACAGGTCAACGCGGTGCTGAGAGGTGACGACCACCGGCTGCTCGCCATCGTCGGCCCCTGCTCTATCCACGATCCCGCCGCGGCCCTCGAATACGGTGAGCGCCTGGCTACCCTGGCACAACGTGTCGACGAGGTGATCCTGATCGTCATGCGGGCCTATTTCGAGAAACCCAGATCCACCGTGGGCTGGAAAGGCCTCATCAACGATCCCTACCTCGACGACACGTTCCGCGTTGCCGACGGGCTGGCGATGGCCCGCCAACTGCTCATCGACCTCGCCGAACTGGGCCTGCCGCTGAGCACGGAAGCGCTGAACGCCATCACGCCGCAATACCTGCAGGACCTCATCGCCTGGTCCGCCATCGGCGCGCGCACGTCCGAATCGCAAACGCACCGGGAGATGGCTTCCGGGCTCAGTTCCGCGGTGGGTTTCAAGAATGGAACCGACGGTTCCCTCGATGCGGCCATAAACGCCATGCACTCCGTAGCGGAACCGCACCGCTTCCTCGGCATCAACCCCTCGGGACAGGTGTCGGTGATCGAAACCCGCGGCAACCCGAACGCCCACATCGTCCTGCGAGGGGGCGCGGGCGGGCCCAATTACGATGCCGCGAGCATAGCCGCCTGCGAGCGGAAGATGGCCCAGGCGGAACTGCGGCCGGCCATCATGGTCGACTGCAGCCACGCAAACTCCAACAAGGATCCGGCAACGCAGCCCGAGGTAGCCCGCGCGGTCGTCGAGCAGATACGCACCGGCAACCGCTCCGTTGTCGGCCTGATGCTCGAAAGCCATCTGCACGCGGGCAACCAGAGGATTCCTTCCCGGCTGGAAGAGCTTCGCTATGGCGTGTCGATCACCGACGGTTGCATCGACTGGGGTACGACGGCGGACCTGATCCTGGAAACCGCCCACGCCCTGCGCCCGGTACTCATGCGCCGGGTCGCCTGACGGCTGCCTGTGGACCCTGCGCCTGGGGGGTACACACTCGATGCGGGCTAACCCGCATATCTCACCAAGCCGCTTGTTGAGTCACTGAATGTCATTGCGTTTCAATCAGGTACCTTCGCTTTTTGGAGGTTCTGCCCGGCACAGACTGCGCTGGCCGCGCCCTCGCTGGTCTTTTGCCCGCGTGCGCGCACGTGCTCGCTCCACCATAGGCGGGGCTATGCTTTAAGCTCGCGAGCACGCGCACGCGGGTAAAATCCTGCGCGATCATCGCGGCCCTTGGTGAGATATGCGGGCTAGCGCCGCGAGTCCACTCGAAAGCCGGCGATCGTTTCAAGTTCGTGCCGGGCGCATCGTCCAGCAAGGCATCGCCCGGTCAGCGGTAATAGGCGTTTTCGGTAAAGGTGTGGTCGGTGGCGTCCTTGATGCCGGCCAGGTCGGAGATCTGTTCCAGAAGCGCTGTCTCGACGCCGTGCTTCAGCGTGATATCCACCGCCGCACAACCCTGGCAACCGCCGCCGAACTGCAATACCGCCACGTTCTCTTCGACCACCTCAACCAGCGTGACCTTGCCGCCGTGGGCGGCGAGCCCCGGATTGATTTCGTTGTAGAGCACGTAGTTGATGCGGTCTTCGAGCGATGCGTCCCCATCGACGCTCGGCACGCGCGCATTGGGCGCCTTGATGGTGAGCTGGCCGCCCATGCGGTCTTCCTGGAAATCCACCACGGCGTCTTCCAGGTACTTGCGGCTGCGCTGCTCGATCCAGGCGCGGAACCCGTCGTAGTCGTACGGCGCGTCATCGTCCTGGGCCTCGCCGGGACGACAGTAGGCAATGCAGGTCTCCGCATGCGGTGTGCCCGGCTGCGCCACGAACACGCGAATGCCGACACCTTCATCCTCCTGCTTGGCAAGCAGTTCCCGCAGGTAGGATTGGGCGCGCTCCGAGATCTCGATCACGATAATTTCCGACTGTTTCAGTCGGGTATCCTACATCGACCTTGCGCGGATACCAAGGGCTTGGTGAGGGCAAGTAATTGTAGAATTCCTGGTAGTCGGTCAGGGCGAGATTGGCGTCGGAACAGGTGAACTCACCGTCGTAGAGGTTCCAGGGTTCGACGCGGATGGTGTCATTGGCTCGCTCCACGCAACCGTCCCATTGAGGCCTACGGGGCAGCAGGTGAGAGGTTCTGCACTGATAGACTGGATATAAACCTGCGACCTGGGAACCAGAAGTGCCGAATCGTCCTTGCCATTGGGAGGCGTCCATATAAATTAAGGTGACAAAGCCGGGGCCGCGCGTCCTTGACGCTGGATGCCGGGCAATCGTGGCCAAAATACACGCTCGAAATTTAGAAGAGGCACTCATTCAGGGATCCAGACCGAACCACGACTCACGGTTCGTGCACCAATTCCGGGGACGCCGCTCTATGTGCGGCTACAGGATCAGTCGGAAGCCAACTCTGAAGTGCTCGGCTTCCAAGTATTTCCGAATGCTTTGCCGAGCATCAAGGAATTAGAATGCCCGCCTAGCGTGACTGGAAAGAGGACCGCACCCCACCAAGGTAAGAGGAATCACTTGAGTACTGAGACACATTCCCAGCTAGCCAATTTCATCTGGAGCATCTGCAATCTGGTCCGGGGCCCCTACAAGCGCAACGAATACCGCAAGGTGATCCTGCCGCTCACGGTCTTGAGGCGCTTCGACTGTCTGCTCGCGCCGACCAAGACTCAGGTTCTGGCCGAGCATCCCAAGATCAAGACCAAGCCCGAGACCGTAGTGCGAAGTCTCCTTGAGAAGATCACCGGGAGACCGTTCTACAACCTCTCGAAGCTGGACCTCCCCAAACTGCTGGACGATCCCAACCAGCTCGCACCGAACCTCAACGCCTACATCAACGGCTACTCGAAGAACGTGCGCGAGATCATGGAGCGCTTCGCCTTCGATCAGCAGATCACGCGTATGGCGGAGAAGAACCTGCTGTATGAGGTGATCAAGAAATTCGCGGCCGTGGATCTCTCACCTGAACGCGTTGACAACGTTCAGATGGGCTACGCCTTCGAGGAATGAAGTGGTCCGGTAAATTTAGACAGGATGCTAAGGTAGTTTCCATGCGATGGGAGACCTACGATGGGACGCCGCAAATTCACGGCCGAGTTCAAGCGCAAGGTGGTTATTCAGGCCATGCGTGGGGACGAAACGGTACGGGCCATAGCCGCTCGGCATGGCATCAATGCGAATCAACTGAGCAAGTGGAAGACCCAGGCCCACGACGGCCTTTTGGACGTGTTCGACAATGCCGCCGGCAACCCGGCGTCGCGGGAAACGGACAAGCTGATCGAGCAGCTCTATGCGCGGATCGGTGAACTGGTGGTGGAACGGGATTTTTTTTCGAGGGGTTCCGCGCTCTGGAAAGAGACCGGAAGGTAACGTTCATTCTGGACGACGGGACCCTGCCGCTGACCCGCAAGTGCGAACTGGCGGGCGTCAGCCGCGCCTCGCTGTACTACCGGCCAAGGCCGGTGGACGCGCTGACGCTGGAGCTACAGCTTGTTGTGGACAAGCTGTACATGGAGTGTCCGTATTACGGCAGTCGCCGGGTCATGTTCCACCTGCGCCGCGAGGGATACGCGGTGGGGCGCACGAAGGCGCGGAGCCTGATGGCCGCGGTGGGGTGGCGCACCGTCCACCCCGGCCCGCGCACCACCAAACCGCAGCCGGGGCACAAGATTTACCCCTATTTACTGAGGGATCTGGGGGAAATCCGCCCTGGCGAGGTGATTTGCGCCGACATCACCTACATTCCGGTGCGGGGCGGTTTCTTCTATTTGGTCGCCCTCATGGACTGGGCCAGCCGCTTCGTGTTGTCGTGGGAGTTGGACAACACCATGGAGGTGGGTTTCTGCGTGAGCGCCGTCGGGGAGGCGTTGCGCCGATACGGCGCGCCGTTGATCTCGAACACCGACCAGGGCAGCCAGTTCACCAGCGACGCCTTCACCCGGCCGCTGCTCGAGGCGGGGGTGCGGATCAGCATGGACGGCAAGGGGCGGTGGATGGACAATCGCTTCATCGAGCGACTCTGGCGGTCGCTGAAGTACGAGGCGGTTTACCTTGAGGAACTGTGCGGCGGCCACCACGCCCGGCGGGTGATCGGCGCTTGGCTGAACCATTACAATCACCGGAGGCCGCACTTGGCCTTCGCGGGAAAGACGCCCGCCGAAGTCTACTTCGCCGGGCGGGCGGCTCACCTGCCGATCGCCGCCGGCTGACCCCCCGCGTTTCGCGGCGCCGTGCCTTGCGCTCCGGTCGCTTCGCTCCCTGCGCGCAAGGCACGGCACCCCCAGGCAAGGCTTTCCAGCGCCTGCCGCGAAGGAGTTGACGGCGGACCGGACATACCGGACGATACAGCTTCAACGAGGGCAAAAAACCAGTCGGAAACTATCTTAGCTTCGCCCTCAACCTGTCTAAACAAACCCGACCACCTCTATCAAGGTTTGTTGCATATGCCGCCCTCGCCGATTGTGGTCAAGTGCAGCTAGCCATCCACGCGTACGGCGGGACAAAGGTCCAACTGGCGTTGGGTGACGTAAAGTCTCTCTGGATTCCCGTACCTCCTGTCGCAGAGCAAAATGCGATTGCTGATTTCCTCGACCACGAGACGGTGAAGATCGATGCGCTAATCGCAAAGGTCGAAACCGCCATCGAACGCTTGCAGGAATACCGAACGGCACTGATCACCGCAGCCGTAACCGGCAAGATCGACGTATGCGGAACCGCGCCACCGGTGTCCGAACCTTCTGCGGCTCTACCGAAAATCGGCAAGCGTCTAGGCCAATGACTGACGCCGCCAACTTCATGATCGCACTTGAAGCCAAGGTCGCGGAACAACTTCAGGCGCAGCGCGTTGGATATCTTCTCGGGGCCGGATCATCCTACATTGACGGCGATGGTTACCCGCTCGCCTTTGAGCTGTGGGATCTGATCAAAGATGAGATCAACGATGTGGAAAAGCGAGACGAGATTCAAACCAAACTCGACGATGGGGCTACCGGAATCGAGGAGGCGCTCGATCTCCTTGATGACGGGGGAGCGATGGACACTCCCTACAGACACTTGGTGACGACTGCCATTGCGGAACTATTCCAACCCAAGGAGCCGACTCTCGAATCGCACGTAGAGTTCATCCGTCATCTTTCGCAACGGGCGGACCCATACGTAAAAGTGTTTAGCCTCAACTACGACCCCCTACTAGAACGGGCGGCGGACGAGGCGAAGGTCAGGCTATCAGACGGTTTTTTAGGGGCCGAGCACGCATATTTCGATGCGGCAGTTTTCGACGAGCGTATCGGTCGGATTCGTGGTACGCACAAAGGACGCCAGTTCGATGAAACAGTTAAGCCAGTTCATCTTTTCAAACTGCACGGGTCACTAGGATGGTACGAATGTCCTCAACGCGGTGTGCGGCGTTGCGCGTTCGGACTAAAACCACCAAATGGAGCGAAGCGGTTGATGGTTCCACCGCAGCGCAGGAAAGCAGATGACACCATGTTTCCCCCGTACTCCGCTCTTTGGTCCGCATTCCGTGGATGTTTGGCCCACGATGCAAATCCCATTCACCGGCTCGCATGCTTCGGATATGGCTTCGCCGACGAACATGTTAACGCAGTCATTGAGGCTGCACTGGCGAGACAGGATTTTACGTTGCTCGTTTTCACGAAAACATTATCTGATGCTGCCTGGGACCGCTGGAGCGTTAAGACAAACGTGGTTATGGTGACAGAAACTCGATGTTCGCTAAAGGGAGCGATAGGGTCAGGTCACCCGGACCTATGGCAATTTGAAAGGTTATGCAAGGAAGTTTGATCAATGTCTAACACCCTCAATACCGTGATCGGCTACGTGGTCGATGTCCAGGGAAACCTCCTCACTGCCACGTTGGTCGAGGACGATCAAGGACACGCGCCGACCGTCACGATCGGCGATGAGGACATCCTGGTGGGTCAGCTTGGCTCGTACGTTGCTGTCAGACAAAATGATGTACACCTGATCTGCATCGTAACGCGAATGACCGAGCAGGAAGCGCTGGCCGCACCGACCATCGAGACGGTAGGCGAGGATTCTGCGAGGCTGCCATTCGCCAAACGTGTTGCCCGCCTTACGCCTGTCGGATCGATTCTCGCGAACGGCGAGTTCGAACGCGGTGTGGGTCGATATCCGACCACTGGCGCGGAAGTTCATGCTATCGGGACAGCTGATATCACAAAGATGTTCGACCGCTTTCAATCCAAAGGCCTCGCTGTGGGCTCGCTCGCATCGCACCCCTCGCTCAAGGTCTGCCTTGACCCCACTAATTTGTACGGGCGACATTCTGCAATCCTCGGGCAGACCGGCTCGGGCAAATCATGGACAGTGGCGTCACTTGTTCAGAGCACATTGAAGGTAATGCCCGATGCTCACATCATAATTCTCGATCTACATGGCGAGTATTGCTGGAAACGATCCGACGGAACGCATTCCTACTCGTTTTCTGATTCCGTCGTGCGGCACGTGGACGCGCGAGAATTGGAGATGCCGTACTGGCTGATGACCTATGCGGAATTGTGTGACCTTCTTATTGAGCATAGTGAGAGAGAGGCTACTAACCAAACGGCTTTCTTCCGAGATTGTCTTCTCGATGCTCGGAACCAAGAAAATGCGACAGCCAATCCAGTGCTTGGTTTGGACAGAGTTTCCGTGGACACACCGATCTACTTTTCTCTTGATGACATCTTAGAGAAAACACGGGCAAAGAACATCGAACGCGTTGGCAACAGACAAGGACCGATGTTTGGTAAGTTCGATCGCTTTCTTATGCGAATCGAGAGCAAATTAAACGACACGCGCTATGATTTTCTGCTAAAACCAGCCAGCCGAAAGTCATCGGCGTCGCTGCCAGAACTGCTTAGAGACTTTGTCGGGCTTGGCGCCAAGAAGGCCGCAGTTACAGTTATTGATCTCAGTTCCGTACCCTTCGACGTACGTCCCACGGTCGCTGCGCAGATTGGACGTTTGGCATTCGAGTTCAATTACTGGAATCCACTATATCGAGAGTTCCCCATTCTCCTTATGTGCGAGGAAGCACATTCCTACATACCACGTTCCTCCGCGAGCCAGTTTTCCGGCTCACGAAAGTCGATGGAGAGAATAGCGAAAGAAGGTCGCAAGTACGGTGTCGGGCTTGCCGTTATCAGTCAACGGCCCCACGAAATCTCCGAGACAGTGCTTGCGCAGTGCGGGACATTTATTTGTCTTCGGATCACCAACCCTGATGACCAGGGTTACGTTAGACGGCTTGTTCCTGAGAGCGAAGGTGATTTGGTTAGCCTACTTGCCGGTTTGGGCCGCGGGGAGGCACTTGTCCTTGGAGAGGCGGTCCCATTGCCGACCCGGGTTCAGTTCGAGAGACCGTCTCCGACACCCAATAGCGATGACGTCGACTTCTATGCGAAATGGAAGGACGGACCAGAGGACCTGGATGTGGACGAGATCGTGAAGCGCTGGCGTAGTCAGGAACGATGAACCGCGTCCCGGTTCAACCCGATCTACTGCGCTGGGCGCGCGAGCGCGCCGGGTACAGCGTCGATATGCTGATCGGCCGCTTCCCGAAGTTCGAAGACTGGGAGCGTGGGGAGGTGCGCCCGACCCTCAAGCAACTTGAGGCTTTCGCGAAGGCTACGCACACGCCGGTAGGATTCCTGTTTCTCGCCGAGCCACCGGTTGAACGCGTCCCGATCCCGGACTTCCGCACCGTCGCCAACGTTCACGTGAGCCACCCGAGCCCCGACCTTCTGGACACCGTCTATCTCTGCCAGCAACGACAGGACTGGTACCGCGATTTTGCGCGCTCCATGCATGAGCTGGTGCTGGATTTCGTGGGCTCCGCCCGCCTCGGCGACGACATCGCGGAAACCGCTGCAAGCATGCGCCGGATTCTCGGACTCGACATCGAGGAGCGCCGTCAGCTTGCCACCTGGACCGACGCCCTGCGGCGCTTCGTTGAGCAGGCGGATGCGCTTGGTGTCCTGGTCATGGTCAGTGGCGTCGTCGGCAGCAACAACCGTCGTGGGCTCGACCCGCAGGAGTTCCGCGGTTTCGCGCTGGCGGATCCGCTGGCGCCCCTGGTCTTCGTAAACGGTGCGGATACCAAGGCGGCGCAGATGTTCACCCTCGCCCACGAACTCGCCCACCTGTGGCTTGGGCAGTCCGCCGTCTCGGATGCCGAGGCACGGGCCGCACCGGATCATGAAGTGGAGAGCTGGTGCAACCGGGTCGCGGCGGAGCTACTGGTACCGCTCTCTGCTCTGCGTGACGAGATCGACGGCCGTGCCGACCTGCAAGAGGAACTTCAGCGTCTGGCGCTACGGTTCAAGGTCAGCACCCTGGTGATTCTCCGGCGCATTCACGACGCCGGCCGGCTCACGCGCGCCGAGCTGTGGACCGCGTACGACGAGGAACTCGCGCGGCTGCGCGCATTGCCGCAGGGCAGCGGTGGGAACTTCTACCTCACGCTCGGCGCACGCGTCAGCAAGCGTTTCGCCCGAGCGCTGGTAGTCAGCACCCTCGAAGGTCGCACGCCTTTCACCGAAACCTTCCGCATGCTTGGCCTGAAGAAGATGGCGACGTTCAACGAGTTGGGGCGCAGTTTGGGCGTGGGATACTGATGGCCTACCTGCTGGACGCAAACGTCTTCATTGCCGCCAAGAATCTGCATTATGGCTTCGACTTCTGCCCCGCCTTCTGGGACTGGCTGGTGGCCGGTAACGAGTCCGAGCGCGTCTTCAGCGTCGAGAAAGTGGGCGACGAGGTCCAGGCGGTGGGCGACGAGTTGTCCGCGTGGGCCGCGGCACGGGGCGACGGGTTCTTCTTGCGGCCGGAGGCTGCAGTTTTCCCGGCAATGGCCGAAGTCAGTGCCTGGGCCAATGGCCAGGCGTACGAGCCGGCGGCCGTGAGCACGTTCCTGCAGGTCGCCGACTACTATCTCGTGGCAGAGGCTCGCGCCGGCAGGCACACGGTCGTGACGCACGAAGTGCCGTCGGCCTCTGTCCGCAAGATCAAGATCCCCGACGCCTGCATCGGCCTCGGAATCAAGTGCATGACCCCTTACGAGATGCTGCGTCGCGAACGGGCGCGATTCGTCCTTGCACCTGCCCCATGAGCGGCCAGACTGGCGAGCGCGCCTTCGAGGCCCACGTCCAGGAGACGCTGCTCGGTGCCAGCGGCTGGCAGTCCGGGACCAACGCCGAGTGGGATGTCGGGCAGGCCTTGTTCCCCGCGCAAGTTTGCAGCTTCCTTGAATCGACGCAACCCAGGCTCTGGGGCGAGATGCGCACGCTCCACGGCGATGGGCTGGAGAAGCTGCTGCTCGCTTCGCTGGTCAAGGAACTCAACGTAAAGGGCACCTTGTACGCGCTGCGGCAAGGCTTCAAATTTTACGGCAAGACCTTCCGGCTCGCGACTTTCAAGCCCGCGCATGGTCTCAATGACGAGGTGTTGTTGCTCTATCGGCAGAACCGGCTAACGGTCACGCGGCAGGTGCTCTGCCATCCGGGCAAGCATGACACCGTTGATCTCGTGTTCGCCCTGAACGGCCTGCCGGTAGCCACCTGTGAGCTGAAGAATCCGGGCACTGGCCAGAGCTGGCGTCATGCCGTGCGCCAGTACGAAACGGACCGTGACCCGCGTTGGCCGCTCTTTCGCTTCAAAGCACGCGCCCTGGTGCACTTCGCGGCCGACCCGGACGAGGTTCACATGGCGACGCGGCTTTCGGGCGTCAAGACGCGTTTCCTGCCCTTCAACCGCGGCAGCCAGCCGGGAGAGACTGAATGCGGAGCCGGCAACCCGCAGCATCCATCCGGTTACCGCACCGGCTACTTCTGGCAGGACGTACTCCGGCGGGACAGCTTTCTCGACATCCTCGGGCACTTTCTTTTCGTCGAGACCCAGGAGCGGAAGGTCGAAGACGGCAAGGGTGGTCAGCGGCGCATCACCAACGAGACCGTAATTTTCCCCCGGTATCATCAGCTCGCTGCGGTACGGATGATAGTTGCGGCCGCTCGCGAGGGAGGACCGGGGCAGAACTACCTGATCCAGCACTCCGCCGGCAGCGGCAAGACCAACAGTATCTCGTGGCTCTCCCACCGCCTGGCCAGCCTGCATGACGACAAGGATCGCAAGCTCTTCGACTGCGTCGTGGTGATCACCGACCGGCGCGTGCTCGACCGCCAACTCCAGGATGCCATCTATCAGATCGAGCATGCTCAGGGCGTCGTCAAGGCAATCGATCGCGACAGCCGGCAGCTCGCGGAAGCCTTGATCGACGGCACCAAGATCGTGATTACCACGTTGCAGAAGTTCCCTTTCGTGCTGCGTGGTCTGCTGCACGTTGCCGGTGCCGAAACGCAGGAGACGGCAACCGCCGAGGAGACAGCGCGAGCGAAGGTGTGGGCGGCCGAAATCGCCAAGCGTCGCTACGCGGTGATCGTGGACGAGGCCCATTCCAGCCAGACCGGGGAAACTGCACGCGAGTTGAAGGCGATTCTGGGCGCCGAGGCAGACGAAGATGCCGAAGGCGAAGCCGACTGGGAAGACCGCTTGAACCAGATCATGGCCTCAAGAGGGCGGCAACCGAACCTGAGCTTTTTCGCCTTCACCGCGACGCCGAAAGGGAAAACGCTCGAACTGTTCGGCTGTCCCGGCGCTAACGGCACGCCCGAGGCCTTCCACCTCTATAGCATGCGCCAGGCTATCGAGGAGGGTTTCATTCTCGACGTGCTGGCGAACTATACGACGTACAAGACCTACTACCGATTGCTCAAGGCTGCGGAAGACGATCCCGATCTGCCGAAAAAGAAAGCCGCGCGGGCGCTCGCCAAGTTCATGAGTCTGCACCCGCACAATATCGAGCAGAAGACAGAGGTCATCGTCGAACACTTCCGCCGCAGCGTGCTGCATCGGCTGGGCGGTCGGGCCAAGGCGATGGTCGTCACCTCCTCGCGCCTGCACGCGGTGCGCTACAAGCTCGCGTTCGAGCGCTATCTCGAAGAAAACGGTTACACGGACATCCGGCCGCTCGTTGCGTTCAGCGGTACCGTCCGCGATCCGGAAACGGGCGCTGAGTACACCGAGCCCGGCATGAACAGCGACCTGGTTACGGGCAAGCCCATCGGCGAGGCGGCGCTTCCGGAACGCTTCGCAAGCTCGGATTATCAGGTGCTGCTGGTCGCCAACAAGTATCAGACCGGTTTCGATCAACCCCTGCTCTGCGCGATGTATGTGGACAAGCGCCTGGATGGTGTTCAGGCTGTGCAGGCGTTGTCGCGACTGAACCGGATGGTTCCAGGCAAGGACGCGCCGTTCGTCCTGGACTTCGTCAATGATGCGGAGAACATCTTCCGGGCGTTCAAACCGTATTACGACAAGACTGAGCTTGCCGAACCTTCGGATCCGGCGAGTCTGGAGGCGCTCAAGCACGAACTCGATCGGGAACAGGTCTACCACTGGAGCGAGATCGAAGCCTTCGCTCAGATTTTCTATAAGCCGGTCGAGCGCCAGAGCGCTGCCGACCATGCCCACATGCAGCGGCACCTGCAACCGGGCGTAGATCGCTTCAAGGCGATCGACGATGCGGAACGCCGCCAGGCATTTCGTGACAGGCTCGCGGGACACGTCGGGGTCTACGCCTTCCTGAGCCAGATCGTTCCCTACGCCGACCCTGATCTGGAAATGCTCTACAGCTACGGGCGCTTCCTCTTGCCACATCTGCTGCTTGATCGGGATACGACGATCGTCCAGGTCGGAGATGAGGTAACGCTCCAATACTACCGTTTGGAGCGAGTCTTCTCCGGCGCCATAGAGGTCGAGGAGGGTGAAACCCAATACATCAAGAGCCCGACCGAGGTCGGCACCGGGAAAGCCAAGGACGAACGGGCGCCGCTGTCGGAAATAATCGAGGTGCTGAACGAGCGCTTCGGCACGGAGTTCACCGAGGAGGATCGCCTTTTCTTCCAGCAGATCAAGGAGAAGGCCTGCAACAGCGAACAGATCGTAAAGACGGCGCTGGCCAACCCGCTCGACAAGTTCGAGTTGGGAATCCGCAAGCTCATTGAGCATCTGATGATCGAGCGCATGGCGCAGAACGATCAGATCGTGACTCGGTATATGGAGGACAAGGAATTTCAAGCCTCGGCGTTCCCGATTCTTGCGCGGGAGATATTCAACACCGTTCGCATGCAGCGCAGCGATGGCTTCTCAACGAAGGCAGTGCCGCAGGATGAGGGCGGACAGCCGCGCTGATTGCATCGGCAAACGCTCGTCAGCGCACCGGCTCACGCCCGATTGAGCACAAGACCAGCCGGTATGGCGCGGCGATCGAGATTAGACGTTTCGCATGAGGTTCATTCGTAAGCGGTTTGCCGACCCCACCTTCCGTTCGTGGTGCTGTTGAGATTGGATGACTCCTTTATGTAAAGGAGGGTTGTCCGATGCGGAACCATGATCTGGATGCCGGGGGTGAGGCTCGTGGCGTGGCGGCTGCGGCTAACGGAGCACCTGCGGTTGGGCGCAAGCGAAGGAAGCGGCGGTCCTGGGGCGTGGAAGAGAAGATACGGATCGCGCGCGAGAGCTTTGCATCCGCGGAGACGATCACGGCGGTGGCCGAGCGACACGGCATCCCGCGCAACCGATTGTCGTCGTGGCGAGCGCAGTTGCGCCGGGGGAAACTGGTGGCGCCGTCCTCGGCGCAGGCACAACCGGATGAGGGCTTCGCCGCCGTGGAGATGGAGGCGGCGCCTTCGGCGGTGATCGAAGGACGCGGAGTGACGGTCCGGCTGGAGGGGGTCACCGACACGGCCGGGATCGCGGCGATCGCGGTGGCGCTGGCAGGGCGCCGGTGATGGTGTCGTTGGCCGGTCAACGGATCGTGGTGGCGACCCGGGCTGTGGATTTTCGCAAGGGCCATGACGGACTTGCGGCGGTGGTGCAGAACGATCTGGGTCTGGATCCGTATTCGGGGGTGGCCTATGTTTTCCGGGCAAAGCGCGCCGACCGGATCAAGGTGCTGTGGTTCGACGGCACGGGTCTGGTGCTGGCGTACAAGCGCCTGGAGCAGGGCCGTTTTGCCTGGCCTGCGGTTCACGACGGCGTAATGCGGCTCTCCAAGGCGCAGTTCGAGGCGTTGTTCGAGGGTCTGGACTGGCGCCGGGCGTGGGCGCCGAGGGTGCGTAAGCCGCGTACCGCGGCCTGAGCCTGCAGGCGGCTGCACAGGCCCCGTGATCGGCCCGTTTTCGGGCCGATTGTCGTTTATAACCTACTGATTTTATGATAGTATTCGTTGATGCAGGCCCACCCCCAAGCGGTCGATCTCAAGGCGTTTCCGGAAGCCCATCGGACGCTGTTCGAACAGCAGAGCGAGACGCTGAAGCGCGAGCAGGCCGACAACGAAGAACTTCGCGCGCAGCTCGAACTGCTTGCCGATTCCAACCGCCGCCTGGAACACCTGGTCAGCGAGTTGCGGCGGTTCATCTACGGCAAGAAGTCGGAGAAGCTGGACATCAACGCCCGCCAGTTGGCGTTCGAGGACCTCGAGGGCGCGGTGGCCACAGTCGAGCAAGCCACTCCGGCGAACGCACCTTCGACACCGGCCGCCCCCAGACGCCCCGCCGCACAACGCAACCTCGGGCACCTGCCCGAGAATTTGCCGCGCATCGAGCGGGTGATCGAGCCCGAGAGTACAAAGTGCTCGTGCGGTCACGGCAAGATGGTGCGTATCGGCGAAGACCGTAGCGAACGTCTGGACATCGTGCCGGCGCAGTTGCGGGTCATCGTCACGGTGCGCCCGAAGTACGCTTGCCGGAGCTGCGAGGAAGGCATTACTCAGGCACCGTCGCCGGCGCACCTCATCGAGGGCGGACTGCCGACCGAGGGGGCACTGGCGCAGGTGCTCGTTTCCAAGTATGCGGACCATTTACCGCTCTATCGACAATCGCAACTCTACGCCCGCTCAGGCGTGGACCTGCACCGCTCCACGCTCGCCGGCTGGGTGGGCAAGGCGTCGTTTCATCTGATGCCGGTGGTGGACCGGCTGGCCTGGCACCTGAAGCAGTCCGGACATCTGTTCATGGACGAGACCCGGGCGCCGGTGCTGGATCCGGGCCGGGGCAAGACCAAGACGGGGTATCTGTGGGCGCTGGCCCGCGATGAGCGTCCCTGGGCCGGTCCGGACCCGCCGGGGGTGGTGTTCTTCTACGCGCCCGGCCGCGGCGGACGCCACGCCGAGGGTTTTCTCAAAGGATTCGAAGGGAAGCTGCACGTCGACGGTTATGCCGGCTACAACGTGGTGGCGGCGCCCGGCAAGGGGGTGGTCCGCTGCTATTGTTGGGCGCATGCAAGGCGCAAGCTGTGCGAGATCCAGGACAGCCACCGCTCGGCGGTCGCCGCCGAAGGGTTGCGACGGATCGCCGAGATGTACGCCATCGAGAAGGAGATCCGGGGTGAGCCGCCCGAGGTCCGGCTCGCCGTGCGCCAGGCGCGCACCGCGCCGCTGGTCGAGGACTTCGGTGTGTGGCTGCGCCGGCAACGCGCGCGGGTCTCACCCAAATCGCGCCTGGGCGAGAAGCTGGCCTATATCGGCAACCATTGGGACGGGCTGCAGGTGTTCCTCACCGATGGGCGCGTGGAGATGGACAATAATGTCGTGGAAAACGCCATCCGGCCACTGGCGCTGAATCGCAAGAATGCCCTGTTCGCCGGCCACGACGAAGGTGCGGCGGCCTGGGCCCGCATCGCTACGCTGACCGAAACGGCCAAGATGAACGGCGTCAACCCCCACGCCTACCTCAACGCCACGCTCGAAGCCATCGCCAATGGCCATCCGGCCTCGGAGATCGATCGACTGCTACCCTGGGCCTTTACGCCAATCTCAAGCTGAAAGCCAGGTGGTGCCGACGCCCCGCTTACTATCCACCCCGACGCCGGTGGCTTCGTCAAAAAGGGTGATCTGAACCGGACCGAAACCACCGAAAACACCCAATGTAGTGCCTTACGGCAAATATCCAGCCCGTAAGGCACTGATTGCACTCACATTACGTTTTGGGTTGGTGAACTTGGGCTAGGGGCGGAATATTGAACACTAGAACACTCAAGTGAACGTCTCGATCTTCGTCGTTTTTCTGTCCGAACACGTATCTGAACTGTGTTTCTCCGAACTGCTTGGCCGGACTCTTGCAGTTAGGGTGTTTTGGCACGCACTCGGCAATGGTCTCCAAAACTCCCGTAAAGTCCTTGTTCTTGCTGAAAACGATCAACGCGGTCTTCGTGTCGCGCCACGTCACGTATCCGAGTAGCTGGTCGATCGCCTCGTGCAATCCTGCTTGGCCCGACCAAAATTTGCACTCCGCGATAAAGACATTCTCGTCCTTATCTCGGATCAGGATATCGGTCTTCCCTTGCGAGTTGAACGTCTCACCAGTTGCCCCACCTTCGAAGTGGCCATTGAGTGAGACAAGAATGTGATTTCGTATGTGCTCTTCCGGGAGGCGGGCGAAGGTCGATGGGCTTCTCTCTACGCTGGTTGCCATGCTTGAGATGATGCCAAGGATGTAGACATAGTCATCTTCGACGATAGCTGGCTCTGGCTGAAACCCCTTTGACGGGGTAGCTGGAACACGCGCCTTGGGACGCCTTCTGCGATTGACCGGAATGGAAATGCTGTTTGAGGAATCAGCGTGGCGCTTCAAAGGTATCCCGAGTTGCTCGAGCAGACTTGATTGTTCGAGCAGTCGTCGCTTCCGTACCTGAATACACTCCGTCGCTACGCGCGACAGTTCGGAGTTCCACCCCGCGCAGTCCTGCCGTACCCACTCCAAGTACCTCTCAACGCTCACGATTACGCTGTCAATTCTCTGCTGGACCCCTTGCGCATTTGCTTCATCCTGTGGAGCAGTGCAGGAAAGTTCCAGCGCCGATTCATGTGAAAGGACCTTTGCCAGCGGTGGGCTGTAGTCGTGCGATGAGGGTTGAAACTGAAAAAGGTCCGGATCTCCGTTGAATGGCACCCTTACGATTATTCGCTGCCCCGGTACCAAGAGCGGGCGACCACGCCCGTATCCTCCGCGACGAAAGTCGTGACTGACATCAACTTTGGTGTCTTGACCTTCAAGTTGCCACTCCTCGCGAGGGCGCAGCTCAGGCCCATGTAGCGTGTACTTTTCTACCACGAAGTTGATCAGGTCCGTTTCCGAAGCTGCCAAGACCTTATTTTCCGCCCACCCGTCAACCTCCTCTCGTATTGATTCGGGATAAGCCCTAATCAAGCCTCCCAGACTCTTGTCGTTGAAGAGCAAATCGTTCATTCCGTCGCTTCCTCTATGTATACAGCTCGAGGGCCTTTCGTTTGTGCTGCCCGCGCCGCCTCTGACAGGCCCGGGCGCGTCATGGGTAACGCACATCTGCTGTCACCCACGGGTATAGCGTTCTTGGGGGGCAGATGGGGTTGGAAAATTCCGCTCGGAGGGCGGAATATATCAGAACGCGAGTTTGAGGGCTTCCGACAGGAGGTGGCCAATGGCTGAACACGCAGACGTGCTTTCAATTCATGACCTCGTTCGGCAGATCGTCGGCGACGATGGTCGCGAGTGCCCCCATTGCGAAACGGACAATGGCTGGGTGCTCGGCCCGGTGGACGCTGATACGGGCCGGCTCACATGCGTCTGCAAGGCGTGCGGATGCCGCTATGTCAGTAACATAAACTTCATGGGGCCGGATTTCCCGGTCTAGACTCGTCTGCGCGCCCTGTCAAGCGCCCCGGACGCGTTCCTGGGCCAGTCAGCCGGGATATTTCAATAGGGGGTGGGACCTCAGAAGCGAACGGTGCGGCCGGACGCGGACAAGGTTGCGGAGGCAGTAGGGGCAGAATGACGGAAAGGGAACCTGGGCGTGCATTTAGTTCATTGTTGTATGAGGTTCTGGAGGCAACCACGATGTTGCTGTTCGTACTGTCGAGGATCGCGACGTACGGGGAGAAACACTACGTAGCGCCTGGCGTGGCGCGACCCCTGATGCTGCCCGGACTCCCGGAGCTGTGCATTTCGCCCAGCATCAATCAGGTTGCCGACGACAGGCTGTTTGGTACCGAAGGCGCTGCGGCTCAGATGGCGTTCAAAGGGTGGATTGCCGAGGTATTCGGTCTCTGGGAGAACCGCCATCGCAACGAGCTGAAGGACTTGCTTGGGCCGAATGCGATCCGCCCGGAGATGGAAGTCTTCGGTGATCTCCGCCACATCCGTAACGATCTCCTGCACAACGGAAAGGCAAGCGCGGATGAATGCGGAAAATGCACGATCCTGAAGTGGTTTACCCCCGGCGAGACGATTGTCTTGGCGGTGCGGCATGTGCTCGACTTCCTTAACCAGACCGGCGTGCTATCGATGAGAGGCCTCGCGTTCGATGACGCCGGCCGCGCTTGCCAGCTTCAGGCGTACCATGATCCGGACACACTATTGAACTGGAAGCCGGAGCCCAAGCTCGTTTCGGTCCGCACGATGGCCGATGGCAGGGATACGGAACCACCGTTCAAGGGTGTCACGGTCGTTTTCGACAACGGCTACTTCGCCAACGCGCCCTTCCGGGTATCGGACGAGCAGCAGTGGGCGTCGTTGGGGGATGCCGGTATCGACCGCAACGGTGACCTGGTGTTCGCCGATGGGCGCACATTCGGCTCGATCGATCTCTACCGGCGTATCGTCGGTGCACGTGGACAGGGGAGCAATGGTGAAGAACCGCCCAAGCTGCCCGTTACTGGGCCTTGGATGCGTTTCCGGCGCTAGATGAAGACGACCAGAATGGGGGATTCGAAACGGTCGGGGACAGTGAGCGACTGCCTCGATTCGGATGGGTTGCGGGGATAGGCTGGTGATTCAAGCAGGCGGCACCGCTTGGCGGCAAACGATGCGGCAGTGTTTGAGAACTCCACTGTTGCAATCTGGGTCCGGCGGCGTGGACACGTGCGCGCCGATGGCGGTGCGGCGGCGCCCGCGCCGTCGGAGACGGGCGTTCGCCGATGCGCCGCCCGGACAACGGCGCGGCCCGCGGGCGGGTGCCGTGAGGGCGCGATACGGACTTCAAGGGTGACCCCGGTGGTGGATCGGCTCGCCTGGCACCTGAAGCGGTCCGGGCATCTGTTCATGGGCGAGACTCGGGCGCCGGTGCTGGACCCGGGCCGGGGCAAGACCAAGACGGGGTACATGTGGGCGCTGGCCCGCGATGAGCGGCCCTGGGCCGGTCAGGATCCGCCGGGCGTGGTGTTCTTGTTCTTCTACGCGCCCGGGCGCGGCGGACGCCATGCCAAGCGTTTTCTCGAGGGATTCGAAGGCAAGCTGCACGTCGACGGCTATGCCGGCTACAACGTGGTGGCGGTGCCCGGCAGGGGGGTGGCCCGCTGATACTGTTGGAGATATGTTGCATGCAACATCTCTGGGCGCATGTTCGGCGCAAGCTTTGCGAGATCCACGACAGCCACCGCTCGGAGATCGCCGCGCAGGGATTGCGCCGCATCGCGGCGATGTACGCCATCGAGAAGCAGATCCGGGGCGAGCCCGCCGAGGTGCGCCTCGCCGTGCGCTAAGCGCGTACCGCGCCACGGGTCAAGGAGTTCGGGGCGTGGCTGAAGCGACCACGCGCCCGCGTTTCACCGAAGTCGCGCCTGGGCGAAAAGCTGGCCTACATCGGCAATCGCTGGGAAGGACTTCAGGTGTTCCTCACCAACGGTCGCGTGGAGATGAATTCCAAGGTGGTGGAAAATACGATCCGCCCGCTGGCTCTGAATCGCAAGAATGCGCTGTTCGCCGGCCATGACGAGGGCGCGGCGGCCTGGGCCCGCATCGCTACGCTGGTGGAAGCGGCCAAGATGAACGGCGTGAACCCCTATGCCTACCTCAAGGCCACGCTCCAAGCCATCGCCGCCGGCCACCCGGCCTCGGACATCGATCAGCTGCTGCCCTGGGCCTTTACGCCAATCTCACGCTGAAAGCCAGGTGGTGTAGAGACACCGCTTACGTTCATTCGCCACATCGGCATCGACTATTCGGGAGCGCAAACGCCGGAAAGCCGTCTCTCCGTGTCATTTCGTTCTGCGTAATCGCCAGGGCTCGAGCCGCGGCCATCCACAGGAAACAGCAGTGGTCGTTTGGCCGAGGAATACGGCGCGCCCCATGAATCCTGTTCATGTTCCGGTTCAATGATCTCAATTGCATTCACCCGGTCTCGCCATAGACTCGCTACGGCAGGAATTTCGCCGCTCTGCTCCGCGACGACCCCGTGCCTGCGACCTCGCCGGGGAACGGCGGTGGCGCCGGGGAACCGGTTTTCGTGCCGGTATATCGCCGGGCACGGCGGACCAGCGGCGCCGGGTCACGTATCGACAGCGATAGCCAGCTCCATGACCAGACTTGAACGAACGTTGCACGAGCGGATTCTGGTGCTGGATGGCGCCTACGGCACCATGCTGCAGGCCGAAAACATCGACGAGTCGACCTACCGGGGCCGCGAGTTTCAGGATCACGATCGGCCGCTGCGCGGCAACTACGACGTACTCTGCCTGACGGCGCCCGACCGGGTCGGTAGCGTACACCGTGCCTATCTCGAGGCCGGGGCCGACATCCTGAAGACAAACTCTTTTACGGCCACTGCGATCTCGCAGGCGGATTACGGCCTCGAGGGCCACGCGGCGGACATCAATCGTGCCGCCGCCCGGATCGCCCGCCAGGCAGCCCTGGAGTACACGACCGAAGCGCGGCCCCGCTACGTGGCAGGTGTAATCGGTCCCACCAACCGGACAGCCAGCCTTTCCCCGGACGTGAACGACCCGGGATCGCGCAACGTCACCTTCGGCGCGCTTTACGAAGCCTACGTGACCGCGGCCCGTGCGCTCGTCTCGGAGGGCGTTGATCTGGTATTGATCGAGACGGTCTTCGATACCTTGAACGCCAAGGCAGCCATAGCGGCGGCCCGGGACGCCATGAACATCGAGCGGCGCACGCTGCCGCTCGTGATTTCCGGCACGATCACGGATGCCAGCGGCCGCACACTCTCAGGCCAGACCTGCGAGGCATTCTGGACTTCCGTCGCCCACGCCAAGCCGCTGGCCGCGGGATTCAACTGCGCCCTGGGGGCGGAGCAACTCAGGCCCTATGTGGACCGCCTGTCGCGCATCGCCGATACGTTCGTGAGCGTGCATCCCAACGCGGGTCTGCCCAACGAGTTCGGCGGCTACGACCAGACCCCGGACGAGATCGCCGCGGCTCTCGGCGAATTTGCCGGGAGCGGCCTCGTCAACCTGGTAGGCGGCTGTTGCGGGACGACGCCCGAACACATCGCCGCAATTCGGGATGCGGTGCGCGGCTGCCTTCCCCGCCCCGTCCCGAACGCACGGCCCGGCCTCGATCTCGCGGGCCTCGAGCCCCTGCGCATCGACCGCGAGTCGTTGTTCGTCAATGTGGGCGAGCGCACCAATGTGACAGGATCGGCGCGGTTCGCGCGGCTGATCCGCGATGACGACTACGAGAACGCGGTGCGGGTCGCCCGGCAACAGGTGGAAGCGGGCGCCCAGGTCATCGACGTCAACATGGACGAAGGCATGCTCGATTCCAGGGGCGCCATGGTCCGGTTCCTGAACCTGATCGCAACCGAGCCGGACATCAGCCGGGTGCCGGTGATGATCGATTCCAGCAAGTGGGAAATCATCGAAGCGGGCCTGCAATGCGTGCAGGGCAAGGCCGTCGTCAACTCCATCAGCCTCAAGGAAGGTGAGCCGGCCTTTGTCGAGGCGGCCCGGGGGTGCCTGCGATACGGCGCCGCCGCCGTCGTCATGGCGTTCGATGAACAGGGGCAGGCAGATACACTGGAGCGCCGGATCGAGGTGTGCTCCCGCGCCTATCGGATCCTCACGGAAACGGCGCGGTTCCCGCCGGAGGACATCATTCTCGACCCCAATGTGTTCGCGATCGGCACCGGTTTGGAGGAGCACCGTAACCACGCCGTCGACTTCATCGAAACCTGCCGCTGGATCCGGGAGCATCTGCCGGGCGCCAAGACCTCCGGCGGCATCAGCAACGTCTCCTTCGCGTTTCGGGGCAACCATTCGCTGCGCGAAGCCATTCACACCGTCTTCCTCTACCACGCCATCGAGGCGGGGCTGACCATGGGAATCGTCAACGCCGGCCAACTGGGCATCTATTCCGAGCTGCCCGAGGAAGTGCGCCAACGGGTCGAGGACCTGGTGCTGAACCGGCGCGCGGATGCGACGGAGCGCGTTCTGGAGATCGCCGATCGATACGGCGGGTCGGCAAGACGGCGGCAGGCCGACGAGGCGAGCTGGCGTGCCCTCGGCGTCGGCAAGCGTCTGGAGCATGCGCTCGTACACGGCCTCACCGAGCATATCATCGACGATACCGAAGAAGCCCGACTGCAGGCGTCCGACCCCGTCGACGTCATCGAAGGTCCACTCATGGACGGCATGAACATCGTCGGCGACCTGTTCGCGTCGGGCCAGATGTTCCTTCCACAGGTGGTCAAGAGCGCGCGTGTCATGAAACAGGCGGTTGCGCACCTGGTGCCCTTCATAGAGGCGCGCAAAAGCGGCGGCCGCAAGGCCAGGGGCACCATCGTGATGGCGACGGTCAAGGGCGACGTTCACGACATCGGCAAGAACATCGTCGGGGTGGTGCTGCAGTGCAACAACTTCGACGTTGTCGATCTCGGCGTCATGGCGCCGGCCGAGAAGATCCTGGATACGGCCCGAGCGGTGGACGCCGACCTGATCGGCCTGTCCGGACTGATCACGCCCTCGCTGGAGGAAATGACCCATGTTGCAGGGGAGATGCAGCGCCTGGGATTCCATCTCCCCCTCCTGATCGGCGGCGCGACCACCTCCAAGGCGCACACGGCCGTGAAGATCGAACCCGAATACGGTAACGGCCCGACGGTGTACGTATCGGACGCTTCCCGGGCCGTCAGTACGGTGCAGCGGCTGGTCTCCGATGAAGGCCGAACGGCTCTGGAGCTGGAGTTGCACGGGGAATACGGCGCCATTCGGGAACGGGCTGCCGCCCGCGCCCGCAGACTGGAGCTGCTGGGCCTCGACGCCGCCCGCGCCAACAAGCTGCGCCTGGACTGGTCGGGGTTCGAGGCGCCCGCGCCCCATGTCCCCGGTGTTCATGACATTTCGATCGGGCTCGAGATGCTCGTGCCCTACATCGACTGGTCGCCGTTTTTCATGACGTGGGAGCTGGCCGGCAAGTATCCGTCCATTCTCGACGACCCGGTCGTCGGCGAAGCGGCACGGGATCTGTTCGAGGATGCGCAAGCGATGCTGGACTCGCTGATCGACGATGGAATTCTGCGCGCCCTTGCGGTGCACGGTATCTGGCCCTGTCGAAGGGCCGGTGACGACGATATCCGCCTGTATGCCGATGAGTCGCATGGCGAGGTGTTGGTCACGGTCCATCATCTGCGTCAACAGCGACTGTTGCCGGAAGGCAAGCCCAATCTCTGCCTGGCGGATTTCATATCGCCCGAACGCGATTATCTCGGCGGTTTCGCCGTCACGGCGGGCATCGGGATCGAACAGGTTCTCGCACGGCACGGCGGCGACGACTACGCCGGCATCCTGATCAAGTCGCTCGCCGATCGCCTGGCCGAGGCGGCCGCGGAATACCTGCACGAACGGGTGCGCCGCGAATTCTGGGGCTATGCGGCGGACGAAGCGCTGGTCACCCCGGACCTCATCGCCGAACGGTATCGCGGGATTCGCCCCGCGCCCGGATACCCGGCCTGCCCGGAGCACAGCGAAAAACAGTTGCTTTTCAGGTTACTGGACGCCGAGAGCAGAACGGGGATCGAGTTGACCGAGCACTTTGCCATGCTTCCCGCCGCATCCGTATCGGGCTGGTACTTCGCCCATCCGGACAGCCGGTATTTCGGCGTGGGCAAGATCGCGGAGGATCAGCTTGCCGACTACGCCGCTCGCAAGGGCGTCGAGCCGGCAACGGCCCGTTCCTGGCTTGGGCCGAACCTGAGTTGAGCCCCGGCTCCGTGCCGGCGCCCGGCTCGAGGGACGCCCGATGGGGCGCCTGCACACCGGCCGCGCATCCGGGACTGGACGTTCAGCAGCCCGAAGGCGGCGGGTCGACCACTACTCATAACTTTTTCTTCTTTAGATAGTCGGATTCATCATTATTCGGCGTAAGGCCGCGGTGCTAACTTTATCGGCTGCCATCCGAGCGGCCTGCCTATGTATCGCTACGACAGCTTCGACCAGCAGTTCATCGATGAGCGTGTCGCCCACTATCGGGACCAGACACGCCGCTACCTGGCCGGCGAACTGAGCGAAGAGCAGTTCCTGCAACTGCGCCTGCGCAACGGGCTCTACATCCAGCGCCTGGCCCCGATGCTGCGGGTCGCCATTCCCTATGGAACGCTTTCCAGCCGGCAACTGCGCATGCTCGCGCACATCGCCCGGCACTACGACCGGGGCTACGGCCACCTGAGCACGCGCCAGAACATTCAGTTCAACTGGCCGGAGCTCGAAGAAGTTCCGGACATACTCGCCGACCTCGCCACCGTGCAGATGCACGCGATCCAGACCAGCGGCAACTGCATTCGCAACGTCACGACGGACGAGTTCGCGGGCGTGGCCGCGGATGAAGAGATCGACGCCCGCCCCTACTGCGAACTGATTCGCCAGTGGTCCACATCGCATCCCGAATTCGACTGGCTGCCGAGGAAGTTCAAGATCGCCGTTACCGGCGCCCCGGTGGACCGGGCGGCGATCAACGTCCACGACATCGGCATTCGCGCGTACCCGGCGCCCGCGTCCCGGCACGGCACAGACGGTGAGGCGGTATTCGACATCAAGGTCGGCGGCGGGCTCGGACGCACACCGGTCATCGGGGCGCTCATCCGCGAGGCGTTGCCGGCAAGGCATCTGCTGACCTATCTCGAAGCCATCATGCGCGTCTACAACCGCTACGGGCGCCGCGACAACAAGTACAAGGCGCGCATCAAGATACTCGTACGGGCGATGACGCCGGACGGGTTCAAGGCCAGGGTCGACGAGGAGTGGTCGCATCTCAAGGATTCCGCCAGCACGTTGACGGCGGCGGAGATCGCGCGCATGCAGGCCCACTTCGAGCCGCACGCCTATCCGGTGCGCGCAGGCGCGGCGGAAAAGCTGGCGGCGGACCGGCTGCGGGATGCATCGTTCGATCGTTGGGTACGCCTGAACGTTGTCGCCCACAGGCAACCCGGATACGCCGTCGTGACCCTTTCCTGCAAGCGGACCGGTGTTCCCCCCGGCGATGTTTCCGACCGTCAGATGGAAGCCGTGGCCAACTGGGCGGAGGCGTACGGGTTCGGCGAGATTCGCGTGAGTCATCAGCAGAACTTCGTCCTGCCGGACGTTGGCGCCGATGCGTTGCACGAGCTGTGGCGTGCGGCGTGCGGCCTGGGTCTGGGCACGGCCAACCGCAACCTGGCGTCCGACATCATCTGCTGCCCCGGCGGCGACTACTGCTCGCTGGCCAATGCCAAGTCGATCCCGGTCGCGGAGGCCATCCAGCAGCATCTCGAGAACCAGGACTATCTATACGACCTGGGTGAGATCGACATCAATATCTCCGGCTGCATGAATGCCTGCGGCCACCACCACGTCGGCCACATCGGCATTCTCGGGGTAGACAAGAAAGGCCGCGAGTACTACCAGATCTCCCTGGGCGGCCACTCCGGCGACGATGCTTCCCTCGGACGGATCGTCGGGCCCTCGGTATCCCGGGAAGCAGTCATCGCCGTCATTCGGGACATCCTGGAAATCTATCTCGCGCATCGCATCGAAGACGAGAGTTTTCTCCACTGCGTGCGCCGGATTGGACTGGAACCCTTCAAGGAGCGTATCTATGCCGAAGCTGCTTAGTTTGAGCGGGAATTTTGAGATCCCTCGCACGGCGCCGCTCGCGGCGGGCCACCATGGTTCGCCGATGGTCCGGCAGGGCGTGACAGCCGCCGCGCCCGAACTGGTGGACGCGGAAGACTGGACACCGGATTGCGGCAAGGGCGTACGCCTGGCCGTTGATCGACCCATTGATGAACGCTTCCTGTCCGCGCAGAGAATTGCCATCGAGTTTCCCGCGTTCAACGATGGGCGCGGGCTTTCCCTGGCCGTGCTGCTGCGCAGCCGCCACGGTTATGCCGGCGACATCATGGCGACGGGCGACGTTCATGAAGACATGCTGCACTACATGCGCCGTTGCGGGATCACCAGCTTCCTGATGCCCGATGAGCGCAACCTGGAAACCGCCCTGTCAACACTTGCACCCTATTCCGATTACTATCAGGCTTCCGTCATCGAACCGGAACCAGCATTTCGTCGGATAGGGAGAGGTGGCTGACCCGCACTTACTTGAGTCTTTCTTCCTGATATTCGCCGGGGCCGCCCTGCTGGCGACGCTGGCGCTGTATGGCCGGCAGCCGGTGCTCGTGGCCTATATCGCCATCGGGTGCCTGCTCGGGCCGCACGGGCTGGCGCTGGTTACCGATGCCGTAACCCTGTCGGAGATAGCGGAGATCGGGATCATCTTCCTGCTCTTCCTGGTCGGTCTCGACCTGCAGCCGTCCAAGCTGCACAACATGGTCATGAAGTCCATGCTGACGGCGCTGCTGTCGAGCATCGCGTTCTTCGCGGCCGGATTCTCGATCATGCTGGCGTTCGGCTTCGAGTTGGCGGAAGCCATTGTCACCGGCGTCGCGGTCACGTTCTCAAGCACGATACTCGGTATCAAGCTGCTGCCGACGACGGTACTGCACCACCGCCATATCGGCGAAATCGTCGTGAGCCTGCTGCTCATCCAGGACTTCATCGCCATCATCGCCCTGCTGTTCGCGTCAGGGTATGGGGACGATACGCAGAGCCTGCGGTCAAACCTCGGCGCCATAGCGATCTCGCTGCCGTTACTGTCACTCGGCGCCTGGTTGGCGGTCCGCTTCGTGATTCTGCCCCTGCTGAAGAAGTTCGATGTCTTTCACGAATTCACCTTTCTGCTGGCCATCGGCTGGTGTCTGGGATTCGCGAGCCTGGCGGCGGCCACCGGCCTGTCTCTCGCTATCGGCGCCTTCATCGCCGGCGTTGCGCTGGCGACCAGCCCGATCGCCCTCTATATCGCCGAGAGCCTGCGCCCGTTGCGGGACTTCTTCCTGGTGTTGTTCTTCTTTACCGTGGGGGCGGCGCTCGATGTCCGTCTCCTTATCGACGTGGCGCTTCCGACGGGTTTGCTTGCCGCTGCGCTGATACTGATCAAGCCCGGCGTTTTTTCCGCTCTGCTGCGCTGGCAGGGGGAAAGCCGGGCCGATGGCTGGGAGGTTGGCTACCGCCTGGGTCAGGCGTCCGAGTTCTCGCTCTTGGTCAGCACGGTCGCCATAACCGCCGGACTGCTCGGCAAGGAGGCGGCGCACGTCGTCCAGGGCGCCACCGTCCTGACCCTGGTGGTTTCCAGCTACCTGGTGATCTTTCGTTATCCGAGCCCCATCGCGATCCGCTCGGATTTGCGCCGGGACTGAGAAAGGAGTTCCCACCCCGGGGTCTGGGGCGCTGACGCGCAGGGAACCCCGGCATCCCGCGTCCCTGAGCGTTCAGCCTGCGCGGCGGAACAGCAGCCCTACCAGGCGGTCGACGCTGTTTTCTACCTGGGCGAGCAGCTTTTCCAGCGGCTTCTTGGGCTCTGCCCAGCGTATTTCGTAGACATCGGTATCGGCGCACCGGTTCATCAGGTACTCGTCGCTGGTCATGATCTCGTCGACCAGGTTGAGTTCGATGGCCCGTTGGCCGTACCAGGCTTCCCCCGTCGCTACCTTGTCCAGATCCAGACCGGGCCGCTTGTCCACGACGAACTCCTGGAACAGCGCATGCAGATCCTCCATGTCCTCAATGAACTTTTGCCGGCCTTCTTCGGTGTTCTCGCCGAGTACGGTCAGGGTTCGTTTGTACTTGCCGGCGGTAAGGACTTCCACATCGACATGCTTCTTCTTCAGCAGACGGTGCACGTTGGGAATCTGCGCGACGACGCCGATGGAGCCGACGACCGCGAACGGTGCGGCAATGACGCGGTTCGCAACCGCCGCCATGAGGTAGCCGCCGCTTGCCGCAACCTTGTCGACTGCCACCACGAGGTTCAGGTTCTTCTCCCGTACGCGCAGGAGTTGGGAAGCGGCCAGGCCATAGCCGTGGACCAGGCCTCCAGGGCTTTCTACGCGCGCGACAACCTCATCGCCGTCTTGGGCCTCCGAGAGGATGGCGTTGATCTCATGCCGGAGTTGGGTGACCGCGCTCGCCTGCAGATCCCCCTTGAAGGCGATCGTGAAAACACGGCCCGGCCGGCCGGTCTCCTCCGGGCCCTTCCGCCGCTCCTGTTTCTTCTTCCTGGCGGCGGTCTTGGCCGCTTTCTTGAACTCGCCCGCCGGAAGCACTGCCTGCTCGATGCACTGCCTGAGGCTGTCGAGATGGTCATTGAGCCGGGTCACCTCCAGATGCCCCATGGCCACGGAGCGTTTCTTGGCGACGAGCGATGCGACCGCGGAAAGAACGATCAGCATCGCGGCGACGACGGTGACGGCCTGCGCCAGAAAAACCAGATATTCGTAAACGTAAGCCATTCCGGGCTCCTGCTCCATCGATTTGCAAAGTCGCAGCGTGCCCCCTGAGAGGCCTGCGCATTTCAGCGATCTGCGTCACGAGGGCATCGGGACGCCGTCCCGGGGGCTGGAGGACGGCCAAGGCGTACTCTACTGGTTCGGCCGGATTCCCGTCCAGACGCAGGCGTCTCCCAGACGCTTGAGCATCGCCTCGTGAGCCGCCAGTTCCTCTGCGTTGGCTCTGATCACCTTCAGTCGCGGACGGTCGGCGGGCAGGGGTGGAAACTCCTCCTCGGTGGCCACTGCCTGCGTTTCCTGCCCCTGAGGGTTCGCGAACATGCCGGTCTGTCCGCCGGTCATCGCGAGATAGACATCCGCCAGGATCTCCGCATCCAGGAGAGCCCCGTGCAATTTCCTGGCGGTATTGTCGACCCCGTAGCGGCGGCACAGGGCATCGAGGCTGTTCCTTTGCCCCGGATGCCGGCGCCGCGCCAGTTCCAGAGAGTCTTCTACCCGGCAAAGATCGTCGATGCGGAAATTGGCGCCCGGGATTTTGGAGAACTCGTCGTCGAGAAACGAGGTATCGAACGGTGCGTTGTGAATGATCAGTTCGGCGCCGCGGACGAATTCGACGAATTCCGCGCAGATATCCGCAAACGGCGGCTTGTCGTCGAGAAACTCGCGCGTTATCCCATGAACCTCCAGGGCGCCGTCATCGATTTCCCGCTGCGGATTGATGTAGGTGTGAAAGTGGGTCCCGGTGCGTTTCCGGTCGATGAGTTCGACACCGCCGATCTCTATGACCCTGTGGCCCTGCTCCGGTACCAGGCCCGTGGTTTCGGTGTCCAGCACGATCTGGCGCATCAACTGCCGCTCACCGCCGGACCGTGCCCGGTCGCCTCGTCGGGTTCCGGATGCTTCTTCAGGGCATCGATGGCCTCGTTGGCGACCCGGTCGACCTGTTCGTTCTCCGGGTGGCCGCTGTGCCCCTTCACCCAGCGCCAGTCGATCCGATGGGGCTCTGCGGCAGCTTCCAGGCGCTGCCAGAGATCGCGGTTCTTGACCGCGGTTTTCCGACTGGTGCGCCAGCCGTTCCGCCGCCAGCGGGGAACCCATTCGGTGATACCCCGACGCAGGTATTCGGAGTCCGTCGACAGCACGACGCGGCAGGACCTGGTCAACCGTTCGAGTCCCTCGATCGCGGCGGTGAGTTCCATGCGATTGTTGGTGGTGTCGGGTTCTGCCCCGGAGACGACCTTGCTATGGTCCCGGTATCGCAATAGCGCCGCCCACCCTCCGGGCCCAGGATTGCCCCGGCAGCCGCCGTCGGTGAAGATCTCAACGGCGGCGCTCAAGGGGCTTCCATGCGGTTGGCTTCGGATACGCGGCCGGCGCTACGCGAGATTGTTCGCGGGCGCCGCGCCGTCCTACCCAGCGGGCGCCGTGAACCTGTTTCAATGCCGAGACAATGAGGATTCCCCCGGTAGGCGGCTGTACCCGGTTCAGCCAGTCGCGGATCTGCGCAGGCCGGTTCCAGCCCAGATTCACGGGCAGGCCGAAACCGAGGTAACCGGTGCGCACTTCCGGTTTGAAGCCAAGCAGCGCCAACCAGTCGAGCAGGCGCAATGGATTGACGAATCGCATGCCTGAGAATAGGTCATGGTGCAGACGTCCGTACAGGGCGCGCAATCCCCAGAGGCTCAACCCATTGAATGCACAGATCAGCAGACGGCCGCCGGGAGCGATCACGCGGCTGACTTCGCGCAGCGCTTCGCGCGGGTCGTCCTCCAGCTCGAGGCTGTGATGAAGAACGAAGCCGTCCGCCGCCCGGTTCGGCATGGGGAGCGCGCTCAGACTGCTCTTCATGCTCGACAACCCGGAATGAACTTCGGTATTCCGGACGGCCAGGTAAAAGCAGTTGCGGACCATGCAACGCTTGACGCCTTCGGCGGCTTGCGGCGTCGCGCCGGACCAGATCAGGGTATCGCCGTGAAACCGGCGCACCAGGTCCGCCAGCAGGGGTTTTTCTTCGGCAAGAACCCACTGCCCGAAGCTGCTGTCGGACCAGGGGGTGGATGACTGCGCAAGTTTAGCCCGCATCGCTCACCAACTTACGTCGCGAGTGCATCGGCGTCCACAGCAGGAAGTTGGTGAGCGATGCGGGTTTGGCAAGCCGGCCGCCTCGGTGCCGTAAAGGGGTAGATTCTAGCTTGGCTGCATCAGCGTACCAAACCCGGTTTGGATCGCCGCGCGGCTTTGCGGGCGTCCGCGCTCCGCGGCATTGACTCACAGGCGACGACGGACGACGCCTTGCCTACCGCCGTTCGATGTCCGCATCGGCATCCAGCGCCGCCTGCAAAGCGGCGAAATCCAGAGTTCCGCCCCGGGATGCAAAATAGGCGCGCATGGTTTCGAGCTCTTGATCGGAGACCGCCGCGAGGTCGCCGTCGACGACTCGCGTGACGGTTACCAGAGCCTCCCCTTCCACCCCGAGATTCGCTGTACCGACGCTTCTGCCCCCCTCCGGAGGCCTCGGCAGTGCAAAAGCGGCCGACAGGACATCCGCGGGCGCCCTGCCGCCCGCTCGCGTAGCGAGCTCAAACGTCTCCCAGTCGAGACCGTGCGAATTGGCCACGTCGGTCACGCTCGCGCCGTCGCGAATTTGCCTGAGCGCATCGCTTCGAGCGGCAAACAGCGCCCGGCGCGCCGCCTGCTCGATCAGCGACTCGCCAATGGCCTGTTCGACTTCGGCGAATGACTTGGCTACCGGTGGATAGTGCTCCCGTACCCGCGCCACGACGGCTCGACCGTCGGTGTATTCGACCGCGGGGCTGTTATTGCCGTCGAGCAGTACATCGGCCTGGAACAGGGCATCGCGCAACTCGGCGTTGACGAAGATTCCCTCGCCGGATTCACGTGTAACGCCCCCGGTTCGGCGTTGTTCGAGTTCGAGGGTCTCCGCGATGCCGTCCAGGGAATCGTTCATCTCGAACGCCAGGTTGTCGAGTTCCCTGACCCGGTCCTTGAACAACGCGCGAGCCTCTGCCTCGAGCAGGCGCTGCTCGATATCCGCCTGCACTTCTTCGAAACCCGGGTACGGCCGAATCTCGACACCGTCGAGCCGGATCAGGTGGTGGCCGAATTGCGTCTTGACCGGCTCCGAGAGCTGGCCGTCCTCTTCGAGATCCCACAACACCTTCTCGAAATCCGGGTCGAATATGCCCTTTCCGACGCTGCCCAACTCGCCCCCCGCGGCTTGAGAGCCTGGATCTTCAGAGTATTCCCGGGCGAGGTCCGCAAAGGACTCGCCGGATTCGATGCGCTCGCGGAAATCGTTCAATTGGTTCCTGGCCTGCTCGTCGCTGCGTTCGTCCGTAACCTGCAACAGAATGTGCGAACTGCTGCGCAGCTCTTCGCCGCCGGCGTTTGCCTTGTCGGCCTCGTATTCGCTACGGACCCGTGCCTCGTGGATATCGATGCCCGGGTCATCCTGAAGCGCCTGCCAACTCAGTTCCAGGTACGCCACATCGACGGCCTCATCGGTCATGAACTCCGCCTCGTGTTCGTCGTAGTAGATGCGAGCCTCGTCGAGTGCGATTTCCACACCCTCGCTGAAGTGTTCGACCGTAAAAGGCAGATAGGCGATATCGCGGGCTTGATTCATCAGGCCGTTCAGCAGCCGCGTCTCCCAAGGCGGCAGGACGGCCGTATCGGCAATGGTCTGGCTCAATTGATTCAGTCTCAAGAGGGCCGCCAATTCCTCAAGGTATTCGGGCGCGGAATAGCCGAGCGCGGAAACGCCCCGCCGATAGAGATTCTCGTTGAAGCGGCCGTCCACCTGGAAATTGGGGTCGCTGGCCACGATTTCTTCCACCTGGGATTGCGAGGCCTGCAAACCCAGTTCGTCGATCGCCTGGTCGAGCAGCGTACGGACGATCAACTGCTCCACGGACGCCTGCTGCAGGGCCAGCGGATCGATGGCTTGCGGATCCATTTCATCGCCCAGTTGCAGCAGGATGCGCCGGCGCTGGCGCTCCGTTTCCACCTCCACCATGCTTCGGGTGATCTCTTCGCCGTTGACGCTGGCAACTTCGGGGTCGCCGGGTGCAAAGACGTTGAACGCCCCGAAGCCGAAGAACGCCAGGGCGAAGACCAGCGCCGCGACGATGATCTTGAAGCCCATGCTCTGGGTGCGATCTCTAAGCTTCTGCAACATGATCCGAATCCTGGAACGAAAAAAGGCGCAGCAGCTGCGCCTTTAGACGAAATGCCGAAGTCCCTGCTTTTGGGATGTCAATCGGTGCGGGGCCGCCGTCTAGTTCAAGGCGTCCTTGAGCGCTTTGCCGGGCTTGAATGCCGGTACCCTTGCCGCGGCGATCTCGATGGTTTCGCCGGTCTGGGGATTGCGGCCGGTGCGCGCCGCCCGATTTCTGACCGAAAACGTGCCGAAGCCCACCAGCGCAACGGGGTCGGATTGTTTGAGCGAGTCTGTAATGGCGTCAAGCGTTGCTTCGAGCGCCTTGGCGGCAGCCGCCCTGGAGATATCGGATCCCGATGCGATGCGATCTATGAGTTCGGATTTGTTCACGTGTTTTCCCTCAATGACGGCGATCCTTGGATGGACTGCCGAGATGAATTTGTAACCATGCGATGACTACGATCAGCCCTCGCGTTTATACCAACAGCGTTTTTTCACTGCAAGCCTGCGCTTGCTCCTTCAGTGCGGATTGACGATTGATTCTTCGTCGGTCTTGAGGTCGACCACCGGCCCGGACACCGGCGTATCCAGTTCCTTGCGGAACCGGGGCGCGGGCATCCGTTCCAGGGCGAATTCGAGGACCGCATCCATCCACTTGACCGGGTGGATTGTCAGATTCTCCTTGATGTTATCGGCTATCTCTTTGAGATCCCTTTCGTTTTCTTCCGGAATAACCACCTGGCGTATGCCTCCGCGATGGGCGGCAAGCAGCTTCTCCTTCAGTCCGCCGATGGGCAGCACCCGCCCCCTCAGCGTGATCTCTCCCGTCAGGGCGACATCGGCGCGCACGGGTATGCCGGTTACCACGGACACCATGGCTGTGCACATGCCGATGCCGGCGCTCGGGCCGTCCTTCGGTGTCGCGCCTTCGGGAACATGGATGTGGAGGTCGTACTTCTCGTGAAAGTCTTCCGGCGCCCCAAGTGCCTCGCCGCGGCTGCGCACAAAGGTGAGTGCGGCCTGGATGCTCTCCTGCATCACCTCGCCCAGGGAGCCGGTCGTGGTCTGCCGGCCCTTGCCGGGGACGGCCAGCGCTTCGATGTTCAGGAGTTCCCCGCCCGCTTCCGTCCAGGCAAGCCCCGTGACGATGCCGATCTGGTTGCGCTCTTCGGCAAGCCCATAGGTGTGGCGGCGCACGCCGTTGTATTCCTCGATATCCTGCGCGCGCACGGCGATGTCGCCGATGTCCCGGTGCAATGCCTTGCGCTTGACCACCTTGCGCGCAAGCTTGGCGATTTCCCGTTCCAGGCCGCGCACGCCCGCTTCCTTCGTGTAGTAGCGGATCAGGTGCAGCATCGCCTTGTCGGCGATCGTGAGTTCGCCGGTTTTCAGACCGCAGCGCTCCAGGTGCTTGGGTACCAGAAAGCGCTTGGCGATATTGAGTTTCTCATCCTCCGTATACCCGGGGAGCCGGATGACCTCCATGCGGTCGAGCAGGGCCGGCGGCATGTTCAGTGAGTTGGAGGTGCAGACGAAAAAAACGTCCGACAGATCGTAGTCGACTTCGAGATAGTGGTCGTTGAACGCGCCGTTCTGCTCGGCGTCGAGCACTTCGAGCAGCGCACTGGCCGGATCGCCCCGGAAGTCGGTGCCCATCTTGTCCACTTCGTCGAGCAGGAACAACGGGTTGCTGACGCCGGCCTTGGACATTTTCTGGACAATCCTGCCCGGCATGGAGCCGATATAGGTGCGCCGGTGTCCGCGTATCTCGGCCTCGTCGCGAATGCCGCCCAGCGCGACCCGCACGAACTTGCGATTCGTGGCGCGGGCGATGCTTTCACCGAGAGAGGTCTTGCCGACACCCGGCGGCCCGACAAAGCAGAGCACCGGCCCATTCATGCGGCGCACCCGGCTCTGTACCGCGAGGTATTCGAGGATCCTCTCCTTGACCTCCTCGAGCCCGTAGTGATCCTCATCGAGAATCTCCTGCGCCCGTGGCAGATCGCGGCGCACCCGGCTGCGTTTCTTCCAGGGGATGCCCAGCATCCAGTCGAGGTAGCCGCGCACCACGGTTGCCTCCGCCGACATCGGCGCCATCAGTTTCAGCTTGCTCAACTCGGCGAGCGCCTTGTCCCTGGCATCCTTCGGCAAACCGGTTTCGGCGATCTTCGCCGCCAGTCGATCGATCTCGTTGGACCCTTCATGGATCTCGCCGAGCTCCTTCCGGATCGCCTTGATCTGTTCGTTGAGGTAGTACTCCCGCTGGCTCTTCTCCATCTGCTTCTTGACGCGACCGCGGATGTTCTTCTCCAGCCGCTGGACATCGAACTGGCTGTCCATCAGCGATAAAACCAGTTCAATTCTCTTCTTGAGATCGAAGGTCTCCAGAACGGCCTGCCGGTCCTTGATGGAGAAGGTCATGTGGGAGGCGATCGCATCGATCAGCCTTGCCGGATCGTCGATGCCGGAAAACGTGGCCAGCACTTCCTGCGGTACCTTCTTGCTCAATTCAACGTAATCCTCGAATTGGGACATGGCCGTCTGCACGGACTCCTGCACATGGGCAGCGTCCACCGGCTCCTCGGCCACCGTCGCGACGTCCGCGACGATGAAGGCGCCCTCGAAGTCCAGCCGCGCGATGCTGGCGCGCTGTTCGCCCTCGATGAGAACTTTCACGGTGCCGTCCGGAAGCTTGAGCAACTGCAGAATCGTTGCCAGCGTACCGACCGAAAAGAGATCGTCGACCCCTACCCGCTCGACCTGGGCGTCCCGCTTGGCCACAAGCAGGATGTTCTTGCCGGCGCCCATTGCGGCATCGAGCGCCTTGATGGAACTGTCGGTACCGACGAACAGCGGGTGCACGCCGTGGGGGTACACCACCATATCCCGCAACGGCAGCACCGGCAGGCCGGAGATTGGATTCGAGGTCATGGCAGGGGCTGCTTGAGCCGCGCTCAGTCTTCCGGCGCGGCGCGGACCTTGTCCCGGTTCTCGTACATCAGCATCGGTTTGCTCTCGCCCGTGATCACGCTTGCGTCGATCACCACTTTGGCGACGGGGTCGGACGACGGCAAGTCGTACATGGTGTCGAGCAGCACGGCCTCGAGAATCGAGCGCAGCCCGCGGGCGCCCGTTTTGCGTTCCATCGCGCGTTGCGCGACGGCGTTCAGAGCATCTTCCCGGAAGTCCACCTCGACGCCTTCCATCTCGAAGAGCTTCGCGTACTGCTTGGTCAGGGAATTCCTGGGTTCCGTGAGGATTCTCATGAGTGCGTGGATGTCGAGTTCTTCGAGGGTGGCAACCACCGGCAGCCGCCCGACGAATTCGGGAATCAGCCCGTAACGGATCAGGTCCTCGGGTTCGACGAGACGCAGGGTTTCGCCGATCTGCTTGCGGGACTTCCCGCCTCTTACTTCAGCGCCGAAGCCGATACCGGACATGTCGGACCGCTCCAGAATCACCTTGTCGAGCCCCGCGAACGCGCCCCCGCAAATGAACAGGATATTCGAGGTATCGACCTGCAGGAATTCCTGTTGCGGGTGCTTGCGCCCGCCCTGGGGGGGTACCGAGGCGATGGTGCCCTCGATCAATTTCAGGAGGGCCTGCTGAACGCCTTCTCCCGATACGTCGCGGGTAATGGAGGGATTGTCGGACTTGCGTGAAATTTTGTCGATCTCATCGATGTAGACGATACCCACCTGGGCCCGTTCCACGTCGTAATCGCATTTCTGCAGGAGTTTCTGGATGATGTTCTCGACATCTTCGCCCACGTATCCCGCTTCGGTCAGCGTGGTCGCGTCGGCAATCGTGAACGGCACATCGAGGAGCCTTGCGAGCGTTTCCGCCAGGAGTGTCTTGCCGCAGCCGGTGGGGCCGATGAGCAGGATATTCGACTTGGAAAGCTCCACATCGTCTTTCTTGCCCGAATAGTTCAACCGCTTGTAGTGGTTGTAGACGGCTACCGAGAGGACTTTCTTCGCGTGTTCCTGACCGATGACGTATTCGTCGAGAATGCCGTTGATTTCAGCGGGAACGGGCAGCTTTTCGCCATCACCGCTCTGCGCACCCTCGGAGACCTCTTCCCGAATGATGTCGTTGCAGAGTTCCACGCACTCATCGCAGATGAAAACGGACGGCCCCGCAATGAGCTTGCGAACCTCGTGCTGGCTCTTGCCGCAGAAGGAGCAATACAGGAGCTTCGTGGAATCGCCTCGCCTACCGCCTTCGTCAGCCATGCCTACCTCGACAGGTTTCCGTCATCGTTACCTTGCGGTTTATCAAGGGATATTTCAAGCCTCGCCCGCGTTCGCCGCCCTACTGCCCGACCACCGCCGGCAGCGTCTTGCGCGGCTGCTGCACCCTGTCGACCAGCCCGTATTGCTCCGCCTCGTCGGGGCTCATCCAGAAATCGCGGTCGGAATCGGCCTCGATACGATCCACCGGCTGGCCGGTATGCCGGGCGAGCAGTCGATTCAGGCGTTCCCGCATGTGCAGGATTTCCTTCGCCTGAATCTCGATGTCGGCGGCAACGCCCCGGGCGCCGCTCATCGCCGGCTGGTGGATCATCATGCGCGAGTTGGGCAGCGCATAGCGCTTGCCGGGCTCGCCCGCGGCGAGCAGAAAGGCGCCCATGCTGGCTGCCTGGCCGATGCACAGCGTGCTGACGTTGCAGCGTACGAACTGCATGGTGTCGTAGATGGCCATCCCCGAGGTCACGGCGCCGCCGGGGGAGTTGATGTACATGTGGATGTCCTTGTCCGGGTTCTCGGATTCAAGGTACAGAACCTGGGCGATGACGAGATTCGCCACCTGGTCTTCCACCGGCCCGACAACAAAAACGATCCGGTCCTTGAGCAGCCGGGAATAGATGTCGTACGCACGCTCCCCGCGCGACGACTGTTCGACCACCATGGGCACCAGGCCCAGTGCGCTGGTCTCCTTCATATTCGTTCGATCTCCTTCAGTTGCATGGCGAGGCGAACCCTTGCCGCCCCTCGACTCGCACGCGTTCACGCCGCGTGCTCGCCGGACGGAGAGTCATCCGCGTCGGCAGGTTCCTCATCCGTATCGTTGTCCTCGAGCATCCTGCCGGCAATGATGTCCGCATAGGACCTTTCCTGCAAACTCACCCGGGCCGCCTCCAGCACCGTCTCGACGACACGGTCTTCGAGTACGGCCATTTCCACACCGGCAAGTTGTTCTTCGTTCCGATAGTACCAGGCAACCACCTGATCCTTGTCCGAGTAGGGTTCGGCAAGCTCCTCGATGCGCTCCCTGATCTTCCCGGCATCCGCCGTCAGTTCATGCGCATGGATGATCTCCCGGGTGATCAGGCCCAGGGCAACCTGACGTTCGGCCCGCTCTCGAAAGAGATCGTCCGGCAGGGATACCGATTTGCGGTCCGCTTCGCGCACACGCTGTAGCATCCGGTCCTTGAGCGCGTGAATCTCCTGGTGAACAAGGGCGTGAGGCAGCCGGATTTCGTGGCTCTCCACCAACCGGCTCATGACCCCGCTCTTGACCTGCGCCCGAATCGCGGCGTCGAGTTCACGGCGCATGTTGCCCGAGACTTCCTCGCGGAAGGCTTCCATACCACCGTCCTCGATACCGAAGGCGCGTATGAACTCGTCGTCTACCTCCGGCAGCCTGGGCGCCTGTACGGAGCGGACCGTCGCCGTGAAGTCCACGGTCCTGCCTGCCAGTTCGTCGCTGTGGTAGTCCTCGGGATATCCAGCGGGGAAGTCCTTGGAGCCGCCCGGCGCCATTGTCCGGACGGCCTGATCGAAATCCTCGATCATGCGCCCGGAACCGACTTCGAACGTAACGCCTTCGCCCTTGCCGCCTTCGAAAGGCTCGCCGTCAAGCCGGCCCTCAAAGTCGACGGTGACCTGGTCGCCTTCCCGGGCGCCCCTCTCGACCTCCTCCCACTCCCGGCGTTGCTCGCGCAGCCGCTGCACCATGTCGTCGATGTCATCGCCGGTGATTTCGCAACGCGGTTGAACGATCTCCAGTTCCGAGAAATCGGCGAGTTCGACCGGGGGAAACACTTCGAAGGTGGCCGTGAATTCGAAGTCGACGTCCGGATCGAGATTGACGACCTGCAACGTCGGCGAGCCGGCAGGCGCGAGCGCTTCCCGTTGCACCGCCTCGCTGAAACTTGCCCGCATGACATCGCTTGCGGTCTCGGCCCGGGCCGCGGCGCCGAACCGCCGACGCACTTCCTTCATGGGTACCTTGCCGGGCCGGAATCCGGGCAGACGCACGCGGCCCCGGGTCTCAACGAGCCTCGAGGAGACCTGGCTCTCGAACTGCTCGGAGGGAACCACTATGGTCAGGCGCCGTTCGAGGTCCGAGGTTTTTTCCACTGATACCTGCATGGCAAGTCATCCGGTTATCGCGGTGGATTGGGGTGGACGATGGGGTTCGAACCCACGACCGCCGGGACCACAACCCGGAGCTCTACCGGCTGAGCTACGTCCACCATCAGTCTGTCTGCCCTGGCGCCACGTTTGCACCCATCGATCGAGGAATGGGACCGACCGCTGCGTCGGCCCAGCCCCGGACGACCGCCTTCCCGCCTGGCTGGCCGCATGGCCTGTTCAGCCGTTGGCACGCCCGGAAGGACTCGAACCTTCAACCCTCTGCTTAGAAGGCAGATGCTCTCTCCGGTTGAGCTACGGGCGCAATAGCGGCCGATCGCTGTTCATCTGGGCACATACACCCTTCAGGGCGCGTACGCTCACTTGGGCGCGTTCGCCGGGAAAGACCGGCTTCACGCGCTCGCCTGGTCAATCTGGTCGGGGTAGAGAGATTCGAACTCCCGACACCCTGCTCCCAAAGCAGGTGCGCTACCAGACTGCGCCATACCCCGGCTAAACCGCCCGCCGCCGACAGGGCACGCCCTGCCGGCGGCGGGCGGATGATACTGACGGCTCTTTCGGCCGTCAAATGAGCGATAACTTCGTGATTTCGCGTCACTTGCGGCGCGGTCAAGGCGAGGCGCGCCTGGCGCCCATGGGTCCCCCGGGGACCGACCTGTTTCCATCCCGGCACGACACCCGACGGTCGAGTTTCTGGATTGCCGATGACCCATCCGCGCTAGAATGCCCGCTTTTCGAGGGCAACATGGCTGCCAGGATACTCCACGGGGCGCAGATCGCCCGGGAATTGAGAAACGAGATGCGGGAAACCGTGGCGGCCGCGGTCGCCGCCGGCAAACGCCCGCCCGGGCTGGCCGTCATCCTGGTGGGCGACGATCCCGGCTCTGTCGTTTACGTGAGCGCCAAGCGGCGCGATTGCGACCAGGTGGGCTTTCACTCCGTCGTGCAACACGTCTCGGCAAACGTGACCCAGAAGGATCTGGAAAGCCGCGTGGTAGCGCTCAACCGCGATGCCAGCATCGACGGCATTCTCGTGCAGCTTCCATTACCCGCCCATATCGACGCCGACCGTATCATCGACCGTATCGACCCCGAGAAGGATATCGACGGCTTTCACCCCTACAACATCGGCCGCCTGGCCCTGCGCCGCCCAGCGCTACGTTCCTGCACGCCCAAGGGCATCATGCAGTTGCTCGACCGCACGGGGATTGAATACAAGGGAGCGGAAGCGACCGTCATAGGCGCCTCGAACCATCTCGGCCGGCCCATGGGACTGGAACTGCTGCGGGTTGGCTGTACCGTGACCACGGCGCACCAGTTCACCGTCGATACCGCGGCAAAAGCCCGGGTGGCCGATATTCTCATCGCGGCCGCCGGCGTGGCCGGCCTGGTCAGGGGGGACTGGATCAAACCGGGGGCTGTCGTGGTCGATGTCGGTTTTACACGGGATGCGAACGGCAAGCTGCACGGCGATGTGGTGTTCGAGGAAGCCCGTGAGCGGGCCGCGTGGATTACGCCCGTGCCAGGAGGCGTCGGGCCGATGACGCGCCTGGCGCTCCTGCAGAATACGCTGATTTCCGCCGGCCAGGCCTGAGACTCGCTGAACGTGCCCGCCCCCAAGGCATACAACGCCCTCACTCAGCGACGATTTGCGGGCTAGACCATGACGCGGCGCCGCCTTTATCTTTCCGACCTTCACCTTGACAGGGTGAGCGATGCCCGATTCACCCGCTTCAGCGAGTGTCTGGCGAGCGAAGCCCCGTGGGCCGACGAGATCTTCATTCTGGGAGATCTGTTCGAGGTGTGGGTCGGCGACGACGACGATTCGGAGTTGGCCGAAGAGGCTTGCTCCGTACTCCGCAATGCGGCCGCCGATGCCCGGGTGCTGGCCATGCCCGGCAACCGGGATTTCCTGTGGGGGTCCGGTTTTGCGGCGCGGACCGGCGCCACATTGATTGACGATCCGTATCTCACCGACGACGGCCTGATCCTGACGCATGGGGATTCGCTTTGCACGAAGGACACCGCCTACGCGGAGTTCCGTCGAACGGTCCGCTCCCCAGGCTGGCGGAAAGACATGCTGGCGCGGCCGCTCGGGGAGCGTCGGCGCATCGGCGCCGCAATGCGCGCTAGAAGCGCAACAGCCAATGCGAATAAAGCCGACAACATCATGGACGTAACGCCGGCAGCGGTGGCTCGTCTGCTGGAAGATCAGGAGGCTCGGGCGATTGTCCACGGTCACACCCATCGACCCGCGGTGCATCGCCTATCCGCAGCGAGCCGTTACGCACTGGGAAACTGGGAGCGTTGCGGCTGGGTCCTGCGCCAACAGAGCCGTCGCTTCGACCTGGAGTGCTTCTCCCTGGCCGTTCCCTACCGGCGTCCGGGATAGCCCGTATCGCTGTGCGCTCGTTCTTGCAGCGGCCCCTGGCGAGTAGCCGCGCGGAAGGCTATTCCGCCGGGATCTTGTAACTGCGCTCGTAGACAGCCAGGGAGCGGTTGTGAAACTCCCGGTCGATGCTGGACAGCAACGCTCGTGCCGACGACGGCTCCACCCCTTCCCCCCATGGTAGCGGCTGCCGGCGCAGCGCAAGACGTCTCAGCACTCGATAGGCGAGCGATGCATCGCTCATGCCGTCGCGATCGCCAATTTTCAACGTCGACGCGGCGTTGCAGAGTTCGTCCACGCGCTCATCGGAGAGGAACAGCGCCAGGGAACCGTGCCGCAGTTCATCCAGCCTACCCCAGATGACGGCGCGCTGGTTTCCGTCGTAGGCGTTCCACTGCACCACTTCATGCGCGAAACGGTTGCAACCGCGGCAGACCAGATCTCCGTAGGTCGTCGAGCAGACGCCGATGCAAGGACTAGCCCGCATATTTCACCAAGCCGCTTATCCAGATGACGAATTCCATTTGATTTTGCTCACATTTGTTGCACCATTCGGCTTTCTGTCGTGGTACAAACTGCGCTGGCCACGCCCTCGCCGGTCTTTTGCCCGTTTGCGCGATCATCGCGGCCCTTGGTGCAATATGCGGGCTGGCCCGTCGACTCTGCATCACGCCTGGTTGTGCAGTTCTATGACCGTCTGGCCGGATTCCATGGCGGCTTCCCGGCGCTGCTTCATGGCGTCGCTCCGGTTGCGCGAGAGGCGCTTGAGATAGGCGGCGTCGATATCTCCGGTGACGTATTGGCCGTCGAAAACGGAACAGTCGAACCGGTGGATCGATGGATTGCCCTCCCGGGCGCTTCGCACCAGGTCCTCGATGCGCTGGTATAGGAGCCAGTCGGCATTGATGATTCTGCCGACCTGCTTGTCCGAGCGGCCGAACGCCACCAGTTCCTCCGCCGCGGGCATGTCGATGCCATACACGTTCGGAAACCGGATGGCCGGCGAAGCCGAGGCCATGAACACTCTCCTGGCGCCGGCTTCCCGGGCCATCTGAATGATCTGGCCGGTGGTTGTGCCCCGCACGATGGAATCGTCCACGAGGAGAACGTTCTTTCCCCGGAACTCGAGTTCGATGGTATTGAACTTCTGACGAACGGATTTCTGGCGCAGGTTCTGGCCCGGCATGATGAAGGTGCGCCCGATGTAGCGGTTCTTGACGAAGCCTTCGCGGTACTTGACGTTCAAGCGGTGCGCAAGCGGCAGGGCGCTGGTGCGGCTCGTATCGGGAACCGGAATGACCACGTCGATGCCGTGTTCGGGATAACGGGCGAGAATCTCATCGGCCAGATACTCCCCCATCCGCAAGCGGGACTTGTACACGGATACCTTGTCGATGATCGAATCGGGGCGCGCGAGATAGACATGCTCGAAAATGCAGGGCACCAGCGCCCTGTTTTCCGCGCAGTTCCGGGTGTGGAGCTCTCCCCTGTCGCTGATGAACACCGCCTCGCCCGGCGCCACGTCGGCGATCAGGTCGAAACCGAGCATGTCCAGCGCCACACTTTCGGAGGCGATCATGTATTCGTAGCCGCGCCGTCCCCGCCGGCGCCCGTAGACCAGGGGCCGGATACCGAAGGGGTCGCGAATGCCGACGATGCCGACGCCGATGACCATCGCGATCGCCGCGTAGGCGCCCCGGCAGCGCTGGTGCACCCCGGCCACGGCCTTGAAGATGTCTTCAGCGGTGGGTTCCTGGGCGTGGGTTGTCTGCAGTTCGTGCGCCAAGACGTTAAGCAGCACCTCGGAGTCGCTGGACGTATTGACATGGCGCAGGTCTTCCCGAAACAGGTCCGCCTGCAGGCTTTCGGCGTTCGTCAGGTTGCCGTTGTGCGCCAGGGTCACGCCGTAGGGCGAATTGACGTACATCGGCTGCGCTTCCGCGGAACTCGACGTACCGGCGGTGGGATAGCGCACATGACCGATGCCGACGTTGCCCACCAGGCGGTCGATGTGCCGTTGCTGAAAGACATCGTGAACCAGCCCGATTGCCTTGCGCAGGTGCAGCCGGTAGCCGTCGCTGGTCACCATGCCCGCCGCATCCTGGCCCCGGTGCTGGAGGACGGTAAGGGCGTCGTAGATCTCCTGATTGACCGGGCGCGAGCCGACGATGCCGACGATTCCGCACATCAGGTGGGTTCCCCCGCCGGGGGTTCTGGCCGGTCCGGCTCCATCACCAGGTCACGGGTCTGGCCCATGATCGCCAACACGCCCGCCTCCATTTTGGCAAGCTCCGGGCGGATCCTGGATTCCTGCCACCATTGCTCGTCCCCGACAAACGGGCGCAACGCTATCAGCGCGACGGTGCACACGACAATGCCCCGCGCGCTGCCGAACAGAAACCCGAGAAACCGGTCGGTGCCGGTCAGCCCCGTGGTTTCGATCAGCTTGGCGAACAGCCATTGCACGATCGCGCCGGCGATCAGCACAACGATGAAAACGGCGGCGAAACCAAGCAGGCTGCGCAGGGTGTCACCCATTTCCGAGCCGAACCGTGCGCCGAGGGCATCGCCGAGATACAGGGCCGCGACAAGTGCCGCTCCCCAGATGACCAGGGAGAGCACTTCCTTGACCAGCCCGCGCGCGAGTCCCATCACCGCGGAGAGCAGAATGACGATGACTAGGACAATGTCCGGGGTCGCAACGTTTGACATCTCGCCGCTACATTCGTTTCGCTAGCTGCCGAAAGCCATGATTCGGGCTTCCACGTCGTAACGTTCGGAAAGCTCCTGCTGGAGTCGTTCGGCACGTGCGAGGTCGAGCACGGGTCCTATGGCAACCCGGTTCAGAACCTCGCCGCCCGGTGGCTTGTAAGTCGATACGAAAGCCTCGAAACCGTCCGCGCGGAGCCGGTCGCGCAAAATCACGGCATTGCCCTGTTCGGCGAAGCTTGCCAATTGCACCGCCCATGCCTCGGTCGCGTCGCCGGGTACGCTCAAAACCGGTTCGCCGATCCGGGTTCCGGTCTCCAGGTGAAAACCCTGTTCGTCGACTTCCTGGCGCAGTTCCGCGACGCGCTCGACAAAGTCGCTGGCCGGCGCCGCTTCCTCAAAGCGCTGCACCGCTTCCGGCACATAGTCCATATCGACGGGTTCGACCGTCACGCGCGGGATACCGTCGCCATCGAAAAGCATGGGGAGAAAGATGACCGACACGGCCAGCAGAAACAGGCTGCCGGTGATGCGGTACCGGGTTTGCTCACTCATCCAAGGTGATCGAACGACCCCTCGCTACTGCGACCGATCGGCGCATTCGAGGGCATCGCCGGATTTCGTCAATTCCAAACGGGCGGCTTCCGCTGTGGCGAACGATCCGAACACGAGGATAACATCCCGCGGTTGCGCGAGCGACCCCGCCTCCGCCAGACCGCGCGCGACGGGACCCGCGACGGAAAATTCCGGGCGTCCCAATCGCTCGGCGAGCGCCGTGGCGGCAAGCCCCCTCGGCGGCGGCGCGTCTACCAGTATCCATTGCACGACGATGTCATCCAGCGCCGCCAATATACCCTCGGTGTCCTTGTCGGCCAACGTCCCCAGCACGGCGAGTACGCGCGCATCCGGATATCGCCGAGGCAACTCGCTGCGCAAATACCCCGCGCCCAGGGGGTTGTGCGCGACATCCACCACCCAGCGCCGGCCCTTTAAGACGATCTCTTCGCAGCGCCCCGGCATCCAGGCGCGATCGACCGCTGCCCGGGCGGCTGCCTCGTCGATCGAACAGATGGCACTGGCGGCCGCGAGTGCCAACGCACAATTGGCCATGGGGAAGCGGCCGCCGGGCAAGTCGTTCAGGGTCCGCCCATTCAGGTCCAGCCGCCATCGGCCATCGGGGCGCCTCTTGTACTCGATCTCCCGGCCGATTCGCATGCAGTTCCGCGACAGCTCGACCGCCGGTTCCAGCACGCTGGCCGGCATGTCGGGACCGAGCATGACCTGCTGGCCGTGCCGCAGGACGCCGGCCTTCTCGGCGCCGATGAGTTCCAGGGTTGCACCGAGCCAGTCCGTGTGATCGATGCCGATATTGGTAATCACGGCTAGGTCGGCGTCGACGATGTTGAAGGCATCCAGGCGCCCGCCGAGCCCGACTTCCAGCACCGCGACTTCGACCGCGGCCTGCTTGAAGCAGTACAGCGCCGCAAGTGACGTGAATTCGAAATACGTCAAAAGCGTGTCTCCGCGCCCGGCCTCGATGACCTCGAACACGGCGCAAAGCCCCGCATCGTCCAGTTCGACGCCATTGATGCGCACACGTTCGTTGAACCGGTGGACGTGCGGCGACAACGTGCAGCCGACCGTCAGGCCCGCGGCGATCAATGCCTGTTCCAGGCATACGCAGGTGGAGCCCTTGCCGTTGGTGCCCGCTACGATTACCGAGACGGGCGCGGGTTTGCGCAGCTCCAGCCGGTCGGCAACGGCGCCGATCCGGTCCAGGCCCAGTTCCCAGTTGCTCGGGTGAATGGTCTCGATGTAATCGAGCCACTGCTCAAGGCCGCGGGTCATGAACCAGGCATCTCCTTATCAACAGTCCGGCGGCGCAGGTACCCGCCGGCGATGGCGGCGACACCGGCCATCCGCTCACGATTCGTGGTCACGCACGCGCTCATGAATCGAGCGCCCGGCGGATCTCAGCGACCGCCCCGCGAAGCATATCGGGTATGTCGCCGGCCCGGTCGGCCAGTGCGCCCATCCGGGAAACGAGGGCCGCGCCCACCACGACACCGTCCGCATGCCCGGCAACGGCCCTGGCCGTTGCGCCGTCCTTGATCCCGAAACCGACCAGCACGGGCAGATCGGATTTGCGCCGCAACCGGGCCACGTTGGCCGCCACCGCAGCCACGGCAATGTGGTCGGCCCCGGTTATCCCTTTCAGCGAAACGTGGTAGATGAACCCGCCGGCGACACGGTCGATCAACTCGAGTCGTTCATCGGTCGTGGTCGGCGCGGCGAGAAAGATCAGGTCCATGTCCCGGGCGGACATTGCGCTGCGCAGCGAATCGGCTTCCTCGGGTGGCAGGTTGACCACGATCATGCCGTCGACACCGGCCGCCGCCGCCCGCTCGGCGAAATCCGTCTCGCCCATCGCCAGTACGCTGTTGAGATAACCCATGAGAATCACCGGGGTGGTTGAGTCCCCCGTTCGAAACTCGGCGACCAGGCGCAATACCTGCCTGAGCGTGACACCGTTCGCGAGCGCCCGCTCGGACGCGGCCTGGATGGCGGGGCCGTCCGCCTCCGGGTCGCTGAAGGGTATGCCCAGTTCGAGGAGGTCGGCACCGCCTCCGACCAGGGCGTGCAGAGCCGGAACAGTGGTTTCCAGGTTCGGGTCGCCAGCGGTAACGAAGGGCACGAGGGCCGTCCGTTGCGATTCCCGCAACCGTGCGAGCGTCCGGGTTGTGCGGCTCACAACTCGATTCCGTCGAGGTCGGAAACCGTATGAATATCCTTGTCGCCCCGGCCGGACAGGTTGACGACGACGATCCGGTGCGCATCGAACTCGCCCGCATGCTGCACGATCCAGGCGATGGCATGACTGGACTCCAGGGCCGGCAGGATGCCTTCGGTACGGTTCAGCAGACGGAAGGCATCCAGCGCGGCGTCGTCCGTCACCGCATCGTATTCGGCCCGTCCCGTGTCCTTCAGCAAGCTGTGCTCAGGGCCGACTCCGGGATAGTCGAGCCCGGCCGAGATGGAGTAGGTCTCGAGAATCTGCCCGTCGTCATCCTGCATGAGATAGGTTCGGTTGCCATGCAGCACGCCGACCGCGCCATCGTTCAAGGTCGCGGCATGGCGCCCCGTTGCAAGCCCCAGGCCGGCTGCCTCCACGCCCACCATCCTGACATCCAGGTCGTCGATGAAGGGGTGAAACAGGCCCATTGCATTGGACCCGCCACCGACACAGGCGATGAGTGCATCCGGCAACCGCTGCTCCATCTCCAGACACTGAGCCCGCGCTTCGCGGCCGATCACGGATTGAAAATCGCGCACCAGGGCCGGGTACGGGTGCGGGCCGGCAACCGTGCCGATTATGTAGTGGGTATCGTCCACGTTGGTCACCCAGTCGCGCAGGGCCTCGTTCAGGGCGTCTTTCAGTGTCCTGGACCCCGCGTGCACCGGAATCACCTCGGCGCCGAGCAGCTTCATGCGGTAGACGTTCAGAGCCTGGCGCCGGATGTCCTCCACGCCCATGTAGACCTGGCACTCGAGGCCGAAGCGCGCGGCAACGGTGGCACTGGCGACGCCGTGCTGGCCGGCGCCGGTTTCCGCGATGACCCTGGGCTTGCCCATGCGCCTGGCGAGCAGCGCCTGGCCGATGCAGTTGTTCACCTTGTGCGCGCCGGTATGGTTCAGGTCTTCGCGCTTGAGATAGATGCGGGGTCCGCCAAGGGTCTCCGTCAATCTTTCCGCGAAGTAGAGCGGTGTCGGCCGGCCGACGTAGTTTGCGAGGTAGTGATTGAACTCGGCTTCGAACCCGGGATCCGAGGTGGCGTTCGCATACACCGTCTGCAATTCGTCCAGCGCGTGCATGAGCGTCTCGGCGACGAAACGCCCGCCGTACTGGCCGAAGTGGCCGTCTTCGGAAGGCTGGGAGTAGTTGCTACCGGGTTTCGGCACGGCGCACCTCCTCAACGAACCGCCGCATCCTGCCGGCTTCCTTGATGCCCTTCACGGTGCTTTCCACGCCGCTGCTGACATCGACCCCCCAGGGACGCAATCGTGCAACGGCCCGGCGTACGTTGTCCGGGGTCAACCCGCCCGCCAGCATGTAGTTGAGCCCGGGCCGTTCGGGCCACTGGTCCCAGTCGAAACGGCGCCCGGTGCCTCCGGGGAGGCCGGGTACGGAGGCATCCAGCAGAATCGCGAGTGCCCCCGAATACCTCTTTTCGAGGGCTCCATGGTCGACCGGTCCCGACACTCGGAGCGCCTTCATGTAGGGGAGTCCGAACGAAGCGCAGAAGGCGGGCGTTTCCGCGCCCTGAAACTGCAGGATATCCAGGCCCACCTGCTCGATCGTGTCCTGCACCGCGGCCGCCGGCGAATCGACAAAAATTCCGACGCGCAGTACATCGCCCTGCACCGCGCGCGACAATTCGCGGGCCATATCGCGACTCACGTACCTCGGGCTCGGTTCATGGAAGACGAGGCCAAGCGCGTCCACGTGCAGGCGGATCAGCGTTTCCGCGTCTTCGATTCGAGTAATCCCGCAGATCTTGATCTGAACGGACAAGGCGAACCCACCCTATCGGCTGAGACGGTTACCGGCAATTGCAAGTCCAGCCAGGTCGGCGACCGAATTGCGGCAACTCCGACCGGGAAGAGGATTTTCGATTGCAATCCGCCCGTAGCGGAAAAGCGCGGATTATAGAGCCTTTCCGCGTTGCGTCCATCGGCAATTCTCCTGCGCCTGGCAGCGCCGATGACACACCGGGATCACGGACATGAAGCCGGACTTCCGGGCCATTGCTGGAGCAGGTATCGCGCGGACCAAGCCAGGGCGATCGTCACGGATAACACTGCATGCCAATCGACAATGAGCTAACCTGCCTCCATGAAAGACGACAGGATCGATGAAGCCGTACTGGCGCTGCTCTACCTGGGCATTCATGAACACGACCCGACGATGGGCGCGCGAACCTGGAAGTCGTTCGATTGGGATGCGATGAACCGCCTGCACGAGAAGGGTTTGATTTCCAATCCGGTAAGCAAAGCCAGGTCGGTGGCCCTCACCGAAGCGGGATTGCGACAGGCGGAAGCGGCCTTCCACCGTCTCTTCGAGACGCCCGGCTCCACCACCGACCCGTCGCGAGCGGGCAACGCCACGGCTGGCCCGCGGAGCACCGCGCGCTCCCTTGCCTCATAGTCCTTCCAGAGGCCGGGATAGGCCACCGCCGTGGCTCCCGCCTGCGGCAGGTAGCGATTCGGTCTTCGTCCAAACATCAGCAACGCGGCGGCGCTCGCGGTTGCAGCCTACAGCCGATCCAGGCTCTCGAGCACGGCCAACAGCGGCGGCAGGCTCCCCGCCGGAAAGTCGTATCCGGGGTAGAGAACATCCACCAGGTAAAGGCCTCTCGCCGGGGCGGTCTTGCCGATGCGGCTCCGGTCACGCGCTGCCAGGCAGTCGCCGATCCAGTTGTCGGGCCGCCTCCCTTCTCCCACCTGAACCAGGGCCCCGGCGATGTTGCGCACCATGTGCAGAAGAAAGGCGTTCGCCTGAATGTCCAGCACGGCAAGGCTGCCGATGGCCCTGACGGTCAGGCGGTGCACATTGCGGTTGCGGGTTCGGGATTGACAGCGTGCACCCCGGAAGCTCGTGAAGTCGTGCTCGCCCACCAGGTGCTGCCCGGCCCGGTGCATGGCGTCCGCCTCGAGATCGGAAACGCGCCAGGCAAACGCGTCGCTGAGTGGCGCCGGCGCCGGGTCCAACCGGTACAGATAGAGGTAGCGGCGTGCGCTGGCGCTGTATCTCGCGTGGAATTGCGCATCGACCGCCTTGGCCCAGCGAACCTTGATGCGTTCGCCGGCCAGGCTGTTCACACCGTCCCGCCACGCCTTGAGCGGCCTTTGCGCCGTGGTGGTGAAGCTGACCACCTGCTTCGTCGCATGTACGCCCGCGTCGGTACGGCCGGCCGCGACGGTAGTCACAGGCTGGTCGGCGACTCGGCTCAAGGCGGTTTCCAGTTCCTCCTGCACCGAGTTGGCGTGAGGTTGGCGTTGCCAGCCGGAGTAGGCGCCGCCGTCATACTCCAGCCCAAGTGCGTAGGTATCCCGCGCCCGTTGTCCGCTCACGGCGCCGCCAGCGGCAAAGCCATGCCGTACACGCCGTTCAGCACTTCGAAAATCGCTTCTCCGAGGTCGACCTCGCTGTACCGATCGTCCTTGAAGTAACTGGCAAAAACCACGACTACGTCCCTGGCGGGATTGACAATCAGGCCCTGGCCGCCCCAGCCGCCCTTGAACAGGGTCCCGTCGGGGTGCACGTAGTCCCACTGGTAGGCGTTGTGGGTATAGGGCCGCTCCTCTTCCGCCTCGCCGGGCGAGTCAGCGGCTTCGCTGCGCGAAGATGAGGCTGATGTTCCTGCGGTACCCGCACCGGCATATATCCGCAGCGATGGATTGCTGTGGAACCGGAGTGTTTCCATGTGATCGTCGGAAATGACCTTGCGGGAGCTGACGACCTCGTAGCTCGGTGTGAACAGCAGGCCGAATCGCGCCAGGTCGCGGGGCTTGGCCAGGAATCCGCCGTGCGTGAGCGGTATGCCGTAGCGGTAGGCGATGAAGGATGCATCGGCCTCCGCGCCCAGGTCCCACCAGATTTCACGAGTAAATACGTCCTGGAACGGATAACCCGTCAGCTTCTCGACCAGCCAGGCTGCTATGAAGGTATTGACGCCCGAGTAGGAGAACTGCTCGCCCTGGTTCGCGTGCCGGGAGGTCTTCAGGTCAGCGAGGAAATCATAGGGATTGTCCGGAGCGTCGGCGTCGCGGAAACCGTCGCCGATAGCCATGGAATACCGGTAGTAGCAGCTATCCCGATTGTCGTAGTCGTCCTCGCAGTCGAGACCGCTCGCCATGTCGAGTATGTTGCGAACCGTGATGCCCGCGAAATCGGAGGCGGCGAGTTCCGGCAGGTATGCCTCGACGGGGCGGCTCACATCGATCTCGCCGCGATCTTCGAGAATGCCGATCAGCGTTGCCGGCAATACCTTGGCGACAGACCAGTAGACGGGTTTTTCGTAGTCACGCATGCGCGGGTAGCGTTCGAAGACGATCCTGCCCTGGTGCAGGATGACCACGCCCATGGCGGTGGACTGCTCGCTGCGGAGAAAGTCATCGAAGGGCATCTCGCCCTCCGGGGTGGTGACCGGAAAGCCGGCGATCGCTGCGAGCGGCTCCGAGGGCAGTGTGCGCACGGGACCGTTCCGATAGACATTGACGGTCGGGAACAGTTGATGGGCATTCCTGTGCATCCAGGCCATTTCGTCGCCGGTGACGGTCCACCAGATGTCGTCCTGAATCAGGTTGTTGTGGTGGCGCAGGGAATCGCGCAAGGAGGTGGCCGGCCGGAACGCCCCGGCGCCCGCGGCCCCCTGCCCGACCCCCACCGCCGCAGCGTCGCTGGCCTGGGGCCGTATGGCGATGGCTGTCGAGTGATTCATATCGGCAGGCGCAGCGCCCACGTTCGAGTCCACCACATCCGGTGCAGGCGGGGGACCGGCGGCGTTGGCGGCCAGCGCAGCGGCAAACCATGCAAGGGCCGCAATTCGTCTGACAGGCGCCGAACCGGTTCCCGCCGACAGGCGACGCTTTCCAGCACATTGTTCAGGAGTCATGGAATTTCCTTCTATAACTCAATAAATTTCCTGGGATTATAGCTATTGACGCGCATTCATGGCGCGACGCCGCGGGAAGCCTGTCACCGTCAGCAACCAACCCCATACCGGGTATCTGCATGGCCCGGACTACCACCAGGCAACGTACAGGGCGGCCAGGATCAGCACCACGGCCACTGCCCCCATGTCGAACCCGCGGCTCGTCGAGGTGTCGACGCCCTGGTAGTCCACCGCGCCGGGTTGGGCGCGCGCCTTCTGCAGGTGTGAAACCATCACGCCGATGCCGAGGCAGAGCACGAATACCAGCCCCACCCGGTCTATGAAGGGCAGAGCCGGCCAGGCGAGCTTGAAGGCGAGCGACAATACGGCGGAGCCGACCGCCGCCACGAGGGCTCCCTCCGCGGTGGTGTATTTCCAGAAAATCGCCAGGAGAAAGATGGCCACTATGCCCGGTGTGAAGAAGCCGGTGAATTCCTGGATGTATTGAAAAGCCTGGTCGAAATTGCCCAGCAACGGCTTGGCGACCAGCATGGCCACACAGATGGCGGCGAGGCTGACGAGCCGCCCTACTCGGACAAGATGCTGCTCGCTGCGGGCCTTCGTTGTGGCGTGAACATAGACATCCATGGTGAAAATGGTGGAAATGCTGTTCATCATCGAGGCCAGCGACGAGACGATGGCCGCAATCAACGCCGCGAAAACAAGGCCCGTGATGCCTGGGGGCAACAGTTTCATCACTTCCGGGTAGGCACTGTCGGGCGCTGCAAGGTCCGGCTTCAGCAGCGCCGCGGCGATCCCCGGCAGAACCACCAGCACGGGCATCAGCAACTTGAGAAAGGCGGCGAACAGAATGCCCTTCTGCCCTTCCCGCGCATTCCTGGCGGCAAGCGCCCGCTGAATGATGTATTGATTGAAGCCCCAGTAGGACAGGTTCATCACCCACATGCCGCCCACCAGCACCGAGATGCCGGGCAGACTCTGGTAGTGGGGGTTGTCCCTGGAGAGAATCATGTCGAATTTCTCCGGCGCCTGGGCGAGTGCGGTCTGAAAGCCGGCCACCACGCCCTGGCCGCCGGATATCGTATCCAGGGAGACGTAGGCGATCATCAAGCCTCCGAACACCAGCAGCACAACCTGAACGATGTCCGTGAGCGCAACGGCTTTCAGTCCTCCGTACAGGGAATAGGCAACCGCGAACAGCCCCAGCAGCACCAGCGCGTACCGGTTGTCGAGGCCGGTGATGGTATGGATGGCCAGCGCGCCCAGCCAGAGAATCGAGGTCAGGTTCACGAAGACATAGACGCCAAGCCAGAAAACGGCCAGCACGGTCCGTACGCGGCTGTCGTAACGCTGCTCCAGGAACTGAGGCATCGTATAGATGCCGTGCTTGAGGAATACCGGCAACAGGTACTTGCCCACGATCACGAGCGTAATCGCGGCCATCCACTCGTAGGAGGCGATGGCGATCCCCATCACATAGGCCGACCCGGACATGCCGATGATCTGTTCGGCGGATATGTTGGCGGCGATCAGAGAGGCGCCGATGGCCCACCACGGCAACGCCCGCCCCGCCAGAAAATAATCCTGGGTGTTTTTCCGGTGACTGCCCTTTTCCCGGGATACCCATTGCGCCAGCGCAAGGAGCGCGGCGGCGTAGAGCCCGACAACGACGAAATCAACGGTTGCCAGGTGCACGCGCGCTGCCCCCCATCAGGGTCTTCCGCCCTGCCCGGCGGTGCGGTCGACGAGTTCGTCGAGGCGGCCGCCGCCGGGCGTGTAGGGACGCAGCGTAAATCGGTACCGGTAAGCTGCCCCGGTCAGGCTGTACTTCTCAAGCGTGCGCGCTCCCCAGGAATCGTTGCCGCCCAGGCCCATCTGCCCGTAGTCGATGTTCAGCGAGACGAGTGGCCGCGGCGCGATGTCATTGACGTGCATGTTGACCCTGTCCGGATCGTCCGCCGCGGACGGCCCGTCTTCGCCGGTAACGGCGATCTTCACCGGCGGCACGAAGTCCTGGAGGCGGTTGTGATGCACGCTGAATCCCAGCCCGCATCGCTCATCGACTTGCGTCGCGAGTGCATCGGCGTCCGCGGCAGACGGTTGGTGAGCGATGCGGGCTTGAGTCTCACCGGCGATGACGAGCAGCGCCGCGTCGCTTTCGTTGCTCAGGGACAGCCATCGCACGCCGGTCTTGTACCCGTTCTCCTGTGGGCGCATGTAGGGCACGTAGTGTTCGGCGACGCGGTTACGGTATCGCCCGACGTGGGCTGCCGTTCGACGATCCACGTAGTTCTCGAAAGGTCCGCGGCCGAACCATTCCACCCGGTCGAGTTCGGGGACAACTTCCACGTTCATGCCCACTCGCGGCACGAGGGGCGGCTCGCCGATCTTTTCGAACCGGTTGTCTGCGTCCAGGCGCCCCGAGGCGTGAATGGTCCAGGTCGTGGACCAGGTGGCGACCGGCCGCGGCGCCGCGTCCGTACAGACATGCTCAGTGGTCAACGTCACCCGGTCCGGTTGCGGATCGCCCACCGAGAACGACCGCAACGAACAGCGTTCGGAAGCCTGCCGCCAGACCGCGGCCCATTCGTGCATATAGTTGCCGAAGTCGTTGTCCGTCGGCGCACGCCAGAAGTTCGGCACAAGCGGCGCAAGCAGCAGTTCCCTCCCCCGCCAGACCAGGGAGGACAGGTAACCCGTGCCGGTGCCGAATGCCGCCGAAAATTCCTTCCCGGCGAATACCAGCTTCCCGGGGGTGTCCTGCACGGCGATCGGCATGGATTCGCCGGCAGCACTCATCGCCCGGGCATCGTCAACCGCCGGAAAAGCGCGCGGCGTTCCGGGCAGCTTGAACTGCGCCTGGGCCAGGATATGACCTGCCGGCAGCAATCCCCAGCCGCCGGGCGCGGTCAGCCGCAGGTTCAGATGATACTCGGGGCCCCGCGGCAGGGCGTCGAGGTCATAGCCGAGCCGCACCTTGCCGTTCGATTCCGGATCGATGTCGAGGCTGCATCGGTTCCGGGTCGTGCCCGCTCTCCGGCCGCCGGCTTCGTCTGCCGCGCGAGCGTTGCAGGACCGGTTGGACACGGCGCCTTCCAGTACGGCGCTGCCGTCAGCGGTGATGTCCCACAACAAGTCGAATTTCGACAGGCCGGTAAAGTCGTAGGTGTTGACCAGGCCCACCACGCCGCTGCCGAGGTCTTCGTCGATGAAATCCACGTACTGGTAGACCCGCTTCACCTCCCGGTAGGCCGGTTGCACGCGGCGGTCGGGGAACAGGATGCCGTTCATGCTGAAGTTGCCGCTGGATGGCGCCCCGGCCGGCCCGTAATCGCCGCCGTAGGTCCAGTAACGCTTTCCGGATTCATCCTGCTCGAGCAGGCCCTGGTCGACCCAGTCCCAGATGAAACCGCCGGCCAGCACGTCATGACGGTTGATTACCTCCCAGTAGTCGATCAGATTCCCCGTGCTGTTGCCCATGGAATGCGCGTATTCGATCAGCAGAAACGGCCGGTCGCCCCCGCTCACGGCATAGTCCTCCAACTGCCAGTGCGTCCAGTACATGCTGGAATGGAAGTCCGAGTGACGCTCCCCGACCTCGTGGATATCGCCCTCGGTCTCATACTGGACGGGCCGCGAAGCATCCCGCGCCTTGATCCAGCGGTAAGCGGCGCCGAGATTGACGCCGTCGCCCGCTTCGTTGCCCAGCGACCAGATGACCACCGAGGGGAAATTCTTCGTCCGTTCCAGCATGCGCCTGGTGCGGTCCAGATGGTGCGGCATCCAGTGCGGCTTGTTGCCGAGCGTCCTGTCGTGGTCGTAACCGAAGCCATGGCTCTCGATATTGGCTTCATCGATCACATACAGCCCGTGTTCATCGGTCAACTCGTACCAGCGTTCCTGGTGCGGATAGTGTGAATTGCGCACGGCGTTCATGTTGGCCGCTTTCATCAGGCGGATATCCTCGAGCATCGTTTCCCCGTCCACCACATGGCCGTATTCGTGGTGATGCTCATGCAGGTTCACTCCTTTCAGGCGCACGTGCCGGCCATTGATCCGAAAGAGACCGTTCTCGATGGCGACGGTGCGAAAGCCGATGCGCTGGGCGATAGCCTCCCGGCTTTCCGGGCCATCGCCGGCGAGGAAGACGAGCAGCCGGTACAGGGAGGGCGATTCCGCGGACCAGGGGTTTATCCCTTCGAGGGTCGTGGCGAATCCGTGGCTGGTCGAACCCGGCGCGAGCGTCAGCGCTGCCCGGTCCGCGTGGATGGTTTCCTCTCCGTCCCTGATCTCGATGGAGAGAACGCGTGACACCGCTTCCGTACCGTCGTTGACCAGGTCCAGGTCAATCGAGAATTCACCGTCGGTGTAACCGTTCACAAGGCCGGCGTGCACGAAGTAGTCGCGCACGCGGGCCACGGGCCGCGCCTCGAGCCCGACGTCGCGCTGGATACCGCTCAACGACCAGAAGTCCTGGTCTTCCAGGTAGCTGCCGCTGCTCCAGCGATACACCTCGACGGCAATGGTGTTGATGCCCGGGCGCAGCAGGCTGCTCACGTTGAACTCGGTCGCGGTCTTGCTGCCTTCGCTGTAGCCGGCGTAGGCGCCGTTCAGCCAGACGTTGAATGCGGAACTGACCGCCCCGAACTTCAGGAATGTCGCGAGGCCCTGCCAGTCGTCCGGCACGATGAAATCGCGGCGGTAGGAACCCACCGGGTTGTTGTCCGTGGGAACATGCGGCTCGTCGACCTCGAACGGGTACGGCACGTTCACGTAGATCGGATATCCGTAGCCGTGCCGTTCCCAGTTGGCGGGCACGGGCATCTCGTGCCACCCCGACACATCGAATCCGGGCCGGTGGAAATCCACGGGACGTGCAGCGGGGGAGGCGGAATACGCAAACTTCCAATTCCCGTTCAGGGACATGGAGCGGGGGTTGCCGGCCCGGTCGCCGCGCAGGGCCCCGTCCGGGTCGGGATAGCCGAGGAACGAGGCCCGGGGCGGTTCCGCATGCTCGCGAATCACGCCGATGTCGTTCCAGTGCGGGGGAACCGCATTCCCCGGGTCAGGGCCGGAACAGGCGGCAAACAGGCCTGTCATGACCGGTGTCGCGAGCGCCAATGCCCGCAGGACGCAGTGGTATCGCCCCGACACGCTGATTTGCCTCCTTCTCAATTGCCCGCCCGACGGAAAGCACGATGGTCCGGGCTTGTCCCGCGAGCATTATGGGTAGATGCCGGGCGCCTCGCCAGTGAAGACGACCGCCGGGTAGCGGCCAGCCCGCATCGCTCACCAACTTTCGTCGGAGGGCGTCGAGGCGCTTACGCGATGCATCGGCGTCCGCGGCAGGAAGCCGGTGAGCGATGCGGGCCAGGGGCAAACGTAAACTTTCGTTTGTTGTGCGTTCAATTGGGCCGTAGAATCGGTGGTGAGCATGGCAGGGGGGCGGGGACGGAACCCCGTGGGTGGCGCTTCGTGGCCGGGTCGCGGCCCGAAAGGTCTGGGCGTTCATCCGAAACGACAGGGAGGGAACAAATGGCCGAATCATCCAGGCGCCTGCCCGGCGTGGGCAATATCGTGATCCGCGGCCGCGGCAGGGCCTGGGTTCTATCGCCCCTCGCCGCTGCCGTGGCTGCCATCCTTCACGGCGAGGCACTGGCCGAAGGCGCTCCGGCCATCGAGGAAATCGTCGTCACCGCCACCAAGCGGGCGTCCAATCTCCAGGATCTCGGCCAGAGCATCTCCGCGTTCACCGGCGACGACATCGAGCGCATGGGCCTGAAGGACATGAACGACTACCTGAAGGCCACGCCCAGCGTGACGCTGTCGAACTTGCAGCCGGGGCGCAACTCAATAGTAATCAGGGGTATCTCCACCGGTTCCGACGAATACCGGACCGACAGCTCGGCCGCTGTCTATCTCGACGAGCAGCCCATGACCACCAATTCCCAGCAGGTCGATCCCTGGCAGGTCGACATCGAGCGCATCGAGGTGCTGCCCGGGCCCCAGGGTACCCTGCACGGCTCCAGTTCCCAGACGGGCGCGCTCCGAATCATCACCAACAAACCCAACCACGAAGGCATCTCCGGGCAGATCGACGCGGGCATGGCCAGCACACGCTTCGGGGAGCCGAGCTACGATCTGAGCGGACACATCAACGTGCCGGTCGCCGACAACCGCCTCGCGCTCCGGGCCGTCGCATTCTATTCCACGGAAGGCGGCTACATCGATAACGTGGAAGGCCCCGACCTTGTGGGCCAGTTCGACAATTCCGACATCGCCGAAGACGACTTCAACGATTACAAGGTCTATGGCGGGCGGGTGGCGGCCCTGTGGGATGTCAGCGACCGCTGGTCCGTTCTCGGCAGCGTCATTACCCAGTATAGCGACACGGAAGGCTCCTGGACTTCCGATCCGCACCTGGGCAAGTTCAAGATCACCAAGTTCCTCGATGAATTCCGGGAAGACGACTGGTACCAGGTTGCGGCCACCATCACCGGCGACCTCGGATTCGCGGAGTTTTCGGCCACCACCGCCTCGTTTGACCGGGACATCGCCTACCAGTGGGACAACACCCTCTACGAGCAGTACAACGCTTATGCCCAGCCCGGCACGCTCTATGACCGGCGCTACATGATCGGCAGGATATTCAACGATCAGCAACAGGAACGGTTTTCCCAGGAAGTCCGGCTGACCTCGACGACGGCGAGCCGTCTGCAGTGGATGATCGGCGGCTTCTATGAAGACGTTTTCGACAAGTGGCTCTACGGAAGCAAGGTGGATGGATTCACGGACACACCCGCCTGGGAAGCCGCCAACCAATACGCCTACGCCTACTATGCCAACTACGACAACATCCAGTATCCGCTTGCCCCCACGGACGTCACCTACTCCAACGAGTTCCGCCGCAAGGTCAAGCAGTTGGCCTTTTTCGGCGAGGTGACTTACAGCCTGACGGACGACTGGGACGTCACCGCCGGCAGCCGCTGGTTCGAATATGACCGGGACGAGTACGACCGCGACCAATGGCCGGAGGGATTGCCGCCGCTGGACAACATTGCCGACGACGGGGCCTATTCCGCCGGGGGCAAGGAGAGCAATATCGCGCTGAAGTTCGGTACCCAGTATCACATCGACAGCGAACGCATGGTCTATTTCATCTTCAGCCAGGGATTTCGGCTCGGCGGTTACAACAGCCGGCGGGCAGCCGCCACCGGCAAGGTGCCGTTGCGCTACGATTCCGACACGCTGAACAACTTCGAGGTCGGCCTCAAAAGCACCTGGTTCGACCGCCGTATGCAGTTCAACCTGTCCGCCTTCTACATGGAATGGCAGGACATCCAGATCGACAATGCGGGCGGCGTTGACGATATCTGGTGGCTGCGCGGCAACACCAACGGCGACACCGCCGCGACCAGGGGGGTGGAACTGTACTGGGCAGCCCATTTCACCGACAGTTTCAAGCTGGAGGGCAGCCTGTTCGCCGCCGACCCACAGTTCACGTCCGACTTCACCACCATCAACGGCGACGAGATCACCGACGGCACCGTCATGCCCATCTCGCCGAAATTCAAGATCTGGCTCGCGGCCGAATACACCTTCTACGAGTTCATGGGCCGGGGCGATCTGTGGATACGCCTGGATTTCAGTCACCAGGGCAAGGTGTACGACAGCCTCTACAGCGCCATTCTGGAGGAGCCGGACGGCATAATACCGTCATGGAGCTATAGCAACCTGCAGGCGGGCATCGAGTTCTACAACAACTGGAACATGACGCTCAGCATCTGGAACCTGTTCGACCAGCGCGTCGTCAACTGGATAGACGATGGCTACAACGACCAGGCAGCGGCCCTGGGCGATCCCCGGTTCCGCAACCTGCTCACCTACGAGAAGCCGCGCACGGTAGGCATCGGCATTACCAAGTGGTTCGGGCAATAGCCGAACCTTCTGTCGAACCCCATTGCGCCGGCGGTCCGAATTCCGGACCCGGGTTGTGACGACGCTGATTGCGACAACCGTGGTGCGCGGCAGCCAGCCTGGCGAGGCCCATGGCGCAGCCTATCTCATCGACCTGGACAAGCGGACGGTCGACAGGCCCATCGAGGTCGATGGCATCGAAATCGACTGGCGCGGCCCGAGCGGCGGCCGGGGGTTGCGGGGTGTCGCCTTCGACCGTGACAGGGTCTACATCGCCGGCAGTGACCAACTGCTCGCCTACCGTCCGGATTTCACGCCGACAGGCTCCTGGCGTAATCCGTACCTCAAGCACTGTCACGAAATCCGCATCTACGAGCGCACCCTCTTCCTGACTTCCACCGCCTTCGACTGCATCCTGGCCTTCGATCTCGACCGCCGGGCTTTCGCCCGGGGCATCCACATCGAGTCGGCAAACTTCCGCTACAAGGCCCGGGGATTCGATGCGGAGGGCAAAGACGGCCCCCTGGAACTGAACAAGCTGCATATCGACAGCATCGCCTGCAATCGGCACGGGATGTACCTGGGCGGGCTCGGCACCGGCGGAATGCTGCATTTCAACGGCAGGACGGTGCTGATGTCCGCGGAACTGCCCGGCGGCAGCCACAACGTGCGCCCTTTTCGCGACGGCGTGCTGTTCAACGACAACGATGCCGGGCGGCTGAGATATTGCGGACGCGGCGACGGCAGCGACGACCGCGCCATGGCCGCGCCGGAATATGACCCGCGGCAGCCCCCGGCAAACGAACCCGGCATCGATTGCGCAGCCCGCCAGGGTTTCCTTCGCGGGCTGTGCGAGCTGTCAGGCTCCGTGGTCGCCGGCGGTTCCTCGCCGGCGACGGTAAGCGTCTACGACCTCGCCGCCAACGAGCGGCTTCTTTCCGTGAACCTGAGCCGGGACCTGAGGGCCAGCGTGCATGGACTCGCGATCTGGCCCTATGACTGAACCGATTCCGCCGCGTCTCTGACGGCGGGGGGAAGCTTTTCGATGACGTCGCCGAGCGCATCGGTCCACAATTCGATGTGCCGCTCGTAGTGTCGCCACATACCCAGGGCGCCCGTGTAGATCGGTTGCCTGACCTGTTCCGAACTGGCTGTCTTTACGGCCCGGGGGTTCTCGTGGAAGCGCAGGCAGCTTTCCTCGAAGGGCAGACCGCAGTGTTCGAGTATCCGTCTGACCTGCCGTTCGAGATCGCCGACCGTATCTTCGTAATGAACGTCCAGCACCTTGCCCGGCAACACGGCATGCCAATGCGCCATCATCCGGTCGTAGCACTGGTAGTAGTGGGCCAGTTCCTCCATGTCGTAGGTGAAATTCTGGCCCCTGGCGAACAGTTGCCGGTAGCAGCCGAGACAACTGTCCAGCGGGTACCGGCGGGCGTTGACGACCTTGGCATTCGGCAGAATGAGGTGCAGCAGGCCGACGAACGGAAAGTTGTTGGGCAGCTTGTCCGTAAAGAAGGGTTCGCCGGTCGCCCGGTGGCGCCTGGCATCGTCCATGTACTGCTGCCCATAGGCGGCCCAGTCCCGTCCGGACAGTTGCAGCACCGACTCGGGAAACAGGACGCTTTCGGGGAGATAGCGGCCGATCGAGTTGGCGAGACTGTTCAAGATCGGCAGCTCGGAGGTACCTTCCACCCGGCTGTGACTTGCCAGTACCTGTTCGATGAGGGTTGAGCCGGATCTGGGCAGTCCGACGATCAATATGGGGTCCGCCGCATCGAACCCGTTGCCGCCCTGTTCCGCCAGAAACGCCTCGCTGAAGGTCGCCATGATCTGATTGTGGCGTTTCTCCATGCCGGGCGGGTCGTGGGATACCTGCATCCGCTGCTTGCGATTGCCGCTGTCGTAGTGGCGCCAGGCCCCGTCGTAGTCGCCCTGATCCTCGAGCGCCTTGGCCAGGGCGAAACTGCAGTGGATCTCGGCGCCGGCATCGAGCCCGCCCCGGTCGAGCAGGTTCCGCATGGCGGCGACTTCCTTCTCATCGAAGCGGAATGCCTTGAGATTGGCCATGCTCCAGTAGACCTCGCCGAAATCCGGCTTGAGCCGGATGGCCGCCCGGTATGCCTGCACCGCCCGCTCCTGGCGGCCCAGGGTTTTCAGGCTGTGCGCGTAGCTCATCTGCACGCCCGGAGCATCGGGATTCAGCGCCAGGGACTTCTCGAACGCCTCGATGCTCCGCTCCGGATAGCTGGCCAGGGCACAGGCGTTGGCGAACCCCGCCCATAGCGCGGCGTTTTCCGGATCGCCCTTCAGCGCCGAGCGGTAGCTCTCGATCGCATCCATGTGCTTGTTCATTTCCGACAGCACCAGGCCGAGATCGAGCCAAGCCGCCGTGAAGTCCGGCGCGAGTTCCGTCGCCCGGCGCAGCCAGGCTTCCGCATCGCCCAGGCTCCGCTCGTCACGGGCATAGGCCAGGGCCAGGTAGCGCATGGCATCGACCTGGTCGGGGTTGGCTTTCAGTACCGCCCGCAGGTGAGTGACCGCTTCGTCGAGGCGCCCCTCACGAAGATGTTCGATGCCCTCGGCAACCCGGCCGGATTCGGGGTCTTTCTCCAGAAACTCCTCGAAGTGTTCGTCGGCCTCCGCGCCCCGGCCCACTGCTGCGAGAGCCTGGCCGAGTTTCTTGTGCGCCAGCGGCAGCCGGGGCTCGCGCTTGATGGCTTCCCGGAACAGCGGGATCGCCGCATCGAATTCCCGCCGCATGGCGAGTACGCTGCCCAGGTCTTCGTAGAGCTGCGGGAAGTCGGACCGGTACGACAGGGCCCGGCGCAGTTCACGCTCCGCTTCATCGAGCCGGTTCTGTTTCATGAGCGCATGGCCGAGCAGTCTGAGATGGTCGATGCAGTAGGGGTTCATGAGCAGGTAGTCCCGGCAGATTTCCTCGGCCCTGAGCGGCCTGTTGGCGCGCATCGCCTGCATGGCGGCGGCGATACTGACGTCTTGCTCCGAGCGCGTGGCGCTCATGCCCGGTACCGCTCCGGCCCGGGGGTCTGCCCTGCCGCACTGTCTGTCGACGATGCCGGTGGCGGGACATAGTCGAAAATGAAGTGGATGCGGCCCTCGCTGCCGTTGTTCATCACCGAGTGGGGCTTCTGGTTGTTGATCTCGTAGGCTTGGCCTTCGCGCAACACATAGGGTTTGCCCGCCAGCGTGAATCGCACCCGGGGGTTGGTGACGAGGGGGATGTGCACACGATGCCCGGCGTGAAACGAGGGATGGGAGTCGCTGTGCGGCATGATCCTGCCGCCGGGGCCCAGCCGGGCCACCACCGCCCGGACAACGGTACCGCCCGGCTCGTAGTGTGCCCGGACGATCGCGTCGACCAGGGGCATGGCGACATCCGCGAGATGCGCCCAACCGGCCTCCCGCTTCACGACAATTGCCGGCCACTCGTCAATTTCGATGAATAGCAGGACGATCGACTCCGTGTGCTTGTGCACATCGAAAGACTTCTGCCGAACCAGGTTTTCCCGCCAGATTCGCGGCTCGAGGGCCAGCACCTTCCCGCGCAAGGATGCATGGTCGACGGGCCCCAGGTCGCAGAGCAGCCTGTCTATGTTCACGCGCCCTGTTCCATGGCTTGCGCCGCTATTCGAGCAGGGGCAGCAACGCCTCGGCGATCTGCACGCTGTTGAGCGCGGCGCCCTTGCGCACGTTGTCGGATACCACCCACAGGTTCAGCCCGCGGGGGTGTGAAAAATCCTGCCGGATGCGCCCTACGTAGACGGCATCGTTACCCGCCCCGTCCACGACCGCCGTTGGATAGCCTCCGGGCGCCGCATCGTCGCGCAGCACCACCCCCGGCGCTTCGGCCAGCAGCGCGCGGGCCTCCGCCACCGTGATCGGTGCACGGGTCTCGATGTGCACGGCTTCCGAATGACCGTAGAACACGGGGATGCGCACGCAGGTCGGGTTGACGCCAATGCTGTCGTCCTCGAAGATCTTGCGAGTTTCCCAGACCATCTTCATCTCTTCCTTCGTAAACCCGTTCTCCTGGAAGGCATCGATCTGCGGAATGGCGTTGAACGCGATCTGCACCGGCGCGACGGTCGATTCGATCGGCTTGGCATTCAACAGGTTGGCGGTCTGCCCCGCCAGCTCCCGCATGCCGCCGGCCCCGGCGCCCGAAACCGCCTGATAGGTCGCCACGTTGATCCGCTCGATGCCCACCGCGTCGTAGATCGGCTTGAGCGCCACGACCATCTGAATCGTGGAGCAGTTGGGATTGGCGATGATGTTGCGATTGCTGTATTCCGGCAGCCGGTGCAGGTTGATCTCGGGCACGATCAACGGCACATCGTCGTCGTAACGAAATTTCGAGGTATTGTCGATCACCACGCAGCCGTCCGCGGCGGCCCTCGGGGCGAACTCCGCCGAGACGGCGCCGCCCGCGGAGAAGAGGCCGATCCGCGCCTGCTCGAAATCGAATGTGTCGAGACGCTCGACGGCCACCGACTTGCCGCGGAACCGGTAGCGCTTCCCCTCGGACCGTTCGCTCGCGAGCAGGAACAGGCGCTCGACAGGAAAGCCGCGTTCCTCGAGGATCTCCAGCGATGCTTCGCCGACGGCGCCGGTAGCGCCCGCAATGGCGACGCTTACGGGTCCGGCGCTCATCTCCTCTCCTTCAGTACATCGGTCAATTCTACGACCAGGGCATCGCCCATGGCGCGGGTACCCACCGGCTCAATGCCGTTTGCAGCCGCCTGCGCGGGGGCGATGTCGGCGGTCCTGAACCCCTTGTCGAGAACGCGTTCGACGGCGGTCTCGATGGCCGCCGCCGCATCCGGTGCTTCCAGGCTGTAACGGCACAGCATCGCCGCCGACAGCACCATGGCCAACGGATTCGCGCGGTCCTGGCCGGCGATGTCCGGCGCCGACCCGTGCACCGGCTCATAGAGCCCCTTGCCCGATGCGGCCAGAGATGCCGAGGGCAGCATGCCCAGGGATCCGGTGAGCATGGCCGCCACATCAGAGAGAATGTCTCCGAACAGGTTGCCCGTGACGATCACATCGAACTGTGTGGGCTCGCGAACCAACTGCATGCCCGCGTTGTCGACATACATGTGGGAGACTTCCACGTCCGGATAGTCCGATGCGGTTTCGTTGACCACATCGCGCCAGAGCTGGGTGACCTCCAGCACGTTGGCCTTGTCGACGGAACAGAGCCGGCGTTGGCGCTTTCCGGCGAGGTCGAATGCCACCCTGGCGATACGCTCGATTTCGTGCTCCCGGTACACGTAGGTATTGACCCCGACACGCTCGTTTTCCTCCACATGCACCCCGCGTGGTTCACCGAAATAGATGCCGCCGGTCAGCTCCCTGACGATCAGGATATCGAGCCCGGCGACGCGCTCGGATTTCAGCGAGGATGCATGCGCCAGCGGGCCGAACAGCAGCGCCGGGCGCAGGTTCGCGAACAGGTCCAGTTCATACCGCAACCCCAGGAGCCCCTTTTCCGGCCGCTGGTTCATGGGCAGGTGCTCCCAGCGGGGACCGCCAACGGCAGCCAGCAGGATGGCGTCGGCGGCTCGCGCCTTGGCGAGCGTCTCGTCCGGCAGGGGCGTACCGGTCTCGTCAATGGCCCGCCCGCCGACCAGCCCACGCTCGACCTGCAATTCGATATCCGCGGCACGGAGCGCCATGGCGAGCGCCTCCACGGCAACAGGCGCGACCTCGGGCCCGATACCGTCGCCGTCGAGAACCAGGATGTTTTTCACAATCGTCATGGGGGTCGGTGCTACGGAACGATCCCGCGCGGTATCCGGTTCATTGAGTGAGCCAGGTCCGGCGCCGGAAATAGCCGCGCTCGAACTCGCGGATCTGCCCGGCGTGGGCAAGCGTCAGGCCGATGTCGTCGAGCCCCTGCAGCATCTTCTGTTTGCGCATGGGATCGATATCGAACTCGAGGGATTCGCCGCCGGGCAGATCGATCCGTTGACGCGGAAGGTGCACGGTCAATCCAAATCCCGCGTTCCGTTCGACGAGATCGAACAAACGAGCCACTTGAATTCCTTCCAAAACAACGGGTAAGAGCCCGTTTTTGAAGCAGTTATTGAAAAATATGTCGGCGAAGCCCGGAGCGATTACGGCGCGGAAGCCGTATTCCAGCAGCGCCCATACCGCGTGCTCGCGGCTGGACCCGCAACCGAAATTGTGCCGCGCCAGCAGAATGGCGGCGCCGTCGTACCGCGCAAGGTTCAGCACGAATTCGGGATTCGGTTGCCGGTCTTCGAGCCTGATGCCAATATCCCCTTGATCGAGAAAACGCCAGGCGTCGAACAGGTGGTTTCCGAATCCCGTGCGCCTGATGGACTTCAGGAACTGCTTGGGAATAATCTGATCGGTATCGACATTGGCCCGGTCCAGGGGCGCGACCAGCCCCGTTTCCACCTGAAACGCTCTCACGGGACACTCCGCACATCGACGAAGTGACCGGCCACCGCGGCGGCAGCGGCCATCGCCGGACTGACGAGATGGGTCCGGCCGCGGTATCCCTGCCGTCCCTCGAAGTTGCGATTCGACGTGGAGGCGCAATGCTCGCCGGGTTGCAGCCTGTCGGGGTTCATTCCCAGGCACATGGAGCAGCCCGCATCGCGCCATTCGAATCCGGCATCGATGAATACCCGGTCGAGCCCTTCCCGCTCCGCGGCCCGCTTGATCAGTCCCGACCCAGGTACTACCAGTGCCTGCTTGATGTTTCGGGCAATGTGCCTGCCGGCAACGAAGCGTGCGGCTGTGCGGAGATCCTCCAGCCGGGAGTTGGTGCAGGAGCCGATGAATACGCGGTCGAGTTCGATCTCTCCGATAGGCTGGTTGGCGGCAAGACCCATGTAGGCCAGGGCGCGTTCGATGCCGTCTGCCGCGAGTTCGTTCGGGGCGCCTGCCGGGTCCGGGACACGACCGTCCACGGGCACTACCATCTCCGGCGATGTCCCCCAGGTAACCTGGGGAGCCACGTCCGCGGCATCGAGGAGTATCTCTGCGTCCCAGGCTGCATCCGCATCGCTGGTGAGCGTGCGCCAATAGCGTTCCGCCGCGTCCCATTGTGCCCCGGTGGGCGCCAGCGGCCGGCCGCGCACGTATTCGATCGTCCTGTCGTCCACGGCCACCATGCCGGCGCGGGCGCCCGCCTCGATCGCCATGTTGCAGAGCGTCATGCGGCCTTCCATGGATAGCGCTTCGATGCCTGGCCCCATGAATTCGATGGTGTGTCCCGTCGCGCCGGCGGTGCCGACGCGGCCGATCAGTGCGAGCGCCAGGTCCTTGGCAGAGACGCCTTCCCGCAGGCTCCCGGCCACGCGCACCGCCATGTTCTTCGCCTTCCTCTGGGCAAGGCACTGGGTGGCCATGACATGTTCGACCTCGGAGGTACCGATACCCTGCGCAAGTGCCGCCAATGCACCGTGTGTCGAGGTATGGGAGTCTCCGCAGACGATGGTAGTGCCCGGCAGGGTCGCGCCCTGCTCCGGCCCGATGACGTGCACGATGCCCTGGCGGATATCGTGTATGTCGAACTGGGTGACACCATGCCGTTTGCAGTTCTCGTCCAGCGTGACCACCTGCTCCCGCGCCACCGGGTCGGCGATGCCGTCGATGCCGGCCGCGCGGCCGTCGGTCGGTACGTTGTGGTCCGGTGTGGCCAGATTGGCATCCGTCCGCCAGAGGTTGCGGCCGGCCTGCCGAAGACCCTCAAATGCCTGGGGCGATGTAACCTCGTGCACCAGATGACGGTCGATGTACAGCAGCCCCTCCCCGTCCGAGCGGGCGCCGGCGTAGTGATCGGCCCAGATCTTGTCGTAAAGAGTCGGCACGGCCTGTCCTCGTCATACCTCCGCATATCAGGGTGCGCAGTGTAGGGCCGCCGTCCCGAGAAAAAAACCCGAACGGCCCCAACCATACGGATTCAAGAGGTCTCCCGGGTTGCAGGCGATCGGCGTCGATGGAGCGGCTTCAACGACTCCGACATCCCGATAGCCCCTCGAATCCCTCAACGCTCCCGCGTCAGTACCTTCAAACCGCGGCGTCGATCTTCAAGGGTTCCGAGCGCCATGGACTTCCTTTCGATGCCGGGATCGCTGCGTAGACCGGCGATGCCCGTGGGCGCCGGGCAGGTACCGTCCAACCGGTAGCGGAGCGCGGCCTTGAGACGCCCTTCCCCGGGGTCGGCGAACCCGTGTTCGAAATCGTCGGCCACGGAGCAGCCGGGAATTTCCGTCCCCTCCACCCGACCGGTGTTGGCCGGTGAGAAGCCGTCGGAATAGTCACCGAATCCCTTGGCGTTGACACCCTGGAACTGAACGGTGAAGTAGGTCGTTCCACAGTTGTCCGCCGGGTAGAACCCGTAGGGCTTGCCGCAGGTGGTGGAGCCGATCTGCACCACATCGATATCGATGCCGCGGAGGCTGTTCATGACGGATTCGCTGGCGGAACAGGTCCCCGGGCCGGTAAGCACGAAAACCCGCGACAGGTTGGCGCTGGGTAACTGGCTTCCACTCGGTACGCTGAATCCGACCGATGTGGTATGGAACAGCAGCGGACGCAGCGGCCGGCCGGTAACGGGGTCGAATTGGGTGTGCTTGTCGTTGAAGCGCAATTCTTCGAATACCCGGCCCTGCGCGGCGGACGGGCCCGCGACCATGAAGCCGAGCTGGCTGGCGATATCGAGATAGCCACCGCCGTTGTAACGAAGATCGAGCACGAGATCCGTGATGCCGGCATCGGAAAGTTCGTCGAACGCATCGATGAGTTCCCGTTCCGCCGGACCGATAAAATCGTTGAACAGCAGGTAGCCTACCGGCCCGCTGTCGGTTTCGAGTACGCTGAGATGCTGCACCGGATCGGATCTCACCACCGTCGCCGTCAGCATTACCGTCCGCGGTTCGGAATCGTTCAGTCCCTGGACCTCGAACTCGTGCGTCTCGCCTTCCTCCGACGGAAACAGGCCGGCATTGAGCGTATCCACATCCGAGCCGTGCACCAGGTCGACGCCATCGATCTTGAGAATGCGGGTACCGCGGGCCAGTCCGGCCCTGTCCGCGGACGCACCCGGCTCCGTATAAGCGACCACCGCTTCCCGGGGAGGCCGGCGACTCAGCAGGGTGATATACGCACCGTATCCCACGGAAGCTCCAGAGGTGACGAGCGCATCCCATTCTTCTGTCGTATAGGTGAAATGGAAGTTGTCCTTGAAGTTCCCCGAAGGGGTTCTGGCCGTTGTCCTGAGCAGATCGAAGTACGTGAGAGTGTCGTCGTACAGGGCGGGATTTCGATCGACGATTTCGTCGTACCAGAGGTAGGTGTCGTTGCTCCACGACCTGAGCCAGTTGTTCTCGTCCAGGGTCCTCCCGGCGAGATCGGGGAACGCCTCGCCGGACAGCGGGTCGGGTTGCCGGGGTTTGGCGCAGTAGTTCTTGAACGTCCCGGCGGGCTCGAATACCCCCGCGACCCAGCCGCCCTCGACGGTGACCGCGAACGTCACCGGCTCGGATTCCGCGTTGGCGGCGCCGCTGTCGTCCCGGGCGACAACGGTGACGTTCACCGTACCGTTTGCCAGGCCCGTCAGCGTGAGCAACCCGTCGGCGAGCGATGTCTCCACGATGCCGTCGTCGCTGACGGTTGCCTCGATACCGTGCGTGTCGCCTGCATCCGCGTCCGTCACGGCGATTTCGATTTCCAGCGTTTCCCCGGCTTCCAGCCTCTGGTCCGGGATCCCGGCGACGGAAGGACGCGCATTCCTCTCCTCTACCGTGACGGTGAAGGTTGCGGACTGGGATTCGGCATTGGCCGCGCCGCTGTTGTCGCGCGCGGTCACTGTTATGGTAGCCGTGCCCGCGGCAACCGCGGTCAGCGTCAGGGTCGTGCCGTTGACCGAGACCGTGGCCACTTCCGTGTCGCTGGAACCGGCCGTGACGGTGTGGGTGTCGGCAGTATCGGCGTCCGTCACCGTTACGTCGACGCTCAGAGCATCGCCGGCCGTCAGCGTCCGATCGTCCAGCGCGCCGACCGATGGACGCATGTTGGTTGCCGCGGGACCGCTATCGCTGCCGCCTCCCCCGCCGCACGCGGCTAGCAGGGCGGTCAGCACCAGTGCCGGCCCGAAGCGACGGCACACAAGAACCACACAGCGCACAATCAGACCTCCATGCCTCACTGCAGTCTCCATTCTACCTCGCGTGAACCGCCGGCGATGCTGCCAGGCTCCACGGACTTGGACGGAATTGTCCGAATTTGGTTTCCTGGTCCGGCAGGATTCCCCGGCCGGCCCCCGCTGGACGGCAAGCGGCCGCCAACGGCGTTCATCGTTAAGGCACCGTTCAGGTTGAGCGGGTTACCGTGGACTCACGCACTTTGCGGCGCAGGAGTGATCCCGATGGCGACCATGCCTTGCAACCCGTCCCGAGTATCCGGTCAGATGCCGGTTCCACCTGGCTCACGCCCGCAGCGACCTGATGGATTGGGGAGCATCGAAGTGGTTCTTGCATTGGCGCCAGGGCTCGCGGTTCGGCCGAATTGGGCGAATCTGGCGATTGCCGCATCGGCAGCATCGCGCAGGACTCGCCGCGCCTTGCTGTGTGCGGCTGTTTTCCTGCTTGGCCTCGCGGGCGCGATATCGGCGCGGGCGGACCTGGGCACAGCACCGGAGATCGTGTCCGTCGAACCGGTTGAACTGCTGACCGACGATGAGTTGGCAACGCTGGTGGCGCCCGTCGCGCTCTATCCCGACGACCTGCTGGCGATCGTGCTGCCCGCATCCACCTTCCCCTTGCAGGTCGTTCTGGCTGCCCGATTTCTGGAGGCAAGCGAGGCAGACCTCGGCCTTGAACCGGATGAGGAGTGGGACGCCTCGGTCGTGGCTCTGTTGAACTACCCCGAAATCGTCGCGCTGCTCGACAGCGAACTGAGGTGGACTTGGCAACTCGGCGAAGCGGTGCTCCTGCAACAGGAGGCTGTCATCGACGCGGTCGCCGGTTTCCGCGAACAGGCTGCCGCGGCCGGCAATCTCAAGAGCGACGACAAGCAGGTGGTTTCCGTCAGCGAGGCGGGCGCCATCGAGATCGCGCCCGTGGAGCGCGAAGTCATCTACGTGCCCTACTACGACCCGGACGAAGTGGTCACCTACCAGCCCAGGCGCGTCTATAACTACTATCCGCGCGCCTATCCGGTTTACTACTACCCGTATCCAAGCGGTCACTACTTCTCCAACGGCGCGTTCTGGGGCGTGACATCGGCTTTCAGCATCGGTTGGCATAGCCGCAGCCTGCACTGGCATCACTACGGATTCCAAGACCACCCCTATTTCGGATACTCGTACTACGACCCCTTCTACTACCGCCGGCCGCACGTCTGGTTGAGCTTCTACCGCCAGGACCGGCCGCGGCGACACGACCGGCGGCACCATGACGACAACCGTTGGCACAACGACGACCGGCGCGGGGGATCGAGGCCCGGCCGGCGGCCCGGTCGCCCCGGTGCCGGAAGCCGGCCCGACGGCTCGGACGGCCGTTCTCCGGGCGGGCGCGATCAGGCAGCACCGCCTGGCGCTCCCGCCGCCCGGGGCATCGAGCGATCGGTCGTCACCATGCCCGACAAGCGGTCCGGCCACATTCCGGTGAACAGGACCGGGCAGCGGGGGGATTCACGGGCAAGAAAAACCGAGCCGGCCCGAACCCGGACAGCGAGCACCGGGAGATTGGCATCCGCATCGCGCACGCAAGCGTCCAATGCCCCAGCCGAAGCTCAAAGCAACGCACCTCGGCGGCGCCCGCCGGTGGGCGCGGTGAACGTGCCGAACGCCCGGGCGGCCAATCTGCGCCGCGCCATCGAGCAGCGTGCAGCCAAACCGTCACAAGGAACCGCGACGCGCCCGGCGCCGGGCAACACGCAACAACCCCTCTCAACTCCGATCCGCAAGCCTTCGAACATGCAACGCCCTGCCGTCGCGCCCCGCAATCCTGCACGGACGCGAACGTCGCGCAGAACCCGGCCCGCTTCTGTCAGCGAACCCGAGAAAAGCGTCCCACCCAGGGTGCAACCTCGAGAGCGCCGGAGGCCTTCAGCCTCGTCCCTGGCCGTCAGGCTTAGAACGGCGACTCGCGCGACCCAATCCGCCGCGCTCAGGCGAACGACTGCATCCCCGCCGCAGAATCGCATTCGGACCCAATCTTCGCCGGCGGTGCGAATGCCGTCCGGCAGGCAGGCGTTGCAAGCGGCGCCGCAATCCAAGCCCGTTCGACCCACACCGCGCGTGTCGGTTTCGTCTTCTGCTGCTGCCCGCAACTTCGCCAACGCCGCAGTCAAACGCAGTGCCGCAAGGCCCGCTCCAAGATCCGTGCAGGCCCCCCCGGCCCGCAGCGTTCAACGCGCCTCGGCGCGCCCGCCGGCAGCGAAGGCTGCAAGCAGCGTTCAGCAGCGGCAGCCGCGCCAGTCGAACCGGCGGCGGCCGGAAAGTCACCGCTAACCCGCATATCTCACCAAGGGCCGCGATGATCGCGCAGGATTTTCTGGTCCACATGCGAGGAGCAAGCCCCTCGCGCTCCCCGGCTGAGGGCTCCGTGCGCGTGCTCGCGAGCTTAACCCGCATCCGTCACCAACTTCCTGCTGCGGACGCCGATGCATCGCGTAAGCGCGGCCGTGCTCCCTACGGCCGGTTTGACATACTGTCAAGTATGCCTGCACCGCCCTCCGGTCCGCGCGGCCACGCTTACACGGCGCCTCGACGCCCTCGCGACGAAAGTTGGTGACGGATGCAGGTTAAAGCATAGCCCCGCCTATGGTGGAGCGAGCATGTGCGCGTACGCGGGCAAAAGACCAGCGAGGGCGCGGCCAGCGCAGTCCGTGCCCGGCAGAACCTCCAAAAAGCGGAGTTATCTGATTGAAACGCAATGACATTCAGTGACTCAACAAGCGACTTGGTGAGATATGCGGGCTGGTGTCCTGTCCGATCGGTTGCTTTCGTTTCAGCGTACCGCACACACCTTCGCGCGGGGACATTTGACCGCCGGCAGGCGCTGATGCGAGCCGCGCAATAGCGCTGGGCCGTGAGGTCGCTTAGGCCTTTGCGCTGGGCCTGGCGGAAACCTCGGCGTGCCAGCGCTTGAGGTTCCCGCAATCGTCGGGGATGGGGACCCGGGCGGCGCCAACTGCGAAATCCACGGTGCAGAGTGCGGTGATATCCGCGATCGTGAAATCGTCACCGGCAACAAAGGCGGAACTGGCCAGGTCTTCATCAAGGCGGCGGTAAAAGCGCGACACCGTGCCCTTGCCCCGTTCCGCCAGGGCCGGAATGGCTTCCACGGAACCGGACTTGCCAGGCAATCCGCGGGAGGAGAACAGCGGAAAGGCGTTGCGGAACGCCTCCGCGGCGCCAAGCAACCCGTCAAACTCCATATGCCGTTGCCTCGCCTCCACCTGTGCCTTGCCGAGAGCCCCGGTTCCCATCAGCGGCGGCTCGGGATGGGCTTCCTCCAGGTAGCGGCAGATCGCCACGCTTTCGTCGAGCACGATACCGTCGTCGAGAACCAGCGCCGGGAGCAGCCCACGCGGATTGACGGCGAGGTACGCCTCCTCCAGGTTCTCCCCTTTGAGGATATCGACCTGCTCGGTCTCGCACGCAATGCCCTTTTCCGCCATGAATATGCGCACCCGCCTCGGATTCGGCGCAAGTTTGCTGTCGTAGAGTTTCATGAATGTCTCCTGGTGCCGTTGAATGGTCGTCGGTCGGGCCGCAGCACCCTCGCTCCAAGCGTACCTTAACGTGCCTCATGGGCTTTGCCCAATCGAGCGCGAGCCGGCCTTACCACTGGTACTGAACGCGCACCGCGTAGTGGCGCGGCAGTTCGGGAAGCACGACCACACCGCCGAAAAGGTTGGGGAAATTCGCCCGGAAATAGCGTTCGTCGGTCAGGTTCTTTGCCGCGGCGCTGATCAGCCAGTTGCCCCGCTCGAAGACCACGCCCGCGTTGACAAGGGTGTATGCCGGCAATGTCACCGACTTTGTAAATCCCGATTGCGTGGATTCCACATCCACCACGCTGACGCTGGCGGCGAGACCGCGGCCGAAGTCATAGGTGCCGGTAATCGACCAGATGTGTTCCGGAATTCCGGCGCGGCGGGCATCCGGCGTTTCCGGACGCAATACGCCCGCCAATGCACCCCCATAGATGGCTCCACGCGGGATACCGGGAACATCGTCGGCGCCGACGAAGCTGAAACGTCCGCCTTGTTCCAGCGTGTTGAGGTTCACGACTTCAATGTCCGAATAGCCGAAACTCAGCAGCAGCCGGTCGTTGACCAGCCAGCGCAGTTCGAATTCCAGCCCCTCGGTCCTGCTCGCCTGGTTGGTGACGATCTGCTGGGCGGAGAAATCGACCCGTTCCTGTGCATAAACCGCCAGTGCGAAATAGAGCAGGTCGTCGAACAGGCTCCCCTTGAGCCCGAATTCCAGCAGCTTCGACTCATCGAACGCGCGGCCGCCCGCGATGTTGAACGTTGTCAGGTCAGCGCCCTGCCCCGCGATGACGGTAGCTTGCCTCGAGGCGGTGACGTAGGGACGCAGCCCGAATCCTGTTGTGTAGCTGAGGCTCAAGGTCCAGGAAACGCCCTCCACCTCGTCCTGCGCATCGAGCACCGTGCAGGAAGCATCCAGGCAGAAGTTTCTCGAACTCGGCAACAGCAACTTCTCGACCGGCTGCCGGCTCTTCATGTCGATGACGTCATAGCGCGCGCCGGCCACGGCGTTGAAGCCATGCCAGTCCAGGTCCGCCATGACGGCGAACCCCAGGTCGAGATATTCGCCGATAAAGTAGTCCGTATAGTCGGCATCGATCTGCGTCGACAGGAGGCGCCGGTCCAGCGGACTCGCCGGGCCCGTTATGTCGCGGCGGTCGAAGTACTCGTTGGTGTAGTCGTCTCCGTGTTCGAAGTCGGTGAATCTGATCGACGGCGAGATCTGTACCGCCAGGCCGCCCTCCTCCCACTCGAACCGCCTTGCGACGACGAATTTGTCCTCGAAGACCCAGGAGTCGTGAAGCTGTGAAAAACCGTAGGCGACCTCGGTTACGACCTCGTATGCTTCGAAGAACATCTGGTTGCGCCATTCCCATCCGCCATCGCTCTCGAAAATGACATCGAAATAGAGCGTTGCCACTTCCGAGGTCTGAAAATCGTCGGGATCGACCAGGACCTGATCACCACTGATCCTGGCGGTGCCAGGATCCACCAGCGACAACAGATGGGCCTCGCAGCCGAACACCAGGGTCGCGCCGATGCGGCAGGCGCCCGGGAACGGTCCCGAGGGATCGAGCGGAGCCTGCGTACCCGGTGTCAATCCCGCGGCAAACGGGCTCAGATCGGTGAAGCCATCGCCATTGACATCGAATTCCTGGTGGGAGATGTAGCCGTCCCCATCGGCATCGAGGGGCTGTGGCGATCCTGTGGTATAGACGCCCTCATCGATCAACTCCTGGGTGATGCGATTCCAGCCGGCGTTTTCGGCGCCCTCGTAGTCGTGGTACATGCCGCCGAACTGGAACTCCACCTGGTTGACATGCATGTCGAAGGAGGCCTGCAATATGGTCTGCCCGGTCGTGATACTTCGGTAGTAGCTGTCCGAGTCTTCGATCTCCGCATACAGGCGATAGCCGAATTCCCGCTCGCCCAAGCGCCCCGGACCGCTGATCTCGGCGGTGCCGACCCGTCTCTCCCAGGAACCCGCTTCCAGGCTCACGGAGCCGGATACGGCACCGTTGCCCGCGTCGATGTGCGCGGATTGAGGATCGAAATTGATGTAGCCGCCGATCTTGGCCGGACCATGAATGGGCGATGCCGGCCCGCGCACGATGTCGATGCGGCTCGACGCGGCAATCGGCGTCGGATAGTTGCCCGGGTTGTCCAGGCGGCGCACGCCCCGGAAATAGGTTTCGCCCGGGGTACCGCGAATATCGAGCGTGCCGGCAACGCCGAAGAACGACTGGGTAAAGCTGCCGGGCGCCAGGGCGATCAGTTCATCGATATCGCTGATGATGAAGCGGCTCATCATCTCTTCGCTGACGGTCGAGGCCGAACGGGGCGTTTCGAGTATCGACTTGTCGAATCCGAAGATCGAACGAACATCGCTGCCGGGCATGCTGCCGAGGTCGGCGGTGACGACGATTTCCTCTATCTCGTGATCGTGCCCGGCGTCCTCCGCCGATGCCGCGTCGCAAGGCCACGCCGTAACAACGGCCACCGGCAGGATCGCGCTCCAGCGACCGCACCACCGTATGAAACGCTTGCGTGCAGATCGGCCCATCAGAAATTCCTTTCTATTGCGTGCCAGCCCATGTCCGGGCACTGCGGCATCGCCTGAATCGTTCACGGAAAAACAGAATGCAGCAAGGCTGCCCCGGGCGAAAAAGGTAACGACGAAAAGCAAAATGCTACGTTAGCGGTCTGGGCAATTCAACGCGGATTTTACGCTATACATAGTCCGTCAGAGCTGTATATGGGGGGAACCAGGCGGCATGAATTCAGGGGTGTGCGACTGATTCTCTTCCGCCGACGTTCGCGCATGACGGCGCCGGCAGACCGCGGGCCGAAACGCGCCCGTCCGCCCATTCACGCTCGCCTGACTTGCCTCCACGCCCAAAATGGGCTATCGCTTGGCATCGCGGCCCGAGGCGTTCAGGTCAATGACGGATTCCACTGCCGAACTCGCAAGAATGCGCGATGCGATTCGCGACAATACCCACGTAGACGAACCGCAACGCGTACGTGAACTGCTTGCCTTTGCCAACCGCAACCTCAGCGCCCCGGAGCGCGAAGCCGTCGTCGAACGGGCACGGGAACTGGTTCGTCAATGCCGCGCCTCCGGTCTTCGTGCCGGAACCCTCGACGCCTTTCTGCAGGAGTTCGGGCTTTCCAATCGCGAAGGCGTGGCGCTCATGTGCCTGGCCGAAGCGCTGCTGCGCGTTCCCGACGAAGCAACGGCGGATGCGCTGATCGCGGAAAAAATTCGCGCCGGAGACTGGGATTCGCATCTCGGGAAATCGGCCTCCCCTTTCGTCAATGCCTCGGTCTGGGGATTGATGCTCACCGGACGGCTGGTGACCCTGGAGCCGGATACCGCGGCCGATACGGTGGATTGGGTGCGCCGGCTCGTGGCGCGTCTCGGCGAGCCGGTGGTGCGCCGGGCGGTGCTGCAGGCGATGCGGATTCTGGGCGGGCAGTACGTGCTTGGCCGCACCATCGGTGAAGCCATGCGCCGCGGGCGGGCGCTGGAAGACCCGGGCACCCGCTTCTCGTTCGACATGCTGGGCGAAGGCGCTCGAACCGCTCAGGATGCCGAACGCTATTTCGAGGCTTATGCCGGCGCCGTCGACGCCATCGGCGAAGCGCAGAGTGGTGTAGACCCCGTCGCCAACGACGGCATATCCGTGAAGCTCTCCGCACTGCACCCGCGTTTCGAATACGCGCAGCGGCAGCGTCTGCAGACGGAACTGGTCCCCGCGGTCGGGGAACTGGCCCGGCAGGCCAAGCGTCATGGCCTGGGCTTCAGCATCGATGCCGAAGAGGCGGCACGGCTGGAACCGACACTGGATGTCTTTGCAGCGCTGGCGCGCGATATTGAGCTGGCCGGCTGGAACGGCCTCGGCTTCGTGCTCCAGGCCTATCAGAAACGGGCGCCGCTGGTTGCCGACTGGCTGATTGCCCTGGCTCGCGCCACCGGCCGGCGCCTGATGGTGCGCCTGGTGAAAGGCGCCTACTGGGATACGGAAATCAAGCACGCTCAGGAACAGGGCTTTGCCGACTACCCCGTGTTCACGCGGAAGGTGCACACCGACCTCTGTTACGAGATCTGCGCCGCCCGGCTTTTGGCAGCCCCCGATGCGATCTTTCCGCAGTTCGCGAGCCACAATGCGCAAACGGTCAGCATGGTGATGGAACTGGCTGAAGCCGCGGCGTCTTCGGATGACTCGACGAACTCGCGGTCGGCCACGGCCGGCAGCAATAAGCAACAGCAACGCGCACGGACGAGGGGCGGCCCGGCGGCTGAGAGCGACGGCTTTGAGTTTCAGCGTCTCCACGGCATGGGGCAGCTTCTCTATGCGCAGCTCACAAGCCACTCAAGGCCACCGTTGCGAGTCTACGCACCGGTGGGTTCGCACCGCGACCTGCTGCCCTACCTGGTGCGGCGCCTGCTCGAGAACGGCGCCAACAGTTCCTTCGTCAACCGCTTCCTTGACGCCGAAGCGCCGGTCGATGAACTGATCCAGGACACACTGGCCGGTGTCCTCGCCGTGGACGGTCGCCGTCATCCGGACATCCCGCCACCGCCCGATCTTTACCGCCAGGCCGGCGAAGATCGCGCCAATGCCGGTGGCATCGACCTGGATGACCCGTTTTGTCTTGCCCGGTTGCAGGCATCGGCCCGCGATGCGGCACGCCAGTGCTACCGATCCGGGCCCATTGTCGACGGAACGCTGCGCGCCGGCGAAGAGGTCCCGGTATGCAGCCCTGCCAATCGCACCAACACCGTGGGTACGGTGATCGAAGCCGGCCCCGGCAACATCGATGCCGCGCTCGATTCGGCGGCGACGGAGCAAGAGCGCTGGGACGCGCGCGGCGGCAGCGCCCGTGCGGCTGTCCTGGAAAAAGCCGCGGACCTTCTGGAAACCAACCGTGAGCGGCTGATCGGGCTGATCGGTGCGGAAGCCGGGCGCACCCTGGCGGATTCCCTCGCGGAGGTTCGCGAAGCCGCCGATTTCTGCCGCTACTACGCCATGCAGGCGCGTCGACGATTCGGTGCGCCGATGCAATTGCCCGGCCCGACCGGAGAACACAACGACCTGAGCCTGCACGGCCGCGGGGTATTCGCCTGCATCAGTCCGTGGAACTTCCCCCTGGCGATCTTCATCGGCCAGGTCTCGGCGGCGCTTGCCGCCGGCAACGGCGTCGCAGCCAAGCCCGCCGAGCAGACGCCCCTGATCGCTGCCGAGGCGGTACGCCTGTTGCACGAGGCCGGCATACCCACGGGACTGCTGCATCTGTTGCCCGGCGATGGCGCGCGCGTCGGCGGCCCACTGACCCGGGACCCGCGTATCGCCGGCGTGGCGTTCACCGGATCCATGGCAACGGCAACGCTGATCAACCGGCAACTCGCTGAACGCGATGGGCCCATCGCGCCGCTGATCGCCGAGACCGGCGGCCAGAACGTCATGCTGGTCGATTCCACCGCATTGCCGGAACAGGTCGTTGACGATGTGATCGTCTCGGCGTTCCAGAGCGCCGGGCAGCGCTGCTCGGCGTTGCGGGTGCTGTATCTTCAGCAGGAGATTGCCGACGACGTTCTGGCCATGCTGGCCGGAGCCATGCAAACGCTGGTGATCGGCGATCCGCTGGATGCGGCGACCGACATCGGGCCGGTAATCGGCGACGGCGCCCGGGCCCTGCTCCACGCGCACGTCGCGACCCTGCAGCGGAACGCCCGCAAGGTCGCTGAATGCACATTGCCGCCGCACTGCAAGGCCGGCTCTTTCTTCGCCCCATGCGTATTCGAGATCGACTCGATCCGCCGTCTCGAAGGTGAGGTGTTCGGCCCCGTGCTGCATGTCGTGCGGTTCGCCGCCAGGGCGCTGGACGAGGCGCTTGTCGAGATCGAGGATACGGGCTTCGGGTTGACCCTGGGTATCCACAGCCGCATCGACGGGTTCGCCCGCGAGGTTTTCGAAAAAACCCGTGCCGGCAATGTCTACGTCAACCGCAACATGATCGGTGCGGTGGTGGGCGTGCACCCATTCGGCGGGCGGGGACTGTCCGGCACCGGGCCCAAGGCGGGCGGCCCGCACTATCTGCTGCGATTTGCCACGGAGCGCACGCGCAGCGAGAACATCACCGCCAAGGGCGGCAATACCGAGCTGTTCGGGTTGCGGCAATGAGCCTGGATCGACCGAGGGGTCCCCGAATCGGTACCTCTCCCGCATGCCGGCCGACCGGGTACGCATTAGAATCCGCAGGACGCGATTGATAGAGAACGCAACCATGCGCCGCAAACTCGAAGCCGGGGAGCAGTTTCCGCAGCTCGAACTGACTATTGAAGACGGCTCGACCGTCACCCTGCCGGACGACATCGGTACCGGTCAGGCGATCGTCCTTTTCTACCGCGGCCACTGGTGACCCTTCTGCCGCCGACTGTTAGCCGGCTACGAAGCTGCTCGCGGCACTGTATCTGTCCGGCGCGCTGAAACCATGGAAACTAATCGGACAGGACACCAGCCGCTGTTTTGAACCCCGAATAGCGCGGTTGATCGATGGCTACCTGGTTGACCACGGTCGTGCGCAAGTGTTCGGCGAGTCCGGGCAGATCGAGCGGAATGCTCCGGTCGCGCAGCCCGGCCACCAGCCGCCAACGCAACACGTCGAGTTCGGCTTCGACCCCGAACAGCGCCTGTAGTCGAGCCGTTTCATTGGCACGGTGTTCACCGCCAAGGAGCAGGTCGCGGCGCACGACATCCAGCGAATTGCCAGCCACTCGAGCCAGAAAATTGGTTCGGCCCCGGGTCTCGCCCATGATGTCACCGCGCAGGAAATCCCGGGCGCTGACCAGCAGTTCCTGGATGCGCGGCATTTCCTCCGAGGCGTCGGGGCGTTCCCCTTTGACCAGTTCGACCGGGCCGGGGATCAGCAGGTTTACGCAATCCACCTGGCATTCCGACGAGCGCCGGCCGATCGCCGGGCGTTCGACCGTCTGGTCAGGGCCGGTTCGGTAGTGCTCCGCCATGCCGAGGCAGCCGACTGCCCACCAGAAGGAACCGAATACCTCCCAGAACTTCAGCGCCTGACGGTCTACTTCCCTTCCGGAAACGGATGCGTAGCCCGCCAGCAGTTCGTCGTAGTGACCGAATCCTCCCACGGGCAGATCGCTGCGTCCGAATCGCCAGGAGTTGGTGCAGATCCAGCCGAGGTCGCGCATGGGGTCGCCGATGTGGGCGGTCTCCCAGTCGAGCACCGCCACGACTCCGGAAGGGCAATCCGGGGAGATCATCAGATTGCCGTTTCGGAAGTCATTGTGAACGAGCGCGAAGGGCATCGCAGCGGGCAGATTGTCGAGCAGCCAGCGGGCTGTGTAGTCGATCATGGGCTGGGGCGTCCCATACTCCCGGTAGAGCAACCAATGCGTCTCGACGAATTCGGCCGGGGCGATTCTGGTGAGCACCCGGTCGAGACCCGTGGCTACGACATCGATCGCGTGAATGCGGGCCAGTATGCGGCCGCATTCGAAGGCGAGCTTCGGACGAATCGCTTCGAGGTCCCGTGAGCGGACGATGCGCGCACCCAGCGCTTCGCCCTCCAGCCACTCCATGAGAAACCCTTCGCCGAGACCGTCCGCGTTCTCCAGGACGTGATAGATCTCGGGCTCGGGAACCCCCGCCGCCCTGGCCACGCGCATCAGCAGGGCTTCCCCGGCGAGTCCGGGATCGTTGACGGCGGTCTCGGGCTTCGCGCCGCCCGCGGCGCGGCGCAAGGCCAGCAGACGCCCGCCCTCCCTGGTGCGCGCCGTGACCCGGTAGGTCTCCTGGCTGGCGCCACCGGACAACCGCTCGACGGCCCTCAGACCGTCGCATCCCGGTACCCGGGCGCGAATGACCGCATCGAGCCTGGATTCGAACTCAGCGTCCGGCACGGACATACCCCTTCGAAACTGCGCTGGAAATGCGCCGCCCTACCCTATTCGCCGGTGGCTCCCGGCGGATTGTGCCGTATCGCTTAATTCCTCGGTCACTCCCTTGGGGGCGCGCTGCTTCATGTAGCCGAACATGTAGCCGGCCACCCGGCGCATCTGGATCTCTTCCGCACCCTCCGTGATGCGATAGCGCCGGTGGTGGCGGTAGATGTGCTCGAACGGCTTGTGCCGGGAGTAACCGAGCCCGCCGTGCACCTGCATGGCCCGGTCGGCCGCTTCGCAGCACAGCCGGTTCGACCAGTAGTTGCACATCGACACCTTGTCGGACTGGGAGAAGGCGCCGTACTTGTCCATCAGCCAGGCGGTCTTGTGGATGAGCGCGCGCAGCATCTCGCACTGGGTCTGCAGTTCCACGAGGGGGAACTGGATGCCCTGGTTCGACGCCAGCGCCTTGCCGAACGGCTTGCGGTGCTGGGCGTACCGCACGGATTCGTCGATGCAGAACTGCGCGGCCCCCAGGCTGGATGCGGCCTGACGGATGCGGTTCTCGTTGAAGAAGTGCTGCACGATCTCAAGGCCCCTTCCTTCCCCGCCGAATATCGAGTTGTGCGGTACTCGCACGTTCTTCAGCGAGATGCGCCCGTGGTCCGTGGGCATGTTGAAGGTCCATAGCATTTCCTCGATCTTGAACCCCGGCGCATCCGTGGGCGTCAGGAAGGCGGTGATTCCCATGCCGTCACCCGGCTTGCCGCTGGTGCGCGCCATGATCATGTCGTATTTGGCCTTGTGGATGCCGGTATTCCAGGTCTTTTCGCCGTTGATGACCCACTCGTCGCCGTCCCGGCAGGCAGTGGTCTCCATATGGGTGGCGTCCGAGCCGTGCTCCGGCTCCGTAATTCCGAAGGCGAACCCGCGCCGGCCTCCGGCGATGCCGTCGACCCACTCGGCCTTCTGCTCCTCGGTGCCGTAGACGGTCATGAGCAGCAGACCGACGTTGTTGCCGACGATGGAATGCTCGGTCTGCAGGTCGTTGTGCAGCCCCAACCCCTTGACTGCCAGGTGCTCGCGGATGATCGCCATGTCCAGGTTGGCGCCGTCCTTGCCGCCGTATTCCGGGGGCGACGCATAGCGGTAATGGCCCGCCGCATCGGCCCGCCGCCGCGCCTCGGCCAGCAGCGCTTCCCAGTCTTCGTTCGGCAGACCGCCCCGCTCCCAGTCGGTGCGCGCGTCTTCGCGCCGGTGGTCGAAGAAGCGGATGTTGTCGTCCTGCTCTTCGAGCGGCCTGATTTCCCGGTCGATGAAGTCGTCAAGTTCACCAAGGTAGTTCGCCAGCTTTGGAGAAATGTCGAAATCCATGGATAAATCCTTGTCTATTCAATAAATTGAAGCAGGTTCTTGATGTGTCGAATGCAACCTGTACGTGGCTGATCATCCAATCGCGCACCCGCCGCGGCGATCCGGGCGCCGCCGCCTATCCCACACCGGCGACCAGGCGGCGGACCATATCGATGAGGGGCGTCGGGTAGGTACCGATCGCAATGACGAGCAAGGCAAGAACCACCGTTGTGGCGGTACCGATCAGCGAGGCCGGCCGGTGTTCCCCTGCATCGTTCCGGGCAGTCATGGCGAATACGATCATCACATAGTAGTAGATGGAGATCGCGCTGCCTGCGATCATCGCCCAGATCAGGCCCCAGAGCGCCCCCTCGACGCCGGCCGCGAACAGGTAGAACTTGGCGATGAAGCCCGCGGTCAATGGAATACCCGCGAGCGACAGCAGCGCAACCGTGAACACCGACGCCAGCACCGGACGCTGCCAGAACAGTCCCCTGTAACGGTCCACAAGCTCTACGTCGCTGGAACTGTCCGCGGGCGTCAGTTCCGCGATGACCGCGAACGCCGTCAGCGTCATGGCCAGATAGCCGGCCAGGAAGACCAGGGAGGTTTCTATCGCCATCGCGTGATCGGCAAGCGCCGCAACCGCGAGCAACCCGATCATCAAATAACCGAGATGGGCGATCGACGAGTAGGCCAGGATCCGCTTGACGCTGTCCTGCAGCAAGGCCAGCAGGTTGCCCGCCACCATGGACAGGGTCGCCATCACGGCGATGATGGCGAATACGGCGCCGTTGTCGAGCATGTCGGTCTCGAAGGCGAAGCGCAGCAGCACGGCGAAGACGGCGGCCTTGGAGACGGTCGCCAGGTACGCGGTCACGGGCGCCGGGGCGCCCTGGTAGACGTCCGGCGTCCACATGTGAAACGGAATCAGGGAGAGCTTGAAGGCGATACCGGCCACCAGGATGGCCTGCCCCGCCACCAGCCAAAGGTCGGAACGGTCGCCGGTGGCGGAAAATCCGGCCATTTCATCGAACAGCATGGTGCCGCTTGCGTGGTAGACGAGCGCCATGCCGAACAACATGGTGGTCGAACCGACCCCGGACAAGACCAGGTACTTCAGGGCGGCTTCGAGCGGCGGATGGCCCTCCTCGGGATAGGCCACCAGGGCATACAGCGAGATCGAGACGATCTCGAGGCCAAGCAGCAGCGACGCGAAGTGCTGCGCGCTGACCAGGACCATTGCGCCCAGGGTCGCGAGCGCCAGCAACACGTAATACTCCTCTTGCCGCCCGGCACGCCCTTCGAGGTAGCGGTATGACAGGAGCGCCGTCGCCGCGGCGGCGATCAGTATCAGGGCATCGAAGAAGGCGGCGTAGCCGTCGAATACGTAGAGCGGCGTCACCTCCCAGGAAGCCGTGCGCAGGGCCGGAAACAGCGCGGCAAACGCGGCGGCAAACCCGGCCACCGCCAACAGCATGGCGAGGCGGTGATTGCGCCGGAACGACACGACCAGCACGAGCAGCATGATCGCCGAGGCGAGAGCGATGTGCGGCGCGAGCGCCAGGTAGTCGACTGAACTCACGGCAGCAGGTCCATGCCCAGCAGAACCGGCCTCGACAGACCGAGCAGGGTCTCCGGGTACACCCCAAGCCAGACCAGCGCCAGCATCATCAGCACCATGACGCTCATCTCGCGGAAGCCGAAATCCGCCATGGCGGCGACATCCGGATTGGGCGTTCCCTGGAAGGAACGCTGCATCAGCGACAGTGCGTAGACCGCGGCCACGACGATGCCCGCCGCGGCGGCGACGGTGAGCGGGACGTTCACCTGGAATGCCCCGAGCAGCACCAGGAACTCGCCGACGAAATTACCCAGCCCCGGCATGCCGAGAGATGCGATCACGAAGAACATGGTCACGGCGCCCATGCGCGGCGCGCGCACCCACAGGCCGCCCATCTCGCCCATCTCCCGCGTATGCAGCCGCTGCTGCAGGGCGCCTGCCATCATGAACAGCGCCGCCGTGGAGAAGCCGTGCGCCACCATCTGCACCACCGCGCCCTGCACCGCCACGTGGTTCCAGGCGAATACCCCGAGCAGCACGAAACCCATGTGACTGATGCTGCTGTAGGCCACCAGGCGTTTGAAATCCGACTGGCTGTAAGCGAGGTAGCCGCCATAGACGACGCTGACGGCCCCGAGCAGCATGGCCGGCTCGCGGAAATCCAGCGCCGCCTCGGGAAAGAGCGGCACAACGAAGCGCAGCAGCCCGTAGGCGCCGGTTTTGAGAAGAATACCGGCCAGCAGCACGCTGCCGGCGGTGGGCGCCTGGGTGTGCGCATCCGGCAGCCAGGTGTGGAACGGCACGCCCGGCAGCTTGACGACGAAGGCGACGAAAAAGCCGAGCATGAGATAGAAGGCCACGTTCGGATCGATCGTCGCGCCGAGCAACGCCTTGTAGCTGAACGTGACGACGCCGGTGGCGGCGTAGTTCACGTACACCAGCGCCAGGATGGCGAACAGCATCAACAGGCCGCTGATCTGCGTGAACAGGAAGAACTTCATCGCCGCATAGGCCCGGGCCTCGTGTCCCCAGATGGCGATGAGAAAGTACATGGGCACCAGCATCACTTCCCAGAACACGAAGAACAGGAAGAGGTCCAGGGCCGTGAATACCCCTGAGACCCCGGCCAGGGTCCAGAGCACGTTGAACTGGAAGAAACCCTGGTTGCGCTCGATCTCGCCCCAGGAAGAGACGACTGCGACGATGCCGAGGAACAGGTTCAACGCCACCAGCGCGTAGCTGAGCCCATCCATGGCAAGAATGACGCTGATACCGAAGCGCGGGATCCAGGCCGCTTTCTCCACGGTGTCCACAGGGATGTTCCACAGCAGGACAAAGGCCACGAAGATGACCGCGAGCGACACCCAGCGAGGCGCGTTCCGGTGGATGCGCTCGGAGAACCCGGCAATGACCCCGCCGGCCAGCAACCAGAGGATGAGCCACAGGATCGTCACAGCACACCCAATGCGAGCAGCAGGACCAGCACGAGCCCGAGAGCCATGTTGGCGGCATACCAGCGCAGCCGCCCGGTCTGCGTGAGCGCCGTCAGCCGATGCATGCCGCGGGCGACGGCGACGGTGAGCGCATAGACCAGGTCGACCACATCGTTCTTGTTCAGGCGCGCAACCGCCTTGAACGGCCGCACCACCAGCGCGTCGTACAGGGCATCGAATCCCCAGCCGCCGTCCCAGAAGCGCCGGAGCCCGTCGCCCAGCCTGGAACTTACCAGGGAGTCCACGGAGATCTGCCGTCCGCCGAACACCAGATAGCCCACGATCAGGCCGAGAACGGGAATGAGCGCCGTAGTCCATACCAGCGCTCCGGTATGCGTTTCAGCCTCGAGGCCCCCGTCCGGCAATACGTCGGCCACGGGCGCGAGACCGAACCAGCCGCCGCCCACGGCCAGCGCCGCGAGCAGGACGAGCGGCAGCCACATGTTGGCGCCCGAACGGTCGTGGGGTTCCGTCTTCATCTCGCCGAAGAAGGCGATGAACATCATGCGCGCCGTATACAGGGATGTGAGGAAGGCCGCGCCCGCGGCGAAAGCCCAGAACCACGGACCGCCGTAAGCGTAGTCGAAGCTGGTGAGCAGGATGATGTCCTTGCTGAAGAAACCCGAGGTGAGGGGCAAGGCGGCCAGCGCGGCGGAGCCGGCCGCCATGCACCAGAACGGTACCGGCAGGCGCTTCCACAAGCCCCCCATCCTGAAGATGTCCTGCTCGTGGTGGAGCGCCAGGATCACGGACCCGGCCGAGAGGAACAGCAGGGCCTTGAAGAAGGCGTGGGTCATCAGGTGGAAGATGGCCGCGGACCAGGCGCCGACACCGAGGGCCAGGAACATGTAGCCGATCTGGCTCATGGTCGAGTAGGCGAGTATGCGCTTGATGTCCCGTTGGGTGAGCGCGGCAAAGGAAGCGATGAACAGGGTGACGAGCCCCACGACCGCCACGGCCAGTTGCGCCTCCGGGGACAGCAGGTACAGGTCGTGCATGCGCGCCACCAGGTAGACGCCCGCGGTAACCATGGTTGCAGCATGAATCAGCGCGCTGACCGGCGTCGGGCCCGCCATGGCGTCCGGCAGCCAGGTCTGCAGGGGCGCCTGGGCAGACTTGCCGATGGCGCCTCCCAGCAGCAGCAGGGCGATGGCGGTGCAGAGGGTCGAGCCTTCCGCCCAGTTGAACTGGGCGGCGCTGAGCGTGGCCTGTATCTCCAGCGTGCCGAACTCCCGGAACAGCAGGAACAGGCCGATGGCCATCAGCGTATCCCCCACCCGGGTCACAACGAAGGCCTTGCGCGCCGCGTAGCCGTTCTCCGGTTCCCTGTGGAAAAACCCGATCAGGAGGTAACTGCACAGCCCCACCCCTTCCCAGCCGAGGAAGAGCACCAGCAGGTTGTCGCCGAGCACCAGCATGAGCATGGCGAAGACGAAGAGATTCATGTAGGCGAAAAAGCGGCTGTAGCCCTCTTCTTCGGCCATATACCCGGTGGCGTACAGGTGAATGAGAAAGCCGACGCCGGTGATGACGCCTACCATCACAAGCGACAGGCCGTCCAGGTACAGGCGGAAGGCCGGCGTAAAACTGCCGGCATCCACCCAGGTCCAGAGCCGCTGGGCAAAGGGTGCGCCGCCGCTTTCGACGAAGTCCAGGGTAACGATGGCGGCGATGAGCGCCGAGACCCCTACGGAGCCGGCGCCGATCAGCGCCACGGCGAGCTTCGGCAGGCGGCCCCCGGTGACGAAAAGCGCCAGGAAACCCAAAAGGGGCAGCACTGGAATCAGCCACAACAGTTCCATTGCCGCGCCCTAACCCGCCAGCTCGCTGGCGGCATCGATATCCAGGTTGCCGAACCGGCGTTCGAGTTGCAGCACGAGCCCGAGTCCGACGGCAACCTCGGCCGCCGCCAGGGACAGGATGAGCATGAACATGATCTGGCCGTCCGCTTCCGCCCAGCGTGCCCCGGCGGCCACGAATGCCAGTCCGCAGGCATTCATCATGATCTCCAGGGACATGAGCAGGAAGATGACGTTGCGACGGACCAGCACCCCAGCCAACCCGGTGGCGAACAGTACCCCGGCCAGCACCAGAACGTGCTCGATGGGTATGCTGAGGGCGGTCATTCGACTTCCTCCCGCCGGGCGCGCATGTAGCGGCGTCCAAGGTGGTAGGCGCCGACGAGCCCGGCGAGCAGGAGGATGGAGGCCAGTTCCACGGCCAGCAGATAGGGCCCGAACAGCTCGATACCCACCGCTTTGGGCGAGACGGCGACCCCCGGAGTGGTCACGGCGGACCCGGCGATGAGATAGATCATCTCCAGTAACAGCAGGCCGGTCAGCACGCCCGGACCGATCCAGTTGCGCGGCTCCAGCCAGCGCCGTTCCTGTTGCCGGGTGTTTGGCCCCAGGTTCAGCATCATCACCACGAACAGGAAGAACACCATGATCGCACCCGCATAGATCACCACTTCCAGGGCGGCGGCGAAGGGCGCGCCGAGCAGGAAGAAGATCACCGCAACGGCAAGCAGCGAGACGATGAGGTAGATCAGCGCGTGGGAGGCGGAGGTGCGGGTGACGGTCAGCATGGTCGCGGCCACGGCGACGAATGCGGCCCCGTAGAACAGCAGGATCTCGACGCTCACGGCAGCAGGTCCCGCACATCCACGGGCGGCTTCTCGCTCATGGCCTCGCCCTTGTCCTTGCCGGCGATGGTCTTGCCCGCCACCTGCCAGAACGAATAGTCCGGGTACTTGCCGACGCCGTCGATCAGCAGGTGTTCCTTCTCGTAGACCATGTTGTCGCGGTTGAACTCGCAGAGTTCGAAATCCGGGGTCAACTGAATCGCGTAGGTCGGGCAGGCCTCCTCGCACATGCCGCACATGATGCAGCGGGAGAAGTTGATGCGGAAGAATTCCGGGTACCAGCGGCCGTCATCGCCCTGCGTCTTCTGCAGCGCGATGCAGTCCACGGGACAGGCCACCGCGCAGAGGTTGCACGCCACGCAGCGCTCTTCCCCGTCCGGATCCCGGGTCAGGACGATGCGCCCCCGGTAACGCGGCGCGAGGTAGGGCATCTCTTCCGGATACTGCACCGTCTCGTTGCGCGAGAACGTGTGCTTGAGGACCTCCCAGAGCGTTCTGATATGGCTCAGCAAGAGATTACGCCCCCTCCCGCAACAGGACCACGGCGCCCGTGGCCATCAGGTTCACGAGCGTGAGCGGCAGCAGCACTTTCCACCCCAGGGACATCAACTGATCGTAACGGGGCCGCGGGATGGCCGCGCGCAGCAGCACGAACCCGCAGACGAAGAACGCCGTCTTGATGGAAAACCAGGCGATCGGGGGCAGGAACGCGGGCCCCAGCCAGCCGCCGAAGAAGAGCGTGACGATCATCGCCGAGGAGAGGATCACGCCCAGGTATTCGCCGACCATGATGAGGCCGAACTTCATGGCCGAGTACTCCGTATGGAAACCCGCGGCCAGTTCGTGCTCCGCTTCGGGGAGATCGAAAGGCAGGCGGTGGGTCTCGGCGAGTCCCGCGATGAAAAACACGATGAAGCCCAGGATTTGCGGCGCCGCGAACCACATCTCCTCCTGGGCATGCACGATTTCGACCAGGCTGAACGAGCCGGTGTGCAATACCACACCCATCAGCGACAGGCCCATGAAGACCTCGTAGGTGACCATCTGCGCGCCGCTGCGCAGGCCCCCGAGCAGCGAATACTTGTTATTGCTGGCCAGCCCGCAGAGCAGCACGCCGTACACGGAGAGCGATGTCATGGCCAGGAAGAAGAGAATGCCGATATTCAGGTCGATGACCGCGAGTTCCGCCCCGAACGGCACCACCACGAAACCCATCAGCATGGCGCCGGCGATGATGGCCGGGGCCAGCAGGAACAGCACCCGATCGGCGAAGGGCGGTATCCAGTCGTCCTTGGTGAAGAGCTTCACCACATCGGCGACGATCTGCAGGATGCCGAACGGGCCCACCCGGTTCGGGCCGAGGCGGTCCTGCCAGAAACCGAGCAGGCGGCGCTCCCACCAGACCAGCAACCCCGCCGACACCAGGGCGCCGCCAAGCACCGGCAGGATCATGATGTAACCCCAGTCGATGCTACCCACGCGCAATCAACTCCGGCTTGGCTACGAAATCCGGGTCCGGGGTAAGGCTGCCAAACGCAGGCAACACGGAAGCGGAGTTCCTCAGCCCCACCACGATCCCTGCGCAACCCCTAGGAATGCCGGCATCCAGGCGAACCGCAAAGGAGCCGATGGGCGCGCACAGAGCCCCCTTCCCGTTCTCGATGGAGAGCGCGTGCGCATCTTCGGGGTGCACGAATACCTCGGGCCCGGTGCCACGCTCTTCGATCGGCGGCGAATAGCCACTCAGCTCGTCGGAACCGAATACCCGGTGCAGCGGCAACAGGCGCAGCCCGTCGCCGGCCGGGAACGGCTGCGGCGCCCGGCGAAACCGTGCGGACAGACTCGAGGGCTCAGCCTGCTCGATGAGATGCACCCCCACCTCGCCTGCCCCGAGCGGTCCGGCCACCTCCTGCTGAAACTTGAATACGGATTGGTTTGAATTCCAGCCGGGCGACCAGACGTAGGGCAGGAGGTCTCCCGGCTGGCCGGAATTCAGGCCCTCCATGGAATAGGAAAAGGGCGTTTCTTCATCCACGGTGGGTTTCGGCTCATGCACGCCGAGATGCGCGTCCATGGCCGTGCGGCCGCTCGCCCGGTGGGTCATGCGGGGGATGCGCATGCCGGCGGTGGTGCGATAACCCGCCGGCGGCGTCACCGCGGCGCTACCTGCCAGGCCCGGCAGTTCCGCGCAAGCCCGGGTGACTTCGTCGACATGCCGCCAGCGAAGATCGTTGCGCCCCGCGACGATGGCCGCATCGGCCAGCCAACGCCACGCCGGTCGGATCGGATCTTGGGGTTCGAATACCTGGTAGAAACGCTGCGCGCGTCCCTCGTAGTTGACCAGCGTACCCGTACTCTCCGTGAAGCTGGCTGCCGGCAATGCCAGGGAAGCCAGTTCGGCCGTGGGCGTTTCCAGCACATCGAGAACGACGACGTGCTCCGCCCTGGCCAAGGCTCCGGCAACCGACTCGCCATCGGTGCGGCGGAACAGGTCGTTCTCCAGCACGACGACGCTTTGCGCCTCGCCACGGGTAAGCCGGTCCAGGGCCGTCTTAAGGGAAATACCGCCACCCAGGAGCGTTACGCCCATGCTGTTGGCTTCGGCGCCCGCGAGCAGCAGGGCGCAATCCTTGCCCCGGCCCGTCAGCGCCCAAGCGATATTTGCCGCTGCTTCGAGCAGTGCGGGCGATGCGCTTCCTGCGCCGGAAACGATCAGCGGCCTGTCGGCGTTACCGAGCGCGGCCAGCGCGCGCTCCACGAATTGCGCATCGAATGCCGGCCCACCCGCGTCAGCGCGGGCATAGTCGTCGTCGATACCATGGGCGATGGCAAAGCCGGCCGCGGCGATGGACTCCGGCGTCGCGTGCCAGGTTGCAGCGGCGATATCGTCGATTCGGGTCGGCGCCGGGCTTGCGATCAGCAACGGATTTCTTGCGTGCTGGGCGTGGCCGCGCACACCGGCGTCCTGCCAGGCGGGAATCCCGGCCGCGGCCGCCATTTCCACGGCAAGATTGCGCACGGTCTGCCGCAGCGCCAGGGCGACCCGGGGCGCGGTATTGAGAACGTCCTCGCCGAGGACCAGAACTGCATCGGCCGCTTCCACATCCGCGATCGATGCGATGCGCGCGCCGCCGGCCTTGTGAACGGACAGTATCGACTCATCGAGTTCAGCCTGGGCCGAGGAGACGCCGACCGCAAAATTCTCGTCGCCGACGAGGCGCTTCAGGGCCTGGTTGTTTTCGAGCGACGCGCGCGGCGAACCGATACCGACGACACCGCCGCCGCTCAGTATTTCCGCCAGCCGCTCGCCGGCCGCATCGGCCGGCAACGCCTCGAACACGCCGTCCGCGGCTCTCGCGCCGGCGCGGCACAGGCGTTCCGAGGCATTGACGTAGCCGCTGCCGAAGCGCCCGCGGTCGCAGAGAAAGTAACCGTTCAACTCCGGGTGATAGCGGTTGTGCACCCGCTTGAGAACGCCGTAGCGCTCCCCGGGCATCGTGTTGCAACCCACCGCGCAACCCGCACAGATGGACGGCGCCGATTGCAGGTCCCACTTGCGCGTATAGGTCTGGCTGAAGGGCTTGTCGGTGAATACCCCGGTCGGGCACACCTCGACCAGGTTGCCCGAGAATTCGTTTTCGAGCACGCCGTCTTCGGCGCGGCCGAAGAACATGCGGTCGCGGGACCCGAAGGCCTGCAGGTCGCCGCCGCCCGCATAGTCCTGGTAGTAGCGCACGCAGCGGAAGCAGGTGATGCAGCGGTTCATCTCGTGTCCGATGAAAGGCCCGAGATACTGGTTGCGGAACGTGCGTTTCGCGCCCCGGTAGCGGCGGCTCGTGTGCCCGGTCATGACGGTCATGTCCTGCAGGTGGCACTCGCCCCCCTCCTCGCAGACCGGGCAGTCGTGGGGATGGTTCTCCATCAGCCATTCGATGACCGCGGCGCGGAACTCCTTCGCCTGGGCCGCTTCGATCGACAGGCGCGCGCCGTCGGTGACGGGCGTCATGCAGGCCATCACCAGGCGGCCCCGTCGGTCGTTCTCGTCGCGGTACTGAACCACCGCGCACTGCCGACAGGCGCCGACGGAACCCATGGCCGGATGCCAGCAGAAGTACGGCAGGTCCAGCTTGTGCGACAGGCAGGCGTGCAGCAGGTTCTGGCCCTGCCCGACTTCGAAGGTCCGGCCGTCCACCTCGATAATCGGCATCCTCAAGCCCCCCTGTACGGGCATCGCCCGCGGGCGATGTGGGCTTCGAAATCGTCCCGGAAATACTTCAGCGCGCTCATCAGGGGCTCGATGGCGCCCGTGGCATGCAGGCAGAAAGTGTTGCCCGGCATGCCGATGAAGGCGGCATTCCGGTCGAGCACGTCCAGGTCGCCGGGCTGGCCGCGCCCTTCCTCGAGGTCGAGCAGCAACTGTTCCACCCAGGGCAGCCCTTCCCGGCACGGCGTGCAGAAGCCGCAGGACTCCTGGGCGAAGAAGTGCTGCAGGTTGCGCGACATGTCCACGGGGCAGATCGAATCGTCCATGAGGATCATGGTGCCCGTGCCCATGCGCGAACCGGCGGCCTGGATGGTGGCGTATTCCATGGGCAGGTCGAAGTGCTCTTCCACCAGAAACTCGGTGGACGCACCACCCGGCAGAATGCCGCGCAGCTTGTAGCCGTTCTGCATGCCGCCGGCGTGCTCGTAGATGATCTCGCGAATCGGCGTGCCCATGGGCAGTTCCCACAGGCCCGGGTTGTTCACGCGGCCGGAAACGCCGAACACCTTGGTGCCCGCGTCCTCGCGCAAGCCCAGATCCTGGAACCAGTCGGCGCCGTTGGTGACGATGGCCGGAACGTTGCACAGCGTTTCCACATTGTTGACGATGGTCGGCCGTCCCCAGGCGCCGCTCGCCGGTGGAAACGGGGGTTTTGTGCGGGGTTGCGCCCGCTTGCCTTCCAGCGCGTTCAACAGCGCCGTTTCCTCCCCGCAGATGTAGCGCCCGCCGGAGCGGTGCACCGCCAGTTCCAGCTCATATCCGGTTCCGAAAATGCCTTTCCCCAGGTAGCCCCCGGCACGCGCCTCGGCAATCGCGCCCTGCAGTTGCCGGTAGGGTTCGTGATATTCGCCGCGCAGGAAGACGTAAGCCCGGTCCGCCTGAATGGCCCAGGCGGCAACGATCATGCCCTCGATGAGCATGTGCGGGTCCTTCTCCATCAGGTAGCGGTCCTTGAAGGCGCCCGGTTCCATCTCGTCGGCGTTGCATACCAGGTACTTGTGCCCCGAGGCCGCGGCTCCGTCCATCGGCACGAATCCCCACTTCACCCCGGTGGGGAACCCGGCGCCGCCGCGTCCACGCAAATTCGCATCTTTGACCGTTGCGCAGATCTCTGACGGGGTCATTTGCGTGACGGCCTGCCTGGCGGCCTCATAGCCGCCCGCCGCTTCGTATGCGGCGAGGTCGACTACGGGGTTCCCCGCCGCCTCGGCGTCGAGGATGCGCCCGGTCAACGGCCTGGTGGACAGATCGATCATTGGTCTAACCCTTCGAAGATCCCGTCGAGATCGCCGGCATCGACCGGCCCGAACAGTTCCCGGTCGATCTGCATGGCGGGCGCCCGGTCGCAGGCGCCGAGGCAGACGATGGGCAGCAGCGTGAAGCGGCCGTCCCCGGTGGTCTGCCCGGGTTTTATGCCGAGCCTGTCCTCGACGGCCGCGCGCAGGCGGTCGCAACCCATCACGTAGCAGCTCACGCTGTCGCAGACCATGACCACGTGCCGACCGACCGGCCGCCGGTAGATCAGGTTATAGAAGGTGGCGATGCTGTCGAGGTCCGCGGTCGACATGCGGAGCAGCCCGGCGATGGCGGCTAGGCTCTCATCGGAGATCCAGCCGCGCTTTTCCTGCACGATGAGCAGCGCATCGATAGCCGCGGACTCCCGGTCCGGCAGGTGCGCGATTTCCGCCTCGATGGCTTCCACTTCTTCGGCGCTCAGTGCGGAGACGAGTTGCGCCTCGCTCATCGGTCCACGTCCGCCATGACGAAATCGATGCTCGCGACGATGGCGATCAGGTCGGCGACCATGAATCCCCTGGAGATCAGGGGAATCATCTGCAGGTGCGGGAACGACGGCGTGCGTATGCGCGTGCGGTACGAGGTGGTGCCGCCGTCCGAGATCAGGTAGTAGGAGTTCCAGCCCTTGGTCGCCTCGATGTTGACGCAGCACTCGGAAGGCGGAATCACCGGCCCCCAACTGACGTTCAGGAAGTGCTGAATGAGCGTCTCGATATGTTCCATCGTCTGCTGCCGCGGCGGCGGCGTGGCCTGGGGATGGTCTGCCTTGTGCGGGCCCGGCGGCATGTTCTCCAGGCACTGGCGGACGATGCGCAGGCTCTGCCGGATTTCCTCCACGCGTACCACGCAGCGGTCGTAGCTGTCGCCGTTCACCGCTGTGGGCACTTCGAAGTCAAACTGGTCGTAACCGCCGTACGGGCGTTTCTTGCGCAGGTCCCAGTCAGAACCCGTGGCGCGCAGGCCCGGCCCGGTAATGCCCCACTCCACCGCTTCCGCGGTGTTGTACCGGCCCACGGCAACCGTGCGCCGCTTCAGGATATTGTTGTTCGTGGTCATCCGGTCGTAGTGATCGAGACGCGCCGGCATGTAGTCCAGAAAGTCCCGAATCATCGTGTCCCAGCCGTCGGGCAGGTCCTCGGTCACGCCGCCGATACGGAACCAGGCCGGGTGCATGCGCCCGCCGGTGATGGCCTCGACGATGCTGAACAGCCGTTCCCGGTCCACAAACATGTACAAGACCGGCGACATCTGGCCGACGTCCTGGGCAAAGGTGCCGAAGAACACCAGGTGGCTGGAGATGCGGAACAGTTCCGAGACCATGATGCGGATGACCTTGGCCCGGTCCGGCACCTCGATACCGGCCATCTTCTCCACGGCCATGACATAGGGCAGGTTGTTCATCACGCCGCCCAGGTAATCCACCCGGTCGGTATAGGGAATGTAGGTATGCCAGGTCTGGCGCTCGCCCATCTTCTCGGCGCCGCGGTGGTGGTAGCCGATGTCCGGTACGGCATCGACGATGACTTCGCCGTCGAGCTGCAGGGCGATGCGGAAGACGCCGTGCACGCTCGGGTGGTTGGGACCCAGGTTCAGGAACATGAAGTCCGTATGCTTGGCGGACCTGGTCATGCCCCATTCCTCGGGCACGAAGCGCAGGCTCTCCTGCTGCTCGTCGAGGATTTCCTCCGACATCCGGAACGGGTCCATTTCCGTTGCCCGCGCCGGATGATCCTTGCGCAGCGGATGCCCTTCCCACAACGGCGGCGTCAGTATCCGGTAAAGGTTGGGGTGGCCCTCGAAGTCGACCCCGAACAGGTCGAAGCCTTCCCGCTCGTACCAGTTGGCGGCGGGCCAGAGCCCCGTAACGGTCGGCGTCCTGGCGTCATCCTCGGGCAGCGCGACCTTGATGCGCAGGTCTTCGTTCTTCTCGAGCGAGATCAGGTGATAGAAAACCGTGAAGCCGGAATCCGGCTGCCCCTCGCGGTGCGTTCGCACGCGCTCATCGATCACCGACAGATCGAAGAGCATGGGGTAGTCGCCCTTGAGCCGTGTCATGACGTCAAGCAGGCGCTCCCTCGGCACCCAGACATTGGGGATGCCGTCCACCGTCTCCTGGTAACGGATTTCCGGGCCGAGCCGCCCCGGCAATCCGCTCACCGGTCCGCCAACCGGAGCCTGCCCGCGGAAATCCGCAGCGGGATGTGCAACTTCCGCCGTCATTGTTTTCGAGCTTTGCCGAGCAGGTCCTTGGAAAGGGGCGCGTCGCCGACGCCGGTGGGCTCCTCGAGCGACGTGGCGCGCATCCGCTCCGGCGTCAAGGCGTCGCGCTGACTGGGCTGGTACTTGCCGACCGATCCGTCATCGCCGACCAGCCAGCTATAGGACCGCGGACGGCTCTTCACCGCTTCCTGCAAGAGCGTCAGCCCCTGCATGAAGGCTTCGGGACGCGGCGGACAGCCCGGTACGTAGACATCCACCGGCAGGAACTTGTCGACGCCCTGCACGACGCTGTAGATGTCGAACATCCCGCCGGAGTTGGCGCAGGAGCCCATCGAGATCACCCACTTGGGTTCCAGAAGCTGGTCGTAGAGGTGCTGCAGCACCGGGGCCATCTTGCGGAACACGGTGCCGGAGATGACGATCAGGTCCGCCTGACGGGGCGTCGCCCGAATCACTTCGGCGCCGAATCGGGCGATGTCGTGCCGTGACGTGAGCGCCGTGGCCATCTCCACGTAGCAGCACGACAGCCCGAAGTTGAATGGCCAGAGCGAGTTGGCCCGCCCCCAGGCGACCAGGTCATCGAGCTTGGCGGTGAGAAAGCCCTTGGCCGTCTGCTCCTCGTAGACCCGGTCGGGCCCGGTCATGGGCGCCCCCGGCACGGTCTTCACCAGTCGCCACTGCATTCAGGCGCTACCCCGGGTACCGGCGGCCGCCCCGGTTGCGTAGCCGCGGCGCAAAAGACGCTGTTTTATGCCCCAGTCGAGAGCGCCGGTGCGCAATTCGTAGACCAGCGCAATGAGCAGGATCACGATAAAGATGCCGGCGCCGAAATAGCCCCGCCAGCCCAGTTCGAAGAACGCGACCGCCCAGGCGAAGATAAAGATGGTTTCCAGATCGAAGATCACGAAGAACATGGCGATAAGATAGAACTCGACCGAGAGCCGGGTCTGTTCCGCTTCGCCCACCGGAACGATGCCGGATTCAAAGGGCATGTCGGTGGCCTTCCTGTGCAGCGTACGGGAACCGAGCAGCCAGGAACCCACGAAAACGATTCCCAGAACGCCGGCCACGAGCACCGAGTAGATCAGCAACGGCCAGAGGTCCTGACTGCCCGTGGCCGCATCAAAGGCTGTCTCCGTTCCCACCGAGTCTCCTGACGTAAATCGACGTTGGAAGTGGATCGATCGGGCGAGCCCGTGTGCCGGCAGGACATCGCCCCACAAATCGGGATGCGACAATAATGGCCGACCTGTCCCGGCGCAAGGGCTGGAGCCGAATTGAGCCGAATTTGTCGGCTACAGGCACAACCCCGCCTGCGTCTCCCGCGGCAATCGGGCAGCAGCCAAGCCGGACGACAAGCGCACGGATTGGTCTTTCGTGGAATAAGCATTTGAAGGGCTCTGTCAGACAAAACCGGCTTGAGCCGTAAAGTCAGCGCTCGTAGGATGCGAAGATGAACAATCCCTTCCGATATTTCAAAACCTCGCCCGAGATCATCCGCCTCGCCGTGATGATGTACATCCGTTATCCACTGTCGTTGCGCCAGGTCGAAGACATCCTGTTCGAACGCGGCATCGACGTCAGTCACGAGACGATTCGGTACTGGTGGAACCGATTCGGTCCCAAGTTTACCGCCGAGATCCGGAAACGGCGGGTCGACGGGCGCAACTGGTCGAACTGGCGGTGGCACCTCGATGAAGTCTTTGTCCGGATCAACGGCGAGCGCCACTACCTGTGGCGCGCCGTCGACCACGAAGGCGAGGTGCTTGAAGCGTTCGTCACAAAACGGCGCGACCGTCGGGCAGCGCTTAAGTTCCTCAAGCGCACGTTGAAACGCTATGGCCGACCGGGTTCAATCGTCACAGATCGGCTGCCGTCGTATCGAGCGGCGATGAAAGCGCTCGGAAATCCGGGACGCCAGGAGTGCGGACGCTGGCTCAACAACAGAGCTGAAAACTCGCATCTACCGTTTCGAAGGCGGGAAGGGGCGATGGCTCGGTTTAGAGACATCAAGACCCTACAGAAATTCACTGCAGCGCATTCCTCAATCTACAATCATTTCAACCACGATCGCCATCTCAACCGCCGCGACATTTACAAAAGACACCGGGCAGCCGCCTTGGCCGAGTGGCGCCAACTGGCGGCCTGATAGTCCGCGATCGCCGATTCGCCAGATCCGGGTATTTTATTCTGACAATGCCTCTGCGTGCGCTAGCCGACCTACAATTCGGTTCTGAAAACTTCTATTATAGAAATCATGAGTACTCAAACACGAAATCACCTAAACCGACTTCAGCGGCTTCTTCCAGAGGGACTGCTGGCTGACACGCAGTGGTTCGAGCGCATGGGGTACTCAAACTCCCTGCGCAGGCGTTACGTGGCCGGCGGCTGGCTGGAGCGGGTTGCGCGGGGTCTGTTTCGCCGGCCCGCCCGCCTGCCTGGTGTCGCAGGCGTGGACGTGCCGCTGGATTGGCGGCAGGTTCTGGTTTCGCTTCAGATGGTGATGGACCGGCCGCTGGCCGTTGGCGGCCGGACCGCACTTGAACTTGGCGGTTACGGGCATGTTGTTGCACTTGCCGGCATGCGGGAGATTCACCTGTACGGAGACCGGCCGCCCCCAGGCTGGCTTCAATCGCTGCCGATATCGACGGCTTTCGTCCATCACAACGCGGGCAGGCTTTTTGAGCAAGACGCGGTTTCGCCAAGCCTCGGTATGCTGAAAACGACACTCGCCGGAGACATCGCTGCAGACCCTGCGCCCCTTTGTGCCGGGCTCACCTGGCAGCGCGTTGGCGACGGCGGATCGCCGATTGTGCTCTCGACTCCGGAACGGGCGGCAATCGAACTGGTTGATGAGATCCCGCGGAGGGAAACGTTCGAGCAGGCCGACCTGCTCATGGAGGGACTATTCAACCTGCGTCCGCAGCGAATGAGCGCGTTGTTGCAGTCGTGCCGAAGCGTTAAAGCCAAGCGCCTTTTCCTTTGGTTCGGTGAGCGACACGGACACGCCTGGTTTTCCCGCCTCGACCTGGACGGCGTTGATCTGGGCAGCGGCAAGCGCATGTTGTCACAAGGGGGACGGCTCGACCGCTCCTATGGGATTACGGTCCCCGCAGGAATGACCGCCGATGGATGAACGCGCGCTGGAGCAGGTGCGATTGCTCGTTCACCTGCTGCCTGCCGTCACCCAGGAGGGCTGTTTCGCCCTGAAGGGCGGAACGGCAATCAACTTGTTTGTGAGGGATCTTCCACGCTTGTCAGTCGACATTGATCTGGTCTACCTGCCCATCCAAGAGCGCGCGGATTCATTGCGGAGCATCGATGCGGCCATGCGCAGTATCGCGGCTCGCGTTTCGACCATTCCAGGCCGGCGCCCCCAAGTGGGATTTGGGATGCTGCAGTCGGAACAGATTGCGACCAAACTGTTCGTTCGTGACGCAGGAACGCAAGTCAAGGTGGAGACAACGCCCGTGCAGCGCGGCTGTGTTTACGAGCCGGCGACAAGGACTGTGTCCCCCACGGTCGAGGAAAGATTCGGCTTGACGACCGCCAGGGTGGCGTCTTTTCCAGACCTGTACGCAGGAAAGATCGTGGCTGCGCTGGACCGCCAACATCCGCGTGATCTCTTTGATGTTCACCACCTGCTGTCCGGCGAGGGCATCGACGAGTCCCTGCGCACTGCGGCTGTTGTATACCTGCTGAGCCACGGGCGGCCGCTGCACGCGCTGCTTGCGCCGAGGCTCCGCGATATGACGGTCGAGTATGAACGCGGGCTCGCAGGCCTGGTCGCCAATCCGATCGCTGTGCGCACACTGGAGGAAACGCGCGAAAGACTGGTGTCGGATCTTGTCGGACGGATGTCGGAGAAGCACAAACGGTTTCTGGTGTCCTTCGAGAAGGGAGAACCCGAGTGGGGCCTGCTTGATGTGCCGCATGCGAAAGATTTACCAGCGGTACGTTGGCGGATACTCAAAATGAGCCGTCAAGACGCACAAGAACGGGAAGCTTCGGTCAGGCAGCTTGAGACCGCCCTGATGAATGCGTCGTGGCGCAGTGGCCCAAGCGGAAGCGGGACGCCTCCCGGAGGGCCCTCGGGACCTTGACGGGTCGCTGAACTCGGCCAATGATGACCCGGCCAGATGGGTGGACCGGAACGACGCTCACCAGTCGCGTGGAACGCGCCACGGTATCAGCCTACCCGCTCGATCAACCGTGCCAGGGTGGAGACGTAATTCCTGAGATTCGATCGACCCGCCTCTGTCAATTCGTACCAGGTCACCGGCCGACGATCGCGGAAACTCTTCTCGATGGCCAGGTACCCGCCATCCTCGAGTTTGCGCAGGTGCGTGCCCAGGCTGCCGTCCGTCTCCTCGAGCACCTGCTTGAGCCGGCTGAACGACATGGCATCGTGTTCGGCGAGCAGAATGCAGATCGCGAGCCGAACGCGGTGATCGAGCAGACCCTTGAGCGACTCCAGTTCTTCCAGGCCGCCGACGTCCGGATCAGTTCGTTGCATGCCCTTTCCCGGTTCCACGCAATCCCTGCACGGCCAGCGCCAGAGCGACGAGTACGCCGGCCGTCGTGAATCGATACTCCGGCAGGAACAGCGTAATCACATAGCCTGCTGCGAGAGCCACCGCAACCGGGACCAGATGCCGCTCAAGATGCAATCCAGCCATGAAGTATGTCAACGCCAGCAACAGAATCCACAGCGAACTCAGGCCGGACCAGCTCAGCTCTCCCGTCGCCGCGAGGCCGCAACCGAGCAGACCGGCTGCGAAGAATCCCAGGAAGTGACCTGCCCAACGATTTCCCTTGCGACGATCGGTCTGACCGGTGCGCCGGCCCGCCCGCACTGCAAACCAATAGGTGAGCCCGGTACCGACCGGGCCGGTGACAAGCCAGTATATGCCGATCCACTTCGACCCCGGCCCGACCAGGTCAATCAGCGTGAATCCGCACAGACATAGCACGGCCCAGAGGAAATAGATGCCCGGCACATGGCCGGGACCGGAACGCTCCGCCGCTGCCCGAACGTAGGCGAGGTCGTCCTTGATCAACTTGGCATCCGTCATGTTCTACTCCTCTTATGAACGAACAAAGTTCTCTTAAATAAAGTGTACTTTGTTTTTTAGAGTATAGGACGATAACTGTCAAGCCCGATTCGCAATCAGCAAGGGTCACCACAAACCGGCGCCGCCTCATGGACGATGTCACCGAACGCGATCTTTTCGTCAATCAGTCCGAAACGCCGGGCCGCCCTGTACGGGTGTTCTGAAGATCGAGGGTTCTCGACATCCGCCTCTTCCGGTTTGCGGCCATGGTGAGAGACTTCACCGCGACCGTATTCAGTTCGCCGCCGGGGGATCGAGGCGGGCAAGAACGTCCGTGAAATTTTCCATCGTGACCACCAGGGCTTCCGCGGCATGAGGAAAGGTCTCGTAGAAAGCATCGAGCGCGCGCCAGTGACGTTCCGTAGCCCCGTCCAGGGTGACCTGGACCGGCGTGGGACCGGCGTCGGTCTGGACTACGAAGTCCACTTCTCCGGCAGCGCGCCAGTAATACACATCCCGGTGGCGCTTCCGCAATTCCACGAACGTGAGGCATTCGAGCGCCTTGCCCGCATCCCTGCCGGTACGTGTCACGGATACTCGCCGCAGGGCGGTGTCGACGGGGTAATACTTCCTGTTGCGCCGCAATCGTTTACGTTCCGAATAGTCGAACCACCGACACGGGAACAGCAGGTAAGCCTGCTCGCACGCTTCAAGGTAGCCAGATACGGTTTCGACGGCTACTCCGCTCGCGGCGGCGATTCTGCGCAGGCTGAGTTCGGAGCCGGCGGACTCGAAGACCATCTGCACGATCTGCCGCAGGGTGAGGGAAGACCTGGCGCCGACCCGCTCGCGCACGTCGCGCTGCAGAATGTCGATGAAATACTGGCGCAGCAGACGGTCTCCGTCCTCACTGGAGTTCGGCTCCGGAAATCCGCCCTTGTGCAGGTAGTCCGCAAGCGAGGCGTTCCGGTGAACCTTACGGAACTCGAAGAGATCGAATGGAAACAGTTCGACCGTGATGTGGCGTCCGGTCAGCACGGAGGACAATTCGCCGGACAGCAGATGGGCGTTGGAACCACTGATCACGAACTGAAAACGGCCCGGACGCTCCAGCTTCGAACGCAGCCATCGTTCCCATCCATTCACCCATTGAATCTCGTCAAGAAACAGCGTGAGCCGTGCCGCCTCCGGCCTTGAATCCTGGAAAGCACGGGAAAGTTGTTCAAGGACTTCAAAGCTGAGATGGCCTGCAAGACGGGGATCCTCGAAGTTCACGAACAGACAATCCCTTTTTTCAAGCCGGTATCGCCCGATCAACTGGGTGAGCAGCGTAGACTTGCCGCATCGGCGGACGCCCTGAATCACCAGCGCGGTGCGGCTGGACAGCGTTTCCGGCAGGAGGAGCGTTCGAGTGATCGACTGCGGAGGCTGGCGATCCCAGAAACTCCAGGTGGCAGCGATTTCAAGGAGGGTCCTGTCGTCCATTTGTCGAGTCGACTCGTCATTTCAATGATTGTCGAGTTTAATCGACAATTTTGGATCTGTCTAATTGACTCGACACCACAAGACCGCCTGTACCGTCACGTCGAGATCGGCACATGCCACTTCATGATGGACCGTTCGATGCTGGACATGGCCGCGGTCAGGCCGGTGGTGATGATGACCAGTGCGATCAGGGTGGCGAAGACGCCGTTCGGGTCGAAAGTGTTGGAGTAGTAGCTCACCAGGGTGCCGAGGCCCTTGCCGCCGGCGATCAGTTCGGCGGTGATCACGCAGAGCTGGCGCGAAATCCTGCTGGGCATGAAGCAGCGCAGCTTCACGCGGCCCGCGAAGCTGGCGGTGGGGGACGGTGCACTGGGCTTCTGGTCCGCGCTGTCGGAGGCTTGGGGCGAGAATTCCTAGTCAACGCCTCAAAGCCGGCTAAAATAGGAATTCGCACCCCACAGGACCAGGCGCCGCCGTGCATGTACATCAGGCTCTAGTCGGCGGCGCTCACCTCCCGCGGCGTGATCTCGACGACCCGCACCCCGTTCATCGACAGCCCCCGCATGCCTGCGCCGTACTGCTCGACGATCGCCTTGCCCTTGTCGATGAACAGCGCCTGTTTGCTCCGGTCCCATTCCCGCCAACCGTCGAGGTCATGGGGATCGGGAACATCCCAGAACGGCTGGAAGCTGTCGTAGAACGCCCGCCATTCGGGGGACAGATGGGGCGGCGCCTATTTGTAGGCGTGGAACACGGGCTTCTGCCTCGGCGCGGAATCCTCGCCGGCGAGCGCCAGGCCGGCGGCCCCGAGGCCGAGCGAAAGCGCAACAGCAACCAGGGTTTTCATCATTGCTTTCTCCTGTCGATACGACGTTCGCCGGAGCCGGGTGTCTGCCCATGGTACAGCGGTTCGGCCCGATCCGGTTGCGGGGCGCCGGTCGCCCTGGTTAGTGTCATGGCCCTGTCGTCGACCGCACACGCCTAAGAAGCCGATGTAGCGTCCGAAGGGTGGAGCTGACCATCGTGACGAATTCAGGCACGGATTGCTGATCCGGGGTACTCACGCGCCGTCAGGAAGTCCAAGAGATTGACGAAAACCCTAATCTTTATAGAATGTTCCGTCTAGATATCCTGTTTGGATGCAGCGAATGAAATTCGCGGACGCCATAAAGGCCCTGGCGGTTAACGCTGACCGGGAATCCTTTCCGTTGCTCGACAAAAACGCCCTGCTGACGATGTTGCCCTCCCAGCATCCAAAAGCGCTCGAATACACGATTCGCCGCCTGCATGATGCGGGTATTCTGCAGCGGGTCAAGAAAGGGCTGTACATCAATGCCACGACGCATCGTCCGGTTGTAGAGCGGCCGGGGCTGATGGCGGCCATGTTGCGGCCGGGATGCCTGAGCTACCTGAGCCTCGAAAGCGCGCTGGCGGAGTGGGGTTCGATCAGCCAGGGGCCCATGCGCTACACGATGATGACCACGGGAAGGCGGGGGGAGTTCGCAACCGCGTGGGGGAGCATCGAATTTACCCATACGGGCCGGTCGACGCTCGAGATACTCGAGCGTACGGAGTTGCTGAAGGACCGGAGAATGCGCATTGCGAATCCCGACCTCGCGTTGGAGGACCTGCGGCGGGCAAGGCGCAACCAGCACCTGGTTGATGAGGAGGAGCACCGGGACATTGTTGCGGCCTGGCGCAGGGACCGGGGAGATGCCGACCCCTGGCGGGAGATGGGACAGGAAGCCCTGGCGCGGCTGGGAACCGGCGTTGGCGCGTAAAGTACAGTCGGCGACGCGCATGCCCTTCCGGGAGCTCGCTGCGAACATTCTCGAAGGCAATCCCGACCTGCAAGGGCGCGGCAATGTTATCGAGAAGGAAATGCTCCACTACGACATTTTGCGGGCGATGCGCGACAGCGGGCTCATGACGAACCTGGTTTTCAAGGGGGGAACCTGCCTGCGGCTCTGTCATGGAGCAATCCGCTTCAGCGAAGATCTCGATTTTTCGGGTGGCGCCGAGTTCGGCCGCGACGAGTTCGAGAGCCTCGAGGATGTGCTTCGCCGGCACATCGGCGAACGGCACGGCCTCGAGGTGTTTGTCAATCCACCGAAAGGATCGGACGACAAAGATCCCGGATCAGTCAGCCGCTGGGTTGCGCGAGTCGTTACCGAGCAGCGCTCCAGGAATTCTCCTTCGCAACGTATCAAGATCGAAGTAGACAGGCGCTCCTACACGCATGTGAACCGCCTGGCACTCCGGTTGAACTATGCCCACCTGCCGGAAGACTACGGTTTGTTTCCAGTCAGAGCCGCAGCGCTCGAAGAGATTCTCACTGACAAACTGATCGCGTTTCCCCATTCGGTCTGGGCGCGTTCCAATCCAAGATATCGCGACATCTGGGATATTCGCTGGTTGACCGATCACAGGAGGGTCGGCGTGAATGCGGCGCTGCTTCTAGCCAAGGCGCGGGAGAACGGAATCCGAAATTATTCCCGGGCCTTGTCTCATACCCTGACCAAGCTTGCCGAAGTGGTGGCATCGGCAGCGTTCTCCAATGAAATGCGACGTTTCCTCCCGGAAAGCCAATGGCGGACGGCGTTCGCCGGCGAGGGGTTGAGAGAGGTGTTCGAATTTCGCGTCCGCGAAGTGCTCGGCGAGGCGGAACGTTTTGTAGCCTGAACGGCCCGCCTCGAACCCGGCTCCATCGCGAGGCCGCGTATCAGCCGATGGTATCCCGAATCAGCCTGATCCAGTTGCCGCCCATGATCTTACGGATGTCATCGTCCTTGTATCCCCTGGCCACCAGGGCGCGGGTCAGGTTCGGGTAGCCGGTGTGGTTTTCCAGGCCCAGATGCCCGTCGGACCAGGGCCAGAAGGTGACGCCGACATCCTTCGCCGCCTGTCGCGGCCACTCCGGGGCCGTCAGTATCTCCTGCAGGGAGGCTCCGGTGACGTGGTCCATGGCGAACCCCACGTGTTCGATGCCCATCAGGTTGACGGCAATTTCGATGTTGGCGGCATAGTCGGCGACGGTGCACCAGTCTGCGTTCACCAGTGTCCCGGGGAAGCTGACCACCCCGAAAACTCCCCCGGTTTCGGCCAGTTTCCTGAGCGCCGCGTCCGGTTGCGTACGCCGGATGGCGGGCGCAACGGAACGCAGACCGGCGTGGGAACAGGCAATCGGTTTGCTCGACACAGCCGCGGCATCGATCACGGTGTTCGGACTGCAGTGGCCGGTGTCGACCAGCATGCCGAGTTCGTTCAGACGTTCCACCACTTCCCTGCCGAATAGCGTCAAGCCGCCGTCGCGAGGCTCCATGCAGCCCGTTCCCGCCGGAACCGTGCGGTTGTAGGTGAGTTGCACCCGGCTGATGCCGGCTTGCCGATAGCGCTCGAGCAGCGTGCTGTCGTTGCCGATGAACAGGGTATGTCGATGCGGTCCTGCAACCAGTACAGGAAGCCGTAGTTGTCGTTGCCGAAGCGAATCGACTCGGCGCCGCCCGCCGGGGGACTGTAGTCGAACTGCCGGGGGACCCCGAGCCGGTCGTAATAGTAGGCGTCTCCCGCCGCATAGCCAGGTCATCCCGGGTGGTGTCAGGGGGCGGCTGGGGCGCTCAATCCGGTCTGCCGGCGCACACGCCGAAAGCAACGATGCGCCCGCGCCGACGAGCGCCCCATTGACGAAGTCGCGGCGGCTAATCGCCCCCAAATCTGTAGGACCCCTGCAGCATTATGGTGCGCGGTGCGCCGAGATAGGCGATGTCGTATCCGAACAGCACGTTGCTGCCCGTAATCACCTTCTCGTTGGTCAGGTTCAGCCCGGAGACAGCAATCTCCCAGGTATCGTTCGCATCCGCGATGCCGAGGCGCGCCGCCACCTTGGTCACGGAATCGCTCTTCAGGTCCGCTTCAAGGGTGGTATCGGAGAAGTAGTCGTCGCCGATGGATACCACGACACCGCCCACCAGGCGCAACGCGTCGCTCAACGGATCGTCGAGGTCCGCCGACAGGTTCGCCGATACGTCCTGGGCGAACGGCAGCGCCTCCCCGGACAGATCGCAGACCGTCATGCCCGCGGCCTGGGACGTCCTTGAACAGGGCGCATTGTCGTAACTGTCGTATTCCGCATCCAGGATGGCCAGCGATCCGGCGAACTGCAGCCAGTCGGCCGCTGCCCAGCGTCCGTCGATCTCGATGCCCTGGGTCGTTGCCTTGCTATTTGCGTCCCCTTGTAGAGCTTGTCGCCGTGCCCAACCAATCGCCCATTCCTTTCCAGCCCTTGTCCCCGAGCAACTCAGCCTGTCCCCCCGCGGATGCCAGCGGGTGTTGAAAGTGGCACGGACGATTGCGGATCTGGATGGTGAACGGAACATCGGCCAAGCCCATTGGGCCGAGGCGATTGGATTCAGGCAACCAGCGGTGAGCTGAGCTGTAAGAAACATCTGGCGGGCGCGGAGATTTCCTACGCACGAGCGCTCGATTCGCTGATGACAACCTGGCCTCCCAGGCACACCGTGAAAGGCCCAACCTGCCTGGTTCACCAGGTCGGTGTCTGTCTCATTACTTGTATCGGCTCAATCAGCCTTTGGCTACCACCGGCACCGGCCGGAACAGACGCTTCTGTATCAACTCCCCATGCAGGGCGTAAAGCCCTCACCCTCTACAGCGTAGCGCCGGTGGACGATTCAACGGGTTGCGGCCTGCTGGCCCAGGTGGCCGGCTTTTCCCCGCACGCCGCCACCGTGTGCGAAGCGCATCAGCGATCAAAGCTGGAACGCCTGTGCCGTTACATCCCGCGCCCACCGATTGCCACCCAACGACTATCACTGGATCGTCGAGGCCGGGTCGTCTACCCATACAAGCGTCCCTGCCGTGACGGCTCGACTCCTGTTGTACTGGAACCGCTGGATTTCATTGCCAGACGGGCTGCTCTGGCGCCCAGGCCGCGCCTCAACCTCACTCGCTTCCACGCGGTGTTCGCACCCCACTGCACACACCGCGCCCGCATCGTGCCGCACCGGCCCCGCGGCCAAGTAGACAACGACCAACCCACCGCCCCGATGAGCTGGATGCGGCGACTGAAGCGCGTATTTGCCATCGATATCGAGACCTGCCCGGACTGCGGTGGGAAGCTCAGAGTCATTGCCAGCATCGAGGACCCGCCGCAGATCCGCCACATCCTCGCGCAGGTCCAGCGCCGCGAAGCCCTGCTCAAGCGGGTGGCGCGTGCACCACCCGCTTTACCGCAGGCCACCACCCTCTGATCGCAGGGGCGTCCGCCCAGGGCCGCATTCGGCCTGGTACGGAAATTCACTCAATCGCGCTCCAGAACGTTCGAGGCCTAATGCTCGTGCAGCACCATTCACCAAGGATTCACCACGTTGCGGCAACCTATCCATCGACAGCAGAGCCCCGCAAGTACTTGCCTCAATCGCGAAAGACATCGGTTATAGTTCCTATCCGCCCACAAGATCGGTTTTGACTTCGGGGTAAGGTTCCGTTTGTTGCCACCGCTCGGCACGCGCACGGTAGCGGCGTTGCTGCTCGGGCTGGAATTCAGCGGCCACCTTGTTCTCGATCAGGAGAATCAGCGTGGTAGTGTCGCTCTTGAAGGCGACAACGAGGTCCGACTCGCCGTCCTCGTCGTCGTGCGACACCCACGCCCCCTCGAATCCGTCGACCTCGGCGTCCCAGAGGCCGGCGAACAACTGGCGCAACGGCCCGGTGACGTGCAACTAGTACTCTGTCAACTTTGTATTGATGGGTAAAGTGACTTCAGCTTTATGCGTGCATCATCCGTTGTGAGTCGCCAGTTGACGCAAATTGCTTCCTCGTTGCGCTGTTTTCGCCATGCGTCAATTTCACTTCTCAAGATTTGTTGGTTTCCCAAGCGGCGATCGAGGCATTGCCGCGCCATGACGCCAATTTCAATTTCAGCGATGTTCAGCCAACTGCCATGCTTGGGGGTGAAATGAATCTCCAGCCGCTCGGCGATCCGGCGCGCCTGCGCCGGGTCGAAGGCTTCGTATAGCGAGGTCAATTTATGGGTGTTCAAGTTGTCCATGACCAACACGATCTTGCGTTTTCCCGGGTAATGGTCATCCACCAATTCCTGGATCAACTCCGCCCAATCCACCTTCGTGTGACGATCCGTCACCTTGACATGCCGCCAACCCTCGAGCGGCGCGCACAGCATGAACAGGTTGCTGACGCCATTGCGTTCGTATTCGTAATCGTATTTCGCCGGATCGCCCGGCCGTGTCGGTGCTGGCGTGCGGGTTTCCTTGATGTGTTGCTTGCTGGTTTCATCCATGCAGACCAGCACCTCGTTCTCAGCAAAATCACGTTGATAGACTTCCAGGATGTCTTCCATCGCGCAGACGAAGTCGGCATTGCGTTTCGGCGGAATACACCAGCATTCTTTCAACCAAGGCTTAAGTTCGTTTTTTTTAGTGTCCGTCTCACCGCCTCGGCACTGATGGAGTCGACGATGTCGCATTCGACCAGGCGGTCCGCCAACAACCTCAATGTCCAGGATTTGCGTCCCGCTGGCGCCGCCGAACAGGCCGTCGCCACTAGAAAAGCCTCGCCCTCGCCATCCAATTTCTTGGCTCTCCGGTTGTGCTGAAACTGGCGATTCAACGCCGATTGAAGTCCTTGTTCCACAAAACGGCGGCGAACGCGAGCGACGGTTGCCGTGCCGACTTGCAACGCCTTGGCGATAGCATCGTCAGTCTGTTTGCCGTCGTCCGAATTCCCATCCGCCAGCAACAGTATCCGGGCGTGCGTGATTTTACGGGCGGCGGCTTTGCCCACGGACACCAGTTCCTTTAGCATGGCCCGCTCTTCGCTCGCTAACGTTACCTTGTATATCTTCACCGTATCAAAATCCTCAGCTATTAATAGGTTAGACCACCTACTTGAGAGTTTACATGAAATACTGATCATTTCAAAGTTGTTGGACCACTAGGAGCACAGTAGCAGGTCAATGTCGCCCTCCCGCAATTTTTCGATTGCCGGCCGATTCCGCAAAAGATTGTAAGCGTTCGGGTCCATGAAGAACTCCCTCCAGTCCCAGGCCAACGAACCTGGACGCAGCGAAAATGGCCAGGGCGATATCGAGATGCAATCGCGGTGCCTTTTCCGCGATCACCCCGCTCAAGTCAAGAGTTGCCGCTAAATCACCTCGCCAATCTGCGCCTGGTATAATTGAGCCTGTCCGCACTGCGCTCTTTTCGTTCGCCGCGGCAACCGGGGCCGAGTTCGTTGAACGCGTTCGCCGTTTGTCGTCACGGGAGCCCGAGTGCCCGGGCGTCGCGGATCGCGTCGAGACGCCAGCCGTCGTTGAACGCCTGCAGCTCGCGGCGGTTGGCGATGGCCTTCTCCCGGCAAGCTTCGGTCCAGTTGTTTGGCCAATCGTTGTTCCCGGAACAAACCCGTAGATCTTGAACTCTCGGTTGTTTCGCCGCGGCGGCCAGCGGACAATCGCGCGAACCATAATATGCGTGGAGCAATGGGAATGGCTGAGAAGCACGATTGGTTTACCGTCTTTCGCACAGATGAAAATGATGGTTGGCTCTACAGCGAACTGGTCAGCGGGCGGCTGCGGCAGGGGTGGGGCGCCCCGGGGCTTGCGCTGGTGAAGTCGGACGGACAACGAGTCGGAAAGGTGGACTGGGAAGCGGCCCATAAGCGACATGAAAACTGGGGAAATCCAAGTCCGATGCGATTCGCCATTCTGAGCAGAATGCTGGAGGTCGGGCCGCTTGATATCGTGGTGGTGCCGAAAATGCCCAAATGGAACCAGTTTACAATCGCGAGCGTGAGCGAGGAGTATCGATTCGAACTCTCGACCGGGCCAAAAGACTTCGGGCACGTGATACCGGTCGACCCTGACAGTGTGCAGACGTTTGACTACCGGGCAGACAACGATGCATTCCTGGTGTCCGGGCTGTTTGCCAGGGCGAATCACCGACCGGCGGTTTCGTTCTGCTACAGCAAGGAGCATCTGGCCGCCGCCAGAAACCTCCTGAAGCGACCGAGTTCCCTGACGGCGCAACCTCAAAGCGTCCTGACCGGAGCGGCTGCGGACCACGCCTTCAAGGTGGCTGCCGAAGTCCTAGCAGAACAGTTGCGCGGATGGAATGGGCTGCGATTCGAAGAAGCCGTCAGACAGGCGTTCCGTGATCAAGGATACGAGATCGAGTACCACCGACACCACGATGGGCAAGGTGGAGATGCCGACATCGTGGTGGCGCCCCCCGCGAGCTACGGCCTCTTTCTGCCAGGCAAGATCGCGGTGCAGGTGAAGTGGAAGCAGGGTATCGACCCGAACGACGAGGCTGCGGTCAGGCAAATCGTCGACTGGGCCGAGTCGCAATCAAGTGCCGCAGCAAAGTACGTGATCAGCTCGGCATCCGACTTCACCGAAGGTGCGCGCAAACTGGCTGACAAGTGCGATGTCACATTGATCTGTGGTCTACAATCGATGTGTTTCTTGCTTGGGGTCCCTGATCGTTATCGTCCCGATTGGCCGTGACGCGCAGCTCAGAGTCGTCACCGTCCGTCCGCGATCGCCTTCTTCGCCCCGCCCTCGCGGGGACACCCTGATCGGCACGTCAATCGCAGCGGATGCAGCAGTCAGCGGGAGCCGAGCGCGCCCATTTCGGCCAAGGAAATCCCCCGTCCGATTCCACGTTCGGGCAGCATCCCAGGGGCACCGCTCCAGCTCGACATGCCGGATGTCGCGCAAAACAATCGGGCGTAAAGCTCTACAGTGGAGGTCACATGCTAATGGCCGGAGGCAGTGATGCGCTGCATGATTGCGCGATCCACCAAATGAGCTACTGTCGGCTCAGCATTTACCATCTCGATTGCCTGACCAAATTTGATTGGCCCCAAATCAACGAAGAGCTTTCCGAATACCTCATCGGCGAAACTGCTGGATACGATGGGAATGTCCCTCATGTCTACATAGACCTTGGTCGCGCCCATTCTTAGAAGGTTGGCCAGCTTGTTCCTAACCGGAGTTCCCGCTGGGCGACTACCGAAAGATTCAGCCTCGTCCTTCAGAAGGAATTTCATCCTCTCGCTGTTTTCGATCTCATAGTTGAGCTCAACTACATCTGTAGGACGGTATTGCTTTCCCCCAAACCGAAGAGCGGCACCTAGCAGCCCCGGATCTGAAAAATCAATCTCGGCGACGACCAACGTCCCGCTGTATGGAATCTGAGATGGGTAAACATGGAGGGTGTCATCGTAGTATTTGAGGCTCGCATGCCCTGAGTCGAGCCGAAAGCGACCATGACAGTTGCTACAAATTTGGTACGTGCCGAATAGGCCGTTCCCTTGCCCTACAGATCTATCCCGAGTGACACCCTCCCTAACAGCCCTATCAAGTGCATCAGGATCTGAAGTGATTTCCGGGTGACCTTCCCTGAGGGTCTCAGGGATACCAAGGCCCGCGTCTGCGACGATAAATTGAATTACCCTCCGCTTCTGTTGAAACGTCGATACCTGTACGAGCCCCCCCGTCTGGGATTCAGAATGAGTTAGTACGTTGTCCATGATCTCGTTGATCGACCACTCAAAAGCCCCAAAGTCGGATCGCGCCATTTCCGTAACTGCACCGAGCATGGCGTTGACTATCCGATCTACGGCACGAAACTGCTCGGACGGCGACTGATAGTGTGTTGCTGGAACGTGGGTGTAGCCCTTAAAGGTGGAGGGCGCGTAGCGCTTTGGGTCGATGAGGTACGCCCAATTGCAGTTCTGGAAAAGACCCTTTAACCGTGTGTCACCAGGAGCAATCAATTCGAAGTCGATGTTGGCTTCCCTGTAGGCAATCGCTTGAGCGCATATGGCAAGCATGTTGCTCGCAAAGGCTCTTTCGCAGCTGGAAAAATCCAGTGTTATGTCCGGGTATCCAGACTTCTCAAGTACCTGAAAAATTTGCGAGAGTAGATAGCGTAGATCTTGATCCAACAGCGCACCAGACACTCGGATCACGTTGTTTTGCCGCGCTATGTCAGCCAAGATTTAGAATCCTGTTCGTCCAGACACCAAACCACAAAACCGTAGGTCCTCGAAGGCCATAAGGGATGCGCTGATCGCGGACAATCGAGAGAGCACCTGGGTTTCACCCTATTAGACTTCCGAAGGCTGGCGTCATGTTGCTGGATAGATGTACCGTTGTCCACGACTGACATGAAGTCGGGCGGTTACGTGCGAGCAAGGGGTGGGGAGAAATACCTAACCGCGTCGCTGGGGCTTTAGGCAACCGTATGCCGCCCCGCAATCCCCTGGATCTCCACCTGCCCCCAGTGCCCCCCGATCTCCCCCTGGAATCCCTTGACCCAGTCCGCCCCGGGACAACCAGAAATATTGCAACCACCTGTCCCAAGGGGGGGTGCCCCGCAAGGGTGCCCGCCGCCTATGATAGCCGCCAGGCAGTCACGTTTTTTGGACGTAGAAACGTGGACGACGGCATCCCCCGGAAGGCGGGGACAACGGCACGGCTGCGCCCGGCCAGATGAGCAGCACGATATGGATTCAGAGCGATCAGATCGACCCGCTCCATGCGATCCGGCGCTATCTCGCTGGGCTGGGCCAATCTGGAATGCCAAGCCTGGCCGATGCGTTTGTGTTTGCCGTCGGCCTGACGGCCCGGGCCGTGGAGAACGTCGAGGCTCGGAGGCGAAACGAGTGACTGACCCCCGCATCATCATGGGGATTCTGGGCTCCGCCAAGGGCGCCCAAGCGCGCGCACCGGCGCCGGCAGCGGCCGCGCAGCCCTGGCGACTGCCCGCGCTGCGGTCTCTCGCACATACCGGCACGGCCGCGCTCGGTGCGCCTGCTCGAATGGACGGACGCGGACGGCTACCACGCGGACCTGGAGCTTTGCCCCGATCCCCACTGCCCGGTCTGGCTGCATGGCAGTGGATCGAGGGCGCCCCTGGCCGGCCGGCCGCATGACGAGGCCACCAGGCGTGCAGCTCTGGAGGCTCTGTTGGCATCCATCGACGAAGAGGACACCGAGATATACAACCCGACCCGCGATCTTTTCGAGGACCCGAACGGGGACGGTTGAAGCTGATCGGAAAACTATCGAACCGCCTCCCGGCCGCTTGATTAGCGTCCGGTTTAGCTGGTGCGCATCCCGCGGCTCGCGGGAGCCCTGGTTGCCGGGAATCGGCCGGCGGGTGAGACCACGCTGCAGCGGATCGAGGAGGTCGAGGGGTAGCTGATGATAGCGGATCCGCTGTTTTGATTCGGCGATGGTCCAGGACCTGGATACAGAAGCCTGATACAGAAAGCCGCTGGCGCAAGATACCTTGCATCTGCTAGCGGCTCCTGTGCTTTTGGCTATTGATCGGGCGTTGTGACTAACTCGCCAAGGTCGATTCCTTTAACCACCACCGCGGCGGCAAGGAACAGCAACCCTGTGCCAGCAAGGACCAACGCCTTGACCAACACATCGCCATCTATTGTCGATGACATTGTGCTCTCCATTGTCTTGTATCATCGTGAAAATTAGTGGGTTACTTGGATTTGTCTAGTTGTTTGGCCGCGAAGGCGCTGAGTAATGCTTTGCTCTCCTTGTGGGAGAGGACTTTGAATAGTATTCGACCGTGTAGGCGTTCAGCAGTTGTGCAAAAAGTAGCTCATCAGTGTTGAAAGTAGCGGTGTCGGGTGAGTTCCATCATCCCGGACAAACCGGTCGGCAACTCTACATCACCTTGAGGTGGACGTAAAGCACGAGCCTTGTCCAACGCAAGATGAGCCTGAAGTAGAGATGCGATTCCAACGCAAAGTGAGCCTAAACGTGGGGTGTCGGAGATCATCGGGAGATGATCGTGACACTCCAAATCGAGCGCATTCGCACCATTGGGCAGGTCGCCACCTTTGTCGAGGCAAGCGAGCCTGTGGATTTTCAACCCACCGATCGGACGGGAGCCTACGAGTTCGTGGCGCGCAGCCTGTCGCGGCTCGGCTATTACGCCCTGGACAGGCCGTCGAAGACGCTGGTCAAGCGCTTTCTGGCGAAGACGACCGGCTACTCGCGCGCCCAGATCACCCGGCTGATCGGCCAACACCGCAAGACGGGGCGGGTGGCCGACCGCCGCGACGGCAACCAGGGCCGGCCCTTCGAGCGGGTCTACACGCCGGCCGACGTGCGGCTGCTGGCGCGGGTGGACGCGGACCTCGGCCAGATGTCGGGTCTAGCGACGCGGGTCGTGTTGTACCGCGAGTTCCACGTCTTCGGCGAGGTGCGCTTCGAGCGCCTGGCGGGCATCTCGGCGAGCCACATCTACAACCTGCGCGGCTCGCGGACCTACCGGACGCAGCGCACCGTGGTCGTCGGAACGCGGGCGGGATCGGTGGCGGTGGGCGAGCGGCGCGCCCCGCGGCCGGATGGCCGGTCCGGCTTCCTGCGCGTCGACACCGTCCACCAGGGCGACCGGGACGGCGCCAAGGGCGTGTATCTGGTCAATATCGTCGACGAGGTCACCCAGTACGAGTTCGTCGGCGCCGTCGAGGCGATCTCCGAGCGTTTTCTCGCGCCGCTGCTCGAGGCCCTGCTCGGCCTGTTCCCGTTCGTCGTCCTCGGTTTCCACGCCGACAACGGCTCGGAGTACATCAACCATACCGTGGCGGCGCTGCTCAACAAGTTGCACGTCCGCGAGTTCACCAAGTCCCGCCCGAGGCGTTCCACCGACAACGCGCTCGTCGAAGGGAAGAACGCCAACGTCGTGCGCCGCTTCCTCGGCCACGAGCACATCCCGCAGCAGTTTGCGCCCTGGGTCGACGCGTTCACCCGGGAGCACCTGTCGCCGTATCTCAACTACCACCGGCCGTGCCTGTTCGCCTCGGAGCGCGAGGACGCCAACGGCCGGATCCGGCGCGTCTACCGAGCACGGGACGTGCGTACGCCCTACGACAAGCTGCGCTCGTTACCGAACGCCGAGACCCATCTGAAACCCGGCGTCACCTTCGCGGACCTGGACGCCGAGGCACACGCCAGGAGCGACCTGCAGGCCGCGCGCGCCCTCAACGCGGCCCGCGACCGACTGTTCCATGCCATCGGCCGGGGCCATGCGGCCGCTTGAGCGAACCAAGACCGCGTTTTCCACGGCCTGACCACCGGCGCTTTACGATTTGGAGGATCGCGTCCGTGGACAACCCATGGAAAACGCTACTCGGCACGACCACCGCCGTGCCTCTTTCAACACTCCCCAACCCCAGAGTTTAGGCTCACCTTCTTATTGGAATATGCTGCACGCGTGGAATCGCCGCTAGGGATTCTCGGCCAAGCGTGCTTCTGGCGACTGGAGGGTCACTCGGCCTTGAGATCTCTCCTGTGCTATTCTAATATAATCAATATGTTACCGATCCGACGTTCATCCGCACGCCGGCAAGAAAAGTTGTTGGTAAGATGCGCTTGATGTAGGCGATGCGTTCCTCGTCCACCGCCTTGACGACCGCAGCCACCTCTTCGGAGGTACGTCCCCAATCGCGCATCGCGGATTCGAGAGGTGAATGAAAGTCCGACTCGCCGATCCACAGGTGCACCAGCCGCACGAACTCTTCCATGCCCGTTGCCCCGTTCCCGCCGACCAGGCGGTGGAACATCTCGTGGCTCTGCGCCTGCCAGCGCGCCAGCAGTGCCTGTAACAGGTGGTTCCGGTCGCGGAAGTGCCAGTAAAAGCTGCCCCGGGTGACATTCAGGTCCGCCGCCAGCGGGCCGATCTTTACCGCATCGATGCCGCCGTCGACCAGACGCCGCTCCGCGGCATTCAGCCAGTTTTCGGGATTCAACCTGGCAACGGTGCGCAGGCCCGGCGCCTTGAACCGGGAATGCGGACCGGGCGCCGACGCCGGCTCGTTCGCCATCTCTGCCGTATCCTCAAGGACAGTCGTCTAACCCTAGACGCAAGCCAAGCCATCGAGCCTCAGCCTGCCCCGAATGTTCCGGGCCGCGGGCCCCTTGTAGAGCTTGTCGCCGTGCCCAACCAATCGCCCATTCCTTTCCAGCCCTTGTCCCCGAGCAACTCAGCCTGTCCCCCCGCGGATGCCAGCGGGTGTTGAAAGTGGCACGGACGATTGCGGATCTGGATGGTGAACGGAACATCGGCCAAGCCCATTGGGCCGAGGCGATTGGATTCAGGCAACCAGCGGTGAGCTGAGCTGTAAGAAACATCTGGCGGGCGCGGAGATTTGCTACGCACGGGCGCTCGATTCGCTGATGACAACCTGGCCTCCCAGGCACACCGTGAAAGGCCCAACCTGCCTGGTTCACCAGGTCGGTGTCTGTCTCATTACTTGTATCGGCTCAATCAGCCTTTGGCTACCACCGGCACCGGCCGGAACAGACGCTTCTGTATCAACTCCCCATGCAGGGCGTAAAGCCCTCACCCTCTACAGCGTAGCGCCGGTGGACGATTCAACGGGTTGCGGCCTACTGGCCCAGGTGGCCGGCTTTTCCCCGCACGCCGCCACCGTGTGCGAAGCGCATCAGCGATCAAAGCTGGAACGCCTGTGCCGTTACATCACGCGCCCACCGATTGCCACCAAACGACTATCACTGGATCGCCGAGGCCGGGTCGTCTACCCATACAAGCGTCCCTGCCGTGACGGCTCGACTCCTGTTGTACTGGAACCGCTGGATTTCATTGCCAGACGGGCTGCTCTGGCGCCCAGGCCGCGCCTCAACCTCACTCGCTTCCACGCGGTGTTCGCACCCAACCGCAAACACCGCGCCCGCATCGTGCCGCACCGGCCCCGCGGCCAAGTAGACAACGACCAACCCACCGCCCCGATGAGCTGGATGCGGCGACTGAAGCGCGTATTTGCCATCGATATCGAGACCTGCCCGGACTGCGGTGGGAAGCTCAGAGTCATTGCCAGCATCGAGGACCCGCCGCTGATCCGCCACATCCTCGCGCATGTCCAGCGCCGCGAAGCCCTGCTCAAGCGGGTGGCGCGTGCACCACCCGCTTTACCGCAGACCACCACCATCTGATCGCATGGGCGTCCGCCCAGGGCCGCATTCGGCCTGGTACGGAAATTCACTCAATCGCGCTTCAGAACGTTCGAGGCCTAATGCTCGTGCAGCACCATTCACCAAGGATTCACCACGTTGCGGCAACCTATCCATCGACAGCAGAGCCCCGCAAGTCCTTGCCTCAATCGCGAAAGACATCGGTTATAGTTCCTATCCGCCGGGCGACCGCAAGACGACCGTCAAGGACCGGAAGAAAGAAATCGGCAAGGGACTGCTCGCCAAAATGCTCGGTGACCTGGGGATCGAGAAGGATGATTTCTAAGCCGCGACGTGCGCGAGATGCCCTAGAGATGGAGAACCGAACCAATGTCTGACACCTACGACTATCCCGCCCGAATCGAGCGTGATGAAGACGGACGCTACGTCATTACGTTCCCCGACTTCGGGTGGGGTGCGACCGACGGGGCGACCCAGGAAGAAGCGCTGACAGAGGCCCGGGATCTGCTTCGGGAACTGATCGCCGTCACGATGCGTGAGGGCAAGGATTTGCCGAAGCCGCCGGGCGTCGGCCCCTCATCGTCCCATCGGTGGCGATTGCGCTGAAGGCAGCCCTCTACGGCGCTTTCCGCGAGGCTGGCGTATCGCAACGCGGATTTGCCCGTGATCTTGGCGTTGCCGAGAGCGAGGTGCGGCGCATGCTGAATCCCGACCACGCCACGAAGGCCATCACTATTGACCACGCGTTGCGCCAGCTGGGGAAGCGGGTGAGCGTGACCGTCGGCCAGGCTGCGTGATCGGGGTGAGCCCAAGTACGAACCGGCGTGGCGACCAATCAAGGAAACGTGGCCGTATTGCTTGATTGAATGCCTCTTCTCACTGCTGTCCGAAAAAAACGAACTCACCCGCAGGGAAGCGGTCACGAAGCTGTCCGCAACCCCCGGCGTCAAGAAAACACGCAATGAAACAAAGTGTCCGTTTCCGCAAGCAACAGCAACTCGCAGCGTGCTGTAGCATCGCCGACCTTGTCTTGAGCCATCGAGAACCGGTACGGCTTGCCGAAATCGGGACAAATGGCGCCAAGAGTGCAAAAATCCGCGCGCTCCGGTTACTTTAGGATTGCTCGAAAGGCCTCGAACTGTTTCCAGGCGTTGATAGCTGGTTCGACGCCATCAACGTCTACTGCAGGAAGCAGGGCGCGACAGTCGAGCACTACGTGATCTCGTCTGGCTTGAAAGAGATGATCGAAGGGTCCCCATCGCGAAGGCGTTCACTCACGTCTTTGCTTCGGGCTTCAGCTACACTCCGGAGGACGTACCCAAGTTCGCCGCCCGGTCCGTCAACTACACGACGAAGACACAGTATCTCTTTCGGATCAATAAAGGGATCCTAAACAGTTCGGAAAATAACAAGATCAACAAGTTCACTCCCGAAAAAGATCGACCCCGTCCCTTCTCGAGAATGATCTACATCGGAGACGGCGAAACCGACGTCCCAGCGATGAAAATGGTGAATTACCAGGGCGGATATTCGATCGCGGTCTATCCCCCCAGGATTTCGGGTAAGAGAAGAACTTCCGACGACAGGAGCAAGAAGGAGACCGCCAAGCAGCTGGTGGTGCACAATCGCGCCAAATTCGCCGTCGGTGCGGACTACGAGGTCGATGGCCCACTGTACGACATCGTCACAATGCTCATCCGACGGATCGTCGGCGAATGCAAGCTGGAGATGAACCTGTCAGCGGTGTGAACCAACCCCAAATGCTCCGCGATTTTTTGGGTTCAGCAACCTGTGGGGTGCGAATTCTAATTCAAGCCGCCACTGGTAGTTGAAACAAGCCGCGGCAGTGAGATTTCCAGCGGTAGTCATTGAGGCAAACCCCTGGCTGGACTTCGCTGCCAGCTCTCGGGTCGGGTACTTGTCCCTTGAGCCCCTGATGCACCCGATAACGGTTGTAATATTCCTGGAACGAGTTCAGCTTTCGTTCGAGGTCCTGGGCGCTCCAAAGCGGCATCTGGTCGAGATATTCGCGCCGGGCCGTTCCAACCAGACGTTCCACGAATGGGTGTGAAAGCGGTACGAAGGGAACCGACTTGACCTCTTTCACTCCCAGAATCCGCAGATTGGCTTTCCAGCGGTGGTATTCGAACAGGGGATCGTGGTCGGAACTCAAGTAGGTTGGGGGGGGCCGAACCGAGAACAATGTGCCGAAGCATCCGGCAAACCGACAGTCCATCCGGCGAACCTTGACACACGGCGAATCCGAGATTGCGACGCGTAAACTGGTCCATGACAACCATCACCCAATGCGTCCTGAGGATCAACGACTCACAGCGAAACAGATCGACACTCCAGAGACTGTCCTTGCTGTGACCGAGAAAGGTCAGCCAGGACGGACCTCCGGAGCCGGGACCCGGCCGGTTGTGCTTGGCCAGCACACGCCGTACCAGGTGTTCGTCCACAGGGACATCGAAAGCCAAGGCCATCTGATCGGCAATCCGTTGGTAGCCGAACTGCGGGTTCTTTCGCTTCATTTCCACGATGGCCGCAACCAACGCGGCAGAGGGGCCCTTTGGCCCCGGTCGTCCGCGCCGTTTGGGCGAAAACAACTCCCTGTACTTACGCTTCACCAGCAACCGCTGAAAGCTCAGTATCGTGGCGGGCTTCAGAACGATTGCACAACGTTGTATGCGCGTCTTCTGCAACAAGCGTGCGCATAGACCTGCAATGATTCGGTCGAGTGAACGCAGATCCGGTGCCCGGGGCCGGGAACGCGTGACGATCAGAAGCTGCTGCTTCAGAAGCAAAGACTCGGCGACGATGGCGCGAGCGCCGCCCGGCCGCATAAGACGGACGGCTGTTACGGCCAAGTGAACGAAAAGAACGAAGAGATCACGCATTGGCGCCGGATCGTAATCAAGCCAGAACACTTCTCGCAACATATGACGATCAACTCCGCATCGGTGCCTTGAATAGCAATTCGCACCCCACACCTCCGGAATGCGATCATGGCAAGACCGCAGCAGGTCACCTGACAATCCGCGATGGGCTTGCGATCTCAAGCATGCGCCACCCCTCGCCGAGGCCGCTGCGGCGTTCTGGTGCAGCAGGCGCTGACAGCTCGGCAACGCGGCAAACGTCGGCGCCCTCCGGAACCCGCGCATCGAAACGGAGCGCATGGATTCCCACCGCTGGTGCCGCTGCCACGTTATCAACAGGGCGATTCGAGTACTTGAAGGCTCCATGCATCGAGTCCCGGCGAAGTTGATCGTTGGCCAACGGGGCGTTTTCCCGGCGGAACCGCAGCAACTGTGGCGGTTCGTTTCGGAACTGCGAGCGCCGGCCCGCCCCGCCGCTACTGCGGACGCGATTTCTCCGCCGCCGAGATCGACCTGATCCGCGCCCTAATCGCGTCCTGCTGGAGACCTTCTGCGAAACCCCGCGCTTCGAGGGCGCCGCCTTCCGCGCCTCGTTAGCCCCACAACCACGCTGCAAACGTCAAAACCCGTAGCTGCCGCGCAACGCTGCGAGAGGAAGCAGGGAACCATGCCAACTCGCGGCCTGCGCCGTCGCGAGATTGAGCCGAACGGGCGCGAACGCCACGCAAGCGCGCCGCCTTGATCCTTTCTCCTATGGATTGGCAGCGAGCGCGGGATACCGGCACGCCATCTCTTTCGAGTGGATACGTGCCAGGCAGGCCCGCCGCACGGACACCTTCAGGGGAGTGCGCGTCACAGACGATCTGTCGGCGCGGCAAGGCGCAACCCACCAGAACCGGCCCGGTTTCATTGCGGAGGTCTTCGGGCTCGTACGGCCATTGTGCAATGAAGGCTCGGAGATTCAGCCGCGCCGTCACCACATCTTCGTTGAGGTAGAGCACGGGAAAACTATTAGGCGGATTCCAGCGCCCGCCTTGCCGTCCCGTGAAACCCGGATCGAGTGGATCCGCCCAGGCCGTGTCGGCGATACGCCACCACACATGGCCGTCAGGAAGTGTCTCACGCAGTGATGACCGTTCGTGGTTCCGCGAGCCCTCGGAGGCGGGCTGCGACGTGAGCTGATCGCGCTTGATGAGGGGCTGTGGGGATGCCGATCCAAACGCCCCGGAGACGGCGTCAATCACACCGTTCGGCCGCCAGCAGCGACGCTGACCGCGTGAAGACGTGTTCCGGGGCGCCTACCGCCTTCTTCAGCGCCACATCCCGATCCCAGGAGTTGTCGATGGCCGCGATGGTGTTTGCCGTTGCCCAGCCGATATGGTTGGCGTGGTAGTACGGCGATACCAGCGGAAAGAACTGCAGCGGCCAGTCGGTGCCGTACACCAGCCGCGCATCGACGCCGGGTGCGGAGAGTGCGCGCTTGAGATAGCCAAGCCGGTTGATCTGGGTGAGGCTTGAGATGTCCGCGTACAGATCAGGATAGCGCTCGAACAGCGGCAGAACACGCTCGAAGTTCCCGATGCCCTCGTTCTCGCCGCCGGCGGCAATGTGGGCAGCGATCACCTGGACGCCCATGGCAAGCGGCAGCGCCAGGCGCAGCGGGTCGCCCAACTCGTCCGCCGCGGTTGCAAACGAGCGTTCCCGCCCCGCGTGGCTCAGCAGTGGCAGGCCGAGAGCCACAAGCTCCTTATAGAAGGGCCGAAGCGCCGGGTCTGCCGGATCGATACCCATGATGTTCGGAATCCACTTGACCAACAGCGCGCCCGCCGCCCTGGCACGCCGCAACCGGTCGATGGCATCCCGGCGGTACGGATTGACGCTCGCTCCGAAGCAGAGGTTCCCATAGCGGGCCGTCTCGGCAGCGACAAATTCGTTGGGGACATAAACCTGGGTCGCCTCCCGGTTGAGGTTGCCCGCCGCATCGACTACGCCGTCCATCGCCAACACGACCGCCCTGTCGACGGCCTTGGAGCCTGCCACGAGGTCGCTGATCCTGGCGATGACGAGGGCATCCCCTTCCTGCTCCAGTTCCCGGAGACTGACGCCGAAGGCGCGCAGGTAGATCGGAAAGCGCAGGCTGTCGCGCATTTCGTCGTTGACAAAGGCGCCGCTTCCGCCACCGCCGATACCGGCGGTGTGCACATGAATGTCCAGGTAGCCCGCCGCGGCCACGGCCGGCAAGGCAAGTGTTACAACGACAACGATCACCCGGAGCATGCGCCCATGATGCACCAACGGTGGCTTCGTGGCGTCCATGCCGCAATTGCTGCACGCCCGGGCGACCACCGGCAATCGAAGCTGAACGCTAAGACCAAGCAAGACAAACCGATCTACAACCACTTCGACCACCAACGCCGTCTCAACCGCCGCGACATTTTCAAACAACGCCAAGTCGCCGCGTTGGCGTTTCGGCACGATGCGCTCGCGGTGTGCGATGAAACGGTGGCCGTTGTCCTTCGATTGCCAAGTCTCGTCTCCAGACAGCCGCTCTTGCTTATAATGACGGCCGATGCCGGCGGCGGAATATTCGATCGATGTCGGAACTCAAGACAAAACGGAACGAAGGCGATGTCGATGTGTATCTCGATGCTGTCGAGAACCCGAGGCGCCGGGAGGATGCCCGGCGCGTGCTCGACCTGATGCGGGAAATCACCGGCGAGCCGCCGAAGATGTGGGGTTCGAGTATCGTTGGGTTCGGCAGCTACCACTACACCTACGCCAGCGGCCGCGAGGGCGATTGGCCGGTCGTCGGCTTTGCGCCGCGCAAACGGAATCTGGTTCTCTACATCATGCCCGGATTCGCCCGCTACGAGTCTCTGCTCGCCAGGCTCGGCAAGCACCGGACCGGTAGATCCTGCCTTTATCTGAACAAACTGGAGGATATCGACCCGGATGTGCTCGAAGAGTTGGTCCGCGAATCGGTTGCCGAGATGAAACGCCGGTACGGATGATATGCCCCCCCCCGGCGCCGCAGCGTGAACGCCAAGGATGCCATGGGGCGCGCTGAACAATAGCGATAGTTGGCAAGTGCGACGCCCGTACGCATGAACCTCTGGTCGCGCTTTCTTACAACGGCGCGGTCTCTGTCCCCCGCTGCCGGGGAACATGACCATCGACGGCGTGCTGTCCCTGCCCTGGCAGATGCTGATCTACCTGTCTGTCGCGGCGGCGGTGATGGTGGTTGTCAGTCTCTTCACCAGGCCCCCAGAGGAGGGGCAGCTCGACAGGATCTATGCCACCCTGCGTACGCCGGTATCATCGGACGAGCCCGAGGTCGCGCCGCTCACGCTTCCGGAAGGAGTTGCGCCCGCTCCGCGGGATCCGCTGATCGATCTGCCCGGTCTCGAAGTCATGAAGCCTTCGGTTTCGGGCATCGTCGGCTTTCTCGCCTGTTCGGCCCTGGTGGCTGCCCTGATCTGGTTCTTCGCCTGGATTCTCGGCTGATCTCAAGATCAACATCTACTATCGCAGCCTGCACGAGAAGGGGGTTGTCACCAAGGGGAGTCTCCAGTTCGCCGCTCCTCCCGTCTCAGGGATTCACAGCGTCCCGCCCTAGCCCGCATATCTCACCAACTTCCTGCCGCGGCGCGCCCTACTGCCGCGAGGTCGTTGGCCTGTGGCGCGGCGGGAATCTGAAAAAGCAGTACCGTAGCGGCGTTTTGGGCGGGCTACCCGCTTTCGAAAGGATCGATCACCGCAACGCCCAGCGCCCGAAAGTCATCCACGTTCCTGGTTGCGACCGTCATTCCGCACACCCTGGCGGTGGCGGCAATCATTGCATCGATAATCAACGTGTCGGACTGCCGGTGCTTGATGCGCCCCCATTCCCGAAAGAGTCGAGCATCCATCGGCAGCACTTCGTGACTGCCGATAACCCGTAGCAACCATGCCTCCAACTCTTCCGCTTTCGCCGGATCCTGCTCCCTCGTGATTTCAATTCCGGCCTGGATCTCTCCCACCGTGACTGCTGACAAGAAGATCCGCTCAGGCGGCGTATGCTCGATCCAATCGACAACGGCAGGGTCCGGCCTGGGCCGGCGTAGTTCCGACACCACATTCGTGTCGAGCAGATACACCGCTAGTCGAAGGGCGGGGGCGGGCGCAGGCGCTCAGTCACACGCGGCGCCGCGAGCCTTTCGGTTCTGGCAACCGGTGCGAGCAACAACTCCTTGACCCGGGGCCCGGCCGCTTTCTCCAGCCGGCGCCACTCTCCGATAGGAATCAGAACCGCTTCTTGTACCCCACGTCGCGTCACGATCTGCGGCCCCTCCGTCAAACTCGCCGAAAGAAATTCACTGAACCGCGCCTTGGCATCCTGAACCTGCCAGCATCTGCTCATAACCGTGTTCCATCTATCATCTGACCAGCTATATGACTATTTCAGGGAAAACGCAAGCGGTGTTCGATGAAATAGGGCATCACTGAAATGCTCAGCGCCTGAATGGGCGTGATGACGATGAACGACCACGCATACACCTGTTCCGGTTCATCGCAGGCGGCAACCATGGCATTGGCCGCGGCCATGGCGCAGCCGGCGCCGATGCCGGCGAAGATGCGGCAGGCGACGATCATCGGGATGTGGTCAAAGAACGACGAGGCAAGATAGCCCGCCCCCGCGACCACGATACCGCCGATGGCGTGCTTGCGTTTATCGAGGCGGCCGTGGGAGGCGAACATGTGCGCATCGCCATCCTGGTCGTCCCGCATCGGCACCATCCGGCTTTTCTCCAACCGGACGCCGTGTTCCCCGTCCGGCCGGGCGATGGGACCGGGGCCGGTTGCCTGGACGCCGGGATCAGCCATCAGCAAGCCGGCGAAACACAGGGGTACGGCCACCACCCAAGGGAGCTTGCGCACGCTTTTCTCCTGGATCTGTTCATTGCGGGCATGTTATCCGGCCGCGATCTGTTCCGCATGACGCGTAGGCCCCGAACGGGACGATCGCTCGGGCTCCGAGTGGACTTGCCGTGCTTGCCTTCCCGCACGCCAGACCGGCTTGCCTTCCCGTACGTTGGGTGCAAGCACGAGCCTCAAACGGTCCGCCACCGCGCCCTCCGTCGGTCGCGACCGGCGGAGGGTGAACCTTTCCAAGGGTCCATGGAGGGGGAAATTTATCAGACAAGTCCTAAAAGCGCCGGAAGGCAAGCACGGCAAGCCCACTCTCTTTCCTGGAACGAATGCTGTTCACTGCGCGTCTGGGGCTCGGCGCGATGGAGTCGAAACGCGTTTGATACAAGGCTTACTTCGGTTTGTCGCCGATAGCGGGTCCTAGGCGGAATCCGGTCGGGAAGGGATCGCTTTCATAGAGTACGAAGTGGTGGTAACCCGTTATGTAGGCGCTCCCGGTCACGCGGGGGGTCACATAGGTCATGCCGTTACGTTTTTCCGCCCTGGTCACCTGGCCGGTGAAACAGGTCCCCAGAACGCCTTCGAACCGCTTTGCTTCGTCCAGGGAGATTTCGCCCCTGGTGTAGAGGCAGGCGAGCCGGGCGCTCGTACCCGTTCCGCACGGCGACCGGTCGATCGCGCCGGGCGGCGACAGGATCGTTTGCTTGTAGTCGCCGTTGCCGGTCTTCCGCGAAACGAATTGAACCTGGTAACACTGGTTGATATGGGGCTGCTCCGGGTGGACGATGTCGAGCTGTTCAGCGACCGCCTCGCGGATCGCAACGTAGGCCGCGATCATCTCCGCATCCCGGTCGGGCCGCAGTTCGAGATTCAGCGCATCGGCATCGACGATCGCGTAATAGTCGCCGCCGTAGGCGATATCGACGGACAGTCGCCCGAATCCCCTGACCTCGATGGGTACCGCACCGCGGTGCAGGAAGCTGTCCACATTGTCGAAAGCGACGGAGCGCGCCCGGATGCCGTCCCAGTCGACGTAACAGGTCACCTGCCCCGCCAGCGTGTGGAACCGCACGACGGTCATCGGGGACTCGCGGGGAACCAGGCCGCTTTCGACGACCGTGGTTGCCGTGCCGATGATGCAATGACCGCTCATGGGCACATAGGCATCCTGTTCCATGATGATGACGGAGAAATCGGAATCGGCCTCGAGCGACGGCATCAGCAGCACGGAACACATCAACCCACCGCCCCGCGGTTCGAAACAGAGGAGCTTCCGCAAGGCATCGTCGTGCTCGGCCAGCCACCGCTGCTTGTCCAGGAGCGAGTCGCCAGGCGGCACCGGCACGCCGCCCACGATCACCCGGGTGGGATTGCCTTCCGTATGGGAATCCACGGTGCGCACGATTCTGCGCAGGTCCGAGTTATTCGGTTCGTATCGTGCCATTCCTAACCGTGCGTGCGATTGTCCATCCGTACCGGTCCCGTCGTTCCCGTAGCGAAGCGCACCCACTCCCGAGCCTCGGCTCCGAACCAGTAGAACAGGAACTGAATTCTAGTTATTACTATATTTCAGTAAGTTGCCCAATGAATCTCGAATTAGACAGAAGTTTAATTCCGGTCAGGGGCGCGCAAGCCAAACAACTACCGCGGGGCAAACCGGGGCATGCCGCCATTGGCGACCAGCATGCGGGGTTCGCTGCCATCCGTATTCATGAGCACGATCCGCGGCGCTTCGCCGTTCTTCTCGCTGTAGGAGTAGGCAATTCTGCTCCCGTCCGGGGACATCGACGGATAAGAGACCGTCACCGTCCCCTCAGGCAATGGTCTTCAACACCCGGACAAGTTCCTTGCCGGTGGTGAGAATGTGGTCCTTCAGGCACTTCCTGGCGCAAGGGCGTCCCCCCCGCGATCTGGTGGGAGATGATTTTCTCGCGCAGTACGTCAACCACCGATGAGGTGACGGTTTTGCGGGTGATCTGGTTTACGTTGGATGCCATCGATAGTCACCAATGCAAACGGGCGTGAGGTCGCAGGGTTGCCGATAATACTCCTTTTCCACGGCATACCGCGGAACGTGAGACGTGCTTGATGCCGTTTCCTCAAGCCACCGTTCACCGGTCATGGAACACTATTCCGACAGGTCCCGGGGCGCCGGGCCTACGCGGTAGCCTTCCGGCAAGGGGTCGTCCGGATCCAGCACGAACCGATGGTAGCCGGTGATATAGGCTCTGCCCGTTATGCGGGGCCGGATGTAGCTGATGCCGTTGCGAACTTCCGCGCTCACGGCTTCTCCGACGAAACAGGTTCCCAGCGGCCCCTCGAATCGCCGCTGTTCATTCAGGCCAATTTCACCGCGGCCGTACAGCAGCGCTACCCGGGCACTGGTACCGGTTCCGCAGGGCGAACGGTCGAGCGTGCCCGGTGGAACCAGCACGGTCTGCCGATAGTCGCCGACGGTCTTTTCGTTCGAGGTGAACAGCACCTGGTAGCAGCGATTGATGGACGGATCCTCCGGGTGCACGGTTTCCACCTGTTCGCCGACGGCGGCGCGGACCCTGATCCAGGCATCGATCAGGGCGCCGTCGTTGTGGATGCCCAGGTTCAATCCCAGTGCATCCGCATCGACAAAAGCGTACATGTCGCCGCCGTAGGCGACATCGATCTCGATGCAGCCGAAACCCGCGATGTCCACGGGCGTACGCTCGGCAAGCGGGAAGCTCTCGACATTCTCGAAGCTCACGGCGCCGACGTTGCCGGATTCGACCTGCACATCGCATGACACCGGCCCGGCCGGCGTATCGAAGCGAACCGTGGTGACCGGCTCCAGGACGGGGACCATCCCCTGGGCAACCACCGTAGTCGCGGCGCCGATGATGCAATGGCCGCACATGGGCACGTACTCGTCCTGTTCCATGATCACCGCCGCGAAATCCGCATCCGGGGAGTCCGGCGGCAGCAGCAGCACGGAACACATCAGTCCCGAACCGCGCGGCTCGAAGTTGACCATGCGCCGCATGCCGTCGGCATGGGCCATCAACCAGTCGCGCCTCTCGAGCAGATTGTCCCCGGGAGGCACCGGGACGCCGCCGACGATTACGCGCGTCGGGTTGCCCTCGGTATGGGAATCGACCGTGCGAATGCTGCGCAGGGAATAGCTGGCCATCGCTCTGCCGGGTTGCTGATCGTTGACGGCAATATACTAAAACCGTATACAGTATCCCAATCAGGGGACTGGAGTTCGCGCGGCCGGGCCGCGTCCTGAACCGCCTTCGGCGAGAAGGCCGGGCTTTAATCCAAATACGCATCCGGAGTGGACATGTCGGTACATCAGAACTACATCGCGGGGGAATGGCGTGCATCTTCCCGTGCCAGCCCGAACATCAATCCATCGAATACGGACGAACTGGTCGGGGAATATGCCCTGGCCGACGACCCCGATACCGAAACGGCCATTGCCGCTGCCAACGATACGGAATTCGGGCTCTCGGCCGGCGTCGACTACCATGTTCCGTTCGGCGGGACCAAGGCGTCGAGCTACGGTGCGCGCGAACAGGGCAGCTATGCGGCGGAGTTCCATACGACCGTCAAGACCGCCTATATCCGGCCCTAGCCCGCATATCTCACCAACTTCCTGCTACGGACGCCGATGCACTCGCCCTGCTCATTACTCCTCCAGGGCCGGGCACGCTCCGGCAACCCGGGTCTGACGCATTCTGCGGCGCCAGCGATCGGCATCGTAGCCGTTCCCGCAATGCAGCAGGCAGCGATTGTCCCAGATGACGGTGTCGCCGGCTTTCCACTGATGCGTGTAGGTGTCCCCGGGCGCGGTCGCACGCTCCAGGAGATCATCGAGCAGCCTGCGGCTTTCGATGCCCGTCCAGCCAACGATGGATCGCGCGTGCGAGCCGACGTAGTAGTTTTTCAGGCCGTTTCTCGGGTTTGCCCGCACGAGCCTGTGCTCGACGGGCGGCAGGGAGGCGGCGTGATTGGGGTCGACCGGCGCGACCTGCGTGCGGGAAAAGACATAGTCGTGGATCGCGTGGAGCGGATCGATCATCGCCCGTTTGTCCGCCGGCAGACCGGCGTAGGCATGGCGCATGCTCGCGAAGCTTGTCCCACCGCCCTTTCCTGGAACCTCGTAGGCATGGGTGATGGAAACGAATGAGGGTACGCGCCGGAAGGAGGAATCCGAGTGCCACATCTGATTACCCGTCTGGTATCGGGTTCGAGCGTGCGTGCTGCCCTGCACGCTGCCATCGTCGGCAACGTTGCCCACGGTGCCGAAATAGACCACTTTGCCGGTCGTGCCCAAGGTGACGTGCTCCGCCTCCGGCTCGCCCAGCCGGCGTGTGAACGCGAGATGGGCTTCGTCGGTCATTGACTGCACCGGAAAACAGAGCAGGGACCAGGTATCGATGGCTTCGCGAATTGCCTCGATCGCCTCCCCGCACAGACCCCCCGTCAGTTCGAGACCGGCGACCCGGGCGCCGAAGGGTGCGTTCAGGGGTTCGATGTGGAGAAGGCTCATGGTTCGATTATGGCCGAAACCTATTGCGGCTGACTTGATGAGATAAACTCATGGCTCCATAATGGAGTCGTTTTGGATTTATAACAGAGCCATGCCCAACCTGTCGATCAAGAACGTGCCGGAACCGGTCGTCGAGAAACTTCGCGCGCGTGCAGCCGCAAACCATCGCTCCCTTCAGGGAGAATTGATGGCCCTCGTGTGCAATGCCGCAGAGGGCACGGAACCACGAAGGGATCCCGGTGCGCCGGAACAGTGGGAATCAGGGTGGAAGTCGGTCGAGCAGATTCTGGCCGAACAAAGGGCAATCCGGCCCAAGCCGGTCACCAAAGGTCCTCGCGCCGTTGACATTGTCCGCCAGGAACGCGACGCCAGGTGAGCGAACCCATCGTTGCCGAACCCCGGAGCACGTACCGGCGTTTGCCGCCTATCGTCGTCGACTGCAGCGTGCTGGCCGCCCTGCTGTTCGATGAGCCGGAGGGGAACAGCGCCGCCAGGGTTGTCGCGGGCAAATCGCTTTTTGCACCCTGGCTGATCGATCACGAGATCGTCAGCGTGGGTTTGAAAAAGGCCAGGTCAGGACTGGCCGACGTTGCAAAACAGGGACTGGAAGCCCTCGCTGGAATGAGGATGACCCGTCGTACAGCGAACAGCCAGGCACAATGGCTATTGGCCAGACAGGAAAACCTCTCCGCATACGACGCCGCCTACCTACAACTGGCGATCGAGTTGAACGCCCCGCTTGCGACCTTCGACCAGGCGTTGGGAGCCGCGGCACAACGAGTGCTTGGCGGACGCTAACCCGCATATCTCACCAAGTCGCTTGTTGAGCCACTGAATGTCATTGCGTTTCAATCAGGTACCTCCGCTTTTTGGAGGTTTTGCCGGGTACAGACTGCGCTGGCCGCGCCCTCGCTGGTCTTTTGCCCGCGTGCGCGCATGTGCTTGCTCCACCATAGGCGAGGCTATGCTTTAAGCTCGCGAGCACGCGCACGGAGCCCTCAGCCGGGGAGCGCGAGGGGCTTGCCTCTCGCATGTGGACCAGAAAATCCTGCGCGATCATCGCGGCCCTTGGTGAGATATGCGGGCTAAAGCAGCCCTCTCACATGCAGGGCCGCCGACCGGGCCAGGGCATTCAGGTCGTAGCCGCCCTCCAGCGTCGAGACAATCCTGCCTGAGGCAAAACGGTTGGCCGCATCGACAATGAATGCCGTGATCCAGCGATAGTCGTCGTCCTGGAGTTCAAGCCCCGCCAGGGGATCGTCCGCGTGCGCGTCGAATCCCGCGGAGACGAGGATCAGTTGCGGCCGATGCGATTCCAGAGCAGGCAGCCAGTCGCGTTCGATCGCGGCGCGGAATGCGGTGCCGCCGGCGCCCGCCGGCAACGGTGTGTTGACGATATTGGGCCGGTCCACCCGCTGCCGGATACCCGGGTAATAGGGATACTGGAAGCTGGAACAGACGAGGACTTCCGGGCGCTCCGCGAACATCTCCACGGTGCCGTTACCGTGATGCACGTCAAAATCGAGGATAGCGACGCGCTGCAACGCGTCCAGCGCCCGGTCCGCGCCCACCGCTATGCTGTTGAAGAAGCAGAAACCCATGACCGTGGCCGACTCGGCGTGGTGTCCTGGCGGCCGCACGGCGCAGAACGCGCGGCGGGTGGCGCCCCGGAGCACGTCGTCCACGGCTTCGAAAACAGCTCCGGCAGCAAGGCGAGCCGCATTGACGGATCCCGGGCTCATCACGGTGTCGGCTTCTATCCGAACATAACCATTGTCCGGGCTTGCCGCGGCGACGGCCTCGACATAGCGGGGATCGTGCACCCGGGCCAGCGCCTCGTTACCGGCGGCGGCCGGCGTCCTTACCGACAGTTCGTCCATCAGGCCGTCGGCTTGCAGGCGATCGATGACGGCCGCCAAACGCGCCGGCCGTTCCGGATGCCCCGGCGGCGCATTGTGCTGCAGGCATTCGGGGTGCGTGAACAGTTCCATTTGGACGCGATCCTGTCAGGGCGTTCCGCGGACCTCCGGGTTGTGCGAACGTCAGACCTTGGGGAGTCTCGCGCCCGGCAAATCCGGCCGTTCCCGGCGGCGACCTCCTACGCCGAAAAGTCTACGTTCACGCATGGAGGCGGTACGGGTCAAGCACTGTTCAGCAACTCGCCGACCCGGTCCATCATCTCGTCCTTGTTGTACAGGTCGTAGTAGATCGAGGCCATGACATTTTGCGGCCCGAAAAAGAACCGCTCATAGAGTACCTGCCGGTTGCCGAATCCGGATACCGCCACGTCATGGGCGAGACGGAACAGGGCCACCCGGTCCCGGCTGTCCAGGTTGACCTGCTGGAAGTATCGTTCCACATCGCCGGCAACGTCGTTGCCGAAATCCGTCTCGCAGGGCGTTGCCATCAGCGAACTCGAGCCCAGCATGTGTACGGTTTCGATGAGCTTCGGGTACAAGCGGGGAAACAGGTGGCGCTGACGGTGAGCGAGGTGCTTGGCGCGGGAACGGAAGGTATGCAAAGCCGGTAGGGCCCCGCTCAAAGGGGGCCCCAACCGGCGAAGGAGCGCGTCAGACGCCGCGCTCCTCAACGAATAGATACACGATCACCTCCTTATTTTTGCCCGACACGCCGCGGATGGTGCGTCAACTCAAGCGTGATTGCAATCGTTTGCCCCCGTCGCGCATGTCGGGTATTCCCATAAACGCCGCTTCGCCTCGACCGGGGTTCTACCGTCCGGCGGCCGCGTCCCCGGGCCGACCGAATTCAAGCGGGAAACGGAAGGGCAGAACGTCGCGTGAAGGAGTGGCAAGGAGTACAGTAGGCAGGAGTCGAAACGATCGCGAGTAGAACCGTATGTTCCTTGAAGGTATACATCACGTATCCATCAACGTGCAGGATGTTGCGGCGGCGCAAGCATTCTACGTGGAAGTTCTCGAGATGGAGTTGCTCGACCGCCCCGACTTTGGCTTCCGGGGCGCCTGGCTTCGAGCCGGAGAGCAGGAAGTGCACCTGATGGAAATGGATTCGGGTCCGCCGCTCAAGGAACAGCACTTCGCATTCAAGGTCTCCGACCTCGACGCCATGCGGCAACGGTTGGAGGTTGCCGGATTTACCTGTTCACAGCCACGGGAAATCGCGGGAATCTGCCGCCAGGCCTTCACCCACGACCCAAGCGGCAACCTGGTCGAGTTCAATCAGCGACTGTGACCGTCACCGTGGGCCGGACGCCCGCTCGGGAGCCCGCTCGGCCGGAAACCTGTCAGCCCGCGGCCTGCGCGCCCGTCAACGGGATTCTCCGGCAATCGGCTGTCGGGCCTCGAAGTTGCTCATGCGCTGCGCGTAGGGTTTCATGCCGAGCATCAGGATCGCGATGGCGATCGGTGCGACCGTAACGGACACCAGCGATAGCGACCAGGCAACAAATGCCGGGTCCTCGAACAGGTAGTCCGTGCATGCGGCAACCAGCGTCGGGCCAAGAGCCAGCCCGATCACGTTGGTCGTCACCACGTAGGTACCTACCACTACGCCCCGCATCTCGTTCGGCGTCACCGATTGCAGTGCCGATGCCACCAGGGCAAGCGGCAGGGTCACAAAGAAACTGCCGAGCGCCACGCAGGCAAGACCCCCGAAAGGATTGGACTGCCAGGGTAGAAATGCCAGGGCCAGGGCGGCTCCGGCCGCCGAAATCACGGCCAGGCGCAATGGGTGGTCGGCATGGCCCATCGCCTCCAGGCGACGCGCCGCCCAGGGACCGGTGAGCACGCCGCCGGATCCTGAGACCAGCGCGATCACGCCGTATACTCTGCCCGCCTGTGCGAGGTCCCAGTCGTATACCCGCACCATGATAGTGGGCGTCCAACCCTGCAGCCCGTACAGGATGACGATGATGAAAGGAGCGCCGATCAGCAGCGCCAGATAGATTCGCGCGTGTTGCCTGACGTAATCGAAAACCCGGTTCCACGGCGGCGCGTCCCGAGCCGTGCTCGCCCTCCCCTTGCGGACCGGTTCCCCGATTGTGGCCAGGAATACGGCAATCAGGAGTCCGGGCAAGCCGACCGCCACAAAGGTGAATTGCCACGGCGCCAGTTCTCCGACGAGAGGCAATTCAAGGCGGCCTGCTTCGCCGGTCCAATCGAGTACTTCCGCCCCCGCGATCATGGCCAGTCCGGCCCCGAGGTAGGGGCCCATCAGGTAGACGCTGATAGGCCGCGCCAGCCGCTCCGGCGGGAAGCAGTCGGACAGCACCGACCAGGCAGCGGGCGTGAGGGCGGCCTCACCCGCCCCAACGCCCAGACGGGACGCCATGAGCTGCGGAAAGCTGCGCGACAGCCCACAGGCGACAGTCGCCGCGCTCCAGGCCAGCAAACCGCCGATCATGATGGAAACGCGGTGGAAACGGTCCACCATGCGGCCGACGGGCACGCTCATGAGTACGTAGGTAACGACGAATGCGGGTCCCTGCAGCAGGCCGATCTGAATATCGGAGATGCCCAGATCGGCCTGAATGGGCGTTACCAGCAGATTGAGTACCTGGCGGTCCACAAAGGAGAACGTGTACGCCACCAGCAATACCAGCACCGCATACCAGCCGTACAACGGCGACGGCCATTCGGAACGGGAGGGAAATTGAACGCTATCGGACATCACCGCAACACCGGGCGCACCAATCCGCGCCGCGCCACAGGGTATGCGGCGACCGTTCGTTGAAACCTCAACTCAGAGCAACGTGCCCCGAACCGGCCGATTCCGCGTTCGGGGCAGGTTCGGTATCAGCCTTCGGCAGCTTCCTCGCCGCCTTCGGCAGCCGGTGCTTCCTCAGCTTCGCCCGCTTCTTCAGCCGCAGCTTCGCCGGATTCCATGCCGGAGTCGTCCATGGCTTCCATGCCGGCTTCGGCGCCCTCGTCGGCTGCCTCGCCTTCCGCGGCAGCGGCATCGCCACCGTCGTCGGCGGCCTCTTCCATACCGGAATCCGCAGCTTCTTCCATGCCCGCGTCAGCGGCCTCTTCCATGCCCCCGGCGGCCTCCATCGGCGCTTCGGCTGCAGGCGCCTCCGCCTCTTCGCCGCCGCTGTCAGCAGGCTGGTCACAAGCCACGAGCCACGCCATGACTAATGCCGCGGCTACCAATCGAGCGATACGCATAAACGTCTCCCAAACGTGTAACTGGCCGTAGCGGAGCATACCGCAATTTCGCCAGCCGTGATATGCAGCAGACTCGCAGTTCCTCCGACGCGAAAATGTTTCGGACAACCGAAGCAGGCACGGCGACGCCTGGACGTTCCCGGCTACGGCCTCGGCGGATTCCTCGGCCGTTACTGGACCAATGAGGCCATCATGGAACGGTGGAACGCGGACCTTTTCGTGAGCCAGGCACTGACGATGACAGGGATGACGGCGTATTGATGGTCGCGGATCTGGCGTCGATTACCGGGGAGCTTCGTGCCGGAGGGGATCCGTAAGCCACGTCGGATTCAGTGCATCGTGCGGCAGCCCGTACCGTTTCAGAATTTCTCACGCATCCAGCTTGTGAGGGCGCCGCAGGTTGCCAGAGAGAGGCGTGGGTACGGGGTCGGCATCTTCGGCAGATCGAGAAAGCGATCGCCCAACCTCAATTGCAGATGTCGGGCGGCGTCTCGCCGTTAAAGAAGCGTTCGAGATTCTCAACCACCCGCATACCCATGGCGTCCCGCGTCTCGGCCGTGCTGCTGCCCATATGGGGCAGCAGCACGACGTTGTCCAGGGTTAGCAGAGCCTCGCAAACCCGGGGTTCGGCCTCATAGACATCGAGCCCCGCCCCGCCAAGCCGGCCGCTCTCGAGAGCATCGGCCAAAGCCCGCTCGTCGACGACGGGGCCGCGAGACGTGTTGATGAGAAAGGCCGTCGGGCGCATCAGTGCAAGGCGTCGGCCATCGATCAGGTGATGGCTGGCCGGGGTGGCCGGGCAATGCAGGGACAGGAAGTCGACGTTGGCCGCCATGTCATCGAGACTTGGATATTGTTCAGCGTGCAATTCATCGAGCAGGGCGCCTGGCACCGGGCCGCGGCTATGGCAGGCAATGCGCATGCGAAAACCACCTCGCGCCCGCCGGGCCACCGCGAGGCCGATCCGTCCCATGCCAACGATTCCGAGGGTCTTTCCCGTAACCCGGGCGCCGACCATGTGGCTCGGCCGCCAACCCGTCCAGTCGCCGGCGCGGAGTTCCCGCTCCCCTTCCCCGGCGCGGCGCGCGCACATGAGTATCAGCGTCATGGCAAGGTCGGCGGTGCAGTCGGTCAACACGTCCGGGGTGTTGGTGACCACAATGCCCCGCCCCCGGGCCGCGTCGATGTCGATGTGGTTATAGCCCACCCCGTAGTTGCCGATAATCCGGACCCGGATGCCCGGACCGAACAGGTCGGCGCCGAGCGAATCCGTGACCGTTGGGCACAGCGCATCCGCACTGCGCAGCGCGTCGGCAAGTTCTTCTCTGGAGAAGGGATGGTCGTCCGTGTTCAAACGCGTATCGAACCGCGCTGACAGTGCCTCCTCCACCGCGAAAGGCCAGCGTCGAGTGACGATTACACTTTGTTTATTCATTCCTGCAATTCAGCGGCCGGTCATGCCAACTCGTTTCCGCGACACGAAATTCCTGTTTCCCGAAGCCGCCTCAGGCCGGGCGCAGCAGCGTTCCGGTTTTGCGCCCTCCCCCGCGATTGACGCGGATTCGACGGATCGTCCCGTCAGCCGGCTTTCATGTCGAAGAAACACAGTTTGTTTCCATCGAGGTCACGCACATAGGCGCCATAGAACACCGGCATCCGTTCTCCGGGCGGTCCCTCGTCGGTACCACCGAGTTCCAGTGCCTTGGCGTAAAGCCTGTCGACGCCTTCGCGCGATCCACCCGCAATGGCGACCATGTTGCCGTTGCCGGGGTGGTGTGGTTCTTCGTTGTAAGGAATGCAGACGGCGAGCATCGGGGCATCCGGTGTCGTTCCGTACATCTTGATACGATCCATGCCCATGAGTTGCCGGGCGCCAAGTTCGCCGAGCAGCTCGTCGTAGAAGTGCAAAGCGCGTTCCATGTCGCCGACGCCAATAGTGCAGTATCCGAGCATTGGTAAATCTCCTGTCTGAATATAAGCGGAATTCGCATTCCGTTCATTCAACGTGGTTTGCGCCCGCAAATCAACGGCGGGCGCCGCCGAACCACCCGCGCTGTCCTCGCCGGCTACGAGCTGTAACAACCGCGTGGTAAATTGGCGCGCTTCGAGCAGATTTCAGGAACCGGAGTGAGCGGACCCTTGGACGATGTCACGGTGGTCGAGGTCGACAGCTTCATGGCGGCGCCGAGCGCCGCCGCGCTACTCGCCGACATGGGCGCCCGGGTGGTGAAGGTCGAACCGATCCATGGCGACCCGGTGCGGGGTTTGAGCCGGCCGCTGAAGATCGAATCCGAATTTCAGGGCTACGACCTCCAGTTCGACGTGGACAATCGCGGCAAGCACTCCATCGCCGTGAACCTGAACCATGCCGAGGGTGTCGCGGTGGTGCACCGTCTCATCGAGGGCGCCAATGTATTTCTGTGCAACCTGCTTCCGAAACGCCAGCGGCGCTTCGGTCTGGATGCGGGCACGCTGCTCGAGCTGCGCCCGGGTCTCGTCCACGCCACCCTGACCGGCTATGGCACGTCCGGTCCCGATGCCTGGCGTCCCGGCTACGATGTCACGGCCTTTTTCGGCCGCTCGGGCCTGTACGATGCCATGCGCGAAGGCGTGCACGGCGTGGTGCCGATGGCGCGGCCCGCCCAGGGCGACCACACGACCGGGCTTGCCCTGGCCACGGCAATACTTGCTGCCCTGCGCCTTGCAGAGCGTAGCGGGGAAGGCCAGGTCGTCGAGACTTCGCTTTATGAAACGGCTGTCTGGACGCAGGCGTCGGACTTCAGTGTCACCGCGGTGGACAAGGCGCCGGTTCGCCGCCGTGCGCGCAAGGAACAACTCACGCCCATGACGAATCGCTATCCGTGCAAGGACGACCACTGGGTGGTGCTCAACATGCTGGACGCGGGCGCCTGGGAACGCCTGTGCCGGGCGCTCGGCAGGGAAGACTGGCTGGACGACGAGCGCTTCGATACGCCCAGAAACCGCTATCGGCGCATGGCCGAACTGGTGGATGCGATCGATGAGGTTCTTGCAGCCAGGACGCGGGACGAATGGGGCAGGATTTTCGACGAACACGGGGTGATCTGGGGGCCGGTGCTCTCGCTGCACGAGGTGCCGGACGATCCCCATGCACAAGCGATTGGCTTGTTCCCGACCGTCGAGCACCCGGAGCTGGGCGCCTATCGAACGGTGAGCGCCCCCATCCGTTTCGCCACCGCGGATGTCGGTCCACGCGGCCCGGCGCCGGCGCTCGGCGAACACACGCGCGAGGTGTTGGCCGGGCTGGGATATGCGAACGACGACATTCAGCGCCTGTACGACCATTCCACCGTGGCCTGACCGGGCGCTACGTCGCAGGGAACAAATTGTTAAGCCATTGATATTCAGGTATTTCAACCCAGTCGTATTGAACAGGATGCCGGTTGCGGCAATCGGTGTCCGAGTCGGTATGCGGTACGGTCATCCGGCACGCCAGGCGTAATCGTTCCGTCGTCGCGTGGGATTCGGTCACCCATCGTCCAATCGCCGCCGTTGTGGTCCCGAATTCCGAGGCGCAGCACCGGGTCGGCGCCTGTAAGCACCAGCCCCATCACGGCTTGACGGAACAGTTACAATTAAATTAACCACATATACGACATGAAAATATCTTGTATAGATCGCAAAATTATGAAATAAGAACGGATATCGTCCAACGTAGTGATTGCTTGCTCCGAGGCTGGCAGGCTATTGCGGTGCGGAATCGAATATGGAGGGGCCGGATGGGCTCGGCTGTGCATTGCCGATGAAACGGCATCCCTTGCTTACGACAATTCTTGGCGCTTTGCTGTGCAACGTGCTTCCGGCGGACGCTGAGCCGAAACTGGACCATGCTTTTCCCGACTACCACATGGCGGCATCTCGCGAATCTGGTACTGCTTCGCAATTGCTTATTGACGTCAACGAACACATTTCCGACTACGACACCCTGGAGGTTACCTGGGACTTTCCGGGCACTGTCGAGACGTTTTCGTGGTGGAGATTAACTCTTTACTCCACCGCTGAACTTGGCAAGGGAAGTGTCTATCTCACCGTTACCGGCGAAGACGGCGCGACCTTGACCCAATCGTTCTCGGTTGAGGTCGTGCCTTTCGCTTCGCTGCCTCCCGTCGATGTTGGGTGTTTTGGCGAGACGCAGGACACCTTTGTGGTGATGTGGAAGTTCCCGAGATATCAGTCGGGTTTTCCGGGGGTGGGCGGTTATCGTTTTCGGTTGAGCGGCGGCGGGGTCGAACGCGAGTCCAGCGTGTTTCTGGGTGACGGCTGGAACGCCACGGACATAAATCACCTGATGTTCTCCGAGCTGCCGGCAAACGGCAGTTTTCAATTCGAACTAAGAACCTACAGCAACTGGTATTGGGGCTCCGCGGTAGACAGCGCCCCCGTCACGGTGACCTGTTCGACGAAAAACCGCGGATACAAGGCGCCGGCGCCGGAAGTTACCGATGTGCATGTGTTTCAGGGAGCCTTGGTCGACACCTTCCCCCAAGGCGACAGAAAGCCGAAGACGCCGTTGACGGAAAACCGGGATGGCATGCCCTGGCGCGTACCCCTTGTGCTCGACAAGGAGACAACGGTGGTGGCCGCCGCGCTTTTCCAGGACTGGAACGACGCGGAAGTGCGCATCAACGGCGAGCCCGCGGAGCATGCCGGTCGCATCCAACCCGATGCGGAAACGGGATTGACGCTCGGAATGTTTGCCAGGACCTTTCCATCCCCTCCCGATTCGATTGTCGTTGCGACCGGCAATGCCGAAGCGGTATCGATGCCACCGGCCGGTAACGGGTGGTTTCGGTGGCCGTTGCCACAGCCACCGGACGATGCGACGCCGGACCAATCGGAAGCCGATGCGGTAGAGATATTGCATGCCGACTACAGGCTCGGAACCGTGGAAGTGCCCGATTGGACCGTTCTTCTGGTGCCCATAGAAACGCCCAAGCGCAAGGTCGAGGTGGGAGAATACACGAGGCAGAAGGTCCGGCAGGCATTGCGGGCCTGGCCATTCGGCAACCTCAACATCGAAATTGCAGATCTCCTGATCTCCCCAAAGAACTGCGAGAAATCGAGCGATGCACTGTTGCGCCAACTCCGCGAGGAAGTAGCCGCCGCCCCCCACACTACCGTCATTGGAATGATGGGCGGCCCCAATGGCGGCGGCAATTGCAGGACGGAGAGCGGGTCCGGCCTCGCCGGGATGGCGTTTCTGAACGAACCCTACAGCGTAGTCGTCTGTGTTGAAACGCCCTGGCCCGACGGATGCCTGCCGCATTCCTTTGCCGTTGCCCATGAATTCGGCCACACGGCAGGGCTGCTTCACGAAGACGACGGCAGCAGCGATTGCACCGGGGGACGTTGTGGCGATGGAACCTATCCGTATTTCGGCGCCTTGATTGCGCCCTATCTGGACAAAGCGCCCCTGGTCGACTCGTCCATCTATGAGGATGAGCAATTTCGGCTCGACTGGCCCGTCGACGACGAGTGGGTTGGGGCCCCCGTGCACTGGATGCGCGACCGGTTGATATACGGATGGTCCCGTCACCCGGAGGGAGAACCGGCTGCCTCCGGCAGCTGGTTCCGTCCCACACTGTGGACCGATCTGATGTCGCCAAGTGGCTGGTACAAGGGTGATTCCCTTCCATACGCACCGCAGCGTGCGGAGTTTGCCAGCGATCACAACTACCGCAAGGTGCTCCGCTATATTCGCGGAGACACCGAGCCCCCCACAAGCCGGGCCTCGATCATCATTCAGTAACGGGTGAAGCTGCGACCACCCGAGCTGACGCCCGGAGAGCATCCTGTGGGGTGCGAATTCCTATTCAAGCCGCCACTGGTAGTTGGAATAAGCCGCGGCAGTGAGATTTCCACCGGTAGTCATCGAGGCAAGCTGCTGGCTGGTCTTCACTGCCAGCTCTCGGCTCGGGCACTTGTCCCTTGAGCCCCTGATGCACACGATAACGGTTGTAATACTCCTGGAACGAGTCCAGTTTTCGTTCGAGGTCCCGTGCATTCCAAAACGGTGTCTGGTCAAGATACTCTCGCCGGACGGTTCCGACCAGGCGCTCCACGAACGGGTGTGAGAGCGGTACAAATGGAACTGTGTTGATCTCTTTCACCCCGAGAATCCGCAGATTGGCTTTCCAGCGGTGGTATTCAAACAAGGGATCGAGGTCGGAACTCAAGTAGGTTGGCGGCGCCGAGCCGAAAATGATGTGACGAAGCATCCGGCAAACCGACGGACCATCCGGCGAACCTTGACACACGGCAAAGCCGACAATCCGACGCGTGTGCTGGTCCACCATAACAACCATCACCCAATGCGTTCGAAGGATCAACGACTCACAGCGAAACAGGTCGACGCTCCAGAGACTGTCCTTGCTGTTGCCGAGAAATGTCAGCCAGGATGGACCCCCGGAGCCGGGGTCTGGCCGGCAGTGCCTGGCCAGCACGCGCCGCACCAGGTGTTTGTCCACGGGGACATCGAAAGCCAAGTTCACCTGATCGGCAATCCGTTGGTAGCCGAAGCGCGGATTCCTTCGCTTCATCTCCACGATAGCGGCAATCAACTCGGCAGAAGGGCCCTTTGGCCCCGGTCGTCCGCGCCGTTTGGATGAGAACAATTCCCTGTATTTGCGCCTCACCAGCAACCGCTGAAGCCACAGTATCGTGGCGGGCTTGAGAACGATTGCGCAACGATGCGGGCGCGCCCGCCGCACCAACTCTGCGCAGAGACCCACGACGATTCGGTTCAGCGGACGCAGATCCGGTGCGCGGCGCCGGGAACGAGTGACGACCAGAAGCTGCTGCTTCAGAAGCAAAGACTCTGCGACGATGGCGCGAGCGCCGCCCGGCCGCATCAAACGAACGGTTGTTACGACCACGTGAACGAATAGAACAAGGAGATCGCGCATTGCCGCTGAATCGTAGTCAAGCCGGAACTCGTGTGGCAAGACCTGACGATCAACTCAGCATTGGTGCCGTGAATAGCAATTCGCACCCCACACCTCGACGCAACGAAGAACCGCTGATCACTGGCCCCATCAAACCCGCCAATCCGGTCTCTACCTATACTGCCCCCGAGGTCGACCGCAAACATCACGGCCGCCCATGCCGACTCGCAATCGGTGACCGCCTTAGTCGGCCCAATACTGGGACGAACCGACTAGGCGATCTCAAATTCCCTGTATCTGGCGGCAAAATTCCTCGTACGCGTCCTCCGATATCCTATGAATCGTTTTGAGTAGACTTCCTTTTCCGAGGGCATCAACAAATACGTCTTTGGGGATTTCTCTGTCCTCGCGCCGAAACACAGCCCGCCGCTTCAGCCACCACCAATCCCGGCTACGGTCGTCGAAGACTTCGCCATCCACAACGGCCAAGCCGTAAAGACAGATGTCGGCGCGCTGATTGGGGCCATAGCCCCTGCATAGGATGATTCTGTCCCCTTTCGAGAATTCTCGTGCAAAACAGTGAAGCATCCTCGCCGCATGTGCTGGATCACCCGGATCCTCCAGGTCTTCGGCCCAGGCGCCGGCTGCCGCGTTCAGAACCTCAATAGCGTACTCATTCGGTTCCGTCGAGTACTCGTCGGCCATGAATTCGACTATGTCGTTCCATCCAATCGAAACCACCTGCTCCCGGACGAATTCTGGCCAACGAGAGCGTCCTTTGCTTCCTTCCGTCGTCTTCAACACCCAGTAGTTCCGGGCTTCATCCCGCCGGTAGGCATCGAAATCTTCTCCTGAGACACCGGGGTTGGGCGCTTCTTCGTACTCTCGTTTCGCCCGCTCCCAGTCGATCTTGCTCGCCCACTTGTTTAGCTCGTCAATCCAGTTTTCGACTTGTACAAGGATCGGACGGTCCGACTCGCAGTCGGAATCCAACGATACAGCCTGTTCCTCATTCCTGGTCAGCCCGCTTACGGCAAAGTTCGCCGATCCGTAAGCGGGCAAACAAGGCCGTTCTGGACTTTCGCGGCCTATTGAGGAGGAGGGTCGCGGGTGCGGCCGAGGTCGGAACGTAACGGCCGATCCGCGAACAGCGTCTTCCAGACCCGCGGCGTCAGCTCGTTGACTCGCTTCGCGGGATGTTGACCGACCCGCTGCAGAACATCGACGAGGTAGGGGTACGGATCGACACCCTGCAACTGGCAGGTAACCAGCAGGCTCTGGATCACGCCTATCCGCCGAGCGCCCAACTCCGTCCACGCAAACGTCCAGTTCCGCCGACCCATCGGAATCTGGCGAATGCTGCGCTCCAGATGATTCGTATCCGGGGACACGGCCGGATCCTCAAGGAACACCCGCAACCCGGCTTCCCGCTCCGCCGCATACTGAAGCGCCTGGGAAAACGGGTTGCTCGGCAACAGATCCGGTCGCTGGCGCTGTGTTTTGCACCAGGCAAAGAATGCGTCCACCGCCGGGGTGCTGTGTTCCCGCCGGTACGCCAGTTTCGCCGGACTGTCGAGTTTCTTCTTGCGAATGGTTTTCTCATGGGCATACAGTACGCCGATCAACGACAGCGCTTCGGCTACGCCCTCCGGCTCGCTTTCCCTGGCATCCACATAGCCTCGTCGACAGTGCGCCCAACACTGAGCGTGCGCGATGTCCTGCCGCTTTGCATACGCCGCATAGGCCGCGTACCCGTCGCTCAACAGCGTGCCCCTGAAGTCTCCGAGGAACGCTTCCACATGTTTGTGCGCCCGGCTCGGCGCGTAATGGAAGACGATCTCGTCCGCCTCCCCGTAGACCGGCCAGAAGTAGGCGCTTCGCATCTTCCCAGGCGCGGTGCGGCCCGCCTTGATCGTGGTCTCGTCCATGGCGATCACGCCGCCTTGCCGGATATGCGCGGCCTGTGCCGCGGTGACGGGTTCCAGCAGGTCCACGGCGCGCCCCGCCCAGTTCGTCAGGCTACTCCGGCTGACCCGGATGCCGGCATCGGCCAGGCGCTGGTGCTGTCGATACAGCGGCAGGTGATAACGGAACTTGTCAACGAGCATCCCGGCCAGGAAGCTCACGTCAACGCAGGTGCGTTCCAGTACGTTCGGCGGCGTCGAAGGCGTCAACATTTCGCCTGTGTCCCGGCGCTTTATGACCTGACGCACGTACTTCAGCACCTTGTAGCTGCCGGGCTCCTGCGCCAGGCGGTGGCTGACCTTCTCGCCGATGACCTCCCGCTCGGCCTCGGGGATCGCCTCGATGGCGGGGTCAACAACTTCGATCACCTCGACCGGCACCGTCTCGTCGAAGCGCAACCCACTCTCGTTGACCGCCCCGTCCCGGCGTTTTTCCCGCCGGCGGTAGCGGATCTCCTGGGTGGGAATCTCCCGATCGGGCGGCGTCTCGATACCGAACGCCGCGAACAGGTTCGCCTGCTCCACCGAATCGAACTCCAGACGCTTCTCCGAGGTGCGGCCGAACAACTGCCGCTTGAACCAGTCGACCTGCTGTTGCAGTTGGGTGATCCGGCCAAGCGCGGACTGCAGCTCTCCGGTGGCTTCAGAAAGCCGTTCGCCGAGGTCGGCGACCATCGCACTCAGTAGTGCGTTCTCCTGCTGCAGAACTTCGATGCGGGCGCTCGACAACGTCTTTGGCGTCCATCGCTGCGAAGTCCGGATTGTACCATCCGCGAGTCCGTCAAGCAGCCTTTCTGTAGCGTTTTCGCTGGCGTTTGATGACGATGTCGGTACCCTCGATCAATGCCAGCAGCGCCGTGCGGCTGAGCGCGACTTTCCCGGTACCGGTCTCGCCCCGCGTCGCGAACCGGCCCGCCTCCAGACGCTTCGACCAGATCCAGTAACCGTCACCGTCGAAGGCGAGAACCTTCATCATCGTACGACGACGATTTACAAAGGCGAACCAGTTCCCGCTCGTCGGATCCGCGCCCAGCTCATTGCGCACCAGTGCAGACAGCCCGTCGAACGAGCGCCGCATGTCCGTCGGAATGGTGCATAACCAGATGCGACGCCGGCCATCCAGGCTCAGCACGACTCCGGACGCCGTACCCGCAGCACCACGCCGCCGCCGAGCTCCAGTTCCGCATCCCACACCGGCGCCGCCGGCCGATCGTCCGCCAATTCCACGAAAACAGCCGCATCGACCGTCACGGCGGCGGAACCGGTCCGGCCCAGCTTGCGCCGCCACCACCAGAACGTACTCGGCGCCAGATCCTCGACCATACAGAATTCGCGGCAGCCCTGACCGCTGCGCTCAAAGCGCGACACGATCGCCCGCCACTCGTCCGGCGAGCGCTTTACCACCGCCCGTTTTACGTCACTCATCGAATGGATTCTCCTTCGTCATGGGAACGACGAAGGCAACCGGAAAATCAGCCGGCCGGCAATGACGCCTCAGCGTGACCGCTTACGCCGATCCGACGAGTGCCTGGCATCGTCCCGATTTTTCGACCGCGAAGAACACCTTTGCATGCAGGCGTCTCTTGAAGGCGTGTCGGTAGACGCATCGGACAGAGGTGGTCGGGTTTGTTTAGACAGGTTGAGGGCGAAGCTAAGATAGTTTCCGACTGGTTTTTTGCCCTCGTTGAAGCCGTATCGTCCGGCATGTCCGGTCTGCCGTCAACTCCTTCGCGGCAGGCGCTGGAAAGCCTTACCTGGGGGTGCCGTGCCTTGCGCGCAGGGAGCGGAGCGACCGGAGCGCAAGGCACGGCACCGCGAAACACGGGAGGTCACCCGGCGGCGATCGGCAGCCTGTTCGCACGCGCCGCTCGGGAACTCGCCGAACTGCCTGACGAGGCGCGCGAAGGCCGCGCGCTACGCTCCCTGGTGAACCACCGAGAGGGGCTGACCGTGTTCGTCGACCGACCGCACGTTCCGATGGATAACAACCTCGTCGAGCGGCTGCTCCGCGGGCCGGTGATCGGACGCCGCCTGTCGTTCGGCTCCGACTCCGAGACCGGCGCGAAACTCGCGGCCTCATGTACTCGGTGGTCGCTACCCTGAACCTGAACGGCATCGATGTCCTGCGCTGGCTTGAGGCATGGCTGGCGGCGTGCGCGGACAACGACGGCCAGTCGCCGGCCGATCTGTCGCCCTGGCTGCCCTGGTCAATGGACGAGGCGCGCCGGCGCGAACTGGCGGCGCCGACGTGACCGACACCGTCGAGTGCCGCTATCACGGGCGCGACTTCACCACCGCGGAGATGGCACTGCTGCGGGAACTGATCGCCGGCCCGCCGACGCTGAACCGCAACGGCCTGTCCAAAGAGTTCTGTCGCCGCATCGGGTGGACCAAAGCCGACGGCGGGCTCAAGGACATGATGGCCCGCGTGGTGATGCTGGCCATGCACCGGGATGGACTGATAGAACTGCCGCCGCCGAAACGGACGCGCCCGGCGCGCCGCCCCATGACCTTCGGACCGGACACCGAAGCGCCGCTCTTGGCGCCGCCCACAACGCTGGACGAGGTCCGTCCGGTCAGCCTGCGGCCGGTCGTCCGCGAAACCCGCGAGGGCAAGCTCTGGAACGAGTACGTCGCCCGCTACCACTACCTCGGTTACACGACCCTGGTCGGCGCCCAGACGCGCTACGCCGTGCATGCCGCCGACGGCACGCCGCTCGCCATGCTCGGCTTCTCCACCGCCGCCTGGACGCTGGCCCCGCGTGATGACTACATCGGCTGGTCGCGGCAGATGCGCGAGAAGAATCTGCCGCGCGTCGTCGACAACCCGCGCTTCCTGATCCTGCCCTGGATCCACATCCCCAACCTCGGCTCGCACATCCTCGCCATCGTCCGCCGGCGGCTGCCGGCGGACTGGACGGCGCGCTACAGCATCACCCCGGTGCTGATCGAGACCTTCGTCGAGACCCCGCGCTACACCGGCGCCGTCTACCGCGCCTCCGACTGGATCCGGGTGGGCACCACCCAAGGGCGCGGCCGCTACGACACGAAGAACCGCTACGACAAGCCCAAAAAGGACATCTGGCTCCGACCCCTGCGCAAGGACTGGAAGCGCATTCTCAACCGCTAGAATCGACTAGAATCCCGCATCGTCACGGAACGACGGAACGCTTACCGCCAGGCGGACTTGCCTTTCTTATGCGATGGGCTTACCACAAGCCTCAAAGGTGCCGGATGACCGCACCGCATACCGACTCTCTTCCAGGATCCCGGGGTTGTTCCTTTGCAGCCCGCCCCCCAGGGTAGTTGCTCGCAGATGGTCCCGTGGCCGCTCCAGTCGCTCAGGCTCCGGGCAGGCGGTGCACCCTGACCGGTAGTTCCGTATAGCCCTTCACGAACGAGGAGAGCGTTCGTACCGGCTCGCCGACCACCTCGATGGAGCGGAAGCGGTTCATGATCTCTTCCCAGAGCACGCGGAGCTGCATTTCGGCCAGGCGATTGCCCATGCAGCGATGAATGCCGAAGCCGAACGAGAGGTGGCGCCGGGCATGCTTGCGGTCGATGAGGAATGCATCCGGATTCTCGATCGCTTCCTCGTCGCGATTGCCCGAGACGTACCACATCAGCACCGCATCGCCGGCTTCGATGCGCTTGCCGCCCAGATCCGCGTCCTCGAGGGCGGTACGGCGCATGTAGGTCAGCGGCGTCTGCCAGCGGATGATCTCTGGGACCATGTTCGGAATGAGCCCCGGGTTCTCGCGCAGCTTGTCGTACTCGTGCGGGAACAGGTTGAGCGCCAGTACGCCACCCGATATGGAATTGCGGGTCGTGTCGTTGCCGCCGACGATCAGCAGCATCAGGTTGCCGAGAAACTCCATCGGTTGCATCCGGCGCGTGTTCTCGCCGTGCGCGAGCATCGAGATGAGGTCGTACGCCGGCGGCTCGTTAACCCGTTCGTTCCACAACCGGGTGAAATACGCCAGGCACTCGTGAAGTTCCTGGCGCCGTTGCTCGTAGGATTCCACGACGCCCGTGTCCGGCCCGGCCGTCGCCACATCGGACCAGCGCGTCAGCTTGCGCCGTTCTTCGAACGGAAAGTCGAACAGGGTAGCCAGCATCTGCGTGGTGAGTTCTATGGAAACGAGGTCGACCCAGTTGAATGTCTCGTTCTCCGGCAGCGAATCGAGAATACGGCCCGCGCGCTCGCGAATCGTGCCTTCCATGGCCTTGAGGTTGCGGGGTTCCACCACCGGTTGCACGGTCGCGCGTTGCGCATCGTGCTTCGGCGGATCCATGGCAATGAACATCGGCGTATTCATCACCTTTTCTTCAGGGACGGTGACAGGCGCCCCAAGCGTTATACCGCCCTCGGAGGAGAAAATCCGATGATTACGGTCGACATACAGAATGTCGTTGAACTTGGTGACCGACCAGAACGGCCCGAACGGGCTGTCGCGGCAATAGTGCACGGGGTCTTCGCGCCTCAGGCGGTCGAAGTAATCCCAGTGGGCGTCCTGCTGGAAGATGTGGGGGTCCGAGAGGTCGATGTCTTCAATCGGAAGCGTATAGGGGTCCGGGACGAAATGGGGGTTTGCTACGTTCATGACTGAAAGAATAAAGCAAATCCATTCGTGTAGGAATATTGGGGTTCCGCCCCGGCCGGGCCGCAAAAGACTACTGGCCGACACAAGCAATCAATCGCCCATGCCCGCGGGGCAATCGCGCCGGGACCCGGATTTGTTGCACAATCGCCTTCGGAATCGCCTGCGGATGTCACCAGTGTGCCCATGAAGAAACTGCTCATCGCCAATCGCGGCGAAATCGCCATACGCATCGCCCGCACCGCCGCCGATCTGGGGCTGGCCACGGTCGCGATTCATAGCGAAGACGATGCGTCGTCGCCGCACGTCGCCAGCGCCGACGAGGCGGAGGCGATGTCCGGCCGGGGCGTGGGCGCCTATCTCGATATCGGACAGATTGTCGACATTGCCAAACGAAGCCGGTGCGATGCGGTGCATCCCGGTTACGGCTTGTTGAGCGAGAACCCCGAATTTGCGGCCGCTGTCGAAGCTGCCGGACTGACTTTCGTCGGCCCGACGCCCGAAACCCTGAGCCTCCTGGGGGACAAGGCGCGGGCCCGAACCCTTGCCGGGAACTGCGGAATACCGCTCCTGGCCGGCAGCGACGGAGCGGTTTCCCTGGAGAAAGCCCGCTCCTTCTTCGCGTCCTGCCCCGACGGCGCGGCAATCGTGATCAAGGCAGTGGCAGGCGGTGGCGGACGCGGCATGCGGGTGGTGACGGACGCCTCGGACATCGAGCCGGCCTACCGGCGGTGCCGCTCCGAGGCGCAAAGTGCGTTCGGCAACCCCGCGGTGTATGTCGAGGAGTACCTGCCGAATGCGCGCCACATCGAGGTACAGATCGTCGCGGACGGCAGCGGCGCCGTCAGCCATGTCTGGGAACGGGAATGCAGCATACAGCGGCGCCACCAGAAGCTCGTCGAGGTGGCGCCGAGCCCGAGTCTCGCGCCGGAAACCCGCGATGCTCTGACCGCCGCCGCCGTGCGGCTCGGCGAAGCTGCCGGTTACCGGGGCGCGGGCACCGTCGAGTTCATGGTCTCGGGCGAACGTTTCGCCTTCATCGAAGCCAACGCCCGCCTGCAGGTCGAACATACCGTCACGGAGGAGATCACGGGTCTCGACCTGGTGCGGATTCAACTCGAGACGGCGTCCGGCAAGACGCTCGCCGGGCTCGGCCTGCGCCAGGCCGACGTGCCCTCCCCTCGCGGTTACGCGGTGCAGGCCCGGATCAACATGGAAACGATGCAGAGCGACGGCAGCGCCAAGCCGGGGGGCGGCACGCTGAAAATCTTCGAAATGCCTGCTGGGCCGGGCCTGCGTACCGACACCTATGGCCGTGCGGGGTACACCACCAACCCGGCGTACGACTCCCTGCTGGCCAAACTGATCGCCCATGCGCCATACGGCGGGTACAACGATGCGATCCAGAAGGCCCGCCGGGCGCTGTGTGAAACCCGAATCGAGGGCGTGCCGACCAACCTGAACTTCCTGATGAACCTGTTCGCCCATCCCCGCTTCCAGTCCAACGATGTGCACACCGGCTTCATCGACGAGGAGATCGAGCAGCTTGTCGAGTACGGCCCCGGCCTTGAAACCGCCCGCGCGGATGGCCGCGGCGACTCCACCGCAGCACGGGCATTGGCCGGCGCCAAGGTAGACGACGTCGATCCCCTTGCCGTTCTGGATCACGGCAAATCGGGCGACAGGAGCGCGAGGGACGTTTCCGTAGCGCTGGCATTGGTACAGGAGGAGTTGCCCGACGGCATCGCCGCCATCGAGGCGCCCATGCAGGGTACCGTCATCAGCTTCGAGGTGGCCCCAGGCGACGAGGTCCATATCGGGCGGCAGGTGCTGATCATGGAAGCCATGAAAATGGAGCATGTCGTCGAGGCGTCGGTCAGCGGCATCGTTCAGCGGCTGGGCGTGGATGAGGGCGATACCGTATTCGAGGGGCATCCGCTCATCTATCTGGAAGAGATGGACATTGCACCGCCCGATGCGGAAGCCGATACCTCCCTCGACCACGACCGCATACGCCCGGACCTCCAGGAAGTGTACGACCGCAAGGCGATGGGGCGGGACGAGAATCGCCCGAAGCGTGTCGCAAAGCGCCGCAAGACCGGGCATCGCACGGCCCGGGAGAACATCGCGGATCTCTGTGACGAGGGAACCTTCGTCGAATTCGGCGCAGTGGTCATCGCAGCCCAAAGGCGCCGGCGCTCTCTGGATGACCTGATCAGGAATACCCCCGGAGACGGCATGGTCTGCGGCCTGGGACAGATCAACGGGAAGCTGTTCGGCCCGGAAAAGGCCCGTGCCATGATCATGTCCTACGACTACATGGTGCTGGCCGGCACCCAGGGCACCAAGAACCACGCCAAGAAAGACCGCATGTTCGAGATCGCCGAACGCGAGCGGTTGCCCACGGTGCTGTTTGCGGAAGGAGGCGGCGGCCGCCCGGGGGATACGGACACCACCGGCGTGGCAGGCCTGGATGTCTGGGCATTCACCTACTTTGCCCGGCTATCCGGCCTGGTTCCCCTCATCGGTATCACGACAGGCCGCTGCTTTGCAGGCAATGCGGTGCTGCTGGCTTGTTGCGATGTCATCATCGCAACGGCTGGATCCAACATCGGCATCGGCGGGCCTGCCATGATCGAGGGCGGTGGCCTGGGTGTCTTCAAGCCGGAAGAAGTCGGGCCTATGGATGTGCAGGCGCCGAACGGTGTGGTGGATATCGCCGTGCGCGATGAGGCCGAAGCCGTGGCCGTGGCGAAGCAGTATCTTTCCTACTTTCAGGGCCCGCTGGATTCGTGGGAAGCCCCCGATGCGCGCGAACTGCGTTTCGTGGTGCCGCAAAACCGGCTGCGCTACTACGATATGCGGAACGTCATCTACGGGATCGCGGACATCGCCTCGGTCCTGGAACTCCGCAAGGACTGGGGGCCCGGCATCTATACCGCGCTGATCCGCGTAGAGGGCATCCCCATGGGCCTCATCGCGAACAATCCCGGCCATCTTTCCGGCGCCATCGATTCCGAGGGCGCGGACAAGGGCGCCCGTTTCATGCAGTTGTGCGATGCCTTCGACTTGCCGATCCTGAGCCTGTGCGCCTGCCCGGGCATCATGGTCGGCCCGGAAAGCGAGAAAACCGCCCTGGTACGCCACGCGGGACGCCTGTTCGTGGTCGGCGCCAATATCGACGTGCCGCTCATGACCATCGTCATACGCAAGGCTTACGGGCTCGGCGCCCAGGCCATGGCCGGCGGCAGCTTCAAGGCGCCACTGTTCACGGTGTCCTGGCCCACGGGCGAGTTCGGCGGCATGGGCCTTGAAGGCGCCGCCAAGCTCGGCTTTCGCAAGGAACTGCAAGCCATTGACGATCCGCGGGAGCGCAAGGAAGCCTACGAGAAGATCGTCGCCGGCATGTACGAACGGGGCAAGGCGCTCAACACGGCATCGCTGTTCGAGTTGGACGATGTCATCGACCCGGCGGATACACGGAAGTGGATTACCTCGGCGTTGCGCGCCGTGGCGCCCCCTCCTCCGCGGACGCACAAGAAGCGGCCCAACGTCGATACCTGGTAACGCCAATCCGGTGCGTTGCGCGCGCCCTGCAACGCTGGAACGAAGCCCACGGCGCCGACGACGAGGTCCTCGCCATAGACGGCAAGACGCTGCGCAATGCCATCCACGAGGACCACGACGGCCCTTGCCAGACCCATATCCTCAGCGCCGTCGGCCATAGCTCCCAGACCCCCCTCACCCAAAATAAGTAGGCCGCCTGCCCGCCGGGGAAGTGGATATCATCTATTTTGGGCAAGAGACCGCTTCCGCTATCATAACGATGCGGAGAAGACGCTTAAGGCCCAGCATCCGCTGATCCTCCACCCCAAGATCATGGATGTGGCGGTCATTGGCGTTCCCAATGAGGAGATGGGCGAAGAAGTGAAAGCGGTGGTGCGATTGACGGAGGGCGTAGCAGGCAGCGCGGCGGTTGAACGGGAGTCGGTCGAATACACCCACATGCACGTTGCCCACTACAAGTGCCCAGGGAGCGTCGACTTCATTGACGAACAGCCGCGCCTGCCCACCGGCAAACTCTACAAGGGCGCCTTGAAGGACCGGTATTCTTGGGAGGCCGGTGACGCCAGGCGAATTTGAACGAGCTCGCGCTGTTTCGCCCGCGCTGCAGCGGGAAATTGGTGAGCCAGGCAGGCTGATCGGGTAAACAAACGCAAGCGGAGATGACGGATGGCGGACATTTTTGACTTAACCGGTCGTGTGGCCGTGGTGACCGGCGGTTCCAGGGGTATTGGCCGGATGATTGCCGATGCGTTGGTTCGGCGCGGGGTGCGGGTCTACATCACGGCGCGCCATGCGGAGGTTTGCGCACAAACGGCCGCCGAGTTGTCCGAATTCGGCGAATGCATCGCCATTACCAACGATCTGGCGTCCCTGGACGGGGTAGCCGAATTGACCGCCGAACTCGGCAAACGGGAAACGAAGCTCGACATTCTGGTCAACAACGCCGGTACCGGATGGTTGGCAACTTTCGATGAATTCCCGGAAAAAGGCTGGGACAAGACGCTGAATTTGAACCTGAAGGCCGTGTTCTTCCTGATCCAACAGCTTGCGCCGCTGCTACGTGCGGCGGCAAGCGCCGAGCGGCCCGCCAAGGTCATCAACATCTCATCGGTCGATGCCATTTATGTGAGCCGTGACGAATCCTATTCCTACACGGCGGCCAAGGCGGGGCTCAATCACCTGACCCGGCACTTGGCGAAAAAGCTCGCCAAAGAACACATCCACGTCAACACGATCTCGCCCGGCGCATTCCCGAGCGATATGAATGTCCGCGCCCGGGACAACCCGGAGCTCGTGAGCGACTACGTGCCCGCCGGCCGGACCGGCGAACCCGAGGACATCGGCGGAACGGTGGTGTACATGGCCTCCCGCGCTGGAGACTATCTCCTCGGCATCAACCTGACCCTGGACGGCGGGTTCACCCACGCAACCTGACGCAGCGGCCCGCTAGCCCGCATATTTCACCAAGCCGCTTGTCGAGTTGACGAATGTCTTTTGATTTCGCTCATCTTTATTGCGTTTTTCGGCTTTCTGTAGCGTTACATACCGCGCTGGCCGCGCCCTCGCTGGTCTTTTGCCCGTGTGCGCGCACGTGCTCCCTCCACCATAGCTACGGCTATGATTCCGGTCGCGAGCACGCGCACGGAGCCCTCAGCCGGGGAGCGCGAGGGGCTTGCCCCTCGCATGTGGACCAGAGAATCCTGCGTGATCATCGCGGCCCTTGGTGAAACATGCGGGCCAGACCTCTTGATCGCGGAGAAAGGTTGTCGGAAGCCAGCCACGATCGGGCCTTGCCGCTCGGCGATCATGCGGACATCATGTAATGTCAGGGAGCGGCATCAGCAGCCTGGCGGGCGCCTTGGGGCCGCGGCAACTCGACAAGCAACGGGAGATGGATCGTGAAGGCGGAGGAAGCCAATAAACTCATTCTAGAAGGCAAAAAGTCCCAAGAGGTACGACGTAAACTGCTCGAGCGCACCGCGCGCTCCGCCGAAGTGAGATCCCGTGGCAAGTCGCTCTCCCAGGAGATCGTGCGCACCGTCAGCCTGCCGCATCGCATCTACATCGACTCCGCCGACGGCGGCGCCATGACCGATGTGGACGGCAATACCTACCTCGACCTGACCATGGGCTTTGGCCCCTGCGTGCTTGGCCACCGGCCACCTGCGGTCACCGAGGCAATCACCGCGCAACTGGCCAAGGGTTGGCATTTCGGCATCCCCAACGCGCACCAGGCGGAATTGGCGAAGCTGGTAGAGGACGCCTCCCCCTGTGCGGAAAAGGTCGTCTTCTTCAACAGCGGCACCGAGGCGACGCTAAGCGCCATGCGCGCCGCCCGGGCCTTTACCGGCAAAACGAGGATCGCCACCTTCGATGGCTGCTATCACGGCTCCCACGACTACGCGCTGATCTTCGCTGATCCGGGCAGCGACCGCGACCGCCCGGACTCCAGGAGGGTGGGCGCCGGTATCCCCCAAGTCATTGAGGATGCGACCATGCTCGTCCTGCCGTACCGGAACGAAGCCGCCTTCGACCTGATTCGAGAACACCGGGACGAACTCGCGGCGGTATTCGTGGAGCCCTCGCAGAATTCGAACCCCAGGCTCGACAACGCCGATTTTCTGCATGGGCTGAAGGCGGTATGCAAGGAATGCGAGGTGCTGCTTGGTTTCGACGAGGTCGTCACCGGCTTTCGCATCGCCTTTGGCGGCTGCCAGGAGTATTACGGCATCACGCCAGATTTCGCCACCTACGGCAAGGCCATTGCCGCCGGGCTCCCCATCGGGGCCGTCGCCGGGCGCCTGGATATCATGAATTGTTTCTCCGGGAAGGGCGGCGCCCCCTGGATCTTCTCCGGCGGCACCTTCAACGGCAATCCCCTATCGATGACGGCGGGGGTGGCCGCGGTGACGGAAATGCGCGACAACAAGGGCCGGATCTACCCCTACCTCATGGAACAGGGCAATCGCCTGGCGGCGGAGGTGAACGAGTTTTGCATGCAGCACCAGTTCCAGGCCCAGCTTATGAACGCCGGTTCCAAGCTGCACTTTCGGTTCCAGGGTACGCCGATCAACAGCTCACGGGACTTCACCGAGACGGCAAAAATTGCGGAGCGCGAATTCTACCTGCACCTGCTCGGCTACGACGTGATCATCCCGGGGGTGCATCTCGCGTTTCTGTGCGCGGCGCACACCCCCCAAGATGTCGATTACATCATCGATGCCTTCAAGCGCTCGTTCCTCGACTTGCGCGAGGATGGCCTTTTCTAACCCGCAAGCCTCTTCGGGGCGCGGGCGTCCCGCCGGCGATTGGCCTCCCTTGCGCTACAGTCAGCCGTGGAGGTGCATGTATCCTCGGTCTGCGAATACCACGCCACCGCTTTCCTTGCCGTAGGCGATGATGTTCCTGGTTGCACGGGTGACGCGCGTTTCCGCGCTCTCATCGGAGTGAAATCCGTAGACGATGCCCTGCTGCACCAGATAGGCGAAGCGCTGTGAGTTACGCTGCAATACCTCATCGGGAATGCGGTTGAACCGAGTCCCCCGCCTCCACATAGCGTGGCCCATCACACCGGCGTTGCAGAGCGCCTGGGATCCATGCAAATCCAACGCCGCACTGCGTTCTTGATCAAGCCGCGTGGCCATCGCGCAACAACCGGCCCGGCGTCGCGCCAGTACATTCGCCGTTCTCGAAGGTGATCTCGCCGTTGACGATGGTGTACCGGTAACCCGCGGCTTTCTGCGCCAGGCGCCAGTCGCCGGCCGGAAAGTCGTACAAGCGTTCCGTCGGCAGCACCTCCAGGGCATCGTAGTCGTAGACGATCAGGTCCGCGGGAGCGCCTTCGCGCAGGAAACCCCGGTCGGTGAAACCGGCGGCCAGTGCCGGGTAGCCGGACAGCCGCCAGTGCGCCTGCTCCAGGTCCATGATGTCGTTCTCGCGCACCAGATAGGTCAGGAATTCCGTGGGATAGCGCCCCATGGTCAGGAATTTCATGTGCGCGCCGCCGTCGGAAATGCCGGGCAGCGCGAACGGCGAATTGGCCATCTCGCGCATCGCCTCCATGTCGATCTCCTGGGGCGGGGTGACGAACATGGTTTTCAGGTCGTCCATAAGCGACACATCGAGCATCACGTCGACGGGGTGCTTGTTGTCCCGCTCGGCCAGTTCGCCCACGGTCATCCCCTCGAGCGAGCGCACCTCGTCCGAGAAACCCTCGCCGATGTATACATCCGGGATGGCGGTGGTGAGCGCCCCCACCAGGGGTTGCGGCTTGTAGCTGTCGCGCACCGCCTGGCGCAGGTCCTCATCGCGCATCTTGCGCATGCGCTCTGCCGTGGAGCCCATGGTAATCTCGCGCCAGGCCGGGATGGTGTCGAACAGGTTCCACTCGTCCAGCGAGAACTCGTAGTTGTTCTGCGCCGTGACGGTCTGGGCGAATATGCGCCGGCCGCGGCGGTTGGCGTCCTCGAGCCAGCGCAGCTTGTCCTTGTAGTAGCCGTAGGTAAGGCCGTGCTGGTCGGCGTGAAGCACCAGTGTATTCCAGATCACGGGACGGCCGCTCACCTCGCAGAGCTTCTCCGTCAGTTCCTGGTCGGCGCCGAGCACCTGGATGATGCCCCGGCCCTTCTCGCGCAACACCTCGGCAAACGCGATCAGGTCATCGGGCGACATGGTATCCGTGATCATCGGCGTGCCGTCGTAGTCGCGCTGTATCGAATTCGGGCCGAGCAACTGGGCGGAGAAGCCACAGGCGCCCACATCCATCATCTCGCTGAGTATGGCGCGCATGCACGCCCGTTCCTCCGCCGTGGCGGGGCGCGCTTTGGCGGCCTCGTGGCCCATCACGTAAGACATCAGCGGGTTCAAGCTCCCATAGGAGAGCATGTTCAATCCCTTCGGCGTGCGTTCCAGGCTATCGAGGAATTCGGGATAGGTTTCCCAGTCCCAGGGCATGCCCGCGGCCATGGTGGTGGCGCGCACCGCCTCGTTGCGTTCCATGGTGAGCATGGCCCGTTCCCGGTGTTCCGGTTTCACCGGCGCAAAGCCGAAGCCGCAGTTGCCGATAGCGACGGATGTGACCCCATGCCAGCCGGACAGGGTGCAGTAGGGGTCCCAGAATACCTGGGAATCGTAGTGGGTGTGCAGATCCACGAACCCGGGGGCGACGATCAGGTCTCGCGCATCGATCACCCGCGCGGCTTCCGATTCGGCGATACCGCCGATTTGCGCGATGCGCCCCCTCGCAATTCCCACGTCCGCCGTATAGCGCGGCGTGCGCAGCCCATCGATGATAACCCCACCCTTCAGCAACAGGTCATAAGTCGACATGGTTCTCTCTCGCTCTGGGTAGCATCTAATACTAATGTGGCAGCACGGGATGGCGCAATATTATCGAGAGACTTGCGCTGTAGTGAATTCCGCGTACCGCCAACGGCAAAATTCGCTACAGCGCCAGTCCCTCTCTCAGCATTCCTGCACTTGACGATTCATGCGAAAATCGCCTTAACCCAAGTTTACCAAAGTAAAAATTAAATTTTTGTATATCAATAGGTTGGTTTGTAGAAATCGCGCGTATGGCACTACATTCGTACGCCGCTTGTCGAGCCTGACTAACGGGCGCGCTCTACCTCACCGCGAAGCGGTGCGAGTTGAGCTACCATGGTGCCCGCTGCGCACTGCCGGGTGGAGGATGCGCTCGTCGATGATGAGTGCTGTGCCTGGATAGGGATACCGCACGCCGAAATCGTCCACCAGAACACTCACAACGAGGTGGGAAGTCTGATGTACCCCGGGAAATGGGCCGAGCTTACGCCGGACAAGCCGGCTGTCATAAATTCCGAAACCGGCGCGGCAATCGGTTTCCGGGAACTGGACCGCCGCTCCAATCGACTCGCCCGGCTGTTCCGCGAGCGCGGGCTGCGCCCCGGCGACCACATCGCCATGTTCCTGGAGAACGACATTCGATTCTTCGAGGCCGCGTGGGCGGCGTTGCGTTCCGGGCTGTACCTGACCACCGTGAACCGCTATCTGAGCGCTGAGGAAGCCGCCTATATCGTCAACGACTGCGGTGCCCGGGCACTCATCAGTTCAAGGCGGCTGGCGGCGGTGGCCCGGGAGATGCCCGTGCGCACCCCGAACTGCGACCTTCTGCTCGCCCTGGACGGTGTCGATGGCTTCGAGGACTTCGACGAAGCGCGGGACCAGCATCCCCCTGAACCGTTACAGCGACAACCCCGCGGTGAGTTCATGTTCTACAGTTCCGGCACTACCGGCCGGCCCAAGGGCATCGAACATCGGCTGAGCGGCACGGAGGTCTCCGACCGCAACGATACGTACGCCTTCCACGCCAACCATTGGGGATTCGACACGAACACCGTATTCCTTTCCCCAGCCCCGCTCTATCACGCCGCGCCCGCCGTGTTGTCCGTTTCCACCCAGGCGCACGGCGGTACGTCCGTCATCATGCCGACGTTCGATGCAAGTGCCGCGCTCGCGGCAATGGAGATCTACCGGGTCAACCGCAGCCAGTGGGTGCCTACCATGTTCGTCCGCCTGTTGCGTCTGCCCGCCGCGGAGCGGGCGCGTTACGACCTCTCGAGCCACCGGTTTGCCGTTCACGCCGCGGCGCCCTGTCCCGTGGAAGTGAAAAAACAGATGCTCGACTGGTGGGGGCCGATCATCCATGAGTATTACGCCGGCAGCGAACAGAACGGTTCCACTCATGTCGGGCCCGAGGAGTGGCTCAAGTATCCCGGTACCGTGGGCAAGCCCATTTTCGGAACCCTGCACATCTGCGACGACGACGGCATCGAACTGCCCGTCGGGGAAGTCGGCACCATCTATTTCGAGCAAGCGAAACCTTTCCGATATCACAACGACGCGGAGAAGACATTTGAGGCCCAGCATCCGTTGCACGCGAATTGGACATCGCTTGGCGATGTCGGCTATGTGAATGACGAGGGATACCTGTTCCTGGTCGATCGCAAGTCCTTCACGATCATTTCTGGCGGTGTGAACATCTACCCGCAAGAGATCGAGGATGCGCTGATCCTCCACCCCAAGGTCATGGATGTGGCGGTCATTGGCGTTCCCAACGAGGAGATGGGCGAGGAAGTGAAAGCGGTGGTGCAATTGACGGAGGGCGTGGCAGGCAGCGCGGCGGTTGAGCAGGAGTTGGTCGCATACGCCCGCCTGCAACTCGCCCACTACAAGTGCCCGCGGAGCTTCGACTTCGTTAACGAACTGCCGCGCCTGCCCACCGGCAAACTCTACAAGGGCGCCTTGAAGGACCGCTATTGGCGGGACGCCCGCGGCGCCAGGCGAATTTGAGCCATGCGAGTTTCGACCCCGGCGTGCCCCATGGCGTTCCGCTCGGGCGTCCGTGCCGGTCGCGTCCGCCCCCGTCGACGACAACACCAGCGGCCTTCGATGAGTCGCGCCGCGGCGTCCGCCTAGTCCCGTGTAAGAACTCGGTAACTCAGTTTTTCACGCCGATGGTGCGCGGTGCGCGGGTGGCAGCGTAGCTGCACAGCCCGGCGACGTAAAAGCCGATGCCATAGGCGTCTTCTTTGGCCAGGTTGCGGCCGAACACGCTGATCCTCATCGGGCCTGTCTCGTATTTGGCGGAAGCGTCGATCAGGTGCCGCGAGGAATTGGTCAACTCGGGCTTGTTCCATTCGAGCCAGGCCATTGCCGCCCCGGCTCCTCTGCGCTGCGGTCAGCCGTAGAGGTTCATGCGCAGCCGGTTCATGGTTATCACGCCGCCGCTTTCATCGTTGTAGGTGATGAGTTGCCGGGTTGCCCGGGTGACGCGCGCTTCCGCGCTCTCATCGGAGTGAAATCCGTAGATGATGCCCTGCTGCACCAGATAGGCGAAGCGCTGCGAGTTGCGCTGTAATGCCTCATCGGGAATGCGCCCGAAGAGATCCTCTTCCGTGCGCATGGCCGGTCGCGCCATCAGCACGGGAATGCTCACGCGCAGCCCCGGCGCCCGGCGGTTGAAGGCGCCGTGCCAGGTGTTGCCGTGCCAAACGATCATGGCGCCGGGTTCCGCCTCCACGGCGATCGCGTCGGGATTGCCGCCCTCGCCGATTTCCGCCTCCTGCGACCGCGGCCCCCTGCACCACCTGTGGCTGCCGGGCAGGAATGCGGTGGACCCGTTTTCCCGGTTGAAATCGGTCAGCACGTAGGTGGCGTTGCAGACCAGCGCCTGGGGCGGCAGCGGCGGCGGCAGCAGCGTGTCGCAGTGCAGGCCGAAACAGGTCTTGTTCGGCCCCTTGAGGAAGGCGCCCATGCTGGAGAGCACCACGCTGTAGCCACAGAGGTAGGTGGTCATCGCCAGCAACACCGGGTTCATCAGGGCTTCCTCGAACACCGGCCCCTCGAAGATGAGCGCGTGCAGCAGGTCGCCCCAGGGGGAATCGCCGTCTCCGGTGGCGTAGCGTCCGGCGAAACCCGCATGGGTCGCGCCGGTCGCAAGGTCGGGGCGCACACGCCGACGCCGTTCGGCCACGTCGAGCACGGCTGCGAGCAGGCGGTCCGCCAAGCCATTTGGCGATGCAATGGAGGGAGGAATGATGGTGAAGCCGTGCACATCGAGGTCGGCCACATAGGGCTCAAGCCTGAGTGCGGATATCTCCTGCCACACCCGTTTGAGCGGATCGACGGAGCGCGCCTCGTCCGCTCCCGGCACCGGTCGTTCCTTCGCTTCCATCAATGTCCCCGGCCGTTGTCTGTCCTTTTGGCGCTGCTCTGGTCTCTCTTGTTATACCTCTGCTTCGGCCGCCGCCCCCACATGGCGCGGCCCGTCACACCGGCATTGCAGAGTGCTCGGGACGCACGCGGAACGAACGCTGCACTGCGCTCCTGATCAAGTGGTTTGGCCATGGCGCAACAACCGGCCCGGCGTCGCACCCGTACATTCGCCGTCCTCGAAGGTGATCTCGCCGTTGACGATGGTGTACCGGTAGCCGGCGGCCTTCTGCGCCAGGCGCCAGTCGCCGGCCGGGAAGTCGTAAAGGCGTTCTGTCGGCAGCACTTCAAGGGCATCGTAGTCGTAGACGTTGAGGTCCGCGGGCGCGCCTTCGCGCAGGAAGCCCCGATCCTTGAAGCCGGCGGCCAGAGCAGGGTAGCCGGACAGCCGCCAGTGCGCCTGCTCCAGATCCATGATGTCGTTCTCGCGCACGAGATGGGTCAGGAATTCCGTGGGATAGCGCCCCATGGTCAGGAATTTCATGTGCGCGCCGCCGTCGGAAATGCCGGGCAGCGCGAACGGCGAATTGGCCATCTCGCGCATCGCCTCCATGTCGATCTCCTGGGGCGGCGTGACGAACATCGTCTTCAAGTCGTCCACAAGCGCCACATCGAGCATCACGTCGACGGGATGCTTGTTGTCCCGCTCGGCCAGTTCGCCCACGGTCATCCCCTCGAGCGAGCGCACCTCGTCCGAGAAACCCTCGCCGATGTATACATCCGGGATGGCGGTGGTGAGCGCCCCCACCAGGGGTTGCGGCTTGTAGCTGTCGCGCACCGCCTGGCGCAGGTCCTCATCGCGCATCTTGCGCATGCGCTCTGCCGTGGAGCCCATGGTAATCTCGCGCCAGGCCGGGATGGTGTCGAACAGGTTCCACTCGTCCAGCGAGAACTCGTAGTTGTTCTGCGCCGTGACGGTCTGGGCGAATATGCGCCGGCCGCGGCGGTTGGCGTCCTCGAGCCAGCGCAGCTTGTCCTTGTAGTAGCCGTAGGTAAGGCCGTGCTGGTCGGCGTGAAGCACCAGTGTATTCCAGATCACGGGACGGCCGCTCACCTCGCAGAGCTTCTCCGTCAGTTCCTGGTCGGCGCCGAGCACCTGGATGATGCCCCGGCCCTTCTCGCGCAGTACCCCGGCGAACGCGATCAGGTCGTCCGGCGACATCATGTCGGTGATCATGGGCGTGCCGTCATAGTCGCGCTGTATCGAGGTCGGGCCGAGCAACTGGGCGGAGAAGCCGCAGGCGCCGACATCCATCATCTCGCCCAGCATGGCGCACATTGCGACGCGTTCCTCGGCGTTGGCGGGGCGCTCCTTGGCGGTCTGGTGGCCCATGACATAGGCCATCAGAGGATTGAGGCTGCCGTAGGAGAGCATGTTCAGCCCCTTCGGCGTCCGTTCCAGGCTGTCGAGGAATTCGGGATAGGTTTCCCAGTCCCAGGGCATGCCCGCCGCCATGGTCTTGACGCGCACGGCTTCGTTGCGTTCCATGGTGAGCATGGCCCGTTCCCGGTGTTCCGGTTTCACCGGCGCAAAGCCGAAGCCGCAGTTGCCGATAGCGACGGATGTGACCCCATGCCAGCCGGACAGGGTGCAGTAGGGGTCCCAGAATACCTGGGAATCGTAGTGGGTGTGCAGATCCACGAACCCGGGGGCGACGATCAGGTCTCGCGCATCGATCACCCGCGCGGCTTCCGATTCGGCGATACCGCCGATCTGCGCGATGCGGCCATCGGCGATGGCGACATCCGAGGTAAAACGGGGCGTACGCAGCCCATCGATGACCACCCCACCCTTCAACAAAAGGTCATAGGTCGACATATTTCTCTCTCACCCTGAGCAACCTTTCATACTACGCTGGCAGTGTAGAATTGCGCAACATTGACGTCCCATCCAGCATTTCGATACTTGACGATCCATGCAAAAACGGACTTAATTGCCGGTCCCCCAGCCCGGCGCGTTGCTGTAAAGCAAGGGCTTGGGCGCCAGGTCGTTCGTACCGGCGCCCATGAACGCGCACCAGACCAGTCAGACGGAGGAGAATGCAGTGAAGTTCAGCGAAACAATCAAGCGCCACGGAGTCGTCCTGTTCGGCGCCGCGGCGCTCGCCGCCATGTGGGTGGGAACGGCGACCGCCGAAACAGAGTCGGCCGCCGATGCGGCCGACGAACGAGGTCTGATCGAGGAAATCATCGTCACGGCCACCTATCGGGAGACCAGCCTGATGGACACGGCGGTGTCGATCAGCGCCGTCGATGCGGATGCGATCGAGCAGCTCGGGGCCACCGATGTCCTGGGCCTGTACCGGGCGCTGCCCGGCGTCAACGCGGCCGGCGGACCAACCGGCAGCAATCGCATTGCGATCCGCGGCGTCACGTCCCAGACCGGGCAGACCTCCACCCGCCAGACCGCTGCCACCGTCGCCGTCTACGTCGACCAAACGCCCATGACCTCGGCCCTCGGCCCGATCCGGCAATTCGGCGGCTCGCTGTTCGACGTGCAGCGCGTGGAAGTGCTGAAAGGGCCGCAAGGCACCCTGTTCGGGGAAGGCTCCCAGGGCGGCACCGTCCGCTACATCTACAACGAGCCGGATCCGTCCGGGCTGGATTACCGCGTGCAAGTCGCCGGGTTCCTGCAGAACGAATCCGGAGACTCCAGCTATCGTGTCGACGGGATGGTCAACATCCCCCTGGCGGAGAACTTCGCCGTACGCCTTCTGGCATTCCATGACGATGCCGCCGGATGGATCGACAAGAACAACGTCACGCCGGCCGAGGAGGACATCAACTCCGTACGATCCACCGGCGGGCGCATTTCCGCCAAGTGGTGGCCGACCGAGCGGTTCACCGCCACGGCGTCCATCCTGATAGTGGACTCGTACCAAGATAGTAGCGCGATCGCTTACGAGCCCTACGAGGAAAACCTGAACCCACGCGTGACGCAGAACCCGGCCAGCTCCGAGGACGAGGTAAACCTCTTCAGCCTGCGGCTCGACTACGACTTCGGCTTCGCCACGCTGACCTCGGTGACGTCCTACCTCGACCGCTTCGCCCGCAGGATGTGGGAGATTGACCCAGGCGCGGTCCTCTTCCTCGACGCGGTTTACGGCTACCTGATCAATTTGCCGCATCTTTTGGCCGGCAACCCGTTACCGTCCCCCTGCACGCCCTACACGCCGGAGGCCGGCCCCTACAGTTTCTGGGGCTTCTGTCCGGCTGGCGACATGCGCAGCATGTCGGCCTACGGCCTCGACAGCCAAGCGGACACCGAACGGTTCATCCAGGAAGTTCGCCTGGTGTCCAATACCGACGGTCCGTTGCTGTGGACGGCGGGGATATTCTTCAAGACCAGCGATGACCTGCGGCGGGACCAGCAACTGGGGAATTGGAACCCCGGCCGCGAGTGGATCGAGCAACTGTGGCTGCCCTACATGAACTCGCCGCCGATTGTACAAGGCTTTGACCCCAACGAAACCTACCTGAACACGTTTGATGAGATCTCAGGCTTCGGAGAAGCCACCTACGCGCTCACGGATGCCTTGTCGATCACGGCCGGCGCCCGGGTGTCCAACCTGAAGCAGAGATTCGATTGGGGGGGCTACAAGATCGAAGACACCGTGGTGTCGCCGAAGGCCACGCTGTCGTGGCAGCCCACGGACGATCAGCTATTCTATTTCAGGTACGCCAGCGGCTATCGTCAGGGCGGCGTCAACAACACGATCGAATTCAACCGCCGCAACACAAGCGTCGACGGCGTCACGCCGCCAGAGCATCAGGAATTATTTCTGAGGGCCCTGCTCTTCGATGGCGACAAGCTAGAAAACTTCGAGCTTGGCGCCAAGCTGAGCCTCGCCGACGGCCGCGCCCAGGTGATCGCCGCCGCCTACTATCAGAAGTGGACGGACATGATCACGACGGTCTGGGACCCGGAGCTCGCGGTGCTGGCCATCCCGCAATATAACGACAACGTCGGAGACGCCCACAGCCAGGGAATCGAGCTGGAGTTCAACTGGGAGCTGGTCGACGGGTTGCTGCTGCGCTTGGCCGGGGACATCAACGAGTCCGAGACGGACGAAGACATCGTGCAAAGCTCCTCCTATCAGGTGCCGAAAAACTCCAAACTCATCTATGCCCCGAAATGGAGCTTATCGGCCAGCGTCGATTACCGGTTCAACCTTCCGGCCGACCTCGAAGGCCGTTTGCGCGTGGACCATCAGCGCGTCGCCAAGCAGTTCATCCAGCCGCCGAACGATTTGTCCATGCCCAAGTACGATCTGACCAGCCTGCGCTTCAGCATCAGCAGCCAGACCGACCGGCGCTGGACGGCGTCGATCTTCGTTGACAACGTGTTCGACGACGTGGTCATCCTGGACAAGGTCAACCGCCGCAGTTTCGGTGGCATGGTCTCCAATGTTTATGCGCGCCCACGGATCATCGGCCTGCAGGTTTCCTTCGGCAGCGGGAACTGACCGCTTAGGCGTCAAGGCGCACAACGAGCCGTCCCGGGCCAGATACTGCCCGGGACGGTGCCTGATTTTTTTCGCTGACTGGACTGCGAGCGGGCCTGCCGTGCTTGCCTTCCGGCACGCCAGGCGGGCTTGGCTTCCTTATGCGATGGGCGCAAGCACGAGCCTCAAAGGTGCCGCAAGGCAAGCACCACAAGCCCACTTTATTCCTGAAACCAGGCGTTGTTCGCTACGCGTAGTTGCCCCTGCCCCGGGCGTCGCAACTCACATGCACGAATTGCGGTTACTGCGCGTCAATGCTGCGACCTCTCGTAGAGCTTCCAGGCCTGGTCGATGACGAAGGCGCGGATGGCCTCGGAGTCCTCGGCGCTCATGGAGTCGTGGAAGGCGGGCATGCCGAGGTGCTTGCGGCTGCCGCCGAGCACGATGGCCGGCCACTGTGCGTGGGTCTCGGCGCTCATGTAGCGCAGGTCCGGAAGCGCCCCATGCAGACGCCCGGAATCGGCTGCGTCCATTTGCCGCGCGACACCGATCGCCTTTTTCCCGTGGCAGAGTCTGCAGGTGTGTTTGTAGTACAACTCCGCGCCCTGCCCGATCTGCTCGAACCTCGCGCTGCGCTCCGGCGGCTCTGGCACGGGCGTGAAATCCCGGAGCGCCGGCATCTGTGCCTTGCCGCCCAACTTGAAGGCAAAAAGGCGCGAAGGCCCCTGCGCATCCAGGGTCGAAGTGTACGGTGCGAGCATGATACCGAACCCTCCGCCGATGCCGGCCGTCACCAGTACATACTGCTCATCGCCGAACTGGAAGGTGACCGGGCCTGCCAGGATCGAGGTGCCGGTCTTGCGCGAGTACAGGAGGTCACCGGTGTCTGCCCGATAGGCCCGGAATTCTCCTCCCGCCGTACCTTGGAAGACCAGGTTGCCTGCCGTGGAGAGCACACCGCCGTTCCAGGAACTCGGGTGCGGGACCGTCCAGCGCGCCTCGCGCTTCACGGGATCCCAGGCTTTGAGCTGGCCGATGTCCGGGGGGAGCTTCTCATCGTAGCCGTAGCCCTCGGATGGCCACTTGGGCGGCACTGCCTCGTAGTGCCACTGGGAGGGCCCGCGGGCGGAGAAGTTGGCGGCCAGCTCCGTCGTCGGAAGGTAGACGAGCCCCGTCAGCGGGCTGTAGCTCATGGGGTGCCAGTTATGGCCCCCGCCGGGCTGGGGCACGAGGCGGACGGGCTGCTCGGGGATCTCGTTGGCGTAAAAGCGCGCGCCCGGCGCCACGGCGGGGCGGCCCGTGGCCATGTCGACATGGGTCGCCCAGGTGACCTCGACGATCGGGTCCGCGGCCAGGAGTTCGCCCGTGCGCGCGTCGAGCACGTAGAAGAAGCCGTTCTTGGGCGCCTGCATGACGACGCGCCGGGGCTCTTTTGTGCCAGGGGCAGGCCCCTCGCGCTCCCCAGCATACTCCAGATCCACAACGATCAGGGGCATGGTGGCGTCGTAGTCCCAGGCGCCCTCGGGTACCGTTTGGTAGTGCCACTTGTATTTCCCGGTCTCGGCGTCCACGGCGATGATGCTGTTCGTGAAGAGGGCATCGCCCGCGCCGCGCAGGTTCGGGTTCAGGGGACCGGCGGCCGCGGTACCGAAGAACACGCTCTTCGTGACCGGGTCGTAGCGGATACCTTCCCACACCGCGCCGCCGCCCAACTCCGACCAGCCATCGGTCCAGGTCTCGGCAGCGCGCTCAAGCTCCGGCGTTTCGAAGCCCTTGGCCGGATCGCCCGGGACCGTCCAGAACCTCCAGGCTTCTGCGCCGCTCTCGGAGTCGAAGGCGACGAGCGAGCCACGCGCACTCGTGGAGCCGGAGTAGCCGATGTAAACCTTGCCGCCGCCGACGCGCGGCGCCCCGCGGACGTGCGCGCCCCAGCCTTCGCGCGGATCGCAGACGGGAGACTCCCAGAGCCGGGTTCCGTTGGCCGCATCGAGGGCGATCAACGTGCACGCCCCGGTGCCGATGTAGACGCGCCCCTCCCACACCGCGACGCCGCGGTTCATCCGGGCACCGTAGGCGGCGCCCTGGCTGTATTCCAGGTGAATCTCGGGATCGAACTGCCACAACATCCCGCCGCTTCCCGCATCGAGGGCGAAGACCCGGTTCAGCGAGCCGCTCAGGTAGACGATGCCGTCCACGACGATGGGCTCCGCCACGAGCGTGAAGCTTGGAATATCGGCGAACCACGCCAATCCCAGTCGATCGACATTGCCGTCGGCGATCCGCTTCAAGGGGCTGAAGTGCTCGCCGCTGAAACGCCCCCCGTTCACTAGCCAGTTCTCACCGGATGCGGCCTCGCGGAGAACGCGTGCCTCGGTCACGTCGCCGATGCGCGTCTCGGTGGCCGGCGTCTCGGTGGCGGGCTCGGTGGCGGGCTTCTCGGCGCATGCGATAGGCAGCAACAATAGCAACAGCAAAACGACCCGAAGCCCTCGGTGGAACATTGGAACTCCCTCCCCTGTGCTGATGTGCGCCCATTCTAGACCCTGAGGGTAAGCCGGGCTACCATCGCCACCGAGGCCGCTGCCGAAAGGAAGCCACCATGCGACACCGCCTGATTACCGTTTTGACGCCGCTTGCGCTGCTCGGCCTGCTTGCCTGTGATCCGGGTGTCAGCCGCCCCGGAGCCTGGTTGAGCGGCGAAGAGATCGCCACGCCGGTCACGGACTGGACGTTTACGAATGCATTCGAGGACTGCTACCTGGAGACCGCCACCTGGTATGGCATCCCGCACTCCGTGACACTCTGGTGTGCCGAGTATGACGGATACCTCTATGTGGGAAGCTTCAGCCACACCGGAAAGTGGAGGGGCTACCGCACCTGGGAGGAGCACATCGCGCGCGACGGCGAGGGAGCGGCCCGCTTCGACGGCAAGATCTACCGCGGCACCTGGGAGCGCGTGGAAGGCCGGGGCCTGATCGAAGCCGTCGAGCAAAGCTATGCCGACAAGTACCGCCACACCGAGATTTACAAGAGGGGGCTTGCGATATACGACCCGCCTCCCGACTGGCGTTTCTACCGCCTCCGCCAGGAAGGCTGATGGGCCCCGTACGTGAAACAGGAAGTTCTGGGGTCACAAGTTCCGGGATCGGTGCAAAGTGCCGGAGTAAAGGACCGGAACGGAAGCTCCAGGTCGCGAACACTTACTCCGGCACTTTACTCCGACGCCACCACTCGCGCGTCCCACTCCGACCCCGCCACGGGAATTTGATACACAAACAATGAGACGAAATTTCACATGAAGTCGATTTCACGGGGCCTGATTCTGTCTCTCGCGCTGGTTGGAACCGGGTCCGCTCAGGGCGCCGAACCTCGCCTGGAACCGGCCGGCCCCACGATGAGTTACCAGGGCCGTGAGATTCCCCACGCCGAGGAGGCCATTCTCGATCCGAAACACACCGTGCTGGTCGTTCACGAGATGTTGAACGACTTCGTCTCGAAGGGTGGCGGCGCCGACAAGGCGGGCCGGCGCTACGCCATGGATCCCGAAATCGAACGCATCGCCAGGCTGCTCGCGGCCGCCCGGGCAAAGAACGTCCGGGTGGCCTATGTCCGATGGACGCGACACGCCGACGGCTCCGCGGACGACGATGCGTCATGCGCTCGGGGAACCCCGGTGTGCAGCGGCCGACGTACGCAGGCCGGCAGAACCCGCCCGCCGTCGAACATCGAAGGGTCCTGGGGCTGGCAGGCGCCCGAGGCGATAAAACCAGCGCCCGGCGATTGGGTTTTCCCGAAGTGGCGCCAGGATGCGTTCTTCTCCACCCAACTGGATGCGCTGATGCGGTGGAACGGCATCAAGACCATGGTGATCGTAGGGCTGGGCGCCGAGGTCGGAATCATGCCCTCGGTGATGACAGCGGCGGAGCTGGGCTACTTCACAGTCGTGGTCGAGGATGCCATCGCCGCCGCCTATCCGTCGCGGCGAGAAGACGCGATGGAGTTCCTGCGTGATACAGCCATCGTCAAGAACACGAAGGAGATGGAGGAGATCTGGAACAAGGCCGCCGCTGCCCCGACCGGCGCGGAGTCGGCGTCCATCGCCGAGCAGCCGTCGAGCGAATCGACTTCACCCAACGCGCCTCCCAAGGCGACTGTCAACTACCGGGGACGCCGGATTCCGAACACCGACGAAGAGGTCCTCAATCCAAAGCATACCCTGCTGCTCGTGCACGAGATGCAGAACGACTTCATCGGCAAGGGAGGTGCGTTCGACCAGTTCGGCAGGCGAATCAATGCCGACGGTATTATTAAGCCCGTTGCCAGGCTCCTTGCCGGAGCCAGGGCGAAGAACGTGCCCGTGGCCTACGTCCGACGGACCAACCATGCCGACCGCTCCACATTCTCTGACCGCATGCTGCGCGGCCCACTGGCCAGGCCGGGGGCCGCAAGCAGTCGGGGATGGGCTGTGGAGGGCACACCCGGATGGGAGATCGCTGACGCAGTCAAACCGGTGGCCGGTGATCTGGTGATACGGAAGTATCGTCCGGATGCTTTTTTCGCCACCCCGCTGGACAGCCTGATGCGATGGAACGGCGTCAAGACGGTGGTTGTCGTGGGAGTCGGGGCGGAGGTAGGCGTGGTACCGACCCTGATGTCAGCATCGAATCTCGGCTACTTCACCGTCGCGGTTGCAGACTGCCTGCGCCCCGCGGACCCCGGGCGGATGGAGGATGCGATGCGTTACATCGCCGATCAGGCGATGATGAAGACCTCTACCGAACTCCTGGACATCTGGCGCGGCGCGGCGCCGAGACCGGCGGAATAGCGCTGCTCCCGCTCCCGGCAAAAAACCTTCCTAGTGCTCCGTCAAGCCAAAATCTACGGGTATTCGCGGGTCTTTTTGGCCCCTGACTGCGTTGCTCCTCCTTGCATGGGGCCTGCCATGCGGCGTCGTCGCGCCTTGCCAGGAACCAAAAATCCCATGCGCCTACCCGTAGATTTTGGCTTGACGGAGCACTAGTCCGGCGGCGAAATGACCGCGACGATCTCGTGTGGTCCCTCGATCACCTTGTACCTGTAGGCCGTCTTGGGGGGAAAGAAGAGTGCGGAGCCCGGACCGACGCGATGCACTGTACCCTCGGACTCGATTTCCGCCTCTCCCGAGATGATGTAGGCGACCTCATCCTGATCCTCGCGCCCAGGCGTTTCCGTCTCGAAGCCCTCTTCGACGACCGAATGCCACAACTGCACCCGGTCGGTACCGTGGGTCCGGTCGATCACCTGGCGGATGACGACCGCGCCGCCAAGCTCTTCAGGCTTGAAGGCGTCGACCTCATCAGTGCGCATACTCTGGATCTTGCTCATTGGAGTGATCTCCTTCTTTCTAGTCAAGCTCTATACGAAGGACGCGGGCAGGATCAACAGCCTGGGAGGCCGGCGGTCGCAGCTTCTTCAGGCGCGCGGCGCCAGGCGATAGAAAATCTTGAAGTTCTCGACGGCGGGTTCAATTCCTCCGAAGAGCCTCCTGATCTCCTTACCGTACTTCGCCATGAATGCTTCAAACACGAGCTGTCGCTGTGCGGCGTCCGTGACGAGCGTGGTGCTCAGGGCATAGACATCGTCGCCGACGCGAACCCATACTTCGTCGGGCCGCTTCTCGATGCGCTGGTTCCAGCCGGTTCGGGGGACCGTCCACAGGTAGATGGAGTCGCCCATGCCCACGCCCCAGAGGTTCACGACGTGCGGCAACACGTCGCCCTTGACTTTCAACTGGATCAGGTCGTGTATGGACTGGTTGACAAATTCGAAGTCGGCGGGCACGGGCTGCTCGGTTCCGCCGAGGCGCTGGCCGGGCCACCGCTCCATTTTGTAGGCGAGGTCGGCAAGCTCTTTCGGGGAACAGCCGCCCAGTGCGATGGCGATGGCGATGACGAGCGCAAGTCGCTGGTGCATGGATCCTCCTACCGGGAATCGAGGTGCGCAACGCATGTTACCGGTAAAGACTGCCGGCCGTCATCACCAGATACCGGGCGTTCCAGTCCGGCTTCCTTGCAGCGGCCATCCGGACAAACTCTTCGGCCGACGAAGCCTCCTCGGCGATTTGCGAGTAAATCTCGAGGCTCTCCCGCGCCAGAGCAAGCTGCTCGCGTCCTTGCGGCTCAATTCCATGACCGAAGACAATCCGGTCGAAACGCTCCTCGGCTTCCAGCGCATCGAGCATCGCCTTGCCTTTTTCAATCTGCGCCGCCAGCGCCGCTATGCCGCCCGGGGCAATCACCAGCTCATGGCCATCGGGTATGATCGCGTCGAAGACCATCAGGAGTTCGTGTTCGGGAATGAGCACGAACATTTCCATACCGGCCTCTTGCGTCGGCATTTCGAAGAACTCGAAAACGGTGCCGCCGAATTCATACTCGCCGAGCTCCAGAGTCGCCGTAGCGATCGGCAGATCATCGATTGGCATGAGCTCTGCGGCCAGTTCACCCATACGCTGCTTCAATATTTCCGCGTAAAAGGAAAACGTCTGCTTCGATTCCTCGATCACATGCCTGGTACCCCAAAGCTCACCCAGATCTTTCATATAGGCGTAACCAAAACCATGATCGGGGTGACCATGGCTGAGTATGATTTTGTCTACCGGCTTACCAAGGCTCTCGATGTAGGCTTTCACGTCCAGGGCGAACGGCTTGTACATCTGGGTATCGAACACGAGCAGGTTGTCGTCGCTTTCGAAAACGAAGGTGGTGACCGATCCCGAACCGCCTTCAAGACCGCGTGACTTGTAGGTGTGCACGATCAGCCCGTCACCGAGCGCCTCGATTCGAACCTGCCCTTCGGGCAGTTCTTTGATCGTGGCTTCGCGGTGCGTTCCGTCGCTGTCAGCCGAAGCACCGGCGCCGTGCGCAGCAGCCCAGCCCGTCGCCAGAACGCCTACAAGTACGGCGGTGGAACAAGTTGCGAAAATGTTGGTTGCCATATGAATTCCTTGCTGTTTCTCAATGGGATCGCGAGCTGTTTCTCCTCCTGATCCGGCGCATCGGCCGGCCGGCACGGCCCTATCCGAACAGTTCCCGATTGGCGCGGCGCAGGAACATCAGGCCGATCGCCGCATTGAAGAAGATGAAGAAGTTGTGCATCACGAGCCCGAAGGCCGAGAGCTGTGCCGCGTTGTCGGGAAACAGCACCACCCAGATCGTGATGGCCGCGGCGCGCATCGGAGTCGGAATCGCGGCTGCGAAGAAGATCACCGGAAGCACGCCCAGCATGTCGAGGAACGAGGCGTCGACCCCGAACAGGCGCACCGCCAGCGTGTAGACCACCACCGCGCCCAGCAGGGCGGGCGAGCGGATGGCGGCGACGATCACGTAGCGAAGCGGCGACGCCTCGCGGAACGCCTTCAGGATCGATCGCTCCCGGAGGGACTTGCCCACGGGGATGACGCCGCGGAAATAGGCGACCCAGAGGAGGAAGAGAACGAGCACCCCCAGGCCGATCCACGGCACGAGCCCGAACACGGCCGGCAGCGTGTCGGCCGCCATCGAGTAGCCGACGTTCGCCCAGAACGTGAGATAGAGCAGCTCGCAGAACATGATGAAGAGCATCGACGAGCCCACCTCCCAGCCGGGAACGCCGTCCCGGCGATTCAGGTAGAGCGCCATCGCGCCCTTGCCCACCTGCTCGTTGACGATCGAGATGATGTAGGCGCTGGCGCGGATGGGCAGGATGCCCGTCCAGGGCACGCGCGCATTGAACCAGGTGACCACGCGCCACACCACCGTGGAGTCGACGAGGAAGAAGAAGATGGAGTAGGGAATCATCAGCGCCAGCCAGGTCCCCCAGGACACGCTCGCGAAGACCTGCAGCAGGTAGCTCGCCGCGGTCAGGCCCTGGCGCGCCGCCGCGCCGTCGATGCGGGTGTACAGCCACGCGAAGCACAGGATCGTGATGAGCCAGAGCAGCGCGCGCTGCCAGAGGGGCGCCGCGGGGCGGGGGTCGGTGGTGGCGGTGTTCGTCATGTGGCGGATTCCCTGTCGAAGGCGGCGCGCACGGACTCGGCGACGAAATCGGCGGCCAGGGCGCTGATCGCCAAGCGTCCGAGGGACCCATTGGCGCCGGTGAGGTGGATACGGTCAACACGGCGCTTAGCATAGCAGTGGGCATAGAAACTGGCTCGGAATTCTCAGGGTCCGTGTCGATTCCTGGACGCACGGGCATCCTCCAGGGCGGCGAGCACCTCGCCGTGCCGCTCGCGGGTGAGCCGGTAGTGAGCGTAGCACCAGACGGCGACAATGCCGAAAGAGGCGATGAGCGGCCCGTACACCACCCCGAGCTTGGTGATGGTCTCGGCCGGAACGTCGGCCGCGCTCTGGACGTGGGCGCCGCGGGGCCATGCGATCAGGTCGAGCGCGAAGCCCGCGACGATGTTCCCCACGCCCGAGGTCGCCTTCCCGGCGAACGAGCTGGCAGCGAAGAAGATGCCCTCCTGGCGCTGGCCGGATTCCATCTCTTGCTCGTCCACGATGTCGGGCACCATCGAGCCGAAGGCCACGTCGCCCTGCACCGCGCTGGCTCCCTGCATCACCTTGATGCCGATGAGCAAAGGGAGCAGCAGCGGATCCCCGTTCTCCGGGAATGGGCCGAGCAGCCGGAGCAAGACCGGAAGCGTCTGACAGACGGCCCAACCGACGGCGCCGAAGATGAGACCCGCGCGCTTGCCGAAGCGGGAGAGCGCGCCCGGTGCGACCAGCACACCCAGCATCACGCCCACCGGGTAGCCAACGAACACGGTCAGCATGGCGTCCGCATCGAGCTCCCAGAAGTACGTGAATATGTAGAGGTCGAGCGCACCGTTCACGCCCACCATCACGTAGACGGTGAGGGTGCCGGCGAAGAGCCAGCGGAAGGAGTAGCTGTGCAGTGACCGAACGAGGTCGCGGAACATGCGCGCGATCACGGCGGCCACACGGAGGCTCTGCGCTGCAGGAGGGCTGGGAAGCCGGGGGATCACCTCTCGCGTCCCCCAGGCCGACCAGAAGATCGTCACTGCCATGACGACCGCGAGGACGAGGGCGAAGGGCGGATAGGCCGAGGCGTCGAGTTGGCCGTTCTCGAACTCCGGTGTGGAGACGAAGAAGAAACCGAAGCCCGCCACGTACAGGAAGAGTACCGCCACGTAGTGGAAGAACTGCCGATAGCCGACCAGGGTCGAGCGCACGTCGTAGTCGCTCGACATCTCGGCGCCGAGCGCGATGTGAGGGACGTGGTAGAAGGACATTGCCGTGCGGGTGAGGTTTGCGAAGACCGCCAGCCACACGAAGAGCCCCGTCTCCGATGTCACCAGCGGGTTGAAGAGGAAGTAGAAGGACGCGGCCAGCGGCAGGATGGAGACGTACATGAACGGGTGGCGCCGCCCCAGCCGGGACTTCCAGTGGTCGGAGAGGGATCCGGCCAGCGGGTCCGTGAAGGCGTCCACGACCACCGCAAGCCCTACCGCGGTACCCGCCAGAGCGCCCGAAAGGCCGAGCACCTGGTTGTAGTAGAAGATGAGAAAGACCGCCAGGCCGGTGTTGAGCAGACCCACCGGCGCCTGCCCGATTCCGAAGGCGGTCTTCAAGCGGAAGGGGACGTGCTCGGTCGTCATCGGCGGTGTGATGCGAGCACGCTGTTCATACCGATTCGAGGACATGTTTGCGCAGGAACTCCAGGTTGCGTCGAAACTCGTCGGCATCCTCGAAGGGTACTCCCGTCACCAACCCGGTGACGCCCGCCTCGCGCAGCACCGCCATGCGCTCGGGCACCGCTTCGGGAGTGTGCGGGTCGAAGCCGACGCCGACGACGATTTCCGGGGGCGGGCACCCCGCCTCCTCCACCAGCTCCCGCAGCCGCGCTGCTGCCGGCGCCAGCTCATCGGGCCCGATCGTGTCGGGACGGTTTCGCCAGAAGGGGAACATCGGCATCCAGCCGTTGGCCTCCACCACTTCGTCCTGGAAACAGTCACGCAAGAAGCGAAGGCTTTCGTCCGTTCTGCGGTCCCGCTTCCAGCAGGGCACGCAGAGCGCCTTGAACTCGGCCGGCGATCTCGTCCCGGTAACCGGGATCCGCCCGGGATGTCAGGAAATCGGGCAGTTCCATCAGGTGGCTGTCCGCGTCGTTGATCTGTCGGTTTCCGGGGTAGGTCATGGCAAAAGGCTCACAGGACTCTTCCATGCTACGCGATCTCGGAAAGCACCCCCGCGAGACGCTCGAACATGGCCTCGAGGTCTGACGCTTCAGCAACGAACGGCGGTCCGAACTGCAGGGTATCGCCGCCCCAGCGCACATAGAAACCCGCTTTCCACATTTTGAGACCCGCCTCGTAGGGCCTCACCATGACATCGCCGTCGCGCGGCTGCAGTTGCACGGCGCCGGCGAGGCCGTAGTTGCGGATATCGACGACGTGGGTCGCACCCCTCAACTCGTGCAGGTAATTCTCGAAACGCAACGCCAGCGACCGCGCTCGCTCGATCAATCCTTCCACTATCAGTAGATCGAGCGCCGCGAGCCCGGCCGCGCAGGCGACCGGATGTGCCGAGTAGGTATAACCATGCGGCAACTCAATGGCGTGCAGCGGCTTCGGTGCATCCATGAAGGCGCGATAGATCTCCTCGCTCGTCACCACCGCACCCATGGGAACGGTACCGTTGGTCAGTTGCTTCGCCAGATTCAGAATATCGGGGACTACGCCGAACTCCTCGGCTCCGGTCATGGACCCCGCCCGCCCGAATCCGGTAATCACTTCATCGAAAATCAGGAGGATGTTGTGGCGGTCGCAGATTTCACGCAGCCGCTTGAGGTATCCCGCGGGCGGCACCACCACGCCGCCGGACCCGGACATCGGTTCCACGATCACGGCCGCAATGTTGGAAGCGTCGTGCAACGCCACAATTTCCTCAAGCTGGTCCGCCAGATGGCTCCCGTATTGCGGCATGCCCCGGCTGAAGGCGTTCTCGGGCAGCAGCGTGGCCGACAGGTGATCGGTGTCGAGCAGCGGCCCGTACATCTGTCGATTGGGCCCGATGCCGCCCAGGCTCGTGCCGCCGAAATTGACGCCGTGATACCCCCGGATGCGACCGATCAGCTTCGTTTTGCTCGAGCGTCCGGCCTCGCGCCAGTATGCCCGCGCTATTTTGAGTGACGTATCGGTACTCTCCGATCCGGAGTTCGTGAAGAAGACGTGGGAGAGACCGGAGGGCATCAACTCGACAATTCGATTGGCCAACTCGAAACTTAAGGCGTGACCGAACTGGAAGGCTGGGGCGTATTCCATGCGGCGTAGCTGGTTCGCCACCGCTTCGGCGATCCCCGGATGGCTGTGGCCGGCGCCGCAACACCACAGGCCGGACAGTCCGTCAAACACCTTGCGATCATCCGGCGTATAGTAATAGCAGCCTTCCGCTCGCTCCACGATCCGCGGATCCTGCTTGAACGCCCTGTTGGCCGTGTAAGGCATCCAATGGGCATCGTAGAAAGACGGTGTCTGGTCGTTCAAATGAATATCTCCCCAGCGGGGCAATGGTTGGTGTTGACAGTGAGAGTATGCGCCGGCTCCCGACGCTGTAAAGCCCTGCCCCGGGACAGCGGGATACCCGCGCGGTCTCGTGCCCGGATACGCGGCCTGGAATGCACTTGGCCTCGAACGACCTTGCGTGCCTCCGCCGTAACGGAGAACATAACGCGTTTGCAACCACAGGATGTTCAAAATGGGCAGATTGACGATGTCCCAATCGGAACGGGAGGCATTTCTGGCCGAGGTTCACGTGGGCGTACTCTGCGTTCCGAGCGACGGCGCTCCGGTTTGCTCCCCGATCTGGTACGACTATGAACCCGGCGGTGACATCCATGTGATACTCGACCCGAGGTCGCGCAAGGGCAGGCTGCTCCGGGACGGAATTTCCGCTACGTTCGTCGTTCAGGTGGAATCGCGGCCGTACAAGTACGTGACCGTCGAAGGCACGGTGAGCATCGGGCCGGCGAAAACCGAGGAGCATCTGCGGCCGCTGGCCCGGCGCTACCGCGGCAAGACGGAGGGAGATGCCTATACCGACGCCAGCCCGGTAGAAGGCGCCTATCGCGTCTCGATCCATCCCACTCGCTGGCTGACGGCGGATTTCGCCAAGCGTCAATAGATCGAAAGGGTAGCCCGCAGCCCACATCGGAGCACCTGTTCGCCCAGGGCGCCCCTCAACACCTCCGGCGGGCCGCCGTAGCGCCATTCATGGATGCTGGCCACAACGCCCAAGGCCGCCCCGGTGCTTAGAAAATCGGCCCGGATTTGGTTTAAACTGAGCCGGAACAACTTCATCTTTATTGCCCGGGAACAGCAGGTTGAGTCAGGCAAGAAAGAAATCCGGCCGCGCTGGGGGAACCGACGGCTCCAAGGCCGCAGAGCGCCGCGCCCGAATACTCGACGCCCTGCGCCGTTGCATTCTGCGGCAGGGGTATTCCGCGACTTCCTTCAACGAACTCGCCCAGGAAGCCGGCATGTCGCCCAGCCATGTCTTCTACTATTTCGAGGGCAAGGATGCCGTACTTCAAGAGCTGTACCGCGACCTCGCCGAGAGCCTGGTGACCAGCCTGACCGCGCTCCAAGGCCTGCCGCCGGAAGAACAGTTCCGCACGATGGCCGACTTTGCGTTCTCCGGCGAGGTTTTCTCCCACGATGAACGGCTGGTGTTTACCGAGCTGATCGGTCAGTCCATGCACAATCCGAGCGTCAGGGAAATCCGGGATGGGCTGACGACAGCGGTCGTCAACTATCTGACTAACGCCTTTGAATCCTGCCCGCAAACAAAAGGGCCGAACGCGGAGAACGCCGGGCTTGCCGCAGCAACGCTCGGAACCGGACTGGTTGTCTTCTGTTGCTGTGATCTGTTGCCGCCTGACCATGCGCGCGTGCTGCTCCACGAGGGGCTGCGGAAGATCGGCGGATTTGAAATCCAGGCCGGCCTGGAGATCGAGACGCCCGACTGCGACTGAAAACTACGGACGAAACACCGCGCAGCCCGAAAGCCCACAGGGCTCGGACGGCCTGATTGCCGCAGCGGGCTAGTGCTGGAACCAACTGATAATTTGGGATCAGCGCGCGCACCGCGACTGTTCAGGGCCGGGTCCCCCGCCCACGATCAATGTCAATTTTGTATAGTGGCTGAGTTGCGGCCTCGATAGGCGGAGCCCCTTGGAGTTTGTCCAATCTGAAGGTATCGGCGGCTGGTTCGGAACCATCGCAGGCTGGTCCGGGCAGGTGGTGCCCTGGTCGATGGAACACCTGCTGAGCTGGGCGGTGCTCTGGCAGGCGGTCGGGCTCGTGGTACTGGCGGGCGTTACTTACTTCCTGGCCCGGCCCCTGCGCACGGTTCTTGAGCGGCGGGTCGGAGAACTGCGCTCCGACTCCGGACCGGGCCGGTTGGCGCAATCCGCTCTTGCACACATTTCCGCCATCGTCTTTCTCATTCCGGTCTGGCTCGCGATCGGTATTCTGGTGCAACTCGACCTCGCCGCCGGCAACAACCTGCTGGAGGTGATCGCGAGCCTCCTGAGCGCCTGGGTACTCATTAAGCTGTCATCATCGTTCATTGCCAACCGTCTGGCGGCAAACCTGATCTTCGTGTTTGCCTGGTCGGTTGCAGCCCTGAACATTCTCGGGCTGCTCGATGCCCTGATCGCCACTCTGGACGGTGTAGCGATACCGTTCGGCAACGCCAGGCTGTCGCTGCTCAGCATCGTCAACGGCGCGCTCCTGTTTGCGGTGCTGTTGTGGGTTGCATTGACGCTCAGCCGGCTGATTCAGAACTTCATTCGCGGTCATTCGGACATCAGCCCCAGAGCCCAGGTTCTGCTGGGCAAGGTGGTGCGGTTCACCATGATCACCGTGGCGGTGGTCATCGCCCTGACCAGTATCGGCTTGAATTTCGCCGCTCTTGCCGTCTTCACGGGCGCACTCGGTGTCGGTATCGGTATCGGCCTGCAGAACCAGGTTTCCAACCTTCTGAGCGGCCTGTTCCTGCTGCTCGACAAGTCCATCAAGCCCGGTGACGTCATCGAGGTGGGCGACACGTTCGGCTGGGTCAAGGACATGCGCGCCCGCTACGTCGGAGTGGTCACCCGGGACAACAAGGAACTCCTGATCCCCAACGACGACTTCGTCACGAATCAGGTCATCAACTGGTCGCACAGCGACCTGGACGTTCGGATGGAGGTGGAGTTCGGGGTCTCCTACAAGAGCGACCCGCACCTGGTGCGGCGCCTGGCGGTCCAAGCCGCCGTGGACGCCAGCGCGCGCATCGTTCATTCCCGGCAGCCGGTTTGTCACATCAGGGGATTCGGCGACAGTTCGCTGGACTTCGTGCTCCGTTTCTGGATCAACGATCCGCAGAACGGCGTGACCAACATCAAGGGCCAGGTATTCCTGGCACTGTGGGACAAGTTCAAGGAGCACGGCATCGAAATCCCCTACCCGCACCGGCACATCCTGCTGGAAAGCCCGGAAGCCCCGGGGCTGACCTGACCGCACGGCTCTACTCGTTAGCGTCGACGATTCGGACAAGCCGATCCAGTTGCTCCGGGACAGCGATCAAGCCGAACGCGAGCGTGCTGGACAAGCGACAAGCAGGACACTGGCTGAAATAACGGAACGTTCAGCAGTTCCATCAGCGGCGTGGTTCAGCATGCGGGCCAGGCCCCTTGGCTGTCATTCAGTTCGCTCCGGCAAGACCCGCTTGGTGTAAAATGCGCCATTAGCGTCAGGAGGCATGCGTGCCTCGGCACGCCCGCCTCGCGACGCCTTCGCCGGGATGACTGCATCAACGAGCAAGCAGGCGCTGGAGGCAATCATGGCCACTATTTCCGATACTCATGTCAATAGTATTCTGGAAATCTCCGCGCTGGCCGTCGAATGTGCCGCGGAAGCCCACTTTCCGCCCGCGCTGATGCTTGACATGACCCGGCTGTTCGACTCCAGGAGCTGCGTGTTCTACACCATGAGCGAAGATCTGGACGAGCACCCGATCTGGGACGGGTTCGGCTACAACGTCGGGGCCGAACGGGTCAAGCAATACGAAACGCACTACCGCCCCTTCGATCCCTGCTTTGCGGGCTTGCGGCAGCGCGCGCGCACAGGCCAGCCGCTGGTGGTGTCCACCGACCAGGTGATTGTCAGCGAGCGGAGCTACGTTGCCTCCGGTTACTACCGCGATTTCCTCTACCCGCAACACATCCATAACAGCATCGTCTTTGCGGTCGGCGATGCGCGGGGGCTGCTGGGTCTGTTCGGTTTTCATCGCGCTCCCGGCAAGCCTCGCTACGCTCCCGAAGAGCATCTCAAGGCCCGGCTGTTCGCCTCGCAGATCGCAGGCGCCCTGCGGCTGAAGAAGCTGTCGGACGACCATGCCCGCCTGCGTGCCCTGGTCAAGAAACTCATGGAGCAGGCCGCGATCCGCGACTACGTGGTGCTCGATCAGGACTGGCGGGTGATCGACGGCGCCGGAACCGCCGTCAGCCTGCTGCAGCCCGCCGGGAACCTGACCATCATCGACGAGCCACACCGACCGATTTCGTTCAGCCTGCCCAGGGAGATCGAGGATCATCTGACCTACCACGCAACCCCGCGCCGGGGCGGCGGCAATGCCGGGCACCCCGCTTGCGATGCTCATCGCATCTTTGACGGGATTCCGGGCTGGCCGCGGGTCCTTGTTGACCTGCTCGAACTCGAAAACCTGCCTCCCCTCTTCCTGTTGGCATTTCTCGACCGGAACCGCGAACTGATATCGGATGCAAAGCTCAAGGAATTCGCCATCACGCCGAGGGAACGGGACATCGTGCACAAGGTCAGCCGCGGGCTGACCACCATCCAGATCGCCGATCAACTCACCATCAGCGACAAGACCGTGGAACACCATCTCGACCATATCTACCGCAAGACCGGCACCCACAACCGCACGGCGCTGATCTATCGACTGTTCCGATAGACCATTGGCCCGAGTGCGCCTACCGTGCCGATAGCTGACCGCCAGCGCCGTCGCGTTCGCTCTGCCGCACTACAACGCCCGCTCCATATAGGGGAAATCCCTGATTCCCGCCGCGGTTCCATTTACCTAGCATTCGTTCTGTGCGGTTTGCGCCATTGACGGTCAGGGCGTGACGGGCAAGGGCGGAGAGCGCGCATACCAGTGAAGACGGAGATTTGCGCCATGCCCCGCCGACATTTTTCGACTGTACCGCTCGGTTCCATCCTCCTGGCAATAACCCTGTTGAACTGCTCCACGGGCGCCCTTGCCCAACCGATCCTCGAAGAAGTCATCGTGACCGCCACCAAGCGATCCGAGTCCATGCAGTCCGTGCCGTTGAGCGTGTCCTCGATTTCCGGCGACGAACTCAGGGAGCGGGGCCTCACCGAGTTCTTCGACTACGCCGTAACCATCCCCAATCTGTCCTTCGGCGCCGCCACCGACGGCATTCTCTCCAATCGAACGGTTTCCCTGCGTGGGATCGAGGGCACGAACACCACCGGTTTCTACATCGACGATACCCCGATCACCGAAACCATCGACCCGCGAATCCTTGACCTCGAACGCATCGAGGTGCTGCGCGGGCCGTCCGGTACCCTCTACGGCGCCCGCTCGCTGGGAGGTACCATCCGGCAGATCACCCGGCGTCCCGATTTCGAGCGCGCCGGCGGCTGGGCGCGGGCGGAACTCTCGAGCAGCAGGCACTCAGACGACCTGAACTACCTGGTCGCCGGCTCGTTCAACGCGCCGTTCAGCGACAAGGCAGCAGCCCGCTTCTCGGGACTGTTCGAAGACCGGGCCGGCGTTTTCGACCGGCACGTGGGCGCCATTGCCCACCATCTCGCCGCGCCCGCGACACTCGCCGGAGCGCCTGCCTCGGTGGTTGAAGACGTAGACCGGCAACAGCTTACCGCCGTGCAGGCACACCTGTTGATCGAGCCGACGGACAACCTCTCCCTGGCCGCGCGGATACTGCACCAGAAGACCGACCTGGACGGCTTTCCGCTCGCCGATGTCAGCACGGGCAACTTCGTGCACAACCGGGATTTCGATGTGGATGAGGGCGGCGAGGACGAATGGACGCTGTACACATTCAACCTCACCTACGCAACCGGTCAGGGCACGTTCACCTCGGCGACATCCTGGTTCGAACGCGAGACCTTCGAAACCGAGGCCAGCGGCTCATTCATCAATTTCCTGCAGGCGCTTCCGGGGGCGGCCGGGGGCTTCGGCCTGTTCGATGTCATCGGCGTCAGGCCGGTTACCTCGCCGATCTTTCAGACGCTCAACTTCGAGACCTTCGTCCAGGAGGTCCGCTTCGCTTCGGACCTGGATGGCCCCTGGAATTTCGTGGCCGGTGCGTTCTATCAGAACACCGATGACGACGAAGCCTTTCAGCCGCGCAATTACGCCCGCGGCCTGAACGACAACTTCGCCGCCCTGCAGCAGATTCTGGGCATTCCCGGGCCGTTGGAAGCGATCTGGCCGTTCGGCGACCTGGTGTTCACGTCCTACCGGCCCACGGACGTAGAGGAACTCGGCATCTTCGGCGAGGTCACTTTCACGGTGAACGACAAACTCAGCCTTGTCCTGGGCTCGCGCTGGTTCGACACCAGCGTCGAGTTCTCCGAACAACAGGCGGGCCTCGCGGCCGGGCTTCCCCTTGCGGAAGACGCACCGCTGTCGAGCGTTCCCGTCGAGGGCGGCAAGCAGAGCGAAGACGGCTTCATCTTCAAGGGGGCGGTGGAATACCAGGCGCGCGAGAACCTGTTCTTCTATGCCTCGGTGGCCGAGGGCTTCCGGCTGGGCGGCGCCAACGGAACCATTCCCAACACGCTGGGGTGCCCGGAAGACCTCGCCGCCCTCGGCCTGCAAACCGTCGACACTTCAAGCTACCGGTCCGACGACCTCATTAGCTATGAGGCCGGCATGAAGGCCGACCTCGGACGGTCGGCCCGGCTGAACGCCACCCTGTTCCACATCGGCTTCGACGGTATCCAGCAGCGCATCCAGCTTACCTGCGGGTTCCAGTTCCGCGGCAACTTCGGCGCCGCGCGCAGCCGCGGCGTGGAACTGGAACTGACGGCACGGCCCGCGGACAACCTCACCGTTGCGCTCAACCTGGGATACACCGATGCGCAGTTCACCGAAACGGTCGCCGGCATCAACCAGGACGGCGATCCGCTGCAATTCGTGCCGGAATGGACCGCATCCCTGTTGGTGGACTACATGTGGCCGAACGCCCTGTTCGACATGGACCTGTTCCTGCGCGCGGACCTGAGCTACGTCGATCACAGCCTCTCCCAGGTGAACGCCATTCCACGCCGACGAGCCGCCTACGAGCAGATCGGCCTGCGCCTGGGCCTGTCAAACGAGCGCTACAAGGCCGCGCTCTTCGCCCGCAACCTCACCGACAAGATCGCCAACCTCGGCGACAACCGCTCCATAGCCGCGGAGACGCCGGGAAGGCCACGATGGGTGGTGAGCCGGCCGCGCACCATCGGGCTGGAGGTCGGGGTGTACTTCTGATCGTACCCAGCGGCGTGGGCAACGCCCGGACAATACGGCTGGCTGACGGTACCCGGATCAGGCTCGACCAGACTGGTACGGGAACACCCTTGGTACTCATACCCGGCTGGGCCTGCTCTATCGACGTGTTTCGAGGGAACATTCCGGCATTCGCCAAGCGTTTTTGCGTCTTCGCCTACGACCCCCGATCCCAGGGACGCTCCGATCAGAGCGCCACCGGCAATGACTATGGGCAGAGGGGCATCGATCTCCATGACCTGCTTGAGGAATTGGGCCTTGAGCGGGTCGCTCTGCTCGGCTGGTCACTCGGTGTCTTCGACGTGCTTTCCTACCTGGACCAGTACGGCTACGACCGAATCGCTGCCCTGGTGCTGGTCGATGAGTCGCCGAAGATCGTCAAGTCAGATGCCGGCGACTGGGGCGAGGGCGATGCGGAAGAAGTGGCGACATTGATCGCTACCGTGGCCGGTCCGGGCTACCTGCCCTTCTTTCGGGAATACATGGCCGCCGGGTTCGAAGGTCCCGCGCCGGCGGAACTCTTGAACCGGATGACCGAGACGGCCGGCATACTGCCTCACAAAACGGCCGCGGCGCTGCTCGAAGACGCCGCCCGGCACGATTTCACATCCGTTTCCAGGCGCGCGGCCGAGCGGGTACCGGTACTGCAACTCCTGCGCCGCGACTGGGCGGATGCGGCCAGCCGATGGATAGCCGCCAACCAGCCGAGCGCCCGCATCGAAGTGCTTGGCGGACACCTGATGCTGATGGAATACCCCGAAGCGTTCAATCGCGCTGTACTGTCGTTCCTCGACGCCGGGCGGCGACGGACCCGCGGTCCCTCGATACTGTCCTGACTACGCGCAGTATCGCAGCGGGGCGCCCCCTGTGTTAAAAGCGAGGCTGATGCGATTGGAATGCAAGAGTTGCCGATATGCCCGAGACGCGTGAAGAGTACGCCGAGTCGCTGCGTCAGAACACCAGGGATTGGCGTGACACCTGGGCTATCGATGCCCATAAGGATCCCTGGGATGTTCCACTGGAGGAAATGGACCCAGCTCACCCCGAGTTGTTCCGGGCCAACACGGTGCTGCCCTGGTTCGCGCGGTTGCGCGTGGAGTCGCCAGTGCACATGTCCAAAAACAGCCAGTTCGGCCCCTATTGGTCGATCATGCGCTACGACGACGTAAAGTACGCCGATACCCACCACGACCTCTTCTCATCGGATATCTACAACGGTGGCATTCGCCTCGGCGGCCAGCCCAGGTACCTCTATTCGAACTTCATCCGCGGCATCACCGAACTGCCGGTGCGGGTACGGGAGTAACGGTGCCAGGTGGCCTGGTTGAAGTGGTTCGTCATAGTTCCAGGCGTAATTGCAGGCGCCACGTCTGGAGAATCGCCGGCAACTGCCGCCGTCGATTACAACTACCGTGTGGTCGCCAGCTATCCCCACGATTCATCCGCCTTCACCCAGGGCCTGCTGATCGCCGGCGGCCGGCTGTTCGAGAGTACGGGCGGCTACGGCGAGTCATCGGTGCGCATCGCGCATCTCGAAAGCGGCCGGGTACTGCGCCAGCATCGCCTGCCTGATAATCGCTTTGGAGAAGGGTTGGCACTGGCCGGGGATCACCTTTACCAGTTGACCTGGAAGGCCGGAATCGCCATGGTCCGCGATTCGGCCACTCTGGAAAAGGTGGGTGAATTCCGCTATTCGGGCCAGGGGTGGGGCCTGGCGGCGAGCGGCGGCGAACTGGCGATGAGCGACGGCAGCGCCGAGCTGCGCTTTCTCGACGCGGCTGACTTCACGGAGCGTCGGCGCATTGAAGTCCGGAACGGCGGCACACCGGTCACGGGGCTGAACGAGTTGGAGTATGTCGAAGGCGATCTGTACGCCAATGTCTGGCCCACCGACCGCATCGCGGTCATCGATCCCGCCAACGGCCGGGTGCGGGGCTGGCTCGATCTTTCGGGGATACTTCCCCTGGTATTCCGCGGGCCGCGAACGGATGTCCTGAACGGCATCGCCTATGACCCCGGATCAAGGCGGCTGTTCGTCACAGGCAAGAACTGGCCCAGGCTTTTTGAAATCGAAGTGACGCGAAAATGAGTACGGGGGATGCCGCCACCTCCGACACCGACTCTCACCTGTGGCTCGAAGACGTTACCGGCAAGGCGGCTCCGGACTGGGTGAAGGAGCGTAATCAGAGCACCCGGATGCGGTCGCCGGCGTACGAGTTTCTCTGCCGGCGCCTGTCGTCGAAGCGGCTGGGTGCGCAGGTGGGCGAAGGCGCGCTCCAATAGAAAGCCCGGGCACGGGCGAAGCCCGAGCGACCCGTCAAATGAACAGGTCGACGGCGTTATAGTCCTTGATCGCTGCCCTGGCTTTTTCGTCCCAACGAAATTCTTCGCCTGCCGCGGCAAACGGTTGATATACATACGGCGTTTCATTCGGGAAACGCTGTCGCCGGGCATTGATCGCCCAACCGATCAAACGGGACCTTCGACGGATCAGCGCATCGTCATAGGTGGTCTTTACGTTCCTGAAGTCCCTGGTCTCCACGTTCAGCACGGAGCTGCGCCGGTGAAAACCGAAATTTACGGTTACGCGCCAGTCCGGGCTGGTATTTGCGAACGACGCATGGACAAGTTGCCGGTTGCTGATCGCCACATCACCCGGATTGGCGATCAGCGGTACCGCTCCCGGAATACGGTCGGCCTCACCCTCCTGGACCAGAGTATGTATGTTCAGCTTGCCGAGCTTGTGCGTCCCAGGCACGAACCACAACCCGTTCGCCGCCGTGCTGCCATAGATCTGGGCCATGAAGTTGAAGCCGTGCGTGCCTTCGTCCCACTCGGGACTCTCCCAATGGGTTTGCCCGTCCTGGTGCCAGGCAACCGACGGGCCGAGCCCCGGCGGCTTGATGAAGAGCGACTCATTGAAGGGCGTGAAGTCCGGCCCGTTGATCTGTTCCGCCACCCTGAGCAATTGCGGGTGGCCATAAACACGCAGGCACGCGTCGGAAAACTGCAGGGACCCGAACAGCAGGAACACTACTTCCCCCGGCGCTGCGGCAGCCGCTTCCGGTTCGGTCATCTCGATCTGGTGGCGACCGCTGCCGATATCCGTACCTCCCCAGGGATCGCCCAAGGGCTTCGCCCAGAAGAAACAGTTCACGTCGTTGTCCGATCCCAGGGCAGGACGGCCCCGGGCATCCAGCTTTTCGCCGCGCGCCACCGGGAGGCGCGACCAGATGTCCTGAAAATCAGCCTTGATGTCGGCAAGTTCGTCCGCACCCAGCACATCTTCGAACACATAGAAGCCGCAACGCCAATAGGCTTCGAGAATGTCGTCGTGCAAGCTGCCGTCGGCATTGAAGCGAATCGGGCCGCGATTACCGAGAGCAGTTGCCCGCTCCGCGCCCCCGCGCCGGTATGCCCGCATCGCCGCTTCTTCGGCGCCGTAGTCGACCGAAGTCGATGCGACCGTTCCATTCATCGTTACCGCTCTCTCATTCCCCCGCGGACAGGGCGCGATGATAGCATCCGCGACGCCTGTATTGACTTCGACGCCTCACCCAAGTAATGACATGCGGCAGTGGCCGTGCACCGCCCCTTATCGACAGGGTACGAACCCATGCAGCATGACGAAAACAAGGGTCCTGAGGGATATCGCGTCGACGCGGTTGAAAGCTGGATCAGGGACAACATCGAGTGCCTCACTCCACCGTTGCAGTGGACGCGTCTGGAAGGCGGCCACTCGAACCTGACGTACCGGCTGGACGACGCGGGAGGCAGGCAGGCCGTGATACGGCGGCCGCCTCAGGGAAAACTCCTGCCCAAGGCTCATGACATGAGCCGCGAATGGGCATTGATCTCGGCGCTCGGCCCCACTCCCGTGCCGGTACCCAGGGCACTGGGATTCTGCGAGAGCCCTGACGTTACGGGCGCCTGGTTCTACGTGATGGGGAACGTCGACGGGCATCCACTGTATGACGCCGACGACACGAACCGGCTGGTTCCGGAAAGCGAGCGCGGCAAGACGGCCAGGTCGTTCATCGATGTGCTGGGGGACCTGCACGCCGTGGACCCGGATGCGGTGGGCCTCGGTCAACTCGGCAAGAAGGAGAACTACGTGGGCCGGCAACTGAACACCTGGTATCGCTCATGGACATCGTCCATCGAGCCTGCCGGGTACGACGACCCGAGGGCGCACGAATTGCGGGAGTTTCTGCTGGCGAACATTCCCGAACAGGGGCCCGCCCGGGTGGTGCACGGCGATTACGGGCTGCACAACTGCCTGGTGGGTCCGGACTGCACCATCGCCGCCGTGGTGGACTGGGAGATTTCCACACTCGGCGACCCCCTGGCGGACCTGGCCTACGCGCTGAACCCCTGGCCGGACCCTACGGACGCTGAGCCCATCCTCCCGGAAGCCGCGACGGCGCCGCCCGGATTTCCGAGCCGCACCGAACTGGCCGAGCGTTACGCCGGGCGCACCGGCCGCGACCTGTCCCGGCTCGATTACTTTGTCGGGTTCAACCGCTGGAAGTCCGCGTGCATCCTGCACGGCGTTTACGCGCGCTATTGCGAAGGCAAGAAGAGTACCGAAGGCGTCGACCTGGAGGAAATGCGTGGACGTATCGACCGGTCGCTGACTCAGTCGGAACAGGCGGTCAGTGGTTTCGCCTGAGGCGCCCATTCTATCGGGGCCGGCCAGTTCCAGGCCCGGTCCGCCGTTGGTTCCCTGGTCAGGCTCCGCCCAGCGGCGTAGCGGAATCGTCTGCGCGAGTTGTTCGGCCAGCGGCGAGTCGCGGCCAATCCCTTACGCCTCATCGTGACTCATAATAAGCAGATTCCAGTTCACGGGAGAACCTGCAGTGTCTGCACCATTGGAAGGGATCCGGGTCCTTGAGGTAGCGAGTTGGCTGGCGGCCCCCAGTTGCGCCGCATTGATGGCCGACATGGGCGCCGACGTGGTCAAGGTCGAACCGTTAACGGGCGATGGGTACCGCCGCGCCTATGCCGCCCTGTATGGCGACGATTTCGTAGCTCCCTGCTATCAGTTCGACAACCGCGGCAAGCGGGGCGTCTGCGTCGACCTCGAAGAACCGGAAGGGGTGGAGATGGTGCACACCCTGGCCGCCCGGTCCCAGGTGTTCATCACCAATCTGACGCAGCCGCGTCTCGAGCGGTACCGCCTCACCGACGGGGATATCCACGAATTGTCGCCACAGGCGATCTATGCCGTACTGTCCGGCTACGGCACCGACGGACCGGACAGCGACCGCGCGGCCTTCGATCAGAACGCGTTCTGGGCGCGCTCGGGAGCAATGTCGGTGTTCGGCGACCGCGACGACGGGCCCCTGTTGTCCCGGGCCGGCTACGGCGACCGGACGACGGCTCTCAACCTGCTGGGCAGCATTCTCGCCGCGATGCGGCTGCAGGAAAAAACGGGCCAGGGTCAATACGTGGAGGTGACGCTGCAGCGCACGGGGATCTGGGCGCTAGCCACCGACGTGACCAATACGCTCTACGAACGTATGCAACCCGACAAGACCAGCCGCAAGGTGCCGCCCAACCCCATCTGGAACTACTACCGCACGGCGGACGACCGCTGGATCGCCCTGGTCTCGCCTCTGCCAATGCCCTACTGGTCCAGATTCTGCACCATGCTGGAGCGGGAAGACTGGGCCGGCGATGAACGCTTTCAGACAGCCCCGGGCCTGGTTGAGCATGGACAGGAACTCGTTCCCGAACTCGAGGCGTTGTTCGCGGGCAAAGACCTCGCCTATTGGCGCGAAAAGCTCGATCGGGCCGGCATGATCTGGGAACCGGCGGCGGAGTTGCCCGAGGTCATCGAAGATCCGGCGCTGCGGGAGCACGGCGCCTTCTCCATGGTCATCCATGAACGGGCCGGCGCCATGGAGGTGGTATCCGCGCCATTCCACATACGGGGCGCCGACATCGCGGTGCGTGGCCCGGCGCCCGATGCCGGGCAGCACACCCATGAGATACTGGTTGAAGCCGGCGTGGCGCCGCAGCGGGTCGATGCGCTGATCGACAAAGGCGTGCTCAGGTAACCGGTTGCTTTCCCTACCGCCAAGCCTTAGTTTCCTCGCGCGGAGGGCTTAACCATGGCTGCACTCAGCGGATTGCGCATACTGGACATGACCCAATACGAGGCCGGCACCGCCTGCACGCAGTGCCTGGCCTGGCTCGGCGCCGACGTGGTGAAGGTCGAACCCCCGGGAGTCGGTGACCCCGGCCGAAATCTGCTCGACAACGACGACGAATATTTCTATGTGTGGAACAGCAACAAGCGTTCCCTTGCACTCGACCTGCGCAAGCCCCGGGGGCGCGGCCTCCTGCTGGACATGGTGGCCGGCTACGATGTATTCGTCGAGAACTACGGCCCCGGCGTCATCGAGAAGCTGGGCATCGGCTACGAGACCGTCAAGGCCGTCAAGCCGGATATCATCTATGCGCGCATCAAGGGTTTCGGCCTGGACGGGCCCTGGGCCGGCTACAAGTGCTACGACATGGTCGCACAAGCCGCCGCCGGCGCCTTCTCCATCACCGGCACGCCCAACGGCCCGCCCATGCGCCCGGGGCCGACCACCGGCGACGCGGGCACCGGCGTGCAGATGGCCCTGGCCATATCCGCCGCCTACGCGCAGAAACTGAAGACCGGCAAGGGCCAGTTCATCGAACTCTCCATGCAGGAGGCGATGACGTATTACCTCCGCACCGCAACCTCGCGGACACGCTACGGAGAGCGGGCAACACGGCGCACCGGCAACGATGAACTCCCCACCATGGCGCTGTACCCGTGCCGGGGCGGCGGCGCCAACGACTACGTCTATCTCATGGCGGTGACACCGCGCATGTGGCGGGCACTGTGCGCCGTGATCGGCCGGCCGGACCTGAAGGACGATCCCCGCTTCAGCGATCCTCGGCAGCGGGCGAAGAACGACAAGGCGTTGTGCGACGAGATCACCGCCTGGACTTCGGTGCGCGACAAGTTCGAAGCCATGCGCGCGCTCGCGGAAGGCGGCGTGCCGGCGAGCGCCGTGCTCGACACCAGGGACCTCTACGAGAACGAGCACATGATCGAGCGCGGCTTCATTCGCGAGATCGAACATCCCAGGCACGGCAAGGTACGCCTCCTGGGCTGGCCGGCACGCATGTCGGAGAGCAGCGTGCCCATTCAGGCCGCACCCCTTTTGGGCCAGCATTCGAGAGAAGTTCTCGCGGGCGACGTGGGACTTGGCAAATCCGAGCTCGCGGCGCTCATACGGGAAGGCGTCATCGCCGAGCCAACGGAAACGGAAAACTAGCACCGAGGAGTACTCGTGGAGAAGATCGATGGCGCCACCCTGATGGCGCAAAGCCTCAAGCAACAGGGTGTCGACTACATGTTCGGCATCGTCGGATTCCCGGTGGTCGGCACCGCCTTTGCCGCGCAGAAAGCGGGAATCACGTTCATCGGCATGCGCAACGAACAATCAGCCAGTTACGCCGCCCAGGCGGCGAGCTACCTTACGGGCCGTCCCCAGGCCTGCCTGACGGTCTCGGGGCCGGGTGTCATCCATGCGTTTGCCGGGCTTGCCAACGCGCAGCAGAACTGCTGGCCGATGATCCTGATCGGCGGCGCCTCGCCCATCTACCAGAATGGCATGGGCGGGTTTCAGGAGGAACGGCAGGTGCAACTGGCCGCCCCCTACTGCAAATACGCCCACGCCATCGAACACACAGAACGCATCCCCTACTACGTCGAGCAGGCCGTACGCCACGCAAAGTTCGGCCGTCCCGGTCCGGTCTATCTGGACTTTCCCGACGACATCATTCGCGGCCAGGCGCCCGAGGATAAGATCGTGCAGGCAGCGACCGTCGGCGAGTCGCCGCGCACCCAGGCCGATCCCGAAGCCGTCGAGGCCGCGCTCTCCGCACTGGAATCCGCCGAGCGGCCGCTGGTGATCGTCGGCAAGGGCATGGCCTGGTCCCGGGCGGAGAACGAGGTGCGGGAATTCATCGAGCGAACGCAACTGCCGTTTCTGGCATCGCCCCTGGGCAAGGGCGTGCTGCCGGACGACGATCCCCTCTCCGTCGGCGCCGCACGCAGCACGGCACTGAAGGAGGCCGACCTCATTCTGCTCATGGGCGCGCGCCTCAACTGGATCATGCATTTCGGACAGCCCCCCCGGTTCAGGCCCGATGTGCGGGTCGTGCAGATCGATATCGCCCCCGAAGAGATCGGCGCCAACGTAGGGGCGGAAGTGGCACTGGCCGGCGACGGCAGGGCTATCGTCGGGCAACTCAACCGGGCGCTCGACAACCGCCAGTGGTTCTATCCCGCCGAGACCGCCTGGCGCGAACTGCTGCGTGGCAAGGCACAGGCAAACCTGGATACCGTACAGCCCATGATCGATGACGAGTCATCTCCCATGAACTACTACCGTGCCTACCGGGACATCGAGGCCTGGCTGCCGGAGGATGCCATCATCATTGGCGAAGGCGCCAACACCATGGACATCGGCCGCACCCGCATGGTCAACCGCGCGCCGCGGCACCGGCTGGATGCCGGCACCTACGGCACCATGGGCATTGGCCTGGGCTTTGCGGTCGCCGCGGCCGTCACCAATCCGGACCAGCCGGTGGTGGCGGTACAGGGCGACAGCGCCTTCGGCTTCTCCGGTATGGAGATCGAGACCATGGTGCGCTACCGGCTGCCGGTGAAGATCGTCGTGCTGAACAACGGGGGCATCGCCGGCGGCGTCGGGCCGATCGAGGAAGGCAAGACCGTGCCGCCGCCCATCCTCACCCACGGCGCCCATTACGAAGGGATGATGCAGGCGCTGGGTGGCCGGGGCCTGTATGTCGAGGATGCGGCCGACCTGCGCGGCGCGCTGGATGAAGCCATGACGTTCGATGGGCCCGCTTTGGTCAATGTACTCATCCATCCCAAGGCGGGACGCAAGCCGCAACAGTTCCAGTGGCTGACCACCTGAGGGGTGATCAGGGCATGCCGGCCAGGGTCATCGTCGCCGGCTCGATCAACATGGACCTGGTGGCGACCGCCGCCGCCATTCCGAGGCCGGGCGAGACATTGATCGGCGAGAGCTTCCAACGGTTCCCGGGCGGCAAGGGCGCCAATCAGGCCGTAGCGGCGGCGAAGCTCGGCGCAGATACGATCATGATCGGGTGCGTGGGCCGGGATTCCTTCGCCAACGATCTACGGACACATCTCGCGGAAAACGGAGTAATCGTTCAGGTTACCGAAACCGACGCGCCGACCGGCACCGCAATGATCGTGGTCGACACCGCCGGCGAGAATTCCATCGTCGTGATTCCCGGCGCCAACGCCCGCCTCGCTCCCGCGGACGTTGCCGGCGTGCCGCTGCGTAGCGGCGACGTATTGATCAGCCAACTGGAAATACCCGTAGCCACCGTGGCCGCCTTTTTCGAGCGCGGCCGCAACGCCGGAGCAACCACGGTGCTGAACGCCGCGCCGGCATCGTCGGATGCCGCTGCCCTGCTCCCGCTTGCGGACATGCTGATCGTCAACGAGATCGAATTGCAGTTCTTCTCGAGCCTGGCCACCTCCACCCCGGAAGAGATCGTGGACGCGGCGCTGGCCAGCCGCAGCTTCCCGGAGCAAGTCGTCGTCGTGACCCGGGGCAAGGCAGGGTCCGTCGCCATCCGTGAGCGTCAGGTGCTTGAACATCCCGGGCACGAAATCACGGTGTTGGATACCACCGGCGCCGGCGATTGTTTTGTCGGCGCGCTGGCGGCTCGCCTCAGTAGCGGAGACGCACTGGCGGACGGCCTCGCCTACGCCAACCGTGCCGCCTCCATCTGCGTGCAGCGCGCCGGCGCGGGCCCGTCAATGCCGACGGCCGCGGAACTGTAGTCACCTGAAATCCCCACAAATGCAAGGATATTGCCGATGAAGCGAACTCGCTGCGCCATACTGCTTATTGCGTTCAGCACCCTACCCTGGACCGCCGGCGCCGCCGAAACGCACACACCGGCTTCGGCAGCCGACCTCGCCTGGATTGCGGGCGCCTGAAGAGGCAATGATCCCGAGGGTTTACAGCCACGCTCCTGCAGTGACGGCGCCGTAGCAAGCCACCGAGGATTGCACACGCCGCCGCGCCGATGCGCTCGGCATCGGCGCGCTCTGGGTGCGTCTTTGAATCAGGCCCCCGATGGCCCAGACTTGGCAGCCATGGATAGGTTCCGCGACGCCATCTTCGAACGGTGCGTTCTCGTGCCGGCGCCGGTCGTATCGGCGGTGCGCGCCGGCGATGTCTGATACGCCGTACCAGGGCCTGTTGCCGGAGACCATGCTGAACGCCCTTGACGTTGCCGGCTTCCGCACCGACGGCGGGTTGATGGCGCTCAACAGTTACGAAAACCGGGTCTACCAGATCGGCATTGAGGACGACGAGCCGGTCATCGCCAAGTTCTACCGGCCCGAGCGCTGGACCGATGCGGCGATCATGGAGGAACACGGTTTCGTCAGCGAGCTGCGTGACACAGGTCTGCCGTGCGTGGCCCCCATCGTCCGCGACGGCGTTTCGTTGTTCAGGCACGACGGCTTCCGCTACGCGGTCTTTCCTCGCCAGGCAGGACGTCCGCCCAACGTCGAGGACAGGCAGGTGCTACGTGTGCTCGGTCACGCCCTCGGCCGCATGCACGCGGTCGGCGCGATCATGCCCTTCGTGCATCGGCGGAGGCTGACGGTACGTGACTTCGGCATCGACGCCGCCGGGTTCCTGCTCGAAAGCGGCCTCATCGACGCCGAACTGACCGCCGCTTACCGGGCGGTGACGTCGCAGTTGATCGAACGCATCGCGCCGGTGATGGACACCGTCTCGACCAGCATCCGCATCCACGGCGACTGTCATCTCGGCAACCTGCTGTGGCGCTACGACGCGCCGAACTTCGTGGATTTCGACGACACCATGATGGGGCCGCCGGTGCAGGACCTGTGGATGCTGCTGTCAGGCGAGCGTGACGAGCGCAACCGGCAGCTCGCCGACTTGATCGAGGCCTACGAGGTGTTCCACTCCTTCGATGCGCTTGAGACACGTCTCATCGAGCCGTTGCGCGCGCTACGCATGATGCATCACGCGGCATGGATCGGCAGACGCTGGCACGACCCCGCGTTTCCAGTGGCGTTTCCCGATTTCGGCCGGACGCGTTACTGGAGCGATCACATCCTGACTTTGAAGGAGCAACTGGCGGTACTGGACGAGCCGCCGCTGACACTCTGACGCGCCGGCGGAGTATGAGGCGAACGATGCGACGGTATTGCGATGTGATGGTCGGTGCCTGGCCTATTCCCGAACTACACATACGGTTAGCAACGCAGTTACAGTGTCGTTGGCCGAATTGGGCAACTAAGTAGCAGGTTACGACGGAGACCCTGTTCATGAGCGTTCCCTGGCAGCGGGAATTCGAGTTGTATCACTGCAACGAGTCCCTTTGCTCCCAGAAGGCGCGGGTGGGATTTCTGGAGAAGGCGCTGCGCTTCGCATCGCACCACATCATGCTGTGCGACATCAATCGGGACTGCCAGAATCTCTCCCCCGACTATCTGGCGGTCAATCCCAAAGGCCAGGTACCGACCCTCGTGCACCGGGGCGAACCGGTCTATGACGCCCACCGCATCGTCAAGCACATCGACGATGCATACCCGGACAGCGGCGTTCGCCTTTGGCCCGGCGAGTTGCGCCAGCGCATATTGGCCGAGCAGTGGTTCCAATCGGGTAGGCCGCCGCCAAAGAGCTTTGCCAGCGCACCCCCGGCCGTGATCAGGGGCTGAGCCGGTTAGCCGTGGAGCGGCCTGACATCACGGAACCCGGCACACCCTGAGGTGTATACTGGCTGGCGGTCCGCATGGTTTGGATCGAGGCACGGGGCAGTGAAAAAATTCAGGGCCGGCCAGATTGTCAAGCATCTGAAATTCGGGTACCGAGGCGTCGTCTACCGGGCGGACGAGACGTTTTCCCTGAGCGACGACTGGTACGAACAGGTCGCCCGCAGCCGGCCGCCGAAAGATGCCGCCTGGTACCACGTTCTCGTCGACGGGGGTGTCCACACCACCTACGTCGCGGAACGCCACCTGAGCGCAAGCGGCAACCACTCCCAGATTCAGCATCCCGCCCTGGGCGAGCACTTCGAAAGCTACGACGGATTGGCCTACCACCCCCACACGCTGCACTGACCGCCCGCCGGCATTAGAATTCGCCGAATCGTTTCGCCCTGGAGAGGAAATCCAAGCCATCATGGCCGATCGCGACACCTCCAGCCGCAGCACACTCGTACGCATGGCTCAGGAACAACTCGGCAGACCCCGTGCCGACTGGCTGTGGGGCGCCGCCCTGGGCCTGTTCCTGTTCGCATTCCTCGGATTCTTGACCGGGGTGTCGCTGACGGAACGTCCCGGCGTCGTGGAGGCGAGCCTGTTCACCAAGGCGTACTACAGCCTGGGTCTCTTCGTCGTGGGCGGGCTCGATATCGGTACGCCGACCGGCGGACCGCTGCTCGGCCGGGGCCTGTTGTGGATCGCCTACTTCGGAGCGCCGGTACTCACCGCATCGGCGGTCATCGATGCGGTGGCTCGAATCATGTCACCGCGACCCTGGCAGTTGCGGAGAATTCGCCATCACGTGATCGTGGTGGGTACCGGCGCCCTGACGGACAGCTACCTGCGGGTACTGCGCCGCCGCGAACCGCGCCTGCGGGTGGTGGTGGTCGACGAGCGCATCGAACTCATTCGCCGGCAGGAGTTGCAACAGACGTTCAACGTCACCGTGGTGGCCGGCGATATCACCCATGATTTTCTCATCCGCGCACTGCGACTGCACCGGGCCCGCAAGGTGGTGCTGCTCGGCGAAAGCGACTTCCAGTCCTATGAGGCGGCAAGCCGCATGCTGGCGCAATTCCCGCGCCTGCAATCCAGGATCGTGCTTCGTTGCCACAACCTGCGCTTCATGCGGGCGCTCCAGGACACTGCCATCGCCCGGCAGTGCATCACATTCAACTCCTACCAATTAGCCGCCGCCGCTCTGGTGCAGGACCATCTGATCGGCCACTTCCTGAAAACCGATGCACCCGATGTCGTGGTCATCGCCGGTTTCGGACGATTCGGGCAGACCGTCCTGGAGGAAATTCAGGCCCACGCGCAACGGGAAATCTCAACCGTGGCCCTGCTGGATATCGATGCCGCGCGGCGGGTACTCGTCGCAGAGGAACAGCGCCGGATCGATGGCAGCTACAGGAAGGATGTCTTCGAGGGCGACATATCCCACCCCGAGGTCTGGCAAAAGCTCGAAGCCGGCATCGACCTGTCCGAAGGATGGCCGACGGTGATCCTCGGCACCGGAAACGTCGAGGAAAACCTGCGCGCTGCCCTGTGGATCAAGCACAAGTATGCGAACGCCCTGGTGTTTTCCCGAACCTCGGATATCTCGAAACTTGCCCTGGACGTGGGCGCGGAGCACGGCATCAACTATTTCAGTATCCGGCAACTGGTGGAAGAGCACATTCCCGACGATTGGCTCGGATAGAGAGAGTTCGCTACCGATCCGGCAGGCTTGGCCGCGGGTCCGGATCGCGTTCAGCGGCAAACGCCAGCAGCGTCATGAACCCGACCCGGCAGGTCATGCCAAGCCGGACGCAGCGGCCGCGAAGATACTGCGTGGCTACGTCGCCAGTGAAGCCGAACGCCTGGCCCGCTGACGGGAAGGGTGCATTCCGCCTGGATCCGGTATGGGTCTCTTGAATACCCAATGGGGCACAGGAATTGTGAGGAGGCCTTGTCCGATCGGAAGACTTGCGCTAAAAGACCACAAGACCTCCCGGAAGCCAGTACGATGTTCAACGCCCGCGCCGATTGGTTCGCTACCGAAGACCTCAAGAAGGTTTACCGCACCCTCGAGGTCGACGCCCTGACACCGCACATCGGCGCCGTGGTGGATGGGGTCGACCTTTCGCAGCCGCTCTCGAACGAACAGGCGCAGGACATTCACGACGCGTGGCTCGACTGGAAGGTTCTGGTATTCCGCGACCAGCACATCGACCGGGAACAGCACAAGGCGTTTGCACGGCGGTTCGGCTCGTTGCACGTGCACCCCATGCAGCACATCTACAAGGGCGACCCGCAGATCCTCACCGTAAAGACAACGCGGGATTCTCCCTACACCGCGGGGGACGGCTGGCACACCGACGTCACCTGTGACGAAATCCCGCCCCTCGGTTCGATGCTGTACATGACCGAGACGCCCGAATCCGGCGGAGGGGATACGCTGTTCGCCGACATGTACCTGGCCTACGAGATGCTGTCCGAGCCGATGCGGGCGTTTCTGGAGGGCCTGGCCGCCGTACACGACGGCGCCCTTCCCTACGTGGGGTCATACAAGTCAACGCCGCCGGAAGGCGGTTACCCGCGTAACGAACACCCGGTCGTCGTCCGCCACCCCGGTACGGGTCGCAAGGTGCTCTACGTCAACCGCGCCTTCACGGCGCACATCGCCGGACTGAGCCGGGCGGAAAGCAAGGCGCTGCTCAACATGCTCTACCGGCACATCGACTCGACGCCACGGCTCTGGTGCCGTGTCGAGTGGGCGCCGAATACGCTCACGTTCTGGGACAACCGCTGCACGCAGCACCATGCCATCTGGGACTACTATCCCCACAGCCGCTATGGCGAGCGTGTATCAATCGTGGGAGAGCAGCCTCCCGGGCCGGTCAGTCCTCCAGCAGGATAGCGCCGGCCGGACACACTTCCGCCGCCTGGCGGGCACGCAATTCCATGTCCGCGGGCGAAAACGAAGGGATGTCGAAGCCGTTTTCAGACTGCCCGGCGCATCGCTGCTTCGAGAGCGTTACCGTCCGCGTCCGCCAATGCCGCCTCCCGTAGTGCCTTGATGGCGGCGGCGCCTCCCGGCCGGGCTCGAATTCCGTCCAGGGCAGCCATGACGCGATCGAAATTCGACTTGCCTCGGGCATGGGTGTCGCCATAGCCCTTGACCAGGCCGCGGCACTCGACGACCTCGACGGCGAGATCGTACTCGGCCGCGGCGGTCTCCGTCACCGTTGACAGCCAATTTTCGATGTCCGCTGTTTCCTGCCGGTACCGCAATGTGCCCCGACGGAATCGGCGCAGGCCGGCAAGGAGATACAGCAACAGGAATCCGGACAGGCTCGTCGTCCTGATCCGCCTGCCTTTCCTGCAGAAGTAACCGATAAAGTTTCTCGGTACCCGGGTGTCGAGGCACCGGGAACCCAGCCAGGCCGGCATCACATCACAGATCTCCTCGACCCTGGGGTGCATGAACTCCTCGACCGCGACCACTTGGCCGGCTTCGGACTGCACCTCTTGCCTCACCCGCGCAAATCGCGCCGACCGCGTTTTCAGGTCCGCCACCCGGATCACATCCTCGTAGGACAACGCCAGCGCCAAATAGCGCGCAGTCTCGACCGTCAGCCGGTAGTCCTCTTCGGCGCGGTCCGCAGCCAGCACGGGCGCCAGCCGCGTCAGGTACTCGCCCGCATAACCCACATCCTGGTAGTCGATCAGCTTGCGCAATGCCGCCAGGATCACTTGCCAACACCGTTCCGGGAATTCCGCATAAACCTTGTCAAGCAGCGCCTGTACGGCCTGGTGCTCAGCCGTGACCCGCCCGGACGGATGCGGGTCCCGGGTTTCGGTCTCGGAGCTTCCCCCGGCGTGCCCGTATCCCGCTTCGAAACCTCTGAGGTTGGCCTCCACCGCGACGCCCATGGCGCCGATCACCTCCGCACAGAGTTCTTTCCGGAACGGCGGAATGCCGGCGCCGGCGATGGCGCCGAGCAACACCGAACTGATCACGCTTTCAGCCTGGTCGGCCAGGGCCGCCATATCGAAACCGACGAACCGCCTGGCGTGCTGCTCGACAATCGAGGCGAGCCTTTCCGAATCCACCCGGCCATCTCCCGGCGCGGACTTCTCGTCGATCGCAAAGTCCCGGTGCGTCGAGACGATTACCGTGGTTCGCTCCGGCGTGACCAGTCCGCGCAGCACCGCCCGGCCGGCTTCCGCCAACTCGCCGGCGATGACCACATCCACATGCCCCGGTACCGGCATGAGCGCGAGGACGGGTGAGCCGCCGGCATTCTCCGCGCGGGGAAAGACCTCCAGGTAGTACACCGTGGCGCCGGTACGCTGCGCGACACCGGGAACCGCGGTCGACTGTGCCAGGCAGCCCGAGCTTTCCGCCGCCTCGATCAGCCAGTTGGCGAGTACGCCACCGCCCTGGCCGCCCATGGCCAGAATGGCGATCTTGAGCGGTTTAGCCGCGTCAGCCATGTACAGGCCTCTCCGCGTCAGCCACTTCGGATTCCTGCCGGGGGCTCTGCGTGTTGCCAGGCCTGAACATCGGTCGGGTTGCCGAAGAAACCGAGTCCGTCAGAAAGCCCAGCGCCGCAGACGCCGTTCTCGAACGTCCTGCAGCAACCCGATGACAGCGGCGCGGGCGGCAGCCAGCGCCCGGTCCGTGAACCTGGGGTTGTAGACGATGTCGGCCTTGTAGAACGAGGGGCACAGCACGGCGGCGTGGGCCACTTCGCCGCAGACGCCGCAGCCGACGCAACTGTTGACCACGGTGGCGACCGGGTCCTTCCTTAACGGGTCCGGGTTGTCCTTGACGGTCAGCGACGGGCAGCCCGACAGGCGGATACAGGAGCGGTCGCCCGTGCAGGTATCCTCATCGACGCCAAAGCGTTCGCGGACGTAGCGCTTTTTCTGCCGGAGCCGTTCCCGCACCTGGGGCCGGATGCGCCGCTGCCGGTTGAGTTGGCATTCGCCTTCCGCCACGATCAGCTTGGGGCCCTTCTCTTTCGTGGTCATGGCTTCGCGCAGGGCGTGCAGGGATTCCGGGATACGGTAGGTATGCACCTTGCGGATCCAGCGCACGCCCGCACCCTTGAGCGCATCGACGATGGAGACCCGGTACTGGCGGTTCTCCGCCTCGGCCCGGGACGACGGGATCCACTGGCCGCCGGTAGCCGCCGAATAGCCGTTGTCGATGACCACGATCACTCCGTCGTGCTCGTTCTCCACGGCATTGCCGATGCCGGTGGCCAGGCCGTTATGCCAGAAGCCGCCGTCGCCCATGATGGACAGCGCGCGTTTCTCGTGGCGGCCCATCAGCGCCGAGGCGCTGGAAGGACCGAGGCCGTACCCGGTGATGGTGTTGCCGATGTGGAACGGCGCGACGGTGGCGAAGGAATGGCAGCCGACATCCATACTCACCTGCAGCTTGCCGAATTCCTTCTCGATCAACTTGACCGCCGAGAAGAACGGGCGCTCCGGGCAGCCGGTACAAAGGCCGGAGGGCCGTTGCGGAACGAGCGCCGCCAGTTGCTCCCGCTCGGTACCGTTGGCTTCGGCAAGCGGGGACACCGTGACCGCAGCCGGCGCCCATTGGCCGAGGAATTCCCGCAGGCCCCCTTCCATCAGCTCGCAGGTGTACTCGCCGGCCATGGAAAAGACATCCTTGCCGTGCACCCGGGTCGGCACATCGTTGCGCTTCAGGATGCTGTTGATGTTCTGCTCGATGTAGTCGGGCTGGCCTTCCTCCACGAGAAGCACGGCCTTTTTCCCTCGACAGAAGTCGATCGCTTCCGCATCCACCAGGGGGTAGGCCACGTTCATGACATAGATGGGGACGCTGGCATTGCCGAAGGCATCCGAGCATCCCACGTGCTCCATGGCCCGGTTCAGGGTGTTGTAGAGCCCGCCCGGCACGATGATGCCGATATCGTCGCGCCGGCCTGCAAGCACCTCGTTCAGCCGATTCTCGACGATGAAATTCACCGCTGCCGGCCAGCGCTGCTCGACCTTCTCCGCTTCGTGCTGGACGTTGAACGGCGGCAGCACGATGCGCTGTACGTCACGGGACGGGGCTTCGAGAGCATCGGCTGCGGAGAACGCCGGGCGCACGTTGTCCCTGGTATTCAGGACACCGTGCACGTGACAGGCACGTACCCTGAGCTGCAGCATCACCGGCGTATTGGAGGCCTCGGACAGCTCGAAGCCCTGCTCGACCATGCGGGCCATGCTGGTCAGGTTCGGCCGGGGGTCGAGCAGCCACACCTGGGATTTCATGGCGAAGGCGTGGGAACGCTCCTGCATGATCGACGAGCCTTCCCCGTAGTCTTCGCCGACGACGATCAGCGCACCGCCCTTGACCCCGGCAGAGGCGACATTGGCGAGCGCGTCGGAAGCCACATTGGTGCCGACCGTGGATTTCCACGCCACGGCGCCGCGCATGGGGTAATTGATCGACGCGGCCAGCATGGAGGCGGCCGCGGCCTCGTTCGCCGACTGTTCGAAATGCACGCCGAGTTCCTTGAGGATGTCCCGGGCATCGGCGAACACATCGATCAGGTGGCTGATGGGGGCGCCCTGGTAGCCGCCGATGTAGGAGACACCGGACTGCAGCAGAGCCTTGGTGACCGCGAGGATTCCCTCCCCGTGCAACACTTCGCCGTCGCCGAGGCGCAGCTTCTCCACTTCCTTCGCAAAGGACCGCTCGGCCATCAGCGTCGTCTCTGGTCCCTGGTCATCGTCGATTCTCCCGCAGCGAGGCCCGCAAGGCCATGCCGCACCGGGCCGTATTATGAACGATCGGGCGACTTAAACCGAGGTTGGCGGGCGCTGCGGTCAATCCGCATTGGCGCGGCGAACGAGTGTCTCGATCGCCTGCCAGAGTTCCGGGGTCTCGAGCGCGATGTTGTGCGGCCCGATGAATTCGACGATCTCGGGCGGCACCGGCAGCGATGCCAGAAAGGCGCGGGACTCGGCGGCCGGCACCACCCGGTCGCGCCGTGCATACAGCACCAGGATGCGCTCCGGCAGCGCATCGAGGGCGAGGGTCGCATCGATATCCTGCCGCAGCATCCAGCCGACCGGGGCGAATGGATAGCGGCGCCGGGCGATCTGCTCGATGCTCCGATAGGGGCTCATCAGCACGATGCCGTCGACATCCGCGGTGCGGGCCGCGAGCGCCGCGATGCCGCTGCCAAGGCTGCGGCCGAACAGCACCACCTTCCGGTCTGCGCCCAGCCTTTGGCGCATGACGGCAACAACGGCGGCGGCATCGCCGATGAGAGCGGCCGCCGTCGGTTTGCCGCCGCTCGTCCCGTAACCCCGATAGTTCATGAGCACCGTTACGGCATCGAGTCGCGCGAAGATGTCCGCGAGTTCGGAGACCTCTTCCGCATTGCCGCCGAAATAGAACAGCAACGGCCCGTTCGACCGGCCGTTCACGATCCAGCCGCGCAGTGTGACGCTGCCCCGCTCGAGCGAGGCCGGCTCTACATGGAGCCCGGCAGGCTCCCGTTCCAATGGCCGCGGAAAGAACATCATTCGGTCCTGCAACAGATAGAGCAGCACGCAAATGCCGGCATAGGCGGCCAGGGCTACCGCTCCGACGCGGAGGACTATGTCCAGTGCAACGCCGATCGGCCGGTCACCGTCCGGTGCGCCGGTTCCCCGACCCAGGCGCCGATGTTTTCGCCGCCGCGCCGGTCACCACCGCCGTTTTGCCATCTGGAATGCCCATGGGTTGCTTCCCGTTCGACCACCCGCGTTCATCCTGATCGTCTACCAGGGATGAATATCGCCGTCCCACTTGTAGAACTTGCCGGAGTCCGCCTTGCTCATACCCGCGATCACCGCGCGAATGCCCGATGCGCACTGTTCCGGGCTGATCGGCGCATGGGGCCCGCCCATATCCGTCCTGACCCAGCCCGGATGGACCAGGGCCACGGTGATCGGTTCGTCTTTCCAGTCGATCGCCAGCGCCTGCACACACTTGTTCACCGCCGCCTTGCTCGACGCGTAGAGATAGTAGCCGCCCATCGGCCAGGTCGAGGCAGCCAGTTGACTGGTCAACGTCATCAGCTTGCCGTCGCCGGACGCCGCCAGGTTCGGTTTGAAGGCTCTCGCAATCAGCATCGGGCCGATGGTGTTGACGTTGAAGGTGTAATGCCACTCATCGAGGTCCAGATCGTCGATGGACTGGCGCGTACCGCCGGCCGCGCCGGCATTGTTGACGACAATGTCAATGGGCGCATCGCCGATGGCCGCTGCCGCGGCTTCAATGGATGCCGGATCGCCGGTGTCCATCCGCTGCACGTTGACCGAGTCGGGAAGTTCCGCGACGCCCGGCGCGTCCGGGTCTCTGACACAGGCGATAACGTCGTCGCCCGCCTCGGCATACCGCCTTGCCAACGCCGCGCCGATACCCCGGCTTGCTCCTGTTACCAATACTCTGGTCATGGTTCTGTTTTTCTCGCGGTTGTTGGTCCTGTTGCTGGCTCTCGCTTGACGCATCGACATGGCGGCCGCCGGCGATACAACTATTCGTTCCTCCAGGAACCTGGCAGACGCTGCAGAAACTCCGCCCCCGGGCGATATCCTGCCCTCGATCCATTCGCGGTCAGTCCTCGGGTTGAAACTGAGGAACCCGCAGGTTCGGGCCGCGCCGCTCGAAGGTTACCCGAACCCGCTGGCCCATTTCGAGCCCTTCAACATCGCAACCGACCAGGTTCGTCATCATCGTCGGCCCCTCGTCGAGTTCGACGAGGGCCACCACATAGGGTACGTCGTCATCGAATGCGGCCGAAACGGCGCGCCGGATTACCGTCCAGCTCCTGATGCGCCCCCGGCCCGATGCCTCGGCCGAATCGAGCGCATTGCCGCCGCAGCCGGCGCAGACCAGGCGCGGGTAGAACTGCCGTTCACCGCAATCCCGGCAGCCCTGCAGGAGCAGACGGCCTTCGGCGCAGGCGTCCCAGAAGGGGGCGCTTTCCGCATTGACCGGCGGCAGCGGTTTTTCCACGATCAGGCGTCCCGTCCCAGGATAACCGTGCAGTGGCTCGACATGATGCCGCCCTGGGCGTGTACCAGTGCCGTCTCCGCGCCCTGCACCTGCCGTTCGCCCGCATCGCCGCGCAGTTGGCGCACTGCTTCCGTCAGCGCCAGCATCGACCCCGGGTTGCCCGGATGACTGTGTGAGAGCAGGCCGCCATGAGTATTCATCGGGAGGGTCCCGCCGATGGCCGTATGTCCTTCGGAGACGAACGCGCCCGCTTCTCCGGGCGCACAGAAACCCAGGTCTTCGAGTTCTATCAGTACCACCGGCGTAAAACAGTCGTAGAGTTCGATGAAGTCCATGTCCCCCGGACCGAGTCCGGCCATGGCGTATGCCCTCTCGCCGGCATGGCGCGCGTGGGAACTCGTGAGGTCCCGGGCCTGGCTGATGTGCTCGTGGCCATGACCCTCGCCGGCGCCCAGCAGGTACACCGGAGCATGGGGGTAGTTCCCGGCCCGCTCCCGCGACGTCAACACCACCGCCGCGCCGCCATCGGAGACGAGCGAACAGTCGAGCAGGCGCAGCGGGTCGGCAATGGGAGGGCTGGCCATGACATCGTCGATGGTGAGCGGCGCGCGCATCTGCGCCCCCGGATGCAGCACCGCGTGTTGCCGGGCGCTCACGGCCACTGCGGCGAAATCCTCGAGGGTAGCGCCATAGCGGTGCATGTAGGCCCGGGCGATCAGCGCGTAATAGCCCGGCGCCGTGGCGCCGTAGGGGGTTTCGAACTGGGGATGCCCGGAGGAGGACTGCATGACCATTGCCTGTTCCCGGGACAGGCCGGTGCGCAAGCTGTCTGCCATGGAGATCAGCACCGTGTTGCACAAGCCCGACTCGATCGCCAGGGCAGCCTGGTAGAGCACGGTGAAGGTGGTACCGCCCCCGGCCCCGGCACTGACACAGTAACTGGGCGAGATTCCCAGGTACTCGGCCATGGCTTCGGCGTGGTACATGTGCGGTTCGGCCATGCTGTTGCAGGTGACCAGGCCGTCCACCGCATCCTTGCCGATACCGGCATCGGCGAGAGCGCCCATGGCCGCATCGATGCAGAGCCCCGTGGCACTGCGGTGGGGTACCTTGCCGACCTCGGTATCGGCGATGCCGACGATGGCGGTCCGTCCCCGGATCGAGTGCCGGGAATCAGCCATTCAGGCGCACCACCGCCCGGCCGGGCGTAACGACGGCGCCCTCCTTGTTCTTCACGAACAACTCGACCGTCACCTCTCCGGTGTCCGTATCGAACGCCTGCACGGCGCCGCCCACCGTGAGCGAGTCGCCCGCATAGGCGGCAAGACGGTTCGAATATTCGAGCCGCAGCAGCCGGCCGCGGCCGCTCATCCACTCGTCCACGCACTGGCCGAGCCAGTCGCCCAGCAGGGGACCGGGAACGACCAGGCCGGGATAGCCCTCTACGTCGCGGGCATAGGGCAGGTCGTAGTGAATGCGGTGGGCGTTCCACAGCGCCGCGTTGTAGAAGAAACACTGGATGTTGTCCGGCGTACAGGCGCGTTCCGGCAAGGCATCGCCGACCTCTACGGCACCGGTCAACGCAGAATCCTCGTCGTTTTCTCGGTAACCACCGGCTCGCCGTTCTCACGCTCCACGTTGAGCACCACCTCGTAGAAGATCAGGGGTCCGGAGCGCCCTTCCTTTTGGTAGATATCCGTCAGCGTCCGGGTTCCCACCAGCACATCGCCCGGCCGGATGCTGCCGTGATACTGGATATCCAGGCCGCCGGCCATGGCGCGGGTCAGCGGAAACTTCGGCAGCAGCTTGTCGATGGATACGCCATCGGGCGTCAGCTCATCGCGTTCCACCACGTCCCAGAACAGGGCAACGTGGTAGAGTGGCGGCGCTTCGTCCCCATCGAGGTACTTGCGCTGCCGCTGGCCGCTGGCGATGGCGTACTTGCGGATGTCGCGCCGGGTCACCACCTCGGTGCGCGGCGGCCCGGTCTTGCCGATGTTGGCAAGCAGGTCTGGAGTGAGCAAGCTCATACCTGACGGGCGCGGACCTTCCAGTAGGGGTCGCGCAGATCCCGTTTCAGGATTTTTCCGGTCGGCGCTTTCGGCAGGCTGTCCACGAAGTCCACGGAACGCGGCTTCTGATACGACGCCAGGTGTTTCCGGGCCGCATCGATGATTTGCTGTTCCGTAGCCGTTGCACCTGGCTTCATGACCACCACCGCCTTGACCGACTCGCCCCACTCGTCGTCCGGCACGCCGATCACTGCCGCTTCGAGCACACCCGGGTGCTTGTGAATGGCGGCCTCCACCTGGGTGGAATAGATGTTCTCGCCGCCGGAGACGATCATGTCCTTGGCCCGGTCGACGATGAACACGTAACCGTCCTGGTCCCAGGTGGCGATATCCCCGGTCCACATCCAGCCGTCGCGGATGGTCTCGGCGGTGAGTTCCGGTTTGCCCCAGTAGCCGAGCATGTTCGCCTCGGAGCGCACCACGATTTCGCCGGGCATCTCGCTGTCCCGCGGCACATCGACGCCGCGTTCGTCGACTACGCGCACCCGGGTCACGAACCCTTCCCGCCCGCAGGAGTTGAGCCGGTGGGGCCGCTTGCCGGCCACGGCCTCGAGGTGGTCCTCCTGGGACAGGAAGGTCATGGTCATGCCCTCGGTCTGGCCGTAACCCTGGATCAGCGTGCAGGGAAAGGCCTCAAGTGCCGCCTTGACCACCGTCTCCGGCATGGGCCCGCCGCCGTACTGGATGTTACGCAGGCTGGAGAGGTCGTAGTTCTCGAACCCGTCCACCGCCATCATCCAGTTCAGCATGGTGGTGATGCCGAGCAGCGCGGAGACCCGTTCTGCCTGAATGATTTCCAGTGCCGCCCTGGCCTCGAAATTCACCAACACTACCGGACAGCCATGGGCCATGTAGTTCATGGCCAGCGCCACGGGAATGTGGAACATCTGACCGGTCAGCATGTACACATCGCTCGGCACGATGCGCTCGGCCACGGTCTGGTTGAGCATGCCCATGTACAGGGTCTTGTGGGAGTGCAGCGCGCCCTTGGAGAGCCCCGTGGTGCCGCCCGTATACAGGATGAGTACCGGGTCGTCGCCGCCGATGCCATTCGACGGGCTACTCTCCGGCGCACCCGCCTTCATGCGCTCGAAAGAGCCGTCGCTGTCGGGTCCGTATTGCAACCAGTGGCCGATCTCGACCTGGTCTTCGAGAGCTTTACGCTCGCCCGCAAAGTCGTTTGAGGTCAGCAATGCGTCCGGCTTGCCATCCTCCAGGATGCGGGCAAGTTCCGGCACACCGAGGCGCCAGTTCAGCGGCTGTGCAATGAGCCCGGCCCGCGCACAGGCGTAGTAGGTCTCGAAATACTCAATGCTGTTCTTCGACAGAATGGCAACGCGGTCACGCTTCCTCAGGCCCAGCCCGAGCAAACCGTTGGCGGCTTGCCGCACCGAGCGTTCCAGTTCACCGAAGGACACCCGCCGACCGGTAGGAATGTCGACGATAGCCGGCCGCGAAGGGTCCAGGTTGGCCCATTTGGCAGGAATATCGCCGACGTTCACGCGGCCCGCCCTCGTCGCGGCTGTGCGCTCAGGATACATGCGCCTGGACACCCGGGCCCCGGCCGGCGCTTGCCCGGGCCGCGCGTTCCCGACTCAGGTATTTGCCTCATGGATGCCTCCGAGAGCCCGGCAGGGGTAGTCGAGCCGCCGAGCGCGCACTATAACCAATGCACATACAGTAAAAAAACGGTTTCGGGCGAGCCGGTACCGGATTCGGCGCGCCCGCCGCAGCCGGTCTGGCGAACGTTGTCCGGATTGGACACTTGCCCGTTCTGGAACGATCCCACCGTCCCGGCATCCAGGCGGCAGCGGAAACGCTATCGTTGCCGGGCGATGTCCTCGACCGTCACCGCGTCTCCCCTGTTGCCCCAGGTGGTGCGCAAATAGTTGCTCAAAGCGGCAATCTCCTTGTCGCCGAGCTTGTCCCTGTACCCAGCCATGTCCTCCCAGACGCTGTAGGGAGGCGGCACGCCCGCCGGCACGCCGGCTCCGTAGAGTACGATGTTGATAAGCGACGAGGGGGCCGGCGCCTGGACGACGGCGCTGCCAGCCAGCGGCGGCGCCTTGAAAAAATTGCCGCGGCCGCTTTCCATGTGGCAGTCCTCGCAGTGCTCGGTGTAAACCGCCAAGCCCAATTCACGCAATTCGGGGTCGAGCTCTTGACCGGTGTCGCGGTCGATCGGCGGCAAGCTCTTCAAATACTCCGCCATCGCCTCGGCATCCGCCTTGGTGAGATATCGCGTGCCGTTGGCGATCACCGTGTCCATCGGGCCGAAGCGGCCGGCTTTCGCGGAGTGGCCGATGGTGAGGTAGCCGGCTATATCCCTCTTGGACCAGGCGCCGAGTCCCGTTGCCGACGAGGTCAGGTTCACCGCCGCCCACTCCCGCACCTTGCCCGTCTCCACCGGGTCGAAGTGGATTCCCCCGGACATTGCCAATTCGGGAATCCCGGCGAACAGCAGGTTGCGCGGCGAGTGGCACACTCCGCAGTGACCGACTGCCTGCACCAGATAAGCACCTCGATTCCACGCCTCGGACCGGCCCCCCTCGGGGCGATAGACCTCCCGGCCCGCATAGAGCCACTTCCACAAAACCAGAATCGAACGCCAACCGATGGGGAACGGCAAGTCATTCGCCGGGGGCCGGTAGCGAACGGGTTCGACCGACATGATGAAGGCGTATAGCGCCACCATATCCTCCTGGGCGATGCCGGCAAACGCCGTGTAGGGGAAGACCGGGTACAAGTGATCTCCGCCGGCGGAAACTCCCTCGCGCATGGCGCGGGAAAAATCCGGGAGCGTCCATCCCCCGATACCTGTCCCGGGGTCGGGCGAGATGTTGCTGGAGAAAACGGTACCGATGGGTTCCCGGAACCAGCCTCCTGCCACATGAAACGCAACTCCGCCCGCGAACGGCGGTCCGCCTTCCCGTGTGTGACAGCTCGCGCAATTGCCCAGGGCCGCGAGATAGCGGCCTTGCGCCACAAGCGCATCCGGCGGTTGGGCGCTCACCGATCCTTGAGCGATGAGCCCGATCACCCACAATCCACGGCACAGGATCCGGAAACAGGTCGATTTTCGTACCACGCAAGTATCCCCCCGCATGCGGGGCGCTGACGCGCAGCCAGCGACACATCTGGGACAACCCAATGATATTATTCGATTTATTTTCCTATTCCAACCGCGCGGTTACTGATTAAGGCACTGCTTGAATTTCGCGACGTCCGGCGTCCTTCTGGATCTCGCGCCTGGGCCGGGTAGGGCCGGGTAGCGGGTAGGAAGGGCTCGGTAACGACCCCTCCTACCTGGCCCCGTCGAATCAAATCAAGACCAACATCCCCCGACAGCGCGGAAAGCAGCGGCGGCTTCGTCATCAGTGCCTATTGGATGAAAGGCTCAGCAACGCAACGCCCGAACATGTCCCTCAGAGGCGTACTCCAAAATCAAGCGATCCCGGGTGACAATGCAGAGGTTCATTGCCCGAGCCGTGGCTATGATGATTTGATCCGCAGGATCCGTAGACGGTTCGCCCGGAAGGAACGATGAAGCGACCAGAATTCGCGGAGATATCTCCGCAAGACTGATCCGACCTTTGCTGACATAGTCCTCGAACCAACTCGCAACCGGCCGCTCCAGCCTCAACCGCGCGCGGGAAACGAGCAATCCCAATTCCCAGGCCGAGAAAGGCGAGACGTACGTTCGGCCGCCTTCGCGGTGATTGCTGTTGATCAAAGCGATTGCGTCGGCGTCGATCGGGTCACCGTTTCCGGTCCAGATTACGGCACAGGTATCAAGCAGGAGATCAGTCATGGACCAGCCTCGAAGTCTGCGCGAGGTGCGACCACTCGGGCATGGCCGGCTGAGTCAAATCTATGCCATCGGGCACAGTAACTGTATCCGACATGCAACCGAGAACTGGGTGCTCACTCGGGACGCTTGCAGGATCCCGTGCTAAAGCGCTATGCACGTCCGCCTTTTCGTCCCGAACGAACACCAGCTGCTCGTTTCCGAGGTTTACCTTGGTGGTCTTATACCCAGCGGCGAGCCAAAAATGGGTGATCGAGCTATTGGAAGGATTGTTGCTCCACCACGGTCGATGCTTCCGAGCCGAGTGCGGCAAATCAGTTCCGATGACCGCCTCGATCTCCTTGAAAGTCATGGGGATTTTTCGGTTGCCTGTCAGTCTCAAGTGGTTTTCCAAGGGCTGATATTTCGATTTGGACATTCGTATGCCTCCAGGTTTATTTACTAATGAGTATTCTATAATACTCGTGTATTTTGAATTAGCAATACAGCAGACTGGGAGTAGATCGGTCGCAACGGAATTTGCTACAGGCGGCTCCAATGCCAAACATCGTTGCTGCCATTCATGAGGACATTGCGATGGCAATTCACAAGCTGGCCAGGTCTGCCAGGAGACCGTCGAGCCCGTCCCTTCGGCGGACCGGGTGACCACCACCCATACCAACGCGCTCACGTAGACGCGTACCGAATCCGGAAGTGCCCTCAGTGAGACCGTCGGGTCCGCCCCCGACCGGTTGCTGTCCTCGTGTCTCTCAGGTAACCGTTCGGTCGTCCCGTGACGGGTGTCGGCGAACCTCAGGGGCCCGCAGAAAGTAGTTCGGCACTGCTCGGCGCCACGTAGCCCTCGCCGCTCGCCAAGACCAGGGGAAACTCCGCGCTGTCCATGAGGTCGCCGTTCTCGAGCCTCGGCGACTTTCCCGCATCCAGGGCCGCTCCTGCGCGTTCGCGGTAGCGGACATCGTCGCCGAGGTAGTGGAGGGAGACTGCGCGGCGGTCCCGACGGGCCGAGTTGCCGGTAGCACCGTGCACGGTATTGGCGTGATGGACGATGACATCGCCTGGCTGCGCGGGAAAGTAGACGATGTCGTACTCGTCTGCAGCACCCTCGATATCGGGCAGCTGCGGAAACGACGATCCGGGCAACGGCGTCTGGGTTACGAATCCGTTGGCCGCATGCGTCCGCCAGCGGTGGGAGCCCCTGACGTATCCCATCATGCCGTTGTCGGCCTCGATGGCGTCGAGCGGTATCCAGACGGTGCAGCACTTGTTTCCGGTCACGTGAAAGTAGGGCATGTCCTGATGAAATGCCGTACGGTGCAAGGAACCCGCTTCCTTCAGGAACAGTTGCTCGCCGTAGAAGTTGATGCGATGCGACCGCATCAGTCCGGCGACTATTTCCGGCAGCGGCGGACCGCAGCAAAGGGCGGCCAGCGCGGGAAAGCGGCGCCAATTGAAACTGCTGATGCAGAACCGTCCCGTTGCGGATGCAACCCCGGGGGTGACGAACTCGGCGCCGCTCGCCTCGATCATCGGCGTGAGGGCCTTGAAGTCCACAAAATTGACTCGCGTCTGATCGGTGGACATCTCCTCCGCGAACGCCGCTTCCAGGCGCTTGAGCCAATCGTCGTCGAGGAGGCCCGGCAGGTGCACGACGCCGTGGCAGTCGTAGCGCCGTCGCTCCTCCCTGGTGATTTCCCTCATGGCGTCAAGCATGCGTCTGCCGTGGACGCAATGTGCCCCAGTGGTCACGCTGCCGTCAAGCTGACGCCACTCGTCAACGGTTGGCCAAGGCGCAGAACCGTCGTCAGCCACTTCGCGTTCAAGGGCATGGGACCCCTGCATGCACAAAGAGCTGCTCGTCACGGTACGACCGAACAGTTACTCTCTCAGGGCCACAGCCTGGTTCGTTCGGATGCTTGCGTTCCACCTTCCAAGTCGGTGTTCTAAGCAGTACCGAGACTGGACATTCTCACTTAAGTGCATGAACCTGTTAGGGTTGTAGTGAGTGTACCGCTGACGCGCAGGGATCAACTCTTACTCCTTGCAAGGTCCAGCGGAGCAAGGCGGAACTGGTGAGAACGGGTTGACAGCTTTTTCCCTGAAGGCGGGCCGGAAGTTATTCCGTTTCGCGATACAGGTCGTGACACTGGTCACAGGTCAGCGCATCCATCACGGCGCCCAGGGCGGCATCCTTGCCCAGCTCGCTCGCGGTGTTGGTGGCCTTGGCGACCCCATCCGCCAGCGCCTGCATGCGCGCCGAAAAATCCTCCCGGTTTGTCCAGATGCGCGGCAGCGACTCGCCACCCGCAAGCGCCGGCTCAAAAGCGCCGACCGCCATCTTCGCATTCGCCCCGATCACCTGAAGGTGAGAGACAAAGTGCTCGTCCGCCACCATCCATGCCAGGATCTGTCCCAGCGCCGCGGTCTGCGCATCCATGGCCTGCATGAGGTAACGGCGATAGTCGACGATGTCCCGGTCGTCCCGGTCGGCAGTGCCGCCGGCCTCAGGTCTCGAGTCTTCCATTTCGCGTCGATAGGTGTCGTGGCATCCCGTGCAGACGAGCGCCTCGCGGGCATCGGCAGCAGCCACCCCGCCGGACGCCAGTCCGCGCCGCAAGGCCGCCAGCCGCTCGGCCTGTTCCCTGGCGCGCGCCGTGAAGTCTTCCCAGTTGCTCCATACGGCCGGTTTCGCGTTGCCGCCTGCGGCGGCCGCTTCGAATGCGGAAAGAATCTGAGCCGAGGCGGCCGCCAGAGCCTCCAGATGGTGTTTCAGATCATGTGCCGGCGCGCGATCCTGCAACACCAGTTCCAACGCCAGAACCTGTGCGCCCAGCGTCTTCATCACGTTCTGCCGGTAGTCGACGTCATCGGGGCCGGCCGCGTAACCCGTCGAAAGCAGGCCCCAGCCAAGGACGAGGACGCCGGTACGCCGGACCCACCGCCCTCGCGGCCGGGCGACTGGAAGTCGTGCAGGGAACAAACTTGTTCCCGTCGCGTCAGCGCGCCGGTCGCCCGGGCAAATGCCGCTATGGCAGAACCGGAAACTCATCGTGCAACACGGCAATCGCTCCAAATCCGCTCGACCTTGCCTCGATACCGTGCCCGAGCACATCGCCCGGCCCCCGGTCGCCGGCGAAGGTATAAACCGGTCGGCCGTAATAGGTCCACGCACGCACCGTCGGAACGGCTTCTCCGTAAGCGCCCGTAGCCTCGGCGAACGGGGGATGCGGGACATTCGCGATCCCCCAGTTGTCCGCGGACTCTGCGTTCGGTTGCGCCACTACCGGGCGCCACTCCCGGGCGCACTGTTCGCCCGTGCCGCAAACTGCGGAACGGTGGGCCGCGGCATCGCCGGGCTCATCGCAATGCAGCCCGTCCGGAGCCCGGTCGAAGCAATAGAACGCATACAGGGTCCGGCCATCGGCATCGCCGTACACCCAGCCGATTTCCGGCACGCTCATGTGCAGGGTGACGAACCCCGGTCGCGGCCTCGCCGGCTGGAATATCACCGGCCGCCACCATCCCGCCTCGACGATGCGCTGTATCCGGTGGGCCGGTACGTGCGCGCGGGCCCGATACAGCGGTTCGCCGCGAAACACCCATTGCCTGCCCCCGTCGGCGCGCCCGGCGATCGTGAATTCATCCCGGGGCCTAGCCAGTTCCGGTGCGGACATGGGCAGCCAATCGGCGTCCGTGTCTTTCGAATGCTCGCCCGGTGCGAAAAGCAGCCTGTCGCCATCCGTTGCAAGGAGCAGTCCCCCCACCTTGCGCACCAGGGCGATTCCGGGGGGAAACCATAGCTCCACGGGTACGGTGCGCCACCGGCCGTAGCTCCCGAAACCCATCGTGCCGTTGATGTCGCCAGGCGCCAGGTCACGGGTGGATGTATAGAGCGGCGCTCCGTTGAAGCTCCACTGCCGGACATCGTCCGGCCTCGTAACGATGCCGAAGGGTCCCACTGCCATGGCATCCTCACCGGCCGGATAAGGAATCCAGCGGTCCACGCAGGTCTTGCGAAACGCCGCGCCCGGAATCGGGTAGCCTTGGTCGCCCGGGGTCCGCTCGTGACGGGTGTCACTGCAGCCGAACGTCCCCTTGCCGGGCTGGTCAAGGCTGTTGCTGTACAGGGTCATGCCCTGCGCCGTTGTGTAAATCGGGCCCACGGCGTCCGAAGATCCGATCGCCACGGCATCGGGATAGGGAGTCTGCGTCGAAGGGCTTCCCGGAACCGCTGCCCCCGGCCAGCAAAGCGCCACGGCAACGGCAGCAACAAAACCCCGCAAGTGCCTGGCCACGACCGGCGGTTTCGTCAGGCGAGTATTTCCGAGACGACCCTGGATGTGCGCAGCGACCCGGCGCCCCACTCGCCGATGGAGAGCCCCATCAAGCGCTGCAACGTATAGCCCAGGCGCGTGGCCACATCGCCGCCGCCGTCGATATGCAGACCGGTCTTCAGCAGCCCGTTGGCGCGTCCCACGGTGAACATCGGGGTACCGTGGAGTTCGTGGGTCTTGGCGCTTTCGTTGTCCGAATGGGCGTAAACCAGCATGCGGTCGAGCAGCGTGCCGTCGCCTTCCGGCTGACTGGCCAGGGAACCCACGAAGTATGCGAAGGCTTTGAACGCTTCCCTGAGGAACCGGGAGCTTTCCACCTGGATGCCCAGTTCGTCGTCGATCAACTCTTCATGGGTGATGTTGTGATGCACGTTGGCAAGCCCCTCGCGGGTCAGCGACGACGCGGAATTGGAATACAGCATATTGAAGACCTTGGTCTGGTTGCAGGCCAACGCCATCACCAGCAGGTCCGTCATCGCCTTGTGGCGCTGCTCGACAAAGCGCACGTCCAGGCCGGCGGGGATCTCTTCGGGAATCTGCGTCGGAATTCTGCAACCCGGCGCCGGCGGCGGCTTTTCGAGCTGCAATTCAAGCCGGCCTTCCAGTTCGCGTACGGCGGTGAAGTGCCGGTCCAGTCGTGTCTTGTCCTCGGCGCCCAGGTTCTTCGACAGGTCCTTCGTCTCTTCCAGAACGCCGGAAAGGACACTCTTGCGCATCATGGTGGCCGGGTCGGGCGCGAAATCGGCGGAGTTCGGGTCGGCAAACCCGGTTCCGAAAAGTTTCCCGTAGACCTCCACCGCCGAAATCTCCGGCGGATTGGTGGCATTGGAACCGTGAAAGCTGTAGCTGTCCCTGGGATTGCCCGTGGCGGCGAAGTTCAGCATCCGGAACGGCGTGCCGCCCCCGATGGCGCGGGCGATGGGCAGGTCGAGGCTCTCTCCGGGCAGGTCGCTGCGGCCGCCCGGCGTAGCGCCGCAACGCAACGCCACCCAGCCCGAGTAGTGGCAGAGATTCGGGTTGCCGTCCGTGGGGATGGAGAATCGCGTAAACAGGTTGAGGTGCTGCTTGATGTCCGCAAGCCCGGCGATCTCGTCCGGGAGGTCGAAGTCGGCGCCGACTTTCTGCGGGATGAACGCGGTCTTGTTCATGCCCAGCCCCCAGAACCAGGTTCCGAACCGGGTGGGCAGTGGCGCGTTCGTCGATGCGATGGCGCTACCGCTTTCGTTGAGGAAGCAGTCGAGCAACGGCAGCGCCACGGCGACCGCACTGCCGTTGAGCATGCCCAAGAGTACGCGGCGGCGGCTCGGTGGTTTGGTCTTAACGAGCATGGGTATCCTCCATTGCGACCAGTGCGTCAGGAGCCTTGACTCGATAGAAAGCCCTGCTGGTCGCGATAGTATGCAGCAATTCCGGAAATAGATAGCCGTCCTGTTCGAATCGCGTTTCCAGATAACGGAGCAACGGACGGTCGGCGGGCTCCACCTCCTGCCCGGTAGCGTAGCTGTAGGTGCGGCTGACGAGGCAGGACGTCAAGGCCGGATCCTCCCGCAGTCGGTAACCAAGATCGATGGCATCCGTCACCGGCAGCCGGTTCACCTCGCCGCTCGGGTCAATCGGCGCGCCGTTTTCCGTGAGGCGGTACTGGCCGGCGCCGTCGAAGCGCTCGAATACGAGTCCGAGCGGGTCGGTCAACCGGTGACAGCCGGCGCAGATGGGGTTGGTGTTGTGTGCGTCAAGGCGTTGACGCGCCGTTCTCCGCTCGGCGGTGGCATTCTCGAACAACTCGAAACTCACGTTGGGCGGCGGATCCGGCACATGCTGACACAACAGCGTTTCACGCAGCCCGCGGCCCCGGTTCGTCGGCGATGTCCTGCCGGGGTGGGAGTACCGGGCAAGAAATCCCACCAGCGTGAGCATCCCGGCACGATGCCCGTCTTCCGAAAATTCATATGGAACCCACTCATTGGGCCCGGCGTTGACCGGCACCCGGTAAACGGCCGCCAGATCGCGGGTCATGAACGTGCGGCGCGTAACGAACAGGTCGCGATAATCCCCGCGCCTTGCAACGAGATGATCGGCGACGGTGCGCAGCAATTGCTCGCGCGCCTGCATCACGACCTTGGACGTGAAGGCGGGATAGATGACCGGGTCCTTCGCCAGCAGGTCGAACCCTTCGGCAACCAGCATGTCGTCGAAAAACGCTCGCACACCCTGCTCGATGCGGGGTGAGGCCAGCATCCGCAGGAGTTCGTGGCTCAACCCTTCCCCGCTGTGCAGGCGGCCGCTCTCCGCCGCATCGAGCAACGCGCTGTCCGGCGCCGCGTTCCACAGGAAAAAGCTGAGGCGCGAAGCCTTGGAGTAGTGGTCCAGCCGCCACTGCCCGGGGTTCGCCGGATCGGGTTCGGCGACCTCCTGGATGTACAGAAACCTGGGGGATACCAGAAGATACGACAGCGCGGCCGCGAGGCCGTCATGGAAATCGCCCGCCTCCTCGGCGGCGGTCCCCGCAAAGTCGACCGCGTCGTCCAGCTCCGCCTGCGTCAGCGCCCGGCGGAACAGCAACCGGCCCACCGGAGCGAGAAATGCGCGCGCACAGGCGTCGTCCCGGCTATTGACGACAGCGGGCCGGCAAGGCACGAGCAGACCGCGATTCGCTTCGCTCACGACATCCCCGGCAACCGCTCGGGCGGCACTTTCCAGGGGTTCCAGCGCGCCGAGCGTCACTACGGCCGCACGCGCTCCCACCGCAATCAGGCCGCCGATCCTCGGCACCGGCGCGAACCGGACGTTGGGCGCGATGTGGTCGCCGAAGATCGCCGCGATGGTATTGGCATACTGGATCTGGCTCAGAAGCCGCATCGACGCTTCCGAGCCCCCCGTTTCCGGCTCAACCAAAGTCTCGGCAGCGATCGAACGGACAGCCGGCACGATCAGCAAGGCGACCCCGACGAGCAGGCCGGGACCGAGCCTCATCCTGTTTCCGGCAAGACGCATCAGTAGCCTCTCAGGTCAGCCAGCGCGGCATCGTAGCCGGGCGGCGGGTGCACGATGTAGGTCCGCACGGCCTCGATCTTGAGCGCCGAAGAGATCGCCGTGCAGCGGCCGCTTTCCGGGTCACGCCGTCCATCGGCCAGACGCTGGGTCGCCGCATACATGCTCGGCGGGCTCCAGGCGGAATTGTCCACCGAAACGGACAGTCCCCGCCGGTACATCAACCAGTAGTTTTCCAGGTCCTGATAGCCGCCCATCAAACCGGTCGCACCCTCTTCTGCAAGCTTGAGCCTGAAGTGCAGGTCGTACCAGTCCCGGGTGCCCGTGCGGACGTTCCAGCGCATGGTGAAACGCGCATAGTCGATGGGATCGATGGTGAGCACGCCATCGACGATCTGTCCCCGCGTGTGCGCGATCGGCGGAACGCGCCCATCCACGCGCTGGGACAGATTGGGCCGGAATGTCGCGTCGCCTTTCTTCAGGAGTGGATCGCGTCCCTTGAAGATGGCCACCTCGACATCCGGGTCGTCACGCTCGTCGTCCACGCTTGAGATCTCGATGAGAATGCGGTTGGCGGGATATTGGGGAAACTCCATCATCCGGTAGCCGGCCGCCGCGCCGGTCGAGCGCCAGCCCTTGGTACAACCCATCGCCCGATAAAGCTGATTGTCCACCAGTCCCGGTCCGTCGGCGTTCTGAAACTTCCGGTGCGCACAGGTCGTTCGGGTGTCCAACCCGTCGGTGGTCCCGTCGAGATCGAAGCCGTGGGCGAAGCGGCTCCGTACCTCCTTGTACGGAAGCGGATCCTCGATCGCCCAGGGCACGGCGGTGGAGTTCTCGCCGTTTGGGCCCCGGTTCCACCGATGGCCGAAACGATGGCTCCGCTCTTCGCGCACGCTCTCGTCCAGCGCGTTCCAGTTGTCCTTTTCGGTGTATTGAAGGCCCTCCGGGCACTCGTCTTTCGCGTTCGGCGTTTCCCAATGGCCCGGTCGTTCCATAGTCAACACCAGGCCGATGGTTTTGCCGGGCTTGGCGGACTCTGGGGCCGGGACAGGGGTCTCGGGCTTCACGGTGCCGGGAACTCCGGCCAGACAGGCGGCCAACAGCCAAAGGACACCGTCGGCCCGCCGCCGAGGGGCCGTTCCTCCGTACCGCTCTCGTTGCCGGTAGGGGGTTCCCGTTTCCTCAACTCCTTACAGGTTGACCTTCACTCCTGCGGTGAACATGGTACCGATGATGTCGTAGAACGCCAGGGTCGGAAAGTTGTACCTCGGTGCAGCGGTGTTGGGTACCAGGGGCGGCTTGTTATCGAACGCGTTTCTGATCGAGACGTAGAATCGCACCGTTGAGTCGTTGCTCCTGTGCCACGTATAGCTGCCGGTTATATCCGTGTAGTACTGGGCGGAAACGTTCGGCTCGTCCCAGATCCGATTCGGCTCCTGTCCGAGCGTGATCCCGCCGATCATTCGCTCCTGCAGCATCAGCGACCAGGGGCCCCTGGTGTAACGGATCTGCAGGTGCGCCTTGAGATCGGGAATCTGGTCGGTTCCCGCATTTTCCACCACCGGCAGGAGCGGACTCGCCTGTGTCTTGTATTCATCGATATAGGTCAGGAACAGGCGGCTGCTGAGCGCCCCGGCGCCGATCTCCGTGGCGTAGGAAACCTCCAGATCGAAACCCTTGGTGTCGATAAACGACGTGTTGCCCGGACCCGACATCACCAGGGTCGGAAAGTTTTCCGGCGATGTGTCCGAAGCCGAAATCGGCCGTTGAATCTGTTTGCAGATCGGATCGTCGCCGCCGCTGAAGAAGCACTGATCCACCACGTTCTGCACCGACAGGTTGGCTATGGCCCCCTCCAGTTCGAGATCGAAGAAATCGATCGCAAGGCTCAATCCCGGCGCGAAGCTGGGTTGCACGACCACACCGAAGCTGAGTGAGTCAGCCTCTTCCGGCACCAGGTTGGGGTTGCCGCCACCGGACGTCAACACCACCCCGCCCGCATTGGTCTGTGGGTCGTTCAGCGTCGACCTCCCCGCGGCGCCGCTCTGACCGAGGTCGAACAGGGTGGGCGCACGTATGTCGCGGGAGCGCGTCAGACGGAACAGCACATCTTCAACGGGCCGCCAGGTGCCGCCCACTTTCCAGGTGGTGACCGCGCCGCTGGTGCTGTAGTCCGTGCGGCGCACGGCGCCGTTGACATCGAGGGAATGGAACAGGGGCATGTCCGCCAGCAACGGCACGTTCACCTCGGCAAACCCCTCTTTGACATTCAAGTCAGCATCCGCACTGGCTCGCGTGGCAAACCAGAAGACGGGCGCGCCTTCGCGAAGGCTGCGCAATCCCGTCACGGGCCGAGTGACAGCCGGGTCCGTATTGCTCCTCATCTTGAAATCCTGCCAGCGGAATTCACCGCCGATGGCGAACGACAAGGGACCCGCGGGCAAGTTGAAAAGGTCGCCGTGCAACGACACCGAGACCTGATCCAGGGTGGTGTCCGCGTCGTAGCGCCCGGTGCCGTGAATGTAGTCCACGGCTTCCGGCGATGCCGCGTTCACGCCGAGTACATTGAACGGTACACATCCCGGATACAGGCCCGGGTGAGTGAGGTCCACTCGACACACGGTCTGGCCGGTCGCGGGATCGACCACCGCATCCACCGCCGCATGGAATTTTCTCAATTCCGGCGTGTCGACCTCTTCGGCAAACTGATCGCTGTTGCCGCGCGCGTAATTCAGGTTCCAGTTAAACCGTTCGAAGAGGTCGCCTTCCAGGCCCAGCACGATCGTGTAGTGGTCGGTATCGTCCCGGGCGGGCGACAGAGGCGAGTCGGTGACGTATTTGTTGATGCTGAACGAGGGAATGCCTTCCGCCGTCATCCGCTCCTGCAGAGCCGCGGGAATAAACGGATTGCCACTGAAAACGGTCTGACCGAAGTCGAAATAGTTGAATCCGGAGGTCACGTCCACTTCGGCGATGGAATAGGCTCCCATCACGTAGGCGCGCATGTGATCAAAGTCGTAGTCGAGACGGAAGAATGCCTGATTGGAGACCGCATCCTCCGAAATGGTCTGATCGATCTGCAACGCGGTGCCATCGCCGCCGACTACACTGGCGAACGAACCCGTGAGGGTGCCTAAATCAAAAGGCCGGAATTCGCCAGCGCGGGGGAAATAAGTTCCGGCCAAGGGCCCGCCCCCCACATGACCGCCATCGCTTATGATCCGCCAGCGGGCATTCTCGTAAATGACGAGTGGATTGCCGGCGGTGCCCGGCGGGCCGCCACCAGGGTTCTTGCCCGCCCCGATGTAGGAAATCTTGCCCTGGGACCCCCGGTCTTTCATCTTGATACCGTTGGTCTCGAAACGTTCCAGGCTGAACAACAGGTGGCCGCGCTCGCCCAGTTCGAAGCCGCCCGCCACCCCGGCCCGATAGTCGAAGGAGTCTCCGTGACTGGAGATACCGGCGGAACTCTCCACCTTCATGCCGGTGAATTCACGGTCGACGATGTAGTTCACCACACCGGCTACCGCATCGGACCCGTACGCCGCGGACGCCCCGGCGGTGACCACGTCCACCCGCTCGAGGAGCATCTGCGGAATGATCTCCGAGTTGACAAAGCCCGTATAGGTGGTGGGCGGCATGCGTACGCCATCGAGCATGATCAGGGTGCGGTGGGCGCCGAAGTCGCGCAAACTCAGGGATTGGCCGCGCCCACTGCTGATACCGGCCTTGCTGCCCGAATTGAAACTTCGCGAACCGATGAACTGCGGCAACTCCTGAAGGGCATCGACGATGTTGGTGGGATTGGACTCGCGAAGATCGGCGATGGGCGTAATGGTTACGGGCGTGGGCGCCTCGAAACCGTCTGCCCGGAGCCGGGTGCCCGTGACGATGATTTCTTCCAGCGCCTCTGCCTCATCCTGTGCCTCGGCGGACAAAGCGCCCGGAAATGAAATCAAACCCGCGGATATCGCCAGGACACTTAACACGCCACCGGCAGACAATCGTCGATTGCTCATGCTACTCCCCTTTACCTACCTTCTTATACCCCGATAACGCAGGTTTCACAACACGGTGGGGCGAGCAGGAAAAACAGGATTTCAAAAAACGCGAGTACGTTGGCGCTCCTGCTTCGAAGGCGCGCTCCTGGCTTGAAAGAAACTCGAGAATAGATAGGTACCTTCTGAATAAACGGAAATTTATACCCTGCCGCTCCAGGAAACGCAGCGCCCCTTGCCGTCGACCGGGCCGTTCAGGATCGTGCATTGCCCGCAACGGGCATCGTCTCTGGAGGGCGTGAAAAATGCACACCCCGAGCAACGCGTTTCCGGGTCGTCCGAACGGGCAGAGTATTCCATGGCCGATCTCAAGCTTTCGTCCGCTACGCTCAAAAGGGCCGGATCGACGCAGGTTCGGGTTGCTTCCTCCGCTCGGGCGGAGGCGATGGCGTAGCCGACTACGCAGCCCATCGTCGCGGCCGTTCCACGCACAATCAAGGTACGCCGGGACAATGAACGCCCGGACATTTGCCTGGAAGACTTGACCGCCATTCGTTGGCCGCCGGGCCTTTACTTGCCGATGCCGGAACGCATCGCCTCGGCGCGCAACCGGTCTGCATCGGGTTCGAGCAGGAACCGCGCGGCTGTCGCGCGACTCGCAGCGTCCGCAACTTCCTGTACATACCGGTTGTGATCCGGGTAACGGCGGGTGAGTTCCGCCTCTTTAAAGGGCGCGAAGGAGCCGATCAGGAAGCAGAATCCCGCCCCGGTATTATTGGGCAGATACCGACCCAGCGGTACGTCGAGGCTGGGCGGACGCACTCCGCCCAGTGCATTGCCGGACGCATCCCGCGCGATCTGCCGCGAGCCGCCGGCGCCGTCGACCATGTCGATCACCCGGCTCGGTGGAGGCTCGGCGGCGCCGCGCACCCATTGATCGATGATCTCCAGCATCGCCGACTGTACGAATCCGATGCTGATCGGATTGATGCGCTCGTCGCATCCGGCGGCGAAACCCGGCAAACCCAGGTCGCCCGCCAGCGCCTTGCCGCCGATTTCGACCGTGGCCCGATCCACGTGCGCCCCGCCCGCCATCTCGTAGATGCGGACCCATGGATATTCCGGCGGATGCTGGCGCAACCGGTAGGAACGGGGGACCTCGGTTTCCGTCTGAAAACGCACGACCGGCACATCCACATCGACCAGATTGCGCCGGTCGCCGGGAGGCAGGCTCTCCGTTTCGGGCGTCGGCCGATTGACATTCTTCGCGCCACCGCCGGCCGCGAGATAGTATCCGTCGATCAAGGGAGCGCCGTCGGGCATTCGAGCGCGGGCGTGAAAGGAGTTCGCGTAAGTGACCTGGTAGGCCACCGACTGCGAGTAGCCCGTGAGAACGGTGCGCCGTACCGGAAAACCGGCCAGGGGATTGCCGTCGCGTCCGGGGGATTTCAGCAGCGCGGCCACCTCGCTCAACATATCCCAGATCTGACCGAAATAAGGCATCTCGAGCTGCGCGTAGCGGCTGCCGTTGCGCACCGGGAACGGGTCCCTGCCCCACTTGTCACGCAGGAAATCAAGCGCCACCGGCTTGCTGGTGAGCCCCGCGTAGATGGCGCCCGCACGCATCAGGTACTCGTGGGTGTTCTGCCAGATGGGGTCCCCATCCCATCCGGCAGACGGGTTGAGCACCTCCAGGTAAAGGGTACCGTTGAAGCGCTCCGCATCCACGGGCCTGCGGATCAGCAGGCGGGAGACGTAGGGGATCGCCTCGTCACCTACGCGCACCGCGCTGCTCTGCACGTCTTCATCCACGTATTCGTAGAGGTTGGCGTCCCCGGAAACCAGGTACTCCTCCTCGACGTAGCCCGATTTCGAAAGGTCCTGATACCAGGCAATGAACGGCACTGAACGGCTCGCCTCATCGCCCGGAACGACAGGCAGGAGCGTCGTGGCGGGAATATCCACGGCGTGGGAGCAAGCCGCGAGCGACCACGCCACGAAAACGGCGGAGAGCCGGATGGCGCTCCGCCAGCCCTTGTGGGTTGCGCGAACCTCCGGCCCCGGCGTTTCCCGCACGTATGCCCCTTTGCAATTCGCTAAGGCGCCCACGCCCGCTTGTCGTTCCATGGCTGTATTTTCCTCTGGCGCATCACGCGCGCTCTCTCTAACCGACGAAACGTGGAAAACAGTCCGCTGACCCGCGGAAAAAGGTCAACGAATGAGTCAACTGTTCATCCGCCGACCGCCTGCCGGTCGGCTTGAGGCATCGCCCCGCTAATGAGTCGGCCAGGACTGAAGCTCCGGCAGCACCTTGTCTGCAAACAGCCGGATGCTCGACTCGGCCTGTTCGCCGGTCAGCCCCCCGTAACTCACCTGTACCGTCAGGTCGAAGTCGCCGAGGCTCCGGCGCCGGTTCTCCATCTTCTCCAGTATCTGTTGCGGCGTACCCCAGGTGTTGATGTCGACAAAAGCGTTCGCCGCGTCCGCCATGCCGGTTTCCCTCAGCAACTCGGCATTGTCGGCATAGTCGCCATAGCCCTTCATCTCACGGAAATGGTCGCTCGTCATGTTGTAGTGCTCCATCACCGTCATGTAGTAATTGGCCATGTACTTGCGCGCGTTCTGTTCGGCGAGTTCGGCGCTCTCGTCACAGCTTAGGAAATCCACGCAAACGGGCGACGGCGGCTGGGTGTTGTGGTGTTCCCGGTACAGATCCCGGTAACGGTTGAAGTGATCCGTCATCTCCGCCCACGGCTTCTGCGCGAAACTCATCATCTTCGCGCCCAGCCGCGCCACCACCGGCACGGAGTCCGATGACATGCCCACCGCATAGAATCGGTCCTTGAAGCTCGCATAGGGCCGCGGCCGGATTTCCGTGCGCCGCTGCTTGTAATACGGGCCATCGCCCTCGATGACACCCGTTTCCAGGCCCTTGAAGATCATCTCGGCCGCCTCGTCGAAACGGTCCCGCGCCTCGTTCATGTCCACCCCGAAGTGCTCGTATTCCCGGAGTGCCAGGCCCCGGCCAATGCCGAACAGTGCCCTGCCCTTGCTCAGATGATCCAGCACGATCATGCGCTCCACCACGCGCAGCGGATCGTTCCAGGGCAGAATCACGGCGCCGGTCAGCAGACCGATGCGCTCCGTCTGCGAAGCCATGTAGCTCAGGTACTGCAGGTTGTCCGGCGACATCGCGTAGTTGAAGAAGTGATGCTCGACCGCACTCAAGGTGTCGAAACCAAGCGCCTCGGCAAGGCCGCCCAACTGTATGTCCCGCTCCCAGGCTGCCTGATCGGTGGTCCCGTCCTCGAAATTCTGGAACACCATCAACAATCCTATCTGCATAATCCGCTCCCGATCGGCTGAGCACGCACTATAACGAAACCGCTATATCCAGTCACCGAGCCAACTCCAGGCCGGCGCGCACCCTCGGCAGCACCTCCTCGGCCAGGTACCCGATGCGCCGGCTGCCGCTTTCCACCGGCTCGCCGGGAAACTGCGCCCAGAAATGAACATCGACGATCTCGGGATAGTCGGCGAGCATTTGCATGAGCCCGGCAACCGCGCCGTCGGCGTCGCAGAGTTCATAGAGCCCCCCTTCGATGGCGCTCGCCGCATCAGGAAACAGCGGCACCGATTCCGGCGGTCCGAAGGCGCCCCAGGAGATGTACTGATTGGTCTGGTAAAGCACATGGTCGCCGATGCGCGCGGCCTCCGCTTCCGGGTCCGGCGCCGCGATGGCCCAGTGTCCGGCACAGATGGCGCCCGCAGCCCTGTCCTTGCCCTGGTCTTCCAGCGCCTGCACGTACAGATCGTGACCGATGCCCCCAGTCGAGAGAAAGCCGTCGCCAATGCGCGCGGCGCGGGCGATGGCCGGTTCCGCCATGCCGCCCATGAGCAGCCGGGGCCTGTGTTCAGGCACGGGCCCGACCTGCAACCCATCGATCCGGTACCGCCTGCCCTGGATCGTGACGGGGTTGCCGGACCAGGCCTGGCGGATGATGTCGATGCCCTCCTCCATCAGGCTCGGCCGGTGGTTGAGCCGGCGCCCGAAATAGTCGAACTCCAGCGCCCGGTAGCCGAGCCCGACGCCGAGGTCGAAGCGCCCGCCGGTCAGTATCGAGACCGCCGCCGCATCCTCCGCCAGCCGCACGGGATCGGCGAGCGGCAGCAGCATCAGGTTGGTGCCGATGCGCATGCGCGAGGTGCGCTCGCCGATGGCGGCGGCGATGACCAGCGGCGACGGCGTATAGCCGTCCGCGCAGAAGTGGTGCTCGGTCAGCCACACCGAATCGAAGCCGAGCGTCTCCGCCCAGGCGATCTGGTCCAGCGACTGCCGGTAGAGTCGCTCGAAGGACACCGCGCTCGGCGCAGGATTCCGGAAGTCGTACCACAGGCCGAAGTTCACGCGGCGTTTGCTCATGCTGGCCTCCGTGTCGGCATTCATGCCAGTCTCCCTGTGAGAAAGCCGAGGAGTGCGGAATGATAGCCCTCCCGGTCCTCCAGGAAGGGAGCATGCCCGCAGCCCTCGAAAACGACCAGTTCAGCGTCGGGCAGGGTGTCCGCGGCGAATCGTGAAATGTCCGCCGGCACCACGCCATCGGCCGCGCCCGCGACAACCAGCGCCGGGCAATGCAGCCGCGCCATCGCCTCGCGCTGGTCGAGATCGGCCAGGGCGCCGAGGGAGGCGTCCGCGGCCGGGCTCGCTTCCAGCGCGATCTGCCAGGTGCGCTGCTTCACCGCCTCGCCGACATCCGCCGCGAACACGCCGTCGAAATAGAGGGTTCTGAGGAAATTCACGCGGTCCGCGCGCAAGGCGCCGACCGTGGCTTCAACATCCTCCGGGAGCCCCCCGTAGGGAAAGCCCTCCGCCTGGGTATAGCGGGGAGTGGCGCCCCCGATCAGCACCAGGCCGCCAACCCCCGCGCCCAGCCTGACGCCGGCATCCACGACGACGGCGCCCCCCAGCGACCAGCCGACCAGCACCGGCCGCTCAAGCCTCAAGTGCCGGCAGAGCATCGCCAGATCGGCGCCCAGCGCCTCGATGGAGACATCGGCGAAGTCCTTGTCCGAGGCGCCGCAGCAGCGGTGGTCGTAGGCGACGACCCCGAATCCCGCATCCACGAGCCGCGCGACCGTATCGTCCCAGACGCGGCATGCCATCCCCCATCCGTGGGACAACACGACCGTGCGCCCGCCTGGATAGCGCTCGAAATAGATCTCCTTGCCGAATTCAACCCGCAATCTGCCCATGCCTCGTCTCCCGGCTGGTGGTGTATGCATTGACTCGAATCGACCGGCCGCGAACGCTGCGGCCGTGCAACAACATACCCGGACGCAACGCCGCCCTCAACGTCTAGCCCGCATGTTTCACCAAGGGCCGCGATGATCGCGCAGGATTTTGCCCGTATGCGCGTGCTCGCGACCAGAATCATAGCCGTAGCTATGGTGGAGGGAGCACGTGCGCGCATACGGACAAAAGACCAGCGAGGGCGCGGCCAGCGCGGTATGTAACGCTGCAGAAAGCCGAAAAGCGCAATAAAGGTGAGCGAAATAAAAAGACATTCGTCAACTCGACAAGCGGCTTGGTGAAATATGCGGGCTAGCTGGGCACCGGATAGTTAACCACGGCCAGCGATGCGAGCGACAGATCCATGGCATCCTCCCGCCCCAACGCGTAGTCGTTCATCGATCCGACGATCGGCGGCGCGAGTGGATAGGCCAGAAAATTCACGCACACCAGGTACAGCGCGATCATCTGGCCGCGCATCTGGTTGGGCGCGATGACTCCCAGCGCGGCGTTGCTCAAACCCGGCGGCATGGCCATGGTGAAGGTGATGCGCACCAGGAACGGGTTGCGGAAGTTGTCGGCGTTGCCGGCCAATTCAGCTTGCCGAACGCGGGTTCAGCGGTCGGAATCCGGCGAATCGCCTCGGACGCCCGCAATGTCACCGATGCGAACGGGCTTGATCGGCACGCGGGGCGCGAACAGGGAAAATTCGTCCACCGGGTTGCCCGTGAAGCGTGCGACTATCGATGCTGCGACGGGCGCGCAGTAGCGGCCCTGGCAGGGACCCATGCCCAGGCGGGTACGCCGTTTCAACATGGCGATGGTCGAGTCGCCCTGTTCGAGCGCCGCGGTGAGGTCGCGCAGCCGGACCGTTTCGCAACGGCAAACGGGTGTATCCGGCGTGGCGAGTTCCGCCTGGTAGCGCGGCGCGGCGAACAGGCGCCACAGGGCGGCCTGGAATTTCCCGTGCCGGCGCAGGGTGCGAACGGCCTTGTCGCGCTCGGCGGCAATTTCGACCGGCAGCTCGAGGCCCAACGACCGAACCGCGGCGGACGCGGCAATCACCCCTTCCCGCAGCGCCGCCGGAGCGCCTCCGAGTCCGCAGCAGTCGCCGATTGCATAGATCCCGGTTACGGTGGTCTCGCAATCCTGATTGCGCACCGCGGCCAGATGACCGCGGCGCTCGTCGTGATCGTGCCGGCAACCCAGGCACCTGAGCACTTCGTTGTTTGGTTGAAAGCCATAGCCGGCGCAAACTGCATCCACCTCCAACACACGCTCGGCCGGCCCGTCTTCATGGCCGACCCTGACCAGTGCCGCCCTGAGGCGGCCGTCCACGGCTTCGACCGACTTCAGCACCCGCCGGTACAGTACCGGCACCCCTGCCATGAGCAGTCCAGTCAGGTAGCGGAGTCCGTCAAGAGCCAGGCCCGGCGAGGAAAGGAAAAGGCGTGCGGCATCCGCGGGGGATGCCGAAACCGGTGGACGAGCCGACTCCGCGACGGCCGCCACGGTGGCGCCGGCCCGCTGCAATTCAAGCGCCACCTGCAGGTTCAGCGGCCCGTTGCCACAGACGAGAACGCGACTTCCGGCAAGCACGCCGTAACTGCGCAACAACGTCTGGGCGGCCCCGGTGGTCATAACGCCGGGCAAGGTCCAGCCGGGAATCGGCAAGCCCCGCTCGTAGGCGCCGGTGGCGACGATAGTGCGTTTCGGGCGCATGATCCAACTGCCTCGCCCAACGGACACCCCGAACTCGTCAGGGGCAAAAGCGCCCCAGATTTCCGCTCCGCCGAGAATCCGAACCCCCGAGTGCCGCGCTCGTTCAATCAGCATGCGGCCCCGCTCGAATTGACCGTCGCCGACAAGGGAAGCGGGTATGTTCGCCGCCGAGGCGGGTTGCTTGAAGAATTGGCCGCCAAGAGCCGGCCGCTCATCGACAAGCACGACATCGGCGCCCGCCTCCGCGGCGACCGACGCCGCCGTCAGTCCGCCCGGGCCACCGCCGACGATCAACAGGTCCGGCGCTTCCGGGCGGTCGTCCCCCCCGGTCTCCACCGAGTAGTCGTGCGGCGCCGCCCGCTCGGGCAGGCGCGATAGTCGCATCGAATCCGCGACGGGCGTCATGCAGGCGCGGACGCCGGAACGTCCATCGACCTGCATGCGGCACTCCTGGCAGACGCCCATGCCGCAGAACAGGCCCCGATGGTCGCCCGGGCCGGCATGCCGCAACTCCCGCTCGCCGGCCGCGGTCAGGGCCGCGGCCAGGGACATGCCCGCTCGGCACTGTATTTCCCGCCCCTCGAAGAAGATGCTGATCGTGCTCATGCCTGACCGGCCGTCCGTGCCCGCTGGCCCGTTCCGCGAATCCAACGGTGTTGAGGCCGGGCGAGTCTTCGGCGCGCCAGGTTCGTGCCTGAACACCACCGTCCTGCGGACTTCGGGCATGGCGGCGTCATGTCCTCATCTCATCGTCCAGCCGCCTCGTCGGGCGGCTGCCATCCCCTTGGAGGTGGTATTCGTTCGAATCGATTGACGTTCACCGCGAAACCGCTGTCGCTGCCGTTCATGAACATACGCCGTTCGGCGATCCGCCAGCCGGCATCCCGCCGCAGCAACCGGTCGTGGTACTGGCCGAAGACGGTGCCCGTGGAGCCATCCGGACGCTCGTGCCAGGCCTGCACGTAGCTGCGCGCCAGGGCTTCGTCGTCGCCCTGGAACTCGATCTGCACATTGCTCAGGTGGTGGGAGGTGCGCGCCCAGCGCCACATGCGGGCAAGCGACTGTTCCAGGGCCGAAGCGCTACGGCTCTCAAGCCACTCCTCAGGCCCGTACTCTACCAGGCAGTCCTCGGTGAACAGGGCGCAAAGACGCTGCAGGTCCATGTGGTCCAGCGCGTTGCAGTATTCGTTGAGCACCCAGGTTATCTCCTCGGTGTCGCACAGTTGCCTTAATCGTTCATCGCTCATGACGCAGCATCCGTTTCCACAGGATTCCGGGCTTTTGGCGTAAACGAGCGGCTTTCATGAAACAATCTCCAACCCATTGACTGTCAACATTTTATTGATCGGAGAAGTGGAGGCGGCGAGTGGGGCGATAGCTCGGGCACCGAGTGGGCTTGCCGCACTGGCCTTGCGGCACGCCAGGCGGACTTGCCCTCCCGCACGATGGGGTTACCACAAGCCTTGAAGGTGCCGGAAGGCCAGTGCGGCAAGCCCACTCTCTTCCTGGAACCAGACGTCGTTTCCTGCGCGTCCGTGGCTCGGCTTCGGGGTCGAAACCTCCGTGCAACGAATGCGGTTGCCCGCGGGTCAACGGACATAGGTTGCCCCATTGACGTCGAGCGTGGCCCCGGAGAGATGGCGCACGCCGCCTTCCGCTAGAAAGGCGATCAGTTCGCCGACTTCGTCGGGGGGCACCCACTCGCGCATGGCCAGCGTCTGCGTCACGGCGTCTTCTCCTCCCTGCATTTCGGCGAAGTCGATGGACATGCGGGTGCGCACGATGCCGGGCGCGATGATGTAGGTAAAGATGCCGTCCTTCGAATAACCCCGGGCGATCGATTGCGCAACGGCCTTGATCGCCCCCTTGGAGGCCGCATAGGCAAGCATTTTCGGGTCTGTCACGCCACGCTGGGCAACCCAACTGGACATAAGCACGACGATACCGCCGCCGCGCGTTCTGAAATGCCTGACCGCCGCGCGCATCAGCCGGGCCTGGGCCTGCACATTCACCTGGAGGTGCATCGCCCAGGAACTGTCCCAGTTCTCTTCGCTGTCGTCGACACCGCCCGACGGATCCATGTACGCGGCGTTGAGCACCAGCACGTCCACATGGCCGCGCCAGGCAACCGCATCCCGCCATACGCTCTCGACGGCCCGGTTATCGGTGAAATCCCCGGCGACGAGATGCCTGCGGTCAGGCGCGATGCCGGCAACGGCCGCCTCGGCGCCTTCGCGGTCGCCGGCATGACCGCGATAGTGGGCGATCAAGCGGGCGCCGGCCGCGCCGAGCACGCCGGCGGTGGCGGCGCCGATTCCTTGGGAAGCGCCGGTCAGCAGGATGACCTTGCCGCTCAAGGGTCTTTCGCTCATGCAACCCCTAGCCCGCATATTTCACCAAGCCGCTTATCCAGATAACGAATTCCATTTGATTTTGCTCACATTTGTTACACTGTTCGGCTTTCTGTCGTGGTACAAACTGCGCTGGCCACGCCCTCGCTGGTCTTTTGTCCGTGTGCGCGCACGTGCTCCCTCCACCATAGGCGTGGCTATGATTCCGGTCCCGAGCACGCGCAAACGGGCAAAATCCTGCGCGATCATCGCGGCCCTTGGTGAAATATGCGGGCCAGCCGTCAAACTCGATGGAACGCCCGCTTCGGCGGCTGTTCGGCCGCCGCCGGGAAAGTTTGTCATCCTGCCCCTCCACCACGGATAATGGCCGCTCATTATTGCACTGTCCGACCATGCAATGAACGGTCGCCAACACACCGACCCGGACTCTCGGGCCTCCGCGCGGCCCGATGACGGCGACCGTTGGCGGCCACTGGTCGGCCGCGTGCGCGCCGGACGCGCATTGAAGCCCGAGGTCTGGCCGGAAAGCGCCCGGTGTGCCGTTGCGTTTTCCTTCGACTGCGACCATGAAGCCTACGAACTCGGGGCCGGCGGAGCGGCGGTGGGACGCCTGGCCTGGGGGGAGTTCGGGCGCCGGGTCGGCGTGCCGCGCATTCTGGAAATACTGCGGCGGCACGAGGTGAGGGCGAGCTTCTTCATGCCGGCGGTGTGCGCGCTCATCGACCCGGACGAGACCCGGCGCATCGCGGGCGCCGGACACGAGGTCGGTGTTCACGGCTGGATGCACGAGAACAACTCCCTGCTCGATGCGGCCGAGGAACGGGAATTGGCGTTGCGCGCGCGGGACCTGCTCACCGGGCAACTGGGTACGGCTCCGGTCGGGTTCCGGTCCGCCAACTGGGACCTGAGCCCGAATACCATCGCGATCGTCGCCGAACTGGGGCTCGAATACGACAGCTCCCTGATGGCCGACGAGGATTGCTACGAACTCCTGCTCGACGGCGAACCCACCGGCGTCGTGGAAGTTCCCGTCGAGTGGCTGCGGGACGATGCCGTTTACCTGATGTTCAACCGCCGGCCGGCGACCAGGCCCTGGGCCACGCCCGAGGATGTCTTCAACATCTTCAAGCGGGAACTGGACGCCGCCTGGCGGCAGCGCGGCCTCTTCCAGTTGGTCATGCACCCCTTCGTCATCGGTTATCGCTCCCGGATATGGATTCTCGAGAGCCTGATCGAGCACGCGCGGGCGAAAGGCGATGTCTGGTTCGGCAGCCACGCCGAAGTCGCCCGCTGGGTGCGGGCGGAACCATGAAGAAGGAGATCAACAAGCGCGACTACGTCAACTCGCTGGTGCGGGGCCTGGAGATCGTGCGCGCCTTCACCCGCGCCCGCCCCACCATGACGCTGAGCGACATCGCCCGCGCCACCAACCTTCCCCGCGCGGCGGTACGCCGATTCATGCTCACCCTCGTCGGCGAAGGCTATGCCGAGACGGACGGCAAGTATTTCAATCTCAAGCCCAAGGTGCTGGAACTCGGCTATTCCGCCTTGTCCTCCCTGTCCTTCGTGGAGGTTGCCCAGCCGGTCATGGCGCGGCTCGCCTTCGAACTGGAGGAATCGGTCTTCGCCGCCATGCTGGACGATGAGGACGTGGTCTATGTGGGCAGTGCCGTATCGCCGGAACGGCGCGTTCGCATATCCGTCGCCGTCGGCAGCCGCGCGCCGGCGCACGCGGTATCCACCGGGCGCGTGCTGCTCGCCGCATTGCCCGAAGAGCAGCGCGAGGAGTATCTCGCCAAGGCCAGGTTGACCCGGTTCACGCCCAACACGATCACTTCCAGGTCGAAGTTGCGGAAACTGATCCATGAAGCCGGCGCCCAGGGCTGGAGCATCGTCGACCAGGAACTGGAGATCGGGCTGCGCTCCATCTCGGTGCCGATCCACCAACGGAACGGTGAGGTTGCCGCGGCGCTCAACGTCGCCTGCCCCAGCTCGCGGATGACGCTGGAAGACATGCACACCAGGGTGCTCACGGAGTTGCAGGCGGCGTCCCAGAGCATTACCGCGGCCCTGCACTGAACCGGCGGCCTCACTCCAGAAAGTCGAAAGCACCGGGACTGGACGTCAACGCCTCGACGTCTTTGACTTCGATCGGAATGATACGGCTCAACCATTCGTGCCCGTCTTCCGTGACCAGGACATCGTCTTCGAAGGCGACCCGGGGACCCTCCGGCGGCATCACGCCCTGCTCGATGGCCAACGCCATCCCCGGCTTGAAGGGCGCCAGGTAGTCGCCTTCATCGTGCACCTCCATGCCGATGAAGTGCCCGATTCCGTAGTAATAGTGCTCGTCGTAACCGCCGGCATCGCGCAGCATCCCGATGGCCGTATCATGCAGTTCCCACCAGGTGGCCCCCGGGCGCACCATGCCGATGACCGTCTTCTGCACGTTCAGGGCGATCTCGTACAGTTCGCGCTGGCGGTCCGTGAAGCGGCCGTCGATGGGCGCGGATCGCTGAATGTCGGCGGAATAATGATTGAATGCCGCGCCGGTATCGGTCCACACCATGTCTCCCGCACTGAAAACCGCGCCGCCGGAGCGGGGCACGAACTCGATCCAGCCTTCCGGAATCGCCGGCCCGTCGTCCGGTGTCTCCACGCCTTCGCGGCGCACGGAAGTGGGGAAACCCAGGGTCGCCCCCCGGTAGCGATAGACGAAGTCGATCACCTCCATCACCCGTTTTTCCGACATCCCCGGGCGGGTGGCGCGAAATCCGTGGCGCACGCCCTCATTGACGATGGCAACGGCGCGCCTCAGGTTCGCAATCGACCAGGAGTCCTGCAGTTGGCGCACCTGATCGAGGAGTTCCGCGGAGTCGCGCAGGCGCATCTCCGGCGAGAAGCGCCGGATGCGCTCGAACCGTTCCAACCGGGGCGGTTCCGGCATCCCGAGCCGGAAAAAGCGCGGGTAGTTGAGATAGAGCACCTTGTCGCCGGTACCCCAGGCGCGCGACAGCGCCGCCGCCAGGGGCCAGCGCCGCACCTGGGTGATGCGCCAGTCGCGAAAGTCCGTCATCGCCACGGACAGATCGTGCTCCAGTACCTGGAACGGCCGCACATCCTCGATGCCGGTACGCCCGGCGATGGTGGCCGGGTGCATGGAAGTATAGAGCACTACCCACGGGCGCACCGCCTCGTCCAGTCGACCCTCCGCATGGGGCGCCGCCGGCAGCAGCAGCAACGCCGAATCGAGGCTGTCGATGCCGTCGAGCCCGGTGAGGTAGGTGAAGTCGTGATTGTCGGAATGGGGCACCTGGAATTCCAGGCGCCGCTCCTGGGCGCGTTCCACTGAAAACACGATCATGGCGCCCTGGGGCATGGCCTGCATGACCCGCGCCCGGCGCTTCGCAAACACTTCACGCAACTGCCGGGGATCCGGGTTGTCCGCATCGAGTGCCGCGGCAAGCGCCGCCTCCGCGGCATAGTCGTAGGAAAACGGCATGAAGCCCCTTTCGGCGGCCGCGACATCCGCGATCATCAAGGTTCCGCCCAACAAGGCGGCAAGGCAAAAGCTGTTTCTGCTCATCGATTGACCCCCCCTGACCCGCATATTGCACCAAGCCGCTTGTCGAGTTGAAGAATGTCTTTTGATTTCGCTCACCTTCATTGCACTTTTCGGCGTTCTGTCGCGTTACAAACCGCGCTGGCCGCGCCCTCGCCGGTCTTTTGCCCGTAGGCGCGCACATGCTCCCTACACCATGGGCGTGGCTATGCTTTAAGCTCGCGAGCACGCGCATGGAGCCCTCAGCCGGGGAGCGCGAGGGGCTTGCCTCTCGCATGTGGATCAGAAAATCCTGCGCGATCATCGCGGCCCTTGGTGCAATATGCGGGCTATAGCGAGCGCTCAACGCGGAGTCCGCGGGTGGCGCGCGCCGCGGATTTGGCAAATAATCCCTCGAAGCGGGAGGATATCATGCAAGCCAGAACTTCGATCAACGGCCTTCTGAAGGGTGCCCTCTGCCTGATCGCAATACTGCCCCTGGCGGCGTCCTGCGCGGAAGAGAGCAGCCCCGAGCCCAACTCTTACGCGGCGCTGGCCGAGCTGTTCGCGGACTGGCGGGAATTCGAATCCCCGCCGTTGCTCGATGGCGCGCCCGACTACACCTCGGAACGGTTCGCGGCGGCGTACGAGGAATTCGCCGGGTACCGGGCACGGCTCGACGCCATCGACGCCAGCGACTGGCCCATCGCACAACAGGTGGACTGGCACATCGTGAACGCGGAGATGAACGGCTTCGATTTCAACCACCGGGTGCTCAGGCCCTGGGTTCGCGATCCGGCTTTCTACCAATCGATCTGGACGTACAAGAGCGACGTGCCGGCGCACGAGGGGCCCACCCACCACGCCGTGCTGGAACTTTGGACCTACGGGTTTCCGCTGTCGGCCGAGGAGGAACAGCGGATGATCGGCGATCTCGGGGTGATCCCCCCGCTCATGCGCCAGGCGCAGGGCAATCTGACCGGCAACGCCAGGGATCTGTGGGTCGCCGGCATCCGCAATATCCGCAATCAGCGCGGGCTCCTGGACAGCATCCTGGATATGGCGGGAACGGATGCCGGCGCAGCGTTGACGCAAGCTATCGCCGACGCCCGGGCGGCCACGGACGAACTTGTCGCCTGGCTCGAGGAGCAGGCGCCTTCGAAGAGTGGGCCGTCCGGCCTCGGCAAGGACCAGTACACCTGGTACCAGCAAAAGGTGCACTACCTCCCGCTTACCTGGGAGGAGGAAGTCGATCTGCTGCAACGGGAACTCGACCGGGCCTGGTCATCCCTCAAGCTCGAGGAACACAGGAACCGCAACCTGCCGCAACAGGTCGCCGCATCCACCCCCGGGGAATACGATCGTCTCGCCGATGAATCCGCCGGCAGGCTGATGGCCTGGGTGCGCGATCGGGAAGTCATGCCCATGAAGGACAACATGGAACCGGCGCTGCGCGAACACCTCGGCGCCTTTATCCCCGAGGAGGTGCGCAACTTCTTCTCGATCGCCGCCCACTACGACCCCACGCCGCTGTATACCCATTTCTACCACTGGTGGGACCTGGCGCAGATGCGCGACGAACCCCACTCGAGCCCGATCCGCCGGGGCCCGCTGCTCTACAACATCTTCGACAGCCGCAACGAGGGCACCGCCACCGGCGTCGAGGAGATGTTCATGCACGCCGGCCTCTACGACGACAATCCCCGTTCCCGGGAACTGGTATGGATCATGCTCGCCCAGCGCGCGGCCCGTGGCCTCGGCTCCCTGTACGCCCACGCCAACCGGATGACGATGGCGGAAGCGGGCACCGTGCACGTAGACTGGACGCCGAGGGGCTGGATGGGCACGGAACGCGAGTTGATGGAATTCGAACAGCAACTGTACCTGCGCCAGCCGGGCTACGGCACCAGCTACGTCACCGGCAAGTACCTCCTGGAGCGCCTGCTCGCGCACCGCACCAAGCAGACGGAAAACGCCGAAACGCCCTATACCCTGCGCGATTTCTACGGCGAACTGAACGACGCGGGTTCCGTTCCCATCGCGCTGGTTCACTGGCAGCTTACCGGCGACGATTCGGACATCCGCAAGATTCTGGCCGCCGATTGAGCGGCGCGCTTGTGTCAACCGGATTTCGCGTTTTGTCCCCGGCCACGGAGATTCCAACTGCGTGGAACAAACCCCGTTTGCGCGAAAGACGCTGGCGGCTGAGAGTCTGGATACGTGGCGCCGGGCGGGCCTGGAGATCGCTGCTGGCGGCAGCCGCCGTACTGCTCGCCACGCCCGGCGCACAAGCCGACAGCGACCCGCTCACCGACGAGGTACGCCGCGCCGCGCTCGCCCGGGAAGCGCACATCGAAACCATGGTGATGGCGCCCATGCGCGACGGCACGCGCCTCGCATCGCGCATCTATCTGCCGAAGAACGCCGAAGGGCCCTTCCCCACCATTCTCTGGCGTTCGCCCTACAACTTCAGCGAGAAGATGGAGCCCAACCCGGACTACTTCGACGCCAACCTGAAGTTCGCCCTGGACGCCATCCGCCGCGGCTATGCCTTCGTCAAGCAGAACGAGCGCGGCAAGTTCTACTCCGAGGGAACCTGGGAAGTGCTCGGCCGGCCGCGCACCGACGGCCGTGACACACTGACCTGGATAGCCGAACAGGATTGGTCGAACGGCAAGGTCGGCACCACCGGCTGTTCCTCCACCGCCGAGTGGATCATGGCGCTCGCAAGCGAGCCGCATCCGGCCCACGCCGCGGCGGTGCCGATGAGTCCGGGCGCCGGCATCGGCCGCATGGGCCCCTACTACGAGCAGGGCAACTACTACAAGGGCGGGGTTATTCAACCGCCAATGCTCACCTGGCTCTATCACGAGCAGAACCTGGTGCGGCCCACGTTCCCCGCCGGCCTGTCCCGGGAAGAGCGAATCCGCGTCTCGAAGTACTACGACCTCGCCCCTTCCTACCCCGAGGTCGACTGGCGCCAGGCCTTCCGTCACCTGCCATTGCGCGACTCGATCGCCGCCGCCGGAGGACCGCACGGCATCTTCGACGAGATGGCCCGCCGCGGACCCGACCACCCGGACTGGTACAAGGGCGGACTTTACCACGACGACGAGGATTTCCATGTGCCGGCCCTGTGGGTGAATGCCTGGTACGACCTGTCGGTCGCGCCGAATATCGAGCTCTTCAACCACGTACGGCGCAATGCCAGCGAGGCGCGCATACGCGACAGCCAGTACCTGATCGTCGCACCGACGGAACACTGCCACATGTACCGCCTGCGCGACCCGCATATCGTGGGCGCGAGGAATATGGGCCGGGTGCACTTCGGCCTCGACGAAACCGTCTACGACTTCTTCGACCTATACCTGAAGGGCGAGCGCAACGGATTCCCGGAAAGACAGCCGAGGGTCAGGTACTTCGCCATGGGTTCCAACGAATGGCGCACTTCGGACCGCTGGCCGCCCGCGGGCTCGAAACCGCTGAAGCTGTACCTCACAAGCGGCAACGGGGCCGCTGGCGGGGCCGCTGGCGGGGCCAATTCCCTGTTCGGCGACGGCGCCCTCGCCGCCGCGCCGCCGGCGGAATCCGGCATGGACAGCTTCACCTACGACCCGATGAACCCGGTGCCGTCGTTGGGCGGCAACGTCTGCTGCCTGGATGACCAGGTGAAGACCGGATCCTTCGATCAACGACCCATCGAATCGCGCCAGGATGTATTGGTGTACACGAGCGAGCCGTTACCGAAAGACCTGGAAGTGACCGGAGGCGTCGAGGTCGTTCTCTACGTCTCCTCAGACGCGCGGGACACCGACTTTACGGTCAAGTTGGTGGACGTGGAGCCGGACGGCGCCGCCTGGAACCTGGACGAGACGATCAAGCGGGCCCGCTACCGGGAAGGTTTCGACCGCGAAGTCTTCATGGAGAACGGGAAGGTCTACGAACTGCGTTTCGCCCCAATGATGACGAGCAACGTATTCCGCGCGGGACATCGCATCCGCCTGGAGGTGTCGAGCAGCAATTACCCGCGCTTCGCGCGCAACCTCAACACCGGCGGTTGGAATCCGGATGAGACCGGCTATTTCATCGCCACCAACTCGGTGTATCACGGTTCGGGGCGGGCGTCATACATTCTGTTGACGACGCTGGCGCGTTGACGGAACGGCGAGCCGGTTACCTGCTCCTGCGAATAGCGGCAATGGGATGCGCAAGCACGGCTGCTTGAATACCGGGGCCTCGATCGCCCCTTGCGTGGCGGCGCGGTCGTTCAGGTGGCGCCCCGGCCAACGATCAAGCTGCCAGCCAATTTTCGACCCGCAGGCCCGGTACGCGGCCGAACTCGTCGGTGTTGGCCGTTACGGCGACGAGATCCTCCGCCAGGCAGTGGGCGGCGATCAGGAGGTCGTTGGGTCCGATGGTTTTCCCGACGGATTCCAGACGGGTACGTATTTCCGCGTAGCGTTGGTCGGCGGGCGCCTTGAGAGGGAGTACCTCGAGAGCGGAGAGTATGGCGTCGAGATTCGTCCGCAACGCCTTCGACCCGCTTTTGGCTACGCCGAACTTCAATTCGGCGACGACAACGATACTGGTGCAAACGGCATTCTCGCCGACACGTTCCAGATTTGCCGTGACGCGCCCCTGAGGATGCCTCATCAGGTCGGACAGGATGTTGGTATCCAGAAGATAGTCAGGCATCAGCGCGCAGATCCACTTCATCCAGTTCCCCCAGGCCCGAGTCGATGTCGGGAAACTTGTCTGCAACCGGCTTCAGTCCGGTCAGAACGCCCAGCAACCCGGTCTTGTGGATGGGTTCCAGGATCAATCGGTTGCCTTCCTTGCGGATGATCGCCTCATCGCCTTCGATTTCAAAATCTCTTGGTATCCGAATCGCTCGATTTCGTCCGTTGCGGAACAGTTTCACGTGTCGTTCTGCAGCCATATGCGTATACTCCACTACTGGCCTATGCCAAAGCATATGCTAAAGCATGCGGGTGTGCAAATCTTGAACCGGTCCATGTTTCCACTCCCGAAAATTCGCGGTTTCCCGAAAACCCATAGCCTTACGCCGCCACGGGCTGCCAGGCCAACCAACGCGACAAGCTCGACAAGCTCTGTCGCTACATCACCCGGCCCGCCATTGCCAACGAGCGCCTCTCGACCAATGCGCGCGGGCAAATCCTCTACCGGTTCAAGCAGCCCTTTCGCGACGGCACAACGCACGTCATTCTCGACCCACTCGACTTCATTGCCCGCCTGGCGGCCCTGGTTCCTCGCCCAAGACTCAACCTCACCCGGTTCCATGGCGTGTTCGCCCCGAACTGCAAACCGCGTGAGCACATCGTCCGCAAACGCGAACCAGGCGACGAAGTACCCCAAAAAACCCTCGCGCCCTTGACCCCGATGCAGCGCCTGAAGCGGGTCTTCGCCATCGATCCGAACGCGGCCCGATCGAGATCCGCCCCCCAGTGTGGCGGCACACCGCGGGTGATTGCCCGTATCGAAGATCCCAACGTCATCGCCACTATCCTCCATGCCGATTTCCAGGTTGGAGACGTGCATGCTGCCGCCCTTGCCCTTGCAGTATCCCGTCGCCTTCCCGAACAGCTCCGCAAACATGAAATTGACGCGCAGACGATTGTCGAACCATTCCGTCTTGGCGCCAATCTCGTAAAGCGTCGCAAACTCGGGTTGGAATGGCGACTCCGCCTGAAGCTGCCCGGGCGCCAGGCCCTGAAAACCGCCCGACTTGTAGCCTTCCGACAAGTTGGCGTAGAAGAACAGGTTCTCGGTCGGCCGGTAGTCCAGGCCGATCTTTCCGGTGAACTCACTCCAGTCCGCTTCCGCCGACACGTCGAACGCGCCCAATACGGATACGCCATTGGGAACACCCACGCGGTCGATCTCCTTCTCGTCCTCGGTGTAGCGGCCGCCCGCAGTGATACTCAGCGTATCCGTCAGGTCAAAGGTGACTTGACGGAATACGGCATAGCTAGTGGTATTCGCGCGTTGATCGTCCCCACCAAGACTGTTGTTCGCATTGGGGCCGAATAATCCGCCCATGTCATCGGAGATTTTGATCCCGACAGAAACCGTCTCATGGCAGTGAACGTCTTCGTCCAGGAAATACAGCCCGGCGACGAATTGCAGCCTGCTGTCCCCGCTGGAGGTCAGCCGAATTTCCTGGGTCAAGGTTTCGGAATCGTCGATGTAGTCGTTGTAGCCGTCCAGAGCGAACGGAATCACGCCGCTGCTGTGGAGTACGTGGGAAAACAACGGCGTGCCCAGCCCGTGTTCGAGGTTCATGGCATCCACCTCGCGGTAGGCGGTCAGCGATGTCAGCGTCATGCGTTCGCTGAGATCCCAGTCAAGGCGCACCGTCGCTCCCGCGACATCGACCTCGAACCGGCCCGGATCGTCCGTGAGCACGGCACGAATGTCACTGTCGTAATTCGGTATCAGCGTGCTGTTCGCGAAGATCCTCGCCGCTGAACGCGGTGATGGCCAACGCCACATTCTGGAGATTCTCCCCCGCCGTTCCGCGGTAACTATGATCTCCTCGAGCGCCGATTCGCCGGCTGAGGCGTCCTGCGACAACGCCATCTGGGGCAAGCCACCCAGCAAAGGGATGGCCCACAGCACGAATAGAACTCGAAAAGGATTGAATACTCTGGGCGCGTGGGACAACGTCCGATGCTCCAATAGATTCAGCCAACAAGAAGCGGGGTGTTTCGAAACCTCTCTCCCAACCGAAGCTTAGTCCAGGATTTACACCACGGAAATATCGTGCGAGATTGGAGAGCGTCTGTATCGGTTTGGCGTACCGGTCGGATTGGTCCTTGTGTTCGCGGGAAAAGATTGTCAGATGAGTCAATTTCGCACCCGACAACCGTCCTCTCGTCGGTCTGAGGTATCGCCTGGTTAGCGCTGCCAACGCAACCCTGCACCGGTTTTCACTCGTGAGAAGAAGGTCCTGGATCGCCCTCGGGCTCGCGGCAGTCGCCGGAGTCCAGGTCTCGTGCGCCCGGGCATCAGGTATAGACGAGGCGGTCGACCACGCTTTCCAGCCGGTCGCCCGGGCAATGTCGGAATTCGTGTTCTTTGCCCTGGGCGTCAAGTGCCGGCAGGAAAACGCCGACGGCTCGGTCTCCGGCGGGCCGATGTTCTATCTGGACAGGGGCCTGCGCGAACGCCGCTTGCCCCGGCTGGGCAAGGCCATGGCCTGGTACTACGCCGTCTGCATCGTCATCGGTTGCCTCGGCGCCGGCTGCATGTTCCAGGCCAACCAGGCCTACGTGCAGTTCGTCAACGTCAGCGGCGGCGAACACAGCATCCTTGCCGAGAAGGGCTGGCTGTTCGGCCTGGCGCTGGCGATCCTGGTGGCGCTGGTCATCGTCGGCGGCATCCGCAGCATCGCGCGCGTCACCGCCACCCTGGTGCCCTTCATGGCACTTCTGTATGTGAGCACCGCCCTGGTCGTCATTGGCGCCAACTACGCCGACATTCCGGGCGCGCTCTATGCCATCGTCAGCCAGGCGTTCACGCCGGAAGGGGCCACGGGAGGCTTTTTCGCGGTGTTGATCCTCAGTTTTCGCCGCGCAGCCTTCTCCAACGAGGCCGGTATCGGCTCCTCGTCGATCGCGCACGCGGCGGTGAAGACCGGAGAACCCCTCACCCAGGGCTTCGTGGCCATGCTCGAACCCTTTATCGACACGGTGGTGATCTGCACCATTACCGCGCTGGTAATCACGGTGACCGTCTACGATCCGGCACTGCTGAACGACGGGGCCATGAGCGGCGTGGAGCTGACCTCATCGGCGTTCGCGAGCGTCATTCCCTGGTTCCCTTACCCGCTGGCCGCGGTGATCATGCTGTTCGCCTACTCGACCATGATCTCCTGGTCCTATTACGGCCTGGAGGGCTGCGTGTACCTGTTCGGCAACCGGCGTAGCGCCAAACTGACATTCAACGCCATCTTCTGCGCCTTCGTGATCGTCGGCTGCACCACGCAACTCGATGCGGTGCTGGATTTCTCCGATGCGATGATCTTCGCCATGGCGCTCGCCAACGTGCTCGGCCTCTACCTGCTGGCGCCGGTCGTCAAACGCGACCTGGACGCCTACTGGAAGCGGGTCGGGGATCGTTGAGCAAGAACCCGGCCCCCAGGTATTCGAGCAGGACCGCCAGGATCATGTTGGCGCCACCTGTTCCCGAATGGTTCATTCCGGAACTGCCGGACCGCGGTCGTTGCGTGCTGGCAGAGTGTCTCGAACGTGCGAATCTGCGGCGGCCCGACAACGTTTTTGCCGTTTTTGACGACGGCAGCGAGTGGACCTATTCCCAGCCACTTCATCTGGTATTGACAAGCGGGCTGATCGGCAGCATCGCGCCCTGCCTGGCAACATTCGGCAGCGAAGAAGATCGGCGCGAAAACAAGCTCAGACACACTCACTTTTATCCGCTATCGGAAGATACGATCGAACTTGCCCGCAGATTCGATTTCGAGTACTTCAGCGGCTATGGCATGACGGAACTGCCCATGGCCATGATCACCGATATCGATTCGCAGGTACTCGGAAGTTGCGGCAAGCCCCGCTCCGGAATCCAGTGCAGGCTGGTCGATGACCACGATCAGGAAGTCGCACCCGGCGAATAGGCATCACGAAAAGGCGCTGCGCCGCCAAGTGGAGCTCGGCAGGAATCAGGAACCAAAGGAAAAAACTCATGGAGAAACACACCATTCGCGCACTGGGGGCACTTGGCGCACTGATCGGGATGCTGCTCGCCGGCTGTTCCGAACCGGCGCTCGAGGCGCCCGTGCAACCGCCCGCGGACCTGATCATCCTGGGCAACCATACCATCACCATGGACGAATCCCTGGCTGGCGCGAACGCCGTCGCGGTACGTGGGGAACAGATCGCCGCGGTGGGCGATGCGAACGACTTGCTGGCATTGCAGGGGCCACTAACCCGAATGATCGAGCTTGGCGAACAGGCGCTCGTTCCCGGCTTCATCGATGCCCACGGCCACGTTTCCTTCGTCGCGCGGCTGATCGATTTCGTCAACCTGTCCTCACCCCCGGTCGGACCCGTGCTGACCATGGACGATATCGTGCGCCTGCTGAGCGAGCGGATCGCCGAGCGGGAACTGCCCACCGGCGAATGGCTGTTCGGCTACGGCTACGACGATTCGCTCATCACCGAGAACCGCCACCCGGCACGCGACGATCTCGACCGGGCATCCACCGAGCATCCCATCGCGCTGATGCACGTCTCCGGGCATCTTGCCGCCGTCAACTCGGCCGCCCTGGCCGCCGTCGGCATGGACAGCGACACGGCGAATCCGCCGGGCGGCGTGATTCGCAGGCGCCCGGACAGCAACGAACCCAACGGCGTGATGGAAGAAACCGCCGCCCTGCAGTTCACCATGGGGCAGTTCGGCCGGGTCGACCCACAACGGTACGAGAAGCTGCTGCGGCGCGCTCTCGACTATCACGCGAGCTTCGGCATCACCACGGTGCAGGACGGCGGCGCCATGCTCGGAGACATCGCCGTCATGCGCACGGCGGCCGAGCGCGAGGCGTTTCCCGTGGATGTCGTTGCCTTCGTGATGGCCAACGCCCTCGACGACGAGACCATCGACGGCATTCAGCAGGACAGCGCCTACAGCGGCGGCTTCCGCATCGGCGGGTTCAAGTTCGCCCTCGACGGCTCGCCCCAGGGGCGCACCGCCTGGCTGTCGCAGCCCTATACGGAAGGCCCGGAGGACGCGCCCGAAGACTACGTCGCCTACCCGGCCTACGACATCGAAACCTACAAGGATCGAGTCGCCACCATGATCGCTCGCAACGTCCCGGTACTCGTACACGCCAACGGCGATGCCGCCATCGACGCCATGATCGAAGGCATTGCCAGCGCCGTGGACCCCGATGCGCTGCCGGATCACCGCTCCGTGATCATCCACGCGCAACTGATGCGCCCGGATCAGCTCCCCGCCGTCAAGGCACTCGGCATCGTGCCTTCCTACTACGCGGCGCACCCCTTCTTCTGGGGCGACTGGCACCGCAAGAGCTTCGGCGAGCAACGCGCGGCCCACACCAGCCCGGTCAAGGCCACCATCGAGCACGGCATTGAGTTCACGGTACACAACGACGCGCCGGTGGTGCCGCCGGACATGATGCGCCTGATCCACATCACCGTGAACCGCGCCACGCGCAGCGGCCACGTGCTGGGTCCGGAACAGCGCGCCAGCGTCAGCGAAGCGCTCTACGCCGTTACCCAGGGCGCGGCCTACCAGTACTTCGAGGAAGACAGCAAAGGCTCGATCACGCCGGGCAAGCGGGCGGACCTCGTCATACTCGGGGCCGATCCGCTCAGCGCGGATCCAGCAACGCTGGCGGACATTCCGGTGGTCGAAACCTTCGCGCGGGGACGGTCGGTCTACCGGCGGGAATGACCGGGCCGTCAGGCCACACCCGGTTTCCGTTACAGGGAACCGGCAACTCCTCGTACTCCCCGGTGGCGATGGGTCGTCTGTCTCACGATGGACCAATTTTATCAAGCCAAGGCACCGCAACGTAGCCATAGCAGGGTGGGGTTGATGGCGGCACTATCAGCGTCGGCTTCAGACCACGGTAGCGAGCTTATGTCTGCGTCAATCCGATTGCATTCTGGCCGGCATCCACGGTCATGGTCACGGCTACTTCTGCTATTCGATTTACACGCTTCGGACCGGGCGGAAGCCGGACGGGCCGGCCTCAATCTTTTGAGACACTTCTGCACGGATATTTGGTATAACTGGATCTTTCTCGAAGGATGTCGTCTCGAGCGGACTTTCCAATCGTCTTGACAGGAGGTGACCCATGTCCCAGGTAGAGATTCTCGATCGATCGGAAATGACGGACCGACTGAAGGACATGATCCGTCTCGACCCGAAGGAAACGGCCGTTGTCACCATCGACATGCACCGGGGCCACCTGGACCCCGAAGTGGCGACCATGCCGGCCAGTGACGAGGATTGCGAGAAAGTCATCGCCAATGCCGAGGAACTGTTGCAATTCGCCCGCGGCTACGAGATTCCCATCGTTCACGTGAAACTCGTCTTCCGGAAGATTCCCGGCGTGGGCAGCGAGGGCATGACGGTGCCCTTCTGGAAGGCGCTTCACGACATCCAGGACGAGAAGAACCGCCTCACCCTCGGGCGCAAGAGCACCGTGAACGACCATAACATCATGGGTGAAGTCACGACCGAGATCATCCCGAGCCTGTACGAGGACAGCGACTACGTCATCGACAACAAGAAGCGTCTGGACTGCTTCATGGGAACGGACCTGAAGGGCCTGCTGGATATGCTGGGCGTGAAGAACGTATGCATGATGGGCATCAACACCAACACCTGCGTCATGAACACCGCCTTCACGGCGTTCAACCACGACTACAGCGTGGTCGTTCTCTCAGACTGCGTGGCGAGCATGTACGGGCCCGATCTCCACACCCTCGGGCTGCAGAACGTCGTTCGCTGCCTGGGGTGGGTGCTGGACAACGAGGAGTTCATGGACAAAGTGGCCCCGGGCCGAAACGAATAAGTCTGGGTTGGGGCGGGACAGGCAGCGTCTTCGAAAACGAGAGGGCGTTTTTCCATGCCGACCCAGCCCGTAGGTGACGTGGAGCTGTACTACGAGCTTCACGGCGCAGGGCAGCCCGTGGTCCTCATCCACGGTCTCGCGGGGGATTGCAACGCCTGGAACGCGCAGATCGAAGTCCTCTCGAAGGACTACCGGGTACTGGCTTTCGACAACCGGGGCGCGGGCCGGAGTTCGGCGCCGGACTACCCCTACACGACAAAGCATTTCGCCGACGACACCATCGCCCTGATGGACGCCGTCGGCATCTCCGAGCCCGCTCATGTCGTCGGCCGGTCGATGGGAGGGGCCATCGCCCAGGAAATTACGCTCGCCTATCCGGACCGGGTCCGCAGCTTGATCATCACCGCCTCCTTCGGGAAGCTCGACCGCTACGGCTACCGGATTCTCTACAACATCAACGAGGTGGTGAAAGCGCAGGGCTTCGCGGCCGCGGCCAGGCACCAGTCGCTGTTCTTCTTCCCGCCGCCCTATTTCAACGAGCACCGGGAACAGCTCGACGCTTTCGAGGAGACGCTGACGAACGCTGCCGGGCCCGTCCGCGGCTACTCGAATGCCACCCACGCCTGCCTCACCCACGACTCGCTGGACCGCCTGCACCAGGTGAAATGCCCGACCCTCGTGATGGCGGGCGGGCAGGACGTGCTCTGTGCGGCCGACGCCTCGAGAGCGATCGCAGAGCGGGTCCCGAACTGCAAACTCCGGGTCTACGAACAAGCCAGCCATTTTTTCCTGGTTCAGTGTTACGAGGAGTCCATGGCCGACCTGAAGAACTTCATCGACAAGCACGCCGCCTGACCTCGTCGATCAGCCGCTTCGCCGGCCGCTTCGGGAACGGCTCAAACGGCACGCTGACGGTCTCCACCACAACAGTACAGGTTCTCCCAGCTCTCGAGGAACGCCTGACGGCAACCTGCGTCCCGGTCCCTGGAATCCAAACATAAACCCGCCTCGATTGCTCTTGTCGCGAAGAAAACACACGCCCATCAGCCCTTCGCATCTCCCCGGAACCTCGTCAATTCGATGGGCTGAGGCTAGATACATGCCGATTCACAGGAAAAGCGCATTGACCGACCACGACGATGGCTATCGGCTTCTCTACGGTGGCATCGATTCGGGCGGGATCACCGACCGAGCCCGCGACATCACGTCAATCATGGCGGGGGTGGCAAGGAGTCACGCGGCAGAGTCGAGTTGCCCGATCGTGCTCCGGGAGTTTTACCTGTTACCGGAAGAGGAAGGGTTGGTGTACGCGGTGACCTATCGTTTGCTTTGGGTGAGGCCGGTCCTCAAGGATCGAGTTGCACAGGAACGTCCGTGAAGTTCTCCATCGTGACGATGACGGCTTCCCTTGCATGGGGGAACGCTTCGTAGAATGCATCGAGCGAACGCAGGTGGCGTTCGGTTGCTTCATCCAGGGTGACCTGGATTGGCGTGGGTTTGCCGTCGGTTTGCACCACGAAGTCAACTTCGCCGGCTGCCCGCCAGTAGAAGACATCGCGATACCGTTTCCGAAGTTTCACGAACGTTGCGCATTCAAGCGCCTTGCCCGCGTCGCCCCCGGACCGCGTCACGGAAACTCGCCGCAGGGCCGTATCGACGGGGTAGTACTTCCGGTTTCTCTGCGACCGTTTGCGTTGCGAAAAGGCGAAGTACGGGCAGGAGAAAAGGAGGTAGGCATTCTCGCAAGCTTCGAGATAAGCCGACGCGGTCTCAACGGCAACGCCGCTTGCCGCGGCGATTCTGCGCAGGCTGAGTTCGGAGCCGGCGGATTCGAAGACCATCTGTACGATCTGGCGCAGGGTGAGGGACGACCTCGCGCCAACCCGTTCGCGTACGTCCCGCTGCAGGATATCGATGAAATACTGCCGCAGCAGGAGGTCACCGTCGTCGTCGGCGATCGGTTCCGGAAAGCCACCGCGATGCAGGTAATCCGCGAGGGAGCCATTTCGATAAACCAGGCGGAACTCGGAGAGATCGAAGGGGAAGAGTTCCACCGTAACATGCCGCCCGGTCAGCGCCGAAGCCAGTTCGCCGGAGAGCAGGTGTGCATTGCAACCGGTGACAACAAACTTAAAGCGGCCGGGACGCTCGAGCCTGGAACGCAGCCATCGCTCCCAGCCATCCACCCATTGGATTTCGTCTAGAAACACCGTGAGCGTTTCCGCATCGGGCCGCATCGCGCCGAATGAGCGGCACAACTGTTCGAGCGTCTCGAAAGTCAGGCAACCCGCAAGACGGGGGTCTTCGAAGTTGACGAACAGGCAATCCGGCCTTGGCAGCCGGTAACGGTCGATCAACTGGGATAGCAGGGTGGACTTGCCGCAGCGACGGACTCCCTGGATAACCAGTACTCTACGATTGGACAGCGTCCCCGGCAGCTCGACGTTTCGGGGAATGCTCTTGGGAGGCGGCCGATCCCAGAAACTCCAGGTGGCGGCGACGTCGAGAAGGCGTGTGTCGTCCATTGTCGAGTAGACCCCACAATTCTTATGTTGTCGATTCTACTCGACAAGAAATATATTGTCTAACTGACTCGACAATATGCGCCAACCGGCAGAAGTGGCTCCCATTCTTTGAACAACTCGGCAACGGATTCAAGGTGATGAAATGGTCCGCCCCGCTCCTGCGGGCGGCCTCGAAGGCCAGAATGAACGTGGATTTCAACTCCTTGGCGCGTTGTTTATAACTCGGGGGCCACTTCCCAGGTGTTTTGTCAAGTGTCCACGTTTCCGGTGTCCACGTTTCCGGTACAAATGAACCCGTGCCGTTGCCACCAGGGTGGCAAGCAAACACTTCGCCGGGAGCTACCTCTTGAACCGCTTGGGCTGCTCCGGCGGTACCCAGACATCGGCAAACTCAATGGATGGAGGGGGTGCCAGCGACACGACGCTGTCGCCGCGATTCACGCGCCCCGATGAGGCGTCGAGTTGGGCGATGCTGAATTTCTCTCGAACATCGGTCACCCGTGCCCGCCCCGTCACGGTATCTTCGCTGCCGAGACTGATTCCCGTCTCCGGGTCAATGAGTTCTTCGCCCTTTGTGAGTACCTCCAGGGCGTCGCCGATCGCTACTGCGCCCTGACCCATGTTCAGCCAGATTCGCCCCCCCTCGGATTTCACCACGCTGCCCTGGGCGGGCTTGGCGCCGATGACCCGCACCAGGTCGAAGACGCCCTGGTTTACACCGGCGATGACCGCTTGCCCTATCGGGGTCTTTGAATACCTGCCGAAGAATCCGCCGAGCCCCACGCCCCCGCCAATGCCGCCGCCGCCCAAGAGCAGGCCGCTTTCGCGGATGATGGACTCCAGTTGCCTGGTGTAGACCACTTCGCTGGTCTGTGAATCGACAAGGCGGAAATTCAGGCCGATGCGCCCCTCGCTTTTCTTGATGCCAATACCGCCGAGCACCGGTATGCGGGTCAGCGCGCCGATGGCCCCGCCACCCACACTGCTGGTCTTGTCCTCGTAGTCGGTGACCACGACCTGCAGAAGAAATTCCGCGCCCAGCACCTTGCCGACCTTGGCCGCCGACGGTTGCGAGACCCGGTCGCCCAGATCCTGTTCGCCGAGCACCTCGCCTAGAATCTTGCGTTCCACGAGAGAGAAGCGGCCGGAGCGGGCCATGGTGTCGGTCACGATCGCCTCAATTCCGTTGACGGGAACCTGCTGACCGGAAAGGGAGATGTCTGCCTCACCGTCTTCGGAGCCTACGGTGATGGTGGCGAGTCCGCTGGTATTGTCCACCTCGAGCACGCCAACCCGCGCTTTTCGGCCCGCATAGGGACCCCACTCGATATTGACGAGATGCTTGGCATCTATGCCTACGAGGTGTTCGGGCAGCGGCGACTTGTCTATCTGCGTAATCGAGTAGGCGAGGAATTCTCCATGGGCCAGCGCCGCGCCAAGTGTCAGAAGGAGACCGCCGAGCAGGCCAAGAAATCCGTCCGGCTTGCCGGGGCACAGGTTACCAGCGGTGTCTTTCCAGGCGATTCGAGTGATTCGACTATTGGAGAGAATTGCCGGACACACACTGATTGAGCGTCGAGACCAGGTGGCGGTTGTGGACTTGGCGCTTTGACGGTCTGTGAACATCGGTATTCCCTCACGAACGATTTGCGGACTGAGTTCCTATCTTACCCGCTAAGGTTGCGAGTAACAGGTGCCTGACCTGCGCCAGCAACGCACGCGTGAATCGCTGCCAGGGTGGTTTGAAGTGGTCCGGTAAATTTAGACAGGATGCTAACCGCACCTATTCATGAACGTCGATTGTAGAGGTTCAAACGGTGCCGTACGAAAGGATATTCGTTGGAAATGCGGTAATGGGGAGCCGATCGGGCTGTTGTCTTGCGGATCAATCGGCATTTTTGGTGCTCATTGCCGGTATCGCCGGATTCGAGGCGAGCGCTGCCGCGGACCGACGGGTCTGTACAGCAAACCAGGCGGGCTGATCGGATCAGGTCACAACCGCGCCGACCGAGCGTGCAATGCGGCGCCAATCGTCGGCGAACGGCGTGCCGAGCGGCAGGTGGATGACGATGCGCCGAACCGACGTTTCGATCCAGGCGCCCAGCTTCAGCAAGCGTAGCCGCAAGGTGCTGACCTGAGCGCGCGCACAGCTCGTCCACCGAGCCTTCAGGCGAAGTTCCTGCATCAGCACATAGGCGGCCGCCGTCATCAGAACGCGGAACTGGTTGGCCAGGAAGCGCGTGCAACTGGTGCGGTCGATCTCCAGGCCCAGCTTGAGTTCCTTCAAACGATTTTCGGCATCGCCCCGGGCGCAATACACCCGCTCGTAGACGTGTTTCGGCGTCGTCTTCAGGTTGGTGATCAGAAACCGTGGGTTGTCCTTCGGTTGCCGGCCGAAATGGGTGGTCACCTCGGCCTTGACGATGACCCGGCGCTCCTGGGGCCAACTCCCGGCCCGGTAGGCGAACTCGCCATAGCGGCGGGCCGATGTGTGCCCGGCTTCGAAATCGGACCGCACCTGCGCCATCAGCGGTTCGGCCAAACGCTCCAGCTTCGGGTTCTTCGCCATACCCACCACATAGTCGAGTCGCTTCGCCTCGAAAAACGCGAACAACTCCGGACCGGAAAACCCCCCGTCCAAGCGGATCCGCAACCGGGCCTTGGGAAACGCCCGCCGCAACCGGGGCAGCAGTCGCTTCAACACACCGATACAGCCTCGCTTGGCCGCCGCGTTACCCGGGCGCAGGACGTAGCAGAACAAGTACTGCTCCACCTCATCGTCGAAGGTCAGGAATCCGGCCAACGGCAGATAACACGAGGTGTCGTAGAAGCCGTTGAAGAACGTCAACTGCTGGCCGCCATGGGTCGGATCGACCGTCGGATCCAAATCGATGGTGATCCGCCGAACCCGCTTCTTGCGCCGTCTGTGGCGGGCAATCACCGTCTCCGCCAACGCTTCGGACAAGCGCACCAAGTCCCTCGACCGGACCGCGTTCTCGAACCGCGACAGCGTCGGCTGCGACGCCAATGACGCGCCGGCGACCGGATCGCGCCCCGTCAGCAACTTCATCACCGGATCGCAGGCCAACCGAGCGGCGTCATTGCCATCGGCGTAGCCGCAGGCGATGCCGAACAGACGCTGCTGAAACAACTCCCGCAGGGAATGGGCGACCTTCGACTGCTCGCGGTCGTCCGACAAGCACGCCGCCAACGTCTCACTCAACGGAAGCCGCTCGTCGCAGGCCTTGAGCAGGATTGCACCCCCGTCTGAACTGGCATGATCCTGGTCGAACTTGGCGATTACTGCCTTTTTCGACAGGCCCTCGAACAAAACACTCTGTTTGCTGGTATCTTGTGACATGCAAAAGCCTTTGCTGCATTAACTGGTTGTCTAACAACGCCATTTTCGCATGTCCAAGGGCTTTTGCTTTATCTTTTCGCGAATCATTGGGGCTAAGGTAGTTTCCATGCGATGGGAGACCTACGATGGGACGCCGCAAATTCACGGCCGAGTTCAAGCGCAAGGTGGTTATTCAGGCCATGCGTGGGGACGAAACGGTACGGGCCATAGCCGCTCGGCATGGCATCAATGCGAATCAACTGAGCAAGTGGAAGACCCAGGCCCACGACGGCCTGTTGGAGGTGTTCGACAATGCCGCCGGCAACCCGGCGTCGCGGGAGACGGACAAGCTGATCGAGCAGCTCTATGCGCGGATCGGTGAACTGGTGGTGGAACGGGATTTTTTTTCGAGGGGTTCCGCGCTCTGGAAAGAGACCGGAAGGTAACGTTCATTCTGGACGACGGGACCCTGCCGCTGACCCGCAAGTGCGAACTGGCGGGCGTCAGCCGCGCCTCGCTGTACTACCGGCCGAGGCCGGTGGACGCGCTGACGCTGGAGCTACAGCTTGTTGTGGACAAGCTGTACATGGAGTGTCCGTATTACGGCAGTCGCCGGGTCATGTTCCACCTGCGCCGCGAGGGATATGCGGTGGGGCGCACGAAGGCGCGGAGCCTGATGGCCGCGGTGGGGTGGCGCACCGTCCACCCCGGCCCACGCACCACCAAACCGCAGCCGGGGCACAAGATTTACCCCTATTTGCTGAGGGATCTGGGGGAAATCCGCCCTGGCGAGGTGATTTGCGCCGACATCACCTACATTCCGGTGCGGGGCGGTTTCTTCTATTTGGTCGCCCTCATGGACTGGGCCAGCCGCTTCGTGTTGTCGTGGGAGTTGGACAACACCATGGAGGTGGGTTTCTGCGTGAGCGCCGTCGGGGAGGCGTTGCGCCGATACGGCGCGCCGTTGATCTCGAACACCGACCAGGGCAGCCAGTTCACCAGCGACGCCTTCACCCGGCCGCTGCTCGAGGCGGGGGTGCGGATCAGCATGGACGGCAAGGGGCGGTGGATGGACAATCGCTTCATCGAGCGACTCTGGCGGTCGCTGAAGTACGAGGCGGTTTACCTTGAGGAACTGTGCGGCGGCCACCACGCCCGGCGGGTGATCGGCGCTTGGCTGAACCATTACAATCACCGGAGGCCGCACTTGGCCTTCGCGGGAAAGACGCCCGCCGAAGTCTACTTCGCCGGGCGGACGGCTCACCTGCCGATCGCCGCCGGCTGACCCCCCGCGTTTCGCGGTGCCGTGCCTTGCGCTCCGGTCGCTCCGCTCCCTGCGCGCAAGGCACGGCACCCCCAGGCAAGGCTTTCCAGCGTCTGCCGCGAAGGAGTTGACGGCGGACCGGACATGCCGGACGATACGGCTTCAACGAGGGCAAAAAACCAGTCGGAAACTATCTTAGCTTCGCCCTCAACCTGTCTAAACAAACCCGACCACCTCTCGACTCAGTCTGAATACCCCAAAGGACTATGCTGAGGGCTGCCACCCCACCTTGTTCTGCTGCGAGTGAAACGAGCGCGATCAGAGGTGAGAGAGGTATTTTCTCGAGTCCCGTTTTGTTGGCCCAGGCGGCTTCACGCTGGACTTTCGTCTGGTCTGAAGCACGGTGAGCATAGTGCTCCGCCAATTTCGATGGCTTCCGGATCGTGGTGCAGCCGCCAAGGGTGAGCAGCTGGGCAACGATGGCTAAGATTCTCATGGCCTTTCCCCCATTGATTCGATGTATGATTTCCCGAGTGCTCGGGACTCAGCACCCCAATATGGCCCGGTGACAACATGGCCGTCATATGCTGCCATCACCGATCTGAATTTCCCGTTTTCTTCGACGGCGTCTTCCTCGAAAAGCTTCCTGTAACCGTTTCTTCGTTTTCTTCGGCGCGTCTTCTTCCGAGGACCCGCTCCGGCGGTGAGGTGCGCATCATTTCACTCCTTCCTACCTGGATGCCCTACTGAGATTCCGTTAGCTGAGCGCGCAGGTTGGCGAGTGGCGCAACGTTGATACTGAGTTTTTCGACGAACTGGAGAGGAACCGACGAACTAAAAACGAGCCAAGGGTCGATCGATTCCACGTCTTCCGGCATCCCCAAGTTCTTCTTCAATTCCGGAAAGTGTTCACGCAATACCCGAACTCGCTCAAGATGCCTCAGTAGACGGTCAGGCTCCCCAGATTCGAATTTCTCCCCACGGAACTCGTAGAGCTGTCTTGCGATTTCGCCCTCGCCTCGGGCAATTCCGACATCCTTGGCTTCAACTGCTAGGATTCGTTGGTCGCCGTATTTCCAAGCTAGAACATCGATGTCACCGTAGTCTCTATCGAGCTTCCGGTTCAATGCAGATGGAAGTTCAAGGTTGCTCAGGACCTGCCAGTTGTCCTCGCGAAGCACAGAAGCAACTGAATCGTTGAACTCGTGCCCCTTCTCACTACTCCTCGTTCCAATCCAGCGTTTCATTTCGACCGAGCCGAACGATTCCGAAGGTAGCTCTCCGTCGAACGCGCGGACGACTAAGTTGTGGATACCGGCTCGGATCAGCCCTGGCGCGACAACATAGCAAGGGTTATCCGAGTGGTTCAGCCGAACAAGGGGGCGACTTAGCAAGGAAAGCCGCCGCCTGAAACGCCATGGATACCAATCCTTGGCATCAAAACCGGCTGGCGTTCTATCCCATCGATCACGATGCACCAAGGAAAACCTACTTAGGAACGAAGCAGCACATTGATCCCCTGCCACTTGCGCCAACGCGTCGTGCAGGGTCTTCCCATCGATCGTGAATACTGCGGAATCGCGAGCAAGGCCAAGCGGATCCAAGGCGTCCAGCAACTCGATAAGCTCATCGACGGAAAACCCGAACTCGGTTTCCCAGGCAGACATAAACCTCTCATCCAGAACCGAACTTATTGGCTCTCGAGAGTCAGGTGGAGCTTCGAAGTGTTTTTCGTACAGCGTGGTCTGATGACGTATGCGACGAGAGTGAAACATGCGCCCGAAGGGCTCCACGACCGTGTCGCCAAACGCTGTGCTGAATTGGATATCTCCAGCAGGACTGATGAGGATGATGGGCGCCAATGCACGCCACTTGATTGCGTCTGACTCATTGCCGAGCCGATAAAGTAGCGTGGTCTGGACAATTATACGATCAATGTCCCAATTGCCAGGGGATTGGCCGCCCTGCAATGGACACTCACAAAGAGCGATTTCGACGGCTAGCCGCGAGGCCAAGCAGGCGCCGTTAAGCCGAGCTTGACGCTCACTAATGACCGCGAGAGCCTCTTCTTCACTGTCTTCACTGTTGCGCAGCGCTAGCACGGCTCGAGATGTCCGGTCCCACTGATCTCTGTCGATTTCGGCTGCTTCATGGTTCAGCAGCATTTCCTCGATGACTTCCCTGCGATCAAGTTGCGCGAGACTCGCCTTGAGTTCATTGAAAACATCATCGGCGAGAGCGTTGAGGAAACTAGTGCACTCGGTAATTCCTTCGATTCGCGCCCCGGCAGCGCGCTCATGTGCCCTCCAACCCAACCCGATGCGGGCTATCGCGTCGTCCATCTGGTTGATAAGGCGAACTTCTCGTGGTATGCGTTTCCGGACGTAGTCCCGATACGTGGAAGCCGTAAACATGTGAATGTGGCGGGCCCACGGATTCGGTACAACCGCATTAACCAATGCCGGTTTCTCTGCATGAAAGGCCTTTTCCATGTCCGCGATCTTGAAACAGCCTTCGATCAGCTTTTCGACAATGGCGGCCTCTGCAGTGTTATGGGGATCTGAGAAAGCAGGTGCGAACTCGGCCTTTAGTACCGTCGTAATCTGTGCGCTCTCGGAATGGACCTCTGTTTCGAGGAAGCTAGGCGCGAGCTGAATCTCGGCAGGAGTGGGAGGCTGTTCGCGGGGTCGGAAGTCACCCAAGTTGATCGTCCAGATCACGTCCCGTGGGATCGCCGAACCGCACTTATGATCGATCAGGGGTGCGACTCGAATCATCCAGTGAACTGCCGCATCCCAGATCCTGTAGTGAAGGTCGAGGTCGTGATCGGGGCTGCCGACTGCCGCGCACCAGAGTCTGAACGAACGAGCGACGTATACGGCATTGAGCTGCCTGTGAGCGGCGTCATCGGAACTCACATAAAGAGGCCGCCCTCTGTCCTCCGCGAACATCGCGCTACTCGTGTGGCGCCGGACCACTACTGATTCACCGTCCGGCAACTCTACGGAGTGTTCATCCCAGTCGACTAGGGTCTCGTGCCGAAGACGTCTGAGTGCATTCTGCTCAATCACTAGGAGGATGGTGCCATCTGCCGTACTCAGGTTTTCCGGAAGATCTGAATGTGGAACGAGATGGAAGTCGTTAAATTTTGCCCAAGCGTAGAGGTTGAGTAATCCATTGATATTCTGCAGCTTTACGCCTGCTGACTCCAGTTTCGCTTCGGCTTCAAGCAACCGCGGGATAGTCAAAGGATTAACTTCACCGCACCAGCTAAGCGTGACGAGATCGGCAGCCGATATGTGACGGACATCCCATCCAGTCCGGCGGATTTCGGGTAAGGCGAAAGCGAAGCCTCTGCCCCAGCCACAGTGAACGATTAGGGATGCGCCGTTACTGGCGCCTTCGGTAGCATCCCTAATACGTGCAACAACGTACTCAACGGCCCTGCTGTCTACCGTAGACACGCCTGCCCAACCGAACTCGCTATAGCGGGCTAGACCGTCAACAATGAAAATCAGTTGAACAGAGGTGCCGGTATCGTCTTTGAGACGAGCTTCTGCCACGTGAACGGTGCCTATCCGGAAGAATGCCAAACGAGACATTTTCCCAGCCCCGAGTACGGGGGTCCGCGAAAAAAGGGCACGGTAGCTTCTGGACAACGCCAGTTCGTAGGAGGGCTGATTCGGCGTCCCATGCGAGCCATCGATGACCAGACGACGAATCGCCACGCTCACGGCAGTTGGCAAAGCAAATCGCACATTGACGCCGTGCGCTGTCAGGGGACGACCTTCGAGCGGGGATTGTCCCAGTTCGGAGAGCAGAAGGCCCCTGTAGTTGGCAGAGTTTAGAATGAACGGACTCAATTGAGTTAGCGTGACGCCGAGTTCGGTCAAGTCACGGGACGTGAACAACGTAAGTTCGGTGAGGCGTTCGAGGCGTTGGTGGCCAATGGGGGGAAATTCCAGAAGGGGGCTTTCGCTACCCAGTTGATTGCGCTTGAGACCAGCCCGTTCGCAGATCCGATCAGACAAAGCCAGAATCGCTCCTATCGACTTGCGTAACTCGTTAAAGCCCTGTTCGTTGGGCATTGAGTCGACCACGTCGAGCGTCCTTTGCAGAAGGAAGCCCGCTGACTCCCAGAGACCGGTCGGGACTCGGTAGTTGTCACCCTGAAAGATGACATTGGAGACCATGACGTCCTCGGCCGGATCCTCGGCGTAGCCGAACTGAGTCTGGCTAAGCAGGTTGAAGGTGGCGGATAGTTGATTGGGGCTGATACGTGACTTCCCGCCCGCGCTTGTGGCGAGCGATGCGTGGACCAGCGCTTCTAGGCGAACGCAACTCGACTGAAACTCCGGGTCGAGCAACAGTCCGGACAAAGCCGCAACAGCCTTCGAGCGCGACCATTTCCTCAGTAGGCGAGTTACGTTTCGGGGTATGGATCCGCCAATGGCCTGGGCGGGGCCATTCGGGAGTTGAACGTTGGTCCAACTGCGATTGTGGGGATGCCTTGGCTTTGCCATCGCGTCTACTTATGTAACCCGCGCATTCTGTGATTGAGGGGAAGTGGGCGAAACCAGCTTAGGCAACCCTTGGGCCACCCGCCGTGGTCAAATCGTAGCGTACCCGTCGTTCGCTTCCTAGGGGGAGCCTTGTCCAACGCAAGATGAGCCTAAAGTAGAGATGCGATTCCAACGCAAAGTGAGCCTAAACCGGGGGTGTCGGGGATCATCAGGAGATGATCGTGACACTTCAATGCGAGCGCGTTCGCACCATGGGGCAGGTCGCCGCCTTCGTCGAGGCGAGTGGGCCTGTGGATTTGCAGCCCACCGATCGGACGGGGGCCTACAAGTTTGTGGTGCGGACGCTGGCGCGGCTCGGCTACTACGCCCTGGACCGGCCGTCAAAGACGCTGGTGAAACGCTTTCTGGCGAAGACGACCGGCTACTCGCGCGCCCAACTCACCCGGCTGATTCGCCAACACCGCAAGACAGGCCGGGTGGCGGACCGCCGCGACGGCAACCAGGACCGGCCCTTCGAGCGAATCTACACGCCAGCCGACGTGCGGCTGCTGGCGCGGGTGGACGCCGACCTCGGCCAGATGTCGAGCCTGGCGACGCGGGTCGTGCTGCACCGCGAGTTCCACCTCTTCGGCGACCCGCACTTCGAGCGCCTGGCCGGAATCTCGGCGAGCCACATCTACAACCTGCGGGGCTCGCGAACCTACCGCACGCAGCGCACCGTGGTCGTCGGAACGCGGGCGGGATCGGTGGCGGTGGGCGAGCGGCGCGCCCCTCGGCCGGACGGCCTGCCCGGCTTCCTGCGCGTCAACACCGTCCACCAGGGCGACCGGGACGGCGCCAAGGGCGTGTATCTGATCAACATCGTCGACCAGATCACCCAGTACGAGTTCGTCGGCGCCGTCGAGGCGATCTCCGAGCGCTTCCTCGCGCCGCTGCTTGAGGCCCTGCTCGGCCTGTTCCCGTTGGTCGTCGTCGGCTTCCACGCCGACAACGCGTCGCGTAGAGACGCGCCGGCTCGGAGTACATCAATCACACCGTGGCGGCGTTGCTCAACAAGCTGCATGTCCGAGACTTCACCAAGTCCCGGCCGCGGCGCTCCACCGACAACGCGCTGGTCGAGGGCAAGAACGCCAATGTCGTGCGGCGGTTTCTCGGCCACGAACACATCCCGCGGCACTTCGCGCCCCTGGTCGACGCGTTCGCCCGGGAGTACCTGTCGCCGTGTCTCAACTACCACCGACCGTGCCTGTTCGCCTCCGAGCGCTAGGGCGCCAACGGCCGGATCCGGCGCGTCTACCGGCCGCGGGACGTGCGCACGCCCTACGACAAGCTGCGCTCGCTGCCGAACGCCGAAACCCATCTGAAACCCGGCGTCACGTTCGCGGACCTGGACGCCGAGGCTCACGCCATCAGCGACCTGCAAGCCGCTCGCGCCCTCAACACAGCCCGTGACCGACTGTTCCAAACCATCGGACGGGACCCCGCTCGGCCGCCTGAGCGAACCAAGCCCGCGTTTTCCACCGCCTGACCACCGGCGCTTTATGATTTGGAGGACCGCGCCCTTGGACAGGCCATCGAAAACGCTACTCGGCACGACCACCACCGTGCCTCTTTCCACACTCCCAACCCCCGAGTTTAGGCTCATCTTCTTATTGGAATATGCTGGGGGGCGCGCGGCGTAAAGGCAGAGGAGTAGGGACCCTATTGCCGATTCAGTTTCAAGCCGTGGCCCTGATAGTGGCCTGGGTGTCGCTCGAATTCACGGTCGCGTTTAAAGCAGCACACCTTCGCCCCCTTTGGCCACCCACGCCGGGTTGTCCATCGCGAATGCCATGTACTCGGCCACAAGCTCTGGATAGGCCCAAACGGCCACAACGTACATACATGGACATCTTGAGGGCCAGGTGGCTCGAAAGCTGTCACCAACGGCCAAATCGGCGCGGAGCCGGCCGCCCACCGCGGAACCTGTCAACGACTTTGAGACACTGACGATTGCGATTTACTGAGCAGTTTCTCCTGTTGTGGATGTTTCGGGTGGATTGATCCAGACCGCTTCGGGAGGGAGATCGGGTTGTGGGATCCCTCGAACGAAGCGTTCGGGATGACGGGTCCAGGCGGCTTGAAGGGTCCGCCCGCGCTGGTCCAGCACGCTCTGGGTTCGATGGTGATGGACATCGTCCGGGGTGAGCATCGCGATGCCGCCATGGCGATGCTCGGTGTTGTACCAAGGGAAGAACGTTCGGCAGAAGGCGCTGGCGGCGGTGATGTCGTGGAAGCGCCCAGGGAAGCCTGGGTGATACTTCAGGGTCTTGAACTGCGCCTCGGAAAACGGGTTGTCATCGGACACCTGGGGGCGGCTCAGCGAGCGCGTGACCCCGAGGTCGGCGAGCAGTTGTGCGGTGCACTTGCTCGTCATCGGCGCCCCACGGTCGGAGTGCAGGGTGAGGACTTGGGACTGGACGCCTTGTTTGTGGCAGGTCTCTTCGATGAGACGACCGGCCAGCGCCGAGTTCTCCCGGTCAGCCACCATCCAGCCGACCGCGTAGCGGCTGAAGATGTCGAGCACGACGTAGAGGTAGAAGTACGTCCACTTCGTCGGCCCCAACAGCTTGGTGACGTCCCAGGACCAGGTCTGGTTCGGTCCCGTGGCCATCAGCTCGGGCTTGGCGTACTGGGGATGCTTACGCTGATTGCGCCGCTCTCGGACCGGCTGGTTGGCGGCCAGCATCCGATACATCGTGCGCTCCGAGCACAGGTAGTGGCCTTCGTCGAGCAGCGTCGCCACGACCTCCGCCGGCGCACGGTCGACGAAACGTGGGCCGGCGAGCACATCGAGGACCTGCTCGCGCTCGGACTCACACAGCGCCCGGGCGGGCGTTGGACGGGGCTGCTGGTGCCCGGGAGTTGACCTCTGACGACGGTAGAAGGTCGCCCGCGACACGCCCAGCGCCCGGCACGCCGGCACGACGCCGACCTGCACCGCCAGCGGTTGGGCCGCCATCAGGAGCGCGTTGCGTGTTCGAGGTTCAATCCCAGCAGCCCGGCAACTTTTCCCTGCACGTCCAGGATCGTGTGCGCGGTGTGCAACTCGTGCTCCAGGCGAACCACTTTCGCCTCCAGCGCGCGCACCTTCGCAGCCAGCGGGTTGCGTTGGGCCGGTTTCGCGCCGCGCTTCTTCGCGGCCAACTCCCGTAGCGAGCCCTTGCGCCGCGCCCTGCGCCAAGTCGTCAGATGCGAGCTGTACAGCCCTTCGCGGCGAAGCAGGCGGCCCACCTCGCCGGGCTGTGTGCAGCGATCCGCCTCCTCAAGGATCCGCAGCCGATACCGCGCCGTGAACTGGCGCCGCTTCGGCTTGGCCACGACCTCCGGGTCTGGCGTCGTTCTGGCGCGGCCGGCCCTGGGGGCCTCGTCGCTACGCTCCTCGACCCCCAGGGCCGAATAGGAAATCTCATTCAATGTCATCGAGTCTCTCTCTGCGGTCATCGGTTTTCACCTCCACCGCCCTACAGTAATTCCAAAGGATGCCGGTGTCTCAGTCATGTTGGCAGAGAGGGGAGCGCCGTCAAATCGACTTGCGGACGCTCGAGTCTGCGGACCGTCGAGCATGACGCCCGATCAAACATCCACAGAGGCACCTCACGCAGAGGATTTGACGCGCTACCGCATAGGTGACAGCGGGCTGTGGGAAAACCCGCCTTGGCAAACACATCGTCAACGAAAACATCCCGCCCACCCCAGGGGTGAAACTCGTAGAGAATCCTGCGCTCAGTAGTACTGTGGGTGTTCGAGAATCGAGTTGTACAATCACCGGAGGCCGCACCTGGTCTTCGCGGGAAAGACGCCCGCCGAAGTCTACTTCGCCGGACGGGCGGCTCACCTGCCGATCGCCGCCGGCTGACCCCCCCGCGTTTCGCGGTGCCGTGCCTTGCGCTCCGGTCGCTTCGCTCCCGGAGCGCAAGGCACGGCACCCCCAGGCAAGGCTTTCCAGCGCCTGCCGCGAAGGAGTTGACGGCGGACCGGACATGCCGGACGATACGGCTTCAACGAGGGCAAAAAACCAGTCGGAAACTATCTTAGCTTCGCCCTCAACCTGTCTAAACAAACCCGACCACCTCTGTTCGCGCCCATGGTTGTGTGCAATCGCCGCTTCATCCACGATTGACCCTGGGCGCCGGTAGTCTATGGTCTGTGCATAGGAAGAATATCCATCCGAAACGTTCTTGGAGGCAAGTACGATTGGATGTCGAGGGGCTCGATTGGAGCCTGTGCGGACAGGCGCGGACTGGGATTTCGATGGTTGCGAAGAGCTGGAACGCCGCGCGCACCGGTTTTCCAGGGTTGCGCTCACAAGAGGGCCTCAGGCGGTTCGAGTGGATCGAGCACGACCTGCGTCGTGCCGTCGCGGAAGGGCTGCTTGAACCGATCGATGACTGGCTCACGTTCGTTCATCGAGAGCCGTTCGTTGGCGATGGCGGGTCGGGTGATGTAACGGCAGAGTTTTTCGAGCTTGTCACGTTGGTTGGCCTCGCAGCGGGTTGCGGCGTGCAGGGAAAAACCCGGTTGCCTGGCGAGCAAAGTTGACGCGAACGGCTCCAGCCGAGCCGGGACGGTGCGCAGGGTCAACGCCTTCTTGCCGGCGTTGGGCCCGATGGCGATGCGATAGTGGATGGACGCGCCGATCAGTTGGTCGAGCGCTTCGGCGGGCTCGAAGTCGAGGTAATCGTGCCGCCCTATTTCAACGAGCACCAGGAACAGTTCGACGCTTTCGAGAAGAGGCTGACGAACGCTTCCGGGCCCGTCCACGGCTACTCGAATGCCACCCACGCCTGCCTCACCCACGACGCGCTGGACCGCCTGCACCAGGTGAAATGCCCGACCCTCGTGATGGCGGGCGGGCAGGACGTGCTCTGTGCGGCCGACGCCTCGAGAGTGATCGAAGAACGGGTCCCCAACTGCAAACTCCGGATCTACGAACAGGCCAGCCATTTTTTCCTGGTTCAGTGTTACGAGGAGTCCATGGCCGACCTGAAAAACTTCATCGACAAGCACGCCGCCTGACCTCGTCGATCAGCCGCTTCGCCGGCCGCTTCGGGAACGGCTCAAACGGCACGCTGACGGTCTCCACCACAACAGTACAGGTTCTCCCAGCTCTCGAGGAACGCCTGACGCCCATCTGCGTCTCGGTCCCTGGAATCCAAACATAAACTCGCCTCGATTACTCTTGTCGCGAAGAAACCACACGCCCATCAGCCCTTCGCAGCTCCCCGGAACCTCGTCAATTCGATGGGCTGAGGCTCGATACATGCCGATTCACAGGAAAAGCGCATTGGTTCTTCCTATCCGCCCACTGCCGCCGCGGTCAGGCTGGCATCGGAACTCTCGACCGGCGTGTGTGGCAAACTTTCGGCACAGTCAGAAAAGGGTCTGCCCGCTTCGTTGACGCATCGTGCTGGTGTTCGGATACCATTGGTTCGGCATGGCCACGTACCTTCCGCAGCTCGCGTTTCGTCCAGCAATCGACCCCGGCCGGCGCCCGGGTTGCCGGGCCCGGCGTCGCTGCCAGGGCGCTGCGTTCCTGATGCTGGCGATAGCCACCGCCGCAACCGGCGACCTGGTTGCCGACAAGCCCGTCTACGTCCCCGCGGACGTGCCGGCACGTATCCATCCGCTGCCGACCCTGCGGGAACAGGCCGTGGAGCGGCAGGATTGGCTGAGGCTGCGCCTCGAAGGCGTGCTGCCCCGGCTCATGGCGGAGTACGGGGTGCGCATGTGGATTCTGTCGATGCGCGAGTACGCGGAAGACCCCGTGTTCTTTTCGATCGTTTCGCCCACCACCTACGCCGCGCGGCGGCGCTCAATCTACGTCTTCACCCGCCAGGAGAACGGCGCTTGACTCTTGATTCCACATAATCACGACTAATCGCGTCTACCGAAAATGGCCCGGAATCTGCAACAACGATGCAATGCTGACTTCCGCCGTCCTCTACCGTCTGCTCCACCATGCGGAAACAGTGGTCATAGAGGGCAAAAAATTCAGGATGAAAGACGCCAACCCCGAATCGTGACCACCGTCAACAAGCTTTCCCGAAAAACGACAACTTCAAACCGGTGGTTCTAATGCAACTTCACGCCGTTGGTAGCGACTGCGGACGATGCAGCAAGATTTCCGGAAAGTTCTCCTTCCATGACGAGTTATTCCTCTGCGAGAAAATGGATCAACTAATCGACCCCAAGACTCTTGAACGCTGCATCCCGAGGATCCGAGTAAAAGCTGGTCTGAAACTTCGCGAATAATTCACCGGGGACGGTTGGGACATCCCCTACACTTGCCATGGGAAGCAGGATTCTTTTCGCGCCGGCGTCAAACGCTGCCTGAAGTGACTCGGCCAGACTTTCAACCGGGATGATGCTGCCGCCGAGGCTCATACTCCCCAATACGACCATCTGAGGTTGCAGTGGCTTGCCCATGATACTTGAACACAGGGCTACGAACGTGGCAAGCGTCATGGCCGTGGTCGGCCCAGAGTTTTGGAGTTCGACCACGTGCAACTGAAAGTTGTGGTTACCCGGTTTTGCCGAGGCGCTGACGGAAGCGGCATTGACTTTGAAATTGTCAAAACCTATGCGAATACTCTCCCTTGCCGCGGAATTTGAACCCAATCCCGACATGGTGAGCTTGCCGTTCCCGGCGGCGACCTGCGTCTCGATTCGGTAGACACCGAGGTGCCCGTTGCTCCCCATCGCAATGGTATGAAGTACGCCTGGGTTCAACGGGCCGTCTGGTATCAGAGTACCGCCACCCTGCTCAGGAACGCTGATGAACCGTTCCTCCATGGTGTCCTGGTCAACATAGGAAAAGTGGACGTCGTAAAACTCCATCCCACCGATCTTCTTTAACTGCTCCTTGACCCTTCGCCGCGCCTCAAGGGCGTATTCCAAGCATCGCCGCACCGCTTCCTTGTCGTACGTCTCGTTTGGATACAGAAGTTTCAGCAAACCGGAGACGGTGTGCTTGACCGCGATGGTGTCCCGTTGATTCAGATCCCGTCCGAGCGTGAAATATTTGTTGATCGCATCGCCGAAGTTGCGTTTGCGCATCTCGCGCAGGAACTCAGCCAGATAATCGACGATAAGCCCATACTGGTTCGTGAAGTACTCTGGCCGCATCTTCGGGACCTCCCAGCCCGGGATATAGGCATGAAAACGGTCGAAGAATGCAGAGTCGATCATGGCCTCGGGGAACGGCGCCAGCAGATGACTGGTCTTGACCAACGTATCCACCGGCTGATTGATGTTGCCCACGAAAACCATCGAAGCGTAGGCGTTGATCTGGTCCCGGCCACGAGCGAAGGAACCGGACGCCATGAAGTCCTTCATGATCTGAACGCCGTCGTTGTCCTTAAAGTTGATTCCGGCCACCTCATCGAAGGCCACTACGTCCCACAAACCAACGAGCCCCACCGTGCGCCTGGCCAAGTTGTAGAAGAGATTTGCGACCGTAGTCTGGCCGCCCGAGATGAGAATGCTGTTCGGGCTGATTTCCTTGTAGATGTGGCTCTTTCCGGTACTCCTCGGACCCAACTCGCAGACGTTGTAGTTGTTCTCTATCAGCGGCAAAACACGGCACAACAAATGCCACTTCGTACGCTCCTCGAACTGCGTTGGCTCGTAGCCACAAGACCGCAGCAGGATGTCAATCCACTGCGCTTCGGTAAAATGCCGCCGCCCTTCGAACAGTTCATCCATGTCCATGTTCGGCATTTGAATGGGCTTCAGCACTTCGATGAAAAAGGGAGAGCCCTTTTGCCCTTCCTCGAAGAAATACCGCAGGGTCACGATGCACCATATACCGCCGGCCAGCAGTTTTTCGAACTGCTTGACGGTGCTGGCCTTGATCTCGATGCCCTTCGTGCCGAGATTCGAGAGCAGCGCTTCGTACACGTCCCGCTTCTCGTTGAGCTTCACGGTAACCTTGTCGATGACCTTGAGACTGCCGCGTTCACGGATCGTGGATTTGACCTTTTCGGCTTCGTCCGGCCGAACGTAATTTTCGGCCAGAACGCGCTTCACCGTACCGAGTCCGTCCTCGATGACGATGGGGTCGTCAGAGGCACAGTAATTCCCAAGCAGATACTCCAGCACGTAGACCGGCACATTCGCACCTTCCTTGACGAGCTTCGTCAAGTCCTTGCGTACCACGCGTCCTGCAAAGTGAAGGTTGAGCAAATGGTCCAGGCTCGAATCGTTGGCGGTTGTTTCAGAAGTCATCGGCAATCGCTCGGTCAATCACTACGTCAACACTGCCCTGCTCGACGCCCGTGTTGGCGTCGCGAAGGAGCAACCGATAGGGGGCGCGCTTGTCGTACTGCCGGTCTCGTAGCGTCAGGATGACGGACTTTTGGCGGCCATCCAAGTTCGCCGACGTGCTGTCGAAGGTCACGGTCTCGATACTGGTCACGGGCTCGTCGCCATCGTATACGGCCACCTTGAGAGTGACGGCCTTGGCTCGCTCCCCCACCGGTTCCATCTGAACAAGGTTGAAGCGGTGCGTCGCTGCGGTGATCTTGTGTTTGTTGCCAAGCACGTGAATGGTGACTTGCTTGATCTGAGTCTTATCCCGGGCACCCTTATCCTTTACGTGCTTCACCTTGATCACCGGCACGACAATCTCCTGGGGCATCGCTCCGCCGTGAACAAATCGGGCGCCGCCTGCGAAATGGAAGCGGTTGATGCCCTTGGGGATCCAGAACGCCATCCCACCCGCCGCCTTGGCGGTCACCGCGGTTTCGCCGCGCCATACGTGATCGTGGGCGGGCAGATCGTAACCCAACAGGTATCGCTTCTTCGCGATAACGGCGCCGTTGGGCTTGTGGTCGAGCTTGCTCTTTTCGGGCTCGTCTGGCGCCGTCTCGGTGAACAGGAAGCCGTGATCGGCGGTGATAACAACATAGTTTCCATTCAGGTTGTTGACCACATAGCGGACTAGATGGGAGATTTCCTGAATGGTCTTGCGGGCGGCGTCGAAGGTGTCTCCCTCTGTGGACGCCTTGTCGCCGCGCGCGTCAATCTCGTCATGGTAGATGTAGACAAGACGCTTACCGGCTACCCGTTCGCGTCCCGCTTCCTTCTTAAGAGCCAGTAACTGATCGGCCTTGATCGCCATGCCTCCCACAGTGCTCAAAATCTCGTTGCGCTGTTCAAGGGAGGCCGTCGGCCGTCCGTCGCACAGCACGGCGCCCCGGTCCGTGTACTCAAGGACCCGATGCGGGAGGAGGCTTGCCATACCTAAAGACGTGTAGGACGGCAGAACACCCAGCTGCGACGACAACTGGGCCTGAATCCGGTAGGTACCATTAAGATGCGACGTCAACTCATCGGCGACCTCATAGCGCATGGCATCGCTGATGATGACGAAGGCACGCCGTTTGTCGCCTCCTTCCAGCCATGGCCGCACCTGCCGGTTAAAGAACGCATACTGGTTCTGGACGCCACCGATGGACCATCGGTCGTGCAACTCAGACTCCACGAACTGGCCCCAGGCCAGCGCGAGGTTGGCGAGATACCCATTGCAGTAGCTGGCTTCGATTTCCTCTCGAAGCGGTTTCAGCATGTCCCAGCCTTGAGCGGCGGCCAAGTCGGCGTTTTCGCAGAAATGCCGGTATAGCTGATCAAAGCGAAACAACCCGTCTTCGTAGCTCTTGTACATCTCGCTGATATCAGCGACGTCGAAGCCAGCCGCATACTCATGGCACCGATGCAGAAACGTTGCGGCTACCGCCAATGCCTCGTAAACAGCGAACCGCGCCTTTCGCTGGTTCTCCCTTACGGAACCCGAGGATATCCAATGGCCCGCCTGCCTGCGGGCCACCACGCGGCCGATGGCATCTGGATCAATCGCTTCGCCCGCCGAGGACACCCGTTCGAGTAGTCCTTGGACAATTTGCTTCTCCACATCGAGAAAGGTAGGCACATCAAGAAGGTCCTCGACTTCGCAGTCACTCAAGTGGTCTTCAAGATAAAGGATCGTAGCGACCTCCTCGGACAGCAAATTATAGCTACTCGCCTTGCTATTGCTGTCCCGCCACTGGTCCAAACAAACCACGGCGTTATTCTTGCCCCGTGCAGACAATTGGAAGTTCCGAAGGGAGGTGGGAATTTCCTCGCGTAGGTAGTGGCCGAAATCCGATACGAAGAGTCGTAAAAGAAGGTTCAGAAGCTTAGGGCTATCTTCGCCATATCCGAATTCTTCCCGGACCATGGCCCAGAAAGGACCATCGAGTTCAAATTTCTCGATCTGTTTCCACGTGGGCGGAAACGTTCCCAAGTTTAGTGTGTCTCCGTCCGCCATGGCATGAAACACCGTGCGGACGATATTGTGCAGCTCGGGCTGGTCAGCCTTTGCGACGACAGCGAGCATCTTGCGGTCGAGATCGAGTTCCAGATCTTCCGGGACGGTGAGGCTCGCAAGTTTGTGGAGCCGCTCCTTGTTGTCGAAAAACTTCCGTCGAGCCGACAAGTGCTGGCGGAGGCGCTGATGGGATAACCCAAGCGCTTGGAGGATGATCGATGCGCGGTCGGCTCTAAAACTCCGGCTGTACAACCGCATATCAAGCAGCCAATCATCCTCGTAGTCGGGTTCTTCGGTTGGCGAATACAGAAGGTATCGGCCCGCGGCGTCGTCTTGCTCAATGCGTATCTTGGCCTCGAGCACTCCTATCCGGTCGAGTCGAAGAACGTTGACACCTTCCAATGAGATAGACGGCAACGTCTCAATGAACTCGCCGTCTGGGTCGTTCCAGAAGACAATGCGCGGGGCGTCGTCCTCGAAGGCTTGGATCAGGACATCGGTGATTTGCTTCGAATCCATTAACCTGCCTTTTTACCGGTAATTTTCGTTACCGCCGCCAGCAGATCGCCAAACTTGCCATAGTTGGCCTTGACGCCATCGTCGAGGTTGAGGACGATGCGCCGGTCGGCATAGTGGCGAAGCTTCTCATCGAATTCCCTAAGCTCCGTCTGTTGTCTGACCAGTGTTCCCCGCTCTTTCTCCAGCTTCCGACGGCGTGCTGTCGAAGTCGCAACTGCGATGTCTCCATCCAACTGACGCACACGCGATGCAATCAGTTCCTGAAGTGGCACCACGTACTCGGTACGCATCCGGGCCAGCGAGCCCTTGTTATAGCGGTGCAGATAGACGAGGCACTGAAACGCCTTGTACTTACCGCTGCTGAACAGCCAATAGATTGGGCGGTTCTTGTAGGTCTGGAGGTGGTCCTTGTAGAAGGTATCGCAAAGATAGCGGCGGATGGTATCGCGACTGGATTCGCTCCTCCTCGGGGCGAGGTTTTTGGCTAGGAACGTGAGGTTGTCTTCGAGATGGGCGGCATCCCAGGCGACAGAGATAAACTCGACGAGGCGGCTGGCGGCATCGTCGTCGAACCACTCGCTTTCAGTAAGCGGGACGAGACCATCTAAATCGGCCGAAAAAGTCGTGTAATGCGCTGAATCGAAGCCCACGTTCCCGCTGTGGGCGTAGATAAGACCCGATGCATCCAGGCTGTAACGGCCCATCATGCAGCCAATGGCATACGAAACCAGTTCGGCCATCGTGTCCACGCGGATGCGGGTCCACTGTTCCTCTTCAGTGAGATTGCCGGCGTAGCGATAGGCAGGGTTGACCGTAAGGGTGGTCTGCTCGATGGGGATGTCGGGCGTGAGTTCGTCGGCCAATCCGTAAGCATCAATAAAGAGGCGGTTGTTCTCCTCTTCAAGACACTGCATCTGGGCGATGTTCTTTCTGTTTTGGGCGATCCAGGATGTGTAACTGGATTCAAGGGACGACGCGGGTTCGGATGATGCCGTCAGGAGGGGGAAACATTGGAAGCTCCATGAACGTTCGTAAGCATCCCAGTCAACGCCTGCCGTGTATACCAATCGTCTTACATTCCTTTTTACATCATTGCTTAGGTTTTCCGGAATGCCCTCAATGAACGGGATATTGGTAAAGTTTCCGATCTGGAAGCTCAGTGTCGGATTCGTCGCCCTCGCGATGGCTAGGACTATCGATGTATTGCAATAGCCCGTCAACAGAAGGCGCCCCGCACCATGGAAGGTGAACGCGGACATACCTTTTACGTCGTGGATGTTGCCGCAATCAATCACACGAAACGAGGGGGGACCGGAGGTAACGTCAGACCATGTGAGCGAAGGCTGGAAGTAGTAATCCGTATTCTGGGCGCGCGAACGTGGTCGACCTCCACCTTCGGTACCGTAAGCACGAATTGCATGCCCGTCACGCTCCCAGTCCACCAAAAACTCGTGATTCCCGAACCACCTTCTAAACTCGCCTCCCTTGTTGTATGGAAACCATTTCTTACCCGATTGGGCAGCAGCGTCTCTGTTTTCGGCATCGAAATTGCATTTCCCGTGGTCAACCTCATACCAACGCCGCAAGAAAAGATCATTATTGGCTGTCGCAAGACCCTGTTTTGCATCCACAAGCTTCCCTAGCAGCGTCCCTCTGGCGAAGACCTCCCGCAATCGATCACTCACCCAATAAGCGATCGGGCTGCCGGGAATTTTCTTGAATTCGTCAGTCGCAACAATGTTCAGGCGCTCATTAGGCGTAGGGAACGTAACCGGAACTCCGTCATCAGCTAGTTCATAGTGTCGAGAGCAGCAATAGTGGCCCTGATAGCTGCCCACATGAGCGTTCTGAGCGCTTACCACCGCGACCCCGAAATTGATTCCCATAGCAGTTGGCTGCTTCCCGTCGTATGGAAAGTGGGCCAGATTACGTAGCGTGTGGTGACGGAGCACTGTGTTCCTAAACTTCTCGTAGCTGGATAGGAACATCCAGCTTTCCATCGTCACCATGGCGTTGTAGCCAAATTCCTTCGCTAACGTGTAGCCACGCTCGACGAAGCAGGCGAACAGATCACTCTTGGAGTCAGGGAAGTGGTCCTTGGCGAACTTCTTCACCAAAGCGTTCATCCCCCTGCCACCCATATACGGTGGATTTGCCGCCACTGCGTCGTATTGCGCCACTAGTAGCTCGGCTTGCCGCACCAGCGACCCCAAGTGGCTGAGTGTATTCGACACAAACAAGTCGTGGCTCGTGGCTTTGCTCAGCCGTTTGAGCGCGGATAACTTCGATACCAAACTCGCCGGCACTCGGATCAGCGAGCCGAAGGTTGTTGCATGCTTAAATAACCGCTTCAGTTCCGTTAGGTGATCCGACCGAAGGCCGTAGTCAGCAAGCTTTATACTCTGAGCCAGCCGCTCAGCATCAAGCCCCGTGCTGTTTACAAAGGCCATCACGTTAAGCTTCACGGCCCGCTCAAAGAGCCGCCTGTCATCGGCACGCCCCTTCATCATCACGGCAAACCCCGCCAGTTGTGCCGCCCGCGCGTCGATGTCCAGGCCAAAGAGGTTTTTTTCCAGAATGAGTTTCGGCACATCCCGCTGCCGGTATCCGCGTTCCAGGTAAATGGCCTTAATTAGGCTGTACGCCTCAACCAGGATGTGTCCGGAACCGCAGGCAGGATCGATCAAGGTCAGCGCCTCGGGGTCGAGCGTACTGGGCGCGATGGCGGCAAGGTGCGCCGAGACCTCTGCGGTCTGCTCGGCGGGCTGGATGTAATAGTCCATCTGTCCCAAGAGAGTCGAGTCCGGATAGGTGGCAAGCCATTGCGCCCCCAGGGAATTTTGCACCATGTATTTCACGATCCAATTGGGCGTGAACAGTTGGGTAGCCGCCGGAATGTCCTCGGACTTCACGACCTTGCCAATTACCTGGTCTTTCTTTTCCGAGATATAGAACTGGTACAGCCAGCCGACAATCTCGATCTCGTCCCAGGCGCTCTCATCAACCCCCTCGACCAGCCGCCGAATGAGTGAGTCGGTGTGCAATAGGTTGATCGGAAGAAGTAATTCAGTCTCGTCGCCAATGCGCTCAAAGAGAAACGGCATGGTGTCGTGCAGTGCATTGCACTGGGCAGCCAGTATCAGGCGGTAAAGCTCTTCGTCCAGAGCGCCGTCGAGCTTCAACTCCACGGCTTTCTCCCGGTCTAGGCCCGGCAGATGGACTTCGGCAGCATGGTCGAGGATTTCCGGTTGTTCCCGATCTTCGGGATGGCTCAAGACACGGTAACCGTGTTCCAAGTAGTCATGTAGTTCCATGTAACGTATGGCTGCGAAGCGGTTAAACCACGTATAGGCCATCGCCTCCATGGTCTGCTCGAAGCCCTCTACTCTGATCCATGACTCTAGACGGCGACGCTTCTCAGCCACTTCTCGAGGGAACGGTCTCTCCCCGATCAGAACGACATCACCCTGCCGACCAATCGGCTCGCTGCCACTAGCCGTCAATCCATAGTACGCCGCCCGGTCAGAAACGGCCGCGATGAAGTCCCGCCGAGCCTGCTGGGCATACGTTTTGAGATTGCCTTGATTCATCAGTGCCGGGCGCCGCGCTAACGGATTTCAATGCGTTCGTTTTTGGAAATCGCGTCCGCCAGTTCCGTTCGGAGGTCCTCAAGGAATGCATCCACATCTGCTTGCGTCTCAAGATAGGTCGCCTTGACGAGATTGATCGGAGAGACCACTCGCCGGGGCTTGAGCCTTGATTTATTCTCTACAGCCATTACATCGTTTGCCTTTTTCGCAAGTGCTTGCTCGGCTTTGTCCAGGGCCTCATCGCGCAAGCGAATAGCTTCGGCCTCGGCCTGATCGATATGAGCGATGCTCTCGTAGGTCGCCACTCGATTGGTTAAATCCTCCAGTGGCGCAACAAGCGCTGAATTCAAGGCATCATCGCCCCCCGCTACCGCAATTTCCGTGCTGACAACCTTTGTATGCGCAGCTATCGAGGCAACCGCCTTGACTTGGCGCTTGGAGAGCAGGGCCTCATTCACATCGCCCACCGTGCGAATGAGCCCATCTGCTTCCTTCACGAGATTGTAGGGGTGCGACGCCGCAAGAATCTCGCTTATCCGCCGCAGGGCCGAACCAGCGGCATCATCCCGCTCCAGTTCCATCCGGTTCAATGCGAACCGAGTGGACGCTGTTCTAAGCTTGTCCCAAATGGAGCGTTGGTGCTCATAAAACTGTTTGAGGTCATGGAAGCTGTCGGACAGTTCACGCAGATCCTCTTCGCGCTCGTTAAACCGCGCCAAAAACTGTTTACTCGCACCTGAAGCCAGTAGGGCATTTACGAGGCTGAGCCCTTGCTTTATATCCTTGCCGCCGGGATAGGCAGGGGTATCGGCAAGGGCGCGGTACCCGTTCAGTTTATCCCGCCAACCTTCCAACCTCCCCTTCAGAAACTCATATATCGCGTCTTCGCCGCTCGGCCCCATTTCCGCGAAAACCTGGTGGCCGAGTTCCCGCGCCCGTTTCACGTCTTCAGGGTTTGCTGTGGCCCGCTGCACCACCGTAATACCCCGCCATCTGTTCCGTGTCTTGAGCGCCTCGTATAGCTTGTCTTTCGGAATTGCCGCACCGTCCGAGACGAATTGGACTTCACCGGTCATGCACAACCTGGTCAACAGAAGTACCACCTCCCATTCGGGCCAGCCATAGGGGCGATTGGCATAGCGCTCGGTGACCATGTGAAACAGCACGATTTGTCGGCTTTTCTGCGCGCATAGCTCGATGTAATCACGGAGATCTCCAAGGGCCTGTGGATTGCCCTCTGCCAGGTCCATGCCGAGGCTGTGCTGTGCAATTGCATCGCTGCGCAACACTGCTTGGATTTCCTTCGTTGGTTCGTCGCTAAGCGTCTTCAGATAGCCCATCTTGGTAAATGTGTTCTCGATGAGATATTGCATCGCCTCGTCGAGCGCCGATCGTGGCGTCGTGCCGGTCACCTCCAGCCGCTGACCGGCAACGAAGTAGCTGGCATCAGCCAGCATATCGGTGAGCCGATGGGCCAGATGCTCCCGGCGAGTGCGATTCTCGTCAGCCAAGTCACGATGGATCCGCTGGGTCGTCGGTGGCAGCGTTCCATCCCCCTTGGTGCGGAGATACTTGTCGGTACGCAGCCACGTCCGCAGATCGCGACCGAGAGTTTCCTCATCACTCACCCGAATGAGCACTTGCCCCCCGTCCTGGCCGCTTTCCAGCACGCACTTGCCATCCTGATAGTCGTCGTAGTCATCGGCCAGGGGAGTGATGATCGAAACCGACAAGGCGCCGTCGACGCGATTCCCCATCGGGTAAAGGTCGCATAGACGATTGAAGCTGAAATCCATGTTGTTGGCCGTATAGCGATGTTTGCGCTGCCCTTTGAGCAAATCGTCGAACACCAGTTCACCGAGAAGCTTCGCTTCCTCGGCACTACCAACGTCTACGTTCTTGATTTCCCGATTGATGTCGCGCTCTTCGCTGGTGAGGAAGAAGTAAACGTCGCCGCTGCGGCTGATAAGCGTCTCGCGCTCCAGACGCTGTAGGCTCGCTTCGATGGTTTGGCGCAAAACCAACTTATCGGCATCGATCTCGTCGAGGCAGAGCGTCGCCAGGTTGTCGATGTTTCCCTTGACCTCGTCGACATAGCGGATGAGGAAGAGCACTTCGAGGACGCGGATGTCGAAGTCCTCAAGGCTAGGGTTGTCGCTCGCTTGGTCGATAGTCTTCTTGACACCGGTATCGAGGAAGCTCTCGATTGATGGATAAAAACGGTACAGCGGGACCAGTACGCCAATACCCATGTTGGCCACAGCTTGGCCCGCATGCTGGAAGGCGTCGAGCAGCGAGCGTTCCCCACGGGCCAGATGCAGCCCGGTAGCACCGGCTTTGCGGATCGACTCGAAAATTTTCTGCAGCAACCTGAACTGGTAGGGCGCGAAGGGGTAATTCCGCACGAAATCATCCGCCCCGGTGAACTGCGGAAAGGTCGTGCCGATATCCTTGAAGGACAGTTGATTCTTCAGAATGTCGCCTTGCCTGTCGTACTCCTCCGTCAAGCGGGTCCGCACATCGTCGCGCTTGGCGAGCAGGCGCTGCTGAATGACCTCATCCACGTTGGCGCTGGATAGCGAGAGGCGAGTTCGAAACCGGCCCTGGATTTTGGAGAAGTCGTTAGCACGACTACCTGGAATCTCGCCAAGCAACGCATCGATGTCTTCTTGCGACGTGACGACAACCCACGCTCGCCCCTTGCAAACGACGCCGAGTTCTTCGGTGATGGTTTGCAGATTGAGCATCAAATGCGTATCGGTGCCGATGAACTGCCCGACCTCGTCAACCAAAAAGACGATACGGCGGTCGGGTCCCTGGCCATCCAGGTAGTCCTTGACCCAATTGCAAAAGTTCTCGACGGTCAGCGCAAAATTATCCTCGGCACCGTCGATCCACTTTTCGCAGGATGGTTCGCTCTGGCCAAGGGTTCGGGCCAGCGCCTTGACAACCTCGTCGCGGTTGAATTGATAGGCGTCGCGCTCGTCGGTCCACTGCGTGCCAGTCAACTCGTGATAAGCGGTCTCGAAAGCGTCGCGCTTGCCCCTGCCCTCCAGATAGCGCTCCATGTGAGCGATGTGGGGATGGTCGCCGCTGTAGCCCTGCAACTCGTTCAGGACTTTGAGGAACACCGCCAGGATGGCATCGCGCCCGGCCCGGCTGTCCGCCTTGTTGTCGATATTGAACAGAACGACATCCGTGCCGGATGCAACCGCCCGCTTGATATCGCCGAGCAGCATCGCATCCGTGATCTTTGTGCCGAAGAACTCGACGGCCCGCTTGGTCTGTCCGTCATGGGTATGGTCCTTGTTACCGAGCAGGTACGACAGCACCTTGATGAAATGGGACTTGCCCGATCCGAAGAACCCGGAAATCCACACGCCGATCTTGCCTGCAACATCCGCATCGCCGGTCCGGTCCATCGCCTCGCAATAGTGCGTGAAGAACCGGCGCAGGTGCTGGTCCAGTTCCTTCGTGACGACAAACTCCTCCAACTCTTGCCATACCGAAGATTCGTCCAACTGGTCGGCTTTCACCACGCCGTTGATGGGCCGGAAGATATCCTTATCGAATAGGTCCTTAATACGCATCAATATTCTCGCTTCAGTCGATCAACCGGAAGGCGCGATAGTAGTTTGTCTTCTTCTTACGGTCATCGGCCGAGCCACCGACCAAGCCGTTCTTGCCGAACAGGCGCAGGGTCTGCATGTCATAGCGGCCGGGGTAGAACATGACCAAGGGCGTCTGGCTTACGTGAGCATGCAGATTCCCGAGCAAGGTGTGAGAGCGCAGCAACGGGTAGGCGCTACCGACCCCCGATATCATCACCAGATCTTGGTCGTCGGGACTGGCGACCTTGGCGAAACGCCGCGCAACTTTCTCTTCATGCAATATCCCTTTGAGCGCTTTCAGCAGGGCGTCGTTGCCCTCCTCGCGCTGAAGCCGAATTGACTTCTCCAGGGCCTTCCTCTCCCGCAAGTAGTCGATGAGGAAGTCAAACAGATTGATGTGCATCACCCGCAAGCCAGGCTTTCTTTTCGGCAACTGAGTCAGGAGAAACTCGATGTACCCCCGCACGCGCCGTTCATCCTCCGGCGGGTAGTCGAAGATGTAGAAGGCGATCTCGTTGCCAATGCCTCGAGCGCTCAGGAAATCGTCCGACGTGAGCTTTGGCAGGATCTGGTTGAGGCGGTAGGTTAGTGCGTCGCTCATGGTCCGATCTGGAGACAGCGCAGCACGTACTTTTCGTCTCGCTCGCGCAGGTAGTTCAGCACTTCGCGGGCAAGATAGATCGGTTGAAGCTTCCAGGTTGACGTGTTTTCTATATAGCCTGCTTGGGTGAGGGTCTGGAAGACCGACGAGCGCAGGCGAGCAATCGTCGAATCACTCCATGCGGACATGGCCGGGTCGCGGTTCTGGCAATCGTCGATGTAACGCTGCCAAAGCAGTTTGGAAAGGGCAGGGCTGAAGAGCCGGTACTGCTCCCGTACGACGATATCCAGGAAATCCCCCAGCAGCGCGCTGTGTTTCACGGCGGCAGCAAGGCAGGCGTGGGTCGCAACGGGCGTTGAGCCATCCCTTACCATCTCCCACAGCTCAGGCCGCATCAGCTTAAGGCGGGCGCGAAGCAGCCGCGACAACCGTTTCGCGGTTTCCGGGCGTCGGGTCTGTAGTACATTCTGTACCAGGATCTCGGCCGACCAATCGTCCGTGCCTTTAAGCAGCAGGCCGGCGATGATGCGGCTCTCCGCTACCTTGAGAGAGCCTGCCGTAATCGTTGTGCTATAACGCATGGTGCCGGACGCTATCCCGGCGTAAGCTCATGCCCATACCAACGCCCTTGGCTGTGCGGGAGGCCGTCTCCCCTTGCGCCCATCCCAGATGCCACATCTCGCTGTATCTCATAGACAGGGCCGTCCCGCCGGCGCGAAACGGAATCGAACATAGCCGCATCCATGAACCCGCGGATTCTGCCACAACGAATACCTCTGTCCTGGAGTCGAATGGATCCCGAATGTCGTCATCCGGCCTGATTCCTGCCTACATGATTTACGGGCGCAGTATGGGAGAGCCAGCATAGTTTAGACAACCCAGGCGTTTTGGCCGAGCAGGGCGCCGTGGCTGACGAATTCAATCGTGCTACATTTCCGCTGCGAACCAATCCTGCGGAGGGCATTATCAGAGAAAATTTACTTGAGCCGGAAAGCGAGCTCTCGTAGCCTGCGGTGATGAACAATCCCTTTCGTTATGTGCATAGGAAGAATAACCATCCGAAACGTTCTTGGAGGCAAGTACGATTGGATGTCGAGGGGCTCGATTGGAGCCTGTGCGAACAGGCGCGGACTGGGATTTCGATGGTTGCGAAGAGCTGGAACGCCGCGCGCACCGGTTTTCCAGGGTTGCGCTCACAAGAGGGCCTCAGGCGGTTCGAGTGGATCGAGCACGACCTGCGTCGTGCCGTCGCGGAAGGGCTGCTTGAAGCGAACGATGACTTGCCCGCGTTCGTTCATCGAGTGCCCTTCGTTGGCGATGGCGGGTCGGGTGATGTAACGGCAGAGCTTTTCGAGCTTGTCACGTTGGTTGGCCTCGCAGCGGGTTGCGGCGTGCAGGGAAAAACCCGGTTGCCTGGCGAGCAGGGTTGACGCGAACGGCTCCAGCCGAGCCGGGACGGTGCGCAGGGTCAACGCCTTCTTGCCGGCGTTGGGTCCGATGGCGATACGATAGTGGATGGACGCGCCGATCAGTTGGTCGAGCGCTTCGGCGGGCTCGAAGTCGAGGGAATCGTGCCGCCCTATTTCAACGAGCACCGGGAACAGCTCGACGCTTTCGAGGAGACGCTGACGAACGCTTCCGGGCCCGTCCACGGCTACTCGAATGCCACCCACGCCTGCCTCACCCACGACGCGCTGGACCGCCTGCACCAGGTGAAATGCCCGACCCTCGTGATGGCGGGCGGGCAGGACGTGCTCTGTGCGGCCGACGCCTCGAGAGCGATCGCAGAGCGGGTCCCGAACTGCAAACTCCGGGTCTACGAACAGGCCAGCCATTTTTTCCTGGTTCAGTGTTACGAGGAGTCCATGGCCGACCTGAAGAACTTCATCGACAAGCACGCCGCCTGACCTCGTCGATCAGCCGCTTCGCCGGCCGCTTCGGGAACGGCTCAAACGGCACGCTGACGGTCTCCACCACAACAGAACAGGTTCTCCCAGCTCTCGAGGAACGCCTGACGCCAATCTGCGTCTCGGTCCCTGGAATCCAAACATAAACTCGCCTCGATTGCTCTTGTCGCGAAGAAAACACACGCCCATCAGCCCTTCGCAGCTCCCCGGAACCTCGTCAATTCGATGGGCTGAGGCTCGATACATGCCGATTCACCGGAAAAGCGCATTTGTTCTTCCTATCCGCCCACTGCCACCGCGGTCAGGCTAGCATCGCAGTTCTCGACCGGCGTCTGTGGCAAACTTTCGGCACAGTCAGAAAAGGGCCTGCCCGCTTCGTTGACGCATCGTGCTGGTGTTCGGATACCATTGGTTCGGCATGGCCACGTACCTTCCGCAGCTCTCGTTTCGTCGAGCAATCGACCCCGGCCGGCGCCCGGGTTGCCGGGCCCGGCGTTGCTGCCAGGGGGCTGCGTTCCTGATGCTGGCGATAGCTACCGCCGCAACCGGCGACCTGGTTGCCGACGAGCCCGTCTACGTCCCCGCGGAGGTCCCGGCACGTATCCATCCGCTGCCGACCCTGCGGGAGCAGGCAGCGGAGCGGCAGGATTGGCTGAAACTGCGCCTCGAACGCGTACTGCCCCGGCTCATGGCGGAGTACGGGGTGCGCATGTGGATTCTGTCGATGCGCGAGTACGCGGAAGACCCCGTGTTCTTTTCGATCGTTTCGCCCACCACCTACGCCGCGCGGCGGCGCTCAATCTATGTCTTCACTCGCCAGGAGGACGGTAGCGTCGAACGACTGGCATTGGGGGGAACCAGCCAGGGCGAGCTCTTTCAGGCCTATCGATCGACTCGCCCCGCCCCCACCCGGCCCACGGCGGAACTGGTCGGCAACGAGCAGTGGCAACTCCTTCGCGAACTGATCGCGGAGCGCAACCCCGAGAACATCGTCCTCAACATCGACACCGAGTGGGCATTCTCCGATGGGCTGCACGCGGGTGAGCGCGAAGCCCTGGAGGCGGCGCTGGGCCCGGAGCTGCTGCGACGCGTCAGGCGCGAGCCGCGCCTGGCGATGAACTACATCGCCCTCAGGATTCCGGAGATGATGCCCCGTTACCGGAAGATCCAGGAGACCGTGCACGCGATGATTGCGGAGGCGTTTTCCAATGCCGTGATCACACCCGGGAAAACGACCGTCGAGGACGTGGAGTGGTGGATGCTCGAGCGCCTGCAGGGCCTCGGCTACACGACCTGGTTCCAGCCCAACGTGGACGTGCAGCGGGCGGGCGATGTAGCCGCGAACGGTGCGGTAACGATCGAACGCGGCGACCTGCTCTGGACCGACTTTGGCGTTGTTGCGCTCAACCTGCACACCGACACCCAGCACCTCGGTTACGTACTGCGCGAAGGGGAACTCGAGGTACCGGAGGGCCTCCGCCTGTGCCTCGCCAATTCCAATCGGCTGCAGGACATGCTCCTTCAGCACATGGAGCCCGGGTTGACCGGTAACGTGATCCTGGCCAATACCCTTGCCCGGTTGCGTGACGCGGGCATCGACGGCACCGTCTATACGCACCCCATCGGAGATCACGGACATGGCGCGGGCCCACTGATCGGCCGCTGGGACGGCCAGGACGGGGTGCCGGTGCGCGGCGAAGCGGTGCTGCTGCCCTCGACCTGGCATTCGATCGAACTGCAGACCACCGTGCCGATCCCGGAGTGGGACGGCAAACCGGCCAGTTGCCGCCAGGAAGAGGAGGCGTACCTCGACACCGAGGGAGCGCGGCACTGGGTCTTCCGGCGGCAGAGCCGGTTTCACTTGGTGCGGTAACAGCCTCGAGCGGCGCTCAGGCCAGGCAGTCGACCGGGAATTCCCGCGGCCTGCCGGCAAAGCCGGAACCCTCTGCTACAACCTTGACAACAGGACAGGTTCTTCCAGCTCTCAAGGAACGCCTGACGCCAACCTGCGTCTCGGTCCCTGCAATCCAAACCTAAACTCGCCTCGATTACTCTTGTCGCGAAGAAAACACACGCCCATCAGCCCTTCGCATCTCCCCAGAACCTCGTCAATTCGATGGGCTGAGGCTCGATACATGCCGATTCAAAAGAAAAGCGCGTTTGTTCTTCCTATCCGCTTGAGATCTGTCGCAGATTCGGCGGCAAGCTCAGAGTGATTGCTTGTATCGAAGATCCCGACGTGATCACGAAAATCCTCGAACACATTCATGAACGCGATGAAGCCGAACCGTCACAGCCGCGAGCATTACCACCGCGTACCGAGCACCCCGACATCCTGAACCAGAACAGGCTCTTCTAGAATCGACCGCCTGATGCCGCTCTGTGGCTGGAACCAAAGAAACACCTGTTTCACACGTCCAAGACTTTATTCGTCGCCGCAGCGCACCGCGAAACCGCTTCCCGCACGCCGCGACCCTCACCAACCAACAATTCCTACCTCGTTACCACCACGTTTCGAGCGGTTATTCTTCTTATGCCTGACTCTGACGTATCGCCCTTCCCGCTCCGGAAAGGAATCAGCAGGCAAAGCTAACGCGCGAGATGTTTCAAAAGCAGGGCCGAGCAAGGCTGCCGTTGCAGTTGCTTCAAGCATTCTCCTTCTAGAGATTGATTTCATCGCGCGCTCCTTGTACCGCTGTTTGGAAGTAGACGATACAAGCGATTTGACGCTGAGTTGCGGAAATCAAGTTAGCCCTGATAGAGCACACCAACAACTGATCTCGCGCCAACAACTTGGCGCATTCCGTTTTGTCGCATACCCAGTGAAAGAATTTCCGATTCCCCCAAACCGCCGATACTTTCGAATTGGTGCAGGTGAGCCAGCGGCTTCGGCAGCGAGGCACCCACCCGCTTAAAGATGCTCGACCCATCATCCAGTGACAATGCGACCAAACGGTCCACGTACCGCCCGAAATGATCTAGCGAGATGCATGGCCCACCAAGCACGACCTGGCCCGGCAATGCAAGTGGCACGGCGCTATCTTCCCTTACACGATGTGCAGTCTGGATTTTCTCCAGCACGCTTGTACCGCTTATGGCAACCGCTTCGGTTTTTGCTCGTGGTGGCACCAGACGGTCGTCGAATACAACACCGAAAACTTGGTGCAGAGCAACCTCACTTTCTGAAAAAAACAATGTCTGTGGGCTGTTGCGCGGATCGGCGGTCTCCGCCGCCAGTGCGACTAAACCCGATTTGGCAGAGCGCAACAGTCGACGGGCGAACACGCTGGAATCTTTGCGCGCAATGACTAGACAGCGGTCCTGTACCGCCGATGGCACCGCCTCAACGACAACAATCGCACCGCGCGGAGCCGTGAAGCCTAGATTGTTGCAGCGCAAATAGAAAAGAGATCTGTCGTTGAACCATGTCCCATCCAAGACTTCGCCCGCGACATCTTGGCTCTCTCCGACTGCAGCGTTGCGGGTAAAGGCGGCAAGGTCAGGATGAATTAATGCCTTGATGTGTGGCCGCACGATCGTGGCCAACGCGACCACATCGGCAGTCGTCGCCTCCGCCTTGTCCCGACGGCGCCAGCGCCGGCATTCCTCGTGAGCTTTTTCGGCTGCCTTGCGCAAACGAATCAAGTCTTCAGCCGCGGTGGCTACTTCCTCTGGACGGATCTGGTGTTTGTGCTGATGGTGCGCCTTGTTTAGCAAGGCGAGAGTCGCGGCACCATCCGCCAAAGCTTGATCAGCCGCCAGCTCTTTTAATGCTGAGCTACGGAACAGATCGCTCGGCGGGGTCTTCACCAAAGCGCGTAGGCGATTGAGGAGATCCGTCAAGGTCGGCGCGAAATTTGACATAGACCAAGCCGGGTAGGCGGCATCGTCAAACAAGTCCCCAAGACGCATCTCGATGAAAATCCGGGATTCTGATGCGTATTCGCGAGCTGTAACTTCATCGTTGATATCAGCCTCATAAGTCTTCTGGCGCCGTTGAATGTCCATCACTGCTGGCGCTGTCTGCACTGATGGACGCGCCGGTGTGACCGGATGGATAGATCGGTGATCGATAGCCGTCGTCTTGCGCGTCTGGGTCACTACGAGACCTGCAAAACGGCGGTCGCTAGTAGTTGCCACGATTTGTGCTTCTGCCCCAAGTAGATGTGAAAAGGCATGTGCAAGACGCTCGCGGTTTTCTTCGTCCAGCAATTCCTCAGGATCGTCAAGCAGCAGCAGTTTGAGGCCGCCACGGTCTTTCAGGACGTATTCCCAATACGCGAAGAAGAACCCGACTAGGCTGGCGCGGAGCGCCGATGCATTACAGACGTGCTGAGCTGGTGCAGCAACGCCCCGAGCGCCGACCAGTAGTTCGATTTGCCCCTTGCTGGTCATCCCAGTTTCGACCAGATCATACGCCGTCGAGGGAAACGCTCCGGCATAGATCCGGGTACGCCACTTTGCGGCGCTATCGTGCAAATGCACTCGGAGTTGTTCTACCTGTTGTTCCGCTAGAGCACCGAGCGAAATTACCTCGGTCAATGCTTCGCTTGCTTTGGCGTAAGCAGCTAGTCGTTGTTCCGCAGTGCGACGCCTTTTGAGATCGGACTGGAGCCGCTGACAAACAGTCAACGCAGTGCTGATCGGTGTCGTACCTTTAACCATCGCGTCGAGCGCGTGCAAGCACCCAGCAAGGGAACTTCTGGCGGTCGATTGTCCGGATTTCGGTTGCATTCCGATGACCTTCACGAAGAGCGCGGTCACCTCTTCTTTACGGGCGTGCCGCCATGTCGCAAACCGTAACGCACAATCAAGGCGATCTATTGTCGTCTGCAAATTCGACAAATTACCAAGCCTACTCGGCAAGACACCAACGGCCTTCATCGGTAACTTCGGCCATCCAGCGATCACAGCGTCGAAAGCCTTGGACACGCCACTCTTGAGCGCCGATAGGACGCCGACAAACGATGGTAATCCAAAGAGCTCATCGATCAGTGCGGCACGGATCAGCCCCGACGGATTATCCGGCAATTCTCGGCTGACTTCCGCCTGCAGCGTGGGCGGCAGATCGCGGTTTAATGCACCTATGGTACCCGCCGCCCAGCGTTGTAGGGTTTGGGCGAGAAGGTTTGCGTCCTGTCCGCGAGTCTCGTGTAGATGCTCCAGCACTGGCCGGCCGGTCACGGGATCGACGGCTTCGCGGAGGTCGCTGCCGCACACGGCGCAGGAGTAATCGTCCGGGGCTACGTCAGGATGATCCTGCGTCCATGCTGCTACTCGCGCATAGAGCCGGGTGCGGGCAGCTAGGCCTGGATCGGCAGCAAGTGTCGCCAGAGTCTCCGCTTCATGCATGATGTTTTCGATGCGCTGCCTGGTTTCCTTAATTTCCTTCGGTGAAAGCTTACTGAGCGCCGCCAATCGAGCCGCTGATGTCAACCGGCCAATTTGTCCAACCTCGGCCAAAGCGGGACCGATGTTCTTTTCGAGATCGGCGCGTGCGCTAGCATCTTCGGCATCGAATCCCTCGCCAAGAACCGTTTGGGCTTCACGAAGTGCAAGCGCCTTTTTTCGCTCGAAATGCTTGACCAATTCCTTCAGCACCGCCTCGATTTCCCGGTCTTCAGATGGCAAAGGCGGTGTATCTGCCTCGGCGATGACGGGATGACTCTTGAGTTGCTCAATCAGATCGGTCCGGGCGCGATTATAGGCCTCGTCCGCCGATTTGATTTCCCGCTTCTTTTCCTTTTCGAACTCGCCATCAATCCTGCGCTTAGCCCGGCCTGCATGAGCCGCAAGGTCAACGAGGGCTGCGAGCCCGGTCAACTCTGCCACCGCCTTGCCCAATTCAGACTCGGAACCAATCTGAATGAAGGGTAAGATTCCTGGCATGATCGTGCCCGTTTGCAGTGCGATTGGATCAACGTCTAGTGATGAAAAATTTTGAGTAGTTTCTTCAAGCTTGCCGCGTACGGTCCGCCTCTGGCAGCGTCGGATCGGCGGCAGCGGCGCGCCTGTCTCATCGGTAAACGTGAGTTCCACCCATGTGTCAGCGGCAACCCAAGCTTGGGTTGGCCGGTAAACAGCCGGGTCCGGTAGCGGTGTCACCGGGCTCAGTCGATGCTGAGTAGGCTCATTTGGTTCGGTCGCACCATTAAGCCGACATTCGAATTCATCGCCACCACTTTCAGGTGGGCGTTGCGGTCGTAATACTTGGCCCGTCAGTGCCCAGATGACCGCATTCAGAATTGACGTTTTTCCTGACCCGTTAAGGCCTTCGAATAGTGTGACGGGTGCCTTCGGTTCGTAGACGAAGGTCGGTGGCGGATCGTCGACCGGTCCATAGGCGTGGAGCCCGCCAAACCGGTGGGCTTCTATCCGCGTCAATGTCAGACGCCGAGTATTCGCGCCACCGATTCGAGCGCTGGTGGCTTTCAAGACTGGTGGTTTCGTCAGAGCAGCATCCACCAACGCTTCAGCATCGGCCATCCTCACACTCGATGCCCAGCGTCCGCGATTACACCGATACCAATTTAGAACAGCTTTCGAGGGGTCGCCTGACAAACTGAACTCGGACTTGTCAGTGCCCATGCCCACTGACCGACTACTGATAAGATCAGCGCACAGCGATTCAATTGTATGGAGGTGTAGTGGACGAGCGCTTATATTGGCCATGGCTTTCCGACAGTTGTATCTCCGCCCAAAACTAGATAAAGGCTCATTTTGACTTCGAATGGGTTGGTGACGAAGCGCCAAATGGGGCAGGCGTCATTCTAAGTGAAAACTGCGCAGAAATACCTTCGAGAGCCCGAGCGCGAATTCCTTCGCGACGCCCGTCGCTGCTTGGGCCCAGGCGCGGACTTATTCTGCGTCACGTCGCTTATCGCGGCCCAGAGCAGAGCCGATAGTGCTTCGTTACACTCGACGAGGAGGGCATAAGAAGAATAATCACCCGAATCGTGATGGTTGCGAGATAGGAATTGTTGGTTAGTCAGGGCAGGGGTGATTGGAGGCGATTTTGGGGTGCGCTGCGGTGACGAAGGAAGCGATGGCGGTGTGAAACGGGCATGTCATTGGTGCCGGCTACAGAGCGGCGTCAGGCGGTCGTTTTCTCGAAGAGCCTGTCCTGGTTCGGGCTGTCGGGCGCTGCTACACACCATCAGCAACCGCGTCACGCGGCTGCTCGAACTACAGGGCCTCCTCGTGCGCGACCCTGAGCACGATTACCTCGACCTCGATCCGCGTGAAGCATTCGAGCAGCTCATCGGCGCGTCCATTCAGCACCGCATCGCCATCGGGCCCAACGCCGGCAAGAAGGCGTTGACCCTGCATACCGTCCTGGCACAGCCCGGGCCCCTCGCGTCCGCTTTGCTGGCCAGGCAACCGGGATTTTCCCTTCATGCGGCCACCTTCTGCGAGGCGGAGCAGCGCGACAACAGGGCCTTTCCGAGTTCGCTGCGATGCATCGGTTTTGCGGCATCGGCTGTTGCCGGAGCCGAATGAGACGGGCCGCGCCGCCTTTGCGAGGCCGATTTCGACTGCGGGAATGCCGCGCCGGGGGTCAAAGACAAGCCTGAGGCGTCGCCCGGGGGCGATGGCGGGCGTTGTCGATCAGAAGTCGGCGCGGGTGACTTCGCGGATGGCGTCCTGCTGGCGGGCGGCGTAGTGCCGATGGGCCTGGGGCAGATAGTCGAATTGGCCGCGCAGACGCACGATGGAGATGGCGGCGTTGCGCAGACAGGCGAGATTGCGCGGCAGGTTGTTGACGTGGTTGCGGCGCCGGTCCTCGTCGTAGGAGACGTCGCGGACATGATGCAAGCGGTTCTCGATCTCCCAGTGGCGCCGGGCGAGGTCGAGGATTTCGGCGGTGCCGGCCCGCTCCGGCGGCAGCGACGTCAAGCCGTGCGCGGTTTCCGTCGTGGTCTTGTCGGCCAAGCGCCGCTCGCGTTCGATGCGGAACGCCTGGCGGCGTCCGGGCAGCCGCGCGTAGCCGTCGAAGGTTCCGTCGAGTTCGACGACGCGGCAGCGGCGGATGTCGATGCGCCCGTGCTCCCGGTCGACGGTCTCGCACTCGCCCGCGGCGGCGCGCTCCCAGTCGAGGGCGCGGGTGTCGTCGAGCATCTCCGGCTGGTTGTCCTTGGCGGTCAACAGGTAGTCGGCGCCCTCGCCGACGATCAGGCGCGCGGTCTCGGTCTGCGTGTGCATGGCGTCGGCGGTGACGATGCGCCCGGCCAGGTCCATCTCGGCCAACAGGTCACGCACCGCGGGTATCTCGTTGGTCTTGTCCGGCACTTGCACCTGCCCGCAGACCAGGCCGGAGCCGTGCTCCAGCGCGGCGATCAAATGGCAGTTCTCGTCGCCGTGCATTTGCCTGGAGGCGCCGCGCACGCGCTTGCCGTCGAGCGCCAGGGCGCCTTTGGGGTCGCAATGGGACGCCGCCCAGTCGCGCAGCGCCCGGTCCAGCGCGTCGCCGTCGACCGACGACAGCACCCGGAAGAACGTCGTCTGCCCCGGCGCCGTCCGGCGCCGCCCGCCCGCCGGAGTCCAGGCGCGCACGGCCCCCAGCTGGCGCTGGTTCAGGCGCTTCGCGAACTCGGCCGTCGGCGCCACCCCCGACGCGCCGCACAACTGCGCCGCCAGGGCGATCGACAGCACCGTCGCCAACTGCTGGCGCCGGCCGCGGCGCGCCCGGAAGTCCGGCACCCCCCGCAGATGGTCGTACAGGCTGCGCAGCCGAACCGGCTCGAACGCCTCCGGCGCCGGCGCCGGCGACGCGCAGCCCCACGCCGGATCGTCCGCCCGACCGCGCAGCCGCGCGCGGGCGTCCCGCGACAGCTCTCGGACCAGGATCGTCTTCGGCCGGCCGTGCTCCCGGTAGCCCCCGCCCGATACCCGCTCGTAGCCCTTCGACAGCCCCACCGCCTCCCAGTTGGCCGCCCGGTAGCTGGTCCCCGCGAACCGCGCCGGATCCACGAACGTCTCCGCCAGCAGCACCGGATGCCCGTGCGCCCCGCGCATGTCGTCCGACAGCCGCCGCAGGCTTCGGCCCAACACCCGCGACGCCAGGTTCGGCTCCGAATGCCCCGGCAGAATCAAGAACCGCGCGTTGTTCGCCAGCAGATGCAGCCGCCGCGACCGCTGCTCCGCCGTCCAGCCGATCCAGCGGTCCCGCGCCGCCAGCTTGTGCGCCCCCGCGCGCCAGCCCAACAGCGCCACCCAAGCGCCGTCCGACCGCTCCGCCACGTGCCGCAGGCTGTTGCCGATCATGCCGCGGAAGCCCAGGTAGTGGTGGTTCCGCATCAGCGCGTCCCAGCGCGCCCGCTCCGCCTCGCCGCGCACCGGGCGCACCGCCACCCGCCGCAAACTCGACGCGCCCGCCGCCCGCAATTTCGCCCCTTTCGCCATCGCCGCCATGACGACAATCTTGGCACGCGCGACGCCGTTTGTCTAGCGGGCCTCTTTCCCTCGCCTATTCAACCGGTTACTACGCAATTAAAATTGGCCCTGAGCGCGACAAGCTCGAAAAGCTCTAACGCTACATCGCCCGGCCGGCCATCGCCAACGAGCGGCTATCGATCAAGGTTTGCCCCCAACTGCAAGCATCGTGAGCGCATCGTGCCGAGGCGCGAACCCGAAAAAGCCTGACAAACCCCTGGTCCCACTGACCTGGATGCAGCGCCTGAAACGCGTCTTTGCCAAAGACATTGAGATCTGTCCCAGATGCAGCGGCAAGCTCAGAGTGATTGCTTGTATCGAAGATCCCGACCCGCCGCTTTGCCTTCCCGCCTCATTCGGGGTCGGTTTCCGATGACGCCGAGCGCAAGAAGACATTCCAGATCGTCTCGGCTGAGCCCCAGGATCTGCCCGAGAACATCTTGGTTGTGTTGCCCCAGCGTCGGTGCCGGTCTGGCGATGGGAAGCGGCGCCGAGCCGCCGCGATAAGGCGGGGACAGATGTGGCTGGCGGCCGACGACGGCCCGGTCCAGCCATTGTCAGAAGCCCCGCGCGGCGAGGTTGGGATCGTCGAGGCGATCAGCCACGAGACGGTTCGGCGGACGCTAAAAAAAACGGCGTCACGGGGCGCAAGATCGCGTACTGGGTGATTCCGCCGTCGGCCGACGCCGAGTTCGCGGCGAACAGGGAAAACGTGCTGGACGCCTACGCGAGGCCCTACGCCGCCGCCCGCCCGGTGTTGTGCATGGACGAGCAGCCGACGCAGTTGGTGCGGGAGACGCGATGCCCGATCAAGGCCACGAAGGACCACCCGCGGCTCGTCGACTGCGAATACGAGCGCGCCGGTGCGGCTTCGATCTTCCTGTTCTGCGAGCCGCTGGCGGGCTGGCGGCGGGCGACGGGGCGCCCGCGGCGCACGAAGGCGGACTGGGCGCTGGAGGTGGCGGAGCTGCTGGAGGGGCGCTACGCCGACTGCGAGCGGGTCACGCTGGTGTGCGACAACCTCAACACGCACACCAGGGGCGCCTTCTACGAGGTGTTCGAGCCGGCGCGGGCGCGCGCTCTGGTGCGGCGCATCGAGTTCTGCCACACGCCGAAACACGGCAGCTGGCTGAACGTCGCGGAAAGCGAGCTGAGCTGCATGACGCGGCAATGCCTCAAGCATCGCCGCATCGGCGACATCGAGACGCTGCGGAATGAAATCGCGGCTTGGTCGACCGACGTGAACAACGCCCAGCGAGGTGTCGATTGGCACATGGGGATCGACGACGCGCGCCGCAAGCTGAAGTCGATATATCCTCAAATTAAACTGTGACGGAACACTAGTCAATTCGATGGGCTGAGGCCCGATACTTGCCGATTCACAGGAAAAGTGCATTTGTTCTTCCTATCCGCAGTGCTGCTACGGCAATCCGGTTCGCGGGTCCATGTCTCTCCCCAGTTCAGCGGCTCGAGCCCCGGATTGCGGCATAGTGAGCGGCAAGGGCGCGCTGTGATACCTTTGGGGCACTGGGTATGAGGCGTATTGTGAAAAAACCAAACAACCTCACTGCGTGGATCGCAATCGCCATTGCACTCGCTTCCTGTTTCTTATCGGCCGCTGCTTTTCACGCCAGTTGGCACGGCCAACAACCACGTCTCCATGTTGACAATTGGAGAATTCATGACCGTGTCGAATACTATACGTTTCAAGAGCGGGATCTTGCCGAATTGCCGTGGGGACTTACCTTTGAGGTGCATCATGCTGCTGGTGCACCGGCGGAATTAACGGCCGTTATGGTTGACGCCTGGTCCCCTTTCGTCGATCGTGAGCCGTACTCTTTTCCTCTTCAGACTCCAAATCGAGTTGTTTCTCCCGCCACGCCTTACGATAGTACTGTCTATAATGTCCCGGCGGACTATACGGTGAACCTTCCACCGCACCACCGTGCTGCGTTACTTCAAGTGACGATCACATATCTTGATCCGAGACTTTTCAGGCGCGGGAAGGAGTACCATGCGACGTTTTGTGGCCGGTTCCGGGGTGGTCAGGTTGACGGTGGTGGATGGTACATTCGGGCAGAGAATTGGGACTCAACTGTCTACGAGTGTCGGAGTGGCTTCCGATCATCAGGATCTGGCCGGCTTAGTGCCCCGTGAGAGTGCATCACCGTGCAAGTGTCGAGCCGCAGACACGTGTCGCTTTGGGCCGTGAAGCTCCAGACCAGAGAGTGAACCGTGAATCACCCCGGGTTTGCCGGAGGCTGTTTCATTAGGGTCATGCTGCCTCCGCCTCCCCATCCGGTTGGCGAAAATACTGCGCCTCTTTCTCTGCCGACGGCAGATCGCGATTCGATTGGAGCAGACGTCGGTTATTGAACCAGACCGCCCAGCACAGCGTGCGCGTGGCGAACTCCACGGCCTCCTTCTCGGGGATTCGATGGCAATACCTTCGGCGTCCCGTCCCCGCAAACCCTCGGATGACCCGCTGTTCTGGTATGGCGTCCCAGGCGCCGACGAGGTGGGCATATACCTGTTCGATGGTCTAGCGCTCGTGATGGACGAACTGGCTCAAGAGGTAAATGAGAGAGCCCGAACCAGAGTGATCGATGCTCAGGTCCTCAAGGTGGAGATGGACCTGTTTCTCGCCGTTTCGCGCTTTTGACCGCATATGCGTATTTCAGCATAAGTTGCCGCCTGTTCGGAGTGAACCCCGCGAAGCTTGGGCGAGTCGCGGTGCCGCACCCCGACAATGACATCCCACGCGGAACGGTAGCCTGAATCTACCGACAAGCGGGCTGGAACTCCCAAGGAGGAGGAAGCGATGCGCTACGTGTCATTCATCCATCAGGACGAAGCCGGCTACGGCGTCATCAATCTCCTGGCGACACTCCAGGTTGCGCTACTCGAGTGATCGTCCGGGTCCGGGTCAACCCGGAAGTGCCAATAAAGCGTTATCCTTTGAGATTCGACATCGTTGGGCCGTCGATGGCGGGTCCAACGCAACGGTCGTGGGGAGGTGGCCATGCATCGATGGTTGATTTGCTCTTTTCTCACGCTTTGCGCATGCGTTGTTCCCGCCGTCGCATTGGAACGCGAGGACTATTTGTTCGGCACAAGCCTCACGGCCGAAGAGGTCGAATCTCTTGAAGAAAGACTGGAAGCCGGCCCCGGGGACGTAAAGGTTCGAACACATCTCATCGTCTACTACTTTGGAAGGTTTTCGGATAGTGAGGCCAGACACGCCCGTCACAAGCACGTCCTCTGGCTCATCCGCAACGCACCGGAAGCTGGTGTGCTGGGGTCCCCCGAAGGAAAGATCGATGCACACTTTAGCGCTAGTGGTTACGTGGCAGGTAGGGATGCGTGGCTGCGCAATATTGACCGTGAACCGACGAACGTGATGTTCCTGGACCACGCTGCGAATTATTTTGCAGTAAGTCAGGATCGCGAATTGGCAATTAAATTCATCCGGGAGGCCCAGAGGCTCGACCCCCAAAACCGGGAGTGGCCAAGACGCCTGGGCCACGCCTACTGGCGACAAGCGGTTTACGCAGCGCCCGACGCGAAAAAGGCCATGGCGAAGCAAGCCCTTGAGCAGTTCCTACGCGCCTACGAACTGAGCGATCACGGGAGCGGCAAGGCGTATCTATTGAACGGCCTGGGCAAGGCGGCTATGGCGGCGGAGCGCTACGATGATGCGCGCACTTACGCGAAGGAAATTCTGGAGTATGCCCAGCAAAACAAATTTGGCGAAGGATTTCATCACGGGAACCTCATTCTAGGCATACTTGCCCTGATCGAGAACGACATCGAAAAGGCCAAGTACCACTTGCTTAAAGCCGGCAGGACGCCGGGCTCTGCAACGCTTGGTTCTTTCGGACCGAGCATGGACCTCGCTCTGCAATTGCTTCGGCACGGCGAAAGGGACGTCGTGCTGGAGTACTTCGAACTCTGCTCGAAGTTCTGGCCTCGAGAGGAATTGAAGGAATGGACAGCGATGGTCAGAGGCGGCGAGATTCCCGACTTCCGATTCCATCTCAAGTATTGATTTTCTGCAGTTTGCTCGGTCAACCGACGGGCGTCGCATCGGGACGACGCGCGCCGCTGGTAGACGCCACCTACTATGCTTTCGCGCCATGGCCGAAGTCACCGAAACACTACTTGACGCGAGTGGACTGACTTGTCCGATGCCGCTCCTGAAGGCGAAGCAGGCGTTGAATGGGATGGAACCCGGAATACTCCTGCGGGTCATCGCCACGGATCCCGGGTCGGTGCGGGATTTCGAGGTGTTCAGCGCTTAGAGCGGCCACGCCCTGCTGGATCCTATCCGCCCACTGCCACCGCGGTCAGGCTAGCATCGCAGTTCTCGACCGGCGTCTGTGGCAAACTTTCGGCACAGTCAGAAAAGGGCCTGCCCGCTTCGTTGACGCATCGTGCTGGTGTTCAGATACCATTGGTTCGGCATGGCCGCGTGCCTTCCGCAGCTCGCGTTTCGTCCAGCAATCGACCCCGGCCGGCGCCCGGGTTGCCGGGCCCGGCGTCGCTGCCAGGGCGCGGCGTTCCTGATGCTGGCGATAGCCACCGTCGCAACCGGCGACCTGGTTGCCGACGAGCCCGTCTACGTCCCCGCGGACGTGCCGGCACGTATCCATCCGCTGCCGACCCTGCGGGAACAGGCCGTGGAGCGGCAGGATTGGCTGAGGCTGCGCCTCGAAGGCGTGCTGCCCCGGCTCATGGCGGAGTACGGGGTGCGCATGTGGATTCTGTCGATGCGCGAGTACGCGGAAGACCCCGTGTTCTTTTCGATCGTTTCGCCCACCACCTACGCCGCGCGGCGGCGCTCAATCTACGTCTTCACCCGCCAGGAGGACGGTAGCGTCGAACGACTGGCATTGGGGGGAACCAGCCAGGGCGAGCTCTTTCAGGCCTATCGCTCGACTCGCCCCGCCCCTACCCGGCCCACGGCGGAACTGGTCGGCAACGAGCAGTGGCAGCTCCTTCGCGAACTGATCGAGGAGCGCAACCCCCAGAACATCGTCCTCAACATCGACACCGAATGGGCATTCTCCGATGGGCTGCACGCGGGTGAGCGCGAAGCCCTGGAGACGGCGCTGGGCCCGGGGCTGCTGCGACGCGTCAGGCGCGAGCCGCGCCTGGCGATGAACTACATCGCCCTCAGGATTCCGGAGATGCTGCCCCGTTACCGGAAGATCCAGGAGACCGTGCACGCGATTATTGCGGAGGCGTTTTCCAATGCCGTGATCACACCCGGACAAACGACCGTCAAGGACGTGGAGTGGTGGATGCTCGAGCGCCTGCAGGGCCTCGGCTACACGGCCTGGTTCCAGCCCAACGTGGACGTGCAGCGGGCGGACGAAGTACCCGCGAACGGTGCGGTAACAATCAAACGCGGCGACCTGCTCTGGACCGACTTTGGCGTTGTTGCGCTCAACCTGCACACCGACACCCAGCACCTCGGTTACGTACTGCGCGAAGGGGAACTCGGAGTACCGGAGGGCCTCCGCCAATGCCTCGCCAATTCCAATCGGCTGCAGGACATGCTCCTGCAGCACATGGAGCCCGGGTTGACCGGTAACGCGATCCTGGCCAACACCCTTGCCCGGATGCGTGACGCGGGCATCGACGGCACCGTCTATACGCACCCCATCGGCGATCACGGACATGGCGCGGGCCCGTTGATCGGCCGCTGGGACGGCCAGGACGGGGTGCCGGTGCGCGGCGAAGCGGTACTGCTGCCCTCGACCTGGCATTCGATCGAACTGCAGGCGACCGTGCCGATCCCGGAGTGGGACGGCAAACCGGCCAGTTGCCGCCAGGAAGAGGAGGCCTACGTCGACACCGAGGGAGCGCGGCACTGGGTCTTCCGGCGGCAGAGCCGGTTTCACCTGGTGCGGTAACAGCCTCGAGCGGCGCTCAGGCCCGGCAGTCGACCGGGAATTCCCGCGGCCTGCACGCAAAGCCGGTTGCACGGAAACCGGAGTCTTCCGCGACGCACTCTTTCTTTTTCGCTCAGAGCCTGACGGCGTGAACGAGTTGTCCGACGGAATCACCCGCTGCAGCCACGTTGAGCGAGGAGACCACGGCGTCTGACCAGAGTCCCGCGGCGAAGGCCCGCTCGACTTGTGCGAGACGACGCCGGGACAGGCACGCCGACAGCAGGTCGCGGGTCCGCTGCCGTTGGCCGCGCAGGCGTTTGAGGTTTTCGTTGAGCCAACGCTCGACGTCGGCGGGGCGGTGCTTTTCGAATTGATTGGCTGTGTCGAGGATACCGCCGCAGAGCTGGCGTACCAGGGTGGCGGGCGGATTGGCCGTGCAGTGTGCTTCCGCTCTCCGCAGGGCCTCGGTGAGTTCGCGCGTCGCACGACTCACTTTGCGGTTGCGAACACGGGCCCTTACGTAGGTTTTCATCGCGGCAAAGGGACCGTCCGACCCCAGCAACAGGTCGATATCCATCAGCTGGGCACGACCTTGCGCAACCACGATGCTGTCGCTGCCGTGCGCCAGCCAGTGCAGTTGACCGCCCGATGCCAGCACGCGCGCGGCTTCGCTCAAAGCGAGTTCAAGATCCGCATACTCGAGGCCGTATTGCGAGACCACCACGTCGAAGCTGCCATCGGCAAACGGCAACGACTCCGCCGCCGTATTGCCGATGAATCGCGCTGCCGCCAGATCGACCCGGTGCTCCGGCAGGAAGCGCGCCGGATCGATATCGGCAAGGTCGATACCGGTCAGCGTCAACTCGCGCCCTGCCGCGCGCGCGGCTCTCGCGCCCCAGACCAGCAGCACACCGTTGCCGGTAGCGATATCCAGCACGCGTTTGCCCGCGGGAAACTGCGCAAAGAATCCGCTCCAATGCCTCTCGATAGCAGCGGCGGAATCCGGGTTGTCGGGCACACACGCGGCCAGGCGATTCTCACGCCAGTAATGCCGCCAACCCCAGTTAGACTCATGCTTAGCCAATGGCTTCAACCGTAGCGCACCGCCCTGCCCCAACCAACCATGGTTTCGAATCCCATGAATGGTGGTAAGAGCATTGTTTTTCCTCGAAGGCCATTTAACGCGAATCCTGTAAGATTATCGTAGAATAAGTCGACTGCCTGAACTGAATAACCACATGAAAAAAATCTGAAGATACTAGGCATAGGCCTCATTCTGGTGCTGGTAATCATACTGGCTTCACTGAGAATTTTCGGATTCGAACCTCGTGATGGGCGTCCAGGATTATGGGTAGCTGGAGAACTTGTCACTGAGCCTGTAACCGATTGGGATTTCACCAATCAGTTCGGGGAAATATTCCTGCAGACCAATACCACCTACGGGATTTCACACTCGGTCACCGTATGGTGTGCGGTACACGACGGCGACTTTTACCTGTTCTCCTCCTACCGCGGTGGCGGCAATTTCCCGGACAAGAGAGCCTGGAACCAGAATGTACTGCGAGACCCCCGGGTGCGGTTGAAAATCGGGGATCGATTGTTCGATCGGACCCTCAGACACATCGACGACGAAAGCACCAGGGCTCCGGTTTACCAGGCGTTTCTCGGCAAATACCCGGATTGGCGCAGTCCCGGCCAGGAAAACGTGCACATCTTTCTTGTAGAACCCGCAGGCTAATTCTTCTCCCCGCACCCCCTCCACAGCGTTGCGCCATCGCCCTTAACAAGGACAGGTGACTAATCAAGATGCCTTTTTATATGGCGGTCTCATGGCTGAAGCCAACTTTGAGGCCAGCTTGGACTGGCTGTAGATGGACTTCGCGTGACTGAAATTCTTAAAGCCGTCATAGCCATGGTAGCAGCCCATCCCACTAGGGCCGACACCGCCGAAGGGCATCTCTTCCTGAGCGACGTGCATTATCACGTCGTTCACGGTGACACCGCCAGACGTTGTGCGCGTGAGCACCTTTTCTTCTTCTGACTTGTCCTGGCCAAAATAGTACAGGCCGAGCGGACGGTCCTTGCCGTTGACGTAGTCAATGGTCTCCTCAACCTCCTTGTACTCCTTCACCGGCAGGAGCGGGCCAAATATCTCGTCCTGCATGACTTTCATATCATCCGTGGGGTTCAGCAGGATTGTTGGCGGTATGCGGTGATGCTGCTGTTGTGAAAAGTCCTCATCCGCGGGATTGATTTCCACTACATCCGCTCCCTTGGCCTCGGCATCCTCGATATACCCGTTCAGGCGGTCGAAGTGACGCTCGTTGACGATTGATGTGTAATCGGGATTTTCTTTGATATCCGGGTACATCCTGGCAACGGAGTTCTGAGCATGTTGTACAAACTCATCCCGGGATTCTTCAGGCAAGAAGACGTAATCCGGTGCGAGACAGATCTGACCTGCATTCAAGGTCTTGCCAGCCATGATGTTGCTCGCGGCAAGTTCCATGTCGGCGCTTCGACCGATGATTACCGGCGACTTGCCACCGAGTTCGAGCGTCACAGGCACCAGGTTCTCCAGAAATCGCGCACCGTCGTGGCGCCCGAGTTCAAACGTCTCGACAATACGTAGTCGATCAACGCGCCATCAAGCGCCGCACGCCCGTTCCGACGGGTGATAGGGAACATCGGCGGAGCGGACGAAGACTGCAGGACCGCATCGATGTTGGGTTGTCCAGGCATCCTGACTCCGTGACTTTCCATGTCCTCCATGACCGACGGTGAAGCATAAGGGCTTCGTTGTCCCAGCGGGAGTTGTCCTGCTCCAGAAAGGGCGAGGCGATTGCGTCGACACTGTATTGGCAGGTTGACCCTGTATCTCAATCAAGTACATTATCGTATACACGTTTGATCGCCGGAATCGCGAAATGAACTTCATCAGTGTGCGCGAATTGCGCAACCACTCAGCGGCCGTCTGGGATACGCTCGCCAAGGAACAAGACCTGGTCATTACCTCCAACGGCAAACCCATTGCCGTTCTTTCGGCGACCACCGGATCGACGCTCGAGACGTCCCTGACAGCCCTTCGCCAGGCCCGTGCGCAACTCGCTGTGACCTCGATGCAGCAGCGCGCCCGGGAGACGGGCGCCGATAATCTGTCCCTTGACGACGTAAATGCCGAGATAGACGCCACGCGCAGGTCGCGGCGCCGGTGAGGGTTGTAGTAGACACCAACGTACTCGTTTCAGGTTTGTTGACGCCGTTTAACCCACCCGGCGTCATCGTCGCGTTGATCGCCGCCGGTCGGCTGACTCTCTGCTACGACATGCGGATCATCGCCGAGTACGATGAAGTGCTGCGACGTCCGGAGTTTCCGTTCAAGGCAGCGGAAGTCGCGGCGTTCCTGGCGCAGGTTCGCACCGGGGGCGAGGTTGCCTCCGGCGAGCCGCTCAAGGCCAGGCTCCCTCACCCCGATGACGAACCGTTCCGTGAAGTGGCACTGTCGGCACAAGCCGAGTTTCTGGTGACCGGCAACCTGAAGCACTTCCCCCGCGACCGTTGCCAGGGCGTTCGGGTGGTATCCCCACGTGAGTTCATGGATCGCGCCTTCGGGAACCCCTGACCGATGCGCTCCAGCACCTGTTGCGGCGCGCGGCGCTTCTCGCTGCACCGGCTGGCGCACTACTGCCTCGACCTCGCCGAACTGTTCGAGACGGACCGCGTGGTACCGCGCAGTTGCACCGGGAACGCATCGTGCCGAGCCGCGAACCCGAAGCATCGAAGCCCGGCCAGCCGCTGGCGCCCATGGCGTGGATGCAACGTCTGAAGCGCGTTTTCTCCATTGATCCGAACGCGGCCCGATCGAGACCTGTCCCAAGTGCGGCGGTACGCTGCGCGTCATCGCCCGCATCGAAGACCCCGACCTCATCGCCACGATCCTCGAGCACATTCGGGCACGAAACGAGGCCAAAGCGTCACAACCGCGAGCGCCACCATTGCGCACCGGGCATCCCGACACCTCAAGGTAAGGACGGGCTCGTCTAGCGAACGACCACCTGAGGCCCTCTTGTGAGCGCAACCCTGTAAAACCGGTACGCGCGGCATTCCAACTCTTCGCAACCATCGAAATCCCAGTCCGCCCAGTCCGCGGCCGTCCGCACAGGCTCCAATCGAGCCCCCGATCTCCAATCGTACTTGCCTCCCAGCACGTCTCGGATGGTTATTCTTCCTATGCACGGCGTCATTAGCTACGCCGTCTGGCTGTATCATCGATTCAATCTCAGCCACAGAGATATCGAAGACGTGCTCGCCGAATGGGGTATTACGGTCAGCCACGAATCGATCCGCCTTTGGTGCATCAAGTTTGGGGCTGAGTATGCCAAGCGATTTTTCCGCCGACCGATCCGGCGTCATGGAACTCAACCCTGGAAAATCATCACCGACAAACTGGGCAGCTTTCGTGTCGCGCATCGGGCACTCGTTCCCGATGCATTGCACGTGACCGACCGGTACGCCAACAATCGAGCCTTTGCTTTACCTTTTCCCATCAGTCTTGCAGGACTTCCAGAGCGCCCAGCAGCGGCAAGAGCCTCAACAAAGTCTCCCTGAACTCCTCCGGTTTTGCGGTGACGATCTTTTCGGCTTTCCGTTCTCTCCAGGCCAGGGTCTGTACCAGGTTCGCCGCAACGACCGATGGCTTATCGAGATTGGTGATCGGCACTTCCGTCGGCCCGCCGCGAATGCTGGTGCTGATCGGGCAACAGATGAGAAGGCCCGTTCTGCGGTTGTAGTCTTGACTGCTTAATACCAGGGCCGGACGGTATTTGCCGATTTCCCTGCCCTTGGTCGGTTCGAAATCGAGCCATATCACGTCCCCGCGTTCGGGGACGTAACCTGCGCGCGCCACTTAGATACCGACCTCAAATCCTGTGGGATTCGCCAATACGTCAGCATGCGCTCTATCCGGCGTCATGCCCGCCAATAAATCACTTTCGCTGTAAGGGAAACGGAATGTGCCTATCTTGCCAACGGCGGGTTTGACAATGAGGCCTTCGCTGCTCACGTCGACCGTCACCCTGGTACCGGCCTCGAATTGCGACATTTCCGCCATGATCCCGGTGACGCGCAGCGCCAGGCTGTTGCCCCACTTCTTGATTTCAGTTTCTACGCGCACAACGCTCTCGATTCGTTTTGAATGTTGCATTCAAGTGTATCCAGTGTAGATACCTTGTCAATGTGGAGCGTCCACGCTGCCGTGGATGCAAGGGGGCACTGTCAAACTAACTCGATCGGTGCATAGGAAGAATAACCATCCGAAACGTTCTTGGAGGCAAGTACGATTGGATGTCGAGGGGCTCGATTGGAGCCTGTGCGGACAGGCGCGGACTGGGATTTCGATGGTTGCGAAGAGCTGGAACGCCGCGCGCACCGGTTTTCCAGGGTTGCGCTCACAAGAGGGCCTCAGGCGGTTCGAGTGGATCGAGCACGACCTGCGTCGTGCCGTCGCGAAAGGGTTGCTTGAACCGATCGATGACTGGCTCACGTTCGTTCATCGAGAGCCGTTGGTTGGCGATGGCGGGTCGGGTGATGGTGCGGCAGAGCTTTTCGAGCTTGTCACGTTGGTTGGCCTCGCAGCGGGTTGCGGCGTGCAGGGAAAAACCCGGTTGCCTGGCGAGCAAAGTTGACGCGAACGGCTCCGGCCGAGCCGGGACGGTGCGCAGGGTCAACGCCTTCTTGCCGGCGTTGGGCCCGATGGCGATGCGATAGTGGGTGGACGCGAAGCCCTGGAGGCGGCGCTGGATCCGGAGCTGCTGCGACGCGTCAGGCGCGAGCCGCGCCTGGCGATGAACTACATCGCCCTCAGGATTCCGGAGATGATGCCCCGTTACCGGAAGATCCAGGAGACCGTGCACGCGATTATTGCGAAAGCGAGTTCAAGATCCGCATACTCGAGGCCGTATTGCGAGACCACCACATCGAAGCTGCAAACGGCAACGACTCCGCCGCCGTATTGCCGATGAATCGCGCTGCCGCCAGATCGACCCGGTGCTCCGGCAGGAAGCGCGCCGGATCGATATCGGCAAGGTCGATACCGGTCAGCGTCAACTCGCGCCCTGCCGCGCGCGCGGCTCTCGCGCCCCAGACCAGCAGCACACCGTTGCCGGTAGCGATATCCAGCACGCGTTTGCCCGCGGGAAACTGCGCAAAGAATCCGCTCCAATGCCTCTCGATAGCAGCGGCGGAATCCGGGTTGTCGGGCACACACGCGGCCAGGCGATTCTCACGCCAGTAATGCCGCCAACCCCAGTTAGACTCATGCTTAGCCAATGGCTTCAACCGTAGCGCACCGCCCTGCCGACCTCGCGTCTGCCAAGCGCATCGAGACCTGAAGCGGTGACGGTCGTTACCCAGCGCATGATTGCATCATCGTCAGCCGAATTCGCCATCGCCGTAATGTGCCACGGAAACGCCTCTTTAATTGGAGAGTACGTCACGCGGTTGGCGATCATCAAGGCCACGACCATGACCGTTCTTGTTGCTTTGCAGATTTTTCGATTGTTTTTCCTCAAAGGCCATCTAACCCGCATATTGCACCAAGCCGCTCATTGAGATATCGAATGTTGTTTGTTTTTTCACGGTTGCTTCCAAGTATGCTGAAGTTGTTCCGGGTACAAACTGCGCTGGCCGCGCCCTCGCCGGTCTTTTTCACGGTTGCGCGCACATGCTCGCTCCACCATGGGCGTGGCTATGCTTTGAGCTCGCGAGCACGCGCAACCGGCAAAAATTTCCGGCGATCATCGCGACCCTTGGTGCAATATGCGGGCTGACGCGATTCTTGCAAGATTATCGTAGAATAAGTCGATTGCCTGAACGGAATTACTGCATGAAAAAAAATGTGAAGATAACAGGAATAGGCCTCATTCTGGTGCTGGTAATCACACTGGCTTCACTGAGAATTTTCGGATACGAACCTCGTGATGGGCGTCCAGGATTGTGGGTTACTGGAGAACTTGTCACTGAGCCCGTAACCGATTGGGACTTCACCAATCAGTTCGGGGAAATATTCATGCAGACCAATACCGCCTACGGGATTCCACACTCAGTCACCGTATGGTGTGCGGTATACGACGGCGATTTTTACCTGTTCTCCTCCTACCGCGGTGGGGGCAATTTTCCGGATAAGAGAGCCTGGAACCAGAATGTATTGCGAGACCCCCGGGTGCGGTTGAAAATCGGGGATCGATTGTTCGATCGGACGCTCAGACATATCGACGACGAAAGCATCAGGACTCCGGTTTACCAGGCCTTTGTCGACAAATACCCGGGTTGGCGCAGCCCCGGCCAGGAAAATGTGCACATCTTTCTTGTTGAACCCGCAGGCTGATACCGGCGCAGAAGAAGAATAACCGCCCGGCCAGGATCGATTTCCTCGACGGAATGCCTCGCGCGAGTCCACATCGCCGGAAGCCCGCGCACTTGCTACTAACGCTACGGGCCCGGTGTATCTTCAGGCCGGAGTTTTCCCACGGACGATCGGAGGCATCAGGCAGGTTGGGGCGCATAGGAACAGTCCGCGGTCATGAAACCAGCGAGGACTTCGCCTCGGTCAGGCTCGAGGAGATCGACCTGACCGATCCAGGGCCGGGGGAAGTGCAGGTGCGCGTGATGGCTTGCGCCGTCAACTTTCCCGACCTGACGATGGTTCAGGGCAAGCGCCAGCACCGGGGAGTGGCTGCTCGCCCACGGCGGCGTCGGAATGGCGGCGGTGGAACTCGGCAAGCACTACGGCGCCAGGGTCATCGGCACGGGCGGCAGCGGCGCCCGGAGGCTGAGCCCTTGCCGGCGCCTTAGTCCGGCAGTGGCGCGAGGAGGTCGTTGCGACCGCCGAGGAAGTTGACCACCACCCGCATGTTCTCCTCGGTGTTGTCGAAGAGCGTCGAGTGATTCGAGCCCCGGATCACGTGCTGGACGGCGTTCGGGACGTTCTCCGCGAGCCAGGTCTGACCCGCCCCGGTCTCGCCCACCTCCCACGGAGTCATGATGTCCTCGTCGCCGCCGATGACGAGTGTCGGCGCCTTGATCTGTTTGGCGTAGGGCCGGAGGTCCATCTCCATCATCGCGCGGCAGGCCCGCTGGTAGACCTCTCTGCGGTTGGAGCGCTCCAGGATGTCCTGGATCATGTCGACCGCGCCCGGGCCGTTTGGTCCGTCGAGAAATTTTCGCGAGAGCGCCTGCACCGCGATCATCTCGGCCAGCGTGCGGCCGCCGCAGCCATAGGCCTCCGAGATATCGATCCAGTTCTGGAAGGTGAGGCGACCGGCGAGGTCGAGCTTCGCGGCCGCGCAGTTGATGACGAGCCGGTCCGTCCGGTCGGCGTACTTGGCGCCGAAGACCTGGGCGATCATTCCGCCCATTGACGTGCCGTGGATATGGGCGCGTTCGATGTCGAGCACATCCATGAGGCCGGCCACATCGTCCGCCCACACCTCCATGTCGTAGGGTTGGATGGGTTTATCCGACTGTCCGTAGCCCCGCATATCGAAATCGATACAGCGAAAGTATTTCGACGCGATCGGCGTCGCGGTGGCGAAATTGAAGTGGCCGAAGCCCGCGCCGTGGATGTGAACCACCGGGGCGCCGTCGCCCGTCGATTCGTACCAGAGCCTGACGCCATTGACCTCCACGAATGCCATGACCACCTCCCTTGCCAGCTCGGACTCCGTGATCTGCTGATCGTACACCGATGCGCGCGCGAATGATGCACGCGTGCGGCCGATTCTGTTTGCTATCGGGGAAGGTTGCGACCAAAGTCCCGCCGGCGCAGCGCGGCATCCATGCCACCAAGCGCCGAGACCTGCCCCAAGTGCGGCAGTACGCCGCGCTTGGGGCAGGTCTCGATGTCCATTGCGAAGACCCGTTTCAAGCGCTGCATCCAGGTCATGGGCGCCAGTGTGATTCATAGCGGGTTCGCCTTGATGAAATCGATAACCACCCGGGCCAGTTCTTCGCCACGGTCATCCTGAGGGAAATGTCTGGCGTCTTTGATGGTCACGTGGTTCTGATTTTTCGCACCGGGAATTTCCTCCCGGAAACGAATCGCCGCACTTCCCGGATCGGAAGCGCTGAATGCCGTGAGGAAGGGTTTATCGAAGGGGGATTATATCGAATAGTGACAAATACACCACATATTGTGTCTATCAAAGTTGTTTTGACACAATATATAGTGGTTTGGTGACTTAAGTATATAATTCCCAAACCTTACCGACAACAACTCGCTGACCTACGCGCAGTTCCGCAGTGCGTTCGGCAGCCGGGGCGGTACGGGCATGTATCAGGAACCCAGAACCTACGGCGTGTCGCTCGACTACAGCTTCTGAGCCGCTTGGTAGCCATGGCTTGGGAGTAAAGCCTTCGTAGGAGTGCGTGTGAGCCGGATTGGGAAGCCCGATGCAGGTTCTGCGAAGATTGAAAGCTCTTCTGTCAATTGTGCTGCTATGTCTCGCATGGCGGGCATTCGCCGAGAATCCGCCCAATGTGCTGCCTCGGCGGCGTCTAAGGCGACGATGACTAGCGTGCCGGCAACGCGAAAACGAACAGCGCCGGGCTGTCGCGCGGCGGTTTCAGTTCGGTGTGGATGGACAGGGCGCGGCGTTCCGGCGACGCCGTGCCGCCACCGACTGCGACTGCGACGTACTGGCGCCCGCCCACCGCGTAGGACACGGCGCTGCCCGAGACCGGCGCGCTGACGATCGCCTGCCAGAGCACCTCGCCCGTGCTGTCGTCGAGCGCCATGAAGCGCCGGTCGATGTCGCCGGTGAACAGCAGGCCGCCCGCCGTCGATACGGCCGTGCCGAGAACCGCGGCACGCTGCTCGTGCCGCCAGGCCTGGCGGCCGGTTGAGACGTTGATGGCATCGATGCGCCCGACCGGGTACGGGTCGCCGGTTACCGCCGGGTCCTGGACGACCAGCCAGCTCGTCGCGTAGCCGTCCTCGGCCGTGGGCGTCTCGGTGTAGCCGGTCTGCAGGTGGCACAGGTTCTGTTGCGGCTGGTACATCAGGCCGGTGAGCGGGCTGTACGAGCCCGCCGGCCAGTTTTTCCCGCCTCCAAGCGACGGGCAGACCAGGATCTCCTCGAACGGGCCGACGACCATGTCTTCATCGATGTGCACCTCGCCGCTGCCGTCGATGGACGTGATGACGTTCTGGTGCAGCGTTTCCCGCGCCCACAGGAACTCGCCCGTCTTCCGGTCGAGCGTGTAGACGATACCCGTCTTGCCGGGAATGCCCGTCACCACGCGCCGGAGCTCCCCGGGCTTGATTCGGGGATTGATCCAGGGCACTTCGGCGGGATCCGGCGCCACTGCCACGTCGACCAGGTAGCGTTCGAAAACATGGTCGAGATCCCAGTTGTCGCGCGGCAGGTGCTGGTAGTACCAGGCCAGGGCGCCCGTCGCAGGATCGGTCGCCAGGGTGCTGTTGGAGTACAGCACATCGCGTCCCGTGGTACCGCGCAGTCGCTCCAGCGATGGCTGCGGCACCGAAGTGCCCCAGTACAGGAGCCCGAGCTCCGGGTCATAGCTCGGCACGTTGCCCCAGGTGCCGACATGCCAGCGCCGCTCGTCGGGCAAGCCGCCCCAACTGTCGTCTCCCGGTTCGCCGGGCTTCGGGATGGTCCGCCGATGCCACAGCTCGCGGCCGGTTTCCGGGTCGTGCCCGGCCAGGTAACAGCTGTCGGGGCCGCCGCGTGCCGAGCAGGAACGGCTGCTGACGACGACGCCCGCGGCCACCATCGGGCCACCCACGTGACCGATTCCGGCATCGCCGGCCCGTTCTTCGGATTCCCAGAGGAGTGCGCCGGTGCGCGCATCGAGCGCGATTAGATGCTGGTCGTCGGTCAGGTGGAACAGCCGGTGCCCGTAGATCGCCAGGTTGCGGCGGTTGCGCGAACGGCTGTCGTCCTCACGCTGGCGCCGATATTCCCAGATCAGGCGACCGGTGGTCGCGTCGAGCGCCTGGATGACGTCGCCCGGCTGCTGCACGTACATGGTGCCCGCGACTACCAGCGGCGTCGTGTACTGGCCGCCCGGCTCCCCTGCGCGGGACCAGGCCATGCGCAGTTCTCCCACGTTGTCCCGGTTCACCTGGTCGAGCGGACTGTGGGCCCAGCCATCGTAGGTGCGGCGAAACATCAGCCAGTCGCCGTCGGGCGGGTCTTCGAGCATGGCCCTGGTAACCGGCTTGAAATCCTCGACCGTTTCCTGCGCGAGAAGCTGCAGATCGATCATCTTGATCTCTGGCCAGCTCAGGCTGCGAACCCAGGCGACCAGGGCGACCAGGTCGTCGCCTCGAAGGTGCGGAAGCGCCGGCATTCGAAAGCCGCCGTGCTGGATGATGTTCGCGACATCCATATCCGAACGCAACCTCATGAAACCCGGGTCCCCCAGGTCGGGCGGCGTCAGCTCGGGGCCCTGCCCGACCACGGCAAGGCCGGCGCCGTCGGGGGCATGGCAGGCCGTGCAGACAGACCCGTATATCGCCTTGCCCCGCTCCAGCATCGGTGCGGTCACGATTATCGTGGGTGGCGCGGGACCCTCGCGTTGCGGCCGTCCGCCCGGTTCTGCTGCCAGTGCCGGCAGAGTCGCCAGCAGGCTCGCGAGCGACGCCACCAGGCAGCGTGGAGGGAACGTCATGCGCCAATCTCCTGGTCGGACTGCTAGCCCTTGCCAAACTCCTGTTCGAGATCGTGGAACATTTCCTCGCGGACCAGCACGATCGGCAGGAAGCCGATGTTGTAGACCCGGTCGTGGAAATCCTTCAGCGTTCCCTTCTGGTCGAGTTCGCGCATCTTCTGGAAGTAGTCTTCGCGCAGCAGCATCCACTGGAAGTAGCCGACCGTCGGCGCGGACATGGTGGTGCCGACCCGGGATACGATGCCGTCGATGTTGATCTGCGCACCGCGGCGCACGAAGCCGATCGTGTTCGACTCGAGGTCCAGCGCCTGCTCGTACGTCATGCGGCCGGTGTGCAGGCCGGAGTCGATGATCACCCTGCCCATACGCCAAAGTTTGGCGCGCAGATATTCCAGCTCGTAGACATCCTGCTTGTCCTCCGGGAACCAGCCGTATTTCGGGTCCGGTGTCAGGTCCCACTCGATGTAGTAACACCAGGACTGGTTCGAATAGCTGCTCTCGTAGACCCGCAACGGCCGGTCGAGGGTGTTCTGGTAAAGACGCTGCAGGTGATGCCCCGGGTATACCTCGTGGGTCGCGATCACGTACATGAAGGAAGCGTCTTTCTCGCGGAGGTTGCCCTCGGCGATGTACTCGGGCCAGTCCGGGCTGACCGGAATGATGGTCCAGGCCGCCTTCCGGAACGGCGAGGCGACGGGCACGCCCGGGCCCCAACCCCACCATTGCGATGCCCACAGGCTGGGGTCGGCCGCTTCCATGATGGCGTCGTCGTCGTCCCAGGGAATGGTGACCAGGTCGTTGTCGATCACCCAGTCACGCGTCGCGCGGGTCGCCTCCAGGTGCTTGTAGACGAGTTGCTCGGCGAAAAAATGCTCCTGCTTCTCGCTCTTGATGATCTCGAGCCAGGTGCGCTCCGGATCTATTCTGCGCGCCTTGACCGCCAGGTGGCGCAGTACGATGTTGAACTGCTTCCAACCCCAGTCGTGATAATTCGGAATCCGGTTGAATCCCGGGGCGCCACGTGCAATCCGGCGCAAGTGGATACTGTTCTCGGGAAAAAGGTATTTCTTCTCCATCAGCGCATTGAAGACTTCCGAGCCGATGGCGTAGTCGCCCTGCTCCCGCTGCGGCAGGTCCTCGTTGAGGAAACCGCGATATTCCGCGAGGGCGGCAATACCGTCGTTGCCGGCGGTGAGCAGCCGGTCGCGCAACGCGCCATCCGACACGCGCTCGGCGAACTGGGGCAGTTCGTTCTGCAATACGAGCGCGAAGCCGTCAACGAAATCGTTGGCCAATTCCACCCAGCGCGCAATGTGCTGATCGAGATTGGTCTCGGCATTGCCCAGGCGCACCTGCAGCAATGCGAGGTCGTCGACGAGTTCGGCGGCCCGGGTGTCCACGGGCCTCGGGTCGGCGAGGATCTTGTAGACGACGTCGCGGTTATTGAGGTAGAGCTTCGGATCCTGGCGCCAGCGCTGCACGCGCTCGCCTTCGATGATGCTTGCCTCGAGCAGGCTCTTCAGGAAGCGCCAGTCGATGTCCTGCACGAAAGCGAGCTTGCCGCGGTCGATCGCCTCGAGCTCGCCGAGCAGGTCGCGGGATACCCGCACCCGGCGCGCGAAACTGTCCGCGCTCATCGTGTCCGGCTCGGGGTCGGCGCCAACGCCGCGCACTTCCTCCAGGTAGCGGTCGACCAGCGCCTCGAATCCCGGGTCGAGACGTTCCTGCCCCATGCCGGGAACCGCGCCGGCGGCAAGGAGCGTCGCGACGGAAACCATCACGAGAAAGTTATTTGTGCGCATGTGCTTTTCTCCCGTCACTCGGTAAGTCGGCGCCTCATTCCCGGTGATCGCCCAGTGACATGTGGCGCAGGGAAAACGCAAGGTGCCGATTTTCGTGATTTATCATCGAACAAGACAAATTATGACCGCAATCGCTCCCCCGCTGATCGCCTGCGGGGAAAGGTGTGCCGACGACGTACTTGAGTACGTCAAGGCGCCCGGAGGGAGCACGGTCATGTGAGGCAAGTGCATCGGCGTCCGCGGCAGGAAGTTGGTGTCGGATGCGGGCTACCCCTTGCCGAACTCCTGTTCGAGATCGTGGAACATTTCCTCGCGGACCAGCACGACCGGCAGGAAGCCGATGTTGTAGACCCGGTCGTGGAAATCCTTCAGCGTTCCCTTCTGGTCGAGTTCGCGCATCTTCTGGAAGTAGTCTTCGCGCAGCAGCATCCACTGGAAGTAGCCGACCGTCGGCGCGGACACGGCGGTGCCGACACGGGAGGTAATGCCGTCGACGTTGATCTGCGCACCTCGCCGCACGAAACCGATCGTGTTCGACTCGAGGTCCACCGCCTGCCCGTAAGTCATGCGGCCGGTGTGCAGGCCGGAGTCGATGATCACCCGGCCCATACGCCACAGCTTGGCGCGCAGGTATTCCAGCTCGTAGACATCCTGCTTGTCCTCCGGGAACCAGCCGTATTTCGGGTCCGGCGTCAACTCCCACTCGATGTAGTAGCACCAGGACTGGTTCGAATAGCTGCTCTCGTAGACCCGCAGCGGCCGGTCGAGGGTGTTCTGGTACAGGCGCTGCAGGTGATGCCCCGGGTATACCTCGTGTGTGGCGATCACGTACATGAAGGAAGCGTCCTTCTCGGTGAGATTGCTCTCGGCGATGTGCTCCGGCCAGTCCGGGCTGATCGGGATGATGGTCCAGGCCGCCTTCCGGAACGGCGAGGCGACGGGTACCCCCGGACCGAAACCCCACCATTGCGATGCCCAGCGGCTGGGGTCGGCCGCCTCCATGATGGCGTCGTCGTCGTCCCAGGGAATGGAGACCAGGTCGTTGTCGATTACCCAGTCACGCGTCGCGCGCGACGCCTCCAGGTGCTTGTAGACGAGTTGCTCGGCGAAAAAATGCTCCTGCTTCTCGCTCCTGATGATCTCAAGCCAGGTGCGCTCCGGATCGATCTTGCGCGCCTTGACCGCCAGGTGGCGCAGTACGATGTTGAACTGCTTCCAACCCCAGTCGTGATAATTCGGAATCCGGTTGAATCCCGGGGCGCCACGTGCAATCCGGCGCAAGTGGATACTGTTCTCGGGAAAAAGGTATTTCTTCTCCATCAGCGCATTGAAGACTTCCGAGCCGATGGCGTAGTCGCCCTGCTCCCGCTGCGGCAGGTCCTCGTTGAGGAAACGGCGATATTCCGCGAGGGCGGCGATACCGTCGTTTCCGGCCGCCAGCAACTGGTCGCGCAGCGCACCGTCCGATACGCGCCCGGCGAACTGGGGCAGTTCGTTCTGCAATAGCAGGACGAAGCCGTCAATGACTTCGTAGCACAATTCCACCCAGCGCACAATGTGCTGATCGAGATTGGTCTCGGCATTGCCGAGGCGTACCTGCAGCAACTCGAGGTCGTCGACGAGTTCGGCCGCCCGCGTGTGTACGGGCCTTGGGTCGGCCAGGATCTTGTAGGCGACTTTGTTATCGAGGTAAACCCTCGGATCCTGGCGCCAGCGCTGCACGCGCTCGCCTTCGATGACGTTTGTCTCGAGCAGGCTCCTCAGAAAGCGCCGGTCGATGTCCTGCACGAAGGCGAGCTTGCCGCGGTCGATCGCCTCGAGCTCGCCGAGCAGGTCGCGGGATACCTGTACGCGGCGCGCGAAACTGCCCGCGCTCATCGTGTCCGGCTCCCGGTCCACGCCGACGCCGCGCACTTCCTGCAGGTAGCGGTCGACCAGCGCCTCGAAACCCCGGTCAAGACGTTGCTGTGCCATGCCGGGAACGGTGCCGGCGGCAAGCAGCGTCGTGACTGCGGCCATTACGAAGAGTTTGTTGAAACGCATAGGTTTTCTCCCAGTCAGTCGGCGAGTCGATGACGCGTTTCCGGTACTTCGCCAGGTGACAGGTGGCGAATGGAAGCGGAAGTACGCGACGGAACGGCAATCAGGTTGGGCGTCAGCACTCCGTTCTACCCACAGTTTACCCATAACGTGCTGCACGGTTTACCGGCCGCACCCGTTCATGAACAGGTGCGGCCGGAGTGCTTGTAGCGTCTACCTTCAGATCGACTCAGAAGCCTGTCGACACGCCCACGAAATAGCTGCGCCCCACGGGATCGTAGAGGTGCACATTGACGTTGAGATCGCCGGCAGCCTGGTAAGCCCAGATCGGCGGCTGCTTGTCAAACAGGTTGTTGATGCCGAAATTTATTGAAGTCTTGCCCCAGAAATCCCAACTGCCGTTCAGGTTGACAATGACCACGGGCTCCTGCGTACCGACCTCATTCGGATTCGCGTCCGGGTGCAGCTTGAGGCTGCCGACGTAGTTCATCTCCGGACTCAGGCGCACCGGGCCGGACGTCCAGTTGACCCGCAAGAGGCCCCGGAAACCCGGCGTCGGACGAATGGGTCCGCTCGAACAGGTGCCGGCGTAATAGCCCGCGCAATCGATTACCGGAAGACTCGGCAACTGCTGACGGTCGTTCGTGAACTGCCACGACCAGAACGTCTGAACGTCCAGGGTTGCGCCCCGATTGGGCAGCGACATCCAGTTGGGCAGACTGTCGAAGCGGTACGTGGCCGACAGGTCCAGGCCGTCCACGTTGCGTTCGGCAAGGTTCAGGAGCGGCGCGATGACTTCAACGAGATTACCCTGCTGGTTCCGGACCAGGGCCTGGCAGGAGGGGAGGCTGTTGTCCAGGTTCGCGAAGCAGTCATTGATCAGCCCCTGGCCGTCAACCTGGTCGATCGCATTGGTCATCTTGATATCGTAGTAGTCCACGGACATCGTCAGCCCGGAGAGGAAGGACGGCGAGAATACGAAACCCACCGTGAGGGTATCGGCCTCTTCTTCGTCCAGTTCGGGGTTGCCGCCACCGATGAGGTCGTAACCCGTCCGCACATCGACCAGCGTGTCCCTAGACTGGGATGGCACCCCTTGCTGACTACATAGGTCCTTCGTGGCTTGCGACGGGTTCTGCGCGGCCGTGCAGGGGTCGTTCACCGGCCTGAAGGCGGCGGTGACCGGCTTCAACAGCTCGTCCAGGTTGGGCGCGCGGATCGCTCTGCTGTAGCCGGCCCGGACCTTCAACTGCTCGTTGACGTCCATGTCCAGAGAGGTACTCCAGGTGATCACCTGACCGACGGTCGAGTAGTCGGCGAAGCGGAACGCACCCTCCACCGCCAAGCCCTGCAGGCCCAACTGGTCCCTGAGAATCGGTACCCTGGCCTCGCCAAACAGTTCGTACAGGTCGTAATCACCGTCCTCGATCTGTGACGGTATGGTACTAATGTCGCCGCGCAATAGCGCATCATTCGGCGTGACCGTTTGCGATTCCTTGCGGTATTCCGCACCGAAGGCCGTGGCGACGGTGCCGGCCGGCAGATCGAACAGATCCCCGGCGACCGAGGCGCCCGCAACCCGCCGCTGGAAGCGATAGTCGGAAGCGCTCTCCGTCTGCAGGTACTCGGCCATTTCCGGTGTCAACGTATCCGTGCCGTAGATGTTTACAGGCACACAACCGCGAATCGGGGTGCGGCAGGTCACACTGCCGTCTTCATTGATCACGGGGTCCAGGCCAAGGGTGAGAGCCGACCTTGACAGCACACCGACGAGCGTATGCATCGACTGGTTCTGAGAGTGCTGAATAAAGCCGTCCCACGTCCAGTTTCTGTCGCCGACGTCAAAGTTACCGCGCATCCCGGCGGTGATCAGGAAAGCGTCGGTGTTGAAGTCGAAATGACGTGGACCGAATTCCAGGAAGCGCCGGCCGTTTCCGGTAACCGTGTAGTTGCCATCGCCGTCCTGGTCCCAGATGTGCGCGTTCCGCCTCCAGAAGTCCTGCAGCACGGGAGTGAACAGCGGGTTGTTGACCGCATCGGGAATGACAACCGTGCCACTCGGGTATCCGAAGCTGGTCGGCGCTGCGGCCAGGGCCGCCATCTGGTAGTCCTGCTGATACTTGACGTAGAAGGCCTGGCCATACGCCTCGACCCGCTCGTTGAACTCGTGGTTGCCGATGACGCTGACCTGGTAGCGTTCTATGGGCCGCAGCAGGTAATTGGTGGCCGCGTAGTTGTACTGGTCGGTAGGCCGGCAGAACGGTACGGGTTGGCTGCCCGCATCGAAGCGAACGCCCTGGATCGGACCCGGGCAGGAGCCGTCCGAGTTACTGAGGTCGACGCCGTTGACCAGCGGGAATTGCGACGGTTGTAACGAAACTCGGTTGCCCGGAATCCAGCCGGCCCCGAACGGGACGTGTGTGCCGTCCGCAATGGCCCAAAAGGGTACTTCCGAGAACTTCCGCTGAGCCCCAAGAATCGTGCCGCGCTCGGACCAGGTAAATGCGAGCGCCATGTTGCTGCTGCCGTCTTCGGTGCCGGCGCCGAGCACGAAATCAGCCCGCTCGGTCTCGCCGTCACCCCGATCGCTTTCGCCACGCTGGTAGCGGATCCTGGCGCCCCGGATGTCATCGCGCAAGCGGAAGTTGACAACGCCGGCCAGCGCGTCCGATCCATAGACGGCGGAGGCGCCGCCCGTGACGATTTCAACCGACTCCAGGAGCATGTCGGGGATGCTGGCGAGGTCCGCAATGCCCGAGTTCAGCCGCCTCTGGGCGCGGTCCTGGGCCGGGATGTAGCGACGGCCGTCGACCAGCACCAGGGTGCGCGACGGGCCCAGGCCACGCAGGTCGGCACTCATCGCCGCGCCACCGTACTGGTTCGTGCTGGAGGTGGTATCCGGCTTTAGCTGGGGCATCCGGTTCACGGTCTGCTCCAGGGTCAGGTAACCCAGGTTCTGAATCTCATCCATGCCGATGGTGGCCACCGGGCTCACCTCGACGAAATCGCGGTCGCGCCGCAGGCGGGAGCCCGTGACGATGACCTCCTCCACGATAGAAGCGTCCTCCGCATTGGCGACAGTCGCGGTGAGGCCCGCACCCGCGGCCGCGCTTGCGATCAGAGCGCATTGCACTGCCTGGCTAATTGGCGTAAGACGGTGATTCATTAACATATCCCCCTGATTGGCTTTAGGTGCAGCCGGCGGCGGGCAGTCGAACTCCCCTTTCAGGCCGACTGGAAAGCCCACTGGCTACCGTCGGTAAGTCTCGGCGCATCGTTATCGAGTCGCTATCAAGTCGATGTTGACTTGCCGAGCACTACCCCCTTGAACGTGGGTCACATCTGTGCACTTTCACGCTTGCCGATACTATGGTTCGCGTGTTCGATGGTGTCAATAGTTTTTGGGGCTCAGGTCGCACGTTAGACCGCCTAGCGCACAAATTATGGCCCCATGCTGTCCAACCGCAGCACCGCTCGAGCAGTAACGGCCTCCTGCCCCACGGGGGATGGAACGTCGCGAGTGCAGCTCGCCATGGTTTCGCCGGCCGTCACTCCTCGACGGGCTCCACCCGCACAAGCGCGCCGCGATCGTGATCCGTGAGCAGGTAAAGCAGGCCGTCCGGACCCTCGCGAACCTCGCGGATGCGCTGCCCCAGCGAGAGCAGCAGAGACTGCCGCTCGCGGGGCAATCCCTCCGGGGTCAGCGCTACCCGGTGCAGCTGCGCGCCGCGCAGGCCGCCGACGAAGGCGTGACCTTGCCAGTCGCGAAAGCGGTCGCCGCTGTATATGGCCAGGCCGCCCGGCGAAATACTGGGCGACCAGTGCAGCCACGGATCCTCCATGCCCGGCGCCGAGGGACTAGCGAGCACCGGACCGAACCCGGCGCCGGTCCGTTCTCCGCTGTAGGCTCGACCGTAGGAGACCAGTGGCCAGCCGTAGTTGCGGCCGGCCTCTATGATATTGATCTCATCCCCTCCGAGGGGGCCATGCTCCACTTCCCAGAGCGCCCCGGCGCCGGGATGCACCACGATGCCCGTGGTATTGCGCACACCGAGGGCGTAGATTTCGGGGTAGTAGCCCGGCGCGTCGATGAAGGGATTGTCGGAGGGCACGGAGCCGTCGTCGTTGAGGCGCAGGATCTTGCCCGCGTGCGAGGCCGGGTCCTGCGCATCGTGCACGCTGCCGACGCGGTTGGTGCCACCCTCGGCCAGCAAGTAGCTGGGCGCACCGATACTCATGTACAGCTTGTTATCGGCGCCGAAGACGATGCGCGCCGCACTCACGCCGCTGGTCGCAGCATCGGCGATGAACAGGTCCTCGACGTCGTGGAGCCCGTGCGCACCGTCGTACCGGCCGCGCGCCAGCACGGCGGTTGCCGCGGGACCGGTCAACTCATCCCAGTCGGCGTCGGTTTCGCCGGGGAGGCGCTTGCTATACGTAAGGTAGACCCACCGGTTGTCGGCATACCCGGGGTGCAGCGCCACGTCCATCAGGCCCTTGTAGGCCGCCGCCAGTACGGCGGGGACGCCGGCGATGGGTTGCGGATCGAGCGTAAAATCCGCGTTCACGCGCCGCAGGCGGCCCGGCCGCTCGGTCACGAGCATCGCCCCGTCGGGCAGGAAGGCCAGCGCCCAGGGACGCTCCAGGCCCTTGAGCGGGGTGACGCGCAAGCGCTGTCCTTTCTCGTCGATGATCTGCGCGGTGTCGGGGAGGGTATCCGGACCCGAGCCCACGCGGCCCGCTACACCGTGGCGCGGCGTGTCAGCCGCATCGATCGCCTGGGGCCCTGACACGGCCGCGATACCGTGAGTGAACAACACAGTCAGCAGCGCTGTCTCCAGGACGCGTCGCTGGCTTCGGTACACAGACATGACGCTGGGCAGGATGTTCAAAAATCGTAATCCCTGTCGCAGCAGAGGTAGCGTATGCAACGCGAAATTGCTCACTATGACGTGAAAAAGCACACCCGAACAATATAGCAGGCGAAGTCAACCAATGAGTGCGGTTTTCTTTTTCTTCCTCTCGCAACAGCTCGCTGCGGCGCTGGCAATAGAGAGTTTTTTGCTGTTGGGCCTGCCCGGCACATGGGAAATTTAAAGTTGCCGCCAATAGCTGGCGCTCGAACCCACTGACGATTTCGGACCGGTGCGTCCGCCAGCATCCAGGTGAGAGGGGTGGTTCCGAGCGCGTATCGGTATACGGTGGTGGGCCGCACGGCGTCCTCGGGGAACGGGATGCGGACCTGAAAGCGCGCGTCGTCCGGAATGATGCGATCGGCCGCGAAGCAGTTGGAAACCGCGTCCGAAAGTCTTACGGTGTGCCCATGAGCTACGAGTTTGAGTGGGATGCAACCAAGGCCACCGACAACCAGCGGAAACACGGCGTCTCTTTCCACGAGGCATGCACGGTCTTTGCCGATCCGCTCGCGATGCTTATGCCCGATCCCGACCATTCCCGTCACGAGGGACGCTACCTCGTGCTTGGCGCCTCAGTTGCCGGCCGGCTGCTGGTGGTTAGTCACACCGAACGGCTTCCCAGGACTCGCCTCATAAGCGCCCGACCCACCACTCACCACGAAAGGACCCAAATGAAGAAGGCACCTGAAAACCCGCGGGACGACCGCGACACCATGCGCCCCGAGTACGACTTTTCGGGCGCGGTCCGAGGCGCCACGGCACGTCGATACGCCGAGGGCGCCAACGTCGTCGTCGTCTCCCCCGACCTCCTCGACGTATTCCCCAACGCGGACACCGTCAACGAGGCGCTGCACGCCTTGGCTCCGATGCTCCGCCGCGCCAACAGGCCTCGCTAGCCGCCACTATTCATGAATGAACGTAGCGAGGTTGGCAAGAGTAGTGAAAACACTGGGTGGCGCGGAGTAAGAGCGCGCGCAAGCGTGCTTTATCCACTCCGTGCCGTGCTGGGCCGACGAGATGATCTCGATGAACTCCAGGTCGTCGGAACGGTCCAGCACATCTTCAGCTAACCGCTACCCGGGCTTTCAGTCGCGGCGCCACCTGGGTAAACAGCCGTTCGAGGCTCGGCGCCATCTGCTCGGCGCGCAGGCCGGGCGGCACCGCCATCGTAACGATATCGGTGATCGAAAAGGTCTCGATGAATTCCTCGAGCACCCGAACACAATGATCCACATCGCCGATGACCCAGGTCTGTGGAACAGGCTCACCATCGCCGAAGCCTTCACCGCTTTCTTCGAAGAACCGGCGATACAGGTCCATGCGATAACGCTCCGCGGTCCTGACCGACGGCCAGTCGCCGGCCCTGTCGTCGGTCACCAGAATGCTGCGGATGATGCCTACCCGGTGGTCGGAGGGTCTGCGACCGTCTGCTTCGAGTGCCTGTACCCAGGGGTCGAACGAACGGGCTCGCTCGCCTTGAGGGAGAAAGTGCGTGTTGTAGTGAGCGGCCCGCAAGGCGCCGGCTTCCGACATTGCCGCAATCCATAACGGCGGACCGCCTTCCTGGACGTAGCCCGGCGTGATGGTCACGTCCTCGAACCGGTAGCGCTTGCCGTGATAGCTGAACCGCTCACCGGCAAAGCAGCGCTGCAATACCTCGATCCCTTCGTTCATCAGGGACACACGCCGGCTGACGGGCAGGCCGAATCCCCGGAATTCGTGCGGTGCGTAACCCATGCCGACGCCGAGTTCCACGCGCCCGCCCGACAGGTTGTCGAGCACGGAGAGATCTTCGGCAAGGCGCACCGGGTGATTGAACGGGAGCAGGCAGATATCGGTGCCGAAACGCACGCGCTCGGTAACCGCCGCCATGGCGCCGGCAACGGGGACCCAGCTTGGGAGATAGCCGTCGTCGATGAAGTGATGTTCGGTGAACCACACCAGGTCGGCGCCGATGCGGTCGAGCCACCGCACCTGCTCGAGTATCTCGTCGTAGAGCACCCGGTCCGGCACGCCGGAATCCGGCGGATTGCGAAAGTCATAGCAGACGCCGATACGGAGTTCATGCATCCGAAGCCAGCCTGGATTTGTCCTGGTTCGAGTAGTCAGTGACGATGTTGCAGAGTCTCGGTCGCATTCGGCTCGCATCGCCGCTGCTCGAGTGGCTGGACAAGGCCGTCGCATCCCGGACGCCTCGCTCACGCTCACTCTGGGTCGAAGCAATCTCCGAGACTGTGGATCGGCGTGGAATTGCGACCGCCGTCGTCGCCGGCCGGCTACATCCCCGCCATGGTGGGATCCTTGTGCCACTTCCCGTCCTTCATGATCCCGACCAGGTTGTCGTGATCCTGCAGAACGGTGATGTCGCCGCAGGGGTCCCCGTTCACCAGCAGGAGGTCCGCCAGGTAGCCCGGCGCCACGCGGCCCAGCTCGTCGGGGCGCTCGAATATCTCCCCACCGAGGACCGTGGCGGCCCGGATTGTCTCCATGGGCGTGAAGTCCAGCAGGTCCACGAAGTGCTGCAGGTCGCGGGCGTTAGTGCCGTGGGGTGTCCAGGCGAAGCCGTAGTCGCCGCCGGGAAGCACGCGCACACCCCGCTTGTGGAGTTCCTTCAGCCCGACGATCGAGTGCTCGAGTTCGTCCTTGTAGCCAACGGCCTCGGCCGCCTCCTGCGGGTAGCCGAAGTCGGCGGCCTCGTACAGGGTGGCCCACAGCCAGTGCAGGCCCGGCGCCACGAACACCTCGTCGCGGCGCTCCTCGAAGAGGTCCGCCGCCTCGTCGTCGATGTAGCTGGCGTGGTAGACGATGTCGACACCCTGGTGGAGGCACTGCTTGATGGATTCGGTGCTGCGGGCGTGGGCGGCCACCCGCTTGCCCACCCGATGGGCTTCGATGACCGCGGCCCGTACCTCCTCGTCGGACATGTAGGTGTCCTTGGCCCAGACGCGCTCGGTGATGGACTCACCGGAAAGGATCAGCTTGACGATCTCGACGCCCATGCCGCACATCTCCCTGACGGCGCGCGTCATCTCCTCGGTGCCGGAGACGATGCGGCTGATCCCGTCGACCAGAACGCCGGCGGGTGTGGCCAACTCCTGGCCGCTCGCCAGGTAGCGGGGGCCGGGGATCATGCCGGCGTCGATGGCGTCGCGGCAGGCGATGTCGATACGCTCCTTGGCCGAGGCGGCGCCGACGCACATCGTGTAGCCGGAGTCCAGCACGATGCGCGCCGACTGCACGGCCACGATGGTGTGGTCCTCCACGGGCATGCTCCCGAGGGCGTCGAGGCTGCCGCCGCTGTTCCAGGTGAAGTGCGTGTGGGCGTCGCACAGGCCCGACATCAGCGTCATTCCCCCACCGTCGATCACCCGGCCGCCCTCCCGTGACAGCGCCCTGCCGTCTGTGGCGATCTCCTCAATTCGGCCGTCGGCCACGCGAACCTCGCCTGCGACCGGCCCCTCGGCGTTGCCGTCCAGGATGTTGACGCTCGTGAACAGCGTGTTGTCCATGTTTCCCCTCCGTAGGGCACTGTCAGACAGAACTGGCTTTAGTGGGAAGCACAGTTTACGTAGTCTCCGCTGATGAACAATCCCTTCCGATACTTCAAAAGCTCGCCCGGGGTCATCCGCCTCGCGATGATGATGTACGTCCGCTATCCCTTGTCGTTGCGCCAGGTCGAAGACATCCTGTTCGAACGCGGCATCGACATCGGCCACGAGACAGTGCGTTACTGGTGGAACCGGTTCGGTCCCATGTTTGCCACCGAGGTCCGGAAACGGCGGGATCGCCGGGCGGCGCTGAAGTTCCTCAAGCTCACGATGAGACGCTATGGTCGGCCGTGGTCAGTCGTTACCGACCGGCTTCGATCTTATCGAGCCGCGATGAAGGAGCTTGGAAACTCCGGACGACAGGACTGTCGGCGCTGGCTCAACAACCGGGCCGATCTCCCACACGACGTAACAGTGCCGGCAATTCGGGAGAAATACACTTTGTCGATGTTGACTATTCAACGCATCATCGTAGAATAGTCATAACCAATCTACGATAATACTATTTATGGTAATTCAACGTTACCTGCTGGCAGAGCTGAAACAGCACTTCCGCACCAATCGTCAGATGGTATTTCTGTCTGGACCTCGTCAGGTCGGCAAGACAACGATTGCACGGTCGTTGACCGATGCCACCGGATACTTGAACTGGGACAACCAGACACATCGAGAGGTGATCGTCAAGGGACCCTCCTCCATTGCAGAGCAGCTTGGTCTCGATCGCCTGCATTCTGATCTGCCCCTATGTGTTCTCGACGAACTCCACAAATACCAGCACTGGCGAGACTTGCTGAAAGGCTTCTTTGATCAGTACGAAACACGCGCACAGGTTCTGGTGACAGGTAGTGCCTCGCTCGCCACGTTCAGACGGGGCGGTGACAGCTTGATGGGACGTTATTTCCCCTACACCTTACATCCCGTTTCCGTCGCCGAATGCGTTGCAACACCGACAAAGCATGCACTGATCAACCCGGCGCCAGGGCGCATCGAGTACGATCAATGGGAATCATTGTGGCAATTCGGCGGATTTCCAGAGCCCTTCCTTAAAGGTCAGAAGCGTTTTTACAACCGATGGCGTAGCTTGCGCGACGAGCAACTGTTCAGGGAAGACCTGCGCGATCTGACCCGGATTCAGGAGTTGGGGCAGGTTGAAATGTTAGCGACCTCATTGCGTTCGCAGGTTGGCCAACTCACGAGTTATACGTATCTGTCCAAAAGCGTGCGTGTATCCATTGACACCGTACGGCGCTGGATAGACACATTGGAATCACTTTACTACTGCTTCACCGTCAGACCCTGGCACCGTAATGTAACCCGGGCATTGCGCAAAGAACCAAAGTACTATCTATGGGACTGGTCACAAGTAGCCGACCCTGGCGCCCGTGCAGAAAACCTGGTGGCCAGTGCGCTCCATAAAGCGGTGAACTGGTGGACTGAATCGGGACGAGGCGACTTCTCCCTGCATTTTGTCCGCGACAAACAGAAGCGCAAAGTTGACTTCCTTGTCAGTCGAGATGCGAAACCCTGGTTCCTGGTCGAGGTCAAAAGCAGCGAGAAAGCACCGCTATCGACCACGCTAAACTATTTTCAGCAACAGTTGCAGGCATCGCACGCATTCCAGGTAGCGATTGACGCCGACTATGTCGCAAACGACTGTTTTGAGGTGCAGACACCAGTCATTGTTCCGGCCAGAACCTTTCTCGCACAATTGATATGAACACAGAGACTTCCTGCCCACTGCCACAGTCCTACGCACCGATTCATCGATGCGAATCACAAGTGTTCGCTCTAAGTGCCACGCCGCTGACCCCAATTTCGCTCAGGGACATTCCGCGTCCACGACACGGGCCACGCCTCTCCGCCGGCCTGCGCCGTCTTCTTCGCCAATCCCCTGCGGTGCCGGGACAGCTTGCTCAGCCGCACGCTCCCCACACTCTCCGGCGAATACCGCACTTCCCAGCCCCTGAATCGATCTCACCGCGGTGCCCGTGAGCGGACAGCGGGATCGCCGGTGCCACTCCTCGGCCTTCTACGCGTCTTTCGGGATGGAGTCACAGCTAGCCGCGATCATAACCGCGCTCGCGCGAGATACCGGACGTCCAGGAACCTGAAACGCGCGAAATCGCGGTCGTTGGTGACGATGGCCGAAACGCCCTGCTCCTTGCAGATAGCCGCAATCTGGGCATCGAAGATCAGATTGCCGCGGGCGTCCGACTCGCGGACCACGGTTTCGAGGCGGGCGAGGAACTGTGTTTCCGGGTAGGCGACGGTGCACGCAGGCGCCTTCAGAACTTCGTTAACGAACAGGAATGCATCGACGGCCGAAGAAGGTGGATTGAACACGCGCAAGTGCGTCACCACCCGGAGGAACTCGGTGATGCAGAACACGGGCAGGACCCACGGCTCGTCGCCCTCGGCCAACGCGACGAGCCGGTCTGCGGCAGCTCGGTGCCACTCGGTCTCCTCGCGATGCGCGTAGATCAGAACGTTGGTGTCGACGGCGATCATTCGCGATCGATCACGTCATAGAGCGCGTTTCGGTCGGAGATATCGACGTTGGGCGGACGCGTTCCGCGGACGGTCTTCAGGGACAGGCGGAACGGCGGCTTCCGCCCGGGGTTCGAGAGCTTGACGACAAGTGCATCCTCGACGAACCGCGTGAGCGTGATGCCCTCGCGCGCGGCCCTCTCCTTGGATCGTCGCACCACCTCGTCGTTCAGGTTCAATGTGGTCTTCATGCCGAGTACGCCGAGCTGCGATATGGCTAAACCATACCAAGTCAGCCGTACGTATGGCAAGCAGTGACGGGCCGGCCAATGGAGTTTGCGCAACAACAGTTGCACGGAACCGGCCCCGATACCCGCCCCATCCCGGGGCAAGCCCTGGTTGCCCGGAATGTTGAACTGCGAGTTGGGCGCCGAATCGGCGATCCGTGAAAATGCTATCAAAGGTGACGCCGACGCCGTTAGCCCGCATATTGCACCAGGGGTCGCGATGATCGCCGAGGATTTTTGCCGGTTGCGCGTGCTCGCGAGCTCAAAGCATAGCCACGCCTATGGTGGAGCGAGCAGGTGCGCGCAACCGGCAAAAAGACCGGCGAGGGCGCGGCCAGCGCAGTTTGTACCCGGAACAACTTCAGCATATCTGGAAGCAACCGTGAAAAAACAAACAACATTCGAGATCTCAATGAGCGGCTTGGTGCAATATGCGGGTTAGAGTGCGCACAATTTGTAAAGTTCCTGTAAAGCACGCGGGAAGGGCTGCAAGCCGATGAACTGCCTGACTGACCGTGGCGCCCCCCTCGCCCGACGGGAGCCGCTTTATTCCTCCGCTGGACCCGGTGGCAGGAATGAACAGTAGCCAGCACCCGGTCGAGAAGGACTTCGAGACCCTGGTGATCGGCGGTGGGATCGTCGGTTTGAGCGCAAGCTGGTTTCTTGCCGAGGAAGGGATGAGCGTGCTGTGCCTCGACGCCGGCCAAGACTCGGGTTCGACAGCCAACGCCGGCAGCCTCCACGGGCAGATGCAGAGCCGCATGCACCGGCAGTTTCCGGGACATATCGCTGACTATCTGCAGATGCTGCCCGCCTATCCCCGCGCGATCGACTACTGGGCGCAAATCGCCCGGCGACTCTGTGAGGACATAGAGTACCGCATCACCGGAGGACTCATGATCGCTGAGAGCGGTGAGCAAATGGCTGCCCTCGCGACCAAGAGCCGTATGGAAAGCGAACACGGGATCGAGACCTCCCTGGTCGGGCGGGAGGAATTGCTGGATCTGGCGCCCTATCTCAACCCCGGCGTTCAGGGGGCCCTGCACTGCGCGAAAGAAGGCAAGATCAATCCCCTGCTGGCAATGGCCGCGGTGCGCAGGCAGGCCATCGACTGCGGCGCCGCTGTCCGGGATCACACGCCCGTGAACCGGCTGGAACGCAGCGGAACCGGCTACCTGGTGACCACCGATCATGGCTTCATTCGGACACCTCGCGTGGTGATCGCCGCGGGGTCCGGTTCCGGCAGGCTGGTCGCGACGCTCGGCCTGCGGCTGCCCTGCACCGCGGAACTCCTGCAGATGTGCATTACGGAACCCGGTGAGCCCCTGATGCACCACCTCATCCAGCATGCCGCGCAGGCGATCACGATCAAACAACTCGACACCGGGCAGATTCTGATCGGCGGCGGCTGGCCCGCGACGAGGGAGCGCGAAGACCTTCCGCCGGCGGTCCTCTCCCACAGCCTGACCGGCAATCTGCGCCTGGCGCAGCACCTGGTGCCGGACATCGGGAGCATTCGGTTGCACCGCACCTGGGCCGGCGTCAATACGTTGGTCGACCTGGTGTCGGTGCTCGGCCAGGTCGAATCGCTGCCAGGCCTCTATTTCGCCATTCCGGGCGATGCCGGTTTCACCCTGGGGCCGTACTGTGCAAGGCTGGTCGTCGATGCGCTGCTGGGCCGGTCACCGGACTATCCATTGAGTCCGTTTTCGCCCGCCCGCTTCCAGTGATCCAACGCGCCGAAGAATCCAGACAGTCCCGAACGCAAGCCTCGGGATTCGCAACAGGAACCAGCCCTGCTTCCTTTTGCTCAACTTGCTTCCTCCTGGCATTTACGTGAGCATGCCTGACGGTGCCCATGGGGCTCATCTACATCCGTACGGGGGGCTTGCGGCCACATGAACGGTCTTTCGAGCAAGGGAGGAATGACGCGCCGCAGCGCCCTGCGCGGCGCATTGGCCCTCTGCGCCGGCGCCGCCGGCCTGCGTCCGCCGCCGGCGCGGGCGGATACCACCATTCGCTGGTGGTCCACCCAATCCTCACCCGAGCAACTCGCCGCGTACCGCTACCAGATCGCCGCCTTCGAGGCACAACACCCCGGCGTCAAGGTGCTCTTCGAGAAGACCTCCGACGAAGGCTATCCCGCCCAACTGGCTGCCGCTTTCGCCGGAGGCAACGTGCCCAACCTCGTCACGCACCTGCCGTCGTTCGCGGTCGCCGACTACTGGCAGGCCGGGCTTCTGGCGCCCTTCGACAAGGTCATCGACGCCGTCGGAGCCGGCCGCTTCTTCGAAGGCACCAACCGGGTCTACGAGATCGAGCCCGGCGTGCATGCGGCCGCAGGAATCGGCAATACCGCCGCCAACATGCTGTGGCTGCGCACCGACCTGATGCAACAGGCGGACGTCGAGCGCGCGCCCGCCACCTGGGACGAACTCCGTGCGGCCTGCCGCCGCATGCAGGGCCGGGGGGTCTACGGCGCGCAGTTCCCTTACGCAAGAAACAGCGCGACCAGCCTCGTCATCACCTGTTTCATTCACGGTGCCGGCGGACAGGTTCTGTCGCCGGAACTGGAGGTGGCGATCGAAAGCCCGGAAGCGGTCAACGCGCTCGAATTCTACCGGTCGATGCGCGAGCTCTGCCCGCCCGGAGCCACCAGCTACAGTTGGGGCGAGAGCCTGAGCGCATTCGTCAGCGGCGCCACCGCCACGGGCCTGTACGCCGGCCGCGTGCTCGTCAATGTGAACAACCGGAACCCGCGCCTGAAGGAACACATCACCTGCACCGGATTTCCGACGATTTCCGCGGAGGTTCCAACCTGGACGTTCAACGACTATCCCAGCATCTTCATTCCGAGGGATGCCCCCGACCCGGCGTTGACCCGGCGGTTCGCCGCCTGGCTGTACGATGGCGAGGGGTACATCCGCCAGTTGCACGCGACACCGGGCCACATCCTGCCCGTACTCAAGACCGCCGCACAGGACGAACGCTATCTCGACCACGAACTGGTGCGGCGCTACCGCGAGGAAATCGCCCTGATGTCAACGGCCGCCGCCGCCGGCCATAACCTTGGCTGGGAGTCGCCGGAACACCGCATCAACGTCAAGGCGGGGGCGCTGGTCAACAGCGGCATTCTTGCGGAAATGGTGCAGCGCGTGGTGCTGAACGACGAGCAACCCCGCCTTGTGCTCGCCGACACGGCGCGGCGCATCGAAGCGATCATGAAGGCCTGAGGCTCGGTAGCCGGCACATCATGGCCACAATCCAGGCTGCCTCCAACGCGATCGGCAAACGCTCGCTCGATGTCAGATACGGGCTGCTCGGCGCCGTTCTCATCGCCCCGACGGTACTCGTATTCTGCGCCGTCATCGTCTATCCCCTGATATCGGCGATCTATCTGAGCCTGTTCTCCATCTATACGCCGACCATGGAGGGCGAATGGGTGGGGCTCGACAACTACCGGCGGCTGCTCGCCTCCGGCGAGTTCTGGCGATCGCTGGCGAACAACCTGGTCTGGACCGCGGGCACCCTGGCGCTGCAACTCATCTTCGGCATTCTCGTGGCGCTGATGCTGCACAGAAACCTGGTGTTCCGGGCGCTCGCGAGAAGCCTGGTGCTGTTCCCCTACTTCCTGTCCACCGTGGTCGCGGTGCTGGTCTGGCGCTGGCTCTTCAACGACCTGTACGGCGTATTGAATCACCTGCTCATATGGGCCGGCCTCGTCGACATGCCGGTCGACTGGCTGGGTTCCATGCCCAACGCCATGATCAGCCTGATTTTCGTCGGCGCCTGGAAATATTTCCCGTTCGTGGTGATCGCGGTGCTCGCGCGCCTGCAGGGCATTCCCGAGGAACTCTACGAAGCGGCATCGATCGACGGAGCGGGCGCCTGGGCGCGCTTCACCGACGTGACGCTGCCGCAACTGCGGGATGTGCTGATCGTGGTGGTGCTGCTGCGCACCATCTGGGACTTCAAGGAATTCGACCTCATCTACCTGCTCACCGGCGGCGGGCCCATCATCGGCACCCAGACCCTGCCGCTGATGGTCTACAAGGAGGCGTTCGCGCTCAACCAGATGGGCGGCGCCTCGGCGGTCGCCGTGTTGATGATGCTGATCATGCTGCTCTTCATGAGCCTGTATCTCAGCCGGGCGCGGGATTGACGCCGTGCCCCCGCCGGCCTCGAACCTGCGCCGCTTTTCGTTCAACGTATTCGCCTGGACGGTCGTACTCGTTATTGCCTTTCCACTCCTGTGGATGCTGCTCACATCCCTGAAACCGCAGTCGGAACTGTTCCTGATACCGCCCGAACTGCTGCCCGGCGAGATCACCTTCGAGCACTACCGGCGGCTGCTGGTAGAAACGCCTTTCCTCACCTACCTGCGCAATTCCGCCTGGCTCGCGGGCGGCACCACGCTGGTAGTGATCGTGATCGCAACGCTCGGCGCTCACAGCCTGGTGCGCTTCTCCTACCCGGGTCGCGATCGCCTTGCGCGGCTGGTTCTGTTCACCTACCTGCTGCCTTCCGTGGTACTGGTCATCCCCCTCTACCTGCTCATGGCCGGCATTGGGCTCGCCAATACCCTCACCAGCCTGATCATCGCCTACACGACGTTCGCCCTGCCCTATGCGCTGTGGCTGCTGCGCTCGTTCATGAAGGCGATCCCCGAAGACCTGGAGAGCGCCGCGCTGGTGGACGGGGCCACCCGCATGCAGGCGTTCCTGGATGTCATCCTGCCCCAGGCACTGCCGGGCATCATCTCCACCGCCATGTTCACCGCGATCCTGGCGTGGAACGAATACCTCTACGCCCTGGTGCTGGTGAACAGCGATTCGGTGCGGCCGTTGACCACCGGGGTCATCAGCATGCTGGTCACCTCGTTCAACATCGAATGGTCGCTGCTCATGGCGGCCTCGGTCATGATGAGCCTGCCGCTCATCGTCGTATTCGCCTTCCTGCAGCGCTACCTGACGCGCGGCTTCAGCGCCGGCGCGATCAAGGGCTGAGGTGCAATCCATGCCGGGAATCCGTTTCGAGAAGGTGAGCAAGCGATTCGGCAGCGTATGTGCCGTCGATGTACTCAGTCTCGAGATCGAAGCGGGCGAGTTCGTCAGCATCCTCGGACCGAGCGGCTGCGGAAAGACAACCCTGCTGCGCATCCTGGCCGGCCTCGAGCGGCCTTCCGCGGGGACGGTCTCCATCGGCGATACGGTCGTGAACGAACTTTCTCCCGCGCAACGCAACGTGGCGATGGTGTTCCAGACCTACGCCCTCTACCCGCACATGACGGTTGCGGGCAACATCGAGTACCCCTTGAAGAAGCGCCGTGTACCGAAAGCGGAGCGGGCCCGGCGGGTAAGCGAGGCAGCGGTCGTACTGGAACTCGAGGCGCTACTCGACCGCAAGCCCCGGGAACTGTCCGGCGGCCAGCAGCAGCGCGTCGCGCTCGGCCGGGCACTGGTCCGGAACCCGGCGGCCTTCCTGCTCGACGAACCCCTGTCCAATCTCGATGCCAAGCTGCGCACGCACATGCGCGCGGAACTGATCCACCTGCACCGGCGCATCGGCCGCACCATGGTCTACGTGACCCACGATCAGCTCGAAGCCATGACGATGTCGCAGCGCATTGCCGTACTGCAGGCCGGAAAGCTGCAGCAGTTCGCATCCCCACGGGACGTCTACGCGCGGCCCGCCAACGAATTCGTCGCGGGATTCATCGGCACGCCGTCCATGAACTTCCTGGACGGCCGCCTCGACGGAACGGGCCCGGGCCGAACCTTCGAGTGCGGCGACTGGTCGCTGCCCATCGGGGCCCTGGCGCTGGCGGAGGAAAACCCCGGGCCGGGCCGGCGGGTCAGGCTCGGCATTCGCCCCGAGCACGTGCGGCTCGACAGCGATGGCGATGCAGCGCGGGTGACGCTGGTCGAACCCACTGGACACGAGACGATTCTGGTGTTCGACTATCGGGGCAACGAAATCGTCGCCCGCACGGAAGGAGATCTCGCACTGCAGCCCGGCGACACCGTGAGACTGTCGTTCCGGGTCGAGAAGCTGCACGTTTTCGACACCGCGGACGGCAAGCGGCTGAACGACGATTCGACGGCATGAAGAGGAAGGGAACATGAACCGAGACAGTGTGGACTGGTGGGGGCCGATGTCGGCCGTCATCACGCCGTTCGACGGACGGGGCGCCATCGACGCCGACGCGATGCGGGAAAACATCGACCGAACCCTTGCGGCCGGCGGCACCGGCATACTCGTGGGCGGCTGCACGGGCGAATTCTGGTCGCTCTCGCACGAGGAGCGCTGCCGGTTGTTCCGCATCGGCGCGCAGAGTGCCGCCGGACGGGGAACGGTGATCGCCGGCGCCGGCGCCGTGACGGTCGCGGAAACCGTGAGCCTGGCCAGGGAAGCAGAACAGGCAGGCTGCGATGCGGCCCTTATTCTGCCGCCCTATTTCATCCGCCTGAACGACGACGAGATCTTCGAGCACTTCCACGAGGTGGACGCGGCGCTCAAGTTCCCCATCGTCCTCTACAACATTCCGGGAAACGCCGGCAACGCCATCACGCCCGAACTGGCGTTGCGCCTCTCGGAACTGGACAACGTGGTCGCCATCAAGGAAAGCGCCGGCGACTGGAACAACTTCCACGCGACGCTCATCGCCGTGCGCGAGGTGCTGCGGGTCTTCTGCGGGCCGTCCTCGGTTTACGGCGTGCCGGCCGTCGCCGCCGGCGCCGACGGCTTCATCGACCTCTTCCCGAACCTCTGGCTGCCGGGCGCGGTCGATCTGTTTCACGCCGCGAAGGCAGGCCGCATCGAGGAGGCCAACGCCCTGCAGGAGACCGGCCGGCGCCTCACCGATCTTTTCACGAGCGGCGGACGCTCGCTGTATCCAGCCACCAAGTCGGCCATGGCTTACCTGGGCTTTGCGGCGGGCGATCCCAGGCCGCCGCTGCGCCCGCTCACCCCTACGCCGCGGGATGAGTTGCACGCGGGTCTCGCGGCTCTGAATATCACCTGATTCATCGGTCTGGAGGAATGGACAATGGCAAATGAAAACACCACGCCAGAACTGACGCCCAGGGGTTTCGAACCCAATTTCGGCGAGTTCATCGGCGTTGGGCCGAACGGCAACCTGTGGGTCGAGGGCTGCGATGTGGAGGAACTCGCACGGGAGTTCGGAACGCCGCTCTTCCTCGTCAGCGAGAGCCAGTTCCGCTATACCTACCGGCAGTTCCGGGATGCTTTCCGCAGGCACTATCCCGCCGAATCCCAGATCCTGTTCGCCAACAAGTCGAACAACGGCCTCGCCTACCGGCACATCATGAACCAGGAAGGCGCGGGCGGCGACTGCTTCGGGGTGAACGAAATGTACCTGGCACTCCTGGCCGGAACCGATGCGAGCACGCTGGTGCTGAACGGCTCCAACAAGGAGGACGAGGAACTGGAAATGGCCGTCGCCAACGGCCTTTGCATCAACATCGATGCCAGCGACGAACTCGATCGCATCGATCGAGTGTGCCGGCGGCAGAACCGGGAGGCCGATATCGGGATCCGGCTGAAACTCGACCTCGACCCGCTGGCGGAACGTACCGGCGTGGCCATGCACGGCCCCGGGACCCTCAAGGAGCAGAGCGACAGCACCAAGTGGGGCATGACCCGGGAACAGACGGTGGAAATCGTCAAGCGGGCGCAGCAGATGCCGCACATTCACTTGCGGGAGACGCACTTCCACCTGAGCCGCATGTCCAACGTGGCCATGGACTTCGCCATCATGGCCCGGGAAATGGTCACCTGGTCCGGCCACATCCGCGACCACACCGGCTGGACGCCGCCCTGCATCGATATCGGCGGCGGCTGGACTTTCGGCAAGTGGTACGGCACCGGCCCGCGCGGCCAGATCGACGACGATTCGGCGCCGACAGCCGACGACTATGCGCGGCTGTGCAGTCAGGAGATTCAGGACGAGGCGAAAAGGCTTGGCCTGCCCCTCCCGAAGCTGCGGCTGGAGCCCGGGCGTTCCCTGTCCGGCCCCTCCGGCGTCACGGTCGGCGCCGTGGGTGCGGTCAAGCAGGGCGCAAAAAAGAAATGGATCAACCTGGACCTTTCCACCAATCACCTGTCCTGGTCGGCGGCGCTCGACTGGTATTACCATCCGGTCCCGGTCGTCGAAGCCATGGCCGAGCGTTCGGAGACCGTGGACCTGGTTGGACCGCTGTGCAACTCCGACGAACTCGGCCCTCATGTACGGATGCCATCCCTTAAGCGCGGGGATTTCGTCGCTTTCCTCGATACCGGCGGCTATACGGAGCCCTGCGCGGCACGCTACAACGCACAATTGCTTCCGGCGACCGTGCTCGTCCGCGGCGACCGGGCGGAGGTCACCACCGCTCGCGAACAGTTGCACGACATCGCCGGACGCTTCCGGGTGCCGGCGCGGCTGCTGGCGGCTTCCTTCGCGCGCGGGTAACCGGCGCGAGCGGGTGGCCTGATCGGGCATTCCAGGCATGGATCTCGGACTGCGAGGCCGCAGGGCCATCGTCAGCGGCGCCAGCAAGGGGCTCGGCAAGGCCTGCGCCTTCTCGCTCGCCAGGGAAGGCGTGGACCTGACGATCATGGCCCGCACCGCAAGCGACCTGCGCGCCGCCGCGGATGAAATCGCGACCGCCACCGGCGTATCGGTTCAGCCCGTCCCCGGCGATTTCAATGCCGCCGGAGACCGGGCGGCCTTGCTGGAGGCTTGCCCGGAACCGGACATCCTCGTCAACAATCCCGGCGTGCGGCAGGTGCCCACCCCTTATGCGGCCATCACGGAGGCGGAATGGAACCGATGGCTGAACGACCACTTCCTTTCGTCGATTACCCTGATCCAGCAGGTGGCGCCGGGAATGTGCGAGCGGGGCTTCGGGCGCATCGTCAACCTGTCGGTCAGCTTCATCAAGTTCCCCCAGACCGGCTTTGCACATACCCATGCCGCGCGCCTGGCGCTGTCGGGCGCGGTTGCCGCCATGGCGCGCGACCTCGTGGGCCACAACGTGACGGTGAATACCGTCTGTCCGGGCCTGTTCGACACCGATGCCCTGCACACCAACCTGCACGGCCATGCGCGACGCGGCAATACCTCGTACGAGGCGATCGCCGAGGACCGCAAGCGAAACTGCCCGGCGGGACGATTCGCGGACCCGGCGGAATGCGGTGACCTGGTAGCCTTCCTTTGCAGCGCGCAGGCCGGATTCATGACGGGCCAGAACATCGTCAACGACGGTGGGGTTTACCAGGGGATCTTTTAGTCCGCACATGGAACCAAGTCGCATAGAGACATTAAATGTTATTTATTTTCAATAAGTTATTTCAACTATTGAAAAAACTACGAAGCTGTAGAACGCGTTGGCCGCACCCTCGTCCGCCTTTCGCCCATTGCCGCACGGAACTCACGGACCGGATTGCGCGCGAATGAGTCAACCCGCACTGCTCGCACCCGGCCGCCGGGTCGTGATGGTCTCCGGCGCCTCACAGGGCATAGGCGAAGCCATCTCGGCACGGCTGTTGGCCGATGGCTACCGCCTTTCCCTCGGGGTCAGGGAAGTCGACACGACGCGGGCCAGATTCGCCGATGCCGAAGACGATACCCTGATCGTCGAATACTTCGAGGCAAACGAACCCGAGACGGCCGGCGCCTGGGTGGAGCGCACCCAGGCCCATTTCGGGGCGCTGCATGGTCTGGTCAACAACGCCGGCATCTGGCGCCAGGTGAATTTCGACGAGGGCGACGAGGCAGCCCTCGACGATCTCTGGGCGGTCAACGTCAAGAGCCCGTTCCGCCTCACCCGCCTGGCCCTGCCCCATCTGCGCGAGTGCGGAATCGGCAGGATCGTCAACATCGCATCCACCGACGGCATCCGCTACCGCGATACAACCTGCTCGGTCGGCTACACCATGTCGAAACACGCGCTGGTCGCCATGAGCCATGCTGCCCGGCATTTCGGCTACGACGACGGCGTGCGCGTCACGGCCCTGTGCCCGGGCGGCGTGGCGACGAACCTCATCGCCACGGTACCGGGCGTCACACCCCTGGCGGAGCGCCTGGAGCCGGCTACGGTGGCTCACATGGTGGCTTACCTGCTCAGCTTGCCGAACAATGCCTCGGTCGCCTGGATGCCGTTGAACACACGCCTGGAGTCGACGATCTAGCCTGGAACACCTCGGGCTAACCCATCCGTCGATAATTGCGTATACCGCTTGAACTCTGGGCCCGCCCATGACCGCGGGGCTGTTTTCAAGGCCGAGAGAGATGCTGGGCCGCAACGCGACTCAATCGCCAACCTCGGCGCTGGTCGAGGGTTCCAGCCCGCATCGCTCACCGAGTTCCTGCTGCGGACGCCGATGCATCGCGTAAGCGCCTCGACGCCCTCGCGACGAAGGTCGATGAGCGATGCGGGCTATTTCAGGCGCTCCCGCTTCCAGAGTTCGCTGACCTCGTCTTGCAGACCCGTCATTTCCCAACGGATCAACGACAACGGCAATCGCCCCGCCGCCATGAAGGTGTCGTGGAAGTCTTTCAGGATGAAATCGTCGCCCAGTTGCCGCTTGCGGTCGGCCAGCAGTCGATGCATCTGCAGCATGCCGATGGTATAGCCCAGGCCGTATCCCGGCGGCCGCCGCAGGTAGATCTCCGCATCGACCCGCGCCACGTCCACATCGAGCCAGGGCGTACGCTCCCGCCACCAGTCGACCACCTCGTTGACGGTCATCTCGTTGGTCTGCAGCCAGACATCCGCCGGCACCCTGGCCGCCCGAAAAATGCCGAAGATGTAGATCAACTCCCGTACCCGGGGCATGTCGTCGACGACGCCCGCGTTCATCATGCCCTCTTCGAGGTACACGCCCCAGCCTTCGGCGCGGGCGCCGCTGGTGATCTTGCCGCGGATGGGGTGTGAGTTGTTGCGCTCCACCAGGCCGTCGAAGCGGTGGCCGGGAATGACGGCGTGGAGATGGTCGGGTGTGGGGTTGCGGTATTGCACGTTTTCCCAGAAATTCGGGCCGCCGGGGCGCACGATCCAGGGTACGTTGGTATCGAGTTCCTGCACGTAGTCGGGAATGGCGATCACTTCCTGCTCGACCAGGAACTCGCGGATGCGCTGGTCGGTGTCGGCGATGCGCGCCGCGTATTCTTCCCCGGAACCGGGGAGCTCGATCTTCGGCAGATGCCGGTTGCGGTGCTGTTCCAGCGTCAAGACAGTCCATAGCCGATCGAGCTCCCGCAAGCCCAGCGTGACGATCTGGTCCGTCGTGTACGGCATGAGCTTGACGTGCTTCAGATACCAGTTGAACTTGTCCTCGCCAACCCCGCCCAGGCCGGTCATATCGGCGCGATTCTCGATCAGCCAGTCGCGCAACGTCTCCACGGACTGCCTGGCCGCGGCAATGTCGCCCTGCAGCTCGGGCTGTTGCGCGGCCGCCCGCTCCTGGAGATCGGCATACCACCCGACCACCCCGGGCGGGGGCGCCTTGCGGTAGGGGTAGCCATGGCCCACGCCATCCGCATTGGTCAGGTTGAATATGGCGAGGTCCGCATAGTCCGCGGCGACCTCGGTCAGGTTGTTCATGGCCTGTTCGACCAGTAGCGAGATCGCCTGCAGTTGCACCCGCAAGGCCGCGGTTTCCTCCTCCGACAGCGGCAGTGCGGCAAATGTCTGCCGCAACATCCGGTCGACATAGAAGCCGGGGTCGCGCGACCAGGGGCGGGTAACCTTGAGGGTGAATTCGTGTTGGTCGAAGCGCGACCGCACAGCGAGATACTCGGCCTGCCGATCGAGCGTCCAGTCCACAACGGCCATATCCGCCAGCCGCTCCTGGTAAGCCTCCATTTTCGCGACGCGCGCCGCCACGGCTTCGGCGCCGTAGTCCGGATGGACCTCGGCCGCCTTGCCGGCGAAATCCTGGATCGGCTTATCGCCCCGGGCCCGCTCCGGGTCCTGCCATGCAAGGAAATCCTGGAACAGGGCCACGAGATCCCCGTATGAGCCCGATCCCCCGGGCATGCCCTCCAGGCGCGCCGCCGCGGCATCGAGCGGCGTCAGCACCCACACCAGGACGCCCAATGCGGCCACCTTGCCCAGGCGCGTGATTGTTGCGTTAGTCATTGCCAGTCATCCTCCCAAAGTGAGATGCGCGCAGCCTCGCGAGTTCCGCGCAGCCTGGCCAACCTCGCACAGCCGGGCGCATCGACTCAAGCATAACCGGCCGGCATGCTATCTTGTGCATGCCGGCCGGTTCGTCAACCAACGGGCGCCGGCTGGCGCGCACCCAGCCGTACCGTCGTGCCGATGAAGTAGCGCCGGCCGACCGTGTCGTAGAGTTGCGCCTGGGTGTTCGAGCCGCCGCCCGCTCCCTCGTATCCGGGCTTGAATTCCTGCCCGAAACCATCGCCCCACGCCGGTGACACGACGTCTGGCCGGAATGCCCTGGCATCCTGCCGCTGCCGTCCAGTTCGCACTTCCCAACGCGCCGGCGACTACCGCGTTCCGCGCCCAAAGATGGGCGATCATGCCATTGAAGTCAATAGATTTGGGCGCTGTGCGAACACCAATTTGAGGGAACGCACATTCTAGCCGGCCGGGCCGGTTGCAAACATCCGGGCTTGCAAGGCGTTGCAACGACAATCAGACCTTCCCTGACAACCGGAAAGCGCGAAGTCCCGCGTCGCCGCGCCGCATTTGCAATCTGCGCCGCCGACTGCGCACAATTGTTTGCGAAACGATCGGGCTGCCAGGCCGCAGACCGGCACTGCCTGTTCGTTCGGCTGGCAACCGGTGAGGGAAGGCATTGGCGATGCATGACCTGTCGAATAAAACCGTCCTCGTGACGGGTTCCTCGAAAGGGATCGGCGCCGCAATCGCCGAGCGGCTCGGCGCGGCGGGCGCCCGGCTGGTCCTGCATTACGGTTCCGACCGCGACGGGGCGGAACGAGCGTCCAGCGGCATGGAGAACATCAGCAAGGTTCTGATTCAGGCCGACTTCACCCGGCGCGAGGCCGTGGACGCGCTCTGGGATGCCGCCGAACGCTGGGCCGGCGATATCGATGTGCTGGTCAACAATGCCGGCGTCATGCTTTGGGGCGGCGGATTCGACGCACCAATCACGGACTGGGACAGGGTCTGGGAGGAGTCTTTCGAGATCAACGTGATGGCGCCGGCGCGCCTGCTGCGTCGCGCAGTGGCACACTTCCTCGAGAGAAACGGGGGCACCATCGTCACCGTATCGAGCTGGTCCGCTCAACGCGGTTCGACCAACCCCGCGAACATCGCCTATGCCGCCTCCAAGGCCGCGATTCACGCCGCCACTCAGACCGTTGCGCGGGCTTATGCTGCCCAGGGCATCCTGGCCTATGTAGTGGCCCCCGGAGTTGTGCACACACGGCTCTCCGAACAGTTCGCCGCGACCCAGGGCGGCGCCGAACAGGTTACCGCCGGGCTCGCGATGGGCGAATGGGTGCCTCCCTCGGAAGTGGCGGAACTGGTGGCTTACCTCGCCGGGGGCCGCTGCCGCCATCTGTGCGGAGCGACGCTCGACGTGAACGGCGCGAGCTATGTGCGCTAGCTCGCATCGCGCGCAATGTCAATCATGCGGACCAACCTTCCCTGCCGGTTCTCGCTCACACCCTGTCAACGGATTGCGACGATGCGCAAACTCTCCCCTGTAATCGCCTCGGCAGCCGCCGTAATGCTTTGTCTGGCCGCGCCTTTCGCTCTCGCGCGCGACCTGGACGACATCATCAGCGACGGCACGATCCGCATCGGCGTCAATCCCAACTTCCCGCCGATGAGTTCCTACAGCCTGACCAATCGACTGGAGGGATTCGACATCGATATCGGCAATCGAATCGGCAAGGCCCTGGCGGTGGACGTGGAATTCGTGACCACCCAGACGGCCCAACGGGTTCCCTTCCTGGTTTCGAACCGAATCGACATCGCACTGGGCGCCATGACCCGAACCCCCGCGAGGGCGAAGCTGATCAGCTACACCGTGCCGCTGCATTCGGAATCCATGGGCGTCATCACTACCGATGAGATCGACATCGCGTCCTGGGAGGAGCTGAACCGCGAGGAGATCACCCTGGTCAACATGCGCGGCAACCTGTCGGTTTCCCTGCTTAAGGAACGCCTGCCGAAACCCAAGGTTCTGCTGGTGGACGGCAATCCGGACACCATCAGGGCCATCGCCCAGGGCCGGGCGGATGCGCTGGTGGAGAACGTGGACTTCTTCCTGCGCTTTACCGCGAACTATCCAAACGTCCGCTGGCGGGTGCTCGACGACCCGATTTACGTGGCCTGGTGCGGCATCGGCGTCGGCAAGGGGAACTACGCCCTGCGCGACTTTCTGAACGCCCTGCTCTACGACCTGCACGCTTCGGGCTACATCGATGCGGCCTGGCGTCAGTGGTACGGAACGCCGATGGCCGCGCCGGTCAAGCCCGATCCCTTCTTCTGACATCCGGTTGCGCTGACCTGAAAGCACGGATGCGCACTGGAAACGCGAACGACGCCACAAATGTTTTCAAGAAATTTCAGTTTGTTACGCAACGATCTTTCAGTACTTTGACAATAACTGCTCGTGAGGCGGCCGGCTAGTCCGCCGCAGACACCGCGCGATGGATTACACCTTCCAGTTCTCGGAAGTGCTCACCGAAATTCCCTACCTGCTCGGCGGCGCCCTGGTCACCCTGGAAATCGCGTTCATCTCGTTCTGGGGCGGCGCAGTCATCGGACTCGGCGGCGCGCTGGCCAAGGTACACGGCGGCCCGGCACTCAGGAAGACGGCCTCCAGCTATGTGACCGCGCTGACCAACACGCCGGCGCTGGTGCAGATCTTCCTGCTTTACTACGCCCTGCCCGATGCCGGCATACTGCTCGGCCCGATGACCGCCGTATTGATCGGCCTGGTACTGAACGCAGGGGCCTACCTGACGGAGATCATCCGCGCGGGGATCGTCTCGGTGCGGCAATCCGAGATGGACGCCGGGGTGACGCTCGGCATGTCGCGCCTGCAACTGGTGCGCTACGTGATGCTGCCGCACACCGCGAAAACCATCTACGCGCCGCTGTCGAATTTCTTTATCTGGCTGGTGCTCGGCAGTTCCCTGGCGGCTCTGTTCGGCGTGGAGGAGTTGACCGGGCGAGCCATCAACGTCAGCACCGCGAACCTGCGCAGTATCGAGACATTCGCGGTGGTGGCGGTGATCTATATCGTCCTCACGGTGTTCGCTAGCGCATCGCTGGCCCTCGCGGGGCGCTGGCTGTTCCGGGTAAAGGCGAAGGTGTTCTGATGCTCGATACGCTCATCGCGCAGGCCCCGGCCTTCTTCAATCCCCACAACCTGGTGTTCATCCTGCAGGCCATGGGCCGCACGCTCGGCATGACCGTCGTGGGCTGCGCAACCGGCTTCGTACTGGGCACGGCGATCGCGGTGCTCCGCGGATCCCGGTCGGCGCTGCTGATGCCGTTGCGCCTGGTGGCCATCGCCTACGTGGAGACATTCAGGCGCATCCCCTTCCTGGTGATCCTGTTCATCGTGCTGTTCGTGATCGAACCCCTGCTGCCGGGCACATCGCTGCTCGGCATCGCCACCATCTCCGTCTGCCTGCTGTCGACAGCTTTCCTTTCGGAGATCATCCGGGCCGGCCTCGAATCCGTACCCGGCCGCCAGCTCGAAGGCGCGCACACGCTGAACTTCAGCGCGCTGCAGACCCTGATCATGGTCACCCTGCCGCAGTCCTGGAAGGTCATCCTGCCGCCCGCGGCGGCATTCGTGGTGATGTTCGTCAAGGACACCTCGCTCGCATCGCAACTCGGTGTCATCGAGCTGACCTTTGCCGGCAAGATGCTGGTCAATCGCGGATTCTCGCCGCTGCTTGGCTTCGGCGCCATACTGGTGTGTTATTTCGTCCTGTCGTATCCCTTGAGCCGCGCGGCGGCCCGTCTGGAGCAGCGCCTTGCCGCATCTTGATATCGTCAGCCTGTCGTCGAAATACGGCTCCGAAGAGGTTCTCAAAGACGTTAGCCTGGCTGCGGACCAGGGCGAAGTACTGAGCGTCATCGGGCCGTCCGGGTCGGGAAAGAGCACACTGCTGCGGGTATTGATCGGACTGACGCCGCCAAGCGGGGGCGAGGTCTTCATCGCCGGAGAAAGGATCGACTACGGGAGCCGCCGAAGGTTGCGAACGCTGCGCGAGAAGATGTCCATCGTCTTCCAGGAATACAACCTGTTCCAGAACATGACGGTCATGCGCAACGTCACGGTGGCGCCGGTCAAGATCAAGAAACGCCCCCGCAAACAGGCCGAACGGGAAGCCGCGGCACTGCTCGAAAAGGTCGGCATGGCGCACAAGCGCCACGCCTATCCCGAGGAGCTCTCGGGCGGACAGCAGCAGCGTGTCGCCATCGCCCGGGCGCTCGCTACCCGTCCGGAGATCCTGCTGCTGGACGAGGTGACCGCCGCGCTGGACCCGGAGCGGGTGAACGAGGTCCTGGAAACCATCCGCACGCTCACCAACGAAGGCATCACGATGCTCATCGTCTCCCACGAGATGGCTTTCGTTCGCGAAGTCTCGACCCGGGTCGCCATGTTGGACGAGGGGCGCCTGATCGAATGCGGACCGCCGGCGCAGATATTCGACACGCCCCGGCAGGGGCGCACCCGGGAGTTCGTTTCATCGATTCTCCGGCATTGAGCAACAACAACCCAGGCCGGCGAATGAACGGCCGGCCGCCCTTGTCCCGCATCCCGGTGTCCCGACGCTGTTTGCAGGCGCCCTCCCCCCTCGCCAGGAAACCTAGGGCGCGAAGTGAGAAACGTCGAACTCGGCCCGGGGAGTGCGGCCCTGCACCTGGCTCGCAACGATGCGGCTTGCCGCCAACGCTCCGCTAAACCCCATCCAGGGCACCCAGTTGACGAAGAGGCCCGGCGCCCCCGGCATTTCCCCGACCAGCGGTCGCCAGGTTGCGCTGGCGTTCACCGCCCCCGCCCAGGTGCGCGCCACCCGCAACGAAGCGAGCGCCGGTACCGCCTCCAGGGCGACGCGCAGGTTGTTCGACAGGGATGTCCGCAATACCCGGGCGAAACCGCGCTGGTCCCGACCGGCTGACCAGCCGCCTCCGATCACTATCGTTCCCGCCCTGGTCTGCTTCAGGGTCAAGCGCTCGCCCGCTGCGTAGATCAGGCAATCGATCAGGGGGGCCGCCCGTTCCGTGACGATCAACTGCTGCAGAAACCGCTGGTATTCGAGCCTCGCGCCCGCCAGACCGGCGACAGGCCCGGCTTCAGCGCCGGCCGCATTGACGAGCCGCGGCGCCCGGTAGCCGCCTCGCGGGGTCTCGACCTCGAAAACGGCGCCGGAACGACGGATGGCCGTCACCGGACAACCCGTTTCAATGCGGGCTCCCAGCGCTTGTGCGGCAGCGGCAAAGGCCGGCGCCGCAACCAGCGGATTGGCCTTGCCTTCGATCGGACAGAAGACGCCTCCGATCTTGCCCACGGAAATATAGGGCGCGCGCTCGCGGAGATCCCCTGCGCCGAGCAGTTCCATCTCGAGACCCGCTGCCCGGTCCAGGCGGATCTTGGCTTCGAGCATTCGCATCTCCGCGGCATTGGACGCGACGACCAGGCCGCCGTCCAGGGAAACCTCGAGGTCGCAGGGGAGCGATGCGGCTGCTTCCCGCCAGAGCGCAATGGATTCGATAAAGAGGGGCAGAGCGGGCGCAAAGCCTCTCGCCCACTTCTCACCCAGGGTCAGGACCGGTTCCGGCGGAAGCTGGGCGTGCAGGCTGCCGGCGTTGGCTCCCGAAGCCAGGGCGCCAGGCTCGAAACGCTCGAGCAGGGTGACCGGCACGCCGTCCGCGGCCAGGTAATACGCCGTGGAGCACCCGGCGATGCCGCCGCCAATGACGATTACGTCGCCCGCTTCGGTCATGCGGGAACAGCCCCGCCGCCCGGCGGTCGCGGGCAGCCGGGCAAGGCACCGTGAAGCAGGCGTAAAGCCGCGGCACGGCGCGGAATACCGGGCGAATCGGTGGACTTTGTTTTGTCCTCTATGCTAACGTTTGTGCGCATAGCGAGCCAAACCAGCAAGGCAAGTCTGCCTCGATTCTACCGGGAAAGGAAACCGCCAGAGAACCAGGGGAGGGCGTCCCATGTCTCGACAATTCCGCGGGAGCTATACCGTTTCGGTCACACCCTTCACCGAGGATGGCAGCCGCATCTGCATCGATTCGCTGAAGCGCTTCCTCGATTGGCAACTCGCCTGCGATGTTCCCGGCATCATCATCCTCGGCACGACCGGGGAGTTTCTCACCGTCAACGATGTGGAGCGGCGCGCGCTCGTCAGCACCACCGTGGAACACGTCAAGGGGCGCATGGATGTGCTGGTGGGCACCATGAACGCCCATACTCCCAACGCCGTCCGTTACAGCCGGGAAGCGGAGGACCTGGGGGCCGACGGCCTGATGATCATACCTCCCTATTACTACACGCCCACCGAGGACGAGATCTTCGCCTATTACCGGGCCATCTGCGAGGCCGTCTCGATACCCATCATGCTCTACAACAACCCGTTCACCTCCAACGTCGACATGTCGGCGGCATTCGTGGCGAGGCTCACCGGGGCGTTGGACAACATCCGCTACATCAAGGAAGCCAGCATGGATGTGGGCCGGGTGTTCGATATCGCCGAACAGACCCATGGCGTCATGAACGTGTTCGCCGGGGAGCGCCCGGTGGAAAGCTTCCTGCTCGGCGCGGTGGGCTACGTCAACCCCTTCGGCAACTACATACCCTACTCGACTGCGCGCATGTGGGATTTTCTGACCGCGGGCCGGATCGAGGAGGCCAAGCATATCCAGGAGCTTGCCGAGGCAATCAGCAGGGTCATCGCCGAGGGCCACCCGACCTACGGGCACCAGTGCTATTCGAAAGCACTCGCGGCCGCCGCCGGGTATCCGGTGGGCGATGTGCGCGCGCCCCTGACCCGGTTCGAGCAGCTTGGCCAGGAGGGCGTGCACCGGCTGGACAAGATGTTGCCCTCGATGCATGAAGTCGAGTCCTATGCGCACCGCATGATGTCCGAAACCGGCCTTGATGACGAAGCAGTCGATATCCGGCGCACGGCCCAACGCTGACATCACCTCCGAAGCCCGTTTGCCGGCGCTCTTCCGGCCGTTGGCGCTGCGCGGTGTCCGCTTCAGGAACCGCGTTTTCGTCACGCCCATGTGCCAGTACTGCGCGGAAGACGGGCATGTGGTGGATTGGCACTTCGCCCACCACGGCCGGTTCTCCCTGGCCGGCCCCGGCGGCGCCTGTGTGGAGGCGAGCGCGGTAACGAGAACCGGCCGCATCACCCACGGATGCCTCGGCATCTATCTGGACAGCCACATCGACGGCCTGTCCAGAATCGTTTCCATCTATCACGATCAGGGCATTCCGGTCGGCATTCAGATCGGCCATTCGGGGCGCAAGGGCAGCGCCGCGGTGCCGCTCGACGGGGCGGCGCCGCTGGCGGACTTCGACCCCGCCGCAGCCTGGGAAATCATCGCCCCAAGCGCGCTGCCGATGACGAAAGACTGGCCCGTGCCGCGGGCAATGCGGCCCGACGAGATCCACGCGATGATCGATGCCTTCGCGGCCGCGGCGCGAAGAGCGGTGCAAGCGGGATTCGACTTCATCGAGATCCATGGCGCCCACGGCTACCTGGTGAACAGTTTCTTCTCACCCATTTCAAATCGCCGTGAGGATGAATGGGGAGGCGTCGAAATCGAACACCGGATGCGCTTTCCTTTGCGCGTTGCGGAGTCGGTGCGCTCGGCGATGCCGGATTCGATGCCGCTCTTCTTCCGTACCTCCGTGGTCGATGGATTCGAGAACGGGGTGACCGTCGCCGATACGGTGCGCCTGACGTCCGCCCTGAAAGCCGGGGGTGTGGACCTGGTCGATTGTTCCTCCGGCGGCATCGTCGGGCCATCCGGCCGGGCAAATACGAGCCCGTCGCCCGGTTACCTCGTGCCCTACGCCCGGGCGGTTCGCGAGGGCGCGAACATGCCCACCATGGCGGTCGGCCTGATCGTTGAAGCCGATCAGGCAAACGACGTTATCGATTCCGAAAGCGCGGACCTGGTGGCCATGGGCAGGCAGTTGCTGGAAGATCCGAACTTCGTTTTCCACGCGGCCCGCCACCTGGGGCACCCCGATCCTTTTGAGATTCTCCCCGAGTCCTATGCTTTCTTCCTGAAACGCCGGCAGATCGGGTAAGCGGAAGACCGACTACCAGGAATCGGATGTGCCGGATCGATCAGGACGACCCATGGCATCGCGCAGAGCCTCGGCGGCTGGCATGCCCAAACCTCCCACTTCAACGGCAAACGGTGCCCTTCCACGACGTGATCGTACCAGCGCCTCCGCCAGGATTCCTTTCAACTGTTCTTGCATCGACGTCACTTCGGCCTCGGCGGTGGTCAGGTCCGCAAGAATCGATTTTTGGGCTGAGCCGTTAAGGAGAGAGGCACATGGGTGAGTGCTTGAAATCAGCATCTAGCACCGCCAGACTACCGAAAAGCCCGCCGATTTGGGCATTCGTGGGCGCGGGTTTGATCATCGAGGTGTCTATTCGTTCAAGAGACTCGGCAACATCGCAAACGGTGAAAGGGTAGACGGAGTAAGGGCATGCCGAATGACGGGCTAAGACGAATTGCAAAGAGCGGTACATTCGAGTGGCCGTGGCGCACCGCACGCGGGCTGGCCATCGTCACCGGTGCTGCCGGCGGTGGCGGCGGCGGTGGGGGCGCTCTCTACATCCAGGGGCTGAATCTATACGGCAGCGGAGGAGGCGATGGTGGCGGCGGTGGCGGTGTGACCACACTGACCTTCGGAGAGCAGAAGTACCAAGCTTCCGGTGGGAACGGCGGTGCGGGAGGCGACGGGGGTGGCTTGAGCGATGGGAACCCGGTCAAGGGTAAGGATGGCGTTGGGTGTCGCTTTGGGGCTGGTGGAAAGGGCGGCCAGGGCGCACGCGTTAAACGATCCAAAGGCCAGATAGTGTCGAACGGCGGAAATGGCGGTCAAGGATTTCCGGGAGAAACACTCACCGTGGAACTTGAGCATTTGTCGGTTGGAGACCTCTTTGACGTTGGCGTAGGAAACGGAGGCAGGGGCGGTCGCGGCGGTTCAGGATTTGAAGTTGGCGACAATGGAGGCAAGGGAATCGACGGATCCGTGATATTCGTTCCGATTTTCGGCTCACGCGAGCATAACTAATGGAAGCGATGCACGGTCAGACTGGTCCTAGAGGACATTCGTCGGAGTCCAATCTGGCAAGTAGGCAGTATCGCAATATCCAAGCGGTGAGGTGCCATGTTCGACGCCTCGAAAGTACCGCTTCGGAGAATCTGGAGCGCGTGCCCGATGATGATGTGGGAACAGCAGTGCCCGGGGCGGAGCGCGTTGGCCTGGTTGTGGACGAGTTCCGACCAGAAGTAAGTCCAATGATCCTCAAATGGCGATCACCCGGATCGCCTAGTACAAGCGGGGATCAAGCTACTATCGAAACGACGACTCGTCTGACGGGGCCGATTCAGTTCGTCCTGAAACTTCTGGAGTGTTGGCGCTTGGAGAGACAAAACGCGGTGGGACTGCTGGGTTTCGATCTTACTGACGCCGATCATGTTGCCACCATACTGGATGGAAACGAACAGCTTCGAGGCCGTGATACCCAAGATAGAATATCGCATTTGTTTTCGATCCGGAAAACTCTCTGGTCGTTGTTTCAAGACCTGGATGTTGAGAATGAGTGGTTGCGGGAACCTCACTCATTGTTGGATAACAAGACGCCTCTTTCACTAATGCTGGAAGGATCGATTGAAGATCTCTTGCTGGCCAGGGAATATGTTGACACCGCTGCGGGGCGTTAGGAGTGCTGCAAAATTTACGCAAGCAACCCAGTCGCCGCCAAATATTCCGCTTGACGGCGATCCCGCCGGATAGCGATTTCCTCGCGGAACTCGGACTTGACGACCAAGCCACGGAAGAATTGCTAGAACTGTTGGAGCAGCGCAGCCAAGGCGCCAATCTGGAAGAGATATGCGACGCCCCGTTCCGGCGAAAACACAAACTTCGTAGAAAGACTCGCTTTTCGGATGGTTCGTTCCCTGTCTTCTACAGTTCCTTGGACTCCGCGACTGCCGAGGCAGAGGTTCGGCATTGGTTGCCGACTATTATCGGACAGCCTGGGCATCCTCGAACTGCGCACTATCAGCGGTTTAGTTGCGAGTTTGACGGTATCGAGAAAGACCTTCGTCCGAAGATCAAGGAGTGGCCCGACTTGGTCCATGAGAGTGACTACACGTTTTGCAACGAGCTCGGCGCAGAGGCCAAACGCTTGGAAATCGACGCGTTGGTAACTCCGTCCGCACGCCATGAGGGAAGCAATCTGCCGGTTTTCACGCGCGAGTCGATAAGTGATCCGAACGTGGAGGCTCTCGTAGCCCTGACGTATCTTCCGGACTCAGGGGAAGTAGCAGTCGATAGTCGGGCAACTTGAACAGGCGTTTGTTCAACGACAATTGATTCTTTCGAGCGCGTAGCCTCATCGGAAGACGTTACCCAATTTCCTGCAGCGAATGATGCACTGCCACCTCTCTTGCGACCCGCATCAGTGCGGCAACGAGTTGCTCGTCGATATCCATCTCCCCCTCGTAGTCAGCGCGGTTGCGTTTGCGATGGGCTTGGTCCAGCACCCGCCATTGTTCCTGCGGCAGGCCGATGGTGTGCTGCAGACACTGAAAGACCAAATAACGCGATTGGGACCGGTAACCCCGATAACGCAATGCCGCGAGCGCCAGCGCATGAGTCGCGTTGTAGGCGAGGTCGAAACGGCCTTCCAGGCTCAACTCTTCGAATGTAGCGTCGCCCAGACGTCGAATGCCCGAACGTACCAAGCCCCGTAGTTCACCTGCGGCGGCCGGCTCGGTGTTTAGCTTGCCTGTCCGGACCAGGTTATCAAGCTGCGGATGACTCATCTTCGGTGCCGATCAGGACCAGATGCTCATCGCCGAGCACACGGGTGAGGAAAGCGCTGCCGGCAGCCTTCCTTTCCGTGAATTCCTTTGCCGTATACAAAGTCGGGTCGATCTTGCGGCGCAACTCCGTTTCGACGGGTGCAAGCGCCGAGTAGATGTCCTCAAGCATCACTTGGTCCGCGACGACCAACAGATCTATATCGCTCGCCGCGGTATCAGCGCCCTTCGCGACCGAGCCGTACAGCAACGCCAATACGATCCGATTGGCGAGCGGCTCAAGGGCTTCGCGGATCGGTTCGGCCATCGCAACCGTTTTGAGCACCAAGCCACGCAACTCTTCGAACACCGGGGAATCGGGATTGGCCTGATGGTGTTTCTGTTTGCCAACGCGAATCACGGTGACCAGGCCGCTAGAGGCGAGGCGTTGGAGTTCGCGCTGCACGGCGCCCGAGCCAGAGCCGGTCAGTTCGATCAACTCGCTGGCAAAGAAACTACGCGAGGGCTGACCGAACAACAGCGACAGAACACGTTGCTGGGTAGTGGTAAAGAGCGCGTCGGCAAGGCTTGTCCGCCGATCAACCCGCTCCGCCGCCACCTTGCGACGGTCCGAGCGTGAAGTTCTCGTCCGTAGAATACCCATTTCGGGCATCTTAAATCCCATTTCAGGTAGGATGCAACAGTGGGGCAGCCGGGTTCGTGCCGAATCGCTCATGCACAGGCTCCGGCCATGCGTTCCCACCTGGTTCGGCCCGGCATATCCATGCCGTGCCTACTGCGCCAGAATGACGTAGCAGCCAATTGCGGTTGCGGTGATCAGGACTCCGGCAACCCTGGAGTATCGCCAGGGAGTCAGGTCCACGGCCTGCGGCATTGCATCGATTTCGCGCTCAGCGGATTCGGTCGCGGGCCGCAAAAAGCTGATCCCGATCATCAGCAGAATCGTGATTACGAATACAACGGCCAGCGTGTGGAGAAAGTGAATCGGCTCGGCAAGCCCGAACCACGTCTGGACCAGGCGCTGATACTCATCGCCGAACGCAAAATTCAGGAGGTAGAACACCACGGGCCCGGCAACCAATCCCACCTTGGCGGCCGGGGCGGACACGCTTGTCGTCATCAAACCACACAGAATCACCGCCAGCATCGGCCCAAAGAACGTCGCGTTGATCTGCTGCAGATAAATGTACAGGCTGCCTGACGTATCGATCATCGGCGCCATGGCCATCGCTGCAACCGCGAGGATCGCACTGCACCACCTGCCGACGCGTACCTGAGCGCGCGCTGACAGCCGCCTGCTGATCAATTGATTGTGCACCCCGTTGCCGTAGAGCGTCGCGGCGCTGTTCAACACGCTGTTGAACGTGCTCAAAACCGCGCCGACCATGACCGCGGCAAAGACTCCCGTGAGCATCGTTGGGAGTACGGTCTTCACCAGCAGCGGATAGGCTTGCAGGTACTGATCGCCGGTCAGAGACTCCTTGAACATGTGATAGGCGATGACCCCGGGAAGCACGATCGCGATCGGGCCGAGTATTTTGAATACCGCGGCAATCAGCACGCCTTTTTGGGCTTCTTTCAGATTTCTGGCCCCCAGCGCTCGCTGAATGATCGATTGATTGGTGCACCAGAAGAAAATCTGATTGATGACCATGCCCGTAAACAATACCCCGAACGGCAGGAAGGATCCCGGCTCATCGCCTGTGATATCGAATTTTTCGTGTTCCTCGGTGTAAACCACCTCGAAACCAGCGGCAATGTCGCCGTCGCCGACCGCGTAAAGCGCCAGCGCCGGTATCAGCAGTCCTGCCAGCAGAAAGCCGACGCCGTTGATCGTGTCGGAAATCGCAACGGCCTTGAGCCCCCCGAAGATGGCATAAAGCGAGCCCAGCGTGCCGATTCCCCAAACCATCAGGACTTTCGATTGCGTCGCCGTCAGTCCCAGGCTCGCGGAGACGTCGAACAGGCTCTCCAGTCCAGCCGCGCCGAACAGCAGTACCACCGGCAGGATGGCGATCGCATAGGAAAACAGGAACAAAGCCGTGGCGATAAATCGAGTCTGACCGTCAAATCGCAGCGACAGGTATTCCGGAATCGTGGTCAGGCCGATGCGCAGGTACTTCGGCAAGAAGTAGAGGGCCGTCAGCACCATCGCGATCGCGGCCGTGGTTTCCCATGCCATGACGGCAATGGTGTGATTGAACGCGTCTCCATTCAGGCCGATAAGATGCTCCGTCGACAGGTTTGTCAGCATCAGCGACCCGGCGATGACCCAGGCGGTGAGACTGCGCCCGGCGAGAAAATAAGCCTCCGGCGTATTCATTCTGTCCTTTCGGGTCATCCACCACGAAATACCCGCGACGGTGGCGGTGAAGGCGAGAAAGGAGGCGACTGCCGTCATGATTCCCCGTAGCCGAACTGCGATCTGCGATCGAACTCGTATTCGAAATCGACGGAAACGTCCGCGGACCCGTCGTCCGGTATCGACAGCAGCGAGACCTTCGCGCGGTCGCCGACAATTCGCAGGTGAGCGAAGCCCCAGAGCAGTCCTTCGGCCCAGACCGTGGTGTGTTCCGGGTACTTGCGTTCCTGGTGCCGCATGAAGCTCGTGTGGGTCGGACGTTGTTTGGCGGCGGCGCCGGAGACGATCTGCACCAGGGGCCTTTCCGCGGGCCGGCCCAGCGCGGCCGCGCAGTTGTCAGTATGGATTTCCAGCGTATGTTCATGGCCGGCGAGGTAGGCATCCGCATAGCGGCACAGGGCAGGAAGTATCGCCTTGCGCAGCGTACGCGCCTGTTCGAATTTGCTGCCCGCGGAAGACCAGATCGGGTGATGCGCGATGACCAGTTTCCATCTCGCGTCCGACGACTCGAGTGCGTCTTCCAGCCAGACGTGCATGTTTCGTTCGTCCTCGGTCAAAGGCTGGACGGAATAGCCCGGTTCTTCGATTTCATCGGTCGAGGATTCCGAACCGTCGTCGTTCAGTCGATCCTTGCTGACCGTCATGGAAGCCAGCATCATGCTCGTATCGACGACGAACAGTTCGACGTCCCCGTCGGTGGCCGGCGGCCGTATCGAATAGAACGGCCCGCCGCTGTGGAATCCGTCGTGGTTTCTCAGGTACTCGATCTGGGCGAAGCCGCCTGCCCGGGATGTATTCCAGTCGTGGTTGCCCAGCGTCACGTAGGTTACATAGTTCTCCGGATCGTCCACCAGGCTGCCGAATGGATCGCCGAGAATGTCCTTGAATCGCATGGCGTCATCGAATCCATCGGCGCCCAGCGTCGCGCCGTTCGGATAAATGTTGTCGCCCAGCATCACGCCGAAGTCGCAGGTGTCGAAGTCGCTGCAGTAGTTTTTCATGGCCGCCGATATCCGCTGCATGCCGGTGGCCGGAACAACCCCTCCGGTCACCGGAGAAACCTCGCCCGGCCGCGCCTCGTATTCGTCCGGGGGCCGCTTGTCGTCAATCCAGTCTTCGTATTCGTTGGCGAGGAATTCGTCCGCCGTCAACACATCGGTATAGTCGTCCTCGTCCGGGTAGTTCAGGTGGTATCCGCTGTCACCGAAGATCAGCACACCAAAACCGGCGCCCGATTCACCCGTGGTTTCAGTCTGTGTTTCCGGTTTGCCGCACGCGGAAACTACCGCGGCAAGGCACAGGCAGAAAGCGAGTTTACGCACTGTGCGCGCAGCCCCTGATCAACCGCCAACCCGGGCAGCCAGACTGGCGGCCGCCCGGTTGAGGAGCGTTCATTCCCGAAATGGCCAAAAGATCGAACATCCGTTTTGTTTTCCCCCATAATCGCGGGCAGGCAATGAGAACAAATCCTGCATGAGAATCATAGCGGCAGTGTTTGTGGCCAGCGCACTGCTTGCCGGCTGTCAACCCCAACAATCCGCCGGTTCCGGCGGCTACACGCCAGCAGCCGTGCCCGTCGATCTGTTCGCGGCGGCCCAGACCACGGCCACGTTGGCCGACGGCGCGAACGATCCGGCGATCCTGATCGATGCCGGCAATCCCGCAAACAGCCTGATCCTCGGTTCCGGCCTTGCCGGAGGACTGGAGGTCTACGGTCTGGACGGCTCACGGGTCGGCGTGATGCCGGACCGTCCCATCGGCCTGGTCGACGTTCTCTACAACTTTCCGTTTGCCGGTGGGGACATCAGTCTCATCGTCGCCCATGACATCGCCACGACCGAGCTTGTTGCCTATCGCATGGACGAATCCAACCGGGCGCTCCGGCAGATATCGTCACGCCCCATGCTCACGGAAATCGAAGTCGAGGGACTCTGCACCTATCGGAGCCCGCTATCCGGCAAGTTCTACGCCTTTGCCGCGGGTGCGGGGACCATCCAGCAGTGGGAGCTTCACGACAGCGCGGGCACGGTCGCCGGCCGCAAGATCCGAACCGTCCCGGTCGGGCACGGCGCCGGACATTGCGTTGTCGACGATAGAGAATCAGCGATCTATTACTCGCAGGAGACCGTTGGTATCTGGAAGCTGAATGCCGAACCGGAGTCGAATGCCGAAGCCGAACTTGTCGACCTCGGCGGGCGCCACGGCCGGTACGACGGAGACGTCAAGGGTGTTGCAATCGTGGCGTTGCAGGCGGGCGGCGGCTATCTCGTGGTATCCGATGCCGATGTGAATCTTCTGCATGTCTACGACCTGGCCTCGCACGTTCATCTCGGTGCGTTCAGGGTGGGCGCGGGCGCTTCGATCGGCGCTGTCGATGAAACCGAAGGCATGGCGGCGACCGGTATGGCGCTGTCCGGCGAACTCGGCCACGGGTTGCTCGTCCTCGCCGATGACGACAACGGCAGTGAAAACACCAACTACAAGATCCTGCCCTGGAGCGATGTGGTGACGGCGCTCGGTCTGCCCGGGGGCACGGGACGCGACCCCAGGGTCCGTACCGCGCCTGCAACCGCGATCGTACGCCCGAGCGTCGAGACGAATCCGGTTGAGAGCCATGGAGACGCTGCAGACGATCCGGCCGTATGGGTTCACCCCCAGCGCCCCGAACTGAGCATCGTGATCGGTTCACAGAAGAAGCGCGGCATCAATGTCTATGACCTCGGCGGCGGCCTGCTTCAGTCACGCGCGGACGGCCGCATCAACAACGTCGACATTCGCTATGGGTTCAGCCTTGACGGCAATTCGATCGATATCGTCACGGGCAGCAACCGCACAAGCGACTCGATCAGCATCTATGGCATTGACCCGGCGACCCGGTCCCTGGTCGACATCGCCGACGGTACGATTGCCACCGGAATGTCCGATCCGTACGGACTATGCATGTACAAGAGCGCGTTGTCGGGCCGGTTTTACGTGTTCGTCAATGACACGGACGGCGTGGTCAAACAGTGGTTGTTGAAAGACGCGGGCAACAGCCGGGTTGGCGCCGAGTTGGTGCGCGAGTTCAGCGCCGGCTCGCAAACCGAAGGTTGTGTAGCGGACGATGCTACCGGCGACCTCTATCTCGGTGAAGAAAATGTCGCTGTCTGGAAGTACTCCGCGGAGCCGAACGGCGGCGAGGAAAGGAAGATGGTGGACGGTATCGCAGGCGGCAATCTAACCGGCGATATCGAAGGCATGGCCATTTACGAGGGCGCCGGCACAGAGGGATACCTCGTCGTCTCCGATCAGGGCATCGACAGCTTTGCGCTGTATCGGCGCGAGGGCGACAACGACTATCTCGGGCACTTTCGCGTCGTTGCCGACGGTTCGGCCGGCATTGACGGAGTATCCGAAACGGACGGCATCGAGGTGACGGGCGCAAACCTTGGCCCGACTTTTCCACACGGGGTGTTCATCGCGCAAGACGGCCGCAACATCACGCCGGCCGAGCGCCAGAATTTCAAACTCGTCCCCTGGGAGCGCATTGCGGCGGTGATGGGTCTGGAAACAATCTCCGAGTACGACCCGCGAGCGCCTATAGCGACACAATGATGCGTTGCAGGTTTTCGTAACCCATATTCGCGTACCGGGCCGGAGGCGCCACGCTTGGGTCCTGTTCCGCCTCGACCACCAGCCAGCCTTCGTAGTCTGCTTCGCGCAAGGCCGACAGGACGCTCTGAAAGTCCACGCAACCGTCCCCCGGTACCGTGAAAACGCCGTTCAGCACCGCCGACGGAAAGCTGCTGTCATTGTTCAGGCTGCGTTCCAGGACGGCTCGACGCACGTCTTTGCAATGTACGTGCCCTATTCGGCCGCAACAGGTCTGCGCAATCGCCGCCGGGTCGGCGCCCGCGTAGAGCGCATGCCCGGTGTCCAGCAGAAGTCGCACATCGTCCCGCGTTGTTTCCATGAGCAGGTCGATGTCTGCCGCGGACTGCACCACGGTGCCCACATGGTGGTGATACGTCAGTTGCACGCCCCGGTCCGCCGTCATCCTGGCAAGTTCGCCCAATCTCGCGGCAAACAACCTCCACTGTTCCCGGTTCATCCTCGGCCGCCGTGAAACCCCCACGGCGATGTCGGCATGTACGCAGGAGGTGACTTCGGCGAACACGAGCACCCTGCAGCCCATCCGTTGCAGAAGCTCGAGGTGGTTTCTTAATTCGGCTGCTTCTTCGCGGGCGTTCCGCAGGAGCAGATGACCGCCATACCAACCCGATACCAGTGACAGGCCATGGCGTTCGAGCAATGGCGCCAGCCGCTCGGCATCGCGGGGAAACTTGCCGCCGAGTTCGATACCTTCATAGCCGGCGGCGGCCGTTTCGCTCAAACAGGTTTCCAGACCGATGTCGCCACCGACACCGGGCAGGTCGTCGTTACTCCAGGCGATCGGATTGACGCCAATGGAGACGTTGATCGATTGGTTCAACGCTCGCCCAGTTTCTGCCGGTAGTCCTCGGAAGCCGCGCCGACCGGGGCGCTGTCTGAAACTTCGGCGACGGGCACGTCCCACCAGGCGCCTCCCGCTTCGGTGGACGCTATCGGGTCGGTGTCGATCACGACGAGGTAGGTCCGGTCGGCGTCACGGGCGCGCTCGAGGGCCGATTGCAGGGCATCGATACCGTCGGCCTTTTCCGCCAGCGCCCCGAGCGAGGCGGCGTGCGCCGCAAAGTCGATCCCTGGCGCCGCATCAGGGGTTTCATAGCTGCTGTCGAACAGGTTGTTGTAGCCATCGCCGCCACAGGATGCCTGCAACCTGTCGATGCAGCCGAATCCGCCGTTGTCGAGTACTACGACAATCAGTTTCCGGCCGAGGGCGACCGAGGTCGCGATTTCCGAGTTCAGCATCAGGTAACTGCCGTCGCCGACCAGGACAACCACCTCTCTTTCCGGTTTGGCCAGTTTCACGCCCAGTCCGCCGGCGATCTCGTAGCCCATGCAGGAGTACCCGTATTCGACGTGGTAAGCGTCCTCGTCGCTGGCCCGCCAGAGCTTGTGAAGCTCACCGGGAAGGCCGCCCGCGGCGCAGACGACCACCGCGTTTTCTTCGAACGCCTGGTTGACGGCGCCAAGAACGTTGGCATCGGATGGCAGATTGCCCTTCTGTTTCGTTACCGCATCGGTTACGGCACGGTCCCACGCACGGCGAAGACGTTGCGTTCGTTCGACCCAATCGGGCGCCAGGTTCGTGTTGTCCAGACGTCGGCTGAGCAGTTCCAATGCATGCAGGGCGTCTGCCTGCAGCGCTACGGCTGACCGCTTGGCCAGATCGTGGCGAGCGACGTTGATGCTGAGCAGGCTGCAATTCGGCCGCCCGATCAGGAGCCCGGACCCCGTCGTGAAGTCCTGCAGGCGAGTACCGATGGCAATGACGAGATCGGCGTCGTCCGCGAGCGTGTTCGCCGCTGCCGACCCGGTCACTCCGATCGCCCCGACGTTGTAGGGGTGGGTCCAGGGCAAGGCGCCCTTGCCGGCCTGGGTCTCGGCGACCGGAATCCGCAGGCGTTCGGCGAATTCGCCAAGTGTCGAACAGGCCGTTGAATAGTGAACGCCCCCGCCGGCGACGATCAGGGGCCGCTGCGCCCCGCCGATCAGTTCGACGGCAAGGCGCAACTGCCGGGCGTCCGGGGGCTGCCGGACCGGCCGGTGCAGCGACTGCTGAAAGAACGATACGGGATAGTCGAAAGCCTGCGCCTGTACATCCTGCGGCAGGGCGAGCGTCACCGGGCCGCAGTCGACGGGGTCGGTCAGCACCGATAGCGCCTGGGGCAGGCTTTGCATCAGTTGCTCCGGGCGCGTAATCCGGTCCCAGTAGCGCGACACGGGCCTGAAGCAGTCATTCGCAGTAACGGTGGGATCGGAGAAGTCCTCGACCTGTTGCAGAACCGGGTCCGGCAGCCGGGAAGCGAAGGCATCGCCCGGCAGCAGGAGCACCGGCAAACGGTTCAGGTGGGCGACCGCGGCCGCCGTCACCATGTTGGTGGCGCCCGGCCCGACAGAAGTGGTACAGGCCATCATTCTTCGGCGCCGCATGGCTTTCGCATACGCGATCGCCGCGTGGGCCATCGCCTGCTCGTTATGTGCGCGAAATACCGGCAGCCGATCCCGGGAACCCTGGAGAGCCTCGCCCAGTCCCGCGACATTACCGTGACCGAATATCGCGAAGATCCCGCCGAACAGCGCCTCTTCGCGATCGTCCACGATCGTTCGCTGCGCCAGCAGATAGCGAACCAATGCCTGCGCCATGGTGAGCCTGACTTTGTCGGACACATCGACCCCCGGATTATTCAGCCGACCCCGGGCGGCAGGCTCTCGCCCGATGCCGGCCGGGCCGCATTCCTCCACATACCGATTGCGCACTCGAAATTCCCGGCGATGACGCCGGCTGCCTCGCCGTCGCTCATTTCGCCCGCAAACCAGCGGCGCGCCACGCCGCCGAACATACTCTCGCCAACGGCGAAGCCTTTGCAAACCGGGTTGGGCGCAGCCACTCGAAAACTTCCGGCCAGATCGTTCCCGGGCGCACCGAATACCAGGACACCCTTGCAGTATGGATCCCGTTCCTCGATGACATCGCCGATTTCCCGCCACGCGTCAGCGGTCTGGGGTTCCAGTTGCCACCAGGCCGGGACTACTCCGAGGTTGTAGAAGCGCCTGATCGCATTCGCAACCGTGCAATCGTCGTCGGTCTCATCGCCTGACGGCGAAACGACAGCGAGAAGCATCTCCCGGTCGAGGTCGACACAGTCGGCATGCAACTGGCAAACGAGTTGTTCCTGCTCGAGCCGCAACTCGATCGGGTCGTCGGGACGATAGCGAATGAGGCACTTGACCACATGCGACCTGGGCCAGCTCATGAGCGGCAATCCCATGTTGTTTCTCGGCTCGAACTGAACGGGTCGGGAGCCGGGTATCTCCACCGGGCGCCCGATCCACCATCCTTCGTTGGTCATCCGTGACAGCACGGCGTCGCCATGGCGCTCATCGACAACGACGCCGAGTTCCGCGCTGCCGATATTGCCCTGACTGACTCGCTCGGCGGCCATGCAGACAATCGACTTGAACCGCCGAATGTCGGCATCCGTCGACTCGTAATCCGAAGCGATATCTTCCATTTGTCTGCGCTGATCGAATGCCAGAACGAACATCTGCTCCGGCGCTCTCCGGCGCACGCTGACCCGGTGCAAGTAGGCGATCTCGCTATCCTGATCGGGCCGGCGGATCCCGGCCGCTCGAGCAAGATAGTTCTCCAGTTCCGCTTTGGTCGGCATCGCGGGCGTGCATCCGTGGCGCGATACCACCAGAGCGCCGCAGGCATTGCCCAGGGCGCCGCATTCGCTCCAGGCAGCGCCGTCGAGCCAGCCAAGCAGAAATCCGCTCAGGAAAGCATCGCCCGCTCCCAGCGTATTGAAAACATCGACTTCGACTCCAGCGACCGAAATGCCTGAATCGATGTCCGCTGGAATGGCGCCGTCGAAAACGCTGCAACCGGTCGCACCCCGCTTGACGACGATTGCGGCTGCCGAGCGCTCGCGAATATTGCGCAAGGAATCGATGGTGGAGTCCGCCGCGCCGGCGATGCGGATTTCCTCCTCCGTCCCCACCACGAGGTCGCATTCAGGCAGCAACGCTCTCATTGACCCGGTCGCCGCATCGGAAACGACGAATCGCTGCTCGCCGCTCCCCGGTGCGACCAACCCCCAGAGAACCGGCCGATAGTCGATATCCAGAACGACTTTTACATCGTTGCGTCTGGCGAAACGAACCGCCTGTAATACCACCTCCCTGCTGTGCGGGGTCGACAGATGCGTGCCTGTAACGGCCAGTGCCCGGCTGGAAGCGATGTAGTCCTCGTCGAAATCGTCAGGCTCGATGGCGAGATCGGCACAATTTTCGCGGTAGAAGATATGCGGGAACGAATCTTCGCCGCTGATGCCGAGGATGACGAGGCCCGTCAAACGCCTCGGGTCGGTGACCACACGGCTCACGTCCACGCCTTCCGAGGCCAGTGCTTCACGAACGAACCGGCCCATCTGTTCGTCGCCGACCCGGGTCAACATGGATGAACGGACTCCCAGCCGCGCCAGGCCGGCGGCGAGGTTTGCCGATGAACCGCCCAGGTATTTCGCGAAACTCTGCATGTCTTCGAGCCGTCCGCCGACCTGCTGCCCGTACAGGTCGACGGCCGCGCGGCCCATGCAGATGACATCCAGACCTCCTGACCGCGAGGAGCCGGCGTCAACCGGGCCGGGTGTGCGGCCGCCGAGCGTCATCGTGCCGGTCTGAGGGATCGTTTCGTCAGCCATTTGTTCACGCTGAAGGTACTACCTCTCCGGGTCCCAGAAACGGCGCTCGGGATTCATGACCCAGGCATGTTCCTCGGTGAATTCCGGGACTGTGTACGGGTTGCCGGGAAGATGCCGGATGACCCATGAGTAGTACATTCCATAGCCCGGCGCCGTGCACTGCGCGTGATCCTTTTCGTCGAGAATCTTCACCGTGTCGTAGTTCCTGACTTTCAGAACCGCATCGCCGAGTTCCGCGTGACCATAGCCTTGCGGCTCGGTGAACCGGTAGTGATAGATCTCCGGCTGCGGATGGTGGTGCGGTGGATAGCTCGACCAGCCGCCCTGAAAGGTAACGACTTCTCCGAGCACCAGTTCCGCCCCGGCCGGTGCGTTGGTTCCATCGAATATCGTGCGCACGTAGCGGAGGCAGCGGTCGTTCACCAGTCCCTTGCCGCGCGGCTCATTGGCAACGCCGTCGGGGCGGTAGACCCGCGCCTCGAACTCCCGCCTGTTGTCGCAACGGTAAACGGTGAACTCCGTTTCCGCGGTACAGTGAATCTCGACCGCGGTATTCGCGGATACATGAATGCAGCTCGACGATTCATCGAACAACGAGGTGCGTTCGAGCGCGAACTCCCGGCCGCCGGCCCTGCCATGCACGTTTCCGTGCATGAGCAGCCAGGCTGTTTCCACCTCGACGTCAAGCTGAACGGTTTGGCCCGCAGCCAGTTTTAGAATGGCCAGCGAGATGCCGGTGTTGTCCTGTTCGTCGTCGTAACGGGTAACCGTTGTCTGGCCGCTGGCAAATCCGCCTCGATTTTCCGTGATGTGTAACGTCATTGTCTCCCCGCCTGGTTCGCTGCCGTCCGCGCAACCGATCTCGCCGGCACCGACGGCAGCGTCGTAGCCGGCGATGTCCAGCACCGGTTCCTGTGGGACTCCTCGATGGCGTCGACAACCGCTTGAACGCGCCACCCCTCTTCGAAATTCGGATAGATCTCCCGACCGTCGGCAATGCCCGCCAGCACGTTTCTCAACTCGATGACTTTCAGGTCATTGAATCCGAGCCCGTGACCGGGCGCGGGACAGAAATTCGCGTAGTCAGGGTGTTCCGGCCCGGCAAGGATCGTCTGGTATCCGGCCTGGTCCGGGCGACCGCCGGCCCGGTATACACGCAATTCGTTCATGCGTTGCTGATCGAATTCGAGCGAACCCCTGCTGGCCGTCAAACGAAACGACAGCCCGCATTTTCTGCCGGTTGCAACCCGGCTGATTTCGAAAGTGCCCGGCATTCCCGACTCGAATTGCAGCAGTACCTGCGCAATGTCTTCGTTTTCCACCGGTCGCCGTGCGCTGCCATCGCGGTTCGGCCTCCTGTCGTAGACCGTCGTCAAATTTCCATATACGCGCTGCGGAAAACCGATCAGGAAGCGGGCCAGGTGGATCAGGTGGGTACCGAGGTCATTGAGTGCGCCGCTGCCGGCGGTGCTTCGCGCACATCGCCAGCCGAATGGCGTGCGTGGATCGCTAAGATAATCCTCCTGACAGCTGCCGCGGAAGTTCACCGGTTGGCCCAATTCGCCTGAATCGATGATCGATCGCGCCAGCCGCAGCACCGGATTGCAGACATAGTTGAATCCGATGGCCGTTTTCACGCCGGCATCTCTGGCCGCCAGGAACATCGAGGCAGCCTCGGCGCCCGTGAGCCCCAGCGGTTTCTCGCAGTACACATGCTTGCCGGCGCCGATAGCCGCCAACGCCATCTCCTTGTGCAGGTGATTCGGCGTACAGATATCCACCACTTCGACGTCCGGAGCCATGCAGGCGGACAGCCAGTCGTCGGTGGCGCGGCGGAAGCCCCAGGCCGCTGCACGTTCTTCGGAACGCGACCCGTCCAGGTCAGCCAGAACCTCGCGGACCGGCGCGGGCACGTCGGGAAACACGGCCGCAACCGAGCGCAACGCGATCGCGTGCGCCTTGCCCATGAATCCGGTGCCGATGAGCGCGAAATTCAATTCAGCCCTCGAGTCATGAAATCCGGGATGTCGATTGAATCACCTCCTTGGCCATGGACATTACTGCAGCGAATTTTTTTCAAACCCTGAAACCTCCTGTTCCCGGGGCAAGGGTAACAAATAAGCCGACATTTCGGCCGCTGGCTCGCCGGGCTGGGGCGCCGCTTGGCAAGCCCTCGGCACAATTCGCGGCAACGCTATTGGCCAACCACCACAGGCCTGCCGCTTGTCAGGGAGTTCTGCGCGCAATCGGCCAGAATCAGCGCTTTCAGACCATCTGCGCCATCGGCAAGATCCATGGTTTCGCCCGTCAATCCCTTGAGGAATCTGTCCATCTGTATCCGGTAGGCGTCCGCGTAGCGCTCCAGGAAGAAAGGCCGTTCTACGCCGCCATGAGAACCTGATGAGTCGGGCGTCCCGACTGTTGCCGCCGTCCCGTCTCCCGCCTTCAGCATGCCCGACGATCCGAATACTTCGATGCGTTGATCATAGCCGAAGCTGCAGCGTCGCGAGTTGCTGATCGTACAAAGCCTGCCGCTCGCCGTTCTGAGCAGTGCGACGGCACTGTCGACGTCTCCGGCCTCGCCGATGCTCCGGTCGAAAAGCACGCTGCCGGCGGCGAATACTTCGACCGGTTCTTCACCGAGCAGCCATCGCGCCATATCGAAGTCATGAATCATCATGTCTCGAAAGATGCCGCCCGACCGCGCGACATAGTCCGCCGGCGGCGGTGCGGGATCGCGGCTCGTTATGCCCACGTGCTGCACCGACCCGACAGTGCCGGCAGCGACCCCGTCCTTGATTTTCCTGAATGACGGGTCGTGCCGGCGATTGAACCCGATCGCCAACCGCACGCCGTGCCGTTTGACCGCATCGACGGCTTCGCGGGCCCTGTCGACGTCCAGATCAATCGGTTTTTCACAAAAAACCGCCTTACCGGCCGCCGCTGCCAACTTGATCAAGCCGGTGTGCGTATCGGTCGAAGTTGCGATGACGACGGCGGCGACATGCTTGTCCGCCAAAGCCTCCCCGGCGGAAGCGACAAGAGCTCCGCAGCGTGAGGCGAGACCTGCCGCGGCGCCTGCATCCACATCGACCACATATCGCACCCGCGCACCGGGATGCCTGTGCAGGTTTTCGGCATGGACGGTGCCGATTCTGCCGGCTCCGAAGACAGCAACCCCGGTCATTCGTTGCACTTCCATCGTGCCGTCGCTGTCGTGTCCCCGCTCGGCATCGGGCGTTGCTCGACGGTCATGCCCACAACGCCACCCGGACGACAAGCAAGCGTTCCTGCTGCCGGACAACCGTCTCGACCGGAACCGTGTCAGGCACTCGTCCCAAGCTCCTCATAGATGTCGCCAAACCGCAGAATCCGTTCCGCAAGGTTGAAAAAGCCCACGTAACGCACCTCCTCGGGCGTGACGTCGCCATGGTAGTGCCCGGCCTGCTGCGCCGCGTCATCGACATGACAGAAGTGTGTGTGCTCACCGGAAGACCTGAGATTCAGGTCGCCGGCGGTCGGGTCGCCAGTCCAGAGCGTGGAAAAACACAGCAGGCCGGGGCCCATGTGCTCGTAGAACTGCAGAAAATCGCGCACAACGCGTTCCCGGTCCGTGTCGTAGTAGTCGAAGTCGATGCAATCGTAATCCGGCATGACATGTGACCGGATCTTGCCGCTGTGCACCTTGAATATCCCGCCCATACCGATATGACCATCGCTGTCGGCGATCGGGCGGAGACTGTTGCGGATGGCCTGTGTCAAGGACACTTGCCCGCCGATACGGGTCCTGACGTCAATGCGAATGACCGGTCCGTTCCGGCCGTCACTGACAAAGAGGTTCGCGATCGGACCGCAAACCAGGGACGGGTAGGGTTCCACGATGCATTGACGCGCGGTGCCGACGCGGGCTACGCGGCTCTGATTCCGTTTGCCTGCCAGGGTATTGGAAATCACCTCGCCGCAGTGCCCGTTGTTGACTGCCATATCGGCCATGCCCGCCCCGAAAACGCTGGCGCCGGGCATCCCGCAGGCTTTCAGCACCTCGCCGATGTCGAATCTCGTTCCGCGATACGCCGGATTGTGCGCGTAAGGCTCGCCGCCGAATTCGACCAGCCTTGTCGAGCCGCACATACCCCGCGCGGCCGCGCCGAGGGTTCGCCAATCCGGACAGTCCACGACCGAAACGTCGACCGAGGCATAGTGACGCTCGAGACCGGTTCGAAGCGTCGCGGCGACGAGCGGCAACTCCGGCAACCGGAAAGCCGCCGACTTGTATCGCCTGTTCTGCAAAGAGCCACTCACCCGAGGTAGGTGTCCTGTATTCCATGCACCAGGGCAACCAGGGTCTCATTGACGGGCACCGCAATGCCATGTTCCCTGGCGAGTTCGACCACCGCGCCGTTGATGTAGTCGATTTCGCTCGGCCGTTCGTTCTCGATGTCGATGCGCAGGCTGGACTTGTTCCGAGGCGTACCGTTCGGCCCGGCGATCTTTCCGAGTATCTCACGCGCCTCGTCGGGACTCAGTTCGATACCGGCCGCACCGGCCACCGCGATCGCCTCGTCCAGTGCCGCATAAGCGACATCGTGTGCCACGTGCCGGTTGAAGATCTGGCCGATATTCAGACCCGTGATGCCGCTTACCGCACTGATTGCAATATTGGCCATCAGCTTGCGCCAGATATCCAGGCGGATGTTTTCACCGGGTTCCGTCGGCAAGTTCGCATCGCTGAGGATCTTTGCGATCGAGGTGGTCCTCTCCGAAACGCCGCCGCTCATTTCTCCAATGTACGACGGCAACTCGGCGTGGTTGCGAACGGTACCCGGAGACTCGATGTTGGCGCCCTGTGCCGTCGACCCGCCGAACAGGCTGCCCATGGCGCCGGCGCCGAGTACTACAACATGAACGGACACAGGCTTTCCGCCTCAACGGATTTCAAGATTTCATCCAGGCTCAACCCATCCAGATCGTCGGCGCCCAGAGTACCAGCGCGGGAAATACGCTGATCAGAATGAGTGCCGTCAGATTCGCCAGCAGGAAGGGGGCGGCGCCCCGGAAAATCTCTCCGATGCCGAGACGCGATATCGCCGCGCAGACATTCAGGCAATTGCCGACGGGAGGCGTACAGGCGCCGACGGCAAGCCCCGATATGAGGACGATTCCGAATTGCACGGGCGATACACCCGCTGCTTCGGCAGCGGGCAGCAACGTCGGCGTGAGCAGCAGGATTGCGGGGCTGACATCGATGAAGGTACCGAGGAGAAGCACGAACACGTTGATCAGCAACAGTACCGCGACGGGGCCCAGGTCGAGGTCGATGACGAACGCGGCGATTTCTTCCGGAACGCGCTCCAGGATCAGTATCCAGACGAACAACTGGGAAAACGCAATGATCGTCATGATCTTCGCGCTCATCATCACCGCCCGACGCAACGATTCGGGCAGGTTCCCGATGGCCTGAGACCCGATCAGCAACGCGCCGAGCAGCAACCCGAACAAAACACCGAGACCCGCGGACTCGGCGGCGGTGGCGATGCCGAGAACGACCGCCCCGACCACGAAGACCGGCATGACCAACACCACCGCCGAGGCCGCCGCCCGCCTGAATTTGCCCTCCGGGCTCCGGGCGACCGCCTCGCGCGGGTACCGCCGGCGATTGGCAATCGTCAACATGATGACGATCTGCAGAACACCGATCATGAGACCGGGTATCAGCCCGCCGAGAAACAGCCGGCCCACCGATTCCTGGGCAACGATGGCGTAGAGAACGATCGGAACGCTCGGCGGAATGATCATTCCCATTGTCGAGGACGCGACCGTGATGCCGCTCGCAAAGCTCGCGGAGTAATTGCGCTTTCTCATTTCCGGGATCATGACGGAGCCGATCGAGGCCGTGTCCGAGGTGGACGAACCGGATATGCCGCCGAAAACCATGCTGGAAAACACATTGACGAGGCCAAGACCGCCCCGCAGCCTGCCAACGACGACCATCGACAGGTCGATCAGCCTGGCGGTTATGCCGCTGGAATTCATCACCTGCCCCATGAGTATGAACAGCGGCAACGAGATCAGCGCGTAGTTGTTCATTCCGGAAAAGATTCGTTGCGGCACAACCACAGCCAGGCTCGGCTGCTCGACCAGGAAGTACAGGAGGCTGGACAGCCCCAGGGCATAGGCAATCGGCACCCCGACCACGAGAAGAACGGCGAACGACAGGATGAGAATCAGCATGTCGTTCGGCTAACGGAGCAATACCCCTGCCCGACGAGATCGTGGCCAACGGGCACATGCTTGACTCATCTGACAGCCTTTGTCGGTGAATGAGAGGTCTGGCGCCCTGCGGTACAGCGTCGAATGCCAAGGAGGCAGTAGACGAAGGCCAGGCTGCTGCCGATGGAAACGCTGAGTTGTGCGACGATCTGCGGAAGCTGCAGCGCCGGCATCAGGAAGCTGCCGGTACGGGCGATCCATACGATCGAATACCCGACAATCGCGAGATTGACGACCGCCACGAGCGCCAACTGGAGAATATGCAGATATCGCTGTATCCCCGCCGGCATCAGGTCGACGAAATAGTGAATCGCGATGTGTTCACGCCTGGCCACGGCCAACGCACCGCCGATCGCGGTGGTATACACGAAAGCGATCAGCGCACCTTCGTTACCGCCGATAACGGTCGTATTGAAGACGTAACGCAGGACGACAAGCAGTACGACGGTCCCGAAAATCGCCAGGAGCAGCAATGCCAGGAAGTGTTCGAGCAGGTTGCTCAATCCGGTTTCTATCGTACTCGGACCAGACATGGTTCGCTTTCACGGAATAATATACAAGACATTGATTTATAGCTCTTTTGTCCAACGATATCGAGGCGCCGATGGGAATGATCGACCGGGCTCCGAGTGGGCTTGCCGTACCCTGCCCGCCTTCCGGCACGCCAGGCGAGCTTGCCTTCCTTATGCGATGGTTGCAAGCGCGAGCCGCCGATGGCGACGATCGATCGGGCTCCGAGTGGGCTTGCCGTGCCCTGCCCGCCTTCCGGCACGCCAGGCGGGCTTGCCTTCCTTATGCGATGGTTGCAAGCACAAGCCTTAATGGCGCCGGAAGGCGGGCACGGCACGGCAAGCCCACTCTCGTACATGGAATCACTTTTGTTCCCCGCGCGTCGGCGCCGCGGCTCGCCGGGGTCGAAACTCGCCTGTCGCAATTTTCCGCGCTTCGCTCAATTCGTCCGCCGTGAACAGGCCGCGGTCAATGAATTCGCGGACGACGGCATCGGTCAGTTGACGAAACGGCTGTAGCTCTTCATGCCCCAAACGGATCAGTTCCAATTCGCGCGCCAGGAGGGCGATGTACTTCTGCTCGGACTCCCGGTTCAGTTCGTCCGAGAACGCAATGGTTTCTTCCGCCACCCGATCGAACGTCTTCCCGAGATCCGCCGGCAGCCGCTCGTACCAGTTCAGATCGACAATAAACGGATCGGGCCCGGTGGCATAGTTCGTTATCGTCATGAACTTCTGGACTTCGAATAACTTGTAGTCCCATATGTTCGACGGCGGATTGTCCTGGCCGTCCAGAACGCCGGTTTTCAATGCGCTGTAGACCTCGGATACGGGCATTTCCTGCGGACTGGCGCCGAGCGCCCGGGCTGTCTGCACGTAGATCTCCTGCGGCGGAACGCGCATTTTCAAGCCCGCCAGGTGCTCGGGTTTCCTGATCGGCCGGACGTTGTTCGTGTGCGCGCGGAAGCCCTGGCTGATGCCCGTGGCGGGGACATGGAAACCATTGCTTCGCGCGCCCGCGTTGATCCGCCGTGCCAGTTCGCTGTTGACCAGCCTTATCGCCTGATCCCAGTCGCTGACGAGAAAGGGCGCCATGAAGATGACGAATTTCGGATTGGCGTCGGCAAAGAGGCCGCCACGCGTGCCCTGCAACACGCCCGTGGCCACCATGTCCATCATTTCGCGTTCGCTGCCGAGCGTCGCCGAAAAGTAGTTCTCGACCCTGATGCGGCCGTTGGTGCGCTTTTCGAGTTCTCTCTCGAAGAAAACCATCGACCGGCTGCGCGGCGCCTGGGCGGGCTGTGAGTGACCGTATCGGAACAGGAAGCCTTCTTCCGGCGCCCCGCAACCCTGTGTCATGGCCGGTAGTAATATCACGACGAGAAACCAGCGCCAGCCACCCGCCTGCAACATCATGAGAGCGTCAACCCGGCGCGCCGGCGCACTGACGCGCAGTGAACAACGCCCGATTCCTGAATGAGAGTGGGCTTGCCGTGCCGTGCCCGCCTTCCGGCATGCCAGGCGGGCTTGCCTTCCTTATGCGATGGTTGCAAGCACGAGCCGCCGATGGGGACGAGCGATCGGGCTCCGAGTGGGCTTGCCGTGCCGTGCCCGCCTTCCGGCACGCCAGGCGGGCTTGCCTTCCCGTACGATGGGCTTACCACGAGCCTTAATGGTGCCGGAAGGCGAGCACGGCACGGCAAGCCCACTCGGAGCCCGAGGAACGGCGACGACTATCTGAAGTTGTATTGAACGCCGATCGCGGCGGTGGTTCCGAACTCATCGTATTGCAGCGCGCGGTTGCGCCTGCCGGAGTAGTAGTATTCCGGCTCATCGCCCAGATTGGCTATCTCGGCATAGACCAGCCAGCTATCGCTGATGCTGTACTTGAGGGTCAGGTCCCATTGCAGGTGCTCGTTGGTGTAACGGTCTTCGCCTTCACCCTCCAGGGAGTCGATATAACGATCCCTGTACTTCATCGCCAGCCGGATATCGAAACCGTGCTTGTCATAGCCCAACACAAAACCCGCGATGTTCTGCGACTGCTTCGGCAGATCGATCTTGCGGCCGTCGATGGTTGCGGCACTGGCATCGACATAGGTGTAGTTCACGCCCACCAGAAACGCATCCCAGGGCGCGCCGAGAAAACCGAAATGCTGCTGATAGTTCAGTTCGATACCGATACCGTCCGCCTGATCGCCGTTCTGGGCGATCGTGGCTTCATCGAATATCCTGCCCGCGAACTCGTAGTCGTCGATGGTCTGGATGAAAATGAAATCGTCGATCTGTTTCCAGAAAAGGCCGGCGGACAACACGCTCAGATCCGTGGGATAGTAGGACAGGGAAACATCCGCGTTCCAGGCCCGGAACGGGTCGAGCGATGGATTTCCCAACTCGGCTTCGTCGCCGTCGATCTCGACCCGGAACGCCACATCCTCGACACGGGGACGAACCACCGCCCGGTGCACCGACGCCCGCCCGATCAGGTCTTCGTTGAACTCGTAGCGCGCATTGACGCTGGGCAGAAAGTCCGTGTACGAATTCTTCTCCTGCACAGGCGAAATGAAAACGGTGTCTTCGTCCAGGGTCACACCATTGTAGGAATCACCCTCCTCGATCAGCTCCGTGATGCTGCCGCGACTGTCGAGACGCGTCCACTCGACACGCACGCCCGCGGTGACGGCCAGCGGGCCGTTGTCCCACCGGGTCATGCCGTAGACCGCAAAGACATTCTCGTCGAAGGTGAAATCGGCCACATTCGAGTCGATCTGCGAGTCGATGTCTTCGAACTCGAGGCCGGTGCCTCCCGCCAGAATGTCCCGCTCGCCGGCGTTGTCCGGCACCGGGTCCACCGAAGTCGGCAAGCCGTACGCGGCACCACCGTCGGGAAGGAGCGCGTCGGACAGGAACCAGGTTCCGTCGCCGGACCAGAGACCGACCTCTTCATTGGTCTTCTTCTCCCGCAGGCGGGCCTTGGCGCCGAACTTCACGATGCCGAAGCCGGTATCCCGGGTGGCGTCCACCCGGAACGAAAACTGTGTGTCCTCGTTCCTTTCGTTCAGATGCTCGATCTCGTCCAGTTCGTAGAGCGAGGCATCCTGAAGTACGCTCCAGAAGGCCGAATCAGCCACCAGTATCTGCGGGTCGCTTCGGTCGATGGTCACCACGGGTTGCCCCGGCGCGATATTGCCGTCGCCCGTCTCGAATTCCGCAACCCAGGTTCCGCTCACCTGGTCGGGCGTTCGTTCCCGTGCATAGGAATAGCCGGCGTTCGTTTCGATCTGCCAGGTATCGAGCTGGGTGTCGGACCCGAAGGAGATCGACAGGTTCTCGGCGGTCTGCCCGCGCATGTCGCGGCCCTTGGTGTCCCGCTCGATCTCCACCTCCGAGTAGTCCGCCCTGGTCGCGGTGAGCGTGCTGTCGTCCAGCCCGTCGAGACCGAACGTTACCCGGTTGCGCAACTCCGTGTCCGTGAACTTGCTGTACAGCGTGTACAGGTGCAGCGCGGTCGAATCGGATACGTCGAGGTCCAGGTTGAGCACGCCGCCGATGCGCTCGCGCTCGACGTCGTAGAGCCGGGGCTGAAATTCCTCGACAAAGTCGTTGCCGTCATCCGCTGTGTCCCAATCGTCCGCTTCGGCGTTGTCGGCTTGAAGTTTCCGGTCGTGCCAGCTTATGGCCCCCGCAACGCCCAGTCGCCGGCCACTGTCCAGTTCGAAGATATTGCTGCCCGCAACGGAAACCTTCGGGCTCCACGCATCGCGAATCTCGTTGTGGGATTGCTCCACTCTCGCTTTGCCGTAGGGGCCTTTGCGGCTGAAAGCGCTGAGGGTCTTGACGTTGATGGATCCGCCGATCGCATCGCCGTCCATGTCGGGCGTGAGTGTCTTGGCCACCTCGATACCGTCAAGGACGTCCGACGGGATGACATCGAGTTGCAATGCGCGGCGCGGTTCCGCCGCGGTCGCGCGCACACCGTTGATGGATGTTGCATTGAGGTCGGGGTCCATGCCGCGAATCACGACGTAACGGCCTTCCCCCTGATCGGTTTCGACGGTCACGCCGCCCAGGCGCCGTAAAGCCTCCGCAACGTTCTGATCCGGAAACTGGCCCATGGCGTCGGTGTCGAGAACGGACACCGTGTTGATGGCTGCGCGCTCCTGGTTGAGCGCGCTGGCAAAAGCGGCCGCCTGACCGTAGACGATCACTTCCTCGACCACCCCTGACAACCCCGCCTCGCCGATCGTCACGTCGCCGAGATCCAGACCCGACGGCGGCACGGTGATTTCGATCCTGGTGCTCTTCGCGCCGACGTAGGAAATAACGAGCGTATAGGCGCCCGCGGGGACGTTCGACAATCGAAAGCGCCCTCGTTCATCGGTAGTTGCTGACCCTTCGCGGCCGTCGATGCTGACTACCGCACCCTGGAAGCTGACCGTATTGCGGGCATCGGTCACGGAACCGGAAACGCTGTCGGCCATGGCCGCCGGTGCGGCCAACAAAAAGCAAATCGAGCAGGCAAGAGCCTTCTGCCCCAGGGTCAAGGTGCCTGGCGAGGGCCGGTCACGGTCGGCAAGCAGTTCGAGTATGGTGTTCAAATTCGTTCCCCCCTATCGGCCAAAACCCGGGATTTCAATCAATCCAACTCGGTGTTGGCCTGAATACCGCCTGGACTTGATGAACGGGGGAACAAGGACGACAAATGAGTCAAGCTTGAGCCCGCCGAGCGTCCTCCCGTTGGTCCGAGGCCACGCCTCGGTGGTCTCATTATGGGCGAATGAATTCAGCAGTGTCCACCATCCCCGGAAATCGATGGACCGGTTGTAAATCATTCGCTTCTGCCGCCACTGCATGGAACTCAAGGGCCAGGCGCGGCGCAACGCGCACATCAGCGGATTGCACAGGCGTTCCTTACCGGCATGAGCACGGTTCTGACGTCGCTGACAAACACCTTCAGATAACCCGATAACGCCTCGTCCAACCGGTCGTCTCCCGTGTCGACCAGCAGGCAATTGCCCGGCAGGGCCACCAGCTTTTCGAAGGACGATATGGCCACGATGGCATCGGCGCCAACCTCTCCGATCACCCGGGAACTCAATTGCTGGTTGCCCCTTCCGAAGAGAAAGCCCTGTCCCCCTACAACACCGACCACGATCCTGGCCGGCCCGTCAGACAACAGGTCGAGGATCTGCCGCTCGTTGAGGTCCAACGCGAAGCGGCGGCCGTAACGCACCGCATCGATTCCGAGCAGGGTGCCCTCGAACCCGCATTCCCGCTTGACGTGTTGCATGGTCGACCCCGGACCGAGCAGCGACAGGCGCCCATCACCGAGCATTTCGGCAACCCGCCGCACGGCGCCCGCGAGTGCCGACCGATCGGATACGCGGCTGGAGGACTTGGCGCCCGGCACCAAAAAGGAAAGCGACGGCGTGCGCACCATCCCATACAGCCGCGGCGACAATTGTCCGGAGGGCTGCGGGGATGGCTCCCGATCCATGATTTCCGCATCGCGCAGCAGGTTTTCCCGATCCGCGGAGACCAGGAAGCTTCGGGCTACCTCGCCGGCTGCTCGGGCCGTCGCGGCAAAGACCGCCGAATGCATCTTCACGCCGGAGGGCACGCCGAGCAGCGGCGTCGAGCATCCGACGGCCGGAAGCAGGTCGCGGGCGGTCCCGTCGCCGCCGGCGAAAAGCATCAGGTCCGGACGCTGTTCCACGATGCGTATGGCGCCGGTCCGGCTGTCTTCCGCTGTCGTGGCGCCCTTTTGTACAGGGTGCACGATCGAGGTGTGCAAACCGGCTTGCCGCGCGGCATCCGCTCCCATTGCACCGGAACAGGTCAGCACCTCCAGGTTTGCCCCGATCCCGCCGAGGTGCGACAGAGCGACGATCGCGCGACTGCCCGACACGGGCTCCGCTCCCAGCGATCTGGCTTCCGCCGCCAGTTCACCATCCGTGCCTTTCAAGCCGACCGAGCCACCCATGCCCGCAATCGGATTGACGATCAGCCCGAGCCGGTATCCGCTCATGGTGACAAAGTGGTTCGAGATGCGCACATTTGTACGCAATGATATATTTCCTGGGCCTTTCGGACAGGTGCGACGAAGGCCGGACCTGTCCGCCAGGGACGAAACAAGCCGGGTCCGGCAGGAACTCGGGCGGGAGCCGGCCCAACCCAGGAAGCGCACCAGAGAATGCCACGTCCCCACCCTTTCATGCCGAATTCGGCGCCCGCCGTTCGCCGGCAGTTGCTCGATGCCCTGGGCATCGACAACGCGGACGAGTTGTTCGAACAGATCCCGCCGGAGCATCGCTACCGGGCGCGCCTGAATCTGCCGCCCGCCTTGTCGTCCGAACTCGAACTGCGGCGGCACATGCTCGGATTTCTCGGCAGGAACACGTCCTGCGAAGAGGTGCTGAACTTTCTCGGCGGCGGCTGCTGGCAGCACCACGTTCCCGCGGTGTGCGACGAGGTGATTCGCCGCAGCGAGTTCCTTACCCCGGTCTGGGGTACGCCTTCGTCGGACCTCGGCAGGAACCAGTCCTGGTTCGAGTTCACCAGCCAGCTCGGCGAACTGCTGGACATGGACCTGGTGGCGCTGCCGGTCTACAGCTGGGGTTGCGCCGCGGGGCACGCAATCAGGATGGCGGCGCGAATGACCCGGCGGAACAGGGTCCTGATTCCCCGTCTCATCGACCCGGAACGGCGCTCGGTGATCGGCACCTACTGCGAGCCGCCGGAAATGGCCTCCCATATCCACATCGATGAGTTCGACATCGACCCCGCTACCGGGCTGGTCGACATCGACGGGCTGCAGAGTCGATGTTCTTCGGAACACGCCGCCGTCTACTTCGAAAACCCTTCGTACCTCGGTCGCATCGAGGAACAGGCCGCGGAGATCGCCGCCATCGCCAGGCGCAACGGCGCCGAAACCATCGTCGGCGTCGATCCCATATCGCTCGGCGTCATCGTTCCGCCCGGTCTGTACGGGGCCGACATTGCTGTCGGTTCCATTCAACCGCTGGGCGTTCACATGAACTGCGGCGGCGGCCTCGGCGGTTTCATCGCCTCCCGGGACGAACCCCGTTACGCATACGAGTATCCCGCCCTGATGATCAGCATCGGCGAGACGAGCCAGGGCGAATACGGGTTCGGCATGGCCCTCATGCACCAGAGTTCCTACGGGTCCCGGGAGGAAGGCAAGGACTGGACCGGCAATTCGACCTACCTGTGGGCCATCGCCGGCGCCGCCTACATGGCGCTACTGGGTCCCGAGGGTTTTCGCGAACTCGGTGAACTCATCGTGCAGCGCGCCCACTACGCCGCCTCGCTGCTGGACCGCATCGATGGGGTGACCGTTTCCCCGAATGGCGGCTTCTTCAAGGAGTTCGTGGTCAACTTCGATGCCACCGGCAAGACCGTTGCCGAGATTAATGCGCGCCTGCTCGAGGAGGACATCTTCGGCGGACTCGACCTGAGCGGAATCTTTCGGGATCTCGGGCAGAGCGCCCTGTACTGCGTGACCGAGTTGCATGCCCAGGCCGACCTCGAACGGCTGGCCGGGCGCCTCGGCAGGATCTGCTCGTCATGAGAAAAGACAAGCTGCGCCGATTTCACTCGGCGGTCTGGGATGAGCCGATCGTCATGGAAATGGGCGTCGCCGGCCGTCGCGGCTGTCACTTTCCGGCCGCCGGGGACGACATGGCAGCGGCCGTCGGCGCCGCTGACGCCCTGATCCCGGCGTCCATGCGCCGCCGCGCCCCGCCGCGGTTGCCGGAAATGTCGGAACCCGACGTGCTGCGCCACTACCTGCACCTGTCCCAGGAAACCCTGGGCATGATGGGCATCAGCCTGTTCGGCACCTGCACCATGAAATACAACCCGAGGCTGACGGAAGACCTGGCCTCCCGACCCCAGGTAGCGGACCTGCACCCCAATCAGGATGTCTCCACCCTGCAGGGCGCGCTGGAAGTGATCTACCGGCTCGATGAGCTGCTGCGCGAACTGTCCGGCATGGACCGGTTCGTTTTTCAGCCCGCCGGCGGCGCCGATGCCGCCTATACCCACGCCTGCGTGACCCGCGCCTATCACGCCGCGCGTGGGGAACTCGAGCAGCGCAACCAGATAATCACCAGCATTCAGGCCCATCCCTGCAATCCGGCGACAGCGGCCGCCGCCGGCTTCGAGGTGGTAACGCTGATGCTCGAAGACGGCGGCTATCCGTCCGTGGAGGCACTGAAGGCCGCCGTATCCGAGCGCACCGCGGCCCTGATGGTCAGCAACCCCGACGACATGGGCGTCTACAACCCGCATATCAAGGAATGGGTGAAGGTGGTGCACGATGCCGGCGGGCTGTGCTTCTACGATCACGCCAACTTCAACGGCGTGATGACCAGGGTGCGGGCGCGCGAACTGGGTTTCGATGCCTGCATGTTCATGCTGCACAAGACGTTCGGCGCCTCCAAGGGCGGCGGCGGGCCCGCGGTCGGCGCCTACGGCTGCACCGCCGGGTTGGCCGAATACCTGCCCGGCCCTCTCGTCGAGCGGGACGGCGGGGGATTCGATCTCAAGACGGGCAACGCCGGCGGTATCGGCCGGGTGCGGGAATACCTGGGCAATGTGCACCAGGTCATCAAGGCCTATGCCTGGCTGCGCGCCATGGGCGCCGACGGCCTGGCCGAGGCGGCGGACCTCTCGGTACTCGCCAACAACTACATGGAGCAGAAGCTGCTGCGGATCCGCGGCATCAGCCGCTCCCACCCGGACGATCGGTCCTGGCGGATGGAAATGACCCGGTTCAGTCTCGAACAACTTTTCGAGGACACCGGCGTCAGCGTGCTCGACGTGCAGAACCGGATGGTCGACTACGGCATCGATGCCTTCTGGCTCAGCCACGAGCCGTGGGTGGTGCCGCAGCCCTTTACGCCGGAAGCAGGGGAGATGTGGTCGAAGGAGGATATCGACTACTGGATCGCCGTGCTCGAACGGATCTCGGAAGAGGCCTATTCCACCCCGGACATCGTCAAGTCGGCGCCGCACAACCACGCCATTCACCAACTCGATGCCGGGCCGCTGGAAGACCCCGACCGCTGGGCGATGACCTGGCGCGCCTACCAACGCAAGCAGGCCGCAAGCGACCGGGACTGATCCCGCAACGGGTCGGACCGCTCGGACGTTTCTCCGCTTTCCATTTTCAGTTGCTGTCATCTAAGCTTGTTTCCGGCCTGCGGAGAACCGCGTCGGGACCGCGCAAGAGTTGATGACAACAACCGTTGCCCGCTTGGGGACCTTGATCCTTGCCGGGGTACTTGCCGGGGTACTTGCCGGGGTACTTGCCGGGGTACTTGCCGGGGTACTAGCCCGCATATCTCACCAAGCCGCTTGTTGAGTCACTGAATGTCATTGCGTTTCAATCAGGTACCTTCGCTTTTTGGAGGCTCCGCCCGGCACAGACTGCGCTGGCCGCGCCCTCGCTGGTCTTTTGCCCGCGTGCGCGCACATGCTCGCTCCACCATAGGCGGGGCTATGCTTCCGCTCGCGAGCACGCGCACGGAGCCCTCAGCCGGGGAGCGCGAGGGCTTGCCTCTCGCATGTGGACCAGAAAATCCTGCGCGATCATCGCGGCCCTTGGTGAGATATGCGGGCTAGTGCCCTGGACGCCCGTGGTCGCCGGCACGGGAGAGCCCGAGGGCTGGACCATCGAGGAGATCATCGTCACCGCCCGCCGCCAGGAAGAGACCCTCCAGGACGTGCCTGTCACGGTCGCCGCGCTGACCGAGCAGGATCTCGACCGCTACAACATCACGACGCTCCCGGAAGCCTCCAAACTGGTACCCAACTTCCTGGTCTTTCATGGCACGGGCGGCAGTGGGTCGAATCTGGTCCTGCGCGGCATCGGCTCGAGTTCCATCAGCGCGGCCTTCGATCAGTCGCTCGCGATCAACGTGGACGGCGTCGTTGTCAACGTCGGGCGGTTCATCCACAACGCCTACATGGACATGGGTCAGTTCGAACTGCTGAAAGGGCCGCAGAGCCTCTATTTCGGCAAGAGCGCCACGGCCGGCGTGATGTCCGTCACCACCAATGACCCCGGCGACGAAACGGAATTGGAGGCCATGGCCGGCTACGAGATCAAGCATGATCGACGCTACCTGGAATTCATCCTTTCAGGGCCTGTCAGCGACACCATCGGCGCCCGTCTCGCCGTCGGTCACACCAAGGCCAACAGGCTGTTCGAGAACCTGGCGCCGGACGTACGCCACCGCTTCCGCGGCGAGCAGGCGTTGCATGGCCGGTTGACCTTCGTGTGGCAACCCAACGAAAGGCTTCACGCCCGCCTGAAGTACTCCTATTCCGAATACAGGAACGACGGCGCGAACGGCAGGATTGAAGAGATCTGCCCGGAAGGCGCCGTGCAGCCTACCGCCGTTCCGGACCCATCCTTCGCGCTGGCGGTATTCCAGGGGGTGGACGACTGCAAGCTGAACGGCAACACGTCCATCGCCGATCTGCACCCGGACCTGCGGGCCGGCATGCCGTACGGCGGGGACAGCGGCATACCCTTCCTGGACCAGGACACCCACTTCGTCTCGGCGCAGTTGAGTTGGCATTTCACCGACTTCATGTCCATTACCTCCATCACCGGTTATGCGGATCTCGTGCATATCGAACTGGATTCGTACGATTTCAGTGCCGGAGTCTTCGGTGCGGTACACCGCAATGTCTACGAGAGCATCTCCCAGGAATTCCAGTTCGCAAGCGAGTTTGACGGGCCGTTGAACTTCATGGCCGGCCTGCACTACCAGGACATCTACCAGGTTTTCAACGCCCACCAGGTCGCGTTCAATCTCGGCATTCTGGTCGGCCCCGACCCGGTCACGGGGCGGGCCTACGACTATAACAAGAACCATTACCTCGATACTGAAGCCTTCTCCGGCTTCCTCGCCGGCTATTGGGACATCACCGAATACCTGGAACTGACAGCCGGCTTCCGTTACACCCACGAGCGGAAGGACGGCTATATCACCGTCCCGTACCTGCATGTCGTATCCGCCTTCTTCGGCTTCGGCGCGCCGCCGTTTATCGAAGGGCTGGAATTCGAGGATGACAACGTCTCTCCGGAGGTTGCCTTGAGCTGGGATGTCACACCGGATATCACCCTGTACGCGTCCTACAAGGAGGGTTTCAAATCCGGCGGCGTGGACAACAGCGCCTTGCCGACCAGAACACTGGACCCCAACAGGAACCCGGACTTTCCCGACTTTTTGATCTACGACTCCGAGAAAGCAAGCGGCTTCGAGGCGGGCATGAAGGCAAACCTCCTGGACGGCGGGATGCGGTTCCATGCAAGCCTGTTCCAGTACATCTACGACGACCTGCAGGAACAACTGTTCAACTCGCAGACCATCCAGATTCAGACGTTCAACGCCTCCGAATTGACCGCCGAAGGGCTGGAATTCGACCTGCTTTGGGCAACCCGGATCGCCGGGTTGTCGTTTCGCGCGGCGCTTGCGATCACCGACACCCGGTACACCGAGGATTTCGTCAATTCAACCGGACAGAACCTCAAGGGCCGGACCAGCAGCCTGAGCGCGGATGTGGCCGGATTCGCCGGCTTCAGCTACGACTGGGCCATGTCCGGCTACTGGCGGGCGAATTTCTCCTGGGACGCCCGCTACAACAGCGGCTATCCCTTCACGGCAACGCTGGATCCATACAGCCAGGACGCCTTCTGGCTGGTGTACACGGCGCTGCGGCTCTACTCCAGTGACAATCGCTATGAGCTGGCGCTGATCGGCCGCAACGTCACCGACAAGATCTACGCCATGGGCGGCGGCGCGCGAACGGGGGCCTGTGCCAACGCCGAGCCGGCCCCGTCCGGCTCGTTCGGCGTGGTCCGTTGCAATCCCGATCCGGACAACCCGGCCAACAGCCAGGATCAGATCGCGACCACCTCGCTCGGCAGCCAGTGGACGCTGCAGTTGCGGGTGCGACTGTAGCCCGGAATGCGGGCTAGTCGCCGATGCCTTCCCGTTGCGCCGACCCGGTTTGTGAACTCGCGAGCCGCAGCAGTTTCTCCGCATTCGGCGTCAGGCTTGCATCGAACGCCGAAGTGCTTTGCGGCGTGTCCCAGCCGCCGAAGTTGGACCCGTACACCAAACGGTCGCAGCCCACCGCCTCGATCAACAGGTCGAGCGCCCCCTGCCCTTCCACGTGGGCATCGAACCACAGCTTGCGCACCTCGTGGCGGAAGCCGTTCTCCCGCACGGATTCAGGCGCCCAGTTGCGAAACCGCGCGATGCCCTCGGCCACCACCTCCCCCATCGCATCGTTGTGCACGCGACAGAATTTGAGGGCCAGGTCCGATTCGATGCCGTGAAAGAAGTTCAGGGGATTGGGCGAGAGCAACTGCAGGTCGATACCGACCTGGTCCATCAGTTCCAGGCGCTTGCCGAAGTCCATGAACACGGTGCCGCGATAGGCCATGGGCTTCATGCGGTACTCACCGATGCGGAAGAAGGATACGCCGTCGCTGTCCACCGCCAGTTCCGGCCCATAACGGCCCGCCACGCCGAACCCGGCTTCCAGGACGGCGTGGGCGTGTATGTCGATTACCCGGGGCGGCCGGTCCATCAGGCGCCGCCGTCGAAGAACGTTTCCCGGGGCAATCCCTCGGGGCTGTAGACCGGTTCGTGCGCGCTGATGAGATACATCCGGTTGGCGGCGCCGACGATCCCGGCCGGGTTCGGCCGGTGTGGAAGTAAGCCGCTTAAGTGCCCGACGCGTCGAAGATGCCCTGAATGGAACTGTCGAGCATGGCGTCGAATTCCGCATCCGCCTGGCCGGCCGCAAGACCTTCGGTCAGCGCCCGGGAGAAGCTCGCCACCATGCCGTTCTGGCGGGAGAGGCGCGCGTTCGCTTCTTCGCGGCTGTATCCGCCCGAGAGCGCCGCAACCCGCAGGACATTGGCGTGTGCGACGCAGTCGCGATACAGATTGTCGCGTTCCGGCAGCGTCAGCTTGAGCATGACTTGCCGCCCGTCGGCAAGACCGTCCAGCGACTTCACGATCTCCTCATGCAGAATGTCCTCGGCCGCGGCCTTGTCCGGGCAGTGAATGTCCACCTCGGGCTCGATGATGGGCACCAGCCCGGCGTCCAGAATGCGCTCGCCCGTGGCGAACTGCTGCTCGACCACCCGGGCGATCCCCGATGGGCTCGCCTGTTTGACGACCGAACGCATCTTGGTGCCGAAGATGCCTTTCGCCTTGCCCCGCTCCAGCAGCGCTTCCAGTTCCGGCATGGGCTTCATGACCTGCACGCCGTCCTCTTCGGCGGCCAGCCCCTTGTCCACCTTGAGGATCGGCGCCACGTTCTTGACCTCCCAGAGGTAACCGGGCGACGGCCGGCCCGCCACGTCCCGGTCCATGGTGTTCTCGAACAGGATGGCCCCGAGAATGCGCTCCCCGGTGAAGCTCGGGCTCGTGACGATGCGGGTGCGCATCGCATGGACGATGTCGAACATCTCCTCGTCCGTGGACCAGGCATCCGGCCCGATTCCGTACAGGCCCAGCGCCTTCGGCGTGCTGCCGCCGCTCTGGTCGAGCGCGGCGATAAAGCCCGTTGCACTGCCGATTTTTTCGAGTTGCCGTTGGTGGGTCACGCTATTCTCTCCAGTCGGCCTGTAATCGAATCTCCGCCGGCGCGCCAGACCAAGGCGTGCGTGACGCCCACCGGCCAGCCGTCCTTGGTCCCCCACATGAAAACGCCCTTGAGGTTGGGAGGAAAATTCTGCCAGCGGCGAAGGTTGCCGAAGCCGGGGCCGGAACGCAACCGCTCGAGCCGGCACTAGCCCGCATATCTCACCAAGGGCCGCGATGATCGTCGAGGCGCCGTCTTGCGCGACGGTCAGTGAACTGGGCGGGCCTCCAGCGGGTCCAGCAGCCCCGAACGGTTCTTGAAACCGCTACCGCCGACCCACCCAGAAATCGTACACGGCCCGCGCCGCCCGCTCGAAACGGGGCAGGTTGCGACGAACCTCTCGATCGAGCCGCGCGCCGCCGTCGACACCCAGCGTCTTTTTCAGGGATGCCGCGTACTCGGGTATTCGCATCCAGTCGCCCACGGTCTCGCCGGTGATCTCCACATGAAATTGCATGCCGTAGGCGCGCTCACCGAAGCGAAACGCCTGGATCGCGCAGTCCGGCGACTTCGCCAGAACCGTCCCGCCTTCCGGCAGAGCCGTGACCTCGGCGCCGTGCCACTGGAGGACCGGCAGAGGGTTCTCGAGTTCACTGAACAACGGGTCGGTTCGCGCCGCATCCGTGTGCTCGACGGTCATGACGCCCACTTCGGCGGTCTCTCCCGGTCCGACACGTCCGCCGAGCGCCTCGGCAAGGAGTTGATGCCCGAGGCAGACACCCAGGAAGGGTCGGCGCAAATCCAGGACGAAGCGCCGAATCGCAGCGCACTCATCCACCAGCCAGGGAAACTCCGAGCGCTGCCATACATCCTGCGGACCGCCCATGACCAGCAGGCCGTCAAACGGATCGAGCGCCGGAATCGCATCCCCCCGGTCGAGGTGCGCAACCTCCCAGGCATGACCGTCCTCGTCCATGAACCCGCGCAGCACGCCGGGATGTTCGCTGTCGGCATGCTGGAACACGAGCACGCGCATGGCGGCTATCGGGCTTTCTTCTGAAAGAGGCTGAACGAGGCGCGCAGGCTCTCCAGCTTCAATCGGTCGACCCGGCAACGACTCCGCAAGCGACGCGTCCGCCTGCGCCGCCGATGGGCTGCGTGTGCTGATCGTCCGGATGGGCATGAACCACGACAGCCGATCCGTCCTCATCGAGTAGCGCGGGCGCTTCTCCACCCGAGACGGTGACCCTCGGGGTAAAGAACTCCGCCCTTGCCGACCCGTCCGCGCCGGCGTACAGCAGCGGCAGGTCGCCGTCGTCCGGACCCTCGGGATTGCGCAGGCCGTGGGCCACGCCATCGGGATTGATATGGCCTCCCGCCGCGGTGAAGTCCGGCGTACAGGCACCGACACGGTGCAGGTGAATGCCATGTGCGCCCGGCGCGAGACCGGTGACCTCAACGTACATCAGCACGCCGGTCGGAGTTTGTTCGAATGTCGCCTTGCCGATCTCCGAGCCCCCGGGCTCGACGAGCTGTGCCATCGCCGCTCCCGTATCGGCGCGAAGGGAAGTAGAGAACCCCGCAATTGCGACAATCGTCACCAGAATCGTTGTTTTCATCGATCGGACCCTCCTTCGGTCCGGTGTTTGTCGGCATTGCAAGATGGTACGCCCCAAGCGCTGTCCGCCTCCAGTCCGAATGCCGGCAGCCCACCAACGGCAGAGTCGTGGAGCGCCGGGTGGGCGCAACGCCGACCTGCCGCCTGTCTGGCGGATCAGGAGACCGCGACGTGTCGCAGAATCGAATGGTGGAAGCTCTGCACCAGCGGCTGCGAGAACATGGACTTGCGGGCCACGAAGCGAACCGGGCGATTGAGCCCGTGCCCGTCGAGCGCAACCAGTTTCTCCGTCGGCGCACCCAGGGTGGAGGCCACGCCGATGGGAACCAGGCCATGGCCGAAGCCGGCCAGGGCCATCTGCGCGGCGCTGAAGAAGGATTCGAGCGATGCCTTCCGGTGCAGGTGCAACCGCCGCATATCGTCCTCGATGGACGCCCAGGCGCCGGAACGGCTTTCGATCGTAATGACATCCAGGTGCTCGCCGACCCTGTAGTCGAACGGCTCCAGCGCGGAAGGAACGATCACCATGGGCTCCAGCCTGACGATCTCGCTCTGCAGATCCGTATCCGCGCCGGAAGCGCCGGTGCAGATGCCCACCATGTATTCGCCGCTGCGCAGCCGGTCGAGCACGGTCGGCGAACGCTGCGCGTGAAAAGTGAATTCGACCTCCGGCATGTCCCGCTGCACCGACGCAAAGAGTTCCGGTCCCCAGCTCGCAAGAATGGCTTCCGAGACACCGAGAATGATCTTGCCGCTCGGCAGGGCGCTGTCTTCCAGAAACACGCTGCGCAGTTCGCTGACCAGCGGAGCAACCTTCTCCACCAGGTGGGTGCCGTGATGGGTCAGGACCACCCGGCGACCGTAGCGCTCGATCAATGGGCGGTCATAGTACCGTTCCAGCGCCGCAATGCGCTTGCTGACCGCCGATTGCGAGATTTTCAGAACCGTGCCGGTTTCCATCATGGTGCCGGTTTTGGACAGGACGATGAGGGTCTCCAGATTTTCGATCATGGCTTCGTCTCAAGGCCGGTGCTCAAGGACCCGGCACGGAAGCGCTCGCGAGCGGCTTGACGACGAACAACAGGTCGCCGGCATTGACCTGCTGACCGCTGCTCATGTTGACCCGGGTTATCTCGAACTGCGCATCCGGGTCGTACAGCACCGCGTCGGGGTTGAAGTCCTTGAGCGCCAGCGGCGTGAAGATCTTCATCGCCTCGAGCTGGCAGAGCGTCGTCTCGACGGTGATGCGGTCGCCCACGGCGACATACTCGGGCTCCGTCGGCGAAGGCGCGGAATAGAAAATCGCGGCCGCCGGCGAAAGCACCTTCAATTCGTCGCTGTCCTCGATGCGGATGCTGTCCAGATCGAAAGCCGAAGCCCGCTCGCCGGCTGCCGCCTCCACCTCATCGATCAGTGACCGCGCATCCGTTCGCGCAAGGAACTCGGGCAGGTAGTTCGTATCGTAGTCGCCGCCGCGGAATCGCCCGTCGGCGAGAATCCGCCGCAACAGCGCGATATTGGTGCAGATGCCCTTGATGCGGACGCGCCCCAGGTAGCTCGCGAGCTTGTCGATCGCGGCATCCCGATGCTCGGCATGTACGATGATCTGCGCCACCATGCTGTCGTAATAAGGGGAGACGAACTTGCCGCTGCCCGCGGCGGCAATCACCTCCGCACCCTGCTCCTCCGGGAAGTACGCTTCCGTGATCTCGCCCGGATGCGGCCGGAATGTCAGGGCGCCGTCCCCGGCGAGCTGCACGCTTTCCGCATTGACCCGCGCCTCGATCGAATAGCCCTTCGTCCGTGGCTTGATGCGGGCGATGGACTCGCCCGAGGCGATGCGCAACTGCTCGCCCACTATGTCCACTCCCGATACCCACTCGGTCACGGGATGTTCCACCTGCAGCCGCGTATTCATTTCCATGAAATACACGGCCTGGGCCGTCAGATCGAAGATGAACTCCACGGTGCCGGCGCCTACGTACCCCACTTCTTCCGCGATGACAGCGGCATGCGCCAGCACTTCCCTGTGCAGGTTCTCCGGCAGCAGGGTGGCGCCCGACTCCTCGAAAACCTTCTGTTTTTCCCGCTGCACGCTACAGTCACGCAGGCCGAGCACCCTGGTATTGCCCCGGGTATCGCGCAGGATCTGCACTTCGATGTGCCGCAGGGAAGTAATGTATTTCTCCAGGTACACATCGCCGTTGCCGAAGGCGCTGCGCGCCTCCGCGGTTACCCGGTGAAAGAGTTCGTGAAACTCTCCGGGCGTCTCCACCACCTGGATGCCCTTGCCGCCGCCGCCATGCACCGCCTTGATGAGCACGGGATAGCCGAGTTCAGACGCCACCTCCTCTGCACGGTCGGCATCCGTCAGAATCCCGTGGCTGCCCGGCACGACGGGCACGTCGAGCCTGGCGGCGGTGGCGATGGCATTGGACTTGTTGCCCATGGTTTCCATCGCCGATACCGGCGGCCCGATGAAGTTGATGCCGTGGCTGCGCACCAGTTCGGCGAACCGGGCGTTCTCGGACAGAAAACCGATACCCGGATGCAGCGAGTCGACACCCTCCAGTTCGGCAACGCTCAAAACGCTCCGCGCATTCAGATAGCTCTCATCCGGCGTATTGCCGCCGATGCAGACCAGGGTATCGCGCCCGGTCAACTGCTCGACCACCAGCGACTCCATGTCCGGGTCGGACTGCACCAGCACCACCTCGATGCCCCGCGCCTGGGCAATGCGTACCAGCTTGGCGGCGGTGCAGCCCCTGGCGTGAATCAACACGCGCTTGACCGGCCGGACCAGGTCGGCGTCGGTGAATCGGGGGCGGGGTGCGACGACCACCGGGCGTTCCCGGCTGAGGACGCCGGACATGACGCGCCGCATAACCTGCGGCACGGTCTCCTCGGCAACGGGAATCTCGGCATCGATCCGGCGCAGGTCCGCGTCGAGTTCCCGGTGGAACGGATGTCTGACGAGCCCCTGCATGGAAGACTCGTTGACCGACAGGTAGTTGGAGAGAATCGAGTTGAGCGGCAGGTTGCTCGGCACCACGATCTGGCCGGCGAACGGCATGCTCGTTCCGGAGAAGTAATAGGTCTGCACCAGCGGATGGGTGACGAAGCTGGCCTGGGCGCCGCCGGTGCAGTCGCCGTAGCCGAAGACGATCATCGGCAGGTCATGGTCGCGTACGAAGCGGGTGATGCGGTCGTTGACCGCCGCCGTGCAGAACAGCGCCCCGGCGCCTTCCTTGGTCTGCATGCCGCCGGAGCAGACAAAGCAGACCACCGGTACGCGTTCGATGGCGCATTCCACCAGCAGTTTGCAGAACTTCTCGCCGCTGGCCATGTCGAAGGCGCCGGCCTGAAAAGCGACGTTGGACAGCACCACGCCGCAGGGCAGGCCGCCGTTTACGTCCTTGAACCGGGCCATGCCGGTAACGATGCCGCAGGGCGGCAAGCCCTTGTTCAGGGCATCCTCGATGGCGTGCCGGAAACCGGGGAAACTGCATGGATCCGAGCTGATGAGGTCGCCGAAGCGCTCGTCCCAATCGGTGAAAAACTCCTCCAGAACGTCCTGGTAGGTAAAGCGTTGCTCCCGCTTGTACCGGTTCAGCACGTTCTGCATCAAGAGGTCCCGGTAAGCCATGTTCAGCCGGTACCAGAAGTCCTTGCGACGGCCGATGTTCCTGGGTGCGATACGCCCGTTGTAGGACTTGCGCTCCCGTTCGGACTGGACGAGGGAACCGAGCAGGTTCTGGAACAGGTAGGTCACCACCACGAACAGGGCATCGGCCAGGTACGGGAAGCTGGCGCGCTTCCACTCCTCCACCGCCCGGAAGAACTCGCTGCCCTTCGGCAGCTTGCCCATGCGCCGGTACCAGTCGAAAAACTCCCGGCGCAGCGCACGGACATCGCCGACGGGCTCGCCGGGACCGGCCAACGACGGCGCGGATGCAGCGAGAGCCTTTTCGATCAGCGCCTCCAGCGTCTCCTGCGACAGCGACTGGTCGACCTGCGCTTCTTCCGCGATCGTGTCCAGGCTCGCGATAATCCGGTCGTAAACCGAATCGAACAGCAGCAGCCTGGCGCACTCGCCGATGAAATCGCGGCGCAGGTCGGGATCGATCAGTACATCCAGCACTGTCATGTCGCTCAACGGCACCGGTGCGCCACCTGCACGGGCAGGCTGGATGAAATCGGCATAGCGGCGGGCGAGAATTTCGCGGTTGACGCGGATATCCGTCCCTCCCCGCAATACCATTGCCCGGGTGTCGTGGTGCAACTCGCCCTTCACCACATCGGCGAGTCCCTCACCGGTGATCACCATATTGAGTTCGGTCGTCAACTGTGTTCCCAGCCAGTTCAGTGATTTGCCCTGGGTGCCGCCGGAGCGGAGCAGCTTCTTGCCTTCGTGGGTGAACCGCTCGCGCATGGCGCCGAGCAACCTGCCGTCGCGACGGATCGCGCGGATCAGCTTGATCGGGTCGCCAATGTCCTCAACCCGCAGAATGTGGTACGTGTCCTCGTAGGCGTCGAGGAAGCCCGCCAGCGCAACCAGATTGCTCGCCGCATGGCCTTTCCAGCGGTTGTACAGGAAGCCGCCCACCGCCGAGACGAGGCGCGTCCGGGATTGTTCGTAGTTTTTCCTGGGTTCCCCGAAAATCAACTGGGCGATACGGCCCCGCTCACCGTGAACGGCCTGTCTGGCATCGTGATGGCTGCGCAGCGCCTTGGACAGCGCATCGTCATAGACCACCTTGTCCGGGTCCTGGAGCCACTTGAGAAAGATCCGGCGCCGCTCCAGTTCGGCACGTCGCGCCAGTTCGCCCTCGGGCAGGTCACGGGCGGCCAGGCGTCCGTACTGCTGGGTACTGGTCGCCCGGATGCGCCGGCGTACCTTCAGGTAGCGCAGGTACCGGTAGGCGACGCCGAATACGTTCAGGTATTCCGTCGGGTTCTTGGTGATCTTCAGCGATGCGCTCGCCTGCATCATCTGCAGTTGCGGCGACGGGTTCAGATACCGCTGCAGGCTCTGGCGGTAGTGATCCAGGATGTATGGACTTTCCGCCACGAATTCCCTGGTGCGCTGCTCGACCGATGAAAGCCCGCCGACAATCGCCAGGCGCAGGTTCTCGAGTTTGTCCGGCTGGTCCGGCGAATAGTCGATGACCCCGTCGATATAGCCCTGCATGTACAGCTCGAACGGCGACAGGCCCACGTATTTCGCGCATTCCTGCCACGAAAGGTTGAGGCGCCGGGCGATGTTGGCGAGTCCGGGCGGTTGTATCGTGCTGAACACGCCATCGCGCACCGACAGGATCATGTTGCTGGCTGCCAGCGGTATCGCGCCGCCCGAATAGCCCAACCCGTAGATGACGCCGACATTCGGTACGTCGACGTTGCTCGCCTCGGCGATCAGCCGGGAAATGCTGTGCGCCTGGTTGGCCCGGTTGGCGTCTTCCCGGGCATCCGCACCCGGAGTATCCATGAAGGTCACCACGGGGATACGGCGCTTGGCGCACTCCGCCAGGTAGTCCGCGGCATGCAGATGGTGATCCGGGCCCCAGATGCCGTTGTCGCTCGCCCGGTTCTGCGCGATGAAACCCACAAGGCGAATGTCGTCGCCGAAGTCCATTGCGACGGTGGCGCTGTAGAACGGGCCGGAAAGGTCTTCGTTCTCGACTTTTCCGAGCAAGCGGATGACCGCCGGCGCCGGCGTTCTGTTCTGGTTCTCCGCGGGTGAGACCACCCTTTCGATATAGGAGTCGATATCGAGGTTGGCCAGGCGCTTCGTGCGGCGCGCAATCTGGGAACGGGTGAACAGGCCAGGTAACTTCTCATTCCGCCGTACGGTCGGAACCAGTGAGAAGTCCTGGGCCAGGCTTTCGGCTATGAGGTAGAGGCGGTCGCCCTCAATGAGCTGCTTTTCCACGCCTGACATCCTGTCCCTCGGAACCGCATGATTTCAAAGCCCGCAGGAAGCGTCAACGACGCAAAACCGGTACGCGCGAAGTTCGGGATGGCATGTAAAATGGCTGTCATGGAAGCCGTCCGGTCAATTGATCCGAAACACCATGCTGATCATCTCCATTTACTATCAGTAAGTTATATGAAATTATTAGAAATCAGATTATGTTTAGCCTGACTTGCGCAGTCCTCACCGTTTCCGACACACGAACCGCCGAAGACGATACCTCGGGCGATCTCCTGGTCACTTTGGTGGAAGCCGCGGGCCACAGGCTCGCTGACCGGGCCATCGAGAAGGACGACATCTATCGCATCCGCGCACGCGTTTCCGGCTGGATCGCCGACCCCGGCGTAACGGTAATCCTGAGTACAGGCGGGACCGGGTTCACCGGGCGCGACACGACACCCGAGGCGCTCGTTCCCCTGTTCGACAAAACCATCGAGGGCTTCGGCGAACTGTTCCGGGCACTGTCCTTCGATGAAATCGGTTCGTCGACCATCCAGTCACGGGCCGTGGCCGGCCTCGCCAACGGTACGCTCATATTCGCCCTGCCGGGTTCCGGCAACGCCGTACGCACCGGTTGGGAAAAGATCATCGAACCGCAACTCGACATCGACAACCGTCCCTGCAACTTCGCCGAGTTGATTCCGCGTTTCAAGGAGACCGGTCACACCCGCGTCTGACACGGAAATCCGCGGCAGAGAACTGTCGCACCGGCTTCGCATCTAACCTACAATCCGCGCGCAACCGGGCGATTGCGATGGGTGGTTCCATGCCTGACCCGCGGGTTGTTTGAGGAGTCAAGGTGTCTCGTCTTCCAGTGATAGCCGGCTTCGGCGGCATAAACCCGGCCGGCCGCGTCTCCTTCAACCACGCCTATCGAAGGCTGGTGGCCAACGTGCTCCCGGAAGCCGACCGCGCCCTCGCCTACCGCAGCCTCGCCACCCTCATGAACCTGCAGGAAGACCCGAACCAACCGGAAACCCGGCAATACATCGACGACCATACCCTGATCCGCCGCATCGAACTGTTCGACCCGGAAGCGATACGCTGGAATCGCGAGGCTTCCCTGGCGGCGGCGGGTGCGCCGCTTGAGTTCGTGATCGGCAAGCGCCAGTTGCCCGGGCGACTGCCCGATGGCTGGCGCATCCAGGATCACGATGCGCGGTCCGTCAAGGTCACGGTGAGCGGCGCCTTGAAGACACTGTTGCCGGACCAGCGCGTATCGAGAGTGTCGAGCGCCGGCCAGGCCCCGACCGGATTCGACCCGGCCGCTCTCTATCCCGCGCGCAGTCATCCGCGTGGCCTGCAACTGACGGTATTCGGCGCGTCGGATACCCTGCGTTCCTCCGGGCTGTCGCTGGAGTTGCTGAAAAGCAAGGTAGCCCCGGACCAGTTTGCGGTCTATTCCACCAGCGCCCTCTCGCAGATGGACCCGGAGGGTTACGGCGGCATGCTGCAGAACCCGATGCTCGGCAAGCGCGTCACGTCCAAGTGCGGCGTCCTGGGGCTGCCGGAGATGCCGGGCGATTTCATCAACGCCTATGTGCTTGGTTCCGTGGGCGGCACGGGCGGCATTCTCGGCGCCTGCGCCACCTTTCTCTACAGCGTCAAGCAGGGCATCGAAGACATTCAGTCCGGCGCCAGGCGGGTAGTGGTGGCCGGCAACGCCGAGGCGCCGATCCTGCCGGACGTGATCGAGGCGTACCGGACCATGGGCGCGCTCTCGGAAGACGAGGCCATTATGGAACTCGACGGCTCGGACGAGCCCGACCTGCGGCGCACCTGCCGGCCGTTCTCGAGCAACGCGGGTTTCACCGCCGGCGAGGCCGCCGTCTACGTGCTCCTGATGGACGACGAACTGGCGATGGAACTGGGCGCCGAAGTGCTCGGCACAGTGCCCGCTGTCTACGTCAATGCGGATGGCTACAAGAAATCGATACCCGGTCCGGGTGTCGGCAACTACCTGACCGTCGCCAAGGCCATGGCCATGGCGCGCAATATCCTCGGCGAACGGGGTCTGCGCCACGGCACCCATATCCAGGCGCATGGCACCGGCACGCCGCAGAACCGGGTTACCGAATCCCGTATTCTCAACGAACTGGCCAGGACAAACGGCATCGACAATTGGCTCGTCAGCGCCGCCAAGGCCTACGTCGGCCACACCATGGCGGCGGCCGGCGGCGACCAACTCGCTTCCGCCATGGGCGCCTGGCAGCATGGCTGGGTGCCGGGCATCACGACCATCGATCACATTGCCGACGATGTCCACGACAGCAACCTGCTCCTGCCCATGCAGCACGTCGAGATCGACCCCGGCGAAATGCCGGGCGCCCTGATCAACTCCAAGGGTTTCGGCGGCAATAACGCAACGGGGCTCTTCCTGTCGCCGGAGTTCAGTCAGCGGATGCTTGAGCGGCGCTGGGGCAGGGCTGCCTTCGCGGACTATCGGAAACGCAACGAGGCAGTGCGGGAGGCCCGAACGGCCTACGATGAAGCGATGCTCGAGCAGACGCTGCCGTCGATCTACCGCTTCGGCGAAGGGGTGCTGGAAGGGGATGACCTGACCATCACCCCGGACAGCATCAGGCTGCCGGGCTTCGAGTTACCGGTCTGCCTGGACCCCGGAACCCCCTATAAGGACATGCTCGAGCCCTGAGCCGGCCGCACTTACGCCAGTGCATCGGCGTCCGCGGCAGGAAGTTGGTGAGCGTAGCGCCGGGATGTTCCGCGGCGCGATCAAACGTAGTGCAACCAGTGTTCGAACGCGGCTTCGGCTCCTTCGGTGACACCCGCAAGCGCTTCCCGCAAACGCGCTGTGACCGGCCCCGTGGCGCCCGCGGCGACAGGCAGGCGGTCGATCCGCACAACCGGCCAGACCCCGACGGATGTCGATGTCAGAAACACCTCGCGGGCACCCTGCAGGTCGGCCACGGAAAGGTCCCGGCTCCTGCAGCCGATCCCGAGGGCGCCGGCGAGTTCGATAACCGTGGCGCGGGTAATGCCATGCAGAACCTTGTCTTCGGGCGGGGTAGCCAAGCCGTCGGCGCTCACCAAGAAAATGTTGGAGGTCGGCGCTTCGGCGATGCAGCCCTCGCCGTCGAGCAGCACGATCTCGTCGAAACCTTCCCGGCGCGCCCGCCATTTGGCGAACATGGCCGAGGTGTAGTTGGCCGCCATCTTTGCCTGGGGCGGGATGATGTCCGGCCGGCGGTTGACGATGTCGCGCTCGACCTTGAGCGAGATGGATTCCCGGTGGAGGCCGCTCGAACCCTCCTCGCCGAAGATGTCCCTGGCGAGGTCATAAGCGCAGATGAACACGCCTACTCGCGGATCTCGAGGCACCAGTTCCGCCTCGATGGAGGGAATCAGCGCGCTGATCTTGAGCGAGGTGGCGCCGGGATTGCGGCGTACGGTCTCAGTGCAGCCTTCGACAAGCTCGGCCTGGCTGTAGGCAATAGGCAGCCCCATGATCGAACAGGTCCTGAACAGCCGGGCGACGTGGTCCTGGAGACGGAACACCGCAACGCCCTTGCGTGCCCGATGGATGCTCATGTAGTCAAAGGCGAGCGAGCCGCGCTGCAGGCTCTGCGCCAGGATATGCACCGTGGCGTCCCCCCACGGCACGAACTCGCCGTCCCGCCAGACCATGCGGCCGAGCTCGTTCATGGTCGCCGGTGACCGCGAATGGAGCGAATCATCGTCAATCTCAATGCCAGGTCGCCGAGCCCTGCCGCAACTGCTTGAGGCGGCCTTCGACCGATGCGCGCGCTGCTTCGGCATCCGGCGCGCGCAACGCGCTGCGATAGATTTTCTGCGCCACATCCGGGGCGCCGAGTTCTTCCCAGGCCCGCCCCTTCTCCATCAGCAGTTGTGCCGCGCCCGGCGACATCGCCAGTTGATGGTCGACCAGGTCCAGCACCCGGTCCCAGCGCGCCATGCCCATGAACCGATACTTGACGTTGTTGAGCATGCGCAGGGCAATCATCGAACTGCTGGCGACTTGAAACGTCCCCTGTGTGCGCCCGCCTTGCAGCCTCTTCAGACAGTCCTCTTCGGTCACCGTCTGGAAGGCGAAGGGGTCGACAAGCACGCCATCGATGCGCGTGAGGAAGTGTCCCGGGAAGTTGATCCCCCGGGCATCGTATCCTCGGCGCCTGGCGATATGCAGCAGCAGGACCCCAAGCGATATCGGGATACCGCGCCGGGTTTCCAGAACATCGGCGATGCAACTGTTGGCCACGTCGATGTGGTTGTTTCGATCGCCGGCAAATCCCTGGTCGCCGAGATAGGCCCACGGCAATGTGTCTTCGGGACAGCAGTCAGCCAACTCGTTCACGCCGAGCCGCACCGCGGCCGTATCCACGCCGGGATCGAGAACCTGGTTCACCAACAGGGCGCCGGACATCTCGTCACTCGCCGGATCGGCGGCAAACTCGCGAAATCGATCAATCAGGGAAACGTGCACGACGGAATGTTAACCCGGAAACGCCCGCGGCGCCCGCATCGGGCCCGGTTATCCGGCCGGTTGCCGGGCTGGATCGGAAACGGCCGTTCCGGTGCGGCCTCGCCGAACCGCGACCGGCAAAGCCCAGCCTATGCCGTCAACACCTTGAGTTGCCGCCAGAGCTTCAACTTGTTCCGCGGTTCGGCCAGCGAAGCCATGTCCGGCACGCTGACGAGCTCGACCGGGAAATCCCCGAGATACCGCGTTGCCGATTCCGACACCAGCATGAGTTCCGCGTTGAAATCCTCGGCCTGTTTCTCGACGAACGCTCTGAGCGCGGGTGCGGATTCGCCGGAAACGCCCGGCTGCGGCCAATCGAACCGCGCCTCGGCGACCTCTGCCGTCCAGTTGCGACGCGCCGCCCGAACGAGATCCCTGGCCAGCGCCGCTTCGCCTCTGCCCGAGAAGGCGGGGACCACGAGCAGAGCGCCCGGCACACCCAATGCCACTACCGCAAACGGCGTAGCATCCCGCGGCGCCGCGGTAGCCCCTGCCGGCGGCCGCGACGCGGCCTCCGTGCGGGTAACACCGGTGGCGGGAGATTTGCCGTCCGTCGCGCCGGAAGCAGTGACTGCCGCCGTCGCTGCCGCTGCCTCCGTGCGGGCTCCGGCCTCCCCGGCCGCCCGGACATCAACGGCTGTCGAGTCCCCCGCGACGCGCGGATACCAGACATCGATACCCATCGCGTTCAACAGCCGGCGACGGGCCTCTGCACCGGTCCGGGCCGGGTTAGCCCGCATATCTCACCAAGTCGCTTGTTGAGTCACTGCATGTCATTGCGTTTCAATCAGGTAACTCCGCTTTTTGGAGGTTCTGCCGGGCACAGACTGCGCTGGCCGCGCCCTCGCTGGTCTTTTGCCCGTGTGCGCGCACATGCTCACTCCACGACGAACATTTGCTAGCATTTCACAGTTGCAATACCGGCGCTACGGCGACTACGGAACCAGGCCATGAAATATCTTACCGACGATCTGCGCATCACCGGAATGGAGGAAGTGACGGCGCCAGCCGACCTGATTGGGGAATCGCCCCTCTCGCCCGGCGCTTCGGAACTGGTCTTCCATTCACGGCGCCAGATCAGCGACATCATCCATGGGCGCGACCGGCGCCTGCTCGTCATCGTCGGCCCCTGTTCCATCCACGATCCGGAAGCGGCGCGGGAATACGCCGGACGGCTGCGCGAAGAGGTAGTCCGCCACCAGGATCGCCTGCTGATCGTCATGCGCGTCTATTTCGAAAAGCCGCGAACCACGGTGGGATGGAAAGGGCTGATCAACGATCCCAACCTGAACAACTCCTACGACATCAATCAGGGCTTGCGCACGGCTCGCGCGCTGCTGCACGACATCGTCGAACTGGGCGTGGGTACCGGCACCGAGTACCTCGACCCCATCACCCCGCAGTATCTCGGCGACCTGGTGAGCTGGGGCGCCATTGGCGCGCGCACCACCGAGAGCCAGATTCACCGTCAGCTCGCCTCGGGCCTGTCATGCCCGATCGGGTTCAAGAACAGCACGGACGGGTCCATACAGGTTGCGGTGGACGCTATCGGTTCGGCCAGGCATTCCCACATCTTCCTGTCCGTCACCAAGCGGGGCCACTCCGCCATCTTTCAGACCGCGGGCAACGAAGACTGCCATGTGATTCTACGCGGCGGCGGCGGCAAGCCGAACTACGACAACCCCTCGGTACACTACGCCAGCCGCCTGCTCGAACAGGCCGACGCCGGCCCGCGCGTCATGATCGACATGAGCCACGCCAACAGCCAGAAGGACCACCGCCGGCAGCTCGCGGTCTGCGACGACATCTGCAAGCAACTCGCCGACAACGAGCCGCGCATCCTGGGTGTGATGATTGAGAGCAACCTGGTGGAAGGCAAACAGAAGATAACCGTGCCGGAAGCCATGACCTACGGCCAGAGCGTCACCGATGCCTGCATCGGCTGGGAAGAGTCCGTCGACTGCCTGGCGAAACTCGCCGAGGCGAACGCGGCGCGGTTGAACTGACGAGGCCTGCCCGGACATCGCGTCAGATGGCTAGCACTAGTGGTCGAACCACCTAGCTACCGGCCGCAAAGACGCGGTCGCTGCGCGCCGCCATGATGAAGTCGTTCAGATGCAGCCCGCCGATCGAGTGCGTCCACCAGCGTACCTCGACACGGCCCCATTCGAGCACCAGCTGCGGATGGTGGTTCTCGGTTTCAGCCAACTCGCCGATCCGCCCTACAAACGCGAGCGCGTTCGCGAAATCGGCAAACCGGTACACCGCCGCAAGCTGATCCATCCCGTCCACGCGCTCGATCGACCAGTTCGAAAGGGCCGCCAGAAGATTCGCGCGCTCCGCATCCGCGACCTGCGATGACCCGGGCCGGCAAGCCTCGCATTGCCGGTCTGCGAGTTCGTTGCTCATGCTTGTGCTCCCATGCAACTCCGATCGTGACTCGGGACGGTAACTCAGCACAAGCACCGGGCGCAATGCAGCCTCGTCCTCCCGCATCGTCCCGGATGGACTGCGCGCCGGCGCCCCGGGTTTTTCGACCTTCAGAATCATCGGGCGCCGCTCCGTCTCCGCTGAACCCGGAGCGATCGAACCGTTCGCGTCGCTCAACCTCGCTCACGTTGCCGTGGCGCTGCGTCGCGGACGCTTCGACCGGGCCGCATGCAATCGGTCGGCGTAGAGCAGCGCCAACCACAATCCATGGACGAGTACTTCTCCGTAACCCGCCTTGGTCAGCCACCAGAAATGCAGGAGCCCGAGCGCCGCGGCGGCGTAGACAAACCGGTGCAACTGCTGCCAGCGCCGGCGCAGGCGGCGCTGCCAGCCGTTGGTTGAAGTCAGGGCCAGCGCAAGCAGGATCAGGAAGGCGCCGAATCCGACGGTGATGTAGGGACGTTCGGCCAGTTCTTCGACAATCAGCCGCCCGTCGAACTCCGTGAAGAACCACAGATAGAAGAGCAAGTGCAGGGCGATGTAGGTGAAGGCGAAGAGCCCCGCCATGCGCCGCACGCGCAGTATCGGCGCGTAGCCCAGGCGCCGCCTGATCGTGGATACGCTCAAGGTCAGCAGCAGCGCACGCAGCCCCCACTCGCCCAGGTGCAGCAGCACCGCCTCGCCCGGATCGGCGCCGAGCATGGAGCCCGGGCTGCGCAACTCTCCGGCGATGGCAATCGCCAGCCATGCCAGCGGCAGGGCGAGTACGGCAAAGGCGATGACTTTGAGAGTACGGACGGTCAACGGCGCGGCCTCGCCGTGGATCCGAGTCTCGCGCAGGGCAACCAACGACCCCGTTTCCGGCGACAGGCGCCTTGGCGCCTTCGTGAAGCACCCGATGGCGACATTCGGTCAGAAATACCGGGCCAGGTCCATGCCCGCGTAGAGCCCGGCGACCTGCTCGGCGTAGCCGTTGAACGGCAGCGTCGGCCGGCGGTTGGGCTTGAGGAAACTGCTCGGCAGCCGCCTTTCCGTGGCCTGGCTCCAGCGCGGATGGTCGACTTCCGGATTGACGTTCGCATGGAAGCCGTATTCGCCGGGCGCCGTCAGGTTCCAGGTCGTATTCGGCTGACGCCTCCTGAAACGGATCCTGACGATGGACTTGACGGACTTGAAGCCGTATTTCCAGGGCACGATCAACCGCCAGGGCGCGCCGTTCTGATTGGGCAGTTCCTTGCCGTACACCCCGGTCACCATGAGGGTCAGTGGGTGGTAGGCCTCGTCCATGCGCAGGCCTTCCACATAGGGCCAGTCGATGCCGCTGAACAGGGAGCGCTGGCCGCGCATTTCGCCGGGCCGCAGGAGCGTGGTGAACTCGACGTACCTGGCGTTGCCGTTCGGCTCGAACCGCTCCAGAAGCCGCCGCATGGGGATGCCCCGCCAGGGCACGATCATGGACCAGGCCTCGACGCAGCGGAAACGGTAGACGCGATCCTCCACAGTGAGGCCGCGCACCAGATCCTCAAGAGCGAACCGACCGGTTTTCTTCGCTTCGCCCGCCACTTCCACCGTCCATGGATCGATCGTCATGTTGTGGGCGTGTCTGGCGGGGTCTTCCTTGTCCTGCCCGAACTCATAGAAGTTGTTGTAACCGGTCACGATCCACTCCGGCGTCAGCGGTTCGTCCCCGGAAGGAAGATCGACGGAGGGCACGTTCGCGCGCAATCCGGGCGTTCCGCCCAGGAGGCCTGCACCCATGGCAAGCCCGAGATCCCGGACAAATCCGCGCCGGGAACGATAGACGGACTCGGGCGTTATCTCCGAGCCCCTGACGGGGTCTGAATTGCCGGTACGGATAAGCATCTTTGCCGTGTCCTCGTCTCCGGGTCTACGCAGTCGAGCGGCGGACGGCCCCGCGCCGCTCCCGGTTTTCCAAAGTACCTGTCCTTTAGACGCTCAGCGGTCCGTCCGGTTCCGTTCCCGCCACCACCGCCAGAGGAACTGCGCCGGCGCCGACAGTGCGTAAAGGCAGAACAGCGCCAACAGGATGCTCGGCGGATCCGCCAGCAGGACCGCGAACGCCAGTACCACGAGTACCATGGTCACGAACGGCACCCGTCCCTTGAGACCGAGTTGTTTCGGCGAGAAGTAGGTAAGGTTCGAGACCATGAGCAGGGCGATGGCGGTGGTGATCAGCCCGAGCATCGATGACGCGAAAAGGGTCCGCTCCCCGACGGCATAGGCTTCCCATACCCAAACGGTGCAGGCGATCACCGCCGCCGCGGCCGGCGACGGCAGGCCCCTGAAACTGGCCAGGTCGCCGTTGGTGTTGAATCGGGCAAGCCTCAGGGCCGTGCAGGCGATGTAGGTGAAGGTGACGACCCAGCCGATTTGCCCCAGATTGGAAAGACCCCAGTGGAACGCCACCAGGGCAGGTGCGACACCGAACGCCACCATGTCGGACAGGCTGTCGTATTCGGCGCCGAAATTGCTCTGGGTGCGGGTCATGCGGGCCACCCGTCCGTCTGCCGTGTCGAGTACGATCGCCGCCAGTATGGCGAGCGCCGCGGCGCCGAAGCGGCCACCCATGCCGGCAATGGTGGCGTAGAAACCGGCGAACAGCGCGCCGGTGGTGATGACGTTCGGCAGCAGATGGATGCCGCGGCGGCGGGCGGCGGCGCGAAGTTTGCCCGTTCCCGGCGCCCTGGACGATTCGCTGTCCGCGCTGTCTCCCACCGCGCTCCGGCCAGCCTCCTCGCCCTCGCGAAAGCCTTCGTCAACCGACCGCAGTTTGGACTTGTTCGGCTCTGTCATGCGCCGTTTCAGTTCCTGGACCTGTCGACCAGCCGGTTCTCCTGAATCCAGGGCATCATGCCCCGCAGCCTGGCGCCCACGGTTTCGAGCGGATGGGCGGCCGTCAACCGGCGCCGCGCCTTGATGCCCGGTGCACCGGCCTGGTTCTCGCTGACGAATTCCCGGGCGAAGGAGCCGCTCTGGATTTCCTCAAGCATACGCTTCATTTCCGCCCTGGTCTCGTCCGTGACGATGCGCGAACCGCGGGTCAGGCCGCCGTACTCCGCGGTATTGGAGACCGAATACCACATGTTTGCGACCCCGCCTTCGTAGAAAAGATCGACGATGAGCTTCAGTTCGTGCAGGCATTCGAAATAGGCCATCTCGGGCGCATAGCCGGCCTCCACCAGCGTTTCGAATCCCGCCTGCACCAGGGCGGCGCTGCCGCCGCACAATACCGCCTGCTCGCCGAAGAGATCCGTCTCCGTCTCCTCGCGAAAGTTGGTTTCGATGATGCCGGCCCGGCCCGCCCCGATGGCGCAGGCGTAAGAGAGAGCCAGGTTCTTGGCCTGGCCCGTCGCATCCCGCGCAATGGCGATGAGGCTCGGAACGCCGTTGCCCGCCGTATAGGTCGAGCGAACCGTGTGCCCCGGACCCTTGGGCGCAATCATGATGACATCGAGGTCTTTCCGGGGCTCGATCAATTCAAAGTGAATGTTGAACCCGTGGGCAAAGGCCAGGGCCGCACCTTCCTTGAGGTTCGGCTCGATGTGGTCGCGATACAGCGCCGGCTGCAATTCATCCGGGGTGAGAATCATCACCAGGTCGGCGTCCGTAGCGGCTTCGGCAGCCTCCGCGACCTGGAAGCCGGCGTTTTCCGCCTTGATCCGGGAACCCGACCCCGCTCGCAGGGCAACGACCACCTGCTCCACGCCGGAATCACGCAGGTTGTTGGCATGCGCATGCCCCTGCGATCCATAGCCGATGACGGCGATCTTCCTGGTCTGGACGATCGACAGGTCGGCATCCTTGTCGTAGTACACTTGCATGTTCAGTCCTCTCTCGATATTCAATTTGCGCGCTAGGCGCTCAGCACTTTCTCGCCCCGGCTGATTCCCGACACCCCCGACCGAACCACTTCCAGCACCGTTGCCTTGCCCATTGCCCTGACAAAGGCGTCGAGCTTGCCGCTCGTGCCGGTGAGCTGCACCGTGTAGGCATCCGCTGTCACGTCCACGATCTGCCCGCGGAAGACGTCGCTGGTGCGCTTTACCTCCGCCCGTCCCGCACCCTCGGCGCGCACCTTGACGAACATCAGTTCCCGCTCGATGTGATCCGCCTCGGAGAGATCCTGTACCTTCACAACCTCGATCAGCCGATGCAGGTGCTTGGTGATCTGCTCGATCTTTTTCTCGCCGCCCTCGGTGACGATGGTCACGCGTGACAGCGTCGGGTCCTCCGTCGGCGCCACGGTAAGCGTCTCGATGTTGTAGTTGCGCTGGGCGAAGAGACCGATCACGCGGGAAAGCGCGCCCGCTTCGTTCTCCAGCAGCACGGCGAGGATGCGGCGCATCACATGTAATCTCCCTGCTGGCTGGTCGTGATCTTGTCGAGATACATGTCGCGCATGGAGCCGCCCTTGATGGCCATCGGGTAGACATGCTCGTCAGGGTCCACCCAGGCGTCGAGGAACACCACCTTGTCCTTGAGCGCGGGGCTGAAGGTCTCCTGCATCGCCTGGTGCAGGTCGCCCGGCGTCTCGACCCGGAATCCCACGTGGCCGAAAGCTTCGACCAGGGTCTTGAAGTCCGGCAGCGAGTCGCTGTAGGTGCTCTGGGAGAGGCGGCCGCCGTACTGCATGTCCTGCCACTGCTTGACCATGCCGAGCGCCTGATTGTTGACGCAGATCAGCTTGACCGGCAATCCGTACTGCAGGCAGGTGGAGAGCTCCTGCATGTTCATCATGAAGCTGCCCTCCCCGGTCACACAGGCGACGGTGGCCTTGGGATACGCGAACTGGACGCCCATCGCCGCCGGCAAACCGAAACCCATGGTGCCCAGGCCCCCGGAGTTGATCCAGCGGCGGCCCTCGGGGAACCGGTAGTACTGGGCGGCGAACATCTGGTGCTGGCCCACATCGCTGGTGACAAAGGCATCGCCGCCGGTCACGCGATACAGGCTCTGGATGACCTGTTGAGGCAGGATGATGCCGTCCCCGTCCAGGTGCAGGTCGTGATCGAGTCCGTAGGCCGCCCGCCACTTGCGGATGCGTGTCCACCACGCGTCGAGCGCTTCCGCATCCGGCAGTGCGGGCGTCTTGGCGGTCTCCGCGTCCAGGGCTTTTTCAAGGTCGTGCAGCACGCTGCGCACATGGCCCACGATGGGAATGTCCGCCGTAACGATCTTCGAGATCGAGGCCGGATCGACATCGATGTGGATGATGGTCGCATCCGGGCAGAAGCTGGCCGGGTTGTTGGTCACCCGGTCGTCGAACCGGGCGCCGACCGCCAGGATCAGGTCCGCATGGTGCATGGCCATGTTGGCTTCGTAGGTGCCGTGCATGCCCAGCATGCCGATGAACCGCTCGTCGTCCCCCGGCACGCCGCCGAGGCCCATGAGCGTATTGGTCACCGGAAAACCGAGGCGCTCGACGACGCGGGTGAGCACATCCCAGGCATCGCCCTGTATGACGCCGCCGCCGGCATAGATGACGGGCCGCCGGGCGTTCGCAAGCGCGGCGGCCGCCTTCCTGATCTGCCGTCCGTTGCCCTTTACCGCCGGTTTGTAAGAGCGCATGGTGACCGTCTCGGGATACCGGTACGGCGCTGTGATTTCCGGATCCGTCGTATCCTTGGGCACATCGATGACCACCGGCCCGGGCCGCCCGGTGGTGGCGATATGAAACGCCTTCTTGACCATTTCCGGAATCTCGGCGCAGTCGCGAACCAGGAAGCTGTGCTTCACGACCGGTCTCGAGACCCCGATCATGTCCGTTTCCTGGAAAGCGTCCGTGCCGATCTGGGCGGTGGGCACCTGTCCGGAAATCACGATGATGGGTGTGGAGTCCATGTAGGCCGTGGCCAGTCCCGTCACCGCGTTGGTGGCGCCCGGCCCGGAGGTGACCAGGACCACGCCGGGCTTGCCCGTAGCCCGGGCATAGCCGTCTGCCATGTGGGTGGCGGCCTGTTCGTGGCGCACCAGGATATGTTGCACTTTCTGTTGTTTGAAGATGGCATCGTAGATGTGCAGGGCCGCACCGCCGGGGTAGCCGAAGAGGTATTCCACCCCCTCGTCCTGCAGCGCCCGAACGAGCATCTCACCCCCTGAAAGCATCTCGGTCATGGTCGTTGACCCACACCGCCACTCCGGTTTCGGCGGCCAACGAGTCGCATCGCGCCGCACCTGCTATCGAATCAACGTTTAACTCGTTGATTTCCCAGTACTATTACCCGAAAAAAGAAAATAGCGGGCTATTCTTGGGGTTATGCGGAGACATGTCAACGAATCCACCCGAATCCTGTCGCTCAACGGGACCGTCGTTTGAGCGGCCGGATTCCGCGGCAACGCAATCCGAAACGGGATCATGTGGCGGGGAAACGCTGAAAATCCGCTTGTTTCCAGACTACGGTTGCCATGCGGCCGGTACTGCCGTCGCGCCGGTAGGAATAGAATCGCGGATCCGAGAACGTGCAGATTCGCGCGCCGTAGACCTCGCTGACCCCCGCCGCGGCAAGTAACCGGGTCGTCAGCGCGTGCAGGTCGAGTAGCCACTTGCCCGGGCGGGCGCCGGGTGTGAACACCGCATCGGTCATAACGGCGCCAAAGGCCGAGCGCATCCGCATACGCACGTCTTCCCCGACCTCGTACGCATCGCGGCCGATGGCCGGACCAATCCAGGCCACGAGCGGCGACGCCGTGCCCATGGCGTCGATGAGGCGCTCGATCACGCCGCCCGCCAGGCCACGCCAGCCGCCATGAGCAGCGCCGATCTTCTCCCCCGATCGCTCGGCGACGACAACCGGCACGCAGTCAGCGGTCTGCACCACCAGCCCCAACCCCGGCACGTCGGTCCAGGCGGCGTCCGCTTCGGGCGCGCTTGCGCAACTGTTCGAGGTGGCGCGAATTGAGCGGTTGCCGTGCACCTGACGGAGCCACTGCAACTGTCCCGAACCGCCGGTGGTGGCCTGGCGCAGCAGTTCCCGGTGCTGCCAGGGGGACTGCGCAAGAACCCGGCTCTCAGTACCGATGTCAAACGGGGTTTCGGAAACCTCGCCAGAGCCACGGGTGGTGATCAATGCCCGTACGTGTCCAGGCACCGGCCAAATCGCCTCGATCCAGCGCCCGCGGATTTCGTCGGCGTTCAGGCGTGACTCTCCTTGTCCTGCCGCAAAACCGCGACCAACTCCGCCAGATCCCGGGGCAGCGGCGCCTCGAACCGTAAGCGTGCGCCAGAGGCGGGATGGTCGAACTCGAGGGCAGCGGCATGCAGTGCCTGGCGCGCGAACCCGCGCAGGGTGAGGATCACTTGCGGATGTGGGGCGCGAGGCAGTCGCCCGCGGGCGCCGTAACGGCGGTCGCCCACCAGGGGATGACCGATGCTGGCCATGTGTACCCGTATCTGGTGGGTGCGCCCGGTTTCGAGCCTGGCTTGGAATGCGGTATGCGCCCGGTAGCGCTCCTTGACCCGCACCCTGGTCACCGCCGGGCGTCCGTCTTCACGCACCTGCCGGCGGGTGCGATTGCGGTAATCGCGGCCGATGGGCTTGTCGATGGTGCATCCGGCAATCATCTCTCCTTCCGCAACACCGAAATACCGCCTGCCCACGACATGCGCGGCAATCGCTCCAGCCAGGCGCTGCTGCGCCGCGAGCGAGGCGGCCACGACCAGCAAGCCGGACGTGTCCATGTCGATGCGGTGCACGATGCCCGCGCGGGGGAGCTTCCCCAGTTCCGGCCGGTGGTTCAGCAAACCGTTCACCAGCGTACCGTCCCGGTTGCCGGCGCCCGGATGCACCGCGATACCCGCGGGTTTGTCAACCACCAGACAGTGCTCGTCCTCGTGAACGATCGAGAATTCAACCTGTTGAGGGACGGCCCAATCCCCGGCCGGCGAGTCGGTGCCCTTGAGTTCAGCATCCGGCGCCAGTGCCAGTCGCTCGCCGCCCCGCATTTTTTCGTCGGGCTCCGCGGTCCGGCCGTCGACCGTGAGCGCGCCCTGACGAATCCAGCGCGTAAGCACCGCGCGGGAATAGCCGCCGAACAGCAGCGCGGCCGCACGGTCGGCCCGCTCGCCGGCCAATTCCGGGGGAACTTCGACTTCATGTGGCTGTAGGTCCACGGGGCAAGCCTGGTTGGGGATCGGGTTTTGGAGACAACAGGAGTTGGTGATAGATTACCACCATGAGAGTTGCAACCATGCTGGCGCCGCGCCTGCTCCTGGGGGCTGTGCTGCTGGGCGTCCTCGGCGCCTGCCAGTACATTCCGTTCATCGGCGGGCGCGACAAGGACGAAGACCAGGACCTCAATACCACCGAGCAGATTCTTTACGGCACCGCGCAACGAAGCCTGAGGTCCGGCAACTACGACCGCGCGATCGATGTGCTCGAGCGGCTGGAAGCACGCTTCCCGTTCGGGCGCTACGCCGAACAGGCGCAACTGGAACTCGTGTACGCCCGTTACCAGTCCTCCGACCACGACACCGCCCGCAACGCCGCCGACCGCTTCATCCGCCTGCACCCGCAGCACGACAACATCGACTATGCGTACTACCTGAAGGGACTGGCGGCCTACAACAAGAACCGCAGCCTGCTCGACCGTGTGTTCTCATCCGACATTTCCCAGCGCGACATGACCGCGGCGCGCCAGGCCTATGCGGACCTGGCGCAACTCCTGCAGCGCTTTCCCCACAGCCAGTACGCGCCGGATGCCCGCCAGCGCATGGTGTACGTGAGAAACATCCTCGCCGCATCGGAATTGCACATCGCCGACTACTATCTGCGCCGTGGCGCCTACGTGGCAGCGGCGAACCGCGCCCGCTATGTGCTCGAAAGCTACCCGACCGCGGATGAACCGATCCCGGAGGCCTTGATCGTGCTGGTGGAAGCCAACTACAAGCTCGGCCTGACCGCAGCCGCCAACGATGCCCTGCGCGTACTGGCAATCAACTACCCGAATCACTCCTCGTTCGATGCCAACGGCGATCTGGTACTTGCCGAGCGCATCCGCAACCGCGACCGTTCCTGGATGAACCTGATGACCTTCGGGGTGCTCGACCGCCCCGAGGTACCTCCGCCGCTCAAGCTGGAGCACCCGGAAGGATTCACGCCCCCGCCGCTTCCCGCCGGGCAGCAATCCGAACCGAAGAAGGAAAAGAAAAAGCGGCGCTGGCTCCGCTGGCTGCCATTCGTGTAGCCCGCATATCTCACCAAGGGCCGCGATGATCGCGCAGGATTTTGCCCGCGTGCGCGTGCTCGCGAGCTTAAAGCATAGCCCCGCCTATGGTGGAGCGAGCACGTGCGCGCACGCGGGCAAAAGACCAGCGAGGGCGCGGCCAGCGCGGTCTGTGCCGGGCAGAACCTCCAAAAAGCGAAGGTACCTGATTGAAACGCAATGACATTCAGTGACTCAACAAGCGGCTTGGTGAGATATGCGGGCTAGCCCAAATTCCTCGATTGCTCACGCGGATTCGAGCAGGACGCCCTTGTTCCGGTGCCTTGAGCACCGTCTATTCTCCGTTGCATGTCTTCCCATCCACACGACCATGCAACGGACGCCGGAAGGGGCGCTGTGGGCGCTCCGCGAGGCACTTCATTTCGCGCCCGGGCGCCGCGCCGCCGCCAAACCGGGTTCAGCCTCACTGAACTGATGGTGACGCTGGCCGCGGCCGGTGTGCTGATGGGCATCGCCGGTCCGGAATTCGCCGCCCTGGCCGCCGGCCAGAAGGCATCGGCCCGCATCAACGGCATGGCGGCCGCCATACACACCACACGTCACCTCGCAATCTCCCACAACCGGGCCATGACGCTCTGCTCCGGCCAGGGCCCGACATGCGGGGGTCGGGACGATTGGCATGAAGGCATGCTGATCTTCGCCGATGGCGACGGCGACCGGCGCGTCGACGACGGCGAGTTCGTCGGCGCGCGGCTGGCCGGACTGGATGCCGGGGAGACGATCGTCTGGCGGTCTTTCGGCAACCGCGGTTACCTGAGGTTCCGGGCTACGGGCGTCACGGACTGGCAGGCCGGCAATTTTCAGTATTGTCCGGCCGACCGCGACCCCCGCTTCGCAAGGCAACTCATCCTGAATGCTCAGGGGCGCCTGCGTCATGCGTTCGACCGGGACGGCGATGGAATCCGCGAGGATGCGAAAGGCAGGCCGTTGACCTGCTGAAGCAGGCGAGCGCGGCCAAGCCCACTCGGCGCCCGGCCACGATCAGGCCCCCTCGTCCAACGATTGTTCTGTGGCAGCGCCCCAAATTCCATAACTTATGTTTATAAGGGGCTCTGGGGCGCTCCAGCCAGGACTACGGCGGCAATCCGGCGGCGCCGCGACTCGGTACCGTCGACAGGTTCGTCAGGTGCCCGGTCGGGCTCGCGAGCAGACTCATCACAACGATCGATTGCTCGGATTCCACCAGCAATCGCCACTTGCCGACGCCGTCGCCGAGCGCGCCTTTCGTTCCATCGCCGCCTGTTTCCAACTCGGCCGCTGTAAACGTGCGCGATGCCCCCGCCGGTACGGTTACGAACACACCCGTGCCCGGCGCGAAGCCGCGGTCATCCATTCCGGTAATCGTCACTTCCGCATCTTCCGATCCCGGGTTGACCAGACGCACGCTGCTCACCTGATTTGGGTTGCCCCCCGGATTGAATATGGGTACACGATAGCCGTCGTCCGCAAGCGAGGCGACATCGTGCATGGCGGTCAGGAACCCGTCCTCGGTGCGGACGTAGGCCAGCACATCGATGTCAGCGTCGCTGCCGAGCTCCAGCCGCCAATTGCCCTGGCCGCTGCCCACGCCGCCCGAGAGGCCTTTTGCGACGTTGCCCATTTCGAGGTCCAGCGAATTGAAATGCCGCGCCTTGCCGGCTTCCACCCTCAGAACGACGGGGTCATAGTCCCAGTCCGAATCGTCGTATGCCTTGATTTGGACGGTCGCGTCCTCGGAACCCCGATTGACGACGCGAACGAACCCTTGTCGACCCTTGGGGTCCGCTGCCGACAGGAACAAGGGGACGTGGTGGATCGTTACCTCTCCGTCCGCCGCCGCCTTGTTGTCCGGCACCGTCGACAGGTTCGTGAGATGTCCCGTCGGGCTCTCCAGCAGGCTGGCCACCTCGATGCGACGGTCGGACTTGACGGTCAGCCGCCATTTTCCGCTGCCGTCGCCCAAGGCGCCGTCAAGATCGGCGCCGGATTCCAGCTCCCGGGCAGAAATCGTGCGCGCGGCGCCGGCATCCAGAGACAAGCTGACGGGATTGCCAGGAGTAACGCCCTCGTCGTCGACGCCCGTAATCGTGACCGTCGCGGGCTCCGTCGTCGGATTGACCAGGCGCAGCAAACTGACCTGATTGCGGTTGCTCGCGGGGTTGAATGTCGCCACCCGATGCCCTGCCCCGGTCATCGGTACGCGGTCGTGCATCGCCGTCAGAAACCCGTCCTCCGTGCGGATGTAGGACAGCGTCTCCAGGTTGGGACCGCTCCGCAGTGCCAGCCGCCAGTCACCGCTCCCGGCGCCAATAGCGCCCGACAGCCCTTTCCACGTGTTGCCGTCTTCCAGGTCGTTCGAGTTGAAATGAACCGCCTCCGCGGCGCCAACGACGAGTGTCACGGGATCCCGACGCGTGCCCGCATCGTCGATGGCTTCGACGCGAAGGTTTCCCGGCCGGTCCGATCGATTGTTCGTCCGGACGAATCCCTGCCGGACCGGGTCCGCCGCTTGCGGAAACAGCGGCACCCCACCGACCACCGGCACTTCCACGTCAAAGACCAGGGTCGCGATCTCACCGTGCTCGTCCGTTGCCGTCACGGTCACGGCCGCCGCGCCCCCGGCCGCCATCGACCTCACCGTGAGCACGCCATCGCGAATCGAGGCCTCCGCCACGATCGGGTCGCTGACCGCGACGGTCATTGTCATGTCGCCGCCGAGCAGGGCGGCGAAATACCCCGCGGTATCGAAGGTTATCGTGTCGCCCCGGGCGGCAAAGGTCAGTCGCACGGAACTCAGCGCCACGACAACGCCTCGCGCCAGCAACGAGGGAATGTGAACGTTGACCGACTCCTCGCTTAGCGGGTTGCCGCCCAAACTCACCCAATCGGGTTGGCCGGGATAGTTGTCCTCGCCGAGCCCGGGATTGTTGACGAGCGGCGCGATGTCGGTGATCAGGTTGTCGCTCAGGTCCACGCGCCCAAGAAGCGGGAGACTCTCGAGCGGGGTCAGATCGACTATTGCGTTCCCTTTCAAGAATGCGCCTCGGAGATTAGGTGCCGCCTCGAGGCCGGTCAGATCCGATATGCCGGCGCGGAACGCTTTCAGTTGTGGCAGGGTTCCGTCGAGATTTCGTACGGTGATCGGGTCATCCACATTGGTGAATCGCCAGGCCTTGGTTTGCCCGATCAGGGCGCGAAGCGCCGGGTCGGGGATGTCGACCAGGTTCGCATCGGAAATGGGAGGTCGAACCAAGACCCTGATACCCCAGGACTCGAGCGTTGGGATGTGTTGCCGCACCGACGCGTCGCTCAGGGGGTTGTCGACCAGATCCAATAACGCGCCACGCCCGCCGTTCCACCACATCGAGCGATTCACCAGCGGACCGATATCCGAAATATCGCTCGCTCTCAATTGGAGCGACTGGACGCCCGCGAGGGCCGCCAACGGCGAAACGTCGGAGATCGCGTTGAAGTCCAAGTTCAGCCTCTTGGCGTTCGTCAGTTCCGACAGCGCCGAGATGTTCTTCAGGCCCAGGGTGCGCAGATCCAGATTCTGGATATTGCGGAAGTTGGGCAGCGCGGCAACGTCATCGAGCGTCACCTTGTTGCGGCCGATGAACAGCGCCTCAAGGTTCAGTCCACGTAGCGGCGACAGGTCGGCAATGCGGTTGTCCCAAAGACGCAGCCACCGGATCCGCGTCAACCCCGACAGCGGCGACAGGTCGCTGACCGCGCTACGCTCCAACTGGAGCCATTCGAGAGCCGTCAATCCCGACAGCGGCGACAGGTCGGTGATGGGGTTGCCGGTGAGAAGCAGCATCTTAAGCCCGGTCAGCCCCGGCAGCGGCGACAGGTCGGCGATAACATTGTACTCGGCGTTGAGCCATTCGAGAGCCGTCAATCCCGACAGCGGCGACAGGTCGGTGATCGGGCCACCGCCCTCGAGCCAATCGCCCTGGATGTCGAGTCCCCGGAGTTGCGTCAACCCGGACAGTGGGCGCAGATCGGATATTTTGTGGTTTTTCAGACGCAGCTCCTCAAGATTCACGGCCAACTCGAGCCCGGTCAGGTCGCGAATGCCCATACCCGATCCGTGCCCACTCGATTCGCCCAGGCTCGTCAACCCGGCCAGTTCGTCCTCGCCGATCGGCGCGCCCGGCGCCTTGCCGAGCGCCTCCTCGACCAGGGCGCGCAGCGCCGGGTCCTTGAACGGACTCAGATCCACCACGTCGTCGTCCGCGTTGTCTCCCACGCCGTCGCCGTCGGCGTCCGCCCACTCCGCCGGATTCCGGGAAAAAGCGTCCTCCACGTCGGGCACGCCGTCGTTGTCGTCGTCCGGGTCGGCGTTGTCGCCGCGGCCGTCGCCGTCGGTGTCCAGCCAGTCATCGGGGTCGTCCGGCAGCGCGTCCGCCGGGTCGACGAACCCGTCCCCGTCGCTGTCCGGCTTTGCCGGGCGCCAGCCGGCGATCTGGAAGCGCACCAGATCCAGGCTGGCCGCGGCGTCGGCGCCGGCCGGCGCGTCGGACGGCACGCCGCACGGAAACCCCAGGCAGTCGAGGTCCGGGTTGGAGAAGACCGGGAGTATCTCGACATTGTTTGCGTAGCTCATGACGGTGCCCGGTACCCTGGATCGGGGTATGAGACTGCCGATGTAGTGCCCTCGTGACCAGCGGAAGGTTCCGGCAGCCTCCCCCTGGCGGGCGGAATGTCTGAGCGCCCCCAGGGCGTGACCCAGTTCGTGGGTTGTGCCAAGCGCCGAGAACCCGCCCAGCGAGCTGAAGACCCGTCCGGGAACCACGAAACCAAGGTGCTCGTCGAACGGGATGGACGCGCAGCTAAAGTTACCGCCGCACGGCGACTCCTCCGCGTAGTACTGGATGAACATGTCCGCGCCAACGGGTTCCATGACCGCATCGTAGTCGTCGATTCTGAGGGCTTCGTTCAGTTGCACGTGCTTCGCCCCGACCGAGCGCAGCCGGATGTTCGTTCCGCTGTCGGCGAATATGGCGTTCGCCAACGCCATCTCGTGGTGAATCCAGGTGAACAGCAGGTCGCCGAAGGCTTCGACGACCGCGTCGTCGTAGAGCGGCAGCACGTCGACCGTGGAAACGCCGGGCATGTCGGCGTTATCGTAGGGCAATGTGCCGGCCAGGCGCTCGTTGACGTCCCCGACGCCGTCCCCGTCGCTATCCGTCAGTATGTCCACGAACCGCAGGCGCCCGGACCCCGCTTCTCCGGGAACTGGCCACAGGACCAGCGTTTCCTGCTGGAACCACTCTACAAATTGATAGTGATACGGTTCCGACTCGGATGGCGGCGGAACTTCCGCTATCCGCTCGTTCAGCAGGAACGCCAACGGCGTGTGGGTCGAAGGGCGCTTCTGCCCATGCGTACGACTCAGGTCCGTCACGACAGCCCCAGCGGGAATTTCGCCAACAGAGCCCCAAAGAGCGCGGCCAAAATAAGCAGGGCTCGCGGCGGTGTGAACAAGCGTTGCGACGTCTTCCCAACCCTTTGACGACCGCAACGCCACCTCCCCGCTCCGCGTCGCCCGATAGCTGCGCACGCCGAACGTCAGCGTCATTTCCCCCGACTCGCCGGCGCCGGTGGGCGCCCACTCGGCTTGGCAGGGGCACTCGAACACGATGTCGCGAGGGTACAACGCCATCGTGAGATGCGGCATGAACAACACATACAGGAAAAGAATGGGCAGGCAACGCCGGAGCGACGGTAAGGGTGCGGGTACTTGCACGCGCTTCCCCGTCCTTCCCTCCCTACAGCGCCGCGTCGTCCGGACCGCGGGCCGGCACGCCACGCCCTGGACGTTCGTCACCGGGCCGGATGTAATCCGGGCGGCTGAAATCCCACCCGGCCATCATGCTCGCCGTCGGCACCAGCCAGCCGAGATCCGGGCCGGCCACCAGTTCGTAGGAACCCTCGGGCGTGTCGATGAAGGCGAACATGCCCATGGGGCCGACCGTCACCACGAAACGCCGGGGCCGGCCGTCGTTGCCGACGATCTTGCCCAGGGCGGCACGGGAATGGAACGGCCCGTCGTCGATCTCATCGACACGAGGATCGTAGGTCTCGCCCAGTTGCGGCACCGGGATCGTCAACCGGTCGCCGACGCGCCAATTACTCGCCGCCGCGGCAGTGCCCGTAACGCGCACCAGTACGCGGCCTTCCGTAGACCAGCCCCGGCCGTAGGCAGGGGCCTCGTTGACGGACGTCGGGTCGGCCGCCCGCCAAAGCGGCTCCCGCGCGCGCGGTTTCGGTTGCGACGCCGGCCCGGGGCTGCGCGCGGACTCCTCCGGAACCGCAACCGAGGTGTCCCCGGACTGGCTCGGCACATCCCGAGCAACGGGGTCTCCGCGTTCGCCCGAAAACCAGTAGAACACGACGGCAACGGCAACCACCGTGACCAATGCAATCAGGAGCGGTTTGAGCGATTTCACGGTTTCATGCGTCAATCCGGGCACGGGATCGATCTGCGGCAATAGTACATCACGCCGCCGTCAGACGAGCGCGAGCAGAGCTCGAGGCTCTGCTAACGCAATCAAGGCTTCCCGTCGCGCCGTCACTTTCCAACCGCCACCGGCAGCCGATACTCCACGGACCCCGTCCGCACGATTACCTCCGTATTGCCGACACTCACGCCGGCAACGCGAATCACCGATTCCGAGACGCCGACCCCAACGATGGTTTCATCGGCGGACTGCGCCGTTATCGTACCGCCGTCGCCCCAGACGAGAACCAATTCGCCGCCGAGCGGTACCTCGAGCGGTGGAGCCGCGACGCCGCCTTCGCCCCGGGCCGCCGGCCTCGCGGCGTTGATCGTGGTTGGAGCGCTAACCGTGATGGGTCTTGCATCCGTGACGCCGACCGAGACGTCATAGGTCCCGGGCAAAGTATACACGTAAGTCACCGTGGGTCCTGTTATCTGCATTACTCCACTAAGGGGAGACCATTGAAACGACAAGGGTGCAAGACCTCCGGAGGCCGCGGCGCTCACCGACGCCATGAATAGTTCGGGGAGCCCCAAGGACGGCGCACCATAGATGTAGGTCGCCGTGTACGGCCCGCCTGGATCCACACTCAGGCGCGTGACGCATATCTCGCCGTTTTCGCCTTGATGTGACTCGTAAATTCGCTTACACACACAGGTGCAGTCCGCTTGCAACTCTTTGCGGGGGTCGGGGCAATCCTTGCAAAGCACGCATGGTTTATCACCTGCTTCAACGTCCTCCGAACAAGAAAGGTCGCTTGAACCGGGAATCGGCTTGTTGCAGGGCTCAGTCAAGGCTCCACTGGTACAGCTCCAGTTCTTGGAACCGTTCGTCCCGTGGCACTGCCAGTTCTTTGAGCCATCAATGCCCTCGCATGTCCATATGTATTTTAGGTGGAGTTCCCTCGTATTGATGGCCGTGCCCGGCGCACACGTATTTCTGCTTGCGCCACATACTGTTGTTTCCCGCATTGACTTGTTAGAAACCCAGGATCATTTCCCACATTGACTGACTGCCGATCGAGCTTCTGCCATGAAGCAAAGCGGGAAAGCCCGGATTGTTATCCCAGGTGTAGCGCAGTTCCCGCGCCGCGGAGGGGGCGTGGCTCGAAGGTAGGCAGTCGCCTGCGTTGAACAGCCGTTCGACCCGTCCACGCAGCGGCGCGGGGGCGGAGCGGGTTCATGGCGATTCCCCGGCCCGGTAAGCTGACCCCGTTTTAGAAAAAGGAGAAGTTGGCCCGCGCGGACGATGACTCCGCCGGGCCACGGCCGGGTGCAGCTTCGTTTAAGGACGGGGCTTACCGGCGAGCAATACGTTACGGCCCAAGGCTGGCGTGATGCAACCCTGGTGCGCTGTCCGCATCATCCGAGCGGTGGCTGCTCACTCGCACGGCACGGCACCTACGCACGCAAAACCCCGCCTGGCACACGGATTGCCCGCTGGTACTGTCCCGAGAGTCACACCACGTTCAGCCTGCTGCCGGACTGTCTGGCGGCGCGGCTGCCGGGCACGCTCGCCGAACTCGAGGACGCCGTGGCCGCCGTCGAGCGTTCCCCCAGCGTAGCCGCCGCGGCGGCGTTACGCGCCGGGCGATCGGAACCGCCGGGCGCCATGCGCTGGCTGCGGCGCCGCATCCGGCTGGTGCGCCGGGCGCTGACGACGGTGCGCGGCCTGCTCCCCGAGCGCCTCACCGGCTGTCCGCCGACGATCCTCGCCTTCCGCCGCCACCTCGGCACCGACGCCGCCCTCGTCTGGCTGCGGGAGATGGCCGCGCCGCAACTTGAGGCGTTGCCGACGCCACTCGGATACGCCCACCACGGCGCAACCCGTGGGCATCCCGATTTGCCGTCCCAACAACCGGTGGGGCATGACCCGCCGCGCTCCAGACCCTAACGTGTACCTCATCCGACCGCCGAGGGCGGCGAACGAGACACGGACATGGCAAGAACGCTCGACGACGACACCCGGCAGGCCGTGGCGCTCTTCCGGTATGGCGTTATCGCGGACCTGGTCAACCTGCCCCCCGGGACGCCCGCCATCGGCGCACGATTGCGCGCCAAGGCCGAGAAGGACTATGTCATCCCCGGTACCGTCCGAACCCGCGTCGCCGCCGAGACCATGCGCCACTGGCTCACCCTACACCGCCAGGGCGGCTTCGACGCCCTCTATCCGAAGAACCGCGGCGACCGCGGCCGCGCCCGCCGCATGCCGCCGGACGTCACCGAACTGTTGATCTCGATCAAGGAGGACAACCCGGCCCTGTCCGTGCGCGCCGTGATCGACGCCGCCGGCGAGCGCGATCTCCCGGCCGACGTCCATCTCGCCCCGTCGACCGTCCATCGCCTGCTTGCCCGCGAAGGGCTCCTCGACCGTGGCAACCGCGAGCCGGCTGCGGACCGGCGTCGCTTCAGCTACCGGCACGCCGCTGAAATGTGGATGTCCGATGTCATGCACGGTCCCTCCGTTGCCGATGGCCGAAAGCGCCGCAAGACCTACCTCATCGCCTTCATCGACGACGCCACCCGCGTCGTCCCCTTCGCCGCCTTCGCCTTCGCCGAGAACACCGCCGCCTTCCTGCCCGTGTTCAAGCAGGCCCTCCTGCGCAGAGGCCAACCGGCTCGACTTTACGTCGACAACGGATCCGCCTACCGCTCCCGCCAGCTTGCCCTGGTGTGCGCCAAACTCGGCGTCGCACTCATCCACGCCAGGCCCTACCAGCCCGCCGGGAAGGGAAAAATCGAGCGCTACTTCCGCACCGTTCGCGGATCCTGGCTCGCCCACCTCGACCTCGCCGCCATCGACGGACTCGACGCCCTCAACCGCCGGCTGTGGGCCTGGGTCGAAGGCGAATACCACCAGTCCCCGCACCGCGGCCTCGACGGCGAGACGCCGCTTGACCGCTGGGCCGCCACCGGCGCCGATGTGCGCTACCCCAACCCCGACCCCGACTTCGACGACCTGTTCCTGTTCGAGGCCAAGCGCCGCGTCATGAAGGACCGCACCGTCAGCCTCAACGGATGCCTCTACGAGGTCGACGCCCTCCTCGTCGGCCAGACCGTCGTGCTCCGCTACGATCCGGCGGCGCCGCCCAACCGGCCCCTCCAGGTCGTCCATGACAGCAAGCCCGCCGGCCAAGCCACCGTGCTCGACGCCTACGCCAACACCGCCGTCCGGCGCGTCCGTCCCTCCTGGCAGATCCAGACCGACGACCCCGCCCCCGAACCGCCGCCATCCCCCATCGCCCTGCGCAAACTCAAGGACAATGACTGATGTACACCCGCCACTTCGCCTTCACCCGGCTGCCCTTCGAGAACGACCTCCACACCGACGAACTGTTCCAGTCCAGCGCCCACCGCGAGGCCCAGGTCCGCCTCAAGCACCTCATCGAACTGCGCGGCATCGGCCTCTTGACCGGCGAGGTCGGCTCCGGCAAGACCACCGTCTGCCGATACGTCACCGCCAGCCTCCACCCCGGCCTGCACCGCGTCTACTACGTCTCCCTCACCACCGGCAACGTCCTCGACATGTACAAGTCGATCGCCTGGGAGCTCGGGCTGCCCACCGAACGCTCCCGTGCCACCGCGTACCGCGCCATCCGCAACGAGATCACCCGTCTCGTCACCGAGGCCAAGCAGCTGCCCGTGCTTATCGTCGACGAGGCACAGCACCTGCGCAACGACGTCCTCGAAGACCTCAGGTTGCTCACCAACTTCAACATGGACGCCGACCAGCGCCTGTGTATGCTGCTCGTCGGCCTCACGGAACTGCGCCGACGACTCGCCATGGCGGTCCACGAATCGCTCAGCCAACGACTCGTCGTCCGCCACCACATCGGCAGCCTCGAACGCAACGAACTCGACGACTACCTCACCCACCGCCTGCGCCTCGCCGGCTGCGAACTGCCGCTGTTCGAGCCGCCCGCGGTCGAAGCCCTCTACCAGAGCTCGCGCGGCCTGCCCAGACCGATCAACCGCACCGCCCACTACGCGCTCTCCGCCGCCGCGCTCGCCAAGGCCCGCACCGTCGACGCCGAACACATGCAGCACGCCCTCGACGAACTCCGCCTCTAGATCCACCGTCGCCATGAACGTCGACCCAAACGACCTTCTATCGCTGCCCGAAGACCTTCCCGACGAGGCCACCGCGCATCTGTGCGACTTCCACCGCGACCTCGCCGATGCCATCGAGAACCGTTATTGCGCCCGCCTGATCAACTATGACCATTGCACCTACGAGCGCCAGGCCATCGTCGAAGAGCGTGCCGGCGAACACCCTCTCGAACACCTCGACGACGACCATTTACCGTTCTGACCGCCTGACCGGCAACACCATAGCCCGCCAAACCTCCCACCGCCTCCAGGTAGCACGCCAGTGGGGAAATAGCGCGGGAAATCCCGCACTCATCCATCAGAAATAAAGCGCGAAATCTGTGGTGGAACTACTCAGGAAACAACACATACTCCATCGATGGCAGCGGTGTCACTCGCATCCATGAATCTTCCGGGGTTGCACTCAGCCGCCTCGGTCGACTCGCATACGGCATGAACAGCGGGAGTCGTCCTTATCGGCGATTGGTCGGCGGTAGTTGGATTGCAGGCCGTGTCGGTCAGGTCGCACGACGGATTCTCGACGCAACCGCACGTTTCGGTATCGCGATGCTCGTTGGCTCCGCAGGGCGTTACGCAGCTTACACCGCAACGTTCGTAACCCGCCTTGCAACTGAAGCAATTGAGGTAGTCGAGCGCATCCACAACCTTGCTGCAGGACGCATCGGTTCCCGTTTCGTCAATGCTGCAGGATTGAGATTGGGATCCATGCGTACACTTCCAGTTCTTTGAGCCGTCCGTCCCATTGCAGTTCCAGTTGCTTGAACCGTCGATACCCAAGCAATCCCACAAATTTTTGCCAGTTTCCATGCGGCGATTGCTGGAAGTGCCCGCACTACAGGCGTTTGTCGCAGTGCCACATCGTCCATCGATTTTGAGTGTGTCGGGCGCCGGTTCAATCGTGCCGGAGGTACAGCTATTCACCGCGGTAGCGTGGCAAGTACCGTGTACGACCGTATCGTCCACGTTCATATAGGTGGCCGGCGCCTTACAAGTGTCCTCGACCAGCGGATCCGAACACATCGGATTCTTTACGCAACTGCCGTTGTACCGATGAAACCCGACCTTGCACACGCAGTTGCAGTTGCCGTCGCGAACTTCGTTGATGCCGCAAGCCGCGACACAATCGCCGCCGCATTCCTCGTAGCCCGCCTTGCAACTGAAACAATCGGAGTCGTCGAGCGCCACTATGGGCTTGCTGCAGTGATCATCGGTTCCCGTTTCGTCAATGCTGCAGGATTGAGATTGGGATCCATGCGTACACTTCCAGTTCTTTGAGCCGTCCGTCCCATTGCAGTTCCAGTTGGTTGAACCGTCGATACCTATGCAATCCCACATATTTTTGCCAGTTTCCATACGGCGATTGGTGGAAGTGCCCGCACTACAGGCGTTTGTCGCAGTGCCACATCGTCCATCGATTTTGAGTGTGTCGGGCGCCGGTTCAATCGTGCCGGAGGTACAGCTATTCACCGCGGTAGCGTGGCAAGTACCGTGTACGACCGTATCTTCCACGTGCATCGACGTGGCCGGCGCCTTACAGGTGTCCTCAATCAGCGGATCCGAACACATCGGATTCTTTACGCAACTGCCGTTGTACCGATGAAACCCGGCCTTGCACACGCAGTTGCCATTCGCGTCACGCTCCTCGTTGGTCCCGCACTGTGGAACGCAACTGCCCTGGTATTCCTCGTAACCCGAATTGCACTCGCAGTCATTTCGGGTCGGCATCCAGGTTCCATCGTTACACCAGTAACTACATGGCCCGGTGGCGTTCGCTGTGCATTGTCCGTTTGAATCAAAAGAGCCCGTCCGCGTAACTTCGCAGAGGTCTATGGTGGTTGTGTCGCAAGCAACAACGCAGGTGCTGTCGGTCGGACCGACCCAAGCACCGTCATTGCATCTGAAGTCTGCCCATCCGCCAGCCGGCACATAACTATAGTCGGTTGCTCTGACCGTGCGGCCGTGATCTGCGCCAGCCAGCGGCCCGGAACATTCTTCCCAAGGCTGATTCGGCACTTCATCGCACGCTTGGCGGCAAACTCCGCCGCTACAGGTCCGATCCGTAGGGCACGTATACCCAACACAGGATTTGTTCTCGGCGCCGCTGGTCGGTCCGGAGCAGTCGGTGCCGCCACAGGACGGCATCGGCTTCGTACAGGTTCTGGACCAACTCCGACTGCGAGTACCGCTTTGGCCGCAAGCGGTAGCGGAGCACGCACTCCAGTCGCCGTAGGTTGTCAGCCAGCCGCCGTTCACGGGAGTGCAGGATTCGCAGGTGCTGCCGCTCTGTTCGATCCAGGCGCCATCGTCACATCTGAAAGTCGCCGACCCGTTCGGAGACGTCCCGCTGTCGGTGGCCGTCGACGTCTGGCCGCTGGTAGTGGCCGAGACCGATCCGGAGCACGCGAAGCCGCCGACGCTCCAGTCCCGGCTGCCGGCCTCACAGCCGGCCTTGGCTTTCATGCACTCGCGCGAGTCCGCTCCGCCGTTGATTCCGTCGCAGCGCCACCTGTGGTAGTTGCCGTCATCGACGAATGCCGTCCTGTTGAGCGTGCCGGCGGCACACCCGTTCGCCCTGCTTTCGTCGCATTCGCCGTCCGTACTTGTAACCACGAACGTCACGCTGACCGTCTTGTTGGCATCGAGGGTCACCGAGCAGTCCGACGAGGTCTCGGCGGCGCACCGTCGACGCCGACTTTGGGAGGGTGTTACTCCCTGGAAAGGCGACCGGTCCCGCCGCGCAACCGGTCAAGGATTGGGGCGCTTTCGTACAAGCCCTGTCGAGGCTTTTTTCTGACACTTATACTTGGTGGGAATCTGGCCGGGCCGGGGCTGAATCGAAGAGCCGAAACCCGGCCTTCACCGGTGTCTTGCAGACTCGGACACGGAAATAACGAGGGGAAATTTCATGATGGCTTTGGAGAGAATCGCATACGGGTCCATGGGGCTGTTCACCGCGGCGCTGATGGGGATGGCCGGATCGCTCACGGCGGCCGCCGAGGCGGCCGAAGCCCAGTCGAGCCTGGCGGTGCTCGAGGAAGTTCTGGTCACCGCGCGCAGGCGGCAGGTCGCCATCGAAGAAGCGCCCATAGCGGTGTCGGCGCTGTCCGGAGAGGATTTCGACAAGTCCAATGTCGTCAAACTGGATAACTTCAACGGCTATGTGCCCGGCCTCCTGATTGCCAAGAACGACAGCGCCGGCCGCGTGGTGACCATTCGCGGCATCGGCTGGGAAACCGCCCAGAACCTCACCACGCAGCCCAGCGTGCTCTCCTATATCGACGGCATCTACCTGGCCAACCCGCTGGCGATGGGCCTGGACCTCGGCGAGATAGAACGCGTCGAAGTGTTCCGCGGCCCCCAGGGCACCGAGTTCGGGCAGGGCACAACCGGTGGTTCCATCAATGTCGTAACCAAGAAGCCCCGCATCGGGGAGACCCTCGGTGAGATCGGCCTCGGCTACGGCACCTACAACACCTTCCGGGGACGAGCATCGGTCAACCTGGCCCTCGGCGACACGGTTGCCTTGCGCGCTTCGCTGCAACGATACCAGCGCGACGGCTTCGCGGAGATAGAAGGCGGCGAGTTGGACGGCTACGACCTCGACGACGCGGAGTCCACCGTCGGCAAGGTCGCCCTCCTGTGGGAACCGGCGGACAATTTCTCGGTGCTGGCGCAAGCCTTTCTGCACGATTCCGACCAGCACGCAGCCGCCCAGAAGAACGTCGAGGATCCTAACCCCGACCCCCGCGAGTTGTCCCAGGACTATCCCGGCATCTTCGCCCTTGAGAACTATAGTGCATCGCTAATCATGGAATGGGAGGCGACATCGGCAATCACCGTCAAGTCCCTGACCGGATGGCAGGAACTCCGGAAGCGGCAATCGGTGGACGGCGACCGCCTGACCGAAGGGCTCACTTCAATCAACCATCTCGGATTCTCATTCGCCAATTGGGACATACTGCCGTTCTGGGACAACGATTCCGATGCCGTCAGCCAGGAGCTCAGCATCAGCTACGCCAGCCAGGAGTTCAATTGGGTGGTCGGTGGTTACTATCTCAACCACGAGAACTTCAATGATTTCCTGGAGGCCACGGGCGCGGCGCCGTTCTCTGAGTCGCCCGCGTCCCTGCCCCGCGAACAACTGACCATTGAAACCTTGCCGCCCTTCAGGTCCGATTTGAATTTTACCGAGTTCCGTACCGTGACCCGTGAGGATTACGCGGTCTACGGTCAGGGAACGTTCCGGCTGAACGACACGTTCTCCATTACCGCGGGGGTCCGTTACCAGGACGAAGACCAATTCGACGAAGGGGGGGCGTTCTTCTCCACTCGGCCCGATCGAACAACCAAGGCATCGAAAGTTACCTGGAAGGTGGGAGTGGACGTGAATCTCACCGAGGACAATCTCATCTACGGACTGGTATCCACCGGCTGGAAGAACGGCGGCTCCCAGGGTGGTGGGCTCATCCTGCCCACCCAGTTCCAGCCCGAGGAGGTGACGGCGTTCGAGTTGGGGGCCCGCAACACCTTCCTTGACGGGCGCGTGCGCCTGAACGTCACGGCCTTCTACTACGACCATGAGCACCTGCAGTTCACCTATGAAGACCCCGCGCCGTTTGCCGGAGGCACGGGGACTATCCCCAAGTCTGAGGAATACGGTATCGAGACCGAGTTCAACTGGCTGATCGCGGACAACTGGCAGCTCGACGGCATGCTGGCCTGGCAGGACGGCAAGGTGAAGTCGGACGTTTTCGCGCTCGATGTGCAGGATTTCCGCACAGCGCTGGTACCCTTCCAACTTGGTCTCTTTACCTCGGGCGCTGTCGAAGAACGAACCAGAATGGCCAACGCCAACAATCTGAAAGGCAACACGCCGCCGAAACTGGTGGAGTTGATGGCGCGCCTGGCGCTGTCCAACAGCCACACGTTCGCCAACGGATCGACCCTGGCCTCGCGGCTGGAGTACGTGCACCGGGGCGAGTTCCAGGCCCGGATATTCAACCATCCCATGGTCGACACCGTGCCGAGCTACGATGCCGTCAACCTGCATTTCAACTACGATCCAGCCGATATGCCATGGAGCTTCACGTTGAGCCTGACCAACCTGTTTGACAAAGACGGCGCCAACAACGTATTCACCAACCCGTATGGACTTTGGACGACAAGCGAAGAGTTGATTCCCCCACGCGAGGTGATCGCCTCGGTGAAATACTGGTTCGACTAATCCTTTCGATCGCGGAAAAAGGATGAAAAACGAATCAAGTGCGCGCCCGACCACGGTTTTCTCATTGGTTTAAGGCATCGCCTCGTTAGCAGATGAATACCGAACAACCGCATCACGCCCGGCGCCCGGGCCAACCGACCTGGACGCATCTCGCCCTGCATGTGAGAGACATCGACAGGGCCATCGCCTGGTACGAGGAGTTCACCCATCTCAGGGTACTGGTCCGGGAGGCGGACGAAGACGGTTTCGGCGCCTGGCTGGGAGACGAAAGCCAGGTCGACCATCCCTTCATCCTGGTATTGGGCCAGTTCTTCGAGGGCCACGATCCGTTCGCCCCGGCCGAGCACCCGGCGCTGGGCCCGTTCGCCCATATCGGCATCGAGGTACCCGAGAAACGCATGATCGATGCAACCGCCGCCAAGGCCAAGGAGGCCGGCTGCCTGGTTCTGGGCCCCCTGCAGATGGCCGAACGCATCGGTTATATCTGCTTTTTGCGCGATCCGGAGGGCAACATGGTGGAGTTCTCCTACGACCAGGGCGTTTACGAAAAGGCCCGGGAGATCTGGGGAAAACGGTCGGACGAGGGCTGAACCCGCGGACCGCCTCGCTCTGCTTCGCCGGCGCCCTGGCGGTCGAACCAACCGGCGCCAAACGGCAGCCTCGCCTGGTTTCCGAACCACCCTAAGCTGATCTAAACTTCGCTTCTGCAACGCTCGGCGGAGCACGAGAGAGTCTCCCTTGAAAGTCTGGCGTCTCACCACCGAATCCTATCCCGGGGCCGAGCGGCACCGCGCCTGGCGCCAAGCCATGCACCGATTGTGCCTGCCGGTCGGTGAACTGCCCCGGACACCGGAGTTTCGCGGTTCCGTTTCCTGCCACGTCTCGCCCTTGGGCATCGAATTCGCGGTGGTCGATGCGAGCCCCCATGAAATATCCGGCAAGTACATGGACCAGCCCGCGGCGATGTGGCTGGTGTTTTTGCTGGACGGGCAGGCGCAACTGATCCACCACAACCAGTGTGTCGAACTCGAGCGGAACGACATCGCCTACGGGCCCTGCCGCAGCGAAGCGACCATGCGCTTCCCGGCGGATTTTCGCGTGCTCCACGTGCGAATACCGCGGCTGACGCTCAGCCCGCGGGTGATCGCGCCCCTGTCGCTACGGATCGGGCACCTGCGCGCCCGCTCGGGTGTCGAGCACATCCTGGCGGGCATGCTGCGTGCCCTGGCCGAGACGCTGGAGGAAATGCGCTCCAGGGAACTGCGCCCGGTGGAGTTGGCGCTGACCGAATTCCTCATCACCAGCCTCGGCGGCGAGAAAACCGTGTTTGGACTCGGCGGCGCCGCCGGCGCGCGGGCATCCCACCTGCACCGCATCTGCCAGAGTATCGAGACCATGCTTGGCGACCCGGAACTGAGCCTGGGGCGGGTCGCCGAGGAACACGGCGTATCGACCCGTTACCTGCAAAAACTGTTCGCCGGTTCCGGCACCAGTTTCAGCCAGTACCTGCGCACCCGGCGGCTGGAGCGCTGCCGCGCGGATCTGGTCAGCCCCCTGCACACCCAGCTCTCAATTTCCGAGATCTGCTTTCGCTGGGGGTTCAATGGATCGGCCCATTTCAGCCGCGTATTTCGCAACGAATACGGCACCTCGCCGCGCGAGTACCGGTACGCAAACGGGCAGGTGCGTCGCCTGTGACACCGCAGCAACGGCGATACACGCCCCGCCCGGAATGCTCCCACATCTCGGGTATTGCGGTAAATCACCATTTTTGGTATAAAAAATATCAGTTTCCACATTTCTCCAAGCAACCCACCTGCAGGTTTATATGGCAACTCCCAATCCCCCAGCCTCGGCAAATCAAGACGCGTCCGTGAAACGTTCGCTGGTGCGACGAGTTCGCATCGACCGCGCCGGGCGCGTGGTCGTTCCGGTGGCGATACGAAAGGCGCTGGACATACACGCCGGGCAAGAACTCACCATCTCCCTGGACGACGACGCCATCAGGCTTCAGACCATGGACGCCGCGCTGGCGCAAGTGTGGGCTATCGCACACCGCAAAGGCATGGGCGGCGGCACGGGAAACACGGTGGACGACTTCATCGCCGAGCGACGGGCGGAAGCCGCGAAGGAGTGACATGGAACGCGTCACCACGACCGCTCCCGTTCTTGATGCATCGGCCCTGCTCGCCCTCATATTGAAGGAGCCGGGCGCCGACATTGTGATCGACGCGCTGAAATCCGGCGCAAAAATGTCCGCCGTCAACTTGGCGGAAGTCGCCGCGCGGCTTCATCAGTTTGACTGGACCGAAGCCGAAGTCGCCTTGATTCTCGACCGGTTGGATATCGACGTACTGCCGTTCGGCGCGGATGTCGCGCTGCTCAGCGGCCGGTACCGTCAAGCCACGCGGCCGCTGGGACTTGGGCTGGGCGATCGCGCTTGCCTTGCAACCGCTCGTTTCGAGGAACGTGCGGTTCTGACCGCCGACCGCATCTGGGGCCGACTGAACCTTGAAGGTGTCGAAGTGCGTTGCATCCGGTGAATCGAGCAAGTTCACACGAGTCTACGCCAGCCCAGTGGCCGTGCGGGTCTTGGCGTCCCACCGTCCTCCGCGGTCGCCTTGACGTTGTGGGCGTTGGCCGCAAGCAACTATTCGGGCGCGCATGCACAAGACATCGGCACGATTCGCAACGGTAAACTTCTTCCGGCAACAGTCCTGAACGGGAGATGTCACCATGGCCTATCCGAATACGTTGATTTTCGTCGATCTCGCGTCCGACGATCCGGAGGTGGCCGGCGAGTTCTATGCCCAGGTCTTCGGCTGGACGAACGAGGGGCGCCCCGCCGGCGTCTTCCACCGGTTGGTACCCGGCGACCATTTCCTGAACCCGGACAAATCACCCAGTCAGATCGGCAACCTGCACCTCGGCATTCACAACGCCGCCAATGCCCGGCCCCACCCGGACCCGGACGGCATCGAACCCCGGAGCTTGAGCCGGGACGGGCGCAAGGCGAGAATCTGGATTCTGGTCAGCGACGACGACTCCCCCGGGCGGATACTGGACACCGCCGAGCGGCTGGGCGCCGAGATCCTCTGGCGGGATCACTACTGGTCCGAGTTCAACGGCAGGAATTGCGCGTTCCGGGATCCCTGGGGCAACGAGATCGTGCTCTGGGTAAAGGCCGGCGACGACCCGCGGCTACCCGGGCATTTCACCCGGGAATAGCCGCCCGCACACGCAGCCGACCGGAATTCCGGAGCGACCGCCAATGCCGCACTTTGGCGGCCGCTGTCGGCCTGCATGTCTCATCGACTTTCGTCGCGAGAGCGTCGAGGCGGCGGCCGCGGCAGGAAGGTGGCGAGATTTGCTGACTGGCTGCTAGTGGTCGAACCACCTGGAAATGAATGGTCAGCGCGTCCACAAGCGTCCAGATGCGCGGCGTCGGCTCGCGGACGTATCCAGCATACGTCAAGAGCCGACAACGGAGCCCTCAGCCCGGGAGCGCGAGGGGGTACCCCTCGCACACAGACAGATGGGCGCTTGTGGGCGCGCCCTTCGGGTGGCCGCCGGAACGCCCCGCGCGGCGTTGCGTCCGCTTGAAGTAGGTCGCCTACGTCTGCGCGACCGCGCCTTGCGCGGAACGTTCCGGCGGCCACTGACCACTCATTTCCAGGTGGTTCGACCACTAGTGTTCGGTCACAGTTTAATTTGAGGATACATCGACTTCAGCTTGCGGCGCGCGTCGTCGATCCCCATGTGCCAGTCGACCCCGCGCTGGGCGTTGTTCACGTCGGTCGACCAAGCCGCGATTTCATTCCGTAGCGTTTCGATGTCGCCGATGCGGCGATGCTTGAGGGATTGTCGTGTCATGCAGCTCAGCTCGCTTTCCGCGACGTTCAGCCAACTGCCGTGTTTCGGCGTGTGGCAGAACTCGATGCGCCGCACCAGCGCGCTCGCCCGCGCCGGCTCGAACACCTCCTAGAAGGCGCCCCTGGTGTGCGTGTTGAGGTTGTCGCACACCAGCGTGACCCGCTCGCAGTCGGCGTAGCGCCCCTCCAGCAGCTCCGCCACCTCCAGCGCCCAGTCCGCCTTCGTGCGCCGCGGGCGCCCCGTCGCCCGCCGCCCGCCCGCCAGCGGCTCGCAGAACAGGAAGATCGAAGCCGTGCCGGCGCGCTCGTATTCGTAGTCGACGAGCCGCGGGTGGTCCTTCGTGGCCTTGATCGGGCATCGCGTCTCCCGCACCAACTGCGTCGGCTGCTCGTCCATGCACAACACCGGGCGGGCGGCGGCGTAGGGCCTCGCGTAGGCGTCCAGCACGTTTTCCATGTTCGCCGCGAACTCGGCGTCGGCCGACGGCGGAATCACCCAGTACGCGATCTTGCGCCCCGTGACGCCGTTTTTTTTAGCGTCCGCCGAACCGTCTCGTGGCTGATCGCCTCGACGATCTCCAACTCCACCGCGCGACGCGCCAGCAGCCGCAGCGACCATGCTCCGCGGCCCGCCGGCGGCGCCCCCAGGCGCAGCGCGATCAACCGCGCCGCGCCCTCGCCGTCGAGCAATTTCGCCACCGGCGGCGCCGCCCGCTGCTTGCGCTCCAGAGCCGCCGCGAAGCCTTCCAGCACGCAGCGCCGACGGATCTTCTCCACCGTCTGCCTCCGGCACGAGAAGGCCTCCGTGATTTGCCGGTCCGTCCAACCCGGACCGCCCGCGTCCGCTTTCAGCAGAATCCGCGCGCGCCGCGCCTTCTCGCTGCCGCCACTCAATTTCCGCACCGTCTCGGCGCATGTCTTCTGCTCGTCTTCCGACAGCCGAACGGTATATTTCTTTCGCATGGGAACCCTCCGCCGGCTCCCCCAACCGCGTCCTCCGCAGCATTCTGCCCGCACAGCAGTCCTCATGCCAACTTTTATTCATGACGGAACACTAGCCTTCAACAACCGAATCGACACCGACCTTCATCAACTCGCTGTTACCGACTCCGCACCATTGAAGGAGCCGGTGCTCGATCCAGTCTTGGCACGCATTGTTGAAGATGGGTTGAATCAGCCAACCGGCCATTGGGTACGCTTGTTCGCGGCAGAGTTTGATACGGTACGGCCACGTTTGCTGGACCGTCTGGTCTCGCGAGGAATTGTGACGCAAAAAGCGGGCCGTTTGTCGTGGGCATTGGGCTCCCGACTCTATCCGACGGTAGACGGTGGACCGTTGCGCGAGGTCAAGCGCCGGATCATGGACGTACTGCTGAGCGAGACGATACCCGACCCACGGGACATTGCGATCATTTGTCTGGCGGATGCGTGCGCCCTTTGGCGCGGGATGATCGACAAACGCGAACTGGCCAGAATCGAACACAGAATCGCCCAAGTCGTCAAACTGGACCTGATCGGTCAATCCGTGACAGGAACCGTTCGCGAATTGCAGACAGCGACCCGCGGCGAGGAGGCTAAGTGGTTCAGTTGAAACAAACGGGTTTTCGGTCCTTTTTCGGGAACCGGCAGACGCCATAATGGGTAACTGCGGCTTCTATCCGACGTGCGATTCGCGGGTCGACCAGGATGTAGCAGCCGTCTCGGGTTTTGAACGCCCGCGCCTTTCGTTTTCGGCTCACGCAGACAAACGCGGTAGCGCCGTTTCGAAGCAAAAACCAGCCCACATTGAAGCCTGGTAACCGAGTTCCCCGGTGGAGCTTCTTGAAGCCTAGATCGTCATCGCGCCGAAAATCGAATTTGGGAGTTGCCGCAGTTTGGATGTTCTGCAGATCGGCGGTGAACGAGTAAACGAGGTACCGAACGGTGAGGCGGTTTTTGGAGTCAATTTCCAGCGTCGCTCGCAGCGACACGCTTGTCATGGCGGCAAAAGCCAGCGTGACGGCCAGCATGCCTGTTAGATGCTCAAGTTCACCCTCTAGCGCTGGGCCGAACAGCACGCATGAACTTGCTGCCCAGACCCACAGGACTGTTGTTCGATTCGCTCCGATTCTGTGCGTCAAGACGGCCTCCTTTTACACTGCGTCTGTGTGTCCTTGGCAGTTCATTAGCATCACGGTCGGTCGTTCGCGGGTAAAGCCATCAACGGAAGCAAATCGCACACTCGATTTGAATAGCCCCACTCGTTGTCGTACCAGCTCAACGCCTTGAGGAAGTGTCCGCTTGTGACCTGCGTAAACGAGGCGTCGAAGATCGACGAGTGCGGATTGCCAATGATGTCTGACGACACCACTGGTTCATCGGTGAATTCCAGGACGTTGCGGAGCTGCGGGGAAGAAACTGCCGCTTGCATTGCTTCGTGTACTTCGTCTACGGAGGTTTCGCGCTCCAACTCGACGAAGAGGTCTACAACGGAACCGTCCGGTACGGGTACTCGCGAGGCGATACCGTCGAGCCGCCCGTCCAGTTCAGGCAGGACTTCTCCCACGGCTTTGGCGGCACCGGTTGACGTTGGAATAATGTTCTCCGCAGCCGCTCGACTACGTCGCCAGTCCGAGTGAGGCACGTCTGCTAGGCTCTGGTCGTTGGTGTAGGCATGGACGGTGTTGATGACGCCCTCGCGAATGCCGAACGAGTCGTGCAGTACCTTGGCGACCGGAGCAAGGCAGTTCGTGGTGCAACTTGCATTGGAGACAATGCGATGCTCAGGTTCCAGGCCGTCGTCGTTCACGCCGAGCACGACGGTGTAGTCTATGGCGTCCTTCGCAGGCACCGTCAGCAACGCCCGCTTGGCACCGGCTTCCAGGTGCTTCGCGACCTGATCTACGCGCGCGGAACACGCCGGTAGACTCCACGACGACATCGATGTCTAGATCATTCCAGGGCAGTCGCAATGGATCGCGTTCCTTGAGCATCCGCGCCCGAGTGCGTGGTGTCGCCAATTCGCCCCCCTCGATCGACACCTGCCCTTCAAAGCGGCCCATAACCGTGTCGTAGGTGAGTAGATAGGCCAGGGCTTTGTGATCGAATAAGTCGTTGATGGCAACGATCTCGATTTCCTCGCGAGCTTCCGCGATACGGAATACCGCCCGTCCAATGCGGCCGAATCCGTTGATGGCGACGCGCATCAGGCAATCTTCCTTACCGGCGAGGCGTCGAGCCGGACGTAGGCCTCTGCCAAATCCAGGATACGGCGTGCATGGCCCAAGCTCTCGTGCCAAGCAAGGACTTTGATAAGCCTAGCCCCGGCTCTAAGGGTCCCTTGCAGATCGACGAGAATGGATTGGGAGCAGCCTTTCACGTCGGAGGAGACGATGGGATGGCTGGTGGTTCCGAAGATGTCTGGTTGTGCCGAGGCAGCGGCCACGAACAAGTCGTTGATTTGCCGCACGCCGACCTCCGGATCCTCCAAAGCGACGGTCAAGTCCAAAAGTGAGCCGTTCTGCACCGGCACGTTCAAGGCAAAGCCGCTCAGCTTGCCAGCCAGTTGCGGAAGCACCCGCTGCACCCAGCCGAGCGCCGGCGTTTCGTTGGGGATGATGTTCTTCGCTCCAGAACGGCTGCGTCGATAGTCGGGACCGGCGTGGTCCTGCAAAATCTGGTCGCCGGTGAAGGCGTGCACCGAAGTTGCCGTGGCTTGCCGGATCGAGAATTCCCGGCCGATGACCTGCAACGCCAATGCCATCGCCGTCGTGGATGCCGAGCCTGCCGACACGATGCGGTCGGAGGCGGAGATACGGTCGTGGTTGACGCCGTACAGCACCACCCGGTCAACATCCTCGCTGGGAAGGGCCGACAGGATGACGCGCCCGGCACCATTGCTCAGATGAGGCGCCATTTGGTCTCTCGACCGGGAGTGGCCGGTCGTATCAATGACGACATCTGTTCCGAATACGTCCCACCATGGAATCTGGTTAGGTTGACCGGCGGCCAATACTCGTGTTTTCACGATAGACTCACCGCCTGTGCCGAGCCGATGGCTGACTAGGTAATTTCCCTCCAGGCTGACGGAAAAGGACCGCCGCATGGACTTTGCGAGCAGCCTGTGAAGTATCTTCGGAGAACCGAATTCAGATACTGCGACCACCTGAAAGCGCGCGTCCTGGAGCGCCAGGCAGTAGATCTGCTGGCCCAGTTGGCCGAATCCCGTCATGCCGATGCGTAGCTTGTCCAATTGTTGTCGCCTTCAGTCGTTGGACTTTTAAATACCTCTAACTTGTGTAATATACAAGATTAATCGGCTAATTGAAGTATTATTATACTTATTAAAAGTATTTTAAGCGATTTGCTAGGCAGACCAGACAAACTCTTTCCCGCCTGCAGCGGTGTTGGATCTCGGACTAAGGGGCGCGGAATTTCCTCAAATTTCGCACGGCACTCTCGCCACGGCTACAGGCCCGGCCGCAGCTGGTCAGATATTGGTTCCCGCATCCCCGCCCGTCGGACCCAGTCGAACCCCCGCGCGCCTGCTCGCGAGGGTCTCGCGCAGTCTGGAACACCGCAGCGCCAGCGAAGGCGCAAGGAGTCGTATGTGCGATGAGTGTGCCCCTGATCCTCCACCCAGACCGCTTGTTTCCTGCCGATTCCCAACTTCGGGCCATTGCCCGGAGCCTGTATGTGGAAGTTGTCGATCTCCCCATCGTCAGCCCACATGGCCACACGGACCCTGCCTGGTTTGCGACCAATAGGCACTTCAGCAACCCGACGGAACTCCTGATCGTTCCGGATCACTACTTGTTGCGCATGCTCTACAGTCAGGGTGTGCCCCTCGATTCCGTAGGACTCTTGCCCGGCGGCGAACCTGTCGACGAGACAATCTCCCGGGGAGCCTGGAGTACGTTTGCGCGAAACTATCGGTTGTTTCGCGGTACGCCGTCGCGGCTTTGGCTCGACCATGTGTTTGCGGAGGTTTTCGAAATCGACACCCGCCTTGATGAGTCGACTGCGGATCACTACTACGACAAAATCTCAGCCCAGCTCGTCGACGAGAGATTTCGTCCTCGCCAATTGTTCGACCGTTTTCAAATTGAAGTTCTGGCAACGACTGAATCTCCGCTCGATGACCTTCGATGGCACAGGGCGATTCGCGACTCAGGTTGGGGCGGAAACGTCGTATCGACCTATCGACCCGACCCGGTTATCGATCCCGATTACGAGGGATTCGCCGACAATGTGCGCATCCTCGGTGATGTTGCGCGCGAAAACACCGAATCTTGGGATGGCTATCTGGAGGCACACCGCAAGCGCCGTGCATATTTCAAAGAGCTAGGCGCGACTGCCACGGATCATGGCCACCCGTCGGCCACCACTGCGGATTTGACCTCGAACGAAGCGGCGAAGCTGTTTGATCGAGTCCTTTGCGGAAAATTCAGTGCGGCGGACGCCGAGCTGTTTCGCGGTCAGATGTTGATGGAAATGGCTCGAATGAGCGTGGAGGACGGACTTGTCATGCAAATTCATCCCGGATCGTCGCGCAATCACAACAGACTGGTATTCGAACGGTTCGGGCGTGACAAAGGCGCGGATATTCCCGTGCGAACCGACTATGTGGGGGCGCTGAAACCGTTGCTTGATCGATTCGGCAACGAATCCCGGCTCAGCATCATTTTGTTCACGTTGGACGAATCCACGTACAGCAGGGAACTGGCGCCGCTTGCCGGCCATTACCCGGTGCTTAAACTCGGCCCGCCCTGGTGGTTTCACGACAGTCCGGAAGGCATGCGGCGCTTTCGCGAGCGAGTGACTGAAACCGCGGGCTTTTACAATACGGCTGGCTTTAACGACGATACCCGAGCCTTTCTTTCCATACCGGCCCGTCACGACCTTGCACGACGCATGGACTGCGCGTTTCTCGCGCAACTCTTGGGGGAGCATCGGATTGAGTTGGACGAAGCCCGTGAGGTCGCGGTCGACCTGGCCTACGGGCTCGTCAAGACTGTTTACAAGTTCAGTTGATGCCCTCCAGACTGAAAGTGACGGCGGCGGTGTGCGGATTGTTTCTCAGTGCCGCCGCATCCCCGGTAACGCTTACGTTGCGTACGGCCGACACGCACCCGAATGACTATCCGACGGTTCGGGCATTGCGCCACATGGCGGACCAACTGTTTCATCGCAGCGGCGGCAATCTGTCGATGAAGATCTATGCCGGCGGCCAACTCGGCGAGGAACGGGACACCCTTGAACTTACGATAGTCGGCGGGATCGACATCAACCGCGTGAACCTTGCGCCCCTGAACTCCATAGTGCCGGAAACGATCGTCCTGGGCATGCCGTTCGTTTTTGACTCGATCCGCCACATGCGCTCTGTCGTGGACGGACCGATCGGCGACGAAATATTGGCTGCGATGGAATCTTACGGCTTGATAGGGCTTGCGTACTACGACTCCGGCGCACGCAGCTTCTACAACGTCCATCGCCCCGTGTTCGCGCCCGAAGATCTTAAGGGCATGAAGATCAGGGTGCAGAATTCAGAGGTGTTTGTGGACATGGTCAGCGATTTGGGCGCCAACCCGACGCCGATGAACTTCGGTGAGGTTTACGAGTCGCTGATGCTCGGCGCCATTGACGGCGGCGAGAACAACTGGCCTTCGTATGAGTCCACGAGCCACTACCGCGTGGCTTCGTTCTATACGCGCACGGAGCACTCGATGGCTCCAGAGGTTCTGGTTATCTCACGACACCGTTGGCAAAAGCTCGACCCGGAAAGCCAAACGCTGATCCGCGAAGTTGCCAAAGACTCGGTTTCGGTTATGCGCCGGCGTTGGGACGAGCGTGTTCAATCGTCGCGCGATATTGTCCTGGCAAACGGTAACCACGTAGTTGAGAACGTGGACAAGGCACCGTTTCGCAAGGCGGTTGGCCCTGTGTACGACCGTTTCCTGACGACACCCAAACTGCAGGAGTTTGTGCAGCGTATTCGCACCGCTGCTGTAGTGCACGGCAGACCGCAATGAACTGGATTGCTCGTACCCTCGATCTGGTATCCCGAACCGCGCTATGGACGGCTGTGGCAGGACTTATGTCGATGACCGCAGCAATCGGCTGGCAAATCTTCGGCCGCAAGGTGTTAAACGACAGTCCTGCGTGGTCTGAACCGCTGGCGATGCTGTTGCTCCTCTATTGTGTGCTGCTTGGCGCGGCGGCGGGCGTGCGTGAAGGGTTTCACCTCCGCCTGCGGTTGCTTGAGAACCTGTTGTCAGCGAAACGGGTCGTAGCACTCGGGCGAGCAGTGGACGCCCTGGTAGCTGGGTTTGGCGTATTGATGGTCCTCAATGGATTGGCTCTTGCCGAATTCATGGGCGGCCATCTGATTCCGACACTCGGCGTAAGCCGAGCGATGACCTATTGGCCGTTCATCGTCTCCGGAGCGTTAATCGCGGTGTTCGCATTCGACAATCTGGTGCGGCGCCCCAGAATCCGCTCTGGTGTCTGATGGAACTCGCCATCCTCTTCGGCACCTTAATTGTGCTGTTGCTGATCGGCACGCCGGTAGCCTTCGCCCTCGGTATTGCGGCGCTGGCGGCGTTGGCATGGCTCGACATTCCGCTGATCGTGGTGTTCCAACGCATGGCCGCAGGAATCAACGTCTTTGCTCTGATGGCGATTCCGTTCTTTATCTTCGCGGGAGAACTGATGAACCACTCCGGCATAGCAGAGCGACTGGTTCGCTTTGCAAACTCATTGCTTGGCCGGGTGAAAGGCGGCCTCGGACTTGTGAGTGTCTTTGCGAGCATGATGTTTGGCGCCGTCTCGGGGTCTGCCGTTGCCAGCGCATCGGCAATGGGTTCCGTCATGGTGCCAATCATGGATGAGGAGGGTTATGACCGGGACTATGCCGTGGATGTGACCGTCTCGTCAGCGACTACCGGGCTCCTGATCCCGCCCTCGCATAATATGATCATCTACGCCATTGCCGCAGGGGGCGTACCAGTCGGTTCGCTGTTTCTGGCCGGTGTCGTTCCAGGTGTGCTGCTCGGAATCGGCCTTATGCTTGTCGCGTACATCCTGGCCAGATCCCGCGGATATCCTTCGGGTGTTTTCCCTGGCTGGCGAGTCGTCGCAACGACAATGCTGCACTCCGTTCCGGGCATGATTTCAGCGGTGATCGTAGTCGGCGGAATACTCTCGGGGATTTTCACCGCGACGGAATCGGCCGCGGTTGCAGTCATCTATACGATGTTCGCGGCTGTTTGTATCTATCGAAGTCTCGACCGCAGGGCTTTCTTACAGGCTAGCCTCAGCGCCGTGAAGACCACGGCGATGGTCATGCTGGTTATAGGGACAGCCGCGGCGTTCGGCTGGGTGCTCGCTGTTGCCGAAGTGCCTGAGCGCCTAGCCAACTCGATGTTGGAAATTTCCGGCAACCCTCTGGTCATCCTGTTGATGATTAACCTCCTCCTTCTCTTGCTCGGCACCTTCATGGACATGTCTCCGCTCATCGTCATAACCACGCCCATATTCCTGCCGGTCGCGGTCGGCTTGGGTATAGATCCCGTTCACTTCGGAGTGATTCTGATATTGAACTTGGGAGCCGGGCTGATCACGCCGCCAGTGGGGTCGGTTCTCTTTGTCGGTAGCGCAGTTGGCAATCTGCGAATCGAGAGTGTGGTGCGCGGTCTCTGGCCGTTCTACATCGTGTTTCTGTTCATCCTCGGAATGGTGACGTACGTGCCGGCGGTATCGATGACACTTCCTAACCTATGGCAGTGAAACGGCTTTCACGATCGACGCTTTCCGGCGTAGCTTCCGGCGTTGTCACGCCCGATTATCAACCGCATCGACATAGTCCGGGCATCGTTCATTTGGGCCTCGGTGCATTTCATCGCGCGCACCAGGCCGTCTACACCGATAGCGCAATCGGCGACAGCGGCGGCAACTGGCGAATCATCGGAGTCTCCCTGTGCCGCCGAACGGTTTCATGCCAACTGAATCCGCAGGATGGCCTTTACTCGGTTGCTGTGACATCGCCCGCCGGCTGGGCATATCGGATTGTCGGCTCGATTAGCGGTGTGCTGTTCGCGCCGGACAGCCCGGCACAGGTCGTCTCGCTCATGTCCTCACCTTCGATTCACGTCGTAACGGTGACGGTGACGGAGAAAGGCTATTGTCTGGATGCGGTGGCGAAACCATCAAGCGCCGCAGAGACGGCAAATGTTGCGGGCGAAACAGACCCCGACAAACCATGGTCCGCACTTGGCTTCCTAGTTGCCGTAATGGAAGCTCGGCGAAGAACGGGCACTCCCCCGTTTACAGTGGTTAGCTGCGACAATTTGCTGCACAACGGCAGGCTGCTGAAAAGCCTGGTCGTTGAACAGGCGGGATTGCGAAACCCCCAACTGGCTGCCTGGATCGACAGAAACGCCGCCTTTCCTGCGACCATGGTCGACAGGATTGTGCCGGCCACATCTGAGAGCGACCTAGCCCGAGCCGCCGCAACGCTTGGTGTCGCCGACCATGGCCACGTCGTGACCGAGTCTTTCTCCCAGTGGGTTGTCGAAGATTGTTTCAGTGGCCCTCGTCCGGCCTGGGAGCGTGTCGGTGTGCAACTGGTCAGCGACCTGGAGCCCTTCGAACTCGTCAAGCTTCGCATGCTGAACGCCGCACATTCGACGATTGCGTACCTCGGTTGCCTCAGAGGCTTCGAGTTCGTGCATGAGGCCATGCGAGACACCGCAATGCGGCGGTTGATCGAATATCTCCTGCAGCACGAAATCATACCCACGCTGACGCCCCCAAAAGGCATCGATCTCACAACCTATCGAGTCGAATTGATCAATCGTCTATCCAATCCCGCGCTCAAACACCGAACGGACCAGATCGCCATGGACGGCTCAAAAAAACTGCCCCAGCGATTGCTCGGAACGATTCGAGACAGGCTTGCCGTGAACGCGCCAATCGAGGGGCTGTCACTGTCGGTATCTGGCTGGATACGCTACGTCTACGGCCGCAACGAGCAAGGTGTAACCATGTGCGTGCAAGACCCAATGGCCGAGCATCTAGGGGCATTGACTGCGGGACTGTTCGATGAACCCGAAAACGCATTGCGGCGCGTTCTCGCAGTTACTGAAATATTCGGGGATGACCTGCCGAGAAATCCCGAATTTATTGACGCATTGCGGGGGGCTCTCCTCGATTTCCAGAAATTTGGGGTGAAGAAAACCGTGGGTCAGCGCGTAGCAAAGTTCGAGTCGCGCTTTGGAGAATTGATTGTGAGATAGAGCCTCTTTACGCGCCCAATGCCTCGGCACTATCTTCATTGTTAAAATTGCGTGTAGCTTTCTGGTGGCAATCAGGACTCACTACGACCAAAATATGGAATTTGCTGGAGAATTCGACGGTGCCGCACGACGCAAACAAAGCAGAAGCCCCACTTTCACTCACAGAAAGTGAGAGGAAGATTCTCGGCCTCCTGTTCAAGCGCCGCGCGATGACGCAGGCGGATATTTCCCAGGCGACCGGCTTGACACAACAGTCGGCCTCGCGGATTTGCGCGCGCTTATCCGGTCGCGGGTTCCTTCGAGACGGCAAACGTGTGGCCACTGGGAAAAGAGGATACCCAAGTGCGACCTTCATGTTGGAACCGACCGCCAGTTACGCATTCGGTATCTCGCTGCAAGTGGAATGCGTTGTTGCCTCGCTGGTCGATTTTTCGGGAAACATCGTAGAGGAGATCTCCCACAACTTTACCTCAATGCCCACCGCACCCGTACTTGAATGGGTCGAAGAAGCAATCGTGACGCTCACGGGTCGTCACGACATTAAACATTCGAAGATTGCCGGCGGGGGTGTGGGAATCGCCGGCTCGCATATCGGCGAGACCGAGGAAGAAGGCTTCAACACGCCGTACCAACTGGAAGAATGGGCAGGAATAAATGTAAGTGAGCGTGTTTCCAACCACATCGGACTCCCTGTGTGGACGGACAATGACGGAAACGTAGCAGCGCTCGGCGAGTGCATGATCGGCGTCGGACGTTGGGCGAATAGCTTTGCATATCTCAATTTGGGATCCGGGGTCGGAGGCGGTGTCATACTCGACGGCGAACTATGGCGAGGTCGGTATGGGAACGCCGGCGAATTTGCCGGCGGCTTGCCACCAAACATCTATCCGTTTCCCAATCTCGAACTACTGCGCCGCATCCTCGTGGCCGACGGCATCGAACTCAATTCGGTAAACGACCTTGTCGAAAAGTACGATCCTTCCTGGCCGGGAATCAGCGATTGGATAGCGAGGGTGCGGGATTCCCTGTCGATTATCGCATCAAACGCCACCGCGATCCTCGACGTAGACGTGATCGTCCTCGGCGGGCGCATGCCTCCCCCGCTCGCACAGCGCGTCATTGAGCACATCGAACTGTACGACCAAAAGCGGCGCTCCGTTCCAAGGCCAACGGCAACACTCGTTCCGGCCGAAGCGACCGGACACGCTGCGGCACTAGGCGCGGCGGTATTGCCCTTGAGACACACGTACTTCATGTGAATGCGTCGGGAGCTTGACGGCGGCGGCTATGCACAACGGTCGGAACCTGTAGCCACGCCACAATCGATGCGCGCCGTAAACATACGTTTCGCACTGTATGCGAACGGAAACTTTGGCAAGTCCTGCGTAGCTACGCTCGTCGAAATCTACGCGCTCTTTTTTTTTACGGAAGTGCTGCGCATTGCTCCAGGTATCGCTGGTGCAGTGCTGCTGATGTCACTGATCTGGGACGCCTTCACGGATCCGATCTGGGGTTATCTTGCGGATCGAGTCCGACACAGGTGGTCGACGATAACGCCTCATGTCGCGGTCGGAGTACCGTTGACAGTTGCTGGAATTCTGGCTTTTTTCGCGGTGCCCCACGCGACCACGCACGCTAGTACCGCGCTCGCCGTGGCTGGACTATTCCTGTTCCGCTCCGCCTACACGATTGTGGACGTTCCCCACAATTCGTTACTTGTGTTCGTTACAAGAACGAGCAAGGAGCGAACCAACGTCGCCAGCATGCGGATCTTCTTTTCCTCGATGGGCAAGGTCGCCGTGACCACCATCACAGCCTACATGATTCAACGAGATGTGGACGGAGGCGGCGACTCCGGATTTTTAGCGACCGCCCTGATTCTGTCCGTTGTATTCGTCGTGTCGCTGTCACTGTGCACCTTCGCGGTGCGCCACATTTCATTGTTTAAGTCCTCAGCAGGGAAGGGCAGACCAAAGGTGCCGGTCGTCGCGCATACGATTGCCACCAACCCCGGCCTTCGTATCGTTTTCCTGCTGACTGCGATCAATTCCGTGATGACACCCGTGATTGCTTCGGCCGTCATTTACTATTCGAAGTACGCGTTCGGCGATGAGTCGATCGGTTCGTATGCCATCACCGCACTGACCGTTACCCAGGGGCTGTCGATAGTGTTTTGGGCTTGGCTTGCAAATCGAACCGACGACAAGTCTGGCACCATGGCGGTCGCCTACGTTGCCTTTGCCGTCGCCGCTGTATGCGGCGCTGTGTTGGCATCGTCGATACCAATGTTATTCGTAACGGGGGTCCTGGTGGGGTTTGCCATCGGCGGCATGTTCATGCTCAATTGGTCTATGCTTGCAGATGCGTTGGATGAGGTTGAGACAGGCGCCGATCTGACAATTTTTGGGCTTTATACGTTCACGAATAAAATCCTTCACGGCGTCGCCCAAGCCTATGTCGGCTTGGTTCTGATGCTATTCGGATTCGAATCCGACTCCAAATCCGTCGCACAGGCGATCGATCAGATCCGGACCACGATTTTTGCGTTGCCAATCGTTGGATCAGTTTTATGCTTAGTCGGTTTGTTCAGGTATCGATCGTCGAAACGGTAATCGGCCATCTTGTTTCCCTGGAGAGGGCGAGAAATCTGCGGTCTGGATGCCAATACTGAGGGTGCAGGACGTTGCCCTCATCGCCCGCACGTAGAGGGACTGAATCCTTATCGAATCACCGCTTCCGCAAATTCTGCGATTCGAGAAAGTCAATCAGGATTTCTGGGTAGTCCGTCTGGATAATGTTTCCGCCTAGACTGACCACTCGTCCCCAAGTCCCCGACGGGGCACGAATGGCGTCTTGGTCGACGATCCCCGCTGCCTGATGGGGGCTCAACGTGTTAATCCAGACCCGACTACCCATGGCTTGAATCGCAGGTACACCCTCCGACAGGAATCGTTCCGTGCTAAACGTGATTTCGTACGCGACAGGACCGAAAGCCGCGTAGCTTGGCACGTACTCGCTTAGACGGGATGTGCAATTGTTTTTGATATTGCGCTCGGTACATTCGCGGATGATTGGCATAAAGAGCGTTTTTCCCCGAAACGTCGCGTTCACCAAGTCCGGCGAATCGGGGGGAGCCGCCATCTTCATCAGGATCTGGTCGCCGACGCCCGCGTCAGTCACGACGTCAAAGGTGGAATCGAATACCTTCCCTTTTACGTCGAGATTGACCAGGATTTTGTCTCGACTCAGTTCGAGGGCATCCCGGAGCAAGGGAATGGTTTCTGCCGTGAGGGGCGACTCTGGACCACCAGCCCCATCTCTGAGCCGAAGGTCTCTTATCGCCACCCAGTCGAAATCAGCGAGTCTGCCAGAATTTGACGTGGTCCGGTCCAGGGTCTCGTCATGCATGAGGATCGGGATTCCATCACGGGTTGCCGCCACATCGATCTCAACCATGTCGGCGCCGATCTCGATACAATGAGAGATCGCTGAAAGCGAATTTTCGGGTGCGCCGCCGCTCCAACATCCGCGGTGGGCGACGACCATTACCTCGCCATTCGCATCGTTGACTTTGCCGAGCAATCCCTCAAGCCGGCTAATTGCCTCCTCGGACCCCAGTGAGGCCGAGGCGAAAAAAAGGAGGGCGGCGGAAACCGATACGGTAAGGAAAGACGCGAGTCTACCCGCAATGGCCCCGCGCTGGAATAAGATCCAAACCCCGCCCTCCGATAATGCGACCTCTTGGTCGCGACCTCGACGCTTTAGGAACATAGGTAACAGCATTCGTCGCATAAATTGGGTCTATTGCGAGACATAAACTCACCTTACCGTGACATGCCCGATTGGAGAGTCGCCAATTCGATCGAACTCCCTGCGCAACCGCTGCCTGGAGTCTGCATCGGTTATTCAATACGTCGCGAGAGTCGCCTTCCGCGAACGGACTCGCAACCTGCTCAGTTACAGTTTGCCCCGAATGCCCAACAGGAAGAAGCGGCCCGTTTCACTGAAGCGAATGTTACGGTCGCGGGTTTCCCCATAGCGGAACTGCTCTTCCTCCAAGAGGTTTAATGCATCAAGTGTCAGCGTGATGGTCTCTGTAATGGCGTACTGAATGTTCAGGTCGAGTTGGCCGAACTCGTCGATGAAGTTGCTTCGTTCCGTGTCTCGCGGTCGGAACTGGTCGAGATATTCGTCGCGCCAGGAGTACGCAAGGCGCGTGGACACGCGGCCTTTCTCAAAATACCCGACGACATTGTAGGAACTCTTGGACTGACCAGGTAGACGCGTTGCGACCGTTTCACCTTCAAAGTTGATCTCGAACTCGCTGTCCACGTAGGTGTAGTTTGCAAATATTCCCATGCCGTCGAAGGGCGCCGGCAGGAACGCGAAGGGCGCCTGAAATGAGATTTCAAAGCCCTTTACCGAAGCCGCATCGCCATTGACCGGTTGCGAAACGGCGAAGATCTCGTTGCTGACGTCGTTGCCGTCATCATCAATCAGGGTGCCCGCGTTGATCATTCGATCCACGGTGACGTTAGCAATGAACCCGTCCACATCTTTGTAAAAATAGGTAAACGCAACGAGAGACTCGGGCGCGAAATAGTATTCGAGAGACCCATCGAACTGTGTGGCGGTAAAGGGATCGAGCTCAGGATTACCCAATCTGGCCGTCCGACCGGTAGGCGCGACGGAGCCACCCGGCTGCAGTTGTGTCAACGTCGCCCGAGTCAGGGACCGGGAGGCCGCCAATCGAACGAGAACGTTCTCTGCAGGTTCGAGGACAACGTTCGCGCTAGGCAGGAATTCGGTGTAGTCATTGTCCAGGCTGACGGCCACGGGACTCCCGGCGACTAGATTAAAGCCATTGGACGTCTGATCCGTATTCAATAGCCGCCCGCCTACGTTGCCCCGAACCCCCATGCCTCCCAGGTCGCCATCGAAGTCAAGCTGGACATACCCGGACACCGTCGATTCCTCTATCACAAAGGTGTTAGTGAACACCTGCGGCGGCGAATATCCAGACGGGTTGAGAACGGGATCCGCCAATACGGCATCAAAGTCGGTGACGAACCAATTTCGTACGATCGTGGAGTTGTCCCGGCCTTCAAAGAAATCGCCAGCCGGCAGGTCTTCGGCGATGGTTCCGGACGGCGCAATGCCCAGCGAAGTAACGGTGATTCGACCATCGTACTCGATCTGAGACTTCTCACGATCGCTATAGCGTACTCCGACGGAAATCGAGGACAGCATTTCGTGGTCGAAGCTTCGTTCCAAGTCCCCCAGAATAGAGAACTCCTCATCCTCGATATCGAACGTCTCGAATCGGCTCTGGTTGGCTACGAAGGCGCTTGGATCAGCGAAATCGGCATTGCTCTGGCCGATCCCGACAAATATTCGATCCGAAAAGTCATACGAAAATTCGCCGTCCGTTTGCCACACGGATCGAAATTCCGGGCGTTCCCGGGTGGCCTCTGAATACCCAACCTTCGCTCGCGCCTCCCAATTGTCCGCAAAACGCCAGGCGCCGTCTGCGTTGAGCAGCAAAAGATCCTCGTCTTCGGGAGTCAAGATGTTCTCGCTTCGTGAGGTCACGTCATCAAGCGTAGCTGAGACCATCAGACCCGTGGAATCGATCTCCGGTAAGCCCGCCGCGATGCCGACAAAGTCATTTCCTCGAATCAACCCATCGATGGAATATCGCCGACGTTCCGTTTCAAAGGTCGCATAGGCGATGTCCAGATTCAGATCGACCCTGTCGGAAGGACGAGCTTGCAACGCGCCAGTGATGCCCAGCCGCTCGCGATCGAAAGTTTCCAGCAGATAACGTGGAATGAATGGATACTCGGCGCCTGTCGCTTCGGGGGCGCCGTCACCATCGACGTCTACGTTCGTCGAGATAAATCGAAGTCCCTCGACATTGTCTTGGCGAAGAGAGGTTTCGGAATAGGACACCGAGCCGAGAATGCCGAAAGTGCCGTCAGAGAAAGTGTGGCTGGCAAGAGCCGAAATGCGTGGATCCCATTCTTCTCGGCGATCGTTGTAATAGCCCTGACCAGAAACCGCGATGGTTGGAGCATCGGGACTGAAATCGAACGGTCGAGCCGTGCGGAGGTCAATTGTTGCAGCAAGGCCACCCTCGATTAGCGATGCACTCGGGGTTTTTGTAAGCGTCACGTTGGTGAACAGCTCGGACGCGAAAACGTCAAAATCGACTTCGCGACCGGCATTTCCCGATGTCACCGTCTGTCCGTTGATAGTCACCCTGGTGAATTCTGGAGCCAAGCCTCGAACAGAAACTTGCTGTCCCTCTCCCAGAACACGATTGATCGTCACACCCGTCACGCGCTGGAGAGCCTCGGAGACGTTCAGGTCCGGAAAGTCAACGATGTCTTCCGAGGAAATTCCGTCCACCACGCTTGCCGAGTCCCGCTTCAGATCAAGTCCCCTGGAGAGTGCGCCACGCACCCCGGTGACGACTATCTCTTCCACGATGTGATCAGCATCTCCGGCGGCGGTCGACTCCGCTGCTACCGCTCCCGATGCTAGTCCGAGATGAGTTGCGCACAGCAATTGCACGGTTCGACAGAAAACTGAGTTTCTTGCGTTTCCAATCATGAAATCCCCCTAAGCGCTTCGGACACTTCCACACGGGGATGTGCCCATTTCACCGATGCTGTCCGCTATTAGACACTTATAGAAAGTGTAATTCAAGTATATTTTGACAATATATTCCAATTTTGTTATCTTAGAAAGTGTAAATATGCCCAGATGGCCTAGCTGAGAGCGCTCAGCGCCCAAGGGCCGGTCTGTCGCCGGGATCTGCGTTGACTAGCGTAGAGAACCGGAGAAAGCGCCGGGGCGGAGGCACGCGATGTCAGCTTTTCAGTATTTCGAAACGCTGCAAAAGCGATTTCGGATGAATATATCTGCGCGGGATCCTATGAAAGCAAAAACTTGCAAGATGCATCATTACGATTGCGTTCCACATGTCGCGGCGCACATTTAAGGATGATCATTCCGAGGTCGGCGGCTGGGCTTTGTTCGTGTTTCCCCCAACAAGCCTGGCTCGATGCCGCCCCCGGATGCCGGTTCGACCGTGCATCTTTCTCAGTCGGCGTTACAGATGACGACTAGACCATTAGGCGCTTCCTGACTCTTCGAGTAATGAAGATAGGCAGATGCGATGTCAGTAGCCCGGACTCAAAGGGAAGCCTGGCCGGAGTGGGCGATGAGGGACCACGCATTTCAATGTCACTCATGAGTGTTTGACCAGCGAGTTCAAGAGCTCTCGAAATAGTCATGAAACACCATCACTTCCAGCCTTGCCCCAAAGAGAAGTATCAAGTTTTTGACCAAGACTCTTCTGGTTTCGGCCTATCCATAGACCTGACAGTAGGCGTGATCCGTCGTGGGATTGTCGCTGCCTGACTACATAGTTCTTTGCACGTACGTCGTCGGACTCGTGACGATTGCATGGTTCGTGTCGAGAGAAAAGACGGGGCACAGTAAGGACACACGAGACTACTTTTTTGCCGGGAAGAGCCTCCCTTGGTGGGCGATTGGGGCGTCATTGGTTGCTGCCAACATCTCTGCCGAGCAGGTAATTGGCATGTCTGGCTCCGGGTTCGCCATCGGATTGGGGATTGCCTCGTATGAGTGGATGGCTGCCTTGACCTTGCTGATTGTGGGAAAATACTTCTTGCCGGTGTTTATGGAAATGCGCATCTACACGATGCCGCAATTTCTAGAGCAGCGCTACGGCACTGCGGTTCGCTCCCTGATGGCGGTTTTCTGGTTGGGCGTTTACACGTTCGTCAATCTCACATCGATCTTGTGGCTCGGGGCGCTGACTATCAATACGCTCACCGGCCTTGAACTCACAACAGGCATATTCGGCCTAGCCGTCTTTGCGATTATCTACTCTCTGTATGGCGGGCTGAAGGCCGTTGCTCTCACCGACATTGTCCAGGTCCTCCTCTTGGTACTGGGAGGGCTGTTGATCTGTTATCTGACGCTCGACTCGATTAGCGCGGGAGCGGGTGCTCTCAATGGCTTTGGCCAACTGATGGAACGAGCGCCCGAGAGATTCGACATGATTCTGGCGCGCGAAAACCCCAATTGGGAGTACTTGCCGGGGCTATCCGTACTGATCGGCGGCCTCTGGATCATGAACCTCTCTTACTGGGGTTTTAACCAGTACATCATTCAGCGGGCGCTGGCGGCGAAAAACCTTCGGGAAGCACAGTCTGGAATTGTTTTCGCGGCCTTCCTAAAAATGCTCGTACCTGTCCTTGTCGTATTTCCGGGCATCGCTGCCTACGTACTACAGCCAGATCTTGCGCGCGCTGACCTGGCCTATCCCACGATGATGGGTTTGGCGCCCACAGGTGCCCGTGGCTTGATCTTCGCGGCATTGGTCGGGGCGATCGTTTCGTCTCTAGGATCGATGGTTAACTCGATCGCCACGATATTTACACTCGACCTATTTAGGCCGTTTCGACCTCATACTTCAGAGAATCAATTGGTCTGGATTGGTAGGGGCGCTGCGCTAGGCGCCATGACGATCGCTGTCTTTGCCGCCAAACCGCTTCTCGGTAAGGCTGAGCAGGCTTTTCAGTACATTCAAGAATTTACGGGCTTCTTTACGCCTGGAATCGTAGTGCTCTTTCTGTTCGGTATGTTTTGGAAGCGAACCAGTGCGGCAGCCGCATTTGCGGCGGCCATTGGCTCAGCGACTTTCTCCCTGGTGTTGAAAGTCGCCTTTCCAAACATTCCCTTCATGAATCGAGTGGGCTATGTATTTCTGGCGTGCGCGGCTACTGCCGTGATTGTTTCGTTTGCTCAACCTACGCGTGAAAGAAGCAGTGTGATCCGACTCGGAGACGTCGATTTCACTACGTCGCGCCGATTTGATCTTGCTGCCGCTTTCATTGGGGCAACTTTGATCTGCATTTATTGGTACTGGTGGTGACGCGATTAACACCGTCGCCTTTTTTCGCGGCGCCGTGTTCATCCTCGGCACCTGCCCGTTTCGCTATGCCGGAGACAAGTCTGAAAGGCGGAAATTCCAACCTTGACGAATCAAACGGTGCAACCTGTGGGAGAGGAGCATGCGCATCGAATCTGTTTTCTTGCCGGAATTTGGCTTGGATGTCACCTGGGCCATGTGCCGGAATCCCATGTGCGACAATTTTGGGAGTCCATTCGAAGGGGACATCCCGGAAGGCAAGAAGCATGTGTCGGACGCCCGGTACAGCGTCCGGAGAGCCCGGAATCCACGTGGATACTTGGGCGCCGAGATCGCCTGCCGGGCCTGCGGGCAGCACTCCCGGCTGATCTCCAACCGGGCGATCCGCCCCATCGCCCGCTATTTCCTGTCACTGGGCCTGCCGTTTGCCGACTGCCCCAACGAAGACTGCTCAAACCACGGCGTCAATCTGTTCGAGCATTGGCCGCTGCCCATCGAAGGGCCAGGCGCGTATCGGCCCACCGGGTGGCACACCGCGCGGTGCAACGCGTGCGGGACCGCCGGGATCGTCCTGGGCACAGCCCGCCGGGCCGTCGACCACCCCAAGTGCAGCGTCCGCTGGCGGGGTATTCTCGACGCCGTTCAGGCCGGGCGTTCCCTCGCGCACACCCTCGAATCCCTCAACATCTCAAGAGCGACCTTCGAGCGGCATCTGACACGCCTCGGCCGGCGATTGAACGACTACCACGCGTTTCGGAACGACCGCCTGTTGGGTCCGGATGCCGCCCGGCAGCACGACCCGGTGGCGGTCCACACGGACGCCTTCGAGGTTTCCCTGCGTCGAACGCCCTCGGGTGCGCCCGCCTGGCCGCTCCGGGTCCTCGTCAGCGTGGTTCGCGTCCGCAAGGCCGTCCATGCGCTGGCCGCCCATCCGTGCTTTCTGCCCGAGCGCCTCGCACCGGAGAACGCGCTCATCGATGTCCAGCGTCAATCAAGGTGAGAATTTAGCGTCAATCAGGATGAGAAGACGTTCGTGGACCATCCCGGCGAGGTGGTGAGCCGCTGCGTAGCCAATCGGCGCGGCAAGCCGAACAACTTTGCGCAAGGCGACAAGCCGGACATCGTTTTTCACCCGGCCAACGCCGATCCCTCCTTTCAGGTCGTCTGCGAGGTCAGCGCCAACAAGGAAATGAAAGACGAGACCTACCGGGAGCAACTCGTCCGCGGGCTGGAACACGCGCACGCCGAATACAGCAGAACCGGGGTGAAGATCACATACCTGTTCGTGGCCAACCTCCGGAAGATCGGCGAGGACAAGGACCTCCAGGCGCTCTACCGGGAATTCCAGGCGGACGAGAAAAACATCCTTTATCCCACGGCCTCGATCCGCGTGGTGCCCATGCGGGCATCGGAGTTCGCAACCGCGGTCCGGCGCCCGCGGCGCACGAAGGCGGACTGGGCGCTGGAGGTGGCGGAGCTGCTGGAGGGGCGCTACGCCGACTGCGAGCGGGTCACGCTGGTGTGCGACAACCTCAACACGCACACCAGGGGCGCCTTCTACGAGGTGTTCGAGCCGGCGCGGGCGAGCGCGCTGGTGCGGCGCATCGAGTTCTGCCACACGCCGAAACACGGCAGTTGGCTGAACGTCGCGGAAAGCGAGCTGAGCTGCATGACACGACAATCCCTCAAGCATCGCCGCATCGGCGACATCGAAACGCTACGGAATGAAATCGCGGCTTGGTCGACCGACGTGAACAACGCCCAGCGCGGGGTCGACTGGCACATGGGGATCGACGACGCGCGCCGCAAGCTGAAGTCGATGTATCCTCAAATTAAACTGTGACCGAACACTAGTCTGAAGCGGGAGTTCCGAACCCTCCGCCGCCGGGCGTGTGCATCTCCACCTCGTCGTCGGCGCGCATGGCTCTCTTGCGGGCTTCGAGGCTCGACTGCCCGTTGATCAGAAAGGCGCCCGCGGCGCCCGGCGCGCCGCCTTGCAATCCCTGGGCAGGCGTGTTCAGGCGGCTGGGAATGGCATTGATCAGCCAGTCCCGGCCGCTGCGCATGCGGAATCCGATGCGCTGACCGTCGCCGCCCCTGAATTTACCGGCCCCGCCGGTGCCCCGCATCAGTTCCTTGCAGCGGAACTCGATGGGAATGGAGGCTTCGAGTACCTCGATGGGAACGGCGGAAACGCCGGTCGGATAACAGGTTGCCGGCAGACCGTCCTTGCCGGCGCGGGCGCCCATGCCGCCGGAGTAGTTGAACATGGAACTGGTGAACGGGCGGTTGTCCCGGTCGCGGCCCTGGATCTGTATCGTCCAGACAGCGCCGGACCCTTCCGCGAGCACCCGGTCGGGCATGATCGCGGCCAGCGCATTGAGAATCGGGAACGGCACGTACATGCCCACGACATGCCGGGCATTCACGGGCACCGGATATTCCGCGTTGACTATGCACTCGGGCGGCAGCTTCACCTTGATCGGCGCCAGGCTCCCCGCGTTGTTCGGCAGCTCCGGATTCAATACGCTGCGCACCGCGAAGGTACTGTAGGCGTGGGTATAGGCCGGCACCACGTTGATGCCGTGCGGACTCGGCGGAGAACTGCCCTCGAAGTCGATCAGAATCTCCCCGCGACCGGTATCGACCGTGACCGCCGTCTTCAACGTGATCAGGTCGCCGCCGGGAACGTCAAACGAAGTCTCCCCGTGCAGCGTGCCGGCCGGCAGCCTGCGGATATCGGCACGGGTCGCCCGCTCCGAACGGTCGATGACCTCGTCGGCCAGTTCCCCGATGTCTTCAAGCCCGTAGCGGTCGCACATGGCATTCAACCGGTCGGCGCCCATCTTGCCGCTCGACCGCTGCGCGGCGAGATCGCCGAAGATCGCCTCGGGAGTACGCACGTTGCGCTCGATGATCTTGTGTAATACCGGGTTCGGTTCGCCGCGCTCGTAGAGCTTGAGAACCGGTATCCACAATCCTTCCTCGTGGATGTCCCGGGCGCCCGCGCCGATGCCGTACCCGCCGATGTCGGTATGGTGGACGGTGGAGCCGCCGTAGCCGATCAATGCGCCGCCCCGGAAAATCGGCGTCAGCACCGTGATGTCGAAGAAGTGTCCGGCCGACATCCAGGGATCGTTGGTGATCAGGACATCGCCGGGCTCGATCTCCTCCGGCGGTATGACGCCCACCAGGTTCCTGGCCGCCGCTCCCAGGGAGTTGATGTGCCCCGGTGTACCGGCGAGACCCTGGGCAACCATGCGGGCATCCGCATCGAACAGCGCCGTCGCCAGGTCGCCGGCCTCGCGCACGATCGGGCTGAAAGCGGTGCGCTGGAGCGCCTTGGCCTGCTCGCTGACGATGCTGACCAGGTTCCCCCACATGATCTCCAGTTCGATGCCGTCCATCTTCGACCCGCCTACCCCTTATCCGGCCATCCCTCTAGACATCATGTTTTGACCTGCCCGTCCTCAAGCGCGTGGATTATCTTGGGGGCGGTCATGATGGCCACCGAGACAGAGCCAGAATTGAGGAGGGCAGGTAATGCAAGACTTTAGAGCAAACGAAGCGGAAACGGTATCCGGGCAAGTGCGGAGATCGGACATCAACTATGCGGCTTATGTCGGCTTGGACGTGCACAAGGACACCATTGCGGTGGCGGTGGCGCCGGCGGGCCGGGAATCGCCCACCTATTTGGGGGAGTTGGCCAACCAACCGACGGCGATCGGCAAGCTGGCCGATAAGCTGGTCCGACGGTACGACGGCGAGGTGATCCAGTTCTGTTACGAGGCGGGTCCGTGCGGTTACGAGGTGTACCGTCAACTGAAGGGGTTGGGTTTCGATTGTGCGGTGGTGGCGCCGTCGCGGATCCCGAAGGCGCCAGGCGAGCGGATCAAGACGGATCGGCGTGATGCCTGCAAGCTGGCGCGGTTGTCGCGCAGCGGGGAGTTGACGCCGGTGTGGGTTCCGGACGAGGAGCAGGAGGCGATGCGGGACCTGGTGCGCACGCGGGCGGATTTCAAGAACGCCGAGCGCAAGGCGCGCCAGCAACTGGGCGCGTTTCTGCTACGCCATGGTCGGCACTGGTCGCGCAGTTGCTGGACGCAGGCGCACTTTGCGTGGCTGGACGGCCAGCGCTTCGAGCGGGACTGGCAGGAATGGGCGTTTCGGGAATACCTGGATGGCGTGCGTGCGGCGAGCGATCGGGTATCGGCGTTGACGAAGCAGTTGCATGAGGCGTTGGCGGGCTGGTCGATGGCGCCGGTGGTGCGCTCGCTCATTGCGTTGCGCGGCGTTGATGTGATCACGGCGATGACAGTGCTTTCGGAGTTGGGCGACGTGAGCCGCTTCGACAAGCCAGGGCAGTTGATGGCCTATCTGGGGCTGGTGCCGAGCGAACACAGTTCCGGGGGGCGCCGCCGCCAGGGCGGGATCACCCGGACCGGCAACCGCCAGGCGCGGCGCGTGCTGGTGGAATCGGCCTGGTGTTACCGGTTTCCGGCGCGGCGCACCGCGCATCTCGAACGCAAGGCGGCTGCGGCATCGGAGGAGGCCAAGGCGATTGCCTGGAAGGCGCAGCGCCGCTTGTGCGGCCGCTATCGGCACCTGCTTAAGGCGGGCAAGAACAGCAAGCAGGCGAACGTCGCCGTGGCGCGCGAGTTGACGGGCTTCATCTGGGACATCGTGCGACGCGAGATGCCGCAGATCCTACCGGCCGCGGGCTACGCCAGTGACACGCCGCGACCGGAAGACGCGCTCGATATCGGATAAGGAGGAGGTCTGGGCGTGTTGAGTCAGGGCAGGATCGGGCCGGTGTGGAGAACCCTTGTTCGGGCTATAACCGGTGCTGTCGGTACGATCCCTGAACGGGCGTACCGGTCGGCGATCCCTGCCACTAGAGAAAGGCCAGCTCCGCGACGTAGTGAAGTCCGGTCGGTACCCAATCCACGCATATCAGCATGATCCACCGTCGCAATCAGCCCGGCCTTGTCCTGACCCAACACGCTCATCGCCATGACGACGCTTTCGATGATTGTACGAGCGTCGCAATGTGCGAGAGCGCGGTGGATATGTGGACGAGTCCTTACGGACCGGCGCGCGCCCTTCGGGCCGTGTGGACAGCCCGTGGACAACGCTGGCGCGTTGCCCACCGCCTGCCCACACTCGCGTGCCTCTCGCCCACATATCCACCGCGCCGACAACAAATTTTTTCATTCCGGAGAAGAGGACGTGAGGAAATTCCTTGAGACGGGTTGACAGGTCAAAACATATCAGCCCGCATGTTTCACCAAGGGCCGCGATGATCGCGCAGGATTTTCTGGTCCACATGCGAGAGGCAAGCCCCTCGCGCTCCCCGGCTGAGGGCTCCATGCGCGTGCTCGCGAGCTTAAAGCATAGCCACGCCTATGGTGTAGGGAGCATGTGCGCGCATACGGGCAAAAGACCAGCGAGGGCGCGGCCAGCGCGGTATGTAACGCTACAGAAAGCCGAAAAACGCAATAAAGGTGAGCGAAATCAAAAGACATTCGTCAACTCGACAAGCGGCTTGGTGAAATATGCGGGCTAGCCCGCGGGACAAGGTTGACAAGTGAGTCACCTTGGCGCGCCCCTGCCGCCTTCACCCCGGTCTGAGACATCACCTCGTCAGCCGGTCGGCGATGAGGCCGCCGTCCTCATCGACCCGCATCCGCCACCCCGGCAGCACGAATACCGTCGTTTCGCGCTCCTCGACAATCACTGGCCCGTCTATAACCTGGCCCGCGGCCAGAGCAGCCCGATCGTACACCGGTACCGCCCTCTCCTCTCCCCCGAGATAGACATCCCGGACACTTTTCGCCCTTCCCCGGACCGCAGCCGGATCGAACCGCGCCTCGCGACCGGTTTCGCCGCCGTGAGCGGTGATCCGCCAGTTGACCACCTCCACATCCATATCGTCGAGCCGTACGCCGTAGAGCGCTTCGTAGGCGGCGTCGAATCCCGATCGAAGCGCATTGCGATCCCTGGCTTCGCTCGGATCCGCATCGAACGCTACCGTCACTTCGGTCTGCTGGCCCGCGTAGCGCATGTCGGCGGAGAACGCGTAGGCAATGCGGCCGGCATCGATCCCCGCCTCCAGGAGGGCCTCTCGTCCCTCGATGCGCATACCCTGGATCAACCCGGCAACCAGTGTCCAATCGATCTCGCCCAGCCGGCAAAGGCCGCCCCGGGCGAGATCCAGGCGCGTGGGTGTTACCAGCGTCCCGAACGCGCTGAGGACGCTGGCCATGGGCGGATAGATGACGCTGGAACTGTCGAGCCGTTCGGCGACGTAACAGGCATGCACCGGGCCGGCGCCACCGAACGCCAGGAGCGGCAGACCACGGTAGTTCACGCCACGCTCTGTCGCGTGCGTGCGCGCTGCCGCGGCCATGGATTCGCCGACAACGCTGAAAACGCCGAACGCGGCGTCCTTCGCGGTGACGCCCAGGCACTCCGCCAGTTGCCCGACCGCGCGCTCCGCGGCGGCCGCATCTAGCGTCATGTCGCCACCGAGAAAATGGTTCGGATCCAGTATCCCGAGCACGACATCGGCATCGGTGACGCATGCATCGCTGCCGCCTGCCGCGTAGCAGGCCGGTCCGGGATCGGATCCGGCGCTGTCCGGCCCGACCTTCATCAGCCCCAGCTCGTTCACCCTGGCGATGGAACCGCCGCCCGCGCCGATCTCGATCATGTCGATGGACGGTACGGTGATGGGCATGCCGCTGCCGGGCTTGAACCGGTAGCGCCGGTCCACTTCGAACTCCCCCGCGACCAGGGGTTTCCCCGACTGTATCAGGCAGGCCTTGGCGGTGGTCCCTCCCATGTCGAAGGAGACCAGGTCCCCGATCCCGTATTTCCGGGCAATGTGGCCCGCCACCAGTGCGCCCGCCGCCGGGCCCGATTCGATCATGCGCACGGGATGATCGCCCGCTATCCGCGCTCCGACCACGCCGCCGTTGGAGAGCATGATCAACGGTTCCCGCGCACAGCCGCTCGCCCGCATTCTCTGCATCAGCGCGTCGAGATAGGGCCGGGAAGTCGGCACCGCATAGGCATTCACCGCGGTCGTGCTGGCGCGCAGGTATTCCCGCATCTGCGGCGCCACGTCGCTGGAGAGCGATACGAAAACCCGCGGCGCCGCGGCCCGGAACGCGCGCAACAGCGCCTGCTCGTTGGCCGGGTTGCAGTAGCTGTTCAACAGGCACACGGCAACGGAGGCGATCCCCGCGGCTTGCACCTCCCGCGCCAGCGCCTGGGCGGCATCCGCATCCACGGCCCGGCCCACGGACCCGTCGGCATAGGTCCGCTCGGCGACACCCCAGGTGCGCTCTGCCGGGATCAACGGCTCTGCGTACTCGATCTGGGCATCGAACATGTCGTAGCGATGCTCGTCGCGGATGTAGAGCACATCGCGAAACCCTTGCGTGACGATCAACCCGGTCGGGGAGCCCTTGCGCTCGATCAGTACGTTGGTGACGATGGTGGTCGCGTGGGTCACCACATCGTTCACGTCCCGCAACCGGATGCCGGCGCGGTCCGATACCCGTTCGCAGACGTGGAAGAAACCTTCGAGCAGGTCGCCGTGGGTAGTGAGCGTCTTGTCGGTCCAGGCACGCCCGGTACTGCTCAACAGCACGGCGTCGGTAAACGTACCCCCGATATCGACCGCCAGGGCGTACTTAGCCCGCATTGCTCACCAACTTCCTGCTGCGGAAGCCGATGCATCGCGCAAGCGCGGCCGCGCGGCCACGCTTACACGGCGCCTCGACGCCCTCGCGACGAAAGCTGGTGAGCGATGCGGACTAGGTCCCACAAGTTGCTGCCATTTCAGAGCTCGCTCGGCGCGTCAATGCAAGGCGCGGCCCGCAGCCAATATCGAGCATATTGGCAGGGGTTGCAACGCCGGCTGGCCAAACGAATGCGGTACGAGCAGAATCCGGCTTGCCCCGAGACCGCACCCACCGTCATCCGACTGGACTGGGTAGAAGCGTTCGAGAGGGCTGACGAGAGCGCAATCGAACCGGGAAGAGGCACTCATGAACATCGCGACACACCTGGCCCGTGCCGGAGTGACGGCAGGCGACCGTCCCGCCGTCGCCGTCGGCGCGAAGACGCTGTTCAACTACGGGAAAGTCGCCGAACGCGTCGCGCGGCTGGCCGGTGCGTTGCGCAAGCAGTTGCGGCCGGGCAATCCCGTTGCCCTGGCAATGAACAACTGTCCGGAATATCTGGAAATCCTCTATGCCTGCTGGCACGCCGGCCTGGTCGCCGTGCCGGTCAATGCCAAGCTGCATCTCAATGAGCTTGCCTACATCCTCGACAACTGCGAGGCACGGCTCTGCTTCGCCTCGCCGGCCCTGGCGCCCGGTCTGTCCGGATTGAGCGGCGATGCATCGTGCAGGGTGGTCGATGTCGCCGCCAGCGATTACCAGGCCATGCTCGCTTCGGAACCTGTACCTCTCATGCGGGTACCGCCCGAAACCCCCGCCTGGGTGTTCTATACCAGCGGCACCACCGGGCTGCCCAAGGGGGCTACCCTGAGCCACCGCAACCTTCAGGCGATGTCCTGGTGCTACTTCGCCGATGTCGACAAGCAATCGCCCTGGACCGCCATTCTGCACGCCGCGCCGCTGAGCCACGGCTCCGGCCTGTACGCGCTGCCCCATGTCATGCAGGCGAGTTGCCATGTCATACCCGAAAGCGGCGGCTTCGATGCTGCCGAGATCTGCGAACTGATCACCGCCTGGCCGAACCTGGTTTTCTTCGCCGCACCGACAATGGTGAAACGGCTGCTCGATCACCCCGCCGATACGGACACGGCCAACCTGAAAACCATCGTCTACGGCGGCGGCCCCATGTATACGGCCGACGCCATCGCCGCCATCGAGCAGTACGGGCCCAAGCTCGCGCAACTGTACGGCCAGGGCGAGAGCCCCATGACGATTACCGCGCTCAGTGCCCGGGTACATGCGGAGAGGGACCACCCGAGATGGCGCGAGCGGCTGGCATCGGTGGGCATTCCGCAGAGCGCCGTGGAAGTGCGCACCGTGGATGCGGATGGCGGTCCTCTCGGGCCGGGGGAGGTCGGCGAGATCCTCGTGCACGGCGAGACGGTCATGAGCGGTTACTGGCGCAATCCCGAAGCTACCGCCCGTACACTGCGCGATGGCTGGCTGCATACCGGAGATGTCGGCTGTTTCGACGGGGAGGGATTCCTCACGCTCAAGGACCGCGCCAAGGACGTCATCATCTCCGGGGGCAGCAACATCTACCCGCGGGAAGTGGAAGACGTATTGACTCTGCACGAAACCGTGGCCGAGGCGGCCGTGGTCGGCCGGGCGGACCGGGAATGGGGCGAGACCGTCGTGGCATACGTGGTGCCGCGAACCGGGTGCGGCATCGATACGGGTGCGCTCGATGCGTTCTGCATCGGTAACATCGCCCGGTTCAAACGGCCCCGTCACTACCGGATCGTCGACGATCTGCCGAAGAACAATAACGGCAAGGTGGTCAAGACAGTCCTCAAGGACATGGAGCTGGGGCGTGCCGATTGAGTCGCCGGCTACCCGCCACGGACCGCCGTCGAAAACGCCGTTATTGGCGCAGTCAAGCCCGTTGGTGTTCACTGGCTCTGATTCCTTTTGACCGTCACGATCCCGAATCGCACCATGGCAAACCTTCGATCTCAGGCTCCGCCCACCCGGAAGACAGCCGATACGCTGATTGTCGGCGGCACCCTGATCACCATGGATGCCGAACGCCGGATCGTCAGGGACGGCGCACTGGCGGTCCGGGGCGACCGGCTCGCATTCGCCGGCAAGCGCAGCGATGCCCAACGCCGCTTCACCGCGCGCGAGACCATTGACGCCCGACGTTTCGTCATCACGCCCGGATTCATCGATGCCCATATCCATATCACCGGCGATCCCCTGACCCGGGGCCATGTACCCGATGAAATCGATGCGGGCTTCGCCGAGAAACTGAGCCGGTGGGTCATCCCCCGGTTCCTGGCGCACACGGCGGACGACGAGCGGCTGTCCGCGCAACTGGCTGCCGTGCAGATGTTGAAGAACGGCACCACCTGCTTCCTGGAGGCCGGGACCGTACGCTACCTCGATGCCGTCGTGGACGGACTAAAGGGCACGGGCATTCGCGGCCGGGTCGGCGCCTGGGTGGAAGGCCGTTGCAGCGAACCCGCGGAGGAGGCAGCCGCCATCGATGCCGCCATTCGAATACTGGAAGACGAAGTCGCCCGCTATCCCACGGGGCAGAACGCCAGAATCGCCGCCTGGCCGCTACTCGTCGGCCACACCACGAACCCGGATGAGGTCTGGCTGGCGGCCAAATCCCTGGCGGATGCGCACGGGCTCGGCGTCTCCGCGCACATGAGCCCGCACGCCACCGATGCGCAATGGTTCCTGGAAAACACCGGTCAGCGCCCCATCTCACACCTGGCCGCCATTGGCGCTCTGGGTGAAAACGTCTCGCTGACCCACGCGGTGCACATCGACGACGAGGAATTCCGATGCCTCGCGGAGACCGCCACCAACATCATCCACTGCTCCCTGGCGGCGCTCAGGAACGCCAGCGGCATCACCACTGCCGGGCGATTCCCGGAGATGGCCCGGGCGGGCATCAACCTGTGCCTCGGCACCGATGGAGACACGTCCGACCTGATGCATACGATGAAAACCGTCGCCGCGGTCTTCAAGGATGCGCGACAGGATGCCGGGATGTTCTCCGCGTACGACGCCTTGACCATGGCTACGCTGAATGCCTCCGCGGCGCTGCGCCTGCAGGACGAGAACGGCTCGCTCGAAGCCGGGAAGAAAGCGGATTTCGTGCTGCACGACACCGACCGTCCCGAGTGGCGGCCCGTACTCAACGTCGTCAATCAACTGGTGAATTCCGCTGACGGCAGAGGCGTTCACAGCGTCTGGGTGGACGGCGTTCGACTGGTAGACAACCATCGCTGCACGATGCTGGACGAGGCATCGCTGTACGCGAAAGCCCAGACCGCCGCCGAAGCGATCGTCGCGCGGTCGGGCATACCGCTGGTCTGTCCCTGGCCGGTCGTGTAGCCGTGCCGCGCTCTTCCGCCCTGTTCAGCAGACGGACCGGCGTGGTTGCGGCCTGCACGGTCGGCAACGCGGTGAGCGTGACGCCGATGGTCTACACCGTATTCGGCCTGTTCCTCATGCCCCTGACTTCGGAGTTCAACTGGAGCCGCGCCGGGGTCTCCTTCGTGCTCACCATCATCGCGGTGGCCAGCGCGCTGGGTTACCCGGTTATCGGACGCATGATCGACCGCTACGGCGCCCGGCGCATTATCCTGGCCGGCAACGTTCTTTTTGCGGCCTCGATCGCCTCGGTTTCGCTCATCGGCGCGAGCCTCACCCATCTCTATATCGCCTACGCGCTGATCGGCCTTACCGCGGCCATTCCCAGCTCCGCCATGTTCACCAAGGTGATCGCGAGCTGGTTCGACCGGAACCGGGGGTTGTTCCTGGGCATCGTCGGCGGCCTCGGCAACGGTACCGGGGCGGCTCTGTCCCCCGTACTCGCTCACCTCCTGATCAGCGCCTTCGGCTGGCGCGGCGGCTTTCAGGGCATCGCCCTCACGGTGCTGGTCATCGGTTTTCCGGTTCTGTTTCTGCTGCTGTGGGACCCTCCCGGATCGACCGGGAAGGATCAAGGCGGCGCCCAATCGGGTACCAGGGGACACCCACCGTCCGCAGGTACCAGGGGACACCCGCCGACCGTGGAATCGGGCGAACCAGCGACCGTTCCCGACACCGCCGCCGAGTCCACCGGCATCGATGTCGCCGCTACCGCGGCGCCGGCAACGCCCGCCGGCGGCCTGACCCTGGGCGAGGCTCGGCGCACCGGAACCTTCTGGATCATTCTCATCGCCATCGCGCTGGGCGCAGGCAGCATGACCGCGATCTTCGCTCACGTCGTGCCGATGCTGGAAGACCGGGGCCTGCCCCGAGCCCAGGCGGCGACGGTGCTGGCGACCTTCTCGATGGTCACGGCCGCCTGGCAGATCGGCGTCGGCTACCTGCTCGATCGGGTACCCAAGCCCTGGATCGCCGCGCCCTTCTATGTCGTCGCGCTCGGCGGGCTGGTATTGCTGGACGCGACTTCGAGCTTTCCGCTGCTGCTGCTCGCCGGCCTGCTGCTGGGATTCGGGCTGGGCACCGAATACGGCGTGCTGCCCTATTTCATCTCCCGCTACTTCGGCGTGAAGCACTACGGCGCCATCACCGGCACGGCCTACGCGGTCGTCGTGCTCACGCAGGGGGTGACTCCCTTCCTGATGGCCCTGGTCTTCGACCGGACCGGCACCTATGACCTGGCCATGGGCGCCATCGCCTTCGGCCTGGTGCTGGGCGCCCTGTTGATTCTGCGGTTGAAGCCGTTCACCTACGTGCCATCGCCGCGCATTGCCTGATCGCCCGGTCTTCCCATAGCCAATTTCCGGTTCGCCGCCGGACCGGGCGCTGCAGATGCTTCAGGGCGAAGAATCCAAGGTGATTTCGAGCCAGCCCGCATCGCTCACCAACTTCCTGCTACGGACGCCGATGCACTCGCGACGATAGTTGGTGAGCGATGCGGACCAGGTAGCGGTTAACGAAGTAGCTCCGGCATACCACCCGGATCGCAATGGGGTGTGCTGGAGGTAACCGCTATGATAAATTAGTATACATTCAAAAAGGCGGGACTCAGTCATCCGCACGATGACATACCGTAGCCGATGAGAGAGCGGTCTGCCGGGACAAATCCGACTCGTTTTTCGCCGTTGTCGCGTGCTCGAACGCTCCTGACCGGTTCCGTCGAGAAGGGAACCTAGTGCTCCGTCAAGCCAAAATCTACGGGTATTCGCGGGTCTTTCTGGCCCCTGACTGCGTTGCTCCTCCTTGCATGGGGCCTGCCATGCGGCGTCGTCGCGCCTTGCCAGGAACCAAAAATCCCATGCGCCTACCCGTAGATTTTGGCTTGACGGAGCACTAGCCGTGACAGCATCACGCGATTGCGCCGTTCGACACACAAGAATGCTCAACGTTCGCTGGATTGCCCGCAGGGTGGCGCTGACCGCCCTGCTCGCCTGTCCATGGTCTTCGGTATCCGGCCAGGAGCCAGGCGATGTGGCCGCCACGGCAACCGGCGAGATAGAGGAACTCGTTGTCGTCGGCACCCGGCGTAGCGGCCGTTCCACCGGTAACCTGCCCGTACCGGTGGACGTCCTGGGGGAAAAGGAACTGGGGACACACGGCTACGGCGACCTGCTCGATGCGCTGGCAGCGGTGACGCCCTCCTACAACGTCGGCCGCGAGCCCATCAGCGACGCGGCGACGCTGATCCGGCCCGTCAATCTGCGCGGCCTGCCTGCCGACAGCACGCTGATCCTGGTCAACGGCAAGCGCCGGCACCGGGGGGCGGTCATTGGCGAGTTCATCTCCGGTATCAATAAGGGTGCCCAAGCTGTTGATATCATGCCGCTTATTAGCATGGCGCTGAAGCGGGTGGAAGTGCTGCGCGACGGCGCCTCCGCCCAGTACGGGTCGGATGCCATCGCCGGCGTGATCAACTTCGTGATGGAGGACGATCCGGATCTCAAGCGACTGCAGGTCCAGTACGGTGCAACCTACGAAGGCGACGGCGACCAGGTTTCGGTCACCGGTTCCCTGGGCCAGCGCCTGGGAGGCGCGGGATTCGCGCGGCTCACGGCGGAGTTCAAGGACAGCAATCCGACCAGCCGCGGATCCCAGGATCCTCAAGCGGCTTATCTCATCGAAAACGGTTATATGGAGGTTGCCGATCCGGTCGTGGTCTGGGGGGCGCCCAAGGTCTGGAACGACTTCAAGGTACTGGGCAACGCCGCGGTGGAAGCCGGAATGGGTGAAGTGTACGCCTTCGGTACCTGGTCGGGACGGGAAGTCGACGGCAGTTTCTTCTACCGCAACCCGAATACCCGCCGCGGGGTGTTCGCCGATGCCACCGGAGAGAACCTGCTGGTGGCCGATCTGACACCCGGTAACGACATGCCCTGCCCCACCGTGCCCGTCGTCGACGGCCTGGTGGACACTTCGTTGCGGGATGCGGTCTGGGGGGATCCGAACTGTTTCATCTACAGCGAATGGTGGCCTGGCGGTTTTACGCCGCGATTCGGCGGCAAGGTGAGCGATGTCTCAATCGTCGGCGGCTGGCGGGGCGCAGGACCGCGCGGCCTGACTTACGATTTCAGCATCTCGGCCGGGCGCAATGAAGCCAACTACCGGATACGCAACACCGTCAATGCTTCCTACGGACCGAACACGCCGACCGAGTTCGACCTGGGCGCACAGTCCCAGTTCGAACGGCTAATCAACGCCGACTTCACCCTGCCCGTCGATATCGGCGCTTACTCCAGCCTGAACGTCGCGTTCGGCGCCCAGCAGCACAAGGAAGTCTTCAGGATCGAAGCGGGCGATACCGAGTCCTGGGCGCCGGGAGGCTTCGAGAACCAGGGATTTTCCGTCGGGTCAAACGGTTTTCAGGGATTCAGCGCCGATGTCGCCGGCCGATTCAGCCGCGACAGCTACGCCGGCTACCTGGACCTCGATGTGGATGTCACGAGCCGCTGGCTTGTATCTGCCGCGGTGCGCTACGAGGACTTCAGCGACTTCGGAGATACCGCCAAGGGTAAATTCGCTACGCGTTTCCAGGTCAGTCCCGGATTCGCCGTGCGCGGCGCCGTCAGCTCGGGATTCCGTGCCCCCTCCGTCGGCCAGAGCAACCTCCGCCGTGCGGCCACCACCTTCGTGGACGGCCGCCTTGTCGAATCGCTTACCCTGCCGCCGACCAATCCGGTGGCCGTGCTGAAGGGCGGCAAGCCATTGCAGCCGGAAGAGTCCGTCAACTGGAGCCTCGGCGCCGCGTTCTCGCTCGGCGCGGTGGATATCACCCTCGACTGGTTTCACATCGAAGTCGACGGCCGCATCGCACTGACCCAACAGAACCTGACCGACCAGGACAGGGCGGACCTGATCGCTGCCAATATCGTGGGCGCGGATACGGTGACCGCGGTGACCTTTTTCGTCAATGACATCGACTCGGAGACCACCGGCATCGATCTGGTACTCGACACGGGGTTCGACTGGGCCGGCGGCCGGCTCAACATCACCCTGGCCGGCAACCTCACCGATACCGGGATCACGGACCCGGGCGTTACGCTGACAGCCGCCACCACCCGGGAACTCGAGGACGCACTGCCGGACATGCGCGCCACCCTGACCGCCGACTATACCCGTGCCGCCTGGAGCGGCCTGGTTCGGGTGAACTACTACGACAGCGTCTATGAGCACCTGTTCAACTGCGAATCCTGCGCCATAACGACGGATTCCATGGCGGTCGTCGATGCGGAACTGACCTGGCGGCTGTCGCGGGCCCATGCCCTTACCCTGGGCGCCAGAAACCTGTTCGACCGCCGGCCGGACAAGCACCGGTTCGCCGGCGTTTCCGGCTACCTCGGTGCGGACTTTCCGCTGAACCACCCCGGTGGATTTGACGGCGGCGGCTATTACCTGCGCCTTGGCGCGGAGTTTTAACCCGGATCGCTCACCGACTTTCGTCGCGGCGGCGTCGAATAGCCACTGCAAGCGTGTCCATGGGGGAGCCTGGATTCAGTTGGCGGGCGTCACGGTGTCGTCGGCCCTGGCAAGAAGCTGGGCAAACTGGCGCCGCCAGGCCGACGATGCCTTGTCCGATTGGGTGCTGATCACCCCGCGGGGCGTGAGCGGCAGCACACCGGGCACTTTTTCCAGCATGGCCTTGTCCTCCGCCCCGATCATCCGGTCGAAGGCGATGACTTTCTCCGCGGACACGCTGAAATCGTCGTTGCGCCAGACGACGAAGGTGAAGTACGAGGTCACCTCGTCGATGGGTGCGGTCAACAGCAGGATGATGTGGTTCAGGCCCGATTCGTAGGCGATCGTGCTTCGAACCGTGAACGGCAGGTGGAAGCCGGTGGTCATGGCGCGGCTGACCGCGCCCTCCGCCTGACCGGAGGCGAGGCTCGCCGAATCGGGATTGTTCGCCACGATGTCATAGGCGTAACCGTAGTAACCGCCGTCGAGCACCTCCAGCTTTATCTCCTCGACCCGGGTGCGCTGATCGTTTCCGAAGGTTCCCCGGTGAACCCAGGGAAAGTGGGAGATATCGAGGAAATTGTCGGTCATGCGCGTGGCCGAGGTGCGCCAGACTTCAACCGGATTGTCGATGCGCCGATAGGACGCGTCGTCTTCCTGAGGTATCGGTGGCAGATCGCGCGCGCCGCCGTCCCCCAGACAGATCCAAACCAGGCCGTAGCGAACGCGAGTATTGGTGCAGGGCAGATGGGCGCCCCCGGGGATCGGAAATTCAGGGTCGGCCGAGGGAATCCGGACACAGCGGCCGTCCACTCCGAATGACCAGCCGTGATAGGCGCACCGCAGCACCCCGCTCTCGATGCGGCCGGCGGAAAGCGGCGCCTCGCGGTGGGGGCAACGGTCCGGCGCGGCGATCACGCGGCCGGAGGGGTCCCGATAGATGACGACGGGTTGATTGAGCAGCGTCCTGCCGAGGGGCCCTTCGTCGAGATCGCGCGCCGAAGCCACTGCGTACCAGTGGTCGCGCAGGGCTCCATTGTCGGAGAACGTTGCCATCGAGTCCCGTAATCGAGCGAAATATGGCCCGGACAATAGGGAGTCCATCGCCCGGGTTCTTGCACGGAACCGCCCGTTTACTTAACCCGCACAACGCACAACCCGACCAAATTCCGGTGCGCTTGCGGATAAGAATAACGCCCACTCATGCGCCTATGATCGAGGTTACAGACCGGGGCGCCTGGAGCCATGCCTGCAACACCGCTGACCGATGCGTTTTTCGAATCCCTCGACAGTTCCACCCTGCCGTTGGAGCGGGCGCAGACCCTGCCGCCACGCTGCTATACGGATGCGCAATTCTACGAATTCGAGAAGGAAGCGGTGTTCAACCACGAATGGCTGTGCATCGGCCGGGAGTCCCAGGTGAGCCGTCCCGGGGACTACTTCACCAACTCCATCATCGGCGAACCGTTGATTGTCGCCCGGGACCTCGAGGGCAAACTGCGCGCCATGTCGGCCGTTTGCCAGCACCGGGCCATGCTGGTTGCGGAGGGCCGGGGCAATACCCGCCGCTTCGTCTGTCCGTACCACAAATGGAGTTACGCCCTCGACGGGGCGTTGTCGAACTGTCCCGCCATGGACAGGACCGAGAATTTCGACATATCCGACATCCGGTTGCCCGCGCTGAAGGTGGAAACCTGGCTGGGTTTCATATTTGTGAACTTCGATCTCGACGCGCCGCCCCTGGCGCCCCGGCTCAAATACGTGGGAGAGGCGATCGACCGTTACGACCTCGCCAACGCCGAACTGGCCGGCGATCCGCAAACCAGCGTCTTTCCCTGGAACTGGAAGGTGATGTTCGAAAACAACAACGACGGCTATCACGCCAATCGCCTGCACAGCGGGCCATTGCACGACTTCATCCCCAGTTCCATGGCCTCGTTCCCGCAACTGCCCGAGGGCACCGCCGGTTATCTGCGCTATAACGGCACGCGGCATCCGGACGCCAGCTTCAACGCCACGCAGAAAGCGGTGTTGCCGATATTTCCGAAGCTGACCGAAGAAGACCGCAACCGGGTCATCTTCGCCAACATTCCGCCGAGCCTGTCGCTGGTGCTCACTTCCGACATGGCGATCTACCTGGTGGTGCGCGCGACCGGCCCGGAAACCAATGACATGGACGTCGGCGAACTGGTCGCTCCGGGCGCTCCGGAGGACCCGGGCTTTGTCCACCGGCTGCAGATGATCAGGGCGGCAGCGGGCATCATCATGGCCCAGGATCAGCACGTCGACGAACTGATCCAGGTGGGCCTGCGCTCGCGATTCGCCGCCCGGGGCCGATATTCCTGGCAGGAAGGCGCGCAGATCGATCTCAACAACTGGCTGGTGCCGAGATACCGGTCGTGCTGGCAACGCCTGCGCGCCGACGGAACCGATTCGTGACGCAGGCGCGGATGCCCGCGGTCTTCTTCGGCCACGGCAGCCCGGTCAACGCCATCGACGACAATTCCGCAACCCGGGCCTGGCATCGCATTGCCCGGAGCATGCCGCGGCCCGAGGCAATCCTCTCCATCTCCGCGCACTGGTGTACGCAAGGCTGCGCGGTAACCGCCATGGCGCGCCCGGAAACCATCCACGATTTCGGCCGCTCGCTGCCGGCCGCCCTGTTCGATCTACAGTACCCGGCGCCGGGAGCGCCCGAACTCGCCCGTCGGATCCGGGACCTTCTTGCCCCGCTGCCCGTCGCGGAGGATCAGTCGTGGGGCCTCGATCACGGTACCTGGAGCGTGTTGCTGAAGGCTTTCCCAGAGGCAGACATTCCCGTAATTCAACTGGGAATGGACCTCGCCCGGCCTCTGCAATGGCACTTTGAAGTCGGAAAGCGGCTGCGCCCGCTGCGCAGGCAAGGCATTTTGATCATGGGTACCGGCAACATCGTCCACAATCTGCCCGCAATGGGCGGCGATGCCGATTCCGCCCCGTACGATTGGGCGCAACGATTCAACGATTACATCAAGGACGGCATCGTTCGCAACGATCCGGAGACCGTCTGGGACTACCTGCACTTCGGGGCTCAGGCGGCGCTGGCCGTGCCAGGGCTCGATCATTTCTGCCCGCTGCTGTACGTGCTGGGCGCTCGGCAGGATTCGGACCGCCTTCGCTTCGAGACGGACTACCTGGTTCACAAAGCCCTGAGCATGACCACCGTCCTGCTCGACAGCCCGCCCGAGTCCGGCTGACAGCGAACGTTCCAGGGATGAGAGCGGGTGTGCGGGGCTTTCCTGCCGGCGCCTTTAAGGCTTGTCTGATAAATTTCCCCCTCCATGGACCCTTGGAAAGGTTCACCCTCCGCGGGTCGCGACCGACGTAGGGCGCGGTGGCGGACCGTTTGAGGCTTGGTCTTCGGGTGCGGAAGACTAAAATACGGATAGTCAGCACGCTGGAGACCGGCACGGTTCGGGTCCGAGAGATCCGCAAGTGCTGTACGCCGGGTTCGTCCCACCCGGCCGCCGCTTCCGCGGGCGCTAGGCCCTTCTCCCCGCCGCTCGTCCGCGGACACCCATGCGCAGCCGATCGGCACCCTTCGTCCCGATTGTGCGGAAAACGTGTCCGACCGTACGATGACTTCCGGACAGGGTTTCCGCAGCCGGCGGGTCGGCCCGCCGGGTTCCGCCGCGTCGCGCGCGGGCGTCGCGGCTCGGCGTCCGGGGAAACCTCCGTTGTCCGGGCACGGCGCATGGAACGTCGCGAGCCAAATGCGGTCTATTGCATTGCAGTCCCCGACACCGAAGACGGCCAATGACAACAGCATCCCGGAAGACGTCGACACCGGATACGCCGCGCACCGCGCGCCTCAATGCCGCCTTCGCGCTGCTGCTCGGACTCGCGACGGCTTGCGGCGTCGGCGCCGCCGAGCCGCCGCATACCGCGCAACCCGGCCTCTCCTCCTGCATCCCCGCCGTTTCCGCCACGGCGTCGGCATCCGGTCGGGTCGTCCCGTTCTTCGCCTCGACCTCGCACGTGCCGGGCCGGCAGGGTTTCGTCCGGGTCGTCAACCGTTCGGCCGAGGCCGGCACGGTGTCGATCGCGGCCTTCGACGACCACGGCGGATCCTACGGCCCGTTGACGCTCTCGCTCGATGCGAACGCCGCGGCGCACTTCAACGCCGACGATCTCGAGCGCGGCAACCCGGCCAAGGGCCTGTCGGGCTGCACCGGCGCGGGCCGGGGGGACTGGCGACTGGAACTCGCCAGCCAACTCGACATCGCGGTCTTCTCCTACAACCGCACCGGCGACGGCTTCGTCGCCCCCGTGACCGGCGCCGTTCCGTGGGGAGACGGCGGATTCCGGATCGCGACCTTCAACCCGGGCAGCAACCAGGACCAGCAGAGCCTGCTGCGCCTGGTCAACTTCGCCGACACCGACGCCACCGTGACCATCGGCGGAACGGACGACGCGGGTACCCCGGGTCGAGGCCCGGTCACCGTGCACGTGCCGGCCGGCGGGGCGCGGACGTACTCCGCGTCGGACCTGGAGTCCGGCGGCGCGACGGGTCTCGACGGATCGCTCGGGGACGGCGCGGGCAAGTGGCGACTGGCCGTCCGGTCGGATCGGGCGGTCACCGCGATGAACCTGATGTCCAGCCCGACCGGCCACCTGGCGAACCTCTCCCGCACCCCGCGCCGCGACACCGGCCCAATCCACGTCGTGCCGCTGTTCCCGTCCGCATCGGATCCGTTGGGCCGCCAGGGCTTCGTCCGCGTCATCAACCACACCGACGCGGCCGGCGAGGTCACCATCCGGGCTTTCGACGACACCGGCCGGGAATACGACGCCCTTGCGCTGTCCCTCGGCGCGAACGAGGCCGTGCACTTCAACGCCGACGACCTCGAGACGGGCAACCCGCACAAGGCTCTCGCCGGGAGCACGGGCGCGGGCGCCGGCGACTGGCGTCTGTCGTTGACGAGCGACCTCGAGATCGACGTACTCCCTTACGTCAGGACCCCCGACGGCTTCGTGACGGCCATGCACGGAACGGTGCCGCGGGAGGGCGATGCCTACCCCATCGCGACGTTCAATCCCGGGGCCAACGTCGACCAGGCGAGCCGTCTGCGTCTGGTCAACACCGGCGCGGAGACGGCGCAGGTCACGGTCACGGGTATCGACGACCGCGGCGAGCGGTCTTCGGGCGCGGTGTCGGTCGCCCTGCCCGCGGGCGCGGCGCGGACGCTCACGGCGCTGCAACTCGAAGGCGGCGGCGACGGGTTCGAAGGCGCCATCGGCGCCGGCGCGGGCAAGTGGCGGCTCGTCCTCGAATCGGAGCAGCCGATCGTCGCGATGAACCTGCTCGCCAATCCGACGGGCCACCTCGCGAACCTGACGACCGGCCCCGCGGGCGCGTTGACGTTCACCGTCGACTTCCACCGCGGGACGCAGGGGTTCGTCGCCGACTTCGCCGACTATCGGTCCGACCTCAGGGAGAATTTCGAGTTGACCTCCGACTACCGCCCGCTCGCGTCCCCGCTGGACCCCCGGTCCGCCCTGTTCCTCTCCGGCTTCAACCAGAGCGCCGATCTCTTCATGTTCTTCAAGGGACGGATCGCCGGCCTGGTCCCGGGTGCGCGCTACGCCGTCGCCGCAAGCGCCGAAATCGCCACCGACACGCGGACCGGGTGCTTCGGCATCGGCGGCGCGCCGGGCGAGAGCGTCTTGATCAAGGCCGGCGCGAGCGCTGTCGAACCCGTGCCGGTTCTCAAGGGCTCCATCCTGCGCATGAACATCGATATCGGAAACCAGTCCGCCGGCGGCGAACACGCCGTGGTACTGGGCGACATCGCCAACTCCCGGCCCTGCGGGCAGCCGCGCCGGTGGGAGCGCAAGGCCTTCCCGAGCCGCTCGCTGCCGGCGCCCCTCGTGGCGCCCGCCGACGGCCGGGCCTGGCTGCTGTTCGGTTCCGACTCGGGATTCGAGGGGCGCACCGAAATCTACTTCACGCGGGTGTCGATTACCCTCACGCCGGCCCGAGCGCCCACGCGCCCTCGCTTCGCCGGACCCGGATCGGCCTCCGGGCGCGCCGCCCGCCAATCCAACGAACACGGCACGCGCGATTCGCCGCACCCGCTTGCGCCGCGGCCGTTCGTCTGCCCAAGCGGCGCGCTTGCTGATAACAAATTAAATTTATGCTATGACTAACCTGAACTTGATCAGGATACGCCGTGCGACCACCCGTCCCCTACCCCGTCGAGCCCCTTCCGCCCCTCGACGCCCTGCGCTTCTTCGAGGCCGCCGCGCGCCGCCAGAGCTTCCTGCGCGCCGCCGAGGAGCTCGGCGTCACCGCCGCCGCCGTTGCCCACCGGGTGCGCACCATAGAGGACCACCTCGGCGCCGAGCTATTCACGCGCCGACCCCGCAGCGTGCGCCTCAACCGGCGCGGCCGCGCCTACCACGCCCAAGTGCGGCGCATCCTGGCCGAACTCCGCGACACCACCGCGCTGCACGGCGACGGCCGCCGCTTCCGCGGGCGGTAGACCCGCAGCGTACGCCCGGGCCGGCGATCCCCGCCTCCCCCCCGGCAATCTTCGCCCGGCGCGGGGGAGCGCCTGCACAGCCCGGCCCCCTGATGGCATAATGTCGTTTTGCCATCGGATCCTTCCGGGTATCGAAAACGTGCCGAACCTGCCCCCCCTCGACAGCCTGCGCTTCTTCGAGGCCGCCGCCCGCCACCAGAGCTTTGCACGCGCCGCCGGCGAGCTCGGCGTCACCGCCGCCGCCGTCGGCAGCCGCATCCGCTCCCTGGAGCGCCACCTCGACGCGGCGCTGTTCGACCGCCGCCAGCGCGGCGTGCGCCTCAACCCGCGCGGGCGCTCCTTCCTCAAGGACGTGCAGCGCATCCTGGCCGATGTCCACGGCGCCGCCGAACGGCACCGCCGCGATCCCAGCCGGGTGCGCATCGTCTCGGTCGAGGCGGTGGCGGAGAAGTGGCTCGTCCCGCGCCTCGGCGCGTTCCGCGCGGCGCATCCCGGCGTCGCGGTCGAGATCGAGACCAACCACCGCGGCGTCGATCCCCGCCGCCGCGACTTCGACGCCTGGCTCGCCTACGCGGGCGAGACCGCCGCCCCGCGGCCGCTGGCGCGGCGCGAGGACACGGTGCGCGAGGAGACGCTGTTCGAGGAGCGCCTGGTGCCGGTGTGCAGCCCGGCGCTGATCGAGGCGCGCGGCCGGCCGCGCCGGGTCGCCGAACTGGAACGCTGGCCGCTGCTCTACGACCTCGGCTGGGACGGCGACTGGGCGTACTGGTTCGCGGCCCAGGGGCAGTCCGCGCCCGACCTGTCAGGGGCGTCCGGCTTCCGTCTCTACAGCATGGTCGTCGACGCCGCCGTCGATGGCCTCGGCGTCGCCGTCGGCCGCCCCCGGCTGATCGCCCGGGAACTGGGCCAGGGCGCCCTGGTGCCGCTCTTCCGCCGCACGTCCGAGGCGGTCGAGCGCTGCTGCCTGATCACCACCGCGGCCGCGCGCGGGCGCGACGAGGTCGCGGCGTTCCGGAAATGGGTCCTGCGCGCGGCGGCCGCCCGCTCCTGACTTACCTCGCCGGGCCGCCGGGCGTTCACACCTCGCGGCCCTCGACCGCAGGGCGCCGGAGACGGCCGGAGGAGGCGTCGCCGTCCCGTGGCTGGCGCGCGTCGCGTCTGCGACCGGCGGGGGCGCTCCGGCCGCAGGGGGCGTCGGCGCCCCGTCCTCTGGACCCCCGGTGACCGTAGCGGAGGCCGGCTCTAGTCGAACACGTCGCCGAGCGTTTCGGCGTCGAGCACGTTTTCGGCCCAGGACTCCAGGTCGTCTGTGGACGCCTGGCTTAGCCTTTCGGCGATTTCGGGCGAAAGGAGACCGAATCGCCGCCGGAGCTGCCGTTCCAGGACGGCGCGCTCCCCTTCGACGTGACCCTGCTGCATGCCCTGCTGCATCCCTTCGTCACGGGCCCTTTGGATCACTCCTGCCATGGTGGTACTTTCCTCGGGATACTGCCGTTGATAGCGCCGGAACTCATTGTCGGTGAGGCCGGCATAAATGTCGATGAATTCCAGGTATTTTGCCCGCTTGCCGCCGTCGGGCTCCAGTTCCAGCAAGCCACGGACCGCCTGCGCGTAGACCTCGACCTTGCGGGTCTGCGGGCTGCGCATGTTCGGCAGGTTGACTCGCGCCACGAGGTTATCGCTGTCCTGCCAGCGTTCGGAGGGTATCGACTTGAGCTTGCAGGCCAGATAGTCGAACGTCAGATAGGGTCGTCGCTCGGTGCTCAGGGTCAGCGACGCGGGGACGGGATCTGCGGCTCGCAAGAATATCGCCACCGGCACTACGCGGTCCGTCTCAAACAACTCGGCGAGGTCGAGGCAGTAGAGCGCCAGCCGATGCGGCGAGAAGCGCCGCCAGTCCGTTTCTTCCTCCAGCGCGAACAGGATCGCCTCTCGGCGACCGTCGGCCCACTCCACGAGCAGGGGCACGTCCAGCTCCCGGAAGTGTTTGCCGAGACGTTCCTGCAGTTGTTCCTGTCGCGCCGGGATGATGCGTACCGAATCGTCGGGCATGGGCGCTTCTTCGGCCGCGAAAAACGCCAGCGCGTCGCGCGGATAGTCGAGAATCAGGTTCTTGAAGTTCTGGTCGTGGCTAACCGTGTTCGCCATGCACTGCGCCCGGTGTCTGTTCGATCGAAAGGATCGGGCAGGCGGTGTCAGACGCGCCATGGGTGATCGCTGAAAGGGCGTTGGGCAATCTGCCCTGGTTGTGTGAGCCGCCGGCTTCTCCTCCGTCCATATGGACCGCAAATGGGAGACCGCAAAATGGGGATACCCACCCCCGGGAAGTGGGGCGCTGACGCAAAAGGAACAACACCTGCTTCCAGGAAGAGAGTGGGCGTGCTCGCGACCGGAAGCATAGTCATGCCTGTGCAGCAGTGGCCTGGTGCGGTGTACAGATTGGAGAGGTCCAGGGTGCTCAGGGCACGCCCAGCAGTTGCCGGGTTATCCTGCAATCGACACGCATCTGCCTGACAAGCTCGTCGAGGCTCGCATAGCGCGCTTCGCCGCGAATCCTCCTGACCGGCCGCACCTGCAGCGATTCGCCGTAGATGTCCCGGTCGAAATCCAGAATGTGCGCTTCAACCTGCCCCACGGGCAATTCGAACATCGGCCGGATGCCGATGTTGGTGGCTGCCGGACGGTACGATTCTTCCTCCTGCACCCGCGCCCACGCCGCGTAGACTCCATAGGCCGGATGCAGGGTCTCGCCGAGTTCCACGTTCGCGGTGGGAAAACCCAAGGCGTGGCCGCGCCGATTGCCCGCAACGACCTTACCCTCCACCTCCCATTCCCAACCCAGCAGCCTGTTGGCGGTTTCCAGGTCGCCGTGCCGGAGCGCAACGCGAACGCGGCTCGAGGAATACGCCCGGTGCTCCCGGTCCGCGAGTTCCTCCACAACGGTTACGGCGTAGCCCGCCTCGCGCAGCGTCTCCGCCGCGCCCGCCCGCAACTGGCCGAACCGGAAGTCGTAGCCGACCACCACATGCGACGGCCGGATTCCGTGGTTCAGCACATTGGCGATAAAGGCGTCCGCCGACTGGCTCGCGAAGTCCCAGTCGAATCGCAACGAAAACAGGACATCGATGCCCAGGGATTCCAGCAGGCGCCGTTCGACCGGCGGCGGGGTAATGCGGAACGGTGGATCGTCCGGGCGAAACAGGCGCCTGGGATGAGGTTCAAAGGTCATCACCCCGAGGGGATTGCCGCTCGTATCCGCTAGCGACCGCGCCACGGCCAGCAGCTTGCGATGACCCCGATGCACGCCGTCGAAGTTGCCGATACAGAGCACGCATCGGGTGCCGCCCGCCTGATCCAGATTCTCGTAGATGTCCATGAAGCGCGACATGATGTCCGCAATCCAGGATGCGGGCAAGGTCGCTGGAGTTCAGGGCGTGGCGTCCGAAATTTCGCGCCAGGACCGGCGTCCTGTCCTGACCGCCCCGGCCCCGCCAACGCCGAGCGACAGCCCCTCATCTCCTGCGCCGACCGTCAGCGTCGCCGACCCGTCCCTGCTGGAGACCAGCGTCGGCTGCACGAGCGTCCCGGAAAAGGCGCGGCCGTCGAGAACAACGCCGGAGACGGCCGATTGCCCTTCGAACGGAACAAGGTCCCCCGTATCGATGCGCCCGTCGTCATTCAGGTCGAGAACCCCTCCCTCGGGGCTGGCGCCCGTGAACATGTCAATGGCGAAAACCGACCCGGGCGGCGCACCGGAACAGACTTGCACATCGCCGGGAATGGCGGTGGCCATGAACAGCACGTTCCCGCGTGGAACCGGACGGCCCACGACCCGCTCTCCCGGGTACTGGGGACCGGGTGGCGCCTGTCCGCAAGAGTCCGGGTTCAGGTTGCCGTCAAGCGTTCGTTCGGCGCGCGGCATGTCCAGATCGATGGTCCAACCGTAGACGCCGGTGCGGCCGGGCGTGTCCCTGGCATAGTTGACGGGTCCCCCCGTGAGTACGCGGCGCGTTTCGAACTGCCCGGAGGAATCATCGACCACGTTGACCGGCGCCCGCCCGACCAGGCGCTCGCCCCTGGCGCCGGGCCGTGCCGTAGCCGGATCGGATTCCCCGGGGTCCCAGATACCGTAGATCGACTGGATGTCGGTGTTGGCCCCTTGGTTGCCCGCGCGGTCGCTGCCGGTTCCAAAGACCACAAGAAAATCACCGTCCCCGGGGTGCATCACCGCGAAGGGCCGTTGCGTAATCGGCTGGAGCCTCTCCACCGGCTCGCCATAGGTTGCCTGGAACAACCGCACCGCCCGCCATGCCGATGGATCGCTGTCGGAGATATCGAAACGGAACAGGTTTCCCTGCATGTCGCCGGCATACGCCAGGTCGGCGGTACCGTTCAGGTCGATGTCCAGCAGTGCCGGTTCACCGAGCGCATTGGGCAAGTTCGGTTGGCCGTCATGGTCCCGCGGCGCCGGGGCGCCGGCCGTTATCTTGACGAAGCCGCCGCTCGCCCAGCCGTCGATGCCCCGGTCGATGAACAGCACGAAGAGCCTGGCCGCGCCCGGGGCGTCGTCATGCCCGCCTCCAAAAATTGCGGCCCACTCCTTGGCGCCCCGGCCGTCATCCACATTACTCAGTGCGATGCGGGCCCGGCCATGAGCCTTGCCGAGGTCAACGTCCGTGAAAGTCCAGAGTTCGGCCCGCGCATCGTTGCCGGCGTTCTCGCCGTCAGCGCCATGCCCGATATTGCGCGCAAAATACCCGTCGCCACCGGGAAGCCCGCCGATCATGATTCGTTGCCACGACTTGCCAGCAGCATCCCTGTGCTCGCGGACGTTTACCTCCTCCACCACGGGCGCAGCGGTTTCTCCTCTCGGGCCCCAAGCGACGGCAAGCATCGTCCAGGTGCACACCGCCAGCTTGCCGCCGATCCTCAAAGCAGCAATCCGTACGTGCTCTGAACCATGGCCCTGACATGGTCCGTGCGCCCGACGCCCCGTCCCGTGACTCGAAAAATCTCCAGGCGCTTCTCCACCTTGGCCGTGGATTCCTCGATTAGATGCGGACTGGCGGCGGTTCGCGGACTCGCCAACCATTCGATGATGAAGCGGGGTTGCTCTGCGACAAGCTCGAGGCGATTCGACACCGCCCTGCTCCGACCGCTTCCGGAATCCCAGATTCCGGAAAGAGTCCAACGCTCCGCTTCGCCCGGGGCAGCGGGCGTCCACAGGCCGTCATTCCCCGTATCCGTGAAACGCTCGGCACTGTCGACGCTGCCGGTGAGGAACGCTTCTCCTTCGCGCAAGGCCGCCTCCGCCGCCTGAAAAGCCACAAGCGCATCACCGGCGTTGCGAGCCATCCGCTCTTCCAGGATGGTCGTGCGAACCGCGGAAGCCCCGGCGATGCCGAGCACCAGCAGCAGCGCCAGACAGACGAAGAGCGCAACGCCCCGTTGCCGGACGCCAGCCCGCATATTGCACCAAGGGCCGCGATGATCGCGCAGGATTTTGCCCGTAGGCGCGTGCTCGGGGGAGCCTTCGGCCGGGGAGCGCGAGGGGGCACCCCTCGCATAACAACGACAATCATAGCCACGCCTATGGTGTAGGGAGCATGTGCGCGCATACGGGCAAAAGCCCGGCGAGGGCGCGGCCAGCGCGGTTTGTAACGCTACAGAACGCCGAACAGTGCAATGAAGGCGAGCGAAATCAAAAGTCATTCTTCAACTCGACAAGCGGCTTGGTGCAATATGCGGGTTAGCCCGCATTGCGCAGACTGAAGGTCTGACCGAAAGCGCGCAGGTTGGCGGGGTCGCCGGCGGCAATCCGCACATGGATCGCACGAATGATTCCGCCTGCAGGCATTTCGTCAATGCCAACATGACGGCTGGTGGCGGCCACGCCGTCGCCCGGTCGGGTATCTACCGCAAACGAGACCTGCAAGTCATGAATCCCCTCGACGAGTTCGGCGGGCATTGCCGTGCCGGCCCGCCGCCACAGCGACCTGGAGCGCTCTCCGCGGTGGTCGACGCCTCTACCCCGGGCGATGAAGTAGGTTTCGGTCACCACGCGGCCGACCGTTGCCGCACCCCCCTCGCCCGCCGGGCCATAGACCTTGCCCGCCTCCGACAAGGGCTTGGCGGGCGAGTTCTCAAAGACGCCCGCGCCCCGGCCGCGGAGCAGCGTCAGGCGCCCGGCGCCGCGAATCACCCCGGTGAGCCGGAACAACGACGACTGTTCGCAATCGCCAATGAGCAGGAAATCGTCCGCTTCCAGGTCGAACGTTTTCCGATCCTCTACGACGGGGTTCCCATCCGGGTCCACCGGGGCCGAAACGCGGTGCAGCGGGGCCTCTACCCGGCGAAACGCAACCATGTCCGTACCGGGAACGATCCGGTCGTGGTCGATTCCGGCAGCGGCCGCAAAAGCAGTAGCCGAACCGCCACCATCGTTGTCGAATGCCTCCACGGCCCTGGTGACATTCAGTTCAAAGAGCGCGTCCAGATCGCCATTGAGCGTATTGACGATCCGTCCGCGACTGCCGTTGCAGCCCAGAAACCCGGCATTGCGGGCCGAATGTTCCATGAACGCCAGGGCATAGCGGCCGCTTTCCTGCACCCGCGCCCCGCTTTGCAGCGAGGCATGGCTCTGCCTGGCGCCCGCGAAAAGCTGTACCGCTCCGGCGATCACCATCAACCCCAGGGTCAGGGCCAGCATCAACTCGACAAGGGAAAAACCGCGGCTGGCACGACCGGTGCCGGACCATGGCCGGACACCGCTACCGCCAACCACCCTACCCTCCCCGGCGCCCGGGCACGCGGGGACGTTCCCGGCAGCCATCAGATCCGGCTCTGGAGGGCGATGGAACGGATCCGGCCGCCGTCGCGCCACTGCACGCTGACCCGCACCAGTCCGCTCGTCAAATCGACTTCGACCGCGCCATCGCCGCTCGGCAAACCCGGCGTCCCCACAGCTTCCCCGAAGACGCCCATACCGGCCCGATCGGCCAATTCGACGCAGACGGAACTCTCCGCGAACTCCCCCAGGCGGCATTTCCAGACCGCCTGGTCGAATACCGCCATTTGCTCGCCGGTGCAATCGCGCGCGCCGCAATCCCGAGGGGCGGGCGGCGGGTCGCCCAACGCCAGGCCGCCATAGGATGCCGCTCCACCACTGCCGCCCGAGTTGGCGCGAACGCGATCCAACATGTCATCGGCCAGTTGCGCCGCCTGCATGCCAAACAGCGCCGAACGATTGGTCTGCATGCCGAGCATCTGCAAGCCGGTCACGCCGAGCACGCCAACGCCCATCACGAGTACGGCGACAAGCAGTTCAACCAGAGAGAAACCCGCCGGCCGTTTCCGGCGCGGCGCCGCCCGTGGCCCCCGTCGGCGCCCGGCAACCGTCTGGCGCGGAACTCGGAATCTTCGGACCATGGGAGAGACACGCCTCGTACCGGTAGTCGCGTCATTTTGGGGCGGCAACGCGGAAGGTACCATCCGCTCAACACCGGAAATCTTGTGCGAATTTCACCCTGTCTCTTGTGAGACGGCAGTCAGCCACAGAAGCTCCGGACATCACTCCCAGCGGTCTTCACCCGCGCCGATCGACCCGTTGCCGTCACGATCCCAGCGGCGGTTTCCGGCGGCATCGAGTTCCAGAAAACCGTCCGCCGCCATCGGCCCTTGGGGATCGGGACGCGCGGTCAGCTCGAAAGTGTCGCCACTGGCTTCGACCGTGATGGCGTAGCGGCCCCGGCTCACCGAGCGGGCCTTGCAGATCGCCGCGGCAACCGGGCCGGAGTCCGCATCGCCCGAACCGTCGCCATCGGTATCGGCAGCGCCCTCATAGGTGAACCCGGCGCCCGCCCAGCGTTCCATGCCCAGGGCGCAGGCCAGCAGATCTCCCTGAGCCTCCGTGCGAAAGGCGCGTTCGGAGTAACTCGTATAAAGCGGAACGGCCAGCATCGCAATGACCGCAAGTATCGCCAGCGCCGCCATCAACTCGATCAGGCTGAACCCCGAGCCGCGACAACCGGAACAAAACCCGAAGCTACGCCCCACTTTCGGCACGGCTGTCGCGGATCATGCAACCCACCCACAACACCGCGCCGCAGGACAGGGCCGCATCGGCGACGTTGAAGGCGGGAAAGTAGTAGTCACGCCAATGCAACAACACGAAGTCGACCACATACCCTGTCATCAAGCGGTCTACCATGTTGCCCAATGCTCCTCCGAGAATGAGGCCGTATGCCAGCCCTTGCAGCCAGTCTCCAATCGGCAACCGGCGCAGTTCATAGACGATGAAGACCGCAAACGCAGCCGCAAGCCCGACGAAAAACCAGCGCTGCCAACCGCCCAGGCCGGACATCAGCGAGAAAGCCGCACCGTCGTTGTGCCACAGTACCCAACTGAAGAACGGCAGGAACTCGACCTGCTCACCCAAACCCAGGGTCCTGGCGACCAGCCACTTGGTACACTGATCCAGCACGATCACCAGCCCGGCGACAAGGTACCACCTAGCGCGCATATCCCACCGTTTCCGCAGCGACCGTCCAGAGGCCCCGACCATGGCTCATCGGCCTGCCGCCTGCACGACTCGTTGGCAACCGGCCTGCTGCGCTCCGGTTCCGCAAAGCCGATGGGCGAGCTTGACCCGCGCATACCTCCCTGACAAGACGATATCCCCCCGACAACTCGTAATCGAAATCGCAATGGCTGCCATGCATGGCGCCTTACAGACCAGGGGAATCGCTCCCCAAGCCATTATACGTTCAAACGCGATGCCTGACGTCGCGGAGCCCGAGTCCGCTTACGCCGAGTGCCGCGGCGTAAACGAAGCCACCCACGGCGACGGCGCCAGACAACCACAGAACGCGTTCAATGGCCGAGGCCGCCAGCCAGAACGAGTCGCTCGGTACGGCGGCCGCAAGGGTCAAGCCCATGCAGGTCACCGCTGCAAGTACGCGAACGCCGGGCCGCATCGACTGACCGTGGGCAGTGAAGTAACCCCGTTCCACGGCGCCCCGCCAGAGGAGCCAGCAATGCAGCCACGCGGCCACGGACGTTGCCAGCGCCAGCCCGACATGCCCGAACCAACGGAACATCGACAGATTGAGCGCCACGTTGGCTGCCACTGCAACCCCTGCAATGCGGAACGGCGTGCGAGTGTCCTGATGGGCGAAGAAAGCCGGCGCCAGGACCTTGACCAGCACCAGCGGCAGCACGCCGATTGCGAACGCCTGCAGCGCCAGCGCAGTCATTGCAACGTCCGAAACGGACATTTCTCCGTGATGGAAGATCGTTGCGATCAGCGGGCACGCCAGCAGGTACAGTGCAACGGAGGCAGGCAGGCCGAGCAGGACACCCATGCGAATACCCCAGCCAACCGTCCGACGGAAGGCGGGGCCGTCTTCCCGGCCGGCCAACCGGGAAAGGTTGGGCAGCAACACCGTCCCAAGGGCCACCGCCACCAACCCGATGGGCAATTCAAGCAACCGGTCGGCATAGTAAAGCCAGGAGATGCTCCCCGTCGCCAGGGTCGAAGCCAGCACCGTGTCGATCAACGAATTCACCTGACCGGCCGATGCCGCCAGTACGGCCGGAACCAGCAGCCGCCCCACCTGGCGTACCCCTTCGTGACGCGTGCCCACCCTCGGCAGCGTCAGCAGGTGCAGCCGTGCCAGGAACGGCGCCTGGAAACAGAGCTGCACGGCGCCCGCGGCGAGCACGCCCCAGGCCAGCGCGAAGACCGGTGCGGCGCCGGAAGCCGCGGCAAACACCATGGCCGCAATCAGCGAGGCATTCAACAATACCGGCGTGAAGGCGGGAACCGCGTAACGGTCATGGACGTTGAGAATGCTTCCGGCAAAAGCCGTCAGGGCAATGAAGCCCAGGTACGGAAAGGTGATGCCAACCAGCTCGGCGGCCAGGCCGAACCGTTCCGGGTCGCTCCAGAAACCCGGCGCGAAGACGGCGACCAGCGCCTCCGAGAACAGGATGCCCGCGCCGACGAACAGCACCAGGACAAGACCGAGGTTGCCGCCCATCAGGGCGATGAATCGTTTCAGTTCCTCGTGACCGCGTTCCTTGTAGCGGGCGAGTACCGGCACGAAAGCCTGGTTGAAGGCGCCCTCGGCAAACAGCCGGCGGAAGAAGTTGGGAATGCGGAAGGCGACGAAGAACGCATCCGCCACGCCGCTGGCGCCGAGGAAATGCGACAGCAGCACGTCACGGGCGAATCCGGAGAGCCGTGACAGCAACGTCATGGACGAAACGACCACGCCCTTGGCGGTGACGTCCGTGGACCCGTCAGCGGAGTCGGCGACCTCGGGCAATCCGTGCGGGCGCTCAGTTGACATGCATCATCCTCGACGGCATATTAGCGCGCCTTTCAGCCCCCGGAGCCCTCATTGGCCAACAGCGCTCAAGCCCGTAAACGGGCCCGCCAAGCGGAAAAGCGGCGGCGGCACAACGCCAGCCGGCGCTCCATGGTACGGACCTACATTAAAAAGGTGCAAGCGGCCATCGACGAGAAGAATGTCGAGGCGGCCAACGCCGCAATGGCTTCGGCCATTCCCGTCATCGACCGCATGGCGGCCAGGGGCATCCTGCACAAGAACAAGGCCGCACGGCACAAATCCCGCCTCACTGCCGCGATCGCGGCGCTCTAGCAGTTCTCACCCCGGCGCGCTGACGCGCAGGGAACAAAATTCGTTCTAGGAAAGAGAGTGGGTGAGCGATGCGGGCTAGTCCGCGATCACCAGGTTGTCCCGGTGCATCAGTTCGGGTTCTTCCACGTATCCCAGTAGCCCGAATATCTCATCGCTGGCGGCGCCCGCCAGGCGCCATGCTTCCACGCTGGAATAGTTGACCAGGCCCTGGGCGACCGCCTCCCCGCTCTCGGTGACGCAGCGTACGACTTCGCCGCGCACAAAATCGCCGCGCACGGTCACGACACCGACGGCAAGCAGGCTGACGCCCCGTTCGCGCATCGCCGCCGCGGCCCCGGCATCCACCACCAGTTCGCCCTTGGGCTTCATCTGGCCGGCTATCCAACGCTTGCGGGCTACCAGCGGCAGGACGGTCGCCGCCAGCAAAGTTCCCTCCGGCTCGCCGTTCAGGATACGCCTCAGCACACCGGCCCTGCGCCCGTCCGCGATCACGGTGTGGGCCCCGGACCGGGCCGCCGCGCGCGCGGCGCGTATCTTGGTGACCATACCGCCCCGGCCGAGGGCGCCGCCCTCCCCGGCGAGGGCGTCCAGTTCCGGGTCGGTGGCTTCGGCAAACGCCAGCCGCTCGGCATCCGGACTGTTCCGGGGGTCCCGTACGTGCAGTCCATCGACATCGGTGAGCACAACCAGCAGATCCGCCGCCAGCAGACTGGCCACCAACGCCGCCAGGGTGTCGTTGTCGCCGAACCGGATCTCCTCCGTAGCCACGGTGTCGTTTTCGTTGACCACGGGCACCACGCCCAGGTCGAGCAGATGCGTCAGGGTGGAGCGGGCATTCAGATAGCGCCGCCGGTCCGCCAGGTCCTCGTGCGTGAGCAATACCATCGCCGTATGCCTGCCGTGTCGCGCGAAGGCGGTTTCGTAAGCCTGCACCAGTCCCATCTGGCCCACGGCGGCGGCGGCCTGCAATCGGGGCAGGTCGGCGGGACGCCCGGGCCAGCCGAGCCGCGCCACACCCTCCGCCACCGCACCCGAGGACACGAGCAGCGACTGCCTGCCCTCTGCCGACAACTCGACAAGCTGATCGCACCAGCCATCGATACTGGCGCGAGATAGCCCGGACGCCGGGTCGGTGAGCAGCGAGCTGCCGATCTTGACCACGATTCGTTTCGCGGCTGCAACCTGCCGGCGTGCCTGTTCCTGTGTCAACGTCATGACCGCCGCGCAGCCAGCGCGCTCGTCAGCACATCTTCGTGAATGCGCTCGGTCAGTGCTTCTTCAAGCGCCCGCGCCGATTCGTCCGTTGCAGTCAACGCCCGCAGCGCGGCAAGCCCGGCCATCACCCTGTTCTTCAACGGTTCGAGACCGGCGTGCTCGAGTGCGGAGACAGGGAGAATCTCCCGGGACGGAAAGGCCCGGCGCAAGCGTTCGATCAAGCCGTTCAGGGTTTTGCGGTCCAGGAGGTCGACCTTGGTCGGAACCAGCCAGATCGGCCGCCGTGCCAGCGCGGGACTGTAGGCGGCCAGTTCGGCCTCGATGGTGGCCACGTTGGCCACCGGGTCGGAACCGTCCGTTGGGCCGGCGTCGACCAGGTGCAGCAGCAGCCGCGTCCGCGACAGGTGCCGCAGGAACTGCGCGCCGAGCCCGGAACCGCTCGCCGCGCCCGCAATCAGGCCCGGAACATCGGCCATGACGAAGCTTGCCTCTTCGTCGACGCGCACCACGCCCAGATTTGGAACGAGAGTGGTAAACGGATAGTCGGCGATCTTCGGCCGTGCGGCCGAGGTGGCGGCGATCAGGGTGGACTTGCCCGCATTCGGCATGCCCAACAGCCCCACATCGGCCAGCAGTTTCAATTGCAGCGACAGTTCCCGCTCGTCTCCGGCAGCTCCCGGGGTGGTTCTCCTCGGCGCCCGGTTGGTGCTGGATTTGAAGCGCGTATTGCCGAGTCCGTGCGGCCCACCCCGGGCGACGAGCAGCCGCTGACCCGGCTCGGTCAGATCTCCGAGCAACTCCCGGGTCTCCGCATCGACCACCGAGGTGCCCAGCGGCACCTTGATTTCCCGGTCCTCCCCCTGGGCGCCGGTCTTGTTGCGCCCGCTGCCCGGCTGGCCGTTACCCGCGCGGTACCGGGGTCGATAGCGGAAATCGACGAGCGTGTTCAGGGCGGCATCGGCGACAAGATGGACATCGCCCCCGTCACCCCCATCGCCGCCGTCCGGTCCTCCCCTGGCAACGAACTTCTCCCGCCGGAAGCTCAGACAACCGTCGCCGCCCTTGCCGGCGTGAACGTAGACGGTCGCTTCGTCGATGAACTGCATTGGAGAAACCTGCCCCGTGGACAGGCCAGGGGTTATACCGCCGGGACGACGGTGACGTACTTGCGCTTGAGCTTGCCTTTTTCCACGAATTTTACGTGGCCGTCGTGCGTTGCAAACAGCGTGTGATCACGCCCGCAGCCCACGTTCTCTCCCGCATGAAAGCGGGTGCCGCGCTGCCGCACCAGAATGTTGCCGGCGCGCACGTACTGGCCGCCGAACCGTTTCACCCCGAGCCGTTTCGACTGCGAATCCCGGCCGTTACGGGTACTGCCGCCTGCCTTCTTGTGTGCCATGCATCAGCCTCCTTGGACTCCGGGTCACGCGGCCAGAATGCCGGTAATGCGCACCTCGGTATAACACTGGCGGTGGCCCTGGCGCCGCATGTAGTTCTTCCGGCGCTTGAACTTGATCACCCGGATCTTCTTGCCCCGATCGTGGCTCAGCACCTCCGCCTTGATCCGGCCGCCATCCACGTAGGGCTGCCCGACGTTGATTTCATTGCCTTCGGCCACCAGGAGCACCTTGTCGAACACCACTTCCTCGCCGGGCTCGGCATGCAGCCGCTCGAGTTTGAGCACGTCACCCTCGTTTACCCGGTGCTGCTTGCCGCCGCTTACAAAAACCGCAAACATGACTTCGCTCCCGAAACACTCGGCCTGCAATATCCATTGCGCTGAATTACAATGACCGCCCAACGCGGCCATGCCACTGGTCGGCCCGGTGCGCAACGCTTCGTCCGAAACCGGGGCGACCCTTGAAGGGCGGCGTATTCTAGAATCGAAGTTGTGGGATTACAACGCGTGAATCCGGCTACCGCAGTCTACGAGCAACCGCACAACTACACCCGCACGGCGGGCCTTATCGTCGGACTGGACGATGTCTTCAGCCTGGTCCGCGACGACTTTGCCGCCATCAATCGCCTGATTCCGAACCAGCTTACCTCCGATGTCGCGTTGGTCGAGGAAATCGGCCGCCATATCGTCGAGAGCGGCGGCAAACGCCTGCGGCCGCTGCTCGTGCTGCTCAGCGCCCGCGGCTCCGGCTTCGACGGCAACCGTCATGTCGTACTCGCAGCCGTAATCGAATTCCTGCACACCGCAAGCCTCCTGCACGACGATGTGGTCGACCGGTCCGAATTGCGCAGGGGACGGCCCACGGCCAACGCCTGCTGGGGCAATGCGCCATCCGTTCTCGTCGGCGATTTCCTCTATTCCCGGGCCTTCCAGCTCATGATGGCACTGGAAAACATGGACATTCTGGCCATTCTGGCAGATGCCACCAACCGCATTGCCGAAGGCGAAGTGATGCAGTTCGCCAATATCGGCAACCTCGATGCGGACGAGACGGGTTACCTGGAGGCCATTCGTCTCAAGACCGCCCTGCTCTTCCAGGCAGCGACTCATACGGGCGCCGTGCTCGCCAGCGACGAGGCCGCGGAGATTGAGGCTCACCGGCGATTCGGCCTGCATTTCGGCATGGCCTACCAGCTTGTGGACGATTGGCTGGACTACGGCGGCGATGCCGGCACCATGGGCAAGAACGCCGGTAACGACCTCGCGGAAGGCAAGCTCACTCTGCCGCTGATATACACGCTCGCGAACGGCACGGGCAGCCAGGCCGCACTGGTTCGCGACAGCCTGCGCACGCGGTCCAGGGCCCGGTTCGATCAGGTCGTCAAGGCGGTGCACGCCTGCGGCGCCATGCAGTACACCCACGCCGCGGCACTCGAGGAAAGCCGCCTGGCCCTGGAATGCCTGGCTGAGTTGCCGGCCAACCGGTACCGGGAAGCCATGCGGGCGGTTACGCGGTTTGCCGTTTCCCGGTTGCACTAGTGCTCCGGATTGCTGCCGCGGACGCCGATGCACTCGCGTAAGCGCGGACGGGTGAAGGCGATTGGTCGGAGTGAGAGGATTTGAACCTCCGGCCCCTACGTCCCGAACGTAGTGCTCTACCAAGCTGAGCTACACTCCGCGCAACTTGCCGGGTAGGCCGCGGCTCCGCCGAACAGGCCGCCTCCGGCAAGGCGGCGCATTGTAGCAGCCCGGTCGAGAGAATCCGACGCTTTGGCCCGCGCGGTCCGGCCCGCTGCCGCGCGCGCCGTGTCGTGCGCCGGGATTTCCAATAGTGTTATGATCGGTCGAGCCTGCTCCAACCTGCGATTCGAAACATGTTGACCGCGCTGGCAGTCTACAGGCGCAAGTTTGTCAAGGCGTTGATCGATACCGCCCCCGTGCGGCGGCGTTCCCTTCATTCTTTGATCTGACCCGGGCAAGTTCGTGTCATTCAGTCCCATCGTCCCGGGCGTCGTAGCGGTTGTGCTCTATCTGGCGGGTACCTGGCTGCAGGCAAAAGCCCTGGCGCGCAATGTCCCCGTATCCACGTTGATTTTGAGGGCGCTGGTCGTGCCCGCGCTGGCCCTGCACGCCATCGCGGCGTACGGGACCATGGACCTGCCCCAGGGCATCAATCTCAGCCTGGCCAGCGTCGCCAGCCTCACGGCGCTTATCGTGCTGGCGATGGTGGCTGCCGCCGGTTTCGCCCGGCCGGTACATAGCCTGTTCGTGCTGCTTTTTCCCTTGAGTGCGCTGGCGCTCCTGGCTTCGCTGTTTCTGCAGCGCGACCAGGCATCGGCAGGCGGCATGAACGACGCGCTCGCGGTACACGTGCTCGTCTCGATTCTGGCCTACAGCATTCTGCTGATGGCGGCCCTCCAGTCGATCCTCGTGGGTATCGCGGAGCACAACATACGCGCCAAGAGCCATATCCTGATGCTGCGTATCCTGCCCCCGCTCGAGACCATGGAGCATCTGCTGTTCGTCATGCTGTGGGTGGGATTCGCCGGGCTCACCATCGCGATCGGCAGCGGCTTCATCTACCTGGACGACATGTTCGCGCAGCACGTGGTCCATCACACGGTCCTGTCGTCGGCTTCATGGATCGTCTACGTGGTGCTCCTGGTGGGACACCGGGCGTTCGGCTGGCGGGGCACCGCCGCGGTGCGCTGGACGCTGTCGGCATTCGCTCTGCTGCTGCTGGGTTACTTCGGCAGCAAGTTCGTGCTGGAAGTGCTCCTCGGGCGAGGCTGATGTCCCTCGCCGATTTCCCCTCCTGGGTGCTGTTCGCCACCATACTGGCGCTGACGGTTCTGTCCGCCTATTTCTCCTCTTCGGAGACGGCGATGATGGCGCTCAACCGCTATCGCCTGCGTCACCTCGTCAAGCAGAAACACCTGGGGGCACGCAAGGCGAACCGTCTGCTGCGCCGGCCGGATCGTCTGCTCGGCGTCATCCTGATCGGCAACAACTTCGTCAATTTTCTTGCCGCGAGCGTCGGCACCGTCATTGGCCTCAGGCTGTTCGGCGACAGCGGCGTGGTAATCGCGCCGATCGCAATGACGATATTCTTTCTGATATTCGCCGAGGTCGCGCCCAAGACCATCGCCGCGCACACCCCGGAGCGGCTCGCTTTCGCTTCCGTATATATCCTGGACCCACTGCTCAAGGCGACGCGGCCGCTGGTCTGGTTCACCAATACCATCAGCAACGCGCTGGTGCGGCCCTTCGTCAAGAATCACGAGGCATCCAGCGGCGCTCCGCTGACCGTCGAGGAGTTGCGCACGGTGGTCGACGAAGGCGCCCGCATTCCCGGCCAGCATCAGGATATGCTGCTCGGCATACTCGATCTCGAGAACGTCACCGTCAACGACATCATGGTGCCGCGCAACGAGATCGTCGGCATCGACATCGACGATGAGATGGACGAAATACTGGCCGTGCTCGCCAACAGCCAGCACACCCGCCTGCCGGTTTACAAGGACAACGTCAACAACGTGCTCGGCATGCTGCACCTGCGGCGCCTTGCCCGCCATCTGGGCCACGACGAGTTGACCAAGGCCGAGCTGATGCAATTGACCCGGGAGCCCTACTACGTGCCGGAAGCGACGCCGCTGCATACGCAACTGGTCAACTTCAAGCAGGAGAAACGCCGCATTGCCCTGGTGGTGGACGAGTACGGGGACATACAGGGAATCGTTACGCTGGAGGATATTCTCGAAGAGATTGTCGGCGAGTTCACTACGGACTATGCCGCCAACATGCCGGAGATTCTTCCCCAGGCGGACGGAGCCTACCTCATCGACGGCACCGCGGTATTGCGGGACATCAACCGCGCGCTGGGCTGGGATCTGCCGACAACAGGCCCCAAGACGCTCAATGGACTGATTCTGGAGACGCTGGAAACCATGCCGGAGGCGAATCTCTGTCTACGCGTCGAAGAATTCCGCATCGAGACACTGCAGATCAGCGACCATATCGTCAAGCACTGCAGGATCACCCGGGTCCCCGAAGAGAGTTGACGAACCGTTTCCTCCCATGGGACCGGTTCTGTTATCAGACAGTCGGTGACCCGGCTCCGAGCGGGCGTACCGCACTCAACGGAGACGCCCAACTGCATTGAGCAAATCACCGGAAACGTTTGTTGCTTGCACGTCAGCGCCCCGGACAGCCGGGTGGAAACTCGCAGGGAAAGAAGTCACGCCGTAAGCCCGCCCCATTCAAGCGTTCCCGCCGATATTGGGCCGCTCAGTGTCTCCAGCGGCGGTTCATGGCGGCGATGACGCCCTGCAGCGATGCGGTGATCGTATTGCGGCTCACGCCGACGCCGTAGCAGCGTCCGCCTGCGGCGTCTTCGATGGCGAGCAGGCAGATCGCCTTGGCATCGCTGCCCGTGGCGAGCGCGTGTTCGTGGTACTCGACGATGCTGACGGGTTCGTTGAGGGTTTCCTCCAGGCCGTTGACGAATGCCTCGATGGGGCCCGTGCCCTCGCCGTCGATCGTCACCTGCTGCTCCGCTGCCTCCACGCGGGCGATGCAGCGCTGGTCGGCCTGCCGTCCCGTGAGAACGTCAAAATCGACCAGCCGGTACGGCCCCGACTCGACTGCGTATTCGTCGAGCAGGGCCTGAAAAATCTCGGCTGCCTTGACTTCCCGGTCGAGCGACTCCGTCAGCTTCTGCACGATGCCGCTGAACTCCCTGAGCATCTCCCGGGGCAGCACGATGCCGTAGAACTCCTCGAGCAGAAAACCGACGCCGCCCTTGCCCGACTGGCTGTTGACACGCACGGTTTCCTTGTAGGACGAACCGACATCGCCCGGGTCGATGGGCAGATAGGGCACTTCCCACCGGTCCCGGTCCACCTTGGCCATGCCTTTCTTGATGGCATCCTGGTGGGAACCGGAAAACGCCGTGAACACGAGGTCGCCGGCGTATGGATGACGCTCGTGGACCGGCAGCTTGTTGATGGCCTCGACCGTCCGGCGGATGCGCGGCATATCGCTGAAATCCAGTTCGGGATCGACACCCTGGCTGAACAGGTTCATGGCCAGGGTGACGATGTCGCAGTTGCCGGTGCGCTCGCCGTTGCCGAACAGCGTGCCTTCGACCCGTTCGGCGCCGGCCATCAGCGCGAGTTCCGTGGCCGCGATGCCCGTTCCCCGGTCGTTGTGGGTATGCAGGCTGATCACCGCCTTGTCGCGGTGCGGGAAGCGGGTGGCGAACCATTCGATCTGGTCGGCGTAGATGTTGGGCGTGGCCATCTCCACGGTCGAGGGCAGATTGACGATGATGGGCTCGTCGGCCGTCGCGCCCCACTCCTCGGCCACCGCCGTGCAGATCTCCACGGCGAAATCCAGCTCGGTACCCGTGAAGCTTTCCGGGGAGTATTCGAAACTGATGTTCGAGTCGAGCGCGCTCAGCCCCTGCTTGACGATCCGGGTGCCCCGCACGGCCAGGTCGACGATGCCGGAACGGCCCATCTCGAAGACCACGCGCCGCTGCAGTTCCGAGGTGGAGTTGTAGAGGTGGAAGATGACGTTCGGCGCGCCGTGAAGCGCCCGCACCGTCCGCTCGATCAGTTCTTCCCGGGCCTGGCAGAGAACCTGCACGGTCACGTCGTCCGGGATCCGGCCCTCGTCGATGATGCGGCGGATGAAGTCGAAATCCGGTTGCGAGGCTGCCGGAAAGCCGACCTCGATCTCGGCGAAGCCGACCTCGAGCAGCAGTTCGTACATCTGCAGCTTTTCGTCGACGTTCATCGGGTCGACCAACGCCTGGTTGCCGTCGCGCAGGTCCACGCTGCACCAGCGCGGCGCGCGTTCGATGGCCTTGCCGGGCCACCGGCGCCGTGGCAGCGCGATGGGCTGGAAGGAACGGTATTTGTGAAAAGGCATGCTGCCGCGGGCCCGTCCGGCACGGGTGGATGCGGAGCCTCGATTAACTGTGGTCTGCTCGCTCATGACCCTTGCGTCCTGGCTGTTTCAGGTTTGGGGTTTTGCTTCAAGTCGGGCGGCTGCCCTTGTGTGGAAAATGGGTTGCCGGCTACGCCGGCAGAAGCAGCAGGATGGGCAGAGACGGATGCTGTTGGCGGGCTACCGATTTCATGGCGCGCACTATAGCCCCGGGAGGACGGCTTGCCAAGCCGTTTCCAACTCGAACGGAGATACTGCGAACCGAGCTTGCCGAGCCCCGCGTCACCGCTTTGACGCGCCGTCCCGGCTCGGAAACAATGGCGCCTTTCGAATTCCGGGAGGCGGGCCGTGCACCATCCTCGTGGCCTTTGGGTACTTTTCATCGCCGAGATGTGGGAGCGCTTCAGCTACTACGGCATGCGCGCCCTCTTGGTGCTCTATCTCATCGCCTCCACCGATGGGTACATCGATGGCGCTCCCAACCTGAATCCGGGTTTCGGCTGGTCGGAAGATGCGGCCTACCTGCTGTACGGCGCCTATACCTGGGGAGTCTACTTCACGCCGATCGCCGGCGGCTGGCTGGCGGACCGTTTTCTCGGCACGCACCGCTCGATGATCCTGGGCGGCTGGGTCATCGCCGCCGGCCATATCCTGCTGGCGGGCACCGAACTGTTCGGCATCACCGCCGGCGCCGCGGTCACCCTGCAGACCGGCCCCGGCGCCCTGGTCTGTTTCATCGGCGGGCTGGTATTGATCATCGTCGGCACCGGCTTCTTCAAGCCCTGCGCCAGCGTCATGGTCGGCCAGCTCTACACACCCGGGGACGAGCGCCGGGACGGCGGCTTCACGATCTTCTACATGGGCATCAACGTCGGCGCCCTGTTCGCGCCCCTCATCGCCGGCACGCTGGGAGAAACCGTGGGATGGCACTGGGGATTCGGCAGCGCGGCGGTGGGCATGATTCTCGGGATTTCGTTCTACCAGGCGTCCCGGTCGCGCTACCTGGAGGGCATCGGCATGCCGCCGGAGCGCCGCCCGCGTATCCCCGATGCATCCGCGCCGCCGAAAGCGCGGCTCTCAGTCATCGAGTGGCAGCGCATCGCGGTCATCCTGGCGCTGGCCTTCGTCGGCAACATCGCCTTCTGGGCGGCATTCGAGCAGGCGGGAAGCTCGATGAACGTGTTCGCCGCGCAGAATACCGACCGGACTCTCTGGGGACTCCTGGACAGCGGTTTCCCGGCCACCTGGTATCAGGCCGTCAATCCGCTGGCGATCATCGTCTTCGCACCGGTGTTCGCCTGGCTCTGGGTATTCCTGAACGAGCGCGGCAGAAATCCATCGACGCCGATGAAATTCGCCTTAGGCGTGTGGTTGCTGGGGCTCGCCTTCCTGGCCATGGTGTTCGGCGCCATGGAGGCACAGGACGGCCTCGCCGGGCCGCAATGGCTGCTCATCACCCTGGTGGTCTATACCTGGGGCGAGCTCTGCCTCTCCCCGGTGGGGCTTTCAATGGTCTCCAAGCTGGCCCCGCAACGCCTGCAGTCGCTGATGATGGGCATCTGGTTCTTCTCGCTCTCGATCGCGAACCTGGCCGGCGGACTGCTGGCACGCTACTCCGTCAAGCTCGAGTCCGGCGAAGCGACTTTCCTGATCGAGGGATTGCCGGGTTTCTACCTGCTGCTGGTCGTGGTTCCGCTGCTGACCGGCGTCTTCCTCTGGGCCATCTCACCGATGCTGCGGCGGTGGATGCACGGTATCCATTAGCGATCCGCCAAGGCAAGACTGCCGGACGGACAAGTCGGTGATCGAGCACGGCGTGCCGGACTGGGTGGCGCCCATCGCCTTTTTCGTCCAGCAAGGCGGGGCGAGCGTAGTGTGGTCTCCGTGTAGTCAACCATGTGGCCGCAAATGGATGCATCAGCGGTTCACGTCGATGCCATGGATGGACGTGTACTGGCGGCGTTCACGGTACGATCAGCTTCACTGATGGGAAATAGGTCTCGATCCGTGCGGTGTCCGCCGTTGCCAGCGTCCAGCCCATTGTTTGAGCGTGCGCGCCAATGAAGAAATCAGACAACGGAATTCGAGGCGAGTCTTCGCCGGTTTGCCGCCGCCTTCGATCAAGGTACTGCCGGTATGCCGTGGCGCAAACCTCTGCGGCGGCAACGGGCACATCGAGAATCGCAACGCCCCAACCACGGATACGGGCCGCCGACGTGTCGGGGTCTCGTTCGCCAACGCAGGTCTCGGCGAGGCATATGGCATTGATGGCCGCCCCTTCGCCGGAAACAGCGTCGGCAATGGTTTGCCGTGCCCATTCATGATGCCGGCCTCTATTTTCCGACGCGTAGATCAGAACGTTGGTATCCAGCAGGATCATGGCTCGCGCGTCAGTTGCCGCAGTTGCTCCCATGAGAGCGTCGGGCTCAGAGGCGTTTGGGAAATCGCGTCAAGGCATTCTTTACGGTTCATGGGCGCCCTGGCGGCGGGCCGATACAGACGGACGAGCACATATCGCTCCTCCCCCTCCCGCTGGACGTCAAAGATATCCCCTGGCTCCGCTCCGGGAATGACCACGCGTTTCTTGGCGTCCGCTCGAGCTGTTTTCATAGGGTGGGACTATCCCACCTTCTTTGGTATTCGTCAATAATGCACGGCCGGTCCAGCGCCTCTACCCACACCTCCGGGAACCGCCACGCCTCGTACTGCCGGAGCTTGCCCCGGCGTATGTCCGCAGTGTGGTCCACCTCCAGAACCACGCTCGGCAAGTCGAGCTTGCCGCTGATCATGGCGGAACGACCGGGCAAGTTCACGCGCTCGGCATGCAGGAACGGGGACTGGTCCGGCTGCATCGTGCGCCGGGGTTCTCCGTCGATGTGGCGCAGCAGCAAGTCCATGGAGCCGTGGTATACGATCGGCGACCCGCGTGGGGCGGCTAGGCAAGGTATCGAGACGGCTTGCCGCTGCCGCAAACACATTCCGCTTGTCTTGTTCCGGAAAGGCGAGAAAGGACTCGGAGGATCCTTTCATGCTGCAACCGCTGGATCGGCCATGATGCTGTGCGCCAGCGGAAGCGCCCATCCCGGTAGATTGCGGCTGTTCCGGAGCAGGTCGCGCTTCACGTCTTCGGGAAGGTCGCATTTCAGCGTCGAAACGATCTGCGCGTCCGCGGCGGCGGCGGGGCCCAGCCACCGCAGCGCCTGAACCACGGGCGCTGCCGATCTTCCCGCCCACTGCATGACGTTTGGGCCAGCATGCCGGAATTGGACGGTTTGTCCGCCGATCGTGATCGTCCCTTTCGATCGAATATCAACCACAGGAAACGGCCGGGACCTGTCTCAGGGCCTGTCCGCCGATTCCTGCACAGCCAACCCGGCCGTGAACTTCCGGCCGTTCTCGACATAGTGCAGGTAGTTGCGCTTCAGGTTCTCCAGGCGTTCCGGCGTCACTTTGGCGATGATGCGGCCCGGCGTGCCGATGACCAGTGAGTTGTCCGGAATCTGCTTGCCTTCCGCGACGAGGGAATTCGCGCCGATGAGGCAGTTCTTCCCTACCCTGGCGCCGCTCAGCACCACGGCGTTGATGCCGACCGTGGTGTTGTCGCCGATTTCGCAGCCGTGCACCACCGCCTTGTGGCCGACGGTGACATTGTCGCCCAGGATGCAGGGGAAACCCGGGTCGGTATGCACTACGGCGCAGTCCTGGATATTGGAGTTCTCGCCGATGACGATGGGCTCGTCGTCGCCGCGCACCACGGCGCTGAACCAGACGCTCACGTTGCTCTTGAGCCGGACCCTGCCGATGACGGCCGCGCTCGGCGCCACGAAATAGTCTCCCTCCGCAACGACCCGGCGGTCATCCAGTTGATAGAGCATCGGGTTTTCCTGTGAGTCGAATCTCTCTTGTGCCATCCGGGCGGTCAGCGGTCAGCCGACGGTCTTTCGGGCGTTTCTGAACAGGCGCAACCAGGGCCCGTCCTCTTTCCAGGCCGGATCCGGCCACGCATTCTGGCATGCCCGGAACACCCGTTCCGGATGGGGCATCATCACCAGCACCCGGCCCGCCGCCGCGGTGACGCCCGCCAGACCTTTGGCCGAACCGTTCGGGTTGGCGGGATAGGTGCGCGCGGGATCGTGCCGAGTGGTCACATATTGGGCGCAGAGTTGCCCACGGGTCGCCAATGCCTCGAATTCCGCCGGATCGCGGAACTCCGCGCGCCCTTCCCCATGCGCCACCGGGGCCGGAATGATGCTGCCCGCCATGCCTTCCAGCCAGGGCGAGGCCACCGGGTTGATGCGCACGAGCACGGTGCGCGCCTCGAACTGGTCGGAACGGTTGCGCACGAATCGCGGCCAGCTTTCCGCTCCGGGGATCAGTTCCTTGAGATTGGCCATCATCTGGCAGCCGTTGCAGATGCCGAGCGCCAGCCGGTCCGCGTGGAAGAACGCCTCGAAGGCATCGCGCACCCGTTCATGGAACAGGACGCTCTTGGCCCAGCCGCCGCCGCCGCCGAGCACATCCCCGTAAGAGAACCCGCCGCATGCGGCGAAAACCGGGAAGTCGAGCAGGTTCGCCGCGCCGCTCAGGAGATCGCTCATGTGTACATCGACACTGGTGAACCCGGCCCGGTCGAAAGCGGCGGCCATCTCCAGTTGGCCGTTGACGCCCTGTTCGCGCAGCACGGCGACCCGGGGCCGGGCGTTGACGATGGAAAATGCGCGTGCCGGATCTGCACCCGGCTCGAATTTCAGCGCGGCGCACAGGCCCGGGTCGCCGTTGTCGCCGATGACCGCGTATTCCTGGTCCGCCGCCGCCGGATTGTCCCGCAGGCGCTGCATCCGGTAGCTCGGTTCGGCCCAGCGGCGTTGCCAGTCGGCGCGCTCGGAGTCGACCGCCAGGGCGCCGCGATGCCGGATGCGCAGACGCTGATCCAACCTCACGGCCCCGAGATCGACCACCCGGATGCCGCCGTACCGTTCCACGACCACGGGCGCCTCGGACACCGCAACCTGCAGCACCAGGCCGAGTTCCTCGTTGAAGAGCGCGCCGAGGAGATCGTCATCATCGATATCGACATCCCACCCGAGACGGCCCGCAAACGCCATCTCGGCCAGCGCCGCCAGCAACCCGCCGTCGGACCGGTCGTGATACGCGAGAATGCGGCCTTCCCGGTTCAGGGCCAGGGTAGCGTTCAGCGCCCGGGCCAGGGCTTCGGCGTCATCCACATCGGGACACTCGCCGCCCCGTTTGCCGAAACACTGGGCCAGCGCGCTGCCGCCCATGCGGTTGCGGCCGCCGCCCAGATCGACGAGCAACAACCGTGCGGGCCCGGTACCGCTCCCGGTGGAGGGCTCGCCGAGGGCCGGCCGGAGTTGCGGCGTAAGCGTGCGGCGGGCGTCCGCGACCGGGGCGAACGCGGAGACGATCAGCGTCATCGGCGCGACGACCTCGCGGACCGATGCGCCGTCCTCGTCCCGCCACTGGGTGCGCATCGAGAGGCTGTCCTTGCCGACCGGAATGGCGATGCCGAGCGCCGGGCAGAGTTCCATCCCGACCGCGCGAACCGCATCGAAGAGTGCCTGTTCTTCGGCTTCATCGCCGGAAGCCGCCATCCAGTTGGCCGACAGCACCGTCCTGTCGAGCGCTTCGAGAGCCGCTGCGGCCAGGTTGGTCAGCGCTTCGCCGACCGCCATGCGCGCCGATGCCGCCGCATCGATGAGGGCCAGCGGAGACCGTTCGCCCATGGCCATGGCCTCGCCCTGAAACGTCCGGTAGCCGCCGAGCGTCACCGCAACGTCGCAGACGGGCACCTGCCAGGGGCCGACCATCTGCTCTTGACCGATCAGGCCGGTGATGCTGCGGTCGCCGATGGTGATCAGGAATTGCTTGCTCGCCACAGCCGGGAAACCGAGCACGCGCCGGATCGCCTCGTCCAGTTCGACATCCTGCAGATCCAGGGATTCGACTGGCGACGCGCGCCGCTGGAAGGCGCGCTGCACCTTCGGCGGCTTCCCGAACAGCACCGACAGCGGCAGATCGACGGGACGGTTGCCGAATACGCGGTCGGTGAGCAGCAACTTCCGCTCGGAGGTGGATTCGCCGAGTATCGCGTAGGGGCATCGTTCGCGCCGGCACAACCCCTCGAAACGCTCGATGCCCTGGGCCGCAATCCCCAGCACATAGCGTTCCTGGGCTTCGTTGCACCAGATCTCCATGGGCGACATGCCGGGGTCTGCATTCGGAACGTCGCGCAATTCGAAGCGCCCCCCCGCGCTGCCACCCTGCACCAGTTCCGGCAGCGCATTGGAAAGCCCACCGGCGCCGACATCGTGAATGAGCAGAATGGGGTTCTCCTCACCGAGCGCGCAGCAGGCATCGATAACCTCCTGGCAGCGGCGCTGCATCTCCGCGTTGTCCCGCTGCACCGAGGCGAAATCCAGTTCTGGCAAACTGGCGCCGGACGCCATGCTGGAGGCGGCGCCCCCGCCCAGGCCAATCAGCATCGCCGGGCCGCCCAGCACCACCAGCCGGGTGCCCGGCGGGAACGGCAACGGCTGCACATGGCCGGGCCGCACGTTGCCCAGGCCGCCCGCGACCATAACCGGTTTGTGGTACCCCCGCAGGCGCCCCGCACCGTCGGATTGTTCAAAGGTCCGGAAGTAGCCCGTGAGCGCCGGCCGGCCGTACTCGTTGTTGAAAGCCGCCCCACCGATCGGGCCTTCCAGCATGATGTCGAGGGCAGAGGCCATGTGCTCCGGCTTGTCCGTGCCGCTTTCCCAGGGTTCCGGGAACCCGGGAATATTCAGGTGCGATGTGGTGAATCCCGTCAGCCCGGCCTTGGGCTTCGATCCCCTCCCCACCGCGCCTTCGTCGCGGATCTCTCCGCCGCTGCCCGTGGCGGCCCCCGGATAGGGCGCGATGGCCGTGGGATGGTTGTGGGTCTCCACCTTCATCAGCACGGGCATCTGCTCGTCGATGTGGCCGTATTCCCGGCTATCCGGATCGGCGAAGAAGCGCTGGTTCCGATAGCCCTCGATGACAGCCGCGTTGTCCGCATAGGCACTCAGGATGCCGGCGCCGTTGATTTCGGCGAAGGTATTGCGAATCATGGCGAACAGCGATCGGGATTCCGCGTTGCCGTCCACCGTCCAGCCGGCGTTGAAGATCTTGTGCCGGCAGTGCTCGGAGTTCGCCTGGGCGAACATCACGAGTTCCACATCGCTCGGGTCGCGGCCCAACTCGGCGAACGCATCCGCCAGGTAGTCGACCTCGTCTTCCGACAGTGCAAGACCCAGGTCCCGGTTGGCCCGCCACAGCGCGTCGGCGCCGCCGGCCAGCACACCTACCCGGGCGAATCGCCTCGGCGCCAGGGTGGCGAACACGGACTCCAGGTCATCCTCGTTGACGACGCACTCGGTCATGCGGTCGTAGAGCGAGCCGACGGCCGCTTCGTCGAACGGCGCCGTGGAGAACCAGCGCACGCCCCGCTCCACGCGGACAACCTTTTCCAGGTCGCAGATGTGAAAGATGTCGGTCGCCTTGCTCGACCAGGGCGAAATCGTTCCGTGGCGGGGTACCACGGTGAGCCGCAACTCGCCCTGACGCTTGGGAAGGTCTGTCTCGGGGCCGTAACGCAGTAGAGCCTCCGCCCGCTCCCGTTCGGCCGCCTCGAGCCGCCCCTCGAGCTTGAGGAGATGCACGAATTCCGCGTACAGGCCGGCGATACCCAGTCCGTCGCGAAGCTTCTCCAGACGAAACGCCGACAGTGCGGGGGGTCCCGCAAGCACCAGCAACTCGGCCATTAGACCTCTTGTTCGCGGATAATGGTTGTCAAATCAGTCAAGTTCTCACCCGTTGGCCGCTGTCTCGTCGGGCTTGCGGTATCGCCTCGCTAGTGTCCTGTGTCACAAATACGTTACGTTTCAGCGTGCCGCACAAGGGCTGTGGCCAGGCGCGGTCCGCCGGGCGTATCCGGCATACGGCCAAGGGTCGCAACAACGCCACAGCCCTTGTGCGGCGCGCCCTTCGGGAGGGCGCAAAACCACCGATGGCGGTGTTGCGGCCCTTGCAAAGGTCCAGACATTCGCTGCGGACCGCGCCTTGCCCTCGGCGGTTTTGCGCCCTCTGAAATGCAACGTATTTGTGACACAGGACACTAGCGCCTTTCCCGAAAAAACCGTTGCATCAGGGATGCGCACTCCTCGGCCAGTACTCCCTCGCAGGCATCGACCCGGTGATTGTGCGCTGCACTCTCCAGCGCCCGGAGGTGGCTGACTACAGCCCCGGTACGAGGCTCGCGCGCACCGAATACCAGCCGCTTCACCCGGGCATGCACCAGCGCTCCGGCACACATCAGACAGGGCTCCACGGTCACGTACAGCGTGGTGTCCGGCAACCGGTAGTTGCCGAGCCGGGAAGCGGCGTCGCGCAGTGCGTTGATCTCCGCATGAGCCGTGGGATCGGCGCCGCCGACAACCCCGTTACTGCCCCGCCCGACGACCACACCCCCGCTGCCGTTGTCCTGGACGAGCACCGCCCCGACCGGCACCTCTCCAAGGCCCGCGGCCTGTTCCGCCAGTTCGAGCGCCTGGCGCATCCAGTCGGCATCGAGCGCGTCGATTGTGCCGCTCACTCCCACACGATAGTGGAACTGCATTTTACGCGTTTTGGCGACCGATTAGCTGCCGGCTTGAACCGCTTCGCCCGCGGCCGCCTCGCTCTCCAGTGTGGTCATGGCATCGGCGGTGCTGAAGAACAGCCGGCCGCTCAGTTCGCCGAGCAGCCTGGAACGCTGGAGTTGTTCCAGAACCGACGACTTGACATCGGAAAGATGCAGCCTGATGCCCTGCTGGTTCAGGGTGTCGTTCAGGCGCACCAGCATCTCGACGCCGCTCACGTCGATGACGTTGATGGCGCTACACACCAGCACCACATGGTGGGTGGCCGGCTGGCCGCTGACGATGCGGTGCAACTGGGTCTCGATGTAGTCGGCGTTGGCGAAAATGAAGTTCGCGTCCACGCGGATGGCGGCAATGTGATCGCGGGTTTCCGTGTCGTGCCGGCGCACGGCGCGAAAGCTGTCGGATTCACCGATACGGCCCACCAGGGTGACCTGGGGGCGGCTGGAGCGGCGCACGAAAAACGCAATCGAAAGCAGCACCCCGGCGATCAGGCCGCTCTCAACGCCAAAGGCGAGCACGGTGACGAAGGTCACCAGTTCCGTCACGCCGTCTTCCCGGTAGAAACGCCAGTGGCGGTGTACCGAACCGAGATCGATCAGGCCGACCACGGAGATCATCACGATCGCCGCGAGGGTGGCCTGGGGCAGGTCCTTGAAGAGCGGCGTGGCAACCAGCAGAACCACCAGTATCGCCAGTACGCAAATCAGCGAACTGACTGGCGTGCGGGCGCCGGCCTGGTAGTTGACGCTGCTGCCCGAGAAGCTGCCGGCCACCGGTGTGGCTCCGGAGAATCCGGCGGTAAGATTGGCCACACCGAGAGCCAGGAGTTCCTGGGGATTATCCAGCCGGATGCGCTCGCGCACGGCCAGGGAGGAGCCGATGGTGTAGCTCTCCACAAAGACCACCGCCGCGATCATGGCCGCCGAGGGCATTACCTGCAGCCACATCAGCGGGTCCGGCGGCGGTAGCGTCAATTCCGGCAAGCCGCCGGGGATATGGCCGGCGGTGGCCACGCCGAAGGTCAGATCCAGATCGAACAGAGCCACCACCAGGGTGGCGAACAACAGCACCACCAGGGGCCCGGCCCTGGATATCGCCGCCGAGCCCTCCAGCGCCGGCCAGATTCGCGCGCCGAGCCGGTCGCCGTAGCGGCGTGCCCCCCAAAGCAGCGCGAGGCTGCCGACGGCAAGCAACAGGGTAGCCGGATTGAGTGAGCCGATGTCCGTTACCACGCCCCAGAGCGCGGCGATGGGGATGACGCCCTCTTCCTTGGTAATGCCGGTAAAACCGTTCAACTGGCTCAGAATGATGAGCACTGCCGCAGCATTGATGAAGCCGGTGATCACCGGGTAACTCAGGAGGTGTACGACGCCCCCCATCTGGGTGACCCGGAGCAGCAGCAGGAAGAGCCCCGCTTCGACGCAGATCACCGTGGTCACGGCCATGTGGCCCCCTTCGAAGTAGGGTGCATGCTGGCCGATGGCGGCCGCCACCATGAGCGCCGCCACGGCCACCGGCCCCACAATCAGGTGGCGTGAGGAGCCGAGGACGGTATAGGCCAACATGGGCAACAGACAGGCGTACAGCCCGGCCTGGGGAGGCAGCCCGGCCAGAAAGGCATAGGCCATCGACTTGGGTACGGAGATGATGGCGACCACCAACCCGGCCACCAGGTCGAATTGAAAGTCGCCGCGCTGATAGCGCAGCAGCACACCCAGTAGCGGCACGTAGGCGAGCCAGCGTTCGTCAAGGCCGGGCGCATTCGGCGGGGAGCGGGCGGGTGCCTGTTCTTCTTCCTTCATGTCGCCGATTCTACCTGCCCCGCAAGCCCCGGAGGGTGACCAACCCCACGTCAAGCCCGGGCTTCGAATCGCCCGCCGGTCCCGTACCGGGGCCAACCACTCCCACTAGCCCGCATATTGCACCAAGGGCCGCGATGATCGCGCAGGATTTTGCCCGTGTGCGCGTACTCGCGACCGGAATCATAGCCGTAGCTATGGTGGAGGGAGCACGTGCGCGCACACGGGCAAAAGACCAGCGAGGGCGTGGCCAGCGCAGTTCGTACCACGACAGAAAGCCGAACAGTGCAACCAATGTGAGCAAAATCAAATGGAATTCGTCATCTGGATAAGCGGCTTGGTGCAATATGCGGGCTAGCGCAACCTGGCTGCAATCCCGCCCAATGTCGCTGACAACTCAGCCCGGCGCGCCGTCGTGATGCCCTTGCCCGCGCCCCTTTCCACCGCTGTAGCCAGCGATTCGAGCCGTGTGGCCAACTGTTCGTCGCGCACGCCCCTCTGCAGCGCCGATGCCGAGCGGCCCAGCGCCGCATCGAGTTCGGCTGCGAACGACGGCGACAGCGCACTGTCGCGTTCGAGCTGGTCGAGATAGGCCCGGGCTACGACCGGCTCGGCCGGCCAGTCAAAGCTCCATTGCTGCTGCGGATTGAACACGCTGCCCTGGCCGGCAACCCGAGCCGCGGCAATTTCGTTTTCGGACAGGAATTCGCTCGGTACCAGTGACAGGACATCCAGTCCGCGGACGATCCCGGTAGCGTAGATTTTTCCTGCGTACCAATAGGCTGACCAGAATCCGCCGAGAATCAGGTGTTCCGCATCGATGGGACCACGATCGAAATAGGCGATCTCGACCGGGTTGGCCGAATCGGTAAAATCGATCACCGAGATACCTCCCTGATACCAGGCCTGAACGAAGATGTCGCGGCCCGGCACCGGCACGACGGAGCCATTGTGCGCCACGCAGTTTTCCTGCTCGACCTGCGGCGCCGGCATCTTGAAGTAGCTGCGAAACTCGAGCCGGCCGCCAACGATGTCGTAGAAGGCATCCGCGCCCCAGTCGAGCGGATCGAAGGCACGGCAGCGCGGCATGCTGCCGCCGCCCCATTCATCGGTAAACAGGACCTTGGTGCCGTCGTTGTTGAACGTCGCCGAGTGCCAGTAGGCAAAACCCTTGTCGACCACCGCATCGATGCGCCGCGGGTTCAGGGGATCGGAGATATCGAACAGGATGCCGTTGCCCGAGCACGCGCCGGCGGCAATCTCGCGCTCGGGGAACACGGTGATGTCGTGACACTGGTCGGTGGCGCTGGTTTCCTGCGTGTCATCGCCATGGTCGCCGCCGCGCCACAGGCCCGCCAGGGTGCCGTCCTCGGATCGGCGAACACGGCGGGGCTGTGGACGATGCGCGCGCTGCCAGGATCGTCAACGGGGATCTCGACAACGTCGATGCGGAACAGCGCAGTCCGGTTGTCGCCGGGCGATTCGTCGATGCATCCTTCCATCTCCTCCTCATCGCGGATCCGGGAGGTGCCGGAGTTGTAGACGATGATGCTGTCCTCTTCCGCTGCGACAATCGAATGGGTGTGCGAGCCGCGGCAGGTCTGCACCGCGCCCACCTGCACCGGCCGGCCGAGGTCGCTGATGTCGAACAGGCGAAGTCCGCGAAACCGGTCGTCGCTCACGTCCTCGGCAATGCCTTCGAGCCCGCAGTCGAGCCGCCCCCGGATCTCCTCCACCGACATGATCAGGAGATCGCCGACGATCGAGACGTCGCCCTGCCCGCCCGGGCATACCACGGAGCTGAGTTGCCGCGGCAAGCCTCCTTCGACCAGCCGATAGATATTGAAACCGTGGTAGCTGCCGGCAATCATGACATCGTCCCTGAAGGCCATGTCGGTGTTGGAAAAACTCAGCAGCGGGGTGCGGTCCCATTCTTCGTCGTCTTCGGCGTCGTCGGCATCTTCCCCGTGCCCCGCATCTTGGCCGTCTCCGACATCTGCGTATTCCACATCTTCGCCGTCTTCGGCCGCTTCGCCGTCCCCGGCTGCATCGCGAGCCTCCTCCCGCGGGCGCTCAGGCGGCAACTCGCCTGGATTCTTCGGGTCGTAGAAGCCGGGCGGTTTGGGCAGCGAGGCCACGAGTTCCAGGTTCATCAGCACCTGGCCGGCATCGTCGAACCCGGCCGGGAGACCGGCGCGCGGGTCGTCGGACAGGGTGATGAGCAATGCGTGCATCCGCTCGATTTCCGCGGTCTGATCGTTGGTGACGTCCGTCGTGAACTCGAACAACACCGGGTCGTACGCCGAACCCGGCTGTTCGAGCAGTTCCTCCGCCATCGTTACCGCGCCTTCGTGGTGCGTAATCATCAACTTGAGGAACATCCGATCGAAGTCGATGCCCGCCGACGCGGCGAGTTCAGCCATTTGCCGTGGCGTGGCCATGCCGGCCATTCGATGGTCGGTGTGCATCGCAGCGTGGTCGGACGGATCCGGCGCCGGCTCGCCGCGCTCGCCAAGCCATTTTTCCATGAACTCGATCTCGTCTCGCTGAGAGAGATTGATGCGCCCGGCCGCATCGGCCAGCTCCGGCCGGTTCGTGCGATCAGCCACGAGTTCGGCCATCTGGACGGCCTGGTGATGGTGCGGAATCATGTCCTGCATGAACCTGACGTCGTCCGGCGAGTAACTCGAAACGGCGATATCGATCGCCTCTTCGGCAGTCAGCTCTCGCGCCGGTTCACCCGGCGCGCCCGGCTGGACAATGGGCGCCTGGGCCGCGGCAAGGGTCGCCGTGACCAGCAGAATCAGGCCCGGGGAGGCGCGCTTGAGCAGTCGCATCAGATCGTCTGTGGCTACAGTCAACGGATTCGCTCCCATATAGATTCGGTGCGCAGTGGAGCGGGCGACGGTAGTCGAACCCTGGACCCTGACCAGGGCAGCCGGGGCGATAATGACCATACGACGCTCGCATCGATGACCCATTGTAGCGAAACAACGCGGAACCGCGGAGATGGCCGTTGGGCGATTTGCCCCACGGGCCGGGCCGGTTTCCTGTTGGTATCGGCTCGACGATGATTCTGTCGCCGATCCACACCGGCTACTCCCACTCAATCGTCGCCGGCGGCTTGCTGGACACGTCGTACACCACTCTGGAAACCGCTGCAATCTCATTGACGATACGGTTCGATACCCGCTCGATCAGCGCATAGGGCAGGTGCGCCCAGCGGGCCGTCATGAAATCGACCGTCTCCACGGCACGCAGCGCTATTACCGGCTCGTAGCGGCGCGCGTCCCCGACCACGCCGACGGACTTCACCGGCAGAAAGACGGCGAATGCCTGGCTCACCCGGTCGTAGTAGTCCGCGGCCCTGAGTTCCTCGATGAATAGGGCATCCGCCTCGCGCAGGATGTCGCAATACTCGGGTGTTACCTCGCCGAGGATCCGTACGCCAAGTCCGGGTCCCGGGAACGGATGCCGGTACACCAGTTCCCGCGGCAGCCCCAGGTGCAGGCCGATCTTGCGTACCTCGTCCTTGAACAGTTCCCGCAACGGCTCGATGAGCTTGAACGACATGCGCTCGGGCAGCCCGCCCACGTTGTGGTGCGACTTGATGACGTGCGCCTTGCCGTACGCGCTGGCGGCGGACTCGATCACGTCCGGGTAGATCGTGCCCTGGGCCAGCCAGGCCACCCCTTCGAATTGCCTTGCTTCCCGTTCGAACACATCGATGAAGGTATTGCCGATTACCTTGCGCTTGGCTTCCGGGTCTTCGACTCCGGCAAGCCCGGCATAGAACTCGGCCCGGGCATCCACGGTGACCAGCTTCAGATTCAAGGCGTTCGATGGCGCAAAGGTGGTTTCCACTTCCTCGCGCTCGTTCTTGCGCAGCAACCCGTTGTCCACGAACACGCAGGTGAGTTGCCCGCCGATGGCGCTGGACAGCAGTGCCGCCACCACGCTCGAGTCCACACCGCCGGACAGGCCGAGCACCACCGGCTCTTCGCCGACCAGCCGGCGGGCGTGGTCGACGGCGTCGGCAACGATGTTGCCCGGCGTCCAGAGCCCGTCGCAGCCGCACACATCCAGCGCAAAGCGGCGGTATATCTCCCCGCCCTGCCGGGTATGGGTCACCTCGGGGTGAAACTGCAAGCCGAACCAGGGGTGCGATTCGTGCTCCATGGCGGCGATGAGCGCGCTTTCCGTCGATGCGGTAATGCAGAAGCCCGGTGGCGCCGAGGTCACCTTGTCGCCATGGCTCATCCATACGGGCAACCGGTTGCCGGGATCGAAGTCGAGCGCTCCCAAGAGGCGCGAGCCGTTCGCCACCTCGACCGCCGCATGGCCGAATTCACGCCGGTTGGAGGGGCTTACCGTACCCCCAAGCTGGGCAGCCATGGCCTGCATGCCGTAGCAGATGCCGAGGACCGGGCAGTCGATGTCGAGCAGGTTGGCCGGTATGCGCGGAGACGCCCCCGCGGTAACCGACTCCGGACCGCCGGACAGGACGATGCCCCGCGCCTTCCGGGCCCGCTCGCCCAGATCTTGCGGGTCATGGTCAAAGGGCAGAATCTCGCAATAGACGCCCACTTCCCGCACCCGGCGGGCGATCAACTGAGTGTACTGGGAACCGAAGTCGACGATCAGCAATTGCTGATCGTGAATGTCGCTCCTAACCTGCGTATTCAATCAGGAATTCCAGATTGCAGATCACACCGTTCCCGGCATCAACTCAGCGGGTAGTTGGGTGCTTCCTTGGTGATCGTCACATCGTGCACGTGGCTTTCGGTCATGCTGGCCGCGGTAACCCGGACGAGTTCCGGCTTCGTGCGCATGGTTTCCAGATCCGGCGAACCCGTATAGCCCATCGAGGCCCGCAAGCCGCCGATGAGCTGGTGGACGATGGGGCCCATCGGACCGCGATACGGCACGCGCCCCTCGATACCTTCCGGCACGAGCTTGTGGCCGTCGCCCTGCACTTCCTGGAAATAGCGGTCGCTGGAACCGTAGGGTTCGTTCATTGCGCCGACCGAGCCCATGCCCCGGTACGACTTGTAGGTTCTGCCCTGGTACAGCTCCACTTCCCCCGGCGCTTCGTCCGTACCGGCGAGCAGGCTGCCGATCATGACGACGCTGGCGCCGGCCGCAATGGCTTTGGCGATATCGCCCGAATAGCGGATACCGCCGTCGGCGATCACCGGAATGTCCATTTCGTCGGCGACGGATACCACCTCGGCGACGGCGGTGACCTGGGGAACGCCAATGCCGGTGACGACCCGGGTAGTGCAGATGGACCCGGGGCCGATGCCCACCTTGATGGCGTCCGCGCCGGCTGCCAGCATCGCCTGGGCGCCGTCCCTGGTGGCGACGTTGCCGCCGATCACCTGCATCTGCGGATAGCTCTGCTTGATCAGGCTTACCCGGTCGAGCACCGATTTCGCGTGGCCGTGCGCCGTATCCACAACGATGACATCGGCGCCGGCCTCGATCAGCGCCGCCATCCGCTCGTCGCTGTCCGGGCTGGTGCCGACGCTGGCGCCCACCCGCAACTGGCCCTGGCTGTCCTTGCACGCGCTCGGGAAAGCCTGAGCCTTGTGAATGTCCTTCACCGTGACCATTCCTTTCAGTTCGAAACCGCCGTTGACCAGCAGCACCTTCTCGATACGGTGTTCGTGCAGCAGCTTGGTGATGGTGTCGAAGCTGGCGTCCTCGGAAGCCGTCACGAGCCGCTCCCTGGGTGTCATGACATCCCGGACCCTGGCGTCGAGGCGCTTCTGGAAGCGAACGTCCCGGGCGGTGACGATGCCGGCCAGCTTGCCCCCTTCCACCACCGGTACCCCCGAAATCCTGTTCTCCTGGGTCAGGGCGAGCAGTTCGGCAACGGTCCGCCCCGGTGCAATGGTGATCGGGTCGCGGATGATCCCGGTCTCGTACTTCTTCACCGCCCGCACTTCCCGGGCCTGGGCGTCGATCGTCATGTTCTTGTGGACGACACCGATGCCGCCTTCCTGGGCGATCGCGATCGCCAGCCGCGACTCGGTGACGGTATCCATCGCCGATGACATCAGCGGAATATTGAGTTCGATCGTTCGCGTGAGACGCGTCTTCAGATCGACTTCGGAAGGCAGTACCTGGGAGTGGGCGGGCAGCAGCAGTACATCGTCAAACGTGAGCGCGTCGTGAGCGATACGCAACATTTTTTGGGACCCCGCAAAATCAGAATTCTAGCGACGGGCCGGAGTCATGTAAACTTGACCGGGCATGCAGACCGACTCACTCCCCTTCCCGGATGTCCGCGTACTATCGGTCAGCGCGCTCAACCGTCAGGCGCGGCAGTTGCTCGAAGGCCGGCTCGGCGAAGTGTGGGTACGCGGCGAAATCAGCAACTACCGCCGGCCGGGCTCCGGGCATTGGTATTTCACCCTCAAGGACGACAGCGCCCAGGTGCGCTGCGCCATGTTCGTCAATCGCAACCGTTTCAGCAAGCTGCAGCCCGCCGATGGCGCCGAAGTGGTCGTGCGCGGCCGGGTCAGCCTCTACGAAGGCCGCGGCGACTACCAGATCATCGTCGAGCACATGGAACCGGCCGGCGAAGGGGCGCTCAGGGCCGCATTCGAGGCGCTGAAGGAGCGCCTGGCGGCCGAGGGACTGTTCAGCACCGAACGGAAGCAGGCGCTGCCGCCGTTTCCCGCCCACCTCGCCATCCTTTCGTCGCGCAGCGGCGCCGCTCTCAGCGATGTTCTCAGCATCGTGCGGCGCCGTTTTCCCTGCCTCGAGGTGACACTGCTCCCCGTGGCGGTACAGGGCCCGGACGCCGAGCGGCAACTGTTGGGCGCGATGCAGCGCATACCGGCCCTTGAACCCGATGTCGTGCTGCTCACCCGTGGCGGCGGCTCGCTGGAAGACCTGTTCGTCTTCAATTCGGAGCCTCTGGCGCGAGCGATTGCGAGTTGCCCCGTTCCGACGGTTGCCGCCATCGGCCACGAGACGGATTTCACCATTGCCGAACTGGTCGCGGACCTGCGCGGCCCGACGCCCTCCGCCGCCGCGGAGCTGCTCACGCCGGATGGGCCCGCACTGGCGTTGCAATTCGACGGCCTCGAGGCGCGCCTGGGCCGGGCCTCTACAACGCGCATCGATCTGGCGCGAGGCGGCCTGGCTGCCCTGCGCGCTCGCCTGACCGACCCGCGCCACCGGGTACGGCAACTCATGCAGCGGGCCGACGACCTGGATGAGCGGTTGCGCCGGGCCGCCGCCGGCCGAACGGAACGGTTCCGCGCACGGGTCGATGCGCTGCGCCGCTCCGTCCGTCTGCTGCGCCCGGCCGAGCGTATCGAGAACCATCGACGGACGCTGGAGCGCCTGGCGGCCACCGCCCGTTACGCGGTGACGAATCAGGTGCGCAACGGAAGAACCAACCTCGCGGCCCTCGCACGTACGCTCGAGGCGGTGAGCCCGCTCGATACCCTCACCCGCGGATTCGCCATCGTCACCGACCCGCATGGACGCGTCATTACCGGGGCGGACGGTGTTGAAGCCGGCGCCCGGATCCGGGCCAACTTCCATGATGGAGCCGTCGATGCCGTGGTACGGGACAAGCTGCCCCTGGCCGGGCGATTGCGTCCCCTCGACCCGCCCGAAGACACGGAATCCATCGCTTGAACCGTGCATCGATCGCGGTTGCGCCAACTCGATTCGCCCGGGCCGGCGCGGCAACTGTTGTGCTGTTTACGGGCTTCGCCGCCACCATGGCGGTCGCGGGCGAACCGGCCCTCTCCCCGCTGAGCTCCGAGGAAGCTCAACAACCCGCGGCGGTGCCGGGGGGCGTTTACCGGTTGCCGTTGCCGGGCGGCGCCAGGCGCGCCTCTTTTCAGGGCAAACCGGTCATGATCCACCGTGAACAGGCAATCGTCGGCGTCCCCATTGACGCCGTTCCGGGAGAATACGCGATCGAGTTCTCCGGCCCCGGCGTATCGATGGGCCGCGCGTTCGAGGTGGTCGCCAAAGCCTATCCCGAGCAGCGGATCACCATCGAGAACCGGCGCATGGTGGACCCCTTGCCGGAAGACCTGGAACGGATTCGCGCCGAGCGGCGCCGCCAGCTCGAACAGTACGATCGATTCTCGAACCGGGAACTCGACATCGTCCCCTTCGTCAAGCCTGTCGACGGCATTACCTCCAGCCCCTTCGGCCATCGCCGGATCCTGAACGGCCAGCCCCGAAGTCCGCATAGCGGTCTCGATATCGCCGCGGTTGCCGGCACGCCGATCCACGCTCCGGCGGGCGGCCGCGTGGTGCTGACCGGCGACCTTTTCTTCAACGGCAAGACGGTGTTCCTCGACCACGGCCAGGGACTGATCACCATGTATTGCCACATGAACGGCATCGATGTGAGCGAGGGTGACGAAGTGCGGCGTGGCGACGCGATCGGACAGGTCGGCGCTACCGGCCGGGTCACCGGCGCCCATCTGCACTGGTCCGTCAGCCTCAACGGCAATCGCGTGGACCCCACGGGCGTGATGGAAGTGCTGAACGGTTCCGGCGCCGGCGATTCCCCCTGAGGCTGTCAGCCGCGCCGTCCGTGGCGCATGACGCGCCTGCGCCTGAGCCGCTGGCGCCTGGTCAACTCGTTTCGTTTGCCGGCGTAGGGGTTCACACCGGTCCGCAATTCCAGCTTGACCGGGTTGCCCACCAGGTTCAGCGCCTTGCGAAAGCCGTTTTCCAGGTAGCGGACGTAGCTGGCCGGCAACGCGCCCGTCTGGTTGCCGTGCACGATAATCCGGGGCGGGTGGTCGCCGGCCTTGTGCACGTAGCGCAGCTTGATCTGGCGTCCCCTGGCCGCGGGCGGCGGGTGCGCCTGCACCAGCCCCTGGAGGATCCGGTTGAGCGGCATCGTTCCCACATCGAACGTACCCGCCCGATACACGGCCTTCACATCTTTCATCAAGCGCCCGACACCCCTGCCAAACAATGCGGAAATGGTATGAACCGGCGCCCACGGCACGAACTGCAGCCGCCGCTCGACGGTCCTCCCGCGCACCCGTCGCTCCTCCGCATCGAGCCCGTCCCACTTGTTGACCGCAACGACCAGCCCCGCGCCCGCATTGGCGCCGTACTGAAGGACGTGCAGGTCCTGGTCGACCAGGCCCTCCCGTCCGTCGACGACGACGATGACCACGTGCGCCCGTTCCATCGCCTGCAGGGCCTTGATGACGGAAAACTTCTCTACCGCCGCATCGATCCGTCCGCGGCGCCGCACACCCGCCGTATCGATAAGCAGGTAGCGGTCGCCGCCACGCTCGAACGGCACTTCGATGGCATCCCGGGTGGTGCCGGGGCGGTCGAAGACAACCTGGCGTTCTTCACCGAGCAGACGATTGATCAGCGTTGACTTGCCGACATTCGGGCGTCCGACCACCGCGGTACGGATTGCTCTTTTTGCGAGGGGCGCCCCCTCAAGCTCGACGGGTTCGACGTTTTCCAGCAGACGTGTGGCGAGCTTTTCGCGCAACGCCCCCACGCCGCGCCCGTGGGTCGCGGATATCAGGCAACGATCCGCGATTCCCATCCGCGCGAACTCGGCCTCGGCCGTGTGCGGGTTCTGCCCATCGATTTTGTTGACCACCAGCACGACATCGGAGCCGGCTTTTCTGAGGCGGCCGGCGATCTCTTCGTCGCCGCCCGTCAATCCATCGCGGGCATCGACCATGAACAGAACCGTGTGCGCCTCGGCCACGGCCACGTCGGCCTGCCGGCCGGTGAGGGCGGCCAGGTCACCGTCGCCGAGCAAACCGCCGGTATCGACCAGGATGCAGGGCCTGCCCTCAATGACCGCGCGCCCATAGCGCCGGTCGCGGGTGAGGCCCGGCACATCGGCTACCAGCGCATCGCGGGTACCGGTGAGCCGGTTGAACAGCGTCGATTTGCCCACATTAGGCCGGCCGACCAGGGCGAACTGGGGAACCACGCGCTCACCTGACCTCGATCTCGACAGCTTGCAGGGAACCTGAATTGCCAAGCACATAGAGCGTGCGCCCTTCGGCAACGCTCATGGCAGACCGGATGCCCTTGCCGTCGAGCTTCTGCCGGCCCAGGAAGCGGCCGTCGCTTTGCGCCAGCACGTGCAGAAAGCCGTCGTCGTCGCCGACAACCACGTAGTTGCCGAACGCCTGCGGACTCGACAACTTGCGGCGGTAGAGACCTTCCTGGCGCCAGACTTCACGGGCCGTCTGCTCGTCGATGGCGATGACGGCATCGGTTTCGTTGACGACGTACACATGGCCATAGCCCGCGGCCAGGTCGAGATGGCTGGAATGATCGAGCTGCCAGAGCGCATTGCCGTCGGCCCGCCGCAAGGCCTTGAGCTGGCCCTGATACGCGACCGCGTAGACCAGGGGACCCGCAAGCAGCGGCGAGCCGTCCACGTCGACGATGCGGTCGAGTTCCGAGCGGCCTTCCGGCAGCATGACCCGGTGCTCCCAGATCGGTTCCCCGTTCTCGGTGCGGATGGCGCTCACGGTGCCGTTGGCGAATCCCGCGTAGACGACACCGTTCTCGAATACGGGCGAGGCCGTACCGCGCAGCGTCAGTACGGGAACCTGGATATCGAAGCTCCAGCGCACGCCGCCGCCGTCCTCCTCGAGCGCCAGCAGGCGGCCGTCGATGGTCTGCACGAATACGGCATCGTCGCCGAAGGCCGGCTGGCAAAGAACTTCGCTGCCGAGGTAGGCCCGCCAGAGTTCCCGCCCGTCGGACGCGGACAGGGCGGCCACCGTTCCTCCGGTGGTGCCCATCAGCACCATGCCGCCACCGGCGCCGACGCCTCCGCTGACGAAACTGGGGTCTGTGCGGTCGAAAAAGTTGAAGCCCGACAACATGCCGCCCTTGGCAGCGCTGTAGGGACTGATTTCCGAACGCCACACCCGTTTGCCGGTAAACCGGTCTCGCGCTTCCACCACGCCGTAGCCGTCCGCCGCATAGATCCGGTTGGCCAGCACCGTGGGGTTGAGCCGCAGGTACTTGCGTCCCAAACCTTTGCCGATGGAAGCGCGCCAGAGCCTTTCGATGTGCACCTCCGGGACGAAGTCGACCAGTTCCGCCGGCTTCATCGGGTCCGGGCCCTTGTCCTTGTCGCCGATCCACGGCACCCAGGAGAACCAGCCGCAGCCTGCCGTGACGAGAGCCAGAACGGTTACCGCGAGAACCCTGGCGCAGCGCCGCCCGCCGGATACGGCGCCGGCGCAGCCAACGGAGCCTGGCCCGCATCGCTCACCGACTTCCTGCTGCGGACGCCGATACATCGCGTAAGCGCGGCCGTTGAGAGCCCGCCTCATCGGACCGGCAGGCCGCTTGCTGCACATTGCGGAAAGAAGCGGTGCACATCATTGCGACTCCTCCGGCGGTGCGGTGTCGTCCACCTTGAATTCGAGAATGGGCCGCTGCTCGCCTTCCCCGATCTCCGCGGCAGCCGAGACATAGGCCTCGTGAGCCAGCGCCCGCTCGCCCTGCAGCACATGAATGTCGCCCTTCAACTCCAGCACCTGGGCACGAAAACCCTGGCTCGTGACGTCGGCCAATACCGCAAGCGCCGCTTCGCCATCGCCCTGCTCCTGCAGCAGGCGCGCGAGACGAACCCGGGCAATGTCCTTGATGAGCGCGTGCGCCCCGTCATCGGCGATCCGCCGGAGAGTGTCCACGGCGCCTTCCAGATCACCGGCCTCCGCCGCCTCTTTCGCCTGGTAGAGCAGCGCGAACGTCGCATAGCCCGTCTCGCCGAACTCGGCATCGAGTGTGGCGGCCAGTTCCGCACGCGCATCGCCCGTTGCCGCCAGGAAGGTTTCGTAAGCATCGGAAGCCGCCTGCATTTCCTTGACTTTTGCCGAGTCGTACCAGCGCCAGCCGGCGACACCGCCGACGACCAGCACAACCGTCACGATGATCGAGGTGCCGTTCTCCTGCCACCAGTTTTTCAACCGGTCAAGCTGTTCTTCGTCGGTGAGATAGTCGGCCATCCTCTACTCCTGTACTTCGATCCCGCCATTCAGCGAGGCGGCAACTTCCGCAAGCTGCAGCAGCCGCTGTGGCGCATCCGAGCGGAGGTCCTTGAGCGTGACAAGGCCCTCCTCGATCTCCGCCTCGCCAAACAGCAATGCCCAGCGGGCGCCGCTTCGGTCCGCCCGCTTCAACTGGTTCTTCAGCCTGCCGCCGCCGGCGTGCACGCGAAAGCGCAACCCGGGCGCCATGGCGCGCAGGCGCTGCACCGTGACCAGCGCCACCCCGTGCTGCTCGGGCTGCAATACGCAGCAGTAGACATCCGCCGGCACCTCCGGCGCTATGCCGTGCACCGCATCATGGAGCAGCAGCAACCGTTCGAACCCGATCGCGAAGCCCGCCGCCGGTGTGGGCTTGCCGCCCAGCAACTCGACCAGCCCATCGTAGCGCCCGCCGCCGCAGATGGCGCCCTGGGCGCCGAGGCGGCCGGTCGTCCACTCGAAGACCGACCTCGTATAGTAGTCGAGACCGCGCACCAGCCGCGGATTTTCCACGAAATCTATGCCCAGTTCGGCGAGCAGCGTCTTGAGCCTGGCGTGGTGTTCGGCGCTGTCGTCGTCGAGATAGTCCTTGAAAGCCGGCCCGTTGTCGAGAGCGCGCCTGGCCTGTTCCGATTTGCTGTCGAGAATGCGCAAGGGATTCGTGTCGAGACGCCGCCGGCTGTCCTCGTCCAGGCTGGCCTTCCGGGGTTCCAGCCAGGCCACCAGCGCATCCCGGAACGCGGCCCGGGCGCTCGCCGAGCCGATGCTGTTGAGTTCCAGCCGGACCGCGCCATCGATGCCCAACGCCCGCCAGAGTTCGCAGCCCAGTTGAATGAGTTCGGCGTCGATATCCGGCCCCGACAACCCGAATGCTTCCACGCCGACGTGGTGGAACTGGCGGTATCGGCCCTTCTGCGGGCGCTCATAGCGAAACATCGGCCCCCGGTAGAACACCCTTTGGGTCTGGTTGTACAACAACCCGTTCTCGTTCAGCGCCCGGGTGCAGCCGGCGGTGCCCTCCGGCCGCAATGCCATCACCGCTCCGTCGCGGTCGCGGAGCAGGTACATCTCCTTCTCGACGATGTCCGTCGCCTCGCCCACCCCGCGGCTGAAGAGGTCCACGGCTTCAAGCATGGGAAATTGCACTTCCTGATAGGCGAAGCGGTCGATAACATCCACGATCGTGTTCTCGATTTTTCGCCACCTGCGTGCTTCACCAGGCAGCACGTCGCGCATGCCCCTAACGCGCATCGGTCACTGTCCCACCACCAGCAACGCCACGTTGTTCCGCGTGTGCGGCGCCAAGGGCACCGGTTTGCCGTTGTACTCCAACGTCACACCCGGCGCATAGCCGAGCCGGATCTGAAAAGGTCCGGCGCCGACGAGACGCAAACTCTGGCGCCGGCGCAGCAGGTTCTGGTACAGGACTTCCCCCTCCGTATCGAAGACTTCCACCCAGCAGTCCTCCGCGAAATCGAACCACAACTCCTCGTCTCCGGGCGGGGACAGGTGACGGACACGAAGCAGATCGACGCCGGCGCCGGTGGTTTCCGCACCGTCTTCCGCCGGCGAAAGGTTCTGGGCAACGCCGTCACCGGAACCCGGTGCGCCCGCCGCAACCGCTCCCGTCAAGTTGTCGCCGGCCGCGGCGGCCTCGGCGATGACCTCCGGCGACCCCGCTTGTGCAGACGCCAAGGCGTCCGACCCGGTAGCCGGCGAGCCCTCTGCCACTGGAGCCCTCGATTCGGGAACCGTGCCGTCCGAGGCATCGCCCCGGCCGGCAATGCCGGGTGTCGCCTCAATCGACGATTTCGCCGCCTCGGCGTCTGCAGGGCCGGGGTTCTCGTCAGCCGGCCACAGCAAGACCAGCAATACGAGCAAAACCGCGGCCATCAGACCGCCAGCCGCGGCCGCCACCACCAGCGGCCGATACCCCGCTATGCTCAAGCGCGAGCGCGGCTCGGCGACACCCTGTTGCAGCGCCGAGGGCTGTTCCAGGGCGTATGCTTCGATCAGGGGCTCCGGGTCGAGGCCCAGCAGCCTGGCGTAGTTCCGAACATATCCTCGCAGATAGACCGTTGGCGGAAATCGCCGCCGATCGTTCGCCTCGATCGCCTCGATCAGCCGCACGGTCAATTTCAACCGCGCCGCGATCTCCGGAACGGACAGGCCGGTTGCCTCGCGAGCGGCCCGCAGCGTCGCGCCCGGGTCCCGCACGTCGCCCGTGGTCGTCTCGTCTACCGGCACGATGAAATCGCCTGCTGACTTCGTATCCGGAGCCATTCCGCGTGGTTCGCGGACCGTGCCGTGGCGCCCTGCGCGCCGCCGAGGTGCAGGGCGCGCTCGAATGCGAGCCTTGCGGCATCGGTGCGGCCGAGCGCAAGCTCGGTCAGCCCGAGATTCTCGTACGCCTGGGCGCGCAGGCGGTAGCCCGTACTCCGAACGGCGCGGCACAACGGCCTCAATGCAGCCTGGAACCGCCCTTGCCCATAAAGGAAGGCGCCATAGTTGTTCAGAGCCTGGGGATCGGCGGGATTCAGTTCGAGAGCGATTTTGAAATGGCGCTCGGCCAACTCCGCTTCCTGCTCGCGTTCGTACAGCACGCCCGCCAGAACGTGCGCCTCCACCCGTTCGGGGTCGAGTTCCAGTGCACGCAGCAGCGGTCCGCGGGCACGGGCGAGGTTGCCCGCATCGAGATAGCCGCGAGCCAGATCCAGATGTGCTTGCGCCCGGGTCACGGTGGATGCGGGAGCCACGCCTCCGTCGGCGCCACTGGCTGCGCATCCCCAGAAACAGGCCAATACGATTACGAGGCCGCCCACCCCCGTGCGCCGTACGCCTGCTCGGCCGCCGCTCATGTCAGATCCCCTGGCTTGCAACGACCCGCGCCAGATACCGGGCCTGGCGGCGGGTACGGTCGGCGACCCGGCCCGTCAACTGTCCGCAGGCCGCATCGATGTCATGGCCGCGGGTGGCTCTCAGCATGGCCGCCAGACCGGCATCCATCAGCGTCTTCTGAAAGGTTCGAACGGTCTCGTTGTCCGGCCGCTCGTAGCCCGACGCCGGAAACGGATTGAACGGGATCAGGTTGATCTTGCAGCGAACGGGGCGCAAGAGCTCGGCAAGTTCCCGCGCGTGCTCGATTCCGTCATTCACGCCCTTCAACAACGTGTATTCCATCGTCAGTACGCGCCGTTCGCCGAGACCCTGCACGTAGCGGTTGCACGCGGCCAGCAATTCCGCAATCGGGTATTTCCGGTTCAACGGCACCAGGATATTTCTCAACTCATCGTTGGGGGCGTGCAGGGATACAGCCAGGGACACGTCCGACCGCTCGGCCAGTGCGTGGATAGCGGGAACCACGCCCGCCGTGGAAATTGTCACACGCCGCTTCGATATCCCGAACGCCAGGTCGTCCATCATGAGGCTGGAGGCGCGCAGCACCGCATCGACGTTCAGAAGCGGCTCGCCCATGCCCATGAACACTACATTGCTGACCGCTTCTCCCCGTTGGCGCAACTCCTCATTGGCAAGCCAGACCTGGCCAACGATATCGGCGGTGGTCAGATTGCCGCTGAATCCCTGTTTGCCGGTCGCGCAGAAGCTGCAGTCAAGCACGCAGCCGACCTGGGACGAGACGCACAAGGTGTTGCGCCCCCGATCGGGAATCAGTACCGATTCGACGCAATTACCGTTCGCTACCCGGACCACCCACTTGACGGTACCGTCCAGCGATTGCCGCCGGGCCGATACCTCGGGCGGTGCGAAACCGGCCGTCTCCCCAATCCAGCCGCGCAGGTTCCTGGAGAGATCGGTCATGCTTAGAGGATCGAGCAGCCCCCGATGGTAGACCCATTTCATCACCTGCCGGGCACGAAACGGCCTGTGGCCCGCGTCTTGAAAAAAAGCCTCGAGTCCAGTGCGATCGTAGTCGAACAGGTTGATTCGTTCAGGCACCGCCACTCCGCGGGTGAATTTCCGAGGCGTCGAAAAAATAGGCGACTTCCCGTGCCGCGGATCGCTGTGAGTCGGAGCCGTGCACCGAATTGGCATCGATCGACTCGGCGAAATCCGCACGAATGGTGCCGGGCTCCGCCTCGCGCGGATGGGTCGCGCCCATGAGCCTGCGGTTCAGTCCGACCGCCCCCTCGCCCTCGAGCACCTGCACCATGATCGGGCCCGAAGTCATGTAGGCACACAGCCCCGGATAGAACGGCCTGCCTTCGTGTTCCGCGTAGAATCCGGCCGCCGCCTGCCGATCGAGATGGAGCATTCGCGACGCCACGATCGTCAAGCCCGCAGTCTCAAACCGGGTGTAGATCTCGCCGATCAGGTTCCTGGCGACGGCATCCGGCTTGATAATGGACAAGGTGCGCTCGACGGCCATGTATCGCTCCGCAATGGGTTGTATTGCGCCGGGTTCGGAATGCCGGCGTATCCGGACGGCGGCGTATTATACGCGCTTGCCGCGGCAGCCCACAGATTCCGTCGGTCAACCAGGCGATTGGCGTACAACCCCCGGGCGCCAGGGCCTGCAAGCGGCGGCAATGGGTCAGGCGTGTGCGCGTACCCGGGCGATCACTGCCTTGAAGCACTTGGGGTTGGCGGCAACGATGTCGCCGGTTTCGAGCCAGGTGTCGCCGCCGTTGAGGTCGCCGACGAATCCCCCGGCTTCACGGACAAGAAGCGCGCCGGCCGCGACATCCCAAGGGGACAGGCCGATCTCCAGAAACGCGTCGACTCGACCGGCTGCCGTATAAGCCAGATCCAGGGCAGCCGAACCCTGCCTGCGCACACTCCGGCACTGCTCCATGAAGTGCCTGAGCGCCGCCATGTACTCTTCCATGCGTCCCCTGGCGCCAGGCGGAATCCCCGTCGCCAATACCGCATTGTCGAGTCGCTGAACCGGGCTCACGCGGATGCGTCTTCCGTTCAGGTGCGCACCGGCGCCGCGGCTCGCCACCCACTCCTCGTTGCGAACCGGATCGACGATCACCCCGTGTTCGATGTGGCGGCCGCGTTTAAGGGCAATGGAAACGGCGAAGTGAGGGATACCGCACAGGTAGTTGAGGGTGCCGTCGAGAGGATCGACGATCCAGGTCGCCTCGGCGCCATCCGGACCGGCCAGGCCCCGTTCCTCTCCCTGAATGGCGAGGTCCGGGTACCCCTTGCGCAACATCTCCGCGATGGCGTCCTCGGCCTGAAAATCGATACTGGAGACGAAGTCGTTGGGCGCCTTTTCCTCCACATGAATCCGGTCGAGGCGGTCCATCCCCTGGAGCAGGATCTGCCCCGCGCGGCGGGCAGCGCGCAAAGCGGTGTTGGCCATGGGATGCATGGACCGTTAGCCTACAGCACATGAGTTTGCAGAACATCCGCATCGTGCTGGTGGAACCGAGCCATCCGGGTAACATCGGCGCCGCCGCCCGGGCCATGAAAACCATGGGAATCGGGCACCTGGCGCTGGTTAATCCGCATCGTTTTCCCGATCCCCAGGCACAATGGCGGGCGGCAGGCGCCGGCGATGTCATCGACCGCTGCCGCGTATTCGATGACCTGAAAACCGCAATCGCGGAATGCTGCTGGGTGGTCGCAACGAGTGCCCGCCAGCGGCGAATTCCCTGGCCCGCCGGAGACATTCGCGAGGTGACGGCGGAGATCGTTCGGCAAGCGCACGCGGGCGAGGTGGCGGTGCTGTTCGGACGCGAGACGAGCGGTCTGACCAACGATGAACTGCGGCGCTGCAACAAGCACCTGCAGATTCCGGCATCGCCGGATTATCCGTCCCTGAACCTCGCCATGGCCGTGCAGGTGGTGGCCTACGAGATCTTTCGGCAAGCCGGAGAGGAAAGGGCGCAGCCGCCTCCCTGGGACAGGGCTCCGGCGACGGCGGCGGCGGTGGAAGCGCTGCTCGGCCATCTGGAGGGGTTGCTGACGGAGACGGATTTCCTCGACCCGGTCAATCCGGGACAGACCCTTACGCGGTTGCGGCGAATGTTTTCCCGCGTGCAGCTCGACCAAACCGAAGTCGGCATGCTGCGGGGCATACTGACCCATTTCGGCAGGCGCGACCCGGCCGCGGCGCCGTCAGGGAACCCGCTCGGGGACCCGTCGGGGGATCCGTTCGCGAAATAGTGGACCGTTTTAGTCGGGTATTGCATACTCGGCCGCGAGATTCAGGGAGTTCCGGTCAACCGCCGCCGTATTCGCCATGCGCCTGACAACCCGGGGCCGCTACGCCGTAACCGCCATGCTCGATATTGCCCTGCACCGCGACAAGGGTCCGGTCAGCGTCGCGGATATCGCCAACCGGCAGGGCATTTCCTCATCCTATCTCGAACAGTTGTTCGGCAAGCTCAAGCACGCCGACCTGCTCGTAAGCCTGCGCGGACCGGGCGGCGGCTACCGGCTGAAGAGCGACGCCGGGTCGATCAATGTCTCCGACATCATCGCCGCCGCCGGGGAAGGGGTGGACGCAACCCGGTGTCACGGCGCCGCGGATTGCCAGGATGGCCTGACCTGCCTGACCCACGATCTTTGGGCCGATCTGTCCATCGAAATCGACTCGTTTCTGAAAGGAATCACGCTCGCAAGCCTGGTGGCGCGTAGCGAAGTCCAGTCCATAGCGCACCGGCAGGACAGGCTGGCCGAAGGGCTGATCGCAACTCGCGCCATTTAGCCTAGTGCTCCGTCAAGCCAAAATCTACGGGTATTCGCGGGTCTTTTTGGCCCCTGACTGCGTTGCTCCTCCTTGCATGGGGCCTGCCATGCGGCGTCGTCGCGCCTTGCCAGGAACCAAAAATCCCATGCGCCTACCCGTAGATTTTGGCTTGACGGAGCACTAGGCCTTGCGATGAAGAAAGCCGTCTATCTCGACTATGCGGCCACGACCCCGGTCGATGCCCGGGTCGCCCGCAAGATGGAGCGGTGCCTGGTCGCCGGAGGCAACTTCGGCAACCCGGCATCGAAGAGCCATGTCTACGGGTGGCAGGCCGAGGAAGCGGTCGAGGAGGCGCGGGCACAGGTGGCGCGCCTGGTCAACGCCGACCCCAGGGAGATCGTCTGGACCTCCGGCGCCACCGAGTCGGACAACCTGGCCATCAAGGGCGCGGCGGAAGGCGCAAGCCGGCGGCATATCGTCACCGGCGCCATCGAGCACAAGGCGGTACTCGATACCTGCGCCTACCTGGAAAACCGGGGCTTCGAGGTCACCTACCTGGCGCCGGGGACGGACGGAATCGTTACGGCTGAACAGGTCGCCGATGCCCTGCGGCCCGACACCCTGCTCGTCTCCCTGATGCATGCCAACAACGAGATCGGCGTTGTCAACGATGTCGCGGCCGTGGCGGCCGTTTGCAGGAAAGAGGGCGTGCTCATGCACGTGGACGCCGCCCAGAGCGCCGGCAAGATACCCCTGGACACGCAAGCCATGCCCATCGATCTGATCAGCCTTTCCGGGCACAAGATCTACGGTCCCAAGGGCGTCGGCGCCCTTTACGTGCGCCGCAACCCGCCGGTGCGGCTCGATGCCCAGATACACGGCGGCGGTCACGAGCGCGGCATGCGTTCCGGAACCCTGCCCACCCACCAGGTTGTCGGCATGGGCGAGGCCTGCGACATCATGCGGCGGGAGATGGACACGGAGAACGAACGCATTCTGAAACTGCGCCGCCGGCTCTGGTCGCTGCTCAAACAGGTCCCCGGCGCCGTGTTGAACGGCGATGAGCATCGCCGGCTGCCGGGTTGCCTGAACGTGGCCTTCGCGGGCGTGGACGGCGAGACCCTGTTGCTGGCGCTGGACGATGTCGCGGTTTCCAGCGGCTCCGCCTGCACCTCCGCGAGTGTCGAACCTTCCTATGTGCTGCGCGCCCTGGGCGTGCCGGACGACCTGGCCCATGCGAGCCTGCGCTTCAGCATCGGCCGCTATACCAGCGGGGACGACGTGGACTACGCCGCCGGCAGGGTGGCCGATGTGGTTGGCGGACTGCAGGCCCGCGAAGCCCTTGCCTGACCGGCAGATCGGCCAAGTGAGCCGGCGCCGCCTGCGGCATCAACGTGATCGGGCAGACAGTCGGGATGCCTGGGCTCACCGCCTTCCCGCCGATCCACGCCTCAAGTAGCGCCGTTATCGGATGCCGCGGTACCGAATCCGACCCTGTGACCCGGGCTGTTTTCATCGCCCGGTCAGCACTGCCGGTCAAGGATACGTGTCCTTGTCCCGCTCTTTCTCCGGGACCACCAGATCTTCCCTGGAGATGTGCATGAGCACCAGCATGTTCGCCGCCACATAGATCGACGAATAGGTGCCGACCATCACGCCGATGGTGAGCGCGGCGGCAAAACCGCGGATGCCCTCCCCTCCGGCGATGAGGAGCGCAAGCAGCACGAACAGGGTGGTCAGCGAGGTAACCAGCGTCCGGCCCAGGATCTGGTTGAGCGAGGTGTTGATGACATCGACCGACGAGCCCTTGCGGATCGTGCGGAAGTTCTCGCGGATGCGGTCGGAGACGACGATGGTGTCGTTGAGCGAATAGCCCACCACCGCCAGGATGGCCGCCACCACGGGCAGGTTGAAGTTCCAGCCGAATATCGAGAAAATTCCGAGCACAACCGCCACGTCGTGTGCCAGGGCCACTACCGCGCCCACTGCGAACTGCTTGGTGAAGCGGAACAGGATATAGAGCATCACCACGCCGAGCGCGGTCAGGATGGCAAGCCCCGCGCTCTCCGCCAGTTCCTCGCCGACCACCGGCCCCACGAAGTTCGACTGGCGCATGACGGCGCCGGGCGCATCCTCCCGGATAGCCGCCAGGATGCGGTCGCCCAGCATCGCCTGGTCGGTACCCGGTTGCGGCGGCATGCGGATCAGGATGTCCCGGTCGGTGCCGAAGTGTTGAACCACGCCGTCGACGAACCCGGCCGACTCCAACCGGGTTCTGACGGCCACGGGATCGGCCGCCCTCTCGAAACCCACTTCCACGAGGGTGCCGCCCGTGAAATCGAGCCCCAGATTCAGGCCCCTGAAGACGAGAAAGCCGACCGAAAGCACGACCGCGGAGACCGAGGCGATGCCCGCAACGCGGCGCTTGCCCATGAAGTCGAAGACCGGCAGCTTCATATTCGCAAGGCCTTGAGGCTGCGCCCGCCGTACATCAGGTTCACGAGTGCCCGGGTGCCCATGATGGCGGTGAACATGGAGGTGACGATCCCAACCGACAGGGTGACGGCAAAGCCCTTGACCGGTCCGCTGCCGATGGAGAACAGGATGATGGCGACGAAAAAGGTCGTGATGTTGGCGTCGAGGATCGTCAGGATCGCCCGGTCGAAACCCGCCTGTATGGCTTGCTGGGGACCCCGGTTCTTGAGTTCCTCCCTGATGCGGGAAAAGATCAGAACGTTTGCGTCCACCGCCATGCCCACGGTGAGCACGATGCCGGCGATGCCGGGCAGCGTGAGCGTGGCGCCGAGTACCGACATCACGGCAATGAGCAGCATGAGGTTGCCCGTCAGCGCGATGTCGGCGGCGAGCCCGAACCACTTGTAGTAAACCAGCATGAAGACCAGCACCAGGACGAAGCCCGCCACCACGGACTGCCGGCCCCGTTCGATGTTCTCTTCCCCAAGGCTCGCGCCGACCGTTCGCTCCTCGACGATGTACATCGGCGCGGCCAGCGCGCCCGCCCGGAGCAGCAGCGCCAGGTCCCTGGCTTCGCCGATATCGAGGCCGGTAATGCGGAAGTTGAACCCGAGCGCCGACTGAATGGTCGCCACACTGATCAAGCGCCTTTCTTCCTCTGTGTACCGCTCGATGGTCTCCTCGCCGTCCACCACCACGACCCGGCTGCGCGGTTTCTGCTCGATGAAGATAATGGCCATGGAGCGGCCGACGTTGTCCTTCGTGGCATCGTTCATGCCGATGCCGCCGTCGTTATTGAGGCGGATGCTCACCTGGGGCTGGCTGGTCTCGGGATCGTAGTTCTGGGTGGCGTTGACGACCTGGTCGCCGGTGACGATGTTCTGCCGCAACAGGACGACGGGCCCGCCCTCGTAAGGCAAGGTCTCGGTCAGGGCGCCGCGGTCGTTGCCCAGTGCCACCAGCCGGAATTCCAGGTTGGCGAACTTGTTGATGATGCGCTTGGCCTCGGCGCTGTCCTGGATGCCGGGCAGGTCGAGAACGATGCGCTCCCGCCCGAGGCGCTGCACCAGGGGCTCCGAAACACCGAGTTCGTTGACCCGGTTGCGCAGGCTCTGGAGGTTCTGGGAGATGGCCGAGTCTTCCAACTCCCGCAGGTATTCCTCCGCCATGGTGAACTGGAGAACGTATCCGTCGGCCTCGTCGAGGCTCTCGCCGGTGAATCCGTCGAACTTCTCGGCGAGCGCATCGACGGCCCGGGCACGGGCTTCGGCGGTACGGAACGGAATTCTGAGCAGGGTGCCGTCCACCCATTCGCGCCCGACATAGCGCACCCGGGCTTGCACCAGGGCGTCGCGGGCGGTTTCCTGCATGCTCACCATGCGGTCGCGCAGGAACTTCTCCATGTCAACCTGCAGCAGCAGGTGCACGCCGCCGGAAAGGTCGAGCCCGAGCGACATCGGTTTGGCCCCCAGGTCCTGCAGCCATTGGGGCGTCGTGGACGCCCTGGTCAGCGCGACGATGTAGTGCTCATCCAGCCCTTCGAGCGCGCGGACGACGATTTCCCGGCCGAGCAACTGGCTGTTGTCGTCCTTGAGGCGCAGGAACACGGAACGATCGGCGACTTCTCCGCCAATGACTTCGATGCCCGCTTCGGTGAGGGCTGAGCGAGCCCGCGCGAGCAGACCGGGGCCGACGGCAACGGTGGTGTCTTCCGGCTTGATCTGGAGTGCCGGGTCCGGCTGAAACACATTGGGCGCCGAGTAGATGGCGCCGATCACGACAACGATGAGAACGAAGAGATAGCGGCCGAACGACGAGGTATTGGGCGGCCGCTGACTGGCCTTCGGCAGGCCCAGGATGTTTTCGCCGATCAGGCCTCCACCGCGACCGGTCTGCATGAGTTGACTATCCCGGCTCGATCCCGGCCCCCTCCTAGCCCGGTTCGTCCAGCGATTTCAGGGTGCCTTTGGGCAGGGTGGCGCTGACTGCGCTCTTCTGGACGCGGACTTCCATCTTCGAGGCGAGCTGCACCTTGACGAAATCGTCTTCGACCTTGGTGATGCCGCCGACCAGGCCGCCGGCGGTGACCACTTCGTCGCCCTTGGACAGGCCGGCGACCAGGGCCGCATGTTCCTTGCGGCGCTTGCTCTGGGGACGTATGAGCAGGAAGTAGAAAATGAGTACGAAGCCGCCCAGAAACAGGATGTTTATAAGGCCCGAACCGCCTCCCCCGTCGCCGTCCGCGGCATAGGCTGTCTCAAACAGACTCATCTTGTGTATTCCAACCGTCGAGAAGGGTTTTGACGAGGCTCGGCAATGTACCCGTTTCGATAGACCCGCGCAAACGATGCATCAACGCGTGGTAGTAGTGCAGGTTGTGGTGCGTCATGAGCATGGGGCCGAGCATTTCGCCGCAGCGTTCGAGGTGGTGCAGGTAGGCTCGGGAGAAGTTCGCGCACGTATAGCAGGTGCAGTCGGCATCCACCGGAGCGTCGGAGGTGCGGTGCCGGGCATTCTTGATCTTCAGGATGCCGCGGCTCGTGAACAGGTAGCCGTTGCGGCCATTGCGGGTGGGCATCACGCAGTCGAACAGGTCGATACCGATCTGTACGCCGCGCACCAGGTCTTCGGGTGTGCCCACCCCCATCAGGTACCGGGGGCGATCGTGGGGCATCTCCGCTACGAGGTCCTGCAACACGGCATCCATCTCCGCCTTCGGCTCGCCGACGGACAGGCCGCCGATGGCGTAGCCGTCGAATTCGCTCTCGACCAGTCCGGCAAGGCTCGCCTGCCGCAACTCGCGGAACATGCCGCCCTGGACGATGCCGAACAGCAATCCGCCGCCGGTGGACTCCGCTGCCTCGAAAGCCGCCTTGCTACGCGCGGCCCAGTCCAGCGAAAGTTCCATGGAGGTTCGGGCCTCAGCCTCCGTTGCCGGATAAGGCGTGCACTCATCGAGCACCATTACGATATCCGCGCCCAGGTTGCACTGCACTTCAACAGAGCGCTCAGGCGTCAATCGGACCCGGTCGCCGTCAACGGGCGAGCGGAACTCCACGCCCTCCTCGTCTATTTTGCGCAACTCGCCGAGGCTCCACACCTGGAAACCGCCGCTGTCGGTAAGTATCGGGCCGTTCCAGCCCATGAAACGATGCAGACCGCCCAGGTCGCGGATCACCGCATCGCCCGGGCGCAGCATCAAGTGGAACGTATTGCCCAGCAGAATCTGCGTGCCGACTTGCCGGAGCGCTTCGGGGGCCATGGCCTTGACCGTGCCGTAGGTGCCGCAAGGCATGAAAACCGGGGTCTCGACCGTGCCGTGAGCCGTCGTCAATCGACCTCGGCGCGCCTCGCCGCCCCCCGCGAGAACCTCAAACATCCCGGCAGCGCTCGGCGAACATGGCATCGCCGTAACTGAAGAAACGGTAGCCGTCCGCGATAGCTTCGGCGTATGCCGACATGACCCGTTCGTAACCGGCGAACGCACACACCAGCATCAGCAGCGTTGATTCCGGCAGGTGAAAGTTCGTCAGCAGCGCGTCGATGGCCCGGAACCGGTACCCCGGCGTGATGAACAGGCTCGTCTCACCGGACCCGGCACGGATGCGCCCGGATTCGGCAGCGGTTTCCAGCGCGCGCACGACCGTTGTCCCGACGGCTATCACGCGGCCGCCCCTCTGCCGGCAGGCCAGGATGTTCTCAGCCGCGTCGTCCAGAATCTCGTAACGCTCCGCGTGCATGCGGTGCCGGCTCAGGTCCTCGACACGGAGAGGTTGAAAGGTGCCGGCGCCGACGTGAAGCGTAATCTTCGCCACCCCGACTCCGCGTTCGGCAAGCGCTTCAAACAGCCTCTCGGAAAAGTGCAATCCCGCCGTCGGCGCCGCCACGGCGCCAGGTTTGGCCGCGTATACGGTCTGGTAGCGCCGGCTGTCGCAGGGCTCCGGCATGCGGTCGATATAGGGGGGAAGCGGCGTCTCTCCGCACTTCGCCAGGAACTCGGCCACGGCCGTCGGAAACTCCAGGCGGTAGAACTCTGCCGACCGCTCGATCACCACCAGCCGCCAACCCCGCACATCCACGGTTCTTCCAGGCCGCAGGGGTTTGCTCGATCTCGCCTGGCAGAGCGCCACCCGATCCGCCTCGATGCGTTCCACCAGAATCTCGACCGCCCCGCCGCTGTCCTTGATACCGCGCAGGCGGGCATTGATGACCCTGGTGTCGTTCACCACCAGCAGGTCGTTGGGAGCCAGCATACCGGGCAGATCGCTGAATCGCCTGCGTTCCACGCGCTCTTGGCCAACGCACAGCAAACGGCTCTGTTCCCGCTCCGGCAACGGAGCCTGTGCGATCAGTGCGCGGGGAAGCTCGTAGGCAAAATCCGATCTCTGCAACTGGCTTTACCGACCAATGGAACGGGAACGGCGCATTCTACGCACTCCCGGGCAGCGGTGGTAAGATTCGCCGCCCGGCGGCCGAAGCCGCCGGCAAACCCTGCCTGGGTGGCGAAATCGGTAGACGCGCCAGACTCAAAATCTGGTATGGGCAACCATGTGAGAGTTCGAGTCTCTCCCCAGGCACCAAATCCCCTTTCTCATCGAGCCTCACTACGTCCAGTTCTCATTCATAACTCTTTGTTTTATATCAGTATGATAAGGATGTCGCGTCTTGACACGTTCCAGCCCGATCCGTAGAATCTTGCGAATTTCGTTGGGGAAAACGTGGGGTAAACGTGCCCAAACTCACCGCTGCAGGCATACGTTCGGCCACCAAACCGGGGCTCTACGGCGACGGCGCTACGCTCTACCTCGCCGTCGCCCGAGGCGGATCGAAGTCCTGGATGCAGCGCGTGACCATCGATGGCCGCCGTCACGACATCGGCCTCGGCGGCTATCCCGTCATCTCGCTGGCCAAGGCCCGGCAGCGCGCGATGGCCAATCGCCTCGCGATCGCGGAGGGCCGGAACCCGCTCGCCGAGAAGCGGCGTACCAGGACACCCTCCTTCCGCAACGCCGCACACGCCACGTTCGAAGCGAACAGACCGCGTTGGCGCGACGGCAAGACGGCCCGGAACTGGATGCAGGGCATGGAGAAGCGCGCGTTCCCCGTCATCGGTGACATGCGCGTCGACCGCATAGGCCGCGAGGATGTCCTGCGCATCCTCAAACCGATCTGAACGAAGCACCCCGAGGTCGCGCGAAAGCTCCGCCAGCGCATCCGGGCGACCCTGCAGTGGTGCCAGGCGCACGGCTTCGTCGAACAGAACGTCGCCGGCGAGGCCATCAGCGGCGCCCTGCCGGCCATGCCGGCCGTCAAGGCCCATCACCGCGCCCTGCCCTACCGGGACGTCTCCTCCGCCCTCTGCGGAATCCGCGCGTGCAGCGCCTCCGACAGCGCGAAACTATGTCTCGAGTTCCTCGTCCTCACCGCCACCCGGAGCGGCGAGGCACGCGGGGCCCTGTGGGAAGAACTCGACCTCCACGCAAGGGAGTGGCGCATCGCGGGCGAGCGAATGAAGACCAGCGCCGACCACGTCGTCCCCCTCACCGACCGCGCCATGGACGTCCTTCGCCAGGCCCGAAAGTTGGGCAAGCGTGACTTGGTCTTCCCCTCCCCCTATCGACCGGCCAAGCCCCTGAGTGTGAACCGGCGTGCAATTTTGACCCTGGTACCTCGTTAAAGATCAATCAGGTAACGTGCCGATCGGCGTCCAATCGCCATGCCGATTCACACGGAGGAGCTGCCGGCGAGCAGTGAAGCCAACGCTGGAACGGATCTGAACGAAGCTTGAGGCAGATTAGTCATGTTTTTCTAATATAAAACTTGACTCATGGAGACAAGAGAGGGTAGCTTGGAACAGAAGAGGAACTCCCCATGAGCATCGCAGCCGCAGTCAATCGGACCATCGACCGGGCACCGTCCGGGCGGATATTCGGCTACGAGGTCTTTCCCCAATACCGAGAAGCTCCTGGGGCGGTCGTGCGGGCCGTGAACCGAGGCGTCGAAAACCGGCGATTGAAGCGCGTCGCGAAGGGACGTTTCTATAAGCCCCGCAAGGGCACGCTCGGCGACATTCCCGTTAGCGACGAGGAGCGCCTGCGCGATGCGTTGTATCGCAACGGGCGGCGGGCCGGGTACATCACCGGACCCGCACTCTACAACCGTGTGGGCCTCACGACCCAAGTACCCAAGACAATCGCGATCGCGGTGAACCGCGCCACCCAGATCAAGGATTTCGGCACAATACGAGTGAAGTTGCTGTCGAGGCGAGCGCCGATATCGGATTCGACAGTGCCACTGCTCGAGATCCTGGACATCCTGCGGGACGCTCGAAAGGTGCCGGATGCGAACGTCGGACGCATCATCCAGACGATGACGAAGCGTCTGACTGAGCTTACGCCGGCCGAGCGGAAAAAACTGCAGCGGCTGGCGCTGCATTACTACAACCCGGGCACGAGAGCCCTGCTGGGAATGCTGCTAACGCGTTGCCAAAAGGACGTGTTGCCAGCGCTCAAGACTTCGCTCAACCCCACTACCCGTTTCGACCTGGGCATCGATCCCGACGATTGGCCGGAATCCCAAGCCTGGAATATCCGGTGAGGTTGCACGAGGCGCCCGACACCTACCTGGAGCTCATTCAGGCCACGGCGGACCATATCGGGATTCCGGCCGTCCATGTCGAGAAAGACTACTGGGTCACCCGGGTACTCAAGCGCCTCCACGAATCCGACTACAGCGAGGCCGTCGTCTTCAAAGGCGGGACATCGCTTTCCAAGGCGCATCGTCTCATCGAACGCTTTTCCGAAGATATCGATCTAGCCCTGAAACGAGATGAGGGACTCAGCGACTCGCAGCGCCGTGCGCTGATCAGATCGATAGAGCGTGAAATCACCCGGGATCTGCAGCATCGGCCTGACCATCCGGAAGAGTCCAAGCACGGACGCTTCCGAAAGACTGCGCATGCATATTCGACGCAAACCGACGCCGCGGAGCTCGGCCAGGTCTCCGACAGCCTGCTGATCGAAATCAATTCGTTCGCGAATCCCGAGCCGTCGTCGGCAATGCCGATCGCGACACTCGTTCGCGATTTCCTGATCGACGCCGGCCGGACAGACCTCGTGCGGCGCCACGAGCTCGACCCCTTCAGCATCCACGTACTGTGCGTGGAGCGTACGCTATGCGAAAAGATCATGGGTCTGGTGCGCGCCGGTTACGAGACGAATCCCGCTCTGGAATTCCGACGCCGAATTCGGCATTTCTACGATCTCGTAATGATCCTGCGCGTGAACCGTTACCGGGAATTCGTGGCCAGCGATGCATTTGTCGACTTGATGGCCGAAGTAAGGGAGTCCGATCGAGATTCCATGCCAGGCGCCCGCGCGTGGCTGTCCCCGCCGCTCAGCAAAGCCATCATAGTGGCTGATACCGAGAATCTCTGGAGCCAAGTGCGGCCCGAGTTCCGGGGTAGTTTCAAGGACATGGTATACGGCGATTCCCTCCCCGATGATGCCGAGGTCCTGGCGTGCCTTGCCTCGATTGGCTCTTCGTTGACCAGGATCTAAGGTCCGCTGAACAGACCTCCAGCGGAGATCTCCCGACGACACACGAAGCGTGATTGGCGACGTCGCCGCCGCGAGAGACGTTGCCGTGTTCGTTTGCTCCTCTTCTTCGGACCTCAAGCACGCAGAACCCGCCGGCGCGCTCACCGCGAGAGATCGTGAAACCCTGCACCTCGTCTCACAAGCCGGTGGGACCGTTACCGCATTCAGCCTTGCCGAACAGGTCAACATAGAGAAAACGGCAGCGGGCAACCGCCTGGTTTCGCTGCAGAGAAAGGGCTACCTACAGCGCGTGGAACAGCCGCATCCCGCCGGCGATTTTTTCGTCGACCCTCGCTCGATTCATTTGGCCTAACTCGTTCCTTCACGCCTATTCCGGTGATGTCCGCCATGGCTCGGTGCCAATCGCTTCGCGCCGGACGGTCGTCCTCAGCACCGAGCCCCGGCAGAGCAGTCTCGCCTTTCGCGTACGAGTCCGGCCAAGTCCGGCCGCCGTCGGTTTGCCGCTGCCGGTTCCCACCTGTCTGACACTTCATCGTCATTCGCGCGCAGTCAGGACGCTCCCGTCGACTGCCCCGCCGTCCGACGATCCGTCCCGGGCTGCCGACATCCCGGCTGCCGACAGTTGACAATGCGGATACGAGTCCGCACACTAAATTTCATTAAGACCCCTCGGCTCGTCACCCCATCGGGACACAACGGCGGCCGAGCATGACCACCCCAGGGACGCTTCGGCGTCCCTGAATCCATCACGGCCACCGATACATGCCGGACGACGCCGCCCCGACAACCCAGCGCAATCGCGTCCGGGTGTTCGTCGACTTCTGGAACTACACCCTGTCCATGCGTCACGTGGACCGGGAGTTCCTCACCGACTGGTCCACCCTCGGCCCGGTCCTGGCCGGGGCCGCCGGACAATGCATCGCGTCCCAATCCCCCGCCCAGTACCAGGGCCTCAACTTCTACGGCTCCTACGACCCCAACAGCACCCGCGACCGCTCGCTGCGCCGCTGGGCCACGACCGTCGTGGACCGGTTCCCCGGCGTCTCCGTGTCCATCGTGCCGAGGCAACGCAAGCGCTCCGCGCCCCAATGCCCCGTCTGCCAGGCGCCGGTCCCGCAGTGTCCTTCGTGTGGTGCCGACATGCGCGGCACCGAGGAGAAAGGCGTCGACGTCCGCATCGCGACCGACATGATCAAACTGGCCTGGGTCGACAACTACGACACCGCCGTCCTCCTGTCGTCCGACAAGGACTTCATCCCGCTGGTCGAGTTCCTGGAGACACGCGGCATCAAGGTCCTGCACGCCGCTTTCCCGCCCCAAGGCGCGCATCTCAGCCGGGCTTGCTGGGGCACCATAGAAATACCGAGACTGCGCACTCAATTCGAGCGCTGACCCCTGCGGCGTCCCGCGCCCGGCGAGTACGGCGACATGGTCCGTTCGCCCGGCAGCGGGATCAGGCGCATGTGGCTGCCCGGGAACACGGTGAGGTTGCCGCTGTCCGGCTCCGTCACGTCGGTCAGGAGGTACATCGCCTGCATCGCGACCGGCGGGCTCGACTCTGTCACGCGGATGGTCCGGAGCGACTCCCCGCCGTCGGTGTGCGTATAGCAGTGCGAGTCCTCGCCGGAGTGGCGGACGATCGCCTGGGTCATGCTGAGGAGGAGGTTCGGACCCATGATGTCGACGATGTAGTCGAACACGGGTACCCGATCGGCAGCTCCGGCCGACCGTCCGGCTCGAAGCCCGGCAGCTTCCGGAAGCGCGGCATCGGTGTCAAGGGCGCGAGGGGCTTGTCGGATGCTTCCGGGTCAGTCATGGCCAAGCAGTAACTGCCAGAACTCCCGGGGGGTGACAATCCGAAACGGCGACGGGCTACCCGCATTGAGGAGGTCCTGGTCACCGGTAACCAGCAAGTCCACCGAACCGCCGCGAGCCGCTGCCACCACCCATCGGTCGTCGGGGTCGCGCTCGGGCCACGATGCCGGGGCGTCGGGTGAAACGACCTGCGCGTGCGTTCTGACGAACGTCACCGCCTCGCGCACCCGGTGGTTCGGCATTCCCAACTTGTCCCCGAGTATGCGTTCGAGTGCATCGAGATTCGTCTTGCCGACAACAAGCCGGTGCTCGGCAAGCACTGTCCGAAGCACATCCTGGCAAAGGCCGCGGGTGGCAAACGCCGCTATAAGGACGTTGGTGTCCAGTAAGACTTTCATCGGGTTACCGCTGCCGCGCTCGACGAGATCAAACAAGGACCGTTTGTTTGGTCAAGAGTCGCCGCGTACGGTGCTCAGGAGATGTCGTCAAAGACATCCTCGTCGGTCAGCCAGCCGCGCGCTTCGGCGAAGGGCGCCACATGCCGCCGGATGTCCACCAATCGTTCGATGGCAAGCTGGCGCTTCAGGGCCTCGCGGGCGAAGTCGCTCTTGCGCTTGCCTGTTCGCGCCAGGAACTCGCGCAATTCGGAATCCAGCTTGTCATCGAGTCGGATGGTCAAGGTCGTCATGTAATACAACGTACTACATCCTGGCGGGATGTCGCAAGGGTCGAACCCGGCTTCCTCGTTCGCCGCTTGCCATCCGGCATCCGCTGCGCGGATAGTCTGCGCCCGTCGGATGGTTATTCCTCCTATGCACCGTCTTTTACTGGCATGCGCGCTATGCCATTGCACGCTTACGCACCTGCCAAGGCGGCAGTGGCTGCCCCATTTCTGGCGACAATATCCAATCGACCCGATGGACTGGGAGACCTCACGATTGCGAGAAAAGCTGACCAGGATTGGCCAAAGTCTCGAGCGGCACAGCCTCCACCGATTCGCCGAGCGGGTATCTTTTTTCGCCTGGATAGACGATGGCTACCCGCTCCAGAGCAAGATCTCCAAGAGCGATTCGTATCGAAGGCGTCATTCGGGGTGCGTCGGCCCGCTTGCATCCCACACCAAGAAAGCGGTCGCCCCGGCGCAGCAGGAGATCGATCTCGGCGCCTTGGTGTGTAGCCCAGAACCACGCCTCATCGTGGGGCTCGGTGGCAAGCACCTGCTCCACCACGAAGCCCTCCCAGGATGCACCGAGCTTCGGATGGGAAAGGCGCGCTTTCTCCGTGTCCAACCCGAGAAGCTGGTGCAGCAAGCCGCTGTCCCTCACATAGACTTTGGGCGACTTCACCTGGCGCTTGCCGAGGTTGGCATGCCACGGCTGCAGTTGGCGCACCATCAAAGCATCTGAAAGCAGGTCAAGGTAGCGGCGCGCAGTGGGCGGACTGACCCCGAGCGCACGCGCAGGCTCCGCCGCATTCCAGATCTGGCCGTAGTAGTGCGCGACCATTGTCCAGAAGCGCAGCAGTGCGACGGCCGGCACACGCACGCCCCATTGCGGAAAATCGCGTTCCAAGAGCGTCTGGACGAACTGTTTTCGCCAGACCATGCTGCCATGCTCGCTTCCGGCCAGATGCGCCCGTGGAAAACCGCCCCGGCGCCAAAGCCGGTCAGCGGCTGACGCACCCAACTCCGCCAGTGTGAAGCCACCGATTTCAATCCGTTCCATCCGCCCGGCCAGCGTCTCCGCGCTTTGCCGGAGGAGATCGCCCGAGGCGCTGCCCAGGATCAGGAATCGAGCCCGTCCGGGGCTGCGGTCCGCAAGCACCCGCAGCACGGGAAAGAGATCCGGCCGACGCTGGACTTCGTCGATGACGACCAGGCCTTCAAGCGGTTCCAGGGACGTTCTGGGCTCCTCGAGGCGGACCAGGCCGACCGGGTCCTCCAGGTCGAAGTAATTCGGCGAGTCCCCCGCGAGCAACTCACGTGCCAGCGTCGTCTTGCCGGACTGGCGGGGACCGGTAAGCACCGCCACCCGGTTGCGTTCGAGCGCAGCCCGGATCTGTGCGAGCAGAGCGTTGCGAGCAACTTCCATAGTGCAAGGGCACCATGAAAATCAAACGATTAGTGATCGATTTTCATGAAAGATTCGGTTGGCCAGGGTTCCTGCAGGCGATTGACAGACGCAGAACTCCATCAGAATTCAGCCGTTCAGTTACTAATCCGGGCAAAACCCCCGGAGCCTGCGACGCGGTCGCCGGGCGAGACCGGATAGTCGGGAATCGATGCCCTGCGCAATCATGCATCGAGTGTCCGAAGTTCGCGCCGCATCACCTTGCCGGTACTTGTCTTCGGCAGGTCATCGACGAATTGCACGGCTCGAGGCACCTTGTAGGCAGCAAGGTGTTCGCGGCTGTAATCGATGATGTCGTCGGCATCCGGCGTCGCATTCGTTTTCGGCACTATGTATGCCTTGGCGAGCTCTCCCTTCTCCTCGTCGGGAATACTGCCAACGGCTACCAGGGCAACATCCGGATGCCCGGCAATGACTCTTTCCAGCTCCGCCGGATAGATGTTGAAGCCGGCCGTGAGGATCATGTCTTTCTTGCGATCGACGATGAAGACACAACCGTCCTCATCCATTGACGCCACGTCTCCGGTATGCAGCCAGCCGTCCGGTTCGATCGTGTCCCTGGTCGCCTGCTCGTTGCCGTAATAGCCTTGCATGACGAGGCCGCCCTTTATCATCAGTTCGCCGATCTCCCCTGCCGGCAAGGTCTTGCCCGCATCCTCGGTATCGGCAATCCTTGTCTCGACATAAGGAAGCGCGACGCCGATCGAGCCGTGCTTTACCGGACCGTTGGTTGCGAATGTAGTACCCAGACCGCCAATCTCGGTCATTCCCCACAGCTCGATCAAGGGACAGCCGAACCTTTCTTCCACTTCCTCCATTTTCGGTACCGGCATTGTCTGACCGCCGACCGTGCAGCAGCGCAGCGAAGACAGATCGTAAGAATCGAGGTCCGGATGATTCAGCAGGAACATATACATTGTCGGCACGCCTTCGAACATGGTTGCCTGGTTGTCTTGAATGCTCTGCAAAACGGCCCTCTCTTCGAACAACGGGTGAAGCACGAGGGTCATGCCGGTTTGCATGGCGCCACTCATCACGACATTTCCGTAAACATGCGGACAGGGTAACGCCGTAACAACCGTGTCCGTACCGCTCCGCTGATGCATCAATGCCGTCATCGCCACGTTCAGCAGAATATTGTGGTGAGACAGGCATGCGCCCTTCGGATGACCCGTCGTACCCGACGTGTAGCCAATCGTCGACAGTGACTGTGGGTCGATTTCGGCTATTTCGAATTCGTCGCTGCTCTCCTCGAGAATGTCGTGAAACGACAGCATGCCATCCGGCAGCGCCCCGCCGCCGAAAGCGATGATTTCGCGCACGGCCGATTGCTCTTTGACACCCGGAATCGAAAGCGCTTTTTCGTACGACGCCATTACGACGGACGCGCCGCAATCGTTGGCCACGAACTCGACTTCCCGGGGGGTCAACATCACATTGATCGGATTGATTACCGCTCCAGCCTTGAGGGCGCCGTAATAGCCGACCATCCACTCCCAGGAATTGCCCGAGTACAAGGTGACCCGGTCGCCGGACTTCACCCCCAGATTCAGCAGAGCATTTGCACAGCGATTCGACAACCCGTCGAGCTCATTGAATGACATCTTGCGATCCGGAACGATCAAAGCGGTCTTGTCGCCGTACGTTTTCGCGGCCACCGCCGGAATTTCTCCTATCGAGTTAAACACGGGTTTTGCCTCCAACTCGGCAATATTCGGTCAATCGCATAATGATGCTCAGCAAGAAAACGTGTCAAGATTTCCCAGATCGGCAAAATTGTGGGCGGCCACAGGATATTTGGCATCGAGTAACACCGCCGGTGCGCTCTACCGATGCGTTGAACGTCCACCGCCGCCACACGCAATGAAGTCGGGATTCCGCTTCAAAGCTTCCAGACCAGCAATGCCTGCACGGCGCTCTCGTCGGTGGCGCCGTCGCCAAGCTTGTTCAACCAGAACTGGTATTCGATCCCCACGGCGATACGGTCGGTGGGATTCCAGCGCAGTTGCGGCTGGGCCAGAATCCATGACTTGGCCTTGCCGCCGATTTCGTTGTCGGGACCGTGCCTGTACTCGATGTGCCCCTGGAGGCTGAAACTGGATCCGCCGATCTTGAACGGGCGTCCGAAATTGAAATCGATCGTGAAGGTTTCGTCTTCTTTCGGCGCACCGCCCGCCGCGACGCCCCTGCTGCCGTCGAACAGCGCCAACGTGTCGAGATTGGCGAACGCGAATCCGGGGAGATCGAGGGCCAGGCGCACGCCCGCGGCGTACTTTCTGACCTTGGCGTCGTCGGCGTAGTTGATGCCCGCGATGAAGCCGATATCCGTTACGATCCCGCCGCCCGGCTTGTTGCCGGCGATCTTGCCGAGGCTGAAATTCGAGTACCACTCGCCGTAGATATCGGCGTCCTGGAACACCGGGTGCCGGGCATCCATGACATCGACAAACAGGAAGTTGTCGCCGTATTTCCAGCCGCTGGCATGCTGCAGGGTGTAAATGAGATGGGTCGCATCGCCGCCGCCGGCAAAGGTCGGCACCTCCAGGTTGCCGTATTGAAGATGCAGTTCGGTGTTGCTCCACTGAAAGGCGTGGCCGGGCGCGGCGAACATGAGCGGCGGCAAAACAAGCAACAGGGCGCGGCTGTACGATTTGAGCGCGTTCACGATTCTCCTCGGGCGGCGCATAGCTTACTTCGAAACAGGTGCGCCAGGAATTGCCGGGCGCTCGCGCAATACCTGCGCCCGCCCCGGACGGGCGCAACAGGATTCATGCGCTTGCCCGCCGCGCCCCCTGCCTTCGTTCGCGGCATCGCCCCGCAAGACTCCCACGCGCTATCATGCGGCGCTTCGAGTTCGAGGAGTCTTCCCGTGCAAAACCCTGTCCTTGTCGGCATCGGTCAACTCGAGCAGCGGGTGCGCCACCCCGCCGAAGCGCGCGAGCCTTTGCACCTCATGGTCGACGCCTTGCGCGCCGCGGCCGACGATGCGGGCAGTCCCGCGCTGTTGGACCAGGCCGGGTCGGTTCGGGTGATCCGGGGGTTCTGGCGCTACGAGAATCCCGCTCGCGCCGTCTGCGAGGCGATCGGCAACAGCGGCGCGGAAACGGCCCTGACGCCGTTCGGCGGGAACTACGTGCAAACGGTGCTGAACACCTCGGCCCTGGACATACAGGCGGGCCGGCACGATGTCATCGTCATGACCGGCGCCGAGTGCGGCTACAGCCAGGCCCGGGCGCGCCGGGCCGGGGTGAAACTCGAATGGCGGCAGATCGGCGGCACGCCCGACCTCTACATCGGCAAGGACGGCGAAATGGGCCACCCGGTGGAACTCGGCCTGGGCATCCGCCGGGCATCGCAGATGTACGCGATCTTCGAAACCGCGCGCCGCCACCATCTCGGCGAGGATGTCGAGGCGCACCTGGAACGCATCTCGGAACTCTGGGCCGGCTTCAGCCGGGTAGCGGCATCCAATCCCCACGCCTGGATCCGCGAAGCGAAGTCCGCGGAAGAGATCCGCACCCTTTCGCCTGCAAACCGGGCGGTGACCTTTCCCTATCCCAAGCTCATGAACGCCAACAACAACGTCGACCAGGCAGCCGCGCTGATCCTTTGCTCCGAGGCGAAGGCGGCGGCGCTCGGCATTTCCCGGGACAAGTGGATCTATCCCTGGGCGGGCACGGACGGGCAAGATCACCATCTCGCCTCGAACCGGGACAATTTCCACAGTTCTCCGGCGATCCGCATCGCCGGCGGCCGGGCGCTGGAACTGGCGGACCTGGCGCCGGACGACCTCGACTTCATCGATGTATACAGTTGCTTTCCCCTGGCCGTACAGGTGGCCGCCGCCGAACTCGGCCTGGATTGCGCGCGGCCGTTGACGGTTACCGGCGGTTTGACCTTCGCCGGGGGTCCGCTGAACAACTACGTCATGCACTCCATTGCCCGCATGGCGGAACTGCTGCGCGAAACGCGGGGAAGCCGGGGGCTGATTACCGCGAACGGCGGCTATCTCAGCACGCACGCGTTCGGCGTGTACGCCACCGAACCCCCGGCCAACGGTTTTCAATACGCGAACCCGCAGAACGAGATCGATGCCGCCGCCCCGCCTCGCGAAGTCGTTGCCCGACACGACGGTTGCGCGGAGGTGGAAGGCTACTGCGTCGTGTATGGCGCAGGCGGTCCCGAAGTGGCGAATATCGCACTGCGGCTGCCGGGCGGCGAACGGGCCTGGGCCAACTGCACCGACGCCGAGGCGATCTCGGCCATGCAAACCGAGGAGTTCTGCGGCGCCACGGCCAACGTCGATGGCAACACGGCGAGTTTCTGATCCCCAAGGCACGCCGGCCGGGCTGCTCCGCCGCCTGGCCGCGATGATCTACGATGGCCTCCTCGTACTTGCGCTCTGGCTGATCACACTACTGGCCATGGTGGCCGCCAACGGCGGCGAGGCGGTATACGGCGCCCTGGTACAGTCGGCGCTCTTCCTGGAAGCGTATGTCTTCTTTGCCTGGTTCTGGTTGCGCGCCGGCCAGACGGCGGGCATGCGCGCATGGCGCCTGCGCCTGGTATCCAGGGATGGCGGGGCCATCACACTCAATCAGGCAACGGTGAGATTCTTCGCAGCGATGATTTCACTCGGCGCATTGGGGCTCGGCTACTGGTGGGCGCTGTTCGACCGTGAACACAGAACCTGGCCCGACCTGTGGAGCAGGAGCCGCATTCTCTATCGCGCGCACTGAGATGCGCCCACTACGCCACCCGGCGCAAGCCCCAGAATCCGATCAGCCAGCAGGCAACGATCGGCAAAGTCACGGCGACCGGAGCCTCGAGACCGTAGACCTGGCTCATGGGCGCGAACAGGTCCTGCAGGTACTTGAAGCAGAGCCCCACGACGATGCCGGCGCTGATGCGCACTCCCATGCCGGTTGCGCGCAATGGCCCGATCACGAACGAGAGCGCCAGCAACACCAACCCGAATATGGCGGCCGGTTGCAGGCACTTGCTCCAGAACGCGAGCCTGTACGCACTCGCATCGAGCCCTTCCCGCTCCATGTAGCCGATCCGGTAGTACAGGTTGCCGATCGATAGCCGCCGGGGATCCACCAGCGTGCGCTCGCTCAACAGCCGCGGGTCGATTTCACCCAGCCAGCGCACTTCCGGCAATCGCTCGACATCCGTGCCGCCGTCCTCGATGCGCGTCTCCACGACATCGTGCAGTACCCAGTGCGGTATATCGCCCGCCACGTACGAGCCGCCCGCCGCCTCGCGGACCCGTCTCAGCGCCCCGGCGCCATCCAGCCGATACTGTCGGACTCCGATCACGCCGCCCTCTGCGGACAAGGCGTCCACCCGCATGTACAGCGGTCCCTCCCGGTACCAGCCGGCAATGGATATCGTCTCGCCTCCCCTGGACGCCCGCGCCTTGCGCGCTTCCGCCCGCGCTTCGGCCTCCGGCGCGACCCACTCGCCCACCGAGGCGCCCAGCAGCGCGATTCCCAGTATCGCCCAGGCCAGTCCAGCGAAAAGCCGGACTACCGAAACGCCCGCCGCACGCAGCGTCGCGAGTTCCCAGCGGCTCGCGAGATGCCCGAGCCCCACGAGGCTACCCAGAAACACGGCATAGGGCAGCAGCTCATAGCTTCGCCTCGGCAAGGTCAGCGCCACGTACAACAGGGCTTCCGTCAGCGAATAGCCCTCTTTTCCCTCGCCGGCCTCGTCGATCAGAGCGAAGACCGCGAGCAGGCCAATGAACGCCAGGAACACCGCCCCGGTGGCAAGCAGCACCGTTGTACACAGATAGCGGTCAAACCGTTTCATGCCAGCCACGATAGGCAAGCCAGCCGTCTCAAACCGGCAGGCGGGCGGTCCGAACTGCCGATCCGGCCCATCCCCAACCGCTCACCCACAATACTGATGTCCGGGCGGCATCAAGCCGCAACCGGCCTGCCCGCGCGGGCAAACAGGAACGCCCCCGCCGCGTAGAACAGCGCGTGCGCCGGCCATAGCCCGGCCGTGGGCGGCAGGACGCCCTCCGCCAGCGCGCCCCGGTTGGCGAGCAGAAGGAAGTAGTACGCGAGCAACACCAGCACCGCGGGCACCACCCGCGCGAACCGGCCCTGCCGCGGCCTCGCTCTCGCGATCCCAATCGCCAACAGCGTGCTGACCAGGCAGAAGACCGGCAGTCCCGCCCGCCAGTGCAGTTCCGCCATGGCCGCCGCATCGCCACGCTCCCACAGGGCAAAGGTGGGCACGGCGTCCTCGTCGATGCGCCGGGGCGGCCGCCGATCTTCGGCAATGCGTTGACTCAGGGTTTCGAACCGGGTGATGCGGTAGTTCTTCGCACCGCTGTTGCCGAGATAGCGCCGGCCGTCCCTGAGCACCAGGAACCGGCTGCCGGTTCGCTCGTCGAGGTATTGCCTGCCCTGCCTCGCCCAGACGGTGGCGACGGGCTGGCCGGACCGGTAGTCGGAGATGAATACATCGGTCAGCGTCCCCCGGTCCTCGCTGACCGACTCGGCATAGACAACGCGGCTGTCCCGGTCGAATACGTTGAACAGTCCCGGGTTCACCGCATCGAATGCGGTGCGCGCGCGCTGTTCCGTCAGCAATGCGGCAAGGGCGGCGTTGCTGGCCGGCGTGACCTGCAATGACAGCCAGCCCGTCACGCCGACCATGACCGCGAGCGGCGCCGCAATCCACTTCAGCAGCCTTGCCGGGCTCAGGCCGCCACATTGCAGCACGGCCATTTCCCGATCCGCGTGCAACCGGGAGAATGTCAGCAGCACCGCAATGTAGAACGCAAACGGCAGCAGAAGCTGCAGGAAACCCGGCATGCGCAGGCGCAGAATGTCGACAAGCCCCTCGGCGGCATACTTGCCGGCCGCGGCATCCTGCAGGTAGCCGATGAAGCGGCCGCCGACGGCCACCACCAGCAACACCAGGGCCGTCACGGCGAATACCAGGAGCAGTTCCCGGTTGATATACCTTGCAGCAACCATGCCTTAGAATCGCCGGTTAACTTCAGCGGCCCGATTATGAAGTATTCGACGAAAAGCGGCAGCCTGACCGCGGCAACCCATTGCCTCGCCTGCGGCCTCCAGGCAGCCGGACGAACGGCCAGGGAACTCGGCGCCGGCGCCCTGTTCGATACGGCGGTACAGGATTTCGAGAACAAGGCCGGCGCCAACCTCACGGTGCGGCTGCCGGGGGCGAGCCGTGTCAAACGGATCCTGGTGGCCGGCGGCGCCGACGGCGCGGTCGAGGCCGCGGATTTCAGGAAGATCGTGCGCAGCACCGCCCGCGATCTGGCGAGGCTCGCCGCTGCCGGGGTACGCAATGCCGTGTGGAACCTGGTGCCCGTGCGGGTAAAGAACCGCGACCCCTACTGGCGGGCGTTCACCGGCACTTATGAGATGTCGCTCGCACTCTATCGGTTTCACGAACACAAATCCGAGGCCGACCGTCCGCGGCTGGCCCGCATTCAGATCCATGCCGATGCCCGCAACAGGACCAGTATCGCCAGGGCCGTCCGGGAAGGGCAAGCGCTGCAGACCGGCCTGGAACTCGCCCGCAATCTGGGCAACCAGCCGCCCAACGTCTGCGACCCCAACTATCTGCTGAAAGAAGCCCGCAAACTCGGCAAGGCCGCCGACGTCTCGGTCAGCGCGCTCGATGAGCGGCGCATGACCGAACTCGGGATGGGAGCCTTCATGGCCGTCTCCACGGGCAGCGCCAAACCGGGCCGCATGATCATCGTCAACTACAGGGGCGGCACGGCCAAGGAGCCGCCCATCGCGTTGATCGGCAAGGGCATCACGTTCGACACCGGCGGCATCAGCCTGAAGACGCCGAAAGCCATGATCGAAATGAAGTTCGACATGTGCGGCGCCGCTTCGGTTCTCGGAGCGACCCGGGCGGCGGTCGAGGCGGAGTTGCCGGTCAACCTGGTCACCATCCTCGCGGCTGCCGAGAACATGCCCAATGGCAATGCGACCCGCCCCGGCGACATCGTCAGGACCCATTCCGGCAAGACCGTGGAGATATTGAACACGGACGCCGAGGGCCGGCTGGTGTTGTGCGATGCGCTGTCCTACGCCGGCCGTTACAAGCCCAGGACCGTAATCGATGTGGCGACCCTCACCGGCGCCTGCATCACGGCGCTCGGGCACCACGCCAGCGCCGTCTACGCCAACGACGACGCGCTGGCCGCGGCCCTGGTCGATGCCGGCGAATGGACCGGCGACCGCGCCTGGCGGATGCCGCTGTGGCCGGAATACCAATCCGGTCTCGACAGCAACTTCGCCGACATGGCCAACGTAGGCGGCGACGGCGGTGGCAGCATCGTCGCCGCCTGTTTCCTTTCGAGGTTTGCGGAAAACTACTCCTGGGCGCATCTGGACGTGGCGGGCAGCGCCTTCCTGGGTGGCGCCCGAAGCGGCGCAACAGGCCGCCCGGTTGCCCTGTTATTCAAATACCTCCTGGATGCCGCCGCGTGACGCGGGTGGATTTCTATATCCTCCAGGACGTGGAGCAGACGGCCATGCACCGTTTTGCCTGCCGGCTCGCCGTCAAGGCGATGCGGAAAGGCCGGCACACCTACCTGCACACCGCAACCGATGCCCAGGCCCGTGAAGTCGATGAGCTGTTGTGGGCTTACCCCCCGAACCGGCTGATACCGCACGGACTGCTCGGTACGCCCGAGGCCGATGGCGCTGCCGTGGTCGTCGGCCAGCCGGCGGACTCCGCGGACCGTTTGCCGACCGATGGGCTGCTCGTCAACCTGGCGGACGACGTGCCGGCATTTCCCGGCCGCTTCGACCGCATTGCGGAGATCGTCGTGGGCCAGCAGCGGGCGAGCGGCCGTCAACGGTACCGGTACTACCGGGATCGCGGCTACCCGCTGTTCCACCACGAACTGGACGACTGGGAAGCGCACTGACATGGAGCGCAGTTTCGACCCCCACGCCATAGAGCGCGAACTTTACGCAGAGTGGGAATCCGCCGGCTACTTCGCGCCGGCCGGCGACGGCGACAGTTACTGCATCGCCATTCCGCCCCCCAACGTAACGGGCAGCCTGCACATGGGGCACGCCTTTCAGCACACGCTCATGGATGCCCTGATTCGCTACCACCGCATGAACGGCCGGCGCACCCTCTGGCAGATGGGCACCGACCACGCGGGCATCTCCACTCAAATGCTCGTGGAACGCCAGTTGAACGGCGAAGGCAAGACGCGCCGGGAGGTCGGTCGCGATGCCTTCGTCGAACGGGTGTGGCGATGGAAGGAACAGGCAGGGGGCAAAATCTCGAAACAGTTGCGCCGCATGGGTTCGTCGGTCGATTGGTCCCGGGACCGCTTCACCCTGGACGAAGGATTCGCCAATGCGGTCATCGAGGTGTTCGTGCGCCTGTACGACGAGGGGCTGATCTACCGGGGCAAGCGGCTGGTGAACTGGGACCCGGAACTGGCTACCGCCATTTCCGACCTCGAAATCGACAACCGCGAGGAAGAAGGCCATCTGTGGCACTTCCGCTACCCCTTGACCGATGGCGCCAGGACGGTCGACGGCAAGGACTACCTGGTCGTCGCGACCACGCGGCCGGAAACCATGCTGGGCGATACCGCGGTGGCGGTGCATCCGGACGATGAGCGCTATCGGGACCTCGTCGGCAAGACCGCTGCGCTGCCCCTGGTCGGCCGGAAGCTCCCCATCGTCGCCGATGACTACGTAGACCCCGGGTTCGGCACCGGCTGCGTCAAGATCACCCCGGCGCACGACTTCAACGACAACCAGGTCGGCGCGCGGCACAAGCTGCCGCTGGTCAATATCTTCACCGCCAGGGCGGCGATCAACGAAAACGCGCCCCAAGCCTATCGGGGCCTCGACCGTTTCGAGGCGCGCAGGCGCATCGTCGCCGACCTGGAAGAACAGGGCCTGCTCGATGGCGTGGAGCCCCACCGGCTGACGGTGCCCCGGGGCGACCGCTCCGAAGCGGTCGTCGAGCCCTGGCTGACCGATCAGTGGTTCGTGAGCATCGCGCCCCTTGCCGAGCCCGCCGTGGCCGCGGTCGAGAAGGGCGATATCGAGTTCGTCCCCAACCAGTACGCCAATGTCTACCACGCCTGGATGCGCGATATCCAGGACTGGTGCATCAGCCGGCAACTCTGGTGGGGGCACCGCATTCCCGCCTGGTACGACGGCGAAGGCAACATCCACGTCGGCCGCACGGAAGCGGAAGCGCGCCGCAGGGGCAACCTGGGCGACGAGGTCGCCCTGACCCGGGACGAGGACGTGCTCGATACCTGGTTTTCCTCCGCCCTGTGGACCTTCGCCACGCTTGGCTGGCCGCACGAGACAGACGACGTGGAGCGGTTTCATCCCAACGATGTCCTGGTGACCGGGCACGACATCATCTTCTTCTGGGTCACCCGCATGATCATGATGACCCTGAAGTTCATGGGGGAAGTGCCGTTCCGCAAGGTTTATGTCACCGGGCTCGTTCGAGATGCGAAAGGCCGGAAGATGTCGAAGACCAAGGGAAACGGACTGGATCCGTTGGACCTGATCGACGGCATAGGGCTCGAAAACCTCGTAAGCAAACGCACGGAACACCTCACGCAGCCACAGATGGCGGCGGACATCGACATTACCACTCGCAAGGAATTTCCAGGCGGGATTCCCTCGTTCGGCGCGGACGCGCTACGCTTCACCTGTTGCGCGCTGGCCTCAACCGGCCGCGACGTGCGCTTCGATCTGAACCGAACCGAGGGGTATCGAAACTTCTGCAACAAATTGTGGAATGCGGCCCGGTTCGTGCTGATGAACGCCCGCGAACATCCCCTGGACGGTGCCGCTGAACTCGGCCTGGCCGATCGCTGGATCCTGTCACGGGCAAACCGGCTCGTGGAAGACTGCCGTCTTGCGGTGGAGACCTACCGTTTCGATCTGTACGCCAACGCGATTTACGAGTTCGCCTGGCACGAGTACTGCGACTGGTACCTGGAATTGACCAAGCCCCTGCTCTGGGACGAGGGCGCGGGCCCGGAACGGCAGACTGGCGCACGCCGCACCCTCGTGACGGTACTCGAACTGCTGCTCAGGGTTTCCCATCCCATCCTGCCCTTCATCACGGAGACGATCTGGCGCGACGTGGCGCCCCTGCTGGGCAAGGAGGGGCCGAGCATCATGCTGGAATCCTTCCCGCGGAGCAGCGATCTTCCCGCGGACCCGGAGGCGGAAGCGTCCATCGACTGGTTGAAGGGCGTGGTCACCGCCTTGCGCAACATCCGCGGCGAAGCGGGCATCAAGCCGGGCAGGGAGATCGACGTGCTGTTACAGGGCGGCGACACCCGGGACCGCGACCTGGCCGCGACCTCGGGCCGCCTGCTGAAGCGGCTGGCGAAGGTACGTTCGATCGACTGGCTTCCCTCGGGCGAGCGGCCCCCGGCCAATGCGCTGGCGCTGGTAGGCGAACTCAAGGTCATGGCGCCGCTCGCCGGCTTGATCGACATCGAGGCCGAGCGCGCGCGGATCAACAGGGAAATCGAGCGCAGACACAAGGAACTGAAACGCATTGAAGGGAAACTCGGCAACGAGAAATTCGTTCAGAACGCTCCACCTGCAATCGTCGAAAAGGAAAGGACCAGGGCGTCCGACGCGCACAATGCGCTAGCAGCGCTGAACGTGCAACTGGACTCTTTGGCGTAGGCCCAATCGGCGAACTCGTACGCCAGTCAGGGCAACGTTCCTTACTTTCGATCTCCCTGTTCGGCCTATAATGCCGCGATGACGGTGGTTATCTCTGAAGTATTCAAGGCGTTTCGCTCGGCCGGTGTGCCGGAAGACAAGGCCCATGAGGCTGCCGCCGCCCTGGCCGCTGAAAACCTGGTGGCTAACAAGGACATTCAGGAGTTAAAGACCGTTCAACGCCTGCATTCCTGGATGATCGGCTTCAACCTGGCCTGCACCGTTGCGATCCTCTGGAAAGTGTTCTCATGACGCAAGCCGCTGACCGCAAGCAATAGATTCACGGAGCGTTAGCCATTAACACGGAACCGCTTGCAATACTCTGCATCATCGTGGGAGTGGGTCTCGCGCTTGGGGGGCTGATCGTGCCGAGCTTGGCCATGCTGCGCCGTGACGTAGCCGACTTGCGCGAGTGCATGGCACGGCTTGAAGGCCTGTTCGAAGGATGCACGGGTCGCGTCAAGCCGTAGCGATTGCTGCGGTTACAGCTCCAGCAATACCTTTCCGACCGTATCGTTGCCTGCAACCAGTTCGTGGGCGCGCTGTGCCTCGGGCATGGGAATCACGGTTTCGATGATGGGTTGTATGTTGCCTTTCTCGATTTTCGGCCAAAGGTCCCGCTGCAGACCGTCCATGACCGCCGACTTGGCCGCGATGCTGCGTGCCCGGAGGGTTGAGCCGATGATGCGCAATCGTTTCATCAGCAGCAGCGCCATGTTCAACTCGGCCTGCGCACCGCCCATCAGCCCGATCGAGATCAGGCGGCCGTCCAGGCGCAGGCTCGCCAGATTGCCGGCGAGATAACCCGCTCCCACCGGGTCGAGAATGACATCGAAACCCTCCCCGTCGGTCCACTCAGGAACCTGATCCGCAAAGGACCCGTCATGGCGGTTCGCGCCGCCCGAAGCGCCCAGGGCGATGCATCGTTCCAGCTTGGCCTGGCTGCCCACCGTGACGTAACAGGGATTATGGCTCTCGCGGCACAGTTGTATCGCGGCGGTCCCCACGCCGCTTGCACCCGCGTGCAACAGTACCCGCTCGCCGGTCGCGAGGCCGGCTTCGCCGTAGAGATTGAGATAGGCCGTGGCGAACACTTCGGGCAGGGCCGTGGATTCCAGCAGACCGAGTCCCTTCGGTTTGCGCAGCACCTGGCCGGCCGGGGCCACGACGGTTTCCGCGTAGCCGCCGCCGGCAAGCAGGGCGCAGACGGAATCGCCCGGCACAACCCGCTTGACGCCGTCGCCCACTTCGACGACCTCCCCGGAGCATTCGAGGCCGGGCACCTCGCTGGCGCCGGGTGGCGGCGGATAGCGCCCCAAAGCCTGCATGAGGTCGGCCCGGTTGACGGCGCTGGCCTTGACCGCGATTTTTACCGTACCGGGGGTGACTACCGGCTCCGGCGCTTCCCGCCAGATGAGCTTTTGATCTTCGATGAGGATGGCTTTCATCGTAAAAGTCCTCTTACGCGGATTTTCTGTGTTCGGCAGGGGTGAGTATTTCATATTACGGCCCCGCAACCAGTTGCGGGGCGTCGCCACCTGCCGAAGCTGTGCTTCGGCCCGCCAACGGATATTCTTCGTTCGGAATCTCGGGTTGCTCGACACAACGGCCCCGCAACCCAGTTGCGGGGCGTCGCCACCTGCCGAAGCTGTGCTTCGGCTCGGGCTGGGCCCGACCGGTGGCGACCTACCATGACATGCGCATCTTTACGCCCTGGGCGTGCAGATAACGCTTGAGTTCGCTCACCGAATACTCGCCATAGTGCACCATGGATGCCACCAGCGCCGCATCCGCACCCCCCTCGGTCAGCGCTTCGCCAAGATGACGGGGTTCTCCGGCGCCGCCCGAAGCGATAACCGGTATGCGTACGGCCCCGGCGATCATGGCGGTGAGCCGCAATTCGTAACCGTTCCGGGTACCGTCGGCATCGATCGAGTTGACCACCAGTTCACCGGCCCCGAGCCGCTCACCCTGCAACGCCCATTCGAGGGCATCGATGCCCATCGGCGTACGGCCGCCGTCGATGACGATCTCGTATCCCGACGGGAAGCGGTCGCCGCGTTCCACCCGGCGGATGTCCATGGACAGCACCACGTTCTGATCGCCGATGGCCTCCGCGCATTCCGCAATCAGTGACGGCCGCTTGACCGCCGCGGTGTTGACGTTGATCTTCTCGGCGCCGGCCAGCCGCAAGTCCGTGGCGTCCGCCACGGATCGGACCCCGCCGCCCACCGAAAGGGGAATGAACACTTCCCGGGCAACCGCTTCCACTACATCGAGCATGATCGACCGGTTGTCGCTGGAGGCCGTGATATCGTAGAAAACCAGTTCGTCGAGCCCGTCGGCGTAGTATTCCCGGGCCTTTTCCACCGGGTCGCCGATATCCCGGGTATTGACGAACCTGATGCTCTTGGCGAGCTTGCCGTCGCGCACATCCAGGCAGGCGATCAGGCGCTTGCTCAGCACGGCGGCAGACCTGGCGATCGCGGGACGGGAACGATCGATTCAACCCTGACCGGCCTCATGGGGTTGACCGTCCCGACCAGCGCGCGAACTTTTCGAGCAGGCGCAGCCCGACCCGGCCGCTCTTTTCCGGGTGGAACTGGGTGGCGAAATAGCTGCCCCGGCCTACGGCCGAGGCGAACTCCGTTTCGTAGTCGGTCAGCGCGCATACGTCTTCGTCGCGGGTCGGCGCCGGGTAGTAACCATGCACGAAATAGAACTCGTCGCCCGGCTCGATGTCTTCCAGCAGCGGGTGCGCCTTGACCGGCCGTACCTCGTTCCAGCCCATGTGCGGAATCTTGAGTTCCGGCCGGTCGAACCGGAACCGCTTGACGGTACCGGGCACGATGCCGAGGGTCCGGGTGTCCTGCTCCTCGGAGTGTTCCATCGAAATCTGCAGGCCGAGGCAGATGCCCAGTACCGGTTTGCCCACCTCGATGGCGGATTTCAGGGCGGCATCCAGCCCCGCCCCGCGCAGGCTGCGCATGGCGCTGCCCGCCGCGCCCACGCCCGGAAAGATCACCCGCTCGGCATCGAGCAGGCGGGCCGGGTCGCTGCCGATGACGGCGCGCACGCCGATTTCCGCACAGGCACGCTGCACGCTACGCAGGTTGCCCGCGTCGTAGTCGACGATGAACACGGGATCGGTCACGTCACGTGGCTGTCCGGAGTCAGGGGCGGCGATTACACACCGGCGGAGCCCGGTAATCCAGACCGAGCAACTCGAAATAGTTCTGGCCGAGGGCGATATTCCGGAACGCGGTGTCGTTCAGGTACCTGTAGATGCGGCTGGTGACCTCGAGGTCATCGCGATATTTCCGGAATGTCTTCCTGTGCGAAGCAACGAAATCCGTACCCGGGACAACGCGCCGGGAGTACTCGTTCAGAAAGGGGACATAGTGCGCCCGGATATCCGGATCGGCAAAGTAGTTTTCGTCGATCACCCGCCAGGAGAGGTCCAGCATCAGCCGCGGATAGCGGTCGAGCAGCGACTTCAGGATTTCGATGTGGCGTTCCGGGTCCATGCGAACCAGTTCCCGGGACAGGCCCATGTGCATCCAGACGATCGAATTGCCCGGATAGGAATCCAGCATCTCCTCGATCAGGGCCAGGTAGGCGGTGGGGTCCTCGTCGTTGCCGAGGTCGGCATGGATCGCCAGCGGGATATTCCTCGCCCGCAACACCTCCATGAAGGCGCCCCAATCGGCCAGCGCCGCGGCGGCTACGGGTTCGTGGCCATTATTGAACAGTGCCTGCTTGACGAGGTTGACCTCGCCCATCCACCGGAAGGTTCCGGGATACTCCCGGTCCAGCAGTTGCATGCCCCACAACACCGAGTTGGGCCGAGCCAGGTCTGGAAACGTCATCGACAGGATCATGTGAATTTCGGGGCGTGATGTCGAGACGAAGGCGGCGGCATTGGTGAAATCGTTCTTGAGGGTCGGCTCCACCGGGGTGCCGGGACAGTTCAGGTAGTAGGTGCATGCGGAGGCCGCCGGCAGTGTCTGCCCGATCCCCATGACCATAACGAAGCGCACGCCGCTGCGCTCGAGGTAGGAAACCACTTCCTCGAACGGCAGCGCCGGGCCACCGAACGGGCGGAAGTGCAGGTGCGCATCGACCACCGCGGTCTGGGGTTGGCGGGTGCGGTCGTAGCAAAGCGTGCTTTCTTCCAGAAACGCGTTCAGCGTCAGGTTCGAAGCGCACCCCCCCGACACGGCAACTGAAATCGAGGCGACCACCGAAAGGGAAGCCCGAAAGCGCATCTATTCCTGCGGCTCCCCGAACCCGGCGATGCCTGACTCGCGCTGCACCTCATCACTTTTTTGGTGGAGCTTGGGCGGCCGGCCAACGACTATCACCCTGTCCCTTTGGAAATCTGCCATTCCTGTCCTTTCGGTTCCGGAGCAATCCCGAAAACCCACCAATCATGTTGCTCCCTCGCTTTATGTCAAGCAACGCCCCCCGGGTCCCCGATGTGGAGGCTGCAGAGGCTTCCAACCCCGCACGGCGGAGGCGTGGGACGACAGCGTCCAGATGACTGCGGACGTCATAGCCGATGTACGCGTTAACGCGGGGGCTAACGGGCATCCTCGTGACGCGGGTCGATTTCATAGATGACCTGGGAGGTGCGCGGCATCGCCTGGAAATCGCTCTGATCGTCTACGGGCGGTGTGTCGCGAACCGTCATGCGCCAGACGACGAAACCAGCGATCGCCAGCGCAACGAGTCCGCAGAAGAAGAACAGGCCGCCGGCCCCGCCGGTAGCGACGAACAGCGAGGCTGCTGCCGGCCCGCCCGCCGCGCCGAGCCCGAAAGCCATGATCAGGCCACCCGACGTGGGCACGAAGTCGTCAAAACCCACGCAGTCGAAAGCATAGGCGACACCCAGCGGGTAAAGCGTAAAGGCCATTCCCCCGAACAGGGCGCCCACCAGCAACAGTGCCGCACCGGAATCGACGGACAAACCCATCAACGCGACGCATGCCGCGGCAGTACCCGCGGCCACCCCGAGAATGACCTTGCGCCGGTCGACGACATCCGACAGCTTGCCCATCGGCCACTGCAGAACCAGGCCGCCGACGATGACGGTGCCCATAAACGCCGCTGTCCGCTGCGTATCGAGACCGACCAGTTGGGCGAACAAGGGGCCGACGCCGTAAAAGGCGCCGAGGATCACACCGCAGCCGAAGGCGATGGTCATGCTGGTCGGCGAAGTCTCCCACAGGCGCATGAAGCGGAACCGGACCTGGGACGGCAGCGGCGGCGCTTCGACGCGGGTTACGGCAACGGGCACGATGGCCAGCGACATCAGGATGGAAGTCAGCAGATAGACGACGAACCCGGTTTCATCGGGTACGTTGATCAGGAACTGACCCGCGCCCTGGGCAAGATAGACGGTGATCTGGTAAAGGGCGAAAATCTGTCCGCGGGTGCTGTTCTCGGAGCGCTGGTTGACCCAACTCTCCGTGCACATGAACATGCCGACGGCGCACATACCCACCAACAGGCGCAGCACGCCCCAGAGCCAGGGATCGACCATGAACGCATGGGCCAGGGTGGCCGCGGACATCATCGACCCGAGCGCCACGAAGGCCCGGATATGGCCGACACCGGCAATCAGTTTATGGCCATGGGCGGTGCCGAGCGCGAAGCCCGCGTAGTACATGGACATCACCATGCCCACCGCCCACGGCGGCTGTTCCGCCGCGCCCATGCGAAAGGCGAGCACCGTAGACAGCGCGCCGCCGCCCATCATGAGCAGCGCGGTGCCGAGCAGCAGCGATGAAACCGAACGCAGCGAGTGACTCAGCGGCATAGCCGGCCAAACTCCAGGGAACGGCGCCACCGATGCGGAGTCCAGATGTACATGCCTTCTCCCAGAACGAAAAACGCCCCAACGGCCAAGCCGGGGCGTTTCGCAATGTAATTACCGGAGCGGAAGTCGCGGATCGGCGATGGGCCGCTCGCCCGTCAACAGGGGCGCGGATCATATACGCTCCGCCGCGCGATGCAATGCAAAAACGGCCCTGTCAACCGGTGCAGGAAACCATGCGTTCAGTGAAAAGGCGATCGGATTGCCGACGCCTGCTGGTACTGATCGGCCTCTGCCGCCGGCTTCGATCCCGGAAAAACCCACCTCAGCATCGATGCCCATGGCCAGACGAAGGGCACCCGTCCCTGGTCGGTAGAGAACTATCTGGCGCCGCGCATCGGCTCCTACGGCCCCGACTGGTCGAAGGATATTCCGCTGGCCCCGAATCACCATTTCGTGCTGGAGTATTTCTTCTACATGCCCTCGGAGGGCGAAGCGGGCAAGGATCGATACCTGCTCTGGTGGGACCACGAAGAAGCCGTCGCGACCGAAGACGGCGTGGAATACCTGTCGCCGCCACAGAAGGAGCTGATTCTTGTCCGCTGACGGGCGCTATGTCGTCGCGTTCCCCGATTTCGGCTGGGGCGCGACGGACGGCGCCACCATCGAGCGCGGCGAAGTCCGGGGGCCGCGCCATTGCGACTCCGCTGTTGCAAATTAACGACATCTCAGGCCTCAATGTTCTAACCAGGTTCCATGGAATCTGGTTCAATAGCGCGAAATCCGTGGGGAACGGGAACCGGTGAGCCGATTTACAAGGATACTGGTCGCCAATCGCGGCGAGATCGCCATCCGCATCCTGCGCGCCGCGAACGAGATGAACAAGGCGACGGTTGCGGTGTTCGCCGAAGAGGACCGCCTCGCGCTGCATCGCTCAAAGGCCGACGAGTCCTACTGCATCGGCCAGGGACTGGGGCCGGTCACCGCGTACCTCTCCATCGACGACATCATCCGCATCGCTCGCGAGACGGGCAGCGACGCCATCCATCCCGGCTACGGCTTCCTGTCCGAATCGCCGGAATTCGCCGAGGCCTGCGCCGAGGCGGGCATTGCCTTTATCGGGCCGCGTCCCGATACGCTGCGGCTGCTCGGCGACAAGGTGTCCGCGCGAGAAGCTGCCGCGTGCGTGGGCGTACCCACCGTTCCCGCTACCGATGCGCTCCCCGACGAAGTCGATGCGGCCCTGGAACTGGCATCCGGGGTCGGTTTTCCCGGAATCATCAAAGCGAGTTGGGGCGGCGGCGGCCGGGGCATGCGGCGGGTCGCCCATGCGGACAAATTCGCGGATGCCTGCCTGGCCGCGCGGCGGGAGGCGGCAGTGGCGTTCGGCAAGGACAGTATATATTTCGAGCGTTTTATCGGGCGGGCGCGTCATCTGGAGGTCCAGATCCTCGGGGATGGCGACGGCACCGTGGTGCACCTCTTCGAGCGGGACTGCTCCGTGCAGCGGCGCAACCAGAAGATCGTCGAGTGCGCGCCGGCACCGGGGCTGAGTTCCAACGAACGGGAACAACTCGCCGGTCACGCGCTGCGAATCGCCCGGCACGCCCGTTATGTCAACGCCGGCACCGTCGAGTTCCTGCACGACCTGGACACCGGTCAGTTCCAATTCATCGAGGTCAATCCGCGTATCCAGGTAGAGCATACGGTGACCGAACAGGTAACGGGTATCGACCTGGTTCAGGCGCAGATTCGCGTTGCCGAAGGGGCGACCATCGGCGCCCACGCGGACGCCGCCTGCCCTGCCCAGGAAGACATCGTGCTGCGCGGTCACGCGCTGCAATGCCGGATCACGACCGAGGACCCGCTGGACCGGTTCATTCCAGATTACGGGCGCCTCACCGCCTACCGGGCTCCTACCGGGTTCGGGATCCGCCTGGACGGCGGCACGGCCTATTCCGGAGCGGTCATCACCCGCCACTACGATTCCCTGCTGGAAAAGGTCACCGCCTGGGGGCAGAGCCGGGCACCTGCCATCGATCGCATGCAGCGGGCACTACGGGAATTCCGGGTGCGGGGCGTTGCCACCAACATCGCGTTTCTGGAGCGGCTGGTCGGTCACGAAACCTTCCGTAACGGAACCGTCACCACCCGGTTCATCGACGAACATCCCGAGTTGCTGGACTTTCCGAGGCCCCGCGACCGGGCGAGCCGCCTGCTTCGCTACCTGGCCGAGGTCACGGTCAATGGCCATCGCGACGTGACCGGGCGCCCTACCCCGCCCGCGCACGCCCGGAATCCGCGGGTACCGGCACTACGCACCGGCGCCCGCGCCGACGGCGCGAAGACGATACTGGACGCCCGGGGCCCCGAAGCGGTAGCCGGCTGGATGCTCGAACAGGATCGGGTCCTGATCACCGACACCACGATGCGCGATGCACACCAGTCGCTCTTGGCGACGCGCATGCGCACCTTCGACATGGCCCGGGCAGCCCCGGCCTATGCCCGCAACCTGCCGGAGCTGTTTTCGCTGGAGTGCTGGGGCGGAGCCACCTTCGACGTGGCGCTCAGGTTCCTGGGCGAATGCCCCTGGGAACGGCTTCGCATATTGCGGGCCAGCATCCCCAATGTCCTGCTGCAGATGCTGCTGCGTTCGTCAAACACGGTGGGATACACCAACTATCCGGACAACGTGGTGCGGGGATTCGTCGCTCAGGCGGTGGAAAACGGTATCGACCTGTTCCGCATTTTCGACCCGCTGAACTCGGTCGAAAACATGACGATCGCCATCGATGCGGTTCGAAACAACGGGGCGATCTGCGAGGCGGCGATGTGCTACACCGCCGACATCCACAATCCGAACCGGGGCCGATACGACCTGGACTACTACCGGAACATGGCCGGTGCGCTTCGCGATGCAGGTATCCACATACTCGCAATCAAGGATATGGCGGGTCTGCTCAAGCCTGCGGCCGCGCGCGAAATGGTCGAGGTGCTCAAGTCGGATACCGGACTTCCCATACATTTGCACACCCACGACACATCGGGCATAGCTGCCGCGAGCCTGCTGACAGCGGTCGATGCGGGCGTAGACGCCATCGACCTCGCCATGGACAGCATGTCGGGGTTCACCTCCCAGCCCTGTCTCGGCTCCGTGGTCGAGGCCCTGCAACGGCAACCGCGAGACACCGGCCTCGATCCGGACAGAACCCGCGAACTCTCGGACTACTGGGAAGCCGTCCGCTCCCGCTACGCGGCTTTCGAGCCCGATCTCCGCTCCCCCGCCTCGGAGGTCTACCTGCATGAAATGCCGGGCGGACAGTTCTCCAATCTCCGCGAACAGGCCCGCGCACTCGGCCTCTCGGAACGCTGGCACGAGGTTGCAAGCACCTACGCGGACGTCAACCGCATGTTCGGCGACATCGTCAAGGTCACGCCGACCTCGAAGGTGGTCGGCGACCTTGCCCTGGTGATGGTCTCGAGCGGCCTGTCCCGCGCCGATGTGGAAGACCCGGAACGGGAGGTGGCCTTTCCGGATTCCGTTGTCGGATTGTTTCGTGGCGAACTCGGCGAGATGCCCGGCGGTTTCCCGCCCGCACTGGCGGCAAAGGTGCTGAAGGGCAAGACCCCCATCAAGGGGCGTCCCGGCGCATCGCTGCCTCCGGCGGACCTGGCTGCCGAGCGAACCCGGGCCGAGGCCGCGACCGGCTGGAAATTGTCCGAGGCCGAACTCCACTCGTACATGCTCTATCCCAAGGTGTTCGTCGACCATGCGGAACGCCGCATGAGATTCGGGCCTGTCTCGGTGTTGCCGACGGATGTCTATTTCTACGGGCTGTCGCCAGGCCGGGAAGTGACCATCGAACTGGAGCGCGGCCTGAGCCTCGTGATGCGCTGCGTTGCCATCGGCGAGACAGACGACGAGGGGGCGGTGCGCGTCTTCTATGAACTCAACGGCCAGCCCCGCAGCGTCAAGGTCGATAACCGGGAGGTATCGGCAACCGTGGCGCGCCGCCCGATGGCCGACGAAACCAACCCATGTCACATTGCCGCACCCATGCCCGGCGTGATCGCATCCGTGGCGGTGGCGGCAGGGCGTCCCGTGACCGCGGGAGACCTGCTGATGACCATTGAAGCGATGAAGATGGAAACCGCGCTGCATGCGGAGCGGGATGGGACCATCGCGGCACTCCACGTCGCCCCCGGGCAGCAGGTGGAAGCGAAGGAACTGGTCGCCGAGTTTGCGAAAGCCTGACGATGCGATTGTTCAGACGTAGCGTGGTGGCGCACGACGGCTGCGAACTCCGGAAGGCCAGCCGTGCGCCGACCCTCGGCGATGCTCGCGCACCGTTTCCGCGAAGGAATCGGTTCAGGCGGGACGGCGCCAGACAAACCGGGTGACGAGTGCCATGACCGCCGCGCCGACGATGAGGATGACGGCGGCGTAACGGACGACATCCTCCAGCGGATTAAACAACCCGGTGAGCCAGACCGCGTCGGCGACCGCGTAGACGCCGAGATAGACCGCCCCGTAGAGCAGCGGCCGCGGCCGGTATGCCCGCGACAGCACGAGCGCCTGGACGGTGACAATCGCGGCGACCACGGGCGTAACCACGTACAGGAAAAAATGGCCCGTGGCGTCGACGGAATCGCGCAGCACCGTGAGCCAAACGATGGTCAAGAGATCGGTCGGCGTGACGCTCAGCAGCGCGACAACGATGACGGCCGCGAGCTTCACTGCATCGGATGCGAAGTAGTCGCTGCCGTCCTCCGCGCGCGTCGCGGCATAGGCGCCGGCGAGGATCAGGACCGCGACAAAAGCGGCGGCGGAACCGACGATCAGGGCAAACAATGGCGTTCCTTCAGGGGCTCACTGCCGCGCTGATCGAAGCCAGCACTTCCGCAAGCGGTGGGCGCGTGCGATAGCCGGGTACCGCGAACTTTGCGCTGATGCGTCCCTCCGTCGTCAGCCAGAACATACCCGGCCGCGGGATACCCTCGCCCAAATCCTCGTCGCGAATGCCGAAAGCATCCACATGCCGCGCATCCACGTCGCGCAGCAGCGGATAGCCGAGTTCCTCGCTCTCATGGAACTTCTTGAGTACGTCGAGGCTGTCATAGGTCATGGCGGCGATGTTCACGCCGACCTCTTCGAATGCTTTTCTCCACTTTTCCAGTTGCACCAACTGGGCCTGGCAGAAGGGTCACCAGTCCGCGGAGCGGCTCAGCACCAGCAGCAGGCCGTTGCCCCCGGCAAGCGAGTCGAGGTCGCGCGTCGCGCCGTTGTGATCTTCGGCCAGAATGGCGGGCGCGGCGGCGCCGACGGGCGGCCCCCAGGATTGCGCGTAGTCGCCCGCGAGCGCCGCACCCGGCAGCGCGACCAGCATCCAGATCAGCCAGAGTCTCTTGACAATCACCAAGCTTGCTTCTCCGTATATCGTGGTTTCGTTGTCATGCCCAGCATAGAGCATCCTTTTGCATCATTCTCCCGATCCTGCCCGAACCGGCCATCGAACTCATCCTGCACGCGTTTCAGTACATAAAAGCGAAACGGTTGCGCCATGGCGGTTACCGGAATGCCCTGAATTTCGAAGTTGCAGATGCGCAAGATTGCGCAGCACGAAGCTGGGCTCGACCTCGGGCGGCGGCTTGTCCGCGTCGAGACGGCAATTCTTGACGCGCTCGAGCAGCGTACGGAACCCCAGGTTCAATTCCTGGCGCGCCAGGGGCGCTCCGATACAGTGGTGCATGCCCGAGCCGAAGGCCATCTGCGTACCGGCCTTGCGCCTGTCGAGGTCGATCTCGTCAGGATTGCCAAAGACGCGTTCATCTTCGACCCCAGGCGAGTACTCCCACGGCAAGGACGATCGCCGGTAGGGAAGCCCAAAGGACCGCGTTCCAGCCATAGAGCTGCATGACGGCGCCGGCGCCGAGCGAGCCCGCGGCCGAGATGCCGAACACCGTAAAGTCGTTGAACGCCTGGGCCCGGAACCGCTCCCGTGGCCGGTGCGCACTGCCGAGCAGGGTCGTGCCGCCGACGAACAGGAAGTTCCAACCGACGCCCAGTGCAACCATCGACACGCCGTAGTGCAAAACCTCGCGGCCCGCAAAGCCGGCGATCAACGTCGCGCAGAGGATGACCGCGCCGGCGAGCATGACCCGCCTGCAACCGAACCTCGTCAAGAGCAAGCCCGTCACCAGCGACGGTGCGTACATGGCCAGTACGTGCGCCTGAATGACCGCCGCCGTGTGAGCGAGGGAATGCCCGTCGACTACGTGCATGGCGAGAGGCGCCGCAGTCATCACGAAGGCCATGACGCCATATCCGGCCGCGCCACCGAGGACGGCAACGACAAACGTCCGGTTGCGCGCGATCTCCCGCAACGGCCGTGCCGCGTCGGATGCCGCGGACGGCTTCGACTGCCGTGGATTGCGCAGCCATAGCAGCAGAAAACCCGCAAACAGGTAACATCCCGCGACCACTGCGAAGGTTCCGGAAAAACGCGCGCCCTCCACCCAGGACTCGCCGCGCGCGGCAAGCTCCGGGCCCAGCACGGCGCCGATCAGGGACCCGGCGAGGGTGATCGACACGGCCGACCCGGCCGATGCTTCGCTGACGGTTTCCACCGCCGCGAAGCGGTATTGGTGCGCAAAGGCATTTGCGACGCCCACCAGCACAGCCGCGCCACAGAACAGCGTGAAGTTACCGCCGGCCAGCGCCGCGATTGCACAAAGGGCCCCGGCGCAACCAACACCGGCGCCGCAGGCGAAGCCACGCGCGCGGCCGATGCGCGCCATGGTCCAGGCCGCGAACACCGTGGCAAGAGCGGTGCCGACTACGAGCATCGAGATCGGCAACGTGGCAAGCGCGGGTGTCGGAGCGATATCGCGGCCGACGATCCCGCCGAGGGTGATCAGGGCTGCGCTGCCGGTCACCGCAACAGCCTGCGCAATGGCAAGGACGGCGATGTTCGCGTTCAGAAGTTCGGATCGGATGCGTAGGGTTCCAACGGGTGCGAACGCAGTTTAGCGCGACGTGACGAAGAGCAGGTGTTCCACCGGTTCATGCACGACTTCACGGCGGTACACCACGAGCCCCGCGCGCTGGTACACACCGAGTGCCCGCGGATGATCGAGGGTGCAGGTATGCAGCCACACCCTGCGCGGGCCGTAGCCCCACGCCCGGCCGAGCCCCCAATCGAGCAGGAATGCGCCAAAGCCCCGCCCGATAAACTCCGGAATGAGGCCGAGATAGGCGATCTCAACCTCGCCCTCGACGCGGCGGTCGAGCTCGACATAGCCGGCGGGCACCCCGCGCACGTAGAAGACGAAGACCTCCACGCGGCGGTCGTGGATGATCGCGGCCAGTTCCTCATCGGAGAGGCGGCGGCGCATGAACCAGTTCCAGTCGCCGCCGACGGTATCGTAGAGGTAGCGGTAGAACGAGACGGTGGGACGCTCGGCGCGGAGAATCGCAGTCCGTTCCATCACCCCCCGTGCGGGCGAGCGCTGGTCCGCCGACGTCATTTCCAGGTAGGTGACCGTCACCGGAACGGTCGCACCGGCAACGGTTTCCGCCGCACACGGGCGGCCCGGGCTTCCGGCGCCGGTTTCGCCCCGTCCGTCGATTTCAGTCTTCATCGGCAGCCTGTCTCCTTCCATTCGCGAGGCGCTGTAAGAACGCGACGACGCGGGGCGCGAAAGCGGTCTTCGCGTCATCGACGCGCGCGTCGAGCAGGACGCATGATCCCGCAAGACTACATCCGTGCACCGCCCTGCGGTCAATACTAAGGCAAAGTCCGATTCGCAATCACGTCACCAACTCCGCCGTGGAGGTGGATGAAGACGCAACAAGCGCCCGGGGGCGCTGGTATCTTCTGCAAACCGCCACATTGAAAGCAACAAATCAGGCGGTTTGGCTCGCCGCGCAGTACGACGATCAACTCGTGTGCACCCACGGCAAGTGGGTGTTTCGCCGCGTAAACCTGAAGAGCCGTTGCTACACTACGCACGAGGCCGGTTGGGCTGATTTGCCCCATTTGCTGGAACGATCGTGAACGACACCGTCGCCGCACAACCGCATTTTCTGCCCGCTTCGCAAGCGGTAGGCCGATGAGCCAAACGAGCGAACTCGGTTTTGATCCGGAAGCGCTACTGGAGCGCTATCGAATCGAGCGCGACAAGCGTCTGCGCGCGGACGGCAACGATCAGTACATCGAGATCAAGGATCGGTTCGCGCACTTTCTGGACGACCCCTATATCGATGAGAAGATCGAGCGCGAGCCGCTAACCGACGAGGTGGACGTGGTGATCGTGGGTGGCGGTTTCGGTGGTTTGCAGGCGGCTGCGCGACTGCGCCAGGCAGGCGTCGACGACATCCGCCTGATCGAAAAAGGCGGCGACTTCGGCGGAACCTGGTACTGGAACCGATACCCGGGTGCGCAATGCGACGTCGAGTCGTACTGCTATCTGCCGCTGCTGGAAGAGCTCGACTACGTCCCGCCGGAGAAATACGCGTACGCGAAGGAGATCATGGAGCACAGCGCGAGAATCGGTGAGTACTTCGGTCTTTACGAGCGAACGCTTTTTCAAACCGAAGTGACGGCGGTCACATGGGGCGCTGACGCGAAACGGTGGATCGTCGAGACGAACCAGGGGGATGCGATTCGGGCTCGGTTCATCTCGATGGCGAACGGACCGCTGCATCGGCCCAAGCTACCGGGTATCCCGGGCATCGAGTCCTACAGGGGCCACAGCTTTCACACGAGCCGGTGGGACTACGACTACACGGGCGGTGGCCCGGAAGGCGGCCTCGACAAGTTGGGTGACAGGCGTGTCGCGATCATCGGGACCGGGGCAACCGCCATTCAGTGCGTACCGTTCCTGGGCGCAACCGCCAAGCACCTGTACGTGTTCCAGCGCACGCCGTCAACCGTCGATGTGCGCGGCAACAAGCCAACCGATCCGCAGTGGGCGGCCGGTCTCGAGGCGGGTTGGCAGAAGCATCGGATGGAAAACTTCAACGCGCTCCTGTCCGGGGTTCCGCAACAGGAAGACCTCGTCGGCGACGGCTGGACCGACCTCGTCGACAAGATGATGAGTCAGTTCAGGAAGGCCAGGGAAGGGGACAACATCAGCATCCCCGAAATGATGGATATGGCCAATTTCGAAAAGATGGAGGAGATTCGCTCGCGCGTCGACGAGTACGTCGAAGACCCGGATACCGCGGAGAAGCTGAAGCCGTACTACAAGATGTTCTGCAAGCGGCCGACGTTCAACGACGACTTCCTGCCGACCTTCAACCGCTCCAACGTGACGCTGGTGGACACCGATGGCAAGGGCGTCGAGCGGATCACGGCGCAAGGCCTCGTCGTTGCCGGCGTCGAGTACGACGTCGATTGCATCGTCTACAGCACGGGCTTCGAGGTCGGCACGGCCTACACGCGCCGTGCGGGTTACGACGTCGTCGGCCGCAATGGCGTGAAGCTCTCCGAGCACTGGAGCGAAGGCACGCGGACGCTGCACGGGATGAGCAGCCATGGCTTCCCCAATCTCTTCATCACGCAAATCTCGCAGAGCGCCTTCACCGCGAACTTCCCGCACCTCCTCGACGAAGCCTCAGTGCACCAGGCGCACATCGTTGCGCACGCGCTGAACAAGGGCATCCAGACGGTGGAGGTCACGAAACAGGCGGAAGACGCCTGGGTCGGGACGATCCTCGGCTTCACGGATGGACCCCTTGCCGGCCTGGGCGGGCCAGACTGCACGCCGGGCTACTACAACAACGAGGGACAAGTGAACCCGACGGCCGCGCAATCGGCGCCGTATGGCGGCGGCTCGATCGGCTTCTTCAAGCTCCTTGCCAAATGGCGCGAATCCGGCGAATTCGAGGGGCTCGCATTCGACGCGTGAATGTCGAGGCTGGCACTTGACGCCGGCCCCACTGGTACCGATGCCAATGATCCCCAAGCCGCGGGCGCGGCCCTCGGCAAGTCGTCCGTATCAACGCAATTCGGCAAGCCGGGCCTTACGACGCGGAGGCTTTGGATGGCCAACTCACCCTCGTGCGTGCGAAGATGGGGCCACCAGTTGCGCGCAGACTGGACTGCCGGGGGGCAGCAGTTATGGCGGTCTATTGGGCAGCGTATCATGCGGTCCCGCAGGACCGCGCAAGGAGCACCGCTATGACCGCGAGCCCCATCGCCTTCCATTCCGAGGGATACAAGCTGGTCGGCGATCTGTACACACCCGACGGCCTCCGGCCGGGCGAGCGGCGGGCCGGTATCGTACTCTGCCACGGCTACACCGGGGTCAAGGACCTCTACCTGCCCGACAATGCACGAGTGCTCGTCAACGCCGGCTACGTGGTCCTCGCCTTCGACTACAAGGGCTGGGGAGAGAGCGAAGGGCCGCGGACCCGCCTTGCGCCCTACAGCCGGGTTGCGGACGTGCAGGCCGCCCTCACCTGCCTCGGGGCGCAGGAGGTAGTGGACGAAAGGCGGCTCGGCATCTACGGCACGAGCTACGGCGGGGCGACGGTGGTATGGACCGGCGCGGTGGATCGGCGGGTGCAGTGCATCGTGAGCGTGGTGGGGATTGGCCACGGAGAGCGCTGGATGCGCAGCGTGCGCCGGCCCGACGAGTGGTTCGACCTCTTGGAACGCTCCGCTGCGGATCGGATCAGGCGCGCGACGGACGGCGAGTCGGAACTCGTCGATCGCAACGAGATTCTGCTGCCGGACCGCCAGTCGGCCGCGCTCGCGGCGGCGGCGCGCCGCAACATCCCTGCCGCGCTCAACACCCTTCCGCTCGAATATGTCGACGAGACCCTGGGCTTTCATCCGGAATGGGTGGTCGACAAGATCGCCCCGCGACCGGTGTTGTTCATTACCACCGACGACGACCGGCTCGTGCCGCCGGAAGAGTCGCGGACGCTGTACGACAAGGCCGGCGAGCCGAAGAAGCTGGTGGTGCTCAAAGGCTATGGGCACTACGAGGTGTACGCGGAGCCCGCCTTCAGCGAGGTGATGCGGGAAACCATCGCCTGGTTTAGGGAGCATCTTCCGCCCGCATGACCCGCGCATCATTCGCCGGTGCGCACCCATTCGTCTGGGTGCGACCGGCGCGGTGCGCGGAGTGCCGGCCGCATGGCGATAGATGGGCCGCACCTTCAGATCGACGGTCTTCAAGCTCCTTAAAGGCGCGCTCGACGGTGGCAAGGCGCTTGTAGGCGCGCAGGGCGGCGACATGGCCGTGGGGTTGGCCGCGGACGCCGGCTTCAACCGGCTGCGAAAAAAAGCTCCGCGTAGTCCTCCCGCAACCGGTTCTTCTGCACCTTGCCCAGGGCGTTGCGCGGCAGCTCATCGACGTTGACGACTTTTTTCGGGTGCTTGAAACGCGCGAGCCGGCCATCGAGCGCAGTACGCAACAGATACTCCTCGACCGGCGCCCCGGCGGGCACGAGAACGGCGACTACCCCTTCGCCGAAGTCCGGGTGGGGCACGCCGACCACCGCCGACTCCACCACCTCGTCCAGCGCATCGATTTCCGTTTCCACTTCCTTGGGATAGACGTTGTAACCCGCCGAAATAATGAGATCCCTGCCACGTCCGACAATGGAAACCCGGTCTTCCGCATCCATCGTGCCGAGATCGCCGGTGACGAAAAAACCGTCCGGCCGGAATTCTTCGGCGGTCCTGTCCGGCATCCGCCAATAGCCGCTGAAGACGTTTTCGCCGCGGACTTCGATCATGCCTGCTTCGCCCCTTGGCGCCACCGCGCCCGTCTCGTCCACGACCCGCACCTCGATGCCCGGCAGCGCGAAACCGACGGTTCCGGCTACCCGCTCGCCATGCAGCGGATTCGATGTATTGACGATGGTTTCGGACATGCCGTAGCGCTCCAGAATCCGGTGACCCGTGCGCTCCTCCCAGGCATGAAACGTCTGCTCCGAGAGCGGCGCCGAGCCGGAAACGAACAAGCGGATGCCGATGCAGCGGCGCGCGCTGAATTCCGGGTGATTCAGCAACCGGCTATAGAAGGTCGGCACGCCCATCATCACGGTCGCGTCCGGCAGGCGGGAGATGACTTCCCCGGCCTCGAAGCGTGGCAGAAAGATCGTCGGCGTCCCGCCGAGCAGGGCGCAATGCAGCGCAATGAAGAGCCCATGAACATGAAACAGCGGCAGCGCGTGCATCAGCACGTCATCCTCCTGCCAGCCCCAGCAGTTTCGAAGCGCGTGCGCGTTGGACGCGATGTTGCCGTGGGTGAGCATGGCTCCCTTGGCCCGCCCGGTAGTGCCGGAGGTGTAGACAAGCGCCGCCGTATCCCCGGCGTGCCGGGAAATCACCCGGTCAACCGGGTCGGCGCCGTCCGTTGCCCCGGTCAGCGTTCCGCCGCCGTCCGTCCCGAGCGTCAGCACCCGCATGGAACTCAGCCTGCCGCCGGAGTGCGCCACCCGTTGCACGTCCTGGTCACCCGGCCGCCCGACAAACAGGAGCGGTTCCGCGTCGTTCAGAAAGTAGTCCACTTCCGCGCCCGTATACGCTGCGTTCAGGGGAACATGAATACCGCCCACCTTCAGCGTCGCCAGGTACAGCGCCAGTGCTTCCGGGCTCTTGTCCACCTGGGCGAGCACTCTCTCCCCTGCGGTGATTCCGCATTCGGCAAGCACGCCCGCAATGCGCCCGGCCGCCCGCAGCAGATCCCCGTACGACCAGGATTCGCGGCCGGGTATGCGCAGGCACTCCCTGTCCGCGGCGGCGGTGAATACCGCCTCGAGCTCTTCGAAAAAGTTACCGCTCACGCTCAACGCGCGAGATCGTCAATGAAACGCCGATATGCGTCCGATTCCGGGGCGAGTTCGGCCGCCCGCTCGGCATCCGCCCGCGCGGCTTCGGTGTCGCCCAGCGTTTTGAACATCAACGCCCGGTTGTAGTGCGCCACCGGCAAGACCGCATCGGCGATGGCGATGGCGTTGTCCAGGTCCTGCAAAGCGTCCTCGAAGCGCTTGACCGCCACCAGCGTATTGGATCGATTGATGTAAATGCTGGCCAGTTCCGGCGCCAGGCTGTGCGCCCGGTTGTGGTCTTTGAGCGCGGCCGCGTAATTGGCCGTGCGGGCATGGAGGATGCCCCGGTTGGAGTAGGTTGCCGCGAGGTCCGCGGCAATCAGCATCTGATGCTCGATGGCCGTGGTGCAGACTTCGATATCGCCGGCGCTGGGGTTGCCGCCGCTTCGGGTCGCGATATAACAGTCCTGTGCGGGCGAACGGTTGAGCAGGAACGTCTCGGACCCGAGGGCCGCAAAGGAGGCGAGCATCGACATGCAGAGCGCGATCAATTTCATAACCTGCATTTACACCTGAACTCGCCCGGTTTCAACCGCCTCGCCACCGGCAACGAATCGCTGCGGCGCCGGCGTCATGCGTGGCTATCCGTCCGGCCCTGTTCGACTTTTTACGGTCGCTGTTTTTCGGCATCCAACGTCCCTTCGGCACTGTCCGCCGCCGCATCGGCCAGGTAAGGAACGAGGATGTACTGCAGGATTCCACGGCCGTATTCCCCGTACCACACTTCCGGATCCTGAGCGGTGACGGGCATCTGCCCGTCCTTCGGGATCAGCCGGGCGCTGCGCAACATGGACAAGGCCAGATCGAGCCTCGTTTCGTCGCCGAAATGCTGGGCGGCAAGGCTCCAGCAGTGCATTTCTTCGCGGATATCCGCCGAGCCCAGTATGCAATTCAGGTTCGCCCTGGTCTCCTCGATCAACTTCAACAGCCGGAAATGCTGGTAGCCCCGCGACAGGTACAACCGGCTGCGGCGCCTCGGCGGCGCCTCGGTGCCCAGGCGTTCCAACTCCGCCATTTCGTCTAAAACGAGGGCCTGCTGCTCCGGCGACTGCGAGGGTACGACGGCATCCAGAAGATTGAGGCGTCTCAGCAGATCCCCCGCAATGGCCTTGCGCTCAAGTTCCCGTTGCCAATCGAATGTCTTGGGATGGATCAACTCCCAGGCATTGACGGGAGCAGCCGCAAACGCGGCAGACGGCGCCGCCAGGACGCCGATCAACAGGAGAGCGCCCCAGCGCATCTGCTCAGCGGGCAACCGTGCGCGATGTGGCGGAGACGCTTCCGTCCGTTTCAGGACCGTCGCCCGCACCGCGCAGCCGTTCGTGCAGATTGTTCTTTTTCAGACTGGTCAACGGGTCGACTTCGACCATCTCGAAGGAAAGGCCGAGGCCCCGTTCGTCGAAGACCGATTGCATATGGCTTGAGAGCACCTCGAACAGGGCTTCCGCCGCCGCACGCCGGGTCGCTTCGTTCCGCCCGTGTCCGATGCGCGCCGTGAGATGGACGAATCCGTTACCGGACGCCCCATCGGCCACGAGATAGCGGTCCCGGCGTTCCCCGCGTACCCGGATGCCGCCCAGCGGAAACACGCCGCTCGCCACCGCCCGGTCGCGCAGCTTCGTCATGAGCCCGTCCAGGTCCATCTGCTCCTCCAGATTGCAGGAGTATTCGACGATCAGATGAGGCATGATGCGCCGCTGTCGGAATCGAGCGGGAAGTATAGCCTCAAACCAGGCGGCGGAGCGCAGCGTGAAGTACCTCAGCTTTGAGTGCGACGGCCAGGTTCAGTACGGCGCGGTCGTGGGCGAGAGCATCGTCAACCTGAGCCGGCGTCTACCCGAATACCCGAGTCTCAGGGCCGTTCTGGACGCGGGCGCGCTCGACCGCGCCGGCGACATCGCCGCGTCCCTGCCCGGGGATTGCGGCATCGCCGAGATAAGGTTCCTGCCGCCGATCCCCGAACCGGGCAAAATCGTCTGCATCGGCCTCAACTACCCTGACCGCAATGAGGAATACCGGGACGGCGTGCCTGCGCCAGCGAACCCAAGCGTGTTCCTGCGCACCCCTGAATCGCTGACCGGCCATCTGCAGCCTCTGCTCCGGCCGCCCGAATCCGAACAACTCGACTACGAGGGCGAGATCGTTCTCGTCATCGGCAGGGAAGGCCGCCGGATTCCCGAATCCCGGGCCCGGGCGCACATCGCCGGGCTCACCCTGATGAACGAGGGCACCCTGCGCGACTGGGTCCGTCATGGGCGGTTCAACGTGACCCAGGGCAAGAACTTCGAGCGATCCGGTTCGGTCGGCCCCTGGCTGGTCTCCACGGACGAGTTCGACCGCCTCGACGATCTGCACCTCACCACCCGCGTCAACGGTGAAGTGCGGCAGAGCGATTCGACCGAAAACCTGTATTTCCCGTTCGAGCGGCTTATCAACTATCTATCGGCGTTCATGCCTCTCAAGCCGGGCGACCTGATCTCAACCGGCACGCCCACCGGCGCGGGCGCGCGATTCGATCCGCCGATGTACTTGCGGCCCGGTGATGTGGTCGAGGTGGAAGTGCCGGGCATCGGCCTTCTGAAGAACGGCGTCGAGGACGAGATTCCCGCCGCCTGAAGAACCTGCCTCGACGATTGTCCGTTCCGATCAGATGTGCATTCGGCCTACCGTGCAGCCCACGGCAAAGATTGGAATGGGCGCGTAGTAGCGGACTTCGCCGGTCGATCCCTCCGCGGCGCCGGCCACGGCGATGAATGTGCGGATCTCGAATCCGCCCTGGCCCCCGTCTCGCCAGGTCGCTTCGTCCGTATAGCCGGTCAGCGCCGCCCGGTCGTTGGCCACCCAGCGGTCCAGGAACTCCCGATCCCAGCTTTCGTTGATCTTTCCGGAATCCGGCGTTGCCGGCCAGTGGGATAGGCCCCCTGTGCCGACCAGGGCCATGCGCTCGTCAACGGTGTCGCAGGCCTCACGCAAGGCGCGGCCGAACTCATAAGCCCGGGCCGGCGGCGTCAAGGGCGGCCCCTGGCAATTGATGTTGGCCGGAATCACCGGGACGTCAAAAGCCGGCGTCAGGAAGTGCAGTGGAACCATGATGCCGTGGTCGAACTTCCATTCCTGGGCATAGGCAAGGTCGATGCGCTCCATCATGCGCTCGATGAGGCGCCGCGAGAGCGCCGCATCGCCGGGTACCCGCCGCGGCTCGATACCGAGCCAGTCGGGGTCCTCGATCGGCCCTTCGTAGTATTCGGCCATGCCCATGCAGTAGGCCGGCATGTTGTCCATGAAGAAATTGGCGAAATGCTCCGCAGCCACCACGATCAGGGCATCCGGGCGCTCCGCCCGGATCTCGTCTCCCATGCGGCGAAAGTGCTCGTAGAAGGGGTCGCGCAGGGCCGCATCGGCCCGCTCGGCGCGGCCGGTTATTCCCGGTGCGTGGCTGCAGATTCCCGCGTAAACCAGGGCCATCTAATTCGCCTCCCGATCCCCGCTTCCCCGGCTCCGGGGGCGCCGGCGGCTACAACCATGCCCGACGCCCGGGTGTCCGGCCGCCTTTGCGTCGACGGCATGCGACATCACACCGCTCCCTTGCCGTCGGTGGTGAGATAGAGGCCCGAGCGTACCGGCCCATGCGCCTCCAGTCCGTCGCGCATGGCTTGTATGTAGGTGTCCCATTCGAATCCCCGGAGCGCCGCATAGTGCATGAGGATCTGGCCGTTGACGCCCATGACGTAGAGCAGGCCGATGTCCGGTGCACGCAATGCGGCCTGCTCTTCGTCCGTGAGTTCGAAGTCGCCAAGGAGCGCCTCGAAATCCCCCTCGAACCGTGCCCGGGTATGCGGATCCCGGTTCAACCGGTACAGGAGCTTCTGAACGTAGTACAGGCTCACTTGCCGAGACTCGGGACCCTGTGCGTATCGTAGGCGATGCAGACGTTCTTGGTTTCCATGTAGAAATCGAAGCTGAAGTCGCCGCCGTCACGACCGATGCCGCTCGACTTCATGCCACCGAAAGGCGCCGGCAGGTGGCGGTTGTTCTCGGAGTTCACCCAGATCATCCCCGCTTCCAGGTCGCGCCCCAACCGGTGCGCGCGGCCAAGATCCCCGGTCCAGGCGTAAGCGGCGAGCCCATAGGCTACATCGTTGGCGACTGCGACCGCCTCCGCTTCGTCGCGGAAGGAAATGGCGGTGAGTACCGGCCCGAAAATCTCCTCGCGAGCGATGCGCATCCCGCTGTTCGCACCGGTAAAGAGGGTCGGCAGAACGAAGTTGCCCTCGGTGAATCCGCCGGGACGACCGCCTCCCGCCGTCACGGCCGCGCCCTCCTCCCGCGCCACATCGAAGTAGCCGAGCACCTTGTGCAGATGCCGCGGGTGGATGAGCGGCCCCAACTCGGTGGCCGGGTCGAGCGGGTGCCCTACCCGGACGCGGCGGGCACGATCCGCGACGCGTTCCGTGAATTCATCGTAGATCGCCTCGTGCACCAGCAGCCGGCTCGATGAAGTGCAGCGCTCGCCGTTCAGACTGTAGATCATGAAGGTAACCGCATCGAGGGCCCGGTCGAGGTCGGCGTCATCGAACACGATCACCGGGTTCTTGCCCCCGAGTTCGAAATGCACGCGTTTCAGGGTCATCGCGCCCTGCCGCATGATCAGGCTCCCCGTGTGCGACTCGCCGACGAAGGCGACCGCCTTGATGTCCGGATGTTCGGTCAATGCCTTGCCCGCCGTCTCGCCGATGCCCTGTACCGAGTTGAATACACCCGCAGGCAACCCGGCCTCGTGACAGATTTCGACCAGGAGCCGCGCGGTGAGGGGGCTCCACTCCGCCGGCTTGTGCACTACCGTGCAACCGGCGGCCAGCGCCGGCGCGATCTTCCAGGTCGACAGCATGAACGGTGTGTTCCAAGGCGTAATGACGCCCACCGGCCCGATTGGCTGCCGCATCGTGTAGTTCAGATGGTCTTTCGCCGGTAACGACAGGCCGTTGGCCGCTTCCGGAGCCCGGTCGGCAAAGAACCGGAAGTTCTCGGCGCCGCGAACGGCGGCCTTGCTCATGAATCGAAGCGGCTGGCCGGTATCGCAGGATTCGACCAGCGCGATTTCTTCCGCCCGCGCCTCGATGGCATCGGCAATGGTGTGGAGCAGACCCCGGCGTCGGGTTCCGGTAGTGTCCCGCCAGCCCGGGAAGGCGGCTCGCGCCGACAGCACCGCGCGGTCAACATCCTCGGCACTCCCCGCGGCTACACTGTTGATCGCGGAGTTGTCGATGGGCGTGGTGTTGTCGAACGCCTCGCCCGACGCGCCGGCAACGCCAACACCGTCAATGAAGTGTCCAAGCGTGCAACCCCCAAACCGCTCCAGGTAACGGCTGACTTTGACCCGATTCGACTCAAAAGCACTGCTCATTCGACTTTTCACATCCATTGAAGTTGACCCCCGGAAGTTCCATTCTGCCACTTCCGGTGGAACCATTTCTCGCCGACCGACACACCTCGATACAAAGCGCGAGCAGTGTACGTTCGACCCGTCACGCTCACTCGGGCTCCCTCACGGTTGCGTGGAAGGCCGGCAGGAGACATCATCCCCGCCGCCATGCCCGATCACGCTCCCACGCTGCCCGAAGTGCGGATGAACCTGATCCGCCCCAAGGCGCCGGCAATCGGTCGGGTCGTCTCCAATGAACTGTGCATGAACGGCAAGTCGGCCAGTTACGTCAAGCATCTTGTGCTCGACGTTTCGGGCACGCCGCTCGCCGGCAACTTCCGGGCCGGACAGTCTTTCGGCGTAATCGCTCCCGGTAGCGATGAGCGCGGCAGGCCCCACAAGGTGCGACTCTACTCGGTGGCCTGCCCGAGCTGGGGCGAAGACGGCGGCGGCAACCTGGTTTCCACGACGCCGAAACGGCTGATCGACGAGTACCGGCCCCGGAAACCCGCTGAGGTTCCCACCAATCACCGGCTGTTCCTCGGCGTGTGCAGCAACTACCTGTGCGATATCCGGGAGGGCGACGAGGTGGCGGTGACCGGCCCCAACGGCAAGCGCTTCCTGCTGCCGGAAGACATCGAGGCGCACAACTACCTCTTCATCGCCACGGGCACGGGCATTGCTCCGTTCCGCGCCATGCTGATGGAACTGTTCGAAGGCCCAGGCGGCCCCACCAGCGCCCGGACCGCCCTGGTCATGGGCACCCCCTACACCACGGACCTGCTCTATGAAGACCTGTTTCAGAGGTTGCAGCGAGCGCATCCCAACTTCGAATACCACACGGCCATCAGCCGGCAATCCGACCGGCTCTATGTCGGCGGCCTCATCGAACGCGAAATCGACCGGTTCAGATACCTCCTGGAAGATCCCCGGACACTGATCTACATCTGCGGGTTGGAGGGTATGCAATTCGGGATTTTCCAGGCTCTCGCACGCCATGGTCTCACCCATGGCTTTGTGACCACCCACGAAGATCTTGCCGCCAAGCCCCCGGACGACTGGCGATTCAACGACATGAAACGGCGCATCAAGCCTACCGCGCGCTGCATGCTGGAGGTTTACTGAGTCGCGAGTCGCGGGCGCGCCTGGCGGCGTCTGGCGCCCCGGGAAGGACTCGAACCTTCAACCCGCTCCTTAGGAGGGAGCCGCGCTATCCTGTTGTGCCACCGGGGCGTGGGGGTCGGCCCGCGAGCCGGGTCGAGGTGGACTTGAACGGCGGATTGTATCAAGACCCCAGTCGATAGCGGAGCTTGACCGTCAGTTCATCGCCGCTCGGCTTGTTCCACGCCTCGCGGAACAGGTCCCGGAAGCCGCCCCTCGGCGGCGCCTCGCTGGCATTGCGCGTATAGACGACGAACAGGTCGGATAGCGGTGCGATCTGCCACCGATAACGCACCTGGAAGTTGAGCACGGACACCCTGAAGTCGTCCGCGGGCCCGGGCGGCTTGGCGGTCGGCAGCAGATCTCCCGGCTCATGCGGAACGAGAAAGAAATCCTTTTCCCTGGCCCTTATACCCACCCACTGCAGGGCAATACGGAAATGGCGCCTGGCGCCGGGAAAGTAGTCGAGTGCCAGCGTCGTGCCCAGTTCCGTGGATTCGAAAGTGGTGAAGTTGCGCTCTTCCTGGTGCAGCAGCCAACCATTGCTCTCGTAAAAATAGACATCCGCCTCCAGGTTGATCCGGCCGGCGGGACGCCAGACCAGACTGAACCAGCCGCCGTAATTGTATCCGCCGACGTCTTCGCCGTTGGCCTCCAGACCCGCCCCCAGCGAAAGGGCCTTCGACGAATCCGTCACATAGTCGATACTGAAGTTCTCCCGTTCTTCGATGCGATAGGTCCCGTTGCCGAAACTGTTTCGGTCCTCGTAGCGCTCCGGGAACCAGGCCAGTCCCAGGGTCACCTCGTCGAGGTTGTGCAGCGTGAACGCCTGGAAGGCGCCGATACCCGACTGCGTAAGCCGGCCGTCTCCGTTCAGTTCCTGGCGCATGTAGGACCGGAAGGCGAAATCCCGCACCCAGGGAATACCCGTCCCGCGCCAGTCCATCCGCGATTCCATCCGGGTGGCGTCATTACGCTCGAGGAAGCCCAGATCGTTGATATCGAGTGTGTCGTCGTAGCTGTGCAATGCCAACTTGTAGCGGATCCCCCTTCGCGGTGAGTACACCGTATCGATGAAGCCGCCGTAACCCTTGCCTTGCGGTACGTCGGGGTCGTCGTCGGCGATATCGGAATGCAACAACTGTCCATCCACCGCCCAACGGCCCCCGGCAGACTGATAATGCAAGTCCAGGCCATGCACGTACGCCTCCCGCGCCGGGTGGACGACCGCCGTGGAAATCATTCCGAGACCCCGATACACGCCGTTGTCCGCCGTGCGGTCGTAGAGCAGGCGGACGGCGCCGTAGTCGCTGCCGTCCTGATGCAGGTTGCGGTTGCCCGCATCGAATTTCACATCGTCCTCCATGGCTCCGAGCACCCCGTAACGGAACGAACCGAATTCCCCGGTGGCCTTGAGGGCGCCGAGCAACCCGGTCGGTTGCCCGAGTTCCCGGTCGGGCACATCGATGTCATCGGGTGTATCGGGTACCCGGGGCCGGCCGCCGATGCGGCGGGTATTGATCACGGCGGTCGGCACATCGCCGCCGCGGTAGCGGAACGGCGCATCCGCCCGCGGGCTGGTCGTAAAGACATCCTGTCCCTCCTGGAAGAACAGGCGCTTTTCCGGAAAGAAGGTCTCGAAGGCGGTCAGGTTGACGATAACCTGGTCGGATTCGACGTTGCCGAAGTCCGGGTTCACCGTCGCCGTGACCTGGAAGTTGGTCGACGGCCGCCAGAACAGGTCCATGCCGCCCTTGTAGGAGGTATCGTCTTCGACCTCGTCGACCGTGACCGAGGCATAGGGGAAAGCGCTCCACTGCTGTCGCGGGTTTACCGCTTTGAGTTCGGCGGGCTGCAAGACACTCAGAAACCGGGCTTGGGTCGGGGGGATGGGCGGATAGCCCCAGCGCTCTCCCGCGGTCGCGAACTGGCGCGAGGCGAATATACCGAAGCGGCGCTCATCGCCGGCGTGCGGCATCGCCATCTGCGACCAGGGAAAGAACACCTCCGCCGACCAGCCACTCCCGGTCACCGCCGTCGCGCCGAGCCAGGCGCCGTCCCAATCGGTGCTGAACTGGCGTTCGCGCAGGACCGTGCCGTCGGTCTGCGCGCCGCCCAACGCCAGTTCGCCCCAGTAACCGTATTCGCCCTCCCCCGAGGCATCGAACATGAAACCCACCGTATCCCGTATCAACCGGTCGTAATCCCTGGAGGAGTACCGGCGCACCAGGGTTTCGGCGGGCTGCTCCATGTCCCATCCGAGGTACAGCCCGCGTTCCGTATAGAAGACCTTGAATCGCGTCCGGTAACGCGGCCGGGCCAGGCTGTCGGGAATGACGACGCGGAAATCCTCGGTTCCCGCCACCTTTGACCAGACCGCTTCCGTCAGGCGGCCATCCACCGTTACGTTCGCCTGGCCGTGCTCGAGCCGCAGCGGCTTGAGCGGAGCTTCCTCCGTTTCCGCAAAAGCCGATGCGACGCCCAGGAGCACCGCCCACGGACAACACCGCTCAACGATTTTCAGGGGAACCACTCAACAAACGCCGGCCGTTGACAGCCAGTGACTCCACCCGGCTCGGGAGCTGCGCGGGGAACCTGACATGACGGTACGTGCGAGCAGTGCCGGAATCGTCGACCGCATGCAGTTCCCCCAATCCAAGTCGCAAACTCCCATGATCTTCCCTACGCTCCCGTTCGACAAATCGCGAGTACAGCCATGATCGAGAACCTGTCCGCCCACGGGGTCGTCGCCAATCGTTTCTCCTTCCTGCGCTCGCCGGATATCGATCGGCGCCCGGTACACCGGCTGCACGAACACGGCCGGTAGCCCATGCCCAACGATGCCGATCTGCTGGATCTGCTGTTAGACTGGGCTCCGGACCCCGCCGACCGGCAACGCATTCTGGTGGACAACCCCGCCGAACGGTTCGGCTTCCCCCTCGAATAACCACACGGAGATATCCAGATCATGAAACTCGCCACTTTCTCGACCGCCGACCATCCCAGCCCCCGCCTCGGTGTAGTGAGCGACAGTGGCGTCGTCGACCTGAGTTCGGTTTCGGGCACGCCGGACTCCATGCAGGCCTACCTGTCCGGCGGACAGGCCGCCAACCAGCGGGTCGGGGCGGCCGTTGGCAAAGCCGGCGAGACTGTCGACTTCGACAGGGTCGAACTGCATCCCCCGGTGCCCAATCCCGGCAAGATCCTGGCCATCGGCCTCAACTACGCCGACCATATCGCCGAGAGCGGCATGCCGAAACCGGACACCCAGGTCTGGTTCAACAAGCAGCACAACTGCGTGAACGGGCCCTATGCCGACATCAACCTGCCGTCCGTCTCCGACAAACTGGATTACGAGGCGGAGTTGTGCGTAATCATCGGCAAGCGCTGCAAGCACGTGCCTCGGGAACGGGCACACGAAGTGATCGCCGGCTACTGCTGCGGCAACGACGTGAGCGTGCGCGACTGGCAGATGGCCGCCCGTACGATGCAGATCGGCAAGTCCTTCGACACCCATGGCCCAACGGGTCCGTACCTGGTGACGCCGGACGAAGTGGGCGACCCGCACAACCTGAATATCCGCACCCTGGTAAACGGCGAGGTCCGGCAGCAATCCAACACCAGGCACCTCATTTACGACTGCTTCGATGCCGTCGCCCACTTGACCCAGGCGTTCGTGCTCGATGCCGGCGACATTCTCTTCATGGGCACGCCGGCCGGCGTGGGCGCCGCCATGCAACCGCCGCAATTCCTGAAAGCAGGCGATCTGGTTCGGATCGAGATCGAGAAGCTCGGCCATCTCGAAGGGCGAGTAGTCCAGGAACGGGCTGAGTGCATGATCGAATAGGCGGCCCGGTATGGCCCGTCGGCGCCGACAATTCTTCGATCGATCGAGTCATCAGCCGTGCGCGCGGGTCCACCCCTCGATTACGGCATCCATGTCCAGAGGCCTGAAGAAGACTTCGGGCTGCTGCTTCTCGCCCCAGATCGACCAGGAATCCGTGAGGTCCCAATCCTCGCGGATGGTCCAGGCCGCGTCATCGGCTATCTGGTCCATGTCCGCGAAGAACTCGAAGAATGTCCCGCTCGGATCGCACAGGTACCAGAAGATGTTGCCGCCGATATGGTGCCGGCCGGGCCCGGCGATCTGCCGGTCCTGGCCGTTCTCCAGCAGGTAGCGGGTGGCGGCGCGGAACACGGAGTCGAAATCGTCGTGCTCGAGCGCATAGTGGTTCAGATAGGGAACCGGGGCCGGCGTGACCAGGAGATTGTGATGGTCCCGGGAGCAGCGCAGGAAGGTTGCCCGACCGCCGCCGACGATGTCGGAGACACGGAAGCCGATGGCCTTGCAGAGTTCGGCGGTTTGCTGCGGTTCGGTGGAACCGACAACCACGTGCCCCAGGCGTCGCGGCACCCTCGGGGCTTCCTCCGTAATCGCTTCGGCGCGCTCCCCGAGCCGGTTGCGCTCGCCGGGGAAATTCATGACACGCTTGGGCTGCTCCGCGACGTCCGCAACTTCGCCGGGCTCGACGATGTAGGTCCACTGGTTGACCGGGTCGGTTACCGTCAACCGGCCGTCTGCGAGTCGGTACGACGCGCCGATGCCGTCGAGCCGGCCGGCGGCAGCGGCGAGATCGGCCTCGTCCTCGCACAGCATCCGCAACGAGCGCAGTTGCCGGTAGGGCGCCTCGGCGATGCTGATCTGGTCCGGCCGGCCGCTGGTTCCCCAACTGCGATTGCCGCCGATCAGGCCGATTTCCCGGTAGAAGTCGTCGAGGCGATCCGGATCCGGCGCGCCGATCGACAGTTCCTGTAACCTGTGCAGTGCCATGAATGACCTCCCGCGCCAATCCAGCCACTCGTTCAATCGAGTGTATAGACGAGTTGCGCAAGAACGCAAACTCAACGACGATTAGCGCTGTGACAAACCCAACCCCCCGTATCGGAACCGTACTGCTGGCGGTAGCGGCGGCAGTTGCGACAGCCGGCGCCATTGCCATTCTGGTCGCCTACGTTCGCCCCGCCGAGTCGACCGTACGCGTCGCCTTCACCCTGACGGACCAGTCGGGCGCCACGGTTTCCCAGAACGATCTTGCCGGACGCCATCTGCTGGTGTTCTTCGGGTTCACCCATTGCGCGCAGATCTGCCCCACCCAGATGAGCAAGCTCACCGCCGCGATGACGAAGCTCGACCGGTCGGGGCATGCCGGCGAGGTCACGCCGGTCTTCGTCTCGGTCGACCCGGAGCGTGACACGCCAATGCAGGTCGCCCGCTTCCTGACCCGATTCGATCGTCGTTTCGTCGGTCTGACGGGCCCGCGAACGGCGCTCACGGAGGCGGCGGCATCGTTCAAGGCTTATCTGCATTCGGCCCCGCCAACGGCCCCGCCAACGGCCCTGCCGGCCGGAACCGGGGACTACCAAGTCGTTCATGCCACGACGGTCTACATCGTCGATCCGCAAAGCCGCATCGTCGGATACGTGGCCGGGTCCGACGATGCCGAAGCCATCGCGGCTCAGGTGCGCAAAGCACTCGGATGACGCGATGCCGACCTTGGCGATAGCCGGCAATCTGGCTACGGGATTCGCGCTCGCTCCTGCCGGCGCGCTGGCCGCCACGCCGCCCACGCCCGATGCGATGGCCGGCGGTACCGCGTTGCTGTTCGCCTTTGTCGGCGGCCTGATTCTGAACCTGATGCCGTGCGTGTTTCCGGTGCTCGGCATCAAGGCACTGTCGATCGTTGAAATGCCGCGGGAAGACCGGAGCGTGGCGCGGCAGAGCGGCGCTCTCTACACCGCCGGCGTCCTGGTCGCGTTCGCCGTGGCGGGAAGCGCTCTCTTGGGGTTGCGGGCTGCCGGGTACGCTGCCGGTTGGGGATTTCAATTGCAGAATCCCGCATTCAATCTGGTTCTTGGGCTGCTCATGCTGGCCATCGGGCTCAATCTCCTGGGCGTGTTCGAGGTCGGCGCGCGGATCGCGGGGTCCGGGCAGGCGCTCACCGCCGGCGGCGAGCGCAAGGCGGCATTCTTCACAGGTCTCCTGGCCGTTGTGGTGGCAACCCCCTGCACCGCGCCATTCATGGCCGGTGCTCTCGGCTATGCACTCGTACAACCCGCGGTTGTCGCGCTGGCGATATTCCTGGCGCTGGGCGCCGGTCTTGCCGCTCCCTATCTGCTGATCGGCCTCGTTCCGGCGTTCGGGCGCCTGCTGCCCAGGCCTGGTCCCTGGATGACCGCGTTTCGCAACGTGCTGGCGTTTCCGATGTTCGCAACGGGGATCTGGCTGTTCTGGATCATCGGCAAGCAAGCCGGCGTGAACGCCATGGCGATGGCGCTTGCCGCGGCGCTCTGCTTCGGTTTCGCGTTGTGGACTTACGGACGGTCGGCAAGTGCGCACCGGCCCTGGCGTTGGCGGGCGATGGCGGCGGCCGCACTGGTTGCGTCCCTCGCCGTCGGCGCAACCGTCGAGCGCCCGCAACCGGACACAACTCCGCAAGCGGCGGGCGCCGCCGACGCCGACAGCCATGCCGGAACCCTGGGCCTTTTGCAACTGGAGCGATTCACGCCCGACCGCCTGATCGGCTACATCGAATCGCAGCAGCCGTTGTTCGTTTACTTCACCGCCGACTGGTGCGTGAACTGCAAGGTGAACGAGCGGGTCGCCCTGTCAACCGAGAAGGTCGGTGAGGCGTTCGCGGAACGGGGCATCAAGGTCCTGGTCGGTGACTGGACCAATGAAGACCCGGTCATCACCGACTGGCTCCAGCGCTATGGCCGGGCCGGCGTCCCGCTCTACCTCTACTTCCCGAAGGGCGCCTCGGTGGAAGACGCCGCGGTGCTGCCCCAGGTGCTGCTGCCCGAACTCGTCATCCAGGCGATCGACCGGGCCGATGTGTTGCACCGGTTTGGTACGTTGCGCACCCTAAGCTAATATCCCGGCGGTTCGTCGCTGCCGGAAAGGAGACAATGCCGGTACTGGAATCGAAACTCGACGTGCGCGGCGAGGCGTTTCAGCGCAACCGGGCCGACATGCTGGAAGCACTGGACGAGATCCAGGCGCTGCTCGACCGGGCGGCGGAAGGCGGCGGACCCGAAGCCATGGCCCGGCTGGCCTCGCGCAACAAGATGCCGATTCGCGAGCGCATTGCGTACGTGCTGGACCGGGACTCGCCATTCCTGGAGATCAGCCCCCTGGCGGCCTGGCGTTCGAACTATACGGTGGGGTCCGGGTTCGTGGTGGGCATCGGCGTCATCGAAGGCGTGGAATGCGTCGTTCTCGGCCATGACCCGTCGGTGCGCGCCGGCGCCTTCAACCCGTTCAACGCGAAGAAGCTGATGCGCGGGCTGGAGATCGCCCGCATCAACCGCATGCCCTATGTGCAGTTCGTCGAATCCGCCGGCGCCGATCTCAGGGGCCAGGGCGGCGGCGACCCGGAGGCGTCCATTCGCCGGGAAGTGGACCATTTCGCCGAGTCGGGGCGGCTTTTCTACGAGATCACCGAGCTTTCCAGGCTGCGCATACCCACCGTCTCCCTCGTATTCGGCGCCTCGACCGCCGGCGGCGCCTACCAGCCCGGCATGAGCGACTACAACATCTTCGTGAAGAACCAGTCGCGCGTGTTTCTCGGCGGACCGCCCCTGGTGAAGATGGCGACCGGCGAGGACGCCGACGAAGAGAGCCTGGGGGGCGGCGACATGCACACCCGCGTCTCAGGCCTGGGCGACTACCTGGCCCGGGACGAAATGGACGGCATTCGCATGTGCCGGGAAGTGGTGGCGCATCTCAACTGGCGCAAGCTCGGCCCGGAACCGAATCCCGATTTCGACGAGCCCGTGCACGCCCCGGAAGAACTGCTCGGTATCGTCACCAGGGACCTGCGCACGCCCTTCGACATGCGCGAGGTCATCGCCCGCATCGTCGACGGCTCCCGGTTCGAGGAATTCAAACCCCTCTACGGCCCGACGCTCGTTTGCGGATGGGCCGGCATCCACGGCTACCGGCTCGGCATTCTGGGCAACAACGGCGCGCTGCTCTCCGAATCGTCCGAGAAAGCGGCCCAGTTCATCCAGTTATGCAACCAGATCGATGTCCCGTTGCTGTTCCTGCACAACATCACCGGCTACATCGTCGGAACGGACTTCGAGCAGGGCGGCATCACCAAGAACGGCTCGAAGATGATCAACGCCGTGTCCAACTCGACGGTGCCGCACATCACCGTCATCGCCGGCGCTTCGTACGGGGCGGGCAACTACGGGATGAGCGGGCGCGCCTACGGGCCGCGGTTCACCTACATCTGGCCCTTCGCGAAGATCGCGGTGATGGGGCCGAAACAGATGGCGGGGGTGATGAGCATCGTCGGGCGCGCCGCTGCAACCAGGCGCGGCCTGGAATTCGACGCGGAAGCCGATGCCAAACGCGCGGCGGTGGTCGAACACTGGGCGGAAGAACGCTCCAAGGGGCTGTACGCGACTTCCAGGGTCTCGGACGACGGCATGATCGACCCCCGGGACACCCGCATCGTGGTTGCCATGTCCCTGTCGGCCTGCTGCAACAACAGGGTGCAGGGCACCAAGGAGTTCGGCACATGGCGGATGTAGCGCCCATCGACCCGATATCCACCCTCTTGATCGCCAATCGGGGCGAGATCGCCCGCAGGATTATCCGCACGGCCCACGAACTCGGTATCTCGACCGTGGCGATCCATGCGCAAGGCGATGTCGATGCGCCGTTCGTCCAGGACGCGGATGTGGCCATCGCGCTGGACGGCCGCACGACGGCGGAAAGCTACCTCGATATCGACAAGGTGCTCGATGCCTGTCGGCGCAGCGGCGCAGAGGCCGTGCACCCGGGCTACGGGTTCCTGTCCGAGAACGAGCGCTTCGCCCAGGCCGTGCTGGACGCGGGGTTACGCTGGATCGGCCCGTCCCCCCGGGTTATCGGGCTGATGGGCGACAAGCTGTCCGCCAAACGGCTCATGGGCGAGGCGGGCGTACCCACCCTGCCCGCCGTCGAGATCGATGCCGGCGCCGACGTTGCCGCTGCCGCCGAGCAGATCGGCTACCCGGTCCTGGTCAAGGCCGTGGCCGGCGGGGGCGGGCGCGGCATGCGAGTTGTCGAACGGCGCGGCGGCCTGGCCGATGCGATCGCCGGCGCCCGGCGCGAAGCGGCCGCGTCCTTCGGCGACGACACCGTCTTCCTGGAGAAGTGGCTGGAGCATTCCCGCCACGTGGAAATACAGATCGTCGGCGATGGCCACGGCAACCTGGTGCATTGTTTCGAACGGGAGTGCTCGATTCAACGGCGGCACCAGAAGATCATCGAGGAAGCGCCCTCGCCCGCCGTCGATCCGGCCATGCGACGGCGCATGGGCGAGGCGGCACTTGCCGCCGCGCGGAAAATGGGCTACAGCTCCGCCGGTACGGTCGAGTTTCTGGTGAGCGGCGACGAGTTCTGGTTCCTGGAAGTCAACGCCCGCCTGCAGGTGGAACATCCCGTCACCGAGGAAATCATAGGGCACGACCTGGTGCGCGAGCAGATTCGCATCGCCGAAGGCGAAACCCTCTCATTCACCCAGGGCGACCTGTCCATCGGCGGCCACGCCATCGAAGCGCGCCTGTACGCGGAAGACCCCGAGAACGGCTTTCTGCCTTCTCCCGGCACGGTGGCGGCCTGGGAGCCCGCTTCCGGCAGCGGAGTGCGTTTCGATTCCGGAGTCGAGAGCGGCAGCCGCATCACTACCGAGTTCGATCCCCTGATCGCCAAGGTCATCGCCCATGCGCCGACGCGCCGCGAAGCCGCCGCCCGGTTGGCAAGGGCTCTGGAAACCACGCGAATCCAGGGGCTCACGACCAACCGCGACTTTCTCGTCTCGGTACTGCGCACGCCCGAGTTCCTGGCCGGCGACACCACCACCGACTTCATCGACCGGGTGAATCCGTGCCGCGGCCGGGCCCTCACCCGGGGCGAACAAATCGATGCCGCCGTGGCGGCGGCGCTGGAAGGCCAGGCTCGGCGGCGCGCGAATGCCAGGGTTTTCCGGTCTGTACCGAGCGGCTGGCGCAATTCCACGATGCCGATGGAGCGAATGGATTTCAAAGTCGGCGGCGACGACCTGCGCATCGAATACCGGTCGCGCCGGGACGGCAAGTTCGAGGTTATCGCCGACGAGGACGAGCTGCTGGTCACTGCCTTCGCCTGCGGAGCCGGCAAGGTCGACCTGGATATCGACGGCCGGCGCTTCGCGTTCGCCGTCGGCCGGCACGGCGAACGCTGGCTCGTGCACGGCCGCCGGGGCGGTATCGAATTGCGGCAGCAACCCCGCTACCCTGTCCCCGGCCTGCACGACCAGGACGGGGGCCTGCTCGCGCCCATGCCGGGCGCCGTGCTCGCCACCGAAGTGAGCGCGGGCGACACGGTGACCAAGGGACAACTGCTGCTGATTCTGGAAGCGATGAAGATGGAACACCGGATCACCGCGCCCCGGAACGGGACCGTCGGCGAACTGTGCGTGGCGGTGGGCGACCAGGTGGAAAACGGACAGTTGCTGGTGACGCTGCTGGAATCGTAACCGGTTTGAGAGGAGACCAGCGCCGCGGATAGCTTGCCGGCGCGGCAACCACATCCTGCATCGCCTGCGGACGCGGAAGGATGGAAACGGGAGGTTCATGACATGGGCGGTACGGAAGCGACTTTGTATGCAGTGAAGAAAGGCGCCGCCTGGATCACCCTGAACCGGCCCGAGCGGCGCAATGCGCTCTCCAACGTCCTGGTATCGGAACTCTACGACCATCTCGCAGCCGCCAATGCGGACGATGCCGCGCGGTCGATCGTCATCACCGGCAACGGCACCGCCTTCTGTGCCGGCGCCGATCTCAAGAATCCGCCCGGCCGCGCCGCTCCCGGAGCCATGGCGGTTCCCTACCCCGATGTGCTGACCGGCATCCTGGAAAGCCCCAAGCCGGTCATTGCCGCCGTCAACGGCGCTGCCTTCGCCGGCGGACTGGGCCTGGTGGCGGCAGCGGACATCGCCGTCTGCGTCGAGGATGCGCCGTTCAGCTTCAGCGAAGTGCGCATCGGCGTGATCCCGGCGGTCATTTCCGTGGTTTGCCTGCGCAAGTTCGGCGCCCATCACGGCATGAAGCTGTTCCTCACCGGAGAGCGCTTCAGCGGAGCGCGCGCCGTGGAAATGGGGCTTGCGCACCGGGCCGTCCCCAAAGACAGCCTGGCCGACGCCGTGCAGGAGGAGATCGGCATGATCGCCCTCGGCGCCCCCAAGGCCGTGGCGGAGTGCAAGAAACTCGTGCGGCGCGTCCCGGAATTGTCGATCGCGGACGGATTCAAGGAAACTACTGCGTGGAGCGCACGCATGTTCAATGGCGAGGAAGCCGCCGAAGGCATGGCCGCCTTCCGCGAGAAGCGCGCGCCCGCCTGGGCCCAGGGCCGGAAAGAGGGAACATCATGAGCGAGACAATCCGCATCGGCAACTGCAGCGGTTATTACGGCGACCGCCTGGCCGCCGCCCGTGAACTGGTGGACGGCGGCCCCATCGATGTCCTGACCGGCGACTACCTTGCCGAGCTGACCATGTCGATCCTCTACAACCAGGTGCAGACCCGGGGCGCGCACCTCGGCTACGTCGGCACCTTCCTGAAGCAGGTACGGGATGTCGCCGCTACGTGCTACGAGCGGGGTATCAAGATCGTCTCCAATGCCGGGGGCCTGAACCCCAAGGGCATGGCCGGGGAAATCGAGAAGATTCTTGCGGAACTCGGCGTGCCCGCCAAGGTGGCCTACATCGACGGCGACGGCTTGCTCGACGAACTCGACAGCCTGCAACGCCAGGGAGAGGCATTCACCAACCTCGATACCGGCATGGCACTGCATGAAGCGCACCAGGACGTGCTGACGGCCAATGTCTACTTCGGCGGTTGGGGCATCAAGGAAGCGCTGGACCGGGGCGCCGACATCGTCATCTGCCCCCGCGTCACCGATGCCGCGCTGGTCATCGGCCCCGCGGCCTGGAAATTCAACTGGCGCCGCAATGACTACGATGCCCTGGCCGGGGCGCTGGCCGCCGGCCATATCATCGAATGCGGCGCCCAGTGCTGCGGCGGCAACTATTCCTTCTTCGAGGAGGTGCCGACTTTCCGCGGCGTCGGCTATCCCATTGCCGAGGTCGAGGCGGACGGCAGCTTTACCGTCACCAAGCATCCCGGCACCGGGGGCCTGGTTTCCGTCGGTACGGTGACGGCCCAGCTTCTCTATGAAATCTCCACCCCGGCTTATTGCAACCCCGATGTCGTCGCACATTTCGACACCATCGACATCGAGCAGGCCGGCCAGGACCGGGTACGGGTCAGCGGCTGCCGGGGCAGCAGCCCGCCGCCTGAGCACAAGGTCTGCTTCAACACGCTCGGCCCGTGCAAGCAGAGTGTCGAAGTGCTGCTCACCGGCCTCGATATCGAGAAGAAAGCGGAGATCCACATCGACCAGATATTCCACAACCTCGGTGGCAGGGACCAGTTCGACGAGGTGGACATACAGCTCGCGCGCACCGACAAGGACGACCCCGACAGCAACGAGGAGGCCCATGCCATCCTGCGCATCACGGTGACCTCTGCCGACCCGAAGAAGGTGGGCCGCCTGTTCCGCGCCAAGGTCATCGAGCTGGGGCTTGCCGGCATTCCGGGCAATGCAGGCCTCGGCCGCGGCGGTTTCAACGGCGCTCCGGCCATCGTCCACTGGCCCGCGCTCATCGACAGCGGCAAGGTCGCCGAACGGGTGCACGTCGACGGCAAGGACGCCGAAGTGCTGCCCACCCAGCGCCTGGGGCTGGAAGAGATCTATTACCAGCAGCCGCCCGTAGCTATCCCTCCGCGCCCTCAAGGCTCAACGGCCCGCATTCCGTTCGGGCGCCTGTTCGGAACCCGGTCGGGAGACAAGGGCGGCAACGCAAACTGCGGCGTCTGGGCGCGCAGCGACGATGCCTACGGTTTTCTGCACGATTACCTCACGGTCGACGAGTTCAAGCGGCTGCTGCCGGACATGGCCCCCTACGAAGTGGAACGCCACGACATGCCGAACCTGCGGGCAATGAACTTCACTATCAACGGCATTCTGGGGACAGGCGCCGTGTCAAATAACCGCTTGGACAAACAGGCAAAGTCCCTCGGCGAGTATCTGCGGGCGAAACATATCGAGGCGCCGGGTCGGCTCATCGAAGAACTGCGGTAGACGTTTTCCACGAACACGCGGTCTTCCAGCGACAGGACGGGCGAAGATCGGCGAACACGCAATGTTGCGCATCGATCTCCTCTTGAGATGCCCGTTCATCCGCGGTTGCGCGCTCCCGTTCCCGTCCGCGTACGCCGCGGCCGCGGCCCGCCGGCGAACGCACCGGGCCAGCGGCGCCTCAAGCCGAGGCACGCTGAACGGGCCTGGAACGTGGCTATTGTTCGGCGGCGCGGGTAAGGCTTGCGAACGCGCGGTTGACCAGTAGCGCCGGGTCGCCGTATCGCTCATCGAATTCAGCGGTGGGCCTGGCGGCAACGACCGCCTCGAAGTCGGCGCCATCCGCGATCAGCCCGGCGATGCGGTCGCGGACCGTCGACAGCATGTCGATGTAGTCTGCCAGGCCCCGATAGTCCGAAACCGCGCCATGTCCCGGGATCACCCTGGTTTTCGCGTCGATTTCAGCCAGCACGGCCGAGCAGAACCGGATCATGCCGTCGAGGTCGCCGCCGTTGCCGGCATCGATAAAAGGATAGCCGGTGTTGTTGAACACATCGCCCAGATGAACCGCATTGCCGCCCCGAAAGACGACCGCCGTATCGCCCGTGGTATGTGCCGGGCCAAAGTGCAGCAGGTCGATGCGCTCGCCGTTGAAGTGGAACTGCATGCGATCGTCGTAGGTGATGGCGGGCCGGGCGTTTTCCGGATACGGCTGTTGTTCGTACTGCATGGCAACCAGATCGATGACGTGGGAATCCGCCATCATGGCCCTCGAATTCCCCTGGGAAACCACCCAGACGCCCCTCGGACCCAAGGCCAGGTTGCCGTCCGCGTGGTCGAAGTGCCAGTGGGTATTGACGGCGAAGTCGATGGCGCCGCCGCCGAGTTCAGCGATCTTGGCTTCGATCTTGGGAATCATCTGCGGAAACTGATCGTCGACGATCAGCACCCCGTCCTCGCCGATGCTGGCAGCGACGTTGCCGCCCGGCCCGAACAGCACATGGAGGCCGTCGCCGATTTCCTGCGCCTCGACAACCGCCGTGTCGAAATTCCAACCGAAGGCCGCCAGCATCTCATCCAGGGTCAGCCGGTTGTCCGCGTATGCCGCCGAACAACCGAGCAGCCAGCAACTCATCGGCAAGACTTTGCGCATCATCCCTGTTCCAGTATCGCGTCGCCGCGCAGGTTACCCGAAGCGCGAACGCCATACGACAGGCGCCCGGACGCAGACGTTGGGCGTGGTTCGCCGCTCTCTTCCGTGGAACGACTGTTGGTCCCTGTACATCCACGGCTGGGCGCCGCGTTCATTCGGCGGGGGTTTCCACCTAAAGGAGCGGGCCGGGGTCGTCGGGGCCCATCATCGCCTGGCGGAGTACCGGGAGCGGCGCGCTGCCGTGCGACAACAGCGTTTCGTGGAACTCCTTCCAAGCGGCCCGTCCGCCGCGGCCGGCGGTCCAGTCCTCGCGCATTTTCACGATGATGAGTTTTCCCACCGTATAGGCGAAATAGCCGGGGTCGTAGGTTCCCCGCAGTGCCTGCTGCTCGGCGTTGCCGGGGTCGAGAAAGGCCAGTTCCGAGAACATTTGCCGCGACGTGCCGACGCTCATCCCCTCCACGTGCAGGCCGATGGACGACAGGAACCGCACGTCGCGCATCAGGGCATCGAGGATCTGGCCGACGCGAACGAGCGGCCGTCCTTCGCCCAATCCGGCCTCCTGCATCAGCTCCTCGGCATAGTGCGCCCAGCCTTCGTTCAGCATCCCGTTTCTGAGCACCTTGCCCACCCGGTTGTTCGAGCGCTTGTTGTACAGCGAGTGCAGGAAGTGCCCCGGCCATACCTCGTGCACCGAGGTGTTCAACAGGTCTGCCTCGCCAGGCACATACTGGCGCTGTACGTCGGCCGGCCATTCCGGGTCCGGGCCGGCGATGTAGTAGACGGCAGGCAGCCCCTGCTCATAGGGGCCGGGGATCTCGATGTAGGCCGAATTGGTGCGGCGATAGGCGGGCGCCTCGGCCACGTAGGCCGTCTCCCCGCTCGGGATGCCGATGATATCGGCGGCCAGCAGAAACGCCTTGAGTTCGGGCAACTGCTCGTTGGCCCGGGCAACGGCGCCCGCCTCGGGCTTGTCGTCGCGCACCCGCGCGGCACAGTCCGCGATGGCGAGACCGGGGTCGACGGATGCACAGGTCGCCCGCAGCAACGCCAGATTCCGTTCCAGATCGGCCTCGGCCACTGCTTTCAGCGCCTGCCAGTTCAGATCGACCCGGTATACGCGCCAGAGCAACTCACGGTAGCGCTCCTCGCCCAGGGCGAATTCATCCGAGGCGTCTTCCAGCCGCAGCCTCAGCCAGGCTTCGACATCCCGCAGGGCGGCAACGGCCGGCTCCCGGGCCGCGACAAACGCCCTCTGCGCCGCCTCGTCCCCGACCTCGGCAAACAGCGCCGGCGCATCGTTCTCGAGATGCGACGCCAATCCGCCGAATCTGACCAGAGCCGAACGCACGAAGGGACGCGGGAACGGCGGCTCAAGCGTTTCGCGCATCTGCCCCAGGTAGCCCGGCAGGCTCCGCAGGTAGGCGGCAAGAGCCCTCAGGCGCACGTCTTTCGGAGCGTAGTCGCGCGATACGTACACGCTGGGGCTGACCGTCCCCGCATACCAGGCCGGGTTGCGCCGGTGGTATTCGGCCACTTCCACGCCGAACAGCATGCCGTCTATCGCCGCGATCAGATGCTGCCGTTCCAGTTCTTCACCGCCGCTGAGTACCTCCGCGGAAAACGCTTCCCCGGCCCTCTCGGCAAAACCTCGAAGCATTGCGGCGCGCCGCCCGATCGCTTCGGCGCCGACGTCCGGCAACCGCCCGTCGTATTCGTGGCGCCCGGCCCAAACCCCCGCGGTGGGGGACGCATCGAAGTGCCGCTCGATGAACTCGTCGGTGAAGCGCTCCCACGCCGAGGCCGGGGCCACCGCCGGCGGAGCCTCATCAATCCCGCTTTCGCAACCGGCCATCGCGCCGAACCCGATCACGCCCGCCGCCATCCAACGCAAAAGAGACAAACGATCCGTCATGGCAACCTCCTCCGTCGATTGATTATAGCTACTCTTCGTCAGGCCGGGGCCAGCCCGCTGCCCGGCGCCTGTCCCGTGGAAACGACTACGGGCCGTTCAGCAACCAGCGGATCACCGGCAAGTTCGCGCGGCCGACGAACGGCTCCCCATCGGCCACATAGCCGGGGACATCCACGACGCCCCACTCCAGGGCTTGCCCGCGGTGCTTTTCAAGCTCCCCTGCGGCGTGCTCTTCGAGCCAGTCGTCGAATCCTTCCGTCGCGCAGCCCGCCGAAGCGACTGCCTCACCTACGGCAACAGGGTCGCGCGGGTCCATCGCACCGCTCCACACCCGTTCGAAAACCGTCTTGACGTAGGTATCGCACCGGCTCACACCGGTTCCCCGAAGGCTTCGCAGCCAGGCAAGGCCCGCGTTCGCGGCGAAGGCTTCCCGTTCGCGATCGGGATAGACCAGTGGAATACGCTGTTGTTCGGCGTAGAAGGCTTCTTCGCGGCGCCGGTACCCGGCGCGTACTTGGGCATGTCTCGCGCCTTTGGAAAGGGGATCAATGCCGAGCCGGGGTCTGGGCTTGCGGGAAAACGGCCGCCAATCGACGCCGATACCGACTTCCCGGGCCAACTGCCGGGTCGGATTCAGCGCGAGCCAGGCGTTGGGACTGTTGAAGTCGATGTAGGTGACGAGCTCCATCACCAGACCCCGTAGGCAACGTCCGGCGCGGACCCGTTGCGCCCCTCGAGACACCAGCGCACCGCCGGCAGGTGCTCCCTTCCGAAGAAAATCTGCCCGTCCACCACGTAACTCGGTACTCCGAAGAGCCCGGCGGGATGCAGGCTGTCCTGGAGGCTGTCGTGCAGCGCCCGCCCGGCGCCGGTGGAGAATTCGCGGAACCCGGCCAGCGGCGCGCCCGCGCCCTCCAGCATGGCCTCGATGACGCCTGTATCCTCGATGTCGAGTTCACGCCGCCAGAATTTTTCGTAGACGTTGAAGAAATAGCGCTTGAGCGCGGCCCGGTCGTGCGCTTTCGCCCACATCAGGCCGATGGCCGCCAGCGACGAATCCCAGATCTTGACCGTGCCCCTGAGGATCACATCGCGGTGGCGCGCCGTGCGCTTGGTGTCCCGGTAGGCATAGCGGACATTCGCCCATTGCTCTTCGGAGCGTTTGCTTTCCACCACCTTTCCCTTGTCATCCAGCCGGGCGCTACCCAGATAACTCGGGATATCGAGGGTGAGCGGCCGCCAGTCGATCTCGATGCCGTAGTCGTCTTCGAGTTGGTAAGTGGGTTCCAGTGCCACATAGGCATAGGGACTCTTGAAATCCATGTAGACAATCAGCGGCGAGTCCGAGCGCAACGGATGCGGGGCTTCCATGAGCGTTACCTTCCTTGATCCCGCGTGATTCCACGACAGGCCGGTGGGGCGAGTGCATCGGTGTCCGCGATGGCTTGCACGGCCGCATCCGCTTCGGCCGCATCGAGGCCGTTCACCACCAGGCAGGCGTCCTCGCCCGCCAGCTTCCCGGCCGTGGCACGTCCGACGCCCCGGCCCGCGCCAGCGTGATGCGGGCCACCCGGTCGGCGGGTTGTTCGTAGCGGATCTGTTCGTATTCGGTGCTCTGGTCCATGCGGCCCTCCCGGCGTTGTCACCATGCGGCGGCGGTCGCTGTGTATTTATACCATGCTCCCAGGACCCGGACTGAAGCGATCAGCGACGACCGGTTCGCCGGTGCTTTCGCATCGTGCGCCAGCGTCAACGGCCAGGCCTTCGTTGCGCAGCACCCGGCACCCCGTTTACAGTCCTCTGGTTGACAACGGGACGCAGCGCGCGATGAAACTCATTCTGCGTATTCTGGGCGGCTTTATTCTGGCACTGGTCGTGGCGATCGCCGGCACACTCATCGGCGTCCGTTTCGCAGACGGTCCCTGGGGGATGGTCGCAGGCGGCCCGTTCAAGACCGGCGAGCCGTATCGCGGGCCGGAACCGGACTGGTCCTTCGTCGAGGACATCGACACGATCGAGTTGCAGAGCGTTGAGCCCGCCAGGTCGCGCACCACCTGGGTGGTGCATCACGGGGGCCGGGCCTTCATTCCCTGCGGCTACATGGACTCCGCCTGGGGCAGGATCTGGAAGCAATGGCCCATCGAGGCCGACCGGGACGGCCGCGCCATCGTCCGCATCGACGGCACACTCTACGACCGCTACCTGGTGCGCATCAGGGACAGCGAAAGCATGCGGCCGATCGTCAAGGAACTGGCCCGCAAGTACTTCGGCCAAGCCGCTTCCGACACGGCCGGCCAGCCGGAAGGACTCTGGATCTTCGAGTTGGCTCCCAGAGCCTGAACCTAGTGGTCAAAGCAGCCAGCGCCGTCGATGTCATCGTGTGCATAGGCGTCACCGTCTTGCTCCTCGGCATGTCCGTGGCGCTCTACGGCAGCGACTCCTCTCAGGGCGCCAACCAGATCGCGCTGGTCTGCGGGGCGGCGCTGGCCGCCGGCATCGGCATCAAGAACGGCCACAACTGGAAGGTCATCGAGCAGACCATCGTCGGTGGCATTGCCACGGCCCTGCCGGCGGTGATCATCCTCTTTTCCGTGGGCAGCCTGATTGGCGCCTGGATGCTCTGCGGCACGGTGCCGACCATGATCTACTACGGAATGCTGCTGCTCGATCCGGCCGTCTTCTACGCGGCTGCCTGCCTGCTCTGCGCAATCACGGCGCTTTCCATCGGCAGTTCCTGGACCGTGGCGGGCACCCTGGGCATTGGCCTCATCGGCATTGCCTCCGGCATGGGCCTGTCCCTGGAGATAACGGCTGGAGCGATCATCGGCGGCGCCTATTTCGGCGACAAGATGTCGCCGCTGTCCGATACCACCAACCTGGCGCCCGCCGTCACCGGCATCGATATATTCACCCACATCCGCCACATGATCTGGACGACGGCGCCGAGCCTGCTCATTGCCCTCACCCTGTTTGCGCTGATGGGTCTCGGCGAATCCCGCGCCGAGCCGGAAAGCGCCCTGGATGCGACGCTTAAGCTGCTCGACGCCAACTTCGAGATCAATCCGCTGCTGCTCGCGCCGGTGGCGCTGGTGGTCTATATGGCGGCTCGCAAAGTCCCGGCCGTCGCCACGATTCTGAGCGGTGTGGCCGCCGGCATTGTCATCGCCCTCTTCTTCCAGCCCCACGCCGTGCTCGCGATGGCGGGCGATTCCGGTGCGCCCAACGCACTGCTGATGTACCGCGGTGTCTGGACCGTGCTGTTCGACGGTTTTGCCGCCACCACCGGCGATGCCAACCTCGATTCGCTGCTTTCCCGCGGCGGCATGAGTTCGATGCTCACGACCGTGTGGCTCGTACTGGCGGCCATGGCGTTCGGATCCGCCATGGAGAAAGCGGGGATTCTGGATACGCTGGTGAAAGGGCTCGTGAAACTGAGCCGCAGCACCGGCAGCCTGATCGTCACCACGGCAGGTACCTGCCTGGGATTGAACGTGCTCACCGCCGATCAGTACATCGCCATCGTGCTGCCCGGGCGCATGTTCAAGGTCGAATACGCCAAGCGTGGGCTGCACGAGAAGAACCTGGCGCGGGTACTCGAAGACGCGGGCACCATCACCTCGCCGCTGGTGCCCTGGAATACCTGCGGCGCCTACATGGCAGCGACCCTCGGGGTGCCGACGCTGGCCTACCTGCCGTTCTGCTTCTTCAACTTGATCAACCCGCTCGTGTCGGTGGTTTACGGATTCACCGGGTTCAAGATCGAGCGCATCGCCGAACAACCGGCCGATGCGCCGGCGCCGACGGCTCAGGTGGGCTGATCAGGCGGGCTGAGTCGCCCTGCGCAGAACCTGGGCGTAGCCGCGGGAGATGCAATCCGCAGAGGCGAAATAACCCCGGGTCTTCAGCCGGCGGTGGAAGGCGCGCAGGCGGTAGCAGGGCACCCCCGCGTGCAGATGGTGTTCGAGGTGATAGTTGACGAAGTTCGGCCCGATCAGCAGCCGTTCCCACCAGGAGATCAGCGTGGTGCAGGTGTTGTTCCGGGGGTCCGCATTCAGGCGGTCGGCGGCGACGCCGTGCTCGCTCATGAAGCGGATGCGCACCACCACCTGGTAGACGAACAGATAGGCGACCCACCAAAGCAGGTAAGCCCAGGGAACGCCGGCGAGCGCCAGCGCGGTCAGAAGGGCTGCATGGCTCGCCACGAACGGTGCATTGCGCCGCCGGCCAAGCTTGCTGAACTGCTGCCTGACGTCCTTGAACCCGGTCTGTCCGGTGCAGTCGCGGATCAGCTTGCGCCGCATGCTGGCCCGGGTTGCCGGATAGGCTTTGGCAAGCGCCAGGTCGGGATCTTCCGCCGTACCGGCGTGACGATGGTGTGCGAGATGGTAGATGCGATAGCGGGTCAGGGAAGTATTCAGCAAGCCGCCGAACAGCCATCGGCCGAATCCGTCGTTGAGCCCCTTGCCCGCGAAAAACGACCGGTGCGCGCACTCGTGGTAGAGCACCGCGAGCCCGAGTTGACGGCCACCCAGAAGCATCGCGCACAACAGCAGGGTGACGGGATTTAGCCACAGGGCCGGCAGGGCAAATGCGCCGGCCATGACCAGCAGATTGAACGCCGTCGTCCATGCCGCACGGGTATTGGAACGCACCAGGAAACGCCGGAACTCTTCCGGACGAAGCCGGTCCTCAATGCTCGCGGGGACGGCGCTGGCGTTCTCCATGTACCGGATATTACTCCAATTACAGTTGAAATGGCCCCGGCGCGAACTCATCCGGGCCGCGGGGCGCCGCAAGCAATGCCGCAAGTTCGTGGAACGGCGCTGGATCCGCGCGATGGCCGATCTCGGCAGTTGCCGGCTCAGTAGATCACGACCGACCGTATGCTCTCCCCGGAATGCATCAGGTCGAAGGCGCTGTTGATCTCCTCCAGCGGCATGGTGTGGGTGATCAGGTCATCGATATTGATCTTGCCGGCCATGTACCAGTCGACGATGCGCGGCACTTCCGTGCGCCCCTTGGCGCCGCCGAAGGCGGTGCCCCGCCACACGCGCCCGGTCACCAGTTGAAACGGCCGCGTGCCGATCTCCTGCCCGGAACCGGCCACGCCGATGATGATGCTCTCGCCCCAGCCCTTGTGGCAGCATTCCAGCGCCTGGCGCATGACCTCGACATTGCCGATGCATTCGAAGGAATAGTCCACGCCGCCGTCGGTGAGATCGACGATGGCGGCGACCACGTCATCCACATCCTGGGGATTGATGAAGTCCGTCATGCCGAACTGCTCGGCGAGGTCGCGCTTGGCCGGGTTGATGTCCACGCCGACGATGCGGTCGGCGCCCACCAGGCGCGCGCCCTGGATGACGTTCAGCCCGATGCCGCCGAGTCCGAATACCGCCACGTTGGCGCCCGGCTCCACGCCTGCCGTGTTGATGACCGCACCCAAGCCCGTCGTCACGCCGCAGCCGATGTAGCAGACCTTGTCGAAAGGCGCATCCTCGCGGATCTTCGCCACGGCGATCTCCGGCAGCACCGTGTGGTTGGAGAAGGTGGAAGTACCCATGTAGTGGAACAGCGTCTCGCCGTGCAGCGAGAAGCGGCTGGTGCCGTCGGGCATCAGGCCCTGGCCCTGGGTCGCCCGGATGGCGCCGCACAGGTTGGTCTTGCCCGACAGGCAGAACTTGCACTGCCGGCATTCCGGGGTGTACAGGGGAATGACATGGTCGCCCGGCGCCACGGATGTGACCCCCTCGCCCACGTCCACCACCACGCCCGCGCCCTCATGCCCCATGACCGAGGGGAAGAGGCCCTCCGGGTCGGCGCCCGACAGGGTGTAGGCATCGGTATGGCAGATGCCGGTGGCCTTGATCTCCACCATGACCTCGCCGGCACGGGGGCCGTCGAGTTGCACGTTCTCGATGGCGAGGGGTTCGCCGGCGGCGTACGCTACCGCGGCTCTTGTTTCCATGGCTTCTTCTCCCGAATCGTTGCTTCCCGAGGCCTTGGGCCTGCCGGGAACGATAGCATGGGAACGCGAACAGGCGCCGCCTTCCCGGGACGAATCTCGTTTACGCATCAGATCCTGTCGATTGACACAACTCGGGACCGGGCGCCGAGTGGGCTTGCCGCAATTGCCTTCCGGCACGCCAGGCGGGCTTGCCTTCCCTATGCGATGGGCACAAGCCTCAAACGGTCCGCCACCGCGCCCTCCGTCGGTCGCGACCGGCGGAGGGTGAACCACTCCAAGGGTCCATGGAGGGGAAAATTTATCAGACAAGCCTTAACGGCGCCGGAAGGCAATTACGGGAAGCCCACTCTCTTTCCGAGAACCGCCGCTCCCCGCGTGCGTGCGAACGGGGTATGGGTATGTAGGTGCGCAGCGGGCCGTCCGGGTCGCCATCGATCCCCGCGCGCGAACGGGGCCCGGAACCCCCTTGGGACTGGGGTTTTTCGCACGCGTTCTTGTAAACTGCGGGCATGATCCGCCGCATACAGGTACTCCATTACCGGTGTCTGCGCTATGTGGACGTGATGCTGGGCCGGTTCCAGGTGCTTGTGGGCGCCACGGGCAGCGGCAAGAGCGCCCTGCTCGACGCGATCGCCTTGCTGAGCGACCTGGTTCGGGAAGGGCCCGAAGCGGCGGCAATCAGCCGGGCCGACGACTTCCGGGACCTGGTATGGGGACGGCCCGAGGAGGATCCGCGCTTTGAAATCGCCGCCGAGTTCGAGATTTCCGAAGACCTTCGGGAAAAGCTCGGCAGCGAGAGCAACTTTCAGCGCTTCCGTTACGAGATAGCCCTGGCGGACCGGGGCGGCGGCCCCTGCATCGAATCCGAACGGGGCATTCTCATCCCCGGCGCCACCGAATCGGCCTCACCCCAGGAATCGCTGTTCTCCGACCCGCCACCGGAGACCGTTCCGTCGGGAAGCCGGCGCCGGGGCTCCATGACCGTGTTCAGCAAATCCGCAACCGGCAACGACAGTTTCAATGTCGAGACCGCCGGGGCCGGAGGAAAGGGCTGGGCGGTGCGCATCGCTTTCGGGCCGCGACGCTCGACTCTGGCCAACCTGCCCGATGCACCCGGATCGTTCCCGGTGGCCACCCGCATCCGGCAAACGTTGACCGGGCAGGTAAAGCGCATGGCATTGGACGAAGCCGGTCTCGGCCACCCCAGCCCGCCGGGCTGGCCGGCGGCATCGCTCGAGCCGGATGGCTCAAACCTGTCCGCGGCGGTGGGACGGTTCCGTGCGACGGACGCCGCGGGATTTGCAGACTGGATTGCGCATTTGCGTTCGGCGCTGCCCGGACTCGAGGATGTCCTCGTCACCGAGCGGCCGGGCGATCGTCACGCCTGCGTTTCGATTCGCGATACGTCTGGAGTGCAACTGCCCCTCTCGGCTGTCTCCGGCGGCGCCTTGCGGCTGATCGTCCTCACCCTGCTCGCCCGTTTGCCCGACAGCCGCGGAATCTGGCTGATTCCGAACGAGGTGGACGGTCTGGACGTTCCCTCGCTGCAAGCGGCCTATCGGTCGCTGTCGAGCACTCCGCGGGTGCAGGTTCTGGTCGAAACCCGTTCCCCGTGGTTTCTGGGGTGTGCGGAGCCGAGTGAGATTCTTTGCTTTTCCCACAGCGCCGAGGGAGGGACGGCTGTCGTCGCCGGCCACACGCATCCCGACTTCGACACCTGGAGCGGCAAGCGGGACAACCTCAAGCTGTTCGCTCCCGAATTCCCCGTCTGAGCAACGCTTAACCCGCAGGCCGCACGTTTCCGGGCAATCTGCAATAATCCCGCGCCGGACAACGGGAGGCATTCGTGAGTCGTACGCAGTTGATTGAACAGGACGGCTACGCCTGGGGACCCCATCAGCGGGTCAGTTCACCGGACCCGTCCCTTGCCGACTACAACGATATCGAAGACGTCGGCGACGCTCACCTGATGGCCGGCGTATGGACCGTCTTTCCCCACGTCATGTTCGGCCGCAACGAAGGCGGCGGGCAGCGCTTCCACGGCCGGGTCGAGAAAATCCTGGAAACCGACGATCGGGCGCTTCCTTCGCTGTTCCGGAACGGCAAGGCCTGACGACGCGATGGCAACGGTCGTCGGGAGGGGGAAAGCCGGCACCGGGCGGCAAGGCAGGGACCCGGCTGGTGCTATCCGCAGGCAAGTGAATCGTCCGTCCCCCCAGGCCCTCGCACTAAGGCCGCTGCTGTTGGCCGGCCTGCTCGCGGGTTGCGCGCAGCCGGACGACGGTGCGGATCCGGAAGCGGCCATCGAGCGGCAAGCGGCGTTGCAACAGGCCCCGGCCATCGACTCGAACCCGGACCGCAACGCCTATTTCGGCGACCTGCACGTCCACACCTTCTATTCGCTCGACGCCTTCATATTCGGTACGCGCGCCACTCCCGACGACGCCTACCGGTTCGCCAGGGGCGAAGCGCTCAACCATCCCGCGGGATTCGAGATGCAGCTCGACAGGCCGCTCGATTTCCAGGCGGTGACCGATCATGCCGCCTACCTGGGCATATTGCAGGCCATGGCGGATCCCGCCTCGGCCGTGGGCGCGCATCCGATGGCGATGGCGCTGCGCGACGCCAGGACCGCCTCGGAGAAGCTCACGTATTTCCTGGAAGTCGCGCCGGCGCTGCTGCGTTCGCCCGAGGCCGCGGACCTGCTGAATCTCGATATCGTCAAGGATGCGTGGCGGGATATCGTCGAGACCACCGAACGGCATAACGATCCGGGTGTGTTCACCACCTTCATCGGCTACGAATACACGACATCGGGCCCCGAAGGCGCCATCCTGCACCGCAACGTGATCTTCCGCGGGAGCGGCGTACCCGACCTGCCCTTCAGCGCGACCGATTCACGGAACCCGGAAGACCTGTGGGACTGGATGGACGGATTGCGGGCGCTCGGCATCGAGTCGCTCGCCATCCCCCACAATTCCAACCGGTCGAACGGCATGATGTTCGAAACCGCCGACCGCTCCGGCAGGCCCATCGACGCCGTCTACGCGAATCAGCGCCTGCGCAACGAGCCGCTGGTCGAAATCACCCAGGTCAAGGGTACGTCCGATACCCACCCCATGCTCTCGCCCAACGATGAGTGGGCCGATTTCGGCATCTCCAGCCAACGGGCGGGTTCGCCGTTACCCAGTCAACCCGCGGGGAGCTACGTGCGCAATGCCTGGCTCCGGGGTCTCGTCATGGAGGATGACCGGGGTTCCAATCCGTACCGGTTCGGCCTGATCGGCTCGTCCGATACGCACAATGCGGCGGGTTTGTTCCGGGAAGACAACTATGTGGGCAAGGTCGGGGTGGTGGACGCGACGCCGCAACTACGCGGATCCGTGCCTCCCGGCGATGCCGGGGAGAGCCTGCCCCAGGGCCATCCGGTGGACGGCCGCACCTGGGGCGCCTCCGGCCTTGCGGGCGCCTGGGCGGAATCGAATACCCGTGATGCCATCTACAGCGCTTTCCGCCGCAAGGAGACCTTCGCGACCAGCGGCCCGCGCATCCGCGTTCGATTCTTCGCCGGGCCAGGTATCGACGAGTCGATGCTGGACGCCGAGAACGCGATCGCCGCCGCCTATGACAGGGGCGTACCCATGGGCGCCGACCTGTCGCCCAAAGGCGGCCCGGCGCCCGGGTTTTTCGTCTGGGCGCTGCGCGACCCCGCCACGGCGCCCCTGCAACGCCTGCAGGTCGTCAAGGGCTGGATCGAGGACGGCGAAACCTTCGAGCAGGTCTACGATGTCGCCTGCTCCGACGGCGGGCAGGTCGATGACGAGACCCACCGCTGCCCGGACAACGGCGCTACCGTCGACATCGCCACCTGTGCGGTCAGCCGGGACAGGGGAGCGGCGGAACTTTCCGCGGTATGGACCGACCCCGGCTTCCAGCCCGGCCAACGCGCTTTTTACTATGCCCGCGCGCTGGAAAACCCCAAGTGCCGGTGGTCTACCTGGGATGCCCTGCGGGCGGGCGTCGCCCCCAACCCCGACATGCACGCCACCATCCAGGACCGGGCCTGGTCCTCGCCGATCTGGATGCGGCCGGCACGGTAACGGGAATCTGCGTTGCCTGTTCCGCGGCCTGTGAATCGGCGTGGGGATTGGACGCCGATCGGCGCGTCAACTTATTGATTTCAAAAGTATCGCCAGGGTCGACGTTAGACGCCGATGCACAGTCATGGCGCAGGCCACCGATGGACCGCCTGTCGCAGCGCTGTGTGAACGATCCCCTGCCGAAACGGCTTATGCGCCTAAGTTACAGTATTCGACACAAGCATCGTTCCGGGTCGGAACAAGATTGCGCGAGAATTCAGCGATATTATTTCTATCGCGAATCAATAATGAAAAACCATGAATTTGATTCCGAGAATTTGCCCACACTGTCAATCGATCGACACTACTAACCTGGTGGCCGCTTGCGGTGGGATCGAGCAGGAGATATCAAACTAAGTAGCTGTATTATAAAAACTTTTTACACTTATTGTCCATGACTTGATTTACAACACGCTTGGACGTTGGGGAAAAGCTGATTTCGAATTTGAATCAATTCGAATGATTGACTGCTGAGCGAAAGCAACTATATAGTTTGTTGTATAGTATTGGAAAAACTATATAGCTAGCATGCGAATTCCAGACCGACCCCCACCAATTGAGCAGCTAGTAGAGTCTGCCGAGTCAAAAAAACTGTTCGAACTGATCTCGTCTGCAATCGGCAGTATACCCAAAGACAGATATCTACATTGGGATGCTCTGCGCCACCGCCAACCGCCTCCCGGCTATTCCCTTCACGAATGGTGGCTTGCCAAAAAACTCTCCAGGTCCAGCAATCGTCAACTTCTCCCACTTGAGGATACGCAAGGCATCCCGTTTTCGTTTTACGACCACGGTGCCTTACACCAAAAGTTGCAGCAGATCGACAGCGACGCTACCGGCCACATCGAAGTGCCCTCAGAAGATATTGCCAGTGCTGGTACTCGAAAACGCCACATCATCAGATCTGTGATTGAAGAAGCCATAACATCAAGTCAATTGGAGGGTGCTGCAACTACTCGCGAAGTTGCCAAAGAACTGATTAGGTCTGGACGGTCGCCCAGAGACACTAGCGAGCAAATGATCCTGAACAACTACAAAACCATGTTGTTTATTCGAGAGCACAAGGGTGAAGATCTATCTACTCATATGCTGTTGAAAATTCAAGAATTAGTTACCGAGAATACTCTCACAAACCCTAACGATGTTGGCAGATTCAGACACCCCAACGAGAAAGTGGAAGTCGTCGATATGGAGAACAATGTACTCCACACACCACCGGATGCGAAACTATTGCCCCAAAGAATAGATCGATTGATCACGTTCGCAAATGCGTCAAATGAGCAACCCTTCGTTCATCCTGTTTTGAAGGCGATAATTCTTCACTTCATGATTGGGTACGAACATCCCTTTGTGGATGGCAACGGGCGCACAGCTCGTGCTCTGTTCTATTGGTCAATGGCTAGATCTAACTATTGGCTGATAGAATTCATTTCAATTTCAAGCCTAATTCGAAAATCTGCAGTTTCTTATGCAAGAGCTTACCTATATACAGAAACTGACGACAATGACGTTACGTATTTTCTGGACTACAACCTTCGTATCATAAGGCGCTGTATTGACGCACTACACAAGTATCTGGCGAACAAGGTCAGAGAAACAAAGCGGCTAGAGCAAATGTTTCTAACCGGAGGGCTAGCTCACGTCTTAAATCACCGACAGAAGGACCTATTGGCGCACATGGTAAAGAGGCCTGAATTTGTATATGCGATTGAAGGTCACCGACACGCCCATGGTGTAACTTACGTTACAGCGAGAAAAGACATTAAAGGTCTGGTCGATTTCGGATTCTTGGATAGCGCAACAGCCGGTCGAAAGCACGTTTTTCGAATGAGTCCGAACTTTTCAGAAAACCTTGCTAGTTCCTGTCCGTAAAGTCGGAATTTCAGGAATTGGGGCTGGGGGAAAGCGACCGCGAAGTATCTCACAGGAGGCGGTCCGGCGGACAAAAAATTCGAGTCGGCCTCTTCGGGCCTCGACCGACCGGTCATTGCCGCGGCCGCGGGGTTCCGTTGCGGCGGCCGGGCCGCCGGTTGCGAGCAGACGGGCACGGTCGGGCGCCGGTTGCTGCAACCGGTCAGGGGCGATGGCGGACAGCGGCGTCAGGCCGGCTTGGGATGCAGGCGAACCAGGCGCATCAGGTTGTGGGCGAACACCGCCGATTGGACGTAGGCCTTGAAGCGCGGCAAGCCGCGCCAGAGGCAACGCCCCAGGCCGAAGCACCGTTTCAGATAGGAGATGCCCGCCTCGACGCCGGCGCGGAAGCGCTTGAGTTGCCCGTACAGCCACGGCGAGCGGGTCATGTCCTCGACCTTCAGGCCGCGTTTCTTGTGGAACACGACATGCTCGATGCCCAGCGCCTTGGCCTCCTTGAGATTCTCGCGCGAGGCGTAGCCGCCGTCGAAGGCGGCCCGCGACGGCGCCACGCCGTAATGCTCGATGTGCCGCCCGAGCATCGGCAGGCAGCGCGCGCTGTCCGCCGGGTTGCCGTCCTCCACCACCACGTCGAGCACCAGCCCGCTGCGTCCCGTGGCCAGGTTGATCTTGTGCCCGTAATGCGTGCCGCGGCCGCCCTTGACGATAATGTCCGTGTGCGGCTCGAACAGGCTCACCACCTTCTCTCCCGCCGGCACCGTCTCGCCCCCGAACACCCGCCGTTCGGTCTGCTCCGTCACCCGGCCCAGCAAATCGAGATAGGCCGTCGCGGTCTCGACCCAACCCCGGCTCCAGGGCGCCTCCGCCGCCGCCACCGCCGGTAACGCCGCCTCGACGTAAGCCACCGTCCGTCCGGTCAGCTTCAACAGCTTCCGGTAGGTCTTGGCACGCCGCTCGGCCCCACGTTGCGAGCCCGCCTCAAGCGCCCGCCGCTTGGCCCCCCGGCAATGATCGTGAAAGTCCACCGCCGCCGCCCCCAACTCGTCGCGCGCCTGGCCCAACAGCCGCGTCAACACGCGCACCCCGTCGAACAGCAGCCGACTGTCCGAGGGCTCAAGGATGTGCGTCTCGGTCACCGTGGAATCGATGCGCACCCGATCCCCCGTCTCGACCCCTGAGGCGCGCGCCATCTCCAGCAAGGTTCGGTTGATCGCTTCCCAACTCGCCGCGCCGACCGCCCCGACGGCGGCCTGCAACACCGATTTCCCCGGCGGCCGCCGCGCCGGGTCCAGCCGCGCGAAGCGTTGCGCCGAGAGCGAGTCCACCAGCGCGAACGCCAGTCCCCGGTAGCTCTCGCCGCGCAGATGCATAAGCACCGCGCAGCGCAGCACCGTCTCGCCGGTCAGGCCGTGACGGCCCAGGCTCGATCCCGCCCCGCCATCGAGGTCGGCGGCGATGAGGTCGAGCAATTTGGGGTGCGCGTCGAGCCACGCGGACGCCCATTCCAGTTCGTCGGCGACGGGGTGGTCAAGGGCTTGGGGATCGAATAGACTGATTTGAGCGGTGCGTTTTGCGCGCATTGCGACCTCCGGTGTTTCGGTTTTTCCAGTGTTTTTATTGATAAAGCGAAAACACAGGATAGCCGAAACGCCGGTTTTACGCCACCTAAACAGCCCATTTATTCAATAAAATCAATTCGTTAGGAATTTACGGACAGGAACTTGCTACATTGTCCGATTTCGCGAACTGAAGTTAGAGACTGCTTGGCGATTGATACCATACTTGCCTTACGGCGCCGTAGAAAGAAGCGCAACGGTCTTTCAAGGGCCAATAGACGCTTCTGATCAACCGTCGGCGTTAGTTATGGTTGGGAGGCATTGTCAGAATAAATTATCCGGATCTGTCAAACCCGCAATCGAGGACTCTCAGGCTGCGAGTTGGCGCCACTCGGCCAGGGCAGCGGCCCGGTAAAACAAAGATGTTGCATGCAACATCTCTGTTTGAAAATGTCGCGAGAGGCGAGATTACGTTCGTGTTTGAAATGGTTGTGAATCGAGGCGTGGACAGCGGCGAACTTCTGCAGAGTCTTGATGTCCCTGAACCGCGCCATCGCCCCTTCCCGCCTTCGAAACGGCTGATGCGAATTCTCGGCCCGGTTGTTCAGCCAGCGCCCGCATGCCTGCCGCCCAGAATTTCCGAGCCCCTGCATCGCGGCTCGATACGACGGAAGGCGATCGGTCACGATTGACCAGGGCCGACCGTAGCGTTTCATCGTGCGCTTCAAAAACTTCAGCGCTCCCGGCGATCCCGACGTTTCGTAGCAAACACGTCGAGCACCTCCCCTTCGTGATCGACAGCGCGCCACGGGTAATGCCTCTCACCGCCAATGCGAACAAACACCTCGTCAAGATGCCAGCGCCAGTTTGACCAGTTGCGCCCGTCCACACGACGCCTCCTGATCTCACTGGCGAACATGGGGCCGAACCGGTTCCACCAGTAACGCACCGTCTCGTGGCAGATGTCGATGCCACCTTCGAACAGGATGTCCTCGACCTGACGTAACGACAGCGGATAGCGGATGTACATCATCACTGCGAGTCGGATGACCTCGGGCGAGCTATTGAAATATCGAAAGGGATTGTTCATTGCCGCAGGCTACGAGAGCGTTCATCCCGGTTCAAGCCCGTTTTCTCTGACAGCGCCCCCGCAACGCCTCACTGCAGGTCGTCAATGCCGGCCGTACCCGCTTGCTGATCGAGGCTCTGCATGGGCCATTGCAGGTCTTTGTCCAGGGCCAGGCCCTGGCCCAGGGTCTCATCGAAACGCGCGAAGACGTGGTCGAGGTCCCAGGGTCCGTTGTCCCTGCTCTCGAGGAAGGCCTCGTGGCGGGGCTCGCTCCAACGGATGTAACGGTAACCGTAGGAACCGAAGACGCGACCGCTGATGTGGGAGGCGGCCGGCGAGGCGAGATACACGACGAGCGGCGGAACCGTGTCGGGCCGCTGATCCGGCGGCGCGGCCTCGCTGGGCTTGATCTCGGCTTCCGGGTAGTACGAGTCGGCCATGCGCGTCATCGATGCCTGGGTCATGCAGTTGGCCGCGACGTTGACCAGGATATCGAGCTTGTCCTAGGCATTGAGTGCGGCTTCAACCAGGCCCTGCATTTCTTCCCGGCTTGAAACATCGCACGCCACCGCCATGGCAGTGCCGCCGGCAGCGGTGATTTCCGCCACGGTCAGCGTCAATCGAGGTGAGAATTTAGCGCCAACCAAGATGAGAAAGCCGAAGTCGCTTGCCTTGGGAGGGAGGGCGTAGATTCACTCCCGGAGCCTGTGCGTCACCATGCGGGCTAGAGTTGCTCGACGTACTGACGCATCTTTGCGTCATCGCCGCTGTCCCGCGCGATACCGGCAGCGGCGCGGAGCAGGTCCCCGTCCCCCGGGCGGCGTTTCAGCGCCTGGTCCAGCACGGCGATAGCCCGCACCGATTCGCCACTGGAGTGCAGCGCCACCGCGTAGACATAGGCATAGCGCGAATGGTCCGGCGCCAGTTCCACCGCCTCGGCAAGCAGCGCCAGCGCGTCGGGGTGGCGGCCCTGCCTGACCAGCCACAGCGCCCGGGCCAGCTTGACTTCGGCCGAGTCGGGCGCCAGCACGGATGCGCGCTCGAGCAGTTCGCCCCCGGCCCGGTCGCGGTTCGTTGCGCGATACAGGTCCGCCAGGTTGACGAGCGCACCTACCCAGTCCGCGGAAAGGCCAAGGGCAGCCTGGAGCGCCGCTTCGGCACGTTCGGGATCACCGAGCGCCACGAACGCACTCGCCATGTTCGTATGAGCCTCCGGCCGATCCGCGTTGAATCGCTGGGTGTCCAGGTACTCGTCCAGCACCTCGAGAAAGCGGGACTTCTCGCCGTCCGTATCCCGCAGGCCGGCAAATGCCCCCGCAAGCAGCCGGGCCGCTTCGGTGCGCACCGCCCGATAGTCGTCATCGAGCAGGTGCCCGGCCCGGTGCCGGAAGCTTGCCGGTGCGAACCGGGCGGCGCCGCGCAACGCGCCGATCCGTACCAGCGCATGCGGGTCGCGCAGCCCTTTCTCGAGCGCAAGCGCAGTTCCGGCGTCATCGTAAGAATCCATCAGGGCGAATGCGGTCGCACGGACGATGGCCGCTCGATCCGTATCCTGCGCTACCGCTGCGAGAGCCCCCGCCACCCTCGGCCGGCCGCTCCGCGCTGCCGCGATCACCGCAGCGAAGTGCGCGTCTTCCTTCGCTCCGAATTGCCGGGCGAGCACATCGCGAGCCCACTCGGCAGCGCGGTGGTCGTGACAGCCGTTGCAGGCGTTGCGAATGCCCAGGGTGACGGTCAGATCGGGTCTCGGGATGCGGAAGCCATGGTCACGCCGGTCGTCGAGCACCATGTAGGTCCGCTCCGGCATGTGACACGACACGCACCGTGAACCCTCACTGCCGGCACGGTGCAGATGATGATCCGGCGTGTCGTAATCGGTGAGCCTCAAGGTCGGAAAGCCGGGGTGGCCCGCCTCGTTATGGCAGCCTGTGCAGAGCGCGTCGCCTTGCGCAACAAGTTGCGCGGAATGAGGTTCGTGGCAATCCCCGCAAGTGACGCCACGCGCGAACATCCGGCTCTGCAGGAACGATCCGTACACGTAGACCTCTTCGAGAATCTGTCCGTCGGCCTCGTAAAGCCCCGGCTCCAGCAGCGACGGCAGGTAGTAATCGAGGAAAGGCCGGTTCGGCGCATAGCCGTCGGCGAGTTGCGTACGCCGGCTGTGACAGGGTGCGCAACTGTTGATCTGCTCGGCTTGCGCGTCGAGCTTGAGGAGGCCCGGTTCCATCCTGGGCTCTGGCGAAGAGTCGTATGCCCCGGAGTCCTGGACCGGCGCCGCGGCCCAGGCGACGTGCCGTGAGCCCGGCCCGTGGCAGGCTTCGCAACCCACCGACACTTCGGCAAACTCCGTGCCGTACGTGCCGGTACCGGGATCGTACCCCTTTCTGACACCGGTGGAGTGGCAATCCGCGCACATGAAGTTCCAGGTGTAATCCCGCCCCGCCCAGTGCAGCGGATCGTCGTGGCGGACCCCGTCCTCGGGTTGCAGGTGGAACCATCGCTCCCCCGCCGTATCCCAGGCGATGCCGAACGCCTGCAGACGTCCTCCGGGCAACTGCAGCAGGTACTGCTGCAACGGCTCAACGCCGAACGTAAAGTGCACATCGAACTCACCCATGCCGCCTTCAGGCCCCTCGGTGAGCACGGCGAAGCGGTCCCCGCGCCGGCTGAAGGATGAGTGCACACCACCGTGCTCAAAGGAAGTGCCGCCAAAATCGGCGGCCACGGACGCTTCCGTCGCCCGCATCATGGCGCGCTGATGATGAGAACCCGACCAGGCCTCGAATACCGGCCCGTGGCATTCCCCGCAACGATCGGAACCGACGTATTCGGAGACCGCGGCAGCCGGATCGCCTCGCGGTTCCGGCGCCTTGCCGCACCCTGCCAACAGGCAGCAGGCGATCCAGACGCCGACGCTCACCCCCCGCATTCGCACATGTCCACATCAGGCGCCGGGTCGACCGTCGGGGATATCTGCCGGGCTAGCCCGCATCGCTCACCAACTTTCGCCGCGAGGGCGTCGAGGCGCCGTGTAAGCGTGGTCGCGCGGACCGCAGGGGGCCGCCGGCGTACTCGACAGTACGTCAAGGCGCCCGGAGAGAGCCCTCAGCCGGGGAGCGCGAGGGGGCACCCTTCGCATGCAAAGGCTCAGCCGGGGAGCGCGAGGGGGCACCCTTCGCATGCAAAGGCTCAGCCGGGGAGCGCGAGGGGGCACCCCTCGCATACAGACCGCACGGCCGCGCTTACGCGAGTGCATCGGCGTCCGCAGCAGGAAGTTGGTGAGCGATGCGGGCCAGGCGCTCGAAGCGGGTTTCAGCCCGGTTCCAGGGCAAAACGAAGGGCTGCCGCAACATCGCTCGTCTTCTCGGCGGGAAGGCTCGCAATGGTAGCGCCCAACCGCATACTTGGATACATTGCGCGGTTCATCGCGACCGGGTACTGCAACCTTGCGCAGTCCCGATGCATGCACGCCACACCGCCGGATAGCGGGTCAGACAACGGAGCAGGCACATGACGGAGCGCTACCAGGGCTATCGGCGCTTGAAGTTCGACTACCCCGAGGAGCGGATCCTGCGCGTCACCATCTCCCGGCCGGAGCGATTGAACGCGCTCGATGCCATCGGTCATCGCGAGTTGACCTACGTCTGGCGCGAGATCGATGACGACCGCGGAATCGATTGCGTCATCCTCACCGGCGAGGGCCGGGCGTTTTCCGCCGGCGGCGATTTCGAAATGGTCGAGACGAACATCAATGACTACCACGCCCTGATCGCCACCTGGAAAGAAGCCAGGGATCTCGTCTACAACATCATCAATTGCGGGAAACCCACCATTTCCTGCATCAATGGCGTCGCGGTCGGCGCCGGCCTGGTCGCGGCGCTGCTCTGCGATATCTCCATCGCCGCCAGGTCCACCTTCGTCACCGACGGCCATACGCGCCTGGGCGTTGCCGCCGGCGACCACGCCGCCATCGTCTGGCCGCTGCTCTGCGGCATGGCGAAAGCCAAGTATTACCTGATGACCTGCGATAGGCTGCCCGCCGAGGAAGCGGAGCGCATCGGGCTCATCTCCCTCTGCGTGGACGACGGCGAACTCGAGAACAAGACCATGGAGGTTGCCCGAAAACTCGCCAACGGCGCGCCGAACGCGATTCGCTGGACGAAATATGCGCTCAACAACTGGCTGCGGTTGGCGGGGCCGATTTACGATACCTCCACGGCGCTCGAGATGCTGGGTTTCCTGGGCCCCGAAGGAAAAGAGGGATTGCAGGCCCTGCTGGAGAAACGCGAACCGCACTTTCCCAAGGGCTCCCCGGTTTGAACTCCGCCCGCTCCACCGTCATCGGACTGACCGGCGGCATCGCCTCCGGCAAGTCCACCACCGCCCGTTATCTCGAGAGCCTCGGCGCAAAGGTTGTCGATTGCGACCGGCTGGGACACCGGGCCTACGACCCCGACACGCCCTCCTTCGATGCGGTGCGCAAGACCTTCGGCGAGGAGGTGGTCGACGATGACGGCCTGATCGACCGCGCCGTCCTGGGCGGCAAGGTGTTCGGCAAGCCGGGCGAGATGAAGAAGCTCACCGACATCGTCTGGCCCGAGATTGGCCGGCTGGCCCAGGCGGAGATCGAAGCCGGCCAACCGGGCGGTATCACCGTTCTCGACGCGGCCGTGCTTTTCGAGGCCGGCTGGACGGAAGGGCTGGACGAGATCTGGGTGGTCGTGGCCGACCCGGATACCGCGGCCGAACGGGCGATGGCCCGGGACGGCCTCAGTGCCGAGGCGCTGCGCAAGCGCATCGCCGCCCAGCTTTCCAACGACGAGCGCGCCGCCCGCGCGGACGTGGTCATCGACAACTCGGCCGGTCTCGACAGCCTGCACGCCCAACTGGAGACCCATTGGCGGCGTCTCACGGCAGACCGGCAAGCATCGTGATCCTGGACCTGCACTGCCATTCCATCAAATCCGACGACGGGCGCGCCAAGGTACCCAACTACTGCCGGTGGATTCGCGCCAGGGACATTCCCATCGACGGCTTCGTGCTCACCGAACATCGCCAGTTCGACCGGGAATCCGACTATTCCGGGCTCGCCAGGGAGTTCGGCCTGACCATTCTCAAAGGCAGCGAAGTGGAGACCGAGTACGGGCACGTGCTGCTGTTCGGGGTAACCGGGGCGCTCACCCGGGCATTCGACTTCGCCAACGTGGACCTGCCCCTCGCCCAGGTCATCGAGGAGGCCGAACGGCACGGCTGCGTCCCGGTGCCCTGCCACCCCGGCCGCACGCGCGTGGGCATGTTCTCGCACATCGACGAGTACGGCGTGCCGGACGGCGTGCGCATCGTCGAGATCTACAACGGGGGCAGCCGCGACCGGGAGGACGAGTTCGCGCAACGCATGACCAGGGAACTCGGCTACCTCGGCATCGGCGGCAGCGATTCCCACATCGTCAGCCACATCGGACGCTGCGCCACGCGTTTTCCAGCCGAGGTCAAACACGCATCCGAACTCGCCGAAGCGCTCCGCGCCGAAGCGTTCGAGGCGCTGGATTTCAATCCGCGCAGGGGAGCGGCGGCCAGGGCGGGCGGTAACCGTTCGGGCAAGCCGTGATGGAATGGGCGTACCAAGGCGATGACGCCCGTTTCACAACGGATTTGCCTGGCTACAGACACCGAAGCACATCGCTGCCGGCAGATTCCACGGGACGGCCGAACGGCGAAGGCGGGCGACCGTGAATGAGCCGCTGGATATCGACGGGCTCCGCGGCGATTACCTGAATCAGGTCTTCGACGAAACGGAATTCGAGCTGACCGCCGGAGACATTGTCCAGTTTGCCGCCAGTTGCGGGGAACTGACGCCCCGCCATACGGACCCGGCCCATCCGGATTTCCGGGCGCCCCCCACCATGGTCGCGTGCCTGGAGCCCTACAACCGCCTGCCGGACGGGTTTCCCGGGGTCGCCGGCATGGGCATGGACGCGGGCCGCGCCGTAACGGTATTCAAGCCCGTCCGATCCGGCGTCAAGCTCACCGGCAGGACCCACATGCACGCTATCTACGCGAAGACCGGCCGCTCGGGACGCATGGTGTTTTTCATCAAGCGCATGGAGATTTTCGACGCCGGCGGAGCACGTCTCGCCTGCGCGGACACCAGCACCGTGATCCGTGAAAGACCCGCTGGCTGATGGTAACCGTTCGGTCCGCCCGTGGAATCGCTCGGCCGGCGAGTGAAGTCGGAGCGCGTAGCCGGCGTGTGTCTTGCCACTGCGACCGTCTGCTGCCTCCGCACATACGTGTCATCACGGCTTGCCCGAACGCTCACGACTGATGGTTGCCGGCTGCTACGCACATTCGTTTCAGAAAGCAAATAAAATATCCATTAATCAGAAAGTTATTTGTCTATATTCAGGAGTTGTCTGAACATGCCGGCAAGCATCGAGGAAGTGGAATTCGGCGAAGAGCTACCCGCTTTCGATGCCGATACGAGCATGGACAACGTGCAGCGCTTCACCGCGGCGGCGCACTGGAGCGGACCCCGCTTCAACGACCATGAAGCGGCGCGCCGGCAAGGGTTTCCCGGGGCTCTGGTGCCGGGGATCATGAGCCAGGGCTTTCTGGCGGCGATGATCCACCGCTGGGCTCCGCAAGCCGAGCTGCATCGACTCGACACGGTATTCCGGGCGCCACTCTTCGTCGACCGTCCCTGCCACATCAGCGGCGTGGTGACGGACATCGACGAGGAGGCGGGCGAGGTCGAGATCGACATCACCGTCAGCAACGATGCGCGTGAAACCCGCGTATTCGGAACGGCCCGGGTCAAGCTGCCCGGCTCTTGAGCCGGATCCTGGCCCGCATCGCTCACCGAATACGGCTGTCCCCTACATCGCGCCCAGGGTTTCCGGTTAGTATCCGCGCAATTGAAGACACCGGAGAGACAAGTGCTCCGTCAAGCCAAAATCTACGGGTATTCGCGGGTCTTTTTGGCCCCTGACTGCGTTGCTCCTCCTTGCATGGGGCCTGCCATGCGGCGTCGTCGCGCCTTGCCAGGAACCAAAAATCCCATGCGCCTACCCGTAGATTTTGGCTTGACGGAGCACTAGTGCAAAGCGTGAAATCCGTATTGCTGCTCTTGATGTTCGCGGCGAGTGGTGCGTTCGCCGATTCCTACCTGTTCACCAACGGGCATTTGCTGACCATGGATGCCCAAGGCCTGATTGCAGGAGACGTGCTGGTGGAGGGCGATCGGATCGTCGCGGTGGGTGGCGACATAGAGGCGCCTGACAAAACGACCTCGATCGACATGCAGGGCGGCTATCTCATGCCCGGTCTCTCCGAGATGCACGCGCATGTACCGCACCTTGATTATCAGCCCGAATATGGTCGGGACGTGCTGTTTCTCTGGGCGGCCCATGGCATTACTACGGCGCGCGGCATGCTCGGAAACGAGACGCATCTCAAATTGCGCGAGGATCTCGCGTTTCACGAGGTGTTCGGCCCGAGGCTTATCACTTCGGGCCCTTCGTTCAATGGAAACTCGGTTTCAAGCCCGGAACAAGCTGCCGAGATGGTGCGTGAGCAAGCCACGGCTGGCTACGATTTCCTCAAGATTCATCCGGGCCTAACGCGCGCCGAATACGACGCCATGGCCGAGACGGCAAGGGATGTCGGCATCCCGTTCGCCGGGCACGTGCCCGTTGAAGTGGGTCTGCTGCAAGCCTTGGAACAAGGCCAAGCGACGGTGGATCACGTTGATGGTTACGTAGTTGCACTGGTTCCTGGACTTACTCCGGAGACGCCGGGATACGGGTCTTTCTTTGGCGTCGGCTTGGTGGACCAGGTCGATTTAGCGGGCGTGGCTGCACTTGTCGACGCGACTCTTAAAGCCCGAACCTGGATAGTGCCGACCGAAACGCTGTTCGAAAACTATGCGGACGATGTGAACGCCTTGGCGAGTCGGCCGGAGACCCGGTATCTCCCCCCGCCCCTGCTCGAACGCTACAAGCGCAGTATCGCCGCGCGTGATGACGATCGGTCGGAGAAGAAGCTGGTCGAGCTTCGAAAAGCCATCATCCTTGCGCTGCATGAAGGGGGGGTGGGCATGCTGCTTGGATCTGACTCGCCTCAGGTTTTCAATGTTCCTGGACCCTCCATCCATCGCGAATTGCAATCCATGGTGGCCGCTGGCTTGCCGCCAATGGAAGCCATTGCGACCGGTACGGTGAATCCGGCGCGATTCTTCGGCATGGAAGATGAATTCGGCCGTATCGCGGAAGGACTCGCTGCGGATCTCGTGTTACTCGGCGGCAATCCCTTGGATGACATCCGCAACACCTCGGACATTCAAGGCGTCATGGTGCGCGGACGCTGGCTCGGCGAGGCCGCCCGAGCGGAAGGCTTACAGGAGATCGCACGCCGCAATCTTGAAACAACACAATGATCTGCCCGCACGTCCGTTGCCGGGATGACCCAGATCGCGTCGCTCCCGCGGACGGTTGCGAATTAACATTTGGGGTCAGAGTAACAACTCTTCTTTGGGGTGGGGTGCAGGTTTGGATTTTGGACCTCGTTTGAGGTGATGAAATCGCTGTCCTGTCAGTTGTTCGACTTCCTGTCGAAAGTATTCATTGCCCAGGATCAGGCCGGTATTTGCCGCGTTCCGAATTTCAGATATCAGTTTACTTCGCAGTTCCTCACCGACTGGTTTTCGGTACGCGAGTAGCCAGTTGGCGTAGGCCTTGTGACCCCAATTATCAGGCGTCCTCGCCGATCTGAGTTCCGGACGGAAGGCCGAGAACATGGCTTTCAACTACGGCGAGACGCCTGTCGATCGTATCGACCTTCGCGTCCAGCGCCTTTACGTCAGCGGCAAGGGCACTCATGTTGGTGTCCAGGACTTCAATTTTGCTGTCCAGGACCTTCACGTCCACGCCCATCGAGTTCACGTCGGCCTCCAGGGCATGCAGATCGGCGCTCAAGGCTCGAATGTCGTCCCGCAGCCAGCCGGTCACCGTCAGTATCAACGTACCCATGGCAATGAACGTGCCAATGGTCGTCCAGAACTCGGAACTCGGCTTGTGGGTCTTGGTTGCGGACTCGTCGGACATGCCGCAATGGTACGCCGCTGTCGGAAAGCCCGCCATGAGAATTCAACCCGACGACAAGCCGCAATTCTCTTACATCCGACGCTCACCTATCGATCGCCACCCCGCTTCCACGCCCCTGCCCGGCGCGGATAGCCTGAGGATAGATCGCCCGCAGCGTCCCAGCCGTTCCGGAAAGGTCCTGCTCAGGCCCAGTGCCTGATGATGTTACGCGCAACTTTGCGGCCGCCGATGCGGGCCAGGATCAGCTCCCGGCCACGTGCGGTATCTCACAGGCGGAATCCAGAAGCTCCGGATACTCCTCGCGGTAAGACGACTTGCAGAACGCGATCACCGCCTTTGCCCGGTCTATGACGTAGGCGCGGATGTCCTGTGCCCCCTGCGCATCCAGGGCATGGCTGAAATCCGGCATGCCCCGCCCCGTGTAGGCGCCGTCGAGCACAACGGCGTTCCAGATGCCGTGCGTCGCATGGCTGGAGTACAGGAGGCTCGCGATCGTCCCGGACGTGCCCACCCCAGGCCCGTGACAGACCGCGCAGTAAGCGTGGAAGGCGTCCTGGCCGCGTGCGACCTGCTCTTTCGTGTAGTCCATGGCAGGCGGTGTGGGCACCGCGAGATAGGTCACCTCGGGTTGCGGCAGTTTTACGTCCCCGCTCAGCTTGTAGGTCAGGATCCGCCCCTCGCTCAGCACGTTGTCGCGGTGGCGGGGCGCACCGCTTGCCACGCCGTAGGCTCCGCCCCATCCGGCCACGACACTGACGTACTGTTCGCCGTCGATGCTGTAGCTGACCGGCGCGGCGATGATGCCGACATGCGTCGGGCTTTCCCACAGCAGTTCACCCGTATCGGCGGCGTAGGCTGCAAACCGGCCGTCCGCCCGGCCCTGAAAGACAAGATCGCCCGCCGTGGACAACAGGCCCCCGTTCCAGGCCGTCGCGTGCTGCACGCGCCACACTTCCTCCTGGCTCACGGGGTCCCAGGCGGCGAGGAAGCCCTTGATGGCCTCCAGGTTGTCGATGTTCTCCTCCGCCGTGGGCGGTGGCGCGGTTACCCTGAAGTCGATGCCGGTGTTCCAGTCTTCGGAGACGTACCTGAAGGCATTGTCCTGGGCGAAGTCGAAGCGAAGATCCAGCGCCGGGATGTAGACCAGGCCGGTGCCCGGGTGATAGGTCATGGGGTGCCAGTTATGGCCGCCCAACGGTCCCGGCCGGACGCGTTTCTTGTTGTTGGCGTAGTGTGCCTCCGGGCTCTCGACCGGGCGGCCGGTTTCCGGATCCACATGGGACGCCCAGGTCACGGGAACATAGGCTTCGGCGGAAATGAATTCGCCGGTGATGCGGTCGATGACGTAGAAAAAGCCGTTCTTGGGCGCCTGCATGATCACCTGCCGCAGGCGGCCGGCGATCTCGATGTCCGCCAGGATCATGTGCTGCACCGCCGTGTAGTCCCAGGTATCCCCGGGGGTCGTCTGATAGTGCCAGACGCGCCGGCCGGTATCGGCATCGATGGCCACGATGGACGACAGGTACAGGTTGTCGCCCCCGCCCGGACTGCGGATGTAGCGGTTCCACGGCGACCCGTTGCCGGTGCCGATGTAGAGCAGGTTCAACTCGGGGTCATAGGCCATGGAATCCCAGACCGTGCCGCCGCCGCCGACTTCCCACCATTTGCCGCCCTGCCAGGTGGCTGCCGCCAGTTCCATGTCCTCGCTCTCGAAACCGTCGTCGGGGTTGCCGGGCACCGTGTAGAAACGCCACACCTGCTCTCCGGTAGCGGCATCGTAGGCGGTGATGTAGCCGCGCACGCCGTATTCCGCACCGCCGTTGCCGATGATGACCTGGTCGTTGAGGATGCGCGGCGCGCCGGTGATGGTATAGGCCCGGTCCCGCGGTATGGTGTAAACATCCCAGACCGGTTCGCCGGTGCCGGCATCCAGGGCGACGAGGCGGCCGTCGAGGGTGCCGACGTAGACCTTGCCCTGCCAGGCCGCCACACCGCGATTGACCACATCGCAGCAGGCATAGCGCCCCCAGGCTCGCGGCACCCCGGGGTCGAATTCCCACAGCAGCTCACCGGTACCCGCATCGTGCGCCCATACCACCGACCAGGTGCCGGTCGTGAACATCACTCCATCCACGACGATGGGCGTGGCTTCCAGGCCTCGTTTGGTGCCGGTGTTCCAGTACCAGGCGAGGCCCAGTTCACCCACCGTCTCCTGATTGATCCGATCGAGGGGGCTGTGCCGCTGTTCGTCGTAGGTGCGCCCCGTGCTCAGCCAGTTCTCCGGTTCGCCACTGACAATACGCGCGCCGTCGATGTCCCCGGTGGCCCGTTGAATCGCGGCGGCACGAGGCTCTTCAGGTTCGGCTTGCGCCGCCGACGATTGCGCGCCGGCGGCGGAATCAGGTTCGGATTGCTCGGAACACCCGGCCAGCAGGGCCAGCAGCGCAACAACGGCCAGGGCCGGTATGGAAGCTTTCATCGAATCCCCCTTCGGTCATTCATCCGGTCAGACCCTCGGCGCCCGGGAACCCCGGGCAGACCGGACGGTGCGCCCTGGAGCGACGACGGCGGGCAGGACGGCCGTTAACGCGACGCGCCGGCGCCGAATACGCCGCCGCGGCGGCACATGCATCCTGCACGGTTCAGGCCGGCTCGAACAGCGGCAGACAGAGTTCGTCGTGTTCTTCCCAGCGTACCCGGACGCGCATGCCGATACGCACCTCCCGTAGCGGATCTTGCACCCCGACGATGTTGGAAACGAGTCGCGGACCCTCATCCAGATCGATCCAGGCCACGGCGTAGGGAACGAGCCCGCGGAAGAAGGGGTGGTAGCTCTGACGCACCACGCTGTACGTATAAACCGTGCCGGCGCCGGCGGACTCCTTCCAGGCCAACTCGTTGCCGAGACACCCCGTACAGTGCCGCCGCGGATAGAAAATCACCGTCTTGCAATCGCGGCATTGCTGGTAGGTGAGCGCCTTGTCCCTGGTCGCGAGCCAGAAGGGCCGGGAGTCGGGTTCTGCAAGGCTCGGCAGCGGACGCTTCGGCGTGTTCACGGTCAATCCCTCCCCAGAATCACGGTTCCGGCGCAGTGGCGGCTGCCCAGCATGCCGCCGTTGCCGTGCGCCACGGCGAGCTTCGCGCCCTCGACCTGGGAGCAGGACTCTCCCCGCAGTTGCCGCGCTGCCTCGATCAGCAGGAAGATGCCGCGCATACCCGGGTGATTCGATGAAAGCCCGCCACCGTCGGTGTTGAGCGCCGGACCGTCGGCGGGGCGGTCGAAGCGCAGCCGTCCGCCCTCGACCCAGCGGCCGCCCTCGCCTTTCGGGCAGAACTCCAGGTCTTCCAGGATCGTCAATACCGTGATGCTGAACGAGTCGTAGATCATTGCCACATCGATCTCCTGCGGCGTCACGCCGGCCTCGCCGAAGGCCTCGGGGCCGGACTGGTTCGCGGCGCTTGTCGTTATGTCGCCGCCGTTCTCCGGATAGCGCGCCGCCTCCCCCGTGCCGAGCAGCCACACCGGCGCCTTGCGGCAGTCCCGCGCCACGTCGGGCGCCGCGATTACCACCGCGCCGCCGCCGTCGGAGATCATGCAGCACTCCAGGAGGCGCAATGGGTCGGCAATCATGCGGGAGTTCACCACATCCGCCACGGTCGTCTCCCGGATGTCGAGGAACTCCAGGTCCTGCATGGCCTTGACCGCTTCCGGGTTGCGCATGGCGTGATAGCGGGTGGCAACGGAAATTTCCGCGAGCTGTTCGCTCGTGGTGGCGTAATCGTGCATGTGGCGGTGCGCCGCCATGGCGTAGTTGGCGACCAGGGTCATGCCGGCAAACCGATCCATGTTGTCGGCCGGGTGCGCGACGAAGCCGCCGCGCCCGCCCACGCCGATCGCCCGGGCATGGCTGTGCGCGGTGGAACCGTACGTCAGCAGCGCCACCCCGGCCTTGCCCGCGGCGATGTCCCGCTTCGCGTGCGCCGCGTGGAATTCGTAGGACGTTCCGCCGACGCCGGTGGTGTCGATGACCCGCGGCTTGATGCCGAAATAGTCGGCGATGGCGAGGCCCGCCATGCCGCCGCCCTCCCCGGCATCGTAGACGGCATCGACATCACGCCACTCAAGGCCCGCGTCCGCCAGCGCCCGGGCGGCGCTCTCCGCCTTGATCTGCAGCGGGCCGAACGTGCCCTGCACATCCCGCGACGGGTATTCATGGACGCCGACAATGGCGGCATCACGCGCCTGGAGCGTCAAACCGCTGCTCCTTCGACCAGGCGCAACGTCCGCCGCCATGGACGTCGCCGGCCTCTGCATGTCCTGCTCACGGTTCCTCTCCGGCCTCCCGCCAGACCACTAGAGCGCCCTGGTCCACCAATTTCCGGATCTCGCCCGCCGGGTAGCCGAGATCCGCCAATATCGCCTCGCTGTGTTCGCCGAGCCGCGGCGCGGGCGCGCTGATGGCCGCCGGTGTCTCCTCGAAACGGGCGGCGGGACGCGCGAGCCGGATGCGGCCATGGTCTTCGAATTCGTAGATGCCGACGATGTCGTTGGCGACGACCTGCTCGTGGTCCAGCAGTTCCAGCCGGGTCAGCAGCGGCGCGGAGGGTACATCCTCCGCATTCAGCCGGGCCAGTATCTCTTCGCGGTTCCAGCGGACGAGTTCGCCGGCCGTCAGCCGCTTGCGCTCTCCCACGTTGCGAAACCGCGCGGCGGTGGTGCTGAAGCGCGGATCGTCGATCCATTCCGGCTTGCCCAGCGCATTGCACAGGCCGCGCCACTCCGCATTGGTGATGGCGCCCGCCGTAATATAGCCGTCGGCCGTCTCGTAGATCAGGTCCATCGTGCCCTGGTACTTCGTGACATCCACCTCGTCGCCGACGAAAACGAGTCCGGCCATGCCCTCGGGCCAGAAAAAGGCGATGGTGGCATCGAGCATGGCGAGCCGGATGTGCTGCCCGCGGCCCGTTCGCTCCCGGGCAAACAGGGCGGCGGCGACCGCCTGGGCAGCAGTGAGGGCGGTGACCTTGTCGGCGATGACGACCCGGAACATTTTCGGCCGCCGGGTATCCCGGTCGGCCTGAATGTCCGTCGCGCCCGTCAGCGCCTGGACGACCGGGTCGTAAACCCGTTGATGGGCATAGGGCCCTTGTTCACCGAACCCGCTGATCGACAGATAGATCAGCCCGGGGTGCTCCTTGCATAACCTCTCCGCCCCCAGCCCAAGCCGGTCCATCGCGCCGGGGCGGAAATTCTGCATGACCACATCGGCGGTACCGATCAGTGTCCGGGCGGCCTCCATGCCTTCGGCCTTCTTGAGATCCAGGCACAGGGAACGCTTGCCCCGGTTGCACGCGAAGAATCCCGCCGTGACCCCATTCCGCCTTCTGCCCATCTGCCGCACTTCGTCACCGGCCGGCGGTTCGACCTTGATGACCTCGGCGCCCTGGTCCGCCAGCATCGCCGCGGCCATGGGCCCCGACACCATGGCGGTGAAGTCGACGACGCGCACGCCGTTAAGCGGACCCGCCATCAGCGGCGGCGTCCCGGCAATTCGCGCAGGCGGTCGGTCATCGGCAAGGTTCCGGATGGTCGTTGTGGCGTGCCGCCGAAGTTTTCCCACCGGGGGCGGGCGGCCGGCGGCGGGCCGGCGCGTAGCATACAACCGGATTCGACCCAAGCGCCAATGTCCCGCATCGCTGGACGCTCTTCGGCGCTTCGGTATGATACGCCCCGTCTCAGCATCCGCAGCGGAGGAACGCAGTCGCGAATGCCCACCATCACCTACATCGAGTTCGACGGAACCGAGCATGTCATCGCCGGCGAGAAGGGCTCGACCGTCATGCGTACCGCCATCGATAACGGCGTTCCCGGCATCGACGCGGACTGCGGCGGCGAATGTTCCTGTGCGACCTGCCATGTCATGGTGGCGGACGACTGGATGGCGGTGGTTGGGCAGCCCCACGACATGGAGGAGTCGATGCTCGACCTCAACCCGGAACGGGAGCCCAACTCCAGGCTCTCCTGCCAGATCGATGTGACCGACGCCATCGACGGTATCGTGGTCAGGCTGCCCGAATTCCAGATGTAGCCGCCCGTGCGTGTCGAGCGCGTGGAAATCCGGGCGTTGCTGCCGGTCAACCGACGCCCATGTCCTTCCGCATAGCGGCGATAACGCCGCCGAACTCGGCTTCGTTCTCGCGGCTGAGCGCCGCGAGTACCTCATGGGCCTTGAGCAACCGCATCTTCTGGCCCCGGGGATCGGCGTCAGGCAGGTCGAGCGATTCGCGATCGGCCGGTACGGGCAGCGGCTGCTCCGCGACGCCGTTCAACACCACGTCCATGCTGAGTTCGCGAAACGCTTCCAGCAGCGGGGCGCTGACACCCTGAATGGAGACCCCGCCGTCGCTGCCGTCGGCTTCCTGCACCAGTTCGTGCAGCGTACCCAGCATGGCGCTGTCGAGATATTCGCACTCGGCGAGATCGACAATCAGCGGTTGGGCGGCATCGATCGCGCCCCGGGCGCCCGCCAGCAGCGGTTCCGCATGCATCCAGGTGACGCGGCCCTGCAGACAGATGAAACGGCCGGCATCCGTTACGCCCCAGGTCAGCCTGGGTGCATCGGCAGGCGGGTCGACCTCCAGTTCCGGCACATCCTCATCGCTGCCGAAGTAACTCTCGCCGGAACGGCCCTCGAGCAGCAGCATCGTCACGTCGTCCCGGTCTTCCCGCTCGTGGCCGTGGGAGAGTTCGATGAACAGTTCATCCAGCACATGTTCGCCCTCGCCCTGCCCGACCAGGGTATTGGCGATCGATCCGATGCTCGGCTTCTCTTCGCCACCGATATCGAAGATTCCGTCCGTATAGAAGAGCAACTGATCCTGTTCGCCAAGCGGCATGCCGCACTCGGCGAATACCGCATCCTTGTACAGGCCCAATGCCGGACCGGTATGCTCGATCCGGCCGGTGCTGCCGTACCGCCCCAGCAGGATTGCCGGACTGTGTCCCGCCGAGGCGACGGTCGCCGTCCTCTTTTCGACATCCAGCAGGCAATAGATACAGGTGACGAACATGCCCGGCGTCGTGGGCCCGGTCAGTAACGCCCGGTTCACCCGTGCCAGCGCTTCGGACGGACGCAGGGGCCGCCCCGACGTATCCACAAAGGCCAGCCGGTGCTTGAACAGCACCGACAGCATCGCGGCGCTGACGCCGTGCCCCGATGCATCGGCAATGACCAGTACCAGGTGGCGGTTGTCGATCTTGACGATATCGAACAGGTCGCCGCCGACATTGTGCCCCGGGCGATACAGGGTATGCACGCAGAACCCCGGGATGTCGGGCGGCGCGCCCGGCAGCAGCGAGCGCTGAATGACTTCGGCCCGCTTGAGATCGAGCTCCATGGTCTCTGCATGATTCTCGAGCACCCGGCAGAGATCCGCGAGCTGGTCGCGGGAATCCTCCAGTTGCACGGTCCGCTCGCGCACCAGTCGCTCGAGGTGGTTCTGGTGCAGCGCGATCGATGAGGTCATGGTGTTGAAGGCATGACCCAGGAGACCCAGTTCATCCTGCGTGGTGATCCGCGCCCGCACGCTCATATCGCCGCCCTCGACCGCGCGCGCCACCCTGGCGAGCCGCAGTACCGGGCGCGTAAAGACAGCGGCTATGCGCCCTCCGATCAGAGCCGCCAGCACGAAGAAGACGATGGCGACGAGCAGCGCGACCAGGCCCACCCGGCCGATGGGCGCATAGGCCTCCTCGGACGCAACCTGGGCCACCATCGCCCAGCCCCCGTAGCCGATAGGCATATGCACCGAGAGCACCCCGCGGCCGAGATAGTCGGCGGTCTCCGCAAATCCGGTCGCGCCGTTCAGCGCCGCGCGCATGGCGGCATCCCGGGACACCTCGACGGAGAGCGCGTCCGCCGGACCCACCGGGAACAGGTAGCGGATGCGATCGTGCGCGCCCAACGGCGTTTTCCAGGCGCCGATGCGGACCTCGGCGGTGTCGAACCCGCTGGGCAGGGCGGCCAGTATGTCCAGTTCGGGTTGAGCGTCGACTTCGACGATCACGACGCCCAGAAACCGGCCCGCACGGCTGTACACGGGCGCCGACAGCATTGCCCGGTAGCTGCCGGCCGCCGGAACGGGCAGGCCCAGGGTCGGCTCCGCCATCCCGTCAATGAACGCCCGGCTGGCGGAGAGATCGGCGCCGAGGTGGGTCACCTCCGTTGCGGTGACGACCATGCCGCCCGGATCCGTAATGCGGGTGTTGAGGAAACCTTCGTTGCCTTGTTGCGCATCGAGCAGCATCCGGGAGGTGACCGCCCGGAAACCCACCTCGTCGGCGTCTCCATCGAGCCGTTCTTCAAGCAGTTCGCGCAGCCGGGTGCGGCTCGCCACCAGCCTGATCCCGTCGCTGCGCTGCCGTACATGGGCAAGAAGAACTTCGCGAATTCCTTCGGCACGGAGCGTGAGCTGCTCCTGGACGCTCGAGGAAAGCAATTGCCGGACGTAGAAATAATCGACCAGGGTCAACACCGTCGCGGTCAGCGCGGTCAGGATCGCGAGCAGCAGGATGAATTTGCCGCGCAGCGAACGCGCGAGTGGAATGTCGGTCTCCGCTGCCGAGCGGGACCCCGCACTCTCCTTCTCTCCGGCCATCGGGCGCAGTCTAGTGCTCCGTCGAGCCAAAATCTACGGGTATTCGCGGGTCTTTTTGGCCCCTGACTGCGTTGCTCCTCCTTGCATGGGGCCTGCCATGCGGCGTCGTCGCGCCTTGCCAGGAACCAAAAATCCCATGCGCCTACCCGTAGATTTTGGCTTGACGGAGCACTAGCAGAACGGCGTCCCGGTTACCGGGCTGCTTCCCTGGCAGCCCGTGGCGAAAGTCCGGCTTCGGGGATTCTCCTATCCCCTCACGCCGAATACGAAAATGATCAATACCGCTGCCGAGGCCACATAGCGCAGGAGGAATCGCCAGGCGTCGAACAGCGCCCCGCTCGCCATGCCGAGTTCTTCCCGGGCCGCGGAACGGCTGACGAACCAGCCGGCAAAGAGGGCGATCAGGAACCCGCCGACGGGCAGCATGATCTGGTTCGACAGGTAGTCGACGGCTGCATGCAGATCCGTATCGAACACGCTGACCCCGCTCCAGACGTTGTAGGACAACACGCTGATCAGGCTGAGCAGACCGATGCCGCTCAGCACCACCAGGGCGCTCTTGTGCCGCGCAAAACCCCTGCGCTCTTCCATCCAGGCCGTGACCGGTTCGACGAGCCCGACCATGGAGGTGATGGCCGCCACCGAAAGAAGCAGAAAGAACAGCACGCCGACGAGGCGCCCGGCGGGCATCTGCGCAAAGGCGACGGGCAGGGTGTGGAAGATCAGCCCCGTTCCACCTTCCGGGTCCAGGCCGAAGTTGAAGACCGCCGGGAAGATGACGAGCCCCGCGACCAGAGCGACCAGGGTATCCGCCGCGACGATGACCAGGGCGCTGCCGGCAATGGACACGTCCTTCGGCAGGTAGGCCCCATAAATCATCATGCCCGCCATCGCGACGCCGATGGAGAAGAACGCCTGGCCGACCGCGGCGAGGATCATCGGTCCGTCCACCTTGCTGAAGTCCGGTGCGAACAGATAGGTCAACGCCTCCCCGAAACCGCCGGAGAATACGTTGTAGGCGGCCAGAGCGACCAATAACCCGAACAGCGTGGGCATGAGCACCCGCACGGCCCGCTCGATGCCCGAGCGCACCCCCGCATAGATGATCGCGCCGGTAATGGCGAGCCCGAGCAGCGTCCAGAAGACCAGCCCCGGTATGTCGGCCAGAACCGCCGCGAATTCCGCCTCGGCCGCCGGCCCGTCCACGCCCGCGAAACCGGTGGTCAGGGCCTTGTAGAGATACAGCAGCACCCAGCCGGCGATGACGCAGTAGACTACCTCGATCAGGAAGGCGGCCGCGAGATTCATCGTGCCCACCCACTGCCAGTGCCGGGAGCGGCCCTCGGCAAGCGCAACGGCACGCATGGAACCGGGCGGACTCATGCCCCCCCGGCGCCCGATCATGACCTCGGCGATCAGTATCGGCACGCCAATGGCGAAAGCGCAGGCGAGGTAGACGGCGACAAAGGCGGCGCCGCCGTTCTCGCCGGTGATATAGGGAAATCGCCAGATGTTGCCGAGCCCCACGGCAAAGCCGATGGATGCCATCAGGAAGCCGGCCCGGGACGACCACTGCTCGCGCGCCAATCCGGCCATTGCGTTCCCTCCCGCTTGTGTTCCCGGCGGCACCGGAAGTTCATCCGATGCCGGCTCGGGGCGTTGAAAACCCGTGCGGCGAATATGGCCAGCGCCACCTGACCTGTCAAACCGCACGCGGCGGTTCGACCCGTGAATGCCCGGCGCCGACGCCCTGAAGCACCCGCCTCGTGCGACCGCCGACTCGCATGGAACAAATCGCCAAGCCACTGATTTTTTCTATCTGAAGCCGCTGCCAGGCAACATGATTGCGGCGCTCGGAGTCCGGCCGGGCATGCGGCGCGTCAGCGCTGTTGTTACCATGTGCGCATGCCTGGTTTCGACCAACCCTATCCATCCGCCCGTTCCCCGGTTTGCGCCGCAAACGTGGTGGCGACCTCGCAACCCCTGGCCGTGCAGGCCGGCATCGAAGCAATGCGGCGCGGCGGAAACGCCGTCGACGCGGCCCTGGCGACAGCCATCACGTTGGCCGTTGTAGAACCCAACAATAACGGCGCCGGCAGCGATGCGTTCGCCATCGTCTGGGACGGGAAAACGCTGTCCGGGCTGAATGCCTCCGGGCGTTCGCCCGCGGGCTGGGTTCCCGACCGGTTCGCCGGCTACCACTCGATGCCCTCCCGGGGATGGGATGCCGTAACCGTACCCGGTGCGGTCAGCGCCTGGGTGGCCCTGTCCGATCGATTCGGCAAGCTGCCTTTCCCCCGGTTGTTCGATGCGGCGATCCGTTATGCCGATGAGGGTTTTCAGGTTGGCCCCAAGACAGCGTTCTACTGGCAGTTCGCCAAAGAAACGTACCGGGGCTTCGAGCATTTCGCGGATCATTTCCTGCCCGCGCCCGGGCCGGGCGAACGGTTCAGGCGCCCGGACCTCGCCGCAACGCTCGCCGAGATCGCCCAAACCCGGGGGGATTCGTTCTATCGGGGCGAACTGGCCGGGCGGATCGAGGCCGCATCCATCGCGGCGGGGGGCGCCATGCGCAAATCCGATCTGGCCGGCCACCGCGCGGACTGGGTCACGCCCCTCGCCCAGGACTACCGGCAGGTGACGCTCCACGAGATTCCGCCCAACGGCCAGGGGCTCGCGGCGCAGATCGCGCTCGGCATCCTGCAGCATCTCGACATCGCGCCGCTCGATTCCGAACCCGGCGTCCACCGGGAACTGGAAGCGATGAAGATCGCCATTCGGGCGGCATTCGACCACTTCGCCGACCCGGCGGCGATGCGGGTGTCAGCGGAGGAGTTGCTGGATGAGAACTCGCTGAAGCGCGCCGCACGGCGTATCTCCCGGCGAGCGAACCCGCTGCCGCCCGCGGCTCTGCCGACCAGCCTCGATACCGTCTATCTGACCGCGGCGGATGCGGGCGGCATGATGGTTTCCATGATCCAGTCGAACTACGAGGGATTCGGCTCCGGGATCGTCATTCCGGGAACCGGCATCGCCATGCAGAACAGGGGCCTGGGTTTCGTGCTCGATCCGGGGCATCCCAACCGGGTGGGCCCGGACAAGCGCCCCTACCACACGATCATCCCCGGCTTCGTGACGCGGGACGGAGCGCCGCTCCTGAGCTTCGGCGTCATGGGCGGCCACATGCAGCACCAGGGCCATGTGCAGATGGTGCGGCGCCTTTTCGACCACGGCCAGAATCCGCAGGCCGCCAGCGATGCGCCGCGCTGGCACGTCTATCCGGATTTCAGCGTGGGCCTGGAAACCGGCTTCGACCCCAAGGTCGCCCAGCGCCTGGCGGACCGGGGCCACCGGATACGGTACGAACCGCTTGAGCCCGTATTCGGCGGCGCCCAACTCATCCTGAGAACGGAATCCGGCTATGTGGGCGGTTCCGACCATCGCAAGGAAGGGCTCGCTGCCGGCTTCTGACTTCTCAACCGGCGGATTGCCCGTCTTCCTCAAAAGGATAACGGGTTATCCTGATAGACCGATATGTGGCAGTGATCATGGCTGAAGCGACTCAACAGACCTTTCACCGAAACGCCGCTGGAGCGGGTGCACCGCATCGGGGACGATTTAACAGGATGCCGGCTGCCGGCAATAGGGGTCCGAGTCGGTATGCGGTACGGTCATCCGGCACGCCAGGCGGACTTGTCTTTCTGTACGATGGGCTTACCACAAGCCATAAAGGTGCCGGATGACCGCACCGCACACCGACTCTCTTCCAGTACCCCGGGGTTGTTCCCTCGCGTCAGCGGCCCGCCGGCCGCCGGGTTCACTACTCGCATGGAACAGATTCCGTTATCGGACAGCCGGTGACCCGGCTCCGAGCGGGCCTGCGGGGCTCTCTTCCGTGGAATCGCCAGTGTTCCCTGCGCGCCGGCGCCACGGCGCTTGGCAGGCCCGCATTTGGTGGTAAGCTACCGCCCGTTTTTCCGGACACACGTGAAGGGTGAAAGCATGAGCAATCGACAGAAATTCTATATCGGCGGTGAATGGGTCGAGCCCTCCACCAACCGGACCCTGGCGGTCATCAATCCCGCCAACGAAGAACCCATCGACGACATTGCCCTGGGCGCCGAGGAAGACGTCAACCGGGCCGTCGCCGCCGCGAAAGCTGCATTCGAGACCTATTCCCGGACCGGCCGGGAAGAGCGCGTGGCGCTGCTCGAGAGCATCGTCGCCGCCTACGGCCGGCGCCTCGACGAGGTCGCCGCGACCATCAGCGAGGAGATGGGCGCGCCCATGTACCTGGCCAAGGCCGCCGAGGCGCCGATCGGGCTCGCCCACTTCATGACGAACCTGAATGTGCTGAAGACCTTCAAATTCGAAGAAGACATCGGCACGTCCCACATCGTCAGGGAACCCGCGGGCGTCTGTGGATTCATCACCCCCTGGAACTGGCCGATCAACCAGATCACCTGCAAGGTCGCTCCCGCCCTCGCAGCCGGCTGCACCATGGTTCTCAAGCCTTCGGAAGTGGCCCCGTTCAACGCCGTTCTCCTGGCCGAGATTCTCGACGAAGCCGGCCTGCCTCCGGGAGTCTTCAATCTCGTCAACGGCGACGGGCCCACGGTGGGCGTGGCGCTGTCCTCGCATCCCGATGTCGACATGATGTCATTCACCGGATCGACCCGGGCCGGCATCGAAGTTGCCAGAAACGCGGCTCCCACGGTCAAGCGCGTTACCCAGGAACTCGGCGGCAAGTCGGCCAACATCATCCTCGACGATGTCGATTTCCAGGCTGTCATTGCCCGGGACATGAGGGGCATGTGCACGAACTCCGGTCAATCCTGCAACGCGCCGACGCGCATGCTGGTTCCAAACGGCCGCATGGACGAGGCCGCGGCGATCGCCCGGTCCGCCGCCGAAAACATCAAGGTCGGCGATCCGAACGGCTCCGACACCACCATCGGCCCCGTCGTCTCCGAGGTGCAGTTCAACAAGATTCAGGGACTGATCCAGAAGGGTATCGACGAAGGAGCGAAGCTCGAGACCGGCGGCACCGGGCGCCCCGACGGGCTGAACCGGGGCTACTACGTCAAGCCCACGGTCTTCTCCCACGTTTCCAACGACATGACCATCGCCCGGGAGGAAATCTTCGGCCCCGTACTGTCGCTGATCGGCTACGAGGACGACGAGGAGGCGGTTCGCATCGCCAATGACACCGTATACGGCCTGTCCGGCTATGTCTCGGCCGGCGACCCGGAAAGGGCCAGGGCGGTTGCCCGGCGTATCCGCTCCGGCAACGTGCATTTGAACGGTGCGGGCGTGGACACCAATGCGCCTTTCGGCGGCTACAAGCAGTCCGGCAACGGCCGCGAGTGGGGCGCCCACGGTTTCGAGGAATTCCTCGAAGTCAAGGCAATCCTGGGCTACAACGCGGCGGGCTGAACCCAACCCCGCGTCCGCGTCCCGTGCGAGGCGCCATTGCGGCGCCTCGCAGCACCGCCTTACTCATCCCAAGGCGGGGAGTTCGTGCCGTCAGACAAGAGGAAAAATCGATGTCCGATCAACTCACCGCCGATCGATTCGCGCTGCAGGACGTGCTGCTCAAATACGCTGCCGGGATCGATGAGCGGGATATGGACCTCTACCGTTCCTGCTTCACCGATGACGTCGAGGTGCTGGGTTTCAGCGAGAAAGCCGTCCACGGTGCGGACGCCTGGCTGAACTTCGTCACCGAAGCGCTCGAGAACTACGGGCCGACCCAGCACATGCTGGGCCCGCCACTCGCAACGGTGGACGGCGACACGGCCCACGCACGTACCGATTTGCAGGCGTTGCATTACCTCAAGGAAGCAGAAGACACCACACAGACGGTGTGGGCGACCTTCGAATCCGACCTGCGGCGAGTTTGCGGGGAGTGGAAGATTTTTCGGCATCGCCTGGTGCGGCGCGGCACCCGGATTCAATCCGGATAACGATGGACAACGCCAATCATTTCAAGAACGACGCCAGCAACATCACCTATGACCCGAATCGGCTTGAGTAGGGAACTGCTCTTCCACCAAACCAACGAGCAGGTGCGCAAGGCCAGGGAAGTAGCCGGAGCCGCCTCCTGAGGCCCTGGCTCGCCGCGCCTGTCGGTCGATTGCACCTGGAACTTTAATCGGGGCTCCCGCGCCACGCTCCGGCCGCGGGCAACACGGGGTTCAAGGCCGTGAACCAAGCCTTATCCATCGGCCCCCAGCGCGGTTTCATGAAGGAAACCCGGGCGCTGGCGCGCCTGGGCGCACCCATGATGGCGACCCAGTTCTGCATCATGGGCATGGGCTTTGTGGACACCGCCATGGCCGGCCACTACGCGTCCGTGGATCTGGCCGGGGTGACGCTGGCCGGCTACCTGCTGTGGCCCGTGTTCATGCTGATGACGGGGCTGACCCTGGCGATCACGCCGATCGTCGCGCAGCTCACCGGCGCCCAGCGGGTCGGAGATTCCGGAGCCATCGTGCACCAGGGTCTCTGGATCGCACTCTTCACGTCGCTGGTCACCGTCGCGATCCTGCGCAATTCCCATCGTTTCTTCGCGTTGCTGAGTGCGGAGCCCGCGGTGATCGAGGTTGCCGTCGACTATCTCGACGCGGTCTCCTGGGGCATGCCGCCCGGCATGGTCTACATCGCGCTGCGCTACACGTCCGAAGGCCTGGGGCATACCCGGCCGCCGATGTCCATCGCCTTTTCCGCACTGTGTCTCAACGCCCCGCTGAACTACGTATTGATCTACGGCGAGTGGGGCTTCCCCGAACTCGGCGGCGCGGGGTGCGGCTGGGCCACCGCCATCGTCATGTGGTTCGAGTTGGGGTTGATGATTTCGGTGGCTCGCCGGCCGTTCTTCCAGAGGACCCGGCTATTCGAACAGTTCCGGTGGCCGGAAGCCGCGACAATCGTGCGGATCCTGAAGATCGGCCTGCCCATAGGAGCAGCGGTTTTCATGGAAATGGCCGTCTATTCCGTGATCGGCTTCCTCATAGCCGCATTGGGGACGAGCCCCCAGGCAGCCAACGGCGTCGCCGGCAACATCAACTGGATGACCTTCGTGATTCCCATGAGCCTCGGCTCCGCGGCCGGGATCCGTGTCGGTTTCCACGTCGGCGCGGGAGATTCCGACGGGGCCAGGCATGTCGCCATGACGGCGATGAAACTGTCGCTCATCTACGCGCTGGCGTTGAGCGTCATCCTGGTGGGGCTGCGCGATACGCTGGTCGGCATTTACACGACCGATCCGGCCGTCATCGCAATCGCTGCCAATCTGCTGATCTTCATCGCGGTCTACCAGATCGTGGACGACACCATGGCAACGATGGAAGGCATCCTGCGCGGCTACAAGGACACCCGGGCGCCGATGGTCTTCGGACTCCTGGGCTACTGGCTCGTCGGCCTGCCCCTCGGTCATGTCCTGGCAGCGGGCTGGTTCGGACTGCCGAATATCGGCGTTTACGGCTACTGGACCGGGATGACCATAGGCATGCTGCTCGTCTGCCTGTGCCTGGGTGTACGCTTGCGCCGCACCACCACCGACACGGTCCTGATCCGGCGGCTCGCCCTGGATTGACCGCATAAGCAGACGCCATGGAAAACGGTAACGACGACGTCTGGATCGAACTGCGCCGCGCCCGGGACCGGCGCGTGCTGGCCGATGCGGCGCTGGTACTGGAAGCCATGCGCGTTCCGTACCGGATGGAATGCCACAACCGGATGTGGCGCCTCGAGGTGCCGCCCGAGCACGAGCCGGCCGCCCGGGCTGAACTCGAACGGTATGAAGCAGAAAACACCTACGTCGCGCCGGTTCGCCCACGGGTACACAAGTTCGACAACGGCTGGGCCGGCGTGCTGGGCTATCTCGTCGTCATCTGGCTGCTGCCGAACCTGGAAGGCTGGTCCACGTTCGGCTGGGATTGGCGCGAGTCCGGCTTCATGGACGCGCAAATGGTGAGGGATGGGCAATGGTGGCGAACCGTCACCGCGTTAACGCTGCACGGCGACCTCGGCCACATCGCCGGCAACTCCTTCTTCGGCGCCCTGTTCGGCTTGTTCCTGGGGCGCTACCTCGGCTCCGGCCTCGGTTGGCTGCTGGTTGTGGTCGGCGCCTCCCTGGCCAACCTGGCCAATGCCTGGCTGCAGACGCCGCCCTTCGTCTCCCTGGGCGCTTCCACGGCCACCTTCGCCGCCCTGGGCCTCACCGGCGCCTTCGTCTGGCGGCGCGGCTACCTGCGCGGCCGCAACTGGCGGCAGAGCTTCGCGCCGCTGTTCGCGGCGATCGCGCTGCTGGTCTACACCGGTGTCGGCGGCGAGCGCACCGACATCCTGGCCCACTTCCTGGGTTTCGCCGCGGGCGCCATCGGCGGTGTACTCGCGGCAGCCTACGACATCAGGCGGCTCGGCCAAAGCGGTCAATGGATTGCCGGAGCGTTGACGTTGTGGCTGCTGAGTTATGCCTGGCTGCAGGCAGGCGCCCATGCGACCTAGCCCGCATATTGCACCAAGCCGCTTGTCGAGTTGACGAATGTCTTTTGATTTCGCTCACCTCTATTGCGTTTTTCGGCTTTCCGTCGCGCTACAAACCGCGCTGGCCGCGCCCTCGCTGGTCTTTTGCCCGTGTGCGCGCACGTGCTCCCTCCACCATAGCTACGGCTATGATTCCGGTCGCGAGCACGCGCACACGGGCAAAATCCTGCGCGATCATCGCGGCCCTTGGTGCAATATGCGGGCTAGCTGTTCCATGGGTTTCGATCGTTTCAGCACGCTCCACGAGATCCGGGGCAGCGTATGATCCGCGGCGTTGCGCTCGCCCTTGCATTGACCTGGAGCCAGTGGGCGCTCGGCCACGGCGGCGTGGTGGCGGAGGAAGACCTCTGCCTGTTGCAGATGGGCTTCCTGCAGGCGCACTTTACGCTGTACCTGCCCGACACCCGGGGAGCCGAGGAATTCTGCGAAGACGTGCCCGCCACCGGCAAGGCGCTGTTTGTGGTGGAGTACCTGCACGAGATGATGAAGCAAATGCCCATCGACTTCCGCATCGTCAGGGACGATCAGGGTTTCGGCATCTTCGCGAACTGGGACGATGTGAAATCCATCCCCGACCTGGAGGCGCAGACGGTCTTCTACCGCCCGCTGGCCACCGAGCCCAGCGGCTGGGTCACGGTCGGTCATACCTTCGACGAACCTGGCGGCTACATCGGCGTGGTCGTCGCGGAGAATCCCGCCAACGGCAAGGTCTACAACGCTGTCTTCTACTTCGAGGTCGGCAACGCCGGCTACGGCTACATCCCGCTCTTCGTTGCCCTGATCGTCGCCGCGCAACTCCTCTTCTTTGCGAATACCGGCATCCTGCAACGCTTCCTGCGCAGGATTCGAGGTCGGGGCGAGTGCCGATTTCCTACAGCACGAGCAGGGAACGACTGACAACGGAACAGGCGCAGCGGCACCCACCAGAAAGCGCTCAGGCAGGCACGGCAGACCTGCCTCGAGGAGATGGCAACGCGTGCCGAAGAACTCGGCGGCGATGCCGTGATCGGCGTCGATCTCGATTTCAGCGAGATCAGCGGCGGGGGCAAGGGCATGGTGTTGCTGGTGGCCTCGGGGACGGCCGTACGCCTTCGCTGATGGACTGAGAAATGCCGGTTGGGTTGCTGGAATGGCGCCCGCTCACTCCTCAGAGATGGCGATCTCCTTGGCGGTGATGAACTCGAGCAGCGCCGGCTGCCCGCTCTCCGTCGCCTCCACACCGCGTTGCAGCGCCGCCTGGATCTCGTCCGGACCGGTGACCCGTTCCGCGTAGGCGCCGAACGCCCTGGCCATGTCGGCGTAGTTGCCGGAGATGTCCGTGGCGCCGTACTTTTCCTGGGAGACCGGCATGATCGGTATCTCGATGGCCATGGAGAAGTTGTTGAACAGGATCGACAGGATCGGGATCCGCTCCCGGGCCGCGGTCTCGAAATCCATGCCGGTGAAGCCGATGGCCGCATCGCCCCAGACGTTGATGCAAAGCTTGTCCGGGCAGGCCAGCTTGGCCCCCATGGCAAGCCCCAGGCCGTAGCCGAGTTGGGTGGTCTTGCCCCAGCCGATGTAGCTGAGCGGCGCTCTCGCCTCCCAGAACGGCGTGATCTGGTCCCTGGGGCTGCCGGCATCGTGGGTGATGACGGTGCGCTCCTTGTCCACCATCCGGTTCAGTTCCCACAGCACCCGATAGGGGTTGATCGGCGTCTCGCGGCTTTCGAGCTTCGGCTGCCAATCGGCCAGCCAGGCCTCCCGCACGGCGGCGATGCGTTCCGGCACATCCGCCCGCGCGTCGGCGGTTCGCCGGTCGAGATTCGCCATGGCGGCATGGAGCGCCTCCAGCGTCAGCCTGGCGTCGCCGATCAGCCCGTACCGGGCCGGCACATCCTTGTTGAGATCCATGGGATCGAGGGTGGCGTGAATCATGGTCTTGCCGCGCGGCATCTGTACGCCGAAACCGGTCAGGGCGAAGCTGCAGCCGACGCCCAGGATGACATCCGCCTCGCGCAGCCAGGCGGTCACGGTACGCGGGTTGGCGCGGCCCCCGGACCCGAGGGACAGGGGATGGTTTTCCGGAAAAGCGCTCTTGCCCTCGATGCTCGTCGTGACGGGGATGTTCCAGTCCTCGGCGAGCGTCTTCAGAGCGTTCCAGGCACGGGCGTAGTGCACGCCCTGCCCCGCGTAGATGACCGGCCGCCCGGCGGCCGCGAGCACGGTAGCGGCTTCCGCGACGGCAGCCGGATCGGGCGCGGTACGGCTCCTGAAGCTCGGTGCATGCGTCCACCGCTCGGGCACATCTTCCCCGAACACATCCACCGGCACCTCGATGAGCACCGGCCCCGGACGGCCATTGCGCAACTGGAAGAAGGCCCGCCGCATCACCTCCGGCAGGGCGCGCCCCATGGTCAAGGGCTCCGCCCACTTGGCGATCTGGCGCATGTTCAGCACGGAATTGAAGTTGGGATAGTAGTTGGCGAGGCGCCGGGGAAAGCCGGCCGGCATCACAAGGATCGGCACGGATTCCGAGTACGCCTGGGCAACACCGCCGAAGGCATTTTCCGCGCCGGGACCGTGCTGCATGCAGAAAACGCCGATTTTATCGCCGGATGACAACCTCGAGTAAGCGTCCGCCATGTGCAGCCCCGTGCGCTCCTGGCGCACGATGACGGTGCGGATATCCTCGGCCGCGGCCGCCTCGATGATGGGGTTGACCGGATAGGCGAACAGGATCTCGACCCCTTCCGCCTTCAACGTCTTGGCGATTCCCTCCGCAACCTTCATTGCACGGCTCCTTTTGTGTGGTCGGCCGATGATAGCTTGCCGCCACGACAATGATCTATGCTTGCCCGACTATTCGCCAGCGGCGTCGACCAGCCGCCTGAATTACCGCCCGGGGTGCAACAGCCGGTATCGATTCAGCAGTGAGAGCACTTTGATGAGCCTGACCCAATCATGAGCGGCCTCACCGGCTGGCGCCGGGAAACCCGCGCCTGGCTGGAGGAGAACTGTCCGCCAGGCGCCCGGAGCCTGGGCCAGATCGCCTGGGGCAGCAGCAAGGTCGAACTCGAACCCGACACCCGGCTGTGGCTTTCGCGGATGTCGGAACGGGGCTGGACGGTACCGACCTGGCCCCGGGAATACGGGGGCGCCGAGCTCACCCGGGACGAGTACCGGGTACTGATCGAAGAACTGAAGCGCATCGGCGCCCGCACGCCTCTGACCGGGCGGGGCGTCAACTACATCGGCCCGACCCTGCTCGAACTCGGCAGCGAGAGCCAGAAGGCCCGGTGGCTGCCGGGAATCGCGCGCGGTGCAGGGGGCTGGGCGATGGGCTATTCGGAACCGGGGGCCGGCTCGGACCTGGCGAGCCTTTCCACCCGCGCCGTGCTCGACGGCGACCGCTACATCATCAACGGCCGCAAGACCTGGACATCCGATGCCATGGACTGCGACTACATCTTCGTGCTCGCCCGCACGGACCCCGACCGCCCCAAGCACCAGGGCATCAGCCTGATCCTGGTGGACATGGACCAGCCGGGTGTGCGGGTCAATCCCATCCGGCTGATCTCCGGCGCCTCGCCATTCAACGAAACACTGTTCGAGAACGCCATGGCCCGGGCAGACGATGCCGTGGGCGGGGTCAACAACGGCTGGACCGTGGGCAAGCGCCTGCTCCAGTTCGAACGCTCGACCCATGCCGGCATCAACATCTCCGGATCCCAGGGCGGACGCACCGCCACGAGCCGCATGCCCGAACGGGTCGCCCGGTACGTTGCACGGCGCAACGGCAAGCTCGCGGATGCGCACATCCGCGACCGGTTGATCCGCTACCAACAGAACGGTCTGGCGCAGCAACTCACCCAGCGGCGCGTCATCGAGGAGATGCAGGCGCGGGCGCCCGGTTTCGCCTCGTCCGCCGTGAAGCTCTCCGGCGCCCTGCACGCCCAGGAAGGTCACGAACTGCTGCTCGCGGCCATGGGCGCTCGGGGCATCGGCTGGAACGGCGAATCGTTCGAGGCCGACGAGATCGAGGCGACCCGGAACTGGCTGCGCCAGAAGGCGCTCACCATTGCCGGCGGCACCAAGGAGATTCAGCTCAACATCATCGCCAAGCGGGTGCTGGGACTGCCGGATTGACTGACCCAAGATTACCAACGTAAAAAATAAATGGTTTTATATCAATTGGTTAGGTTGTAAAAATCGCGCGTATGGCACTACATTCGCGTAAGCGTTCGCGCGGGAGCCGTCACTTTGCCAGCCAGCAACCAGGGCACAGTGGTGGAGATGGGGTAGCTCTCCCTGGTTCGCCCATTTCGTCAAGCAGCGACTCGGCATGGCCCCGGGTGTCGGAATCGAGTTCCATATCGAGCAATCGCCGCAGCACCCGGACGCTGAGGCGGCGGTCGCGCATCAGCGGCCTCGAATAGTCCGCCAGTCGGAACCGGTGCAGGAATTCCTGAAGTCGCGCTACCGCACCATCGAGGTTCATCGCTCGGCATTCCAGCCCAATCCACTCGGCGAGGCATCGCATCAGTGTCCGCGTCAGACCGCGCTCCCGAGCGGTGTTTCGCAAACTCAACGCCACTCGGCGCGCGGTGTCGAACTCCTCTTCGGCGCCCAGCAAACCGATCCGCGCGCAGGCGATGGCCTCCATTTCCCGCCAACTTTGCCGGTCGAGGTTCAATTGATCGGAAAGGCGCTCCGGCAATCCGGCCGACTCCCACGCTCGACGCGCCGCCTCTACCTGTCCCGCCGCCGCCAGATACGAAACCCGTTGCGCGGACAGGAGCCGCTGCAGGCTGGGAAGATTCCTGCGCACGGCACACCCGAGCGAATCTTCGAGAACGCCCAGCGCGGCATCGAACCCAGCCTTCTCGAACGCCAATGCCACTTGGTTGCCGTGAGCAGCCGCATGGACATCGAACCACCCCCTGACATCACGGAGGCCCGTGCACTCCTCGGCGGTCCAGGTCGACTCGAACTCATTCCGGTTGCGTTCGATATGCAGTTCCGCCAGCAGGATTTTGGCTATCGTGGTTGGCCCGTTGCGGGTGTACGCAGCCATTGCATCGTGGACGCGGCCCTGAGCCATCGCGACGACGCCGCCCTGCAAGTCGATCAGACACCTGCCATGAACCGAGTCGGAAAGAACGAAATATTCCTTTGCCCGGGCCCCTCGCCGCCGGCTGAGTTCGAATCGCGCCAGTTGATGATCGGCGACGGCAAGAACCGCATACAGGCTCCCGCGAAGCGCCGGCGGGAGCCCGTCGTCCTGCGCAAGCGACGCCACTTCCTCCAGCGACTGGCTCACCCTGGCGTCACCGATGGACCGGCAGGCGCAAGCCGACATGACCGATCGCGCAACGGCCCCTTCAACACGGAGCGCCCGGAAGTCGCCGCCTTCGCGATCTTGCTCGAAGTCCCGGGTACTTTTCCGGACTCGCTCGAAAAGCGCCCACGCGTCATCCATGCTGCCCTCCAGGAGCAGCGCGATGCAACGCATCAGCGCCAGCCGCGGATAGACAGCGGAGAGTGCCGAACCGAGATGGCGACTGGTGCGCAGAAACTGTTCGACTCCAACCTTCAGCACCAGGCTCACAGCGCCGCTTTCTTCCAGAATTCTGCCCCACAGCCTGTCGTCGCCCGTTTCTCCGGCGTGCCGCAACGCGTCGTTGAGATTGCCGCGCCGCACCATCGCCGTGGCCAACCGGCGGTGCAACTGCCGAAAGCGGCCGGCATCTTCCCGAAGACGCCGCAGCCTGCAGTATTCCCTCGCCATGGGATGCAGGCGCAACACCTGGCCACCCGGATCGACGGGTCGAAAAAGACCCTGCAGCTTCGACAGAACCTCGGTTCGGCATTCGAAACGTTCGCCTGGCAACACTTCGTCCACAAGCGATGGATCGAGGGTGTCGAACAAGGCGACATCGAGCAGAAATTCGCGGCTGTCGCCGTCGAGATCGCGCGTCAGGCGCGCACCCGGAAACTCTGCGACCGTCTCCCGGTATCCCGGCATCTCGCCCGAGGCGCCCGACCCTTCCCCGATGCCCTCAAGGGTTCGGTGCATGCGCAAGGCGGCTGGCCAGCCTTCCGTGCGTTCCGCTGCCGAGGCGAGTTGCTCACGCGTTAACGGGCTACCCATGAACAGTGCAATCTCCGGGTACGAGAAACGCAGGTCGTCGGCAGTAAGGATCGAGCCCTGGCGATCGCGTATGGCGGTGGCCAGATCGAGTCCGCGCGGGTTCGACCGCATGGCCATCGCAAAGTGGAGGTTGCGCGGACCCGAGCGCAGCAGCAAGTCGACAATCATAACTGCTCCGGACGAATCGAGAGGCTCGACTTCGTCCAGGACGAGCAGACAGGGCTTGCCGTAGTTCTCTATCGCCCGCATCGACAGCCCCAGCCGGTAACCCGCCTGCCGCGAATGCCGGTCGTCCGTCCACGGCTGGCGCAGGCCGGATAGTTCCAGACCTCCTCGCACGAAGGCGTAGGCAAGATAGTCCAACAGGAGGTCGCCCGAAATCTCTTCGCCGGTTCGCAGCCAAGCTACCACGGCGCCCCGGTCCCGCACGCGGTGACAGATATCGTTGAGCAGCGCCGTCTTGCCAAAACCGCATGGCGCCTGCAAGACAGCGAGCCGCGTGTTGAGAGGCTGGCAGCGCTGCACCAGTCGCTGGCGGTGCAAATAGCCTTCAACGCGCCGGGGAAGCGTCGCCTTGGAGGCTTGCAGTAACGGCGCGGTCGCCGATGTCGGAAACCGGTTCATCCGGAGAAAAGACGGCACTTTCCTGGCAGTAGTCATCCGAAAATTTGGGGGCGATCAGGCAGACAGCAGGGCTTTGGCGCGCTCCCGCGGCGGACTACTCGCTGATTTCCGCCTCGGACGCCGGGTTCCCCTCAACAGACCGTTCGTACATCCGACCATCCCGGTCGATGCACGCGGCGCCATCATACTGCAAACGGCGCCGACCGTTGCCAAGCTCGGACTCAATCCGCCGAGGCAGGACGTTGCGGCACGGCCCCGTTTGGGGATTTCACCGCACTGAACCGGATTTCCGGGTCCCGGCGATCGCAAATTCGGATGCTCCACGACACCGCCGGGGAACGCGTGGCGCTCGGTGCGTACCTTCCGCGGACTGCCCCTACTGACTCCGGTAGCGTCTGACGCGCGGGAACTCGGTTGGCGCGCTACCGGATATTGATGGCCGACTACCGCAATATACGGTTGGCGACCCGTTTGGCGGAATATTATTCTTCGAATCGGAGGCCTATGACGCGACCAACATGCTCCTGGCGGAGATGGCGCGGATCAAGTTGCATCTCGACATCGACATGCCGCGAGACGAAGGCCCGAATCCGCGGGGCAAGAAACCCACGGACGTTTTCGCGCTTGTTCTGCCGATTGTTCGAAACCTGGACTTGATGTCCGAAGTTGCGGTGAACTGATGCCAATGACTACCGTTATCCCGGCACTGCCGGGTCACGCTCGAATCGCCGCCGACGGGTCCTGTGCGTGCCTCCCGGATTCGTAGGCCGGCATGGGTCCGCCAAGCTCCACCGCCATCCAAATCACTTCGTCATCGGGAGATGTCAATGCGACTGGTATCGATCACAGCCATGATTCTGATCCTCGGTTCGCCCGCCGCTATCAGCGCCGAGCCTCTCGGCGACGGGATTCCGCAACGTCAGGTTGCCGACATGCTCTACGAGTTGGCTTTCGCCAATCGCAAAGCGTACACGAGGGATGTCGTACAGCGGCTTGCCATGAAAGAGTCGGTAATCACCGCTTCGGAGCATTTCCTGGACGAAAAGGGGCTGCCGTTGCCCGCGCAAATGTTCCGCTTGAGCGCGGAGGAACTCCTGGGCAACACCGATGCCTACTGGCTTCAGTTGCGCTCTCTTGACCCGATCAACTTTGCGAACGGCCCAATCACGCCCATAGAAGAACAAGGCCTTCAATTCGTTGCAGCCAATCCCACCGAGCCTTTCTATGCCGAGGAGCAAGGTCTCACCAGTCGGCGGAGCCTGGTCGCGGTCTATGCCGATGTGGCGAGTGTCGAAGCGTGCGTGGCATGCCACAACAGCCATCCCAGGTCGCCGAGAGATGACTTCAAGCTCGGTGACGTCATGGGCGGCATCATCATCCGCATATTCACCGATGAGTAACCGTCGACGCCCTCGCGACGAAAGTTGGTAAGCGATGCGGGCCAGGTAGCGCTGTTTCCATCGATTTTTCCCGATATCGATGGGTGTATTTTCCGTTGCCAAACAAAATGGAGGAATTGGCGAAATGATGGGATTCTTTCCGCAATGGCGCATCCGCATGTCGATGGCCATTTGTTCAACGCTGCTGTTGGCCAGCCCATTGGCTTCTCACCCGGCGTTCGCTCAGGGCGAAGACAGTTGGCTCGACTCGATCCTGAATTGGTTCAGTACGCCGTCGGCGACAGAGGCGGAATTCGACCGACGGGGCGCGACGCCCAGTCACGTCTTTCGGGCGGTCCAGGACTTGATCGCCGAGATCGGCGTTCTCCGGGAAGAGTTGGGTGTCTATGACTATCCGCCGGAGGCGGAACTGCAGGAAGACCGCGCTCCTGTCCATGTCTACGTCAAGACACTGGAAGTCTTGACCAAGGTCAGCGCGATACAGCGGCGGTTGGGTGTTCCCGCGGCGCCGATCGGCCAGGTTCCGTTCAAGGAAATCGTTCCCGGCGACGTGTTGGGGAACGTCGAGTCGATCCTCGATGAAGTGCGCAAGATCAAGACGCAGATGGTCATCGAGCGCCAGATAGAGCCGGCGCCGCTGGTTGGCAGCAAGACGCCTTCCGCGGTCTACAAGAGCCTGGCGGATGCGTCGTTCCTGCTCGACGGGCTGCGTGGCCGGCCGTTGACGCCCAACGATGTCTTTCGGAACGCATCGTTCATCCTGGACGAGATGGAACTGATCGCCGCGAAATTCAGAGTGCCGTTGAAGGTTGAGGCGCCGGTGATGGATGGGGCCAAGCGACCGATCGATGTGGCGCAGCAGGTGTTGCGCGCGACGTACAAGGTGATCAACCTGCAGACCAGACTGGGCATGGATGCGTCGGGCGTGCCAAGCATGACGCTGGTACGCGTGACCCCCTCGGAGGTCTATGACGCGACCAACATGCTCCTGGCGGAGATGGCGCGGATCAAGTTGCATCTCGACATCGACGTGCCGCGCGACGAGGGCCCGGAGCCGCAGGGCAAGAAACCCGGGGATGTTTTCGCACTTGTTCTGCTGATTGTTCGAAACCTGGACTTGATGTCCGAAGCCGCGGTGAGCTGATGCCAATGGCTAAAGTTTTCTCAGCGGTGGCGCGTCATGTCCGAGCCCCCGTTACGGATAGGCTCCGCACGGGCCGGAACGAACCATCGGTATCGGCGGGACTTGAAGGAGACCATGTCTTCGTTGTTCCACCGGGATACGTGATCGACGTCAACCGGATTTTCGGCCCGGGCGACGGCGCGCGTCGCGTTGGCGGGCCGCCTCCTCCACCAGCCAAGGCGTATCGGCCGGTACCGAATTGGGCTTCGTATCTTTCAATCTACGGCGACCATTCCACCGTTCCTCGCCCATACCACCATTGACGCGAGCAACGTCCGCACGGTGGCGCACACTAGCCCGCATATCTCACCAAGCCGCTTGTTGAGCCACTGAATGTCATTGCGTTTCAATCAGGTACCTTCGCTTTTTTGGAGATTCTGCCCGGCACGGACTGCGCTGGCCGCGCCCTCGCTGGACTTTTGCCCGCGCGATCATCGCGGCCCTTGGTGAGATATGCGGGCTAGCGTTGGTGCAGGAGGTTCTTCGAGTCCCGTCGCAAGTGCGATCGTGCGGGTCGCGGACGTGCGAGATGTCACGCAGCCCGCGGGACAGACGGTGTCGGTCGCGTCTACAACCGCCGAAGGCCTCATGTGATCCGTAGCGGCCCCTCCCGTTCCATGGTCGACCCGCCCGGCGGCCCACGTGCGCACTGGTTTCTGTTGCCGCTCGTTGCAGTGGCGATCGTGGCCTCGCTCCTTTGGTTCTATGTGGGGGAATCGGTCGAGCCGTCGGAACGCGACAGCGACCTGTGTCCAACCGACCCGGACGAGATCGCGGTTAGCGCGACCTTTCTGATCGACTTGCAGAAACCGCTTTACAACCCCTCCCCGCTCGGCGCGATTCTGCGTCGAATTACCCTGGAACTGGGTGCTGGCACGGAACTCCGGGTAGTTGCGCTCGCCGGCAACCCAGAGTTGCCCACTTATCCGGTCGACCGCCTCTGCAAACCGTATGACAATTCGGATTTGTCCGTCGAGACCGCCAAGGACCAACGCCGGACATTCCGCGATTGCGAGGATCTGCCCGCTCAACTCGCGCCCGGGCTGCGCGCCCTTGCGAGCCGGTTCTGCTCCCGGCGCGGCGACCTCGAAAAACGCGTGCGTGCCCTCGCGGCGCGCGCCGCCGCGCCGCCCGTCGCCAACGCCTATCTCGCCGAGGCGCTCGAGGAGACCATGCGTGCGTTCGCGCGCCGCCCCGGAACCCCGTCGCTTTACGTATACTCGGACATGCTTCAGCACGCCGACTGGTACTCGCAGTTGGAAATGGGATGGACCGGCTGGCGGTTCGACGAGTTCGCCTCCCGGCGCGCAACGCGCGGCGCACCCCGCCGCTCGTATGCGGCGACAGACCTTCGCGCGAAGATATTCTACGTACCGCGCCAGGGCCTGACCGAACCGCCTCGTGCCAAACGCGTCCACCAGCAATTTTGGCGCGATTTCTTCGGTGGCGTCCAGATGGTCTTCGAAAATCAGCCGCCGCTACCCTCCTACGCCGCCGTCACGTTGATGAATCTGGCCGACCAGACCGAGTCCGCGGCCGGGGAACGCGAAGAACTCCACCGTCGACGCCTGGAAGCCGAAAGTCAGTTGGCCGAGGTGACCGAAGAGATCGAAGCCTCAAAACGCGAGAGACAGCGCCGCGAGGCGCAGGCAAGCGAGCGTATCCAGCGGGAGCGCGAACTGCGGCGCCGTGAACAAACGCTCGGGAGCGAACGGCAACGCCTGCCTGAAGAGGAACTCCAACCTGTTTCGTCGCGCCCCGCGAACGATGAGCCGCGGGGAGCGTCCCAAAGCGCAATGCAACCACCCGAGACCGCGACCGTTCCCGCCCCGGTATCGCGGCCCGTACCCGAAGCCCAAGCGCCACCGCCGTGCGATCTGCGATTGCAGCCGCGATACACCGATGTTCTGACGGCCAATCGCTATCCGACAGGGCGCCGGGTCAACTACGGTGGGGCCACCGTCGCCGTGCGTTACGCGGTCGACCGGGCGGGCGCTACCGTGGACGGGGAAGTGGTCCTCGTCGCGGAACGCTCCAGCGCCGTCGATGCCCGGAACTTCGATGCGCTCGCACAAGACACCCTGAACGTCGTGAAATCCTGGACATTCGATTTTCCGACCGGCGACGAGGAATCTTGCGTCCGGCGTCAGGAGCGTATCGCGACCTTTGACTACGTTCGGAAATGCCGCGGTGCGCCCATGCCTTCGTGCCAGACCGTGGTGTCCCACATCGACTACTATTAGCCCGCATCGCTCACCGACTTTCGTCGCGAGGGCGTCGAGGCGCCGTGTAAACGTGGCCGCGCTTACGCGATGCATCGGCGTCCGCAGCAGGAAGTTGGTGAGCGATTCGGGCTACTAGTGGTCGAACCACCTAGATGTCGAAGAAGTAGCTGATGGTGGCGCCGACGATATCCGACGCCGCCGTATTGCGCCCGTCAACAACCTTGCCGTAAAACAGATTCGCGCCGATGTTGCCGAAGCTGTAGTAGAGCCGCGCCGTCAGAGTCTCCGAGTCTTCCTCCAGCTCCGGAAATTGGCTCGGCGAAAACCCGGGCCCGCCGATGTCGAGCCCGGACGTCGCGTTGACCACACCGTAGTCCAAGCCAAGGGTCAGGCTTTCGTTGATCAACAGGAGACTCGAGAAGTTGGCAAAAATAATTGACGGAATGCCCGCGTTGCGGTCCTGGTAGCCGATCTCCGCGGACAGGCTGAACCGGTCGTTCAGAAACTTGGCGAAGATCGCCGAGACTTCGAATCCGTCGCCGCCGTCTCCGAGAGAGTTGATGTAGCCCGTATCGTAGTCTCCGGCGACGATGGCGGCACCGCGCACCGCGATACTCGGCAGGTCGCTGACGGCCTCGTCGACGATGCGCCAAGTGACGCCGACGCTAACGTCCGTAAAGCCGTCAAAGCTCTTTTCCGGAGCGGGAATCATCGGACCGGTGGTGAAATCGCTCTTCGCCCAACCCGCTTGCAGGTCGACCGCCCAGCTATCCGCGAGGGCGTAGTCGACCGAGAGCCAGACGGTGCCCTGGGACAGGTCCTCGCCGTCGGCGGGGGTGGGCCGCTTCGCCGTTCCCCGATAGAACCGGTCCGCGGTCTGGTGGACGTACGACAGGCCCACATAGCCCGTTTGCGGTTCCGGCAGCCACGCCGACCCCTGGGCAATGGCGAGCGGGCTCGGCAGGCCCACCAAGCACGTCAGGGTAGTGATGAGTGATCGACGCATGTCTCTTCCTTTGACTTTTCGCATTTGCTCTTCTAGGTAATTGGCAGGCCTTGGATTGTCTACAGCCGATAGCGCCGCTGCAGATAGTAATGTACCAGTTCGACCTTGACCGCGCAGTTCTCGTCCGTGCCCGAACACAGGGCTTTGATATTGTCGTCGTCGGGCGTTCCGGGTTTGATATCCTCGAACGCAGCGGCAAGGCTTGCAAGCAGGGATCGGGCGCGGTTGTGGTTGAGTTCGAGCCGCTGGATCGGGCATGTCCTGCAGACCAGTTCCCGGAAGGTGAGCGCTTTGCCCAAGGCGTAGGCACCGCGCTCGTTCAAAATGCCGCCAGGTCCAACCGAGCCGGACGCGGCCGTCTCGAAGCTGGCAAACGCCGTGGCCACGGCAAGCAAAATCCCAAGGCAGAGTGATCGTTGCATTCAAGGTTTCTCCGTTGATTCGACGCTACCTGCTAACCGGCGCACACGGATCCGCTTCCTTCGGATCCACAAGATCTACTGCATCGCTCGCCGTCGACACCACCCTGGTTCCCGGCGCAGACGCGCAATATAGCTCGCCACGCGTCTGCCGTAAATGGCATGTCCGCAAGGACCGTCAAACCGCCCGACCCGCAGGGCCAACCAACGGATGTCGGCGCCAAGTGGGGCAGCACCGTCGGCCCGTTGCCGTCTTACGCCTTTCCGATCCAGCGGCAGTGCGCCGGACTTGAATGTCCGGCCCGGGCGCCGCACGCCGGGTATGTCGTGCATACACGACAACAGCGACTCGAGAGCAAACTCGGCGCGCCCCTGCGTTTTTTTCTACCTGCCGCACTATGAGCCACTCGCAACCGCCTCGGCGCCGCCGACAACGCGAGCCACCGCCCGTTCCCAGCCGTCCGACTGCGTGCGCAGTACCTCCGCCGCCGCTGCGCAGCGCCAACTGTCCCAATCCAGCCCGCTGGCCCGCGCCGCGGCCCATATGCAACCTTCCAGCCACGACCGGTGTACGTCCTTTGCGTGCTCCGACGACAGCATCGCCGCGAGCCGGCGTCCCAGCCGCACGCCGCTCGCCTCGGCCGTCTCCGCATCGACCACCGCTTCGACCTGCTCCGCGAGTTCGGCAAGTTCGGCCGGCGTCTGTTCGTGCGGACGTACCCGCACCGACCAGCCGCCCACCGCGTCACGGTCAATCTTGACCGACACGACGCCGCCCCCGGCCCGGCCCGTGCGTCTGACGAAGACCGGCGGCCGCCCGCCATCGTCGCTGTCATCGCCGAACAGCGCATCGTAGAGGCGTTTCGCCGCCAGCTCCGGCTTAAGGCCCCTCGCACGCCGCCTTGCCGCACCGCGCTGCGACTTGTCCGTGCAGGCGTCCGCCAGGCGGTCGGCCGCGCGGCCGGTGAAATCGTGCATGACCGGACGCACCAGCCGTTCGATCCACCGCTCCCCAAACAGGGCCGTCGCGGTCCGCACCGCACGCGATACGGTGCCTCTGTGACAGCCTAGCTGGGCCGCCAGCGCCGACTGGTTCGAAAACACGCCGGCGTCGAGCATCGACTTCCACTGCAGCGCGTTCTCGAGGGGAGATACGCCTTCGGTCCACTCGTTCTCGCCGTGCATGAAAGCCGCGCACTCGGCGTCGGACAACGATGCGTCGCGCACGTCCGCGCGCCACGGCACTCCGGCGCGGCGACAGGCCTCAAGCCGCCGCACGCCGAAGATGGCTTCCACCAGGTAGCGGTCTCCGGCCGGCAGGCGGCGCGCCAATCCCAACTGCTGCTGACCGTCCCGAGCGATCGACGACGCAAGATCGTTCAGGGACTCGTCGTCCATGCCCGAGCCCAACCGATTGTGATATTGCCACGGCCGTACCTGCGACGGATCGAACGCCTCCACATGCATCACTTCCCGCGTTCCACCCGAGCTGCTGTCCCGCAGCGCCGACGGCAAAGTCTCGACCTTGCCCCGTGCCGTTCTTACGTCCTTCTTTTCCATAATTCCACTCCAATCCAATCATGATCGAACGCCTCGCCTGGACCGAGACGGATCGGTCCCGTAGGCCTCCCACCGCCCGACGCGCTCCCGAACGGCGCCTCGGGCGCCAAGGACCGGATCGAACCGCAGGACCATCTCCATTGTTCGCAGGCTCCAACGCACACAACCGGTGAAACAATACCAAATAAGCGGTCTTTAAAAAAACCATAAGGTACTTCCATGAAAATCGACGGCGAATAGAAAGGTATACAAGCTCATTGCTGTCCGGTGCCAGCACCGATCTGAAAGTGTAGTGATCCCACCGGTGTGAAATTGCCGTTTTCTTCGTCGGCGTCTTCTTCCAAAAGCTTCCAATAGACGTTTCTTCGTTTTCTTCGGCGCGTCTTCTTCGGACGTCCTGATCCGGCGCCGACGCACGCATTATCGGCGGCTGGAGAGCCCAGCCGATGGCGAAGCAAAGACAACGCAAGTCTCTGAACTGCGGGCAACTGTGCCGCCCGGACCCGCGCAACTTGCGGCATCAGCGGTACTGCACGGCGCCGACCTGCCGCAAGGCGAGCCAGGCGGCGAGCCAGGCGCGCTGGCGGTCCAAACCGCAGTGCCGGAACTACTTCCGCGGCCCCGAGAAAGACCACAACTTCAAACCGGTGGTTCTAATGCAATTTCACGCCGTTGATAGCAGTCCGGTTAATACTCCGAAAAAGCGGAATTTCTCCATAGATCACAATAAGCTACAGCGAAAATAGGGTGTCCCCGACTGGAACGCAAATCCGGGTTGCGGCGTCGGTATATGTGCTTTTTCGAAACCACGTACGCTTCGGAGCACGGCATGCATCCTAACGAGCTGAATTTGTTCGATTATTAACGGGACACTAGTGATCCATTACTGAAAACCATTGCAAACCGGGTCTGTCGTTCGCCCAGCCGCTGCCGTGGCCTGTCATTGCCGGGTGGCAGCCGGGCGGATTTCCGGCGCGTTTCGTGCCATAGCCTACCGGGTTGCTGTCCTGTCATGAACGCGATGTCACGGATTAAGGTCGATCGTCGTCCAATCTGGAGATTGGGACGGATTCAGGAGATGACGCCCGCCGCGCGCGCGCGCTGGACCGCGTCCAATCTCCCGGAAGCGCCCGACTTCCGGTAGATATTCTTGAGGTGATAACGCACGCCGTCGACCGTCAGGCTCAGACGGCGGGCGATTTCCTTGTCTCGATGGCCGCGCCCGAGACACACCAGTATCTCTCGTTCCCGTACCGTGTAATGCGGGGTGCGCGCCCCGCCTTCGTCACCGAGTTGACGGAGCATGGCATCCGCGGATTCTCGAATCTCCGGCTCAAGATCGGTCTCAAGCAGCCGTTGGAGCATTGCCCGGCTCGTCTCACGCTCGCGCGCCAGCGGCCTCGACAACCCCGCTCCCGGCAACAGCCGCAGGAACTCGACCAGTCGCTCAATAGCAGCGCCAATCTCGCCGGCCTCGTATTCCAGGACCATCCACAACACGAGGCATCGCATCAGCGTCCGCAACAGGCCCCGCTCCCGGGCAACGGCGGCAAGGCGGTCTGCCAAGCTGCGCGATTCCTCCAGCCTGCCTACGGCGGTCAGCAGACGGAGCCGCGCACAGCTAATCGATTCCATTTCGCGCCAGGACTGGCGGTCCAGGTCAAGCAGCCCGGTCGGGTCTTCCGGAAGGCCCGCGTCAAGCCATCCCCGCTCTGCGTCTTCCATGCGCCCGGCTGTCACCAGATACCCGATCCGCAGCGCAGACAGGTGCCGGGCGACACTTACGAGACCCTCCGAATCGGCAAACTCCCGCGATGACTCTATCGATAGCAGGGCGTCTTCAACGCTGCCCGTTTCGTATCGCCATTCGGCCGCCACTTCATGCGCCGCCGCGTAAATATCGAGCCATGCCGCGCTATTGCGCAGCGGTACCGGGATTGCCGGAATCTGCTGCTGTACCGCTTCCAGTCTGTTTTGCTCAAGGTGGAGTTCGGTCAGCAGGATGTTGGCAGCCTCCCGCAATGCGCTGTCGAGTGGAAAGTGCTGCTCGGCGATCTGGGCTGCACGAGCATAGCGTTGCTCAGCCTCCGCGACCTGGCCTTGCGCCATGGCCACGTTCCCGGCGTGCAGGCCCATATGGAAGCCACCGTATTGGGAATCGCACAGCGCATACTGCGCTTCCGCCTCCTCCCCGAACTCATAGGCGCGCTCGAACCTGGCCCGCAGGTTGTGCGCCGCAAACAGCAATGCGGCATGAACCGCAACGGTTGCGGGATCGGGTTCGTCTTCACTCTTGACCTGGTCCAGGCTTGCCGCCAGGTTGTCGACCAACGCATCGCTATAGGGCAAACAGCCGTACCCGACCAGCGCCGCCTGGATAATCATGCCTTCCGCGCGCAGGGCACTGTCGTCGCCGCCTTCCCGGTCCCGAGCGAAGTCGTCCGTCCGTGCACGCGTCGTCTCGTAGAGGGTGCGCGCCTCGACCAGGCTCGAACGATGCATGAGTAGCCGGCAGCGCAGTAGAGCCAGCCGCGGAAAACTCGATACCACATCCTGTGTCAGGAACCGTTCGGCTGTGCCCAACTGCGTCATGCCTTCGCGGAGCCACAATCTCAGGCCACCGGCTTGCACCAGGATGGAGCCCACCAGTTCCACATCGCCGGAGATGCCCGCGTGACGTACCGCCGGAAGCAGGTACCCGCGCTTGAACATCGCCAGGGCAATTTTACGATGCAATTGGCGAAACCGCTGCGGATCTTCAAACTCCCGCTCGGCGCTGCAGTATTCCTTGAGCAACGGATGCAGGCGCCTCGTATCCTGGCCGCTGTCCAGCGGTTGCATCAACCCCTCCAGTGCCGTCAATGCCAGCATCCTCCGCCCTGAGTCGTGACTGTTCAGCACTTCGTCCACGATGGCCGGATCGACCCAGTCGAACAGGGCAAGGTCGAGCAAGAAATCGCGGTCATCGTCCGTCACGCTGCGCAACAGGCGGGCTCCCAACCAATTCGCCGCAACACCCTCGTCGCCTGCCAGGTTGCGCAACGGTTTCCCACCCCTTCCCGTGCCCGCTTCCTGCAACCGGATATTCCTGTACAGGCACACCGCAACAGCCCAGCCCTCCGTGCGCTCGGCGACTGCAGCCAACTCCCGCCTTGACAGGCCCCCGTGGAAGTAAGCGGCGATTTCCGATCTGGAAAAGCGCAACTGATCGACCGTCAGCACAGTACCCCGGCCATCCAGAATCGCGGACGCCAGATCAAGCCCCGGGTCCTCCCGCAGCCCCAGCACAATACGCAAATTGCCGGGCGCATGATGAAGGAAAAAATCCAGGGCGCCGATGGCATGACCGGCGAGCCGCTCGACCTCGTCAATGACCAGCAGGCACGGAGCCCCGTGTTTGCGGATCTGTAGCGCCAGCAGTTCCATTCGGTATTCGACGGCATCCCGCGCCACAACCAGGTCCAGCCCGGCCCGTTCAAACGCATGCATGAGATAAAGCCCGACCGCGTCCTCGGTATCGTCCTCGTCCAGCGTCAGCCAGGCCGCGAGCATGCCCCGCTCCCGTGCACGGCGACAGACCTCGGAAAGCAGGGTGGTTTTGCCGAATCCGCCCGGCGCCCTCACCACGATAGTGGACCACTCCGTGCGCTCGATACGCTCGATCAGTTCCGGACGATCGAAAAAGAACGGCGTCCGTGCCGGCGCCGTCACCTTCGCCGCCAACAGCCAGGGCGCGGTTGTGGAGATGGGGTACTTCTCCGTGACACCCCTGCTTGCAGGAGCCGGCTGCTCCCGGCCCCTGCCTTTCTCTTCAGTCGGTGAAATCATCGCCCTTTACACAATGCCCTTGGAACGCGCATGTCGTACGGCTTCAACCCGGCCGCTGGCGCCCATCTTCCGGTAGATATTCTTCAGGTGGTAACGCACCCCATTCTCGGTAAGCCCCACATGACGGGCAATTTCCTTGTCCCGTTGTCCTCGTTCAAGGCCTTCGAGGACTTTGACCTCCCGGGCCGTGTACAGCGGCGCCTCAGGCTTGGCTCCAGTCTCTGATTCATCGAGTTGCTCGAGCAGCAACTTGACGCGAGCCCGAACGCGAGGCTCGAGTTCCCGGTTCAACAGCACTTTCAGTATTCGAACGCTCACCCGGCGATCACGCGCCAGCGCCCGCGAATAGTCCACGGTACGGAACTTCTCCAGGAACGCCAGGAGCCGCTCCGCTGCGACTTCCAGGTTCAGTGCCCGGTATTCCAGACCCATCCACTCGACAAGGCATCGCATCAGCGGCCGCGTCAGCGCGCGGGCCTGGGCAACGTCCCGAAAGTCCTCCGCAAAAGCGCGCGCCGCGTCAACTTCACCAAGGGCTCCGAGCAATCGGATGCGCGCACAGCCGATCGCCTCCAATTCTCGCCAGGATTGCGCATCGAGATCCAACTGATCCTCGGAGCGATCGGGCAGCTTCGCCTCGCGCCATGCCCGCTGCGCCTCCTCAACGCGTCCAACCGCAACCAGGTGGGACACCTTTTGCGCGGCAAGGAGCCGCACCAGGGCCGGCAGGTTCCTGCTGTTCGCGTACCGGAGCGAATCTTCGATAACTGCCAGGGCGGACTCGGCGCCACCGCTCTCGAATGCGCTCTCAATGGCGTTGCCATGCGCCGCCGCGTGGACATCGAACCAGGTACCCAGGCTCCGTTGCCGTGCCAGATTTTCCGTTGCGCGGGAGCAAACGGACATCAGTTCCTTGTTGCGCTCAATCTGAAGTTCCCCCAGCAGGATGTCCACAACCAGAGCGCCTTCTTTCCCGGAGTACCCATCGACAGCGTCACCTACCCTTCCCTGGACCATCGCAACGATGGTGCGGTGAAGGTCGATCAATTCCTCACCGTGAGCGGAAGCACCGAGAGCGAAACACTGCTTCGCCCTGATTCCCCATCGCCGGCTGAGTTCGAATCTCGCCCGCTGGTGATCGAAGACACAGAGAATGGTATACAGGTTACCGCGTAGCGTGGGAGCAATCCGACCGTCCTCGGCGAGTCCGGTCACTCTTGCAATCAGCGCTTTCAGCCGGGCATCGCCAACGGCCGGACAGTTGAAACTCAGCAACAACGATTGAACGATCGTCCCGTCCGCCCGCAACGCCAGGTTGTCGCCGCCTCGACGGTCCCGCTCGAAGTTCCGTGTTCTTTTGCCGACCAGTTCATACAGCGCGAGGGCGCCGCGCAGGTCCCCCCGCAAGCCCAATGCCACGCAGCGCATCAGCGCCAGCCGGGGATATTCGGCCACGACTCTATCATTGAGGAGCTGGCTGGCGCTCAGCAATGGGCCGATTCCACTACCGGGCAGCAAGCCCACCCCTTGCGCATCTTCCAGAATCTCGGCGGATAAAGCATCGTCGACGACTTCGGCGGCGTGCCGCAAAGCATTGTTCAGTTTCCCGCGTCGCGCCAACGCCTTCGCCAGCCGGCGTTGAAGCATTCTGAAACGACCGGGATCTTCCCGCTGACAGCGCGCCCGGCAATAGTCCCTGACCACGGGGTGCAGGCGCAGCAGGGGTCCGGTCGAGTCGACACGCTGCACAAGAACGCGCAACTCCGACAACACCTCCGCCATACTCCTGGAATGGTCGCCCGGCAGCACTTCGTTCACGAGTACCGGCTCGACGGCGTCGAACAATGCGATGTCGAGCAGGAACCGGCGAGCCTCATCCCCCAGACCGCGCATGAGGCGTGCGCCGAGGAAATCCGCAACGATCCTTTCGTGTCCGTTCCGGTCCCCCCCGGTGCCCGAGCCTTCCCCGTCGGCTTGCGAGCTCCGGTGCATACGCAGGGCAACGGGCCATCCTTCCGTGCGTTGCACCGCGTCGACGAGTTCTTCACGCGAAAGCGGGCTGCCCAGAAACAAAGCGATTTCCGGGTCTGAAAACCGCAGGTCCTCAACGGTCAGGATCGTGCCGCGGCTATCGAGCAAAGGCGTGGCCAAATCGAGCCCGCGCGGGCTGCACCGCATGGCCATCGCGAAGCCAAGGTTGCGCGGGGCCCATTGCAACAGGAAGTTGACCGTGGCAACCGCGCCCACGGTGTCCAGGCGCTCTACCTGGTCGAACGCGATCACACAGGGCTTCCCATAGTTCTCAATGGCCCGCAGCAATAGTCCGATCCGGTAGCTGCTTTGCCGAGACCGCCGTTCGTCCGCCCAAAGCTTGCGCAGCCCGAACAGGTTCAGCCCTCCCCGTGCAAACGCATAAGCGAGAGAGTTCAGCAGCAGGTCACCGGTCAGGTTTTCCTCGAGCCGGAGCCAGGCTACCAAGGCGCCGCGATCCTGCTCCCGGCGACAGACGTCATTCAGCAGGGCCGTCTTGCCGAATCCGCACGGGGCCTGCATAACCAACACCCGCCGGTTCAGGGGCCGGCAGCGATCAAGTAGCCGCGGTCGATGAAAATAGCCTTGAACCGGCCGTGGAATGGTCACCCTCAAGGTGCTCAAGCGCGGCAAGGCCTCGTCTACGGGAAACCGGTTTTCCTGAGCAAAAGTCGACACTTTTCCTCGCAGAATTTCTTCCACAAACCTTGGTGATCAGGTAGACAACAGGGCATTGCGTGGCGCCTTCGGCGGAGTGCTTCCGCAACTGGGCGTACCGATATCCCCTCAACAGATCTGAGTGCGCGATGCGGTTTAGGCCGCCACGCGCCGCGCAATGGTACAACAAGTCGCGCCGACAACACAGACACTGGCCCGTTCAACGCTCGGGGCGAACCCGAACCGGCCATGGGCGGCAATACTCCTTTTTCCTTGGTCACCCGCGTTATCCGAAAAATAATTTGTCCAATAGCCTAATATCATTTTCTCAACTCGCTCTTGATCAGGACGTAACGGTCCTCTTGCCCGAGCCACCCCGCGAGGCTTGTCTTGGCACGGCAACCCGCTTTGTCGTGCATGCACGACAAACGGACGCCCTCTGGCGTCGCCCGTGCCGCGAGGTGACCGTACGGGGCGGGGACTCGAACGTTGAGGCCGCGAATGCGCGGACGGCGACTGGGGTGCTGCGTCGCCACCCCGGACGTTGTTAGTCCTGAGTGAGAGGGCCTGTTCATCCGCGCGGTATCCTGGCCCGCATATCTCACCAAGCCGCTTGTTGAGTCACTGAATGTCATTGCGTTTCAATCAGGCACCTTCGCTTTTTGGAGGTTTTGCCGGGCACAGACTGCGCTGGCCGCGCCCTCGCTGGTCTTTTGCCCGCGTGCGCGCACGTGCTCGCTCCACCATAGGCGGGGCTATGCTTTAAGCTCGCGAGCACGCGCACGGAGCCCTCAGCCGGGGAGCGCGAGGGGCTTGCCTCTCGCATGTGGACCAGAAAATCCTGCGCGATCATCGCGGCCCTTGGTGAGATATGCGGGCCAGGGACTGACGGACGCGTGTCAAACGAAAATAATTTGGCTGAACGGCAAGCTCAATTTGGCCAATTGGGGGCGGTGCGTTAATCGGCGTGGAATAGTGATGGGATGATCCATATCGGTGGTCGGTAACGTGCCGATTGATGCTGCCGTTCTTTCCGGTGAGCGATTCTCGCCGCTGACGCCTCACGATTAACACGCGTTCAAGGCGGCCTCGCAGGTTTCGACATCCGGCCGATGTCGTGGCTGAGGTGAAATTTGTCGATGGAATCGACGAGAGAGAAATCAGCAGGAAGGCCGCTTGAATCAGGACGTCCAACCACCGGTATTGACAGTAACTCCACGCCGGGAGGTGCGAGACAAGCTGCAAAAGTGACGGGGCCGCCGTCGCGCAGCCCGGCCGTGGTGTGTCAGTTGCCGCCCCGGCCGGGCCCTGCGGGGTGCACCGGACTGGTTTCTCGCGCAGCTTGAGTTCTTGTCCCTGACCAATCGCGATCTGAACCGCATTCTGGAGGTCGATTTCTTCAAAGGCCTCGGCAATCTGCGCGAGCTTTACCTGGAGCGCAACAACATGGTCTACGAGTTGCCCGGGAATCCAGATCGGCCCCAGAACACAACGGTCGGGGAAAACATCGACCCGGAGGTGTGGAGGCACCTCCCGAACCTTCGAAAGCTCGGGATCGGTAGCAATCGGATTCTAACCTTGCCCAGGGGCTTTTCCGGCACCTAAGTAAGCTCGAAAAGCTGGATATGTTCGATATGTGGTACGAATACCACCCATATGGGTTCGGTTCGCAGGCGCTCCCCGCCGGCATCTTTGAGGGACTGTCGCGACTGAGGTGGCTGGATATAGGCTACAACGCCCTGGGAGCGGCGGCGATCGCCGATGGCTTTTTTGACGGATTGACGTCCCTGCAAGTTGTCGACCTGAGAAGGAACCCCCTGCTTGAACGGTTGCCGAGCAGTGTGCTGGACCTGCCGGCAGGTACGCGGGTACTAACGGACCCCGGTGTGCTCTGGCCCGCCCAAAGCGATCCATGGTGAGTTAAAGCGCCCTCGGGCCACCGTCCAAACGCGCCACAAACGCGCCGTGCTCCACCCTGTCGATGCCCTGCCGCGCCCGTGTCAACGCCGTGGCAACGTCACCGTCAAGCAGTGCCGTCACGGCCAGTTGGAGCCCGGGGAAAACCCGGCTTGAGACTATGCCGCCGGCGTTCGCCGGCAAGGGCCGATACGCATCGCCCGTGAGCTCAAACCAGTCGATGCGCTTGGCGTACGTTTGCCAGACGATATATTCGCGCACGCCGTGGCGGCGGTACAGGTTGAGTCTGTCGCGCAGGTCGGGGGAGGCGCTGGCCGCGGCGATTTCCGCCACCAGTTCAGGGCCGCCTTCAACGTAGCCGTCCGCGTCGACGGTCGATTGCCCGATGGCGGCCGATTCGATGCGCAGCAACACATCCGGTTGCGGCACGTTATCGGCGTCGAGACGAATCGTGGCGTTGTCCGCGACGCCCACGCCAGGAGTATGGGCCGCATACACCATCAACGGGCCACACAACGCCGCGTGGGGTTTGGCGTGCGCTTCGTAGCGCACCGGCGACGGCATGCGAACGATGCCTTCAATCAACTCGGCTTTTTTGATATCCGGGCGCGCCGAATACCGCCTTTCGAACTCGGAGCGCGTCAGCCGGTCGCCGGACTTGAGAGGGGTGGCGGCGGGCGGCGGGCGGACGCCCCGCCCCAAGCCCGCCCCGGCGCCCGGTTGCGCTTGTGTATCGGACATCGGCAACTTCTCCGGTCAACCCGGCATGGGCGCCCATCGTACCACATGCCGCACTGGCCGCGCCCGGCGAGTAAGTGAGGGGTCGGAGTAAAGTGCCGGAGTAATTTACTCCAGACACTGGCCCGTTCAACGCTCGGGGCGAACCCGAACCGGCCATGGGCGGCAATACTCTTTTCTCCTTGGTCACCCGCGTTATCCGAAAAATAATTTGTCCAATAGCCTAATATCATTTTCTCAACTCGCTCTTGATCAGGACGTAACGGTCCTCTTGCCCGAGCCACCCCGCGAGGCTTGTCTTGGCACGGCAACCCGCTTTGTCGTGCATGCACGACAAACGGACGCCCTCTGGCGTCGCCCGTGCCGCGAGGTGACCGTACGGGGCGGGGACTCGAACGTTGAGGCCGCGAATGCGCGGACGGCGACTGGGGTGCTGCGTCGCCACCCCGGACGTTGTTGGTCCTGAGTGAGAGGGCCTGTTCATCCGCACGGTATCCTGGCCCGCATATCTCACCAAGCCGCTTGTTGAGTCACTGAATGTCATTGCGTTTCAATCAGGCACCTTCGCTTTTTGGAGGTTCCGCCCGGCACAGACTGCGCTGGCCGCGCCCTCGCTGGTCTTTTGCCCGCGTGCGCGCACGTGCTCGCTCCACCATAGGCGGGGCTATGCTTTAAGCTCGCGAGCACGTGCACGGAGCCCTCAGCCGGGGAGCGCGAGGGGCTTGCCTCTCGCATGTGGACCAGAAAATCCTGCGCGATCATCGCGGCCCTTGGTGAGATATGCGGGCCAGGGACTGACGGACGCGTGTCAAACGAAAATAATTTGGCTGAACGGCAAGCTCAATTTGGCCAATTGGGGGCGGTGCGTTACTCGGCGTGGAATAGCGATGGGATGATCCATATCGGTGGTCGGTAACGGGCCGATCGATGCTGCCGTTCTTTCCGGTGAGCGATGCGGGCTAGCCCGAGACACTTCGGACGGCCTTAAATTTCCTGACTGGATAGCTGTACTTCGCGTGGGCGGACATCGCCTACAGCCTGAGATTCCCCCTCGCGAACGCCCTGTTCCGCCCAAATGTCGCGTTGCGATTTTTTGTTGGCCTCGTCGAGGAGCGGTTGAAGTTTCAATTCCTCTTGCCGCATGGTTGCCGACAGGCGCCGGCGTTCGGTTTCCAGCTCCTGTTTGGCACGCTCCAGGTCTTCCTGCTCCCGCTTGACCCGGACCGACAACCTTTCGATCAGCGCACGCTCCCGAGTCACGACGTCCGAGTCCGTCACAATGTCCATCAACGTTTCGGCCGTATAGGCCGCCATCGGCGGCTGGCCGTGGAAATCGACCGGCGCGCCCGCAAAATACTCCCGCCAGAACCGTTGATGAAGTTGCTTCACACGCGGTTGATCCGTCGATCCACGACGGGGAATGTAGAATAGATCGACCTTCAGGTCGTCCGTATTCCAGCGCTGCCGGACGGACCCCTCGCGCTTGTCGAGTCGCTCTGCAAACGCCTTGTAGTCCCAGTCAGACCACTTGATGTCCAAGTGCGAATACCAATGAGTGTGTTGCATCATGTCCGAAAAGACGTGGAGCGAATGCGGGCCCGGCCGTTCTTCGATTTCCAGCCAGATATCCTCGAGCGCCTCAATCAGGTAGGTGTCGGCAACGGTCTCCTGCGCATGCCGAGTCCTGCGGGCCAACGCGTTCAAGCGCTGTTGCAGTAGCTCGCGGCCCCGGCAGAATCGCCCGATGGATCGCCGCACGTCCTCGGCAAGTTGCGCTGGCAGATCGTCGCAGTCGCGAGCGGCGCCGTTTTGATCCTTGGCCTCCCCGACCTGCAGTTCGGCGTTATCGTATGGCTTGCACAGCCGTTCGAGACGGACACCGGGCGCATGGTCGGACCCTGTCAGGGAAAACACCTGAAGTTCGGTGTCGCGTTCCAACGTCCGGGTCATGTCGCGCAGCAGGTCGCCAGGCAGCGTCGATTGTTCCGGGTCGATCGGTTTATTGAAATCAAACAGCAATACGGCACGGCGGCTGATGGCTTCCCGGTCAATCGGGCACAGGTCGTCGTCTCTAAGGCTGTCATCGCTGACCGATCCGTCCCAAAAGTAAAACAGGGCCGCTATCGCCACAACCAATGCCGTCGGTGGCAACACGAAGTGCAGACGCGAATGTCGAAGGTTGGGAAGGTGAGCGGTAGACCAGTTCATTGCATGTGCGGCAAACTGACTTCAGTCATCGAGAGTCGATGCCGCGGCGCCGATTGAGCTCCCCGACGACCGCATCGTCAACCGAGCGCAGGCAGACAGGGCATCCGGTGGCAAAGCGCGAACGCTCTGGACCTCCGCGCCGGGCAACGGCTACTCTTCTTTGCAGACACGGATAGTGACGCTGCCCATCACGTCACCGAGTTCGAAGTCGCGTTTGGGCGACTTGGGATGCCCGTTGTGGCACGAGACGAATGCTTCGAGGCCGTTATCCAGCAGTTTGGCAAGGGTCGCAACGCCGCAGTGACGTGCCGAGCGAACTCCCGAAGGGCGCGCGGCACGCTGAAACGCAAGAAACTTATGGGGCAGGACACTGGCATCATCGACAATATTCAGAGCCGGTAGGTGAGCATCAGCCAGAACTTGGTGGTATCGGTGGCGTGACCGTCGGCAAAATAGTGCGCAAACTTCACAAGGGCGCCGATTCGCCTCCACGTTGGAAATTTCACCAGAACACCGACTTCGCGACCCAGGCCGGCCCCTCCTTTCGCCTCTCGAAAGTCATGAAAGGCGACGGTTAAAGCGGCCGGACCGACGTTGGTGGCGGCCGTCACATAAACGTCCTCGACACCTGCCGGGGGCGTTGCAGTGAACTTGTCGGTCCAGCCTTGGAACTTGTGCAGGGAACCGAGCGGAGTGCGAAACGCCACCCGTCCCGCATCGCTGCCGAGTACCTCGTAACCCGCCGTAAACGTCATCGCACCACGTTTCAGCCGGGCTTCAAGGGAGTAGTACATGGCATCGTAATCCAGCGGATTGCGGGCCCACTCCGTTTGTCGCGCAACGCTTCCCGTCACCGATAGCGGTCCAAAGGCGCCCCGGTAGTCGATTCCGTACGTTGCGGTCGAGTTGGAGGGGCCGTTGTCGTTCTCGAAATCCAGAAGGTAGGCGAACGCCCCGAAAGCGTGGCCAGGCGTTACGTCCACCGCACCGCGCAGAAAGTGTGAATCCCCTTTCCAGTCACCGGGCTGCGCGCCGTCTCCCGGCCCGAAAATCCGGTTGACGTTGATCACGTAGCTGTAGTCGAAGTGCATCTTGCCGTGCGTAGACTGTACGCGTAGCGCGTCGAACGTCTGTTCGTTCTGTCGCCACCCGGCAGCGCCGATGAACCGTTGCTCGAAGTGGGCGATGCGCTGGCGTCCCGCTGTCAGGGTCAGTTCGCCTTGACGGTAGCGCAGGAACGCCTGGTTGAGATCGATACCGGTCGGGTCGGCGACTACCGGGTAGGCGTTGCGCCCGTTTTCCGTGGAATTGAATTCCTCCTTGGATCCCGGCGGAAGGACAAATACATAATCGCCTTCCAGCCCCATGGAAAATCCTTCGGTCGCCGGCATGATCCATGACAGGCGTGCCTTTGCCGTCGACGCCTGTGCGTTCTTGTCGAAGCCATCCTGATCGACCGACTCATGCCGGACACGCACCTCGAACGCCGGCTTGGTTTCCTCGATGGCTTCGACGAAGCCGGCCGATGCCATGGACGGTGCGATCAGAACGGCAGCCACGGAGATCGCAGCCATGCCATGCATGGCGCCCCATGCCCCGTTCATGGCGCGATGCACCGATTTCGCCGACGGCCGGCGCAATGGCGATTGCGCCCCGGGCCCGGTGGCGCCGATTGCGGCGGCACGAACCTCAAGCATGGACAACAAGTCGTGCATGACGGCTAACCCACCGCGGCTTTGGTCATGGTGTCCAGGTTCTGGATGATCACCAGAACCAGTTGGAACACGTCCCGCGGTTGCTTTCCTTTCGGCTCCGGGCCGTTATCGCGCGGCACGTTGATGTCGAGATGCAGTTTGATCCGTGCCATTTCCGCGAGCAGCATGTTGGTCGCGTCATAGACTTCGGATGGGGTGACGCGCACCAGGGTCAGGGTCGGCACGCCCGAGGCATCCATGCCAAGCCGGGTCTGCAGGTTGATCACCTTGTAGGTTGCCCGCAGGACCTGTTGAGCCACGTCGGTGGGCGTCTTGGATTCGTCAATCCGCGGCGGCTCCAGCACCAGGGGCACTCGCAGTTTTGCGGCGATCAATTCCATCTCATCCAGAATATACGATGCGTTCCGAAAGACATCGTCCGGTGTCAAGGGCCGGCCCCGCAGCCCGTCCAGCATGAACGACGCATCCGCCAAACTCTTGTACACCAGCGAGGGTGTTTTGCCGCCGACCAGGGTTGCCGGTTCGATCTCGCGATTAATGACCATTTGGGCCTTGATGCTGCGCAGCTCCTCGATGATGTGTTCGACATTGCCGAGTACATCGCCGGGAACGACCTCCTTGAAGGGAATCTGGCCGACTTGCCCCGCCGGCACTCCGAACCGGCGCTGGATTCGGCCGACCTTGCTCAGCACTTCCAGGGTCTTGGCGTACACGTGGATCGGCATGCGATCTTCCTGGAGTTCCGCCATCGGCGGATAGTCGTAGACACCCAGTTCTTCACGCAGGATCTCGATCTCGGCAATCATGTCCTGGACCGCGCGATACACATGGCTTGGGGTCGCACCCCTGCGGTCGGCTTCACTCGCAGCCGCCGATCGCGGACTGAAAAAATTCGAAATCGAATCGACGAGACTGCTGTCCTCCTGGGCAATGGCGGTCGGCGCCGATAGTGCGCCGGCGAGAAGCACTGCTGAACAGACGACGCCCACTACCCGCAAACAGCGCAGCGGCAAAGAATCTCTCATTGGTCATGTCTCCCATTTTTCAGACAAAGGCAGCCCAACCCGGCGTTGCGATATCGATGGTGCGAACGCAACGCGGCGAATTTGCTCGATGGAAACTTCAGGATCGCTGAAAACGAAACTTTCCGCAGACTCGCCAATGCGCTGCCAATCCATAGCCTCGACGAGCCCATGGGAAGGCTGGCAATTCCCCCTCCCACACTCCGACGTTACCGCCCGGGATCCGGGTTCGCAAAGGGGAATTGCGGTGGTTTCCGATCAATTTTCGGTAGTCGCCAAATCCTGCGACCGGCTGGCGGATTCTACCCATTGAGGTAGTTCGGGAAGCGCAGCCCAATTCGGGGGCCGCCAATTTTCCCGGCAACACCCCGGCACATTCCATCCCGGGTATCTTTCGGCGATCCCGGTGCGGTCCGTAAGACTACAGGGTGCGGTGCGCCACCTCGGCGGATTGCGCCTGAGCCACATGGGGCATCGGTTGCAATCGACAGATCATGGGCGCGCGATACGGCAGATGCCGCGATGCGGTAACGCGGTACAACCATTTGCGACTGCAACACCGTTGCCGCGCGGGTTCATGGAGACCGATCCCGGATCCGCACTTGACCCGCATTCCCATTCGGATGCAACATTCGCCGTTGCCGCATGCTGAGGTGTTGCAGGCCAGCCTGCGGTAAGGCGCAGACTGGTTGCCCGGGTACCGCTGTAGGGGGCCATGCATGGAATTTCAGAAAATCTGCGAGGATGTCGTCAACGAGACCGAGGGTGCTCTCGGCTGTCTCGTGGTCAATCTTCGCACGGGTCTAACCCTCGCCTCGGCGCAACGGCCCGGGGCGTCCCTTGGGGAAGCGGAGATCAACAAAGTGCTCCGTTCGAGCGAAGACCTGTTCCGCGGAAACCTGGTCAACCAGTTCGTGCGGTCCCTCCCGACCGCTCGCGAGGCGGCCAGCGGTTTCATGCGGGAGGTACAGATCACCACCTCCTATACTTACCGGTTCATGGCGGCCATGCCGGGTTGGGAGGACGGCCTGGTCATTCTCATCACCGAAAAGACCCTGAACCTCGGTATCGGCTGGATGGCCGTGCATCATGCCCTGGAACGATTCGCCCAAGCCCGACCGGGGACGGCTCAGCATACGCGGACGCACCAAGCGGATTCCCTGCCCCAAAGAGCGCCACCCAGCGGGCAGGACGCCCGGTTGCAGTCGCCCCGGCAGCCATCGATGCCGGTCCCGTCGATGCCGTCGACGCCCGTTCAGGCCCCCTCGGCGCCCGAGCCGCAACCGGCGCCCGAGCCCGAAGCGTGGGACCAACCACCGGTTGCACCCATGCGGGAACCGCCACGGGCTCCCGCGACCGACCCCGCGCCGGTATCCCCGCCGCGGTACCCGCCCGCCGCGGAACCCGTTCCCGATACGCTTGCGGCAAAGGAGCGCCAACCCCAGCCCGCGGATACGGCGCCAAAGGCACGCGAATCCGACGATGAACCGGAATCCACGCAACCGATCTTGTCAGGCCCGCGCGCAAAGATGTTCCGGCCGCGGCGAAGCAAGAAGAAGAACCGATAGGGAGGAGCGCAGTGAGCCTCCGTCCATTTGACCGTCAATCCAATTTCTCCCGGCGCTCCGGTTGCGACAGGCCGTAACGTCCGGGGCGTGTTCCGACCATGCAAGTGAAAACCATGTGCCTCAAATCGCGTATCTCGACAACCCTGCCAATGCTGCTGCTGTTCGCGCCGCCCGCTCTCGCCGCCGCGCCGGCAGCGGAACTCGACTCCGGCGATACCGCATGGATGCTCATGGCCGCCGTACTGGGCTTGATGATGACCGTGCCCGGCATCGCCATGTTTTACGGCGGCATGGTGCGGCGCAAGAACATGCTCGCCATCGCCGGCCAGTGCTTTGCGATCTGCTGCCTGGTCTCCGTCATCTGGATACTGGTCGGCTACAGCCTGGCATTCTCCGGCCAAAACGAATTCGTCGGGAACCTGGACCTCCTGCTGCTCGCCAACCTGGATATGAACAGCCTTCGCGGCACGTTTCCCGAAACCATCTATGTCGTATTCCAGCTCGGATTCGGCGTCGTGTCCGCCTCGCTCATCACCGGTGCGGTGGCGGACCGAATGAGGTTCTCCAGCCTGCTGTGGTTCATCGGCGCCTGGTCGATCCTGGTCTACGCGCCGGTCGTTCACTGGATCTGGGGCGGCGGCTTTCTCAAGGACGCAGGCGTGCTCGACTACGCCGGAGGCACCATCGTCCACATCAATGCGGGCGTGGCCGGGCTGGTCGCCTGCCTGATCGTCGGCAAGCGCACCGGCTACGGCGCCGAAAACATGGCGCCGCACAATCCGCTGTTCAGCGTAATCGGCGTTTCGCTGCTCTGGATCGGCTGGTTCGGTTTCAGCGCCGGTTCATCGCTGGCCGCCGGCAGCAATGCCGCCCTTGCCATGCTGGTTACCCAGACTTCCGCGGCTTCGGGGGCGCTTACCTGGATGCTCTACGAGTGGTGGGTGCTCAAGAAACCCAGCGTGGTGGGCCTGGTATCCGGGGCCGTGGCCGGGCTCGTCGCCATCACGCCGGCGGCCGGTTTCGTGTCGGCCGCGGGTGCCGTTGCGATTGGAGTCATTGCCGGGTTCAGTTGCTGTTGGGCCTGTGCCTGGCTGAAGTACAGCCTGGGCTATGACGATTCGCTCGATGTATTCGGCATCCACGGTATCGGCGGGTTGCTCGGCGCGATATTGACGGGCGTATTCGCCCTCGAAGAGATCGGCAACGTGTCCGGCGCCGTCGAAGGCAATGTCATGCAGGTATGGATTCAGTTCAAAGGGGTACTCGCGGTCGGCGCCTGGAGCGCATTCGGGACCGTGGTCATCCTCTACCTGATCAAACTCGTTACGCGCCTGCGGGTGAGCGTCGAGGAAGAGACCGAAGGGCTCGACCACAGCCAGCACGGCGAAGCGGTCGGCGCGGACGGCTGACCTGCGGTTCGCGGCATCCCCGCGACGGCGGCAGTCGTGGCGAGCGCCGTGCCGAGGGTGCTGATATGAGCGACACTGCTTTGGAAACCCCGCTCCCGCCGGCCACGGCTGCGAAGGGACCGCCGAGGCGCTGTCTCCATAATCGCTGGATGGACTTTCTGACCCTGGGGGGCGGCAGCCTGGTCGTCATGGGCGCAATGGCGGCCCTCTATCCGCGAACCGAAGAAGCGATCTTCGCCCTCGCAGCGGCCACGCTGTTTCTCGGCCACTTTGTGAACCACCCCCACTTGGCCTACTCATACCAACTTTTCTACCGCGGTTTTACCTACAAGGCCTTCTCGCCGGAATCGGGGCTGCGGCTCCGCTACCAGATCGCCGGCATCGCCGTGCCCGCCTGCATCGCCGTCTTCTTTGCGGTCGCCATCGCCCGAGGCAGCGCTGCCCTGCTCGGGCTTGCCGCAAATGTCATGTTTTTCACCGTGGGCTGGCACTACGCCAAGCAGGGCTACGGCATTCTCATGGTCGACGCCGTGCACAACGATACCCGCTTCGACGCGGGCGCCAGGCAGCGCCTGTTGTGCAACACGCATCTGACCTGGGTCACGTACTGGCTCCTGTACAACAATGCGTTCGCCGCCCACGACTACTGGGGCCTTACCTACTTGATGTTCGATACGCCGAACAGCCTGCTTGCAGCGATGCTCGCCGCCCTGGCGGTCTCGACGCTCCTCGTCGGGCGGGACTTCTTCCTCAAGTGGCGCAGCGAACGTGCCTTGCCCGTCAACGGGCTCATCGCCTATGTCGCGGCGACCTACATCTGGCTGCCGGTGGGGCTGATCGACCCTGTCCTTGCGCTCATCGTTCCCTTTTTTCACTCGCTCCAATACCTGAGCGTCGTTTGGCGCTATCGGATCAACGTGGAATCCGACAGGCATCGTCGAAGACCGGCATCCGGCGTACGAAAAACCGAGTGGTTGCGAACGGTTCCAGCCGGGCTGGCGCGATTCCTGCTGCTCGGCGGGCTGCTCGGCGCCGCTGGCTTCTGGTGGGCGCCCGAATTCCTCGATGCCCGCAGCGGCCACGACCGCGCTGTCTTTGGCGCCACCGCCTTCCTGTTCATGGGATGGACCTTCATCAATATCCACCACTGCTTTCTCGATACCGTAATCTGGCGGCGGGAGAACCCGGAAACCCGGCGGCATCTGTTCGCGCCCCGACGCGACTGACGGCTCCACGGTCGCGCCGTCCGATCGGACGCCAGGCAATCCCGAGGCGGCGCGTTCTACCGCCATCGAATCCCGCCCGGCAGTGCGACACCGGATTCCCGAAGCAGATCGGCACATGCCGATCTCAAACCGATCGACGACCTCCGAACCGATTTCGAATCGCCGGTTGTAACTCGCTTCGCAATGCGTAGAATGCGCGCCCTGTGGCGGCGAAAGTGCGGACGGGCTTGTACTGTCCGTGTGTTGTTTTCGTTTGGAACCTGGTGATATGAATTTAATTGGCAAGCAACTTGGGCGTTTCCTCCGGTTTATTGACGACAAGTATGGAGTTTCCACGGTTGAGTACGCACTGATCGTCGTCGCGGTGATCGGGGTCGTGGGTGTCGGCGCGACAGCGCTGTCGGGTGCGTTCGACTCACTTTTTGAAGACCTGACCGAGCAGATCGAAGCCGCATCGGACACCGTTGCGGATGCGACCGACGGTGTGGAACCTACCCTCTAATCGCTGAAGTGGAGGCGTAAGACTCCAAAAACCCGGCAGCGTTTCCGAGTTCAGAAAGCAGGAACGCTGCCGCCATCGGCAATGCCTTGCGCTCGCTGCCGCGTCGCAATGCGATCGGCGCCCGACCGCGGCTGGGGGCCGCCAATCGCGAGCCGGGCGGTTCGCCCGCAAATGGTTGGAATCGGGGCCGGTATGCATATGTTCGTGTCGGGTGCATGGCTCGGCTCTGCCCTGCTGTGCGGCAGTTGCCTGCTGGCGTTGGTGGCCATGGTTACCGATGCCCGGCGGCGGGAGATACCCAATTGGCCGGTGGCCGGCATCGCCCTGTTGTGGGCAATCGCGGCCTGGCTCGCACCTCAATCCTCGGGTGTGGCAATATGGGCGGCGCTGGCTTGCGGCCTTGGAGGACTGACTGCGGGTTATGCCTTTCACGCGCTAGGCTGGCTGGGCGGCGGCGATGGCAAGCTATTGGGGGTGCTGGCTTTATGGATGGGACCGAAAGACCTGGGCTTGTGGCTGTTGGCGACCGCCCTTTTGGGGCTGTTGCTCGTCCTGCTTGCATTGGGCCGCCGCACCGGGGATTTGAGGATCCGCGGTATTCCCTTCGCGTGGGCGATGGCGCCGCCGGCGGCCGTGCTGCTTGCCGCCCGTGCCGTCGACTGGAGCGGCGCGTAGTCCGCGGAACGGAAGCCTAAACTGCCATGGCGCTCAGAGACATCCTGGAATCCGACTCCTTCAGACACGGTCGGGCCATCCCGGCCGCGGTCGCCCTGGTGGTCGCCGTGGTCGCCTGGTTCGGCATTCAGAACCTGTTGTTCGGAGGCAATTCGGAAGTCGCCCCCGCGCCGCCTGTTGTACAGCAGCCGCAACCCGTTGCCGCGCCCCAACCGGCGGCGTCCGGCGTCACTGTCCGGCAGGCGCCTCCCCCCGCGGTGGCGGAACCGCCGGTTTTCCCCAGGGTGCTGGTAACTCAACGGAACATCGAATCCGGTGTCATGCTGACCTCCGCACTGGTCGAGTGGCGCGAGTGGCGCGAGCCGATCGATCTCAACATGGCCGTTCTGCAGGATACCGTGCCGCTGCAGGCCATACTCGGATCGGTTACCCGGCAGCGGTACGTGCCGGGGACGCCCATTGGCTGGGACGGCATTATCATGCAAGGGGGCCCCGGCTTCATCGGCGCCGTTCTGGCGCCCGGCATGCGGGCGGTCACCGTGGAAGTCGATCGTGCGACGACCAGCGCCAATATCATTTACCCGGGAGACAGGGTGGATGTCATCATGGTTTCCACCAGCGACGGCGCGCTTGCGGCATCCCAGGCTATCGTGCGGGACGCGCGGGTTCTGGCGGTGGGGTCGACCACCTATTCACAGAGCCGTTACGGAAGAGTCAGCCTCACCAAGGCCGGCGCCATCGAGCCGGTCGCTCCGCCCGCCGGCGAGAACTATACGCTGGAAGTGTTGCCGGTGGATGCGGAGCGCATCGCCCTGGCGGTGACCGCGGGCCGCCTGACCCTGGCCATGCGTAGCGTGTCCGCGGCGCCGGCCTACGACAGGGAGACACCGCGTCCGGTGCGAATGAGCGAAGTCATGATAGAACCGGTGGTGCCGCCGCCCCCGCCCGGCGCGCCACCGATTCGCATCATTCGCGGCAGCGCCGGCGAAGAGATTGTGCCAATGGGTTCTTGAGCATGCCGTATCCGCACCGCCTCGGGATGCCCTGGCGCCGCATGCTGGCAGCCGGGTGGCTTTTGTCGGCATGCGGTTCGTTCGCCGCCACGCCGGCTCCCGCGGAGACCCTGGACCTCGCGTCCGGAAGCTCCGAGGCCCTCAGCTTCGCAACGGAAATCGGTTCCGCCTTCGTCGCAAATCCCGAAACCGCGGATGTAGAGGTGCTGGACAACCGCACCCTGTTCGTGCTCGGCCACAACCCCGGCATCACGACCCTCAAGATTCACGATACCGGGGGGCGGTTGCTGGCCGCCTACCGCGTTCGCGTCAATACCCAGCCCGAGTACGCCAGGACCGTGGTGTCGCGCATTGCCGGGGAAGAAGCGCCCATCGAGGTGGAACCGGTGGGCAATACGCTGTTCGTCAGCGGTACGGCCAGGAGTCCGTCCGAAGCGGAACGGGTGCTGCGCGGCATACGGGCGGTTGCGGGCGAGACGCCGGTGGTCGATGCCATCGGCCTAGACGGCCCGGCACAGGTGAATCTGGAGGTCCTGATTTCGGAGGTGTCCCGAAATGTCTCCCAATCGCTCGGAATCGACTGGTCGGTGGACCTGAATCCCTTCGAGAATCCGCTTCGAACCTGGGTGACCGGCACCGGCCTGCGGGCGGGAACCGGTGCGCTGGAGCTTGCCAATATTCTGGAACAGGATATTTTCTTCTATCAGGTCGGGCCGGACGGCCAGGCAATCGGCGACCCGCAATTCACCAACCAGGTGCGCGAACTCGGCGTGGTCAATCCCGTTCGAGGCGGGGACGGCGGCATCGTCCTGTCGCATTCCGAGTTGTTCGAAAACGGCAGGTACCGGGCCACGGTGTTCCTGGAAGCTCTCGCCAACAACGGCCTGGCCGTCGTGCATGCGCGTCCGAATCTCACGGCCGTCAGCGGCCGGCCGGCGGAGTTCTTCTCGGGGCTGGAGATACCCGTCCCCACAATCACCGACCGGGGTACCATCGGCACCGAATACCGGCAAACCGGAGTGAGCCTGCGATTCACGCCTACGGTACTCGACAGCGACCGGATTTCGCTGACGGTAGCGCCTCGAATCCGTGAACTCGCCGCCGGTGGCGCAACGATTGCGGGCACTGTCGTACCCAACGTAAACGAACGATCCGCCTCCACCACGGTAGAGCTCGGCGATGGCGAGTCGATCGCCATCGCCGGCCTGTACCGGCGCAATACGACCAGCACCGAGGCGGGGATTCCGCTGTTGAAAGACATCCCCCTGTGGGGCGCCCTGTTCCGCAACGTCACCGAGCGGGATCAGTCCGTGGAATTGATCATCGTGGTCACGCCGCGCATCGTCTCGGCAACCCCCGCGCTGGCATCCGCGGCCGGTATCCCCGGCACGCCCGGAGATACGGCCTTGCAACTGGCCAACGAATTCTATTATTGATGCCGGCGCCGGCGCGCAATGGGGTACCGCTGCAGTCGCCGCCTGCCGAACCGACAGTCCATGCGGGCTAGGCAAGGAGTAGGACACAGCCATGAACGATTCGATTTGCCGGCCGATTCCCGCGGCCGTCCTCTGGGTATTGCTCGCGGGCTGCCAGACCGGTCCCGCCGAAGGCGAATACGTCACCTTCGTGCGCGAGGTAATGGCCGAGTCGGCACGCCTCAAGGAGGCATCGGGCGACGGACCGGAGCGCTCGGAACAGGCGCAGCGGGCAGTTGCCGTGTGGCGTGGCGAAGAAGAAAGAAGGGAAGACGATTAAGGCCGTCTCCACGGGCCGGGATAGCGGATAAATGGCCGAAGCAGAGTTAACCGCCTACCTGAACGATGCCGAGAGCCGGCGCGTTCTCCAGGACGTCAACCGGTCGGCGGATGTCCACCGCGGAACGGTGCGCAACGCTGCCCGTGCCTGCCGGGACGGCCGCTCGTCGGACATCGTGCTCGTCGACCTCGACGGCGAGCAGAACCCCATCTCCCACGTGGCCGCACTGCTGCAGGTATGCCGGCCCGATAGCGTTATATTGGCCACGGGATCGGAGAACAACGTCACCCTGGCCAACGACCTGTACCGCGGCGGGATTTTCCTGTACCTGCCCAAACCCCTCGATGCCGTAAACCTGCGCAATGCCATCCAGGAAGTCATCGCCGTCAACGAGGAGCAGGAGCGGCCGCAGATCCAGGCAAGCCGCGTCGTGCTCATCCACGGCAAGGGCATGGGAGCCAATACGGTCACGGCGCTCCTGGCGCACCATGCCGCCGGGCTCGGCCGCTATGTCAGTTGCCTGGATCTGGACGCCGACTTCGGTTCCCTCTCGCTGGCGTTCGACACCCGGCCGGAACGCGGGTTGGCCCAGGTGCTGCAAGAGCGGGACGGCGCCGACGGCCTGGCCGTGGAGCGCCTGCAGGCGCCGGTAAGCAACCGCATCGGGCTGCTGGCGCACCCGATCGATCGGGCCGGCCAGAGCGATTTTCGCGAGGATGGCCTGGACGGACTCATCAAGGCGTTGTCCAGCCACGCCCATGTCATTCTCGTGTGCGGGGCTTCGCTGGAGCACGTCGCCGCCATGCGTCATTTGACGACCGACGATGTCATCGTTTTCGAGCCCACGCCGGCGGGCGTGTCCATCGCCGCCCGCTGGCTGCGCATTCTGGAGGGCGCCGCCTCCGCGCTCGTCATGAACCACGCGCGGCCGCTGCCCAACCTGCTCACCCGGGAGCAATTGCGCAACGCTTTCGCCGGTCGATTGCCCGATGTGGAAATTCCCTACCTTCGCAACATGGCGGAAGCCATGGCGCTCGGCGAACCCGAGCGCGCGGTCACCCGGCGCGAACGGGAATCGCTGAACCGGTTCCTGCAAACCATGCTGGGCGTAGGCGCCGCGGAAGAGGCCGAATAGCGATCGAAGGGGCCGCAACGAAACTTTTTCCGCCATGCGGCCCTGCCGGAAATTCAGGCGGGCGGGCGGACGCCATGGGACACCGCCCGCCTCCCTGGTCTTTCAATCCGCGAGCCCGAACAGGTCGATCAGGGCATCGTCCGGCTCAAGCGGCCCGATGCGCACCCTGTGCAGCGGCGCGCCGTTCGCTCTTGCGGCCTCGGTGATGCGCACGGGCCGATCCGTCAGGCCGCGCAGTTCCCTGGCCAGGCTTTCCGCGCGGGCGCGCTTGCCGTAAGCCCCGGCTTGCAGGAACCGCCGGCCGTCTTCGTGGACCAGCAAGGCCTGCAGGGAACGCGGCGACAGCGCCGGCCCGTTGCCGATATCGTCCGCTGTTCGCGGCGGGGGATTGGCGATACGGTAACCCTGTGTTTCCAACAGGGCGATCAATTCCAGCAGCGCCTCCCCCGATGGAAGTGGACCGATGCGTACCCGATGCAGCGATGCGCCGGCCTTGTCCACGGTATCCGAGAGTATGACCGGCCGATCGGTCAGGCTCCGTAGTCGATCGGCCACGTTGTCGGCATTGGCCGGTTTGGCGTAGGCGCCGAACTGCAGGTGCGGCAGGCTGTTTTCCGTCACGACGTAGACGCGGTGAGGAAGCGGGAGGGTACCGGATGACTTCGAGGTGTCCACCTCAGGCGCCGCCGGCCTGTTTTCCTCGGATTCCGCCTCTTCCCGCAGCGCCGCGGCAGCGGTTTCCGCGCTAGACCCCGAGTCCAGGCTCGCGTCCAATGCGCCAACGAGGGATGCCTGGACTTGAACTGCCGATGTTTCGGTGGGCTCGGGCGAGGTATCGGCTACCGAATCGGGTTGCCCGGCCAGGTTGTCTGCCTCGTCCAGACCCGTTTTTGCTTCTACGTCGGTATCGCGCGCCGCTTCGTTGTGTTCCTCAACGCCGATTGCCGGCAAATCATCCGCTCGTCCGGTAGAGCCCGCCTCCTCCTTTACGCCGGATTCGAGCCTTGGGACAGCAGCTACGGGGTCGGCCGGGCGCGGCGGCCCGGGAGTTGCCGAATCGGCCGGCGAGAGTGCCGGGGCCGCCGTGCCGGCTTGCGCCGCACCTGTTCTATCGGGCGGCGGTACCCACGGCAGGTCTACATCGGGCAGAGCGCGGGACCGCTCGTCAGGCGCGGCAAACTCGCCGAGCAGCGCAAGGGCGCGGTCCAGATTGCCCCGGAACCGTTCCTCCTCCGGTGCTCGCAGCACCGCTTGCTCCATGGCCGCCACGGCGCCGTGCAGGTCACCTTCGAGCAGCAGCGAAAGCCCAATGCCATTGTGCCCCCAGGCGACACTCGCCCTGGGGGCGTTTTCCTCCGGATCGGTCAGGCGCGTGAAGCTCTCCCTCGCCGCCTCGAGCCGACCGGCAGCCAGGGCTGTCCGGCCGTGAGCCAACAGTGCCGCATGCCGGCGCCCGGGCTCGCGCGCCCGCGTCGACGCAGCGAGGTACCACCGCGCCGCGGCGGCGGTTTCCCGTTCCCGCAGAGCCACGTCGCCCAATCCCATGCGCGCCTGGACCGATTCCGGATCGATTTCGAGCAGGCGGCGATACAGCCGCCGGGCGGTTTCCAACTGGCCCGACTCGAGGGCGGTGGCCGCCATCGGCAGCACGGCGTCTTCCATCTGCCGCGCACGGATATATTCGCTCTTGGCAGGCATAAGCGAACAGGCCGGCGCCAGAATGGCGAGCAACAGGATGGCTACGGGTCGATGCATTGCTAACGGAGAGCGAACATAGGCGCCATGTGATGAGCGTCCATGGAGTATAATTGAATATTCGGGGCAGCGAAGAGATCCGGCAACGGTTCGAATCGTGACTAAATTCCATAATCGGAGACCGCCCAACCGCGCCCGTGGCTGGGTTCAGGTAGAATTCGCCATGGTTCTGGTGGCAACCCTCGCCGTAGTGGCGCCGGTTGCCGAGATTTTCCGGCTGTCGTTCATCGATCAGGTTCTGGCGCGTGCCACTCAACACGCTGCTCGTGCCGGCGCCGCCGTCGCCCCGTCGAACTGTCCGCAAGAGATCAGGCGTGCTTTCGAGCGAGATCGCCTGGCGTTATGGCTCTTCGACCAGGACAACAACAAGATACTCCAACCCGACGAAGTCGATATCGAGATTGTCGCCGACGACGACTTGTTCGACGGTGTGCCATGGGAAGTATCGGGTGCTTGCGGGACCGGGGGTAGTTGGATCGAGGTTCGATCCAGTATAACGGTAGAGCCTTATGGCATCCGCCGACAGCATGAGAGTTGGGCGCGCAACCAGACCTGATGACCGTATTCGAAACGCAAGGTTACTCGGCGGCGCCGCACTCGCCGGGACGTAGCTTCGACTGTCCCGGCGACCGGCGCCGGAGGGTCGCGAGCAAAACTCCCCGTTTCGCGAACCGCCATGGCGCACGCCCCGGTCACGCCGGGTCCGCGACGATTGAGTTCCTTTTGATGATGCCGTTCATGCTGGCGGTGATGGCGCTGGTCTGGGACCTGCGCGAGTACATCTCTCACCACACCCAGGCGGCAAGGCAAATGTATGTAGCGGCTGAGGTGATCGCCAACGAGACCGAAATGGATCCTTTGACCGGCGATGGCCCCATCGGGAGCGTTATGCGAAGGATAGTCGACGAGAGGCTGGAACCGCTCGGCGCGGGAGTTCTGGCAGTAGCCGTCATCACGCGGGGTACCGTCCCCGTTGGCGCGTCCTCATCCTGCAACCTGCCGGACGACACCTGCTTGCCGGTGGTTCACGCCGCTTGGCCCCCGCCTGCCGACCCCAACCTCGGCAGGTGGGCCGGGGGAGGTGGCTGTCAGGTATTTTCGTCCCCCTATCCATTGCCGTTGCCGCTTCCTGGAAGTCACTTCGCACCCGGGGAACCCGTGCTGCCCAACGAGAATCCCGCGGATGCGGCTACGCCAGCTCCGGAAGATGGCTGGATCAGCCGAAATTTGAGGCCCGGTGAGTGGTGGGTGATAATCGATAGTTGCTTTCATCCCGATCCGGGGTTATTTGGCGGCGTAATCTTCCAGGGGCTCAGTTTTTTCGACACCTCCCAAAGTGCATTGATCCTTCGCAAACGGGTGGCGTGGGGATCTGTCCATGATCTGACCAATTGCAAGTGGTGTTAGTGGAACCGTGATCAATTCCGTGTTGTATCGCATCTTGACCGGCTTGCGCCGGACGATGTCATCCTACATTCGGTCGCGCCATGGCGGCGGCATGCTCATTTTCTGTAGCTTCTCATTGATCACGATGTCGGTAGCCGGCGCTGCGATGACCAACTATGCCTGGAAGGAAGCCCAATGGGAGGAACTCCGAGCCGCGTTGCGTGCATCGGTATCGTCGGCCGGGCCACTGCTCGCTGGCGCCGGCGGCGCGCTCGACGAAGCGATCAAGGAACGTGTGGCCCAGTTCCTGCAAGGATCATTGCCCGGCATCGAGGTGACCAAGGACGACGTCACGGTCGAATACGATGCGACGACCCGCGTCACTACCATCGGCATCGAGGGAAACTATGCGCTCCAGGATATCTGGCTAATCGGCGAAGACCCGGCAAGCCAAACGGAAACGGGTGACGCCGTCGCCGAGACCGTTGCGGTCAGATTCGAAGTGGACCGCTACGAGGTGGGCATCGCGCTCGATATCTCATCCTCAATGGCATTCAAAATGCCCGACGGTCATGGCGGGGACATCGTCAAAATCGACGCCCTGAAGAACGCCATGTCAGCAGTGGTGGACATCATCGGCGAAATTTCCGCGAACGACCCCGCGAGCATTCTGGCATCCATCGTTCCTTTCGGAACGGCCGTGAACGTCGCCGATACCTGCAACCTGGATCCTGACACGGCTCTATGCAAAGCAGAGCGCTCCCCCGGCAAGGAGCGCTACCTGAGCATGCTCGCGGGCCCCCACGAAACCATGACCGAGACCCTGTCGGCCGCGCGCACGAACGGAAGACATTGGGTGGACATGTACCATCATTACGGGGCCGCCGAAGATCTCGGTGCACTGGCCGCATTGCGCCTGCCGCAGGACCTGCTCGACAATCGGGATTGGAATCTGCGCCGTACGAACGTGGAAATCGACGTTCGCGCACAGGCTCCGAATCTCGATACCGGCGCTGCAAGCGGGCTCGGCTACTGGCAGGTGAACGACGAGGATTTCTGGAATGGCTGTGTCATGGCGCGCTGGGGCAGCTACTGGGATGCAGATGCTCGAAAGCCAGGTTGGACGGTGGACGATCCGGACAATTGGCCTGCGAAGACAAATGTCCCCGCGTGGACCGGCGGCACGAACGTTCTCACTGACCTGCCCTTGCATCTGTCGGACGCGCCGCCGGACGCGGCGGATCCCAGAACGCTGTTCACGGCTTATTCCTGGCCGGATGCGCGTATCGGCGGCACCACGGACCACCGGCTGCAAAGCGTGATGATGGACCTGTTGGGCGATGTGGAAGACGACCCAAACGCCTTTAGCCTTGTTGACATTAAAGGACTGCGCGAACGGTCTTCGCAAGGAGACAACGACTGGTCCGTCGATCGGGATCGCGGGGGCGCAGACCAATGCCCGCCGACGCCGCTCACTCCCCTGACCGACGATCTCGACGAACTGCGCGCCGCCGCGCTCAGGCTGCAACCCGTACTGCAACATGGGCATTCGAGAGGCGCCGCTTCTTCCACGGGCGGAACCAACCTCAGCCTCGGTGTGGTATGGGGGTTGCGCACAATTTCGCCGCTCTGGAGAAACGTCTGGGCTGTCACCGATGCCGGCGACACGCCCAGGCCGGGTACCCCATGCGCGCCGGGAGAAACGGCGACCGACTGCGACCCGAAGCTCAACAAGGCCATCCTGATCGTATCCGACGGGAGCAATTTCCCGGGCCGTATTGGCTGGAGATTGACCTCATCCCGCAATGACGGGAACAATCCAGTATTCGCGCAGAGCCCATTCTCTGAGCTATGCCGCTCCGGTAGCCGCATACCAAACTACAAAGCCGCGGCAAAGGAAACCACCGAAAGCGAGTTCAATAGCCACTTCGCCGCTTACGTCGATGCGAACGGCCGATTTACAAGTGCCGATTCCGGCACGGTAGCCGATATTTTTCACAGGTACCTCGACGATCGTTTCGATCCCGCGCGTCCCGACGATCCAGATCCCGAAACGGCTCGGCGAAGTGCACGGGCCGCTGCGCTGGTGGGCATGACGCCGTGGCAGATCTTCCGTGGTATCGGTAGCGACGACGGCATCCGGGCGGCATTGGATTCGACGAATCGATTCGGTTTCGACGGCCGGCCGGTACAGACCGCTCACGTCTGTCTGCGGTCTACCCTTTTCAGCCCGTATGGCCGAGCGGACGACAGTATCCGGGTCGGCGAATCCACAAGCATGCCCGCCACGCTGCTACCGCCCTCCGGAGGTGTGTCGCCATTCAGCGGCGACTTTGCGGACGACCGCGACAGCGACGTCGTCTACGCACTGAGAGACAAGTTGGACGACTGGTTTCTCGAGTCTTGCCGCCTTGCCGGACTCAGACGCGTGCGCGTCAATGCTGTGTACATCGGAAACGACTCGTATCTGCCGCCAATCAACAACCTGAAGCAATGTGTGCAGGTTGCCGGCGGCGACCCCAACACCGACGTTTACGTCACGCCGACCGCGGCAGCGCTCCACGATACTTTTGTCGAGATCTTCACTATCCGCCGCAACCTGCGGTTTTTGAACTAGAATAGGGACATGGCCCAATCCATCCGACATCGCCGCGGATCGCCTGCGCAACAGCGCCCGGGCAGACAGCCCGGTCCGGAAATTTCCGCCGGTCCGGGAACCGCGGCGCTCAGCCGATTCGAGGCTATCGTGCCGTGGTATCACAGTCAGGTGTTGGAAGCGCTCGATTCGGAGCGGGCCGCCGCCCTCGACGATGCCGAGTTGACCGAGGTGATCGGTTCCATCCTGCGTCGCCTGGAACTCGCTCCCGATGCGCCTAATGTCGGTGGCGGTCACGCCAACCTTGCCACCAGGCTGGTCGACGAAATGCGGGGTCTGGGCCCGCTTGGGCCGCTCCTGCGGGACCCCGATGTCAGCGACATCCTGGTCAACGGCCTGCACTCGGTTTACATCGAGCGCAGGGGGCGGCTGAGCCGGGTGGACATCCGCTTCCGGGATGTCGGTCACCTGACCCGCATTGCCCAGCGTATCGCCTCCAATGTCGGCCGCAGAATCGATGAACTCAGCCCCATGTGCGATGCCCGCCTCGAGGACGGGTCCCGCGTGAACATAATCGGGCCGCCGCTGGCCATCGATGGCGCCGCAATTTCCATTCGCCGTTTCCGCAAGGGCGGTTTTTCGGTGCAGGAACTCGCCCGGGGCGGCGCCATGCACCCCGGCATGGCGACGTTGCTGGAACTTGCCACCGGGGCGCAACTCAATATCGTAGTGGCAGGCGGTACCGGGGCCGGCAAAACCACGATTCTGAACGCCCTGTCGGGCAACATCGACCCCGAGGAACGGGTGGTGACCCTGGAGGATGCGGCCGAACTGAACCTGCGGCAGCCGCATGTGGTGCGGCTGGAAACCCGGGCGCCCTCCTCCGAGCACACCGGCGAGATCACCATGCGCGACCTGCTGAAGAACGCGCTCAGGATGCGTCCCGACCGAATCATCGTCGGCGAAGTGCGCGGGCCCGAAGCCCTTGAGGCGCTGCAGGCCATGAATACCGGCCACCCGGGCTCCATGTTCACGGTGCATGCCAACAACCCGCGCGACACGCTCAGCCGTCTCGAATACCTGGTGATGATGGGTTCCGGCGAGATACCGCTGTCGGCGATACGCAATCAGGTGATTTCGGCGGTCGATCTCATCGTGCAGGCCGCGCGATTTCGCGACGGCAAGCGGCGCATCGTTTCCATCACGGATGTGGCCGGTCTCGAAGGGGACGTAGCGGTACTGGAAGACCTCTGGGCCTACGATCCCGGCAGCGGCCGGTTCGAGTGCAGCGGCGGGCGGCCCTCGTTCACCGATCGCGTCGAAGACATGGGGTACGGCGAATCGCTGAACGCCGCCATGGGCCGTGGCCACGCTGGCGCGATCAGGGGCTGAGCGGGGCGCATCCGGCAATGAGCGGCACAGGGCTGATCGGCCTGGCCGGAGCGGGCATTGCCTTCCTGTTGGGCTGGTTTGCCGTAACCGGCAGCCAGGCCCTGCGCCGCCGCGCCAGGATTCGCCAGCGCATGAGCCCGTTCGCGGACCTCCTGGCAGCAGAGACGCCCGAAGCCGCGCCCACGGCGGTGCGAGCCCGCGAACGGCCGAACCATGCCGAGAATGCCCTGGTGGTCTCTCTCGATGCACGCTTTCCCCTGGCCGGCGGCATCCGCTCGACGGCGATCGCGAGCATCGCGGGAGTGCTGGCTGCCGCGGGCCTCGTACCGGCGCTGAGTTTCTTCGGCATGCCGGCGACCCTGGCGATCGTCGGCGCAGCCCTGGTGGGCGTCTGGCTTGGCTGGAATGTCGGGAAACTGTTGGAAGACGCCAGGCGCAATGAATTCAGTGACCGCTTCCTCATCGTGATGGAAGATTTTCACCGCATGGTGCGCTACGGCATCGCCACCAACCAGGCATTGAAGTCGATCGCCGCCGCGGCTGAGGAGCCGGTCAGGACATCGTTGCGCAATATCCTGTTGGATACCGAATTCGGCGTTCCCATCGGCACGGCCATGGACACCGAGGCGCGCAGGGTACGCATCAGCGAGTTGTCGATGCTTGCCGCCGTGGTCTCGACACAATCGGCCACGGGCGGCAATCTCTCGGAATCCATCGCCAACCTGGCTTCGATGCTCCGGGAACGGCTGGACAATCGCTCGCGCATGAAGGCGTCTACCGCCGAGTCGCGCATCACCATGATCATCCTGGCTTTCGTTCCTTTTGCCGGCATCGGTTTGCAGGCATTCATGCAACCGGAACTGATCGATGTGCTGATCGGCGAGGCGCGGCACCTGCTGGGAATCGGCATCGCGCTCATCGTCGCCGGGCTCGTGATTTCCTGGTTGATAATCCGGAGCGCGCAACACTGATGTCCGCAGACAACATCCTGGTCCAGGCGCTGATGTGGCTGGCGAGCGTTGTCGCGTTCGCCGTGGTGGCCGTTGGCGCTTATTTCGTGATGGCCACGCTGACGGACCGGAATCGAGTTGCCCGCCGCATGAGCCTGGCTCTGGGGGCGATGCGCGAGTCGCGCACCGAACGGCGCGGTAGCGGCAGCGCCGCCGACCTGAAGTCTAGTGTTGGCAATACCGTCGCCGCGCTGGGGCGCCTGATGCCCCTTGGCGAAGAGGACCGCCAGAAAATCGCCGTAAGCCTGCAACGCGCCGGTTATCGCTCCTCCAATGGGTTGGCTATCATGCTCGGTACCAAGTTCGCCTGCCTGGTTACAGGCCTGGTGTTCGGAATCGTCATGCTGACCGCGACCTTCCCGGGAATTCTGGGCATCTTCGCCGGCCTGATCGGTGGCGTGCTGACCGGCGTTCTGCTCAATGTCGTGCCCGAGATGGTATTGGGGCGGCTGGCCACGGTCCGGTTGCGGCGCATCGACGCCGGGCTTGCTGAAACCTTCGATCTGCTGGTGGTGTGCCTGGAGTCCGGGCTCACTTTCGATCGGGCACTCAAACGCACGGTGGAGAACCTGAAATCGTTCCAGCCGGATCTGGCGAAGGAATTCGGCCAGGCGGTGCTCGACATGAGCGTGCATGGCAGAACCCGCGAGGATGCGCTCGGCCGGCTTGCCGGCCGGCTCGACGGCCAGAATTTCAGAGACCTGGCCACCACGGTCGCGCAGAGCGAGCGCCACGGTACGCCCCTGGCCGATGCTCTGCGCAAGCTGGCGAGTTCGGCGCGGGTCGAAGCGATCTCAAGGATGCAGGAGCGGATGGCGCGCCTGCCCACCCTGCTGATCGTCCCGTCGATCGCCTGTGTATTGCCCGGCATCATGGTGATTATCGGCGGTCCCGCGTTCATTCAACTGACGCAGAGCCTGAGCGATTTCGGAGGCGGTTAACCCGCATCCGGCAGCTTGCCGCCAAGCGAACGCCCGGCCGGCAGGAAGATCGGAGATTGGAACCGCAGGGAGTTTACGCCGCCCGGCCGGCAATCGTCAGCGCTGCCCCCAGATGGTGCGCCGGCCTCGCGCCCGAGGATGCATGAAATCGGGATTCGGCCGGCGTGGCCGTTGCGGATCTGCATCCGCGGCCGAGCCGGCCGTCGCCTCCACGCCAAAGGGTTCGGCCGCGGCATCGCCGGATGCGTTCCGCACCAATGCGAGGGCTTGCCGCATCGCCATCCAGCCCAGACCCAGGTTGCTCGTTCCGCGGTCTGTAATCAGTATCAGCAGTTCTTGATCTTCGCCGGCTACCAGCGACATGTAGTTGTAGGTGCCTTCGGTTGTGGCCTGTATCTCCTGCACGAAATCCGCGCGGTCGGCGGGGCCGCCGGCCGCATCCACCCCGGACCGGCCGCCCAGGTTGTCCTCGAACCAGGTAACGCCTGCAGCCGACATCAGTTGCATGGCCGTGGCATCGAGCAGCGACCCGGGCTTGACATCCAGGGCCAGGGGCAACCCGGTGTCGAGATCCACCAGGGCGCATCCCAGGGCGCCGTCCACATCGTCAACGATTTCTTCGCATATGTCCTGCAGTTTGACTTGCCTCATTGGCGCAATCTCTCAATCGACCTTTCCATGCCGACAAAATCCGGGCTGGCTACGATGCGCGTCTCCGTAGTCGGTGTCAAGGATGTGTACCGGCGCATCACTCTTGGCAATGAGGACCCGGGCGGCCTCCGGGGAGACAATGCCGAACTGCTCGCAGGCCTGCCCGCAGTCGGCCATGAACCCGCTGCCGCCGTCGGCCCGGATCGGCAGCAATGGGGACGGCAGCGGCTTGCGCACGCCGCGAAGCTTGCAAGGATTGGGTCTCGCGAAAAATTGCGATTCATCGCGATGGCGGGCCGCTCCCACAACCGGCCGCGGCGCCGTCTCGGACACTACCGATAATTCCCGAAAACTACCGGAAACAACCCCGAAAGGGCATTGCGTTCCCGGAAGATGCGCCTTTAATTTACCACCCCTTACTTACCGTGACGTGGTTGCTCCCTCTTGCCTGTCCGCACAAAGGGGAACGCGTTGTTTGAGCCAGGGGAGGGTAAATGGTGGAGTGCCTCCAGGCGGCCTACCCGTTAGAGCGCTATCGGATTCGCCGCGCACTCGATAGAGACGGGGTCGGCATCGAGTACGAAGCCCATGTCATCGGCGAGGACAGGGCCGTTACCGTCCGGGAGTACCTGCCCGAAGGGCTTGCACAACGTTCCGCCTCTGGAGAGATCCAGGCACGCTCCCCCGCCGACAAGGCCCTGTTCGACGCCGGCTTGGCCCGTTTCCTGGCCCGGTATCGTACCTTGAAGCGCATCGGCCACCCCGCCGTCATCGAGGTGCTCGAGTGCCTGCACGCCAACGGCACCGGCTACGCGGTGATGGATGACCCTGTCGGCGTAACGCTGGCGGCGCGGCTGGCCAACGGCAACAGGCTGACCGACATCGAGATTGCAAGCGTATTCGGGCCCATTCTGGATGGTCTGGCAGCCATGCACCAGGCGAGCCTCCTGCATCGGGAAATCAGTCCCGACAAGTTCGTGATTCGACAGGACGGTACACCGCTGATTCGCGGTTTGGGTTCCGCACGCCTGGTCGCTGGAGGCCCCCGCCAGGCATTCAGCCATCGGCCGCCGGGTTTCCTCGGCCTGCTGACACCCGGTTACGCCGCCCTGGAGCAATATTCGAATCGCGGCCAGGAAGGCCCATGGACAGACATCTACGCCCTGGGCGCGGTCATGTACAGGTGCGTAACCGGCAGCACGCCGATCGATGCTCCCGGACGCGCGGTCCGGGACGACCTGGTTCCCGCAGTGCGGGCGGCAAGTGGGCTAACCGACCGGAGCACCCTGGAAGCCATCGACGCGGCGCTGGCTCTTAAGGTTGCCGAGCGGCCGCGCAGCCTCGCCGCCTGGCAAAAACGACTCCCTGTTCTAGGCGGCCGGGAGGACTCGCCCCCGGCGCCCCTGGGCCGGCTGGGCGCACGTCAATTCCAGCGTCCGGACAGGAAGACGTCCCTGGCCGCAGGCTCATCGACAAGCGCTCGCGCGCCTGTGGCGGGCGCACGGGCCGCAATCGCGGGAACTCGCGGCGGCAAGGAATCCAGCCGCAACGAAGCAGGGGAACCCGCGGCCAATTGGGCCGTGCCCGTCCTGGCGGCGGTGGTGCTCATTTCCCTGCTCACCTGGTTGGACACGGGATTGCTGCGCTCCCGCGGAGCTGCCGGAAGTCCGGTTCCCCCACCCGAGGCAACGGGTGTACCGGGGGAAACCCGGGTTGCGGTGCAAGCGCGCGTTCCGACATCGACGCAACCGGCCCGACAACCGGGCGACCCGGAACTCCGGATTGGCGAAGCCGATGCCGGCCGAAGCGCGGCCCACCCGGTTGCGCGGGCCTCGCCGCAAACCCCTGATCCCGATAACATCGCGGGCAACGCCGCGCGGTCCGAAGCGATAGCGCCCTTCGGTTCACTGACCCTGGAACTGAGCCCCCCGGATGCCGTGGTGACCTTCCTGGACGATGCCAACCGGTCGTACCGGTCCGGCATGACCCTGCCGGAGGGGGAATACCGTGTCCGGGTCAGCAGTGCCGATCACGGGCCGGAGATCCGCACCTTTCAACTTGCGGGCGCTACACGAATACCGATTGCCCTGGTTCCCGAGCCGTATCCGTTTACGATTGCCACGGTACCGATCAACGCGAGGGTGACTTTCGTCCACGGCAGCGTCAGTTACGCTCCGGGAATCCCGTTACCGCCCGGCGACTACCGGATCGTGGTGACCCTGCCGGGGTTTAAGCCCTGGCAAGGGGTCATCCCTCACCGCACGGCGCCCACGCGCCATCGAATAACCCTTACCGGGACGGTGACGGAGTTTGCCGATACACTCGCAACAGGCGGCCATGGCCCCACGATGGTCACGATTCCGCCGGGCGCCTACCGGATGGGCTGCGTATCCGGCAGAGATTGCATCGGCAACGAATTGCCGCTACGGGAGACCGCGGTCGACGAGCCGTTCGCACTGTCGAAGCACGAGATCACCTATAACGACTACGACCGATTTGCTCAGGCAACCCGCCGCCGGCGCGCGGAGAATCCTGCCGATTGGGAACGCGGCGCCTGGCCGGTAGTCAGCGTCTCCTGGGAGGATGCGGCAGCTTTTGCCCGCTGGCTCGCAGCCGAGACCGGGCGCGATTACCGTCTGCCCAGCGAAGCGGAATGGGAGTACGCCGCCCGTGCCCACACGAATACCGCGTATAGCTGGGGCGACCATCCCGGCGATGCGCGCGCCAACTGCACGGGCTGCGACACGGGGTCGGCGCCCCGTGGCACCGTCCGGGTCGGATCGTTCGCCGCCAATGCCTGGGGGCTGCACGATATGCACGGCAACGTCTGGGAATGGGTTGCGGATTGTGCCTACATCCCAGGTTCCGCGCTATCGTCAAGTGCCGCCGAACAGGTGACGGCGAACTGCCGGAGACGCGTGCGACGCGGCGGCTCCTGGGCGCATCTGGCGCTGCGCATGAGATCGGCAAGCCGCAACGTGACGACACCGGAACTGCGTTCGTTGGACACCGGATTCCGCGTTCTTCTGAAAATGGAGTGATTGCCTGGGAGACCACATGACCGGCGCGGAATCCAGATTCTCGATACGCGGACACTCGCCGCTCAGAATGTTGCTGCCGCCCGTGCTGGTGATCGGCGCGTTGGCCGCCGCCCTGTTTTTTTTCGACGATTCGCCGGGCGAAGACGTGCTCCGCGACGCCGATCTCTGTCCCGTCGACCGTGAACGGATCACCGGCAGTGTGATGTTTCTGTTCGACTTCACCAAACCCCTGGATCCGTTCCGGGCCACGCTGCCCGGCGACCTGCTGCGTGATCGCCTCCGCGTTCTTGGGCGCGACACCGAGGTGCAGGTGTTTTCTCTTGCCGACTCTCCAAGCGCGCCCCGCGCACTGCTGAAACGCCTGTGCAAACCTTTTGACAACGACGACTTGCCCGAGCGGACGAACGAAGCGGACTCCGGCAAGCAGCGTGCCGCCACGCGTGGTTGCGAGGCCCTCCCCGCGCATCCCGCAGAACAGGTCAGCCAATCCGCCACCCGTTTCTGTATTGCCCGCGACGCCTTGCAAGACGATCTGAACACCCTGGCCGGCGACGGCTGGCCGGAGGACGAGAACGTCGCCAACGCTTATCTTGTGGAAGCCTTGGAGGATGTCCGCCTCGAATTCGCCGAGCGCCCGGGACCAAACCTGCTGTACGTGTTTTCGGACATGATGCAGCATGCGCCCTGGTATTCGCACCTGGATCTCGACTGGACGGATTGGGACTACGACGATTTCGCCGAACTGCTCGAATCGCGCAACTGGCTGTTCCGACAACGCAACAACAGCGCGGGCATGCAGGCGGAAATCTTCTATGTGCCCCGCAGGGGCACGACGGACCGGGCCGAGGCGCGGGAGCTTCACCAGGATTTCTGGCGCAACTACTTCTCCGGCGCCGAGATCGCCTTCCACCGGCAGGCGCCCATGCCGGCCTATACGGCCATGCCCCTGATGAACGTTCCTACGGAAGCGGAAATCGCGGCCCGGGAACGCGCGGCCATCGAGCAGTTGCTGCGCGAGATCCAGCAGCAGCAGCAGGCGCTGGAGCAAGAGCAGCGGGAACTCGAGGTGGAGCGTCAACGGCAAGCCGAGGCGCAGATACAAAGACTCGAGGAACGTCAACGGCAGCTCGAGCGCCGGCAGTTGGCTGAAGCCGCGCGGCAGCGGGAGGAAAGTGAGGCACAGGCGCGGCGCCGCCGGGAACTCCTGGTGGAACAACAGGCCGCGGCGGCAGCGGCCCCGGCGCAACGGGCAAAGGCTGAAGCGCTGCAAATGCCGGAAGCGGAAACAGGACCGTGCGGTCTGATCGTGCCGGCAACCATTGCGTCGCTGAGCCCCGAGTATCCGAGACGCGGACGCATGGATTTCGGCGACGCGAGAATCACGGTGCGATACGTTCTGGACGAGACCGGCGCAACCGTCGATGACGAAGTAACGGTGGTGCGCGAAAGTTCCAGCGCCGACCGTCGGCGCTATTTCGACCTGTTCGCAAGGGCGGCGCTCGAAAAGGTGCGGAACTGGGCCTTCACCTTTGCCGAACCGGACGACGAATCCTGCCGCAGGCGCCAGGTGCGCTCCACCTCGTTCGAGTTCAACTACAATTAAGTACGATGCCCTGTGCTACGCAATAACCCGGTCGTGCCGCTCTACGGTAGACGTGGTGCAATCCTCCCAAGACAGGCTCGCCGATGACAGGACCGACTGGCGAACCCACTGGGATTACCATCTGCCCGTGGGGCGCGAATTCCTGTTCAACCGCACTCTTACGCTGAATAGAAATTCGTACCTCACAGGTTCCCAAGCGATTCTATTGGCTGCCCGAAAAATCCTCAACTCGTAATTTTCGAAAACTCAAATCCCGCCGGAACGGATCTATCTTATTGTTATTGAAGGGTTATTTCAGCACTCGTCCCCCCCGTCCGCCCAGGACTCGATGAGGTGATGAGCGATAGCGACGGACCCCGGAACCTTGAGACCGGGGTTTTCGTTCTTGAGGGCCGCGGTCACTTCGGCACGCGTAAACCAGCGCACATCCGCCATCTCGGCATCGTCGATACGGATCTCGGTGCTCCTCGCGCGCCCGAGGCAGCCGATCATCAGCGACGACGGGAACGGCCAGGGTTGCGAGGAGTGGTAATGCACCTCGCCGACCTCGATGCCGGCCTCCTCGCGCACCTCGCGCCGCACCGCCTCCTCGATCGACTCGCCCTGATCGATGAAACCCGCCAGCGCGGAGTACATGCCCATCCGCACCAACGGACCTTTGGGCTGACCCAGGAGGCAGCGCCCGTCATCGTGAATCACCATGATCGCCACCGGATCCGTGCGCGGGAAATGCTCGGCCCCGCACTTCGTGCAGTGTCGCACGTGGCCGCCCTTGCGCTGTTCGGTCGGGGCGCCGCACTGGCCGCAGAACCGGTGCGATGCGTGCCAGCCAAGCTGCGCGCGGGCCTGAGCCACGATCCCCGTTTCCTCGGCAGACAGGTGCATCGCGGCCGTGCGGCAGTCCTCGAAACGCCATCCCGCCTCAAGCCCGAGCAGCAAAGCGCGTTCCTCCCGCTGCGAAACATCGAGCGCAAAGTGGGGGACGCCTTCGGCAAGCCCGAGGAACACCGGCGGGATATCGATGTCGAGCCATCGGACCGTCGCCGCATCCGTCCAGCCAAGCGCGCCACCGGCGGCCAGCAGCACGTTCAGATCGTCAAATGGCAGAAAACGGCTGCAAGGGTCCTTCCGGGCATCCGCCAACCAAACGTCATCGCGGCGCTGCGCATCGGCCCGGTCCAATGGATTGCCCGCAAATCGATGAACGAGAGTCATGCCCGCCTCTGAGTGCAAACGCCTATTGTAGCCTGCCCGCGTCGTCCATCCGCCAACGCCGGCGCCGCCGATCCATGGTTTCGGAATGAGCGCGACACACCCATGCAAGGCGGACAGGAACCGATACTGTTACTATTTCAGGTGAGTCCCAAGCAGCAGGCGCTACGCTGATCCAGTCTTCAAACGCGCATCTAAGATGTTTTTATTTCAATAAGTTAGGGACTCTGGTTCTATCGATCTATCTTGTTGCGATCGTCGCCGGCTGCGACAGCCCCGCTGCCGGGCGCGACGGCAACCCCGCGGCTTCGGCCGCCACGAATCCCCTGGCATCGGCGCTGGTCACTCCGGTGCATGTCCGTGTGAAATCAGTCGCCCCGGCCGATATCCGCCGCCAGGCAACCGCTGCCGGCGTAGTGGAAGCGTTCCGGACTGCCACCGTCGCCGCGGAGACCAATGGGCGGGTGACTTCACGCTCGGTGGAGCCCGGCGACGCCGTCAGCGCCGGCCAGGCGCTCATTACCCTGGACCGGGAACGGGCGCGGATAGCGCGCGATCGGGCGCGCGCCGGGATTCGCTCCCGGGAGATCGACCGGGAGCAGGCGCGGAACGAACTGCAGCGCGGCCGCGATCTGCATGCCCGGGAATTCATCAGCGAAGACACGCTGGAGAGCCTGGCCTTCGCGGAGGCGCGGGCGCGATCGGCACTTGAGGCAGCCCGCGCGCAACTTGCCGCCGCCGAGCGTGTGCTGGCCGACACGGAGGTGCGGGCGCCTTTCGCGGGCATTGCCGAACAGGTTCACGTTCACGAAGGCGACTACCTGAATCCCGGCACGCCCGTGGCCACGCTCGCGGATTTCTCCATGGCGCGCATAAAGGCCGGTGTGACCGCCCGGGAAGCGACCTTGCTGCAGGATGCGCGGCAGGCCGACGTGACGCTCGACGTACTGGGAGCGGAGCCGCTGCCAGGCAGAATCAACAGTGTGTCGCGCATCTCGGAACCATCGACGGGAACCTACACGCTGGAGATCTGGCTGGAAGACCTGAACGAAGCGCTGCGCGGAAGGCTGCGCGAAGGGATGCTCGCCACGGTCTACCTGCCCTACGCCGATGCGGCGGCATCGCTTGCGGTACCGAGCGTCGCGGTCTTCCGGCGCGGCGGCGCGATGCACGTATTCGCCGTGAATTCCGGCCGGGCATCGCTCACACCGGTACGTATCGGGCGCACGAACGGCCCGACCGTCGAGGTCCTCGAAGGGCTGGCCGCGGGCGATCGGGTGGTGATCGACGGCCAGTTCGCCCTGCGCGACGGCGCCCCCGTCACCGTCGAAGACTGAGTCCGTGCAAGGCGTCCTGCGCTTCTTCATCGAGCGCCACCTGCTGGTCAACCTGATCGCCGGCGCCCTGCTGGTGCTCGGATTTCTCTCGGCGACGTCGCTGCAACGGGAGTTCATCCCCACCGTCGAGACACCGCGGATCTTTATTACCGCCAACCTGCCCGGCGCCAGCGCCCAGGATCTGGAGACCAAAGTCACCATTCCCATTGAGGAGTCTCTCGAAGGGCTGGAGGGCATCGACGAGTTCACCACCGTGATCTCGGACAACACGTCGTACACGTCGGTGCGGCTCTACGACGACTACGAGGCCGCCGAGATCGAGGCGGCCGAAACCGATATGCGCGCGGCCGTCGACGGCATTACCGATTTCCCCGACGACATGGAAGACGAGCCCGTGTTCATGCGGCTCAATCCCGGCCGGCTTACCGTTGTCGAGGTCATGTTGACCGGACCCGAACCGACACTCGGCCAAACCGCCGAAGATCTGGAAAACCGCCTGCAACGGCTCGACCTGGTGGGCGATGTGGTGGCCGTGGGCCTCCAGGATGCCGAGGTGCGCATCCTGATCGACCCGGTACTGGCGCGGGAATACGGCATCACCCTTTCGGATGTTATCGCCGCCGTCCAGCGCCGCAACGTCTCCAGCACCGGCGGCGTGCTCGAGAGCCCCGCCGAGCGCCGGCAGGTGGTCATGTGGAGCCGCTTCGAGTACCCCGAGGACGTGGGCGAGACGATCCTGAGATTCCGGCCGGACGCCGGCGCCCTGCGCATCCGCGACATCGCGCGTATCGAGCAAGGCCGCGAGGACACCGGGCTCTTCGTCCACTCGAACGGCCGCCGCGGAGTCGCGCTGTACGTCAAGAAACGGGAAGGTGTCGACATCATCGATACCGTCGAACAGGTACGTGCCGTCCTGGCCGCGGCGCCCATTCCCGAAGACATCGAGTTGGCGGCGATCAACGACGAGTCCTACATGGTCACCAACCGGCTCGAACTGATGTTCACCAATGGCCTGATCGGCGTCCTGCTCGTCACCGTCGTGCTCTTCACCTTCGTCCGGCCCGGCCCGGCGATCTGGATCCTGGTCGGCATCCCCGTGGTATTCATGGGCGCGATGACGTTGGTCGGCCCGTTCGGCATGACACTGAACCTCATGTCGCTCACGGGCTTCATCGTCGTGCTCGGCATGGTGGTGGACGATGCGGTGGTGGTCTCCGAACGCATCGCGCTCAAGCGCGCCCAGGGCTCACCGCCGAGCCAGGCAGCGCTTGACGGGGCGGGGGAGATGCTGGCCCCGGTGACGGCGGCGGCGCTGACCACCATGCTGGCCTTTCTGCCGCTCACCGTGCTCGGCGGGCTGCCCGGCAAGATCATGTGGCAGATTCCCGCCGTTGTGGTCTTCGTGCTGCTGTTTTCCCTGTTCGAGTCGTTCTTCGTTCTCCCCGCGCACCTCTCAACCATCGGCGCCCGGGCCAACCTTCGGAAGCGGCGTTTCATGGTCGCGCTCGAGGCCCGCTACGGGCGCGCGCTCGGCTGGGTGCTGCGGCATCGGCTGGCAACGCTCTCGATCGCGCTCGCCGCCTTCGCCGCAATCATGCTGTTCGTGCGCCCTCTCGTCCCCTTCATGCTGTTCCCGCAGCAGGACGCCGACCGTTTGCTGATCAAGATCACGACGCCCGCCGGCATGGCGCTGGAACAGACCGAAGCGGTCGCCGCCGACCTGGCCCGGCAGCTACTCGAGGCAACGGCAAGCGACATCGAAGCCGTTACGGGCCGGATCGGGCACCAGAACATCGATTCCCTCGAAAAGAGCTTCGGCGAGGCGGACAACGAGGCGGTTCTCATCGTCCAGTTCCGGAAGGACGCGCGCAATCATACGAACGCGGAGTGGATCGAGCGCCTGCCGGGCGCGCTTCAGGCGCCCCCGGACGTGAAGATCCTGTATCAATCCGAGTACTTCGGTCCGCCCACGGACCGGCCCGTCACCGTGCACGTGCTGTGCAACGACGACGCGGCGCGGCGCGGCGTGGCATTCGAGGTGCAACAATTCCTGGAAGCCACGCCGGGCGTCATCGAAGTGGAGGTGGACGAGCGGCCCGGGACGCCGAAAATCGACCTGAACCTGAACTACGAGAAGCTCGCGTTGCGCGGCCTGGATGCGGAAGCCGTCGGACAGACCCTGGCGGCTGCCTTCTACGGCATCGAGGCGAGCGAACACCGCGACCTCGACCACACGACCGAGTTGCGGGTGCAGTTCGACCCGGCCGCCCGCGGCGACCTCGACGCCCTGCTGGAAACGCCCGTCCGCGCGGCGAGCGGCGAGCTGGTGCGGCTGCGCGATGTGGTGGATCCCATGGAAGTCCCGTCGGTGACCCGCATCTATCACCGGGACGGCTACCGGTCGGCGACCATCCGCGCCGGCTTCTCGGATTCGAGCGGCCTGACCGCACTGACGTTCGCCCGGCGGATGGAGGCGGAGTTGTTCCCGCGTTTCCAGGATATTCCGGGGCTGTTGGTTTTCAACGGCGGCGAGGCCGTCGAGACCCGCAAGGTAACGGACCGGATGGGCGTGGCGGCCGCTCTTGCGATAGCGGGAATCGCCGTCGTCATCTGGCTGATGCTCGGCTCGTTTCTGGAGGCGTTGTTCGTCATGCTCGTCATACCGCTGGCCGTGGCGGGCGTATTCCTGGTCTTCTTCCTGCACGGCAAACCCATGAACATGTTCGCGATGCTCGGCGCCATCGGCCTCGCGGGCATTGTCGTGAACGGTTCCATCGTGATGGTGGACTCCATCCATCGCCGCCTGCAGGAACAGGCTGCCCGCACCGGCGGCGAGGCCACCGGGGCCATCGTCGATGCGGTGGTGGAGCGCCTGCGCCCGATCCTGGTCACGACGCTGACCACCCTGGGCGGCGTGCTGCCGAGCGCCTACGGCATCGGCGGCTACGACCCCATCGTCAGTATCGTCTCCCTCGCCGTCGGCTGGGGGCTCGCGGTATCGACGCTGGCGACGCTGTTCCTCGTGCCCGTTCTCTATTCGCTGGCCGGGGACCTGCGGCGCCAGGTTTCCCGCGCCGGCCCGGCCCTGAGGTCCGCGCGGCCACGCTTACGCGGCGCCTCGACGCCCTCGCAACGAAGATCCGTGAGCGATGCGGGCTAGCCCGCATATTTCACCAAGCCGCTTATCCAGATGACGAATTCCATTTGATTTTGCTCACATTTGTTGCACTGTTCGGCTTTCTGTCGTGGTACAAACTGCGCTGGCCATGCCCTCGCTGGTCTTTTGCCCGTGTGCGCGCACGTGCTCCCTCCACCATAGACGTGGCTATGCTTGTTCTTGTTATGCGAGGGGTGCCCCCTCGCGCTCCCCGGCTGAAGGCTCCCGCGAGCACGCGCAAACGGGCAAAATCCTGCGCGATCATCGCGGCCCTTGGTGCAATATGCGGGCTAAGACGGTCTCCGATCGGACCGGGATCTCCTCTTCGCGATCAGCAGCGTGACTTCCTGGCTCAGCACGACCGCGCCCCGGTCATCGGTTACCGTATCGGCCAACGTGACAATTCCGACATCCTCACGACTGCGCGATTCCCGCCGGCCGATGCAGCGCGTCTCGTAGGTGAGCACCGTGTCCGCCCGGGCCGGGTTCGGCAGGCGCAGCTTGTCCTTGCCCAGCATGGCGACGACCTGAATCCCGTCTTCATGGTCGGCAAAGAGCCGCGTACAGATTGCAAATAGATGCGCGGACGACGCCACAAGACCACCGAACACCGACTCCGCGGCCGCAACGGGGTCGGTATGGAACGGCTGCGGGTCCCAGGCCGTTGCGAATTCGATCGCCGCGGCTTCCGTGAGCTGGAAGGCGCCCACGACGCTGCTGTAGTCGTCAGGGATATCCTCGAAGAACCGCATCTCTAACGGGGCCTCATTCGGTATCTATGCGCACATCGAATGAATCGACGCCATGGCGTCTCGATCGGCCGCGCATCGGTCGCGGGAGATCGAGGCATTCGCCGATGCAGATTCGACTCGTTCGTCAGCGCGCAGCGGCAAACAGGACGACTAGCAGCCCGTGGCAAAAGTCCACCTGCATTCGACCGCCGATGCATCCCGCCCGACCGCGTTGCTCGTCGCTCAAATACGCCCGATATTCTCGCTCCTCGCGCCTTGCCGGGCGGGCGCCTCGACGGTCTCGGTGCGACGCCGGACTTTTGCCACGTGCTGCTAGACGGTCTGGGCGGCAAGCCCCAGATCCTCGAACATCTCCATGTCGGCGCCGAAGCTGGGATTGGGGGTGGTGAGCAACTGGTCGCCGCAGAAAATCGATCCGGCTCCCGCCATGAAGCACAGCGCCTGGGCCGCCGCGCCGAGATCGGTGCGGCCCGCCGACAGGCGCACCACCGCACGCGGCATGAGGATGCGCGCAACCGCGATGCAGCGCGCCAGTTCCAGGGGCGAAAGCACCTCGGCGTCCTGCATCGGTGTACCCTCCACCCGAACCAGATTGTTGATGGGCACCGATTCCGGGTGTTCCGGCAAATTGGCCAACTGCACCAGGAGGCCCGCCCGGTCTTTCCGGCTCTCGCCCATGCCCACGATCCCGCCGCAGCAAACCAGGATTCCCGCGGCGCGGACATTGGCGAGCGTATCCAGCCGATCCTGGTAGTTGCGGGTCGTGATGATCTCCCCGTAGTACTCCGGGGACGTATCGAGGTTGTGGTTGTAGTAGTCGAGCCCGGCCCGGGCCAGGTCTTCGGCCTGTCCGGGCGTCAGCATGCCGAGCGTCACGCAGGTTTCCATGTCGAGATCGGCCACCGCTTCGATCAACTCGCAGACCCGGCGCACCTGGGCGTTGGTGGGGCCGCGCCAGGCGGCTCCCATGCAGAACCGGGTGGCGCCCGCGGCCCGCGCCTTCCGCGCCGCTTCGACGACATCGTCGACGGGCAGGAGGCTGTGCGCATCGAGCCCCGTGTCGTAATGGATGCTCTGGGGACAGTACTTGCAGTCTTCGGGGCAGCCCCCGGTCTTGATGCTCAGCAGCGAACTGATCTGTACTTCGTTCGCAGCGTGGTAACGCCGGTGTATGGCTTGCGCCTGGAACAGCAGGTCGTTCAACGGCGCCTCGAACAGCGCCATGACTTCATCGACACTCCAGTCGTGCCCGATGTCCGATTCGGTCAAGTCCGTCGGCTCCGGAATTGCAAGCCGTAGAGCGTACTCAAACCGGCGAGGTAACGCGAATCGCCCCAAGCAGAGCCATCCGCCGCAACGGACCGACAGGGTTGTAATCGCCGGCCTCGACGCCAGGACGCAGCCGTACAGGCCAGGCTGGCAGCCCGTGGCAAAAGTCCGGCGGCGGTCGGCGGCCGCGGGGGGCCGCCCGACAAAGCGCCGGCCCGCCGTGATGGGCTCAACTTCAAGTGGAGCGGCGGCGGATGCAGCAATGTATCGCACGGCAGGTGCCCACGATTGCTCACAGTCTCGGGCTTCCGTTCTGGTATGCTCCGTTGCGATCGAAGTGAGCAGCCGCGGTCGGGGCCGGTTTGCATGGGCGCAATCGTCAAGGAAGTCTACGATGCCTTCAGGAGCGCGGGCGTGTCGGACGAACAGGCGACGGCGGCCGCGCAATCGATTCCGGTATCGGAGAGTCTGGCCACGAAAGCCGACATCGGCGGCGTTCGCGCTGAAATCGGAAAACTTCGCGCGGAAGTCGGAGAACTTCGCGCGGAATTACGTTCGGAAATCGGAGAACTTCGCGCGGAATTACGTTCGGAAATCGGAGAACTTCGCGCGGAATTGCATTCGGAAATCGGAAGACTTCGCGCGGAATTGGGTTCGGAAATCGGAGGACTTCGCGCGGAATTGCATTCGGAAATCAGCGCCGTCCGTGCCGACATGAAAGACCTCGAGTTGCGCATGACCGTCAAGTTCTATACCGCGCTCGGCGCGACGGTTGCGGCGATCAAGGCTCTTGATTTCCTGATCGGCTGAACCGGTTTATCGCCCTTGCCAAAGAGGATCCCACTGCTACGCGAAGGTATGTGAGCCCTCCAGCAGGTCGCAGCCTAGTGGTCCAACCACCTGGAAATGAGCGGTCAGCGCGTCCACAAGCGTTCAGATGCGCGGCGTCGGCTCGCGGACGTATCCAGCATACGTCAAGAGCCGATAACGGAGCCCTCAGCCCGGGAGCGCGAGGGGGCACCCCTCGCATACAAAGGCTCAGCCCGGGAGCGCGAGGGGGTACCCCTCGCACACAGACAGATGGGCGCTTGTGGGCGCGCCCTTCGGGTGACCGCCGGAACGCCCCGCGCGGCGTTGCAGCCGCTTGAAGTAGGCGGGCTACATCTGCGCGACCGCGCCTTGCGCGGAACGTTCCGGCGGTCACTGACCACTCATTTCCAGGTGGTTGGACCACTAGGATGAGGTCTGCCCCACCGGCATTGATGCGCACCGAGTGGATGTCCCCGCTCTTCTCGGCAATAAGGATATGGGTCGTGACCGGACCGCCCTTCGGGGTGTACCCCACCTGATCCACGATGGAGGCGCCCTTGCGAAACCCGAAACTGCTTTCAATCCGGGCGCTGCCTCGATCGACCGCGCTGGAGCCCGGCGTTGACCCGCTCGCGCAGGTTCTTGCCGGGCTTGAAGTGGGGAACGTACTTGCCCGAAAGACCCACGGACTCGCCCGTCTTGGGATTTCGCCCGATCCGCGGCGCCCGGTAGTGCAGCGAGAAACTCCCGAATCCGCGGATCTCGATGCGCCTGCCCTGCGCCAAGGTCTGGGACATGTGCTCGATCATCGTCTTGACGGCCAGCTCGATGTCCCGTATGGGAAGCTGCGCCTGGGTGGCGCCGATTTTCTCGATGAGCTCCGACTTGGTCATCGCTTTAGCTGCTAGTGCTCGCCTTCGTCGGGTTGCTCGCGCTTGTTCCCGGCCTCACGCGCGCCGTCGCGCCGGCGGCCCGTCATTTGCGCCTTGATCAGGTCACCGAGCGTGCTGGCGCCGGCGCGCGTGCCTTCCTGCTTCCTGTGCTCCTTGACCGCCATGCGTTCCTCGTCGACCTGCTTCGCCTTGATCGACAACCCGATCACGCGGTTCTTGCGGTCGATACTGACGATCTTCACCTCGACCTGCTGGCCTTCGGACAACTCCTTGCGCGTGTCCTCCACCCGGTCAAAACCGATCTCGGATGCTTTTAGAATGCCGGTGACATCTTCGGCGAGTTTCAACTCCGCTTCCTTCGGCTCGAGCGCTACCACCACACCCTGGACGATGGAGCCCCTTTCGTTGGCCGCGATGTAGTCGGTGAACGCATCCTGGTCGAGTTGCTTGATGCCCAGCGAAATACGCTCGCGATCCGGATCGATGGACAGGATGACGGTTTCGATCTCCTCGCCCTTGCTATAACGCCGTACCGCCGTCTCTCCGGGCTCCTTCCAGGAAACGTCGGAGAGATGCACAAGCCCGTCGATATCGCCTTCGAGCCCGATAAAGATGCCGAAGTCGGTGATGGACTTGATCTTGCCGGTGACCCGCTCGCCCTTCTTGCGATTGACGGCAAATTCTTCCCACGGATTGGGCCGGCACTGCTTGATGCCGAGCGAAATACGCCGCCGCTCCTCGTCGATGTCGAGGACCATGACTTCCACCTTGTCGCCCGCATTGACGACCTTGGATGGGTGGATGTTCTTGTTGGTCCAGTCCATCTCGGAAACATGGACGAGCCCTTCCACGCCTTCCTCGATCTCGGCGAAGCAACCGTAGTCGGTGAGGTTGGTCACGGTCGACATCACCCGGGAGCCTTCCGGATAGCGGCGCGTCAACTCCACCCAGGGATCGTCGCCGAGCTGTTTCATGCCGAGGCTCACCCGGTTCTTTTCCCGGTCGAACTTGAGAATCCGGACATCGACCTCATCGCCGACATTGACCATCTCGCTGGGGTGGCGGATACGCCGCCAGGCCATGTCGGTGATATGCAGGAGCCCGTCGACGCCGCCCAGGTCGACGAATGCGCCGTAGTCGGTGAGATTCTTGACGATGCCCTTCAGGGTCTGCCCCTCTTCGAGGGAGGCGAGCAGCGCCTCGCGCTCTTCGCTGTTCTCCTGTTCGAGCACCGCGCGCCTGGAAACCACTACGTTGTTGCGTTTCTGGTCGAGCTTGATGACCTTGAACTCGAGCGGTTTGCCTTCCAGGTGCGCCGTTTCCCGCAACGGCCGGATGTCCACCAGGGAGCCGGGCAGGAAGGTGCGGATGTCGCTGATGTCGACGGTGAACCCGCCCTTGACCTTGCCGTTTATGGCGCCCTTGACGACTTCGTTGTTCGAGAAGGCTTCCTCGAGCATCTGCCAGGATTCGGCACGGCGGGCCTTCTCCCGCGACATCCTGGTCTCGCCGCTGCCGTCGTCGACGATTTCCATGACCACCTTGACCTGGTCGCCGATGGTCAAACTGAAGTCCCCGGTTTCGTTCAGAAACTGATTCTTGGGGATATTGCCTTCCGATTTGAGGCCGGCGTGAACGACGACCCGTTCATTGTCGATGTCCACCACCGTTCCGGTAACGATGGAACCGGGTTCCATCTCGATGGTTTCAAGGCTCTCCTCAAACAACTCCGCAAAACTTTCGCTCATGTATCCGTCAATCTCCTGCCGCTTAATCGTCCTTGCGCCGGGAAAGCCGGCCCCGGGTGCGGCAAGTCCTCGTTGCATGGGTCGCAAGACCCGTTCGTTCATGTCATGCGCGGCGCCGGTCCGGCTGCAAGACCCCGCTCGCTGGCAAGCGCCAACGCTCGCCCGAGCACTTCTTCCAGGCTCATTGCCGTGCTGTCGATGACGATGGCGTCCTCGGCCTGTCTCAACGGTGCGGCAGCGCGCTCCCTATCTCGCGCATCCCGTTCCTGAATGCCGGCGAGAATAGCGCGAAAATTAACATTCAAGCCTTTGTTTTTCAATTGCTTATTGCGGCGTTCCGCGCGCACCCCCGGGCTCGCGTCCAGGAATATCTTCAACGCCGCGTCCGGGAATACGATCGTGCCCATGTCGCGGCCGTCCGCAACCAGGCCCGGCGGCCGCCGTGCCGCGCGTTGCCCGGTCAGGATAACGTCACGCAATTCCGGGTACGCGGCGATGGTCGATGCGGCCGCGCCCACCCGCTCCGAGCGCATGTCCAGGCGCCGCGCCTTGCCCGGTACGGCCGGGTGAGTACCTTCGAACCCGGTATCCAGCCGGGTTGCGAACTCCACGAGCGCCTCCCGGTTCTCCAGGCTCAATCCCCGTTCGAGCGCCGAGGCGGCGACAGCTCGATACAGCGCGCCGCTGTCGAGCCGGTTCCAACGGAGCGACTCGGCAAGCCGTGCAGACAAGGTGCTCTTGCCGGACCCGCCCGGACCGTCCACGCAGATGACCGGAGCGGCCGTATCGCCGGAATCAGGCGTCATCGAATTCACGGCGGCGGGCCGCCGCCGATTCGAGGATGGAGAGGACCGCCTCGGCGTCTTCACGCCGAACGGCGGTCTCGAGTTTCCTCACCTGTTGCCGAAACGCCTTGAGCGCTGCCATCAGCGGCGCTTTGTTGAGCCTGAATATCTGCTCCCACAGCGCCGGCCTCGACGCCGCAATGCGGGTGAAATCGCGGAAACCGCCCCCTGCCAGGGACAGCATGGCCGGTTCCACCCCGTTCACGTAGGCGAAGGACAGCAGGTGCGGGAGATGGCTGGTGACCGCGAGTATCCCGTCATGCTCATCGACCGTCATCGTTCGAACCCGGGCGCCGACCGCCCGCCACATGACCTGCACCACGCCGGTCGCCGAAGCATCCGTTTCCGGTTCGGGGGTCAATATCACGGTCTGGTCGTGAAACAGGTCGACCTCCGCTTCTTCAGGACCGCTGCGCTCCGACCCGCACACCGGGTGCGATGGAACGTAACGCGGCGGCAGGCTTTGCAGCCGGCGGCGCACCGCCTTGACGATCGGCTGCTTGACGCCCCCCACATCGAATACGACGCCGGGATGATCGGCAAGGTCGCATACCCAGGATGCCACCTGGTCGCTCGGCGGCGCGAGCAGCACGGCGGCCGCGTCGTCCGGAACCCTGTCCACGACGCCGTCGACAATGCCCAGTTGCAGCGCTTTCTCGGCCTGCGCGCGGTCGATATCCAGCCCCACGACTTCGGTGAACAGGCCGTGATCGGCCGCCGTCTTCGCAAAGGAGCTACCGATAAAGCCGGTACCGACAACGGCCAGCTTCACAGAACCTCCTCGAGAACGTCGAGGAAGCGTCGATTCTCTTCGGGCAGCCCCACGGTGACCCTCAGGTGGGTCGGCAACCCGTACTCCGCCACCGGCCGGACAATGACGCCCCGGGCCAGCATCGCCTGAAATACCGGCTGCGGAGCGCGGCCGAGATCGACGGACAGGAAGTTTCCCGCCGACGGAATGTAGGCAAGCCCCAAGGCATCCAGCCCCGCGGTCACCTGCGCCATGCCGGCCCGGTTCAGCGCCCGGCTGGATGCCACGAACGTCCGGTCCTCGAGCGCCGCCTCCGCGGCCGCTAGCGCCAGACTGTTGACATTGAACGGCTGGCGGGCGCGGTTCATCAGGTCGGCGGCCAGGGGCGAACTCAAGCCGTAGCCGACCCTGAGCGAGGCGAGCCCGTGAATCTTGGAAAAGGTCCGCGTCACGATGAGATTGGGATAACGGTCCAAAAGCGTACGGCCGTCCGGATACCCGGGAACCTCGACATATTCCAGATAGGCTTCGTCGAGCACCAGCCAGACCCGTTCCGGCATGCGGTCAAGCAGGCGGACGAGTTCACTCTCCCTGAGCCAGGTACCGGTGGGATTGTTCGGATTGGCCAGGAAAACGATGCGGGCGAGGTCGCTCAGGGCATCGATGAAACCGTCCACATCGGCGCCGTAGGCACGCGCCGGCACGGTGACGAGCCGGCCGCCGCAACCGGTTACCGCCAGGTAGTAAACGACGAAACCGTGCTCCGACACGATGCCTTCGAGGCCGGGTTCCAGCGCCATTTTCGCCGCCAGTTCCAGCACATCGTTCGAGCCGTTGCCGAGGGTGATGCGGTTGGGCTCGATGTCGTGAAGCCGCGCCAGCGCCATTCTCAGCCGGTACCCGCTGCCGTCCGGGTAGCGCGACAACGCATCGAGTGTTGCCGCGATCCGCTCGCGCACACGCTGCCCCGGGCCGCGCGGGTTCTCGTTGCTGGCAAGCTTGACCACATCGTCGATGCCGAGTTCCCGGGTCACCTCCTCGATGGGCTTGCCCGGGTTGTAGGGATGCAGCCCGGCGATGTTTGGATTGACGGCGGTGCTCATTGCGGCCGCGCGATCAAAGCACCGAGCGCGGATAGGAGCCCAGGCGGCGTACCTCCAGGGCAACTTCGCCCACCTCGGCCAGGGTGCGTTGCACGGTATCGTCCTCCTGATGACCGTCGAAGTCGATGAAAAAGACATACGACCAGTCCCCGGACCGCGCCGGCCGGGTTTCGATTCTGCTCAGGGAGATTTCGTGGCGGTGAAAGGGTTCGAGCACGCGGTACAGGGCGCCTGGACGGTTTCTCGTGGAAACCAGTATGGAAGTCTTGTCCCGGCCGCTCGCGCCGACCTCCTGCCGGCCGATGATCAGAAAGCGGGTCTTGTTGTCCGTGCGGTCTTCGATACTCTGTGTGAGTACCCTCAGACCGTAGCGCCGCGCCGCGAGCTCACCCGCAACGGCCGCCAACTTCGGGTTTTCGGACACCTGGCGCGCGGCTTCCGCATTGCTGGCGACGGCCAGCCGTTCGACTCCGGGGTAGTTGGCGTCGAGCCAGCCACGGCACTGCGCCAGGGACTGGGAGTGCGAAAGAATCCGTTCCACCCGGCCGCCGTTGCCGGGATGAACCAGGAATGCGTGATGGATGGGCAACTCCACTTCCGCACAGATGCTGATGTCCGGCGGAGCCGCCATGAAGCAGTCGAGCGTATGGTTGACCATGCCCTCCGTGGAGTTCTCCACCGGCACTACGCCGTAGCGCGCTTTTGCGGTCTCTACCTCCCGAAACACCTCGTCGATACTGGCCAGCGGCTGCGTATTGGCGAACTGGCCGAACTGGGCGAGTGCAGCCGTCTCGGTATGGGTCCCCGGCGGCCCGAGGTAGGCGACCGTCAACGGTTGCTCCAGGGAAAGGCAGCAGGAGATGATCTCGCGAAACAGGCGCGCGATGTCCCGGTCCGTCAACGGACCCGGGTTGCGTTTCTTCAGGCCGGCAAGGATTTGCGCTTCACGCTCCGGCCGATAGTACACGGGCGCTGCGCCGCCCCGATGCGCCTGTTTGACCCTGCCGACCTCCAGGGCAAGGCCCGCGCGCTCGTTCAAGAGCTTCTGCAGCTCTGCATCGACCTCGTCGATACGCTCCCGAATGCGCGCCAGTGCCGCATCATCCGTACTCATTCTGGAACTCTGTCATGAATTCGACCAGCGCGTCGACCGCCGCTTCCGGCACCGCATTGTAAAGGCTGGCGCGCATGCCGCCGACACTGCGGTGGCCCTTGAGGTTCAGCAAACCGCACCCGGTCGAACGGCGCAGGAACTCTCCGTCGAGAGACGGGTCCGCCAGGGTGAACGGTACGTTCATGACCGAGCGGTTTTCCGGCGGCACCGGCGAGGTGTAGAAATCGCTGCCGTCGATAAGTGCATACAGTTTGCCTGCCTTGCCGGCGTTGCGCTCCGCCATGGCGGCCACGCCGCCCTGCTCCCTTACCCACCGCAGCACCAGCCCGGCGATGTACCAGGCGTAGACCGGGGGCGTGTTGTACATGCATCCGGAACGGTCGTTGACCGCGAAGTCCAGGAGGCTGGGAGTTTGCCGCCGGGCCCGGCCGATCGCGTCTTCCCGTACGATCGCCACCGCGAGCCCCGCCGGCCCGAGGTTTTTCTGGGCGCCGCCGTAGATCACCGCGAAACGCGACACGTCGATGGGCCGTGAGAGCAGTTCGGAGGACATGTCGGCAACGAGCGGGACGCCGACATCGGGAAAGTCGTGGAACTGCACGCCGCCGATCGTTTCGTTGGAGCAGATATGCAGATAGGCCGCCGAGCCGTTCAGCCGCCAGCCGGACCGGGGCGGTATGCGATCGAAATTCGTTGCGGCCGAACTCGCCGCCACGTTTACCTCGCAGTACTTTCGCGCCTCGCCGATGGCCTTGCTGGACCAGGAGCCGGTCTCCACATAGTCCGCCGAGGTTTTCCCGCCGAGCAGGTTGAGCGGCACGGTGGCGAACTGCAGGGTAGCGCCACCGTGCAGGAACAGTACGCGATACTCTCGGGGCACACCCAACAGCTCGCGAAGATCGGCCTCGGCCCGTTCCGCCAGTTCCGTGAACGGGGCGCTGCGATGGCTCGTCTCCAGCATGGATACACCGGTGTCCCGGTAGTCGAGCATCTCTTCCCGGGCCACCTCCAGCACATGCCGGGGCAGCGCGGCGGGGCCGGGGGCAAAGTTGAACGGCCTGGCGCGCAAGGCCGGCGGTTCGCCGGCCGCGACTGCCGGTGCGCTAGCCATCTCCGCTCTCTCCACAGCCCCGGATTCCGTCATCGCCGCCACTGCTCCCGCTGCCGCTCCCAGCGATATCGCCGCTGCCGCCGTCATGTCCGCGGTTGCCGTTGCCGCCGTTGCCGCCATTCGATTCAACGATGCGCGCGACGCTGTTCAGCCGTTCCCCATCGCGAAGCGCGATGAGGCGTACGCCCTGGGTGATGCGGCTCCGCACCGATACCTCGTCGGCGCTGATACGAACAAGCGTCCCCATATCGCTGATAAGCATCAGTTCATCGCCTTCGAAGACCTGCACGGCGCCGACCACATCGCCGTTGCGCTCGTTCGACTGCATGGCGATCACGCCCATGGCGCCCCGGCCCTTGACCGGAAACTCCCCCACCCGGGTCCGTTTCCCGTACCCGTTGGCGCTGGCCGTGAGCACGTAGCCGTCTTCGCCGGGAATGATGAGCGAGATCACGCTGTGGCCCCTCGACAGGCGAATGCCGCGTACGCCCCGGGCGGTACGGCCCATGGCGCGGACATCGGATTCCTTGAACCGCGCCGCCTTGCCGGAACTTGCAGTCAGCAGCACATCGCAATGGCCATCGGTGATGGCCGCGCCCACCAGCGTGTTGCCCTCCTCCAGCGCCAGCGCAATCAGCCCGCTCGGCCGCGGCCGCGAGAAGTGCGACAGTTCCGTCTTCTTGACCGTGCCGTTGGCCGTCGCCATGAAAACGAAGTGGCTGTCGTCGTATTCCTTGACGGGCAAGAGCGAGGTCACCCGTTCGCCCTGGCCGAGCGGCAGCAGGTTGACCAGCGGCCGGCCCTTGGCGTTGCGGTTGCCCCGGGGAATCTGGAAGACGCGCAGCCAGTAGACCTTGCCGACGTTCGAGAAGCACAGCAACGTGTCGTGGCTGTTGGCAACCAGCAGGTTTTCGACGAAGTCCTCCTCGCGAACCTTGGCCGCAACCTTGCCCCGCCCGCCACGGCGCTGCGCCTGGTACACGTCGAGCGGCTGCGTCTTGGCGTAGCCGTTGTGGGAAATCGTCACCACCAGGTCTTCCTCGGTGATGAGATCCTCCATCGAAAGATCCTCCTGCGTGCCGAGGATCTCGGTGCGCCGAGGATCGCCGTACGCCTCGGCCAGTTCCTCGAGTTCCCCGCGAATGACGGACTGCAGGCGCTCCGGGGAAGCCAGGATGTCCTGGAGGTCCGCGATATCGTCGAGCACCAATTGGTAGTCCGCGACCAGCTTGTTCTGCTCCAGGGCGGTGAGCCGGTGCAGGCGCATATCCAGTATGGCTTGCGCCTGGGCTTCGGAAAGGTGGTACAGCCCGTCGTGCAGGCCATACCGTTCATCCAGGCCTTCCGGGCGGCACGCATCGCTGCCGGCCCGCGCCAGGAGCGCCGCCACGCTTTCCGACGGCCAGCCGCGCGCCAACAGGGCAGCCCTGGCCTCGGCCGCTGACGGAGACTGCCGGATCAGTTCGATCACCTGACCGATACTTGCCAGCGCCACCGCCTGGCCTTCGAGCAGGTGGCCCCGCTGGCGGGCCCGGGCGAGCAGGTAGAGCGTGCGCCGGGTAACCACTTCCTTGCGGTGCTGGACGAAGGCCTCCAGCATCTGCTTGAGGTTCAGCACCCGGGGCTGGCCGCCTACCAGCGCGACGCAGTTGATGCCGAATACCGACTGAAGCTGAGTCTGTGCGTAGAGGTTGTTGAGCACCACATCGCCCGATTCGCCACGGCGCAACTCGATGACGACGCGCAGGCCGTCCTTGTCCGACTCGTCGCGCAGTTCGGCAATGCCCTCGATCTTCTTGTCCTTGACCAGTTGCGCGATCTTCTCGATGAGCCGCGACTTGTTGAGCTGGTAAGGGATCTCGGTGATCACGATGACGTCCCGGCCGCGTTTCTCGTCCTCGATCACCTCGGCGCGCGCGCGCACATAGATGCGGCCCCGGCCGGTGCGGTAGGCCTGCACGATGCCGGCGCGGCCGTTGATGATTCCGGCGGTGGGAAAATCCGGCCCCTTAATGTGCTCCATCAGGGCATCGACGCCGATGCACGGGTCGTCGAGCAGCGCCAGGACGCCCGCCACGACTTCGTTGAAATTGTGCGGCGGAATATTGGTCGCCATGCCCACCGCAATGCCGGAACTGCCGTTGATCAGCAGGTTCGGTACCCGGGTGGGCAACACCTCCGGCATGGTCAGCGTATCGTCGTAGTTGGGCACGAACGAGACCGTTTCCTTGTCGAGATCGGCAAGCAGCGCGGAGGCGAGGCGGTCCATGCGCACTTCGGTGTAGCGCATGGCCGCGGGCGGGTCGCCGTCGATCGACCCGAAGTTGCCCTGGCCGTCAATCAGGAGGTAGCGCATCGCGAAATCCTGCGCCATGCGCACGAGGGTATCGTAGATGGCCAGGTCGCCGTGCGGGTGGTACTTGCCCATGACATCGCCGACCACCCGGGCGGATTTCACGTAAGGGCGAGCGTGGGTGTTGTTCAGCTCGTTCATGGTGAACAGCACCCGGCGATGCACCGGTTTCAGGCCGTCGCGAACGTCCGGCAGCGCACGCCCGACGATGACGCTCATGGCGTAGTCCAGGTAGGACTGCCGCAGTTCGTCTTCGATGTTTACCGGGAGGATTTCCCGCGCTTGACCGGGGGCCGCGTCGGACATTTGGGCACGTGCCGAAAAGGTCATGAGTTTACCATGAACCGGGCCTCGGAGTGCGCGCCGATGCGTACACGAGCGGCTTCGATGCAGCGCTGAAACGTCCGCCCGGACCGGCGTTGTCCGGCGCTTCCCTAGTGGTCCAACCACCTAGAAATGAGCGGTCAGCGCGTCCACAAGCGTCCAGATGCGCGGCGTCGGCTCGCGGACGTATCCAGCATACGTCAAGAGCCGACAACGGAGCCCTCAGCCCGGGAGCGCGAGGGGGTACCCCTCGCAAAAAAAGAGCCCTCAGCCCGGGAGCGCGAGGGGGCACCCCTCGCACACAGACCGATGGGCGCTTGTGGGCGCGCCCTTCGGGTGACCGCCGGAACGCCCCGCGCGGCGTTGCAGCCGCTTGAAGTAGGCGGCCTACATCTGCGCGACCGCGCCTTGCGCGGAACGTTCCGGCGGTCACTGACCACTCATTTCTAGGTGGTTGGACCACTAGCCCGCATCGCTGCGCAAAAAGCACTTGCGTCTACGCCGGAGGCGCCCTGGCGTATAATCCGCCGATGACCCCCTGCGATTTGTCGATTCGGTGCCGCTGGTGCATACCGGTTGCGCCGTCCAGTACACCCATCGACCACGCCGCAATCGCCGTCACCGGCGAAAGGATCGTGGGCGTCGGCCCCAGGGCAGAGGTCGAGGGCGCTTTCTCGCCGCGGGCCGTGGTGCACCTCGACCGTCACGCCGTCGTCCCGGGGCTGGTCAACGCCCATGGGCATGCCGCCATGACCCTGTTGCGGGGCGCCGCTGAAGATCTGCCGTTGCAGCAATGGCTGAGCGAGGTCGTCTGGCCCCTGGAAGCGGCTCACCTGTCCCGGGAATTCGTGCGCGCCGGCACCGAGTTGGCGATCGCCGAGATGCTGTCGATGGGGATTACGACCTTTGCCGACATGTACTACTACCCGGATGAGGTGGCACGGTGCGCATCGCTTGCGGGAATGCGCGCCGAAGTGGCCTTCCCGGTGCTGGACTTCGCCAATGCCTGGAGCCGTAATGCCGATGAAGCGCTGCACAAGGGCATGGCGCTGCATGACGACTATCGCGGCGATCCCCTGATCAACATGGTGTTCGGGCCGCACGCAGCCTACAGCGTTTCCAGGCAGGCGCTGGAAAAGGTACGTACGTACTCGGAGGAACTGAACCGGCCGGTACAGACCCACCTCCACGAAAACGCCGCCGAAGTGACCGAAGCACGGAGCCGGGTCGGACAGTCCTGGATCGACTACCTGCACGAACTGGGTCTGCTGTCGCCAGCATTGCAGGCTGTGCACATGACGCAGTTGACCGATCGCGAACTCGATCTCGTAGCCGAGCACAACGTCAACGTCATCCATTGCCCGCATTCCAACCTCAAGCTTGCGAGCGGCATCTGCCCCGTTGAGCGGCTCTGTGCCGCGGGCGTGAACGTCGCTCTCGGTACCGACGGCGCGGCTTCGAACAATACCCTGGACCTGCTTGCGGAAGCCCGCCTGGCGGCGCTGCTGGTCAAGCAGACGGGCGGCGACCCGACGCTGGCCGACGCCGCGCGAATGCTGCACATGGCGACGCTCGGCGGCGCGCGAGCCCTTGGGCTCGATGAACAGACGGGTTCCCTCGAGCCAGGCAAGCTGGCGGACATGGTGGCTTTCGATCTCGGCGCGCCGCGCTTCGCGCCGATGCGCGATCCGGTCGCAACACTCATCCACGGCGCCCCGGCCGGCGCCGTCAGCCACGTGTGGGTCGGCGGGCGCTGCCTTTACGACGATGGCGGCTTCACGACACTCGATGCGGAAGCGGTGGGCGCCCGGGCCGCTCGCTGGCGGGAACTCGAACCTTGAACATCGACGATGCCGAAATCGGGAAATTCGAAGCGCTTGCGCATCGATGGTGGGATGCGCACGGCGATTTTCGCGCCTTGCACGACATCAATCCCCTGCGCCTGGAGTATATCGCCGACCGGGGGCCGCTGGACGGGGCGCGCGTTCTCGATGTGGGCTGCGGGGGCGGCATATTGTCGGAAGCCATGGCGGCGGCAGGGGCCGAGGTGACCGGCATCGACATGGCCGCAAAGCCGTTGGCGGTCGCGCGGTTGCATGCCCTGGAGACCGGCACGGAACTCGAGTATCTCGCGGCCACTCCGGAAGACCTCGCCGGGGAACGTCCCGGGGCGTTCCAAACGGTCACCTGCATGGAGATGCTGGAGCACGTTCCCGATTACGCATCCTCGGTGGCGGCCTGCGCGGAGCTGGCGGCGCCCGGCGGGCGCCTGTTCTTCTCCACCATCAGCCGCACTCCCAAGGCATACCTGCTCACGGTTCTGGGCGCGGAATACGTGCTGAACATCCTGCCCAGGGGCACCCACGACTACACGAAACTGATCCGTCCGTCCGAACTGGCCCGGGCTGTTCGAAAAGCCGGGTTACGGGTGGAAGAAGTCGCCGGCATGGCCTACAACCCGTTCTCCCGCCAGGCGCGGCTGACCCGGGATACGGACGTCAACTACTTTTTGCACGCCAGCAAGGCCTGAACGGTACGGCCCTGCCTCAATAAATGGGGTCAGCGTTGCAGAGGAGGCATGGCGGCGGCCGATTCGGCCAGGCGAACCAGGCTGACGAACTCGGCACGGTAGCCGAACGGATCCTCGCCCCTGGCTCCCTGAGCCAGCGCGGCCACGTCATCGTAACCGTAGCCGCCGGTATGGCGGCCGCCGCGCAGGAGTTGGCCGAATGCCGCAACGGCGGCGGCAAAACGCACATCGGCCGGCGCCGCGTCGACGCTTGCGACAGCATCCGCGGTGGCCACCGGCCGCGTGATCAGCGTACTCGCCTCGGCTTCCGGCAGCTTGTAGCGTATCTTCAGAAACGCCAGTTCGTCCCGGGAATCCGCATCCGCCGTTGCAATCCGCTGGTAGCGGAGCGGCGCAATCCGTCCCGCCGCCGAACCTTGAGGGGTGAACTCATAGATCGCCGTTACCCGGTGACCGGCGCCGATTTCGCCCGCATCCACCTTGTCGTTCTTGAAGTCCTCGCGTTCGAGCATGCGGGTCTCGTAGCCGATCAGCCGGTACTCGCTGACCGCCGCCGGATTGAATTCCACCTGGATCTTCACGTCTTTCGCGATGGGGAACAGCATCGACCGCGCTTCCTCCACCAGCGCCTTGCGCGCCTCCGACAGGGAATCGATGTACAGCGCGTTGCCGTTGCCGTTCTGGGCGAGACGCTGCATCAGCGCATCGTTGTAATTGCCCATGCCGAAACCCAGTACCGACAGGAAAACGCCCCCGTCGCGCTTGCGCTCGATGAAACCCGTCAATTCCCCGGGATCGGTAATACCGACGTTGAAGTCCCCGTCGGTGGCGAGAATCACCCGATTGACGCCGTCCTCGATGTAGTGCTGCCCGGCCAGCAGATAAGCCTGGCGGATCCCCTCCCCGCCCGCCGTGTAGCCGTGGGCGCTCAAGCGCTCCAGCGCCGCGCCGATTCTCGCCTTTTCCCCGGCCCGCGTAGGCTCCAGCAGCACGCTCGCCGATCCGGCATAGGTGACGATCGCCACCCGGTCCTCCGGCGCCAGCGCGCCAAGCAGCAACTTCAACGAGTTGATCAATAACGGCAGCTTGTTCGGCGCCTGCATCGAGCCGGAAGTGTCGACCAGAAACACCAGGTTGGCGCGTCGGGCGCCGCTGTCGACGGAATACCCCTCGATGCCGATATGCAGCAGCCGATTGGCCGTGTTCCAGGGCGCGGGCAGCACCGACACGCTGGCCGCGAAGGGCGCATCCCGACCCTCGGGCGCGGGATAGTCGTAAGGGAAGTAGTTGATCAACTCTTCCACCCGCACCGCATCCTTCTGGGGCAACACGCCATGGTTGAGCGATGCGCGGACGAATCCATAGGCAGCGGTATCGACATCGATGGAAAAGGTCGACACGGGCTCCTCGGTCACGACCTTGACGGGATTGGCATCGAAGGCGCTGAACCGGTCCCTGCCCTGATCGCGATAGCCCATGGCCGGACGGTTTTCGAGCGCTTGCGCTTTCGCGGTGAAAGCAGGCGCGGGCGCCATCGCCCCGGTTGACCGGTCCTTCCGCCTCGCCGATGTTACGACGACTTCTTCCAATGCAGGCGAGTCCATGAGTTGAGGCACACTCCGCAATACGGACCGGCCCGAGTTCGCCGGCGCCGCGGGCGCCACGGGTTCAGGGGGCGCCATATGCGTTTCAATGCCGAGGTCCGAAGGATTCGCCAATGGCTCGGGAAGCGGGAACACTTCCGTATTCGCGGTGTTGTCCGGGACCGAACCCGTCTCCGTGACAGGGAACTCCCGCGCATCGCCCGCCTCGGTCGGGCCGGCAATCTCCGGGCCCGCGGATTCCGGCGTCGGCAAGTTCATCAGGGGGACCAGGTAGACCACGAACACCGCGACCAACGCAAAGCCTGCCGCTCCCGCGAACGCCAGATAGGTATTCGAGTTCGGCACGGCCAGACCCCGCAACCAGGTTCTGAATGCGGACCGGGTCCATGAGGAACCGCGCCCACCGTCGCCGATCTTCTCGCAGTGCCGGTCGAAGGCCGCCATCGCCGCCGTTACCGCTTGCTCCCGAGCCTCGACCGGCGGCTCGGGAACATTGGCGCAGAGCGCCGCCTGAAGCCGTTCAAGATCGTCGTTCATGACATCACCTCCTCATCGCCGGCCAGGGCGCGCAAGCGCTTGCGTACCTCGCTCATCCGCCAGGACACCGTGGATTCGGCCACTCCGAGAACACGTCCCGCTTCGGCGTGCGCCAGACCCTCTTCGATCACGAGCAATACGGTAATCCGCAACTCTTCACCCAATCGCCCAAGGGCCTGGCGCAACCAGACGGATTCCCGCTCCCGGGCGGCGGCAGTCGAGCGTTCCATCGCCTCCACCTCGGTGTAGCGGTCTTCCAGGCGCCTGCGTGTGGCAGCGCGGCGCAGCGCATCGCGCGCGGCGTTGACCACAACGCGGTAAAGCCAGGTCGTGAACCGGCTATCCCCGCGATACGAAGCGAGTCTGCCCGGCAGGCCGACGCAGACATCCTGGGCAAGGTCCGCCGCCGCGTCGGCATCGCCCAGCATGCGGGCGCCCAGCCGGTAGATGCGCTCGTAGTGGCGCGCCAGCAGTTCGGCGAATGCCTGCCGGTCTCCGGCAGCAGCCCGGGAAGCCAGGAAGTCGTCGCTCGGTTCAGTCATGCGGAACCATCATCCACCGCACCTGCGCGTTCGACAAGTAGACGCGCGCCGATGCGAAATCCTTGGCGTCGACCCGCAAGACATGCGGATTAACCTGGAGTTCACGGCGGCAAATCCCGGTGGCCCCGGCACGGGATTCGACTGCAGTTCACCAACAGGTAGGCAACGCGGGCATTCCCGCGTTCAGGGGAAGGTCACCCGAGCTTTGCCGCCCTGGCTGGCCGCCGGTGCTCGAGTGGCGGATAGGGCAAGAGAAGGGAGGCGCGGCGCTTCTGCCTGACCCTGCCCCGAAGCGGCGTGAAGGGAAGTTTCAGCAGGCGGTAAAGATCTTTGAGGTCGGGCTGATCCATCTCCGCGAGCGCGCCCCGCTTCAGCCTCGCCGGCAGCATGACGGGACCGTAGCGCACGCGCTTCAACCGGCTGACCCGAACGCCGACGGCTTCGAAGAGCTTGCGCACTTCCCGGTTGCGGCCCTCCATCAGCACGACGTGGTACCAGTGGTTGCGGCCGGAGCCATCGTAGTACTTCACATCGCTGAACCGCTGCGGCTCGCCATCGACAATCAGCCCCGTGGCCAGCGCCTGCAACGCGGGATCGTCGAGGCGCCCGTCCACCCGCACGGCGTACTCGCGGTCGAGCCCGGTGGACGGGTGCATCATCCGGTGCGCCAGCGCACCGTCGTTGGTAAGCAGCAGCAGTCCGGTCGTCTGGATATCGAGGCGCCCTACGGCAATCCAGCGGCCTCGGCGCAGGCTCGGCAAGCCGTCGAATACCGACCGGCGGCCCTCCGGGTCGCGCCGCGAGCACACCACGCCGGCCGCCTTGTTGAGCACCAGCACGCGGCTCGGGTCACTGCTTCGCGGCAAACTCAGCTTGCGCCCGTCCAGCGCGATGACATCGGCTTCACCCACCCGTTGCCCCAGATGCGCTGTCTCGCCGTTGACGGTCACGCGCCCGGCGGCAATCCATCGCTCCAGCTCGCGGCGGGAGCCGAATCCCTGGTCGGCAAGCACTTTCTGCAGCTTTTGCGTATCCATCGGCGAAAACGTGGCATCGCGTTCCGTTGAGCAAGCCTCAAACCGGCATTTTAGTCAATCGCCGAACGGAGGGCCTTTCCATCGAACACATTGTCAATCGATTGATTCTTCTGAATTTCAAGCCGGTCCGATGCAACACGATGTCGGTATTTGGAGTCCGAGCCCGCCTACGGGGCTTTCATCCCTGGAACGACATTAGTCCCTTCGGCGTCAGCGCCCTGGCCCACGGGGTCGAAACTTCGATCTGCCTCGAGCACGGATGGCGAATGGTTACGGCGTGCCCCAGATGCGTTCGTCGGGCCAACCGATGGTGCTGTTGCGATAGTTCAATCCGGGCTCGCGGTCCTGCTCAAGCAACAGCGGGCCGTCGAGATCCACGTACCGCGCGAATGCGGTCATAAGCAGGGCCGGCGCCATGCTGAGCGAAGTGGCGACCATGCAGCCCACCATGACCTCGAAACCCTGGGTCTGCGCGGCTTGGGCCATGGCCATGCCGGCGGTCAGGCCACCCGTCTTGTCGAGCTTGATGTTGACGACCTGATACTTGTCCTTGAGTGACGGCAGACTGTCCGAGGTGTGCGCGCTTTCGTCCGCACCGAACCGTACCGGCGTATCGATGCTCGACAGCGCCTGGTCACGGCCGGCCGGCAGCGGCTGCTCGATCATGGTGACGCCTGACTCTTCGGCAATCGGCAGCAGGTCTCGCAGGTTCTTCGGGGTCCATCCTTCGTTTGCGTCAACGATCAATTCCGCCGCCGGGGCGCCGCGGCGCACGGCGTGCAAACGCTCGCCGTCGCGTGCCGCATCGGCCCCGCCAAGCTTGATCTTGAGCAACGGCCGTGCGGCGTTGGCCTTCGCCGCCCTTTGCATCTCCTCAGGGGAATCGATACCGAGGGTGTACGCCGTTGTCGTCGAATGGGGCCGGGACAAGCCCAGCAGCGACCAGGCCGGCTGTTCGAGATGTTGTGCCCGCCAGTCCCACAGAGCACAGTCAAGGGCGTTGCAGGCGGCGCCTGTACCAAGGAAGCGGCTCGCGCAGTTGAAATCCAACGCTTCGGACGCGCTCAGCCTCTTGACCGCGTCGAGTTCCCCGAGTACCGACCCGGCGGTTTCACCGTAACGCCGGTACGGCACGCATTCTCCGCGCCCGGCATATTTTTCGTCATCGACAGTGACGACAACAACCTCGGCAGACCGCTTCGTGCCCCGTGCAATGCGGAATTCGTTGCGTAGCGGCCAGCGTTCCCGAAACGCTTTCACCGATAGATGCCGGGGCGAACGCGCCTGGCGGCCCTCGCTGAGGGAAGTCACCGCGCGACGGCCCGGAACCGCGAGGACCGGTGATGAATCCGGGTTCGGAACGCGCCCGTTCGCTTGCTGAACCGACTATCCGCGGAGAGCGCCATCAGCGGTTCTCCAGAACCCGGTCCACTATGGACTCGACGCCAAATCGCATGGGGTCCGACACCGGCAGGTTCAACCGAGCGGCCGATTCCTCCACAAGTGCACGCGCCGCGCCGTCACTCAGTTGCCCGGTATTCAGCGCGATGCCCGAGCAGCGGATGGCGGGATTGGTGGCCCGTCCGGCAATCACGGTCAGGTCGATGACCTCCTCCAGTGAAGGAATCGGCGCCGCTACGTTGCGCATGGTGGCTCGGGTTGGCTCGTGGCAGACGACAAAGGCATCGGGTTGGGAACCGTGCAGCAGGCCCATGGACACCCCTGCAAAAGACGGGTGAAACAGCGAACCCTGCCCCTCGATGACATCCCAATGATGCTCCTCCGCCGCGGGAGACAACCACTCTGCGGCTCCCGAGATGAAATCGGCCGTCACCGCATCGATGGCGACACCGCTCCCGGCAATGAGAATCCCGGTTTGTCCGGTTGCGCGGAATTGAGCATCCAGACCCCGCCGTTGCAACTCGCGCTCGATGACAAGGGCCGCGTATTTCTTGCCGACCGAGCAATCCGTTCCTACCGTCAGCAGGCGCTTGCCGGAGCGCTTCTCACCGCTACCGGTCTTGAAGAGTCGATCGGTATGGCGGACATCGAACAGGCGACGTCCGTTGATCGTCGCGGCGTCGGCCACCTCCGCAAGGGACGCCAGCCTCGTGTGCAGGCCGTTCGCCACATCCAGGCCGTACTGGAGGGCTTCCACGATTACCGCCGTCCACTCAGGCGGCAACACGCCGCCTGGATTGACCGCGCCGAGCACCAGGGTTTTCGCGCCCCGGGCAGCGGCCTCGCCTACGGTCAGCTCGGGAATGCCCAGATCCGCACCGCAACCGGGCAGGCGGAGCTGAGCCAACGCCCGTTCCGGCCGCCAATCGACGATTCCCTGCCCCGTCTTGGCCGCCAGTCGATCCCTGGCATCGCCGATGAAGATCAGGTAAGGGGCATTAATATCCAAGTACCTTCGTCCCGCTCGTCGCGGCGCCGGTGCGGCGGCCGCCAGGGAAGCTATTGAAACGCCACTTCACCGGAGCGGCAAGTGCTCTGCGATCGCAGGGCATGACTCTCGGCCGGATGGGCTGCCGCAACGCTCACCGACTTCCTGCCGCGGACGCCGATGCACTCGCGTAAGCGCGGCGGGCCGCGATTGCCGGAGCCTGGCCTGTTCGGGTCACACGCTTTCGCTTGCCAGCTTGCCGACGTTGCCTTAGCGTTGCGGCCGCAACCGCAACCTCTCAGCCACGGGAGAAAACCATGGTAAGCGCTTACGCCCCGCCTCGGTCCACGGAAACATGGTCAGGCACAAGGATGTGTCCGAGGCCCGTTGTGGGCGGCAAGCCCATGGCGCGGTGGTTGCTGGTCTTGCTGGTCTTGCTGGTTATGCCCGCCTCCTCCCTGGGCCACGATCCCGCCGCCACCCCGCCACCGGACGAGGAGCGGCTCATTCGCTTCCCCGATACGGAGGGGTTCCAGACCCTCGTGGTCGACCTGCACACGCACAGCGTCTTCTCCGACGGCCACGTATGGCCGCGCATCCGGGTGGGCGAAGCGTTGCGCGACGGTCTCGATGCGATGGCGATTACCGAGCACCTGGAGTGGCAGCCGCACCGGGCGGACATCCCCCACCCGGACCGCAACCGGGCCTACGACGATGCCCTCGAAGCAGGCGCAGGGCATGACCTCATGATTGTCCGGGGATCGGAAATCACCAGGGAGACACCGGCGGGGCACATGAACGCCGTGTTCCTCGACGATGCGAACCTGCTGCTGAAACTGGAAGCGGAGCCGGGTTCGGCCGACCCGATGGACTACTACTTCGCCGCCAACCAGTGGCCCCCCGAGGCTGCCGTGAAGGCCGCCAACGACCAGGGCGCATTCGTCTTCTGGAACCATGCCTGGTATGGCCGCGACAATCCGAGTGCCATCGCCGGAATTACCGAGTTTCAGCGCGGCCTGATCGACGCGGGCCAACTGCACGGCATTGAGATCGCAAATGGCGACTACTACGCCGAGGAAGCATTTCAAATGGCGTTGGATCATGGCCTGACGCCGCTCGGAGTTTCCGACGTGCACGGCCTGATCGACTGGGACTATCGGCCGGCAACCGGCGGACATCGCCCCGTGACCCTGGTATTCGCGAAGGAGCGCACCCAGGAGGCGCTGCGCGAAGCCTTGTTCGACGGCCGCACCGTGGTCTGGTTCAGGAATCTGCTACTGGGCCGGGAAGCCCAGGTGGCGAGCCTGCTCAAGGCGGCATTGAATGTGACGGAAGCCCGCTACCTGCCGGGCATGCAGGTGGGCTACGTCAGGATCGCCAACGACTCGGATGCCCCCATTCGGCTGCGCAACCTGAGCGCATACACCTTTCCCGAGCAAGGCGGCTACGTGGAAGTACCGCCGCACGGGTCCACGCGGTTGGTGGTGAGGCCCGGGGAATTGCTGGAAGAACTGGAACTGGAATTCGAGGTCGTCAGCGCCCTGATCGCACCGAAAACCCATCCCCGGTTGCGTCACAAGGTGCGGATGGAGATACCGCCGCCCCCGGTTGCTCCCGAGGCGTCCTGAATTCCGTTTCGCCGGCGCGGTCGTCAAGCTGCGCGTACGTGGACCTGCTGTCCGGAAATACCCGCGCGCCGTAACCGGCAAATCGTTGCGCCGTGCCGAGGAGCCGGTCGCCCAGGGTCATGGATTCCGGGTCGAAATTACGTTGGCAATCAATGATAGACCGCTTCGTCGTCCTGCCGGTGCACCTCGGGGTCGACCCCCACCTCCTTGTAGACGGCGGAGACGGTTTCATCGATGCACGCGGCGCAGCATCCTTCGCGGACCAGGTCCTCGAGCAGGTAGCCGAGCAGGTCGTACAGGGTGTAGGTGCCTTCGCTCATTTCATCGAACCGCCAAAGCACGTCCTTCAGCGTCTGCACGGCAGATTCACAACGCGCATCGTCGCGCAGCCGTTGTTGCTCTTCGATTCCCATGGCGGTGACTCTTGGGTTGTCCTGGGGCGCCGATTGTACTCGCGCGCGGCCCCAAGATCATGATTCGGAAGCGCGCCATGGGCCGGCCCGGCGCAAACGAATCGCCGACGGTTTCGAAAATTCCCTTGCTCTGCCACTATTCCATCGGGCCGGTATTCGCCCGGGAGCCCGGATGTTGCTCCGGGACAGCGTGAGGCGGCCTTGATCGCACGTACGGGGCTGAAACGGAATCGATGCTCGGATTGCCGCTTGAAACTCTGCTGTTGCTATTCGGCGTACCCCTCGTCTGGATCGCTTACACCATCGCATTCCTGCTGCTGACCCGCACCTGGGGCCGCGACGCCGACGCGCCGGCGGAAGACTGATGGGTACCACCGTCATCGCCTTCCTTGTCCTGTACTACACGATCGTGCTCGGTATCGGCTGGTGGGCCATGCGCAGGGGCGGCGCCATGGACCTGGAAGGCTATCTCCTCGGCGGACGGCGCGTGGGTCCCATGGTGACGGCGCTCACCCTGCAAAGCACCTCGATGAGCGGCTACATGTTCCTGGGCGCCGGCTCCCTGGCCTATACCCAGGGCTACTGGGCGCTCTGGTACGCGGCGGGGGATATCGGCGGCGCGGTGGTCAACCTTTCCGTCATCGGCCGCCGGATGCGCAAGCTGTCCCAGATCACCGGCGCGCTCACCGCCATCGAATACCTGGAACACCGCTATCCCTCGCCCTGGACGCGGCTCATCGCCGCCGGCCTTGCCGTTTTTCTGCTCTCCTGCTATGTCGTCGCCCAGTTCATCGCCGGCGGCAAGGGCATGGAACTGATCACCGGCCTGCCCTATTCCGTGGCCTTGCTGATCGCGCTTGCCATTATCATCGTCTATACCTTTCTCGGCGGTTATCTCGCCGTTGCCTATACCGACTTCTTCCAGAGCCTGATCATGCTGGTCGGCGTGCTGTGGATTCTCGCAGCCGCGATCGCTCACTTCGGCGGCTTTGCCGCGGGCAACGCCGCCGTTGGCGCGGTCGATCCGTCGCTGCTTTCGGTTTGGGGCAGAGACCTGGCATTCGAAGGCCAATGGGGCGTGGTGATCGGCGCCGTACTGATTTTCTCGATCGGCTACATGGGTTGGCCGCACGTGGTGACCCGCCACATGGCCATGGCCCGGCCGGAGACGAGCCGCCTTGCCGGCGCCTATGCCACGGGCTGGAACCTGTTGTTCGTGCCGACGCCCTACCTGGTGGGCATCCTGGCGATCGCCATCCTGCCGCAACTCGACGATCCGGAACTTGCGATCTTCAACGTGGCCCGGGAACTGCTTCCGGCGGCGGTGACGGGCCTGTTGATGGCGGCCATTATGGCGGCGATCATGTCCACGGCCGACTCCCTGCTCCTGCAGACCGGCTCCATCGCTTCCAGGGACCTCTACCAGCGCTTCATCCGGCGCGATGCGAGCAACCGGGAGATGGTGCTGGTATCCCGAATGCTGGTACTGGCCATCGGCGCCGCGGGCTACGCCGTCGCCGTCATCGAGCCGCCCACGGTTTTCACCATCGTCATATTCGCGACCTCCGTGCTCGGCAGTGCCTTCGCGCCGGCCTTCATCTGTGCCGTCTGGTGGAAGCGGGCAAACACGCCCGGCGCCATCGCCTCGATGCTCGCCGGCGCAGCCATCTGCCTCGCCTGGGAACTCGCCGACCTGGCCGCGGTGACTACATTGCATTCGATGTTCGTCGGCATCTGCGCCTCCACGGCCGCCATGGTCATCGTCAGCCTGGCCACGCGCAAGGTCGCGCCCGTCCCCGCTCACGTCAGCGAGGCCGTGGGTGAAGCAGCCGCCATCCGCCGCCTGCCGCCAGGTGTGGGGGGCAGCACCACCTTCGCGCTGAGCCCGGAGGCGGCGGAAATCGCCAGGGAAATCGACGTCCGAAGGCAGGATCGCTCATGACCGATTACCGGATCCTTGCGATTCAAGGCACGGTCAGACCCGACGACCTGGGCGCGGAGTTCGCCAGGGCGAGGTTTGCGTTCCGGATCGAAGGCTATCGTCGCATCTACTATCCCTACGACTGGGTTGTGTTCCGCTACCGGGCAAGCACCTGGATGGGCGCAACCGGCACGTCAGTCTCCTGCCTCGTCGACGCCCGCACACGCGTCTGCGCCACCGCCGACCCGTTCCGAACGGAGAGTCTCGCGGCCGGCGATGCCTGGGTGCTGGATCGCCGCGTGGATTGCGACACCACCCTGGGGCTGGCCAGGCGCTACGCCGACCATGCCATCCGGCAAAGGCGCAAGGCGCTGGTGCTGCCTCGAGTCGAGGTCGTGCGCGGCCAGTCCGTCTACAAACCCTTCTGGGTCTGCGACGGTAGGCTGGACAACACCGCCAACCGGACGATGCTCTTCGACGGTGTGACCGGCGACTATTGCGCGTTACCGTCCGGAGTCGATGCGCCCGAGGGGTATGGCCGCGAAGTAGCGCCGGAACGCTTCGATCCTACGTCAAGGCCGGCGCCGATTTCGGTTGCGGCGATTCCGGTTGCGGCGAGCGAGGCGCCTCCCGGCCCTTCCACAAGCAGTAGACAACCGGAAGCACGACCAGCACCACGACGCCGGAGGTGACGACGCCGCCGACCAATGGCGTCGCGATCCGTTTCATGACATCCGCCCCGGACCCGACGCTCCACATGATGGGAAGGAGCCCGATCGCATCGGTCGCGATGGTCATCAGAACCGGCCGCAGCCGTTGCGCCGCCGCCGCCCTGATCGCCTCCGCCAGGGCGGCGCGGCACCTCAGGCGGTTGCGGGCCCGGCAGTCATCGACCGCCAGGTTGAGATACAGCAGCATGACGATGGCGGTTTCCGCGTACAGTCCCGCCAGGGCGATCATGCCGACCCAGACCGCGACGCTCAGGTTGTAGTCGAGAACATACAGCAGCCAGACCGCACCGGTCAGCGCAAAGGGCACGCCGCACAGCACGATCAGCGTCTCCGCCAGTGACTTGCGGCTCAGGTAGACGATTACGGCGATCAGCAGGAGCGTCGCGGGAACGACCAGCGCCAGGCGCTGCTCGGCGCGCTCGAGGTATTCGAACTGGCCGCTCCAGGCAATGGAATACCCGTCCGGCAGGTCCACCCGCTCCGCCACCGCCGCCCGGGCGATTTCGACATAGCCGCCCAGATCGACGCCTCTTATGTCGACATAGACCCAGGCGTTGGGTTTTCCGCCTTCGCTCTTGATGCTCGGCGGACCGACCGCAAAATCGATGCTGGCCAGCCTGCCGAGCGGGATCTGTCCGCCCGCCGGCGTCGTGACGAGAACGGACCGCAGCGCGGGCACGTCATCGCGCAACTCGCGGCTGTAACGCAGGTTGACCGGATAGCGCTCGAGGCCCTCCACGGTGGTGGTGATGTTTACGCCGCCGACGGCGGTCTGAATGACGTCCTGCACATCGTCGACGGTCAGCCCGTAACGGCCGATGGCATCGCGGTCGAGCTTCACGTCGAGATAGTTGCCGCCCATGACCCGCTCGGCATGGGCCCCGGCCGTGCCCGGCACGGTGCGGACCACGGCTTCGACTTCCTTGCCGACCCGTTCGAGCACGGCGAGGTCCGGCCCGGCAATCTTGATGCCGATGGGTGTCTTGATGCCGGTGGACAGCATGTCGATGCGGGTCTTGATCGGCATCGTCCACGCGTTGGTCAGCCCCGGTACCTCGATCGCGGCGTCCATCTCCTCAATGAGCCTTTCCGGCGTCATGCCCGGACGCCAGGCCTCCCGCGGCTTCAGCATGATCGTTGTCTCGATCATCGACAGTGGCGCCGGATCGGTCGCCGTCTCAGCGCGGCCGACCTTCCCGAACACCCGGTTGACCTCCGGGAATCCGCCGATGATCCGGTCGGTCTGCTGCAGCAGTTCTCGCGCCTTGGTGATGGAGATGCCGGGCAGGGTGGTCGGCATGTAGAGCAGATCGCCCTCCCACAGCGGCGGCATGAACTCCGTACCAAGCCGCGCAAACGGCACTGCGGTGACGGCCAGGCAAAGCACCGCCAGGCCCAGTACAAGGGCTTTGTATCGCAGCGCCAGTTTCAGGACCGGCCGGTACAGCCAGTTGCAGAAGCGGTTGACCGGATTGCGGTTCCCGGACCGTATCCTGCCGCGCACGCAGTAACCCACCAGCACGGGAATCAGGGTCACCGCAAGCAGGGCCGCGGCGGCCATGGCGTAGGTCTTGGTATAGGCCAGCGGCTTGAACAGCCTGCCCTCCTGAGCTTCCAGGGCGAATACCGGCATGAACGACACGGTAATCACCAGCAGGGCGAAAAACAGCGACGGCCCCACCTCCCGGGCCGATGCGGCAACGGCCCGCCAATGGGGGCGCGCTCCCCGGTTGCCGGCAAGCTGACGGTGGGCGTTCTCCACCATCACGATGGCGGCATCCACCATCGTCCCGATCGCCACCGCGATGCCGCCGAGCGACATGATGTTGACGGTGAGCCCATGCAGGTGCATGACGATGAACGCGATCAGAATGCCAACCGGCAGGCTGATTATGGCGACGAGGCCACTACGGACGTGCAGCAGGAAGAGCAGGCAGATCAGGCCGACGATGGCCAGTTGCTGCGCGAGACTGATCCGCAGGCTGCCGATGGCTCCTTCGATCAAGCCGGTGCGATCGTAGACAACCAGGATTTCCACCCCGTCGGGAAGGCCGGCTTCGACCTCGGAGAGCCTGGCCTTGACATCGCGGATGACCTGTCGGGTGTCGGCGCCATGGCGTACGACGACGATGCCGCCGACGGTTTCTCCCTCGCCGTTCAGTTCGGCAATTCCGCGGCGCATGTCGGGTCCGATACGGACCTGCGCCACATCCCTGAGCAGGATGGGCATGCCTCTGGCGTCGATGCCAAGAGCGATCTTGCGGATGTCTTCGAGTGATTCGATGTAGCCCAGGCCCCGAATCATGAACTCCTTCTCGGCGATTTCGAGCGACCGCGCCCCCACATCGCTGTTACTGGCCTGAACGGCGGCGCGGATTCTGGATATGGGAATCCCGTGGGCGCGGAGCCGGTTCGGGTCCACGGTAATCTGGTACTGGCGGACGAACCCGCCGACACTGGCAACCTCCGAGACGCCGGGCACAGCCGTCAGTTCGTACTTCAGGTACCAGTCCTGGATCGACCGTAGCTCGCCGAGGTCGTGCCGGTCGGACTTGAGCGCGTACATGAATGCCCAGCCCACTCCCGTCGCGTCGGGGCCCAAGGTCGGCGTCACCCCGGGCGGCAGCCGGCCGGCTGCGTGGTTCAGGTACTCGAGCACCCGCGTCCTTGCCCAGTACGGGTCGGTGCCGTCCTCGAAAATGACGTACACGAACGAGTAGCCGAAGAACGAGTAGCCGCGAACGACCCTGGCGAACGGCGCGGCCATCAGCTGCGTCGTCAGGGGATAGGTCACCTGCTCTTCAACGATGCGTGGTCCCTGGCCCGGGTACTCCGTGTAGACGATCACCTGAACATCGGAAAGATCGGGGATCGCATCGATCTGCGCCCGGCCCAGGGCGAGGATGCCGGCTGCGGCGATGAACAACGCGGCGAGGGAGACGAGAATCCGGTTGTCGATCGACCATTGGATGATGCGTTCGAGCATAGTTCCGCGCTCAGTGACGAGGCGGGTGGCCGGCCGGGCGTGCGTCCGTGGCCGAAGCCGATCCAGCAGACTCTCCGTCGCCCAGCAACTGTGCGACGGCGGCCTTGAGATTGCTTTCGGAATCGATGAGGAACTGGGAGGATACGACCACCCGTTCTCCCGGAGAGAGGCCCGCCGTTACCTGCTGCAGATCCCCGGCGGTCGAGCCGAGCACGACGGCGCGGGGTTCGAACAGGCCGTCATCCGCCGCCACCACGACAAGCGCGCGTTCGCCGCTGTGCAGCACCGACTCAACGGGGGCCAGGATCGCATCGGCCGCGTCGACCAGGTTTGCGGATACCGTGACATCCATCATCGGTCTCAGGACAAGGTCCGGGTTGGCGACTTCCACAAAGGCAGTCAGGGCTCGCGTCTCGGGATTGACGGCAGAGCGAAAGAAAAGAATCCGGCCTTCCCAGCGCCGTTCCGGAAAGGCGTCAACCTCGACGGATACGGGGCTGCCCTCGCGGACGTGGGGCAGATCCTCTTCATCGAAGTCCGCTTTTGCCCAGAGTGCCGAGTGGTCCGCGATCTTCAGAACCGTCTGGCCCGGGCTGACTCGCATGCCCTCCAGGGAATCGCCGGTTTTGTCGACGACGATCCCGGATGACGGCGCCCGGATCCGGACCGTGCGCGGAGCCGCCTCCAGGACATCCAGAGCATCGATCTGTTCCTCCGAGACGTCCCAATTGCGCAGGCGTTCCCGGGCGGCGTCCAGCAGCGACTCGGCTCGACCCACCGCATCCCGGTAGGCGCCCCCGTGGCGGAGGCGCCTGACGTAGGCGATTGCCGCGAGGTATTCGCGTTGCGTGGTCACCACCTCGGGGCTGTACACCTCGAAGAGCACATCGCCCTCCGCCACCGACTCACCGATGTTGTGAACCCGCGCCCTTTCGATCCAGCCCGCGAACTTGGTGTTGACGGAGACGAGCTTTGCCTCGTCATGGTCGAGAACGCCCACGGCGCGCATCGAGATCATCAGCGGGCCGCGCCGGACCTCGGCCGTACGCACGGCGAAATTCTGCAGAAAACTTCGGCTGACCCGTACCGCTCCGTCGCGGGACGAAGCGTTTTCGCGCGCCGATACCGGCGCCGCATCGCGGACCGCGACCAATTCCATGCGGCAGATCGGGCAGCTACCCGGTTCGTGCCGGACGACGTCCGGGTGCATGCCGCAGGTGTACAGCGTCGGTGGGTCAGCGAAAACGGCGCCTTCCGGCGTTACCGGAAGCTTTGTCGCCGGAGCGGTCATGGACGTCGGAGACGGTGGCTCTCTCAGCAGCAGAACTACCGCAACCGCGACGAGCGCCAGGCCCAGGGGCGGGATCATGACGATGTGCCGTCTGTTCATGACGATTCCTCCGGGAACGGAGATCCAATGGCCCACTCCATCTCGGCGAGCGCCTTCATGTAGCCGCTTTTCAGCCGGGCAAGCCCGAGACGCACTTCGAAAAGGACCTGTTCGCTGTCGAGCAGGTCGATAATCTCGGCGGTACCGGTCGAGTAGGCTGTCTCGGCCAGGCTCAGCGCCTGCTCGGCCTGGGGCAGCAGCGCCGTCTCGAAAAGCGCCATCTGTTCATCGACCAGGGTGAGACGTAGCTCCGCGGTGCGCACGGCCAGGTCCACCTCGACGACCGTATTCCGGTGATTCGCCCTGGCGCCCGCGAGGCGCACATTGGCCTCTTCAAGCGCCGCGTCGTATCGGGCCCGATAAATCGGAACGTTGACGCCGACGGTCAGGCTGTAGACATCCTTGCCGTTGTCGGGCGGCGGCGTGGAACGCCCGGCACTGTCGCGCCGGCCGGCTACTTCTCCCCAGGATGCGCCAACGACGATGTCGGGCCAATACCGCCGCCGGGCCAGCCTGACGCGGTTTCGGTCGCTTTCAATCAGCAGCCGGGCCGCCTTGACTTCCGGGCGGCGGCTTCGGCCGATGGCCCGTAGATGAGCACCGTCGATGCGCACCTCGGGCGGGTCGCCGGACGACGACGCGATCGGAGTTTCGGTCGGACTGTCCCGCAGCGCATTGAGTGTCGCGATGACTTCAAGCCGCTGACGCAACAGGTCTTGCCGGCGATTGAGAACCCGGGTGATTTCGGCCTGCAGCCTGACGGCCGCCTGCTGCGGTCCGATACCCTGCGCGTAGCGGGCCTGCGCAAGGGACTCGTAGTGGCCCAGCAGTTGCACCTCCTCTTCGATGACCGCCAGCGCCCGGTCGAGGTAGCCGAGGTCGTAATAGGCGAGTTTGACGTTCCGGACGACCTCGGACGCGCGGGCGTTGGCGGCCTCGTTCCGCGCTTCGGCCTGAGCTGCGGCGATCCGCCCCTGGTCCGACAATTTGCCCGGCCAGGGTAACTTCTGGCTGATCGATAGCGATTTCGTCTGTGGCCCGGTACGGGTCTCGGGCGTGCGCGCATGCCAGGTCATGCCAAGGGTCGGATCCGGAAGAGCCGTGACCTGCGCAATTCGGTAACGCTCAGCCTGGTAGTCGAGTCGCGCCCGGCGAAGTTGGGGGTTTCGCAGGAGGGACTCTTCGACCAGCGCGGCGAGGACCGGGTCCCCATGGGTGGCGTAGGCCGCCGGCGCGGCATCGGCCCGCGCCTCACAGACCACCGCCAGCAACAACCAGGCGATGGTGCGACTCGCCATCGCCGCCATCGGCACATTTTCATTGTTCATCGGCTTCCCCGAAATGGTGTTCGAACCTTGCCCGGCGGTTGCGTCGTTCCCGCGCGCGCCATCGGCGTGCAAGACGTACATGGCCGCCCGTCGTGGCGGCCTTGGGGAATTGCCTAGTTCAGCAGCTTGTCGAAGCGGGCTACCGGGGTAGCAGACCCGAGCCGCAGGTCGGGCGACGCAGGACGATGGACGGGGACTGTGGCGAACGAACGTGGGGCACTCGTGACCGCGGGCGCCAGTTCGACATCGTCATCGATCGGCGCGTCAACGGCATCTGCGAGTGCCGCGGCGCGTTCGGGCAGCACGGCATCGAATCCGCCGTTGCCTCCGCACCCACTGTCGGCGCAATCGGTATTCTCCGGTGCGCCGCCGTCGTGACGATGCACGTGCGGCGCCGGTTCGCTCGCCGAATCGGGAACCGTGTTCGCACAGGCACAGGAGAAGCTCGCCAGCGAAACACCGAACGCCAGCATCGAAATCAGCACGGAGCGGAAGCGCTTCATGGCACGACTATGACAACGCCGCCAGCCCGCTGTCAATGCGGCACACCTCCGCGTCAGGCGTATGCGTCCGCCCTGACCCGGGTGTAGACGTAGTGCGCCGCGGCAAGGTCCTGGGCCGTATTGCCCTGGTTCTTGTAGATGGTGATGTCGTCCTCGCGCGACCGCCCTGGAATCTTCCCGTCAATGGCCTCGCCGATCTCGCCGGCAATGTCGGCCTCCGCAAGATGCCCCTCTTCGATGGCCAACAGCAGGTCCCCCGCCTCCGCAAGCGCAAACTCGGTAATTTCCGTGAACACCCTGCCCCGGCTCATCGCGGTGCCATCGACCTCCCGGGTCGCGGGGTTATGCGCCCCGACCAGGTTGAGGTGCGCGCCCGAGTCAACCCATTCTCCCTTGAGGATCGGCGTGCGGCTGCCGGTAACGGTGCAAATCAGGTCCGCACCGGCCACGGCTTGCCGGGCGCCGCCGACCGCCGCCACCCGCGCACCACCCATGCCCGCGTGGCGCGCCGCAAACGCCTCGGCCTTCTCCAGGCTGCGCCCCCAAACGCGCACCTCGCGTACCGGCCGCACCGCCAGCATGGCTTCGAGGTGCGTTTCCGCCTGAACACCGCAGCCAAGCAGGGCGAGCGTGGATGCATTGTGCCTCGCCAGTAGCCGCGTCGCGGCGCCGCTCGCCGCGGCCGTGCGTACAGCCGTGATGGAAGCCGCCTCGACCAGGGCCAGAGGCGAGCCGTTTTCACCGTCAAACAGGGCGACGTGTCCCTGCACCGCCGGCATGCCCCGCGCCGGATTATCCGGAAACAGGCTCACCAGCTTCGCCCCGAATATCCGGGTCTTGCCAATTTTCCCCGGCATCACGATGAAAACCGCCGAGCCTTCTCCGACCGGAAGCATCGCGCGTAGCGGCAGTCGGATCTCGCCGCGGCTGATCGCGGCCTGAGTGGCGGCCATGAGGTCGATGCAGGCCGGCATGGTCAAGTTGTCGATCACCGTTTGCCCGTCAATGAAGGGTGCGTTCATCGCTGCCCCGCATCCATCGTGCCGGCATCCGTCGCATCGAGCGGGCGTTCGTCACGATTTGCCCGGCAAGCGCTTCGAGCTATTTCGGCAGCCGCCACGCGATGTAGTCGTCGATCGGTTCGTGATAGCGCCGGGTGCGCATTTCCTGTCTGGACAGGTACACGCCCTTGAAACCGCGCGTGCGCTGCTCCGGATAGCTCTGAATTTCATAGATACTTGACGGCTCCGCCATGCCGGTCTCATTAGTAGTAGCACAGGTTATAAATATTGGCACAACCCGGCTGTCAGTGGTACCGGTGTGGCCTGCAATTGGACGCTGACAAGCCGAACTGCGAGCGGACTTGAACGGTCAGACACTACCACCCGAACGCGCCACACCCTCCACCTCAAGCCCCGGAATTCCCGCGAAATCCCTCGCGTTGCGACTGATCAGCAGGGCGCCGCGCAGGGCTGCAGTCACACCGATGGCAATATCCGCCGCCCGCCGGCGCGGAGAACCGAGTTGGCGGAATACATCGGCCGCAGCGGCTGCGAGCTGTTCAGAAAACGGCACGATCCCGTCGGCGGGAAAAAACGAGCGCGCGGTCGCGAGTTGCTCGGGCGTGCGGGGACCCCGACAAAACTCGTACCACGCCACGGCGCTGATCTCGACTCCCTCGCCGGAGTCCGACAGCGCGAGCAACCGGCACCGCTCCGGGCCCGCCACAGACAACGCATAAACCAGGAAGTCGGTATCCACGTGAGCGGTCATCAAAATCCCTCGTCCTGCTCCTTCAGCCGCCGAACCTCATCCGCCGCATCGTGGCCCTCGAATAGCTCGAACAGGCGGTTGAGAGTTCTCACACGTTGCTCTCGCTTCGCGTCCGGAACGCCCAGAACGGCCTCCCGGTGGCGCAGCACCGCACGCCGGATCGCTTCCGAGGTCGAGCAGCCATAGCGGTGCGCCAGTTCTCGTGCCGCCACACGGGTGTCATCGTCAAACATGATCGTCGTTCGAGTCTTCATAAATTATGTATATTTGAGAAACATAAGATATGTTTATCATAACGCCGACAATCGATTGCGACAACAGGCAAAGAGCGATGGCTCGAGACCGCCAGTTCCGGAGGCAAGGTCACCGTCTCGACCAACGGGTCGGGCGTCATGCCCTTGTTCATCCCGTCTATCGTCTGCTCGAAACCCGAAGCAATGCCGTCCCGGTAGTCGGTCAACACTTCGGCCACCGTTTCCGGCCCGCGCACCGGGCGCGTATGGCCTCCCACCAGGTAGTGGGACTGCTCGGCGATCAGCGGCGCTCCTCGCCGTATTCCTCCCGCGCCCAGATTTCGGGATCGCCCGTTGCGGAGAAGACGCCGAACGGGCGCGCCGAATCATGCTGTCCTTGACCCCGACCACAGGGGCACTCATCATCGGGTGCATCAATTGAAGGGACCATCATGGCCAGATACCTGTTTCGAGCGAAGTACACCCAGCTCGGCGTGACGGGTTTGCTCAAAGAGGGCGGCAGCAGTCGGCGGGAAGCCCTGCGGGAAACCATCGAGGCAATGGGGGGAACGCTGCACGACCTGTTCTAGGCATTCGGAGACTGGGATCTGTTCCTGATCACGGAACTCCCGGACGACGAGACGGCGACCGCGGTCTCGCTGAACATCAGCGCCGCCGGCGCCCTGGAAGTAACCGTAACCGTGGTCGTGACGCCAGAGACCGTAGACGGGGCAGTCAGGAAGAGCGTGCCGTACCGCGCCCCCGGCGCCTGAATCCTCCGCGGTTTTCCGACGCGCCCCCGGTCGGGCGTGCCGACACAGTTCTATTGCACGGTTCCCGCTGAGCGGTTCGCGAGGGAACACAACGGAAGTCAAATCCATGTCCATTCGCCGAAGAATCGGAGATTCCGAAGTCAACGCCATTGGCCTCGGCTGCATGAACCTGAGCCACGCCTACTACGGGCCGGCCATGGATCGGGCGGATGCGGTCAGGTTCCTGAACCGGGCACTGGATATCGGCTATGACTTCCTCGACACGGCAACCCTGTACGGCGACGGCAACAACGAGCGCCTGCTCGGATCCGCCATCATGCACCGCCGCGACGAATTCTTTCTGGCCAGCAAAGGCGTAATGGCGTTCGTCAACGGCAAACGCGGGCTGGATGGCCGTCCGGAAGCGGTCAAGGCACAGTGCGACGAGAGCCTCTCGCGGCTTAACACCGATGTCATCGACCTGTATTACATGCATCGGCTCGACCGCAAGGTGCCCGTCGAGGAATCCATCGGCGCGCTGGCAGACCTGGTGCAGGCGGGAAAGATACGCAACATCGGCGTATCCGAGATGTCGGCGGATACCCTGCGCAGAGCGCACGCCACGCACCCCGTCGCCGCCATTCAGTCCGAATATTCCCTTTGGACACGCAACGCGGAGATTGCGGTACTGGATACCTGCGCTGAACTGGGTATCGTCTTCGTCGCCTTCAGCCCGGTGGCGCGCGGCTTTTTCGCGGACAAGCCCCTCGACCCATCCGGTTTCCAAGCCGGAGACCTGCGCAACACCATGCCGCGGTTCAATGCCGACAACTACGCCCGCAACCTGGCGCTGCTGGACGAAGCCCGTCGGGCCGCGCATGAGGCCGGCTGCACCCTGCCCCAGTTGGCCCTGGCCTGGCTCCTGGCCCGGCGCGACCATGTCATTCCCATCCCGGGAACCACGAACATCGAACATCTCGAGCAGAACTTCGGCAGTCTCGATGTCGCCCTGTCCAAGGAGATGGTGGACGCGCTCTCGTCACACTTCGAGCCCAGCCGTATCGCCGGCAATCGGTACGCGGATGCCGCCCAACGCGCCATCGATACGGAAACCTACGACTTCGAGGTGTACGGTACCTCCTCCTGAAGGCGCGCATCGAAACGGGTGACCGTTGGCCCGCGCGATGCCAATGGGCGCCGGCGCTACATACGACCGCATCGCCAGGTGCCGGAAATCCGGAAAAGCAACGGCCGTCCGGCGCAACCCGGCCGTGCGGACAGACGGAGGAGATGGCGCACCCGGCTGGATTCGAACCAGCAGTCCCCAGTTTCGTAGACTGGTGCCTTATCCAATTTGGCCACGGGTGCGGTGGGCCGCGGATACTACTCTTAAAACCGGGAGCAGGTCCAACGACGCGCTGTAGGGCGCAAAAATGTCATCCGGCAGTGACATTGGCCACGGCTCGATACTAAATCGCTGAGCCATTGGAGTGATCGAAAGGCGATCAATAGATGATCCGTTGTCTTGCCTGCCTCCTCGCCGCTGCCGTCAAATCCAAATCGCGGCTGGCGGCAGTTCCTGACCCAGAACAGCTTCGAGACCTGGGCCTGCGACCTGTTAACGGTTCAGACTCTTTGGTTCCGCACCCTTTTTGTCTTTTTCGTTATCCACCACGGCACTCGAGAGATTGTGCACGCGCGGTTCACTGCACATCCGAATGCGCACTGGCTGGCCCAGCAGATGGTAGAAGCTTGCGGGCCGGAGACGGACGTCCCTCGATTCCTGATCCATGATCGAGACAGCTGTTTCGGTCCCGTATTTGATCGTCGTGTCGCGTCATTGGGAATCCGGCAGATCCGAACACCGGTAAAGGCACCCAGAGCCAACGCCATCGGTCCTTGACTACGCGGACTATTACAATCGATGGCGTCCTCACCGGAGCTTGGGCCAGCAAACGCCCTACCGTGCATCTCAAGAGCCACGTCAATCGCCCGGTAAACGACTACAGGCAAAACCGATTCTCGGTGGCCTACACCCTGTGTATCACTGGGCTGCATGACGGGCGGATGGAATTTTTGCGCCCTACACCGCCCCCCACGGCGCATCGTCCGCAGGCCTGTTACCTCCAAGGGACAACGTTGATATCATCCCACACGCATGAAATCCCATAGGAGCAAGAAATGCCAAAGTACGAACCCCTCGCCGACCATCTCCGCCAGCACGCGGGCGATGCCTGCGCGCTCCGCTTCGTCGACATCGAACGCATCATCGGCGAGCCGCTCCCGGCCAGCGCCCGCGAGCACCGGTCCTGGTGGGGCAACGACCGCACCCACTCCCAGGCCCGTGCGTGGATGCAGGCGGGATTCGGCGCCGCACCGTCGCCGACCGGCATCGAGCCCGTGGTCTTCCAGCGCACCTGCTCAAAAGTGTCCTCCGCCACGCCAGCCGAACGCCCCGGCCCTTCCCAGGTTGTCGTGCGCAACCTCGACCCTGGCGTCGTGGACGCGCTCAAGCGCCGCGCGGCGCGCGGCGCGCGTTCGCTCGAAGCCGAGCTGCGGGCGATCCTCACGCGCGAGGCGCGGCCCAACCGGAGCGAACTCATAGCCGACGCCGACCGGATCCGCGCCATGACCCCGGGTCTCCTGCCCGACAGCACGGATCTGGTGCGCCAGGACAGGGATCGCCGATGAACCGGGTCATCGACGCGAGTGTTGCGTGCAAGTGGTTCTTCGAAGAGAACCTGTCGGCCGAGGCGCGTGCGCTTGCCGCAGCCGACACGACGCTTCTCGCACCGGACCTGATCGTCGCCGAATGTGCCAACGTCGCCTGGCGCAGGGCTACGACCGGATCCGTGCCCCTCGCCCAGGCCGAGGCGCTCGTTGCCGCCCTCCCGGCCTGGTTCGCCGCGCTGACCCCCTGCGCGCAGTTGCGCGAGGCGGCCTTCCGCATCGCGCGTCAGCTGAACCTCCCCGTCTACGACTGCTTCTACGTCGCTCTCGCGGCACGCGACGCATCGCCGCTCGTGACCGCCGACGCCGCACTCGTCAGGCGCATCCGCAACTCACCCTGGGACAACCTCGTGGAACCGCTCGGGCAGCCGCCCGCCGCCTAACCGGCCGGCCCTCGTCCGACCACGCGGACACGACCTCCGGCCAGCCAGCGCGATCGTTCACACGAAGTCCCTCGAGGTACGGAGCCCGGGCGCCCCGGACACGTCCGCCCGATCCATCGAGTCCAGCCACACCTGTGGGGCGCAAAAATCTCATCCGCGCTGTTCAGCGGCCCAATGATACACATGGTGTAAGCCACCGAGGATCGGATTGCCCGTAAGTGGATTGCCCGGCGCTAGCCGAGGCTCCCAGGGAGCACGGCAAGGCGTTCGCTGGCCCAGGCTCCGGTGAGGGCGCCATCGATCGTAATAGTCCGCGTAGTCGTGAACGGTACGCTGCAGGTGTCGGCGGCCGAATATCAGGCGGTGATCCAGACAGTCGTTGCGGATGCTGCGTACCCAGCGCTCCGCGATGGCGTTGGCCTTCGGCGCCTTGGCGGGCGTTCGGACCTGTCGGATTCCCAATGAAGCGACGCGTCGATCGGAATCGGTGCCGAAACAACGATCACGGTCGTGGATCAAGAAACGGGGCGCTGCCGTATCTGGCCCGCAAGCTTGGACCATCTGCTGGGCCAGCCATTGCGCGTTCGGACGCGCGGTAACCCGTGCGTGCACAATCTGTCGAGTACCGTGGTGGATGACGAAGAAGACGAAGAGCGAGCGAAACCAAAGCGTCTGAACCGTCAAGAGGTCGCAGGCCCAGATCTCGAAGCCGTGTTGGGCCAGGAACTGCCGCCAGCCTGGTGAAGGCGTTCCGCCGTAGCGACGTCGCATGTATTTGGCGACGATACGTACGCAGATTCGAATGCCCAGGCGCGCCAGTTCCGCCTGAATTCTGCGCTGTCCCCACAGCGGGTTCTCTTGAGCCATGCGGCGAATGAGTCGTCGGGTTTCGGGGTCGGTCGGTTTGCGGCCCGCTTTACCGGGGCGTCGAGACCGCCGTTGCCAATGGGCCTTCCAACCGATGCGGTGCCATCGGATGACCGTATCCGGCTTGACGATGATGAGATGGTCACGCCAATTCGAGAACCAGCAGCAGACCAGAACCCAGAATCGACGGTCCGCGTCGCGAATCCGGGGTCGCGCCTGGCGCCGCTTGAGAACGACGAGTTGCTGGCGCAGACACAGATTCTCAGCCACCAGACCCGACTTGGATTTGACGGCGGCGGTGAGGCAACAGGCAAGGAAACGGATCATATCTTGATCGTCTTTCGATTACTCCAATCAGATCAGCGATTTAGCATCGCCCCAAGCTCAATGTCACTGCCAGATAACATTTTTGCGCCCTACAGGCACCGCCAAGCGTTCCGTCGCACTTCCCTGATTCCCGACGTGACAGTCCGCCACGCATTTGCTACGTTGCCGACCATGACTAACGAGCCTTCAAACCGACGCGCGCCGAGGGTCTTCATTAGCTACGCCCACGACGACGCTGCCTTTGCCCAGCGCGTCTGCAAGGCGCTAGCGAGGAACGGTCTCGAAGTGTCCGATCCCGACCGCGACCATCTACCCGGTGAGAACTGGGCGGGCGAGGTCGCGCGCGCCTTGGAAGAGTCCGAAGCCATGGTCGTTCTGCTCACGCCGGCGGCCGTCGGTTCGCCAGACGTGAAGCGCAACATCGAGTATGCACTTGGCGCGAAGAACTACAGCAACCGGCTGATTCCCGTCGTCGTCGGCGGCCTCGAGCGATTCCCGGCTGCCGAAGTCCCATGGATCGTGCGGCGCATGCCGTGGTTCGAGCTGGACGACACCGAGACCGAGTCTCCGAAGGTCGAGCCGATCGCAGAGGCGATCCTCAGCCACGCCTGAGGGTCTCCGAGTTCGCCGGTGCCCATTCCCGACGAAGTCTTCCTGTCGCATTCGAGTGCCGACCGGGCGTTCACGGCCAGGCTCGCCGAGGTGCTCCGGGAACACGGCGTGCCGGTCTGGTACAGCGACATCAACATCCGGGGCGCGCAGCAATGGCACGACGAGATCGGGGCGGCATTGCGGCGGTGCGACTGGCTCGTCGTTGTCCTGACGCCCGACGCCGTGGCATCGAAATGGGTGAAGCGGGAACTGCTCTTCTCGCTTCAGCAGGACCGGTTCGATGGGAGGATAGCACCCATCCTATGCCGGTCGTGCAACCACGACGAATTGTCCTGGACGCTGGCGTCGTTGCAGATGGTGGACTTCCGGGGGGGCTTCGATCAGGGCTGTCGCGACCTGCTGCGGATCTGGGGGATCGGGTACGTGGCGTCAGAGTCGTCGTAGCAGCCTGGCTCTCGCGGTGGCGTATCTCGTCGCAGAGGATTCCGTATCCGGTTCTTTTCGTGGGGCGACCCCCCTTCGGGGGCCGGACTTTCGTGCTACGCACCGAGCCTCGTTCCGAGTCTCGGCCCTTGCGGGCTTCGATACCTGTGGCTGAGACCGCCAAAGCATGCTCCATACGCTCCACAGGTTCGACCGGCCGCTTTGCACGAGGCGTCCTTGCAGCACGCCAATGGCCGCGAGGTTGTGCCATCGCGTTCCGGGAAAGCCCTCGAAGTCGCCCAGTCGGCCGGCCCCATGCCAAAGGTGAAGGAATGTGTGAACGGGCAACCAGAAACGACCATTTATTATTAATTTTCAATGAGTTAAAACATTACCTCTGGTTACATGGAAGATCTTGTTGTCTGCACGTCAATGCGGCGAACCTGCCGCGAAAGCTTTTAGCTGCCGATGCGCTGCATCTCCATGCCAGCCGCCCGCATCAATCGCTCCCTGCTTCCGTCATCCCTTTCGAATCTTCTCCCCAACTCATCGAGCCCGCCGATTTCCTCAAGGACGGCTAGCGCTTGGCGCAAGCTCGTGCTCCGGGCGCCGGTGACGACGGATGAAGCGGGTATTTCCCTCGGCCCGCCTCTAGCCTGCAAATCCACGATGGCTGGCGGGCGCTTCACGTTTTCCGTACCGATCTCCCAAAGCTCGCCGATGCCCACGTCACGGCACAAGCGCCGCTTTTCGGGGTCGTGGTGCGTGTGCTCGACTTCTACGACCAGCGTGGCGGGATGAGTCTCTTCGAAAGCCTCGATCTCGTCCAGATTCCCCCGCCGTTTAATCTTTCGGTACTCGGCTGCCACATCCCCCACGTAGAATGACTGGTCGGGCTCGGTGCGCCTGTCACCAGAAGCGCTCTCCCACCGACCGCCCCCGAAGAACGCCACGGCAATTGACTTGCAGGCGGCGAGGGCGAGTACGAGATGATGTATCTCCTGGCTGGTCTGATCGTGTCTTCGGGTCGGCGCCATGAGCATGGCGATGCCCTTGGCGACGTCCATGTACACCTTTCGAAACCGGACGGAAAGCACCTCTACGGCATTCTTCAGGACGGCAGGATCCCGGCATTCCAGGTCGACGATTTCAGAGCCGAGCGAACCTTTTCCCCAATGGGTGTCGACATCTATTCTCGGAGTAAGGGACGATGCCTCGGCCACCTGCCATATCCGGCCTCGCAATCAAGGCATTTTCGATGGCTCAGCGCGGACAAGTCAAGGACAGGACAGGCCGAGCGGTTCGCGGGCTTGGACGTCATCCAGTCGCTCCAGGCAGAACATCCAACCGTCGTTCGGCCTCAATTGCCCGCGCTTGGCCAGCACGCCTGTCTTTCCGCACAACCAGGCGGAGGGCCAACAACGGGCGAGGGCGGGTGGGGACACCCACCGGCGAAGTGCATTTGCCGGCTGGCGATGCGGCCTGATCCGGTGACGCCTTGACGTTGTCTGGCGATCCCGCATCGCCGGCGATCATGAGAACAACCGCGCAGGCGCGCGACCGATTCCTCCACTATGATCCCGTCATGGAATCTCTCTGCCGCGATTGCGGCCGCCGGCCGCCCCCCGACGCCGAGACTTGCCCGGCCTGCGGCTCGACGCGCATCGCGCGGCACAAGGAGTTGCACGCTCTCGCCATCGCCCATCTCGACTGTGACGCTTTCTATGCCGCCATAGAGAAACGCGACCGGCCGGAGTTGCGCGACGTTCCGGTGATCGTCGGCGGGCGTCATCGGGGTGTGGTGGCTGCTTGCTGCTACATCGCCCGCACCTATGGCGTGCGCTCGGCCATGCCGATGTTCCAGGCACTGCGGGCCTGCCCGCAGGCCACGGTAATCAAGCCGGACATGAAGAAGTACGCCGCGGTGGGCCGCGAGGTTCGCGCGATGATGTTGAGCCTGACGCCCCTGGTGGAGCCGCTGTCCATCGACGAGGCGTTCATGGACCTCGCCGGCACGAGGGCGCTGCATCGCGCCAGCCCGGCGGAAACCCTGGCGGCGCTGGCGCGCCGGGTTGAGGAAGCGCTTTCCATCACCGTTTCCATCGGGCTCAGCTACAACAAGTTCCTGGCCAAGATCGCCTCGGACCTGGAAAAGCCGCGCGGCTTCGCCGTGATTGGCCGGGCCGAGGCCCGGACCTTCCTTGCCGGCAAGCCGGTGGGCCTGTTATGGGGAGTGGGCCAGGCCATGCGCGAGCGCCTCGCCCGGGACGGCATCGCGCTGATCGGCGAACTGGCGCGCATCGGCGAAGCCGAGCTTGTCGCCCGTTACGGCAAGATCGGCCGGCGGCTGTCGCTGTGCGCCCGTGGCGAGGATGACCGCGGGGTCGACCCCAACCGCGACGCCAAGAGCGTTTCTTCGGAAATCACCCTCGACCAGGATGTTTCCAGCCCGGACGAGCTGCGCCCGATCCTGTGGCAACTGGCCGAGACGGTGGCGCGGCGCATGAAGAAGGCTGGCGTTGCGGGTGAAGGCGTCACCCTGAAGCTCAAGACCGCCGACTTCCGCATTCTCACCCGGCGGCGCCGTCTCAAGAGCGCCACGCAATCGGCCGATGAACTGTTCAATGCAGCCGAGCCCTTGCTCGCCGGCGAGACCGACGGCCGCGCGTTCCGGCTGATCGGCATCGGCGCGCAGGGTCTCGTCGAGGCGCACCGGGTTGTGCAAGGCGACCTGTTCGGCGACGCCGGGCCGGCCGTGAGCAAGGTCGATGAGGTGGTGGACGCGGTGCGGGAGAGGTTCGGCGACATCGCCATCGTCAAGGGCCGTGGATTCGGCGTGGAACTCAGGCGGCAAGGGCCGTCGAAGGTGGAGTGAACCGGCACGAGCGGACTTGACGTAGGGGCCGGTTCGTTGGAACCTTGCAGATATGCGTAAAGCAATCACTTTTGCGATCGCGGTGCTGTGGTTGACATGCTGCCCGGCGGCCGTTGCCGCGACGTTCGACATTCCGCTCTTCATCCCGGCGTCTCACGACAAGCAGCAGGGGTTCGTCCGAATCATCAACCATTCCGAAGAAGCGGGAATCGTCAGCGTGCGCGCGATCGACGATTCCGGCCGTGTATTTCTCCGCAACGACGAATCCCCCGTAGAGATCACCCTGGCCGCAAGGCAGACACTGCATTTCAATTCCGACGACCTGGAGATGGGCAACCCCCTGAAAAATCCGCACAAGGTACCCGGCCTGGAAGAAGGCATAGGCGCCGGCATGGGCAACTGGCGCCTGGTACTCGACACCGAACTCGATATCGAACCCCTGGTCTACGTCCGGACCGACGACGGATTCCTGACCAGCATGCACGACCTCGTACCGGTCGCCGCCATGAAACACGAGGTGGCCATTTTCAATCCCGGAAGAAACGTGGACCAGGTCAGCCGCTTGCGCCTGATCAATCCCGGAGATGCGGATGTTGAAGTCGAAATCACCGGCGTGAACGACAAAGGCGGTGCGCCGGAGAACGCGCCGGTAGCAATCACGATACCCGCGGCCGAAGCGCGAGAAATCACCGCCAAGGAACTTGAGGACGGCGACAGCGACTTCACCGGTAGTTTCGGGTTCCTGGAGAAGGAATTTGGTAAATGGCGGCTGTTCGTCTCCGCAGACGGCGAGATCCAATTGATGAGCCTGCTGGAAAGCCCCACCGGGCACCTGACAAACCTCTCCACCAGGACCTACGAGTCACTCGCCCCATCGGAACAGGCCGCCTTCGACCGGTTCGTCTCGGCAAGCCGGGAGTAAGCCCTCCTCCTATCGGGTGGCGATGCCAGAGTCAACGCCAGCAGCGGCTCCGGACCAGTCTCATACGCCGGGCAAGGGTACCCACGAGTACCGCGAGGACCCACGCAATCACGATGTACTGATCTACGTCAACGGCGAGCACCTGCGGCGCGAGGACGCCAGGGTGTCCGTCTTCGACAGCGGCTTCGTGCTTGGTGACGGCGTCTGGGAAGGTCTGCGCGTCCATCGCGGACGGGTGGCGTTTCTCGACGCCCATCTCGACCGCCTCTACGAGGGCGCCAGGGCACTCGATCTCGACATTGGGATGGACCGCGAGGCGCTGACGGCGGCGCTCTACGGAACCTTGCGCGCCAACGGCATGACCGGCGAGTCCAAGGCGCCGGTGCATGAGGATCCGGAAGCGGACCGGGATGCGGACAAGGTACACGTCCGCCTGATGGTCACGCGCGGTTTGAAGGCGACGCCGTACCAGGACCCGCGCGTCACCATCGGCCCGGCCACGGTCGTCGTCATTCCCGAATACAAGGCGCCGAACCCGGCCGTGCTCACCCGGGGGATCCGGCTGTTCACCGTTCACGTGCGGCGCGGCCCGGCCGATGTGCAGGACCCCAAACTCAACAGCCACTCCAAGCTCAACTGCATCCTGGCCTGCATCCAGGCCGCGAAGGCCGGCGCCGACGAGGCGCTCATGCTCGATCCGCATGGCTTCGTCGCCACCTGCAACTCGACGCATTTCTTCATTGTCCGGCGGGGTGAGGTGTGGACATCCTCCGGCGACTACTGCCTGGGCGGTATCACCCGGGCCAATGTCATCGCCCTTTGCCGGGCGAACGCGATTCCCGTTCAGGAACGCAATTTCAGCCTGACGGACGTTTATGGCGCCGAGGAGTCGTTCGTCTCGGGTACCTTCGCCGGCGTTGCGCCGGTGGTTTCCGTGGATGGCCGCACGATCGGCGCCGGGACGCGCGGGCCCATGACCAAGCGCTTGCAGTCGCTCTATCTCCAATTGATGGACCGCGAGTGCGCCCGCTGGAGCGAGTAGGCCCGCTAATGCGAGCGGGCTCGCTAATGCAAGTGCGCGCGCTAAAGCGTGTGGGCTCGATGAAGCGTGTGGGCTCACTGACTCGGGAGCGTTCATTGAAGCGAACGGAGTTGCTCCGCCACGCTTTTGCCCGGTCTGCGTGACGACCACGTCGAGACAATCTTCGCCGGTCCGCATAGCGATGTGGTCGGGGCCGCGCAACCTCTCGACGGCCCTGATGCGCGCCTGGGAAAACCGGGGAGACACCGCCGTGTCGGACGAGCCCTTCTACGCCTTCTACCTCTCGGCAACCGGCACTGACCACCCGGGCGCGGCCGACGTCATCGCCGCCGGCGAAACCGATTGGCGACGGGTCGTCGAGCGGCTGATCGGCGATGTCCCTTCAAACCGTACCCTTTTCTTTCAGAAACACATGACCCATCACCTCCTCCCCGAGATCGACCGGGCCTGGATGGACGAGGTGGAGAACTGCTTCCTGATCCGCGATCCCCGGGAGGTGATCGCCTCCTACGCCCACGTACGTGACGAGGTAGTCGCGGAAGACGTGGGTATCCTGCATCAGGCCGAGATCTTCGATTTCGTTGCCTCGCGTCGCAAACGCGCACCCCTCGTCCTCGATGCCCGGGACCTGCTCGACAACCCGCGCGGCATACTGCGCGCATTGTGCGAAGGCCTCGGTATCGAATTCACCGGGAATATGCTTTCCTGGCCGCCCGGACCCCGTCCGAGCGACGGCGTCTGGGCAAAGCACTGGTATCGATCGGTCTATGAGTCCACCGGATTCAAACCCCACCTGCCCAGGACACACTGTCTGCCCGCGCGCCTTGAGCCGCTCGCGCGCGAGAGCGAACGCCACTACCGCCGTCTCTGGCGCCGCCGGATCGGCGGCGGATGAGTTCCCCCTAACAGACCGTAGCCGGCGCGGCGGCTCCCCGCACCCGCACGAGTGGCCGTCAACTTGAGCAAATCGGATAGGCCCGCCAAACTCGCCGGTTCCCAATGCCCTTGAGGAAATCCCGTTGTTCGAAAAACTGATGACGCTGACCGACCTTGGCGGCGGCGAGTTCGAGGGACCCGCATCTCCGGAGCGTGGGGATGCGCTGTTCGGCGGCCATTTCATCGCCCAGTGCCTGGCCGCCGCGGAGATGACGGTTGCCGGCGACCGGCACGTGAACTCTCTGCATGCCTACTTTCTGCGGCCCGGTGACGTGAACCTGCCGGTGGCCGTTACCGTGCATGCGGTCCGGGACGGGCGATCGTTCTCCTGGCGGGAGAGCGCGGCAAGCCAACAGGGCAAGGAGCTTTTCCGCATGGCGGTGTGTTACCAGGTACCCGCCGGGTCACCCGATTACGGCCGTCCCACCATGCCGGCGGCGCCCCCGCCCGAAGACGTGCCGTTCACCTACGGCGCCTTCACCATGCGGGAGACCGGGCAGGATACCTGGGACGGCATGGAGCGGCCGATCGACATCCGCTACATCAATGCGCCGGATGCGCCTCGCGGCGAGGCCGTCACTGAAAGCCAGTTGATGTGGATGCGCATCCCCGAACGATTGCCTGACACGCCGGCCATCCACCATGCGGGCCTTGCCTACCTGTCGGACGCCACGCTCGTCGACCACGTCATGCTGCCCCACGGCCTGCGCTGGCAGGACGCGGACTTCCTGGGAACCAGCCTCGACCACGCCATGTGGTTTCACCGTTTCGCCCGGGCGGACGAATGGTTGCTGTTCGAGCAGATCGTCGAGTCGACCGGTGGCGGGCGGGGACTCGCGCGCGGCTACTTCTTCGACCGGAGCGGCGCGCTCATCGCCACCTGCATGCAGGAAGGCTTGATGCGATGGATGCAACCTTGACCCGCATCCGCCACCAACTTCCCGCTGCGGACGCCGATGCACTCGCCCTGCGCGGTCCCTGTGGTCCGGAAAAAGGTCGTTCTGTGGACAAGCTGTCATCTTCCTGTGGAAAACTCGCTATACTCGCGATGCGAGAAGGGAGGTGGAATAATGAGCGATCGGCCGGTGCGTTTAGTGGAAGCGCGGGCTAATGGAAAAGATCTTCAACCCCTGCGAGCCAGCAAGCGCGTTCGCTATGTCAGGCGCGTCGATCAGATTCCCGAGATACCGCCGGAGCTTGCGGCCCGCCTCAATCCAGTTGTCAAGCGCTATGTATTCCGCGCCAACAACTACTACCTCGGCCTCATTGACTGGCGCGACGAAAACGATCCGATCCGGCAATTGATCATCCCCCGGGAGGAGGAACTCACCGACTGGGGCCGGCTCGACGCCAGCAACGAAGCGTCCGTCACCCCCGTACGGGGCGTGCAGCACAAGTACACCGACACCGTGTTGCTGCTCTGCAACGAGGTCTGCGGCGCCTACTGCCGTTACTGTTTCCGAAAGCGCCTGTTCATGGACGAGAACGACGAGGTGACAAAGGACATCAGCGATGGATTGAGCTATATCGCGGAACACCCCGAGGTCACCAACGTGCTGCTGACGGGGGGCGATCCCCTGCTGATGAGCACGCGGCGGCTGATCGAGATCTTCGAGGCGCTGCGTGAATTCGACCATGTGCGGATCATCCGCATCGGTTCGAAGATCCCGGCATTCGATCCGTGGCGCGTCCAGAACGATCAGGCACTGCTGGCGGCATTTCGGAAGTATTCGACGCCCGGGAAACGCATCTACCTGATGGCGCACTTCGACCATCCCCGGGAACTCACCGAACCCGCCGTCGCCGGCATCGACGCCTGCATCGGGAGCGGGGTTGTCTGCGTCAATCAATGTCCCCTGATCAAGGGAATCAATGACGATCCGGCCACGCTGGCCGAACTCTATTCGAGGCTCTCCTATATCGGCTGCCCGCCCTACTACCTTTTCCAGGGGCGGCCCACGGCGGGCAACGAACCCTACGAAGTGCCGATCGTGCGCGGCTGGAACATCTTCCAGGAGGCGCTACGGCGCGGCTCGGGACTGGCGAGGCGCGCCCGCTTCTGCATGTCTCACGAGACGGGCAAGGTCGAGATCCTGGCAGTGGACGACGCGTTCGTCTATCTGCGCTACCACCAGGCCAAGGACGCCGCCGACCTCGGGCGCTTCTTCATAAGGCGGCGCAACGACGAAGCCTACTGGCTCGACCAGCTCGAACCCGTTTGAGGCGGACGCCGCGCGCCCTCGCGACGAAAGTCGGTGAGCGATGCGGGCCAGCCGGACCGGTCAGTCGACTATCGCCTGGTAGACGAGATTCTTGAATTCACTGCCGAGCCGCGTCCGGTGCGGAATGCTCTGCACCATGAAGACGCCGATGAGCGCTTCCCGTGGATCGATCCAGAAGCGGGTGCCGGCCGCGCCGCCCCAGTTGTACTCGCCGGCCGAACTCAACTCGCCGATGGCTCCCGGGTCGAGCGCCACGGCAAAACCAAGCCCGAAGCCATAGCCGGGGTTATCGAAATCGCCCACGAGGTGGCCGGTGTGGTCGGCGGTCATCAACGCCACGCTCTTCGGCGAAAGCAGCCGCACGCCGTCCAGTTCACCGCCGTTCAGCAACATCTGGCAGAAGCGCAGGTAGTCGGCCGCCGTGGAGACCAGCCCGCCTCCGCCACTCTCGAATTCGGCCCCGACTCGAAAGCCTGCGTTCCACCGATCGTCGGCGACAACCAGTCCGGTCGATTCGTTCTCCGTCATGAAGGCATCGTAGGCATCGCTCGTGGGCGTGCCCGCGGGGCTGTACAACTGCGCAAGGCGCGCCCACTTCGATTCCGGCACCACAAAGCTCGTATCGACCATGCCCAACGGGCCGAAGATGCGCGATTCCATGAACTCGCCGAGGCTCATGCCGGACACGGCCTGCACGAGCGCGCCCTGCACATCGACCGACACGCTGTAGTGCCAGCGCGTACCCGGATCGTATTGCAGTGGCAGCGCGCCAAGCCTGACGACAAACTCCGACAGCGTCATGTCGCCGGTTATCAACTCGGCCTGGCGGTACAGTTCATCCACCGCCGTGTCGCCGAATATCCCGTAGGTGAACCCGGCCGTGTGGGTGAGCAAGTCCCGTATGGTCGGCTGCCGGGCGGGTTCCCTGGTCGCCAACGGCACGGCATCGGCCGTATCCGTCATTTCCGCGGCATCGCCAGCGCCGGTATCGGCCGGCCGCGCCTCCCCTGCGCGACCCGGATCGCCATCGGCCGTCGCGACCGCAACCCCGAGGCCGTCGAGTTCCGGCACGTACCGGGCGACCGGATCGTTCAGGAAGAACCGCCCTTCCTCGTAGAGCATCATCACGGCAACGCCGGTGACCGGTTTCGTCATGGAATAGATGCGGAACAGCGTGTCCAGGTTCATGGGTGCGCCGGCCTCCCGGTCGGCCATGCCATAGGTTTCCCGGTAAGCCACCCTGCCCTGGCGGGCGATCATGCCCAGGCCGCCCGCCATCACGCCGTCCTCCACGGCGCGCTTCATGTGCGCGGTCAGGCGCTGCAGCCGTTCGGGCGCGAGGCCCACGCGCTCGGGCCGCACCGGCGACAGGTCGCGAGCGGACGCGGGAACCGCGGCGAACAGCAACAGGGCGGCGAGGCAGGCAAAAACAACGGGTCTATGGAGCATCTCTCAAACTCTCCTCGGATTGGATCGGGGGATCGATTCGCGGCAGGGGCGACTTTGGGAATGCTTTACTCTTAAGCGGGCTGCAACCCCAGCCGCTCATCGCGGCGGCGCAGATACGCAATCAGCGGCAGCACCAGAACAACGAGCCACGACTTGCCGATGACCTGACCGGTCAGGAATTCCAGGCTGCCAAAGGCCAGGCTCAGAAACAGCATGCTGTCGACGACCAGACCAACCATGCTGCTCGCAAACACCGCGAGTACCAGCCGGCGGCGTTGCAAGGGCGTGTAGACGAGGAGGTCGCAAAGTTCCGAGATCAGGAAGGCCGTCGCCGAAGCCAGAACCAGGCTCGGCGGCGCGACTATGGCGGAAAGCGCCGCTCCGAGCAGAATGGCGCCGATCGCCCAATGCACGCCCAGGCGCCTTTGTACCAGGTCGCGCAGGACGAAGGCGAGGCCCACCACCAGTACGCTGCTCGGCGCCATGATGCCGGGCAGCACGGGAATCAGGCAGGGCCCGCCGGCTGCGCAGGTTGCGCCCACGTTGCCGATCATCCAGTTGGCCGTGGGGATCGTCAGGACAAAACCCCCGAGGAAGGCGAATCCTTCCATCTGCCGGCGGGAATGCAGGGACTTGACTGCTTCACTGCTGTCGTGTGCGGCCTGCAACGGCTCCGATCGCAAGGCGTCCCACACGCGCTCGCGCAATGCGTTCGTGCCGGGACGCCATTCGCCCCGGAAGGCCGCGCCGATGGAATGGAATCGGGTCCAGGCGGCGCGCAGTTCCGGATCGTCCTTCGCTTCGTCGAGCACTTCCCGAAGTTCGGATTCCGTCGCCTCGCCGTCAACGGCGGCAGAGAGGGTTTCGAGCGATTTCCTGGAGGTCATTTGGCGCTATCCCACCCACTTAGACCGGCTGGCCGCGACCGCGTTCCATGGCGATTTTCCCACGCACCACGGTTCCGCCATCGGCGGCAGATGCCGGCATCGCGCCAAGCGGTGACACCAACACAATATCGCGCCAGCGTTGTCACCGTCCACTTGGCCAGGCAATTTCTCACAGCAACGGCCTCTCTCGCCCCCCTGAATTCGGCAAGCCAGGGCGCCGGGGGCCGTTCATTATGGAAGCGATCCGTTCCTGGCTCAAATGTCCAAACTCGGCAGTGAGAGAAGTCCAGCCCGCATATTGCACCAAGCCGCTCATTGAGATCTCGAACGTCGTTTGTTTTTTCTCGATTGTTTCGAAGTATTCGAAAGTTGTTCCGGGTACAAACTGCGCTGGCCGCGCCCTCGGCGATCATCGCGGCCCTTGGCGCAATATGCGGGCTATGGTGCAAAGCGAACACACCCGGGGACGACCGGGTCACCGTTGGCGGCGTTGGCGATTCACTTTCCTGTCGCTTTCACCTGCCCTCACTCCGTTGCCGTTTCGCGGTTGCCGCAATCAGATTCCACGCCTTTTCGACATGTTCGAGCTCGGTGCGGGACTGACCGATGCACAGCCGCAATACGAAGCGGCCATTCAGCCTGGTATGGGTGAGGAAGATCTCGCCGCTTTCATTGAGGTCAGCCATGATCCGCTTGTTCAGGCCATCGCTGCCCCGGTGGCGAAAACAGACCAGGTTGAACGGCGCCGGAGCGGCGATTTCGAAATGCCGGTCGGCCTCGATCCACTCGACCAGTTGCCGGGTCAACTCGATATGCCGGCGAATGTGGTATTGCAGACCTTCGACACCGTAGTAGCGCAGCACGAACCAGAGCTTCAGCGCTCGAAAGCGGCGGCCCAGCGGCACCTGCCAGTCCCGATAATCGAACACCGCGCCGCTCTTCGTCGCGTCGTTGATCAGGTAGTCCGGGAGAATGGACAGGGCGCCGATCAATGCCGCGCGGTCGGCCACCCAGAAACAACTGCAATCGAAGTTCGTGAACATCCACTTGTGGGGGTTGAAACAATAGCTGTCGGCAGTTTCGACACCGTCATGCAGGTGGCGATATTCCGGACAGATCGCCGCCGTGCCCGACATGGCCGCGTCGATATGGAACCAGAGGCCTTCTTCACTACAGAACCTGGCGATGGCGGCGATGGGGTCCAGCGCATTGGATGAGGTCGTGCCCAGCGTGGCACAGACGAATATGGGTCGCAGTCCGGCGGCTCTGTCGGCCTTGAGCTGCGCCGCCAGTTTGGCTGCATCGAGGGCGAAGTGCTCGTCCACTTCGATCTGCCGCAGGTTGCCGCGTCCGAGACCGGCGATGCCCATGGCCTTTTCCAGCGAAGAGTGTGTTTGCGTGGAGCAGTAGGCGACTTGCCGGCCGTCGCAACCCTGCCGGTTGGTGCGCAGCCCGGAATCCCTCTCCCGCGCTGCGATCAGGGCGCACAGGATGGCGCTGGAGGCAGAGTCCTGTATGACGCCCCCGCCGCTACCCGTGGAGCGGTAGGCTTCCGGCAGGCCCAGTAGCCCGACGAGCAGATCCAGCACCCGTGTCTCGACCTCGGTGCAGGCGGGACTCGTCGACCAGAGCATGCCCTGTACCCCAAGACCGGCGGACAACAGTTCACCCAGAATGGCAGGCCCCGATGTATTGGAGGGGAAGTAAGCGTGGAATCCGGGCGATTGCCAATGCGTGATGCCGGGGAGGATCTTTTCCGTGGCATCCCGGAGGATGTCGGTAAAGCCCTCGCCCCGGGCCGGAATCTCGTTGCCCAGGGAGTTGGCAATCTCGCCCGCTCTGGCCCGGGACAGGACGGGATACCGGTCAACGCTTTCGTAGTAATCGGCTATCCAATCGATCACTTCCTTGCCGTGTCGGCGGAAGTCTTCCGCCGACATGTGGTAGCTCTTTGTCTCGGACATGATGGTGCTTCTTCTATGGACGATTCAGCTATGCGGCCGCTTGGGGAGGGGGAGGATATAGCAATTAAAACAACGTGCTAATTGAATTTGGCGGAGAGGCCTTCCGCCGAATGCCGGTAATTATCGATCGACATTGACACGCCGGAATCAATTCCGGCACTAGACACGGGTCAACCATCGATTTCAGCCAAGAGCTTCAGCGCTCGTTCGTCTCATGCAGGACGGCATTGAAATCATCGCAGTTTTCGCGATATGCTTTTTAAAATTCTTTCAGTATTCAAACACGGGGTACGCGCTCGGAGAAGTTTGCGATGAACGATGCCACCATGTTGGAGACGCCGTCAGGCAAGTCTTTGGAACATGAAAATTTTCCGATCGTTACCCGGTTGGTGCCCGCGCGCTTGCGGCCGCACATTGCGACCTTTTATGCCTATGCCCGGGCGATCGACGACATCGCCGACAACGCCAGCCTTCAGCGCGGGGAGAAAATCCGGCGCCTGGATGAATTCGCCAAGGCGGTGAGCGGCATAAATACGTCTAACCCGGCTCTCGGCAAGGCGCACGAAGTGCGCCGCAGCTTGGCCGCCACGCAGGTGTCGGACAGGCATTGCGTGGACCTGACCCGCGCGTTCCAACAGGATGCAATGAAGGGGCGCTACGAGAATTGGAACGATCTCATGGGCTATTGCCATCTCTCCGCCGCGCCCGTCGGCCGTTACCTTGTCGACCTGCATGGGGAGTCGGCCGCGGCTTATCCGGATTCCGATGCGCTCTGCAGCGCGCTACAGGTGCTGAACCACCTGCAGGACTGCAGGGACGACTTCAGATCGCTCGATCGGGTCTATCTGCCCCAGGACTGGATGGCTGAGGCCGGCGTTGGCGTAGAGGTGCTGAACCGCAGACGCTCGACCAAGGCGCTACGCCGCGTGTTCGACCTGTGTCTCGACGCGACCGATGGCCTGTTGGCGTTGGCCGGACGATTGCCGGGCAAGCTTCGCGATCCCCGTTTTGCCATGGATGCTTCCGTGATCATCGACATCGCCAAGATGCTGAGCGCCGAACTGCGCCGGCGAGACCCTTTGGCGGAACGGGTGGTACTGACCAAGGTCCAGTATGCGGCATGCTGCGTATACGGAATTGGCAGCGTCGTGTTCCGCAGGGTCTGGCCTCGTGGCCGTAGCGCCAACGCGACTACCGGCCGATGAAACCTGCCCGGTCGCTGCACCCATCGCACTTCGAAGGTTTCCAGGACCAGCCCGGACAGGTGACCCGTGACCGGGTCGAGCCGTGGGCGCATGTGAATCGCGTTGTCGCGCAATCCAGTTCGTCGTTTCTTTGGGGGATGAAGATACTGCCGGCGGATCGGCGGCGTGCAATGTACGCGATTTACGCGTTTTGCCGCGAGGTGGACGACGTTGCGGACGAGCCAGGCGAAATAGTCGACAAAAAGCGGGGACTGGCGGCTTGGCGGAAGGAGATCGCCCGACTCTACGCCGGACAGCCGCGGTGGCCGACGGCGCAGGCGCTCTTGGAACCAGTGCGGCGTTTCGCCTTGCCGCGGGAGGAATTCCTGGCGGTTATCGATGGTGTGGAAACCGACGCGGCGCCGGTGGTGCGGATGCGGAAGCTGGACGACCTGTTGAGCTATTGCCGCAAGGTGGCAGGCGCGGTTGGCATGCTGTCGGTACACGCGTTCGGGGTGCCCCGGCATCCCGGGCCGCAGATTGCCGAGACACTGGGCAACGCGCTGCAACTCACTAATATATTGCGCGACCTGCGGGAAGATGCCGGTTTGCAGCGGCTTTATGTGCCCCTGGAAATGCTTGCCGAACGCGGGATTGCCGAGACTCCATTGCAAGGGGTCTTCACGCATCCGCAATTTGCCGCGGTTTGCGTTGACCTGGCCGGCTTGGCGCGCCGCTACTACGCCGAGGCCGACCGGCTGATTAGCGAATTTGGATCCCGCAAAATGCAGCCTGCCGTACTGATGATGGCGGTTTATCGAGAAACGCTCGAGCGCCTGGAAGAACGGGGTTGGCAGCGTATCGACGATTCGATTCGCCTGACGCCCGCGCGGAAGATGTGGCTCGCCCTGCGCCACGGACTGACCTAGTGGTCGAACCACCTGGAAATGAGTGGTCAGTGGCCGCCGGAACGTTCCGCGCAAGGCGCGGTCGCGCAGACGTAGGCGACCTACTTCAAGCGGTCGCAACGCCGCGCGGAGCGTTGCGGCGGCCACCCGCAGGGCGCGCCCACAAGCACCCATCTGTCTGTGTGCGAGGGGTACCCCCTCGCGCTCCCGGGCTGAGCCTTTGTATGCGAGGGGTACCCCCTCGCGCTCCCGGGCTGAGGGCTCTTTTTCTGCGAGGGGTGCCCCCTCGCGCTCCCCGGCTGACGGCTCCGTTGCCGGCTCTTGACGTATGCCGGATACGTCCGCAAGCCGACGCCGCGCATCTGGACGCTTGTGGACGCGCTGACCACTCATTTCCAGGTGGTTCGACCACTAGACTTCCTGTTCGCGGTAAGTCAGGGTGACAAACAGGTCAACCTCGCACGCGCCGACCCTTCTCGTTGGGTTGGGGCAGCGCTTCGTTCGACCTTTTGTTCGCGGATAAAGGTGACGAATGAGGCAGGTTCGCGCCCGCCGACCGCCCTCTGGTTGGGTATCGCGCCGTTAGCGGCTCAATGTCGTGCCTGGCAGGATACGTGCTGGAACTCACATCGTCGGCGCCGGCTTGGCGGGTCTTGCCGCCGCGGTCTCGCTGGTGCGCGCGGGGCACGCCGTCACGCTCTATGAGGCCAGCGGCCAGGCGGGCGGTCGCTGCCGCTCCTATGTCGACTCCAAGCTCGATTGCTTGATCGATAACGGTAACCACCTGTTGCTGAGCGGCAACCGGTCTGTCATGCGTTACCTGGCGGACATCGACGCCGGCGATGTGCTGACCGGTCCCGCATCGGCCTGTTTCCCGTTTCTTGACCTGCGCACCGGCCAACGATGGCACCTGCGGCCCAATTCAGGAATCCTTCCCTGGTGGATCTTCGCTCCCGGACGACGCGTACCCGATACCAGGGCCTGGGACTATTTGTCGGCGCTGCGTTTCGCCCTGGCCGGCTCGGACCGCACGGTCTTCGACTGTGTTGGCGGCAGCGGCGTCCTGTTCGAGAGATTTTGGGAACCACTCTCCGTGGCGGCATTGAATATATCCGCGAAGGCCGGCGCGGCGGGTCTGTTGTGGCCCGTATTGCGCGAGACCTTCGCAAAAGGAGAAGCAGGCTGCCGGCCGCGCATTGCCAGACAGGGGCTCTCCGGCGCGTTCATCGACCCGGCGCTGGAACTGCTGCGGCGGCGAGGCATAGCGGTTCGTTTCGGGAGCCGATTGCGCGAAGTCGCCCGCGAGGGCGGCAGAGTCGGACGGCTTCACTTCAGCGCGGCTACGGTTGAATTGGATGACGGCGAAAACCTGATTCTGGCGGTTCCGCCGTCCGCCGCGGCGCGTCTGCTGCCGGGTTTGACCGTGCCGGAGGAGAGCCACACCATCGTCAATGCTCATTTTCGCTTGTCGGAACCTGCCGGCTTGCCCGCGGAACTGCCGTTCCTTGGACTAATTGGCGGGACCGCACAGTGGTTGTTCGTTCGTGGCGCCATTGCTTCGGTAACCGTGAGCGCTGCCGACGCGCTGGCCGCCGAGACCGCCGAGGCGATCGCCTGGAAGACCTGGAACGATGTCGCCGTGGCGCTCGGTCTACGCCGACAGAGCTTACCGGTGTATCGCATCGTCAAAGAAAAGCGTGCGACCTTCGCACAGACGCCTGGGGGAGTGCGACGCCGCCCGGGCACGCGCGGCGAGACCGCCAATGTTTACCTGGCGGGGGACTGGATCGATACGGGTCTGCCGGCGACCATTGAGGGCGCGATTCGTTCGGGCGACATGGCCGCGCGCGCCATCCTGGACGGTTGACGGATCGAACGCAGGATGGATGACCGACTGACTGGCGCGGTGACTTGGCACTGTGCGACCCATGGCTCTTTTCCCAGGGCTGAGGGCTCCCGTCAGAAGTTATAGGTCAAGTCCAGGCCGACAAAGCTGTCTCGGCGCGTTGCATAGAGGAGATCCGTTGCGCCGACGTTGAGCAGAATGACCGTCTCCAGGTGTACGGACCAGTTGTCCGAGAGGCGCCGGTTGAATTCGACCGATATGAAGTTCGAGTTGTAGTCCACGTCAGTCAGAACGCCGGCGATCATTTCGGTGTCCTGGACGTCGTTGAAGCCAAGGCGCGTGGCAAAGAACAGGTCGTTCTGGAACCTGTTGGTTGCCTTTCGACGCCGCTCATCGTAATTCCATTCACCGAGCAGGCTGAGATCGGCGGCCGAGCCCAGAATGGAATAAAGGGTGTACTCGCCGCCGAAAACGAAGGCGGCGAAATCCTCGTCCCGGCCTGCATTGTTACGGGCCCCGGCGCGATAAATGGCCTCGAGCTTGAACAACCAGGAACCCGTGGTGAGCTGGGTGTCCAATCCGAACTGGCGAATCTGTGCGTAATACGGAGCCAGGATCGGCGCGCCGTTATCGTTAACGGCCGGCAACAGGAAAGGCTCTCGGCTGGTGCCCTCGAATGCGCTCAGACCGACGTCAAAGGGTCCGAAGCTGTTGCTGTATCGGGCGGCGATGTCAACGTGCCACTCTTCGGCCCCGCTTTCATACAGGGCATGGTCATCGTCGATGACGAGTGGCAGGCGCGGGCGGCCGGAGCGTCCCGCGGAGGTGCGCCCGCGGTGCCAGCTCATGCCGAACAGTTCCAGCGCGCCCCAATCGCCCGACCAGGTGAGATGGGCCATGAGTTGCCCGAGGCGGGCTTTTTCGTTCGGATGTTCGACCAGGTCGATTTGATTGACGATATCGACCAGGTGTTGCGATTCGGTGACGCCCCAGAACACCCGGTCCAGCCCCAAACGCAGTTCCCATTCGTTAACGCCGATTTCGCCGAACAGCAGCAGATAGGCTTCGTGCAAGTCGGCGTGGGTGCGCTGGGAGTCCGCGGCATCGTAGCGGAAGAACGGCGCCAATGTGAAGCTTCTGCCCGCTACGTCTTCAAGATAGAGTTCCGGCGTCGCCACGAAGCCGTTGCCGTGGGAACGCTGGCCGGGATGAGCGCCGCCATTCGGATACCACCGCCCCGCAATACCAAAGCTCCCTGAAAACTCGTGGAAGGCGATCCAGGGATCGGCCACGGAATCCCTGACTGGTGCGGGCTCGATGGCGACGGGTGCAGGTTCGGGTTCGGTCTCCCTCGCGGCTACGGCATTGGCCGCAAGCAGGACCCGGGTTGCCATCGGGGTATCGGCTTCAGGGGGTGCGGTTGTTTCCGGCCGTAGCGCCGGAGATAATTCGGCAACTTCGGCAACAACCGGCTCTTCCGCGGCCTGAGGGCCTGGTGTTTCCACTGAAACTTCGGCCGAGTACCAATCGTCATCGATACCGGCCGTCCTGGCCGGCTTAGCCGACGTTCGAGCCTCGGCTTCGCCTGTCGCACCTTCCGGGACGATCCGGGAGACACGTATGCTGCCCCTGTCCACGGCTACTATGCGCAACGGCAGGCCCAGTTGGCGTGAGCTCTTCTCTCGCTCGCGATCCGCGTTTTCCAGGCTGAAAAAACTGCCTGCCACCGTAGCGGCGCCGAAGCCTTCGCACACGAAGGAGAGTGCGATAATCGCCGTAGCGGTCGTCGACAGCAGGCGGCGCAAGGAGCATCTCCGAACAGGTGCGAGGCGATTATAACGCCGCCGGTCCATCGTATTGGCGCCCCTGTACCAATAAGGTTCGCTACAGAGGAGGGCAGCCTGGCGTCAACGCACTCGTCTCAGACCTGTTTGAGTGAAGTCGCCGGCATCGAGGTCCGTTCCGAACTGGTAGTCGCTCCAGGTCAGAACGGTGCTTTTCCCCGTGACATGATTCACCATTGTCATCTCGCCCGCTTGCCAATACTTATCCATGTAATGCTCGTAGTTGCTCAGGGTGAGCGTCTTCAAGTGCGTTTCCTTGCGGTCGTAATACTCCACTTTCCAGAGACGAAATTCGTCCTTGTCCTGCCAGACCACCTGCCGGCTGTAGCCCGATTTCGAGTCCGTCGGCGAGCGTTCCGAAACCGTGCACGTCAAAGTGGCTGGGCGCGGCGACCCCTCTCCCTCCCCGCAAGACTCGTCGCGCAGGTACCGGTAGGTGAACTTCTCTACCTCCGGGGCGCTCATGTCCTCATAGGCGAATTCGCTGCCCATGAAGGAGCCGGAGCGGTTCGATGAACTGATGCGCTTTACCCGTTTCAGAGCGGGCAAATAAAGCCATTGCTCGTCGGGGTCTACCTGGTGGGCATAGATGAGAAAGGCCGTACCCTGGACGTCGCGCGGTTGATCGAATACAAACATGCTCTTGTCGCCGTCCCCCTCGACCTCAAGCACCTTGACGCGCAGTCGACGCCGGCTCTCCTGCCCCTTCTTGTTGCGCAGCACCATACTCTGGCTCGCGGTGAAGTTATCGAAGCCGATCTTCCGCGCGCGCGCTTCGCGGGCGATCTCAAGGCCCTGTTCCCGAGCGGCCGCATCGTCAGAGGCCGCCAGTACCGGGCCGCTCAGGCAACTCGACAGCGTCAGGCAAGACCCAAACAACGGCAACAAGAACGCCGATGGGGCGCGGTGGGAGCCCTCAGCCGGGGAGCGCGAGGGGGCACCCCTCGCTGGAAAAGAGCCCTCAGCCGGGGAGCGCGAAGGGGTACCCCTCGCTGGAAAGGAGCCCTCAGCCGGGGAGCGCGAGGGGGCACCCCTCGCTGAAAAGGAGCCCTCAGCCGGGGAGCGCGAGAGGGTACCCCTTGCAGGCAGGCGGCTCATGATTTTCTCCGGTCAATGGCCATCAGCAGCGGCGGCAGGAGCAGGAAGTCGGCGAGCAGCGCGAAGACAATCGTGCTCGAGACCAGCAAACCGTTCACCCAACTGATCTCGAATCCTGACGAGGCGAACACCAGGAAACCGGCCGCCAACACTACGGTTGTCGTCACCAGCGCGAGGCCCACCGTGTGAAAGGTGGCACGCACGGCCTCGGGCGCCGCAAGCCCGTCAAGGCGCGCCTTGCGATATTTGCTCAGAAAATGAATCGTGTCGTCCACGATGATGCCGAAGGCCATTGCGGTCACCACCGAGGCAGAAAGACCCAGATGGCCGACCAGGTAGCCCCACAGACCGAAGGCCATCATCGCGGGAATGAAATTGGGCACGAGGCTGACAAGACCGAGGCGGACGCTTTTCAAGACCAGAATCAAAATCAACGAGATGAGCGCCATGGCCATGATCGTGCCACTCAGCATGCTGGTGATATTTCGTTGCGAGAGGTGCGCGAAGATTATGCTCACACCGGACGCCGGGGCGCCGATATTGGCCGCGTTCTCGCGCAGCCAGACCTGCGCCCGTGCATCGAGTTCACGCTGTTGCTGGGACGTCAAGCGTTCCAGCACGACCGTCATGCGGGTCGCGGATTTGGCAACATCGATGCGGTCGTTGAGGTCGCTGCCGAACGGCAGCGAGAGTTCGTAGAGCAACAGGTACTGCGCCGCGAGCTCCGGGCTGTCGGGCAACCGGTAGTACGCCTGATCGTCGCCGTGCATGTTCTTGTTCAGACGCTTCATGATGTCGGGAAACGCCTGAACATGAGTGACTTCGGACTGCGCCCGGTACCATTGCGCAAAGGCGTCAACCCTGCCCAGGTATTCGGGTTGGGTGATGCCGCCCTCGCTTCCCGCGCTCAGCGAGTACTCCAGCGTTTCCATACCGGTCAGGTTTTCGATGACGAAGTCCGTATCGCGCCGAAACTCGTAACGCTCATCGAGATACTGTGTCCAGTTGTCGGTCACGTCATTGCGGGGAATGCCTGCGACCAAGGCGATCGCCAAAAGCGTGAAGAACCAGAGCAGGAACGTGCGGCGGGCGACGACGAAGTCACCGAGCCGGTCGAAGAATCCGCGCCGTTCATCGCTGACGGCGCGCGCGCGCAGTGGCAGGACCGAGAGTAGCGCCGGCAGCAGCGTCATGGAATATGCGAAGGCGCACAGCACGCCGAATGCCACGAGATTGCCCAGGATATGGAAAGACGGGGAATCGGAGGCATTCAGGCTGAGGAACCCGATCATGGTCGTGACCGTCGTCAGGAATACCGGGTGGGTGTTTCTGCGCAGCGACTCGGCAATCGCCTCGCTTCTGCTCAGGCCCTGGCTCATGCCCGCCAAGGTGGCCGTGACGATGTGGACGGAATGCGCGACGGCGATCGTCATGACGATGATCGGTACGCCGGAATTGGCGGGGTTGAATACTGTGCCGACCCAGCCGGCGAGCCCCACGGTCGTCAAGATGACGAACACAAGCACGATGATGTTGGCCAGGGTGCCGACTGTAGAACGCAGCAGCACCGCCGTCAGAACCGCGATGACGAGGAAGGTGATCGGTGTCAGGCTGCCGAGATCGTCCGCCGTGGCGTCGGCGAAGGCGCGTCTCATGACGATGTCGCCGGTCAAGTAGTAGCCGATGTCGGGATAGGCCGCGCGGGCTTCCTCCAGGGTGGCGTCGAGGTGGTCGTTCAATTCCGCCACCGCGGCGTCGGATTGTTGTTCCGGCAGGGTGAAGTTGATCGCCAACCCGCCGACGCGCCCGTCGTGGGAAACCAGGCGCCCGGCGATTTCGGCCGAGTTCAACGCGGCCCTTTCGATGCGCCGCAAGTCGGCATCGGTCAGCGACCCCGCGTCTTCGACAAGCGGCTCGACGACCAGATCGTCCCCGAACGCTTCGCTGTGGTTGAAGTTGGTGAGCGAGTCGACCCGGGTGGAATGGGGCGTGCGCCACGCGGCATCGGTCAGCTCCTCAATCGCGCCAAGGGTCTCCCGGGTGAATACCGAGCCCTCCCGGGGTGCGACGGCGATCAGCGCCGCATAAGATACGGAGTAGGTGTTTTCCAACTCGTCGAGCAGGGCGAGCTGGGGGTCGCCCTCGTTGAACAGGCTGCGGTAGTCGTTGGTGACGCCGACAAAACGGCCGCCGCCCGCCACGGCCAGCATGAACAGCGTTGCCAATACAATCACCAGCCACCGCAGGCGCAAAATGGCGGCGATGTAGCGATCCAGCGACACGGCAGTTATGGCTTGCTCATCGCAGGAGGTCAAGAGGCAGCGAGTTCACGGATGCAATCGTAGGCTGAACACCCGGGATGAATGCCTCGGCTTGGCCGAATCTTCCCGCCGTTTGCCGCACCGAGGCCGTTCTGCCCTTGCTACGGGCCTCATCACCAATCGATCGACTTCGACGAGTAGACGTGGTTGGGCATCCTGTAGCTCAGCCCGCCCTCGTCATATACCGAGATCTGCAGAAGCTGGGTAAAGTTCTGCGATCTCACCAACTGACTGCTTTTCGCCAGGCGCTGCAGGCGTTGTCTTAGCCGGAAACCGATGAGTGTGAGTATGGAAGCGCTTTTTGGAAACTCGAATTGGTCAGCAAGTTCGTTCCCTATGAGCGCCCGCGAGAGCCGGTAGGCCAAGCGCACCAGCTTTTGCTGTTCCGCCTCGTCCGTAATATCGGCGACGGTCGGAATGGCCTGGATCAGCGTGTTCGCCACGGCCACCGAATCGGGGTCGGCCGGGGGCTCGCACATGAAGCCGATGTTATAGACTTGCTGCGCATCGGCGCCGTCGGAATAGAGAATGCTCTCGGGAATGCCCATGAGATAGCCGGCATAGCGCCAAATCTGGAGGACACTGTCCTGTTCTTCCTTGCTGAAACGCGCGCCGACCAATGCCGAGTATTCCAACAGGCGCTGGGAAAAGACGGAGATGGCGTATCCCAGGTGCGCCGCGCTTACCGGTGCGCCCCAGGCTTCGTGATTCCAGTCGCCGGACTCCGCCAGCAGCGTCCTTATTCGAGTGTGAATGAAGCGAATGCGCGTGGACAACTTCCATCCGTCGCCGTCTCTGTCAAGGCCGCCTGGAAAGAATATCTCCATCATGTGACGGTTGTTCTGCTGCAGGCGTCTTTTGGTCGACGACACTCGCTTGGTAATGTTGAAAGACTTGGCGATGAGCGTCGAAAAACCCTCCACCAGCACGCCCGTCACGAAAGCGGTGAGCATGAGGTCCACGTTCATGTTGAAGGCGCGAACCCCGGGGCGAAAAGCCTCCCGGTCGAGCCAGGGAGGGTCTTCAAGACTCGCGAAGAAGTCGCGCAACGGCTGCGGCGCCTTGCGCAGAGCGTCATCGTGCCGCTCGATACCGGCCTGGATGAAACGGTGCAGGTCGTTGGGAGGCACGGAGGACAGTTCCTCCATGATGGGGTCCAATACAGCATCGCCCATCATGGTGTGCTTGATGTAGTTGTCGGCTGTCGTCTGATCCTGGAGTCTGGCTTTTACATACCCCTCAGCGTATGCCGACGGCACTTTCATCGTTCAAACTCCGATGAACTCTTCCGATTGGCGCGTATCCTACTAAGTCTAACGACTAAACGCCAACCCGCCAGGAGCGTCGCAGAGGGGCCAGCCCGCATATCTCACCAAGTCGCTTGTTGAGCCACTGAATGTCATTGCGTTTCAATCACGTACCTCCGCTTTTTGGAGGTTCTGCCGGGCACAGACCGCGCTGGCCGCGCCCTCGCTGGTCTTTCACCCGCGTGCGCGCACGTGCTCGCTCACCATAGGCGGGGGCGGGGCGGACGTCCGCAATTCAAGGCCCGGTTCGGCGACGACGGCATTTTCCGAGGACTGGCGGCGGGCGCGGTCCCGGAACTTGAAGAACGCCGGTGGGCACGCGGTGAGTGCATGGCGGCCGCGGGGATCTCGGATCAGCCTCCGAGGGAGAGTATCAGCGACTTGTAACCCGCCGTTTCCATGGCGGCCGCCACCTCCTGCTGTGTGCCGGGACACAGAGCGATCATGGCGCCCCCACCCCCGCCGCCGGTGAGTTTTGCGCCGACGGCGCCGTTGTCCCTGGAAACGTGGATCAATTCCTCCAGTTCCGGGGAGGACACCTGCAGGGCGTTCAGGTAGCCCTGGCAAAGATTCATGAACTGGCCGAATTCCTGGAAGCGCGCTTGCTCGAGCGCCTCGAGACCGGATCGCGTGAGTTGTCCTATCTGATCGAAAATTGCCTCGAAACGGTCCGGATGCTCTTGCCAGGCAGCGCGCACCCGGGCGACGGTGACGGCGGTCAGGCTCTCTCGCCCGGTGAGGCCGAGAACCAGCGGTACCGGTTCCGGCAGGCGCAATTCGCGAAAGTTGAAGTTGCCGTCGTTCTCGAAAACGACCGGCTTGCCGAAGGCCGCGACGGTATTGTCAATGCCCGAAGGCGTTCCATGGGCAGTCTTTTCGCATTCAAAAGCCAAACGGTTGACCGAGTCGTCTTCCAGGCCCAATTCGTAGGCTTCGCCCAGGGCGCGAATCACCGCCACCGCGAGGGCGGCGGAACCACCGAGGCCCATGCCGCGGGGCAGGTGTGGCATGATCTCGATGGTCATATCCGCGCCTGTCAAGTCCAGCGATTCCAGCATTGTATTGACGGCGCCGTTGACGCCTTGCGTCACGCCCGGTTTCACTTGCTGCTCCAATCCCCAACGGGGCACGATGACATGCACCCCGTCGCCACCCTTGCGAACCGCCGCTTCGACGGCCAGCGGGACCGGCAGTGCGATGGCGGGCCTACCGTAAACCACGGCGTGCTCTCCGAGCAGAATGACCTTCCCGCAGGCGGAAATGCGTTTGGACCGATCTGGCGTCATCGCATCGCGGGCCAGTTCCCCGGCGATCTCCCTGGCCTTCCATTCCTTGATTTCGCCGGATTCTATGAGCCCTTCGACAACGGCTTCGAACACGGACGCCGAGACGCCGGCGGAGGTCGCGACGCTACGCGCGTGCAGCGTCATGTGTCCTTTCTGAATGCCGTCGGTGGCGAGCGCCCGGAGCGCGGCGAGATTCTGTGCAAGCCCGACGGCGGCCATCAGACCGGCCAATTCGGCAGCGCTGGGCGAACCGAGCAGCCGATTGCTGATTCGGGCAGCCGGATTGTTTTTTACGGCGCCGCCGACGGTGCCGACTTGCATGGGAATCTCGATCTCACCCACGAGATCCCCATCCTCATTCCTGTACCAGCGCGACAGCGCCCGATAACGCCCGTTGCGTGCGGCGTACGCATGTGCCGCCGCTTCGATAGCGCGCCAGTCGTTGCCGGTGGCGATGGCGAACGCGTCTACGCCGTTCATGATGCCTTTGTTGTGGGTAGTTGCCCGATAAGGGTCTACCTGGGCCAGATCGCTGGCCAGCACGACGCCGTCGCGCACCTGCTCTCCGGTGTATCCCTTGCCTTCCAGATTCTTGACGGGAATGCGGGTGCTGGCGGTGGCAATGGACCGGTCGGTGAGGTTCGACAGTATGCGCAGAAATACCTTGCCGCCCGTAATGGTCTCCACGAGCGTGGCGACCCCTTCGCACATCGTGTTAACCAGGTTGGCCCCCATGGCTTCCCGGGTGTCGACCAACAGGTGCAGTACCACCATGTGCTCGCCCCCGGGGCCCGTGTGTACATGCACTTCCGCATCCCTTGCGCCACCGCCCCGGGCCACCATGTTCGGGTGCAGGCTATTGGCCAGCGCCAGTATTTCCTGCTTGCGTTCCAGAAGCGCGGACTTCGCGCGGGCCGGGTCTCCCATGCCGACGACCTGTACCTGGCCGATGAGAATCGACGCGGTGCTTGCGGCGTTGAATCCACCGCTCAAGCGCGTGACCCGCCCGATGCCCGACAGTCCGGCAACGATGGAGGCCTCCTCCACGGCCAACGGCACTACATAGTCGATGCCGTTTACCAAAAAATTCAATGCCAAACCCATGGGGAGCCCGAATACGCCCACCACGTTCTCGATCATCTTGTCCGCTACCGGCAGGCGCAGCGTGTGCCCGGCGCCGGCGAGCAGGCGGACATCCTCATCGCCCAGCAGTCCCCGGCCATGCAGGGCATCGATGCGTTCCGCCACGCTCATCCGGAAGAAATTGGGTATGCGCGAACTGCCTTTGGGCTCGGTACGTTGCCGGGAAGACTTATCGGTCGCGGATTCGTCGGATTTCGAACTGGATGCCATGTCGATCGGTCTCCAGGTTCAGGGCCACGTTAGACCCTATTCGCGTGGCGGCCTGGAATTGCGGCGCTTTGCGCCGGTCACTCGGATACATTCGCCCCCCGCGCAACGGGGCTCGAGGACCGTTCCCGCAGCCGTGGCACGGCGCCCGACAACCAAGTGCGTGGAGTAAACACCGAACCCCGCCGCCTTGTCCAGCGCCGACAAGGCGGCTAACCCGCACAACACGCATCGCCAGGATACAACGCCTTGCGGTGCACAGGACCTCTGGATGAGCGCCTGCCATTCTGAAGTCTTGGGCGACTCATCGCGATGAGCTCTGGCTGTTGTGGATGTTCCGGAAACGACACGCAGGAAGGCGTGGGCGGATGGGGAACCGGAACCGGCGGGTCGGATCAGTTGCCGGGCAATTCGCCCGCGTAATTTTCGAGCAGTTCCGCCCATTCCAGTGTAAGCCAAGGCGTATGCTCGCCTGGTTGTCGCACAAGACGATCACTCAGTTCATCGCGCGAGACCCATGCCCAGTCACCGATCTCCATCGTGTTCACCACGGGTTCCTGGCTGGTGCGGGCGAAATAGATCGAACATAATTCGTGCTCGCTGCCAAGCTGACCGAATCGTGCCCGATATTCGAACTTGTAGACGAACCGCAGGTCCAGCAGCGCGCTTGCTTTAAGCCCCAATTCCTCTTCCACGCGGCGGCGCACGGCGCATTCCATCGACTCGCCGCGCCGTGGATGGGAACAACAGCTATTCGACCAGTACGAGGGCCACAGGCGCTTGCCTGTCGCGCGCTTCTGCATGAGCACTTCGCTCCGGTCGTTGAATATGAATGCGGAGAACGCCCGGTGCAGTTGTCCTTGACCATCGTGACAGGCCGCTTTTGTCAGGTACCCGAGTTCGCGGTCGCGGGAATCGACCAGGATCAGAGGCTCGTCGTCGGATGAGACGAGTTCGGACTTAGCCCGCATCGCTCACCAACTTCCTGCTGCGGACGCCGATGCATCGCGTAAGCGCGGCCGTGCTCCCTCCGGGCGCCTTGACGTACTGTCGAGTACGCCTGCGACGCCCTGCGGTCCGCGCGACCACGCTTACACGGCGCCTCGACGCCCTCGCGACGAAAGTTGGTGAGCGATGCGGGTTAGTGTCCATGGTCTCGTCGATTTGCAATTGAAACGCTACGGTTACAGGCGGAACGGTATTGTAAGGGACTTTCTTGCGAAACTCCCTCGCGGGAGGGTGTGGGGTGCGAATTCCTATTCAAGCCGCCACCGGTAGTTGAAATAAGCCGCGGCAGTGAGATTTCCAACGGTAGTCATCGAGGCAAGCTGCTGGCTGGTCTTCGCTGCCAGGTCTCGGGTCGGGTACTTGTCCCTCGCGCCTCTGATGCACCCGATAATGGTTGTAATATTCCTGGAACGAATCCAGTTTTATTTCGAGGTCTCGTGCGTTCCAATACGGTGTCTGGTCGAGATATTCGCGCCGGACTGTCCCGACCAGACGTTCCACGAACGGGTGTGAGAACGGCACAAAGGGAACCGTTTTGATCTCTTTCACCCCGAGAATTCGCAGATTGGCTTTCCAGCGGGGGTATTCAAACAAGGGATCGTGGTCGGAACTCAAGTAGGTGGGCGGCGCCGAGCCGAGCATAATGTGACGAAGCATCCGGCAGACTGCCGGACCATCCGGCGAGCCGCAATCCACGGCAAATCCCACAATTCGACGCGTGTACTGGTCCATCACAACCATCACCCAATGCGTTCGAAGGATCAACGACTCACAGCGAAACAGATCGACGCTCCAGAGGCTATCCTTGCTGTGACCGAGAAATGTCAGCCAGGATGGACCCCCGGAGCCTGGGTTGGGCCGGCAGTGCCTGGCGAGTACGCGCCGCACCAGATGTTTGTCCACGGGGACATCGAAGGCCAAGTTCACCTGATCGGCAATCCGTTGGTAGCCGAAGCGCGGATTCCTTCGCTTCATCTCCACGATGGCGGCAATCAACTCGGTAGAAGGACCCTTTGGTCCTGGTCGACCACGTCGTTCAGGCGAGAACAATTCCCTGTACTTACGCTTCACCAGTAACCGCTGAAACCGCAGAATCGTGGCGGGCTTCAGAATAATTGCGCAACGATGCAAGCGCTTGCGCCGTACCAACTCTGCACAGAGACCCACGACGACCCGATCCAGTGGGCGCAAGTCCGGCGCCCGGCACCGGGAACGAGTGGCGATCAGAAGCTGCTGTTTCAGAAGCAAAGACTCGGCGACGATGGCGCGAGCGCCGCCCGGCCGCATCAAACGGACGGTTGTTGCGACCAAGTGAACGAATAAAACAAGGAGATCTCGCATTGCCGCTAAATCGTAGTCAAGCCGGAACTCTGATCGCAAGGCCTGACGATCAACTCAGCGTTGGTGCCGTGAATAGTAATTCGCACCCCACACCCCGTCCCGATCCTGGGGTTGAAAGATCACCGCCTCGTTGCCCTCGTTGAAGGCACAAAGCTGCCCGATGGTGCGTAGCCGCCGCGTTTGGATGTCCACGATCATTCCAAAATGATGCGCCTGACATCCCTTCACCCCCACTTCGCCTTGGAATCAACCCGCCGCTTCACCCTCATCTTGCGTTGGACAGTACGGAGAGTTGACTGGGAGTTGGTGGCGGACTACAGTTCGACTCGAGGCGCTGGAGAGATTCCTGCCCTCCTTCCGAGGCCCGCACGCGAGTGCGGGCTTTCGTGTATTTGGAGCCGCGATGACGTACATCGCCTACCTCGACGAGTTTGGCCACATAGGCCCATACATCGCCCGAGATGACCCTAGGCATAACGACAGTCCTGTGTTCGGGCTGGCCGGATTCATCATGCCACTTGAAGTCGTAAGGGGCTTCGGAACGTGGTTCTACCAACGCAAGTGCGATCTCCTGGACTTCGAGATCCAGCGCTCGGGAGAGCACCCGGCCGTCTGGTAGAAGAAAGGCTCTAGCCTCTACTCGGTCAGGAACGTGACGCAGTACCCTGAGTTGCGGCAGACGACGTTCCGTCTGCTGAATAAGATCCAGAACCTGGGCGGACGCGTTTTCTATTTCGGTATCCGGAAGACGGCAGATCCCGGTAACCACGAGGCGAACGCCATGTACCTGAGCATACTGGCGGAGGCGATCCGGCGGCTCGACCTTTTCTGCCGCGAAGACCATGCTTCGGCCGAGCGATTCCTGCTAGCGCTGGACGAGCACCCCCTGCGCGCAGAACTACTGACCGAAGCGGCCCGGGGGATGTACGGCGGAGTGGAGCCAAGGCGGCAATTGATCGAACCGCCCTTCCAGCTGGAGAGCCATCGGTATCAGACTGCGCAGGCGGCGGATTGGATCGCTGGTCTCGTCGGAAGGCTCGGTTCGTTCTGGAAGGAGCCGGAGGTGTGGCCCGAGAACGTCGTGTTTCGTCGGTATTTCGAGGGGCGCCTGACGAGCATCCAGGTACGAAGCCAGGTTCGGGACTAGCGAGGAACGCTGGCGAGCATCGTCGTCGCGGCGGGCATGCTGTTCGTTCCAAGAGAGGTTGGTGGGTATGGTAGGAGAGGGAATCTACATCGACGACGCAGGAACGCCGGGAAGTCAGTCGAAGTCGGCGTTTTTGCGCGAGTCGCGTAAGTCCTGGTGCGCGGTAGTTGTGCCGCACCGCGCCTCTGGTCCGGTGAGCGTCGCGATGGGGATACTGTTGTCCGGGATCAAGCAGGACTATGAAGCTGAGGAACTGCATTGCTCGGACATCTACGGCGGAAGAGGTCCGTGGAAGGGAGTAGCGGTTAAGGACCGGATGCAGATATTCAATTTGGTGGCTGAGATGTTCGAGACGTTCGATCTACCGGTGATCTTCCAGACGGTTAGCGAGTCGATGTTCACGGACCACGCTGAGCGTTTCTCGCGCGTAGTGTCGAAACCGGGACAGTTCTGGGACATCAAGAGCGTCGCCCACTACGGGTTGTTGCTTACGTGTTGGCGGGTTGCGACGTATTTCAGATACCTGAAGGTAGAGTATCCGTCGGATTTTCCTAGGCCGATGCCAGCCTATGCGGATGAGGGACTGCGCAAGGCTGGTTCGATGGTCGGCCTGCCGAATTGGGAAGACGCGATAGAAGGCAGAAGGCTCAGATTCGGGCGGTCGGTTGATAATCCAGGCCTGCAGTTGGCGGATTTCGGAGCGTTCACCATTGCGCGAACGCAGTGGCTGTCTGCAAAGCAGGAGAAGGGAAAACCCGTGAGCCGCGGGGACCTGCATATGATGAAAATGTCTGGAAAGCTGAATGTCCTCAATCTTGACAAGGCGGTCGTCGATCCGAACGCGTACTCACGTGAGGACTACGAAGAGTTTCTGATGCAGGACAGAGTGCGGAAGGGGCTTCCGCGGCGGCCATGACTCAGATCCAGTCGTGGCGTGAGCCGCATGTTGGAGGGAGCGTCGCCGGGCGACTATGCGGGGACGAGGGCCATGTCGACTTCGCAGTTGGCTCGTCGCGGTGCGCCGCCCTCCGGCGTCCAGATCGATCGGCGCCACGCCGTCGTGGCCTGTCCCGCCGTTACCCCCGGGGGATGCCGTTCCGCGCGCAGCCGTCACCACAGCCGCTATCGCGCGCATCCTCGTCCGAGTGGTCGCCGCGACGAACGCCTACAAGCACTGCGGAGATTGGCCGTTGACGGAGCCATCCCGCGGTGGCGGACGGAGACGGGCGCGAAGCGCACCCGGCCCCGGCGAGCGTCCGCCTCCGCGTGCGTCCCGCGACTGTTAAAGGAAGGGCGACGGAGGGCCTTTGGACCGTCGTGTCGGGCTGTGGCGCCGGTTTTGGCGCAATGACGAATGGTTTGTGGGACCAGGGGCCGGAACGGCGGGAGACGCGGGGGAACGCGATGGGGCGATTCGTGGCCGGCGGGCGGCCTATAGAGAACCGTATGTGGGGACCAAACGGGGAACTCGTCGAAATATTGACTAAATTAGTCAAATAAAACAAATAGTTATAAACTACATCTGGCGGAGAGGGAGGGATTCGAACCCTCGATACGTTTCCGTATACACACTTTCCAGGCGTGCTCCTTCGGCCTCTCGGACACCTCTCCGCTAAAGCGCTCATCGGCGACCCGGTCTGCAGACAATCCGGCTGCGAATCCATTGCCGCTACCACGCTCATTCGAGCCTGGAGGCCGGAGCGGCACATCTTTGCCGGGACCGACACGGTTCGCCATCGCCTGCCAGGCCGGGCGGTTATGCTAGCCGCTGGGGCGCGATAGCCGCAAGCCGTACATCGGCTGGCGTCCCTCTCGAGTTTCAGGTTAGCCTTGAATAATGATCCGTAACGGAGTCTCGGAATTCAGGCGATTGCGTAAAATTGCTTTCAAAATTGCGATCCTGAACGACGGATGAAGCCAGCCCACAGGAAAACCCGATGAGCGAATCCAATCCCCGCCTGCCCGGCAGGCTCGGCAACCCCAACGCCAGCCTCGCCGACGACGAGCGTGCCGACCCGCGGCTGAGAGCGGTCGCCGACCTGCTCGACATGCGTCCCCCCGGGGTCGCCCCGATCAACGGCGATTCCTCATACGAAGAATGCCTGGCTTATTGTTCGGCCCTGGATGAAGCAATGGCCGCGGGACATCCAGAGCTTCTGGATAACCTGCCGGTCTTCGACACGGTAGCCTCCTCAACCGAGGCCGTTACCGGCATGGACGGCAACGAGATACAACTCTTCGTTCACAAACCCGTCGCTGCCGATGGGCCCACGCCCTGCATCGTACACATCCACGGCGGCGGCATGGCGATACTGAGCGCGGCCGCACCGGAATTCATCCGCTGGCGCGACAGTCTCGCCGACAAGGGGGCCGTCGTGGTGGGTGTGGAATTCCGCAACGCCGGCGGGCGATTGGGCGATCACCCCTTTCCCACCGGCCTGAACGACTGCGTCAGCGCGGTTCGCTGGCTGTACGCCAACAAAGCGCGCCTGGGCATTTCCACGATTACGCTCTCAGGGGAATCGGGCGGCGGCAACCTCTCCCTGGCAACGGCTCTGCGGGCCAACCGGGAAGGCTGGATCGATGAAATCGACGGGGTTTACGCCATGTGCCCCTATATCTGCGGCAGCTACGCCGACCCGCCCGCGCACCTCCCCTCGCTACGCGAAAATAACGACTACGGATCGCTCGCATGCTCGATGATGGCCGGCCTGGTCAAGGTCTACGACCCCGCCGGCGAGCACGGCGCCAATCCGCTGGCCTGGCCGTACCACGCCTCGACCGGAGACCTGGAGGGCCTGCCGCCTCACGTGATTTCCGTGAACGAACTCGATCCGCTGCGTGACGAGGGCATCGCCTACTACCGCAAACTTGCCGCGGTCGGCGTCCCGGCCATCGGCCGCACGGTGCACGGCACCAGCCACTCGGCAGACGAGTTTTTCGATGTGCTGCCGGAGGTTTGCGAGGAAACCCTGCGCTCGATCGTGGGTTTCGCCAGGTCTTTGTAGCCGGGTTCCGCAGTCTCTGGTAGGTTCCCGGTGAGCCCGATGCGTCAGGGGCGTTGAGGGCGATTTCACACACAGGGAGGTTGAACCGTGCCCGGACCCTTGAACGGTATCCGCGTTCTCGATGTGGGTATATTGGTACAGGGCCCCCAGGCCGGCGCCATGCTGTCGGACATGGGGGCGGATGTCGTCAAGGTCGAATTGCCGGGTTTCGGCGATCGTGCCCGCTTTCTGCCGCTGTCGCCCGAGGATTTTCGCAGCCCGTGGTTTATCGGCAGCAATCGCGGCAAGCGGGGTTTGACCCTGGACTTGCGCCGGCCGGCGGGCGTGGGCGTGTTCCGCAGGCTGGCCGAATCCGCGGATGTCGTACTGAGCAACTTCCGGCCGGGAACGCTCGATGCGTGGGGGCTCGGTTACGAAGACCTCGCTGAATGCAATCCCGGAATCGTCTGGGCCGCGGGGAGTACGTTCGGGCCCGTCGGACCGGATGCAAAACGCAAGGGCGCGGACCTTGCCGGCCAGGCCTCGGGAGGGCTCATCAGCACCATCGGCCGCGACGGCGATCCACCGTCGCCGGTTGGTGTGACGATTGCCGACCATATCGGCTCGCTGAACCTGGTGGCCGGCATTCTTGCCGCGCTGCACGCTCGACAGCAAACGGGCCGCGGGCAGCGCGTGGAAGTATCGCTGCTGGGCGGGCAGATCTGGGCCCAGGCTTGCGAATACACCGCGTTCTTCCTGAACGGCAAGGCGCCGGGCCGCGCCAACTACGGGCACGCCCTGCTCGTTCCGACGTACCGCATTTTCGAGACCGCCGATGGTTGGCTCGGCCTTGTCGGTGTGGCGCCGGAGGCAATGGACGCCTTCTACATCGCCCTCGACCGCGCGGACCTGGCGGTGGAGGATCGCCTGCAGCCCGCATCGGCGACCCCGGAGGATATTCGATGGCTGGCCGAAGAACTCGAAAAGACTTTCAGGACGCGCACCACGGACGAATGGTGCGCGGCGTTCGACGGCATCGACGTGCGTCACGCACCGGTCCGCGACTACCGGCAAGTCGTCGAGGATCCGGGCGCCTGGGAAAACGGCTATTTCGCAGAGACGCGGGACGCCGAAGGTAACGTGCGCCGGGTTGTGGGGACGCCCATTCGAATGAGCGAGACGCCGCTTGCGCCGGGCGCCGCGGCGCCGGAACTCGGCGAGCACACCGACGAGATCCTGCATGAGGCGGGATATTCGGACGAGGAGATCGCCGCATTCCGCGACGCGGGGGTAGTGTGACCGGCCAAGCGATGTGCCGAACGATGATTGAAACGCAGGGGCCGCCCGGTCGGGTGCCCGTCCCGCCCCCGGCGACCTGAACGAGGGCTAGTGCTCCGTCAAGCCAGAATCTACGGGTATTCGCGGGTCTTTTTAGTCGCTGGCAAGGCGCGCCGACGAGCAGTGGCTTACCACCACGGGAGGAGGCGCAACGCGGCCAGCGGCCAAAAGGGCCGTCCTGAATCCAACGTATTTGTGACCCAGGATACTAGGTCGACATTGCGGCTGAGATAGTCATGGATGGCACGCATATGCATGGGCACGAAGTGCAGGCGTGCCGGGTCGGCGTCCCGAAGGTGGGGCCCCATGAACATGGTTGTCATCTGGTGACTGGGGCGCCACCCGGTGAAATCCGCGTTGTTATAGCCGGCCAGTGGAAACTGGATGAAGTGGAGATTGTGCGGCAACGCTGCCCTCCTCAGCGCTTCAAGCAGATCCGAGGGTTCGTTGCTGGAACCGTTTACAAAGATGCGTCGGCCAGGTTGAAGGCTTGAGCTGTCCACCGCCGGATAGTCCCCTGGAATTCCTTACGTGCCGGTCCCTGGCCGGCCAGCATCTCCCGCGGCGCCACGATCAAGCCCCCTTCGCCCACACGCCGCACCCACGCAGATACGCGCAAAACAGCCCTTCGGGGTCAACGCCCGACTGCCTTCGCTAAGCCAACGGAACGATCTTTGAACGGAGCATGGCGCGGTCTCGAGTGAGCAGGGGTATCTCGTGCACGATGCTGGTTGCGGCAATGAGCTCATCGGCCGGGTCACCCGCAAAATCCAGTCGGGTAGACGCACGGGCAATCGTGAAATCTATCGGCCACAGGTGTATGCCGTTCAACGTGCGCATGACCTCGCGGTCTTCCAGATCCATGTCGATTCGCCCTAGCTGAACAAGCTTGGCCAATTCCCAGGGAACGATGGCCGAGAGACTCCAATCGTCATTCTCCAGCAACGCCCGCTCCCGAGACCGAAGTTCGCCACGGAGTGCGTATAGGAGAATGTGCGTATCAAGATTCAGCATCCGCGTTCCAATGTACCCCGGTGGCCAGAATGTCACCTCGCAACTCGATCTTTTGCCGCAAGCTGCCGATGAGGGGCGCATACCGTCGCTCGTAGGGCAGCACCCGTGCCACCGGACGGCCGTGCTTGGTCACGACCCAGCCCTCGGCATCGAGTTGATCGAGCAATGCCAGACACTGTTCCTTGAATTTCGCTGCACCGATGGTTTTCATTCGTGCCGCTCACGCGGATTAGTTGGACGGATTTTACGACCAGTCATAAAGATTATCCAGTTTCTTCTGCAAGTGATTCGGATGACTTCGCACACCCTCCCTTGTTGCTGTCTGGGAGAGGATCAGCCCGCATCGCTCAGCAACTTGCGTCGCGAGGGCGTCGAGGCGCCGTCCTGGTGGGAGGATTGGGGATACCCCACTCTTCACTCTCCATTCGTCATTGGAGTATTGTCGCTGACGAATCTGAGAGGAAGGCGGGTGTCCCATGTGCGAGGTGCGTCGATGAAGCTCGGAATCGTCTATCCGCAGACTGAATTCGGCTCCGACCTCGGGCTGATCCGGGAGTTCGCGACTACCGCCGAAGAGTTGGGTTATCAGCAACTGATCCTTTACGAGCATGTACTGGGCGCCGATCCGAACGCCCATGAACTGAGCGGTCCCTACACTTGGGAAACCGAATTTCACGAGCCCTTCGTCCTGTTTGGCTACCTCTCGGCGGTGACCGCGAAGATGGAACTGGTTACCGGTATTCTCGTGCTGCCGCAACGGCCCACGGCGCTGGTCGCCAAGCAGGCCGCGACGCTCGACTTCGTTTCGGGCGGGCGCCTGGTGCTCGGCGTGGGCATCGGATGGAATCAGGTGGAATACATCGGGTTGGGCCAGGATTTTCACCGGCGCGGCGCGCGCATGGAGGAACAGATACCTCTATTGCGGCGCCTCTGGTCGGAACCGCTGCTGGATTTCGACGGTACTTTCGACCGGATCCCGGCCGCCGGCATCGCGCCGCGCCCGAACCGCTCCATACCGATCTGGATGGGCGGCTGGGCAGATGCCGTACTCGAACGCACCGGTCGCCTCGCCGACGGCTGGCTGACGGCGGCCGGAAGCCCCAAACGATGGCAGGATCCGAATCGCATCCTTACTCCCGCAGACCTTGAGCGGCGGCTCAGAATCGTGCACGCCGCAGCCCGCGCCTCCGGCCGCGACCCGTCGGCCATTGCGGTGTCGATGCTGGTCAGCCTGATCGGAGTCGATGGATTCGAGCGCTTCGATGCCGCCGCCTGGGCGGCGCGCGGGCGGTCCTGGGGGGAGGCAGGCGCAACGCATATCGCGCTGGCAACGCTGGACCTGGGATTGAGCCCCGCGGAGCACATGGAGGCAATGGTCCGGTTCGCCGAGGCCTGGAAACGGGGCTGAAGGCTTCGGCCGGCGCTCAGTCCTTGCGGCCGACCGTCACCGAATTCGGGCAACAGCGCCACACGCAATCCGCGCGAAATCCCGCCAGGCGCATCGCGGCAAGCTCGTCCTCCAATGGGAAGTAGGTGTCCTCCTCCGCCCACTCGTGGAAATGCCGCCATGCGCGCCGTTCTTCGATACCGCACGCAGCCATGTGTTTCGCCCAAAGGCCATAGCTTCGATCCCGTTCCGCCGCGTCTGCGCCGATGGCCACATCCGCATTCACGAACACGCCTCCCGGCCGTAGCGCCCGGTAGATGCGCCGGAAGAGTTCGCCTTTCCGTTCCATCGTGGGAACGTGGTGCAGCGCCAGGGAAGCGGCCACCGCGTCGCAGGCCGGCAGCGGCTCATCGAACGAGCCTTCACGGAATCGCGCGCGGGAACCGAATCGCTCCAGGCGTGCGCGCGCCTGGGCCAGCATTTCCGGATCGATGTCTACGGCCTCGAGCGCATCGACACTATCGTGCTCCAATATCGCTTCGCTCAGAGCGCCGGTTCCGGCACCCAGGTCGAGTACGAGCCTGGGACAAATACCTGCAATCTCCCGGGCGGCTCTTTTCAATCCTTCTTCGTAGCCGGGGATGAATCGGCGAATGGTCGCATCGTAGGCATCGATCTCCAGCCGGAGATGGCTGCGAACGGAATGGCTCAACGATGGTCTTCCGCGGCGTCCCGGGGCACGAATCCCACCGCTTCCTCAGCGTGGTTGAGGTCGCGATATCCCCAGCGGTTGCGGGAGTTCACGAAAAACACGTCGAAACGCAGTTCGGGAGGCGCCTCGACAGCGAGGGCAATGGCCTCGGCGACATCGCGCTGGGAACACCACACACAGAAGTGCCGTGGATGCAACGGGCGGTCCTCCGCATTGACATAGCCGATACGGAGGCACAATACCGAAAGCTGCGACGAATCGGCGGCATCGCGGCAGAGCGCCTCGCCCCAGACCTTGGTGGCGCCGTAGGTTCCGCGCGTCCGCGCCGGCATGTCGTGGCGGATCGTCGTCCAGCTATCCGGAACATCGCCGTAGCGGCCTTCCGCGAGGGCCTTGTACGGTTCGTCGTGTTCCCAGCCCGTTACGGTCGCGCCGCTGCTTGCGAAGATGAGCCGCTTACAGCCAGCGTCCCGCGCCGCCTCAACCACGTTGCGGGTGCCGACGACATTGGTCTGCAGGAGTTCATCCCAAGGGTAGTGGTTGCCGGCCTTGGCGGCGAGGTGGACGACCGTGTGCTGATCGTCGAACGCCGGCCGAATGGCCTCGAAGTCCGCCAGATCGGCCCGGGTGGTGGGGATGCCTGCCACCGCACTGCGATTGAGCGCGGAAAGTTGCGCGTGGGGCGCCAGCCGCTCCCGCGCTACGCCGCCGATCAGGCCGCTCATGCCCGTAATCAGGATGTTCATGGAGCCATTCTACAGGGAGAAGCATCACCAATCCGGGAACGATTTGGAGCGGGCGTCAAATCGAGACCGCCGCGCCGGGAAGGCGGGCATTCCAGTATCGCAACGTTCACTCGCGCGTCTCCTTGGGCGATGATACGGAACACTTCGAAAGAAAGCGCACGGTTGCAGAGACTTGACTGAAGCAGACCGGATACAGGCCCAGTTCGATATCGGTGACGACGTGACGTTCCCGGTGCAAGGTCGATCGAGAATGACCGGGATCGTCGAGAAACTCAATCAGAGAACCGCGACGGTGCGCCAGGGGCCGCAATTGTGGCGGGTGCCGTATGCACTGCTCGAACCCCGGAACGGACAACGCCGCAACGGCCGCGGCGAACGGCTGCTCGAAGTGGCTCGCGAGGCCCGGGAACTCATGGACCGGCACGGGCTCGGGGGCTGGACTTTCCGCTTCAGTGCCGCGCGGCGAACCATCGGCTTGTGCAAAGAGAAAGAGAAGGTCATTCAACTGGGTAGACACCATGCGGCGGACGACCCGCCGGCACAGGTCACCGACACCATTTTGCATGAGATCGCCCATGCGCTGGCCGGAAACGCGGCAGGCCATGGCCCGGCGTGGCGCAATACCGCAAAACGGATTGGCGCGCTACCGCGGGCGAGCAAGGCGGTCGACCCGGTCAAATCTTCGCCTTGAGACCCAGAACCAGCCGCAAACCCTCCTCGACCTCTTCCAATACGGCATCGGAAACGCGGCCCGCCCGCTCAGTGAGCAACCGCCTGTCCAGGGTAACGATCTGCGACACATTGACTACCGATCGTCTCGTCAATCCGGTGCCCCGCCGCGCAAGAGCCACATTGCCCGGCGCAGCGGCCAGTTTCAGATTGGAGGTCAGGGCAATGGCGACTACGGTTCGAATCCGGCTTCGATTGAAATCATCGGATTGAATGACGAGCACCGGTCGGCGATAGCCCGGTTCCGACCCCCGCGGGGCCGGCAGTTCCGCCCACCGGATATCGCCGCGTTTCACCACCCGTCTTCAGCGGGAAGGGAGTGGAACTGCAGGGCCTCAAGCACCGGGTCGAGCGCCGAGACCGAGTCGTCGCCGAGGTACACCTCGTCAAGCCGATCCGTTGTCCGCTTCGCGGAATGCCGGGCCACGAATTCCCCAACCGCCTTCGTGTAGAGTTCGCTGCGGGATATGCCCAGCCCATGCGCGGTACGTTCCGCAGCCTCGAAGATTTCGTCCCGGATGGAGATGGCGGTCTTCATCCAATGAGTATGACTCGGGTTATACCCGGGCGCAATAGATCGCCTGGATCGTCAATCCAGTTTCGCTGGCCCATTGGCGCATGGATGTGACTCGATCACTCGCCCAGAACTTCGAGAGCCCCAAGCAGCGGCAGCAGCCTTAACAAGGTTTCCCGGAACTCCTCCGGTTTCGCGGTGACGATCTTTTTGGCTTTCCGCTCTCTCCAGGCCAGGGTTTGTACAAGGTTCGCCGCAACGACCGACGGTTGGTCGAGATTCGCGATCGGCACCTCCGTCGCCGCGCCACGAATGCTGGTGCTGATCGGGCAACAGATGAGCAAGCCCGTCCTGCGATTGTAGTCTTGGCCACTCAATACCAGCGCCGGGCGGTACTTGCCGATCTCCCTGCCTTTGGTCGGTTCGAAATCGAGCCAAATCACGTCCCCGCGTTGAGGGACGTAGCCTGCAGGCGCCACCTAGTGCTCCGTCAAGCCAAAATCTACGGGTATTCGCGGGTCTTTTTGGCCCCTGACTGCGTTGCTCCTCCTTGCATGGGGCCTGCCATGCGGCGTCGTCGCGCCTTGCCAGGAACCAAAAATCCCATGCGCCTACCCGTAGATTTTGGCTTGACGGAGCACTAGTTGCCGACCTCCATTCCCGTGGGATTTGCCAATGCGTCAGCATGCGCTTTTTCCGGCGTGATCCTTGCCAGCAGCGTGCTTTCGCTGTACGGAAAACGAAAAGTGCCCGTCTTCCCAGTAGCGGGTTTAACCACGAGGCCTTCGCTGCTTACGTCCACCGTGACCCTGGTGCCTGCCTCGAATTGCGGCATTTCCGCCATGATGCCGGTAACGCGCAATGCAAGGCTGTTGCCCCACTTCTTGATTTCCGTTTCTACTCGCACAGGTCGCTCGATTCGTCCCGCATGCCGCACTCAAGTGTATCCAGTGTAGATACCTTGTCAATGTGAAGCGCTGACCGGGCTTCCATCGGACGTTCCCGCGCGAGCTACGGGAGCGCACCAGGCCGCCTGGCGCAGCCTTGATGCCACCGGTTCCGGCAAACGAAGGGAATTATACAGCTAACTAGCCATTTCCGGCATTTTATAGTAGAATGTTAGCCAACATCAACGGCAGGAATTAGACATGAGCGGCGGCCCCGACAGATCAGATCGAGACGGCATCACGATCATCGAGTTGTTCCGCATGTTCCCCGATAACCAAGCGGCGGAAGCGTGGTTCGAAAACCAGCGGTGGCCGGAAGGCGAGCGTTTTTGCTCGGATTGCGGATCGCTCAACGTCGCGGTGGTGAAGAGCCGCAAGCCCATGCCCTACCGGTGCCGTGACTGCCGGCAGCATTTTAGCGTCCGCAAGGGCACCGTCATGGAGTCGAGCAAAATAGGGCTCCAGAAGTGGGTCATAGCCATCTACATGATGACCACTGGCATCAAGGGCACGTCCAGTATGAAACTGCACCGCGAACTGGGCATCACCCAGGCATCGGCCTGGTTCATGATGCAGCGGATTCGGGAAGCCTTCATGGAGGGCGACGGCAAGCCGCTGCCTGGACCGGTTGAGGTCGACGAGGCATACTTCGGTGGCAAGGAAAAGAATAAACACGAATCCAAGAAACTCCATGCCGGTCGCGGCGCCGTGGGCAAGACTCCGGTTGTCGGAGTGAAAGATCGGGAGTTGAATCAGGTCCGCGCTCAAGTCACGGAAGAGACGACCGGCGCGGCCCTCAAGGGTTTCGTCCACGATCACACGGAGGCAGGCATCAAGATCTACACGGACGACAGCACGGCCTACAACGGCTTACGCAACCACGAGACCGTGAAGCACAGCGTCGGCGAATAGGTGCGCGGCCAAGCCCATACGAACGGCATAGAGAGCTTCTGGGCGCTCTTGAAGCGCGGCTACCACGGGGCGTTCCACAAGATCAGTCCGAAGCACCTGGACCGCTACGTGCACGAATTTGCCGGCCGCCACAACATCCGCGGCCTCGACACGCTCAAGCAAATGGTGTGGCTGGCGCACCACATGGTGGGCAAGAGGTTGCGATACAAGGACTTGGTGAGTTAGTTTGGCGGCGGGAAGCTGGCACTTCCCGCGCCGCAATTCGGATGCGAATCCTCCCGACCATCTTAGTCAGGAGGATTTCTCATGTCCACATTACCGATTCGATCACTCGGGCAAGCCCCCATCAATCAAAGGGCGCGGAAAAAAGCCCGACTAGAATCGTCACTTCGGCGACGAATCCCGAGGCGACATGCCAGAGATTATATGTTTGATATTCTCCGACAAGACGCTGAGTGGGTGTCCCAAAAGTTCGGGGTTATCTAGTTGTTTCGTCTGAGCGACAGCCTCCTCCATTCTACCTGAAATCTCTATTCGGCAAGCCGATGGATGACTCTCGAACATAATGTAAACGAGCTGCTTAAGAGCTGCGATTTGTGCGGCCAATTCCTGTATTTGCTCACTCATAGTTCATTCCTCGGTTGGATTGGCAATACCCGTCAGATTGTCGATCGCGAGTTTGCGATTCTCGACGCACGTCAGCACATTGACAAAACTGACATTCTTATAATCGACCATTGCCGCGAATTCGGACTGCTCTAGGGCGCCGTTGGCCAGAGTCTGGAAGGTGTCAACCATCGCCTGCGACGCTTGCTCGGATTTGTCGTGGCACGCGCTCACGATTTCGCCATCCGTTGTCGAATAACTACGCAGCTTCGATAAGGCTTTGGATTGCTGATCAAGGCATTCGCGTTGCGTGGTACGCTCGATCTTCTCGGGATTCGACGATAGGGCAGACAAGCGATTCTGAAAATCGACAAGGGCATCCTCGGCCCGACAACGCAGGATCATGTAATCTACGGCCTTGTTGGCCGCCTCATCCGACAGGGGCGTCTGCCCGCGACTGAACGGCGACACAAATAACAGCAGCACGACTGCCACGATGAGGCCGATCAACAGGCCGTTTTTCTGGTCTTCGCCCATAGAACCTCCCTGTGCGGCACAGCGACCGCGCAAAGATACGCCGCCCGGCTCGTTAGTTAAAGATAATTAATCTTTGGTATAATTGCCGCGTGGATCGGAACCTGAGGGCGTCATGAAAGACGATCCCAACAAGCAGAAAGGTGCGCGCGGGCGGCCGACGACCCGCCAGATCAAGCTGGACGCCAGCCCCGAGCGGGTCGCCAAGGCGATGTTCGCGGCGGCCAAGAAACCCGATCCGATGAGGCGAAACAAACTACAATTGGGAATGAAAGAACAGGAAGCGGTATCTGAGGGCTGACGCCCTGTTGCAACGGATGCCGTGAACTGGAGGCTGAGGCGGGAGTCGAACCCGCTACCGGTGGGGTTACACTGGAGCCAGGGGTTGCAAACCCCGCACATTGCACATTCTGTCACTCAGCCTGGGGAAATCCAAACTGGACGTACCCAACAAGCCCGCTCCCGCAAGGGGGCGGGCTTTTTACATCTGTACGCGGAAGTTGTTAGGCGGGATGGATGTCAATAGAATTCTTCATCCGCCACGCGCCGTGCAAAATCTTGCGTGGTTCAGAACCCCCGATGATTGGCGTCATCGGGGGTTCACTCTTTTAGGGTAACACCAAGGCTCGGCTAGTTATCTGTGTAATTCCCCAAACGAACGTGCGGTAAACGCGCCCGGTGGAGAGCCACGCTCCCGCGCCGGGTCAAAGCATCCCGTGCGAAAGATGGACTGGCGCAAGCGCCACCTTTTCCTTGAACTCAGCCGAATACTGTTTGCTCTTTGCCATCTCGATTACCTCCTGAGATAAATCGACCGCACCTTTCAGCGTTTTTCAAAACAGGGGGATGTCTTCTCCTCGTATGTTGACCCCAAGAGAACTTTTATTTGCGCACGAATTTCTGCACCTGACCGCTGAGTTGCGCGACGAAGACAGCACCCGATCCCGCAACCGTAGTGCCGTGGCCTCCGGCATCCAGAGCTAGCCTTGCGACTTCTGAGCCATCGGGATTCCGCAAGACGCTGCCAGCCCAAACCCGCTGATCCCTCGTCATGAACAGATTGGAAACCGGCCCGATTTCATTCCATTCGTCCAGGTACCCGCCCTGGGCGTCGAACACCTGAATTCTCTGATTGTCCCGGTCGGTCACATAAACCCGTCCGGACGCATCGGTCGCCAGGTTGTGAGGAAGCCCGAACTCGCCGGGCCCCGAGCCCCGGGAACCCCATTCGAGCAGATAATCGCCATCGCTTGAAAACTTCACGATTCGCGCGTTCCCGTAACCATCGCTGACATAAATCTCGCCGCCGGGCGCAAATGCCACATCCGTAGGCAGATTGAAGTGTTGGCGATCGGTTCCCGCGGTGCCTTGCTCACCCAGTTGCAGGACGACTCTGCCCTGAGCATCCATCTTGGATACGACATGACCGCCGGCATCGACAACCCAGATGTTGCCACGCGGGTCGACCCGTATCGAATGGGCGCCGCAGGCATGACACCCCGCCGGCCCGTAAACCGCCGCGTACGCCGAGGCCCCCGGCGCCCGGTGTTGCGGAGCGACCAGCGTCACCTTGCCTTCGCCGATCAGCCCTTCTCCCCAGGCTCGAAGAAAACGCCCCGCCACATCGAATTCCATGATGGGCAGCGCCCCACGGTGCAGCACGAGCACCGTGTCCCGCGCCGTCGTGGCGACCCCGACGACCTCGCCCCAGTGCCACGGCGACGGGGAGTCCACCGCGGTCCTCGCGGGCACCGGCCACTCCACTTCCTGGTATTCCGGCTGGCAAAGCCCGGCTGCAGCCGCGCTGGAAAGCAGCACCGTGAGCAACCAACGCGCGATCACGGCTTCTCACCAATATCAGATGGCAGCCAAACGGTAATGCGCAGGTTGCAATGCCTGATTGAGGGCATGGCCATCAGGGCACCGAGTATACAGCCGGCCCACGGTTTCAGGTTCCAGGTGCCCGCACCCGGTTCATTCAAAAACCAGTTCCGGCACCACCACCTCCCACTCGTCGCACCGCAAACCCTCGCGATACTCCGGTTCGCTGTCTTCGCGCCGCCAGTTCACAAGGGCATGTACGCGGGCGGAACGAATCTGCCCGGGCGCCTGGTACTGCTTTGCCAGGCGGCCGACCGTCTGGCCCTTTGCGGTTGTCAACTCCCAGGGAGCAGATTCGGTTCCTACCCTGAGTTCATCGCCCGGTCGGAGTCGACGAATGGCATTATGAATCCGGTGCCTGGCGTCACGCCGGCCGGCATAACTCAAATTGATCGATTTGAGCGCCAGCGTTTCCCGGCGCACGTCCAGGCCGGGCGGCACCACCCGTTCAGGCGCAATCGGTGCGCGATTCAGCACAGAGGGATGACCGCTCAATTCGTGGATGGGAACCGAACTCGATGGGTAGCCGGACCGTTGATCCCGCACTTCCCACGGGTTCCGCACCGATGCGCCGAACCTTTGCGTACTGCTTGGACGGTTCGACGCCGAAAAACTCGCCAGCGCCAGTGTCTTCCTGGCGCGGGTCATGGCCACATAGTAAAGACGCCGCCAGGCATCCGGATCTTCATCCCGGCCGGTGCGGCGCCATTCCCCATCCAGAATGATGACGTGATCGAATTCGAGGCCCTTGGCGCGGTGCGCCGACAGCAACAGCAAGCCGTTCTGCCGCCGTCGCAGTTCCCTTCCCCATTCCGCCAGCCACTCCACAAAACTCTCGACGGGGTTCTCCGCATCGCCCGTATCGAACCGGTAGTCGGCCACAGCCTCGCGCAGCGTCTCCATCCACTCGGTGCAAGGTTGCGCATCCAGCCATTCGCGGACCGTCGAAGCGGTAATCAACCGATCGTCTGTGCCTTCCAGCCAACCGAGCAATTGTCGCGTTTCCCGCAACCGCCAGAAGTACGTTACATCGACATTCGCCATCTGCACTGGAATACCTTCCAGTTCGCAGAGGTTTCGCACTGTATCCAGCGTCCGCCATTCCCTGGCAATGACGGCGCACTTGCGCCAGTTCCAATCGCCGGCAGTAGCAGCCAGCGCTGCCAGGCGACGAAATTCGGCGACTGCCGCGACCGCCTGTGTGCTGTCATCGGCGCCGGCCGCCAGAACCTGCACCCGGCCGCCGGCGACCGGGTCGCGCGTGGACCATTCCCCGCCCGGCGCTGCCTGTGCCCGTTTCCGGTCGATTTCGATGGGTTGCTCCGTCTTCATGCGTTCCCGGGCAGGTTCAATGAATGCGCTGGCTGCGTTAATGATGTGAGCCGTGGACCGGAAGTTTTCCGTCAACCATACCGGGCGCGCGGCGTAGTCCTGGTTGAAACGGCGGATGAATTCCACCGAGGCGCCATTGAAGGTGTAGATGTTCTGGTCGTCGTCGCCGACGGCGAACAGGGTCAGCTTGCTGTCTTCGTCATCCAGGGTGCGGCCGGCCAGGGCGGAAATCAGGTCGTATTGATCCTGGTCGATATCCTGGTACTCGTCCACCAGTATCCATCGGAATCCCGCCAGCAGCCGTTCCCGCTGAATATCGGCATCCTCCGGCGGCAGGCCTGTGCCGCGCAACAGGTCAACTGCCTGACGCAACACCTCGGCAAACAGGTTTTCGGACCGGTCGCTGTCCGACATCGGCATTGCCGAGAAGCTTGCGCCGACCAGGCGCATGGCCAGGGCGTGACAGGTGAGTACGGTAACGCCCCTGGCGTCTTCGCCCACCATGGCCGCCAGGCGGCGGCGAATCTCGACGGCCGCGTGACGATTGTAGGCCAGCGCCAGGATGCCCCTCGGGTGTTCGCGCCGCACCCGCAGCAGGTAGGCGATGCGATGAACCAGCACGCGGGTCTTGCCCGAACCCGGCCCGGCAAGCGCCAGCACGTTGGTCGGTTCCCGGTCGTCGGTGACAATGCGCCGCTGTGCCGGGCTCAGGTCTTCCACGATCGCCCGCCAGGTCTCCGGCGTGGTCTCGCGCGCGGTTTCGGCCTCGCGGCCGGGCAGCCAGCGGGCCAGGAACGCTTCCCGCTCCAAGTTGAAATAATCCATCGCCAGGCGTATGGCGTCGGTGATGGCCTCGAGTCCACGGGCCGCGAACTCGGCCATGACATGAATCTGCAGCACCTGTTCGCGGTAGTGAATATTCAGCGGCTCGAAATCCGCTTCGAGAAACCCGCGCCGCCGGCGCCCGGGAGCGGGCTGTTCCGAAAGGAGAATCGTCATGGCGGGGCGGAAGACCGCGAGCCCCTTGTTCAGCCGTACCACTTCCTGCTCGTGCAGCCAGAGCAGCGAGCGCTCCAGAAGTCTTTCCAGATTCGGGCTCTGGCTCTTGAGCACAAGGTCCTCGTCCAATACCGCCCGCAGGGCGCCAAGCGTCGTCTCGGCCAGCAGATCGGTTCCGCGCGATGCCTCGGGCAAGGCATCGAGAAGATGTTCCAGAAGCAGGTTTGCGGCGTTGCGGCGGCGCTCGGCCAGCGCTTCCAGGTTCGTCCAGCGCCGGCGCAGGGTGACGGCAACGGTCTCCGCATCCCGACGGCGCATGTCGATGCTGCCGCCCGGGCCTTCCTCGGCCCGGTCGTCGCCGCGCCCGTCCTGGGAGATGCTGTGCACAATTCGCAGCAGGCGCTCCGGCAGGGCATGCGCCAGGCCGTCCGCTTTCAGGGTCTGCGCGGCCACCCGCAGATGCAGATAGGAAGGCTCGCCGCGGGCGAGATCCGGTGCTCGCTCCCGCATGTGAGAGATCAGGGCGGTTTCCAGGTCCCGGGCTTCCTCGCGCCGTTGCCGGGACGAACGGGGAGTTCCCACATGCACGAACGCCGTCATCGCCATGTCGTTGCTGGCAATGCCCAAGCGCTCCAAGTCGTACAGGGCGCCGCGGACGCCTTCCGAGTTCATTCCCGTGACGCCCATCAATTCATCGGTCGATATGCCCTCGTCCGGGTCCGCATCCAGAAGTTTGACGACGATCTTCGTCAACTGCTCCCGGCGCAACTCCGTCAGGCTGGTCACGCCAGCAAGCTTCTTCCGGGCATCGGCCACGGAATTCACGCGCAACGACGACGGAAAGACCTGGGCGCGATTCTCCTCCCGCGTTACCAGGCGCGCTTCTTCCAGCCAGGCGACGGCGGTCTTGACACGGGTGTCATCGGTTGTGTCCTCGCGTTTGAAGGCGCTGTCTTCGTCTTCACGCAAGATCTCGCCGGGTGTCGCGACCACCTCTCCCTCTAGACGATCCTTGCGGTCAAGATTGCGCAGCGCCTTGAGAATCCCATGGATCTCACGGCGGGTCAGGCGCGAGCGGGCCGACATGCCGAACTGCCGTTCCACATCCTCCTGGGTATACAGCAGCACGCATCGCGCGAGTTCCCGGTCGCGCCCGGCGCGCCCTGCTTCCTGCAGGAAGTTCTCCAGCGACCCCGGGATATCCGCGTGAATCACCAGCCGGACATCGGGTTTGTCGATGCCCATGCCGAAAGCGTTGGTGGCGACAATCACCCGCAATTCGCCGTCGATGAAACGCTGCTGGGTAAGCTTCTTGGTCTCGGGTTGCAGTCCGGCATGGAAATGGGCAGCGGCCAGGTCTTTGCGGATGAGGTATTCCGCGACGTCTTCGCAATGCCGCCGGGTCGCGCAGTAGACGATCGCGCCGCCCGGCCGGTCTGTAGGTAGATCGGCCATGAGCGCCCGGTGGATATCCTCGAACTTGTGCGCCGAATCCGTATTGATGACCACGAAATCGAGGTTCTCCCGCCGGGCGCCACCGTTGAATATCTGAAACTCGATGCCGAGTTCCTTGCGGAAGTAGTCCTGAATGTCCCGCACAACGTCGGGCTTGGCGGTGGCGGTCAGGCCGATTACCGAAGGAATCGGCAGCGGGTGTTCCGCACCGGAAGTCCGTTCTGCCGTGTTCCCCGGTTGCCGGTTCCCGGCGCGTTCCCGGATGAATCGTCCGACGTAGCGGTAGTCGGGACGAAAGTCGTGGCCCCAGCGGGACAGGCAATGGGCTTCATCGAGTACCCAGGCACCGATCTCGCGCTGGGCGAGCGCACGGCGCAGCGACCGGTTGCGCAGTTGTTCCGGCGAGATCAGCACGATGGCCGCATCGCCCAGGCGAACGCGGTCCAGAGCATCGGCGCGTTCCGGCATCGACAGCATGCCATTGACCGTGACGCAGGAACCGATGCCCCGCGCCTCGAGCCCCGCCACCTGGTCGGCCATCAACGCCACCAGGGGAGAGACCACCACGGTAAGCGCGCCGGTCTTGTCGTAGCGCGAAAGGGCGGGCACCTGATAGCAGAGCGATTTACCGGCGCCCGTGGGCAGGAGACCCAGCACATGGCCGCCCGCCATGGCCGTCTCCACGATCGCCTGTTGCATGGACCCGCCGTCGTCGGTCGAAGGTTCCGGGCGAAAGCCATCGAAGCCGAACCAGCGTTTGAGTTCCCCGGTCGCGTTGTGTCTCCGGCGGCACCAGGCACAGCCCGCATCCGCGCACGGCGTATCGCGAAGGCGGCTGACCAGGCGACCCGATTCGGGAAACTCATGGCGGACCCAGGGCGGCATCACCGAGTTGCCGCCCGCGACGGACAGCCAGGCCAGCGCATAAGCCAATGGCCAGCCACCCTGCGAGGCAGCCATCGCCTCTTCGCTGTGGGTGACACACACCACTCCATCGAGGCGCTGTCGCATGGCGGCTCGAGCCTCCCCATCGGCGGGACATCCGGCGCCGCGCACTTCACCGAAAAAGGCGTCAAAGCCTTGGCTCTCCGGGGATCGCGTGGTCAGCCAGTGCCAGGCAAGGAGCAGAACGGGATCGGTTCGTCCGAACGCGTCCCGCTCGTCGGCCAGCAGGTGCAACGCCAGCCGCGCATCCAGTTCGGGATTGTTGATCTGTCCGCGAACCAATCCGCCGTCCCGATAGTGCTTGACGAGGTGGTGGTAGGGATTGGCAGGGAACGCCAGGGGACTGAGCTTAAGGGTATCCAGAGCCGGCATACGCAGCAAATCGAGCCCCGGCGCGGCAGCCCTGAGGTGTTCGAGATCGAAATGGATCAGTTTGTGACCGACGAGGCAATCGCCACGCGCCGCGAATTCGTCGACCTGCTGCAATGCGGCGTCCACACCGAGGGTACGCAGCCGCCGTTCTCCGAAGGTCAGCGTTGCGCCCGTCTTTTGGTCAACGGCGGCCAGCGCGTATATGCGCTGGCTGCGCTTTCGAACTTCCAGGTCGACAGAGATACAGCGCATCGGCAATCGCGCAGGCTTCGGTGCGCAATATCCTACAACACGACACTTTCAGGAATGGGTGCTCCTCGGCCTGCGCCCGGTTCCACCGCGGACACCCCCCGATCCGTAAGCAGCTCCTCAATCCCCAAACAACTGCGGACACCGGCCCGGTTCGGAACGGAGACGCGTTCCTCAATCCTCAAACAACTGCACCCAGCGCCCATCGAATCCCCCCTGCTCTTCGATATACCACTCAAACGCCAACCACCGCCCATACTGAAAATCCTCCGGCCCGCGCTGCCCTACGTGCGCAAAGTAGTCATGTTGCCACCAGTACGACCGATGCGAATCCAGGCGCCCGCTCGCGCTCCCCCGGGTACCCCCCTGGTAAGCAAGCGTGTTACCGGTATAAGCCTTCAACTTCATGCTCCGATGCCCGCCCCAGTCGTAGGCCCCCCAGAACCACCCCTTGTACGGATAACCTTCCCGGTCTTCGCCCGGATCTTCATCGTCCTGCGCGAAATAGTAAAAGTCATGCCACCCCGCCTCGAGTTCGACCGCGCCGCTCTCATCGCGTATGGCAGATTCCAGCAGAATCGTGTGAAAAGGCGGCTTCCAATGCTTCTCATAACCGCCCGCGGCCGTATGCGTGGGAAGAATGTCCGCCAGGTCCTGAAGCTCGTAAGTCACCCGCGGCACCTCATCCCAATCCACCCTTTTCCGAACACCGGCGGTAAGCGCCAGCGCATTGTCTCCGGCAATCGCCTCCGCCCCCCAATAGTCCACCGCCGCCGAGGAACAGTCGCACACAAATACATAGTTCACATTCTTCTTGGCACCCGTATCGATCACTTCCACTTCAGCGCCCTCGGAGGCCTCGATCCTGGAAGAGACCATGGGCCAACCGTCCTCGACAAACCGCAATTCCGCCCGGTTTGTCTCGAATACGCTCCCCGACCACTGCGCCTGCCAGATCAACGCATGCTTGCCGGTATCCGTCTCCATGAAATTGAGATCCGGATGCGGATTCTTTCTTGCCTTGTGGCTGCCGTGATTGGTAATGACGACGAAATCGAGCCGTTCACTACCCTGTCCCGGCGTCCCGTAAACATCGTCGATCCGCACCTCCACCCGCTCCCAGTCATGGATGGAGCCGATCTGCTTGGCGTGATAGACGTGATACAGCAGCAGGATGGACTTCGTCTCGTCCGGCTCCATGAACTCGATGAGAGCGGTATACAGCGTGGGCCGAATCCGCCAGTGTTCAACGTCGCGGTGCCCCTCGACGTACCGGTAAACCTGTTCCCAGTTCTTCTTGTTGTTCGAGAACACGTAGTCCTGGTCAAAGTCGAAGTTGGTAACGAGATCGAGGCCGCGCCGATCGTAGCCATCCTCGTTGGAGCGCTTGAAGACGATCGGCGAGTAATACTCGAGATAAGCGCGCCGCTCGGCGTCGGACAGCGTCCAGATCGGCGGTCGATCCACCGTCAGCGTGGCCGAATCGCTGGCCGTACCGCCCGGCCCCTCGCAAGTGACGGTTACCGTCCAGTCGCCGATTTCTTCCCGAACGTAATCCTGCGAGCCGCTGGTTGCGGATGTGACGCCCTCCGGAATGCCGCTGCAGGTATCGGTATGGTCGGAGGTCCAGGTCAACGTGGACCGCTCCCCCTGTACGATCGATGGCGGGTCGAAGGAAACTTCCACCCAAGGCGCGTTGATGCCGGTCACATCCACCGAGGCCAGCGTGCGGCCGTCCTCGTCCTTGAGAACAAAGGTGTTGGTTCCCGCTGCGATACCGGTCGCCATGTGGGCGCCGCTGACGCCACATGCCAGGCGCTCTCCCGACCCGGTGAACACGCAGGCGTTGTCGGTGTCGCTGCTCGACCAGGTCAGGGTCGAACCGCAGTGCGTCTCGCCGACGGAAATGATGCAGGATTCCGGAGAAGCTGAAATGGCGCCCGTGGGATTCCTGGAAGCCGACCCGCAGGCGACGGTCAACAGGCAGACCGTGGCCACGAGCGCCGGCCTGAGCAACCGCCGAAAAGTCGATTTCAAATGCCTTGCCATTCCACCTTGCGTTCGCGGCGGGTTGGCCGAACGAGCCCCGCCGAATAGTCCCGGGCCGGAACGCACGGCGAGCGCCAGCTTGCGCGTTCCGGAGAAGAGCGGCGACCCTGACCAGCCTGGTCTCGGCACACGAACAAAACTGCTACCGTTGCTCCCTTCCGGGCCTGGCGGGGTTCACAACCTGTCGTTGCGAGGGGACCGGGCAGGGTCACCATCGTTCCCGGTCGTCGGGGAGCAGATGTTACCGTTATTTGGCAAAACGAGGCTACTGGCAAAAACCGACGCGTTTTGGACCGATGGCCGCAACGATCACACCGAGTGGATCATTGCCTCGACAGCCGCCATTCCGGCGCACGGCCCTCCACAGTCGAGCGGAACGGGTTGATATCCACCCCTCCTCTCCTCAGGAAACGCCCGTACACCGTCAGCTCCGCGGGACGGCAGCGCTGCATGATGTCCACGAAAATCCGCTCGACCGTGTCCTCGTGGAAGGCCGCGTGCCGGCGGAAGGAAACGAGGTACTTCAACAACCCCCGAGGCTCGACAGGCGCACCGGAATACTGAACCAGCACCGAAGCCCAGTCCGGCTGACCGGTGATCGGGCACAGGCTCCGGAACAGGTCGGTGTGCCAGGCTTCGCTGACGCGGGCGGTACCCGCACTACCCTGCCCCGTCTCACCGCTTTCGGCCAACCGCAGCAACTCCGGATTGCGTTCGTAGTCCTCGATAATCACGTTCAGATCATCCAGGCTATCGCCCGGCAACCGGGCACTCCCGCCCAATGCGCCGAGTTCCACCAACTCAATCCCGACAGGCGCGCCGAAGGCCGCGGCCAGTTCTGCTTCAAGGGTAGCAGCGACATCCCCCCGGCTGCCGAATCGGGTTTGTGCCAACCCGTTCAGGTAGAGCTTCATCGACTTGCTCTCGACGAGATTGCGCGTTGTGCAGGGAACACGCAGCCGCAAGCCCGCCACCCGGGGCTTCCCGGCTTCGTTCAACCACGAAAATTCGTACCCGGTCCATAGGTCCTCGCCGCGGAAAGGCAACGCATCGGCGATTCCCAGCCGGGCGCGCGCACGGGCCCGGGCGATGCTGTGCAGCAGCGAGGGCGTATAGCTGTCAACATGGCCCGCCGGCTTGACCGGGGTTTCGTCCAACGACACGATCGATCGCAATGAACAGGAGAACGCCACTACAGCGGGGCCATCGCGAGATGTCAAACACACGGCGAAGTTTCCGGCACACACGGCCGCGGGCGCCTTGCCTCAAGCGACTCGAACTCATCAGAACCCGGATTCAGGTCAGCAATGGCTGAGCTCCCGACTTTCCTCCCGGACGGGCGATACCGGATCGGCGCCAGACTGGACCGCCCCGAACCGGCACGCACCAGGCCGGTAAATGCTTGACCGGCTTCAACAGGCTGCGGCGCTCTTCTCCACCTACGCCTGGGGCCCCTGGCTGCTGGTGCTCCTGCTCGGCGGCGGCCTCTTCTTCCTGGTCTATTCCCGCGCCATCCCCTTCCGTTACCTCGGCCACGCCTGCCGCCTGCTGCTCGGACGCTACGATTCCGCCAGCGATCCGGGGCAGATCAGCCACTTCCAGGCGCTCTCCTCGGCGCTTGCCGGCACCGTCGGCATGGGCAATATCGCGGGCGTGGCGCTCGCCATCCACGTGGGCGGGCCGGGCGCGATCTTCTGGATGTGGATCACCGCCGTCGTCGGCATCGCCACCAAGTTCTTCACCTGCTCGCTCGCAGTGATGTACCGCGGCCGCGACAGCGAAGGCGTCCTGCAGGGCGGCCCCATGTACGTCATCAGGGAGGCCCTACCCCGCCGGTTCCGGTTTCTGGCCTACCTGTTCGCGGCTTTCGGGCTCCTGGGCTGCCTGCCGGTGTTCCAGGCCAATCAACTCACGCAGATTCTGCGCGAGGTGCTGTTCATCGAGCAGGGCTGGCTGGCGGCGCAGGCGAACCATTTCAACTTCAACCTGGCCCTCGGCCTCGGGCTCGCGCTGGTTGCGGCGCCGATCGTACTGGGCGGGTTGTCCCGGATCGCCAGGGCCGCCGCCACACTGGTGCCCCTCATGTCGATACTGTACGTGGGCGGCGCGCTCACCGCGGTGCTGTCGAACCTCGACAAGCTGCCCGGGGCAGTCGCCCTGATCGTCACCGATGCCTTCACCGGCGAGGCCGTGGCCGGCGGCGCTCTGTTGTCCGTGATTCTCTACGGCGTGCAGCGGGGCGCCTTTTCCAACGAGGCCGGCATCGGCACCGAGGCACTCGCCCACGGCGCCGCGCGCACCCGCGAGCCCATTCGGGAAGGGCTGGTCGCCATGCTCGGGCCGGTCATCGATACGCTCGTGGTGTGCTCCGCCACCGCCTTCGTCATCCTGATCTCGGGAACCTGGCAATCGGAGAGCGCCAACGGCGTGACGCTGACGGCCGCCGCCTTTCAGGCGCTGCTCGGAACGCCGGGGCTGGTCATCGTCTTCGTATCCGTCGTCTGCTTCGCCGCGACAACCATGTTCACCTATTCGTTCTACGGCGCCCAGTGCGCGAGCTTCCTATTCGGCGCCAACAGCCGCCGCTACTACGTCTGGCTCTACCTGGCTTTCATCGTGGTCGCCGCCGTCGTCACCATGCAGGCCGCCATCGGCATCGTCGACGGCGCTTTCGCCGTCATGGCGATTCCCACCATGGTCTCCGCGCTGTGGCTGGCGCCCAGGGTGAAGGCGGCCGCGGCGGACTATTTCGCGCGGCTGCGTCCAAGCGCTTCCTTGAGGCTCGTGTAGAATCCGGGCCGTTTCAGCGGGGATCGCCCGCTATCGGATGAGGTTCAAAGATGCGGGTAGCTGTAACGCGTTCCCTGTTGCCGGTCTGTCTGTTTGCATGGCTTGCGGGCTGCTCCGGCAACGGCGCGCCGCCCGAACCGCCACCACCACCTGAGCCGCCGCCCCCGGAGACCACCTACCGGGCGGAAATCCGCCACACTGACTATGGCATTCCACACGTCAAGGCCGATGACTGGGCCGGCCTTGGCTACGGCTACGGCTACGCTTACGCCCGGGACAACTTCTGCGTGGCAATGCTGGCGACCGTTTTCGGGACGAGCCGATCGGCGGAGTTCCTGGGCGAGGAGCATGGCGATATGACGGCCGATTTCGTGCTGCGGTTCCTGTTCGGGACCAAGGATGAATTCCGCGAAAACTACCTTTCAGACCCGGATGACGAGGCGCTCCTCCTCGCCGCGGGTTTCGCGGCGGGCATGAACCGCTATCTGCGCGAGACCGGCGTGGAGAGCCTTCCCGGTGGCGACGCCGGCTGCCGGGACGCAGAGTGGGTCTACGAGATCGATGCGGCGGATGTCTGGATGCACATCGCCCGGGTGCAGCTATCGGGGAGTTCGGACCAGAGCATCCTGCGCCGGGCGATCTTCGCGCCGAAAGGGCCCGACGGAACCGCAGCCAGCGGCTACGGCGACGCCGAGTGGGACGAACTCGAGCGCGCCCTGGGCCGCGACGCCCATCCGTTCGGCTTCGGCGGAGACGGCAGCAATGCGCTGGCCGTGGGCCGGGACTTGAGCCAGACGGGCAAGGGCCTCCTGCTCGGCAACCCCCACCTGAGCTGGAACGGCCCGAGCGGCTTCCATCAACTGCACTTGACCATCCCGGGGGAATACGATGTCGCCGGAGCGGCCCTGCACGGCGTACCGTGGGTGGGTATCGGCTTCAACGGCGACCTCGCCTGGACCCATACCACCTCCTTCGCCTCCCGCTTCACCCTGTACGAACTGCAACTGAACCCGGACAACCCGCTGCAGTACCGCTACGAGGACGAATGGCGCGACATCACCAGCGAGGAGGCCACCATCCTGGTCAAGCTGGACGACGGTTCGCTCGAGGAGCGCACGCACACCTTCTACCGTTCGCACTACGGGCCCATCGTCGGCCTCGGTGAGGTCAGCGAATTACTCGCGGGTTGGCCGCTGCCGAACGGCAACCTTTTCACCATGCGCGACGCCAACCGGTTGCGCAACATCCGGGCCGTCGATCAGTACCTGGACATGGGCCGGGCGCGGTCCGTCGCGGAGTTCACGCAAGCGCTGAAGAGGATCGGCAACCCCATATTCCACGTTTTCGCGGCCGACCGCGACGGTGAAGCCTTCTATGGCGAGATAGCCGGGGTTCCCCATGTAACACAGCAGCAGCTTGACGACTGCGAAACGGAACTCGGCCGGCTGATTGCGTTCGGCACGAACAATGCCGTGCTGACGCTGGACGGCAGCAGCGCGGGGTGCGAGTGGGGTGAAGACGCGGACAGCCCGCCCGGCACGAACCTGTACGGGTACGAAGCGCGACCCAAACTGCAGACCACGGACTATGTGGGCAACGGCAACGACAGCTACTGGCTCAGCAATGCCGACAATCCGCTCACCGGCTTTCCCGTGGTGTTCGGCTGGCTCGGGCACGAGAACACGCAGCAGTCGCTGCGCACGCGCATCGGACACCTGATGGTTCGGCAACGGCGCGCCGCCACCGATGGGCTGGACGAGGTCCCGGGCTTCACCCTGGACTCGATGAAGGCGTTCATGTACAGCAACCGGGTGTATGGAGCCGAGATCGTGCTCGGCGACGTGTTGGCGATCTGCGATGGACTGACGGGCGCCGACGACAGCGAGGAACGGGCCGCCCGGGCCTGCGCGACGCTCGCGGACTGGGACCGCAAGGTCGATCCGGACAGTCGGGGCGCCCAGGTGTTCACCGAGTTCTGGCGCTCGATACACCGGGAACTAGGCAACGATTTCAACCTGCTCATCGAGAGCCGGTCGTTCTGGACAGTGGATTTCGACCCCGAGGACCCGATCAACACACCAAGCGGCATCGACCGGTCGCGAAGCAGCAATCGGGAACTCGTGCTGGCCGCACTGAGCGATGCGGTGCTCACCCTGGAGGAAGCCGGAGTCGCACTCGATGCCCCCTGGCGGGAGGTGCAGTTCGTCACCCGCAATGGGGTGCGCATTCCCGTACATGGCGGCGACCCGGAAGCCGGCGTTTACGGCGCAATCTCCGCCCGCCTGGACGAGGGAGGGTATACCCCCCGCTCCGGTAATTCCTATATCCAGGCCGTCACCTGGAACGATACCTGCCCCATCGCCGACGCCATCCTGGCGCCCTCACAGTCGATCGACCCCGAATCGCCGCACTACGCCGATCAGACCGAACTGTACAGCCGCAAGGAATGGGTGCGCTTTCCGTACTGCGAGGAAGAGATCGAGGCGGCGCAGATCGGGGAGACGCTGGTTGTCGAGGAATAGCCGGCGACGAATCGTCGAATTTCGGTAGTAGATCGGCTTGTCAGAACTACGGGAGCGGCAGCGGGTTCGGGATCGAAGCCGCCGCCGCTCCTGGCGACCTGCTTGTCGGCGGCTTACTCGCGCGTCAACTCGTAGAGTGAGCCCAGGCCGATTTCATTGGCCTCCCGCGGCAGGATCGCGAAAACGATCGCGCGATCGCCCATGCCCGGCATATCCGGTGCGTCCCTGACGCTCATGAACATTTCCACCTCGTCTGGATTGTCTTCCCCGCCGAGTATGATCGCTCCGCCTAGACAGCTGATTGCCGGATTGGCGTGGTAGGCATTGAAGGCAGGATTTACGGGACGAGCGTAGCCGAAAACCCGCAATCGAGTGGGTCACTCAACCCCGCGTCGACAGTAATCGAACCCTCAAACATGCCATCTGCTTCCACGGTAAGCGTTGCAGGAAGATCCGGATTATCGCCCATCGGGCTCCACGTACCCTGGATAGCCGCAGCCGAGCCGCCCCGCTCGAAGCCGGTGAACGCCCATCCGCGAAATGCGCGTGCATCTTCCCCCAAGACGGTATATTCGCCGCGGATCCAATCGCCGCTCCGGAATTCGGCGGTGAGGGAGACCTCATCGGCACCACCCACCGGAGTAAAGCCGTCCAGCGCCTGCTTGCCGGACTCGTATACAACGCCTTCCCCGGAAACCATTCCCGCACTGGAATCGTAGGTCCCCCGCGCGATTCGGTTGGTATCGGCGGTCTCCGGCAACCAGGCGTACAGCCTGCTGTCCGGCAGCAGGATGATGAGGCCGCCCGTGACGGGGTCGCCACCGTCCATATCACTTGGGAAAGAAACCTGGTAGAGCCCCGCCGCCCCCCTGTACTCCTGCTTGGCGGCAGATAGATTGGCGAGATGCCCGCTGGGCGTGTCCATGAGGCTCATGACCTGGATGGGCTGGTCGGCCGACACCATCAACGACCACTTGCCCGCGCCATCACCGAGCCCCATGGCTTCGACATCCGCGGCGCTTACCGAAGTGGCGCCATTCGCGGGTACCATGGCGCTCATGCTTTCGTCTCCGGCCGCGCCCATGTCGTCGATGCCGGAAATCATGACGTTGGCCTCCGCATCGCCGAGGTTGATCAGGCGCAACGAACTGCGCTGCTTGGAGTTCTCGCCCGGATTGAAGATCGGCACGCGGTGCGTCATTCCCACCTCGGTGGCGATATCGTGAACGCTGATCAACAGGCCATCCTCCTTGGTACGGACGTACGCAAGAGGCTCCACATCGATCTCGTTGCTGGAGATCGTCAGGCGCCAGTTGCCGTAGCCATCGCCAAGCATGCCCGTCAGGCCCTTGACTTCGTTGCCGTTTTCCAGATCCCCGGAGTTGACATGAACGGTCTGCATCGCCTCCATGGACAGCATGGCAGGACCCATCTGCATGCCCATGTCGTCGACACCGTAAATGTGCACCATTCCCGCCTTGCTGGAATGATTGATGATCCTTAGAAAGCCCTGCTGCTGACCGGCGGCGCCCGTCGCCATGGCATCCTCCGGCACGAACAGCGGAATGATATGTTCCCGCCCTTCGGACGCTGAAAAACCAGCCGTGCCCCATCCCAGCAGAACCGCTACTGCCAATAACCTGAAATGCATCGCTTCCTCCTCAATCTCGCGCGTCAGTCATGCGCGTTGTCGCTGACAAACAATGATGCCCACCATCGATTACGGCCCGATGAACGCTACTCACCGGTTCGATTGTAACTCGATTTCCCGGACAGTTAATTATTTTCAATACGCGCCCATGACTACCGCTCGAAATCGAGCCAGCCGTCCCCTTTTGAACTGGGCAACCCCCCTGTCCGCCAGCCTCACCGGTTCGGGCAGCCGGAATCCCGCCCCGCAGCGAAGCACCAGTTCAACCGCGCCCCGGTGATCGCAACGATGGCCGGGGCTTACGAACAGGGGTTTGACGCCGGTTCGCGTTCTGAGCACTGTGCCCACCCGCTCGCCCTGATAGTGCAGACCGGTGAACTCGCCACGCTCAGCGCCCGGCTCGACGTACTCCCCCACCAGCCGCGACTTGGCGCAGCCGACGGCGGGCTTGTCCAGCAGCAGGCCCAGGTGGCAGGCGAGGCCCATGCGGCGCGGATGGGCGAGGCCCTGGCCATCGCAGAGCACGGCATCGAACGGCGTTCGCACCCGCGCGAGCACGGCCCGCAACGCCGGCGCCTCGCGGAACGACAGCAGCCCGGGCACATAGGGGAATTGCAGCCTCCGGCTGAGCGCCCGGGTCTCGACGACCGCCCGGCGCCCGATATCCCAGACCACGGCCATGGCGAAAACCAGCCCGTCGCCGAAAGCGCAGTCCACGCCGGCAACGACCGATACCGGGGGCGGCGGCTCGATACTGACCCTCCCGCGTAGCTCGTTCTGAATCTCGACCGCACGCCTGGGCGTGACCTTCCAACGGTGCACCGTTATCCACTGCCGGAAATATCGCCTGCAGATTACCTCAGGCGAAGCGCCGATGTCCGGCGATGGGCGGCCAAGTTTCCATCCCGGCGCCGGACCGGAGCCCGGGCCGTCCGTCCCGCGGCCGGGAGGCAGTCAATTGCTTCGACGATGCGCCGGCACGCAGGCCGGCGCCTCGACGCCCTCGCGACGAAAGTGGGTGACGGATGCGGGCCAGGCCGGCGGCCCGCGCGTCGGGCCGCCGTTTGCAAGCACTCAGGCGGCGGCTTTCTTCTGCGCCTCGAACTGCTCTTTCATGCGCTCGAGTTCTTCCCAGCCGAGATAGTCGGTGAACCCGTCCTCATCGAAGAACAGCACCGGGCCGTCGCACAGGAAGAGGTATTCCGTGTCTTCCAGCGCCGTCGTCGCGCCGTGCAGCATGCCGTTCGGCTCGTAGATGAAATCGCCCTCGTTGAATACGCCGTCCCTGACCTGCAGCTTGCCCTTGGTCACGTAGGCAAAGGCGCCGCTCAGGTGCTTGTGAGCGCGGGCGACAAAGCCCTTGTCCCACCTGAACAGGCAGATCCAGCGGCCCGTCTCGGGACCCGTCCAGAGTACCTTGAGAGCTCCGCCGGGCTCGTACTCGATCCAGTCCATCTGGGTCGTGGACGAGATGGTATCCATCAGTGCGCTGTTAAGCGGGTTAATGTTTTGCGGCAATGCCATATGTTTACCTTCCTTCCGGTTTGACCGGTTTCAACAGAAACCAGCCTGTTTTACCACGAATCGTCTCGGCGAACACCATCCCGGTCCTGTCGTCGCCGCCGGGGCTGGCGAGCAGGTCGCTGTCCCCGGCGATCTCGAACCCGGCTGCCTCGGCCGCCTCGACCACCCTGGCCTTCTCGATACGGCGCGGCGCCGCGTTATCCGCATCCGCATCGCCGTGGCGGTCGATGATGCCCAGAACGCCGCCGGGCTTCAACAGGCCCATCAGCTCATCGAGCATGGCGGCGGCGGAATCGAGTTCCGATTCCTGACCCGGAATGGGCCTTTATCCGGATTAGCCGGCCTGACCAGGCTGCGTTCCGGTCTGCCCGCGGTGGCGCAGCAGGTGATCCATCAGCACCAGTGCCACCATGGCTTCGGCAATAGGCGTGGCGCGAATGCCGACGCAAGGGTCGTGGCGGCCCTTGGTAACCACCTCGGTCTCGTTGCCGTCGATGTCGATGGTCTTGCCTGGCGTGGTCAGGCTCGACGTGGGCTTCAGCGCGATGCGGACGACGATGTCCTGGCCGGAGGAAATGCCGCCGAGTACGCCGCCGGCGTGATTGCTCGAAAAGCCTTGCTTCGACATCTCGTCCCGGTGCTCGGTGCCGCGCTGGCCGGCCACCGCGAAGCCGTCGCCGATGCCCACGCCCTTGACCGCGTTGATACCCATCAGCGCGCCGGCGAGTTCGGAGTCGAGCTTGGCGAACACGGGCTCGCCCAGCCCCACGGGAACGCCGCTGGCCACAACCGTGATTTCCGCGCCGATGGAGTCGCCCTCCCGGCGCAGCCGGTCGATCAGCGCGGCAATGTGGTCCGCGGCTTCCGGGTCCGGGCAGAAGAACGGGTTTTCCTCCACAACCTGCCAGGACCGGAGAGCCGGAACGATGTCGCCGATTCGGGAAAGATAGCCGCGCACTTGCACCCCGGCATCGCCCGAGAGGTACTTTTTGGCGATCGCGCCCGCCGCGACCCGCATGACCGTTTCCCGCGCCGATGCACGGCCGCTGCCCCGGTAGTCGCGGATGCCGTATTTGTGCAGGTAGGTGAAATCCGCGTGAGCCGGCCGGAACTTGCGCTTGATGTCCTCGTAGTCCTTGCTCTTCTGATCGACGTTGCGGATGACCAGGCCGATCGGCGTTCCGGTGGTCTTGCCCTCGAATACGCCGGAGAGGATCTCGACGCGATCCGTCTCCTTGCGCTGGCTGGTGTACTTCGAGCGCCCGGGCCGCCGGCGGTTCAGGTCCGGCTGCAGATCCGCCTCCGACAACGGCATCCCCGGCGGACAGCCGTCGACGATCGCCCCCAGGGCAGCGCCGTGGCTCTCCCCGAAGGTCGTCACCGTGAACAGTTGACCGAAGGTATTGCCTGACATGAGCCGCTCCGGTTCCCGGAACCTGTCAGCGGTGCAGTATGGGCCGCCAACGTCGGGAGTCAAACGATACCTCGGGGCGATCACGGCGCCGGCGCGCCGACGCACGCCTCTCGGCTATTCTCGACTCGAGGTCGCCGAAGCGCTCACTCCGCGGCGCCGTTGGCCCGCAGTGCTCACCAGCTTTCGTCGCGAGGGCGTCGAGGCGCCGTGTAAGCGTGGCCGCGCCGAACGTTCCGGCGGTCACTGACCACTCATTTCCAGGTGGCTGGACCACCAGGGCGCCCGCACGGTCGGTTCACGGCGCATCCGCGGCATGCAACAGGAACACCCCGGCGCCGCCCGCCGGCAGGTCCGGCCAGCAAAACGGCTGCCCGGGCCAGCGGGCCTCCAGCCGCCCGGCCGCCTCGCCCACTTCACCGACCAGAACCCCCTGCTCGGCGAGGAACCCGGATACCTCGCCAATCACCCGGTTGATGAGCGCAAGCCCGTCGCTGCCGCCGTCGAGCCCCAGCGCCGGTTCGCAGGCAAACTCGGGCGGCAGAGCCGCCATGGCGTCGGCATCGACATACGGCGGATTGCACAGGATCAGGTCGAACTCCCGACTGGAGACACCCGTGTGTTCTTTGGCGACTCCCGCCGTTCCACCCGAATTGGGGACACCCACCTTCCCGTCTTTAGTCACTCCCACCGTTCTGCCTTCGGCTTCCGGGACAACCACTTTTTCGGGGCTGGCGTCTTCGGGGATACCCGCCTTCCTGTCGTTGGGGACACCCACCTTCCCGGGGAGACCGTCGAGGAGGCCCGCAAACAAATCGGATCGCAGCGCCTCTACGCGGCCCTCGAGACCGTGCGCCGCAATATTGCGCCGCGCCGTCGCGACCGCCAGGGGATCGATATCCGCGAGTACGACACGCGCATTCGGGAAGCGCTTGGCGGCGAGGATGCCGAGGCAGCCACTGCCGCAACAGAGATCGAGGATACGCGGCGGGGCTTCCACCCACGGCTGCAAGCCGGCCATGAGCAGCGGGCCGATCGGGGAGCGGGGCACAACGATGCCTTCCGGCACACGAAACATCTCGCCGCAGTAGGGTGTCTTGCCCAGCAGGTAGGCCAGGGGCGCCCGCTCCCCGACCCGGCGCTCCGCAAGATTCCGTATGGCGGCTGCCTGATCCTCCCGCAACACCATGTCGAGCGAAGATTGCGCATCCGGCAGCCCGGTCATTCCCAGTACCAGGGCAACGGCCTCGTCCCAGGCGTTGTCGGTTCCATGGCCGAAGCTCAAGGGCGCAGCCGCAAAGCGCTGATGCACCTCGCGCAGCACCTCTGTGAAGCTGGTCACGGCGCCGGCGGGTCAGTCGCGTTGCTGGCGGTGCGGCAGTACCAGTTCAATGCGCGACGCGGCGCCGCCCGGGCGGGGCATCAGCGGGCCGGCGCCGAACGGGATCAATTCCGGCCCGTCATCCGAAGGCAGGCCGCGTTGCAGTTCCCGAGCAGCCGCCTGAGCGCAGGCTCCGGCGCGCTCCAGGAGCACCTCGCCGGCTTCCGGCCCGTACAGGTGACACACCACGTACAGTCTCTGGCGCTCGAATATCCGCAGTTGCGGAGCGATGTTCTGCAGCATCTGCACGCCTTCCGCCGGGATTGTGCCGTCCCGCCGTGGCCGCACACCGCCGATCGCGGTAACCCCGTCGCCGGCGAGGCGTTCGGTGAACTTCGCATTGACTGTGGCGCTCACCGCCTCTTCCGGTTGCAGGATCTCGACGTGAGCGTAGATGCGGCGGTTGCCGCGTTCGATCACATAGACGGATACGAGTTGGCCGCCGCGGTCCGCCGCGATGTAGAACTGGTTGCCGTCCGGACCGTAGAGTACCGCCTGGCCGTACACTTGGCTGGCCCAGGCGTTGCTGCGGCCACAGTCGCGGCCTTCGCAGGAGAACAGCGCATCGGCGCCGAGCACGCGCCGGTAATGGCCGGCCACCTCCCCGCGCGGCGTGCCCGACGGCACCTGATAGGTCACCTCCAAGGCGGTGGCGTCGACGCGGAGTTTCTCGTCGATGCGCAGTTCCCGGCGGATTTTCTCCACGGCGCTGATTATGAATTCCCTGGGTGCGAGGTTGTCTTCCTCTTCGAAAGACACGACCCAGGACCGGGGAAATCGCGGGATGCCTTCCGGGTCGCGGGCGCCGGGCGGGTCCGTCTGCGCCTGGGCGACAGCGGCCGCCAGCGCCCACCAGAGCAGCAGGAGCGGCACGCAAGATTCACGAAGCCTGCCGGCAACAGCGTCGAGAGACCGGCGCCCAATGCCGTATCGGGCGAGCGTTGGCAGGAACGCAAGCGATTGCCCCTCCGGTGCTCCGGAGGCATCGCGCAGCAAAGGGCGATACCCGGGCGTTTCGCCGGTACGCCAGGTTCTGTTGCAAATGCCTATGATCGCCTCCCGCAGGCAGCAAGGCGGGAATCGCTCACCGGGAGCCTCTACCCGCAGGACCGTCGATGGCCTGCCATGGCCGTCGCTTCATCCGCCGCCGGCGCCAATTTCCTTAGGACACCCGATACGGACGTCCAAGGGGGAGAACCGGCCGTGCGCGGCGGCACCGCCGCCATGCTAATCCGACAGCAGTTCCAGCAGCAAACGGTTGATGCGGCCGACGTAGGCCGGCACGTCCGTCAGCCCGCCCCCCTCGGCCAGCGAGGCGTGTTCGAACAGCACCATGACCAGGTCGGCGAAGCGGTCTTCATCGGCCTCGTCGTTCAGCCGCTGGAGCATCGGATGATTGGCGTTGTACTCGAAACAGGGTTTGGTATCGGGCAGCGTCTGGCCGCTCGCTTCCATGATGCGGCGCATCTGGGCGCCCATGGCGAACTGGCCCAGCACCAGGCAGGCCGGCGAGTCGGTAAGCCGGTTCGACTTGCGCACGCCCTCCACGCGCTCACCGAGTACGTCCCTGATGCGCCCGGTGAGCGGATCGTCGTCTTCCTTCTCCCCGTCTTTGTCCGAGGTGTCTTTCGACTCTCCCGGCATCTTCAGGTCCGCGCGCATGACATCCTGGAACGACTTGCCGTCGAACTCACTCAGGTGCGACATGGACCATTCGTCGATGCGGTCGGAGAGCAGCAGCACCTCGATGCCCTTGTCCCGGAAGGCTTCGAGATGCGGGCTCGCGGCCGCATTCGCATGGGAATCGGCGACCAGGTAGTAGATAGAGTCCTGGCCGTCCACCATGCGGCCGGCGTACTGCTGCAGGCTGACGTTGCGGGTAGCGTCCTCACCGGCGGTGGAAGCGAAACGGAACAGCTTCAACAGCCGCTCCCGGTTCGCGAAGTCCTCGCCCGCGCCTTCCTTGAGCACTTCGCCGAACTGGTTCCAGAATTCCTGGTAGCCGTCCGCATCCTTCCCGGCCATGGTCTCCAGCCGGGACAGCACCCGCTTGGTGAGCGCGGTGCGGATGCGGGACACGCGCTGATCCTGCTGCAGGATCTCCCGGGAGATATTCAGCGGCAGTTCGCTGGAATCGACGACGCCCTTGACGAAACGGAGATAGAGCGGCAGGAACTGCTCCGCGTCGTCCATGATGAAAACGCGCTGCACATAGAGTTTGAGGCCCCGCGGCGTCTCCCGGTTCCACAGGTCGAAGGGCGCGCGCTTCGGCAGGTAGAGCAGGCTCGTGTATTCCAGCTTGCCCTCCACCCGGTTGTGGCTCCAGGCCAGGGGATCCTCGAAGTCGTGGGAGATGTGCTTGTAGAACGACTGGTACTCGCCGTCGTCGATCTCGGACCGGGAACGGGTCCATAGTGCCCTGGCCTCGTTGACCGTCTCGAGTTCCGGTTCCGCTGCGCCGTCGTCATCGTCCTCCGAGGCCAACTCGTCCCTGGGCATGCGCACCGGTACCGCGATGTGATCGGAGTACTTGCGCACGAGGTTGCGCAAACGCAAGGAGTCGGCGAAGTCCAGGGCATCGTCCCGAAGGTGCAGGATGACCGTTGTGCCGCGGCCGGTTTCGGCGTCTTCCACCGAGAACTCGTCCTCGCCCCTGGAAACCCAGCGCGCGCCCTGTTCCGTTGCGGCGGCCCGGGTCAGCACCTCCACCTCATGGGCGACGATGAAGGCGCTGTAGAAGCCGACGCCGAACTGGCCGATCAGCGTCGCATCCTTCTGCTGATCGCCGGTGAGTTGGGCGAGGAACTCGGCGGTGCCCGACTTGGCGATGGTGCCCAACTGCTCGATGGATTCCTCCCGCGTCATGCCGACGCCGTTGTCCTTGACGGAGACGGTCTTCGCATCCTTGTCGAAGCGGATGGTTATCGAGAATTCCTCGCCCGCGGCCACCAGGTCCGGCTCCGCAATCGAGCGGAAGCGCAGCCTGTCGATGGCGTCCGAGGCGTTGGAGATCAACTCGCGAAGGAAAATCTCCCGGTTGGAGTAGAGGGAGTGGATCATCAGCTTCAGGAGCTGTCTGGCTTCGGTCTGGAAGACGTGGGTTTCCGCTTGAGCAGTCATGAATCGGTTCTTTCCCGGTATGGCGCCATGTTTGGATTTCGCCCTATAGATAGGGCCGGGCCTGGAGAAATCAAGCCCAGCCCGTCACCTCGGCCAGCGCATCGCCGATGCCGGCCAGGCTGCGCACGGTCTTGACGCCGGCATCTTCCAGCGCCGCGAACTTTTCCGCCGCCGTGCCCTTGCCGCCCGCCACGATGGCGCCGGCATGGCCCATGCGCTTGCCGGGCGGCGCGGTAACGCCGGCGATATAGGCGACGACCGGCTTGGTGACACGCTCCCGGACGAAAGCCGCCGCCTCCTCTTCCGCCGAGCCGCCGATCTCGCCCACCATGACGATCGCCTCGGTGTCCGCATCCGCCTCGAACAGCGCCAGCATGTCGGTGAACTGGCTGCCCGGAATCGGATCGCCGCCGATGCCGACACAGGTGCTCTGGCCAAAGCCCCGGTCCGTGGTCTGCTTGACCGCCTCGTAGGTGAGCGTGCCCGAACGGGAGACGATGCCTACCCTGCCGGGCAGATGGATCTCGCCCGGCATGATGCCGATCTTGCATTCGTCCGGCGTAATCACGCCGGGGCAGTTCGGCCCCACGAGCCGGCACCGCGTGATATCCAGCCTTGCCTTGACGCTCAGCATGTCCAGGGTGGGCACCCCTTCCGTGATGCAGACGATCAGTTCGATGCCCGCCTCGAGCGCCTCGAGAATGGAATCCTTGCAGAACGGCGCCGGCACGTAGACGACCGAGGCTGTCGCGCCGGTCGCCTCGACGGCGGCCTGCACGGTATCGAATACCGGCCGGCCAAGGTGGGTCGTGCCGCCCTTGCCCGGCGTCACGCCCCCGACGAGTTGGGTACCGTAGGCGATGGCCTGTTCCGAATGCAGGGTACCCTGGGAGCCGGTGAACCCCTGGCAGATGACGCGCGTGGCGCTGTCGACCAGGATGCTCATGAGGGATCCCCCGCGGCAACGCCGCCTGCGGCTTCGGCGTGGCCCGCGTCGATACCGCCCGCGTCGGCACCGTCTGCGGCGGCGATGGACTTCCGCGCCGCTTCTTCGAGCGATGCTGCGGCAATGATGTTGAGGCCGCTTTCCGTCAAGATCTCCCGGCCGCGCGCCGCGTTATTGCCCTCGAAACGGACGATGACGGGTACGGCTACGCCCACCTCCTCGACGGCGCCGACGATGCCTTGCGCGATGATCGCGCAACTCACGATGCCCCCGAAGATATTGATCAGCACCGCCTGCACGGCCGAATCCGAGAGGATGATCTTGAACGCTTCCGACACCGCCTCCCTGGTAGCGCCCCCGCCCACATCCAGGAAATTGGCCGGATTGCCGCCGTACACCTTGACCAGGTCCATGGTCCCCATGGCGAGGCCCGCGCCGTTCACCATGCAGCCGATATTGCCCTCCAGCGCCACGTAGTTGAGGCCGAAGCCGGCCGCCCGGGCTTCCCGTTCGTCCTCCTGGGAGGGGTCGCGCAACTCAACGAGACGGCGCTGCCGGTAAAGGGCATTGCCGTCTATGTTCATTTTCGCATCCAGGCAGTGCACCTGCCCTTCCGTGGTGACGACCAGGGGATTGATCTCGACCAGCGAGCAATCCAGCTCCTCAAATAGATTCGACAACTTCATGAAAACATTGGCAAATTGGCTGACCTGGCTGCCCGTCAGCCCCAGCCGGAAGGCGAGCGCCCTGCCCTGGTACGGCTGCGCCCCCACATAGGGATCGATGGTCTCCCGCAGAATTTTCTCCGGAGTCTCCTCCGCCACTTTCTCGATTTCCACGCCGCCTTCGGTGGATGCCATGAAGACGATGCGCCGGCTGCCGCGGTCGATGACGGCGCCGAGATACAACTCCCGCTCGATACCGACGCACTGTTCCACATAGATTCTGCCCACCGGCTGCCCCTCGGCATCGGTCTGCGCCGTGACCAGGCTGCTGCCGATCCAGCGTTCGGCGAAAGCCCGCACCTCGTCCAGTGAACCGGCCACCCTGACCCCGCCGGCCTTGCCCCGGCCGCCGGCGTGTACCTGCACTTTCACGGCCCAGCGGCCTCCCCCGATTGCCCCGGCCGCAGCCACCGCCGCCTCGGCGCTTTCCGCGGCGATGCCCGGCGACACGGGCAGGCCGTACTCGGCGAACAGGCTCTTGGCCTGATATTCGTGCAGGTTCATCGAGTGTCCTGTCCCATCAGCGTCTTTCGTTTCAGCGTGAGCACGGGGTCTGCGGCAAGGCGCGGGCCGCCGACGCGCAGGGAACAACGCCCGGTTGCAGGAAGAGAGTGGGCTTGCCGCGCTTGCCTTCCGGCGCCTTTGAGGCTTGTACTTGCGCCCATCGCAAAAGGAAGGCAAGCCCGCCTGGCGTGCCGGAAGGCAAGCGCGGCAGGCCCGCTCGGACCCCGATCGCCGACATCATGTTGAACAAGATCGGATTGAAATACAGTAAAATCAATAGGTTAGCAATGCGTTCCACGGAAGCCGTCGCCCTGAACGTCAGCGAGCCCGCGCCGCGCCCTTCTTTTTTCGGTTGACGATGTGAATGGCATGCCCGGCAACGCCGAGCGCCGCCTCGTGCACCGCCTCAGAGAGCGTCGGGTGGGCGAACATCGTCAAGCCAAGGTCTTCGGCGCTGGCATCGAATTCCATGGCGATCACGGCCTGGGCGACAAGTTCCGATGCCTGGGGCCCGAGGATGTGTACGCCCAGAATCCGGTCGGTCTCCGCTTCGGCGACGATCTTGACGACACCGGCCGCATCGTTGGCCGCCAGCGCCCGGCCGCTGGCCGCAAAGGGAAAGGCGCCGGCATTGAAGGCGATGCCCGCCTCGGTGAGTTCCTGCCCGGTCTTGCCCACCCAGGCGATCTCCGGGTGGGTGTAGATCACGTTTGGCACGGTGTCGTAGTTCACCAGCGGCTTGTGCCCGGCAATGCGCTCAACCACCATCACGCCCTCTTCCGCCCCCTTGTGGGCGAGCATGGGGCCGCGTACGCAGTCGCCCACCGCGTAGACGTCCGGCGCGCCGGTGGCGCAGAGATCGTCCACGCCGATGCAGCCCTTCGCATCCAACGCCACGCCGCTGACCGGGTCGAGCAGCCCCTCGGTACAGGGCCGGCGGCCGGCGGCCACGATGAGCTTGTCCACTTCAAGCGACTGCGCACCGCTTGAATCCTCGTAGCTTACCTGCACGCCTTGCCTGCCCACTTCCGACCCGGTGACCAGCGTCCCGAGCCGAATGTCGAGGCCCTGGCCGCGCAGGATCTTCAGGGCGTCCCGCGCGATGCGCGTATCGGCCATGGGCAGGAAATCCGGCAAGGCTTCGAGAATCACCACCTCGGACCCGAGCCGGCCCCAGACGCTGCCGAGTTCCAGGCCGATCGCGCCGGCGCCGATCACCCCCAGGCGGGCGGGCACTTGCTGAAACTCCAGGGCGCCCGTGGAGTCGACGATCGAGGTGCCGTTCACCGGTGTCGGCGGAATCTCCGTGGGTACCGACCCCGGCGCCAGCACCACGTTCTCCGCCTGCAGCGTTCGCGCTTCGCCGTCGTGGCTTGTGTACGCCACCTGGCGGCCCGGCAGCAGCCGTCCGACGCCGGGCAGCCCCGTGACGCCGTTGCCCTTGAAAAGCGCCGCAATGCCGCCGGTCAGGCCCGCCACCACTTCGTCCTTGCGGGCGATCATCTTCGGGACATCGATGGATACGCCCTTTACGGCTATGCCGACGTCGCCCAGGTGCCGTGCCGCCTCGACGTACTTGTACGAGGCATCGAGCAGCGCCTTCGAGGGGATGCAGCCCCAATTGAGGCAGGTGCCGCCGAATGCGGGCTTGCCGTTCTTGCCCAGGGACTTGTCGATGCACGCTGTCGTCAGCCCAAGCTGGGCCGCCCGGATGGCCGCGGCGTATCCGGCCGGGCCGCCGCCGATGACGACGACATCGAAACGATCGTTCATGTTTTTCCCTCTCGATCCCGGGGATGAGGGTGTCGAATCAATCGACTGCCCGGCCGTTGGCCGTCTTGCCCCTAGTCTACGGCATTGCCCCGTTCGCCCTACAACTCCAGGAGAATTCTCGCCGGGTCTTCCAGCAACGCCTTGATGGCGACCAGGAATTTCACCGCATCGCTCCCATCGATCAGCCGGTGGTCATAAGAGAGCGCCAGGTACATCATCGGGCGCACCACCACCTCGCCACTCTCCACCACCGGCCGGTCCTGAATCCTGTGCATGCCCAGTATGCCGGTCTGCGGCGGGTTGAGTATCGGTGTGGACAACAGCGAGCCGAAGACACCGCCATTGGATAGCGTGAAGGTGCCGCCGGACATCTCCTCGATGGTGAGCTTGCCGGAACGGGCCTTCTCTCCGTACCGGTTGATCTGGTCCTCGATCTGGGCCATGCCGAGCGCATCCGCATCGCGCACCACCGGTACCACCAGGCCCCGGTCCGTGTTCACCGCGACGCCAATGTCGTAGTAGCCGTGATAGACGATGTCGTCGCCGTCGATGGAGGCGTTGACCGCCGGGAAGCGCTTCAGAGCCTCCACCGAGGCACGCACGAAGAAAGACATGAAGCCGAGCCGGGTGCCGTTGTGCCGCGCCCGGAATTCTTCCTGGTATTTGCGCCTGAGCGCCATCACCGGCGACATGTCCACCTCGTTGAAGGTGGTGAGCATGGCGGCATTCTGCTGGGCTTCCACGAGCCGGCGGGCAATGCTGGCGCGCAGGCGTGTCATGGGCACCCGGCGTTCGACGCGCCCGGCCATGTCCTGCGCATCGAATTCGGGTGTCATGGACGGCTGCGGCTCGGCACGCTTCGGCGCCGCGGCCGCCTTCGGGGCGCGTCCGGGAGGCGGCGGCGTCGGCCGTTCTTCCACCACGTATTGCGCCACATCGTCCTTGGTGATGCGTCCGTCGCGGCCGGTTCCCTGCACCCGGGCAATGTCCAGTCCTTTCTCCTCGGCGAGCTTGCGCGCCGCCGGGCTGGCGCTGACGGGCTCGACGGCCAGCGGCGCCGTATCCTCCACCGGAACCTCGGGGGTGGTCACCTCGCCGGGCTCGAAGTTGGCGAGCAACTCCTCACTGGCGACGATGTCGCCCTCCTGCTTGACGATGCGTGTGACCTGGCCGTCGACAGGCGCGACCACTTCAAGAACCACCTTGTCCGTCTCGATGTCCACGAGCAGATCATCCCGCCGCACCGCCTCGCCGGGCCCCTTGTGCCAGACGGCAACCGTGCCCTCCGTGATCGATTCGGGAAACGTTGGCGCTTTGATTTCCATTGCAGTTATCCGAAGAGTGCGTCTCTGACCAGGCGCTGCTGCCGGTCGTTGTGCATCTGCGTGTATCCCCCCGCCGATGCCGCGAAGGAATTCCGGCCCGCGTACTCCAGGTTGGGGAACGCTTCGTGCGCCGCGATCGCCTGGCGCATCTTGTGCTGGGTCTGATACCAGGCGCCCTGGTTCATGGGCTCCTCCTGGCACCAGACCACGCGCCGCAGGCGCTTGTACGGGGCGATCGCCCGCGCCAGATCCTCCCGCGGGTAGGGGTACAACTGCTCGACGCGCAGGATCGCCACGTTGCAGGCTTGCGCCGCGCGCCGCGCCTCAAGCAACTCGTAGTACACCTTGCCGCTGCACAGCACCACCCGGTCGACGCCCCGCGGGTCGATATCGTCGATTTCCCGCAGCACGGTCCGGAAGGCGCCGTCATGGAGTTCCGCAAGCGTCGAGACCGCCTGCTTGTGCCTGAGCAGGCTTTTCGGCGTCAGGGCGATCAGGGGCTTGCGCAGGGGCCGGATCGCCTGGCGGCGCAGCATGTGAAATACCTGGGCCGGCGTGGTCGGCACGCACACCTGCATGTTGTGCTCGGCCGAGAGTTGCAGATAACGTTCAAGACGCGCCGAGGAATGTTCCGGGCCGGCGCCCTCGTAGCCGTGCGGCAGCAGCATGGTCAGGCCGCAGAGGCGCGCCCATTTGACCTCACCGGAGGAGACGAACTGGTCGATGACTACCTGGGCGCCGTTGGCGAAGTCGCCGAACTGGGCTTCCCAGACGATCAGTTCCTTCGGCGTCGTGGTGGCATAGCCGTACTCGAAGGCGAGCACCGCCTCTTCAGACAACAGCGAGTCGTAGATGTCGAAGTTGGTGGTCTCCGACAGATGGTTGAGCGGAATGTAACGCTTGCCGTCGACCTGGTTGTAAAGGCAGGCGTGGCGGTGCGAAAAGGTACCGACGCCCACGTCCTGGCCGGTGAGGCGCACGCCGTGGCCTTCGACGACCAGGGTGCCGTACGCCATGATCTCCGCATAGCCCCAGTTGACCGGCATTTCGCTCCCGGTCATGCGCGCCCGGTCGTCAAGCGTCCTGCCCACCTGGCGCTGCAACTCGAAACCGTCCGGAATCCCGGCCAGCCGTTGCGCAATCTCGACGAACCGCTCCCGGGGCACCCGGGTATCGGCGGCCGCCGTCCATTCGTGGTCGAGATAGGGGCGCCAGTCGACAAACAGGCTCTCGTCCGGTTCATGGACGATGGACAGCGCCACATGGCCGCCGCTTTCCAGCGTATCGCGGTACTGGTCCGCCATCTCGGCAGCCTCGTTGCGGCTCACCACCTGCTCGGCGACCAGCTTCTCTACATAGCGTTCACGCGTTGTCGGCAGCGCCCGGATTCTCTTGTACATCAGGGGCTGCGTCTTCATCGGCTCTTCGGATTCGTTGTGCCCGCGCCGGCGATAGCTGACGAGGTCGATGACCACGTCCTTGCGGAAATACATGCGGTAGTCCGCCGCCAGCTTGGTGACGAAGACGACGGCCTCCGGATCGTCGCCGTTGACGTGAAAGATGGGCGCCTGGACCATCTTGGCGATTTCGGTGCAATACTCGGTGGACCGCGCATCGTCCTGCCGGCTGGTGGTGAAGCCGATCTGGTTGTTGAGGATGATGTGCACCGTGCCGCCGGTCTTGAAACCCCGGGTCTGGGACATCTGCAACGTCTCCATGACCACGCCCTGGCCGGAGAACGCCGCATCGCCATGCACGACGATGGGCACCACCAGGTCGCCGCTGTAATCGCGCCGGCGATCCTGCCGGGCGCGCACGGAACCGGCCACCACCGGGCCGACGATCTCCAGGTGCGACGGATTGAAGGCGAGCGCCAGGTGCATCTCGCCGCCGACCGTCATGACGTTGGTGGAAAAACCCTGGTGGTACTTGACGTCGCCGGAACTCAACGACTCGTCCACCTTGCCGTCGAATTCGCTGAAGAGATCCCAGGGGTCCTTGCCGAGGATGTTGACCAGCACGTTCAGGCGGCCGCGGTGCGCCATGCCCGCGACGCTTTCCAGCACATCGTGCGAGCCCAGCCGCTGCAGCAGTTCGTGCAGGCAGGGAATCAGCGACTCAGCGCCTTCCAGGCCGAAACGCTTGGTGCCCGGATAGCGCCCGTGCAGGTATTTCTCCAGGCCCTCCGCCGCGGTCAACCGCTCCAGGATACTGCGCTTGTCGGCGGCGGTCAGCGGCGGCTTCGAACGCACCGACTCCAGCTTGTGCTGCACCCAGATCTGTTCGTCGGCCTGTACGATGTGCATGTATTCGGCGCCGATGCTGCCGCAGTAGGTCAGCTCCAGGGTTTCGACGATTTCGCGGAGCTTCGCCTTGCCGTCGCCATAGCGGAGCGAGCCGGTGTCGTAAATCTCTTCGAGTTCCGCCACGGACAGGCCGTGATAGGCCAGGTCGAGCACCGGCATTGCCGGCCTTTCCATGAGGTTCAAGGGGTCGATGTCCGCCCTCTTGTGGCCCCGGTGCCGGTAGGCGGCAATGAGTTCCAGCACGTGCATCTGCTTGCGCTCGTGCTCGCTTTCCACCGCCGCGCTCTGTTTCTCCGGGCGCGCCTTGAGCCGGTTGCGGCCGATGCGTTCGAAATGCTGCACGATGCCGCTGTGCGGTACCTCGACGGCTTCGGCGCCAGCATCTTCGTTCAGCGGCGGCAGGCCCCCGAAGTAACGCTCCCATTCCCGCGGCAGGTCTTCTCCGCCGGCCAGGAATTCCTCGTACATGGCTTCGATGTACGCGGCGTTGGCGCCCGCGAGGTGCGAGCTGCGGCGCATGCGTTCGAGTTCGGATTCGGCCATGGGCGAACGGCTCTCCGCAATCCTCTCTCAGGTACTCTGCCGCAGCATCATGGTGCGGATCTTGCCGATCGCCCGGGTCGGATTGAGATCCTTCGGGCACACATCCACACAGTTCATGATGCCCCGGCAGCGGAATACGCTGAACGGATCCTCCAGGCCGGCCAGGCGCTCTTCGGTGGCCGTGTCGCGGCTGTCCGCCAGGAAGCGGTACGCCTGCAGCAGCCCCGCCGGGCCGACGAACTTGTCCGGGTTCCACCAGAAAGACGGGCACGCGGTTGAGCAGCACGCACAGAGAATGCACTCGTAGAGGCCGTCGAGTTCAGCCCGCTCTTCCGGCGTCTGCAACCGTTCCCTGGCCGGCGGCGGGGACTCGTTGATGAGGTAGGGCTTGATCTTCTCGTACTGGCGGTAGAACTGGGTCATGTCCACCACCAGGTCCCGAACGACCGGCAAACCCGGCAGCGGCCGTAGCGTCAGCCTGCCGCCCCGCGCCGCTTCGGAAACCGGGGTAATGCAGGCGAGGCCGTTCCTGCCGTTCATGTTGATGCCGTCGGAACCGCAGACGCCTTCCCGGCAACTGCGGCGGTAGGACAGGGTCGGATCCTGCTCCTTCAGGAGCGCCAGCACATCGAGCACCATGAGATCGCGGCCCTCCGGCAGATCGACGGACATCTCCCGCATATGCGGTTTCTCATCAGACTCCGGGTTGTATCGATAAACGCTGACCTGCATGGCGGTTCCGTGCTCCTTTGACACCATTCTAGCCTGAACGTTCTACAAATTGGTTTACCGGGAAAGCCGGGCCGGGTCCGGTCCGACCAAGGTAAAAACTGTGTCACGGATTCGGGCGACCGGTAAAGAGTCCGGGTATCGCCTTTTTCCTACTTACAGGGCGACCTCGGCCCGGCGATATTCGCTATTTCACCGTGAGCCTGTTTGGCGATGGAATCCGGGCAACGTTTCGTTTAGACCATGGTCTCTGACCATGATATCGTTCTACCCATGGAGGAAATCCAGATTTCGAAGTTCAAGGCCACGTGCCTGTCGGTGCTCGAACGGGTTGGAAGAACTGGCCAGCCGGTAATGGTAACCCGATTCGGAAAACCGGTGGCGGAGGTCGTTCCGCCGCCCAAGCTGCCGGCTGGCGCGTGGCTGGGCGCCATGCGCAACCAGGGCGCCATACTCGGTGACCTGGTCGAGCCGGTGGCCGCGCCAGATGCCTGGGAAGCCGCCTCGGATGCGCCGGAGATATCCGGTCAATAGGCTTGGCGCGAGGCGAACGCTGCAGGCCGAAAGACACACAGGACGAAGCACCGGGTGGCATTGCTGCTCGATACGCATATCTGGCTGTCGAGCCTGCTGGATCCGGCCCGCCTCTCAAGAAGCGCCCGGAACGGCCTGACCGCATCCGACAACAGGCTCCACGTCTCGTCAATCAGCTTCTGGGAGACTCTGCTGCTGGCCGAGAGCGGGCGCCTCGCCCTGCAAACGGACGCCCGGAGATGGATACGCAACGCCATCGCCGCAAGCCCCGTTTCCGAGATCCCCCTGACCCTGGATGTCGTTCTCGCCAGCGCGTCCGTCAATCTTCCCCATCGCGACCCCGCCGACCGACTGATCGCCGCAAGCGCAAAGGCATTCGACCTGACCCTGGTAACGGCGGACAGCCGCCTGATCGCATGCGACGATGTGAAAGTTCTTGTCTCCTGAGGCTTGAACTCGCTCGAATTGACGAGTTCAAGGGTCTCGAGAACGAAGCGATCATTGTGGTTGATCTTCCCGCACCCCACGAAGTCAGAAGTGGGTCGGCCGCCCATTACGTCGCAATGAGTCGAGCGCGCTCCGTGCTCTCGGTGATCCAGATGGCCGGGTAGTAAGACCTCATCATCGCATCGCCGAAATGGAATGGAGTATTTATGCGGGAAGCATGCGTGCCGTTGTCGCCAATGTTCTCGTCAGGCTTATCGTCCGGGACGATCCGGCTCAAGTTGAAAGTGCCGAGGCATTTGTCGCGCACGGCGCATGGGTTTCGCGCCTGGTGCTTGCCGAAACAGTCTGGGTACTGGGTTCCGTCTACGACTTGAACGCGGACCGGACCGCCGTAGCTGTCGGAATGTCGATCGAGCACGATCGGTTGGTGCTGCAGGACGGGGAGGTGGTCCGGGCCGCACCGATGGCGTTCAAACAGCAACCAACCGTCGGATTCACAGGCTGCCTCATCGTGGAAGTTGCCCGCAAGCCGGGCCATCGCCCGCTCGGCACATTCGACAAGTCAATGTCTCCGCTGGATGAGGCCGTCCTACTGTAGGCCCTCGCGCCTGGAACGGGCCTAATACTTCCGTTCCTTCGGCTCGAATACGGGAACGGTCTTCGGCGCGAAATTGACGTCGCGCTTGCCCACCCGTTTTTCCGCGGGGAAGTACAGTGAGTGACACAACCAGTTTTCGTCGTCGCGCGCCCGGTAATCCTCCCGGGCGTGGGCGCCGCGGCTTTCCCGGCGGCCTTCGGCGACGATGGCCGTGGCTTCGGCGACTTCCAGGAGATTGTCGAGTTCGAGTGCTTCCAGCCGCGCGGTATTGAACGCATTGCTCTTGTCGCCGAGATGGGCGTCGCCGATGCGCTGCCTGAGTTCGTCCAGCTTCCCGATACCCGCACGCATATGGGTTTCAGTGCGGAAGACGCCGAAGCTGGTCTGCATGACGGTCTGCAGTTCTTTCTTGAGGCTGTCGACCGCTTCCCCGCCCGCGGAGGCGTTCCAGCGGTTCAGCCGGGTGAGGGATGCCTCGAGGTCGGAATCGCTGGCATCGCGACGGGAGACGCCCTGCCTCAGCGTTTCCTCGATGTGCAGCCCCGCGGCCCGCCCGAAGACGATGAGGTCGAGCAGCGAATTGCCGCCCAGCCGGTTGGCGCCGTGTACCGATACGCAAGCCACCTCGCCGGCCGCGTAAAGACCCTCCAGCAGCCGGTCATTGGCGTCGGCGTCCCGGGTCAGGGCCTGGCCGTGCACGCCGGTGGGAATGCCGCCCATCATGTAGTGGCAGGTGGGCACCACGGGAATGGGCTCCCGGACCGGATCGACGTGGGCGAAGGTACGGGACAGCTCAAGAATTCCGGGCAACCGGGCTTTGAGCACGTCTTCGCCGAGGTGGTCGAGTTTCAGCAGCACATGATCGGCGTCCGGCCCGCAGCCGCGGCCTTCCAGGAGTTCGATGGTCATCGAACGGGATACCACATCCCGGCCGGCCAGGTCCTTCGCGGTGGGCGCATAACGCTCCATGAAGCGCTCGCCGTCCCTGTTGACGAGATAGCCGCCCTCGCCGCGGCAACCCTCGGTGACCAGCACGCCCGCACCGGCGATACCGGTCGGATGAAACTGCCACATCTCCATATCCTGCATGGGCAGGCCCGCGCGCAGGGCCATGCCCACGCCGTCGCCGGTATTCATGAGCGCATTGGTGGTGCTGGCGTAGATGCGCCCGGCGCCGCCGGTGGCGAACACGGTGGCCCTGGCCGAGATATGCACCACCTCGCCGGTCTCGATTTCGATGGCGGTAACGCCCACGACGGCGCCGTCCTGGTTCATGACCAGATCGACGGCGAACCACTCGTTCAGGAAAGTCGTGCCGGCCTTGAGGTTCGCCTGGAAGAGCGTATGCAACAGCGCATGGCCGGTACGGTCCGCGGCGGCGCAGGTGCGGGCCGCCTGGCCGCCCTTGCCGTAATTCTTCGACTGGCCGCCGAACGGCCGCTGGTAGATGCGTCCCGATTCCGTGCGGGAAAACGGCAGGCCCATGTGCTCCAGTTCGTAGACCGCCTGGGGGCCTTCGCTGCACATGTACTCGATGGCATCCTGGTCGCCGATGTAGTCGGAGCCCTTGACCGTGTCGTACATGTGCCAGCGCCAGTCATCGTCCGGATCCTCGCTGCCGATGGCGCAGGTGATGCCGCCCTGGGCGGAAACCGTATGGGAACGGGTCGGGAAAACCTTGGAGATCACGGCGGTCTTCAGGCCCGAGCGCGCGAGTTGCAGCGATGCCCGCAGGCCGGCGCCGCCGCCGCCGACAATGACGCCATCGAATTCCATCTTGCGCGGCAGCGGCACCCGGTGCTCCTACAGTGACCAGAAGAGCGCAAGGCCCCAGGCGGCGTAGACAAAGAGGACCAGCACCACGGCGCTCTGAAACGCGAAGCGGAAAACCGTGGCGTACCTGCCGAAATAGTGCGGACGAATGTAATCCGTACCCACCGTCCACATGCCGATCCAGCCGTGCACGGCGGTCGCGAGCAGAGCCAGCGTGCTGAACAGCCGCATCGGCATGGAACCGAGATACGCGGCGAGTTGCGCGTGGCCGGCGCCGTCATTGACGAGGAACCAACCGGCGATGCAGCCGGCATAAAGCGCCAGTACCACGGCGCTCACGCGCTGCAGCACGAAATCGGCGAGCCCGCTGCCGGATAGCGATGTGACGCTGGTCACCATAGCCAGGCCCCCAGTGCGGCCACCACGACCGCGGTCATCGCAAAGACGAACCACGAAGCCGCCCGGGCCGCCGACAGGGTGTCGCCGATGTGCATGTCCAGCAGCAGGTGCCTGATGCCGGCCAGCAGGTGGTAGGCCAGGAGCGCCAGCAACGCGAGCAGTGTGAGCTTGCCGGCGGACCCTGCGAGCAGGGCCGCGGCCCGGTCGAAGCCCGCCGGCGAGGCGAGCGCCAGGTCCAGCAGGTACAGAAGCCAGGCAAAGCCCGCGAACAGGCCCACCCCGGTGATCCGGTGAGCGATGGAAGCCATGGCGGTCACAGGCCACCGGAACTTGGCCGGCGAGAGTGGCAGGTTGACTGGACGCGCGGGTTTCACAACGGGAATTCCGGCCGTTCGCTTACATCGAAAAGCCGCGCGGGACCGCCCTGGCGGCCCGGTTGCGCGGGCACCGGTATCTTAGTCGGCGCGTTTGCAAAAACCAAACCGATGCGCGGCGGAGGGGCGATACGATTGCGACGCATGCATTCCAGGGCCGCATTTCCTCTCGGCCCCGCGGGAATCTCACGGCACGCCGGTTCCGTAGCAACCTGCAGGCAGATACGCAACAAGAAACCAGGGGCTTCCTGCATCCTGGTACCATCGACGGTTTTATTGGGGAACCTGCGTGGCGAAATTCAAACGCCGGGCGACAGCCTGCGCGTTGGCGATATTCGTTTGTACCGCCTCTGGCGCCACGCTCATGGAAACGCCGCCCACCGACGATACCGACGCGCTGCTCAAGGCCTAGCGCGCATCGCTCGCCAACTTCCTGCTGCGGACGCCGTTGCACTCGCCCTGCGCAGCCAGCCCCGACAGGATCGACCGGCAGAGCAGCCTGTGGTGGTGCAACGACGGCGCTCAGGCGCTGCCGATGTCGAACGGCGGCTACGCACGAAACCCTGAGGGCGGGACAACCCTCATCCCGGCAGCAACTTTCCCGGATTCATCACCCCGTTGGGATCGAATACGGCTCTCAGGCCCCGCATCGACTCGATCTCGGCCGGACTGCGCGAGAACTCCAGGAAGTCCCGCTTGAGCAGGCCCACGCCGTGCTCGGCGGAGATGCTGCCGCTCCGTTGTCGCACCGCCTCGAACAGGGCCGGGCTGATGCGATGGCACTGTTCGAAGAATTCATTGGTGGAAAGACCTTCCGGCTTCAGGATGTTGAGGTGCAGGTTGCCGTCGCCGATATGGCCGTACCAGCAGATCTCGAAATCGGGGTAGCGCCCGCTGACGATTCGATCGACCTCTTCCAGGAAACCCGGAACTTCGGATACTCGCACCGCCAGATCGTTCTTGTACGGCGTGCGGCGAGCGATGCTCTCCGTGATGCCCTCCCGCAGCGCCCACAGCGATCCGGCCTGGGCATCGGACTGGCTGATGACACCGTCGTCTACCCATTTCCTCTCCACGGTCGCCTGAAACACCTCGAGCGCCGCATCCTCCGCAACCGCATCGAATTCGATCAATGCATAGAACGGCGCCGCCCGGGCCAATGGCCGTTGCACACCCCGGTGGGCGAGAACCTTGGCCAAGGCCATCTCCGAGAAGAACTCGAACGCGGAGAGAGCGAGTGCGGCATGGAATGCCTCCAGAACCGGCAGAATGGCTGCCAGGGTGGTGATGCCCAGTACCATCACGCGCTGGGGCGGCGGCGGCGGCAGCAGGCGCACCTCCGCCTCGACAATGAAGCCCAGGGTTCCTTCGGAGCCGATGAAGAGATGCCGCAGGTCGTATCCCGTGGCGTTCTTCACCAGGCCGTTGTTGCAGTCGAGCACCGCGCCGGATCCGGTGACCACCTTCAACCCCGCGATCCAATCGCGAGTCAGGCCATAGCGAATGACCCTTATACCCCCCGCATTGGTCGCGATATTGCCGCCGATCTGGCTCGAACCGCTCGAGGCGAAGTCGACCGGATAGAAGAAGCCGCGGCCGTGTGCGTACTCCTGGAGCGCCGCGGTCACGACGCCCGCCTGGCATCTCACCAGCCGGTCCACCGGATCGAATCCGAGGATCCGGTTCATCCGGTCGAAGGAAACGACGATTTCCCCGCTTGCCGCGACCGCGCCGCCGGACAGTCCCGTGCGCCCGCCGGAAGGTACCAGTGCATACCCGCCCGCGTTGGCAAGCCGGGTCAGCGCAACCACCTCCTCCACGGTTTCCGGGAATACGACGGCGCTCGGCGCCGCCTTGAAGTTGCGGGTGCAGTCTACGCCCCAGACTGCCAGATCGGCTGCGGCGGTCTTGACCCGGTCCGGCGTCAAGATGCCTTCCAACTCAGTCAGCACGGACAACAACGGTGTACCTGTCGGGTTGCATCCAGCCGGGTCAAACGCAGGTCTGATCGAAACGTGCGCCGATCGGCTGTTGCCAAGGCGCCATCGTACATCGCAGCCATCGCCGCGATCAGCCGATCGGCGGGATCCGGGTGCAGATCCGCCAACACCGCTGCCCCGATGCCGACCAAGCCATCCACGGGGAGTTCACGAAGTCCTCCGGCAAGCAGGGCGCGGCGATCGGAGCCCGTCCTGCCGGGACATCGGCCCCGCACCTCCGGGCCGGAAATGTAGCCATGGTCGTTACCATAGTCCCTACGACCTCGGCGTCAAGCGGATTCCGCTGCTCACTTGCGCACTCGCGCTGGCGCCGTCGAGCCGGCCCGTGAGGGGCAGGTCGAGGATCGCACGCTGCTCACTCGCGCACTCGCGCTGGCGCCGTCGACAGGTTGGTGAGGTGTCCTGTCGGGCTGCGCAGCAGGCTGATCACGACAATCTCCCGCTCCGACTCCACGGCCAGTTGCCATTTGCCGGCGCCATCGCCGAGCGCACCTCGAAGAATCGCACCCTGATCCGACCTGCCTGCCGCCGGTTCGCCCGTCTCCAGCTCAGCCGCCGTGAATTCGGCCGACTGGCCCGTCGGAACACTCAGCTTGACGCCGCCGCCTGGCGAGGCTCCCGCATCGTCCGTACCGCGAACCGTCACAACGGTATCCGCCCCACCCGGATTCACCAGACGCAGTACGCTCACCTGCCTCGCATTACTCGCCGGGTTGAATGTCGGTACCCGATGCACGTCTACAATGAGCGGTGCGAGGTCGTGCATCGCCGTGAGAAAGCCGTCCTGCGTGCGAACATACGCCAGCACTTCGAGTTCCAGGCCGCTGTCCAGTTCCAGGCGCCAGTCGCCGGTACCGAAGCCGATACCATCCGACAGCCCCTTTCCGGCATTCCCGTCTTCCAGGTCATTGGAATTGAAGTGCGCAGCCGCGCCGGCATCGATCGACAGGGTTACCGGCGGGTAGCGCCGCCCCGCATCGTCAATGGCGGCAATGCGCACCTCGCCGCTTTCCGCGGAGCGATTGATGACGCGAACGAATCCCTGACGCACCGCATCCGAGGCTTGCGGGAACAACGGTACCAGGGCGCGGCCGCGTACCGTCACGACAAAGCTCTGGGACACCCGCCAGTCGCCTCCGTCTTCGCTGCCGGCGGTAGCCGTGACCGTCACCGTAGTCTGGCCGGAAACCAGGCCTCGAACGGCAACCAGGCCCTCCTCGCCGACCGTCGCTTCGACGACCTCCGCGTCGGCAGCCGCGATGCTGTAGGTCAGCGCGCGCTGTTCCGGGTCGCGGAAGTTGTCCGTTACGTCCAGTTCCAGCACCCTGCCCGCCGCGATCGTCCGGTCGTCGATCGAGGGTCCCTGGCCAACCGCCCGCGGCACACCGTTGACGATTACCGACGGCGGCCCGTCGTTCGCGTGCGCCTTCGTCGCGATCACCTGCACGCCATATTCCGTGCCCGCCGTGACCCCGACAATCGTAAAGGACGCCGCGGCGCCGCCCTCGATGATCTCCTGGCGCTGCGGAATGAGAGGATCCGCTGTCGGCCGCCACCAGACCTTGTATCCGTCTGCATCCGCGACGGCGTTCCACGACACCGCCAGGCTCTCCACTTCCTCGACAAGCTGTACGCCTGTAACCTGCGCCGGCGGTTGCGCCCGAGGCGTGCCCTGCGCTTCCCCGGAAGGCTCTGCATCGGCGACGCCGATGCGCGTCGCGATCACGCGCACGTGGTACTCCGTGCCTGCCTCCAGGCTTTCGATGGTGTACTCCGTTACCTTCCCCCCGCCGAGTACATGCTGCCGGTCGACGCTGAACGACTCCGTTCCGGTTCGCCACTGAACCCTGTAACCGTCAGCCCCCGGCGCCGCGTACCAGGAAACCGTCAGACCCTCGACCACCGCCGCAACCCGCACACCGTCAACCCGCCCAAGCGGGGGGTCCGCGACACCGGTGATCGAGAAGGAAAGAGTCAGTGGCGCGCCGGCTTCACCCTTCGCGCCGCGCTCCCAGAAGGGAGTCGCCCTGATCTCGTAGCTGCCGTCTTCAAGCGACCTCCCTTCGTAGTCGCCCTGACCGTCGTCGCCGAACAGGGTATAGGGGGCCTGATCGTCGATTTGCGAGGCTTCATGGGTTCCGGCGAGTTCGAGTTGCACGCTGCCGAGCCAGTCAACGTTCTCGACCTCGGCGCGAATCGACAGCGAATCCGTAGCGGACAGGCGCACATCGATCGTCTTGCCGCCCTCGATGGCCGCGATATCGACATCCCGTTCCGAGTCGACGAGCACGAAACCGGTGACGGGCGGCAGACGCCGGATCTCGACCGCAGAATAGACATTTCCGGCCAATACCGCCCCTGCCGGCGACGACAACTGCACCTGGAAGCGCCTCGATGGATCCGTCACATCGTTCTCAACCAGGTCGACGACGATGGTTTGCGGCCTCGCATCGCCATCCTCCCAGCGCAATCGGCGAGGGGCCGGCGCCCGGTAGTCCACGCCCTCGACGGCAGACAGCGGGTTGCTTGCAAACGATGCCGTCACCGTCCCCAACGGGCTGCCCAGACGCCGGACTGTGACGATGGCGCGTTCCGCGCTGGCCCTCACGGCCGTGACCGGTTCCGAGAATTGGAGCGCCGCGGAGGCGCCGGCATCGCCGATGAACAGGCTCGCCAGGTTCACGTTGCCAAGGACCGCGCCGCCCGTCGGGTTCGCAAGGCGCACGAAGGCTCGCTCGATGGGCTCGGAAACTGCGTCGCTCGACAGCGGCACGGTGATGGCGCGGTTGTCGCTGTTGCCCCCCGGCCACTCCAGCGTGCCCTTCGCCACGCTCAGATCGCCGGAATTCGCCGACGCTCCAAAAACGGTGTAATCCACCGAGACACTGCCCGTCGATCCACCGCCGCGGGATACCGAAACCACCGCATCGGTTCCCTCCTCGCCGCCAAAGGCGGGCGCCGTAAACGCGATCTGTCCATGGCCGGAAGCCAGGGTCCGGTCGGCAAGCACGTACAGGCCGCCGCTGAAGTCGCTGACCAGGAGACTTCCGCTCGGCAGGTAGGGATAGACGCCCCAGGCCCCGTCGAAAACCGCAAAGTCGGATACCGGGTAGGTGTCGAAGAATCCGACTTCCCGCGGCGCATCGGGTTCGGTGATGTCGAGCACCGTGAATCCGCGCGTGTAGTTCGACATGTAATATCGATTGCCGCGCACATAGCCGTTGTGATCGATGGCGGCGGTAGGCCCTTCCCACACGCTGGACAATACCGGCGCCGTCAGGCTGCTCAGGTCGAAGATACGAAGCGTGGTATTGAGCCCGTGGTTCGCCTCGTCGAGTTCATCGTGGACGAAAAGGAAATTCCGGTCTTCGCTCCACCATCCCGAGTGCACGTAGCTTGCCTGGTCGTACGGCGTCGAACTGAGCAGCCGCGGGTTCGTCTGATCGCTGAAGTCCCAGAGGTCGAACGTGGATTCGGAGAAGTCGAAAAGAACCTCGCACGGTTTCGCGCTGTTGCCGCACGCGGTAGCCCGCGCATCGTCGACCACCATGGAGGTCGCATCGTGGGTGTAGTGGGCTGGCGTGTCGCCCGGGGACTCCCCGGAAAGACTGGGGGCCGCCGGGTTTCCCAGGTCATAGGAACGGAACGCGCCGCGCCGCTGGTTCGATCCCAATACGTGCAACAGGGGCGGAGGCCAGCCCGTGACCGGCGCACCGGTGGCGTATTCGACGTTGCTGACATAGACGTTGTGGGAGGTCGCATTGTCCGTGGTCCTGCCCGCAAGCGACACCCGGTTCGGCAGGCCGGTCAGGTCGATGACCATGATCCGGTCCGCGGCCTCCGTGCTCACATAGCCGAAACTCTTCCAGCGCTCCGTGTCCTCCTCGTATACCTGCAGCATCTTGACGTCACGCCAGATCGAATTCATGCCCGGCACCTGTCCGGCCTGGAAGGGATTTCCGGGGTCTGTGACATCGATTACCGCCAGGCCGATGTTCAGGCCAAGCAGCGCGTATTCGCGCTCGGTGTTGAGATCGACGAAGCCCCAGATATCGTTCGCCGTGGCAGGTTCGACCTGAAGGTCGGCCAAAGCCACATGGGACAGGAGGTCGACCTGGCTGCAGGCGAATTCGCCCGCCTTGCCATCGCTACCATTGCTGCAGGCAACCCGGCCGCTGCTCGCGTGCATGGCGGCATAGCCGGAGCGAAACTCCGCCAGGGCTTCGCGCTGTCGGGGCCGCAGGCCTTTGCGGTCCACCACGACGTGGAATCCCCGATCGCGCAGTTGCTGCCGGAACTCCACCGGTACCCCAACGAGGGTGGTCTGGTTCGCATCGGGCGCCTGCCTGGCGAAGTGGTCGAAACGATCGAAACCGCCCTGGACGTCGAGCATGCCGCTGGTGAGGACGAAGAGGTCCTGGGCGGTGCGGACCTCGTAGGCGCCCGCGGCGACGAGTAACCGGTCGCCCTTGGCCGCTACCGATTGCGCGTACTGGATGGTTCGGCAGGGCCGCACCACCCGTTCGCAATCGCCGGTGTCCTTGCCCTGCACGGCGACATAGCGGGGAACCTCATGCTCGCCATGACCCCACGCCAAGCTGCATAACAGCAAAAGCATGGCGGGGGGGCTTGTGCCGGCTGCATGCCTGCCTATGTTGGGCGACAACCGCATACGTACCCAAGCCTATCGCATGCCGGGCCGTACCGTCAGTCATTTTTGCAGGCCCCAGACTCCGCTACCATTGACGGCATGTCTGCCATCGCCACCGTCCGTACTCACCTACCCGGTCGATCGAGGCTCTGCATCCTGTTGCTGGCCGCAACAGCATTCCAGGGATGCGGCGATACAGTCACGGAACGTGTGCGGCTCGAGTTCAGCCTGAAGTCATCACTGCTCGCCTGCGGCGGAGGCTCCGCTTCCGGTCAACTGGGATTCTACGTTTCCCGCCTGAGAGCAATCGATGAGTACGGCGCCGCAACGCCTGTTCGGCTGAACGTCACACCAACGCAGAGCGAAGTTGACGGAATCGCCCTGGTTTCGTGGAGCGGCAACTGCGCGGCGCCCTCGAAAGCGGACGCGGATGTGGATGCGAACGCGGATATGGATGCGAAACCAGATGCGGAAGCGAGCGCAACGACCAGTCGTTTCGTCACAGGGAGGGTCGCAAGCGCGCGTTACGAGGCCATCGAGTTCGAACTTGGCGTTCCGTTCGAGCACAACCACGCCAATCCGCTCACCGCGCCGGCGCCCCTGAACGTTCCATCCATGTTCTGGACCTGGCAATCGGGCTACAAGTTCCTGCGCCTGGACATCGGTTCGGACTGGTCGTTCCACCTGGGCAGCACCGGTTGCGTCTCGGAGTCGGCCGTGCGGCCGCCCCGGGTCTGCGAGCAGCCGAACCTGGCGACAATACGGCTGCCGGCCGCGGCGGCATTCGGGGGCGTGGTCGCTGTCGATCTCGAAACCCTGCTCGCGGACGTCGACATCGCCGCCGCGGACAACTGCGTTGACGCCTACGGGAATCTGGAGATATGCCGCCGGTTGCTGACACGCCTCGGGATCGATGTCGACACCGGACGGTGTAGCGGCGACTGCGGGCGCCAGGCTCTCTTCCGATACGACAACGCCGGGTCGTGACCCCGATGGACGATCGCATGGCAAGAGACCGAACGGTTCGTGTTTCCGGTGCCCGGGTGGGTTTACGGTGGGGTCGTGACGCGGATGGCCGATCCTGCGTCAAGCAGCCGAACGGTTCGTGTTTCCAGTGCCTGGGTGGGTTTCCTGTGAGCCCGTTTTTGGCGCGCGTATCCGGCCGATGGCTCGATCGGGCCCGCACATGGCTCACCCGTACGATCGGGATCGCCGGACCGGGTTCGCTGGCGGCCGCCGTACTGCTCCTTGCCAGCGGCTGCAGCGCCCCGGAAGACTACGCCTGGCCCATACCGGACGGCTATCCACGGCCCGTCGTACCCGAACGGAATCCCATGTCGGAAGCCAAGGTGGAACTCGGCCGGCTCCTGTTCTACGACACGCGTCTGTCCGGCAACGGCGAACAGGCCTGCGCTTCCTGTCACCGGCCCGAGTACGCCTTCAGCGAACCCCGCCCTCGGGCGATCGGCTCGACCGGCGAACCGAATCGGCGCAATGCGCCGGCGCTCGTCAACGTCGCTTACAACAGCACCCTCATGTGGGCGCATCCGGGCCTGCGCGCGATCGAGCGGCAACTGCTTATACCGATGTTCGGCGAGGAACCGGTGGAACTCGGCATTACCGGGCACGAAGACGAAGTACTGGCCCGGTTCCGGGGGGACGACCGGTATCGGGACCTCTTCCGGGCGGCCTTCCCGCGTGAACGCCAACTGGAATTTACCCATATCGTCGATTCGCTGGCCTGCTTCGTCCGCTCGCTGGTGTCCTTTGCGTCACCGTTCGACCGCTACGCCTATGGTGGGGACGACGACGCCCTGAGCGAAGCCGCCATCCGCGGCCTCGGGTTCTTTTTTTCCGAGCGTTTCGAGTGCCACCACTGCCACGGCGGCTTCAACTTCACCCAGTCCACCAATCATGAGCGTTCGGCGATTATCGACGATCCCTTCCACAACACCGGGCTTTACAACGTCGGCGGCGAAAACGCCTATCCGGCGGGAGATCAGGGGTTGTACGACCTGACCGGCCAATCGCGGGACCAGGGACGATTCCGCGCGCCGACCTTGCGCAACGTGGCGGTGACGGCGCCCTATATGCACGACGGCAGCCTTCCGGACCTCGATGCGGTGCTCGATTTCTATGCCGCGGGGGGCCGTAACATTGAAGCAGGCGCAAACGCCGGCGACGGCCGCGCCAACCTGCTCAAGAGCCAGTTCGTCAAGGGTTTCGAGATGACCGCCCGGGAACGGACGGAGTTGCTGGCCTTTCTCCATGCATTGACCGACCCCGCCTTTCTCGAACGCCCCGGCCATCGGAACCCGTTAGCCGACTGAATTCGCCGGGCAAACCGATCGTGGCGCTGACGCCCAGGCAAAAATCGCGTCCGTCGGTTTGCGCAATGCAGGCGGGCGTCTCCGTTGAGAGTGTGCGTACCGCACTCAGCAAGCCGGCGCCTTTCGGGCTCGTGGCAAGCCTATCGAACTGGGGAGGCAGGCCCGCCTGGCGTGCCGGCTTACTGAGTGCGGTACGCCCGCTCGGGGCCAGTTATGACAGGCAACGCGACATGTTCCATGAAGTGCCGAAACGGCCGGAAACGTGGCCGATGAGAAGTCCTCGAACCGTTCGTCGTGGTGCTCCGCCTTCGTTATGCATCCGGTTAAATTAAGCGATTGGCTCCGGTCCATGTATAATCTGTTCTACGAACGGGGTTCACCCCTTCGTGTCCCTTGGGGAAGCCCGATGGCGCCGCGCCGGTCGAATCGACATTGGCGGCGCCGGGTTTACGCGCTGTTTCAAATATCGAGTACGGCCGTCCCGGCGAACCGCGGGCGGCGGACATACAGGGGGGCTGCATGGCGGACGCCGACGGCAAGATTGCCCGGCTGACCGTTGACGGTAAAGAAATCGAGTTGCCCATGTACGAGGGCAGCCAAGGGCCGCACGTTATCGATGTCGGCAAGCTCACCAGCATGGGTTATTTCACCTACGACCCGGGATTCGTGTCCACCGCAGCCTGCGATTCGCAGATCACCTACATCGACGGGAACGCGGGCTTGCTCCTGCACCGGGGTTACCCCATCGAGCAGTTGGCCGAGCAGTCGGACTACCTGGAGTTGGCGTACCTGCTGCTGAACGGCGAATTGCCCGACGCCGGCCAGAAGAGCGAGTTCGTCAATACCATCAAGCGCTACACCATGGTGCACGACCAGCTCCGCTTCCTGTACCGGGGCTTCCGCCGCGATGCCCACCCCATGGCCATCATGTGCGGCGTAGTCGGCGCGCTGTCGGCCTTCTACCACGACTCGCTCGATATCGACGACCCCGAGCACCGGCGCATTACCGCCTACCGCCTCATCGCCAAGATGCCGACGCTCGCGGCCATGAGCTACAAGTATTCCCGGGGCGAACCCTTCATCTACCCGCGCAACGACCTCCGCCACGCGGAGAACTTCCTGCACATGATGTTCGCCACACCTTGCGAAGACTACGAGGTGAGTCCCGTGCTCGCGAGGGCCTTGGACCGCATCTTCCTGCTGCACGCCGACCACGAGCAGAACGCGTCGACATCCACCGTCCGGCTGGCGGGATCCACCGGCGCCAACCCGTTCGCCTGTATCGCCGCCGGCATCGCGGCGCTGTGGGGGCCCGCCCACGGCGGAGCGAACGAGGCCGTGCTCAACATGCTCGATAAGATCGGCGACGAGAAGCACATCGACAGGTTCGTCGAGAAGGCGAAGGACAAGGACGACCCGTTCCGCCTGATGGGCTTCGGCCACCGCGTGTACAAGAACTACGACCCCCGGGCGACAGTCATGCAACAGACCTGCCGCGAGGTGCTCGACGAACTCGGCGTGGAGGACAATCCGCAGTTGCGCATGGCGCAGCGCCTGGAAAAGATCGCCCTTGAGGATGAGTATTTCGTCGAGAAGCGCCTGTATCCAAACGTCGATTTCTATTCGGGCATCATCCTGAAGGCGCTCGGCATACCCGTTGAGATGTTCACCGTGATCTTCGCCATCGGCCGCACCCCCGGCTGGATCGCCCACTGGAACGAGATGATCAGCGGCCCGTACCGGCTCGGCCGCCCGCGGCAGTTGTACCAGGGCCCCACGCGGCGGGACTACGTGCCTTTGGGCGATCGGTAGCGGGTGCGGCCTGGCCCGCACCGCTCACCAACTTTCGTCGCGAGGGCGTCGAGGCGCCATCCTGTGTGGCCGCGCGGACCGCAGGGGCTCGCAGGCGTACTCGACAGCACGTCAAGGCGCCCGGAGGGAGCCCTCAGCCGGGGAGCGCGAGGGGGCACCCCTCGCATACAAAGGCTCAGCCGGGGAGCGCGAGGGGGCACCCCTCGCATACCGACTGCACGGCCGCGCTTACGCGAGTGCATCGGCGTACGCAGCGGGAAGTTGGTGAGCGATGCGGGATAGCCGTTCAGTCGCGCAGCCGGGCGATCAGGCTCGATGTATCCCAGCGGTTGCCGCCTCTGGCCTGAACGTCGGCGTAGAACTGATCGACCAGGGCAGTCAGCGGCAGGCGGGCCTCGTGCGCCCTGCCGGTGCGCAGCGTAATTTCGAGATCCTTGCGCATCCATTCCACCGCGAAGCCGAACTCGAACTCCCCCCGCGCCATGGTGTGCGCGCGGTTCTCCATCTGCCAGGACTGAGCGGCGCCTCTGGAGATCACGTCTACCGCGGCGTCCGGGTCCAGCCCCACGCGCATCGCGAAGTCGATACCTTCGCTCAAGCCCTGTAACACACCGGCAATGCAGATCTGGTTGACCATCTTCGTGAGTTGACCGGCGCCCACCGGACCCATCAGGCGGGAGAAGCGCGCGTAGCAGTCGAAGAGCGGCGCAGCGCGATCATAGTGGGCCGGATCGCCGCCGGCCATGACGGTAAGCTGCCCGTTCTCCGCGCCGGCCTGGCCGCCGGAGACCGGCGCATCCACAAAACCGATGCCCCTGCCGCGCGCTGCCGCCGCAACCTCCCCGGCCACTTCCGCGGATACGGTGGTGTGATCGACCAGCACCCCGGACGCGCGCATGCCGCTCAATACGCCACCCTCCCCGAGGCTGACAGCCCGGACATCGTCATCGTTGCCGACGCACATGAAGACGAGTTCAGCTCCGGCCGCCGCCTCACCCGGCGACGCGAACGCCTCTCCCCCGTGTTCGTTCGCCCAGGCTTCCGCCTTGGACGCCGTCCGGTTGTAGACGCGCATTGGGTAGCCGGCGGCAGCGAGATGCCCGGCCATGGGGTAGCCCATGACCCCGAGCCCGATGAAAGCCGCGGTGGGTTTGAACATCGGCTTGCGCTCCCTCGCCGAAAAACGGGCAGTTTAGCGTAGCGCTACCATCCGCTACGACAAAACAAATCGGGTTACACTCCGGGGCCAGCCAATCGAAGGCGCCCGGGCGCCGCCAGCCGGAACAGATGGCCATGCAACCCAGCGAACTCCCCGGTATCGACAAACTGGTCAATGCGCCCGCGTTGCGGCCTCTGGTCGCCCACCATGGTCCGGAGTCCGTGAAACGCGCATTGCGGGCGTTGCAGGGCGAACTGCGCGCCGGCGGCGACATCCCGGGATGGGCCGGCGCCCCCGAGGGCTATGCCGAGCGATTGGAGGCGGCTATGGCCGGCCAGGGATACCGGCCCGTCCACAACCTGACTGGAACGGTCATTCACACCAATCTCGGCCGAGCCCCCATGAGCGGCGAGTTGTGGGATTCGGTCAAGCCGCTCGTCACCGGCGCCATGAACCTGGAATACGACCTGGCCCGGGGAGGCCGGGGAGACCGGGAGCGCGTTGTGGACGAGCGCCTGACCCGGCTGACCGGCGCCGAAGCCGCGACGGTGGTGAACAACAATGCGGCCGCCCTGCTGCTCGTACTCAACACCCTGGCGCTCGGCCGGCCCGTGCCGGTTTCCCGCGGCGAACTCATCGAGATCGGCGGCAGCTTCCGCTTGCCGGACCTCATGGAGCGGGCCGGCTGCCGATTGCTGGAGGTCGGCACCACCAACCGTACGCACCTCGAGGATTTCGCGGAGGTGGCGGGTGAAGCCGCCATGCTCCTGAAAGTGCATACCAGCAACTATCATATCGAGGGCTTCACCGCCGAGGCGCCGACGCCGGAACTGGCCGCCCTTGCCGACGAACACGACATTCCCTTGTGCGTCGACCTCGGCAGCGGCGCCCTGCTCGACCTGCGCAAGTTCGGCCTGCCGCATGAACCCATGCCCAACCAGGTGCTGACCGCCGGCGCGCATCTGGTGACCTTCAGCGGCGACAAGCTTCTCGGCGGGGTACAGGCGGGCTTGATCGCCGGCCGGAAAGACCTCGTTACCCAACTGAAAAGCAACCCGCTCAAACGGGCGCTCCGGGCCGACAAGGTGACGCTCGCGATGCTGGATGCCACGTTGAAGCTCTATGAAGAACCCGATCAGGCGCCGCTCAAGATTCCCCTGTTACGCCTGCTGACGACGCCGCTTGCGGTACTGGAGAAGCGCGCCAGGAGATTGCGGGATGCACTTGCCGGGCGGCTGACCGGTTACGATCTCGAGGTTGCCCCATCGGACGCCCAGATCGGCAGTGGAGCCGTGCCCGACAAGACACTCGAGAGCCGCGCGGTGGTGATCCGCCACACGGCGCCGAGACAGGTTCGGCATCTCGAGCAACGGCTGCGGAGATTGCCTCAACCCGTTGTCGGGCGCATCCGGCAAGACGCCTTGTGGCTCGATATCCGCGCCGTGGCGGATTTTGACGGGCTGCTCGCCACGGTCAAAAAGCTGTGATGCGAGCCAGGACACCTGCGAGTTGGGACACCCGCTTTGCGGGCCGGGATAACACCCGAACCCCGCTCTCATGATCGTTACTCTGGCCGGGCACGTCGACCACGGCAAAACGAGCCTGGTGCGGGCCATCACCGGCGTCGAAACCGACACGCTCAGCCGCGCGTTGGGACACCCGCTTTGCAGGCGGGCTGCGAGTTGGGACACCCGCTTTGCAGGCCGGGATAACAACCGAATCCCGTTCTCATGATCGTTACTCTGGCCGGGCACGTCGACCACGGCAAAACGAGCCTGGTGCGGGCAATCACCGGGGTCGAAACCGACACGCTCCGCGAGGAGCGGCAGCGCGGGCTGACCATCGACCTGGGCTTCGCCTATGCGGTTGACGGCACGGACGGCGGCGATGTCCTGGGATTCGTCGACGTACCCGGCCACCACCGCTTCATCCACAACATGGTGGCCGGCGTCGCCGCCATGCAGTACGCCCTGCTCACCGTCGCCGCGTGCGATGGGCCCATGCCCCAGAGCCGCGAGCACCTGCAGATTCTCGAACTGACCGGGGTGCGGCGCGGACTTGTCGCCCTGACCAAGTGCGACCGGTCGAGCCCGGAGCGCATTGTTGCGGCGGAGCGGGAGATTCGCGCGCTCGTTGCCGGCACTTTTCTGGAAGACGCACCGGTCATCCGCACCTCCGCCCGGACCGGATCGGGTATCGCGGAGCTGACCCGGGCGCTCTGGGCGGCGCATAACGACCCGCACCGCACCGCTTCGTCCGGCCAGTTCCGGCTTGCCGTGGACCGTGCCTTCAACGTGCGGGGAACGGGCCTGGTCGTGACCGGCACGGTGCACGCGGGAAGCGTGGTTCGCAACCAGGAACTGGCCGTGTTTCCAACGGGAGACAAGGCCAGGGTGCGCGGCATCCGTGCGCAGGATCGCCAGGCGGACAGCGCGGGCACGGGCGATCGGACGGCACTGAATCTGGCGGGACTCGATCTGGACCGAATCGGCCGTGGACACTGGCTGACGCAAGCGCCCTGCCCCCCTCATCGCAACTTTGCCGTCGATCTCAAAGTGGTCGACGACTTTCCGCGGGCCGTCAAACACTGGTTGCCGGTACACGTCTATCACGCGACCTCGCACAGCACGGCCCATCTCGCCCTGTTGCGTCCCGGCCGGTTGGAACCCGGTGAACCGGGCGATGTGGAACTGGTAACCGGCGAACCTTTATGCGCGAGACACGGCGACCGCATCGTACTGCGCGACCAGGGCCTGGACCGCACCCTCGGCGGCGGGCGGGTGCTGACCGACCTGCCTCCGTCGTCCCGGCGCCGGAGCCCCATACGCCTCGCCCGTATTGCGGCCTTCAGGCAATCCGGTCCGAAACGGATCCTCGAAGCGCTGCTCGATCTCGGGCCGGTCGAGACCAGGCCGTTGCAGCACACGCTGGGCCGGTCGTCTTCGCAGCTCGATGAAGCGCTCGCCGCCCTTGACGTCGAGCGGCACGGCGATGAGGTCATCAGCCGCGCACGCTGGGCGAACTGGCGCCGCGCGGCCCTGGAATTCATCGTACGGTTTCAGGCCGATCATCCGCACGCGACCGGGGTGCGTCCCAATCAACTGCCCGCGGGCATCCCCGGGCGGTACCGCATCGAACTGCTGAACGGACTGGTCGCCGAGAAGGCTCTCGGGGCAACCGCGGGCGCTTACCATCCACCCCGCCACGTCGCAGCGCTGCCCGCCGCCGAGCAGGCGCTGCTGAACCGGGTAAGCGCGCTTCTGGATGTAGACCAGGCGCCCAGCGTCGGCGACCTCGCCAGGCAACTGAACATGCCGATCGCCACGCTGGACAGCGGGCTACGGAATCTCGCGAAACGCGGCCTGCTGGCGCAGGTATCGGCCAAACGCTATTACCGGCCCGAACGGCTGACCCGCGTCGCCGGATACGCGGCCGGACTCGCCGAGCGGGCCCCGTTCACCGTCCGGGAATTCCGCGACGCGACGGGCATCGGCCGCAACGTCGCCATCGAGGTGCTGGAATACTTCGACGGCAAGGGGGTTACCCGGCGTATGGGAGACACCCGCTCGGTGGTCAAGCCGCTCGAACTGTGATACGACTTACACCGCCCTGCACTGCCAGCCCGGCGCGCGGAAGAGCATCGTCTCCGGTGGGGCGCGCGGCCTTCAAAGCCGTTGAGGCGCGATAACGCGCCTGGTGGGTTCGACTCCTACCTCTTCCGCCAGCTTTGCCAGCCACATGCTACCAAGAGCCTCCATCTGTTACGATATCTATCTGTTTTCACGTAATTAAATCGTACCGCCTTCCTCCGGAGCCTCCAGAATCGTTCAGGAGGAGTCAGGGGGAATGGGGGAAAAACTGGGGGAAAGGAGTGTTGATCATGACAAAACGCCCGCTCAAGGTTAGTGACGCTAGAGAAGCAGGAAAAGGAGACTATCACGATGGGTTGGGGACTGGCCTGATTCTCCGGGTCCAGCCCAGCGGCACGAGAAGCTGGGTTCAGCGGTTGGTGATTATGGGAAAGCGATGCGAACTCGGTCTGGGCAGATTCAAAGACAACTACAACGATATGCAACGCGTACGCGCCGTTGCACAAAAGAACCACGACATTGCGCGCTCCGGCGGCGACCCGAGAACGACGAATTCTAGGGTCCATCATCCAACGTTTCGCGAAGCATGCGAGCGTTACATCAAGTTTCGCTCTGCGCAATGGCGGGCAGGAGGAAAGAGTGAGGCTGACTGGCGCGCAAGCCTTGGCCGCTACGCTTATCCACGTATTGGCAAAAAACTGGTGGACGAAGTGACCTCGGGCGACGTGATGGACGTATTGGAGCCCATCTGGTTTTCGAAGTCTGAGACCGCGCGACGGGTCAAGCAAAGAATCAGCATCGTGATGAAATGGGCCATTGCGCACCGGTATCGGCAGGACAATCCAGCCGGCGAGGTCATCGACGCAATCCTGCTGAGCAATCAGAAAAAGGTTCTGCACCACCCTATGCTTCCGCCTTCGGAAGTCGCTTGCGCGCTGAGAAAAGTGCGCACCTCGAATCGATACTGGGCAACCTATGCGTGCATGGAATTCCTGACTCTGACCGCTGCCCGGTCCGGCGAGGCGCGGGGTGCGACCTGGAATGAAATGGCATTGGACCAGGCAGAGTGGACGGTTCCACAAAACAGAATGAAGAAAGCGGTTCATGACCACAGGGTACCTCTATCGACGCGGGCTATGCAGATCCTCGAAGAGGCAAGACCGTACTCAGACGACAGCGGACTTGTCTTCCCATCCGTCACAGGCCGCACGCTATCGGACAACACCTTGTCGAAAGCACTACGTGACCTCAAGGTGCCCTGCGTTCCACACGGAATGCGCGCCAGTTTCAGGACTTGGGCCCGAAAAAATCGCTTTCCGGATGACATCGCAGAGTTTGCGTTATCGCACGTGTCAAAGGACAAGATATTTGAGGCGTACATGCGTGACGACCTGTTTCAAGAACGCCGAGAAATGATGGAAGCCTGGGCAACCTATCTGCGAGCGACCTGACGACATGGGTGCCAATCACGAGTCAGGGCGGTCGGCTATCCAAGCGAGGATTTCTGCAAGAACCCACCGCACAGCACGCTTACTGATCTTTCGGGCGCGGGGAAACTTATCGGCCTGTCTCAAGCGCCTGATCGTCGACTCACTTACACCGGTGAGTTCGATGACGGTAGACAGGGGTACAAGAACTTGATCTGGTGAGTGGCCATAGGTTGACATCGACAGTCTCCAATTGGAGATCAACCGATACCACAACACCACGTCAACAGCATTTTTGCAGATCGATGCAGAATCCGCAAGGGTTTGTACCGGCTCAATACCTTTGGCACTGAGGACTAGGCAGCCTCCAAGACGACAAGGTACTCATTTGGAGTTCGATAAGCCAGGGACGCGTGAGGGCGTTCGTAGTTGAAGAAGAACTCGTATTCGACGAGGTGGCGGGTAACGTGCTCGACGGTCAGCGGGCCGTCGTAGAGGCTCCAGAACTCGGCTCGGGCCGAGCGGTTGGTCCGCTCCACGCAGCCGTTCCACTGGGGCCTGCGGGGCGGCAGGACGTGCAGCGGGACGCCGAGCTCCTCGCAGGCATCCTCGAAGTCGGCCATGAACTCGCTGCCGCCGTCGACCTGGATGGACAGCAGCGGGAACGGCAGAGCGCCGAGGAGAGCCATCAGGAAGCGTCTGGCGTTGCCCGCGGTGGCCCGCGAGTAGACCCGCGTCACCATGAACTTCGAGATCGGACAGACGGCGCGGAACTCCTTCAGCGTCCGCCCATCGCAGGCGTAGGTCATGTGGTCCACTTGCACGAGTTCCCCCGGCTCGCGAGCCTTGGAGCCGTACCTCCACCGCTGCGCCCACTTCGCGAAGCGGCGCCGCCGCTTGGGCTTTACGCGCCCCTCGCAGAAGGACGCGCGGCGGATCGCGCCGGCCGCCAGGGCGCGCTCGATGATCCGGCCGACCGTGGACACGCTCAGATGTCGGCCCTTGCGCGCCAGCATGCTCTGGATGCGTGCCTTGCCCATGAACGGGTACTGGCGGCGCACGTCCATCACCGCCTTGACGTCCTTCGCGGTCCAGCACCGACCCCGGACGCGGCGCGGACGGGTCGACTTCGGCGCCAGGCCGCGCTGGCCGCCGGCGGCCAGCGCGGCCTGCCACCGGTAGAGCGTGCGGCGGCTGACGCCGAGCTGCGCAAGCGCTCCCGCGTCGTGGCAGCCAGAGTCTCGCAACCTCTGGTATGCCTTCAATGTCCGGTACCGCTCTGCCGCCTCTGCCGGCACATGCTCGTCAACCTTGAAGCTCCGGTATGATCGGATTCGCATGGACTTGATGTTCATGGTTCGGGTCTCCCTGCCAGTGGGTTTGATGGTTCACTGGAGGCTACCCGATCCGGCGCCGGCGCGGGCTTCCCCGTCCGGCGCCGCACTATCCGACAATCGTCAATTGAGTGCCAAATGTGTCTGAGCTAGAACAGGGTTCGCACTGTCCAACGCGAGATGAGGGTGAAGCGGAGGGTTGATTCCAACGCGAAGTGAGGGTGAAGGGATGTCAGGCGCATCATTTTGGAATGATCGTGGACATCCAAACGCGGCGGCTACGCACCATCGGGCAGCTTTGTGCCTTCATCGAGGGCAACGAGGCGGTGATCTTTCATCCCCAGGATCGGGACGGGGTCTACACCTTCGTTCGGGAAACGCTGGTGCGCTTCGGCTACGTGACGCTCGGCAAGCGGGACAAGGGGGTGGTGTTGAAGTTTCTGGTGGTCGCGACCGGCCATTCGCGCCAGCAGATGGAGCGTCTGGTCCGGCAGTGGCGCGAGACGGCGGCGATCCGGGATCGGCGCGGTGGCAGCCGCGGCCGACCGTTTGCGCGCATCTACAGCGGCGCGGACATCCGTCTGTTGGCGGAGGTCGACGAGGCGTTCGAGCAGATGTCGGGCTTGGCGACGCGCGAGATCCTGCGGCGCCAGTACGAGGTGTTTGGCGATCCGCGCTTCGAGCGGCTGGCGACGATTTCCAATGGGCACATCTACAATTTGCGCGCCTCCTCGACCTATCGCGCCAAGCGCACGGTATGGACCAAGACTCGGGCGGTGACGGTGAGCATCGGTTTGCGCCAGGCCCCGCAACCCGATGGGCAGCCGGGTCATGTCCGTGTCGACACCGTTCACCAAGGCGATCGGGACGGGATCAAAGGCGTGTATCTGATCAATTTGGTGGACGAGGTCACCCAGTTCGAGTTCGTCGGTGCGGTGGTGGGTATCTCGGAGCGCTTCCTGGTCCCGCTGCTCGAAGGGCTGTTGTTGTCCTTTCCGTTCCCGATCCTCGGCTTCCACGCCGACAACGGCAGCGAATACATCAACCACCGGGTCGCTACGCTCCTCGAGAAGCTGCGCGTCGGGCGGTTCACCAAGTCCCGGGCTCGGCATTCCAACGACAAGTCTTGGGTTTCATAATGCAACCTGCTCGGATTGTCGTGACAGTTGGGCTTTGGAGCCGGCGACTGGCCTGGCCTTCAAGGCATTGTCTGGTTTTTCGGCATCGCCGGATAGTGATTTGTACATGCAAAAAGATCGCTTGCCCACTTCGAAGCGACAGGCAACGATGCCGTGGCTGCTGCGAAGCGCCCGCGCCCGCAGCGTCGCCTGGCCGATGCCCAGTTTGGCGGCCAGTTCGGCGGCACCCAAGTATCCTCGCTTGCGCAGTCGTTCGCGCTGGCGCTCAAGGCCGCTTGGCCAACGGAGTCGTCCCCGGAGCGCGTAGACACTGCTTTGGGTGAACGAGTCGCCTCGAGAGTCCCGGTGACCGCGCCGGTTGAGTTGCTCGGCCGCACTGGCGTCGTCGGCCCCTTCACGGAGTAGATTGTCGAGTTCGCGAAGAACGTCATCGGACGCATGACGACGGACCGCGGTGACTCGCGGTTTGGGCAGATCCACTGGCCCCAGCGTCACGACACGGCCCCCGCGCAGGCGCAGTCCCACCCGGGCTCGATTCCCTTCACGGGTCAGCGTCGCGTCCTCGATCAACAACGCCAGCAGCCGTTTGCGGTCGGCGTTGCCGGTTTCGGACGCCTTCCAGACCTTGCCGAAGTCATTCGCCAGTTCCAGGAGCCGTTGCTCCTGCTCGGCAGAGGCCATGGTGTCGTGGGTTTTGCGGTTACGCTCCCGCTCCTCGATGGCCCGTTCAAGCGCGGCGAGGCGGGCGTTCCATTCGGCCTCGAGGCGGGCGGCGACGAGGCGGTTCGCCGGGTCCACTTCCATGAACCGTCGGCGGGCCAGGTCGGCTTCGTGGCGCAACGCTTCGATACGGTTGACGTGCTGCCGGTCAACGGCCGCGAAGTCGGCGCGCACCTGCTCGCGCACGGCCAGAGCAAGGCTGATGTTCTGACGATTCACGGCCGCCACGATGAAGTCCGATACCGCCGCGTCGATAGCCCCTGCGCGCAGACTCTGGCAGGTGCGCTCGCCAAGCCGGACGTCATTGTGCGGGCAGTAATAGTACCAGTGAGCCGGTTGTGCGCGTTTCGGTCGTGCCGTGACGTAACGAACCCTCATGCGGTGCCCGCAATACCCACAGATCACCCGGGACTGCAGCAACGCCCGGCCTTCCCGGGGCGCCGGCTGGCGCGCCAGCCCCGGCGTGAACGCGGCCACGTTCCTTTTCAGCGTTTCCTGGTTGCGGCGATACTCGTCCCAGTCGATGAACCCGACATGGGCATCCGGTATGCAGACCTGCCACGACTCCATGGCGACGCGGGCATGGCGCACCGTGCCGTCGGGGCGGGTGTGGGTGCGGGTGCGCCCATAGGCGAAGCAGCCGGCGTAGCGGGGATTGTGGATCATGCGCTGGATCTGGCTGTGATTGGGCACCGACCAGTGCACCTGTCCTTTCATGCGGTATGGCCGGGAAGGCAGGGTAACGGCATTCTTGCGGAACCATTTGAGGGTCTGCATCGCCGAACCGAGGCGGCGGAACGTGGTGAACACCAGCTCGACGGCCTCCACGATGGCGCGGTCGGGGTCCAGGGCGACCTCGCTGCTCTCGGTGTAGACCAGGCCGACGGGCAGGTGCATCCTGAGTTCGCCCCGCTGCGCCTTGCTGCGCTGCCCGCCGATCAGGCGGGCGCGGATGCCCTGAAGCTCATATTCCGATAGTGCCCCTTTCAGCCCATATGTAGTGCAGCCCGCTATGTCGTGCAGCCTGCGCAACTCACTGTCAACGCGAGTTTTTTCCTGACACAGCCTGACATAATATTTGTCCTTCAGATTGCCTTCAGCTGTTCAAGCAGGCCGACTGTTGCCTTCCATCGCGGTTCATCTCCGGCGTCGCCAGGGCAGGTGGATTTCATCGCCTCTTCCTTGGCCTTGAGATCAACTTCGGCGTAGATGTTGGTGGTCGCGAGCGACACGTGACCGAGCCAGGCGCGAATGGTGTTGATGTCGACGCCGGAGCGAAGGAGGTGACAGGCACAACTGTGCCGCCTATGTCTTCCAAGACATAGGCGCCACTATATCGCCCACCTGACTATGTCTTGTAACGACCCTTAAGTCAGATTTTTTCAGTGATCCAAGCGAGTTGATAGCTACATAGTAAAGACTCCATTCATTAGCCCCGGGAGGGGTAAGGAGTCCACCATGAAGCATGTCGATGACAACAGTCTGGTTCCGTCGCGAGGGTCCGGAGGTCCGCTTGCACCCTGGATCGATGCGTTTTCGGATTGGGCCCGCCAGCAGGGATACAGCCGGTCGGCCATGTCTCGACGGGTTTCTTTGGCAACTGGTTTCGATGCATGGCTTGAACACGAGGGCATCGATCCGGACCATCTCACCTCGGATCACCCTGCGCGGTACCTGCGATATCGTGCTCGGCGCCAGCGGCTTTACGATGGCGATGCGGCGGCGCTCAGGCACCTGATTGATTTTCTGCGCCTTGAGGGGGTGGTCCCCGCCGAGAAGACATCGGCGGGTCGGAAGACCGCGGTTGAGCGCTACGTGCTGGACTACGAGCGATATCTGCGGGAATCGCGTGGTCTTGCCCCGGCCACGATACTGAACTACCTGCCTTTCGTTCGCGCTTTTCTGCAGTATCGTTTCGGCAACGGGCAAGTGACGCTGTTGAGTTTGAGCGCCGGCGACGTCGAAGGATTCGTCGTGCACGAGGCATCGGGTTTGCACAGGACATGCGCAAAGCTCATGACGACCTCGTTGCGCTCCTTCCTGCGGTATGCGTGCCATCGTAGCGAGGGGATGCCGGACTTGACCGCCGCTGTGCCCGTCGTTGCGAACTGGTCCATGACATCGCTTCCACGCGCGATTTCAGCCGATCAGGTCGACCGATTGTTGGCCAGCATCGATCGCAGCACCGCCATGGGCTGTCGCGACTATGCAATTTTGCTGCTGCTTGCGCGGCTGGGGCTGCGCTCAAGCGAAGTGGTCTTTCTCGAACTCGACGACATCGACTGGCGCGCCGGAACGCTGCACGCACACATGAAGGGAGGAGTGCGCAAGGCGTTTCCCTTGCCCCATGAAGTCGGCAAGGCGATTGCTGACTACCTGCGCAATGGACGGCCATCGAGCGCCAGCCGACGCGTATTCCTGCGCAGCAGGGCGCCGGCCCGCGGATTTCGGGGCGCCGGTGCCATCAGTTCCTTGGTCCGCCATTCGCTCGAACGTGCCGGTGTGAACGCACCGACTGGCGGCGCTCATCAATTTCGTCACGGTCTCGCCACTGAGATGATTCGCGGCGGAGCTTCGCTCGGTGAGATCGGCGATGTGTTGGGCCATCGCCATCCCGACACGACCAGGATTTATGCCAAGGTCGATATTCAGTCGTTGCGCATGCTGGCCCAGCCGTGGCCCGGAGGTGTCCAATGAACACGCTTCGCCAAGCCATCGACGAGTATATCGGCATGCGACGCAATCTGGGATTCAAACTGAAAGACACCCAACGAAGCTTGCTCGAGTTCGCCGCATTTATGGAGCAACGCCAGGCCCCCTTCATTACCGAGGCGCTGGCGCTGGCCTGGGCGCAGCAGCCGGTCAACGTTCAACCGGCGCATTGGGCCAGGCGGCTGAGCGACGTGCGCATCTTCGCACGCTATCGCAAGGGCGCCGATCCGCGCACCGAGATCCCATCCCCGGGGTTACTGCCGTTTCGGCCCAAGCGGGCAAAACCGTATCTGTACTCGGATCGGGAGATCCAGGATCTGCTGCGCGCGGCACTCAACCTGTCGGACTGTGGTGAACGAAGCGCCTTGCGACCGTGGGTCTACTATTGCCTGTACGGTCTGCTCAGTGTCACGGGCCTCCGTGTGGGCGAAGCGCGCAGTCTGGAGCTCACTGACGTCGACCTCGACGCCGCGCTGTTGACGGTGCGCCACGCCAAGTTCGATCGAGTCCGCCTGGCTCCGTTGCACCGATCGACATGCGAAGTGCTCGCCGACTACATCGCCCGTCGCCAACACCATTGGGCAGGTCGTCAGGTATCGCCCTGGCTGTTTGTTTCCAGCCGCGGAAACCAACTCGACGCTTCGGATATCCGCCGCACCTTCTATGCGTTGTCACGCCAGATTGGCTTGCGCGGCGCGAACGACAGCCACGGGCCGCGCTTGCATGATTTCAGACATCGTTTCGCAACCAAAACACTGGTGAACTGGTATCGGCACGATCAGGACCCGGAGTGGCTCCTGCCGGTCCTTGCCACCTATCTGGGTCACGTGCACATTGCCGACACGCACTGGTATCTGGAAGCCTCTCCCGAGTTGATGGGCGAAGCCATGCGCCGACTCGAGCGTCGTTGGGAGAGCCGATCATGAGTTGCACAACGAGCCTCGCTCCCCTGCTGGAGCGCTTCTTTACTCAGCGCCTGATGCAACAACGCCAGGCGAGCCCCCACACCGTCAGTTCCTATCGGGACACGTTCCGGCAGTTCCTGACATTTGCGCAACAGCGTCTCAATCGGCCGCCGTCCAGCCTGGATTTCGAGCAGATCGACGCCCCGTTGATCACCGGGTTCCTGGACGAACTTGAAAGCCGCCGGAAGCTGAGTGTTCGAAGCCGCAATTTGCGACTCACCGCAATCCACTCCTTCTTCCGATACGCGGCTTTCGAACTGCCGACTCATGCGGCACAGATCCAGAGAGTGCTCGCCATCCCGAGCAAACGATTCACCCGCAAACAGGTCGGCTTTCTCAGCCGTGATGAGGTCGATGCCATGCTGGCGGCGCCGGATCGGGACACTTGGTCGGGACGGCGCGATCACGCCTTCATTCTCACCGCCGTGCAGACCGGCCTGCGCCTGTCCGAGATGACCGGTCTCAAACGACAGGATCTCGTCTCGGGCAGTGGCGCTCACCTGCGGGTCGTCGGCAAGGGACGCAAGGAACGTTGCACACCGCTGGCCAAACCGACCCGCGCCGTGCTGAAGGGATGGCTGCGCGAGCCGCAGCGTGGCGACATGGACGTGCTCTTTCCCAACATCAGAGGCGAACGCCTGACTGTCCATGGAGTTCAGTACCTGTTGAACAAACACCGCGTGACGGCTGCGGCGAGATGCCCGTCGTTAAATCAGAAACGAGTCACCGTCCACCGCTTGCGGCACACCGCGGCCATGGACCTCTTGCAGGCCGGTGTGGATCGCTCGGTGATCGCACTCTGGCTCGGCCATGAAGGGGTCTAATGTCGAGCTCGACATTCAACGGCTAATGCCGAGAGGTGCTTAATGCCGAGTGACGTGCAGGAAGCGGCGGATTCAAGCCGTTTACGACAACTTTCACTCGGCATTAATTTCGGCCCTCAGTTCCCGTTGAGAAGGCTCATCAGGCTGTTCTTGGCGCCGGGGAATCTTCCGGAGCGGATTGACGGGGGCGTGTTGGCGTTGAGGATTTCCAGTTTCTCGGCCGGACTCGCGCGAAGGTACATTTCCGTGGTCTTGACGTCGGCATGCCCGAGCCAGAGCGAGACGCTCCGGATGTCCCCCGTGGCATGCAGGATCCCCATGGCGGTCGCGTGTCTGATGACATGCGGGGTTATTCGCTTGTCGTTGAGCGATTGCATTGACTTCGCTGCCGTAGCGACATGCAGGTCGAGGCGATAAGCAAAGCCGTCCGTACTCATCGCCCGCCCGCGTGCGTTGAGGAACAGATAACGGTTGTTCACCGGCGGTCGGACGTCCAGCCACTCCTGGAGGACAGTCTTGACTTCGGTCCACAGCGGCAGTTCGCGTTCACGCCTTCCCTTCCCCAGAATGCGGATGGTCTCGAGTTGCGGGTTTGACAGGCTGTCGAGCGTGAGCGCTGTCAGTTCCGATACCCGTAGCCCGGCGGCGTAGCACACGTATAGCATCGCACGGTCGCGCAGTCCCGCCACGGTGGTGGTGTCCGGGGCATCCAGGATGGCCTGCATTTCGACCGGGCCAAGCCAGTCGATGAGGGGCTTGTCGGCACGCTTTTGAGGGATGGCGCGAACCTGCAATGCGAGATCGAGACAGCCTGGCACGCGGTATTCCAGATAACGGAAGAACGACTTGATGGCCGCAAGGCGGACGTTTCGAGTGCCGACACTGTTGTTGCGGTCTTTCTCCAGGGATTCGAGGAACCTCAACAGGAACGGAACCGTGAAGTGTTCCACCGTCAAGGCGCAAGGACGGATCTCGAGTTGTTCCGCCGCATGCAGGACGAGCAGCTTGAAGCACTCGGTGTAGCTCTGGATGGTGTGACGGCTGAAGTTCCGCTCACGTGGAAGGTGTTCCTGCAGGAAGGTGGTGAGGTGGGGGGCGAGATCAGTCACGGGAGCCTCCCCACTTCATGGCGTGATGCCTCGATTCCGCAGTCCTGGCAATGCCGTGCAGCAGGACGGGCGTAGCCTCGAGGTACCAGTAGGTTCCGGAGACATCGACGTGGCCGAGATGGGTGGCGAGCGCCAGCATGTGACGGCTTGGTTCGGTGCCGGGCTTCATGTTTTCCAGGGAGCGGACTGCGAAGGCATGCCGTAGGGAGTGGGGTGTGGGCCCACGTGCCGCCCCGGGCTGTCGGATCCCTGTCTGTTCCGTGAGCTTGCGGAAGACCGTCCCCGCCCGTCTGCTGCTTGGATGCAGGCCAGTGGCAAGCACAAAGAGATGGCCGTCGGGAGTCTTCTCCTTACGCCGCACCGCGAGATAGCGGTTCAGCGCATCCCGGGTCGTTGGGTGAAGCACCACCATCCGTGATTTGCGGAACTTGGTGTCGCGAACGATGAGGCCGTCAGGCGTGATGTCGTCCAGCGTCAAGCCGAGTGCTTCGCCGATGCGCAGGCCGGTCGCGGCGATAAGGCCAAACAGGTAGTGCCAGGTCAGCCGGTTGATGGTGTCTGCAGGTGGCATGGCATGCGCCGCCGACAAGAGCCTCCGGATATCCTGAATCGACATCAGGTGCGGTGCCGGGCGTCGGCTGGACAGCCGGCCGAAGGCATCGCGGGGCGGCACCTCGTGCCGGGCGTCCTCCGCGTGCATCCAGAGCGCGAACGCGTGCACAATGTGCAGCCGCTTTACGCACCAGGGCTGTGATGACGCTGTCGATGCCCAGGCCAAGACGGTTCCGGAACGAACGAATTCGGCTTCCGCGGCGAACCGTGCAAAGCTCTTGAGCACCTTTACATTGGTGGTGAACCTGTAGCCGAGTTTCTGTTTCAACGCGACAAACCGTGTGACATGATCCATGATCGTCATTGCGCACCTCCTCCGACCCATGGCTGCGCCACCGACTGCAGCATCACCGTGTCCGTCTTGGCGTAAATCATGGTGGTGTTCAGGGAGGTGTGCCGGAGCAGCGACGCGATGACTTCAAGGCTGGCGCCGGATCTGAGCAACGCCGTCGCTTGGCTGTGGCGGAATACATGGGCGCCGCGGCCGGCGAAGGTGACCACATCGGCACGGTCCAGCGCGCGCCGCGCGATTTTGGTCACAATGCCTGGGTTGCAGAACGGTCGGTGCGGCGCCCGCGCGCCGAGGAACACCTTCTGCTTGTCGAGTTGCGGTTCATCGGTCCGCGGCCGCACCGTGGTGATGTAGGTGTAAAGGGCGTCTCCTACATCCTGGGGCAGTGGCAAGGCGGTCTCTCGCCGTGACTTTCCGGAGACATGGATCACGGCCCTGTCCCAGTCGATGTCGACGAGGCGCAGATCAACAATATCCCCTGCGCGCAACGCCAGCCGTGCCAGCAGCAGCAGGACCGCACGGTCACGCACACCGGCATGACCGTCCCCGCAGGATCGGATGGTGCGCTCCACATCGGCGCTCGAGATGTACCGGGGCAGGGTCGACAACTGCCATTGCGGCACCGTCGGCACGGCCGCGATCAGCGCAGCCGCCACACGGCCTTCGGTCACCAGGAATCTCAGGTACATGCGCATCGACGTTGTCAGCAGCCGGGCGTGGCCTCGGGTCCGAAGTTCGATGTGCCCGAACAGTGCCCGCCGGATCAGTCCGGCATCGTAAGCGTCCGGATCGTCTCCAAGCGCGGGCAGGATTGCCGCAATCAGAGCGGTATACCGGCGCACGGTAGCGGCGCTGAGATCGCGATTGCGTTCCAGCCACGCACCGAACCGCTCAAGGCATTGGGGACGTGATGCGCCCTCCGCAGCCGGTTCCAAGGGTCCGATCCGACCGATTTCCACAAGATGCCGGAGGAACCCAGGAACTCCCGCCACGGAAGCAGGGCCGGGCGAATGCGTCTTTTGACCAAGGAACACCCCCGGGATTGAGCAGATGAATTGTCGGTCCTGGAACTGTCCGAGCAGATCCGGGGTCAGGTCACGCAGACGAATTCGCGAAAGATGCAGCCAGACAATGAGATTGGCGCATCCAGAACGGTATGGCCTGATCGTCTTGTCCGAATAGCCATCCCCGCGCAACCGCTCAATGTACTCATCAAGGATGCGCAGGTTGTCGTGCAGATCACCGGGGGTGGGAACTCTCCCCGTACTCTCCAGAAACCGAACGAACCTCACGATCTTCGGCGAGGAACGGCGCTTGCGCCAAGGTCGAAACCGAACCGGTGCCGGTACGCTGGCACAACATTCGCAATCGTGTTGCAGATATTGCTCGATCACCGCCCCGTTGATCGCTTCAACTGCAATGCCATTGAGTTCAAGCCAGGTTAGAAAGTGGCGGACGGGACCCGGATGATGAGAAATGTAGCTTTCAGATACCCCCTCACTGCGGAGTTGGTGAAGGAACTCAAGAATGACGGCATCAGAATCGACCCGTGTGGTCGACACCTGCGCCTCGTGGTCAAGCATTGAAGACATTGGTTGTCCTCCCTGTTCTTACAAAGGAAGACAACTCTATGGGGAAACTGAGGGCTGAAATTAATGCCGAGTGAATATTGCGGTAAACGGCTTGAATCCGCCGCTTCCTGCACATCACTCGGCATTAAGCACCTCTCGGCATTAGGGGTCGAGACTACTCAGATCTACGTGGAGGCGACACTGGCCATGAAGGAGCAGGCACTCGCCAAGACAATACCTCCGACCGGCAGAACCGGCCGCTACCGACCCAGCGATCCGCTGCTAGAGTTTCTGGGCGGCCTGTAACAGGAGACGAACTATGTCGGGTGGTCGGGGTCAGGCCTCCCACGCAGGTCGTGAGAATTCATGCCGTTACGGTTCCTCGCATCATGGCGCCCGACATAGTCCGGTGGGCGATATAGTGCCGCAAAGAGTGTGGGGTTACCCGCTTCGTCCTGAGCGTGGAACATAGCGTGCCTGCGACCGCCAGATTCTTGGTCACCAGGTATTCCAGGCTGTCGTGCGTCAATGGACCGGCTCGCTGGTTCACGAAGACGCGATCATCCGAGTGTCCGCACCGTTCTTTGAGCCAGACGCCGATCGCGGCCACGGAATCCCGACGCAGAGGAACACAGCGGTTCTTTCGCCCCTTACCGTGACAGCGGACATGGGCGCCTGTTCCAAGATGGACATCTGAGCACAGCAAGCGGATCAGTTCCGATGCCCGCATTCCCGTCTGCACGGCAACAAGGAGCAAGGTATGGTCGCGTCGCCCGACCCAGGTACTCTGGTCGGGGGCTCGCAGCAATGCGTTGATCTCTTCGCTGTCGAGATAGTCAACCGGTTGCCGTGCATGGCGTTTGCTCGGGATGGCCAAAACCTGCTGGGCGAGTGCGGCATGGCATGGCTCGTGCAGCGCAACGAAACGAAATAGGGACCGTATGGCGGCCAGACGCGCGTTGCGGGTTCGTGCGTTGTTGCCGCGCTCGCTTTCGAGATGATGGAGAAACGAGGTGAGAAACGCCGTGTCGAGGTCATCGACGGCGAGGTCTTGCGGCGGCTTGCCGAGGACCTCCTGGGCGTAGTGGACGAGCAGGCGGAAGGTATCCCGATAACTGGCGACAGTGTGCGGGCTGGCTTGGCGTTGTTGGATGAGATGGGTGTTGAAAAACCGGCTTAGGAGTGCGGGGAAATCGGCGGGAGTGGTCATGGTTAAGCTTCCTGTTGTACGCGGTCAAGGTGAACGGCAGCCAGTTCCATGAGTTCAGGAATTGCAGACAGGTACCAGTAGGTACTGCTGATGTTGACGTGGCCAAGCCAAGTTGCAAGGCGTGGCAGGCACAGCGCAACATCGCCTTCTTCGCGATACCACCGCATCAGTGTCCTGATGGCAAATCTGTGGCGCAGATCATGCAGTCGGGGACCGCTGGATTCCCCGGGCTGTCGCAGCCCGGTGCTGCGGCACAGCTTGGCGAATGTCTCGCGCAAGGTATAGGCGCTAATTCGTTTGCCTTGCTCACTCAGGAAGAAAGCGCAAGACCGGGGCCGTGGCCGGTTCTCGTCCCGTCGGACCACGTAGGCACCAAGGGCCTGACGGGTGGTGTCATGACATGGGATGAGGCGGGACTTGCCAAACTTGCTGTTCCGAACCGTAATGATCCCCTGCTCGATATCGACATCATCGCGGTCCAACCGTACAACCTCACTGCTGCGCATGCCGGTTACCGACAACAGGCCCAGAATCGTCGCATAAGTGAGCGGCCTGATCCGCCCGGTCAGGGCATGGGCCGCGCGTATCAGGATGACGACCTCGTCGTCACGGTAGATATAGGGGTGACGCCGGCTTCGACCGTACGGCAGAAGGCCGTTCGGGGGCACTTGGTGCTGCGGGTCAATGGCACTGGCGTAGGCCGCAAAGTGACGGACTTCCGCGAGGCGGCGGGCTCGGTAGGGAGGGAGGGCTTCTCGCGGCAGAGTTGCCCACTCAAGCGCTCGTTCCGTTGTGATGTGCTCGACGTTGTGTTCCTCAAGAAATTCGACGAACTGGTGCAGGAGGCGATCACTCTCCTCCAGCTTCGCGCCGAGCATGCGGCGCGACACAAGGTAATCGTCAAGCAATGTCCGCAACGGCTTCATGGTGCCACTCCAGGCCATGTCGGGGCCAAGCTGCGCAAGGCCGCAATATCGACCTTGGCGTAGATCCGGGTGCTATCCGGATGGTTGTGTCGAAGGACCTGCCCAATATCCTCCAGCGAGGCACCATTGCGGAGCATCCTGGTAGCCAGCGAATGGCGCAAGCGATGGGCAGCGCCCGTGCCGGAAGGCGTAATGCCGGCGCGCGCCAGAGCGAGGCGGACGACATTGCCGATTGCTGTCGAAGAGGCGAACCCGCGGTGCGGAGCCTTTATTCCCACAAACAGGCGATGGTTGGCACAAGAGTCCGGCCGGCCGTTTTGCAACCAGGCGACAATCGCTGTTCCGACCTCGTGCGGCAGAGGCAGAGGATCGCGGCGGTTGCCCTTACCGGAAATGGTAATGGTGCCACTGGTCCAGTTGACATCATCCAGCGTCAAACGGACGACTTCGCAGGCGCGCAATCCCATCTGCGCCAGCAGCATCAGGATGGCATGGTCGCGTCGTCCGATCGAAGTCTTGGGGTCGCAGCTGTTGACGATGGCCTTGACCTGGTCCGGTTCGAAGGCTTTCGGCAATCCGGCAAGGCGCCAATTCGGAACCCCGGGAATGACAGCCCCAACATTCGTGGCTGTATCCCCGCACTGGAAGAGATAGCCGAGAAAGCTGCGCAGGGCGCACACCAGAACCTTTACCCGACCCGGGCTGACCTTCTTGCTGTAACCGCGAAGGAAGCGGTTGACGTCATCCAGCATCAGCGTCCCGAGGTCGACGGTGTGGGGAGAGAACCGTTCGGAGAGGAAATTGTGAACGACCGGCAGATAGTTGTTGATCGTGATCGGACTCAGGCCACGGTCGTTGCGCAGGAAAGACTCATACCGGCGTTCAATCCGTTCCATCGGGCTTCTGCAGGCATCCCGAGCATCCGGAGCAGGTGCCAAGTGGCCTTCCGCGCGTAACCAAGCCAGCAACTGCTGTCCCGTTGTGATGGCAGACACGGGCCGTTTGGCGAGTGATCCAAGCCAGACGGTGAACTGGTCTTCATTGACGTCCGAAAGGTGGATGTTCCGTCCCTCAAGCCAGTGGTCGAGGTCGCCGCAAAGACGCCGCTTTACCCGCCGCGTAACCGGCTTGTAACCCTGGCTTGCGAGCCACGTTTCAAAACCCTCGAGGTGAGGACCGAGAGGACCGAGAGGACCGCAACAGGGCTGATGTTGCCCTCCGGAAAGAGAATCGTTTGATGACATTTGTCTTCTCCATGACGTTCGCCTGCGGAAGTGCAGACCGGAGTAGACAATATGATTATTCCGGAAACTCGGAACAAATAGGCCGTTGCATCAGTGACTTGGATTGAGATTCCGGAATAATCCAGTTTGCGGAATAACGGATCTGCGGGGGGAGGGGCTCGGTAACGACCCCTCCTGCCCGGCCATCCAGTTTGCGGAATAACGGATCTGTGCGGGGGGCGCCGGGAAACCGGCGTTCCTACCGCAAACGGGGCACACTGCCATCAACATGCTGATTTAACAGTGTTTTACTGGATTTGTCCAGAATCACGTACGAGCGCGATTACTGGTTTGGCGGTGTGAACGCGAGCACCGTGGCGGCGCGTATTGCGACCGGATGGGACGCGCCGGGGAAGCGCTCCGTAGCGCTTCGCGCCGGCGGGTCGAAGCAGACGGTGCAGTATCGCCGATGGGGCCGTACTCGATCAAACGCGGCTTGCGGACCCGACGGTCGCCGGTGAGCGGGCCTGGGAGTGAGCCGGGAACGCCACCGCCGTCACCGGGTCAACCCGCTGCGCGGGTCCTCCGCTGGCGCTGCGGCCCTGTCGGGTGACACAGCGCCGTCGGCGTCGAGGAGGTTGTCCATGGCCGGAACTGGGTTGCGGCCAATCGATGGCCCGGCGGGACAGGAGCGCGGCCAGGAGGCCGCGGACGGGGCGGTCGTTGTCGTCGAGGCGTAGGGTCTCGTCGCAGGCGACGGGCTGCCTGGCGGCGAGCTGGTGGCCCAGGAGGGCGATCTGGCGCGCTGTGACGGTCGCCACAGTGGCCTCGTTCGATACCTGGGCCGCGTTTACGAGAACCACGGCACTGTGGGGCGCGATCTCGATGAAGATCTCCGTGGATATGCTGTGGACAAGCGCCGTATTCGTGCAACCGGCGGAGTGGCCGGGGGCGGAGATCGGGCGCAGGACGCGCAGGATCCGGCACGGCGCGCGGGCCGGCTGGTGGGGACAAGCGATGGCGGATTTTGTAAGAAAAATCTCGCATCCGACCGGTGCTTGTCGCTCGGTCGGCGCTGAGCGGAATCGCGGGTAACTACTCCGGTCATCCTCTTCGCACCCGTTGTGTCCTTGCGGACGCCGCCGGCACTGTTCGCGCGGTGTTCCTTTGGTCAGTGGAACCTCTGTCCCGCCGTTGCGGCGGTATCCCGTTTCGGTCAGCCGGGGCCTGCTGTGGATCGAGGCGTCTCGTTGGGTAACCTGCGGTCTGCCTGATCCGGTGCCCTTGCGGGACTCTCCCCAGTCTCAGCAGGGGGCTCGCTGATAGCCGCCACCGACGGCAGTTCCCCATTGTTTGAAATGGCGGGGCACCATTCAATGCAGGGCTACCGCCCTGCCACGTAGCTCAAGGAGCTACAGGTAACTGGCGGGCATCGTACAGGGGTCGCAGCAGAGGTCAAGCGCGGCGTGCCTGGCAGCGCCCTGGAATGCGTGGCGGGTGTTACCGCAGGAATGTGCGCGGTTAGCAGCGAAAGCCAGCCCCCACGCTGGGGACAGGCGTCCGTCAGGACCCTTCCCCAGCGTGGGGGCGTGACCCGGAATCGCGGCAACAGGGTCATGTTGCAGGACGTGGCACGAGATCCGGGCGAGGGAAACCGCGCAGCCGCGGCCCGGCGCTCAGTCGGTGACGGAAGGCACGCGCCGCGGACGAACAAGGTGGCTACCAATTGCGCGGAGGGGCTGCGGGTGGCTCGCCCCGGCGGCTCGCGATGCACTTCCTTCGCGCGCGCCACCTCGTGGGACCTTGCGCGTGGCGCGTGCGCGCCGGGGAAGTGTTGCATGGGGGATCGGTGGGGGAAACTCGTGTACGACCGGGACGTGAGCTGCGACTGTTCGGATCAGGCGCGAAACGCGCGCACCGTTGCAGCGGTGCGGGGGACGTTCAGTCGACGACGGGTACCCACGGACCTTGTCCGGACTCGCCTTGGATATCCGCCGACGCGAGCATGAGAGCCCGGTAGGGCGAATAGAGGAAAGCGAGATCCCAGCGGAGCATGGGAATGCTGACGAGATGGCCCACGCCGTATAGGGACCAACTGGTGGTTGAGCGGAGGGCACGATGCATGGACCAAGCCTTCGTCTTGGTCTTGGCAGAGAGGTCGGGCTTCATCTGGGACGTGAACTCAGGTCGGTCTGCGAGGGACTCTCGGAATGGCTTGGTCGGGGCGGGCCAAGTGTACTCTGTCGCCGAGATAGTTCGTCAGCTTCCTCAGGTGGCACTCCCAATTGCGCTTTGGGGCTTCGTCTTCAATGATGAGCAGACGCGGTTCGACATCGACTTCCAAGCACCCTCCCTTGGCTACGTCCGACACGAGGCGATCCAGCGGCCGAGGAGAAGCCCAAAGGCAGCAGGCGATGTCATGGAACTGGCGGAGGATGCAGCAGGTCTTCCGATATGCGTCCTTGAAGAGCTGGGGGTCGGAGCAAACGTAGTCCGTGTAGTCGCGGAGTTGCCCGATGACCTTGGGAACGGATCTCGAACGAAGGCGAGCGTCGTTGATCCTTTTCACTTCCCAGAAGACGACTCGGGTCGGGTGTCCGTCGGAGGGGTCTTCGAGGGCGGCGAGGTCAATGCGTGGCGCGCTTTCGCCCCTGTGGCGGGCTGGCAGAGCGATCTCCAGGTCGATGGCTGTTGGCGAGACGCTAAGGAGCGTGTCGATAAGCTCCTTCTCGCGGTTGGCGTGGCAGGCGGCTTTGGCAATCCATGAATTCAGCATCGTCGATCCGCCCCACTCGCACTTCTTGCCGCTGTCGTCTAGTCCCTCGGAGGGGTGGATCTTGAGGTAAGTCTGCCCTTTTGCTTCTCGGATGACGTACTTGTGATGGACGGTGGCGGTCGCGGTTCTCTGGCGTTCCGGGAAGTCCACTTTGGAGACTGACTGTCCAAGCTGGTAGAAGTTGAGGTAGCCATTGCGGACGGCCAACCGTAGGCTGCCGGACGTGCCGCTCGGTGCCCATTCGGCGAGAAGGCCGCCCATCCAACTGCTGCAGGATGCGGATGCGAGGCTGCGAGTGGTTTGTAACGCGTGTTCGGGCAGTCTCCGTTGGAATTGTGCCATTGTGCTTAGCTCTCGGTGCCAAGGGTGCGCCACGGGCTTGCCGGAGCGCGTGGCGGGCGGCATTCTAGCTTTCCGGCGGCATGCAGGAAAGGGTACGTGCAGGCGAAGGGAGGTGCTCATGAAGGTCAGGATTCACCGGGGGACTCGCGAGATCGGGGGCACATGCATCGAAGTCGAGGCACAGGGGAAGCGGATCGCGCTTGACGTGGGACTTCCGCTGGATGCTCCGGACGACGCGTCGGGTGGTGCCCACGAGAGGCTGCTTCCAGCGGTGAGCGGATTCAGGAAGCCGGACGACAGCCTGCTTGGGGTCGTGATCTCGCACCCGCACATGGACCACTACGGTCTGGCACGGTATCTGGGGCCGTCCGTGCCGGTTTATATCGGCGAGGCGGCACACCGCATCCTGAAGGCGGCGAGTGCGTACGTGCCGAACGGACATGCATTCGAAGGGCCGCGGTTCATCGCGGACCGCGTGTGCACAGAGATCGGTCCTTTCCGGATTACGCCGTACCTAGTCGATCACAGCGCGTTCGATGCCTACTCGCTGCTCCTGGAAGCGGACGGCAAGCGCGTCTTCTACTCGGGCGACTTCCGGGCGCACGGGCGGAAGTCCCGACTGTTCGAAGCGCTTGTGGCGAATCCGCCGGCGGACGTCGACGTGTTGATGATGGAAGGCACGACGATCGGGCGGACCGGTACGACCGAAGGGTTCGCTTCGGAGAGTGATCTCGAGAGCGAGTTCGTCACCGCGTTCGGCAGGACCAGGGGCATTCACTTCGTGTGGGCGTCGGCGCAGAACATCGACCGCATTGTCACGGTCTACCGCGCCGCCAAACGCACGGGGCGCGTGCTGGTCGTGGACCTCTACGCGGCAGTCGTGCTCCGGGCGACCGGCCGGGACACCATTCCGCAATCGTACTGGGACGACGTGCGGGTCTACGTACCGTACGGCCAGCGGCGGTTCGTCAAGGAGAAGGGCCTGTTCGCGGACCTCGGAAAGCATAGCGCGAACCGCATCTTCGCGGAGAGTCTGCCGGCGCTCCGCGGCAAGGCGGTGGCCCTGTTCCGGCCCATGATGGCACGGGACTTCGGCATACAGTCCGCACTGGAGGGCGCCGCGCTGAGCTATTCGATGTGGCAAGGGTATCTGCAGGACGGCTACACGCGCCGTGTTGTCGAATGGCTGGAGGAACGAGGGATCCCGTGGGAGACGATCCATACGTCGGGGCATGCGTCGGTGGCGGACCTGCGGCGCTTTTCAACCGCGATCGCGCCGAGGAAGCTGGTGCCGATCCACTCGTTCGAAACCGGGCGGTTCGTGGAGTTTTTCGACAATGTCGTGCGAAAACACGATGGCGTCTGGTGGGAGGCCTGAGCATCGGACTTGTGTGATCTCTTGACCCGTGGGGGCGTGATCCGGTGGGAAGCGGTCCAGACGCCCACTCGGACCCGTTGCGCGACGTCGCCGACGACGGGAGTGCGGCGCGCTGCGGCGGCGGCCGGCGCTCAGGCGCTGACGGAAGGCATACGCCGCTGACGCACCAGGGTGGCAACTGGGTGCGCGCAGGGGCTGCACGCGAGATCGTGCGCGGTGCGGCGGAAACCCCGCCCCGACGCTGTGGGACGCGACTCTCGAGTCCGTCCCACAGCGTCGGGGCGAGCTCTGAGACAGCCGCAGTGCGCGCCTCCGTGCACCAGGCGGCGCAGTCGCGGAACGGGAAGCGGGATCCGTGCACGTCGTCTACAATGCAATGCGTTTTGGGATGGGACTACGAAATGCGGTCCATAAGTTCGACAGTCGCGGCGCTGGCGAGCCTAGTGCTCTGCGTCTGGGTCGACTTAGGATCTCGCGCGCACGCTGAAGTACGGGAAGTCTCAATTGCGGAAGTGGTGAAGGAGTTCTGCGATGTCGTGGTTGCGAACGAGGCACACTACTCGAAGCTGATCGAGTCGTGCTTCCCAAACGCCTCCCAAGACGCCGATACCCGAAACTCGTGCCGAGCTGTGGTGAATTCAGTCACAACGGTGATGAACGAGTTCTTCAGGTATAGGGAGTCGCTTGAGGTCCGAAACCACTATCGTCGTATGTCGTTCGATTGGGCACCGCCACCGAACATAGTCGAGCGGTGGAACTGCAAGGTATCACGGGGAAGCATTCTGACCGAATGGAACTGTCCGGGGTTTCGGAAGGAGGACGTAGAGATTGCCAGTCAGGAGCCGATCTGTGCAGACGCCTTGGAGGCCGAGGACCGGATTGGCGAACTGATCGGGAACGCTGGTCGCGCTGATCGGCTGCTGACGGTGAAGGCGCTGCGAGTGATTGCGGAGGAAACCAAGCCGATTGTTGCACCCGACTGGTCAATCGACGGCGGGAGCCGGTCGGAATGAGACCGGGTGACGGCCCAACTCTCTGGCGGCGCGGGGCGGCGACAGTGGCTCGAGGCCGGACGCGGTTCGTAACGGAGTGGCGACGACGCAAACTCTCTCACCCGGCAGGTGTGCACTGGCGCGGAGACAACGAAAGCTGGACATGGCAGCCCTTTTGGTTGCACGCTGACAGACTTCTGGCTGGGAGCCGTTTCGACGATGAAGCTGAGTGACACCTTACGGCGAGCTTACAAACGCGGTAAAGACAATCGCGCAGTGGTGCTGGAAATGAACCTGTTCGGGATCGAGCATGCTGCAACACTACGGAGTTCCATGTACTCGATCGACAAGTTGATCACGGATGCGCGAATACCAGATTTGGCGTCGGAGATCAGGCAAGGGATCAAGTTATCGGATTACGTCGTGTTGAAAGGTGACTAGCCCCCGAAGACGTCGTCCGGTAACAGTCAGATCAGTCGGGGGGGACAGTCGCGACTGACCCTCCGAAGCGCACTGAACGCGGGAATCCTATCAATACCCGCGTGGCCGGGACCGAAGTCTTAGGCGTTGCCGCCGCTTAGTCGGCGCTTCCTTTGCGCGACGTTTGCATTGGCGGCATCCGCGGGGGCGGCGGGCCTGAGGCGGTTTCTCGGGCGGTGGCGGCCAGGTAGTCGGCCCACTGCTGCATGAGGACGCGGCGGCGGTGGAACAGGTCGGTGCGCCGGTAGGCGGCCTCGGTGCGGTCGTTGTTGACGTGCGCTAGGGCGAGCTCGCAGACCTCGCGCGGCGCTTCGGTGCATTCGGCGGCCCAGTCGCGGAAAGAGGAGCGGAACCCGTGCGGCACGGCGTCGATCTCGAGCTCGCGCATGAGATCGGACATGGTGCCGTTGCGCTGGATCCCGCCGGACTGGGACGGGAACACGACGCCGTCGCCGTGGGGCAGTTCCTTGCGCGCCTCGTCGAGCACGGCGAGGGTGCGGTCGGAGAGCGGCACGCGGTGCTCGCGGCCGGACTTCATGCGCTCGGCCGGGATCGTCCAGACCGCGGCGTCGACGTCGATGTGCTCCCACCGCGCCTTGCGAACCTCGCCCGAGCGGACCGCGGTGAGCACCAGGAACTCCAGCGCCAGCACGGTGCCCCGGTGGAAGTCCGTGGCGCGCACCCGCCTCAGCGCGGCCCCGACCTCGGCGTGGGGCATCGCCTTGAGGTGCTGGCGGCGCACGGCGACGTTCGGCAGGGCGGCCCCGAGCGCCTCCCCGGCGGGGTTGTCGGCGCGGTACCCTTGCGCGATTGCCCACTTCATCACGGCGCCGATGCGCGACCGCACGCTCTTGGCGGTTTCCCGCTTCGCGGTCCAGATCGGCTGCAGCACGTCCATGACGTCCTTGCCGGTGATGGCGTCCACCGGCATGTCGCCGAGCCGGGGCAGCATGTAGTCGCGCAGGGTGGCGCGCCAGCCGTTCTCGGTGCGGCCGCCGGACTTCCAGTTCGGGGCGTGGATCGCGATGACCTTCTCGACTGCCTCCGCGAAGGTCGGCGCGCCGCGTCCCGCCCGGCGGCGGGGGTCGCGGCCCTCGGCGATCGCTTGCGCGTTCTCCAGCGCCTTGCGGCGGGCCAGGGCTAGGGCTACCCTTTAGCGTCATTTAGTACTGGACATAGTCGAATTTTTCCTGTATCACCTCCCGCGTGGTGATACAGAACCAGATCAACCGCACCCTGTCCGCGCGGTCTGCGCGGCAGCGTCTCGACCGAATTCTTGCCCAAGCGAATGGCGTGAGCCGTAGCGCGGTTGGACAGCGTGTTTGCGAGGCGTTCGATTTTACCGACGGACGGGGCCGTCTTCAGCTATCGGGCTGCATGAAGGCGTTGCGCGTGCTTGAGGCTGCCGGCGAGATCCGGCTGCCAGCGCCTCTATGCGGTCGACCGCCCTCGGCGCCGCGCCGTTTTGCGGGCGCGCTTGCGCCGGCGGTGGGGGTGCCGTCGGCGGTGTCCGCGGTCGCGGACCTTGCCGTGGTGATGGTCGAGACCGACGACCAGCGGCGTGCATGGAGCACGCTGATCGCGGACGAGCATCCTCGCGGGATGAAGACGTTCGCCGGGTGTCAGTTGCGCTATCTGGTTGGCTCGGGGCACGGTTGGCTGGGTGCGGTTGGGTTTTCGGCCTCGGCGCTTCGCCTGGCGGCGCGCGACCGCTGGATGGCGTGGAGCGACGAACAACGCCGGCGCCATCTGAACCGCGTGCTGTGCATGAGCCGCTTCCTGATCCGTCCATCGGTGTCCTGCGCCAATCTGGCGAGCCATGTTCTGGGGCGGGTTCTGCGGCGCCTGCCGCGCGATTTCGAAGATCGCCACGGCTACCGTCCGTGGCTTGTCGAGACGTTCGTCGAGCCGACGCAAGACGGGGCGAGCCTGCGCGCGGCGAATTTCCTGCGCCTCGGGCAGACCGCTGGACGCGGCCGGCAGGATCGACACAACGGTCGCGCGGAAACACGGAAATGGGTATACATGTATCAACTGGCGCCGGACTGGCGCCGCCGTCTGGGCGTGCCCTTTGTCGACCACGCGCCGGTGCTGGCACCCGGCGACGGTCTGAATAGCGCGCGCTGGGCGGCGATGGAATTTGGAGGGGCTCCCTTGGGCGACAAACGACTGACGGCGCGTCTGATTACGAGCGCCGCGCTGCTTGCGGCCTATCCGGGCCGGGCGATCTGCGGCAATGCGAAGACCGACCGGTGGGCGGTTGACGGCTATTACCGTTTCATCGAACAGCCGCAAGACAGTGCGGTGACGGTGGCGAACATCCTGATGCCGCACCGGACCCGCAGCATTCAGCGGATGCGCGGCCAGCGCACGGTCCTCGCCATCCAGGATGGCACCGACCTGAACTTTGCGCGGCGACCGAACTGTGAGGGTCTCGGCATCATCGGCAGGAACCAGACCTCCGCAAAGACCCTGGGGTTGCATCTGCATTTGACCCTCGCGGTGAATGGGGAAGGTCTGCCGCTCGGGGTACTGCGCTGTGCTTTCGATGCGCCCACGCCGAAACAGGCCGGGGCGAGGGATCGGCAAAAGACGCAACGCTGGCTCGACGGTTTCGAGGATATTACGGCCGCGTCCCGGGCGCTGACCGGCCGCACCCGGGTGATCTCGGTCATGGATAGGGAAGCGGATTTCTTTGACCTCTTCGACACCCAAAGGCGAACCGGGCGGGTCGAGATCCTGGTGCGCGCCAAACACGACCGCCGTCTTGCGGGGACCGATGAAAAGCTGTTCGCGAAGATGCGCAAGGGCAATGCCGACGGACTGGTCGATGTCCCGATCGACCGCCTGAGCGAGCGCAAGAAAACAAGCGGTAAGAAAGCGCGGCCGGCGCGAAGCAAGCGCCTGGCGCGCTGCGAGGTCCGCTATCGCAGTCTCTCGCTTCCGGCCACCGTCAAGACCCTCGAACCGGTGCGGCTCTCAGCGGTGCATATCATCGAAACCGAGCCGCCGGAGGGCGAGGACGCAGTGCGGTGGTACTTGTTGACCAGCCTGCCCATCGACAACCTCGACGCCGCACGGGAGGTCATCGCTTTCTATCTCCAGCGCTGGCGGGTGGAGGACTATTTTCGGGTGCTGAAGTCCGGCTGCCGGGTCGAACATCTCGCCTTCCACACCGCCGACCGGCTGCAGCGCGCGATCGCCATCAACAGCGTCATCGCTTGGCGTATCATGCTCATGACCCTGCTTGGACGGCAGGTGCCCGACTGCGATGCCGGACTGATGTTTACCGACGATGAACTTTCCTTCCTGCGCAATTATGCCGTGGAATACAACCAGCCAACGCCAGACGATCTCGGTGCCGCGGCACGACTTGTCGCGCTTCTCGGCGGCTATCAGAACCGAAAACACGATCCCGACCCCGGAAACCAGATCATGTGGCGTGGCTACGAACGGCTGTCAGCAGCAACCTTGGGACATCGCATCGCCGAAAAACACGGCGTCGGAAATGCCTTTGTCCAGTAAAAGATAACGCTAAAGGGTAGGGCTAGGGTGACGACGGGGTAGCGTCCGAGGCCGACGCTGGTGGGCCTGCCGCCGATGCGGACGCTCTGCGTCCAGCACTTGGTGACGTGGCCATGCGCGGCCACGCGCACGAGGAGGCTGAGGCCGAGCCCGCCGCGCCCGTCGCCGTAGCGGCCCGGGGCGTTGACGGTCTTGACGAGGGTGGCGGAGAGCATGTTGGGTCGTTTCATCGGTTTCATGGCGGATTCCATTACTCATTCGTTTACGTTCGAATGTCGTGATGGAGTGTGCCGCCGTGACGCGGCTTGCGTCAAAAACTTAATGTTTATCAGAAAGTTAAAGGACTTCGGGAGCCATCCCGGAATGCCCTGAAACCCCTGTGGTGCGCCTACCGCAATCGACGGCAACACGGATTTTCCGACGATCTGCGGCACGGGCACGGAGGACTACTTCCTCGGCTCTCACAACTTCGATCCCGGCGCCGCCATCGGCGGATGCCCCGGCGCGTACACGGCCTATACGACCCCCCTATGCGGGCCTGTGCGAAGTGCGGCGGCCGGACGGATTGTACCGCTCTCAACAACGTTTCGGCATGTATCGAGGCATATCACGGACCCCGTGCGCTTCGACGAACGCCTGCGGATAACGATCCAGGCGCTCGGCTGGCGCGATGCCGGAAGGGACGCGGATCCGGACAAACGCCGTTATCTGCCCTTGCGGGACGACGTGTCGTCGGTCGCCTCCTGATACCAGACGCTGCCGACCCTCCCGTTTCCGGCCTTGCCGAACCGCGATTTTCTGGCTGTCAATTGACCCGGCCCCCGGAGAGCCCCCGCTCCACGGCAACATGTTGTCGACCGAGGGCGTGGCGGATCCGGCAGGCTGACCCCAACGCCGTCCGGGAGATGCCCGCGGACGGCGCAAGGCAACACGAGCGCCCCAGGGCCAGTTTCCGACGAGGATCGGCGGTGACTGGTTAGCGATTCGGAATTCGACGACGCGGTCCACCATCGGCAACGACCGCGGGGAATCCGGCCCATCGCTTTCGCAGACTCGTTGCACACAGCCCGCGTCCCGTTCGGAACGGCCACACCGTGGATGCCCGATTCGGATTTCAAAACCGGTCGAGGCCCCGTGCCTGTATGCCGTCGGGGCGCTCGTCCTCGTCCGCCTTGACGTTGATGCGCAACGCCGTACACCGGCCGCTTGGCGTTCTCACCTCGTCCGTGATCTTCACGCGCACCGGCTTGTCGGCGAGCAGGGCCAGCAACGCCACATCCAACATCATCCTGCCCTCGGCGGTGATGTCGAAGGTGCGCGTCTCCGCGTCCTCCTCCGTGGTCTCCCGCAGACAGTTCAAGCCGAGCCACGCGCTCTCGCCGCAACTCGGCAGCACGCCGTACGGGTCGGGATCCAGACGCACCACGCACCCCCCCGACAGCGGAATCGTCGTGTGGGCCGCCAAGTGCGTGTCGTGGGTGACGTTTACTTCCATCACCCGCGCGTCGTAGGCCGCGTCGTCGGCTGGTGCGAGACCCGCGGTCAGGCACAGCCAGATGGCCACCGTCGTCAGTCGCTTTCTCTTCATTTCATTCCTTCTCCTTCGATTTCAGAGCCGCGTGCCACAGCAGCACCTTCGACCCCATCATGCGGACCGGCGCCGCCGGCTCCTCCACGGTCACACGCAGACGCAGCGTCCGCATGATGCCGTCCGTGGGCTCGTCATGTAGATACCGCCATAGGCGGGCCGCCACGACCACCTCGGTGCGCCCCCCGCGGCGGCCCGTCAGCGTAATCAGCGGAGTCGGCACATCGGATCCCGACTCCCAGGCCGCGTAGTCCGGTTCCTCGGCCCGCAGAATGTAGGCGTCGTGGAACTCGACCCACACGATCAGTGGGCGATGTGACCCGCACGGATCAACCAGGAGACGGCTCAGGTCAATTTCAATGGACTCGCCGACCTGCAGCGTCGCGTCGGCAATGCCCTGTCCACCCAGTTCGGTCAGCCGCGGTATCCGCGCCCTGTTGCAGTTGTTGGTCGAGGTCACGTCATCGTTCCCGATGACGCCGAAGGCTTCATTTCTTGCGATCACAGCGTCGCCGGTCGCGTCCGACAGGACCACTTTGAAGCGCTCGTCCGGCTCCCGCTTGGAGTCGCCGCGCACCGCGATACCGAAGGATTGGCTTGTGGCGCCCGGTTCGAACGTCAGCGTCCCGCCGGCCGCCTCGTAGTCCTCGCCACCCGTCGCTGTTTCGTCGACCGTGGCGTAGCGCACGGTGATCCGCTGCACGGCCTGCTGGTTGAGGATTGCGGCAAAGACCAGTCTCCCTTGCGTTCCCGGGTCGCCCTCGACCGCGAACGCGTCGCCGGCCAAGCCAATGGCCAGCGGCGGGCTCCGGCCCCTGTCGAGCAGGGTCAGGGTGACCGGCGCGGGAGCCACCACGCCCCTTTTTTCGGACACCGTGGCCGAGACGGCGACCCGCCGGTCGGCGACGCCCACCCCATCGTCGACCGCGGCGACGGTCACTAGGCCGGCGCTTGCCGAGGCGCCCGACGCCACCGTCAACTCGCGGCTACTGCTCAGCGCGAACGCGTCCGGCGCGGCCGGCGGCACCGCGTCCGCCGACACGAGCAGCCCGACCTTCTCCCGCGACGGCGGCAGCACGATGGCCGTCACGGCGGCGACGCCGCCATCCTCCGAGATCTCCCGCGGCCACACCACCAGGGTGGCCGTCGGATCGCCGTCGTCGTCGACGACAACCAACGTCTTCGGCGGCGGCCGCCTCATGGTCACGCCGTTCTCATCGACCGCATTGCCCGAGACCTCGAACCTTCTGTTGGGCGTGTCGTCCTCGTCGTCAGTGGCGGCGAGCACCACGGCGATACTCGCCAGTTTATCGGCGGGAACGGTCAGCACGGCCTCGGCGGGAATCAAACCGTCCGGCGCCCGCGCGGCCGCGGCTTTCGCCCCGGTGCCGCGAGCCCCGTCGGAGAACACCTCGGACACCGTGATCGTGACCTTGATATCCATGCTGGACCGGTGTGAAAGGACCGCCTTCACCTCGGCCTCGCCGGTTTCGGCGATCGTGTTTCGATTCAGCATCAGCGTCACGTCCGGCTCGTCGTCGTCGTCGGCGATCGTCACCTCGGTGCCGGTGACCGTGAGACCCGTCGCCGCCGCCGTGCCCGTCACACGCACCGTCTCGCCCGTGCCCTCGTCGAGCGCGTCGTCCACCGGCGTCAGCGCGAACGTGCCCGCCCCCGAGGACGCCAGCGCCTCGATCGTGACCGTGAAGTCCGGCACCGCCGCGTAGTCGTCCGTCGCCGTCGCCGTGCTCGCGCCGCCGCCCACCGTCACCGTCACCGCCGTGGCCACCGCGCGCGTCACCCCGCCCTGGAGCGCCGCCGTCACCGTGATCGTCTCGCCGTCGGCATTCCCCTCGTCGACGCGCGCCGGGGCCACCGTCAGCGCGATGTCCCCCGCCACGTCGTCGTCGGCGATCGTCCCCGTCGCCGTCGGGTCGGCGGCCACCTCCGACCCCGCCGCGGCGCCCGACAGCGTCACCGTGAAGGTCTCGTCCGGCTCCACGACCGTGTCCTCGAGCGTCGCCACCGTGATCGTCCCGGACGTCTCGTCCGCGCCGAAGCTCAGCGTCCCCGCCGCCGCCGTGTAGTCCGTGCCCGCCGCCGCCGTGTCGCCGGTCGCCGTCGAGGCGGCCCAGTCCACCGTCAGCGCCCGCGGCTGGCCGGCCCGCGCCAGCGTCACCGTGAACGTCACCGCCTCGCCCTCGTCCGCCGAGGCGTCCGCGATCGAGAAGGTGCGCTGCAGCGCCGTGTTCACCACCACCGCGCTGGAACCCGACAGCGACCCGGAACCGCCCACCGCCGGCAGCGTCAGTTGCGCCGCCGTGCCGTCCGCCACCCCGGCGATCGCGCCGCCGTTCAGCGTCAGCGAATCGGTCGCCCGATACGCCAGGTCGGTCGACGCGTCCCGGGACTGCACCGTGTAGACGAACGTCAGCGCCGCCGTGCCGGTCCCCGAACCGTAGTCCGCCGTCCGGTCCGTCGCGCCCGTCTCCAGCGCCAGGGTGGGCGTGCCCGTCACCGTCACCGCCGCACCGAACGTCACCGTGACCGCCGCCGCGTCGCCGGCGATGTAGGTGCCGTCCGCCGCGGTCACCGAGACCACCGCCGGCCCGTCGTCGTCGTCGATCGTCAGCGCCGCGCCGGTCACCGAAAGACCCGCCGCCGTGCCCGTCACACGCACCGTCTCGCCCGTGCCCTCGTCGAGCGCGTCGTCCACCGGCGTCAGCGCGAACGTGCCCGCCCCCGAGGCGGTCTCCGCCGGAATGACGATCGTGAAGTCCGCCACCGCCGCGTAGTCGTCCGTCGCCGTCGCCGTGCTCGCGCCGCCGCCCACCGTCACCGTCACCGCCGTGGCCACCGCGCGCGTCACCGGACCGTCCAGCGTCGCCGTCACCACGACGTCCGTCGCCGCGGCGCCCTCGCCGACGCTCGCCGGGGCCACCGTCAGCGCGATGTCCCCCGCCACGTCGTCGTCGGCGATCGTCCCCGTCGCCGTCGGGTCGGCGGCCACCTCCGACCCCGCCGCGGCGCCCGACAGCGTCACCGTGAAGGTCTCGTCCGGCTCCACGACCGTGTCCTCGAGCGTCGCCACCGTGATCGTCCCGGACGTCTCGTCCGCGCCGAAGCTCAGCGTCCCCGCCGCCGCCGTGTAGTCCGTGCCCGCCGCCGCCGTGTCGCCGGTCGCCGTCGAGGCGGCCCAGTCCACCGTCAGCGCCCGCGGCTGGCCGGCCCGCGCCAGCGTCACCGTGAACGTCACCGCCTCGCCCTCGTCCGCCGAGGCGTCCGCGATCGAGAAGGTGCGCTGCAGCGCCGTGTTCACCACCACCGCGCTGGAACCCGACAGCGACCCGGAACCGCCCACCGCCGGCAGCGTCAGTTGCGCCGCCGTGCCGTCCGCCACCCCGGCGATCGCGCCGCCGTTCAGCGTCAGCGAATCGGTCGCCCGGTACGCCAGGTCGGTCGACGCGTCCCCGGACTGCACCGTGTAGACGAAGGTCAGCTTGGTCGTGCCGGTACCGGACGTATAGGCCGCCGTCCGGTCCGTCGCGCCCGTCTCCAGCGCCAGGGTGGGCGTGCCCGTCACCGTCACCGTCACCGCCGCACCGAACGTCACCGCGATGGCCGCCGCGTCGCCGGCGATGTAGGTGCCGTCCGCCGCGGTCACCGAGACCACCGCCGGCCCGTCGTCGTCGTCGATCGTCAGCGCCGCGCCGGTCACCGCCAGGCCCGCCGCCGTGCCCGTCACACGCACCGTCTCGCCCGTGCCCTCGTCGAGCGCGTCGTCCACCGGCGTCAGCGCGAACGTGCCCGCCCCCGAGGACGCCAGCGCCTCGATCGTGACCGTGAAGTCCGGCACCGCCGCGTAGTCGTCCGTCGCCGTCGCCGTGCTCGCGCCGCCGCCCACCGTCACCGTCACCGCCGTGGCCACCGCGCGCGTCACCGGACCGTCCAGCGTCGCCGTCACCACGACGTCCGTCGCCGCGGCGCCCTCGCCGACGCTCGCCGGGGCCACCGTCAGCGCGATGTCCCCCGCCACGTCGTCGTCGGCGATCGTCCCCGTCGCCGTCGGGTCGGCGGCCACCTCCGACCCCGCCGCGGCGCCCGACAGCGTCACCGTGAAGGTCTCGTCCGGCTCCACGACCGTGTCCTCGAGCGTCGCCACCGTGATCGTCCCGGACGTCTCGTCCGCGCCGAAGCTCAGCGTCCCCGCCGCCGCCGTGTAGTCCGTGCCCGCCGCCGCCGTGTCGCCGGTCGCCGTCGAGGCGGCCCAGTCCACCGTCAGCGCCCGCGGCTGGCCGGCCCGCGCCAGCGTCACCGTGAACGTCACCGCCTCGCCCTCGTCCGCCGAGGCGTCCGCGATCGAGAAGGTGCGCTGCAGCGCCGTGTTCACCACCACCGCGCTGGAACCCGACAGCGACCCGGAACCGCCCACCGCCGGCAGCGTCAGTTGCGCCGCCGTGCCGTCCGCCACCCCGGCGATCGCGCCGCCGTTCAGCGTCAGCGAATCGGTCGCCCGGTACGCCAGGTCGGTCGACGCGTCCCGGGACTGCACCGTGTAGACGAACGTCAGCGCCGCCGTGCCGGTCCCCGAACCGTAGTCCGCCGTCCGGTCCGTCGCGCCCGTCTCCAGCGCCAGGGTGGGCGTGCCCGTCACCGTCACCGCCGCACCGAACGTCACCGTGACCGCCGCCGCGTCGCCGGCGATGTAGGTGCCGTCCGCCGCGGTCACCGAGACCACCGCCGGCCCGTCGTCGTCGTCGATCGTCAGCGCCGCGCCGGTCACCGAAAGACCCGCCGCCGTGCCCGTCACACGCACCGTCTCGCCCGTGCCCTCGTCGACCGTGTCCTGCGCCGGCGTCAGCGCGAACGTGCCCGTCGCCGAGGCGGTCTCCGCCGGAATGACGATCGTGAAGTCCGCCACCGCCGCGTAGTCCGTCCCCGCGGTCGCCGTGCCGCCGCCCACCGCCACCGTCACCGCCGTGGGCTCCGCGCGCGTCACCCCGCCCTGGAGCGCCGCCGTCACCGTGATCGTCTCGCCGTCGGCATTCCCCTCGTCGACGCGCGCCGGGTCCACCGTCAGCACGATGCCCGTCGCCGCCGCGTCGTCGTCGGCGATGGTGCCCGTCGCCGTGCCCGCCGTGGTCGACACCACGGCGCCCGCCGAGGCGTTCGACAGCGTCACCGTGAACGTCTCGGCCGGCTCGTCGACGAGATCCTGGGCCGTGGCCACCGTGAAGGTCTTCTCCGTCTCGCTCTCGCCGAAGCTCAGCGTGCCGTTCGCCGCCGTGTAGTCGGCGCCCGCCGTCGCCGTGTCGGTCGATTCCGTCGACGTGGCCCAGTCCACGCTCACCGCCCGCGGCCGGCCGTGCCGCGCCAGCGTCACCGTGAACGCCACCGCCCCGCCCTCGTCCGCCGAGGCGTCCGCGATCGAGAAGGTGCGCTGCAGCGCCGTGTCCACCACCACCGCGCTGGAACCCGACAGCGACCCGGAACCGCCCACCGCCGGCAGCGCCAGTTGCGCCGCCGTGCCGTCCGCCACCCCGGCGATCGCGCCGCCGTTCAGCGTCAGCGAATCGGTCGCCCGGTACGCCAGGTCGGCCGACGCGTCCCCGGACTGCACCGTGTAGACGAAGGTCAGCTTGGTCGTGCCGGTACCGGACGTATAGGCCGCCGTCCGGTCCGTCGCGCCCGTCTCCAGCGCCAGGGTGGGCGTGCCCGTCACCGTCACCGTCACCGCCGCACCGAACGTCACCGCGATGGCCGCCGCGTCGCCGGCGATGTAGGTGCCGTCCGCCGCGGTCACCGAGACCACCGCCGGCCCGTCGTCGTCGTCGATCGTCAGCGCCGCGCCGGTCACCGAAAGACCCGCCGCCGTGCCCGTCACACGCACCGTCTCGCCCGTGCCCTCGTCGACCGTGTCCTGCGCCGGCGTCAGCGCGAACGTGCCCGTCGCCGAGGCGGTCTCCGCCGGAATGACGATCGTGAAGTCCGCCACCGCCGCGTAGTCCGTCCCCGCGGTCGCCGTGCCGCCGCCCACCGTCACCGTCACCGCCGTGGGCTCCGCGCGCGTCACCCCGCCCTGGAGCGCCGCCGTCACCGTGATCGTCTCGCCGTCGGCATTCCCCTCGTCGACGCGCGCCGGGGCCACCGTCAGCGCGATGTCCCCCGCCACGTCGTCGTCGGCGATCGTCCCCGTCGCCGTCGGGTCGGCGGCCACCTCCGACCCCGCCGCGGCGCCCGACAGCGTCACCGTGAAGGTCTCGTCCGGCTCCACGACCGTGTCCTCGAGCGTCGCCACCGTGATCGTCCCGGACGTCTCGTCCGCGCCGAAGCTCAGCGTCCCCGCCGCCGCCGTGTAGTCCGTGCCCGCCGCCGCCGTGTCGCCGGTCGCCGTCGAGGCGGCCCAGTCCACCGTCAGCGCCCGCGGCTGGCCGGCCCGCGCCAGCGTCACCGTGAACGTCACCGCCTCGCCCTCGTCCGCCGAGGCGTCCGCGATCGAGAAGGTGCGCTGCAGCGCCGTGTTCACCACCACCGCGCTGGAACCCGACAGCGACCCGGAACCGCCCACCGCCGGCAGCGTCAGTTGCGCCGCCGTGCCGTCCGCCACCCCGGCGATCGCGCCGCCGTTCAGCGTCAGCGAATCGGTCGCCCGGTACGCCAGGTCGGTCGACGCGTCCCGGGACTGCACCGTGTAGACGAACGTCAGCGCCGCCGTGCCGGTCCCCGAACCGTAGTCCGCCGTCCGGTCCGTCGCGCCCGTCTCCAGCGCCAGGGTGGGCGTGCCCGTCACCGTCACCGCCGCACCGAACGTCACCGTGACCGCCGCCGCGTCGCCGGCGATGTAGGTGCCGTCCGCCGCGGTCACCGAGACCACCGCCGGCCCGTCGTCGTCGTCGATCGTCAGCGCCGCGCCGGTCACCGAAAGACCCGCCGCCGTGCCCGTCACACGCACCGTCTCGCCCGTGCCCTCGTCGAGCGCGTCGTCCACCGGCGTCAGCGCGAACGTGCCCGCCCCCGAGGACGCCAGCGCCTCGATCGTGACCGTGAAGTCCGGCACCGCCGCGTAGTCGTCCGTCGCCGTCGCCGTGCTCGCGCCGCCGCCCACCGTCACCGTCACCGCCGTGGCCACCGCGCGCGTCACCGGACCGTCCAGCGTCGCCGTCACCACGACGTCCGTCGCCGCGGCGCCCTCGCCGACGCTCGCCGGGGCCACCGTCAGCGCGATGTCCCCCGCCACGTCGTCGTCGGCGATCGTCCCCGTCGCCGTCGGGTCGGCGGCCACCTCCGACCCCGCCGCGGCGCCCGACAGCGTCACCGTGAAGGTCTCGTCCGGCTCCACGACCGTGTCCTCGAGCGTCGCCACCGTGATCGTCCCGGACGTCTCGTCCGCGCCGAAGCTCAGCGTCCCCGCCGCCGCCGTGTAGTCCGTGCCCGCCGCCGCCGTGTCGCCGGTCGCCGTCGAGGCGGCCCAGTCCACCGTCAGCGCCCGCGGCTGGCCGGCCCGCGCCAGCGTCACCGTGAACGTCACCGCCTCGCCCTCGTCCGCCGAGGCGTCCGCGATCGAGAAGGTGCGCTGCAGCGCCGTGTTCACCACCACCGCGCTGGAACCCGACAGCGACCCGGAACCGCCCACCGCCGGCAGCGTCAGTTGCGCCGCCGTGCCGTCCGCCACCCCGGCGATCGCGCCGCCGTTCAGCGTCAGCGAATCGGTCGCCCGGTACGCCAGGTCGGCCGACGCGTCCCCGGACTGCACCGTGTAGACGAAGGTCAGCTTGGTCGTGCCGGTACCGGACGTATAGGCCGCCGTCCGGTCCGTCGCGCCCGTCTCCAGCGCCAGGGTGGGCGTGCCCGTCACCGTCACCGTCACCGCCGCACCGAACGTCACCGCGATGGCCGCCGCGTCGCCGGCGATGTAGGTGCCGTCCGCCGCGGTCACCGAGACCACCGCCGGCCCGTCGTCGTCGTCGATCGTCAGCGCCGCGCCGGTCACCGAAAGACCCGCCGCCGTGCCCGTCACACGCACCGTCTCGCCCGTGCCCTCGTCGACCGTGTCCTGCGCCGGCGTCAGCGCGAACGTGCCCGTCGCCGAGGCGGTCTCCGCCGGAATGACGATCGTGAAGTCCGCCACCGCCGCGTAGTCCGTCCCCGCGGTCGCCGTGCCGCCGCCCACCGTCACCGTCACCGCCGTGGGCTCCGCGCGCGTCACCCCGCCCTGGAGCGCCGCCGTCACCGTGATCGTCTCGCCGTCGGCATTCCCCTCGTCGACGCGCGCCGGGTCCACCGTCAGCACGATGCCCGTCGCCGCCGCGTCGTCGTCGGCGATGGTGCCCGTCGCCGTGCCCGCCGTGGTCGACACCACGGCGCCCGCCGAGGCGTTCGACAGCGTCACCGTGAACGTCTCGGCCGGCTCGTCGACGAGATCCTGGGCCGTGGCCACCGTGAAGGTCTTCTCCGTCTCGCTCTCGCCGAAGCTCAGCGTGCCGTTCGCCGCCGTGTAGTCGGCGCCCGCCGTCGCCGTGTCGGTCGATTCCGTCGACGTGGCCCAGTCCACGCTCACCGCCCGCGGCCGGCCGTGCCGCGCCAGCGTCACCGTGAACGCCACCGCCCCGCCCTCGTCCGCCGAGGCGTCCGCGATCGAGAAGGTGCGCTGCAGCGCCGTGTCCACCACCACCGCGCTGGAACCCGACAGCGACCCGGAACCGCCCACCGCCGGCAGCGCCAGTTGCGCCGCCGTGCCGTCCGCCACCCCGGCGATCGCGCCGCCGTTCAGCGTCAGCGAATCGGTCGCCCGGTACGCCAGGTCGGCCGACGCGTCCCCGGACTGCACCGTGTAGACGAAGGTCAGCTTGGTCGTGCCGGTACCGGACGTATAGGCCGCCGTCCGGTCCGTCGCGCCCGTCTCCAGCGCCAGGGTGGGCGTGCCCGTCACCGTCACCGTCACCGCCGCACCGAACGTCACCGCGATGGCCGCCGCGTCGCCGGCGATGTAGGTGCCGTCCGCCGCGGTCACCGAGACCACCGCCGGCCCGTCGTCGTCGTCGATCGTCAGCGCCGCGCCGGTCACCGAAAGACCCGCCGCCGTGCCCGTCACACGCACCGTCTCGCCCGTGCCCTCGTCGACCGTGTCCTGCGCCGGCGTCAGCGCGAACGTGCCCGTCGCCGAGGCGGTCTCCGCCGGAATGACGATCGTGAAGTCCGCCACCGCCGCGTAGTCCGTCCCCGCGGTCGCCGTGCCGCCGCCCACCGTCACCGTCACCGCCGTGGCCACCGCGCGCGTCACCGGACCGTCCAGCGTCGCCGTCACCACGACGTCCGTCGCCGCGGCGCCCTCGCCGACGCTCGCCGGGGCCACCGTCAGCGCGATGTCCCCCGCCACGTCGTCGTCGGCGATCGTCCCCGTCGCCGTCGGGTCGGCGGCCACCTCCGACCCCGCCGCGGCGCCCGACAGCGTCACCGTGAAGGTCTCGTCCGGCTCCACGACCGTGTCCTCGAGCGTCGCCACCGTGATCGTCCCGGACGTCTCGTCCGCGCCGAAGCTCAGCGTCCCCGCCGCCGCCGTGTAGTCCGTGCCCGCCGCCGCCGTGTCGCCGGTCGCCGTCGAGGCGGCCCAGTCCACCGTCAGCGCCCGCGGCTGGCCGGCCCGCGCCAGCGTCACCGTGAACGTCACCGCCTCGCCCTCGTCCGCCGAGGCGTCCGCGATCGAGAAGGTGCGCTGCAGCGCCGTGTTCACCACCACCGCGCTGGAACCCGACAGCGACCCGGAACCGCCCACCGCCGGCAGCGCCAGTTGCGCCGCCGTGCCGTCCGCCACCCCGGCGATCGCGCCGCCGTTCAGCGTCAGCGAATCGGTCGCCCGGTACGCCAGGTCGGTCGACGCGTCCCGGGACTGCACCGTGTAGACGAACGTCAGCGCCGCCGTGCCGGTCCCCGAACCGTAGTCCGCCGTCCGGTCCGTCGCGCCCGTCTCCAGCGCCAGGGTGGGCGTGCCCGTCACCGTCACCGCCGCACCGAACGTCACCGTGACCGCCGCCGCGTCGCCGGCGATGTAGGTGCCGTCCGCCGCGGTCACCGAGACCACCGCCGGCCCGTCGTCGTCGTCGATCGTCAGCGCCGCGCCGGTCACCGAAAGACCCGCCGCCGTGCCCGTCACACGCACCGTCTCGCCCGTGCCCTCGTCGACCGTGTCCTGCGCCGGCGTCAGCGCGAACGTGCCCGTCGCCGAGGCGGTCTCCGCCGGAATGACGATCGTGAAGTCCGCCACCGCCGCGTAGTCCGTCCCCGCGGTCGCCGTGCCGCCGCCCACCGTCACCGTCACCGCCGTGGGCTCCGCGCGCGTCACCCCGCCCTGGAGCGCCGCCGTCACCGTGATCGTCTCGCCGTCGGCATTCCCCTCGTCGACGCGCGCCGGGTCCACCGTCAGCACGATGCCCGTCGCCGCCGCGTCGTCGTCGGCGATGGTGCCCGTCGCCGTGCCCGCCGTGGTCGACACCACGGCGCCCGCCGAGGCGTTCGACAGCGTCACCGTGAACGTCTCGGCCGGCTCGTCGACGAGATCCTGGGCCGTGGCCACCGTGAAGGTCTTCTCCGTCTCGCTCTCGCCGAAGCTCAGCGTGCCGTTCGCCGCCGTGTAGTCGGCGCCCGCCGTCGCCGTGTCGGTCGATTCCGTCGACGTGGCCCAGTCCACGCTCACCGCCCGCGGCCGGCCGTGCCGCGCCAGCGTCACCGTGAACGCCACCGCCCCGCCCTCGTCCGCCGAGGCGTCCGCGATCGAGAAGGTGCGCTGCAGCGCCGTGTCCACCACCACCGCGCTGGAACCCGACAGCGACCCGGAACCGCCCACCGCCGGCAGCGCCAGTTGCGCCGCCGTGCCGTCCGCCACCCCGGCGATCGCGCCGCCGTTCAGCGTCAGCGAATCGGTCGCCCGGTACGCCAGGTCGGCCGACGCGTCCCCGGACTGCACCGTGTAGACGAAGGTCAGCTTGGTCGTGCCGGTACCGGACGTATAGGCCGCCGTCCGGTCCGTCGCGCCCGTCTCCAGCGCCAGGGTGGGCGTGCCCGTCACCGTCACCGTCACCGCCGCACCGAACGTCACCGCGATGGCCGCCGCGTCGCCGGCGATGTAGGTGCCGTCCGCCGCGGTCACCGAGACCACCGCCGGCCCGTCGTCGTCGTCGATCGTCAGCGCCGCGCCGGTCACCGAAAGACCCGCCGCCGTGCCCGTCACACGCACCGTCTCGCCCGTGCCCTCGTCGACCGTGTCCTGCGCCGGCGTCAGCGCGAACGTGCCCGTCGCCGAGGCGGTCTCCGCCGGAATGACGATCGTGAAGTCCGCCACCGCCGCGTAGTCCGTCCCCGCGGTCGCCGTGCCGCCGCCCACCGTCACCGTCACCGCCGTGGCCACCGCGCGCGTCACCGGACCGTCCAGCGTCGCCGTCACCACGACGTCCGTCGCCGCGGCGCCCTCGCCGACGCTCGCCGGGGCCACCGTCAGCGCGATGTCCCCCGCCACGTCGTCGTCGGCGATCGTCCCCGTCGCCGTCGGGTCGGCGGCCACCTCCGACCCCGCCGCGGCGCCCGACAGCGTCACCGTGAAGGTCTCGTCCGGCTCCACGACCGTGTCCTCGAGCGTCGCCACCGTGATCGTCCCGGACGTCTCGTCCGCGCCGAAGCTCAGCGTCCCCGCCGCCGCCGTGTAGTCCGTGCCCGCCGCCGCCGTGTCGCCGGTCGCCGTCGAGGCGGCCCAGTCCACCGTCAGCGCCCGCGGCTGGCCGGCCCGCGCCAGCGTCACCGTGAACGTCACCGCCTCGCCCTCGTCCGCCGAGGCGTCCGCGATCGAGAAGGTGCGCTGCAGCGCCGTGTTCACCACCACCGCGCTGGAACCCGACAGCGACCCGGAACCGCCCACCGCCGGCAGCGCCAGTTGCGCCGCCGTGCCGTCCGCCACCCCGGCGATCGCGCCGCCGTTCAGCGTCAGCGAATCGGTCGCCCGGTACGCCAGGTCGGTCGACGCGTCCCGGGACTGCACCGTGTAGACGAACGTCAGCGCCGCCGTGCCGGTCCCCGAACCGTAGTCCGCCGTCCGGTCCGTCGCGCCCGTCTCCAGCGCCAGGGTGGGCGTGCCCGTCACCGTCACCGCCGCACCGAACGTCACCGTGACCGCCGCCGCGTCGCCGGCGATGTAGGTGCCGTCCGCCGCGGTCACCGAGACCACCGCCGGCCCGTCGTCGTCGTCGATCGTCAGCGCCGCGCCGGTCACCGAAAGACCCGCCGCCGTGCCCGTCACACGCACCGTCTCGCCCGTGCCCTCGTCGACCGTGTCCTGCGCCGGCGTCAGCGCGAACGTGCCCGTCGCCGAGGCGGTCTCCGCCGGAATGACGATCGTGAAGTCCGCCACCGCCGCGTAGTCCGTCCCCGCGGTCGCCGTGCCGCCGCCCACCGCCACCGTCACCGCCGTGGGCTCCGCGCGCGTCACCCCGCCCTGGAGCGCCGCCGTCACCGTGATCGTCTCGCCGTCGGCATTCCCCTCGTCGACGCGCGCCGGGTCCACCGTCAGCACGATGCCCGTCGCCGCCGCGTCGTCGTCGGCGATGGTGCCCGTCGCCGTGCCCGCCGTGGTCGACACCACGGCGCCCGCCGAGGCGTTCGACAGCGTCACCGTGAACGTCTCGGCCGGCTCGTCGACGAGATCCTGGGCCGTGGCCACCGTGAAGGTCTTCTCCGTCTCGCTCTCGCCGAAGCTCAGCGTGCCGTTCGCCGCCGTGTAGTCGGCGCCCGCCGTCGCCGTGTCGGTCGATTCCGTCGACGTGGCCCAGTCCACGCTCACCGCCCGCGGCCGGCCGTGCCGCGCCAGCGTCACCGTGAACGCCACCGCCCCGCCCTCGTCCGCCGAGGCGTCCGCGATCGAGAAGGTGCGCTGCAGCGCCGTGTCCACCACCACCGCGCTGGAACCCGACAGCGACCCGGAACCGCCCACCGCCGGCAGCGCCAGTTGCGCCGCCGTGCCGTCCGCCACCCCGGCGATCGCGCCGCCGTTCAGCGTCAGCGAATCGGTCGCCCGGTACGCCAGGTCGGCCGACGCGTCCCCGGACTGCACCGTGTAGACGAAGGTCAGCTTGGTCGTGCCGGTACCGGACGTATAGGCCGCCGTCCGGTCCGTCGCGCCCGTCTCCAGCGCCAGGGTGGGCGTGCCCGTCACCGTCACCGTCACCGCCGCACCGAACGTCACCGCGATGGCCGCCGCGTCGCCGGCGATGTAGGTGCCGTCCGCCGCGGTCACCGAGACCACCGCCGGCCCGTCGTCGTCGTCGATCGTCAGCGCCGCGCCGGTCACCGAAAGACCCGCCGCCGTGCCCGTCACACGCACCGTCTCGCCCGTGCCCTCGTCGAGCGCGTCGTCCACCGGCGTCAGCGCGAACGTGCCCGCCCCCGAGGACGCCAGCGCCTCGATCGTGACCGTGAAGTCCGGCACCGCCGCGTAGTCGTCCGTCGCCGTCGCCGTGCTCGCGCCGCCGCCCACCGTCACCGTCACCGCCGTGGGCTCCGCGCGCGTCACCCCGCCCTGGAGCGCCGCCGTCACCGTGATCGTCTCGCCGTCGGCATTCCCCTCGTCGACGCGCGCCGGGTCCACCGTCAGCACGATGCCCGTCGCCGCCGCGTCGTCGTCGGCGATGGTGCCCGTCGCCGTGCCCGCCGTGGTCGACACCACGGCGCCCGCCGAGGCGTTCGACAGCGTCACCGTGAACGTCTCGGCCGGCTCGTCGACGAGATCCTGGGCCGTGGCCACCGTGAAGGTCTTCTCCGTCTCGCTCTCGCCGAAGCTCAGCGTGCCGTTCGCCGCCGTGTAGTCGGCGCCCGCCGTCGCCGTGTCGGTCGATTCCGTCGACGTGGCCCAGTCCACGCTCACCGCCCGCGGCCGGCCGTGCCGCGCCAGCGTCACCGTGAACGCCACCGCCCCGCCCTCGTCCGCCGAGGCGTCCGCGATCGAGAAGGTGCGCTGCAGCGCCGTGTCCACCACCACCGCGCTGGAACCCGACAGCGACCCGGAACCGCCCACCGCCGGCAGCGCCAGTTGCGCCGCCGTGCCGTCCGCCACCCCGGCGATCGCGCCGCCGTTCAGCGTCAGCGAATCGGTCGCCCGGTACGCCAGGTCGGCCGACGCGTCCCCGGACTGCACCGTGTAGACGAAGGTCAGCTTGGTCGTGCCGGTACCGGACGTATAGGCCGCCGTCCGGTCCGTCGCGCCCGTCTCCAGCGCCAGGGTGGGCGTGCCCGTCACCGTCACCGTCACCGCCGCACCGAACGTCACCGTGACCGCCGCCGCGTCGCCGGCGATGTAGGTGCCGTCCGCCGCGGTCACCGAGACCACCGCCGGCCCGTCGTCGTCGTCGATCGTCAGCGCCGCGCCGGTCACCGAAAGACCCGCCGCCGTGCCCGTCACACGCACCGTCTCGCCCGTGCCCTCGTCGACCGTGTCCTGCGCCGGCGTCAGCGCGAACGTGCCCGTCGCCGAGGCGGTCTCCGCCGGAATGACGATCGTGAAGTCCGCCACCGCCGCGTAGTCCGTCCCCGCGGTCGCCGTGCTCGCGCCGCCGCCCACCGTCACCGTCACCGCCGTGGGCTCCGCGCGCGTCACCGGACCGTCCAGCGTCGCCGTCACCACGACGTCCGTCGCCGCGGCGCCCTCGCCGACGCTCGCCGGGGCCACCGTCAGCGCGATGTCCCCCGCCACGTCGTCGTCGGCGATCGTCCCCGTCGCCGTCGGGTCGGCGGCCACCTCCGACCCCGCCGCGGCGCCCGACAGCGTCACCGTGAAGGTCTCGTCCGGCTCCACGACCGTGTCCTCGAGCGTCGCCACCGTGATCGTCCCGGACGTCTCGTCCGCGCCGAAGCTCAGCGTCCCCGCCGCCGCCGTGTAGTCCGTGCCCGCCGCCGCCGTGTCGCCGGTCGCCGTCGAGGCGGCCCAGTCCACCGTCAGCGCCCGCGGCTGGCCGGCCCGCGCCAGCGTCACCGTGAACGTCACCGCCTCGCCCTCGTCCGCCGAGGCGTCCGCGATCGAGAAGGTGCGCTGCAGCGCCGTGTTCACCACCACCGCGCTGGAACCCGACAGCGACCCGGAACCGCCCACCGCCGGCAGCGTCAGTTGCGCCGCCGTGCCGTCCGCCACCCCGGCGATCGCGCCGCCGTTCAGCGTCAGCGAATCGGTCGCCCGGTACGCCAGGTCGGTCGACGCGTCCCGGGACTGCACCGTGTAGACGAACGTCAGCGCCGCCGTGCCGGTCCCCGAACCGTAGTCCGCCGTCCGGTCCGTCGCGCCCGTCTCCAGCGCCAGGGTGGGCGTGCCCGTCACCGTCACCGCCGCACCGAACGTCACCGCGATGGCCGCCGCGTCGCCGGCGATGTAGGTGCCGTCCGCCGCGGTCACCGAGACCACCGCCGGCCCGTCGTCGTCGTCGATCGTCAGCGCCGCGCCGGTCACCGAAAGACCCGCCGCCGTGCCCGTCACACGCACCGTCTCGCCCGTGCCCTCGTCGACCGTGTCCTGCGCCGGCGTCAGCGCGAACGTGCCCGTCGCCGAGGCGGTCTCCGCCGGAATGACGATCGTGAAGTCCGCCACCGCCGCGTAGTCCGTCCCCGCGGTCGCCGTGCCGCCGCCCACCGTCACCGTCACCGCCGTGGGCTCCGCGCGCGTCACCCCGCCCTGGAGCGCCGCCGTCACCGTGATCGTCTCGCCGTCGGCATTCCCCTCGTCGACGCGCGCCGGGTCCACCGTCAGCACGATGCCCGTCGCCGCCGCGTCGTCGTCGGCGATGGTGCCCGTCGCCGTGCCCGCCGTGGTCGACACCACGGCGCCCGCCGAGGCGTTCGACAGCGTCACCGTGAACGTCTCGGCCGGCTCGTCGACGAGATCCTGGGCCGTGGCCACCGTGAAGGTCTTCTCCGTCTCGCTCTCGCCGAAGCTCAGCGTGCCGTTCGCCGCCGTGTAGTCGGCGCCCGCCGTCGCCGTGTCGGTCGATTCCGTCGACGTGGCCCAGTCCACGCTCACCGCCCGCGGCCGGCCGTGCCGCGCCAGCGTCACCGTGAACGCCACCGCCCCGCCCTCGTCCGCCGAGGCGTCCGCGATCGAGAAGGTGCGCTGCAGCGCCGTGTCCACCACCACCGCGCTGGAACCCGACAGCGACCCGGAACCGCCCACCGCCGGCAGCGCCAGTTGCGCCGCCGTGCCGTCCGCCACCCCGGCGATCGCGCCGCCGTTCAGCGTCAGCGAATCGGTCGCCCGGTACGCCAGGTCGGTCGACGCGTCCCCGGACTGCACCGTGTAGACGAAGGTCAGCTTGGTCGTGCCGGTACCGGACGTATAGGCCGCCGTCCGGTCCGTCGCGCCCGTCTCCAGCGCCAGGGTGGGCGTGCCCGTCACCGTCACCGTCACCGCCGCACCGAACGTCACCGCGATGGCCGCCGCGTCGCCGGCGATGTAGGTGCCGTCCGCCGCGGTCACCGAGACCACCGCCGGCCCGTCGTCGTCGTCGATCGTCAGCGCCGCGCCGGTCACCGCCAGGCCCGCCGCCGTGCCCGTCACACGCACCGTCTCGCCCGTGCCCTCGTCGAGCGCGTCGTCCACCGGCGTCAGCGCGAACGTGCCCGCCCCCGAGGACGCCAGCGCCTCGATCGTGACCGTGAAGTCCGGCACCGCCGCGTAGTCGTCCGTCGCCGTCGCCGTGCTCGCGCCGCCGCCCACCGTCACCGTCACCGCCGTGGCCACCGCGCGCGTCACCGGACCGTCCAGCGTCGCCGTCACCACGACGTCCGTCGCCGCGGCGCCCTCGCCGACGCTCGCCGGGGCCACCGTCAGCGCGATGTCCCCCGCCACGTCGTCGTCGGCGATCGTCCCCGTCGCCGTCGGGTCGGCGGCCACCTCCGACCCCGCCGCGGCGCCCGACAGCGTCACCGTGAAGGTCTCGTCCGGCTCCACGACCGTGTCCTCGAGCGTCGCCACCGTGATCGTCCCGGACGTCTCGTCCGCGCCGAAGCTCAGCGTCCCCGCCGCCGCCGTGTAGTCCGTGCCCGCCGCCGCCGTGTCGCCGGTCGCCGTCGAGGCGGCCCAGTCCACCGTCAGCGCCCGCGGCTGGCCGGCCCGCGCCAGCGTCACCGTGAACGTCACCGCCTCGCCCTCGTCCGCCGAGGCGTCCGCGATCGAGAAGGTGCGCTGCAGCGCCGTGTTCACCACCACCGCGCTGGAACCCGACAGCGACCCGGAACCGCCCACCGCCGGCAGCGTCAGTTGCGCCGCCGTGCCGTCCGCCACCCCGGCGATCGCGCCGCCGTTCAGCGTCAGCGAATCGGTCGCCCGGTACGCCAGGTCGGTCGACGCGTCCCGGGACTGCACCGTGTAGACGAACGTCAGCGCCGCCGTGCCGGTCCCCGAACCGTAGTCCGCCGTCCGGTCCGTCGCGCCCGTCTCCAGCGCCAGGGTGGGCGTGCCCGTCACCGTCACCGCCGCACCGAACGTCACCGTGACCGCCGCCGCGTCGCCGGCGATGTAGGTGCCGTCCGCCGCGGTCACCGAGACCACCGCCGGCCCGTCGTCGTCGTCGATCGTCAGCGCCGCGCCGGTCACCGAAAGACCCGCCGCCGTGCCCGTCACACGCACCGTCTCGCCCGTGCCCTCGTCGACCGTGTCCTGCGCCGGCGTCAGCGCGAACGTGCCCGTCGCCGAGGCGGTCTCCGCCGGAATGACGATCGTGAAGTCCGCCACCGCCGCGTAGTCCGTCCCCGCGGTCGCCGTGCCGCCGCCCACCGCCACCGTCACCGCCGTGGGCTCCGCGCGCGTCACCCCGCCCTGGAGCGCCGCCGTCACCGTGATCGTCTCGCCGTCGGCATTCCCCTCGTCGACGCGCGCCGGGTCCACCGTCAGCACGATGCCCGTCGCCGCCGCGTCGTCGTCGGCGATGGTGCCCGTCGCCGTGCCCGCCGTGGTCGACACCACGGCGCCCGCCGAGGCGTTCGACAGCGTCACCGTGAACGTCTCGGCCGGCTCGTCGACGAGATCCTGGGCCGTGGCCACCGTGAAGGTCTTCTCCGTCTCGCTCTCGCCGAAGCTCAGCGTGCCGTTCGCCGCCGTGTAGTCGGCGCCCGCCGTCGCCGTGTCGGTCGATTCCGTCGACGTGGCCCAGTCCACGCTCACCGCCCGCGGCCGGCCGTGCCGCGCCAGCGTCACCGTGAACGCCACCGCCCCGCCCTCGTCCGCCGAGGCGTCCGCGATCGAGAAGGTGCGCTGCAGCGCCGTGTCCACCACCACCGCGCTGGAACCCGACAGCGACCCGGAACCGCCCACCGCCGGCAGCGCCAGTTGCGCCGCCGTGCCGTCCGCCACCCCGGCGATCGCGCCGCCGTTCAGCGTCAACGAATCGGTCGCCCGGTACGCCAGGTCGGCCGACGCGTCCCGGGACTGCACCGTGTAGACGAACGTCAGCGCCGCCGTGCCGGTCCCCGAACCGTAGTCCGCCGTCCGGTCCGTCGCGCCCGTCTCCAGCGCCAGGGTGGGCGTGCCCGTCACCGTCACCGCCGCACCGAACGTCACCGCGATGGCCGCCGCGTCGCCGGCGATGTAGGTGCCGTCCGCCGCGGTCACCGAGACCACCGCCGGCCCGTCGTCGTCGTCGATCGTCAGCGCCGCGCCGGTCACCGAAAGACCCGCCGCCGTGCCCGTCACACGCACCGTCTCGCCCGTGCCCTCGTCGACCGTGTCCTGCGCCGGCGTCAGCGCGAACGTGCCCGTCGCCGAGGCGGTCTCCGCCGGAATGACGATCGTGAAGTCCGCCACCGCCGCGTAGTCCGTCCCCGCGGTCGCCGTGCCGCCGCCCACCGTCACCGTCACCGCCGTGGGCTCCGCGCGCGTCACCCCGCCCTGGAGCGCCGCCGTCACCGTGATCGTCTCGCCGTCGGCATTCCCCTCGTCGACGCGCGCCGGGTCCACCGTCAGCACGATGCCCGTCGCCGCCGCGTCGTCGTCGGCGATGGTGCCCGTCGCCGTGCCCGCCGTGGTCGACACCACGGCGCCCGCCGAGGCGTTCGACAGCGTCACCGTGAACGTCTCGGCCGGCTCGTCGACGAGATCCTGGGCCGTGGCCACCGTGAAGGTCTTCTCCGTCTCGCTCTCGCCGAAGCTCAGCGTGCCGTTCGCCGCCGTGTAGTCGGCGCCCGCCGTCGCCGTGTCGGTCGATTCCGTCGACGTGGCCCAGTCCACGCTCACCGCCCGCGGCCGGCCGTGCCGCGCCAGCGTCACCGTGAACGCCACCGCCCCGCCCTCGTCCGCCGAGGCGTCCGCGATCGAGAAGGTGCGCTGCAGCGCCGTGTCCACCACCACCGCGCTGGAACCCGACAGCGACCCGGAACCGCCCACCGCCGGCAGCGCCAGTTGCGCCGCCGTGCCGTCCGCCACCCCGGCGATCGCGCCGCCGTTCAGCGTCAGCGAATCGGTCGCCCGGTACGCCAGGTCGGCCGACGCGTCCCCGGACTGCACCGTGTAGACGAAGGTCAGCTTGGTCGTGCCGGTACCGGACGTATAGGCCGCCGTCCGGTCCGTCGCGCCCGTCTCCAGCGCCAGGGTGGGCGTGCCCGTCACCGTCACCGTCACCGCCGCACCGAACGTCACCGCGATGGCCGCCGCGTCGCCGGCGATGTAGGTGCCGTCCGCCGCGGTCACCGAGACCACCGCCGGCCCGTCGTCGTCGTCGATCGTCAGCGCCGCGCCGGTCACCGCCAGGCCCGCCGCCGTGCCCGTCACACGCACCGTCTCGCCCGTGCCCTCGTCGAGCGCGTCGTCCACCGGCGTCAGCGCGAACGTGCCCGCCCCCGAGGACGCCAGCGCCTCGATCGTGACCGTGAAGTCCGGCACCGCCGCGTAGTCGTCCGTCGCCGTCGCCGTGCTCGCGCCGCCGCCCACCGTCACCGTCACCGCCGTGGCCACCGCGCGCGTCACCGGACCGTCCAGCGTCGCCGTCACCACGACGTCCGTCGCCGCGGCGCCCTCGCCGACGCTCGCCGGGGCCACCGTCAGCGCGATGTCCCCCGCCACGTCGTCGTCGGCGATCGTCCCCGTCGCCGTCGGGTCGGCGGCCACCTCCGACCCCGCCGCGGCGCCCGACAGCGTCACCGTGAAGGTCTCGTCCGGCTCCACGACCGTGTCCTCGAGCGTCGCCACCGTGATCGTCCCGGACGTCTCGTCCGCGCCGAAGCTCAGCGTCCCCGCCGCCGCCGTGTAGTCCGTGCCCGCCGCCGCCGTGTCGCCGGTCGCCGTCGAGGCGGCCCAGTCCACCGTCAGCGCCCGCGGCTGGCCGGCCCGCGCCAGCGTCACCGTGAACGTCACCGCCTCGCCCTCGTCCGCCGAGGCGTCCGCGATCGAGAAGGTGCGCTGCAGCGCCGTGTTCACCACCACCGCGCTGGAACCCGACAGCGACCCGGAACCGCCCACCGCCGGCAGCGTCAGTTGCGCCGCCGTGCCGTCCGCCACCCCGGCGATCGCGCCGCCGTTCAGCGTCAGCGAATCGGTCGCCCGGTACGCCAGGTCGGTCGACGCGTCCCGGGACTGCACCGTGTAGACGAACGTCAGCGCCGCCGTGCCGGTCCCCGAACCGTAGTCCGCCGTCCGGTCCGTCGCGCCCGTCTCCAGCGCCAGGGTGGGCGTGCCCGTCACCGTCACCGCCGCACCGAACGTCACCGTGACCGCCGCCGCGTCGCCGGCGATGTAGGTGCCGTCCGCCGCGGTCACCGAGACCACCGCCGGCCCGTCGTCGTCGTCGATCGTCAGCGCCGCGCCGGTCACCGAAAGACCCGCCGCCGTGCCCGTCACACGCACCGTCTCGCCCGTGCCCTCGTCGACCGTGTCCTGCGCCGGCGTCAGCGCGAACGTGCCCGTCGCCGAGGCGGTCTCCGCCGGAATGACGATCGTGAAGTCCGCCACCGCCGCGTAGTCCGTCCCCGCGGTCGCCGTGCCGCCGCCCACCGCCACCGTCACCGCCGTGGGCTCCGCGCGCGTCACCCCGCCCTGGAGCGCCGCCGTCACCGTGATCGTCTCGCCGTCGGCATTCCCCTCGTCGACGCGCGCCGGGTCCACCGTCAGCACGATGCCCGTCGCCGCCGCGTCGTCGTCGGCGATGGTGCCCGTCGCCGTGCCCGCCGTGGTCGACACCACGGCGCCCGCCGAGGCGTTCGACAGCGTCACCGTGAACGTCTCGGCCGGCTCGTCGACGAGATCCTGGGCCGTGGCCACCGTGAAGGTCTTCTCCGTCTCGCTCTCGCCGAAGCTCAGCGTGCCGTTCGCCGCCGTGTAGTCGGCGCCCGCCGTCGCCGTGTCGGTCGATTCCGTCGACGTGGCCCAGTCCACGCTCACCGCCCGCGGCCGGCCGTGCCGCGCCAGCGTCACCGTGAACGCCACCGCCCCGCCCTCGTCCGCCGAGGCGTCCGCGATCGAGAAGGTGCGCTGCAGCGCCGTGTCCACCACCACCGCGCTGGAACCCGACAGCGACCCGGAACCGCCCACCGCCGGCAGCGCCAGTTGCGCCGCCGTGCCGTCCGCCACCCCGGCGATCGCGCCGCCGTTCAGCGTCAGCGAATCGGTCGCCCGGTACGCCAGGTCGGCCGACGCGTCCCCGGACTGCACCGTGTAGACGAAGGTCAGCTTGGTCGTGCCGGTACCGGACGTATAGGCCGCCGTCCGGTCCGTCGCGCCCGTCTCCAGCGCCAGGGTGGGCGTGCCCGTCACCGTCACCGTCACCGCCGCACCGAACGTCACCGCGATGGCCGCCGCGTCGCCGGCGATGTAGGTGCCGTCCGCCGCGGTCACCGAGACCACCGCCGGCCCGTCGTCGTCGTCGATCGTCAGCGCCGCGCCGGTCACCGAAAGACCCGCCGCCGTGCCCGTCACACGCACCGTCTCGCCCGTGCCCTCGTCGACCGTGTCCTGCGCCGGCGTCAGCGCGAACGTGCCCGTCGCCGAGGCGGTCTCCGCCGGAATGACGATCGTGAAGTCCGCCACCGCCGCGTAGTCCGTCCCCGCGGTCGCCGTGCCGCCGCCCACCGTCACCGTCACCGCCGTGGCCACCGCGCGCGTCACCGGACCGTCCAGCGTCGCCGTCACCACGACGTCCGTCGCCGCGGCGCCCTCGCCGACGCTCGCCGGGGCCACCGTCAGCGCGATGTCCCCCGCCACGTCGTCGTCGGCGATCGTCACCGTCGTCCCGGCGACCGCCAGGCCCGCCGCCGTCGCCGCGCCCGTCACCGTCACCGTCTCGCCCGTCCCCTCGTCGACCGTGTCCTGCGCCGGCGTCAGCGTGAACGTCCCCGTCGCCGAGGCGCCCTCCGCCGCGATGACGATCGTGAAGTCCGACACCACCGCGTAGTCCGTCCCCGCGGTCGCCGTGCCGCCGCCCACCGTCACCGTCACCGCCGTGGGCTCCGCGCGCGTCACCCCGCCCTGGAGCGCCGCCGTCACCGTGATCGTCTCGCCGTCGGCATTCCCCTCGTCGACGCGCGCCGGGTCCACCGTCAGCACGATGCCCGTCGCCGCCGCGTCGTCGTCGGCGATGGTGCCCGTCGCCGTGCCCGCCGTGGTCGACACCACGGCGCCCGCCGAGGCGTTCGACAGCGTCACCGTGAACGTCTCGGCCGGCTCGTCGACGAGATCCTGGGCCGTGGCCACCGCGAAGGTCTTCTCCGTCTCGCTCTCGCCGAAGCTCAGCGTGCCGTTCGCCGCCGTGTAGTCGGCGCCCGCCGTCGCCGTGTCGGTCGATTCCGTCGACGTGGCCCAGTCCACGCTCACCGCCCGCGGCCGGCCGTGCCGCGCCAGCGTCACCGTGAACGCCACCGGCTCGCCCTCCTCGGCGCTCCCCGCCGCCACCGAGAAGACCGACAGCGGCTCGGTACCCACGAGCACCTCGCGGTACTTGTTGCCGGTGTCGTAGTTCGAGCCGTTGCTGTACAGGCGCACGTGGCGGGCGCGCACCGGCGCGAAGCGCACGTAGCGTCCGTTCTCGGTCTCCAGGTACTCGCCGTCCGTGGTCTCGCCCAAGTTCAGGCCGTGGGCGGCGCCGTCGCGGTTGCCGTCGCCGTCGCGGTCATCGTGATCGTGGTCGCTGTTGAAAACCGTGGTGACCCCGCTCGCGAACGTCGCGTCGTTGGAGAGTTGGTAGACCACGTCCGTGTAGGTCTTCGTGCCGCCGGGGTCGCGAATCACCACCAGGCTGTTGACCGTCTTCTCGGACCCCAGGTCGATCTGCAGATGCCGCTTGCCGGCGCCGAGGTCCGCCAGCGCGGTCGTCACGCTGCGGTCCACCGCGTTGGCCAGGTTGGACGCCGCCGAATTGCTCGAGGTGACCGTGGCGCCGAACGCGCCGTCGCCGGTGCCGTAGATCTCCACCTCGTTCAGGTAGTTGGTGGTGTTCCCGCTGCTGCCGTTCGACCAGACGCGCACGTGGCGACCGGACACCGGCGCGAAGAACACCGCCTTGCCGGCGCTGGTCTCGGTATATTCCGCATCGCCTCCCGTGCCCCGGCCCCGCGAGTTGTCCGCGTCGTTGTTGAAGACGACCACCGCGTTGGTGAACTGCGCGTTGTCGGCGATCTCGATGATCACGTCGCGGTAGGACCGGGCGGTGGCGGCGCCGAAGTCGCGCCAGACGGCGATCCCGCCGATCAGGTAGCGGCCGCCCAGATCGAGGGTGGTGCTCGTGCCCGACTGCTCGAACGAGTCGGCTGTGGCGCCGGAGATCGCGCCGTCGGTGATCCGGCCGCCGTTCGTGCCCGACACCGTGGCGACCGTGGCCAAGTTCCCGCCCGCGTATTCCGCACTCGGCCCCAGGACGACGAACTCGGCCAGACCCGGCTCGCCGCCGTCGTACGCGACGATGTTGTATTGCGCCCAGGTCACCGTTTTCGGGGCGAAATCGACGACCCTGGGGCCGCCGTCCGCGGGGATGTTGTCGACCGCGATGCTGCTGCCGTCGCTGAACGTCAGGGTCGCGGCGGTGGCGTTGTGATCGGAATTCTCCCGGTCGAACAGCAGGATCCGGCGGATCTTGCGGGGCGCCTCCCAGGTCAGCTTGATCCACGGGCTCGCGTCGTCCGGACCGGCGATCCATTCTCCAACGCCGTCGTATTCCTCCCAGATATCCCTAGCGAACGGGTGGCCGACGCCGGTGGAGCCGTCGACCGCCCGATCCGGGTTGACGTCGTTGGCCTGCCGCGAGGAGGCGGTCACGGCGGCGTCGCGGGCCACGTTGACCAGAGGATGGCCGCGCATCTGCGGCGCGATGTAGCGCGACGTGCCGGCGACGATGCTACTGTTTCTCGCGTCCCAGTCGGACAGCTTCCAGGCCGGCCCGACCTGGCCCGTCCGTGTCGTCTTGTCGAGCTTGAAGTAGTCGTATTGCTCCTGCATCAGGAACCGGTTGGCCTTGTCGAACGCCCCGGCCAACCGGGCGGCGTGCCAGTCGCGAATCTCGCCGCGATCGGCGGTCGAGTAGCGGCTGACTTCGTTGGGATTGTGTCTGAACAAGCCGAAACCGGCATCGAACGCCGCCGCCTTGGCCAGCGCCCAGCGCCACTCGCGCATGCTGTTGATATTCCACCAACCCAGGGCAACCGGCATGTAGTTGCGCCGGAAAAAAGACTGGTTCCCGACGCGGTACTTGTAGTCCGCCACCAGGATGTCTGTTTCACCGTGCTCGCCCCAGTTGTAGCGCGAATTGAGATGCCAAGAGTGGGAGCTGGTGGTGGCCGCATCGTGGACAAAATCCTCCTTGTCGGTCAATTCGTCGTAGATTTTTTCCATGAACGCCGAAAAGCTCATGACACCGTAGGCCCGCAAGGTCGTTTCCGCGCCGTCCGCCGAGTACGGGTTCAAACCCAGGTCCATCACATCGGCGATGCGGGGAGCCACCGTGTCCATTAACATCTCGTGACCAGCCAAGAATGAGTTGACGTGAACAACAAGTCTTATCACCCTCGCGCCGGCGACATGGGACGCGGCGGAGGAGCCGTATTGTGCACGCCTGACGCCGGTCAACTCGATGTTCGAGCCGGACACGGGCGCATTGTTGGTGGACAGGAACTCGTCGTCGATGACCAGATCGATTTGCGCCTGGGACAAACCGTCCAAGAGATCCGTCAAATCGGTGCCTGGAAGCGGGGAAAGGAGGATCGTTGTGGCGCTGGCTGAAATATCGCCGCCAAGCACCGCCTCGGTTAGGGCGACCAAGCGCCTCTTGTTTTGGGCCGCCAGGGAAGTCCTTTTGCCGACCCAATTGGCCAACGAATTCGAGCCCACGCCCACCCGGTAATTGTTCCGGACGCTCTGGATAAGGATCCGCGCTATCTCATCGTTAGAGGCGAAACTGGACCTGATCCTGTAGGCTGCGGCTTGGCCTGCATCGAACAACCCCCAACCGGCGCCGGCGTAGACGTCCCGGAAGCCAATATCCTCGGCCATTGTAGCGGCCGTGACTACATTGCCGCTGTTCAAGTGCTCAAAAATAAGATAAGGATCGTTGGCTTTCTCGGATTTCTTGCCCCACACGCCGCCGATGATAGGATGCGGCATACTCTCGCCGACCTCAACTTCGCCGATGCGTGTCAGCACCTGCTCGGCGAGGGCATCCCGCAACGACTCTGTGGCCGGCCCGCCGCTGCGGCGCGCGACGCCGAACACCGCCACCTTGGAGCCGGCCAGGGTGCCGTGGTGGGCGTAGGCGCCGGTCAGCGCCGGCACGCGTGCCCTGAAGTGTTCTTGGAAGTAGGCGGACCACGTGCGGTCCATGACGCGCTCCACGCTGTAATCCCGCGTGTAGGCGTGTATCTCGGAACCGAAGGTCAGGATGTGGGCGCCGGTGATCTCGTACTTGTCCCTGGTGCTTCCACCCCACAACCCTATTCCCATATATCCTTCGTCCAGCACGTGGTTCCGGGAACCGATGTCGGAGTATTCCCCCGGCCAGCCGCCGACCGTCTTGACGTTCGCCCCGAACATGCCGAGGGCGAAGTCCCTGGTGCTGACCACGCCCACTTGGTCGCCCACCGAGGCCACGATGTCGGTGATCAGCGGTCCCCAGATGACGTTGCGGACATCCTTGCCGTTGGGGTTGTCGATGCTTTTGAGCTCCAGGGTCGCGTAGCCCGCGCTCTTCTCCACCGCCTCGACCTTCGCCGCGATCCCGTCGACGAAACGGAAGGTGTAGGTCCCCCGGAGGGCCTCTCCCGTCCCCACCGTGCCCGCGGCATAGCTCCAGGCCTGGGGCAAATAGTGCGCCGCGTCGCCCGCGCGGGTGGGCGAGTCCGCGGACGGCTCGACGGTCAGGCTGATCAAGAAGGTTCGATGCGCCGCCAGTGCGTGATCGGCGTTGGCGATGTTGTCTCGGATGGCCGTGATCTGCCCATACGGGTTCATCTCCAGCGTCAGGTCGCCCGCCTCGATCGTCTCCGACCCCGACGGCTGGTCGCTTGCGGGGACAATGACGACCTTCGCCGTGCCCGCCGAGTCCGGCAGCGTCGTGCCGGCGGAGTTGTCGCTCAGCGTCACCGTGAAGGTCTTGTGCTCCTCGTCGACGTCGTCGCTGGTTTGGACGGTGAAGGTCTTGGCCGTCTCTGTGGCCCCGAAGTTGAGCGTGCCGCTCGCGGCCGTGTAGTCGGTGCCCGCCGCCGCCGTGTCGCCGGCCGCCGTCGAGGTGGCGTAGTCCACGGTCGCCGCCCGCGGCTGTCCGGCCCGGGCCAGCGACACGGTGAATTCGACGGCCTCGCCGCCGATCACCCCCGCGGTAGCGGGGGTGATCGAGAAGCTCCGCGCCAGGCTGGTGTCGACAACGATATCGCTGCCGCCGGCCAACGAATCGGTATCCTCGAGCGCGGGCAGGTCCAGGTTCGCGGGGGCGGCGTTCGCGTCGGCGGTCTCGATCGCGCCGCCGTTCGTCGCCAGGGCGTTGACGCCCTTGTACTGCAGGTCGCTCGACGAATCCCCGGCCGCGACCGTGTAACGGAAGGTTAGCGTCGCCGTGCCGCCGCCGCCCGTGTAGGTGGCGGCGCGGTCGACGGCCCCGGTCTCCAGCACCAGCACCGGAGAGCCGTGCGCGGTGTCCACGGTCACGGCGGCGCTGAAGTTCACGACGATATCCGCCTGATCGCCCTCGATGTAGGTCCCATTCGTGCCGGTCACCGAGTTCACCGAGGCCACCTCCGCATCGGCGGGCCGATCCGGCGGAGGGGGGGTTGTGCCTTGCCTGTTGACGATGGTGCCCGTCGCCGTCCCTTTCTCGATCCTCGCGCCAGAGGAGGGGTTGCTGAGTTGGACGGTGAAGGTCTCGCTCGGCTCGGAATCACCATCGGCCGCAGTGGCCACGGTGAAGGTCTTGACCGTCTCTGTGGCCCCGAAGTTGAGCGTGCCGCTCGCGGTCGTGTAGTCGGCGTCCGCCGCCGCCGTGTCGCCGGTTTCCGTCGAGGCGGCCCAGTCCACGCTCACCGCCCGCGGCCGTCCGGCCCGGAATAGCACAACGGCGAACTCGATGCCGTCGCCTTCGTCGGCCGCCGAGTTGAAAACCCAGAAGACTCGCGTCTGGCTGCTGTCCACGACGATATCGCTGTTCCCCATCAGCGAATCGGAGGATGTTAGCTGGGGCAGTATCAGGTTCGGGAATGTGCAGTCGGCGACCGTCGTGATGAGGCCGTCGTTCGACTCCAGCGCACCGATGGACTTGTATTGCAGGTCGCTCGACGAATCGCCGGCCTCGACCGTATAACGGAAGGTCAGCGCCATCGAGCCACCGCCGGACCGGTAGGAGGCTGATCGGTCGACGGTTCCGGTCTCCAGCTTGAGGATCGGCGTGCCGTTCGCGGTGTCCACGTTCACGGCGGCGTCGAAGTTCACCACGATATCCACCGGATCGCCCTCGAGATAGGTGCCGTCCGTGCCGGTCACCGAGGTCACGTCCGGTGGGGGAATCTCCCTCCCAATGAATCTGATTTCGCCCAACCCCACGCGGTCGCCGCCCATCCCCCCGAAACCGCGCCCCGCGGAGTTTTGGGTGATCGACAGGCGGACGGCATTGGCCGCATGGACGTTCTGGAAACGCAAGGTGGCGGCGTATCCACCGGCCAACGATCGGTCGGTCTCAACCTCGATTGCGCTGTCGTAGCTTGCGCCGTCGTCCGTGGAAAACTCGACCTCGAAGATGCTGGCGTCATGGCCGCTATAGTGGTGACCCCATATCACCAATGCGGTCAAATAAAGGGTGGAAGGAAGCTTTAGCACGAGTTGCACGGGTTCTGTACCCGTGGGGGTGAAGTAGGTTGGTCGCCCGGTTTGAAAGGTGGCCCAAGAGGTGCCGATTCCGGTGTGTGTGACGGTTTCGTAGTTGGAAATGGTGGGCGCGACCGACATGCCGCTGCCGTCCGTCAAGCTCGCGGCTCGTTGCGTGGGGTGCTGCCCGGCGCTCCCCACATCGACGTCGTCCGGTGTGACGAGGAAGTCGCTCGCGTCGGAAACCGGTGCCACCGGCGGCGGGGTACATTCCGGCGGCACCGCGGCGACCCGCAACTCGGCCAGCCCCACCCGGTCGCCGCCGATGCCCGAAAAGCCCCGCGACTTGGCGTTGGCGGTAACGGTCAGGCGAATCGTGTCGGCGACATGCGACTCGCGGAACTGCAGCACGCCGCTGTTCCGGCCCAGTAGCCGCACGGTCGCGACCGTCTCCGTGGCGCTATCGTAGTTGACGCCGGCGTCCTGCGAAAACGCCACCGTGAAGTCCGTGGCCTCGTTGAGGTTGCCGCCCAGCCCCCAGAGCACCAGCGCGGTCACCTCGTGGATCCCGCCGAGGGATATCCTCAATTGCGGCTCGGGATTGGCGGGGTTGGTGAAGTAGCCCAAGCCCCCCTTCCCCGATTCCTGGGTGGCCCAGTTGTCGAAGGGTCCGCTGGCGACAGTCGTGACCGCCGCGAAGTTGGCGACGGTGACCGGCGTCGCCGACAGGCCGCTGCCGTCCCTTAATTTCGATGGCTGAAAGTTGCCCAATGCGCTGCCGACCGTCTGCACGATCATGGACGGCGCGATGAGTTTCAGGTTCGGCCGCGGCCCGTCGTCGTCGGCGATAGCCACCTCCGTCCCGCTGACGGCGAGCACCCCCGCCGCGCCGGACACCGTCACCGTCTCGCCCGACCCCTCGTCGACGAGATCCTGGATGGGCGCGAGCGAGAACGTGCCGGTCGCCGAGGACGCGCCTTCCGGAATCGTGATCTCGAAGTCCGCCACCGCGTCGTAGTCCGCGTCCGCCGTCGCCGTGCCGCCCGCCACCGTCACCGTCACCGCCGTGTCCTGGCCGAGCGTGGCGGAACCCTCGAACGCCGCCGTCACCTTCACCGCCGTCACGGCGGCGCCCTCGTCCACGCTCGCCGTATCCACCGTCAGACCCACCGTCGGCGCCGCATCGTCGGCGGCGATGGTCACCTCGGCTGCGGTGACCGCGAGACCCGAAGCCGACCCGTCCACCGTCACCGTCTCACCGTCGCCCTCGTCGACCAGATCCTGGATCGGCGCCAGCCGGAACGTGCCCGTCCCCGAGGACGCGCCCGCCCGAATCTCGATCCCGAAGTCCGCCACCGTCTCGAAGTCCGTGCCCGCCGACACCGTCGTCGGCGCGGACACCGGGCCGCCGTCCTCCAGCCTCGCCGTCACCGCCACATCCGTCGCCCCGGCCCCCTCGCCCACGCTCGACGGCGACACCGTCAGGGCGACTATCGCGGGCAGGTCCAGGTTCGCGGGGGCGGCGTTCGCGTCGCCGTTCAGCGCCAAGGCGCTACCGGAGAAAAGGAAGAAACAAAGAACGGCGCTCGGCGCTTGGTTATACCAAATACTGCCAGTTGACCTTGGCCCAGAGGCGACCGCGCGAGGTTTGCCAGGCGGCGAAGACCGCCGCGGGATGAGGAGGCGAGCCATGCGACTCGCTGTGAAAGCGCCCGCGCGGGGAACCACCTTACTTAACGTGAATAGCGCATTCCCTTGAGTCAATTCCATTGGGGGGGCAATGGCATTCACTTAAGAAACAACGCCATTTATTGGAGGCGCTTGCGCAACGACGAAATAATCAGTCATGAATCAACGGCTTATGGCATGAACCGGGTAAACCGAAAACGGCTCCCCCTAAGTAAATGCCATTGCCCAGCCCGAATTTCAACGAATCCCCATGGCCGGCCCCGCCCGTCCACCACACGTGCGACTCGATTGGCGCATTTTGTATATGCGAAATATTTTCGTATGTATGCTAACTGATAATTCACTTATAAAATACTATTTTATAAGAGAGAGGCAGTTGCGCTGTCACTAATCTGTCGGTTGCCGTTCCCGCCGATTTTGTCGAAGGCGTTGTCTTGGGAAGGTCGCGGATGGCCGCGTGAGCCTTTTCGGGCGGAAAACGGTCGGGGATGAGAACGATTCCCGCTTGGGCGCGCCGCACGGACAGGGGCGACCCCGGCCGGGCGGCCGCGGAGCGGTTCGACGGGAAAAATCGGCCTCGGACGCGCTATCCGGTGTCCGAGAACGGCACCGGACGCACCAGGGACCGCATCTGGCCGGGGCGCCCTTCCAGAACATGCCCCAGCGCCAGCGCCATCATGATCGCCAGCGCCAGGCCCACGCGGGTCTTCATCGCCGCGAGTCCCCGGATGTAATGCCGCTCGAAACCGAAACCGCCGTCCAGGCGGCTGTTGATCCGCTCCAGGGCGGCGCGCCGGTTGTACCCCCGCCGCCAGGACGGGCCGCCGTGCGGCGTCGGCGTGAAGATGCGCCGGTCGTGCGTCCCCAGGTCGATGCGCACGACGCGCCCATGATCGCCCGCCCGGCAGCCGGCGTTTCGGTAACAACTCGCCCGGCCCTCGCACTCGAGATCGTAGGCCGCCGCCGGGCAGCGGTACTTGAGCGTGCCCCGGTCGGCCTCGAAGCCGCAAAACGCCATCGGCCGCTCATCGCCTGTCGCCGGACACCGGCAAATCACCTCGCCCTTCTCGGCATGCAGCACCGTGTCCACCCGGTCCGTGTACAGCGGCCGCAGGATCGGCCTGGACGGATCGTAATCCGGCAGCTCCTTCTCCAAGCGCCACATTTCCCGCGTGTCGATCAGCGGGCGGATGCCGTGATCGTCCCACAGCGCCTTCTTGAGTCCGGCGCCGTCCAGCCCCCTATCGGCGCTGAAATCGGCGCAACGTGCCGCCAACTCCCGGTCCTCGGCGAACAGCTTCTCGAGCATCTCGGACAACACCACCGGCTCCGACGCCGACGCCGTCGTCACCTCGAACGCCACCGGAATCTCGTGGTGCGTGTCGGCAATCAAATGCAGACCGTAACCGAACCAACTCTTCACCTTCGTCCACGCCTTGCCCGTCTTGTTGTCGATGCCGTGCGTCTCGTGCTTGCCCCAGTCCGCATCCGCGTCCGAGGTCTGGTCCGTCGCTCGGTTCACTCGGCCCGTCGAATGGCTCTCGATCGCCTTGCCGTCGTAACCGAGGTGTACCCCGAAATCCGGCAAGACCGTCATCAGCCGCTCGCGCAACGCCCCCGTCATGGCCGTCACGCAGCCCGTCTCCGACTCCGCCCCTTCCAGCAAATGCACGAAGCGCGAGAAGTTCCAATTGTTCGGAACCGGCAAACGCCGCGGACTCGGCAACTCAACCACCGTCGCCGCCCCCGTCCCGGCAGGCGCGCGAATCGCCCGGCGCGGCCTGCCTTGCAACGGCAACGGATCGAATCCGCACAGCGCGAGCAGGCCCGGATTGCGCCCGAGCTCGCGCAACAGGGACTCGATCGAGACGTGCTGAAAAACCACCCCCGCGACCACCGCGCGCCACATCGGCTCGATGGGATAGTCGTTGCGCCCGCACCCCCGCCGCGCCTTCAATGCCTCCAGCACCGGCCCGTCGGGAAGATGCTCAAGTACCAGCGTCAGCCGCCGCAGGTCCGGCAACTGAAGCGTTTTCCAATGAGATTATGAGCCTGAACAGCGGGGGTGTGGTGGTAAGCCTGGCCCCGGATTGGGCTGGTTGTGAGTGGGCGCATTTTGGCGGTACCGGGGGTATCGCACAAGTCCGATGCTGGCGCGGTCCAATGGGAAACGTTGCCTTTTTGGATTGCGTTGTTCTCCTTCCGAGAAGAAAAAACTCGTTGTGGAAGCGGTGGAGTTGTGGGCGAGAGACGCGCGAGTGTGGGCAGGCGGTGGGCAACGCGCCCTGGCGGGTTGTCCACGGGCTGTCCACACGGCCCGAAGGGCGCGCGCCGGTCCGCAAGGACTCGTCCACAAATCCACGGCTTGGCGCACGGGTTCGCAACACCCCCCCAAGGGACGCGCCGCGTTCATCGCGACGTCCCGTCATGCCGCCTCCGGGGTGGCTTGGCCGATGGCCCGGAACAAGGCGTCGCGGGCGCGGTTTGCCTGTACGTTCGCCTCCAGATCGGTCATGGCGTGGGCCAGTCGGTCCAAGGCATCGAAGGTCACGCCGGGCCGCAAGTACCGCCCGGCATCCGGCAGCGACTTCAGCTTCTCGTAAGGCGTCATGACGTCCTGGCGGCGGTAATGGCGCCGCATCTTGCCGTTGGCATCGCGCCGCTCGGAGGCGAACAGGCACGGCCGGTGGAAGTTCAGGTACGGCGTCAGCACGCCTTGCGTGAAGGCGTTGACCTGGGCCGCGAAGCGATGCGGGATGTGATCGTGGCCCAGCCACTTGCGTACCACCCAGGCGTTCTTGCCCTCGAGTAAGCGCGTTGTCGTTGGAATGCCTCGCGCGCGACTTCGTGAATTGGCGGATGTGTAATTTGTTCAGCAATTCAGCGACTTGGCGATTGATGTATTCCGAGCCGTTGTCCGCATGGAAGCCCAGCACGACGAACGGCAGCGTGACGAGCAGTTCTTCCAGCACGGGGATCAAGAACGCCTCCGCGATCCGCGCCACGGCGCCGATGTGTTCGATCTGGGTAACCTCGTCCACCAGATTGATCGCGTAGGTACCTTTCTCACCGTCCCGGTCACCCTGATGGACGGTGTCGACACGCACGAAACCGGGCTGGCCTTCCGGCACCGGCCGCTGGCGCACGCCGATCCGCGTCGCGGTCGGCTTGGTGTGCCGCCAGACGGTGCGCTTGGTCCGGTAGGTCTTGGAGCGCCGCAGGTTGTAGAGGTGCGAACTGGACAGGGACGCCAGCCGCTCGAACCGCCGGTCGCCGAACACCTCGAAGGCACGCCGCATCACCGCGCCGGTGGCCGGGCCGCACATCTGGTTGCCGATCTCGTCGACCTCGGCCAACAGGCGGATGTCAGCCGCGGTGTAGATCCGCTCGAAGGGCCGTCCGCTGTTGGTCCGGCGGCGGTCGGCGACCTGCCCCGTCTGCCGGTACTGGGCGATGAGCCGGGTCACCTGGGCGCGGGACAGCCCCGTCGTCTTGCCGAGGTACTCGCGTACCGCGCCCTTGCCAGACCGCCCGACCCTGCCGTACCCGATGCGTACCAGCGTGCGCCGGACGAACTCGTAGGCGTCGTCCCGTTCCTGTGGAAGGTAGTCGACCTGCTCGTTGCCTTCCAGGAAGGCATTGATCTGATCAACGGTGTTTATGCGTTCGGTCTGTAGGGTCACGATCATGCTCCAATGATCGCCCAGACCGGGTGTTCAGGCTTGTCTGTAAAGTTACCCCTTCATGGACCCTTGAAAAGGTCCACCCTCCGCCGGTCGTACGACCGGCGGAGGGGGCGGTGGCGGACCGTTTCAGGCTTGGCCCTCGGGGCCGCAAGTGAGTTTGGTCGCCACCGTCTTTCCCTACTGTCCTGAATGGATACATGGGCATCGAGGCCCGAATGACAAGCACGGGAGCAAGGAAAGTATGACCGATAATACCCCCAACACCATTGGTGTGGACATCTCGAAGGCGCATCTGGATTGCCACCGGCACCTGACCGGGGACTCGGCGCGATTCGACAACGACGCGGCCGGGATCGAGGCGCTGGCCAAATGGGCTGGGCCATCGGTGGAGCGCGTGATTTACGAGTCCACCGGACCGTGGCACCGAGCCTTCGAGGAGGCGCTGGCCGAGCGGCTGCCGCTGACGCGCGTGAACGCGATGCGTGCCCGGCGCTTCGCGCAGGCGCTGGGCGAGACGGCCAAGACGGACGCGGTGGACGCCCGGGTGCTGGCCCAAATGGGAGCGGCGCTCGAGTTGCGGCAGGTCGAGGCGCGGTCGCCGACGCGGCGCGATCTCGACGACCTGCAGACGGCGCGGGACGCGCTGATCAAGGACCGCACGGCGGCGCTGAACCGACAGAAGCACGCACGTCACAAGCTGCTGAAGCAGCAGTTGAGGAACCGGTTGGAGCAGATTCGCAGACAGCTCAAGGCGCTGGACGAGGAAATTGCCAAGCTGGTCGGGAACGACGAGGAAATGTCCAGGCAATCCGCGGTGTTGACGTCGATTCCGGGTATCGCCGGGGTGACCGCGGCGGGCCTGATCTGCGAGATGCCGGAACTCGGCCGCATCGACGGCAAGGCCGCCGCCAGCCTCGCGGGCCTGGCCCCGGTGACACGCGAGTCCGGGCAGTGGAAGGGACGCAGCTTCATCCGCGGCGGACGGGCGCGGCCGCGGCGGATGCTCTACATGGCGGCGGTCAGCGCCAGCCGGCACAACCCGGATCTGGCCCGCAAGTACACGCAGTTGCGCGAGCGCGGCAAGCCGCCGAAGGTGGCCCTGACGGCGATCATGCGCAAGCTGGTGGTATTGGCCAACGCGCTGCTGAAGCAGGATCGGCTGTGGACGCCGAGCCCCGTCCGGGCAACGGGTTGAAGCCGATGCCTGGTGCCAGAGATGAGCGCCGACCTTCTTAACCCCGACCAGGGACAGAAGCCGCGGCCAACACCCCCTGTGCCGCGTGCGAATTTCGGCCACGGTTGTCCGGTCCGCGGCGTCAAGGGCGGGCGTAGCCCGGCGTAGCGCACCCTTGACGCCGCGGACCGGACGATACGCTGGGGCGGGCCGACTGCGGCAGAATGACGCATTCGGCCTGATCAACGACGCGCGACGTTGTCCCGATCACGGGCAAACTCGATTTCGCAACTCCGCTTATCCCCACGGAGCCCGATCCACTCGAAATTCAGAAGAGCCACAACTGTACGTACATCCACCGCCCGGAGAGGCCTTTACAACATGGATACTCACCTAGCGTTGGAAACGCTGGCGTCGTTCAGGCTCATATAGCGTTGGACAACACGGTTGTATGCGGAAAAGAATATGGCTTAAAATTGACCTTATCCCCGCGTGCTGAAAACCTCTTTACGCGGAACGAGAACCCCGGTTGAGTTGACGTCTCGCCGGGGTTTGTCTTTCTTCTAGGGGGAGAATAGCCGAGGATTTCTACAGCGGTCGAGGTCTTCGGCGGTCAAACGAATAAGTAGGTACAAACGACCGACTGACAATCCATAGAGGGGGGCTGACATGTATCGATTCATCATCGCCGCCCAGATTCCTGCAGGAGCGGTCACGAAACCGAGTCCGCAATGAACAACTACCGATGCCGCAATGCTGTCACCTAAACGAGTCCAAGATACTCAGCAGATCGCAGACTCGATTGGAATAGCCCCATTCGTTGTCGTACCAGGACAGCGCCTTGAGAAAGCGGCCGCCGGTTACCTGGGTAAACGAGGCATCGTAGATCGACGAATGCGGGTTGCCGATGATGTCCGACGACACGACGGGTTCGCAGGTGTATTCCAGCACCTTCGCCATGCGCGGCGAGGCGGCGGCACTCTGTACCGCCTCGTGTACCGCTGCAACGCTCGCCGTTCTGTCCAGTTCCACGAACAGGTCGACCACGGAACCGTCCGGCACCGGCACGCGCGAAGCGATGCCGTCCAGGCGACCGTTCAGTTCAGGCAGTACTTCCCCCACGGCCTTGGCGGCGCCGGTGGAGGTGGGGATGATGTTCTCCGCGGCGGCACGGCTGCGGCGCCAATCGGAATGGGGCACATCCGCCAGGCTCTGGTCGTTGGTGTAGGCGTGCACGGTATTGATCACGCCCTCGCGGATACCGAAAGCATCGTTGAGCACCTTGGCTACCGGCGCCAGGCAGTTGGTCGTGCAACTGGCGTTGGAGACTATGCGGTGGTCGGGAGTCAGGCCATCCTCGTTGACACCGAGCACCACGGTATAGTCGATGGCGTCTTTCGAGGGGACCGTCAGCACGGCGCGTTTCGCGCCGGCCTCGAGGTGCATGGCCACCTGTTCCCTGGCCCGGAACACGCCGGTGGATTCCACCACCGCGTCCACGCCCAGTTCCGCCCAGGGAAGTTGCCTGGGGTCGCGTTCGTTGACCATGTGTGCGCGGCTGCACAGCGTTACCAGCTCGCCGTCTTCGATGGCGACCCCGCCCTCGAAACGGCCCATGACCGTGTCGTACCTGAGCAGGTAAGCCAGCGCATCGTGATCGAACAGATCATTGATCGCCACCACATCGATCGCATCGGTGGTCTCGGCGATTCGAAACACGGCGCGGCCGATGCGGCCGAACCCGTTGATGGCCACCCGCATCAGAAATTCTCCCCTGCTGGTGCGGCATCGAGCCCGCCGTACAGCGCGGCGAGATCGAGAATGCGCCGCGCATGCCCCAGGGACTCGTGCCAGGCCAGCACCTTGATCAGCTTCGAGCCGGCCTTGAGCGTGCCTTTCAGGTCGACGAGTATGGATTGCGAACATCCCTTGACGTCGGAAGACACGATCGGATCCCCGGTGGCGGCAATCAGCTCCGGCTCCGCTGCCGCCGCCGCGACGTACAGATCGTTGATGCGCTCAGGGGTTACTCCCGGGGCGGCGAACGCCACGGTCATGTCCAAGAGCGAGCCGGCCTGTACGGGCACGTTCAGCGCAAAGCCGCTGATCCTGCCCTCGACTTCCGGCATGACCCGCTGCACCCAGTAGGGTGCCGGCGTCTCGTTGGGAATGATGTTCTCGGCTCCCGAACGGCTGCGCCGGTAGTCCGGACCGGCATAGTCCTGCAGGCTCTGGTCGCTGGTATAGGCGTGCACCGAGGTCATGGTGACGTGTTCGATCGCGCCGGCGCCGGCAACTACCTTCAGTGCCATGGCCATGGCCGTGGTGGAGGCGGAACCCGCCGAGACGATGCGGTCTCCGCCGGCGATACTGCCCTGGTTGACGCCGTAGAGGACGACACGGTCAACCTCTCCCTCCGGCAGCGTCGAGAGAATGACTCGCCGGGCGCCGTTGTCGAGGTGCGGGCGGAGTGCCTCGGCCGAGCGGAAGCGCGCCGTGGTATCGATGACCAGGTCCGCGCCGAGCACGTCCCAGGGAATATCAGCGGGCTTGTCGGCGGGTAACAGGCGCGTTTTCAGATGGCCACCGGCGCCGCACCCTGGTCGATGGCTGACGAGGTAGTTGTCTTTGAGCGTAACGGGAACCTGGTGCGCCACGGACTTCGTAAGCAGATGGTGGAGAATTTCCGGCCGCCCGATATCGGAGACGGCGACCACCTCGAAACGTGCATCGTCCAGGGCCAGCCGGTAAATCTGCCGGCCAACCTGGCCGAGACCCATCATGCCGAGGCGTACTGCCTTCACTGTTCGTCTCGGTTTCTTTTTCGGTTATGGAGTTCGCACGACATGGCCACGCCATCCAAAGTCGACGACCACCAAGAAACAGATCAACGGTGCAAGCATCGCGAACTGGATCGAATCGGTAAGATCGGCGATCAGCCCCATTAAGGGGGGAATGAGCGCTCCGCCGATAATCGCCATAACGATCAGTGACGAACCGATTTTGGCGTGCTCTCCCAACTCCCTAATTCCAAAGGCAAAAATCGTTGGAAAGGTGATCGACATGAAGAAACTAGTGGCGCCCAGCGCCAACACCGCAGTGACGCCACTGGCGAACGCTGCGACACCGCAAAGTACAGTGTTTATCGCCGCACAGACCCAGAGTAGCGTTTGCGGCGCCACAAAGCGCATGATCGCGGTGCCAGAGAATCGACCGATCATGAACAGGATCAGGCTGATGCCCAGGTAATTTGCGGCCGTCTTCTCTGGCGTTTCGATAACGTCTTGTACGAAATTGATGAAATAACTCCAAACGCCGACTTGCGCACCAACATAGAAAAACTGTGCCGCGACCGCCCGGAGAAGGTGCTGGAACTTAAGCACCGACAAGTCCAGCAGATGGGATGATGGGCTACCTGTCGAGAGTCTTGGGAAACGCACGCTGCGGATGACGATGGCCAAGACCGTCGTGATCGTCGCAAGAGCGAGATACGGCATTTGAACGGCGCGCACTTCGGACGCCCTATAGGAGTCCAGGTCGGCCGGGGACAGCTCGGCGAGTTCCCGTTCGGAATATTCCATTCCGGAGAAAATCAGGGCGCCCCCGACGAACGTTCCAAAAACCGCTCCCAGACTGTTGAACGACTGCGCAAAGTTGAGCCGCTGGGCGGCCTTTGCGGGGTCGCCCATGAATGTGACATAAGGATTCGCTGCGGTTTCGAGAACCGTCAATCCGGACGCTATAACGAACAATGCGAACAGAAAAATCGGATAGCTCTGTACCTCGGCCGCAGGGAAGAACAGAATCGCCCCAAGCGCGTAAAGAGCCAACCCAACGAGTATTCCATTCTTGTAGCCTGCTCGTCGCATCAGCATCCCAGCAGGCAACGCCATGAAAAAATATGCACAGTAAAAGGCGGTTTGGAGGAAACCGGATTGCGTGCGCGTGAGATTCAGCGCCTTCTGAAATTGCTTGATCAAGATATCGTTGAAGTTGTGGGCAATCGCCCACAGGAAGAACAAGGCGGTTACGCAGGCAAAGGCTACCAGGTACCCCTCGTCAATGAACTTGCCTCGTTCGGTTCGGGCGGCCTTCTCGATGCCCAAATGATTCATGCGGTCTCCCAGACGACAAACACTGGATCCGACGTATGAGGGTTGAATCCCCGTCGCGCTGCCCCAGGTTCGCGAGGGAATCTCCGGACAAGCCCGTTTTGGTGTCTATTGCCGACCATTGGCAGTACTTACCGAACTCTTGAAGCAATTGGACTCTCGAACGATTGCGTTCCGCTCCAGGAAGTCGATGGTTTGGCGCTATTCAAAGCCCGTTCGCCGTCCAGCGCGAAATGCCAGCGTAGTTCCGACCGCATCACCACCTGCCAGTTCACCCCCAAACCGCGATCCTCCAGGGGCTGACAATGGGCCGATCATGGTTGATGGTTCGTAGCAAGCATGCAGACGCCTCATTGCAGCGCCTGGCGACGGAAAGAGCTTCCCAAAATTGAATCCTCACGAGATCTTTCATATTTTTCTATTTGAAAGTATATTTGTCTTACAAAAAATATCAATCGAGCGACAAAATCGGGTCGTGTAGTATGGCGCGTATGTTCGTATCCCTCATTGCGTTAGGATAACTACAAGTGCAACCCCGCCGAAGCTGTGAACTAGAACTGCGTGTACCAAGCTGGAGAATCCGGTTCCTTCTAGCGGCGCTCGCCTTTGGCGCGGGCAGCCTTTCCAGCGCCGAATATAGTGCGGACTGGGCCTCTCTGGACTCTCGGTCGACGCCCGAGTGGTTCCTGGATGCGAAGCTCGGAATCTTTATTCACTGGGGCGTTTACTCGGTACCGGCGTATGCCTACCCGGATTTCTACTCGGAATGGTATTGGAATTCACTCAGCGCTTCGTCGGTTGAGGACTGGGATGAGCGGGGGAGGCGGAACGCGGAGGTCACGAGGAAATTTCACAAGAGGGTCTATGGGGAAAACTTCACCTATCCGGATTTTGCTCCGCTGTTCAAAGCTGAGTTGTTCGAACCCTCGCAATGGGCCGAAGTATTCCGCCGCGCTGGTGCTCGATATGTGGTATTGACCTCGAAGCACCACGATGGCTTCGCGCTGTGGCCAAGCACGGAGGCAAGCCGAACCTGGGGACGGGCTTGGAACAGCATGGAAGTGGGTCCTAAACGCGACCTCTTAGGCGATCTCACTGAAGCAGTGCGCGATGCTGGTCTGAGGATGGGCTTCTATTACTCGCTCTACGAGTGGTTCAATCCACTCTGGCTGCAAGATCGGGAGCGCTACATCCAGGATCATATGATTCCACAATTCAAGGATGTCGTCTCGCGCTACAGCCCCGCACTCATCTTCAGCGACGGAGCCTGGGACCTGGGGCACGAGGCTTGGCAAAGCGTCGATCTGCTTGCATGGCTTTTTAATCATTCGCCCAGTCGGGGAGAAGTCGTGATCAACGACCGCTGGGGCAAAGGAACTCCCCACAAGCACGGCGGATACTACACCACCGAATACGGGGCCGGCATGGCCGACGACTCCCACCCCTGGGAGGAGAGTCGTGGAATCGGCCAGTCGTATGGATACAACCGCAATGAACCCGTCGAAAACTTCATGACAGGCAAGGAGCTCGTGTGGGCATTCGCCGACTTGGTGAGCCGGGGCGGCAACCTTCTTCTTGATGTGGGGCCTACGGCCGACGGGCGCATACCTTTGCTGCAGCAGGCTCGACTCATGGAACTGGGAGACTGGCTGGCGGTCAACGGGGAGGCTATCTACGGGACGCGCACCTGGAAAGTGTCGGCGCAGTGGACCGATGGTAACCGTCCCGTCGAGAAATTCGAACACTTTCGACAGCAATACGACATTCTTAGGCTCGCTGGTCTACAGCCAGACAACGGATTGGCCCGCAAGATGGTGTTCTTCACCCGCAAGGGAGCGGACCTCTATGCAATAGTTCCGGGTCTGCCCAAGGGAAATCTCACGCTCGAAGGCGTTCGCGCTTATTCAGAATCCGCGGTAACGATGCTTGGGGTTCGCGGCCAACTACCTTGGACCCAGCAGAGCGGTGCTTTGGTAATATCCGTCCCAAACTTTACGCCCCAGAAACTCCCATGCCTACATGCATACACGTTTAAAGTGGAGGGCGGCGCCGCGGCATCGGAGGAAGAACTTGGCGGACAATAGAGCCGTCAGTGCCATATTCAACCTTGCGCACGGGATCGCCTGACCTGTTGCCCTACACCTATTCGACCGCATCCAGCGGCCATATCGTCTAACCTGGAGGAGCAACGACACCCTTGATTAACAGGATATTGCCGTAAAGTCGTCGTTCACCGGTCGCCACGACGGCAAATGCCTCTCGCGCTCTCGAATAGAAGTCATGGCGCTCGAGCGTCCCGAATTGAACCGCATGTGGCGAGTATTGAGCCACGATCTGGCGAAAAGTGAGGACGATGTCAGGGACAGCGTCCGCGTCACCGACAACCTGCATTGTGTATGCTGAGCAGTTCGTATAGGTGTCCAGAGGCAAGACGGAAACGATGGCCTCCAGAGCGTCCGTTGCTGATACGCCGTCCATGCGCACGAGGCGCCGTCCATGGGATTCCCCCGGAAAATTTGCGTCGACCAAGGCTATCTCGTCACCGTGCCCCATACGCCGCAGGACGTAAAGCAATTCAGGTCCGAGCAACCAGTGAATATTATTTAGCATCCAATTTTTCTTTGGGATGACCGCTGTCGGCAAAGTTATTCCCACTAGTGTCCTGTCACGCATCAAATGTCGGATAGAGACGTTTCAGTTTGACGCGTGCGTCGTCGGTGGTGAACTGCCAGTTCACCTTGGCCTGGAGGCGGTCGCGGGCGGCTTGCCAAGCGGCGACCTCCTGGCGCAGGATGTCGATGGAGTCGATGCGTCGGTTCAGACACTGGCGGATCATGACGTTGAGTTCGACCTCGGCGACGTTCAGCCAACTGCCGTGCTTTGGGGTGAAGACGAACTCGAACCGATCCCATAGGGCTTTTGCCTGCGCTGGCGGGAAGGCTTCGTAGAGTGCGCCCGGGCGGTGAGTGTTCAGATTGTCCATCACCAAGGTGATCGTCTGGGCGTCGGGGTATCGTGCGGCAATGTCAGCGAGGAAGTGCGCCCAGTCGATCTTGGTCTTGCGCTCCGTCACCCGGGTCGTCCGCTTGCCGGCCAAGGGCTCCGTGGCCATGAAGACGTTGCAGGTTCCGCAGCGCTGGTACTCGTAGTCGTGCCGGGCCGGCTGGCCCGGTTCGGCGGGAATCGGCATACGCGTCTCACGGATCAACTGGCGCGGCGTCTCGTCCATGCACACCACGGGCAAGGCCTTGTCGTACGGACGCCGGTATACGTCGAGCACCTGCTCCATGGCCGCCGCGAAATCCGCGTTGCGCTGCGGCGGGATCACCCATCCGACCCGACGCCAAGGCTTGAGTTCGTTTTTTTTAGAACCCGCCGCACCGTCTCGTGCGACACCCTGTCGATGTAGCCGAGTTCCACAGCGTGGTCCGCCAGCAGCCGCAGCGACCATTGCCCGTGGCCCGCCGGCGGTTCGCCGCAGCTCAGCGCCACCAGGCGCGCCTCGAACTCGCCGTCGGCCTTGCGCAGGTAGGTCGGCCGACGACCCTGCCCGCCGCCCAGTGCCACCTCGAGCCCCGCCTCTACAAAACGCTTCTTTACCCGATCCACCTTGCGCATGCTGATCCGCAGAATCTCCGCAATGGCCTCTCCGGTCGCCTGTCGTTCGTTGAACTTCCCTTGGTCGCAATTGAGCAGGATCAACGCGTTGATCACCTTCTGCGAGCGGTGCGAACCTTTGTTCGCAATCGCCTTCAGACCTTCCCGTTCCCCTTCGTCCAGTGTCACCACGTAGCGCTTCATGCACGGATCCTCGTCCTGAATAGAGGACCGTAAATATATCAGCTAAAATACGACATATCATGTGTGACATGACACTAGTGCGGCGACGACCAGCAGTTCTCATTTTGGTTTTGTCGGGTGACGGTTGAGTGTTTCATTGGTTTTGCGGTGGGTTGATCCGGTTGCGGAGGCGAGGCGGGGAAGTCAGGGAGGCTGTGCTGCAGGTCCGCCGGTGGCGAGCAGGGTCATGAGCGCGGTCCACGAGGGGAACGTCTGGTATTCGGTGACGGTGCGCGGGTGCTCGAACAGGCGCGCCCGGGTGCCGAGGCGTTGTCGGGCCTGCTGCCAGAGGGTTTCGGCGAGTTCGCAGGCGGTGTGCAGGGCGAAGGCGAGCAGGTTGAGGACGACGAGCACGGCGGCGAGGGTGTGCTTGCCGTGGCCGAAGTTGTGTTCGAGGTGGTAGCCGTGCTGCTTGAGGACGTTGAAGGTCTCGTTCTCGATCTTCCAGCGGGCGCGGGCGCAGTTGGCGAGTTCGGCGACGTTGTCGCGGTCGACGTCGAGGCTGGTGACGAAGGCGCCGCGGTAGGTGACGGTGCCGTCGGGGCGGGCGCTGGTGATCTCCAGCCAGTTGACGCGCAGGGCGTCGTCGCCGTCGCGGATGGGCAGGTCGGTCATCCAGCGGTAGCGGTGGATGTGTCGCTTCGCGCCGCGGCCCGCGGTGCGGCGTCGGGTGGGCAGGCGGATGCCGTGGAGGTACTCGTAGAGGGTCTTGTGGCTGGGTTGCTTGCAGGTGAGCAGGAAGTCGCCGCCGGCGTCGAGCATGGCCCGGCAGACGGGCTGGCAGGCGTAGAGGTCGTCGCCGAGGTAGACCGGCCGCAGGGCGGCGCAGCGCGGGCCGTGGCGCGCCAGCCAGCGCTTGACGGCCTGGCGTTCGCAGTCCTGCTTGGCGGCGCCGTCGACGGGCCGCACGAACTCCGGCGGCAGCGGCAGCGACTGCGCCCGGCCGGGCGCCACGACGTTAGCGGCCAGCATCTGGTGGAAGTGCTCGGTGCCGCCGTCGGCGCGCTTGCGGGTCGAGCAGTGGTCGCAGCGGAGCTTGCGCGAGCGGAAGAACTCGGTGCCGTCCAGGGCGACCAGCGTGCGGCCGTCGAGGCGGCGCATGGGCGCGAGGCCGCCGCACGCGTCGAGGTCCTCGACGAGCGCGTGGAACGCGTCGTCGAAGTGCGTCGTCGGCACGCCGTCGAGCAGCTGCCGGATGTGGTTGTCGCGCGGGATGCGGGCCAGCCCGAACAGGGTGTGCGCGTTGGACCGCGTGCGGCCCTCGGCCAGCGCGCGCTGGTGCGCCAGGAACGACGGCGACTGCATGAGGAACACCGACAGCGCCGCCATGCCGATGTCGGCCATGGCGTAGCGCCGGTTGCTGCCGCGGCGTGGATCCGGCATGCGCGCGAAGCACGCCCGCAGCCGGTCGAGATGGCGCCCGAGGCGCTTCACGGCGGCGCCTGCGCCTCTTCCGCCATGATCGCCGCCAGCACCGCCAGGCGCTCCGCCGCCGGCATCGCCGCGTAGCGCCGGCCCCAGCTCGCCGCCTTGCGCCTGACCGTCTGCCGGTGCGTGAAGTCCCGCCCGGCGCACGACGCCCAGTGCACCCGGTCCGGCGCGAAGTTGAACCACACCTTCTCGGTCACCACCCCCGCCCGGTTCATCACCTGCAGCGACACGCTGCGCCAGCCGCCGAGCAGTTCGTCGTACAGCGCCGACGGATACCCCGACACCATCACCGCGCAGGGCAGCCCCGCGAGCAGCCCGAGCAGCGCCGCGTGGTCGGCGTCCTCGTAGTCGTGCCGGTAGCGGCGCGACGACTTGCGCGCGCCGCGCAGGTACGGCGGATCGCAGTACACCAGCTCCGATCCGTCGAACGCGAACTCCGCCAGGTACGCGTGGCAGTCGCCGTGCACCAGCTCCACCGGATAGCCGCACTCGAACCGCGACAGCGCCCGGCCGTCCAGGTCGATCCCGATGTTGCGCAGCGCCGCCGGCTTGCGCCTCATGACCACGCCGCCGCCCAGGTGCGTCTCGATGTACACCGCGTGCGGCGGCATCAGCGCAATCAACGCCTGACACAGCCCCGACGTCGCCTTCGATCCGAACCACGGGTGTCCCATGACCCGCACCATAGGCGCCGCATCCTATGTTGTCAAGCCTCCTTCAAAACCGCCGATCCGCCGTCCCACCGCACCGATGTGGCCAAAATGAGAACTGCTGGTGTCTTAGGCGCAGCCATGCAGGTCGACATGGCATAGATCAACTGAGCCAGTTGATCGGCGGTGGCCTTGACCGCTCGCACGGGGTCCATGCGCCGCTAGCCCGCATATCTCACCAACAAATGGAATGGGATCTCGAATTGTCGGATAATACAAGCTGAATCAAAGACTTGGATTAAGACGACAAGGAGATCCCATGAGCACACAGTGTACGCCGGGACAACTTGAATTTCACGCCTTCGGTCGCCGTGAGGTCGTCGGTCGTTTCGATGGGGGCCGACTCACCTCGGACGGGGGCGGCATCCTGCTGCGCGAGGTGGACCGTCGGTTGGGGCTGATGGAGCGGATCGCGGGTTGCTTCACCGATCATCGCCATCCCGGGAAGGTCGAGCATTCGGTCTCGGAGTTGGTCGCGCAACGGGTGCACGGGATCGCCCTGGGCTACGAGGACCTCAACGACCACGACGCGTTGCGCGCCGACAGCCTGCTGGCGTTGTTGGTGGGCAAGACCGATCCCAGCGGCGCGGGGCGGGCGCGGAAGCGGGACCGGGGGTGCCCGCTGGCGGGGTCGAGCACACTGAACCGCCTGGAGCTGGGCAGGCCGGAGGACGTCGCCGTGGACCGCTACCACCGGATCGCGGCCAACGCCGACGCCCTGGACCGGGTGTTGGTGGACATCTTCCTGGAATCCCACGTCGAGGCGCCGGAGGAACTTTGGCTGGACCTGGACGCCACCGACGATCCGTTGCATGGCGACCAGGAGGGTCGTTTCTTTCACGGCTACTACAAGCATTACTGTTACCTGCCGCTCTACATCTTCTGTGGCGAGCACCTGCTGTGCGCGCGGTTGCGCCCGTCGGATCGCGACGCCAGCACCGGGAGCGTCGAGGAGTTGGAGCGGATCGTCGGGCGGGTGCGGCGACGCTGGCCGAAGGTGCGCGTCGTCGTCCGGGGCGACTCGGGGTTTTGCCGGGACGCGATCATGGACTGGTGCGAGCGAAACGACGTGGATTTTGTTCTGGGCCTGGCGCGCAACGAGCGTTTGGAGAGGCGGATCGGCAAGGCGTAAGCGGTCACGCTGAGGCGTTATTGCCGGCCGGCTGATTTTCCGGTTGCCTTCGTCGTTCCCATGACGAAGGAGATTCCATTCGATGAGTGACATAAAACGGGCGGTGGTAAAGCGCTCGCCGGACGAGTGGCGGGCGATCGTGTCGCGCTTTGAGCGCAGCGGTCAGGGCTGCCGCGAATTCTGTATGGTCGAGGATCTGGCGCCGAGTACGTTCTGGTGGTGGCGGCGCAAGCTGGGCCGGACCGGTTCCGCCGCCGTGACGGTCGATGCGGCTGTTTTCGTGGAATTGGCGGACGATCGGCCGGCGGCGCCGGTGTGGGATGCGGAACTGGAGCTCGGCGGCGGCGTGGTGCTGCGGGTACGGCGTCCGGAGTCGTGCTGAGCCTGGATGGCCGGCGTCGCATCTGGTTATGCACCATTCCGACGGACATGCGGCGCTCGTTCGACGGGCTGTCTGCACTGGTGCGCAATGAGCTGGGCGCGGATCCGACGAGCGGGAACTGGTTCGCCTTTGTAAATCGTCGTCGTACGATGATGAAGGTTCTCGCCTTCGACGGTGACGGTTACTGGATCTGGTCGAAGCGTCTGGAGGCGGGCCGGTTCGCGACGCGAGGCGAGACCGGTACCGGGAAAGTCGCACTCAGCCGCACGGCGCTTCTGGCATTGATCGAGGGCACCGACATCGTCATCAAACGCCAGCGAAAACGCTACAGAAAGGCTGCTTGACGGACTCGCGGATGGTATAATCCGGGCTTCGCAGCGATGGACGCCAAAGACGTTGTCGAGCGCCCGCATCGACGTTCTGCAGCAGGAGAACGCACTACTGAGTGCGGCGGTCGCCGACCTCGGCGAACGGCTTTCTGAAGCCACCGGAGAGCTGCAGTCCGCGCTTGGCCGGATCACCCAACTGCAACAGCAGGTCGACTGGTTCAAGCGGCAGTTGTTCGGCCGCACCTCGGAGAAGCGTCTGGAGTTCGATTCGGTGGAGCAGGCGAACCTGTTCGCGGCGCTCGGTATCGAGACGCCGCCCGATCGGGAGATTCCCACCCAGGAGATCCGCTACCGCCGGCGGGAAAAGCGCCGGGACGGGGCGGTCAACGAGAGTGGGTTGCGCTTCGACGAGACGGTGCCGGTCGAGGTGATCGAAGTTGTTGACCCCGCCATCGAGGCGATCCCCGAGGCCGAGCGGGAGGTCATCGGCGAGAAGGTCAGCCACCGCCTGGCGCAGGAGCCCGGCAGCTACAAGGTGCTGAAGTACGTGCGTCAGGTCATAAAGCGCCGGGACACAGGCGAAATGTTGACGCCTTCGACGCCGCCGAACGTACTGGAACGCACCTGCGTTGACGTGAGCTTCCTGGCCGGGATGCTCGTTGACAAGTTCCGTTATCACCTGCCGCTGTATCGGCAGCACCAGCGCCTGGCCGATGCCGGCATTCGGGTCAGCCGGAGTAGCTTGACGAACTGGGCGGGCCGCGCCGTGGACCTGCTGGAACCCGTCACCGCGGCACAGGCCGCGCATATCCGGCAAGGCGGCGTGATCGCCATGGACGAGACCACGATCAAGGCGGGCCGCGCGGCGCCTGGGAAGATGCGTAGCGCCTACTTCTGGCCGGTCTACGGGGAGGCGGACGAGATCGTCTTCCATTACGCGCCGAGCCGGGCGCACAAACATGTGAAAGCGTTCCTCGGAGACTTCAGGGGCACGCTGTTGAGCGACGGGTACGCGGCCTATGCGGCGTATGCAAAGCGGCAGGACATCGCGCACGCTCAGTGTTGGGCGCACTGTCGACGAGGCTATGTGGATGCCAGGGAAAGCGAGCCGGAGGGCGTAGCCGAAGCGCTGTCGTTGATCGGCGTACTGTATGCCCATGAGAAAACCATTCGCAAGAAGAAACTCGACAGTCCGGCGAAACTGGCGTACCGGCGGGAACACAGCACCCCGGCGGTGGACGCATTCTTTGCCTGGTGCAAAACACAGCGCCAGCGACCGGATCTGTTGCCGAGCAACCCGTTTTCCCAGGCGCTTCAGTATGCGGCGGAGCGGGAAGCCGGGTTGCGGGTGTTCCTTGAGGATCCGGCCGTGTCCCCGGATACGAATCATCTGGAGCGCAGCATTCGCCAGATTCCGATGAGTCGGCGGAACTGGACGTTTGCGTGAAACGTTAAGCGACTCGTAATGTTGAGTCGCAGGCGTCCGGCCCCGCGCTGACTGGCGACAGGGCCGGAATCGCTTAACATTTCTATAACGAGCGTGCGTCCTGCAAAATCGCGAGCAGCCGGTCGGGAGCGTCGGGGAACGAGCCCTTGGCGATCACGGGCGGCCTGTTTTCGGACAGAATGGCAAGCTTTCCGACAGGATCTGCCCGCAGGTAGATTTCCGTGCTCTGTATGCTGGTATGGCCCAGCCACAGGGAGACCTTCCGTATATCACCGGTGGCCTCCAGCATGTGTAGGGCACAGCTGTGACGAAGCACATGCGGATGGACCCGCTTGTCGGCAAGGGACGGTTCCGCCGTCTCCGCCGCCTTGGCATGGAGCGCGAGGCGATGCGCGAACCCGTGCCGGCTCATCGCCTGTCCTCTGGAGTTCAGGAACAGGTGATGATCCGTGACCTCGGGGCGAACCTTTAGCCAGTGCCGGATCACTTCAGTGGTTTCTTTCCACAGCGGCAGGCCACGCTCCTTACGGCCTTTGCCCATGATACGAAGGGTATCGAGACCGGGGTGTCCGAGGTCTTCCAGCATCACGCCGACCAGTTCGGACACGCGAAGCCCCGCGGCATAGACAAGATGAAGCATGGCCCGGTCCCTCAGCCCGGCCGGTGTTCCGGGATCCGGAGCGTCCAGCAGAGCCTTGATTTCCTTGTGATCCAGATAGTGGACGACCGAGTGATCATGGGCCTTCATAGGTATGGCATGAACCTGCCGGGCCAGGTCGAGACAGGATGGCAGACGGTATTCAAGATAACGGAGAAAGGATTTGATCGCAGCCAAACGGACGTTTCGCGTGCTGACGCTGTTATTTCTGTCCACCTCGAGATGGTCGAGAAAGCCGAAATCAGTTCCACCGTCAGTTGTTCCAACGTGATGGTGCAGGGCCTGACCTTGAAGCGTTCGGCGATATAGCGGACCAGCAGCATGAGGCTGTCGGCGTAACTCGCGATGGTGTGACGGCTGGCATTTCGCTGGCGCGGCATGTGTTCGCGGAGAAAGCCGCACACGTGGGGAGCCAGATTGGTCATGACGCGGCCCTCCCCGTGTGAAGTTTCTCGGCCTTGTCGGCAATTCCCCGGAGCAGGACCGGCGTCGCGTGGAGATACCAATAGGTCGAGGAAACGCTGACATGGCCCATATAGGTTGACAGGGCGAGGATATGCCGACTGATGTTGTCACGATCGGTGGCGGTCGCCTGCTCGAGAGACCTGACCGCAAATTTGTGCCGCAATTGATGGAGCGTTACCCCGCGTTCTCCCTTGCCGCCACGAAGCCCCGCTGTATGCGCAAGCTTGCGGAACAGTTCTGACAGGGTGTCGGGGCCGATCCGTTTGCCGGTCGAGAGAACGAACACACGGTCACACTTTGTGTTGAGTTTCCTCCGGCGCCCAAGATAGCGATCAAGCGCAGCCTGGGTGCTGTCCGACAGGGGCACCAGTCTTGACTTGGCGAATTTGGTTTCGCGGATCACCAGCCCACTTTCGGTAACGTCGGTCAGTCGCAGGGCACAAACTTCCGCGCGCCGCAACCCGGTGACCGCAACCAACCCGATGATGGTATGGATCGTGTGCGGTGTAATGGAACCTGCGGGAGGCAGTTGCAGGGCTGCCTCCATCAACCCCCGGATCTGACCATCGCTCAGCAGAATGGGGGTACGTTGCTGATTCCGTAACCGCCCGAGACACTCCTTATGGGGCACCTCGTGGCGCTCATCCTCCGCACGAAGCCAGAGCGCAAACCGGCGCCCGATAGCCAGCCGCCTGTGCGCCTGATCGTTCGATGATGTCTGCCGAGACCATCGGATCATCGCATCGGCACGGATGATGTCTTCTCTGGAGGTCATGGCGGCATCCGCCCAGGAGAGCAGCAGACATTCCTCGCTCGCAAACTTGCATCCGAGACTGCGCTTGTGTGCGACGTAGCGCGTAACGTGCTCTTTCATGCTCATGATTGATCTCCGATCCAGGGCTGCGCAATCTCGAGCAGCATGGGTGCGTCGGTCTTTGCATAGATCGTGGTTGTGGCCATCGACTTGTGGCGCAGAAGTGCGCTGATGGTTTCCAGGGACTGTCCGGATCGCAGCAGGTTGGTCGCCGCGGAATGCCTGAAGAGATGGGCCCCTTGCGGTCGTACCTCTTCCAGACCGGCGCGCTTCAACGCCCGAACCACGACGCCGGTAATAGCGTGGCTGGACGCTAGGGGACGATAGGGCGCGATAGCCCTCAGGAAGATCCGCTTCTCCGCAACCCGGGGGCGCGCCTTCTCGATGTAATCCAGACGATGTAATCCAGAATGCCATCCCCGGCATCTTGGGGTAATGGGAGGCATTCCTCGCGCTTCGACTTTCCGCAGACCCGGACACGGGCTCCCCGCCAGTCGATATCCTCCAGCCGCAGCGCGACTACGTCACCGGCCCGGAGGGCAAGTCGGGCAAGCAATAACAGGATCGCTTTGTCCCGGCAGCCATTGGGCGTCGTCACATCGCAACAGGCGATCACATGCTCTACCTGCTCGGGGAGGATGTAGCGCGGCAGGGGAGCGAGCCGCCATGTGGTGGCGGTTGGAACGGCATCAATCAGGGATGGTGAACAGCTATCGCTCGACGCGAGGTAGCGCAAATACATGCGCATGGAACATGCCAACTTGCCGGCAAAACTCGACGAGACTCCATCATATCGGCCCAGAAGGGCGTCCCGGATCCCTGCCGCGTCGTACGAGCGGGGATCCGGGCCTAGATCCGCGACCAGCATTGCAGCCTGTCGGGAATGTCGGACGATCGATCCCTCGCCGATTGCACGGTGATGCCGGAGCCATTCCTCGAACGACCCCATCGCCGGGCGCGCATCCGGCTCGGGCATCATCTTCTGAACGGGCACCACATCGGTCGCAATGAGATATCGCACGAAGGATCGGATCTGAGACACCTGGCGGGCACCGGCACCGCGGTGGCGCGTGGTTTGGCGCGCTCCGGGGCAGACGCAGTCATGTTGCTGGAAACGTTCCAGCGTCTCGAAATCAACATCTGCAATCGGGATACGCGAGCGATGCAGCCAAATCAAAAAGTGGCGACAGCTATTCCGATATGTGCGGACCCCTCCCGGTCTGTAGCCTTGCTCCCTGCAACGGACAAGGAAGGCATCCAGATGACGCAAGTTGGCATCAAGCTCTCCGAGATGAGGAACCCACCCGTTATCTTCCAGGAACTGGACCAGTTTCAGGGCACCCGTCAGGAACGCCCGCCCGTCCGGGACGAGCATCTTCCGCCGCTCCCCTTCCATGCCGGGGCATTGACAATCATGTCGGCGGAAGGCGCACAGTACGGTGTCATCGACGGACTCGACAGTAACGTCGCAGAGGTCCAGCCAGATCAGCAAGTGCCATGCACTACGCCGGAGACGGCGGGCATGTTCCGCGGACAAGCCCACGGCATTCAGATCTGCAGTGAAAGCGCCGAGGATGTCCGCCAGCAGGCCAGAACCCGCTTCCGAACACACCACGGGTGAAGTTGGATGATTCATGTCTGTTCTCCCTCCAGTCGGGTCAGGTGGAGGGAGAAAGATATAGAAATGTTAAGCGATTCCGGGCTTGGCGCCAGTCAGCGCGGGGCCGGACGCCTGCGACTCAACATTACGAGTCGCTTAACGTTTCACGCATAATGTTGAATTCAACATTACTCGTGGACGGAGTTGGGCGCTCGGCGGATAGGCGTGATCCAGAGCCTGCTGGTTACCTGCCAGTTGCAGGGTGTCGATCCGTACCCCTACCTCGTCGATGTTCTGCAGCGGGTCGGTCAACATCCCGCGAAGCGAGTCAACGAGCTGACGCCGCGGGTCTGGAAGACGCTGTTCGCGGATCGGCCGTTACGTTCCGACCTCGGCCGCACCCGAGACCCACCTCCTCAATAGGCCGCGAAAGTCCAGAACGGCCTTGTTTGCCCGCTTACGGCAAGGCGCTGCGCAAGTCCCGCCGCCGTCACGCGCACACCGGCCGGGCGTCGCGGCGGTTCCGGGAATTCCGCTACCGCACCCACCAGTCCTGGAGTCGGGCGCGCCGGGTGGTGGCCAAGGCGGAGCATCTGTCGAAGGGACCGAACCCGCGCTTCGTGGTGACCAGTCTGGGCCGCGAGGTCGCCGGACCGCAACGGCTCTACGAGGAACTGTATTGCGCCCGCGGCGACATGGAGAACCGCATCAAGGAGTGCCAGCTCGACCTGTTCGCCGACCGCACCAGCACGGCGACGCTACGCGCCAACCAACTGCGGCTGTATTTCGCGTCCTTCGCCTATGTTCTGATGCACGGCCTGCGGCGGCTGGGCTTGGCCGGCACGCGCTGGGCCAGGGCGCAATGCGGAACGCTGCGCGTGCGGCTGCTCAAGGTCGCCGCCCGGGTGCGCGTCACCGCGCGCAGGGTGTGGCTGTCGTTCTCGTCGGTGTACCCGTACCGAAGCGAGTTCGCCGCCGCCGCGGCGGCACTGTGCCGTGGCCCGACCCGCGCGCCACCCGCGTAGCCGCGCTCCCGCGGGTACAACACCGACCGGGCACCCGCCCGGGGACGCCCCGCGCCCGGACGACGCCCGCGTACCGCGAAAACCGCCCCGAACGGCCGTTTCGAACGCCCGCGAGCGCTCCGACGGTCGAATTTCGGCGACCACCCGTCCGCCCGCGTGGCCTACCGCCCCTCAAAAGGGTCAAAAACGCTCCCGACCGAGCCCGTTCGACCAACTCGGTTCGTTGGTGAGATATGCGGGCTAGCGAAGTCCGTAGCTGTCGAACTTTTGGAAAACGTATTTCATGTCGAGAATTGTCCGCGAAATACGTGCTTCGTCGAGCTTGATCGCTGTCAGGCCAGCTTCGAGAGCATCCAGTACTGAGACCGGCAGACTGTCGCCGTCAAATAGATGTGCGCAGATGTCGAATACCATCAGTTCTTCGGCGCCGTAGTGCCCCAACGGATCGCTGAACGCATAACGGTTTTCCCTCAAAATACGATTGCTTCTCGTATCCTGGAGGCGAAAGTAATTTCTTTCGAAATCGCCTTCCGCCGTCGCATCGGAACCAATGATATAGAAGTGGCGCGACTTTCCCGGAACGTTGAGATTTGTATGAAAACACATGCTCACGCCGTTTTCGTATTCAATTAACGCGGTTTGATGGTCAACGATGTCGCTGTCACTCTGAAACACCGACTCGGCGCTGGACCAACCCCCCGCCATCTCGTGATAGACGTCCTCGTTCTCTAGGGCCCGATTGTGGGACACAAATGTACGACGGCCACCAAAACTGACGACCCGCGCTGGTCTTCGTCGAACCAGGCCTTGATACAAATCCAGGTCGTGACAACATTTCTCCAGCAAGAATCCCCCCGAAAATGCGGCATATCGGCGCCAGTCGCGCATGAAAAATGCACCGTGGCTAGGAGAGATGTGTTCGCTGGCCTCCATGCTGCTTATGGTGCCAAGCACTCCGTTGTGAATCGCATGCGCAACGTCTCGGAATAACGGCGAGTAACGCAATACCAAGCCAACGATGACATTATCGGCACCGTATTGCGTCAACAAATCGAGCAATTCAAACGTTTGCTTTTGGTCGATGACTACCGGCTTTTCCGTAAAAATCTTGAGTCCATGTCTTAGGCCTTCTCGGATGTGTTGCAGATGCATATGATTCGGGCTACCTATCATCAGAAAATCCAGCGACTCGCTCTTCACCATATTCGACGTGCTGGTGTACGCTTTTCCGGGATCTATGCCGTGTGCTTGAAGATACGGCAACCCAAGCGGCGCGGGGTCCGCATACGCAACAAATTCCAGGTCATTCGACTGCCGAGAAAACACCTTTGTCAAAAACGCCATTCTCGAGCCCAACCCACAAATTCCAACTTTCATATTCGAAAACCCTCACTCACATTGACCCAAAAAGGGGAAGAGAACATGTTTTTTAGGGTCTTGCTTTTCGGTTTACGAAATACGCAGTCGTTATGCCGGTAAGGCAAAGGACGCCACACAAAGTCGCGGGTACGAGCTGTTGCAGTATTGCGTATCCCACCGCCAACATCATGCCAAACAGCGCAGCCATCCAGGATATCCATAGCAGAGCCGCAATCGATATCCTGTCGTCGATCGGGGCGACGCCCGCAAGTTTGCGCACCCGGTGCCAGCCCGCGCCTTGGATGCGCAATTTCCGATAAAAGTCCACAACGTGGTCGGAAGGACCGCTGCCGCTGGTCCAAAAGGTGACGGCGAGCGCTAAGATGCACGTGCAAATAGTATTCAACAACACCTGTACCGCGAAGTGATCGTTCCCCGCACTGCTCGGCAGCCACCAGAAGTACAATAGGTTGCCAAACAGGAAGCCTGCCAACAGAGCCGTAATTTCCGTCCACACCGTGACTCGCCACCAGTACCACCGAGCGATTTGAACGGCGACGGAACCCGCGAGCATGACAGCCAAGTATTGATAAGCGGACAGAATCGATGTCAAGGACATGGCAATGATCAATGCAAAGAGTATTAGTACAAGCATGGCGACTCTCGCGGCGCCTACATCCTCCCGCTCCGATCGGGGCCTTTTTCTCAGTGCCTTGTATACATCGTTGACCAAATAGGATGCCCCCCAATTCAGATGCGTATCGAGAGTCGACATAAAGGCAGCGAGCAAAGAGGTAACCATGATGCCTTTGAGCCCAACGGGTAATAGTTCGCCCACCAGCGCCGGATAAGCTTGCTCGGCGTTGGCCATCCTCGGAAAGTAAACCATTGAGGAGAGTCCCACGACTATCCATGGCCAGCTTCTCAACACGTAGTGACAGAACGCGAACCAGGCTAGGCTCAGCACCGCATCGTTTTCGCTTCTCGTTGCCAAGGTACGTTGCAGGAAGTAGCCCGGTCCAACTGCTGCCGGCCACCAAAGAACCAGGACAAAGACCAAGAAAGTAAAGGTACCCTGGTTGGCGCCGAAGGCCGGGAAAATGCGCAAAGTATCCGCTGAGAACGACTTGGAAGACTGTAGCATCGCGACGAAGCCTCCGCGGCCTTCCAGATCGACATAGGCGATGACGGCCAACGCTATCGAGCCGACCATGGCCAGTAGAAACTGCAGGAGATCCGTATACACAACGCCGTACAGTCCCGAAAGCAAGGTGTAAAAAGCCGCCACCAAACAAAGCCCGGTCAGAATCGCCAGGGTAGGCGTTATCTCACCAAACCCCAGAATCGATATCGGTTCATTCGACAATCCCAGCACAGCGCTAATCACCGTGGACATCGCCAGTGTCACGGACGCCATGACAACGCCGTTCACGAATACCCCGTCGTGCAGCGCTCGAAATACACGGAGCCCGAGTGAGGCCGGACCCGGGTCGTAGCGCAGGGCGATGAGTTCAAGGTCAGTAACGACGCCGCTTCGCCGCCAAAGTCGCGCGAAAAAGAACACTCCGGCGAGCGTACCGATAGCACCGGTCCACCAAAACCAATTCGCGTAAATACCTTGTTCACGGACCATGCCAGCGACGAACAGCGGCGTATCCGCCGAGAAGGTCGTCGCGACCATGGAGGTGCCAGCCACCATCCAGGGCAACGACCGGCCTGCAACAAAGAAATCCGTGGTACTGCGGCTAGCCGATTTCTTGAAAACCATCCCGACGCCAAGCGCAAACAACAAGTAAGCGACGACGACGCACCAATCGATAAGGGTCACAACATCTTCCCGCAACGGTGCGGACACGATGCCCAGGAGTCGCTTGCCACTCTCGCCCGCCCGTGGCTTAAGCGCTTCGAATTAACATACAGAAACAGCAGTCGTCCACGCAACCTGGCCGCACTGCAGGGCCCACAATGCACCAGTTCTCCTCGAAGGTAAGAGGGTAGGAGGGTTCGAATAAACCGGTCTACGAGCCTGTTCAAAGCCATCGGAACCGTATTCCCGGATCGCTCAGGTTGTAGAACACCGAGCGCGGCGAATCGAACACGCAGCATTGTACGCGAAGGATAAGGCGCGACCGGCGCGGCACCGCGCCCCCCTGGTTCGGAAAATCGACGGGCGGTCTACAGACCGAGGGCACAAGCGCCGCGGGCGCGAAGCCACGAACAGCCCGCTCAGTCCATTAACGAAGCCGGTTCAGAAAGACGCTCTCAGGCCAAGGCCAAATCGACGGCCCGTAAAGAACGCGCCTCGAGGGCGGTTCGAAAGCCCCGTGGTTTGTTCCTGGTGACTCTCGGTGAGATTGATGACCTCTAGGAAAGCCGTGATGTTTCTTGCGAAATCGTAACCCACCTGGATGTCGAGTTGATCGTAGTCCTCATCGACCCTCGGCCCGAACACATCGGAACGCAAGCGCAGGAAGTCGCTCCGGTAGTTGTACGCAACGCGCGCGCGGATCGGACCCTTGTCGTAATAGAGCGCCAAGTTCCAGGAGTGGTCGGAAATTCCGGGTACGGCGGAACCCGCCGAGTCCGGATCTCCCGTAAACGACGCGTCGCTGTCGATAAAGGTGTAGTTGACGACAACGCCCAAGCCGTCGAACGGTTCGGGCAGGAAGGTGAACGCCTGTTGGTAGCCGACCTCAACTCCCAGGAGATCGAAATCGATGTTGTTGCGCGGTCGCGCGACCCGGGCGTCCAACCCGTCGATCACCTCGGCATCCGTAGTGAATTCGATGAAATCATCCACCTTCTTGGCAAACACCGTCCCATATAGCGCGCTGGCCTCGCCAAAATACCATTCGAGACCGAGATCCGCTTGGGAGGACGTGACCGGCTTGAGCGCCGGGTTGCCTGCCGTGGCCGTAAAGAAGGTCAAAGTACCATCCTCGGCCGCCACGACGCCTCCCACCGCGAACCGGGGCGACAAGTTGCTCAAGGTCGGCCGGGTCAGGTTTTCAGCCAGTGCGAACCGCAACACCAAATCCTCGCTCAAGTCGAACTTGACGTTCAGGCTGGGCAATATCTCGGTGTAGGAATTCTTGATCGAAACGGGCGCATTCACGCTGCCCCGGACTTGGCCGTCGTAGGCCAAATTCGACGTGGCGAACCCGTCCGATGTCTGGCGCGTATGGACAAGCCGCGCGCCGATGTTGCCGGAAAACGGGACGCTGCCGACCGTGTCGGAGAAACCGAGTTGCACGTAGGCGGCGAGTGTGTCTTCCTCTACCTGAAAAGTGTTGGCAGGATCGGGATCGGGGTTCCTAATGTCCGCGACGGAAAAGACGCCGAGAACCTGCGGTGTTCCATCCGGGCCGGGGCCCATTGCCGCCGCTCCGTCCACGAGAGCCACAAACGCATCGAAGTCCGGCACGGCCATTCGCCGCGGAACCTTGGCGTCGGTGTCATGCATGAAGTCGTCAACCGGCCACGGCTGCATGGCGGATCTGACGTTGACCAGGCGTCGGAACGAAATCGGACAGCAGTGTGGGGTGTTGGCCGACCCTTGGCTGAACTGCTTTTTCTGACTGGTGAAACGAACGCCGCTGCCAATTTGCGCCAGGAAGGAATCCTCGACTTCCAAAACCGCATCCAATGCGGCATTGAAAATGTCATCCTCCCCTTCCCCAAAGGAGAAGCCCAGGTTGTTGTTGATGTAGATGTCTTCGTTCAGCAAGTCCCGGTTGTAAATCACGCTGGGAACGCCCTTGCTGAGGTTGGTGGCGTCGTAGTCGGCAACGAAGCTCAACGTGTTCGCAGTCCCTCCGAGGAACAGGTTGTCCGGCACGCCGTCGCCGTTCGCATCTTGCCTGACGCTATCCGATGCGGTGCCTGCGGTGCCCCGGTCGCTGCTGGTGTCGGTCGTGGCGTATGACAAATCACCGGTGACGGTCCAGTTGCCGACGCTGTGTTCGACGTTAAGTCCGGCCTGCCAAGTCTCGTTCTCGCGATTGTCGAATTGCGCGGCTTGGATGCGTTCACCGCCAGTCTTAACGGCCTCTACCGTCCCATTCGGACCCACTACGATACTGTCAACGGTAGAGACCAGGTCGTGGTTGGGGTCGGTTGTGGTTGGGCCGATCGTAAAGAATGGGATGATCGCGCCGAGGGTCGTGAAATTCTCGCTCGCATTGTCGAAGTTGCTGTACAAAGCGTCCAGGGTGAAAAGCGTATCCGCACCCATCCGCCATTGCAGGGCGTCGGTGACCGTGATGCGCTCGCGGTCCTGTAGGTACAAGGCGTAATCGGCGTTAAAGGTGTATTCGATCTCGTTGGCCCCATAATCCGCCACGCCGTCGAAGCCGCCGCTGGCATCCGCCACATCGGTGCCGATGGGTGCGAATGTGCCGATCGACGCGTAGCCGAAGCTTTGAAACTCGTCGCTTCGAATAGAGCGCTTGGAGTATGCAACCGACACGGCGTTGCCCATCGCGCCATCGTCGCTTATCCAACTCCAGACTCCGGATGCTCTCGGGTCGCCCTCGTCGGCGAAGTCATTGTGGTTGTAACCCACCGAGGTGCTAACCCGGTTGCCCAGTTCGAACGGTAGCGCCGTCTTGACGTTGATGGTGCCTCCTATGCCGCCTTCGACCAAGCGTGCTTGAGGGGACTTGTTGACCTCGAGTCCGCTGACCACCTCGGAAGCCAGGATCTCAAAATTGAATTCACGGCCAGCCGTTGGATTCGGGTCGCTGCCGCCGTCGCCCTCGGCGTTGAAACCCGATGTTAGCAGGCGGCCGTTTAGGGTAGTGGCGACAAACTCGGGTCCCAAGCCCCTCACTGAAACGAAATTGCCCTCGCCACGGTCGCGCTGAATCGCCACGCCCACAACGCGCTGGAGTGATTCCGCCACATTCTGGTCGGGCAATTTGCCGATGTCTTCCGCGGAAACCGCGTCTACGAAGCCTGCGGCCCCCCGTTTGATATTCAGAGATTGCTCAAGCGAACTCCGAATGCCGGTGACGAGTACTTCTTCGGTCAAGCGCCGACTGTCCTGCCCTATCGCCGAAGATTCCTCACTCCCGCTGCTTTCAGCCAACGTGTATGAAGACGCCAATGTAGCGACGAAAATGGTCGCAGAAATCCCACCGATTGCGCTAAATTTCATGATCGTTCTCTCCCACGCTTTTGGCTAACGGCCAATCTTTGTATCAATAAAATTATTTTTTGTCAATACATCGTGTTGTCCAACGCTATATGAGCCTGAACGACGCCAGCGTTTCCAACGCTAGGTGAGCCTGAACACCCGGTCTGGGCGATCATTGGAGCATGATCGTGACCCTACAGACCGAACGCATAAACACCGTTGATCAGATCAATGCCTTCCTGGAAGGCAACGAGCAGGTCGACTACCTTCCACAGGAACGGGACGACGCCTACGAGTTCGTCCGGCGCACGCTGGTACGCATCGGGTACGGCAGGGTCGGGCGGTCTGGCAAGGGCGCGGTACGCGAGTACCTCGGCAAGACGACGGGGCTGTCCCGCGCCCAGGTGACCCGGCTCATCGCCCAGTACCGGCAGACGGGGCAGGTCGCCGACCGCCGCCGGACCAACAGCGGACGGCCCTTCGAGCGGATCTACACCGCGGCTGACATCCGCCTGTTGGCCGAGGTCGACGAGATCGGCAACCAGATGTGCGGCCCGGCCACCGGCGCGGTGATGCGGCGTGCCTTCGAGGTGTTCGGCGACCGGCGGTTCGAGCGGCTGGCGTCCCTGTCCAGTTCGCACCTCTACAACCTGCGGCGCTCCAAGACCTACCGGACCAAGCGCACCGTCTGGCGGCACACCAAGCCGACCGCGACGCGGATCGGCGTGCGCCAGCGGCCGGTGCCGGAAGGCCAGCCCGGTTTCGTGCGTGTCGACACCGTCCATCAGGGTGACCGGGACGGTGAGAAAGGTACCTACGCGATCAATCTGGTGGACGAGGTTACCCAGATCGAACACATCGGCGCCGTGGCGCGGATCGCGGAGGCGTTCTTGATCCCCGTGCTGGAAGAACTGCTCGTCACGCTGCCGTTCGTCGTGCTGGGCTTCCATGCGGACAACGGCTCGGAATACATCAATCGCCAAGTCGCTGAATTGCTGAACAAATTACACATCCGCCAATTCACGAAGTCGCGCGCGAGGCATTCCAACGACAAGTCTTGGGTTTCATAATGCATCCTGCTCGGATTGTCGTGACAGTTGGGCTTTGGAGCCGGCGACTGGCCTGGCCTTCAAGGCATCGTCTGGTTTTTCGGCATCGCCGGATAGTGATTTGTACATGCAAAAGGATCGCTTGCCCACTTCGAAGCGACAGGCAACGATGCCGTGGCTGCCGCGAAGCGCCCGCGCCCGCAGCGTCGCCTGACCGATGCCCAGTATGGCGGCCAGTTCGGCGGCACCCAAGTATCCTCGCTTGCGCAGTCGTTCGCGCTGGCGCTCAAGGCCGCTTGGCCAACGGAGTCGTCCCCGGAGCGCGTAGACACTGCTTTGGGTGAACGAGTCGCCTCGAGAGTCCCGGTGACCGCGCCGGTTGAGTTGCTCGGCCGCACTGGCGTCGTCGGCCCCTTCACGGAGTAGATTGTCGAGTTCGCGAAGCACGTCATCGGACGCATGACGACGGACCGCGGTGACTCGCGGTTTGGGCAGATCCACTGGCCCCAGCGTCACGACACGGCCCCCGCGCAAGCGCAGTCCCACCCGGGCTCGATTCCCTTCACGGGTCAGCGTCGCGTCCTCGATCAACAACGCCAGCAGCCGTTTGCGGTCGGCGTTGCCGGTTTCGGACGCCTTCCAGACCTTGCCGAAGTCATTCGCCAGTTCCAGGAGCCGTTGCTCCTGCTCGACAGAGGCCATGGTGTCGTGGGTTTTGCGGTTACGCTCCCGCTCCTCGATGGCCCGTTCAAGCGCGGCGAGGCGGGCGTTCCATTCGGCCTCGAGGCGGGCGGCGACGAGGCGGTTCGCCGGGTCCACTTCCATGAACCGTCGGCGGGCCAGGTCGGCTTCGTGGCGCAACGCTTCGATACGGTTGACGTGCTGCCGGTCAACGGCCGCGAAGTCGGCGCGCACCTGCTCGCGCACGGCCAGAGCAAGGCTGATGTTCTGACGATTCACGGCCGCCACGATGAAGTCCGATACCGCCGCGTCGATAGCCCCTGCGCGCAGACTCTGGCAGGTGCGCTCGCCAAGCCGGACGTCATTGTGCGGGCAGTAATAGTACCAGTGAGCCGGTTGTGCGCGTTTCGGTCGTGCCGTGACGTAACGAACCCTCATGCGGTGCCCGCAATACCCACAGATCACCCGGGACTGCAGCAACGCCCGGCCTTCCCGGGGCGCCGGCTGGCGCGCCAGCCCCGGCGTGAACGCGGCCACGTTCCTTTTCAGCGTTTCCTGGTTGCGGCGATACTCGTCCCAGTCGATGAACCCGACATGGGCATCCGGTATGCAGACCTGCCACGACTCCATGGCGACGCGGGCATGGCGCACCGTGCCGTCGGGGCGGGTGCGGGTGCGGGTGCGCCCATAGGCGAAGCAGCCGGCGTAGCGGGGATTGTGGATCATGCGCTGGATCTGGCTGTGATTGGGCACCGACCAGTGCACCTGTCCTTTCATGCGGTATGGCCGGGAAGGCAGGGTAACGGCATTCTTGCGGAACCATTTGAGGGTCTGCATCGCCGAACCGAGGCGGCGGAACGTGGTGAACACCAGCTCGACGGCCTCCACGATGGCGCGGTCGGGATCCAGGGCGACCTCGCCGCTCTCGGTGTAGACCAGGCCGATGGGCAGGTGCATCCTGAGTGCGCCCCGCTGCGCCTTGCTGCGCTGCCCGCCGATCAGGCGGGCGCGGATGCCCTGAAGCTCATATTCCGATAGTGCCCCTTTCAGCCCATATGTAGTGCAGCCCGCTATGTCGTGCAGCCTGCGCAAGTCACTGTCAACGCGAGTTTTTTCCTGACACAGCCTGACATAATATTTGTCCTTCAAATTGCCTTCAGCTGTTCAAGCAGGCCAACTGTTGCCTTCCATCGCGGTTCATCTCCGGCATCGCCAGGGCAGGTGGATTTCATCGCCTCTTCCTTGGCCTTGAGATCAACTTCGGCGTAGATGTTGGTGGTCGCGAGCGACACGTGACCGAGCCAGGCGCGAATGGTGTTGATGTCGACGCCGGAGCGAAGGAGGTGACAGGCACAGCTGTGCCGCACCACATGGGGCGTAATCTTTTGCCCTGTGAGTTCCGGCACGCGGGCGGCGGCACGCTGCACGAGTTCGATGATGCCATGCCGGGTGTAGGGTTTGCGATGCCGGCTCCAGAAGACGCTCCCGCAGCCGGGCGGGCGGTCCCGGGAGAGAGCGGCGAGGGCCTTGGCGGTGCTCGTCCACATCGGAGTAATGCGGATCTTTCCTCCCTTGCCATGGATCGTTGCACGCGCGTTTTCGCCCGTGCGTTCCGGGAGATGCAGATCTTCCACCTGCACTCCCGCCGCCTCGGAGGCTCTCGCCCCGGTGTTGTAGAGGAACAGCAGGAGGGCGTGCTCGACCCGCCCTGCTACGGTGCGTCTGTCCGGCCTGGCGATCATGGCGTCCATGGACTCCGCCGACAGCCAGACGATCCGGGGCCGCACCGTTTTCTTGAGCGGAATGGCGCGGATGCTGCCGGCCCATTCGACAAGTGTGGCGTCGCGCACCGCGATGTAGCGGGCGAAGGACCGGATTGCCGTAAGGCGCAGGTTGCGGGTCTGCACCGAGCAGCCCCGTTCTTGTTCCAGGTGGCCGAGAAAGGCCGTCACGCGGTCGGCGGACAGATCTTCGACCGCGAGCCGTTCCACTGGCTTGCCGCGGCGATCGGCCACGAAGGGCAACAGCAGCGTCAGGCAGTCACGATAGCTCTTCAGTGTATTGACGGCCAGATTGCGCTCGGTCGGAAGATACTCCATGAGGAAGCGCTTGATCCAAGTGCCGAGTGTAGAGTTGCGTTCAGGCATGGCTTGTGCCTCCTTTCCGATGCTGCCCGGCATCCGGGCTTGGGTTGTGCTCGACGTAGCGCTCGAACCGGTGGCTGGCCTCGTCGAGCAAGTCCGGGGTCATCGATATGTAGACCTGCGTCGCTGCCACGCTGCCATGGCCGAGGTAGGTCGAAAGCGCCGGCAGGAGCCGTTGAACGTCAGCCCCCTCGCGATGCCAGGAGGTCAGGCGGTGGGTGGCAAAGCTGTGGCGTAGCGAATGCAGGCAGGGCGCCCGGCAGCCGGGTTTGCTCTTGTCGATGCCGGCCGCCCGAAGCGTCGCATGAAAGGCATGGCAAACGATGGCCTTGTTCAGCGGCGATCCGTCACGGCAGGCGAGGAAGGTGGATTGCGTCCCCTCGTGCCGGGGGCGGCGTGCCCGGATGGCGGCGTATCGGCGAAGCACGCCGACGAGGTCAGCACCGACCGGCACCAGGCGGCTTTTGTAGAACTTCGTATCGTTCACGGCGAGCACCGCGGAGTCCAAGTCTACGTCCGCCACGGTCAGTCGTCGTGCTTCGCCGGAGCGCAGCCCGGCACCGTAGAGGAGGAGCAAGAATGTCCGGAAGGTCTCGGCATCGAGCTTGGGGCAACGCCTGCGGCCTCTGCCTGCCGCCTTGAACAGGCGCCGCAATTCCTCGTGGGTGAAGATGAAGGACGGTGCGACCTCCGGTGGCCGCGGCTCCGCCTCCCGCGGCGGCATGAGAATGCGGCTCACATGCCCACGGCTCAGTGCGAACCTGTAGAACCCGGCAAGCGTTCCGTACTTTACGGCACGTGTCCTCGTGAGCACCGCCTTGCCGGCAAGGAAGCGGCGGATTTCATCCTCGCCCACCGAGTCACAGTCCCTGTCCTCTCCGATTCGACGACAAAACGTATCGAGGGTCTCGGCGCTTGAGCGGAACTTGGCGCCGTGGTCGCGCTGCCACGCAACATAGCGGTCAACGGCTTCACGCAGTGTCATCGAGCAGCTCCTTCAGGCAGATGTCGGCGACCGGGCGAAGCGAGGCGAGATCGAGCTTTGCGTATGTGGCTGTCGCGCTCGGGCTGGAATGGCCGAGGAAATCGCCAACGGTCTTGAGTCCGTACCCTTCATCGACCAGCCGCTGTGCGGCTGCATGACGAAGTGCATGGGCGCCCAGGCGCTTACCGGTGATGCCAAGGCGGTTCGCGCGGCTGCGGACGATCATCCCTACGGCGCCGCTCGTCAGCGGCCTGAACGGGGCCTGCAGCGTCAGGAACAAGGCACGCTCCGGTCCCGCCTCCGGGCGCACCTTGAGAAGATAGTCCATCAATGCGTTGCCGACGGAGGGGGTCAGCGGGAAAGTGTCGGTCCGGCGGGTCTTGGGACGGAACACATGCAGCCTGTCCCGCTCCCAGTCGATGTCCTCGACGCGCAGAGCGCCAACCTCGCCGGCCCTGAGCCCGCAGGTTGCCAGGATCGTCAGCACCGCGCGGTCGCGGCAGTCCGCCGGGGTCGAACTTTCGGTCGTGGCGAGCAACTTCTCGACCTCGTCCCGATCGAAGCCCTTGGGAACCGGTCGGTCGGGATACGCAAGCGGCGGCATGATGCACCCGGCGATGCCCGGCCGGCACCAGCTCCGCGTTTCGGCAAAACGAAAGAAGCTCCGCAGACACCCGGCCACGGCGCGCGCCGACGTGCGGCGAAGACCTCCGTCGGCAATCCGCACGGCGAGGTATTCGTCCACGTCACCGACCGTGATGTCGGCGAGCATCAAGTTCCTGCCGGCCGCCCAGACAAAGAAACGGTCGCCCTCATAACAGCAGTTGCCGACGGTCGCTTCGGACAGCCCTCGATCGTCCCGTAGCCAGGCCGCGAAGGCCTCTACCTGTCGGGCGTGCGGATGGGCGTCCCGGACCGGCTCTTCCAGCCAGCCAAGGAAACGCAGCCAGCGAAAGCCATGACGCCGGAAATTCGCTGCGGTAACCTCGGGAACGCTCCGGCACCACTCCCGCACCGCCGTCTCGACGGTCGCCACGCGGATCGGAATGTCCGCATCAGGCAGGTTCAGCAGCTTTATGAGTAGAAGCTGCGCGCGCGCGACCCGGCGCACCACATCGCCAACCGCACCCAAGGCGACCACGACACGCAGATACCGTTCGCGCTCCTCCAAAAGGGGCGCACGTCGGTACTTCGCGATGATCGCAGGATCCTTGTACAGAGTTTCGAACATGATTCATCTCCAGAAAAGGTGGAGATGACGTCATGCCAGAAAAACCCAGCCGTGAATATTATGTCAGGCTGTGTCAGGAAAAAACTCGCGTTGACAGTGAGTTGCGCAGGCTGCACGACATAGCGGGCTGCACTACATATGGGCTGATTATGTGGGACCCCACATAACAGCCCGAGCAGGAGACGGTCGTTGCCGTCATTGGGATCGTACACGCCGACCTCGTCCAGGATGAGGGTGTCGGCGATGGCGGCGATCTGCAACAGCTGGTGCCAGTCGGCGTTACTGCGGCACAGACGCGAGACCTCCAGGCTCAGCACGAGGCCGATTTCGCCGGCGGCGATGCGCGCCATGAGATCGCGGAAGCCGCTGCGGTTGGCGCTGTGCGCGCCGGATTTTCCCTGATCGTCGTCGATGGTGCGGATGCGCTCATCGGACCAGCCGAGCGCGATCGCACGCTGACGCAGACCGTACTGGCGGCGGGCGCTCTCGGTATGCTCCAGCACCTGGTGCATGGAGGATTGGCGGATGTACAGACAGGCTTCGCGCTGACGGTGATTGTCGGTGACCTTGTAAGACATGGACTCAAGCATGTCGGCGCTGTCCGGCTTCACGTACAAGCAGTTCATGGATCATTCGGGCGGCGACCCGTGTGAGGGTGGGACAATCGGACAACGGTGGCGTAACCGGCGCCGGCCCCACCGGGGCGGGGGCCGATGGCGGCGCACCCGGAGGTGCGGACAGCGCCAGCGCACGGGCCATGCCGTGATGGCACAGTATGCCGACTGCCTGGCTGTGAGCGCCGGTGCGCCAATGTCGGCGCCAGCCGTCATAGCGGTGCACGCCATCGACATCGATCGACGGTGCTTGCCGCCGCGAACTCATCGCTGTCTGGCCGTTTTTTTTGCTATCGCCTTGTCGAGGCTGCGGGGGTGGATCCGCGTGTCGAACCGCGCCTCGATGAGGGCCACGAGTCTGCGGCTGCCGAGCGAGCCGTATTCGGCTCGGTACTGTTCGACGAAGGCGAGGATCTCCGGCGTGATCTTGTGGGCGCCGCGCGGACCGCGCCGCTGCGGGATGAGACCCTGCAGGCCGCCCTCGCGGAACGCCCGGTTGGCGCGCACGCAGGTGGGTACCGACGTCCCGAACCGCGCGGCGGCTTCCTTGAGGGGAACGCCTCGCAGCGTGCAACGAACCATCTCGTAGCGCACCTGCAGCAGGTCGTGCGCATCGAAGAAGGCGCTGTCCTGGAACAACGCGTCGGTGACCGTGTCCGGGCGCGGGTTTAGGGTGCCCGACTGGCGCAGCCGGTCTAACTTGGTGTCGGTCATGGTGCGGATCCTGTTTGGACGAAGCGTATTGATCATAATATATTACTCTAACGTGGGTCCATGGAACCAGCCCGCTTCGGCCTTGGTTCGGCGAATACTCCGATATAATACGGCAGAATACGCTGAAAATGCCCCCCATGCGTCCCGACCCTGATCCCACGTCTGCGTAAAAATCATTGATCATATTGCGGCTTTATTTCTGATCATCCAGCAGCACATCAACCTGTGCCCTGAGCGCCTCGAGATCGTCCGGCCGAAACAGCGAACGTCCGGCCGACATGCGCTCGAAGTCGTCCACCTTGCGCCGGTCCGTCCAGGCCACCGAAAGGCTGCGAACCCTCTCCTCATCGACGATGCAGCGCACCAGAGCCGCACTGCCGTTCGTCACGGTCCGCTGCACCGGGAACACGCGACCCGACCAGGGATGGAACGGATGCGTGACCCGCACCACGGCAGACGGTTGTCGCGACCGTTCCACCGAATGTGCATTTGCGGACCGGTAACAACGCCCTGGTCGAGGGCAAGAACGCCTGGGTGGTACGCAAGTGGCTGGGCCACGATCACATCCCGCAACGCTTCGCGGCCCAGGTCAACGCCTTCACGCAAGGCGTGCTGACGCCGTACCTGAACTTCCACCGGCCGTGCCTGTTCGCCTCCGAGCGGCGCGATGCCAACGGCAAGATGCGGCGCCATTACCGCCGCCCGGACGTCATGACGCCTTACGAGAAGCTGAAGTCGCTGCCGGATGCCGAGCGGTACTTGCGGCCCGGCGTGACCTTCGATGCCTTGGACCGACTGGCCCACGCCATGACCGATCTGGAGGCGAACGTACAGGCAAACCGCGCCCGCGACGCCTTGTTCCGGGCCATCGGCCAAGCCACCCCGGAGGCGGCATGACGGGGCGTCGCGATGAACGCGGCGCGTCCCTTGGGGGGGGTGTTGCGAACCCGTGCGCCAAGCCGTGGATTTGTGGACGAGTCCTTGCGGTGTCTGACGTCAACTATTTCTTTCGCTGACGACAATTAGAATTTTCGTTTTCACTCGCCTGTATTCGAGGTGCTGAGAGCCAGACTTATCCACGCCTTGTGCACGGACCCGCGTGCCTCAAACACACTGGCGGGTCGGTGTGCAAGGGGTGGATAAGTCTGGCCCGCAAACTGTTTGGGTGCCGGGTCCGCGCGGAGCCGAATACCGGGTGATCTCACCAAGTGCGCAAGCGATGATCGGTACCGACCCATGCGTCAACCGTCCTCGGATGAAGTTTGTTTTTTTGTGGATTCCGGGTCACCGGATGTTTTTGTCCGGGATCGCTTGTGGGCGGCCTCGGCGCGGTAGCTGGCGACGTTGAGTTCCAGGATGATCGAATGGTGCACCACGCGGTCGATCGCCGCCGCGGTGGTCATCGAGTCCTTGAAGATCCGGTCCCATTGGGAAAACACCAGATTCGAGGTGATCATGACGCTCTTGCGCTCGTAGCGTTCGGCGAGCAAGGCAAACAGCACTTCCATCTCGGCCCGGTCGTGCTGGACGTATCCGATGTCATCCAGTACCAGGCAGGCGTAGCGGTCGAGCTTTCGGAGTTCGCGCCCGAGCCGCAGTTCGCGCTTGGCCTGCAGGAGTCGTTCGACGAGCGAGGATACCGGCGTGAACAGCACCGGGTGTCCCTGGCGAACGAGTTCGTGGCCGACGGCGGAAACCACATGGGTCTTGCCGGTGCCGGGATGGCCGAATACGCACAGGTTGGTCGCACCCTGGAGAAACTCCCCTTCGGCGAGGCGAGCCAGTTGCGTGCGCACCGGTCTCGGAAAGCGGGCCAACTCCAGCGTGGCCAGCGTCTTGTCGCGCGGCAGCTTCGATGTACTGAGCAAGCGTGCAATGCGCCGTTCGGCTCGCTCGGCCGCCTCCACCGCGGCGAGTTCGTCGAGATACTTCACATGGCTCCAGCCGCCCTTGGCCGCCTGCTCGGCGAGTCCCTGATAGTGGGCGAGAAAGGAAATCAGACGCAGGGCTTTGAGCCGCAGTTCCAGGGTCGGTGCGTTCATGCGCGCATCTCCGGACCCTCGAGCAACCGGTCGTAAGCAGCCAGGTCCGGCGGCCTGACGCAGACCTCGGGTACCGGCTGCGGCGCCGTGGGCTTGACTCGGTCCTTGACCCGCTCGTACTCGGGTATTTCTCCGGCCGCGAGCAGTGCGCAAAGCGCGGCCTCGACCTCACACTCCATCGTCGTGGCCGCCAGATGCAGGATGCGCACGTACTCCAGGTCGGCCCACTTGCGCGAGCGTTCCACCAGCACGTCGTAGGCGCGCCGGAAGGTCAGTGTCGGAAACAGCGCTTCGCGATAGACATAGCGGCGAAAGGCGCCCGGCTTGCGCACCAGCGAATGCACCAGGTGCCGATAGTTGATCCCTTCCAGTCCATCGCCTTGGGCGCGATCCGGACGCGCCACGAGCTCGCCGTGGTAATACACGTCCAGATGATCGGCATACAGCCGTACCCGAACCCGATGGCCGATGAGTCTTGAGGGCAACGTATAGGGCTTGTTCGCAACCCGGATGATGCCCCAGCGCTTCACCGTGACGTCCAGATCCCGATGTGCCGGCAACGCTCGCGCCGGCAACGCGCCGAGCACGGCGCGCTCCTCGGCCAGGCGGGCCGTACGGCCAGCGTTGCGCGTCTCGACCAATGCGTCGATGAATGCCCGGTACGACGCCACCGAGCCGAAGTCACGACTGCCCCGCAACCGCAAGCGTTGATCCACCACGTTCTTCAGCCCGCCGTGAGAGGACTCCACATCGCCGTTCTCGTGAGCCCGCCGCGGGGTGTTCGTCGAGGGGCGCATTCCGTAATGATCCAACAGCTCCCGATATCGCTTCGTGAAACCCCGCCCGCGACTCTTCGACAACTGGTGGGTCGCCGCCGAGAGGTTGTCGGTGCGATGCTCCCGGGGCACCCCGCCAAGGCGCCACAGCGCACCTTGAAGACCACCCGAGAGCGCCTCGAACGACTCGCTGAAACACAAAGACACCGCTTCGAAGTTCGAATACGTCAACACAAAGTGATACAGCAGGTGCGAATAAGGCTGCCCGGCGATCGTCACGCCGAGCTTCCCCATGCGCGTGAAATCCGACTGCGCCTGTTCGCCAGGACGGTGTTGCTGGGCGAAGTACACTTCCCGCTCCTCGCCGTGCAGCGCCCGCCACTGCCGGAAGCGTCGCTGCAATGTCCGCAACTGTCCGTCCTGAAACTGGCCGGGATGACGACGCTTGAGCTCCTCGAATACCGTCTTGGCCTGCAATCCGGCGTCCTGCTCCAAAAGCACCTCGACTTCCGGCCACGCCCCTTCGAACGGATCCGGGCGCGTCCGCCACGTATGCGCCGCCTCCATCTCCCCGGGCAACTTCCCGGCACCGCGGTACTTGCGCGCCGTCGGCTCGCTCATCCCGGCCTTCACAGCCGCCGTGGACAGCGGCAAACCCTTCTTGATCAACGACATCAATCGCCTCACTTGTTCATCGGTCGTCATCGCTTCCTCCTCTTGCTGAGGAGGAGCCTAATCAACCCCGTATCAAGGTTCGAAACCGAAAGTTCTAGTTGTCGTTACCCGAAAGATTTAATTGTCGTTGACCACCTTGCGGACCGGCGCGCGCCCTTCGGGCCGTGTGGACAGCCCGTGGACAACCCGCCAGGGCGCGTTGCCCACCGCCTGCCCACACTCGCGCGTCTCTCGCCCACAACTCCACCGCTTCCACAACGAGTTTTTTCTTCTCGGAAGGAGAACAACGCAATCCAAAAAGGCAACGTTTCCCATTGGACCGCGCCAGCATCGGACTTGTGCGATACCCCCGGTACCGCCAAAATGCGCCCACTCACAACCAGCCCAATCCGGGGCCAGGCTTACCACCACACCCCCGCTGTTCAGGCTCATAATCTCATTGGAAAACGCTGCGACACGACCGCGCCGAGCGGCCGCTCAGGTGCGGTTGCGGCCCAGCACTACCGCTGCCAGCCCCGCCCCGGCGAGCGCGGCGAGTCCGGCCGTGAGCGCGGCCTGCGGCCGTTCCAGGAGCGCGTAGCCGACCGCCAGCAGCACCCCGAACAGCGCCGCGATAGAGGCGAGCCACAACGCGAACGATGTCGCCAGGCGGTCATCGGTGGGGACGAGCCCGGTAGCGGCGCGCACGCGCGCCCAGCCGGCGCCGCGGATCTTCAGCTTCCGATAGAAGGCGGTGACCGCGGGTGACGGCCCGCCGCGGCCGGTAAGCCCGGTGACCGCGAGCGCCACCGCGCAGGCCAGGACGGTGTTCGCCAGCACCTGCACCCCGAAGTTGTCGGTCGCCTCAGTGCTCGGCAGCCACTGAAAGTAGAGCCCGTTGCCGAACACGACGCCGGCCAGGAGCGCCGCGATCTCCGTGTACACGTTGACGCGCCACCAGTACCAGCGAGCGACTTGCACGACCACGGACCCCGCGAGCATCACCGCCAGGTACTGATACGCCGCCAGGATGGAGGTCAAGGTTGTGGCAACGGTCAGGGCGAGGGCGGCGAGCAGGAGCATGGCGAGGCGCGCCGCGCGCACGTCGTGGCGTTGTGTGCGCCCGGTCTTGCGCAGCGGCGCGTAGACGTCGTTGACCAAGTAGGAGGCGCCCCAGTTGAGGTGCGTGTCGAGCGTCGACATGAACGCGGCCAGGAGCGAGGCGACGAGGATCCCCTTGAGCCCGGTGGGCAGGAGCGCCTCCGCCATGGCGGGGTAGGCCTGTTCGGCGTGAGTGAGCGTCGGAAAGTAGGCCAGCGAGGCCAGCCCCACCACGATCCACGGCCAACTCCTCAGCACATAATGACAAAAGGCGTACCAGGCCATGCCGAGCACCGCGTCCCGTTCGCTTCTGGTCGCCAGCGTGCGTTGCAGGAAGAACCCGGGCCCGACCGCCGCCGGCCACCAGAGCACGCCGATGAAGATGATGAAGTTTAAGGTTTCGCGGTTCGCGCCGAACTCCGGAAACAGATCGAGCGCCCCCGCCGGCCGCGCCCCGTGCGCCAGCACGGCTTCGACCAGGCCGCCACGCGCGTCGAGGTCCACCCAGGCGATCGCCGCCAGCGCGATGGAGCCGACCATGGCCAGCGCGAACTGCAACAGGTCCGTATAGACCACGCCGTAGAGCCCGGAGAGCAGCGTGTAGAGCACGGCCGCAAGGCACAGCCCCGCGAGGATGGCGAGCGTCGGCGTGACCGCAAGCGGGCCCACCGTCACGAGCGGCGCGTCGGACAGCCCCAACACCGCCACGATCACCGTCGACATGGCCAGCGTCACCGAGGCCATGATGATGCAGTTCATGAATACGCCGTCGTGCAGCGCCCGGAACACGCGCAGACCGGTCGAGGCACGCCCCGGACCGTAACGCAGGCGGATCAGCTCGAGATCGGTGGTCACCCCGCTGCGCCGCCACAGGCGCGCAAAGAACAGGACGCCAGCGAGTGTGCCGATGGCGCCGCTCCACCAGAACCAGTTGGCGTGGATGCCGTGCTCGCGCGCCAGCCCCGCCACGAACAGCGGCGTGTCGGCGGAGAAGGTGGTCGCGACCATGGAGGTGCCGGCCACCCACCAGGGCAGCGAGCGGCCGGCGAGAAAAAAGTCGCCGGTGCCGCGGCTCGCCCGCCGCGAGAACGCCACGCCGATGCCCAGCGCGATCACGACGTAGGCGGCGACGATGCCCCAGTCGATGGCGCTCACCGCGCGCGCTTGCCGGTCGTGTGCACACCGTCGGTGGCGGCGGGCGCGAGGGCGTCGAAGCGCCGCCAGAGGCCGGCCAGGTCGACGACCTCGCCGCGCTCCCGGGCCTCGTCGATCTTCAGCGCGGTGAGCCCGGCGGCGAGCCCGTCGAGCACGGACACCGGCAGCGGCGCGCCGCACTCGAGGTGGCGCGCGAGGTCCGCCGCCATTTGCCGCTCGGCGCCGTAGTGCCGCGACACCTCATCGTAGTCGTATTTCGCGTCGAACACGCACTCGCAGGAGGCGGCCCGGTGCGCCGTCAGCTCACCGCGCACGAAATCGCCCTCAGCCATACCCTCGGTGCCGACCACGCAGAAGCGGCGCCGCTCGTCCGGGGCATTCAGGTTCGTGTGGAAGGCGAGCCGCGCGCCGTTCTCGTACTCGATCAGCGCGACCTGGTGGTCGACGATGTCGGCGTCGCCGGAAAACGCCGCCTGGCTACCGCCCCAGCGCGGTGTGCGCTCTCGATAGACACGCTCACGGGTCAGGCGGTGGTGCCGCGCCGTGAAGATGGACTGGCCGCCGAAACTGGCGACGCGCCGTGCGCGCGAGCGCACCAGGCCGGCGTAGAGATCCAGGTCGTGACAACATTTCTCCAAAAGGAAACCGCCGCTGAGCGCGGTCTTGCGGCGCCAGTCGCGATGAAAGAAGCCGCCGTGCGCCGGCTCGATGTGCTCGCACGCCTCCAGGCTGACGATCTCGCCCAGCACGCCCTCGTCGGCCAGCCGCACGAGATCGGCGTAGACCGGCGCGTAGCGCAGCACCAGACCGACCAGCACCCGTTCGGTGCCGTACCGGCCGAGCGCCTCGAGCAGGGCGAACGTCTGCGCCTCGGAGACCACCACCGGTTTCTCGCAGAAGGCGCGCACGCCAGCGTCCAGCACCAGCCGCAACTGCTCGTAGTGAAACCGGTTGGGCGAGCCGATCATGACGAGGTCGAGCGCCTCGCGCTCCAACATGCGCTCGAGCGTCGCGTAGCCGCGCAGGCGCCGCGCCGCGCCGTCAATGAGGCGCGACAGGGCGGCCGGGCAGGGGTCGGCGTAGGCGATGACGTCGAACGCCGGGATGGTGCGCTCGAAGACCGGCGCCAGATACCCCAGCCGGTCGCCGAGGCCGCACAGTCCCACTTTCATGACCTACTCTCCTCGAGCCGTCCGCCCCGACGCGCGGTCGGGTCCGGCGCGGAAGTGAATTTTTATCGCTGCACAATGTTGCCATATCTGAACGTTAAATGTACCGTTGAGCGCAACCACCACGTCGCGCCCGCGTACGATGGCGCGGCACCGGGTGGGCCGCTCGCAGGAGTTCGTTGCCGACGATGGAAAACGCACCGCCATGATGACCTTGCGCCAGATCGCGGTGGCCAACCGCACGGGCCGGCCGGTCGGCATCTGCGCGGTGTGCAGCGCGCATCCCGTGGCGATCGAGGCGGCCCTGCGCCAGGGACGGCGCGACGGTACGATGGTGCTGATCGAGGCGACACCGAATCAGGTCAACCCGTCCGGCGGCTACTCGGGCCTCAATCCCGCGGGCTTCGTCGCACGGGTCGAGCGCATCGCCCGGTGCGCCGGGGTCGCCCGCGAGCAGGTCCTTTTGGGCGGCGACCACCTGGGGCCGGGCCCGTGGGCGCACGAGGGCGCGGCGCCGGCCATGGCCCGGGCCAGAACGCTGGTGGCCGACTGTGTCGCCGCCGGGTTCGCCAAGCTGCACCTCGACACCAGCACCGCGTGCGCGGACGACGAATGCCCGCTGCCCGGCGAGCTCGTCGCCACGCGCGCCGCCGAGTTGTGCCGGGTCGCCGAGCGCACGGCGGCGGGCACGCAAACGGCCGCGCCGCTGTACGTGATAGGCGCCGAGGTGCCGGCCCCCGGCGGCGGCGCTTCCGGCGCCGCACGCGACCCGGTCACCGGCCCCGACGCCGCCGCCGGTACCGTCGAGGCCCACCGCCGGGCGTTCAAGAAGGCGGGTCTGGAGGCAGTCTGGGAGCGGGTCGTGGCCCTTGTTGTGCAGCCGGGCGTCGAGTTCGACAACGGCGCCGTGCGCGATTACGAGCCAGCGGCGACCGCACCGCTCAGCCACTTTGTCACGCAGGTGCCGAACCTCGTCTTTGAGGCCCATTCTACCGACTACCAGACGCGCGCGGCGTGCGCAGCGCTTGTGCGCGGCCATTTTGCCATCCTCAAGGTCGGTCCCGAACTGACCCACGCCGTGCGCGAGGCGCTGTTCGCCCTGTGCGCCATCGAGCGCGCGTTGCTGCCGAGGCGCGAGCGCGCTCACCTCGAGGCGGTCTGCGACCGTGTCATGCTCGACCGCCCCGCCCACTGGCAGCGGCACTGCGGGGCGGACGGCACGGTGGGCCGCGCCGCACGCCTTTACGGGTTCAGTGACCGGATCCGCTACTACTGGAGCGATCCGGACGTGGGCGCTGCCGTCGAGACGCTGTACGGCAATCTGTCCGCCATGGCCATTCCGCTGCCCCTGATCGCACAGTACCTGCCGCGCCAGGTCGAAGCGGTGCGCGCCGGCGCGCTCGATCCGAGCCCCGCGAACTTGATTCTCGACCAGGCCCTGCGCGTGACGCAGAAATACGCACAGGCGTGCGGCGGGCGCTGAGCGGATCCGCACGACCCGCCATGCAGACCCACCTCGGCATCGACACGGAGCTGCTCGCGGCGGACGGAGCCTACTGGACGGCGCGCGAGATCTGCCAGCAGCCGGACGTCTGGATCGAGGCGGACGCCGAACTCGAGCGGCGACGGCCGGACATCGAGGACTGGCTTGGCCCGGTGCTGGCGGCGACGGGCCGGCGCATCGTCCTGTGCGGAGCGGGCTCGTCGTCGTTCGTCGGCGAGACGCTGGCGCCCTGGCTGCGCCACAAGCTCGGCCACCGAGTCGAGGCGGTGAGTTCGACCGACCTGGTGGGGCACCCCGCCCTGGTGCTGGCCGAGGACGTGCCGACGCTGCTGGTCTCGTTCGCGCGCTCCGGCGACAGTCCGGAGAGCGTTGCGGCCGTCGAGCTGGCCAGCCGCCTGCTCAGCGACTGCCGGCATCTGGTGCTGACCTGCAACATCGACGGGGCGCTGGCGCGAATCGCCGCCCGGGACCCCGCCGCGCTGTGCCTGGCGCTGCCCGAGCGCACGAACGATTGCAGTTTCGCAATGACCAGCAGCTTCACGGCGATGCTCGTCGCCTGCGCCCGAATCTTTGCGCCCGACCCGGTGCGCTTCGAACGGGCGGCCGACATGACGCGCTTCGCCGTTGACGAACTCGCCGAGCGGGCGCGCCGCCTGGCCGCCGTGCCGTTCGAGCGGCTGGTCGCGCTCGGCGCGGGCTGCCTCGCCGGGACAGCTCGAGAGGCCTGCCTGAAGGGTCTGGAGTTGACGAACGGCCGGCTCGCGGCGCTCGCCGACACGCCGCTCGGGTTCCGCCACGGCCCGAAATGCGTTGTCGACGAATCCACCTGCGTGGTGCTGCTGCGCTCGGCCGATCCTTACACCGACCGCTACGATCTGGACCTTCTGGCCGAACTTGAGCGGGACGGCCGGGCGGCCGAACTGGTGGCGCTGAGCGCGGCCACCTATGGCGGCGAGACGGGCGCGATCGACGACTTCTGGCTGTCGCTGCCCGACGTGGTGTTCTGCCAGATGCTGGCGTTCTTCAAGGCGCGCGCGCTCGGCATCTCGCCGGACAACCCCTGTCCGTCGGGTGAGATCAATCGCGTGGTCCAGGGCGTGCGCATCCACCCGTACTGCGGCTGACGCGCGCGGCATCGCCCATGGCCTGCGGAATCGACATCGGCGGCACCAAGATGGAATTGGCCGTCTACGATCGCGTGATGGAACCGCTGGAACGGCGGCGCGTGCCGACGCCCGGCGGCGATTACGCGGCGTTCCTGGCCGCGGTCGCCGGGCTGGTCGCCGCCGCCGACGGCATCGCTGGCACCGCGCAGGCGGTCGGGCTGGCCTTCCCGGGAATCGTCGACGGCGATGGCCGTTCGATCTCCGCCCACGTGCCCTGCCTCAACGGCCGCCAAGCCATCGCCGACATCGAAAGGACGCTGGCTCGCCCGGTGGCGGTCGACAACGACGTGCGTGCGTTCACGCATTCGGAAGCCCGCGGCGGCGCGCTGAGTGGCGCGGGAATCGGCATGGGCGTGGTGCTCGGCACCGGCGTCGGCGGCGCGCTCTGCGTCGACGGCCGCCTGCACGCGGGCCCGGCGCGCGTCAGCGGCGAGTTTGGCCACCTGCCCATGCCGGCACACCTGGTCGAGCAATACGGTCTGCCGGTGGCGCCCTGCCTGTGCGGCGCCGCCGGCTGCGCCGAGCAGACGTTGTCGGGCCCCGGCCTGTTGCGGTCGGGCGCGCGGCGCGGCGCGAAGTATGCGTCGGTCGAAGACCTGATCGCGGACCTGCGCGGCGGTGCGGCGGTTGCGCACGCGACGTTCAACGCCTACCTCGACTGCCTGGGCTATTTTATCTCACGGCTCGCGCTGACGCTCGGGCCGGAGGTCGTGGTGTTCGGCGGCGGATTGTCGGGCATCGTCGAACTCTACCGCGCGCTGCCCGCCGCGGTTGGGCGCTACCTGTTCGAAGGTGTTGCGCCGCCCGTGATCTCGCCGCCGGTGTTCGGCGCGAGCGGCGGCGCCCGGGGCGCCGCCCTGCTCGCCCGCGAAGCCGCACCGTGACGGGCGAGTGGGCGCTCGCCGGCGCGGTGTTTGACGGCGAAACACTGCTGGCGAACCGGGCCGTGGTGGTGCGCGGCGATGCCGTCGAGCGTGTGCTCGATCGGCGCGACCTGGCGCCGGACACCCCGGTGCGGGTCGCGCTCGGCGAGGACCTCCTGATCCCCGGGTTCGTCGACCTGCAGGTCAACGGCGGCGGCGGTGTGCTGTTCAACGACGACCCCTCGCCGAAAACCATTGCGGCCATCGGCGCCGCGCACCGGCCGTTCGGCACGACCGGCTTTCTGCCGACGCTGATCACCGACCGGCTCGAGACCATGCGCCGCGCGATCGGCGCCGTCGAGGCGGCAATCGAGAACGGCGTGCCCGGCGTGCTCGGCATCCACCTGGAAGGCCCGTTTTTGAGCGACAAGCGGGCGGGCGTCCACGACGTCCGGCGCATGCGGCGCCTCGATGCGGCGGCGTTCGGACTGGTGACGTCGCTCAAAGCCGGCGTCACCGTGCTCACCCTGGCCCCGGAGCGAACTGACCTGGAGACGATTGCGCGGCTCGCCGCGGCGGGCGTGATCGTCTGCGCCGGGCACAGCGCCGCCGGCTACGACACGGCGCGGCGCGCGGTCGCCGCCGGGGTCAAGGGCTTCACGCACCTCTACAACGCCATGACGGGGCTTGAGAGCCGCGCACCGGGCATGGTCGGCGCCGCACTCGTGGACGAGGCGGCCTGGTTCGGCATCATCGCCGACGGCCACCACGTGCACCCGGCCGCGCTCAGGGTGGCGGTGGCCGCCAAGCGGCGCGGCGGGGCGCTTCTGGTCACCGACGCGATGCCCCCGGTCGGCACCCGGCGCTGTTCGTTCGAGCTGTACGGGCGCCGCATCCGCGTCGAAGGCGGACGCTGCGTCACCGCCGAGGGGGGCCTCGCCGGCTCGGCCCTGACCATGATCGACGCAGTGAACAACACGGCCCGGTTCGCCGCCGTCGACTGGTTCGAGGCGGTGCGGATGGCTTCGCTCTACCCCGCGTGCGCGCTCGGCCTCGGCGCGCGCCTCGGCCGCATCCGCCCGGGCGCGAAAGCCAGCTTCGTCGCCCTTGACGGGCGCCGCAACGTCACCGGGGTGTGGGTCGACGGCGTGCGGCACATCGGGCTGGCGCCGGTCAGCCGTTGCTCCAGCCGCCGTCGATGACAAACGTCTGGCCGGTGACGAATGCCGACTCGTCGGAGGCCAGGTAGACGAGCAGGGCGGCGACTTCGCCGGGATCGCCCAGGCGGCCCATGGGCTGGCGCTGCTCGAACGCCCGGCGTGCCTCGACGGGATTCTCGAACGCTTCAAGACGGGCGCCAAGCGACGGCGTGTCGACCGTGCCCGGACAGACCGCGTTGCAGCGCACGCCTTCGGCCACGAAGTCGCAGGCGATCGACCGCGTCAGCCCGACCACCGCCGCCTTGGTGGCGCTGTAGACACAACGGCGGGGCACCCCGGTCGTGACCCCGGCGACGGAGGCCATGTTGATGATGTTGCCGGAGCGCCGACGCAGCATGGCGGGCAGCAACGCCTGTGTCAGGCGGTACATCGCCGTGACGTTGAGCGCGAAGGAGAAGTGCCAGTCATCTTCGGTACACTCGAGGATCGTCCCCGCGTGCACGAAGCCAGCGCAGTTGAACAGCACGTCCGTCTCGCCGACGCCGACGGCCAGCGCCTCGACCGACGCCCTGTCGACCAGGTTGCAGACCCGCGGAAAGAGCGCCGGGTAGCCGTCGCACAGCGTCTTGAGGCGGCGCGCGTCGACGTCGACGGCCGTCACTTGCGCGCCTTCGCCGGCGAACGCCAGCGCCGTGGCCCGGCCGATTCCGGAGGCAGCCGCGGTGACCAGGACGCGCTTGCCCGCGAGCCGTCCGGAGCCGCTCACGGGTTGCGTTCGAGTCCCTTTCGACATGCGCGCAGCCTCAGACGATCTCGAGGTCGTCACGGCCGGGCAGCGGCGGCGGCGGAGCCGACGGCAACGTCTGGTACCAGAACGCCGTCGAGGCCACATCGTCCCGCCTCGGCAGGTAGCGGCGCCGCTCACGGTCCGCGTCCGAGCGCCAGCCGAGGCATTGCACCGTGACCTTGATGCGCTCGCGGAAGCGCACCGGGTCGACAATGTGCCAGCGGTACATCCCGAAGCGCTGGCTGGCCCGGTAGGCGCCGTCGGGGACGATCACCTGAGGCAGGCCGCAATAGGGCGTCGTGTAGGTGCGGTAGCGCTCGGCCCGGTCCGGCTCGACGGTGTGCAAATCGAAGTTGTGCGAGCCCCCGAAATAGTCCTCGGTGCCGGTGCCGCAAAGGGTCGGGAAATCGCCGTCCCTGTCGAGAAAGAACTTGACCTCCCCCTCGCCCCACCAGCCGTTGTGGTTCACCCCCCACGCCAGATAGGTCCCAACGTACTGGCCGCGGCCGCGCACCTCCTCCAGGAGCACGTGGTCCCGCTTCTCGGGCACCGGGTTCGAGCGCCGGAAGCGGGCGTGGAAACAGGCGCGCTCGGCCGAAACCTCGGTCAGCGCGTAGTTGATCTGGTAGTAGACGACCGTGCCCACATCGTCCCGGTTCTCCAGTGTGATCCGGGCGCTCGAGCGAAACGGCATCTCCCAGTAGCAGTTCAGGCCGCGCGCCGGGTTGACGCAGACCGCGAGCGAGGCGACGGGCGCAAAAGCGCCCCAACCGCACGCGAAAAAGTCGCCGAGGGGCACTTCCACCGACGGGTGCGCCTGGTCGTCCCAGTACATGCGCAGGATCAGGTTCCTGAGCGTCGCGCCGCCCTGACAGGTCAGCCAGATCTGCTGGATGGCGCCGCTGCCCGCAATGCGCGCCAGCGTGGCCGTCTCCCCGGGCGGCAGCTCGATCGACGGCGACACCTTCCAGCCGACGCCGAGGTCCCGGGCGTGCACGCTGCCGGTGCCGTCCGTCGCCCGGCCGCCGCCGCCCCGGGCGCCGTCCGGGTTCTCCGCGGAGATGGAACGGCTCTCGGCGTCCGAGAGCCGCGCCAGATTGCCGAGACCCATGCCCAGCCCGTCAAATCCGCTCATCGTGCGTTGCCTCCCGGGTGTGTGGTGTGTTCAGTCCGTAGAACCGGGTCGCCGTGCCGCCCAGGATCGCGCCGGCAGCGACCGCGCCCCGGTCCCCGAGCCAGTCTTGCACCGCCGCGTGCCACCGGCAATAGGCGGGCGTCGCGGTCTCTTTTTCGCCGGGGGCGTGCGCCGCCGCACCGGCCCCGGTGGCGCGCCCGCCCAGGTTCAGCACCGGCCAGTCGCTGCCCCACATCAGCCGCTCGGGACCGAAGCAGCGGTAGAGATGGTCCATATAGGGCACGAGCGCACCGGCGCCGTCGTCCAACCGCGCCTCGGTAACGAGCCCCGAGAGCTTGCAGAACGCGCCGGTCTCGCCGGCGAGGGCAGACATGCGGTCTGCCCAGGGCTGCCAGCGCCGCGCGGCGATGTCGGGCTTGCCGCCGTGATCGATCACCGTGCGCATTTCCGGATAGCGCGCGAGCAGCTCGCGCAACACCGGCAGGTGCGCCGGCCGCACCAGGGCGTCGAAGGCGAGGTCGACTTCGATCATGCGCTCGAACACGCGGGCCGGCGAGGGTTGCAGCATCCAGGTCGTATACCCGATGTCCTGGATCATCGGCCGAATGCCGATGAGCGCCCCCTCGCGCGCCAGGCGCGCCAGATCGCGCAGCGCCGCCTCGGGCCGGTCCATGTCCACCCAGCCGACGACGCCGGCGACGGCGGCCTCGCGGGAAGCGATCGCCAGGAGGTGCCGGGTTTCCGCCACGGTGGGCGCGGCTTGGACGATCACCGTGCGGCGAACGCCCACCGCACGCAAGTGGGGCTCCAGGTCGCCGGGCCCGAAGTCGCGGTAGAGCGGCTCCACCGCCGGCGTCAGCCAGCCGTAGTCGCCGCGCGAAAGCGTCCAGAAATGATGGTGGCTGTCCACCCCCATCTTCGCATCGCCGGTCGCCGTCATCGGCCGCTAGTGTCCTGGGTCACAAATACGTTGAGTGTTCAGGGCGAGCAATTTTGGTCGCTGGCAAGGCGCGCGCCGAGCGCCATAGAGGCGCGCCGCATAAGGAGAAGCGGCCGGGTTGCGGCCGTCGGCACGGGAGAGCCGAACGCCTGCGCGCCGCGTCCTGGCGCCGTCCCCGTGCGGCGCGCTGAGACGATGGCGGCTCACGCGATGGGACACTCGTCTTGCGCGCCCGGCACCGGGACCGGCGCCGCCTCGGCGAGCAGTGCCTTCGCTTTGAGTGTCCGCCAGAAATCGTCGGGGAGAGGCATCCGAAACAGGCGCTGCGTCTCGGCGACGCGATCGGCGCGGTCGATGCCGGGAATGACCGCCGCGACCGCCGGATGGGTCAGCGGAAACTGCAGCGCGGCCGCCGCCAGCGGTACGCCGAACGCGGCACACACGGCTTCCAGGCGGCGTACGCGGTCGATCACGCCGCGGCCGGCGATGTCGTAGTCGTAGCGGGCGCCGGCACGCCCGCCCGTGGCCAGGATCCCCGAATTGTACGGCCCGCCGACGATGACCGAACACCCCCGTTCGACGCAGCGCGGCAGCACGGCGCACAACGCCTCCTGGTCCAAGAGTGTGTAGCGCCCGGCCAGCAGAAAGCAGTCCCAGTCGCCGTGTTCGAGCGCCGTCACCAGGACGTCGCATTCGTTCACGCCGAGACCGATAGCGCGCACGTCGCCGTTCGCGCGCAACTCCGCAAGGGCGCGATAGCCGTCGCGCATGGCGACGGGAAACAATCGGTCGTTGCGCGCCCCGTGGGTGGCGCGGCCGATGTCGTGCATCAACAGGACGTCGATGCGGTCGAGCCCGAGCCGTTGCAGGCTGTCCTCGAACGAGCGCATCACACCGCCGTAGGTATAGTCGTAGACAGCATCGAACGGCATCGGCGAACAAAAGCCTTGCCGGGCAGGCGCGTGACCCGCCGGCTGCAACAGCCGCCCGACCTTCGTGGACAAGACGACCCCGCCGCGGTCGACGCCGCGCAGCGCATCGCCCAGGCGGCGCTCGCTCAGGCCCTGCCCGTAGTGGGGCGCCGTGTCGAACAGCCGAATGCCCGCCCCCCAGGCGGCGGCCAACAGCGCCCGGGCCTCGGCATCGGCCATGGGCCGGTAAAGATTGCCGAGTGGCGCGCAGCCGAGACCGAGGCGGCCGATTTCCAGGCCGCTGGCGCCCAGGCGATTGCGGGCGGACGCGATCACCGGTCGTGCGCCCCCGTCGGCACGACCGCCCCAGTGCCGGCACGCCACCGGCGGCCGTCGGGAAATTTGTAGTCGTCGAGTGCGGCGGCGCGCATCCGGACGCTGAACCCCGGCTGCACCGGCGCCGCATACGCGCCGTTCTCGACCACGCAGGGATCCTCAAAGTGCTCGTGCAGATGATCCACGTACTCGATGACGCGCTCGCCGATCTCCGCTGAGAGGCGCACATAGTCGATCATCGACAGGTGCTGCACGTACTCGCACAGGCCGACCCCACCGGCATGGGGGCAGACCGGCTTGCCGTACTTGGCCGCGATGGCATAAACGGTCAGCGCTTCGTTGAGGCCCGCCAGCCGGCAGGCGTCGATCTGGACGATGTCGATGGCGCCGGCGACGATGAACTGCTTGAACAGCACGCGGTTCGGGCAGTGCTCCCCGCTGGCCACGCGAATGCCGGAGCCGGCCAGCCCGTCGCGGATGCGCTTGTGGCCGAGCACGTCGCACGGCGAGGTGGGCTCTTCGATCCACGCAGGCAAGTGGCATTCAAGCCGCCGCATCCAGCCGATCGCCTCCTCCACTTCCCACGCCTGGTTAGCGTCGACCATCAACTGCCCGTTGCTGCCCAGCGCGTTGCGCGCGATGGCGCAGCGGCGAAGGTCGCGTTCGATGTCCGTTCCCACCTTGAGCTTGATCCGGTCGAAGCCGTCTTTACGGGCCTGCAAGCACAGGCCGCGCAATTTCGCATCGTCGTAGCCGAGCCAGCCCGGCGAGGTGGTGTAGGCTGGATAGCCCCGGCGCTCCAGATCGCGCATGCGCTGCCGTTTGGTCGGCTCGTTGCGCACGACCATCTCGAGGGCTTCCTCCTTCGTCAAAACGTCGGTGACGAAGCGAAAGTCCAGGCACTCGACGAACCGGTCCGGCGGCATCTCGGCGAGCAGGCGCCAGACCGGCTGGCCGGCGGCGCGCGCCAGAAGGTCCCAGACCGCGTTGACCACACCGCCCACCGCCATATGCACGACGCCCGATTCCGCACCGAGCCAGCCCAGCTGGCTGTCGCCGCGCAGGTCATCGTAGAAACCCGCCATGTCACGCTCGATGTCGCCGAGGTCACAACCCACCACCCGGTGGCGCAAATGCTCCACCGCGGCGCAGCACAGGTCGTTGCCGCGCCCGATGGTGAAGATCAGCGCGTGGCCCGATTGCCCCGCAGCGGTCGACAGTTCGATGACCGCGGCCGAATAGTCGGGCGCTTCGTTCGTGGCGTCGGACCCGTCAAGCGTCGTCGACGTCGGGAAGCGGACGTCCACCGTCTGCAGGTCGATGATGCGGCCTCGCGGCGCCATCTTGTCCGTCCCCTCGGTTGCTATCCATAAAATAGTATTGCACCAAGAAAACGATTGCCAGAGCTGAGCTGGGGTGCCCGGTCGAGGGCTGGGCGTGGCGAGCCGGCCGCGGCCATCCGGTGTCAGGCGGGCGGGGATCGATACAGTATACTTTGCTGGACGGAATCTGGGAGGAGACGCACAGTGAGCAACGACCCGCCGCGCCGCAAGCCTGGCGACAAGCGGAACGAGTACGCGGCACCCGCCCTCGAAAAAGGGCTCGACATCCTCGAATTGCTGGCCAGCGAGTCCGACGGTCTGAACGTCAGCCAGGTTGCCGTGCGTCTGGAGCGCTCTGTGGGCGAGATCTTTCGCATGGTGGTCGTACTCGACCGGCGCGGCTACATCCGATCACGCGACGGATCCGGCGCCTACTCCATCACGCTCAAGCTGTTCCAACTGGCCCATCGACTGCCCGCCATTGAGCGCCTGACAACCGCCGCGGCACCCGAATTGAAATCGCTTGCCCACGCTATCGGTCAATCCTGCCATGTCGTGATCTACTACGACGGCCGCGGCCACATCATCGCGCAACAGGATGCGCCGTCGGAACGATCGCTAAGGGTGCGGCTCGGTGCCGAGGCGCCGTTGCTCAATACCTGCTCGGGGCATGTGCTGCTGGCATTCGCCAGCTCCCACGAGCGGAAGCGGATGCTCGAGAAGCTCCCGATGGGTTACTGCAGACCCAAGGCCGCGCTGTTGACGAAGCTGGTCGAGCGCGTTCGGCAACAAGGCTACGAGACCACCAAGAGCGCCCAGATCGAGGGCGTTCAGGACATCGGCTTCCCGATCTTCGACCACTCGGGCGACATCGCCGCAACGCTGGTCAGTCCTTTTCTCGCCTACCTGGACGACTCGAACCCGATCGGCTTCGAAGCGGCCAAGGACCTGACCGGGCAGTGTGCCCATGCCATATCGGAAGCCCTCGGGCACATACGCTAAACGGACTGCACCGTCGACCTCGACACCACGCGGTGAACCATGCTGAAAGCCGTCCCTCCACTGCTCAGCCCGGACCTCTTGTCCGTGCTGCGGCGCATGGGCCATGGCGACGAAATCGCCGTGGTCGACGCGAATTTCCCCGCCGAGTCCTGCGCCCGGCGGCTCGTGCGACTCGACGGGCTCTACGCCACCGTCGTGCTCGAGGCGATCGTCTCCGTGCTGCCCATCGACACCTACGTCGAGACGCCGGTCAACACCATGCAGGTCGTCGGCGACGCCGACGCGGTGCCCGAGATCGTCCGCGAGTTCCGGGACATCGTCGCCCGCCATGAATCGCAACCGGTCTCCTTTGGAACGCTCGAACGCAACGCCTTCTACGCCCGCTCGCGGGCGGCGTTCGCCATCGTCAGCACCGGTGAGGTACGGCTCTACGGCAACATCCTGCTTACCAAGGGCGTGGTCGAAGCTGTCTAACGTCAGCGCCTACGGGACGAAAAACCATGACATCCAAGGACTCCGCCGAGAAGGTCGTGCGGGACAGATGTCTCCGAACCCGGCGAAAATATTCGTCTGAAAAGAAAATCCGGCTCGTGTTGGAGGGCCTGCGTGGCGAGGAGAGTATCGCTGCGCTGTGGCGGCTATATCGCGTGCAATGTAGGCGCCATACGAGCGCCTGCCATCTGCTTCAGGCCGGGGTCGATCTGAACACGATCCGCGCCTGGCTCGGTCACGCCAGCCTCGATACCACCAACATCTACGCCGAGATTGATCTTGAGACGAAGGCCAAGGCGATGGCGCTCTGCGATGCTGCGGAGCCCGGGCCGGATAGACCGTGGAAGGAGAACAAGGGGCTGATGGCCTTCCTGGGCGCGCTGTGACTGAAGGAGATTATGTTGCGGAGATCTACGGGAAGCTCATGTCCAGAGCGACCTTCGGAACTCTCCGCAACATAATCCGGGCCGCAACATATTGAATAGGCTCTTATCGGTCGTGCGGAGCATGATCGATAAGATCATTGAGGTGAGCCGCGCGGTGGTCGCCGAAGGACGCTATGGGGAAAGTAATACCCGGGCCGCCCCGATCAGGACGCCGGAGTGAATGTCATGCCATGTGGCGAGGAAGCGTCGGCGACTGAACGCCGGGGCCGGTGGCTTCGCGCGTGTCCGCCGGGGGTCGGCTTGGCGGGTACCGTAGACATATTCACGCGGTTGGCAATGAGATGCCCTGAACGCGTCGGCGGACACATTCGATCTGCGGCGTGTGCGATGCCGATGACGATCATGGTGGCCGCCATGATCGCCGGAACGTCGCGGTAAACCCAGGCACGAGTGCGTGAACCCGCTGCAAGGTTCCGCGCCCGCAGTGCCTCAGCGGCACACTGCCATCAACGTGCTGATTTAACAACGGTTTTCCCCGATTGTCCAGGGGGACGTACCGGCCCGATTACTTGTTCGGCTGCGGGAACGCGAGCATCTTGGAGAGGTGATTTGCGACCTAGCGGGTCGTCTTGCCCGGCGCGTCCAGGAGCGCGAGGGTCGCTGCTTGGTCGGGATCAGCTCACGCCTTTGCGGTCATCCCTGTCGTCTCATAGAGAACGCTGTCTCCCTGGAGGACGATGACGTTGCGGCGCGTCAGATTGTTGAGCAGCGCCGCAAATGCCGCGTCGCTCAAGTCCTTGTTGAATCGGCTGTTGACCCAGTTGCGCAGCCGGGCTGTATTGCGAGGCCTGTTTCGCGCAGATTGCAGGGCCTTGCGCACCGTCGCTACGGCAGGCAATTGCCCGGCCGCTTGCGATTTCGTCGCAGAAACGCCGTTCGGTGCAGACGGTTTGCGCTGGGGCCTGGGCGTTGACTTGGATGTGAAGCTTGGCGCGTTCTCCAGGCGACGAACGTCGGAACCCTTAGTCCTCAGATGTTCGACTAGCGGGTCGTAGCCTTTGTCCTTGGACAATACGTGGAAGTCATCCTTTGGATGCTGCGCGGCCAAATGCCCGAGGTAGTACGTTAGGTGGAAGTCCAGCGCGTTCTTGCCCGTCTTGGTGCAGCGGACGAACCCATTTTGGCCAAAGTAAATCCGCGCATACCCGCGCAGATATTCGCCTGTAACTACCTGAAAAAACGACCGAAATCACCACCTTCCTGCGCACCATGACGCACACCGATGCAGACCATGATGTGTTTAAAACTGCTAGGTGTTATACTAGGCAATAAATGGGCGTGCAGAAACATCGATTAACCGCTGCCTTCGTCAGCACCGTCAAGCCCGCCCCCGGCGTCAAGACGTTCGGAGACGGCCGCGGCGGCTACGGACTCACTCTCGCGGTGCAGCCGAATGGCGTCAAGTATTGGTACCAGCGCGTCTACATCAACCGGCGACCGGTCAACATCGGACTCGGCGGCTACCCCTCGGTCACCCTCGCCGACGCTCGCCGCAACGCACTCGCCAACGCTCGTCTCGTCCGCCGCGGCGAGGACCCACGCCGCGAACGGCACACTGTCCCGACAGTGTCGGAGACGCTCGACGCCGTCATCGCGCGCGACGCCGAAACCTGGCGCGACCCCGAGCGGACCGCCCGCGAGTGGCGTAGCGCCCTCCAACACCACGCCGCCCCCCTGATGCAACGACCCGTGGACGAGGTGACAAGCGCCGACTGCATCGAGGTTCTCAGCGCTTTGTGGCACGACAAGCGCGAGACCGGCCTTCGGCTGAGGCACCGCCTCGCCGCGATCTTCAAGTTCGCCCTCGCCCAGGGCCATCGCGCCGACAATCCCGTCGACGCGGCCAAGGCTGCCCTGCCCAACCGCCGGGGCGACGCGCAACGCAAGCGCCACCACCCTGCGCTGCCGTATCGCGCGGTCGCTCAGGCAATGAGCGCCGTCGAGAGTGCCGACATCTGGACCGGCACCAAACTCGGGTTCACGTTCCTCGTCCTCACCGCTACTCGCAGCGGCGAGGTCCGCGGGGCTACCCGATCTGAAATCGACCTCAAGACCGGCTTGTGGACAATCCCCCCCACGCGCATCAAAACCGGCGTCGAGCATCGGGTTCCGCTCAGCACGCAAGCCCTCGCCGTTCTCGCTCAGGCCGATTGCCTCACCGGTTCCAATGACATCCTGTTCCCCACTGTCCGGGGGAAAGCCATGAAGGACAACGCGATCAGCAAGCCGCTCCGGGATCTCGGTATCCGTGCCGTTCCGCACGGCTTCCGCTCCTCCTTTCGCGACTGGGCCGCCGAACGGACCAACGTTCCAACCGCGGTCGTCGAGGCCGCGCTCGCGCACCGCGTCTCGAACAAGGTCGAGGCAGCCTATTTCCGCAGCGACCTGCTCGACAAGCGTCGCGAACTCATGCAGATGTGGGCGGACTTCCTCACACTCCCTGCTCCCTCTTCCTAACCCCATGGCTCTCAAGCTCACCGAGACGTTCGTCCAGAGGATCAAACCCGACTCCCGTGCCAGAACCTACGGCGACGGTCGGGGCGGTCACGGCCTCACGCTCCACGTACAGCCCAATGGCGTCAAATGGTGGTATCAGCGGCTCAACATTCAAGGCCAACCAGCCAACGTCGGACTCGGCGGATACCCGCTCATCACTTTGCCGGAAGCGCGCCGCGCCGCAGCACAAAACGCTCGCGTCGCGCGCGACGGCGCGGATCCCCGGCCAAGCAAACGCGACGTACCGACCGTAGCCGATACCCTTGCCGCAGTGATCGACAGAGACGCCCAGACATGGCGCCACCCGGAACAAACAGCGGCGAACTGGCGCAACGTCCTGCCCTCTCTGCCAACATGACTGAGACACCGGCATCCTTTGGAATTACTGTAGGGCGGTGGAGGTGAAAACCGATGACCGCAGAGAGAGACTCGATGACATTGAATGAGATTTCCTATTCGGCCCTGGGGGTCGAGGAGCGTAGCGACGAGGCCCCCAGGGCCGGCCGCGCCAGACCGACGCCGGACCCGGAGGTCGTGGCCAAGCCGAAGCGGCGCCAGTTCACCGCGGAGTATCGGCTGCGCATCCTTGAGGAGGCGGATCGCTGCACACGGCCCGGCGATGTGGGCCGCCTGCTTCGCCGCGAAGGGCTGTACAGCTCGCATCTGACGACTTGGCGCAGGGCGCGGCGCAAGGGCTCGCTTCGGGGGTTGGCCTCGAAGAAGCGCGGCGCGAAACCGGCCGAACGCAACCCGCTGGAGGCGAAGGTGCGCTCGCTCGAGGCGAAAGTGGTTCGCCTGGAGCACGAGTTGCACACCGCGCACACGATCCTGGACGTGCAGGGAAAAGTTGCCGGGCTGCTGGGATTGAACCTCGAACACGGAACGCGCTCCTGATGGCAGCCCAACCGCTTGCAGTGCAGGTCGGTGTGGCGCCGGCCTGCCAAGCGCTGGGCCTGTCGCGAGCGACCTTCTACCGTCGTCAGAGGTCAACTCCCGGGCACCAGCAGCCTCGTCCAACGTCCGCCCGGGCACTTTGTGAAGCCGAACGCGAGCAGGTCCTCGATGTGCTCGCCTGTCCACGCTTCGTCGACCGTGCGCCGGCAGAAGTCGTGGCGACGCTGCTCGACGACGGCCACTACCTGTGCTCGGAGCGGACGATGTATCGGATACTGGCCGCGAATCGGCCGGTCCGAGAGCGGCGCAATCAACGTGAGCATCCCCCGTACACCAAACCCGAACTGGTGGCCACGGCGCCGAACCAGACCTGGTCCTGGGACATCACCAAGCTGTTGGGGCCGACGAAGTGGACGTACTTCTACCTCTACGTCGTACTCGACATCTTCAGCCGCTACGCGGTCGGCTGGATGGTCGCCGACCGGGAGAACTCGGCACTGGCCGGTCGTCTCATCGAAGAGACCTGCCACAAACAAGGCGTCCAGCCCCAAGTCCTCACCCTGCACTCCGACCGTGGGGCGCCGATGACGAGCAAGTGCACCGCACAACTACTCGCCGATCTCGGCGTGACCCGCTCGCTGAGCCGCCCCCAGGTGTCCGACGACAACCCGTTCTCCGAGGCGCAGTTCAAGACCCTGAAGTACCACCCCGGGTTCCCGGGGCGTTTCCACGACATCACCGCCGCCATCGCCTTCTGCCGAACGTTCTTCCCTTGGTACAACACCGAGCATCGCCATGGCGGCATCGCGATGCTCACCCCGGACGACGTTCATCATCATCGAACCCAGAGCGTGCTGGACCAGCGCGGACGGACCCTTCAAGCCGCCTGGACCCGTCATCCCGAACGCTTCGTTCAAGGCATCCCACAACCCGAACCCCCTCCCCAAGCGTAAGCGGGCAAACAAGGCCGTTCTGGACTTCCGCGGCCTATTGAGGTGGTGGGTCTCGGGTGCGGCCGAGGTCGGAACGTAACGGCCGATCCGCGAACAGCGTCTTCCAGACCCGCGGCGTCAGCTCGTTGACTCGCTTCGCGGGATGTTGACCGACCCGCTGCAGAACATCGACGAGGTAGGGGTACGGATCGACACCCTGCAACTGGCAGGTAACCAGCAGGCTCTGGATCACGCCTATCCGCCGAGCGCCCAACTCCGTCCACGCGAACATCCAATTCCGCCGACCCATCGGAATCTGGCGAATGCTGCGCTCCAGATGATTCGTATCCGGGGACACGGCCGGATCCTCAAGGAACACCCGCAACCCGGCTTCCCGCTCCGCCGCATACTGAAGCGCCTGGGAAAACGGGTTGCTCGGCAACAGATCCGGTCGCTGGCGCTGTGTTTTGCACCAGGCAAAGAATGCGTCCACCGCCAGGGTGCTGTGTTCCCGCCGGTACGCCAGTTTCGCCGGACCGTCGAGTTTCTTCTTGCGAATGCGCTTCTCATGAACGTAGATCGCGCCGATCAGCGACAGCGCTTCCGCCACGCCCTCCGGCTCGCTTTCCCTGGCATCCACATAGCCTCGTCGACAGTGCGCCCAACACTGAGCGTGCGTGATGTCCTGCCGCTTTGCATAAGCGGCATAGGCCGCGTACCCGTCGCTCAACAGCGTGCCCCTGAAGTCTCCGAGAAACGCTTCCACATGTTTGTGCGCCCGGCTCGGAGCGTAATGGAAGACGATCTCGTCCGACTCCCCGTAGATCGGCCAGAAGTAGGCGCTACGCATCTTCCCAGGCGCCGCGCGGCCCGCCTTGATCGTGGTCTCGTCCATGGCGATCACGCCGCCTTGCCGGATATGCGCGGCCTGTGCCGCGGTGACGGGTTCCAGCAGGTCCACGGCGCGGCCCGCCCAGTTCGTCAGGCTGCTTCGGCTGACCCGGATGCCGGCATCGGCCAGGCGCTGGTGCTGTCGATACAGCGGCAGGTGATAACGGAACTTGTCAACGAGCATCCCGGCCAGGAAGCTCACGTCAACGCAGGTGCGTTCCAGTACGTTCGGCGGCGTCGAAGGCGTCAACATTTCGCCTGTGTCCCGGCGCTTTATGACCTGACGCACGTACTTCAGCACCTTGTAGCTGCCGGGCTCCTGCGCCAGGCGGTGGCTGACCTTCTCGCCGATGACCTCCCGCTCGGCCTCGGGGATCGCCTCGATGGCGGGGTCAACAACTTCGATCACCTCGACCGGCACCGTCTCGTCGAAGCGCAACCCACTCTCGTTGACCGCCCCGTCCCGGCGTTTTTCCCGCCGGCGGTAGCGGATCTCCTGGGTGGGGACCTCCCGTTCGGGCGGCGTCTCGATACCGAGCGCCGCGAACAGGTTCGCCTGCTCCACCGAATCGAACTCCAGGCGCTTCTCCGAAGTGCGGCCGAACAACTGCCGCTTGAACCAGTCGACCTGCTGCTGCAGTTGGGTGATCCGGCCAAGCGCGGACTGCAGCTCTCCGGTGGCTTCAGAAAGCCGTTCGCCGAGGTCGGCGACCATCGCACTCAGTAGTGCGTTCTCCTGCTGCAGAACGTCGATGCGGGCGCTCGACAACGTCTTTGGCGTCCATCGCTGCGAAGCCCGGATTATACCATCCGCGAGTCCGTCAAGCAGCCTTTCTGTAGCGTTTTCGCTGGCGTTTGATGACGATGTCGGTACCCTCGATCAATGCCAGCAGCGCGGTGCGGCTGAGCGCGACTTTCCCGGTACCGGTCTCGCCCCGCGTCGCAAACCGACCCACCTCCAGACGCTTCGACCAGATCCAGTAACCGTCACCGTCGAAGGCGAGAACCTTCATCATCGTACGACGACGATTTACAAAGGCGAACCAGTTCCCGCTCGTCGGATCCGCGCCCAGTTCATTGCGCACCAGTGCAGACAGCCCGTCGAACGAGCGCCGCATGTCCGTCGGAATGGTGCATAACCAGATGCGGCGCCGGCCATCCAGGCTCAGCACGACTCCGGACGCCGTACCCGCAGCACCACGCCGCCGCCGAGCTCCAGTTCCGCATCCCACACTGGCGCCGCCGGCCGATCGTCCGCCAACTCCACGAAAACCGCCGCATCGACCGTCGCGCCGGCGGAACCGGTCCGGCCCAGCTTGCGCCGCCACCACCAGAACGTACTCGGCGCCAGATCCTCGGCCATACAGAATTCGCGGCAGCCCTGACCGCTGCGCTCAAAGCGCGACACGATCGCCCGCCACTGGTCTGGAGAGCGCTTTACCACCGCCCTTTTTACGTCACTCATCGAATGGATTCTCCTTCGTCATGGGAACGACGAAGGCAACCGGAAAATCAGCCGGCCGACAATGACGCCTCAGCGTGACCGCTTACCCCCAAGCGGTCTGGATCAATCCACCCGCGACATCCACAACTGGAGAAATTGCTCAGTAAATCGTAACCGTCAGTGTCTCAAAGTCGTTGACAGGTTCCGCTGAGGAGACACGCCAACGACATCCTCGAGTTGCGCGTGGACGAGGTCACTAGCGCAGACTGCATCTCTGCGCTCGCCCCGCTGTGGAACACCAAACGCGAAACCGGCCGCAAGGCCAAACGGCGTCTCTCCGCCATCTTCAAGCTCGCCATCGCGGAGGGACACCGTACCGACAACCCCATCGACCAGGCCAGCGCCGCCCTACCCAACCGACGCGGAGAGCAACAGCGCGTCAAGCGCCAGGCCGCGCTTCCCTACGATCAGGTCGCCGACGCCCTGTCCATCGTCGCCGGCACGAACGCCTGGCTCGGAACCAAACTCGCGTTCCGCTTTCTCGTGCTTACAGCCGCCCGAAGCGGTGAGGTGCGGGGCGCCACCTGGACCGAGATCGACACCGACGACGCGCTCTGGACGATCCCGCCTACGCGCATGAAAGCCGGCGACGAACACAGGGTGCCCCTCAGCGACTCCGCCCTATCCGTCCTCTCCGAGACACAAGCCATCGCCGACGAGAGCGGCCTACTGTTCCCCAGCGCCAGGGGCAAACCCATGAGCGACGTTACGCTGAGCAAGCTCCTCCGCGAGAACAACGTTCCCGCAGTACCGCATGGATTCCGGTCCTCGTTTCGCGACTGGGCCGCCGAACAGACCTCGTTTCCGCGCGCTGTCATGGAAGCTGCGCTCGCGCACCAAGTCGCCGACGAGGTGGAGGCGGCGTACTTCCGAAGCGACCTCCTCGAGAAACGCCGCGACCTGATGCAGCATTGGGCGGACTACATCCTATCGTAGCGTTCCACCCCCTCTCCAGCCGTGTGACAACCGGATAAACCGACGAAGCTAGTCAATCTGCCGGATTTGCTCCCTTGAGCACGCGCGTTCATCTGCCCCACGAAGATTTTCAGCGCCCTTAGTCTCTACGATCCGCCACCAACTAAACTTGAGGAAGCCGGTCGCCGCACCGGAACCAACCGGCAACGGGCCATCTCAGTACGTCCGGGCAAGCACAGAGGGCTCATAATCCTTCGTCTTGGCCCCAATCGCCTCCCTTCCGCAGATCGGCCATATCCTTTAAGTTCTTCGGTATCTGAAGTGAAACACGCCGCGCATGACCATCACGCCGCCGTGCGGCAAACTCTACGCGCTGAAAGGCGGTCGAATCGTCTATCGCGTACTCGACCCTCGTTGCAGCATCTAGAGAAACCTGCTCAGACTCGATCCACAACGCTATCGTAAGCAGTACATCACCAACTACGTAGTCTTCGCCGTTCGCCGTGACCGTAACCGTCCCGGGATATGGAAAGCAAGCCGTTCGAAGTACCGGAGGCTGTGCCTTCTCCACACCATCAAACGGGTCCGTCGCCTCCTGAAGTTCGAGCCAAAGATCGTTTAGACACCAACTCTCCCCGGTCTTTTCGCTATGGAAGATTGCCGCGAACGGATCCGTGTCTTTCGGCAACCAAACGTCAACATCTTCCGGATCTGGCACCGTCCAGTCGAGAGAACGAAACTCGCGAACACCGATTCGAGCTAAAGCGCTCACTTTGTGCCAGAACAGTACGAAATCCAACCGGAGCAACGAGTTTACATCAACGATGCTCAAGTCCGAGAGCTTTCTGAGTGATATACCATTTGCCTCCGCCATCACTCGTGCATCCTCAGTAAACCCTGACGCACTAATCGCAACCGTTCGATCAGCTCCCACCGCCATCCGTTTGCTTGCCAGCTGCTCGATCCAGGTCACATCCTGAATTCTCGTCCGACGTCGACACTCCAGCGTGATAAGCACCTCCACACTGCCTATCCGATAGCGAATACTTCCATCGACCTCACGCAGCCGCCCCGTTACCTTTGATCGAATTCTGTCGGGAGACTTCACAGTCAACCCCGCCGGACCCGCGTCTGCCTCGAGCCGGCTCACCAACAACTCGAACTCCCTCCATGCTGGATCGTGGCGCTTGCGCGAAGGCACTAGACACTCCTCCACGTCGCGTCATCTAGAAACATCGGAAAGAAACTACGCTGCCTCCGAAGCTTTATGACGTCTTCAATCCCAATTGTGTGCGCTTTCCTTCGCGCCCCACCTGCGGGAGTCAGCACCTCGAGATCCGGGCTTTCGATGATGGCGGCGTGCACATCATCGGCATGCGCCGGCGTCGAGTTGTATATCTCTTCGTAGAAGTCGACTACAGACATCGCATCTCCTGACTCTGTCACTAACCGAGGGATATCGCCTAGAAGTTGCTCCTTCGCCGATGATCGGCCATCGTCATCGAAGAGGTATAGCGCCCCGTCATGATCTCTTGGATCGTAATGCAGCATGTTCAATCCAGACCGCCCGAAATGGGCCTGCAAGCTCGCATTGACACGCAGAACATTGTTGTAGACCTGTCTCGCGCGATAAGCGTTGGCGAAATGAATCAGCCAATACCGCCACCCATCCGGATTATTGATTGAAAAAGGACTGACGTAGGGAGCGCACAAACGAAATGCATCGAAAACAATTCGCTCAGCTCCTCCCAACCAACTGCTTTTGGTCATCAGCCCATTGTGCGCCTGAATATCTGTTAGCGTCACGCCCAAGTGCTCAAGCCGTTTTCGAAGCTGCTGCGGCTCATTGTGTTGGAGGAAGGCCAACAAGGAGCTTATCATAAAGGTGTAGAAGATCTCGGCAGAAGGATATGACCGCATGATGTCGATGATCGTCGTGCGTTCAACATGGCTATCGCCGCATTGATCCAGATTAAACAGGACGTTTCGGTATCGTCCTTTTGCGAGGATGCCTTTGACTTTCGGATACGCTGCTTCAAATGGCTCACTAATGTACTCAGCTTGAAGATGCAACTGCGGGCACGTTGCGGCAACCTCGGCGAACAGTGGGGCTGCGTGTGTCTTCAACAGGCCAATCGCATCGCGGCTGGTGTCGTTGAAAACCAAAAGGCACTCCACCTCGACCTGCCCAAACCCCTGGGCGAATCTAAGGTTATTCACTGCCTCAGTGGCGCGCTTCATCTCCTCAATGAAGATGAGCGGTGACCCTGGCGTGCCGCACTGATAGCGTCCTCCTCCTGCAAAACCGTCGACAATTGCGAGCCGAAACTTCACTTGTCGGGGTAGCTTGCAGCGAACGATAAGATAGTCGAAGACGTACTCGCGCAGGATTTTATGTTTGCGCTTCGAATGCTCTTCGAGCGGTGCGCCGGAAATCCAGTTGTAAACTTTACGTACCAACCTACTTCCCCTCCTGCGTGTCTATAGTTGAGAGCGGTCGTCGTGCACTACAATAGGCATTTCGTTCCAAAGTCTACCTCGATACTCGCGCCCATTGGCCTTCTTTGAGCGCCTCCTATTGTCCTTGCCCCATGTGCCCCACTGCTTGAAAAAGAACGCCATACCGGTGGCGGTACATTGCGCGTAAATCTCATCAATCCATTCCTCCCGAATTGGACGAGCTCGTTTGCCGCTCTCTCCTCCAACGATTGCCCAATCGATACCGGTGAGATCGATTGTTCCTACTGGCCCGATGAGCGGTTCAAACGATATGAAACGAACCGCCGCCGGGGCCCTTCGCAGATGTTCGACGCGGTCAACGACTTTGCGGTTCTCGATGCTTGTGCCAAGCCAGACGTTGGGGAGGACGTCCCCTAGCTGAGTCCTCGCAAGTTCCAGCAGGCGGTCGGGGCGCTTGGTGAGGATTTGGTAGTGGTGGTGGGGTGTCGCTTGCATAACCTGCCAAACGCTCCGAATGAAGTCGTCGCTGACTAGCTCATGAAACAGGTCACTCATAGAGTTTACAAAGATCTTTCTTGGCTTTCGCCAACGATAGGGAATGGATAGCGCTGCTCGGTCCTCCCGTACGATACCGTTCCAAACTGCACCGGTTCGTGTCTTCCTCGTGAGGCCCGCATACTTCTCGATACCCATGGCTTCCAAGCGCCTCGCCATCTCCATCGCGTAGCAATTTGTACACCCTGCAGTGATGATTGAGCATCCCGCAACCGGGTTCCATGTCGCGTCTGTCCACTCGATTTGCGTTGCTGCCATGCTGTCCTCCGGACGAATGCGCTGCCTGCCGCCGCAGAACGTCACGCCACGCCTTCGGTTCGTGGTCGTTAACCGTGGCCGTGTTGGCATGCGTCTCTGCGAACACTCGTCTCGCCAATTCAGTTGTCAAAACGTCTCTCTTGCTCATACTGTTGTTTCCCGCATTGACTTGTTAGAAACCCAGGATCATTTCCCACATTGACTGACTGCCGATCGAGCTTCTGCCATGAAGCAAAGCGGGAAAGCCCGGATTGTTATCCCAGGTGTAGCGCAGTTCCCGCGCCGCGGAGGGGGCGTGGCTCGAAGGTAGGCAGTCGCCTGCGTTGAACAGCCGTTCGACCCGTCCACGCAGCGGCGCGGGGGCGGAGCGGGTTCATGGCGATTCCCCGGCCCGGTAAGCTGACCCCGTTTTAGAAAAAGGAGAAGTTGGCCCGCGCGGACGATGACTCCGCCGGGCCACGGCCGGGTGCAGCTTCGTTTAAGGACGGGGCTTACCGGCGAGCAATACGTTACGGCCCAAGGCTGGCGTGATGCAACCCTGGTGCGCTGTCCGCATCATCCGAGCGGTGGCTGCTCACTCGCACGGCACGGCACCTACGCACGCAAAACCCCGCCTGGCACACGGATTGCCCGCTGGTACTGTCCCGAGAGTCACACCACGTTCAGCCTGCTGCCGGACTGTCTGGCGGCGCGGCTGCCGGGCACGCTCGCCGAACTCGAGGACGCCGTGGCCGCCGTCGAGCGTTCCCCCAGCGTAGCCGCCGCGGCGGCGTTACGCGCCGGGCGATCGGAACCGCCGGGCGCCATGCGCTGGCTGCGGCGCCGCATCCGGCTGGTGCGCCGGGCGCTGACGACGGTGCGCGGCCTGCTCCCCGAGCGCCTCACCGGCTGTCCGCCGACGATCCTCGCCTTCCGCCGCCACCTCGGCACCGACGCCGCCCTCGTCTGGCTGCGGGAGATGGCCGCGCCGCAACTTGAGGCGTTGCCGACGCCACTCGGATACGCCCACCACGGCGCAACCCGTGGGCATCCCGATTTGCCGTCCCAACAACCGGTGGGGCATGACCCGCCGCGCTCCAGACCCTAACGTGTACCTCATCCGACCGCCGAGGGCGGCGAACGAGACACGGACATGGCAAGAACGCTCGACGACGACACCCGGCAGGCCGTGGCGCTCTTCCGGTATGGCGTTATCGCGGACCTGGTCAACCTGCCCCCCGGGACGCCCGCCATCGGCGCACGATTGCGCGCCAAGGCCGAGAAGGACTATGTCATCCCCGGTACCGTCCGAACCCGCGTCGCCGCCGAGACCATGCGCCACTGGCTCACCCTACACCGCCAGGGCGGCTTCGACGCCCTCTATCCGAAGAACCGCGGCGACCGCGGCCGCGCCCGCCGCATGCCGCCGGACGTCACCGAACTGTTGATCTCGATCAAGGAGGACAACCCGGCCCTGTCCGTGCGCGCCGTGATCGACGCCGCCGGCGAGCGCGATCTCCCGGCCGACGTCCATCTCGCCCCGTCGACCGTCCATCGCCTGCTTGCCCGCGAAGGGCTCCTCGACCGTGGCAACCGCGAGCCGGCTGCGGACCGGCGTCGCTTCAGCTACCGGCACGCCGCTGAAATGTGGATGTCCGATGTCATGCACGGTCCCTCCGTTGCCGATGGCCGAAAGCGCCGCAAGACCTACCTCATCGCCTTCATCGACGACGCCACCCGCGTCGTCCCCTTCGCCGCCTTCGCCTTCGCCGAGAACACCGCCGCCTTCCTGCCCGTGTTCAAGCAGGCCCTCCTGCGCAGAGGCCAACCGGCTCGACTTTACGTCGACAACGGATCCGCCTACCGCTCCCGCCAGCTTGCCCTGGTGTGCGCCAAACTCGGCGTCGCACTCATCCACGCCAGGCCCTACCAGCCCGCCGGGAAGGGAAAAATCGAGCGCTACTTCCGCACCGTTCGCGGATCCTGGCTCGCCCACCTCGACCTCGCCGCCATCGACGGACTCGACGCCCTCAACCGCCGGCTGTGGGCCTGGGTCGAAGGCGAATACCACCAGTCCCCGCACCGCGGCCTCGACGGCGAGACGCCGCTTGACCGCTGGGCCGCCACCGGCGCCGATGTGCGCTACCCCAACCCCGACCCCGACTTCGACGACCTGTTCCTGTTCGAGGCCAAGCGCCGCGTCATGAAGGACCGCACCGTCAGCCTCAACGGATGCCTCTACGAGGTCGACGCCCTCCTCGTCGGCCAGACCGTCGTGCTCCGCTACGATCCGGCGGCGCCGCCCAACCGGCCCCTCCAGGTCGTCCATGACAGCAAGCCCGCCGGCCAAGCCACCGTGCTCGACGCCTACGCCAACACCGCCGTCCGGCGCGTCCGTCCCTCCTGGCAGATCCAGACCGACGACCCCGCCCCCGAACCGCCGCCATCCCCCATCGCCCTGCGCAAACTCAAGGACAATGACTGATGTACACCCGCCACTTCGCCTTCACCCGGCTGCCCTTCGAGAACGACCTCCACACCGACGAACTGTTCCAGTCCAGCGCCCACCGCGAGGCCCAGGTCCGCCTCAAGCACCTCATCGAACTGCGCGGCATCGGCCTCTTGACCGGCGAGGTCGGCTCCGGCAAGACCACCGTCTGCCGATACGTCACCGCCAGCCTCCACCCCGGCCTGCACCGCGTCTACTACGTCTCCCTCACCACCGGCAACGTCCTCGACATGTACAAGTCGATCGCCTGGGAGCTCGGGCTGCCCACCGAACGCTCCCGTGCCACCGCGTACCGCGCCATCCGCAACGAGATCACCCGTCTCGTCACCGAGGCCAAGCAGCTGCCCGTGCTTATCGTCGACGAGGCACAGCACCTGCGCAACGACGTCCTCGAAGACCTCAGGTTGCTCACCAACTTCAACATGGACGCCGACCAGCGCCTGTGTATGCTGCTCGTCGGCCTCACGGAACTGCGCCGACGACTCGCCATGGCGGTCCACGAATCGCTCAGCCAACGACTCGTCGTCCGCCACCACATCGGCAGCCTCGAACGCAACGAACTCGACGACTACCTCACCCACCGCCTGCGCCTCGCCGGCTGCGAACTGCCGCTGTTCGAGCCGCCCGCGGTCGAAGCCCTCTACCAGAGCTCGCGCGGCCTGCCCAGACCGATCAACCGCACCGCCCACTACGCGCTCTCCGCCGCCGCGCTCGCCAAGGCCCGCACCGTCGACGCCGAACACATGCAGCACGCCCTCGACGAACTCCGCCTCTAGATCCACCGTCGCCATGAACGTCGACCCAAACGACCTTCTATCGCTGCCCGAAGACCTTCCCGACGAGGCCACCGCGCATCTGTGCGACTTCCACCGCGACCTCGCCGATGCCATCGAGAACCGTTATTGCGCCCGCCTGATCAACTATGACCATTGCACCTACGAGCGCCAGGCCATCGTCGAAGAGCGTGCCGGCGAACACCCTCTCGAACACCTCGACGACGACCATTTACCGTTCTGACCGCCTGACCGGCAACACCATAGCCCGCCAAACCTCCCACCGCCTCCAGGTAGCACGCCAGTGGGGAAATAGCGCGGGAAATCCCGCACTCATCCATCAGAAATAAAGCGCGAAATCTGTGGTGGAACTACTCAGGAAACAACACTCATACTCCCACGGGGCTCTTTCGCTAGACATCAACGCATACGCGTTTTCTTCGTTGACGATACCCGGGCCTATGATCCTCGGAAGCCCCCGCGCGAACTGCACGCGCAGGAGCTCTCGTGTTCAAAACAATGGCCTAGCGAAACGCTCACCGCGGCTCCACTTCGTGGAGTCTCTCCGCCCCTCTAGCTGCATAGCGAAGCAACGACCGTCGGCTGTCATACAGTCCCCACTCAACCAATCAAGATTACCGAGTTCACGCTCGCCTCCAGCACCTCCTGCCGGCGAAACCCTTGGCGATGCCTCCTCAGTGCACCTCCACTCTACGAGCGGCCTCACCTATTTGTCCTCCGTTTCCCCGTGGCCCGCCGCGTCCGAATCCGGACCACCCACGGCGCGGACAACCGCAAGTTCCCACCCGTCCGGCTGCCTGCGCAACACCTCCGCCACCGCCGCGCACCGCCAACGGTCCCAATCCAGTCCACTCGCCCTCGCAGCCGACCAAACGCAACCCTCCAGCCACGCACGGTCCGATTCCTTGGCGTCCTCAGGCGTCAACGTGGCCGCCAAGCGCCTCCCGAGACGAACCCCCGCGGCCGCTTCCGTCTCCGCCGCAAGCACGGCTTCCACGTGCTCGGCGAGTTCCGCCTGCTGCGCCGACGACTGCTCGTGCGCGCGGACGTTTACGGACCAGTTCCCGGCTTTGTCGCGATCGATCCGAGCCGCCACGACGCCGCTGCCGGCACGACCCTTCCAGCGCACGAACACCGGCTTCCGGCGCTCGGGGCGGTCGGGTTCGGCGAACAGGCGCTTGTAGAGTCCATCGGCGGTCACGTCCCCCGCGTCCAGGCGCTCGGCTCGGGGGATGGCCTTTGCGCGATGCGTCTCGTCAGCGCACGCCTCCGCGAGGCGGTCCGCCGCCCTGCCGGCGAACCCGTGCATCATGGGCCGCACCAGGCGCTCGATCCACGGTTCCCCAAACAGTACCGACGCGGTCTTGAGGGCCCGCGACACCCTAGCGCGGTGGCAACCGAGCTCCTCGGCCAGCGCCGACTGGCTTGCGAACACCCCCGCATCGAGCATCGCCTTCCACTGCAGCGCGTTCTCGAGGTAGGACACCCCTTCGGTCCACTCGTTCTCGCCGTGCATCAGCGCCGCGCATTGACTGTCCGAGAACGCGGCCTCCCGCACTTCGGCGCGCCACGGCACCCCCGCACGGCGGCACGCCTCCAGCCGGCGCACCCCGAATATCACTTCGACCTTATGCGCATCCCCCGGCGGCAATCGTCGCGCGAGCCCGAGTTGCTGCTGGCCGTCTCGCCGGATCGACGCCCCAAGCGCATCCAGCGACTCGCCGTCCATACCGGATCCAGCGCGATTGTGGAACCGCCACGGTCGGACCTCCGAAGGCTCGAACGCCTCGACGTGCACCACCTCCGTCGCCCCGCCCGAGCGGTCCAACGGCTGCAGCGCCGGGGGCAGCGGTCGATTCCCGCTCTTCCCAGCAGCCTCGCGTTCCATGAACATCCGCGCCCCGGGTGCCTCTCTTCGGCTCTCGCGCCGTCGCCCCGCGCCCAGCGGCTTGCCGCCCCTGTCATCGTCAGCCATCGGTCTGCTCCCAAGCACGCACGATCTCGCCCTCGATCTCCGCCAGCGCCGGCAACAGCCAGCCGAGAATCCGGCGGTCCGGACGCTCGGAGCCGCTCAGCACGGTCCCCCCATGGGCAGCCCGATCCGGAATGGCGCCGGCGACGAGCAATGGCGCCCGTGCGAGGTATTCACCCAACCGTTCCCGCATCAGCTCCAGCGTCTCCATCTGCCGCCGCTTCGTCCGGTCCACGCGGCTCGCAACCAGCCGCACGAACGCGTAGCCGCGTCCGCCCAGACGACCGCGCACGTCCCCGGCCATCCGCAGATACTGCTCGGCACTCGCGAGGTCCAGCGCGGTCGGCGGCACCGGCACCACCACTCCCGTCGCGGCCACCATGATCGGCCACCGATAGCATTGACAGTGCGGGCGCCGAGTCCAGCACCACCACGTCGTACGCGTCCTCCACCGTCGCCACGCCGCGCCCCAGCAGGCCGTACACGCCCGCTACCTGCTCGGGCCGTGACGCTGTCAGCGTCATGCGGAACAGCTCGAGGTCCGCCGCCTGCAGGCCGATGCACGCAGGCACCAGGTCGACGCCGTCGACGGCCGTCTGCCGGATCGCGTAGCCAACCGCCTTCTCGCGCCCGAGCACGTATGGCACGAGCGTGTCCTCCTCCCCGAAGTCGAGGTCCGGGACGTGTCCGAAACTCGCCGTCGCGCTCGCCTGGGGATCGCAGTCCACCAGCAGCACCCGGTAGCCTTCCCGGCCGAGGTACTGGGCAAGATGCACCGCGAGCGTGCTCTTGCCCACGCCGCCCTTGAACGCCTGCACCGCCACCCGCACGGGAGCCGCGTCCCCTCGGCCGCGGCGTTGCCCCAGCACATCCCGCAGCGCGTTCATCTCCCGGAGGCTCAAACGCGCCGCCCCGCGACCGGTCAGCCGTACGCCCGCGTCCGCAGCCAGCCGACGGAGCCGAGACCGTTCCACCCCCAACGTCCCAGCCGCCTCGGCCATGCCGAATGGGAGGCCCGAGCCGTCGTCCGCCGCCCCCGTCGGTTCGCGGTCCGCGAGCGACTCCAGGAGCCCGCCGACGGCGTCCGCCAGCGCCTCTAGGTCGTCCCCGACCACCCCTACGCCGCGGCTACCGTTACCGAACTGCTCCGCTGCCACCGCCTCCGTTTCCGATCCGTCGACCCATGCCTCATTGTCGCCGATTCCCGCCGCCTTTTCGCCGTCTACCCGAGAGACGCCTTCCGCGCCGTCTTGCGCTACGATTGGATCACCCATGCTGCAAGCAGCCAAATCCACCGATCGAAGTCGCCGACAATCCGAGCTAGCCAAGCTGGCCCCCGCCGGCAACGAACCCGCACGGTTTCTGCGCAACCTGACCTCGTTGCCCGACGCCGACTTCGCCTCGACCTACTCGCCCGCCATCGCCGCCGCCTTTGCCAGCTACGCCGATCTACCCGACCCAAACGCCGCCAGACGGGCGCTGCTCTTCGCGCTCAAGGCCGCCCTCAAGCGACGCCGCGCCTTCATCCTCCCGCGCTTCACCCAGGCGGAGGACAGTTGGCGCATCCGCGAGTGCGCCAGCTACGCGGTCGCGATCACCATCCTTGTCGAGCACGCCTTCGCCCTGCTCGCTCTCGACCGCGCCGATCGGTCGGCCGATCCCGATGCCTGGGCACGGTTCCTCGCCGATCCAGAAGCCACCCCGGAGGCGGGTGAGTCCAACCGGCGCGCCGCGCTCTTTCACACCATCGTCCCCGCCCAGGGTCGCCGCTGGATTGCGCGCGAACCCCTCGCGCAAACGCTCCTCGCCAAATACTTCACCGACACCGCCCCCAACGAACTCCTCGACATCGTCGGCCCCGTGGTCGACGGATTCGCGAATGAGCGCCAAGCGCCTCGGTACGCCCCTAACGACGATCCCCCGCCTGCCCTCCGAGACGCCCCGGCCCGTCCGCCCCCCACGCCGCCGGCGCCCGAGAACCGAACCGGGTTCCTCGCGCGCACACTCTCAACTCTACGTGCGGCGCTCGGCCGAGGTCGTCCACGACAGGTCACACCGGAGCGCTCTCGCACAGATCACAACGTCTCCGCAACCACCCCTGCGGACCAACGTCCACCGCACCACGCTGTCTCGCCACCGCACTCGGCGTCTCAAGGGCCACACCCCGAGGCTACCCGTTTCCCGACAACGGGATCTGCGTCCGACAACCGCGCCAAAGCGAGGTCCACGCAAACACCGAGCCCCGCCACCACCTCGCCAGCCCCCACAGCGTCAACCGAAACCCACACCCGGTGCCCTCGGCCCTCCAAGCCACCCCGGCATCGCCGGAACGCACCACCTGTGGCTGACCTCCTTCACGGCCTGCCCGCCGCGTCAGCTCCGCACGCCACCGCCCGGCCCAGGTCTCCGGCAGCGCGGCGGCCCGACATCGGCGACCACGGCGCCGCTACCGTGCGTATCGGCCACGCCGCGGAGTACGCCGCCAGCCTCATGAGCGAAAACAGCTTGCGCCCCACGCAACAAACCAAGCCCTTTCTTCTACCCGGACCCGCCCCCGACGCCACCGGGCAGCCCCTCGACGTCGACGCGCTCTTCCCCGCCAGAGCCGAACCGTTGCACATCCACGTGGAGGCGATTTCCGCCTGGATCGCATTCCGTGACCACCTCGTCCAGGCGTTACGCTCCGGCGCGCAGACCACCAACGGCGAGCGCTCTCTCGTCCACCTGCTGGAGGTAGGCGCCTTCCTCGTGTGGCCCCACGTCGCGCTGCCCTTCGCCGACGAACGCCGTCTCGCGCCCACGGCCATTAAGTCCGCCATGCGCGCCGCGCGTGTGCTCGCCGTCAACCGCGCCGACCGACAAGAGGACCGGCACGCCTTCCCAGCGCTCACCGGCGACGCGAACGTCACCTGCCACGGCCTTGTTACCCTACCCGAGTACCTATGGCCGGACGCTTCTCTCCGCCCCGTCAAGCCGTCGACCCTCGTGCGCCCGCCCGCGATATACGGGCAACGCTATCGGCGCCCACGCTGAGCCTGCGCCGGTCCGCACGGGTCTTCGCGATGGTGCGCACGTTGGTCTAAGAGCATGAAAACGCTATTATTTTCAGCACGTTAATTGACAAGTGCAGCCCACCGAACGGACGCCCAAGTGACCACCGAGACGCCCCTGACCCTACCGCGGGACGCCGTCGATTCGGACGGCAACGACATCTTCGAGTCGAACCACGGGGTCCGCTTTCTCTCCTCCCCCGAGGCGAAGTTCGCAAACGTCCCGGCGCCCACACCCGAACAGATCGAGCGGGACTTCCGCAACGTCACTCCTAAACCGGACGCCCGCGTCTTCACACTTCGCACGATGCAGGCCAGGCAGCTCTGGCTCGGTCGCCTGCCGCCAACCCGCCCGGGCGACGGCGTCCGCATCCCAGGCATTTCGTTTGCTCACTTCATCCTAACCGGCCTGTTGCGGCGCCGCGCCGGCACGCTCGACGTCTGCCTCGACAACCTCGCCCACCACGCCGACACCACCGTCCGGGGCATCAACGGCTGGCGGCGCAAGAACGACCGTTTCGTGAAGCGCACCATCCCGGACGGGGCAAAGCCCCTCTCTGATCCAGCGACCACGGCCCGAGTCTTCCTTGAGACCCAGTTTCCCCCGCTGATGAAGCTCGCAACCGCCATCGCGCACTTCGACAGCGTGTTTGCTGAGGTCGCAGCCGCCACGGAGATCGCCAAGGACGTCCGCGTGTGGAACCCGAATCTCAGGTACTACCGCGTCCATTTCGGCGCGATTCGCTCGATCCTGTACGCCGTTCAAGCGTCACGGAAGCTCGACCTGCCGCGGCCGATCGATGCACCGCAGCGGTTCGATCTTTTGAGTCCGGGGCCGCTACCGGCGCGAAGAGCCACCAACGGTACCGAAGCCTCTTCCACGCCAGCGAATCCCTGATCGTGCCCGTCGTCAGCAAGACTACTGTTCGGCTGTACCCACCCGACGTAGCGATCATCGACGCCTGGGCCGCCGCTAATCCCGATCCAGACACAGGGCTGATACCGAGCCGCCCGACCGCGATCAGGCGCATGATTCGCGCTAGGTACTCCAGCGCCACGGACGCCTGCTCCGGCGACCTTGATCCACCAGCGTCCCGCAATGACCTCCGACAAGCCGTCGCTTCCATCCTTGGGCGACTGGACTCGACAGGACGCGACTCGTAGTCGATTCGCCGCGAACTCCGCCAACATTACAACCGCAGGCTCCGACGCGGCGCTTTTCGCGTCACTCGAACAGCGGGTCGAAGTCGACCGCCTCGGGCACCCGCCGGGCAACGAAAAGGCCGAACACCGATACTCCAGGGAATCGTTCGGCAAGCACTGACTGGGCCGCCTTGAAGTGCGCGCCCGTCGTCAGCACGTCGTCAACGACCACCAAGGCAGTCGGCGTCGGTTCGGCAACTTGCTCGTCTATCCGATACATCTCGATCAGTTGCTCCGGCCGAAGCCTTTGCGTACTGCCGTGAACAGCTGTTGTTTCCCGCATTGACTTGTTAGAAACCCAGGATCATTTCCCACATTGACTGACTGCCGATCGAGCTTCTGCCATGAAGCAAAGCGGGAAAGCCCGGATTGTTATCCCAGGTGTAGCGCAGTTCCCGCGCCGCGGAGGGGGCGTGGCTCGAAGGTAGGCAGTCGCCTGCGTTGAACAGCCGTTCGACCCGTCCACGCAGCGGCGCGGGGGCGGAGCGGGTTCATGGCGATTCCCCGGCCCGGTAAGCTGACCCCGTTTTAGAAAAAGGAGAAGTTGGCCCGCGCGGACGATGACTCCGCCGGGCCACGGCCGGGTGCAGCTTCGTTTAAGGACGGGGCTTACCGGCGAGCAATACGTTACGGCCCAAGGCTGGCGTGATGCAACCCTGGTGCGCTGTCCGCATCATCCGAGCGGTGGCTGCTCACTCGCACGGCACGGCACCTACGCACGCAAAACCCCGCCTGGCACACGGATTGCCCGCTGGTACTGTCCCGAGAGTCACACCACGTTCAGCCTGCTGCCGGACTGTCTGGCGGCGCGGCTGCCGGGCACGCTCGCCGAACTCGAGGACGCCGTGGCCGCCGTCGAGCGTTCCCCCAGCGTAGCCGCCGCGGCGGCGTTACGCGCCGGGCGATCGGAACCGCCGGGCGCCATGCGCTGGCTGCGGCGCCGCATCCGGCTGGTGCGCCGGGCGCTGACGACGGTGCGCGGCCTGCTCCCCGAGCGCCTCACCGGCTGTCCGCCGACGATCCTCGCCTTCCGCCGCCACCTCGGCACCGACGCCGCCCTCGTCTGGCTGCGGGAGATGGCCGCGCCGCAACTTGAGGCGTTGCCGACGCCACTCGGATACGCCCACCACGGCGCAACCCGTGGGCATCCCGATTTGCCGTCCCAACAACCGGTGGGGCATGACCCGCCGCGCTCCAGACCCTAACGTGTACCTCATCCGACCGCCGAGGGCGGCGAACGAGACACGGACATGGCAAGAACGCTCGACGACGACACCCGGCAGGCCGTGGCGCTCTTCCGGTATGGCGTTATCGCGGACCTGGTCAACCTGCCCCCCGGGACGCCCGCCATCGGCGCACGATTGCGCGCCAAGGCCGAGAAGGACTATGTCATCCCCGGTACCGTCCGAACCCGCGTCGCCGCCGAGACCATGCGCCACTGGCTCACCCTACACCGCCAGGGCGGCTTCGACGCCCTCTATCCGAAGAACCGCGGCGACCGCGGCCGCGCCCGCCGCATGCCGCCGGACGTCACCGAACTGTTGATCTCGATCAAGGAGGACAACCCGGCCCTGTCCGTGCGCGCCGTGATCGACGCCGCCGGCGAGCGCGATCTCCCGGCCGACGTCCATCTCGCCCCGTCGACCGTCCATCGCCTGCTTGCCCGCGAAGGGCTCCTCGACCGTGGCAACCGCGAGCCGGCTGCGGACCGGCGTCGCTTCAGCTACCGGCACGCCGCTGAAATGTGGATGTCCGATGTCATGCACGGTCCCTCCGTTGCCGATGGCCGAAAGCGCCGCAAGACCTACCTCATCGCCTTCATCGACGACGCCACCCGCGTCGTCCCCTTCGCCGCCTTCGCCTTCGCCGAGAACACCGCCGCCTTCCTGCCCGTGTTCAAGCAGGCCCTCCTGCGCAGAGGCCAACCGGCTCGACTTTACGTCGACAACGGATCCGCCTACCGCTCCCGCCAGCTTGCCCTGGTGTGCGCCAAACTCGGCGTCGCACTCATCCACGCCAGGCCCTACCAGCCCGCCGGGAAGGGAAAAATCGAGCGCTACTTCCGCACCGTTCGCGGATCCTGGCTCGCCCACCTCGACCTCGCCGCCATCGACGGACTCGACGCCCTCAACCGCCGGCTGTGGGCCTGGGTCGAAGGCGAATACCACCAGTCCCCGCACCGCGGCCTCGACGGCGAGACGCCGCTTGACCGCTGGGCCGCCACCGGCGCCGATGTGCGCTACCCCAACCCCGACCCCGACTTCGACGACCTGTTCCTGTTCGAGGCCAAGCGCCGCGTCATGAAGGACCGCACCGTCAGCCTCAACGGATGCCTCTACGAGGTCGACGCCCTCCTCGTCGGCCAGACCGTCGTGCTCCGCTACGATCCGGCGGCGCCGCCCAACCGGCCCCTCCAGGTCGTCCATGACAGCAAGCCCGCCGGCCAAGCCACCGTGCTCGACGCCTACGCCAACACCGCCGTCCGGCGCGTCCGTCCCTCCTGGCAGATCCAGACCGACGACCCCGCCCCCGAACCGCCGCCATCCCCCATCGCCCTGCGCAAACTCAAGGACAATGACTGATGTACACCCGCCACTTCGCCTTCACCCGGCTGCCCTTCGAGAACGACCTCCACACCGACGAACTGTTCCAGTCCAGCGCCCACCGCGAGGCCCAGGTCCGCCTCAAGCACCTCATCGAACTGCGCGGCATCGGCCTCTTGACCGGCGAGGTCGGCTCCGGCAAGACCACCGTCTGCCGATACGTCACCGCCAGCCTCCACCCCGGCCTGCACCGCGTCTACTACGTCTCCCTCACCACCGGCAACGTCCTCGACATGTACAAGTCGATCGCCTGGGAGCTCGGGCTGCCCACCGAACGCTCCCGTGCCACCGCGTACCGCGCCATCCGCAACGAGATCACCCGTCTCGTCACCGAGGCCAAGCAGCTGCCCGTGCTTATCGTCGACGAGGCACAGCACCTGCGCAACGACGTCCTCGAAGACCTCAGGTTGCTCACCAACTTCAACATGGACGCCGACCAGCGCCTGTGTATGCTGCTCGTCGGCCTCACGGAACTGCGCCGACGACTCGCCATGGCGGTCCACGAATCGCTCAGCCAACGACTCGTCGTCCGCCACCACATCGGCAGCCTCGAACGCAACGAACTCGACGACTACCTCACCCACCGCCTGCGCCTCGCCGGCTGCGAACTGCCGCTGTTCGAGCCGCCCGCGGTCGAAGCCCTCTACCAGAGCTCGCGCGGCCTGCCCAGACCGATCAACCGCACCGCCCACTACGCGCTCTCCGCCGCCGCGCTCGCCAAGGCCCGCACCGTCGACGCCGAACACATGCAGCACGCCCTCGACGAACTCCGCCTCTAGATCCACCGTCGCCATGAACGTCGACCCAAACGACCTTCTATCGCTGCCCGAAGACCTTCCCGACGAGGCCACCGCGCATCTGTGCGACTTCCACCGCGACCTCGCCGATGCCATCGAGAACCGTTATTGCGCCCGCCTGATCAACTATGACCATTGCACCTACGAGCGCCAGGCCATCGTCGAAGAGCGTGCCGGCGAACACCCTCTCGAACACCTCGACGACGACCATTTACCGTTCTGACCGCCTGACCGGCAACACCATAGCCCGCCAAACCTCCCACCGCCTCCAGGTAGCACGCCAGTGGGGAAATAGCGCGGGAAATCCCGCACTCATCCATCAGAAATAAAGCGCGAAATCTGTGGTGGAACTACTCAGGAAACAACAACAGCCTCCGTACTCACGCTCTGAACGATCAGCTCGCGCCCGTCCACCGGTCGTCCGGGGCGAATCGCCCGGACCACCTGTACCATGCGGTCGTCGTACCCGGGAGCCTCACGAGCCTTGGAGGGAGGTATTGGCACGAACGTGTAGTCGTCCAACGTACGCTCATTCAGAACCGCCGCGAATGTCCCGCCCGCCTGCCGGATCGCCATACCCTTGTACCGCCAGTCCCGCTTGTCCCGCCGGTCCATTCCCTTCTTGAGGTTCAGGATGAGCCGATTGGTTTCGCTGTGCTGGTAACCCGCGCGCGCCGTGTACTCGCCGATAAAAGCGCATCGGTCGTCCTCGTCCAGGTAGTAGTGGTCCGGCCGGGTTAGCTCGTCAACCGCTGTCGCACGGCGGGGGAAGTGCCCCCTGGATGTCGCCATACTCCTTCACCCTGACCGCCCCTTTTGCCTCCAGTTCCTCAGGCCATTCGAGTCCACGATGGAAGCAGCTGTCCAAGATGAATAGCTTCCGTCCCTGTCCAAGAGCCTGCCGCCCCTGAATCAGTGCTCCAGACGTCTCACCCGCTTCTACGATCACCGTCGCTACACTAAGCGCTGACATCGTAGCGTTCCGCTCCGGGAAGAATGCGCGGTTCCACCGAAAGTCCCGTTTCTCGTACCGCTTCACTGGCACCTGACTGATCAGTAGGTAGTCCTCCGCAATCTTCCGCTGCAGGTCCACGTTCTCTCTCGGATAGACCGCCGACAACGGCGTACCGATCACTGCCACTGTCTGTCCTCCGACCGCGATCGCCGTTTCGTGTGCCGCTGTGTCGACACCTACCGCCAAGCCGGACGCTACAGTGTAGCCGTCCGCAACAAGCGCCTTCACCAACTTGCGCGTCCGTGCCAATCCGTCGCTACTGGCACTTCGTGTCCCCACGACGGCCACGGAGGTCTCCCACGCGAGGTCCCACCGGCCCGAGAAATACAGCAATTCCACCGGGTGCATCGCGTCCCGCAGCCGCTCTGGATACTCTGCCTCGCCGTAGACCCGCACACCGAATCGGCGGACGCCTGCCTCCTCGAAACGCCGACAAACCATCGCCGCGTAATCAGAAGCCTCCTCAAACGGCACCATTTCCGAGGGCAAAACGCCAGGCACCTCCGCGAAGCGGCTCGCTAGCCGCTTGAATGTGGTCCCATCCCGATCCCAGAGCGCCTCGTACGCGCCCATTTCCAGATACGGCGACACCGTTCGCGCAAATGATCCGGATTGGCCGTCGTCTTCGGAAAGCAGATCAACCATCGCCCACACCTACCGCAAACGCGACCCCCACCACGACACAACCCGCTTTAGTGTCCCGCTCTCTGCCTCCATCAGGCCGTAAAGGTGACACCATGCTATCCCCCGGCAACGCCAGTCCCATCCGAGACAAAAGCGTCCAAGCTCGCCACGCTACAAACCAACCCGCCTACACTTGCTCCGACGACTCAAGACGGAATGTCCGCGCTTCCTTTCCGGTCACTCGCTTTCTTTCGATTTCCGCAGTACACGAGAACCGATAGTCCTGCCCGACTACGAGGCCACTAAGCAACGACCCGTCCGTCCCCGCGGCCCCCTTGTAGACCTCCGTCGCCGACTCCAGTACCCAAGCTCCCGTCTTGAGGTCAGCCTTCACCAGACGACCCATAACCGACACTTCGCGCGACTCTAGGCTGGCCGCCTCGCCCATGAGATCGCACAGATACCTTGCCTCGTCCACACTGATCGAGTTTCTACGAACGTTTGACATCGAAGGTTCCGCCCACGAGTACCGGAACCCCACGTGCTCTTCAGCGACGAAGCTGACCAACTTCATGTAGGTGCTAGCCAGCCGACCTCCGGTCTGCGTCACCACGTTGACACCGCCTCGCGCTTTCGCGCCGGCGAACAACGCATCCACAACTTCCAACCCTCGGGAGAGCTCACCACCTCGACCTTCCGGACCGTCACTCGCGGCCTCAAGCAGTACGCTAAAGGACCCTGCGGCCGCCGGTACCACCACGTCCATCAATACTGCCTCTTCCACCGGAGTCGTCGAGCGCAAGTTCCTTGGCACTCGTTTCACCGCCGCGCGATATCCGTATCCCACCAGCTTCTGCATGAGATCCAGCATCTTCACGAGGCTGTGCACATGGATGCGGTGCTCATCCGTGCCTTCCGGAGGCTCCGCTCTCAACTCGATTACAAGACTGTTCCGCCGTTGCGCCGTGTCCAGAAGAGCCACGTCACTGCTGGTTGCGGGATCGAGCGTGTATCCCTCGTCCGGAAGATAAGCGCTCCTCGCAAGCGGCGTTGGCTGCGGTCTCAGCTCGAAGCCTTCCGTCGCGCTGCTATATGACGCCACGTACCACTCATCCGAACCTGCCTCCAGCATCACCTCGCGCAGATCGACCAGACCACGACGAAACCGCGCCAGTTCTGGCGGCGACACCCCGACAACAGCGTAAAGGAGTTCACCGCCATCCGCGTCATCCACGGCGGCCGCCAAGTACCGTCCTCCGATTCGATCACGACCCTCGAACAAAATAGGCCCATCGTAGTAATCGAGTGTTGCTGCGTGACGGATAGTTTTCATATCAGTCCAGTACGCATTCATCGAGAATGTCGAACTCTGCGAACGGCCACCACGTGTGGTGTGAACCGCCCCCAGTTTTCAGAATGCGACCAGCACCACTCCTCAATCTCACGCGACACACATGCATCCCTCGGAACTTCGCGGACCGCAGCTTCTTTCGCGCTTCCCCTGCATTTGTGAAGACGGAAAGACCTGTTGCTTGGCACTCCGAAACGTTCGTGAAGGCCCTCTCCGGATGTTCCAATCGTTGCGATTGAAAGTCCGAGTCCGTTGGCGGCAACGTCCGAACCAGTCGGTAAACGTCGACCACGTCGCCGATGTCCTCCGCGTCCGTAGGCGGACAGTCCGCAGGTAGGAGCTCTCGATAGATCAACGGGCAAGCAATCCTTCAGGGCATGAACCGTGCGGCTCCTGCCGCCGGCCTCGGACGAGAACACCAAAGCGCCATTCATCGAACGGCGCCGCTTGGCGCCCAACATCGCAATTGGACACGCGTCGGGTTGACACTGCCAGCTTCGAACCGGACGAATTTGACCTCTGCAGGAGCGTATCGCATCTCGGTTAGCCCCGATTCTAGCGAGAGCAGTCGCTACCGACAAGCCGCGAGGACGACACCGAAACGTAGCCACCGCCCACGCGCACATCTTTCCCACCGATCCACCTCACCACTACTACGAACTCTGCAAGCCGCTGCCCAACCCCGGCCCAAGACTCCCCCTTGCGCGCAAAACCCCCAGAATTGACCACATGCCTATCATTTGCTATCGTTTCGTGTCATTTGGAGAGGGTTGCTCACATGGAACCGGATCGATGGCTCTCGCTTGAGGACGCCGCTGGCTACCTGTCCATGGGCAAGACGGCGCTCTATGCACTTGCCCGCGAAGGTCGAATACCCGCGCGCAAGCTCCGCAAGAAGTGGGTCTTCGACAAAGCCAGTATGGACGCATGGGTCCGCGCAAGCCAGCCTTTGGACTCCTTCCTCCTCAGCCTGGATTTCAACATCGAGGACAACGGAGCCCTCCGCGATCCCCAGCGTGACGGCTATCTCCGCACGTACGAGTTCTTCCGCGCCGGGAAGAACAAGGCCATCCTCCAGATCCCCGTCGGCTGCGGCAAGACCGGACTCGCATCCTTGCTTCCTCTTGGCCTCGCGGAAGGACGGACACTGGTCATCGCCCCGAATCTGCCTATCAAGGAGGGCCTGTTCGAGGCGATGGACATCACCAACCGCCAAAAGTGTTTCTGGCGCAAGACGGGCGTATTGGGCCCGGACCAAATGGTCGCTGGCCCCTTTGCCTGCACTCTCGACAGCGGTAACGTCTCGATTGCCGCCAAGTCGCACATTGTCATCACCAACATCCAGCAACTCGCAACCAACGCCGACAAGTGGCTTGCACAGTTCTCCGACGACTTCTTCGACATGATCATCATCGACGAAGCACACCATAGTGCCGCCGATAGCTGGCGAAGGGTCCTCGAGAGATTCCCGAACGCAAAGATCATCCACATGACTGCCACGCCGTTCCGCAGTGACCGACAGGAGATCGACGGCGAGTTGGTTTTCCGCTATCCGTTTCGCAGCGCCACACTCAAAGGCTACATCAAGCGGCTCAAGGCCAGTTATGTCGTGCCGTCCGAGATCGAACTCGGATTCTCCGACGAGCGCGGTCGCATCTACACGCGGGAACAGGTCCTCAAGCTGAAGGAAGAGAAATGGTTCAGCCGAGGCGTAGCGCTCGCTCGACCCTGCAACCAGCACATCGTCGACAGCAGCCTAGAAAAACTCGAGGAACTGCGACAGAGTGGCACGCGGCACCAGCTCATCGCCGTCGCGTGCTCCATCAACCACGCTCGAGAGGTTCGCTCGCTGTACCAGGAACGCGGCTATAGCTCCGACGTGATCCACAGCAATCAGAGCCCCGACGCCCAAGAGGCAGTCCTTGCGGCTCTTCGCAACGGCACGCTCGATTGCATCGTTCAAGTTCAAATGCTCGGCGAAGGCTTCGACCACCCGAAACTCAGCGTTGCGGCGATCTTCCGCCCCTTCCGCAGTCTCGCGCCATACATTCAGTTCGTAGGCCGGATCATGCGCGTGGTAGTCCAGAACGACGTAATGCACCCGGACAACGTCGGCCACATCGTCACCCACCTCGGCATGAACCTCGATGAACGCCTGAAGGAATTCAAGCAATTTGAGAATGACGACCAAGCATTCTGGGACCGCGTCATCGGAGGGGACGATCCCGAACTCCCTGCCGATGTCCTCGACGGCTCTACCAGACTCACCGCTGCCGAACGCGTTATCGTCCACGACGAGATCGTCGAATCTCTTTGGGAAGAAGACTTCGCGACCGTTGAGGACCAACAGATCATCGACGACATTCGCGACCGGCTCCGACTCCTCGGCCTCGACCCCGGCCAGGCCGAAGAGATGGTGAGCAACGCGCGAGTCGCGCCTTTGCGCAAACGGCCACCTTCCGAGCCCTTCGTCATTCAGCCCCAGCGAGAGTGGGAAGAGGCCAAAAAACGCCTCTACGAACAGGGCAAACGTCTTGCGAAACTGCTTCTGAACCGTGTCCACCTTCAAATCGGAGGCACGGAACTCATCTACAAATACAAGTCTCTCAATCTCTCCGGAAGAAACAACTACGTCGGCGCCGTCATGATGGTCAACGCCGAGATCAACAAGCGGCTTGGCAAAGAGCGCGCGCAAGCAACCACTGAGGAGTTCAAGTACGTTTTGGACGATCTGGACGACGTGCTTCAGACCATTTTCCGTCGGTTGCGAAAGGCGATATCCGAGTATGAAAAAAACCAAACCTAAAGGCCCCGTGCCGTCCCTCATCGGCAGCACCAACGGTCGGCCGAAGCGAGTCACGGTACGCAAGAAATCGGATTGCTCCCGTTGCCACCAACCATGGGTCGCAGGCGTAACCTGCATCGAGATCCCGAAACTCGGCGGCGGCTATTCCTCGTCAAGGCGCGTTTGCGACGACTGCTTCCAAGCGATCCTGCGGAAGACCAGCGACGACCTAGCCCGAGTTTACCGCGTTCAGCGGTTTCCAGTACCCTCGACACCCCTTGCCGGGCTGTCTGAAATAGCATAACTCGTTGTTTCATATACGATTAGCCTCCATCCGGCGCCGGGCGGGCCGGGTCAGTTTTAGTATGACCTAATATATTTTGTCCAAAATCATCGGATTGAAATCCTATTTATTCATGAAAAGACAAACTATACGGAATGATATCGATTGATATAGAACCATTAAATACGTATCGTATGACCTAACAGTCATGGTCAGCATCGTCAAAAAAACCATCCGCGGCAAACCCTACTACTACGCCCGCCAGTGCAAGCGCGTCGACGGCAAACCCAAGATCGTCTGGCAAAAATACCTCGGCCGACCCAACGACATCCTCGCCGCCATGAGCGGCGACGCCAACCCCAAGCCCACGGCCGCCCTCGTGCGCGAGTTCGGCGCCGTCGCCGCCCTCCTCGGCCTCGCCCAACGCCTGCGCCTCGTCGAGCACATCGACCGCCATGTCCCCAAGCGCGGCTCCGGCCCCTCCGTCGGCACCTACCTGCTGGTCGCCACCCTCAATCGGTGCGTCGCCCCCTGTTCCAAGGCCAGCATCGCCAAGTGGTTCGACAACACCGTCCTCAACCGCCTGCTCGACATCGAGGCGCGCCAACTCAGCAGCCAGCGCTTCTGGGACAACATGGACCGCGTCTCGCGCCAAGCCATCCAGGCGATCGAGCGCGACCTCGTCGCCGGCCTGGTGCGCGAGTTCGATGTCGACCCGCGGCGCGTGCTGTTCGACGCCACCAACTTCTTCACCTTCATCGATACCTTCAACACCCGTTCCACCCTCGCCCAGCGCGGCCACGGCAAGGAAGGCCGCAACCTGCGCATCGTCGGTCTCGCGCTGCTCGTCGCCGCCGACTCCCACTTGCCACTGCTGCACCGCACCTATGCCGGTAACACCCCCGACGCGCCCACCTTCGCCAGCCTGACCGACGCACTCGCCGCGCGCTACCGCGACATCTGCCGCGCCGCCGAACACATCACGCTGGTGTTCGACAAGGGCAACAACTCCAAGGACAACCTCCAGGCGGTCGCCGAGAGCCCCTATCGCTTCATTGGCTCGCTGGTGCCCGCCCAGCATCCCGACCTGCTCAAGACGCCCGCCCGCAAGCTGCGCCCGCTCGACGGCGACGGACTCCCGGGCGTGAGCGCCTGGCGCACCGTTCGCACCGTGCTCGGCGCGCAACGCACCGTGCTCGTCACCTACAACGAGAACCTGTTCGCCGCCCAGTCGCAAACGCTGCTGCGCGAAATCGCCAAGCGCCGGCAACGCCTGCGGGAGCTCCAGCACCGCCTCCAGGGCTGGCGCAGCGGCCGCGTGCGCGGCCCCAGGCGACCGGCCGTGCAAGGCGTCGAGAAAAAGGTGGCCGCGTGGCTCAAGGCGCGCCACATGAAGGACCTGTTCAAGGTCGACATCGGGGAATCCGACGGACTGCCGAGATTGCATTACCGGTTCGACCGGCGCGCTTGGCAGCGCTTGCAGAAAACGCTGCTCGGCAAGACGCTCATCTTCACCGACAACGCGGACTGGAGCGATGCCGAGATCGTGCGCGGCTACCGCGCGCAGCATCATGTCGAGAACGCCTTCCGCCACATGAAAAATCCGCACTACATCGCCCTGCGTCCGCAGCACCACTGGACCGACCAGAAGATCGAGGTGCATGTCTTCTGCTGCGTCCTCGCATTGCTTTTGTGCAGTCTGTTGCAACGCGAAACGCGCCGCCGCGGACTGTCCTGCTCCATCTCCGAGTTGCTCGAACGCCTCGGCCGCATCCGCGAGGTCGGCGTCGTCTACCCGTCCCCGGGCAAGCGCCGGGCCCCCACCGTCCAGATGACCGTCTCGCAAATGACCGACGACCAGCGCGCGCTTTATGATGCCCTCGATCTGCGCCGCTACCTGGCCGCGTAGGTCATACGAAAATCACCCGGAATATCTTTATCGATCAAATTCTTACGTGTCGAACACGGTAAACTCGGGCTAGAGACCCTACAGTCGCTCTAGCCCTAGCATTCCGATTCGGTCGTCATCGAACTCATCGAGACCGCTCGTGCGCCACCGACAGTTTCAAGGAACTCCGCTTCCGGCTTCCTCCCGGGGCTAATCGTCCTTCGCCATCTTGTACCCGCAGTAGCCGCACAGGTCGTCGCTGTCGCCGTACACGTCGTCCGGTCTCAGACCGGTGCCGCAGACGCCGCACCTCCCGAGCTTGTATCCGCACCCGAGGCACCCGATCAATTCGCCATCATCGTCCGCCTCTCCAACGTAGGTCTCCCGCATGCACCGCGGACAATCGAACAACACGCCTTCCCCCGTCTCCTTCACAGACACGTAGTCGTCCCACTCGAAGCTCGCTTTCACGAAGCACTCGACAACTGCCTCGGCTTCCATCTCCTCGCCGCAGGAGCGGCATCTGCCGCTGGCCCGATCCTGTTCCACATTGCGTGGGTCCTCCTGTTCCACCAACTCGGAATTGCAGCTCGGGCACTCCGGGCCGAAGCCGGGCCGGACCGCGAACCGCCATTCGACCTCCTCAAACGTCGCCCAACATGCCTCCTGTTCCTTCTCGTAAACCTCGTTCACGTCCAGCATTACGCCCCACGCGTTACCGAGCTGCTGCCTTGGGTCCACGTCACCAAGCCGGAACATCTCCGACGCCACTACGAACGCCTCCGAAACCGTCTGCCGCACGGTCGCGACCCCGGCACTCGAGTAACGGTGCTCAATGTCGTTTCGCATACTCGCGAGAGACTTCAGCCGTTTGTTTGCCTTCGGCCCGAGCTTGAGTCCGAACCGCTCGAACCGCCTATGGATGTGCTGCAGACCGATCGTCTGCTTTCCCGATCTGGGCACGTACTTCACGCCGCCCAATCCATCCGGCTCGGGCTCGTAGACGGTTCTGATCACTTCCTCCTCGCTCGCCTTCGGCACGCTCTCAACGAGCACCCACTTCGCCAGCAGCAGCAACCCCGCGTGCAGGTTGCGCACCGCCGCCAACGATCTGACACGGTCGCCGGTCTCGTAGTCCTCCACTCCGACTCGAATCGAGTCCACCGCGTTCTGCAGAAGTCTGTCCATCGCCTCGCCTCCGTCATCTTACCTCGCCGGTCCCGCCACCCGCGTCCTGTGCGCCACTGTTTCATGCCCGCACGCGCATCGTTCGCCGTGTACCCGACTTTGCAGCGGTTTCACCATCGACTCAATCGTCAAGGCGTTCGCAGTCTCCGCTACAGCTCCAGCGCCTTCGGGAAACGTCGCCGCGCACCTCCGCCAGCCACTCCCGGCACGAGCCAGAACATCACGCTGCCCGAGACTACGAGCGTCGCCGCAACGATGGCCCTCGGGCCTACCAACAACTCCGGCAACACCGGCGCGAGCGCAGCTAGCGCGACGAACACAGCCAGCGCCACGCCAAAGAGCACCATCATGCTCACCGCCCAGCGGATCGCTAGCCCCTGGCGGTTGACCCTCCGCGTCCGCGTCACCGCAGCACCGGACTCCACCACCCCCAAAGACTCCGGCCCACCCGCCAATCCCTTCGACCTCCCGAGCACCTCTGGCTCACCGTTTGACGCCATCGTGCAACACTGTGACCCGCATGCCTTCCCCGGGATTGAGATACTCGTAGCCCAGCATGACTTCGTGCGCCCTTTTCGGTCGTACCTCCGCGACGCAGCCGTTCGACTCGTCACTCGTTCGCTCGACCTCAACGTCGAGGTACCTTCCGCCCTTTCCCAACGCTCAGCCGTATCGGATCGGACTCCACAATGTCCTCCCCTCGCAAAGCGTCCGTGCCCTTGTTCCACAGGATGATCGTAGCTTTTGTGAGCCGCTCCACCTCCGTTCCCTCGTAGCTCATCTCCGCGTAATCCGGCAGCGCGTAATCCGCTTTGTCGAAGTAGCGCATCACCGTCATCTGGTAGACGAGCCGTTGTCGCCGGCGCGGTCGCAGTCGAACACCGATCACAATGCCGACCACGCCCGCTGCCAGAGAAGCCGCTCCCAGAATCAATCCGCCGTCCATGCTTCCACCTTTTGCCGTCGCTCGGCTACTCGCCTTCCAATACGCGCCTGCCGCTTGCCCGTAACCCCCCGCTCGGGTCCACGTAACGGTAGAGCGTTACACGACCCACGCCCAGTTCCCGGCACAGCTCCGCCACCGAAGTGTCCCGGCTCGCCATCGCCGCCTGCGCGAGCCGTACCTGCGCCTTGGAGAGCGCGAACTTGCGGCCGCCCTTGCGTCCCCGCGCCCGCGCGGCCTTCAGTCCCGCCACCGTGCGCTCGCGGATCAACTCCCGCTCGAATTCCGCCAGTGCCGCGAAGATGCCGAACACCAACCGCCCACCGGCGGTGGTCGTGTCGATCTGCGCCCCTTGGCCCGCGAGCACGCGCAGCCCCACCCCACGGGCCGACAGATCCTGAACCGTGCCGACCAGGTGGGCAAGGTTGCGGCCCAGGCGGTCGAGCTTCCAGACGACGAGCACGTCACCGTCGCGCAGGGCGCGCAGGCATGCCTCCAGCCCAGGCCGGTCGTCCTTGGCGCCGCTGGCGCGGTCCTCGTAGATCCGATCCGGTTCGACCCCCTCGGCGACTAACGCGTCTCGCTGCAAGTCTAGCGACTGGGAGCCGTCCGCCTTGGAGACGCGGGCGTAGCCGATCAGCATGGTTGTTCCTTAAACGCTGGTTTGTGGTACAGGTGCGCGGCCCGACCATTTTCGGGAATTCTACGTACCGTAACCCGTTCCGAAAACAACGGTTCACAAACCTGCGGAACACGACGATACGAAACCACACATCGTCGCCCGGCGTCCGGACCATTTGACCTTACGAAGGGCGACGGGCGATGCTTCGCCACTTATTAAGCCAATGTGGGGTTCCGAGCCCCAGCCCGTCATCGTCACCTTGCACCCTGCCACCAGCACCGCCGCGACATCCCACGCATCCGCGAGACTCCTGTTGGCGACCACATTGCTCGCCGCCGCTGTGGGATGTGTCCACGCGCAATCGGCCGCGGCCGCCGAAGTGGCTTGTCCGATCGACCGCGGACCGGTGACCACGAACGTGCTTTTTCGGGTCCTTCCGCTGCGCATCCGCCGTTAGCTGGGGACGGGTTTCACCATCGAGGTCGACCAGCGGCAATACCTCGTCACCGCGAAGCACATTCTCGTCGGAGCTTTGCCTGGCGCCATCGACATCCAGCTCGACGAGTGGGCGAACGTTCCGGTGAAGCTCGTCGGGGCGGGCAAGGGCGATCAGGACGTCCTGGTCCTCGCCGCGAACCGGCGGCTGTCCCGCGTCCTGCCGGTCGACCAAGGCTCGGACGGGTTGATCCTCGGCCAGCCGGTGAGATTCCTCGGCTATTTCCGACGCGTGCAAACCAGCCCGCTGCCCGGGTACAAACACCGAGGGGCACCGCTGGTCATGAGCGGCATCGTCAGTGGTTTCCAGTTTGCCGGCGCCGGGGGCGCATATTCCATCTGGGTGGACGGCCACAACAACCGGGGGTTCAGCGGAGGCCCTGTCGTGTATCAGCCGACGCAGGCGCCGACCCTGGACGAGTGTCGCTGGAAGATCGCCGGCTTAATCTCGGGCTACGTCAACGATCCCATCGAGGTGAAGTCCGTCACCGGTGGACCGACAGCCGCCGTGGCAATCGCCAACGCAGGACTGCTGCGCGCCGTCCCGATGCGGGTCGTCCGAGCGCTGATAGACCGCAATCCGATCGGTTTTCCGATCGCCCGGTAGCCCCGCAATGCGGTCCCCTGGCGCTTCCCCGAAACGGCTGGAAGTCTTATTGGTCGACCGGTGCCGATACGCGTTTCACCTCACCTTCCCGATCGGCCTCTGCTGAACGGTCTTCCGCTGCGCCGGGCGGGGATGCTCCCCATGTCCCTGCCGTTGACGACGATCCCTCTTCTCCGTCCAGGGTTGGGCGCGCCGCCTTCGGCACGCGCTCTATTCGCCTGCGGCGAATCAAGCCCGCGTTGCGGTCTCGGCCGATGCAGGGTCACGATCGCTGGCGCCTGGCGCGCTCCGCTTGCCCGTATCGAGCCCGATGTCCCGTCAACGACCAGACCGCGCTCCCTCCCGAGACACCGGGTGTGTCCCGCCGCTGACGCCCCCGTTCCGGATGGCGATCATGCCCCGCGTCGCCGGGTCGCCCGACCGCCCCGTCACGACCCGCCGATCCGCGGCGCGGCGAAGGCCGCGCCGCGTCGATTTGCATCCGGCGCCGCCCGCCGCCGGGCGCGATGCCTGGCGACCGCCGCACGTACGCCTCAACACACCTCAGGACCGTTCGGCTCCGACGCCGCTACCTGATCCGAAAACGATTGCGTACCGCCAGGACGAACAGGAAGATCAGCACGGCGGAAACCAGGAACTGTGCCACTCCAGCTAACCAGACGCAGCCTCGTACGACCGGCTGAGGTGCCAGCCCGGCCTCCGGCGCCTTCGCGGGAAGACCATAGAGACACGCAAAGATCTCATCGATCTCGCCCGACGACCCCATGCCGGCGAAAGGCATCGCGCGATGGACAGACAACCTTGCCGCCGCCACCACACGCGAGTCGGAAACGCACGTGATCGCGATCCCCGACTCCTGCGACGCCGGACGACCCGCGGGCAGATAGAACCCCGCGAACAAGAACGTGCTCGCCAAAAGCAGCGCCAGCGGACGCCCCATCGATTGTCCGAAATCGGACAACACCTGGTACGACCAACCGGCCCAGAAGCCAACACTCCTCCAAGTGTCCACAGTTCCGCGGCGCGCGGTGATCTCGCCCTTGAAACACTGCAGTTCGCGCTCGTGGTCGTGACCCTGGCTTGCCAGGCGCCTGAGCGCACGCCACAGCTCCGGCGCCGCCTTGTCCATGGCTTCGTTCCGGCCCTTGGCAAATCGCTCCGGTGCCAGGTCTACGTCCTCGAACAGCGGTGCTTCGTCAAAGTGGGCCGCCAGCAAGTTCGGCAACTCGCCGAAATCCACACTCGCCACGAACAATCCCCTGCCGCTGACCGCCAGCATCTGCGCCCTTCCTGAACGATGAGTCAACTATGTGCGCCGTGCCCGGAAAACTGCATTGATCGAACCGTGCGCGCTCCATGAAGACGGAGCCATCCACCCGAAATTCGCCTGAGAACGTCGCCTGTCCAAGATCCGTTTCCCCATGGACCTCTGCCTTCCAGATTGCGGCAGGCCCCCCGAACCCGCTTGCGCCGGTCCCCACAAGAGGAGTGCACCCCACCGTCAGAGACTGACGGCAAGGAGCGTGCGAAGGCGCTGCCGAACCACGCCCCCGTCTCCATGGCCAGACCGTCGGCACACGGAGCACCATGTCCCAACCTCGCAAAGCGGACGACCTCCTGCGACGACTGCAGCCGCCATCCTGGAACGTCCGCGACTTTCGCCCGGCAGAGACGGCATGCTGTGTCGACGGAACAGCGAGGTTGCCGCTGGTGCTTCATGGAAGGGAAGGCAGGCCGGTGGCGAGTCACCGTGAAATCAACCGTCTCATCCCCACCGACAGGCCGACTACCCTTGGATGTTTCCACAGTGAATACCAGTGCAATTCCGTACCGCCGGTGCTATGGTGCCGCGCTTGCCCGTCAGATCCTCATGCGCAAAGGAAAGCCGGTGAACATGCCCAAGAGAGTGGGCAAGACAATCGTCTTCGCCCTCATTCTGCTGCCGACTGCGGTGGTCTCCCAACCCAACCACCCGATCCCGCACGACCAGATCATCGAGATGCTGGAGGACCACGAAGGCAAGGACCATGCGCACGGCGATCTGCGGCCTGTCGTGGATGACCTGGACACTAGGGTGTCGAGGTCCGAGTCGAGGATCGCCGGTGCCGAGTCGAGGATTTCAAGTGCCGAGGCAGCGATCGAAGCGCTCGAACAAGTCGACCCGCCGGTACAGCGCCAGTCGGACGGATTCGGCACAGTTGGCACGGCGGTCCTCTCGGCCCTCAGCGCGGTAGGGGGCGCATTGTTGGCCGCGTGGGCCTTGCGTCGCAGGTTCAATGGGCGGCGCCAACGCGGCGGCCCGGAGACACCCCGTCAGGCGACCCCGAAACCGGAAGACGAAACAAGCCAAGAACAAACCAACGAAGGAGCAAGACAGATGTTCGAGGAGCTAGAGGTCAGAACCAAGGGCATCACCGGCAACACGGGGTACGCCGTGATCGACGCGGACGATCCCGGGTTCGTCGAAGAGCTGAGAGAAACCCTTCGCCGGATCGACGACGGAGAAGTTACGGGTCGGGTTCGGATTCAGTTGCGGGCCGGGAACCATGAGCCCCTGGCGACCGGTCTGGACACCTACGCCGACGTCGATGACGCTTTCGAGCACCTTGGAAACATCCACGACAACACCGTCAACGGAAAGGTCGCCCGTATCGACGACAGCAACAAGGCCTAGACTCCCGGCATCCACAGACCGGCAACTCGGCACTCGACGTAGCGGAAGTGCTCTACCGTACCCTCAAAGCCGGGATGGCCGAACAACCCACGATCGCCGAGGGGCTGGCCAGGGCCGTCGTCCGTGAGCCGAGTCGCCCGAGTTAACAACCCGCCTTAGCACCAGGAAAACCACACTTCCACCTCGCACGGAGGCACTCTTGCTAGAGTCACTCGAGAAGAAACAGGCCCGGCGCATCGTCGGGCTCGATGTCCCAAGCTACCGTCAGGCGTACAGCGACCGCATGGCCTGGCTCATGGCCTACATGGCCGAGTTGGCCTATCTGAAGTACGACAAACCGAATGCCGACAGCGAGCTCGCGGTCGAGCTGCTCTCCCGCGCCTTGAGACGAACCAAGCGCGGAAGTGTGGACAAGGTCATCGCAGCGGTCCGTCGGCGCTACGACTACAATCACGAGGAACAAGAGCGCGAACTCGGCCGATCCCTGGAGCAATTCGGCTGGACGCTTCTCGAGACCTTCAGCGCGAACGGCACTCAGGGTTTCGTCGCCTACAGCGACGATTTCGCCACGCTGGCGTTCCGGGGCACCGAGGCCGACCGCATACGCGACATCAAGGCCGACATCAAAGCGGTCCAGACCACCTGCCCCACGGGCGGCAGGGTTCACTCCGGATTCAAGGAACAGTACGACGCCGTCGCGGGACGTATCGAAGACCTGCTGGCGAAAGACGACATCCGAACCAAACCGCTGTTCGTAACCGGCCACAGCCTCGGCGGCGCCGTGGCCACCATCGCGGCCCGGCGACTGACCGCCGAGCATCGCGTCGCGGCCTGCTACACGTACGGCTCGCCGCGCGTTGGAACCGAGCATTGGGTCGCGCAGATCAAGACCCCGATCTACCGCATCGTGAACTCCGCGGACCCCGTGCCGATGGTTCCCTTGAGCGGCACCGCCACGTTCTGGCTAGCCAAGGGCTTCCGAGCCGTCGGTCGCCTGCTCCCCTGGGTCGGCGGCGCATTCGTCTGGTTCGGCGACTGGATCGAGCGGACCATGTCCGCCTACGCCCACGCCGGAAACATGCGCTTCCTCACCAACTCCAAGGACGGCGACCTGTCGCAGGTTGAACTTCTGTACACCGTGGGCTGGGGACGACGATTCCGCGGTGCCCTGACAGGGGTCATCCCCGCAGCGAAGGTCCTCGGCGACCACGGTATCGCGCTCTACAGGAGAAAGATGATGAGCGTGGCCGAGCGCCGCAACACCTAACGGCCCGCCGTTCCCCGAACGGGCCGACCAAACGTCGGCCCCGCTACTCCGCCTAGGTTTCGTCCTTCACGCTTGCCGTCGGCGCATAGCGCTTGACGGCCTCGATACCCCCATCCCGCGCGCGCTCCGTCGTGTAGCGCTCGGAAGTGCCGATCACCTGGCGGTTCCCGGCCAGAAGATTGAACATGTACTGCCCGTCTGAAGAGCGCTTGCGCTCGTAGCGCTCATCCAGAGGCGCGTTCGTCCGCACAGAGTCGATCCCGTTCATCGCCCCGGCCTTCGCGGCATAGTTCTCCGAAGTCAGGATCCCCTCATGGTTCGCTGCATGCAGATTGAACCGGTACGGCTGCTTTGCCGTGGACTTGGTCAGCTTGAAATATCCGTCCGCCATTAGATCGTTCCTCGTTGTTGATGGTGATTTCCAGCCCATTGATCTATGGGCACGCGAGTTCGAATTCAACCCCCCCGCCGCAATCTCTCGCAGCCCACCCGCAGACCTCATCTCTCTTGACCGCCTGTCCCTCGCCTTCAGGCGCCGCGCCGACACACTCGACGTCTGATGGAGCGCCGTCGGGAGTCGGTCGAGCATCCTTTCGGCGCGATCAAGCAATGGATGGTCCGGGCGCTTTCCCGGCGCGACGGCCTCGGCAACGACCTCGGAGAGTTCATGCTGGCCTCGATATTCCACCTAGGCCGGATCACGACGCGGATTAGGGCGAACCTGCACCGGCTCTCTTAACGGTCAGCATCGTGGGGGCCAATTTGCAGGTCCTCTATGCTCACGGTTGTCGTTCTTATGGAGATTCCCCGAGCAGTTATCCGATCCGCATTTCCTTCCCTGAGTGGAGCCATGACTTCCGCAAGCGCTTCGACCATTTCCGAGTCGCCCATTGCGGTCTCAACCGCCTTAGTATCAATGCGTTCGTCTATATGGCTACTGTTTTTTGTATTGCGCGTAAGGAGCTTCGTTAGGAGCAACACCAAGAATGAGCCCACAGATCCCTGAATCGTGGCAAGTATAAATTCATAGATCGTTGACCCTGCCTTAATCTCTCTAACGCCAACGTGGATCTGGTGCTCGTTGTTGAAGAAAATCCGATTCGCTGCCTGGCAAAACCTATCTACCCCTCTCAGTACCGGGGTGACTACTTCGATTGGGGTGGCACTCGAAAACTGGAATGAGTTCCGCTGACCCGAGTTCCACGAATACACTAGCGTGAATTCTTCAAGCACGTAGTCCATGTCACCACCCTTCGATGACTCGTCCTCCGATGACTCGTCCTTCGCGCTCGCCGTCGGCGCAAAGCGCCTGACGGCCTCGATGCCAGCATCCCGTGCGGGCTGGGTCGTATAGCGCTCGGATGTACCGATCACCTGGTGGTTCCCGGCGAGAAGATTGAACATGTACTGCCCGTCCGACGAACGCTTGCGCTCGTAGCGCTCATCCAGAGGCGCGTTCGTCCGCACGGACTCGATCCCGTTCAGCGCCCCAGCCTTGGCGGCATAATTCTCCGATCTCAGGATCACCTCATGGTTCGGTGCATGCAGATTGAACCGGTACGGCTGCTTTGCCGTGGACTTCGTCAGCTTGAAATATCCGTCCGCCATTAGATCGTTCCTTGTTGCTGGTGGTGATTTCCCAGCCCATTGATCTTTGGGCACCCAACCCCGAATTCAACCCCCGCATACCGTCCAATGCCCGCTCAAGACGGCCAGCGAGGCCAGCGTTCGCCGGCGCCCGGGACTGTCTGCGCTCCGGTGTTCGAAACCGCCGGGATCCCACTCGGTTCAGTCGGCGTCTTGGGGCGCCGCCGCCTACGGCGGCACGCGCTCTATTCGCCTACGGCGAACCGAGCCCCCTACGGGGCCTCGGCCCATGCGGGTCACGATCGCTGGCGCCTGGCGCGCTCCGCTTGCCCGCGCCGCTAGCCGGTCTCGATTGTTCATTCTGCAAGAGTGCCCTCTAACGCTGGCGACAAGCAACAGACAGTGAAGCAGGGTTAGGCCTCAGTCAGAGAAAACACCAACAGAAACAACCAGAAGGCCGTGCCGAGGCACAAACCCCACCAAAGATAGCTGATCAGTTTGCGTACGCTGTAGACCCAGACGAAAGCTCGATCTTCCGAGGCCTCGGATGTCATGGTGAGGTCAGGCCTGAGTTCCAGGACTCCCCAAACCAACATGCTCCCGGCGCCGCCACCGATCGCATACCAATACAAGGCTGGTTCGCTCCAGATCGCCCAAAGGAGAACGCCTCCGAGATTCCACCTTGCGAACGTCCAGAAAAAGCCCAGCATCGCAACTGCCCAGTCCACGACGCCTCGTGGACGCAATGTCGCAGAGGCGCAGACCAGCGCAAAGTCGTGCGCGTGTATCAATAGACCGAGAGAGCCGGTGGCCAGGCACCAGACTATTACGTCGGAGGGTACGGGTTCCATTTCCCCTGCGTAAGTTGGGAGTTGGCGTCGGCGCTAAACCGCCCGATGTCTGGAAAGACGGCGTAGGTTCATCCGCTCCCCCGCTTCTACATTCACCCAATACAACTGATCTGTCGCTGCAGACGTATTACCCGGCGTCCCCGTAATTCCACCTGCTACCCGCCAACTCCCACGGGAGCGGCAACATTCGACCGAACGGGAAAATTCGGTAGTGGGTCAGTTTGAAATTCTAGTTTAATTCAATCCTCAGAAGGAGGAACCACATGAAGATATCCGATAACAGCGCGCAACTTACCGAGCGTCCTTTCAATCTCTTTCCGCCTGATCTCGCTGAACGCAGGAGAATCTACAGAGAAAGGGGACCAGGCTTCACCTTCGTCGGGGAAGCTATGAAACACTGCGCCCGGTTGGAGGCCCAGTTCTTCGAGGCGCTCGCGGAGATGGATTCTGTCCGCAATCGGGGCAAACACCCCGATCAGGACGTCTAACTGAGCTTGGAGTCGCACATGTTGCTGGGAGAGGGTGCTGAACTCGAGTTCAAGGGCCGCAACGCTTTCTTCCAGCACATCAACCCGCTCCCGCAGCGACGGGGGCGGGTTTGGATCATGGTTCGTATCGCTCATTTTTCCTCCCCTGTGGATTGATTGCGCCAACAGCGCGCTTCAGTCCTCCTCGGTGTTGTGCGGTGCGTACCTTTCGACATAGTAGCGATAGGCTTCGCCTGACTTGCGGGTGCGCTTAAGCGATCCGTTGTTGTAAAGGTCAAGAAGTTTCGCTGCTATTTGGCCATTCAAATCTGGCTTGCCCCGGATCGCCACACCGATCCCGTTGGCTGTCCGGCCCCCCTCACTCTCATTGACGAGATAGTGGCAGACGTCCCGAAGGGAAATCTGTACCGTTGCAGTCTTATATATGCTCATGGCATCCTCCTTTTGACTCTGTCATTGTTCAAGTTCAGCCAACTCAATCTTTCTAAGGCGAAGCACCCGGGGGACGATCTCAACAAGGCGGGTTCCGCACTCGGTATCCGTGGCCTGGAATACACCAAATGCCAGGTTGTGTTTCATAACCGCAATGTGTTCTTCGAGCGTTTGGCGCATTCGCTCAGCTAGAATTTTGCAAGCCAACGGGCCATCGTCACAGATAACCGGGCCGGACTCCGCTTGGTCAATTTGGTGGGCGAAAGACATTTCTAAGGCTTCGGCCTTGTTGCAGATATCTGATGCGGACTGAACGTCAAGTGGCAAGATTGCACAAACCAACAACATTGCCGCGGCGACGCGGACTGTCATGGTCCTACATCCCGAAGGGCGGGAGGGGCATGTTCACCTGGGTCCAAACCCCATTGCCAGTTTGCCCAGCATGATCTTCGACGAAACGCCTAGCGAGAGCCTCGCCGCCGAGATCGGGATTGATCATGCCTGTGCGGCTGGGATGCCAAGTGAAGCCCCCCCACCTGTCCCCGTAGCGAATTAGATACCCGAACCAACGGCCGTCCTTGTAATAAGCGACACACGTCCGTTTTCCTTCGTTCGGCGATGGGTGTTCTTCGTTCATTTCAGTCCTCCTTGTGAATTGAAAAACCGCCGGTAAGGTGATATACGCCATCTATGAGCCGTGAACCCGCTTTGTGAGTGTCCATTCTCTTCCTTCTGAGCGTCGTCAGTGTCGGTCTTTAAATATCGCGATGTGATTAGCGGCGTCCTGGACGATATTGATAAGATCTTCCATGCCGCTCAATCTGGCGGTCGAGAGGTTATCATCCTGAATTCCCAATACTTCAAAGGCGTCCGGTCGCCGATCTCCGAAGGGCTGGTTCATGACCGGCTGGAAGAGCATCGCCAGATAGAAAGCGACGCCGTCTAGGCGACCGCGCAGCTCGTCCAGTTCTTCCCTTATTTCGTCGTCCATCATTCCTCCTCGCCATTGATGATGTCATTGCCGACCGCCACTGTTGACTCTCTCACTGCACATCCCGGGAGAGGTCGATGACCCCGACCCCTTCCGCATGCAAGCCCGGATCGCCCCATCCCCACGGCAGGGTGTCGACCTGGCCGAAGTCGACGTCGTAGCCCAGGTCCGCCAGCGCCGCCACGGTGATTTTGCTGAGTAGCGATTGTTTTGCGATTGCCGGGGCCATGATCTCCGGGTACGCGGAGCCGGCCGTGAAGGCTTCCTCATGCCAGTGCGCGTGCCCGAATTCCATCGGCACCGGCTCGCCGTTGTAGCGGCCGTCATAGGCGGTTTGCCAGAACGCTTCTCGCGCCTGCGGTCCGGAGAAGTGCATGTTGGGGGTGGTGCCCCCGTGTCCCGCCGCCTGGACCTGGTCGCCGTAGAAGCCGAGCACATGCCCGAGCTCGTGAATCGCGATCTTCTCGACGAGCGGGTGTGGCTGGCTGCTGGACAGTTCTTGACTCGACTTGTCGTTCCAGTGATCTACATTCACGTCCACCCACCCGACGAAAGGCCGCCGCGCCACGGAGGACCCGTCCTCGGTGAGACACGGCGCCGCGGAAGCCGCGGATCCGCTGTAGCCGCCCAAGTTGGCCATCCTCACGATGACGAGCAGGTCGTCGATCTCGCGATCGGTCATATCTCGATCGCTGTGGCACTGTCCCCGGGACAGGCTGATCGTCTGGTTGTCGAATCCGCGGGCAATGACGCGTTCCCACCGCCTCGCGGCGTTGCGGTAAGCGTATTCCAGGACGCGGGGAACCTCGCCGACGCCGTTTGTCTATGTGGACGACCCAACGGGCTGGTACAATTTGCCTGCTCGAAGCCATCTTGAGTTTCCTCTGTTGGTTGTATCGTCACTTGATAGGGTAGTACCTGAATGGCTTACCGGTGTGACCTTCACCGTGACGCTCAATCAAACCTTCTAACATCAACTGGCGACAGATCTGGTTGATCTTGCTGAAGACAAGGTTCGGGTCGTAGATCGCTTGGGTGAGTTCTAGGTCCTGTTGACGAATTGGCGGATAGCTGATACATGTTCTGCCCCGTTGAAGTTTTGCGGAGAACCGCCATGAGCCTGCGTTTGCTTATCACCGATGCAATCTGGTCGGAAATCGAACCAATTTTGAAAGCGATCAAACACCCCGCCGGCAGCCCGCCCAAGCTCGGCGACCGCATGTTCCTCGAGGCGGTGCTCTATCAAGCCCGCACCGGCATCCCCTGGCGGGACTTGCCCCGCGACTTCGGGGATTGGAACGCCGTTTATCACCGTTTTCGCCGCTGGGAGAATAGCCGCGTCTGGGAGCGGCTTTGGCAACGGATTGGCAAGCACGACGATGTGGAACTCAAGGAAATTTTCATTGATTCCACCATCGTGCGCGCGCATCAGCATGCCGCCGGGGCGGTAAAAAAAACGGCGGCCAGGACGCCCAGGCTCTGGGCCGCTCTCGGGGTGGATTCTCCAGCAAGCTGCACGCGGCCTGCAGCGACGAAAGCACTGGCGTGTGCTTCGCGTTGACCGGCGGGGAGCGCCATGACGCGAAGGGATTCGAGTTGCTGTGGTCGGAGTTGGAAGACGGTCCCGAGCCCGAGGCGGCGGTCATGGACAAGGCCTACGACAGCGATGCCATTCGCAAGACCCTGGCGGACCGTGGCGTCGAGGCGGTGATTCCCGCCAAGTCGAATCGCACCGAGACGATCCCTCACGACCAGGAAAAGTACGCGCTGCGGGAGAAGGTGGAACGATTTTTCAATAAAATCAAACACTTTCGCCGCATTGCCACGCGCTATGAAAAACGTAAGCGTTCGCTCGTCTTGTGTGCGTAGGGCGGAGAGATTGAAGGTAATCGGCCCCGATTGTGCCAGCCGGCATTGGCAGGCAATCCCGGCGGCGCCGGACCCATGCGCGGCTGGACACATCGAACCGGCCGTGCTATATCGGATGTATGAATGGGCATCCGATAGCGGATTTTGTGGAATTGCCGGCGACGCCGGCGATGGTTTCGGTGCCGGGATCGGACGGCGGCGGTCATTGGAGCGCGGAGTGTTGGCGGCGGGAGGTGATCGAGGCGCGCAGCCGGGCGGGCGCGCTGGCCGCCATTCACCGTCAGAACAAGGCGAAGCTGGAAGCGGCGCGGGCCGAGATTCGCGAGTTGCGCCGGCAGGCGAAGGAGCCGCTGCGGGCGGCGGCCGAGGCGGCGCGTTTGCGTCGGCTTCTCGAACAGATGTCGGTGGATCCGCGCCGGCGGTCGACGATCGCGTCGTTGCGCCAGGAGAATGGCGAACTGCGTCGCGAGCTGGAGGCGCTGCGCGAGGCGAATGCGGTCTTGCGGCAGGCCCTGGAGGGGCCGCGGGAGAGCGGTCGGCTGGCGAGTAGGATCGCGGCGTTGGAGCAGCAGTTGCGCGCCCTGAAGACGATGCGTTCGAACGATACCCGGCACCGTTTCGGCGATCGCAGCGAGCGGCAGGCGCGAGCCGCCTCGCCACGGCGGCGGGGTCAGCAACCGGGTTGTCCGGGTCCTGGGCGGACGCCCCGTGCGGCGCTTGAGGCGCGTCCCGAGATCCGGGAACTGCCGACCGCCGAGCGGAGTTGCCGGCAGTGCGGCCAGCCGTATGCCGCGCACGGATTGATCGAGTCCGAGCTCATCGAGATCCAGGTCGTGGCGCACACGCGGCGCCTCCGTCGGCAGCGGTATCGCAAGGTTTGCGGCTGCGCCGGGCCGGCCACCGTGGCCGCGCCCCCCGTGCCCCGTCTGTTTCCCCACACCGCCTATGGGATCTCGGTGTGGGCCACGCTGCTGCTGGAGCGCTTTGCGGGCCAGCGCCCCTTCCGCCAGATTGCGCGCTGGATGACGTGCCACGGCCTGCCGATCTCGCCGGGCACGCTGTGTGATCGCCTGGGCGATCTGGCGAGTTTGTTCGAACCGCTGTCGCGGGCGATCCGCGCGCATCTGGTGACCGCCCGGGTCCTGCAGGGCGACGAGACCTCGTGGCGGGTTCAGGACAGTCGGCGTGACGGTGGGGGGCGGCGCGCCTGGTTGTGGGTGGGTCGGAGCCGCGACGCCGTCTGGTTCCACATCGACCCGGAGCGCAGCCGCAAGGCGGCGCTCAAGGTGTTCGAGGGCGCCCAGGCCGGCTCCATCCTGGTCAGCGACCGCTTCAGCAGCTACGTCGCGTTGGCGCGCGAACTCGGTCTCGTGCCGGCTGTCTGTTGGGCCCATGCCCGGCGGGATTATGTGGACTGCGAGGGGGCAGAGGACAATCCGTGGAAACGCGGCTGGCTGGAGCGGTTCGCCGAAATCTACCGGACCCAGCGCCGCCGGCTGCACCAGTACCGGCCCGGCCAGGACCGGCAGAGCCAGGACTTCCACGCCGCGCAACAGGCGCTCACGGTGCAGGTGTCGGCGCTGTTCGCCGACGCTGAAGCGGAGCTTGCCGGCCGAACCGAGGGGGAGCCGCGGGCCGAGCCCCTGCGCCGCTTGCTCGAATGGCGCCAGGGGCTCGAGCGGTTCGTCGCCGATCCCGAGGTGCCGATCGACAACAACGCCTGCGAACGCAGCCTGCGCGCGCCGGTCATCGGCCGCAAGCTCAGCTTCGGCAACGACAGTTGGATCGGCGCGCGCCTGACGGCCATGCTGTACGGCGTCTTCGCCACCCTGAAGCGCAACGACCTCGACCTCGACCATTGGCTGCATGACTGGCTCACCGCCTGTGCCGAGGCGGGCGGACCGCCGACCGACCTGACGCCCTGGCTGCCCTGGTCGATGACAGCGACGCAACGTGAACGGTTGCAACAGCCGCGCGCGCCGCCCCGTCATGCCTGAGCCCGCCGATGCGTTGGATGGCGTCCCCGCCGACCACGTCGTGTGCCACTATCACGGGCGCGACTTCACGGCCGCGGAGATGCGCCTGTTGCGCGCCTTGATCGCCAGCCCGCCGGCCCGGCACCGGGCCGCGTTGTCGCGCGCCTTCTGCGAGCGCATCGCCTGGCGGCGGCCCGACGGTGGACTCAAGGACATGGCCGCTCGCGTGGCCATGCTCGCCATGCACCGCGACGGCTGGATCGCGCTGCCGCCGCCGCGCCGTCCCCGCTACCCGCCACGGCACGTCAACCCGCAACTGAGCCAGCCGCCGCTACTGCCGCCGCCGGCCACTCTCGATGAGGCCCGACCCCTCCACCTGGTCCGCATCAGCGCACGCGACTGCCACGCCAGCGACCAGTGGAACGCTTGCGTCGCAGCCCATCACTACCTCGGCTACACCCCGCTGACCGGCGCCCAGATGCGCTACGCCGCCTACGACCGCTCCGGCTGCCCCCTGGCCATGCTCGGCTTCGCCGCCGCCGCCTGGCATCTCGCACCCCGCGACCGCTTCATCGGATGGTCACCCCAGACCCGACAACGCCACCTCGGCCAGATCGTCAACAACTCCCGCCTGCTCGTGCTGCCCTGGGCGCGCCTGCCCAACCTCGTCTCCCACCTGTTCAAACTCATCCGCGCCCGCCTCGCCGACGACTGGCAGGCCCAGTACCGCATCACGCCCGTGCTCATCGAAACCTTCGTCGAAACACCCCGCTTCACCGGAACCGTCTACCAGGCCTCCGGATGGATCCCCGTCGGAACCACCCAGGGCCGGGGACGCCAGGACACCCACAGAAACCACACCCTGCCCAAAAAGAACATCTGGCTCTTGCCCCTGAGGAAAGACTGGAAACGCATCCTCAACCGGTAAAACATCTACCCGTCAAACACAAGACGAGCGAACGCTTACTGAAAAACTCAGCAGAACCTTCATGGCGTTCGTTCACATCGTGTCAACACGGATCATACTGCGATAAATCGTCAACAGGACCTAGTTCGGACCTGCCCGGGTGTGTCTGTATTTCATAGAGAAGTCGGTGCTTGAGTTGAATACGTTTCATTCTTCGATTGCTTCGTTTCGCGAACACAACTCGGATCGTTCAAGAAGAATTGTCTGAGGTCTGGCCCAAAGAAATCATAGACTCGTTTCTGAGCCAGGATTTCACCGATATCGGCCAGAAGAAATAGAGTAGTAGAGTCCCGGCAGTAACCCCCGGCCAGATGATCTTGGGATCAGACAGCCACACTTGCCATTCAGGGAGATGGTAGCGCACCGATCTCGACGGGAGTCGGGACCCGCCACCCCATCGAGCGGCAAAACCCACACTCGATCTCTTCGCGCAGAACCTCGCCCGGATGCATCGGCCTCCATACCGTTTTTCACGTCCATCTTTCCCGGCCCCTGCAAGCCAGGTTCTAAGAATACAATAGGTGCATGAATCTAACGTGACTTTCGGCGGTTCTTGTGTGCTCTTTTCATGCTTGTTTGGCGCCAGAACCGCTGTTATCGGCGCCAATCGACACTCGAGCGGCGCGTCGTGGCCGGCTTGTCTGTGACCGCGTCCTTCCAAGGCGTCCAACGCGTCCAGCGCGCGTTTGACCACCGTGTCCACCGTGGCCGTGCGGGGATGGCCGAAGCCGCGTCGATGAAGCCGATGCACGGCGGTTCCAGGTGGCCCCGCTACCGGCCGCACGAGGGCTTCCGACGTCACCCCTCCCGCCTACCGACATTGTCCCGGTCCACTCGGCGGCGCGCGCTCGGGAGCGGCTCTGCGACTGGCTGCCCGCCTGCACCACGTACCAGGCGTCGCCAATCCGCACCGCGCTACCGCTTCGGAAACGGCACCACGTTGCTGCCGGACGCGCCTTCCGCCCCGGTGTGGATCCTGACGATGCCCGGTTCGCCCTCGCGGCCCGCGGTGCGGCGCGTGACCTCAACCTCGTAGGCCGTGTCGGCCTTCAGTCCCACGAACCGGCAGCACCGGAACGGCGTCTCGAACCCGACGCTCCACTGCTCGGTCCCCGCCTCCGGGATGCGGGCCACGGAGGTTGCGTCCACGTCCCACTTCGCTTCCATGACCCGCCGCCGGCGCGGATCGGGCAGCCTGACCGTCATGGTCCGCCCGTCCCACTCCGCGCTCGGTGCGTCGTCGCCCCTGGCCACGACGTCTACGCGCTCCCAGGCCCGGCCGGCGCCGGCGGGATCTCCATGGGCACCAGCCACTTCCCCTCCATCCGCAGATAGCCCACCGTCTCGATCTCGGCGAGGGTAGGGGCCATGCGGGCCCGGGCCTTCGGCTCGCGGCGGTTCCAGGCCCGGTGCGGACCCAGGTAGCGCCACTGCCCGGGTGCGTCGAGGACGGGCAGGCGCGCCGGCATCCGCCGGTCCGTCATGCACAGGTCCCCGCGGCACGGCTAATTTGTTCTCCGGTTGGTTGACGATGGTCGCAGGGTGTTGCGAGTCATGCGCAGGTAGTCGAACACGCGGCGGGGATTGCGGTTGAGTCGGCGCATGGCAGCGGCGACGCAGTCGTCGGTGTGGGAACGGATCACGCCGATGGCGAAGCGTCGCAGACGGGTGGTGTTCTCGGGGCCGTGGCCGGTGCGGATGCGCAAGCGGTCCTCGTCGAAGGCGTTGTCGAGGATGTTGTGGACGGACTCGACCTTCCAGTGGCCGCGGTTGAGTTGGAGCAGGCGCCGGGGGTCGGCGGTGTCGGGGGCGTGGCTGGTGATGCCGAGGGCGTATTCGACAGAGGTCTTGCCGGACTTCTTAACGATGGCGGTGCGCTCGACGAGGAAGGCTTGGCCGACGTGGGGGAAGTTCAGGTGGCCGTTGAGCCGCGTGGTAGTCCATATGGCGCGGCTTTCGAGGCGCCCGTGTTCGAGGGAAAAGGGCTCGCGGAAGTCGGGCTCGGCGCGGTTGTCGAAGAACAACCGGAGGTCGTCGAGCAGGGTCGGCTGGTTGCCCTTGGCGGTGAACACGAAGTGGGCGTCGCGGCGGCGGAGGAAGTCGGCGAGCTTGCGCTGGGTGAGCAGGGCGTCGGCGGTGAAGGTCTTGCCGGCGAAGTCGAGTTGGAGGCCTTCGAGCATGGGGAGGACGGTTCCGATTTCATTGGTGCGCTTGGTCTCGTCGTCGGCGCCGACCGGCAGGCGGTCGACTTTTTTTGGGTGTGGGTGACGCCGCTGCTCTGGCCGACGGCGCCCAGGATGTGGACCTGGCACGGGTTCTCGCCGATCTTGCCGGTGGCGGGCTTGGCGTCGCCGTTGGCGGCGCGGGGCTCGGCCGCCGGCGCGCGGGTGTCGGTATAGATGGCGTTGCGCATGGTCTTGCCGTCGATGGCGATGGCGTCGCCGACATCGCCGCGGGCGGCGTGGAAGCGCTGCAGGGCGCGGTCGAGCTGGTCGGGGTCGACGCGCACCAGCACGTCGCGGATGACGTATTCGCTGGGCACCTCGTAGCGGCCGCCGCGGTGCCGGCAGCGGAACCGCTCGCGGGCGCGCGGCGACAGGTCGGCGGCCCATTCGGCCATGGCCTTGTAGCCGCGCGCGCCGCATAGCGTGGCGCCGGCGGCGATGGCGAGCACGACGGCCAGCGGATGGCGCCGGCCCTGGCGGCGGCGCGGGTCGTCGAGGTCGGCGAAGTGGTCGGGCAGGGAACGCATGGTGTCGGCGGAGATCATGGCCTTCGGGCCTCCGTGGCGGTCGATGGGATGCAGCGCGGGGCGCGTCAGGCGCTCGCGCGCGTCGGCAACCAGGGGCCGGACGAAGACCAGCTTCGGCGCGGCCGGGGCGGCGCTGTAGCCGCCGCGCACGCGCCGGAAGCCGCGCGTGCGCCCGACGCAGGTCCAGTTCGCGGCGCGGTACACCGTGCCGCGGAAGCGTGCCGGATCGACGAAGGTCTCCAGCAGCACAAGCGGGTGGCCGAAGCGCGCCGTCCAGTCCGCCGCCAGCCGCCGTTCGCACAGCGCCAACACCCGCGAGCCCAGGTTCGACAGCCGCCGGCCGGGCAGGATCAGGAAGCGGCTGTTGTTGGCGAGCAGGTGCTGGCGGTCGTACTGCGTGCGGAAGTCCCAGCCGATCCAGCGGTCGCGGGCGCCGCACTTCAGGGCCGGCGCCGAGAAGCCGATCAGCGCCACCCAGTCGCCGCGCCAGCGCGCGGCGTACCACAGCGTCTCGCCGATCTTCGGCAACGCGCCCAAGTAGTGGTGCGCCGCCATCAGGCGCTGGTAGCGCCCTTCGTCCTCGGTCGCCACCGGCTCGACGACCACCTCGCGCAACGCCATGCCGCCCCCCGGCTCCGCGTCAACTTGGCAGCCTTTCTACTCCTTCCCGGCGCGAATGTCCAGTATTGGACCTAACTCCTTTGTTTCGCTCAAATTATCCGGATGGACCAATCCGCCCTGCATCGAGCAGACGCCTCCATGACAAGCCGGCTCCGCCAGGATAGGATCCAGGATCGAGCGAACGGAGGAGAATCGACATGACCGCACCAGCCGAGGTCCAGCAAGCCCAATACCCGAACATCGCCCGGATCCTCCGCGGCCCGTCCCGCAACAGAGAGGCGCGAGCGCGAGCGCGCGGAACTGCGCGAACTGTCCTCAGAGCTATCGAAGCACGCCACCGACGCGGGCAAGCCCCGCGAAATCGACCTCAACGCGATGACAGATACGACGGTTGAACTGCGGAAGCTCGCCAGCCGCCTCGACCTGGCGACCCACTTCGATTCGATCGCCGAAAAACTCGGCCACGGTGACGTCGAAAATCGCGCCGCGAAGCTCACCAAAGACGTCGGCGAGCAGCATCGGACGGTCGCCGCCCTTCTCGACCTTGGCGCTTTCAAACGCCGCGGCGAAGGAACCAAGACTGTGCTCAACATCGCGCGCCACCAGCACCGCCAGCTTGAGCGCGTCCACGACCGTCTCGAGGAATACCGCGAGCACCTCAACCAGGGGAAGCGCGATCGCCGTGTGGGAGTCATCGCCTACGCCGAAAAGGTCATCGGCCGTCTCGCGTCCCTGGTCACGCCAGAACGACCCCGGCGCAAAAAACTCGGGCTCGGGTAGGCGGACTCGCCGGCCGCGGATCCGCTGCCGGTCGTTCACGCGCTCAAGCCGCTACCATGAAAATCCAGATTGCCTCCGACCTGCACCTTGAGGGCCGCGGCGGACACCTGCCGGGCGATTCGGATTTCCGCACGGTGCCAGGCCGCGACGTGCTGGTGTTGGCCGGCGACGTCGGCAACGCGACGCAGGCCCGCGCGTTCGTCCTGCGCGAACTGGAGGTCTCGCCGGTCCTCTACGTGCCCGGCAACCACGAGTATTACAGCGAGCGGACTCGCGACCAGATCGACGCCGACTGGCGCGCGCTCGCGGCGGACCAGCCCGGCCTGCACTACCTGGTTGCGGAGGGTGTGACGCTTGACGGCGTGCGCTTCTTCGGCGCGCCCTGGTATACGGACCTGTGGGGCGCGACACCGGCAGACATTGATGGTGCCTGGTACTTCCGCCGGGTCGAACTCGGCGTGCAGGACTTCCACCCGCACTGGGGCGGCGCCGAAGCGTGGACGGCGGCGCGGCACGTCAACCATCACCACGCGCAGACAGACCGGCTGGCCGCCGAAGCGGGCCGCGTTGATGTCGTGGTGACGCACTGGCCGCCGACGAAAGAGGCCATGCACCCGCGCTTCGAGGGCGACGCGCTCAACGCCTATTTCTACAACGACCAACCGGACCTGGTGCGCGCCATCGGCGCAAAGCTGTGGATCTCCGGGCACACGCACGACGCATTCGATTACCAGATCGGCGCAACGCGCGTGCTCGGCAACCCAACCGGCTACTTCGCCGAGAATCGGCAACCCGGCCCGGCCCAGTTCCGGCCTGACAAAGTGGTGAAGGTGATATGACTGATATTGCGGAAATGCATCGGTGGCTAGATGCCCTGATCGGACATGACGGCGTGCTCGAGGTCTGCGACCTGGACCGCTGCCCGAGCGTTGCAAAAGTGTGCGAAACCGCCCTTGCGCGCTGGGTCGCCCAGTGCCACGCCGACGACGAGGACCGGGCGCGGCAGATCGCGGCTGAAGTCGCAACGCTCGCGTATCACCTGGCCGACCTCACGGAGGCCAGGGAGATGCCGCAGTTCCTGTGGGCAGCGGCACTCGGCCGGACCATGGCCTACGAAGTCCCCCGGATACCGCCGCCGCCGTCCACGTAGACCATATCGAGGCCGCCCACTCGCCGCCCGGTCCGAGTCCGGCCCGGATCGGCCGGTTTTGACGACGATCCCCGTCTGAATCGCGCGCTCTCGCGCACGAAACCGCGGTTGCCGGGGTAAACCCCCGCTCGATGCACGACAGGGCACGCCAGAGCGTCGATTTCCGCTGATTCGGCCGTTGGCGCGGCCAGGAGGCCCGGTTTTGCGGGTAACGGCCCTGTGAGCGCCCTGGCGGGCCGTCAGTCGATGCCGTGGCGGCGCGCGATCCGCCGCACCTGCGAATGATCCCACTGCGTGTGACGGCGCTTGCGTCATCTAATTGGCCATGTCCTTGACAACTAATGTGAATTAGATATGTAATTTCGTCTAATACATATTTATTATAGAATCGAAATGGACGGGAAATATAACTCAAATCACAAAACGATGGGTCCGCGTGTCGCGCAACTGATCGTTGAACTGAATGAACGGCGGCGTTCGACGTTTGCCATAGCCGATGTGGAGTCAATCACGGGTTTGTCACCTGCCGCGTGCCGAACTCTGGTCCACAAGGCGTGCGGGCGCGGCCTGGTGACACGTCTCAAGCCCGGACTTTACAACCTAGTTCCTTTTAAATTGGGTCGGGCGCGCGAGTTTGTTGACGACCCTTGTCTGATCGCACGCGAGATGGTCAAGACAAACGGGTATTACCTCTCGCACGGTACGGCATTCGAAATTCATCGCATGGTGGCGCAGCCGATCCTGACAGTGCATGTGTCGTGCATAAAGCGATTGCGTGCTCAAACCGTGGGTGGCTATCCGTTCAAGTTCATGCAGGTTCGCGAATCCCAACTGTTCGGGACCATGGAACACTGGGTGAACAGGGAGCAATGCGTCGTGGTCAGCGATCCGGAGCGCACCGTCATTGACGGGTTGCGCCACCCGGCGCTTCTAGGAGGTGTCACGGAGGTCGCCAAGGGGCTTTGGATGAAGCATGAGGCGTTGAATGTTGGGCGCCTTGTGGAATACGCCAGGCGTCTGGGCGTCGGCGCCGTCATCCGGCGGCTGGGATATTTGCTCGATCTTTACCGGTTGGCGGACGCCAACACGCTCGACGAATTGCGCGCCCCGCTGACCAATACGTACCAACGCCTGGACCCGCTATTGCCCAGCGAAGGCAGGTATTTGTCGCGGTGGCGCCTGCAACTTAACGTGGCGCCGGAGGAACTCGATGCCGTGAGGTATGGCTGATTCGAGCGCGAGCCGCGCGCGACGGCCGACGGCACGGTCGACGGCAGAGCCTACACGCGCGAGCACGTCAGCCAGGCCATCCTCTCGCTTGGTCTGTGAGTCACCCCCAGAGCGCCGGCCCGCCCGGCAACACCGCAGCCTACCCAACCGCTTCTCCTTGTTCGCCCTCTGAGTGCAGCAGAAGAACGAGCGACCTTGACCCGCGCACAGTGGCACGTTAGTCGTACGCGACCCACCGACGAGGGCAACGAGTGAGCGAACTGTATGTCGTGCCGGCTGTTTCGGCTCGACCGGAAGCGGTGGCAGATCAAGGCCGAAGAATGGAAAATCGACCCGGACCTGCAGGCCGACGACGATGACAAATGAATCCGCGCTCCTGGGCGCGCTGATGCTCGACGGCGCCGCGTTCGCGGACGTCGCCAAGATCGTCGGCCCCGACGATTTCAGCGAGCCGCGCCCCCGGCTCGTATTCGAGGCAATGGCGGACCTGGCCGGCGACGGCGCGCCCCTCGATGCCGTGACGGTCTGCGAGCATCTGCGCGCATCCGGCGCGCTCGACCGGGCCGGCGGCGCCGCGGCCCTGGCCGCGCTGGTCGATCAAGCGCCAGGCGCGCACAGTGCGATAGGCGTGGCGCGAGAACTGACGGCGCCGACGACATGAACCTCGAAACCCTCGCCGACAGACGGCAGATCGCCAAAAAGAACATGCCCATCATGGACGACATACTAGAAGCGCTCCGGAGAGGTGATGATGCGGAGTTCGCGAGGCTGTTTTCGACGGTCCATATTTCGGCAGACATCGCCCTGCGCGCCAAAAGAATCTATGGCGCTGACAGGGTCCGCGAGATCGGCCTCCGCACGGACCGCGCCGAAGCGCTGCTCGGCCCGGACTGGCTGGACGAGTGAGCGACATGCACGACCTGGTCGATCAAGCGCCAGGCGCGCACAGTGCGCTACGCTTGGCGCGAGAACTGACAGAGGAGCCCTGATGGAGCTTACAGAACAGCAGAGAGCGGAATTGGATCCGGCGATGGTCATGCTGTCGGACGCCCTGAACGCCAAAAAGGCCGGCGACATGGAGACCTACTTCAAGCTGTTTAGGGCCGTTCCTATCCCGGCGGAGATCCTGCTGCATTTCAAGCGCTGCGGACATACCGACTTCGTCCGGTCTCTTAACACCTCGCTCGCCGACGCAGAGTACGGACCGGGCTGGCTGGACGAATGAGCATCGAAACCCTCGCCGACAGACGGCAGATCGCCAAAAAGAACATGCCCATCATGGACGACATACTAGAAGCGCTCCGGAGAGGTGATGATGCGGAGTTCGCGAGGCTGTTTTCGACGGTCCATATTTCGGCAGACATCGCCCTGCGCGCCAAAAGAATCTATGGCGCTGACAGGGTTCGAGCGATGGGCATGCGCACCGACCGCGCGGAGGCGCTGCTCGGCCCGGACTGGCTGGACGAGTGAGCGACCGCGCCAAGGTTTCGGAGCGCGACCGCGAGATCATGCGCGAGCAGGGCCGCTTCCAGCGCCTATCGAAGACAATGGCGGCCGCCGAGGACCTGGCGCGCATGTGGGCAGACACCACGCCGCGCCAAGTCCACCAGGTGTGCCCGACCTGCGGCTGCCGGAATATCTACGTGGTCCTGCCGCCCGACGAGCCGCGCCATGAAATAGGCGACCCGCTGCCGATCATCGAGGGCGTGTCGCGCGAGTGCATCAACTGCATTCTGCATCCGGACCCGCACCCATCACCTGGTTGACACCAGCGGAGCGGCCCTGTGCCCGGAGCCGCGCGCGCCAGCGCGCCGGGAGGGTGAGCGCCGGCGCCGACGCCAACCTGCGCCTGCTGCTCGCGCCCTCCGGAGTGACCCGCCTATCCGGCCGGATAAGGTTGTGGCGGTGTAATACAATGCGCACAAAGGCCCACGAGGGGGTCCCGCACTGCGAGCCGGGCCTGGCCGCGCCACACCGGCGCAGCTACCCCTCTACCATCCTGAGCCTTGCCCCGCGCACGTTGGCACGTTAGTAATTGGTCGCCAAAACCAAAGGAAGGAAACCCACCATGAGCGACGAAAAATCGGGTAGCGGGCTGACCGCCGCGACGTCGCTGGTTGTATCCGTCGCCATCGCCTACGCCATCGAGACCGGCCTCGTCGGCTGGTCCTGGTGGTGGCTGGCGCTGACCGGCGCGCCGTTCGCGTTTTACGTCGTTGTGCTCGTTGCCCTCGTCGGCGGCGGCGCTGGCTTCGCTGGCTTCGCTGGCTTCAAAGCTCTGCGCCGCAAGCGCCGCTGAGACTTGCCCCGCGCACGTTGGCACGTTAGTAATTGGTCGCCAAAAAACCAAAGAGAAGGAAACCCATGAGCGAGTACGTCGGGAGAGCCCCCATGAAATCCGCAAGTTCCGTTTTGACCGCGATGGTGTTCATCGCCACTGCCGTCGCTCACGCCGAGGAAATCGGCTCGGTAGACACAGCCAAGACCATGATCGGCCCCAATCACCGCATCGCCGTTGAGGCTTTCGACGATCCCAAGGTTGCGGGTGTTGCTTGTCATTTGAGTCGGGCCATCACCGGCGGCGCCGGCGCGGCCATCGGCATCTCGGAGGACACCTCGGACGCTTCGATCGCATGCCGCCAGGTGGGCAAAATCGAGTTCCTCGATGACCTGATTGCTGGCGAGAAGGTGTTCGAGGAAAGGCGCTCGGTGGTCTTCAAGTCCATGCAGGTCGTGCGCTTCTGCGACGAAGCAAGGAACACGCTGGCCTACCTCGTCTACAGCAAGAAGTTGATCGACGGTTCCCCCAAGAACTCGCTCTCGACCGTGCCGATCAGCAATTGGGGCGACGGCGAGCCGCCGCGGTGTTCGGACACGTAACCCACAGAGTAAACGTCCGCGGAGGTAATGACGCCGCGCCAATTCGCGACTGCGCCGTTCGTCCTCCACGTCGTGACCGGCTTTGCCGCCCTGATCGGCATCGCCGGTCTCGCGGCATGGCTGAAGTTCACCAAGCAAAAGTGAGGAGCAACAATGAGTGATCGCAGCGACTGCATCGAACTTCTGGCCCCCTTGGTTGGAAACGAGGAAGCGGCGCGACTGTGGGACGCGGCTCGCGAGTCAAGCGAGAGCGTGGCCCCGAAGGACGAGTTTGCGTCCGCGTTGCGCGCCTGGCTGGTCGTGCGCGGCCATGAGGCCAATCGAGAGACCGCGCTTGCGATTGTCGAGGACACGGTCAACCTGATGAGCGCGTTGGAATTCATGACCGACGAGCGGTATAGCTGGCTTGCAATCTGGATGTGCGACGCCCTGGACCTGATGCGCGAGCAGCGCCCTCCTGACTGACACCAGTGGAGCGGCCTTTAAGTCATGAAGATCCAGATCGCCTCCGACCTGCACCTTGAGGGCCGCGCCGGGCACATGCCGAGCGGCTCGGCGTTCCGGACTATCCCAAGCCGCGACGTGCTCGTGCTGGCCGGTGACATTGGCAACAGCACGCAGGCGCGCGCGTTTGTTCTGCGCGAGTTGGACGCCTCGCCGGTCATCTACGTGCCCGGCAATCACGAGTATTACGGATTCCAGTACCGCGAGGACGTGGACGCGCAATGGCAAGCCCTCGCCGCCGAGCGCCCGCACCTGCACTACCTCGTCGCCGAGGGCGCGTCGATCGACGGCGTGCGCTTCTTCGGCGCGCCCTGGTACTCGGACCTGTGGGAACTGCCGGCGCGATGGAGAGACATGGACCCCTGGCGCCTCGATATGTTCGAGCGGTATATCCTGGACTTCCGCTACCCGCACAACTCGGTCAACACCTGGACGCTCTCGAAACACATCGAAGCCCACCTGGTGCAAACCGAGGCGCTGCGCAAACAGGCCGGCCAGGTGGACGTGGTGATTACGCACTGGCCGCCGACGAAAGAGGCGATGCACCCGAAATTCGACGGCGACGCGCTCAACCCGTATTTCATCAACGACAAGCCCGACCTGGTGCGCGAGATCGGCGCAAAGCTGTGGATCTCCGGGCACACCCATGAAGCCTACGATTACCAGATCGGCGCGACCCGCTGCCTCGGCAACCCGACCGGCTATCCGGGCGAGCATCGGGAGTCTCGGCTGTTCCGGCCGGATAAGGTTGTGCGGATCTAGGGCAGACCTCGCAGCCGCCCGGCGTGTAGTCGCGCTCACTCATGCCCGGCCGCCCTCTCGTCGCGGTCGGTCATGTGTCCTTCTCCGCCTTACGCCGCGCCGACAATCGGCGCTCCGCCAATCGGCGCTCCGCCTCCTTGCTCTCAGCCTCCGCCTCCAGCCGCGACCGCTCGGCGCGCCGGTCGGTGCGATCTGCGCGTAGCGCAGCGAGCGCGCGCTCGCCTTCCTCGATGTCGTAGCCGATTTCCTCAATCTCGTAGGTCAATGCCACAAGCCGCACATTCATGTCGAACTCGTCAGGGTCGAGCGATTCGCCGGCCCAGCCCGCGGCCCGGTTGCCGGCCACGGCGACCGACACCTCGCTCCTGAGCGCCGCCTCAATCGCGGCTGCGGTCGCCTCGCGCGTATTGGCCTTGGCGTACCTGGCGCCGTACTGCCGCGCCCAGCGTTCGAGCGCATCGACCGCCGCCGCATCGAGCGGCACCAAGATGGCGCACGGCCAATTGCTGCGCTCGGCCGTGCGCCGGATTGCATCGGCCGCCCCGGCCAACGGCCCATCGTTCTCGATCGGCCAGGTCTGCCAGCCGCGCGCGTTGAGGATGTTCACCAGTGGCCCTTCGTACACCAGCCGGTCGCTCCCGGCCCGGCGCTCGCGCGCCAGGGCCACCGTGCGCGATATGATCTCGGCCGCGCTGGCCGGCTCGCCGGCCAAGTCGGCCCCGCCGCACAACTGCTCAAACTCGGGCTGCATCTGCCAGAACTCGACAAGCTCCGCGAGGCGGTCTCGCCCCAGCGAGAACCAGACGCCCTCCCCGCGCTCGAACGCGGTAAACATGGCGAAGAAGTTGTCTACGCCAATCACCCGCCCTTCTCCGCCAGCGCCGCCGCGATCTTTGGTTGTGCCCGGCTGCGGATCAACTCGAACCCCTCGTGAATCTGCTCAAAGGTCGGCGGCGCGCTCGATGGTGGGTCCATGCTCATGCGTCCTCCTGCTCGATGCCGTCCGCGAAGCGTTCCCGCTCGGCGCGCCGATCGGCGAGATCGGCGCGCAGCGTAGCGAGCGCGCGCTCGCCTTCCTCGATGTCGTAGCCCATTTCCTCTATCTCGTAGTCCAAGTCGTCGAGCCGCCACTTTGGGTCGTCCAAGCCGTCCGGGTCGAGCGCCTCGGTGTCGAAGCCCGCGGTCCGGTTGCCGGCGACGGCCACCGACGCCACGCTCCTGAGCGCCGCCTCGATCGCGGTCGCGACTGCCTCGCGCACGGTGATGCCTGCGTATCGCGCACCGTGCTGCCGCGCCCAGCGTTCGAGCGCATCGACCGTCGCCGCTTCGATCGGCACCAAGATGGCGGCCGGCCACTTGTGGCGCTGGGCGTCGTGGCGCGCTGCAAGGGCCGACGTCGCCAGCGGCGCGTCGTTCTCGGTCACCGATTGAAAGCGTTCCCAGTCGAGCGGGTTGCCGATATTGATCATTCTGTCGTCGCTCATGTGTCCCCCTATTCGATGCCCAGCCGCGCGGCAATCCGCCGCGCCTGGTAGTGGTGCCAGCGCGCGATACCGTCCGCCTGCCATTCGCCGCCAAGCGTCGGCCGCGCCCGTCGCGGCGGCGCGATGCCGGACGACTGCAACTCCTTGGCGGTCGCCCGCCAGGACAGGCCGTCCGCTCGGCAACTCGCGATGATCTTGCCCGCCGCTTTGTCGTGCCGCGCCTGCCGGTGCTGCCGCTGCTCGACGCTGCCGGCCCGCGCTTCGTCCGGCCAAGGCGGCCGCGCCGGCCGGCCGGTCATGGCCGGAACCGTTTGAGCGCCGCCCGCGCTCGCTCGTTGTGGGTCAGATCGCTCATGGCTTGCCTCGTGCCAGACCTAATGCAATGTCCGATACTGCGACCACGACCGCGACGCCCCACACGCTCGCGGGCCACAGCAGCGCGGCCCAGGGCCAGGCGACCGCCTCAACGAAAATGGCCCCGGCCATCAGCGCGGCGCAGACCATCGCTACCGCCGCAACAACCGCACAAACCCCGAATACCTTCATGCTCTGCCGCCTCCTGTATCTGGCACATTTGTAGTAGATCGTAACACTAATGTGCCATTGCGCCAAGCGCGCTTTTCCGGCGCAGCCGATCGGCAGATCGGCGAGCCATCCGCCGCGTAGCGGCCCGCCCGGAAGTCAATTGATTTTGACTTCCATCCTCGCAACCAGGTGCTGCCCCGGCAGCATTTACCGGGTTGCGACCTGGTGCCGCAGGCACCAGAAGCGGCGAAGCCGCGCGCGCGCGAAGCGCGAGCCTCCGTCTGCGCAGCAGTCGTTAGTGTGCTAACACCCTAACACCTAACACCTGACACTTACCCATGCTAAGATGTTCCGCCCCGAACAGCTAGCAGACCCAAAAACCCAAAACAGCCAGCGCCAAAACGACCAGAACCAGAGCCAACAACAACCAGTCAACAGCCCCCAAAAAAACGACCAGACCAACAGCCCAGAAACCGAACAGCCCTAGAACCAGCAAAAACCCAGACCAGAAACCCAACCGACAACAGCAACCGAACTCCCGACCGATGCCATACGCCTTCGTACGCTGCAACAAACTCGCGTCGAAAGCCGCTGTCGGTGCAGCCAGCCGACATGCTCGAGGCATGGACCAGGCGAGCAAAAACCGACGCCGCGAGGACGCAAAAGAGCGTTGCGCTGTGCTCGTCGGTGAAGAGATCCAAACGCACGAAGTCGGCTCGAAGGAACTCGACCTAAGCGCCGCCTTCGACGCCCACCTGCAGGCGACCGGCGCGCGCTGCTACAGCGGCGCCGCGCTGGGTCTGCATTTGATCGTTGGCGTGTCTCCGGAGTGGGTCGCAGAGGCCGGCGACCCACACGACGCGAAAACCCCGCGCGTGCAGGACCTGATGCGCGCGGCCCGCGACTGGGCCGAAGACAAGATCGGCGACGTGTGGGCCGTCCGCTACGATCTCGATGAGAAGGGCAGCGCCGTGGTCGACGTGCTGTGCTCTCCGGTCCGGGCACACAAAGCGACCGGCCAGCCCTGGGTCAGCACGCGCAAGGCGCTCGGCGAACTCGCCGCATCCGAAAAAAAGCCGGCGAGCCGGAACTACAGCGCCATGCAGGACTCATGGGCGCGCCACGCGCGCCAGCGCCTCGACCCGGCATTCGAGCGCGGCAAGGACGCCAAAAAGACCGGCCTCAAGCACCTGCGCCCGGAGGAATACGGCCGCCTGCAGGACGCGAAAAAAACCGTCGCGGCTGACGCGCGGAGCGTCCACTGGGAGGCGCTGAGGGTCGATCACGACCGCGAAACTCTACAGGCCGACCAAAAGGCCCTCGCGGCTGAGAGAGCCGCCCTGCGCCGTGAGCGCGCCGATACGCGCGCATTCGGCGAGCGCGTCCGGATGCAGGCCCTTGAGGTCCTGCGCAGAGTGGGAAAGCGCCTGGCCAAAGCGGGCCGCGAAGCGGCGGCGACGGCGCGTGAACAGTTCTCGGACCTGGTCCGGCTAACTGGAGATAAAAGCGATGAGCGAACTCGCCGAATTGGCACAAAGGCTCGAAGTGGTCGAATACGCACTGGAGGCCGCACAAGCCGAGCTGGACGCGCTCGGAGCGAGCGAGACCGGTGGCAGCGGGAGCCTGAGCGCGAAGGCGGCCGCGAGCGTGAGAGTCCTGGTGCTGGCGCAAACTGACGCGGACGCATCGCTGTGCCTGGTGTGCAGACACCTCCAGGAATTCGAGATCGCGCAGCAGACACAGTCGGGCTACACGCCAGAGAACACGGTGCGCCGTGCCTGCAACGTGGCGGCGCCCGGCATATTCTCGAGCAAGAAGACGTTTGCGGCGTCGAAGGTCGCAAGGTGCCGCTCCTTCCGGCTCGATCAGGACTGGTGGGAAATCAAGGCCGCTGAGTGGAAAATTGACGCGGACCTGCAGGCCGACGAGGGCGACCAATGAGCGACCGCGCGGAGAAGATCGCGGCGGACGGCTGACGCTGGAAGTCAATTTTTTTGACTTCCAGGCCCTTGACCGACCCCTGGCGGCGCGATCGCGCCGGGCCGCGAAGCGGCATTGCCCTCCTTTGCTTGATTTGCGCTGTCATTCGGCCTTATTATTATAGCCGAAAATAACAGTTTGACTACGTTATTGTTTTCCCGTCGGCAGGCGGCCGATACACCCATTACCGGAACAGAAAAGTAGATGACCAGAGACAAAAAGTTTATTCCGGCCGCGAGCGGTGAGTGGGCGGAAGCGTATGAAATCGCCCGGGCACCTATCACGGGCGAAGACCGGGAGCGGGCGGCGGACTGGGGGGCGCACCGCCGGATCGCTAAAGCGTGCCTGGCCGAGCAACGCCAGAGTGAGGCGGCCCGCGAGGAGGACTAGTGTCATGTCACATATGATATGTCGTATTATACCTGATATATTTACGGTCCTCGATTCAGGACGAGGATCCGTGCATGAAGCGCTACGTGGTGACATTGGACGAAGCGGAACGGGAAGGTCTGAAGGCGATTACGAACAAAGGCTCGCACCGCTCGCAGAAGGTGATCAACGCGTTGATCCTGCTCAACTGCGACCAAGGGCAGTTCAACGAACGACAGGCGACCGGAGAGGCCATTGCGGAGATTCTGCGGATCAGCATGCGCAAGGTGGATCGGGTAAAGAAGCGGTTTGTGGAGGCGGGGCTCGAGGTGGCACTGGGCGGCGGGCAGGGTCGTCGGCCGACCTACCTGCGCAAGGCCGACGGCGAGTTCGAGGCGCGCCTGGTCGCGCTGAGCTGCGGCGAACCTCCGGCGGGCCACGGGCAATGGTCGCTGCGGCTACTGGCGGACCACGCTGTGGAACTCGGCTACATCGACAGCGTGTCGCACGAGACGGTGCGGCGGGTTCTAAAAAAAACGAACTCAAGCCTTGGCGTCGGGTCGGATGGGTGATCCCGCCGCAGGGCAACGCGGACTTCGCGGCGGCCATGGAGCAGGTGCTCGACGTATACCGGCGTCCGTACGACAAGGCCTTGCCCGTCGTATGCATGGACGAGACGCCGCGCCAGTTGATCCGTGAGACGCGTAGGCCGATTCCCGCCGAACCGGGCCAGCCGGCCCGGCACGACTACGAGTACCAGCGCTGCGGAACCTGCAACGTCTTCATGGCCACGGAGCCCTTGGCCGGCAAGCGGACGACCCGGGTGACGGAGCGCAAGACCAAGATCGACTGGGCGCACTTCCTCGCTGACATTGCCGCACGATACCCCGACGCCCAGACGATCACCTTGGTGATGGACAATCTGAACACCCACCGCCCGGGCGCACTCTACGAAGCCTTCCCGCCAGCGCAGGCAAAAGCCCTATGGGATCGGTTCGAGTTCGTCTTCACCCCAAAGCACGGCAGTTGGCTGAACGTCGCCGAGGTCGAACTCAACGTCATGATCCGCCAGTGTCTGAACCGACGCATCGACTCCATCGACATCCTGCGCCAGGAGGTCGCCGCTTGGCAAGCCGCCCGCGACCGCCTCCAGGCCAAGGTGAACTGGCAGTTCACCACCGACGACGCACGCGTCAAACTGAAACGTCTCTATCCGACATTTGATGCGTGACAGGACACTAGCATGAATGGCGTCAAGGAATGGCTGGCAGCCAAGTTGGGCACCAAGTCGGCCACTAAGTCGATGGAGGAGGGTGCGACAAAGGTCGGCAATATCACGCGCGGCGAGGACAAGATGGAGCGCGAAGTGTTGGACAGGTTGCGGAGGCTGTTGGCTGAGCGCGAGATCGAGGGTCAGATCCGAGCGTCGGCGCGAGCGGCTCTGGCCGACGACACGATCGACCATTCCTTACAAACTGCCCTTGACGCCGGCGGCCCCGTGTCCGTCGAACTGCGCGCCTCGACTGTCAAAGCGCTCAGAATCTTCTGGCAGCATCGCGCCACGATGGGACTCTGGGGCCGCAGCACGGCCGACCGCCTTACCGATGTGGTCGCGATGGCGGTTGAGGAGGCATGCGGATCAGTGACGGGCGGGCCGCCCGAATCGAAAACCAAAAAGGAAGACACGATATGAGCGACACCCAGGCGCGCTCGTGCGCGTGGAGTTGATGCACCCGGAGGCCGACGCCCCGCGAGGGCTGGCCCCAGCGGACAACCTGGTCGCCGCTGAGACCGCGGTGCGCGAGTCGATGCGCAAGCGCCAGGACTGACCAAACAGGAGGAAGGAATGCTGAACGCAAATCAGATGGCTAAAGAAATCCGCGCCTACCGGCGCGCGAAGTCCAAGCAAGGGAAACGGCTGCCATGCTGGCACGCGATCGACACGGCGATGAAAACCCGCCCGATCCGCCGCCTCTGGCCGAACCCGGTGACGCCGCACGAAACCGAGTTGTGGGTGCAAACGCGGAACATGGCGTTTCGGCCGCGCATCCTCGATCGCATCGACCTCACCGCCCCGGACGCCGGCGAACGCCTGGCCCGCTACGTGGAAACAGAGCCGGGATGAGCAACTGAACGAGGCCCTGCTCGACTCGTGAACGATCTCATACCAACCGGCGCCGGACTCCCCGCACTCGGCGATACCACCGCGGCCGCCCTGGCAGCCGCATCGCTGTCGCCGGGCACCCGGACGGTCTACACGAGCGCCCTGGGCGGGCTGGACGCCTGGCTTGCCGGCAGAGCGCTCGACGACAAGGCGCTGGCCATCTACCTGGGCCATCTGTTCGACGACGGCAAGGCGCCGTCGTCGGCCGGCCTGGTCGTGGCCGCTGCGAAGCTCCGCGCGCGGCTGCTGGGCGACGCCTCGCCGGCCGGACCGGCGACCGAGCGGGTGCTTGCCGGGTTCCGCCGCGAGGGCCGCGATCGCGGTGTCGGCCAGGTCGTCGGGATCCGCTGGGAGCAAGCCGACGCGGCCGCCGCGATCGCCGCAAGCTCCGGCGACCTCGCGGGCCTGCGCGACGCGGCGATCCTCGCGATCGCGAGCGATGCGCTCCTGCGCGTCTCCGAGGTCGCCGCGCTCGACGTCGAGGACCTGGTGATCGAGAAAGACGGCAGCGGCCGCCTGACGGTCCGGCATTCCAAGACGGACCAGGAGGGCGCCGGCGCGGTGCAGTACGTCGGCGCGCCGACGGTGCGCCGGGTGCGTGCCTGGCTCGATGCCGCCGGGCACTCAAGCGGACCGCTGTTTTGCCGGGTGCGCCGGGGCGGGATCACGGTCGCGACCAAATTGAACGTGCGCAGCATCCGCTGGATCGTTGCCGAACGCGCGGCCGCTGCCGGCATCGAGGGCCGTATATCCGGACACTCGCTGCGCGTCGGCGCCGCCCAGAGTCTCGCCGCGGCCGGGGCGTCGCTGGTCGAGATGCAGACCGCCGGGCGCTGGGGATCTCCGGCGATGCCCGGGCACTACGCGCGCGGCCAGCTCGCCGGCCGCGGCGCCGTGGCCCGGTTGCGATACGGCGGGCAGGGCGAACAAGGCGGCGAGTGATGCTCAATCCCCACACCCGCGACGTCGCGCTCAGCTTCTTCGTGCCGGCGGCCGAGCGCGAGGTCGATCGGCCCGCGCCGGCAGCGATGCTCGCGGTCGCACTCAAGGGCCGCGACCCGCTCGGTGTCGCCGCGTGGGGCGATGTCAACGTGATGGGCGAGTGGTACTTGTGGAACGTGGTTGCCCGCGAGACCCGAGCCGTGCGGATGCGAGACGCCGGCACCGTCTCCGAGCTGGTCGACGATATCGAGCGCGCCGCGCGCGAGGTCGTCGCCTTCCTGCAGGCGGCCGATTTCGACACCCTCGACGAAATCGTAGAATGGTAGATCAGATGAGCGCCCGATCGAAAAACACCCCGAACCGGCCGGTTTCGGCCGCGATCGCCGTCTGTGACGCGCTCTCTGGTGCCCTCAAATCGACTTTCACGGGTCAACACCCGCGAAATTCGCGAGAAAGCGCCCCAGCGCGGCCACAGGTGCCGATTTTCAGTTTTCAGCGGCCAGGTGGGCCAGTCTTCCGCCGCACGGCCCTCTGCGCGCTACTGTGCGCCCTCGCCGGCTGTCGGTTCGATGTGTCTCCGACCGAATTCGATGTCTCGGCCGACGTCGGCGAGTCCGTTGTCGAGATTCTCAAGGTCCGCAATACCGGCGATGAGGACCCGGTCGAATTGACGCTCACAGCGTCCGGCGCCGCGGTGACGCTCTCGACGAGCGCCGCGACCCTGCGGGCCGGCGAGGTCCTCGATTTCGAGATCGCCGCCGAATGCATAAGCCCGGGCGAGCGGCGCACCGCCATCCGTGTGACCGGCCGGACCGGCAACAAGGCGGCGACGGTCACGGTGCCGTTCGTGCTGCGCTGCCAGTCGGAAACCGGGGTCTACCTGACCGCCCTCGAACTCTTCCAGGGGCCGCCGGTCTACAAGAAAGATTACCGGACCGGCGAGGAGACCGATCCCGTCAACCTGCACCGCCCGGAAAACGGGGCCGAGCCGGTGCCGGAATACCAGCGGGCGCGGACCGTCGGCGATGGCACCCGAGACTCCTTCTACCCCTCCAAGGACGACGCCTGGTCGGTGGACAACGAGGGCTTTGTGACGGCCATCTGGGGTCGCCGTGCCGCGGTCGCCGTGACCGCCTTTCATACGGACGAGTCGCCCCCTCCCGAGTTCTCTGCCTCGGTCGACGGGTCGGCCCTGCCAACGCTCAGACAGGAAACCGAGCGTTCCGGCGACGGCTTCGAGACCGTGACGGTCTTCGATGTGGCGCGCGAGCGTTACCAACGCGGGGCCGTTCTCGACATTGCAATCGAATCCGACGAGATCCGGCAAGACGACAGGCTTGCGCTATTCGGAGAGACCGTCGAGCCGTTGCTGGTGACATGGATACCGGTCGACGTGCCCGGGTTTCCTGCTCCGGTTATCGACGCCGAGTCCTACATGGCAGGCACCGCATCCTGGCTGCCGGTCGCCGAAACCTCCACGGGCATCGGACCAACCATGCAATACGTCGCCAACGGCAGCGAAGTCCACGGCAACCGGTACGACATTTTCGCGGCGATCGATCAACTCTGGGACCATCACGCCCTGCACGCCTGCGGGCGCGACGAAATCTATGTCGGCATAGTCGACAACCACACGATGTTCAATCAAGAAGGGTCCAGCGGCTCGAATGGGCTCTCTTTTCGAAACGTCGCCATCGGTGCAATGATTATCCATTACGAGGACGAGGAGGTCCTTCCACAAGATACGCATCAAGCGATGATGATTAACGCCCACGAGATCGGGCATCTCTTCGGGCAACAACACGTACCGGGCTGCCACATGAGAGGCCCGACGACCGTGGACTACCCCTACGAGGACGGCAAGCTCGGGCCGGCGCTTGGCTGGGACTGGATCTCGACGCAATTCGTGGAACGCGACGAACACCTCGTCCTGTCTCCCGTACACCTGTCGTTCCCCGTCCACGATTTCATGACGGCCTGCGGTGGCCGATGGGTTGTGTCCGATTTTGCCTACCAGCTAATGGCCCTGCACCAGCAGTCGTCGGAGGCATTCAGCGCCAAAGCGTGCGATGGCCCGGCTGCGGCTGACGGCAAGTCCGGCGTGTCGCCCCTGACCCAAAAATCCGCTCCGGCTGGAACCGGACCGCAAAGCATCGCGATCACCGGTGCGGTCTCGGCCGACGGGATCGCCTCGATCTCGATGGCAGAGCCGACCGGCAACCTGCCCTGGTCGCCGCTCGCGGCCGGTGAGTACACCCTCGAAGTCCTCGATACCGGCGGGTCCGTGCTGCACCGCGAGCGGATCTCCGTAGCCCACGCCGGGCACGGTCACGACGAGGCGTTGTGGAGCGCGCGCGTGCCTTACTTCGAGGAAGCGGTAACGGCCGTTCTGCGTGGTTCGGAAGGCGACGTGCGCGCAAGTGCGAGCGCAGAGTCAGCCCGCTAGTCACCAGCACATATCAAAAGGAAGCTCACCGGCCCCCGGCGTAATGGTCCGCGATCCGCTGCAGCAGTTATTGCAATCATCCCAACCGGTAAATCCCGGCAGATATATATTGCATATGGTGTTTCCTGGTAAACACGGCGTCGTTATCGTTCCGTTCTCTGTCTGAGTCACCTCCGTCCGAGGACACGGGCACGCGACCACACCGGAATTGCAATCCTGAGTCCGCGAGGTGGTTTCAGTCGTGAGTATTGTCGACGGCTCCCCGTCGGACCAGCCCGACCAGGTCGTACAGTCCGCTCCGGCCGTGCAGGTGGGAGGCGGACCCTGGCACTCTCTTCGCAAGCACACCCCGGGCCTGTCGGGGTCGTCGACAACTTCAGTGCCAGTGCGGCATTCGGCTGCATTACACGCCATGGGGGTTGAGCACGGACACCTGTCGTGAGTCCGGGTCTCCGTCAGTTCAACGCCAGCGCAGGACCAGTCACAGGTCGGCAGCGGCGGCATCGCCGGCCCCGAACAGCCTTTTGTGGTCCCGTCATGCGTGCAGTCCCAGGTCATCTGCCCGTCCGACGCGCTGCCGTCGCTGCAGGTCCGCGTCCGCGACTCCGTGTTCAAGGGACAAACACCATCGTCCGCCCAAGGCCCCCAAGCCGAGGTTATGCGATCCGTACACGCACCGATGCTTTCGTTGCTTGGATCGCCTTGATCGCAAGCGCCATTCACCCCGCAGACCGGGCCGCAGGGCGGGCAACGCAAATCTCCCGGTATCCGGCTGGTCTCTCGCGGATAACCGTCCGGACATTCCCCGCCGGTTATGCAGTCGCCTGCCGTACAGGACTCCGTCTCGACCCAGTCGCACCCGTCGCACGACCCGGGGACTACTGGACTGGTCGTGTAATTGGTGCAAGTCTCAGTTGACGAGCAGCGGTCGTCCAGGCAAATCGGCGGAGGGGGCGTGGAGCACGACCAGTAGTAGTTGTTTTTCAGCGTCTCGCCCGAGGATGACTGCGCTGCGACGTCCCCGTTTATGCACGTATTGGTGGCAGAACCGCAAAGTGGCGGGATTGTACAGATGACGCAGTCTGGGTCGTTCGGGGCTTCTGTGACCAGGGGGTAGTTCAACGGGCATGTCCCGGCCGTGCCCGAACACGTTGCCGGCGTACCCTCCGTGCAGGTCGTTGTGCAGATTTTGTCATCGTCCGCGCCGTCGCCGTCACTGTCACCGCAGACGCAGGTTGGAGGAAAGTTGATCTCGTAGCGCGTACAGTCATTCTGACAGTTCGCGTCGGTGCAGTGCGGCGCCGTGCAGGCCCAGGTGTCAACAATCTCGATGGGCGTCGTCAGGTTTGTGACCGGACTCGGCGTGCCCGTTGAGCAGGATCCGATCGCGCTGTCGCAGGCCGGTGCGGTAACGCACGCAACCGGTATCGTACAGTCCAGTACGGGGCAGTTCGTATCGGAAGACGTGCACGTCCACTCATGCTCGGTTGTGGTTGTGGTGACAGCACCGGCGGTCCCGGTGTCACAGGTGCCCTGTGTAGTGCCACAAACGGCCGGTGTGGCGCAAGACGTCGTATCCGCCGCGCAACTCAAGACATCACAGTCGCTGTCGGTGGAGGTGCAGGTCCAGAGTTGCTGAGTTCCGTCGGCAGAATCCGTCACCGCACTCGCGGTCCCCGAGCCACAGGTTCCCGCGTTCGCGCCGCAATTCGCCGGCGCACCGCATGTCGGCGGCGGGGGCGGCGGCGGGGGCGACGAGCACGTCTCGCAGTCATAGCAGACCACTCTTGTCCGGCTTTCGAAACCCCCGTTGAAGCAATACACCCCCCCGGCGCAGGGGTTCAGATTCGTCGTTGGTTCGTGACAATAGCGCTCGCTGTACTGATTGCTGCACATCTGAGGCGGTATCCGGGGCGAGCCGGGCGTTGCCGGAACCTCCGGCATCGCCGGCTGCCACTCGTTTTGCGGGGTGTTCGGGTCATCCGGGATCTCCGGGGTCGCCGGGATATATGGAGTCGGCGGGACCTCCGGGACCTTCGGGACCAGCCATTCACTGGTTTTTTCCCACCCCGACCACGGGTCCCAAGGCGGGTAGGTGACAAGCGCGCACATCGAGAGGCACCAGCCGCCGCGGTGATACTTACGCAGCACGGACGCCCAACCGTCACGGTTGGGGTTCGAGTGGCGTCTCAGCATGATCGGCACGTCCTGCGCACACGTACTGGTCAATCGCTGGCAGTACGAACCGTTCGGAACCGAATGCCTGTTCCGGCATACCGTCATGGTCCCGCCGGACCCCAGGCGCCCGATGTCATCATCGTCGGGGAACCACCCATTGTCGCCCTTACAATTGGTGCCCGGCGCGCTTGAGCAGGTGCGCTGCGCCTCGGCATCTTCGGCTGCCGGAAACAGAATAAGTGCCAAAAACACGGGCAGTAGTCGTCGTGATAGCATGGTGGGGGTTCCCCTGAAACGCTTGCCTCTGTCAACCTCCCGCAAACACGGTACCTCAAACACAAGCATGCGTTAAGACCTTGATTTGCCTATTTTTTCGAATATACTTTTAGGAACTATTGACCTATGTTCACTGGCGCTGTAGTACTTCGGTTGTGTTTCCCTGTGGGGTGGCTGTTTCCTTGCCATCTGATGAGATCGATCTGCGCACGGCACCGTCCCACGCTTCGTTTCTGATGCGGGTGACAACAACTTGCGTCAGCGATCGGGCGGCGGAGATGGGTAAGTCTTGGAGAAGCCATGATGCCCTGGCCGTACGCGGGGCGATCCAGAGTGTCGTGCGCCGCAGGACGATCGAGGGCGACTGTTTCCCGGCTGCAATCGACTCGTTAGCCAGCCCAGCTACCGCCGGCTTGGCGAGTGAACTCCTAGATGCGCGTGTCGACAGTCTTCGCGGATGTCCTTGCGCACGGGAAAAGAGATCTTGCCCCAGCCCTCTTCCGGGTGCTCTGCCATGATGCCAACGAACACCGGCACGAGAACCTCAAGGATTTCGGCACCATCGTTGATTTGCCTCCGGTTTAGCGTTCCTTCCTGGGTTGCACACCCGTGGACGAGTTGGTTCCGCAGCACGGTCAGGCGGCTGAACACTCGATCAAGGACATAAAGCGTGTTGTCGATCCGGGCCGTCCGCAATCTCCTTACCGTCTCCCGACGCTCGTAGTCGAATTGCGGTTTGCCGTCCCAACGCGACCAGTCGAAATCCTCCTTCGTTAAGGATTCCCAGAACCCTGAGTAGACGTACTCGTTGTTCATGATCCTTACGACTGCGTTCCAGAGATTTTCAGCGATGGTTCCGTGAATTCGCCTCGCATCAAGGCGCGTCAGCTTTTCTAAGTAGCGCTTTTGAAGCTCCCATTCCTTTGGGTTGGTCCCCCATTCTTGCCTCGCTGCGTTTCGGTCGATCGCGTATGCGGCATTGAATGCCACCCAGAGAAGGATGCACCTCGTGTCGATGTCCTTCTCGGAGCCGGCGCGTTTGAGCCAGCTAGTGGAGCGCCGGAGCCGATGCTGCGAATCTGAACATTCAGCCAGAGCCTCAATCCTGACCTCCAGCGCTTGCACCGCTGCCTGAAATTCCGCCACCAGTCGACCGCCTGCGCTCAATTCCTGACGGTAAACCCTCTCACGGTCCAACCGATTCGTCCACTTGCACCTGAAGCCTTGATGATAAGACTGGGGCGCGAGGGTGTTTTGTCGGCGGAAACGGCGCTTAGGAACGATTTCGAGCGCGCCTTACGGCGGTCGCAGGCTGCTTGCTGTTCAGGGTCGGACCTTCCCGCGCAAATGTCCGGAATGCACGCAGGCAGGACGTGACGCAGGGTTTTCAGTCTGCAATTCACCCACCGCAGTGATTGAGCGAGACTCCCTGCCTGACATTATGACTCGAATAAGACGCAATAAAAAAATAAAAACTTAAAAAGTCATGTCATTAGCATAAAATAATTTGCTATATTTCGGCTCAATGTTCACTAACGACGAAGGTGTGGCAATGCCGCAACTGGAACCTCAACGACTAGTTGCCCTTCGCCGGGGGAGAGATCTCACCCGGCAGGATCTGGCTGACGATTCCAACGTGTCGGAGCGTCAGCTTGCCCGGATCGAAACGGCTAAGGATGTGGCATCGGTTCGTAGCAACACGCTGAAGTGCCTGGCCCGAGCACTGAAGGTTGACGTCAAGGCGCTCACTGGCGAAGAGGCGCTACCCGAGTTTGCGCAAGAAGAACGGGATCTTGAAATCAATCCGTCAACGCTCCGGACACTACGACGCAACAAGCGGTGGTCTCGCCGGAAACTTGCCGAGAAGTCAGGTCTCTCGGAACGCCATATTGCGCGACTCGAATCGTCCCGACCGGCGGTCCGGGCAACCACGGTCGACAAAATCGCGGGTGCGCTCCAAACCGACAAAAAGACACTCACGCTTGAAACTTCTGTAGAAGCCCCCGAACGGGAGGATGTGCAGATGGGGCTCAAGGTTTCTCCGCAACTCCGCCTCGCTTACGACCTCATTAGCCATCGTTACGGTATATCCCGAATCGAACTCGTGGAACTCGCACCGCTGCTGTTCGCTCTCCTGGCGGAGGGGTGCTTGGCCTGGCGGCGAGAGTGTCTGCAAGAGGTCGAAAAGGCGATGGGTCGTCTAAGCGAACTTAGCGAGATGGGCCAGCTTGGATTTGCCGGTCTTCTTCACGACATTGAAACCGGATGTGATGTTGAGGGTGACTCGATCGACCAGGCGGACCTTCTCGGGGATGTCGTCCGGCGTGACGGGTGGTTCTCCGGCAGCGACTATCCGAACGAATGCACACCGTTTGCCGACTATCTCTGCAAGCTGGCCAAGGATTTGAAGATCGACGGGATCGTGGGATTTGCTTCCGATGAAGCGACAGACTTTATTTCGACCGTTGGATACGAAACGATCTGGGGTGCGGAACCGTATTTGGTCTGCGTGACCGAGTTGGCAGAGCTTACCGGCGATTCCAAACTTGCCCGTTGGGCTCTGGCGCATGGTGATGTGCGACTCTCGCAGTTGCCGAAGGAACTCTTGGAACCGGAGGCGAAGGGCGCCCGTGTCCAATGGATCGAGAGCAAGGCCAGCGACCAGACCAGGACACAGATGGAACAGTGGGAAAAACTTTTGAGCAAGGTCACTGTGGGGATTGATGACTGGGAGGAACACGGCGCAGTAGAGGTGGAATTCTGATGATTCGGGTTACAGATCACGCGGTCGTGCGGTACCTCGAACGCATTGTGGGCCTCGACATCGACAACATCCGCCGAGAGATTGAGGAGTCCCTTGGCTCTCCGCTTGCAAAGAGGCTGATCGATTTCAGCGGCGGCGCTGAATGCCGGATCAAAAGTCGCATCGCAATCCCCATGCCAGGGCTGACGGCTACGGGCTCTCCCACCGCCAGTCGTGCCAGCCGACCGCCGCCGAGGCGGTGCCCTTGAAGAGCGGCGGCGAGTCCTCGTCCGCGTACCCATAAACTTCCGCCGAACGCGCGTCCGGACAGAATCCCTCATCGTTGATCCGTTCCGCGAACCGCTTCATGAAGAACTCCGCCGCGTCTCGTGAAACCGGCCTCCCGGTCTCCGATCCGGTCATCCTGAACACCACGTTCTCCCCGCACCACGCGCCCTCTTGCGAGAGTGCGTACACCTTCAGTCCAAGCTGCTCGGCACCGCCGACGTAGCGCGCGTCCGTCAACACCGTCTCGACATAGACCCGTCTGACGGTGTCGACAAAACCGGTTTCCACATAGAGTTCCACCAGTGTCGCCAGTGCCCCGACAACGCCGAGCGTCGCCCCGATTCCCTTGAACGCACCAACCACGGCATCGGTCCTACGGGACGCGCAGCGGACGGGCGATGCGCCAGTGCCCGCACGGCGAAACGTTTGCCGGTTGCCAATCCATCCTTATGCGCAATCCCCAGCCTAGCCCTCAGACTCGTTGCCAGGATCCGTTCGGCCCCCGGCAGGCGTCCATGTCCTCGGTCTCCGTCTTGGCGTCCACGACGATATCGAGTTTCACGGTGCGGCAATCCGTCGTGATCTCGACGGTGTCGCCGACCGTCACCAGGTCGTCGATCTCGAACGTCGCGCGCGCTTCGCGGTTGACCTCCTCCATGTCCACATCGTCGAGTTCGAACGTGCTGGTCAGCGTTGCCCGCTGCTCGGCGGCCGATTCGTCGTGTTCCGCGACCAACGACTCGTGGACGTAACCCATGGCGATGTTGTTTTTGCCGATCACGACCCAGGGCGCGCCCTGTACTTTGCCGATGGCGTGCACGATCTCGCCCTTGTCGAGCGAACCCACGACCCGCGTGCTCGTCGACGGACCCGCCCGCAGGTTGACGCTGCTGCCCACCGAGGCGTAGGGCTTGCCGATGATGTCGAGCGCCGGGGGCGATGCGACCCGCTGGTCGCGCAGGATGTCGATCTCCTTCCTTTCTTCCCGGGTGTCGGTGGTCGTGATCGTTGCCTTGGCACCACTTTCGGCACTCGACCACTCGACGGTCTCGCCGTCCCGGGCGGTCGACAATGCAGACGCCGTGCGCTGTTGCAGGGCGGCCTGGTCGTTCCGGCCGAGGTGCTTGCCGATCCGGTAGCCCGCGTAGCCCGCCGCCACGCCTGCCAGAATCACCTGCCAGTCCTTGGCGCCGGCCTCGTTGGCGATCAGCGCCCCGGCAATAGCGCCGAGTGCTCCACCGAGTCGGGCCTTGTCTTCCTCGCTCATCTCCATGCTGGCGCAACTCGTCAGCATCGCGCAGGCGATCAGTGTGGCCATCGTTCTCTTCAGCGTGTTCATATCCGCTTCTCCCTTCTGTTTTATCGAGTGCAGCCGTCAGTCAATTGACCGACCAGCCCGCCGCCGCCGTCGCCTTGCCGGTGAAGACGGGCTCGGTGCCGGTGTCCGTGTAGCCGTGGATGTCGGCGGAGCGGGCCGCCGGGCAGAACTGCGCCTCGTTGATCCGCTCCCCGAAACGCTTCATGTAGAACTCCGCCGTGCCGTCGGTGAACACGGCATCGGAGGGGGCGGTGATCTTGAAGATCACGTTCTCGGCGCACCAGTTCCCGTCGCCCGACAGGGCGTAGACCTTCATGCCCCGCGTCTTCATGCCGCCGAGGTACGTTTCGCTGGTGAGGCTGCCAACGGGTTCGGCGTCGATCTCCACGACCGGAGCGGACGTTGGTGAATCCTTGGTCTGGGCAGCTTGCGTCGTTGGGGCCGTCGGACGACTTCGGGGACGGTTCATCGCCTCTTGTAGGACAGCCCGGGCCTCGCGGTCGTACCGAGACGCGTATTCCAGCACCGTTTTCCCCTCGGCATCCTTCAGGCTGGCGTCAGCACCTGCGTCAAGCAACGCCGCGATCGACTCGTTGTCCCGCTCCGAAGCGGCGTACATCAATGCGGTCTGGCCTTGTTCGTTCTGAATGTCGGGATCCGCCCCGATATCGAGCAGCGCACGAATCACCTCGGGTCGCCCGAGGTGCACCGCGAACATGAGAGCGGTAACCCCGGACTTGTTCTGGAGGTCCGCGTTTTCGGCGTCACCCACGGCATCGAGTAGCAACTGCCGCAACTCGGTGCTGCCGTAGGAAATCGTCGCTCTCATCAGCGGCGTAAATCCTTCGCCGTCCTGGACATTCGGATCGGCGCCTGCGTCCAACAGAGTCTTGATGAAATCCAGGTCGCCGTCCACGACGGCAATGCTTATCGGCGTGTCGCCTTTCTCGTTCTGCGCATTCGGGTCGGCACCGGCGGCGAGCAGAGCCAGAATGACACCGCGGAAGTTTTCTCCCAGCTCCGAACTCTCGTTCCAGTCGCCATGCCTGTCGCGGAATCTCCGGGCGGCTGCTATGAGTGCAGTGATACCGCCGTCGTCCTGAATGTCCGGGTCGGCACCGGCATCGAGGAAGATTTTGACAAGCTGGACGAATCCCCGAGCGGATGCCACCATCAACGCAGTAATCCCCTCGCTCTCCTGAACGTTGGGATCGGCACCCGCTCCGAGCAGCAACTCGACCATTGGAATCCTGGGTTCGTGGTGAGCGACCGCCAAAAACAGCGCGGTGTGGCCTTCCACGCTCTGCAGGTTCGGGTCGGCGCCGGCGTCCAGCAGCATCTGCACCAGTTGAACCCCCACCTCATCTGTGTGGCCGGCCGCCACGATGAGCGCGGTGGTGCCTTCCTTGTTCTGCAGGTTCGGATCGGCGCCCTCGTCGAGGAGTAAGCGCACAGCATCGGCGTGACCGGCCCGTACGGCCCGGATCAGGGCCGTATCCCCGTTTCTTCCCTCGGGTTGCGCATCGACCTCGGCTCCGGCCTCGATCAGGATCGAAATGGACTGGATGCCGCCGGTGTCGGCCGCGTCGATGAGCGCGGTGAAATTCAGGTTGTTCTGAACGAACCGGTCCACACCCGCATCCAGCAGCAACTGGACGACCTCGATGTGATTGTTGGATACCGCGAATCTCAACAGCCGGTCTGCCTCCTCCTCTTCGTCCACGTCGTCGCCTTCATCGAGGAGCATCTTGACGATTTCCAGATGCCCTTCGGCAGTGGCATGCATCAGTGCGGTGGTATCGTCGCCGTCCCGCTTGCCCCGATCCGCTCCCCCGTCAAGCAGTACCTCCACAGTCTCTATGTGTCCCAACCCGGCGGCGACCATCAATGGGGTCAACCCGACATCCCAATACGGCATGCGCCTATGCTTGCTGAACCACTCATGGAGTTCCTGGCTCATCGACTTGGGTGTTCCTCCCCGATCATCAACCCGGTTCACGAGTTCCCACCGCTCTAGGAAGTCCACGTCAATGTTGGTGTCCGGATTCATTCCGGCCAGCAGCAGAAGCCGAACCGCGACGTGGTCGTTGCGGTCCGTGGCTAGCAATAGGGAAACCGGGGTGAACTCGTAACCCAATTCGCCGAGTTTGAAGCGCGCCTCGTCCGGATCTTCTTCGCAACCCAGCAGCACGAGGAAAAACGCGACGACGAAGCACAATCTGATCTCCCGGCTTGGGAACCGTGGGGTGCTGAGTGACAGGCGGCTTGTCATGTTTTCCTCCGGTTCCTAGCGAAGCCAGCTAACCCGACCGGAAGTGCGGGTTGATAGAGCAAAGTGGTGATTGGCCCGCCAGCCGAAGCCGAAAGGGGCCGCAGGGCTCTCAGAACGGCGCAGTCTGTCCAGGTCCCAGATGCCAGCGAGCGGCATGTCCCCATACAAAGTGAGCGAACCGGCTTTAACGCAACCCAAAAGGGTCGCCAACGGAGATCAGTCACTACGACCATTGACTCTTCCCGTATGGTCGGCAACACCGGCGCGATGGCGCCGGGCCGTTGCTGACACCACGCGGATACGTGAAGACCCCTGCCTGTTCACCGAGGCTCAGGGAGCTACCCTTTGCCGGTTTGTTCGGCTGTTATATTGGGCAGGTAACCCGGCCTTGGGCTCGGATACCCGCGTAATGTCAGCGAGAAAAGTATTAACCGTGTAGACGGTGCGAGTCAATGGCGTTAACGGTTGTCCTGCGGCATGGGCTCCTTGATTTCGGAGCCCCGACATGCACCGACACAAGACGTGGCGACAGGGCGGAGGGACGCCTTGGCAGAGGTTGCGTGGAAGGCCCTCCATTGCCATCACATACAGGCCGTCCGGGCCGCTTTCAGCGTTACGGCTTGCTGCGCTCGCCCGGGATCTCGGAGCCAAGCGGGATGCTGCCATGCTCCGGGTCGGCCCGCCGTACGCGAACGCCCAGGCCGAGGCGAACTTGGAGCGCCATTTTGAGAGCGTGTCGGAGTTCTATGTCGCCATAACCGGGCAGCCGTTGCGCCCCCGGCCAGACGCTGCGCAAGCTACGCCTCGATCGCCCCCTCATCGGGCAGGTGCTCCAAGGCCAGCGCAAGATGCCGGAGGTCCGGCAGGGCTTCGACATCGTCCCAGGAAAAGAGTCGCTTGGCTTAGCCGACCGTCATGATCTTCGCTGCCAGCGGGTTCACTGTAACCGTTTTGGTTGGTGTCCCTCCCCCGGTGGGGCGCCTTCCGGCCAATCGAATTCGGGCCACGCCTCACGCGCGGTCACGCCGGCCGCGTCCGGTGCGTCGGGGTCGGCGCCGGCAGCGAGCAACGCCTCCGTTACGTCCGCCCACCGGCATTCCGCGGCCACATGCAGCGGTGCGCGCTCCATGGCGTCGCGGGCCTCCAGCACCGCGGGATCTCGGTGGACCAGCCCGTTCAGCGCTTCGGCGTCACCCAGCGTCGCGGCGAGGTGCGGCGGGGATTCGCGAGCGGCCGCGTAGGACGCCAGCGATGGGATGGGGCAGGCATACACGGGGTCGCCAGCGTCGGCGATTGACTGCGGGAGCTTCGGGTCGCGCGCCCGCTGCAGGAAACCCCGTTCGCGCAAGACGGCGAAGGCACCCCGGGCGTCGTCCCTCTTCCTGTGTCGGAATGCGCTCTGAATTGCGTCGAGCGTGCTCTTCATGTCGTCCGGTCCCATTCGCCGGAGGGCCGCCATAGTTTTGGCGACCTCATGCTTGCTCTCCTGGATAAGTGGGTTGTCGTAGCGCGTGTCGTAGTAAGCGACCCGCCGCGCCGCGGCCTCGCGGCGCACGGCGTCGAGGTCGGCCGCGGCTAACCGGCCCGCGTCGCGGTCGGGCATCAGAAGTTGATCCGACAGCGAGGTCAGGAAGTGGTTGGTGTGCATCGGCCACCCCTGGCTGTCGCGGACCAGGGCGTCGGCCCAGCGCGCAGCCTCGGCGTCCGTCGCCGCCACATCGAAGTGCGCCCGCCAACCGTCCAACAGTTCGCGGACCTCGTCGTCGGACATGGCGCCGAGGGTGTGGACGCTCTTGCGCTCGTCGGAGAAGCGCGTCAGCCGAATGCCCGGCTGCCCCAGGTGCTCGCGCAAATGCCCCAGGCCGGCGAGCACGGGCAGGACGGGGAGATCGGAAACGTGCCCCTCGTGGAGGTGGGCGAAAATGGCCGACTCGTTCTGGTGTGGGCGCGCGTTTTGCGCCTCGTCGATCATCAGGACCACCGGATGCGGGAGGTCGCGCCGTTCCACCAACGCCCGAATCCCCGCCTCCGTTTCCTCGGACAGTCGCGCACCCGGGGTGACCAGTTTGACCAATGCACCAGCGACGACCGGTGCGTATCGCTCCCCAAGCGACGCGGGAACCTTCCGGTCAATCTCTTCTCGGAATCGATTCACGTCGCGGAGGTCGAGCAGGCTGATGTTGACGGCCAGCGGGACGGTATTGTCGCCGGCCGCGCGCGCCGCGCTCCATGTTTTCTCCAAGTGGGCCAGCAGCGACGACTTCCCGGCGCCGGGGGCTCCCTGCACCACGCGCGTCAGGCCGGGGAACCTATCCTTGGCGCGCCACACCTCCAAGGCCGTCTCAGCGGCCGTCTCTATGGCGCGGACAGCGTTTTCGCGTCCAACGAAGACGGGCGGTGCGTCCCGCGCCTCCCGTCTGACGTATCGCTGCAACGCGGCCCGCCGTTCGGCGATTCGGATGTGTTTTTCCATCGGCCTTGCGTAGTCGCATTCGGACACCGACATTGTAACGCACCGGCTCCGCGCGCCAGGCGGGTGGTCATGCGCACCAGGCGCCAACAGGCCCGCGATACACAGAAGTCCGCGGGGCAGCGGTTTGGCCGGGTCGAGGTGGTACCCCCTTGTACAACGGGCCAGGCAAACCGGCCTTGGCCTCGGATAACCGCGTAATGTCAGCGGAACAAAGCAATATCCCTGTAGACGGTGTGAGTCAATGGCGTTGACGGTCGTCCTGCAACATGGGCGCCTTGATTTCGGAGCCCCGATTTACGTGGACGGCGGGCTGGATGGAGACCTCTGGAATAGCCCGCCCGGCCCAAACACGGCCGGGCTTCTACGAAAGAGCCGGGTAGCGTGTGGCATCAAGAGACAGGAGAGCGACTCTGCGGTGTGAGTGTACTTGCGACCAGGTCATCCCGGTCTCGCGGCCCTACGTGGATCGCGGATGACAACGGGCCGGGTCAACCGCGGAACTGAAAGCAAGCTGATCCCCGGCAGACGGCCGCCACTGCCCGCTGGGATCATTGACCCCGGCGCTCGCTCACGCCCAGCGCCGGCGACACCTGCGCAGTGGTGTGACACGTCGGAGAGACGGCGGCGTAACACGAATCTGGAGTGTGTCCCCGCTTTGAGCGGTACCGCTCGCGTTTGGCGAGGAACTCGCGCTGGACCGGCTGCTCGGGTATTGCGGGGTGTTTCGGGAGGAGGCTGGGCCGGGTGTTCTGGTTGGTGTAAAGGTTTGCGGCCGGTCGGCAGTTCGAAACCGGCTGCGATCATTTCCTGGATTGTACCGACACGGGCACTGCGGCCCTTAGTCTGCCACAATATAGAAGGATGGCTTGAATTGCTGATCTCTCGCCTCTACATCGCGGACAGGCGGCCAGCAGAAGCCATCTTGCATGGAAACACGGAATGAAGTCTTGACTCGCGGTCCGCGCATGCCGCGAGCAAAGAGGCCGCCTACCAGAGGAAGGAACGGGGACTGATCGGACGCGCCAACAGGTCTCGTCTTGGTCAGGCAGTCGGTTCCGCGTGCCTCAATGGGAAGCGATTCCATGTTTACACCTCGCCAAAGCGCTTCTGCCCGCTCTCTTTTCATGTGGACAGCGATCCTTGCTTCCTGTGTTATGAGTTCTGTCACATACGGAGCTACCACGGAAGCAGAGCGTGAAGAATTCATACGCCAAGCCTTGTTGACCTGTGGGCCGATAAACCTACTGGTCGAAGGGTTGTCGCGCGACGCCCAAAAGATAGGGCTGACCAAGGCCAGCTTGGAATCAATCGCCAAAAGTCGGTTGTCGGCGGCGGGAGTTCATGATCCAGAGTCCATCCCGTACCTTTACCTGAACCTCAATGTCGTTGGGCGGGCATATGGCCTTTCGATTCGGTTCAGGCAAAGGATACAAAACAAACTTATTGGGAGGCGGTTCGCTACTGTGTGGCAACTTAGCGGGGTAGGAACTCACGGTGGCAACGCTGATCACATCAAAAACGTACTTCGCGACGACTTAGATTCTTTTATGGTCGAGTTTTTGACTGTCAACGACTCAGATCTCTGCGCGGACATTCGTCGGCAGAAGCGGGAAGCAGCACGCTGAAACCGAGCCAAGCTGAAGCCCGCACATGGATGAGGACTTGGTGTGATGGGGCTTGCGCGTGAAAGGAGGAGCGCTCTTGAATCAACGTATTTCTTCCCAGGATCACCGGGAGAGGCTGAAAGCGGCGACAGACCAAGACATCGTGAAGGGCATCATCGCAGCCATGGAGGCTGGGGTGATGCCCTGGCGCCGGCCCTGGTCTGAGCCAAAGGCGGTCGTCATTGGCGGTTACGGCTATCAGGCGAGTATGTGGCCAAGTAATCTCCGGGCGCCCAAAGTCCCCTTCGGCTTCTACAACGGCACGGTCCCATTGACACGGGCCGCCGACCGCGGTTACCGAACCAACCTTTGGATTGAAAAGGGGGTGTTGCGGGACTTGGGAGCAGAGATCGTCGAGGGAGACAATCAGCCGGTGTCTGTCGGCAAATACCCCGACCTTTCCAAGCCCGATCATGCAGTTCACCGAAACGAACGTCACAACATTTACAACATCGACCAGGTCAGGGACTGCGAAAAGGTCCTCGGCCTGAGCTTCCGAGATGAAAATCCTCCTCCAATCGAACACAAAGACTCGGAGCAACTTCTCGGCCTGCTCAAGCGAGATCTAGGCTTGAAGATCGTGCCTGAGAACAGGGCCGCCTACTCCCCGATGTTGGACGTGTTGATGATGCCTGAGATCGGCCAGTTTCACGACATGGCCCGAAACATGGGCGGTGCTGACGATGGCGAGGCCCAATACTGGGCAACCCTATGGCATGAGGTTGTTCACTGGACGGGGCACCAATCAAGGCTCAATCGGTCCAGCCATCGCAACTGGGGCGACGCGACGTACGCGTTCGAAGAGTTGGTCGCTGAACTCGGCGCCACTTTTCTGTGCGCTTACTTCGGGATTGATGGTGACATGCAGCACGAGAGTTACCTGGAGGCGTGGTGCCGTATCTTAGAGCAGGACCGCGGGGCCTCCCTGCGGAGAGCGGCGTTATCCGCGACACAGGCCAAAGACTTTATCCTGACTGAGGAGCGGCCCCCGAGGTCCGGGAAGCGGTCTCTTCGGTTACAATAGGCTGGAAGATGCGAACATCCATTAGGTCTGTCGCGGTGGGTCTAATTCGGGCGGAGACTGAGGACCATCTCTTCTGTCCTCTGCCTGCCCGACCGGTTCCGTTTGTTACCATGGGCTCGATCCGGTTTGTCCTCATGCGGGCGTCCGAAATCTCAACCGCAGTCAAGCGGCTGGTGCTGCTCTACGATGAGGATCTCGGTTTCGGAAGCCACGTCCTGGCCGATCTGTTCGACAGCCTGCATCAGATCATGCTGGGCGACAACATCCCCGATGAAACCGACTGGATGGCGAACAGGATGGTCGAGATCGTGCGGGCCGGAAACGCCCACGAGGAGGGTTTGTTCGCGGGCACGGCTCCCGAGCATCCCGCGCATCCCGCGCTGGGGCGGGTGGTGGGGCCGTCTGGCTAGTGGCCAAACTCACGTCAATCCGGCGATAGACTGCCGGGGCCGCGCAAGGTTTAGTTCGAAGCTGGCTTGTCCTCGTTTGGGCGAACAGCCAACATCAACAATGACTTTTGGATGTCCTGATGGAGAGTGGCCATCATCTGGTCGTTGGTGGCATCGACCACCTGTTTGACCCTCTTTTTCAGGTGCTCCAAAAACTTCTGCTTTTCGCTGAGGACGGAAATTCCGTTCTCCGCCCAAAGAAGACCCTGTTGCCCCATTATGTGATAGGCGTATCCGATCTGATCTGGGCGCCTGGTCGCCACCTCAACAAGCATTTCTATCGCCTCTTCAACTAGATCCGGGCTTTCCTGTTTCGTCGGATTTTGATTTGCCTTTTTGAAGGATAGATAAGCCAGCTCGTTGTCAATAAACACATCCCGTTCATTGATGCTCTTCGCCTGACTGAGAAAGTTCTCTGCGAGGCCAAGATTGTCGGTTTCTAGTTCCAATGCCCCCCGGTGAAGCCAGTAGTGATAATTCCACGAAAGGGCATCTTCGAAATCACTATAGATCGATCTGGCCTGCGTCAGATCTACTGTGCGATGCATGAAATTGTGATTGATGCACATTCGAAGTAATCGCGTGTGCCGTGAGTTAAGCGGGCTATATGGTGTGGTTTTGGTCGCTCCGATTCGAATTAGCGCCGACACAATATCTTGCATCCGCCCTTCTTGTACCAACGAGTCGTAAACAAACTGGGCTATCATTCTGTGGCGAGCACGAAATCCGTCATCGCTAGTGGGCAGAATGAGTTTTCGTCGCACTAGCAAATTCAGCGTTTGGAGCCACTTCGTGTCCCTGTCACCCCAAGCGATCCCAACATCGTCCTGGCGAAGCGAAAAACGGTGTGAGGACGCCACGCAGATTAAGCCATAAAGGAACTTCTGAGGCTCTGTCATCTGACGCAATTCGTCCTTGGCTTTCTCCTCAAAGTCTTGCCCATGGGTCGCAAAGTGCATTGCGACCAGCAATTGTCGTCCGGCCTGGCCGTGAAAGATCCGGCGTCGTTCGTCTCTGGACTTGCCCTTGAGTATCCCCAGCCGATTTTCCTGATCCAACACGTCAAGGATGGCGTCTATATCTTCGTCACCAAGGCCGGGAACCGTGTATTCCAAAACCTCATAAGTCCCGAGTTCATGGGCTCTGATCGATCGATCCACTTTGGTGGAGCGCATTTCGCATACCAACAGCAGCCTCGGCTTTCGCTCCAACGCCTCAACAATCATCGAGGAAAGGCGGCCCTCATAGATGTCAGCATCATTGATGAACAACGCCCCGTAGTTCGCCCCGGAATCGAGAGCCCGCCGAAAACCATTTCTGCTGTATTGGTGCGAAGCGTCGGCCCACGCCACAGATACGCCGTCGGCTTCCAAACGTAATGCGGCCAGCATGATCGCTGAGCTTTTCCCAGTGCCAGCGGTCCCAGTGACAACCAGAGCCTTACGCCCGGATGTGTCGGCACGGATCTTTGTCATCTCGTCCCACATCTCATCAAAACAGCGCCGATCAGCCACTCGCCCACTTTTTACGTCTTCCCACGTTGGTTCGGCACCCAGCAAATATTCCTCTGTAGCCTTGTCGTCGGCTGCAACATCCGCGACACGTTTGAACTCCCGCGTTGGGCCGTTTTGCGTCCTGGCAAGCTGAGCCAGTGCCTTATGCCCAGAGCAACGCTCTCCTTCCATGGTGCTCAGAATCGACTCACAGAACGACCGGGCGCTCATGGGGAGCCAAACGACGTTGTGGCGTGAAAGAAGGGCTTGCTTCGGCCGGTTAAGGTCCGGCACAACCAAATAACTTCGAGGCCGCAACTCCCGCTGTCCTCTAGGTTGGCGAGCCCCTCGAATTTCGATGTGCTCCCATAGAGGACCTTCCTCCAAGCTCGCACCGACAAAAACTACCGGCCGACACAGTAGGTCATTACGAAGTTGAGTGTAGGCCGGATCAAAACTTGGCCGCTGAGCGTACTGTGCCCGGGAAAAAGTCACCCCATCAGGAATGTCGTCCAGCGTGCCATTCAAGTGCACAGTCGTAAGTGCTGAATCTTGAAAAAATGGTTCTGAAGCGCCTGCCGCAGATACCGTTTGGAGTCGTCGAGACGTCAGCTCCGGTGAAAGCACCTGCTGGACTAGGTTGTCTACATTGAGCGTATAGATCCTCAACCAGGGCATCATCAAAAATCGGCGGTACCATTCAGGGCAAGCGCTGGGGTCGACTGAGAAAGTCGTCCTCATTAGCTCCGACAACTTGGTCGGGTTTAAGCTGAGTGCCGTATCGAACATGTCCTGCAACTGAGTTGTATCGTCAAACGGCTCATCGGAGAAGCAGAGGCCCCAAAGTTCCTTCGTCAATTCTTTGGTTGTCGGCAACAATTGCCCTGAATGGTTGCGCGCCTCAAGGGAGAATCCAGCACCAAGAAAAAGAACCGTCGACCCGACTCTAAACTGGCCGCGCAGGTGCGGAATGTAGGTCGTTTCGAGTTTCAGTTGGTCCATTTCGTTAACCTCCACAGTCCCCTTTGTTGTTGCCCCACAAGCGATTCCTCGTCGTCAGGGTCTCTAACCTGGAGCATCGACAGCGCACAACAAAAGTGCAAGACAGTCATGCTGAATGTGGGTACCTCGTCATCGCCGGCCTCATGCAGCCCACCCGGCTGAAAGCACCTCGGCCTGCTCGATCACCGTTTGAGCAGCGCCTTCACACTTATCCGGCGGGTATCCGTGTTTGCGTAACGTGCGCTTAACCAGCCGACGCAGGTGAGCGCGCACGTTTTCCCGAATCGTCCAATCGATCGTGACATTGCCACGGACCGTTTCGACCAGTTCGCGGGCAATGTCCCGGAGCGTCTCGTCGCCAAGAACCTGAACGGCGCTGTCATTGATGGAGAGTGCGTCGTAGAAGGCCAACTCGTCAGTTGATAGGTTCAGGGATTCCCCGCGCGCATCCGCTTTGCGGATCTCATTTGCTAAGGCGATAAGTTCTTCGATGACCTGGGCCGCCTCGATAGAGCGGTTCTGATATCGACGGATCGTCTGCTCCAGCATCTCCGCAAAGGAGCGAGCCTGAACGACATTTGTCTTGCGACGCGTGGCCAACTCGCCCTTCAACAGTTTCTGCAGCAACTCCACTGCCAGATTTCGTTGCGGCATGCCCTGGACCTCGGCCAGAAACTCATCGGACAGGATTGATATGTCGGGCTTGTCAAGCCCCGCAGCCTCAAAAATGTCGAGCACGCCTTCCGACGCGACGGCACGGGAGATAAGCTGCCGGATGGCGTGGTCCAGTTCCTCCTGGGTCTTCCCCTCGGAGGCGGCCCGTTTCGCCAACGCGGAACGTACAGCCTGGAAGAAAGCCACCTCGTCTCGAATCGCGATCGCCTTCTCGTGAGGAACGGCCAGCGCGAACGCCTGGGACAGTTCACGGACCGCCAGCAGGCAGCGCTCCTTGCCCTTTTCCTGCTCCAGGATGTGCTCCTGAGCGGCCGGAAGCAATGCCAGTCGCTCGGCCGGCGTCCCGCTGATCCAGGCTGTCCGGTCGAACCCATGGAACAGGCCGCAGCAGATCTCGTACTTCTCCTGCATGACGGCCACGGCCTGATCCTGATCCAGCGCCGTTTTCCCTTTGCCGCCGGACGCAGTGTAGGTCTTGAGCGCCTTCTTCAGTTCGTGTGCGAGCCCCAGGTAATCGACGATCAACCCGCCCGGCTTGTCCTTGAAAACGCGGTTGACCCGGGCGATCGACTGCATGAGCCCATGTCCATGCATCGGCTTGTCCACGTACATGGTATGCAGGCTCGGCGCGTCGAACCCGGTCAACCACATGTCCCGCACCAGCACGACCTTGAACGGATCCTCCGCATTACGGAATCGCTTGGCCAACCCCTCCCGACGTGGCTTGTTGCGGATGTGCTGCTGCCAGTCGGTGGGATCGGACGCTGACCCCGTCATGATGACCTTGCACCCGCCGGCCTCGTCGCTGTCGTCGTGCCAGTCGGGCCGCAGCCGCACGATCTCCTGGTAGAGATTGACGCAAATCCGGCGGCTCATGCAGACGATCATGGCCTTGCCGTCCATCACCTCCAGGCGCGTCTCGAAGTGGTCGACGATGTCCTGAGCTACGAGAGAGAGGCGTTTCGACGTGCCGACCACAGTCTCCAGTTGTGCCCATTTAGATTTCAGCTTCTCGCGCCGCGCGATCTCTTCGCCCTCCGTCGCTTCCTCGAAATCCGGGTCGATAGCCGGCTTCTCCTGCTCATCCAGCGCCAATTTTGCGAGCCGACTCTCGTAGTAGATCGGCACGGTGGCGCCGTCTTCGACCGAGCGCTGGATGTCATAGATGCTGATGTGGTCGCCGAACACCGCGCGAGTGCTGGCATCTGCCAGTTCGATTGGTGTGCCCGTAAAACCGATGAACGAGGCGTTCGGCAGCGCGTCGCGCATGTGGCGGGCGTAACCGTCGATGAAATCGTACTGGCTGCGATGCGCCTCGTCGGCGATCACGACGATGTTGCTTCGGTCTGACAGTTGCGGGTGCTGGTCGCCTTTTTCCTCGGGGAAGAATTTCTGAATGGTGGTGAATACCACGCCGCCGGATTCCACAGCCAGTCTTGATCTGAGATCCATCCGGCTGTCGGCTTGGGCCGGCGGCTGGCGAAGCAGCTCCGCGCACCGCGAGAAGGTTCCGAAGAGCTGATCGTCGAGGTCATTTCGGTCGGTCAGAACCACGATTGTGGGGTTCTTCATGGCCGGCTCGCGCACGATGCGCCCCGCGAAGAACGCCATGGTCAGACTCTTGCCGGACCCCTGGGTATGCCATACCACGCCGATTCGCCGGTCTCCAGGCGCCCCACCTGGCGCGTGGCCGTCCTGTTCCGCCTTGCCCGCAGCCTCCCGCTGTAGTTCGGCGGCCCGGAGCGTCTCGGTGACCGCGACGCCGACGGCGTGGAACTGGTGGTAGCCCGCCATCTTCTTGATGAGCGCACCACTGCCGTCGTCCTCGAAGACGATGAAATCCCGGAACATCGCCAGGAACCGCTCGGGTTCGCACGCCCCGCCGATCAGCACCTCCAGTTGCGGGGTCTTGGCTTCGGCCACGTCATCGCCACCGATGGTCCGCCAGGGCTTGAACCACTCCTGTCCCGCGGTGAGCGTGCCGACCCGGGCTTCCAGGCCGTCTGAGACGACGAGCATGGCATTGAAAGCAAAGAGCGACGGGATCTCCGCCTTGTAGGTCTGCAATTGGTGGTAGGCAGACCAGATGGTGGCGTTCTCGTCAGCGGGGTTCTTGAGTTCAATGACGGCCAGTGGCAGGCCATTGACGAAGAGGACGATGTCCGGGCGCCGCTCGTGGCGGTCCTCGATGACGGTGAATTGATTGGCCGCGAGCCAATCGTTGTTCGATGGGTCGTCAAAATCGAACACGCGAGCCTGGGCGCCTCGAATAGCCCCGTCCTTCGTGCGGTATTCCACGGTTACGCCGTCGACGGCCATTCGGTGGAACGCGCGGTTTCGGGCTTCCAGGGTGGCTCCTTCATGGCGGGTCAAAGTGCGAAAGGCGTAGTCCAGCGCGTCGCCCGGCAGTTCGGGGTTCAGATTTTCCAACGCTGATCGCAAGCGATCGTTTAGCGCTACCTCTCCGTAATCACTACGCTCTGCAAAATCGCCGCTTGGCGCGATGTTTGGACCATGGGCAAGGTTCCAGCGGCAAGCCTTAAGCCAGTCGAGAGTGGCTTGTTCGACATCAGTCTCGGATAGCATTGACATCATCAGAATCCATCAGCCAACGCATTTGAGACGACATAACAAAGCCTGAGTATCGGTCGAGCAACAAACTTGGTCGGAACCAAATTGCGACTCATTTGATGCTGCCGACGAGACCTTCGACTTCGCTTAACTGAATTTCTCCATCACGAAACCAAGACTTGAACAATACGTGAGCCAGCGTTCTCAACGTTTCGTTCGAACGTCGGTTCAGCTCGATCTTGTCATCAAAAGTCCCGAGTATATGGGAGATGGCCTTCTGTTCGCGGAGAGGAGGTAACGGAATTTCTATTGTGCGCAAGTAGCTTACTGGCTGTGCGATCGAAGGTACGCCAACTTGCGATGAGTTCGCGAGAAGTTGATGCTGGCCCTCGTGCGATTTGAAGTACATTGTCACGAACTCGGTAGTCGCCTTCGAAGGATCACAGCGCAAATAAAACTGGCGTTGAGAAATCACATAACGAGTGTAGCCCGAAGACCTTGGAATATAGGCGACTTGCCCAATGTTACCTGCATGTGTAAATACGATATCCCCCCGCCGAACGTTGGCATTGGACAGTTTTTCCGCATGTTCTTCAGCAATAAACTTAAATCCGGGACGCTCGTCTAACCGAACTCGATGTAGGTGTTGGCCACTAATAATTGGTATCCCGTGAGGCACAAATGTCTCTACCTTAATCGAAGAGCCGAACGGCCCCATACCGATCTTCTGAGCAATTTCGCCAATCGCTACCGTCGGCCAATCAACCGCCATATCCTATTCCCCTGAGAATACTCGCAACAGCGTCATCTAACCGTGCGGCGTTAGTTTGCTGTGCTCTCAACTCTCGAACAAGCCGTTTCATCATGTCTGCGAAGGGTTCCCCGTCATCCTGTTGAGGAGGCGCCCCGACATATCTACCAGGCGTAAGCGCATAACCGTGCCTTCGCACTTCGCTTATTGGTGCGCCCTTGCAGAACCCAGGAACATCGTTGTAATCCTCAAAGGCTGTCCCTCCGCGCCATGCGTGATAGGTACTCGCAACACGAGCCAGATCCTCATCCCCAAGGTCTCGATGAGTGCGATCAATAAGTCGGCCCAATGCACGCGCATCGATGAACAGGATTTCTCCCCGGCGATCCCGGAATTTCCCGTTGCGCCGGTCTCGCGCGAGAAACCACAGGCAAGCCGGGATCTGGGTCGAATAGAACAACTGCCCGGGCAATGCCACCATGCAGTCCACCAGATCCGCCTCAATCAGGCTCCTCCTGATCTCTCCTTCCCCCGACTGATTTGACGACATCGACCCGTTTGCAAGCACGAACCCAGCGACACCACCGGGCGCCAGGTGATGCACGAAATGCTGGACCCAAGCGAAGTTGGCGTTGCCCTTTGGTGGCGTGCCGTACTGCCATCGCTTGTCCTCGGACAAGCGTTCCCCGCCCCAATCGGACACGTTGAATGGTGGGTTGGCAAGGATGAAATCGGCCTTGAGGTCGGGGTGGCGATCATTGTGGAAGCTGTCTCCATATTCGATCCGGCCCGCGATACCTCGAATAGCGAGGTTCATCTGCGCGAGCCGCCAGGTCGTGTGGTTCGATTCCTGCCCGAAGATCGACAGGTCGCACCTGGCTTTGCCGCCGTTGGCGTTACCACTGGCATGTGAGCGGATGAACTCATCGGACTGGACAAACATGCCGGCTGACCCGCAACAGGGGTCAAAAACGCGACCCCGGTAGGGATCCAGCATCTCGACTAGCAACTTGACGATGCAGCGCGGCGTGTAGAACTCACCGCCCTTCTTGCCTTCCGCGCTGGCAAATTGGCCCAGGAAGTATTCGTAAACGCGCCCGAGGACATCCTTTGAACGCGCCTCGGCATCGCCGACCTTGATGTTGCTGACTAGGTCGATCAACTGGCCCAACCGTGTTTTGTCCAGCCCCTGCCGCGCGTAGTTTTTCGGGAGCACATCCTTGATAGCAGGGTTGTCGCGCTCGATCACCACCATCGCGTCGTCGACCAACTGGCCTATCGTCGGCTGCCTGGCTTGATCCTTGAGCCGAGCCCAGCGGGCTTCCTTCGGGACCCAAAAGATATTGTCAGCCGTGTACTCATCACGATCCTCGGCTGTTTCTTCGCCAAATTCGGCTTGAATCGCAGCGTAATGTTCCTCGAACGCATCTGAGATGTACTTGAGGAATATGAGCCCAAGCACGACATGCTTGTATTCCGCAGCATCGACGTTCCCCCGCAAGGCGTTCGCAGCGGCCCACAATTCGGATTCGTAACCGGTGGTGGCTCCCGACTTCTCGTCTGGTCCAGTCGCCTTGGCGGGTTTGGATCGTTGCTTCGGTTTCGTGCCCGAGCCCGTCAAGCGTGCAGCAATGTCGGCCTTCCGTTTCCCAGAGTCGTCGAGATCAAACCCCCGGCAGAGTTCCTTCAGGCGCTGCCGCGGCAATTCTTGGAGAATCTCTGCAATCCGGGCTTTGCGTGACCGAGCCAGCGCGTCGACGAGTTGCTCCTTGACCCGGCGGTCGAAGCCCTCTAGCTCAAAGCGGTCGGCGCTTTGCCGGAGTTCATTGGCGGTCAGTTCCAAGAGAATGGTTCGCTTGGACGGCATGGGGCGTTTCTACTGATTTGGGGGGGTGGCCGAGTATATCGTAACGCAGCAATAAGGCCGGGGGCATCTGGGGGATGCGCGCTAGTCCCAGTGTGCCGTCATTCGCCAAGCCTCACTCATCCCCACCCGGGTCGAAAAGCCGAACTACATCGGCCCTTTCCGGACGGGCAGCCCCGGCCCCCTTCGGCGGCTGGGCTTCCCGGTCCAAACCCGATTTCCCCGGATAGCAGGGTGCCAGTTGCCGCCGTTACCACCAACCCAGCCGCTCGCCGTGGTAATCCCAGAACTCGTCCTCGTAGGTGTTTACCTCGTCCCACAGCATCGCCAGGAATCCGGAGACGCAGATGCCGAGGCTGCCGCCGAAGCCATGCTCGCCAAGCACACGCAGCAGCCCGGGCGTTGCGACGACCGCTTCGATCTTCGCGCCGGCGCAGTGGCGGCGTGCGTCGGACAAGGCATCCTCGCGGGTCCAGCCGGCCCCCTCGGCAATGTGGCTGCTTGACTCTTCGTCGAGCCGGAAGGCGACATACCGGAAGCGATCGCGGATCTCGTAGGTCATTCCGAAGGCGCTCACGCTCAGGCAATCGCGGCGTAGACGCCGGCCGGATAAGTGTACGCCCATGAACTCATCGGGCAGCACCGTCGAGACCAGCTCATCGAAATCCGGCGGGCCGGTGCGGCGTAGTGCGCCGATCCGGAAGTGGTGGGCAGCTTGTTCGAGCGGTGCCCAGGCCCAGTCGGGGCCGCCGTCGCGGAACACACCGGCGCGAGTGAGCAGCAGACGCAGATTCTTTTCGGCGCCGGCGCCGATGGGCTCGCGGAACGGGCGGGGCTCGACGCCAAGGCGCGGTGAACTTTCGATGTCGGAGACACGGAGGGCCTGCAGGTTCTGTCGATAGCCGATGATCTCGCCGGCGCGGTTGTAGACAGGGATGTCGAAGCCGTCGCCGGGATCGGCGGCGTGCGCGTAGGGCGGCAACGGTATCGGGGCGTCTCTCATCCTGGTGCGGTTTCCTCGTAACGCGCGAGGCGGGCGTCGGCATCCGGGGCGGTGAGGTCGATCTGCTCGATGATCTTCGGGTGGAAGCAGACCGCGTAGTCGCGCTCACTCATGCCCAGCCGCGTCCTCCGCGAGCCGCGCCCGCTCGGCGCGCCGCTCGGCGAGATCGGTGCGTAGCGCAGCGAGCGCGCGCTCGCCTTCCTCGATGTCGTAGCCCATTTCCTCAATCTCGTGGTCCAAATCATCGAGCCGCCAGCTTGGGTCGTTCAACCCGTCAGGGTCGAGCGGTTCGGTGTCGAAGCCCGCGGTCCGGTTGCCGGCCACGGCGACCGACGCCACGCTCCTGAGCGCCGCCTCAATCGCGGCCGCGGTCGCTTCGCGCGTATTGGCCTTGGCGTACCGGGCGCCGTGCTGCCGCGCCCAGCGTTCGAGCGCATCGACCGTCGCCGCTTCGAGCGGCACCAAGTACGCGCACGGCCACTGGCTGCGCTGGGCCGTGCGCCGGATTGCATGGGCCGCCCCGGCCAACGGTCGATCGTTCTCGATCGGCCAGGTCTGCCAGCCGCGCGCGTTGAGGATGTTCACCAGTGGCCCTTCGTACACCAGCCGGTCGCTCCCGGCCCGGCGCTCGCGCGCCAGGGCCACCGTGCGCGATATGATCTCGGCCGCGCCGGCCGGCTCGCCGGACAAGTCGGCCCCGCCGCGCAACTGCTCGTATTCGGGTTGTATCTGCCAGAAGGAGACAAGCTGCGCGAGGCGGTCTCGGCCAAGCGCTATCCTGACGCCCTCACGGCGTTCGAACGCGGCACACAGATCGAAAAAGGACTCCGCGAAAATCACTCGCCCTCCGCCTCAAGCCGCGCAAACACACGGCGCTTCGACTCCTTGATCGCGGCCGGCAACTCGGCCGCAATCTCCTTGTCCGCAATCTCCATCCGGTCCGCACCCTCGCCGGCCTCCTCCAGCCGCGCCTTGATGCGCGGCCACGCCGCGTCTTTCGCGATTTGAAACGCGCCCTCGTAAATCTCTACGATGTGGTCGTAGTAAGACATCACGCCTCCTATTCGATGCCCAGCCGCTCGGCGATGCGCCGCGCCTGGTAGTGGTGCCAGCGCGCGATGCCGTCGCCCTGCCATTTGCCGCCGACCGGGTCGTCCAGGTCGATCGGCTCTCCGCTCATGTGCTCAGGTCCTCCGTGTCGGTCCCGCCGACGAGACGCAAGCGCGCTGTACTGGATAGGGCCGCCTGAATCGCGGCCGCTGTCGCCTCCCGCGCGGTCATGCGCCTGGCCGCGCCAGCGCTGGTGCGCTCGGCCCATCGCTGCAGCGCATCAAGCGCCGCCGCATCGAGCGGCACCAAGATGCCCACCGGAGAAATGCCGCGCTCGACTTCGCGCATCGTTGCATCGACGGCGTCCTCTAGCGGCATGTCGTTCTCGGCCCGCCAGATCTGCCAGCCGCCTCCATTGATAATGTCCATCAGCCCCTCGATGAATTCGCCGATGTGCCGTGGGCCGCCCTCGTCGTCGCGGCCAGTCACTTGCCGCGCTCCATTCGCTGCCCAAACTCAATGAGTCCGCCGACCGCCTTTATCTCGTCGATGGTGGCTGGCAAGTGCTCGGCGCGCACGCCCGCGAGAATGCGCGACTCCTCGACCGGCCGGATGCCATCCGGCGCCTGAAGATCGAAAATGCGCGGCTCGTCGCGCGGACACTCCCAAAGCTCTCGCACGCCAACCGCGCGGTAAACCTCGTTGCGCACATCGTCGTGCGCCGCGCGCTCGACTTCGACCGCCAGGTCTTGGGGTTGCTCGCCCAAGTCCGCGATTGCCGCCTCCTCGCCGCCCGTCGATTCAATGCGCCGGAAACGCGCCGCCCGCTCGCCGATCAGGAACGATTCGTCCGGGTCGACGCTGTAGCAGCGGTCCTCGGATTGTGCCGTCGCCGAGCCCAGCGCAACGAACGCGAGGCCGGCCGTATGGCAGAAAACCTTGACCAAGTCGTCAGCGTCGACTGCCGAGAACTCATGCGGCCTGCTCGTCGCCATCAACACCGCAATCCCGGCCGGCTGGTGATACCAGCAGCGGCGAAACTCGCTCGGCAGTTCCTTGATCGCGGCGAGCAGTGCGCGCGCTTCCTTTTCCCGCACGACAACGACAGCCGAACCGAGCGACCCCCAATCGAGATCGTGTCGCCGCGCGATGCGGAGCGATTCGGGGTGAAGGTGATAGCGCCACGCCTTCGGCGGGCGCGAGAGCCTTTCAGATGTCGACTGTTCGTCCTGTTCGTTCATTCGCCCGGCTCGCTTGCAAGCGCCGCAGTGGTCGCGGCGGCCGTCACCTCTCTCCCGGTCATGAGCTTGGCCGCATCGGCGGCCCGACGAGCACCGGGTCGTTCTCGGGCGGCCAAAGCCGCAGCCGGTCGTTGATGCTTCGCATGTGTCCTCCGTTAGTCGCCGACCTCAATGTGGTCGTTCATGACAACAACGCCATCACTCGTTTCCGATACTCGGCACGGGTCGGCAGATCCAGATCGACATCGATCCGGCGGCGCTCCGCCATCCTTACCTCTCCCGTGAGCGGATTGACGCCCTGTTTCTCGAAGCGTTCGATGTAGAGCCCGATGCCGAATTTCTGCCAGGCGGGCAGCTTCTCGTAATCGATGCCGGTCAAGTCGCGAACCAGCCGCTCCTGTTCAGTGCGGTCGAGTCCCTTGAGTTCGAGGTGGGCGGTTCGACCCCGCTGGCCCTCGCGCCGAAGCGCCCAATAGGCGTGCGAGTACGCGCAGTTCCGCTCCGCATCCAGGCGCCGCCACTCGAAATAGTCGCCCACCTCGCCGACATCGCGAAGCTCAAGCAACCGGCAATCGACGCTCGCCGTTCGCCCGAAATCGAGCGCAAGCGAGGCGCTGGCTTCCCCGGCGAGCACGCTCAAGAGCTTGCGGTGTTTGTGCGCGAAGGTCGCATCCTCGGGCGCGAACAAGAGCGAGATCTCGTCGCTCTGCGTGTAGGCATGCCAGACCTGGAAACCGGTCTGCATCAGATGCCGGGCGGCGCCGATCATGGCGTCCCGAAATCGCTCGTCATACGGCTTTTCAAAGTCCATATCGCGCGTGAGGCGATGAAAGCCGCGGCCGTCCAGCCGCGCGACCAGGTACGCGCCTGCCGGAGCGCTGCGGTCATGAGACGCCTCGGTCTCGCGCATCCGCGCCTGGATCGCCCCGATTCGGTCGACCATGCTCTACACCTCCACGACCCGGTCCGGCCGGAACAGTTGGGACTGCCGGTGCTCGCCGCTGTAGCCGGTCGGATTGCCAATGCAGCGCGTCGCGCCGATCTGATAATCGTAAGCCTCGTGCGTGTGCCCGGAGATCCACAGCTTGGCGCCGATTGCGCGGACGAGATCCTCGTGGTCGTTGATGAAATACGGGTTCAGCGGGTCGCCTTCGTATTTGGGGTGGATCGCCTCCTTGGTTGGCGGCCAGTGGGTGATGACCACGTCCACCTGACCGGTCTGTTCGCGCAGTTTGTCGGTTTGCGCGAGGTGGGCTTCGAGGTGTTTCGAGAGCGACCAGGTGTTGACCGAGTTGTAGGGGTAGCGGAAGTCCAGGATGTACCGCTCGAACATATCGAGGCGGCACGGATCCACGTCTCTCCATCGCGCCGGCAGTCCCCACAGGTTCGAGTACCAGGGCGCCCCCCAGAAACGCACGCCGTCGATCGACACGCCCTCGGCGATGAGATAGTGCAGGTGCGGGCGCTCGGCGGCGAGGGCCTGCCACTGCGCGTCCACGGCATCGCGGTACTGGAACCCGTAATACTCGTGGTTGCCGGGCACATAGATGACGGGGGAGACCTTGAGTTCGCGCTCGACGAAATGGTGTGCGGTCTTGCGCACGCTGATGTCGCCGGCCAGCACGAGCAGGTCGCGCGACGGTACGCTCCGGAAGGACTCAGGGCCAGGCATGAGCCCGTCGTGGGCTTCGAGGTGCAGGTCCGATGCGATCTGGATCTTCACGTTTCGCCCTTGATGTGCCCCTCGGAAACCGGGAGATCCCTGCGGGCGCCATCGGCCCATGCGTGCCCCGTCGCGTAGACCTCTAATACGACTCCGTCGCCTGTCCGAAACTGTTGAACGGGGGCCGCCCCGTCAACGGAGTTGTCGCAGACGTGGACTCGGTTCGCCCACGCCAGCAACGAGGCGAGGTTCGCGATCGACCTTGGGTGCCTGGCGACGACTTTTGCGGTCGGCACGTCGTGTCCGCCCAGCCGGACCCGATGCGCAACACGGCGTATATTGATCGAGGGATCGTCGGTGCCGACGAAAAATACGCGGACGAAGAATCCGGCCTCTCGCGCCTCCCGGACGAAGCCGAACGACCATTGCGAGGAGAATACGGTCTCGATGACCAGGGCGCGCCGATCCTTGAGACACGCTTGACGTGCTGCGGCCGCGTACCGCGCCGCCTGCAGAACCGCGGCCGGGTCGTTCCAGTCGCCGAACCGGTAGCGGGCGATGTTGTCAGGGTTGATGTACTCGAACCCGTCGAGCCACCCATGCCGCAACATGACTTGTGCCATCGTTGTCTTGCCCGAGCCGTTCGGCCCGGCAAACGCGATCAATACCGGGCGCTGCAAGGTGTCCCCTGACTCGCCGGTACGTGCGGTCAACTCTGCTCCAGTAAAGGCGTCCGCTCCGCGGCACACTTCCGCGGCCATTGCGGCGCTGACCGCTTCCAACTCATCGACAGTCGGATCCACGACCGGGTCAAGGAGTTTTACTCGCGGCACCCCAATTCCTTCGTCCGGTCCCGTCACGTTGCCGGGTCCGCATCGGTGTCCGATCCATCGCGGAGCGCTTCGACCGCAACCCGCAGCCAATGTTCGCGCTCGCCGTCTTCGAACCGTAGCGCCAGCGGCCGGTGTTTCGCCTGCAGCACGATTTCCCCCGCGCAGGATCGATGCTGCTGAAGGTAATAGTCGGGATTGGCCCGCGGATCGAGTCGCACGATATCGCGCTCATTTGCGGCGACCACCCGCACCACGCCATAACGCACCTGGACTTGCCCACGCATGCGCCCGGTCCGGTCGCGCAGCCGATAGGCTTCGCAATACCGATAGCCGAGAGGCACTGCTGTCCAGCCGGCGACCTCGATCGCCCGCGCCTCCTCCTCGTCCCCTTCGATGTATTCAACCGGAAAATCGTTTTCTTTGACGGTCTCCTTGAGATGTCCGTTTTTGCACTCAAAATTGTGCGCCTGAGTATCCCGAAGCAGCACCAGGTCGACGCCGGCGGCCCGCTTTTGCCCGACCCACTCGGTGAGCGCCTCGCCGATGCGGGCGAAGTGGTGCTGACGCTGCTCGTCGTCTTCGAACCCGTATTCGCCGCAGTCCTCGTGGCTGACGTAGACCGTATCGCCCCAGATGAACGGCGCCCAACAGATGACGCGGTTCCACCGGTTGTAAACATGGGCCATCAGTTCACCGTCGCGATCGAGCAGGCTGTGCGTTTCCGGTGTACCGGCCGTTGTGTGCACCCAGGTCCAACCGTAGGCTTCGCGCGGTACCCAGAGGTCCTCGTAAGGGTTGCTGTTCTCGACGAGATCGACAAGCCATCGCGCCTCGTCGTCGCCGACGATCTTGGCGATCGCAGCGCGGATCGCGTCCTTGCGTCTTTCCTCGAATTCTCGTGCGTTACTCATCACACGGCCTCAATAGAGGCGCGCAGCGCATATGCGACCGCGCCCCATGGCCCCTGACGCGAGACCCGCGTCATTCGGTTTCCGAAATTCGCCAATGCGCGATTTCCCATGCGTCAATGCGGGCGAGTCTTTCGGCAAGCCACGCCTGCGGGTCCTCCGGTTCGATGCGGACCGGATCCTCGACGGAAGGGTCCAGCGGCGCGGGCCACTGAATCCACCAGTCCGCGTCCGCCTCGAGAACCCGGCGCTCCGTGAACTCCGACGCCTGGGGATTCCGGGCGAACCGCACCAGCAGATCGGTCAATGATCGGGTCAGGCCCACCTCGCTGGCCGGAGCGATCAACAACGTTGGTCCAGGGCGGCGGCGGAAGTCGTCAATCTCCGCCAACTGGTCGCCCCCGCCGATTCCCCAATGTTCCTCGCCGCGGCCGTTTGGTCTCGGAATGGATCTGCTGTCGCAGAGAAATTGCGGCCCCAGATGATCGTCGACAACCGCCAGGGGCGCATGGGAGTCAGTCACTTCGGCGAGCCCGCCAAGTTTCCGTCCAATGCCGGTTTGCGCATCCGCGGCCAGATCCGGATCGACATAGGTCCAGGTCGTGGCCGACGCCAATCCCGCGTTTTCCGCGAACAGTCTGCAGTTCTCGGCCCACGAGGAGATCCAGCAGACCGTCTCGAATGCGGCTTCCAATTCATCGACCCATCTGGGCAAGGCAGGGTGGATCTGCACGGACATGCCGCAATCGACGAATCCGGGCGGCCAGCCATGACAGTGAAATCGCGGATTCTGGCCGATCGGCGCGCAAACGCCGTCGATGTCCAGACACAGAAGCGGATACCGCTCGATGCGCTGCGTCTGGGGGTTGGAAGGCGGGGCGCGTGTCACGTTCAGCAGGCCCCCGTTTCGCGCGTCAGCGCTTCGATCCGTTCAAGCGTCGTGCCGCCGGTCGGCCGTTCGCCGGCAACCAGGGCCTGTGCGAGGCGCCGGAGACGGGCCAGCGAAACCGGGCGGTAATCGAGCTGCTCGACAGACACGTTGATGTGCGGCGAGTCCGCCGGCTTGAGCTTGGCGTGCTGGTGCCCGTGGACATTGACGTGCCCGTCCGGGACGTTCGGCAGCGGCGCGTGCGTCCAGATCAGCGGCGGATCGCCGCCCGAGACGAGCAGCGCCTTAGCCGTGTGGAAGCCGTGCGCGAGCAAAGACCCGCGCTCGCCCAGATCGTGATTGCCTATCACCAGGATCTTGCGGCGTCCGGGCGCCGCCCGAACCCGGTGCCAGGTCGCGCCGGCCCGCGCCGGACCCATGGCGAAATCACCGACACAGATCAAGGTGTCGTTCGGCCCGATTTCGGTCTCCCACGCTGCCCATAGCGCCGCGTCCATTTCGCCGAGGCTGCCAAACGGCCTGTCCTGGAACCGAATGATATTCGCGTGTCCCAGGTGCAGATCGGACCAGACCTTCACCGCCCCGTCGTCGGCGTCGAGGACGCCGGCGCCGCGCTCATCGACGGCGCGGCGCATCGCGCTTAACGTCTTGCCGCTCCGGCCGAGGGCCTCGGGAAGATCCTCGCGGTAGAGGGCCAACAGCGTTTTCGGGGTCTGCCAGGCGCGCCGCTCCCATGCTCGTGTCTTGCCCATCTACACCTCCACAACCCGGTCCGGCCGGAACAGCGCGGGGTCCGGCGACTCGTCGGGATAGCCGGAAGGGTTGCCGACAACCCGGGTGCCGCCCACCCGGCAATCGAAGGGCTCGTGGGTGTGTCCGGAGATCCAGAACTTCGCGCCGACCGCGCGCACCAGGTCCTCGCGGTCATTGAAGTAGTAGGGGTTCAGCGAGTCGCCGTCGCGGCTGGGGTGCATGGCTTCCTTGGTGGGCGGCCAGTGCGTTACCACCACGTCCACCTTGCCGGCCTGGGCAACGAGCAGGTCGGACTGGACCCCGTGTTGCTCGATGTGACGGGATACCGTCCACGCGCTGCCGCTGCTCCACTGCGAGGAGAAATCGTTGACGCCGTCCCGCACCAGGTCCAGCGCGTCCGGGGTCGATGCGCCCCACAGGTCCGAGTACCACGGCGCACCCCAGAAACGCACGCCGTCGATTTCGGCGTCCTCGGCGACCAGGTAGTGCAAGCCGGGATGCTCCGCTGCGATCGCGCGCCAATCCGCGTCGATCTCCTCCCGCGACCGGGCGCTGTAATACTCGTGATTGCCGGGCACGTAGACGACCGGGGAGATCGCCAACTCGCGCTCGACGAATGCGCGCGCCATCTTCTGGCGGCCGATGTCGCCGGCCAGCACGAGCACGTCGCGGTCGGGGACCGGGACGAATGCGCGCTTTGCCGGCAGGGTGTGGGTGCCGAACTCCAGGTGGATATCCGAGGCGATCTGAATCTTCATGGCTTCAAAACCGCTCCGCTGGTGTCACCCATGCGATGGGTCGTCCGGCGGCTGCGATATGCTGCGAAGCTTGCGCGGGTCCAAACGCGCCCAACCGAGCACGATGTCTACGAGGCCCATGGTAAACACAAGCACTGTCTGGATCAGCGGATAGGCCAGTAAGGGGAGGAGCGGCCACCACCACCCGATCTGGCCGAGAATCGCGAGAGTTAAAAGCACCAGAAAGGTCGCGGAATACAGGTTCAATCCCTCTATCGTTGACAGCTGGAACGGGGGTCGCGCGGCTCGACTTCGGCGGGCCTGCCGCTCGTCGAGTCCAGTTTTAATCGACTTGCTCATGTGTTTTTCCTTCTGCAAACAGCAGGCAGTTGATGCAATCGAGCGGCCGCAGCACGTCCACGACCGGGAGCGGGTCGGGCAGCGGATCCGCGCCGGGAATCTCTCGTCCGCAGCCGACTACCCAGCTATGCCGGGCGCCGCAGGTCGGGCAGGTGTGCCGCTCGATTCGCGGTGTCTTGTCCGCCCAGATGCGCTCCCAGCGGGAGCGGACCTCCGGGGACGGGTTGGCCGACGTGAACACGCTCATCGCCGGCGCCGGCCTCGACGCGAAATGGCTATGGCGACCAGCCCGAATGCCAGGGCCAGCATGCCCAGGGCGAACGGCGCGCCGGTCAGAACCAGCCACCACCAGGACCAGGAGACCCAGCCGGTCTCTATCGCAAACGCGATCGCGACGGACGAAACGAGGGAGGCGGCGCCGAGGACCGGGCCGTAATTTCCAGACCCGGGTCGCTGCGTGTCTCGCCGCTTCGTGTCTAGCAGGTTCATTCGTCCAGCCAGTCCGGGCCGAGGACAGCTTCCGCCCGGTCCGTGCGCATGCCGATCTGTCGAACCCGCTCCGCCCCATAGGATCGTTTCATATGCAATGCGACGTCTGCCGATATGTTGAGCGTTTTGAACAGTCGCAAGAATTCTTCCGTATCGCCTTTTTCGAGGGCTTCGACTATCGCGGACATGATTAGCCTGTTTTTTTTGGCAATCCGCTGTTTCGCCGCGAGGGTTTCGATGCTCATTCGTCGCGGCCGATCACCTGCCGATGAGGGCATCGACCGCCGCCTGGTTGATTCCACCGTCCCGCTCGATCGGGTTGACGTCGGGCTTGGTGCGGAGCGCGAGGATCCAGCGACCCAGGCGCTGCCAAAACGACAGCGGCAGCGGGTCGCACTCGCCGCAAACCGTGTAGACGCCATCGTTAACGATCGTCGCGACGAACAGCAGCCGGTGCGGCGCGACCAGCCCGGTTGCGTCGTCGTAGAGATACCGGCGGCAGACGTGACAGGTGTACGTCTCGGTTTCGGGCTGGTCCGGCCAGTCTGCGCCGAACCGCGCGGCGTCCGCATCGGACAGGCCGCGCTCTTTGAGTACCGCGACGCGCTGGCGCTGGCGCTCGCGGTCGGGGTCGGGGTCGCGCGTGTCGTGAGTGTGAGTTGCTTCCGTCATGGGGTTTCCTCCTTGATGCAACGGGCGAAGCGTAGCGCGTTGGCCGCGCCCGGTGTCGCCTCGATGAGTTTGGCGAGGTAGGCAACACCGCCGGCGTCCTCGAGAGTGCCGGACGCGCGCAGATGCTCGCAGACCGTCACGCCATCGAGCGGGGCGCACTCACCGGCGAGATCCGTCATCGCCTCGAAAACGAGCCGATGGCTCGTGGCTTTGAAGTCGTCCGGCGTCACGATCACAGCTACCTGATCGAATGCGTCGCCGTTCAGCATCAGTACGCCGAGCAGGGCGGACTCGTTCATGTTTCCTCCTTGTCTGCGTGGCGCTCGATATCTGGCTCGGCCGCGCGGTGCAGGTCCGACCAGACCTCTACGGTCCCGTCCGGTACATCGAGGGCGCCCGCGCCGTGTTCGTTCACCGCCCTTCGCATCGCCGCGAGCGTTTTGCCGCTGCGCCCCAAGGCTTCGCGCAAATCGTCGCGGTAGAGGTTGAGCGGGGACTTGCCCGGTCGCACGCGCTCATCGCTTGGCGTCCTCGTCTGGCGGGGGCGGCATGATGGGAACTCGGTATTCCATTTCCCGCCCGACCAGCTCGGCCCACAGATATTGCAGCATGTCGCTCTCGCGGCAGCGCTCGTGCGCGAGGTTGAACGCGAGCGTCACCGCCTCCGCCGCGATCTGCCGGGCGCGCGCTTCGTCGCCGGCGTGATGCCGGGCAAGCCAGCGCGTGACGGCGCGCTCGACGATTTCCCCGAGGTCGGGGAGTCCGTCGCCCGGCGGGTTGAGCAGTTCGTCCACGCCCACATCCCCGAGCAGGTGGCCGAGGAAACGGTGCGCCCTGTCCGCCGCCGTGCTCATCACTCGACCTCCACACTCTCGCCGCACCGCTCGACCAGCCAGATGAGCACCGCATCTACCTGCTCGCCGGTGACGTGGCGCGGCACTGCGTCGAGAAAGTCGACGGCGGTCATGTCGTTGGCCAAGACCCCGACCAGGACCGATAGCCGGATCGGGGTACCCTCGAACAGGGGCCGCCCATCGCGGCCGCGCTCGACCGCCGGGCAGTCGTCCCAAACGTCCGCGCTCATCGCTCGGCCTCCGGTGTCCGCTCCGCCGCGATCATCTCGTCCCGCCACGCCTCGACAACGGCCCGGCGCTCAAGGCGCTCCTGGAAATAGTCGTGGGCGATCTGAGCGATCCGTGGATCGAGCGCGAGACGTAGCGCCTTCCATGCGTCCACATAAACCATCGCTTCCGCCATGCACCGCAGGACGCCGAGCACCTGCGCGTGCGACACGGCTGGAAACTCAGTCAGAAACTCGGTCGGGCTGCTGGGCGGATCGGCCTCCAGGTGGTCTATCAACTCAGCCCACTCGACGTTCGTACCGGCGAAAAACTCGACCTCCACGGTGCCGCCGTGGCAGCGCTTCACGGCGCGGCGCTCGAGGCCGGGCCAGTCGCGCGCGCGGCTCGGGATTGTCATCGCTGATCCTCCTGTTCGCGGGCGCGGCGCTCTCGCATGATTTGCACCAGCGCGTGCTCGTCTGGCTCATCGTCCGCGGCGATTCGCCGCCAATGCGCGATGCGGTCCTGCAACTCGGGAACCCCTGGCCCGGTGCCCTCAAGGTGCTCACCACGCGCCGCCGCTAGTGCGGCGAAGTCCTCGAGGAAATGCGCCGGCCACGGCGGAATCCGGAGCGTGACGGTGATGGTCGTTTCTGCGCTCATCGCTCGGCCTCGGGAGTGGTGGAGTGTGACTGCGGCAACGCCGCAGTCGGCCCGGTCCGCCGCACGGACACCCCCACATGGGCCGATTTGATCAGCCAGCCGCTCATGGCTCGACCCCGACCACCTTGTCCGGCCGGAACAGTCGGGACTGCCGATGCTCGCCCGAATAGCCGGTCGGATTGCCAATGCACCGGGTCGCGCCGATCTGGTAATCGTAGGCTTCATGGGTATGGCCGGAGATCCAGAGCTTCGCGCCAACGGCGCGCACGAGGTCCTCGCGGTCGTTGATGAAATAGGGATTCAGTTTGTCGCCGTCAAATATGGGATGGATCGCCTCTTTGGTCGGCGGCCAGTGCGTAATCACCACGTCCACCTGGCCGGCTTGTGCGGAGAGCAGGTCGGTCTGCGCGAGGTGATGGTTGATGTGCCGCGAAATCGTCCACTCGCCGCCGCCGTTGAACGGCGACCAGAAGTCGCTGATTCCATTGTGCGTCGTGGCGAGGTCCCAGGGGTCCGTGGTGCCCCACAGGTCGGAATACCAGGGCACGCCGAAGAAGCGCACACCGTCGATTTCGACTCCGGCGCCGGTCAGATAGTGCAGGCCGGGATGTTCTGCCGCGATCGCGCGCCAGTCCGCGTCGATCGAGTCGCGCGGCCGCTCGCTGTAATACTCGTGATTGCCGGGCACGTAGATGACCGGCGAGGCGTCGAGTTCGCGGCGGATAAACGTCAACGCACCGACGCCTGTACAGATGTCGCCGGCCAGCACCAGCACGTCGCGGCTTGGGATAGTCCGGAACGCCGACGCGCTCGGCATGTGCCCGGCGCGTCCCTCAAGGTGCAGGTCCGATGCGATCTGGATTTTCATGGCTTGCGCTTGCTACCAATCTCTACCCAAACCGAACCGCAGGACCCGTTCGCCCGGCCCCCGGCAATCGGTCGCCCTCGTCAGTCCGTTGGCCATGCTCATGCCTCTCCGCCCGGCTCGAAAAGCCGAATCACATCCGCCGTGTCCCGCTGAACCGCACCGGCTCCCTTCGGCGGCCTCGCCTCTTGATCCGACCCCGCATCCGCCCCGGCTTTCCCCGGATAGCAGGGCGCCAGTTGCCGCCGTTCGAACCGCCCATCGGGGAGCGCCGCGTAGCATTCGCCCGGTGACAGGGTCGAGGGCGGGCGCACGTCGACGACGGCGGGCCGTCCCGGCCGGGTTGGGCAGAGCGTTCGGATCCGGCCGATCGTCCCCTCATCGGTCGTCCGAAAGAACAGCTTGGTGCCGACGTTGTTGAGCATCACCGATACCGCTGCTTCGTTCTGGACGTAATCGCCGCCCATCCCGGCGAGTGCGTGTTCGATGCTGGCGATGGACTGCGAGGACAGCGCGCAGGAGGCGTTGAAGGAGCGGCAGGTGTCTAAGAAGCTCTGTTCCCCGTGACTGTCGCCCGCGGTAACGAACCGGTGAAACTCGTCCGCCGCATACACTATCAACGGCTTCTTGATTCCGGCCGCTCGGGCCTCGTTACCGATGACCGATTCGAAGAAAGCCGCTTTCATGGCTTTGGCGACAATAGTCTCGCGCTCGGCGCCGAGCTTGGGTTGGATCACCCAGACGATACGGCCCTCGTCCGCATCCACGGCTGCCGCGAAATCGACGATTCTTGATGAGCGTTCGCCGGCGAGGCGTTTCCAGTAGGGCTCGATCCCGAAAAAGAGTGTCCAGGCAGGCGCCGGTGCCGCGAAATCCCCGAACGCCTGCTGCGCGACGGCCAAAATGCTCACGTAATGCGTGGAGACTTCGCTCAGCCCCTCGGAACAGGCCAGCGTCTCCCAGCGCTTGACCTCTTGGCGGACCGGTTCGATTTCCGGCCCAAACAGGGGTTTGAGGGCTCGCAACAGATGCGAGGCGCGGAGTTTGAATTTCTCGTGTTTTTTCTGCCGGGTGACATCGAAGGAGACTTGGTCGTCGTTCCCCGAATCCGACTCTTCGTTCACGCCCGATGCTGGTGTCAGGAACAGGTCGAGGATGCGCTGGGCGAGTGCCATCACGTTCGGCGACGGACCGGCCTCGCAGTCGCTACGGGCACCAAACCCGCAGAGCAGGATGCGAGCGGCGGCTTCGCGGGCCGTGAAGCGCCTCAGATCGTGCGAGATGTTCCGGTCGAGGGCACTCAAGCGTTTACGAAACTCGCCCTCGCATGCGTGGATGTCCCTTCGCTTGACGGCATCGAGGATCGTGAGCCAGGCTTCGCTGTCGAGCTTCGGGTCGGACCCATCGGACTCTGTGCGGGGACTGTGGCCCAGTTCCTCGTGCAACCGATCGCGGCCGTCTGAGAGATAGCCCTCCATCAGGTTTTCCAGATCGTGGCCGAGCGAAGCGCCCAAATCACCACGCAACGATTCCCGGATGGCGGCAGTGCTCTCGACGAGGGCTCGTTCGTACGCTTCTCGCAATCTCGCCGCACGTTTCTCCGTCCTTTCGGCCTGTTCGGCCTGGGCCTTTTCGAGCGCGGACTCGACCGCAACGCCGAGTTCATCGCGCGACGGCAGGATGCCCGCGGCTTCGCCAAACTCGGCCAGGGCAACCCGCACGGACTGCGGTGCCGTCAAGATCGAGACCGGCGAATCCTCACCCGCAAAAATCTCCCGGCGTTTGGCGAATACCATGAGCGTGATGGACACGGCCAGTGCCGCCAAGCCACCGCCCTGGTGATCCCAGTACGCATGGCGCTCGTCGCCCCGGGAAAGCCCCGCCCAGACGCCCACCGGCGTCCGTGCCGCGAGGTCTGCCGAGCGGACGAGGATGCGCCTTGCGGCCTCCTGAAAGCGGCCGGATTCGAGATCTTCGTCGAGGCTCGGGCTCGCCCCGGCGGTCAGGTTCAGGACTGCTCCCGGGCGTCCCGGTCCGCCGGGCTCGATCATGCGCACATCGTCGGCGCGCTCGCGGATCGCCGGCAGCAGTTCGCGCTTGGGGTCGATGATGAGTGCGCAGCCCAGCCCGCTCTGCGGCGAGAGCACGCCGTTGACCAGCGGCATGACCCCCGATGCGGTCTTACCGGACCCCGTCTCGCCGAGTATGAGCGTGTGCCGGCGCAAATACTGCGAATCAACCCGTCCCCCGGGCCACAGGGCTTTCCACTCCGGTACGGCGATCGAATCCCTGCGAGAACGACGTCTGGATTCGCACGGCTGGCCGATGCCGTCGATGAGGAACAGTTCGACCGCGAGGGCCGGGGAGATACACCGGTCCATCGCGAAGAGCGTCCGGTACGTCGCCGCAAGCGAGTCTGCATCGGCACAGGCACGGTCGAGATGCTTGCGGAGGCAGTCGAGCAGTTCCGCTTTTTCCGTTGATCCGGGGGTCTCGGACCGAGTGGCGAGCAAAAGCGCCACGGTGGCCCAGTCGCCCGGCTCGAAGGCGTCCACCTTGGCTCGTCCTTTCCTCGGGTCCTTGGCTGCCTCGACGCCCCGTTCGGCGAGCCGCGCGATGAGGCGCTCGTCCAGATTGGCCAACGCCGCCGCCGTGCTGCCGGCATCGGCCGCCGTCAGCGTTCCCTCACCCTCGACCTGGCACAGGTGATACCGGAGCCGGCACTCGGGAGAGGCCCGGCGATCGTCGCCCATCGACAGCAGGAACGCAGCGGTACTGCCCACAACGCCCGACACCGAGGTGTCGATGCGGATACCGTCCTCGCGCAGAGTGTCGATACAGGCGAGGAGGCTTTCGTAGGCGGCGATCTCACCGCCTCTCGAAGAGATCGCGATTTCGATGCGCTCATAGAAGCAGTCTTCCCGGGCGTGCTCCATGACATCGATCAAATCCGTTACGGACTCCGGAGTGATGGGGCCGGTGAGGCGCACGACCGCCCGGTCTTTGAGGTACTTAATCATGGTTCCCTTTCTCATTGGGCGAAGCGACGGCGGCTTGGGCCGGCAACAGGGGCGGGTGGGCTCGGCGCAGCCCGCATCGGCGGCGCAGCAATGCGCCGGAATGGGCGTGGATTTTCGTAGGGCACCTTCCCGTACCAATCGAGGCGTCTGCGACTGACTCGCGGCCGCCGTTGTCAATCTGCGCGCCGATTGACAACGACTACGCGGGTTCTTCACGCATTCGCGTGATGTCAGCAATTCGCGATGGCCGTCACGGCCAAGTGCGTTTGGCGCACATGGCGCGTTAAAACTGATAAACTAGCATTTAAAAGAATATTCATTTAAAAGCACTAAGTCAATAAAAAATGATTTTTATAGTCTAGATCGACATGTCAAAACACGATGAGGATACGGTCGAGTTCGGCGCTCGACTGCGGCAAATCCGACGGCGCCGCGAACTCGATCAGGCGGCTTTGGCCGAGATTGCGCGGGTGCCCACCACGTCGATCTCGCATTTCGAGCGCAACAGACGTAAACCCAATTTCGATACGCTGATTCGGCTCGCAGAGGGATTGGGTGTGAGCATCGACTTCCTGGTGGGGCGCACGGAATATCCGTATGTGTGTCAGGAGCCCTCTGAGCCACCTCCGAGGCTTCTGACGGACGAACAAGTCAAGGACATCGAAGTCTATATCGACTACCTCAAGTTGACAGGCCGCTACTCGGAGGATTGGGCTCCGGTTGTCGGCGACAAAAAGTCGGACTAAGCGGTGGTCACTCAGGCATCGTCGCCGCGGTCCTCGTTTTCGCGGTCGCGCGCCATCTTTTTGTGGACGGCGTCTAAGTAGGCCATGTGCGACTCGCGATCCGACCACTCGTCGATGTAATCACGGGGGTCTATGCCGTGCAGCTTCGCGATCTGGTGCATTGCCTCCAATGCGGCCTTGAGGGTGCCGGGCGGCCTCATGCCACGATTGGCCTCCGCCTGGGCGCGACCCTGCTTGCGCATGATCTCGCGGTCGCGTTCTGAAACGTTCCCGTTTGGCGTTTTGGGTGTGTGCTCGCTCACTCATCCTCGCGGTCGAGCCAGCCTGGACCGTACTCGGCATCAGCGAGCGAAGTGTCCAACTCGTACCTGCGGATGAAATCGGCGTGGCCACACCTCTTGAAAGGCATCAGGGTGTGCGCCGGGACCGGCACCTTCTTCAGCAGTTCGAAGTAGGTGTCCATGTCGCCGTCGCACTGGGCATTCAAGGCGTCCGATATTGTGACCAATACTGGGTTCAATTCCGCTCTCTGGGCTTCTGTCAGTTCCATCGAAACGCGCTCCTTGTCGTCAGGGTGGGTCGCCGACGACCCAACAACCGCAAAGGGAACCTAGAGGGGCAATCCCTGTGGCCAGGATCATCGGACGACCCTCGGTCAAGGTAGCACCGGACCTGGTGACGCTCAAATCTCTAGGCGAGATCGAGCAGGCCGAAGGGGTCGTCGTAGTCAAGAGTGGTTCTAATGCCTCTGAAGCCTCATCCGGCGTTCGACCAGTCGATGTCACCTTCGCGATGGCCGCTCTATCCGATCCTCGAAGCAGCAGTTCGCCCGCACGCATCGCTATATTCCACATGCCGATTACAAGAGGGATACCCCGCTACCATGCAATTGAATGACCAACCGAAAGCTGTGATTCACCTGTTCTCGAATCTCACCGGAGAAGGACGTTACAAACGGAAAGAACTTCCCTCGGGGCGCGTCCAGCTTCTGTTCAAGGGCGCCCAGATCGGGGGGTGGGTCGATGACCATAACGGTCCCCATTGGTACGTGCTGGAAAATGAGCGCACTGTGGCCCTGCATCCCAGCTATCGCGTGATCCTTGAGCACTTCGGTTTCGAGAGGATTAGCCAAAATGAGCGGCGCTACTATTGGCGCGTGCGGGGTGTGGAGGGCATGTGGCTGTTCAAGCGGGCTGTCGAGGAAATCACGGGGGTCCGACTACCGAGGCCGTAACATTTGGGGTTGGCGAAGTTTCCCTGGTGCATTCGGTTGCGGCAAGCCCGTCATCAGGGGGTCGGCTGTTAGCGCATTGAAGACGCTTGCTGGCCGTTTTCGTGGTGAAGTGTCTTCCAGCCAACTCGGGCTGCAGCAGATATCCACGCGCACACAGTCCTCCGCCTAGCCATTGAGTCCCGCTTCCGGCGCATCACCCCTGACCCCAACCAGACACACGTTCGCCTCGTAGACCGCGTAGGCGCCCCATTCCGTGAGGCACCCATGCACGTAGGAATCGTCTGACAGGTCTTGCCACTCCGGGGCATGGCCGTTTGCCGTCCCGACTCGGGTGATGTCAACTAGGCGGACCGGGCGCGCCGCCTTCATTGCACGCGCTTTGGCGCGCTCGATGAAACCGAGCCACGGGACGAATCGGCGGCCGTCGTTGGGAAGGAGATAGCCGACATGCTCGCCACGGGTCCCCTGGGCGAGCAGGATATTGCGCATGTTGAGGCGGCGGTTGAGCACCAGGTCGACCATGACGGGTACTGTATAGGCATAAGGGGTATCCATTTAGCTCCACATCCTACAAGATGTAGTGGTGCCGGATACGATCAAGATGCCCGTTGCAGGCCGTGATTATCCACGGACCTGGGATCAATTTCTCGATTGGTTTCCTGACGACGATGCTTGCCGACGTTATCTGGAGGGCATTCGTTGGAAGCAGGGCTTCGACTGTCCCGGTTGCGGAGAAGCCGGCGCTGCGTTTCAGGGGAGCCGCGGGCGTTGGATCTGCCGACACTGTCGGCACCAAAGCACGGTAACCGCGGGCACGATCTTCGAGAAAACGCGTACGCCGCTGCGAAGCTGGCTGGCGGCGGTGTGGTACGTCGTCAACCAGAAACAAGGTGTGAGCGCACTCGGCCTGCAGCGGGTGCTGGGCCTGGGCAGCTACCAGACCGCCTGGGCCATGTTGCATCGGCTGCGACGCGCGATGATTCGCCCCGGTCGTGAGCGCCTCCATGGCCTGGTTGAAGTCGATGAGTCCATCGTTGGTCGCTCGCCACCGAAAAACATTCGGGATACCAAGAAAAAACAAATGCTGATGGCCAAACGCAAGGCGCAACGCTCGATTGTCATGGTCGCCGTCGAAATCAAGGAGTCAAAGGGCTTTGGCCGTATCCGATTACAGCGTGTTCTGGACAAGTCCGAGAAGTCCGTACTGCCGTTCGTGCTCGATGCCGTGGAACCCGGTTCAGTGGTGCGTACTGACGGTTCCGAGGCGTACCGCAACCTGGAACAACACGGCTATCAACGAGAGAGGGAGGTCATGCTCGGCGCCGAGGATCCGGCCCACGTAACCATGCCTGGCGTGCATCGGGTTGTTGCGTTACTCAAGCGCTGGCTCCTCGGCACCCACCAGGGCGCGGTGCAACCCAAGCAGCTCGATTACTATCTCGACGAATTCACCTTTCGCTTCAACCGCAGAACGTCTCGCTCTCGCGGTTTGCTGTTCTACCGAATGCTTGAGCAGGCAATGCTTGCCGAGCCGGTCACTTACGCCCAAATCGCACGCCAGCGGCAACACAACATATAGTGGGTGGTGGAGCTAATCGGATATCCCTTATAGGCATACATGCCACGGCGCCAGTTAAAGCGCATGGCGAGTCGCGCTTTGGACCTGGCCAACCCTTCCACGCTGGGGCAAAGTGCGCGATTCTCTCTACACGGCACTCGATCAGGCTCCATGACAACAAAACTCACCCTCGCAGGCATCGTCAGCCTGTTCGCAGTGGTCGCACACGCCGCCACGATCCCGTTGTTCCCGTCGCAAACCCACCCGTCCGGCCAGGGCTTCGTGCGCGTCATCAACCATTCAAACACTGGCGGGGAGGTGACCATCCGCGCGACGGACGACTCCGGGGCGACGGTTGGCCCGGTCACGCTGTCGATCGGCGCCAACAGGACCGTCCACTTCAACTCGCAAGACCTGGAGGTGGGCAACACCGGCAAGGGCCTTTCCGAAGGCGTCGGGTCCGGCCAGGGCAACTGGTGGCTGGATGTTTCCAGTGAGCTAAACATCGAGGCCATCGCCTACATGCGCACGGACGACGGGTTCCTGACGTCGATGTACGAGTCCGTGCCGGGAATCGGCAACCGGCATCGCGTCCCCGTGTTCAACCCGGGGAGCAACCGGAACCAGGTCAGTCAACTCCGTCTCGTCAACCCCAATGACCAGTCCGTAACTGTTGACATCGAAGGCGTCGACGACGACAACGCCACCTCTGAGGTCTCGATCTCCTTGCCGGGTGGCTTCGCGCTGACCGCAACGGCACAGGATTTGGAGTCGGGTGTTCCGGCAGAGTGGCCGTCGGGCGCCGAGATCGAGGGCGCGTTGGGCGACGGAAAGGGCAAATGGCAGTTGATCCTCACGGCAAGCGCCCCCGTGATTGTCGCGAGTCTTCTCGAGAGCCCGACCGGGCATCTCTCCAATCTATCGGCCACACCGGCGCTCGTATGGCGCGGGTTGAGGGTTGAACCGGAGTCTCGCTGTCCCGGCAATCGCTACGACAGGGACGAGTACGGCAGCCGCTATCGCAGCAAGGAAGACGACATCATCGAGGAACTCGGCGGGATTTTCGGCCCCTATACGGGACGGTGCTACGAATCAGACCGCGATACGACTATCGAACACATGGTCGCGATCAACGAGGCGCACTACAGCGGCATGTGCACGGAGGACATCGAGACCAAGCGGACCTTCGCTGGCGATCTGCTCAATCTCACCCTGGCCTCGGGCGAGGTCAACAGCGCAAAAAGCAATCTGGATGCGTTCGACTGGCTTCCGGAAATGAACCGATGCTGGTTCGCCCTGCGTGTCGTGGAGGTCAAGCACAAGTACGGCATGACGGTCGACCGGGAGGAAGCCTCTGCGCTGGAAAAGGTGCTATCGGGATGCGATAGCACCGAACTGGTCAGGCCGTCCTGCGCCAGCCAGCCGGGCGCTTCAAGCGGCTTCTAAGCTGTGCAGCCCGAAAGTGTGGTCCCGATCCCCCCATTAGCACGGTTCCGGCTCGAAAAACCTTGGCCGGTTATACTGATTTTCTGATCGAAGCGGCGGCGTTTATTTTGAGGCCGGTTTTGCGCTGGGCCTCGGAATTCCAGTGATTTGGACCTGCCGTAAAGGCGACATGGAAGAGCTTCACTTTGACATCCGCCAGTACAACACCATCGACTGGGAAGAAACTGCAGAGCTTGCCCGCAGGCTACACCAGCGAATCGAAGCTACTGTGGGACAAGGCCCAAACGTATTGCACCGATGAAGTTGCCCCACCACCATGCTGGTCCTGAACATTCTTCCGGCAACACCTGAACCCGCATTCTGGTCGCACGGAAGCGATTGAAGAACGCCTACACCGAACTGGGCAACGATCCTACAGACTTACCGCCAGCGCCCAGAGCACCATTGGCAACAGGCGCTCGCCCGGGACCAGCGTCGGCGACACCTGCTCAGTGGTGTGACAGCCGGAGAGACGGCGCTCCAATTCAGCGAAGACGTTTTCCCACACGCGAATAACGTGTAAACTCGAAATCACATTCACACGACAGCGTGTAAACACTCATGGATGTGATCTCAGTCATCGCCCAGAAGGGCGGTACCGGCAAAACCACGCTCACCATCTCGCTCGCAGTCGCGGCCTCCCGGGCTGGACTGTCGTTAGCGATCGTGGACCTCGACCCGCAAGCCACGGCGGCCAACTGGTCCGACCGCAGAGAGGCGGACACCCCGGTCGTTATCTCCGCTCAGGCCTCCCGGCTGCCGCGGGTTCTCGATGCGGCCAACGACGGCGGTGCAGACGTGGTCATCATCGACACGGCGCCACGGGCCGAACGGGCGGCCCTGGCGGCGGCCCGTGCTGCAGACCTTGTGCTCATTCCCTGCCGGCCTGCGGTCTACGATCTCGAGACGGTCTCGACGACCGTTGACCTCGTGCGCCTCGCCGGCGGCGCACCCGTCCTGGCAGTCCTCAACGGCGTGCCGGCGCGCGGCCCGAAGGCGGCGCAGGCACGAGAGGTGCTTGAAGGGATGAGCGTCCCGGTGTGCGCAGGGATGTTCGGCCAGCGGGTCGCGTTCGATCACGCCGGGGCGCTGGGGGTGAGTGCCCAGGAATACGAGCCTGGCGGCAAGGCGGCGAAGGAAGTGGGCGATGTGTATGCCTCGGTGATGCAGCGTGTAAACTCGTTGACTGGTAAAGGAGGCTGGTGAAATGGCGAAATCGGCAGATCTGCGTGATGCGATGCTCAGTGGGGCCGGAAAGTGCGTTGAAAAGCAAGCCCCGGCGGCCGATGTGGCTCCGGGTGATAGGGGACCGCACTACCGGCCGAGTCGAGAAGGGAAAAGCAACGTCACCGGCTACTTTAATCCTGCCGTGAAGAGGCAGTTGCGGATCCTTGCGGCCGAGCGGGACACGACGATCCAGGCGCTGCTGGGGGAAGCGCTGAACGATTTGTTCGCGAAGTACGGGAGGCCGGAGGTTGTGTAGGGTGAATGCCGCCGTGAACTAAAGAAGCATTCACGTCCTGGCTGGGAACGCCGACAATCACGCTTGCGGACTGCGCGTCAGCGGCACACTCACAACAATCGCCTTATTTTCATATACTTAAGTCCGAATGTCCAGCCTCGGTACTGCTTTGGGCATCGTCCTTTTCGGGAGAATCCAAGCATCCGCGTGAGCCCGGATGCGACATCGAGCGCGCTGCGGCGTGCTGTGCGCTGGGTGAAACTGATTGAGTGAAAGTCGCCTCCACGACGGTTGCAACTGCATTGTCAGGCGTTGACATTGGCGTAGACTGGATCAGAGGGAAACGTCTCAGTCGGAAGCAAGTTCGGCTGCAGTTCGGTGCTGGACATCGGTTACGGCCTTTGAGGGATTTGAGTTGGCGCCGTGGTTTTATCGCCATCTGCTGAGGCTTCGCTGCACCAGCTACTCTTCCAGGTATATGGGGTCAACCAGGACATAGTTTCAGGGTGTTCTCTAAGGCGAGGCAACTCCAACCCAAGGGTTGGACGCGACCGTGGATAGGTTCGACAGATGCCCCGTAGGACTCGCAAGCAGATTCATCACGAGAATTGCCTGCTCCGCGTCGACGATCAACCGCCATTTGCCCGCACCGTCACCGAGCGCGCCGCTCAGGCCTTCGCCACCGAACTCGAGTTCCCCGGATTGCAAGGTGCGCGACGCGCCGGCGGGTACGGTCAGTGTCACCGCCGTGGCGGGCGATGCGCCCTGGTCGTCGATGCCCGTGACGGTGACCGATGCTACCTCGTCCGTGGGATTGACGAGCCGCAACCGGCTCACCTGGTGGCGGTTGCTTGCCGGGTTGAAGATCGCCACCCGGTGGCGTTCACCCACGGACGGGACCAGGTCGTGGATAGCCGTCAGGAAACCATCGGATGTGCGTATGTAGGAAAGGACTTCGATCTCAGTGTCGGCCGTCACTTCGAGACGCCAGTCGCCTTCGCCTTCCTCGGTACCGCCGGACAGCCCCTTCTCGGCATTGCCCGTCTCAAGATCCCTGGAGTTGAACTGGGCTGCCGCCCTGGCATCAATCTCAAGCGTAACCGGACCGAATCTCGATCCTTCGTCGTCGAAGGCCGTGATACGCACCTCGGCTTGGGAATCAGTGGGATTGATGATTCGGGCGAATCCCTCCAGCCCCGCGGGGCTCGATGCCGACGGGAAAAGCGGAACGATGTGACGGCCGTCACCCGTCGGCCTCGGCACGGTGGACAGATTGGTCAAGTGGCCGGTTGTACTCTCAAGCAGGTTCATAACGCGAATCGGCTGCTCCGAGTCGACGGTCAGCCGCCACTTCCCCGCACCGTCGCCGAGCGCACCGTCGAGGCCGTCACCAGATTCGAGTTGGGCTGCACTCAGTGAGCGGGACGATCCCGCGGCAATGGAAAATCCGACCTCGCTTCCAGGCGACCTTCCCGCGTCGTCGAACCCGGTGATCGAAACCGCCGCGCGTTCGGTACCGTAGTTCAGAATCCGCAACAGACTGACCTGGTTGCGGTTATCGCCCGGATTGAAGATAGGCACCTCGTGCCTACCGTCCTGAGATGGAACAAAGTCATGCATCGAGGTCAGGAATCCGTCTTGCGAGCGCACGTACGAAAGCGCCTCGACCACAAGGTCACTCTCAAGCGAAAGCCGCCAGTCTCCGCTGCCGGATCCCAAGCGCCCCGCAAGCCCCTTGGCCGGGTTGCCCGTTTCCAGATCGGCCGAATTCAGGTGCATTGTCTTGTTCGCGACGAGCTGAAAGGCCGGTGCCCCGCCTGCTACACCGGCATCGTCGACCGCGGCGATTCGGACCTCGCCCGATCGCTTGGAGTGATTGACAATCCGCATGAAACCTTCCCGGTTCGTGGCGGACGCCGCCGGGATCAGTGGTGCCGAGGCCAGGGTCTCGACCTTGGCAATGTCGATGGTCCCCGAACCGACGCGCTCGAAGATCAGGATGCCCATCCTCGAGGTGGCTACGTAGAAGTGTCGACCATCCGGACTTGCCACCAGCGACTCCGGTACGCCGAACTCGCGCACCAAGTTGTTGTAGCGGTCCGACTCTCCCACCAGGGCGTAATCCGCGCCCGAGAGGATGCGGTCTTCGGGTCGCCAGTGCACCGAGTACGCAACGCTGTCGCAAACCGCGTCAAAAGCGAAGACTGCGGATCTCCCGGGGACGGACCGGCATCCCGTGGACACTGACCTGCCACCGTAAGACGCAAACGGCCAAAATCTTGGCAACGTCGATTCCACCACGGGGCCGGCTGGATCGTCGAGCCCCACGAGATAAGTCGGATCCCCACGGGACCCCGTGACGGCCAAGTAGGCGCCGTTGTGGCTGATGGCAAGCGACTCCACCGAACGAGGAAACCTCATGCTGGCGATCCGGTTCAGGTTACCCGTCTCGGTATCGCGTTCGAACGTCACTGTCGAGCGGCCCGTGAGTGTATGGACATGCCTGTCATCTTTGGCGATGAGGCCCCTGAAGTATGCTTCCCCCTCGAATCCTCCACCCAGCCAGCTGATGCTGCCGTCATCGCCAACGGCGAAAGCATGCAGCATTCCGTCGTTGACTCGATACAGCGAAGAGAAGCTGGAGTCGGAAAAAAGTGACCCGACACTTGGATTCGACGCGCATTGCAGCACCCCGTCGACGACAAAACGGCCACGTTGCGCGAGGCGAATTCCGCCGTCGAACGGCGACAAGGAGTACCAGGTGTTGCAAATCTCTCCAGCTGCGAGCAATCGGTTGCGCCGCCAATCCCAGATCATTGCGCGGCCGCTCAGGTCACCGGTCAACGTCTGGTGCAGAGTGAGAGACCCCTTCTCCGGTTCGCGTTCAAATACGAGAAGATCCGACCCGGATCCCACGTAGAGAGCCGGCCCGTTAAACACCATTGATCCAAGGTCCTGAAGTTCAACCGCTTGTCCGGCCGCATCGATGCCGCCGGGTGCCAGGCGTCCTGCGTAGCGCAACCACGTCGGCGGTTCCGCCTCGCTCCAGGTCAAGTCGAAGTCGCCGCCCCGCGTGGATCCGTGGACGCCCAGGGCAATGGCGTACTGCACCCCGGGTTCGGCCTTGAAGACGACCTCGGCGGACTTGTTCGGTTCTCCGCGCCACAGGCTCGAGCGGATAACTTCGACCTCCCCGTGCCCGTCGGCGATCCGATGAACCGAGAGAACCCAGGGCCCGCCAGCTCCCTCGACCGAAAACTCCACCCAACCGGACTTCGGCGCTTCGTAGATCCACCAGAGCGTAGACCTGCCGACCGCCGGGTGACGTTCCCCCTGACCCGAGGTAGCGAAACTGTTTGAACCGGAGATGGACCCGGCGGCTCCCGCGAGGCTGGGCGCGCCGGACAATTCGTCATTGGCGGGTGTGAGCCCCCAGGTCAGCGTGCCGCTTGCATACGACGTGCTGAAGGATTCAATGCTTTGGTTTAGAAAGCCTGTAGACAGATACAACCGTTGCCCTTCCGAAACATCCAACACGACCGGATTCGATTCTCCGGGAAGAATCGCATCGACGGCCTCAAGATCGTCGGCGTCCGGTCCAGTGAAGAACGAGACCATGATTTCACTGGGATCGGCGATCCGCCACGTGTAGTTTCCATCGGTCGGAGCGTCCCAACTCCACCATTGGGTTCTCACCCCGGTTTCCTCCGGTTCGCCAGGCGATACCGTTCCGCCTCTCTCCACGAACGTCAATTGTGTTCCTGAAGGCGCGTCCCCCATCGACTTGGCAAGTTTCACCGTGTCGTTAGACACGCGTGGGCCCTCAAACTGAGAGGGAGCCCGATCAAGCCGGTAGGGGCCCGTAGGTGCATCCGCAGACCACGAAGCAACGGCGATCCGGTATTCTGCGCCCTGGCGTGCCGTGAAGTATGCCGAGCCATGCGGGAAGCCAGAGACAAGGCGCAACGACTCGATCGTATCGCCTTGGAACGCCAGGACCCTGCGAGCATCGTGTATTGGCAGGAGCTGCCATTTGTACCTGCCGTCTTGCGGCGCTGTCCACCGGTGCCACACAGTCGCCGCAGCCGGGCCGAACCATTCACTCGGCTCCAGTGTTGCGCCGGCATTCGTGCCGACTGCTTCTCCGCGTTCTCCCTCCACGGCCATGGCCTCCCCGAAATCGTCATTGACGGGCCGTGAAGCCGGAAACCATCGGAGATTGCCATCGACGCCCCGCGTGCCGTGGCTCAGTCGAATCCGATACAACTTTCCGGATTCGGCAAATATTTGGGTGCCCCATTGGCCGGAAGCAATGTTAGCCAACGATGCGACCTGTTCCCCTGTGTAGATATCTACCCGGTCGTCGTATTGCAATTCCTGGTCACCGTCCGTGCCACGGGTTGCCTCGACTTCGAAACGAAAAGTCCCGTCCACGGGAGCCTTCCAGACATACCAGACCGAGCCGGCCGGCCGCCCCCAGTGGTCGGTGAAGGATGGTTCGCCGGGCTCTGGGGTGGCGCCGAACAGGCCGACGGCCGCGGAACCTTCTGATCCTTCGATCAACGTCGCCTCTGCGAAGCTGTCGTTGTCGGGGGCAGTCGCTGCCGCCGAGTCGCCGGGCCAGTCGGCAGTTCGAGCGGCAATCGAAGCGGAGTTCGCATTCCACGCGCTGGCCGCAAACTTCAGAAGTACGGGGTTCGACGCATCGAGCGTGATGGCGACCCTTGCCTCCCGCGTTGTGCCGACAGCGAGTTCCCCGACCGGAAATGACGACCCTACCCGGTTCGAGACACTCGTGGTCGTGTCCGTCGGATACCGGACCTCATTCTCCAGGTCGGTCGCCATGCCGTCAGCGCGGATGCCGGTCACCGACTCGATCCGCACGTCGTTGCAGCTATCAGAATCCGTCGCATCACGGCAGTCGATGTGCACCCGCGTTCCCGCCGCCACGTACGCGTCGGTCCTCAAGGTGAGCACAATTTCATTTTCACCGGGGACCAGCACATCCCGATCGATGTCGATGTCCAGATTCGGCGTGGCATTGCCCCGGATCACCGTCCACGCCAAAGCGGCCCGTGGTGGTTCCGTGTAGACCCTGGGAGCAGTCACCTTGGCGCGCCACGTGCCCGGCATCGGATTCCTGACGACGATCCACTCCACGTTGTCCACGCGAGACGTGGAAGCGTGCTCTCCACAGGCGGCGTCTTCACAGTCGTCACCGTGGTCGAGCCAGAGGTCCAGATCGTTGAGGACCGTGCTGGCAATGGCGTCGGCCGGGGGTTCGTCCCAGGTCATCACGAGATCGAGACGACTGACGTCCTCCGGCACTTCGATGTCGACATGGCCGTACTCGCCATCTGAAAGGGTCGTCACCGCGCCAGCGCTCGTCCAACCGTCCGGCCGGTTACGATTGAGGATTGCAGCCTGTGCAGAGGCCTTGCCCATGCCATATTGCACCTGCCGCGTGCCGGGACCTTCAGTATTGGTCTTCGGAAAGGCGGCCGGGTCAGCGAACCAGGCATCCGGGCGGATCGCACTCGCCATGAGACGGGCCCGAGCCAGGGCCGGTTCGTAATGCTCCGGAGCAGCCTCTAGCAGCAGTGCCGCCACCCCGGCCACCGTGGGCGCGGCCATGCTTGTGCCCGACAAAACCCGGTAGCCACCGCGGCTACCGTCACCGCGCGCTGAGTTGACCCGTACACCCGTGGCGACTAACCGCGGCGAAAGGCGCCCGTCTGCCGTGGGGCCGCGGCTGCTGGACGCTGCGAGGTGCCCACCGTCCATGGTCGATCCGACAGACAGCGCGTTTTTTGCAGTGGCATAGTTGGAGAAACCGTGAATGCTGGCGTTTGCCTGGGAAACCACGTAGAGCTGGCGGTGCGACCACACGATGGAATCTACCTTGCGTGCTCCGACGTCGCGTCCTTCATGCCACCTCGACACGTTTGACAGGCTCATGTTGACGATTGCCGGCATCACCGTGCGTGGCGGACCACCAGGAACGCATGAGGTGGCTTGGGCAAGATAGTCCATGCCGCGCCGGACGCCGAGACTGAGGCCGGACCCCTGGGTACTGAGCACTTTGGCGAAGCGAATGTCGAGCACTCCCGGCGCCATGCCTGCGAATCGTGGTTGCGCAGTGCCGGTGCCCACAATGGTTCCCGTCACATGGGTGCCGTGACCGTGGGCGTCAACCCATAAATCGTCCTGCTCCGCAAGCGAGTCGCCACGCGTAACAAAATTCGACCCGCAGATGCTCTCGCGGCCGGACTCGATGTCGACGTGGTTGGTGTTAAGCCCGGTATCGAGCACGCCGATCGGGACGGAAGCTCCGGTGATGCCCGCGAACAAACCGTCGCCGGGGATGTAGCTGCGTAGTCCATCCACACCCATTGCAGGAACGGAGGTGTCGTGGGCAGCCTGGACAACGCCCACCGGCTCTACCGCCAGAACGAAATCGGCAGAGGCGACGGCGGTGAGGGATTCGTGATTGACGATCGCGGGATACACGCGGATGGCTGAGTCGAAGTCACCTACAGTTGCGCCAAACGTCTCCAGTGCCTGCCGCCAGCGTCCGACCCGATCACCGTCCATCAGCGTGATCAACACCGGAATGCGGTCGCGCGCAGGCAGGGCCTGCAGAGCATCCAGGAGCGATTGCGCCAATTTTTCTCGCGGAGACATCGCTCCGACACCGTCGACGCCGGTCAAACGAACGATGGCCTCGAGTTTGTCTTGATTTCCAGGCAGTCGTGCGCGAACGAACCGGCCCGCGGAGCCGACGACCTCCACACCCAAGCCCGATAGCGCTGAGTCGATGTTCGAAAGCCGTGCTTCGGGAACTAGGCGTATCCAACCGTATGACCATGACCGATTGGATCGCGCGGCCTGGCGCACCAACTCTGCAACCGATGTAGGAAGCCCGAGCCAGTCGAGACTGTCCGTTGCGAGGTCGGCGGTTGTGCGGGTTCGGGCCGTCATCCTGCCTTCCATCATCTCGCCACGGAATGCCGGGAACGAGTATCCCTCGGGGGGCTCGGGAGGTACCGTTGGAACCATTGTCAGCGATGCTGATCGCGGTGGCGCTTCTATGCGCGGCACTGGCACTTTGCCCAGACTTTCCGCGTCGATGCGGTCAACGACAGCTCGCAACAGGCGCTGCTCGACGATCTGGCTTGTTGGTTCCGGCTCGACTTGCTCGGGATCGCTTGAAAGGAACAGGTAAACACACAGTCCGACCAGACTCGCTAAGCCTGCGATGAATCGCGTCCCGGCCTTATCGGTTTGCATGAGCCTGAAGCGGGCACCGGATGGAAAGAAAGGAATTTATCTCAGTGGAATCAAAAACCACAAGTACTGTCGGAGACCAGAAAACGGTATTCCCAGCGAAATCTCGCTTAAGCCGGAAGCCAAGTTTTCTTAGCCTGCGGCACTGAACGATCAGGTTTGCGATTTCAACGATTCACCCAAAGTCATCCGCCCCACGGTGATGATATACATCTGCTATCTGACAACGTCGTTTCGAGAGTCTGTGCCGTCACTACCGTCCTGGCCGCCGATACGAGGTGTGTACCATGTGCGGAATTCCAGTAGCGACGGGGCGCTCAATCGCGTTGAAGCGCGATGGCGGCAAGGGTGATAAGAAAACTTGTTGTGCGGGTGGTAATCCGGCGGCCACGTTGGAGCCGCCCTTGTGGTGTCGTGGCCGAGAGACAGACCCGGCGTTTGGGCGCAAAAGACGCGTCCGGTGCCTATGTCGCGACATGGCAGCGCGACGGGAGCGGGGAGATGCGCCGCGAGGCACGAATGCGCCGCGTCGCTGTGAAGCAACGGGGCGCATGAAACGTGACAGGCGGCATCCTCGTGAGATCTTTGTGAAGACGGGCGTCCGCAAGCTGGATACCACAGGAAACGTCAGTCAGGGGGAGTCGAGGACCATCCGCACAGCGAGGTTGGTGGCGTGGACGTTGGCGGCAACGGGGGCGCTGTTGGGCGTCTCTGCAACGGCGCAGCCGCCGTTATTCTTGGAGGCGGAGGGACTGCCGAGGACCGATGAGGTAGTCCTTGAAACGGCACGCGTATCGATTGATGGGGAGCCGGACCGTCGGGAGCCGGATCCCGGGCTACCCAGTCGCAACGTGCGTGTCCACATCGACCGACTCGGTGAGCTCAGGGAGCAAATAGCGGCGCACCGGGAGCGTCCCCGGGTGTTACTCAACCTGTTTGAAGGGGTCGCGTTTCGGGCGGTGTTCGAACAAACCGCACCGACATCGTCGGGGTATTCCCTGTCCGGACGCCTGGAGAGTGTGCGGTGGGGGACCGTGACCCTGGTGGTCAACGGGGACATCGTCGCGGGCGCCGTGCGGACCCCGGCAAAGACGTACCTGATCCGTCCGGTAGGCGTAGGGGTGCAAGTGGTGCAGGAGGTCGAGCCGGCAAAGCTGGACGCGGACGACATCCTGGTGATGCCCGCATCTGTGGCACCGTCGGGCCAGCAGCGCGAGTCCGCAGATTCTGCGGACGAGGACGACGGCAGCGAGATCGACGTGCTGGTGTTCTACACGCGGGACGCGCGCGAAGCGCTGGGCGGCACGCGCCGGACCCAGGCGCAGATTGACTTGGCGGTGGCGGAGACCAATGCCGCGTACGAGGCCGGCGGGGCGGTACAGCGTGTCCGGCTTGTCGGAGCGGTGGAAACCGACTACCAGGAATCCGACAGTGGGCAGGACCTGAACCGGTTTGAGGCGGACGGCGACGGACATATGGACGACGTCCACGCGATCCGGGATGCGTACTCGGCGGATCTCGTGCACCTAGTGGTGGAGTGCTGCGGGGGATTAGCGAACCTCGAGCCCTACGACGAGGCCCGGGGTTTCGCGTTGAGCAGTCTGGCCGAATTCAACGGATTCTGGTTGCCGGCTCGCGGGTTCGCGCACGAACCCGGGCACAACATGGGACTGCGGCATGACCGTTATGAAACGCCGAGGAGCAATTTCCCGTTCCCATACAGTGCTGGCTATGTGAATCAAGCCGCGTTCGAGGAGGGCGCCCCGGAAGACGCCTGCTGGACGACGATCATGGCCTACTCAACGCAGTGTCGGGACGCGGGGCTCGAAGCGGTTCCGCTGATGCGGTTCTCCAACCCGGAGCAGCGCTACCCCGACGGGAACGGCGACCCAATGGGCGTTGCGGGCGACGAGGAATCGTTTGAGATGGACGGGCCGGCGGACGCCGTGCGGAGCCTGAACGAGACCCGCACGTCGGTCGCCAACTTCCGGGCGAGCGCCGATCGGTGCGTTTACCGCGTGTCGCCCGCGAACTTGGAAGTCGAGGCGGGCGGCGGTTCGTTCGGTGTCGATGTGGAGGTCGACGGCGCGAACTGCCCCCGCGAGGCGAAGGTGCATGACGAGTTTCTGGCGCTGGTTCCGGACAGCCAGGAGCACGGGTTCCAGTTTCGGACTGAGGCGAACGAGGGCTTCGCGCGCTTCGGCACGATCACGGTCGCCGGCGAGACGATCGAGGTCCGGCAGAAGGGAGGACGCACCATCGCAGACGTCGGCGCGCGGTCGGCGTGGATAGGCGGCGCCATCACGGCTCTCGCGGGCCGCGGGGCCTGCGCCGACGTGACTGAGTTCGATGTCGCCTCGATCTACGAGCTGGACCTGTCGGGACGGGGCATCGAAGGGCCGTTGCGGTCGGGGGATTTGGAGGGGTTGGCGGAACTCGGGAACCTAGTGTCCTGTCACGCATCAAATGTCGGATAGAGACGTTTCAGTTTGACGCGTGCGTCGTCGGTGGTGAACTGCCAGTTCACCTTGGCCTGGAGGCGGTCGCGGGCGGCTTGCCAAGCGGCGACCTCCTGGCGCAGGATGTCGATGGAGTCGATGCGTCGGTTCAGACACTGGCGGATCATGACGTTGAGTTCGACCTCGGCGACGTTCAGCCAACTGCCGTGCTTTGGGGTGAAGACGAACTCGAACCGATCCCATAAGGCTTTTGCCTGCGCTGGCGGGAAGGCTTCGTAGAGTGCGCCCGGGCGGTGGGTGTTCAGATTGTCCATCACCAAGGTGATCGTCTTGGCGTCGGGGTATCGTGCGGCAATGTCAGCGAGGAAGTGCGCCCAGTCGATCTTGGTCTTGCGCTCCGTCACCCGGGTCGTCCGCTTGCCGGCCAAGGGCTCCGTGGCCATGAAGACGTTGCAGGTTCCGCAGCGCTGGTACTCGTAGTCGTGCCGGGCCGGCTGGCCCGGTTCGGCGGGAATCGGCATACGCGTCTCACGGATCAACTGGCGCGGCGTCTCGTCCATGCACACCACGGGCAAGGCCTTGTCGTACGGACGCCGGTATACGTCGAGCACCTGCTCCATGGCCGCCGCGAAGTCCGCGTTGCCCTGCGGCGGGATCACCCATCCGACCCGACGCCAAGGCTTGAGTTCGTTTTTTTTTAGAACCCGCCGCACCGTCTCGTGCGACACGCTGTCGATGTAGCCGAGTTCCACAGCGTGGTCCGCCAGCAGCCGCAGCGACCATTGCCCGTGGCCCGCCGGAGGTTCGCCGCAGCTCAGCGCCACCAGGCGCCTCGAACTCGCCGTCGGCCTTGCGCAGGTAGGTCGGCCGACGACCCTGCCCGCCGCCCAGTGCCACCTCGAGCCCCGCCTCCACAAAACGCCTCTTTACCCGATCCACCTTGCGCATGCTGATCCGCAGAATCTCCGCAATGGCCTCTCCGGTCGCCTGTCGTTCGTTGCACTTCCCTTGGTCGCAGTTGAGCAGGATCAACGCGTTGATCACCTTCTGCGAGCGGTGCGAGCCTTTGTTCGCAATCGCCTTCAGACCTTCCCGTTCCGCTTCGTCCAGTGTCACCACGTAGCGCTTCATGCACGGATCCTCGTCCTGAATAGAGGACCGCAAATATATCAGATACAATACGACATATCATGTGTGACATGACACTAGTGTGCCTTATGCCTTCGGTCAGCGGCGTCACATGATGCGCTTCAATGTAGTCCTTGCCCAAGGAGCCGTACTTCGCTAGGAAGTCGAACCCGCAGGCTTCGCAGTAGAGCCGTCCCTGAGCCCGCTTGAATATTTGCTTTGCCCTATTAGCCAATCCAGGATCTCGCTCCCGTACTAAATGAGTCACCGAGACTTGCTCGCCTTCAACTGTTGAACGTCCGTCGAGCAACTCGACCGCAGCCGGATATGGAACCGCTGAAGCGCTCTGGCCATATGCGCGAGCAGCGATGTAGTCGAGCAAGCGGCCTTTGAATCTCTCATGCTCAACCCCGCGATCTGGATAGAACAGCAAGGACTGGCTGGCCATCCATGCAGCGTATCGACCGTGGCCGGATCGTAGAGTCCGTTGGCGTTGCGGCTGCACAGCGGTTCCGTCGGCGCCGCCGCGGCGGGAGCGAGCAAGCGCAGCAGCGACAGCCCGCCGCTCGCCACCAGGTCCACGTAGCGCAGCACCCGTGCCGGCGCCAGGTGCGCCGCGAAGCGTGCGAAGAACCAGTCGAGCACGCGCACCTGACGGCGCAGTACGTCCGGTTCGCACGCCAGCGCCCGGCGCAGCTCCGGCGCGAAGCGCTCGCCCGCCGGGATGCGGCCCTGCCGTACCGGCAGGCCCACCGTCTGCCACGACGCCAGCACGGCAACCGGATTGCGCACCAGGCCGATCACCGGGAACGCAGCCGCCAGCGGCGCGAGCAGCGCCGCGAACAGGGCATTGTGCTTTACGAGAAGGGCGAAGTCTTCCGACAGCGCATTGTCGCAGCGCACCTCGCCCCGCCCCCCGCGCGGGGGGCGCAGGCCATCGTCGGTTGCGGCGGTCGAGACGCTGTCGTCGACCAGGCGGCCGTCCACCTGCACGGAGGGCGCGCGGCGGTGCGCGGCGATGTCCGCCCGGGCCGCCGCCGCGCCGCGCGTCACCCCCACGCGCTCACTGCGCAGCAGGGACCGAGCCGCGCGCGCCGCGCATGGGCGCCGTCGACAGGTTCGTCAGGTGGCCCGTCGGGCTCGACAGCAGGCTCATGGCCAGGATGGGGCGGTCGGAGACCACCACCAGCCGCCACTTGCCCACACCGTCGCCGAGCGATCCCGTCAGGCCCTCGCCGCCCGCCTCCAGCGCCTGCGCCGTCAGCGTCAGCGCCGCGCCGGCGGGGACCGAGGCGCGCACCGTGCCGGACGCCGCGCCGCGGTCGTCGAGGCCCGAGATCGTCACCCGCGCGCGCGTATCGCCGTCGTTGACCAGCCGCAGCAGGCTCACCTGCGCGGTGTTGCTGCCCGGGTTGAAGATCGCCACCCGGTGACGGTCGCCCGAGACCGGGGCGAGGTCGTGCATCGAGGTCAGGAACCCCTCCGTGGTGCGGATGTAGGCCAGCACGTCGATGTCTCGTTCGCTCGACAACTCAAGCCGCCAGGCGCCGGTGCCGGCCCCGGTGGAGCCGGTCAGGCCCTTGTCCGCGTTGCCGAGTTCCAGGTCGTCCGAGTTGAACTGCGCCGCCTCGCCCGCGCCGATGGCCAGCGTCAGCGGCTCGTAGCTCCACTCGGAGTCGTCATGAGCCGTTACCGTCACTTCACCCCTGCGCTCCGAGCGGTTGATCACCCGCACGAAGCCCTGCCGGCCGTTGGGGTCCGAGGCGGCCGGGAACAGCGGCACCGTGTGCATGCCGTCCGCCACGTTCACCGGGGCGCTCGACAGGTTCGTCAGGTGACCGGTCGGACTCGACAGCAGACTCAGCACGCGGATCGGCTGTTCGGACACCACCGACAGGCGCCACTTGCCAGCGCCGTCGCCCAACGCTCCGCGCAGGCCCGCCACGCCTTCGCCCGACTCCAGCGACTGCGCCGTCAGCGTCAGCGACGCGCCCGCCGGCACGGTGGCACGCACCGTCCCGGACGCCGCACCGGCGTCGTCCGTGCCGTTCACCGTCACCGCGGCAGCCTCGTCCCCGGGGTTGACCAGCCGCAGCAGGCTCACCTGGTCGGTGTTGCTGCCGGGGTTGAAGATCGCCACGCGGTGTGTCCCGTCCGTCTCCGGCGCGAGGTCGTGCATCGCCGTCACGAAGCCCTCGGAGGTGCGTATGTAGGACAGCGCCTCGAAGTCGAGGTCCGTGTCGAATGCGAGCCGCCAGTCGCCCGTGGGCGTGCCGGCGCTGCCGGTGAGGCCCTTGGCGTCGTTGCCCGTCTCCAGGTCGTCGGAGTTGAAGTGCACCGTCCGCCCCGCGCCGACGGCGAGCGTCACCGCCGAACCGGGCCGACCCGTGTCGTCAACGGCCACGATCGCCACGGTGCCGTCCACGTCGCCGTGGTTGACGATGCGCGCAAAGCCCTGGCGCCCCAACGGGTCCGACGCGGTCGGGAACAGCCATACGCCCGACGGACCGTACACGATCACCGTAAACGTGTCGGAGACCGTCTCGTCGCGGTGGTCGGCCACCGTGACGGTCACGTTGGCCAGCCCGGGCTTGAGCGCGCGCACCGTCATGTCGCCGTCGTCGTCCACCTCGACAGCCACGACGGCCGGGTCGTCGGACTCGGCGGACCAGGTGAGCGCCCGGCGCTCGCGGTCGTAGAAGTTGAGCCGAACGTCCAGTTCCAGCACCGCGCCCGCGTCCAGCGCCTGATCGGGGATCTCGGCCTCGACCACCGGCGGGCGGTTCGTCGAACCGCCGCCTCCGCCACCGCCGCCGGACGGCGGCTGCGTTTCGTCCACGTCGGTCACGTCGATCGTCACCGCGATGGTGTCGGCGTCCGTGCCGTCAGAGACAGTGACCGTCACCGCGTAGCTCGATTTCGACTCGTAGTCCAGCGCCGCGCTCGTGCGCAGCTGGCCGCTCGTCGCGACGATGTCGAACGAGACTGCGTCCGTCCCTTCCAACGTGTACGTCAGGGTGTCGTCGTCGGCGTCTGTCGCCGCCACCGCGCTGCCGATGTTCCGGCCCGAGGCGGTGTTTTCCGCGACGCTGCGCCTGGTGGTCTCGCCGTCGGTGAACGTCGGCGCGTTGTTGACTCCGACCGGCGTGGCGGCGGCTTCGTTGGAAGGCCCGCCGGTGCCCGGAATGCTGTCGTTGACCGCCCGCACGAGGAAGCGGTACGACTTGCCGTTGACGACGTCGCCGACCGTGTAGGCGAGCGCATTCGCTTCGTCCGGCGCGCTGTCGGGAATGGCCGTCCAGCGCTCGTAGCCGCGGCCGTCCGCGTTCGCCGCGAACTCGTGGCGAACGATGTCCGTGTCTCCGGCGCTCGTCGGCGCACGCCAGCTCAGCGCGACCTGGCCGTCGCCGGCGACGGCGTTCAGATCCGGGGGCGCGCTCGGCGCGGCGTTGCTGCAGCTGACGCCCACGTGTTCGCCGGCGGTGCAGTTGTGCGTGTTGACGCCGGCGTGCGCGCACGCCAGCAGATCGGCCTCGTGTCCGACGCAGTCCAGGTCGTCCAGCAGGAAGTCCGTGTCGCCTGGAACCGCGATCCTCTCCATCACGCTCCCCGCCCGGTAGCCCAACTGGCGGCAGGCGACGCCGGCGTTGTCCTGGTCCGGGTCGTCCCACTTATCGTTGCAGATGCCTTTCCAGACGCCCCCGAACTGGATCTGGAGCCGGCCGGTCGCCGGGTCGTTTCCGACGATCCGCAGATCGCCGGGCATCGGCGCCACCTCGGTCGTGCCCGCCCCGGAGTCCGACCAGGCACCGGTCCCTTCGTCACTGGTCGCCCGCACCTGCACCTGGTAGGCGGTCGAAGCCAGCAGACCCGTGATCGTCGTGCTCCTGCCCGTGCCACTGTGCGGCCAATCGGTGAACGACCCGCTGTCGCCCGCCCGGTACTGCACGCCGTAGCCGGTGATCGCCGGACCCGCGTTCGGCGGCTCCGTCCACGTCACGTCCAGGCTCGTGGGTTCGCTCCCCGCGATTACACCGGGGGTGGCCGGCTTGCCCGGCGCCTCGCTGTCGTCGTCGGTCACCGTCACGGTGATCGTCTGGTCGGCGGTCAGCGCCCGGCCGCCGGTACCGCCGGTCGCACGCACGACCACCACGTAGAGGTTGTTCGTGCCGTCGTCGGTCGGGTTCTCGAAGTTCGGCGCCGTAGCGAACGCCAGCGCCCCGCTCGTTTCGCTCAGCGCGAACTTCGTTCGGTCGGCGCCGCCGTGGATCGCGTAGCCGGTGACGCTGTCGTCGGTGTCGGCGTCGGTCGCCACGACGGTCAGCACCGTCGTGGTGTTCTCGGCCACGCTCGCGGTGTTCGAACTCGTGAACGTCGGCGCCGTGTTGTCCGCCGCGCTCGTGGTCCCCTCACCGGACCCCGACCAGCCGCCGGTGCCCTCGGCGTTCTGCGCCCGAACCTGCACGTCGTGGCGGGTCGATGCCGTCAGGCCCGCGAGCGTCGCCGCCGTGGCCGTGCTGTCCGTCGTATCCGCGAGTTCGGCCCAGGTCCCCGGCGGCGAGGCCACGCGGTAGCGCACGTCGTAATCCGTGATCGGCGGTCCGGTGTTCGAAGGCGCCGCCCAGGTCACGATAAGGCTTGTCACGTCGCTTCCGGCCGATACGCTGGGGGCGTCGGGCGCGCCCGGCGCCTCGGCCACGTCGGTGACCTCGATGGTGACCGCGATGCTGTCCGTGTCGATGCCGTCCGAGACGGTGACCGTCACCGCGTAGCTCGGCTTCGCTTCGTGGTCGAGCGGCGCGTTCGTGCGCAGCTGCCCGCTCGTCTCGACGATGCGGAACGAGGCCGCATCCGAGCCGCCGAGCGTGTAGGTCAGGGTCGCGCCCGAATCGGCGTCGGTCGCCGACACCGGGCTGCCTATGTTGTGGCCGGCAGCGGTGTTTTCTGCGACGCTGCGTATCGTGGTCGGTCCGTCCGTGAAGGACGGTGCGTTGTTCCCGCCCAGCGTGGCGGTAGCTACGTTGGAAGGCCCCCCCGTGCCGGGGGTGCTGCCGTTGACCGCCCGCACGAGGAAGCTGTACGACTTGCCGTCGACGACGTCGTCGACCGTGTAGGAGGCCGCGTTCGCTTCGCCGGGCGCGCTGTCAGGAATTGCCGTCCACGTCCAGGTCTCGTAGCGGCCGCCGTGCTCGTTCGCCGCAAACTCGTGCCGAACGATGGCCGTATCCCCGGCGCTCGTCGGCGCACGCCAGCTAAGCGCGACCTGGCGGTTCCCCGCTTCCGCGTTCAGGTCCCGGGGCGCGCTCGGCGCAGCGTCGCTGCAACTGACGCCTACATGTTCGTTGGCGTTGCAGTTGTGTACGTTGAGGCCGGCGTGCCCGCACGCCAGGAAATCGGCCTCGTGGCCAGCGCAGAACACGTCGTCCAACAGGAAGTCCCTATCGCCTGGAACCGCGATGCTCTCTATCGCGCTCCCCGCCCGGTAGTCCAACTGGCGGCAGGCGACGCCAGCGTTGTCCTGGTGTAGCTCGTCCCACTTGTCATTGCAGATGCCCTTCCAGTCGTCGCCGTACCGGATCTGGAGCCGGCCGGAGGTCCCCCCGCCGACGATCCGCAGGTCGCCGTCCTCGGGCTCCTGTGCCACCCCGGTCGTGCCCGCCCCGGAGTCCGACCAGGCGCCGGTCCCTTCGTCGTTGGTCGCCTGCACCTGCACCTGGTAGGTGGTCGTCGCGGTCAAGCCGGTGATGGTCGCGCTCCTGCCCGTACCGCTGTGCGTCCAGTCGGTGAACGACCCGCTGTCGCCGGCCCGGTACTGCACGCCGTAGTCCGTGATCGGCGGACCCGCGTTCGACGGCTCCGCCCAGGTCGCGATGAGGGTCGTCGCGTCGCTTCCGGCCGTTACACTCGGCGTGGCCGGCTTGCCCGGCGCCTCGGTGTCGTCGTCGGTCACCGTCACGGTGATCGTCTGAGTGGCAGTCAGCATCCGGTCTCCGGCGCCGCTGGTCGCCTGCACGAGCACCTTGTAGTTGTTGTCCCCGCCGGTGTCGGTCGGGTTCTCGAAGTTCGGCGCCGTGACGAACGTCAGCGCCCCGCTCGTTGCGCCGAGCGCGAACGTCGATTGGTCGTCGCCGCCTTGGATCGCGTAGTTGGTGACGGTGTCTTCCGTGTCCTCGTCGATCGCCACGACGGTCAGCACCGGCGTCGTGTTCTCCGCCACGTTCGCGGTGGCCGAACTCGTGAAGCTCGGCGCCGCGTTGGCCGCCGCGCTCGTGGTCCCTTCGCCTGTGGCCGACCAGCCGCCGACGCCCTCGTCGTTGTCAGCCCGTACCTGCACCTGGTAGGTCGTCGCGGCGTCGAGGCCGGTGATCGTCGCCGTGAGGGCGGTGCTCGTTGTGTCGGTGACCCCGGTCCAGTCCCCCAGCGGCGACTGCTTTCGGTAGCGCACGTCGTAGTCGGTGATCGGCGGGCCGGCATTCGTCGGCACCTGCCAGGTCACGTCCAGGCTCGCGGTATCGCTCCCCGTAGTAACTGTTGGCGCGGCTGGCGCGTCCGGCGCCTCGGCCTCGTCGGTCACGTCGATTGTCACGGCAATCGTGGCGGTGGCGCCCGCGCGGTCGGTCGCCTTCACCGTCACCGCGTAGCTCTCCTTCGTCTCGAAGTCGAGCTCCGTTTTCGTCTTGATCTGCCCGGTGGAAGCGCCGATGTCGAACGAGGTCGCGTCGCTCCCCTCCAAGCTGTAGGTCAGGGTGTCTCCGGCGTCGGCGTCGGCGTCGGTCGCCGTCACCGCGGCGCCGACGTTCTCGTCCGCCTCGGTGTTCTCCGGCACGCTGCGCGTCGCCGGCTCGCCTTCGGTGAAGCTCGGCGTGGCGTTGGTCGTGGCGTTCGCCACCTCCTGGTTCACGAGGTCGCCCGCGACGTTCCCGAAGGCGTCCCGGATCGGCGTGGCGTCCATCCCCGTCGGCGCCGTATAGCTCAGCGTCACCACGTCCCCCGAGAGCACCGCCTGCGACAGCGTCAGCGTCACCGCCCGGCCGCTCACCGCGACCGTCGACACCATCGGCGCCGTGCCGGTCGCCAGGGCCACCGTGAACGCGCTCGCCGACGGCGAAGGCCCGGTGTTGTCCAGGGCCTCGTCGTAGGTCAGCGTCAGCGTCGTCCCGGTCACCGCCGCGGTCTGCAGGACCGGCTTCACCGCGTCCACCTTGTGACCCTCCAAAAGAGGGTTAGGAGTGATGTCGAACACGGCATCGTTGCCGGCCTTATCCCGGATGCTGCCGCCGTTCAACCGCACGGGGTCGGCTGCGTGGCCCACCCCGTCCCCGTCGAAGTCCCCGTCCACGACCGTGTACACGAATTCCGGCTGTAGGGGGAGGATCCCATCGATGGAGTTCACCAAGCCCGTGTACCGCGCTTGTTTGGTGGCCGCCCCCAGAGTGAACTCGACGTACGGCGTCCCTACCACCACCACCGCCTCGCTAAACACCACAATCCAGTTAATGTCGGCCGTCTGGCCATTCGGCGCGTGGGTGTTGAGGTACGGATTGTTCGGGATGCCGATTCTGCTTGCTGTCGGCGCAACGCCGTCCACCTTGCGCGTCATATCGGGCGCGACTGCGGTAAGGGCGAGCCCGGCGTTCACCGCCGTGCCCTGCTTGACTATCGTGGCGCCGTTCAGTGCGACCGATCCCGCCGGGACGCTCAGCCCGTCGTCGTCCTGGTGGCCCGCCGCCACCCGATAACGGAACGTCAGCGCCGCCGTGCCGCTGCCGCTGACATAGGCCGCGTCGGTCGCCGCGTCGGTAAGCGACCCCACCAGCAGCCGGACCGACGGCGTCCCGTCCACCGTGACCGCAGCGTCCCAGGTCACCGCAACGTCCACTTCGTCCCCCAACTTGAAGTAGTCCGCCTGGCCCGACGTCGGTGCGTTCGCGAACGCCACCGACGTGATCGCCGGTGCCGACGGTGGGGGCGGGGCGCTCGTGGTCCCGTCGCGTGACGCCGACCAGGGGCTGTCGCCCTCGGCGTTCGTCGCCCGTACCTGCACCTCGTAGGTCGTCGCGGCGTCGAGGCCGGTGATCGTCGCCGCGGTGGCGGTACTGTCCGCACCCGCAAGCTCGATCCAGCTTCCCGACGGCGTCTTCACCCGCCAGCGCACGTCGTAGTCGTCGATCGCCGGACGGCCGGTGATCGCCGGCGCCGACCAACTCACCGACAGGCTGTTCGCCGTGGAGGCGGGGAACGTCGGAGCGGCGGGCGCCGGCGGCGGCTCGGCCACGTCCGTGACGTTGATCGTCACTGTGATGGTGTCGGTGTCCGTGCCGTCCGAGACGGTGACCGTCACCACGTATGTCGACTGCGCCTCGTGGTCCAGCGCCGCGTTCGTGCGCAGCTGCCCTCTGTCATCGACGCGGAACGAGGTCCCATCCGTGCCGCCGAGCGTGTAGGTCAGGCTGTCGTTGTCGCCGTCTTTCGCCAGCATCGGAGCGCCGACGGCCGTGTCCGCCGCGGTGTTCTCCGCCACGCTGCGCGTCGCGGTGTCGCCGTCGTCGAACGTCGGCGCGTTGTTGCCCTCGCCGGCTGGCGTGGCGGTGGCTTCGCGGGAAGGCGCGCCTGTGTCGCTGCCGTTGACCGCCCGCACGCGGAACGCATAGAGCGTGTCGTTGACGATGGGCACGTTGTCGTTAGAGGAAACCTTGTAAGTGGCGACCGTGTAAGAGAGCGCATTCGTTTGGCCCGGCGCGCTGTTGGGAATTTCCGTCCAAAGCTCGTCGTTTATGCCGTCGTCGAGCTTCACCCAGAACTCGTAGCGAACGATTAGCGTGGTCCCGGCGTGCGATGGCGCGGCCCAGCTAAGCGCGACCCGGCCGTCGCCGGGCTCCGCGATCAGCGTCTGCGGCCTGAGCGGCGCGTCGTCGTTGCAGGTGACGCCCACATGTTCGTTGTCTTTGCAGTTGTGAATGTTACGGCCGGCGTTCCCGCACGCCAGCAGATTGCCCTCGTGGCCCGTGCAGCGTACGTCGTCCAGCAGGAAGTTGTTGTCGCTTGAAACCGTGAAGCGCTCTATCGCGCTCCCCGCCCGGTAGCCCAACTGGCGGCACGCCACGCCGGCGTTGTCCCACCTTTCTCTGTTCCAATCGTCGTTGCAGATGCCCTTCCAGACGGCGGTGTCGGCTTTGCCGTCCCAGATCTGCAGCCGGCCGGCATCCGTACCGCTGACGATCTGCAGGTCGCCGTCGCTCGGCGTCTGCGCCATCCCGAAGTCCGACCAGGCGCCGGTAAGCACCAGCACGACGGAAAGCGTTTTCAGAAAACGCGCCGTGCCAGCCACGTTGCGAATCGATGATTTGCGTATAGGCACGGGGAACTCGTTCTACGGGGCAGGCTCGGCCCGGGCGATGTTGGAAGGCCGGCTCGGCCCAGCCGCGGTCACCGCCCGCACGCGTGAGGTATACTCGATATGGTCGGTCAGTCCGGTGGCCGTGAAGGCGGTCGCATTCGCGCCGTCGGCGCCGCTGCCGGGAATCGGAATCCAAGCGCCGAAATTCCGGTCGCCCGGCGCCCGCAAGCGGTATTCTCGGCGTATGGGGGGATGGCCGCCGTCGTCGGCCAGCGCGGTCCATTTCAGCGCCACCTTGCGGTGGGCGCCGTGCGCCAACAGTCCGGTGGGCGCGCCCGGCACGACCGAGGGTGTGACCCAGACCCTGTGGGAGTGGCCGCCCGCACCGGCCGCATTAGCCGCTCGTACCTGAAAAGCGTACTCAACGCCGTTGTTCAGGCCTGCGAGCGTCAGGCGGGTGGCGTTCGCCCTGCCGGCGCCGCTGCCGCCGATGGGAATCCAGTCTCGGAAACTCGCGTCATCACTCGCGCCGCAGGCGATAGTCGTGACGCAGTATGGCGCTGCCGCCATCGCCCCTGGGGTCCAACTCAGTGTCCCCAGACCATTGCCGAACTCCGCTGTCAGGTCGGTGGGCGGACCCGGCGCGGCGGCGAGTGCGGTCAGCGGCAGCACGGCCAGCACGCACGACGGTAAAGCGTTTTCAGCAAACACCGTGCGCCAGCAAAGTTGCGGGGCGTTAGCTTCCTGGGCGACATGTGGATCTCCACGGATTCAATTCAGAAATCCAACCTCTATAATTTTTTATATAAAATAATTATTGACCAATGCAAATAATCCTCGCACATGATTATTGGTCAATGCAAACCGTTTTCGTGGGTGCACATCAGATTTGTGATGGATTTTCGAGAGGCGCTAGAGAATGGGACATTGGCGCGGATTTCTGACAGTATTATATGCTGTCAGTTAGCGCGAGGATCTCGCAATGTCCAACGCACAGGATCGCCAAGCCTTGAACGAGCGCCGCGAACAGATCGTCCGGGAGTTGGCCGCCCTCGGCGACGTGCAATCCGGCTCCCTGGCGGAGCGCTACCGCCGATGCGGAAAGCCCACCTGCCATTGCGCCACCGACGGCGGCCGCGGCCACGGCCCGAGCTGGTCGCTGACGCGCCGCGTCGGCGGCAAGACGGTCACGCGCATCATCGCGGCCCCGGAAGTCCCCGAGGTGCGGGCGCGCGTGGCCGAGTGCCGCCGCCTACGGCGGCTGGTGCGGGAACTGATCGAGGTCAGCGACCGGTTCTGGGACGCGCGCCGGGCCGGCGCGCGGCGGGAGCGCGGGGAGGCCGCGAAATAAGGGGGCTTCGCGGCGCGCATCGCGGCGGAGGCCGGCGCCGAAGTCGAACGGCTGATCGGCGACGGCGCGCTTGACGGCCTGGACTTCGAGGCGGTCGAGACCGCGGCCAAGCGGCTGGCGCTCGGAATCATGGGCCGGGCGGTCGCCGCGCGCCTGAACGCGGACCGGTCCGACGAGAAGGGTCCCTGGCAACCCTGCGCGTGCGGCGCGCACGCCCGATACGCCGGCCGCCGGCGCAAGACCTTCACGACGGCGCTGGGCGAGATCGAACTGCGGCGCGCTTGGTATCACTGCGAGAACTGCGGCGCGGGCTTCAGCCCGCGCGACCGCGCGCTCGGCCTGGAGGGAACGTCCCTGTCGCCGGCGGCCCTGCGCATGACCGGCCTCGCCGCGGCCCGGGTCAGCTTCGCCGAGAGCGGCGAACTGCTGCGCGAACTGGCCGGCCTCGACATCGATGCCAAGCTGGCGGAGCGCCAGGCCGAGGCGCTCGGGCGCGAGATCGCCGACGACGAGCGCCACGTCGTCGAGCCGGAACCCGCGACCGCCCGGACCGTCTACCTCGGCCTCGACGGCACCGGCGTGCCGGTGCGCAAGGCCGAGACCCGGGGCCGAAGGGGCAAGCAGCCGGACGGGTCCGCCAAAACGCGCGAGGCCAAGATCGTGGCCGTCTGGTCCGCGGACACCCTCGACCGGGACGGTCGTCCCGTGCGCGACCCCGGCTCCGTCACCTACAGCGGCGCCATCGAGGCCATCGCCAGCCGCGACACCGACACCGAACCGTCGCCCTTCGCCGGCCGCGCTTTGCGCGAGGCGACCGGCGATGCTTCGACGAGGCCCCGCGTCGCGCGGTCCTCGGCGACGGCGCGCTCTGGATATGGAACTGGGCGGACGAGCACGCCCCCGGCGCCATCCAGATCGTCGACATCTTCCACGCCAAGGGGCATCTGTTCGACGTCGCCAAGGCCATCTACGGAGCGGGAACCGATCTCGCCGACCGGTGGGGGAAACAACGCCGCGACGAACTCGACCAAGGCCGCATCGACGACATCCTCGCCGCCCTGCGCAGCCATGCCGAAACCTGCGACGACGCCCGCAAGTGCCTCCATTACATCGACAACAACCGCGACCGGATGCGGTATCCGAAGTTCCGGGCCATGGGCCTTTGCGTCGCAACCGGCGTCGTCGAGGGCGGTTGCAAGAACATCGTCGCAAGCCGCCTCAAGCGCGGCGGAATGCACTGGACCGTCGCTGGCGCCAACGCCATCATGGCCCTGCGATGCGCGATCCTCAGCAACCGCTTCGACGACTTCTGGGAGCGCCGCGCAAGCGGATGCTAATCCTCATAGAGCCTCTTGCGCTGTTCTGTAGCCCTTTGTTTATGAGGGCTACAGGGTGATTGCCAAATGACTTTACCCCAGGAATAGGTCGTTTTCGCCCCTTTTTCGGGCTGTTTTCCGCGTGTCGCGGGATTTTCACCCCAAACCCGGAACGACGGGAAGAAAGGGGGGAGAAGCCGGCCGTCATGCGGCACAATAGCGTCACGACCACGCCTATTGGCCACTCCCGCCAGGAAGTCCACCGAAGGAGGAATCATGGCGACCGGCGAGACCAAGCTACTCTTTTCCTGGGACGATGTCGATCAGTTGCCGGACCTGCGGCGTCTGAGTTTGGTGCTGGAGCATCTTCCCGACGGGCCGGTGATCGAGGCGTTGCGCGCCCGGCGCGGGCGGGGACGTAACGACTACCCGGCCGAGGCGATGTGGCGGGCGCTGGTTGCGGGGGTGGTGTTTCAGCATGCCTCGATCGAGTCCTTGCTGCGCGAGCTCAATCGCAATCCGGGCTTGCTCGGTCTGTGCGGATTCAACCCGCTGCCGTTGCGGGAGCGGCCGCGCAAGATCATGCGCGCGCATCCCGAGACGGGCCGGCCGGTGGCGGTCCTGTTGCCGAGTCCCGAGCGGTCGCCGACGCCGAGCGCCTGGAACTTCTCGCGTTTCGTGCATCTGGTCGAGAAGGCGGAGACGGAGACGGGCTGCGTGACGGCGATGAGCGACGCGCTACGCGGCCGGCTGATGGCGGTCTTGCCGGATTTCGGGGAGCATCTGGGTTACGACGGCAAGGCGATCGAGAGCCATTCGACGGGGCGGACGAACCGGGAAACGGGCAAGACCTCGGACCCGGACGCGGACTGGGGCAAGCACGAGACGCGCGGCGTCGACAAGAAGACGGGCCAGGCCTGGACCAAGGTGAAGACCTGGTTCGGCTACGGTCTGCACCTGATCGCCGACACGCAATACGAGATTCCGGTGGCCTTCGAGGTGACGCGGGCGTCGGCCTCGGAGTCGGTTCGGCTACGGTCTGCACCTGATCGCCGACACGCAATACGAGATTCCGGTGGCCTTCGAGGTGACGCGGGCGTCGGCCTCGGAGTCGGTGGAGTTGTCCAAGGCGCTCGACAAGCTGTTCGCCGAGGACCGGGAGTTGGCGGAGCGTTGCGCGGATTTCAGCGCCGACAAGGGGCTGGACGGCGCGGGATTGAAGAAGACGCTGTGGGACGATCACGGCATCCGTCCCCTGATCGACACGCGGGAGATGTGGCGCGAGGAGAAGAAGATGCCCGGTTACGATCCGTCCAAGCCGATCCTGCGCCCGCTGTACCCGGACCGGGTGGACACGGTGCTGCATTCCGAGAAGGGCGAGGTGATTTGCCGCTGTCCGGCGACGGGCGAGGAGCGGCCGATGGCGTTCTGTGGCTTCGAGGCCGACCGGGGCACGTTGAAGTACCGCTGCCCGGCGGCGGCCTACGATCTCGAGTGCGAGGGCCGGGCGAGTTGTTACCGAAACGCCGGCTGCCGGGCGGGCGATCATGGGCGCGTCGTGCGCATCGACCTGGGGACGCACGACCGGCGCATCTTCACGCCGACGCCGCACGGCGGCCCGTCCTGGCGGCGGGGGTACAACCGGCGCGCCGCCCTGGAGCGGATCAACAGCCGCCTGGACGGCGGTTTCGGTTTCGAGCGGCATTACATCCGGGGACTCGCGGCGATGAAGACCCGCGTGGGCCTGGCGCTGGCGATCATGATGGCGCTGGGGCATGTTCTGGAAGGGCGCCCCGGCCAGATGCGGTCCCTGGTGCGTCCGGTGCCGTTCTCGGACACCGGATAGCGCGTCCGAGGCCGATTTTTCCCGTCGAACCGCTCCGCGGCCGCCCGGCCGGGGTTGCCCCTGTCCGTGCGGCGCGCCCAAGCGGGAATCGTTCTCATCCCCGACCGTTTTCCGCCCGAAAAGGCTCACGCGGCCATCCGCGACCTTCCCAAGACAACGCCTTCGACAAAATCGGCGGGAACGGCAACCGACAGATTAGTGACAGCGCAACTGCCTCTCATATCACAAATCTGACGTGCACCCCGTTTTCGTCGGTATAATTCCAGAATCTTCCGAAAACGACCGTAATAGACAGGACTGGCCGGCTGGCGCCCGCCAACGCGAAGCGCCACCCCGTCGAGTCAGGCGTCGGCGGGCCGTTCCCCTGCCAGGGCGTCGAACCGAGCCCACAGATCGGTCAGATCGACAACCCGAGCCTGCATCCGCGCCTCATCGATCTTCAGCGCGGTGAGGCCCGCCTCCAAGCAGTCGATCACGGAAACCGGCAGCGGGACGCCGCTCTCGAAGTGTCGCGTGAGCCCTTCCGCCATCCGCCGCTCGGCGCCGTAGTGCTGCGACTGACTGGCATCGACATCACCCGGTGCCGGCACTGCGGGCGCAGGGTTCCGCGCCGGGTTCTCAGGCTCGCGCCGACGATGCGCCCGACCGCGGGACCACCACGGCGACCGCCATGACCGCCAGACGGCGGCGACACACGAGTGATCGAACGCGTCGCGCGCCGCGTTCCGGGGATCGCTTTGCCAATGCCGTCCAAAGCCCCGTGAAGCCCCCGGATCCCCGCTCCGGAAAACGCTCGACAACCACAAGAAAGCCGCGGTTCTTCGTGGCAACCGTCCCCGTCATCGGTCCGATGGCCGACATCTTGTCCCGATCGGCAGCGGCTCGACCGTTACTTTCCCCATAGCGCCGTTCGGTGACCACCGCGCGGCTCAGCTCAATGATCTTATCGATCATGCCGCGCACGACCGATAAGAGCCTTATTCATTATGTGTAGCTCCACATAAGCAGCACGTTGCGAGGCCGGTTTCGAGGATGGAGGGCCGGACGAAGCCGGGCGGAATGTTCCCGCTCCACTGAGCGATGAGAAGTTGCAGGTCCATGTCGGTCTCCTGTTCAGGCATGAAGTTGCCGACGCGGGAGTGCGTCGGTGCCTGGACAGGCGGCATGCGCGCGCACGCCGGTCACCTCGCTCCGCGAGGTCGTAGCGCCAGCAGAGAACCCCCGGGTGACCGGCGGAGTACGCATGGCAGCGCAGGCCGCCCAGGCAGCGCCATGCTCTGGCTGCCATTGGATCGACAAGGCAGATTCGGTGAGACCTTGCCTATCCCGGTAAACACCGCCAAGCGGCGCCGCCAGTCCCGCACTCGACCGCCCGGGGATCGCTCGCCGTATGTGGACGCCCCCCTGGTTGCAAGCACAACGTCGAACGTGAGTGGCAGCGAGTCAGGCACTGTCGTATGTTCGGCCTCTCGGTGCAGCCCTTTTCTTGGCCGCGGGCCCGTATGGTTGTTCGTAAGATCGGTTCCAAATCGCGAAGACGTGCTCCGAGGCACTGCGGCGAGCGCTGGTTGTTCCGATCCCCGTCTTTCCGACTGTTTGCCCCTACTGCGTTCTCCGTCCTGCCCGCAATTTCGTTGTGACGTCGGTAGCGATCGTCCGGCCGGACGGTAGCGCGCCGAAGTCCCGGGTTTCTGTTCCGCCCGTTGGCGCTTAGTTGGCGACCGCCGCCGCGCGCGATCGGTAGCTCTCACCCGACACGGATAGCGCCCAAACCCTCTCTGCCAACATAACTGAGACACGGGCACCCTTTGGAATTACTGTAGGGCGGTGGAGGTGAAGACCGATGACTGCAGAGAGAGACTCGATGACATTGAATGAGATTGCCTTGCCGGCCCTGGGGGTTGAGGAGCGTAGCGACGAGGCCCCCAGGGCCGGGCGCCCGAAACCAACCCCGGACCCGGAGGTCGTGGCCAAGCCGAAGCGGCGCCAGTTTACCGCGGAATATCGGCTGCGGATCCTGGAAGAGGCCGACCGCTGCACGCAACCCGGCGAGGTGGGCCGCCTGCTTCGTCGCGAGGGGTTGTACAGCTCGCATCTGACGACTTGGCGCAGGGCACGGCGCAAGGGCTCGCTACGGGAGTTGGCCGCGAAGAAGCGCGGCGCGAAACCGGCCGAACGCAACCCTCTGGATGCGAAGGTGCGCGCGCTCGAGGCGAAAGTGGCTCGCCTGGAGCACGAGCTGCACACGGCGCACACGATCCTGGACGTGCAGGGAAAAGTTGCCGGGCTGCTGGGATTGAACCTCGAACACGCAACGCGCTCCTGATGGCCGCCCAACCGTTGGCGGAACAGGTCGGCGTCGTGCCGGCGTGCCGGACACTGGGCGTGTCGCGGGCGACCTTCTACCGTCGTCAGAGGTCAACTCCCGGGCACCAGCAGCCCCGTCCAACGCCCGCCCGGGCGCTGTGTGAAGCCGAGCGCGAGCAGGTCCTCGACGAGCTCGCCAGCCCACGCTTCGTCGACCGCGCGCCGGCGGAGGTCGTGGCGACGCTGCTCGACGAAGGCCGCTACCTGTGCTCCGAGCGGACGATGTATCGGATCCTGGCTGCGGATCGACCGGTCCGCGAGCGGCGCAATCAACGTGAGCATCCCCAGTACACCAAACCCGAACTGGTGGCCACGGCGCCGAACCAGACCTGGTCCTGGGACATCACCAAGCTGTTGGGGCCAACGAAGTGGACGTACTTCTACCTCTCTACCCGGAAGCACCGCCCGACCGTAACCCAACGTGACACTTCAATGAGATTGTGGGGGAATGAATTGGGGGAAAATAATATATATTGTTTTAACCCATTGATTTTCAAATAAATATAAGAATGATTAGGCGGATACCTCTTCCGCCAGGACCATGCAGCGGCATGAGGTTTCATGAAGGCTATTGAAGACGCAAATTTGGCGTAAAAACAATCTCTTATAAGAACCCCGGGCAACTGTGCGGCGTTGCATGATCCTTTCCGAAACGCTACGAGACGAATGTGCTCTGTGGGGTCAAGTGTGGGGTCAAGTTCGACGTCTGTAACTCGCCTCGAATCCTTCACAGTTTGGCGTCAGGTTGCAGCAGCGGACGGCGCGCGCCATACGCTATCCCCCACGACGCTATAGCAGCGGTCCTATCCCGTGGCGCTCCAGAACACCCGGTAGCTCCACATGCTCCTCCAGTTGCCCAACGTCGCCCGCTTTGAGCTTTCCGACACTTCGATCATAGATCGCGTATGCATCTTCACCGGTCAGACGGGACGCATAGACCAACCCGTCGACATCCGCGTGTTCGGCATGGATGGCCTTGCCGAAGACGCGCCCGGCTGAGTGATTCCTCGCCTGGACCACATCCGTCGGCGCCCCGATGCGCGTGCAGCCATCCGCGCGAAGGTCGAGAAGCGTCAGCGGCGTGCCTGATTCCGCCGCCATACGGACCCACACGCGTTCCGTGATCTCGCGAAGCGCGATGTTCCGTGTTCGGCGATGCGCGAACCTGTCCCTGACGATCGTCTCGATGAACGCCGTGGTGAAGTCCGGGGCTGCATACAGCACCGTATAGCTCCGGTCCGCGTCGCGAAGCGGGAGTCTGCAGGAGTTGTTCCCAACGGCGATCCGCCATGTCGCCGCGGTATGATCCGATAGCTTTCCGGAAACGCTGTCCTGACCAGCAGCGGCTCGATCAGGCTCCGCGGATAGCGGCGTTCGGTCACGTAAAGGTCGCGCCGAATCCCGCTGCCGCAGATAGAACATCGTCGAGCCCACCGGACTGCAAGCGCTCAATGGGACGGGCCACCCCGTCATCGAAAGGCCAGTCCTGACTGAGGAAAGCCCAGGCAAGCTCGGGCTCCCCGACAACGTCCACGACATCCGCCAATCCGTCGGTGACCCGACCGGGCCCGACGATCTGGCCTGCCGGGATGTTCAGTCGGCGCTTCGTGGACCGCCAGGCGATCAACGTGTTCCTGGCCGCCCAGTCGTAGACGGTCGTACGCGACACGCCGAGTCGTGACGCTGCCTCCGTGACGCCGATCAGGTCCTCTCCAGTCCGATCCACCACGAACTGCCGAAGCCGCGCGGGCACGTCCACCGTTGATCTCCTCGACTCTGCCCCCGATTGCGCCGCCGCCGTCTCCAGGGCCACCGCTACCGCTACGCGCGCCTCCTCGGGATGCTCGCGGACAAACTCCCTGGCACCGCTCGACAGCTTCGGCGGTTTCTTCACGAGGAAGCCCATCATCCTTCCTGACGACTCTGCCATATGGTCCAAGTCATCCGTTCTTTTCAACGATCAAATGATTGCCCACAATGTTCAGTTTGTAAAGTCATCCTGAAGATCCGGAAGATCCCACAGACCACCCTCGTACGGTCGACGCGAGGCTCCCAAGTGGCGCCGACCTCCCGTTGCGAAGACCACGTACTTCGTCCAGCGCCGCCCGCGATTCGATCCGCCCCCGCTGGCTCTACTCTTCGTCAGGACCAGGGTGGCTGGCAGTCTAGTCGAAGAACCAACCCTCCATGCATCCATGGACCCGGCAGGCCTCCTGCCATTCCCGGGCCTCGCGGCGGCTTGTCGTGTGGGCGGCAAGCAGCAGCACGAGCGCATCGATGGCATCCCCCTCAACGTCGTCGACCGCCCGGCGAGCGTCGTCGTCGGGGATCGGAATCCCCCTGCGGCGCAGGTGGTTCACGATCGACAGGCGCTGTCTTCGCGCGGCCCCGTGCCTCTGCTTGTACCCGACGGCGGTCATTCCGCAGCGCCTCAAGGTCCACCCCGGAAACCCCTCGACTGCCACACCTCCGCACCGGCCCGCGTCGGCGTGCGCATCGAATGGCAGTATCCGGGCCTTGTCCGTGCCCGCGTCCGCCAGGATACGGAGGACGTCCCGGGCTCCCGTGATCGTCTGGCGATAGAGCTGCTCGAAGAAGGGAAACCAGGTGGCCCCCACTGCGCGGTCGACGGCCCTCCTCGTCGACCACCCCACGCCGGCTTCGCCCAGCACCTCGCGAAGCCCCTCGCGCAGCGCCGTCGCATCGCCGCTGCCGGCGCACCAGGCGAGGTAGTCCCGCCAGGTCGTCCAGCCCGCCGCCGCGGCGACGGGAGCGGGCGGCCCGAACGGGAAGTCCAGAACCCATAGTCCGCCATCCTTCAGGATTCTCCGGGCGAGGCCGGCCCGGCCGAATCCCGGCTCGTCCGCGCCGCATTCGAGCACCACGCCGTCGTCGGGATGCCACGTCGCAATCCAAATCTTGCCGTTGCGGCCGTCGATCTCCCTGGCACCGCTGAAGTCCACGCCGTGGATCGGCATCGCGGGCTTCGCGACGCGCGCCGTCGGCCCGACCGCGGCGGCAGGCGCGACATCGGCGACCCGCCTGTCGCGAGCGGCCGGGACCTCCGCCTCGGCCCATGCGGCCGGCTGCCAGTACGCGAACGTCAGGGGACTGCGGAACGCCTCCCGGATAGACCTCCTCCGCAGGGTCGTCCCGGGCAGGTTTTCAGCCGGCGTCCGCCTCAGGCGGACATCGCGGATCTTCCAGTAGGCCCCGAACGCGCCTTCGTACCCCTCGTACATGTCCCTCACCAGCGCGTCGGCGGGCAGCCGGTCGCAGCGGCCGACTATTCGCGCCGTGAGCGCCAGGACCTCCGTGCGCGACACCCGCGCGAACGCCAGGAGCCGGGACCCCGCGTCCGCCTCGAAGGCGGCTCCGCGCTTGCGCGATGCGATCCAGCTCGTGCCGTCGTGGTCATCGTCCGCGACCGTGGCCACCCGCTCAAGCTCGCGCACCGGTTCCGGTCCACCACCTGCGGTCAGCCTGAAGACGACGCTCGCACCCACCGGTTCATCCTGCCCTGTTCATCCCTCTTCCAGGGGGCACGCCGCCGCCATGCTCGCCCAGTTGTTCCGGCATGCGCTTCCGCGGCAATCCCGCTCGCGCGGACTCATCCCAGCGCGAGGCCGGTCTTGTAGGGCGCAAAAATCTCATCCGTGCTGTCAAGCAGCCCAGTGATACACATGGTGTAGGCCGCCGCAGGTGCCGGAAAAGACTCGCCCTCTCCGCACCCGGTTCTCGGTAGGCTGCATCGGGTCTATCAATGGGCGGTTTGGCCCCGGATGGAGTTTTTGCGCCCTACTGCCAGCACCGATCTGAAAGTGTAGTCATTCCACCGGTGTGAAAGTGCCGTTTTCTGCGGCGGCGTCTTCTTCCAAAAGCTTCCAATAAGCGTTTCTTCGTTTTCTTCGGTGCGTCTTCTTCGAACGTCCCGGTCCGGCATCGACACGCGCATTATCGGCGGCTGGAGGATCCCAGCCGATGACGAAGCGAAGACGACGCAACTGTCTGAACTGCCGGCGATTGTTTCGCCCGGACCCGCGCAACGTGCGGCACCAGCGGTACTGCTCGGAACCGGCCTGCCGCAAGGCGAGCAAGATGGCGAGCCAGGCGCGCTGGTTGGCCAAACCGCAGAACCGGAACTACTTCCGCGGCCCCGTGCATGTCGCCCGGGTGACGGCGTGGCGGGCGGCGAACCCCGGCTATGCACGGCGGGGTCGCCGTGCGTTACAAGATGACTTATCGGCGCAAGTCGTTGATCGGACTAAAAAAACGGGCTCCTTAACGATGGCGGCGTTACAAGAGGACTCCTACGCCCAAGCCCTTGTTCTGACAGGGCTTATTGCCTCTTTAACCGGCACCGCGTTACAAGAGGACATAGCCCGATCAAGGCGGCGTTTTCAACAATTGGCGCTCGACATCCTCCAAGGAGAGCCCCGCCATGGTTCACAAACGCCTGCTCCGCCCCGAGCGGCTTCGCGCCGTGCCGAGCCAGTTCAGTTGGCTCGATCACCGCCTGGTCCGTGAGCGCCATCTGGAGCGCTGTTCGACCGAGGCCTTGGCGCTGTATCTGTTTCTGGTCACGGTGGCCGACGCGCAAGGCCTGAGCTATTACGGCGACGCCTCGGTGTGTGCCCGTCTCGGCTTGCCGGGTGAGCGGCTCGACGCGGCGCGCGGGGTCCTGATCGACGCCGACCTGATCGCCTTTGAGGCGCCGCTCTACCAGGTGCTGTCGCTGGATCGGCCGACTGGGATCGAGCCGGCGACGATGCGCCGGGACCAGGGCCCGCGCCGGCTCGCCGATCTGTTGCGCGATCCGAGGGCGGCCTCATGATCGACTACGCCACGTACCGCCGCATTCATCACCTGAACGAGGCCGAGACGCTCAACCTCGCGCAGATCGCCGAGCGCCTGGCGCTGGACCCGCGCACGGTCCGTTACTGGCTCGACGAACCCACCTTCCGGCCGCGCCAGACGGCGCCGCGGCCGAGCAAGCTCGATCCCTACAAGCCGCTCATCCGGCAATGGCTCGAGCACTACCCGTACAGCGGCACGCAGATCTTCCAGCGCCTGCGGGACAACGGATACACGGGCGGCATCAGCATCGTGCGCGAGTACGTGCAGAAGGTGCGGCCGAAAACGGCGCCGGCCTTCCTGACCCTGCACTTCGAGCCCGGCGAGTGCGCCCAGGTGGACTGGGGCCATTACGGATCGGTGAACGTCGGCAACACGCGCCGGCGGTTGAGCTTCTTCGTGCTGGTGCTCTGCTACAGCCGCATGATGTATGTGGAGTTCACCGTCTCGCAGACGCTCGAACACTTCCTCGGCTGCCACCTGAACGCCTTCGAGGCGCTCGGCGGGCGGGTGCCGGCGAGGATCATGGTCGACAACCTGAAATCCGCCGTGTTGCGGCGCTTGAGCGGCGAGGCGCCGGTGTTCAACCCCCGCTATGTCGACTTCGCCCACCACTACGGCTTTACGATCGCACCCTGCAACGTCGGCGCCGGTCACGAGAAAGGGCGGGTCGAGGCCGGGGTGGGCTACGTCAAGAAGAACCTCCTGGCCGGTCTCAAGATCACCGACTTCAGCCTCATCAATCCGATCACCCGGGAATGGCTCGATACCGTCGCTAACGTACGCACACACGGCGAGACGCGGCGCCGTCCCGTCGACCGGTTCGAGGAGGAACGGGATCGGCTGCGGCCGCTGCCGGGGCGAGTCCACGACTTCGGCAACGTGCATACGGTGCGCGCCTCGAACCGCTTCCGCGTCACCTTCGAGGCCAACCGCTACTCGGTGCCCGCCGAGTACGCCTCCCAACGCCTGACGCTGAAAGCCTATCCCGACCGGATCTGCATCTACCACCAGGACCGGCTCATCGCCCGGCATCCGCGCAGCTACGACCGGCACCGGGACTTCGAGAACCCGGATCATCCCAAGGCCTTGCTGGCCCAACGCATGGGCGCCCGCCGCCAGCGGCTGCTGCAGCGCTTCCTGACGCTGGCGCCCTGCGCCGAGACCTATTACGCCGAACTGCAACAGCGCCGCCTCAACGCCGGCCACCACATCCGCAAGATCGTCGCCTTGAGCGAGATCCACGGCGAGGAGCCCACCGCCCGTGCCCTGGCCGACGCCTTGCACTTCGGCGCGTTGGGCAGCGAATACATCGCCAATCTGTTGGAAAGCCGCGTCCGACTGAGGTCCGAACCCGGCCCCCTGCACCTCACCCGGCCCAGCGATGCCCTGGAACTGAACCTCCCCGATCCCGACCTCGGCGACTACGACCGCCACCTCGACCCGGAGAACACACCATGAAACGACCACCCAAAATCGACCTCGACGCCTTCCACGCCGACCTCGACACCGTCCAGCTCGCCTTCGTGCGCGAACACTACGCCGAGTTCGTCCAGACCGCCGCCGAACAGCAGTGGGACCACCTGCCCCTGCTCGCCCGACTGGTGGAGGGCGAGGCCGACCGGCGCCGCGACCGCGCCATCGCCCGGCGCATCCGCCTCGCCCGCTTCCCCGTCAAGAAAACCCTCGATGCGTTCGACTGGACCTGGCCCAAAAAGATCAATCGGCAACAGGTGATGAACCTGTTCCGCTTGCGGTTCGTCGAACAGGCCAGCAACGTCGTGTTTATAGGTGGCGTCGGACTTGGCAAGTCGCACTTGGCCATCGCCCTCGGCCTGCGCGCCTGCGAAGAACGCTACTCCGTGCTGTTCGCCAGCGCCGTCGACGTGGTCAACACCCTGGCCGCCGCACAGGCCGCCGGCCGACTCAAGCAGGGTCTCAACCGCTATATCAAACCCCGCGTCCTGGTACTCGACGAGCTCGGATATCTCCCCATCGACAAAACCGGCGCCGACCTGCTGTTCCAGATCGTCAGCCAGAGATACGAGCGCGGCGCGATCGTCATCACGACCAATCGCGTCTATCGAAAATGGCCCGCAATCTTCAACAACGATGCGACGCTGACTTCCGCCGTACTCGACCGCCTGCTCCACCATGCGGAAACAGTCGTCCTTGAGGGCAAGAGCTTCAGGATGAAAGACGCCAACCCCGAATCGTGACCACCGTCGATAGCCGCCCCGAAAGCCTACAACTTCAAACCGGTGGATCTAATGCAACTTCACGCCGTTGGTAGCACCCTACAGGCAGACGATCGATGAGCGCGAGCGGATTCTGGCAGAGAGCAGGCGGAAACAGGCAGCTTTCGTCGCGACGTTGCCCGAGGCTGTGCGCGAAGACTCGCGGGAAGTGGGGCGACGCATGATGAAAGCCCGGATCGAAGAACGGCAGAAGCACGGCAAACGGGACGACCAGTGGGTCGCGCACCCCTTTCCGACCGTGGATGAACCGCACAAGGCGGTGTGCTGGCTGACTCGTCACGAGGCCGTTGACGAAGACCGCGAGGCGGATCTGAATCTGTACTCGGGCCTGTCGCGAGTCGATAGCGTCTTCAAAAAGACGCGGCGCCTGTTCAGCGCATTCGAGCGACCGGTGGGAACCTCGAGTACCCACAACAAGGTCTGGCACGGCTACGCGCCGTACAACCCGGCCATGATGGAGAAGTACCTGACCATCTTCCGCACGGTCGACAATTTCGTGTTCAAGGGGGACGACGGCAAGACGCCGGCGATGCGGCTGGGCTTTGCCAAAGCGCCGCTCGAGTACGAGGACATCCTGTGGCCCGGGCAGCGGGTGCCGCGCCCCAAAGCCGTGCGGCGGCGCGGGAGGAAGGCGGTTGCTGCCTGAGCATCCAGACTGAATTTGACAGCGGCTTGATTCAAGCCTGGCAGTCTCGCGGGAACGGGCACGATTCGGCTTGACGCCTTGGATGGAGTTTTTGCGCCCTACAGGTCAAAATTCCGCGCCGATCAACAGGTGAGACAAGGCGAGTACCCATGGCAAGCGTGTTCATGTCCTATTCGCATGCCGATGAGCAACTTCGGGACGATCTGGAGAAGCATCTCGCCGGCCTGCGCCGTCAGGGTGTGATCACTACCTGGCACGACCGTCGTATCGGTCCCGGGGAAGAGATCCACGGTCAGATAAGTGCCCAGCTCGATGCTGCCGACATCATTCTGCTTCTGATTAGTGCGGACTTCCTCGATTCGGACTATTGCTACGACGTCGAGATGACTCGCGCCATGGATCGGCACGAGCAAGGCACCGCGCGCGTCATCCCGGTCATCCTCAGACCGTGCGACTGGCATGGTGCCCCGTTCGGAGAGCTGATGGCAGTGCCCGCCGACGGTAAGCCTGTGGTCAAACAGGCGACCCTGGACGATGGGTTTCTCGAGGTCGTCCAGGCAATTCGTCAGGCCGCAGAGTCGCGCAGCGGCGTCATTGCCGCGCCAGGAACTGCCCGCCCCATTACCAGCGCGGTCGCTCCTGCACAGCCGAGCCCACGCTCCAGCAACCTCAGGGTCAAGAAAGAGTTCACCGATCGTGAGCGTCATGCGTTTCTGAACGATGCGTTCGAATACGTTGCCCGGTATTTTGAGAATTCGCTGGAGGAGATGAAGGCGCGAAACAGGGCTGTGGAAACCGACTTCAGACGGATCGACGCCAACCGCTTCGAGGCACGGGCGTTTGTCGGCGGCCGAGAGCAGAGTCGTTGCGGCATCTGGCTCGGGGGCCTATCGAAGTCGGACGGTCTGTTTTTTTCCTACGATGGTGTCGGCAACAGCAATAGCTACAATGAATCCATGTCGATTCGCGACGATGGCTATACGCTTTTCCTCGACCCCATGGGCATGGCCCAGTTCGGACAGCAACGCGACAAGGAACTCACGCATGAGGGCGCTGCCGAGTATTTTTGGAGCCTGTTTGTTGAGAGACTCAGGTAAATGTTAATCGGCGTGGAATATTGACCCCCGCCAATCTTTCAAGATCAATTGGTTAACGCGCCGGTCAGCGTGTTGCTGATCGTATTGATGAACTGATGGATCGAGCGGGTACGTCGTTCGCAACATAGGTCCGGGCCGGGTCTGCAGGCCCCCAGTTGCCCGCATGCATCATGGTCATCGAACAATTCATCTGCCGATAGGGCGGTGCATGTCGTTTTCCGCCAATTAATGGGTAGTGAACTTAGACTCTCGGCGGCCTATGAGACTTGTCGATACGGCGATGGATAAGCGAGACGATCGTCAGCAAGTCTTCGGCATCTTCTTTTGTCATTGACCAGTGAATACGCGCTGCGTGGGCGGTGGGATTCCGAAACATTCCAAACGTCCCACGCACCAAATTGGCGAAGCCCCCCTGTTCACTCACCTCGCTTTTGCTGGTATACGAATTGATAGCCAAAAGCGGGGGACTTCCGCCGAGCACTCGGCCAACGAGTGCTGTGCCGTCATCCGTCAATCCGGTTCGACTGCGCATTTTGTCGGCGACGCTCTTCACTGCTTCCAGAACGGCGTGGAAATAGTTGTCGGCAAGGAGTTCGGATCGGCAGAACCTCAAGACGTCCGGATGGACACCCCGTCCTTCGAGGTCAGCCCTCAGGTCGCGCGCTCGACGTTGTGCTTCGGGGAGTGTTTGAGCAGCTTCGGTCTTTTTGAGTTCGCCCGTTTCGTCCACGACGAGGCCGCAAAACGCGAGTGGCTGATTCACGAGTGCCCGCAACGGCTCGTAGCGCTGTGGCTCGCGACTGTAGCGCGCCGGCTTCATGGCAAGGCGGATGAATTCGAGAACGTTTGTTCGATTTTTCTTGGTGTTCTGACTGTCAGCGAAAGCGTTGTAGATCCGGATGCGCTTCGTAGAGGGACCGGGATCTGTCATCTTGCTGGAGACAAGAAGATGTTGAATTTCCGTGCCTTTGAGGCCAGCGTTCGTGTCGCCGAGCGCATCTGCAATTGCCTCCAATTGATCCTGTGTGAATACTGCCATCTTCGTTGTCATCTTTGTCGGGTTAGGATGAGAACATCTCCAGTGCGACCTCTCAATCTGGCTCGGTTACTTTCTGACATCGCTGGTGTCCAAGGAGAGGTTCCCTATGTTTCAGATTACTCCCGTCTCGTGAACTCCATATCCATACCTCAGTCGTATCCATCCGCAGCGCTCAGATTTTCACGTTTCGCTTCGAAGCTGTTCAGCGCTGAACGAAGGTTTTCCATGATTTCATCCGCGAGCACTTCCGGCTCCGGTAAGATTTCCAGGTCGGTCACGGAAGCATCCTTCAGCCAGAACACGTCGAGGCCGGCTTTGTCGCGCCGGAGTACGTCTTCCCGAGAGTATGCGCGCCACCGACCGTCCGGGGTATCTTGGTACCAGGTTTCTTCCCGGACGTGGCGATTCTGGGGGTTGTAGCAGGCAACGAAGTCCTCAAGGGGGGCGTAGGTCAGCGGCTTCTGTTTGAGCGTGTGGGGTGCGAATTCCTATTCAAGCAGCCATCGGTAGCTGAAACAACCCGCGGCAGTATGACTCCCAGCGGTAGTCATCCAGGCGAGCTGCCGGCTGGTCTTCGCGGTCAGCTTTTGGATCAGGAACTTGTCCCCTGACTCTGAACCCCTGATGCACCCGATATCGAATGTAATATTGCTGGAACGAGTCCAGTTTTCGTTCGAGATCCTGGGCGTTCCAAAACGGCATCTGGTCGAGATATTCGCGCCGGACTGTCCCGACCAAGCGTTCCACGAAGGGGTGTGTGAGCGGTACATAAGGAACGGTCTTGACCTCCTTCACCCCGAGAATGCGCAGATTGGCTTTCCAGCGGTGGTATTCAAACAAGGGATCGTGGTCGGAACTCAAGTAGGTTGGCGGAGCCGAGCCGAGAATAATGTGACGAAGCATCCGGCAGACCGTCGAACCGTCAGGCGACCCGCCGCACACGGCAAATCCGACAATTCGACGCGTAAACTGGTCCATGACAACCATCACCCAATGCGTTCGGAGGATCAACGACTCACAGCGAAACAGGTCGACGCTCCAGAGACTGTCCTTGCTGTGACCGAGAAATGTCAGCCAGGATGGACCCCCGGAGCCGGGGTCTGGCCGGCAGTACGTGGCCAGCACGCGCCGCACCAGGTGTTTGTCCACGGGGACATCGAAAGCCAAGTTCACCTGATCGGCAATCCGTTGGTAGCCGAAGCGTGGATTCCGTCGCTTCATTTCCACGACGGCGGCTCCACGACGGCGGCAATCAACTCCGCAGACGGGCCCTTTGGCCCGGGTCGTCCGCGCCGTTTTGGGGAGAACAACTCCTTGTACTTACGCTTCACGAGCAACCGCTGAAAACCCAGTATCGTGGCGGGTTTCAGAACGATCGCACAACGACCTATGCGCGCCCGTCCCGTCAAGCCTGCGCATAGACCCGCGACCACTCGGTCCAGTGGACGCAGATCCGGCGCTCGGCGCCGGGAACGAGTGACGATCAGAAGTTGCTGCTTCAGAAGCAAAGACTCGGCGACGATGGCGCGAGCACCGCCCGGCCGCATAAGACGGACGGTTGTTACGACCAAGTGAACGAAAAGAACGAGGAGATCACGCATTGGCGCCGAATCGTAATCAAGCCGGAACACTTCTTGCAAGATGTGACGATCAACTCAGCTGAGGTGGTCCTGGTTCGTTGGACAGTCCGAGGGCGATTTTAAAGTGTACTCCGATTGGTTGATTGTGCCCTCGATGAACGGAAGTGTGCCGTTGGGCCCGATCGATTTCAACGCTATTGGCCGGGTTTCCCAAGAACGATGAAACAGGGCAAGTAGCGTTTTCCACGGCCTTTCCACGGGCGTGGTCCTCCAATCGGTAAAGCGCCGGTGGTAAGGCGGTGGGAAACGCGGTGTCTCCACCCGAACGCACCCCGCGCCCCGTTCGCTCGATGTATTGCCTAGCCGCGGTCCGTTCACGCTGCTACCGCCATGCCGCGATAGACTTCGCCGGGCGTTCGCCCACCCAGTGCCGAGTGCGGGCGCGACTCGTTGTAAAAGCGGACCCAGTTGGAGACGGTGCGCTCGACCTCGAAGCCGTTCGTCAGTTCGTGCAGGTAGATCGCCTCGTACTTCAGCGACAGCCACAGTCTCTCGATGAACACGTTGTCCAGGCAGCGGCCCCGGCCGTCCATGGAACAGCGTGCCCCCGCAGCCAGCACCCGGCCGGTAAATGCCAGGCTAGTGAACTGGGCGCCTTGATCGGAGTTGAAGATCTCCGGCGTCCCGGCGGATAGGAACTATAACCGATGTCTTTCGCGATTGAGGCAAGTACTTGCGGGGCTCTGCTGTCGATGGATAGGTTGCCGCAACGTGGTGAATCCTTGGTGAATGGTGCTGCACGAGCATTAGGCCTCGAACGTTCTGGAGCGCGATTGAGTGAATTTCCGTACCAGGCCGAATGCGGCCCTAGGCGGACGCCCCTGCGATCAGAGGGTGGTGGCCTGCGGTCAAGCGGGTGGTGCACGCGCCACCCGCTTGAGCAGGGCTTCGCGGCGCTGGACATGCGCGAGGATGTGGCGGATCAGCGGCGGGTCCTCGATGCTGGCAATGACTCTGAGCTTCCCACCGCAGTCCGGGCAGCTCTCGATATCGATGGCAAATACGCGCTTCAGTCGCCGCATCCAGCTCATCGGGGCGGTGCGTTGGTCGTTGTCTACTTTGCCGCGGGGCCGGTGCGGCACGATGCGGGCGCGGTGTTTGCAGTGGGGTGCGAACACCCCGTGGAAGCGAGTGAGGTTGAGGCGCGGCCTGGGCACCAGAGCAGCCCGTCTGGCCATGCAATCCAGCGGTTCCAGTACAACCTGAGTCGAGCCGTCACGGCAGGGACGCTTGTATGGGTAGACGACCCGGCCTCGGCGATCCAGTGATAGTCGTTTGGTGGCAATCGGTGGGCGCGTGATGTAACGGCACAGGCGTTCCAGCTTTGATCGCTGATGCGCTTCGCACACGGTGGCGGCGTGCGGGGAAAAGCCGGCCACCTGGGCCAGCAGGCCGCAACCCGTTGAATCGTCCACCGGCGCTACGCTGTAGAGGGTGAGGGCTGTACGCCCTGCCTGGGGGCCAACGGCAATACCGTATTTGACGCAAGCCGCCTGCATTCGATCCAGGGCGGAACCGACATCGAATTCCAACACCGGATGCTGCGGGTCGGCAATCAGCAGGCCCCGCCGTTCGAGCAACCGGACGATGCGGCGGCTGAGAGAAGCCAGCAGCTTGGCCAATTCATCGGGTTGGAGTCGGCGGGCGCGGTGAAAGGAAGCCTTGGTGCCCCTGAATGTGTAGGCCCCATCGAGGAACAGCATGTGCAAGTGCGGGTTGAGCGACAACCACGCTGAATACCATGCCGTCGACGGTGACGGTGCACTATCGGTTTCATCCGCTCCATAACAGAAGCCTCGAGGTCGTTGCGTGGCCGCGCCGAGCGGGCCATGCCGCGACGGTGCGAGATCCCGGCGGCAAAGCCCTGAAGATCCCACGGTGGATGCTCGAGCCGGAGGCGGTTCACCATCGGCTCGGAGACCGAGTGGAACTGCCGGTTCGCGTTTTGCGCGCGCTGGCGGCGCAACTCCCATCGTGCTTAAAGATACCGGCAACGCCACCGCCGGAGCACAACGATGCAGCAAACCAGCCTCGATCTCGACACCGATCGGGATGCCGCCGTGGATCCGGAGATGGATCCGGAACGGATGCAACGGCTGATCGCCCTGATGGCCGAAGCTGTGGGGTGCGAATTCCTATTCAAGCCGCCACCGGTAGTTGAAATAAGCCGCGGCAGTGAGATTTCCAGCGGTAGTCATCGAGGCAAGCTGCTGGCTGGTCTTCGCTGCCAGGTCTCGGGTCGGGTACTTGTCCCTCGCGCCTCTGATGCACCCGATAATGGTTGTAATATTCCTGGAACGAATCCAGTTTTATTTCGAGGTCCCGTGCGTTCCAAAACGGTGTCTGGTCGAGATATTCGCGCCGGACTGTCCCGACCAGACGTTCCACGAACGGGTGTGAGAACGGCACAAAGGGAACCGTTTTGATCTCTCTCACCCCGAGAATTCGCAGATTGGCTTTCCAGCGGTGGTATTCAAACAAGGGATCGTGGTCGGAACGCAAGTAGGTGGGCGGCGCCGGGCCGAGCATAATGTGACGAAGCATCCGGCAGACTGCCGGACCATCCGGCGAGCCGCAATCCACGGCAAATCCCAAAATTCGACGCGTGTACTGGTCCATCACAACCATCACCCAATGCGTTCGAAGGATCAACGACTCACAGCGAAACAGATCGACGCTCCAGAGGCTATCCTTGCTGTGACCGAGAAACGTCAGCCAGGATAGACCCCCGGAGCCTGGGTTGGGCCGGCAGTGCCTGGCGAGTACGCGCCGCACCAGGTGTTTGTCCACGGGGACATCGAAGGCCAAGTTCACCTGATCGGCAATCCGTTGGTAGCCGAAGCGCGGATTCCTTCGCTTCATCTCCACGATGGCGGCAATCAACTCGGCAGAAGGACCCTTTGGTCCTGGTCGACCACGTCGTTCAGGCGAGAACAATTCCCGGTACTTACGCTTCACCAGTAACCGCTGAAACCGCAGAATCGTGGCGGGCTTCAGAATAATTGCGCAACGATGCAAGCGCTTGCGCCGTACCAACTCTGCACAGAGACCCACGACGACCCGGTCCAGTGGGCGCAAATCCGGCGCCCGGCACCGGGAACGAGTGGCGACCAGAAGCTGCTGTTTCAGAAGCAACGACTCGGCGACGACGGCGCGAGCGCCGCCCGGCCGCATCAAACGGACGGTTGTTGCGACCAAGTGAACGAATAAAACAAGGAAATCTCGCATTGCCGCTAAATCGTAGCCAAGCCCGAACTCTGATCGCAAGGCCTGACGATCAACTCAGCGTTGGTGCCGTGAATAGCAATTCGCACCCCACAAGGCTCCGAAGCATCGGTTCGAGCAAGTGGGCGAGACGCAGGTCCCGGACAGCGCGGTCCGGGTCGGCGATCCATCCGATGTGGACGTGCGTGCCCGTCCGGTAGTTCACCCGGAGGCCGAGGTCGTCCGCCGCCGTGGTGAGCGCATCGCAAGCCTCGGCGAGTTCGACAAAGCCGTTGCGACCCTCCAGGACCGGGGAGACTACCTCCCAGCCGACGGAGCAGTCGTACTCCACCTTCCATCGTTCGTAGCCTCTGGTGTGGTAGGCCATCCTGGTGCCGGGACGGACTCGGTGGGACCCGAGGCGGTCGCGCAGGCGGTGCAGAAGCGCGCGTGCCTTGTCGAGCCATTCTCGCTCGGTCAGGGTTTCGGGATCGACGTCCGCGGTGAGCTCGAATTCGACGCCGAATGTCTGGCCTTCGAGATACCAGAGGTCGTGGACCGGCTTGGGACCGTCGGTGCCCGTCCACGCCGGTGCGCCGCGGGCGTCGAAACGGTGCCGCCACGGCAGGTTGCGACGGAGGGCATCCCTGTCAGCGTCGACCGGGACGCCGAGGAACTCCCGCGCGTTCACAATCTCGGGGAGGAACCGGTCGGCGTTGTCCGTGAATTCCACGAGGTAGAACTTGTCCTTGTCCGGCGCGCGCCTGGCGCCGCGGCCGACCATCTGGGAGAACAGGATGTCGCTGGCGGTCGGCCGGCACAGGAAAACGGTCTTGATGTCCGGGACGTCGACACCGTGGGTGAGCATCACGACGTTGACCAGGACATCAAGCTTGCGGGACGAGGCGGAAAACTGTCTGAGCGTCTCCCATCTCTGTCGTGCGGGGAGCTGACTGTGTAAGGGGCGGGCGGCGACGCCGGCTTCGGCAAGTTGGCGAGCGAGCAGCATTGCGTGCGGAATGTCGAAGGCGAAGATGACGGTCTTTGCGTACTTACGGGCATTGCGGACGTACTCATCGACGATCAGGCGGCTGCGCTTCCGGCTTCGCGCGAGTTGACGTAAGGACGTCGGGGTGAAGTCACCGTGCTCGCCAGAGCGCCGCGGGGACCAGACGACGTCGGTGGGACGGGGCACTAGGTCGTAGTCGGCAAGGTGTCCCTCGTCGACGAGTTCGTCGAAGGTGTGGGAGCAGGCTTGGTGGAAGCGTTCCGGATGGCGGGGCGTGGCGGTGAGCCCGAGGACAGGAATACGCCGTCTGCGCGCCCATGCCAGCAGGACCTTCCCGGTGCGGGAGGCATATCCCCAGTGGCACTCGTCCCAGACGATCAGGCTGGGGTTGCGGCGGGGTAGCCGATGTCGTTCGAGGCGCCGTTTGAAAGTGTGGAGTGTGGTGTAGACGACGTTGACCCTCTTGACGTTGGTGGTCTCAGGGAGTTGCTCGATGTCGCCCGCGTTGCGGAAGCCGCCGAGACGCGCGAGCCGGCCCGTCATGCCACGGTGCCGGGCGGCCAGGTCGTGGGCCGCCTGCCCGAGCAGCAGCCAGTCCTTCGTGACCCAGAGAGCGTAGCCGCCGCGACGGCGGAGTTCGGCCGCGAGGGCGTTATTCGCGACGAAGGTCTTGCCGCCCCCCGTCGCCATGTGCAGGAGGGCAGGGGTGCGCGGGTCCAGACTGTCGGCGACATTGCGCTCGCAGGCGAGTTGGTGCGGTCGAGGTTGCAGGGCCGCGCGGATGTCGTCGTACTGGAAGGGGGACAGGCGAGGTCGACCGTTCTTGCTGGAATCGCTAGCCTAGGGGACGAGCGTGATCGGGGCAAACCGCGCCCTGGACGGGCATCCGCCGCGTGGCGGCGCATAAGTAGCGGAGGGCGGCAATGGACGGTCCGGACCAGGTTGTAGCAGGACGCATCGCGGAGATCCTTGAGCGTGCCAAGGAAGTGGCCGTGGACTACTACCGGGCAACGGGCAAACCGCTAGGGGTGACCGGCGAGGTCGGCGAATTCGAAGCTGCGCGGCTCCTCGGCCTCGACCTGTCGGGCGCGCGGACCGCCGGCTACGACGCGACCGACGCGGACGGCCGGCGCTACCAGATCAAGGCGCGATCGATTCCGGCAGACGCACGCAGGAGGTCTCACCAGATCGGGAGCATCAATCTGGCGCACGGGTTCGACGCCGTGCTGCTCGTGCTCATGGACGAGGAATTTCGGACGCTGGAGATCTGGGAGTCGGACCGCAGTGCCGTCAAGGTGGCGCTTGAGGCGCCAGGGAGCAAGGCGCGCAACGAACGGGGCGCGTTGTCAGTCTCCAAGTTCAAACAGATCGGGTGCCGTGTCTACAAATGATCGAGGGTGCGAGGCAAGCGCAGGGCTCGGCGGAGAACGGTGTGGGTCCCGCCACTCGCGGCGCGAATCGGTCCAAATCACACTTGGGGACTCGGCCCGGCGGGGTGTTCGCAGCTGTGCAAAAGAGCGTCGTTTGGGCCGCCCCTTGGCGGAACGGAAAGGAGTGCCTCAGTGCGATCCGTATCGCTTGGGAGTGGTCCCAGGGGCAAAGCAGGTCCGCTTTCACCTAGCCGCCCAGAGAGTCCCCGGGCTGCGGGTCCCGTCGCGTCGCCAAGCTCTTGACTTGCGGCAGTTTCGGCCAGCCGTCCCGATGTCCACGTGTCAGTTTCAGCCGCGATTTTGTCATCAAGCGGTGCTTCACGAACGCGGCGCGCGCCATCTTGCCGCCAGCGCGGAACACCCCGTTTCCCAATAGGTCCAGGCCCTCCCGGACCTGGCGCGCGACCTGGTTCGTGCGATCAGCCGAGTCGACTCGCTCGCGACCCGGGCCGCCTTCTCCGCGCCGAAGGCCGTCTGGACGTTTTGGAGGGCTTGCTTGCCCTGTTGGACCTCCTTGGCGGCCTCACGAAAGATCCGGCGGTCCTGCTCGATCTGTTTCGGGTTGTCCTGCATCGCGGCATACTCCTCGGGGCGGAGGAACTCGCGTCTAGTCTCCTTCACCGGATCGCCAAGACTCGTTTCCGGACCGAGGTCGCGCCGCGGCTACCCGGGCATCTTGTATCGCACTAGAACGTTTTTGCGCCATAGCGACCGACAGACTTGGCGATCTTCTCGAGAGCCTCGGACATGGACTCCCAGAGGCGTCCACTGCGTTTGTTTGCTCGCACCGGCGAGGCGAACACATCGACGACAGCGCTGCCGACCTCATCGTTGTCATAGCGGACGGCCTACACGCCACCGAAGACCTGATCGGCCGATGTATGGGCAGCGTGTGCATGAGGCCCTGTCCGAGTACGTCATACTCGCCATTGCTCGTTTGTCGCACAGTCTTGCCAATTGGCTTCTGACGCTCTCATGATTGTCAAAGGATCGACGGCATAGTAAAGGTGGAGGGAATAGGTGAGAGTGAAGAGATGGAGCATCGGATATTTATGCGTGTGGACCTGCCGGACTGGGTGTTCGGGACGGTCGACAAGGTACGCCGAGGCCAAGTTTGGGGAGACGCTTGGCCGGCTACGTACCACGAGATCGGTGGCCGGTCGTGTCACACCGGGAGCAAAGGCTGTCCCATGGCGGCGGCGAGGACGCTCTACGAGTACGGCCGGATTCGGGGCTGCGGGGTGGCCTACCGGGACTGCGACCTCCGCGATCTCTGGGTCCGTCAGAAGAACGGCACGTACGCCATGCTGGCGATTCGGCTGCTGCGCGAACAGCCGGAACTGGGCAAGCCGGTGCTATGGGAACGGATCCGGGAGACGGTTCGACGAGAGTTCGGCGACGAGCCCGCGGTCTCGAACCAGGGCGGGCCGACGCTGGCGTTCCAGCTCTTCCACCTGGGCCTGGTCGTGGACGAGGAGCGGTGAACGTGTGACTGCGCGGGTCTGCGGAGGCGCCGTGGTGGACGAGGATGCAGGGTGCGACCGGGGGCGGGCATGGCGACGTTGACGGAACAGCGGGGACTGGCGGCGATCGAGCAAGCGGGCGGCCCCGACCGGGCGAGGTTCGCATTGCGGGACGAGGCGTGTTATCCGCCGGCGAAGGGGCGCATTGCCGAGACCTATCGGCAGCTCGCGGACGGACCGATGACGGGCTTGGAGCTATACGAGGACCTGGCGTCAAGGAACTGGCTGCTGCCGCAGGCGGGCAGACCCTACCGGCCGCATGAGTTGCGGGCGCACCTCAGGTGGATGGTTGGCAAGGGCCGGCTGCACGTGCTGACGGGAGCGTCGGGAAGCGGAGCCGCCGCATCGTCGCGGTCAGCGGAGCGGGGGCCCAACGGACTCGCGTTCAAGGTCACCTACAACGACGGCGGCGCGTACGGCGGGCTGATCGGCTACCGGGATGTGTGCTCGGACCGCATCATGGTCCAGAATGTGGAAGTCGACCGGCGGACGTGGTGCCGCGACCCCGGCAACCAGTGCCGAAGGTTCTGCGACGCAGGCCGGCGTGGGCCGCGTCCGCAAGCGCCGTGCTACGAAAGCGAACTGCTGACCCGAAAACCGTTCAGGTTCTGGACGGGCAGGTACCACTCGGGGCCACGCCGGGGACAGGCGATCCCCATCAAATCCGACCGGGTGGCGGTCGGAGACATCGTTCTGTTGACCACGGTCGCCCCGGAGCGCGCCGAGGACGAGCGGATCGTCTTCGCGTGCTATCGCGTGGGCAAAGTCGGCACGGACGAGAGGGGTCATTACGTCGAGTCGGACGGCAGCATGGAGTTGGAGCTCCCGGAGGATGTCGCCGCGGCGTGCCGGTACTGGGACTACCAGCCGCCGAACCGGGACGGTTCCGTCTTCTGGGGCAGCGGCCTGTTCCGGTATCTGGACGCCGCCGTCACGCGGCGCTTCATGAGCGAGCTGGTCTTCCGTCTGGGGGACCGCTCGGAGCGTGACATTGTTGTCCGGGCGATGGGGGACGCCGTGGACATTGAGCGGATCCCGAAAGCGACCGTAGGAAGTGGCGGAAGCGGTGGCGGCGAAGGCGAGGACCACCGCCGGCTCAAGGAGCTGGTGTCTGCGAAGCCGGCGCTCGTCGACCTGCCCGCCGGTTCGAAGGCGACCATCGAGCACTCGTTCCTGAGCGGGGACCGGGTGGACGTGCTGTTCGATCTCCCGAACGGCGACTCGGCGGTGGTCGAGGTGGAGACGATCGTTCCCCTGCCCGGGGCGCACCAGGCGGTGAAATACCGCGCGCTGCTCGAGGTACAACGCTCCGAAGCGCTTGGTTCGGGGCGCGTCGAAGCGATACTCGTGGCGCACCATTTCGATGCCCAGACCCGGGAGTTGGCGAACAGGTACGGGGTCAGGCTTGTGGAACTGAAGGCGTGAAGGCGGGGCGACAGGAAGGAGGGGCGGCCATAGACGGGCGATCAGAGGCGGAGGGAGGAACCCAGTGACTTCGCGCGTGGTAGATCGGGGCTGGGGAGTGGAGTTCGTGGCGGCCCTGGCGCTCGGTGGGGGCGAGGTTTTGATCGTCTCCCCTTTCATCAAGGCGGGCGCGCTGGACGTGCTTCTGGCGAACGCGCCGGAGAACATTCGCGTGATCACCCGTTTCAGTCTTGAGGATTTCTCCCAAGGGGCCAGCGACACGACTGCGTTGCGGCGGCTGCTCGGCGCCGGGGCAACAGTGCGAGGCGTACGCAACCTGCATGCGAAGCTCTACGTGTTCGGCACGTCGCGGGCGATGGTGACCTCCGCAAATCTGACCGGGGCGGGTATGGGGCGCAACCACGAATTCGGCGTCGTGGCGGAGGAGGACGGCGTCGTGGCGGCTTGCCAGGACTACTTCGAGGGGTTATGGGGTCGGGCAGGTCCGGATCTCACGGTCGACAAGGTGGCGGGTTGGGACGCCGAGATCGCCGTGCGCCACGCGCGCGGCGGGCGTACCGCGGTCTCGGACCGATTGGAGGACCACGGCGCGGACATCGGTCTGCCGTCGACGCCCGAGCGCGGGGATGCTTCGGTGTTCGATGATCGGACCCAGGCGTTCGTCAAGTTTCTCGGCCTGGGCCACGACCGAGCTGAGCTTTCCAGAACGATCATGGAGGAACTGGAGGGGTCGGGATGCCATTGGGCGCTGGGCTACCCCGCCTCGAGGCGGCCGAGAAGCGTACGGGACGGGGCAGTGATGTTCATCTCGAGACTGGTGGAGGAGGGCGACATCCGCGTGTTCGGACGCGGGATCGGACTCGCGCACGTGCCTGGCCGGGATGATGCGACTCGGGACGACATCCGGCGCAGGGACTGGATGTCTGACTGGCCGGCTTACATCCGCGTGCACGACACCGAGTTCGTCGACGGGACGCTGGCCAATGGCGTCTCGCTCGGCAAACTGATGGATGCGCTGGGGCACCGTTGCTTTGCTTCGACCGTCCGGAACGCTGCCGCTGGCGAAGGCAACAGGAACCCGCGCCTTGCCATCAGGCGGCACGCCGCGGTGGAACTGTCGGAAGAGGGCGCGGCATGGCTCAGGCGGCGGTTCGAGCAAAGCCTCGAAGCGCATGGAAGCGTCCCGAGAACGACGCTCCGGGGGCTCGACTGGCCCGTCGTACCGGCCATTGGATGACGAGGCTAGGTGGGGTCGACGAAGCCGGAACAATTAGTGAACGAGAGAACCGTCGTTGCCTGGCTTGCCTGATCGAGTTGCGTGCGCTAGGGCTGCGAGCGGCGAAGGCTTTGCGCGTCAGCATACGGAGGTTTCCCCGTGAGCGACAGCCGTGGCAACGACTTTCGGCCGGCCGCTCCGGCCATGGGGGAGCGGAACGCCCGTTGGGGATACGGCTACCAGGACAAGGCGGCCACCGACCGCATCATCGGTGCACTCAAGGAGGAGCGGCGCCAGGGGGGATTCCGACTCGAGTGCGTGCGACTTGCGGACGTGTACGCGGGACGGGTGGACGATTTCGTGCTCGTGTGGGAAGACCGGGTAGAGGGCAACTCCATCAAGTGGCGCAAAGACCCGAAGCCGGTGGAGTGGGGTGATCTGATTGGCGCGGGCGGGTTGCTGAAAGAACTGGCGGACGGGTATCTCGCACTCCGGGACAGGTGGGGGGACCGGACGGTTCGGGTTCGGCTGCAAACCAGCTATCCGGCTTCGGAGACTCGGAAGGGTCGGCTCGTGCAGGGGCAGAGCGTCGCAGAGTTCGTGCGCGACCACTGGCGAAAGGGAGGGGGGGCTGCGAATTCGGAAAAGGTGCGGGAGGCATGGCAGGCAATTAAGTTGCACACCGGGTTGCAGGGCGGGGATTGGACGGAGTTCGTGGATGCCTGCAATCTGTCTCTGGGTGTGCCGGAGCCGCGCTCCGCCCCAGTGATGGACGAAGACACCCGCGTGTACGCGAGGCAATTCGATCGACTGCACCAAGCCCTTGCTACCTGGATCACGAACCATCCGACGTTGGAATCGGTGCCGAGGGAATATTTGCTTGAGGCCGTGGGGCTGCGGTCGAATCGCTCGGAATTCGTCCAAACCTTTCCGCACCCGGACATCCCCTACCGTCGAAACATCCGGGCGGCGTTGGCGCTACGCGAGATGGTTGACGCCATCGACGGGGGCTACGTTGCGGTGTCCGGTCTCGCGGGCGGGGGGAAGTCAACGCTCGTTCAGGATGTCTTGGGAGCGGAGACATCGTTCGTGTTCATCCCGTACTTCGCCTTCCTGCCGCACGGGGAGGGACATCCGAGAGACCGTGGCGAGGCGCTGAACTTCTACCACAGCGTAATCGGCAAGCTGGATCGGGTGTTCTCGGGAAGAAGCAGTCTCGGCATCGAAAACACGATGCAGGGGCGTGAGGCCCTGCGCCGGCACATGGGATCGGCGCACGAAGGATTCGTCCGGGACGGCACGAAGACCGTGCTGGTCGTGGACGGCGTCGACCATGTTCAGAGGGAAGGTGGGATCAGGGAGTCGATCCTGTCGGAGTTGTCTTTGCCCGATGAGATACCCGCGGGATTCCTGATCGTGCTGAGTGGGAGACAGGAGGCGTTCTGGGCGGAAGCGGTCGGCGCAGACATCAGCGGAGCGGTGGCCGAATCGGGGGAACGTCGACTGGTGGTCGGGGGCCTCAGTAAAGGCGAGGTACACGAGATCGCGTTGGAGATGAACGACGCGATGTCGGTGGCGGATCGCGACCGGCTCTACGGGGACAGCAAGGGGAACCCGCTGATCCTGACCTACCTGTTAAAGGCGGCCGAAGGATCGCAGGCGGTCAGTGCGCTCACCGCAGCGAGCCCCTTCGACGGCGACATTGTCGGCTTCTATCGACGCGCGTTCGCCGTCCCGCTCGAAGACGCGGAGACGAAACGGATGCTGGGGCTACTGTGCCGGGCGGCGGGGGTCATTACGAGTTCCTGGCTGAAGACGTGGCCCGAGCGGACAGCGGTCGAGGATCTGTATCGGCGTGTGCTGGCCCCGTTCATGCACGACGAGGAAGGGCATCTTCGCTTCATTCACAGCAGCCTGGTCGTGTTCCTGCGCACGCATACCCGAGGAGGCTTGCCGGCTTCCGATCCCGCGGACGACGAGGCCTCGTTCTACTCAGAGCTCGCGGACCGAACCGCGGGGCGACTGAGCAGCGACCCCCTCGGGTTGGCGCACGTCTCGTACCTCGTGCGGTCAGGAAGATTGGCGGAAGTGCCGACGGTGGTGAGTTCGAGGTGGCTCCGCGAATCGGTACGGGATTTCGTACCCTACAAGTCGGTGCGTCCCATGCTACTCGAGGCGCTTCGGGCGGCCTGGGACCTCGAAGAGTACGGTCACGTCGTTCGCCTGGTTCTGATCGACACGGAATTGGCGCAGCGCTCGGCTCAACTCGAGGCTGGGGAACTCGCGGACGCGTTCCTGAAGCTGGAGGACGACGGGCTGGCGCTGGCGCAGGTGCGTGCCAACGGCACGCTCCTGGCCGACGACGACGTTGCGCTCGCTTTCGCCCGGAAGTTGTGGTTCTACGCGCAGGCGAAAGGGTCGGCGCGACTGCGCGATGTCGCTAGAAGGTTGTATTCGGAGGCCAAACCGGTGGGCTACCTGGCCGGCCATGGGGAACTGCAGATAGAGGTCCATGGCCACGCGATCCCGCAGCTGTTGGGCGCGTGGTCTGCGGCAGCACCGCTGTTCGAGCCGGTCGATGACCTGATCGAGCAGTTGTGCGGGCTGAAGCTGAGATCCGGGGTCGCTGGGGAGGAATTCGATTGGGAACGGGCGAAGGCCGACCTGCTGGCCGCATCGCTGCGGACGGCGATTGCCGCGGACGTGGGAACGCCAGCGGAGCGTTCGCTCATCGGTGCGATTGCCGAACTGAACCGGCCGGAATCGGAGCTTGAGTCGCTGCTCGAGGTGGCTTGGGCGGGACGGACACCCGTGTCGCCGTCCTCGATGATTGAGGTATGGCGCCGTTGCGGGGATGACGGAGGAGGTCTCGCGCTGGGATTGGCCGAACGGCTCAATGCCGTTGGAGAGCGAGACGCGTCCAAGCCAATCGTGGAGGATTTGGCGGCTGCGGCTTTCGCCCCCGCTCCTGAGCACGGGCTGGACAAGCGCGACGTGGACGTGGCGTTTGTCGCGTCCTTGACGTGCCTTTGCAGGGAGATGGACGTACGCATCGACGGTGCACTGCCGGTCGAGAGCGGTCGGGAGGAGGCCTTCGCTCGTGTCGAGGCGGCGGCGCGCTGCTTGGGAGAGCTTAAATTCCTCGCCCGTTGTGGCACGGTACCCGGCCAGCTTCAGAACCGGTTTCGGGAGGTGCTGTTCTACGAGTCCCGCCCGATCGGCCGGCCCGCCTACGACCCCATCTACCACGACGTGGTCGTGGGATCGAGGCGAGAGGTCGTCGGGGAGTTATTGGCGGTCGCGCGGGAGTTCGGTCCGGTGGGAATGCGCCCACTGCGCGATGTCGTGCTGGAAACAGCCAGGTCCGGGCCGTTCCTGGGGTGGTATCGCCAGCGGTTTGCGCTGGCGTTCCTGAAGGCGGGCGTCATCGGCAGGGAAGTGGCGGTCGAACTCGGACTGTCGTGGACGGAGGACACATTGGACGAGGATCCGCGCCTGCGTCAGGAGGCGTGCCTGGAGACAGCGGCATTCCTTCGGCGCGCGGGCTCGGACGCATACCCCGAATGGATCCGCCGCGCGGGGGGCGCATCGGCGGGAGCGGGAAGCCATAAGGACTACCGCATGGCCCACCTTGCATTGTGGCTCGACGAGGCGGTTGGTGCGGGTCCCGCGACCGCTCGGCAAATGACGGTAACCGAGAAGTTTGTACGGGCGCTGGAGGTCTCAGGCGGGGACGGTCGTTCCGAAGCGGCAGAGCGCTTGATGGGAGTGGTTCTGAGAACCAGCCCGGGTTGCGCCGCGCCGTTGGCGGTCGAGATGATCGACCGGAGTCTGGTTGGTCTTGCGAGCGTCCTGGAGGCGCTGGTCGTCGGTGGCGCCGATGCAGGCGCAGATCCGGATCTCCTGTCTGCCGTGTTCGAAGAACTGTTGTCCCTGGTCGCGCTCGAGAGCGTAGGTTCGTCGGCTGTGGCGATTGTCGAGACGGTCGAGGGGGCGGAACGCGTGTTGTTTCCCGCATTAATTCGTTAGAAACCCCGGTCTTTTTCTCGGATTGATCCATTGCTGGATCGTCTGGGAAGACGGTCGAATGCGGAAATCGCCCTGGCTGCGGTTCTTTCTTCTTGACGCATAAATCTCGTTGTCGAAGCGGTGGGGTTGTGGGCGAGAGGCGCGCGAGTGTGGGCAGGCGGTGGGCAACGCGTCCCCGCGTTGTCCACGGCCTGCCCACACGGTCCGCAGGGCGCGCGCCGGTCCGCAAGGACTCGTCCACAAATCCACGGCTTCCCCGTCGACCTTCCCTGTCGTTCGCCAGGCGCTTAATCTCTCCGTCCCTTGGGCTTTTGAGGAGTGGCCCGCGCGGGAAAGCACCCCGCCGGGCCGTGGCCGGTGCAACTTCGGTTTCAATCGGGGCACACCGGCGAGCAATACGTTAGGGCCGAGGCGTGGCGCGATGCAAGGCTTGCGCGTTGTCCCAATCATCCGCATGGCGGTTGCTCGCTGGCCCGTCACGGCACCTACGAACGCAAGACGCCGCGCGGCGTGCGGGTCGCCCGCTGGTATTGCCCGGAGAGTCACACCACCTTCAGTCTGCTGCCGGACTGCCTGGCCGCGCGCCTGCCCGGAACCCTGGCCGATCTCGAGGCGGCGGTGGCCGTGGCCGAGCAGGCGCCCAGTCTCGCCGCCGCGGCCGATGCCGTGCGCCGCGACGCGGTCCACCTGCCGGGCGCGGTGCGTTGGTTGCGCCGCCGGGTGCGTCTGGCGCATCGCGCCCTGACCGTGGTGCGTGGCCTGTTCCCAGAGCGGCTGGCGCGCTGCGCCGCCACCGTGGGCGCGTTCCGTGTCCGCCTGGACACGGACGCCGTGCTGGTGACGCTACGCGAACTCGCCGCGCCGCAACTGTCGATGCTGCCCGCGCCGTTGGGTTTTTACCCCCGGCATGGCGCTGTGGGAAATCACCATCGGAACGGCCAACACAACTTGGGGCCTGATCCTCCCGCCGGCGTTCCCTAACGTGTGCATCCCCGGGCCAGCCGGCCCTCCGATCGACGAGGAACGCCCATGAACGATCCCGATGCCGACCTCCGCCAGGCGGTCGCCTTGTTCCGTTACGGCGTCATCGCCGATGTCGCCCATCTGCCCCCGGGCAGCCCCGGCATCGGCGAGACGCTGCGCGCCAAGGCCGAACAGATCCACGTCATTCCCGGTTCGCGCCGCACCCGTGTGGCGGTCGCCACCATGCGCGACTGGCTCAAGCTCTACCGCAAGGGCGGCTTCGATGCCCTGCACCCCAAGCCCCGCGCCGACCTCGGCCAACCCCGGCGCCTGCCAACGCAGGCCGCCGAACTGCTCATCGCCATCAAGACCGAGCGTCCGGCTTACTCCGTGCGCAAGGTCATCGACACCGCCCGGGCGCGCCTTTCCGACGAGACGCCCCTGCCGCCGTCGACCGTCTATCGGCTGTTGCGCCGCGAGGGCCTGCTCGAGAAACGCACCGCCGGACCGCTGGCCGTCGACCGCCGCCGCTTTGCCTACAAGCACGCCGGCGAGCTGTGGATGAGTGACGTCATGCACGGCCCCAAGATCCAGGTCGGCCATACCCGCCGCAAAAGCTACCTCGTCGCCTTCATCGACGACGCCACCCGCGTCATCCCGTTCGCCGCCTTCGCCCTGGCTGAGAACACCGCCGCCTTCCTGCCGGTGTTCAAGCAGGCCCTCGTCCGCCGCGGCCTGCCATTGCGCCTGTATGTCGACAACGGCGCCAACTACCGCTCCCGGCACCTGGCGCTGGTGTGCGCCAAACTCGGTATCGCGCTCATCCACGCCCGCCCGTTCCAACCCGCCGGAAAGGGAAAAATCGAACGCTGGTTCCGCTCCCTGCGCGAGCGCTGGCTTGCCCATCTCGACGCCGGCGCCACCGACAGCCTCACCACCCTCAACCGAAGCCTGTGGGCCTACGTCGAAGGCGAATACCACCAGGCCCCGCACCGCGGTCTTTCCGGGCAGACGCCGCTCGACCGATGGGCGCTCACCGGCGCCGCCGTGCGCTACCCCGAACCCGGCCTCGACCTCGACGACCTGTTCCTGTTCGAGGCCAAGCGTCGCGTCATGAAGGATCGAACCGTCAGCCTGGGCGGCCGGCTCTACGAGGTCGATCCGCTCCTCGTCGGCGAAACCGTCGTCCTACGCTACGACCCCAGCGCACCGCCGGACCGACCCATAGGTGTCCGCCACAACGGCAAAGAGGCCGGATCCGCCACCCGCCTCGACGCCTACGCCAACGCCGCCATCCGCCGACACCGCCCCTCCTGGGGGATCGAGTCCGACGGCGCCGCCCCACAACCGCCGCCCTCACCGCTGGCCATGCGCAACCTCAAGAAGAAATCCTGATGTACACCCGACACTTCGCCTTCACCCAACTGCCCTTCGACAACCGTATCGAGACCGATGTCCTGTTCGAGTCCAACGCCCGCCGCGAGGCCGAGGCCCGCCTCAACCACCTCATCGACCTGCGCGGTATCGGCCTGTTGACCGGCGAGGTCGGCTCCGGCAAAACCACCGCCTGCCGGGCAGTCACCGCCACCTTGCATCCCGGCCTCTACCGCGTCTACTACGTCTCGCTCACCACCGGCAACGTGCTCGACATGTACAAGTCCATCGCCTGGGAACTCGGCCTGCCCACCGAACGCTCGCGAGCTACCGCCTACCGCGCCATCCGCAACGAGGTCTCCCGACTCGTCGCCGAAGCCAAACAACTGCCGGTGCTCATCGTCGACGAGGCCCAGCACCTGCGCAACGACGTGCTCGAAGACCTCCGCCTGCTCACCAACTTCGCCATGGACGCCGAACAGCGACTGTGCCTGATCCTCGTCGGACTCACCGAACTCCGGCGCCGCCTCGCCATGGCCGTCCACGAATCCTTGAGCCAGCGCCTCGTCGTCCGGCACCACTTCGGCGGCCTCGACCGCGACGAACTCGAACCCTATCTCACTCACCGACTGCGCCTCGCCGGCTGCGAACTGCCCCTGTTCGAACCGCCCGCCGTCGAGGCGCTCTTCCAGGGATCACGAGGCCTGCCACGCCAGATCAACCGCATCGCCCATTACGCGCTGTCCGCCGCCGCGCTCGACAACGCGCGAACCGTCAACGCCGAACATCTCCAGCACGCCCTCGACGAACTCCGGCCCTGAAACGGCAACGAGCCGATCATCGGCTCGTTGCTTCACTCCGACAAAATCAATTCAATCCGGAAAATCCGGCTACCTCCACTCTGAAATAAACCGGAAATCCCTTGCCGGAATAGTGTGGAAGACAACAACGCGTAGCCGTCGCGGACCGGCTGATGGCCCGGGTTCGTGCCAACTGCCAGCCGTCCGAGCGGTGGCGTACCGCGCGGGCGATCCAGGACGCGTTGGGGCGGGGCGACTGCGCCGATATCGACCTCGCCGTTGGGCTTCCATCCTCTCGGGACAGTGACAATGAGGCCGTCTATCGGCTGTCCGACGGACGGTCGCTGACGACCGATCAGGTTGCCTCGCGACTCAAGTCGGCGCGGACAGACGCCGACTGGAATCCAAATCCGGCGGGCAACCAGGGCTACGATTGGCTGGATGCCGTGCGTAGGGCTGGCGTTCTCGACGTGGGCGTCCTGGACGCGGTTCTCGGGCTCGCCAACGTCGATTCATACCGGACCGCGGAGGTCCTGGCGTCGCGGTCCCTGACCGTCGGAGCGCGGGGAGACCTGCTGGAGGCACGTGAGCTGGCGGAAGAGGCCATCGCGGCGTCCCACAACAACACCTGGTTCCAGCGCTGGGACGGCGCTCAGCGGCGCGCGGCGTTCCAAGCGCTGCGCGCACTGGATGCGCAGGAGGGATCGCAGCGGAGCCGCAAGGCGTTCGGCGAGGATTTAAGCCAGGGCGGGATGGGCGACTATTTCCTCACGTCTGAGTTGCCCCACATCTATCGTTTTCTCGAAATCGAGTGGCCGCAGGACGCCGTGCTGGAAGTCGTGGAAGACTTTGTCGACGAGATTTTGTCTGCGAGCAGGAAGGTGGAACCCTACGCGTCGCTGAAAGGACGCGGAGGCACCGTCGATGTCGACGAGGCGATTGTGCGCTTTCTCGTCGGGATGCTGGGCCTCCCGGCAGTGGACGTGGCCTTAGCGGCGCGTCGCGCCCTGTCGTCCTACCTCGCGAGGTGCCGTTGCCGATTTGTCGGGGCGTTGATCCTGGACGAAAAGTGGACCGACATCGAGTTGGAGCATCTGCTGATTGCGGTCGACGTGGCTTGCGGGAAGAATCGGGACCTTCTGACCGCCGTCCTGCGCTCCAGCGTCCAGTCGCTGCAGCGACACGAGTCTCTGGCCGTGCGCCACGTGGCTCACCGACTCTGCGCCCACGGAGGATGGCAATGGGTCGATGTACGCGACCGGCCGAGGACTCCACGCGTTCATGTGCCCACCCTCGCGGGTAGGGTGTCGAGAGACGACGCTGGGATGTTTGTCGGCGGAGACGCCGCTGCCGCTTGGGAGTTGTTCGAACACTGGTTCCTGCCGCTTGAAAATGCCGGCGTCGCGCGAGGCGATCTGGAAAGCGAGTTCGGCAACCTCTACGCGCGCGTGGAAGCCGCAATGTGCGCATCTGCGCAACACGATCCGTGATCGCAACCTCTACGCGCGCGTGGAAGCCGCACATCGATGGAGCGAGGCGAGATTGGCGGACCGGTGGACGCGCGCGTCGCGGGCGCTGTGGACACTGAATCCGCGCGCGGTCGTAGGCAGGGCGGCGGCGATGTGGTTGCTGGGGCGGTACGGATTGGAAGGGACGGGCAAGGTCTGGCCTGCGTCGTCCTACGACTGGATGAACCCGCTGTATGACCCGGTGCTAGAGCTTCACGCCCCATCGACGCGGCCCGCTGAGATGCAGGCCTTGGAGTGGAAAATGCTGGACGGGCGGGAGGACGCATGGGCGCAGGGCGAGGGAGCGGACGACTGGGAGCGGTATCCGCAACGCATAGAAGGCCTACACCTGGTCGCCGAGGTCTCGCGTTTCGTGCGGCCGGAGCGGACGTGGTGTGAAGAGAGACGGATTCGGGGCGTGGTGTCTGCGGCTGCTGTCGATGGCAGGGAGTCCCTGTCCATCAGTACGTGGCTGACGCAAGCTGGGCATCTGCGGGGTTCGGCAATGGACGAGCATCAGGTGTTTGCCCGCAATGGGTCCGGCATGCTGAAAGGGGGCGTATACGGTTGGGCCGCGCTGAATCCTCGGCTGGCCGGTCGGTTGGGATGGGCACGGGCAAACGGGGATCCTTTTGGGTGGCGAGATCCCGATGGGCGCGCGATGGTGAAGAGCATCTACTGGCGCGACGGCTGGACAGGGGTTGCGCCGCCGAGATGGGATGTGTTGGGCGAAGGGTGGTGCCTGCTCGCGACAGAAGCGGCGGTGGAAGCCATCGTCGAGGAAGCGGCGGGGGCGGCGGTTCGCCTCGCGGTCCGTCGGCAACGGCGCGGTGAGGAGACGTTCGACGAGTCGTGGTTCTTGGAGCGGCCGCTCTATTCTGCGCTCTGATGACAGTGGGCGGTGGAGCGGGCGCGCTCTACCGGTTGCCCCGACCTCCAAGAGGCGTAGCCGCGGTTAGGGTTTTGCGAGGGGGCGATCCGTGGTGCTGCTCTGATGTTCTGCCGCTCGTTGTCAAGTACGACAAACGGGCTGATATGTTTTGACCTGTCAATCCCCTCAAGGAACTTTCCCGTCCTCCTCCTCCTCGGATTGAAAAAACTTGTTGTCGGCGCGGTGGAGTTGTGGGCGAGAGGCGCGCGAGTGTGGGCAGGCGGTGGGCAACGCGTCTTCGCGTTGTCCACGGGCTGTCCACACGGCCCGTAGGGCGCGCGCCGGTCCGCAGGACTCGTCCACAAATCCACGGTGCCTGCGCACCGAGAGTAGAACATCGATGGCGCTGCCCAATTGGCGGGCGTGTCGGGTCAGGACAAGACCGGGCTGATTGCGACGGTGGATCATGCTGATATGCGTGGATTGGGTACCGACCGGACTTCACTACATCGCGGAGCTGGCCTTTCTCTAGGGGCAGGGATCGCCGAACGGTACGCCCGTACTGGGATCGTTGTGGTGCGGCTCGACGAGGCCTTCGAGATCGTGTGCGCCCGCCCCCACGGCCATGTCGCGGCCGTGCTCGGCACGCTCCGGAAACTGCGCATCGACCGCCTCATCGCCCCACAACGCTCGCCCGAGCGCGACCGGGTACTGGCGATGATCGTCGCCCGGGTGCTCGAGCCGGGCTCCAAGCTGGCCGCCGCCCGCCTCGGCGGATAGGAACTATAACCGATGTCTTTCGCGATTGAGGCAAGTACTTGCGGGGCTCTGCGGTCGATGGATAGGTTGCCGCAACGTGGTGAATCCTTGGTGAATGGTGCTGCACGAGCATTAGGCCTCGAACGTTCTGGAGCGCGATTGAGTGAATTTCCGTACCAGGCCGAATGCGGCCCTAGGCGGACGCCCCTGCGATCAGATGGTGGTGGCCTGCGGTAAAGCGGGTGGTGCACGCGCCACCCGCTTGAGCAGGGCTTCGCGGCGCTGGACATGCGCGAGGATGTGGCGGATCAGCGGCGGGTCCTCGATGCTGGCAATGACTCTGAGCTTCCCACCGCAGTCCGGGCAGCTCTCGATATCGATGGCAAATACGCGCTTCAGTCGCCGCATCCAGCTCATCGGGGCGGTGCGTTGGTCGTTGTCTACTTTGCCGCGGGGCCGGTGCGGCACGATGCGGGCGCGGTGTTTGCAGTGGGGTGCGAACACCCCGTGGAAGCGAGTGAGGTTGAGGCGCGGCCTGGGCACCAGAGCAGCCCGTCTGGCCATGCAATCCAGCGGTTCCAGTACAACCTGAGTCGAGCCGTCACGGCAGGGACGCTTGTATGGGTAGACGACCCGGCCTCGGCGATCCAGTGATAGTCGTTTGGTGGCAATCGGTGGGCGCGGGATGTAACGGCACAGGCGTTCCAGCTTTGATCGCTGATGCGCTTCGCACACGGTGGCGGCGTGCAGGGAAAAGCCGGCCACCTGGGCCAGCAGGCCGCAACCCGTTGAATCGTCCACCGGCGCTACGCTGTAGAGGGTGAGGGCTGTACGCCCTGCATGGGGGCCAACGGCAATACCGTATTTGACGGAAGCCGCCTGAATTTGATCCAGGGCGGAACCGACATCGAATTCCAACACCGGATGCTGCGGGTCGGCAATCAGCAGGCCCCGCCGTTCGAGCAACCGGACGATGCGGCGGCTGAGAGAAGCCAGCAGCTTGGCCCATTCATCGGGTTGGAGTCGGCGGGCGCGGTGCAAGGAAGCCTTGGTGCCCCTGAATGTGTAGGCCCCATCGAGGAACAGCATGTGCCAGTGCGGGTTGCGGTTGCGTGCTGAAGCGAACCGCTGCATCAGGGTGACCGCGCCGGTCTTGGCGCCGGAAGAGACGGTACAGCCGGCACGGCGGATGAGGAAGGTGGATCTACCGCGCTGCACCACCGCCCGCACGTCTGTTGTCTTCCACACTATTCCGGCAAGGGATTTCCGGTTTATTTCAGAGTGGAGGTAGCCGGATTTTCCGGATTGAATTGATTTTGTCGGAGTGAAGCAACGAGCCGATGATCGGCTCGTTGCCGTTTCAGGGCCGGAGTTCGTCGAGGGCGTGCTGGAGATGTTCGGCGTTGACGGTTCGCGCGTTGTCGAGCGCGGCGGCGGACAGCGCGTAATGGGCGATGCGGTTGATCTGGCGTGGCAGGCCTCGTGATCCCTGGAAGAGCGCCTCGACGGCGGGCGGTTCGAACAGGGGCAGTTCGCAGCCGGCGAGGCGCAGTCGGTGAGTGAGATAGGGTTCGAGTTCGTCGCGGTCGAGGCCGCCGAAGTGGTGCCGGACGACGAGGCGCTGGCTCAAGGATTCGTGGACGGCCATGGCGAGGCGGCGCCGGAGTTCGGTGAGTCCGACGAGGATCAGGCACAGTCGCTGTTCGGCGTCCATGGCGAAGTTGGTGAGCAGGCGGAGGTCTTCGAGCACGTCGTTGCGCAGGTGCTGGGCCTCGTCGACGATGAGCACCGGCAGTTGTTTGGCTTCGGCGACGAGTCGGGAGACCTCGTTGCGGATGGCGCGGTAGGCGGTAGCTCGCGAGCGTTCGGTGGGCAGGCCGAGTTCCCAGGCGATGGACTTGTACATGTCGAGCACGTTGCCGGTGGTGAGCGAGACGTAGTAGACGCGGTAGAGGCCGGGATGCAAGGTGGCGGTGACTGCCCGGCAGGCGGTGGTTTTGCCGGAGCCGACCTCGCCGGTCAACAGGCCGATACCGCGCAGGTCGATGAGGTGGTTGAGGCGGGCCTCGGCCTCGCGGCGGGCGTTGGACTCGAACAGGACATCGGTCTCGATACGGTTGTCGAAGGGCAGTTGGGTGAAGGCGAAGTGTCGGGTGTACATCAGGATTTCTTCTTGAGGTTGCGCATGGCCAGCGGTGAGGGCGGCGGTTGTGGGGCGGCGCCGTCGGACTCGATCCCCCAGGAGGGGCGGTGTCGGCGGATGGCGGCGTTGGCGTAGGCGTCGAGGCGGGTGGCGGATCCGGCCTCTTTGCCGTTGTGGCGGACACCTATGGGTCGGTCCGGCGGTGCGCTGGGGTCGTAGCGTAGGACGACGGTTTCGCCGACGAGGAGCGGATCGACCTCGTAGAGCCGGCCGCCCAGGCTGACGGTTCGATCCTTCATGACGCGACGCTTGGCCTCGAACAGGAACAGGTCGTCGAGGTCGAGGCCGGGTTCGGGGTAGCGCACGGCGGCGCCGGTGAGCGCCCATCGGTCGAGCGGCGTCTGCCCGGAAAGACCGCGGTGCGGGGCCTGGTGGTATTCGCCTTCGACGTAGGCCCACAGGCTTCGGTTGAGGGTGGTGAGGCTGTCGGTGGCGCCGGCGTCGAGATGGGCAAGCCAGCGCTCGCGCAGGGAGCGGAACCAGCGTTCGATTTTTCCCTTTCCGGCGGGTTGGAACGGGCGGGCGTGGATGAGCGCGATACCGAGTTTGGCGCACACCAGCGCCAGGTGCCGGGAGCGGTAGTTGGCGCCGTTGTCGACATACAGGCGCAATGGCAGGCCGCGGCGGACGAGGGCCTGCTTGAACACCGGCAGGAAGGCGGCGGTGTTCTCAGCCAGGGCGAAGGCGGCGAACGGGATGACGCGGGTGGCGTCGTCGATGAAGGCGACGAGGTAGCTTTTGCGGCGGGTATGGCCGACCTGGATCTTGGGGCCGTGCATGACGTCACTCATCCACAGCTCGCCGGCGTGCTTGTAGGCAAAGCGGCGGCGGTCGACGGCCAGCGGTCCGGCGGTGCGTTTCTCGAGCAGGCCCTCGCGGCGCAACAGCCGATAGACGGTCGACGGCGGCAGGGGCGTCTCGTCGGAAAGGCGCGCCCGGGCGGTGTCGATGACCTTGCGCACGGAGTAAGCCGGACGCTCGGTCTTGATGGCGATGAGCAGTTCGGCGGCCTGCGTTGGCAGGCGCCGGGGTTGGCCGAGGTCGGCGCGGGGCTTGGGGTGCAGGGCATCGAAGCCGCCCTTGCGGTAGAGCTTGAGCCAGTCGCGCATGGTGGCGACCGCCACACGGGTGCGGCGCGAACCGGGAATGACGTGGATCTGTTCGGCCTTGGCGCGCAGCGTCTCGCCGATGCCGGGGCTGCCCGGGGGCAGATGGGCGACATCGGCGATGACGCCGTAACGGAACAAGGCGACCGCCTGGCGGAGGTCGGCATCGGGATCGTTCATGGGCGTTCCTCGTCGATCGGAGGGCCGGCTGGCCCGGGGATGCACACGTTAGGGAACGCCGGCGGGAGGATCAGGCCCCAAGTTGTGTTGGCCGTTCCGATGGTGATTTCCCACAGCGCCATGCCGGGGGTAAAAACCCAACGGCGCGGGCAGCATCGACAGTTGCGGCGCGGCGAGTTCGCGTAGCGTCACCAGCACGGCGTCCGTGTCCAGGCGGACACGGAACGCGCCCACGGTGGCGGCGCAGCGCGCCAGCCGCTCTGGGAACAGGCCACGCACCACGGTCAGGGCGCGATGCGCCAGACGCACCCGGCGGCGCAACCAACGCACCGCGCCCGGCAGGTGGACCGCGTCGCGGCGCACGGCATCGGCCGCGGCGGCGAGACTGGGCGCCTGCTCGGCCACGGCCACCGCCGCCTCGAGATCGGCCAGGGTTCCGGGCAGGCGCGCGGCCAGGCAGTCCGGCAGCAGACTGAAGGTGGTGTGACTCTCCGGGCAATACCAGCGGGCGACCCGCACGCCGCGCGGCGTCTTGCGTTCGTAGGTGCCGTGACGGGCCAGCGAGCAACCGCCATGCGGATGATTGGGACAACGCGCAAGCCTTGCATCGCGCCACGCCTCGGCCCTAACGTATTGCTCGCCGGTGTGCCCCGATTGAAACCGAAGTTGCACCGGCCACGGCCCGGCGGGGTGCTTTCCCGCGCGGGCCACTCCTCAAAAGCCCAAGGGACGGAGAGATTAAGCGCCTGGCGAACGACAGGGAAGGTCGACGGGGAAGCCGTGGATTTGTGGACGAGTCCTTGCGGACCGGCGCGCGCCCTGCGGACCGTGTGGGCAGGCCGTGGACAACGCGGGGACGCGTTGCCCACCGCCTGCCCACACTCGCGCGCCTCTCGCCCACAACCCCACCGCTTCGACAACGAGATTTATGCGTCAAGAAGAAAGAACCGCAGCCAGGGCGATTTCCGCATTCGACCGTCTTCCCAGACGATCCAGCAATGGATCAATCCGAGAAAAAGACCGGGGTTTCTAACGAATTAATGCGGGAAACAACACACGTCGGTCAGTACTTTGGGTTCAGCGGCCAGCAGGAATCGCAGCGGGAAGGGAAAGGTCAGTACGAACTGACGCACCGGCGCCTCAGGAAACACATGATCGACCCGGTGAGCGGCTGACTCCACCATCCGTCGCGCCCCGCAACTGGGGCAAAACCCTCTTCGTTTGCCGGAGCATGCAACAAGATGTTCATTACGGCAGCTATCGCACTTGACGCGCAGAAAGCCGTAGATGCGTTCATACTGCGCCCTCTTGGAATTACGCGTTATTCATTGCTCAAAGATGCTCTGTTGCTGGCCGCAAGTCGCTGATTCGACATCGATTTTCCAGCATCTCCGTTTTCCGACGGTGACCCGTACGGCCACCAGTTTGCCCGATTTGACCCAGTAGGCAACCAGCGATTTCGACACGCCGAGACGCCGGGCGGCCTCGGTGACACCCACCCAGCCCGCAGGCGCCCCAGACCCAGCGAGTCGCTCCCGGATCTCGTTGGTGAGCAGGATGCGCCACGGCGCCCCGGGGGTGAGCTGTTCACCCGCCAACACGCCGTCGCGTAGCCATCGGTGCACCGTACTCATCGTCACGCCCAACTCGCGCGCGGCCTGCTCGGCATTGAACGGTCCCTGGCGGGGATCGGTAGTGACGATCTTTTCATACTTGGGGATTTTGTTCTTGCCGCGCAGCGAGGTAATGGCGGCCTGTGTGAACGGGATGCCGCGCCCGGAGCGTCGACCCTGCTTGTTGAGAATGCGTGCGATCTGCGCGTCATCGAACTGTGCCGCGAGCTGGCGCACCAGTTCCACCGTGTCCTCGGGTGTACGGCGGGCCCAACCGGCAGGCCCACGCACCAGTTCGCGTTCCGTCGTCGCTCCCCCCTTCCACACGATCCGCACGGCGTAGTGGTCCTCGCCGGTGCTGAGCTGGACTTCCTCAATGAGACATCGCAGCAGCCGCTTGCGATCCCGGTTCGTAGTGCTGTCTTCGTTCCAAACCGCGTGGAGTTCCTGCCCGAGCAAATGCACTTTTTCAAGGTCGTCGACGCTTAGCAGCTCGGGACTTGCGACGGCCTGCCCGGCCTCGGCGCGTACGCGCTCAAGCTCTTTCAGCGCCTGCTCCCAGCGTCGCTCGAGCTCGCGCGCAACAACTCGGTTCTCGGGCTCGACGGCCAGGTACTGACGTTCGGCACGCTGCGCCTCATACCGCACCCGCTCGGTCTGGTGCGCCCAGTACAGGCGCAACGCCTCGCTTTCCCGGTGCGCCTCCTCGTTGGCCTGCCGCGCCGCATCGGCCGCGCAGGGCATCGTCGCTTCGAGAAACACGTCCACCACCGTTTGATCGATGCGCTTGCCACCAATCACCTGGCAATCGCTGCCGCCTTGCTGCGCGCGAGCCCGCGAACAGCGATACTGATAGACGCGGGCGCGCGTTGAGCCGCCGTAGCTCAAACTCATGCGCCGCCCACAATGCCCACACAGCACCAATCCCTGTAGCAGCGCTGCCCCCTCTCGAGCCGGGCCGCGTTGGTCGGCGCTGCGCATGGTGGCATTACCCCGCAGTCGCTCCTCGTTCCTCACGAACCGGTCATAGGAAATATAGGCGTCATGGTGATCGTAGATCACCACTGGCCAATCGTCGCGCTTGACCCGCTGTGCGCGTGTGCGCACCACGCCTTGTTCATCGAGACCACGCACGCTCTTGCTGCGGCCGAACACATAAGCGCCCGTGTAGATTGGATTGTGCAAGGTTCGCAGGAACATCGCGTACGAGGGCGCGAGCCACACCACCGGATGACTCCGCGAACGCAACCGGCGGACCGGGTATTTGAGGCCCTGGTCACGCCACCACGCGAACACCTGCCGGGCACTGCCGAGTTCATCGAGCTTCTCGAACACGGTTACCATCGCATGCACGATCGACTCATCGCTGCTCTTTACCCACCGACCGCGTTCGTCGATGTCATAGCCGGCGGGCGGGATGGTGTACAACTCCCCCCGCTCCGCCTTGCTCCAGCGTGCACTCACCATGCGTTCGATGGAGGTCTCGATTTCCAACTCACTCATCTGCCCGCGTATCCCCAGAACCAGCCGGTCGCTGGACAGGTCGGGGTCATAGACCGTGTGCTCGTCAGCAATCAGCGTGTTGGTAAAGCGGCACAGGTAGAGCAGATGGTGCCAGTCCGGGCTGTTGCGCGACAATCGCGTGGCCTCCAGCGCAATCACGATCCCCACCTCGCCCCGCGCGACGGCCGCGATCAAACGGGCGAACCCCGGGCGGGTCTTCGCGGTCGAACCGCTCTTGCCCTGATCCTCATCGATGACGACGACCCGCTCGCCTGGCCAGCCCGCGGAACTTGCCCAACGAGCGAGATCGTACTGCCGGCGCTGGCTCTCCCGGTGTTCGATGACCTGACGCGGGGACGATTGGCGCACGTACACGTAGGCCGCGCGTTGCAGATGCGGTGGCTGTATTTTGGTGTGGCGCTCATCCATCACTCGATTCATCGCCCACCTCCCGGTTCTTCCGGTTTGTTCTCAACGCCCGAATCCGCTTCACCGACGCGCGCGCCATCAGCCGGGCAACGTGTCGTGTGACTTCGTCTCTTCCCCGTTCCGGAAACTGCTCCCACAGCGCCTCGAGACACTCCGTCTCGAGGAACGCCAATCGCCTCTGCTTGATCATCGTCCACCGCCTCTCCATTGGACCGAGCGGTTTTGATCATCTCATCGGCAATGCCCGCCTGTCTGCCAGTGTGCGCGCGCAGCGCCGTGAACAGGCCCAACAGCTCGCGCAGTCCGCGCAGGGAAAGTACTGAATCACCGGCCAGTTCCGTACAGGCTGCACCGTCCACGTCGGTCCAGCGCCGCAGGATCTTCATCGAGGAACCGTCACCAAGACGCACTACAACCGTGGCCTTGCCGACAGACAATAGTTCCAGCGTTTGCCCATTGAGCGGATGATGGCGCCGAGTGATGGTCGTTGTGGAAGAAAAATTTGAAAGGTAGTACTTAGTCTGTGACAGACCACCCGTGTTCGAGCAATCCGCACTGGAGATAGTCATCGAACTCCTGGCGTACAAAAGTCGGGAGATTTCCACCATTGGCCTCCAAGGCGGAAACAAAGGCCGGGACGTGCTGTTCGACGAGTTGATACAGAAGCGTCTGTTGCGGCCGGTGCCGGTGGTAGCCAAAGGCTGATTGAGCCGATACCAGTAATGAGACAGACACCGACCTGGTGAACCGGGCAGGTTGGGCCTTTCACGGTGTGCCTGGGAGGCCAGGTTGTCATCAGCGAATCGAGCGCTCGTGCGTAGGAAATCTCCGCGCCCGCCAGATGTTTCTTACAGCTCAGCTCACCGCTGGTTGCCTGAATCCAATCGCCTCGGCCCAATGGGCTTGGCCGATGTTCCGTTCACCATCCAGATCCGCAATCGTCCGTGCCACTTTCAACACCCGCTGGCATCCGCGGGGGGACAGGCTGAGTTGCTCGGGGACAAGGGCTGGAAAGGAATGGGCGATTGGTTGGGCACGGCGACAAGCTCTACAAGGGGACGCAAATACTGTGACTTCAAATCAGCCCGCACGTTTGTTCATTCACTCGGACTGGAAAACCGGACGCGCCAGAAGACTTTCGAAAGCCGGCGGGCTGGGTTTCTCGTCCGCGGGCGTCGAATGCCAGGACACTGATTGGCGCGGCACTGTAGCGCCCTACCTGGTAGGCACGGTCACGATCTGAAATCAGGTGTGGGCGGAGCCTGCGGCGCAAACCCGCATCAGCCTGTGCTATCCGAGGCTGAACGACGGTTCATGCTCCGATTTCCGCACGCTGTATCTGCGCGTAAGGGCTCGAAACGCAGCGGCAGCCGTTGTGCCGGACGCAGCGTCGGCAAGTACCGGATGACGGGTGCGCGTTTTGCGGCAAGGCTCACGTCGCGGACGCGGAGAAGCTGCGCGAACAACGCCTTGACCGCCAGCATGGCGAAGTGCATGCCGAGGCACATGTGGCTGCCCTTGCCGAACGGGATGAAGGAGAACGGGTCTGTCCGGGATTCCGGCCCCTGTGCGAGGAAGCGGTCCGGGCGGAACATCTCGGGGCGCTCGAACAGTTCCGGGTCTCGATGACACATCTGCGGAGACAGGAAAATCTGACTGTTCGCTGGAACGTGGTTGTCGAGGAAATCGAACGCCCTCACATTCCGGCGCGGCAGCAACTGTATCGGCGAATGCAGCCGCAACGTTTCCCGCAACACCGCGTCGGCAAGCGGCATGTCGGCGAGTTGACCGATGCCTGGCGAATCGTCCCGTGCAGCCGTTAACACTTCCGCGCGCACCCGCTGCTGCCAGTCGCGATGCCGGGCCAGGGAATACATCATCATCGTCATGGCGCTCGCCGTTGTTTCGTGCGCCGCGAAAAGCATGCCCATCATGTGGTCGACGATGTCGCGGTCCGAAAGAAGCCGGCCCTCGGCGTCCTCGAAGCAGGCGAGCCGTGAAAACATGTCCTTCCCCGGCCGGTTACGGCGCTTTGACACCTCGGCCAACAGCCGCGCGCGCAGGCGGTCCCGCGCCCGCAGAGCCCGCCAGCGGCTGGTGCCGGGAATCGGGATGCGGCTTGCCATCACACCCTCGAGTACGCGCAAGGTGTCCAGGTAGACCGCTTCGTTCCCGGGCTCGGGCTTGACGTCTGCGAAGACCTGCAGACCGATGTCGAGGGCCAGGCGCCTCGCCAAGGGGTAGACATCCGGTTCGCCATCCAGGCTGGCCACGGTGCGCCGGATTATCGGTTGCATGGATGCGAGATAGCGCCGCAGTGCGTCGGGCTTGAACAATCCGGTGAGCAGTCGCCGGTGAAGGCGATGGTCCTCGAAGTCACGCAGCATCAGGAAACCGCCGAAGAAGTCGAGCACCACTTCCCAACCCATCCGACCGGAGAAATTGCTTTCCGGGTCAAGCAGCACCAGGCGATTGGCCGCCGGCCCGGAGAGCACGACTACCCGCCGATTGAACAGCACGCCGACGGTGAAGCAGTCACCGTGGCGGGCGCGCATCGCGCTCAGAAAGGCAGCCGGGTCTGGAAGCAGTGCCCGCAGATTACCGAAATACCAGTGACCCTTGGGGCCGGGGAGGTGTTCGAGGCGGGTGTTCGGTTGACGGGGGAGGCCATCCGAAGCCACTTGAACGACCGGGACGAAGGACATTGACGGTTTCCTGTTCCGTGTGTCCTGCTATTATCCGAGCGATCGCTAAGGTTTCGTACTCGGATTCTTCGGCATGGACAACGACGAGCGCCGGAACGCCACAATCCCAACGTATGCGCCGCGCAAACGGCCCAGGCAAGCCCGTGCGGTCGCGACCGTGACGGCCATTCTCGACGCCGCGGCTCGGATTCTCACGGAGGACAGCTACGCCGCCGCGAGTACCAATCGAATCGCCGAGCGCGCTGGCGTCAGCATCGGGTCGCTTTACGAATATTTCCCGGGCAAGGAGGCGGTCTTCGCGGAACTGCGCCGGCGGGAAGCCGCCAAAGCCTACGGCGAACTCATCGCCGAACCCCGCCCCGAACACCCGCGCGACGCAATCCGCCACCTCGTGCGCGGCCGGCTCAACTGGATGCGCCGCGACCCGGCGCTCTACGCCGCCCTGGAAACCGAAGTGCCCCGCTTTGCCATCGCCGAAGTCGAAGCCGGGATCTTCGACGATTTCCTGGGCATCTCGCTTGCGTTCCTCGCAGCCCATCGCGAGCTGCTGCGCCCGGAGGCGGAGTTGCGGTTCCTGGCCGAATTCCTCATGCGCGCGGTGAGCGCCATTGCCAATGAGTACGGGTTGCGGGCACCCGACCAACTGGACGATCCGCAACTTGAACAGGCGATGATCCAGATGGTGGAGCGATACTTATTGAAGAACGATTGCTGACCGGGAGCCTTCCGGGGCGCCGAGCTATCTGCAGACCGGGGATGGTCATCGCGTGTGTCGGTTGCAAGTCGACCTCCGCCGCCATCGTCGGGAGGCTCAAGAACCTGACCCGCGCCACGGCCTCAGACGTGGCCACCATCGACGGACGTGCAGGCAATAGGTTTCGTACGACTCTCCGAATCTTAGACGGAGTTGCGGCTCCTCGTAGAACTGCACGAACAGGTGGAATGCGACCAGCAGCAGCCCCGCGTACGCGAACAGCAGGGTGCGGCCAAAGAGCAGTGCCTGCCCTGAAACAATGCTCAGTACGCAGACGTACATCGGATTTCGCACGAACCGATAGAAGCCGGACGCTACCAGCACTTCGGTCTGCTCCACCGGTGCGGGTGTGCCACGCCCCTCCAGCGCGAAGCGGGCAAAGCAGTCCAGCAGGCAGGCCAGACCCACCCCGACCGCAACGACACCCAACACCCGCTCGCCCGGTAGCCCGAGCAGCGGTGGCTGCATTGTCCATCCGAACAGTGCGTACGGGCCGACGCCGGCAACGACGGCGGGAGCGACCCAGAAAAAGGCGAACGACCCCAGGATCGCACGCGCACGTGTGCCCTTCTCAAACAAGTCGTGAGCCCCCGGGAGCCTGGCAGGTAACCTCCAGGCGGCTTCGCGCCTGATGTCGTGGGCCGTCCGTGAGACTTCGCATGCGGTCTCGTTCTCTATCAGCATGCCGGCGCCAGCGCCGATCAACTCAATTTATGACCTGGCAGGAGCGCAATCAAGCTGAGATAGATCGGCGTGGAACTTGGACCCCCCCTAAGTGAGCCCATCGACTCACCTCGTTGTAAGGACGCACGAGGTGAGTGGAGATGCTGGTTGTGGAGACCATTGCACGGATTCGTCGGAATCCTCTGGGCCGGGGCGTTCCGATCAAGCAGATCGCTCGGGATTTGAAGCTGTCGCGGAATGTCGGCTCCAATTGGGGATCCGCTAGAGGTGCAAACGCTGCTGCCTGGTGAGCGGTACGGAATCGGCATTGTGCTTGGCCAAGTCCCAAAATCTTGAAATTCAGTGACGTTACCGTTGATAATCACGATATTCCACAGGTTAGTTGTTGATTATCACCATACCCGAGCCATCCATCGCTCGATTTCTGGACGCCCGGCGGATGCTGGAAAAACGATCCTGCTTCCTTTTCGGCCCCCGTCAGACGGGTAAATCGACACTGATCCGCCAGCAACTCGGCGATCTCCCCATCTACAACCTGCTCGATCAGGGGCTCTTTGTGCGTCTGGCGCGCAATCCATCGCTGATCCGGGAATCACTGACGCCCGGCACGGCGAGCATCGTCATCGACGAGATTCAAAAAATGCCGGAGTTGCTGAACGAAGTGCAACTCATGATCGAGGAGCACGGTATCCGGTTCTTTCTGACGGGTTCCAGCGCCCGCGCACTACGACGAAAAGGCGTTAACCTGCTGGGGGGCCGGGCGCGCCCGTGGGCATTGCACCCGTTCGTTCGCAGCGAACTCGGTAACCGGTTCCACCTCGACAGGGCGCTCGAGTACGGATTGCTGCCGCCAGTCTATTTTTCCGACGCTCCCAAGGAAGACCTGGAGGCCTACACGGGCGCCTATCTCACCGAAGAGGTCGCCGCCGAGGCCGTCGTGCGCAACATCGGTGCTTTCAGCCGCTTCCTTACGGTCGCGGCGCTAGCGCACGGTGAGATGATCAATTTCGCCAACATGGCCAACGAAGCCCAGGTTCCCGCGTCCACGGTGCGCGAGTACTTCGAGATCCTCAAAGACACCCTCATTGCCCACGAAGTGCCCGCGTTCAGGCGGACGGCGAAACGCAAGGCGATCACGACGGCCAAGTACTATCTGTTCGACATCGGCCTCGCGCGTCATCTGCAGGGCCGGCGAGGGCTGGCGCCCGGGACGGTGGAATACGGCAGCGCATTCGAGAGTTACATCTTCCAGGAGGTCAAGGCTTACTGTGACTATCACCGTATGGACACGCCGGGATACTGGCGGTCGCGATCTGGATTCGAAGTGGATTTCGTGTTCGGGAACCTCGCCTTGGAAGTGAAGGCCAAGCGCACGGTGGGTGCCCGGGACTTGAAGGGATTGCGGGCACTTCGCGACGAACACCTGCTCGCCGACTACCTGCTGGTTGCAATGGAACCTGCAAGACGGGTGGTGGATGGTATACGCATCCTTCCCTGGTGCGACTTTCTCGATGAACTGTGGGGCGGGGGTTTGGGAAATACTTGAGGTGCGAAGGTTGCTCACCGGATGGGCGGCGCCTTCCTCATCGAGCAGAACGATGAGCCGAGCTACCCCACTGCCCGTGTCCCAATCAATCGCCGGCCCCGTCAAGGGGTCTGGCGCGAAATGTCGGCGGTGTTTCGCCGACGATCTCTCGAAATGCTCGATTAAACGTGTTTGTCGACTGGTAACCCACCGTGAGCGCAATCCGGCGCTTGCTGGCAAGCCCGTCCGCCTGGGGATTCCTGCTGAGGTTGCCCTTCACCCTGCTGAGATCCAGGCAAGACAACAGGGGCCATCGAGCGTGGGAGGAGCGGCGCCGCAGCGTCGGGTTCAACAAGCCCTGGTAGCCGATGCGCCCGTGGTCATGCAGCCTCCCAGCCGTCTCCAGGGATGATGCGTCTCATGAATTCATCGAATAGGGGTACCGTGAAAGCCGTATCTCCGTGACTGGGGCTCCAGACCATTCCTTTGGAAATGAGTTGACTTCGCGTCGGCGCAAGCGATGTCACCGCTCTGCCGAGCAGCTTGGCGATTTCTCCCGAACGGTGTGGGCCGGGTCCGAGTTCTGCCATCGCGCGCAAGTACCTTTTCTCGAGTCGTGTGAGCCGGTCAAATCGAACCCTGAAGAAGCTCTCATCAAGCGCGGCAATCGCAACTACAGAGGCTGCCTCGACATCATCTACGGATATCGGTGAATCAACCGCCGCATCCCAGGTGTGTTTGCCCCATTCCTGCAGAAAGTATGGATAGGCTCGAGTCTCGGAAACGATGCGGTCGAGTGCATCGTCGGTAATGTCGACGCCTTCGTCGTGTGCGGGTTTGGCAATTGCGATTCGAGCTTCGCCATCCGTCAGTGCACCAATTTCCGGAAAGTCGAAAAGGCGCTCCGCATAGGACTTCGCGTTGCCCATTCTGCCGCGTAGCTGAGGTAATCCTGCACCAACCAGAACTACAGGCAGGCGTCGCTGCGCTGTGCGGTGCATCGCCGTGATCAGTGCCGCAAGTTCCTTTTCTTTGACATATTGCAACTCGTCGACGAAGAGCGTCAGCGCGGTTTCTCCTTTGCTGGCAGCTTGCCCCGCTGCTTCAAATAGCGCTTGCAAGTCCTGTTCGAGGTCGCCGTTGTCTGCCAGGCCAGGCACCGGTTCGAAGTCCATGCCAACTTCAATATCTTGAAACTTGACCTTGAGCGCCTTGGCGAATCCGGCGAGACCACTCAACGCCCGTTTCGCCAGATCCTTCGCTTGTTCGTTTCGAGAGAGCCGTAAGAGCGCGGTACGCAATTGCGGAGCCAGGATGGCCGGCAGGGATCTGTCTTCGGGCGCTTCGACCCAAAGCGTGTGAATTCGGGATTCTTCGGCATCGGCGCGCATTTGGTCAAGCAATACGGTTTTGCCCACACCCCGTAAACCGACAAGCAAGACGCTCTTTGATGCCCTACCGATCTCGAGCCGTTGTAACGCGACGCGTACTTGTTGGCGAAGCTCATTACGGCCTGCGAGTTCCGGAGGTGGCGAACCGGCACCCGGTGCATAGGGATTTCTCACGGGATCCATCGCCAGGATTATACGGAAATTAGTCCAGTTTAGGGATTATTTATAATTCTATTAAGCTCTGTATAAATTGGATGCGGCGGGTGTGCAGTGCTCCATCCCGGCAGCAAATCACCCCGAGGGTGTTAATCGGCGTGGAATATTGACCCCCTAGCGGGGGAATCGGCGTCCAAAATTGACCCCCTGACGTTGAGCAAGTCAACTCACCTCGTTGTTTGGACAAGCGGGGTGACGGGAGATGCTGGTTGTGGAAACGATCGCACGGATTCGTCGGGATCATCTGGGCCGGGGGGTGCCGATCAAGCGGATCGCCCGGGATTTGAAGCTGTCGCGCAACACGGTTCGCAAGGTGGTGCGCGAAGACAAGACGTCGTTGTGCTATGACCGCAAGACGCAGCCGCTGCCGAAGCTGGGTCCCTGGGTCGAGGCGTTGGAACGGCGGTTGGCGGCCAACGAGGGCAAGGGGCGGCGCGATCGCCTGTCGCTGGTGCGGATGTACGAGGAACTGGCGGTCTTGGGCTATGACGGCGGTTACGATGCGGTGCGTCGCTACGCGGCATCGTGGCGCCGGCGGCGATCGGGATCGGACGCGCCAGCCTATGTGCCGTTGATCTTCGATCCCGGCGAGGCCTACCAGTTCGACTGGAGTCACGAGTACGCGGTGATCGCCGGCACGACCGTCCGGGTCAAGGCGGCACACATGCGGCGGTGCCACAGTCGCGTCTTTCTGGTGCAGATTTTTCCGCGCGAAGGCCAGGAGATGGTGTTCGAGGCGCACGAGCGCAGCTTCCGGTTGTTCGACGGGGTCTGTCGCCGCGGCATCTACGACAACATGAAGACGGCGGTTCAGACGGTGTTCGTCGGCAAGGAACGCGTCTTCAACGAGCGATTTCTTCAGCTGTGTTCGCACCACCTGATCGACCCGGTTGCCTGTACGCCCGGAGCCGGTTGGGAGAAGGGTCAGGTGGAGAACCAGGTGGGATACGTGCGCGGGCGGTTGTTCGTGCCGCGGCCGCGTGGACGGTCGTATGCGGAGATTAACGCCTGGCTTCGGGACCAGTGCTTATGCGAGGCGAAGCGCCGTCGGCATCCGGTGCTCAAGGACAAGACGGCGTGGGAGGTGTTCGAGGAAGAGCGGCCCTATCTGATGGCCTACCGGGGACCGTTCGACGGCTTCCGGGCCGTCGAGACGGCGGTATCCAAGACCTGCCTGGTGCGCTTCGACCGCAACCAGTACAGCGTGGAAGCGCGCGCGGTGGGGCGGCCGGTCGATGTCCAGGCCTATGCCGAGAAGATCGTGATCCGCCAGGACGGCGAGACCGTTGGTGAGCATCCGCGCTGCTTCTCGCGTAACCAGGTCATCTACGATCCCTGGCACTACGTGCCGGTGCTCAAGCGCAAGCCCGGCGCCCTGAGGAACGGTGCGCCGTTCAAGGACTGGCAATGGCCGGGCGCACTGGGCCGCCTGCGCGCCCGGCTGGGCCGTCATGACGATGGCGACCGGCAGATGGTCAAGATCCTCGGCGCTGTGCTCGAGGACGGGCTGGAGGCGGTCGAGTCGGCTTGTACCGAAGCCCTGGCCGGGGGCGCCCACAGCGCCGATGTGGTGCTCAACATCCTGGCGCGGCAGCGCCAACCGGCGCCACCGACGCCGATCCCGACACCGGCGGACCTCTGTCTGCATCTGGAACCGACCGCCGATTGCCGCCGCTACGATCGCTTGAAGGAGGTCTCCCATGGAGCGCCATGAGGTGCTGGATCTGATGCGCGCGTTGCGCCTGTCGGGCATGCGCGCGGCCTTCGACGAGATCGTGGACCAGGCGCTCAAGCGGCAGCACCCGATACCGCGCGTCCTCGGCGATCTGCTCAAGGCCGAGATCGCCGACAAGAAGGCGCGCTCGATCAAGTACCAGATGACCATCGCCAAGCTGCCCATGGCCAAGGAGTTGGCTGACTTCGACTTCTCCACCAGCCCGGTGAACGAACCCCTGGTCCGGGATCTGGCGACTGGCGCGTTCCTGGAAGGCAAGCGCAACCTCGTCCTGGTCGGCGGAACGGGCAGCGGCAAGACGCATCTGAGCGTGGCCATCGCCCGCGCTTGCATCCGCAACGGCGCCCGGGCCCGCTGCCACAACGTCGTCGATCTGGTCAATCACCTCGATGCCGAGGCCCGGGCCGGAAACCAGGGGCGCACCGCCAACCAACTGTGCCGGCGCGATCTGGTCATCCTCGATTTATGTTAAGCCCCCATTTATGTGGAGTTCGTCTCTTCCATTGGCGGCGGCAATGGATTTCTGTCGATTGGAACTCAACATAACTAACGCGTAACTGGCAGCGTATTGCCTCCGATGACAACGATCAGGAGGCAGTCATGCTGCACACATTTTTTCCCAGGGATCATCTTCGCTACCGGCAATCTTGTTGCCGTGATGAGCTTGAGGCGTTCGGCGTCTGGTTGAAGGCCAACGGCTACTCTCGCCAGAACATCCGCGGACACCTTCGTCGGCTTCGATGGGTACTCGAACGGGCCGACGAAGTCGGAGCCGGAACGGTTTACTCTGACCGCCGACTCAAGGAACTGTTCTTGCTCCAGGGCGCATCGGCCAGTCGAACGGTTAACTACACCGGAACGCGACGCGCCTACCGGCGTTTCCTGATCGGCTGCGGTCGCTTCGCAGTCAAGCAGGTGGGCGGACCACGGCAGCATTGCATCGATGAGTACGGCAAGTTCTTGCGTGAAGTGCGAGGTTTTTCAGCGACGACGACCGCGAAGCATCTGTCGACGACTTCGGACTTTTTGGTTCACGCTTTGGGGTCGACATGGCCGCTCGCCACGCTGAACGACGCTCATGTCGAGAGCTTCCTGTCGATGAAGGGTGCGCGGGTCACGCGGCAGAGCCTGCAGCACACGGTAGCTCACCTGCGTGCTTTCCTGGGCTATGCCTTCGAGCGCGGCCTGGTCCCGCATCGCCTCGATACAATCGATACACCCCGCACCTATCGTGCCGAGCGACCGCCCCGGGCAATGCCATGGAAGTTGGTCCAGGAGCTGCTTCGATCGGTCGATCGATCAAGCAAGGCGGGCTGGCGCGATTACGCGATCTTGCATCTCATGGCGTATTACGGTCTGCGCCCCTCCGAGATTGTCGCGCTTGAGGTGGGGTCGTTGGATTTCGAGGCACCGACGATGCGCGTCAGGCAGCGCAAGACCGCATCGGAACTGCTGTTACCCCTGGATTCATCGACCGTTGACGTACTGCGCCGATATTTGCGCCTGGGGCGTCCCGAGTGCGGACACCGGGAGTTGTTCCTGCGCGCGCGGCGTCCGAGTGGCGCACTGAAGAACACGGCGGTCTGCGACGTCTTCACGAAGCGGACCCGAGAGTTCGGATTACCGCCGGGGCGTTACTCCGCCTACAGTCTGCGGCACGCCTTCGCCCTGCGGTTGCTCGAACGCGGGGTCGGCGTGAAGGCGATCGGAGATCTTCTCGGCCACCGCAACCTCGAGAGCACTTGCGTCTATCTGCGCCTCGACATCGAAGCGCTACGCGCGGTGGCGCTTCCCGTGCCGTCGCTCGACAGCATCTAGGAGGAATGTCATGGATCAGATAATGCCGGTCACCGCGCTCGATGCGCCGATACGTCGCTTCCTCGCCCACCAGCGAACGCTGGGCCGCGGCTACCGAACTGAGGAGTATGAACTACGCTGGTTCCAGAACTTCCTGGTTCAGGTCGGCGCGGACGATCTCGATCAGAGTGTTTTCGACCGCTGGTGTGAACACATCAAGCCCCTGTCCGCCAACACGCGCCGCGCTCGTCAACGGATCGTGCGCAAGTTCTGTTTGCATCGCCGCAGAACGGATCCCACCTGTTTCGTGCCGGACCCGCTCTACTTCGCCAAGCCACAACCCTATCGGACACCGGTCCTTGTCACACCCGACCAGGTGGCCCGGATGCTGACGTGCGCGGCCACACTTTCCCCTACGCCGAACTCGCCGATGCGAAGCGAAGTTCTGCGTCTGGCGACAGTGCTGTTCTACACCGCAGGCTTGCGAAGAGGCGAAGTGCTGCGTCTGACCCTCTCCGACATTGACACGTTGGCGGCGGTCATCCGGGTGCGGGAGTCGAAGTTTCACAAGTCTCGCTTCGTGCCGCTGTCCCCGAGTACAAATCGGGAACTGTGCCGCTATCTTCGGGTGCGGCACGCGGTGTGCGAGGACCGGCGCCAGGACGCACCGCTGCTCTGTAACCGCTCGCGAGGTTGGCGCCCCTACACAGGCACGGGACTGCGCTATGGCATCGCTCTTCTGTTCGATCTGGCGGGCGTTCGCGATGCCCAGGGCCGGCGGCCACACGTGCACGACCTTCGCCACAGCTTTGCCGTCGAGGCGCTAACGCGACTGTATCGGCGCGGTGAGGACGTCCAGAGCCGTCTGCCGCATCTCGCTCTTTACATGGGGCATGTGTCTGTCGTCTCGACCGCCCACTACCTGCACTTCGTTCCGGCGCTCGCGGCACTGGCCAGCGAACGGTTTGCCCGGCAATGCGGCCATCTGATCGAGGGGAATTCCAATGGGCAAGCGTAGACCCAACGATCTTGGCCGAGCGGTCCGCCGCTTCTTCGAAGACTATCTGCCGCATCTGCGAGGCTTGAGCGTGCACACGATCAAGAGCTATCGCGACGCCATCGTGCTGTTCCTGCGCTTTGCGTCGTCCGATGCCCGGCGCCCCGTCGAACGGCTCGATATAACCGATCTCGATCGTGGACGCGTAATGCGGTTCCTTGAACATCTCGAGAACGTCCGCGGCAACGGCATAGCCACTCGCAACGCGCGCCTTGCCGCGCTCCACACCTTCGCCCGATTCCTCGCCGCGGAACAACCCGAGCACCTGGCGGTGTTGCAGGCGGTGCTGAGCATCCCCTTCAAGCGTGGTGCTCAGGAGGTGCCCATCGAGTACTTCGAAGCCGAGGAAATGGCGGCCCTGTTGCAAAGCATCGACCGCACCGCACCCGGTGGGCAACGCGACTACACCTTGTTCGCACTGCTCTTCAACACCGGCGCCCGCGTCCAGGAAATCCTTGATCTGAGGGTGCGGGACGTGCGCCTCGACCCGCCGCAGCAACTTCGCCTGCACGGCAAGGGCGGCAAAATGCGCCTGTGTCCGATCTGGCCAAAAACCGCGCAATTGCTCCGTGAACTGATCGACAGAGACCTGCCGGCATCCGACGAGGACCGGGCCGCATCGATCGTGTTCCGCAACCAGCGCGGCAAGCCCCTCACGCGCTTCGGCGTACGTTACCGGCTACGGAAGCACCTGGCCGCCGGTGCCGTGACGGCGCCGACGCTCGCGGAGAAGCGGCTGCATCCCCACTCCTTGAGGCATACCACGGCGATCCAGTTGCTCAAAGCCGATGTGGACTTCGCGACCATAAGCCAGTGGCTTGGGCACGCGAGCGTCAATACCACGATGCGCTATGCGCGCGCCGATATCGACCTGAAGCGTGCTGCCCTCTCACAGGTATTCCCCGAGGCGCTCGCGCCACCCAAGGGAGGACGACTCAAGATCGATGGCGCTGACATCACCGGATGGCTGCAACAACTGTAGCCATTGTTATGTGCAGTTCGCATTGTGGATTCGGCAGGAAAAATGGATGCCGTGCTCCGCCAACTTCACATAAGTGGGGGCTTCACATAAATCGAGTTGAACTGAGCCGCGGTCCGCGGCGGGAGGCTGTGCCGACCCCCGGCTGCGATCTCATTCCCAACGTCAACGCAGGATAGCGATACCGGTCCGCATTGCTGGCCGCGAACTGACTGACTCCCCCTCCCTTTCGGGCCTTCCCAAGGTCCCTGACATGCGTTTACCTCAGCGTCGAAGCGCACGCCGGCCGGCGTGTTCGCCATCGTAAACACATCAAGGAGACCTGCTATGACCCCTCTTCGCCAACGCATGATTGACGACATGTCCGTTCGCGGGCTGTCCGAGAACACCAGAAAGTCCTATCTCAGCGCCATGACCGGACTCACCCGCCACTATCGACGCAGCCCGGACCACATCCAGGCCCGGGAAATCCAGGACTACCTTCTCTTCCTGCACGAGAAACGCGGGTTGACGTGGAAGAGTTGCAACACCATTCGCCACGGTCTGCGCTTCTTCTATCGCATCACCCTGGCGCTGCCCGACCCCCACTTGTACGTGCCCGGGGCCAAGCAGCCTTCCAAGCTGCCCGAAATCCTCAACCACGACGAACTGGTGCGCCTGTTCACCGTCACCACCAACCCCAAGCACCGAGCCCTGCTCATGACGGCCTATGCCGCCGGGCTGCGAGCCAGCGAACTCGGTCGTCTCCGGGTTTCCGACATCGATTCCGGGCGCATGGCTCTGCGTGTCGAACAGGGCAAGGGCAGCAAGGATCGCTACGTGCCGCTCTCGCCCCGGCTTCTGGCGCAACTGCGCGCCTATTGGCGCCGCAAGCGGCCCGCACACTGGTTGTTCCCGGGCCAACCCGCCGACCGGCCCATGAGCCGCCACGGTCCCGCGCACATCTACACCCTCGCCAAGGAAAAGGCCGGCATCGACAAGGCGGGCGGCATCCATACGTTGCGCCACGGTTATGCCAGCGGCCTGCTTGAGGCCGGCGTCGAACTGACCGTCATCCAACGCCGCCTCGGACACAGCTCCATTCGCTCCACCATGCGCTACCTGCACCTGGCCCAGGACAGGATCCGGGCCACGCCGTCTCCCTTGGATTTGCTGGAGTTTCCGAACACCGGCCGCGCCTGAGCGGTGCACAGCGCCTGCCATTCGGCGCCCGCCACCCGGCCGGCGCTAGAGGTCGCCGATATCCTGCGCGCGCGGCTCGGCCGCTATCGGGACACGCACCAGCTCTCGCCGCAGCAACACCGGGCAGCCAACGCGCTGGTGCGTTGCCGCACGGCCGCCCTCGGCGGCTTCGCATCGCAGTGCGACGCCTGTGGGGCGACCACCGTTCAGTATGCGTCCTGCCGCAACCGCCACTGCCCCAAGTGTCAGACCCTCACGCAGACCCGCTGGGTCGAGCGCCAGTGCGACAAGCTCCTCGACATCGGCTACTGGCACATCGTGTTCACCCTGCCGCACGAACTCAACCCGCTCGCCCAGCGCCAGCCCGCGCTCGTCTATCGCCTGCTGTTCATGGCCGCCTCACAGACGCTGCTTGAGTTCGGCCGCAATCCCCGCTGGCTCGGCGGGGAAATCGGCGTCACCATGGTGTTGCACACCTGGGGACAGAATCTCGGCCAGCACATCCATGTTCACGCCATCGTCACCGGCGGCGCGCTGAGCCCCGACCGGGAACGCTGGCTGCCGGCCCGCAACAGCTTCCTGTTCCCCACCAGGGCCCTCTCGTCGGTCTTCCGCGGCAAGTACCTGGACTTCCTCGCCCAGGCCCATCGCAGCGGCGAACTGCGCTTGCCCGGCACCGACGGCATCGACGACGCAAACGACTTCGACTGCCTGAAGACCGCACTGCGCTCCCACGACTGGGTGGTCTACGCCAAGCCGCCGTTCGCAAACGCCGCCCATGTCCTGGCTTACCTCGGGCGCTACACCCACAAGGTCGCCATCGCCAACCACCGCCTCGTCGACTTCGATGGCAAGCACGTCCGTTTCCGATGGCGCGACTACGCCAACGGCAATCGGCGCAAGACCATGCGTCTCGATGTCGATGAGTTTGTCCGGCGCTTCCTGCTGCATGTCCTGCCGCGCGGCTTTACCCGGCTGCGCCACTACGGCCTGCTCGCCAATCGCGGCCGCGACAAGAAGCTCGCCCTGTGCCGGGCCTTGATCGGTCAGGCCGAGCCACCACCGCGCGAGCCGGAAACACCACAGGCCATGATGCTGCGTCTGACCGGCATCGACATCACCCAGTGCCGGCACTGCGGACGCGTGGCCTTGCGAGTTCACGTTCTCCTGCCAGGGTTAACCACAATGCGACGGCGGGCATGGCGACCGCCATGATGACCGTCATTGGCAACCGACACGCCGCCGATCGAATGCGTCGTCCGACGCGTTCCGGGCATCCCATTGCCAACGCCAGGCGAATGGCTGTGGCACCCGACAATCCGACTCCCGGCAGACACTCCCGAAGCCACCGGGACCGGCGGTCGGCTGCCGAAGTTGCCTCGCGACATGGCATGACCGTCGCTCCGGCGTCCTGATCGACCCGACTCAGCGATTACTTTCCCCATAGCGCGCTTCGGTGACCACCGCGCGGCTCACCTCAATGATCTTATCGATCATGCTCCGCACGACCGATAAGAACCTTATTCATTATGTTGAGCTCAACATAACTCGATGAGCTCGGATACCTCCCCTTCGCCCAGACCGGCGGACAACTGCTGTTTCATCTCGTCAGCAAGCTCTATGAGGTCACCTCGATTGCGATCTCGACGAACCTCCCCTTTGGGGAATGGCCCTCCGTGTTCGGCGATCCGAAGATGACCACGGCCTTGCTCGATCGTCTCACCCATCACTGCGACATCATCGAGACCGGCAACGAGAGCTGGCGATTCACCCACCGCTCCTGAAGCGGGGCAACTCAACCGCCGGACTGGTCTTGCCGACCCCACCCCCGCGCGCCTTCGCTTCGCGTCACGCGAAGCGCTACGCGAAGGCGCGCTCAATCCAAGAACCACCTGCAAGCGCCTGCAAAACAACCCCAGGAGGGGGGTCAATTTTGGACGCCGATTGGGGGTCATTTTTCAACGCCTATTGACACCTTTGCGGATCCAAATGTAAACGTCAGCGACAGAGCGTCTCTATCAACCTTCGCGGCGCGGGCGTGCGCCGGCCGAACGATCCCGAGAAGCGTCGACATCCATCCGTGGCGCTTGACCGTGAGTTGGCCCGGGTGACTCATCAGAGCGACTCCTCGGTGACTAGCGCCACAAAACCTCAAATGCCGTATAGCGCGCCTTGTCGTCGATCGGCAGGTGTATCCGACCCGGGGGGATATTGGCGTTGAACATAATCTTCGTTACGCTAAGTCACGCTGACTGGAGTAGCCAATGAAATTGGAGAAGCCCTTTCAGACAGGGTGCCTGCTCGTGTTCGGCGCGCTTACCGGACTCTTTCTGTTCTTCCTCCTCGTTGCCGTTTTAACGTCGTTGTAAAGGTTGGGCGCATGAGAAGTTCCAGGCATCAAGGCGAAGCCAATGAAACAGACCGATTGGCACGTGTGACTCCGCGCTGAATTGGTGGGCACCAGTCACGCCGCAAACGCCTTCTTCCCCCGCATCCGCACCCGCTTCTGCCGCGGCACAGGCTGAAGTGGTCGGGTCCTCAAAGTCCAGCGGCTCCTTGGCAAACCCCTGTCCAGCCCCCGCCGAGGTCTGAGCGCAGGAGTTGGGCCATATAGCGTAGCCTATCCTAGCCTGGATTCCCAACCGCCATACAGCGAATGACACGTTTTGTCTCAGACGAAACGGAGTCTGAGTGCGCGGTTGTCGAGCCAGGGCACGGGTTCGGTGATCTCCGCATAGCCAGCGGCGATGAGCAACGGGTTGTGTGCCCTTCGTCCGAGGCTGACGACGATCTCCGCGTCGTTGATGTCGACGGTCGCGCTTGCCTGCACGAGCTTGCGGAAGATGGTGCGGGGCTTTGCGGTTTCGAGTCGGTTGGCAACGCGTTTGCCGAGGATGCGGTAGAGGGCGCCGGCCATCAGGGTGAGCTGGACGTCGAGATCGATTTTCATGGGGACGGCGGCCGAGAGCGCGTCCATGTGGAAGAAGTCGATGGCATCGGCGATGGTGTTCTCGATGATCATGCGCCGTGCGTAGCGGTCGATCAGGTCACGCGCCGGGGCCGTCATCTGGTTGGTGAGCAGCAGGGTCGGCTTTTCGTGGCCGAGATCGGTGATGGCGATCTGGCGGATCTCGCCAGGGTAGTCCTTGATGCGAACCTTCCGGTCGAGGATACGTGGTGTGCGGTAGATGCGTCCGACGTTGGCGAGGGTGACCTTGCGCCACTCGCCACGTGGCGCGGCGAGCAGTTGGGCGACCATCTGTGACGTTCGCCGTCGCAGGGTGAGAAAGGCAATGCCCATGGCCTCGAGTTTGGCGAGATTGGCATAGGGGGTCAGCCGGCTGTCGAAGACCAGTTCGACGGGAAGAACTCCGGTGCGCTCTTGCCAGGCGTCGATGAACCGCAGGATCTCGTCGTTCTGGGATTCCTTGGAGAGCGTGGCGTTGGCCCAGGCGAACATGCGCGCATCGGCATCGCGCGCGAGGAAGGCGAGGATACCTTTCTGACGGCGGCTGCGCTTGGAGACATAGTGTTTTTGGACCAGCGCGTCGTCGCCGTGATAGGGGATGGTATGGAAGTCGAGATCGAAGGACCGTCCGCCGCCCGGCGTGGTGTCGAGGTTGTGGACGGCCTGGTGCCAGCGGTCCATCAACCCGGGAAGGCGGCGGGGGTCGACGCGGCAGGAATATTCGGTCAGCGATGCGCGTTTCGGCATGGCGTTGAGACCGGCGAACAGTGCGATCCCCTCGTCGAGGCTCTCGGGCATGATGTGTGAGGGTCGTCCCATGCCCCACAGCTTGAGCGCGAGCAGCGCGCGGAAGGCACATCCGGCGGGGATCATCGCGCTGCCCGGCATGTCGCCCGCCTCGAGCATGGCGTCGAGATCGAGCCGTGCGAGATCGTGGGCGAACAGGAACAGGCCACCGAAGTCGGTGCGCAGGCGTCGGGGCCGAAGGTCGAGGGCGCGACAGTCGGCGACCGGCGCCTGTTCGGGTTGCACGGCGCCGGTCCGGTCGGCGAGGCGGCGTCTTGGGAGCCTCGGCAGGCCCGCGTCCTTGAGAACGCCCTGGATATGAGGCGGGCTGGCCGGCAGGCCTTCCCGCTTGAGGACGTCCGCGATGTCGTAGATCGACAGGTTGCGCGTTTGACGCAACGCGACGATCCGCTTGCGTCGTGTTTCCGCCGGGCTTGGCGCGTCCCGTTCCTGGTCGTCCGCCGTGCGCCGGGTCTTGGGCATGAAGAAGTCGGGATCGTCGTTGTTGATGAACTCGGAGCAGATGTTGCGCAAGGTTCCGGGCGCGTATCCGAAGCGCTTGGCGGCCTCGGCGGTGGAGCATCCGTCGACGAAGCGTGCTCGCAGGGCCTCGTACCGCCTTTGGGCGGTGGCTTGTGGTTTGAGGAACCTGTCGGCGTGGTTTGTCACTTATCATAGTGAACCGATGAACACATATTCAAAATATGTTATCCGAGATTGGCTGTCAACAGGAGCTGGGTGTGCACGGGTTGCGGCGCGCATCGGGCTTGCGGACGAAGCCTGGAATGGGTGGTGAAACCGGTGATTCCGGGCTGTTTCAGGGAAAGTTGACCGGGCACCTGTGTCGATCACGGCGACAGGGCCGATGCATCGCGCGAGCCGTAATATAATATACGGTCGTGGTATATTGTTCATATGTAAACTTATGTAATGACATATTCAAAACATGGGAAGCAACGAAGCCACGCGCAACGCCATGGAATCTTCCCGCGAAGTCACATCACATTCTTTCTTTGGGAATCCAGGCTAGCTCACGCCAACCAGCGTTTGTTCCGCCACGCGCGCAAGACCGATAATGCCCCCATGAATATCCAGATCGCCTCAGACCTACATCTCGAATCCCGCCCGGGCGGCCCGGGCGGCCCTGGCGTCAGCATGCGCCGCGACGCGGAAACGGGTGAGGCACGAGTCGTCGAGCGGGACGGCGGCTGCCGCCTGCCGGCGCCGGAAGCCTTTGCGCCGGTCCGCGACCGGGATGTGCTGGTGCTGGCCGGCGATATCGGCACCGACCTGATGGCGCGCGAGTTCATCGAGCAGGAGCTCGCCATCTCGCCCGTGATCTACGTTCCCGGGGGCTTTGGCCGCTAGCCGCACCTATTCATGAACGTCGATTGTAGAGGTTCAAACGGTGCCGTACGAAAGGATATTCGTTGGAAATGCGGTAATGGGGAGCCGATCGGGCTGTTGTCTTGCGGATCAATCGGCATTTTTGGTGCTCATTGCCGGTATCGCCGGATTCGAGGCGAGCGCTGCCGCAGACCGACGGGTCTGTACAGCAAACCAGGCGGGCTGATCGGATCAGGTCACAACCGCGCCGACCGAGCGTGCAATGCGGCGCCAATCGTCGGCGAACGGCGTGCCGAGCGGCAGGTGGATGACGATGCGCCGAACCGACGTTTCGATCCAGGCGCCCAGCTTCAGCAAGCGTAGCCGCAAGGTGCTGACCTGAGCGCGCGCACAGCTCGTCCAGCGAGCCTTCAGGCGAAGTTCCTGCATCAGCACATAGGCGGCCGCCGTCATCAGAACGCGGAACTGGTTGGCCAGGAAGCGCGTGCAACTGGTGCGGTCGATCTCCAGGCCCAGCTTGAGTTCCTTCAAACGATTTTCGGCATCGCCCCGGGCGCAATACACCCGCTCGTAGACGTGTTTCGGCGTCGTCTTCAGGTTGGTGATCAGAAACCGTGGGTTGTCCTTCGGTTGCCGGCCGAAATGGGTGGTCACCTCGGCCTTGACGATGACCCGGCGCTCCTGGGGCCAACTCCCGGCCCGGTAGGCGAACTCGCCATAGCGGCGGGCCGATGTGTGCCCGGCTTCGAAATCGGACCGCACCTGCGCCATCAGCGGTTCGGCCAAACGCTCCAGCTTCGGGTTCTTCGCCATACCCACCACATAGTCGAGTCGCTTCGCCTCGAAAAACGCGAACAACTCCGGACCGGAAAACCCCCCGTCCAAGCGGATCCGCAACCGGGCCTTGGGAAACGCCCGCCGCAACCGGGGCAGCAGTCGCTTCAACACACCGATACAGCCTCGCTTGGCCGCCGCGTTACCCGGGCGCAGGACGTAGCAGAACAAGTACTGCTCCCCCTCATCGTCGAAGGTCAGGAATCCGGCCAACGGCAGATAACACGAGGTGTCGTAGAAGCCGTTGAAGAACGTCAACTGCTGGCCGCCATGGGTCGGATCGACCGTCGGATCCAAATCGATGGTGATCCGCCGAACCCGCTTCTTGCGCCGTCTGTGGCGGGCAATCACCGTCTCCGCCAACGCTTCGGACAAGCGCACCAAGTCCCTCGACCGGACCGCGTTCTCGAACCGCGACAGCGTCGGCTGCGACGCCAATGACGCGCCGGCGACCGGATCGCGCCCCGTCAGCAACTTCATCACCGGATCGCAGGCCAACCGAGCGGCGTCATTGCCATCGGCGTAGCCGCAGGCGATGCCGAACAGACGCTGCTGAAACAACTCCCGCAGGGAATGGGCGACCTTCGACTGCTCGCGGTCGTCCGACAAGCACGCCGCCAACGTCTCACTCAACTGAAGCCGCTCGTCGCAGGCCTTGAGCAGGATTGCACCCCCGTCTGAACTGGCATGATCCTGGTCGAACTTGGCGATTACTGCCTTTTTCGACAGGCCCTCGAACAAAACACTCTGTTTGCTGGTATCTTGTGACATGCAAAAGCCTTTGCTGCATTAACTGGTTGTCTAACAACGCCATTTTCGCATGTCCAAGGGCTTTTGCTTTATCTTTTCGCGAATTATTGGGGCTAGTGCGATAGTGCCAAAAATGAAATTGGCTTGTATGATCGGCACTTGGAAAAGGAGAAGTGTCTGTGGCGCAACACCAATCGGCTCTGAGGGTCCTTATCGGACGCTGTAAGCTTCCTAGTCGCCGGGTTGGTCAACGGGGCTGCGGTCCTTGGCGATGTGATTGTCATGGCGCACCCCAAAGGCGGAAATTGCCGTAGGGGCCCAGATGGCGAGTTCCCTCTGATTCTGAAACCAATCGGGCGGACGTTGGCAATATTCAGTAATGACTTTGCGTTCATTGTCGACCCAACTGTGGTCCATAACATCGAAATCGCTCTCGGCGTCAAGCGGTTCGACTGGCGCTCCCTGGGTCAGTCAGTGGCCCGTCCGTGGGGAGAGCGGTGAAGTTGCCCACGATGGCCTTCGTGACGAGGAAAGTTCTTAATGCCAGATATTGATGGTCGCTTAGTGCTGATGGCTCTGGCTGCGGTCCTCGGGATCGGGATCTGGGTTGGACGAATGACAGAATTCAAGTCCACCACGACCAAAAGCCTTGAGAAGATTCTTAAAAAGATCGACCAAATTTTTCAGCGACTGCCACCGGTCCCGGTTTCAACCGGCAGTCCTTTGCGTCTGACGGAGCTTGGCCGGAAAATTTCAGACGCTCTTGACGCCTCTGAGTGGTTGGAGCGCGTGGCCGCGACACTTCGAGAACAGGTATGCGACAAGAGTGCTTACGAGATTCAGCAGTTTTGTTTCGACTACGTACACAACACGTTCGAACCTGACCCAACGCAGGACGCTGAGATTAAGGAGTGCGCATACGAGAACGGCATTGAGGAAAAAGGCGTTCTTGACGTTTTGGCAATTGAATTGAGAGACAAATTGCTGGGCGAACGCGCTCCGCCGCCGACGCCGCAACCGGAGCCTCCACCACTGCCCCATGCCGATCTGCCACCTAGAGCCGGCAGGCATTGACTCTTGGCTGACCAAAAGACCGCTCATTGGCTGGATTGGACGTTCTATGTGTATTCTCCTGGGGGAACGTGGAACGATGTTCCGGGCGTTTATATTTTCACATATGTAAGTCGAGACAATCGTTGGCAGCCTTTGTACGTCGGACAAACCGGTTCATTTTCCGATCGTTTTTTCAACCATGAACGCTGGGATGAGGCTGTTGGACGTGGAGCCACCCATATCCATGCCATGACAGTGACGGAAGCCGCTGCCAGGTCACTGATTGAAAGAAGGCTGATTGCTACCTACCAACCCTTGATGAACATGCAAGACAGAAAACCCCTACACGCTCACGGCACACCCGAATGAAGGGCCGCCTAATTCTGTTCTGCACGCCCATCGTTTTCGTAATGTCGAGGACGAAGGCATCCGGGTAACGGAGTATTCGCTTGAAGACCAGGCTGCGGAGATCCTGCGCGCCCGGCAGAATGCTGCGGTCTTCGTCAAGGCCGACCACTGCCTCGACTCCGGCATGGTGGTTCGGGTGATGTCCGTGCTGCAGGAGGCGGTCGCCGAGAGCGTCGGCCCGATCACGGAACCGCTGGACCTCGGAGGCTGATCGAACGCAGCACGCGTTCCGCTATTACAGCGTGCCCTTGTTGCTGGCGGCGATTGTCCACCTCGCCGCAGTTGGCGCGCTGTTGTTGGTCTGGGATCCGGTCAAGCAGCAGGCACGGGAATTCAAGCCGGTCATCGTCCAGTCGCATTTGCTTGTGCTGCAGCCGGGTGTCCGGAAAACGAAGTCGTCGGGTGAGGAGTCTCCTACGTGGGTCGAGACGCCGCCGCACAAGCCGGAAACTGAGCGCCTGCTGGACGGCGAACCCAAGACAACCTCCGTCAACCGGCGAGAAGAGCAGTGGAAACAGGATCTTGAGCGTGACATGCAGCGCCTGAAGGCGCTCGACCGGCACTTATTCGCTCAGGCTATCGAATCCGAGGCCAGCGAACTCGCCGCGAGCGACTACGAAACCGTCGCCGCGAGCTACCGGCTGGCCATCCGTCAGCGGGTGGTCGCCAACTGGTCGCGACCGCTGAGCGCCCGGCGCGGCATGGATGCCAAGTTGCTCGTTGAGCTGATACCAACCGGCCGCGTGGTCAGCGTCACGGTGGTCGAGTCGAGCGGCAATGCCGAGTTCGACAGGTCGGCCGAGGCGGCCGTAAACAAGGCCAGGGAGTTCAAGGTTCCCGCGGAGTCGGACTTGTTCGAACGCCACTTCCGGAGTTTTTCTCTGCTGTTCAGGCCGGAGGACCTACTCGGGTGAAGTGAGTTTGGAAACTCGCGGCCATAAAGTCCGGGAGTGTGAGTCGGCGCACACCCCTTGACCCCTCTTGTCCTGTAAGGTCAATAAGTTAGCATGCCGATCAGTGCCCGACCTCCATGCCGATTCACACTTTGGGTGCCCGGAGGTTGCTTGGCCACATTGTGGCCGAGTAATTCATGGATCCTATGACGACTACCTTGGTCGAGTCGGACCAGGGCCTGCGCCAGGGCAGAACGCCCTGGGAGAGCCGCTCGATGATGTCGTTGAGAATCTGCTCGTCGGTGATTGGGTTCATGCCGTCGCCTCGGCGACGCAGAGACAATCGCCCTTTGATGGCCCCTGCCGTAATCTGGCGGCCGGTGCTTCGTGCGGTGAGCACGCCCGGAACAAATTGTCCTGCGAAATTGACTCTCTCAATGCACTTGGTGAAGGCAACCAGCGCGGCGACAGAGCCTCCCTACTACGTTACCGATCCCCTCGCTCAAGGCGCCATCCTTCACCGCCATCACAATTTCTCGGTATCCGTCACCTGCGCAACGCGAGTAACGACGCCGAAAGTCGGGTCCAGTGAGATATCCGAACTGCACCAACTCGCGCACGCAAGCGTCCACAGACGGCGCGCCCCTAACCCGTCGGCCAGCCAGAAGCCCTCTTTCATCGAGCTGATTACGTCGTGCTCGGCCGAGGGGAGTTACAAATTTGCTAAGCAACTTAACCACTTGAAGGGCCGTCGGGCACGGGTCGGCTAGCACGTCGAGCGTTCTGCCTGTTTCTCTAAAGAGCCGATCTCTAATCGCGACGTTGTCATGAATGATTGTCTTGCCGAAGGCGATGGACTCGATCCGGTTAATGTTTCCAAATCGGGCCTCTGCAAGATCACAATCGACGAATCGAGTTCGGCTCAAAAACGCTCCTTCAAACGAAGCTCCACGAAGATCGCAGTCCCTGAAAGAGACCCTGGATAGGTTGCACTCGATAAAACGATGTTCAGCCAAATCGCGGTCGACGAAGGGGACGCCAGCGAGATTCTGTCCTGCAAACTGAAGATTCTCCCTTGCCACAAGATCCCGGTCGGGTCGAACCAACAAAAGCAAAAACAATGCGGCCCCGTAGTCGGCTTCTGTGACGACTCCATTCCGGACCCGATCGAAAACGAAAGCTGTCATTTCGGGCGTAAGCCGACTCGCGACGAATCGTAAAAGAACGGGATCCTCGAAGTCGACACCCACCAGTCGGCTAAACACACTGGTCCGTTGGCGGCCGATTTGCTTGAGGTAGAAGCGAGCAGCCAACGCCTGGGCAATGAGGTCGTGGGCAAATGCAATCCTACCGGTACCTTCGCTTGGCGAGAATAACGGGAACTGAAGAAGGCTCCGTAGGATGTCATCCCTCCTGTCGCTGTCGAGGTTCGACTGTAGGACATACTCCCCATACTCCCTGGCTTGGTCGGTCTCGGCGTACCCTTGCCCTTCGACGTAGTCAACCGCAATTTCCTCCATCCAATCCGCGAGGCCGTCTTCCTCGAAGTAACTCTCGTGAAGCAGTCCTTTTTCTCTTTCGCGTGTGACCATTTCGTCGATAACCGTATTCAGCAATTCCACGTCATCGCGAACTATCGGGACACCAGACTCACCGATTCGATCAAGGATCAGTTCGCAATAGAACGGAAGTGACGTGAGCGACCTCAACGTGTCGTTCGTGTCTGTCGCAGACAGAAATGTGGTCACCTCTGCTGGATCATCTTCGCGCTGTCTTGGAGCACGCCCTCTCGTTCGCTGCCACGCAAAGAGTCTCTTGTGCTGTCGTTGCCAACCGGTCAGGTTGAATACCTTGACGATGCCAAGATCTTCGCAGGTGTCCAGGAAATCTGCGAAAGACTCGGATGACGTTAAGCTGAACGTAAGCGTTCGCTCGTCTTGTGTTTGACGGGTAGATGTTTTACCGGTTGAGGATGCGTTTCCAGTCTTTGCTCAGGGGCAAGAGCCAGATGTTCTTTTTGGGCAGGGTGTGGTTTCTGTGGGTGTCCTGGCGTCCCCGGCCCTGGGTGGTTCCGACGGGGAGCCATCCGGAGGCCTGGTAGACGGTTCCGGTGAAGCGGGGTGTTTCGACGAAGGTTTCGATGAGCACGGGCGTGATGCGGTACTGGGCCTGCCAGTCGTCGGCGAGGCGGCCGCGGATGAGTTTGAACAGGTGGGAGACGAGGTTGGGCAGGCGCGCCCAGGGCAGCACGAGCAGGCGGGAGTTGTTGACGATCTGGCCGAGGTGGCGTTGTCGGGTCTGGGGTGACCATCCGATGAAGCGGTCGCGGGGTGCGAGATGCCAGGCGGCGGCGGCGAAGCCGAGCATGGCCAGGGGGCAGCCGAAGCGGTCGTAGGCGGCGTAGCGCATCTGGGCGCCGGTCAGCGGGGTGTAGCCGAGGTAGTGATGGGCCGCGACGCAAGCGTTCCACTGGTCGCTGGCGTGGCGGTCGCGTGCGCTGATGCGGACCAGGTGGAGGGGTCGGGCCTCATCGAGAGTGGCCGGCGGCGGCAGTAGCGGCGGCTGGCTCAGTTGCGGGTTGACGGGCCGTGGCGGGTAGCGGGGACGGCGCGGCGGCGGCAGCGCGATCCAGCCGTCGCGGTGCATGGCGAGCATGGCCACGCGAGCGGCCATGTCCTTGAGTCCACCGTCGGGCCGCAGCCAGGCGATGCGCTCGCAGAAGGCGCGCGACAACGCGGCCCGGTGCCGGGCCGGCGGACTGGCGATCAAGGCGCGCAACAGGCACATCTCCGCGGCCGTGAAGTCGCGCCCGTGATAGTGGCACACGACGTGGTCGGCGGGGACGCCGTCCAACGCATCGGCGGGCTCAGGCATGACGGGGCGGCGCGCGCGGCTGTTGCAACCGTTCACGTTCCGTCGCTGTCATCGACCAGGGCAGCCAGGGCGTCAGGTCGGTCGGCGGTCCGCCCGCCTCGGCACAGGCGGTGAGCCAGTCATGCAGCCAATGGTCGAGGTCGATGTCGTTGCGCTTCAGGGTGGCGAAGACGCCGTACAGCATGGCCGTCAGGCGCGCGCCGATCCAACTGTCGTTGCCGAAGCTGAGCTTGCGGCCGATGACCGGCGCTCGCAGGCTGCGTTCGCAGGCGTTGTTGTCGATCGGCACCTCGGGATCGGCGACGAACCGCTCAAGCCCCTGGCGCCATTCGAGCAAGCGGCGCAGGGGCTCGGCCCGCGGCTCCCCCTCGGTTCGGCCGGCAAGCTCCGCTTCAGCGTCGGCGAACAGCGCCGACACCTGCGCCGTGAGCGCCTGTTGCGCGGCGTGGAAGTCCTGGCTCTGCCGGTCCTGGCCGGGCCGGTACTGGTGCAGCCGGCGGCGCTGGGTCCGGTAGATTTCGGCGAACCGCTCAAGCCAGCCGCGTTTCCACGGATTGTCCTCTGCCCCCTCGCAGTCCACATAATCCCGCCGGGCATGGGCCCAACAGACAGCCGGCACGAGGCCGAGTTCGCGCGCCAACGCGACGTAGCTGCTGAAGCGGTCGCTGACCAGGATGGAGCCGACCTGGGCGCCCTTGAACACCTTGAGCGCCGCCTTGCGGCTGCGCTCCGGGTCGATGTGGAACCAGACGGCGTCGCGGCTCCGACCCACCCACAACCAGGCGCGCCGCCCCCCACCGTCACGCCGACTGTCCTGAACCCGCCACGAGGTCTCGTCGCCCTGAAGTACCCGGGCGGTCACCAGATGCGCGCGGATCGCCTGCGACAGCGGTTCGAACAAACTCGCCAGATCGCCCAGGCGATCACACAGCGTGCCCGGCGAGATCGGCAGGCCGTGGCACGTCATCCAGCGCGCAATCTGGCGGAAGGGGCGCTGGCCCGCAAAGCGCTCCAGCAGCAGCGTGGCCCACACCGAGATCCCATAGGCGGTGTGGGGAAACAGGCGGGGCACGGGGGGCGCGGCCACGGTGGCCGGCCCGGCGCAGCCGCAAACCTTGCGATACCGCTGCCGACGGAGGCGCCGCGTGTGCGCCACGACTTGGATCTCGATGAGCTCGGACTCGATAAATCCGTGCGCGGCATACGGCTGGCCGCACTGCCGGCAACTCCGCTCGGCAGTCGGCAGTTCCCGGATCTCGGGACGCGCCTCAAGCGCCGCACGTGGCGTCCGCCCAGGACCCGGACAGCCCGGTTGCTGACCCCGCCGGCGCGGCGCGGCGGCCCGCGCCAGCCGCTCGCTGCGATCACCGAAACGGTGCCGGGCGGCGTTCGAACGCATCGCCTTCAACGCGCATAGCTGCTGCTCCAACGCCGCGATCCGACGCGCCAGCCGACCGCTCTCCTGCGGCCCCTCCAGGGCCTGCCGCAAGGCCGCATTCGCCTCGCGCAGCGCCTCCAGCTCGCGACGCAGGTCGCCATTCTCCTGGCGCAACGACGCGATCGTCGACCGCCGGCGCGGATCCACCGACATCTGTTCGAGAAGCCGACGCAAACGCGCCGCCTCGGCCGCCGCCCGCAGCGGCTCCTTCGCCTGCCGGCGCAACTCGCGAATCTCGGCCCGCGCCGCTTCCAGCTTCGCCTTGTTCTGACGGTGAATGGCGGCCAGCGCGCCCGCCCGGCTGCGCGCCTCGATCACCTCCCGCCGCCAACACTCCGCGCTCCAATGACCGCCGCCGCCGTCCGATCCCGGCATCGAAACCACCGCCGGCGTCGCCGGCAATTCCACAAAATCCGCTATCGAATGCCCATTCATACACCCGATATAGCACGGCCGGTTCGATGTGTCCAGCCGCGCATGGGTCCGGCGCCACCGGGATTGCCCGCCAATGCCGGCTGGCACAATCGGGGCCGATTACCTTCAATCTCTCCGCCCTACGCACACAAGACGAGCGAACGCTTACAGCTGAACTTCCAATGTGAGCGCATCATAACTCGTTGTTTTTTCAATATGTAATTAAAATTCGGCGGTGTCGTTACTGGGTACAGCCTATAGACGCACTCCGAGCAGGGCGAGCGCTTGGCGCTGTAATTTGGTTGGCCGGGTGATCGTCTCGAACGGTTCGGAACCGGGGATATTGGGGACGACCCGGTTCTTGGCGACGGTCGCCAAGTCGCCGAGCAGTGTGCGGAAGCTGTGCACCGGCAGGCCGTCGGCCGTGTGTTTGCTCCGGGCCTTGTCCTTGGCGGATGCCGAGACCTCGGCCGGCGCCACGATGGAGGGGCGCGCGGCCTCGGCAGCGGCCGCATCGTCGTCGTCGAACAGCAGCGGCTTGAGCCGTTGGCGCATGTGCCATTCGACGTAGTAGGCGAGCATGCACAAGAACACATGCGCCCGGACCCGATTGGCGGCATGGTGGAAGATGGGCCGCACCTTGAGGTCCACGGTCTTGAGGCTTCTGAAGGCGCGCTCGACGGTGCTCAGGCGCTTGTAGGCGCGCACGGTCCCCTCGGCATCGAGTTCGGCCGCCGTCAGGCTGGTGCGCACGATGTAGAGGCCATCCAGGGCCGCTTCCCGGGCGATGGAGGAGGCGTTGCGCCGGTAGCCGAACGAGTGGTCGGCGATGTCGAGTTCGAAGTGCTTGGCCATCTTGTACTTGCCGATCGACTTGCCGACCCGCAGGCCGATCTTGTCCTTGCCGGCCAAGCGCCGTTTCTCGCGCGTCGTGGCGGCGGCGATGGGCTCGAGCAACGCCTCGGTCGCTTGCAGCAAGTCCTCGCGCTTGCGCGCCCGCTCGGCGGCCAGCAGCGGATTGCGGCACACCATCAGGCGTTCGCCCGGATAGGCCTTGCTACGGATCTCGATCAGGTCGGTCTCGTCGAACAGCGACATTTGCACCGCCCCCGATTCCACCAACTCGCGGATGGCGGACGAGCGCAAGGCGCTAATCCAGTCGAGGCCCGCCGGTTTCACGTCCTCGCGGATGCGCGCCTCGGTCAGCATGCCGCGGTCGCCCACCAGCACCACCCGGTGCACCCCGAAGCGGTGGCGCAGCTTGTCGATCTGCGTGCCCACGGTCATTGGATCGGCCGTGTTGCCGTCGAACACCTCGACCGCCACCGGGCAGCCCTCGCGGTCGCACAGCAGGCCGAACTCGATCTGCAGCTTGCCGCGCTTGCCGTCGCGGGAATGGCCGCGCTTGGCCAGCGGACAGCGGCGGCCTTCCAGGTAGCTGGAGGTCAGGTCGTAGAGCACCAGTGCGCCGTCGGTGAGATGGCGCTTGGCCAGGCGCCGCTCGATGGCGTCCTGACGGTCGAGCAGCCAGTCCATGGCGGCGTAGAGATCGTTCTCGTCGGTGTCCCCGATGCCGAGCGTCTCGGCGAGCGAGTCGCGCGCGGTGGCCTGCGCCAGGCCCCGGGCGGTGGCCAGTTTCGAGCCCGGATCGAGGATGCGTGCGGCGATCAGGGCAATGACGCGTTGGCGCTCGGGGGAGGCGGTGCCGGCGATGCTGCGGTCGAGGCGCAGTTTCTTCAGGGTGCCGAGCACGGCGGCGACATGGCCGTGGGGTAGGGAGCGTGCGATGTGGAAGGCGTCCTCGAGGCGGGCGACGGCGCGGCCGCCCTTGAGGAGGATTTTGAGGCCCTTGACGAGGGTTGCGGGCCACTTGGAGAGGTTGGCGAGGGTTCTTTTTCGGACTTTGCCGTCTTCGCGGAAGGATTCGCGCAGGAGGATGGCGGGCGGCGAGTTGCGGTTGGGGACGCTTTCTATGTACATGGCTACCATATGTTCTGATAACATCCATAAACAAAGCATATTAATGGCATAATGTCAACCATTTACATGGCTACATATTCCGATACGATGGGCGAAAGAAACCTTGTCGGGTCAACGACTTAGGGTCGAATTAGGCTTGGTTTGGTCTGGAAGTTCAGGTTAAGAGGGAGTCCCTGCACCAGATTGTTATCTGTGCGTTCGAGTCGGCATCCGCCACCAAGTCGAAAATATCATCAAAGAAATCGTCCTCACGTGCATAAAGTTCGTCGAGTCCGTCCAGCAACCACGTCGCGAATCCTTTCGTAAGCAACCAGGAGAACGTCTCCGGTAGAATCGGAGAAGCCACGTCGTCATGGAGGAAGGTCTGGACGGAACCTGTCAACGACTTTGAGACACCGGCGGTTGCGATTTACTGTGCAGTTCCTCCTGTTGTTGATGCGGGCGGGTTGATCCAGACCTGTTTGGGAAGGGGTCTGGGTTTCGGGATTCCCCGAACGAAGCGTTCGGGGTGATTGTCCCAAGCGGCTTCAAGGGTACGCTCGCGCCGTGCCAGCACGGCCCGGGCGCGACCGTGATGGACATCGTCGGGTGTGAGCATGGCGATCCCCGCGTGGCGATGCTCGGTGTTGTACCAAGGGAAGAACGATCGGCAGAAGTCGGTGGCCGCCGCGATGTCGGGGAAGCGCCCGGGAAAGCCGGGATGGTACTTCAGGGTCTTGAACTGGGCCTCTGAGAACGGGTTGTCATCGGAGACTTGGGGGCGGCTCAGCGAGCGCGTCACGCCGAGGTCGGCGAGAAGCTGTGCGGTGCACTTGCTCGTCATCGGCGCGCCGCGGTCGGAGTGCAGCGTCAGCACCCGGGGCTCGACGCCTTGCTTGCGGCAGGTCTCCTCGATCAGCCGACCGGCCAGCGCCGAGTTCTCCCGATTGGCGACCATCCAGCCCACCGCGTAGCGGCTGAAGATGTCGAGCACGACGTAGAGGTAGAAGTACGTCCACTTCGTCGGCCCCAACAGCTTGGTGATGTCCCAGGACCAGGTCTGGTTCGGCGCCGTGGCCACCAGCTCAGGTTTGGTGTACTGGGGGTGCTCACGCTGATTGCGCCGCTCTCGGACCGGCTGGTTGGCGGCCAGGATCCGATACATCGTGCGCTCCGAGCACAGGTAGTGGCCTTCGTCGAGCAGCGTCGCCACGACCTCCGCCGGCGCACGGTCGACGAAGCGTGGGCCGGCGAGCACATCGAGGACCTGCTCGCGCTCGGACTCACACAGCGCCCGGGCGGGCGTTGGACGGGGCTGCTGGTGCCCGGGAGTTGACCTCTGACGACGGTAGAAGGTCGCCCGCGACACGCCCAGTGCCCGGCACGCCGGCACGACGCCGACCTGCGCTGCAAGCGGTTGGGCCGCCATCAGGAGCGCGTTGCGTGTTCGAGGTTCAATCCCAGCAGCCCGGCAACTTTTCCCTGCACGTCCAGGATCGTGTGCGCGGTGTGCAACTCGTGCTCCAGGCGAGCCACTTTCGCCTCCAGCGCGCGCACCTTCGCAGCCAGCGGGTTGCGTTCGGTCGGTTTCGCGCCGCGCTTCTTCGCGGCCAACTCCCGCAGCGAGCCCTTGCGCCGCGCCCTGCGCCAAGTCGCCAGATGCGAGCTGTACAACCCCTCGCGGCGAAGCAGGCGGCCCACCTCGCCGGGCCGTGTGCAGCGATCGGCCTCCTCCAGGATCCGCAGCCGATACTGCGCGGTGAACTGGCGTCGCTTCGGCTTGGCCACAACCTCCGGGTCTGGCGTCGTTCTGGCGCGGCCGGCCCTGGGGGCCTCGTCGCTACGCTCCTCGGCCCCCAGGGCCGAATAGGAAATCTCATTCAATGTCATCGAGTCTCTCTCTGCGGTCATCGGTTTTCACCTCCACCGCCCTACAGTAAATCCAAAGGTCGCCGGTGTCTCAGTCATGTTGGCAGAGAGGGGATGAGGTGGTTTATGCGCGTTGCATTGGATCCCTTCAGGTGCTCTGGGAGCAGAGGGATCGGTCGCGTACTTATTCGCTGGCGGTTCTTGGACTCCAGGAAGTCGCTATACAATCGCTGAAAAAGCGCCCGGAACAGATATGACTTGCCCACCCCAGCCCGACCAACGACGAACCGTATTTGCGGGCCACGAGGATTTGACATCTCCTCAAGTAGGATGTTGAAAAGGTCGTCGCCTCCTCCTTCATCGCCATGCGACTCGTATGGTTGAGGAATCCTCACTTCCGAATCCGCCTGCCGACGGATGTCGGCAATCACGGACGCAGTTCGAGATGCCTGTTCAACTTTGAATGGCGCGTCGAAAAACTGTACTGGCACGACGAGCGCTACCTTCTCTGCGGATAGATCAGCGATGTAGTCTCGTGAAAATCCATCCCTCGACGGGGCAAGAATCGTCGCCCGGGCGTCGGGATAGTTCGAACGAATTTCGACAACGTTATCTAGGAGGGTTCGCCCTGGCGCCTGATTTGCGCGCAGGGTTTGGACAATGCGAATGTCGCTCCCCCCAAACTCGATCCTGTTTGCCACCAAGCATCCATTGGTGCGTTCGAGTATCTGAAACCCTGCGGATTCCAGATAGCCGCTGGCCAGTGATTCAAGGTCTGGCATTTTGTTCTACTCCCAAATTTGGGTTGGTCTGAGCCACCAAAGGCGCTAATCGTGCCATGGCCCCGGATTCCCCGGCAACCAGCCCTGAGGTAGCCGTACCGCATCTGCCCAGGTCTGAGTGCAGATCAAGTGCCACCCCGGACAGATCGTTCAGGCCAGGGCCAACCTGAATCGTCCCTCCAGGAGAGCAAGGCGGACAATGCTGCCCCCATGAAGATCCAGATCGCCTCAGACCTGCACCTCGAATCCCTCCCGGGCGGCCCTGGCGTCAGCTTGCGCCGCGACGCGGATACAGGCGCGGTTCGAGGGGTCGAACGGGACGGCGGCTGCCGCCTGCCCGCGCCGGAAGCTTTTGCGCCGGTCCGCGACCGTGATGTGCTGGTGTTGGCCGGCGACATCGGCACCGAGCTGATGGCACGCGAGTTCGTCGAGCAGGTGCCTCCGACAAACGCGGGTTGATTCAGTGGTGCATTGATGGACAGGTGCAGAAGGCGCCGGTCCGTCCGGACCGCCTGCCTGACATCACTCGAAACGACACCGCAAACGGTCACGCGCCGAAGTGGTAGGACCTGCCGGCAGACTCCTTCGAGCACGGGTGCCTGAGCCAGTGCCTACGTACCTCGGCGGGAGCGATGGGTTGGCACTTTCAAAATGGCGGTTCCCAGTGTAGCTGCCCTGTGTCGAAGAGGTTGGGGTCCAACACGAAAGTCTCGCCGAAACCATCCACCATGACCGACGTCCCCAAAAGACCTCGTGCAACCAACGACTCCACGGCGCTTGTGGCCACGGCGGCTTTGTTCATCTGGCCCCACGTGAGGACGCAACCACCGGCGAGGACGAAGGCGCCCACAACTTGCTGTTCTTCGCCGCTGAGTTGGTCCCACAGACGCTTGGCATTCTCCGTGGACGATCGCGCCTCGGCATGTCGAGTCCTGCGGTCGTGCAATTTGGTTGCGACCAAGCGCGCGATCGGGAAAACGATGACCATCGCGAGTGCAGCTATCACCCAATCGCGGAACACCAGGTAGGCGGCCAACGCGATTCCGCCCGCCGCAGACGTTGCTACGTTCCGCCCGAAATCGTCCTCGCCATAGATGCGGACGAACCACCCGCTGATGGTGTTCACCGTCTCCTTCATCATTCCAACACCGTGCCCCGCGCTGTGCTATTTCGAAAGACCGACCCAGAATTCCACAATGCCGAGCGCAAGGGTGACGGTGATACCGACCCATTGCCAGCCACCGTTGGACGAAAACGATGCTAGCCGAGCGTTGAACCGCTCCCTAGGTGTGGCTGTCAGTAATCGATGTTGACGAATGATCGGGACCACGGCCATTTCGAGGGGGAGCTCATGGTCCAGGGAGGGCTGTTCCTCGGCGACAAAATTGAGCTTCACGAGCGGGTGTCGCCTTCCCATCACGCGGTGGAATGACGCGACCACGGCCCCATTGGGAGCATGTAGTCGGTCATTGTCTTCGCTGCAGTAGTAATCGTGGAGGCGCATTACTGGGTTGTTCTCAACCGGTAACGGGAGCCGCGCAACATGCCGACCCCGTCGCCCGGTGTCAACGGCACTCGTCCCACTCCCACCGTAAGGCGCCCACCAATGAATGCGACCGCATCAGCCGTCAGTTCCCGGCGGCGACCGAAAAAGACCGCCGCGCCGGGATTCGCGCCTCTACGCGCTGGACGTTCAGATCCGCCGGCAAGGTCAGGCGGCCGTCGATCAGCGCCGGGTCCACGGCACCGATATAGGACACGCAGCGACGCACGAGGAAATCGAGGATCTGGTAGTAGGCCTGGAGAGACTTTAGCTTGGCACCGCGGTAGCTGGCGCGGACCGGGGCCTTGTTGGCAATGCGACCCAAGACGTCAATGGCACAGCGATTGTTGTCGTGGAGCCGGCCCGGGTCCGAAACCAGGTTACGGCGGCCACAGGCCTTGCATTGGTAGTAGTGCCCCTTGCCGGACCGGAGCTTCCCGCGCTTGCCGTAGAATGGACGCTGTCCCGGCGTATCAATCACCACCTGGTGCAGACCGACCTGCTGGCAGCGCAGGTGGGAAAGGTCGACGTCGTGATCACGCACTGGCCGCCGACCAAGGAAGCGATACATCCTTCGTTCGAGGGGGACAAGCCGAATCCCACTTCTTCGATAACAGAGAAGAGAGGTGGTCGGGTTTGTTTAGACAGGTTGAGGGCGAAGCTAAGATAGTTTCCGACTGGTTTTTTGCCCTCGTTGAAGCCGTATCGTCCGGCATGTCCGGTCCGCCGTCAACTCCTTCGCGGCAGACGCTGGAAAGCCTTGCCTGGGGGTGCCGTGCCTTGCGCGCAGGGAGCGGAGCGACCGGAGCGCAAGGCACGGCACCGCGAAACGCGGGGGGTCAGCCGGCGGCGATCGGCAGGTGAGCCGTCCGCCCGGCGAAGTAGACTTCGGCGGGCGTCTTTCCCGCGAAGGCCAAGTGGGGCCTCCGGTGATTGTAATGGTTCAGCCAAGCGCCGATCACCCGCCGGGCGTGGTGGCCGCCGCACAGTTCCTCAAGGTAAACCGCCTCGTACTTCAGCGACCGCCAGAGTCGCTCGATGAAGCGATTGTCCATCCACCGCCCCTTGCCGTCCATGCTGATCCGCACCCCCGCCTCGAGCAGCGGCCGGGTGAAGGCGTCGCTGGTGAACTGGCTGCCCTGGTCGGTGTTCGAGATCAACGGCGCGCCGTATCGGCGCAACGCCTCCCCGACGGCGCTCACGCAGAAACCCACCTCCATGGTGTTGTCCAACTCCCACGACAACACGAAGCGGCTGGCCCAGTCCATGAGGGCGACCAAGTAGAAGAAACCGCCCCGCACCGGAATGTAGGTGATGTCGCCGCAAATCACCTCGCCAGAGCGGATTTCCCCCAGATCCCTCAGCAAATAGGGATAAATCTTGTGCCCCGGCTGCGGTTTGGTGGTGCGCGGGCCGGGGTGGACGGTCCGCCACCCCACCGCGGCCATCAGGCTCCGCGCCTTCGTGCGCCCCACCGCGTATCCCTCGCGGCGCAGGTGGAACATGACCCGGCGACTGCCGTAATACGGACACTCCATGTACAGCTTGTCCACGACCAGCTGTAACTCCAGCGTCAGCGCGTCCACCGGCCTTGGCCGGTAGTACAGCGAGGCGCGGCTGACGCCTGCCAGTTCGCACTTGCGAGTCAGCGGCAGGGTCCCGTCGTCCAGGATGAACGTTACCTTCCGGTTTCTTTCCAGAGCGCGGAACCCCGCGAAAAAAAATCCCGCTCCACCACCAGTTCACCGATCCGCGCATAGAGCTGCTCGATCAGCTTGTCCGTCTCCCGCGACGCCGGGTTGCCGGCGGCATTGTCGAACACCTCCAACAGGCCGTCGTGGGCCTGGGTCTTCCACTTGCTCAGTTGATTCGCATTGATGCCATGCCGAGCGGCTATGGCCCGTACCGTTTCGTCCCCACGCATGGCCTGAATAACCACCTTGCGCTTGAACTCGGCCGTGAATTTGCGGCGTCCCATCGTAGGTCTCCCATCGCATGGAAACTACCTTAGCATCCTGTCTAAATTTACCGGACCACTTCAAAGGCCGGGTAAATTTCGCCGATTGGCAGGCGATCTGTACGATGTGCCCGCAACAGCGCACCAAGCGTGACATTCATTCACCCCGAGTGCGCGTTTGGCCAATTGGCGACACGGGAAGAGTCTCGGTGCGGAACATCACAAGAATGGGGATAGATATCCCCCAGCGACAGCACAACGAAGATCGACTTAGGCGCGCCAAGTCATGGCACGAGCGCAGCCAGTCTGCCGTGACCGATGACGAGACGTTCATATTCCTGTGGATTGCTTTCAACGCGGCGTACGGCGGACGCTTGATGATCGACGACTGGGACCAGTCAGCCCCGGAGACCGAGAGGTTTGCCGAGTTTCTCGTCGAAGTGGTCAAGCACGATACTGGCGGCGCCATCGAGCAGCTTCTTTTGGATACCTACCTGGAGCACACACGAGTTCTATTGAGAAACCAGTACGCCTTCGAGCCGTTTTGGAAAGCGGTTTGGGATTCATCACGCGCGGCGACCTGGGAACGCAGATTACAGACCGCCAACCAGGGGGTCGCCTACGCACGCGACAGGGGACGCGTCGGCGGATAGGAACTATAACCGATGTCTTTCGCGATTGAGGCAAGTACTTGCGGGGCTCTGCTGTCGATGGATAGGTTGCCGCAACGTGGTGAATCCTTTGTGAATGGTGCTGCACGAGCATTAGGCCTCGAACGTTCTGGAGCGCGATTGAGTGAATTTCCGTACCAGGCCGAATGCGGCCCTAGGCGGACGCCCCTGCGATCAGAGGGTGGTGGCCTGCGGTCAAGCGGGTGGTGCACGCGCCACCCGCTTGAGCAGGGCTTCGCGGCGCTGGACATGCGCGAGGATGTGGCGGATCAGCGGCGGGTCCTCGATGCTGGCAATGACTCTGAGCTTCCCACCGCAGTCCGGGCAGCTCTCGATATCGATGGCAAATACGCGCTTCAGTCGCCGCATCCAGCTCATCGGGGCGGTGGGTTGGTCGTTGTCTACTTTGCCGCGGGGCCGGTGCGGCACGATGCGGGCGCGGTGTTTGCAGTGGGGTGCGAACACCCCGTGGAAGCGAGTGAGGTTGAGGCGCGGCCTGGGCACCAGAGCGGCCCGTCTGGCCATGCAATCCAGCGGTTCCAGTACAACCTGAGTCGAGCCGTCACGGCAGGGACGCTTGTATGGGTAGACGACCCGGCCTCGGCGATCCAGTGATAGTCGTTTGGTGGCAATCGGTGGGCGCGGGATGTAACGGCACAGGCGTTCCAGCTTTGATCGCTGATGCGCTTCGCACACGGTGGCGGCGTGCAGGGAAAAGCCGGCCACCTGGGCCAGCAGGCCGCAACCCGTTGAATCGTCCACCGGCGCTACGCTGTAGAGGGTGAGGGCTGTACGCCCTGCATGGGGGCCAACGGCAATACCGTATTTGACGGAAGCCGCCTGAATTTGATCCAGGGCGGAACCGACATCGAATTCCAACACCGGATGCTGCGGGTCGGCAATCAGCAGGCCCCGCCGTTCGAGCAACCGGACGATGCGGCGGCTGAGAGAAGCCAGCAGCTTGGCCAATTCATCGGGTTGGTGTCGGCGGGCGCGGTGAAAGGAAGCCTTGGTGCCCCTGAATGTGTAGGCCCCATCGAGGAACAGCATGTGCCAGTGCGGGTTGCGCGACAACCACGCTGAATACCATGCCGTCGACGGTGACGGTGCATTATCGGTTTCATCCGCTCCATAACAGAAGCCTCGAGGTCGTTGCGTGGCCGCGCCGAGCGGGCCATGCCGCGACGGTGCGAGATCCCGGCGGTAAAGCCCTGAAGATCCCACGGTGGATGCTCGAGCCGGAGGCGGTTCGCCATCGGCTCGGAGACCGAGTGGAACTGCCGGTTCGCGTTTTGCGCGCGCTGGCGGCGCAGCTCCCATCGTGCTTAAAGATACCGGCAACGCCACCGCCGGAGCACAACGATGCAGCAAACCAGCCTCGATCTCGACACCGATCAGGATGCCGCCGTGGATCCGGAGATGGATCCGGAACGGATGCAACGGCTGATCGCCCTGATGGCCGAAGCCCTCCTATCCGTTCTCGATCGGGAGGCGGACCATGAGCCCGCGTGACACGAGTTCAAAGATCACGCCGGAACATTTGTCTCGCCACGCCGTGGTTTACCTGCGCCAGTCGTCGCTGGCGCAGGTCAAGCAGAACACCGAGAGTCGGCGTCTGCAATACGCGTTGACGGAAACCGCTCGCGCCTATGGTTTTCAGCGCGTCCAGGTTATTGACCGCGACCTCGGCATGAGCGCGGCGCGCGGCGCGCCCGTGCGCGAAGACTTTAAACAACTGCTGGCCAGTGTCGCCCTGGGCGAGGTCGGCATCGTGCTCAGCCGGGAGCTGTCGCGGTTGTCACGCACCGACAAGGACTGGTGTCACTTGCTGGAGTTGTGCCAGGTCTTCAATACGCTGATTGCCGATGCGGAAAACCTGTACGACCTCAATCGCATGGACGACCAACTGGTGCTCGGTATCAAGAGCACGCTCTCTGTGGTCGAGCTCAAAACCCTGAAGTTCCGCTTGCAACAAGGCCGTGAAGCCAAGGCCAAACGCGGCGAGTTGGGTCGCTGTCTGGCGCCAGGGTACGTCATGGATGCCACGGGTCGGATCGTCAAGGACCCCAATCTGCGGGTGCAAGAGGCCATGGCGCTGGTGTTCAAGCGGTTCGGCGAACTGGGCAGCATCCGCCAGACGCATCGCTGGTTTCACGAGGAGCGGATCGAGTTGCCGGTGAACAAACCGATCGGCGGGAGCCTGCGGCTGGTGTGGCAACTGCCGACGGTCAGCTTCCTTAGCGATGTGCTGCACAATCCCCTGTATGGCGGCGCGTATGTGTACGGGCGGCGACCGGTCGAGACGGTGGTCGAAGCGGATCAAGGGGTCAAACGCCGGCAAGCGAGTCCGCGTGCCGCGGCAGACGCGAGTGTCTTTCTCCCCGACCATCATCGCGGCTATATTGACTGGGACACCTACCAGCGAAACCAGGACGTCATGCGCGGCAATGGCGGCAATTTCAGGCGAGACGAGACGGCACTGGCGGTCCGCCGCGGCCAGGGCTTGTTGACCGGCCTGTTGCGGTGCGGGCGGTGTGGGCGGAAGTTGCATATTCGCTACTGGGGCAAAAGCGGTACGGCGGCGCGCTATGTGTGCGTTGGTGACTTTGCCACCGGCGGCAGGTATTGCCTGGGCTTCGGCGGCGCCACCGTCGACAAGCGCATTGGCGCACTCATCGTGAAGGTCATCTCGCCGCGCGGGCTCGACGCCAGTATCGCCGCCATCGAGCGGTCGTCTGCCGAGGGCGGCGATCGGCGCGCGGCGCTGGAACGCCAAGTACAGCAAGTGCGCTACGAGGCGGAACGGGCCTTGACGCAATACGACCAAGTCGATCCCACCAATCGTCTGGTGGCGGAAGTCCTTGAGCAACGCTGGAACGCCAAGCTCGAAGCCGTGCATGATCTGGAGGGTGCCCTTGCGGCCCTGAGCGACGCAACACCCACGCTCAGTCCTGCCGACGAAGCGGCGATTCGCACGCTCGGCAAGGACTTTGTGGCGGTGTGGGAAGACCCGGCTTGTCCGGTGGACCTGAAAAAGAAGATCGCTCGCACGCTCATCCATGAGATCGTGGTGGATGTGGACGAAGCCGCCCAGGAACTGAGCTTGATCGTCCACTGGCACGGCGGTTGTCATATCGCGTTGACGATGCCCAAACCGCAATCGGGCGCCGTGGCGCACAAGACGGCGCTCGAAGACGTCGAGTTGATTGACAAGATGGCGCACCGCTATGGCGATGACGAGATTGCGCGCGTGCTCAGTAAACTCGGACGGCGTACCGGTAAGGGCAATCGTTGGACCCAGTCACGCGTCGCTTCGGTGCGTCGCAAGCACCGGATCGCGCCGCCGAACGACACAACCAGGAACCCCGACATCTTGACGCTGGCGCAAGCCACAAGACACAGTGGCGTGAGCGACACAACGCTGATGCGCCTCATCAAGGCGAACGTCCTGGTTGCGCAACAGATCGCGCCGTATGCACCGTTCGAGATTCAGCGTGCCGATCTGGACGCCGAACCGGTTGCGGGGATCCTTGAGCGGCTGAAAGTAACCGGCAAATTGGTGCTCGATGGGGATCCGTCGGTCCAACAACAAAGTCTGTTCGAGGCAAATCAATGACTTGCACAACGGGGGTATTATGACTGCTTCCTTAGGTTGCGTGCTGAACCGAACCGCTGAATCAGGGTGACCGCGCCGGTCTTGGCGCCGGAAGAGACGGTAAAGCCGGCACGGCGGATGAGGAAGGTGGATCTACCGCGCTGCACCACCGCCAGCACGTCGGTCAGTACTTTGGGTTCAGCGGCCAGCAGGAATCGCAGCGGGAAGGGAAAGGTCAGTACGAACTGACGCACCGGCGCCTCAGGAAACACATGATCGACCCGGTGAGCGGCTGACTCCAGCATCCGTCGCGCCCCGCAACTGGGGCAAAACCCTCTTCGTTTGCCGGAGCATGCAACAAGATGTTCATTACGGCAGCTATCGCACTTGACGCGCAGAAAGCCGTAGATGCGTTCATACTGCGCCCTCTTGGAATTACGCGTTATTCATTGCTCAAAGATGCTCTGTTGCTGGCCGCAAGTCGCTGATTCGACATCGATTTTCCAGCATCTCCGTTTTCCGACGGTGACCCGTACGGCCACCAGTTTGTCCGATTTGACCCAGTAGGCAACCAGCGATTTCGACACGCCGAGACGCCGGGCGGCCTCGGTGACACCCACCCAGCCCGCCGGCGCCCCAGACCCAGCGAGTCGCTCCCGGATCTCGTTAGTGAGCAGGATGCGCCACGGCGCCCCGGGGGTGAGCTGTTCACCCGCCAACACGCCGTCGCGTAGCCATCGATGCACCGTACTCATCGTCACGCCCAACTCGCGCGCGGCCTGCTCGGCATTGAACGGTCCCTGGCGGGGATCGGTAGTGACGATCTTTTCATACTTGGGGATTTTGTTCTTGCCGCGCAGCGAGGTAATGGCGGCCTGTGTGAACGGGATGCCGCGCCCGGAGCGTCGACCCTGCTTGTTGAGAATGCGTGCGATCTGCGCGTCATCGAACTGTGCCGCGAGCTGGCGCACCAGTTCCACCGTGTCCTCGGGTGTACGGCGGGCCCAACCGGCAGGCCCACGCACCAGTTCGCGTTCCGTCGTCGCTCCCCCCTTCCACACGATCCGCACGGCGTAGTGGTCCTCGCCGGTGCTGAGCTGGACTTCCTCAATGAGACATCGCAGCAGCCGCTTGCGATCCCGGTTCGTAGTGCTGTCTTCGTTCCAAACCGCGTGGAGTTCCTGCCCGAGCAAATGCACTTTTTCAAGGTCGTCGACGCTTAGCAGCTCGGGACTTGCGACGGCCTGCCCGGCCTCGGCGCGTACGCGCTCAAGCTCTTTCAGCGCCTGCTCCCAGCGTCGCTCGAGCTCGCGCGCAACAACTCGGTTCTCGGGCTCGACGGCCAGGTACTGACGTTCGGCACGCTGCGCCTCATACCGCACCCGCTCGGTCTGGTGCGCCCAGTACAGGCGCAACGCCTCGCTTTCCCGGTGCGCCTCCTCGTTGGCCTGCCGCGCCGCATCGGCCGCGCAGGGCATCGTCGCTTCGAGAAACACGTCCACCACCGTTTGATCGATGCGCTTGCCACCAATCACCTGGCAATCGCTGCCGCCTTGCTGCGCGCGAGCCCGCGAACAGCGATACTGATAGACGCGGGCGCGCGTTGAGCCGCCGTAGCTCAAACTCATGCGCCGCCCACAATGCCCACACAGCACCAATCCCTGTAGCAGCGCTGCCCCCTCTCGAGCCGGGCCGCGTTGGTCGGCGCTGCGCATGGTGGCATTACCCCGCAGTCGCTCCTCGTTCCTCACGAACCGGTCGTAGGAAATATAGGCGTCATGGTGATCGTAGATCACCACTGGCCAATCGTCGCGCTTGACCCGCTGTGCGCGTGTGCGCACCACGCCTTGTTCATCGAGACCACGCACGCTCTTGCTGCGGCCGAACACATAAGCGCCCGTGTAGATTGGATTGTGCAAGGTTCGCAGGAACATCGCGTACGAGGGCGCGAGCCACACCACCGGATGACTCCGCGAACGCAACCGGCGGACCGGGTATTTGAGGCCCTGGTCACGCCACCACGCGAACACCTGCCGGGCACTGCCGAGTTCATCGAGCTTCTCGAACACGGTTACCATCGCATGCACGATCGACTCATCGCTGCTCTTTACCCACCGACCGCGTTCGTCGATGTCATAGCCGGCGGGCGGGATGGTGTACAACTCCCCCCGCTCCGCCTTGCTCCAGCGTGCACTCACCATGCGTTCGATGGAGGTCTCGATTTCCAACTCACTCATCTGCCCGCGTATCCCCAGAACCAGCCGGTCGCTGGACAGGTCGGGGTCATAGACCGTGTGCTCGTCAGCAATCAGCGTGTTGGTAAAGCGGCACAGGTAGAGCAGATGGTGCCAGTCCGGGCTGTTGCGCGACAATCGCGTGGCCTCCAGCGCAATCACGATCCCCACCTCGCCCCGCGCGACGGCCGCGATCAAACGGGCGAACCCCGGGCGGGTCTTCGCGGTCGAACCGCTCTTGCCCTGATCCTCATCGATGACGACGACCTGCTCGCCTGGCCAGCCCGCGGAACTTGCCCAACGAGCGAGATCGTACTGCCGGCGCTGGCTCTCCCGGTGTTCGATGACCTGACGCGGGGACGATTGGCGCACGTACACGTAGGCCGCGCGTTGCAGATGCGGTGGCTGTATTTTGGTGTGGCGCTCATCCATCACTCGATTCATCGCCCACCTCCCGGTTCTTCCGGTTTGTTCTCAACGCCCGAATCCGCTTCACCGACGCGCGCGCCATCAGCCGGGCAACGTGTCGTGTGACTTCGTCTCTTCCCCGTTCCGGAAACTGCTCCCACAGCGCCTCGAGACACTCCGTCTCGAGGAACGCCAATCGCCTCTGCTTGATCATCGTCCACCGCCTCTCCATTGGACCGAGCGGTTTTGATCATCTCATCGGCAATGCCCGCCTGTCTGCCAGTGTGCGCGCGCAGCGCCGTGAACAGGCCCAACAGCTCGCGCAGTCCGCGCAGGGAAAGTACTGAATCACCGGCCAGTTCCGTACAGGCTGCACCGTCCACGTCGGTCCAGCGCCGCAGGATCTTCATCGAGGAACCGTCACCAAGACGCACTACAACCGTGGCCTTGCCGACAGACAATAGTTCCAGCGTTTGCCCATTGAGCGGATGATGGCGCCGAGTGATGGTCGTTGTGGAAGAAAAATTTGAAAGGTAGTACTTAGTCTGTGACAGACCACCCGTGTTCGAGCAATCCGCACTGGAGATAGTCATCGAACTCCTGGCGTACAAAAGTCGGGAGATTTCCACCATTGGCCTCCAAGGCGTGCCTATTTCACGCAAAGTTGCCACCTGTTTCACCGTCGCACAGGCGGTGGATCTAGCGCTTCATGCCGCCTACGAATCAGCGAGCCGCGCGGCCAAAGCCAAGAGGCGGATAACGGCATAGCACCCCAATCGGCCCCTTCCCATGAACACACACGAGGCCTCATGACCACCGAAAATCACCCCTATTTGGACGGCATCACGCCCGCCGATCTGATCGTCTATTTTGCGCACGGGCACCCCCTGTCGTTCTTCTCTGCCTTGGGCCTGCTGTGCCGTTATGATGCAGAGCACCTGCTCAGGTTCGCTGCTGCCGACGAGCGCGAGGCTCGCGCTCGTCGGATGGCTCCCGAATTCGCTATCGCCACATTCGACAGCCTGGGCGATCTTCTCCCCACCGCGCTGCGCGTCGCCGCCGAGGCCATGGAGCAGCGGGCTGACGAGGCAGAACGGCGGGCCGCCGAAGAAGAGGGGCCGTATGACTGACCTCATCCCCCAATCGCCTCTTTCTCTGCCCGCCACCGCGAGATCCCTGGCCGAGGCGTCTATCTCGGAAGGCACCCGCAACACCTATGCATCGGTCCTTTCCACCCTCGACGATCACCTGCGCGGCGCAGATCTGACGGACACCGCGCTGGCAGCGTACCTGTCGATGCAATTCGAAGCCGGCAAATCACCGGCGCTGGCGAGCCTGATCGTCGCCGCCGTCCGGTTCCGGTCGAAACTCCACGGCGAGGCCTCGCCGGCAGGGCCGGCAACGGACCGCGTGCTGGCGGGCTTCAGGCGCAAGGGACGCGACCGTGGCCGCGGCCAGGTCGCCGGCATTCGCTGGGAGCAAGCGGACGCGACGGCGGCGATCGCCGCAAAAACCGGCAGCCCGAAAGGCCTCCGCGACGCCGCGATCCTCGCCGTCGGCAGCGACGCGCTCCTGCGCGTCTCCGAAATCGCGGCACTGAATGTCGAGGACCTTGAAACCGAGGAGGACAGCAGCGGCCGGCTGACGGTGCGCCATTCGAAAACGGACCAGGAGGGCCAGGGAGCCGTCGAGTACCTCGGCCCGACGACCGTCACCCGGATCCAGGCGTGGCTTGAGGTCGCCGGGATTTCGCGTGGTCCGCTGTTTCGCTTGGTGCGAAAAGACGGGAAGCCGGGAAGCCGCCCGCTCACCCCGCACAGCGTCCGTCGCATCATCGCCGAGCGTGCCGCCGATGCCGGCATAGAGGGTCGGGTTTCGGGGCACTCGCTGAGAGTCGGCGCTGCGCAGAGTCTCGCGGCCGCCGGGGCCTCGCTGGTCGAGATGCAGACCGCCGGGCGGTGGCTGTCGCCGTCGATGCCCGGGCATTACGCACGAGGTCAACTGGCGGGCCGGGGGGCAGTGGCGAGGCTGAGGTATGGAGGGGACGGCGGGGGCTGATCCAGCCCGACGACAGCAAAAAAATTTGACTGCAGATCATTTGTTACCGTAACGTTACGTTATTGTTGTTACGTTATCACTGGATGCCAAAAATGAGAGAAGGCGTCACCTACGAACGGTTCGCCGCGTACGTCGAGTCGCGGCTGGAAAACGGCGGCAGTATGCCGTCGATCCGGGAGATTGTTGCCGATCTCGGCGGCTCGGCGACGACGGTATCGAGGCATCGCAAGCGGTTTCTGGAGGCCCGGAGCGAGGAGCAGGAAGCGCAGATCCCGGAGGACATCGCCGCCGGGATCGAGACGACTGCGAGGCGGCTGGCCGGGACACTGTGGGAGCAGGCCCAGGCGGAGATCGCGGCGCGCAAGAAAACGCTGGACGACCGCGAAGCGGAGATCGAGGCGGACGCCGAACGGCGGGTAGCTGCAGCGACGGCGGCGCTCAGTGAAGTCCGGTCGGCGCTGGAGGATGAGCGAACGGCACGCAGCGGACGGCAGTCGCGGCGGAAGATCTCGAACAAGGCGGCGGCGAGGCGCAGCGCGCGCCACAGCAATCGGCGCCTGCGCATGAACACACAAACCAAGCTGAAAACGACATGAGCGACGTCAGCCCCCGCCGCAATCCGCCCAGGCTGGTTGCAGCGGGAAACACGATATTCGTTCAGGCCTGCGCCCGGATGATGAGCGCGGCTTGGATCAAGAAACAGATAAGTGACAGCTCCACCGCGCCCGATCTCGGCATCAGCGGCATCGCCTACGCTATGCGATTCACGGTCGCATCCGACATCGGCATGGCGTTCGAACTGGGGGTAAAGTCCGTCGCGCAGGGGCTTTCCCCCAACCCAGACGGCCAACGCCAGGTGTTGAAAAGCCACGAGTTGTTTTCCATCCTCTGGGCCGGCATCAAATGTGATGTCAGGCAACAAATCGACCGGGAGGCGGAAGCGGCGGTTTGCAGAAGGTACGGAAACGAACATGCTGGCAAGGTTCTCCTGTTCAAGGAATACCTTGAAAAGCACGCCGAGTTTCTCGACCGGACGGTCGACAATCGGTATGCGTTGCCAGCGGAGACGCAGTGGAAGTCGGATCACCGGATCATCGCAGACCGATGGTTTGAGATCGCCAACGATAGCCACGACGGCAAACAGTGCGTTGATGGTATCGGGGTGCTGTTGGCGTACTGGTGGGCGATCATGGAGACGGCTTGGCAACTTCGGTGGGAGGTGCCAGCACCGATCTGAAAGTGTAGTCATTCCACCGGTGTGAAAGTGCCGTTTTCTGCGGCGGCGTCTTCTTCCAAAAGCTTCCAATAAGCGTTTCTTCGTTTTCTTCGGTGCGTCTTCTTCGAACGTCCCGGTCCGGCATCGACACGCGCATTATCGGCGGCTGGAGGATCCCAGCCGATGACGAAGCGAAGACGACGCAACTGTCTGAACTGCCGGCGATTGTTTCGCCCGGACCCGCGCAACGTGCGGCACCAGCGGTACTGCTCGGAACCGGCCTGCCGCAAGGCGAGCAAGATGGCGAGCCAGGCGCGCTGGTTGGCCAAACCGCAGAACCGGAACTACTTCCGCGGCCCCGTGCATGTCGCCCGGGTGACGGCGTGGCGGGCGGCGAACCCCGGCTATGCACGGCGGGGTCGCCGTGCGTTACAAGATGACTTATCGGCGCAAGTCGTTGATCGGACTAAAAAAACGGGCTCCTTAACGATGGCGGCGTTACAAGAGGACTCCTACGCCCAAGCCCTTGTTCTGACAGGGCTTATTGCCTCTTTAACCGGCACCGCGTTACAAGAGGACATAGCCCGATCAAGGCGGCGTTTTCAACAATTGGCGCTCGACATCCTCCAAGGAGAGCCCCGCCATGGTTCACAAACGCCTGCTCCGCCCCGAGCGGCTTCGCGCCGTGCCGAGCCAGTTCAGTTGGCTCGATCACCGCCTGGTCCGTGAGCGCCATCTGGAGCGCTGTTCGACCGAGGCCTTGGCGCTGTATCTGTTTCTGGTCACGGTGGCCGACGCGCAAGGCCTGAGCTATTACGGCGACGCCTCGGTGTGTGCCCGTCTCGGCTTGCCGGGTGAGCGGCTCGACGCGGCGCGCGGGGTCCTGATCGACGCCGACCTGATCGCCTTTGAGGCGCCGCTCTACCAGGTGCTGTCGCTGGATCGGCCGACTGGGATCGAGCCGGCGACGATGCGCCGGGACCAGGGCCCGCGCCGGCTCGCCGATCTGTTGCGCGATCCGAGGGCGGCCTCATGATCGACTACGCCACGTACCGCCGCATTCATCACCTGAACGAGGCCGAGACGCTCAACCTCGCGCAGATCGCCGAGCGCCTGGCGCTGGACCCGCGCACGGTCCGTTACTGGCTCGACGAACCCACCTTCCGGCCGCGCCAGACGGCGCCGCGGCCGAGCAAGCTCGATCCCTACAAGCCGCTCATCCGGCAATGGCTCGAGCACTACCCGTACAGCGGCACGCAGATCTTCCAGCGCCTGCGGGACAACGGATACACGGGCGGCATCAGCATCGTGCGCGAGTACGTGCAGAAGGTGCGGCCGAAAACGGCGCCGGCCTTCCTGACCCTGCACTTCGAGCCCGGCGAGTGCGCCCAGGTGGACTGGGGCCATTACGGATCGGTGAACGTCGGCAACACGCGCCGGCGGTTGAGCTTCTTCGTGCTGGTGCTCTGCTACAGCCGCATGATGTATGTGGAGTTCACCGTCTCGCAGACGCTCGAACACTTCCTCGGCTGCCACCTGAACGCCTTCGAGGCGCTCGGCGGGCGGGTGCCGGCGAGGATCATGGTCGACAACCTGAAATCCGCCGTGTTGCGGCGCTTGAGCGGCGAGGCGCCGGTGTTCAACCCCCGCTATGTCGACTTCGCCCACCACTACGGCTTTACGATCGCACCCTGCAACGTCGGCGCCGGTCACGAGAAAGGGCGGGTCGAGGCCGGGGTGGGCTACGTCAAGAAGAACCTCCTGGCCGGTCTCAAGATCACCGACTTCAGCCTCATCAATCCGATCACCCGGGAATGGCTCGATACCGTCGCTAACGTACGCACACACGGCGAGACGCGGCGCCGTCCCGTCGACCGGTTCGAGGAGGAACGGGATCGGCTGCGGCCGCTGCCGGGGCGAGTCCACGACTTCGGCAACGTGCATACGGTGCGCGCCTCGAACCGCTTCCGCGTCACCTTCGAGGCCAACCGCTACTCGGTGCCCGCCGAGTACGCCTCCCAACGCCTGACGCTGAAAGCCTATCCCGACCGGATCTGCATCTACCACCAGGACCGGCTCATCGCCCGGCATCCGCGCAGCTACGACCGGCACCGGGACTTCGAGAACCCGGATCATCCCAAGGCCTTGCTGGCCCAACGCATGGGCGCCCGCCGCCAGCGGCTGCTGCAGCGCTTCCTGACGCTGGCGCCCTGCGCCGAGACCTATTACGCCGAACTGCAACAGCGCCGCCTCAACGCCGGCCACCACATCCGCAAGATCGTCGCCTTGAGCGAGATCCACGGCGAGGAGCCCACCGCCCGTGCCCTGGCCGACGCCTTGCACTTCGGCGCGTTGGGCAGCGAATACATCGCCAATCTGTTGGAAAGCCGCGTCCGACTGAGGTCCGAACCCGGCCCCCTGCACCTCACCCGGCCCAGCGATGCCCTGGAACTGAACCTCCCCGATCCCGACCTCGGCGACTACGACCGCCACCTCGACCCGGAGAACACACCATGAAACGACCACCCAAAATCGACCTCGACGCCTTCCACGCCGACCTCGACACCGTCCAGCTCGCCTTCGTGCGCGAACACTACGCCGAGTTCGTCCAGACCGCCGCCGAACAGCAGTGGGACCACCTGCCCCTGCTCGCCCGACTGGTGGAGGGCGAGGCCGACCGGCGCCGCGACCGCGCCATCGCCCGGCGCATCCGCCTCGCCCGCTTCCCCGTCAAGAAAACCCTCGATGCGTTCGACTGGACCTGGCCCAAAAAGATCAATCGGCAACAGGTGATGAACCTGTTCCGCTTGCGGTTCGTCGAACAGGCCAGCAACGTCGTGTTTATAGGTGGCGTCGGACTTGGCAAGTCGCACTTGGCCATCGCCCTCGGCCTGCGCGCCTGCGAAGAACGCTACTCCGTGCTGTTCGCCAGCGCCGTCGACGTGGTCAACACCCTGGCCGCCGCACAGGCCGCCGGCCGACTCAAGCAGGGTCTCAACCGCTATATCAAACCCCGCGTCCTGGTACTCGACGAGCTCGGATATCTCCCCATCGACAAAACCGGCGCCGACCTGCTGTTCCAGATCGTCAGCCAGAGATACGAGCGCGGCGCGATCGTCATCACGACCAATCGCGTCTATCGAAAATGGCCCGCAATCTTCAACAACGATGCGACGCTGACTTCCGCCGTACTCGACCGCCTGCTCCACCATGCGGAAACAGTCGTCCTTGAGGGCAAGAGCTTCAGGATGAAAGACGCCAACCCCGAATCGTGACCACCGTCGATAGCCGCCCCGAAAGCCTACAACTTCAAACCGGTGGATCTAATGCAACTTCACGCCGTTGGTAGCAGGAGGAAAAGCGTTGCGAGAAGGATGCGGGTCTCGCGGCGGACCGAGACGAAGCGTCCGACTTGGTGAACCGGGCAATTGCGCAAATGCTCGGGAACCTGCCAACATAGGGCCAGCGCCGTGACCGAGCGCCTGGCTGACAGGAAAAGCGGCGATCTCGGGCCTCGGAACGGCCGATCGGCCTACAGACGGCCGCCGCCCCCGCCGTCGTTCGCTTGATCCGGAGGGTCGATTTCTTGCTTGAACGCCTTCAGGCAGGCAGGTAATCGACTCGACAGGATCGCGCCCGCACGGACAGCGCCCTGTGCAAGCCCGGGATCGAAGTGTTGGTGATATCGCCGCGTGGCCACGTTGCGAAACGCCCGGGTCGTTTGCGCGTGTTCGACGAGGTCTTTTTCCAGGATGGCCACACGATCAGCGGTGTCCGCGCCACATTGCACGATCAGGTCGTGGTGCCATTGGCCCTCTTGAATGAATGGTTCGCCCAACAAACGCAAGAGTTTGACGAGACCGTTCTCAAGGGACGTATATCCGCATTGCATCGAGTGCATCAGCGCCATTGTGGCCGCATAGCCATCGATGCCCGGCTTCTCGAAGCCCCCTCTGGTGAAGATCACGAGCGAATTATCGAAATGCTCGCAAGCGTCTTGAAAATCGATGTCGACCAATACCCACGGACCGTTGGAGGGTGGTGTCACGGGATTGCCTTGAGGTCCAGTGAAACGATGGCCCAGAACCTGTCCGAGCACGTCCGCTTTTCGACGATGTCACAGGGCACATTGGCCCGGGCGCATACGCGCTCGGCTGCGAGAATCGCCTTGCGCTCGACGTCTATCGGGAAGTCCGAGATGAGGTCGATGTCGCTGTCCCTGCGGACATCCCCCCGGGCTGCGGACCCGAACAACAAGAACCGGCCGCCATGCTCTCGCGCCACATCGGCAAGAAGAACCTGGACGCGCGACAGCGCGTCTGCGCGTTTTTTCACGGCAATCGCATTGCGTTCTTTGAGAGTTACCAAGGCCATGCGCGCATATTACCAAACTACGCCCGTAGCCCGCGCAAGACGCGCTCAACTTCGTTCGCCATGACCAACCCCGCACCAGAGCCTACCCTTGGCCGCAACGCTCGCGGCCGCCCAGCGCTTGCGACACCTGCCCAGTGGTGTGACCAGTCGGAGAGTCGGCGCTGACCCCGGACGCGGGTGACGCCACGCCGGCGCCAAGGTAGGGTCGACTGCCCCGAAATGCCGGAAAGCCACATGGCTTTGATGTCCCTCAACGCCCCGTTTGAACCGGATGTCGGCATACTGTGTATCGGCGCGGGGATTGGACGCCGATCGGCGCGTTAACTAATTGATCTTAAAGGTACAAGAGGGGTCAAAGTTCGACGCCGATTCACAGTCTGACCTGCAGAGACTGCAACGCAGCCGCTAGCCGCAAGATCGATCAAACAGTCGCGATGGTCACCAAGGCGGCGACGGATCGCAAGGCCGGCCGTGGTACCGAAGTCGAACTCGACATCTTTGGAACCAAACACACAGCCTACCTTCTTGTGTTCTCGCTTTTGGGCCCCAGCGGTTATCGCTACGCCGAAAGCGATGCGACTAGGTCAATACGAGATCAGATCGCCCATCCTGATCGAGACCTCGTGCCCTCCCTCCTCTGCGACTTCTCCCCGTACCCTATGCCGCAAGACGCCATAGCCATCCAGGATTCAGCCCAGCCGCACTGCTGGATTGTCAAGATGGGCGCGATAGGCGTGATCCTGCCGCGTGGTGGCAGCTACGAACATTTCAAGGAAGTCATTGACCTTCCTGACCAGATTCGCTCCCTGAAACGATTGTGGAGGCCTGCTCCTTTCGGTCGCACGCCCTCCATTGAGCTCTCCTTGCGACCAGACTCCGGGCTCCACACGATGGACCTTTTTCGCACGCGAACTCATAATCCCGGTGCAGCAGCATGAACGTCGGTGCATTATTGCGAATCAGCAAGGCCCGGTCAGTACGTTCATTCCATCTGGCCCAATCACGCGCAGGCGTACCTGACTTCCGCGGCTCCAGCCCCGTTCCGCGACTAGCCCGACGCACTCCGGCAACGCATGTTAGTCAATCACCCTTCCCCAACGCCGTGGTTCGCACACCCAAAAGGCGGCAAGCGCCTTCAGGTCATGTAACTGAGATTCTGGCCTCCTCCCATCTCTGGAATTCCCCCGCGGCAGCCCCCATACTGCTTTCGAGTTATCCAAACATGTTCATATTTCCGCGTAAAAGGCGGATAATAGGGCATGGTTCGTAGTCGACAGGCCTTGTCCAGCTACATCGACCAGCTCCTTTCCGTAGGCCGGTCGGTGTTCACCGCTGTGGAGGCCGAAGACGAACTTGGCGTCGGGCACCGATCCTTTCTGGACGCCGCGGAGCGCCTGCAACGGTCTCGAAAGCTCTTGAGGCCGCGCCAGGGATTCTACGTCGTCGTCCCGCCGCAGTACGCCGGCTGGGGCGCCCCCCCGCCCACTTGGTTCATCGACGCCCTGATGCGTTGGGAGGACGAAGCCTACTACGTTGCCTTGCTGAAGGCTGCCGAGTTGCACGGCGCCACGCATCAGGCCGTCATGCAGTTTCAGGTCGTGTGCGGGAAACGACTATCGGAGATCCGCGCGGGGCGCAATCTCATCGTATTCTACTTCCACAGGGCAATGGACGCCCCGCTTGCAGGAGTCGAGGACCGCAAGACCGACACGGGAACGATGAAGATCTCATCGCCGGCGTTGACCGCCCTCGACCTCCTCCGCTATCCGCAGGCGTCCGGCGGGATCGACAGCGTCGCCACCGTCCTCGCCGAACTTGCCCCAGCGATAGAACCCGACGACCTCGCGTCGCTGTCGACCCGGGTAGAGCGGTCAGTGGTTCAACGGCTTGGCTATCTGCTGGACTGGGTCGGCGCGGATCGATTGGCGGAACCCATGCTAGACGCCCTGCAGTCGAAGGCACCCCTGCGTTGGACAGAACTCGAGCGAGCGGCCCGCGACCCGGATCTGACGCCCGACCCGCTGCTACACGATGCCAAGTGGCGTATCGTCGCGCACCGTCCTCCTGAACCTGATCTGTGATCCCGTCTCAGAACATCGTCGCCTGGGCCAATGTAGTCCCCTGGGTGGAACCCCGGCAGGTCGAGCAGGACTTGATCATAAGCCGTTCGCTGGTCGAGATGTTCAGCGACCCCGGCCTGCGAGACGCACTTCGGTTCCGTGGGGGCACAGCTCTGAACAAGCTGCACTTGCCCACCCCATTGCGCTATTCGGAGGACATCGACCTGGTGCGCACTTCAAAGGGACCGATCGGTCCCATCATCGACCGCCTCAGGGCCATGCTCGAGCCGTGGCTCGGGGCGGCGCAGTTCGCCCAGAGCCCGGTGGCTCCGAAGCTGCGATTCCGCGCCGACCCCGAAGACGGAAGCGGCGTGCCGATACGCGTGAAAATCGAGATCAACACCCGCGAAATCGAAGCCTTCGACCCGCCCGTCGCAAGGCGCTTCGAAGTAGCGAACCCATGGTTCGCCGGCCAAGCCGACATTCCTACCTTCTCGCCCGAGGAGATGTTGGCAACGAAACTCAGGGCGTTGCTGCAGAGGAACAAGGGTCGCGACTTATACGATCTGGCGGAGGGTTTGGCTACCCTCAATCTGGACGTCGATCGCGTGGTCGAGATATTTCGCTACTACATGGATTCATCCGGCCTCCCCATCTCCCGCGCCCAGGCGCAAGAGCGCATGTTCGCGAAACTGGCTCACCCGCGGCTCTGGCTCGACGTGCGCCCGTTGCTGCGAGCTGACCGGGCTGCTGCGCAGACCGCAGCAATGCAGGCCGAGTCCTTTAGGCGAGTCTTCACGGACCTCATTGACCGACTCCCCGGCGACCCTTGGGCACGCACCGCGGCGATGAAGACACGGTTCGGCATCGAATGGTGAACATGCCGCCGCTTCCCGCTCGAAAGGCCGCAGCAACCGCAAGGCCGCGTGTCTCGCTGAAGACCGAACTCGCGATGCTGCCGCGACCGAAAAGAACACCACAAGGCGCAGGAACATGATCAGCTGCGGATCGCGTAGTGCCAACGTAGTTTGGCCTGTTTACAGGTGCTATTATCAGGTCATTCAATAGCCAATTGAGATTCATCTATGGGAACGAAATTTTCGGAGGACGTAGTTCCCATCACGGACCTGAAACTGAACCCAGGCCGCGTGGTCGAGCACGTGGCAACCGCGCACCGTCCCGTTCTACTTACCAGACGCGGTCGCGGCGTCGCTGTCGTACAGTCCGTCAGCGACTACGAGACCGCAGAAGAGGAACGGTCGTTCATGCGATCGGTTATCGCCGGACTGGCGGACCTCGAGTCAGGGCGAGAGTCATCCCTGGAGGAGGTCAAAGCGCGCCTGGGCCTGGACTGACGGAATGCCCAAGGTTTCCATCCGTTTTGCTGAGTCGGCGATTACGGATCTCGAAGCCATCGGCGATTGGTATGCCGATCAAGGCGTACCCGATGTCGGCGATCGACTGATCCGACAGATCATCACCCGAATCGAAGTCTTGGCCGACCACCCCGCAATGGGGCGTATCGTCCCTGAATTCGGCCAACCGTTTCTGCGCGAGCTCATTCAACCACCATTTCGCATCGTCTACCGAAACGAGCCGAACCTCGTGCGGGTCGTTCGCGTGTGGCGGAGCGAGCGGTTGCTGATGCTTCCGGAGGAAGGGGAAACTTAAGTCAATCGAGTTCAATGCGAGCGACTCACTGGTCACCGACTATGAAGGTCTTTTGAACGGCATACGCGTTGTACGCCCGTTGGCGCCATATCCTATTGATGTTAAAGGAAAGGCCGGGTCCGACATTACACCCGCTTCACATCTTGCCAGCGCTTCAGTTGAGTCGTCTTGCCAGCACTGTCAGGGCCTGACATTGAATCGCTCCGGGTTTACCGGAAGCTGTTTCGTTAGGGTCCTGCTGCATACGGTTGGCTTTGGCTCTATGGTGCATATAAAGCGACTTTGTTACGACCAATTTCGATCGACAAAGACGGAATGCCACCAGCGGGCGACCCGCGAATTGTATGCCAAGCCTCGAATTCAAGTCATAGGTGCGGGTAGTCTTTCGAATGCCAATTCCTCGAACTCGCGTGTAGGTGTTTTGAGATGTGAGCGCTTCCCGTTCTGCGTCAACACCGCCCGCAAGCAAGCGAGGGGCAAGCGCGGGTGGCGTTTCACTGCGAAGAGGCAGGCGATTCAGATTACTCAGCCAGGTCGTTCAATCGAGTCCCAAACCTGATTCCGAATCCGTCTGGGTCGGCTATGGTGAAATCCCGCAGACCATAGGGCTGATCGTTGATTGGCGACAGAACGTGAGCGCCCATTTCCCGGGACAACGCCCAATAGTCATCCACGTTTGGCACCATTACCCTGATATTCCCTTGTGGCAATCCGGTAGCGGCAGTCATCTTCTCTTTGAACTCATCGCTCAAGAAAAGGCGATGGCCTTCCCAGCCAAACTCCACGAATCCGCCATCGTCTCTCAACAGCTCGAAACCGAGTTTGCAGTAGAACTCCACCGATCGGCTGATGTCGCGCGTGAATATCTCAGTTACAAGCTGTTCCGTAGGGTCAACGTATCGTTTCATCGCGCGCCTCATGGTCTTCCATTGGGAGAAATCGGCGGACAGCGCCGCGACCCGACTCCCAGAACAAATCTGCCGCATCGTAAAGCTCCACAGGTCTCTCGGCCAGACTCCCGCCTTTGCCATCCCGCCGCCCGCATCCCCAGGCTGCCCCCAGTGGCGTTCGCCCCATCGATCGCTGGACGTCCCAATTCCGTCCGAATTAGCTGGTGCCCTCTCTGCCAATATGACTGAGCGGCGTTCGGAAGACTCGCCGCACCTTTGGACACGTTCAGCCGGTATGTCCCCGTCTCCCTTGTTTTCTTCGCCGCCCATTCCGGCAAGAACCTGTAGAGGCGCCCCCGCGTAAACCAGTCGCGCAACCTATTGCGCGAATTAGGACGCACGGCCACTTGAACGCGCAACATAAATTGCGCGATAAATCGTACCGTGCAAAAATTGCGCAAACCGCGCAACTTTACAGTATCCAATGCTCGAGAACAGGTTCAGCGACATCGAAGCGGTCGTCGGCCGTCATCCCGACGGCATCAGCGTGAAGACCATCGCCCGTGAACTCGATGGCGCGATGCCGCGGCGCACCCTTCAATACCGGCTCGGGCGGCTCGTCGCCATGGGTCGAGTCATCAGGCAAGGACGGGGACGGAGTACCGTATACCGGCTACCCCCAACCGCAGATGTCCGGGTCCAGGCCCGCGCCGGACCACCCACGGTAACCATAAGGGCCGGCGTCGTTCCAGAACATCTCGTCCGGCTTCGCGACGAGTTGCGGCAACGGTACCTCTCGCAGCCCCCCGGTCAGCGCCTGCCCGTCGGGTATCGGCGCGAGTTCATCGACGATTACCGCCCGAACGTCAGCGCCTACCTTTCGGCCGAGGAACGGACAAGGTTTCGCAGTCTGGGGGAGTTCCACGAGACGCCGCAACCCGCCGGCGCCCATGCCCGGAGAATCCTGGACCGGATGCTCATCGACCTGTCCTGGAACTCGAGCCGCCTGGAAGGCAATACCTATTCCCTGCTCGACACCAAACGCCTGATCGAACTGGGAGATCCGGCGGCCGGCCGGGACATCCGGGAGACGCAGATGATCCTCAACCACAAGCACGCCATCGAGTTCCTCGTCGAGAGCGCGGACGACGTCGCACTCAATCGCCGCACCATCCTCAACCTGCACGCGATACTGGCGGAAAACCTGCTGCCGGACCCCGCGGCCCCGGGCCGGTTGAGAACGATGGCCGTCGGCATCGGCGCCTCCGCCTACCGCCCTCCCGAAGTGCCGGCGCAGGTGGAGCAGTGCTTCAACCGCGTCCTCGCCATGGCGCAGGCGATCCATCACCCGCTCGAACAGGCGCTGTTCTGCCTCGTTCAACTGCCGTATGTCCAGGCGTTCGACGACGTCAACAAGAGAGTCTCGCGCCTCGCGGCGAACATACCCCTCATCAAGCACGATCTTGCGCCACTCTCGTTCAACGACGTGCCGCGCGACTACTACACCGATGCGCTCCTGATGGTATATGAGCAGAACGACATCAGCCTGATGAAAGACCTCTTCATCTGGGCCTACGAACGTTCCGCGGCCCGCTACGGCGCGATCAGGCAGTTGGTCGGCGAGCCGGACCCGTTCCGGTTTCTCCACCGCGACGCATTGCGCGAACTCATTGGCGAAGTGGTTCGCAGGCGCCTGGACGTCGAATCGGCCGCTGCCCGGGTTGCCGTCTGGGTCGAGGCGAATGTGGAGGCCGGCGACCGCGCCCGCTTCCTCGAAATCGCCGAGACGGAACTCCTTGGCCTCCATGAAGGTAACTATGCCCGTTACCGCGTGTCGCCCCGCGAGTTCGACGCCTGGCGGGAAGTCTGGGAGGGCCGCGGGTAGGGGCTGAATCCCGGAACGGTCCGGGCTGCAACATCCCGATGTTCGTAGCGGGACACTACGAATCCGCCATCCAGGCCATCGATCCCGATGACGACCGTTTCGAATGGCACAACTATCACGACAAGGACGATGTCCTCGGCTGGCCCCTGCGCGTCCTCTCTCGCTCCTATCGGGACCTAGCCCGCATATCTCACCAAGGGCCGCGATGATCGCGCAGGATTTTCTGGTTCACATGCGAGAGGCAAGCCCCTCGCGCTCCCCGGCTGAGGGCTCCGTGCGCGTGCTCGCGAGCTTAAAGCATAGCCCCGCCTATGGTGGAGCGAGCACGTGCGCGCACGCGGGCAAAAGACCAGCGAGGGCGCGGCCAGCGCAGTCTGTACCCGGCAAAACCTCCAAAAAGCGGAGGTACCTGATTGAAACGCAATGACATTCAGTGGCTCAACAAGCGACTTGGCGAGATATGCGGGCTGATATGCGACCACCAGGTCAATGCGCGGATTCATTCGCTTCATTTCCACGATGGCCGCAATCAGTTCGGTAGAAGGACCCTTTGGCCCCAGTCGTCCACGACGTTTGGGCGAGAACAAATCCCGCCAATTACGCTGCACCGGCAACCGTCAAAAACCAGGTATCGTGGCGGGCTTGAGCACGATTGCGCAGTCCGGGCACCGCGTACGCGTACGTCTTCCGATCCGCTTCGTCGACCACCCACAGCGTCTCGCCGTCCGACCACGGCCCTGCCGCGTAGCCGTTCGCCGACATCGATGCAGCGACGGGCGAACGCCCCACTGCATACTTTAACACGTTGTTCTGTGCTCAAATACCAAATGAACAGATCCGTATCCTGGACCCATATGGGCTCTTTTTCGATTTTTGTCTTGTCGTGCGTGCACGACAGGACTGGCCTGATATTGAGGCACTCCGATCGCCTTGCGGCGTCGGATGAATCGACGAGGCCCCTTGCGTTCGACGCCTACTTTGTAACCATGTATCAAGTTGTCTGTATCTAAAATTTCGGACTGGGACGTTCAAGCCGCTTTTTTCTCCTCCTTGCAAACCCTGGCAGTACCCACAAGTCCGACAGACCGCCAGTGCGGATTGTCTGGTGACGATGTCTGCTTCGAACGACTTGCCCGTGCGGGCGGACACGACGGGCGCGACGTAGCAAACATCGTCGCTGTGCGCTTCCAGGCGGGAAGTATCTCGACAGAAATTCCTGCTACCGGTGCGCGTGCATCGTGCCGTGACGCCGCCGCCAACCCGGCAAAGCGATTTCTCCCTGGTGACGTCGTCCCTATTCGTTGTCCCCTGCGGTGCAAAGTTCCGATAGAATTGCCTTCGAACTATGCTGATCGGAATCGTGGTCGCGGCACGTCGGTACCGCACCGCGCTACGCGATATCGCTGGCGGCGCACGGGCGCCGGATATCGGGTCGGCGCCGGTGACGTGCGGCCGTGGGCGCCTTCGGGGCGTCTGGCCGAAACCTCGACCGCAACCGGCAGGCACTCCCTGTAGAGGCACGTTGGGACGACACGCCGTGGGAAAATCGACTTTCGCTTGCGGACACGCGTTGGCGATGCGATGCCGGGCAGAGCTGCTCGCCGCAATTCGGTGGTACCGCCTTGATGTCCTCCGAGTGTGCTTGAGACCCGGCTTACCGAGAGCGGTTGCGAGACGTGGACAGGGCGATGAGTTCCTTCCCGGCTAGCGGAACTCCCGCGGTCCGTACCGCGGTATTCGCCGCCATCGTCTTGTTGTCGGCGCCGGATCTCGCGGGTGTCGAAGGGAACGCCGGCCCGCCGCGGGTACCCGTTGTGAACGTGCCCGGCGAGGTCTGGCACGATGCGCCGGTCGAAGCGGCCGGCAAAGCGCCTGCCGAGTCGATCGACACCAAGCGCAAGAGCGGCGACCTGCGCCAGGCAAAGCCGCGCCCGGCTTCAATCAAGTTGAAGGCCGGCGGCGCCTGGCCGTATCCGCTGATCGAATTGCCGCCGGTGTCCGATGCCGAGCGCGAGGCGGAACGGCAGCGGGCCGAAGCCTCGACCCGCTTCCTGGCCCACCCTGTCGGCTTTGGGCGCGACGTGCCCGGCCGCTACGCGGAACGCGTGAGCGCCGATGACCTGTACTGGGACCCGGCCGCGCACGGCGGCCAGGTGTCCGTGCTTGGACTGCGCTCGCCCGGAGCACAGGCGCTGCGCGTGCTGCTTTCCATCGACGCCCTGCCGGAGGGCGCCGAGTTGCGCTTCTACAACCCGGAGAACCCCGATGGCGCGGTCGGCCCGATCGGAGCCGATGAGGCGCTCGCCGACCGGGTCGGAGAAGGGGCCGCATTGTACTGGTCGCCCATCGTGGCGGGCGACGCCGTCGCCATCGAGATCTACCTGCCGCCGCAAGCGCAGTCCGAGGGGTTGAAACTCGGCGTGCCTCTCATCTCTCACCTCGACGCCGACCCCACCAGGATCACCGCGACCGGAATCGGACGGTCGGGCTATTGCCAGGTCGATGTCGCCTGTGCGGCCGAGGCGGTCTCCGAACCGGTCCGTGCGAGCGTGGCGAAATACCTCTTCACCGTTGCGGGAGGACGCACCGGGGCCTGTTCCGGTACGCTGCTCTCCGACGCCGATCCCGATTCGCAGATTCCCTTTTTCCTGACCGCGGACCACTGCGTCGAAAACCAGCGGGAGGCGTCGACCATGATCTTTCACTGGTTCTTCGAGCGCCAGGGCTGCGACGGCGCGGCCCCCGAAAGCGTGATCACGACCGGCGGGGGCGCCACCGTTTTGAGCAGCGGCCGCATAGCCGAGCACGACTATGTCTTCGCACGCCTCAACCAGCCCCCGGCCGCCGGAGCGGGCCTGTCCGGGTGGACCACGGCGACCTTTCCCGAGAGCTATCGCGTTTTTGGAGTGCATCACCCGAGAGGGGATCTGAAGAAGTTCAGCCGCGCCAGCATCGTCGGCTATCGGAACTGGCCCAATCTGGAGGAGGTCTACCCGAGCCACATCAAGGTCAACTACGATTATCAGGCCATGCAAGGCGGCAGTAGCGGCTCCGGTCTCTGGGCGCCCGTCGGCGACAGCCAGTACCTGATCGGCGTACTCACGGGCGGCCTCCTCGACATCGTCGGAACGGGCTGCCCGGATTTCTTTACCCCCCAGCTCACGGGTTATTTCGGACGATTCGACCGCGTCTACGAACGGGCGCGCCCCTGGCTCGGCCCGGTGGACTTTGCCGTCGTTCCAGAGGAGCGGATCAGCGCCAGCCTGGTCGCGACGCTGGTCGACCTCGACGGTGCGCACGTCGCCGACCTCGCCGATGGGCGTACGGTGGACCTGAGCGGTTCTTCGGCCACGGCGTTCGACGTTCGTCTCGACAACGTCGATGCCGCGGACATCGCGAGCGTCCGGTTCAGTCTGAGCGGTCCGGCTCCGGCCAACCGCATCAGCAACGCCACACCCCACCGACTGTACGGCGACGGGGGCGGCGGCGCCTTGCCATCCGGCGAGTACCGGTTGCGGGTGACGCCGTACAGCGGGTTTTTCGGCAACGGCAGCACCCGGGCGGGCCTCGACTTCCGGTTCACCGTCACCGGCGGGTCGACCTCGGCCGCCTCGCTCACCGGGTTCGACCTCATCGACCCGGTCGCGGAAACGGTCGTCCAGACCGTTGCGACGGGCGCCTCGCTCACCGTCGCCGGGCTGTCCACGAACCGGCTCAACATCCGCGCCGGCAGCGCCGGCGGTACGGCCGCCGGCAGCGTTGCCTTTTTGCTGACCTCGCCGCCCGACGCCGACACCCCGACCCTTTCCGAATCCCGTACCGACAATGCGGCCCCGTTCACGCTCTACGGCGACCGGGGGCGCGGCGCCATCCTCCCGGCGGGCTCGTATCGCCTGACCGCCACACCCTACCCGGAGGATAACAAGGGGGGTACGGCGGGCACCGCGCTGAGCGTGGATTTTACCGTTGTGGAGGCCGACACTTCGCCGGTGGAAAGCCTGGCGCTGATCGACGGGGAGGACGACGAAGCCATCCTGACGTTGACGGAAGGCGCCCGCCTGACGTCCCGAAACCGGCCGGACCACTTCAACATCACCGCCAACCTCCGCGAGGGACAGGAAGTGGACAGTGTCGCACTGACGCTGGCGGGACCCCTGACCATCGGCCGCACGGAATTCACCGGCCCCTTCAGCCTGTTGGGCGACGACAACGGAGACCTGCGCGCGCGCAGGCTGCGGTTCGGCACATTCCGGGTCACGGCCATTCCGCAGGTTCGCGGCCAGCCCGCGCGTGGGCTGAGCCGATGGTTCGCCGTCGACAAGACCATATTTGAACAGCCCGGGCGCGATACCATCGATCGCGTGGAGTTGATCACCCGGGACGGCGGCGCCACCACCATCGCCGATGGCGACGTGCTCGACCTCACCGGGTTGCACGGGGATGTCAACATCCGCGCGGTGCCGTTGACGTTCAGCATCTCTACCGCGTCGCTCGCGCTCTCCGGCGGCGGCCGGACCCTGACGCGGCTCGACAACAGCCGGCCGTTCACCCTGCTGCCCAATTACGGTGACCTGCCCAACGGCGAGCACGAACTGATCGTGACCGCTTTTCGCACAGACAACGATAAAACCCAGTTGTTCGGCACAAAAACGGTGCGGTTCACGGTCACCGGCGCCCCGGAGGACGCCGCCCTGGTAGAGAGCCCCGTCACGGGCTTCTCGCTGGTCGAGATCGCAAACGAGGCCGTCACGTCCACCCGGGCGCTCCATGACGGCGATGAGATCGAGACGACCGGCGGTCCGACCCGCGCCTACGGAATCACCGCCCAGGTAGACGCCGGAGCGGGTGTCGGGGCCTTGCTGATGGAGTTGCTGCACACCGACGCCAACCAGTCGAGCGACCTGACCTGGCGGCTGGTGGAAGCGCCCGGGCCGTACTCCCTGTTTGGTGTGCAAGACGGCGTGCTGGCCGACCGAGCGCTCGAACCGGGTACGTACCGCCTGAGCGCCACCGCCTACCGAAGCAACGAGTTGACGGGCGGGTGGCCCCGCCGCTTCGTCGACTTTGCCGTCGTCCTTCTGCCCGCATACGACTCGTCGCTGTCCGTCCTGGATCTCAGCGACATCAGCATGGGTGCGTTTGACCCCCGGCGAACGGATTACAATGCCGACGCGGCAGACAATGTCGCCATGACCACGGTGACCGCGACCGCCGCCCAGAACGGCGCCAACGTGTCGATCACGCCGGCCGACGCCAGCACGGACACCGGTCATCAGGTCAGCCTCGCCTTCGGGCCGCCCAAGGACATCACCGTGACGGTCACCTCCCCCAACGGGCTCAGGACCACGGTGTATACCGTCTCGGTCGACCGCCTGAGCGACGACGCGTCGCTCAGCGCGCTGAGCTTGACCGACATCGATATCGGGACCTTCGCCCCCGACACCACGGAATACACCGGGACAGCGGCGTTCGATCTCGAGACGACCACGGTAACGGCGACCGCGAGCTACGGGGAAGCATCGGTGTCGATCGGCCCGCCCGACGCACGCCCCGGAGAATCCGGCCATCAGGTCGCCCTGAGCTACGGCGAGCGCACGACGGTCTCGGTGCGGGTCACCGCGGAAAGCGGCGCGGAGCAGGCATACGCCGTCCATGTCGAGCGTCCGCCGCTTTCCGACGAGCGGATCACCCTGGATGCGCTCAGTGTCTCGGAAATCGACATCGGCACGTTCTCGAAGTTTCAGCTCGAATACGAGGGCGAAGGGAGTCTCGGCCAGGCGTTGACCACGGTGACCGCTACGCCCTCCGACAGCGATGCGTCGGTCGACATCCAGCCCGGGGATGCGGATCCGGACACGGAAGGCATCCAGGTGGCGCTGGACACCGACCCGGACGTGGACGGCATCCAGGCGCCGTCGGCGAGCGAAGCGGGCTCGGCGAGCATTGCCGTTACGGTAACGGCGTCAGACGGGAACGGGGATTCGGCGACCTACCGCGTCGAGGTCCATTCCGTGACGGACGGCAGGTTGCGGCTCGTGGACGGCGAGGCGCCAGACCAGGGGCGGCTCGAGGTCTGGCACGACGGGCGATGGGGCACGGTCTGCGACGACAGATGGAAGTTCAACGGCAATAATGCGGTCGTTGCCTGCCGGCAACTCGGCTACGCAGGGGCAATCGACCACAACAGCGCCTACGACCTTAGGTCCGGAAAATTCCACTTTCCCAGTTCCGATGGCGAGCACTGGCTGGACGACCTGGAGTGCCGCGGCGAGGAGGCGCGGCTCGTGGACTGTCCGCACAGCGATTGGGGTGATCACAACTGCTTTAGCCTTGAAGCCGTCGGCGTCTGGTGCGATCCGTCGCCCCCCGTTCACGTGGCCATCGAGGCGGACCCGGACCCGGTGTCGGAAGGCGAGACGGCGACGTTTACGCTGACCCGGGACGGGCTGGCGGACGACGCCCTTCAGGTCAAGGTGCGGGTTGCCGAGTCCGGCGCCATGATCGACGGCACGCCGCCGGAGACGGTGGACTTCGCGCCGCTCCAGAACGATGCCGTGCTGAGCGTCCCCACTGTCAACGATACGCAGGCCGAAGCGGCCAGCGTGATCACCGCCGAGGTCGTCATCGGCAACCGCTACGAACCCATGACACCGTCCACGGCGCTGCGCACGGTCCAGGACGACGCCGACCTCGCGGCACTCTCGCGGCTGGCGCTGAGCGGCGTGGACTTCGGGCGGTTCGCAAGCGAGACGCTGTCCTACGCAGCGACGGTGGACGCCGGCACGGCCTCGACGACGGTGTCTGCGAACGCCAACGACTCGGGCTCGACGGTCTCGATCCTGCCGGCGGATGCGGACGGCCAGACGGAGCGGCACGAGGTGGATCTCCCTGCCGGCGAGACGACCGAGATTACCGTCACCGTCACGGCCAGCGACAGCACGGTGCGCGTCTACACCGTGGCGGTAACGCGGCCCTTCCCGCCGGCGGAGATCGCGATCGAGGCCGCGGCGGATGCGGCGCTGGAAGGGACCAACTTCGATGCGGTGTTCACGCTACGGCGCACGGTCGAGACGCGCGGCGCGCTGACGGTGGCGGTCGCCGTAACCGAGGTCGGGCGGTATATCGACGGCGCAGCGCCGACGACGGTGGAGTTCGGCGCCGGGGCGGCGCTGGCGGAACTGCGGGTACCGATCGAGAACGATGCGGTCATCGAGGCGGACGGCGCCGTCACGGCAACAGTCGGGGCGGGCACGGGGTACGTGGTGGGTGCAGCCGCTACCGCAACGGTTCAGTTGACCAACGACGACGCGGCATCGTTCGGTCTGACGGCGGACCGATCCGTGCTCACGGAGGCGAACGCCGGTTCGGCGACGCTGACGGTGGATACCGGCGGCAATGTCTTCGATTCGATTCAGACGATTAACTTCGTGCACTCGGGCAGCGCCGAGGCGGGCAGGGACTACCGGCTATCGCCGCAACCGCTGACGCTCGATGCGGGCGCGCGGTCCGCCACGGCCGCGCTGACGGTGCTGGACGACGATGTGGACGACGATGCCGAGAGCATCGAAATCGATGGGTCGCACGGCGGGGACCCGTTCGGCGATCCGTTCTCGATCGAGATTGTCGATGACGACACGCGCGGCGTTTCGCCGTCCGAGACGGCACTGACGGTACCCGAAGGCGGCTCGGGAAGCTTTACGGTACACCTCGAAAGCGCGCCCACGGTGCGAGTGACGGTGATGGTAACGCTTTCGCCGGCGAACCCGGACATTGTCGTGAGCCCGCTGTCGCTACGCTTCGACGCGAACAATTGGAACGTATCGCGCGGGGTGACGGTGACCGGGCGGGAGGACAACGACGCGCTGACGGACAGGACGATGCTGCAATTCTCGGTTCGCGGCGGCGATTACGAGGCGGAGACGGTGGCCGGGGTCGACGTGACGGTGACGGACAACGACTTTCCGGTGCTCGCCGTCGCCGATACACAAGCCGCCGAGGATGCCGGGACCATAAGCTTCGCGGTGACCCTCGACCCGGCCGCGGAGGTGGCCGTGACGGTGGGCTATGCAACCGCGGACGGCACCGCCGACGCGGGTTCGGATTACTCGGGGACGAGCGGCACACTGACGATAGACGCGGGAGATACCTCGGCAACGATCGAGGTGCCCATACTGGACGATGCCGACCTGGAGCCCGCGGAGACGTTCTCGCTGACGCTCAGCGGGGCTTCGGCGCCGGCCACGCTGACCGGTGGCCGGTCGGCGGCGACCGGAACGATTCCGGCGAACGACCTGCCGCAGGTGACGGTGTCGTTCGGACAGGCGAACTACACCGCCTCGGAGGGCGCCTCGGCAACGGTGACCGTGAGGCTGAACGAGGCGCCGCAGCGGGACGTGGCGATCCCGCTCACGGCCGAGGACGCGAGCGGTGCGACAGACGCGGACTGGTCGGGGGCGCCGCCGCGGCTCGAGTTCGGTCCGCTGGAGACCGAGAAAAGTTTTGCGGTGACGGCCGCCGCCGATGCGGTGGACGACGACAACGAGGCGGTCTCGCTCGGCTTCGGGACGCTGCCCGAAGGCGTGAGTGCCGGTGCGATTCCGGGCGCGACGGTGACGATCGGCGATGACGATACGCGGGGCGTTGCGGTCTCGGCGCAGTCGCTCGCGGTGCCGGAAGGGGATGCGGCGACCTATACGGTGCGGCTCGAGAGCGAGCCGACGGACAGGGTGACGGTAACGGTATCGGAAAACCCGGCCAGCGACGACATCGGCGTAAGCCCTGCGACGCTCCAGTTTACCTCTGGCAACTGGGACCGGCCGGTGCCGGTGGGGGTGACGGCGCGGGAGGATACGGATGCGCTGACCGACGCGACCACCCTCGAGCATGCGGTGAGCGGCGGCGATTACGAGGGCACGGCGGCCTCGGACGTGGCGGTGACGGTCGTGGAAAACGAGGCATCGGTGCTGTCGATCGACGATGTGCGGGCGCGCGAGGACACCGGCACCCTGACGTTCACGGTGCGCTTGAGCCTGGCGGCGGGGAGCGAGGCAACGGCGGATTACCAGACGGTGGACGGGACGGCGTCCGCGGGGTCGGATTACGTAGCGGCGAGCGGCACGGTACGCATTCCGGCCGGGCAGACCACGGCGGAGATCGCGGTGACGCTGACGGACGATGGGGACGACGAGGACGACGAGACGTTCGAGGTGCGCTTGAGCGACGCCTCGGTTGCAACGCTCGCGGGCGGCCGCTCGGCGGCGACGGTGACGATCGAGGACGACGATGCGCCGGAGGTCTCGGTGTCGTTCGAGGCGGCGGACTACGCGGTATCGGAAGGGGATTCGGTGCGGGTGACGGTGCGTCTGGATGGGGCGCCGGAGCGGTCGCTCGAGATTCCGCTGACGGCGCAGGGCGCGGACGGGGCGACCGGGTCCGACTGGTCCGGGGTGCCGGCGCAACTGGCGTTCGGGGCGGCGGACACGGAGCGGCGCTTCACGGTCACGGCGGTGAACGACCCCGAGGACGACGACGGGGAAGCGGTGGCGCTCGGGTTCGGGGCCTTGCCGGAGCGCGTAAGGCTCGGCGCGACGCCGACCGCGACGATTGCGCTGGGCGATGACGATCATCCCTACCTGGATGCCCGGTTCGCGGCGGCGGATGCGACCGCGTCGGAGGGAGGCGCCGGGGCATCGGTGACACTGTCCTTGAGCGCCCCGCCGGAGCGGGCACTGGAAATACCCGTAGTCGTGCGGGGCACGGACGGGGCGCGGCCGGCCGACTGGTCGGTGCCGGAGCGGCTGGCATTCGGCGCCTCGGACACCGAGCGGTCCTTCACGGTGAACGCCGTGGACGATGCGGTGGATGACGACGGCGAGGGGATGGAGATCGCCTTCGGGCGGTTACCCGAGCGGGTGAGCGAAGGGATGCCGGCGCAGGTGGCGGTGGCGCTCGAGGACGACGACGAGCGCGGCGTCGCGGTCTCGGAGCAATCGCTCGACGTACCGGAGGGCGGTGCGGCAACGTACACGGTGCGTCTGGAGAGCGCGCCCACCGCCCGGGTGACGATAACGGTGGAGGAGCGTCCGCCGAGTTCGGACATACGGGTGAATCCCGCGTCGTTGCGCTTCGATGCGGACGATTGGCACGCGCCGCGGGCGGTGACCGTGGAGGCGGCGGAGGACAGCGACGCGCTGACCGACGAGACGACGCTCGAGCACCGGGTGCGCGGCGGCGATTACGAGGGCGAGCCGGCGGATTCGGTCGATGTCGCGGTGACCGAGAACGAGACACCGGTGCTGACGATCGCGGATGCGCGTGCGGCGGAAGGGGGTACGCTGATCTTTCCGGTGGGCTTGAGCCTGGCTGCGGCAACCGATGTACTCGTGGACTACACGACAGCGGACGGCACGGCGGTGTCGCGGACAGACTACGAGGGCGCGGTGGGGACGCTCGCCCTTGTGGCGGGCGCACTGTCCGGCGAGATCGCGGTGGCGGCGCTCGACGATGCGGAGAACGAGGCCGACGAGACGTTCACGGTACGGCTGAGCGGCGCCCTGGGCGCGACCCTGGCCGGCGGCGGGGCGACTGCGACCGGGACGATCGAGGACGACGACGGGCCGCCCGGGCCGCCCCGGGCGTTGGCGGCGAGAGCGAACGGCACAGACCGTATTGACCTGTCCTGGCAAGCGCCGGAGAACGGCGGCGATACGCCCATAGTCGCCTACCGCATCGAGTGGTCGCCGGACGGCAGTACGGGGTGGTTCGAACTCGTCGACAACACCGGGGCCACCGACACGCGCCACAACGACAGAAGCGGCCTCGATCCTGGGGAAACGCGCCACTACCGGGTCTCGGCGATCAACGGCGCTGGCGCGGGCGCCGTCTCGGAGGTGGCCGGGGCCACCACGGCCACAACGGGCGGCGGCGGTTCCGGAGGTGGTGGTTCCGGAGGCGGCGGTGGCGGCGGCGGGGCCGCGAACATCCCGCCTGTGGTGGAACGGGAGGTTGGACCGCAGACGCTGGCGGCCGGTGACGTGCTGGAACTGGACATAACGCTGCACTTCTATGATCGCAACCAGCGGGCGCTGGATTACTCGGTGGTCTCGTCGAATACCGCGGTGGCCACGGTGGCAGTGAGCCGGCAGGGGGTGCTGACCATCCGTGGCGTCGCGCGGGGGGTTGCCGTAGTGACGTTGACGGCGGCGGACCGGCGCGACGAGCGGGTCTCGCAGACCTTCGTGGTGACGGTGACCGGCCCGGCGCTGGCGCCGCTCTTCCTGGCGGCGTCGGATGCCTCCGGGCGGCAGGGGTTCCTGCGCGTCATCAATCGTTCCGGGGAAGCGGGCGAGGTGACGATTGCGGCCATCGACGACGCCGGGGAGCAGCGCGGTTCGTTGACGCTGGCCATGGGTGCGAACGAGACGGCGCACTTCAACTCGAACGACCTGGAGCGGGGCAATGCGGACAAGGGACTGACGGGGGAAGTCGAGGCCGGCGCGGGCGACTGGCGCCTGGTACTGGAGTCGGAGCTGGAATTCGAGGTGCTCTCGTACATCCGCACGGCGGACGGCTTTCTGACCTCGATGCACGATCTGGCGCCGGGCGACGGGCACAGCCACCGGGTGGCGATCTTCAACCCGGGCAGCAACCCCAACCAGGTGAGCGGCCTGCGCCTGGTGAACCCGGGTACGGAGGATGCCGAGGTGACGATTGCGGGAGTCGACGATGCGGGCGCATCGCCGGGCTCGGCGGTGGTTCTGACGGTTCCGGCGGGTGCTTCGCGGACGATACTGGCGGCGAACCTGGAGAACGGCGGCGAGGGTCTGAGCGGGGCCCTCGGCGACGGCACCGGCAAATGGCGGCTCACGGTGGACTCGGATCAGTCCATCGCCGTGATGAGCCTGCTGTCGAGCCCAACAGGGCACCTGACGAATCTTTCGACCGTGCCTGACCGGGGCGAACTGTGACGGTGCCTGCCCGGCGTTTCGGGCGCGGGGGTCTGCGGTTTGCGCTGGCCGCGTTGCTGGCCACCCCGATGCCGATACAAGCGGTGGTCAGCGCCCAATCGGACCCGTGTCCGGGCGACGGCGATGCGCCGACGCCGACGGCGACTGCATCGACGATCTCACCGGGCTGCTCGACAACTACGTCCGCTACGAGGTGACCGAGGCGGAATGGACGCTGCGCGCCACCACGCCCGTAGAAGTGGACGCGCACTACGAGTCTTCCAGGCCCGCCCCTGGGTCTTCGGCCGCGCCTCGCCAACACCGCCGCCGCGAACATCCCGCCGGTGCCCGGCCAAAAGACCGGTCGCCGGCTGCCGGTGAGCGGTGGCCGATTGCGGCTGCCGCGTTGTCGCTTCCCCGGCCGGACGGATCGTCTGAACCGCGTCGGCCTCGGCCAGCACCTCCAGCGCATCAAGCGGCAGCCGGGCGCGAACGGCCCGATACCGGGGCTGCGCGTTGAGCACCTCTCCCCCGAGCGCCCGGATGCGGGCCAGCAGTCCGGGCGTCACGTCCGCGCGCACATCCACCGTAACGGGTTCGGGCGCGGCGACGGCGGCACCCGTGATGATCCGGGATTTGGTGTGCCATCGGATTGAACAGAGTGGATTACTCCTTTCATCGATAATTGGGCGCCTGGTCTGGACTTCTGCGAACCGATGCGATGCTATACAGGTAAATGCATCTGCGTGGTTCGGTGTCGTGACCGCTCCATGCAAATGGTCCGGGCCGGTGCAGAATTTGTTCAACCTCGTGATGACTGCCAAGCAGCCTTGCTTGAGTCGTTTCGAGCCTGCGTACCCATGGGGTTGGTTGGCCGTGCCTTGGCGCATTCCCCTGCCGGTTCGAGGTATTTGAGTGCGACTACATCGCGCATTTGCCGAAAGCTTGGCGCCCGGGGCGTCCATCGGGCACTCTGCATACCCTTGGACCGTCCGTTCGCTTTGTCTCCCGATGGTCCTCATGTTCTGTCTTGGCGCCAGCGCCAGCGAACGCCTCGAATCACTTCCGGACATGGCTCCTCCCGTAGCGGTCGCGGTCTCGATCGAATCCAGTCCTCAGCAGGGTCGGGACACCTACCGGATCGGAGAGACGATCTCGATTGCGGTGACGTTCAACGAACCCGTAGCTGTGGATGAGAGCGTCGGCACGCCGTCGCTCGCGTTGACGGTCGGCGACCGGGAGCGCCAGGCGATCTACTCGAACGGTTCAAACACGACGGACCTGGTGTTCCGTTACCGGATTGCAGACGGTGATATGGATTCGGACGGCATCGCGGTCCCGGCCGACGGTTTGGCACTCAACGGGGCCATGAGGGATGCGGCCGAAAACCCCGCCCGGTTGAAATCCCCCGCGATGCCGGATCAACCGGGTCATCGAATTGACGGACAGAGGCCGGCCCCGGTTCCCTCGCAAGCGATTTCCGTGGCCGGCAGCGAGGTATCGATTGCTTTCGATGAGCCATTGGACGAAGGCTCGATCCCGGCAATCGATTCCTTTTCCGTGGTCGGCCAGGAAGCAGCCTATTCGGTGCAAACCGTTTCGGTGCAGGGCGACTCCGTCTGGCTTGCCCTGAGTCCTGCCGTCCCGGACGCGGAGAGCTTTGTCTCCGTGACCTACACGGAAACGGTGTACCCGTCGGCTCACTCGCTTCGCGACACGGTGGGCAACGCCGCCGTCAGCTTCGTGTCCGACTGGTATGCGGAAACCCCGGATTCCATGGGCGCGGCTTCTCGGACGGCCCGAAAAGCACGAGCGGCCGAAAAGCAGCGGATCGGAGAGATTCTCGCGAAGAAGGCATTGCGCACACCGGCCGAGCGCAAAGTGAGTTCCCGTCTGCTGGAGGGGCGCCGGAAGCGGCAGGATCCGCCCGAGCGCGCAGCCGGTACCCAGATGCGCGACGAGCGTGTCCTGGTCGATATTCGGGCGGACGTGACACCGGAGGTGCTCAGGCGCATCCGGGCTCTGGGTGGAAAAATACTCGACCAGGTCCCCCGTTACCGGTCCATCCGGGCGCGGCTGACTCCGGAAGCCGCGGTGGCGCTTGCTGAACTGGATGCGGTGCAGACGATCCGCCCCGCCGACGAGGCCAGGACGCGGCAGGCAACGACTGCCGGCTCGGCCTTTCGCGCAGCCGCAAGCAAGGCCAATACGTCCGAGGGCGATCGGGCGCACCGCGCGGACAGCGCGCGCAGCACCTATGGCGTCGACGGTACGGGTATCGGGATCGGGGTCATCTCGAACGGTGTACGGACGCTGGCGGACCGCCAGGCTTCCGGTGATTTGCCCGGGCGCGTCACGGTACTGTCCGGGCAGACGGGATCCGGTGACGAGGGTACCGCGATCCTCGAGATCGTCCACGACCTCGCACCGGGCGCCGAGTTGTACTTCGCGACGGGCTCGGGGGGCCAAGCTCGGTTCGCGTCCAACATCGAAGCGCTTTGCGACGCCGGCGCGAACGTCATCGTCGACGATATTGGCTATGCCGACGAGGCGGTGTTCCAGGACGACCTGATCGCGCAGGGCGTCAACGCGGCGGTTGCCGACGGGTGCTACTACTTTTCCGCGGCGGGCAACAACGGGAATCAGAACGACGGCACGTCCGGCGTCTGGGAGGGAGACTACAATGCCGGTTCCGCGCTCATGGTGGAAGGTGAGAATGTCGGCGTTCGCCACGAATTTGAAAGCGGCGCCGAAGAGAACAAGCTGGCGCCGGGCAGCTTCGGATTCGGAGGCATCTGGAGCGATTTCATCGTTCTGCAGTGGGCGGACCCGTGGGGTGCGTCAACGAACGACTACGACCTGTTTCTCATCGACGCCGACGGAAACGTAGTCGGCAGTTCGACGAACACGCAGGACGGCTCGCAGGATCCGATCGAGGTCATCGATGCATTGATCTTCAGCGACGACGATGTTCGCCTGGTCGTAGTCAAGGCTTCGGGCTCGGACCGCTATCTGCGTCTGCAGGTGTTCGGCGGACAGTTGGAAATTGCCACCGCCGGCAATACGTTTGGTCATTCCGCGGCGGAAAATGCGTTTGGGATCGGTCAGGTCGACGTGCGCACGGCAGGCGGAACCGGCGGCGTCTTCAACGGCACCGAGTCGGTACTCACCGACAGTTCCGACGGGCCGCGCCGCGTTTTTTTCGAACCGGACGGCACCGCGATTACGGCGGGAAACTTCAGTTCGACAGGCGGGAAGCTGCTTAGCAAACCGGATCTCGCTGCCGCTGGTTGTGTGACGACGGCAACGCCCGGTTTTTCGCCGTTCTGCGGCACGTCCGCCGCGGCGCCGCACGCAGCGGCAATTGCAGCGCTGGTGCTTGAAGGAGCGGGCGGCCCCGGCAACGTCAGCCAGGCACAGCTTCGCACGGCGACGGCGAGCATGGCCCTGGACATCGAGGCAACCGGCGCGGACCGCGACTCGGGCGCAGGCATTGCCATGGCGCCTGCCGCGGTCAATGCGTTGGACATCGCCCGGGAAAGCCGCAACGAAGCCCCGACCGTGGGCAACGTGCAAAACGACCGGACCGTGGCTCCGGGTTCCGACGCGATCGAGATCGACCTGGACTCCGTGTTTTCGGATCCGGACATGGACACGTTGGCCTACGGAGGACTGTCGAGCGACACCGACCGTTTGGAGATCAGTGTATCCGGCTCGACCGTGACTCTGACCCCGGGGTCGCCCGGCCGCGTGGTCGTTGTTCTGCGCGCCGTTGATCCAGAGGGTTTAAGCGCGGTCGAGAGCTTTACGGTCACGGTCTCCGCGGGAAACCAGGATTACGACAGCGACAACGATGGCCTGATCGACGTATCGAGCGTGGCGCAGATCGATGCGATGCGCTACGACCTGAACGGCGACGGCATCGTGGACGGCGCAATCTGGCAGGCATACTACGATGCATTTCCGTCGGGCGCGCTGGAGATGGGATGTCCTACCGATGGCTGCACCGGTTACGAGCTGAACGCTAACCTTGACTTCGACACGGACTCAAGCGGCGCGATCGATTCGGGCGATACGTACTGGAATGGGGGCGCCGGGTGGGATCCCATCGGAGATGAGGGAGCCCCGTTCGACGCCACGTTTGAGGGCAACGGGGTCGGCATCGACAATTTGTTCATCCAGCGGGGCACCGAGGACGGGGTGGGTCTATTCGGCTATGTCGGTGACGATTGCGTTTTGCGCGGGGTTCGGCTGACAAACGTTCAGGTGACGGGTCAGAACCGGGTGGGAAGCCTTTTCGGCAGCGGTGTCTATCCGTCAGTGCCGCGCAACGGCGCGGCGGGCAAGGTGACCGGCAACGACGAAGTCGGCGGGCTGGTCGGCCGAACCTGGGGAGTTGTGGAGCACAGCTACGCGGCCGTGAACACCTCGGGTGCGGTTGCGGTCGGGGGACTGGTCGGGCACCAGATGCTGAACCGGATTGAGACCAGCTACGCCACCGGAAACGTTTCCGGCCAGAACTCGGTTGGTGGTCTGGTCGGAGCGTCGAGCGATTTCATCCAGGATATACGGGCGAGCTACGCGACGGGATTCGTATCGGGTACCGGCGCGCGCCTCCCGGACATGCAGTCGGTACGTGCCGCCATTTGCCGGTTCGGTGCGACCGAACATTTGCCCTATGGCGGCGGCGTCGGCGGACTCGTGGGCGGCACCTGCGGGGGAATTGAGGCGAGCTACGCAACCGGCGCGGTTTCCGGCGATGCGGCGGTCGGCGGACTCGTCGGGACCGAAGTGTCCCTTCGAACGATCGCGAGCTACTGGGATATCGACCGGTCCGGTTCGCGCGTGGGTGTGGGTGCGAACGACACGAACGACAACGGCTTGTATGACGGAACCGAGTTGCGTGCCATTGGCCTTGCGGGCCAAACCACTACCGATCTGCAGTCTCCCGTGGACTACGCCGGAATCTACGAACTGTGGAACCTGGACCTGGACGGCGATTTCGGGGACGGCGTGGCGGACGATCCCTGGGATTTTGGCACCAGCGCGCAGTATCCCGTGCTCTCGGTTGACCACGACCGCAACATGACGGCGACCTGGCAGGAGCTCGGCTACCAGGTCCGAACGGCGCCATTGCTGACGGCGTCAACCACCGACGGACAGGCGCAGGTGGATCTTTCCTGGACCGCGCTGGACACACAGCCGTGGTCCCCGGCACCGAGCGTCAGCTACACCCTCTACCGCAAGGCCGGCACCACGGTTGAGGCCGTGGCGACCGCGCTTGCCACACGCACTTACCGCGACACGGGCACCGGTGTAACGCTCAACAGCCGCAACACCTACTGGGTGGCGGCGGTGATTGACGGAGGGGAGTTCGCGCGCAGCACGCCGGTCTCGGTAACGGTCGGCGAGGACAATCAACCCCCCGTGGCTGTGGGGGTGCTGGCCGATGTGGAACTCGAAGTCGGCGGCGCGGCCGAGACGGTGGATGTCAGCGGCGCATTCCAGGACCCGGACGACGACGCGCTGACGTTTTCGGCAAGTTTGTCCGTGACCGGTGTTGCGACTGTCGCAACCTCGGGATCGATGGTCACCGTCACGCCGCAGAGTGCCGGTGACACGATCCTCACGGTGACGGCAACCGATGCCGACGGATCGAATTCGAGCGCGACCCGGCGATTGACGGTTACGGTGGGATACAACTACGACAGTGACGGGGACGGGCTGATCGAGATCGACTCCCTGGCGCAGCTCGACGCCGTGCGTCACGACGTGAACGGCGATGGCCACTCGCTGGCCGATGAGTATGGTTCCGCATTCCCCTCGCCGTTCGACTGGATGGGATGCGGATTCGAAGGCTGCCTGGGATACGAACTGGACGCGGACCTCGACTTCGACACCGACGGCAGCGGCGCCGCCGATGCGGGCGACACGTACTGGAACGACGGTGACGGCTGGGTTCCCATCGGCACGCCCACGGGAAGCTTCTTTGGGACTACTCTCGGGGCATTCAATGGGACGTTTGAGGGCAACGGCCACACGTTGGCCAACCTGTTCGTCAGTCGTGGCGACTATGCGGGCCTGTTCGGTGCTCTTGAGCGGTCCGCCCGTGTCGTAGACCTGCGGCTGTCAGACGTTGATGTGACCGGCAAGGAAAAGGTGGGTGGGCTGGCCGGGGAGAACGTCGGCAGAGTCATTGGCGCTCAGGTGTCGGGCCGGGTGGCTGGTGAACGCCACGTCGGGGGGGTGGTCGGACTCAATCTCAGAACCATCGTCCGGGCCGGCAGTTCCGCGGCGGTCACGGGAATGGACCCGGCGCGAGTGATTCCCCCGAATCCTCCTTCGGGCGTGAGTCTCACCTTGATCCCCGGGCCGCTCCCGGGAACCGGCGGGGTGGTGGGTTACAACACCGGCTGGATGGTCTCCAACTATGCGACCGGACCTGTCACAGGGGACATGAACGTTGGCGGGCTGGTGGGTTCCAACGAACGGTTCATCGGTGGCAGCTATGCGACGGCGCATGTAACCGGGAGGCGGAATGTGGGTGGGCTCCTAGGCTGGAACGCGAGTCCACTCCGGGTGGGAACGATAATCGCCAACTACGCGACTGGACGCGTCGAGGGCTCGTCGGCTGTTGGTGGGCTGGTCGGATCCAACGACGGAGAGGGCACCGTCAGCGCCAGCTATGCGACCGCTCGCGTTGCGGGCGTTTCGAACGAGGGCGGGCTGGTCGGCCATCAGCGCGGTGTCGGCTCGTCCAACGATCCCGTCACCGCCAGCTATTGGGACACGCTCACGTCCGGGCACATATCCAGTTCCACGGGATTGGGTAAGACAACAGCGCAACTGCAGTCGCCTGAAAGCTACAGCGGGATTTACCGGACATGGAACATCGACCTGGACCTCAACGGCACCAATGACGATCCGTGGCACCTTGGTGAGAACTCGGAGTACCCGGCGCTCAACGCCTATATTGGCGTGCCCGGAACCGCGACCTGGGAGGAGCTTGGCTACCAACTGCGGGACGGGCCCGATTTGATGGTTTCGACCGATACCGATAACCCGGTGTTGACCTGGACGGCGGTGGACGCAAGCGCGTGGGACCCGGAGCCGACGGTCGTCTACACGGTCATCCGCGGCGACGGTGCCGAACTGGAGGCCATCGCGAGCGGATTGGAGACGCTGACCTATACGGACAGCGGCGCTATCGAAGGCGAGACCTACGATTACCAGGTAGCGGCAGGCGTCGGCGTCGGCGAAGCCGTGCGCAGCACGATCGTCGCAGTGACGGTGCCCGTCCTCGACACAACGCCGCCCTCCGTGAAGTCCATCGAGAGCGACGCGACACACCCGACGAAAGACCCGTTCAAGGTGACGATCAGGTTTACGAAATCGGTGACGGGCCTGACCGAGAGCGAGATCGGGGTGACCAATGGCACCGCTTCGAATTATTCCGGCTCGGGGTCAACTCGAACGCTGACCATAACGCCGGACGCCGATTTCGAGGGCGATGTCACGGTGGCCGTACCGGCCGGGGTGGCCGAGGACAGCTCGATGAACCTCAACGAAGCGGGCAGCGCGACGTTTTCGGTGGATACCCTGGCCCCGGCGTTTGCAGCAACGGACGCCGCCATTGTCAGTGGCGCGACGCTGACGCTGACCTTCGACGCAGTTCTTGCGGCAGCGAGGGTTCCCAACTCGGCCTTCACCGTCACAGGCGCAACGACACGGTCGGTAACCGGCGTGTCGGTGTCGGGCGCAACCGTGCAACTGACATTGAGTGTGCCGGTGCTGCACGGCGAGTCCGGGATTGAGGTGGACTACACGGCGCCGTCGCGCGAAGCGCTGGCGGATGCCGCCGGCAACAAGGTGGCGTCGTTCGAGGACCGTGCGGTCTCGAACGACACGCCGGCGACGACACTGTCGACATCAATCGGCTTATCACTCAACACGGCAAGTATCACCGAGGGCGGCGGCGCGAAGACGGTGACGGTGACCGGTACGCTGAACCGCGCGGCGCGGCCGGCGGCCACGGACGTGACCGTCGAGGTGGGCACGGTAGGCGACACAGCAACGGAGGGAACCGACTACACGGCGGTCGATGACCTGACGCTGACGATCCCGGCCTATGCCACGAGCGGTACGGCGAGTTTCACGCTGACCCCGACGAACGACCGGGTCGATGAGTTGGGCGAGAGCTTGACGGTGACCGGCTCGACCGCTGTCAGTGGCTTGGGCGTTACACCATTGGCTGGTCTCGCGATCGACATCCTGGACAACGATGCGGCGCCGTCGCTGGTGCTGTTGGTGAGTGCCTCGGCGATTGACGAGGACGGAGGAACCGCGACGGTGACGGTAAGCACCGGGTCCGGCTCGACGTTCGCGAGCGACCAGTCGGTGCAGCTCGCTGTCGCGGGCACGGCGACGGAGACCGCGGACTACACGATCAGCGGCAAGACGCTGACGCTTCCCGCCGGCATGGGCACGAGCGCGTCCATGGTGGCCGCGACCGTAACCGGGGTGGACGACAGCCTCGATGACGACGACGAGACCATCGTAATCACGGGTTCCCGCAACGGCGTGGCGTTCGGGTCGCGGCAGACGGTGGCCATCACCGACGACGACTGGCCGGCGTTGACGGTGACGTTCCGCCAGACGGACTACCGGGTCGCGGAAGGGGGACATATCGACCTGCCCATTACGCTGATTGCCGTGCCCGAGCGCCAGGTGACGATTCCGGTCGAGGTCGCGGGTGCCGGTGGCGCGGACGCCATCGACTACTCGGTCTCGCGGGCAAGCCTGACGTTCGGGGCGAGCGAGACGGACAAGACCGTGCGGGTGAGCGCCTCGAACGACAGCGTCGTGGACCCGGGCGAGAGCGTGACGCTAAGGTTTGGCTCGCCGTTGCCCGAGCGCATCGACGAGGGCGGCATTCCAGAAACATCGGTCGCGATCCGGGACACGGATTTTACGTTCGTGCCTGCTTTTGCGGTCGGCGCAGGCACCACGGAAACCGCCACGGACATCTACGCGGTGAGCGAGGCCGAGAGTGCCCTGCGCCTGTCGTTGAACCTGGAGACGCCGGGCGGTGTACGTGTCGAGGACATCGTCGATCCCGTGGTGGTGACGCTTGGCACCCGGGAGAACGCCGGCAACCGGGGTATGGACGAGGACTACGCCGCCCAGCGGCGCATTGACGCGTTTGGCGACTACGGCGCGTTGAACCAGGACATTTCGTTCGCCCCGACCGATTTCTCGGACGAAGCGACCTGCGGCTGTGCGCGCGCGGACAAGGCGGTTTCCGTGGACCTGTTCGACGACCGGACCTACGAGCGAACGGAAGTGTTCGGGCTGCGCGTGGCGCGCAGGACCGGCCGGCTGTCGGTGTCGAGCCGGGACATCACCGTCAAGGTCGGGGAGGACGACCCGGAGCCCGTGCTGACGCTCGATATCGACCCTGCAGCCATCGCCGAGGCGGGCGGTACCTCGGCGGTGACGGTAAGCAACGGTAGCGGCTCGACGTTTCCGACAGCGCAAACCATCGATCTGGATATTTCCGGCACGGCGACAGAAAACACCGACTTCGAGATCGACGCGAAGCGGCTGACCCTGCCGGCGGGAACCGGCATGGACGCCTCGAGCGTCGAGACGACGGTGCGTGCCCTGGACGACGCGATCGACGACGATGCCGAGACGATCGTGCTCTCGGCGCTGCGCGGCGGCACCGAGTTCGAGAACCGGACGCTGACCATCACCGACGACGAGACCGGCTCGACCCGGGTGGATTTATCGGTCAACCCCGCCCAGGTGCGCGAGGACGCCGGCGCGACGACGGTGCGCGTGACGGCGTCTCTGGACGCGGATGCCCGCGCGCAGGGTGCCGAGGTATCCGTGACAGTCGGCTCCGTGGGCGACTCGGCGGTCGAGGGCACCGATTATGCAACGGTGGCGGACCTGACCCTGACGATCGACGCGGGAGACACCTCCGCGGAGACGACGTTCAGCCTGAACCCGACGAACAACGACTCCGTCGAGGGCGCGAAGACGATCACCGTGGACGGCAGCGTGTCGGGGCTCGCCGTGCGCTCGGCCGATCTGACCTTGAACGACGACGATGTGGCCTCGACGACGGTGGTGCTGACGCTGGGTCCGCTCGAAGTCAGCGAGAATGCCGGCAGCCGCACGGTGCGGGTGACCGGGACGCTCGACGGCGGAGCCCGGACCACGGAGACGGTCGTGTCGGTGACCGTCGGATCGGGGGCTGACTCGGCACAGGAGGGGACCGACTACGCGGAGGTCTCCGAACTCGAACTGACCATCCCGGCGAACCGCACCGATGGCTCGGTGTCGTTCAACTTGCGGCCGACCAACGATCAGACCAGTGAAGGGACTGAGACGATATCCGTGAGCGGCAACGTTGCGGGGCTGACGGTCACGCCCGCTGAGCTGGCTCTCACCGATGACGACACCCACTCGACCCGGCTCGACCTGACACTGAACCCATCGACGGTATCGGAAGCGGCAGTGCCGACGGAGGTGGTGGTGACGGGCTCGCTCAATGCCGGGGCGCGCACGATGGATTCGGTGGTGACGGTGACCGTGGGCTCGTTCACGGACTCCGCGACGGAAGGTGTGGACTACGCGAACGTGGCGGCGCTGCAAATCACGGTGCCGGCCGGCGCGACCACCGGGCAGGCGATGTTCACGCTGAGTCCCGAGAACGATGCGATTGCCGAAGGCGCGGAGACGATCACGGTCAGCGGGCGCACGAACGGCCTGACGGTGGAGCCGGCCACCCTGACCTTGTCCGACAACGACACGGCATCGAGCGTCGTTACGCTCTCCGTGCAGCCGGACCGGGTCTCGGAGGACACGCCCGAGGACATCACGGTCACCGCTTCCTTAAACGCCGGGGCGCGGGCCGGGGACACGGAGATACGGCTGATCGTGGGCGCGGCGGGCGACACCGCGGAGCCGGGGACGGACTATGAGCGGGTGTCGGAGCGGACGCTGACGATCCTGGCGGGGGAGACGAGCGGTACGGCCGTGTTCCGGCTGGAGTCGCTCGACAACCTGTCGGTCGATGACGCAAGGACGTTGTCGGTGACGGGGTCGACGACGGTGGCCGAGTTGCGGGTCGAGCCTGCAACGGGCGCAAAAATCACCGTGGACGACGACGACAACCCGGGGGTCCGCGTGTTCCCTGAGACGCTGACCGTGGTGGAGGCCCAGTCGGCAATCTACGCGGTGGCGCTGCAGTCGCGGCCGACGGCGGACGTGACCGTGCGGATCGGCGGCGTCGCCGGCGACCTGAGCCTCGACAAGACAAGCCTCGTGTTCACGCAAGCCGACTGGCGCATCCCGCAGGACGTGACGGTGACGGCGGCGGACGATGACGACAACATTCAGGATGCCGCCGTGACCCTGACGCACCGGGCGTCCGGTGCGCCGGAGTATGCGGGGCTGAACGCGGACCTGGTGGTGACGATCCGCGAGAACGACCCGGGCCTGGTGTTCAGCGACACGACCGTGTCGGTGCCGGAAGGAGAAACAGCCACCTACACGGTGGCGTTGGCGACCGTGCCCACGGCCAGCGTGACGGTCCGGGCAACGGGTGTATCGGGCGATCTGAGCCTGAACCCGACCCGTCTGGAGTTCACGCCGGGCGATTGGGACGAACCGCAAACGGTGACCGTCGAGGCGGCCGAGGACGACGATGCGTCCACGGACCCGGCCGTAACGCTGACGTATACGGCTTCGGGCGGCGGCTACGACAACATCGTCGGAGAGGTCCGGATATCGGTGCTCGAGAACGATGGCGGCGGCGGTGGCGGCGGCGGTGGCGGCGGCGGAGGCGGAGGCGCCGCGAACATCCCGCCGGTGGTCGAGCGGGAGATCGAGGACCAGACGCTCGATGCCGGTGAGGTGCTGGAGCTGGACATCACGCTCAACTTCTACGATCGCAACCAGCGCGCGCTGGACTACTCCGTCACATCGTCCGACCCGTCGGTGGCGACGGCAACAGTGAACCGCCAGGGCGTGCTGACCATCGAGGGGCTCAGGCGCGGAGTGACGGCGGTCACGGTAACGGCCGCCGACCGGCGCGACGAGCGGGCTTCGGACACCTTTTTGGTGACGGTATTGGGACCGGTGCTCGTTGCGCTCGTGCCGCGCGCGGCCGACCCGATGCGCGAGGGGTTCGTGCGGGTGATCAACCATGGCGACGAAGCGGGCGAGGTGTCCATCGAGGCGGTCGATGACACGGGCGCGGCGCGTGGCCCGATCACCCTCGCCGTCGAGGCCGGCGAGACCGTGCACTTCAACTCCGGCGACCTGGAGGACGGCAACGCCACGAAGGGGCTGCCCGACGGCGTCGGCCCCGGCGAGGGGGACTGGCGGCTGGTGCTCGACTCCGAGCTTGATATCGAGGTGCTCGCCTACATCCGCACCGAGGACGGCTTGCTGACGGCCATGCACGACACGGTACCGGTTCGGGACGGCACCTACGAGGTGGCGATCTTCAACCCGGGCAGCAACGCCAACCAGGTGAGCCGGCTGCGGCTGACTAACCCGGGCGAGGCGCCAGCGCAGGTGACGGTGACCGGGACGGATGACGCCGGCGCCTCGCCCGGTGCCTCGGTGATGTTCGAGATCCCGGCCGGCGAGTCGCTCACCCTGAGCGCGTCCGACCTGGAAGGCGGGGCCGGCGTTAACGGCGCGCTCGGCGACGGTCAGGGCAAGTGGCGGCTTCGGGTGACGTCGGACGAGCCCATCGTGGCGATGAGCCTGCTGTCGAGTCCGACAGGCCACTTGACGAATCTCTCGACGGTTCCGAACATGCCCGATGACGAGAACGGCGTTCACGTGGTGCCGCTGTTCCCGCCGGCCGCCGATCCGCTGGGGCGCCAGGGGTTCGTGCGGGTGGTCAACCGCTCGACGGAAGAAGGCACGGTGCAGATCGAGGCGCACGACGACAGCGACCTGGACTATGAGGCCGTGACGCTCTCGATCGGTGCGGGGGCGACCGTGCACTTCAACTCGAACGATCTCGAACTGGGCAACACTGCCAAAGGGTTGTCGGGCAGCACCGGCGCCGGGGTCGGCAACTGGCGACTTGTGTTGTCGAGCGAACGGGACATCGACGTGCTCGCCTACATCCGCACCACGGACGGGTTTTTGACATCGATGCACGACGTGGCGCCCAGCTTGGAGGGCGTGCACCGGGTTGTGATCTTCAATCCGGGCAGCAACCCCAACCAGGTGAGCGGGCTGCGGCTGGTGAACCCGGGTTCGGAGGATGCCGAGGTGGCGATCACGGGCGTCGATGATGCCGGCGCATCGCCGGGCTCGGCTGTGAGGCTGACGGTGCCGGCAGGGAGCTCGCGGACCATACTGGCCGCGGATCTGGAGTCCGGCGGCGAGGGGCTCGCTGGCGCGCTGGGAGACGGCGTGGGCAAGTGGCGGCTCACGGTGGACTCGGATCAGCCCATCGTCGTGATGAGCCTGCTGTCGAGCCCGACGGGGCACCTCACCAATCTGTCGACTGCACCGCAGCGGGGCGAAGCCGGCGAGCCGGCAGCAGTGCCGGAGGGGAGTTAGCGATCATCAATCAGGACGTGCCATGGACCGCGCAGCAGAGCCTGCCGGCCCCACGCGATTGACCGGACAGGTCCGGGCGCGCGGCTAGTGTCGGCAAACTCCGTCGATCCGGCGTTTGCGCCGTTTCGCGATCAAGTGCGATGGATGAATCGCCAACACTCGTTGCCGGTCCCGGCGCAGCGTCCAGCACAAGCGTCGAGGACTGTTCGCACAATCTGGAACACATTGTTTTTCACCACACGTGAGGTTTGAGGTCTGTTCTTGAAAGACAGTCTTTCCTTATCTAAGATCGCCTGGTTCCAGATTTTCGGGGATACCGGTGACAATCCGCCGAGCGCAAACGACAGCTCGTTGCTTGGCGGCGCCAACGAGTCCTTCGGCGGGCAGGACTGTGCATAGCGAATTCTCGCCGGGCGGCTTGCGGTCGATGGCGTCGCCGCGAAACGGCTGCGTCCCGTGTCTGTCAATGCTCGCCCTGGTGCTGTGTGTCGGGTCAGGGCATTTGCCGCAGGCGAACGCCGCGGAGCACATGGTGCCCTTGTTCCTGTCGGCGTCGCACCAGGATCGAGAGAGCTTCGTGCGCGTGATCAACCGGTCGCTGCAAGTTGGAGAGGTGCAAATCGTCGCCACGGACGACTCGGGGTGGCAACCTCGGGCACTGACGCTCACCATCGGAGAGCGGGAGGCAGTGCACTTCAACTCCTCGGATATCGAGCAAGGCAACACCGACAAGGGCTTGGAAGGCTCTGCGGGCGCGCCCGTCCAAGGCGATTGGCGCCTCCAGCTCGACAGCCGACTGGACCTGGAGGTGCTTGGCTATATCCGTACCGGAGACGGCATGTTGAGCAGCATGCAGGACACCGTGCCCAACGAGGCGTCGCGCTATCGCGTCCCGATGTTCAATCCCGGCGAAAACGTCGACCAGGTCAGCCGATTGCGCCTCGTCAATCCGGGACCGGAAGATGCCCGGATTACGATTAGCGGAATCGACGACAACGGTACGTCGCCGGGAGCGGATGCCCGCGTCACGATTCCGGCAGGGGCTGCGAAAACGTTCACCGCGCTGGAACTCGAATCGGGTTCCGCTGCCGAACTCGACGACGGCATCGGCGATGGCGCCGGCAAGTGGCAACTGGTGGTGACGACGGACCGGCCCCTCTGGGTGATGAGCCTCCTCGACAGTCCGACCGGCCACTTGACCAACCTGTCCACGGCGGGCCCGGACGCGGGTCCGGTTCACCGGGTGAATCTGTTTCCGCCGGCATCCGACTCCCGGAAGGAAGGATTCGTGCGGGTGATCAATCACGGCGACACGTCCGGCACCGTGCGCATCAAGGCATTCGACGACTCCGACCGGGACTACGAGGCGTTCGAGCTCGCGATGGAGGCCGGCCGAACCGCTCATTTCAACTCGAAGGACCTGGAGGACGGCAACGCCGAAAAAGGGTTGCCGGAAGGCGTTGGCGCCGGCATGGGCACGTGGCGGTTGGAGCTGGAAAGCGATCTCGACATCGAGGTATTGAGCTACATCCGAACGAAGGACGGGTTCCTGACCAGCATGCATGACCTTGTTCCGCCCGCGGTAGCCAGGCACCGCGTATCGACCTTCAACCCGGCCAGGAACGAGAACCAGGTCAGCCGGTTGCGGCTGATCAATCCGTCGGACGAGCCCGTTGACGTGACGATACGGGGCATAGACGGGCGTGGCGAGTCGCCGGGCGACGAAGTGCACTTGAGCCTGCGGGCCGGCGCGGCGCGCACGTTGACGGCGCAGGAACTCGAGTCCGGCGACGCGGACGGCCTGACCGGCGCGCTCGGCGCCGGCCATGGCAAGTGGCAGTTGATCGTCGCTGCCGCCCGGCCAATCCAGCTCATGAGCCTGTTGGCGAGCCCCACCGGGCACCTCACGAACCTGTCGACGAGGCCGCCCCGGTCCCACATCGGCCTGATCACCGACCGCTTCGAGGGATGGAACACCAGTCTCGAACCCAAGCCCTGGTGGCGGGAGTCCGAGCCGTATTCCTGCCAGCCGGCCGAGAACCCGGATTCCCCCTGGCTTGAGGCGGGCATGCCGGACCTCGGTGGCAGCGATCCGCTTTCCCTCATCCGCTACTTCGGAAACGGCAGCTATGTCAGGTATGGAAACATGGGTTTCACGGGTTGCACGCTCATGTGGAAATTTCCCCGCGCTGCGTATTTCGACCCGCCCGCCGACCCCACGTACTACACCCCCGGGGTGGACATCACCGTCGACATCGCCCGTATTCCCGTCGGCGCCCCGGATTGGAGAGAGGGACGCATCGAGGTGTCGCTCGAGGAAACGGTGAGCCTGTTGAGCGAACATATCGCGCCGTACTACCGGAAGCTGTCCGAAGGCCAATTCCACCTGTCATTCGAAGAGGGCGAGGATTTCGAGGTTCCGGGGGACGGGTCCGAGCAAGCGCTGCACGATCGCTATCGCGAGGTCAAAGGTCACGACTGCGATGACTGGCCCTGCGGCGACTACAGTTCGGGCGCAGCCAATCGCATCCTGTTCGTAGACGTCGAACGGCATGGCGCCAGTGCCTGGGAGGGGGGCGCGAGAATCGGCCTGGGACATGTACAAAACGCCAACATGAAGACGATCGTGCACGAGATCGGACACGGATGGTTCCACTGGGCGCACTCGTACGCGGAGGTCCTTTGGCAACCCTACCGCGGCAACGAGCTTCAGAACCCCAACCCGTACAGCAACTACTACGACTTGATGTCGGAACTCAAGGAGAAAAACGGCTGGCGTCAGAGCATGCCGGCAACGCTCGCCATCAATCGATACTCGGCGGGCTGGATTGCACCGGACAACGTCGCGCTGCACCTGACGGACTCCGCCACTTACACCCTGCGCAAGCCGTACGACGGCGGATATCAGTTCCTGGTGGTGCATTCGAAGCGCCCCTACGCCTTCACCACGCTGGAGGTTCCCGATGACCGCGACCCGGAATACCTGGAGGAACACGAGGCCTACGATCCGGACATCTCGGGAGAACGGCGGCCGTTCCGCTACGACGGGGTAATTGTGAATCGGTACGACGAGAGCACCGGCACGGGTACTCACGCTCGGATCGGCCCCGCTTTCTACGACAAGCGCAACCCCATCTTCCAGCGGGACGTAGGCTGGGGAAGAGACGATCACTCCCTGCTCGTTGACGGCGAGACGCGCGACATCGGCGGGGTCGATGTCACCGTAGCCCGCAATGCGGACGGGAGCTACGACGTGACCCTCAGTGGTGGTCGATTCGCCGAATTCGAGAATTGGTGCCAGCCCACAAGGATTCGCGGCATGGGATTCGACACCGGTTGCGAACTCGACGACCCGCGCTAGACTTCATGTTTCGACTTGCGGGCAAGTTGAAACATGGGGTCTAGCGCCCTTCCGCGTCTCCCAGCTCGGTGTCTCCGCAACCGAGGCACGCACCCGCCGCGTTCGGCGCCAACAGCCAGCGCAGCCGGACCAGCCGATGGGTGGGCGCCTCGTCGCCGGCGGACGGCAGCCGCAGCCAGACCAGTGTCTGCAGATCGCCGAGCGGCGACAGGTCCCGCGCCGGGTTGCCGCCGAGGTCCAGCCGCCGCAGCGACCACAAGTCCGCGAGCGGCCTTGCGTCCGCCACGAGGTTGCCCGCCAGCCCCAGGTTCTCGAGGCGGCCCAGGTGCGTCAACGCGCCGATGTCGGCCACGCGGTTGCCGTCGAGCAGCAGGACCACCAGCTTCGGCAGCGCGCCGAGCGGCCAGAGCTCGTCGATCCGGTTCCCTGCAAGGTCCAGCCGCCTGAGTTCCGTCAGACCCGCCAGCGGGGCGAGGTCCGACACCTCATTGCCGGACAGGTCCAGGCTCTCCAGCGCCTGGAGGCCCGATAACGCCGATATGTCTTCGAGCGCGTTGCCCGAAAGATCCAGGCGCCGCAGTTCGGTCCGCCCGGCCAGCGCCGACAGGCCGGCGTCGCCGATTGCGCCGCCGGCGAGGCTCGCCGACAAGGCAGCGTCGAAGGCCCGCGGCAGTCCCGCATCCGTCGTCGTGACCTCCGCGGCCACGGCCGCCCCTTGCGGTTCGACCTGCTCGGTCACGTTCGTTGCCACCAGGTCCTGCCACGGCGCCCGCGGCGTGCCGGCGGCGTCGCGCAGGGGGTGCATCGCGGAGCCGATATAGTCCAGCACGACCTTCTGGCCGGCCTGCACGGACTCGGACAGATGCAACGCAACGCCGCTCGTCCAGAACGAGGCCGACGCCACCGCCCGCAGCCCGCCGTCGACGCGCACCGCGAAGTCCGAACCTCCCGGCGGCGCGAAACCGTCCGGTGGCGTGGGCCACGACAGCGTCAGCGTCGGGCCGTCCACCTGTGCGCTCGCCGTGGATGCACCTGCGACCGTGACCGACGACGCGTTCGACAGCGGCCGACCGTCGCCGGTGCAAATCGCGCCCGTCGCCCCGCAGTCGCTCGTCGCCGGCAGCTCGATCGTTACCGTCCCGGCGCCCTCCGGCTCCACCGTGACGTCCCACGAGAGGTTGCTGCCTTGCGTGCGCCGCTTGGCCCTGCGCACCGTTCCGCCCGTCTCGTCGAACGCGTGGTCGCGTAGCGTCACGTAGCTCACCTCGGGCTCCTCGCTGAACGTCAGGCGGAACTCGAACTCCTCGCCCGCGTGCGTTGCCGGCATGTCGCCGAAGCTCGCCGTCAGCAGCGTCGCCGACGGGCCCGCCACGGTGGCGGACGGGCTATTGCCGAGGGGTCTCGGATCGTCCCCGCGCGTGCACACCGCGCCGGTCGTGCCGCAGGCCCGGTTGCCCGGCAGTGTGATCGACACCGCCGCCCGCGAGTCCGGCTCGACCGTGATCTCCCACAGGTCGTGGCGTCCGTCGACGCGGCGCGCGCGGGTGACGTCGCCATCCGTCACCGTGAAGGACTCGTCACGCAACGTGGCGTGGCTGACTCCGACCTCCTCGCTGAACGCGACCCGGAAGACGAACGCGTTCTCACCGTCGTGTTCGTCCGGCACGTTCTCGAACCGTGCGGTGAGCGCATCCTCGGGACCTCGACCCCCTCCGTCGTCGTCGTTGTTGTGGATGGTGCCGGTGGCGGTCCGGTTCCCGAGCGTCGCGTTGGTCGGATTCGAGAGCGTGACGGTGAAGGTCTCGCCCCCGTCCTCCACGTGGTCGTCGATGATGGGCACGGAGATCGTCTTCGCGGTGTCGCCCGGGGCGAAGGTCACGGTACCGCTCGTCGCGGTGTAGTCGGCGCCCGCGGTAGCGGTGCCGGCGGACGTGCCGTAGTCCACGGTGACCGTTGCGGTCGACGCCCGGTCGAGCGTAACGGCGAAGTCGACGCTGGCCTGCGCGCGCTCGAACCCTTCCGAATCCGCGATCAGGATGGTCGGTGGCGTGCTGCCTCCGGCGGTGCCGGTCACGTTGGTGAGGACGGTGATGAATTTCGGCACCGCTCGCCGGCAACGTCCTTCGGTCGCCTTGCCGAGCGGGGCCAGTCTTCCGCTCCTCTGGTAGGCAAGCCACGCGTTCTCTCCCTCGGCAACCGGTTCGGGGAACGTCAGGCTCACGGTGCGTCCGGCGAGCACGAAGCTCTTTGCGTCGGTGCCCGCCGCGGGTCCTGGCCCGCTGCTCCGCCATGCGACGTTCAGCGGGATCCCGGATGCCCCTCCCCACGCCGGCGCCGTGCTGCCTCCGCGCCAGATACTGAAGTAGCTCCTCGGCGGCAACGGGAGGTAGCCCGGGTCGTGGTCCGGATCCCCGGGACCGGCCGCCTCGGTCTGGTCGATCGCCCTGTCGAACGTCAAGGTGACGGTCGCCCCGTCGATGCGTGCGCTTTCCAGCTTCGCGTGCGGGTCGTCGTCTTCGATGAAGAGGTTGTCCGAGCGCCTGGGGTCGGCGTCGATTCGCGTGCGGTTCGCCGGGTCCGTCACGTCGTGGATCCACGCGTACGCGAAGATCTCTTCGCGGCATTCCGCCACCTCGTCTTCGACGGTCTCCAGCGTCAACGTGAGCTCGTCGAGCATTGCGGGCATGGGCAGCGTGAAGTGGGGCTGCACTCCGGCAAGCCCCAGCTCGTCGAACGCTCGGTCCGAATGCCCGAGGGATGTCGTTCCCCTCCGCAGAATGTAGTCCGTGGCGATGCCAGCCCGGTCTGCGCCACCCCGGCTCGCGAGCACGACGGTCAGGACTTTCTCCACTCCCGCGTCGAAGGGCGCCCCCGGCGGGAGGATCCTCAGCGTGGTGCTCTCGCCTTCCTCGACGCTGTGGTTCGCGATGCGTATCCCGACGTCCAGCGGCGTTCCCTTGACGCTCGCCGCCGGCCCTCCTCCCTTGCTGTTGATGCCCCGCACCTCGAAGGTGTATTCCGTGCCGTTGGTCAGTCCCGTCACGGTGTGGCTCGTCGTCGCCGCCACGCTGTCCGGGATGCGCGTCCAGTCCGGGCTCCAGGCGCCGCCGCGCTCGCGTGCGCGGTACTGGTATCCGGTGAGCTCGATGTCGCCGTACGACGCGGGCAGCTCCCACCGCAGAGCGACTTCGCGGTCGTCGTCCCTCGCGGTGAGGTTGCGCGGCCTCGTCGGGACGGCGTCGTTGTCGAGTATCCGCACCGTCGCCGATGCCGGCGTTCCGACCGTGTACCTTCCGTCCACACCCGGTGCGATGGCGAACACCGCGTCGACCGCGCCCGCGGCCGTGGTGTTGTCGGTCGAGTGGATGGTGGTTCCGAATGTCTTGATGTCCCGTGCGAAGGACGGTGGCATCGCGGCAAGATCCCCGGCATTGAACGTGCCGGGCGGGGCCGTCACCGTGACGGCGGACCCGAGAGGAGGCTGGAAGGTCGCGAACCCGCGGTTCAGCGTGATCTCCAGATGGAAGCCTCCCCCTTCGTTGATGGTGATCGCGCCCATCCTCGTGTCGGATGCCGCCGACGACGCGCTCACCGCGATCGTCATGACCGGCGGCGCGTCGTCGTCGGTGAGCGTGAGCTCGGCGCTGCCGATCTGCGTCCCGAGGTGTGTCGCGGTGAGCGCCGCCGTGTGGGTCGGCGCGTAGAGCGCGTCCTCGCGCACGCCGATGACGGCGCTCGCGCTCGAGTCGCCCGCCGGCACCGTGATCGTCGGCCCGACGACTCCTGCGATTGTCAGCAGCCTGCCCGGCTCGCTGTCGCCGCCGATGTCCGAGCCGCCCCATTGGAGCTTCACCTTCTGCCCGACCGTGGTGGTCACGGCGTTGCTGATGGACACCGTCGCCGTCGCGGTCGCACCGCCTTCGACGACAAGGGCGTTGCCGGCGCCGTCGGTCCGCGGCGAGGTCAGCGTGAACGACCACGTGATCTGGACGGTCTCGATGCCCGTGCTGGTGAACGCCACGGCCTCGTTGCCCGCGAGGTCCTTGACGGGGTTGCTCGACGGCACGGTGTAGGCCAGCGTGTAGTCCCTGGTGGCGTCGGCGGCGCTCGCCAGCGTCAACGTCATGGTCGTCCCGCTCATGGTGAGCGAGCTCACCGCCGGCGCGGCGCCGCTGTCGACGGCGAGCGCGAACTGCCCCGCGGCCGGTGCCGAGCCGGTGTCGAGGGGTTCGCTCCATTCGAGCGTCAGCGCGATGCCGTTCACGCTTGCGTTTGCCGGGGTCGGCCTCACGCCGTCGACCTTGTGGCTGGCGTCGCTCCCGAGCGCCGCGTGCGTCAGCTCCGCGTCTCCGCCCGTCGCTCCGTGGATGCCGTGGATGCGCCCGCCGTTGAGCGCGAGCGGGTCCGCGCCGACGGAGACGCCGTCGGTGTCCTCCTCGTCGCCGACCACGGCGTAGGTGCAGTCGAGCTTTTTTGTGTCGGTGGCGAGCGCGCAGGTCGCCTCGCCGGTGCCGTTCCCGATGGTCAGCTTGAGCGCCGGAGTTCCGTTGTCCGTGTCGAGCCGCAGCGTCCTGTCGAACGTCACCGTCGCGACGATATCGTCTCCGATGGCGTAGGTGCCGTCGCTCCCCGCGTCGGACGTGAGCTCGATCGAGGTGAGCACCGGCGGGGGCAGCGGTGTGCCGGTGGCCCGGTTCGAGGGCGGGCCCTTGCCCGCCGCGCTCCTCGCCCGGACCTCGAACGTGTACGGCGTGTCGTTGTCGAGGTTCGTGACCGTGTATGTGGGATTGTTCGCGCGCGGGCCGACACCGGTGTCCGTCCAGCTCGACCAGTTGCTGGCGGTCTCTTTCCGTGCGCGGTAGTCGAACCCGAGGACAGGCGAGGTTCCTTCGTCCATCGGCGGTGACCAGCTCAGAACCACCCGTTCGTCTCCCGGAGCGGCCGCCAGGTCGCCGATTGCTCCCGGCACCTCGTCGTCGTCGAGGATCGTCACCGTGGCGGTCTTCGGGCGTCCAATCGTGTACTCGTCTTCTGGGAGGAGTGTGACCGTCACCCAGCCGTCGGCCTCGTCGAGGGCGTCAGCGCTGGTAGTCGTGACGATGTGCCCCTCGAGTCGGCCCGCAGGCAGGTCGCTCCAGTAGAATGTGGCCTCGCTTCCGGCAAAGAAATCGCCTTGCACCTCCAGCCCTGCATCGACGCGCCTCACCTCGGTGACGTTTCCCGTGAAGCTCAGGGTGAACCTCGCGTCATTTCCCTCCGTGACCGCGGTCACCGGATTCCCTTCGGTGTCGTCCGATGCCGAGATGGTCACCACCGGCAGCGGCGGTGTCGTGGCGCTCAGGCTGTCGGAGGGCTCGCTGGCGCCCACCGAGTTGATGGCCGAGACGCGGTAGTGGTAGGTCGTCTGCGGCGTGAGCCCGGTGAGGGTGTAGGCGGTGGCGATCGAGCCGGTGTCGGCCACCATCCAGAGGCCCGGGCCGCGCGACGACCACTCGACCTTGTAGCCGGCGACGGCGGTCGCGCCCTGGTGCTCCGGCGCGGTCCAGGACAGCGGAACCGTCGTCGGCGTCGCCGGCCCCGCCGTCAGCCCCGTCGGCTTGCTCGGCGCTCGTTTGACCGTCCCGTCCACCTTGTGGCCGGACAGGTTCCGCTGTGCCGAATAGGCGCGGTTCGCCCCAACGTCAAACTCCTCGTCCGTGATGCTGCTTCCAGTCCCGACAAAGCCGTGGCTGCCGGCGCTGTTGCTCGGGCGGATGGAGATGCCGTCGGTGTCGGTGTGGTCCTCCCCGACCTCGTAGTGGAAGGTGAGGACCCTGGTTCCGCTTCCGCTCGTGTATCCGGCGCCCCGCCAGGCGCCGCCCACGGTCAGGCCCACCACCGGCACGCCCGACACCACGACCTCCTGGTCGAAGGTCACCTGCACCTCGACCTTCTCGCCCCGTCCGTAGGTGTCGCCCACCCGCGGCCGCGACGTCACCGACACGCTCCTGACGTACGGGCGCCCGTCCACCCTCAACTGTTCGCCGTAGCCGTCCGGCAAGTTACGGTTGGCTGTGTCCTCACGGTGATGCCCCCCGTCCGTCCATATCCCGTAGAGCCTGCCGTCTCCCTGTATGTAGTTCGGCTCAACCTCGTAGTCGACGTTGAGGGCGCGGACGTCGACCTGATAGCCGAACACCAGCGTGCTGGTGCCCGAGCCCCGACGGTAGTTAACTATGCGAGACTGAAAACCTCCTGTACTGTGAGAACCTCTTGAACTGTGAAACCCGAACGCGAGGAACATACCGCCTTCCACCGCGGCTCGCCCGTTGAACTTCGCCGCGACCTCGATCCACTCGCCCGTTCGATACGTGTGCCCGTCCGCCGGCGTGGAGTTGATCCACGCGCTGTCGACTTTCAGGCCGTCGTCGTCCTCGATCGTGACCGGGCAGTACTCATGACGATCGATATCGCTCCCCCCACCGGCGAACGAGTATCCGGCCTCGTACGTCTCGTCTCCCTCATAGCGATCGTCTTCGACCGTGGAGAACGTGTGGTTCATGTTGTCGCCGGTCCGCTTGGTTTGGCTATTGCTATCCCGAGGCTCGTAATCAGTGTCGGACGTAGCAGTGCCCCCAGATCCCTTCTGTGTATTCCACTCCGCGACCCAGCTGCGTCCGGCCGAATACTCATTCCACTTGAGATTGATGACGAATTGGTCGCCCTCCGAAACGTAGACTCTCGCGGCGTACGGCGCCCTATCCCGCCAGTCGTAGCAGCGAAGGGTGAAATCGGCATGTGCGCTGTTCGCGCCCAGCCATTCACTGCAAACCGCGACCACCAACAGAACCACGAGGTTGCGCTGGGCACCCGGAGTTGTTGCTACGGTGCGCTTCCTGATCACGCTTACCCCACTCCGACGCCGTCACGCCGAATCGACACGACAGCCGTCGGCTGGCCCCGGTCCTCCGCGCCGACGACATTGACATTTTGCTCCAAACCGCCGGCAATGCAGCCGCGTCCTCAGCCGCCGCATCGAAGTGAAGCCCGAAGTCATCCCGCAAGACTTGGCGACCAACTCCGAAGCGGATCCGTGTACGGGAATCTGCACCTCACGGGCTCCAATCCTTATCCGGGGGTCGGGGGGAACCGGTTTGAGAGAGGCATGACAAGGCGAATACCATTTTCGTAGAATGGAGTTCAAGCGTCCCGTCAGGAGCGGGCCCGATGTCCATTTGGAGCCGTAGCCTTCGATGAATCGCTGGAGTGTCCCCGCGCCTTCGGCAACGGCTGAATCTCGCGCGGAAGACGGCACTTCCATCTTCATTCGCCGTCACGGCAATCCGGACGGACCCCGGCTGCTCTTGACACACGGTAACGGCTTGGCCGCGGATCTGTACTTTCCGTTTTGGTCGTTGCTTGCCGGAAGGTACGACATCGTTCTTTACGATCTTCGAAGTCATGGCTGGAACCCGGTCGGCGACCTCATGACGCAAAATTTCCCCGAGCTGGTGCGCGACAATTGCAGCGTGACCCGGGTCATCGACAGCCAATTCGGCGAGAATCCCGTGATTGGAGTATACCATTCGGTCTCGGCACTGGTCGCGCTAATCGACGAACTCCGGAACGGTGCAGGATTCTCCGCGCTTGTGCTGTTCGATCTCCCGATATGCCCTCCCGGCGGCGCTCCCGAGGATCTTGAGGTCTCCCTCGGCCGGGTAGCGGCGCGTACCCGGAAACGACAGCACCGGTTCGAATCCCGGGGGGAATTCGTCGAGTCCCTTCGCCGGTCACCCGCCTTCGAGCGAATGCAGCCGGCCACCGTGGAGTTATTCGCCGAGACAACGTTGCGGCCCGTCTCCAATGGCGGCTACGCGTTGTGCTGCCCTGTGCAGCACGAGGCAGTGATTTACGAATACGGTTTCCGTTGGGCGATGCAGACACAACTCGCCTTGGAGCAGATTCGGCTACGATGTCCCGTAAAGGTCATCGGCAGCGACCCCACCCTTCCCTATTCGTTCCTGCCCGGTATGGACCTGCGCACACTCACCTTGCTCAACTACGACTTCCTGCCCGAGACCACCCATTTTCTGCAACTCGAACAACCGGAGGCCTGTGCCCTCGCCATGATGGACTTTCTGCATCAATCCGGAGTGGTGTAGCCTGGGTGTGACTGGCGCGGGTTGAGGAATCGAAGACCGCCATCGGCAGAAGCTTGCGCAAAATCCCGGCAATCCTCATGTGTGCTGTTGGCGTGTGCATGATGGCAATCGACGTGGCCGCAGCCCAGGCGCCAACGAATCGCGGGCTGGAAGAAGTGGTGGTGACGGCCCGGAAGATTTCCGAGAGCATTCAGGACGTGCCGGTCGCGATACAGGCATTCACCGGTACCAGCCTCGCCGAGAGAGGGTTGACCGACATCGCGGAGATCGGCAACTCCGTGTCCAACATGGAGTTCGATTCCCTGTCGCCGATCAGCGGCAGTTCCAATACGCCGAACATCAATATCCGGGGCATCGGTACCACCGACTTCCTGCTGACCATCGATCCCAGCGTTGGCGTCTACGTCGACGGCGTCTATGTCGCCCGGTCCGTGGGCGGGTTGTTTGACTTGCTCGACCTGGAGCAGGTGGAAGTTCTAAAGGGGCCGCAAGGGACTCTGTTCGGCCGCAATACCACGGCCGGCGCCGTCTTGCTGACGACCAGAAAGCCTGGTGACGAGACGCGATTGGGCTTTGAGATCGTCACGGGAACGGACAGCCGGATTGATGTTCGGGTCAAGGCCTCGGGTCGCCTCAGCGAATCGCTGTCGGCCAGCCTGGCCTTCTCCACCAAGCGTCAGAACGGCTACGGCCAGCGCCGCGACTTTTTCATGGATAATCCGGGTCTCGGCACGCTGGCCGCGGATATCGCCCGTATCACCGTCTATGACGAGTCAACCGGAGCGCTTTTGTCGGGCAACACTACAGGCATGGCCCCGGGATCTCGTATCGCAGGCGGCATTACGGCGCAGCCCCCACTGGATGACCGGCCGGGCAACACCAATACCGATTCAGCAAGGCTGAGCCTCCACTGGCGCGCAACCGAGTCAATCAGCGCTGCCCTTGCCATCGACTATGCGGACACGGCGGAAACGGCGCCAGCGCTGGTCCTTCTGGACATTTTCTATGCGGACCCCACGGCCGGCGGTGCGCCCAACATCGCGGGCCTGCATGGGCTGTTCGGTTTCGACGCCTTGACTGTCCCTTACGACGAGCGCTTCATCATCGGCGACAACTTCTCCACGTATGCGACCGGACCCGGATTCAACGATTCCGAAACGCTCGGCATGGCGCTGACGATCGATGCGGACCTCTCCGAGAGCATCGGTTTCAAGTCGATTTCGGCATATCGCGACCTGGATTCCCAGTTCGGGCAGGACCCGGATCACTCCCCATTCGTCCTGGACGCGCACACCAACGATTTTGTCCATGAGCAACTCAGCCAGGAAATCCAGTTGATCGGCAGCGGCTACCGGTTCAACTGGGTTGCCGGCGCTTATCTATTCGCGGAAGAGGGCGTCGATCGGGTCATCGTCCCGCTGCTGCACGGCCTCGTAGCGCTCGACGAACGCAACGAGATCTACAACCAGGCGTGGGCGCTGTTCGGTCAGGGCACATACGACTTCACGGACAAGACGAGCCTGACTGCCGGGTTGCGCTATACCGACGAAAAGAAGGAATACGATCAGGTACACCTCGATTGCGGTATCGTCAATGCCCTGGGGGTGCTTCCCGGTTTCGTCGTCGACAACTGCAACTCGTTGTCCAGCGGTGTTGCCTCGGAGTCGTTCAGCAACGTCACCTATAACGTCGCCTTGTCCCACCGGTTCTCCGATCGGTTCATGATCTACGGTTCTTATGCCACCGGATTCAAGAGCGGCGGCTTTACGGGCAGGACGGTTGCGTTTATCCCGGACCAGACACCGGTTCCTTTCAACGAGGAAGAGGCGTCGACCGTGGAGATTGGCGCGAAAACCGACCTGTGGAGCAACCGCGTCCGGCTGAACGCCGCATTGTTTCGTACGGACTACGAGGACCTGCAGCTCGTGATTCAGTCCGGCGTCGCGCCGGTAACCGCCAATGCGGGCGCGGCAACGATCACGGGATTCGAGCTCGACGCTACCGCGCTATTGACGGAAAACTTGAACGTTACGGTTGCGCTTGGCTTGCTCGACAGCAAATACGACCAGAAGCCGCATCAAGTGGGCGACAACCTCATCAACTCGCCTGACACGACGATAGGCGTCGGAGTGGACTACAGCATGCCGCTCGATGACGGGAACACCTTGACGTTCAGAAGCGACTTTACCTACAAGAGCAAGATCCATAACAATTCAGAGAATACGCCGATCCTGACCCAGTCGAGCGTAAGCCTGCTGGATGCATCGATCAGTTGGACCGGCGCGAGAGAACGGATCGCGGTGACCCTTGGCGGCAGGAATCTCACCGATGAAGAGTATCTGATCACCGGATTTTTCCAGCCCGGGGTTGGATATTCCGAGGGGGTATTCGCGCGTCCCGCTCAGTGGTATCTGTCGTTGAGATTGGACTACTAACGGGGCTACGCCCCAGCCCGACGAGAGGGCGGTCGTCGCCCGCAAACTTGACTCGTTTGTGAACTTGCCGCGTGATCAAGAGGTCTAGACAAGTCTGCCAAGCCGAACACGATTATACATAGTCGAGCATGCCGCCGTATTGCGGGAACTTTTTCAATTCCAGATTCCCGGATAGCGAGTTGAAGGGGCGCGATTCATCACAAAGGGTGGACTTGTTCCTCGACGTTTCTGACTCGTTAACTCCGGTGATCGAAAAACCCCCTGTCTGGGGAGTTTTGCAAAAGGCTCAGACTGTCGGCGGGCGTGTCCTGGATCGGCACCACCGCCGAAGCTCGAGCGCTACGGCTCCCTTCGCCGCCATCGAACCACGGCCGCCACCTGGTAGGTGCAGGTGGCACCCGGCGTCACGTCGGTATCGACGTAGGTGCGACTTGCCGTTTCCTTGGCGATGATCTCGACGGTGGTTCCAGAGGTGCGGTAGAGGTTGTAGGTGACGCTCGGCGCCGGGGTCCAGTGGCTCACGTCCACTGCGGTCCAGTTCAGGGCCACCTCGGCCGGCGCCGCTGCCGCCGTCAGCGTCGGACCTTCTCGAAGCTGGTAGCCGAACTTGTGGGGTGCGAATTCCAATTTACGTCGATCGTGCGTCGAATAGAAATTTGCACCCCACACGTCAACTCGCAGCCTGAAAGTCCTCGATTGCAGGTTCTTCCGGCTCGGTCCAGTTAACTTGACAATGCCGTGCGGTTCCCTCCCATCATCCAGCCCGGCACCATGGCCAGCAGAAGCATGACGGCCATGAACACGAAGACGTCCCGATAGCCGAGGATGCTGCCCTGGGCCGAGACCACCGCCAGCACGTAGCCGAAACTCACTTCGACGCCCTGGTATCCGACGAAGCCGAGGTAACCGAACTGCTCCTGCACCAGCCGCAGGAGTTCGCCCATGCCGCTGTTGCCCGAGGTCTGCGTCTCCATGAGGCGGTTCTGGTGCAAGGCAGTCCGCTCGATCAGTGCGAACGACAACAGGTTGACGCCCAGGGCACCACCCAACTGGCGCACGAAACTGATCATCCCGGCCCCACGGGGGATCAGTTCAAGCGGCAGCGCATTTACCAGCGCGGCGTTGAGACTGGGGAAGACGAAAGCAAGCCCTACGCGACCGATCGCAAACCAGATCACCATGTTGAGCACCGGCGTAAAGGCGTCCGCCTCGCGCATCAGCCAGCACGACCAGGCCGTCAAGACGAGCCCCGCCATCACGAAGGCACGCATGGATGTGCGGTCGGCCAGATAGCCGGACAGCGGGTAGAGCACGGCCATCACGAGTCCGGCCGGCGCCATGAGCAGGCCCGATTCCGTGGGGATGAGCCCGGAAACGCCCCGCAGAAAGAGCGGAAAGACATAGGTGGATCCATACAGCGCCGCGCCGATGGTGAAGTTGACGATGGCCGCCCCAAGGAAGCGCATGTTGCGGAACAACCTGAGGTCCAGGTTCGCGTCCGGCGCCCGTAATTCCCAGAGTATCCAGGCCGCGAAGCCGACCACCGTCACGGCGATGGCGACGGTCACCCGGTCGTCGTACCAGCCTTCGCTCTGGGCTTCCGTCAACGCCGTCAGGAGGCCGAGCAGAAACACCCCGCACAGGGTGACGCCGATCCAGTCGAACGACAGGCGGAGCCCTTGTTCCTCGCGCCGCGGAAAAAAAATCAGGGCCAAGGGCAGGCTGACCACAGCGAAGGGTATGGCTATGAAGAACACCCAACGCCAGGAGAAGGTGTCCACGAAGTAGCCGCCGACCGTCGGTCCCAGCGCCGGAGCGAGCACGGTGCCCACGGCCACCCACCCCATGGCCATGCCCCGCCGGTTTACCGGAAACACCTGAACGATCATCACCATCGACAGCGGCAAGATGATACCTGAGGCCGCTCCCTGCATCAGCCGCGACACGAACAGGATCTCGCTGGTGGTTGCCAACCCCCCGGCCACCGACGACGCGGCGAACAGCAGCATGCCGAAGACATACGCGCTTGCGATGCCGAACGCACGTATGGCCCAGGCTGTCATGAGCATGGTCAAGGCGCCTGCCGCGAGGTGCGCGCTGACGAGCGTTTGCGCTTGGTCCAGCGTCATGCCGAGCACGCCCATGATGTCCGGAATGGCGACGTTGATGATGGTCGCCGACAGCAGCGTCCCGAAGGTGCCGAGCACACTGACGCCGGTCACCCACCACGGGTAGCCCGCGCCGTGGCGTTCGTACATCGCGAGGACGCTCGACGTTGCCTCGATCTGCGGCGGAACCCGGCTTGCGCCGCGCCGGCTCGCTCCGTTTGCCACCTAATCGTCCGCGGCGGCGTCGGGCTTCGGGATCTTCACTTCCACCATGAGGCCCGGCCGAAGCCGCGCGTCGGCTACGTCGAAAGTCAGATCCACATCGACCCGTTGCGTGATCTTGGTGAAATTGCCGCTCGGATTGGGGCTCGGCAGCAGCGCGAACTCGCTGGTCGCCGCGTGGCCGATGCGGGTAACCGTGGCCATGTATGTCGTGTCGGGGAACGCGTCGACTACCACCTCGGCGGTCATGCCCACCGCGAGGTGGCGGAGATCCGTCTCCTTGACCTTGGTCTCCACCCAGACGGCATCGGGGTCGTGCAGCATGAGAATCCGCTGCCCCGGTGCCACGTACTCGCCGGTGTCGACAAAAACCTCGTCGATCACACCGGCGATCGGACTGCGCACGACATGGTCCGCGAGCTCCTCCGTGGCGCGATCCCGTTGCAGCCGCAAGGCCAACCGCTCGCTGTCGAGGCGGGCGAGTTCCGCACCGAGCATGTTCATGCGGGCTTGCTCGGAACGCATCTCCGCGACATCCGCCTGCGCCCCGCGCAGTTGGGCGGCACGCCTTTTTTCCGCCTGCGCCGAGGTGAAGAATGCCGTGCGGCGGGTGGCCCAGTCCTGCTCGGAGAGCAGGTTGCGTTCGCGCAACGTGTCCGCGCGATGCCACTCGTCCTCCAGTGTCTCGCGCATGGAGGCGGCTGCGTCGACGTCGGAGCGCGCCGCCGCCAATTCGGACTCCGCCGATTCGATGCGGCTCGTCGTGCGCGCCTGCACATAGGCGATCTCCAAGCGTACCGCGTCGATACTTGCGGCGAGGGTCGCGACCGCCGCGTCGAGTTCCTTGCGACGGAGCGCGGCTTGCCGATCGTCGACGACCAGCAGCGCAGCACCGGCCGCGACCCGCACGCCCTCCTGCGCGGGCGTCGCAGTCACCCAGCCCGCCACGCGGCTGCTAAGCAGGATCATGTCGGACGCGACTCGCGCGTCCATGACATAGACGTGGGCAAGACGGTCATACAGCCACCATGCCCCGACCACGGTCGCGATCAGTGTGGCGGCCAACAGCGCGGCAGTCCGCCGAGCGATCCGCAGACGCCATACCACGCGCGGTACCTCGTCTTGACCAGTGCGCACGAATTGCGCCACTTTCGCTCCTTCTCCAAAACACAACCCAGCGCACAGCCGGATACTAGTGTTTTGTCCGATTAACTGACTCAATCATGATGCTCGCATGATGACATCATCACGCGGGAGCTCCGCGATGGGACGATCAGCAACGGAGATTATACTCAGCGAGGAGAAGAGTGGAACTTCAGCGTTGGCGTCGTCGGCGCACTGGTTGTTCCCGGGCCACCCAGCCGACCGGCCCATGAGCCGCCACGGTCCCGCGCACATCTACACCCTCGCCTAGGAAAAGGCCGGCATCGACAAGGCGGGCGGCATCCATACGTTGCGCCACGGCTATGCCACCGGCCTGCTCGAGGCCGGCGTCGAACTGACCGTCATCCAGCGCCGCCTCGGACACAGTTCCATTCGCTCCACCATGCGCTACCTGCACCTGGCCCAGGACAGGGTCCGGGCCACGCCGTCTCCCTTGGATTTGCTGGAGTTCCCGAACGCCGGCCGCGCCTGAGCGGTGCACAGCGCCTGCCATTCGGCGCCCGCCACCCGGCCGGCGCTGGAGGTCGCCGATATCCTGCGCGCGCGGCTCGGCCGCTATCGGGACACGCACCAGTTCTCGCCGCAGCAACACCGGGCAGCCAACGCACTGGTGCGTTGCCGCACGGCCGCCCTCGGCGGCTTCGCATCGCAGTGCAACGCCTGTGGGGCGACCACCGTTCAGTATGCGTCCTGCCGCAACCGCCACTGCCCCAAGTGTCAGACCCTCACGCAGACCCGCTGGGTCGAGCGCCAGTGCGACAAGCTCCTCGGCATCGGCTACTGGCACATCGTGTTCACCCTGCCGCACGAACTCAACCCGTTCGCCCAGCGCCAGCCCGCGCTCGTCTATCGCCTGCTGTTCATGGCCGCCTCACAGACGCTGCTCGAGTTCGGCCGCAATCCCCGCTGGCTCGGCGGGGAAATCGGCGTCACCATGGTGTTGCACACCTGGGGACAGAATCTCGGTCAGCACATCCATGTTCACGCCATCGTCACCGGCGGCGCTCTGAGCCCCGACCGGGAACGCTGGCTGGCCGGCCCGCAACAGCTTCCTGTTCCCCACCAGGGCCCTCTCGTCGGTCTTCCGCGGCAAGTACCTGGACTTCCTCGCCCATGCCCATCGCGGCGGCGAACTGCGCTTGCCCGGCACCGACGGCATCGACGACGCAAACGACTTCGACTGCCTGAAGACCGCACTGCGCTCCCACGACTGGATGGTTTACGCCAAGCCGCCGTTCGCAAACGCCGCCCATATCCTTGCTTACCTCGGGCGCTACACCCACAAGGTTGCCGTCGCGGTTGCACCGCCTTCGACGACCAGGGCGTTGCCGGCGTCGTCGGTCCGCGGCGAGGTCAGCGTGAACGACCACGTGATCTCGACGGTCTCGATGCCCGCGCCGGTGAACATCACGGCCTCGTTGCCCGCTAGGTCCTTGACGGGGTTGCTCGACGGCACGGTGTAGGCCAGCGTGTAGGCCCTGATGGCGTCGGCGGCGCTCGCCAGCGTCAAGGTCATGGTCGTCCCGCTCATGGTGAGTGAGCTCACCGCCGGCGCGGTGCCGCTGTCGACGCCGAGCACGAACTGCCCTGCGGCCGGCGCCGAGCCGGTGTCAAGGGGTTCGCTCCATTCAAGCGTCAGCGCGATGCCGTTCACGCTCGCGTTTGCCGGCGTCGGCCTCACGCCGTCGACCTTGTGGCTGGCGTCGCTCCCGAGCGCCGCGTGCGTCAGGTCCGCGTCTCCGCCCGTCGCCCCGTGAATACCGTAGATGCGCCCGCCGTTGAGCGCGAGCTGGTTCGCGCCGACGGAGACGCCGTCGGTGTCCTCCTCGTCGCCGACCACGGTGTGGGTGCACTCGAGTTTCTTCGTATCGGTGGCGAGTGCGCAGGTTGCGTCGCCGGTGCCGTTCCCGATGGTCAGCGTCAGCGCAGGACTTCCGTTTCCCGTGTCGAGCTGAAGCGTCCTGTCGAACGTCGCCGTCGCGACGATGTCGTCGTCGATGGCGTACGGCGTGGTGTTATCGAGGTTCGTGACCGTGTATGCGGGATTGCTCGCGCCCGGGTCGACACCGGTGTCTGTCCAGCTCGACCAGTTCCTGGCGGTCTCTTTCCGTGCGCGGTAGTCGAACCCGAGGACAGGCGAGGTTCCTGCGTCCATCGGCGGTGACCAGCTCAGAATCACCCGTTCGTTCCCAGCAGAGGCTGCCAGGTTGCCGATTGCCCCCGGCACCTCGTCGTCGTCGAGGATCGTCACCGTGGCGGTCTTCGGGCGTCCAATCGTGTACACGTCTGTTGGGAAGAGTGTGGCCGTCACCGAGCCGTCGGCCTCGTCGAGGGCGTCTGCGGTGGTAGTCATGACGAGGTCCACCTCGAGTTGGCCCGGAGACAGGTTGCTCTCCTGGAATGTGGTCTCGCTTCCGGCAAAGAAATCGCCTTGCACCTCCAGCTCTGCGTTGACGTGGCTCACCTCGGTGACGTTTCCCGTGAAGCTCAGGGTGAACCTCGCGTCATTTCCTTCGGTGACCGCGGTCACCGGATTCCCTTCGGTGTCAACGGATGCCGAGATGGTCACCACCGGCAACGCCGGTGTGGTTGCGCTCACGCTCGCGGAGGCCTCGCTGGCGCCCACCGAATTGATGGCCGAGACGCGGTAGTGATAGGTCGTCTGTGGCGTGCGCCCCGCGTGTAGCTGCCCACGGTGAGGCCCACCAACGGCAGGCCCGACACCACAACCTCCCGGTCGAAGCTCACCTACACCTCGACCTTCTCGCCCCGACCGTAGGTGTCGCCCACCCGCGGCTGCGACGTCACCGACACGCTCCTGACATACGGGCGCCCGTCCACGCTCAGCTCTTCGCCGTAGCCGTTCGGAATCGCGCGGTTTGCCGTGTCCTCGCGGTGATGCGTCCCGTTCGGCCATACCCCGTAGAGCGTGCCGCCTCTCAAGAGAATAGAGTTCGGCTGCACCTCGTAGTCGACGCTACGGTCGCGGACGTCGACCTCGTAGCCGAAGACCAGGGTGTTGGTGCCCGAGCCCCGACGGTAGTCAGCTTCGCGATACTGAAAACCTCTTGAACTGCGAAATTCGAACCCGAGGTAGATATCGCCTTCCACTGCGGCCCGCCCGTTAAACTTCGCCGCGACCTCGATCCACTCGCCCGTTCGGTACGTGTGCCCGTCCGCCGGCGTCGAGCTGAACCACGCGCTGTCGACTTTCGGGTCGTCGTCGTCCTCGATCGTGACCGGGCAGAAGTCATGACGATCGATGTCGTGCCCCCCATTGGCGAACGAGTAGCCGGCATCGTACGTCTCGTCTCCCTCATAGCGATCGTCTTCGACCGTGGAGAACGTGTGGTTCATGTCGCCGGTGGAACGCCTGGTTTGGCGATAGTCGTCCCGAGGCTGGCAATCAGTGCCGGACGTGGCCGTGCCTGTAGACCCCCTCCGTGTATTCCACTCCACGGCCCAGTTGCTCAACAATGAATGTCCATCCCACAGCACGTTGATGACGAAGCTGTCTCCCTCCGAAACGTCGACTCTCGCGGCGTGCGGTGCCCTTGCCCGCCAGTCGTAGCAGCGAAGAGTGAAATCGGCATGTGCGCTGTTCACGCCCAGCCATTCACTGCAAACCGCGACCACCAACAGAACCACGAGCTTGCGCTGGGCACCAGGAGATGTTGCTACAGCGCGCTTCCTGATCACGCTCATCCCACTCCGACGCCGACACGCTGGATCGACACGGCTGCCGTCGGCTGGCCCCGGTCCTCCAGGGGCGGCGCCCGCCGCAACCGCACTTCGGCGTTCTCGGGCGTTGCCGCGGCGTCGTACGGCGCCGACGGCGACGTGTCGTTATCGAGCACCGTGAACCATCGCGGCGAAGCTTCGCCCGACGTGCACGGCGCATTCGCGTTCAGCTCCAGGGTGGCCACTACGCGGCCACGCCGTGCCGACCGGCACAGCGGCTTCAGGGCGCTGGCACAGAAGCGGGGCGGCGTCGGGAATCCCGCGTCCGGACGAGACGGGTTTCGGGGGGTTGGCCCCGGCCGGGCGCGGCGGAAGGGTCGCGGAGTCGGTGCACGCCAAGGCGTTGACCTCCGGCCTCGTGTGGTCGCACTTGTATAGTTGCGCCTTCGGAAAGATGCGATGCACCTCTAGGAGGCTCAGTGGTATCTGTCGCTGAGGTACGATTACTAGCGTGCTGTCACACCTGTTTCTACGCCTTCAGCGTGCTCCACGGGGTCTGTGTCAAGGCGCGGAGCGCGTTGTGCAGCGCGTTCACGATAGTCTCGGCGCCTTCCTCCATCGCGTTGGACAGGTCTTCGCCAGCGGAATGGCCGCCGTGCCGCCGGATGCCATCGCCACGATGCCCGCGGCGATCCATGCCACCCCGACCGCGATCCAGCCGAACACCCGGTCGGGCGTCAGCGGTCTACCGCGGAGCGTTGACGATCCGTTTGCCGCACGGCTTCGGGCAGTGCTTGCGAGATCTTGTCGATTCCTTCTGGAATGAGAGACTTTCCGATCACCGAATAACCCAGCCGCATGTGATTGCGGTTGTTCACTTCGTCCGAGAAGGTGAACCCACCGGTCTCGAAGAACACGCCCTCCGGCTCCACCAGACCCCGAAGGATGGCGGCATCCGCCCCTCCCGGAAGTCTCAACCAGACAATGGCGCCCCCAAATTCCGGCTTTGTCGAAGCGCCCGGCAAATGACGCTCAAGACACTGGTACATGACATCGCATCGCTCCTTGTAGACGGCCGCGAGCTTCGCGACGAACCGGTCGAAATAGCCCCGTTGAAGAAACAGTGCCACGCTTCTCTGGTTGTTGACCGGTGGGTGTCGGATGATGTGGTGGCGGAGGGCCCTCGCTTCCCGGATGAATTCGCGGTCCGCAACGATGTAGCCGATACGCAATCCCGGCAGCAGCGACTTGGACAGGCTGCCCGTATAGATGACATTACCGCGATTGTCGCGGCTCTTTAGCGCGCGAGGCGGCGCCTTGTTGAAACTGATGTCCGACTCGTAGTCGTCCTCGATCACGAATTGTCCGTTCCTCTGCACCTGCCGCAACAGTTCGATCCTGCGATCGAGCGGCATCGTGACGGTAGTGGGGAACTGGTGACTCGGCGTCACGTAGATACACTTGCAGCGGCCCGTGTCCCCGGAGACGACGAGTCCTTGACGGTCTATCGGGAGCCGCCGTATCCCGATGCCCTCGATGCGCGCCATGTTGACGATATCCGGATAACCCGGATCCTCGATACCCAACGTATCGCCCGCCGACAGCAAAAGCTTGACTGACAGGTAGAGCGCCTGCTGCCCGCCGACGGTCACGAGCACCTCGTCCGGCTGCGCGACGATGCCACGCTTTGCGAGCACACGCTGCGTCAACTGCTCGATCAGCAGTTCGTCGTCGATCGACGAGTAATCGGTCGCCCAGTTCCTTATCTCGACGACGTTGACCGAGTCGCGCACGCATTCGCGCCAGTTCGCAATGGGAAACAGCCTCGGGTCGATCAGGCCGCAAACGAAAGGATACTTGTAGCGAACAAGACTATCCGCCGGCTTTACGACACGCTGAAGGTCAAAGGTGCGCTTGCGCAGGTGCGCTGCGAAGTCAATTTTGCCCGGCACGGCGGAGACTTCGTCGGCGACGCCCATCCTGCCACGGTAGCCGGGGACCGCCAGGACATCCTGGTTTACGAAGAATCCCGAACGACGGTGGGACCGCACGAATCCGTCCTGCTTGAGCCCCTCATACGCAAGCACAACCGTGGTCGCGCTTACCCCCAACTCCGCCGACAGTTGACGAATCGAGGGGAGTGGCTGGTGTAGCGGATACTGCCGATCGACGATGCCAATCGCCATCTGGCGTCGAATCTGCTGTTGGAGGCTTTCCCCGGCATCGCGGTCAATCTCGATCATATTCTCATACATCGCAAAGAAACCTCTGGTGCTCTGGTGCTTCCACCCCAGTTCGTTCAAACATCACCACAATTGGCAAAATACACAACCCCGCGATCCGCCCCTTGGCCTACGGCGCCTCCGCGCACTGGATGAGGACAACAACGGCCAGCGTGAGTTCGACCTCGCTATTTCGCCTTCGGCAGGATACCCAACTCTCTGGCGCGCCGCTGCGCCTCGTGCCGATCGTGGACGTCGAGCTTACGGAAAATTTTCTTGACGTGGTAGCGCACGCCATCGGTAGTGAGCCCAAGCGCAGCTCCAACATCCGCATCCCGCGCATCCAGCCGTTCGAGGACTTCCCGCTCGCGAGGGCTGAGCCGCGGAACACGCGCGCCGGCACGCTTTTCAGTCGCCCGCAACAAGGCAAGAACGGTGGCCCTCAGGGCAGCCTCCTCCCGATTTTCCAGGACAGCCTCGCTCAGGACGCCGACAAGCTCTCGGTACCGGACCAACGGCCGCGCATAATCCGTCTCCGCGAACAGCCCCAGGTACGCCTTGAAGCGCTCGAGGGCGGCCGCGCGATGACCGCTACGTTCCTCCAGCGCGATCGATAGCGCAAGGGCACGCATCAACGTGCGCCGCAGGCCGCGCTCGGCGCCAAAGCCTGTCAACTTGTCCGCAAACTGCCGTCCAGCGGCAAAGGCGCCGCCGGCCACGAGCAGGCGCAACCGGGCGCATGCCAACGCCTCCACTTCCCGCCAGCTTTGGCTGCCCAACTCGAGACACGCGCCGCTGTCGTCCGGCAAGCCCGCGTCCCGCCAGACCCGCTCCGCCTCGTGCACCCGCCCCGCATCGGCAAGCAGGGACACCCGCAACCCCGCCAGGTACCTTCGGAGCATCGGCAGATCGTCTTCCCGGGCGAACTCATTCATCGCATGGACGGCGCCCAGCGCGGCGTCGACGCCATCGGCCTCCAGCGTCAGTTCCGCGCCGATCTCGCTGGCCGCCGCATAGACCGAGAACGAGGAACACCGGCGGTACAGCTCCATGGAGACACGGTGCGGCTCTCCGTACTCCCCGAACCTGTTCCGCTCCATATCGAGCTCGCCGGCAAGCACTTCTCCGTATACTCTTACGCGCGGTTCGCGCAGGAACCGTTCCGTCGCCAGGCCCCGGGCCAACCGATAACAATTGATCGCGTCCTGGACACGCCCCTGCGCCATCGCGACCTGTCCGAACTGAAACTCGAGAAGCATCCGCACATACGGCGCGCGGGTACGAACCCGTTCCTTCGCACGTTCGCCCCACCGCATGGCGGCATCGAAGTCGGCCCTGTGGTTGTGGATGAAACACAATCCGTACTCCGCCATGCCGCGAACAGCCGGATCGACATCCGCCAAGTCCGCAATCCGCGCGGTCTCGGCCACCACCGCCCGCCCCTCTTCCGAATCGATCCACTCGCACCCCGTGTGGGCCATCAAGCCACGCACGATGTAGCGATCCACGGCCAGCCGTGCGTCCTCCGCGGTATCGCGCCCCGCCCATCTCGCCATGGCGTTGTCGAACTCGTGCCTGGCCTCCTGCAGACGCCCGGTCGAGACCCGCGCGACGCAGCGCACCAATGCAAGCTGCGGATGCGCACCGAGCGTTTCCTCGCTGAGATAACGGTCTGCGACCACCAGGCGGTCTCCACCCTCCCGAATCCACAACCGCACCGCACCGGCATCCAGCAGGATCTGTCCGACCAGCGCGGGTTCGCCTGCCTCCGATGCATGTCGCATTGCCCCGACCGTGTCACCACGCCGTGCAAGTGCCGTCGCGGTGCGTCGATGTACCGACCGGTACCGGTCCGGGGTCTCCCGAAATCGATGCGTGACACAGTGTTCCCTGACCAGGGGGTGCAACCTTCGCAATCCTGACCTCCCCCGCACGGGCTCAAGAAGCCCCTCCAGCCCGCCTACCCCCTCGAGGCGCCTGATCGAGTCGGGCTGCTGCAACACGTCGTCGAGCAAATCGCCGTCGATCCAATCGAACAGCCCGGCGTCGAGCACGAATTCACGATCCTCGTCCGAAAGGTCGTACAGGAGCCGCGATCCGACCCAGTTACCCACCACGTTCCGCCTGACGCGGGCCGCATCGGCCGCACGGTGGCCTTCGTTGTCGCGAATGCGCAGGGCGATGGGCCAGCCTTCGGACTCCTTCGCTACCCTGGCGAGTTCACGACCCGACAGCCGTTCTTCGAAGAACTGCGCAATCTCCGCCCTTGAGAAACGCAAATCCTCCGTCGTCAGCAACGCCGCCTGTCCAGTGAGCACCCTTGTCCCAACGTCAATTCCTACCGGGAGTTCGCGGCACCCCAACGCCACGTGCAGCCTGTCAGCATCGCTCTCAAGGAGCGAATTGAGCAGTGCGATGGACCTTGGGTCCTTTAGCCGCTCCAGCTCATCCACTGCCAGCACGCAGGGTCCGGGATGGGCTTCTATCGCTCGGGCGAGCAGCGCCGTCCGGTGGCTCGGAATGTCCAGGTCCGTGTTTCCCGAGCGCAACGGCTCAAGGACGTCGATGCCCGCATGCTGGAAGGCCAAGGCCAGATAGTTGTCCAGCAGCACCGGGTCATCGCGCTCGTCGAGCGACAGCCACGCGGTCGGCACGCCGCTGGCGCGCAACTCGCGGCAACACTCCGCAAGCAAGGTCGTCTTGCCGAAACCACCTCCCGCCAGAAGGACGGTGACGCGCTGGTTGGTCGGCATGCACCGCTTTAGCAAGTTGGGTCGCAGCAGATGGCGCACCGGCGGCTCCGGTATCGACACGCGGTGCCTGGACAGCCAGTCAGGCAACAGTTCCTCGGCCCGATCCATACCCTCCCGAGCCCCGTCCGCCACGCCACCGGCGCCATCCCCTTGCGCATCACCGCCTTCGGGGACGGTCGTCATGCTTTCCTCCTCCGTCTCGTCTGCCATTCCATTCCGAACGAATCGCTCGGCTGACTGCACTGTACGCCCTAGTGTGCCATGGACTTGGAACTCCTCGCCATGCCCAAGGGCACTCCGCCATTCCGCTGACCGGCCAGACGCATGACCTTCACTTCGCCGCAACACATCCCCTTGCACAAAGCACGAAACAGGTCCAAAAACACGATTGTAGAATTGGTAGTGATAAAAGTACGATCCACTACCATCACTGATCAAACGCATCTTACGGGTCTGCGCTGTCGGCGACCTCGGCCGACCCGACCGGAGAGGTGTGGAGCCACGATGAGCGATACGAACACGCGCCAACCGAGCGAGCCACACCCTGCGGGCGCCACACCCCCGCCACACCCGAGAGCGTGCCCGTGAGCGGCCGGAACGCCGCGGCGCGCCCAGGTACGCGAGCGGTCGTACTACCCGTCTTTCGAGTTGTGGCACATCCCATTGTTTGTCGTGCGTGCACGACAAACTCTCGTTTGGCGCAATGTGCGTACGCGACACATCTGGGAAAGCACAAATTCATTTCTGCCTTGCTTCCCATCCAGCGCTTGAGTCAGTGTCCGGCCCGCCCTCCGCACGTCTTCGAGGAACGACCCGTCCGACCCCTCGCGGACACCCGCAACCAGGAGGCCCGCCGCAACCACGCGGTCACCGAACAGCAGCGGCGCGGCATCCGGATCGCACAGGTTCGAGGTCCAGATCAACCCGTGCACGTCGCCGAACCGATCGTGAATCGCCTTGGCCCAGAGCGCCGTTCGGCCGTATTGCGTCGGCAGGCTGCCGATCAGCGTCTTGCAGGCGCGGTGACCTGGCCCGCATATTGCGCCAAGCCGCTTATTGGGTTCTCGAATGTTGTTTGTTTTTTCTCGATTGCTTCCAGATCCGCAGAAGTTGTTGCGGGTACAAACTGCGCTGGCCGCGCCCTCGTAGTGCGTTCCATCAATAACGACCTCAGGGCGCGGTCGACAGATTCGTCAGGTGCCCAGTTGGGCTCTCGAGCAGACTCATCACGAAAATGGGCGCCTCGGACTCGACGCGCATACGCCACTTGCCCGCGCCGTCCGCTAGTGCGCCAGTGAGCCCGTCGCCGCCGGACTCCAACTCCGCCGCCGGTAGGGTCCGCGACCCCCCGGCCGGTACCGTCAGCACGACAGCGGATCCCGGCGACGCGCCCGCATCGTCGATCCCCGTGATCGTCACCTCGGCATATTCCGAACCCGGGTTCACAAGCCGCAGGCCGCTCACTTGGTTGGGATTGCTGCCCGGATTGAAGATCACAACCCGGTGCGCGCCCTCCAGAGTGGGCGCTACATCGTGCATCGATGTCAGGAACCCGTCCGTAGTGCGGATGTAGGCGAGTACGTCGATGGCTTCGCTCGACAGCACGAGCCGCCAGTCACCCATCCCCGCGCCGGTGCTGCCTGACAACCCTTTGGCGGCGTTGCCCAGTTCCAGGTCGTTCGAGTTGAAGTGCACTGTTTCCCCGGCGCCGATCGAAAGCATCACGGTCTCATAGATCTCGTCGCTGTCGTCATACGCCTCAATGCTGACCGTGCCTTCTTCCGTCGAGCGATTGACCGCCCGCACGAACCCCTGGCGCCCGAGCGGATCGGAGGCCGATGGGAACAGTGGGACCAAGTGTTTTCCGTCTTCACCGTCCGGCGCCTCCGGAATTGTCGAGAGGTTCGTCAGGTGCCCAGTCGGGCTCGATAAGAGGCTCATCGCCACGATCGGTTCGGTCGAGGCCACCTCGAGCCGCCACTTGCCCACTCCGTCACCGAGCGCGCCGTTGACGCCGACCCCGGATTCCAGGTCGGACGCACTCAGCGTGAGCGACTCGCCGGCCGGGATGTCGAACATCACCGTGGTGCCCGGCGAGGCGCCGGCGTCGTCGGTCCCGGTCACCGTCACCTCGGCTGGCGCATCGCCCGGGTTGATCAGCCGCAGTCGGCTCACCTGGTTGACGTTGCTGCCCGGATTGAAGATCGCCACCCGGTAGGACCCGTCCCGGACCGGCACGGTATCGTGCATGGCCGTCAACAAGCCGTCCTCGGTGCGTATGTAGGCGAGTACCTCAATATCGAGCTCGGAGTCCAGCACCAGACGCCAGTCCCCCTCGCCGGGGCCGACGCCGTCGGGTAGCCCCTTGGCCGGGTTCCCGTCTTCCAGGTCACCGGAGTTGAAGTGCTGCGTCTCGCCGGCATCGAGGATGAGCGTTACCGGGCCGTAGCGCACCCCGGTGTCATCGATCGCCTCGATGGACACCTCGCCGGCTTCGTCACTGTGGTTGATCACCCGTACGAACCCCTCGCGCACCAGGTCGGCCGCGCGCGGCACGAGGGCCACAAGCGCAGGACCTCTGACCGTCACCACAAAGGTGTCCGAGGCCCGCTCGTCGCGCCGGTCGGCGGCCGTCACCGTGACCGCCGTCACCCCGCGCCTGAGCCCCTCGATTGTCAGCACGCCCTGGCGGTTCACCGTCACCGTCGCCACCGACGGGTCGGCGGACGTCACGCTGTAGTCCAGTGCCCGCTGGTTGCGGTCGTAGAAGTTGAGCTGTATGTCCAGTTCCAGCACCTCGCCGGCATCGAGCGTCTGATCCTCGATCTCCCGCTCGACCACCGGCGGGATGTTCGCGGCGCCACCGCCACCGCCGCCGCCACCGCTTGGCGGGGGGCTGTCCTTCTCCGTGATCGACACCCGCACGGTGCCCACCACGCCGTCATAGCCGCCCCCCGAGGCGCGATGCGTCAGCGTTACGCTCGGGTCGGTGGACGTGTCTTCGTCCTCGGCCGCCCGCACGGTTACCGGCTGCGGGTTGCTCCAGTCGCCCGGCGCAAAATAGAGTTCCGTCTCCGACAGGCTCAGGTCACCGGATACGCCCTCGATTATCACCGCAACGATGTCAGTTGGCGCAATCGCCAAAGCCACCGTGTAGGCCGCCTCGCCGCCCTCCGGGACGGTGAGCGAGGTCGCATCGAACACCAGGCTCGGATCGTTCTCCAGAATCCGCACGGCAACGTCCGCATGCAGGCCCCGATACTCCGCCGCTCCCGACGCCCGATGCCGCAGCACGAGGTCCGCATCCTGCGTATTGTCCGCATCGTCAGCCGCTGTCACCGTCACCGCCTGCCACACGCTCCAGTCGCCCGGGGTGAACACCAGGCTTGGCTTGTCTACACTCAGATCGCCCGACACCCCTCCGACTGTCACCGTGACATCCGCCGAAGGATGGGTTCCCAATACCACGTTGTAGGTGCGCGATTCCGCCTCCGGCACCTCCAGCGCATCCGGGTCCACCCGGATCTCCGGCACGTCGTCGTCCAGGAGCGCGATACTCGCGCCCGCAACCGGCTCCACCCGCAGTGCCGCCGCCGTCGTCCCCCTCACCTTCAGCCTCCTTTCTCCGTCCCCCTCGCTGTTGTCGCGCGGAACCAGCAGAAAATTCACCGTACCGGTCGTCTCGCCGGCCAGGATCGTCAAGAATTGCTCGAGCACGGCCTCATAGTCCGCGCCAGCGACCGCGGTATCGTCCGCGGCGCCGACGGTCAGCCGCACGGTTGTGTCGTCGTCCCGCGCGCCCGCATCCAGCATCCCGGTCACCGTGATGCTTTCCGCCGCGCCCTCCCGGACCGTCTCGGGAGCAACGGACAGCGTGACGGTGCGCGAGGCGGTGTCGTTGTCGGTCAAGGTCAGCGCGGCGGGAACCACGATCAGCTCGCCTGTCGTGCCTTCGACAGTGATCGTCTCCGACCCCTCGGCGATGGCGTCGTCCTCCGGCATCAGCGTGAACGTGGCCTCTGCCTCAACCTCGTTCGCCGGGATCGCCAGGGTGAGTTCGGGCACAGTCGCGTAATCCGCCCCCACGGCCGCTGCATCGGTAGCGCGGCCGACCGACACCGTGACAACCACCTCGGTCGCGCGCGCGCCGGCATCGAGCGTGCCCGTCACCGTCACGTCGGTCGCCGCGCTTTCCGGAACGGACGACGGCGCGAGCGTCAGCGCCACCTGTGTGGAGGCTGCCTCGTCGTCGACCAAGATCAGCTCCGTTCCGGTCACGACCAGGCCATCGACCGTGCCGGACACCGAGATCGCCTCGTCGCCTTCCGCGGTCGGATCGTTGACTGCCTGCAGCCTGAACGTAGCGGTCCCGCTCGTCCTGTTCGCCGGGATCCTCAGCGTCAGGTCCCCGACGGCCGTGTAGTCCGTCCCTTCCTCCGCCGTGTCCAATAGATCGCCCACGGTCACCGCTACCGCTTTCTCCTCCGTGAGCGCGCCGCCGTTCAGCGTGCCGGTGATGCGCACCGTACGGCTGCCCGCGTCCTCGCTCACCCGGTCCGGGTCCAGCGTCAGCACCACCTCGGTCGACTCGACATCGTCGTCGTTCAGCACGAGGCTCGCGGAACGCACGGCGAGGTCGGCGCTGCCGTCCACCGTGATGCTTTCCGCGCCTTCGGCGGTATCGTCGTTCGTGGGCCTCAGGGTGAACGTCGCCTCCGCCCCGGTCTGGCCGGCGTCGATGGTCATCGTCAGCGCGTTCACGGTCTCATAGTCGGTTCCGGCCACCGCTGAATCGCCAGCCGAACCCACCGTTACACTCACCTCGGTGTCTTCCGCCCGCGCGCCCGCATCCAGGGTCGCCGTCACCCGCACCGTCGTGGATCCCGCGTCTTCCCGGACCTGGGCAGGCACCACCGCCAGGTCGACCCGCGTTGAAGCATCCTCGTCGTCGGCAATGGTCACGGTCACATTGGCAAACGCGGTGCCGCCCCGGGCGGCGGAGAGCACCACGGTCTCGGCATCGTCATCGATGACATCGTCCAGGCTCCTTACCGCCGTGGTGACGCTCGATGTGTCCACGCCGGACCCCGCGGGCAAGGTCAACCGTTTTGCGTCGATCTCGTAGTCGGTGTTTTCCGTGGCCGTGCCCGAGAGTTCGAGGTCGATGGTCTGGGCGTTCGGGAAGGTCGAACCGGTGCCCGTACTCACCGTTACGGTGGAAGCGCCTCCGGATTCCTCGATGATTGCCGGCTCTGCCCCAAGCACCAGGACGGGTTCGTCGTCGTCATCGCGAACCTTGACGGTGAGGTCCCGGGTGGCGACCGACAACCGCCCGCTGACGCGCGCAAGACGCAGCCCGAACACCTCCGTCCCCTCGTGCACGCGGTCGTCGAAGAGGTCGACGGACACGGTCTTCTCCGCCCTTGCGCAGCCGCAGGCGCCGTCGTCCGAAAAGTCGCCGGGCGCGAAAGCCACATCCGCTTCAAGGGGTGCAAAATCGCCGAAGACGCCCGGGCGCCGCTGCGACGCATGGTCTTCACCCGTCCCCAGGCTTCCCGCGTTCTCCCGGGCCGACAGGCCCACCACCACCGGTGCCGCCACGTCCACGGAACCCACGCCGCCCGGTGTCTCGAGGCTCAGTGCCAGGCGCAGTGCGCCCGCTCCTTCGCCAACCATGTAGATATCGCCTGCAGCCGCCGTCCCACCGAGCGGGCTGAACACCGGCGCGAAGGTGTAGTCCTCGTCGCGGATCGCCACCGTGACCGTCCCGATTCCGCCTTCGGATACGCGTTCCGGCAAGGTTCCGAAGCGCAACAGGACGCTCTCGCCCGGGTCGACGACGCTGTCGTCCGCGGCGCGCACCCGCACGGTCTTGCTCGTCTGGTTCGCGCCGAACGAGAGGCCCGCCGGCGAGACCGAGTAGTCGCTGCTCGTTGCGTCGCCTGCGGCTTCGACCTCGATGGGGATCGTCACCGCCCGTTCCGGCACGGCGCTCAGCGTAACCGGTATGTCGATGGCGCCGCCCTCACCGAGCCGGTAATCGGTTGCCCGGAAGGTGACGGTGATCTCGGGATCGTCGTCGTCTTCGATGACGACGGTTTGGCGTGACGCCAGGGGCGTCCCCGCTCTCGATCCCGTGATGACAATCGTCTCGCCGTCATCGTCGAGTTCGTCGTCCTCCCCGGTCAGCGTCATGGCGACCGTCGACGCCTCGGTTCCCATGCCCGCCGGCAGGGTCAACGTCCGCGACGATGCGGTGTAGTCGGTCCCATCCGTTGCCGTACCGGAAAACGTCAGCGTGATCGTTGTGTCGGCCTCAAACGTCGAGCCCTGTCCGGTCGTCACCGTCACGGTGGCCGTGCCCCCGGCTTCCGCCAGTGTCGAGCGATCCAGCTTCAACTCCGGTGCGGGCAACGGGTCGTCGTCGGCGATCTCGAACACCGTTCCCGTCACGGTGAGGGCCGCGGTCGAGCCGCCCACCGAGAGCGTCTCGTCCGCTTCGTCGATGGAGTCGTTTACGGATTTGAGCGTGACGGTGACGCTGCCGCTGGTTTCCTCGGCAGGAATGGTGAGCGTCTGCTCCGAGAGCGCGTCGTAGTCGGTTCCGGCTACCGCCGAATCGCCGTCATCCCCGTAACGTACCGTGACCTCGGTGTCCTCCTGGCGCGCCCCCGCGTTCAGCGTTGCGGTGACAACCACGGCGGCGCTGGCGCCTTCACCGATACTGGGCGGGCTGACCGACAAGTCGATGTGCGTCGAGGCATCGTCATCGTCAAGAATGGTCACGGTCTCGCGGGCGAACTCGGAGCCATCGTGCTGCCCGGCCAGTACGACCGTCTCATTGTCGTCGTCGATCGCATCGTCCAGCCCGGTCAGCGTTGCCGTGACGGTCGATGCGGCAACCCCCGATCCGGCCGGCAGGGTGAGCCGCCGCGCACTCAGCGAATAGTCCGCATCGGTGGCGGTGCTCGCCGCTGCGGTGTCGATGTCGATGGTCTGCGCGGTCTCGAACGTGGAGCCGCTGCCGGTGCTGACCGTCACCGTCGATTCGCCGCCCGCCTCCGCGACCGTCAGCGGGGCCGCGCTCAGCGTCAGTGACGGTGCCGGGTCGTCGTCGAGAACCTTGACGGTGATGTCCTTGCGCCCCGAGAGACTGCTGCCTTCGACGCGCAACCCGAACACTTCCGTCGACTCTTGCACCCGGTCGTCATGAATGTCCGCGGACAGGGACTTCTCGGCCCGCGCGCAGTCGCAGACGGTGTCGTTGGAAAAATCTGCCAGCGCGAACGCGATGTCTCCGGAATGGCCGCCGAAGTCGCCATAGATGCCGTCGCTAGCCTGCGTCGCGTACGACTCGCCCGCCCCCCGATTGCCGGCGTTCGCCCGCGTGGACCACGTGACCGTGACCGGCCCGGGCACATCTTCGGCCATCACGTCATCCGGGGCTTGGATGGCCAGCTTCAGTGCGGCCGAGCCGGTTCCCTCGCTCACTGTATACACATCGGTCGCCGACTCCGTGACACCAGCGCCCGCCGCGAACGATGGCGTGAAGGTGTAATCGTCGTCCTGAATCGCCACTTTTGTCGTTGCGATGGCGCCTGCGCTGACGGCCTCCGAGAAAGCCGACAGCCGCAACGACACGCTCTCGCCGGGGTCCTCGACGCTGTCGTCCGTTGCACTCACCTGCAAGGTCTTTCTCGTGTCGGTGGCATAAAACGTCAACCGGTCCGTGCCGGTCGTAAAATCCCCGGTGCCCGCACCGTCCGCGCCGCTGGCCTCGACCCGCACCGTCACGGCGCGTTCCGGTGCCGCGCTCAGCACCACCGGCACGTCCAGTCTGGCCCCTTCGGCAATCGCATAGCTTGCGCTCTCGAACGATGCCGTCACCTCCGGCAGGGTGGTCCTGACCGTTGTCGTGGCGGACCAGGTCCCGTCCCCCTCGTCGTTTACACCGCGCACCTGGATGTCGTAGGAGGCGCCCACCTCCAGGCTGCCGATGGTGTAGGTGAGGTCGCCCGAGGTCCAGGCATCGTCGATGAGGGTCCAGTTCGCCTCGGACTTATCAGGCGCCCACGTCGAGATGTAGCGCACATCGTAGGCGGTGATTGCGGACAGGCCGGAATCCTGAGGGGCGGTCCAGGTCAGTTCGAGCGCATGGTCGCTGGCGGTGACCGATTCGATGCCGGGGGCGGCGGGAATGTCGCCGATGCCGTACACCCGGAGCTGCCAGGACTCGATCTTGCCGTCTCCGTTGCGCCCGCTGGCGGCGCGGATGGCATCGGTGACTCGAAGCGTCCAGGTTCCTTCGGAATCTTCACCGAGATGCCTGGCCGAGCCGAAGCGGTGCGTCCCCTGGAACGCGCCCTGCCGCTGATCCGCATCGTCCGGGTCGCGCACGGCGTGGGTAAGCAGCTCAGAGACCGCTCCGGACGGGGACTCGAGTTCGATGTCCAGGTTGCGGAACGCCGTATGGTCGAACTTGGCCTGCACTTCCACGTATTCCACAAAAGTCACATGGGCGCCCAGGGTCACCGTACCGGTGGCGGGGGTTTTCTCACCGCTTGACGGAAGATCGGGGATGGCGATGTCCGTATCCGACCGCGCGGACTGCTGACGGTAACTGCGCACGTTGGTCCACCCGTCCGCGAGCGTCACGGCGGCCTGCGCATCGACGGCCCCGAAGCCGTACTCGTGGTTGAAGTTGTAGCGCTCCGTGGTGGACCCGTACTTCAGGGCACCGGTCAGCCAGCCCGTGTTGGTTGCGTCGTTTTTACGCGCGGAAGCCGCGAGTATGAGCCGCGCATCCCGCCAGGTCAGGGCGGTGTTGGCGGCGCGAACCAGGGCGAGCACCCCGGAGACCGTCGGGGTCGCTGCCGACGTGCCGTCGAATTCGCTCGTGTACCGGTGGAAACGGTCCGTGGTCGTGATGGCGGTTTCGTTCGTTGCGTCGTTGCCGGACGGCGCGCACACCCACAGGTTCGAGCCGATCTCGGAAAAAGAGGCGCGCTCATCGTCGTAGTTGATCGCGCAGACGGCGGTCACGGCATGAAAGCTGATGTATCCATTGAGGTTGGCATGGTCGCCGATCAGGTGCCCGTTGCCGCCGGCGAAGACATACGACACCCCGTTGCCGCTCGCCACCCCGGTCTCAACGGCCATCTCCCAACTGCGCGACGGCAGACTGGGCCAGCCCCGGTCGACGAACCCCCAACTGTTGTTCGAAACCTGGGTGGTCGCGGCGTTGCGGGACGTCGCGTCCGCCCGGTTCCGGTCCGTGTTGTTCAAACCCAACAGGAGGTTGTACCCGTAGATGGTGGCCCGCGGCGCCACCCCACGCACCCCGATATCGTTGTCCCGCGCGGCGATCACGCCGGCCACCCAGGTGCCGTGATCGGGGAACGCGTACCCCGGAAACCCGGGGAGAATAAGACGGAGCAGGTAATCCTGGTCAATGTCGTTCGGGAGGGGGTTCAGGCCAAAGCTCGTATCCTGGTAGTTGCGGCCGCGGCTGAACGACAGGTTCGGAAAAAGATCGTCGTGGGTCCACTGCATGCCGCTGTCCACGATGGCCACATTGACGCCTTCGCCCTTGTTCGTGTCCCAGACCGTCTCGACGTTGATGTCCTGCCCGCCGCCGGAACCGTGCTGGTTGGTGTTGTTGAGGTGCCATTGGCACCCGTAGAGGGTGTCGTCCTCATTAGACGCCGGGCAGGGGGAAAAGTCGGTCGGGGATTCGGTGACGGGTCCCGCATCGGCATAGATGTTGAGCAGGTAGGTGCCGGTTTCTCCCGACGGTGAACTGACCTTGAGGTAGTGGGCGCCTGCGGGAAGGATTGCCCGCGTCGTGAACGCCAAATGGGGATGGCCGTCCTCATCGTGGGATTCCTGCCCCGTCGAATGGATGACCGCATTGACCGCATTGTCGTCCGCATCGACAACGTCCGCTTCGAGGTCGATCTCATCGAAGGGAAGGCGGTCGTCAAAGATCTCGGCGATGAGTAGCGTGGCCGCATAGAAGCGGACAGCCGTCTCCTCGGTGAGCGCGAAGCGGAAGTAGTCCACATCGGTGGCGGAATCGATCTGTCCCGTGGCGGGCCGGCGGGCCACGACCGGCGTCGCTGCTGCAATACTGTCGCCGGCATCCGTGATGGTGCGCACGGTCAGCACGTAGGGGAGCGCCTCCGTGCCGGTGTTGGAACGGTAGGGTTCGACCTTCAGGTAGTAGGTGCCCGCCGCCTGGTTCTTGCGGGCAATCAGGAAATTGTTGCCCATCCCCGGATAACCGAGGTTTTCGCCGCGTCGCCCCAGGTAGCGGTACGCAAACTCCGCTTCATCGTTCAGTGAAAGATAGCCGCCGGTGGACGTCTGGAATTCCGCCTTGGGGTCGGCACTCCGGCCCTCGCTGAAAATCAGCAGGGTCGTGGCCGCGTCGAGTTCGAGCTCGAAATAGTCGATCGCATCGCCCGGCTCGATGGTGGCGTAGATCGGCACGTCAAGTGTCAGCTCCACGGCACTGCTGCGCGTTGTGCCGGCGCTCGCCGGCGTTCCCGTGACGGTGGCCGACCACGCCCCGTCAGTGGTGTCGGCGACGGCGCGTACCTGCAGGTCATAGCTCGTCCCGTTGGTCAGCCCCAGGACAAACGCCCGCAACGCCTCGTCCTCCTGAACATCCTCGTTGACCGTCCAGTTGGCGTCGGATTTGTCGGTCGCACCGCTGTCGATGTGCCGCAGGTCGTAACCGGTGATGCCCGTCGCCCCGGCGGGCGCGGCCCAGACGGCGGTGAGCGCACCTTCCCCGACAGCGACCGTCGCGATGGTCGGCGCCGCCGGGGCCTGCGCCATGGCGCTGGGGCAGGGTGCGGCCAGCGCCAGTGCCAAACCGCACAGGCGAACAAACCGCACGAAGGAGCGCCCTCGAGGGTTTGTCGGTCGTCGACCGGCGGCGGCGGTCGTCGTGGGGATGCGCTTCACCGTTGCCCCGGTTACTTGAGAGCCGCCTCGGTCCACCAGTTGGGGCTGGCAAGGACCACCCCGGCCTCGCCTGCGAGGGCATTGGCCAGGTCCAGGGCGGCGAATCCCGGCTCGGTCGGCACAAAAAAGGCGTTCCTCGCCCAGCGCAACCCCTCGACATCCGCCCGGTCGATGCCTCGAGCGGCAAGGAAGCCGTCCGCCTGCACCGCGCTCCAGGTCGCGTCCAGCACGAGGAGCACCCCGCCAGGCAGCATCATGAGGTCGCCGGCAGCGGAGCGGAACACGGGCAGGCCGTCTTGCGCGCCGTCTTTGGCGACGATGCGGTATGCAGAGGCTGGCGTGCCATCGGCAGCGGTTGCGCCGATGCGTTCAACGGTGAGGTTGGGCTGCAGGATCGCCGTCTTTGGGCGCGTGCCGTCCCGCCAGGCGTACGCCCTGCCGTCGATCCGTTTCGGCAGCCCGCGGCCGATGCTCCGGCCAGGTTTGGCGCGAGTACTCGCGCGCTCGCCCGTGTGCATCGGCCTGACGGCGCTCACAGGCTCCTCGTTCGGCCCGGACGGCTCGAACGCCGATTGAGCCTGCGCTTCGGCGGTGCCCGGACCGATGTCGAACGCGCTCGCGGGGCCGGCGAGCGGCGCCGTCAACGCCATCGTCAGCAGCGCGGTTCCCAGGTTCCGTGGGCAGGTCGAATCGCCGTGCGCGAAACGGACTCCCAGCGCCCGCCGAATGCGGGCAAATGAATAGCCGCGGGCAGGCGCCACTATCCCGCTCCCGTCCCGATGGTCATGCCTGTTTCCATTGCGCACTCTCGCCTGCTCGCCGGCTGCGTTCCGGTGAGGCGCCATTTGCCGGCGCCGTCGCCGAGCGCGCCATCGATCTCGTCGGCGCCGGCTTCCAATTGCGCCGCACTGAAGGTACGCGCCGCGCCGCTCAGGGTCCGCGTGAACGTCGCCGGCTCGACTTGAAACGGAGCCGAACGATTCCCTGCCACCATATCAGAACCTTGACCGCGCAGACCACACTAGCAGCCCGGCCGGCGGCAAGCGGTCGCGCTGACACCCGGATTCGGCCAATTGCACCACCCCGCGACCGGAATCATAGCCGTAGCTATGGTGGAGGGAGCACGTGCGCGCACACGGGCAAAAGCCCGGCGAGGGCGCGGCCAGCGCGGTATGTAACGCTACAGAAAGCCCAAAAACGCAATAGAAGGTGAGCGAAATCAAAAGACATTCGTCAACTCGACAAGCGGCTTGGTGAAATATGCGGGCTGGAGCAACGGCCACTGTATTAATAAGTTGTTCTATCTGTATCAGGTCTAGCGAGTGATCCGACCCTTGATCGGGGCTCCGATGGATTCGTTCGGGTTTTCATTTTGTCGTGCGCGCACGACAAGCATGGCGTGACCAAGCGCTCTGACGGCCTGGCCGGGCTGAACGAACCGACACAGGCCTCTCCGATACGTTCCCCGGTTTGTATTGATTTACTCTTTTGTCTGTATCCAACGATTTAACATCTGAACATCCGTTGATCCGCCCCCCATCGGATTGCTCCTTGCATCGATTGACGGGACGCGGCGTCTGGACGTCCGTGAATCGATGCGACGAAGGTGGAAAGGTCTGCGTGGTTCGGTGTCCCGACCGCTCCATCCAAATGGTCGGTTATGTCCCTGGACGTGGTGTAGGAAGCCTGCCATTCGGCGAGCCATTGCCGAATACGGCCTCGGGAGCAACGTCTTTGCGAGCAGACGAGTCGAGTGTGCGGCGCCACTTGCCGTCAAAGGCGATGCGGGACCGGCGGCGAACCGTGTCCGATCGTCGAATCATCGTCTTGTGCCTGTCATCAATCGTTGATTTAATGCGTACTTGGTACCGCATGGAACGTCCGTGTTCGGCGATGGGTCGCGCTGCGCAGCGATGACCGGACTCGCCGCGATTCAGGACCGGTGCTTGTGCAGGTACGCTCCGATCGGGAAGTCGAGTTCGGGCGTGGCGCCAATTCGGCCGGCGCAATGGGCGGGAGAGTGTTCCGGCTTCGATGTTCACCGGTCGGAAACCCCGACCGTGATCGTCGGCAATGGCTTCGATGCGCAGGGTTCGCAGTTTGCGGCGGCGGATTTGATCGGGTGGAAGATTCGGCTCCCTGATGACTGATTCGGCTGGTTGGGCCCTGCCCTATCGCGCCGGGGTTCTTGCGCTGGCGGGGTTGTGCCTGCTCCTGGCGCCGTCTGCCCCGATCGGGGACGGCCATGGGGCGGACGGCGAGCCGGCCGTCCCGGTCACCGTGCCCGGCGAGGTCTGGGTGGGGGAGGCCGAGCCGGCGCCGGATCGAGTCAAGGACCCGGACGCCGTCCTGGACCCCAAGTCCGCCGGCCCCCGGTCGGCCAAACCCGGCAAGCCGCGCGTGATTCTGAAATCCGGCGCCTGGCCCTACCCATTCGTCGAGTTGCCCCCGGTCACCGACGCGGAGCGCGCGGTCGCACAGCGGGAGGCCGCCCGGCGCCAGCCGCCGGGGGTCAACCAGCGGCTGAGCGAACCCGTCGGTTTCGGGCGGGAGCTGCCCGAACGCTACGCGGAACGCGTGCGCGGCGACGACCTGCACTGGGATGCCGTGGACGGCGGCGGCACGGCGGCCGTGATCGGGGTGCGCTCGCCGAGCGCCGTCGCCCTGCGCCTGCTGCTGTCCATCGATGCCCTCCCCGAGGGCGCGGAGTTGCGTTTCTACAACCCGGAGAACACCGATGAGGCCGTCGGCCCCATCGGTCGCGCGGAACTGTTCGCCCACAGTTCGCCCGGCGCCGCCGCCCTGTACTGGTCGCCGGTGATTGCCGGGGAGAGCGCCGCCGTCGAGGTCTACCTCCCCGCCGACGCGGACCCGGCCGGTGTCGATTTCGGCATTCCGCTGGTTTCCCACCTGGACGTCAGCCCGGCGCTGGACCTCTCCCAGGTCGGGCGGGCGGGCTCCTGCATGGTCGATGTGGCCTGCGCCCCCGAGCGTGTCTCCGATGAGGTGCGCAGCAGCGTGGCGAAATACCTCTTCACAACCTCGTCGGGGGGCACGGGGGCCTGCACGGGCACGCTGCTCGCCGACACGAACCCGGACACGCAGGTTCCCTATTTCCTGACCGCCGACCACTGCGCCGAGAACCAGGCCGAAGCGTCCAGCATGGTGTTCTTCTGGTTCTTCGAGCGGCAGCAGTGCGGCGGTTCGCTGCCGAAGACCGTCACCTCGACGCGCGGCGGCGCGACGATCCTGAACTTCGGGCATACCGTGGAACACGATTACGTGTTCGCGCGCCTGAACGCGCCGCCCGCCGCCGGGGTCGGGCTGTCCGGGTGGACCACCGCGACGCTGATCGAGGGCTACCCGGTGTTCGGCGTGCATCACCCGGGCGGGGATCTCAAGAAGATCAGCACCGCGATCATCGACAGCTGGGACAATTGGCCGCACGAACGCAACGCCTACCCGAGCCACATCAGGGTGCACTACGACCACGCCGCCATGCAGGGCGGCAGCAGCGGCTCCGGCCTCTGGGCGCCCATCGGCGACAACCAGTACCTGATCGGCCTGCTCACGGGAGGCACCGTCGGCTTCTTCGACCCGGGCTGCCCTATTTTTGACATCTTCACGTTGCGCGGCTTCTACGGGCGCTTCGACCGCGTCTACGAGCGCACCCGCCGCTGGCTCGGCGCCGTCGATTTCCTCGGCGCCGGCGAACTGCTCGACAGCGGCGTAGCGGCAACGCTGGTCGATGCGAGCGGCGCGCAGGTGGCCGACCTCGTCGATGGGACGACCGTCACCCTCGGCTCAAACGAGGACGCGTTCGATATCCGCTTTGACAATATCGAGGCGGCGAGCCTCGGCATCGTGCTCGACGGGCCGCGGCAGGCCGAACGGATCAGCAATGCCCGCCCGCACAGCCTTTATGGCGTCGGCGGCAGCGCCGCGCTGCCGGCCGGCGAGTACCGCCTGACAGCGAGGCCGTTCAGCGGTTTTTTTCTGAACGGGCGGGAATCGCGCGGTCTCGATATCGCCTTTACGATCACCGGCGGCTCATCCGCCAACACCACCCTTACCGAATTCGACCTGACCGATTCGATCACCGAAGAGACCGTACAGACGCTGACCGCAAACGCGACGCTCGACAGCGCCGGTCTCTCCACCAACCGCATCAACCTCCGCGCGGACAGCGCCGGCGGGACGGCGATCGGCAGCGTCGCCCTGTCGCTGACAATGCCCGTGGACGACCCGACCTTCACCGAAAGCCGCACCGACAATACCGCCCCGTTCACCTTGTACGACGCCGAAGGGCGCGGCGAGTTGCCGACGGCCGGCAACTACCGGCTGACCGCGACGCCGTACCCGCAAGCGGACGCCGCGGGAACCGCCGGCACGCCGCTGACGGTCGACTTCACGGTCGCCACGCCCGCTGCCACCCCGATCTCGAGCCTCTTGATGGTGCCCGTCGGCGCGGACAATCTGCCGATCACGGAAAACCTCAGTTTCCAGGGCGATGCGCTGCCCTCCTTCACCATCACCGCCGGCTTCCCCATGGACCAGAGCGTCGACAGCGTGGCGATGTCGCTGGCCGGACCGCTGACCATATCGCGCACGGAGTTCCTCAGCCCCTACGCGCTTTTGGGGGATGACCACGGGGATCTGCGCTCGCGGCGGCAGCCGCCGGGCGGGCGGTACCGCATCACGGTGATCCCACGTGTCGCCGGCGCCGACGCCCGCGGTGTCAGCCGGTGGTTCACGGTGCATGGCGATCCCCCGGAGGGCGCACCGGACGTCGAGCCGATCGAGCGGCTCGAACTGACCCTACGCAACCAAAGCCCGGTGACCCTCGCCGAGGGCGGCACGTACAACCTGGCACTGGTGCAGGGCGACGTCAACATCGCGGCCATCCCCAATCCCCGGGCGCGGGTCGGCCGGGTCTCCCTGTCGCTGACGGGCGGCGGGCGGACACTGACGCGGCTCGACAGCAGCGCCCCGTTCACCCTGCTGGAGTCCTTCGGGGACCTGCCGGGCGGCGAGTTGACCGTGACCGCCACGGCGTTCGACCGCAGCAGTGTCGCGACGCAGTTGCTGCCGGGCAAGACCGTCAACTTCACGGTCACCGGCGTCTCCGAGGACTCGGTGTTCGGCGACAACCCGGTCACGGGGCTGTCCCTCAACGACCTGGGCAACGGCACCACGCAGGCGCTCACGGACGGCGCCAGCGTGATCATCGGCAGCGCATCCAGCGGTTCGTATGGCTTCTCCGCGCAGGTGGAGGAAAACCGGGGCGTCCACTCGGTGCTGCTGGAGTTGCTGCGCGTCGCCGGCGACGAGCGGGATCGACTCACGACGCGCAACGCGGGGTCCGCGCCGTACACGCTGTATGTCGACGACAACGGCGCCGTGGCGGGCAAGGCGCTCCAGTTGGGTTCGTACCGCCTGAGCGCCACCGCGTACGCCGCCTCGGGCCTCAAGCGGCCGTGGCCGCGCCGTTTCGTCGACTTCATCGTGAGCCTCGATCCGCAGTACGACGCCTCCCTGTCGAGCCTGACCTTGTCCGACATCAACCTGGGGCCGTTTTCCAGTTATCGCTACGACTACACCATCGACTCGCCGTCCGACCTGACCGTCACGACGGTCACCGCGATGCCGACCCAGAGCGGCGCCAGCGTATCGTTCGCCCCGACCGATGCCGATGCCGGGGCGGAGCACCACCAGGTCAATCTCGCCCACGGCGACCCGGCCGTGGTCTCGGTCACCGTGACCTCGCCCAACGGCCTGCGCACCAACACCTACACCGTCGCCGTGAACCGCCCGAGCGCCGATGCGGACCTGGCCAGCCTGTCGCTGTCGGATATCGACATCGGCACGTTCGATGCGAACACGACCGAATACACCGGCACCGCCGCGTTCGACCTCGAGACGACGACAGTGACGGCCACGGCAAACTACTACGAGGCGCGGATCTCCATCGTGCCTGGGGACGAGGATGCCGACACCGACCACCACCAGGTGGCGTTGCCCTACGGCGGAGAGATCCGGATCACGGTCCAGGCGATCGCCGAAGACGGCACGCCGAAGCTGTACAACATCGACGTGCAACGGCCCGTGCTGGACGATGACCGGCTCACCCTCGCATCGCTCACCCTGTCGGACATCGATTTTGGGGAATTCTCGAGCAACGTGCTGCGCTACCGGGCCGAACTCGATGTGGTTGAGGCCACGACGACGGTCACCGCGACGGCGACCGACAACACCTCGACCGTGAGCATCGAGCCGAGCCAGGACAGCGATACCACGCTGGAAGGCCACCAGGTGGCGCTCATGGAAGGCGAGACGCCGGTCGCGGTCACCGTCACCGCCGGGGACGGCTCGGGCGACTCGGCGACGTACATCGTGGCCGTGTTCCTCGGCGAGGGGCTGTTGCGGCTGGAGGGCGGCAGCGCGCCGCACGAGGGGCGCCTCGAGATCCGCCACGAGCAGGAGTGGGGCCAGGTCTGCATCTGGGCCGATTTCGACATCGACAAGGAAGGCGTCGTTGCCTGCCGCCAGCTTGGCCATGGCGGCATCATTGCGATGGGCTGGGTGGATGAGGTCGGAGCCCCGGTCGCCAACCGCCGGTTCTGGCTGGATGGCCTCGCGTGCACCGGCGACGAGGAGCGCCTGGCCGACTGCCCGCGCAGTTCCTGGGAAGGCCCCGGCTGTTTCTTTCAGCAGGCGGTTGGCCTGCGTTGCGATGCGGACCCGCCGACGCCGGTCTCCATTGTCGCGCACGCGGCCGCCGCCGAGGAAGGCGATCCGGCACGCTTCACGCTGACCCGCGAGGGCGTCGCGAGCAACGACCTGGAAGTGAAGATCCGCGTCACGGAGACGGGGTCGATGCTCGCGGCGAACCCGCCATCCAAAGTGCAGTTCGGGGTGTTGCAAAGCGAGGCGGAACTGAGCCTGCCCACGGTCGATGACGCCGTCAGCGAGGCGGCCAGCGTGGTCAGCGTCGAGGTGCTGCGCGGCAACCGGTACGTGACGGGCACGCCATTCGTCGCCCTCAAGACGATCGAGGACGACGTGGAGGAGGCGGGACTCCACTCGCTCAGCCTCTCCGGCGTGAACTTCGGGCAGTTTGCGAGGGAGACCCTGTCGTATGCCGCCAACGTGCCCTACACCGTGGCGCGCACCGCGGTGACGGCGACGGCGAGCGATGCCGACGCGGTGGTGACGATCTCGCCGGCGGACACGGTGGCGGGCGACGACGATTACCAGGTGGACCTGACCGTTGGGGAAACGACAACGATCCGCGTCACGGTGACCGCCGATGAGGGCACGCGCGTCTACACCGTGGATGTCGCGCGCGCCTACCCGCTCCCAGAGGTCGCCATCGAAGCCCCGACCGGCCCGCTGGTCGAAGGCACGGACGCCGACGCGGTCTTCACCGTGCGCCGCACCGTGGAGCTTCGCCCGGCGCTCAGCGTGCCGATCGATCTCACGCAGGGCGGACGCTTCATCGCCTCCGGCGCGCCGACCCACGCCGTCTTTGCGCCCGGCGGCGCCGAGACGGAATTCCGCCTGCCGATCGACGACGACGGGCGCATCGAGACGAACGGGACCATCGCGGTCGAAATCGCGAGCGGCACCGGCTATACGACCACAACGGCCACCGCCAGCGTTGCGATCGAGGACGACGACCAGCATTCGATCGCGCTCGAGTCACTGACATTGTCCGATGTCGACTTCGGGACGTTCGACAGCCTCCGTCTCGACTACCGGGCCGAGGTGGACGAGGACCAGGCGCGCACCACGGTGACCGCCACGCCCGTGGACTCGGCAGCCGGCGTGACGTTCCAGCCGGCCGAGGACGCCGACCCCGATACCGGGGGGCACCAGGTCGACCTCTACCCGAGCCACAACGAACTCGCCGTCATCGTCACCGCAGCCGATGGCTCGGGCGACTCGGCGACCTACCGGGTGGGCGTGACGCGGCTCGCACAAGCCTCGCTCCGGCTCATCGGCCGCGACAGCGAACCGCACGAAGGCCGGCTGGAGATCCTGAACGGCACAACGTGGGGGACGGTGTGTTATCACGGCATGGATGTGCCGCGGGACGGGACGGTGGCCTGCCGGGAGCTGGGCTTTGCCGGGGTTGTCGGCACCGACATCCCCGATCGAACGGACGGGCGCTACCCGATCGTGGATGACCTCCAATGCCGGGGTCACGAAGAACGGTTGGTGGACTGCCCGCACAACTTCAGCCCCGACGATCCCGAGTGCTTTAACTCGATCGTCGTCGAATTGGAATGCGCCCCCGAGCCCTTGACCCGCGTGTCGATCGAGGCGTCGTCGTCATCGCTGACCGAGGGCGTTGACGGCTCGGCGGTGTTCACGCTGCGTCGCGCCCGCGGCGAGTCCTCCGCCGCGCTGCCGGTGGATGTGGACGTGTCCGGCCCCTTCGTGGCCCAGCGCACCCGGGAACGGGTGGAGTTCGCGGCAGACTCGATGAGCGAGACGCTGGTGGTGTTGCTCGAGGACGACGAGATCATCGAGGCGGACGGCGCCATCACGGCGACCGTACGCGGCGGCCCGGGGTACGGGGCGAACCAGGCGGCCGGGTTCGCCGAGGCGCGGGTCGAGGACGACGACGAACCGTCGTTCACGATCCGTCTCTCCGGCACCACGCTGTCCGAGTCCGTGGCCGCGGATTCGATCGCGATCACCGTCGATGCGGGCGGCAAGGCGTTCGACGCCGACCAGCCGATCGGCCTGGTGTTTGACGGCTCCGCCGACCGTGCCGATTATCGTCTCTCGCCGGAGATGCCGGTCCTGCTCGCCGGCAATCAGACCGTCACGGCGACGCTTTCCGTGGTCAACGACGCGCAGGACGAGGATCTCGAGACCCTCACGATCAGGGTGGAACACGAGGGCGAAGAGATCGGCACGTCAACGATCAGCATTACCGATGACGACACCCGCGGCGTGGAGGTGGAGCCGCGGGCACTGCCGGTTCCCGAAGGCGGCTCGGGATCGTATCGGGTGCGGCTGTTGAGCCAGCCATCCGAGGCCGTGACCGTGACCATCTCGACGCCGGACGACTCGGATGTCGACGTGGACCCGCCGTCGCTCACCTTTGCGACGGACGACTGGGACGGAGCGCGCTCGGTGACCGTGACAGCGGCCGAGGACGACGATGTCCTGGCGGACACGGTGACGGTGGAACACACGGTGAGCGGCGGCGACTACGACGGCGAGGCAGCGGCGGATGTGGTGGTGTCGGTGGAGGACAACGACTTCCCCGTACTGTCCGTGGCGGATGCGGCAGGCAACGAGAACGACGGGTCGCTGGCGTTCCCCGTGACGCTCAGCCGGGCGCCGGGCGCGGCGGTGACGGTGGACTACGCGACGGCGGACGGCACGGCGGCGGCGGGGTCGGACTTTACGGCGGCGAACGGCACGCTGAGTTTCGGAGCGTCGGAAACCGAGGCCACCATCACGGTGACGCTGACCGACGACGCAACCTATGAGGCGTCCGATGAGTCGTTCGCCGTCACCCTTTCCAACGCCCAGGAACCCGCGACCCTCGCCGGGGGCCGGGCGTCGGCGACCGGGACGATCCGCGACGACGACCTCCCGCAAGTCGTCGCGTCGTTCGGCCAGAGCAGCTATACGGCGGCCGAGGGCGCCGCGGCCGTGACGGTCGAGGTGCGGCTGGACAAGGCGCCGCAACGCCCGCTGACGATTGCGCTCACGGTAACGGGTTCCGATGGGGCCGTGGCCTCGGACTGGAGCGGGGTGCCGGCAAGCCTGGACTTCGCCCCCGACGAGACGACCAAGAGTTTCGCGGTTGCGGCCACGGACGATGCGGTGGATGACGATGGCGAGACACTGACGCTCGGCTTCGCTGCGTCCCTGCCGGAAGGCGTGAGCGCCGGATCGTCCGCCGTGGTGCGGCTCGACGATAACGACGACCGGGGCGTCAGGGTCTCTGCGACAACCCTGGCCGTGCAGGAAGGCGGCTCGGCGAGTTACACGGTGCGGCTGTTGAGCGAACCGACCTCGACCGTGACGGTACGGCTGACGGAGCAGCCGGAGAATCGGGACATCCGGGCAGACAAGTCAACACTGCGCTTCACGGCGGACAACTGGGGTGAACCCCAGGCGGTGACGGTGACGGCAGCCGAAGACAGCGATGCGCTCACCGACGAGACCGTCCTGGATCATGCCGTCTCCGGCGGCGATTACGACGGGGAGACGGCATCCAGCGTGACCGTGACGGTCATCGAAAACGAGGTGTCGGTGCTGTCGATCGAGGACGCGGCGGCGGACGAGGACGCGGGCACGATCACCTTTCAAGTGGCGCTCAGCCTGATCGCCGGCGAGGCGGCAACGGTGGACTACACGACCGTAAGCGGGACGGCCACGGCGGGGTCGGACTTTACGGCGGCGAGCGACACCCTGACCATTGCCGCGGGCGCGACGGCGGCCGAGGTGAGCGTGTCGATTCTCGACGACGAGGACGACGAGGACGACGAGACCTTTACGCTGCGGTTGAGCAACGCGGCGGTGGCGACGCTCACCGGTGGCCGGGCCGAGGCGAGGGGCGCCATCCGCGATGACGATGACCCGAACGTGGCGGTATCGTTCGCTGCCGAGGTGTATACGGCGGCCGAAGGGGGCGCCGCGGGCGAGGTGACGGTACGGCTCGACATCGAACCGGAGCGAACGGTCGAGATCCCCCTGACGGCGCAGGGCGAGGCCGGCGCCCAGGCGACGGACTGGAGCGGGGTGCCGAGTGCGCTGACGTTCGCACCCAACGAGCGGGAGAAGCGCTTCAGCGTGCGCGCGGCGAACGACAGCGAGGACGACGACGGCGAGCGCCTCGTGCTCGGCTTCGGGCAACCGCTGCCGCCCCGGGTGAGCCAGGGTACGCCGTCGTCGGCGACGGTAACGCTGGTCGACGACGACGACCCGGCCGTGGAGGTGTGGCTCGATGCGCCGGGCGGAGGGGCCGCCGAGAGCGGCGCCACCGTGGAGGTGGCCATGCGCCTGAGCGCGGCGCCCGAGCGGGCGCTGGAGGTGCCGCTTACCGCCCGCGGCATCGATGGGGCGACGGCCGCGGACTGGACGGTACCGGCCAGCCTGAGCTTCCTGCCCGACGAGACCGAGGCGCGCTTTGCGGTGCGCGCCACCGACGATGCGGTGGACGACGACGGCGAGTCTGTCGAGATCGGGTTCGGGCGGCTGCCGTCCCGGGTGAGCGCGACCAGCCCGTCGAGCGTGGTCATCGCACTGGAAGACGACGACCAACGCGGCGTCGACGTTTCCACGACCTCGCTCGCCGTGCAGGAAGGCGGCTCGGCGAGTTACACGGTGCGGCTTGAGAGCGAACCGACCTCGACCGTGACGGTACGGCTGACGGAGCAGCCGGAGAATCGGGACATCCGGGCAGACAAGTCAACACTGCGCTTCACGGCGGACAACTGGGGTGAACCCCAGGCGGTGACGGTGACGGCAGCCGAAGACAGCGATGCGCTCACCGACGAGACGACCCTCGATCACGCGGTGAGCGGCGGCGATTACGGCGCGGTGACGGCGGATTCGGTGTCGGTTACGGTGGCCGAGAACGAGGTTCCGGTGCTGACCATCGCGGATGCCGACGGCGGCGAGGGCGAGACCATGACCTTCGCCGTGCAACTGAGCCTGGCGGCGGGCGTGAACGTGACGGTGGATTACGCCACCACCGACGGCACCGCGCAGGCCGGCGCCGACTACGGGCACACCGCCGGCACGCTGATCGTCCCGGCGGGGACGACGACGGCGGATATCCTGGTAACCGTGTTCGACGATACCGACGACGAGCCGGAGGAGACCTATCGGGTGCAACTGAGCGGCGCGACGGGTGCGACGCTGGCCGGGGGCCGTCCGACGGCGACCGGGACGATACGCGACGACGACGGGCGGCCCGGGATGCTCCGGGACCTGTCGGCCGCGACGACCGGCACGTCGAGCATCGAACTGTCCTGGCGCGAACCGGAAGACACGGGCGACACGCCGATCATCGGCTACCTGCTCGAATGGTCGGCGGAGCACGAGTCAACGGATTGGCGGATACTGGACCAACAACTCGAACCCTCCGTTTCGACCTATGCCGATGTCGGTACGCAGGACGCCCCGTTGGGGCCGGGAACAACCCGCTACTACCGGGTAGCCGCCGCCAACGCGGCCGGTCCGGGTCCGTATGCCGGGCCGGTGGAGGGCGTCACGGCGTTGCTTGGCGGCCCAGTCAGCAGCGGCGGGAGCGGCAGTGGTGGTAGTGGCGGCACCGGCGGCACCGGCGGCACCGGCGGTGGCGGCGGCGGCGGTGGCGGTGGCGGCGGGGCCGCGAACATACCGCCGGTGGTCGAGCGGGAAATCCCCGACCAGACGGTCGAGGCCGGCGCGGTGCTGGAACTGGACATTACCCTGAACTTCTACGACCGCAACCAGCGCGCGCTCGACTACACCGTGGCGTCCGACAACCCCGCGGTCGCGACCGTTACGGTCAACCGCCAGGGCGTGCTGACGATTCGAGGGGTTGCGGCGGGCGTTGCGGCGATCACCGTGACGGCCGCGGACCGGCGCGACGAGCGGGCTGTGGACACCTTCCTGGTGCGGGTGCCCGGTCCCTTGACGGTGCCGTTGTTCCCGGCGGCCGCGGACCCGGTGCGCCAGGGTTTCGCCCGGGTGATCAACCACGGCAGCGAGGCCGGCGAGGTGAGCGTGGTGGCCATCGACGACGCGGGCGCGCGCCACGGACCGGTCACGCTGTTTCTCGACGCGGGCGAGACCCAGCACTTCAACTCCGCTGACCTGGAGGACGGCAACGCCGCCAAGGGACTCTCCGAAGGCGTCGGACCCGGGACGGGCGACTGGCGTCTCGAACTCACCAGCGACCTGGACATCGAGGTGCTCGCCTACATTCGCACCGAGGACGGCTTCCTCACCGCCATGCACGATCTTGCGCCGGGTACGGAAGGCGGCCGCCGCGTGGCGGTGTTCAACCCGGGCAGCAACCCCAACCAGGTAAGCCGGCTGCGGCTGATCAATCCGGGCGAGGAGGCGGCCGAGGTAACGATTACCGGCATCGACGATGCGGGCGAATCGCCCGGCGGGACGGTGACGCTGTCGCTGCCGCCCGGCACGGCGCGCACGGTGTCCTCAGCCGCTCTCGAGGCTGGCGGCGAGGGTCTCGACGGGGCGCTCGGCGACGGCGCCGGCAAATGGCGGCTGGCGGTCGAGTCCGAATCTCCCGTTCTGGTCATGAGCCTGCTGGAGAGTCCCACCGGACACCTGACGAACCTGTCCACGGTATCCGTCGCCCCGTCGGCCGGCATCCACGCCGTGCCGCTGTTCCCGTCGGCCGCGGACCCGGTGCGCCAGGGTTTTGCCCGGGTGATCAACCACGGCGAGGCGGGGGAAGTGAGCGTGGTCGCCATCGACGATTCGGGCGCGCGTCACGGGCCGGTCACGCTGTTTCTCGACGCGGGCGAGACCCGGCATTTCAACTCCGGGGACCTGGAGGGGGGCAATGCGGGCAAGGGGCTCCCCGAAGGAGTCGGTTCGGGCGCAGGCGACTGGCGTCTCGAACTCACCAGCGGCCTGGACATCGAGGCGCTCGCCTACATTCGCGCCGGAGACGGCTTCCTCACCGCCATGCACGATCTCGCGCCGGGTACGGAAGGCCGCCGCCGTGTGGCGGTGTTCAACCCGGGCAGCAACCCCAACCAGATAAGCCGGCTGCGGCTGATCAATCCGGGCGAGGAGGCGGCCGAGGTAACGATTACCGGCATCGACGATGCGGGCGAATCGCCCGGCGCGACGGTGACGCTGTCGCTGCCGCCCGGCGCGGCGCGCACGGTGTCCTCAGCCGATCTCGAGGCCGGCGGCGAGGATCTCGACGGGGCGCTCGGCGACGGCGCCGGCAAATGGCGGCTGGCTGTCGAGTCCGAATCTCCCGTTCAGGTCATGAGCCTGCTGGAGAGCCCCACCGGACACCTCACGAACCTGTCCACTGCCCCGGGCCGGGGCGCCGGCGTCGACAGGTCGTGAGACGCGCCGGGCAGGTTGCCGTCGGCCCGTGTCATCGGTATATCTGGTTAGACAAATTTCGAACTGTGTATTGCCGAGGAGTTCGACGGCAATACAGGACGGTATCCTGCGGGCGACTGCGACGGGGACGGCAAGTGGCGCCTCGGCGTGACCTCGGAGCAGCCGGTCATCGTGATGAGCCTGCTGTCGAGCCCCACCGGGCACCTGACGAACCTCTCGACGGCACCCGATCGGGGTGGCAACTGAGGGCAATAACAACCAAACGGATAAACATCCGATAATCCGGTCGTGAACATATACAAGCGCTACCGTTTTCCACCGGGCATCATCAACTTTGTCCTCGTCGGTTCCTCGTCGGTGATGACCGGCTGACGTCGGCGATGCGCCTTCCCCTTGCTGTCAGCCACTGTGCACGCGGCTTGCTGACGGTGCTGGCGGTCGCGCTCTCGGCCGCCCCCGCTTCGGCCCAGGACGACCCCGACACCACGTGTCCGGACGGCGGCTATGACCCAACGCCGACGGCTGTAGCGGTTGAGGCCGTACCGATCGTAGTCGAGTCCACGACCGCGCAGTACTTCGTGCTCTATGTGCGTCACGATCTGAACGCGGACACCACGGTGGAGGCCCCGGTCCTGGTGAAGAAGGGCGCGGCGGGTATGACAACGCTGGCCGAGAACGTGGCGGCGCTCCCCATAGAGCGTTACCGGGTGGAGAAGTACCTCGTCACTGACCCGGCCGACGTCGACGGCGATTGTATCGACGACCTCACCGAACTCGGGAATCCGGCGGGCATGAACCCGGTGAACGCCGCCGCAGCCGTCGCCCTCAGCGACGGGGCGGTGGCCATTCCAGACCGGAACACATTCGAGACGCTCGCTGAAGCCGGCCGGTACGTGAAGTTCCTTGTCTTGGGCCTGTACAGCGGCAGCCCGCGTGTCTACTTCATAAACGCCAATACGCACACGTACCACCGTGGCTTCCAGCAAGCCCTTACTGCCTTGGGCATCGAGGAGAAAAGCGCCGACGACAGTTACAACGGCTTGCTCACCTATCACCCGGAACTCCAGTCTGCCGATGGGAGCCCAGGGCTCTACTCTATTTGGAGTTACCGCATCGAACCCTTCGCCGTTAATGATCTCCTCTACACCCTGTTCGCCGCCAACATGCCGCTGCTTGACGACAACTTTGCCTTTCACTTGCGCGAACAATTGCGGCTTGCCTACAACGATGTACCGCTCTACGAGGCGTCCCGAATCCACCTCTTGCTCGACAAAGACGTCGCCCCCGAAAGTGACTTCATTCCAATGAACAAGGCGGAAGGGTACGGACTATTGCGGACCATGGACCTGGAGGATTCTCCAAATCCCCGGGACGTGGTGATCTACGAGGCTCTGCCCAACGAGTTGTCCCGCGTCGCCGGCATCATCACGACCGTGGCACAAACGCCGCTGTCACACGTCAACCTCCGTGCCGTGCAGGACGGCGTTCCCAACGCCTTCATCCGCGGCGCCCTCGACAAGCCCGACATCAATGCGCTCATCGGTCACTACGTTCAGTACACGGTGACTGCGGACGGTTACACCATCCGGGCAGCCACCAAGCCCGAAGTCGACAGCCACTATGCGTCTTCACGCCCGACCACAGTGCAGACACCGCGACGAGACCTGTCGGTCACCGAAATAATCCCACTCAGCGGGATTGGCTTCGGCGACTCAGACGCGTTCGGCGTCAAGGCGGCGAACGTGGCCGTATTGCGAACGCTAGGCTTCCCGGAGGGCACTGTCCCCGACGGGTTTGCCATCCCATTCTATTTCTACGACGAGTTCATGCAGCACAACAACTTCTACGCCCGTATCGAAACCATGCTCGCCGACCCCGATTTTCAATCGAATTTCGACACGCAGGAGGACGAGCTCAAGGATCTGCGCGACGACATCGAGGACGCAGACACGCCCGCGTGGATCGTAACGGCGCTGGCCACGATGAATGAGTCGTTCTCCGACGGGATCAACCGCCGCTACCGGTCCAGCACCAACAATGAGGACCTTCCCGGATTCAGCGGCGCGGGGCTGTACGACTCCAAAAGCCAAAAGCCCTCGGAGGACGAGGATGACCTGGCCAAGTCCCTCAAGGAGGTCTACGCCAGCCTGTGGAACTTCCGCGCCTTCATCGAGCGCGATTTCCATCGCATTGACCACCTGGCGGCGGCAATGGGAATCCTCGTTCATCCCAGTTACCAAGACGAAAAGGTCAACGGCGTCGCCGTCAGCTTCGACCTCATCGCGGGCAGGCGCGACTACTACTACGCGAACAGCCAGGTCGGCGAGGACCTGGTTACGAATCCCGACGCGCTATCGACCGCGGAGGAAGTCCTGTTGGACATCTATGGCAGCCCCATTCTTCTAGGCGCCTCCAATCAGGTGGCCCCGGGTCAACGCCTCATGAGTAATAATCAATATCTTCTGCTGCACGACCACCTCTTTGTCATCCACCATCACTTCAAGAACCTGTACGCGCCGGAATCCGACGAACCGTTCGCCATGGAGATCGAGTTCAAGATCACCAGCGACAATGTGCTCGCGATCAAGCAGGCCCGCCCCTGGGTCTTCAGCGACGCCTCGCCACCGCCTCTTTCGTCGCCGCAATCGCCACCACCGCCACCACTACCGCCACCACCACCGACGGGCGGCGGCAGTGGCGGCGGTAGCGGTAGCGGTAGCGGTGGAGGCGGTGGTGGCGGTGCCGCCAACCGGCCGCCGGTGGTCGAGTCCGAGATCGGGGACCAGGCGCTTGACTCCGGGGATGTCCTGGAACTGGACATCCGCCTCAACTTCTACGACCGCGACCAGCGGGCGCTGGACTATACGGTGCAATCCGCCGATCCGTCGGTCGCCGAGGTCGAGGTGGACCGGAACGGACTGGTGACCATCCGCGGCATAAGGCGCGGCGTGACCGCGATCACGGTGACGGCGGCGGACCGCCGAGACGAACGGGCCTCCCAGACGTTTGTCGTGACGGTGGGCGGGCCGGCGCTGGTGGCCCTGGTGCCGCGCGCGGCGAACCTGGTGCGCGAGGGCTTTGTGCGGGTGATTAACCATTCCGCCCAAGCGGGGGAAATCGCCATCGAGGCGATCGACGACACTGGCACTGCGGTCGGGCCGGTGGTGCTGGCGCTGGATGCCAACGAGACGGTGCATTTCAACTCCATGGATCTCGAAGACGGCAACGCGGCCAAAGGGTTGGCGGACGGGGTGGGTCCCGGCACGGGCGACTGGCGTCTGGTGCTCGACTCCGATCTGGACTTCGAGGTGCTCTCCTACATCCGTACGGAAGACGGCGTTCTGTCGGCGATGCACGACACCGTGCCGCTGCGCGACGGCACCCATCAGGTGGCGATCTTCAATCCCGGCAGCAACCCCAACCAGGTGAGCCACCTGCGGCTCATCAATCCCGGAGAGATGATCGCTCGAGTAACGGTTGCCGGCATCGACGATGCGGGCGCAACGCCCGGCTCGACAGTCGGGTTCGACGTTCCGGCCGGCGAATCGGTAACCCTGACCGCATCCGCATTGGAGTTGGGTGCTGGCCTGGAGGGGGCGCTCGGCGACGGTACTGGCAAGTGGCGGCTGTCTGTTAACTCAGACCGACCCATCGTGGCCATGAGCCTGCTGTCGAGCCCCACGGGACACCTCACCAATCTGTCGGCACTACCTCGTGCCCCGGAGGAGGAAGGCGGCCGTATCGTGCCGCTGTTCCCATCGGCTTCCGATCCGCTCGGTCGCGAGGGTTTTGTACGGGTGGCGAACCGCGCCGACGAGTCCGGCACGGTGTCGATCGAGGCTTACGACGACAGCAACCTGACGTATCCCACCGTCGCCCTCGCACTCAATGCCAGACAGACACGGCATTTCAACTCGGACGACCTGGAGCTTGGCAATGCCGCCAAAGGGCTGACGGGCAGTACGGGCGCCGGCATGGGCGACTGGCGGCTGCTGCTGTCGAGCGATCTCGACATCGACGTGCTGGCGTATATCCGCACGGAAGACGGGTTCTTGACCTCGATGCACGACGTTGCGCCGGAGCTGTTGGGCGAGTGGCGGGTGGCGATCTTCAACCCGGGCAGCAACCCGAACCAGGTGAGCGGCCTGCGTCTCGTCAATACCGGCGAGGCGGTGGCCACAGTGACGATCACGGGGGTCGACGATGCGGGGGCATCGCCGGGCTCGGCGGTCGTGGTGACGGTGCCGGCGGGCGCCTCGCGGACGATACCGGCGGCGGAGTTGGAGTCCGGCGGCGAGGGGCTCGCCGGCGCACTCGGTGATGGCGAGGGCAAGTGGCGGCTGCTGGTGGACTCGGATCAGCCTATTGTCGTGATGAGCCTGCTGTCGAGCCCGACCGGGCACCTGACGAACCTTTCGACTGCGCCCGACGGTGGTGGCGCCTAACTGGCCACGACGTGGCGGCAGAGAAACCGTGATCAGCGCCAACAAAACTACAATTTGCCGGTACCCCAGTCCTTTGCCCGCAAAAGCGGCCGGACTGCGGAAGCGGTGCGTGCGCGGACCGAATTGAAGATCGAGTCCACCGGCTGCAGCGTCGCCTTCGCCAACGCCTTGCGCCCGTGACTTTCAAACGTCTTGCCAGGCATGCGCGTCAGCCAAAGCGAGCGCGGATGGCGGTAAGCGATGCTCGACGGTGGATAGTGGAGCCAGGCCCAGCCCCCTTTGTCGCGCGCACCCTTCACGGCGTGTCTGAAAAGGTGCGCTCGCACCCTTGGGTGGTTCTTGCCGATTTTCTCCCTGGAGACCAAATCCTTCTTTCGACGCAGCATTTTCGAGCTTGAAAAACTCGTAAATATTTTAAGTTATTGATTTATAAATATAATTATACAAAATAATTTCACTTGTCGCAAACCGAAAACGGAAAAAATGCCACAATATATGGAACGGCTATGCAATTTCCATAACCGCACGGCCGTCTCCCGATAGGATTGGATTGGAACCTCCAGATCGGGGGTAGTCTAGCCGCACCTGTCTGTAGCGGTCATGTCGTGACCAAAAAGCGCCGAAACCACTGTCTCATGTCATTCGACGTGGGGTTTGAAAGTAAAATGAGGTGGTATCTTCAATCGCACCCGCGAAAGTAAACTCTGAATAGTATGCGGGTATCGGAACCAGAAGGTGCGGAATTCGGCCAACCACTTTTGCGCGAGCTTATTCGACCGCCATTTCGCATCGTCTACCGAAGAGACCCGAACCAGGTACGGATTGTCCGCCTGTGGCAGAGCGACCACGATCAACCAGCAACGCTCGCGGTGATTACGCCGAGCGGCTACGGCGCCGTGGCGCCGCATGATGTGGGAGTGATTCCCGAACGATGTGCAGCACGATGGAAGCAAAAACCGGACTATCGACTCCCTTGACATGCGCTGCTGCCCTGGCGCCGGTCGTGCTCTGCCTGGCAGGCTGTGCTCCGGCGACCGACGAATCCGCCGATCGTGAGTCCGGCGCTGCGCCCGAGCCGGCAGCCCTCTCGGTCGGCCTTCCGGTACGTGGCGGTACACTGCGCACTGAATACAACTGGATTCCTTATGTGGCGGACCCGGCTACGGATGGCGTCGGCACAGGCCAGGTGGGGTTGTCGATCGCGGAGTCCCTGATCTGGGTTGGCGAAGACGGGGTTCCGCAACCGCAGTTGGCCAGATCATGGGAGGTCAGCGAAGACGCGATGGAGTGGACCCTGAACCTCCAGGAGGGTGTGACATTCAACAACGGCAAGCCGTTCGGCGCCGATGACGTAATCTGGAATCTCAGGCATTGGATTGACCCGGATACCGGATCGTCCATGGCAGCCAGGCTTGTGTTCCTGTCACCCGGCGGCATAGAGAAAGTGGACGATCTGACGGTCAGGCTGCGTCTTGACCGCCCCGACGTCAATCTACCCCTTGCGCTCTACGACTATCCGAGCATGATCGCTCCCGAAGGCGGGTGGGAAGATTTTTACAGCGGCGACCCGGCCGATGCCGTCGGCACGGGGCCGTTCCTCCTGGAATCGTTCACGCCCGACGAACGGATGGTGCTGGTGCGCAACCCGGACTATTGGCAGACGGGCGCCGACGGCCGGCCATTGCCCTATCTGGACAAGGTCATCGTCACGGCCGGATGGGATGACGCCGCGCGGCTGGCGGCCCTCATCGGCAACGAGGCGGACATACTGACCCCGGGGGAAGGAGTGATTTCAATGCTCCGGAAGTATCCCGACAGAATCGATGTCCAGACTTATGTCACAGGGTTCGTTACGCCCATCGTCATGCGTACCGACGTGCCGCCCTTCGAAGACGTACGCGTGCGCAATGCGCTGAAGTGGGTGCAGGATCGTGAAAGGATTCGGGCGCTTGTCCTGCCGTTGGGTCCGGTGGGCTACGACCACCTGATACCGCCAAGCGACGTTGCCTGGTGCCCCGCTGCCGACGTTGACCGCAAGCAGGATATCGAGCGCGCCAGATCGTTGCTGGCCGAGGCGGGTTATCCCGATGGCATCGAGCTCGAGCTCGCCGTTCCTGACGGCGACTTTCGCATGAACATCGCCCAGGTATACAAAGAGATGGCTGCCGCGGCCGGCATTACCGTCAACATCAACCTCCTTCCCAGGTCGGCCTTCTGGGATCAGTGGATGGAGTGGCCGTTTGCCGTCAGCGGCCTGAACGGACGGGTTCCCGCAACCGCAAACATGAACCTGGCGCTCCGCTGTGGCGGCGACTGGAACGATTCCCACTATTGCAACGAAGAGTTCGACGCCCTCCTGGACGAGGCCGATGCCACGGCGGATATAGAGAAGCGCAGGGAAGTGTACTGCCGGATCCAGACTCTCATGCAGGAGGATTCCGGTTATCTCATCCCGTTCTGGGCCGCTACGTTCGGGGCCAGCCGAAGTGAGGTGCACCTACCCCGCACCTGGTCCCGAGGCGGATTTTTGTGGCACCTGACCTGGTTGTCGAACCCGGCTGAAAGAAACTGAACGATGCCCGCATTTCTGTTGAACCGCCTCGGCACGATGCTGCTGACCATGCTGGTCATCTCGATGCTGGTCTTCATTGTCGCCGAGGTGGTTCCCGTCGACCCCGCCCGGAGTGCCCTGGGGCCTTATGCTCCCCAGGAAGCCGTCGACGACCTGCGGGACAGGATGGGGCTCGACCGCCCCGCGGCCGTGCGTTATTTCGACTGGATTACCAGTATCCTGCGCGGCGATTTCGGGGAATCGATTCACTATCAGCGCCCCGTGGGCGATCTTGTTGCCGTGCGCGTGCAGCGCTCACTTGCGCTCGCCGGCCTGGGGTTCGTTTTCATGATCCCGCTGGGCCTGGCTCTTGGCTGTATCGCCGGTATCGCTGAAGGCAAGGTTGTCGATCGCGTCATTTCCCTGACTAGCAGCATTTTCGTCTCCGTTCCTTCGTTCGCCAGCGGAATTTTCCTGATCGTGATTTTTTCGCTGTGGCTGGGTTGGTTCCCTGGCGTGAGCATGCCGGATCCCGATGCCGGTTTTCTTGAATCCTCGAAAAAGCTGATTCTGCCCGTTCTGGTGTTGGCGCTCGACGAAATCGGTTATCTCGCCCGCATGACGCGGGTCAGCATGGCCGAGGTCATGAACAGCGATTACATTCGCACGGCGGTGCTGAAAGGCATTCCGCGATTCAAGGTCATCTGGCGGCACGCATTGCGCAACGCGTTCATAGCGCCCTTCACCGCCATCATGTTGCACGTCAACTGGTTGATCGGCGGCGTGGTCGTGGTTGAAGTGCTGTTCAACTACCCCGGCCTTGGGCGTCTGCTGCTCGATGCCGCCTTGCGTAACGACATAACGCTGCTCATGGGAGGAACGCTGGTGCTCACCTTTGTGGCCGTGGCGTCTCAGGTTCTGGCGGACATCGGCCTGTATTTCATGAATCCACGAATTCGGTTTGAGTGATCGCCAAGGTGTTGTCCCGGAACGATCGGCTACGCAAGGGGTTCGCTGAACTCGCCGGGTCGCGCAGTGCGGCGATTGGCGTCGCCATCGTCCTTTTCTGGATTTTCGTGGCCGCTGCCGCGCCCGTTATCGCTCCTTACGCGCCGACCGAGATGCATGACGCAAGGCTCGAAGCACCTTCGTTGCAGCACTGGCTCGGAACGGACCACCTGGCACGGGACGTGATGAGCCGCCTGTTCTGGGGTACGCGAGTGGTTGTGGCGCTGGCGCCGATTTCCGTCTTCTTGGGCATACTGATGGCCGCTCCCCTGGGACTCGTTTCGGGTTACGTCGGCGGCAGGCTCGATACGCTCGTCATGCGCGGCGTCGACATCCTGATGTCGTTCCCGACGCTCTTGATCTACATCCTGATCATTACAACCTTTGGTCCTTCCGTGCTCGTCGTCGTCATCTCGATTTCGCTCGGGTCCATTCCGCCCGTCACCCGCATCATTCGCAGCCTGGTGATGGATGTGCGCACAAAAGACTATGTCAGCGCAGCCCGCTTAACAGGCGAGCGACGCCGCTTTATTCTGCTGCGGGAGATCCTGCCGAACGTAAGCGGGCCGATCGTCGTCGACGCCACGATTCGGATCGGCTACGCGATCATGGCGATCGGCGCCTTGGGCTTCCTCGGTTTGGGCATACCACCGCCGACGCCGGACTGGGGAGGAATGATCAACGAGGGACGACAGTGGATCTTCGCCATGCCCTGGACCGTACTGGCGCCGGCAGCCGCCTTGAGTTCAATGGTGATCGGGCTCAATCTGCTTGCTGACGGAATGCGGGAAATTGCGCAGCTACGATAGGAATCCTGCTTTATGACACAACCCGTTCAAGCGCCGGTTCTGAGTGTCGAGCGCCTCGAAGTCATCTACAGGACACGAACCGGGCCGGTCCGGGCCGTGCGGGATGTCTCTATCGAAATCGCACCCGGTAACGTGCTGGGGCTGGTCGGAGAATCCGGTTGCGGCAAGAGCACACTCGCGTTTGCGGTGATGAATTACATGCCGGCGAACGCGGCGATAACAACAGGCCGTATCCTGTTTTGCGGCCGGGACATCCTGCGGATGAACAGCCGGGACTTGATGCGTCTCCGTGGCAACGAGATAGCCATGGTGTACCAGGACCCGATGGCGGCGCTGAATCCCTCGCTACGGATCGGCCCGCAGCTCACCGAGGTGCTGGTCGAGCACAATGGGTCGGGCGGCGATGAAGCCAGGGACGCCTGTATCCGCATGCTGGAGCGGGTACGCATGCCGGACCCGTCGGCGATCATGGAACGCTATTGCCACCAGTTGTCCGGCGGTCAGCAGCAGCGCGTGCTGATTGCGATGGCGCTGCTGACAAACCCCGCGCTCTTGATCATGGACGAGCCGACCACCGGTCTGGATGTCACGGTCGAAGCGGAGATACTGGATCTCATCGGCGAACTGAAGCGCGAGTTGGACACTGCCATTCTGTTTATCAGTCACAGCTTCGGGGTCATCAGCAGGGTTGCGGACCGGGTGGCCGTGATGTATGCGGGCGAACTGGTCGAGCAGGCGTCCGTTCGCGATATTTTTCTGGATCCGCAACACCCGTATACCGTCGGACTGCTGGGATGCGTTCCGAAGATAAGCGCGGCCAGGCAGCGGGGAACATTGTCACCGATCAGGGGGAGAGTCCCGGCGCTGCACGAAACACCGGGCGGATGCGCTTTTGAGCCACGCTGTGATCGCGCCCGCGATCGTTGCCGCCTGGAACACCCCGACCTGCGGCGGGCCGCGGACGGGCATCCGGTGCGCTGCTTCTATCCCGAAAGTCCAGGCCCTGCCGAGTTGCAATCCCGCCCGGCCGCGCCAGCCGTCGCCGAACTTCCGGCAACCGGAGACGACCCGGTTTTGAAGATCGAAGGGCTCAAAGCCTATTACAAGGCCAAGGATCGCGGTTTCGCGGGATTGGCGGGCAAGCACAAGCAAGGCTTTGTGAAAGCGGTAGACGATGTAAGTCTGACGGCGGACAGAAATGCCACACTGGGCATCGTCGGTGAGTCCGGATGCGGCAAGACCACGCTCGCCAAGTGCATCGCCGGCCTGGTGCCGCCCAATGACGGGAAATTGGCATTTGCGGGAATCGATGCGGCGCGGATCGTCGAGCAACGCCCGGTGGCGATGCTCAGAGAGCTGCAGATGATCTTTCAGAACCCCGACTCGACGCTCAACCCCAAACGCACGGCCGGCGAAGCGATCGCGCGCCCGCTGCAACTGTTCGGAACCGTCCCGCACGCCGAGATCAAGAACGAGGTGGTGCGGCTCCTCGAGGCAGTGAGGTTGGGTGAAGAATACTATGGCCGCCTTCCAGGACAGCTCAGCGGCGGTGAGAAACAACGCGTGGCGCTTGCGAGGGCATTCGCAGGCCGGCCCGCGCTTGTCCTTTGTGACGAGCCGCTGTCCGCGCTGGACGTATCCGTCCAGGCGGCGATCATGAATCTGCTGCAGGAGTTTCAGCGGAAATACGGGACGGCGATCCTGTTCATTTCCCACGACTTGAGCGCTGTCTATCAGTTGTGCAGTTCCGTGGCGGTGATGTACCTGGGGCAGATCTGCGAGACGGGTCCTGTCGAGGCGCTGTTCGAGCCGCCCTATCACCCCTACACCGAGGCTTTACTGTCTGCCGTTCCGGTTCCGGACCCGACGCTGGAAAGGAGCGACATCCGCCTGACGGGCACGGTTCCGAGCGCGCTCGATCCGCCGGCGGGCTGCCGGTTTCATACGCGCTGCCCGCGCAAGATCGGACCGATATGCGAGCAGGAGGCCCCGCCGTGTCGCGGGGAAACCGAGGGGCACCGAATCTGGTGTCATATCGACATGGAACAACTGCGAACCGTGGAACCGATGTTCAGCGTCGTGGAATAAGAATTCGGAGCGGCGGGTGGCGGGACGCACGCGGTGCCATTGCACAATGGAACAGGTCAAGGACAATATCGCAATTGGGAATGCAAAGGTGCCGGACGGAAACGAACTGGCGGCTGAGTTCATCCGGGACATGCAGTGGGACGACCTGCCGGATGCGGTGCAGCACCAGGCAAAACAGTGTTTGATCGACATCGTCGCCGCGACCGTGGGCGGGGTTCTGACGCCGATCAGCGGCATCGCGGCGGGCTACGCGCCGCAGGCCTGGCCGGGTGACGATGCGACGATCCTGCTGCACGATGAGCGTGCGACGGTTGCCGGAGCGGCCTTCGCCAACGCCTGTGCGGCGAATGGCCTCGACTGCGACGACGGAGGTGTCTATACCCGCGGTCATCAGGGGGCGCAGGTCTTTCCGACCGCACTGGCCCTGTGCGAGTCGATGGGCCTTGGCGGACGCGAGCTGCTGGCGGCCGTTGTCGCGGGCTATGAGATCTCCCATCGTTTTGCACGCTGCTGGCACGATTACCTGCATCCGGTCTACCAGGCAGACGGCTCCTGGGGATCGGTCGGCAGCGCCGCAACGGCCGCCAGGTTGATGGGACTTGACACGCGGGTCATTGAACAGGCCCTGGGTATCGCGGAATACCATGCCCCCAACCTGCCGATGGAGCGTGACCTGATCGACCCGGGAATGGTCAAGCACGGTCATGGCTGGGGTGTCATGACCGGGATTCTCGCCGCCGAACTGGCCGAGCGGGGGTTCACCGGCATCCCGGGCCTGATGGGAACGGAGAAATACCGAGGCTGGATTGCAACGCTCGGAGACGAGTACATCATGGTCGATGGCGTCGATTTCAAACAGCATTGCTCCTGCGGCTGGGGACACACGGCCATTGCGGCGGTCCAGAAGCTCAAGGCCGAACACGACTGGGGCATCGAGGACATCGCTGCTATCCGAATCGAAGGACATCACTGGGCGGCGGTGCTGCATACCGCACATCCCACGACAACCGAGGAGGCTCAGTTCAGCGTCAAGTGGCCGTTGGCTGCCTGGCTCGTCGACGGCGAGGTAGGGCCCGATCAGGTTCTGGAGTCACGATTCGGTGACGCAGCGATCAACACATTGGTCGACAAGATGGAGCTGGTGGAGTCGGAGGAGTTCAACGAACTCTACCGTCCGAGCTTTGAAGGCGGCGATGAGGGCTACAGCCCGGGTAGAGTTACCATCCGTTTCGGTGACGGCAGGTCCATCGACTCGGGCGTGGTAACGGACTCGTGCCGCATCGAGGCACGCGGCGACGAGGAACGGCTGGAGGAGAAATTCCGCTGGCTGACCGGCTATGTCCTGGAGCAGGACCGGATCGACCGGCTGCTCGAGATGTTGTGGAACTTCGAGTCGGTAGAAGACGTCGGCCAGCTTACCGCCCTGCTTCGACGGCGTTGACGATCGGCAAACCTTGTCCGGCCCGAGAACCGACGGGGCCGGCGCGTACAGAAACGGATAGAGGACGTTCCTGATATGACCGACATCGAAACGGAAGCCGAGATCTTTTTCGAAGCGCATAAGCCCGATGCCTTGCGGCGGGCGCGGGAATATGCCGGCGACGATGGCTTCGTCGCGTCGATGCCGCAGCTCTTGCACGCCCGGGCAACCGCGGACTACGACAACATCGTCTGGAACACCTGGTTCACCGCGAATTCCGAGGAAAGCGTCGTTGCGACGCCGCGGGGCAATCATGTGGTCGTGGCGATTCATGGCGGCGGCATTTACGCGTCGCCGGAAAGATTCGAGAAGATGTTCCACGCCAGCACGGACCACCGGAATACGCATGGCTATACCGAACAACATGCCGGCAAGATCAGCGAACGGGAAGCCCGCAACGTACTGGAGGGCAGGTTGCCGGACGGCACGGAGGTTCCGGTTTATCCGTTCGACGAGTTCAAACGGGGTATCGGCGACCTGCCCATTCGCTACGGCGTCGTTCTCGACTACGAATCGGCCAGGCAATCGCTCCGTGGTTACGAAGAGTTTGAAGTTCTGAAGGACGATCCGAACATGATCGTCCGGGCTGGCGGGGTTGCGGCAAATGCCGCCTACCTCGACAGGTTTCAGGCTCGTCACAATACGAAATCGATGGGTCACTGGCACCCTTACAATCGTATCGATCCGCATCAGCCACAAACGAGAGTCTTGTTCCTGGCCGGCAATCAGGGCGGTTGGGGGACCGAGGACCATGACTTCGGCGAGTACGGATATGACAGCGAATACGGACTGGGCGGCGATGCCAGCATGGGCGGCATGGCCCGCTACGTTGCGGTCGCGCCGCGGGACATCACAAGCAGCGTACGGCACATACCCTTCGGCAATTGACAAACCTGCTTCGGCGGGCGGATGCAGATACAAGAAATGAATGACACCAGGAAAGAAGACAGTGCAATGGAGGCGAAGATCTTCTTCGGATCATACCGGCCTGTCGTATTGAAGCGGGCCCTGACTTACGCCGGTGAGGACGGCTTCGTCGCATCGATGCCACAGTTGATTCATGCGCGCACCAACGCGCCGTACGACAACATATTGTGGAACGCCTGGTTCAGTTCCTACTCCGAGGAAAACGTGGTTACGACGCCGCAGGGCAATCCTGTCGTCGTCGTGATTCACGGTGGCGGCATTTACGCAGCGCCGGAGCGATTCGAGAAAATGTATTACGCCAGCACGGACAATCGCAGCGTGCATGGCTATACGGGGCAATTCGCCGCCAAGATCAGCGAACGGGAAGCCCGCGACGTATTGGCGGGCAAGCTGCCGGACGGCGCCGAAGTTCCGGTTTATTCGTTCGAAGAATTCAAGCGGGGTATCGGCGATCTGCCGATTCGCTACGGCGTCGTTCTCGATTTCGAGCTGGCCAGGCAATCCTCGAGCGGTTACGTCGAATTCGAAGTGCTGAAGGACGATCCGAACATGATTGCCCGGACCGGAGGCGTTGAGGCAAATATCGCCTATCTCGACAAGTTCAGCGCCCGTCACAACACGAAGTGGATGGGGCACTGGCACCCTTACGACCGAATCGATCCGGATCGGCCGCAAACGGGCACATTGTACCTGGCCGGCAATGAGGGCGGCCGGGGCAGCGATGTAGACCACTTCGATTCAACCACGCGGACGGAACGGGAGCACGGTTTTCACAGCGAAACCGGATTGAGCGGTGGCGGCGGCGTGGGGCCGGGACTGGCCCGCTACGTCGCGGTGGCGCCGCGAGACGCGTCGACGGACGTGCGTTATCTGGATTTCGGCACTTGAGCCGATCAGTCACGGAATTCTATGACCGCCTGGGTCCCCTGTTCCATCACAACATGGGGTATGACTGGGAAGCGGGCGTACGCTGGGAAGGCGAATGGCTCGACCGTTTCCTTGCGCGGCAACTCGATGGCCAGGGCCCCTTCTCGATCCTCGACTGCTCCTGCGGAATCGGCACCCAGGCGATCGGCCTGGCGCTTAACGGTCACCGGGTGCACGCCACGGACCTGAGTCCGGTGTCGGTCGACTACGCCCGAAAGGAATCCGCCGGGTTCGGCGTCACGGTAACTTTCGGCGTCGCCGACTTTCGCAAGCTGGGCGATTCCATCTCCGAACCGTTCGACGCCGTCATTTCGTGCGACAACTCGTTCGCGCACTGCCTTCATGACGACGACCTGGCGGCGGCTTTGACCAGCATCAGGTCGAGACTCAAACCCGGCGGCCTCCTGCTCGTAAGCATCAGGGACTACGATGCGCTGCTCGCGGACAGGCCCGCCTTCAACAGCGAACACGTACAGGACCGGCCGGACGGCCGCCGTGTTGTCTTTCAGGTATGGGATTGGGCAAGCGACGGCAAGAGCTACCGCCTCGGCCAGTTCCTCCTCAAGGAGAAAGACGGCGGCTACGAGGTCACGCATTTCGAGACGGAGCTCCGCGCATTGCTGCGCCGCGAAATCCTGTCCGCCGTCGAGAGTGCGGGATACGATGAGATCCATTGGCACGATCCGGAAGAAAACGGCTACTACCAACCGATCGTTACCGCCCGCAACCGATGAGTGACATGCGCACTGAATCGCCCCGGGCCTGTCGGATCGGCCCTATGCCCGCGGCCGGGCCGCGATCCTGAAAATCGCGGTGTGCCGGATCTCCGTCTTGACGTGGCCACCGACCACGTACGCGACGTAGAGTTCGATGAACTCGTGCCCCTTGCGGCGCCATTTCTCGACCGGCACGGCGCGCACCTCGATCTCCTCGCCGAGCCGCACCGAATCGCGGAATACCATTCTCGACCCGACATGCAGCCACGCCGGCAGCCGGAAACGGTTCGAGAGCGCCCGGTTGGCGGTAGAGAGGAGCGCATGGGGATGCAGCAGGTCCCCGCGCCAGATGGGCAGGTCGTCGTCCACCTGGGAAGCGTAGACGAGGTGTTCGTCGCGGCCGGGCTTCCAGGTGAAGGCGGGGAACGGCTCGCCGACGCGAATGAGCTCCCACGCGATCTCCGGTTTCCCGTCGACGGGTACTCCGCCGGGAAGCTCCGCCATCGGGTCGAGGGGCGGCCTGGCGGCCCGGGAACGCATCTCGGCAATCAACACGCCGCGGCCGGTGCAGCGGACGAGGTGCTCGTCCTCCTCGTCGACATGCTCCACGGCCAGCGTGTCGCCGTCGTAGGCAGGCTTAAGGAGCCGTATCTCCGCTGCATGGCCCTCGAGCCACGCGGCGCCGACGGACTCGACCAACGGGCGCGTCATGTGGCCGAACACGGCGACACCGGGCACCAGCGCCGCGTCGAAGCCGAACGTGCGAGCGGCGCCGTCGCTGTGCATCCGGTTCTCGGAATGCTCCGAGTAGTTGCGGGCCGTCGCGAGATGGGTGCTCATGGGCGGTGCCTGCGATGGCTGAGGGCTGCGGAGATGCCTACGTGCATGTCCTTTATTCTCCACGGGATTTCGAGGGCATGCTAGCACTGCGCGCGGGCGCCGGGCTCGGCGGATCCCGACGCGTGCCCTGGCGGTGGCGCATCCGGCATATCGTCGAGATAGCGCGCCAAGTCTCCCCGACGCGTCCGGCTCTGAATATCGTTCGCCCCGTCATTCCCGGGTCCGGCAGGGTGTAGACTCGGCACTGCCCCAACCCGCCGAGAGCCCTCGATGAACAGCGACCGCGGCGTCGTGCCCGAACTCAAGCTCTTCGGCACCCTCGGCGTGCCGATCATCCTCACACAACTCTCGCAGATGGGCATCGGCGTGATCGACGCGATCATGGCCGGGCGCGTGAGCCCCGTGGATCTTGCCGGAGTCGCCCTTGGCGGCAACTTCTATTTTCCGCCCGTGGTGCTGCTGTCAGGCGTGGCGATGGCCGTCACCCCCATGATTTCCCAGATGCACGGTGCGAGCGAGGAAGCCAAAGGGGGCGCGGTGGTGCGCCAGGCGCTCTGGATCGCGGTCGGCGGCGGCCTTTTGACCACGTGGCTGTTGATGCAGTTCGGCGAGGCGGGCTATCGGCTGATCGGCGTCGACGAAGCGGCCATACCCGTGGCCACCGCCTACCTCACCTACATGAGCTTCGGTGTCGTGCCCGCGCTCGCCTTCTTCGTGTTGCGCTATCTCTGCGAAGGGCTGTCATGGACCACGCCGTCGATGGTCGTGGCGTTCGGCGGACTGGTGCTCAAGCTGCCGCTCAACTACCTGTTCGTGTACGGCGGACCGGGTATCCCCGCGATGGGCGGCGCCGGCTGCGGCGTCTCCACCGCCATCGTCATGTGGCTCCAGCTCGTCGCCATGATCTTCATCGTGCGGTACTCGCGCGCTCAGCGCACGGGCGCGTTCTCCCGGTTCTCGCTGCCGGACCCAACCGTCGTCTGGCGGCTCGTGAAGCTCGGCCTGCCGATCGGCGTGACCATGTTCTTCGAGGGAACCGTCTTCTCGATCGTGACCCTGCTCATCGGACGCATCAGCGTCGAGGCGGTGGCGGCGCACCAGATCGTCTTCAACGTCGGCAGCGTCACCTCCATGATTCCGGTCGCCCTGGGCGTGGCGGCGACCATCCGCGCCGGCTACAACGTGGGAGCAAAAGACTACCGCGGCGCGCGGCGCTCGGTGTACGTCGCGCTCGGGGCCGCGCTCGCTTTCGCGTTCATGGCCGCGAGCGCTCTGCTGTTGCTGCGCGACACGATCGCCGCGTTCTACACAACCGACGCCGGCGTCCTGGCGAGCGCCTCGGCACTCCTGATCATCCTCGCCCTCTATCAGTTCGTGGACGACACACAGACGACCGCCATCGGCTGCCTGCGCGGGTACAAGGACGTGCGCATCCCCATGATAATCGTCCTTGTCTCCCATTGGGGTATCGGCATTCCCGTGGGGAGCGTGCTCGGCTATGGCCTGTTCGGCGTGGAGCCCTGGGGCGTCGCGGGTTTCTGGTGGGGGCTCATCACGGGCTTTGGAGTCTCGACCCTCACCCTGAACACGAGACTTGCGATCATGTCCAAGAGCGAACGCCGCATCGAGCGCTACGCCGAGGCTTGAGCCCGCGGGGTGCGAAAGCCCGGGTCGACCGACACCGCCCCGTCAACGCGTTCCCCAGGGCAAAGTCCTGTGTGCCATAATTTGACGTTTAACTCCGGGGGCCAGCCATGAACCGACCCCAAGTCTTCGCCAACCACTTCACGGCCGATGCGCAGCCGGCTTCGCCTGTCTATGTGCCCCCGTTCGAACTCACGGAAGGACAACCGCCACCCATCGCCGCCAACGGCGGCCTGTCCTACATGTCGTTCGACCGGGATGGGGATGCGGGGACTGCCGCGGCGACGGAGGCGGCGTTCCGCCAGCTTGCCGACCCACAGGGGCAGGCGGTGATCGAGATGCTCGAGAACGCGCCTCCCGGACCCATCGAAACCCGATGGGGTCTCGGATTTCGCAGCTATTCCGAATGCCTGGAAACCATTCGCGCGAACAACATCGAAGCCCCGGAAGGCGGCCTGGCGCTGCCGTTGCGCTACACCGTCCACGACGCACCCACCTACACCATCGTTTCGTCCCACGCGCTCTGGCGGGACCCGGCACGCGAGGCCGACGCACAAGCGCTACGCAAGGAAGAGCGCGACATCGACCGCCGATGCCTCTATTTCCCGCAGGTGATGCGCGACGCGCGGCGCATCGAGGAGTATTACCCGGGCCTCTCGCCCTACAGCCCCGAGTGCATGGACAGGCTTGGCGTCTCTCTCGCGCATTGCGAGTCGAAGTGCGTGAACTTCTACGACGCGCACGAAGTGGAGCGCGTGTTCTATCCGGAGATGGAGCGGCTCCTCCTGGACTTCTTCCCCGGCGCGACGGACGCTCTCGTCTACAACCACGACGTCTTCGACAAGGACTACGAGGGCGACCGCACCGAACACCAGGACAACAAGAACCCGGGCGTGAACGCCTTCTACGCCAACCTCGTGCACAACGACCTGAACGACAACAGCGGCCGCGTGCGCTGCCGCGAACTGCTCACGCAGAACCTGCGCAACTTCGGGCGCACGCAGCACTACACCGGGGAGCAGGCCGACGCGAAGATGTCGCGGCGGTTCACCTCGATCAACCTCGCCAAGCCCATGGAGACCGTGCGCCAGTTCCCGTTCGTGCTCTGTGCCTGGCCCTCCTTCGCCGACCAGCCCTACATCACCAACTACCGCATCTACGACGACCGCGTCGGCGAGACCACCCGCTTCACCCACCGGCCCGGCCACGATTGGTACTGGATTCCCCAGCAGAAACCCGCCGAGGTCTCGATGCTCAAGTGCTACGATTCCGTCACGGACGGTTGCGTCTCGCGCTGGTCGTTTCACACGGCCTGCTTCGACCCGACCGCGCCCGCCGACGCGCCATGCCGCAGGAACGTGGTCGTCAGGTCATTTGTCTTTTTCTAGACGACCGAGCCCGAAACGCATCGCTCACCAACTTTCGCCGCGAGAGCGGCGAGGCCCAGGGAACGAGTCTGATTCCAGGATTGAGAGTGGGCGTGCGGCGCGGTGATCCGGACTAGTCCCCAACTACGCCGGTGCCGGTATCGACCTAGGAGGCTGTCCGAGAACTCGAAAAATCGTGATTTCCAAAAATTAAACCCTTATAAATCAATAGTTTAAAAACTTAGTTTTGCGAAAAAACGTATTCTCGGACAGCCTCCTAGTGCTCCGTCAAGCCAAAATCTACGGGTATTCGCGGGTCTTTTTGGCCCCTGACTGCGTTGCTCCTCCTTGCATGGGGCCTGCCATGCGGCGTCGTCGCGCCTTGCCAGGAACCAAAAATCCCATGCGCCTACCCGTAGATTTTGGCTTGACGGAGCACTAGTCAGCCAGCACGTTGCCGTCCGCATCCAGCGGCACGATACGCCCGATATCCAGTTCGCGGATTCCCGCCTCGATCCTGTTGCGATCTCCGACAACGACCCAGATGAGCCCCTCCGGATAGACCACGTCGACCGCGGCCTGGTGGATCTCCTCTTCGCTCAACGCGCGAACGGCATCGGCATAGGTGTCCCAGTAATCGTCCGGCAGCCCGAAGCGCACGATCTCGACGATCGACCCCAAAACGGCGGATGCGGTTTCCCAGCGTCCCGGAAGCGACAGGGTGCGCCGGTCCTTCACCTTGGCGATCTCATCCGCGGTGGCGGGACGGACGCTGCGTATCTCCTCGATCTCGCGTTTCAGTTCGGCCATCGCCTCGCCGGTCTTGTCGGTCTGTACCGGCGCCAGGGCAATGAACGGCCTCTGGCCTTTGGCCGGCACGAGTTGGGTGTACGCCCCGTAAGACCAGTTCTTGTCTTCCCGGAGGTTCATGTTGACCCGCGCCGTGAAGTCTCCGCCGAGCACCTGGTTCATGGCGGCGATCGCCAATTCCGCATCGTTGTTGCGCGGGGGAGCGATATGGCCGGCGATGATGACGGACTGTTCGGAATCCGGCCTGTCTACCAGATAGACGATTGACTCGGTCTGATGGGCGACGGTGGCGAGGTTCTTGTTCGGGACATCGCCCGGGCGCCACCGGTCGAACCGCGCCGTCAACAGCGGCTCGATCTCGCTCCGGTTGATGTCGCCCACCACAACCAGTGTCGAGTTGCCCGGCTTGAACCAGGCGTCATGGAAGGCCGCCAGGCCCTCGGGCGTAAGCGCCGCGACGGCCGCCTCGTCGCCGGAGCCGGTAAACGGCAGGCTGTAGGCGTGCCCGTCGCCGTAGAGGATGCGCGGAAAGAGCCGTAGAGCCAGGGTCCTGGGCCGTACCTTCTCCTGCTGAATGCCGACGATCTGCAGTTGCTGCAGGCGGGCGAAGTCCCGCTCCGGGAACGACGGGTCGAGGATGACATCGGCATAGAGATCGAGCGATGCGTCGAGATTCTCCTTCAGCGCCGACATGGAAACGAAAGATGTGTCCAGATCGGAACCGGCGCCCAGGGTTGCGCCGAGTCGCAACAGTTCGTCGCTGATCTCGAGCGACGACCGGGTCGCCGTTCCTTCATCCAGCATGGCAAGCGCCAGGTTCGCGGTGCCGGGTGTGGCGAACTGATCGGCGGCGAAGCCGGCGTCGATCACGAGATTCAACTCCACCACCGGAACGGCGTAACGTTCGGCCAGGACGACTTTGAGGCCGTTGTCGAGTTGGAAACGCTCGAACCGGTCAAAGCCGGCCGGCGGCGGCGAACCCGTATCCGGCAAGCGGGTACGATCGGCCTTGGCCTCGCTTACCGAGGCTTGCGGGAACGGCAGGACTTCGAGGATGAATTGTCCCCTTGTCATCCAGTCGCCGGCGACGGCCTGGAGATGCACGGGCCGCGCCCCATCCCAGCGGGCGAGCGTCGCCTTGTAGAAAGCGGGATCGTCCATATAGGTTTCGTTGCGCGCCAACTGGTCGCTCTTGCCGCCGAAGCCGCCGACCCGCTCGATGCCCCTTATGAACGCCGCGCGGCGGCTGGTGACCATGCGGTCGAGTTCCTCGCCGCTCGGCCCCTCCTCGAGAAAGGCCGCAATCTCTTCTTCGATGGCCGCATCGAGTTCGGCGAGCGTATGCCCGGGCAGCGCCGTGGCGACAATGCCAAAGATGCCGGCAATTTCCAGCGGAAAGGCAAAAGCGCTCACGTCCGAGGCGATCTGCTCGTCGTAGACGAGGCGCTTGTAGAGCCGGGAGGTTTTGCCTTCGCTCAGGATAGCGGCCACGAGATCGAGCCGGTTCGACTCGAGGGTGCCGTATCGGGGCATCGTCCATGCCTTGTAGAGCCGAGCCTGGGGCACGCGGTCGCGCATGACCAGGCGGTGTGTACCCTTGAGTTCGGGTATCCACTCGATTTGCCTGGTGAGCGGCGGCCCGGCGGGGATATGGCCGAAGTAGTGTTCCACCCGGGCCTTGACGTCCGCCGCCTCCACATCGCCGGCGATGACCAGAACGGCATTCGCGGCGCCGTAATACCGCTTGAACCACTCCCTGACGTCATCGAGGCTGGCCGCGTTCAGGTCATCCATGCTGCCTATGACAGACCACGAATAGGGATGGCCGGAGGGAAAAACGTTCTCGAAAAGTACGTTGAAGACGCGGCCATAGGGCTGGTTCTCGCTCTGACGTTTCTCGTTCTGCACCACGCCGCGCTGCTCGTCGAGGCGCTCCTGGTCGACCGCCCCGAGCAGGTGCCCCATGCGGTCCGACTCCATCCACAGCGCCAGGTCGAGGGCGTTCTTCGGCACGACTTCGAAGTAGTTGGTCCGGTCGAAATTGGTCGTGCCGTTCATCCCGGTGGCGCCGACCCGCTCGAAGGGCTCGAAGAATTCGCCCGGGTAGTTTTCCGTGCCGTTGAACATCAGGTGCTCGAACAGGTGCGCGAACCCGGTCTTGCCCGCCTGCTCGTTCTTCGAGCCGACGTGATACCAGAGATTCACCGCCACCACCGGCGCCTTGTGGTCTTCGTGGACGATGAGTGTCAGGCCGTTGTTCAGGATGAACTTGTGGAAGGGGATGTCGATCTCGCCGGGTTCGGCACTCGTCTCCCCGGGCGACGTTACGGCAACGGCCGGATCCGCCGGCAGGGCGATTCCCGGCGTCCAGCACACCAGGAACAACAAGGCTGCCAGGGTCCCCGCGGGATTCGACATTGGTCTTGCCGGGACGGTCCGGGAGAATTCGGCCATGGTTACCGCTCTCTCGCTAAGCCGTAGCAAACGGAAGAGGACTCTACAGCAAAAACCGCAGCGCTTGTGCAATCCATGGGCGTATCCTGCCGGCTGGTATCCCGCTTGGCGCCTGCGACTACAATCTCTCCGAGCCAGCCCGGGCATGGCGGCGGCGCGTTGTCACCCCGCTGTCCCATCTGCTACGGTCAGGGCATGACTGCGCTTTTGAAACTGGCCGTGGAGGGCACTTTTTCCATGCAGCGCGGGACCCTCGACAGTCCCGTGATCGCCTATGAAACCCTCGGCAACCCGAGCGCCGCGAAAGACAATGCGGTTCTCGTTTTTACCGGCCTGTCGCCATCCGCCCACATCGCCTCCTCGTCCGCCGACCCGACCACCGGCTGGTGGGAGGACATGGTCGGGCCGGACAAGCCCATCGACACCGACCGGTACTTCGTCATCTGCATCAACTCTCTCGGTAGCTGCTTCGGCTCTACCGGGCCCGCCTCACTGAATCCGGCCACGCGTGACCACTACCGGCTGGACTTTCCGGTGCTCTGTGTGGAAGACATCGCCAACGGCGGCGCGCTGGTTCTCGACCACCTGGGCGTGGATGTATTGCACACGGTGGTCGGCGCCTCCATGGGCGGCATGACGGCTCTCGCCTTCGCCCTGCAGCATCCCGAGCGCAGCCGTGGCCTGCTCTCCATCTCTTCCGCCGGGCGCAGTCTCCCCTTCTCCATCGCCCTGCGATCGCTGCAGCGGGAGATCATCCGCACCGATCCGGCCTGGCGGAACGGTCGGTACGACTTCGACCACGGCCCGGTCAGCGGCATGCGCCTCGCCCGCAAGCTGGGGATGATCACCTATCGCTCCGCCGCGGAATGGGCGGAGCGTTTCGGCCGCGAACGAGCCACCCAGGAACCGCCCGCCCACCACCCCTTCGGTATCGATTTCGAGGTGGAGTCGTACCTGGAGGCCCACGCCAACCGCTTCATCGGCGGATTCGACGCGAACTGCTACCTGTACCTGTCGAGGGCCATGGACCTGTTCGACGCCGCCGACCACGGCGGCAGCCTGGAGCGGGGACTGCGCCGATTGGGCATCGAGCGGGCGTTGGTCATCGGGGTGACTTCAGATTTCCTGTTTCCGTTGCATCAGCAGGAAGAACTGGCCGCCGTACTGAGGGGCTGCGTGCGGGACTTGGAGTTCAAACGCCTGCCCTCGATTCAGGGACACGATTCGTTCCTGGTCGATATGGACCGCTTCAGGCCGGCGGTCGCCGGCTTCTTCTAGCGCACCGCACGCCCACTCTCTTCCAGGAACCGGCCGTTGTCCTGCGCGTCCGCGGCATGCTGGAATCAACTTATTGATAACAATACATTTTTTTGAAAAATCCAGAGCGAATACGGCTTTCGTTGAGACGCTTCGCGCTCGCTTTTGCATAGCGCGCTTGCGGCCTCTGTGCCCGTACACGGCCATTGGTTTGCCGCTCGGGTTCAATCCGTATCCCGATGTCGAAGCGGTACCCGCTCAGGACCAGGGGCTCGTTGTTCATCTGAGTGCTACTCCGAATCAAAGGGTGGCTGTCGCGAGCGACTGGATGAAGTGGACGCCCGGCACCACCTTCCGGCTGAGGCGCTGGTCATTGGTGATGAACAGCTTCGGCCGCCGCGAGCCGCGCTGCCCGCGTTCCTCAACTCCTAAAGCCTCCTCCCCCCGCGCCAGGGACGGCGCGGGACCCCACGGCCCGGCCGCCACGGACGGCGCGCCGGGCCGCCTCTCCCCTCCCACCGAATCCCGCGCCGCTCGCAGCCATGCCCAGCCCGCCACCAAACGGAATCTTGCCATTCGGACACTATTGTCCGATCATCCACCAGTGAACGGAAAGGAGTTCATCGAGCGCGTCACGGACCTCGGGCGCCGCCGTAGCGTGCCGGTTCGGGTCGACGCCAAGCGCGGCAAGGGCAGCCACGTCATCCTGTACTACGGCGACCGCAAAACCGTGGTCAAGGATCGGCGCAAGGACATCGGCCCCGGCCTGCTCTCGGCCATGACCCGGCAACTCGGACTCGACCCCGACGACCTCCGCTAGAAGAACGAGGAGAACCCATGCAATTCGTCTATCCCGCCACGCTCACCCGCACCGGCCCCCGCGAACTCGTCGTCTCGTTCCGCGACCTTCCCGAATGCCTCACATCGGGCGAGGACGCCGACATGGCCCTCGCCGCCGCCCCCGACGCGCTTGCCGAGGCGCTTGCCGGCCGCATCGACGACGGCGAGCCCATCCCGGAGCCGACTAGCGCGGAGGCCGGCGAACACGAGGTCGCCGTGCCCCCCGGCATCGCCGCGAAGGCGGCGCTCGCCATCGCCTTCCGGGAGAGCGGCCTCACGCGCGTTGCGTTCGCCGAGTCGCTCGGCGTCGACGAGAAAGTGGTGCGGCGGCTTCTCGACCCCCGCCACGGCACGTCCCCCGACCGGATCGGCAAGGCGCTCCATTCCCTCGGCCGACGCATCGCCATCGATGTCAGGGCCGCCTGAAGCCCGGAGCGGTCAGCACGCGCCCAGCGGCTCGTCCTAACCCGCATATTGCACCAAGCCGCTGATTGGGTTCTCGAATGTTGTTTGTTTTTTCTCGATTGCTTCCAAATCTGCAAAAGTTGTTGCGGGTACAAACTGCGCTGGCCGCGCCCTCGCCGGTCTTTTTGTCGTATGCGCGCACATGCTCGCTCCACCATAGGCGTGGCTATGCTTTGAGCTCGCGAGCACGCGCATACAGCAAAAATCCTCGGCGATCATCGCGGCCCTTGGTGCAATATGCGGGCTAACCCCCTTTGCCGCAGGAAACCCAGCACTTGAGCACCGATCCCCGTGGCGGTTGAGGCGCTTCGCGCTCGCTTTTGCATAGCGCGCTGGCGGCCTTTATGCCCGTACACGGCCATTGGTTTGCCGCTCGGGTTCGATCCGTATCCCGATCTCGAAGCGGTGCCCGCTCAGGACCAGGGGCTCGTTGTTTATCTGAGTGCTGCTCCGAATCAAAGGGTGGCTGTCGCGAGCGACTGGATGAAGTGCACGCCCGGCACCACCTTCCGGCTGAGGCGCTGGTCATTGGTGATGAACATGTCCACACCCGCGACGGACGCACACGCGAGTTGGATCGCGTCTGGAGGCTGTATCGAACGGTCGCGGCGCACGGCGGCAAAGGTCCTGGCAGCCGCGGCGTCGAAAGGAAGGATCGTGGCACTGGCTGAGATCGCTCGCTCGTAGCGGCTCATGAGATCGTCCTCCCCGGCCTCCATGGGCCTGACGAGAACCTCCCCGAGGGTGAATGCGGACGTCAGGAGCTCGTCGCCGCGCTCTATCATGCGCTCGCGTAGCGCCACGACGCGCTCGGTCGACTCGCCCTTGTCTTCGAGCAGGTACACGAACAGATTGGTGTCCCAGAATATCCTGCTCATCGCCATCCCTCCCGTTGGCGACGCACGTAGGCGTCCGCGTCCTCGTTCGCCCAAAGCGCCTTACCGAGACCGCGCAACGACAGAACGGGGTCCTCAAATTCACTGGAACGGGCCAGAGCGTACTCGTTGACGTACCAATCGAGTAGCCGGTGCTGGGAGGACGGCAACTCATGGCGCTTGGGCATGTCCTTGCCTCCGGCACGCCGCGGGTGGCAGGGATCGGACGGGCGAACAAGACGGCGCCGTCCGGCAACGGTCTCGAAAAGCATGCGATAGCGGCCGGGATTCGGGGGCTTGTTGGCGACGCAGTGGAGGTAGACGTGAATCTTGACGCCCGGGCGCAGGGGGGTAGTCCCAGTGAGCTCGGCTTTTTCGGCCTGCGCCATGATCTCGCCGATCGTGAAGTCCTCCCGGTCAGGGTGTTCTTTGTGGAGAGAGGCGACAGCGACCCACACTTCGTCGGCGACGCGGAGAGATTCTTTGGCCATTCAATGTACTCCTTAATTATAAAGTCTACCAAGAGTACAAGGGTCAAATAATTCGGGTCAAGTATGCGGATGCAGGGGTTGGAGGGATCGATGTCGATGGTCGATGGTCGATGGAGCCTCGGGCTGTGAATCGGCGTGGGATTTGGACACCGATCGGCGCGCTAACTTGTTGATCCCATACGTGAGGGCAGGGTCAAACTTCGACGCCGATTTACAACCAATCTACGCAGCGTCGCCCAACATCTCTTCCAGCACCTGTCCGGTTCCCTCAGACAAGTCCTCGCTTGACGGCAGCGCAACACGCACCCTCGCCCTGACACGTTCCTCGACGAGCGGCTCAAGCACCCCACGCGCGCGCCCACGCCGATCATCGGCCGCGTACATGTCTCTCAATACATCGGGCAAGTCCAAGGCCTGGAAGTCCCCAAGGACCGCCTCCGCTTCCTCCCTGGTCAGCAAGTACTCGACGCACAACGTGCCGAAAACCTTTTCCACGATCGCCAGCATTTCCTTCGCGTCGTCTTCGATGAACTCATTGAGAACAACCGCGGCGGTCTTAGATGCCGCCGTGCCGATCCCCAGCGTTCCAAGCAAGCCGCCAATGAATGCTCCGATAGCCGTACCGGGCCCCGGCGCAACCGATCCGATGGCTGCGCCCGCCGCCGCGCCCCCAAACCAGCCAGCCGTGCCGCCTGCCACGCCCGAGGCGGTAACGGTGACGTTCTTGAAGAGCTGTGCTCCCGACATTCTCCCGTTGAACATCCGAACGAAGTCCACCGAAGACAGGACCGCCATCGTCGCGATTGCGGCCACGACATTGCCGCGAAGCAACTTGCTGACATGGTTCATCGCGGCCGCACCGTAAACTGCGCTGCCGGAGCGCACGCCATTTGCAATCCACGCCGCCGCCTTGGGGCCCATCTGGCTGACCAGCCAATCCATCGAACCCCTTAGGGCTTGCTCGATCCCAGTTCGACCCAGCTGCGCGGCTGCGATGCTTCCGATCCAGGCGATCCCTCCGACCTTGATTCCGGTCTTGCACGCCTGTTTCAGCGCACCGCTGAGTTCCTCTCCGTTCCAGATTGACACGGCAAAGGACAACGCCCACGAGATCCCCATCGCCTGACCCGCCAGTTTGACGCCGTTGACCGCGTCGTATGTCAGACTCTCAATAGTACCGAAGCGCGCTATGTTCTTCGCCTGAGCGTACGTGAAATTGCCCTTGCGTACGATCTCCCTCGCCTTGGCCGGGTCCGACACGCCATTCACCTGGCCCTTCTCGATCCGGGCTTCCATTGCCTTGACGGCGCCCTCATACATATCGCTTGGGACTTCGATCTGCATCGGTGATTTGTCGGCGTTGAAGTACCGGAAGTTCCCATCCTCGAAGCACTCAGCGATGCACTTCGCCCCACTGCTGCAGTACTTGCTCTGAATCTGCACGCCATCGACGAGACGATCCGGACCGTTCCTTTCGTTGCCCCGACCAATGAGATCGGCGTCCTTTCCTGTTAGCTTGTCCGATAGATTGTTCGCGCTCTCCGCAGCGAATCCGTGCCCCCTTTCCCCGCCGAACACGACGTTGTCAGCATAGTTGGCTCCCGATCCGACCGCTCCGGCGCCAATACCCGCTACTTCGTCCGCTGATAGGGGAGCGTCATCAGTTCGCTCTGTGTCACGTCGGCCTGCACGGTCGCCACGTAAGGCCCCACGATTGGGATGTTGTTCCTCCCTGTCATGCCTTGGATTTCCCGTCATTCTTCTCCGCCCTCCGGTCAGCGCCCCGCCAACTCGCTCCGGGAGTCTGCGGCGAACCTCGACACGATACGCCAACGCCGTATGCCGATCCAGAACCCGGCGGACGCCGCGACACGTCGTGAATCGCCGCTTGTTCCGCCTCGAATCCGCGTCACGCCCGGACGTTGGGAAAGGGTCCTGGCGGACACCTGTTCCCAGCGTCCGGGCTGGCTTCCGCTGCTAAACGCGCACGGGACGCTGATAAACAAACACTCCTTGACCCGCGCTCCCGCCGCCCCAAATCTGCCTGCCAATTTCCCGCGCCTCCTCAAGGTGCGTTACATGGTTCCCCCGCCATTCCAAACAACGGGGAGTTCCCGCCAGCGACGAGATTAGCCCTCCCCCTGCTGAATAAGAATGGGGAGACACCCGCCAGCGGCGGGAACAGCACCACCCCGGCTGTAAACGGGGGACGGCCCCACAAGGGCGTTGGCTCGGAGCACACCGCAGGAAACGCAACGGTACGCTTCGATCCGTAGCAGACCCCGGCTGGCCAAATCGGGAGGCGCCCACAAGGCGTTGCAGACGTTCCGCTGACCAAAGGGAACCGCCGCCCGCGACAGGGCAAGCGTGAGAGCAGTGCCGACGCCGTCCGCGAGGACGAAACAGGGTGCGAATAGGACGGCCGAAATATCTCGGCCGCGAGTCCGCTCAGCTTCAACCGATCGCAAGCATCGGTGGAATGCGAGGATTTCTAACACCATCGTTGACGCTTGCCCCCCTGGCTCCGGATCCACCGTGCCGTGCCCGGCGATGTCCGTCCTCTGTCCTCGGCCGCCCATCTTCCGCCGCCGCGGCCACTCCGCCGGTTGCACGGAACGGGCGCTTTTCCACACGATACTCACAGGATTCGCACCCGGAACGGAGCCGCACAGTCGCCTGGTTTCCGAAAACACGGCCCAAGTATCGAACGGGGCCGCACTGGGCGTCGCCAGCGGCACGACAGCCGCACCCAGGGGATTCCTGATCGTGGCGCCCGCCGTCCTCCACGAGCCGCTCCAGCTCGGCGACAACGCCATTGCCGCCCGCGACGTCCACTTCGTTTTCCCTCCCGCCGGGCCAAAGGTGGCCGGGAGTACCCTTCCGGCCATCGTCAACCGCCCCGACACCGACGCACACGGAGAAGCCGTGCCCGACATTGACATCGGTAGGTCATTGGCCTACAAAAGCGCATGGAGTTCGAGTAGGACGACGCCAAGAGCGATGCCTGTTTCGCGGATCGCGGCTTCGACTGCGCGTACGTCGCGCACGCATTCCTCGACGAGGACCGGATCGTCGGCGTGGACCGGCGCTGGGACTACGGCGAGGACCGCTACCGGCTGCTGGGCGCGGTAGAGGGGCGGGTGTTCGTGGTGATCTACACCATGCCGGGCTCGACGGTACGCATCGTTTCGGCCCGCAAGGCCGACCGCAGGGAGGTTCGCGAGTATGAGCGGAACACGGTTGACGATTGATCCGGACAGCCCGCAGGGCCTTCCCCGCGGGCGGGTCGACCATGAGGTGCTGGATGCGACCGGCGAGGAGGACATTGCCCGCCAGGCGCGCGACGACGACGCCGAGGCGATGCGCGACATGGGGCGCTTCGCCCGCCGGGTGCGCCGGCGTCTCGGGCTGACCCAGGTTGAGTTCGCGCGGCGCATCGACGTGCCGCACGAGACCATCCGCAACTGGGAACAGGGCAAACGGGGGCCGACGGGTGCGGCCAGGGCGTTGCTCAGGATCCTCGACAAGGCGCCCGAGACGGCACTGCGCGTGCTTGGCTGACAGGCCGGGGGGCGGCAATACGTGCCACCGAACCCGTCCCTGGAAAGCCGCGCCGGATGCACGGCGCGCTCCGCCGAACCGAAGTGCCGCCATCATCGGAAGGTCGCAGATCGCGCCGCCACGGTTCTTTTCTTCGCGCCGCAAAACCAGTGATCGGGCCAATACGCTCTCAGCATATTCCAATAAGAAGATGAGCCTGAACACGGGGGTTGGGGAGTGTTGAACAAGGCACGGTGGTGGTCGTGCCGAGTAGCGTTTTCCACGGCCTGTCCACGGGCGCGATCCTCCAAATCGTAAAGCGCCGGTGGTCAGGCGGTGGGAAACGCGGGCTTGGTTCGCTCAAGCGGCGTCGCAACTTCCAACGGGTTTTCCCCCGGGCCTTACGCGCGAACCAGGCAGGAGCGGGGTGTGATCAGGCCGATCTCGGCGCTGGCGGGATAACCGGCGGTTCGCAGCGCGTCCAGGCAGCCGGCGGCCCTGGCCTCCGGCACCGAGGCCAGCAGCCCGCCGGACGTTTGCGGATCGGCCAGCAGGCGCACCCTGGGATCGCTTGGCGCCGAACCCCGGATCTCGAAGTCGGCCAACGCCAGTTCATTGCCCGCCTGCAACACGCTGGCGGCGCCCGCGTCGAAACTCTCGAGCGCACCGTCCAGTCCGCGCACGGACTCCAGCCGGATCTCGGCGCCGGTTTTCGATGCCCGCAACATCTCGCTCAGGTGACCCACCAGCCCGAAGCCGGTTACGTCCGTCGCGGCCCGCACCCCGTGTGCGCGGAAGACATCGAGCGCCTGCCGGTTGGACTGGTCCATGATCCCGATCGCCGCCTGTACGTGTCTGGTCTGCGCCCGCCCGCGCATCTGCGCCGCCAGCAGCACGCCGACGCCGAGCGGCTTGGTCAGCAACAGGCGGTCCCCGGCCTCACAGCCCGCCTTGCTCAACAGGGGCTCCACCGCCTTGCCCGTAACCGCCAGGCCCAGGGACAGCTCGGAACCCTCGGAGGAATGGCCGCCGACCAGGGGCACGCCGTCTCCGTTCAACACATCCACGGCCCCCTTGAGCAACTCGTAGAGTTCCTCTTCCATCATCGTCTCGGCCATCAGCGGTACCGTGGCGATGGCCATGGCGCTGGTGGGCTTCGCTCCCATGGCGTAGATGTCATTCAGGCCGTGATGGGCGGTGATGCGGCCGAACAGGTAGGGATCGTCGACCAGGCTGCGAAATCCGTCCACGGTCAGAAGCAACGGCTCGGATTGGCCGCGCAGCACCGCCGCATCGTCGCCGATACCCTGAACCAGGTCCGCATGACTCTGCACCGGCAGGCGATCCAGCACGCGGTGGAGGGGACCGGCGGCGAACTTGGCGCCGCAGCCTCCGCAGCGCATGGCATCGAACGTCGGCCGGTCTCCCGTTCCGGCTGCCGGTCCGGGTTCGTTCCCCCTGGAGGAATCCGCCATTTCCGGCAGCTTCCGAAACCTCTCCATGAAACGGCGGTCGATCCGGTCTTTCCACCGCCAGACCCAGCGGCCGCGTACCGCGAACCCTGACCGCGATGCCAGCGCCCGCCCGTCGCCCGTGCCGATCAGGCTCAGAAACCGTTTCTGCGCCCGGAACCGCCGCGGGTTGCGGCCATCCACTACCCGACGCAGGTTGGCGGCGAGCACCGGACCGGAACGGACGGCGATCACACCGGATTTGGGTCGTGCCTGGCCCTCCAGGCTCGCGGCATCGCCCGTCGCGAACACATGTGGATGGGACAAGGAGCGCAGGCAGGCATCCACCCGGGCAAAACCCTTCGCATCGGTGGCAAGCGCACTCTGCCGCACCCAGTCCGGCGCCACCACGCCGGTGACCCAGAAGAGCCAGTCGAACGAAACCGTGGAACCGTCGTCGAGCGTCAACGCGCCCTCGCCGGCGCCGGTTGCCGTCCCGCCACGCAGTTCAATGTCGGCTCGGGACAGTTCGCCGGCAAGCATCCGTTTCGCCCCCCGGCCATGCCCCGGCAGCAGTTCCGGGGTGACGATCGTCATATCGACATCGCGCGGCAGTGAATTGCGGGCGGCAAGCGCCAACTCCGCGCCACCGGCGCCGCCGCCGACGAATACGATCCGAACGCCCGAACGGGCCCGCTCCCGTACGGCCTCCCAGTGCGGCAGGAAACGGCCGATGGGCTTGACCGGCGCCCCCACCCCGCCGAATTCCTCCGGCGCCGCGCCGCAGTTGATCGAAAGCGTATCGAAGCGAACGGAGGGCCGGCCCGCGCAACGCACGATGTTGCGCTCGAGGTCGAGCCCCGTGACCTCGCCGACGATCAGGCGCGCGCCGGCAAACCGGCAGAGAGGTCCCAGGTCGATGTGAAGATCTTCCCAACGGTATCGACCGGCGACGTATCCCGGCAGCATCCCGGAATAGGGTGTATGCGCCTCGCGGGCGAGAACGGTGATCCGCACCCCGTCAAGAGGCGTCATTCCCAGGTTCTTCAGAACCTGGACGTGACTGTGACCGCCGCCAACCAGCACCAGGTCGGTGACCGGCGGGCTGCGGTCAGGGCGCATGATTCAGGGAGCTGTCGTCGTGGACAACGACAAACTCGCCCCGCGGATCCGGTCGGGAGGCGCGCAAGGCGCGGGTGATCGTCACTGGACCGTATCAGTCCTCTGCTTCGCGTGAAAAGGCGCAAGATAAGCCAGTTGCGCACGCGGCGGCTACTGTTTCGTCGAAACGAAGCGGCGCCGCGTCAGTCGTCGGGGTCGCAATCCAGATAGTCCAGGTCCTGGTCGAGTGCCTTCTGCTGCATGCGCCGTTCCATGGCGCGCCGGACGGTGAAGTTGCGGGCCTACTGCTCCCGGTCACCGAGGTTGACGATTTTTTCGATGGTCTCGCCCGGCGATCCCTCCTCCAACGTCGTTCGCAAGGCGCTCAGCTTCATTCTTACCTCCTGCAAAAAGCATCGCACTACTCAATCCGGCAAGGACATCCTGCAAAAGTTCAACTCCCGACCGATCACATCCGACCGGCGCGGGTCGCGTCCGGGGCCCACAATCACCGTCCAGTCCGATTGCGGCAGCGACGAATCAATCGGGTGGCTTGCGCATCCAGCGGCTGGTCGACGCGGTCTCCTGAACGGTACCGCCCGACTTCGCCCAGCCGTTGAATCCCATATCCAGGTGGGCGACATCCGCATAGCCCATGTCCTTCAGTGCCCCGGCAGCCAGGGCTGAGCGCCCGCCGCCCGCGCAGAACAGCACGATTCGCTTGTCTTCGGCGAAGTAATCCCGGTAGTAGGGGCTGGCCGGATCGGCCCAGAACTCGAGCATGCCGCGAGGTGCATGCCTGGCTCCGGGAATGGTCCCGAGGTCGACGGTTTCCTGCAGTTCGCGGATGTCGACAAGCAACAGGTCGTCCCTGTCCCGCATCTCGTTCTGCAACTGCTCGACGGAAAGGTTGTCGAGATGCCGTTTCGTCTCGTCAACCAGTTCGAAAATGGGCTTGATGCTCATGCCGCGACCCCCGGGGTTCGAATCGAGTGCCTACTGTATCGCAACTCCCCGCGTTGTCTCAGCACGCGCGCAATCGGCAGCCGGCGAACCCGCGAATCCCACCCGCTCGCGGCGCGCAGAGGCGGTGCGGGCGGGCCACCCCCGGCCGCCGGATGCGGCGGATAACGGTGGCGTGAGGGCAGGCGGCGCGCTATCGTTGGCATCGACGATGGTTTCGCCGTCCGGCATCGTCTCCCGGGCCTGCACGAACGGGGAGAGAGCGGCAGTCATGACATCCAGAAGGCAATTTCTGAAAGCCGGCGCGCTGGCCACCGGACTGACCGCCGGCGCCAAAGCCGGCGCGGCAAGCCGCGAGGCGCGCAACGCCGCCAACCGGGTGCGCCGTTACGTCACCCTCGGCAGAACGGAACTCGCCATCTCCGATATCTCCTTCGGTTCGAGCCGCCTGCGGACCGGCGAGGAACACCTGGTCAGCCACGCGCTCGACCTGGGCATCAACTACTTCGACACCGCGGAATCGTACGGGCGCCGGCAGTCCGAGCAGGTGCTCGGCAACGCGCTGCGCGGCAAGCGCGACCGGGTTGTCATCGCATCCAAGACCCGCGCGGGAGCGAGCGCCCGCAAGGAATCGATCATGGGCGCCCTCGACGGCAGCCTGCGCCGCCTCGGTACCGACTACGTCGACATCTATTTCAACCACGCCGTGAACGACACCGCCAAGCTCGACAACCCGGAGTGGTTCGAGTTCGTCGAGCGCGCGAAGCAACAGGGCAAGATCCGTTTCACCGGCATGTCCGGCCACGCGGGGCGCCTCATCGAATGTCTCGATCATGCCTTCGACATGGACATGGTCGATGTGGTGCTTATTGCGCACAACTTCGGCCAGGATCCGGCGTTCTACGACCAGTTCACGCGTGGCTTCGACTTGGTGGCGCGCCAGCCCGGCCTGCCCCGGGTGCTGGCGCGGGCCAAATCGCTCGGCGTCGGCGTGGTGGCCATGAAGACGCTCATGGGCGCCAGGCTCAACGACATGCGGCCTTACGAGCGCGACGGCGCATCCTTCGCCCAGGCGGCGTTCCGCTGGACGCTCGCCAATCCCGATGTGGATGCGCTGATCATCTCCATGACCAGCACGGCGGACATCGATGAGTTCCTGGGCGCTTCCGGCTGGCGGGCGCTGGCCCGCGGCGACCGGGCGCTGCTCGATACCTATGCCCGGCTGAACGGCGCCAGCTACTGCCGGCACGCCTGCAACGACTGCGAGGGCGCCTGTCCCTACGGCGTGCCCATCGCCGATGTGCTGCGCACCCGCATGTACGCAACGGATTACGGCGACCTCGCTTTCGCGCGGGACGAATACGCCGCCCTGTCCGCCAATGCCGCTGCCTGTCTGGGCTGTTCCGGCGAACCCTGCCGCGATGCCTGCAGCCACGGGCTCGACATCCGGGGCCTCTGTGCGCCGACGCACCGCATGCTCGCCTGAGGCGCCCTCCTGTCGCCCAAGTAACTGAATTTGTTCATGCAAGTTTCGACCCCGGCGGCCAGGGCGCCGATGCGCGGGGAACAACGCCCGGAGCCCGAGCGATCGTCCAATACTCGCGTCTCGACTTCCCTGACCGACAAATCGTGTAGATTCAATGGATTGAAAAATTGTTCCCTGCAAGGTCCAATGCCGTTGGGCTAACCCGCATATCTCACCAAGGGCCGCGATGATCGCGCAGGATTTTCTGGTCCACATGCGAGAGGCAAGCCCCTCGCGCTCCCCGGCTGAGGGCTCCGTGCGCGTGCTCGCGAGCTTAAAGCATAGCCCCGCCTATGGTGGAGCGAGCATGTGCGCGCACGCGGGCAAAAGACCAGCGAGGGCGCGGCCAGCGCAGTCTGTGCCCGGCAGAATCTCCAAAAAGCGAAGGTGCCTGATTGAAACGCAATGACATTCAGTGACTCAACAAGCGGCTTGGTGAGCTATGCGGGCTAAAGGTGGTTCCATGAAAGGCATGCAGCTCGACCAGATTCTCGCGGCCTGCAAGTCTGGCAGCCTCGCTCCGGAGGAAGCAGCGGCGCGCATCCGCGCATCCTTCTTCCAGGATCTGGGGCATTCGACCCTGGACACGGACCGGGAACGGCGCACGGGCGCCGCGGAAGTCATCTACGGCCAGCACAAGACGCCGGAGCAGGTCGCGGACCTGGTGAGCGCCCTGGCCGCCGGCGGGCAGAACGCCCTGGTCACCCGGGCAAGCCGGGAAGCGTTCGAATCCGTTCTGAGCAGGGAACCCGCGGCCCGCTTTCACGACCCGGCCGCCGCCATAACCCTGACCTGCGCCGAACCCGGTGCCCCGGATACGCCCATCGCCGTGATCACGGCCGGCACATCCGACCTGCCCGTGGCGGAGGAAGCCGCCGTGACCGCCGAGTTCTATGGCAACCGGGTGAGCCGCATCAACGATGTGGGCATTTCGGGCATTCACAGGCTGCTTGCCCGCCTCGACGGGATACGCGAGGCGCGCGCGCTGATCGTTGTGGCCGGCATGGAGGGTGCTCTGCCCAGCGTGGTGGCCGGTCTCGTGGACAAGCCGGTTATCGCGGTGCCGACCAGCGTCGGTTACGGCGCCGCCTTCGGCGGCGTGACCGCCCTGTTGGGCATGCTGTCGAGCTGTGCCTCGGGGCTTGCCGTGGTCAACATCGACAACGGATTCGGCGCCGGGTACCTTGCCAACATGATCAACAGGCTCTGACCGGAACGTGCAACAGGAACTGGGCGAAAAATACACGGCCTTGAAGGAGCACTTGAGGCGCCTCGAGAGCGTCGTCGTGGCGTTCTCCGGCGGCGTCGACAGTTCGCTCGTGGCATACGTGGCGGCGGATGTGCTGGGCGAGGCGAGCCTGGCCGTGACTTCGGGGAGCGCGAGCCTCAAACGCCGCGACCTCGACCTTGCCCGAGCGCTCGCAAGAAGCTGGGGCATGCGGCACCGCATCATCGTCACCGATGAGCTGACCAAGGCCGACTACCGGGCCAATCCCACCGACCGCTGTTTCCACTGCAAGACATCGCTGTACACGGCGCTGGCCGAAATCGCCGCCCGGGAAGGCTATGCCCATGTGGTCAACGGCACCAACACCGACGATCTCGGCGACCACCGGCCCGGCCTCGTCGCGGCCCGGGATTTCCAGGTCCAGGCTCCGCTGGTCGATGCGGGATTCGCCAAGGCGGACGTGCGGGCGCTGGCGGCGGAGCTGGGCCTCGACAACGCTCAAAAGCCCCAGTCGGCCTGCCTGTCGAGCCGTTTTCCGTACGGTTCGCATATCGACGAGGCGCGCCTGGCCCAGGTGGAGCGCGCCGAGGAGGCGCTGGCGGACCTGGGCTTCCTGCAATACCGGGTACGGCACCACGAAGAGGTGGCGCGGCTGGAGATCGCCGCCGAAGAGTTGCCGCGCGCCCTGGAACTGCGCGACCGGCTTACGGATGCGGTGCAGGCCTGCGGCTACCGGTTCGTCGCCCTGGACCTCGCCGGATTTCGATCCGGCTCCTTGAACGAAGGCCTGATCCCAGCCAAGGCGATCGCCTGACCCGGTCCCCGACCACCGTCACCCGCTGCACGATGCGCTCGTCGGTGAAGCCGTTCAGCACCATGTGCCGGGTGCAGCCGTTGTCCCGGATCGCGGCCGTGCCTTCCGGCCAGCGATAGCAGACCGTGAACCGCGGACCCTTCACCCGGTTCGTCAGGTAGCCCGGCAGCGCATCGGTCCGGCGCCCCCGCCGCGGCCGAACCCTGCCGTAACTGCAAGAGCCTCCCGATGCGGCCACAGACAGGCTGGAAAACGAACCCTCGGGAAGCGGAGTCTTATAGAATGCCGCGCATGAAAACGGGCCCGTTGCAATGGCGCAAGGCCGCACTCCGCGCAGATTCCGGGACTCTCGAGCCATGATTGAGGTTCGCCCCCTGTCCGGCAGGCGCATGCTCAAGCAGTTCGTCAAGGTGCCCTGGGCCATTTATCGCGACGACCCGGCGTGGGTGCCCCCGCTGATTCTGGAACGCCTGGCGGCGCTTTCGCCAAAGGAACCGGTTTTCGAGCACCTCGACTGGCAGGGCTGGATTGCCTGCAGGGACGGCATCCCTGTCGGACGCATCAGCGCGCAGATCGATGCCCTGCACCTGGAGCACAACGATCCGGGCCAGGGATTTTTCGGCATGATCGAGGGTACGGACGACGCGGGTGTATTCGAGAGGCTTGCCAACGCCGCCGAGGGCTGGCTGCGCGAACGCGGCATGACCAGCGTCCTGGGGCCGCTGAACCTGAACATCAACCAGGAACCGGGACTGCTGTTCGAGGGTTATGACTTGCCGCCCGCCTTCCTGATGGGGCATGCGCGTCCTTACTATCATCCCCATCTCGAAGCGGCGGGCTACCGTGCCTGCCAGGAACTGCTCGCCTACCGGATGAGTCCCGGCTACGACGAACCGCCGGCCATCCGCCGCCTGCGCCGGCGCCTTGGCGGGCGTCTGGTCATGCGCAACCTCAACCGTGCCGACAAAGCGGCCGAACTCGAAACGCTGCGCGGCATCTTCAACGACGGCTGGTCGGGGAACTGGGGGTTCGTGCCCTTCACCGAAGCCGAGTTCAGGGCCATTGGCAACTTGCTGCTGTTGGTGGTGCCGAAGGACTTCATCCTGATCGCCGAGCTGGATGGCAAGCCCGCGGGATTCATCGTCGTTCTGCCCAACATCAACGAAGCCATCCGCGACCTGAACGGCCGGCTGTTCCCGGTGGGGTGGGCAAAGCTGCTCTGGCGGCTGAAGGTCAGGCTTCCCGCCACCGTCCGCGTACCGCTCATGGGCGTGCGCAAGGATCTGCACGATACGGTGTTCGGTCCCGGCATTGCCATGACCCTGATTCACAGCATGGACGCTCCGACCCGGCGGCGCGGCGTCACCAGCGGCGATCTTTCCTGGATTCTCAAGGACAACGCCGGCATGCGCAGCATCCTCGAGCGCCTCGGCGGCAGCGTCACCCGGCGCTACCGCCTCTACGAGAAGAGCCTCGACGGCTCGTGAAAGCCATCGTACTGGCCGGCGAACGGCCCGGAGGCAGTGCACTGGCCAGGGCAATGGAGGCGCCGGCAGCCGTACTGGCGATGGTCGCCGGCCGGCCCAGCATCGTCCGGGTCATCGACACCCTGAGGGCGACCCGCTGCATCGACGGCGGCGTGGTGGCGGGACCGGACCCGGCAGTGTGTCGCGGCTCCAGGGCACTCAACGCCATTTTCGAGATCGGCGACTACACCTGGATAGAGCCGGACCGCGGACCCGCCGAGAGTACCTCGCGCGCGCTCGATGCGGTCGACGATTACCCGGTGCTGGTGACGACCGGCGACCACGCCCTGCTGGCGCCGGCCACGGTGGAGCGTTTCGTATCCGCGGCCGCTTCGGCGGATGCCCGGGCCGTGGTGGGCCTGGTTCCCCATGAGCGCGTCATGCAGCGCTTTCCCGGCGCCCGGCGCACCCGGCTGAGGTTCCGCGAAGGAAGCTATTGCGGCGCCAACCTGTTCCTGTTGCGGGAACCGGAAGCTCGCACCGCGATCCGGTTCTGGTCGAAGGTTCAGAGCGACCGCAAGCGCCCGTGGCGCATTGCGGGGCAACTGGGAGCGGGCACGCTGTTGCGCTACCTGAGCGGCAGGCTCGCGATGGCGGATGCCTTTGCCGTCCTGTCACGGGTAAGCGGGTGCGCCATTACCTGGGTCGAGGTCGCCGACGAACTGGCGGCCGTGGATGTCGATACGGTTCAGGATCTCGCCCTCGCCGAGCAGGTTCTGGAATGCTGAAACGTAGCCCGGAACCCAGGCTCGGCGTCCGGCTGGGGAAGGTATTCCTGCGCACGACAGACCGTTTTTTCGCGCGCCATTCGAGAGTTCCAACCACTCCCTTCCTGCCCCCGGAAGACTTTCCCCAGGTAGGGCTTCTGGAAGCCGGCTGGAAGGACATCCGCAACGAGTTGGACGGCGTGCTCGAGCGTCCCCAGGACATTCCCACGTTCCACGAAATGTCGCCGGACCAGGTGCGCATCTCCTACGGGGACAACTGGAAAACCTATGTTTTCTACGTATTCGGGGAGCGTATCGACGAGAACTGCCGCGCCTGCCCGCGCACCGCGGAAATCCTGGGCGCCCTGACGAACCTGCAGAACGCCTGGTTCTCCATTCTGGCGCCCGGCTACCATATACCGCCGCACCGGGGCCCCACCAAGGCGGTGGTACGCTGCCACCTGGGTTTGCGGATACCGGCCGAGGCGGAGCAATGCCGGATCCGCGTGGGCAACGAGACCCGGCATTGGGAACCGGGCAAGTGCCTCTGTTTCGACGACACGTTCGAACACGAAGTGCGCAATGCCACCCCGGACGCTCGCGTGGTCCTCTTTCTGGATCTCGACCGCCCCCTCGACCGGATTGCGGGGCCCTGCCGGGATGCCCTGTTATCGCTGCTGCGAGCCAGCGCCTACGTCAGGCGGCCGCTCGCCAATCTGCAACGCTGGAACAGCCGGATCGGCCGAAATGGTGATTGACTTTGCCAGGGCGGGCATCGGCCCGGAGCTGCGCGCCGAGGTATGCATCGTCGGCGCCGGCGCGGCCGGCGTTACCCTTGCCCGGGGCCTGGCGGAGCATGGAGTGGATATCTGCCTGCTGGAAAGCGGCGGATTCGATCACGACCCGGTCACCCAATCGCTCGGCGCCGGCGACAACGTCGGCATGCCCTACTACGATCTGGACGACAGCCGCCTGCGTTTCTTCGGCGGCACCACCAGCATCTGGGGCGGACGCTGCGCGCCGTTGGACAGCATCGATTTCGAAGCCCGGGACTGGGTGCCGCACAGCGGCTGGCCCATCGCCAGGGAGGATCTCGCGGACGGTTACCGGGCCGCGCACCGGAACCTCGAGATCGGGCAATACGAATACGGGGAGGCGCTGTGGCAAACCCTCGCCACCGATCCGCCGCCCTTCGACCGCGGCAGGTTCGTCACGCCCTTCTGGCGGTTCGACGATGTCCGGGAACGCTTCAGCGCGCCCCGTGCCCAGGACCTCCTGGACAGCCCGAACGTTCGCTGCCTCATCCACGCCAACGTTATTCACCTGCAGGCCGCGGCCAACGCCGAGAGCCTCGATCATGTCCTGATCGCAAGCCTCGGCGGCCGGCAGGCAACGGTCAGGGCGGGCATCCATGTGCTCGCCTGCGGCGGCATAGAGAACGCCAGGCTCCTGCTGGCATCGAGAGATGTGGAACCGCGGGGCATCGGCAACCGGCACGACTGGGTGGGCCGCTGTTTCATGGAGCACGCCCACGGCAGATTGGGACGCCTGCACTCGGCCCAGGCTTTCGACCTCTGGAACCGGTTTCGCAAACGCTTTCCGAAGCCCGCTTCGCGGGATGGGAGGACACTTGCGAAGGGCGTGCCCATAGCGCCGGTGCTCGCGCCCGCGCCGGCGCTGCAGCGCGATCTGGGGATATTGAACACGGCGATGACATTCAAGTGGCAGCGGGACCCCCGGCACGGAGTGCCGTTAGTGCAGCGCATGTACCAGAACCTCAAGCACCAACTCGAACCGACGCGAAGAAACCGTCACCTGTGGCATATCTACCGGGCCCTGGCCGCCGGGTATCAGCGGAGGTTGACCACCGCAATTACCCGCGGTCTCGCTGCGCTGCCCGACCGGCGGCTGAATGTCATGATCCGCGCCGAACAGGCGCCCAATCCGGACAGCCGGGTGCGGCTCTCCGGCAACAGGGATGCGCTGGGCCTGCCCGGGGCCGACCTGGACTGGCGCTTCAACGAACAGGACAAGCACACGCTCCGCGGGCTTGCCGAGACCCTGGACGCCGAACTGGCGCGCCTTGGCCTTGGCCGATTCGAGCCGGAACCCTGGCTGTACGACCCCGCCCTCGCCTGGCCGGTCGATCCCACCGTCGGCAACCACCCGATCGGCGGCTATCACCACATGGGCACGACGCGCATGAGCGACGATCCGAAAGCGGGCGTCGTCGACGGCAATTGCGCCGTACACGGCTACCGGGACCTGTACATCGCCGGCAGTTCCGTGTTCTCCACCAGTGGCTGGGCGAACCCCACGCTGACCATTCTGGCGCTGGTCCACCGATTGAAGGACCACCTCGTTTCGCGTAAGGTCGCGGCCCGCTCCGCCTCGTAACAGAACCGCTATGGACAGGCACCGTTCATGAAAGTAATTCTCCTGAGCGCCGGCCAGGGCAAGCGGCTCCTGCCGCTGACCGAAAACCTGCCCAAGTGCGCCTTGCTGCTCGGCGAGAAGACCGCGCTGGAATGGCAACTCGAGGCCGTGTCGGCTGCCGGCGCCAGCGAAGTGGTGGTCGCCACCGGTTTCCAGGCCGGGGTAGTCCGGAAGATCGTGCACCGGTTCAACAAGCTGCCGGTCCGAATCGCCCATAACCCGTTCTACGCATACTGCGACAACCTGGGCACCTGCTGGATTGTCCGTCACGAGATGACGGATCCATTCGTCCTGATCAACGGCGACACCATGTTCGAGCCGGAAGTGTTCCGCCGCCTCATCGCCAGCCGCGACGCCCATGACATCACGCTCGTGACCAACGAGAAAGACGATTACGACGACGATGACATGAAGGTCATTGTCGACAACGGCACGCTCGGGAGGGTGGACAAGAAGCTCCCCATCGCCGAGGTGGACGGCGAATCCATCGGCATGATCCGCTTCCGGGGCGCCGGAGTGGGCCTGTTTCGCACGCAGCTCGAATCGATGATGCTGGAAGAGGCGACCTTGAGGCGCTGGTACCTGTCCGCCGTGGACCTGCTGGCCCGCCAGGGACAGGTGGGCACGGTCGGCACGGCCGGCCACGGCTGGTGCGAAATCGACGACGAAAAAGACCTGGCCTATGCCAGCGTCACCGTGCCCGGCTGGTGGCAAACCGTGCTGCGCCTTGGCGCCGAGGCAAGAGGTTAGCCTGCCCTGCCCCGGGTTGGCAGTCCGGTTTCAGTTGGGCCGGACGATGACCTCGATGCCGTCCGAGCCGCTCGAGCGCAAACGCTCGTTCTTCAGGTCGTAGACGATTGCCGAACTGGCCATCGACACATCCTCGCCTTCGAGCACGGCGTCTTCGTAGAGTTCGATGACCTCTTCCCGGTACCGGTAAACGATGCGCCCGCCAACCCCGGTGATCGTCGAACCGTCGTTGTCGAACGTTATCTTCGCCGGCCGACCCGTCACCACGATGCGCTCCGGGTTCTCCACCGGCCCGTGCACCTCGGCGTTCCGCGCCGTGACCAGCCAATCGGCCGACCGCATCTCGAAGCTGCCCTCCAGATAGAGGACCCTGCCGCTCTCCCCTTCCCAGGCCCGGTCGGCGCGAATTACTATGGGTGCTTCGTCGTTCACGGACTCGGGCGGCGGTTGAGCCACGACGCTCGACCACCCCATCACCCATGACAACAGCGACCAACGGACGACCATGCCCATGATCGTGCACCGGTACCTGATTCGCGAAGTGACGAAACCGCTGCTCGCGGTCGTGGCGCTGCTCGTCGGCATCTTCATGGCTTACAGCCTAACGCGGTTTCTCGCCGACGCAAACGAGGGGGTCCTCAGTGCTTCCGCGGTCGCGCTGCTGACCGGGCTCAAGGTTCTCATCGCGCTGGAAGTGCTGATTCCCATCGGCCTGTATGTCGGCATGATCGTCACGCTCGGCCGGTTCTACTCCGATCAGGAGGTCACGGCGCTGCGGGCCGGCGGGGTCGGCGAGGGGCGCATCGTCGCACCGGTCGTCTGGCTGTCCTTCACGGTCGCGATCGTCGTCGGCCTGCTCTCCCTGGTCGTGCGGCCCTGGGCTTACGAGCGGCTGTATGCGTTCCAGGCCCACGCCAAGGCCTCCGCGGAACTCGAAGATATCGCGCCAGGGCAGTTTCACCTGTACGGCGATCGCGGCCGCACGGTTTTCCTGGAGGATCGCGATGCCGAAACCGGTGAATTCGCGGGCCTGTTCGTTCGTTCGCGTTCGGAGGCGGGCCTGGAAGTGATCGCCGGGACAAGCGGCCGGCTCAACGCGTACGCGAAGCCGGGTGCGCATCTGCTGGAACTCGACAACGCATTCGTCTACAAGCAGACAACCGGGGCGGTGGACCTGGTGGGCCGTTTCGGCTCGTTTTCCATCTGGACGCCAACGCTCATGCCCGACCCAGTCGGCCACAGGCCCAAAGCGGCTTCGACACCGGCACTTCTGGGTTCACGGATCGCCGACGATCGCGCGGAGTTGCAATGGCGCCTGTCCACGGCGGTCTCCACGGTATTGCTGGCGCTGATCGCCGTGCCGCTCGGCCGCACCCGGCCGCGCGGCGGTCGTTACGGGCGGGTACTGCTGGCGGTTGCGGTCTATGCGGCTTATTTCAACTTCATCGGCATCGCGCGCTCCGGCGTGGAGCAGGGAACCCTGCATCACCTGTGGTGGGCGCCCCTGGGCCTCGGTGCGATGGTGGCCGCCGGCATGCTGGCGTCCCGCCGTGTGGGCTAGTGTCCCGGGTCCGGTGCCGCTGCTCGACCGATACCTGTTCATCTCCCTCATACGGGGCGGCAGCCCGGTGTTGCTGGGGCTCTTGGGGTTGTTCGGCTTCATCGAACTGGCGGAACAACTCGAGGATGTCGGCAAGGGGACGTTCAGCAGCCTGGATGCACTGCGGATCGTCGCCTTTTCCCTGCCGCGCATCGGCATTGATGTATTGCCCGTCACCTGCCTGCTCGGCACCATGGTCGGGCTCGGAGCCCTGGCGAGTCAATCGGAGATCACCGCCATGCGCGCCGGCGGCGTCGGTATGCGCCGGCTGGCCCGGCCGCTGCTCGTTCTGCTCGGCATCGTCATCGTATCGGTGGCCGCGGTCCAGCAAACCGTGATTCCGGATTTCGAGCGCCGTGCCTCGGGGCTGCGCGCGCACGCGCTGGCGAGCACTTCCTCCCGGGACGACGAACACTGGACCCGGAGCGGGTCGAGCCTGGTGCGGATCGGCGACGTTCGTTACGGCATGGTCCCCCTTGACATCGAAATCTACGAATTCGACAGCGGCGGACAAATCGTCCGCATGATTCAGGCGGCCAGCGCCGACATTCTCCGGCCCAACGAGTGGCTGTTGCATGACGTGACCGCCACCCGGTTCGGCGCCGCCGACACCGGGCGCAGCCACGCGGACCGGCTGCCGTGGCGCAATCGCATCGGCGCCGGGCAGCTTGCCGCGTTCGTGCAGGCCGAACACGCCCTGGCGCCTTCGGACCTGGCTGGCTACATCGGCTATCTGCGCGAAAACGGCCTGGATGCCCATCGCTACCGCTTGCTCTTGTGGCACCAGTTGAGCCTGCCCCTGGGGCTCGCCGCCATGGCTTTGCTCGGCGTACCGTTCGTCACCGGTTCCACCCGCATCGTTCCGCTCGGCGCGCGCCTCACGCTCGGCGGCGCCATCGGCATTTCGTTCTACCTGCTGGAGCGAACGACCGCTCAGGTCGGGCTTCTCTATCACCTGCCCGCCGCTCTCACAAGTCTCGCGCCGGACCTGCTCGCGCTTGCCGCGGCGGTGACGGCGTTGGCCTGGAAACGCTGATTCATGTTGCCCGGAGGCCGTCGGGCGACGGCGTGGGAAGCGTTGCGACGCAGATCGCTCCCAGCCGCGCGATCAGCGTGGTTTGCAAGTGGCGCGGCCTGCGAAATCCAGCCATCGCCGATCGAATGCGGGCGCCGTTTTCGTTGCTCGACAAGGGGGCCTGGTCCAATACGACGGTTAGTCGGGGAATACGAACGAATCTGTTTCCGTCCGGCGAAAACCGTCCTCCGAACGGGATTCCAGGCTCATTTCGACACGCCAGCCGTCGTTTTCCCGGGCGATGTCGAAGCATCGAAAGGCAGCGTCGGCCACCGACGCGGAGCCCGTTGCAAAAACCGGCACTGCGCCGAGCCGATAGCTCAGGTTGAAGTGACCGTGGCCATGCAGGGCGAAATGGGCCTGGTCCATTATTGGCGCCAGGCGGTGGATGTCCCGCAGCGCCTTGCGCTCGGGCATGGCTCCCGGGACCGGGGGGTGATGCAGTGCGACGATGTGCAGCGTGCCATGCGGGGCCGCGGCAAGACGCTCCCGCAAGCGGTCGCACTGCCCCCTGCCCAACTCGCCGGCTGCCAGAAAGACGGGGGTCGGCAGGCCCGTGTTGAGACCGTGAAGCTCCACGCCGTCGCAACGCAAACGGGTTGGGAAGCCGTCCCAGTACGCCGGTTCGCCAGTCTCGAGAGGCGCGAGCCGCAGGTAGTCGTGCCAATGCGCCTTGACGGCCGCCCAGGAATCCTCCCGATAGAGATCGTGATTGCCGGGCACCAGGAACACCCGTTCCGGGGGTCCGAGCGACTTGATCCACCGCGCCGCCGCCTCTATCTCGGGGGGCAACCCCAGGTGAACCAGGTCTCCGGTAACGACGATGACGTCGGGTTCCAGCGAAACCGCCGCAGTGCAGACTTCATCCAGCCACGGTCTCAAATGCCGGCGCCGCCGCCGCCAGCGCCAGGATGCATACCCCAAGCACCGCTTGCCGACGAAGTGTCTGCGCGGAATGTTCGCGAGGCTCGTCAAATGTGGATCGGAAATGTGGATCAAGCGCATACAGTGGCACATAATCTCTTTTTTGTTCCGTAACTTGCAATGACCATTGCGTTGATCGTCGGGAGTTCGGGAGAGCGTTTGTGGGGACTGACGAGCCACGAACGAATCGCCCGCCAACTCGGGAGCATCGGTGGCATCACGCTGGCCGATGGGCTCGATTCGCGCCCCGGCCCGGACGAGGTGCTCATACTGCGTGCCGACTACGTCTACGACCTGCGCACGCTGAACGGACTGCTCGGTCTCAAGGGATTGCTGATGGACGGGGCGACGCCGGCAGCGGCCCACGTGGATGAAACGCACGCACAGACCGCCCTGGATATTATCACGGGTTCGGCCGCCCGGGGCGATCACGCGGTTTCGGCGCCCGCCGGCGCCGAGGTCAAGGGGGAAACGGACTCGGCGACTTCGCTACCGGTCGTCGATGCGGCCGATCTGGAGGGCTTCGAGGCCGACCTGCGCAAAACCGAGCCTCCGCTGCTGCAGCCCATCGGCCCGGGGTCGGCAAACGCGCTGGAAAACCGCCTTTATGGAATCTCCTACAAGGGGATCACGGATTTCGTCACCAAGTGGTGGTGGCCCGTACCCGCCAAGGCCATGGTGCGCTGGTGCGCCGACTTCGGTGTGACCCCGAATGCCGTTACGGGCACGGGATTCGCCCTCATGCTCGCCGTCTGCTGGTTGTTCTACGAAGGCTTCTACTTCTGGGGGCTCCTGCTCGGCTGGTTCATGACCTACCTGGATACCGTGGACGGCAAGCTCGCCCGGGTGACGGTGCAGGCAAGCAAGTTCGGACACTGGCTGGATCACGGCATGGATATCGTGCATCCGCCGTTCTGGTACTGGCTGTGGGGGCTGTCGCTTGCAGGCTTCGAGCCCCGGCTCGGAGCCGGTTTCGAGTTGCTCCTCATCTTCATCGTCGCCGGCTATGGGGGCGGCCGCCTGATCGAAGGCGCCTTTCACGGTCTGGGGTCCGTCAGCCTCTTTGCCTGGCGTCCGTTCGATGCCTGGTTCCGGTTGTTCACCGCCCGCCGCAATCCCTGCCTGCTACTGCTGACCGCGTGCTGGCTGGTGGGCGAGCCGGGCCTCGGCTTCGAACTCGTCGCCTTCTGGACCCTGGTATCGAGCGGCGTCCTGCTCGTGCGCCTGGCAATCGCCGGTCATGTTCGCCTGAGGAGCGGACCGCTGACTTCCTGGCTCGCCGCCGAGGGCGCCGAACGCGACCATCCGGGGAGCTACCGCACCTTTTCCGCCACCCGCCGCGCCTATGATTGAGGAAATCGCGAAACAGGCGCTCCTGGAAGCTCCCGACCACCCGGCGCTCGCCGGGTTCCTCGGCTTTCTGGAAACGCGCTACGGCGACGACATCGACGCGGTGGTGCTGTATGGCTCCTATCTGCGCGGCGATGCCGCGGCGATGCCCGACCTGTACGTACTCCTGGGCCGGTACCCGGCATCGCCCGGGCTGGACAGGTGGCTAGGCCGGATACTGCCGCCAAACGTCTACTGCGTAACTGACGGCGGCGCGAGGGCGAAAGTCAGCGTACTCCGCACCGGACAGTTGCTGAACGCGGTGACCGCGGACGTACACCCCTATTTCTGGGCGCGATTCGCACAGCCGTGCCGCCTGCTGTACTGCCGCGACGAGCGCGTTCGCGCGCGTCTCGACCACATCGCCGGGGTATCCGCCCGCCGCCTGCTCGCCGCCATGGGCTCGCCGCCTGCATTGACGGAGCCTGCCGCCTACTGGGCCGCCCTCTTCAAGCGCACCTATGCCACCGAGCTTCGCTCCGAGCGCTCAGGCAAGCATCTCGAAATCTACGAATCCAATGCCGCCTACTACGATGCCCTGTTCGAGCACCGGCCGACCGGCCCGCACCGGCCGGTGCCGTGGTGGTTGCGCCAGGGGATCGGCAAGACCCTTTCAGCGGTCCGCCTGATCAAGTCGGCGCTCACCTTCGAGGACCCTGTAGGGTACATGTTATGGAAGGTCGAGCGGCACTCCGGAGTGCGCCTGGAGGCAACCGCGCGTCAGCGGCGATTTCCGTTGCTGTTCGGCTGGCCGTTGATCTGGCGCCTGTACCGCGCGGGGGCGTTCAGGTGAGTTCAGGCGATTCAAGCAGCACGCAACGGGTTGCCCGGACGATCTCGTCGATCTGGGTATCGGTGTGGGCGGCGCTCACGCTCATGCGCAGCAGGCTGCCGCCGCCGGGCGCGGCGGGCGGCAGCATCAGATTGACATAGACCCCTTCGCGCAGCATGCCGCGCCAGGCCGCCAGTGCCGAGGCGCGGTCGCCGAGCCGAATGGCCAGCACCGGAGAGGGGACACTTCCGACCTGCAAACCAAGCTGCGTCAAACCTTCGTGCAGCCTGGCGGCGTTCTCCCAGAGTCGCGCTTTCAATTCGGGCCGGGTTCTGAGCGCACGCAGGGCAGACCTTGTGCATGCGACCACCGCCGGAGACGGTGAGGCGGTAAACATGTACGGGCGGCTGGTATAGGGAAACAGCGCCAGTTCCTCGTGCCGGCTGACACAGAACCCGCCGGTCGTACCGAGACTCTTGCTGAACGTGCCGACGATGAAGTCGACTTCGTCCAGCACACCCGCCTCTTCCGCGAGACCGCGTCCATGCTCGCCCAGGACGCCGAGGGAGTGGGCTTCGTCGACGAACAGGCAGGCGCCGTGGCGCGACTTGATTTCGGCAATCTCGCGTATCGGGGCCTTGTCGCCGAGCACGCTGTAGAGCCCCTCGATCACCACGAGCGTACGCCGGGCCGCTTCGCCCAGCCGGGCAAGCCGCTTGTCGAGACTCACCGGATCGTTGTGGCGGAACGTGAATACCTTGGCCGGACACATCCGGCAACCGTCGAAGAGGCTGGCGTGAGCGTCCGAATCCAGCAGTACCGCATCGTCCGGCCCGAGCAGCGCCGCCAGCGCGCCGAGATTGGCCGCATAGCCCGTGGAAAATACCACCGCATTGGGATACCCGTAAAAGTCGGCGAGCTCGGCCTCGAGGGCCAGGTGTCCCGCGTAGGTGCCGTTGGCCATCCGCGACCCTGTCGTGCCGGTGCCCGCATTCGACAGGGCCTGCTGTCCGGCGGCAACGCCCTTCGGGTCGAAGGTGAGCCCGAGATAGTTGTTGGTACCGGCGAGAATGGTCGAGCGTCCGGCGATGGCGCCCTCGGTCGCCGACCGCAGGCTGTCGATGACGACTTTGGTGGGGTCCATCGCGCCGAGCCCCTGGCGCAACCGGGCGACCTCCCCGAACTTGTCCAAGAGGCTCATTCCATGACTCCGCGCACTGCGATCGCCAACTGGCCGATGGTGCGCACATCGGCCAGGGCTTCCTGCTCGATGACGATCTCGAAGTGGTCCTCCACTTCCATGATGAACTCCATCACCTGGGCGGATGCGAGTGCAAGGTCGTCGAGCAGGTCCGTCTCCGCCACGACCGGCCCAGGGAGGGTCACCGTCTGCCCAAGCAACTCACAAAGTGCCCGTTCGATCGAATCCATGTCACCCACCGCCAAACATATGCTCCAGTCCCCGGACGAGGTCGTAACGGGGACGCCATCCCGTAAGGATACCGAAGGCTCCGTCACCACCCTGCCAGGACTCCTGCGTCAACTCCCGCACCTTGCCCGGCGTCAGCATGGGCGCATAGCCGCAAAGCTTCGCCAGAAACAGGTTCGTTCGGGCAATGCCATCCAGCAGGACAACCGGCGCCACCACCGTCCGGTTGCGCCGCGCGCCGACCGCGCGGACGATCGCGGGCCAATCGTAGCCGTCCGGCGCGCCGTCGTCGATCTCGAACCGGCCGTGCCGGCAGCGGGCCGGATCGCGCAGCCAGGCGATGATCGCATCGGCGAGATCATCCACGTGCAACAGCGCCAGCCGCTGGCGGCGGTTGCCCGGGATGACCGTCAAGCCCCGCCGCATCCAGCCGAGCAAGGGGCGCATTTCCACCTCGCCCGGCCCGTAGATGGCGGGCGGGCGCAATATCGTATGATCGAGATGCGGCCAGGCGCCGAGCACCTCCTCCCCGGCCCGCTTGCTCGATGCGTAGTCCGAGAGCTCCGGCTGCCGCGCGGCGAAGCTGGATACCAACAGCAGCGGCGGCGGCGGCGACTGGCGGTCGATGGCTGTACAGAGGTTGGCCACCGCATCGACGTTGACGCCACGAAAGTCCTCGAAACCGCGGCCGCGCACGGCGCCGGCCAGGTGCACCACCGCATCGACGCCGGCGAGCGCTGCCGTGAGACCGTCCACGTCGTCCAATGCCACCCGCCAGGGCCGTATGCCGGCACTTGACTTCGCCTCCCGTCGGACGATTGCCCGCACATCGGCGTGCAGGTCGAGGAGTTTCGCGGCCAGACGCCCACCGATGAATCCGGTGAGACCGGTGATGGCAATGGTTCCCTGGAGGCGGTTGGTCACCTCCGCTCGGATCAGGCCTCCGCTTGCTGGTCCGGGAGCGGCCAGCCGTCGACATTCCAGCCGGTGCGCTCCAGGAAGCCGGCCCGTGCCGTGGTCCTGGAAAGCTTGCCCGAAGAGGTGCGGGGCAAGGTTCTCGGTGGAACCATGTCTACGTGGCAGGGAACGCCGAAATGCTGCCGCACCAGGGAGCGGATGTCGAGCGACAGTTCAGGCCGTGCGCGCTTGCTCTCGACAACCACCACCACCAGCGGACCGCCGCCCGGCTGGGTGACCTCGAAAGCCGTCGTCGTTCCGGTGCGTACACCCGGGCAACTCTCGGCCAACTGCTCGAGATCCTGCGGCCAGATGTTGCGGCCGTTGATGACGATCACGTCCTTGCTGCGTGCGGTGACCACGAGATTGCGGCCGCGCCGGTAACCGATGTCTCCGGTATCCAGCCAGCCGTCTTCGCCCAGCACCTCGGCGGTAGCTTTCGGGTCGTTAAAGTAGCCGCGCATGACGCTGGGGCCGCGCACCATGATGCGCCCGCACTGCCGCTCGGCGACTTCGCTCCCCTGCTCGTCGCAGATACGAAACTCGTAGCTCGGCAGAACGGCGCCGCAGTCGACCAGTTTCAAGGCGTCTTCATCCGTGATACAGGGCCTCGCCTCCCCGGAGGCGATAACCCGGTCCTTGTCGACGCGATCGACGTGAATCCCCGCATTCAGGGGTGCAAAGCTGACGGCCAGGCCGCACTCCGCCATGCCGTAGCAGGCGACGAATGCCTTGGGATCGAAACCGGCTGGAGCCAGCAGCTTGCTGAAACGATCGAGCAATCTCGGATCGATGCGTTCCGCGCCGACGCCCGCAACCCGCCAACTCGACAGATCGTATTTCTCCCGATCCGCCAGGCGCAGCCGCGTGGCGCACAGGCCGTAGCCCGACGGTGGGCAGGAAGAAACGGTGCCGCGGTTGTCGGAGATCAGTTTCAGCCAGAGACGCGGCCGCATGGCGAACGTTCGCGGGCTGAGGTAATCCACCGACAGGGCACGAATCAGGGGAACCAGAACAAATCCCACCAGGCCCATGTCGTGATAGAACGGCAGCCAGGAAACCAGCCGATCGTCCGCGCGGAATTTCGCGCCGATATCGGCAATCTCGCGCAGATTGCTCAATACCGCCCGCTGTGACATCTCCACACCGCGGGGAAAGCGTGTGCTGCCGGATGTGTACTGCAGGTAGGCGGGTTCATCGCCCGCAAGCGGTGGTGGCAACTCACCGGCTTCCGGCAGGGCATCGAACTCGGCAGCGCTGCCGGCAAGCGACAGCGAAAGCGGCTCGACCGCCCGACTCAGCAGGTCCAGGTAACCATCCGGAGCCACCGCCACGGCCGCGCCGCAACTGTCCATCATCCTGCGAATCTGGGCTACGTAGGCATCGCCCCCGCCCATCTGGATGGCCGCCGGCAGCGGAACCGGAATGAAACCGGCATACTGGGCGGCAAAAAAGAAACGGTGAAATAACGGTGCGGTATCCGCAATGATGGCCACGCGCGAATAGCGCGGCAGGCCGAGGCTCGTCAGCCGCCGCGCCAGACGGAGCGCGCTTGCGCGCAACTCATCGTATGGCAGGACGGATTCCAGCCGGCCCGTGCCGCCGTAGAAGTTATATCCGCCACGGCCTCCTGCCGCGTAGTTCAACGCGTCAGCCAGCCCCTCGAATTCTTCGTTGTGTAGTGGTAACCCACTCTCCGTCGGGGTCGCAACCATAACTGCCAACGTTCGTTTATATTTTTAAAATGAACAAATTGGCGGAATGACCTTGTCTACATTCCAACCATCCTGTGCCAAGCGCGCCAATTCTAAAACAACGTCCCGCCAGATTCGACCCATAGTTGGGCCGAAATTCGGGGCCAAACCCATCTCGCAAAGAGATGAATCCTATCGTATTCACCGTCAGGAACCAAGCGCTTCGATGCGCCGGCCGGGCAATTCCGGGCACATTCCGCCGAGCGGCGGACGCCGTTTCGTGCAGCTTTCCGCAAGCCGCAGGCCGATTGACCCTGCTCCTGCGTTATACTGGAAACTCGATCGAATACCCTCGGCGACTTTCTGACTCGTGCCCGCCTCTTCCTCGAAAACGCCGCATCGGGCTGAATCCGCAGTCCCCAACCAAGAGCCCGCCGCCAGTTGAACAGGTTGCTCACCGCGGGCGCGTACGCGCTGGGCGTCGCATGGGCGCCCTACGCCGCGGCCGAGCCGTCCGCGGCGCCTCCGGTCATGCGCGCCGCGGCAATCGAGTCGCCGCCCCTGCTCGATGGGCTCGTTCTGGAGGATCCGGCCTGGAACGGTGTCGAGCCCAGCTCCGGATTCCGGCAGACCAGACCCGACGAAGGATTCCCGGCAACCCAGCGTACCGAGGTTTTCGTCGCTTACACACCCGAATTCCTGTATATCGCCGCGGTCTGCTACGATGACGAGCCGTCCGGGATCATCAACGCCGACAGCCGGCGTGACAGCAGCCTGGTCGATACGGACAGCTTCCAGGTCATTCTCGACACGTTTCGCGACGGCCAGAACGGATTCGTTTTCGGCACCAATCCGGCGGGAATCCAGTATGACGGCCAGGTCACCAGGGACGGCGCCGCACTGCGTTTCTCACCGGACAGCGGCATCAATCTGAACTGGGATACCAGTTGGTCGGTCGTCAGCGCCATATCGCCGATCGGCTGGAGCACCGAGATGGCGATTCCGTTCAAGTCGCTGCGCTATCCGGGCGGCGGCATGCAATCCTGGGGGATCAATTTTCAGCGCAACATCCGGCGCAACAACGAAGAAACCTACTGGGCGTCACTCCCCCGCCAGTACAACCTCTACCGGGTCTCTCATGCAGGGCGGGTGCAGGACGTCGCCGTCCCGCCGCAGCGCAACCTGAAGGTGACCCCCTATGGGCTGGGCAAGGCGGCCCGCGGCGGCTTTATCGACGGCACCGACGGGCAGGGGGAATTCGGCGTCGACCTCAAGTACTCGATCACCCCGAGCCTCACCCTGGACGCCACCTACAACACCGACTTCGCGCAGGTCGAAGCAGACGACGTGCAGGTGAATCTGGACCGTTTCAGCCTGTTCTTCGAGGAAAAACGCCCGTTCTTTCTGGAAAACGCCGGCCAGTTTTCCGTGGGCACGCCCCAGGACGTCGAGCTGTTCTTCAGCCGCCGTATCGGAATCAGCGACGGCGGCATGCCCATCCCCATCGACGGCGGCCTGCGACTTACGGGCAAGCTGGGCGCCCGCGCCAACCTCGGGTTGCTGCACATGCGCTCCAAGGCTGTCGAAGGCGCAGCCCCGCGCAACGATTTCAGCGTCGCACGCGTCAACTACGAGCTCCCCAACCGGTCCTCCATCGGGTTCATGGCGGTCAATCGCCAGGGCGACGGCAGCCACGAGATCAAAAAGGACGACGATCGCAACCGAACCTACGCCATCGACGGCCGCTGGGGGATCGGCGAGGACCTTACCCTCACCGGCTGGCTGGCGAAAACCGACACCCCGCACCGGTCGGGAGACGACCACGCCCTCGATCTGAGCGGCCTGTATCGTTCCGAAGCCTGGTCCCACAACCTCTCCTATTCCCAGGTCGCAGAGAACTTCAATCCCGAGGTCGGATTCCTCGTACGCACCGGTTACCGAAAGATCAGCGCCTTCACCATGCACCGATACCGCCCGCGGAACCTGTGGGGCCTGCACGAGGTGCGTCCCCACATCGGATACAACCGCTACGTGGATCACCGGGACGGCTTTCACACCTCGAGCCGGCTGCATGTGGACACCCACTGGGAATGGAACTCCGGGCTGGAAATACACACCGGCGTCAACTTCACCCACGAAGGCGTGCGGGAGCCTTTCGAAATCGTCAGCGGGGGAATCATACCTGCGGGCAGTTACGATGAAGCGGAGGCCCAACTGGTTCTGTTCACCGATGAAGCCAAGCCACTGAGTTTCGCAATGCGGTCGAAGATCGGCGGCCGTTTCGGTGGCAACCTGGTCAACCTGGAACCGCTTCTGCGTTACCGCATCGGCGAGAAGTTCACCTCCGAGTTGTCCTGGGACTACAACGCATTCGATCTGCCCCACACCAAATTCAAGGTCAACGTGGGAAGACTGCGCGCCACGTACTCGTTCAGTCCGAGCGTATCGATTCAGGCGCTGGTACAGTACGACGACCGGGACGATATCCTGGCGACCAACCTGCGCTTCGCCTGGCTGCAGTCGGCAACCGCCGGTTTCTACCTGGTCTACAACGAACTGGACGAGCGCGATCTCCCCGTTGCGCCGCGCCGTGAACTGATCCTGAAGTACAGCCGCATCCTGGACCTGTTGTAGTGGCGTCCCCGGTCAAGGTGCGAAATACTTATTCCTTCCCCCGCTGGCATCGAAGAACAAGGAAACCATGAAATCACGACGTACGTTTTTGAAGTACTCCTCCGGCCTCGCCGCAATCCCGCTGCTCGATCTGTCGGGCTCGAGCTCCGCCTGGGCGGCGGGCGAGGTCAGGATCGGGGAAGACGAACCGCTGGCGGTTGCGTTCGGTTACAAGCACGATGCCGCCACGGTCGATACCGCAAAATTCCCGAAACGGGCCGCCCCCGCGAACGCCATGTTTCCCGCGGGCGAAACCCAGTTCTGCGACAACTGCGGGCAATATGCGGCCACCGGGGAAGGCTGGGGCACTTGCGTGATACTCCCGGGCAAACTGGTCGCCGCCAGGGGCTGGTGCAACGTCTGGGTACCGATCCCCTGAACCACCCGCTGCACCGGTCCAGGGCGCCCGTCAGAAGATGTTGGCGAAGAACTCCATGCGGGTCAGCCAGGTATAGTCCGCCTCCCCGGCCATGAGGCCGACCAGTACCACAATCACCAGCGGCGGCACCAGGATGGCGTAGATCAGCGCCATCCGCTCCCACATCATGTGCATGAACACAGCCACGATCAGGCCGGCCTTCAGCATCATGAAGATAATGATGAGGCTCCAGCGGAGATAGCCCTGGAACGCCAGGAAGTCGACCATGTAGGAGGCGGCGCTCAGCACGAACAAGAGCCCCCAGACCCAGAAATAGATCGCGATCGGATGTTGTTGACCTTCGTCAGCCATGGTGAATTTCCAAGCTCCCTACCAAAGATAAAAGAACGCGAAGATGAAGACCCAGACCAGGTCGACGAAATGCCAGTACAAGCCCATCGTCTCGACGATCTCGTAGCGGTTCTTGCGGCCGGTCATGAAGCCGGGCGTCTCCTTGTCGAGATCGCCCCGGGCCACCTTGACGGCCGTGACGATCAGAAACAGCACGCCGAATGAAACGTGCGTGCCGTGAAATCCCGTGATCATGAAGAATGCGGCGCCGAACTGCGGCGCGCCCATGGGATTCGACCAGGGTCGTACCCCTTCGTCGACGATGAGCTTGGTCCACTCGAAGGCCTGCATGCCCACGAAGGTGGCGCCCAGAGTCGCGGTAGCCAGCAACAGCAGGAAGGTCGGTACCTTTCGCTTCTCATAGCCGAATTTCACCGCCATGGCCATGGTGCCGCTGCTCGTGATGAGCACGAAGGTCATGATGGCGATCAGGATCAGCGGAATGTGCGCGCCGAACAGCGTCAGCGCGAATACCTCGCTGGAATTGGGCCATGGCACGGTCGTCGACATGCGCACGGTCATGTAGGAAACCAGGAAGATCGAGAAAATGAAGGTGTCGCTCAAGAGAAAGATCCACATCATGGCCTTTCCCCACGGAACCTTCTTGAACGCCCGCTGGTCCGAAGACCAGTCGTCGACAATGCCTTTTATGCCAGGAGCCAGAGCAACGGATTCCGCCACGGTTGTTTGATCCTAATTCAAGTGGACAACATCAGGCCGAAAAGTATCAGCCAGACAACGAACAGGAAGTGCCAGTAAACGGCGCACAGTTCCACCCCTAGCCGCGCCCTGGACATCGATTCACCCGCCCAAGCATGGCTTGCCGTTCGCACCCAGGCCACCAGTCCGCCGAGCAGGTGCAGCACATGCAGCCCGGTAAGCGTATAGAAGAACGCGTTGGCGGGGTTTCCGGAAACGATATACCCCGCATCCACAAGCTGCCGCCAGGCGAGGAACTGCCCGGCCATGAAGGCGACGGCGAAGCCGCCGCCAAGCAGCAAGCCGGTTTTCATCCCGGCCCAGTCCTCCCGTCCGGCGGCTCGCCACGCCATCTGCAGGCCGACGCTGCCGAGGAACAGGAGCCCCGTGTTGATCCACAGCATTTGCGGTTCCGGCAACGGGCGCCAGTCACCGTACTCCATGCGGATCGCATAAGCGCTGACAAACAGGGCGAACAGGGACGTGATCACCGCCAGCAGCACACCGAGCCCCACCTTGATGGGCGGCAGGAATCCGACGCCGGGCTGGGCGCCCACCGGCGCGCTCGCCACCCAGGGCTTGGTGTTGATGGTCTGGCGAACCAGCCACCACACCACAATACCCATCAGTATCGCCAGAAAGACGAGTGTCGCGGTCATTCAATCGCCTCGTTCGGCCGTTTGCGCCCCCGGACCCGGCTCAGGACCTGGCCTGGGCCCCGGCCATGTCTTCCGATGGCACGTTCTGAGGAATGAAATCGCGCTCGGCGCCCGGGACGCCGTAGTCGTACGCCCAGCGGTACACCGACGGCAACTCGTCGAAGTTGCCGTGCCGTGGCGGCGTATGCGGCGTCTGCCATTCCAGGGACGTGGCGTTCCAGGGATTGGGGCCGGCCTTCCTGCCATCGATCAGGCTCTTGACGATGTTGACGAGGAAGATCACCTGGGCGACGGCAACGAAAATCGCGGCGATCGAGATGGCCGCATTCAGATCCTGCGCCGACTCGGACATGAACGCCGTCTCCCCGTATGCGTAGTAGCGCCGGGGCACACCCTCGAAACCCAGGTAGTGCATCGGATAGTAGATGGCGTACGTGCCGAGGAACGTCATCCAGAAATGAATCTTGCCCAGGGTGTCGTCCAGCATCTTGCCGGTGATCTTGGGATACCAGTGATAGATCGCGCCGAACACGACCAGCACCGGCGAGACCGCCATCACCATGTGGAAATGGGCGACGACGAAATAAGTATCCGACAGGGGCAGATCGACGGTCACGTTACCCAGGAAGAGCCCGGTCAGGCCGCCGTTGATGAACGTGAAGATGAAGCCGATGGCGAACAGCATCGGGACGGTGAGCTGAATGTTGCCGCGCCACAGGGTCAGTACCCAGTTGTAGACCTTGATGGCCGTCGGCACCGCGATGATCAGGGTGGTCGTGGCGAAGAAGAAGCCGAAATACGGATTCATGCCGCTCACGTACATGTGATGCGCCCAGACAACGAAACTGAGCGCGCCGATGGCCACGATGGCCCAGACCATCATGCGGTAGCCGAAGATGTTCTTGCGGGCGTGCGTGGACAGCAGGTCCGAGACAATGCCGAATGCCGGCAGCGCGACGATGTATACCTCAGGATGCCCGAAGAACCAGAACAGGTGCTGGAACAGGATGGGGCTGCCGCCGCTGTAGCTGGTCTGCTCGCCCATGGAGATCATGGCCGGCATGAAGAAGCTCGTGCCGACCAGGCTGTCGAGAATCATCATGATGCAGCTCACGAACAACGCCGGGAACGCAAGCAGCGCCAGCACCGTCGCCATGAATATGCCCCAGACGGTCAGCGGCAGACGCATCAGGGTCATGCCGCGGGTGCGGGCTTGCAGCACGGTGACGACATAGTTGAGGCCGCCCATGGTGAAGCCGACGATGAACACGCACAGCGAAATCAGCATCAGGATGATGCCGGCCCCCGCGCCCGGGGTACCGCGAACCACTGCCTGGGGTGGATACAGCGTCCATCCCGCGCCGGTCGGACCGCCGGGAACGAAGAAGCTGGCAACGAGGATCAGTACCGCGGCCAGATACACCCAGTAACTGACCATGTTCACGTAAGGGAACACCATGTCCCTGGCGCCGCACATCAGCGGGATCAGGTAATTGCCGAAGCCGCCCAGAAAGAGCGCGGTGAGCAGGTAGATCACCATGATCATGCCGTGCATCGTGACGAACTGCAGGTAGTTCGCCGGGTCGATCATGGAAAAGCTGTCCGGAAAGCCGAGTTGCAGGCGCATGAGAATGGACAGCGCCAGGGCCACCAGGCCGATGCCGATGGCGGTAATCGCGTACTGTATGGCGATTATCTTCGCATCCTGGCTCCAGATGTATTTGCCGATAAAGGTTCTGGGGTGGTAAAGCTCGACATCCTCGACCTCGAACGGACCGAGATCCGCATCCGAGACCGCATCGTGTGCAACTTGAGCCATGCTATTCCTCCGCTCCAATATCCGTGGCGGCCGCCCCGCGGCCAAAGGTATTGATGTAGGCGACGACATCGTCTACCGCGCTGCCGTCCTTGAGAATCCGTGCCATTTCGGCCATTTGCCAGCCATACAGGTCGCCGGGATGGCGGCCGCGAATGTTGGCCTTGAAATTTTCCAGTTGCCGCTTCAGGTACCAGTCGGTCATGCCCGCCGTGCGCGGCGCATTGAGCGACTTGATGCCCTCGCCGGTGTAACCGTGGCAGGCTCCGCAGGTGACCCAGAGATCGCGGCCGCGGTCCGCATCGCCGGCGACGGTGACTTGCGCGGGCTCGTCCGGCAAGGCGCCGATATAGGCGATCACGTCTTCGATCGCCTGGGCGTCTTGAAGCGTAAGCACCATCGGCGCCATCTGTTGCCCGAAAATGTCTTCGGGGTGGGCGCCGCGCGCGCCGGACTTGTAGTAGTTGAGTTGCCGGCGCAGGTACCAGGGCTCCTGCCCGGAGATTTTCGGTGCGTTCAGGGCGACAATGCCTTCGCCCGCCGGGCCGTGGCAGGCAATGCAAACCGCGTAGCGCGCCTGCCCCATAATCGGGTCGCCGACCGGGCGGTCCGCCGTCTCCGCATAGGTCGGCTGCGCCGCGTACCAGGCATCGTAGTCGTTCTGTTCATCGACGATGACCCGGCCGCGCATCACGAAGTGACCGATGCCGCAGAGTTCCTCGCACAACACCTCGAACTCACCCGTTCTCGTGGGCGTCAGCCACAGGTAGGAGACGAGACCCGGAACCAGGTCCATCTTCACCCGGAACTGGGTAACCGTGAAGTTGTGCAGCACGTCCTTCGAACGCAGGTTGAACTTGACGGGCTTGTCCAGGGGCAGATGCACCTTGTTGCTCTCGATCAGCCGGTCGTCCTGGCCGTGGGGATCCTCCGGGTCCATGCCGAACGGGTTGTCGTCGCTGATGAACCGGGCCTCGACGTTGCCGAACTTGCCGTCGCCGCCGGGCAGCCGGTAGCTCCAGTGCCATTGCTGCCCAACCGCCTCGACCTCGTGAGCATCCTCCGGCACCGTGACGAAATCGGCCCACACGATCAATCCCGGCGCCAGCATGGCCGCCACGCCGATGGCGGTAACCGCGGTCAACCAGATCTCCAGCTTCTTGTTCTCCGGCTGGTAGGCGGCGCGCTTCTGCTTGTTGTAGCGGAACCGGATGATGCAGTACGCCATGAAGGCGTTGACCGCGACGAACACGAAGCCGGTCACCCAGAAGGTGATGTCGATCGTGAGGTCGATCATGCTCCAGTTCGACGCCAGCGGCGTCAGGTACCAGGGGCTTACCACATGAAACAGTACCGAACCCACAATCAGAACGATCAGTGCAATAGCAAACGCCATCTATCTGCCTCCTATCCGCGTCCTGTCCGCCTCATTCCGACATGCGCCGCACAACGAGCCGAGGCCCGTTATCTGAAGCATGGTCTTTGGCTTAGGTCTGCTTAACGACCGGCGCGAAAACGCGCCCGAGCCTCAAGCCCGATGCTGCGCCCGCAGTTACCCTCGGCGCAACGTCCGTGCTCGGGGTGCGCATTTTGGCAAAGAATTACCTCGCTGACGAGTGCAACCTGCGTCGATTTCCGATTTGCAGGCCTAACGGGGCTACGCGCCAGCCCCATGCGAAAGCAGCGACCGGGAGGGAACTTGTCTCATTTGACAACCTGATCCGCGAACAAGAGGTCTAAGAAGGCAATCGTCGCTCCCCCGCCCCGCCGATACGGGCGCCGATACGGGCGCCGATTCAATCGCCGTGCATCTGCGACTGGATATAGTTCTCCAGGCCGACCTTGCCGATGAGATCGAGTTGGGTCTCCAGCCAGTCGACGTGTTCTTCTTCAGAGTCGAGTATGCCGCGGAAGAGTTGCCGGGAAACATAGTCGCCGTTGGCTTCGCAGAAGGCGATGGCTTCCCTGAGCGCCGGCATCGCGTCCATCTCCAGGGTGAGGTCGCATTCCAGCATCTCGCTGGTGTGCTGCCCGATCCTGAGCTTGCCGAGATCCTGCAGGTTGGGCAGGCCTTCCAGAAAGAGGATACGCTCGGCGAGCGCTTCGGCATGCTTCATCTCGTCGAAGGATTCCTCGCGCTCCTTGTGGGCCAGCCTTCGAATGCCCCAGTCCTCGAACATCTTGGCATGCAGAAAATACTGGTTGATGGCCGTCAACTCGTTCTTCAGCACGCTGTTGAGGTGAACGACAATGTCCTTGTGCATCGGCTGCATGATGAGTTCCCGGCTGGTGTGCGATGTCGACAGGATGCCATCCCCCAATCGAAAATACAACCCTAACCCATTGATTTATATTGAAAATGATTCGCTTTTGCGAATCGGCATCCGCTGGCGATTGCGATGCATGCGCCCTTGCTATTGAGAATCGTTTTTGTTTACACTACGCGCCGTCATGTATGTTTGCCTGTGCAGAGCCGTTACCGATACCGAGATTCGCGAGGCCGCGAACGGCGGCACGCACGATCTCGACGGGTTGAGCGATGCGCTCGGTGTCGGCGCCTGCTGCGGATCCTGCCGGGAGACCGTCCAGGCCATCATCGACGAGCATCTCTCGGAAGCGGTCGCCTACGCGGCCTGATCCGGTCCCGTCAGGGACTCGCGCTCAGCCCGCATCGCTCACCAACTTGCTGCTGCGGACGCCGATGCATCGCGTAAGCGGTCCGCGCGACCACGCTTACACGGCGCCTCGACGCCCTCGCGACGAAAGTCGGTGAGCGATGCGGGTTAGAACCCCTGCTCTTCCACGTCCCGCGGAATCAGGGGGTAGGAAATTCCCGCCCACTTCTGGACGATCCGGATCACCTGGCAGGCGTAGCCGAACTCGTTGTCGTACCACACGTACAGCACGACCCGGTTGTCCTTCGCAAGCGTCGCCCCGCCATCGACGATACAGGCGTGGCGGTTGCCGACGAAATCCGACGACACCACGTCGGCCGCTTCCGTGTAGTCGATCTGCCGTTGCAGCCCCGAATGCAGGGAGGCATTGCGCAGAAAGTCGTTGACCTCAATGACGCTGACGTTGTGGGACAGGGTCATATTGAGTATCGCCAGGGATACGTTCGGCGTCGGCACCCGGATGGCGTTGCCGGTCAGCTTGCCCTCGAGTTCGGGGAGCAGCGTCGTCACGGCGGACGAAGCGCCCGTCTCGGTGATCACCATGTTGAGCGGTGCGCCGCGGCCGCGCCGGTTCTTCTTGTGATAGTTGTCGATCAGGTTCTGATCGTTGGTATAGGCGTGCACCGTCTCCATGTGTCCGTGCGCGATCTCGAATCCCGTATTCACCGCTTTCAGCACCGGCACGATGGCGTTGGTCGTGCAGGATGCGGCGCCGAGCAGCACATCGTTCTGATTCATCATCCAGGAATTGACCCCTGAGACGATGTTCTTGATCGTTCCCTTCGCCGGCGCGGTGAGCAGCACCCTGGCGGTGCCCCTGGATTCGAGATGCCGGCGCAAGCCCGCTTCGTCTCGCCATACCCCGGTATTGTCGATGACGATCGCGTTGTGGATGCCGTAGCGCTCGTAGTCGATCCGGTCCGGACGGTCGGCGTACAGCACCCGGATGACGTTGCCGTTGGCGATGAGGCAATTGTTCTCTTCATCGACCCTGAGTGTCCCGGGGAAGGCGCCATGCACCGAATCGCGGCGCAACAGGGCCGCGCGCTTGACCAGGTCGTTGGGGCTTCCCTTGCGCACGACGATGGCCTTCAGCCGCAGTTGATGGCCGCCGCCGGTCTTCTCGATCAGCAAGCGCGCGAGCAGCCGGCCGATGCGGCCGAAGCCGAACAGCACGATATCCTGGGGTTTCTCGAGCGGTGGTACGTGCCGGCCGATCACCTCCGCGCATTCGCGCTCGACGAATTCCATCGGCTGGATGCGGCTGTGCCCGGCTTCCTCCATGAAACGGGTCGCCAGCTTGCCCACATCGACATGCGACGGCCCGAGGTCGAGCTGCGAGAGCGCTTCGCAGATGGGATAACTCTCGAACTCCGACAATTCGTTGTGGGCCACCTGCCGCACATAGCGGTGCGTCTTCATGATCTGGATGACGCTCTGGTTGTACAGCGCCCGGCCGTAACAGTAGGCCACCACGTTTTTGCGGTAGAGGCGACCGATGATGGGGATCATCGCCTCGGCCAGGGCTTCGCGCTCTTTCCAATCGGGAAAATAGTCGTCGAGACTCGGAAGGGCCACGTGGAATCCTTATGTCGAGGGGGGATGCCGCGGAGTCGCGCGCATTATAGTTTGAATCCCCGGCGGAACAATCGCCGATCGGCCCGTTCGGCCGGGTCTCAAGGGATCGAGGTCGCTGAATTTCGCTTGCCTCGGCTGGCGTTCGAACGGGTGTTGGCGCGTCAACCGGCTGCGCTGGCGCCAGCCCCTTGAAACCCCTTGAAACCCGGCGCTTCATCACCGCGGATCGCAGGCGGCCCGTCAGTCTGTCGCCTGGCGGCAACAGCGCCCCGGTCAGCGGAAACTCTCGTTGACCCGCTCCAGGGCGGCCGATCCCGGGCACAGGTCCGCCTCGGTCAACCCGTTCAGCGGCTGCTCCACCGTATCGAGGATCTCGTGGCAGTCCGCCGCATCCGGGTCGACATACAGGAGCCCGGTCACCACCTCGCCCCTTTCCTGATAGCGCTGCACCGTCTCCAGCGCGCCCACGCGGTCGTGGACATCGTAGTCCCGGTCGAGTTTGTACAGGCGCAGGATGGAACCGTCCGGCATCGGCACATCCTCCGTGGCGCCCGGACCGTAGTCGGCCGTGATCTCCTCGCCGGACGGGTAATAGTCCGCGTGCACGAAGTTGCCGCTGTGCCCGCGCACATAGTCGAAGCTCTTGGTGGACCCGTTATGGTTGTTGAAGGCGACGCAGGGCGAGATGACGTCCAGAAACGCCATGCCGTGATGCTTCAGCCCCGCCTTGACGAGCGGCACCAGTTGATGCTTGTCGCCCGAGAAACTGCGCGCGACAAAGCTCGCGCCGATCTGCAGGGCCATGCTCACGAGATCGATCGGTTCGTAGAGGTTGGGCACGCCCTTCTTGCTGGTCGAACCCCGGTCGTTGGTGGCCGAGAACTGGCCCTTGGTCAGCCCGTAGGTGCCGTTGTTGTCGACGATGTAGAGCATGTCGATGCGGCGCCGCACGATGTGGGCGAATTGGCCGAGCCCGATGGAGGCGCTGTCGCCGTCCCCCGAGATGCCGATGCAGTAGAGATCCCGGTTGGCCAGATTGGCGCCGGTGGCCACCGACGGCATGCGCCCGTGCACGGAGTTGAAGCCATGCGACTTGTCCAGAAAGTAGCTCGGCGTCTTCGATGAGCAGCCAATGCCGGACATTTTGGCGAAGCGGTGTGGCGGCAGCGCCAATTCCGCACAGGCCTGCACCACCGCGGCGCTGACGGAGTCGTGGCCGCAGCCGGCGCAGAGCGTCGATACCAGGCCTTCGTAGTCGCGCCGGGTCAGTCCGAGTTCGTTGACCGGCAGTTGCGGATGGTGGATCCGCGGCTTGGCAACGAATGTCATGAGCGCACCTCCGTCAGGCGGGGCAGTTTCCGCGCCTTGAAATGCTCAAGCACCTGGGAGTGAATATCGTCCGCCGAAATCGACAGCCCGGCGTAGTAGCGCACCGGCACAAGCTTCGCCGGGTCCACATCGCCTTCGTTGATCAGCAGGGTGCGCATCTGCGCATCCCGGTTCTGGTCCACCACGAACACCAGGTCGTGGCGATCGATGAACCGATGGACCTCCTCGCCGAACGGGAACCCGCGAATGCGCATGCGGTCCAGCCCGATGCCGTCCGCCTGCAACATCTGCAGGGTTTCGTCCATGGGCATGGCGCTGCTGCCGTAATAGACGATGCCGGCATTCTGGGCGGTCTCGTGAATCTCCGGTTTCGGCATCAGCGTGGCGGCGGTTGCCCATTTCTCGAGCAACCGGTCCATGTTGCGCCGGTAGGCGTCCGGGTCCTCGGTATATCTCGCGTATTCGTCCCGGGACGCGCCGCGGGTGAAGAACGCGCCCCGCTCCGGATGCGTGCCCGGCAGTGTGCGGTAGCCGATGGCGTCGCCGTCGATGTCGAGATAACGGCCGAAATCCTGCATCCGTTCGAGATCTTCCGCAGACAGCACCTTGCCGCGGTCGTAACGCCGGTCGTCGTCCCAGGTCAACGGCTCCGACAACCACGGGTTCATGCCCAGGTCGAGATCGCTCATCACGATGACGGGCGTCTGCAGGCGGTCGGCCAGGTCCAGCGCGTCCGCGGCAAAGTCGAAGCATTCCCTGGGATTCGACGGGAACAGCAGCGGGTGCCGGGTATCGCCGTGGGAAGCGTAGGCGGCGGCCAGGAGATCGCCCTGCTGCGTCCGGGTGGGCATGCCCGTCGATGGGCCGGCTCGCTGAATGTCGAACAGCACCGCGGGAATCTCCGCAAAGTAGGCCAGACCCAGGAATTCCGACATCAGCGATACGCCGGGACCGCTGGTGGCAGTGAATGCCCGGGCGCCGTTCCAGGCCGAGCCGATGACGATGCCGATGGCCGAAAGCTCGTCTTCGGCCTGAATGACGGCAAATTTCCGGCGGCGGGTGGCCTTGTCGATGCGCATCCGGCCGGCATGGCGTTCAAACGCCTCCGCCATGGAGGTGGATGGCGTGATCGGATACCAGGCGCATACCGTCGCCCCGCCGTACAACGCGCCCAGGGCGGCCGCGATGTTGCCCTCGATGAATATCCTGTCCCCCACCGCATCGCAGCGCCGCAACCGGTACTCGATGGGCCCGTTGAGGTAGTCGAGAGCGTACTGCCGCCCGATCTCCAGCGCGTGGATATTGGGCTGGATCAGGTCGTCCTTGCCCTTGTACTGCGTGGCGACCATGCCGGTGATGACCTCGAAATCGATGTCCAGCAGTGCCGACAGCGCGCCCAGGTAGACGATGTTCTTGAACAGGCCGCGCTGCTTGAGGTCGGTGAACGCGGGCTGCAGCAGCGCCGCGATCGGCATGCCGATCTCCCTGATGTCGCTCCGTTGCAGGTTCGCGGCGAGCGGCTTGGTGTTGTCGTAGAAAAGATAGCCGCCCGGTTTGACGCTCTCGATATCCTCGGCATAGGTCTCGGCGTTCATGGCCACCATGATGTCGACGCCCTCCCGGCGGCCGAGGTGGCCGGCCTCGCTGACGCGCACCTCGAACCAGGTCGGCAGGCCCTGGATGTTCGACGGAAAGATATTGCGCACGGCAACCGGAATGCCCATGCGGAAAATCGCCTTCGCGAACATGCCGTTGGCGCTCGCCGAACCCGAGCCGTTGACGTTGGCGAAACGTAGGACGAAGTCGTTGTAGCTCACCATTTCAGGCGCTCGCCTCGCCGGCGACTGAGTCCAACTGGGGAATGTGCACCACGGAACGCTGCATGTCCCAGGCGTTGGTGGGGCAACGCTCGGCGCAGAGCCCGCAGTGCAGGCACAGGTCCTCGTCCTTGACCATCACTCTCCCGGTGGGGAGCGAGCCCGAAACGTAGAGGTCCTGTTCGGTGTTCTGCGCCGGCGCGATCAACCGTTGCCGCAGGTCCTCCTCCTCGCCGTTTTCGGTGAAGCTGATGCAGTCCATGGGGCAGATGTCCACGCAGGCATCGCATTCGATGCATAGCCGGTCCGTGAAGACCGTCTGCACGTCGCAGTTCAGGCAGCGCTGGGCCTCTCGGGCGCCGAGGCGCTTGTCGAAGCCGAGTTCGACCTCGATCTTGATGTTGCCGAGCGACTGCTTCTTGTTCGCGTGGGGCACCAGGTAGCGGGCGGACGGGTCGTGCTCGCTGTCGTAGCTCCACTCGTGCAGGCCCATCTTGGTGCTGATCAGGTTGACGCCCTCCGGCGGACGGTCGGCCTTCAGGTCCTTGCCCTGGCAGAACAGGTGGATGGAGATCGCCGCCTGGTGGGCGTGCGCCGACGCCCAGATGATATTCTCGGGCCCGAAGGCGCTGTCGCCGCCGAAAAACACCTTCGGATGGGTGGACTGCAGCGTCACCTCATCCAGCAGCGGGCAGTCCCACCTGTCGAACTGAATGCCCGCGTCGCGTTCGATCCAGGGGCAATGGTTCTCCTGGCCGATCGCCATCAGAATCTTGTCGGCCTCCAGAAACACATCCGGTTCGCCGCTCGGAATGTACTTGAGGCGCCCGTTGCCGCCTTCGACGGGCTTGACGCAGCCGAAGAGCACGCCCTTCAGCTTGCCGTTCTCGTGCACGAACTCCCTGGGCGGCCGGTTGTTGACGATCGGAATGCCCTCGCGCATGGCGTCTTCCTTCTCCCAGTCCGACGCCTTCATCACCTCGAAGGCGGACCGCACCACGACGGTGACGCTCTCGGCCCCGAGCCGCTTCGATGTCCGGCAGCAATCCATTGCCGTGTTGCCGCCGCCCATGACAATGACCTTGCCCTCGATGCAACTGGTATGCCCGAAGGCGACGCTGGCCAGCCAGTCGATGCCGATGTGGATGTGCTCGTCCACTTGCGCCCGGCCAGACAGGCTCAGATCGCGCCCCCTCGGTGCGCCCGTACCCACGAAGTAGGCGTCGTAGTCCAGGGCCAGCATCTCTTTCATGCTGCCGATCTCGTAGCCGAAGTGGCATTCGACACCCATGTCGAGGATGAGGTCGACCTCCTCCTCGAGCACGTCCGCCGGCAGCCGGAACGCCGGGATCTGGCTGCGCATCATGCCGCCGCCGGCCGGGTCTTTCTCGAACATGTGCACTTCGTAGCCGAGCGGCAGCAGGTCCCGCGCCACCGCCAGCGACGCGGGCCCGGAGCCGAGCAGCGCGATGCGCTTGCCGTTCTTGCGGGTCGGTACACGCGGCATATAGGGGGTGATATCGCCCTTGTGGTCCGCCGCCACCCGCTTCAGCCGGCAGATGGCCACCGGCTTCTCTTCGGTGCGCACACGCCGGCAGGCGGGTTCGCAGGGCCGGTCGCAGGTGCGCCCGAGAATGCCCGGGAAGACGTTGCTGTCCCAGTTGAGCATGTAGGCTTCCGTGTACCGTTGCTGCGCGATCAGGCGGATGTACTCGGGCACGGGCGTATGCGCGGGGCACGCCCACTGGCAGTCCACGACCTTGTGGAAATAGCCCGGTTCCAGGATGTCGGTCGGCTTCATGACGGCTCTGGCAGGCACGATTGCGCGGGAGATTCAACCCGTCGCCGGCGCCACTGTTTCGCTCACGCGTTCGCGAGCGGCACTGTAACGGTTTGACGCTCGTTTAGGAAGCGTTACTACTGCGCAACCCTTTGATTTGTTTGCCTCGCGAGAGTTCCCGAACGCAGGTAGAATACGCCGCTTGCCAAGTCCTGCAATGCGATCGGTCATGCATTCCCGCCTCGACGACAAACTCCCCGCCGAACCCGGGCAACGCCTGACCTGGGACAATGTCTTCGGCGCCGCGGGCGGTTACCTGGCCGCGCAGGCTGCCGCCGCACACGACGGGCCGGTGCTCATTGTCGCCAACGATGCCGAGGACGCGGTTCGCTGGCAGAACGAAGTCGCTTTCTTCTCCACACACGGGGCCGACGGGATCGATCTCTTTCCGGATTGGGAGACGCTGCCTTACGATGTCTTCTCCCCCCATCCGGATATCGTTTCCGAACGGCTCGCCACGCTGCGCGCCCTCGGGCGGCTGCGCCGGGGTGTGCTGGTGGTCTCGGTCACCGCGCTGATGCAACGCCTGGCGCCGCCGGAGTATGTGGAGGCACATTCGATCGTCCTCGCCGCCGGCGAGGTGTTCGATACGCACCGGGAACGCGACCGGCTGCAAGCCGCCGGCTACACGGCCGTGAATACCGTTGAAAACCGCGGCGAGTTCGCCATCCGCGGCTCCCTCATGGACATCTTTCCCGCGGGCGCGCCCAATCCGATCCGCATCGACCTGATGGACGACGAGATCGAGTCGCTGCGCCTGTTCGACGCCGATACCCAGCGCACCATCGAGCGGGTAGCCGGCATCAGGATGCTGCCGGCCAAGGAGTTCCCGTTCGACGATGCCGGCATTGCCCGTTTCCGCAACCGCTGGCACGAGACCTTCGATGTGGATGTGCGCGCATGCAGCATCTACCGCGATGTCTCCGCCGGCCTGCCCCCGGGCGGCATCGAATACTACCTGCCCTTCTTCTTCGACCGCCTCGCCACCCTGTTCGACTATCTGCGCCCGGACACGCTGGTGCTGCACCGTTCCGACGTCGTCGCCGCCGCCACGCAATTCCGGCAGAACGTCGAGAACCGCTACGAGAGTCTCGCCTACGACATCGAACGCCCCATCCTCCCGCCCGACCGCCTGTTCCTGACGCCTGAGCGGCTGCGCAAGCGCCTCCAGAACCATCCCCGGATCGCGCTCGGCGACAGGCCCAGAGCCAAGGCGCGCCGCCGCTCACGGATGCTGCCGGATCTGCAGGCCAATGCGAGGCTCAGGCAACCCGCCCAATCGCTCAAGGACTTCATCGCCGCGAACCGATCCGAGCGGTTTCTATTTACCGCGGAAAGCGCCGGGCGCCGGGAGGTGCTGTCCGACTTCCTGGCCCGGGCCGGCATTCGCGCCGAAGGATTCCCTGCCCTGCCCGACTTTCTCTCGAGCGACGCCCATTGCGGGATCGCCACTGCCCCGCTGCACGACGGGCTCTGGGCCGACGGCCTGATCGTCGTCACGGAAAGCCGGATCTTCGGCCATCGGCCCACCAGCGAACGGGTGAGCGGCGCCCGGGTGATCGACCCGGACCAGATCGTTCGGGACCTTTCGGAACTTTCCACGGGAGCGCCCGTCGTCCACCTGGAGCACGGCATCGGCCGCTATCTGGGCCTGCAGACGCTCAGCGTCGACGGATACGCCAGCGAGTTCCTGACGCTGGAATATGCCGGCGGCGACAAACTGTACGTGCCGGTCACCTCCCTGCACCTCGTCACGCGCTACACAGGCGCAGGAGATGCCGGCGCACCGCTGCACCGGCTCGGTTCGGACCAGTGGGAGAGAGCCAAGCGCCGCGCGGCGGGCAAGGCCGTCGACGTCGCCGCCGAATTGCTGAATATCCACGCACGCCGGGCCGCCAGACAGTCGCTCCCCCTCGCGTTCGATCAAGCCGAGTACGATCGCTTCGCGCGCCAGTTTCCCTTCGAACTCACCGCCGACCAGGCCCGGGCCATCGATACCGTCGTCGACGAGCTCGCCTCGGAGAAAGCCACCGACCGTCTGGTGTGCGGCGACGTCGGGTTCGGCAAGACGGAGGTGGCCATGCGCGCCGCATTCGCCACCGTGCTGGCCGGCAAGCAGGTCGTGGTGCTGGTCCCGACGACGCTGCTCGCCCAGCAGCACCTCGATACCTTCAGCGACCGCTTCGCCGACTGGCCGGTACAGATCGAGGCAGTCTCCCGGTTGCGCACCGACGGCGAGACGGCCGCGATTCGCGAGCGCATGGAGGCTGGCCGGATCGACATCCTCATCGGCACCCACAAGCTGCTCGGGCGGTCGTTCCGTTTCGACGATCTCGGTCTGGTGGTCATCGACGAGGAACACCGCTTCGGGGTTCGCCAGAAGGAGCGGCTCAAGGCATTGCGCGCCGAAGTGGACATGATCACCCTGACGGCTACGCCGATTCCCCGTACGCTGAACATGGCCATGAGCGGTATCCGGGACCTCTCCATCATCGCGACGCCGCCCGCCCGGCGCCTGTCGATCAAGACCTTCGTCCAGCAGAAGCGCAACCACATCGTCCGCGAAGCGATCAACCGGGAGCTGATGCGAGGCGGGCAGGTTTTCTACGTCCACAACGAGGTGCGCACCATCGAACGGGTCGCCGGGGAGGTCTCTGAACTGGCGCCCGGCGCCCGCGTGGGCATCGGCCACGGGCAGATGCCGAAACGTTCGCTCGAGCAGGTGATGAAGGACTTTCACCAGCGCCAGCTCAATGTGCTGGTCTGCACGACCATCATCGAGAACGGTATCGACATTCCGAACGCCAACACGATCGTCATCGAACGGGCCGACAAGTTCGGGCTGGCCCAGCTTCACCAGTTGCGCGGACGCGTCGGGCGTTCGCACCGGCAGGCGTATGCCTATTTCCTGACCCCCCACCCTAGCGCCATGACCCCGGACTCCGTGAAGCGCCTGGAGGCCGTGCAGGCGGCCGGCGACCTCGGCGTCGGGTTCGCGCTGGCCACCCGCGACCTGGAAATCCGCGGCGCCGGCGAACTGCTCGGCGATGAGCAGTCGGGCCAGATCGAGTCCATCGGATTCTCGCTGTACATGGAACTGCTGCGCCGCGCGGTACAAGCCATACAGTCCGGCCACGTCCCCAACCTCGACGCGCCGCTCGAGCCGGTCAGCCAGGAGGTGAACCTGCACTGCTCGACCCTGATCCCGGAAGACTATCTGCCCGACGCCCACACCCGGCTGTTGATGTACAAGCGGATCGCCAACGCATCCACCGCTGGCGAACTCGAAGCCCTGCAGGTGGAGATGATCGATCGGTTCGGATTGCTGCCCGTGCCCCTCAAACAACTGTTCCGGGTGACCGAACTCAAGCTCAGGCTCAATCCGCTCGGCATCGTGAAATTCGATCTCGGCGAGCGGGGCGGCGCGGTCAAGGTGGGCGACGCCACACCCATCGACCCCGCCAGCGTCGTCGCCCTGGTACAGCGCGACCCCGCCACGTATCGGCTGGGCAGCGACTCCCAGCTCCGCATTCTCAAGCCAGTGCCGGAATTGCAGGACCGCTTCACGTTCGCCGAGCGCCTGCTCGACCTGCTCGCGCCGCGGGAATCGTTCGGCAGCCACCTCGCCGCGGGCGGATGACTCGCTCCGGGCTGTCCGTTGCCGTTGGCGCGATTTGCGCCCTGACATCCTGGCCATCGCCATCGGCCGCTGAGCGCCTGGAGGCATTGACGGAAAGCTGGTACACCATTGAGGCGATCGTCTTTCAACGTGCCGCGGCCACCAGGGCCAACAGCGGCGAGCGACTCGGCCGCACCGGCGAACGCAGCTTTCCGGCCCGCCTCCAGTCGATTTCAGCCGGCGTGACGGGCGGTTACCGTCTGAGCCCGTTCACCCTGGCGACGCTCGAATTTCCCACGCTGTCCTACGACTGCATCGCCGCCGGCGGGGCCGCGCCGTACCGGCCTGTCGGCATACCCGCCTGGTATCGGCCGCAAACACCCCACACAGCCGACCTCTCCGGCGCCGCGGGCAATGATCCCTCTACCGCTCCACCGGACGACCGTATCGGCGAGGACGGGCTAGCCCGCGTGTGCGGCCCCCCCGGGCCGGAGATGGAAGACGCGGGTACGGCGCCGGCCACAATCTGCCCACCGGCGCCCTTCGATGTTCCGCTGGCGCCCGGACAGTCTCCGCCGCCATGCGCCGCACCGCCCGGACGGGTCCCGCCGCCGATCGAGCCCAGACTTGCACCCCATCCACTGCTGGACTGGCTGGATACCGTGCGGCGTTTCGAAAACCGCCTGCAGACGGGCAGCTACCAGGCGGGCATCGACGGGGCGATGCTGCGCCGGGAAGCGAAGCGCATCGACAACGCCGGCGGGTTGCATCTCCTGTGGCACGGCCGCTGGACACAGCCCGTACCCCCGCGGGGAGCCGCCGAACCGCTGCTCGTTCAGGCCGGCCGGCGCGGCGAAACCGTTCATGAACTCGAGGGCACTTTCGACATCGCCCTTGGCCGCTACCTGCACTTCCGCGCCCGTCTCTGGTTTCGAAGTCCCGCCGTTTCCCGGACGGATGCCGGCTTTGACCCGGAATCCCCGCGGTCCGCGGATCCCGGGCCGGGCGAGGAAGACAACGCGCCGGCGGCCGGGCTTGCCACCCCGTACATGGTTCTCGAAGAAAGCCGCGTGATGCGTAGCGGCGCCCTGCACTACCTCGACCACCCGGTGCTCGGCGTGCTGGTCCGGGCGGACCCGGTGGAAGCGCCCCGCTGGGTGACCGACGCCTCAGCCGCTTTCGAATCCGCAGAACTCCACGATTAGCCTGTCGGCTCTGGAGAGCCCCGCCGCGCGGTCCCGGGCAAGCGCGCCACGGTCGATCCGCGTCGGATCCGGACCCCGGCCCGCAGCGGGATTGACGACGATGCAGACTCCCAGCAGGGGCAGGCCCAGTTCACGGGCCAGGGCCGCTTCCGGCATGGCGGTCATTCCAACCAGCGTACACCCGTCCCGTTCCAGGCGGTCGATCTCGGCGCCCGTCTCCAGCCTCGGCCCCTGGGTACAGCCATAGACGCCCCCCATCACGACATCCCGGCCGATGCGCCCGGCCGCTGCCGCAAAATCCCGGGCAAGACCCGTATCGAACGGCACCGTGAAGTCCACGTGCAATTCGCCCGCCTCGTCGAAGGTATGAGCCCGGCCCCAGGTGTAATCGACGATCTGATCCGGCACAACCAGGTCACCGGGCCGCAGTGCGTCGTCGATGCCGCCGACGGTATAGGTCGCAACGATCCGCTCGGCGCCCAGTTCCTTGAGCAGCCACAGGTTTCCCCGGTAGTTGACGGCGTGCGGAGCAAGCCGGTGGCACTCGCCGTGACGGGAGAGTCCCACCAGCCGGCAATCCCCCGATCGGCCTGCCCGCAACGGACCCGGAATCGGGCCGTAGGGCGTGTCCAGGGTCATCTCCCGCACCGCAAGACGCGCCAGCAGGGGAAGTCCGCCGGAACCCGAAATCAACGCCGTCGTGGTCAACGCGCCCGTTCCAGGTCGTCAGGCAGCGCATAGACGGCGGGCAGGTTGCGCCAGTAACCGCGGTAGTCCATCCCGCAACCGATCAGGTACCGGTCCGGACATTCCAGCGCCGTGAAATCGATATCGATCGCCTCGTTCCTGTGCGTCTTCTTGCGCACCAGCACGGTCGTCCAGACCCGCGCCGCGCCCTCCTCCGAGGCCCAGCGGCGAACGGCCTTCAAGGTATCGCCATCGTCGAGGACATCGTCGACGATGAGTACCTGCCGGCCGGCAAGGTTCTGCCGCGGCTTCGCCAGCCAGGTCAACGGCTCCCCGCGCGTGAAGTCCCCGTAACGGGCCACATGTACGCAGGTGAGTTCCAGTGGAAAGTGCAGGCGCCCGAGCAACCGCCCGCCGTAAACGAGTGCGCCGTTCATGACACACAGAACCAGCGGATTGGCCGCCTTGAGTTCAAGCGTCAAGCGTACCGCGGTGCGGTCGATCGCCCGGGTCACCGTTTCCGCATCGACAACCGGTTCCGCGCGGCGGCGCGCCGCCAGGATATCTTCCGGTACCTCCGTCAAGCTGCATGCTCCACCGGACCGACCAGGAGGTGCACCACGGCCGGCGCTATGCCTCGGCCATGTGCAGGGTCTGAGTGGGAAAGGCGATTTCGGCGCCGTGGCCGGAGACGATGTCGGCGATCCTGAACAGAATCTCCTGCTTGATCGCGTGAAACTCCTCCCACACCACGGTCTTGGTGAACGTATAGACGAAAAAGTCGAGGGACGACGGCCCGAACGTTACGACGTTGACCATCAGCGTGCGCGAGGTGTCGATGTCCGCATGACCCCGAAGCATGTCTTCCACATCCTTGACGATGGCCGGCAGCACGCCGATGTCGTCGTAGCGGATGCCGATGGTTTCGTAGATTCTCCGGTTCGACATCCGCGACGGATTCTCGACCGTCAGGCTCGCAAACACCGAGTTCGGGACGTACAGCGGCCGCTGGTCAAAGGTTCGGATGCGCGTCAGGCGCCAGCCGACTTCCTCGACAGTGCCCTCGATTTCCTTGTCTGGAGAGCGGATCCAGTCGCCCACCGAGAACGGCCGGTCGAGAAATATCATCAGGGCGCCAAAAAAGTTGGCGAGCAGGTCCCGGGCGGCAAAGCCCACGGCGATGCCGCCGATGCCGCCGAAGGCAAGTACGCCGGCGATGCTGAAGCCAAGCGCCTGCATGACCAGCAGCACACCGGTGATGAGCGCGGAAGCCCGCAGCAGCTTGCTGATGGCGGCAGCGGTCGTGCGGTCGACCTGGCGGTCCTTGCGATAGCCCAGGTCCCCGACATGGGTCTCGACGAAGCGTATGAAACGCAAGGCGAACCACACAAGCAGCCAGATGACGGCAACGTCCCGGGCCCGACCGACATACTGAAAGACCTCCGCCTGGGCGTTGCCGCCGACGACTTCCGCCGCCCAACTGACGCCGATCACCCAAACCGCCATGCCCAGCGGTTTGCGCAGGGCTCCGACCAGGGCATCGTCATAAAGGTTGCGGGTCTTTGCGGCCTGCCGGGCGAACCGGTCCAGCATGACTTTCGCGGCGTACCGGGCAGCCGCCGTGGCGAGCACCACCAGGAATACCTGGGCAATCCAGGTGTGTTCGCTGATCAGGCGCGCCAGGTCTTGCAGCATGGAAAGGGCTCCTGCGATTAGAGGGAAAGCGGCTTGCGCGAACGCGGGATTGTAGCAGCGACAACGCCAATTGGTTCAGGGGCTGTGCAAACGCACCGATACTGTATACAATCCCAGGTCTCTGTATATTCAATCAGGTGGCGAACTTCACGACATGCACAACCTCACCCCCAGACAAGCCCAGGTGCTCGACATCGTTCGGCGCCATATCGTTGAAACGGGCTATCCGCCGACCCGCGCCGACATCGCCAACGAACTCGGCTTCCGATCGCCCAATGCGGCCGAGGAACACTTGCGGGCACTGGCGAAGAAGGGCGCCATCGAGATAGTCCCCGGCACCTCCCGGGGCATTCGCCTGCCCGAACAGCAGGGCCTGCCCGTTGTCGGCCGGGTCGCCGCGGGCAGCCCGATTCTCGCGGACGAACACATCGAAGACCGGGTTGACCTGCCCGCGGATTTCTTCCGTCCGCGGGCGGACTTTCTCCTGCGCGTGAAGGGCGACAGCATGACCGGCGCGGGAATTCTCGACGGCGACCTGCTCGCCGTGCACAAGACGCCCGAAGCGCGCAATGGCCAGATCGTGGTCGCCCGCATCGATGAGGATGTGACCGTCAAGCGCTTTCAGCGCACGCGTAACCGGGCGCGCGTGTGCCTGCTGCCCGAAAACGACGACTACGCACCCATCGACGTGGATTTGCGGGAACAGGCTTTCGCTATCGAAGGCCTGAGCGTCGGCGTCCTGCGCCGCACCTGACCGCGAACAGGCAACGCTTTGCTCAGGAGCCCGCCTTGCCGCGGCGGGCCTTTGCCTGCTTCCGCTTCCGCTTGCGCGGCGCCCTGCCGGCACGTTCCGCGGCCTCCGCGCGTCCTGCGGCCCCCGCGCGTTCGCCCGTGCGCTTGGCCTTGCGCCGTTTCCGGGTCCTCGCGGCAGGTTTCTCCTGAACGACCCAGGCGCCCTTGCGGTAGAAAGCCCGCCAACCGGTGGCTTTGCCGTCCACCTCCGATTGCACGTAATGTTCCCGGGTCTTGCGGCTGAAACGAATGACGGCGGGCTTCCCGTCGGTATCCTCAACGGGCGCCTTCAACAGGTGGTGAAACTTGGCATCCAGTTCGTTCGCATGAGGCAGCAGTTCCCGCACCAGCGGCGCGCGGGTCTCCCGGTTCTTCGGAAAGCGGCTGGCGGCCAGGAACAGGCCCGCCGCGCCGTCGCGAAGCAGAAAGTGGTCATCGACTTTCTCGCAACGCAACTCCGGCATTGAGATCGGGTCGGCCTTGGGCGGCGCCGGCTGACCGCTGCGAAGCAGCTTGCGTGTGTTGGAGCAGCGCGTGCAGCCGAAGTACTTGCCGAAGCGCCCGGACTTCAACTGCATCTCCGCCCCGCATTTGTCGCACTCGAGCACCGGTCCGTCGTAGCCCTTGATGCGGAACTGGCCGGCCTCCAGCGTGAACCCCGGACAATCCGGGTTGTTGCCGCACACGTGCAGCTTGCGCGTCTCGTCGATCAGGTAGCTCGTCATGGGCGTCTCGCACCGGGAACACTTCCGCTTGCTGCGCAAGAGCTTCGACTCGCCCTCTTCGTCCTGTTCGGTGTCGACGGTCTCCTCGCCGGAGACCAGGTTCAACGTCGCGGTACAGCGTTCCTTCGGGGGCAGGCGGTATCCGGAGCAACCCAGGAAAACACCGGTACCGGCCGTGCGGATCTGCATGGTCCTGCCGCATTTCGGGCAGGCCAGATCGGTGTCCGTGGGTTCGTTCTGGCGCATGCCGCCCCGCTCCGACCTCGCATTGGCCAGTTTGTCGCTGAAGTCGCCGTAGAACTGATCGAGCACTTCCCGCCATTCGACGTGCCCTTCGGCAACCCGGTCGAGTTCCCGCTCCATCTCGGCGGTAAAACCGTAGTCCAGGAGGTTCTCGAACTTCTCGACGAGCCGGTCGGTCACGAGTTCGCCAATCTTTTCCGCATGGAAACGGCGATTGACCAGGGTGACGTAACCCCGCTCCTGAATGGTGGAAATGATCGCGGCGTAGGTCGATGGACGGCCGATGCCTCTCTTCTCCAACTCCCGCACGAGGCTCGCCTCACCATACCTCGGCACGGGCTTGGTAAAGTGCTGTACTCCTTCCAGGTCCTTGAGTTGCAGGCTCTCGCCGGGAACGAGATCCGGCAGCGGCACGTCTTCGGCTTTCTGTGCCCCCGACGGCAGCACCCGGGTATAGCCGTCGAACCGCAAGACGCGCCCGCGGATCCTCAGTTCGAACTCGCCGGCCTCGACGAGCACCGTCGAACTCAGATATTCCGCATCGGGCATCTGGGCAGCGACGAACTGTCGCCAGATCAGATCGTAGAGCCGCACGCCCTGAGCATCGATGCCGGTCAGGCCCTCGGCACGCGTGCCCACATTCGACGGACGGATCGCCTCGTGAGCTTCCTGGGCGCTCTTCCGGCTGGCATAGAATCTCGGCTTCTCCGGCACGTATCGACGCCCGAACTTCTCGCCGATGTGGCCCCGGCAAGCGGCTACCGCCTCGCCGCTGAGGTTGGTGGAGTCCGTGCGCATGTACGTGATATAGCCGGCTTCGTAAAGGCGCTGCGCGGCGGTCATGGTTCTCTTCACTGAAAAGCCGAGCCGGGCACTGGCCGCCTGTTGCAGGGTCGACGTGATGAACGGCGGGTTCGGCCGGGCCCGGGTAGGACGATCGTCGCGGGACTTGACGCTGAAGCCAGAGGCGCGCAAGCGCTCCAGGGCGGCATCGGTTGATGCCTCGCTGTCGGGACGAAAGTTCGCTTCGCCTTCCTTGATCACCTGGAAACGCAGTACCGCGCCATTGCCCGCACGTTCGAGGTCCGCGAATGCTTCCCAGTATTCCTCCGGCGCGAACGAGCGGATCTCCCGCTCGCGCTCGACGATCAGCCGTACCGCAACCGACTGCACCCGGCCCGCGGACAGCCCGCGCGCCACCTTTGCCCACAACAGAGGGGAGAGTTCGAAGCCGACCACGCGGTCGAGAAACCGGCGCGCCTGCTGGGCGTTTACCCGGTTCATGTCGAGTTCGCCCGGCGCATCGAACGCCTTCTTGATCGCCTTCCCGGTGATCTCGTTGAAAACGACGCGCCGATACCGGTTCGGGTCGCCGCCGATGGTTTCCCGTAGATGCCAGGCAATGGCTTCGCCCTCGCGGTCGAGGTCGGTGGCGAGGTAGACGGCGTCCGCCTTGGCGGCAAGCCTCGTCAGTTCGCCGACAACCTTCTCCTTGCCCGGCATGACCTCGTAGCTGGCGGTCCACTGCGCGTCGGGGTTGACGCCCATCCGCCGGATCAACCGCTCCCGATTCCGTCGCTGCCGTTCCGCGGCCCGCTCCTCCGGGGAAAGCTTGCGGCCGGACGTGGCCGCGGTTGCGGCGGCTTTCGCGCGCTGACCCGATTCACTTCCGCGTCCTCCCGCAGGCAGGTCGCGGACGTGGCCGACACTCGACTTGACAATGTAGTCCTTGCCGAGATACCGGTTGATGGTGCGCGCTTTGGCTGGGGATTCGACGATGACAAGGGAGCGGGACACTGACTCTCCTTACGGTGAGCGGGACTCGCGCGGCCGTTCGGATGCGCGAAAGGGCGCCGTTTATACGGTGAGGACAAAAGCGCTGTCAAGAATACCGGGCTGCAGTTGCCTTGCGAAAACGTCCCTTGCTAGTGTCCTGTGTCACAAATACGTTGCATTTCAGAGGGCGCAAAACCGCCGAGGGCAAGGCGCGGTCCGCAGCGAATGTCTGGACCTTTGCAAGGGCCGCAACACCGCCATCGGTGGTTTTGCGCCCTCCCGAAGGGCGCGCCGCACAAGGGCTGTGGCGTTGTTGCGACCCTTGGCCGTATGCCGGATACGCCCGGCGGGCCGCGCCTGGCCACAGCCCTTGTGCGGCACGCTGAAACGTAACGTATTTGTGACACAGGACACTAGCCCGCATATCTCACCAAGCCGCTTGTTGAGCCACTGAATGTCATTGCGTTTCAATCAGGTACCTTCGCTTTTTGGAGATTCTGCCCGGCACAGACTGCGCTGGCCGCGCCCTCGCTGGTCTTTTGCCCACGTGCGTGCGCGGGGCGTTCCGGCGGTCACCCGAAGGGCGTGCCCACAAGCGCCCATCTGTCTGTGTGCGAGAATGAATGGGGTCAGAGTAAAATTGCCGGGGTAATTTTACTCTGACCCCATTCATTCGGCGCGCCTCGCCTTTAGCGGCAAGTTCGGCCCGCATACCTGTTGCTCCCGTTACTGCTGCCCGAGACGGCGCAATGATATTAGAGCGCGGGGTTACGGACAACGGATCGCCGTAACGGGGTTCGAGGCGCATCAGGAGTCCGTTTCGGAGAGCCGTCGGGTCAGTTCCGAGTCGACCGCAATCAATTTCTCGCCGATCGCAAAAAGCGAGGTCTTGAGCGCCTTGACCGTGTCGATGTCGGCGGGAAACCGTTCGAGCCAATAGCAGGCCAGTGTCCCGCCGCCGAATTCCAAGCCAACCGTATCCTCCGGCAGACCGGACAGAAGCGGCAAGAGCTCCGGCAGGAGATCCGGTTCCGCATGCGCTTCCCGTTCCGAATCGAAACGCCAGCCGGTTCGTTCGGACCGCAGCAGCCGCCACGGCTCTATCCTGTCGAGCCTGGCGCGCAGCGGCAACGCGTAGGCAACGCTTGCGTGAACCGGCGAGCGCCGCTCCCCCCCGGCCGTGACGCGCTCCTCCGCGCGGGCATCGAGATTGCGCACGGACTTCAACTCCACCACCAGGCCCTGTCGCCGGGCTTCGAGACGGATGGTGGCAAGACGGCGGTCCTTGCGGGTCGGCAACAGGTACAGGACCGGACCGATGACCAGTGCCAGCGCAAGCAGAATGACGATCCATGCCACGATCGCATCTCGGTGTTGAGCGTACCCCGGCTTCGAGTGTATCGTCATGGCAGGGTCAGGTGGAGCGCGGCATGTCCGCTTATCGACGCATTCTGTTGGCAATAGACCTCACCGAGGAATCGCGGCAGGTTGCGGCTTCCGCCACCGCAATCGCCGATGCCTTCGATGCGGAACTGCATGTCATTCATGTCATCGAACCCCTGAGCCTGGCCTACGGCGGCGACATCCCCATGGATCTGTCCTCCGTGCAGGAACAGATTCACGAGCAGGCCAAGTCGCATCTCGCCGAGTTCGCCAATGGGCTGGGCATTCCCGCGGAACGCCAGTACCTGATCTTCGGACGCCCGGAAAGCGAAATCCATCGGGTGGCCGAGTCCAACGCCATGGATCTCGTCATCGTCGGCAGCCACGGCCGCCACGGGCTGGCGCTGCTGCTGGGGTCCACGGCCAACGGCGTGCTGCATGGGGCCAGTTGCGATGTGCTCGCGGTGCGGGTGGGCGCTTCCGGAAAACAGGCCCAAAGCTGATCATGCCATTGCAGCGATCGACCGGCCGGCGGTCGGCCGCCGCCATGCTGGCGGCGCTCTGTGTGAGCATCGCCGACACCGGTTGCGCCGTCGCGGCAACCCTGTATGAGCAACGCCAAATGTACCGGCAGGCGGTGGACCACGTCCGCGCCGGGCGCACCACGGCCGCCCGCGGGATCCAGGAACAGTTGGATGGATATCCCCTCCAGCCGTATATCACCTATCACCAACTGCGCCTGCGCCTGTCCCGCCTGACCCCCGGGCAGGTCAATGCTTTCCGGCGTGCTCATCCCGACATACCCGGAGCCCACCGCATCTACCGTCAATGGCTCGCAAGGCTGGCCGCCAATCGCCAATGGCAGACGTTCCTGGACAACTATGAACCGGCCGCCCCGGGCGAACCGCGCGCCACGGAATTGCGATGCCACTATCTGCGCGCACTTTACAACACGGGCCGGAAAGAAACGGCATTGAACGGTGTCGCCCCGGTCTGGACGGTCGGGGAGTCCCAGCCCAAAGCCTGCGATTCGATGTTCCAGGTGTGGCAGAACACCCGTCTGGACCAGGAAACCGCGTGGCGTCGTCTCAGCCTCGCCGTCGGCGCCGATGAGCGGCTGCTCGCCCGCTACCTGCAGCGCTTCTTCAGCGGCGATTACAGGCCCTGGGCCCAGGCGTACTACAGTGTGCATGTCAACCCGGCGTCGATCTCCCGAACCAGCCGGTTCCGCACCGACACCCCTCTCTCGCGAGAGGTCATCGCCCACGGTCTGCGGCGCCTGGCGCCCCGGGATGCGGAGGCCGCGCGCGATGCCTGGGCCAGCTACCGGTCAACCCACCGCTTCAGCGAGGCGGCTCGCCGCGCCCTGACCGCGCGTATCGACATCGAGCTGGCGCGTACCGGCCTGCTGGACAACGCACGGACGAACGATATCGTGGCCTCCGCCGCCGCCGGCTTCGCCGGGGCCTATCTCGAGCGGCGCAACTGGTCGTCGCTGTCGGCCTGGATAGAACGACTGCCGGACGCACAGCGCTTTGAGGAGAAGTGGCAATACTGGCTGGCGCGAGCGCTGACGATAACCCACGAGTCTTCCGAACGGGCACGGCTCGCCTACCAGGCATTGGCCGGCAAGCGCAGCTACTACGGATTCCTTGCAGCCGGCCGTATCGGCCAGACGCCGCAACTCAATGCCAAGCAGCGGACTGGCGTCGCCACCGAGTTGGACAAGGTGCGGCAACTGCCCGCCATCGCCCGGGCAACGGAATTGTTCGCGGTAGGCGACGAGGTGAACGCCCGGCGCGAGTGGATGGCCATGCTGCCCAGGCTCACTCCCGGGGAGCAAGGCGCGGCCGCTTACCTGGCCAAGGATCTGGGTCAACTGGTGCTTGCGATTCGCACCGCGAATGAAACCGGTCAGCGCGATCACCTGGAAGTGCGGTTCCCCATCGACCACACCCCGACGTTTCTGAAAACGAGCCACGCCACCGGCGTCCCCATGTCGGTTCTTGTCGCCTTCGCCCGGCAGGAAAGCATATTCGATCGATTCGCCCGCTCGAGTGCGGATGCCCGGGGCGTCATGCAGATGCTGCAAAGTACCGCGCGCTACGCCGCGCGCCGCGCCGGCATGCCGCCGCCGTCCGCGGCGGAACTCTATGATCCCACCGTGAACATTCCCCTGGGCGGACACCACATCGCCTGGTTGCTCGAGCGTTACGACCAGGTGCTGCCGGTTTCCGCCGCCGCCTACAACGCCGGAGAAACACGCGTAGACAAATGGCTGAAGAACTCCGAAGGCTGGCCGATGGACGTGTGGATCGAATCCATTCCCTTCACGGAGACTCGCAGCTACGTGAAGAACGTGCTCGCCTTCAACCAGGTTTACAGCCTGTTGCTCGGCCAGCGGCTGCCCATGCTGCGCGCCCACGAAAACATCGTGCGGCCACGATGATCGATGTCGGCGCGAACCTGCTGAACGGGCAGTTCCGAGGCGACCTGGACGAGGTTCTGGCTCGCGCCCGGCGCGCGGGCGTCGACCGTATCGTGGTTACCGCAACGACACTGGACGATGCCCGGGCTGCGCTGGATCTGTGCGCCCGGTACCCTTACCTCTCCTGCACGGCCGGCGTGCACCCGCATCTGGCCAAGGACGTCGAAGGGGGCTGGCGGACACGGTTGCGCGACCTTGCGGGACATCCCCCGGTGTGCGCGATCGGCGAAACGGGCCTCGACTTCAACCGCAACTACTCGCCCCCGGACCGGCAGCGCAGCGTGTTCAGAGACCAGGTGGAACTCGCCGGGGAACTCGGCATGCCGTTGTTCGTGCACGACCGCGACACGGACGGCGCCGTATTCGAGGTGCTCTCCGATTTCCGGGGCCTCCCCGACCAGGTGCTCATTCACTGTTTCACGGGCAGTCAGGCCGACCTGGAACGCTACCTGGATGCGGGCTATTCGATCGGCATAACCGGCTGGCTCTGCGATGCAACCCGGGGGGAGGAACTCCGGCGCCTGGCGCCGCGTATTCCCCTGGACAGGCTGGTCATCGAAACCGATGCCCCCTTCCTCTTCCCCCACGGCGCCACGCCGCCCGCGGGCAAGCGGCGTCGCAACGAGCCTTGCCTGCTGCCCGTCATCGCCCGGCGGCTGGCCGACCTGCACGGCGTGCCGGTTCTTGAACTCGTGCAACACACCACCGCCAATGCCCGGCGGCTGTTCCGGCTCTAGTGTCCTGTCACACGTGTTTCTACGCCTTCAGAGCGAGCAGGACGCGCTAATGCAAGGCGTGGTCCACAGCCAATATCCAGCATATTGGCAAGGGCCACAACGCGGCAATAGCGCGCCCTGCTCGCTCCCGGAGGGCGCGCCCCACGGGGCCGGGGGTTGTGAGAACCGGCGATCCGTTCTGGCATACTTCCCGGCCACACCCGCATCGTGGCGCCGCGACCGGGGCAATCCGTGGAACGGAGGATCGGGGATCGTATGCAGGCTTCCTTGCGCTATGGCGACGAGATTTCCGCCGATCGTTTCCCGCTGCCGGTTTCCGCGGACCGAATCTGGCAAGCCGCGGACGGGATCGTCACCGCCTCGATTGCCGTCCCCGGATGTCCCCGCGGTCATATCCTGGTACCAAGCGTTTCGCTACACCGGCAGACCACGGTTTTCCAATGCGCGCTGGAACGGGACGGCGCCGCCTGGCCCCTGCAAAGCGTACCCGGCTCAACGGACCCCGGCGGCACGGCCGCAATCGCCGGAGCCGATGCATTGCCCGGAGCCGCGTGCAGGGGAGGCAGCGAGGTCTCCACCCACATCGATTGCTTTCATACGGAGAGCGATCTAGGTGAGTGCCGCCTGCTGATCCGGCTGGCACGGCCGGAGCCGCCCGAACGCTTCCTGGTGACCCTCTCCATTCGCCCGCTGGAGATCGATCCCCAGGTTCCGGCGCCATCCCGCGTGGTGCTCGCCCCGCCCCCGGCCATCAGTCAGATGCAAGGACCACGGGCCATCCGGCGGCGCATCTGTTCACCGACGGCACTGGCTATGGCGTTGCAGGCAGCGCAGCCCGCAATACCCTGGCAATCGGTGGTCGGCGCCTGTTTCGACGGACACTTCTACGGATCCTGGCCGCTGGCCATTCGTTGCGCCGCCAGGCACGGGCGCGTCGGCGCGGTGGAGGCGGTTTCGTCCTGGGAGCCGGTACTGCGCGTTCTGCGGGCGGGTTCGCCCGTCGTCGCGAGCATCCGCTTCGGCCGCGACGAATTGCCGGGCGCTCCCCTTCCCCAAACCGATGGCCATCTCGTGACGGTCTACGGCATCGACGGCGAGGCGGTGCTGGTGAACGACCCGGCCGCCCCGGATACGGCCTCGGTGCCGCGCCGCTACGATCTGGGGGCTTTTACCCGAGCCTGGTTGGGCCGCCGTGGAGCCGCCTACCTGCTGGCGCCGCCATGAAACGCCTCGCCTGCTTCCTGTTGCTCACCGCCGGCTCGGCGCTGACCACGGCCGGGCTCGCCATGTGGCAGGACAAGTCGTTCCTGTTTTCGGGAATGTGGACGCTGGACGACGGGCTGCATCCGTTGTTCGTGCTGATCGTTGGAATAGCGATGATTCCACCGGCATTATGGGAGGTATTCCTGCTGGAAAGCCGTCCCCGCGATGAGTGAGGCTCGCGTGTACCTGCGCCCCGTGAAGAGAAAGGACCGGAACGAGTTCATCGCGGCCATGCAGATCAGCGCTTCGCTGCACGACCCCTGGATCGCACCGCCGGCGAGCCGGGAAACATTCAACAGCTACCTCAGGCGGGTGGAAAGGGACGACCACATCGGTCTGCTGGTTGTCGAAAAAGCCTCCGATGCCATCGCCGGATGCTTCAACATCAACAACATCGTTCGCGGGTCCTTTCTCAGCGCAACGCTCGGCTACTACGTGAGCGCGCCGTTCGCCGGACGCGGCTATATGCACGAGGGTCTGCAACTCGTCGTCGACTACGCTTTCCGAGGGCTGGGACTGCACCGGCTGGAAGCCAATATTCAGCCCGGCAACAGGCGCTCCATCGCATTGGTGAGGCGCTGCGGGTTCCGCAAGGAGGGTGCATCGCCCGAATTCCTGTTCATCGACGGCGCCTGGCGGGACCACGAGCGCTGGACCCGCGTCGACCACCGCCCTTCGATGAACAGGGTATCGTGAGCGCCGGGCAAGCGAACCGGACCGCCCCGGCTTCGCCGATCACCCCGGCGCGGGTGGCGCGGGCCACGGCGGCGCCCGGTGAGCCGAGGTTGTGCGGGAACGCCGTCTACTGGCTTGAGCCCCGCCCGGGCGAAGGGGGGCGCGTAACGCTCCTCAGGGCACAAGGCAATGCCCGGACGGAGCTGACGCCGCCACCCTACAACGTACGCAGCCGGGTTCACGAATACGGAGGGGCAGCCTACCTGCCCACCCGAGACGCCGTTTTCTTCGTCAATGCGCGGGACCAGGACATTTACGCGGTCGAGGCTCCGGGGGAGATACGACGGATCACCGATTCGGGTCCGGATGTCCGCTACGCGGACCTCTGTTTCGATCCCGCCCGCGCACGTCTCATCGCCGTCACGGAAATGCACGGCAAAGGACACCACCCCACGAACGCCCTGGCAGCGGTGTCCATCGAAAACGGCGCGATCACGATCCAGCACCGGGGACATGACTTCTACGCCTCTCCCCGGGTGTCGCCCTCCGGCGGGGAATTACTGTTCATCGCGTGGGACCACCCCAACATGCCCTGGGACGGGACACAACTGTTTCGCGCCGGCCTCGACGGCGCGGAGTTCGGCCCGACCACGCCGGTCGCCGGGGGCGCCGGAGAGTCGGTGTTACAGCCGTGTTGGCATTCCGACGATACCGCCCTCTACCTGAGCGATGTCACGGGCTTCTGGAACCTGCACAAGATCGATTCGAGCGGCGCCGGCGCCGTGCTCGAGGAGAAGGCCGAATACGCCCGCCCCCCCTGGCAGTTCGACGGCCGGGACTATGCGAGCCTGAACGAGCGTTTCGTCGTTGCCCGCCGCTGTGACCGGGGTGAGCAGTCGCTCCTGCTCATCGACCTGGAAACCGGTTTTGCGAGTCCTCTGCCGGATGACTGCGCGGAATACAGTCACCTCTCCGCCCAGGGCAACACCATCTACTTCCTCGGTTCCCACGATGACGCCGCAAGCGAACTCGCCAGCTACGACGCATCCGAACGGCGCCGAACCACGATGGTGCCCGGTCCCTCACTCGACTTCGACGGGAACTGGCTAAGCCGGCCACGCCATATCGACTTCAAGACCAGGGACGGCGGCCGCGCTTTCGCCTGGTTATACCTGCCTGCCGGCTCCGCCCGGTTGGTCCCCGGCGGCAAGCCGCCGCTGCTGGTGACCGCCCACGGCGGTCCGACAGGCGCCGCATCGCCGGCGCTGAGGCTGGGTTTGCAGTTCTATGCCAGCCGCGGTTGGGCGGTCGTAGACGTCAACTACAGAGGCAGCACCGGCTACGGCAGGCAGTATCGCGACGCCTTGAAAGGCCGCTGGGGCATCGTGGATGTCACGGACTGCGTGGATGCCGTAAATCACCTGATTGCCGAAGGACTGGCGGACCCGGCCCGCGTCGCGATACGCGGCGGCAGCGCCGGCGGCTATACGGCCTTGCGCGCCCTGACCACCGAAACCGTCTTCCGGGCCGGCGCCAGCCACTACGGTATCGGCGACCTGTGCGCACTCGCCGACGACACGCACAAGTTCGAGTCGCAATACCTCCGGGAACTCGTCGGCGACCGGGCGACCCTGATCGAGCGGTCTCCGATTCACCATCTCGATGGGTTCAACTGCCCGGTCATCTTCTTTCAGGGCGCGGAAGACAAGGTAGTACCCCCCAATCAGGCCCGGTCGATGGTCACCGCCCTCAAGCGCAAGGGCATTCCGGTCGCCTACCTCGAGTATCCGCGCGAAGGTCATGGATTCCGCGACGGAGCCAACATCGCCAGGACCATCGGTTCCGAGTACGCTTTCTTCTGCCGGGTGTTCGGCATTCCTGTCGACGAAGACCTGCCGGATGTGAGGATCGAGAACCTGTGAGCGACAGCCATCACGTAGCGGTACTGCAAGGCGGCGCCTCGCTCGAGGCGGGGGTCTCCCGCGTCTCCGCCGCGCAGGTGGCGGACGCGCTGCGCTCCGCCGGACATCGGGTGACGCTCATCGAACTGAACCGTGACGCGGCGCGGGAACTCGAACGCCTGCGCCCCGACGCCGTCTTCCCCGCCCTGCACGGACCGCCAGGGGAAGACGGTACCGTCCAGGGCCTGCTCGAGGTGCTGGAACTGCCCTATGTCGGCGGCGGCGTGCGCGGCAGTGCGCTGGCCATGGACAAGTCGGTTGCCAAGTCCGTGTTTCGCCAGGCCGGCCTGCCGGTCGCCCAGGACATCCTGGTTCCTCAAGCCATGCCGGCCGGGCAAGCGGCCGACGGTATTCGCGCCGCCTTCGGAGACCGGGTGGTCATCAAGCCGACCTGTCTGGGAAGCGCCATCGGCGTGGTCCGGTTGCCCGACGGCGGCGAACTGGAACAGCCGCTCACCCGGGCGCTGAGGCTCGGCGCCGTGCTTGTGGAACCCTTCGTTACCGGCAGGGAGATCACCGTCGGCGTTCTCGACCTGCACGGCAAGCCCGCACGAGCCTTTCCCGTCATCGAGATCCGAACGGCTCCCGGCGAATGGTACGACGCCGAAAACCGCTACAAGGCGGGAGGCAGCGAACACCTGATTCCAGCCCCCCTGCCGGATGCCGTGACCGGGCGGCTCAAGGATATCGCCGTGGCGGCCCACCGCTCCCTGGGGCTCAGGGATCTCTCCAGGGCCGATTTCATCGTCGAGGAAAACGGCGCGATCACCTTGCTGGAGGTCAATTCCCTGCCGGGCATGACCCCGACCAGCCTGTACCCGGACGGCGCCCGCGCCACCGGACTGCAATTTCCGGCGCTTCTCGATGCCCTCGTCGAGAGCGCCATCGAACGCGGACCGTAGTACACGGCAACGCGATAGCGACTGACAATCGCCACGCGAGTTGCGACCCCGGGGGGCCGGGGCGCCGACGGGCAGGCAATAACAATGATACCACTCGGACCCCGAGCCATCGTCCCATTTTTGCGCCTCGACTTCCCTGACCGATAAATCGTGTAGATTCAATGGGTTGAAAAAATGTTCCATGAAAGTGGGTGTGCGGCGCGGTCGTCCGGCGCCTTTAAAGCTCGCGCTTGCGCCCAGAATCCCAGGAAAGTGCGTCCGCTCGGCGTGCCGGATGACCGCGCCGTACGCCCACTCGGACTCCGATCACCGACATCATGTTGAGTTAGATCAGCCTGAAATTCGGCAAAATCAATGGGTCGACAACTTGTTCCATGCGAGTGCGATGCGGGGGTTACAGGTCGTAACCCCGTTCGTTGTGCATCACCAGGTCGAGGCCTTCCAGTTCTTCGTCCGTCTCGACCCGGTTGCCCAGCAATGCGCCGGTCACCTTGAGAATGACGAAGGTGGCGAGCGCCGTGTAGCCGAGCGTCGCGATGACGGCAATGGCCTGAACGCCGAACTGGCTGCCCATGGTGGCGCCGTCGGCCACATAGCCCTGGCCGCTGAAGACGCCCAGGGACGTGCCGGCAAACACCGCGGTCAGCAGCATGCCCAGCGATCCGCCCACGCCGTGCACGGGAAATACGTCCAGGGAATCATCGATCCTGAGCTTGCGCTTGATGAAGATGGTCGCCACGAAGCAGACGAAACCGGCGGACACACCGATGATCAGGGCTCCCGCCGGCCCGACGAACCCCGAGGCGGGCGTGATGGTGCCAAGCCCGGCCACCATGCCCGTTACCGCGCCGAGCGCGCTCGGCTTGCCGAAGCGCACCCACTCGCAGACTATCCAGGTGAAGGCCCCCGCGGATGCCGAGATATGCGTCACCAGCATCGCCATCGCCGCATCGCCGTTGGCAGCAAGCGCACTGCCGCCGTTGAATCCGAACCAGCCGACCCAGAGCATGCCCGCGCCTGCGATCGTCAAGGTCATGTTGTGCGGCGGCATGGCGTGATCCGGAAACCCGCTGCGGTTGCCGAGTACCATCGCCGCGACGATGGCCGCCGTGCCGGCGGTAATGTGGACGACGGTTCCCCCGGCAAAGTCCATGACGCCCATCTCGGCGAGCCAGCCGCCGCCCCAGACCCAGTGGCAGATCGGCGCGTAGACCAGCAGCAGCCAGAGCCCCGTGAAGGTCAGCATTGCGGAGAAGCGCATCCGTTCGGCAAAACCGCCGACGATGAGTGCCAGTGTGATGATCGCGAAGGTGAGCTGGAACAGCGCGAACGCCGACTCGGGAACGCTGCCGCTCAGGGTGTCTTCGTGAACGCCCGCCAGGAAGGCATTGCTCAATCCGCCGACCAGTGCGTTACCTTCCGAGAAGGCCAGGCTGTACGCGAGGATCAGCCAGAGAATCGACACCAGGCAGGTGATCGTGAAACACTGCATCAGGACGCTCAGCACATTCTTGCTGCGCACGAGCCCCGCATAGAACAGGGAAAGGCCCGGTATGGTCATGAACAGCACCAGCGCCGCGGATGTCAATATCCACGCGGTATCCCCCTCGTTCAACGTGTCGGCCGCCGCGGGCGCGGCAACCGCCAACAGGCCAGCAGCCAGAATCCAGCGTCTCATTGTGTTTTTCCCTCGCTATTGCGTCTCGGCGGTCAGGTTGTTCGTCTAGCGGGGAGATACCCCAGCCCGACGAGAGAACAGTGAACGGGTGCAAACTTGACTCATTTGACAACCTGATCCGCGAATAAGAAGTTCCGTGGGCGCAAGCCCTCCCACCGGTCAGATTACTCAATGTCCCGCGCTGTCGCCAGTCCGGAATGGCCGCCGCGGCGAACACCGCGATGCGCGGCCGTCATCTCAAGACGCGCCCGAAAACGCAGATCCCGACTCTCATACCCTGAGGGTCGCGATCGAACGCACCAGGCCCGGTCCCCGATAGATCAATCCGGTATAGACCTGGACCAGCGAAGCGCCGGCGCGCAGCATCGCTTCGGCGTCCGCCGCCGTCGTGATGCCGCCGACACCGATGATGGGTATGCGTCCGTCCAGCAATTCCCGCAGCCGCTCCACGGTACCCCGGGCCAGCGCCTTCAGGGGCGCCCCGCTCAAGCCGCCGGCCTCCCCGCCGTGACGCATGCCGCGCACAAGCGGGCGAGCGAGGGTCGTGTTGGCCGCGATGACGCCTTCCAACTCGAAAGCGAGCAGTTCGCCGGCAACCGCCCGGAGCCCGGCCGGACTCAGGTCCGGCCCGATCTTCACGACAACGGGCACGTGACGGGCATGCCGCGCCGCCAGAACGGCCTGCCGCTCCTTCAGGGCGCCGAGCAGCCCGCGCAGAGGTTCCGCAGCCTGCAGCGAACGCAGGCCGGGCGTGTTCGGAGAGGACAGGTTGACCGTCAGGTAATCCGCATGCTCATACAGGGTATCCATGCAGGCGAGATAGTCCCGATGCGCATCCTCCAGGGCGGTGCCGCGATTCTTGCCGATATTGACGCCGAGCCGCGTGGCGCCCAACCGCCCGCCTTCCCGCAGGCGGGCAAGCCGCCCTGCCATGGCCGTCATGCCGTCGTTGTTGAACCCCATGCGATTGATCAGCGCCTCGGCCATCGGCAACCGAAACAGCCGCGGCGGCGGGTTGCCGGGCTGCGGCAGCGGGGTGACGGTGCCCACTTCGATGTGACCGAACCCGAGTTTCGCAAGCCCGGCGACCGCTTCCGCATCCTTGTCGAGTCCCGCCGCCAGCCCGGCGCAGTTGGCGAACTCGATACCCATCACCCGGCGCGGCGCCGCCGCGGATTCACTGCGAACCGGCAGCGCTCCCCACATCGCCAGCGCATTGAGCGCAGCGCGGTGAGAGGTTTCCGGGCTCAGCGAAAACAGTAGACGCCGCAACAGGCCGTACATCCGTGGTGGGCTCAATTCGATTCGAGACCTGGGATTATCCCGCATTACACACGGATCTTCGTAGCCCGGCCATGCCGGCGAGCCGGTGCGGCGAAGACCGTGCCACGGGAGGGCAATGATCGGCGGGAAGGTGCAGTGGTAAACTACGCGCCCGCGGATTCCGAAATGGAGTACCTCGGGGTACCGGGGAATCAGCGCCCAGACTGGAAGCAACTGGCGAACCATGCGAGCAGAAGCAACGATGGACGGCATTGCCGGCGGTACGCAGGACAGCGTGAGGACAGTCGCCGACTGGCTGTCCGGACGCATCATCGGCCAGGAGTTGCTGCTCGAGCGCCTCATGATGGCGCTGCTCTGCGGCGGCCACCTGCTGGTCGAGGGCGCTCCAGGCCTCGCCAAGACACGGGCGATCAAGGAGCTTGCGGGCGCCGTGGTGGGCGACTTCCACCGCATTCAATTCACGCCCGACCTGCTGCCGAGCGATGTGACGGGCACGGAGGTCTACCGGCCCGAGGACGGGTCGTTCCAGTTCCAGCACGGGCCGGTGTTCCACAATCTGCTGCTCGCCGACGAGATCAACCGCGCTCCAGCCAAGGTGCAGTCGGCATTGCTCGAGGCGATGGCGGAACACCAGGTGAGCTTCGGGCGCGAAACCTTTCCGCTGCCCGATCTGTTCCTGGTCATGGCGACGCAGAATCCCATCGAGCAGGAAGGGACCTACCCCCTCCCCGAAGCCCAACTCGACCGCTTTCTCATGCACGTCAAGGTCGGCTACCCGGACAGCGCCGCCGAGGCTGCGATACTGCATCTGGTCAGGGAGGAAACGGCGGTACGGGGGGAGGCCCCAAGCCCGCCCACGCGCTTGGGCGAACCCGTCATATTCGCCGCCCGCCGTGCCATTCTCGGGTTGCACATGGCGGAGCCCGTCGAACGCTACATCGTCGCTCTGACCATGGGGTCGCGGCAGCCGGCTGACCGGCTCGCCGGCTGGATCGAGTACGGCGCCAGCCCCCGGGGAACCATTTCACTCGATCTGTGCAGCCGGGCGCTGGCCTGGCTGGATGGGCGGAATTTCGTCACCCCGGACGATGTGCAGAGCGTTGTGCACGACGTATTCCGCCATCGGCTGATTCTCACCTTCGAAGCGGAAGCTCAGGGCATAACCGCCGACGATGCCATCGATGAACTCATCCGCCAGGTTGCGGTTCCTTGATCGGGGCGCTCCGGCGGCCGGGGCGCTCGTCTCACGCATCTCCCGCTGCCGGCGGCGATCCGGGCTAGCCCGCATATTGCGCCAAGCCGCTTGTCGAGTTGACGAATGTCTATTGATTTCGCTCAACTTTGTTGCACTTTTCGGCTTTTGTCGCATTACAAACCGCGCTGGCCGCGCCCTCGCTGGTCTTGGTGCAATATGCGGGCTAGAGCGCGCGCGCGAGCCGGTGTTTCAGCCCGCGGCATCCCGACGCGAGCGCGGCTGAGGCCCGCAAGCCATGCGCGCTCGACTCCAGTCAACGGCCGCGCCGGTCTCCGCAACGGCGCCGTCGCTGCGCGGCGCCTACGTGACATTGAACGATCTACTGGCCATTCGCTACCGCCCATCACTCCATGGTCCGCAAGCCGCCGTGCGGCCCGGCGTCAGGGCGGGGGCACGCCTGTCGAAACTGCGCGGGCGCGGAATCGACTTCTCGGAAGTGAGGCTGTATCGGCCCGGGGACGACATCCGCACCATCGACTGGCGCGTGACGGCGCGCAAGAACAAGCCGCACACCAAGGTTTTCCGTGAGGAACGCGAACGCCCGACCCTGGTGGTGGTGGACCAGACCCAGAGCCTGTTCTTCGGCAGCCGGATGCGGCTGAAATCCGTGGCCGCGGCCGAAATCGGCGCCATGGCGGCCTGGCAGTCGCTCGCCGGTGACGAGCGGGTCGGTGGACTGGTGATCGGTAACGCCGGCACGCTCACGCACAAGCCATTGCGCAGCGTGAGAACCGTCGTCCGGCTCTTGGCCGACCTGGCTGAAAGCAACAACGCGCTCTGCCGAACCAGCCGCCTCGAATCCATAGCCCATTTCAAGAGCAGCCTCCAGAAGATCAGGCGCCTCGTACACACCGGCTACCGCGTGCTCGCCATCTCGGACTTCCTCACCGCCACCGATGCCTGGCAGGAGACCCTGCGCGCCCTGGCGCGGCACAACCAGCTCACCCTGATCCGAATCTCCGATGCACTGGAAAGGGAACTGCCACCCGCCGACCGCTACACCGTTACCGACGGCGCGGCGCGCTGGCAGTTCCATACCGGCAATGCGAGCCTCAGGCGCCGCTATGCGGAACGCGACGAACAACGCGAGGCAGACCTCGCTTCGTTCTGCGCGGCCTGCATGATCCGTTACCTGTCGTACGCCACACACGATCCGGCCCTGCCGGGGGACTGGCTCTGATGGACCGGGACCTGTTGCAACAGCTTCGCGACATCCACCTGCCGGCGGAGCCCGGCTGGTGGCCGCCGGCGATCGGCTGGTGGCTGCTGACCCTGGCGCTCATGGCGGCACTCGCCTGGCTTTCGTGGCGGCTGGCGGCGCGCTGGCGTCGTTTCCGCCCGGCTCGATCGGCCCAGGCGCTGTACCGGGAGATCTCCCGGGATCTCTTGGCCGCTTCCATCTCGCCGGTGCAGTACGTGCACCGCACCAGCGAACTGCTGAAGCGCTTTGCCATCCACGGCTCCAAGGACAGCGCCATGGCGCCCGAATCCGGGGATGCCTGGCTTCGCTACCTCGACGGACGTTACGGGCAGCCGGCTTTTTCACGGGGCCCGGGGCGCTGTCTGGGCGCCGATCGCTTCCGCCGCGACCCGGACCTCGATACACGGGTTCTCGACGGCCTGATCAAACGGTTCTTCGCCCGCGAGTGCGCCCGCTACTGGCGCTTCGGAGCGCGTTCGTGATCGAGTGGATCTGGCCCTACGCGTTCGCGCTGCTGCCGCTGCCGCTGCTCGCGCGCCGGTTCTGGCGCTCCGCGGTCGAGACCCAGGAGGCACTGACGGTACCCCGCCTGGGTACATTCCAATTGCAATCCGAATCAGCAGCCGAGCGCCCGGCCAGGCGGTTTCCGTGGCGGATGTTGTTGTTATGGACGATCTGGCTGGCCCTGGTGACGGCGGCGGCCCGGCCCCAGTGGACGGGCGACCCCTTGCTGCTGCCGACATCGGGGCGCGACCTCATGCTCGCCGTCGACATTTCCGGAAGCATGGGTACGGAAGACATGGAACTCGGCGGTCAACTCGTCGACCGGCTCGCGGTGGTCAAGGCGGTGGTTGCCGATTTCATCGGCGCGAGGCAGGGCGACCGCACGGGCCTGATCCTGTTCGGCACCAACGCCTATCTGCAGGCGCCGCTGACCTTCGATCTGCAAACGGTGAACCGCCTGCTCACGGAGGCGCCCGTCGGCATCGCCGGCGGCAAGACCGCCATCGGCGATGCCATCGGCCTCGCCGTGAAGCGGCTGCGCCGGCGTCCCCACGGCGACCGCGTTCTCATCCTGTTGACCGACGGCGCGAACAATGTCGGCGAAGTCGCGCCGGCAAAGGCGGCGGAACTCGCCGCCGGCGAAGAAGTCCGCATCTACACCATCGGCGTCGGCGCCGACGAGATGCGCATGCCCAGCATCTTCGGATCGTTCGGTTCGCGCATCGTCAATCCCTCCGCCGACCTCGACGAGGAGACGCTGAAGCGCATTGCCGCGATCACCGGCGGACGCTATTTCCGCGCCCGGAGCACCACCGGTCTGACCGAGGTTTACGCCATCATCGACGCCCTCGAGCCGGTCGAGCAGGATCCGGAGACCTACCGCCCGGTGGCTGCCCTTTACTTTTGGCCCATGGGCTTCGCCTGGCTGCTGGGCTGCGGGCTGCTGCTGCTGGATTTCCGGGGCGCCGCGCATGCCTGACCTGTTCCAGGATTTCCACTTCCTGCGCCCCTGGTGGTTGCTGGCGGCCATCCCGGCAGTCTGGCTCGGCGTGCAGTGGGCGAGACGCCGCATCGCCGGTTCCCACTGGCAGGAGGCGGTCGAGCCGGACCTGTTGTCGGTGCTGCTGGAACCCTCCGGGAAGGCGACGGGACACGGCTTCGCCTGGCTGCTCGCGTTCACCCTGTCGATCGGCGCCACCGGGATGGCGGGCCCGGCATGGCAGAAGCTGCCGCAACCTGTCGAACAGAAAAGCGATGCGCTGATCGTCCTGTTCGACCTGTCGCTGTCCATGTACGCCGAAGACCTCTCCCCGTCCCGGCTGGTGCGCGCCAAGCACAAGATCGCGGACGTGCTGCGCCGGCGCGACGAGGGCTTCACCGCCCTGGTGGCCTACGCGGGCGATGCGCACACGGTGGCGCCGCTCACCGACGACACGCGCACCATCGAGAACCTGTTGAACGCCCTTGCTCCGGAGATGATGCCCGTACTCGGCAGCGAACCCGGAGCGGCGATGGGCCTGGCCCACCGGCTGTTCGACAACGCGTACATGGACCAGGGCCGCATCCTGCTCGTCACCGACGGCATCGACCGTCTGGCCGAGGTCACCGAATTCAGCGATGCGCGTTTTCCGGTATCCATTCTGGGTATCGGGACGCCGGCCGGTGCGCCCATTCCCCTCGATTTCGCCAATCAGCCCGGACGCTTCCTCACGACTCAACAGGGGGAGACCATCCACGCCCGCCTCGACGCGGACCGGCTCGGCACGGCCGCCGGACTCTGCCATGGCCGCTACCGCACGATTGCCGTAGGCGACGCCGACATCGACGACCTCCTCGATATGCCGCTGCCCCGGGACGATGCCACCGTCGACGTCGAGCGCGAATTCGACATCTGGGCGGACGCCGGATACTGGGCCGCACTGGCGCTGCTGCCCTTGCTGCTGCTCGGTTTCCGGCGCGGATTGCTGGCCTGCCTGGCACTGACACTGCTGCCGATTCCCGCCGAAGCCGGGCTCTGGAACGATCTGTGGCAACGCCGGGACCAGCAGGCGCTCGCTGCACTCGAGGAAGGCGAGCTGGAAACGGCGGCCGGGTTGTTCCGGGACCCGGCATGGCGGAACGCAGCCAACTACCGCACCGAGAACTACCAGGGCGCCGCGGAGGGCTGGGCAGCGCAATCCGAAGTCGAACCCCCGGCGGCGGACAGCCACTACAATCTCGGCAACGCCCTTGCCCATCTCGGCGACTTCGATGGCGCCATCGACGCCTACGACCGGGCCCTCACGGTCGAGCCCGGCCACGAAGACGCGGCATTCAACAAGGCCCTGGTGGAGCAACTCGAACGACAACGGCAAGAGGCGTCCGATCAGGACAACCAGGAACGGCAGAACGAAGGCGGCAGCGAACCCGAGACTTCACGGCAAAATCAGGACGGCCCGCCGGACGAGCAGCAGCAGTCCCAGGATAGCCAACAGTCCTCCGAACAGAACCCGAACGACGGAGAACAACAGCAGCAGGCGCAGGAGGAGCAATCCCGGGAGGGCGCCGACCGGCAGCAGATGCAGGCCCTCGAGGACGATGCCGCCCGGGACGAGCAACGCGAAGCGCTCGAGCAGTGGCTGCGGCGGGTACCTGACGACCCCGGCGGCCTGCTCAGGCGCAAATTCGAATACGAAACCAACCTGCGGCGGCTCCGCGGCGAGCAACCGGAGCAAAGGAAAGTGTGGTGAGGCGAACCAGGCGGCACAAACGCCTGACCGAATCCGTGGTCCGCACAGCCATGGCCGTCGTCGGACTCGCCCTGGCGTTGATCGCTCAGGGCGTGCAGGCCGCGGTGCAGGCACGGGTCGATCCCCCTGTCGTGGAAGAGATGGAATCGGTTCGGCTGACGCTGCGGGTCGACGGCGGCAACCGGACGGAGGGCCTGGACCTCAGCGCCCTGGAGGGCGACTTCGAGGTGCTGGGCACCAACACGTCCAGCCAGTTTCAAAGTGTCAACGGCCAGGTGCGGAGCTGGGTGGAATACCAGGTCAACCTGCGCCCGAAACGCGCCGGTACGCTGGAAATCCCGGCGCTCTCCATTGCCGGACAGCAGACCGCGCCGCTGAACGTCACCGTGCGCCCGCTGGCGCCGGAAGTCCGGCAGACCATCGACCGCATGGTGTTCTTCGAGGTGGATGTCTCGCCCAGTCCGGTGTACGTGCAGGCCCAGGCACTGATGACGCGGCGCCTGTACTACGCCAGCGGTGTGCAGATCTACAGCGACCTGCCGGGCGTTCCCGATATCCCCAACGCAGTGGTCATACCCGTTGGCGAAACCCGTTCCACCACGGAAGTGCGCCCCGAGGGCCGGTACGGCGTTCTGGAGCAACGCTACGCCATCTTCCCGGAGCAGAGCGGCTCGTTGGTCATCGCCGAGATTTCCGTGACCAGTTCCGTACGGCTAGAGAGAAACGGGAGAACGCGCCGGTCCGGCATTCGGGTCAGCACGCCGGAGATCCGCCTCGACGTGCTGCCGGTACCCGCCCAGTATCCGGCGGACCGGCCCTGGCTACCCGCCAAGCACGTATCCATCGGCGATACTTGGGAACCGGGCAACCTGTCGTTCGATCTCGGCGAGCCGGTGCGGCGCACCCTGACCGTCATCGTCTCGGGAAACACCGGTTCTTCCATTCCCCCCGTCGCCCTGGGTCTGCCAGGCGATGCTTTCAAGCAGTACCCGGAACCCGTGCGGATCGGCGAAGACACCGTGGCGATGGACGTGGTGGGAACCCGGGAACAGGCCTACTCCATCGTCCCGATTGCGCCCGGAGCGCTGCAATTGCCGCAACTCCGCCTTACCTGGTGGGATACGGTCAACGAACGGGTGCGGGAAGCCACGACCCGCTCGGACCGGCTCCGTATTACGGGCGATCTCCTCGCCGCTATCGAGACAGCCGTAACGAGCGATACGGTCGATGCAGCGGCTCTCCACCCGGTGCCCGGATCAGCTACGGCAGCAAGCACGATCAGCGCCCCGTATCCTGTCTGGCTGGCCGGGCTGACGGTGTTCGCCTTTTGCGGCTGGGCAGTCACCTGGCTGGTCATGCGGCGCAGCCCCGCCAAGCCGGATGTGCGGCCGCCCGACACCCGGGGGGAAACAACGTGGAAAGCGCTTCTTACCGCCTCAAGCAAAGGCGATGCAAAGGTGATGCGGGACACCTGGATCCGGCATCTCGGCGCCCGTTGGAACGCGGCGCCGGACCGAACCGTAGCGATGATCCGGCAGCACCCGGAATGCCGGCGGCTGCTAGAGGCGCTGAACCGGGCGCTCTACGCGGCCGATGCGGCCGAAACTCCCGACGGGCGGGAGATCATCGAGGCCACCCGGTCCGTGCTCAAACCCGCCGGGAAGGGGCCGGCGCAACCGTTACCGGAACTGCACGCGCATTGAGCCCGCGACTCCCGCGACAGCATTCGCCGGAGCCGGTCAGCCGGCCTTCCGGTCAACTAGCCCGCATATCTCACCAAGGGCCGCGATGATCGCGCAGGATTTTGCCCGTATGCGCGTGCTCGCGAGCTTAAAGCATAGCCCCGCCTATGGTGGAGCGAGCACGCGGGCAAAAGACCAGCGAGGGCGCGGCCAGCGCAGTCTGTGCTCGGCAGAAACTCCAAAAAAGCGGAGGTACCTGATTGAAACGCAATGACATTCAGTGACTCAACAAGCGGCTTGGTGAGATATGCGGGCCAGACTCTTGCTCACCACCTCGAAGACGTCCCTGGAGAGCCCGCCCGGTTCGTCCGCGACGGCGCGAATGCGCCTGAGCGCCGCCTGCATCAGCGTCTGCCGCCGGGCATCGAATTTGCGCCAGCGTGTGAGCGGCGTCAGCAGCCGCGCGGCGACTTGGGGATTCTCGGCATCGCGTTCGATGATCCGCTGCGCCAGGAAGGTGTATCCCGCGCCGTCGGCCGCGTGAAAATTCCGGTTGTTGCGCAGGCTGAAGGCGCCATACAGGGAGCGGAGCTTGTTCGGGTTCTTGACATCGAAAGCCGGGTGCTGCTCCAGTGCCCCGATCGTCCCGGCGTCGCTCAACGGGCTGACCGCCTGCACCTGCAACCACTGGTTCACCACCAGGGCCTGCCGCCGCCATCGGTCGTGGAAGCCGGCCAGCAACCCGGCCCTGCCCGGATGCGTGGCGCTGTCGGCGATCTCCCGCAGTGCCGCCATCCGGTCGGTGAGGTTGTCCGCGGCCTCGAGGTGCCGGGTGAGGAGATCGTGGGCTGCCTCGCCCAGGCCGAGCGCCAGGTAGCCGAGGGCCAGATTGCGGGCGCCGCGGCGGGCCATGCCGGCATCGTCGGCGACATGGGGACCCTCGGGGGCGTTGGCCGAATAGAGCCTGAGCCATGCATCGCCGAGCTCCCGGGCAATCGCGCTTCTCAGCGCATCCCGGGCGCCGCAGATCCCCTCCACGTCGACGGTCTCCGCCAACTCGAACAGGTACTCCTCAGCAGGCAGCGTCAACATGTCGTTGAGTATCAGCTTGTGCTCCGGGTCCCGTGCCGTCAGGGCCTCTTCCAGGAGACCGGCGAATACATCGAGCAGCAGCGGGCTCACCGCCTCGCCCTCCCGCATGGCCGACAACTCGTCCTCAAGCAGGCTTTGCAAGGCATCCCAGCGGGCGAATCCGTCCCGGTCGAGGCGCGCAAGATCGGCCAGCGCCGCCGCCGGGCGCGGATAGTCGACGCGCACGGGCGCGGAAAAATCGCGCAGGAAACTGAGCGCCGGTTCGCACCGCAAGCCCTTGAGGGAAAGCCCGCTCGCCGCTTCCCGGACATGGACGAGCAGGCTGGACCCGCACCGCTCCCACCGGGCATCGCCCTGCACCTCGAGACGATCGTCGACCTGTTCTTCGCCGCCCTCGCCGACCAGCCCGATCAGCACAGGTATGTGAAACGGCTCCTTGGCCGGCTGCCCCGGCGTGGCGGGACAGGATTGCTCGATCGCCAACCTGAACTCGCCGCCCTCATCCTGCCAGCCGGTGGCGACCCGCAGCACCGGGGTGCCGGCCTGGGAGTACCAGCGTCGGAACTGCCGCAGGTCGATGCCGTTGGCATCCTCCATGGCAACGACGAAGTCCTCGGTGGTCACCGCCTGCCCGTCGTGCCGTTCGAAATAGAGGTCCGTACCCTTGCGGAACCCGTGCTCCCCAACCAGGGTGCGGATCATGCCGACGACCTCAGCGCCCTTTTCGTACACCGTCGCGGTGTAGAAGTTGGAGATCTCCATGTACGAATCCGGCCGCACCGGATGCGCCATGGGTCCGCTGTCCTCGGCAAACTGCCGGGAACGCAAGTCCACCACGTCCTCGATGCGCTTGACCGTGCGCGAGTGCATATCGGCAGTGAACTCCGCATCCCGGAAAACCGTGAACCCTTCCTTGAGGCTCAACTGGAACCAGTCGCGGCAGGTCACCCGGTTGCCCGACCAGTTGTGGAAATATTCGTGGGCGATGATTGCTTCCACCCGCAGGTACGTCGCATCCACCGCGGTGTCCGGCGATGCCAGCACGCAGGACGTGTTGAATACGTTCAGGCCCTTGTTTTCCATCGCGCCCATGTTGAAGTCCTCGACCGCGACGATCATGTAGACGTCGAGGTCGTACTCCCGGCCGAACCGCGTCTCGTCCCAGCGCATGGCCCGCTTCAGCGCGCCCATGGCGTATTCGCACTGGCCGATGTTGTGGGGTTCCGAGTAGATGCGCAGTTCCACAACGCGGCCGCTCGCGGTGGTGAAGGTATCGGTCATGAGCGCGAGGTCGCCGGCTACCAGGGCGAACAGGTAGCTCGGCTTGGGAAACGGGTCGCGCCAGGTCACGCGGCGCCGCCCGTCCGCCTCGCCTTCCTCGATGAGATTGCCGTTGGAGAGCATCACCGGAAACCGCCCGGAATCGGCCACGATAGCGGTCGTGAACCGGGAGAGGATGTCGGGACGGTCCTGGTAGTAGGTGATCTTGCGGAAACCCTCGGCCTCGCACTGGGTGCAAACCATCGAGCCCGACCGGTACAGCCCCTCGAAGGCGGTGTTCTTTTCCGGCTCGATGCGGGTAACGATGGACACCTCGCAGGACGGCGGCAGGGCGAACAGCTCGAGCGACCGATCGTCGACCCTGTATTCGTTGCCGGAAAGCGGCCTGCCGTCGACGGCCACCGAGACGAGTTCGAGTTGCTCGCCATCGAGCATCAGCGGCGCCTCCGCGCCGGCCTGCGGATCGCGCCGCACGCGCAACCGCGACCTCACCTCGGTGATACCGTCGCGGATATCGAATTCCAGATGCGTCTCCTCCGTCCGCCAGGCCGGCGGCCGGTAGTCCTTGAGGTAGATCGTTTTCGGGGCTGCTTCCTTGGCCAATTGCTTCTCCGTTACGGCGCGATGGTCTCTCGAAGAAAACGATCATATCCCGATTGGAGCCTCGTCCGGTGGTCCCGTCATGCATCCGGTATCGCGGTACCATCGGGGCCGTAGCGGAATTCGCCGGCATCCGGTGCACGGCGCCGGTTAGACGAGCGCTCGAACCGGCTTATAATTCGAGTAACGATGCGTACCGGCGTACCGACTGATATTCAATGCAAGCCGTCGACAATGAAGTACTGAACCAGGTGAATGCATGGCTGGACGCCGGCCGGCGCTGCTGGCTCGCGACCGTCGTCCAGACCTGGGGGTCCTCCCCCCGCCCGGTGGGTTCGCTGTTCGCCTGCGACCCGGACGGGCACGTCGCCGGCTCGCTGTCCGGCGGATGTGTCGAGGACGATCTGCTGGAGAAACTGCAGCGCGGCGAGTTGGCCGACCGTTGCGCCCAGTTCTTTCAGTACGGCATTACCGCGGAAGAGACGGAGAGGCTGGGCCTGCCCTGTGGAGGCCATCTCTACGTGGTCGTCGAGCCGCTCGATACGACGAACGTATACCGCGAGCACTTCCACCACCTGCGAGACCGCCTGGAAGCGCGTCGAACGGTCCGCCGCCGGGTTGACCTGAAACGGCGCAGCTTCGATCACCAGGACGTCGACTGCCACGAACCCCTGACCTGGAACGCGCAGACCGAAGTGCTGGAGCATACCTACGGTCCGCACCGGCAACTCTTCATCATCGGCGCCGGCATGGTCTCGAAATATCTCGCCGAACTGGCGCAGAAGCTCGACTACGAGGTCACCGTCTGCGATCCGCGCGAACACCTGTTGAACGATTTCAACGTGCCCGGAGTGCGGCTGGTCAACGACATGCCCGACGATGCGGTGAAGGCCCACGCCAACGACCCCTCATCGGCCATCGCCGCCCTCACCCACGACCCGCGTATCGACGACATGGGCCTGATGGAAGCCCTTAAAACCGATGCCTTCTATGTCGGCGCCATGGGCTCGACACGCACCTCGGCGAGCCGCCGGGAACGGCTGCGGGCGCTGGAGTTGAGCGAGGCGGAGATCGCCCGGCTGCACGCCCCGATCGGACTGCCCATCGGCAGCAAGACACCGCCGGAGATCGCCGTTGCGGTCATGGCGGAAATTCTCGCCATACGGGCCGACCAGGCAACGGCGAGCCGCGGGCAGCTCGCCCGGGCGGCTGCCGGCCGAGCCCATTGACCCACAGCCTCGCCGGCGGCGCCGTGATTCTGGCGGCGGGCGAATCCACGCGTTTCGGCAGCGACAAGCGCAACTTCCGCCTGGCGGGCGGCCGCACCATGCTGGAGATCACGCTCGGCATCTACCAGCGTGTTTTCGATGAGATAGTCATCGTGCTGAAACCGGCGGACGAATCCTGGGCCGGCCACCTCAGCGGCGTCCGGCTGGTCTACGCGCCCGAATCCGCGCTCGGCATGGGACATTCCCTCGCCGCGGGAGTCGGCGCAGTCCGACACCTGGATTATCTGTTTATCGCTCTCGCCGACATGCCGTACGTCCAGGCGCAAACCTTGATCCGCCTGAACCTTTCGATAGCCGGCCCGGAATCGATCGTCCTGCCAGTCTACCGCGGAGCGTCGGGACACCCTGTCGGCTTTGGCAGCAATTATTACGACGAACTGGTACAGCTCACCGGTGACGTTGGCGCCAAACGGATTGTCAACGCGCACCCTGCCAGCACCGCCCGTATCGTGGTGGAGGATTCAGGCACCGTACGGGATATGGACACACCGCCCTGATACCAGCCCGATTCGTTCAACCTTCCCCCAATCCACCAGGAGCTTCGCGCGTGCTTTCGGACACGGGAACACGCGCAGGCCGCGGTTGACATGCTCCGCGGTTGCCTGGCGCCGGTGCGATACATCGACCCGAAGTCGGGGGCTCGACCGTGTGCCGCGGCATGACCGCAGCCGTCGGCACGGCGATACTGAATCGCTGGGGCCGCTCAATCCCTGCCGCCGAGGCGGCTGGCCCAGTCGAGCTTGCTGCGGCATGACTCGTAGAAGCTGTGTCCGTACGTGTAGAGCAGCCGCAGCGGCGTCGCGTACTTGCGCACGCGAACGGTATCGCCGCTCCTGAGATCGAAATCGACCTGCGAGTCGCAGTTCACCTGTGCCCGGTCCACCGTTCCCAGGGTAACCGCGATCTCGGAGGCGCCCCGCACGACCAGCGGGCGCGATGTCAGGGTGTGCGGAAACATGGGGACGATCACGATAGCGTCCAGGGACGGGTGCATGATCGGCCCGCCCGCGGACAGGGCATAGGCGGTGGAACCGGTCGGCGAGGCGATGATGAGCCCGTCGGAGCGCTGGTCGTAGACGAATTCGCCGTCAACCCACAGCGAGAACTCCATCATCCGCGCCATGCTGCCGGGATGCACCACCACATCGTTCAAAGCCGGCGAGCCGGAAATGCGTGCTTCGCCCCGGCAGACTTCCGCCTCGAGCAGAAAGTGGTCCTCGACCCGGTGCTCGCCGTTCAGGACCTCGCCAAGCTGGCGCCGGATTCGACCCGGGGCAATGTCGGCAAGGAATCCCAGGCCGCCACGGTTGATGCCGAGTACGGGCACACCCGTGTGGGCGAGGTCGCGCCCGACGCCGAGCAGGCTTCCGTCGCCGCCCACCACCACCACCAGGTCGCAGCGGCGCCCCAGCGAGGCACGATCGGCAACCTCATGGCCGCCGCCGTTCAACATGGCCGCGGTGCGGCTCTCGACGACGATGTTCAAGCCTCGTTCGGCAAGGCAATCGACCACCGCCTGCAGGCTGTCCGCGACTTGAGTACCGGGGCGGCCAATCAGGCCCACGGACGTGAACCGGCTCTTGCGACTGTCGTTCTTCCCGGCCATCGCCCCACACTACACGACCCCGTCGGCATTCCACAACGGCGGTCCAGCGGCTCGAATCGCTGGGCCATCGCCACCGCCCGAGCCCGCCGACCAGCCCGCATCAATGCGATGTCCCATACATGGTAGTCTTGGCGCCTGGACAGCAGACAAACACAGTTGCCGAGTTCAGAGGATACCGACATGTCCAGCGCCGAACATCAACGCTACCTCGAAGCATTGGGGGGACCCGAGGGGCTTGGCGAGATCCAGGCTTCCGGCGATCTCTGGCCGGTGATGTGCAGCGAAGCCCGGGCGAAGGCCAGCGAGGAACCGATCCTCGGCAGCTACTTCCACGCGACCATCCTCAATCACCAGACGTTCGGATCGGCGCTGAGTTTCCGCCTGGCCAGCAAGTTGGACAACCCCATGTTGCCCACCATGCTGATCCGCGATGTCATTCAGGAGGCCATCACTGCCGACCCCGGCATCCTGCGTGCGGCGGAAGTCGACATTCTGGCCACGTGCACACGGGACCCGGCTTGCGAAGACCTCTCAACGCCCTTCCTCTTCTACAAGGGCTTCCACGCGCTGCAGGCTTACCGTATCGCCCACTGGCTCTGGCGCCAGGGCCGCAAGACGCTGGCGCAGTTCTTCCAGAACCAGATCAGCGTCACCCTGGGCGTGGATATCCACCCGGCGGCCCGGTTCGGGGCCGGCATCATGCTCGATCACGCGACGGGGCTCGTTGCCGGGGAGACGGCGGTTGTCGAAGACGATGTGTCCATATTGCACGCGGTCACCCTGGGCGGCACCGGCAAGGAAACCGGCGACCGGCACCCGAAGGTCCGGCGCGGCGTACTGCTCGCCGCGGGCTGCAAGATCATCGGCAACATCGAGGTCGGCGAAGGGGCCAAAGTCGGCGCCGGCAGCGTGGTGCTGGAGGACGTTCCCGCGCATGTCACCGTGGCGGGCGTTCCCGCCCGCATTGTCGGCGCGACCACGGGCATGCCCTCGCACATGATGGATCAAAGGCTGAGCTGATTTCAGTGGCGGAACCGAAATGCCCCGAGTGCGGGGTCGAGGGTGTCGAGCATTTCGTCTCCAAGGAGAGCCGGGAGCGTTCCCGCGCCAGGCAGCCCTGGTTCGTGATCGTGCACTGCAACCAGTGCGGCCACGTGCATGACATCCTCGCCAAGCATGTGTTTCAGGTGCCGGCAATGCCGAGGCTCACCCTTCCGGAATAAGCCGCCGCCCCGCACAGCGAGCGGCGGCGCCTGCCTCCGCAGCCCGCATCGCTCACCAACTTCCTGCTGCGGACGCCGATGCACTCGCGTAAGCGCGGCCGTGTGGTCTGTATGCGAGGGGTGCCCCTTCGCGCTCCCCGGCTGAGGGCTCCCTCCGGGCGCCTTGACGTACTGTCGAGTACGCCTGCGCCCCCTGCGGTCCGCGCGACCACGCTTACACCGCGCCTCGACGCCCTCGCGACGAAAGTTGGTGAGCGATGCGGGCTAGACCGGTCCGCGGCCTACGCAACCAGCGACTTGGCGCGCTGGATGAACTGGGTCATGACTTCCGGAGTCTGTGCGCCCGGCAGGGCGAAGCGGCCCGCCAGCAGATAACAGGGAACGCCGGACACGCCCACTTCCATCGCCCGCCCCAACTGCTCGCGGACGGCATCGGCGCCGGAGTTGCCGGCAAGGTATTCCCGCACAAGAGCGCCGTCGAGTCCGACGGCTTCGGCCCCTTTGGCGAGTACGTTCGCATCGCCCACATCCAGGCCGGAACAGAAGTAGTAGTCGAACAGCACTTCCGCAAGGTCGTGCTGCACCCCGTGCTCCGCCGCGAGTTCCAGCAGCCGATGTGCCGCAAGGGTATTCGGCATTTTCCCGATAGCCGCGAAATCGAAGGAAAGCCCGACCTCTCCGGCTTCCGCCTCGATACGCTCCGGTATTCGCGCGCGGTCGGCGCCGGCTCCATAGCGGGCTTCCAGGTAGCGTGCCCTGTCCATGCCTTCCGGCGACATGTTCGGATACAACTGGTAAGGCCGCCAGCGCAGGGTGACCCCCGCGCCGGCAGTCGTACTCATGACCGCATCGAGCCGTTTCTTGCCGATATAGCACCAGGGGCACACGACGTCCGAGAAGATCTCGATTTCCATACCCGGTTTCCACCTGCCTGCGGTAATCCGTAATTATATAGACCGAACGGGGTTGCAAGGATGCATGCATGCAAGCTTCCACCCGGCTGGCCGGGTCGGCCAGGCCAAGCCGTATCAGGTGAGGCAGGTCCGGAACCTCATTCTGAAGTACAAGCTGGGAGGAGAAAACTGATGTATCGATACGAGATCATCCTCTACTGGAGCAACGAGGATCAGGCGTTCCTGCGCCTGCGCACGTGACATGGGCGCGCCCGACAGTTCCAGATAGCGGCCGAACAACTCGACCACGCGATTCCTGTCCAGGCGTTCGAACACTTACAGCCCGTGCGCCAAATCGTACGGATCGCAGCCTTGGTCGCGCTGCAGCAACGCCCGCAGCTTTGTCGCCGAACACGTCTACCAACCCCGCGTTGCAGATATGTATCAAATAACATACAGTTCCCTGCGTGGACAAAGACGCTTACTTCGTAGCGGACACGAGGGAAGTACTTCGCTCGTTCCCAGCGCAAGTGCGTCGGTCATTCGGCTATGAAATCATGCGACTCCAGCAAGGATTGAGACCGATCCACTATCGGCCAATGACCAAAACAATCGGCGCGGGAGTCGCAGAAATCAAGGTCAAACACCGCAGTGAGTATCGTGCGTTCTACACCGTCAATGTTGGCGATGCTATCTACATCATCGATGCATTCAGAAAGAAGACACAAAAGACACCAAGAGCGGAGATCGACCTTGCACGAGCCAGATTTGCTGAACTGAAACAAGCGCTCAGGAGGAAATGATGGAACTCAAAAAGAGCACTGGCAACATTTTTGAAGATCTTGGTTTTGACGCTGCCGAGGCGGAAGTCCTCAAGGTGAAAGCGCAACTCAAACTCGAGATCGAGAAGGAGGTGAAAGCAAGACGCCTGTCTCAAGCAAAGGCCGCGCAACTTGCAGGCATCGCGAGGCCGTCGTTCAATCGATTGATGAACGACAGGCTGGAAGGCATCAGCGTCGATAAAATGATCCACATGAAGTACCTGCTTGGACTGGGCACTGAGGTACGTACCGTAAAAATCAAGCAACCCGGGGAAAAAGGCAAAAGCCGCTTGATGGTCACCGACCTGTGACGAGGTCCCACTTTCAGGACAGGTCTTTACGGTGTACTCCGGTGCTGCAAGGAGGGCATTGACATGACGACCAAACGACGCTGGTTCACGGCGGCATTCAAGAATGCGTATTCCACGTGAAAGTCTGCGCTTAACCCCCCGGAAAGTGGCTCCGAACAACCTCAGAGTGCGGTCTCGACAGACAGAGCGATCAGGTGATTGCCGTATCTTGGGCTGGAACGCCCCAGCGTGAGTACGTTGCGGATTGCGTCCTGGCCAAGGCCATCGATGGCCCAGTCGGCGGCCCGGTACCGCTCGAAGTAGTATCGCAGCACCACGCTCGCCCGAGGCCGCCACGCGTAGCGCAGGCGCACATCCACGGAACGATGCCGGGAGATCAGGCTCGGAAAGCTCGATCGCACGGCGTCGAGGTTGGTTTCGTAGTCGCCGACGCCATCGGAGTGGGCGTAGTCCACCGTGAGATCGAGCGCCGGGTGCGGGAAGCCCTTCGCCGTGAGGCGCGCCCCGGCCGTGGTGACCTTGTCTTCGATGTCGTAGAGCCAATCCCGGGTCGGGAAAGCGGCCCTGCCGGCGGTAGTCGACTCTCGCGACTGGGCGCCGTAGAAACCCGAGAGCGAGGCCACGTTCCCCGCGGCATAGGCGAAATCCAGCAACCAGCCGGTGGTGTCGTCGCGCTGGAGACCCAAGGACGAATCGGGATAGTCGTGTTGGCGATGGTTCGCATCGAGGCCCATCGAGAACCCGGTGGCATCCGAATCGAAGCGGATACCGCCGCTCCACTCGGTATCGCGGCGTTCCGCCTGGTAGAAGCGGCGCGTCAGGGGGTTGTTGAGTGTGTTGACCAGGAATTCGGAGGCGTCCCGTTCGGCGCGGGCGTGCCGTACCCTCACCCGCCAACCGGCGCCGAGGTCGCCGGTCACCTCTAGCCAGCCCCGATGCTCGTCGTTGCCGGCGATCTCCAGGTTCGAACGCTCGCTGTCGACGTTTCGATACCCCGCCGTTACCCGCAACCGTGCAGGCAGCCGATATCGAAGCGTGATGTCGGTCTTCGCGCGCTTGTAGTCATATCCCTCGGCTGCCACGGCGGCAGTCGCAAACAGATCGCCCAGAACCGGCGTGAGCGTGAGGTCGCGGCGCCGGTCGCGGCGCCGGTCGCGGCGCTCGGTAACGGCATGGGCGACACTCGCCCGCAACCTGGGGATGGGGCGGCTGACGAGGTTCACCGTGGCGCTCAGAGACTCCCGGCTCGCGTCGAGGCTCGGCTCCTCGATGGCCGGCAACTTGATGGATTCGTTTGTGGTGTAGGGCAGGAACGCGTCGTTTTGGTCGGTTTCGCTACGGACCAGCGTCGCATTGAGCGTGGTACGGCGGCCGACGCGCACTCTCGAAATCAACGAAAGCGTGTTCGCTTCGTTGCCGGACGCGGAGGCGCTGCGGCCGAACGACACGGCGCCCACGTACGGATTCTCCCACACCAGGGCATCCACGCCGTTTTCGAATCGCCGGTTGGCGTAGGAAATGGCCATGGAAAGCGTGCGGCTTTCGTAATAGAGGCCAGCCTCGGCGCCTTCGATACGGTATTCGATGGGCCGCGGGAGTGCGGTGGCCTGGTAGAAGAAATCGCGGGACGTTTCCTCGACACCCCGTTTCCGTTCGTGGAAGTATCCTGCCCTCAAAGTCAGTCCCCGGGCCAGGTTGTACCAGGCGTCGATGTCCGAGCGCCGGCGTTTGGTGGCGAGCTTGACCGATTCGCTGCTCGTGGCCAATTGCGTCATAGCGCCGGTGGCGAACGCGGGGACCCAATCCTGCGGCAACGACAGGGAGTGGGTGCCGACGAAGGGCGAATGCCCGTCACGCGCGACGTTGCGCGGGATTTCCCGATAGCGGACCTCGATCCCGTAGTGCCGGGGTTTGCGAACCCGCAACGCCGCATCGCGGGATGCGAGCCCGAGATTCCGTCCGGCAAACTCCAGAAGAAGACCCGACCGCGTACCGGCGCGATAGTCGGCATGCAGGTCCAGATAGCCGCCGGCCCGGACGATGCCGTTGTCGCGGCCGAAGCGCATTTCGCCGTCGGTGGCATCCAGCGCACCGGCGCGAAGGGATCCGGCAGGCGCGGTAGCCTTGTCGAACTCGCACAGCCGGCACGACCAGCGCCGGGTGTCGGCGTTGGCATAGTTGACGGTGAATTCAGCGGCTGCCGCCGCTGGAGCGGCCAGCAGGACGGCCATGGCGAGCCATCGCATAGGACACGGGCGCTCACTTGACGCGCGGCGAAGTGTTTCACGCCCCGTCACGCCCGATTCCAGCTTGTGCGTCGCATGTGGCCCTGGCAAACATGGAATATTCGGCTCCATCGAATAGTCCGACCCCCGTTGCTCAACGGCGCAGCAAGTTGCCCGACGGGTGATTGGATCCGTGTACTTGCGCGTGGCAGTTGAGGCAGGCGCTCGCAAACAGGAATTCCGCACCGGGGTCCGATGGAAGCCGGTCGGCGAACGCCGGCAGGCTGCGATGGCCCACGGACGAGTGGCAAGCCTGGCACAGTTGCGGCGCCCGGCGCACCAGCAGGGCCGGCTGGTTGGATCCGTGCGGCAGATGGCAGATGCCGCAGTCTTCGCTGGCCGGCGGGTGCTCCCACAAAAAGGGGCCCTGCTTTTCGGCATGGCACGCATAACAGGCCTGGTTGATCGACTGCTCGCGTACCAGCGCATCGCCCGCGCCGGATCCGCCGTGCGGGTCGTGGCAATCCCGGCAGGCGAGTTGATGGTCGCGCATGGGGTGGGAGGACCGTTTCAACAGGTCGGCGCGTACCTGCCGATGACAGTCAAGGCAACGGTCGGCCTGGCCGGTCTGGGTACGCACCGCATCGATGCGATTGTGGATGCGGTGACAGTCGGCGCACGCGACATCGCCCTGCTCATGGGCGCTGCCCGCCCACCGGGACCGCCCATAGTCCTCATGGCACGCGAGGCAGAAATGGTTCTGCAGGTCTGCCGAGGCATTGCCTCCGAACCCGAAGTTGACGATGGCTTCCCGCTCGGCGCCCTCGCGCAGCATCTGCCGGCCGTGTTCGCCGATGGGGCCGTGACAGGCCTCGCATTGCAAGCCCGCCGGGTACGACGACGGCGGACCGGGCGCAAACGGCGACCCGGCGACACCGGGATGACCGTGCACCGTTTCGAATACCGCTGCCGTGGGAAACGGCTCGGTCTCGTCGTGGCACCCGAGGCAGGTGTCCGCGCCGCGGCGGGAATAGCCACCCGCCGCCAGCTTGGCCGCCAACGCCCCGTCGCCTCCCGTGACCGGCTCACTCGCCGCCGGGACCGCGTAGAAAAGCAGGATCGCCATGCAGACAAAGGATGCAGCCAAGCTCGGGACGCCCTCGTTGATGGATCGGCCGGCCTCAGAAGTTCCCGGCGCTTACGTACAACTCGATGATAGCCTGCTTGTCCGCTGCCGACAGCGTGTCGTACTTCTCCTTCATTTTGTCGGACATGGCTCTTCGACCGCTGTCGAAGTTGTCGAACTCCGCCATCAGGTACTCGCGCCACTGTCCGGCGCTGACGGGCAAGTCGGACTCCGGGTCGCGGCCGCCGTCGTAGTGGCACTTCTCGCATTTCTCGGCGTGGATCTCGGCGCCCCGCCTCGCCAGGGCCGCATCGAAGGGCTGATCGTGCGGGCGCCAGGGTTGATTGGCGAAATAGATGACGATCAGCCATTCGTCCTCGTCGGACAGCGCGTTGGCGATCTCTTCCATGTTCGTCTCCGACCCGTCCGGCAGCGTGACCGTGCGCGCCTGTCTCAGGCCCATGCGGTAGGTATCGAGCAGATCCATGGTCGCGAGCATCGAGAAGCCCGCGATGGAAGGGATGTCGGGGGTATCGCTGTGGCCGCCCTCGCCGTGGCACTCGCTGCATTGCTCGGCGACTTCCTCGCCGGTTTTCCTGCGGGCCGAAGGGGACTCGGGCTCGCGCGAATTGGCTGCGTCGGGCATCGGGGTGCGAAGCGCTTGCGCCGGATTCGACGCGTCGTCGCGCTCGTCTGCTACCGGACCTTGTAGCGGATAGAGTACCGCCAGCAGCAGGGCAATTGGCCACGGAATTGTCAGTATCGTACGCACGAGTTTCGCTGCCGAACTCGACTACGAATGGTAGAGGTCTGAGCGGATTGACAAGTAGGTTCGGTCTACCCGAAGAACGCGAAGTCTTCGGTGTTGTTGAATGGAAACCGCTGCGCACCGGGCGTGTTTTCGATGCCGAGGTATCGCCGCAGGGCAGTATGGACATGCTTCGGGTAGATGATGGTGCCATTGGCATCATCGCGTTCGAGTGTGGTTGGGTTGATCCGGCGCGCAAAGTGCAGGTCGTCCGTTTCGCCGACCTCCCGGTTCGTCCAAGGCTGGTTCTTCTCCATGATCACAAAGCTCCCGATCGGCCAGTGGTCCTTTCCTTGCTGTGAGTTGTAGAAGTTGGTTCGACCGAAATCCGAACCCATGACAACCACCATGCGGTCGGCCACGCCGTGCTCCTCCGCGTAGTCCCAGAGGTAGTCGACTCCATCCGTCAGCGCTCCTAGCAGCCATCCCTGATAAGCGTCGTGCAACGAGTGGGTGTCGAATCCGCCGATGAACAGATCCGCACTGACGGCAACGCCCGCCTTGAATGCCAGAACGGTCAATTGTGCCTGTCGGCGGATGCCGTCGTCGGTTTCGACACGGTTGTCCGGACCCGCCCACTGTCGAGGCTCCTCCAAATCCTGCTCAGCCGGTATCGAATCGGCATAGCCGCGCAGCAGTTCAGACCCCTGGGTAGCCGTCTCGAAAAAGTTCCGATTGCGCGCATCCGTTGGCAACAGCCCTTTCTCCTCGGTCAACCGAGCGGCTTTATGCGCCAGCCGCCCCCGGATGGCTTCCCAGTCGGCCTCCGCGAGGTGACGCCCATCGCCATTCTCGTACTCGGCCGGTGCCGCGATGTTGCGTAATAGCCCGGCGTTGTTGAGCCGGGTATAGCGAGCGATGCCAGCAGTCTCGGAATACCCGCCGAAGTTCAGATAAGCCACGGGGAGTCCGCCACCGTAATGCGCCGCGAGGATGGCGCCCATTCCCGGGTAGCCTTCCGAATTGCGTCCGCTCCAGTTGTGCACGACGCCGACTGTGTGCGAGTTCGTCTGCGCGTCCACGCCGTTGATGACGAGCATACGGTCGTAATACTTCTCGAAGAAAGACGCGTTGTGGGCGAACGGCGCATAGCGGATGTTCCCTACCTGCCTCACATCGTCACGTTCCGCCCAGTGGTTGATCACCGGCTCGCCCGGACTGTTCGGCTTCGGGTCGCAGAAGCTCGTCGGATCCCAGGCGCCGTCGGCCTGGACAAATACGAACACCTTGCCACGGTAGTTGCTGGCGTTAGCCAGAGGCAAGCTGAAACCCGCCGCGACCGCTCCGGCAAGCAAGCCCTTGAGGACAGTTCGTCGCTGCATTTCACCCCCTCTACAGATACAAGTAGCGGTAGTCCATCAGCAGATACGCCAGCACCACCTTCCAGGTGCGGGCGACGCCGTGGGAATCGGACCAGTCAATTGCATTGAAGTGGGCGTCGATGGTGTCCCAGTCCCAATCGTGGCGCGCTCCCCATCCGTCGCCCCAATCCTCTCGGTACACCCATGCGCCGTCCACGATTCCGTCCAGGAAGAACCGATCGGAGGTCCAGTCACAACCGACATTCTCGTTCCACTCGTCAAAGTCCACTCCTGTCGACCGCTTGCGATCCCAAACTTGAACAAACAGTTCGTAAGCGTCCGACACCTCGAACGACTCTGGCGCCACGCGAATGCCGTGCAGTCGCTCGTAGAGTTCGACCAGCTTGCTCCGGATCGCCCGCGCACCTGCGGATCGTTCCGTGTCGGACTCCACCAGGATGTCTAGTATGGGCGACTCGTCGCCTGCCTGGTCACCCCACACGCCGACCTCAACTCGGTACGATCCGTCACTCGGGATGTCCACGGGAACCGTCAGCACGCACTCGGCGCCACTGCTGGAAAGGTGGAAGGCTCCCTGTTCGATGTGATGGCAATCAACCGGATGCTCATGATCTTCCATCTCGAGTTCGTAGACGACCTCAGACCCGCGCCACACAGCAACCCGATCAAGCAGCAGGTCGCGGTCTGCCGTCGGTCCGCCCCAGTAGTCGTTGAGATATGCCAGCTTCACCATCACCTCGCCCGACCGCAGATGACCTGAGACCTCCACGGTCTCCATCTCAGCACGCGATGCAGCCTCCACCACGAATGTGCCGCCAAATTCTCGTGCCGGCGTGACTTCGCTCCCGATTCCGGCAAACAGTAGCCGCTCTTCCTCTGGTAGCAGGTAAAACTCGCGCATCACGACCGGGCAACTTGTCTCCAGCGCATGGCTCTGCGCCACCCCTGCCATAATGGAAGTCAGGTCGCGGGCGCGTTCCGTGACGCCGTCCGAGTCAATGCCGCCGTAAAGAAGCCCATAGGACTCGGGATCAGCGAGGTTGCCCGCGTTGCTCAGGTGAAACTGTCCCCCGACTGGGTCCCGCGGCCGGCCCCACTGGAATCCCGTAGTGGCCAACGTCTTGCGTGCAAGTTCCTCCGGCGTCAGCAGCCGTCTCGCCCCAGCCCGTGCCAACGCGGTTCGGACGTTCGGCGAGGAGTCCGCAACGGATTCGGCTCGAAACCAAGGGGTAAGCGCAATCTCTACAAGTAGATCCTTCAGGTTGTACGGTGAACCGCGCCCGAAACCCCGCCGGAACCCACCGGCAAGGCGTTCGACTTCTGCCGCTTGGGCGCTCGCGGCCAATAGCTGGCCTTCGAAATCCGCGTCCCCGGAATCCCCCGGCGGCTCTGCGACTTCGCTGCCCATAATCGCGGGCCACCAGAACTTTACCGTCGATTCCGCAAACCGCTGGTCGGCGACTATTTTGCGTGCGAGCCACTGCAAGCTCGAAGCAGTATCAGCAACGTCCTCTCCATCAAAACCTGGCGGGCGCATGTTTCGGTACCAGGTGTCGCCTGTCTGGTACAGATTCACGCCAAACTTGAACGAAGTCACCTCGCTGCCGGATTGATCGGCCCAAGCAGTGATGCTCAGTGTGTATTGACCCGACGCCTCCAGCTGAACGGGAATCTCATGGCATTCCCAACCCCACCATCGGTAGTGATCGTCCTCGCCGCTTGACCCGGCCTCGTATTGGCCGTCGTATTCGCAATGTTCGTCCAATTCCGACCACTCAATGCGATCCACAACGCGGTCAGCATCATCACGAATATGGAAATCCTCGATCCTGAGATCCCGACCGCAGGTCTGCTCACCGTCTTCGCCACAACCATTGTTCTGATAGTGCCTGATGACAAGCGAGCTGCCAGGTTGCAACCAAACTGGTTCCTCAAACGTCTTTCGTTGCTTGTACACATCCCCTGCAACCTCAACCTTCACCAACGAGTCGGTGCCCTCCTTGTAATCCCCATCCAACGAATCCAGTCCTCCCCACTGGTCCCGGTAGTACCCTTCGTCCCCGTAGTTCTGGAACGCCGCCGCCACCGGATCCAGCACCCGGTGGCACACCGTGCAAGCCGGGTTGTGCATGGTCGGATTGTTCGTATCGGCAAGCGCCACAGGATCCGTGGTGCGCGAGGCGGACTTTTCGACATCGAGCCCCAGGAAGTGGTAATAGGTCCAGCGTGATCGGGCGCGGTTCCGATTGGTCGCAGTCGTGGGGTAGCGGTGAAGGAAGCTCGTCGTGTTGAGTATCCCAGCGTGCGGATAGTTCGTGGCGAGCGGGCCCGGATCGACAATGCGGCAGACCCCGTTCGGAAGGCACTCCTCCTCTCGACCCTCTCCCATACGATAGTAGGTCACGATCTCCGACGGTCGGAATTCGTGCGGGTCCGACGGATCGTCGAAAGCCGTCTTTGCGCCGTACGCCTCGGCGGTCTGCGGGTTCGCCATGATGTAGTCTGCGGTTAAAATCTCCGCGTAAGACAGGTCGTTCTCGACGACGTGTTTGATCAGTTCCAAGGGAGCGCGACCGCCCCCGTAGTGCACTGCACCATTCCAGAATTCGACAGCCGCCAGGTCATCGCTTTCCTCCCCTTCGACATGGAGCTCGTAGAGTTTGTTGGAGAATTCGACAAAGAACCCCCGCCCGTTGCCCTCGAAGACGTCAGACATCCGACGATCCGTGAGGAGCCTGTCGTTGGCTCCGCGGATCAGGAACTCGTGGAACCCGGGTCCGTTCAAGACTCCGCGAATCGCCGTTCGGAGGCCGTCCATCCCCCCCAGATCGATAGACGCGTACTCCTCGGCCGTCGGTATGCGGCCCGCAAAGACGATCGCTGCCCGGCGCAGCGTGCTGCGCGCCGACTCCATCGTCACCCCATCAAACAGGGTATCCGGCGAGATCGAGACCGGACCCACGTCTTCGCGCAATAGCCCAAGGAAACGCTCCATGTGCGAGTATTCGTTGGTGCCCGCCGCCACCTGTATCCCGCCTCCGTGTCCAAGCGCACCCTGGATCTTGTTCAGGATGTAACTCGCTCCGTCCTCCTCTTCGTCGAGAAAGTCTTCGAACACCCGCAGGTTGATCGCTTCATGGTCGGGGTTCTCGTCCGTCACAAACACCAGCCGTGTGTTCCCTGACGCGCCGCCCTCCACATGACACGTGATGCACTTCGACTGCACGATCGGACCCGATATCAACTGCCGGAACACGGCTTCCGCCGTCTGCGGTTCCTCAATCGAACCGCCTTTTGCACCCCGAACCGGCGCCGTCGACAGGTTCGTCAGGTGACCCGTCGGACTTCTTAGCAGACTCATCGCCACCACCGGACGGTTCGACTCGATCATCAGCTGCCACTTGCCCACACCTTCGCCCAGTGCACCGTTCAGACCCTCCGCACCGGACTCTAGATCCCACGCACCGACCGTGCGTGAACTCCCTCCTGGAACGGACAGACTTACTGCACTCGTACCGGCTGCGCCCTTGTCGTCGAGACCGGTAATCGTGACCGCGGCTGTCTCGTCTCCTGGATTGATTAGCCTGAGCAGGCTCTCCTGGTTCCGGTTACTCCCGGGGTTGAACACCGCCACCCGGTGGCGAGTCTCCGCACTCGGCGCCACATCGTGCATCGCCGTGAGAAAGCCATCTGTCGTGCGGATGTAGGAGAGCACCTCGACCTCCAGGTCGCTCGTCAACTCCAGCCGCCAGTCGCCTTCGCCCGCTCCAGTGCCGCCCGACAACCCCTTCTGCGGGCTGCCCTGTTCCAGATCGTCCGAGTTGAAGTGCACTACCTCGTTGGCGCTGATGGTGAGCGTCAGCGCCTCGTAGTCCCGCTCCGTCTCGTCGTACGCCTTGATGCTGACCTCGCCGTCGGTCGCCGAGCCGTTGACCACCCGCACAAAACCCTGTCGGCCCGAGTCATCCCCCGCCGCCGGGAACAGCGGCACGCTGTGCACGCCGTCTTCCAACTCTCTTGGTACGGTGGAAAGGTTCGTCAGGTGATCGGTCGGGCTTTCCAGCAGGCTCATCGCCACAACAGCCTGTTCGGACTCGATCTCCAGGCGCCACTTGCCCGACCCGTCGCCCAGCATCCCGGCAAGGCCGGTACCGCCTTCCTCCAACTGTTCAGCGCTGATCTCTTTCGAAATTCCCGCATCCAGAGATAGCGAGACCTCGCCTGAGCCCGGCATGCCCTTGTCGTCCTTCCCCCGGATGGTGATGTTTGCCGTCGTGTCGGTCGGGTTGATCAGCCGCAGGCGACTCACCTGGTTCTTGTTCGATCCCGGGTTGAAGATCGCCACTCGGTGAACATTGCCTTCTACGGGAGCCACGTCGTGCATGGCCGTCAGAAAGCCGTCCCCGGTGCGAATATACGACAGCACCTCGATGTCCAGGTCGCTCGAGAACGCCAGACGCCAGTCGCCTTCGCCGGAGCCTGTACTGCCCGACAGCCCCTTGCCCTCATTGCCCGTCTCCAGATCGCCGGAATTAAAGTGGACGGTCTCGTTGGCTTCGATCGATAAAGTGATTGTGTCGAACTGTCGTCCGCTGTCGTCGATCGGATCGATCATCACCTCGCCGGCTTCGTCGGAGTGGTTGATGACCCGCACGAACCCCTCGCGAAGGGGCTCCGAGGCCGAAGGCACCAGGTAGACGTGATGCGTCGATTCAGATGCGGACTTGGACTCGTAAGCGGTCGGCGCCCAGGCCGAGGCCTGAAGCAGGTGGTTGAGTGGGTCGTCCTTGTCTTGGGACTTCAACCACGAGGACGGGCCTTCGATCAAGTCCTGCCGATGAGCCGAAAAGACCTTTATACCCGTGTCCTGCGCACCCTTGCCGGAGGTTATGGCGGCGGGGCCCGGCATCGTCAGGTAGCCGCGTCGCTCCTCCAGAAACCGCCGGTAGATGTACCGGGTGTCTTCATCGACCAGGGCGGGGCACGAGAATTCTGCCTTTGCCAAGGCGCTCGGCGTCGAGGCGTACATTGTATCGGGCATGCGGGCGTGCGCCGCCGACCGGCGGCGTTCGTATTCCAAGCGCGGCCGTGCCTCGCGTTGCCGGCGTTGCGCCTCGGCCGCCTGCCACGCCACGGCTTCCGCCCATTGTCGCACGCGCTCGCCGCCGCGCGCGGCAGCAGACGCATCGACAGCCATGCCGGCCACCAGAACCAGCACCGTTAACGCCACAACCCGGGTCGGGCCGTTCATGGCGTCAGCCGCGCACGGCGAAACCTCTGCGCCGCGCCAATTCGCTTCCCATACCCGGCCCCCGCCAACCGTTGAGACCGCGCCTTCACGCGCCTTACCGCTCACGCGTCACGCGTTCCGAACAATAACACTTCTCATACTCCGCATCACAGGCGATTCCTATGTGCGATTGTTTTTTGCCTGGAGGGGCCTGCGGCGCGGCCTTTCCTCACACGCGCAGGGGCCGATGTCCGCTAGCCCGCCGGTTTCGCCGCGCTACCGTGGCGTCATGAAGCCCGACTCCACCTACAAGGACATCTTCGGCTATGCCTTCATGGTCGAGGAACTGGTGCGCTGGCTCGTCGGCGACCTGCATGGCGCGCGCGAACTGGTCGGCGCGCTGGACTTCGCCACGCTGCGGCGTGTCCACGAACAATCCGTGACGGGCGATGCCAGGAACCTGCGCCGCCACGCCAACGACATGGTCTGGCGGGCGCAGTTTCGCGACCGGAGCGGAGACAGCGACGGGGACGCGTGGCTCTACTTGGTGCTGATGCTCGAGTTTCAGTCGGACATCGACTTCCTGATGCCGCTGCGCATCCGCAACCACGTCGACAACCTGCACATGGAACGGTGGCGCGGCAAGCGGTTCGGGATCGACGACCGGCTGCCGCCGGTGCTGCCCGTCGTGATCCACAACGGCGACTCGCCATGGAGCGCGGCGCGGCGGGTCATCGACCTGGTCACCCCCGGCGCCAAAGCCGGCGACGGACAGCGGGCGAACCCCGCGTCGCGGGCCGACCCGCTGTTCGCGGGCGACGGCTACCTGGTGCTTGACACGCTACGGGTAGCGGCGGAGGATTTGCGGACGGACAACGCGGCGGCGCTGCTGAGCGCGTTCGAGAATCCGTCGCCGGAGCGGATCGCGACGCAGGCGGCGGCATTGCGCGGGCGGCTCGATGCGCCGGAGTTGAAGCCGCTCAGGGAAGTGATGCTGCTGTGGGCGCAACGGGTGGCGAAACGCCGGATCAACCTGGACCTGGGGATTACGGACATGGCGGAAGTGGATCGATTGCACGAGTCGGACGAACTTGAGCCGTTCTTTGCGGCGCGCGCCCGGGCGTGGCGGGACAAGTACCGCGACGAGGGCCGGGCGCAGGGCATTGAGCGAGGCATCGAGCAAGGTGTTAAGCGAGGTCTTGCCGGCGAGCGGGAGCTGCTGTGCCGGCAGGCGGCGCGCAAGTTCGGCGCCGATACGGCCACCCGGTTCGCCGGTTCGCTGGCGGGCATCGACGACGCCGCCCGCCTTGCGGAAGTGGGCGAATGGATCATCGACTGCGCCACGGGGGATCAGCTAATCGCCCGATTTGGAGACAGTGCCTGACGAGGCGATGCCTCTCAGGGAACATGACGAAACCTCGTGAGGAGAGCGCGGTTTTTCACGCTGCCGCGGTCTCGTCGTTCGGTCTCCAAGAGCGTTTGGCCGGCCCGGTTGAACCACTTCCACGCGATGCGTCGATCAAGTCGGCAACCCAACTCACCAGGGTCTTCACCGGCGCGGCGGCGCTGCGGGGGAACGCTGCCTGTATGCCACGCGAACTCGACAGCGGCTTGCACCGCGTATTCGCGCACGAGGCCGAGCATCCGCACCCATTCGGAAAAAACGATGATCTTGCGTTCCGGATCTTCCAACAAATCGGGAAGCATGCGTTCGATCTCGTCGATCTTGGGACACTCGTAGGGCTTGTTGTCGAGGATGTAAGGGTTGTCGCACACCATGCGCATGCAGGCGAGGTAGCGCTGTAACTGATCGCCAGTCGCTCGGGTTGAAGCGATGGCCCAGCCTTGATGTCGTCAAATGATCGCAGTATGGTCGTCATATGACGATGTGTCCCAGAGGAGAAATCGATGAACCTCCAAGCCTACGCCGACCCAAGCGATATGCCTGCGAGTGAAGCCACGCGGGTTGCGAGACTGTTGGCCATTGATGAGCCGAATATGCAGAGCGATGTGCAACTTGCGCGACGCATCTCCGGCGGCTTGCTGCCGCAGGCGGCCCTGGCTCTAGCCGAGGTGCTGGGCAGGAGCAGAGTAGTCGGGCCGGTAGTCCCCGAGGCGACGCTCAGGCGGGTGCGCAAGGCGAAAAAGCCGCTCTCCAGGGAACTCAGCGAAAGGCTCTACGAAATCGGCCGTGTCGTCGATGCGGTGAGCAGTGCGTATCGCGGGGACTGGGAAGCAATCGACAAGTTCCTGCATCGAGCGCATCCATTGTTGGAAGGGGAAACGCCTTTCGACATGGCACGGTCCAGCTCAGCCGGCGCCGATGCCGTATTGAACCTCATTCGCCGGGCCGAGGCTGGCGTCGCGCCCTGACGATGCCGCGAGAACTCCCGGAGACGATGCGTGCCTATCGGATCGGCGACCCGGCGGGAAAGTTCCCCGTGTGGAGCACCGAAGGCGCCAAACGGATCTCGGGAAGGTGGCATGAGGCTGGGGCTGCAATAATCTACGCTTCCGAGACCTATTCGACCGCAATGTTGGAAATGCTGGTGCACTGGAATGGAGTTTTGCCTCCGAACCGGCATTTCATCGAGATAACGATTCCAAAGGGAACCAGCTATGAGGTCGCAACGGCCGACACGGTACCGGAATGGTTCAAGGCGAATGCGGAAGCATCCCGGCGCTTCGGGCGGGAATGGTATACCGGTAACCGAAGTGCGATCCTGATCGTCCCATCTGTCGTCGCGCGCATGGAGCGCAATGTCGTCATCAACGCTCGACATCCGGATTTCAAGGGCTTGGCGGTCGGTCTGGAGACACCCGTTTGGTGGGATCAGCGTCTCTTTCCACGAGCCTGATCGCCAGGCCCTCAGATAAAATTGTCGGTAACGTCTGCGGCTATCCGTAGAACGGCAACCTCTTGTCCAACTGCACGTTCATCTGCATCAGCGCCTTGAGGATGTGCCGCACCGTGCGGCCGCCGTCGCGCGCCAATCGCGCCCGCTGACCTGCTTGGTCGCGCACGGGTTCACCAGATGCACCTCGAATCCCGCCCGGTCGAACACCTCGAACACCGGGATTCAGTACACGCCCGTGGATTCCATCGCCATGTGCCGAACCCCGCACGCACTCAGCCAGTCGGCCATCGCCTCCAGATCGGCGCTGAACGTCCCGAAGTGGCGCACCGGATTCTCGAACCGGGACGAATCCACCGCCACGTGGTGTTTGCGCTTGCCCACGTCGATCCCCGCGCAGTCGGAAGGAACGACTTCCAGCGGTTCCGCTTTCCTGCCAGTCACCTCGAAACCCTCCAGTATTGTTGGACGGTCGCGCTGGGCGGGACCGTGGCGGGACGTTCACTGTTGCATACGGGGTCGCGACCGACAGGCCGCGCCGCCAGCGTCAAAACGCCGATTACGGTCCGGGACAAACTGCTAGCCCGCATCCGTCACCAACTTCCTGCTGCGGACGCCGATGCATCGCGTAAGCGCGGCCGTGCTCCCTCCAGCCGGCTTAACGTACTGTCGAGTACGCCGGCGCCGGCTTCCGGTCCGCGCGGCCACGCAGGACGGCGCCTCGACGCCCTCGCGACGAAAGTTGGTGACGGATGCGGGCTAGCGCGTGTGCACCAGTAACTGCACATCCTTCACGCCCAGCGCGACCGTCGTTATAACGGATACGGAAGGTGTCAGGTTTGGACGCCAGTTCCCTGCGCGTCAGCGCAGCGAATCCGCTGCGAGAACTGCTATGGTCCGACTTCAGGTGTGCGTATTGGGAACGAACCTTGCGCAATCCGGCCTCGGCTAGTTGCTCACGATTACGCCACGCTCCCTCATCGCCGGTATGTGCGTCTCGAAAGCGGCATTGTCCAGGGGATTGGCGTAGAAGTTCACCCACCTCATGCTGGGTAGCTCGAATACGGGTGAGATGTCCGAAACCTCATTGTGACCGAGATTCAGCCATTCGAGATCGTGAAATTCGGAAAATACCGACAGATCGGAGACGCTATTCCCTGCGAGGCCCAACCCGTTCAGCCCGGTCAGGCTATCCAGCGAAGATACGTCGGAAACGGTGTTTCCGCCGCTCAGCGACAATTCCCGCAATCCTGTCAAAGCCGACAGCGAAGACACGTCAGAGATGCCGTTATGCCTCAAATACAGCTCCCTCAGCCCGCGAAGCCCCGACAATGGTTCGAGATCGGAAACGGTGTTGCCGTCCAGCAAAAGATCCGTGAGTTGCGTTAGACCGGAAAGCGCCGTGGCGTCCGAGATGGTGTTGTACCGGAGATACAGTTCTGTCAACTCCGTGAGATTGTATAGGGGGGTCAGGTCCGAGAGTTCGTTGTCGTTCAGGTTAAGTCGCCTCAAGCCGGTCATTCCGGACAACCCGGGAAGGTTCGAGATCGAGTTTCCGTCAAGCGACAACTCCTGCAAGTCGGTCAAGGCGGACAACGACGAGAGATCGGAAATGGCGTTGTCGTCCAGGGACAACCAATCCAGATTCATCAACTCCGACAACCCGCCAAGGTCGGAGATGTTGTTGCCGTCGAGGTTGAGCTCACGGAGCTCCGTCAATCCGGACAGTGCTTGAATGTCCGAGATGTCATTGTGGCCCAGATAAAGATGATTCAAATTTGTCAACCCAGATAACGGCGTCACGTCCGCAATGGCGTTGTAGTTCAGGCTGATGCTCCAGTGAATCCCGGTCAAGTCGGACAGCGGCGTCAGGTCTGAAATGGCGTTGCCGTCGGCATTCAGCAAGTTCAGGTCGGTCATGTTCGAAACCGCAGAGATATCTGACACCGCGTTGTACGCGAAGCTCAGGTGCTGCATGCCGGTCAATGCAGAGAGCGCACCGATGTCGGAAACGCTGTTGACGTTGAGGTTCAGATCCTGCAACCCGGTCATTCCCGCCAAGGGCGTGATGTCCGAGATTTCATTGCCGTGCAGGGACAGGTGTTCAAGATTGGTTGAGCCAGAGAGCACCGAAAGATCGGTGATACCAAGACCGTCGAGACCCAATGACTTCAGATCGGTCAACCCTGACAGGAACGAAACGTCCTGGACCGCCGTCCAACTGATGCTCAGGGTTTCGAGCGCGGTCAGCCCCGACAGTCCGGAAACGTCGGAAACGCCTGTGCAGCACATGTGCAATTCCCGCAGCTTGGTACGGCCGGTGACCAGATTAATGTCTGAGAACTCGATGTCGCTGATGTCCAGGTAGGTCAGGGCGTTTAGCTTGGCTAGTGCCCCAAGGTCCGAGATATTCAGCCAGCCCAGGTTCAGCCGCTCCAGTGAGGTCAGGCCCGAGAGCGGAGCGATATCCGAGATTTCAGTCCCGTTGAGGTCCAGCCACGTCAGTTTGTTCAACTGCCCCAGGGCGCTTATGTCGGATACGGGGTTGTTGTTGATGGCTAGAACCGTCAATCGAGTCAGTCCGGAGAGGGGAATGATGTCGGAAATCAGGTAGTTTCGTTCGAGGTTCAAATCGGACAGTTGCGTCAGTCCTGACAGCGCTGCGATGTCCGAGATCCCATTATCGTGAAGATACAGTTCGGTCAGCCGAGTGAGTCCAGACAGGGCCGATATGCCCGAGATCGCATTATCGTGGAGGTGCGCAATCGTCAGCGTCGTGAGCCCGGACAACGGAGACAAGTCCGAGATCGCGTTATGAGCCAGGTACAGCTTGGTCAACCCGGTCGCGGTCTCCAGGCCAGTCAGGTCGGAGACGCCGGCCTCTGTAACATCCAGATGTGTAAGCGTCGCCATCTCCTCCGCCGTAATCGGCGCACCGTACGGCTTGTCGAGATGATTCTCGATGCCCCGACGAAGCGATTCGTCGGGGATGTTCACGTTGGCGAGCACAGGTGCCGCAAGAACGAGCGTCGCATATACAGCAAGCGCCTTCACTCGCATAAATCCTTCCTCACGATCACCTGCCTATCGTGCTCAGCCATCGGCTTCCGCCGGGTTTTCGAAGAACCCGAAGTCCTCCACATTATTGAACGGATAGCGCACCACGCCCGCCGAGTTCTCAATGCCAAGGTATCGGCGCAAGGCCTTGTGAACATGCTTGGGGTAGATGATGGTGCCGCCCAGTTCGTCCCGTTGCAGCGTCGTCGGGTTGATCTTCTGTGCGAACTGCAAGGCATCCGTTCCATCGACCACGCGGTTGGTCCAGGGCTGATTCTTTTCCATTACCACAAAGCTGCCGATCGGCCAGTGATCTTTCCCGTCCGAGGAGTTGTAGTAGTTCGTCCTGGCGAAATCGGAACCGATGACCACGACCATGCGATCGGCGACGCCACGGGCTTCCGCGTAATCCCACAGGTAGTCGACCGAGTCCGCGAGGTTGCCCAACAGCCAACCGGCATCCGGATCGTGGATCTCGTGCGTATCGAATCCGCCGACGAGGAGATCGGCGCTGACCGAAACGCCTGTCTCGAAGCCGAGAACCGCGAGTTGCGCCTGACGGCGCAGATCGCTGCCGTACTGGTTGCCGCTCCCTGGAATTGCTCCGCTTTCTACATGGGGTTCAAGTTCATGTTCCGGTGGAATCGCATCCGCAAGCCGTTTCAGGCCCTTGTCCGCGAATGCGCTCCGGTACAGCGCGCTGCGGTATACCGCGCCGGGCATCAGATTGGGCGCCGCGACCAGGCGTCGCGCCGTTTCGACCCCGTGGGCCTGCAACGCTTCCCAATCCTCGTCGGACACGTAATGCCCACCCCATGTGCCTGCCTCGGGCGTGGCGATGTTGCGCAACAGGTCCGGATTGTCGAGGCGCGTGTAGCGCGTAACGCCCGCCGTCTTCGAGAATCCGCCGAAACTCAGATAGGGTGCCGGCAGCGCCGCGCCGTAGTGGGCGGCCAGCAGCGCCGTGGTCGTGGGGAAACCCTCGGAGTTCCGTCCGCTCCAGTTGTGCGTGACGCCCACCGTGTGCGAATTCGTCTGCGCGTCCACGCCATTGATCACCAGCATCCGGTCGTAGTACTTCTCGAAGAAGGCTGCGTTATTCGCGAACGGCGCGTAAGGGATGTTGCCCGCCTGCCGCACGTCCTCACGCTCGGACCAGTGCGTGATGACGGGTTCCCCGGGCGTATTGGCCTTCGGGTCGCAGAAGCAGGTGGGGTCCCAACCGCCGTCGGCCTGCACAAAGACGAACAGCTTGCCGCGGTAGTCCTCGGCGTGCGCCAGCGGCAGACGGAAGCCTGCGCTCAGACCCCCGGCGATGGCGGCCAGGCTCTTGAGCGCATTGCGTCGATTCACCTCAAGCTCCCCGGATGCTCACAGGTGCAGGTACCGCTGATCCATCAGCAGCGCCATCAGAACGACCGTCCACGTTCGCGCAACACCCTCCGGATCGGACAAGTCCTTGTCTTCCCAGAACTCGTCGGTGCGCTCCCCGTTCCAGTCATAGTGCCAGCCACCGTGTTCGTGCTTGTAGCGCACCCGAAACCCGTCCAGGAGTTCCTCGAGGTAGTATTGATCGTGCTGCCAGTCGCAATCGGTCTCCGAGAGGAACCAATCGTCCTCCAGGACGCTTTTGCGGTTCCAGACTTCCAGAAATAGCTCGTAGGCCTTGGAGACATCGGTGGACCCGATGCCGACACGGACGCCGAGCAGTTTGTCGTGCAACTCGGCGAGCTTTCTCTTGATCCGTCGGGCGCCGATCGAGCTGCGGTTGTTCGACTCCATCCTGACGCGGAGCCTGGGCAGTTCATCCCCCGCCTGGTCCGCCCATGCCACCACCTCGACCGCATAAGTACCGGCGGACGGAACCTTCAGCGGAACCTGCAAGGCGCAGTCGTTGCCGCCGCCCCAAAGGAGATAGTGATCGCCTTCGGCAACCCCGCATTCGTTGCCGGCGTGGTCTTCGAATTCGTAGCTCGTCACGACGCTCGCGTCATCGACATTGCTCAGTATCACGCGGTCCAACCGGACGTTTCTGTCGGCTTGCTGCAAATCGCTGTAGAAGTCGTTCTCGAATGTCAGCCGCAGTATCTTGCTTCCCGTACTCAGCGACCGTTCCACCGCCAGCGTCTCGGCGTCTGCCGCCGTCGATGCGGCGATGCCGAAGACTTCGCCGAACTCCAACACCGGCGTCACCCAATGATCGATCCCGCCGAAAAGCCGCCGTTTCCGATCCGGCAGAAGATAGAACTCCTTCAGTACTACCGGGCAACTGACTTCCACCGCGTGGCTCTTGGCGACGCCGGCCATCACCGCCGTCATGTCCCGCGCGCGGGTCGTGATTCCGTCCGAGTCGATACCGCCGTACAGGGTTCCGTATTCACTGGTCAGCGCATGCCGCTGTTCACCCAGGCGGTGCCAGGGCTGTCGCCAATACCGCCCCCACTGAACCCCAGTGAGCGCCAGGGTCTTGCGAGCCAGTTCCTCGGGAGTGAGTAGGCGCTTGGCGCCGGCATCCAGAAGGGCCACCGTGCGCACGGGGTCGTCATCCGGCATCGACTGCGCGCGAAACCACTTCGAGAACACCAGCTCGACCAACAGGTCCTTCAGGTTAAAGGGGTCGCCGCCGCGCATTCCCCTTCGGAAGCCCCGCGCCAGCCGGGTGACTTCCGCGGCCTGGGCATTTGCCGCCAACAGCATGCCCTCGAAATCGGCATCGGCCGCCTCCGCGGGTGGCGTCGCCACCTCACTGCCATTGACGGCCGGCCACCAGAACTTGACTGTGGCCTCCGCAAATCGCTGATCGGCAATGATTTGCTCCGCCAGCCATTGCACGCTGTTGTCCGGGCTGGGAGCCAGTTCCGTACGGAAGCCCGGTGAACGCATGCCACGGTACCAGGTATCTCCTTCTCGATAGATATACCCGGGCGCCCAGATTCTCAGCCGGCCGGGATATCTCCTGTCGTCGTCCCAATTCCAGGCTTCCACCTCGACCGCGTAGGTGCCGTCGCTGGGAACGGTCACCGGAACGCCCAGCACGCAACCCGGATTCAGTTGGAAATATCCGTCTTCGGGCCCGCCGCAGTGTGCGTCCTTGAGGTTCCCGAGCTTGTAGCGATTCACTAGGCCGCCGCGCTCGTTCCGTACTGTCAGCCAGTCGAGGCCTATATGCGACCAGCTATAGTCGTTCACGTACTTGATGCCAACCGTGTTGTCTCCTGACCGCAGGTACCCCTCGGTTGAAACGGTTTCCCTTTCCTCCCGCGAGCGTGCCTCGATCAGGAAATCGTCGCCTCCGGGAGGATTGTCCTTGTAGAAACCATCCAGCGAATCCATTCCGCCCCAGGCGGTGCGATACCGCCCGCCTTCGTCATAGTTCTGGTAGCTTCCAGCCACCGGATCGAGGACGGTATGGCAAACCGTGCACGCCGGATTGTTCAGCGTCGGGTTGTTGGTGTCGGCCAGCGCCGCGGGGTCCGTGGTGCGTGAAGCGGATTTCTCCACGTCCAATCCCAGGAAGTAGTAGTAGGTCCAGCGCGACCGCGCCCGGTTGCGGTTGGTCGCCGTGGTAGGGTAGCGCTGCATGAATACGGGTGAGTTGAGGATGCCGGCGTGGGGATAGTCGAGGGGCAGGTTACCCGGATCGTCCACGTATCCTTGACAGTCGCTATCCGCCAGAGCCTCTCGAACCATCCTGGAGTCATCGACCAGATGGTAGCTGGCGAATCTCGACGGTTTGAATTCGTGAACGTCCGTTGAGTCGTTGAATTCCGTCGTGGCGCCGTAGGCTTCGGCGGCCTGCGGATTGGCCATGATGTAGTCCGCGGTCATTATGTCGGTGTAGGGCAGATCGTTCCGAGTCACATGCGCGATCAACTCCAACGGCGCCCGGACGGCTGCGTATTGGACGGCCTCGTCCCATTCGTGCCATTCCGATCCGTCGCCGCCCAGCGCCGCGTCTTCGCAATAGGTACTGGTCTTGTTGATGTACTCGATCAACGGGCCATGGGAGCCGGCATCGAGGACGCCCCCTTCGCGATCCGTCAGTAGCCGGTCGTTGCTTGCCCGGATCAGAAACTCGTGGAATCCGGGCCCGGTCATCAAGTTGCGGATAGAGGCCGGCAACCCGATTTCAGGTATTTCAGCGTACTCCTGTGGAGTCGGCACTCGCCCCGAGAAAATCAGTGCCGCCCGTCTCAGCGTCTGCCGAGACCGCATAAAGCCGACGCCTTCGAAAAGCGTTGCCGGCGTCAGAGCGACCTGAACGTTCTCCTCGCCGCCGGCCAGCAACGCCAAGAACCGCTCGAATCGAGAAAATTCCTGGCCGCCCGCCGGCGTCTGGATACCGCCCCCGTGGCCGACGCCGCGAATCTTGTTCAAGACCACGTTCCCGCCGTCATCCAATTCCGCGAGCAAGTCCTCGAATTGCTGGCGGTTGAGCGCCTCATGGTTCCCATTCGAAGAGCGTACGAAAACCAACCGCGTGGCTGCCGAAACGCCGCCCTCCACATGGCAGTTGATGCATTTGGCCTGCACCACGGGGGAAACATGTTCGCGGAATACGTCTTCCGCCGTCTCGTCCTCATCGGCGTCGGACCGTTTGCGAAAGAGGGGTACGACGCTGTGGTAACGCTCCGGGCTCAGTCCTTTCCGGGCACCAGCGTCTGGATTGGAGGCGTGCGGCGACACCGGCAGCGAGGGTGTAGACGCATAGAGGGTATCGGGCATGCGACTGTGCGCCGCGGCACGCCGCGACTCATAGAACCGTTTGGCACGATCCGCAATATCCGCCTCAATGAATGAGGCGGAAGACCTATCCTGATTTTGTTGGGTCGCGGCGTTGCAATACCCGGAAAGTGCGATCACCGCGACCGCACCCATGCCCCACCGCAAGTTTGCCTTCCTCCAACGACCCCTGGTGGAATCGATTCTAATGTAGCATTCGCCTTGTGGTCGGTCAATCAACATTGGCGTCCGCTCACGCAAAACGGTTGAAAATCCAGACGTCGGCGCAGCGGCACATCACCTGCAATCAACGGTCTTCTTCGATTGCCCAGGCCACTCTAGTGTGATCATAGGCGACACTCTGGCGATATTGTACGCGGCTCCGTTAGATCGAATGATGGAACATGTTCCGCCGCGCGTGGTGCAGCGCGAGAACACCGCTGCGGCGGTGGCCGAATCCGGAAATTCCCGCGCAACGCCACCTTGCAGGCGGTTTCGTCGACGAATCAGTGTCGTTGCTGCGGTTCAGAGTTGATCGACAAGTCCACGAAACGAATTTCGCCAAGTACCGTTTGCCCTGACCCCAAGCGGACTTCGGCCAGGTGGCGATGGCCGTCTCTTGGCGCTCCAGCCGCCTCCATTTGCTTGCCCCGGAGTCTGTTTGCGCAAAGGTGACGCCGAAGAGTCGGTTAGCACCGGGAATCGCGGTGCCGGGTGCCGCGCCCCCGGCAGATTCATCCCCGGGTCTTATGATCGGCCGATCCCGAATCCCGCTGCTCCGCACCGTCCGGGAAATCGCTGCCTTGTCGTTCGTTGCGGCAAAAATCGAGGGCATAACGAATCGCGGCCCTCAGTGGTCCGCCATGTCAACACGCAGGTTTCAGGTAACCGTTCGTGCAAGCCGTGATGGAATGGGCGTACAAAGGCGATGACGCCCGTTTCACAACGGATTTGCCTGGCTACAGACACGGAAGCACATCGCTGCCGGCAGATTCCACGGGACGGCCGAACGGTTACGGTTTCTCAGCAGCAGGTGGAACCGCTGGGACGCAGGGAGTCTCGCAATAAGATCCGTAGCGAAAGCAGTACCCTCTCTGGACATTAGAGAAAAAATGTATTTAAATCAACGGGTTGATTTCAGTAAATCGCGGACGCGCAGGGAACGACAGTGATTCCACGGAAGAGAGTGGGCATGCGGCGCGGTCGTCCGGCGCCTTTAAAGCTCAGGCTTGCGCCCGGAAATCCGGGAAAGCGCGCCCGCTTGGCGTGCCGGGCGACCGCGCCGCATGCCCATCCGGACCCAGAGCGCCGACAGCTTGCATCATGTCAAATAAAACCGGCCTGAAATTCCGAAAAATCGATCGGTCAACGAATTGTTCCATGGCAGCCGGGCCGGTGACCCGCCACGCGCGCCTGGAGCCGGTGCTGGCACTGCTGGATACGCCGCCTTGACTTCACCGCCCGTCAACCGCACCGGCAGGCCCCTGTACTCCCTTGACGGCATCGTCATCGGCACCCTGCTCGGCTCCCTGATCGCCGGCGTCTATATGATGATGTACAACTACGTCACGTTCGGCTCGGCGAGGCTTGCCAGGCAAACCCTCATCGGCGGGATGGCTCTCTATGCGCTGGTACTCCTTGCAAGCTGGGCAGCGCCGCCCAGCTTCTGGGTCGCCCTGATATTCGCCCTGGGACAGGCGGGGCTCGCCTACCTGCTGGCGAGCCGTCTGCAAGGGGCCAGCATCGGTTACTACGCCGAACGCGGCGGGCAGCTACACGGCCTGTTCCGGTCCGCGCTGGTGGGGTTGCTGGCGGGCATCCTGTCGTTCACCGTGGTTCTGGCGCTGTACGCACTGGTTGCGGGCTAGGCCGCCGGCTCGATTCCACCCATGCACAGGTACTTGATTTCCAGGTACTCGTCCATGCCGTACTTCGATCCCTCGCGGCCGATGCCGGATTCCTTGACGCCGCCGAAGGGCGCGGCTTCGTTGGAGACGATGCCCTCGTTGATGCCGACGATGCCGTAGTCGAGACTCTCGGCCATGCGCCAGACGCGGCCGATGTCCCGGCAGTAGAAATAGGCCGCCAGGCCATACTCGGTGTCGTTGGCGAGTTCGATGGCTTCTTCCTCGGTGTCGAATTTCACCAGGGGCGCCACGGGTCCGAAGATCTCTTCGCGGAATACGCGCATGTCGCGGCGAACGCCGGCAAGCACGGTCGGTTCCACGAAGCACTCCCCGTTCGCGGCGCGCTTGCCGCCGGCAAGAATCTCGGCGCCCAGGTCCACCGCGTCATCGACCATGCCGAGCACGCTATCGGCGGCGCTCCGGTTAATCAGCGGGCCGATCACCGTCCCCGGAGCCATGCCGTCGCCGACGCTGAATGCGCGTACGGCGGCGGACAACCGTTCCGCGAACGCATCGTAGATACCCGACTGCACCAGGATCCGGTTGGCGCATACGCAGGTCTGGCCGGCATTGCGGTACTTGCAGACCAGGGCGCCCTGCACCGCGGCATCGAGATCGGCATCGTCGAAGACGATGAAGGGCGCGTTGCCGCCGAGTTCCATGGACGTACGCTTGACCGTCGCCGCGCACTGTTCGATCAGTTGCTTGCCGACCTCCGTGGAACCGGTGAACGTCAATTTGCGCACCTCCGGGCTGGCGGTGAGTTCCGCGCCGATCGCGCGGGTTTCGCCGGCGAGTACGTTGATGACGCCCGCGGGAATTCCGGCGCGCACGGCCAGTTCGGCAATGGCGAGCGCCGAGAGCGGCGTGGCGCTGGCGGGTTTGCAGACCACGGTGCACCCCGCCGCCAGTGCCGGGCCGACCTTGCGCGTGAGCATGGCGTTGGGGAAGTTCCACGGCGTGATGCAGGCGACGACGCCCACGGGTTGTTTGATGGTGACGATACGCCTGTCGTTGGCCGGCCCCGGGATCGTGTCCCCATAGACGCGCCGGGCTTCCTCGGCGAACCACTCGATGAACGCGGCGCCGTAGGCGATCTCGCCCCGGGACTCCGCCAGCGGCTTGCCCTGTTCCGCGGTCATGATGACCGCCAGGTCTTCCTGGTGCGCCATCATCAGGTCGAACCAGCGGCGCAGCATCCCGGCCCGCTCCTTGGCCGTTCGCCGCCGCCAGTCACGAAAGGCCCGGCTCGCCGCTTCGATGGCCCGGCGAGTCTCGGCGCCGCCGCAGCGGGCGACCTGTGCGACCGTCGCGCCATTGGCCGGATTGCGGACGGGCGTGGTGGCGCCGCTGTCCGCATCGACCCAGTTGCCGTGAATGAATGCCTGCGTCTTCAGCAGTCCAGGATCTGCCAGTTGCATCGGGTTCTCCTCGTCCTCGTCAGCGCACTCGCGTCCGCCACGGGATTATACGTGCTGGCGGGAATCCGGGGCGATTGCGCCGGATTCCGGCCGCGGTACATGACTCGGCTCGGCGAGAGGCGGTGAGAGCCGCGGGTCAGGCCAGCACGACCCGGCGGCGCGACCAGGTAGCGTCCCTGAAACGGGCCTGGGCCGTGGCCGAATGCGCCGGCCAGACGCCTTTTTCCGGTTCGAGATGCTCGGCCAGCCACTGTTCCGAGGCCTCGAGCCAGTGGTGATACAGGCGCGCGGTGAGCGTCCGGGCCCGGTCGCCGGGCCAGTCCGGAGGCAACAGGCCGGAAGGAAGTTCGGGGTCGGTCAGCACGATGCGGCGATACTCGTGAATCAGCATCAGCCGGAGCCGGTATGCCGTCCCTGGCGCCGGCACAGCCGCATCGGCCAGGGAAGCGTAACGATCGACGAACCGCCCGTACTCGTGCTCGAGCGCATCGACAGCCCAGGCCTTGCGGCACAATTCCAGTTCCGTGCTGCCGAGCGAACCGCTTTCCGCACGGAAAACGGGCACCTCGAGACCGAGTTCGGTCAGCACCGCCCGGTAGTCCTCGCCGAAACCAGCCCGCACGAGGGTGTCGGACCCGGCCCGGCCGAACCCCAGCCAGCCCAGTTGCCGTTCCAGCTCGGCCCGGCGAGCCGCATCCAACCCGCGGGTCAGCGCGATGGTCCAGTAACCGTCCCAGTCCGGCTTGCGGGGCGCGTAGATGCGATAGGCCGCGCGCCGGTACTGCCGCGCGCCGTGGTCGCTGAAGTGGTAGTAGCTGCGGCGTCCCCGACGGTGGGACTTGAGCCAGCCTTCCCGCGCCAGGCGGTTGCAGGTGGTGCGCACCAGGTGCTCCCCGAGGCCGAGCCTGCCCATCACGGCAATCAGGCTGCCCAACCAGACGGGCGCCGGCTGCACGGAAACGACATCGCCGAAAAACGTGACAAGCAGGGAGCGGGCCTTGCCGGGCCGGGCGATCAGGGATTCCGCGAACCGCTCCAGGTTCATACGTCGAAGTCCAGGACGACCCGCGACGAAACGGGATGGCTCTGACAGGTGAGGACAAAGCCGTCGGCGAGTTCCCGCTCCGACAGGGCGTGGTTGACATCCATTTCCACCCGTCCTTCGAGCACCCGGGCCTTGCAGGTGGCGCACACACCGTCCTTGCAGGAGAAAGGCACGTCCAGGCCCATGGCGCCGGCCCGGTCGAGCAGGTTCTCGCCGTTGTATTCCAGGTCGAAGAAATGGCGCTTGGCGTTCAGCCGCACCGACACCCTGGCTGCATCCCTGCCGTAAAGGCGCGCCCGCTGCTCGTGTTTGCGGATGCGTTCCGCCGCGTCATCGGCGGACGCCGAGAACAGTTCAAAGTGGATGCGCTCCGGGGCGACGCCTTCGTCGCGCAGCCCGCGGGTGACTTCCGAGACCATCGACTCGGGCCCGCACAGATAGAACTCATCGAAACCGTCGAGAGGAAACAGGCACTTGATGAACTCCGCGCCCTTGGCGTTGTCGATGCGGCCGTTGAACAACTCGTTGTCCTGCAGTTCCTCGCTGAAAACGGGGATCAGGTGGAACCGGTCGAGGTAGCGGTTCTTCAGTGCCAGCAGGTCGTGGCGAAACATCATCGAGGCCGTCGTCTTGTTGCCGTACAGGAGCGTGACCTGGCTGGTGGGGTTGTCCTCGAGGGTGGCGCGAACGATCGACAGCACGGGCGTGATACCGCTGCCGGCCGCGATGCAGAAGTAGCTCAAGCCTCTCCGGCTGCCATTGGCCTGGACGAACCGTCCCTCCGGCGTTGCCACCTCGAGTCGATCGCCCGCCCGCATGGCCCGGTTGGCGTAGGTGCTGAAACGGCCCCCGGGCTGCAGCTTGATGCCCACCTCCAGCGGCTCGCCGGGGATGCTGCATATGGAATAGGAGCGGCGCACCGGTTCCGCATCGACGATGCGCTCCAAAGTCAGGTACTGGCCCGGGATGAATTCGTATTGCGGCGCCAGCGCCGGGGGCACGTGGAGGGTGATCCGGACCGCATTCGCCGTCTCAGGCTCTACCTGCGCCACTTCAAGACTATGAAAAGCCATGCCGGATGAGCGACAGATGCCGACCGGGCTACCAACGAGCCCCGGGATAGGTGCGGGGCAGGTGCTGCATCTGTGCCAGCATGATACCCAGATGTTCGGTGTGAACGCCGGCGCGGCCGCCGGTTACCCGCCTGCCGTTCGCTGGCGCCTTCAGTGTCGCGGTGAGAATGGCCTCCTGCACTGCCGTCGTCCAGGATTCTTCCAGCGCGCACCGGTCCGGCAGCACACCGGCCGACACCAGCGCCTGCTCCGCGGGACTCGATTCGAAAAGCTCGGCGTGATACCCCCAGACATCCTCCAGCGCCGTTTGCATGCGCCCGTGGCCCTCTTCCGTGCCGTCGCCCAGGCGCAACAGCCACTCGCCCGAGTGGCGCCGGTGATAGGCGGATTCCTTGTGGCATTTCGCCGCGAACTCCGCGAGTGTGGCGTCCGTGCTGCCGGCAAGCTCCGCAAGAAACAGGTGGTCGAATACGTCCACCAGGAACTGGCGGGCATAAGCCACGGCGAAATCGTCGCCGGGCAGTTCGTAGATCAGGAGATTCCGGTATTCCGGGGCATCGCGCAGATAGGCGTATTCGTCCTCGTTGCGCCCGCCCATCGTCTCGGCATAGCCGTAAAGCGCGCGCGCCCGCCCGAGCAGGTCCAGGGCGGTGTTGGTCATGGCCAGGTCTTCCTCCAGGAACGGCGCCTTGCCGCACCACTCGGAAAGACGGTGTCCGAGTACGAGGGCATCGTCGGCGAGCGCGACTACCGAGTCGAGCAGGCTCACAGGTTTTTCACTCCCTCGGGCAGCTCATACCAGGTTGCCTGCCGATAGGGCTTGTCGTCGGCGGGGTCGAAGAAGGCGGGCGCGTCCTCTTCCTGGGAAGCGACGATGTCGCTGGAACGCACCACCCAGAGGCTGACGCCTTCCCGTCGCCGGGTATAGATCTCCCGAGCGTATTGCAGCGCCATTTCCGCATCCTGGGCGCGCAGGCTGCCGGCATGCCGATGTTCCAGGCCCCGCCGGGCGCGCACGAATACTTCGTAGAGCGGCATCATCTCAGCCATTTCCGGCCTCTATGCCTCCTGCTCACCGGCAACCGCCGTTGCATGCGCCGGGGCCGAGTCACCTGGCGCGGCTTGCCAGCCGGGCGCCTCGCCGGTCTCGGTGCGACGCGGAACTTTTACCACGGGCGGCCAGATGAGGCGCTTCGCCGCGCCTGTTTTTCCGCATGGGCTGCCACCGCCTCCCGCACCCAGGCGCCCTCTTCGTGAACGCGCCGGTGGGCAGCCAACCGCTCGCGGTTGCACGGGCCGTCGCCCGCCACCACCCGGTTGAATTCGTCCCAGTCGATGGAGCCGGTACGGTAATGGCCCGTTGCATCGTCCCATTCGAGGTCCGGATCGGGAATCTCGAGCCCGAGCGCTTTCGCCTGCTCTACCGCCTGGTCGATGTATTTCTGCCGCAGTTCGTCATTGGAATAGCGCTTGATCTTCCATGCCATCGACTGGGCGGAGTGTCTGGATTCCTCATCGGGCGGCCCGAACATCTGGACGCTCGGCCACCACCAGCGGTTCAGGGCATCCTGGGCCATGGCCTTCTGCTCCGGGGTTCCCGTGGCCAGCGTAACCATGATGTCGTAGCCCTGGCGCTGGTGGAAACTCTCCTCCTTGCAGATGCGCACCATGGCCCGCGCATAGGGGCCGTAGGAGCAACGCTGCAAGGGGATCTGGTTGACGATGGCGGCGCTGTCCACCAGCCAGCCGATGGCGCCAATATCGGCCCAGGTCAGCGCCGGGTAGTTGAAGATAGAGGAGTATTTCGACCGTTCCTCGTGCAGCGCGGCGATCATCTCCTCGCGGCTCGCGCCCAGGGTTTCCGCCGCGCTGTAGAGATAAAGGCCATGGCCACCCTCGTCCTGGACCTTGGAGAGCAGGATGGTCTTGCGCTTCAGCGACGGCGCACGGGTGATCCAGGATCCCTCGGGCTGCATGCCGATCACCTCGGAATGCGCATGCTGGGAAATCTGCCGGATGAGGGTCTTGCGATAGGCGTCCGGCATCCAGTCCTTGGGTTCGATACGCTCTTCGTTGTCGATCCGCGCTTGAAACCGCGCTTGAAGATCCCGGGCCTCGGACACGGCCAGCTCCTGTCGTGGCGCCTGCGCCAAACTATCACAAAGCGATACAAATTCGATAGTCCAATTGTAAATTTCGTATCACTTTATCCGGGTTCCGCCAATTTACCCCGCAAGAGCGCATCAAGGTCCGGGCCGATGGGACTCCCCTCGCCAGATGTGGCCTTCTTCCCCGTCTCTCTCCATACTTGCCGGCGAATTGTCAGCGTCGTGAAGCGCCCCGTTGCAAGCAACCGGTTACACCCTCGACTCCATGCGTTTCGACAACCGGTTCGTCCGTGCCTTGCCCGCGGACCCGCAATCGATGAACGCTGTCCGGCAGGTGGGCAATGCCTGCTACTCCCGGGTGACACCCAGGCAGGCGCCCGCGCCGCGGCTGGTCGCCTACGCCAGGGAGGTTGCCGAGTTGGTCGGCTTGCGCCCGGAGGAGTGTGAATCCGAAACGTTCCTGAAGGTCTTCGCCGGCAACCGAACGCTTCCCGGCATGGACCCGCACGCCACCTGTTACGGCGGCCATCAGTTCGGAAACTGGGCTGGGCAACTCGGCGACGGACGCGCCATCAATCTGGGGGAAACAGTCAACGGCCGGGGTGAACACTGGACGCTGCAACTCAAGGGGGCGGGACTGACGCCCTATTCCCGCACTGCAGACGGATTGGCGGTGCTGCGCTCGTCGGTCCGCGAGTTCCTGTGCAGCGAGGCGATGTACCACCTGGGCGTGCCGACCACCCGGGCGCTGAGTCTCGCACTCACCGGCGATGAGGCGATCCGCGACATGCTCTACGACGGGCGCCCGGCCCCCGAACCGGGGGCCGTTGTCTGCCGGGTGGCTCCCTCGTTCACCCGCTTCGGTCATTTTCAGATGCTCGCCGCCCGGGGCGAAATCGAACTGCTGCGCCGATTCACCGACTTCACGATCGAATCGGACTTTCCGGAACTGGCCGGGCGTCCGGCCGGCGCCGGGCGCACCATCGAGTTGTTCAGGGAGGTGTGCCGTCGCACCGGGGACATGATCGTTCACTGGATGCGGGTGGGATTCGTGCACGGCGTCATGAACACCGACAACATGTCGATTCTGGGCCTGACCATAGACTACGGGCCGTACGGCTGGCTGGAGGACTACGATCCCGACTGGACTCCGAATACCACGGATGCCGCTACCCGCCGCTACCGGTTCGGGCACCAGCCCGCGGTCGCCCAATGGAACCTGCTGCAGCTTGCCAACGCGATCTATCCGATCGTCGGCCAGGCGGAGCCGCTGGAGGCCGCGCTGCGCGAGTTCGCCACCGGCTACCAGGCGGGTCACCAGGGCATGATGGCGCGCAAGCTCGGCTTCAAGGCATTCGAACCATCGGTGGACCAGCCGCTCTGCAACGACCTGGAGCAACTGTTCCGCCTTACCGAGACGGACATGACCATCTTTTTCCGGGGTCTTGCGGACATCGACCTGGGCGGTACGGGCGAGGCCGGGATCGCGGCGCTTGCCGACGCCTGGTACCGGCCCGCCGAGGTCGCCGGGGACAAACGCGCGCGCATCCTCGCATGGCTCGACAGCTACATCGGCCGCGCACGGCGGGACAATCCCGGCCGGGAGGCGCGCCGAGCCGCCATGAACGCCGTCAATCCCAAATACGTGCTGCGCAACTATCTCGCACAACTGGCAATCGACAAGGCGGAAGCCGGTGACTATTCGATGGTCAACCGGCTCCTGGAACTGCTACGGCGCCCCTGCGACGAACAACCGGAACACGACGACCTTGCCGCCAGGCGGCCCGAATGGGCGCGCCACAGGCCGGGATGCTCCATGTTGTCCTGCAGTTCCTGAACCGCTTCAGGCAAGATGCCGCTCAGGCGGTGAGCGCGCCCTTGAGTGCTTCGATTTCTGCCGCGACCTGCACACCCGGCGGCAGTTGCCGGCCCGCGCGCCGGTACCAGTACCTGGCGTTCGGGATATCGCCTTCCACCAGGTGCACGATGCCGTGTGCCCACCTGCCGTTCGCCGACGAACTCGCCTGGGCGATGACGTGAGCCGCTGCCCAATCGCCTTGCTCCAGCAGCCGAACCGCTTCCATGAGTTCTGCCATGCCTGCAACGTTATCAGGTACCCGTGGGCACCGCCATTAACCCGCGTATTGCACCAAGCCGCTTGTCGAGTTGAAGATTGTCTTTTGATTTCACTCACCTTTATTGCACTTTTCGGCTTTCTGTAGCATTACAAACCGCGCTGGCCGCGCCCTCGCTGGTCTTTTGCCGGCACGCGGGAGGCAGGCGCCGCTGGACAACCGGCGAGACGCCCGAGTTAAATTAGCGCCGATTTTCAAAAGTGGTCGTCGTGGCACGCCATCACCAACTCATCGTTCTGGGCTCCGGTCCCGCCGGATACACCGCCGTGCTGTACGCGGCCCGGGCCAACCTGCAACCCGTGCTGATCACGGGCGTCGAGGTCGGCGGCCAGCTCACGACAACCACCGATGTCGAGAACTGGCCCGGCGGGCAAGCCGATCTGCAGGGTCCGGAACTGATGATGCAGATGGCCGAACACGTCGAACGATTCGACACCGTCATCGTCAACGACCACATTCACACCGCCGATCTCGGCAAGCGCCCCTTGCGGCTGGAAGGCGACAACGACAGCTACACCTGCGACGCCCTGATCGTTGCCACCGGCGCCTCGGCGAAATACCTCGGATTGCCTTCGGAGGAGCGTTACCTCGGACGCGGGGTGAGCGCCTGTGCGACCTGCGACGGGTTCTTTTTCCGGGGGCGGGAAGTGGCGGTCATCGGTGGCGGCAACACGGCCGCGGAGGAAGCGCTCTACCTCTCCAACATCGCCGAGACGGTTCACCTCGTGCACCGCCGCGACGAGATGCGGGCCGAGAAAATCCTGCAGCACCGCCTGTTCGCCAAAGCGAACATCCAGCCCATCTGGAACCATACGCTGAGTGAAGTTCTCGGCGACGATTCCGGCGTAACGGGCATGCGCATCGCCTCCACCGGCGGCGCCGAAGAACGGTCGATCGACCTGGCGGGGGTATTCATCGCTATCGGCCACACGCCGAATACGGGTCTTTTCGAAGGCCAACTGGACATGGCGGACGGCTATATCCGGGTTGCGAGCGGCACGGACGGCAACGCCACCTCGACCAGCGTACCGGGCGTATTCGCCGCCGGCGATGTGGCCGACCACGTGTACCGTCAGGCGGTCACCTCGGCGGGATTCGGTTGCATGGCGGCGCTGGATGCGGAGAAGTACCTGGCGGAGTTGTCCGGCGGTTGAGACCGCGGGAACGCCGGCTTCGAAGGCGCCGTTGCACACTCCCGCTTGAACCGGCTTAGCCCGCATATCTCACCAAGTCGCTTGTTGAGCCACTGAATGTCATTGCGTTTCAATCAGGTACCTTCGCTTTTTGGAGGTTCTGCCCGGCACAGACTGCGCTGGCCGCGCCCTCGCTGGTCTTTTGCCCGCGTGCGCGCACGTGCTCGCTCCACCATAGGCGGGGCTATGCTTTAACCTGCATCCGTCACCAACTTTCGTCGCGAGGGCGTCGAGGCGCCGTCTTGCGTGGCCGCGCGGACCGGAGGGCGGTGCAGGCATACTCGACAGTATGTCAAACCGGCCGTAGGGAGCACGACCGCGCTTACGCGATGCATCGGCGTCCGCAGCAGGAAGTTGGTGACGGATGCGGGTTAAGCTCGCGAGCACGCGCACGGAGCCCTCGGCCGGGGAGCGCGAGGGGCTTGCCTCTCGCATGTGGACCAGAAAATCCTGCGCGATCATCGCGGCCCTTGGTGAGATATGCGGGCTAGCGGGCTCGGTTTTCCGCGGCGTCCACCTTCCGCCCGCTTTCCGGGCGAACGCCCTCAGCCAGGAACTGCCGCATCCGAGGAATGGTCAAGTCATCCAAACCGAGCGCCTTCAGTGTCAGTCCTTCCCTGCGGTAGTCTGTTTCGTTGAGCACGCAAGCGATCGTGGTCAGCGCGTCGACGACCGGAATATCCACGTTCGCGAGCCGCGCCAATTCGCCCAGCGGAACGAACAGGTACGGAATGTCTTCCGTGAGATAACGGTGCTTCAGGCCGCTCGGCCCCGCTCCCGGCGTCAGGATCGGACTTTGCAGCCCCTTGAAGATGCTCGGCTCGTCGGAAAACCCCAGGCTGTACAGAATCTCCACCAGGGGGGTCAGTTGGTATCCGAATTCCTTGGCCACCCGGCAGCGCTCTTCATCGACGGCGCCGATGGCTCGTGCCACGGCAGGTGAGCATCCCTCGGCATACATGAAATATTCCCTGCCGTTCATTTCGGCGAATTCGATGGCTCCGCTGTTTAACAACGTCCCGGCTGGATGACCCAGCATATTGAAGTTGCAGAGGCTGGCTTCCAGGATATCGCGGAGCGCTGCCGTCGTTTCGTAAAGCGGCTTGACCCGGTCGACTACGCGCTGCGTGAACTTGCCCGGAAAGGCCGCCAGCATGACCGGCGTCCTGAACGTGATGTTCACCTCGCCGGGAGCCAGCAACCTCGCGAAGTAGGGAAGCGATGAGGTCTCCGCCAGCAGGATCTTGCCTTCCAGCACCCGCGTTCCCAGCGCGCGGGCAGCGGCCAGAGAGCCGAAGTTCCCCGGGACCAGAACCAGGGTCATGCCGTCCCGCAGATGTGGTTTGATCAACTCGACGAACGGACGCTGTGCGTACGATGGCACCGCCAGGAATACGACCGTCACGTCTTCCAGCGCCTTGCGCGGATCGGTCGTAATCAGGTTTGGCTTTGCCAAGCCTTGTATCTGGCCGCTGATTTCAATCGTGCCGCTCTCGCGAAGAGGCTCGATGCTCTTCGCGAAGGCGGGGAGCTCGCACATATTCACCGAGCAGCCACGCAACGTGAGGTCGGCGGTGATCGCGTGCGCGCCCTGCCCGCCTCCCAGAACCGCAACCTTGATGTTCTCATTCATGTCGATTGTTCTCCGCGCAAGGATATAGGGATAACTCTTCAGGATGGTTCGGGCTGGTTTGAAAGGGCTCCGGGAGCCCCGTAGCGGTACGGACTCAGTTGGGTGATGAGTGCCAATGAAACCAGGGTCGCAACCCCGAAGCCGGCAAGCACGAAGCGATAGGAACCAAACTGATCGAATCCGGCTCCCATCAACCAGGGCCCGACGACGCCACCGAGGGTAAAGGATGCATTCGTGTAACCGTAAATTTCGGTGAACGATTTGAGGCCGAAGTACCGGCTCACCAGAAACGGGATGATGTCGGATTCGGCCCCCAGCCCCATGCCCACCATGAAGGCGGCCAGGAACACCAGCCAGTTGCTGACGCCGCTCCACAACAACAGAATGCTGAAGCCCACCCCCAGCAAGAAGACCACTGCGACCCGCACGGCGAAGAAACGATCGAGTAGATAGCCGGCAACAACGCGGCCGAAGACGAGCGACACACCGACAGTGGACGTCGCCAAGGCAGCCGTCCGGGCAGACGCTCCGTGGTCCATCAGCATCGGCGCCAGGTGGATCAGGCATCCGATCACCGTCATTCCCATGAGGAAGAATACGATACACATCAGCCAGAAGGTCCCGGTGCGGGAGACCTCCCGGATGCTCATGCCCTGCACGCTACCGGCGTGTGGCCGGGGTTCCCCGTCCGGCCTCAACCCGAGCATTTCCGGCCTCTCGCGCAAGAACAGGCCGACCACGGGAACCGTGACCATGATGACGGCAACGCCCAGAAGCAGGTAAGCCTGGCGCCAGCCCAGGGTATCGATCAGAACATGGGCCACGCTCGGCATGACCGACGAGCCGAGCCCCAGGCCCACCATCGTCACTCCCAGGGCGATACCCCGCTTCCGATCGAACCAGTGTGCGATGACGCTGGAATAAGCGAGCGGCGCGGTCCCGGCGCCCACGAGTCCCATGAGGATGAAGATGCCATAGAAGTGCCAGATGTGCTCTGTCAGCATGGAAAGGGAAGCCACGAGCAGGCCGAACACGAGGGCCGCCGGCAGGATAACCCGTTTGGCTCCGAACCGGTCCACCAGCCGGCCGATCAGGGGCATGGCGAAGACCATCGGAATCAACGACATGGAGAAACCCATGGAAACCTGGCCGCGCGTCCATCCGAAGGCCTCGGTCAGGAACGGCATAAAGACGCCGAACGTGAAGCTGACCGTTGGAATGTAGCCGAAGACCAGACCGATTCCGCTGACGAGAACCATCCACCATCCGAAAAAAAAGCGCCGATTTCCCGGTGTTGTGGGCGCTACATTCAGGTGATCGCTCCCGAACGGCGGTAAGCATATATATATTTGATATTGTTGACCTTTTATCCGAAAAGCCGCGACGAATACAGCCTTTTACCCAGGCGCTGGTAGGCTGGTTTCCTGTCCATCGCGGTCACGATTTCCCGCCATGAACGACTGCGCGGACATCGGGCCGGTTCGAAATGCGCGCCGGCTGGAGCTCCCGCCGGCGATCCAACACGATTTCGCCTTGCTTGATCACCATGGCCGTCCGCCGCAGATTGGAGATCGATTCGAGCGGATCGCCGGCCACGACCAGCAGGTCTCCGAGCTTGCCCGGCGTAACGGTTCCGATTTGCGACTCCAGCCCGGACGCTTCCGCCGCGACACGCGTAGCGGCAATGATTGCTTGCATGGGCGTCATGCCGGCGCGCACCAGCACTTCGATCTCGAGGAACGCCGTCTCGGCCGGAGGCGAGTGGTCCGGTCCGCTGGCGATGCGCACGCCCCCCTCGAGCGCTGCCCGGAAAGCGGCCAGATGCGCCGGGCGGCGGTTGTCCGCCCGCTCGAACAGATGATCCGGCATGGGCCAGCGCCGCACGAACTCCTTTTCGTATTGGCTACGAGCAGCGTTCGGCGTTAGCGACGTCACACACAGGGTCGGCACGAAAACGGTTCGTTTCCTGCGCATCAATTGGATGCACTCATCGTCCAGATTGTAGCCGTGCTCTATGGTATGCGCCCCGGCGCGCACCGACCGCTTGACCGCTTCGGGGTTGCCGGCGTGAACCGCGACCTTGTAGCCACGCCGCCCGGCTGTGTTGAGAGCCGCCTCAATCTCTTCCTGCGAATAGTGAGTGTAGTCCGGGTCGTCCCAGCGATGCCCGAAGACGCCCCCGCTGATCGTAAGCTTTATCTGATCGACATCGTTCTGGAGTTGCTCGCGAACGGCGCGCCGCACGGCCACGGGCCCGTCAGCGACCACGATTTGACCGTAGTCATAGCTCGCACCGTGTCCGGCCGTGGGCACGACAGTGTGGCCCCCGGCGACGATTCGCGGCCCCTGGAACAGGCCGCGAGCAAAGGCGTTGCGCCAGGCTACGTCACTGAAGTCCGGGGCTCCCAGGACCCGGAGACTGGTCACTCCCACCTGCAGCGCATCGATCGCCGCCCCGCCCATTCGAATGTAGCTGTCGATCCGCGTCTCGCCCGGGGCGTGCAGGGGATTGATCAGATGACTGTGAGCGTCACAGAGGCCGGGCAGCAGCCACAATCCCTCCAGGTCGATGACGCGGCCGTCGCGCCGCTCGGTGACGACCGGTGGGTTCTGGTCGACCCGCACGATACGCCCTTCCTCCAGGATCACTGTCCTGCGGCGCTGTGGTTCGGGCTGGATCCCATCGATCAGGGTGGCGTTGGTCAGAATGGTCGCACCGACGCGGCGCGTCTTTTCTAGATTGGGCGTGGCGATGTGCACGGGAGCCGCGACCGAACGGCCTGCCAGGCCATGCAGCATCGCCGCCGCGCCCCCGGCTTCCAGGAATGTTCTCCGGTTCATCTGGAGCACACCGCATAAGGGCCGCACGACGCGGCCAGCCCTCGCGTTCCGGAGCAGTTCGCGGGTCGCACGGTTATGCCTCCCTGCGCCGGTCCACGACGATCTCACCCGCTTTGAAGACTACGGCGGTGCGCCTGAGGTTGTGAATGGATTCCAGGGGGTCATCCGCGATAACCAGCAGATCGGCGCGCTTTCCCGCCTCCACCGTTCCGATCTCCGCGCCCAACCCGCAAGCCTCCGCCGCAACGCAAGTGGCTGCGGCAATCGCCTGCATGGGCGTCATGCCATTGCGAACCAGGAGCTCGATCTCCAGAAACGCACTTGCCGCCATGGGCCGGTGATCCGCCCCGCTGGCGATGGATAGGCCCGCATCCAGCGCCGCTTGAAACGCAGCGACATGCTTGGGGCGCCGCTCGTCCGCCCGCCGGAAGAGTTCGCTGGGCATCGAATACCGCTGGACGAACTCCCGTTCGTATTCGCTCTCGGCGCCCATCGGCGTCAGATGGGTCACACACAGAGTGGGCACCAGGATCGTCCTCTTCTCGTGCATGAGGTCGATCGCTTCTTCATCCAGCTCGTAGCCATGTTCGACCGTGTGTGCGCCGTTGCGCACGGCACTCTTGACCGCCTCCGGGTTTCCGGCATGAACCGCGACGTCGTAACCACGCTCTCGGGCCGTCTCGAACGCAGCCTGGAGTTCGTCCTCCATGAAGTGCGTGTGATCCAGGTTGTCCCATCGCCGGCCGAACACCCCACCCGTGATGGTGAGCTTAATCAGGTCTACATCGTGCTCGATCTGTTCACGTACGGCGCGCCGTACTGCGTCCGGCCCGTCTCCGATGGCGATCTGGCCGAAGTTGTAACTGGCCCCGTGCCCGGCGGTCGGTACGATGATGTGGCCGGCGGTGACGAGTCTCGGGCCCGTAAAGACTTCGCGGGTAAAGGCATTGCGCCATGCAACGTCACCGAAGCCGGGCGAGCCGAGGACCCGCAAGGTGGTGATTCCCTTCCGGAGGGCGTCGACAGCCGCGCGCCCCATTCGGATGTAGCGGTCGATGTCCGTCGCAACAGACTCGTCATGCAGGGGGTTCAGCAAGTGGCTGTGAGCGTCGCACAATCCCGGCAGCAGCCAGAGGCCGTGCAGATCGATAACCTGGCCGTCGCGGCGTTCCGTGCGCGTAGGCGGACGCGTTCCCACGCGAACAATTCGCCCGTCCTTCAGGACGAGTGTACTGCCAGGCTGGGGCTCCGGCCGCGCTCCGTCGATCACCGTAACGTCGGTCAGGATGGCGTTTCCTTTGGGAACCGGAGAGACACCCGGCGTATTCTCTTCGAACTCCTCCCCCGCCACGGGAGATATGGACTCGTCACCCGTCAACCCAGGCTGGGCCGCCGTGATTGCTTCGCGCCCCAGGAAGGACCGCCGATGCATCACCTGTGGCCTACGAACGGCGGCAACCGGCCGTGTATGGAGTGTTCAGACAACTCTTCGTACGAACCCACTGGTGAGTAGCCGGCAAGATAGGCGTTTGGATGAACAACGGGACTAATCGACACTACATGCCCGTGCCGCCCTCCCCGGATCGCTCATAAGCGTGGGCGGCGCGAAGGACCGTCTTCTCGTCGAGGTGCCGCCCGATGAGCATGAGGCCGATCGGCAGACCGTCGCTCTCGCCGCAAGGCACGGTGATCGCCGGGTGACCGGTGATGTCGAACGGCGAGGTGTTCTGCAGCATCCCCAGGGCCGTGCGGAAATACGTCGGCAGATCGCAATCGGCCGGCGGTAGAGGCATGGCTTTCATCGGCAGCGTGGGCATCAGGAGAAGATCCGCTTCCGACAACGCGGCGTCGTAGGCGGCCCGCAGGGAGCGGCCCAGGTTCTGCGCCTTCGAGTAGTAGTGCCCGTTGTAGCGGTCGCTCATGTACTGACCGAGCAGCGTCACGACCTTCACCGTCGTCGGATAGTCGTTTGCCCTTGCCCTTCGCGCCCGTCCGTAGAAATCGCGAATGCTCAAGACATGGTGCCCCTTCCCGTTCCAGCCCAAGGCGTCCCCGCGGACCATCTGGGCGGTTGCCCCTTCCAAGGCGATCGCATTCCAGAGGTGGATGCCCTCGCGGTGCATCGGTATGGAGACCTCCCGGACGTTGGCGCCAAGGTTGGCCAGCACTCGCGCCGCTTTGCGCACCGCCTCGTCCACATCGTCCTCGGAAGCCCCCGGCCAGCCGAATCCTTCCTTCACGATCACCACGTTCAGGTTACGGCAGTCGCCCGTGAGGGCCGCACTGTAGTCCTTGTCGGGCGGGTCGACGTTGGCTTGGCGGGGGTCGAGGCCATCCGGCCCGGCCAATACCTCCAGCAGCAGCGCCGCATCGGCGACGGTCCTGGTCATGGGGCCCGTATGGTCGAGGGTATTCTCGATCGGAAAGATACCCGTGTAGGGCACGAGGCCGTAGGTGGGTTTGAGCCCCACAATTCCACACCAGCAGGCGGGGATGCGGATCGACCCCCCCTGATCTCCTCCGAGGGTCATGTCTACCGCGCCCGCGGCCACCAACGCACCGGAACCGCTGGAGGACCCGCCGGAGCAGTATGCCGGATTGGCTGGATTGAGCACGGGCCTTCCATGACTGGTGTGGCTGCCTCCGGACAGGCAGAAGTTCTCGCACACCGCCTTGCCGGTGATCTCACCCCCTGCATCGAGGATACGGGTGACGACCGTTGCATCTTCGTTCGGAATAAAGCCCGTCAACACCGAAGAACCGTTGCTCAAAGGCATTCCGGCCACACAGACGTTGTCCTTGACCGCGATGGTGCGGTTGGCGAGCTTGCCCTCGCTCGCTCCTTTTATCGAACAGCGCCACGCCCAGGCATTGAACTGGTTTTCCTCGTCCTTGGGAGCGGAGCCCGCATCACGGGCGTATTGCACCGGAAGCCTGGGTCCTTCGAGCCTATCGATGCGGGCATAGGAGCCCAACGTCTCCTTCCCCAGTTCCCTGATGGCCTCCAGCTCGGCCGTCGACAGGTCAAACCCGTACGCCTTGGCGATTCGGGCGAGTTCGCTCACGCTAGGTGTCATAACGGCCATTGCAACCTCCAGTCATAGCTTTGCAAAGCACCATCCAATGGAAACGTGCCGTGGAACCTTTCGAATCAGGCGTCACTGCCGGGAACGCCGAAATCATGAAACGGCTTTTTGACCCAACCTTCGTAGAAGGGGCTCATGATATCCATGTGCAGCCGGACGGTACTGAATTTCCACTCTCCGTTGTCGAGCTTGACGGCGTCGTTCCGATACGTTCCGCCGATCAGCATGGGCTCGAGCTCGCCACTTTTGTTCGACATATTCGCCAACTCCCACAGATACGCGAACGCCTTTGCACTCTTTCCGTCGTCGGAGAGCACAACGTGCGGCGAAATCAAATAGTGGAGAGACCACTTGATGATGTTCGGCGCCCCCTCGAGAAACTTGCGAATCTCCGCGTGGCCGACGTAGGTTCCGTAGCCGCTTCCCACCTCGAACACGCCGTCTTCGGTGAACAGTGGAACCATGACGTCGGGATCGTTGTGATCGTCGGATCCCTGTGCATAGACAACGAAGAGGTTCTTGATGGCTTCGATGTCCTCCAAGGCCTGCACTCTTGCCGCAAGATCCTTTTCCTTCATTACCTGTGACCCTCCTGGGTAGGCCTGAGTGTGCTACACGGCTGAGCCGGAGTCATCCGACGTTGGACTTCTTCATTCAGACTTCGGGCTACCTTGCGCGTTCTCGAAGCCGGCGGGCACCGCGGTTGCCGACTCCGGACCGAGATCGAACCGTGGCGGACAACCGACGCAGAAAAGCCAACATTCCTCGTCGTCATCGAACGTGCCGCTGTGCTCCCATCCTTCGGGAATGATGATGACGTCGCCCGGCCGAAGAACGTACTCGTTTCCGTCTGTTCCCGTCACCCGGGCGGTGCCCTTCAGGCAGAGACCCACTTCCTCGCCGTGACTGTGTATCTCCGCAGGGGCTTTTTCTCCCATGCCCTTGGCGAATTTGAACAGGGACGCACTCATACTCGCACCGTACCGATGCATCATGAACAGTGTCGAAGGGATGACTTCCGAGAAGGCATCTTCGTTAAGGTTGAACACCTTGGGACATTCGAGCGTCTCACTCATTCGGCACCTCCGTTAACCAGGAATTAGTCTGACTCGCGGGGATCGTTTCGTCGATCACCGCTCGGCTATGAGAAACCAGCGCCGTAGACCGAAGTTCCCGGCGCCGCGATACGTCGGCGCCAGGACCGGCTTCATCCAGAACGCACCCCGAAAATTCATCCGGAGAATAGACACGTCCGGATTTGACTATTGCGTGGATACTCCGGACGTTCTTGATGTCGGCCAGCGGATCCTCGTTGAGAATGACCATGTCGGCCAGCTTGCCGGCTTCGAGCGAGCCCATCTCCTCATCCCGGCCGATCATCCTGGCGGCGTTCAGGCTCGTCATCTGCACGATTTGATCGGGTGGGATGCCGGCTTCGGCCAACAAATCGAGTTCCACCAGGCTGCACAGGCCCAGGAAGGTGCCGGTGCCGGAGTTGCTGGTATCGGAGCCCGCGACCACGAGCAACCCGGCGTCCGCCAGTGCCTTCGTGTTGTCGCGCAAAACCGCCAACTGTTCCCTCAGCCGGGCGAGGTTGTCAAAGCGTTGCTCCCAGGCAGTCACCCTGTCCGGTTGCATGCCCGCCCGGATCATCGCCTTGGGTATGAGTTCGCTACGCTCGAACGCAGCCAGGCGTTGCGCCCAGGCGCCGAGATCCGCCGCGGCGTAAAAAATGCTGTGCGTCGTCAACAAGACGGCGCTGTTCCGCTTCATCAGCGTGACCAACTCCTCGTCGATGGGGTCGGAAACGATTCCGTGCACGAGGCCGTCGGCGCCGGCCTCAAGAGCCTGCTTCGCATACCGCAGGATCGGCGCATGAACATAGGCCTTCAGACCTTGACGATGAGCTTCGTCGATGACCGCGGCCAGGATCTCTCGCCGGAGCATCGGCTGAGGCTGCCTGAACACATAGGTCAGGTCGGTATAGTGCAGCTTGATGGCATCGACGCCTGCTGCTTTCAGATCTCGCACCCGCGCCCGCGCCGGCTCTGTCCCGACCGGAGTATTGCCCAGTCGGGAGCCATGCCCGCCCTCCCGCGCGAAGGGCGGCCCCGTGCCGAAGAAGTGCGGATACTCGGAGGGGTTCTCGCGCGCCAGACGTTTGAGTTCGACGAATGTGTTCACGTCCACGCCCGGATTGAATACCGTCGTGATGCCCCTGGCCAGCAGGCAACGAAGGTTTTTTGCCGCGTTCGAGGAGGGGCGCCCCAGTTCGAAGGTCCCGTCGGCGAGGTGGTTGTGCATGTCCGCGAGTCCGGGAACGAGGAACTTCCCGCTGGCGTCGATGGCTTTGGATCCTTCGGGTATGGAAGCGTTGGCCCGGGTTCCCGCATAGACGACCCGCCCCTGCTCGATCACGACGGCGGAATCCTCGACCGGCCCCGTACCGGTACCATCGATCAGCGTACCGCCCACTACTGCGATGGCCTCGCCATGGCCGGCGGCGGGCATCGACAACAGCAACCCGACTGCGGAAATCGTCACAGTTCGCATCATGCCGGGAGACCTGCCGGATCCCTGGTCACGATCGCGACGGCAGCGACGCTGCATCCGAATCGCCAGACGCGTATATCGCTCAGAAATCCCAACGCACTCCCACAAATACCTGGCGCGGCGGGCGCACCGTCTGGACGTAGGTGTCGAGCGTGAGGCCGATCTCCTCGACGACGGTCGCCACGGATTCATCGGTCAGGTTCTGGGCGGCCAACGTGATCGTCCAACCCTGCGTGGGATGCGCGATCCCGATGTCGACATCCAACCAGAAAAACGACGGTTCCCGGGAGCGGGGATCGAGCGTCTCGGCCAGGATATGGGAATCCATCCATTGGAGCGTAAAACCGCCAAACAGCTCGGTGCCGTTGACTGGAAAGGTGACTCGAGGCGAGAGACTGAGCGTCCATTGCGGAGACCGCGGCAGCGGCCGGCCGCTGAGATCACACCTCGAGTCCGCGTCGCCGTCGATGTTTGGCCTGTCCCGTGCACAGGGCCCGGCGGGGAACTCGACCAGCTCCGTATCGTTGAATCCCAGGGCGCCCATGACCGTGAGCCACTCTGTGGGGTTCCAGGCAACATCCGCCTCGAGGCCCCGCGCGCGGACTTTTCCGACGTTGACCACCGCGGGCGGGTTGAAGACGCCTACCGGTACCTGGGTGTTGAGCTGGTAGTCGGTCAACTTCATGTCGAACAAGGCGACGTTGAGCGACAGGTTCTGGTTGGGCAAGTAGGCCCTGGCGCCGACCTCCCACGATGTAATCGACTCATCATCGAACTCCAGCAGGTCGGCCGCTTCCGGATTCGACAGGAGCGAACTGAAGCCTCCCGACCTGAATCCTTCCGTACGGCTGGCGTAGACGCGAACATCGTCCGTCCAGTCATAGGTCAGGGCGATGCGTGGCGTCGTGTGAGACTCGGAGCGTGAGAAGTTCTCATCAAGTTCGAGTGTGCCCGTCAGCTCCGTCAAAAATGCCGGATTGCTGTTGATCTGGACGAGGCGTGCGTCCTTGTCCTCCCAGCTCAGGCGCAACCCACCGGTGATCGTCAACCGATCCACAGGGGTCCAGTGGATTTGCGCGAGAATAGCGAAGGCATCGTTGTCCTGTTCGACAATCCGGTCGATCTCTTCGATGCCGTCGCAACAGACCGGGTACGGCCCTGCCGGCGCTCCAGGATTGTATGGGGGTCGCGGCAGCTCAGCGGGGGCGGGGGGTCCCACGCTCCCGAGGAGATCGAAAATGTGCCGTTGAGCGAAGTTGATCTCGCTTGCGATCGGGTCGGTGCGGCTTCGTTGATAGAAGACGCCTCCCGTGATGGAGAAACCTCCGAAATCCGGCGACGTGACGAGACCTTCGAGGGTAAGGTCTTTCGTGTCCTCGGTGAATACGGTGTACCAGCCGCCCGCCGGTTGCGGCTGGATATCGCCGCCCCGGCGGGCGTCGAGTATCGAATATCCAGCCACGCCCTGGAGGCCCCACCCGGCCAGGTCGTAGGTCACATCCGCCCGGAAGGTGTCGAGCACAACCCTTCTGGAGAAATCCCCGGCGATGGAGGTGACCCGGTTGCCGGGTTCGAAATCCGCGTTCGCATCGAACTGGCGAAAGAGTGCCGCTACGTTGTCGCTCACACGGCGAAGTTCGGTGGCGAGCCCTTCACCACGGATATCGAAATGCTCGTAGCTGACGAGGAGATCGGCGCCGTTCAGATCGGGGAACTCGATTTGGGTGCGGATTCCCCTGCGCTTGTGGCTGCCGAGCGATCCGGAAGCTCTTGGGTCGGTTTGGGCCGTCGTATTTTTCATGAACCCGTCACGCTCGTCGGTGAGCCCGGCGATGCGGAAGTTCACCCCAGAGGCGAGAGGACCACCCACCGCAGCCTCCGCGCGGCGGCGCCCGAGTTCGCCAACCTCGATGTCGACGTATCCCGTGGAGGTGTCCGTCGGCTTATTCGTCGTGACGCTCAACAGGCCGACCGACGTGTTTTTTCCAAACACGATGCCTTGGGGTCCGCGCAGCACCTGGACGCGGTCGACGTCGAAGAAGGCGGTCTCGAAGTACTCCAGCCGGTTGTACGCTACACCGTTGACGGCCAGCCCCACGGGAGATTCCATACTCTGGATGCGCGGGGAGGTGCTGAAACCGCGGATGTTCGGACGCATCCCGGCGGCGGAGGTGGCCAGTCCGCCGCCACCGATATCGAAACGCACGTTCGGCACATAGTTGCCGAGTTCCTGAAAATCGCTGATGTGCTGTTGCCGCATGAAGGCGCCTTCCACCACCGAGATCGATGTGGGCTCATTGATGAGGCGCTCTTCCCTGCGCTCTGCCGTGACCAGGATTTCTTCCAGCTCCTGGCCGAAAACAGGCTCCACTGGCGACGCCAGCACGAATATCATCGCGACAACAATCCATGGCGGACATCTGAATGCCGATTTCCGGAAAGATTGACCGCCTGGATGCTCGTCCACGCCGCTACGACGTTCCGAGTTGAACATCACTCCCCCCTATGCTGTTTTGCTTCTCCCAGGCTCCAGTATGTGGGATGGGCGAACAATACGTAAAGCCGTTTGTCAAGGGTCCAGACACCGTCACCTCGACTCAACTTGACCATAGGACGCGGGCGGTGCCGGACTAACTGGATCGACCCTGCGAAATCCCTTGTCGAGAACTGTCAGGCGGCCAGTTTGCGCCACTCGCACCGTTCCGCGTGAATTTCGGCGCTTCGCTTTGCCAGGGCCGCGTCGAACGGCTGGTCGTGGGGGCGCCACTGCTGGTTTGCGAAATAGACGACGGCTGCCCACTCGTCCTCATCGGACAGCGAGTTGGCGACTTCTTCCATGTTCGTCTCCGACCCGTCCGGCAACGTGACGCTACGCGCTTTTCTCAAGCCCATGCGGTAGGTATCCAGCAGGTCCATGGTGGCGAGCATCGAGAAACCGGCGATGGACGGGATGTCGGGGGTGTCGCCGTGGCCGCCATCGCCGTGGCATTCTTTGCAACGCCTCAACGACGCCTGACTCTCCCGTGAAGCCTGGCCTGCAAGCAAGCCTTCCAGGCTCACGTCCTCGTCAAGATCTGGCCAGTGAATCCCATGTCTTGCATCCATGATCGTCCAGTTCGTTCGTTCCTCGTCCGTGGCGTGAGAGAGCCGGGGATACCAGCCAATGGGAACGGACAGGGTCCTGCCGTCACTCAACTCGACACGCAACGTCTCCTCGGAAACCGCAACGTCCGAAACCTCGGGCATTCGCATCTCAACCACCGAAATACTCATTACACGCCTCCAGGATCTGTTCGCGATGCTCCTCGACCAACCTCGAGGTACGGAGGATCTCCGGTGGTCGAAACCCGCCACTCCTTTGCAGTCGCACCGGATCCAGCCAGAATTTCGCTACATCTCCGTCCCGTTCCACATGCACGTGTATCGGCTCGTCCGCATCGTTGGAGTAGAAGTAAGAGGTGGTCGGGTTTGTTTAGACAGGTTGAGGGCGAAGCTAAGATAGTTTCCGCCTGGTTTTTTGCCCTCGTTGAAGCCGTATCCTCCGGCATGTCCGGTCCGCCGTCAACTCCTTCGCGGTAGGCGCTGGAAAGCCTTGCCTGGGGGTGCCGTGCCTTGCGCTCCGGTCGCTTCGCTCCCTGCGCGCAAGGCACGGCACCGCGAAACGCGGGGGGTAAGCCGGTCGAGTTTAGGCAACGTTTCCGCGCGCGTCGCGGCGGGCAGTGTAGAATGCACCGAATTCGTTGCCGCGCACGATGCAGAATCATGGCCCAAGCCGCCCCGACGCCGCGACAGGCGACCGCCTTCCCCGGCGAGCGAAGAAGCCTGGGGTCCCTGGGTTCCCGGGTGCTTACCCTGACCTGCCGAGACGCCGGAACCCTCAAGGCCGCGGTAGATACATTTTCCCGGCGATTTCCAAAGGTCTGGTTCAACCTCGCCGAAGGCATCGCCGTGCTCATGGCGCCGAGCAGAGCGCACGAGAGGGCGTCCTGGAATGCTTCCGAACTGGTTACCGCGCTCGGGCTATGCCTGGCTCTGCCAGTGGTTCAGTTGCGTTCGTCCACGCAGACGCCCGAAGCTGAGAGGAAGTCGGTCGATCCGGACGAATCCTTCTTCATTGGCGACAAAGCCACCCGGTTCCTGCAAATCGCGGAGCGGAAGGGAGAAGACGCGGCGATCGATGCAACCATGGCGGAGCCGCCCGACCTCGTGGTCGAGGTTGAACACTCCCACCGGGACGAAAAGAAACGGCACACATACCGGAGCGTCGGCGTTGCCGAACTGTGGGAACTGTCGACTGGCCGGTCGGGCCGCGAGCCGGTCATCCACGATCTCCAGGCGCCCGTCGGACCCTCGGCCGTTGCTGTCTCGAAAGTCGTACCAGGCGTCGGGGCGGACTGTATCGTTACGGCGTTGGAGGAACTCAGAAAAATTGGCGGTTTGGCGAAGTTCGCCTTGAAGATGGGGCTCGGAGAGCCCGTCGGTGCACGGCTTATGAAGGCAGCCGGCATTCTTGCGGCGCTTGACCCCGCCACGCCGAAACCCGGCGGCGTTCCGGAAGAAGGTATTCCGCGTCCAGAGTTGGGTTGAAAGACGCCGCCGCTGGCGCGCCGACTGTGAACTCGATTACCGCAGCACGCAATTGATGTTGCCGGCTGTCCTTGGCAGCTTCTTCGGAGGTCAGGTCGCCTATTTCCACCATCTGGGCAAGGACCGGCCAGGCAATTTCATCGGAGCATAGGCAACGCCCCGGAAAGCCTGTCTCTAGCCCGGATCCGCAACCACACCCCGTTCCGGAAAAATGGCGCGTGGAATGCGCACATGGATGCCCTGGGCGCCATCGACCACTTGAGTGACCGCGAAATCGGCGGCGACGCTCATTAAGGAATAGGAATCGTTGCGCGACAGCCCCTGGTGCTCGGTAAGCAGGGTGAGCATGTCGAGCGACACGTTGCGCATGGCTACATTCAGATCTTCGTCGAACCCATGCACGATCCACCAGGCCGGGGTTTCGAGCAGCGGGGTCGGAAAGGCGAAGTCCTTACGCAAGACGAGTTGAAACAACACGTCGAGCGAAGCTTCGATGGCCGTGCCGCTGATCTCTCCATCGCCCTGGGAAATGTGCGGGTCGCCCACCGAGAACAAGGCGCCATCGACCGCCACCGGATAATACATGGTGGCGCCAGCCCCAATCCGCCAATTGTCGATATTGCCGCCATGGGCACCCGGAGGGATGGAACTTGTGCGGCCCCTGACGTTCGGGGCGACGCCGGCGGTACCCAGGTGGGGACGCACGGGCACCCGCACGCCTTCAAGCGCCGCTTCGCGGTTGTGGGCCGGGCAATCGGTGACGGTGCCCGGAACAAGATACTTGCCGGGAAAGTCGTATGCGTACAAGGCCCTGGCGTGATTGGCATTGCGGTCCAGCTTGTAGATCGTGACGCGCTCCTTCTCGCCGAACTCCTCATACAGGTGACCCCAATGGGCCGCAAGGTTGGAACCGTAGCCGAAGCGAGGCGTCATTCTCAGATAACGCACTTCAAGCATGTCGCCGGGTTTCGCGCCTTCGACAAGGATGGGCCCCGTCATGATATGTACACCCGGGTTACGGTCGGCTTCGGGTATTTCACGATAAATCTCGCGGATGGAATCGTCCATCATCAGATCGGGCGCATCCCCCGCATGGTGGGTGACCGCCTGCGCGTAAACCAGATCGCCGCTCTTGACACGCAAAACCGGTGTCAGAGCCGGATCGAAATAACCCCAGTGGACGGTCTTCCAGGAAGCATCCAACCGATGCAGGGACCCTGGCGGCGCGTCGATATCGCTTCGAATCAAGGTCATCGTCTATTCCTCCCTCCTGTCACGACACGGGCAACTTACGTTCGCTATTCCGCTACGCAGCTCCCAAGCGGCGTTCCGAAACCCATGCCTGGCGAGGCTGCGCCTCAGACCGACCAGGCATGTGTTGCAACCTTCTGATTATGCGGGTGATTTTCAAAACTTGACGCAATTGTAAACGTTACGCCCGCTCAGGGATTCTAGCAGTATTCGCCCCGGCGACCGGCGCGCTGACGCGCAGAAAGCAAACCCGGCGTTCTACAGGGGTTCGGGGAATCGCTCAAGGTTCTCTTGACATTCTGATAAACATAAAGTTTTTTGTACTTCGCGTGTCACGGCGGCACACTGAGCGATGCGGGTTAGACAAACCGGCAGGAAACGGAACCGAGTTCCCCGTAGTCCACATTGAACGTATCGCCGGCTTCGATGATCACCGGCCTGGTAAACGAACCGGCCAGGATGGTCTGCCCGGGCTCCAGCGCAATGCCGTGGTGCGCGAATTTTCCCGCCAGCCAGGCAATGCCGTTGGCCGGATGGCCGAGCACGGCGGCGGCCACGCCGCTTTCCTCGATCGCCCCGTTCTTGTAGAGCAGCGCGGCCACCCAGCGCAGATCGACCTCGGCGGGCTTGACCCGCCGGCAGCCGGTCACCACGCCCGCGCCGGCGGCATTGTCGGCGATGGTGTCGAGTACGACGCGCGGACGGCCCGTCTCCGGGTCGACCCGGTAGCTTCGCGCGGCAATGATCTCGACGGCCGGGACGACGTAGTCCGTCGCATCGAGTACGTCGAAAAGGGTGACCTGTCCGGCGAGCGGACGTTTCAGCACGAACGCCAGTTCGACTTCCACGCGCGGATCGGTGAATTGGGCCGCTTCGATCTCCGCGCCATCCTCGAAGAACATGTCGTCGAGCAGCGTCCCGTAGTCGGGCTCGTCGATGTGCATGGCCTGCTGCATGACCCTTGAGGTCAGGCCGATCTTCCGGCCCCGAATGCTGCGCCCGCCCTCCAGTTTCATGGCCATCCAGGCATCCTGAATCGCGTAGGAGTCGGCGATCTCCATTTCCGGGAAGTCCAGGGAAACGGGGCGAATCTGCCGGCGTTGACGCTCCGCTTCGTCAAGTGCCCGGGCGGCTTCCGCAATCTGCGAATCATTCAACATGGCGTCAGTCCAATCCGGCTGGAGAAACCAGCCGCATCAGGTCCGGTCTTCCTCTTCGTTCCGCAAAGCATGCAACCCGAAAGGATGCTGTCTAGCCCGCATATCTCACCAAGGGCCGCGATGACCGCGCAGGATTTTCTGGTCCACATGCGAGAGGCAAGCCCCTCGCGCTCCCCGGCTGAGGGCTCCGTGCGCGTGCTCGCGAGCTTCAAGCATAGCCCCGCCTATGGTGGAGCGAGCACGTGCGCGCACGCGGGCAAAAGACCAGCGAGGGCGCGGCCAGCGCAGTCTGTGCCGGGCAGAACCTCCAAAAAGCGAAGGTACCTGATTGAAACGCAATGACATTCAGTGACTCAACAAGCGGCTTGGTGAGATATGCGGGCTAACCCGCATCGCTCGCCAACTTCCTGCTGCGGACGCCGATGCACTCGCGACGAAAGTCGGTGAGCGATGCGGGCTAAACGCGCATAGGGGCCGCCGGTCGCGGCAGTTCTCAAACGCGGCCGCTCACCGGCAGCAAGGCGCCATGAATCTCCACCGCCGCGTCGGAAGCGAGGAAACAGATCACATTGGCCAGATTGTCCGGCGACACCCAGTTGGCATGGTTGGCATTCGGCATGTCCGCCCGGTTGCGCGGCGTGTCGATCAGGCTCGGCAGCACGGCGTTGACGTTCACGCCCTTCTTGCGCACCTCCTGGGCAGCGGCTTCCGTCAGGCGCATGACCACCGACTTGGCCGCGGTGTACGCGCCCATGGCCGCCTGTCCGCCAAGCGCGCCGAGGGCGCCCACATTCACGACACTGCCCCGGCCCCGCTCGACCAGGCGCGGCAGCGTCGCCCGCAGCATGTTCCTGAGCGTGGTGACGTTGATGTCGAACATGGCGTCCCAATGCGCATCGTCGATCTCGTGCACCCTGGGCCCCATGTCGAAACCCCCGGCGATGTTGCAAACCGCATCGAAGTCGCCGATGCCGGCGATACAACGCTCTACCGCTTCGCCGTCGGTCAGATCCACGCAACGGGTGTCGCCCAACGTCGAAGAAAAGTCCTCGACGATGTCGAGCAACGCCACGGAGGCGCCCAGCGCAACGCTTCTCGCCGCCACCGCCTGGCCCAGCACTCCCGCGGCTCCGGTTACGATTACGCGCTTGCCTGTCAGATCCATTGCTCCTCACCGCATCCGATTCGGCCGCGCATGATAACGCGCCCGACGGATCTGGTGGGTTTCGGCCGATCCGATAAACCCGCCGGGCGGTCGGACTATACCTGCGCGAATCATGTCCCGCGCTATACTACAACCGTAGGGGCCTTCATATAGTCGATCGTCCGTATCGACATTCGCCATCAGGGAGGAGCCCGGCCAATGACCATCGAACTCAACCACACCATCGTTCCCGCTGACGACAACGAAGCGTCTGCCCGCTTCTATGAGACCCTGTTCGGCTTCGAATACGAGGGTCCGCTCGGCCACTTCGCGCCGGTGCGCATCGAGAATCAGGCCCTCACCCTGGACTTCATCACTCGCGAAAACTTCGAACGCCAACACTACGCCTTCAAGGTCAGCGAAGCGGAATTCGACGAGATCTTCGGGCGGGTGAAGGAGCGGGGCCTGATCTACGGCAGTGGCCCGGGCACGCCCGACGACGGCGAAATCAATCACTGGAACGGCGGACGCGGGGTGTACTTCCGCGACCTGAACGGCCATCTGCTGGAACTTCTGACCAGGGACTATACCGCCGAGCAGTTTCAGGGCGGTTGACTCTGGCTGGAGGCAACGCGTTCAGCCGTAATCTTTCACCCTGCCGCGGCACTGGTGGCGCGCCCGGCGACGGCTACGGCTACGGGCGGCCGTCTCGCTGGAAACGCTTTCGTAACCGCGGTGCGATTTAGACCGCGCCGGATACCCGGCTCTCAAACAACGGCATCATACGGCGGCTTTCCGCGCACGGCTGTCTCGCTGGTAACGGCGCGCCATGTCTCCCGGAAGCCTTCTTCTTCCGCGAGGCAGCGGCAGTGGGGTAGATTGAGCAGCGTCTCCACGTTGGCCATCGCCTCTTCCGGCGCCAGCGGTTCATCGAAAATCCATGGATCGGTGGCAATCCAGGCTGGCGGTGAACTGGCGGCGGGTGTCGCTTCCTCACTTCCAACGCGCGCGCGAGCAGGTCCGATACCAGCCTGCTGAGAGACTTGCCCTCCCTGGCTTGGAGCTTTTTGAGTTCTCGAAGGACCGGGCCGTCAATATCGAGCGTGGTTCTCATGTAGCGATTCCATTGTACGCATCAGATGTTCGTTTTCTTGATGATTTGATGCAACCAATCATGGAGCCAGGCCTTACGCGTTGCAGCCCGGTTCCAATCCCGAAGCCAGCGCCTCGAGTTGCGGGGTTGCGCCCGCAACGCTCCGGCCCACGCCTTCGGGTCCCGCCATCGTGCGCTGCACGAAGACCTCATCGACCGGGCCCAGTCCGATCAGCCGCAGCCAGGCCTTGAGGTACGGCGACTGGAAGTCGAAGGGGTCCGGTTGGCCGTCCTTCGGCGAGTAGTCGCCGCCGCGGGAATAGATGAGCGTGGCGCCGCCCGACACCAGCCCGCGCGGCCCGTTTTCGTCGCGCGTGAATGTCAGGCCGGGATGGGTCAGGAGGTCGATGTACTGCTTGAACTTGTAGGGCACGTTGAAATTCCACATCGGCACCGCCATGAGATAGTGGTCCGCTGCCTTGAACTCGTCGATCAGGTCAACGATCGCTGCCCATTGGCACGTTTCCTCGTCCGTGAACGCCATGCCCATGAAGGCTTTCTGTTTGGCCGCCGTAATCTCGAGCGTAACCGGGGGCAACTCACGCTCGAACAGGTCGATACGCTCGACGCCCACGCCCTCGGGCAATGCGTTCAGAAACACCTGCGCCGCCTGGATGGGCGCCGACTGTTCGCCCCGTGGCGATGCGCTGATATAGAGCAAATTGGTCATGATCGCTGTTCCGCTTGTTGGATCTGGTTTTGTCGAATGCGTTTCTACTATCGACATCGAGCGTCTTCAGTGATCTGGAATCGGCGGATTCCGCGGCACGCAACGCCGCGAGTCGAGGCGCCAATGGCTGCTGTGAGCGATGCGGGCAACGCCACGGGGACACCTGCAACGCGCGGCTCTGGTACGATGGCCAGTCGTTCCCGGGGCTGCTACGGAAATCGAAGAACCCCGGAACGCGGACCAGGGTTTCCGGCGCCTTCGACAACACCCACGCGGTGTACCAGTCTCAAAGCCGGGAAACATCCTTGCAACGGGGAAGAGATCGATGAAACCGGTTTGTTTGGTCATTGGCGCGGGCGCCGGTATCGGCGGCAACGTGGGACGTCGATTTGCCCGGGAGGGCTATCACGCCGTGCTGTGTCGGCGCACGGACGAAGACGGCCTCAAACGGCTGGTCGGCGCCATCGAGGAGGAAGGCAACTCCGCTTCGGGATTCCTGCTGAACGCAATCGCCGAGAACAGTATCGAGGACCAGGTGGCGGCGGTTGAAGCCGACATCGGCCCGATCGAAGTGGCGGTGTACAACCTGGGCGCCCAGATCGGCGACCGGGCACTTGAGAACACCAGCTACAAGGCCTTCGAAATGGGCTGGCGCATGGGCGCCTTCGGCTTGTTCCGACTGGCATCGTCGGTCTGCCCGTTCATGGCGGCCCGAGGCAAGGGCGCCATTCTGGTGACTTCGGCCACCGCGGCCGTGCGCGGCAATGCGGGCCAGCACTCGCACGCCGCCGCGATGGGCGGCCGGCGCATGCTCTGCCAGACGCTGAATGCGGAATTCTCGGCGCAGGGCATCCATGTCGCACATGTCGTTGTGGATGGCGCCGTGGATGCCCCCGACACCCTCGGCAAGATGCTCGGCTCCGAGCGGTTCCAGCAGTTCCGGGAGACGCGGGGCATGGAACACGACGGGTTGTTGCTGCCGGAGAAAATCGCGGATACTTACTTCCACCTGGCCGGGCAACACCGATCCACCTGGACTTTCGAAATCGATCTACGGTCGTTCAACGACCGGCCCTGGTGGAATCACTGAGCGGGAGATCCCTGCTCGAGCCAGAACCCGCTACAAACTCCGAATCACCAACGAAATCCGAGAAGAGACAACCATGACGGACACATCACCGTTTACGCCCCCACCGGTTTGGAAGTGGGAAATGGAAAGCGGCGGTAGATTCGCCAGCATCAACCGCCCCATCGCCGGGGCAACGCACGACAAGACGCTTCCCGTCGGCAAACATTTCCTGCAGCTCTACTCGCTGGCAACGCCTAACGGGGTAAAGGTCACCGTCATGCTTGAAGAGTTGCTCGAACTCGGTATCGCCGAAGCCGAGTACGACGCCTACCTCATCAACATCGGCGAAGGCGATCAATTCGGAAGCGGCTTTGTGGCGCTCAACCCGAACTCGAAAATCCCCGCGCTCGCCGATCACAGCACATCGCCGCCCACCCGGGTGTTCGAATCCGGCGCAATTCTCGTCTACCTGGCGGAAAAATTCGGCACTTTCCTGCCGACCGAACCCGCCGCCCGCGCCGAATGCCTGTCGTGGCTGTTCTTCCAGATGGGCAGCGCACCCTACATCGGCGGCGGCTTCGGCCATTTTTACGCCTATGCGCCGGAGAAAATCGAGTACTGCATCAACCGCTACACCATGGAGGCGAAACGCCTCGTAGATGTGCTGAACCAGACGCTCGCCGAACGCCGGTTTCTGTGCGGCGACGACTACACGATCGCGGACATGGCCAACTACGGCTGGTACGGCGCGCTCGTACTGCACAATATCTACGATGCCGCGGAGTTCCTCGACGTCGCCTCGTACACCCATGTGGTCCGCTGGGCCGAGGAAATCGAGGCGCGCCCGGCCGTGCAGCGCGGCCGGCGGGTCAACAGGCCCTGGGGCCCGGAAGAAACGCGAGTGCCGGAACGCCACGGCCCCGAGGATTTCAAATAACTCAGACCCCGCCTCCTCGACCCCACCACCAAAGGTTTTGATCCAGCGGCAACGGTCACGGGCATTGGACCCGCCCATTGCACCAGGATCCGCGATGCTCACGCCGGGCGGTCGAACCGCGGCGGGCGTTTCTCCATGAATGCCCGCACCGCTTCGCGGTGATCGTCGGTACGGGAGCAGCGCAGTTCGTTGGACCCGGTATCGATCATCGTCCTGTGTCGCCCACTCACTCGATTGCAGGAGTTGCCGGTAGATGGGTTCATTGTCTTTCCATTCACCCATGGAGGCGCGCGCTAATACCTATTCAGTGTTGTAGTAAAGTAATACACCGAGTTTCGATGTGATCGTTCGAGCGGACGGGAACCCCGGATTTGTGAAACCGCCGCGCCCGTCGGTATGGTGTTGAACCGTCAGGGTAACGGGTGGGCGCTGCCGTGAACGAGAGCCTCGAGGATCTGCGCGCCGCGATGCGCAAGGCAGTCGCGGCGGACAGTGCCCTGTTCGATCAGCACCGGATGTCCCTGGCCAGTGCGGAGAACGGTCGCGCCGTCATCCGCGCAACGGCGACGGAAGGCATGCTGAACGCCAGGGGCCTGGTGCATGGCGGCGTAGCCTACGTCATGGCCGACACCGCCTGCGCCTATGCGCTCCGATCCATCGGCCCGCCCGGAGTCACCCAGAACGCCAGCATCAGCTACCTGAACGGCGCCAGGGCCGGCATGCAACTCGAAGTGGTCGCCGAGGTCGTCAAGGCCGGACGGCAAATGGCCAGTTTGCGGGCGGAAATACGGACAGGCGATACGCTCATCGCCCACGGGGTATTCAATTTTGTGCGATCGACGCCATAAAACGACGCCACTGAGAGAACACAGCTCCGAGGGCGCACAACGATGTCGGCGCGATGCGCCTCCCGTCGTGGCGGGCGCATGAGCTTCGAGTGGGCCAACCTGACCGTGCTGGCGGGCATCTGGGCCCTCTTGGCCTTGCCCACCCTGGCAGTCCTCCTGGCCGGCTGGGATCCGGTCGGCCGTGTGGGAGGCACGGGTCTGGGCAGGCGCGTAGACAGCCGGTGGGGCTGGTTCGTCATGGAGTTTCCGGCTCTCGTCATTTTCCCTGCCATCTATCTCCTGAGCGGCAGTCTCCACCTCATCGGCAACATCGTGCTCGTCCTCTGGCTGGCCCACTACGCGCATCGCACCTTCGTCTGGCCCTGGCGCGTTCCGCAACGCGGCGCCACCCTTTCCATCACCATGTGCGCCGCGGCGGCAGGCTTCAACCTGGTCAACGGCGGTTTATTGGGGTGGTTCATGGGCTATTCTGCCAACTACCCCGATCATTGGCCGACCGACCCGCGATTCGTCTCCGGAGCCGTTCTGTTGATCGGCGGCGCCGCGCTCAATATCTGGGCCGACTATCGGCTGCTGCACCTGCGCGAGGCGGGCAAGCGACAGCGGGTGTTGCCCCACGGTGGCGCCTTCGATTTCGTCTGCTGCCCCAACCTGTCCGGAGAGATCATCCAGTGGGCGGGCTTTGCCTTGCTGACCTGGTCGTTGCCGGGCCTCGCATTCGCAGTGTGGACCGTCGCCAACCTGTTACCGAGAGCGGTCTGGCGGCGGAACTGGTACCGGGAGCATTTCAGCGATTATCCGAAGGAGCGCGCCGCCCTCTTCCCCGGAGTGATCTAACACACCCTCTACTCGGTTGCGCCCATCCGGAATCCGCGCCGCGCCTGGCGCCGCCGGAAGCGTTCGGGCGCCACTACGGCCTCGACGGAGCGGTCCAGCGGAGCAAAGTCGCCGGTGAGATGAGCGGCGACGATGGCTGCCGCGAACGGCGCGCTGACCATGCCCATGGAGCCGTGCGCCGTACTGACATACAGGTTCTTTGCCAGGGCGCCGATGATCGGAGTCCGGTCGGAAGCCATTGTCCGGGTCGCCCGTACCCTTCCAATCCAACGGTGCGGACGCGCGCGAACCGGTTCGAGGTTATGTGCGGTTGCCTTGCCCACCGGCCAGGGCGAGTGTTCGAAGGTGGCGCCGGCGACGACTCCCGCGGCCGTCGGCGCCAGATAGCGGTCTCCGACGACGGCCAGGCGCGGGCACTCGTCCATCCTGACGATATCCACCTGGCCGTGGACTTGCGCGGTTTCCAGATAGGCCGCCGGTGCATAGTCTCGAACGCCGCCCGCACAGGCCAGAACCAGTGGCCGCAAGCCGGCCGGCGCCCTCTGCCCCAACCGCAGGGCGATACGGGGATGGTCGAGCAACGACTGAGTGAGCCGAACCGGCTCGACGATGCCGCCGCCCGGAAAATAGAGCGCATCGGTATCGAAATCCCAACCGCCGACGGCCGCCGCTCGCGAACGGTCGTACAGCTTTACGAGTCCGCTATCGCCGTGAACCGAAGCGATGCGCCGCATCTTGTCGCGGTCCAGATTCGGGCCGCAGGATTGCAGGACGCCGCACTCGATGAAGCCCGGAAACCGCCGCGCCCAGGCGTGGCTGTAGGCATAGGCGTGGATGCGCCAGGCGGCGTGCGGGCTCTCCTCTCCCAAAAGCCGCGGGTGCAGCAGCATCGCCGGGACGCTCGACGCGCCGCTGGCAACGGCGGCTGCCGTATCGAATACACTCACGGTAACGCCCTGTTCCGCCAGGGCGCGTGCTGCGCTTGCCCCGGCTATGCCGGCCCCGGCCACAAACAGCCGGCCGGGCAGCGGTTGCCGCGGCATTCCCCGTCCCGCATAGGCGCCGGCAAGACTTTCCCGCTTGTACGGACGCTGATCGACGCGCCGCATCGCGAAACCGCAGGATTCGAGACGCCGGCGCACGCGTCCGGCAGCGGAAAAGGTGGCGATCCCGGTCCCGGCGCCGGAGAGTTGCGCCACATCCCGCACCAGGTCTTGCCGCCACATTTCCGGGTTCCGGTCCGGCGCAAAGCCGTCGAGAAACCAGGCATCGATGGGTTGGCGTTGCCGGCCGACCAAGTCGCGAAGTCCTTCGCCCGCTTCTCCCCAGTACAGGGAAAGCCAGATTCGGCCTTCGGCCAGAATCCGGCGGTGCCATCCCGCCAGCAACGGCGGATAGGCGTGCTCGAGGCTCCCATAGACGGGCAACCTCGACTTTCGCTGCCGTGCGAGTTCAGTGAAATCGCGCGGGTGGATGGGGCGGGCATCGAAGCTGATGAAGTGCAGCCGGCTACCCGCCTTCAGGGCCAGCCCCGCCACGACGGCGAAGTTCAGGCCGGTCCCGAATCCCAGTTCGCCGACCCTCAGCATCGACCCCTGTGCGGCGGCTCGGCGGGCTTTTTCGCGCAGCGCGACCGGATCGACGAATACACGTTGCGTCTCGCGCGCCCCCTCGGCCGAGTGATAGATGTCGCCGAAGTCACGGGCGAGGGGCACGCCGTCGCGCCAGGCCAGATCAGCCGGTTCGATCACGGTGCGATCGGCCGTTCCGGGTCTGCTATCCACTCGCTCCAGGAGCCTGGGTAGAGCGCCGGTTCAGCGAAGCCGGCCAGCCGCATGGCCAGTACGTTGTGGGCGGCGGTTACCCCGGAGCCGCAATAGCACACGGCGCTGTCCGCAAGCCCGGCAAAACGCTCCCGCAGTTCAGATGCAGGCTTGAAGCGGCCATGCGTATCGAGGTTTTCCTGGAAAGGTCGGCAGTGGGCGCCGGGGATGTGGCCCGCCACCCGGTCGATGGGCTCCTCGAGGCCATCGAAGCGGCGCCTTGTCCGGGCATCGATCAGGCTGATGCCGTCGCCGCCACGCTGCATCTCCTGCACGGTAACCGTCCGGGTCAGCGGCGGCCGTAGCGGAAAGTTGCCGGGGTACGGCATTGCAACCCGGGTCGTCAGTTCGCCGGGCCAGGCAGCCAGTCCGCCGTCAAGCACCGCGGATGCTGCGTGGCCGCACCAGCGGGCCAGCCACCATCCCCGGGCCGCAAATGCGCCCCCCGCATCATCGTAGAAGACCAACTGATCGCCGGCGTTGACTCCCCAGGCCGCGAACCGCTCGGCCATTGCGGATCGTTCAGGCAGCGGATGGCGCCCTCCCGTTCCCGGCGCAGCCGCCAGGTCGCGGTCGAGATCCGCATGCAGCGCGCCCGCAATATGCCCCTCATCGTAGGCGCGCCGCCCGCCCGCGGCATCCCCGAGCACCGCCCGGCAATCGAACAGGCGCGCCCCCGAGCCCATCAGGCGCAGACTATCGATGTCGATCAGTTCCCTGTACATGCATAGCCGTCCGGCTTGACGGCGCGCATTCTAACCGGGGACGGGTTGCGTGTGCGGGAGATTGGTGGAGCCAGGCGGGATCGAACCGCCGACCTCTACAATGCCATTGTAGCGCTCTCCCAGCTGAGCTATGGCCCCAGACAGTGCCGCTCCGCCCGGGTCGGGCCAGCGGGTTTGCACGCTATTCTAACCTTCCCCCGCACAACATCATAGAAAGAGGCCAGGACCTCAACGGGGCCGGCCTATGTCAATCGCAGGTCACACGCGGTATGTTCGGCCACCACGAAATCACACGCCGAGATTGCCTTTTGGACGTCGGCCGGTCAATCCCTCGGTTGGCTCGTCCGCGAATGGGTTGAAGGAGCGAGATGCATGATTCTTGGGCTCGATGTCGGCAACAGCCAGATCTACTGCGGGGTCTTCGAGAACGACCGCCTCGTGGTGCAGTTCCGGCGTATGTCCACCAAGCGAAGCTCGTCCGATGAACTGGGCATTTTTCTGCGCGCTGCGCTGCGCGAAAACGGCATCGATCCAGATGCGATCGAAGAGATCGCCTGTTGCTCCGTCGTACCGGACCTGAACTACTCCCTGAGAGCCTGCTGCCAGAAGTACTTCCGCATCGAACCCATGATCATGCGTCCCGGCATCAGGACCGGGCTGAAGATCCGCTACAAGGATCCGAAAGAGGTGGGCACCGACCGCATCGCCGACGCCATCGGCGCCGTGAAGCTCTTCCCCGGACGCAACCTGATCGTCGTCGACTTCGGCACGGCCACGACAGTCTGCGCCATCAACAGGGAACGGGAATTCCTCGGCGGCAACATCCTGCCCGGACTGCGGCTCTCCATGGATGCGCTGGAGGCCAACACGGCGCAGCTTCCTTCCGTGGAGATCAAGCCGGTGCGCTCGTCCATCGGACGCTCGACCGTGGAGAGCATCCAGAGCGGGCTTTACTGGAGCCACGTGGGAACGGTGAAAGAACTCACCGGCCGCATTACCGCCGAAGTATTCGCCGACGATCCCCCCGTCGTCATCGGCACCGGCGGATTCTCGCATCTGTTCGACAAGGAACGGCTGTTCGACGAAGTCGTGCCGGATCTCATCCTGACCGGACTCCTGGAAGCCTTGCGATTGAACCGATGACGCATGCATTCGGCGAGAGCCCGTTGAGCCTCCGCTCGAACCGCCGGAGCCGCCGTTGAGCGACCGCAGAACGATTCGCGCACTCCTTGACGCAGGATCCGGGGATGCGCCCTCGATTCTGGCGCCAGGCCGCCCGCCGCTATCGTTTGGCGCGCTGCGCGTGCTGGCCGAAAGCACGGGCAGGGCACTCAATGAAATGGGGCTCGGCCGCGGCGACCGCCTTGCCATCGTTTTGCCCAACGGCCCGGAAACGGCGGCGTGCTTCGTCGCCATCGGCTGCCATGCGTCAACCGCCCCGCTCAACCCGGCCTATCGAACCGAAGAGTTCGCGTTCCATCTGTCGGACCTGAGGGCGACAGCGCTTGTGGTGGAACAGGGCGCCCGATCCCCCGCCGTCGCCGCCGCGCGGGAACTCGGCATCAGGACAGTCGAGCTGATCGCCGACCAGGCGCGACCCGCGGGCGCATTCCAACTGGTGGCGCACGACGGCGCGGGTTCTGCGGGTGCGGTTTTGCGCGGGCCCGCTGAACCGGACGACATCGCCTTGCTGCTGCATACATCCGGGACCACCTCGCGGCCCAAACTGGTGCCGTTGAGCCACCGCAACGTCTGCGCATCCGCAGACAACATTGCCGGCGCCCTGCGTCTCGATGCCGACGATCTGTGCCTGAACATCATGCCGCTCTTTCACATCCACGGACTGATGGCGGCGCTGCTCGGCTCGCTGGGCGCGGGGGGCGCGGTATTCGCGGCGCCCGGGTTCGATGCGCTGCGCTTTTTTTCCTGGTTCGAAGAGGCTCGTCCGACCTGGTACACCGCCGTGCCCGCCATGCACCAGGCCATACTAGGCCGTGCGCCGCGCAACCGGCGCGCCATCGACGGCGCCCGGCTGCGCTTGGTCCGCTCCGCCTCGGCCGCGTTGCCGAGACAGGTCATATCGGAACTCGAGGCAACCTTTTCGGTTCCTGTCGTGGAAGCCTATGCCATGACCGAAGCCGCTCACCAGATGACCAGCAACCCGCTTCCGCCCGGGAAGCGGAACCCCGGTACCGTGGGCCGCGCGGCCGGGCCGGAAGTCGCAATCATGGACGAAGCTGCCGATGAGCTGCTCAATGCCGGGGAAACGGGTGAAGTCGTTATCCGCGGAGAGAACGTCATGGCGGGCTATGAAAACAACCCCGATGCGAACGCCGGGGCCTTTGCGGCCGGCTGGTTCAGGACCGGCGACCAGGCCGTCATGGACAGCGAGGGTTACGTGACCATTACGGGCAGGCTCAAGGAGATCATCAACCGGGGGGGCGAAAAGATATCTCCCCTCGAGGTCGACGATGTGCTGATGGACCACCCCGCCGTCAGCCAGGCGGTTACCTTCGCTATGCCGCATCGTTCGCTCGGCGAAGACGTTGCGGCAGCCGTCGTGTTGCGCGACGGTACTGGGTCCGGGCAGGACGAGATCCGCCGTTTCGCCGCGGCGCGCCTGGCGGCGTTCAAGGTGCCCCGCCGGATCGTCGTGCTGGATGAGATTCCCACGGGCGCAACCGGCAAGCTGCAACGCATCGGGCTTGCCGCGAAGCTGGGACTTGCCTGATGCGCATCTGCGTCTACGGCGCGGGAGCGACCGGCGGCTATCTGGGCGTGCAGTTGGCGCTGGCCGGCCAGGACGTCACGCTGATCGCGCGCGGCGCGCACCTCGCGGCCATGCAGGCGCACGGGATCAGGCTGCTGATCGATGGAGGGGAACGGGTTGCCCGGCCCCGCTGCGTCGAGCATCCGGCTGAGGCCGGCCCACAGGACTACGTGATCGTCACCCTGAAGGCCCATTCCATTCCCGGCGTCGCGGCACGGATGCAACCCCTGCTGCAAGACCACACCGCGGTGGTGACCGCGGCGAACGGCATCCCCTGGTGGTACTTCTACCGGCTGGAGGGCGTCCACGAAAACCGCCGCATCGAAAGCGTCGATCCCGGCGGGCGTATCTGGGAGGCGATCGGTCCCGAACGGGCCATCGGCTGTGTCGTCTATCCCGCAACCGAGATCGTCGAACCGGGAGTGATCCGGCATATCGAAAGCAACCGGTTGACCCTCGGAGAACCGGGCGGTCAGGTGACCGATCGGACCACCCGGCTCGCCGAGGCGCTCCGCGATGCCGGATTCCGGTGCCGGGTGAAGCCGGACCCCAGGGACGAAATCTGGCTGAAAGTACTCGGCAACCTCAGTTTCAACCCGATCAGCGCCCTGACTCATGCCACGCTGGACCGGATTGCCTTCGACCCCGGTACCGCGCGGGTGTGCAAGCTGATGATGCGGGAAGCCTCGGCGATCGCCGAGCGGCTGGGCGCCGCCATCAAGGTGGACATCGATCGCCGCCTGGCGGCCGGCGGCGCCGTCGGCAAACACCGGACATCCATGCTGCAGGACCTGGATGCCGGCCGGCCCATGGAAATCGATGCGCTGGTCACCGCGGTACGGGAACTCGGCCGGCTGGTCGACGTGCCGACACCGACCGTCGATGTGGTTCTTTCCCTGATTCAGCAGCGCGCTGAATCAGCCGGCACCTACGGACGACAAGCCTGACGGCGAGGCGCCTGTACCGGCCGCCGGTGTGGTCCCCGCCTCGATTCGAGCGTGGCGGATCAGCGAGCGCCTACCGGCGACCCTACAAGCCGGTTCTCCTCGATTAGCCCGGCCATGGGTCCGTCGGCCACGATGCCGCCGGAATCCATCGGCAGCAGCCCCATCAGGCATTTCAGCGGCGTGTCCGTCGTCAGGTTAAACGGGACGCGCGGACCTTCTTCGTTCTGGAGGATCTGGCTCACTTCGGTTGATGCCATGCGGGCTAACGGGTCAGTTTCTCAAGCCGTTTCAGTTGCTTGTTCGATACGCCCAGAACGTTCATGGCATCGCGCAAGCGGGCACGGGTCAGTTCCCGGCCGAGCAGAGCCATCGAGCCGAACAGCGGCAATGCCACGGGCCGCCCACTGATGGCCACGAACAGAGGAAACAGGAAGTCGCCCATCTTGAGGTGCATGCGCTCCGCATTGGCGCGACAGACCTCGTGCAACTGTTCGTCTTCCCAGGGCCTTACCCCGTCGAAGTCCCGGGCCACCCGGAACAGTATTTCCACCACCCCGTCACGGTCGAGCCGCTTGTGCTCGAAATCGCCGGTTGCCAGCGGCGCCCGGTCGCCGACCAGGTAGTCGACCCGCGCGGCAATATCCGCGAATCGTTCAGTGCGCTGCTGCACCAGTGGTACCAACGCTTCCAGGCGGGTCCTGCCGCCGGCCCATGCCTGGAACCGGTCGAGAAACTCGCCGGCGTCGAATTGCCGCAGGTATTGGCCGTTCATCCAGTTCAACTTGCCGATATCGAATACGGGGCTGCCCAGCACGACTCTGCCGGGATCGAATGCCGCTTCGAACTCGGCGTCGCTGAAGATCTCCCGTTCATCGGGCATGGACCAGCCCATCCTGGCCAGATAGTTGCGCAGCGCCTCGGGCAGGTAGCCGAGGTCGCGATAATAGTGGATGCCAGTGGGGTTCCGGCGTTTCGAGAGTTTGCTGCGATCGGGATTGCGCAGCAGGGGCAGGTGAATCATGGCCGGCATCTCCCACCCGAAATAGTCGAACAGCAGTCGATGTTTGGGTACCGAGGATATCCACTCCTCGCCGCGCATGATGTGGGTGATGCCCATCAGGTGGTCGTCGACCACCACCGCGAGATGGTAGGTCGGGAATCCATCCGCCTTGAGCAAGACCTGCATGTCGATCTGGCTGTACGGAATCTCGATGTCGCCGCGCAACTCGTCCCGGAACCGGCAGATGCCTTCCGGGGGAACGCGCATCCGCACCACATGCGAATCGCCGCGTCGAAGGCGCCCGGCGACCTGGTCCGCGGGCAGGCCGAGGCAGTGGCCGTCATAACCGGGAGTCTCTCCCGCGGCCCGCTGCGCTGTCCGTATCTCCTCCAGGCGCTCCGGGGTGCAGAAGCAACGAAATGCCCGGCCCGCGGCAACGAGGCGCTCGCCGTGCTCCCGGTAGATGTCCAGGCGCTCGCTCTGCCGGTAGGGGCCGAACGGGCCACCGGTATCGGGGCCCTCGTCCCATTCGATGCCGAGCCACCGTAGCGCATCGAGGATGGCGCGTTCGGCCTCGGGTGTGCTGCGCGCGGCGTCGGTGTCTTCGATGCGAACGATGAACTCACCGCCCTGGCTCTTCGCCAGGGCCAAGTTGAACAGCGCCACATAGGCCGTACCGAGATGCGGGTCACCCGTGGGGGAAGGAGCGATGCGGGTGCGAACGGCCATGGGCTGTGAATTATAGATTGGCGCAGGTCGCGCCAGAAGCCGCTACCAACGGCGTGGCGCTCAGCGGGCCGGGGAGAGTGTCAGGCCAGGACAGCCGGCTGTACCAGCGGTTGCCCCCGGGAGCGGCTGCCGTCGGCGCTGTCGATGACTTCCCAGGCATCCTCGCAGCGCAGCAATGCGCGCACCAGCTTGTTGTTGAGTTCATGCCCGGATTTGCGGCCCTCGAACTCGCCCAGTATCGGCCGGCCGAGCAGGTAGAGGTCGCCTATCGCATCGAGCAGCTTGTGCTTGACGAACTCGTCGCGATAGCGCAGCCCTTCCTCGTTGAGAATGCTGAAATCGTCGATGCCAACCGCATTCTGCAGGCTCGAACCCAGGCACTTGTTGATGGCACGGGCCTTGCCCAGATCGCTCACCAGTCCGAAAGACCGGGCACGGCTCACGTCGTCGACGTAGGAAACCCTCGAGAAGTCGAGCCGAATGCTCTTGGGATGGCGATCGAAGACGGGGTGGCTGGCGACAAACGTATAGGATCCCCGGAATCCTTCATGGGGTTTTAGCGCAGCTTCGCCATCACCCTGGGTCACGCGAATCGTGCGCTTGATCCTTATGAACTCCCGCACCGCATCCTGCTCGACGACGCCGACGGCGTTGATCAGGGCGACAAAGGGCGAGGCGCTGCCGTCCATGATGGGAACCTCCTCGCCGTTGAGTTCGACGATGACGTTGTCGATCCTGAGGCCCCAGAGCGCGGAAAGCAGATGTTCGACCGTCGCCACCTGCACGCCGTTCTCGGCGATACTGGTGGAGAGGGTGGTATCGGAGACGTTCTGCGCAAGGGCGCGAACGCCGACCGGGCGGCGATGGTCCGTGCGCACAAACAGAATACCCGTATTCTCCCCGGCAGGGCGCAAGGTCATGCGGACCTTGGTACCGGAATGCACGCCAATACCAATCGCGTATACCGGTCTTTTGATCGTGCGCTGTCTGTGCATGTGCAATCGTCGCCTTAGCGATGCTGGCGGCCACTATACAGCGGGCACCTGCAAAAATGTAGAAAAAATGGAGAGAGTCGCGGTACCGAAGTCAAATCCGTCGATTCCATTCCGGCAATCACGCGTTCTTCTTGTTTCAATCGACTCCGTCCGGAAGGCTCGTACTACGGTGTTGCCCGCGGATTGTATATTGGTACGGGGTCAATAGGGAATGCAAAATACGCGACATATGGTGGTTGAAATGCGAATTTCCCCGATATCCTGCTGATGCTGGGTCGACTTTTGGCAAAAATTCAGGCTCCCGTTCAGCACGACGGGCAGCAGCCGACCGTCGAACTCGCGGCAGCGGTGCTGCTGTTCGAGGTTGCATGGGCAGACCACCGGATATCCGATGTCGAACTCGAAACCGTCCGTGAAACCCTGGTGCGGGAGTTCGGGATCGATGAGGCAACGGTCGACGAGCTGGTGGCCGAGTCGAGATCGCAGCACCAGGACAGCGTCGGCATGCATCGGTTCACCCGCGCCCTCGTCGAGGCCTGGACGCCCGAACAACGGTTTCAACTGGTGGTGCAACTCTGGCGCCTGGCATTCTGCGATGCCGGCCTCGACAAGTACGAGGACGCAACGATCCGGAAATTAGCCGACCTGCTTTACGTCAGCCACAGCGAGTTCATCGCCGCGAAGCGCACAGCGAAACGGCTGACAGCGGACCGGTAGGTCGAGGCTCCGTCTCCAGCGTCACGACGAGTTCCTTGAAGGTCTCCCTGTTCCGCGCATTCATCGACATCAGCGTCCGGTGCGCATCGATGACCTGCCCGCGCAGTTCGTCTGCTCCCGCGGCGGGCAGACGGGGCAACTCGATGAGTTGGGCCCTGCGCTCGAGCGGCGACTCGACGATATTGAACACCTCATCGAATCCCATGGTTACGAGAATGCGGGTGATGTCGGGCCGGGTGGAGACCAGGGCAGGCACGAACGAGAAATCCTCCCCCGCCCGGATCGACAACCTGGCCAACACGCCAAGGGCGGTGCTGTCGATGCTCTCCGCTTCCGACAGATCGACGATTACCGCCTTGAACCCGGAGTCGGCGAACATCTTGTCCATGTAGTCGTTCACGGTCGCGCCGAGCGTCAGGCGCACATCGCCGACGAACTTCAGTTCGTAGACTCCATCGTAAACTGCCGCCAGCATGCGTCCGGACACGATCTCAGGACTCCCGGGCGATCGTCAGGCAGGTAATGTCGTCGGGGCCATGCGAGCTTTCGTCCGCCGAGAGCCCCAGCGCCCGCCAGAGCCCGTCCAGGCTGTCGTGTTCCGCGACCGCAGACCGAATGGACCGTTCCTTCTCCGCCAGCCCCATATCCGGCAGAACCTCGAGTACGCCGTCGGTGAAGACAACGAGCCGGTCGCCCACATCGAGGTGGACACTGTCGACATCGTGGCGGACGTCGCGAAAGAGCCCGATCGGTTTGCCCCGCGCATCGAGGCGCCGCGCCTGCCCCCTCGCAACGGAGACCGGCGGCGGATAGTGGCCGGCGTTGGCAAAACGGACGCAATCCTCCTCCAGGTCGGCGACGGCAAGGAATATGGCGACGTGCTTCTCCATGCGCTGCTCGAGCAGCTCCCGGTTCAACCACTGGAGGATTTCACCGGGATCCCTGAGCATGGACGGCCGGTATTCGCGGCGCAGCCTGCGGGAGAAATTCTTCAACAATACGGTTACGAATGCCGAAGAGGCGCCGTGCCCCGCCACATCCGCCACGTAGAAGGCGAAATAACGGTCGCTGATGCGGAAGTAATCGACGAAGTCGCCGCTCAGTATGAGCGACGGCAGAACGCGGTGCTGCAGCCGGTAGCGACCGATGGCCATCGGATTGGGCGGCAGCATGCCCAGTTGAATGAAGCGGCCGGCCCGCTGGTCGCGCTCGAGTTCCCGGCCGAAATGATCGAGCCGCGCCTTCAACTGGCCGGACACCGACTTGACCCTTTCCAGCACCCGGGCAACGCGTTCGCCGAGTCCGTCCGAGCAGGTTTCCCAAGCATCCACCAACCCGGCATGCAGGGCTTCGAGCAGGGTTTCCCTCGGCAGGTCGCGGGACATCAGCGCAACCGGGATGTAGCGGTAGGCGGTAGCGAGTTTCTCGGCCCATTCCAGCCGGTCGCAGACGATCAGCTCCGGCTGGGTATGCTCGCACATGCGCAGGGCAGACTTGACGTCCGGGGCAGAAAAGGATTCATACCCGATCGCGTTGAGCCGATCTGCAATCGAAGGCGCCGCCTCCAGATCGCTTTCCAACACCAAGAGGCTCATGAGGTCAGCAAGGCAAGGCACAACTAAACAGCGTATTCGCGGGGCGCACCCTACTCCGATCACCCCGGGATGACAACCTGACGACAATTCAAATTTCGAGACCTGCCGGTGAGGCGCGAATGCCGAGCAGTACGTCGGCGTCGCGCAGGCGCTCGAGGGTCTCGGCCCCTTCCCGCAGCAGCCGTTCCCCATCGATTCGGGGAAACTCGGCCGACAACGACGCCAGGGCCTCGTTGCCGGAAATCTCAGGCGCCAGAACCTCCACGAGCCGATGGGTCAGCGCATTCGACTTCACGAAATGCACGGTGTCATCCCGCCGCCGGCAGGCAATCAGCCATGCGGGTTCCCCGGGCGCACCCTCCGGCATCCGTTCCGGGTCGATCTCGTGCACCCGGTAGCGGTAGCAAAGCGGCCTCGCCAACGGGGAAACCACCACCCGTCCCGTGAGCAGGTCGCCCTGCGGATCAATGCCCGCCTCGAGGATCTCCTGGCCGGCGTTTCGGAGCGACCGTTTCACCCACTCGTAGTGACAGAGTTCGAGAAGCCAGCTGGGCACGTCGAGCAGCGGGTCGTTATCGAGGAATGTCATGAATTCCTGGCCGATATCCAGGAAATAGGGCGTTTCGCTGGCGTGGCGATGAATGAAGCCCTGAACGAGAACTCGCCACCGCTCCGCGCCGAGCACCACCCTGGCGGTCGGAAACCCGTTCGCAAGAAAGGATGCGATGTTGCGGTGAAACAGGCCCACATATACCTGCATGCGGCGGGGCTCGACATCCCCCGGGGGCGGATTCAGGTCTGGATTGCGGATGTGGGCCGCAAACGCCCGCTGCACCTTGAGAAAGCCTGGCGGGTCAGCTCGCGGCATCGGCGACCCGTGGCGAAACCGCCGCCTGCAGCGCTCTTATGCGATCGACTTCGTCGAGCAATTCGTTGAATGGGGGGAAGTTGAAGTCGCGTTCGAGCAGAACCGGCATCGCCCCGTAGCGGTCGAAAGCGGCGCCAAGAAGATCCCAGACCGGTTCGATCACCGCCGCGCCGTGGGTGTCGATGCGCAGGTCCGGCGCTTCTTCGAAATGGCCCGCAATGTGTATGTACTGGGCGCGCGCTGCATCGATTCCCTCAACGTATTCGTACGGGTCGTAGCTGAAATTGATGCTGTTGACATAGATGTTGTTGACATCCAGCAACAGGTCGCAGTCGGCTGCCTCGAGTACGCCGTTGACGAAATCCAGTTCGGAAAGTTCGCGCCCGGGCGCCGCATAGTAGGAGACGTTCTCGATGCCGATGCGGCGTTCGAGGAGGTCCTGCACCCGGCGGATACGCCCGGCGACGTATTCCACCGCTTCACCGGTGAACGGAATGGGCATGAGGTCGTAGAGATGCCCCTGCTCATCGCTGCAATAGCTCAAATGCTCGTTGTAGGCAAGCACGTCGTGCCGATCGAGAAAAGCCTTTATCTGGTTGAGAAAGGCCGTATCAAGGGGCGCCGGACCACCGAGCGACAGCGACAGCCCATGGCAGACAAGGGGGAATTTTTCGGCTAGCCGGCGGAATTGGCGGCCGAGCCGGCCGCCAACTCCGATCCAGTTCTCCGGCGCAAGTTCGAGGAAATCGACAGCCTCCCCGTCCATCGCAACGAGATCGGGCAACAACCGTCGGCGTAGCCCCAATCCCGCCCCTTGAACGGGGAAACTCATCGCGCCGGAATAGATCTCCGGTGTCAGGCGTCCGCGGATTCTTCGGCTTCGTCTTCGTGTTCGCCCTCGCCGCACTTTCCTTCGCCGCAGCTACCTTCTTTTTCGCCTTCGCCTTCACCCTCGCCGCAATTGCCTTCGCCGCAGCTACCTTCTTCTTTGTCGCCGCTGCTATCTCTATCTTCGCCGCAACCGCCTTCGAGGTGAGCGTCAGCCACACGATCGTAGCCGCGATCGAGTTCATCGACTGCAAACAGTGCGCTGTCGGATTCGGCTACGGCCGCCGCGGCCAGTGCTGCCGCAAAGACGGTTCCTACGGCTACCGCGATCGGCTTAATTTTTCGTTCAAGCATTGCTTTGGTTCTCCGGTTGGCCCGTTAAGGGCTGTTCATCGAGTTCGGATACGCCGGTTTTACCGGCATTCCTCATCCACTACATAGGGCACCTCGGCGCCTATGTGCCCGAGTATAACCAAAATCGGAGTGTTCGCTAGCACGGAATCCGGTCAGGATCCCGTCCGGTCAGCGGGCAGCGCCTCCGAGTCCGCCAAGGGCGAAAGTAACCCGCTCGTCCACGGCCGGCGCAAAGGCTTCCCGGGCGAGCACCGCCTGCAGGCGGCCGTCCAGGCCGCTGCCGTTGGCGATCTGAATGGCGAGGCCCGGGCGGGCGTTCATTTCCAGAAGCAACGGTCCGGCGTTCGCATCGATGACGATGTCGCAACCCAGGTAGCCCAGGCTGGTGACATCGAAACATCGGCTCGCCAGGCGGAGCAGGTCCGGCCAGTCCGGGATCCGGATCCGGTCAAGGCGCTCCCCGCTGTCCGGGTGACGGGTGATCGTCCGGTCGTGCTGCACCGCTCCGACGCTCGATCCCGTGCGGATATCGAGACCCACGCCGATGGCACCCTGATGCAGGTTGGCCTTGCCGTCGGAGGCGTGCGTCCCCAGCCGCAGCATCGCCATGACCGGGTAGCCCCGGAAGACGATGACCCGGATGTCCGGCACCCCGTCGACGCTCATGGCGGCAAACGTCGGATGCGCCTTGACCAGGGACTCGACGATGGCCGAGTCGGTACGGCCGCCGAGGGAATACAGGCCGCTGATGATGTTGGTGAGCAGCCGCTTGATCTGGCGAAGGTTCACCCGCTCGCCGTTACTCTTCACATACCGGTCTCCGTCCCGGTCGGCAATCACCAGAATGCCGCGGCCACCGCTACCGTGGGCGGGCTTGATGACGAACTCGTTGAGACCGTCCAGGCGCGAGGACACGGCCTCGACCTCGTACTGGTAGGCCAGGTCGTGAATCAGATCGGGCGTCGGAATGCCCGCCTTCGCGGCCAGCCGCTTGGTGCGAAGCTTGTTGTCGACCAGGGGATAGGCATCGCGGTGGTTGTGGCGGCTCACGTAGTGGAGGTTGCGCCGGTTCATGCCCATGATGCCCCGTTCGCGCAGTACCGAAGGCGCGGCAATCCAGTTCATTTGGCCCGCGTTCCCAGGGACAGGAAGCGATGCAGCTCCAGCATCCGATAGCCGGTATAGCGGCCGAGCAGCAGTATGGCGGCAAGCACGCACAGGTGCAGTTCGGGAAAGTTGAAGGACAGGTGGCGGACCACCGGCTGGCTCATCGCCAGGTAGGCGCATACGGCCACCAACAGGCTGCCCGCGCCCTGAACGACGGCTTCGCCCGCCCCCTCCTCTTCCCAGAGAATCGACATGCGCTCCACGGTCCAGGCCAGTATCACCATCGGGAAGAACGTGATTGCCAATCCGCTGATCAGCCCCAGGCGATAGCTGACCACGGCCAGCATCGTCACCAGCACGATCACCACCACCACCAGCGTGGCGATACGCGCCACCAGCAGCAGGTTCAGGGCCGACAGGTAGGACCTGAGCAGCAGGGCCGCGGCAACCACCAGCACCAGGCCGACCATGCCGGCCAGCAGCTCCGTCTGCAGGAACGACAGGGCGATGAGCACCGGCATGAAGGTGCCCGCGGTACGCACGCCGACGACCAGCCGCATGATGACCACCACCAGGGCGCCCACGGGCAAGGTCATGATGAGCTTGAACATGCCCTGTTCCGCGATCGGCAGGCCATGCAGGGAAATGTCGAACGGGCTGTCCCTGAGTCGCGACAGGCCCAGCGCGGACTGGACCTGACTCGTCATCGAGAAGCTGACCTGGCTGCGCGTCCCCCCGACGACATCGAATACCGACGGGGTGCCGGTCTGCCACAGCAGCAGTCCGGCGGTATCGTCCACCCGGCCGCGCCGCGGGTCGTAGAGAAGCCAGGCGCCGTCATGCCAGACCTGCACGTAGTCGCGCAACGGTTGACGGCGGCGGCCGTCCCGGAGCCGTAGCGCCTTGACGGTTCTGGCGGCGACCCCGGCCCGGTTCAGCAGTGCGCCGATGAGCGGCCCGGCGGCATGTCCCTGCCGCAGCAGGTTCAGGTTCTGGCTCAACGGCCGCGTATTGGCCGCCTGCACCAGTTGATCGGCGAGTGACTTGGCGCTCGTGGAACGGGGGAGAAAGGCATTGAGCACCTCGGCCGCGGCAGTGGCGTACGGGCCGTCAAAGGTTGCGGCGCGCACCTTGCCGGGCGGCCTGGGCGATATCCGGTGGTCCGGTTCCTGGACCAGGTGCATCTGGTAGAAAAGAACCTGTTGTCCGGTGGCGGAGCGCTTGGTCCAGTGCGCCCTCCGCTGGGGGCCGGCCCGGTCCACCGTGAAGCCGAACCCGGGCGAAGCGCCGGTTTCGCTCAATACCAGAAAGCCGTCCTGGGCCGGCGGCAAGGTCAACAGCACCTCGGCGGGCTCGCCCGTGGCGAGGAATTCGATGCGGGCTTCGATCTGCCAGACCGTGCGATCCTCATCCGGCAGCAGGGGCACGCCGGTGCCGGCAAGTCGGTAGGCGGCAATGCCGAGTCCCGCGGCCACCAACAATACCGAAGCCAGAGCGTAGGACCAGCGTTCCATGAGTCAGGGTCAGCCTTCCCCGTCCGGCAGCGGCTGCAGGAATTCCTGGGAAACATCGACCACGATCAGATCCATGAGCAGCCTGCGGCCGAGAATGACGGCGTGCTTCAGGTGGGTGCGGTCCGAGAGATTGAACTCGAAATTGCCCAGAATCGGCCCCAACTGTACCCGCAATTGCACCACGGGGCGACGGGCGCCGGTGACATCCGACTGCTGAAACACCCGCACAAAACGGCTTACCCTGCGCTCCAGGGTGTGGGCCTCGTCCCCGGTATGAAAATCGAAGCGTACCCAGTCGTCGCCGTCGCGCTCCAGGAACACCAGGTTCGTCGCGCTCAACGAGTTCGAGTCGGCCCCGGTGTCGATGCGGGCGGCAATCGCGATCCCAGGGGGGGTGAGGCGGATCTGTTCCAATGACCCGACCACGATCTTGTCGGTGCCTGCGTCGGTCACCACCTCGGCCGGCGCTTCGCAGGCAACGCCCGCCGGGTCGGCCGGCGGCGCTTCCGGGAACTCGCAGATTGGCGGCGGCAGTTCGATGGGCTGCGCCAGTTGCTCGTCGATGCCGTCCAGACGGGCGCCCACCGCCTGTTCGAACCGCTGCATCTGGCCGGACACACCGATCAGGGATTGCTCGACATCGCCCAGGCCCCCGGCAAGGCCGCGCACTTCATCGCGCAATTCCTCCAGCGTCAGTTGCTGGTCTTCAAATGTGGCGCAGCCGGCCATTGCGACAGCAGCCAGCATGATCAGGCAGTGTTTCAATCCCAATCCGTTCCCCGTCCGATGCAGGGCATTGTATCCGCCATCCGAACGAACAGGTACTTGCCCGCATCCGTCACCGACTTCCTGCCGCGGACGCCGATGTATACGGGCTGGAGGTGCCCGTTACTTGGACAGGGCGTTCATCCCCTCTTCCAGGCCGCGGACGGTCAGGGGATACATGTATCCGTTGACGAGTTTGCGCGTCAGACCCACCGAACTCGAATACTCCCAGGTCTCCTGCGGCGTGGGGTTGATCCACACGATCCGATCGTAGAGATCGGCGAACCGGTTCATCCACACCGCTCCCGGCTCTTCGTTCCAGTGTTCGACGCTGCCGCCCGCATGGGTGATTTCGTAGGGCGCCATGGTGGCATCGCCCACGAACACCACTTTGTAGTCGTGGGCGTACTTGTTGAGTATCCCCCAGGTCGGGATGCGTTCGGTCATGCGCCGCCGGTTGTCCTTCCACACGGATTCATAGACGAAGTTGTGGAAGTAGTAGCTTTCCATGTGCTTGAACTCGGTGCGCGTGGCCGAGAACAACTCCTCGCTCACCTTTACGTGCGCATCCATCGACCCGCCGATGTCGAGGAACAGCAGCACCTTGACCGTGTTCTTTCGCTCGGGGCGCATCCTGATATCGAGCAGGCCGCCGTTGTGCGCCGTGGAGCGGATGGTGCCGTTCATGTCCAGTTCTTCTTCCTTGCCGGTGCGGGCGAACTTCCTGAGGCGCCGGAGCGCCAGCTTGATGTTGCGCGTTCCGAGTTCCACCGAATCGTCGAGATTCCTGTACTGGCGCCGGTCCCACACCTTTCGTGCTTTCTTCTTCCTGCCCTTGCCGAGCCCACCGGGCCCGCTCTTGCCCGGACGGCTCGGGTCGTCGCCCTCCTCGCCTTCTTCGCCTTGACGGGCCTGCTCGGCCGCTGCCTTTTCCGCCTCTTCCTTTGCCTCCCGGAAGGCTTCGATCAGTTTCTCCAGTCCTCCCAGGGAGTTGATCTTTTTCAATTCTTCCGGCGTCAGGGATTTCTCGAACTCCCGGCGCAGCCACTCGTCCGGGATGAGCGATTCCAGCATGCCGTGCAGATCCTCGAGCCCCTTGAAATAGGCGCCGAAGGCCCGGTCGAACTTGTCGTAGTTCTTCTCGTCCTTGACAAGGCAGGTGCGCGTCAGGAGATAGAAGTCGTCCAGGTTGGCGTAGACGATGCGGTGTTTGAGGGCGGCGATGAGGTCCATGAGTTCCCGGATGGTGACGGGAACCTTGTATTTGCGGAGGGTGAGGAAGAGGTTAATTAGCATGTGTTGTGCGCCGCGTTGAAAACCCGGCATCCGCCGGCGACCTGCGTGCTGCCCTGGCATGCCAATAGCGAACACCCGGCCCGGCAACAAGTTGCCGGGCGTGATTGCCTCGCGGCGCAGTGCGCCGCGTTGAAAACCCGGCATCCGCCGGCGACCTGCGTGCTGCCCTGGCATGCCAATAGCGAACACCCGGCCCGGCAACAAGTTGCCGGGCGTGATTGCCTCGCGGCGCAGTGCGCCGCGTTGAAAACCCGGCATCCGCCGGCGACCTGCGTGCTGCCCTGGCATGCCAATAGCGAACACCCGGCCCGGCAACAAGTTGCCGGGCGTGATTGCCTCGCGGCGCAGTGCGCCGCGTTGAAAACCCGGCATCCGCCGGCGACCTGCGTGCTGCCCTGGCATGCCAATAGCGAACACCCGGCCCGGCAACAAGTTGCCGGGCGTGATTGCCTCGCGGCGCAGTGCGCCGCGTTGAAAACCCGGCATCCGCCGGCGACCTGCGTGCTGCCCTGGCATGCCAATAGCGAACACCCGGCCCGGCAACAAGTTGCCGGGCGTGATTGCCTCGCGGCGCAGTGCGCCGCGTTGAAAACTTCGTTTTCAAACGGCAATCACCCCCTAGAGTCTCTCCGGTTCATGAAGGCGAGGCGCTCTAGGAGGTGTACGTCCTGCTCGTTCTTGACGAGTGCGCCGTATAGGGGCGGTATCGCCTTGCTCGGGTCGCGGTCGGTCAGGATCTCGTCGGGGATGTCGTCGGACATCAGGAGTTTCAGCCAGTCGATCAGTTCGGAAGTGGAGGGTTTCTTCTTCAGGCCCGGCACCTTGCGGACATCGAAGAAGATCTCCATGGCTTCCTTGACCAGTTCCCGCTTGATGCGCGGGAAGTGGACTTCGATGATCTCGTGCATCGTCTCCCGGTCGGGAAAGTTGATGTAGTGGAAGAAACAGCGGCGCAGAAAAGCGTCGGGCAGTTCCTTTTCGTTGTTGGAGGTGATGACCACGATTGGGCGCTTCTTCGCCACGACGGTTTCGGACAACTCGTAGACGAAGAACTCCATGCGGTCGAGTTCCTGCAGCAGGTCGTTGGGAAACTCGATATCGGCCTTGTCGATCTCGTCGATCAGGAGTACGACACGCTCCTCCGCCTCGAAGGCCTCCCAGAGCTTGCCCTTCTTGATGTAGTTGCGAATGTCTCCCACCCGCTCATCGCCAAGCTGGGAGTCGCGCAGGCGCGACACTGCATCGTACTCGTACAGCCCGTTGATGGCCTTGGTGCTCGACTTGATATGCCACTGGATCAACCTCAGGCCCAGGGTCTTGGCAATTTCCTCAGCCAGCAACGTCTTGCCGGTACCGGGTTCGCCCTTGACGAGTAGCGGCCGCTCCAGCTTGACCGCGGCATCAACCGCCATGCTCAGTTCATCGGTGGAGATATAGGTGTCGGTACTGTCAAAAATCATGCAGCGTCTCTTGGCTGTTTCCGTGCGACCAGTGCGGCCGTTTTGCCCCGGTACCCGCCGCAGGCAAACCGGATGAATCGCCCCCCTTACCCCGGCAAACCGCGTACTCTATAGGACGCACTAGCGCCTCACAAGCCGCGGCCCCTCCTCGAGAACCGCAACCGGCAAAGGCTGACACTTGCCCGCATATTGCGCCAAGGGCCGCGACGAGCGCGCAGGATTTTGCCCGTATGCGCGTGCTCGCGGGAGCCTTCAGCCGGGGAGCGCGAGGGGGCGCCCCTCGCAAGAAAGGACTCAGCCGGGGAGCGCGAGGGGGCACGCCTCGCATAACAAGCATAAGCATAGCCACGCCTATGGTGTAGGGAGCATGTGCGCGCATACGGGCAAAAGCCCGGCGAGGGCGCGGCCAGCGCGGTTTGTAACGCTGCAGAAAGCCGAAAAGTGCAATGAAGGTGAGCGAAATCAAAAGTCATTCTTCAACTCGACAAGCGGCTTGGTGCAATATGCGGGTCAGGTGTTCAATCCCCCCTTCGCGCGCGCCGTCGATGTCTCCAGTAGAAGTAGCCCCATACGAGCACCGTGGCAGCCACGATTACCGCGAACAGGACGCTCGCCGCCAATGCCGGCTGGCCGTCGCTCTGCAGGGCCGCTTCGAAAAGCACCACCACGAACGCCGGCGCGTAGTACGTATCGAATCCCGGAACCGGGGCGGGCAACAGCAGTACAACCGCCGCTACACAGCGCAGCCAGGATTTCAGGAAGCCGTTCTGCATCGGGCGTGTCAAAACGACGATGCCGAACAGCGCCGCCGCTCCGGCGCAGACGGTGACCAGCCACGCGAACGGCTCCGTCATGCGCGCTTTTCCAGTTCGGCCATGAAATCACTTCCCAACACGGCCTTGCGCCAGCCGAGATAGGTATCGGACAGAGTTCCGGTGGCGCGATAGCGGCGGATGCACGCCTCGAGATCCCGTTGGCGCGCCAGCAACTCCGGCGCGATACCCAACTCCCCGGCGCACCGGCGCGCGATATCGCGCAGGCGTTTGAGCAAGCCACCCTGTCTTTGACTGAGCGGCTTCGGCAAGGCCGCCTCCGGGGCCGCATTGAGCCCCTGGTCGTGAGCGCGGAGTATGTCCTTCCCGTAACGGCGGGCGACCCGCGGGGGCAATCGGCGCCGGACGTCCGCCAGGCCGACGTCACGCTGTTGCGCGAATTCAAGCAGGTGTTCGTCCCAGACGACCCGGTTGCGGGGCACATCCTCCCCCCTGGCGCGCCGCTCGCGCCATTCGCACAGCGACCTGAGTACGGCGAGTTGCGCTCCGTCGAGCTTCCACGCCTTCTTGACGCCGGCGAAGTAGGACGACGGTTCCCGGGGGGCGTAACGCCCCCTGCGCTGCATGTCTTCGACAAACCAGTGCCACCGGCCGTCAGCCTCGAGCCTGGCCTTGAGCACCGCGTGCATTTCAGCCAGATACGCAACATCTTCCTGGGCATAGCGAAGCTGATCGCACGACAACGGGCGCTTCAGCCAATTCGACCGGGTATGGTGCTTGGGCAGGGTCACCCCCAGCAGCGACTCGACCAGGCTCGCATAGCTCGAGCTGAAGTCCTCGGAAAGGAACGCGACCGCAAGCTGGGTATCGAATACGTTGTTGGGCCGAACACCCAGGTGTCCGTAGAAGAGTTCCAGGTCTTCGGAGCACGCATGCACTACCTTGACCGTTTCCGGGTCTGTCAACACATCGACGAGCGGCGCCCAATCGTGGACGGCAAGCGGGTCGACGAACCAGATACCGGGCCCGGCCGCCACCTGGTACAGACCGGGTATGGGGAAAAAGGTATCCGTGCGCTGAAACTCGGTATCGATGCCAATAACGCCACGCCACCGGCCCGCGGCCCGCGCGAGGTCCGCTCCAGAGGCTACCCAGACGCAGCGGCTTGACTCCTCAGCCGAGACGGCGGCGCCCCTGCAGGGCATGCATGATGGTTCCTCCATCCACATACTCCAGTTCACCGCCAATCGGAACCCCGTGGGCAATGCGGCTGATGTCGGCGACCTCATCCTCGAGCAGGCCGGCAATGTAATGTGCGGTTGCCTCGCCCTCCACGGTGGGATTGGTGGCCAGAATGACCTCCCGGACATCGAGTGCCCGCACGCGCGCGGCGAGCTTGTCGAGTGCCAGGTCTTCCGGTCCGACCCCGTCGATCGGCGACAGACGGCCGTTCAATACGAAATACCGGCCCCGGAATCCGCCCGCCTGTTCAATGGCGAGGATGTCCGCGGGCGACTCCACCACGCACAGTATCGCATCGTCCCGATTTTCGTCGGCGCACAGGCGGCATTGCCCGGTTTCCGTCAGCGTGCGGCAATCCCGGCACCAGGCCACCTGTTCCACCGAGGCGGCGAGCGCCTCGGCCAATTGCATCCCCCCTTCCCGATTCCGCTGCAGAATATCGAGCGCCATGCGTTGGGCGCTCTTGGGTCCGACGCCCGGCAACACCTGGAAAGCCGCAATCAGTTCGTCGATCAGGGGACTCAACACGATCAGAACGGCAATTTGTCGAGCGGCAGCCCGAATCCGCCGGCAAGCCCGGACATCTTTTCGGTTCTCGCCGAATCCACCCTGCGAGCGCCGTCGTTGAAGGCAGCGGCAATCAGGTCTTCGAGTACTTCCCTGCCCTCATCGAGCACGGCCGGGTCGATGTGCACCCGCTTGACTTCGTGCGCCCCGTTCAGAACCACCCGGACCAGGCCGGCGCCGCTTTCCCCCGTGACTTCCAGCGTAGCGATCTCGGCCTGCATCGCCTCGAGCTTCTGCTGAACCTGCTGTGCCTGCTTGAACAGGTCGCCCAGACCCTTGTTGCTCATCCGTTTGCCCCGCGCGCCTCGCTGCCGCTCCCGTCCAGGGCACGAACGGCCTCCAGCTTGCCGTCGAAGGTGTCGATCAGGGATTGCACCGTGGCATTCTCCTCCAGTTGCCGCCTCGCCGCCTCGACCCGCTCGCGGGCGCGGCGCTCGTTGCGGCGCGCAGGTGTTTCGTGCGCGGGATCACCGATGTCAATGACAAGCCGAACCGGTTCGCCGAAAAATTCAGCCAGCGCCCGTTCGACACCGCCGCTCTCCCCGCCATGTAGCAGCGACTCGTGCTTCCTGTCGAGAACCAGCCGGCAATCGCCGCCGCTACGCTCGACGAGCAACGAATGCTCCGCGATCATCCGCTCGGCTCCCTGCAGGCCGAGCCGTTCCACCATTCCATACCACTCCCGGCACAGGCCGTCGCCGTCGGCATCGGGCGCACTCACTGCCTCGGTCGTCAACCCGGCCCTGCCCTGTTCCGGAATCGGCGCCGGCGCCTCGAGTTCCGGCGCCGTGGCATTTGCCTGGACGGACCCATCTTCACCGCCACTTTTTTCATCGCCCGCGGCATCCAACCCCTGGTCCGGCGGGGTTGACCCGGCCCCGGCGGATTCCGGCGACTCGCCCGCCGCGGACGGTACCCGGGCAGCCGCGGCCGCATCCGGCGCGAATGCCAGCATGCGCAACAAAGTCATCTCGAATCCGGTCTTGGGATCGGGGCCGATGTGCAGGTCGCGGTATCCGATCAGGGCGATCTGGTAATAGAGTTGCACGGCTTCCGCACTCAAGGCGCCTGCCGGTTCCTGCCCGAGCGCCTGGCCAACGGCCATGTCGTGGAGGGCTTCGAGCAGTTCCGCCAGCACCGAGCCGAAATCGGCCGACTTGTCTGCAAGCGCGGCGCTTACCGCAAGTACCCGGCGCGGGTCGCCGCTGGCGAGCGCCTCGATAACGGCGCCGGTTTCGTCCCGGCCGGCCGCCCCCACCATGGCCGCAACGTCAGAGGCCGTGACCGCTCCCTGACTGTAGGCAATGGCCTGATCGGTAATGGACAGGGCATCGCGCATGCTGCCCTCGGCCGACCTCGCGATAACGCGCACGGCATCCGGCTCAAATTTGACGCCCTCCGCGGTCAGTACGTCGCCGATGTAGCGGGCAATTTCGTCGCGGCCGATGTTTTTCAACTGGAATTGCAGGCAGCGCGACAACACGGTGACAGGCACTTTCCTGGGATCGGTGGTGGCGAGCAGGAATTTCACGTGCTCGGGGGGTTCTTCCAGGGTCTTCAGAAAGGCGTTGAAGCTCGACGCGGACAACATGTGCACCTCGTCGATGAGATACACCTTGAACCGCCCCCGACTCGGCAGGTACTGGGCGTTGTCGAGCAGTTCACGGGTATCGTCCACGCGGGTTCGGGAAGCGGCGTCGACCTCGATCAGGTCGATGAAGCGGTTCTCCTCGATCTCCCGGCAAACCGAGCAGGACCCGCAGGGTGTCGAGGACACGCCCGCCTCGCAGTTCAGGCTCTTGGCGAGAATGCGCGCGATGGTGGTCTTGCCGACGCCCCGGGTGCCGGTGAAGAGATAAGCATGGTGCACACGCCCGGAGTCCAGACCGTTGCTCAGCGCCCGGACCACATGATCCTGGCCTACGAGTCCGTCGAAATCCCTGGGACGCAGCCGTCTGGCTAGCACTTGGTAGCTCATCGCCGCTATTCTAGTATCCATGCCGTCTGCAAGGCACCCCAAAGTTCTTTGGAAGCCCTTGCCGAGCCTGTTCTTTTGCGAGGCCGCCGGTCATCGGCGGGTGGGATATCCGCCAATGAGCTTTCATTCGGAGCGGCTGATCGTCGGCCACCGCGGCGCCGCGGGACTCGCGCCCGAGAATACGTTGGCCGGCTTCGCCAAGGCCGCGGCGCTCGGCGTGCACGCCGTGGAACTGGACGTGCACTGCGTAGACGGCCGGCTGCTCGTCATTCACGACGGTCACCTGGACAGAACCACGTCCGGGAGGGGCGAGCTTGCAAGCCTCGACATCGCGGAACTGCGTGCTCTCGACGCGGGGGGCGGGCAGCCCATCCCTTATCTCGAGGAGGTCTTCGATGCGCTGCCCGCGGAGGTGGGCATGAATGTGGAACTCAAGGGGCCGGATACCGCGGCGCCGGTTTTCTCGATGCTGCGGGACCTCGTCCGCCCACAGCGGGATGTACTGGTATCTTCCTTCGACCTCCACGAGTTGAGGCGCTTCGCCGAACTTGCCCGCGGCGCCTTCAAGGTTGCCCCCCTGTTTCGGCGATGGCATGAAAAGATTCCGGAACTCTCGGCGGAACTGAGCGCCTGGTCGGTGAATCTGGGCATCCGTGCCGCGACCCGGCGGCAAATCCGCCGGACGCGGGCGCGGGGATTCAGGGTGCTGGTCTATACGGTAAACGACCCGGTTAATGCCGAACGGCTGTTCTCGTGGGGCGCAACCGGGATCTTCACCGACTTTCCCGATCGCATGATCGACCGTGTCGCTCCGGGCAGGAAATGATCTGCACCAACCCCACCGGAGTGGCCACGGCCGCGGGCTCCGGGCCGTCAGCCGCGCTCCAGGTCGGCAATCTCGTCGGAAAGGCGGAATTTCCTGTCGGTCACGATCTTTTCCAGAACTTCGACGCGTTCCTTTACTTCCTCCAACTCCTCGCGGACACCATCGTCGTATTGCGCACCGAGCCGCCGCTGGCGAAGCCGCATATACCTTGTGGCCACCCCTGCGCTGCAGGAGATCAGTACGATAAGGACCACCATCAAGAAGACACCTTCCATTGTCGCTCCCAGTTCTTATCCATCAACTCCGGAGAGTTTCGTGTTATTGCTGCAGCATCGGCCGCGCTGCCCGCGGCCGTCCGACGATGTTTCGGCGCCGGCACGACGGCAAGCCCCGCGCCGGCTCGCTGGCAACCCTGCCCGTGGCGATTGCAGAGCCGACAGGGTCAACCTTGCGCTCCGGCTCCGGCGCCATCGAGCTTGTTCAGTTCCTTCTGCAACTCGTATTGCCCCGATGTCACGTGTGACTCGACCCGGCGCAGCCGCAACTCCGCTTGCGCCAGGTCGGCACGCAGATTACGCAGGCTGCGCCGGGGCGAGAGTTGCGGGCCCAACTCCGGGGCGGGAGAGGTATGGTCTTGCGGGCCGGATGACTTCGCCTCATGCAACTCCTGTTCTTTGTCCGGTGGCGGACTCAAGACGAAATAAAGAATCCAGTAGGCTGGAAATACGATGCTCGGCATGAATATGAGCCCGGTGACCGCAACGCAGCGGACCACCCAGACTTCCGCCCCGAAATAGCGGGCGACACCGGCGCAGATGCCGACGATCTTCGCGCGCTTCGGGTCTCGATAGAGCTTGCGGGTCAGGGGACGGTCACGCGGCTCCTCGCCGAGCGACTGCCGGCGGACACGGCGGCGGCGTCTCGCGCGTCTGGGGCCGGTACCATGCCCCCGAGCCTTCGCGGTGGAACGCCGTGCATCGGCTGAGCGCTCGCCCCGCAACTCGCGTTCCAGGCTGATGGCGGTTTCCTCTATGAAGGAAGCCGCCCGGTCGGCAAATTCCCCCCGGGCCAACGTAGCGAACTCGCGAACCGCCTTCTCCAGACGCTTCAGCGCCGCCTGCAGGTCGGGCGGCGTCTTGCCTCCAGACCCTCTCCCACTTCCGCTCATCGCCGACCCTCACGCATGCGGTCGCGCCACTCCGGCGTCTCGGCGTCCAGGATGGCTTCGAGGGTCTCGATGCGTTCGGACATGCGGTTCGCCTGCCCGGCCAGGGCCTCCAACTCAAGGCGCTCCTCTTCGGAGAGCGCGCCCTGGGCCTGCTGCTTGCCGCGGTAGTGCATGAAGATCCAGATGGGCGCGACGACGGCAAGAAAGACGACGGCCGGAACGAATAAGGCAACACCAATGCCGTCCATGATCTCTCCTAACCGGTCGCGTCGTCCCGCTCGCCGCCCATTCTGGCCTTGAGCTCGCGCAGTTCATCCTCGATGACCTCGCCCTGCTCCAACTCGGCAATCTCCTCGGCCAGTGTCTTGCCGCCCATATCATACGCTTCGATCTGGCCTTCGATGTCGTCCATTTTCCGCTCATAGAGCTCAAACCGCTGAATCGCATCGTCGACATTGTGTTCGCTGAGCTGCCTGCGCACCCCGAGCCGCGTCTTGGCCGCCTTGCCGCGCAGAACGATGGCATTCTGGCGGGTCTTGGCGTCCTTGATCTTGGCCTGCAGGGCGCCAACGTCGATGTTGAGCTTGTCGAGGGTCTCATCGACGATTCCCAGTTCCCGGCTCAGCGACTCCGCCGCCTCGCGGGCCTTGTTCCGCTCGCCGAGCGCGCCTTTGGCAAGGTCGTCGCGGCCCTTGCCGACGGCTACCTCGGCCTTGCGTTCCCATTCCGCGGCTTCCGCCGCGAGCCATTCCTGGCGCCTCAGCAGTTCCTTGCGGTCGGCGATGGCCCGGGCGGAGGTGGAACGCACTTCCACCAGGGCCTCTTCCATTTCCTGAATGATGAGCCGCACCATCTTTTCCGGGTCTTCCGCCTTGTCGAGCAGGGCGTTGAGGTTGGAATTGACGATGTCGGTCATGCGCGAAAAGATGGTCATTTTCGGTCTGCCTCCTTAACTTGAGTCGTCCGAACGCCAACACTCGGCGTTCCGCGTCACTACTGGCTCTACAGAATTCGTGCCAGCTCTTTGCATGGCCGGCAATTCCCGATTTTTCAATCGGTTAGCGCCGCCAGCCCTACCAGTCGGCACCGGAAGTGTTGTTGCGACAACGGTTATTAGTGGCTTAGTTCGCCAACAGTTGGCAAAATCCACAACATGCGTACCGAACCCGAAAGGCTGCTTGGCGAGTCCCCTGCATTCCTGGGGGTGCTGGAAGCCGTCTCGCAGATCGCGCCATTGGAGAAGCCGGTGCTGATTGTCGGAGAACGGGGCACCGGCAAGGAACTGATTGCGGAACGCCTGCATTACCTGTCCAACCGATGGGAAGGCCACTACCTCAAGATGAACTGCGCGGCCATCGCCGATTCACTGCTCGAGAGCGAACTGTTCGGCCACGAAGCGGGCGCGTTCACCGGCGCATCGCGCACGCACCAGGGCCGGTTCGAGCGGGCGCACGGCGGCACCCTGTTCCTCGATGAACTGGCGAGCACGTCGGCGCTGGTACAGGAGAAGCTGCTGCGCGTCATCGAGTACGGCGATTTCGAGCGCGTGGGCGGCAAGAAGACGCTGCATTGCGATGTGCGCCTGGTCGCAGCGACCAATGAAGACCTGCCCCGCCTTGCGGATACCGGCAAGTTCCGTCACGACCTGCTCGACCGCCTGGCATTCGATGTCATCACGCTGCCGCCGTTGCGGGAACGCCCGGGCGACATATCGATGCTTGCCGAACATTTTGCGATCAATATGTCGGCCGAATTGGGCCGCGAGATGTTCGCCGGTTTTTCTCCGGCGGCACGCGAAGCCTTGCGGGAATATCCGTGGCCCGGAAACGTGCGGGAATTGAAAAACGTCGTTGAGCGATGCGTATACCGGGCGGAGGCGGACGACCCGGTGGAGGAAATCGTGTTCGATCCGTTCGACTCCCCGTACCGGCCTTCGTCGCGAACAACCGGTTCAGCAGCTTCATCCGTGGGCGGCGATTCCGTCGCTCGCCGCAACGAGCCGCCATCCACCGCCAACGCGGCGGCTGGCCGCGACGGGACAGGGGCGCCGCCCCGGCGTTCCGCGCCCCGAGACTTCCCGGTCGATCTGCGGCAGGAAGTGCGCGACTACGAGGTCGCGGCAATCCACGACGCGCTTGACGCCGCCATGCACAATCAGCGCAAGGCAGCGGAACTGTTGAAGCTGACTTACCATCAGTTCCGGGGTTACCTGAAGAAGTACGAGATTCTCAAGCAGGGTTGAAGCCCGATGGAGCAGAACTCGCACGCCAGGTGCGACGAGAATCGATCAAAAGCCTCTGGCGCGAACTGACGCTCGGGGCGCGAGGACGTAGCGGAGTAGCGCCGCTGCCATCACCCATTCCAGTACGAAGCCGGTATACTTCCCGGTCCCCGGAGAGGTGGCCGAGCGGCTGAAGGCGCTCCCCTGCTAAGGGAGTATGGGGTGACACTCATCGAGGGTTCGAATCCCTCCCTCTCCGCCAATAACACTCGTATAGTATTCATTTTTTGCCGGTCCCACATTCGTTTGCGCCCTGCTAAATCGCCCGCCGTTGTTTATCTCTACGCGGCCGCGGCTCTCGCCGGCCTTTGATGCGTATCAGGAGAACGGGGCGAGGGCATCGACCTGCCCCGGTCGGTTTCCGAACCTCCAACCCGCGCTACCCCCTCCACCGCACCACCGGGCAACCGAACCGCCCCGCCACGATCGCATCGCCCGCGCCGCGCGTTGAGCGCACGCAACACGCGCCCCAACTGGCACCGCGCCGCCGGCTACCGAAACGCGCCACCGCAATCAGCCTCGTCCAACGAACCCGACACCCGTTCGCTGTCCGGCGTTCCCGACCGCTGCGCCGTTCCCCGGCCGATCACCGTCCCGGCCGTCCGGCCTCCGCGAACGCCCGCTCCAGCCGCCTCGCCTGTTCCGCTCTCCGTCCCGCATCGAGCCGCGCCACGTTCGACAGCCGCCAGCGCACCGCCGGCAACCTCCGCGCCTCGGGCACCGCCAACAGCGACTAGTCCGGCTCCCCGGTCTCGAACGAAACCACAAAGCCCCTATGTGCCTCCGGCATCCCCGCCACCGCCTTCGCCTCGATCTCCTCCCGCGTCCCCGGATGAGGTCGTCGAGAGCAACCGGCGTCTCCACCATCCCCGCAAGGCCCCGCGCGAACTCGGCGGCAAGCTCCCGTTTCCTCGGCGCCAATAACTCCGCGATGGGCCGCCCGTGGCTAATGACGTAGACGACGAACGCCGTTCGCAATCGTTCGTCGACGCCTTCGTTCGACAGCAGCCCGCGGAGGTCGAACAGGTCCCGAGGGTGCTGGCGGTCGAGCGCGGCCACCAGCTTGCCGGCGTACAGGTCCGGAAACGACACCAGCTGCATGGCAGCGAAACCGAACCGTTCCTCCACCCCCGCCGACACGGTCCGCCTCTCTGGTTCGTAGACGCAGCCGCGCAACACAGGCGTCACTTCGATCTTCACCTGCACGCCCCGGTCGCGGACGAACAGCCTGTTGACCGTCCCCTCGGTCCGCAGCGTCACCGCATTGACGCGGCACGAGGGAACGGCATGCTCGATGCGCGCGCCGATCCGCCCCAGCGCCGCTTCGATGCCGTGCAGCGAAGCGCGCCGGTCCTCGATCGGCAGATAGGCGAGGTCGATGTCCACCGACAGGCGCGGGAGATCGCGCACGAACAGATTGATCGCGGTCCCCCCTTTCAGCGCGAAGCACCTCTCTTCGGCGACGAACGGCAGCACGCGCACCAGCAGCCCGACCTGGCGCAGGTACCGCTCATCGGCCGGCATGCAGATCCTCCGGGACCGTGATGCCGTACCTGGCGTCGAGCTTGCCTCCGCTCACCAGCATCCGCTTGCCGCTGCCAAGATCCACCCCCTCCCTGTCGATGTGTTCCAGCCAGCCATGGCCGGCGCGTTCGGCGAACCACAGGAAGAGGCGCCTGACCTTCACGCTCCGGCACTCCCGCAGCAAGGCGTCGATGCGCCGCGGACTCAGGTTCGCCAGCCCGTCCATCAGCGCGTCCGCCTGGTGGAACGTCTCCTTGTTCGGCAACTCGTCCAGCAGTTCCAGCACCGCGCGCTCGGGCGTCGAAAGCACGATGGGCCATTCCACTTCGCCGAACCGCCGCCACGTCAGGCTCCCGTGCACGACATCCTGGCCGTCGTCGGCGAGGACCGCCTTGACCCGTCCAACCGCGTCCGTGATCGGCTCGCCCCGAAACAGCTTGCGCGCGTTGTGGAACACGAACGCCGTCTCCACTGGCAGCTTCCGTAACCAGCCGGGCGCCCCGTCCTCCCCGTACAGGTGGACCTCGCCCGGCGGCGCGCTCGACGTGTAGTGCGCGAAGCCCTGCAGTTCGAGCGCCGTGCGTCCGCCGACGACGATCGACCGCTCCAGCACCAGCTGCAGCGAGACCACCACATGCTGCCAGCGGAGCGGCGCGGTCTCCGCGGCGCCCGGGATGTGCAGCGGCCGCCGGAATACGCCCCGCACGACGGGCTCCAGCCATCCGCTCGCGACGTAGCGGCTGCGCAACGGACTCGGGTAGCCCATGCGCGTGAACCACGCCGCATCGGCCACCAGTCCCGCGGGCAGAAGCCGATGCAGGCGGTTTAGCTTGTCCCTGTTTTGATAACCCATAGTGACGAATATGAAGCCTGCCCGAACCGTCTGTCAAGTTCGAAACAGGGACGATTCGGACACTTGAAGTATACGGTTTGCCCGATCTTCGAACCTCGTGCCGAGCTGTCCGGCCACCGCCACACACCCCTGCCGATGCCTTCCGGCCACTTTCACAAACCCGCGCTCCGCCCTTAGACTAGGTCCTGCTGACGAATTGGCGGATAGCTGATACATGTTCTGCCCCGTTGCAGTTTTGCGGAGAACCGTCATGAGCTTGCGTTTGCTTATCACCGATGCAATCTGGTCGGAAATCGAACCAATTTGGAAAGCGATCAAACACCCCGCCGGCAGCCCGCCCAAGCTCGGCGACCGCCTGTTCCTCGAGGCGGTGCTCTATCAAGCCCGCACCGGCATCCCCTGGCGGGACTTGCCCCGAGACTTCGGGGATTGGAACGCCGTTTATCACCGTTTTCGCCGCATTGCCACGCGCTATGAAAAACTCAGCAGAACCTTCATGGCGTTCGTTCATATCGTGTCAACATGGATCATAAAGCCGATGAATCGTAAAAAAGTCATTGAAATTAATGGGTTAATAGGGATGCTTGGCGGAGCGGACGGGATTCGAACCCGCGACCCCCGGCGTGACAGGCCGGTATTCTAACCAACTGAACTACCGCTCCGTGCGGAACGCGGCTTCCCAAGACAGCCGCCCGTGGTGGGTGTTGCAGGGGTCGAACCTGCGACCTACGGCTTGTAAGGCCGTCGCTCTCCCAACTGAGCTAAACACCCCATGTCAAACGAGGGAGCGTATCTTAACGGGTGCCCTGAGCGAGTCAATCCGGGAACGGCTGCATCGCCCACCCGCAAGTCGGCTCCACGGCCTGCCCCCGCGCGGCATGCCCGGGGCAACCCCGCGACAGCCCCGGATCGCCTGTTCGGGCCGGTTCGCCGACCTCGTGCACCGGCGCCCGGCAAACGCCGGCGTTCACTCCTCCGCTCGAAAATCGACCCAGATGCAGCGAATTCATGTTCCAGCGTTTTTCTTGATTTTCAGTAAATTGGCCGGTTGGCGATAGACCATTCGACGTTCTCCCTGCCTTATCCACAACCCTATCCACCGGTTCGCGATACTTGCCCACAACCCGCCCGCCGACTTATCCACCGCCCCTTGCAAACCTTTCATTGGGCAAGCCGGAAACGGCTTGCTAGGCTGCTTGACACGGTCGAACGACGCAGGCTGGCCGGCAACGGCGGGCCAAGGCGGAGTGGAACCGAGGGGCCTCAAGCCAAGGCCGGGGTCACTCCAGGCTGAAGTGGCTCTAGGGTGACCGGTGCCGCGCAAGCGGGGCGGGTCGGACCCTCTCCTGAGGGGAAGACTCGAGCCGGGCATCCGCCTCTCTCGGGAGCGACGGCCGCGCGACCGGGGGACGACGTAGCCAGGCGTCGTAAAACAACGGCTCGCGGAGCCACGGGTTGTGGAGGCGGCGGAGACGTGCGTCAGCGGAAGCAGCCACGCGGTCGGGGGTGCGACGGCAACCTTCGGGTCGCCAGAGAACCGACCGGCTGCGAACGCGCGGTGGAAGCCGCGTACGAGCGGCGAAGGTTCGCCTTCAAAGCTCACCGGATCTGCACGGGTCCAGGGAATCTTCGGATTCCGCTTCAGCCTTCGGGCGAGGCACTCGGGTCTTCGGGCCCGGGGCAACGGAACCAAGGGGGTTCGGGGGGACTAGGCCAGCGCCAACGGGGTCAAGCCCGGCGGCACGGGACGAAATCCTGAATTACGGAAACCCCGCCTTCGGGCGGGGTTTCTTAATTTCCGCGTCGGACAGGACACTAGTGCTCCGTCAAGCCAAAATCTACGGGTAGGCGCATGGGATTTTTGGTTCCTGGCAAGGCGCGACGACGCCGCATGGCAGGCCCCATGCAAGGAGGAGCAACGCAGTCAGGGGCCAAAAAGACCCGCGAATACCCGTAGATTTTGGCTTGACGGAGCACTAGGATCAATGATCGCCAGTGAGGGGAACGAAGGCCACCGGCAGCACCTCTCTGGTGGCGTACCTCCCATCCTCGAGCTTCGTCACCACCGTCAGATCCTGCGCGGTGTATTGGGTGCCGACCGGCAAAACCATGTGGCCGCCGGGCTTGAGTTGCTTCAGCAGGTTCGCCGGGATGTCCGGCCCGACGGCGGTGACGACGATGCCGTCGAAGGGAGCGGCCTCCGGCCAGCCGAAGTAGCCGTCCCCCGCTTTGACGAACACGTTGTCGTAACCCAGTTCTCCCAGACGCCCGGCCGCGGATTCGGCCAGCGCCGGGATGATTTCGATGGTGTAGACCGCATCGACCAGCACGGAGAGTACGGCTGCCTGATAGCCGGAACCCGTTCCGATCTCGAGCACCTTGTGGCCCGGCTTCGGCTCCATCAGGTCGGTCATGAGGGCGACGATGAATGGTTGCGAGATGGTCTGTCCGTGGCCGATGGGTAGCGGGCGGTTGGCGTACGCGGCGCGCAGGCCGTAGCGGCCGACGAATTCATGCCGGGGAACCGTCCGCATCGCCTCGACCACCGATTCGCTCAAGCGCGCGCGTCCCGTGTAGCCCCGGGTTTCCCGGGTATCCGATTCGATCTGCTCGATCAGCCGAGCCTGAAGTTCGTCCACAGCCGGTTCCTCACCTTGGGCGCACGACAGGGTCAGTGCCAGGCCTGCAGCCAGCGCCAACCTGCCGCCAAGCCGACGGGGCATATCGCACTGCGAACAGGTTTCCCGAATGCGGGCCAGGGGCCAAACTGGACGGCACCGGGATATCGGGCACAAAACCGGGTTGATCGAACGCCACATATCCGGGAAGTCTACACCCGTCCGGCGTCCGCCGGGGCGGTACTCCACAACATCGCCGGATCGTTTCCCCAGGGGATTCGACAACGGGTACACCGTTCTTCCTAAATCTCCCCTTTCCTGCTTTCATAAAGGTGCAAGGAACACCGAGGACTCCCATGACGGCTATCGCGCCCTTTCGGATCGACATCGCCGAGGGCGAACTGGAAGAGTTGAAATCGCGGCTCGCCAATACCCGCTGGCCCGAGAAGGAAACGCCGGACGACTGGTCGCAGGGCATTCCCCTCGCCTACGTGCGGGAGGTGGCGGATTATTGGTCGTCGCGCCGCCCGACCCCGACACCATGAACGATCTCACGCCGTTGGAGCGGGAAGCGCTGGAGGGCATAGCCTGCTACCGGCAATGGGATTCGGGAACTTCGAAACAGCAGAGCACCCGGCCCCAGACCCTGGGCCACGGCCTGGTGGATTCACCCGTGGGGCAGATGGCCTGGGTCCTGGAGAAGTTCTGGCGCTGGGCGGAGCGGCGGTTCACCAACATCATCCACTGGAGCGAACCGGACCGGGGCGGTCACTTCGCCGCATTCGAACAGCCGGAGTTATTCGTCAACGAATTGCGCCACTGCTTCCGCTCCGTGAGGTCATGAACGAACCCTTGTGGCAGCCGGATGCGGCCCGCATCGCCACCTCGAACATGACCCGGTTCACCGGCCGGGCGGAAGCCTCGACCGGCCGCCGCTTTGACGCCTACAACGACCTGCACGCCTGGTCCATCGAAGACCCCGGGGCCTTCTGGACGGAGGTCTGGAAGTTCACCGGCGTTCAAGCCAGCCGACCGGCGGAAGTTCCGGTCAACGACCTGGAGCGCTTTCCCGGAGCGACCTGGTTCGACGGCGCCCGGCTCAACTACGCCGAAAATCTCCTGCGATTCCGCGATGAACGCACCGCCCTTGTCAGTTACCTGGAAAACGGCACGCGACGGAAAATCACCTTCGCGGAACTCAACAGGCGCAGCACGGCTCTCGCGGCGAGGCTTGCCGAACTCGGCATCGCCCCGGGCGACCGGGTGGCTGGCTGGCTGCCCAATACCATCGAGGCCGTCATCGCCATGCTGGCGACCGCGACGCTCGGCGCAGTCTGGTCGTCCTGCTCCCCCGATTTCGGCACGGAGGGAGCGCTCGACCGCTTCGGCCAGATCGAGCCCAGGGTGCTGTTCGCCTGCGACGGTTACTTCTACAACGGCAGGCGCATCGACGTGCGCAACAAGGTGCAAGAGGTCGTCAGCCAGGTGCCTTCGCTGGAGAAGGTCGTCTGGGTGTCGATGCTCGGTGAAGCGGCGGACTCCCCGACATTCGCGGAGCTGACGAAATCGGCGGCGACCGGTCCGTCCGATCCGGAAGCGAATGGGCTGCCGCCCGGCGCCGCTGACCGCACCGCGCCTTTCAGGCAGGTCGATTTCAACCATCCCCTGTACATCCTTTATTCGTCCGGCACCACGGGCAAACCGAAGTGCATTGTCCACGGCGTCGGCGGAACGCTGCTCCAGCACCTGAAGGAACACCGGCTGCACGTGGGGCTGACCCGCGACGACACGCTCTTCTTCTTCACCACCTGCGGCTGGATGATGTGGAACTGGCTGGTCAGCGCACTGGCCACCGGGTGCACTGTCGTGCTCTACGACGGCTCGCCCTTCCACCCCGGCGCAGGCGCGCTCTGGGACATCGCGCAGCGGGAAGGCGTCACGGTGCTCGGCTTAAGCGCCAGGTACATCTCCGCCATCGACAAGATCGGGCTGAAGCCCGGGGCGAGCCACAACCTGTCCGCGCTGCGTGCGCTCCTCTCCACCGGGTCGACACTCACCCACGAGGGATTCCGCTACGTCTACCGGGAGGTCAAGAGCGACCTGCACCTGGTTTCCATGACCGGCGGCACCGACCTCGTATCCTGCTTCGTGCTCGGCAATCCGAACCTGCCGGTTCACGAAGGCGAGTTGCAATGCAAGGGCCTCGGCATGGCGGTGGAGGTCTGGAACGAAGCGGGCGAGTCCGTCACTGCCGAGAAAGGGGAACTCGTCTGCACCGTGCCGTTTCCATCCTGCCCAATCGGGTTCTGGCGCGACCCGGACGATGCGAAGTTCCGCGCCTCCTATTTCGAGAAATATCCGAACGTGTGGGCGCACGGCGACTTCGCCGAGATCACCGAACACGGCGGCTTCATCGTGCACGGGCGCAGCGATGCCGTGCTGAACCCGGGCGGCGTGCGCATCGGCACCGCCGAGATCTACCGCCAGGTGGAACGGATCGACGAAGTCATCGATGCGGTCTGTGTCGGCCAGGACTGGGAGGGAGACACCCGCGTGATACTGTTCGTGGTGCTTCGCCCCGGCGCTTCCTTGAGCGTGGATCTGCGCCGCAGGATCGCCGCTGAAATTCGCACCCATGCATCGCCGCGGCACGTGCCGCGCAAGATCGTCGCCGTACCCGACGTACCCCGAACCATGAGCGGCAAGGTCGCGGAACTGGCCGTGCGCGCCGTCATTCACGGGCGTCCGGTGAAGAACTCCTCCGCATTGGCAAACCCGGAGGCGCTGGAGGCGTTCGCGAATCTGGCCGAACTGAGTTCCTGAATCTTCGGCCGTGTCAGAATTCGACGCCCACGGCCGCGCACAGGAATTCCATCAGCGGTGTCGCCCGGGCGAAGCGCTCGACCACTTCGTCGGGAAAACCGGCGCTTGCCGCCCGCTCGATCGAAAAATCGCTCACGCCGATGAAGTCCTTGCGCTTGATGTCTTCCAGGTACGGTATGCCGGGCGCATAGCCTCGGGGCGGCCGCTTCAGGGCGTTTCCCCCCAACGTGAACTCGCTGTTGAAGCGCCGCGACTGCACGACCTTGCGCCAGGCCTCGGGACGATTGCCGATGCTCCCGCGGATCGCCTTGAGCGCCGCGGATTCGGGGCGCCACAGGCCGGCGCCAAGGAAGCAGCCCGTCGTCTCTATGTGCAGGTAGTATCCCGGCGCGTGAACGTCCTTGCCCTGCTCATGGCGAAACTGGATGCCGATGTTGGTCTTGTAGGGGGTCTTGTCCCGGCTGAACCGGGTGTCGCGGTAAACGCGCATGAGCGAGCCGCCCATTCGTCTGGGAACCGCGGTGAAGCAATCCGATACCCCTGCCAGCAGAGGGCCAACCGCACTGATGAAAGCGAGCGCCGGTTCCAGCACGTCGCTTTCGTAGCGGTGCTTGTTCTCCTGGAACCAGGCGCGGTTGTTGTTGTCTTCCAGATCTTCAAGAAAACGGACGGTCGCTACACCGAACCCGTTGAAGTTGGAATTCGCGGTCATCTCAATTGCTCTCGGAACCGCCGGCGAGCGAGTTTCGGCGCCGGGCCTGGTGGAACTTCATTGGAGGCCTCCGCACAGGCGGACATGTTATAACGTGGTCATTGCCGCGCACCAGCGGCCTTGTCCGAGCCGGGCTAGTGGAGGAATCAGGATGCGGGCACAGCAGGTCTTCATGGAGAGCCTCGTCGCACACGGGGTGGACAGCATCTTCGGGAACCCCGGCACGACCGAGAATTCGCTGCTCGACCGGCTGATCGACTATCGAGAGATCAGCTACTACGTGACGCTCCACGAAGGCGTTGCCGTGGGCGCCGCCAACTTTTACGCGCAGGCCACCGGCAAGGTCCCCGTGGTCAATCTGCACGTCGCACCGGGTCTCGGCAACGCCATCGGCATGATCTTCGGGGCGTTGAAAGTGCGTGCGCCCATGCTTGTAACGGCCGGCCAGCAGGACACCCGCTTCCGCTTGCGCGAGCCGCTGCTCGCCCACGACCTGGTCGCAATGGCCGCTCCGGTTACCAAGTGGAGCGCCGAGCCCCAGAGCCCCGACGAAGTTGCGCCGATGACGCGCCGGGCTTTCCAGATTGCCAGCCGTCCGCCCGCCGGGCCTGTGTTCATGTCGCTGCCCGTCAACGTCATGGAAGGGGAAACCGGCGTAACGGATACCGCGCCCGCGGCGCTGCATCTCGAAAGCCTTCCCGATTCCGGGGGGCTCGCGAACGCCGTTGAGATGCTGCTCAAGTGCGAGGCGCCCGCTATCGTGACCGGGGACGACATCGCGCCGGCCGGCGCCTGTTCCCCGCTCATCGATTTCGCGGAGGTCCTCGGCGCGCCGGTCTGGCAGGTGGGTTTGCGCGCGCAGGTCGTATTCCCGAGCCGCCACCCGAACTACAAGGGACGCCTCGCGCTCGATGCAGGCGGAATCCGCAAGACCCTGGCTAGCCACGACCTGATATTCCTGCTCGGCGGACCCTTCTGGGAGGAACTGTGGCATGACGCCACGAGCCCCTTGCCCGACGGTGCGAGAGTCATCGAACTGCAGAACTCCCCGGAGATGCTCGCCTACAACGATCCCGTGGATGTCGGGCTGACCGGCGGACTCACCGCCTCCCTGGACGCGCTGAACCGGGCACTGCACAACCACGGCCGCGAATTCGCACGAGGCGCGGCAGCCAGAAACGCCGCACATGCGGCCCACAAGGCCGCTGAACGGGCAGAGGTGGGCGCACGCCTCGAGAAACTCTGGGACATGCAACCGATGACCCCCGGACGAGCCTTGCACGAAGTCGCCAAAGCCGTGCCCGACGATGTCGTGATCGCCGACGAATCCATCACCGCATCCCTTGAGGTCTGGGACCACTTCAACTTCAAGCGTCCGGGCGACTACTACGGCGGCAAGGGCGGCGGTATCGGCCAGGGAATCGCCGGCGCCATCGGCGCCAAGGTCGCCCATCCCGACAGGCCGGTACTGGCGGTGACGGGCGACGGGTCGGCCATGTACAGCATTCAGGCGCTCTGGAGTGCCGCCCACCATCGTTTGCCCATCGTATTCGTCATTCTGTCCAACCGGGAATACCGGGTACTGAAGCACAACATGGACATCTACCGGCAACGGTTCGACGCCCGCTCCAATCGCCCCTATCCGCATATGGACCTGGTCGATCCGGTACTCGGCTTCGTGGAGATGGCGCGCGGCATGGGTGTCGACGGCGTTCAGGTTACGCAACCGGAGCAGGTGGGCCCGGCGATTCGCAAGGGGCTTGCCAGCGGCGCGCCGTACCTCGTCGATCTCGTGATTTCCGGCAAGGTTTGATCTCTGCCGTAAAGAAGCGGCGGAAAGCTTTTCGCTGTCCCGCAGTTCCCCGGACAGACGCCCGGCGGGATGGAAACAACGCCCGCCCGTCATCGAAAACGCCAAAAAAGATCGTTTGATTTCCCGTGCGCGACCTATATAGTACGGGGTGCACCGCAGAGACCGATGGCTCGTTCGCGGGCACAAGGTCGATAGTGTGCAAGAGGTACTCACTTTCGATTGAGGGGGAAGGAAAATGGCGACAAGAATAATTGTCGGACTGGCTGCTCTAGCGTCTATCGTTGAAGGATTGGCGCCTGGTGCAGTTCCGCAGAACCTGCTGCCTTTGGCACTGGTCATCCTCGGGCTGGTTTACGGCGTGATGGTGGTCGATGCTGAAGACGCAACAGGCTTCCTGGCCGTTACGATCGCTGTTGGCGCAGCGGCCGGAGCGGACGTCCTCGGCAACATTCCTATGATCGGCGCCTACCTGGACGCTATCCTGGATCAACAGGCCACGGCTCTGTATGGTGCGGTGGGAGCGATTCTGGTTGTGCGGGTCTGGAATCGCGTTAAGAGCGAATAGCGTACTGCCATACGGCAGTTCATGGTTTGCGGGCGGGCGGCGCCGCGGTGCCGCCCGCCGTTCTCATGTGAGCAGGGGGGAACGCACGGCGTGTTCATTCGGCTCGGCTAAGGCGCCGTTGAACAGCCCTTAACCACCCGGTCGAGTCTTCATGACCTCGGTCGGCTCACACTGGGAACAATCGATACGCTACGGGGCGCCAGTGGCGGCAGCCCGTGGCGGTATTGGTGTTTCCCAACGTCAGTGCGCCGGCAACCCGGCAGCGCGGGACGATCCTATCTTCGCGTCCTGAATCCCATGAGTGTCGCCTTGGCCGTCTGAGGATGGCCGAAGTAGGCGAAACGGGTCCCATCGGGAGCCGCCATAGCCAACACCGCTTCCCGGTCCCCGGCCAGGTTGACCACCTCATCGCAGACCAGCCCGGCTTGTTCGAAGAATTCGAGCAGCCGTTGCCCCAGCGTATAAAGGTGCATCGGTCGCAGCGAGACACCGGCCAAAGCCGTCCGGCCGCAGGTTGCGACAAAGGCGCGCAGATAGCGGGGCCGGGTCAGGTCCCGTTCCGAGATGTCGAGCAGGCCCTTCTCCACGATCCCCGGACCGAGTTGAACAGCCGAAGGGTACATGCCCCTATGGAATTCGCGATGCCCGAGAACGCCCAGCGAATCGGAGCGCATACCCAGCACCCGCGTATAGCCATACGGCTGCATCTCGCTCAGCATCTCGCCGTCGATCTGCAGAAGCCCCACCGGCGAGAGCGACCTCACGTGGGAGACGAATCCGCTGCCGACGACGGCCTGAACCTCCTCGAGCGCGTCTGCCGCGGTCACCCCGCCCGACCGGCCGCCAATGAGAACCGGCTCGAACGCATCGAGCACAACGCGCATCAGCAACAGCGCCTCATCGCCTCGCCCGATCAGTTCGATTCCCACGCCCTCGACCTCGAGGTCCAGGAACGCGCGCGCCAACACCGCCGGCGGCAGTGAACCGCTGCCGACCGTGGAAGCCGGCAGCACCGATGCACCGGCCGGTGCGCTTTGCGCCGGCGCGCCGGCGCCGGGCGCTTTGTCGTCCTGCCTGCCCTCCGAACAACCCGCCGCCACCGCAACCAACAACAGGCACAGCCGCCGACGGCTCATGTCAACGATCTTCAACCGCACCGGGTTCAGTCCGCTACCGGATTTCCGCTCGGCCGCGGCTCACCGTTCCTCAACGCCATGATCACCGAGGCGGCTTCCAGCATGACCAGGATGCTGGTACCGAGCACAACGACCCCGATACCGGCCAGGAGATAGTTGCCCGCACCGAAAAGCTGATTCAGCGTTACCACGCCCGCGGAGAATGACATGGCGAGCACGAACAGCATCGGCGCCATCGTGTACCAGGCCGGGCGCCCCAGCTTCATCAGCATCACGGTAATGACCAGCAGCGTCAGCCCGGCAAGAATCTGGTTCGTCGACCCGAACAGCGGCCAGAGCACCAGCCCGCCGGCGCCGGTCGCCCCGCCCGCGCCGAACGCCAGTAACAGGCAGGCGCCGACTGCCACTACCGTCGCCAGCACATTGTTGCCGAGTATGGGGATTCGATAAATCTCGCCCCACTCCTGGATGATGTAGCGTTGCAGGCGCACCCCGGAATCCATGGTGGTGCCGGCAAACAGTACGACCATGGTGGCGAGCAGTGTCTGGGCGACGCCCTGGGGAATCCCCCAGCCGGCGCCGATCAAGCCGGCGCCGCCCTGAATGAACGAGGCCGCGCCCGCCTTGCCGAACTCGCCGTACATCGCATGCCACTCCTCGGTCGTGGCGGCCAGGGTCACGCCGGTTACCGCGACGATGGTGATCACAGCCAGCGACCCCTCGCCGATGGCGCCGAGGTAGCCGACGAAGCGCGCATCCGGCTCCCTGTCGAGCTGCTTCGAACTGGTGCCTGAAGCGACGATTCCGTGAAATCCCGATACCGCGCCGCAGGCGATGGTCACGAACAGCAACGGCACGATCGACGGCGCGCTCTCGCTCAACCGGTCGTTGAAGGCCGGTGCGGCGATGTCCGGCATAACCAGGAACACCGCCCCATAAAGCAATGCCAGGCCGAGCAAGAGCTGCACCCCATTGATGAAGTCACGGGGCTGCAGCAGCACCCAGACCGGCAGCATGGAGGCCACCGCCGCGTACAGGAACAGAATCAGAATCCAGTTGGCCTGGGGAGCCAGGCCGAACATCGACGGCAACTCCAGGGGCATGAGATCGCCGACGTAGACGGACAGGTACAGAGCGGTCACGCCGCCGATGCAGAGCGCGATCAGATTGAATTTGCGATGCACCAGTTGACCGATAACCAGTGCGACGACAATGGCGGCCCAGGCCGGAAACACGGCGCTCGGCGTATTCACGAATGCCCGGGCGATGATCACGCCGAACACCGAGTTCACCATCAACAGCAGCAGGAAGACGACCACCATGTAGAGCTTGCGGGTACGCGCGCCCACCACGTATTCCGACAGCACGCCGATGGATCGCGCCTTGTGCCGGTTACTCGCCCACAGGGCTCCGAAGTCATGCACGCCCGCAAAGAAGATCGTGCCCAGAACCACCCAGACGATCGCGGGCGCCCAGCCCCAGTATACGGCAATCGCCGGCCCGACGATGGGAGCCGCGCCCGCCACCGACGTGAAGTGGTGGCCCCAGAGCACGTAGCGGTTGGTGGGCACGAAGTCGACGCCGTCGTTGAACTCGTGGGCGGGGGTGACGAAATCCGGGTCGAGGCGGAAGATCCGGTTGGCGATGAACCTCGAGTAGACGAACCAGCCGAAACACATCCCGGCGATGCCGAGCAGCACGATAAACACCGAGTGCATGAACGGTCCTTGAACCTCGATGACGCGGCGAGCATAGCAGGGGAAATTGATCTTGCCCAAGGGTGATGGCAGCATGGCCTCCAAGCGATCAGGGTTGAGCGAACGATGACGGCCACAAGCGTTGACTGGTACTACTTCCGCAGCGGCTGAACCAGTTGCAAGCGGGCCTCCAAGTTTCTGGAGGCGAGAAACATCGAGGTGGCCGAAACCGTTCCGGCCAGCCGCAAGCTGCAAAGGAATGACGCGGTAGCACTGCTCGAGGCCGCGACAGCCGCGCACATCGCCAAGGGCAGAAAGCTGCGGGCATTCACCGGCGAGGACAGGCTGTCCGATGAGGCGGTGGACGCCATGCTCGGATCCACGGGCAACCTGCGAGCCCCCACGCTGCGCGTAGGCGCGGTCTTGCTGGTCGGCTTCAACGAAGCGGTCTACGCCGAGGTTTTCGACTAGCGCGACGGGGTAGCGGTCCCCGGTAGGCCGGAACCTCACAATGCCGTTCAGAGCCGCCGGGATCCGGCTGCTGCCCCCCGTGTCGGTGCCGAGCCCGGCAACCGCCATGCCGGACGCGATCGCCACCGCCGTACCGCCGCTGCTGCCGCCCGAGATGAAGCGAGGGTCGTGTGCATTCCCGACCGCACCGCAGGCAGCATTGGCGCCGGCGATGCCACCGGCTTTCCAGGTGCTGACGGACAGGCCAGTCGTTGCAGGGAAGCAGCGCATCCCATGGTTCGCCGCCATTCAGATACGGTTCGGACACTCTGCAAATCCGCCGCCTGTCGAAAGGCATGACCTACAAGAATGCGCTGGCCGGCCTGCCGTTCGGCGGGGAAGATACTTACCGCTGCCGCCGGTTTGGGTAACCCCGCATCGCTGACGACGCTGTCTTCGTCTTCTACGGATTCCCGCCGCTATCCGCCGCCGGCTGCGTCCGACAGGACGGTTCGCTTCAGGGCAAGGCGGACATAGTAGTCCAGGCTGATATACCGGCCGCCGCCGATGATGAGCAGGGCAAACAGCATGGTCAGATAGATCGCCGCGAACTCGATGCCGTTGTTGAGCTTGACGATGGCGCCCCGGCCATTCAGATACCGGTAATCGCCGTGCTCGCGCAGGATGGATTTCGCCTTTGCGAGCCGCTTGGATGCCTCGATGGTGCGCGCGTTCACGTTCTGGCAATCGACGAAACGCTCGAATCGGCTCGATGCCTCATGCGCTTCGCTGCCCGGAATGCAGACCGCCGGTGGGTTGGACGGAGCGATTGCAGCCCAGCCGTTGTCCAGGTGCACCGACCAGGCGGCGACGAACATCGTGACCGCCAGGGGAATGGCGACGACTCGCGTTGCCAGTCCCAACAGCAGCAGAATGCCGCCCAGGAATTCGGTCCAGGAAGCGAGAAACCAGGAAAATTCCGGCGGCAGCACGTTGAATGGAAACGGGAACGAATCCAGCGTGTGAACAAACCAGTTCGTTCCGGTGAGCTTCTCCCAGCCCGAAGCAATGAGTACAGGTCCGAGGATGAGCCGCATCAGCAGGGAGGCGACACCATCGAGGTGCCCGATTCCGTCAAGGGCCCGGTCATGGATGCGGCTGATTGCCGCCAGGGGATCTTTCACCATCGGGTCTCCGTCTCAAACAAACCCGCTACTTGTACCGGATACCCGCCCTCCATACGAACTCCCGGAAAACGGACGCGGAACACCGGAGTCCCTGTCCACGATTTCCTCCTGGATGCAGGCCATCGCCTCCGCCGGTAACCATGACGGTCCGGCCGGCGCAGATGCCGGTCATGGGCTAGAGGCATCGCTCACCAACTTTCGTCGCGAGGGCGTCGAGGCGCCGTGTAAGCGTGGTCGCGCGGACCGCTTGCGCGAGTGCATCGGCGTCCGCAGCAGGAAGTTGGTGAGCGATGCGGGCTAGAGCCTCTCGATGATGGTGACGTTGGCCTGCCCGCCGCCCTCGCACATGGTCTGCAGGCCGTAACGGCCGCCCGTGCGCTCGAGTTCGTGCAGCAGGGTGGTCATCAGCCTGGCGCCCGTCGCGCCCAGGGGATGGCCGAGCGCGATGGCGCCGCCATTCACGTTGGTCTTCCCGTGGTCGTAGCCGGTATCCGCGAGCCAGGCCAGAACTACCGGAGCAAAGGCTTCATTGATCTCCACCAAATCGATTTCAGTCAGCCGCATGCCGGTCTTTTCCATGGCCCGACGGGTGGCCGGCATGGGTGCGGTGAGCATCCAGACTGGGTCGTCCGCCAGCACACTGAGGTGGTGAATGCGGGCGCGGGGCGTCAGCCGGTAACGCCGCACGGCCTCCTCCGAACAGACGAGCATGGCCGATGCCGCATCGCAGGTCTGACTGGAGACGGCTGCCGTGATCTTCCCGCCTTCCTGCAGCGGAGGAAGTTCGGCCATGGCTTCGAGCGACGTACCGCGACGCGGCGTCTCATCCATGGCGACGCCGTTCACCGGGACGATTTCACGTTCGAAGCGCCCTTCGTCGATCGCGCGGAACGCGCGCTCATTGGACTCGAGCGCATAGCGTTCGAGGTCCTCCCTGGAAAAGCCCCACTTGTCCGCAATCATCTGCGCGGAGTTGAACTGTGTCACGAGCCCATCGCCGAAACGTTCCACCCAGGCGGGCGACCCCGTGAAAGGATCGCCGAACCCGTATTCCCGGCCGGCCAGCATGGCGGCGGAAATTGGAATCCGGGACATCGCCTGCACGCCGCCGGCCACTACCACATCCATCGTGCCGCTCATCACCGCCTGCGCCGCGAAATGCACCGCCTGCTGGGACGAGCCACACTGCCGGTCGATGGTCACGCCCGGCACGTGCAGCGGGAGGCCTCCGGCCAGCCAGCAGGTGCGCGCAATATCGCCGGCCAGCGGGCCGATGGTGTCCACGCAGCCGAACACGACATCGTCGTAGTCATCCGCCGGCACCGCGTTTCGCTCGACCAGGGCTTTCAGCACGCACCCGCCCAGGTCCGCGGGATGCAGTTCCGACAGCCCACCCCGGCGGCGGCCGGTGGGCGTCCTCAAGGCATCGACTATGAAGGCTTCGGGCATTTCACCTCTCCTTTCCGTTACGCGTTCAATCAACTCATGCCTCGGTAGAACGCGGCAATTCCGGCGCACGTCGGCTCCCGGAACCCGACCGCGACCCGGGTTTCAAACGGCATGCTCCGCTGCCGGGCTGTCAGCACGGGTTTCCGGGTTTCGAGCAAGCCGCTCCCGTGCTTGTGCAACCATGCCGCCGATCAACTCCGCGCAGGTGGGCAAATCATCGATCAGCCCCGCGACTTGCCCGCTGGGCAGCACCCCCTCGTCGGGCAGCCCCCGCACCATGGCTGCCTGAATGATCATGGGCGAATTGGCGGCCAGCAGCGTTTGGCCGAACGACATCTCCGACTCCCTCGCCATGGCCCAGGAGGACCTCAGCATCTCGGCCAGGCTCGCACCGGTCTGTCGTTTGAAACGCCAGCCGCTGTTGAGGGCAATCAACAGCAGGCGCAACCGGGACGCCCGCTCCAGTGACTCGAGCCGCCGGTTCACGATCATGCGCTGCGGCAGGCCGTCGAGCTTGGAAGAAACCCGGATCTGGGTCACCTCCGCATCGAGATAACGGGACTTGGTCGTCGCCGGCGTCGGACTCTCGGCGGTCAGCAGAAAGCGGGTGCCCATGGCGATGCCGTCGGCACCGAAGGTGAGCGCCGCAGCGAGGCCGCGCCCGTCCCTGAAGCCGCCGCAAGCGACAACCGGCACGCCCAGGTCCATGTCGAGAACCTGGGCAAGCAGCAGCCAGGTCGGCGTCTCGCCTGTATGGCCGCCGCCCTCGCCGCCCTGACAGACCAGAACGTCCGCCCCGAGCGCCACCGCCTTTTTCGCATGTTTCGCTGCGCCGATGGTCGGAACGCAGTGGATGCCCGCCCGTTTTACGTTGTCGATGAGTTTTGCGGAAGGCGCCCGGCCATAGGAAATCGCCGCCACCCCGTGTTCGATACAGGCATCGACGATGCGATCCACGCCTGGCTGGAACGAGTGCAGATTCACGCCGAAAGGCGCGCGGGTCTTCCGCTTGATCTCCCCAAGAGCAGACGCGCACTCCTCCGGTGTCATCACCGCGGCCGCAAGAAAACCCATGGCCCCGGCGGATACCGACCCGACGACCAGCTCGGGTGTCGCTACCCATCCCATCGCGGTCTGAATGATGGGCAGGCGGCATCCCAGCGCCTGTGTCAGGGGCGTTTGCAGCAAGGCCGTCATCGAGGCGGCGCCTTACGCGGCCCTTCGGCCACCAGGGTTGCCCTTGAACACCGTCGCTCTGAGGTCATGCGGGTCGAGCCGTTCCAGAACGCCGAGTTGTTCGTCCGTCGGCGCCGCTGTTTCGCCCAGCCCCTCCATCCGTTCAAGCGCAAAGCCAGTGTTGTCCTGCACCTCCTCGAACGTAACGCCCGGATGCAGACCGATCGCGCGGATGGCGTTGCCCGCGCCCTGAAAGTCCATCACCGCCAGGTTGGATACGATGCGCCGGAGATCGAGGAATTCCGGTTTCCTGCCGCCCGGCCAGCGTGCCGGGTTGTATCCGGCCCCCGCCACCATGTCGACTTCGCCGCTTACGAAAGTGCGGGTGTCGTGGCTTGGCACGAACATGGAGTTCGCATTGTTGACGGTGTTGCCGGGATAACCGCGCACGCCGAGCAATGCGGCTTTCGGCCGGGCATAGTTCCCGATCACGGAGATGTTCATCTGGCCGTACCGGTCCACCTGCACCGGCATGACCATGGCATGGCGCAACCCCCGATAGACGATGTCGAAGACCCGCTCGTAGGTCATGAGCCCTTCTATCTTCGGCCGGTAGTCGCCGCGCGGACCCACAGGTACCGGTTCGCCGATCAGGTAGGCCTCCCCCTCGGTCATCATCAGGCCGGGCGCAAAGGTGGACTTGGCGAGGGATGCGGCGAGCCGGGGCACCAGGCCGATACTGGTGATCATGGTTTCACCCTCGCCGCGAAACGCTTCCGCGGCGGCGCAGATACATAGTTCCGCAAGGGAGTACGTCATCGCGGCCCTTGGTGCAACATGCGGGCTAGAAAACCGGCAACGGCAAGGCATCGATCCTGGCCGCTCCGCCCACCGCCTCGACATAGTCCTGAAGACCCAGGCCGTCCACGTATTCGGCGCGGTAGTCCGGCCATCCGCCTTTCGCCGCCGCGCTGTAGCGCCGCAGGTGGTCGACATCGATGCCGTAGGCCGGCGCACAGGATGTCGGATGCGCGCCGTGCCTGGCAAGCGCCACCGCATGCACCAGGTTGCGCTCGACCGGCATCTGCAGCGCGGCCAACGGATCGTTGAACGAACCCGTCGGCACCAGCTCCTCGGCGGTGAGAAAGGCCCTGCCGGCGGCGCGGCAGAACCACTCGTCGAAGAAGGGGTCGGGCCCGCTGATACGGGAATTGCCCAGAACGTCCGCCTGGTTGACATGACACACCGCCACGTCCACGGGCAGCGCGGGCATGGCCACCAGTTCCTCATCGCCATAGGGCGAGGTGACCGTCTTGATTTCGGGGTTCGTGGTCAGCACATCCGAGGCAAACCCGACGCGCGTGGGGAGGAAGGGAAGGCGCGCGGCCGCCGCCTTGAGACCGAGCTGCAACATGCCTTCGTCGAGTTCCATCACCTCGAAGGCCCCGGCCTGGCGCGCGGCGCGGAAGTGCGCTTCCAGGGGTACCAGGTCCATGGAGACGAAGCCGAAGACCAGTTTCCTGATCTTGCCGGCCGCCGCGAGCATGCCCACATCCGGGCCGCCGTAACTCAGGAGCGTGAGATCGGTCACCGGCGTCTTGAGCAGTTCCCGGACAAAGGCCATGGGTTTGCGCCGGGCGCCCCAGCCGCCGATGCCGACCGTCATGCCGCTCTCGATCTCAGCCGCAATGTCGCGGATGCCGCGGGTCTTGTCGATCATCGAAGGCTCACTCCACAAAGCTGTAGGCGTGCCCCCACAGGTCGCCTACCGTACTCCTGGTGGGCACAAAGCCGTTCCAGTCGAACTGCTTGCCGTCGCAGCCGACTTCCACGGGGATTGCGCCGGGAGCGAGAAAATAAAACGACACCATGCCGTCGTTGACATGGCGCCCGAGCGTCGCCGTGATGGGCAATCCCGCCGCATGCACACGGTCCAGACAGGCGCCCACGGCATCGAGGGTGGTCATCTCCACCATGAGATGCACCACGCCGGACGGCGCGGGACCGTTGAAGAGCCCCAGGCTGTGATGCCGGGGGCTGCTGGCATGCAGGAAATGAATGCACATCTCCGGCGCGCCTTCCACCGGCGGCGGCAGCGTCAACTCATCGCTCATGCCGAAACCGAGCACATGCCGATAGAACGCGCTCGTGGCGGCATGATCGGCAGCCGGGAGCACGAGATGACCGAGGCCCACTTCGTCCGCCACGAACTCGACCCCGTCGATCGGCGAGCAGAAGGCCGGCCGCGCACTGCCGCGGCCATGGAAGACCTCAAAGGCGTTGCCCGACGCATCCACGCCGCCGGCAAAGTCATCCACCGCGCGCGCGGCGCACTGCTGTCGCGACCCGGTCTCGAGAGTCACGCCATGCTCCGAGAGAGAGGCGATCAATTCGGGATATTCCGCTGTCGAGCACTCCCACCCGGCACAGATGAAGCCATCCTGCTCCGCCCGCTCGACGATAAAGCGCACGGGCGCGGAGTCCATGCGCAGGTGCATCGAACCCCCGGGCCGCGGTTCCGCCCGAAAGCCCAGGATCTCTTCGCCGACGCTCGCCCATTCCCCGGGGTCGCGCATGCCGATACGCACATACCCCAGGGACGCGATGCCGATTCCGTCTGTCATCGCCGCTCAGCCTTTTCGACCGCATGTTCCATCACACCGGTCACCGCCCCGATCCACTCCCAGCCGGTATGCGCGCCGAACCCATGGTTGAAGCTGCCGCCATTGAGACCGCCGCCGTGTGCGATCTCGATGGTATCGACCCCCGCTTCGTCCAGGGGTTTGGCGATCGCGGCGGCATGATCGATGCAACGCATGCGCGATCTCGTCGATTCTTCCAGTATCTAGCCCGCATCGCTCACCAACTTTCGTCGCGAGGGCGTCGAGGCGCCGTCCTGCGTGGTCGCGCGGACCGCAGGGGGGTGCAGGCGTACTCGACAGTACGTCAAGGCGCCCGGAGGGAGCCCTCAGCCGGGGAGCGCGAGGGGGCACCCCTCGCATACCGACCGCACGGCCGCGCTTACGCGAGTGCATCGGCGTCCGCAGCAGGAAGTTGGTGAGCGATGCGGGCTAACATCAGTCGTTGGCCAGAAAATCCAGACAGGCCGCGTTGAAGAACCGGCTATGTTCGACCATCACCCAATGCCCGCACTCGGCGAGTTCGATGTGGCGGCTGGGCTTGCAGGCACGGGTGATCTTCAGGCCGCCGCCGGCAGGCAACATCTCATCGTCCACGCCCCAGAAACTCAGCACCGGGCACTGGATCCGGCCCAGTTCCTGCTCCATGTTGGGAATGATCATGCGTCCGAGCACTTCGGGAGGCTGCTCCTGCAGGATGGCCCAGCGCTCGTCCACCAGCGCATCGGTCACGTGTGCCGGGTCGAATACCAGGGTTTCCAGGACACGGCGCAGCCCGTCGCGGTCCAGTGCGCCATCGACGAAGTTGCCGATCATCCTGGCCATGGCGGGCATGGCCAGGTAGGTTTCCAGTTCTTCGATTCCCCCGGGCGCGATCAGGACCAGCTTCGAGACCCGGCCCGGATAGTCCAGCGCAACCCGAATGCCGATGGCCCCGCCCAGCGAGTTGCCGATCAGTGCAAACGTGCCGACACCAAGCGCATCGAGGAGCCCCGCCAGGTGCGTTGCGAAGAACGCGGTGGTGTAGTCACGGTCTGTCGGCTTGGATGAGTATCCGAAGCCGGGCAGGTCGGGAACCACGACCCGGTAACCGGCTGCGACGAAGGCATCGGTGTTCTTTTTGAAATTGCTGTAGCCACTGGCGCCGGGACCGCTGCCGTGCACGAAAACCACCACGTCTCCGTCGGCCTGCCCATAGCCTCGATAGTGAATATTCAGGTCCCCGACAGCAACCGTTGCTCCGCGCGGAGGACCCTTGGGTTGCAATGCCACCATCGCCGCCCTAGACGAATACGTCGCCGTTTTCCGCGCCCAGGGCCATGGCGCCGAGATTGCGGGCGAAGGGCGTCGGGTTGTTGGCGACATGGGCGCGGGCGATATGGATATCGCGCCAGATGTCCTGGATACCGGCGCCATCGAAAACGCTGCGCCCGCCCGCCACCTCGAACAACCGATCCACCGCGGCGCCCATGCGGTCTATGACGATGCTCGCCTGGTAGCGAAATCGCACCCGGTCGGCCATTGGAATGGCCCGGCCGGCATTCACCAGATCGACCATCCGGTCGAAATTGCGGAACATGACGGTTTCGACTTCATCGACGTCGTTGATCGCCTCCGCAACCCGCCGCGTAATATCCGGATCGCCCTGCAGCTTGGTGGGGTCCGTGCTGGAAGCGGCGGCGTTGCCGACGAACAGATCGACGGCATGCCGGGCGGCGCCGATCGCGGGCGTTGACACGACACGGATAAACATCTGTGCCCAGGGAATGGCGTATAGCGGATTGTCCTGCCGGTGCACGCAGTTGAACCCGTCCATCTGCCGATGGGTGCGGTGCTCGGGCACGAACACCGGCTCTTCGATCACGATGTCGTTGGAACCGGTGGCCTGCAGCCCATAGACAAACCAGGTGTCTTCGATCTCGTAGTCCGAACGCGGTACCAGGAAGGTGCGATAGCCGTCGCCCGGCACGATCGCCCCCAGCAGTACCCAGGTGCAGTGCGCCGACCCGGAACTCCAGCCCCAGCGGCCGCTCAGCCTGAAGCCGCCAGCGCACGACTCGGCCCGGCCGCCTACCGGGTTGTAGGAACTCGAGATCAGCGTGTTGGGGCCGCGCGAGTAGACATCGGCCTGGGCCTCCTCGTCCATGAGCGCAAGCTGGTAGGCATGAACGGCAACGATTCCCGCGATCCAGGCGGTGCTCATGTCCTGTTCCGCGATCTTCAGATGGGCAGCGAAGAATTCCTGGGGCGAGACCTCGAGCCCTCCCCAGCGCTTGGGCAGAACCGCACGCATGAAGCCCGAATCCTCGAGTGCCTGAACCACGTCGTCGCAGACCTGGCGCCGGTCGCGCCCTTCTGCGGCGCGGCCGGCGATCAGGCCGGACCTGGCCGCGACTTCCTCCACCAGATTCCACGAAGACGGATGCGCCTTTACCTGAGCCGGTACCTGGGCCATGGATTCCTGCCTTCGCTCGACAAGCTTCCAATATTTCACAGGAATAGCGGCAATTCTACCCTTTTGCGTAATTTTAAAACTGGAATTAGCGAATAGTGTTATATTTTGGCCGACAAACTGTCGAAAAGCGCATTTTGGCGGGCTAAAGGGACACAAGTTGTCACGACGGGAATCGGCATGACCGCAAGCGGCCTGGACAATCCCTTGTGGACCACCGACGTGCTGGTCGTCGGCTCCGGCGCGGGCGCGCTCACGGCCGCGGTTACGGCCGCGGAACTGGGTCTCGACACCCTGGTGATCGAGAAGGGGCACCTGTGGGGCGGCACCTCGGCCACCTCGGGCGGCACGCTGTGGATTCCCTGCACCCGACACATGGCCGCAGCCGGAATCGAGGACTCACCAGAAGAGGCATTCGCCTATCTGCACGCCCTGATCGGTGACCAGGTGTCCGAGTCGAAGCTGCGCGCCTACATCGCCAGCGCCGGCAAGATGCTGCATTTCCTGGAAGACAAGTGCGGGGCGAAATTCCGCTCGGTGAAGTACGCCGATTACCACATGGATCTGGCCGGCGCGCGCGAGCATCGATCGCACGAACCCTTGCCGATCTACGCCGGCCAGCTCGGCCGCGATTACGCGACCCTGCAGCCCATGCATCAGGGCGCGCAGGCATTCGGCCGTGTGAACTGGACCATTGTCGAGGCGCGGCCGATGATCACCAGGCGCCCCGGATGGGCGCGAAACACCTTCAAGGTCATGGCCCGCTACTACCTGGATCTCCCGCAACGCTACCGCACCGCCAGGGATCGGCGGCTGACCGCGGGTAATTCGCTGCTCGGGCAATTGCGCAGGGCATTGAACGAAAGAAAGGTACCGCTCAAGCTGGGCGTGGCCCTGGAAGAAGTAATCACCGAAGCGGGCCAGGTTGTCGGCGCACGGGTCGACTATTCGGGCCAGCATCACACGATTGTTGCCCGGCGCGGCGTCATCCTCGGCGCCGGGGGCTTCGAGCGGAACCAATCCATGCGCGAAGCCAATCTGAAAACCGGCGGGACAACGTCCGCCTTCTGGAGCGCTTCCCAGGCCAACAACACCGGGGATGCCATTACCGCCGCCGAGCGCATCGGCGCCAAGCTTGAGTTCATGGACTGCGCGTGGTGGGCGCCCGCCATGCGGCTCGGCGATGAGGACCGCGCCCGGCCCATGTTCGTCGAACGCGCTCTGCCCGGCTGCATGATCGTGAATCGGCAGGGCGAGCGCTACATGAACGAGTCGGCCTCATATCATGTTGCCGGCGGCGAAATGATGCGCCTGCATTCGGATACCTGCTCAACCATTCCGTCCTGGTTCGTCTTCGATGCGCGCTATCGCAGCCAGTACGCGGTAGGCCCCCTGCTGCCCGGACCGCCGGCCATGGACAGGGCGGTAAAGCGCGGCATGCGCGATGTGATGAAGCGCGGCCAGACCGTCGCGGAACTGGCCCGGGAGACCGGCCTGCCGGCCGATGCGCTGCAAACTACGTTCGCGCGCTTCAATGATTTCGCGATCAAGGGCGAAGACCCGGATTTTCAGCGCGGCGTTAACGGCTATGACCGCTACTACGGCGACCCGCGCAGCAAACCGAATCCGTGCCTCGCACCGCTAGCGAAAGCACCCTTCTATGCGGTGAAGATCTTTCCGGGCGACATCGGCACCAAGGGCGGCGTACTGACCGACGAGAACGGCTGCGCGCTCGATGAGAACGACACGCCAATTCGGCGCCTCTATGCCATCGGCAACAGCAGCGCCTCGGTCATGGGACGAACCTATCCCGGCGCCGGCACAACGCTGGGCCCGGCCATGACCTTCGGATACCTCGCTGCACATCACGTGGCACAGCAATAGCGGGACGGCAAACCATGGAGACAGCGACTTCCCCCTACGCTCTAACCGGCAAGGTCGCCGTGGTCACCGGGGCGGCCCGGGGCATCGGGCGCGCCATCGTGGAGGCATTCGTTGCGGCCGGCGCGCAGCATGTGGTGTGCGCCGACATTCTCGAAGATACGCTCGCGGAGATCGAGCAGACAACGCAACTCGGCACGGCGGTGCTCGATGTCACCGACGAGGCCGCGTGGCGGACCGTTGTCGCCGCAACCCTGGAAACACAGGGTCACATCGACGTGCTGGTCAACAACGCCGGGATTCTGGCTTACGGCACGGTGGCGGATACCAGCCCGGCCGAGTTTCGACGCGTGCTCGACGTCAACGTCATCGGCATGCTGCTCGGCATGCAAGCCGTGATCCCGCACATGAAGGCCAATCGGCGAGGCGTGATCATCAATACGTCTTCCGCCTCGGGCATGCTGCCGAGCAACTTCGTCGGCGGCTACGCCGCCAGCAAGTACGCCGTCAGGGGCTTGACCCGCGCGGCTGCGATGGAACTCGGGCTGCACGGCATTCGCGTCAACTCGCTGCATCCCGGCGGCGTCAACACGGCAATGACCAACCCGATGGGACAGAGCCAGGAGGAACTGGACAAGGGCTACGGTTTCGCCTCACTGCAGCGCGCCGCCAGCCCCGCGGAAATCGCTCATGGCGTGACGTATCTCGCCTCCGAGGCGGCCTCCTATTGCAGCGGCACCGAGCTTGTCATAGACGGCGGCATGACCACCGGCCTGTATTTCCCCGGACTGCCGGGGTCGCCGGAGAATCCGTAAGTCCCCGACTCGCTGCGCTCCCCCGGCAGCACCGGGGCCTTCCTGTCACGGTCTTAACCCGCATCGCTCACCAATTTTTGTCGCGAGGACGTCGAGGCGACGTGCTCGGCCGCCCGCAGGCCCGAAAAGACGCAGTCGGCTATGGACAAGCCGCTCATGTAAAGATGGGAAGGGATGCCGACGGCCGTTCGCCCGGCAGCATACAACCCCGGTATTTCGCCGCCTTCCTCATTCACCACCTGCCCGGTCGCTTCGCCTACGACGAGTCCGCCCATGGTGAGCACCGTGCAGGGCAGAAGCTTCGCGCCCAGGGATACATCGATGACATGCAAAGGGAACTCGAGTCTGCGCACATCGTCGTGCGGTTTGCCGAAGGGGTCCTGCTGCCGGTTGTCGGCCACCTGCCGCACCTGATCGAGCGTTGCCGACAAGGTATTCCGATCGAACCCGACGGCAGCGCAAAGACTGTCCAAATCCCTGAACTTCCTCTTGCCGAACAACAGGTTGAGCGCCGCTAGCTGCCATTGAAACGGCAGCACTTCGGTCGGCCGGATCTGCCGCCAGGCGTTGCGAATCAGATGGTCGTCCAGCACCAGCCAGCCGCGGCCCGCGGCCCGGGCCACCATTGCATCGCCTATGGTGGCGCCATAGCAGCATTCGTCGACAAAACGTTGGCCGTGCCCGTCCACCAGGATTCCCTGCGACCAGGCCAGCGGCGGGTTGATGAACCGCCAGGCCGTGGCACGGTCCATGTGCGCAACGGCGCCGCCCGCCGTCTGACCCAGGCGAATGCCGCTGCCATCGTCACCGGGCGTACCCAGCGGCACACCGTCCGCGAAGGCCTGGCAGTAGTGCTTGACCATCGGCCGGTTGAAGACGAAACCACCCGCGGACAGGCACACCCCACGCATGGCGCGATAGCGCAAAGTCGTGCGGCTAGTGGCTTCGATCTCCGCGGCCCGGGCGAAATATCTCCCCGCCCGCGCGTGCGCCGAGCGTGCTCCGGGAAGAAAAAACGGATACATCGAGACAAGCCGATTGCCCCTGCCGAGACATCGCGCGTGCTCGGCGCGGGCATCGCTGCCGGGCGGTATCTGCAGCGCCTCGACGCCCAGCACCCCGCCGGATTCGTCGAGGAGCAATCGAACCGCTTCCGTTTTGGTTTCCAGCGACACGCCGAGCTCCAGGCAGCGCGCCTTCAGCGGGTCGTAGATGCTGCCGCCGAGATCAACGGCCCCGCGGCCTTTCCTGAGGACCCCGCGGTGACCGCGCGCTGCCGGAGTCGCCTCCTGCTGGTACGACGGCAGGAGGGAATTGTCGGAGTGATACAGGAAGTAGTCGACATTGGGGTAGGAGGTCTTCTGCTTCCACACCGGACCGCCAAAGCGCACGCCATGACCGATCAGCCAATCGAGGTTCGCCGCACTGGTCGCGCAGAACCTCATGAGCGTCTCATCGCTGACAATGCCGCCGGTTTCGAGCTTGAGATAGGCGAACATGTTCTCCGGCGAGTCCTGCTCGCCGAGCGCCTTCTGCACGGAGGTGCCGCCGCCGGCATAGATCACGCCGCCGCTCGCCCGGGTGGCGCCGCCGCCGTCCGCCCGGTCGATGGCAATCGTCGCAAGATCCAGCTCGGCACAGCGCAATGCCGTGGCCGCACCCGCCCCGCCGAAGCCGACTACAACGACATCGGCCTGCCCGTCCCAGTCGAGCGATTCCGGCCCGGACACCACGATGGGTTCGCCCACCGCGGAATGCCAGTTGTCATCTCCCGGCCGCATTCATCGAGTTCCGGCAACTATCATAATTCGCATTTACAATTTATATTTTTGCGCTTTTGGAAAGCACATAGGCCATTTTGTTGCAATATGCGCTGCTAGCCCGCATATTTCACCAAGGGCCGCGATGATCGCGCAGGATTTTGCCCGTTTGCGCGTGCTCGCGACCGGAATCATAGCCACGCCTATGGTGGAGGGAGCATGTGCGCGCACACGGGCAAAAGACCAGCGAGGGCGTGGCCAGCGCAATTTGTACCACGAAAGAAAGCCGAATAGTGCAACAAATGTGAGCAAAATCAAATGGAATTCGTCATCTGGATAAGCGGCTTGGTGAAATACGCGGGCTAGTCATTAGTTTAACCTGCATCCTGCACTGAGGGCGAACATGTCGGCATCCGTCGCATTGGTCACCGGCGCGACCCGCGGCGCCGGCAGGGGCATCGCGCTCGGACTCGCGAGCCGGGGCATGACCGTGTACGTCACCGGACGATCGAAGAGCCGCGCAACGGCGACCCTCAAGGGCGAGGTGCTGCGGGGCACTCTCGATGAGACCGTAGCGGCCATCGATGCGGCGGGCGGCAAGGGCATCGGCATACCGTGCGATCACGCCGACGACGCGGCAACCGGGGCGGTCGTTCAGCAGATCGAGGCCGAGCGGAATCGGCTGGACATCCTGGTCAACAACGCCGCCCACATTCACGACAACCTGATCGATCCCGGCGGCTTCTGGGAGAAACCGCTGGATCTCGCCAGGATTCTGGATGTCGGACTGCGCTCAGCCTATGTCGCGAGCTACTTTGCGGCGCCCATCATGGTCAGCCGGGGCTCGGGGCTCATTACCTTCACCTCGTCCTTCGGCGGTGTTTGCTACATGCACGGGCCGGCCTACGGGGCCCAGAAGGCGGGCTACGACAAGTTCGCCGCCGACATGGCCGTGGATCTGGAAGACACCGGTGTGGCCGCGGTCTCCCTGTGGCTCGGTCCACAGCTCACCGAGCGCACCGAAGTGGTGCTGCGCCATCGCGGGGCGCAGTACGATGACTTCATGGCCACAGCCGAGACGCCGCGGTTCAATGGGCGGGTCATTCACGCCCTGGCAAACGATCCCGGGCTCGCCGAAAAATCCGGGCAGACCCTGGTCACCGCGGAACTGGCGCTCGAATACGGCCTCACCGACGAAGGCGGCAAACAACCCCCGTCCTATCGCGAACAGCTCGGTGAGCCGCGCACGCCCCACCCCGCGCGAGTGATCTGACCAGGCGGCGCCTTGCATGGAACGGATGCTGTTGCCGGGCGCTCGGCAATCCGGGCTGGCCGAGCAGCGGAGCATGAGCGATACATCGAAACAGAAGATCGATCCTTTCGCGCCCTAGTGTCCTGTGTCACAAATACGTTGCATTTCAGAGGGCGCAAAACCGCCGAGGGCAAGGCGCGGTCCGCAGCGAATGTCTGGACCTTTGCAAGGGCCGCAACACCGCCATCGGTGGTTTTGCGCCCTCCCGAAGGGCGCGCCGCACAAGGGCTGTGGCGTTGTTGCGACCCTTGGCCGTATGCCGGATACGCCCGGCGGGCCGCGCCTAGCCACAGCCCTTGTGCGGCGCGCTGAAACGTAACGTATTTGTGACACAGGACACTAGACCCTGCGCGGCCAGGCCCAACCGGTTTTCAGGCGGGATCTTTCACGAGCGATGGCAGCAGGTAGCGCCGCAAGGTATCGCGGAGCTTGAACTCATCGTCGGTGAACGGCGCATCCACGACCTGCAGCGAGGTGGTGACAAAGGTCACCCAATCGACATAGGTCTCCAATGTAACGCCTTCGCGAATCCGGTTCTCGCTTCCGGCGCGCTCGAAGTTGGGGCTCACGCAGTTGCGCGCCGCTTCGCGGAATTCGGCAAGGGTGGCATTGATGCGCGGCAGGAACTGGTCGCGCTGTTCGCCGAACAGCAGCGACAGCGCCGGCTGCGCCCTGAGCTGGCGCAGGAACCACATGGTGTCCTCGACGATTTGCGCCTCGATGGCGCCGTGCTCGTAGCGCTGGGCCTCGTAGGCGCCGAGCATGGACTGGAAATCTCTCCGCAACGCCTGGTTGAGCACCTCGTCCTGGTCGGCGAAGTGTCGATAGAAGGTGGCCCGGCCGACGCCGGAGGCGGAAATGATGGCGCTGGCCGTGGTTTGGGCGATGCCCTGCCGGTGATAGAGCGCGACGGCCGCATCGAGGATGGCGTGCCGCGTGTTCTCGGCGCGATGCCGTGTATCGAGTTTGGTCGCTAGCTCCATATCGAAACATTCTATTTATTTTTGTCTCAAAGAGATAGACGTATGAAACACTTTTAAATATTATGTTCCCTAGAATCCTTGAATGCGCCTGATGTTGACAATTGAGCTGAGTTTTGGGACATCGCCGGGAGATTGCGAAGCAATCCCGATCCCGTTGTCAGAGGCGCCGCGCCCAGTCCTTATGTTCGCGGGAAAAGGTTGTCGGATCAGTCGAAACCGCACCCGACAACCGCCCTCTCGTCGACCTGAGACGTCGCCTCGTCAGCACTTGTTCGGAGGAACGACATGACCAACGCTGCTCCCCAAGGCAATCCGGGAGACATCGTCAACTGGCCGATGCTGAAGATCGTCTATCGCACGGACCCCGACGCCCTCGCCAAGTTACTGCCGCCCGGCATCGAACCGGGCGGTGATCCGAAAGTGTTCCTTACCTTCTACAGCTTCCCCGTTCTGAACGAGCCCGAGCTTGGGCTGGTGATGACCGCGGCCGCCGACTTCAACGGCGTGCAGGGCGAGTATGCGCTGGGCTATGCCATCGACCAGGAAGCCGCCGTTTACGTCAGCCGCGAGCACTGGGGCCAGCCGAAATACCTGGCGGACCTCCGCTACTTTCGGATGATGAACCACGTCGAGGCGGCGGTGAGGCATGCCGGCCATACCTTTGCGCAGTTCAGCGGCGACGTGTCGAGTACCGATGAGGCCGGCGAAGAATTCGAGACGAACGAGTGGTGGATCAAGGTCGCCCGCAGCGTGACCATGGCGCCGAACAGCTATGACTACCCACCTCATGTGGTGCGCGTTTACGCCAAGTACCGTACCGCCTTCCGGCAGAGCCTCTCCGGCAAACTCGTGCTGCGCGAGGCGCCGTTCGACCCCCTGGCGCAGCGCCTGCCGATGCGTGAGCAGGTCGATGCCTACCTGTGGACGCCGGAGTTTCTCGCCCGCGAGATCGCCATCGCCGGCGAACTCGACCCGGACGGTTTCTGGCCTTACGCCAACACCATCGGTGGAACCCGCTTCCCGATGGAGGCCTGACCATGCAGGATTTCACGAACAAGCTTGCCGTCATCACCGGCGGCGCCAGCGGTGTCGGGCGTTCACTGGCTTTCGCGCTCGGAGCGGAAGGGGCGCGCGTACTGATCGCGGATGTGGATGAAGAAGGGCTCAAGAAGACCGAGGCAGAGCTGGTCGAGCGCAATGTCGACGCCAGGAGCCAGCGCTGCGATGTAAGCAGTCAGGAAAGCCTCGATGCGCTGGCCGCTACCGCTTTCGATGAGTTGGGCGGCGCGCATCTGGTTTTCGCCAACGCCGGCATATCCGCGGGGGAAGCCGGCAACCTCTGGGACTACTCGCCCCACGATTGGCAGTGGACCTTCAACGTCAACTTCTGGGGCGTCGTGCACAGTATCAATGCCTTCATGCCGCGACTGACGGCACAGGGCGAGGAGGCGCACCTGGCAATCACGGGTTCGGGCAACGGCGCCTTTATGGTGTATCCCGAACAGCCCGTGTATTCCGCGACCAAGGCCGCCGTTCAGGCAGTGACAGAAGCGCTGCACGTACAGACCGTCAATCAGCAGAGCCCGGTCAGAATCCACGCCCTTTTCCCCGGCCCGCATATCGTGGAAACGGGCATTTTCGACTCCGACCGGGTGCGCCCCGAGGAGTTCGCCAAACCGGAAGGCGCCCCGGACACGGGCATTCGTTCGGTCGAGGATCTGCGCAAGCTCATGGAGTTCATGGGAGCCAAGCTGATCACTACGCACCCGGACGAGGTCGCCCAGACCGCAATTCAGGGGCTGCGCGACAACCAGTTCTGGATCGCGCCGCTCAATCCCGACACGCGCGAGAAGATCCGGGCGCGCTTCGATTCGATTCTCAATCGAAGCAAGTTGCCTATCCCTACACTCGGATAACCGGAGATAGAACCCATGGGTATCGGACTAGACCTGCCTATCCCCTTCGGCTGGTTCGCCGTCGCCTACGGCAAGGACCTCGAGCCCGGCGAGGTCAGTCCGAAATTTCTGTTCGGCCAGCACCAGGTGCTGTTCCGTACGGAAAGCGGCGAAGCGAGAATGCTGGAGGCTTTCTGTCCACACCTCGGGGCACACCTCGGCCACGGCGGCAAGGTCGTGGGAGAACAGCTCGCCTGCCCCTTCCACGGCTGGCAACTGGACGGCGACGGGGTCGTCAAAGAGGTGCCCTATGCCGACTCCATGCCGCGCCGCACCCGGGACGGACCCTGCCTCTACAGCTACCCGGTACAGGAACGCAACCAGATGATCTGGGTCTGGTACCACCCGCGGCGCATCGAACCCACCTTCGAGATCGCCGATGTCCCCGAGTTCTCCGATCCGGACTGGAGCGAACTGGAAACCTACGAGTGGGAAATCAACTCGCACATCCAGGAAACCGGCGAAAACGCGGTGGACATCGCGCACTTCGTGTATGTGCACAGTGCGCTGAACATGCCGTCGGCAAACATCGAACTCGACGGGCACCGCCGCGTGACCGATATGGTGACCCTGGGCCCGGCGATCGGCGAAGACGGCTCCATCGACCTGTCGAAGACCGAAGACGCGCACCTGCTCAGCCGCAACTGGGGGCCGGGCATGAGTTCGCAAACGTTCGACCGCGCCTTCAAGACCGTGATGATGGGGACCATGACCCCCATCACCGACAACCGCATGATCATGCGGTTCGCCTTCACCAAGCCGAAGAACCTCTCCGAACAGTTCGCCATATTCACCGACGGCCTGATCGCCGAGATCGTCAAGCAGGTGGGCCACGACATGGTCATCTGGGAACACAAGCTGTATCGCGACGACCCCATCCTCTGCGACGGGGACGGCCCGGTCGCGAAGTACCGCAAGTGGTTCCGGCAGTTCTATGACGATGGCGCCGATGACGCGCCGATTCGACTGGTCAGTTGAAGAAGGCCGTTGAGGAGATAACTTATGGAACGATTGGCGGTTGTGTCTTCGGATCGCCATGCGGGATTGCCCCCGTAGATGTACCGGGAGTACCTGGACCCGCAGTTCCGGGAGACCTTCGATACGGCACTGCCCATTCAGAGACAGATATCGAGACAGCGCAAATGAGCAATAATGGCCAGGCGAACTATCCGAATTCGCGAACTGGATTGACTGATTCTGCGCACTGGGTAATCTAGGAAACCCGTTTCGCTCGGGGAGCAAGCGCATGGCTACCACCGCTGAGTACGATCTCGGCCCGTTCACCTTCCCGCGCGGCTGGTTCATGATCGCCGAAGCCGGGGAGGTCGGCGATGCGGTATTGCCGTTGCGTTTCTTTGGCAACGAATTCGCCCTGTACCGCGGCGAGAGCGGCCGGCTGGTGCTGCTCGATGCCATCTGTGCGCACATGGGCACCAATATCGCCCGCAACACCACTTCCTATGTCGTATTGGACGGCCAGATAGAGGGCGATTCGATCCGTTGCCCCTACCACGCCTGGCGCTACGGCCCGGACGGCAAGTGCAACGACATTCCGTATCACGACGGCCCCATCCCGGCCAGGGCGTGCATCAAAAGCTGGCGCGTGGAAGAGAGATACGGCTGCATCTGGATGTGGTACGACCCGGAAGGCGGTCAGCCCGACTACGACATCCCGACGCTGCCGGAGTGGGACGATCCCGGCTGGGTACGCTGGACCATCGACCGGATGGGCGAGATCGATTCCCATCCCCAGGAAGTGATCGACAACATGGCGGACTCGCCGCACCTCGGGCCGATCCACGGCTCGACGCTGGAATACTTCGAGAACGAGGTGCGTGACCATATCGTCATTCAGCGGCAGGGCGGCGGACACAAGACCCTGGCTGCCAGCAATACACTGCTGGAGACCGATACCTTCTATACCGGCCCGGCGATTCTCATGTCGCGCCTGACCGGCTTTTACGACGCCATCCTGTTGATTGCCCACACGCCGGTGGAGGACGGCAGGCTCAAGGTCTGGCACGCCCTGATGGTCAGGAGCGAACACGCCGTTGCGACCGAGGCGGATGTCGCCCAGGCGCGGGAATTTCAGGAATCGAGCCGCCTCGCCTTCGGGCAGGACTTCGAGGTCTGGACCGCCAAGGCGCCGGTCTTTCAGATCATGCGGATCAAGGGCGACGGGCCGTTTCACAAGATTCGCGAATGGTATCGCCAGTTCTACAACCCGCGGGAAGAAGCCGCAGACCGTCAGACGAAGGTGAACGGCACCTATCTCACCAACTGGCTGAAGCCCGCGCCTGAAGAGGTGGTCGCGCGAGGCCGCTACTGATGCATTTGGCCTTCAGTTCCATGAACACGCCGAGCGATCCGCATCCGGCGGAGCTGGCCCGGGCACTGGAGGAACGGGGCTTCGAATCGCTCTGGTACGGCGAGCACAGCCACATCCCGCGCTCGCGCCTGACGCCCTATCCGCCGGGCGGCGATCTGCCGGACCCTTACAAGCGGATGATGGACCCCTACCTGTCGCTGATGACCGCCGCAAACGCGACCAGCACCCTGGGGCTGGGCACCGGTATTGCGCTGCTGATGGAGCGGGACCTGTTTTCCCAGGCCAAGACCATCGCAACGCTGGACCGCCTGTCCGGCGGCCGTGTGCTCATCGGCACGGGCGTGGGCTGGAACCGGGAAGAATTCGAAAACACGAGCCCCCATCCGTTCGACAGGCGATACGCGGTGCTGCGTGAAACCGTTGCCGCGACCAGGGCGCTGTGGACCGAAGACGCGCCGTGCTACCGGGGCGACTACATTCGCTTCGATGCGGTATGGAGCGGCCCGAAACCATTCCAGAAGGGCGGGCCCAGGATCTTCATGGGCGCCATGGGGCCGCTCGGCAGAAGGCACGCCGCGGCCTGGGCAGACGGCTGGTATCCCGTGGACATCGGCATGGGCGATGTGGCGGAGTCCATAGACAGCTTTCGCGATCAGGTCGAGGCTGCCGGCCGTGACCCCGACAAGGTCGGGATAAACATCCAGATCATGGATACGAACAACCTGGACAAACTCAAGTACTACCGCGACCTCGGCATTGAAAGGGCCACCATCGGCGTTGCCGCAGACCTTTGGGACCGGCCCGAAGCCGTGATGCCGATGATCGACAAGTACGCGGCGATCATTCCCGGCCTTGGGTAAACGGGCACTGTTGGCGTGGTACTGGTTCTAGTGCTAGTGCTGGAGTCGTAGGAAAAATGGCCGATTCGGTATCGTTTTCACACAGGAGCCCGCACTCGGCGGATGCTTTCTGGCAAGTCCTCGGGGCCTTTACCGAGGTCGATTGGCTCGTGGGTCCAGGCAACTACCGTGTGGGCGAGCACGAAGGCCACCAGGCCCGTATCCTGAGCATGGAAACCCCCATCGTCGAGTTCCTGCTCGGTTGCGACGACGACCGCCGGGAACTGCGCTACGGTGTCCTCAAGAATCCGTTCGTACCGGTGGACAATTACCGGGCGACCGTAAGAGTGGCGCCGGACGGAGACGGTTGCCTCGTCAGGTTCAGTTCCACATTCGATCTGGATGAAGTGCCGCTTGAGCAGGTAAACCAGATGCTGACCGCGGCCTACCGGATGATGGCAAACCAAATCGATCGGAGTGCCGGTTAGCGCGGAAAACAGTCCGCAGGCCGCGGGCAACTTGCGCCGTCGGCGCAGGCTTGCCTGACGCGCGCAACCGAGGAAAAACACTCATGGGAACCTATGTCGTAACCGGCGCTGCCAGCGGCATCGGCAAGGCTATCGAGCGAAGCCTGGAAGCCGACGGACACCAGGCTACTGGCTGTTCGGCACAGCTACCGGCTCCACGCGCTGTGACACACAGTCCCATCCCGATCGCCAATCGATGAGGTCCGTTGACTCAGCGGCCGCAAGAGAACTCCGGATCGGGTGCTACTTGATGTAGCCCAGTTTCTCGAGCGTGATCAGAATGCGATGCGCCGCGAGATCCGGCGACAGCCCGGCCGTGTCGATGACGACTTCGGCGTTCCCGGGCGCCTCGTAGGGATCGTCGATGCCGGTGAAGCCCTTGAGGGTCCCGGCGCGCGCCTTCGCATACAGGCCCTTGCGGTCGCGTGCCTCGCAGACTTCGATGCAGGTCGACACATACACCTCGATGAAGCCGCCCACCGGCTCGATCATGTCGCGGACCAGCCGGCGCGTTGCCGCATAGGGCGCAATCGGCGCACAGATCGCGATGCCGCCGTTCTTGGTGATCTCGCTCGCAACGAAGCCGATGCGCTGGATATTCAGGTCACGGTCGTCCTTTGAGAAGGTCAGTTCGCTCGACAGTTGTTTGCGCACGATGTCGCCGTCGAGCAGCGTTACCGGGCGCGAGCCATCCTCGAGCAGCTTGATCATCAGCGCGTTGGCGACCGTGGACTTGCCCGAACCCGACAGGCCCGTAAAGAACACCGTAAAGCCCTGCTTGTGTTTCGGCGGATATGCCTTGCGCAGTTCCTCCACCACCTTCGGGTACGAGAACCACTCGGGGATATCGAGTCCCTCGCGCAGCCGCCGGCGGAACTCGGTGCCCGACAGGCTGAGTACCTTGTCGCTCGGCTCGGTCTCGTCGACCGGCATGTACTCGGCCTTGTTCTCGACGTAGACCATCATCTTGAACGGCACCATCGTGATGTCGAGTTCGTCCTCGTGCTGCCGGAACAGTTCCTGGGCGTCGTAAGGCCCATAGAACGGATTGCCGTCCTTGTCGTTGCCGGGGCCCGCATGGTCGCGGCCGACGATGAAGTGCGTGCAGCCGTAGTTCTTGCGGATGATCGCGTGCCAGAGCGCCTCGCGCGGGCCGCCCATGCGCATGGCCAGATTCAGCAGGCTCAACTGGGTTGTCTGGTCGGGATACTGTTCGAGGATGTGCTCGTAGCAGCGCACGCGCGTGAAGTGATCGACGTCGCCCGGCCTGGTCATGCCGATAACGGGCTGGATCAGGAGGTTCGCCTCCGCCTCGCGCGCGGCCCGGAAGGTCAATTTCTGGTGGGCGCGATGCAAAGGGTTCCGCGTCTGAAAGGCGACGATCCGGCGCCAGCCCAGCTTGCGGAAACGGCCGCGCAACTCCGACGGCGTGTCGCGCAGCAGTTTGAAGTCGTAATAGGTCGGCGGTTCGACGCCACGAACGCGCCCGCCCACATAACAGGGGCCGGAGCGGTGCTTGAGGTAGTCGACGGCCGGGTGGGTATCGTCCATCGTACCGTAGACGCGCCGGGCCTCGCTGTCCAGATCGGGTTTCCAGATATCGGAGACTTCCAGCGTCGCGATCAAAACGCCTTCGGGATCGCGCAATGCAATGGTCTCGCCCTCCCCGATGCTGTTGGCGAATGGCTCGCTGACATCGAGGTTGACCGGTATCGGCCAGAGCACGCCGCTCACAAGACGCATGTCGTCGCAGACGCTTTCGTAGTCATCCCTGCCCAGGAAGCCCTCGAGCGGCGAGAACGCACCGTTCATAAGCAGGTCGAGGTCGCAGAGTTGGCGGGACGTCAGATCCCAGGACGCATGGTCCTTGACCTTCTGCTTCTGGAGATCTGCCTTTCTTTCAGACAGATAGAGGTTTTTGAGTTCGCCGCCATGCGGCTCCTTGAATGCTCCCACTGGTCTGTTCCTGTCGTGGCCTAGTGATTTGGGTTCCGGAAGCCACCGAGCAGCAGGCCGGTGCATTGCTGGGTCAGGTCAACAATGTCGAGCTCCGGATCGCGAACGATCAGGTCGCCCCACCCGTTGCAGATGCCGATGACCGTCTGCGCTGCGAAGCGCGGGTCGATACTGTTGCGAATTTCGCCGCTTTCGACCGCGTCGGCGAAAACGCCCTCGAGCTGCTCGCGATACGAACTGCCAAGCTCTTTCAGTTGACGCCGTTTTTCTTCCGGCAGATACAGGCGCTCATCGTTGTAGACCTTGAGCGCTTCGTCGGTGGAACGGTAACTCCACAGGTGCGAGGAAACGGTCGCCAGCAGCTTTGCCTCGAAGGGCTGGTCGTTGGCGGCGATGCCCCGCATGCGCTGCACATAATCGCGAATGCCGTACAGGCACACCCCGAGCAGCGCGTCTTCCTTCGAACCGAAATAGTAATAAAGGCTGCCCTGCTTGACGCCGAGCCGCGCGGCAATCTCCCGCGTGCTGGCGCCGTGATAGCCCTTCTCGGCAAACTCGGCCGCGGCGGCTTTGGTCGCGGCAACGCGGGTTTGCTCGTAGCGGCTGTTGTCCTGGGCCTGGGCCATCCCGGTTCCGGTTAAAGATTAATTTCCGATATTCTATAGATATATAGAAAAATATGCAAGTCAAGAATATAATGATATTTTATTATTATATTTCAATAACTTATATTTGTTTTTATTCTATAAAATGATCGAAAAGGTACTCTTGTCAAAACGAGATCGGCGTGTTGGAAGTGGCGCGCGAGTCTGGCCGCGTTGCCTTCGCGCGAAATCCTGAATAGATCGCAACGCGATGATTATATTGGAGCGGGAAACGGGACTTGAACCCGCGACCCCAACCTTGGCAAGGTTGTGCTCTACCAACTGAGCTATTCCCGCCCGAAAGCGCGCCGCGTCGATTCGCGGCCCGCGCATTCTAAAACAAGTCGGGCGGCGTCAAAAGCCGGACAGCCGGGTTCGTTCGAACCGCGGTGGTTACCCCGCCGCCGCCAAACGCGCTTTCGAGGGCGCGGGAAATCGCCTGATTGGTTGCCGTATGCGAAGATGGGGGACTGGTAGCGGTGAGTGCAGACGATCGACAAGGGTAAGCGTGCAAACGCGATAAACCCGTGCATGACCACTCACGTCGGACTTTGGGTAGCAGCGTCGGTGTCAGAGCGACCCCGGACGATGCCTACCGCTACGCCCGGGGCGAGGGCGTCGACGTACTGGCGATTCCGCACAACTCGAACTGGAGCCAGGGCCTGATGTTCCCGCGCGGCAACACCGCCGGCGAGCCGATCGATGCCGCCTATGCCGAGCAGCGCTCGCGCAATGAACCGCTGGTTGAGATCACCCAGGTGAAGGGTACCTCGGAGACGCATCCGGTGCTGTCTCCCGTCGATGAATGGGCGGATTTCGAAATCTGGAAGATGAGCACATTCGTCTTTGGCGAAGACGGCATACTATTTTGACTGCCGCGGGTGTACCCCGACCCCATGCTCGTGAATGGACGATCGATGCGTTCGTGTTCGGCACACGGGCCAGGGTTGACGCGGACAAAAACGGAATCTGCCTTCATGCGTCATTCAGGGGATAGACCGGTTCTTCCCCCGCCAATACCCGGATGACATCCTGGGCACAGCGCGCCAACAAGTCGGTTTTGGCCCCTTGGGAATACCAGGCGGCGTGAGGCGTAACGATCACGTTCGGCTCGTGCAGCAGCGGATGATCGGCCGGCGGCGGTTCCGTGTGCAACACATCCAGGGCAGCCCCGGCGATTCGGCCCTCCCGCAGAGCCGCCAGCAGCGCATCTTCATCGACCAGGGACCCCCGCGCCGTATTGATAACGCGGGCCGCGGGTTTCATCTGGGCCAGCACCTCCCCGTCGATCAGATGCCGGGTCTCCGGCGTCAGGGGAACGTGCAGGGAAATATAGTCGGATCGCCGGATAACCTCGGCAAAGCCGGCCGGTTCGATGCCCTGTTCCGCAATCCGGTCATCCGGAATCAGCGGGTCGTGAGCCAGAACCGTCATTCCCAGTCCCTTGCCCTTTAACGCGGTCTCTCGACCGATACGTCCGAATCCCAGCACCCCCAACACCTGATCCTGCAGGCGCTCAATGGTGCCCATGGCGGCATATTTCCAGTGTCCCGCCCGGCTGGCCGCCAGCAGCGAATCCATGTTGCGCGCCATCGCCAGCATCATGGTGATGGCATGAGTCGACACCTCATGGACGCCGTAATCCGGACAGTAGGTGACGCGAACGCCCCGTGCCGTGGCCGCCTCCACATCGACGTTTTCGTATCCTGCGCCCAGGCGGGTGACCACCTTGCAGTTCGGCATCCGCTGAAGGTGGACCGCATCCACGGTTTGATGGCCGACAATGAGCGCTACGCACCGGGCCAGGTCCACGGCAGCCTCGGCACTGTCCAGATTGCGGTGCCCGACGATTTCAAGCCCTGCTTCCCGGAACAGGTGGAATTCCGGGTCTCCTTCCCGCGGCTTCCCATAGGCTGTAACAACACAACGGCTCATTGAATTCACTCCCCTAGGAAGCCCCCGAGATGCAGGCCGGCATACTGATGAGCGCCGGTTTCCACGTCGACGCGCAAGGCCGGACCGTTCCGCGGGAAGGCATCGACCCCACCGTTGTCGATAAAGGTGCAGATCGTTTTCTTCCCGTTCGCAGACTCGACGATGATATTCACAATTGGACGCGAAAGCTAAGCCGAGTCACTGGCCCGCATACGGCGACGGCGATCCGCCGACCTTTCAACGCTTTGTGACTTTCCGGCTACCGGCATTTCACGCCAACCTGCGCAAACGGCTGGTAAAGATGCCCAAGCTGTATTTCTACGACACCGGCCTGGTCTGCCGGCTGCTCGGCATCCGCGCGCCCGACTTCGAAGAGGCCCTCAAGCGGCATACGCAATGGGCCAGGCAGCAGAATTCCGACTGGGGTTGGAACGTGTTTGAGATCAGGGCCGGAAAACGCGTCGGCAACTACGTGTTCGTGAGCGGCGATCGTTCGTGGGAAAACCATGACGAGAACCAGGAATTTGAAACAAGGGCGATGGCTCGGTGGCGGGCCGAAGTGTCCACGCATGTCGAGTCCGTCCAGGGAGGCATCTACCGGTCGATGGCGGATTACAGCCGCATACCGGAGAACCTCGACGCCTATCCGTTCGCCGTGATGAGCGTTTTTTCCATGCTGCCGACCTCCACACGGTCTTTCAGGCGCAGTCTCCGTAAAGTTACCGATGCAATGAAGACACAGGAGTCGGCGCCACCCGCACTTTGGTTCCAACAGGAAAGCGGTGGCGAACAGGGTACGTTCATGAAACTGAACCATTTCAGGAATTGGACCGATTGGCCTAAAGAAGCGTCAGCGAAGGCCATGGCCGGGGCAATTGACCCGGAAAAGACCAATGCGATCGTCAACGAGCTCGCAAAGGTGATTCTGCGCGAAGAGACCAGCGTCATTGCCTTGCGTCCGGACCTGAGCTTTCGTCCCTGACAATCGCGATGCGGGCGTGGTCCATTTCGAGTGGCGCCGTCAGCGGACCGGCGTACCGTCGAAAAACCGGCTGAGCCGAAACTCGGACAGGTCGATTCGGGTGTCGGCGCCCGTGAGCATCCCGGCGATCGCCTTGCCGGCGCCCGGCCCGATACCGAAACCGTGACCACTGAGCCCGGTCGCCATGTAAAAGCCCGGGACAGCCTCGGCCTGGTCGATGACCGGCACCGCGTCCGGTGTTGTGTCAACCACGCCGCTCCAGGCCTCGGCAATGCCGGTGTCGGCGAGCCGCGGAAACCGCTCGGCGATGATGCGCCTGATGCCTGCAACAGCCCGCGGGCGCGGTTGTGGATTGAGCACCCTGGTTTTTTCGAACGGTGAGGGCGCATCGAGTCGCCAGCGCCTGGGCGTTCGCCATTCATCGACGAACTCACGGCCGATCGACAGGCGCACCCCCCCGAACTCCCGCCGGAATGCGGGCAGATACTTAAAGGCGAAGCGAAACGTGGAGGGCACGATGGGATGCTCGAGAAACGCGCTGTGCGCCACGTTGTAACCGCCATCCTGCCGGCGCCGTATGCCGGCCCTGTTATCCCAGACGCAGGCATTCAGCACCCTCTCGCCGGGCGCCGTGCGCACGACGGTGCCGTTCAGGGTGAGTTGCGGCAGCTCGATGTCGAGGGAGCGACAGAACATCGACGTCCACGCGCCTGCTGCGCAAAGCGCCACGGATGTCCTGATCGTACCCTGTTCGGTCACGACGGCGGACAGGCGCCCGGCTTGTGTTTCGATACCGCGCACAGCGCAGGCTGTCAGGATTGACGCGCCGCCTCGCGCGGCTGCCCGCGCGATCGCCGGAGCAGCCTTGTGCGGTTCGGCCTGGCCGTCGCTGGCCGTATAAGTCCCGCCTCGCCATCGGGTGGCGGCGCCGGGCACAAGCCGTGCGATCTCGTCAGCGGAGACGAGGCGCGTATCGAGACCGTACTCCCGGGCGGTGGGCAGCCATGCGGCGTACCCCTCGAGTTCTGCATCGGTTCTTGCCGCATACAGGCACCCGGTCTGTTCGAACCCGACGTCTTCGCCAATCTGCCCGGCGAGCCCGCGCCAGATGTTCAGGCTTTCCATGATCATCGGCATCTCGCGCACATCCCGGCCCTGTTGCCGTACCCAGCCCCAGTTGCGGCCGGACTGTTCCCCGGCAATATGACCTTTCTCGCACAGGGCGACTTGGACGCCTTGCCTGGCCAGGAACCACGCGGTGGATACACCGACGATCCCGCCGCCAATGATGACGATGTCCGCCGAGCCGGGAATGGAATCCGGGGGCTCGAACGGCCGCGACCAGGTTCGAGTGACCAGATCCGCTGTGACCGGATCGGACATGGAATCGTGACTCAACCGTCATTCTCGGCGCTGCGAGAGGATCCTGGCAGCAAAACCGTCGACGCGCCCTCCTTGGTCGGACAAGTACCCATTGCCACTATGATTGAAGTCGGCAATCCGGGCAACGGCGGATCCGTTGGCTCGGTTCGCATCGACCGGGCGGGCCGTGGGTGTGCCGGTACAATCTCAAACAACGATTCGCTCCGGCGCTTTTCTCCGACCTTCCCTGTCCGGTGTTTTTTCCGGAACAGGGAGTTGATGTGAATGCCTTGTCTGGTTGCTGAGCATTATTGGGCGAGGCGTCCCGAGCGTCTATTAACCGTTTAGTATCGGCGGATAACCAACTGTTATCCGTAATGGGGTGGAGACAAGGGTAGAGGTAATGTACCGTAGTCAATGAGATTCCGCCGGCAGCAAGCGTCCAGAGCAGACGGTTGACACCGGCGCTTTTCTCCGGCCGTCCCACTTGCGGATTTGCAATGCACCTGCGCGAAGACATACCCACACAGTTGGTTCCAGTGGCACAAGCGGCACTGTCGTGGGTTAACGATGTTCGCGCGACAAGCTATTCGTTAACGGGGCTGGTCGATGTCGATGAAGCCGAAAACGCTGACGAACCCTTCGAGCTTGGGCTCGTTCTATGTGACGGCGAGTTGTGCAGGCGTGAGCAGGTACGCGTGGCGCCGGAAGGCGAGGCGTACCACTTCGATTTCGTTGCCGAGGCTGCACCCGATGTCCCGCCGCTGCTCGACCCGCCCGAGGGAGTACGCAAGGAGTGGCTGGACCGGCAGTTGCAGAACCATGAATTCGTGCTTCTTCTCTACTACCGCGGTCTCTGGTGACCGCCCTGCCGCTTCGAGTTACGAAGCTATACAAAATCCGGCGTGCTCCAGGAGATCCGGACAGCGGGCGGTGAGGTGTTTGCAATCACCAGCGAACCGCAGACGCTTGCGACGGAAGCGGAAGAGGAGTGGGAGATTCACTATCCCGCAATCGGCGATCCCCACCACGAGATTCGCAAGGCGTGCAAAGACAGAGGCTGGCTGGATGTCTTCTACAACGAAAACTACGGCCACCTGCGCAACCGCCCCTGGGCGACCCATCCGAAAGGTTACTACCAGCCCGCGGTACTGGCCGTAAACAAGTCCGGGCGCGTCCTGTACCGCTGGCGGGACGTACCCAAGTACAGCACCATGAGCGGCGCCGGCGCCCGGCCGGAAGCGGTTTATACCTGGAAGAAGATTCAGGCGGCGATGGTTAGTGCCGAAGATGCGGCGCCCGACAGGAATCCCGTCTTGGGGGCGAAGAGTGTTTCCTGGTTCCGGTTCCTGGCCATCCTGACGGCTCACGGCTGGTTCCTGAGACCCAAAGCGTTTCCGTTGAGCCGTGAAGGAGACGCCGAGCGGGTCAGCCCGCGGGCGATGTTGAAGCGCATATACGGGTTTCTGGCGCTGTGGCTGGTACTGCTTCTCGTCCTGCCGATCGCCTGGTTCGGCGCTGCCGTGGCGGTGTGGCTTGCGTTGCTGACCCCCGGACTGATCGAGATCCATCGCCAGTTCCAGAACGAACCCGATCCGTATTGACGCCGGAGTCCCGATTCCGACTCTTTACGTGTTGATGCCCGAGTCCCGACCCTGCCTCTCTATTTGAACTTTGGCAGGACTTCCGCCATGAAACGCCTGGCCAATGCGGCTATCTCGGCCTGTGGCATCGCCAGATCCGGGCCCCCGGCCAGGATGAATCGATCGACGCCAGGCGCGGCGAGCTCCGAGATCCTGTCGACACAGTAGGAAGGCGGGCCATAGATCCCGAATTCATGAGCAAAGTCACTGGTGATGAAGTCGTTGCCATGCTGCGATCGATACGACCTTGGGGCCGGTGGCCGCGACGCCCACGGGCACCCCGGGAATATCCGGCAACACCCCTGGCCATTCTCAGTAACGCGAATTCCGCACTCTCGGGATAGTGCCAGCGGTAATGCACCATGGTGCGGGCTATCCATTCATCGAAGTACTCTTCAACGACCTGGACGAGAATGCCCAGCGGTCCTTTCGGAAACATGCGCCGGGCGGGAAAGCGGTCGTCCAACAGGCGCATCAGCGGGGTAGTGTCGCCAATCATCCAGTTCTCGGGCGTCTGCAGGACGGGCACCTGGTGCGTCCCGGACCTGGCCTCGATTTCCCGCGGATCGTGTTCGTTCTTGTCGAGCATCTCGAACGGCGCACCGTAGAAAATCATCGCCGCTTCCAGTTTGCGGGTGAAGTAGCTCAGTTCTCCGCCATATATCCTGTACGTGGATTCGATCGTCATCGTCTGGTCCTGCCTTGCCGCGCGCATCGTACCTTGCGTTCTGTCTGTGAATCCATCCATCGGATAGAGTGGTTCAAACCTACGGAAGGGAGGGTTCCCGATGAAGGTCCGGCATGATGAGCCGTGGATGTCCGCCGACGAGTACGGCCGGTCGCTTCGCGGCCTGACCGTCAATCTCCTCGTCCGCGACGTCGAGCCCGCCCTTGCCTTCGCGCGCGATGTCCTGGGGGCCGAGCCGATCTATTCGGACACCGACTTCGCGGCGCTCCGTCATGGCGCGTCGGAGTGGATGCTCCACGCCGACCATACCTATCGCGACCACCCGCTCTACGGAAGCCTCGCGGCAGGCGCCGCGCGCGGCATCGGGGCCGAGATACGGCTGCACGATGCGGACCCCGACGCGGCCGAGGCGGCGGCGCGGCGCCGCGGAGACCCGATTCCGGCGGGCGCCATGGACAAGCCGCACGGGGTACGCGAGGCGTTCATTCTCGACCCGGACGGATACCTGTGGGCAGTCGACCGGCCGCTTCACCCATCCGCCCGAGTTCGTTTTCGACATCCTTGAACCCCAACTATGATGTAGCTGTCGGTTTGCGATGCCATCCGCCTCCTGCCGGTGCGAGTAGCGGAAGAGAAGCGGCTGCCGTTCGCCCTTCAGATACCGAACGCCCCGACGGTCAAGGCCATGCAGGAGTTGCAGGAAGGCAAGGGTAAGCCCTTCGCCAGCGCCGAGGATCGGTTCCGGGATCTCGGCGTCTGACGTGCTCACCCCGGTTCGGTTCTCAAAGTTCAAGCGCGATGTACGGAGGGCCGAAAGGCGAGGCCGGAACCTGACCAAGCTGCGCGCAACGCTGGCTTGGCCGATTCGTCAAAGGAGACGAGTTGCACCTGGTTCGCACCGGCTCCCACGCCGATCCGTTCAAGGAATGACCGGGGCGGATCGCACGCCCGAAGAGGTTACAGCCAACGCATGGCCGGAACTTGTCGGCCGATGCCAAAATGCGAATTGACGATCAACGCGTTGGCTTCGATACTGATCGCCACTACCGCCGGCCCCTGGTTTCGATACACATGACACCACCCGCATCCGCTGGAAGGCTCGCCTCCACCATCATCCCCAGCCAGGCCAGGAACTTGCCTGTGCGCCGTCTGCTGCCACTTTTGTTGAGCGTGCTGGTCTTGGCGTGTTCGCCGGACCCGGGTACCGAGCGGGCCGAAACTGCTTCCGTAGCTGCCGTTGGCAAAGCCCCGTCGGAGGCGAAGGCCGGAGCGGACGCCATTGAATCGAATCCCGAGCGCAATGCGTATTTCGGCGACCTGCACGTGCATACCGTGAATTCCTTCGATGCCTACGTGTTCGGCACCCGGGCCGGTCCCGACGATGCCTACCGGTTCGCCAAAGGCGGTACTCTTGAGCACGCGGCCGGCTTCGACATGAAGCTGAAGGCGCCGCTCGACTTCTACGCGGTGACGGACCACGCCTTGGTGCTCGGCACCATGGCCGCCATGGCCGACACGGAACATCCTCTGTCCAGGCACCCGGATGCGCAGTCCCTGACCAACACGCCCACGCGCGAAGATCGGGCGAACGCCTTCCGCACCATGGCCCAGTTTCTCAATCCGGACAACAACCGGCACCACGTAATTCACCACTTGCCGACGGTCAGGTCGACCTGGGCGGACATAGTCGACGCCGCCAATCGACACAACGATCCGGGCCAATTCACCGCCTTCGTCGGCTTTGAGTACTCCTCGGCTCCCGACCGCCAGAACCTGCATCGAAACGTCATCTTCAACGGCGGCAAGGCGCCGGCTGCCCCGTTCTCGCGGTTCGATTCTTCCGATCCGGAAGACCTCTGGGCCTGGATGGATGGATTGCGCGACCGCGGCATGGAGGCCCTGGCCATTCCCCACAATTCCAACGGCTCCAACGGTCAGATGTTCAGTCTCCAGGATCGATCGGGAGAGCCGCTGGACGCCGGTTACGCCAGCTTGAGAATGCGCAACGAGCCCCTGGTCGAAATCAGCCAGGTCAAGGGCACATCCGAGACCCACCCCGCCCTTTCGCCCAACGATGAGTGGGCGGACTTCGAAATCATGCCCTATCTGGTCGCCACCGATATCCTGGGGCAGGTGAGCGGCAGCTACGTACGCGAAGCCTGGCTGAACGGCCTCAAGATGGCCGAACGCGATGGCTTCGATCCGTTCGCCTTTGGCGTGGTCGGCGCCAGCGACTCACACAATGCATCGAGCGGCGGTTCCGAAGACGACTACTGGGGCAAGATCGGCATGCTCGACGCGGAAGGGGCGGTCCGGGGCTCCGTGCCGGTTTCCACCGCTGAAGACGGCGCCCCGGTCTACCACCCGGACGCCCCGCTCATCACCTTCAGTGCGTCGGGCCTGGCGGGCGTCTGGGCCGAACGCAACACCCGCGACGCCATCTATGCATCCATGCGCCGCAAGGAAACCTTCGGTACCAGCGGCACGAGAATAAAGGTCCGGTTCTTTGCGGGCTACGAACTGCCGCCGATCGACAGCGCCGGCCTGATCCGCGAGGCCTATGCCGCCGGCGTGCCCATGGGCGCAAAGCTCTTTGCCCGGGCCGGCCGGACACCCGACTTCATCGTGTGGGCGTCTCGCGATGCACATAGCGCGCCCCTGGAACGGGTGCAGATCGTCAAGGGGCGGACGGCGGGCGGAGAAGTCCGTGAAAGGGTCTTCGATGTGGCGTGTTCCGATGGGCTGGCGGTCGACCCCGTGACCCACCGCTGTCCCGACAACGGCGCGTCGGTCAACCTGGACGATTGCAGTACCGACGATGCCGCGGGCGCCGCGGAATTGAAGGCGCGCTGGCGCGACCCCGAGTTCGATGCATCCGAACGCGCCTTCTACTACGTGCGTGTGCTGGAGAACCCGATCTGCCGCTGGTCGACCTGGGACGCCCTTCGCGCCGGGGTCGAACCCCGGGAAGGCATTGCCGCAACCATCCAGGAACGCGCCTGGTCGTCGCCGATCTGGTATCTGCCGCATCCCGAACCCGGCCAATCGTCGGACCTGCCGCAGGCGGCGACCCGGACAATGTCACCATCTTCGGGGAGTCGGCGGGCTCGCACCGCGTTTCCGTGATGCAGGCGAGTCCGCTGGCGCGGAGCCTCTTTCATCGCGCCAGCGGCCAGAGCGGCGGCGATCACCTGCGCATGCGGCAATATTGGGTTATTGACTTATCAAAGGTCAATGACCTGTAATACGGTCACACAAAACCAGGGTGGCAAGCCTGTAGACATGACCAGCACGGAACCAAAAGTAGAGCCGTGGCGCTCCGCCAATCTGGCACAGCTAAGTGATAACGTTGGGCATCGCGGCGTGTATGAAAATATGGCCCGACTTTCACACCATCGACGATGGCGGTCAATAGCCGTGTCTGGGTAGAAATAGGCTTGCCAGCCAACTCGTACAGGGATTTCTGACTCTGCCCATAGATAAATTGAAAACGGCATATATACTTAATTTAGTATGTGGCAGGTCTACGAGCATCGCCGAGTATCCAGACAACTGAAGCGATTGCCAACCGAGATACTGAAGCGCTACGAGAAATGGAAAGATATTGCGATGTTATCGGGGCCTCCGGGATTGAGAGTCATACGAGGGTTCAATGATGAGTCGCTGTCGGGTGAACTGCGCGGTTATCGGTCGTCAAGGCTGAATCAGCAATATCGAGTCATCTACCGCGTAAAGAGGGATCAGACCAGGTTCGATGTGGAAACCGTCACGGCTCATGATTACAGGAAGAAAACGTGAAGAGTGAGTACAGCAAAGCCAAACGGCAGATTGGGGTCAGTCCTGGTGAGTCTGTCCGGATCGTCCGCGAGTTGCAGGGTTTTAGCCAGAATGAGCTGGCATCTGTTTCCGGCATCCCCCAATCGACGATTTCGGCGATCGAGAGAGAACGTATCAATCTTGGCGTCGAACGCGCCAAACAGTTGGCGAGGGCACTGAAATGCCACCCCGCAGTGCTCGTTTTCCCCGGATGGGACGTGGAGCAGGATACAGCCGCTTGAATAAGTACACCGGCGTCAGCCGCAATTCAGGGTAACCGAATTGTGCGTGACGTCGTCGCCCGGTTCCGCCGGCCAGACTTCCAGATCGTCGGCGTCCAGCAGGTCCTGGATCAACCGTGCCGACACTGATCCGATGACGTTGGTTAGCAGTGTCAACGTCATCGACACCGACAGCGGGCGGTAGCCGGCCACGACGAGTGCAGGCTGGCGACGCAGGTAGACGACCGTAGCGTTCATCGCTTGCCATGAGACGCCATGCAAAGAGTCCTATGATCAGCCCCATGGGAGGCCGAACCATCCTTGCATTCCTGATGATGGGGATTCCGATCGTCAGTGCCGGCGCCGCGGGCAGCGAGCACGATCCCGCTTCCTGGCAAGGCGACCTCGCGCCACTACCCTAATCCGCGTGGAATGCGGGCTAGTGTATTTCGAGGGCGTGCCGGCAGATGCCGTCATGCCGCCATTCAATCACTCTGGCGTGTTCGACCCCGGGCTCGACCCGTTTCCGCCAAGTCGGCCGGCGACCACTGAAGCGGCCAAGGCCGACGGCGGGGCCTTGGGTATTCAAGTAAAGCCCGCCGGCAACCGGCCCGTGCAGCCGGTGGTCAACAAGTTCTTCTACTGGCTCCGTGCGAGCAGCCTGGAAAGCAACCGGGTCGCCTACTGGTGGGCGAACCGCATGCTGACGACAGAACGCGCGCTCCAGGAAAAGATCGCGCTCTTCTGGCACGGTCATTTCGCCACCAATGAGGACAAGGTGCGCGACTACCGGAAGATGCTCAAGCAGGTTGAACTGTTCCAGGCACAGGGGCTGGGCAACTTCCACTCGTTGCTGCTGGCCGTGGCGAGGGACCCGGCCATGCTGGCGTTTCTCGATGCCGGCATCAACGTCAAGGGCTCGCCCAAATGGAACGGCTCGGGCACGGAGACCGCGTGGCGGTGATGGTATTCTCGGAGTTCGGCCGGCGGGTTCCCGAGAATTCAAACCTCGGTACCGACCATGGGGCCGCCAACCTGATGTTTCTCGCGGGCAAGCCCGTACAGGGCGGACATTACGGAAATCCCCCGAGCCTCACGAACCTGGCGGAAGGCGACAACCTCGGCGCTACGGTGGACTTTCGCCGCGTGTATGCCACCGCAATCGACGGCTGGCTCAGAAATGACCAGACTGCCACGGTACTGAAGGGCGACTTCGAGACGTTGCCGGCATTCGGGTAATCCGGAGGAGACCCCGGGTCGGATCCCAGCCGGACGCCTCCCGAACCTGCGTGCCGCGAGCATCGCGCGAGCTGCCGCAGCATCAGGACCAGTGGCACCGGGACGGCCACCGCCTGCCCCTCCCGGCCATTGGGATCGCGGTAAAATCAGCGGGGTCGTCGGGGCGAACCAACACCGGCCCGAGGGACGCCCCTACAGGTCGATAGGCACCATGGCCGACATTCCGCCGTCGATAACATGGTTCGTTCCATTGATGAAAGCCCCCGCCGGACTCGACACGAAGACGATTGCGGCAGCGATCTCTTCCGGTTCGCAGATGCGACGCATGGGGTTGAACCGGAAACTCTCGTCATCCATCGCTGCTTCGAATTCCTCAATCCACTCCTCGATGATTTCCGTGCGGGTCACCGACGGGGAGATGGCGACCTTGCCTGCGAGTGAGGTATTGATTTTGCCCATTTCGATTTCCCCCTTCTGTAGCGCTGGCCTGACGGTCGAACCCGGCATTCCAGCACTTGGCCGGACCAATCAACGATAGATTCGTCAAATACAATGTGTCAATGACATAGGCGGCCGGCAACCGCTAACATGCAGCCGCAAAGGATCTTCTGCGCCATGCAGGGCAGAGAAGGGAACGAGATCGTGTCGACCTACGCCCGGCCGGTTCCGGCCAGCCCTCCCGAGGCGGGACTGCTCCGGCCCGACGAGGTCGAGGGCATCCTGAAGCCCCTGGAGGCGGCCACTTGGCAGTTTCAACGCTGGTATGCGGAGCGGGTGCGGCGATAGCAGCCGCAGGACCTGAAAGGCCCTCGATGCACCCACAAGAGACATAGAAATGAGTTTGACATCGGTAGCGCGAACCGGCGCCGTCCGAACCGGGCCGTTCAGCTACATGGCGGCGACCGTTGAGCGCTCTCTCTATCGCAACGGCAAGGTGCTCCTGCACCGGGACTGCCACGGCAACGATACGGGCATAACAGGCCTGGACCTGGAAGAGCGGCAGATGCCGGTGCATGACGCGCGCTGCCTGGCGGAGTCACAACGGCGCACCCTGCATACCAATGGCTTCGAACTGCTCGAACGTCCCGTGTCGACACCCGACATCGACTTTCTCAATCACGACCAGGTAGTGCGCCGGTACTATCCGCACTGCGAGGACATCGCGGCGCGCCGTCATCCGCCTGCCGGTCGACCCCCGCATGCCGACAACTTGCGGCGCATCGCATGTGCGCCCTGCCCCGAACGCACATTTACTAACGACTGGCCTGAATGAGTCGGATCAGGCAGCGAACTGGTACGTCCGCCAGGACTTCAACTCGGGCAATACCTTCTCGGCGAACAACCGCAGGCTCTTTTCGGACTGCTCCGTGGTCAAGCCGCCGTAGCTGGCTGAAATGCAGAGATCATAGTCGCCGAGCACCCGGAAGCGGTCTTCCAGCTTTTCGAGCATCTGCCGCGGCGTACCCCAGGCATTGATGTCGACGAAACCGTTCGCCGCATCCCCCATGTTCGAATCGCGCAGCAGTTCGGCATTGTCCGCGTAGTCGCCGTAACCCTTCATCTCGCGGAAGTGCTCGTTTGCCAACTCGTAGTGTTCCATGACGGAAATGAAGTAGTTGGAAATGTGCTTGCGCGCCATCGATTCGGCCAGTTCGCCACTCTCGTCGCAAAACAGGAAATCCACGCAGACGGGAGACGGGGGCTGAGTGTTGTGATGCTCGCGGTACAGGTCGCGATAGCGGTTGAAGTGGGGCACGGTCTCCTGCCAGGGTTTCGTGCCGAAGGTCATCATCTTGGCGCCGAGGCGGGCAACCACCGGCACCGAGTCGGATGACATGCCAACGGCATAGAAGCGGTCCTTGAAACTCGCATAGGGCCGCGGCCGCACTTCGGTGCGCTTCTGCGGGTAGAAAGGCCCGTCGCCTTCGACCACGCCCGTTTCCAGGCCCCGGACGATCATCTCGGCCGCCTCGTCGAAGCGCTCGCGGGATTCGCTCATGTCCACGCCGAAGGGTTCGTATTCCCGCCGCGACAGCCCCCGGCCGATGCCGAATAGCGCCCTGCCCTTGCTCAGGTGATCGAGGGTGATCATCTTTTCGACCACGCGTAGCGGATCGTTCCACGGCAGGATGACCGCGCCGGTCAACAGGCCAATCCGTTCGGTTTTGGCGGCCATGTAGCTCAGGTACTCGAGATTGTCCGGACACATCGCGTAGTTGAAAAAGTGATGCTCCACGGAACTCAGGTAATCGAAGCCGAGGGGCTCGGCGAGGCTGCCGATGTGTATGTCGCGTTCCCAAGCGCCCTGATCGGTAGTTCCATCCTCGAAATTCTGGAACACCATCAACATGCCTACCTGCATGATTTCCTCCCGAATAGCTGAAGCAGCCAAAGCCTGACTATATCCGAACGGGAGATTCCAGTCACCGACCTGGCTCCGTGTCGGCCCCGCGTCTTTCATCCCATTCCGCACAGGCGCGATCAATGCATTCGAGTTCTTCCTTATCGTAGATGTATTGTGGCAGTCTCGGTTGAGAGTAGAGGTGGTCGGGTTTGTTTAGACAGGTTGAGGCCGACCCAGCTCGCGCCGATACGACACAGGGCGTAGAATATGACGAAGGACTCCCAGCGGGGCTTGCACAGTACGGCTACCCGGTCGCCCCGGGTGACGCCGCAGGCGTTCAGCGTCCGGGCGCACGCATCCACTCGCTCGTTCAGCACGCGGTCGGTCAGGCGTTCGCCTTCCGACACAATCGCTTCTGAATCGGGCGTTCTGGCTGCCCAATGGCTGACAAATTCTGCGATTCCGGTAATCCGGGCTGCGTTCATATCAACAATTTCCAAGGGTCCGCGAAGGCTAATTGACTAAAATAATTTAATCAACTAAATTGCCTTGTCCGATCGAGTTTTGCAGCGGGGGCATGAACATGAGCGAAAGCGGTATGAGTACAGCACCCGTTATGGATGGTGCGCATGCGGCGATACATTCATCGCCTCCCTCGCCCGTTGCCAGTGCGGGGCTCGGCGCGGGATGGATCATATTCTCAATATTCTCGACAAACACGGCGTGCCGGCGCCGGTCATCATGCACCCGCACGTTACCGGTCAGCGATCTCGTGCTCTTGTTCTCGATAAGCCGATTGCCCACATCCGCTCTCGGGATGATGTCTGGTTTGCGGCACACAAGCAGGTAGCGGAGTACGTCCTGGAGGAGCAAGGATCTGATTAGTTATTCTCGCGATGACTGCGGAGTTCCTGTCGATAAATTTCTTCAGGTGTTCGACGCCCGATTTTTCGGCGCCCTTGAATTGCCGGCACGCCAGGTTTCCGAATGCGACCAGCGTTCTTGGCATAGCCCCATTCGTTTTCGTTTGCCAATTTGATTACCATTTGGAACAGCGGAGTGTAGTCTTTCCTTACGTTTGGAGGTCTCTATTTTGTGCGGAATTGTCGGACTATTTGCGAAATCTGCGTCCATTGAAGACAGCTTGGGTTTGCATGTTGCCGATATGTTGATCCAGATGACAGAGCGGGGACCCGACAGCGCGGGTGTCGCGGTCTACAGAAACTCTGTCGGTAAAGGTAAAACCAAGCTTTCTCTTTATCACCCTGATCTGGAATACGACTGGAGCAGCTTACAGAATGAGTTGGATAGCGCGTTTGACGGAAAGACTATTCTTGAAGTTCGTGTAAACCATGGGCTTATGGTTGTGAATGCCGAGGCTGCGAAGGTTCGCGGCTGGCTACAGGTGAATCATGGCGAGCTCAGCCTGATGAGCGACGGCGACGCAATCGAAATCTACAAAGAAAAGGGTTTGCCTGAAGCCTTTGTCGATGGATTCGGATTACGCAGCCTGACTGGGACGCATGCTCTGGGTCATACACGCATGGCGACCGAGAGTGCGGTTACAACTCAGGGTTCTCATCCATTTTCGACCGGTTTGGACTTATGCCTGGTGCACAACGGCTCCTTATCAAATCACAATCATCTGCGCAGGATGCTAAGCAGACAAGGTATAGAGTTTCGTACGGAAAATGATTCAGAGGTGGCGGCCGGCTATTTGACCTGGCGTTTGAGCGACGGCGATACTCTTGAAGAAGCGATTGAATGCGCACTTGAAGATCTGGATGGTTTTTATACCTTTGCAATTGGTACCCATGATGGCTTTGCCGTAGTTAGAGATCCAATTGCCTGTAAGCCCGCAATCATGGCGGAAACAGATGATTGGGTGGCCATGGCTTCAGAATTCCGAGCCATCGAATGTCTTCCTGGCGCCAGTCAAGCCAATATCTGGGAACCGCAACCAGCTCAAATATACAGTTGGGGTCATTAATGTTGTGCAGGTAATAGACTTAAGACAAACGGAACTTCGTGAACTCAATCAAAGTTTACAAAACGGCAAGCCAGGGACTGACTGGCAAATCGATAACCCAGACGGCAAGCATTCGATTGCTGTAGGTTTAAGCACTGACATTAACGTGACGATTGATGGACACACTGGATACTACTGCGCCGGTATGAATCAGAAAGCGAATGTCACGGTGAACGGTAATGTTGGACCAGGCGTGGCTGAGAATATGATGTCAGGAGTCGTTCATGTCAAAGGCAGCGCTTCCCAGTATGCCGGCGCAACGGGAAATGGTGGATTACTTGTTATCGAAGGTGATGCCAGTTCTCGATGTGGTATCTCGCTGAAGGGAACCGGTATTGTCGTTAAAGGCTCGGTGGGGCATATGAGCGCGTTTATGGCGCAGGCTGGATGCCTGGTTATTTGTGGCGATGCCGGGGACGCTCTGGGCGATTCCGCATATGAGGTACGCATATACGTCAAAGGAAACGTCAAATCCCTTGGCGCGGATTGTGTTGAAAAAGAAATGCGTGAAGAGCACGTTTCTGAACTTCAGAACTTGTTGGAAAAAGCGGGTTTTGACGATGATCCAACGGATTTCAAACGATATGGCTCGGGACGCGATCTCTATAATTTCAAGGTTGACAATGCCGTTCTCTAACGCGGAGTAGGTAAGAAATGGGAACAGAAAATCCGGGGTTGAGACAATCCGCCACTTTCGACAAGAATACGATTTGGGAAATTAATCGGGCCGCGGAAACGGGCATCTACGATATCCGCGGTTTTGGCGCAAAACGCAAAGTTCCCCATTTTGATGATCTTCTTTTCCTTGGTGCAAGTGTGTCGCGCTACCCGTTAGAGGGTTATCGGGAAACGTGTGCTACGGATGTTGTACTTGGTGATCGCTCTGCGGAGAAACCTTTACATCTCGATATCCCGATCACGATCGCGGGTATGAGTTTTGGGTCCCTGTCCGCAAATGCGAAAGAAGCATTGGGACGCGGCGCAAACGCAATGGGTACTTCCACAACCACTGGCGATGGTGGAATGACTCCTGAAGAACGAGCGCATTCCAAAACCCTGGTCTACCAATACCTGCCTTCGCGTTATGGCATGAATCCGGATGATCTGCGCAAGGCGGATGCCATAGAAGTGGTCTTGGGACAGGGGGCAAAACCGGGTGGTGGCGGCATGCTGCTGGGAGTGAAGATCACGGATCGTGTTGCGCAGATGCGCACGTTGCCCTTAGGCGTTGATCAACGCAGTGCTTGCCGTCATCCAGATTGGACCGGACCAGACGATTTGGAAATAAAAATTCGCGAGCTACGTGAAATTACCAATTGGCAAGTACCCATATATGTAAAGATTGGCGCTACGCGTACGTATTTCGATACCAAGCTGGTAGTGAAAGCCGGTGCAGACGTCATCGTGGTTGATGGTATGCAAGGTGGAACTGCAGCGACGCAGGAAGTTTTTATTGAACACGTAGGTATCCCGACACTTGCGGCAATACCTCAGGCGGTACAGGCCCTGCAGGAAATGGACATGCATCGCAAGGTTCAGCTTATCGTATCAGGTGGCATACGTAATGGCGCGGATGTGGCGAAGTGCATGGCGCTTGGCGCGGATGCGGTTTCCATTGGTACGGCAGCCTTGATCGCCATTGGTTGTAACCATCCGAAATTCGAGGATGAGTACCGCAAGATTGGTTCGTCGGCGGGATATTACGATGACTATCATGAGGGCCGTTGTCCTGCGGGTATTTCAACTCAGGACCCGGAATTGATGGGGAACCTCGACCCGGAACTTGGCGGACGCCGTTTGAGAAATTATCTGCAGTGTATGACCTTGGAAGCGCAAACAGTTGCACGGGCATGTGGCAAGAGTCACCTGCACAATCTTGAACCGGAAGATCTGGTCGCACTCTCGGTCGAGGCCTCGGCAATGGCAAGAGTCCCACTGGCGGGCACAAGCTGGATTCCGGGAGTAAATGGATTATGAAGTCCAGGGAGTCTCTAGCCTCTAGTCTCTAGATTTCTTGAGCGGGCGTATCGTTTACAATTGAGTCACATTTTTGGAATTATTAGCGAAATCAGAAGATTGCAACACATGCCTTGTCGGTCTGAGGCGAAGCCTCGCTAGTCTCTAGACGGGTAAATTGGTCAACAGGGGAAAAAATATGGCTGAACTTGCACAAATTGCAAAAGAAAAGAGTATCAAGTATTTCCTGATTAGCTTTGTCGATCTCTTTGGCGTATTGAGATCCAAGCTTGTGCCCGCCCGCGCCGTCGCGGGAATGCAAAAAGAGGGGGCTGGGTTTGCAGGATTTGCAGCATGGTTAGATATGACCCCTGCACATCCGGATATGTTCGCGATACCGGACCCGGATAGTTTGATCCAATTGCCCTGGAAACCCGAAGTAGCTTGGCTGGCTGGTGATTTATGGATGGACGGTAAGGAAGTTGAGGCTTCTCCACGCATCGCGCTAAAACGTCAGTTGGCGAAGCTGGAAAAATCAGGGTATCGCATGAAAACAGGGGTTGAATGCGAATATTTTCTATTGAGTCCGCAAGGAAATGATCTCTCGGATCCTTTTGATATTCAGGAAAAACCTTGTTACGACCAATCTGCCTTGATGCGTCGATATGATGTTGTGAGTGAAATCTGCGATGCCATGCTCGAACTGGGCTGGAATCCTTATCAGAATGATCATGAGGATGCCAATGGTCAGTTTGAAATGAATTGGGAATACGATGATTGCCTTACAACAGCGGATCGGCATGTCTTTTTCAAATATATGACTAAACAAGTCGCCGAGAATCATGGCTACAGGGCTACGTTTATGCCAAAACCGTTTGCCAACTTGACAGGTAACGGGTGCCACTCTCATGTCTCACTATGGGACATGGCAGGCGAGAAAAACCTATTTCTTGACAAAAGCGGTGACTTGGGCCTTTCCAAACTCGCTTATGATTTTCTGGGCGGCATCATGCATAACGCTACGGCTTTGTGCGCGCTATTCAACCCCACGGTGAACAGCTATAAACGGATCAACGCGCCACGTACGAAGTCGGGCGCAACCTGGTCGCCGAACACAGTTACCTATTCAGGTAACAACCGTACTCATATGATTCGCGTCCCTGATGAGGGTCGTTTTGAGCTGCGCTTGATGGATGGCAGCGCGAATCCGTACTTGATGCAGGCAGGTGTGGCCGCGGCGGGTGCCGATGGGATCAAAAACGAACGTGACCCAGGTGAACCCCTGCATATCGATATGTACGAACAGGGACACAGGGCTGAATCGGCAAAGCTCTTGCCCGCCAATCTACTGGATGCGCTACGACTGTTTGAAAAGAGTGAGGTTCTTCGAGAACGATTGGGTAGTGAACTGGTCGATTCCTATACAAAGCTCAAGACTGCCCAGTGGAACGAATATGCTTCTCATCTGAGCGATTGGGAACGACAAACTACATTGGATTGCTAGCCCGCATATTGCACCAAGCCGCTCATTGAGATATAGAATGTTGTTTGTTTTTTCACGGTTGCTTCCAAATATGCTGAAGTTGTTCCGGATACAAACTGCGCTTGCCGCGCCCTCGCTGGTCTTTTGCCCGTATCCGCGCACATGCTCCCTACACCATAGGCGTGGCTATGATTAGTCTTATTATGCGAGGGGTGCCCCCTCGCGCTCCCCGGCTGAAGGCTCCCGCGAGCACGCGCCTACGGGCAAAATCCTACGCGATCATCGCGGCCCTTGGTGCAATATGCGGGCTAGACAAGAAATTCAAGAGCATGATTTCGATTTTCTGATCTGATCGAAACCCTATGCCTCTATCGTTACTGAAATTTGGCCTGAACAGGCAGCCGAAATTACAACGGCATTTTCCAAAACCTGCCGATCTCAAAAATTGCTATGACGTTGTCGTTATCGGCGGCGGCGGTCATGGTTTGGCGGCGGCGTACTATCTGGCAAAGGAATGGGGGATTACCAATGTCGCGGTACTTGAGAAAGGCTATCTGGCTGGCGGCAACACCGCCCGAAATACGACTATAGTTCGTTCAAATTATCTCACCGAAGAAGGCGTGAAGTTTTATGATGAGTCCGTCGGCTTGTTCCGCGAACTGAGCTATGAACTGGATTACAACTTGCTCTATTCGGAGCGTGGACACTTCACCCTGGCGCATACTGATGCCGCCGTGAGTACAGCGCGCTGGCGTGCTGAAGTCAACAAACATCTTGGTGTCGACTCGGAGTTGGTTTATCCAGATGAGATTGCAAAACTGTGTCCGAAACTCAATCTTGGAAGCAATGTCCGCTATCCTATTCTGGGTGCTTTGTATCATCCACCGGGAGCAATAGCCCGGCATGACGGCGTAGCCTGGGGTTATGCAAGACGTGCTGCGGAGTATGGCGCTGAAATTCACACACAAACGGAAGTGACCGGCGTCAACATGGAAAATGGTCGCGTTATCGGCGTGCGTACATCGCGCGGGGATGTTCAGTGCGGTAATGTCCTGCAAGCCGTAGCGGGAATGAGTTCTGTAGTCGCGACGATGGCTGGAATCAAGTTGCCCATCAAAACCATTCCATTACAAGCCTGTGTTACAGAACCTGTTAAACCCTTTCTGGACCCTATCGTTGTCTCCAGTTCATTACACGCATATGTCTCACAATCGTCGCGAGGTGAACTGGTGATGGGGGCATCTGCCGATCCTTTCCCACTATATTCAACTCGGTCGACGCTTGAGTTCAAGGAAGAGCTGGCGATGCACTTGTTGGAGCTATTTCCATTTGTGGCGAAATTGCGCGTGCTCAGACAATGGGCGGGGATGACGGACATGACCCCGGATTTCAGCCCTGTGATGGGCGTAACGCCGGTCGAAAATTACTATATCGATGCGGGTTGGGGAACCTGGGGCTTCAAGGCGACCCCGGTATGCGGCAAGCGTATGGCGGAGACCGTTGCGACTGGCAACGTACCCGATTTGATCAGGCCTTTCGAACTGGAGCGTTTTTATCGTTTCGAGCAAGTAGGTGAGCGGGGCGCTGCTTCGGTGGGGCATTAGTTATGAAACTAATGACATGTCCATTGAATGGCGTTCGCAATATCTCGGAGTTCGTATACGGAGGAGAAGTCCTGGATATGCCAGATCCTCAGACCTGTAGTGATAGAGAGTGGGCGGACTATTTGTTCATGGAATCAAATACGAAGGGCATGGTCAGGGAATGGTGGTTGCATGCGGCCAGTTCTTATTGGTTTATTGCGGAAAGAAACACTGAAACTAACGAGATTACCAGGACTTATCCGGTTTCGGAGTTGTATGGCGAACGTGAAAAACTTCTTCGTGGATGATGAAAGTAACAGGCTCGATAATCCAGGCTGAATGAAGGACATATTCGACAATCACTTGCTGAAAGTATGAGATTAGCTAGCCCATATGGTTTATATCTTGAACGGGATAAAAATATTTCCTTCCAGTTTGAAGGTCGGGCTTACAAAGGATATGAAGGCGACACGATTGCCAGCGCGCTCGCAGCGAATTCTGTCAAGCTGATTTCCCGTTCGTTCAAGTATCATCGTCCGCGGGGGATCCTGAGCATGGCCGGTCAGGATGGCAACACCTTGGTACAAGTCGGGGATGAGCCGGGCGTTCGCGCCGATACCAGAGCCATTGAAGAAGGGATGGTCGTATCTGCACAGAATGTGATAGGTAACCTGGATAACGATTATGGCCGCGTTATCGAACTATTCGGTCGGTTTTTGCCCGTCGGTTTTTACTATAAAGCTTTTTATAGACCGAGAGGGGCATGGCGATATTGGGAACCCATTATCAGGCGTTTCGCGGGTCTGGGTAAAGTAAATCTGGCGTCCGAAAGCGACTACAGGGACAAGCAATACCGGTTTGCCGATGTCGCGGTAATTGGCGGTGGGCCGGCAGGTATGTGCGCGGCTCTGGAAGCCGCTGAGAATGGCGCGGAGGTATTGCTTATCGATGAGAATCCAATGCTGGGTGGCTCGTTGAATTACGCGCGCTTTAAGGAGAATCGCGGCGAAATCAACACAATAGCCGTCAATTTGGCCAGAGGTGTAAAGCAGCATATAGGTATAGAGGTATTGACCAATGCCCGGTGCACCGGTTGGTTTGACGATAACTGGCTATCCATCGTTACAAAAAGACGTTTGCTTAAACTTCGTTCGCAGTCTGCGGTAATTGCGAGCGGTTCTTTTGAACAGCCTTCGGTGTTTCGCAACAATGATTTGCCCGGCGTCATGCTGGGCTCCGCCGCACAGAGATTACTCCGCCTATATGGAGTCAAGCCCGGACAACGAGCTGTTGTCATGACGGGGAATAATGATGGCTATGGCGTCGCACTCGACTTGTTCGATGCGGGCGTTGATGTCGCTGCTGTAGTCGAAATGCGAAAAGAAATCCCTGCCTGTGAATTGACTCAGGCAGTAGTGAGCAGGGAAATTGAAATCTTATGTAATCATGCAATATACGAAGCAGTGCCAGGGCCGGGCAAACGTTCCATCAAGGGTGTTACGGTGGCTGCGATTATTGGAGATGGGCAGCTATCCGCGGCGATTCGAAACATCAACTGTGATCTGTTGTGTATGAGTGTGGGTTATTCCCCGGCAGCACAACTGCTTTGCCAATCCGGTGGACGTCTGATCTACGACGAACGCACATCCATGTTGAAAGTGGCCGCCTTGCCGCGTCACGGTAACGGGGATCGGGCAGTTGTCGCCGGTTCTCTAAATGCGGTATTTGATCTGAGCTCGGTTATGGTCGACGGCAAACACGCGGGATGGGCGGCAGCCGATATGGCGGGCTTTAGCAAAAAAACGGAACCGGCATTGCCATTACCAAATCTGCAAGAAGCGTCAGATCAGAATTACGCCTGGCCGATCATCAAGCATCCTGAGGGCAAAGAGTTCGTTGATTGTGACGAAGATCTACAGATCGAGGACATCGAACAATCGGTCGCCGAAGGTTACGATGATCTCGAATTGGTGAAGCGGTACTCCGCAGTAGTCATGGGCCCATCACAGGGCCGCCAATCTGCTCTGAATAATTTGCGCATTGCGACAAAAGCAGCCGGAAGATCCTTGCAGGGCTTGAGTATCACTACTCAAAGACCGCCGTTTCATCCGGAACCGGTCCAATTACTCGCTGGTCGCTCTTTCCAGCCTTTACGGCGTACTGCGATACACCATCGGCATTTGGAGCTGGGCGCACAGATGAAGCCGGCTCGCACTTGGTTAAGACCAGCCTACTATGGCGATCCGGCGTTACGCGTTCGATTGATTGAACAGGAAGCATCGACAATGCGTAACAAGGTGGGTCTGATTGACGTCTCAACTCTGGGTAAACTGGAAGTGCGCGGGCCCGATGCGGCGGAATTCATGAATCGCATGTATACCTTTGCTTATCTCAAGCAGCCTGTCGGACGTCTCCGCTATGTGTTGATGACAGATGAGACGGGGGTAATCACCGACGATGGTATCGCCGCTCGCTTCAGCGAAGATCACTTCTATGTATCAACGACTACCGGTGGTTCCGACACGGTGTATCGCAACATGCTGCTGTGGAACGCACGATGGCGCCTGGATGTCGACATAACGAATGTCACCAGCGCCTATTCGGCAATTAGCATTGCAGGGCCACTATCTCGCCAGGTGTTGCAAAAGATACCGCACAACATCGATCTTAGCGCTAAGGCGTTCCGATACATGGAAGCAAGATGTGGAAAACTGTCGGATGTGCCCGTTCGGTTACTTCGACTGGGTTTCGTAGGAGAGCTGGGTTGGGAAATTCACCTACCTTCAAGCCAGGCGGAATTTCTGTGGGATGTTTTGCTCAAGGTGGGAAACGAGTTGGCGTGCAAACCAGTGGGTGTGGAGGCGCAACGACTGCTGAGACTGGAAAAAGGGCATATCATTGTAGGTCAGGACACCGATGGTCTGACAGTTCCGGAAGAAGCCGCCATGTCCTGGGCGATCGCAAAGAACAAACCCTTTCACATTGGCAAGCGTAGTTGTGAAATATTTGCTGCGAAAAAACAAACACGATGTCTCGCAGGTTTCATATTGCCCGCCAAATCAAAACTACCAGAGGAATCTAATCTGACCCTGTCGGGAAACGATATCGCCGGCCGTGTTACATCCGTTGCTTATTCTCCTGCACTGCGAAAAATAATCGGCCTTGCCTATGTACGTCCAGAACAGGGTGATATTGGAAGTCACTTCGAAATCAAGTTGTCCGATGGCGAGCGAATAAGCGCTGAAGTGGTGGAACTGCCATTTTATGACCCGCAGAATGCAAGGCAGGCGCAATGATAAAGAACCGCACTCAGATTTACCGCAAGTTCTCGGAGGCGGACTTTGTCTTCGGCAACAACAACGGCTATAGCGTTCCTCTTTCAATACGTGAGCAGCATACACAGCACGAACGAAAGCGTGGACTGGCGCTGTGTGATTTATCGGCAATGAATCGAGTGGGATACAGAGGGGCCGATGTCGACTCATGGTGTGAATCACAATATGGCATTACCGGTCCGCGCATAAACAGCAGTGTATTGACAAAAGAAGGATTGCTTGTTGTCAGATTGTCCGGTACTGAGATCCTGGTGATGAAAGATTCAAAAGCCAAACCAGATTTTGAAGTGACTCTGGAAAACCTTCCTGCGACGTACATACTTCCTCGACAGGATAGTCACCATTGTTTCATGTTATTGGGGCGGCACTGTGCGTCGATGCTTTCGAAAATGTGCGCTGTAGACCTGCGTTATCACAAGTTTCAGAAAATGCAGGTGGCGCAGACGATCATGGCCAGGGTCAGTGTCATAATTATCCGACGCGATATAGATGAAACACCGGCTTATTATGTATTGGTAGATAGCTCATTGGCCGAATACTTGTGGGATTCGATGATTGATGCGATGCAGGAGTTTGCAGGTAAGGTAGTTGGCCGCAATGATTTGGTTGTCGGCGGACCGATTGTCGTTGCGGAACAATGATCCAATTGTCCCGTTCGTTTGGCATCACGGTGAACGCGACTCATCGTTGGCAATCCAAGTTCGGCGGGATGGAGGTTTCCGAGGCCAAACGCCTGGAGGAGCTCTCAACGGTTTTTGCTGAACGCGCAGGCTGTTTGTTTTCGGCGAATGATGCTAGTCCGTCAAGCCCGCATATTGCACCAAGGGTCGCGACGATGGCCGAGGATTTTTGCCGTATGCGCGCACATGCTCGCTCCACCATAGGCGAGGCTATGCTGTAAGCTCGCGAGCACGCGCACGGAGCCCTCAGCCGGGGAGCGCGAGGGGCTTGCCTCTCGCATGTGGACCAGAAAATCCTGCGCGATCATCGCGGCCCTTGGTGCAATATGCGGGCTAGTGGCGTCAGTATCCTCGCTAGACGGCCTCTTAAATCCTCTGGGTCGAAAACACCCCGCGACAAGTGATCCAGAAGTGTCGCCAGCGTCAAATGATCGATAATCTCCGCAATGATCTCCACTTCCTGACGGGCCGCTATCATGCCTCGCGTCTTCATTTCCTCCAGGCAATTCTGTACATGCGAGACAAAAAACGCAGTTGTGCGAGGGTCTGCGAGTTCGCCACCTGAACGCTGAATATGGTAGGCCTGAAGCTCAACCCAGAGAACCGGATCCAATACATTGGCAAAGCTGGTCAACATCTGAATCTGGACTTCCACCAGGAACTCTACCGCATCATCAATATGCGGGTAGCTCCGGGTCTCCAGAATTTCGGCCAGTCGCTGCATGGCGGTATCAAAAATCGCCAATAACAGACCCTGTTTTGACCCGAAATAGTTATATAGAGTGGGCACCGTTGTATCGGCGGCCGCGGCAATTTGCTGGAGAGACGTCTGTTCATAGCCTTGTTCGGAAAAAAGCCGATGCGCAGTCTGTATCGCTTCGCGCCGCCGCCTTCGACCGGAGGCGCTGATCCGTTTCTTGCTAATAGCGGTTGCCGTTCCCGTGTCTTTCACCGTGATATTCAATCAGGACCCTCCAAAAAACTTGTCCTATATCCATGTGGCGCTGGGCAGTATCGAATACTACCCGCCATGACGCTCCCATTCGTTTATTTTTCGATTCAAGGTGGTGGAGCCGCTTTTGGGAATTCTACTGAAACGAACGTGTTTATCCAATCTAATTTTTATGTCGATAATGTATTTTATCGACATAAAGTTGTCGGTATTCAAACGATTCATGCAGGGAACACGCCTGAGTTTCAAGCACAATGCCGAAATGCGCCGCTACCGCGCTTATTGCCGCCGGATGGAGGAGTGCGACTCCCTCATGCACCTCGATCGGGTGGTCGGGAACTTGCTGAATACGGTGACATAACGGGCATTCCCAAATGGTAAACCGCCCGCTGAAACGGGTAAGGTCCACCCTGGCGGTCTCCTGATCGTTACCCCATCCGCGACTCGAATTTCTGACCTCGTAGTTCCCATTGTTCAATGAATTCCCTGGGGTTAGGTTGTAGAGACCCCGGCGCCGTTTTCAGCAACGCAAGAAGATCGTTTTGCAAGGGTACGTGGTCTCGGCCTTCCACGAGGCGGGTGATGTCCTCGATCACGCGATCCCACGGAACCTGCAGAACACGGTCTGCAATCTTGTGCCGCCAACTGTCCCGGGTAAGCGCTTCCGCGTTTGCGTCCTGCCGCGCCATGCCCGCATTGAGCATCGCAAGGTTGGGTTCCGACCGCGGATCCTGTTCGAGATACCACAACAGGTCGTAGTAGTCCCGCCCTTTCGGCCAGGGCCGGTTCAATACTGCCAGCAGCTTTCCCGCAAGCAATGAAGGCCGGTCGTGATGGCGCACGCGAACGCTGACGTGCTTGCGAATCCGGCTGGTGGTCGTCAAAGCGCCGGCGGGCGGATGCGTATCGATCTCCATCCGGATGCGCAACACCTCCCCGGCGTGCGGTGACAATCCCAGTTCAAGCAACAACGACGGAAAACCGAAGTCCACCCTGTGCACGACGGCCGATGTCCGCGTTCTCTGCAACACCTCGTACGACTCACGCCGAAACTGACGGGTGATTTTTTCGGCCCACCGTTGCGGGTCGTAGCTTGCGCGGTCCCCCTCCAGCGAAAAGTCCAGGTCTTCCGAATACCGCTGTAGACCATACAAAAAGCGAAGGGCGGTACCGCCCAGGAAAGCGAGGCTTGCCATCGCGCCGGCTCGCACCAACCCCTCCAGGATCCGTGCCTGCAGGTATTCCCTCACCACGTTGCGCGCGTTCCAATCGCTCGACTGACTCGACACGCTCCGCGAAAGTTCCAACAGGTGCTGCTTCATCGACACTTACACCCAGCGCTCTTCCTGCGCCGCCCGGGCAAGATGCTGCGCCGCCCGGGCCAGTTTCGGGCGCGCGGAAGCCTCCGCCAGGGCCGTGAGGTGCGCCACGTTGAGGCACTCGTAGTTCAATCGCATTTCCGAAAGCCAACGAGGATCGTCCGCTTCCGCGGTGAGATGGATCAGATCCAGTAGCGCCTTTTCCGGTGTGGCTACCCACGCCCGCTGCCCCTGCCCCAACTCGACCTGGCGGTATCCCATCGCGGGAGGCGCCGCCAGATGCAGCATTTCCGGGCAAAGGAATTGATGGATATAGCGCCCCAACGGAGTCTCCCAGGTACGCGGTCGACCTGCGCCGCAACTGGTCGCAACGGGAATGTGCTCGGGAATGGCTCCGTGATAGGCCAGGGCCATATGCGTCGATACATAGGACCCCGGCACAAGGCGATTGGCCACCAGGAACGGTGAGGGAACCGTTTTGCGGTAAGGTGGCGCCAGCGCATAGAGCCCCCGGCGTAATTGGATCAGCTTGCCGCCCTTGCGCCAGCGGCTGAGCTGGACGGCCAACGCCCTGGCGGAAGTGCCTGAACTACGGAGATCGCCGGTCTCAAAGACCGGTTCGTCATCGACGAGTTCCAACAGTTCGGCAAATTTCATTGTAATAAATTATCATATAAGACAATTTATATTCAACAATATATCGATTGATTCGTTCGTTGGGGTTCCCAAGGGGTTCCCAAGGGGTCCCCAAGGGGTCCCCAAGCGAGTCAGCTTGGAGGAGAAGTAACGGGTGGACACCAAGCTGCCCAGTCCTGCTGACACTCAACGGTCATGGGCGCGTTCATTCACTCTCGTAGTCGAACTCGTCGTGCCGGTCGAGCTTTCCGAAAAGCTCCAACAGCCGTTCCTTTTCCCGGAGCGCGACATATTCGCGCCACGCCCGAGTTGCGCAAAGGATGGAGATTTCTGGATTCTCAACCATAAATCCGCAAAAATGCCAGTGCGTGACTACGCTTTTGGCCAGGCGCGGGACGCGCGCACGGATCGGTTGGAAAATGCGCCAAGGGCACGAGGATCACCCGCGGATGCAGGTATCATGGGTCGTGTAACGGCGTCCGGGCTATCGAAAGCCGTGCGGCGCGCCGAGGAGGAGGGCCCATGTCGTATCGTGGATGGAAATGCACCGTCCTGTTGTTGGCGCCCGCCGCTCTGACCACGGGTGGCCTGTCGATTCCAGGCCTCGCCCAGGAATCCGCCGCGCTGGAGGAGATCCTGGTCACTGCCCAGCGGCGGGAAACGGAGCTGCAGGAGACGCCGGTGGCCATCACGGTGTTCGGCGGCGACAAGATCGAGGATCTCGGCATCTTCGATATCACCGATCTCACCGGCCGGGCGCCCAACACCACAGTCCTCAAACAACCGGCATCCAACTCCAACATGGACCTGCGCATCCGCGGCGTCGGCGCTGGCGAAACGTCGCTCCTGATCGATCCCAAGGTAGGCCTGTACCTGGATGGCGCCTATGTGAGCAAGACAGTCGGCGCCGCCTTCGACCTCGTCGATCTGGAGAACATCCAGGTGCTGCGCGGCCCGCAGGGCACCCTTTTCGGGCGCAACAGCACGGGCGGCGCGATGATCGTCGAGTCTGCCAGGCCCGGCGGGGATCTGGGAATGAAGCTCAAGGCCTCGGTCGGCAACGATGGCTACCGGCGCTATACGGGCTCGGTCGACCTGCCCATGATCGACGACCGGGTGTCTGCCAAGGTTTCCGGCATGCTGATGCGCCATGACGGCTGGGCAGACAACGTTCATCCCGGCCGGGAAAGCGGACTCGGCAGTGAGGACAACCAGTCCTTTCGGGTCGCCCTACGGCTTACGCCGGTTGATCGTTTCACCGTCGACTACGCCTTCGATCAGACCGACAACAAGGGCTATCCCGCGCCCTTCCAGATCGTCAAAGTGAAAGACAGCCTTTACGACGGTTTTACCACCACCCCGTTCCCCTTCGCGGCCCTCGGCGGCGAGTTGTTTACCGCCATGGCGGCCACCGTCGGCGACCCCGGCGAGCGGCGCGAGGAATACGACCTGGACCACATCGATCTGGCCTACCTGGACGCGAGCGGGCACACCTTGACGGCGGCGCTCGACCTCGATGCGGTGACCCTCAAGTACATCTTCGCCAACCGCGAAACCCGGCAGCACAACGACGGAACGGATCTGGACGGTGGGGCCCACAGCGCCCGGGACCGGTTCTACGGCGGCGGCATGACGGTGCCCACGCCCGGCTTCCACGCAAAAATGGTCGACAGTTCCGTAGACATGACCACCCACGAACTTCAGTTGTTCGGCGATCTCCTGGAGGACCGCCTGCACTTCACCCTGGGCTATTACAGCTACGAAGAGAAGGTCTACGAGGACAATCCCCAGACGTTTGCGCTGCCCATCGCTTTCATCCTTGAGCAGGCCCCCATCCTGGCTGGCGCCTACGTCCGCGGCGGCTTCTGCAATGCGGTGCCGGGTGTCGGTCCGGTCTGTGTCGGCTCGCAGCGGCTGCCCCTGCCGTTTACGTTCCCCGGCGCGGACCCCAACGGCAACGGCTTCGTCGACTTCATCTACGGCCAGGATTCCAAATCCTGGGCAGTGTACGGGCAAGTCACCTACTCGCTGACCGACCGGCTGAACGTTACCGGGGGCCTGCGCTACACCGAGGACGAGAAGTCTGCGTTCCTGTTCAACGAAAACCTGTTGCATACCTCCTTCGACGACCGGCTCATGAATGCCGAAAGCTGGGACAACCTGAGCTACCTGGTCAACTTGAGCTACGCCGTCAACGAGGATGTCAACATCTACGCGACCCATTCCACGAGCTACAACGCCGGCAGCTTCAACGCGCGCGCCCTCACCGTCTCGGGGTTCGCCTTTCCAGTCCGGGACGAGGAAGTCAGCGCCATCGATGTCGGCCTGAAGGCGGATTGGCTGAACAGCCGCCTGCGCACCAACATAGCCCTGTACCGCAACAAGTTCGACAATCTGCAGATCGGCCAGTTCGAGGCGGGCAGCGGCGGCGCATCCCTACGGCTGGTGAACGCCGGCGAGGCCACCCATCAGGGCATCGAGCTGGATGTGGTGGCCATTCTGGCGGAAGGCTTGATCCTGGACCTCACCTACGGCTATCTGGACGGGGATTTCGACGAATACGTCGCGCTGAACCCCGCCACCGACCAGGAAGCGGACATTGCAGAGGCCACCTCCATTCCCGCACCGGAAAATACCGCCAGCATCGGCCTGCAGTACGACTTCAGGCCCTCCGCCCTGGGCGCGCCGTCGCTGCGCTTCGATGCCACCTATACCGGCAAGACCCGATTCCATCCCTTCCTGAACCAGCACGACAGCGCCGGCGGCCGCTGGTTGCTGGATGCACGCGCAAGCCTCAACGACATCGCCATCGGCGGCAACGGCGCCCTGCGCATCTCGTTGTGGGTCAGGAACCTGACAGACAGGGAGTACCGGGAGTGGGGCATCGACTTCGCGACCCTCGGTTTCGCCGGCGCCACCTGGGGTCGGCCGCGCTCCTTCGGCATTGACTTTGTTTACCAGGTGGGGCACTGACGAACCTCATTCACACTAGCCCGCATATCTCACCAAGCCGCTTGTTGAGTCACTGAATGTCATTGCGTTTCAATCAGGTACCTTCGCTTTTTGGAGGTTCTGCCCGGCACAGACTGCGCTTGCCACGCCCTCGCTGGTCTTTTGCCCGCGTGCGCGCACATGCTCGCTCCACCATAGGCGGGGCTATGCTTCCGCTCGCGAGCACGCGCACGCGGGCAAAATCCTGCGCGATCATCGCGGCCCTTGGTGAGATATGCGGGCTAGCCCATCGCGGTGTTGGAATTTCCAGAACACGGACGTAATGGAACGCGCGCCTGCCTGGATCGAAATCCGGGTCGGTCCATACGGCTGCCATCCGGGCGTCGCCGATGGTGTTGTAGTAGGTAGGGATTGCGAGATAGACGGTGCTTCCGACCGGCGGCGCCTTGCCCGTCTTCGGATCTACCATCCGCTCGTCGGATAGCGCGATGTCGTAGATGGCCTCGTGGGTGTCCCCTTGGGCATCCAACCAACCCTTGACGATCCTATTCTATCTATCCTGCAACCTGCCTGTATCGGGCCACCCGGAGGTCTGCCTGGGCCTTGTGCCCCGCGAAGCCCTCCAGGGCGCACAGCCGCGAACAGTACTCGCCAATCATGGCGGTCGCTTCCGGCGCCACCTTCTGCCAGGTGCAGGTCTTGACGAACTTGCCCACCCAGAGCCCGCCCGTGTAGCGGGCGGCCAGCCGGGTCGGCAGGGTGTGATTGGTGCCGATCACCTTGTCGCCATAGGCGACATTGGTTTCCTGACCGAGGAATAGCGCCCCGTAGTTGGTCATGTTCTCCAGGAAATAGTCCGGGTTGCGGGTCATCACCTGGACGTGCTCACTGGCGATACGGTCGGCTTCCGCGACCATTTCCTCATCGGTGTCGCAACGGATGATGCGTCCGTAGTCCCGCCAGGCCGCACCGGCCACCGCGGCGGTCTCCAGGGTCTCTAGTTGCCGCTCTATTTCCCGCTGCGTGTCTTCGACCAGCATCCTGGAAGTCGTGAGCAGGACAGCCGGCGAGTTTGGCCCATGCTCCGCCTGGCCGAGCAGGTCGGTAGCGGCCATTTCGCCGTCGCAACTGTCATCGGCAATGATCAGCGTTTCCGTGGGGCCGGCCAGCAGGTCGATGCCGACGCGGCCGAAAAGCTGCCGCTTGGCTTCCGCGACGTAGGCGTTGCCCGGCCCGACGAGCATGTCCACCGGCTCGATGCTCTGGCAGCCGAGCGCCATGGCGCCTACCGCCTGCACGCCGCCGAGACAATAGATCTCGTCGGCGCCCCCGAGGTGCATGGCCGCCACCACCGGATCGCAGGGCGTACCCCCGAACGGCGGGGCGCTGGCGATAATCCGCCGCACACCGGCGACCTTGGCCGTGACGATGCCCATGTGGGCGGATGCGACCATGGGATAGCGGCCGCCGGGCACATAGCAGCCGACACTGTTGACGGGAATGTTCCTGTGCCCGAGCACCACCCCCGGCAGTGTCTCTTCCTCGACATCCTTGAGTGCCGCCTTCTGGATTTCGGCGAAACGACGAATCTGAGACTGGGCGAACTCGATGTCCCGCACGACCACTGCGGGCAGCCGGCCGACGCAGGCCTGAATCTCCCCGTCGGACAGCCTGAAACTCTCCGGCGACCAGCCGTCGAATTTTTCCGACAATTCCCGCACCGCGGCATCGCCCCTGGCCTCGATGTCCGCGAGAATGCCCTCGACCGCGGCCTTTATACGCTCATCCTGTTCCGCCGCGGCTTCCGCGTCGATGCCGCTCTTGATGATCTCGATCACTTGTCCTCTACCTTTGCTCGTTGCCCGAGGACCATGGATGTATCCGGCCCTCCCATGTGCCCCCGTGACCGATACCCCAATCCCCGAACTTGCCCGGGAGCAGTACAGGTATTCGGTTTCCGCCCGAGGTCACTCCGTGAAGAGGCGCTATCATAGCTCGCGGTCATGCCGGGGAGTGTCCTGGTCTCAACTAGTCTCTACCGCGTTCGAAGAAACAAGCCCGGCCTCGATATCCGCCGCGATGGCTTGCACATCCCGTTGCCCCGGCCGGCCGATGCCACCGCCTCCCGGGGTTTCGAGGACGAGGGTCGCGCCCGCCGGCACCAGGTCCTTGCCCTTGCCGGGGAGATCCGGCCCGTCTTTCAGATAGACGCGCCCGGGGCTGCCGTCGCCGGCGCCGTCACGGCCCCGCGCCGGAAACCGGACCCGGTCGAACATCTTGGAGACATGGAAGGGAGCGCCGCGGCGATGGCCGATCTCGATGATCTGGCCCAACCCGCCCCGGTTGCGTCCCTTCCCGCCTGAATCCCGCCGGTATTCCTTGCGCCAGATCACCAGCGGTGAGGTCACCTCGTTGATCTCCGTCGGCGTGGTACGCACACCGCTCGGGAAGGCGGTCGTCGCCAGTCCGTCCTTGCCGGGACGGGCGCCGGTGCCGCCGTTGAATATGGGGTTGATCACGAAATCCTCGCCCGGGAAATTGTCCGCGGCGCCGGCGCCGAGAAACACCGGGTTCCAGATGCAGGATGCGCCTTCCGCCGGCGCCTGCCCGGGCAGCACCTGTTCAAGGCAGCCGAGCACCACATCCGGCAGCATCTGGCCGACGGCATGCCGCGCCGATACGGCGGACGGGGGCAACGCATTGAGGATGGACCCCGGCGGCGCCGTCACCGCCACGCAGCGCAGGGAACCCGCGTTGTTGGGAATCGTATTGCCCACCAGGCACCGCACGCCGAACGTGGCGTAGGCCTGGGTATAGGGCAGGGGCACGTTGATGCCGAATCCGGAAGCCGGCGACGAACCGGCGAAGTCCACCGACAGACCGTCGCCGTCGATTTCAAGCGTGGCCCGCAGATCCACGGGCTGGTCGTAGCCATCGACGCGCATGGCGTATTCGAAGCGGCCATCGGGCAGAGCCTCGATCTCCCGCCGCATCGCCGTCTCGGAGGTTTTCAGTATCGTCTGCCCTACCTCATCGATGCCGTCGAGGCCGAAATCGTCCAGGGTGTCGAGCAGCCGGCGCCCACCGCTGTCGTTGCAGGCGGCGAGCGAATACAGGTCGCCCTCCGCCACCACCGGATCGCGGACATTGGCGGCCAGAATGGACAGCAGGGTTTCATTGCGCTCGCCCCCCCGGAACAGGTGACCGATGGGGATGTTCAGGCCCTCCTCGTATACCTGCTGCGCATCCGGGCCGAACCCCCGGCCGCCGACGTCGGCGATATGACTGGTGCTGGCGAACAGGGCGATGCAGGCCCCATCCCGGAACACCGGCGTGACCACGGTGAAGTCGTTGAGATGGCCGGTCGCATCCCAGGGATCATTGGTCAAAAGCACATCGCCAGGCGACAGTTCGGCGAGCGGGTATTTCTTCAGGAACTTGCCGACCGAAGCCGCCATGGCGTTGACGTGCCCGGGCGTCCCCGTGACGGCCTGCGCGAGCATCGCCCCGCGCGTGTCGAAAACGCCGGCCGAGAGGTCGCCGGCCTCCCGCACCACTGTTGAGAAGGCCGTGCGCATCAAGGTCTGCGCCTGTTCCTCCACGATGGCCAGCAACCGGTTCCAGACCAGTTGCGTGCGGATCGGGTTCCGGTCAGCCCGCATTGGCGATCCTTTGCAAGTAAAGATGACCCAGATCGTTGACGGTGCCGCTGAATTCTTCCGTGACCACCGTGGTGGTCTGGCTTTCAACGATCAGGGCCGGCCCGGCGCAGGCGTCCCCCGGCGCCAGGGATTCCCGGCGATACAATGCCGCTTCTACCGGTGCGCCCAGTACCGGATCGTACAGGCTGACCCGGCCGTCCGGGCGCGCTGCCCGCCTTGGCGCCGGCTGCTTCAACCGCTCAGGATCCTGCCTCCGGGTTGCCAGCGCCAGCGTCCAACTGAGTATCTCAACGTCGGCGCCGGGAATCGTTCTGCCATACAGGGTACGGTAAGCGGCCTCGAAAGCCAGCGCGAGTCGAGACCGGACATCGCCGGCGCCGTCGAGCGGCGGAACATCCACTGCAATCTCGAATCCCTGGCCCATGTAGCGCATATAAGCCCGGGCCGTCTCTTCGAGCGGCTCCGAGGTGGCGCCGCTCACCACGGCTGCCGCTTCCCGGCGCATATCGTCCAACAACCGCCCGATCCAGTCATCGTCGAGGGCCGCCAGGATCATGTAGCGGCTGCGTACCACCTCGAAGCTGACGGGAGCGAGCAGGAAGCCCAGGGCAGACCCGACCGCGGCGCCCCGGGGCACGACGATGCGGTCGATCTTCAGTTTCGCCGCCAGCCGGCAGGCATGCAGCGGGGCTGCGCCGCCGTAGGCGATCATGGTGCGTCCCGCCGTATCCTTGCCCCACTCGACGGCGTGCGTCCGCGCCGCCGCCGCCATGTTCTCGTCGATTACCTCGCAGATGCCGACGGCCCCACCCATGCGATCGACGCCCAGCGGCTGCGCGACCCGGGCATCGACGGCTGTCGCCGCCGCATCGCTGTCGAGATGCAGGGAGCCCCCCGCAAAATGTTCCGGGCGTATCTTGCCGAGAACCACATCCGCATCCGTGACCGTCGCGTCGCGCCCGCCCCGGCCATAGCAGGCCGGACCCGGCTCGGAGCCGGCGCTCTCGGGCCCGACCTGGATTCGTCCCAGGCTGTCCACCGACGCGATGGAACCCCCGCCCGCCCCGATCTCCACCATTTCGATGACGGGAATACGCATCGGCAGGCCTGACCCTTTCTTGAATCGATAGGTACGGCCCACCTCGAACTGCCGGGACAACTGGGGCTCGGCCCCATCGATCAGGCAGATCTTGGCGGTGGTGCCGCCCATGTCGAGAGACAGCACCTCGTCCAGGGCGCACCTGGCAGCGATATCCGCCGCCAGTATCGCCCCGCCGGCAGGGCCGGATTCGACCAGCCGGATCGGGAATCGGGCCGCCGTGGGCAGATCGCTCAAGCCGCCGCCGGAGGTCATCAGCAATATCGGGCTACGCACGCCTTGAGCGATCAGTTGGTTTTCCAGGCTCTGCAGATAGGACGCCATCAAGGGCTGCACATACGCATTGGCGCAGGCTGTCGACAACCGTTCGAACTCGCGTATCTCCGGGCAGACTTCGCAGGCGAGGGTCACGGCGGCGCCCGGCAGCCGTTCTCGAACCGCCTCGGCCACGGCCTGCTCATGGTCCGCATTGCGATAGCCGTGCAGCAATCCGATGGCGACGCTCTCCACGCCCTCTTCCGCCAGCCGGTCGACGGCGGCGGAAACCGACGACGCATCAAGCGGGATGAGTACTTCGCCATCGGCGGCCAGGCGTTCCCGGATCGGCAGTCTCAAATGCCGCGGCACCAGGGGCGCGGGGCGGTCGATGTTGACGTCGTATTGCTCGAAGCGGTTCTCGAACGCCATCTCCAGCGCATCCCGGTGCCCCTCGGTGGTCAAAAGCGCCGTCCTGGCGCCCCGGCGCTCGATCAGCGCATTGGTGGCCAGCGTCGTGCCATGCAGAAATAGACCGACCTCGGACGGCTCTCGCCCCGCTTCCCGGAGCACTTTTCCGAGACCATCCAGCACGGCATCCGCCGGGTCTTCGTACGTGGTGAGTACCTTGCTGGAATAACGGCCGGCGCCGTCGTCCAGTACGACGTCGGTGAACGTCCCGCCGATATCCGCCGCCACGCGCACGCCGCTCATGCCTTGGCCCACTTGCTCGTCATTCGCCACAGGGAAGAGCAGAATCCTATCACCAGCACGACACACGCCATACCGGCGCCGGCGATCGCCAGCGCCACCTGCGGTCCGAACCGATCGACCAGGAATCCGCTGGCGAGCGCACCGATCGGCCCCGCGCCCATGAACGAAAAGGCGTTGAAACCCATCACCCGGCCGCGCTGATCTTCCGGCGCCTGTTCCTGCATGATGGTTCGGGACATGGTCATGGCGATACCGCCGCAGGCGCCCCAGAAAAACAGGGTGATCGACACCATGACGAAGCTCGGCGCCAGGGCGACGACACAGAGCACGACCGACCCGGTCATCAGCGCCGACAGCAGCGCCCGCCCCTGGTGGGTAAAACCGCCAAGACGCAACGCCAACAACAGCGCGAGCACCAGCCCCACGGAGTTGCAGATGTTCATCAGCCCGAGGTCGCGGGCGCTGCCGTCGAACACCTCGCGCACCAGGAGCGGCAAGGTGACGATATAGGCGCCCATGAAGAACGTGGACATTGCCACGTTGAGCAGGGCCACCGTACGCATTCCTGAATGGCCCAATACGGTTCTCGATCCTTCCCGCATGGACTCCAGCAGCGATGGACGAACTGCAACAGCCGGCGCCGAAGGCGCCAGATCCATGCGGCTGAACGCCCAGGCCCCAACCGCGAGAATGAAGGCCTGCATGCCCAGGATAGGCCCGGGACCGGTAATGTCGCCCACGGAAGCCACGAAGAATCCCAGCATCTGCAGGCCGAACTGCGCCAGGCTCGCAAACATCACCGTTCGCTGGACCCGGCCTCCCGCCACCTGGTTGAGCAGCCCGTCGCGGGCCGGCGTAACAAACGCCTGAGCGCACCCCATCACGACCGCATAGGCCAGCATCCCGCCGAAGGTGAGCCTGCCCGCCACAACCAGGCCGAGCAGGATGAGCGGCGCGGCGACCGCCACCGATTGGGCAAGTACGGCCACCCGGCGGCCCCCGAAACGGTCCGCATAGCTGCCGCCGACCAGAATCAGCAGCGTGCCCGGAAGCAGCAGCGTCATCTGGGCAACCCCCACCATCTCCGGCGACTCCCGGAGCACCATGGTGACCAGCCACGCGAACATCACCCCCTGGATCCCCACCGCGAGGAACCAGGATCCCGTGCCCACCAGATAGCTATGCAGGGGCAGCATCAATCCAATCGCATTTTCCAGCGGACAGCACAGCGCCATCGTGCAAGCCAAGTGCCCGCGGACAGGTACGTTCGCAACCCGTAAGATCCCTCGATTTGTAGCCGACAAACCACATGCTTACCTTGTGTTGACATCGCAATATGAAGACTTCGGTGAGATCGCAGGACAAGCGTTGACCGGCAGGCAACTGAATGCAAGTGTCGCCTTCCCATCAACTTGCAGGAGGCATGTAAATGCGAGAACTTACAGTACAGGAAATGGATCAGACCAGCGGCGGTATTCTACCGTTGATCGGTTTTGCTGTCGCACTGGTCAGCAAGGTAGGCGGATCGGCGGGAGTCGTGACGTGGGCAGCCAGCTCCGCGGGCTTGGTCCTCGCGACATACCAGGCAGCCAAGTACCTGGGTAACCAGCAAAACCAGGAGTGATTCAGATCGCTCCGGTGTTGCCAGGGGGCTTCTCTGGAGCCCCCTTCAATACGACACTGACCAACAGTCCTCGTGTTCCACGTTCCCTTACACCCGAGAAATAAACGACGAGCCATCGCATCGTGAATCTGCGTAACCCCAAGTTCAGCATCTGGGCGGCATCTTGCATCGCCATTGGTTTGCTCACCGCCTATGCCGACGGCGTCAGTTTAAGAGGGGTCGTCGGCTCTGCCCTTTTGATGTCATCCCTCATTTGCGCGTGCTTCGCAATTGCCTGGGTGCACCGCCTGCTGAAAGCAAGACCCCCGTCGCGCAAGCGAAAAGGGCCCACAGACCCGTGAATGACGCCGATCGCGGCCTATTGCTTACGCCGCGCCAGCCGCATCACCATGGTCTCGTCCGACACCTTGCCATTCTCGCTGCCGTACCAGGTGGTCGTGAGGCGGTCATCGCCGCCCCATTCATATTCGGCGTGATGCATGAAATGCGCATCCGGCGACGGAAGGTTGGTAATGCTGTCGAACTTGAGCAGCAATCCCTCGCCCTCCTCCGCCGGCACGACCTCGAGACGGGGCTGACTGCCGGCGCCGCAATAGTGGGTCATGAGCACGCGGTCGCCGTCGGCATGATAGACGTTGAGCATCTCGTGTTCGTCGCCGGGAAACATGAACTCGCGAAGCGCCGAGCCGTTGGCCGTCAACCGGAACTCCGACCCCACCTGATCGAGCACCTCGCCCTGCTCATCGACCACCAACCACTCGCCTTCGAGGGACTTGAGCTTTTGCATGATCGCATCGGTGTCGGCCTGCGCCGCGGCGCCCAAAACCAGGCCCAACGCCAGTCCCGTTCCTGTCAGGCAGTCCTTCATTCTCATGAGCATGCTCCTTCCATGACGACTCGAGGTGAGGCGTGCGAGGTTAAATCTTTCCGAGGCCAAGCGCCACAAATGTCCACGTGCGTGTCCACGTGCGGTACCCGGACTTCCCGGCGATGCCGACGCCCCATCCACGCAACGGGCGATAACGACCAAAACGGCGAAAACGGCGAATCGAACGTTCAATCCGCCCATGTGCAGATTCGCTTCCGCGCCTCCCGGTCTTGCAGAACGCCGTTGACGATCGCTACGGCGTCGAGTGCCCCGGCGGGGTCGCCGAGAACATCGACCACCCGTCCATGGTTCATGAAGTAGCGCGACCGGCGACGGGCTGCATGGTCGCAGCAGTGTCCGTTGCCCGCCGCTCGGCGGCCAGCAGGTAGTAGATGCTCGGCAGCACGAATAGCGTGAACAGGGTACCGAGCAGCATCCCGGCGACCAGCACGATGCCGATGCTGTTGCGCGCCTCCGCGCCCGCGCCGGTCACGAACACCAGCGGCATGTGTCCCATGACGGTGGCGCTGGCGGTCATCAGCACCGGGCGCAGACGCACCGCCGCCGCGCTCTTGATCGCCTCGAACTTGGTCGCTCCGGCGATCTGCAGCTTGCGGGCGAATTCCACGATCAGTATGGCGTTCTTGGAGATGAGGCCGACCAGGGTGATCAGCCCGATCTGGGTGTACGTATTGACGGTGGTGAGGTCTACATAAGTGAAGAGCAGCGCGCTGGAGAGCGCCAGGGGCGCCGAACCGAGCAGCACCACCAGGGGATCCCGGAAGCTGTTGAACTGCACGGCCAGCGCCGCGAATACGAAGGCCAGCGAAATACCCAGCACCCCGACCAGGGTATTGCCCTCCTGGCGAAGCTGCCGGGACTCTCCGGCGTAGTCGATGTCGTAGCGGCTCGGCAGCAACTCCGCCGACAGCGCCTCCAGGGCGGCAAGCCCCTGCTCCTTGGTACGCCCCGGTATCAGTCCCGCGCGGATGCGGAACGCATTCTTCTGCTGAAACCTTGTCAGCACCCGGGGCGCCACCGTCTCCTCGAGCCGCGCCACGGCAGACAAGGGAACCAGAGCGCCGTCCGGCGTCCTGAGCTTGAGGTCGAGCAGCGCATCGGCATCCGGCCGCCCGGTACGCTCGACCATGGGAATCACGCGATAGGCCGTGCCGTCGAGCTCGAAACGGTTGACGTAGTTGCCCGACAGGAAGGTGCCGAGCTGGCGGCCCACCTCGGCGAGATCCATGCCGAAGTCGGCCACCCGGTCGCGGTCGAGCAGAAAGCGGCCCTGGGGCAGGTCGATACTGAGATCCGAGTCCACAAAGAGGAAGAGGCCCGTCTGCCGGGCGCTGTCCATCAGGGCTTCGGCATGGGGGAGCATCTCTTCGGGGCTGTCCGATGAAAGCACCACGAACTCCATGTCGAAGCGGCCGGCGCTCGGCAGCGCGGATGGCAGCACCGGAAACGCGGTGAGACCCGTCACTTCGGACAAGCCCTGGAAGGCCATCGTCAGCATCTCCTGGGTACTCAGTTCCCGTTCGTCGAAGTCCGCGAACTTCATGCCGCCGAAACCGGCGTTGGTCAGCACCATCTGCCACATCCGGCCGCTTCCGGGCAGGCGCTCCATGGCCTCCACTACGCCGGTCATGTAGCGCTCGGTGTATTCGAGGGATGCTTCCGGGGGCGCGGTGTAGGCCACGTTGATCTCGCCCTGGTCTTCCGTGGGCGCCAGTTCCTTCTGCGACAGCACGAAGAAGGGTACGGCCAGCAGGGCAAAGAAAACGGCGCAGAACAGTACCGGGCCGTTGTTCGCCAGCAGGCCGCCGAGCAATTGCCGGTAGCCGTGGCGGGCTTTGTCGAACACCCGGTTCACCCGGCGCGTCATGCCCGATTCCCGGCCCTGTTCCGGAGCCACCCGGCTGCTCATCACCGGCGAGAGCGTCAGCGCCACCATACCGGAGATGAGCACCGCTATGGCCAGCGTGAACGCGAACTCCTTGAACAGCACGCCCGTCATGCCGGACAGGAAGCCGATGGGGATATAGACCATGGCCAGGGTCATGGTCATGGCGATGATGGGCGATGCCAGTTGCCGGGCGCTTGCCAGCGCCGCCGCCGTTCTGGACGCGCCCTCCCGCATGTGCCGGGCCACGTTTTCCACCATCACGATCGCATCGTCCACCACCAGGCCCACCGACAGCACGATGGCCAGGATCGTCAACAGGTTGAACGAAAAGCCCATCAGCGCCATGGCGGCAACCGCGCCGAGCAGGGAAATGGGAATCGTCACCAGGGGCACCAGGGCCGTGCGCACCGAGCCCATCATGACGACCACCACCAGGCCCACCAGCAGGATCGTTTCCGCCAGGGTCGTGAATATCTCCACAAGCGCGTTGCGCATGTACACCGTGACGTCTTCCCCGACCTCGAGCTTGAGCCCGGCCGGCATATCGGCGTTGATCTCGTCAACAGCTACATACAGCGCATCGGCGATGTCGATTTCGTTGGCGCCGGGGAGAGGGTATACGCCCAGCCACACGGTTCTGTCATGGTTCATGCGGCCAATTACCGTGCCTTCTTCCTCGCCGAGTTCGATTCGGGCCACATCGCGCATGCGGATCAGCGAACCCTCGGACTCCCGGATGACCATGCGTTCGAACTCCTCCGCCCTGGTCAGCGAAGTGTTCACCAGGAGGTCGACGCGCTGGTTGGCATTCTCCGTCTGCCCGATCGTGGCGATGATGTTGTTGCGCGTGAGCGCCGCCTCGATGTCCTGGGTGCTGACGTCGAACATCGCCATGCGCTCCGGGTCGAGCCAGATACGCATGGCCGGCAGGCGGCCGCCGCCCATCCAGATCTTGTGCACGCCGGGAACCGCCGCCAGTTGGGGGGAGACCTCACGGCGCAGGGTGTCGGTGACCTCGGCGCGGCTCATGCGCTCGTTGAGCCGAACCCCCAGGTACCAGCCTGCATACGGCCGGTCGGCGCGCTCCACTTCCACGGCCGGGTCCTCCGCCCCGCGCGGCAGTTCAAAACGAATCTGGCCGAGCCGGGTGGAGAGTTCGGCCAGGGCATCGGCGCTGTCTTCGTTGAGTTCGAGATAGACCGTGACGACGCTCATCCCGGCGCGGGTTTCGGAGTCGACGAAGTCAACGCCGGGAATGGTGGCGGCAACCCGCTCGATGGGATCCGTGATGAACCCCTGGACGACATCGGCGGAAGCGCCGATGTAGGGTGTGGTGACCACCAGGGAGGCGCTCTCGATGGAGGGATACTGCTGCACCGGCATGTCGATGGCCACCCGCACCCCAATCAGGGCGAGGCTCAGGCACAGGGCCGCCGCCAGCACCGGGCGACGCACGAAGATGTCGGTGAAGCGCGGCTCGGCGGCGCCATGGCCGGGATCAGGAGCCGCCATGGCGCCTCTCATCGCCGCCGCCTGCAGACTCCTGAAGCCTGCCCCCATCGATCTCGCTGGTATGCAGCGCCGCATTGTCCGAGGCGCGTACCGACCGGCCCGTTGCGCTCACCAGTACGCCGTCGCGCAGCTTGAACGCGCCGTCGGCGGCCACGCGCTCGCCCGGCCGCAAGCCCGAGGCGATCACGATCAGTTCGCCGCGCCGCGGCCCCAAGGCAACGTCCCGGCGCTCCGCCCGTTCGGGCGCCCGGGCGCCTTCTTCCGCCTGGCGCAGTACGAAGAGCTTGGCGCCGAAGGCATCCCGGCGAACCGCCGTGGCCGGTACCAGGGTGGCTGTCTTCGGCGGCCCAAGGGGCGCTTGAACGGTCACGATTGCACCCGGGTGCTGACCCAGAGCCTCCTTGTCGGCCAGGCTCCGGTAGCGCACGTTGCGGGATTGTTCATTGACGAAGCTGTCCCTGGCAATGACCCGGGCCTGGACCGGGTCGCGGTCGCCGCCGTGCGGGAAGATGTCCACGGGTTCGCCGTCGATCAGGGTGGCTTCCTCCTGCGGCAGCGTGAAATCCACCCAGAGCGCGTCTTCCGTGCCGATGAGCCTGACAACCTCGTCACCCTGGTCGAGAAACTGGCCGACATCGAGTTCGTGCAGGCCGGCCGTTGCCGCGAAGGGCGCCCGCAGGTACTTCTTGGCGATGACGGCGGCAATGCGTTGTCCGGCCGCCTCGGCTGCATCGAACCGGGCCCGCGCTTCATCGCGCGCTTCGGCTGTGCCGAGGTTGGCTTCGAACAGCCGCTTGCTGCGCATCAGGGCCAGGCGGGCGATTTCCAGTTCGGCCTCGGCCGATGCAAGTTCGGCGCGCTCTTCGCTGGTATCGAGGCGCACCAGCAGTTGCCCGGCCGTCACGCCGGCGCCAGGCTCCACGCCCACTTCAACGATGACGCCGGCCATCTCCGCCTCGATGGTCACCGAACGGATGGCGATCACTTCGCCGGTCACTCGGGTCGTGGGCTGCCAGAGCGCCTCGCGGGCGGTAAACCCCTCGACCGCTTCAACCGTTTCGGGAAAGGCGGCCGCAAAGGCCATGGCGGTCCGTATCTGGCTGTATTTGTACCAGCCGAGCCCGGACGCGGCCACGAAGCACAGCAGAACGGCGATCAGCCAGATTCTCAATCTGCGGCTCCTTTTTTCGCCGTTGCTTACCATGCCACCTTCGTCATACGCCGCCCGGTCGTCCACGGCCCTTGGTGCAATATGCGGGTTAACTCAGAAATCCGGTAGCAACCCAATGCCTTGCAGGGGAAAGACCGTCCCTCACAAGCTTCCGGCTTAGCGATTCAACAGATCGACAATGGCCTGATCGATGGCCGCCTTGCCGATGGGGTCCAGCCCACTTCCGGCAACGTGGCCCAGTTTCGATTCAATGACACGCAGTTCCGCGTTCGGCATCCTGCTCACTTCATACTCGCTGTCGGCAACGCGAAAATAGAGATCGGTGCCGCCCGGCATGACGATTGCCCTGGCTGTGATCGCCTGCAAGGCCGCGTCGAAGTCGCCATCGAATCTATCGTTACCGGCAATGTTCGCGGCTTGCCAGGTCGCCAGCATGCCCAACAGATCATTGGCTTCCCGGCGACCAAAATAACCTTTCATGAATTCGATCACGTCCGCAACAGAGTCCATGCCCATGTCCCTGTAGAGCTCCTCGCGAAAGAAGTCCTGCGAGAAAACCCAGCCGGCATAAACTTTGGCGAACGCCTCCATGCCGATCTCGGGTACGGCTTCATAGTCGCCGCCATTGAAATTCTGGTCCGCTCGCAAAGCTGCCTTGGCGCCTTCCACGAACAGCCAATTGTGAGTGGAAATCCGGGCAGCCCCGCAAATCGGAAGAATCGCGCCGACCATGTCCGAATGTCGGGCGCCCCATTCGAAGGTCTGCAGAGCGCCCATGCTGAAACCCATCACCAGTCGAAGGTGGCTGATCGACAATGCCTGCGTAAGCAACCGATGCTGTGCGCGGACGTTGTCGTTGACGGTCATCAACGGAAACCGCGGACCGTCGAATGGCGCCGGGGTATTGCTCGGCGAAGAAGATTCCGAGTTGGACAGCATGTCGATTACCACGACACAGTAGTCCGAGAGATCCAGCACATCGGAAGATGCAAACAGGTCTTCCGCATCTTCATGGGTCGCCGAAAAGGAAGTGAGGACAAGGATGCAATTGTCCTTCGCTGCATTGAGTTTCCCGTGTATGGCGTACACCAGATTGAGATCGAGTGTTGCACCGCCCTGGGTTACAAATTTTTCTATCTGAAAATTGCCTGGCTCCATTTCTTGTCCACATCGCGATTGGGCTGGTCGAACTGCTTCAGCACTCTAACCACACCACCGCTTCTTGTCATGGTGGCTGGCAAGGTATTTCATGGGGGCATCCGTGCGTGGGACGATGCCGCCGACGCAAGACACCCCGCGGCGCTTCATGCGCCGGACCTCGTTGGCGGCGGCGGATTCGCGCATGGCCCCGAATGGTGATGGAACATGCGCATGTCGCCGCCTTCCCTGACGAAACCGTTCGTGGCGACGCAGACGGAGCCCGGCAACTCCTCGTAACAGGTCACCATCACGACGGAGTCGAAGGCAACCGCCGCGGCATTGTAGAAATCGATGCCGGGCTGTTGTGGATTTTCCAGGATCTTTCGCCAGCTTTGGAGGATCTCGTCGCGCGTGTTCAGCGCAGGCCAGCCGGGATGGATGCAGAGCGCCGGACGATCCGCTGCCCACAGTCGCTCCATCGCGGGGAAGTCCTTCCGGGTGAAGGCGAGATAGAAGGTTTCGTTGGCAAACAGCGCCTCTTCTTCGAGCGTCATGGTTCGTTCCCAGGTGAATTTTCTCCCATACACGGCCGGGGAGACTTGGTAGATTGCAGCGACGGTAAATGAAAGGAACCGGGATGAGCAACAGGGTACATGAGGTCCATGCCTATCTGTGCGTGAAAAGTGTCGATGCGGCCATGGAGTTTTACAAGCAGGCTTTCGGCGCCGCCGCTGTACCGGATTGAGCTATAATCCGGCCGTCCCACGCGGCAGTAGTCAGGGAGAGGCTACATCGCCGTTCGCAACGATCTGCAACAAACGAGCACGAGGAGATCTACCATGACAGACGAGTCGTTGCATTTCAGAACCATCACCGAGCTCTCAGGGCTGATCGAGTCCGGGCAGCTCTCCCCTGTTGAAGCCACGCGCGCTCAACTCGACCGCATTGAAGAACTCGACGGGCGACTGAAGAGCTATGCCACCGTCATGGCGGAATCCGCCATGGCCCAGGCCAGAAGCGCCGAAGCCGAGATCGCCGGCGGCCGCTACCGGGGGCCCTTGCACGGCGTTCCCATCGCGGTGAAGGATCTCTGTTTCACGACGGGTGTGCATACCATGGGCGGCACACGCGTCATGGCCGATCACGTCCCGGATTTCGACGCAACCGTGGTGAGCCGTTTCAACGACGCCGGAGCCGTGCTGCTCGGCAAGCTCAACCTGACCGAAGGGGCGATGGCGGGCTACAACCCCGACAGGGGGGTGCCGGTGAATCCCTGGGATGCCGATGCGTGGTCGGGCGCCTCCTCGAGCGGCTCGGGCGTGGCGACGGCCGCGGGGCTGTGCTACGGCTCCCTCGGCAGCGACACCGGCGGCTCGATCCGCTTCCCCTCCGCATCCTGCGGAGTCGTCGGCATCAAGCCGACCTGGGGCCGGGTGAGCCGCTACGGTGTACTGGCCCTCGCCGAGTCGCTGGACCATGTCGGCCCCATGACCCGGATCACCGCCGATGCCGGGATCGTACTCCAGGCCATCGCCGGATCCGATCCGAACGACCCCACTTCACTGCCCGCGCCGGTTCCCGACATGCTCGAAGCGATCGAACAGGGCGTTGGCGGCCTCCGGTTCGGTTTCGATGAGCGATACGCCACGGACGGGGTCGATCCCGACCTCGCCCGGGGCGTGCAGGACAGCGTCAAGCTGCTCGAGGAACTCGGCGCTGAGATCGTCGAGGTGCGCATGCCCGCGCTGGAAGAGTATCTGGCCGCATGGCCGGTGTTGTGCACGGCGGAGGCGGCGCTCGCCCACGAAGCCACCTACCCGTCCCGGCGAGACGACTACGGACCCTGGTTTCGAGGCTGGCTGGACCAGGGCGCAGGCGTCACCGGCGTCGACTACGCCAGGGCGAACAACCTGCGCGCCGCCTGCAACGGACAGGTTCGCGATACGTTCTCCGGCATAGACGCGCTCGTCTGCCCGTCCATGCCGAGTCCGGCGTTTCCGGTCGCGGACATGGCGCCCTTCGATCCCTTGCCTGAAGAGGGCCTGGACATGAGCCTGTTGCGCTTCACCGCGCCCTTCGATTTCAACGGTACCCCCACGCTGTCGGTACCGTGCGGACTCAGCGGCCACGGCCTGCCGCTGAGCCTCCAGTTCGTTGGCAAGCATTTGCAGGAGCCGCTGCTCTGCCGCATCGGCCACGCCTACGAGCAGGCGACGGAGTGGCACGACCTGCATCCGCCGGTCTAACCCGCATCGGTCATCGACACCCTGCTGCGGACGGCGCCTCGACGCCCTCGCGACGAAAGTTGGCGAGCGACGCGGGCCACGGGATCAAGGGTTCAACCGTTCGAGGTCCGGCGCGGTCATCGCGGAACCGGCGAGGGCCTCGACCGCCTTGGCGGCGGAAAGCAGAAAGGCATCCTGGCGCATGGGTGCGATGAGTTGCGCACCGACCGGCAGGCCGCCGGCAAAGCCGCACGGCAGCGACAGGGCCGGGCAGCAGGTGACCGTGATGCGGCTGCAGCTCTGCATCCACTCGATGTAGGTCCGCATCTGCCGCCCCTCGATGTCGCGCACCCAGTCCGTCCCGATGTCGAACGGTTGCACCTGCGTGGTCGGCCCGATAAGGAGGTCGAAATCCTCGAAGAAGCCCGCCACCCGCGCCACCAGCGCCGAGCGCGCACCGATTACCCAGTCCTCGTCGGCGTGGGTCAGGCGCTGGCCCGCTTCCGTGTTCCAACGGATCGTCTCCTTCAGTTCAGCCTTCTGCGCGTCGGGCAGGAGCCCGAAGCGGGATCTGAACTGCACGGCGCGAAGCATGTGAAAGATGCGGTCGGCATCGGCAAGGTCCGGCGCAGCATCCGTCACGACGGCGCCCGCATCGGCCAGCTTGTCGCGGAGCGATGAGAGGGTCGCCCGAATCGCCGAAGCCACCGGCAGGCCGCCGAAGTCTTCCGTCACCGCAACCCGTAGCCCGCGCAGCGGCGCCGGCGTTACGCCGCGGAAGGACTCCCCGGACTCGGGCAGGACATTGGCGACCCTAGGGTCCGGACCGGCGATCGCCGACAGCAGCAGCGCCAGGTCGTCCACGTTGCGCGCCATCGGCCCCTGGGTGCCGAGGTCCGTCCAGGCGCCCTGCTCGCTCCAGCCGAACGGTACACGTCCCGGCGAGGGGCGCAACCCCACGACGTTGCAGAATGCTGCCGGGTTGCGCAGCGAACCTCCCGTATCGCTGCCGTCGGCGATGGGCAGGAAGCGCGCCGCGAGCGCCACTGCCGCCCCCCCGCTGCTGCCGCCGCAGGTGCGCGAGGCGTCATAGGGGTTGCGCGTCGCGCCGAAGACGCGGTTGAAGGTCTGCGAACCGGCCCCGAACTCCGGGGTGTTGGTCTTGCCGATGGTTACGGCGCCCGCCGCCTTGATGCGGGCCACCAGCAGCGAGTCCTCGGCCGGCACATTGTCCGCGAACAGCGGGGAGCCGTACGTGGTCAAGAGCCCCGCCGTCGCCGTCAGGTCCTTGTGCGCGACGGGCAGCCCGGCAAGCGGTCCGGACAGCCGTCCCGATGCGGCCCGTTCGCGCGCCTCGTCGAAGCACCGTGTCACGACGGCATTGAGTACGCCGTCGTATTTCTCGATCCGCGCGATGTGGGCGTCGAGCACTTCGAGCGCCGACACCTCCCGGGCCGCAAGCAAGCGGCGCAGTTCCACCGCGGAACGAAAGCAGAGGTCGCTCGGCCCGTTCATGTGACTGACTCCTGCCAGAGCACACCGGCTGCGGCCAGGCCGGCTGTTTCTTCCGGACTCGGTCCTGCTTCCAACAGCAAGTCTTCGTTGTGCCGGCCGGCATACGGCGGTGAGTTCAGGTCCGGCTTCCCGCCATTGAAACGTACGAGCATTCCATGGCGCAGACAAGGCCCCCATCGTTGCCGGATGTCTTCGTCCAGTTCGATGAGCCGAACATCCGGAAGAGCAATTCTCATGTTTGATCCTCAGCCTGGCGGCAAGCCGATGGAAGCATAGCCCGAATTCGCTCAAAGCCGCCGTTGCGTCCGCAATATTCGGGGCATCGGAAGAACACAAACCCGCATCCGGCGAGTGCAACCTCACCTGGTTTCGACAGTGTCCGGCGTTTCCCTATAGGCCCGGATGTCTTTGCCTGACCAGGAAGTAACATCAAGATGCCGCAAGTTGGGAGAGGCCGGCATGTCACAGCACGACAAACGTTTATTCCTCAGGACACCGGTATCTCTCGGTGTGATGGCCGCGCTCGCGGGGACGGGTGCGCCGGTACCGGTCCAGGCGGAGGAAATCGAAGAGATCATCGTCACGGCACGCAAGCGCGAACAGAGCATTCAGGACGCGCCGCTCCCCATTCAGGCATTCGATACGGACGCTATCCGCGAAAAGGGCTTAAGAGACTTCCAGGACTATGTGAAAGAGCTGACGAGCGTTTCGTTCGGCACGGCGTCCCCGGGGGCAACGACGATCGCCTTCCGGGGCACGCTCTCCCAGCCGACCGGCTTCGATACCATCAGTTCCTCGACCCTGTACGTCGATGAAATTCCAATCACCCGGGACGGGCAGAACGCGGACGTACGGCTGATCGACATCGAGAGGCTCGAGGCGCTCTCGGGTCCGCAGCCGACCCTGTATGGCGCGGGCTCCCAGTCCGGTGTGTTGAGGATCGTCACCAACAAGCCGGACGCTTCGGAATTCGGAGGCTGGTACCAGGTCGGCGGCAGCAGCACCTCGGACGGCCAGGGGAGCTACGACGCCAGCGCCGCGGTGAACGTTCCGCTGGTCGAAGACAGGCTGGCCGTCCGCCTCGTCGGCTTCTACGATTTCGAGGGCGGCTACATCGACAACGTTCTGGGCACGACCAGCGCCTACTCGGAGTTCAACGGGTCCCGCGACAACGCGGACGTCGTTGAAGACAACATCAACGATTACAAGAGCCGCGGCGGGCGCGCCCTGGTCCGCTATCACCCGAACGAAGACTGGACCATCGATGCCGGCGTCATCTACCAGAAATCGGAACTCGACTACATGTTCGATTTCAATCCCGCCTTCGGCGACCTGGACACCATCAAGTTCAAGGACGAGAACGATATCGACGAGTGGTACAACTTCTCGCTGACCCTCGAGGGCGATGTCGGCTTCGCCGACCTGACCGTCGCGGCCGGGTGGCACAACCGCAACATCGACTACGACATCGACGCCACCGCGTACATGACCACCTACAAGGAGAACGGGCTCCAGATTGCGACGTACTACGTCGGCTCCCCGATGTTCGTGGACTACGAAACCTGCAATGCGACGGCTTACTGTTACAACTGGATAACCACCTATGACTTCGGCGCCGACCCGACCTCGCAGATCAGCCTCGATCAGCGCATCAGATCGTTCGCCGGAGAGATCCGCCTGACCTCGAAGGCTGACAGCGCGAGCCGCTTCAACTGGCTGCTCGGCGCATTCTACGAGCGCACCCACAACGACTGGGACTACATCACCATCGTCGACGACTTCGCCGAGAACGGCGGCGACGGAGCGGCTTTCACCTACTATGGCGTGGCCCCCACCGATGTCTGGTTCGACCAGGGTTTCCGCGAGGGCTGGACCTACAACGGGTACCCGGGCAATGACTTCAACGGCCAGCATCAGAACATCGAATCGATCGCGGTGTTTGCCGAATTCGGTGTCGACATCACCGATACCGTGACGGTTTCCGCCGGCGGGCGATACTTCTCGACCGACCGTCAGGTCGACGAGAATTCCTATTGGATCGACAACATATTCGACAACTTCGATGTAACGGAAAACACGAAGGATTTCAGTCCGCGGGCCAATATCACCTGGCAACCGAACGACGACATCCTGGTCTACTTCACCTACTCGGAAGGTGTCCGCATCGGCGGCCGGAACGGCGCTGCATCGCAGAGGCCCGCATCCCTTGCGCTTGGGGCTCCCCTGACATTCGATTCCGATCGGCTCATCAACTATGAGGGGGGAATAAAGTCGACCTGGGCGGATGGACGCCTGCTCGCGAACCTGAGCGCGTTCATCATGAATTGGGAGGATTACCAGATCCGGGTGGCCTTGCCGATCGCCGGCGCGACAACCGTCAACGCGGGCAATGCATCGATCGACGGATTCGAAGGGCAGTTCGCTTTCAAGCCGAGCGTGAACTGGGAATTTTCGCTCGCCTTGACCTATCTGGATGCGCGGATCGACGACGACATCTCACTCAACAACGGCACGATCGTCGCCGGTCAAGCCGGCGATGCGCTGCCGGCCGTGCCGGAACTGAAAGTGGCCGCCGGCGTGCTTTATTCCACCGCTCTCCCTTGGGCCGGGCTTGAAGGCTACACGCGCTTCGATATCAGTCATGTGGGTGAGTCGGTCAACGCCACGAACGCATCGATTCTGCTGTTCGGCGCGGAAAGGACCGTGCCCGCCCACCAGCCGGCGTACCAACTCGGCGACCTGAGTTTCGGAGTGAAAACGGAGAACGGCTGGGAGGCCTGGCTGTCCGTCAACAATCTCTGGGACGAACGCGCCATTACCTACATCTACCCACGCTTCGCGGACGATCGCGCCTTCACGGTGCGGCCGCGGGAAGTCAGGATCGGCATTTACAAGGCCTTCTGACGTTTTCGGCCGGGCGTTGCGGTGAACGCGCCCGTCCGTTGCGCCAACCCATGCACCTCGACAATGGCGAGCATCTACCGCGCCCGCTCGCGTAGTGCGTTCAAAAATCGAAACGAAGATTCGGCTGAGAATCGAATCTTCGCCGCGGTCACTATGTCTCGACAAGCGCAATGGCTACGGTCATTGGCGTCGTTCGGACAATTGCCGCAGAATCCGTGAGTACGCCAGAACGCGGTGACAGCGGTGCCGGAAGCTGAAGCGGGGTCGTCATTGAAGCCGGATCTGCCGAAATCGGCAGCCCGGCGCGTATTCGACCAGGCTGTGGGCCTGATGCAGGCCAACGCCTTCGCCAGGGCCGGCACGATTCTCGATGCCGCGCTGAAGGATTCACCCAACGATCCGAACCTGCTGCGTCTGCTCGGCGTGTCGCTGTCGAAGCAGAACCGGCCGGCCGAAGCGGAGCAGAAACTGACCCACGTCATCCGGCTCGTGCCCAACTTCGCGCTGGCCCATGAGAACCTTGCCGAGGCGCTCCTGGGGCAGGGCAAGCTGGAAGAGGCGGTGCAATCGCTCAAGACCGCAATCAGGCACAACCCGGCGTCCGAAGGGGCCAATCGAAAGCTCGGTGAACTTCTTGCCCGGATCGGCCGCGGCGGCGAGGCGGACGAAGTGTTCCAGCAGTCTCTTGAAAGCAATCCCGACCGCAATGCGCTCGTCGAAGCCATGGAGCTCAACCGCCGCGGCGAAACGCCAAAGGCGGAAAAAATCTATCGGGATCTCCTGCGGCGCAACCCGGACAACGTCGATGCGCTGCGCCTGATGGGCACGCTTTGCGCCAGAAAGGAAAACTACAACGATGCCGAGGCGTTCTTTCGCCGCGCCGTCGAACTCGCGCCGGACTTCTGGTTGGCATGGATCAACTTTGGAGCAGCGCTACACGAGCAGCAAAAATTCGAAGAAGCGGAGACAGCGTACAAGCGCGCTTTGGAAGTCAGGCCGGGATCCGTTTACACGCTCGAAAAACTCGGCGCCAACAGCATGTTCGACGGTCGACACGACGATGCGATTCACTGGCTCGACGCGGCGCTCGAACGCGACCCGGCACACTTCCCTTCGCTGCTTTGTCTCGGGCATGTGCTCAAGACCATCGGGCGGCAGCAAGAAGCGATCGACGCTTACCACCGGTGTGCCGCGGCCAAGCCGGACTTCGGGGAAGCCTACTGGAGCCTGGCCAATCTCAAGACATTCCGGTTCGAGGGTCCGGAAATCGAGGAGATGAAACAACAGCTCGAAGCGGTCTCGGGAACGACCGACGGCGAAGATTCCGAGATTTCCTTTTCCTTCGCCCTCGGCAAGGCATTTGAGGACAGGAACGAGTACAGGCAGGCGTTTGCATACTATTCCCGCGGCAACGGCAAGAAACGCCCCAAGGTCAACTACGACCCGATCGAGTTCCAGAAGACGAACGATCGGATCATCGACGTTTTCACGAAGGAGTTCTTCGCGGCGCGTGCCGGTCAGGGATGTGCGGACGATGCGCCGATCCTGATTGTCGGCCTGCCCCGCTCCGGCTCGACCTTGCTGGAGCAGATCCTCGCCAGCCACTCCCAGGTAGAGGGAACCCAGGAGCTTCATTACCTGCTTCGTCTCGCGACGGAAACGGGCCTTAACCGGGCCGACGGCATCAAGTACCCGGAATGCATGCTCGAACTGAAGCCCCATCAACTCCGCGATCTGGGTCGGGAGTACATCGAAAACACGATGCGCCATCGTAGCGGCGCGCGCTATTTCACCGACAAGATGCCGAACAACTTCACGGGCATCGGCTTCCTGCATGCGATTCTGCCGAATGCGAAGGTCATCGATGCACGGCGCCATCCCCTGGACAGTTGCCTGGGATCCTTCAAACAGTTCTTCGCACGCGGCCAGATCTTTACCTACGACCTCTATGATCTGGCTCATTGCTACATTCAGTACATGCGATTGATCGATCATTGGAACCAGGTGTTGCCGGGCAAGGTTCTGACCGTCCACTACGAAGATGTGGTCGGCGATCTCGAGCAGCAGGCAAGACGAATAGCCGCGCATTGCGGACTCGAGTGGGAAGAGAAGATGCTGCGTTACCATGAAACGGAACGCGCCGTGAAAACCGCGAGTTCCGAACAGGTGCGTCAACCGATCTATTCAGGTTCCGTGAATCTGTGGCGCTACTACGAAGACGAGTTGGACGAACTGATCGACTATCTCGAGCCCGTGCTGCTCGACCTGCCGGAAGAGCAACGGCCGAGATCCCTCTTGAATCGGCAGTAATCGGACTGCATCGGCATTCGTGTCGTTCAACAAATGGAAATCACAGCTTGCCCGCCGCCCAGGCGCGCAATGCCGCGAGATCGCCGAGGTCATCCTGGATTGCCCGATAAGCGATACGATGGTCGATATTGGCGTACTGATGCACCAGAATGTTGCGAAACCCTGCCCAGCCGCGCAGCCGTTCGGCAAGGGCCGCGTCGATTTCCCCGCTTTCTTCGAGTACCGAAAAGGTATCGCGATTCGACTCGGGAGTACGTAGCGCCCGATCGGCTATCCAATGGTTCGCAAGGTCAATGGCTGCTTCCATTGCGAGGTGCAGATAGCGCTCCGCGAGATCGTGAATGGCGGGGCTCCCCGTAAACTCGGCTTCACAGACGCTACCGAGGGATTCCACCCGCTCGAGGTACAGGTCAAGCGCGTCGAGCCGCCTGGAGAATATCTCCTGATCGACCACGGGTTCTTCCTCTCTTCAGCCGGGCAATCCTCTGCCGCCGGTGTTCCGCAAGCCTCGGTTCCATGTCCTGGTAATCGCGAATCGCGCGGACCGCGAATCGAACCCGCTCGGTCTCGTTGCGGGCGTGCAACAGCAGGCCTTCGCGCAGTACCCGGTGGCGCAACAGGGCGGGTGCGGTATTCAGCAGGACAACGTCGAGCGCCTCGCTCGGTATTTCGCCGCTGAGTCGACCCGCAAGCCGGCGGACGGTTCGATTGATCTCGCCGGGACCTGCAGCCAATCGATCATCGACGAGTATGGCAATGTCCAGATCGCTGTCGGGACGGGATGAGCCCTTGACACGGCTACCGAACAGGTACGCCAGCCGTACTTCAGGCAGCGCGGCGAGTCGCCGGGTCAGCAGGCCGGAATAGTTCGTGGGCAAGGCGTCGCTCATTGGCCCGGGCCGTTGCGTAAACGGCACCAAGTTTAACACCGGTCCGCGGCGGGCAAGGACTCGGCGCCGGCGCAGATGCGGCAGGACGCGTGATGCATCTCACCCTATGCGCTCGATGGGTACCTGGCGCGCCAGGGCTTCACCGGTCAGGCCACTCGTAGGGCCAGACCTCGACCCCGTGAATTGCAGACCTTGCGTCGAGCGACAGGTTGACGACCTTTACCGCTTTCTCTTTATCGAGATCGTAGATGGAAATTGTCGATGGGGACGAACCGGCCGCGATTTCGCTTGCGGAGAAAACGCACAGGCCCCGGCTAAAGCCCTGGTGCGCGATGCGCGAATCCTCCGGATTCGTATGCGTGAGCTTTTCAGGAGCAAAGCGAGGCACACGGAATGCCTTTCGAGAGTCAGGGCTTTCGAATCGTACAGCGTCCGCTTCGGTGTCGTTGAACAGTATGCCGCCCCGGAAGGGTTGCGCGTTGTGAGCGCCTTCCGGGAGCGATGTCATGACTCCCACCCCTTTGCCGCCGAACCTGAGCAGCGCGCCGGTTCGCAACCCGCTGATGTACATGCCGCCCTTGTCGCAATGGACATTGTTCACGTACAGCTTGTCGATCAACAGCGGGCCGTCGTCGCGGTCGGGATTGAAGCGCCTCGCGCCGAAGATTCTCCCGTCGGTGACAATCTTGAGCGCCCAGTCATATGTTTCCGTTTCCAGGTTGAAGCCCAGGATGCTGTCGTATCCCGTGGACGTCAGAAAGAGATGCCGCTCGAAAACGCAGACCTCATGACAATGCTTGAGATACGGATTGCGAAACGAAGCGACGATGTTGAACGCCTGGTCGAATACCAGAAGTTCGTCGCTCGCCGCGATATAGATCCTGTCCCCGTGAAACGCTATACCCCTCAAGCCCCGGCCCCCATCGCGCCCCTGCCAGTCGATATCGGTCCTGTTCCAGTCGACGGGTTGGAGTATCCGGTTGGTCTCGAGGTCGATCAGGTAGACGCCGCCGTGACTTTCGCCCCGGCTGCTGCCGCGCACGACGGAGGTTGCAATGAGATTTGCCATGCGGCCTGCCCCATAAGTCAGTCGAGACAGGCCACTAGCCCGCATATTGCGCCAAGGGTCGCGATGATCGCCGAGGATTTTTGCCGGTTGCGCGTGCTCGCGAACTCAAAGCATAGCCACGCCTATGGTGGAGCGAGCATGTGCGCGCAACCGGCAAAAAGACCGGCGAGGGCGCGGCCAGCGCAGTTTGTACCCGGATCAACTTCAGCAACTTTGGAAGCAACCGTGAAAAAACAAACAACATTCGAGATCTCAATGAGCGGCTTGGTGCAATTTGCGGGCTAGGATTCTGAACCCGGTTGGGGGCTCCGTTGGAGACCCGGTTGGGGACCCGGTTGGGGACCCGGAACGTAATCGAATATGAACGTGATGCGGTCAACGTCGCCGCTGTTCATGACGCTGTGGCGTTTCTGGTTGTTTATCTCGTAGGCGTTGCCGACCTGCAGCCGGTGCGGACGGCCTTCGATCATGAAGCGCACCTTGCTGTTGGTCGTGACCGGCACGTGGATGCGGTGACTGCGGCGGAACGAGGCGTGATTGTCCGTGTGCGGCGTGATGACTTTGCCGGCCTTCAGCTTCGCCGCCATGGCGCGAATGATCGTGCCGCCCTTCTGATAGAACCGCCCGATGATGTCGTGCATCAACGGCAGCGCAAATTGCGCCAGCCGCTCCCAGCCGGCGCCCTTGATCAGATCGATACTCGGCCAGTTATCGTGATCGCAGAAGATCAGGATCACTGACTCGGTATCGTAATGTACGTCCTGGTATTTCTTCTGGCGTATTTCCTCTTCGCGCCAGGCAGGTTCGTCCAGTGCAACGACCGCGTCGCAGAGCGCTGCCGAATCGACAGGCCCGAGATCCCTGATTGGCGCCCCTATGTCCATACCGTTTACACAGGCTCGATCACCGCAACGCTTACCGATTTTACCCTCTACGAACCTCTCGATCGCGCAACAAGCCCAATAAATCAGGCAACATCGCAGCAAGACGACCGCATTCCTTTCGACCTGAACCACACACGGCGGAATAAATGGGGTCAGAGTAAAATTGCCGGGGCAATTTTACTCTGACCCCATTTGTATTCGCCTGCGACATCCTGCGGTCCGCGCGGCCACGCTTACACGGCGCCTCGACGCCCTCGCGACGAAAGTTGGTGAGCGATGCGGGCTAGCCCGCATATCTCACCAAGCCGCTTGTTGAGTCACTGAATGTCATTGCGTTTCAATCAGGTACCTTCGCTTTTTTGGAGGTTCTGCCCGGCACGGACTGCGCTGGCCGCGCCCTCGCTGGTCTTTTGCCCGCGTGCACGCACGTGCTCGCTCCACCATAGGCGGGGCTATGCTTTAAGCTCGCGAGCACGCGCACGCGGGCAAAATCCTGCGCGATCATCGCGGCCCTTGGTGAGATATGCGGGCCAGAAGTCGTTCATCGAACGTCCAAAGGCGGTGGGCGTCTGAAGAGAGTGGGCTTGCGGTGACGTACTGTGCGCCCTATACGGCCGGATGACCGGCATCTGCAACTGTTTCTAGTATGCTTGGCAAGGGCTTGTTTGACCGGTGGCCGGAATTCATGAGCAATGACCTGAACGAAGTACTCAAACGGGCGGCTTTGAACAAATGGGGGCTGTTCTGGCTCGTTACAGGCCCGATTTCCGTCGTCATGGTTGTTGCCATGACGGTCAAGGACCTCACCACCGGCCCCGGTATCTCTTCGATGATTCAGCTTTCCGTCCGCTGCGCCGTGCCCTGGCTGTACATCGCCTTTGCGGCGTCCTCGATCCAGACGCTGTTTCCGGGGCCGTTCAGCCGCTGGCTGCTGCGCAATCGCAAGTATTTCGGCATGTGTTTCGCGGCCGCAATGGCCTGGCAGGGGCTCTTCATTCTCTGGCTGGTTTTCGGTCACACCGACTACTACGTCAACCAGGTCTACGTACTGCGCGATGCGATCGAGGGCGTTGGCGGCTACGCCTTCCTGCTCGCCATGACCGTAACGTCGTTTCCGAGGGGACGCAGACTGCTGACAGCCAGGCAGTGGCGAACGCTGCACCTGAGCGGAATCTATTTCCTGTGGGCCTATGCGTTCAGCGTCTACTGGTGGTCGCTGTTCTACTATTCGAACCCGGTTCCGCTCGACTACATCTACTACTCGGCCGGCCTCGCCGCCTGGGTTGTGCGCGCCGCCGCCTGGAGCAGGAAGCGTGCAAAGGCCGCGGCAAGAGAATCCCGGGAACCGGGCGCTCACCCGCTTGCCCGGACGGCCGGGATCGTGCTGATCGGCGCCGGCCTTGTCGCCGCGAGTATCGGCTCCGCGTGGCAAGCGACAGCGGCGCGGTACCTGTACGGTTACGCACTCACCGAGATTCCCGAACTCTATCTGCCGTACTGGCCCTTCGAGCCGTTTCTGTCGCTGGCCGTCATCATGCTGGGTGTGTACCTGTTTCGGACCGGCGGCCGTGCGCCAAGGGAGCGGGCTGTGCCGGACCGGAGCGCGGGCGGTGTGGTAGGCGCCTGAGTTCAGGGGTCGGAACACGATGAACCCGCGCGACCGGGAACTGGGCATGAACGCGGCCATCACGCGCCGCGACTTCCTGGATGGGGTCGGCGTTGCGATCGGCGCTGCATTATTGCCGCATTCCGCCTACGCCGAGGATGTCGGCGCCCAGGATATCGCCGGCTACTATCCGCCGGCACTGACGGGCATGCGGGGTTCGCACCCCGGCTCCTTCGAAATCGCCCACGCTCTGCGCGACGGCGCAAGCTGGGCCGGCGCGGCTACCGGCGAGCACTACGACCTGGTCGTCGTCGGCGGCGGCATCAGCGGACTCTCGGCCGCATACTTCTACCGGCAAGCCATGGGCGAGTCCGCGAAAATCCTCGTTCTGGACAACCACGACGATTTCGGCGGCCACGCGAAACGCAACGAGTTCCAGATCGGCGGCCGCCTCATGATCGGATACGGCGGAACCATGTTCCTGGAGGCGCCAGGCAGCTATCCCCCGGTCGCGAAACGGCTCATCCGGGAACTCGGCATCGACACAAAGCGGTTCTATACGGCGTACGACGGGGATCTGTACGCCTCGCTGGGCCTCTCGCGGGGAACCTTCTTCGACAAGTCGGTATTCGGATCCGATCACCTCGCAATAGGAAGCCTGGGGGATCCGAAGGTACTGGAAGGCATCCCGCTGACGGCAAAGGGCAAGGAGGACCTCGCCCGCCTTTATGCGGACGAACGCCACTACCTCGGCGACATCGCTGCCGATGCCATGATCGGCTACCTCGCCCGAACCGACTATCGGACCTACCTGAAGGACAAGGCCGGAATCGGGGACGAAGCCTTGCAGGCGATCCAGTCACTGCCCCACGGCGTCTGGAACATCGGCATCGATGCGCTGCCCGCGAGAACCGCCTGGGCCAGCGGGTATCCCGGGTTCGGGAACCTCGAACTCGACATCTACGACGATGGAGGGTGGGTGGACGAGCCCAACATATTCCATTTTCCGGACGGCAACGCGACGGTCGCCCGGCTCCTCGTGCGCGCCATGGTTCCGCGCTCGGCGCCCGGCAACGACATGGAAGACATCGTCACCGCCCGCTTCGACTACGGCCGCCTCGACGATCCGGCATCCCCGGTGCGCGTTCGCCTGAACAGCACGGTGGTCCGGGTTCGCCACATCGGCGGCAAGCTCGGCAATCCGCTACAGGTGACCTACGTTCGGGGCGGCAGCAGGGCCAGGACCGTCACGGGCGGCCAGGTAGTCATGGCCTGCTACCACGCGATCATTCCCATGCTCTGCCCGGAAACGCCGCAACCGCAGCGCGCGCTGCTCGCAAGTTCCTTGCGCTCGCCACTCGTCTACACGAACGCCTTGATCCGCAACTGGCGGAGTTTCGTCGAACTCGGGCTGCACCGGGCCAGGTGCGCCGGCAGCTACCAGTACCTCGTTGCGCTCGACTACCCCGTCAGCCTCGGCGGCTACGCCTGCCCGAAGGACCCGGACGATCCGATCCTCGTGCACATGATCCGCGCACCCCTCAAGCCGGGGCTCAGCGCCCGGGAACAGTTCGCCGCCGGCAAGCGTGAACTGCTCGCGACACCCTTCGAGACATTCGAAAGAAACACCAGAGACCTGCTCAACCGGTTGCTGGGCAACGGCGGCTTCGATGCGGCGCGGGACATCGCGGCAATCACCGTCAACCGCTGGCCGCACGGTTACGCCTATGCCTATGACACGGAAACCGACCGCGTCGCATTCGAGCCGAGCCAATGGCCGGAAGACAAGCGCCACTGGAAGCGGGCCAGCCGGCCGTTCGGCAACATCTCGATCGCCGCCACCGATGCCGCTTCCAACGCCATGACCGAAGCGGCGATCGAAGAGGCCCACCGCGCCGTTTCCGAACTTGCGCGCCGCGGTTGATCGATTGCCGCCGACTAATGGGAGGTACGGCAATGGCGGGGCCGGGCGCCGGGGCGCTGACGCGAAGGGTTCAACCCCTGGTTTCAGGAAGAGAGTAGGGTTGCCGTGCTTGCCTTCCGGCACCTTTAAGGCATGTGGTAAGCCCATCGTAAAGGACGCCAAGTCCGCCTGGCGTGCCGGAAGGCAAGCACGGCAACCCTACTCGGAGCCCAGGCGATCGTCCCATTCGGCGCCTCGACGGGGTTGGCCAAGAAAACCTTGCAAATGAATGGGTTGAAAATCTGTTCCATGCGAGTCGGGAACCCGGCGCGCCGGGACGAGGACGCGCAGGGAACAACGTGTTTTTGGACAGTTTTTCGCCTCCTGCATTATGTTAAATAGTAAATTCCTAAATTCTTTATAAATCAATGAGTTAAAAATTCGTTCCATGAAAGAAAGCAGGAGGTAGCATACCGGTCGTGAAAACCGGTGACCGGAACATCGGCATGGGCCGCGGCATCACCCGGCGGGATATCCTGCATGGCGTCGGCGCCCTGGCGGCCGCTGGCCTGATACCGGCGAATCGGTCGGCAGCACAGGTTGCAACCCTCGCGGGCAACCCATCGCCCCTCTATCCGCCGGCCCTGACCGGGCTGCGCGGCAGCCATGCCGGCTCGTTCGAGGTCGCCCACGAGCTGGCCTGGCAAGGCAGGCGCGACTGGGGCCCCGTCGCCGAGAGCGATTCCCGCGACTATGACCTGGTCATCGTGGGTGCGGGCATCAGCGGCCTGGCGGCCGCGCATTTCTACCTGCAAGAGCACCCGGCTGCCCGGTTGCTGATACTGGACAACCACGACGACTTCGGCGGGCATGCGAAACGCAACGAGTTCCGGGTCGGGGGACGCACACTGATCGGCTACGGCGGTTCCCAGACGCTCGAGGCGCCGGCAACGTACGCCGAGGCTGCGAAGACGCTGCTCGCCGACCTCGGCATCGACCTCGACCATTTCTACAAGGCCTACGACCGGGGCTTCTTCCGCCGGCACGGGCTCGGCGGCGCGGCCTTCTTCGACAAGGCGCACTGGGGCGCCGACCGGCTCGTCCACTACGACCTGGGCGGGCTGGGCTACACGCTGCCCCTCGCAAGGCGCCGCGGCTCGGTAAAGGCGGCGGTCGATGCCATGCCGATGCCGCAACCGGCACGCGATCAGATGCTCGGGCTGCTGACCGCCTCGGACGATGTCTTTCCCGGCCTCGGCGTCGACGAGCGCCTGGAGATCCTCGGCAGCATCAGCTATCGCAGCTATCTCAGTGATTATCTCGGCACCAGCGAGCCGCTGGTGTTCGCCGCACTGGAGCCGCTGACCACCGACCTCGGCGCCGACATCGGGGCCGTGCCGGCAATCGATGCGCTCTACTACGTCGGCCTGCCCGGCTACGAAGCTTCCGGCCTGCCGGACTGGGACGACGAAGAACCCTACATTCACCACTTCCCGGACGGCAATGCCGCCATCGCGCGCATGCTGGTGCGCCGGATGATCCCGGATGCGGCTCCGGGGTCGAATATGCGGGATATCGTGCTCGCAGACTTCGATTACGGGAAGCTCGATGTCGACGGCGCTCCGGTCCGGCTGCGGCTGAACAGTACGGCGGTGAACGTTCAGCATGACGGCAAGCCCGAGTCGGCGAAATCCGTGCGCATCGGCTATGTGCGCAACGGCCGCCACGGCCAGGTTCAAGCGCGGCACTGCGTACTGGCATGCTACAACGCGATCGTTCCCTTTCTATGTCCCGATATGCCGGACCGGCAGCGGCAGGCCCTGTCGAGCAGCCTCAAGATACCCGTGCTGTATACCAACGTCGCGCTGAACAACTGGCGCGCCTGGAAGGCGGCCGGCGTTGGCGCGGTCTCCGCGCCGGGCAGCTACCACGTCAACGCGATGCTCGACTTCCCCGTCGATATGGGCGGCTACGAGTTTTCCGACGGACCGGACGACCCGATCGTCGTACACCTGGAGCGCTTCCCGCATCGGCCGAACGCCGGTTTCACCAAGCGCGAACAGGCGCCGCTGGGGCGCCATGAAATGCTGGCGACACCGTTCGAGACCATCGAGCGCAATACACGCGAGCAGCTTGCGGCAATGTTCTCGCACGCTGGATTCGATCCGGCGCGCGATATCGAGGCCATCACGGTCAACCGCTGGCCGCACGGCTACGCGACGCGGGACTGGCTCGAGGACGATTATTTCGACGACAGCAACGACGCGCGCTACTGGTACGTACGGGGACGGCAACGCTTCGGGCGAATCGTCATCGCCAATTCCGATGCCGGCGCGCAGGCCACCGTCGACATGGCTATTCTCCAGGCCCACCGCGCCGTGGCGGAACTCGGCTGAAACGCGCCAGCGTCAGCGGCGATGGCGATCCGATCCACGTTGTAGGCCGCCAGTGTCGCCCGTTCGCCCATCCGGGCCTGGCGGCGGCGTTCGAGCAGACTGCCAGCCGCCGAGCCCGCGCCGTCGAGGTCGAAGCGCCGTTGTACAGGTTATGATCGCTCCTGGACAACCCATCTCCAGTCGAGGATCCGATGACACTGCAGCAGGTAGCCGATCTCAGGGCCGAGGGAGACGCGCTCAACGCCTTTCTCGAGACCGTTCCCGAAGACCAGTGGGGCCGGGAAACCCCATTCAAGAACCGCACCATCGACTGGGTTGTCCAGCATCTGCACGACGCGGACCGCTGGGCCATCCATTCGGTAACCGACCCGGACGGGTTTCGCGCCTGGCGGGACCAGTTGACACGGGTACCGCTCGATGACCCGGCGCCGGTGCACGGCAAGGCCTTGCTCGAACGCTGGCGATCCTACTTCGTGGAGTTGTGCGCTGCGCTCGCGGTCGCGGACCCCGGCCTGCGGGCTCCCTGGTTCGGCCCGGACATGGGCATTCGCATGATGGCGACCGCTCGCCAGATGGAGACCTGGGCGCACGGCCAGGACGTCTACGACCTGCTTCATGTGCGGCGCGAACCAGCCGACCGCATCAAGAACATCTGCCACATTGGCGTGCGCACGTTCGGCTGGACCTTCGTGAACCGCAAGCTCCCGGTACCGGAGCCGGTCCCCTACGTGCGGCTGGACGCCCCTTCCGGCGCGGTCTGGGAATGGAACGCGCCGTCTGACGAGGAGGTCGTGGCGGGTTCCGCGGTGGAGTTTGCTCATGTGGTCACCCAGGGCCGCAACATCGCGGACTGCAACCTGACGGTCTCCGGCCCCGTCGCGGAATCCTGGATGGCTATCGCCCAGTGCTTTGCGGGACCGCCCGAGAATCCGCCGCCCGCGGGCCACCGGGCATGGTGACTGGCCCGAAATTCGCCACGGCATTCATTTTACGGCCCCGAGCCTGAGCTATAATCGATCCATGGTCGATTGGAAGCGAAAAGAGATCCGTCTCCCCGGCCTGTGCGAGCCGATCAGCCACTACACCGACGCCGTTCGCTTCGGCAATCTGCTGTTCGTCTCCGGAATGATGGCAGTGGACGCGGAGCAGCACGTGATCGGCGAGGGGGATGTGGTCGTTCAGGCGAGGGAGGTGTTCGGCAACCTGAAGCGCGCCCTCCAGGCCGAGGGAGCGAGCTTCGCCGACGTGCTCAAGGTGACGGTGTTCCTGCAGAACATCGAGGACCGCACGAAGATCAATCCGATTCGCAAGGAGTTCTTCGGGGACGCCCGGCCGGCGAGTTCGCTCGTCGAGGTGGCGAAGCTCGCCATACCCGGGCTGCTGGTCGAGGTCGAGGCGATCGCCGGCCTGCCCGAGCGGAAAGACTGACTGGGCAGATCGGGATACGGCCGAGACGGCATCGATCCCGATCGGCGTGCCCTCGCGCGCCGACGAGGAATTCCGGGCGAAGGTGCGGCGCGCCGGGTCTCAAATGTCACTGAACCCGCACATGCGTTAAGATGGCGGGCGGGCCAGCCAGTCCGCCGTTGGCCCTGCCCGCAGCCTGGGGTTGAGCAGGAGATACGCCATGGCAGAAGAACCCCGCTTTCGTCCGCGGCGATTCGCGCACTCCAACCTGTTTGTCTCCGACGTGGGCCGATCGATGGACTTCTACGGACCCATCGTGGGACTCGAAGAGGTGTTCCAGGAGCCCGACATCCACGCCGGCTTCCTGGGAAACGGCAATACGCATCACGACGTCAGCGTGACCCAGGTCTCCGAAGAGTCGCTGATCGGGCGCGAAGGCCAGGTGCTCGTACCTCCGGAATTCGGTCGCAGGCCCGACCTCTTCCACATCGCTTTCGAGATGGAGAACGAAGCGGAGCTGGTCGCCGCCCACGACCGCGCCGTCAACTACGGCGTGACCATCGTCATGACGGTAGACCACAGCTTCGCAAAGAGCGTTTATCTGCTCGACGCCGAGCGGAACATGCTCGAGTTCACGTCGGATTCCACCAGGGACTGGAGGGCGACATACCGCGAATTCGAGGGCAAACTCGTAACGGGCCCGTGGACCCCGGGCGAACTGGAACCTGTGACCGATCGAAACTATTCCCCCAACCCGGGCATTCGCCGGATGGAGGATGCAGCCGTGCATTCCCGGCGCACGACGCACGCCGTCCTCGGCTGCCGCGACCTGGAAGAGCAACTCGCTTTCTACCGGGAGGTGGGCGGTCTGGACACCCTGGTGTACTCGGAGCGGTCGCAGATCGCCGTTCTGAAGGGCAGCGCCGCGGACTACTCCATCGTGCTGTTCCAGACGTACGGGGAACAGAAGCCGGGTTATCGTCACATGGCTTTCGAGGTATCTCCTTCGGACTTCGATGGAGACATCGATGGTCTCGAGCGTTCGGGTATCGCGATCGAGGCCCGCATGCACCACCCCGCCAAGAAGAGCGTCTTCCTCCGCGATCCGGACGGGCACGGGATCGAATTCTACGCGCCTCTCGGGGAAGTGCCGGCAACGCTGGGGGCGGAAGAGCTGCGCCCCTTCTGGCTCGTTTCAGGGTAGTTGCCGAAATGCGGCAACGGATCGGCAAGTTGCCCGCGGGCAGGTGGGGTCCGGCTCGTCTTTGGTGTTGGTTCGCCGCGGCGGAGCCAACTGATTCGAAAATTCCCGGCTTCGGGCAAGGAAGGGAGTAGCACGCCATGACCGCTGAGGCATCCACATCCAAAGTCGCCCTGGTGACCGGTGGCGGCACCGGCATCGGGCGCGCGATCGCAACCGCGCTGCAGCGTGACGGATTCAGGGTGGCGATCCTGGGGCGGCGGCCGGAGCGGCTCGAATCGCCCGAGGGGTTCCATGGCTATCCCTGCGACATCGCCGATGCGGGAGCTATCGGCCGGACCGTCGCCAAGGTGCTCTCCGACCTGGGCCGCCTCGATGTACTGGTCAACAACGCCGCCGTCATCAAGAACGACAATCTCGAAGATACCACCGAAGAGGCGATCGCCTATCAGGTAGGGGTCAACGTCTTGGGCACGATCAATATGACAAAGGCCTGCCTGCCCTCGCTCAAGGCAGCCAGGGGATCGATCGTCAACATAAGTTCCACTCTGGCCAAGCTCCCCATCCTGGGAACCTCCGTCTATTCGGCCACCAAGGGCGCCATGGAGTCCTTCAACCGCGCCATGGCCCTGGAACTCGGCCCGTCGGGAGTGCGCGTGAACTGCATCGCCCCCGCCCTGGTGCGCAGCGAAATCTACTACGCGGACGGACTGGACGAAGCCGGCTACGAGCAGATGATGGCCGAGTTCGGGTCCAGGTACCTCCTTGGGCGTGTCGGGGAGCCGGAGGACGTCGCGGAGCTGGCCGCTTACCTGGTTTCCGACCGGGCCGGCTGGATGACCGGCGCCGTCATCCCGGTCGACAGCGGCTATCGAAGCGTCGGTTTCAAACAGCAGTAGCGCCCTGAAGCGACCCTGCCCCACGGGATTGCCGAGCGGTACTTCGCCCCTGCCCCGCCGCGCCCTTCGCGGTACAATTCCCGCAGGGTTGCTTGCGCGCTCCGGGCGCTCGGGAAGGATGCAACATGAAGCTGACTCGCGAAGAACTCGCACGGTTCGACCAGGAGGGCTACGTGTTCCGGCCTTCGTGCTTCTCGGCCAACGAGGTCGCGGTTCTGCGCCGGGCCGCGGACGAGGTCTACGCCCTGGACCGCGAGGAGGTATGGCGCGAGTCGAGCGGCGTCGCGCGCACCGCGTTCGCCGCCCACACCTACCACGAGGCGTTCCGCCGCCTCGGGCGCCACCCCCGCCTGATCGAGCCGGTGATGCAGCTCGTGGACGGGCCGGTGTACATGCACCAGTACAAGGTCAACGCCAAGGCCGCGTTCGACGGGGAGATCTGGCAGTGGCACCAGGACTTCGGCACCTGGAACCGCGACGATGAGATGCCGGAGCCGCGCGCGATGAACATCGCAGTGTTCCTCGACGAGGTGACCGCCGCCAACGGACCCCTGATCTTCCTGTCCGGAAGCCACAAGCACGGAGTCTTCGAAGCCGGGCACGATCTGGAGTCGACGAGCTATCCGCTGTGGACCCTGGACCGGGCCACCGTGACCCGGCTCGCCAAAGAGGGCGGGTGCGTGGCCCCGACCGGGCCCGCCGGCAGCGTGATCGTCTTTGCCTCCACCCTGGTACACGCGAGCGCGCCGAATATCAGCCCGTTGAATCGCTGCATCGTGTATCTCTCGCTCTGCCACGTGGACAACCACATACGCCGTTTCAAGCGCCCGGAGTGGGTCGCGCACCGCGATTTCCGCCCCATCGCGCCGCTGGCGGACAACTGCATCGCCGAGCTTGCCCGCAGCGAAGCGGCGGCCTGAGGGCGATGTACCTCCACGAGCAGCTCCGCGAGCGGGCCGCTTCCGCCCGGCCGGTACGGGTCGCGCTCATCGGCGCCGGAAAGTTCGGCTCGATGTTCCTGAGCCAGGCGCCCTCCACGGCCGGGCTCGAGGTGAGCGTGATCGCGGATCTCGATCCGCACCGCGCCCGCGCCGCGTGCCGCACCCTGGGCTGGAGCGATGCCCTCCTCGCTGGTACGCGCTTCACCGACGATGCATTCGAGGCGGTGCGTTCCGGCGACATCGACGTGGTGGTGGAGGCCACGGGCAGCCCCGCGGCCGGGATCGCGCACGCCCGAGCCGCGTTCGCCGCCGGCAGACACATGGTGATGGTCAACGTCGAAGCCGACGTGCTGGCCGGGCCGCTCCTGGCGGTGGAAGCCCGCGATGCGGGCGTCGTCTACACCATGGCCTACGGCGACCAGCCCGCGCTGACCTGCGAGCTGGTGGAATGGGCGCGCATCGGCGGCTTCGACGTGGTGGCCGCGGGCAAGGGCACCAAGTACCTGCCGTCGTACCATGCCTCGACGCCCGATACGGTCTGGGAACACTACGGGCTCACCGCCGGCGAGGCGCGGGCCGCGGGCATGAACAGCCGCATGTTCAACTCCTTCCTCGACGGCACCAAGTCCGCGATCGAGATGGCGGCAATCGCAAACGCTACCGGCCTCACGCCGCCGCCCGACGGCCTGAAGTTCCCGCCCTGCGGGCGGGACGACCTCGCGCACGTACTCCGGCCCGCCGCGGCAGGCGGACAGTTGCATCACAAGGGCCAGGTCGAGGTCGTCTCGTCGATCGAGCGCGACGGCCGCCCGGTTCCGAACGATCTGCGCTGGGGCGTGTACGTGGTCATCGAAGCCCCCAACGAATACACCGCGGCCTGTTTCCGCCAGTACGGTATGAATACCGACGCCTCGGGCCGGTACTCGGCGATGTACAAGCCGTTTCATCTCATCGGGCTGGAACTGAACACCTCGATCCTCTCCGCCGCCCTGCTCGGCCGGCCCACCGGCGCCACCCGGGGCTTCGTGGGCGATGCCGTGGCAACGGCGAAGCGGGATCTCGCGGCGGGAGAATCGCTCGACGGCGAAGGCGGCTTCACCGTATACGGCAAGCTTCTGCCGGCCCGGACTTCACTCGAAAGCGGCGCGTTGCCCATCGGCCTCGCCAAGGGCATGACCCTGAAACGCGCGATCGGCGCCGGCGAGATCATCGGGTGGAACGATGTGGAGTGCGACCCGGCGCTCGAGGCGGTGAGCGCGCGGCGGGAGATGGAGGCACGGTTCGGATTGCAGCGGCGCCACGCCGCGGCCTGAAGATCGGTCCCCTGCCCGAACGGCGTACACTGCCGAGTTCATGGCGCTGCCAGGCCGCCTTTGCCCTACCCGCTGTTGCCGAGCCGCAGCCGGACGGGGGACCCAGAAACCAGCCCGGCGCCGACATGACGCTGTACACCCCCGAACAGCACGAACTCTACGACGGCCGGTTCGTCATCCGCGGCACGCGCAACCCGAACAACCATCCGGATCGCGAGATGTTCGATCATTTCTTCGCGATGGAAGTCACCTGGCGGTAATCGTTGCGCGAAATTGCCGGTGATGGCGCCGGGAAGTCCGCGGCATTCAATACCGTCAATCGCAACAAGCTCAATGTCACGCCTGACCTGGAGCGTGCCGATGGCCGCACACCGCTGTTGCGCCCGGTCGCCGGCGCCCATGCCATTGGGGCACTCGACGTAGACTGACCGCCCACAGTTTTGGCATATTCTTCAGTTGCCGGGCCAAGCCGCCGATCCGACGTGGTGGGCCGGCCACCGAACGGTAACTTCGACATGGACCCCATCAGTCAAGGCGCAATCGGCGCGGTCGCCCCGCAAATCGTGCTGAGACGCGAGAAACTCCGCGCTGTCACGCTCCTCGGCTGTCTTGCGGGCATGGCGCCGGATCTCGACATATTCATCGTCTCGTCCACCGATCCGTTGCTGCTGCTCGAATACCACCGCCAATTCACGCATGCGTTGTTGTTCATTCCCGTCGGGGCGGCCCTGGTGGCGCTACTGCTGCAACCGATCGTGCGACGCACGCTCCGACTCCGGGAGACCTGCCTGGCGTGCCTGCTCGGCTATGCCACGCATGGCCTGCTCGACGCCTGCACCTCGTACGGTACGCAGCTACTGTGGCCGTTCTCCGACTACCGGGTAGCCTGGAACAACGTCTCCGTTGTCGATCCCCTGTTCACGTTGCCGCTGCTCTGCCTGGTGATCCTGGCCGCGGTGCTGCGGCGTCGCACCTTCGCTGTCGCAGGACTGATCTGGGCGCTCGGCTATCTCCTGTTCGGAGTTGTCCAGCACCAGCGGGCCGAAGCAGCCGGCGCACAGTTGGCGGCGGAACGGGGCCATCAGCCGCATCGCCTTTCCGCGAAGGCGGGCTTTGCCAATCTGCTGGTCTGGAAACTGGTGTACGAACATGACGGGCACTTCTACGTCGATGGCATCAGAACCGGTCTGGCGGTGACCGCGTGCCCCGGCGCCCGTATCGAGCGGCTCGATGTGCGCCGCGACTTCCCATGGCTGGACCCCGGCAGCCGGCAGGCGCGCGACGTGGAGCGCTTCCGCTGGTTCTCGGACGGTTACGTCGCCGTCGATCCGCACCTTGAAAACCGGATCATCGACATGCGCTACTCGGTGGTACCCAACACCATCGATCCGTTGTGGGGTATCGATCTTGACCCGAAAGCCGCGCCGGACAGCCACGTTCGCTACGTCGTGGACCGCGCGGCGCGCCTGGAACAAAGGAATCGGTATTGGCGCTTGCTGACGGGCGAGGATTGTCGGGAATCGCCGGGTCGTCCGGAAAGATCGGCACCAGGCTCGGGAACTGCCTCGCGCCCTGAACGTACTCTTCGGACGGAAACGGAGCGGCGTAGGCCCGAATTTCTTCGTCGGTCGGGTTGCGGAGCCAAAGGCGAAGCATCCCAGGTCGACCAGCGACAGATCGGATCTTCCAATACGCGCGCATAGTAAAAGGCACGCTGATCGGCGTTGAACTCGGGGGCCCGCCAATGCGCTTTGAGCTCTCCGGCACCAGTTCCTCCAACAATACTGCAGTCGGCCAAATTAACCTTGGCGTTGTTATCGGGACAACGATGAGTCACGGGGTCAACCACCCCGCCGTCGGAACACGCCACATCGAAGACTTTTTCCTGAACCTTGCCTTCCGCAATCCAGCCCTTAATGATCTGCACCCGCTGCAGCGGAGCACTCAACGCATCACGAAGCGCCCAAACGATAAACGCTGGCGTTCGACTCGCCTCGGCCGCGAGATCCGCGCCCATCGACACACCACCTGCATAAGCCTCACTGATCACGTGCTTGCCGTGGATTGACGGCAGATCGTAACCGGCAAAAAAAACGTACCTTGATTCTGTTGCTCGGGTGCTGATGACCACTCATAACCAATAAACGTCGTAAAACGACCCGGATCATTGTGTCGATTGGCAGCCTCAACGATTTCCGCCCAGGTCGACTGGGTCGTCGGCGGATCGTCGGTTTCACGATAGCGAGGTTTACCCGGGCGAAGAAACTGCACAGCAATGCCGCACGCCACGCCCGATTACCGCCGAGCTCGCCCGGTTGCCGCACACCATCGGCAAACGCATCGCCCGGCGGCTCAAACGGGCGGGTTCCTCGTCCGCGACCCTGGTTACGATCGCTGCACGTACATCGTCGACGCCTGCAGGGCCATGTGCGACGGCCAACTCGGCAAGCGTCCCGCGGTAGACCCGGCCGCTGCCGTGCACGAGATGTTCGAAATGACGTCGCAACCCGATTGAGAGCCGCGATCGGCCCTGTTCATGTGTTTTCCGAATTACGTCTGGAACCTGTCGCCGGCCATTGCGCTGTAGAGCGGCGCGCGGATCGTTGATATCGTCAAATCGTCAACCAGGAGAAGGAGCGCGGCATCATGCAATTCCACTGGAATGGTTTCGGGGTCGGCGACCCCGATATGCCGCCTGTGCTTGAGTCCGGCCACCGGTCAATGTCCAGAATAGGCATTACAAGCGGACTGGCGTCTCTGCTTTTCCTGGCATCCTGCATGAACGGGACGGCGGAGAACGCGGCAGACAAGCCCAACATCGTCTTCATCATGGCGGACGATCTCGGTTACGCCGATCTCTCCAGCTACGGTCGGCGCGATTACCAAACGCCGCATATCGACAAGTTGGCGGAAGAAGGTCTGAAATTCACCAGCGCTTATGCCAACAGCCCGGTCTGCTCTGCTACGCGCACGGCCCTGATGACGGGGCGGTACCAATACCGCTATCCAATCGGGCTCGAAGAGCCATGGGGAGGGAATGACGTCGGCCTCGAGCCCGGTTTGCCGACGCTGGCCTCTGAATTGAAGCGGCTGGGCTATCAAACGGCGCTCGTCGGAAAATGGCATCTGGGCGCACCGCCGGACTATGGCCCCCGGCAAAGCGGTTACGACCACTTCTATGGATTCAGAGGCGGTGGCGTCGATTACCATTCGCACACTTTCTGGGCGCAGCACGACCTCTGGGACGGCGATGTCGAGGTGGAGGAAACAGGCTACCTCACCGATCTCCTGGGCGATCGTGCTGTCAGCCAAATCGAGAAATTCGCCAAGTCCGATGCGCCCTTCCTACTGAGCCTTCACTTCTCCGCCCCGCATTGGCCCTGGCAACTCGATGACGCGCAAGGGCGCGCGGAATCGGCCCGTATCGGCGCGAGCCCCAATCCGTTCGCCATACTCCATTACGACGGCGGCGATCTGGCCACCTATGCAGGCATGGTGAGGCGACTCGATCACCAGGTTGGCCGGGTCATGGCCACGCTGAAAGGGCTCGGCCTGGATGAGAATACGATCGTGGTCTTTACCAGCGACAACGGCGGCGAGCGGTTTTCCGACAACTGGCCGTTTACCGGGCGCAAGTTGGAGGTGCTTGAAGGTGGCATTCGCGTACCCGCCATTCTCCGTTGGCCGGGCAAGGTGGAAAGCGGTTCGGAGAGTGACGCCCCCATCATGACAATGGACTGGTTACCGACGTTCCTGTCGATTGCGGGCGACGACGATGTCGATATGGCCGCTTTCGACGGCATCAGCCTGCTTGGGCATCTGAACGGTGCGGCCATTCCCGAACGGCCGCTCTGCTGGCGATACAATCTTCATGACCAGAAGGCCTTTCGCCTCGGACGCTGGAAATATCTGCAGATCGCCGGCAACGAGTTCCTGTTCGATGTCGTCGCCGACCCGATGGAACGCGGGAATCTGAAACTCAGGAAGCCAGAGCTTTTTGCAGAACTGAAGGCAGAGTACGAGGCGTGGAACAGCCGGATGTTGCCCTATGAAGATCGCAACTTGTCCACGGGATTCAGCGGCGCCGATCTCGCCGATCACTATGGGGTCACGAAGAACGCCAATATCCCGTTTGCGCAGCCCGAATGACGAGCGTCATGTACCGCGCTCGACCCGAGCAGACTGCCGAGGTGTTCCGCACGGAAAGGCGCGGTTGAATTCATGATGGATTCTCCAGCACCAGCACGCCCACCCTGGTGTTCGATACGGGCACATTGTAATGCTTGTGCACCACCTGCACGTCCTGTTGGAGTGCGCCGCGCATCACGAGCCACATGATTGTCTCGATGCCCTCGGTTCTCGCCCGCTCCATCATTTCGGAGTTGCTGAAATTCGCGAACCATTCGGGTTCGTGGACGATTCGGTCCATGCACTCGAGGTCGAAGTCCACATCGATCATCCCGGCCCGCTCGCCCTGCAGTTGGTGGGACATGCCCCCGGTTCCGAGAATCACCACTCTCAGGTCATCCGGATACGATGCGACGGCTTCGCCGAGTACGCGCCCCAAGGCCAGGAGGCGTCTACCCGTCGGAACGGGGTGCATTACCGTGTTGATGGCAAGAGGAACAACCTTTACCGGCCACTTCGGAGGCAAAGTACAGCTACTTCGCCGCGCCCCAATAGATATAGACCGAAACCGCCTTGAGCTCCTCCTCCTTGAGCACGCCCTCGAACCCCGGCATGACGCTGTGCCGGCCTTTGACGATCGACTCGCGGATCGCGGCACGGTCGCTGCCGTAGAGGTACTGATCCTTTCTTGTCAGATTCGTCGAGCCGAAAATGGCAAGGCCGGTACCGTCCGTGCCATGGCAATCGAAGCAATTGCCCTTGGCGTTGTCCTGGTAGAGAGGGGCTGCTCTGCGCGCCCCCGCCGCGTCGTGCGGTTGGCCACTCAACTGCAGCACGTACTCGACCATGTCTTCGATTTCCGCCGCGGAGAGAAAGGCGTCAGAGCCGAAGTCCGCCCTATCCTTTTCGCTGCGAAACGCCGGGTCCAATGCCAACATGCCCGAGTCGTTGCCGCGCGAGTATGGGTGACCCGAGCGGACTCCGTAGCGGACCGTCCATTCCACATCGGAAGGGAGCATGTTAGTCCCGACGGATTCCAGATCGTCACCGGAGAAGCGCCAGACCTCGTCGGTCAGGTCCGGAACGTGCTGTCCGGGAAGGCCTTTGAGGTCGGGGCCATGGCATCTCGCGCAATGTCGCACATAGACCGCCTCACCCAGGCGCGTCGCTTGGCCATTGAGGCGAATGGACTTGACGATCTCATTGACGGAAACGGTGGCCAGCTCTTTAGGCGCAGCCAGGAACTCGCCGTACTCTTCGTAAAACCCCCACTGCTCGTATTCGTTCTCGCGGTCGGACGATGCGGGCGCCGCACCGGGCGCTCCCTCGGTCGATGCGGCTCGCGCACCGTTCGGTTGAACGATGGCGCAGGCTGCCACCGAGAGCAAAGCCGCCAACGCCAGCCCTGCCGTGACCTTGTGCAGTCTCGCGCCCTCTCCGGACAGCTTCGCCAATGAGCCGAGCTTCACCACTCTGCGACGTAACCGATCCATCGGGAAAGAAATACAATGCTGGTCCAGAACAGAATGGATAGCAGCCCCGCGATCCGGGCGGCGGCGGGAGGGGGCAACTGAGTATCCCATTGTGCTACCTGCCGACCAACGCCCCATTGAAAAACCGCCATATTCACGCCCGCGAGCAGAATTAAGGCCATCTTCAATCCAAACTGCAGGACGACCACGTAATCAGGCGCATTGGCTATGAACAGGAGCGTCCCCGAAATGAGGGCCAATACAAAAGCCGCCCAAGTGAACGGAAGTAATTCAGCCGAATACCTGGACACCCGTGTCCCCACCTGAGCAAAACCAAGCAATCGCAGATCGACGAACAGGATCGAACCGTAGACGGTCGTGATGGCGAGAACATGCGTGGCTTCGATCGTGGGAAAGAGCCAGCGCCAGGCCAGGCCCGTTCTGATCGCGGTCGACAGTGGGAGGGCTGCGATCTGTTCCGCAAATTCGGTCAAGTACAACACGGGTAGCCTTTGCGTACGAGGATTCTCATCCAGGCCTCTTAGTCGCGGATAGAGTTGTCAAATTGGTCAAATTCCCTCCCGGTCACCGTTTTCTCGTCGGGCTGGGACATCGCCCCGCTAGGTGTAACCGATGAATCGTCCACAGAAGATGATGGTAGCCCATGAGAGGACGTAGCCCGCGCCATAGATCCGCAACCTCGCCGGGCGGTGATCGGCGGCGTCCCAGCGCCGGGGATCGTTTCGCGCGCCCCGGGACAGGAAATACGTGATCAGCAGACCGAATGCGATCAGCGACATCTTGATCCAGAATGCTGGTGAGCCGAACTGGCGGGCGGGCTCCGCGATCGTTTGCACGGCTCCGGTCAGCAACAGCACGATGTGGCCTGCGTACATCAGTCTCGTCTGCTTGCCGATCACCATGGACAGTGTCCGCTCGGAACGGCTCAATCCCAGTAGCCTCAGGCCGATCATCAAAGCGCAGACAAACACTACCGACACGGCGAGGATGTGGATGGATTGCGACGTTGGAATGATCCACAGGTACGCTTTCAGCGTCTCGCTCAAGCTCGTCGCCGCGATCCAGTGCGCGAATGATTGCATGACGCTAGGGGGTGTCAATCGAATTCGGGCGGCGTCAGGTCGACGGGAGCCATACCGTCGTCTCGGTTGTGGGCCGCACATCCTGTTTCGAACAAGATGGGCACCTCAACGAAAAACAGATCGTAGGTATAGGGCTCGAGAAAGATCTCCGGGTCTTCGAGTGTCGTCTGCAGATGCAGGTGTTTTCTTACCGGGCCGATCGGAATTTCCGATTCGTCGGCCGCATTGGTTGCTTTGATGGGTTCCTGTTTGACCGTGATCCGCTCGGTTACCTTCGTCTGCGGAGACACCTTGATCGGGCCCATCAGGAACATCTCGCTTTGTCTTGATATGCCTCGGGTCTCGACGACCAGCGTGTCGCCTTCCCAATGCCCGATGGAGGTTCCCACCCGTCTGGGTAGCAGACGCTCAGGAAAGCTTCGCCCGTCGGTCCAGATCCAGCGGGCAGTGCCATGGTGGTAGAGAATATTGACGCGGCCCGGAGCCCATGAGAATTCGAAAAACATCGGGTGCTGAAATATCCCGGGCATCCCGGGCGTGATACACCGTGCAAGATTGCTGTCTACGTTCATCTCTGCGCTTTCGAACGGAATAGCGGCATATTCCGCACGCATCTTACGGTACTTCGGTGTCAGCGGGATGTTCTCCCCAGGGCCGTCGCAGCAGTCCAGATAGACCTGAATCCCGCCCTGCTCGGTCATCGTCCAGGTGCCGTCCCATAGCTCCTGAATGTCGCCTGGCGGCAGGGCGGAGGAGCCCGGCCCGGCACAGGCCGTCAGGATCAGCGGAAGAGCTGCCAGAGCGTAAACCAGGAACCACCGGGCAGCGCGTGCAAACACGATCGTTGACTTGAATGTGAGCATTGACACGTCTATTCCAGCTTGCCCTGTTCGTTCGCAGCTTCTCACTCGATTGCTTATGCGGATTCGTTCCCTTCGTCTGGTTTGAATGTCGTGCATTGGTCCGCCCAGAAAACGTCGGTTTCGCTTCCCTGACCCTCCATCTTTTTCCCGTTGGGGAGCACGACACTCCGGATCGAACCGCCATTGCGGCCGTCGCGCAGCGGATTGTAATTCACGGTGACCTTGTCGCCCATGAAGAGAAGTTCAGGGGTCCATCCGAAAATGGCGATGCTGGCCGGGTCCGAGCCTTCAAAGCCATAAAGCACATTCGCGTCATCGGGACCTTTCATGGTCACCCACAGCCAGGTGTGTGGATACGTGAACTCCCATTTCCTCACGGTTCCTTCGACGGTCTTGCAGATTTTCTGGTCGAACTGAGCGTAGGAGTGATGTGCGTTCGCGGGTAGTGACCCCAGCGTGAACCAGAGCAAAGCGAGGATCAGCGTTGTCAGCTTGGGCATGAGCATGTTCCCCTTGTCAGTTGAGTGAATCGCCATGTGTAGTGAGATGCGGAGCGCCGGTACAGCCGTTGCCGCGAAAATATCCTCTGCTTCGGCAGAACTTGACTATCATGACAGTCTATGGTACTCAGGGACATCCGTCAAGGAAGGAGCGCAGACATCGCCAGGCCACCCCGACTTCGCTACAGCCACGTGGGCTTCCGCGTTCACGACATCGAGTTGATGGCGGCTTTCTATTCCGGGCTTCTGGGTCTCGAGGTTACCGACCGCGGCACGCTCCCATTCCCGGGCGAGCCAAAGATCGTATTCCTGAGCTCCGACCCCGAAGAGCATCACCAAGTCATTCTCATGGAGGGTAGGCAAGGCAGCCCGGGCGAAGAAGGCATGCTGCAGCAGCTCTCTTTTCGAGTCGAGAGCCTCGCAGATCTGCGTGCGATGCAGGCGGCCATAGAAGAGGCGGGTGTCACCGGATTCCGGCCCATGGCCCACGGCACCACCTGGTCGCTCTACTTCCCCGATCCTGAGGGCAACATCATCGAGTGCTTCGTCAACACACCCTGGCACGTTCGCCAACCCGTACTCGATGATATCGACCTCTCACTTTCGGACGAAGAGATCTTCGCTCAAACCGAAGCGGCGTATAAGGACGCACCGGATTTCAAGCCCAGGCAGGACTGGATGGAGGCCCTGGGCCGGCGCTTCGACGAGAGGTGGGAGTAGAGCATCGGTCCATCCTCCGGAACGCGTTTATTTCTCACTGTCCGAAAGAAAACTCTCCGTGTCCCAGGATAGACCTTCGCGCTTCATCTGGGCTTCTTCCTCAGCCTCGCGCTCGACGACTCGCTGCACCGACGGCCGCAGTTCGTGCCGCTCAATCATCGCCGAGAAGCGCGGGTAGTTCTTCACCTCATAGCCCTCGCTCGCCATGCGAAGATAAATCCAGCCGAGATAGGCATCCATCACGCTCCAGTCGTCGCCGTACCAATAGCCCCGGTTCGCCAGGCGTTCCTCAACGACCGCAAAGTAGCGGTCCATCATGGCCATCGCCGAGGCGCGTATGCTTGGCACGGCCTTGGTCGAACCAAACATCTCGGAGACCGAAACCCGCGTGAGGATGGGATGTAGCGTCGCCGAGCAAAAGCAGAGGTCAGCCGTCTGTTCCGCCGTTTCGATGGCGCCCGATACGGGCGGCAGCAATTTAGCCTCAGGGAATGTCTCATTGAGCCACAACAGAATGGCCACATTCTCGCGGAGGGGCCGGCCGTCAACGACAAGGCACGGAACCTTCCCAAGCGGGTTCTTCGCGCGATAGGCCGGGCTCAAATGCTCCTGCTCCATGAAGCGCACGATTTCGTAGGTGTACGGCGCTCCCGTTTCCTCCAGTGCGGTCATGGTTACGCGCGAACAGGCGCCAGCCGCGCCGAATAGCACCAGATGCATGTTGTCTCCTCTCGTTGGTCGATTAGCTCTTATGGCAATACCGAACGCTCAATGAACCTGGAACTTGCTTGTCGAGCGTGGTATTGGGGTCGCCTTCCCCTATGCTGTCGCGATTCCGGACCTTTGTCGAGGGAGGCATGATGGTCAGTCCGCCGATCAATATGCGGGAACGTTTCACCTATGGCATCGGCCAGACGGCGGAAGGCCTGCTGACCAGCTCCTTTACCGTCTTTCTGTTCTTCTATTACAACCAGGTGCTGGATCTCTCCGGAACTTATACCGGCACGGCGCTTCTCCTCAGTCTCCTGTTCGATGCGGTATCCGATCCCTGGATGGGAGCGGTGTCGGATCGCACCCGCACTCGTTGGGGCCGGCGCCACCCGTTCCTGTTCGCTTCGGCTTTGCCGCTTGGGCTCTTCGTCGTGCTGCTGTTTTCGCCTCCGGCGGATCTCGGCGACTGGGGACTCTTCGCCTGGCTCACCACGTTCGCGATATTGGCACGCCTGGCGCTGACGCTGTTCTTCGTGCCCCATTCGGCCCTCGGCGCGGAGCTCACCAGCGACTATCAGGACCGAAGCAATATCGTGGCATTGCGCTCGTTCTTCTCGCAGGCGGGGTACCTGGTGGCGCTGGCGCTCGGACTCGGCTTTTTCTTCGCGGACTCGCCGGACTATCCGAATGGCCAGCTCAATCCCGGCGCGTATTCGCCCTACTCCATCGCCATCGGCGGCATCATGTCGGTCACGATCCTGGTCAGCGCGTTTGGAACGATGTCGCGGATCCCGTACCTCACGCGTTCGCGCGAAAACCCGAGACTCACCGTGCGCCAATTTCTGGGCGAGAATTTCGAGGTCTTGTCGAATCCGAATTTCCGCGCGCTGTTCCTTGCCGTGTTCGGTGCCTGGGCGGCTACCGGGGCATACTTCACGATCATGCTGCACGGCTATATCCACTTCTGGAAGCTCGACTCGCAGCAGATCTTCACCATCGTGGTGGCGGGCCAGATTACCAGCACAATCAGTATGCTGATCTGGGCTTATCTCAGCCGCTTTCTCGCGAAGAACCTGGTCTTCATCGTTGGCATTGCCTGGTGGTGCATCTTTGTGAGCATACCGCCCATCCTCGCACTGCTCGGGATGCTGCCGCCAGACAGCCATTCCCTGTATCTGCCGATTCTCGTCGCCTTCTGGATCACGGCCAGCTTTGGCGGCGCGGCGGGGGGCGTTTCCAGCGGTTCGATGGTGGCTGATTGCGTCGATGACCATGAACTCGAATCGGGGCGGCGTCAGGAAGGAAACTTCTTCGGCGTCTACGGATTTTCGGCGAAGGCGCTCATCGGTATCGGAGCCTGGCTTGGCGGGGTGATACTCGATCTGATCGAATTCCCTACCAACGCGGTGCCGGGAACCGTTGCGGAGGAGACGCTGGTCAAGCTCGCACTCGCCATGGGCCCGGTCTGCGCAATCGGCGGGCTCGCCTCGCTCGTGTTCCTTCGCTGGTACCGAATTTCGAAAGCCCGGCACCAACAGACTCTGGCCGAGTTGGCCAAACGCAGAACCGGGCGCGCGTTTTGAAGGAACATGGCGTGCGCCGGCGAGTCGTCTATCCTACGCCCAATTCCTTCAATTCCTCCATCATCGTCGTGACCTCGATGACGGTGAGCTCCCGGTATGGATTGCCCGCCATTTCCCGGATTCCGGTGAAGCCCTTTGGCACGATCGCGAAGTCGCCAGGGCCGAACTCGCGGGTCTCGCCGGTGTCGGCCGTCACGATCAGTCTGCCTTCGAGAATGTGGACGAACTCATCCACTTTCAGGTCGACGATCTGCATTCTTCGCGGTTGAAGTTCGGCGACCTGCACGACGACGTCCCCTTCGAAGAGGACGCACCCTCGATCGATGCTACTTTCCGGGCCGCCGAGAATATGGCCGCTTTTTCCTTCCGGCTGGTTGGGTAGTGGCGGGAACTCCTCAAGCCCTTCCCCGGCAAGCGTTGCGGGGTCGAGACGGAGCGGGATGCCCCTGGTGTCGGTTTTCGGCATGGGTTGATCCTCCATCTATTGGTGATTACTTGTACGCGATCATTCGCATCGGCAATGATTCGATCAGAGATCCTGGCATCGAGAATCCCCCGGTGAAGTCAATTTTCCCGATCAGTCCGGAATGATCGCCGTGACGGTTGTCTCGATGAGCAGCGGGGGATCGAACGGGAAGAGCTGGTGAGTCCCGATCGCCGCTACCATTGGGAAGACCGTGATGTACTTGTCAAAGATCGGCTTGATCTTCAGGACGTTTCGCTCGATGTCGACCAGGTACATGGTCATCTCGAGTATGTCGTCCATCGAGCTGCCGAGGCTCTCGAGAGTCTGTTGCATGTCGCGGAAGACGAATTCAGCCTGTTCCTCGATAGTCGGACCCACCGAGTTTCCGTCGTCGTCGACCGCGGCCGAGGCGATGTAGATTCGATCGCCGGCCTTGATGGCTCGCGGCCCGTACTCGCTCTTCGGGCCTTCGCGCGGTATGTATTCCTTCTTCATTTTCATCCCACTCCACTTTCATGTTCTCGAGTGATATTGGGTGTACAGGTCCAGTAGCAACGACTCAAGCAGCCAATCGGGAAAATTCAGCGCGTCTCTCATTCCGGCATTTCCAATCCAATTCGCTCCTCGATGTCCTTATGCCACGAATCGGCTTCGATGACGGAGAGTTCCCGGAAGACATCGCCGATGTATTCCCGGGTTCCCGTGAAGCCCTTCGGCATGATTGCGAAGTCGCCCCGGTTGTACTCGCAGGCTTCACCCTCTTCGGGCGTCAGGATCATCGTGCCCTCGAGAACGTAAATCAACTGGTCGAAACCCACGTTCACAATCTGATACTTTCGGTGGCCGCCGACGTCGATCTCCAGGACAAAGACGATGATGTCTCCCTCGAACGGCGTCGCTATCCACTCCGGGCCGCCCTTCCAGACGATGGCGTGGCCATGCTCTCCTTCGAGCGGATTGGTCCAGGGCGGGATCTCCTCGAGTCCTTCCCCCGCAAGCATTGCGGGATCGATGCGGAAGGGGACCCCCTTGGTTCCGGATGTCGGCATGAGCTGATCCTCTTAGTCGGAGTTCTTCGATTCCTTTTCCCACAGCCTTTGTACCAGGCGATTCAGGGGCTCGTCGGGTGTGAGCATGCGTACGACCAATTCGTCCGCTTCCCGTTGTAGCGTTTCGACACTTGCTGGCGCTGAACTCTTGTCGAAGCTCGGATAAAGAACCAGGCTCGCGAGTCCGCCGAGAAGCATGGAGATATACACTTCCCATCGAAAATCGCGGAACTCGCCATCCGCGACAGCCTGCTGAAAGGCTTTGCGACTCCACGCGCGCTGTTCGTCATCGATTGCTGTCGATTCCGGCCAGCTCATGGAGTCGCTCTGGGCGAGTTCCCAGAGAACCAGACGGGCGCCGGCGGGATGTTCATACATGTACTTTGCCAAGTGGCGGGCACGGCGACGGGCGGCTGTCATCGCGTCTTCGCCAGGTTCCCTGAACTTTCTTGCCGCGGCGAGCCGGCTGAGTTTCATGCCGACTTGAGCGATCAATTCGTCGCGAGACTGGAAGTGGTTGTACAACGCCGGCGCCTTCACATTCAGGCGATTGGCCACGTCCTGGAGCCGGAAGCCATAGGGGCCATGCTCCGCGATCAGGTCTTCGGCGACGTCGAGAATCCTCTCTTTCGGTGACTGGCGTTCGCCATCCGCGGAAGAGCGACGACGGCGGTCTTTTGACCTGGGCACTTGTCAAATCTCCTCTGCCGTGACCGAATTCTCTACCTCGGAAATCTCGTAACGCCGGGACCCGGTTTCGCCATCCCCGATCTTCAATCCTACCGGAATGCGATGCCCGGGCCATCGTTCGAGGGGCGCCGTAAACGCCGAAGCCAGATGGCTCTTGAACTCGTCGTCAAGTTTCTTGCTGCGGATCAAGATGACACCGCAGAGGCGGTCGCGAGTGTCGGCAAAGGACCGCGCAGCGTCACGCAGGTACCCCCGTAGTCGACCGCGGCACCTCCCGATCCGACCGCACACACCGAGTTCCGAGATTCCTGGCACAGGACCGGCCTGCCAGACGTCCTCTTGCGATTCCAAGTCTGACGGCAGCCCCTGCGAAACCTGTTATTCAGAATAACAAAAAATCAGTATTTTTCAAGACCATCGACAAATGGAACTCGGAAAAGAAGTCCCAACGGGCGCGGCGTCGCCGCCTCTCCATCTCGAAAAGAGTGGGTTGTATCTTTAAATATACCATATATTACAATTAATTATAAAAGTTCCCAATGCATCCCGCCGATGCCAAGAGGACGAAACGACGTGGGACTTTTTTTGCAGGTTGACTCGTGGTACATTTCACTAATCAAATTAACATAAAAGGCTGTTCTGCATTCACAGGGTCGGTTCTGTGGGACTTAGTCAGGATTCGGAATCCATCGCCTTGGAGCAATTGGATTCAATCAGACTAAGGGAACCAACCAGATTCTCGAAAAAGGAGGGAGACGAAATGGCGAGCAGTCCCAAAGTCACGGCACGGAGGAACAGGAAGCGGGTAGCACCGGTGTGCAAGGCAACAGCAAGGCGGAAGCTGCGAGCCGCCTGGAAGAACACCGTAATGTGTCCCGTCATCCTGGGTGGAACCGCGTTGATGGCCGCGGTTTCCGCGCTGGCGCAGGACCGCGGCTCCGAGATCGAAGAAATCGTCGTTACCGCGCAAAAGCGGACTGAAAGCCTGCAGGAGGTTCCGGTATCGATCACCGTGCTGACCGGTAAAGATATCGAAACGTATCGATTTCGAGACCCGGAAGAGCTGGCCGAATTCGTGCCGAACATGGGGAACTTCCCGGTTACCGGAGCGGGCACACCCGTGTTCAGTCTGCGCGGCGTATCGATGCGTGACTACAGTTACAACCAGGCCAGCACCATCGCGACCTACGTCGACGAAGTCTACAAAGGCAACCCGTCACTGCTCGCTGTTCCCCTGTTCGACGTAGAGCGGGTCGAGGTATTACGGGGGCCACAGGGCACCTTGTATGGGAAGAACACCACCGGCGGCGCGGTCAATTTCATCACCAGGCGGCCCGGTACGGAAAACGCGAACTATGTGTCGGTGGGAACGGGGAACTATGGCCTCATCGAGGCGGAAACGGCAGTCGACATCGCGTTGAGCGATAGGCTGGCGGCACGTCTGGCGGGAACCTACGCGAAGGCCGACGGCTGGCTGAAAAACGTCAATCCAGGGGTCGACGATAGCCATTCGATCGACCAGTACGGGGTGCGCCTGAGCGTACTCTGGCAAGCCGGGGACGATGTGGAATTGATGCTGCGGGCTGCAACGGCAAAATCGGATCCAGTCACCCAAGGCGTAAAGAACGTCAACGAGTATCCCCCGACGTGGTTCGGAATTTACGGGCTGTACAAGCAGTTCGGCGGAACGACTTTGGACAACCCCACCCAGGAAGGTCTCGGCCACTACGAAATTGCTAACGAAGATGACTATAAACAGCTCGTCGAGACAGACTCCGTATCCCTGACTTTAAGCTGGGATGTGACCGAGGTGTTCACGCTGACCTCGATTACATCTTGGGATGAGGGTGCAGCCCTGAATTCGTTCGAAGGCGACGGTGTGATCCACGAAGCTGGCAACTCCTTTTTTGAGGTTGAGGCTGAACAGTTCACCCAGGATCTTCGGCTCACGTCAAACCTGGAAGGCGCATTCAATTTCGTGACTGGCCTTTACTATGCGAATGAAGAGCTGCTGAGTTCCAGCACGATCAGCAACTTTGTGGATATCGATTACAACCTGGATGGCAGCGTTGACTTCAACGATTGCCTGGATCCGATGGCCGTTGCCTTCGGATTTCCACCCTCTCCGGCAGGCGCTGCCGTCGAAGCGCTGTTCAACAGTTTCGGATTCAGTCTTGCCGGATTCGCGACGCTCGGTTGCAACTGGGAAAACCGTTTCGATCAGGAGAAAGCGAGTATTGCCGCCTATTTCGATGGCACTTACGCCCTGACCGAAGCATTGACCCTGCGTTTCGGTGTTCGGTACACGGATGACGAATCAGACCAGAGGAATTTCAACGCACACCTGGCGGGGCCTGATCATGTACCGGTGCTGGGGACAATCAACGGTGGCTCTCTCGACCCATTGGCTTTCGGGCCTGACCAGGGGTTTTCCGACAGTGAGATGAGCGGCAAGATCGGTCTGGACTTCACGTTGGACAATGGCACGCTCCTGTACGGCCTCTACAGCAGGGGTTATCGCGGGGGTGCGTTCAATGCCCAAGCGTTCCTGTCGCCTATCGAAAGAAATTTTGTCGGGCCCGAAACGCTGGACAGTATCGAGATCGGAGTGAAAAGTTCTCTTTGGGACGATCGGGTCCGATTGAACGCCGCTGCCTTCAGGTACGACTATAAGGGGCAGCAGATTATCGACGTAGACAACAGGACCTTCATTGCGAGCCTGACCGGTCTCGAAGACTCCGAAGTCACCGGATTCGAAGTGGAGGCAGCGATTGCGTTTACGCCCGCCTTGCGAGTTAACCTGGGCGTCGGTTATCTCGATGCGCATATCAATGAAGGCACCGTGCGTGGCAACGATGTCTCCGGCCTGGTACTGCCGTTCAGCCCGAAGTGGCATCTGATCGCCGGGCTTGACTGGGATGTGTTTTCCAGCGGGTTTGGCCTCTGGACGTTGCACATCGATGGCAACCACCGCGGCGGTGAGATCTCTGCTGTTCGCACTACCGCCGTCAAATCCGACGCTCAAACCCGGTTTAATGCGCGATTGAGCCTGACGGGCAGCGACGAACGGTGGTCGGCCAGCGTCTGGTGCAAAAACCTCACGGACAGGAAACACACCAGCATGATCTTGAGTTGGGCCGGCACCGATCCAAGTATGCTGCGGCCGCCGCGCACCTATGGCGCCGAGGTGACTTTCAGATTCTAGCCGGGCCACCGCGGGTATTGAACGCGCCAGGCGATCGGCAATCTGAACGGCGGAAGCATGCGCTTGCCATACGGACGCAGGTGGTGGAGTTCTCATTCTTTTCCTCTCGATCCGCCGTTACTGATCGAAGTCACCGCGATAGCCATCATTCCCGCTTAGGCGCTGATTTCGAACGCTCTCACGCACCCCAGGAGGAATCATGTCGATCGTACTCATCACTGGTTGCAGCTCGGGAATCGGGCGCGCGCTGGCGGAGGTCTGCGCCGCAGCCGGCGACCGCGTCATTGCGACGATGCGCAATCCGTCCATGGCGGGCGACCTCGAAAAAATCGATGGCGTAACCATTCTTCCCCTCGACGTGACGAGCGACGAATCCGTATCGAATTGCGTCGATGAGGTGCTGCGCAGTGAGGGACAAATCGACGTGCTCGTCAACAACGCGGGGATCGACGCTCTGGGTGCCATCGAGGATGTCTCGCTGGAGAGAATCCGCCAAATAATGGAGACGAATTTTTTTGGGGCGCTGAAAATCACCCGCGCGGCGCTTCCCACCATGAGAGCCCGGAAGTCGGGCACGATCGTGATGGTGACCTCCATGGCGTCGGTATTCACTTCGTACGGCGAAGGGACTTACTCGGCGAGCAAGCGTGCGCTTGAGGCGGCAGCGGAAGCGATCCAGATCGAGACAGCACGTTGGGGGCTACGCGTCCAGGTCGTCCGACCCGGCTACGTCGCCACCGAAATCGGAAGGAAATCTCCTGCCGCGGGTTCGGGGTCGCCCGATAATTCACCCTACCGCGAGGTGATCCGGCAATACGGCCAACAGGACCTGGCGGGGATCGAAGGGGGCGAACCCGCCATCGACATCGCCCGAGAGATTCGCGATGCGTACACCGGGAGCACCGATGAATTCTACGTCCCCGTCACCGCGATGGCGCGTCGGGCGATCCCCTGGCGCAAGCAGCAGGACGACCGGAAATACCTTGAGGACGTCGATCCCGAGTTCGAGTGGTGGGTGAAGGGGGAGGAGCCGCCGTCCCAGGCATAGCGGCTGTCACGAACTCGCGTCGTGGCTTGGCAGGTGCCCCATGCGGCTACGGACATTCGACCCATGCGGGCGCCTGGCGCTGCGTGCGGTCGAAGTAGAACAGGCCGTGATCGCAGGCCGCCTTGAAGATCGGTCGAGCCGTCAAGAAAATGGTGAGGGAGAACAGGGTGACGCACAACATTCATTTCGTGGGAAGCATTGGCCTCGAAGATGCGGACACTGTCTTCCGCACGCTGGCGGAGATCATTGGCAACAAGGCCAGACGATACCCCGACGGTGAGACGGGAGAGCGTCGTGACTGGACCAACTGGCAGAGACACGTCTTTGCAGAGCATCCGGATTTCAATGAAATCCGCGACGGCTTTTCGGTCGGCCCGGCCTTGAGGGCGGCGGAACAGTTTCGGCTGCGTGACGGCGCCGATGTCGCCAAACTCGAATTTCCGCCGATCGGCTATGCGCGGGAAGCGCTGAACTCCTACGAGATCTTTACCAGGCTCCGGGATGCGGGTGTGGTTCCTGCCGACGTACGCTTCCAGGCATCGTTGCCTACACCGTTGGCCGTGCTGGCAGCATTCATCGCGCCGGAAAACTGTGCCGACGTCGAGCCGGCATACGATCGGGCGATGCAGCGGGACGTCGATGCAATCGTTGCGGGGATTCCCGACGACGATCTCGCGATCCAGTGGGATGTCTGTATCGAAGTGCTCGCCTACGAAGGCGCTATGCCTCTCTACGAAAAGGAGCCTTTGCAGCACGCGTGCGGTCTCGTCGGCAAAATGGCAAATCGGATTCCCGACGAGGTCGATGTGGGTATCCACTTGTGTTATGGCGATCCGGGCCACGCGCACATCGTCGAACCAAGAGACCTGGGAACCTCGGTGGCATTTGCCAACGCGCTCGCGGCCGCATCGCCCAGCCGCTTTGCCTGGATTCATGTGGCAGTTCCTCGCGATCGCGACGACGAGGCTTATTTTGCGCCGCTCTCGGACCTCGACATCGGCGAAACGGAGCTCGTGCTCGGGCTCGTGCACAGGACGGATGGGACGGACGGAACTCGAGGACGCATGACGACGGCCAACAAGTTCATATCCAATTACGGTATCGCGACCGAATGCGGATTCGGTCGACGCCCGGCCGACTCCATCCCTGGCCTGCTGCGTATTCACGCGGATGCGGCCGGCTGATCCTCTCCGCCGGTATCCGCGCCTTCTACAATACGCCTTTCCGTCGCCCGCTGATCCTCAATCACATGTGCATCGGCGGCCTTGGCCTCTTCCATCACGGACCGCAGATCGAAATCGATACCTTCACCGGTACATTCGGCGAACAGCTTGTCGATACCCTCCGTCAAACGATCGCTGTTTCACCCACGATGATCAGGTAAGCGATAAAGGCGGGGTATGCTATAAGCGAGTTGGCGCACGTCAAGTTTCTATTGACCACACTAAATTGGAGACCACCAGATGGCCGGTATCGTCGATATTCTATACGTAAGATTTCGCGTCGCGGATCTGGCCAAACAACGGGACTTCCTCACCGATTTCGGGTTTGTCGTCGAAGAGGCGGATGGCCTGCTGCTTGCCCGCGGCACGGACCCCAACCGTTACATCTACGTCGCTGAAGAAGGCGATCCAGCGTTCCTGGGCCTCGGTTTCGAGGCGCAGAGCCAAGAGGATCTCGAGCGGATTGCTGCCATCGACAACTCCCCCATCGGCGACTCGAGGCTTTCGGGCGGGGGACTCGTTGCGCGGTTGACAGATCCGGACGGCTTCCCGGTCGAGGTGGTGCACGGTGTCGAAAAAGCCGAGCCCATCCCTCCCCCCGCGCTTCAGGCATTCAACTTCGGTGCGGATCGCAAGCGATTCGGGGTGCGAGCGAGCATTGAACGATCACATTCCATCGTCAAACGTCTCGGGCATTGTGTTCTGAATGTGAAGGACTTCCGCACCGGCGAAGCCTGGTACAAGGAACGCTTCGGGCTGATCACCAGCGACGAGATCTACATCGATGATGACGAGACAAACACACTCGGCGCATTCATGCGCTGCAACCGCGGCGAGCAATACGTCGATCATCACACGGTATTCCTCCTCCAGACCGGCCATACCGAGTTCAATCACGCGGCGTTCGAAGTTGCCGACTGGGATACTTTGATGCTCAGCCACGATCACCTGACTAAAAAGGGTTACGAGCCTTGGTGGGGCGTCGGAAAACACGTGCTGGGTGGCCAGGTGTTCGACTACTGGACGGATCCGGCCGGATTCACGGTCGAGCATTTCACCGACGGGGATATGTTCAATGAGGCGTCAGGCTCACACATGGCGACATCCGAGGAGCTTCTCGCCGTTCACTGGGGACCCGAGTTCCCCGGGTGATCCAGCCTCTTCTAGCCCGACCTAGTCATCGACGACGGCGACTCCGTCGATCTCGATGAGCATGTCGGGGTCCGCGAGCCGGCTTACCTCGACCCCCGTCATCGCGGGGAACGGCTTGACGATGTGCTGGTAAATCTCCACGCCGTCTCGCTCCATCAACACCCAGCTCGGCGTGTAGAGGTTGAGCTTCACGATGTCCGACAGGCTGGCCCCCGCCGCCTCGAGCATCTTCTCCATGTTCGAGAAGGCCTGCGCAATCTGGGCCTTCATGTCGCCCTTGCCGAGGATCTTGCCCTCCTCGTCCCATGCGACCTGACCGCTAAAGTAGATGGTGTTGCCGGCTCTCACCGCGGGCGAGAAGCCGGGCGCGACGTACACACCCGGCGGACGGATGAACTGCTTCTTCATATTCGTTACTCCCTGGTTGTCAGGCGCTCGCGTCGCTGCATTCGAGCGGCGCTTTTCACGTGGATACACACGCTGAGCTCTTGTCATCAAAATTCAATTTGCGTTCGTTCCGCTTCCGGGCTCACCGCCTGGCCTTGACCGTCATCTTGTGGAACGAATCCATGTCGGGACCACCGTTCGCCACCGTGGAGGTAGCGAATCCGAGATCGGCGCCCAATAGCGAACGGATCGCTTCGCGCAGCTCGTCCATCAACTCGGGCGGTGCGATGTCCCGCACGATCGTGTAGCCATGCTCCCGCAGCTCTTCCACGTTCCGCCCCAGGTCGAGCCCGTCGATGAGCGGCTTGAGCTCGTCGGCAAGCTCGCCCGGCGCGATGGACGGCGCGGCATTTGACCGGGCCACGAGATCCAGGTCGTCCTCGACGCGCTGTGGGTCGGCCATGGTCGGTACTCCTCTTCTTTTTTCCCGGCTGAACGGTCGGGGGCTCCGTCTTCTAGCCTTTATCCAGTGCCTCGAGGGCCGGCGCCAATGCCTCTACCGCGGCCGGCGTCCACGGCCACGGGTGGAACTGGACGTGCGCGATGCCCTCCGCCGCGAAGGCCCGGAGCGATTCGGCGAGTTCTTCGGGTGAGCCCGCCAGGGGTTTCGCACCCATGGTCAGTAGATCTGGGACGTCGCCTTTTGCCGCGGCGTCGACGAGCAGTGCCACGCTGCGCTCGAGCGTTGCGGGGTCACGTCCCACGGCCTGGCAACCGGCGTCGACAGGACATATTCCAAACTGGCCAGATTTCATTGATACGGGCGCTGCGCGAAATTTTTGTCGCACACCAACTGGTACAGTCGGAGAATCCGGTTAACATATTCAGTGATTATGTGATAGCACCGTGTGTACTGTGGCCCTCCGATCAGAATTCGGGAGTTCAGCAGTTTTTACCCAGCAGACAGATCACGCGATACCGAGGATTCCACGGAGTTCTTGAATCGACGAGTCAGAGCGAACACAATTCATCATCCTACGGAGTCCAGGTCAATTCGACCGATTAAGGAAACACGTGCATGCCTAACCTGACAAGGCTTATCCCCGTTGCCTTCTGCTCCGTACTGCTGACCCTGCCGACGCTACCGACAAATGCCCATCACTCATACGCTCAGTTCGACCAAAGTGTGTGCGAGACCGTCGAAGGGATCGTGAGGAAATGGGAATTCACCTATCCGCACACTTGGCTGTGGGTGACGACGAAAGGTCCGGACGACTCGGATGTGCTGTACGGGTTCGAAGGTGCGGACCCGTCCAGCGTCGCAATTCTCGGCTGGACCCCTGATATTCTGTTCAAGGGTGACAAGGTCAGCGTGGCTTACAACCCGATGCGAGACGGCCGTAATGGCGGCTCGATGCGAAGGGTCAAACTCCCGACCGGTAAAACGATGGCCGCTGTAAGCGATCTTTTCTTCCTGGAATGCACCTTTCCCGATCCGGACGAAGCGAAACAATCGGACGCCGCCCGGGAATCAGACACAGGAAACGAATCGGACGCGGCGGATTAGCCGTGTCAACTTTCACATTACTCGCATTCAGATCAATGTTCATGGCCAACCGCGCTGCCCGTTGGTTCTTCGTGTCTGCTTTGGCAACGTTTCTCATGATCCTGACAGGGTGCGCTGTGCGGGGCCCCGCGTCCGCTCCGCCCAGCGACATTCAGAGGTCATGGGACGGCACCTGGGCGATGAACGAACAGGGCGGGTTCATGAGCTTTCAGGACTGCTGCCAAGGGCCTGCCGAGAACATCCCGCTGACACCGAAATACCGCAAGCTTCGTGATGACTTTGCCGCAATTCCGTGGGAGAGCGCGGAAAGCTCGCGGATGAATATCGGCAGCAATCTTGCACGGTGCATTACGCCCGGGATCCCGGGGATATTTACGCACCCGATGCTCTTCGAATTCACATGGGGCCCGGGGCGTGTCAATATCGTCTACCAGGACGGCTCTTTTCGTCGCATCTGGACCGACGGACGAACTTTTCCCGAGCGTCTGCTACCCAGCCGCATGGGAATGTCCATCGGGCACTGGGAAGGCAGCACACTGGTCGCCGAAACACGGGGAATTTCCAGACAAAGCGAGATCTTCATGCTTGGCCCTGTTAGGCCCAGCCCTCAGACGAAAGTGACGGAGCGGATCATGGTCAAGGAGGGGGCAATCGTCGCGATCGATATTCCCGGCGATTCGGAAAATCCGACCATCCCGGTCAAGAAATACTTGCACTTGCAGGCGACGATCGAAGACCCCGAGATCTTTCTGGTTCCCTACACCATCGATCGGTTTTTCGTTCCTGTGCCCATCTTCTTCGAAACCGGTTGCGCGGCCAATAACCGCGACAACGGCATCAGCGACCTGGATCTGACACCGCCCGAGGACGATTGATCCTGTCCGGTGCGAAATCCCGTTCAAGCGGCCATCGCCATCGCCATCGCCATCGCACTAGCCGGCTGTTCGCCAAGAGAATTTGCCGACCTTGCCTACGAGATCGAAAGATTGCCGGGTCAGCGTCTCGGAGGAACGGAGCAGCCTTTGCCCGCCGACTTCGACTTTGTCAATCATTGGGAGCATGACCTGGTCCAATTGAAGGTCAGTGGCGACCTGCTGCCATATGTTGTGAACGTCCGGGCCGTAGCCATAGGCGACTCCGTCTACGTCTGGACGGCTCCCTCGACCGGCTGGAGCCGGCGTATCGAAAAGCGGCCCGACGTCTGGCTGCGCGCCGGCGACGCTGTCTATCCGCTGAGCGCCAATCGCGTCGAGGCTCTGGAGCACCGCCAGCGCATATTCGAGGCGTTCATGGCGAAGTACGACAAGGAAGTTCGGAAGATGTTCCAGGGGCTGCAGCCCGGGATCGAGCAATCGGGGATCTTCTACCGCCTGGCTTCACGGAGTTGACTGCGTCCCGGCAATGTCAGGTGACGGTGGTGTCGATCGGGTGCGGGATCCTTTGTGTTTCGTGAAGACGGTCACCTTGGAGAATCGTCCCGCCATCGAGGACCGCGCCCAGCGCGAGCGATGGGCGGATAAGGGCATCGCGTTCAACGACATCCCGGCCGGCTGAAACCACGGCAGCCGATACGGCGCGCGGATCGCTACGCCGTCAGACCTTGACGCCGTGGTTCTCCAGAGCGTCCCGGAGGGGGGCGAGTTGCGCCTCGTAATGCCGCCAGCGGCCGACGGACATGCGATAAACCGGTGTGCGCACCTGGGTGCTGCTCGCGGTGGCAACGGGCGCGGTGTTGCGGTGAAACTGCAGGCATGCCTCTTCGAAGGGAAGCTCCAGGTGATCGAGGATCCTGCGTACCTGGTTTTCCAGATCGTCGGTCACGGCCTCATAGTCGACGGGCAGCACGGAATCGCCGCAAACTTCCAGCCAGTGGCTCGCCAGCGAATCGAATCCCGAGTAGTAAGCGCTCAGCTCCTCGAAGTCGTAGCTGAAGGGGTAGGCCTGCCGGAACAGGGTGGAGTACATCGCCCAGCAATTGCGAGTTGCCAGGCCCTCCTGAAACAGCGCTTGGCGGCGGCCAGCTCACCGCAGGCATTGAACAATGCGCCCAGACGGCGGCTTCGTCGGCGCCGCCCAAGGCGTTCACGTCAATGCGCCTGGCGGTCTCAAGCGCTTTGTGCGGATTGTTGGCGCGGAAGGCGACGAGCGCGGCATTCAGTTCGCGGGCCGCGTGCTTCACGAACTCGCGGGGCCCTGCCGAAAACCCGGCGAGGTTGGCGTTGAGGCGAGAAGGCGACGAACCCGTCAATCCGGTTCAGGTCTCAAGAAGCAAGCGGCGGCTGGCGAATCTCGAGCATGTTCCCTTCGGTGTTCAGCACGAGACGGTAGGTGCCGAGGGGATCCGACTTCGCCTTGGTAGCGACGCGGCCGCCGAGATCGTTAACGAGAAGAAGAACTGATCGCAACTTCATGGTGCTCCACCGGTCCATTAGGGTCCCGTCCCGGGAAACGATACCGAATTCTAATGGACTCGAATCGTTGACTGAAGTGTGCGTCAGTCCACTCCGGAATCGTGGTTACGCTCGGGCAGTCCCCTCGCACAGGTGCACCAGCATATAGGGCAACCAAAGCGTTGCCTATCGATTGACTTTGTCACAGGGCGCCGCTGCCGCACCTTGACGGTTATCCCAAGCGTCTATAAACTGTCATGTCAGTCAAACTTCACCGAAGCAGCCCGTACCGACCGTGGAATGGGAGGGATACGCAGTTGCCCACTGGAAAACTGGAACCTACGCTCACCACTCCCCGCAAGCGGGAAACTGCGGAACGGCGTCAGGAACAGATTCTCGAAGCCTTCTTCAGATGCGTGGCTCGCAACGGCATCAAGGACTCGACCATTGCCCATGTCGCCGAGGAAAGCGGTCTGCAGCGCACCCTCATCTACCACTACTTCAAGGACCGCGAAATCCTGATCGACCGCTTTATCGATTACATCATGGAGCGCACGGAGTTGCGCCTGTTCCGGGCGATTTCCCGTAGCCGCAGCAGCGGTCCGGACCGCTTCATGCGCCTGATCGACTATTTTCTGGGTAACGGCGGCACCCACGCCTGGGAGGAGGATTTCGTGGTTTTCTCCGAGGTGTTTTTCCTGGGTTTGCGCGACAGCCGTGTAGGCGAACGGGTAACTGCGGTGTGGTCGACATGGCTGCGATTCGTCGACCACGAACTCGCGAGCGCTTACCCGGGCGTGCCGCAATCCCGGCGCAGCGCCGTGTCCTACGGGTTGATCCTGATTTTTGATCAGCACGCGTACATGCGCATTCTCGGGCTCGATGAAGCGCGGGGAGATCATGCAAGGAATGCGGCACTGGCGCTGCTGTCCTCGCTGGAGGCAGCGTCCGAATTGCAGGATGGAAAATTGACATGAGCGAAGCGCACGATTCCTGAACCGCAGTGCCCGGAACCGTGCCGGGGTTCGCCCAGGCCAATTTCGACCCGGGCAGAAGCGGTTGGGGCGGCGCGTTGCCGATTCTGCGCGGCATGAACGTCAACCGGGAATGCCTCCTTAGTTCGATCTGCGATCGTAACAACACCGATTAGTAATCCTGGCCCGATTTGCGAAGCCTATACTGTGCTATCGCGCAACAGGGATTTGCGAATATGCGTGCGGCAGTAATGGAGCGGGGGTGCATCCGGGTCGAGAATGTTCCGGACCCGACCCCGGCCGAGGGCGAAGTGGTCGTGAAATCCGTGGCCTGCGGCATCTGCGGGTCGGATCTGCACGCTGCCAGGCATACGGAGGCGTTCGTCGCCACGAGCATCGAAGCGGGCGGAGCGTTCAAGCTCACCACCTTCGACCCCGTCGTCCTCGGCCACGAATTCTGCGCCGAGGTCATGGAGAGTCATGGCGAGTTGCGTGCCGGCGATCTAGTTTGTTCGGTCCCCGTCCTCGCGCGGCCCACCAGGGTCCCGGTCGGATACTCCACCGAGGCGCCGGGCGGATTCGGCGAATACATGCTGCTGTCCGAACGTCTGCTCATGCCGGTGCCCGCCGGAACGTCGCAAGAGCGTGCCGCACTCACCGAGCCCATGGCCGTTGGTTATCACGCCGTCAACATGGCGCGCCTCTCCGGTGACGAGGCGATCGTCGTAACCGGGGCCGGCCCCGTCGGATTGGCCGTCACGGCGAACCTGAAGGTCCGTGGCGCCGGGCCGGTCGCCGTCTCGGAACTGTCGGCCAGACGGCGCGAACTCGCCGTCGAGATGGGCGCCCACCTGGTGGTCGATCCGCGAGAGGATAGCCCCTACCGCCTGGGCGACATCGCGGGTCGAGACGCCCTTGTGGTCTTCGAGTGTGTTGGCGTACCCGGCATGATCGACGACATTTTCCTGAACGTTCCGCACGGGGCGCGAATCGTGGTGGTGGGCGTCTGCCTGCAGATGGACCGCTCGCGGCCGCTGATCGCCGTGAACAAGGAACTCAATGTGCAGTACGTGCTCGGCTACAGCGTCCGGGAGTTCCACGACACGTTGCAGCGCATCGCGGACGAGACCCTGAGCGTCGAACCGATCGTCACCCACACCGTCGGCCTGGACGGCATTGCCGGTGCGTTCGAAGACCTGGCGCGGCCCGATGCGCACGGCAAGGTGGTCGTCCGGCCCTGGGATTGATCCCGGGCGGACGCCGGCCGATTCTATCTCCAGGCGCGCCCAGGACCTGGCTCAGCACCTGGGGAACGGGAATCCGCTGCGAGAACTCCTAGCTACTTGAATCGAAGACGTCGTCAAGCGTTGGCGCGTCGAGTACGTTTTCGGCCCAGGTTTCAAGATCGGCAGCAGACGCCTGGCCCAGCCTTGCGGCGACTTCGGGCGACAGCAAACCGAACCGCCGTTGCAGTTGTCGTTCCAGGAGCGCACGCTCTCCCTCGACGCGACCCCGCTGCATGCCCTGCTCCATGCCCCGCTGCATACCTTCTTCGCGGGCCCTTGAGATGACTCCTGCCATGGTGGAACTGTCCTCGCGATATTGCCGTTGATAGCGCCGGTACTCATTGTCGGTGAGGCCGGCGTAGATGTCGATGAATTCGATATATTTGGCCCGCTTGTCGCTGTCCCGCTCCAATTCCAGCAGTCCTCGGACCGCCTCGGCGTAAACCTCGACCTTGCGGTGCTCCGGGCTTTGCATGTTCGGCAGGTTGACCCGCGCCACCAGGTTGTCGCTGTGCCGCCAGCGCTCGGCGGGTATCTCCTCGAGCTTGCAGGCGAGAGTGTCGAACGCCAGGTAACGGCGGCGCTCGGTGCCCAGCGTAAGCGACGCGGTGGCCAACTCCGCGCCACGCAGGAAGATGGCGACCGGCACCACGCGGTTGGTCTCGAACAGTTCGGCGAGGTCGAGGCAGTAGTGCGCCAGCCGGTGCAGGGAGAAACGCCGCCAGTCGGTTTCTTCTTCGAGCACGAACAGAACCGCCTCACGACGGCCGTCGGCCCACTCCACGAGCAGCGGCACGTCCAGCTCCCGAAAACGATTGCCCAGACGTTCCTTGAGTTGTTCCTGTCGTGCCGGGACGATGCGCACCGGGTCATCGGGAGCGGGCGCCTCTTCAGGGGCGAAAAACGCCAGGGCATCGCGCGGATAGTCGAGAATCAGATTCTTGAAATTCTGGTCGTGGCTGACCGCGTTCGCCATGTACCGCGCCCAGTATTTGCTTTACCACAGGGTCAGGCAAGTGCCAGCGCACGCGCTATGGGCAATGGCTGAAAAGACTGTGGGCGATTTGCCCTGGCCGCGTGAGCCGGCGTCATGGCGACGAGTTCCGTGGAAGTCGCACCCCGCGGCAACCGACCATACGGAACTTGCTGACCCACTCCACAGGATTTACCTACGGCATCTTCGGCGCGACGGAAGTGGATGAGCTCTACCGACAGGCCGACGTATTCGACACCACATCACGTTGGCGGAGTTCATCGCACGGCTTGGCGCGCTGCCCTTGCAATACGACCCGGGCACGCGTTGGCACTACAGCGTATCGGTGGACGTCCAAGGCGCGCTGGTGGAAGCGGTATCCGGCATGCGCTTCGGCGAATTCCTGCAGTCGCGCATCTTCGCCCCGACCGGGTGCGGGAACTCCTGCGGTTCATGAAAACGGTCGAGGTGGGCAACGGTCCCGCCATCGAAGATCGCGTCCTGCGCGAGCGATGGGCCGACTTCCACGTCCGTGCCAGGGGCGTGGAGTTGACCGGGAAACGAACGCTCACGGCGTTGTCGCGAGGCGCAACGCCCGGCCCGGAGATGAGCCTGATGAAGCTGGTGTCCGCCCGCCTGCTGCAGGAGGCGGCGCGCTTTGCGATGGACCTGGCAGGCGCCCGCCGGCGCCCTCGCCGGCGACGCCCTGACATCGTCCGGCGCAGATTGGCCGGCGCACTATCTCGGCGCCGCGGGCTTGAGGATCGCCGGCGGCACCGATGAGGTGCTGCGCAACGTCATTGCGGAACGCGTGCTCGACTTGCCGCGCGAGGTACGTGCGGATAAAGGCGTCGCATTCAAGGACATCCCGGCCCGCTGAATCCATGGCGGCCGATGCCCGGCGCAGGCCGTTATGCCGTCAGACCTTGATGCCGTGCTCCTCGAGCGCGCGTCGGAGGGGCGCGAGTTGCGCCTCGTAATGCCGCCAGCGGCCGACCGATGTGCGGTACACGGGTGCGCGTACCTGGGTGCTGCTGGCAGTGGCGACCGGCGCCGCGTTCCGGTGAAACTCCAGGCACGCCTGTTCAAAGGGAAGTTCCAGGTGATCGATGATCCTGCGCACCTCGTGTTCCAGATCACCCGTCACGGCTTCGTAGTCGACGGGCAGCACGGAATCGCCGCAGACCTCGTGCCAGTGGCGGGCCAGTGCATCGAAGCCCGCGTAATAGGCGCTCAACTCGTCGAAGTTGTAGCTGAAGGGGTAGGCCTGCCGGAACAGGCTGGAGTACATCGCCCAGCAATTGTCCATGGCGCCGCGGCGCACCAGCAGGACCCTGGCACGGGGCAGCGACTTGCGGATGAGCCCGACGTAGAGAAAATTCAGGGGCATCTTGTCCACGAATCGGCTCTTGCCGGTGGTGCGTGGCGCAACCCCTTCAATGTAGGAACGGCCGAGCGCTTCCATGCCCAGGGAGGCGCTGCGTTCGATGGCCTGGCCGCGCGTCAGCTTTGCGCCCGGATTGGCGCGCCGTAGCGCGGACTCCATGACGTGGGTGAATGTGGCGACTTCGCCGAGTGATTCCACCCGGGAGTGGGCGCTGACGATGCGCTCGAGCAGTGTCGTGCCGGATCTGGGCAGGCCGACGATGAATACCGGCCGTTTGTCCGGTTCGCCTCGCGTCGCACGGGCCATTTCCCCGGAGGAGTAGACGCTGCGCAACTTCGCGAGGCCCCTGGTTTCCGTGCCGACGTCGTAGCGCATGGTGCTGCGCTTCAACCGTGCGCCGGCCTGAAAGCCCGCAAAGGCGCTCTCGTAGGCACCGATGTCGTCCAGGCACTTGCCGAGGGCGTAGTGCAGGAATATTCGGCTCTGCCGGTCCGGCGACCGTGCGGCGAGCGCGGCTTCGATGCCGGCAATGCAGTTCTTTTCCGGAGTCTGCCGGCGATTCTGCACCAGCGCGTACCAGATCAACCCGTCTTCCCGCCGCAGCCTGACCGCCTTTTCGAGGATTTCATGGGCCTTGTCGAATTCCCCCGCGGCATTCAGGGACCCGGCGTAGCTCTGCATCAGGTCCACCCGGTCCGGCGCGAGTTGCCAGGCCCTCCTGAAACAGTGCCTCGCGGCGGCCAGTTCGCCACAGGCGTTGAGCAATGCGCCCAGCCGGGCGGCCTCGTCGGCGCCGCCCAACGCGTTGACGTCAATTCGCCGGGCGATCTCGAGCCCTTCGTGCGGTTTTTTGGCGCGAAAGGCGTCGAGTGCGGCCTTCAGTTCAAGGGTCGCGCCGTTCATGAACTCACCCGACCATGCCGAATTCCAATGGGTTCGTATGGTGGACTGACAAAAATGTCAGTCCACTTCGGGACCGTGCTTACGCTTGGACGGTCCCCAGCGTAGGTCAACCAGCATATAAGAATGTGCTGGCGTTGCCTATCGATTGACCGCGTCACGGGTGGCTGCTGCCGCCGTACCTTGACGGTTTCCCCGAGCGACCATAAACTGTCATGTCAGTCATATGATGCCGAAACAGAGGATGGCGTCCGTGGAACGGGGGGATATGAAGTCGCTCGCTGGAAACCGGAAAAACGCCAACACGGCCCCCCGTAAGCGGGAATCTGCGGGGCGGCGCCAGGAACAGATTCTCGAAGCCTTCTACAATTGCGTGTCCCGCAACGGCATAAAGGACACGACCATTGCCCATGTCGCTGAGGAAAGCGGCCTGCAGCGGACCCTCATCTACCACTACTTCCGCGACCGCGGAGTCCTGATCGACCGTCTTATCGATTACATCCTGGAGCGCACGGAATTACGCTTGTTCCGGGCGATTTTCAGCGGCCGCGGTACCGGCCAGGACCGCGTCATTCGCCTGCTCGACTATTTCCTGGGCACCGGCGACGTCCAAGCTTCGCGCGAGGATTTCGTGGTTTTCTCGGAGGTGTTTTTCCTGGGTTTGCGCGACAGCCAGGTGGGTGAGCGGGTAACCGAGGTGTGGTCGGCATGGCTGCGATTCTTCGACCACGAACTCACGCGCGCTTTTCCGGGCGTGTCGCACTCCCGGCGCACCGCCGTGGCGTACGGGGTGATCCTGATAATCGAGCAGCACTCGTACATGCACGTTCTGGGGCTCGATGAAGCGCGGGGAGATCACGCAATGAACGCGGCACTGGCGCTGGTTTCCTCGCTGGAGGCAGCGTCGGAACCGGAGGATGGAAAACCGATTTGAGCGAATCGCACGATTCCTGAGGCGCTGCGCCGGGAACCGTGCCCAGGACAACATAAGATTCTCGCAAACAAGGGGGAAAACGAAATGGCAAGACAGGCCAAAGCCACGGCAAGGGGGAACAGAAGCCGGGCGGCAAAGAGTGAGGCACTGGCAAGAAAGGCGAGAGCCAGGCGAGCGCTGAGAGCCGCGGGTAAGAACACCGTACTCCGGCCCGTCGTCCTGGGCGGAACCGCGCTGATGACCGCGGTCTCGGCCCTGGCACAAGACAGCGGCTCGGAAATCGAAGAGATCATCGTGACGGCCATGCGGCGCAGCGTGCCGCTGACCGAAGTGCCGTCCAACCTGACCGTCTACGACGGCGAGATGCTGAAGAGCCGCGGTGTCGAGACCTTCGGCGATCTCGGACGGGTCGTGCCGGGGTTCGCCCAAGCCAATTTCGACCCGGGCAGAAGCGGCTGGGGCGGCGCGTTGCCGATCCTGCGCGGCATGAACCTCAACCGGATTAACGATCTGTCGCCCAATATCGCACCGGCCACGATCTCGACCTACTACGGCAACACGCTGCTGCCGATGGGATTCAACCTGGCCGATATCGAGCGCATCGAAGTGCTGCGGGGACCCCATGGAACCCTGTACGGGTCGGGCTCGATGGCCGGAACAATTCAGATCGTTCCCGCTTCCCCGGACCTGACCCGGAGTTTTGCACGTTTATCCGCCGCGGTCTCGTCGACGAGAAAAGCCGATGATGTGAACTACGATGCCGAAGGGGTGTTCAACTGGGCGGCCAGCGATACGTTCGGGGCGCGTTTTGTGGTGGGGCGCAACCAGCGTGCCGGATTTATCGACGAGCGGCGTCTGATCGCGCTGGACGGGCCAAATGTCCCGGTACCCGGGCCGGCCTTTTCGAAACCGGCGGTACCCGTGGGCGACCTCCCCACGGACCCGGAAACCTATTGGACCAGTGACGACGTTAACGACTCGGAGATGGAGTACCTGCGCGCGAAGATACGCGTTGCCGGTGGCGAGCGGTTTTCGCTGGAATTGACCTACGACTTGCAGCAGTACGAGTCGGACAGCCGGGCACTCGACAATCCACGGTTTTCGGGAATCGACGAATACCAAGGCACCAGCCGGCTCCTGAATCCGGTGGAACGCGAACTGGAACTCGGCGCGGTCGACATCGAATCCGATTTCGGATTTGCGACCCTGTCGGTCAATGCATCGACCTACCGCGACGATGCCGAGAGCACCGGCGACTGGACCAGCGTGGGGCGGGCCTATGTAGGCTTCTTCTACTACGCGCCCTACGGATTGGCGGAGCCGCCGAGGTTGCAGGGCACCTCGTTCTACTTCGGCGAGAACGATGGGGACGTCCTCGAGGCGCGGCTGACGTCGAACGGCGACGGTCGGTTCAACTGGATTGTCGGTGGTTTCTATACCAAGCAGGATCAGAGCTTCATTAACGAACTCTTCCTTCCCGGAATCACCGCCTATTCCGATGCGGTGGGAAACTTCTGGCCGTATCGCCCGCCGTTCTTTCCCGATGCCGAGGGCGTCCCGGACGATCTGACCTGGGAATACATCCGCGATACGGAGTTCAAGGAGGTTTCCGGGTTCGTGGACGGCAGTTTCAACATCACCGACCGGTGGGAGATCGCTACGGGCATGCGCGTTTTCCGGCAGGAATTTGCGGCCGATGCGCACTCGCTCCTGTACTCCTGCAACTTCTATTGCAGCGAGGACTTCGCCGATCCCCGGGGCCGTCACTCGAACTCCACCAACGAAGTCCACGAGGACGTCGTCTTGCGGCTGTCGACGAACTTCCGGTTTTCCGAGCAACTGCTGGGTTATCTGAACTACGCGGAGGGCTTCCGGCGCGGCGGGTCGAATGCCGTACCTACCATGGGCATTTTAAGGGAACTTCCTTCCTTCCTGACCTTCGATCCGGACAAGGTAAAAAGCTATGAAGTCGGCCTTCGGGGCGAATTGGGGGCCATGTCGTTCACCGCGAACCTCTTCTATTCCGACTGGCAGGACCCGCAGGTCGAGGGCCTGACCCCGTCGGGCAACTGGTATGGGGTTTTCAATTTCGATTCGGCAGAGGTGCTGGGAGTCGAACTGGAAGCTAGCGGCGATCTGGCCGAAAACGTGGCCTACAGCCTGGGCTACGCCTATGTCGATGCGAAGTTGGCGAAGAACTTCACGCTCCCCGCCATCAGGAGGCCGCTGGTCGGCGTCAAGGGCGACCGTTTGCCCGGCGTGCCCAAGCACAGCATTACCGCATCGATCGACTGGCGCCAGCCCGGCCTGCTCGGCGAGTGGGACGGCAACCTGAACCTGAACCTGTATTACCGCAGCAATGCCTGGAACTACTTCCCGTCGATCGGACGCCACGTGTTTGGCGGGATTCTTCCGTCGTTCAAAGTAGATGGGTTCGCAGTGGTGAACACCTCCTATTCGCTCAGCAGCGAAAAGGCAACGGTTACGCTGTTCGTCGAGAACCTGTTCGAATCCCGGGGTGTGGGTGCGGTACAGGAGGTCACCTGGGGCGGCGATGTGCTGAATGCGAACTACGGGGAATATGTGGCCCGTCCCAGGACCATCGGATTGCGGACGACCTGGTCGCTGTAACGGCCGGCGCAGGCATCGATCGGTTCCGCATCCGCCGGACCGTGTAGCCGGGCAAGGCGCTCCCTGTAGGGCGCAAATTTGTTATCCGGCGATTGCATGGTCATTGCCTCGATGCTAAATCGCCAAACTGGTTGAAGCAAACCTTGAGGTTTTTTTGCCAGTCATGTAGCAATGGGCCTGTCGGGAGCATTGGTCCGTCCAATGGTCGTGATCAGGCATCTTGCGTATTTATTTCGGGACAGGTTGGGCCTGGCGACCGGAGTGGCGACATTGCCTTTTGGCATAGTGCTCTTTCCGCCTGTCGCCAAGATGACGAGCATTCTCCATGGTTGGCGTATCCTGTACCTGTCATTCGTCTTTTTAGCTCTCGCCGCATTAATCCTTGTTCAGTTCGCAAAACGAGCCCGCGTTTCGAGTGGAGACGATCAAGGCCCCATCGTTGACGGGCCAAAGGACGCAAATACCGGTGTGGAACCACTGCTTCCAACCTGTGTCGGGATGCTGAAGCTGCTCGGATTCTAGTCTTCAAGTAAGCATTCAATGAGATCGCCACTTGTACGAGCAATCAACCGAGCTGCAGCGTTACTGTCAACTACTAAGTTGATGATGCTCGCCACCAAAACCGCCAGGATCACGGTAACTGCGAGAGTCTTGGACAAATCAAACGGAGCGTAATTGTCCCAGGCAGGCGAAAAAAATCGGGGTCGAGGACATAAACGACATAGGCCCGTGCCGTCACCATCAATAAGCCGCCCGCCGCTGCCGTCGCAAAAAACAGCTTGTACCCGCTTTGACGGTTCAGCCAGTAGCGGAACAGATGAGTTATTGAGAGTAGGAGAAATCCGGCAAGGGCCGGTACCAGTAACGCGGTGACCACGAAAGCCAATCAATCAGGCGACGTCGTTACCCTTTGGCTGTGACTTGCCATTTGCTGGCCTTGAGAAATCCAGCTCGCTCACTTTTTTGATGGTGCTTCTGAAAGCTCGACTTTTCTCCAAGTCGCCTCGCTGAATATATCTAGAGCCGGTCAACCACCTCGTTTTAACCGGAGCCTTCTCCAACATACCCCCGTCGTTCGGCATGTTTGTACCTCCTCACTCCGTGGCGTAGCCACTGCCCCAACCATCAATGACAGTCTAGTGCTCCGTCGGTTAGACAATGCTCGCTGTTTAACACAAGTTCATACGCTTACCGGCCATTAGCGTGACATCCTTAGTGACACCGACCCTCTCGGGGTCGGGCAGCATTGAACATGACTCGTTGTCTTATCTGGCTCCGCCTGCTGGGCTCGAACCAGCGACCCGCTGATTAACAGTCAGCTGCTCTACCAACTGAGCTAAGGCGGAATAACTCAAACGACGGCCCTGTGGGGGACCGACGCGGCAAGGGCGGCAAGTTTATCGGCACCGGCCCCAATTGCAACCGCGTTTGCCCTCCGTCGCGGCTCTCCCTTCCTTGTTTCAAAAGCCGCTGTCCTGGCCAGCCCCGCGCAGCCGCCCCGGTAAGCGCCACCCGTCGATCTCCCGACAGGCGCGGCCTTGCCGCAGGCGATTAACGCGAAGGCACGCGTTCGAAAACCCGCTTGGCTACCAGCTTCTCGCCGTCCGAATTGGCTTCGACCTCGACGACCAGCGTTTGCCCGTTCCCGCTCAGCCGGAACGTCTCCCGGCCGGTGGCGTCGGCGGCCTTGGAGAGTATCACCAGGTCGCCTTCGAGCCACCCCGCGGACACTTTCCACAAACCCCGCTTGCGCTCGCCCCAGGATACGTCCCGGTAGACGCCGGTGTCGTAGCGAATGCCCATTGAATCGCTGTCCTGCTCGACCACCATCGATTTCGCCTCGAGCACCGGAAAGTCCTGGGTCACGAACGCCAGGGCGCCGCCGCTCGGCAAGCCTATGCGCCCCTCGGCGAAGTCGCGGTCGGCGCGCGCCATGATCTGCCGGGTATTGGGCGGCGGGTCGCTCAGTGCGGCGTTCAGAACCCACTGTCCGCCGATGTCGTAGCGGACGGGCGGCTGTTCGTCGAGCGGGACACCCGAGCAGGCGGCCGTGGCGATGACGGCCAGGACGCCAATGAGATTTCGGAACATCGGCTTGCATCCATGCGACCCGAGTGGCCCGGTACTATGACAGAATCCCGACAAGGCGCGCCAGCCCGCATCTCGCGCCACCCCGGGAATCCGGCGATATGCACCCGATCTTCCAATCCGCCTCCGCGAACCGATAAGCTTGGAGCCATGACGAGATCACCCCTCAGGCTGATCGCGAACCCCATCGCGCGCGCCTCAATGGTCCTGGTGCTCTTGTCGCAGCCCGTGTCCGCCGCATCGGGGACGCCTGAACCGCTGCCGAAGTCATTCAACGCCGAGTGGTGCGCCTACCGCACACCCCACTTCGAACTCCTCACCGATCTGCCGCACCGGCCGGCGCTCGCCACCATAGGAGGGCTGAACCGTTTCAGGCGGATGTTCCTCGCGCTCTTCCCCGATGCATCCGGCAACGCAAGCCTGCCGCTGACGATGCTCGTTTTCCGGCGGGAACGGGAATTCGTCGAGTTGTCCGGCAGTACCCGGTATGCCGGCGTCACGCTCCCCTCCATGCACGAATACCGGCTGCTGGCCGCCCGCGGACAGCGCGGCGCGCCCACCGACAATGCCTGGCACGAGTACGCGCACTATCTGCTGCGCACCCGCTCGAACCGGAACTACCCCCTCTGGTACGAGGAAGGCCTGGCGACCTACCTGGGCGCCGCCGAACTGGGGCGGGACCCGGTCCGTCTCGGCAAGCTGCCCTATCGGCAGTTGCGGCTCGCCGCGCACGACGAATCGGTTTCATTTCAGGCGGCCATCGAGACGCCGTCGGTTCTGGGCTTGAACAGCACCGAGCTCGTCAACTTCTACGGCAAGGCCTGGCTGTTGACGCACTTCATCCTGCTCGGGCACGAGGCTGGGTTTCCCGATTGGCGCCCGGCTCTCGGCCGTTACCTGGCGGGCGCCGAACGCGATTTCGAGGCCGCATTCGGCCAATCCCCCGGGGAAACGGGCGAATTGCTCAAGCAGTATCTCGAAACACGCCGGCTGCCCCGGGAGACCCTCCAATTACCCCAAACCGAGGCCCTGACGCCGAAGCGCGTCTGCCTGGCCGGAGACGAGCGCGACTACGAACTGGCCCTGAGCATCACGCCATTGAACCGCCGCGTCGCGATCCGCGTACTCGAGGCCATGGAACCCGACGTCAAGCATCTGACCGCGCTCTCCCAGGCGGTGTGGAGCGATCGCGACCGTGCCCAGGCCCTGGTCGACCAAGCGCTGGCGCTCGAGCCCGCCGACCCGGAGGCCAACGTGCAGTTCGCCCACCTGCTCGTGCGCGGCTGCGCGTTCTCCAGCGGCTCCGACTGCATTCGCAGATGGGCTCGGGCCGTCGAACGCTATCGCGGCGTGCTCGAGCGGAATCCGCAAAGATACGATGCCGCCTACGGCCTGGGCGTCGCTTACCTGCACGCCGGCCGTGCCCCGGATGCCATGCGATACCTGCGCCTGGCGTACGAAAAGACGCCCTGGGAAGTGAGCGTCAACTTCTATCTGGGCGAAGGCTATCGAATCGCCGGTGACCCGCGCGCCGCGGCGCATCTCAGAAACGCCCTGAACTGGACGTCCGACGGGACGTGGCGAGAGCGTGCGGAGTTCGCCCTGCAACGGCTAAAGGACGAAAGGTAGTCGCGAATCGGCTAGCCCGCATATCTCACCAAGGGCCGCGATGATCGCGCAGGATTTTGCCCGCGTGCGCGTGCTCGCGAGCTTAAAGCATAGCCCCGCCTATGGTGGAGCGAGCACGTGCGCGCACGCGGGCAAAAGACCAGCGAGGGCGCGGCCAGCGCAGTCTGTACCCGGCAAAACCTCCAATAAGCGGAGGTACCTGATTGAAACGCAATGACATTCAGTGGCTCAACAAGCGACTTGGTGAGATATGCGGGCTAGCTCAAGCGGAGTACCGGCGTCTTGGGAACCAGCCCACCGAGCTGGGATTCCAGGTCGGAACCCTCGATCAGACCCGACGTGAACGCCTTGATGGCCTCGAAGTCGTAGCTGTCACAGGCCTGTTCCAGGGTCTTGAGCGCCACGCGCAGCTCCGGCCAGGGCACGAAGCCTTCGTCCGCACGCATGATGCGCCGGTGTTCGGTGCCGGTGACATCCTCGCCGACCAGCAGTTCCTCGTGCAGTTTCTCGCCGGGCCTGAGCCCGATGAACCGAACGTCGATATCGCCCTCGGGCTCGAATTCGGTTTTCAGCCGGTGCCCCTTGATGAGCGCCATGCGGGCGGCGAGATCCATGATCTTGATGGGTTGCCCCATGTCCAGCAGAAAGACATCGCCGCCGCGGCCCAGGCTCGCCGCCTGCAGCACGAGTTGGGCCGCTTCCTGAATGGTCATGAAGTAGCGGGTGACATCCGGATGGGTCACCGTGACCGGGCCGCCGTTCTCGATCTGTTCCAGGAACAGCGGCACCACCGAACCCGACGACCCGAGCACGTTGCCGAAGCGGACGATGGAGAAGCAGGTGTCCGGCGCGGTCTCCTGCAGCGCCTGCAGGATCGTCTCCGCGAGGCGCTTGCTGGCGCCCATGGCGCTGGTGGTGCGCACCGCCTTGTCGGTAGAGATCAGGATGAAGTCCTTGACGCCGGCGGCGAGCGCCCCCTCCGCCGTATAGAGGGTGCCGAAGGCATTGTTCTTCAGCCCCTGGATGACGTTGTTCTCGACGATTCCCACATGCTTGTACGCCGCCGCGTGGTAGAGCGTCTCAATCCCCTGCACTTCGATCGAGCGATGGATGAAGGCCCGGTTGGTGACCGATCCGAGCAGGCTGACGATGTACACGCCAAGTTTCTCGTCCGCGCGGATCTGCTCGATTTCCCGCTGAATCTCGAACAGGCCGTATTCGGACTGATCGAGCAGCACCAGCCGCGCGGGCCCTTGGCGCACGATCTGCCGGCACAGTTCGGAGCCGATCGACCCGCCGGCGCCGGTCACCATGACATGGCGGCCTGCCACGGATTTCCGCAGAAGGTGGGGCAGCGGGTCCACCTCGCTGCGTCCGAGAAGGTCCCTGATTTCCACATCCCGCACCGCCGGCAGGCCCTCGCCCTTGTCCAGCAACAGGTCGCCGATATCCGGAATGAGGCGGATGCGCACGCCGAACGGCTCCAGGAAATTAAGGATTCTGCGCCGGGCGGCGGCGTTGGAACCGCCGCCGACGGCCACGAGCACCTGCCGAGCATTGGTTTCCCGTAGCAACCGGGGCAGCGAGCGCGGTGAGTGAACGCGCAGGTTGTCGATTACCCGTCGCTGCAGCGCCTTGTCGTCATCCACGAACGCCACCGGCCGATAGTCGCCCTGGCGCACCAGCGACCGGACCAGTTCGACGCCCCGCTTGCCCGCCCCGTAGACGATGACCGGTTCGCGCGGTTGCAGACCCGCATCGCGCCACTGGACCCAGCCCCGTATGGCCAGGCGGCTGACCACGATGCCGAAGACGCCGAGCAGCCAGAACATCATCGGCACCGAACGCGGAAATCCCGCGAGTGGGGCCATGTAGGCAACGACCGCGATCATGACCGCCCCGATGGCCACGCCCTTGGCCACCGTCCACATGCCGCGGCCGCCCATGTAGCGCACCACCTGCCGGTAGAACCCGAGAACGGCCAACGCCGGTATACAGGTCAGCGCGGCCGCGAAAGCCGGCCACACGAGGACAATCTCCAGCGCCCACTCTCCGAGCCGAAGCCCAAGCGCCGTCCACAGCGCAAGGGGCAGCACGACGGCATCGAACAGCAGCGCGAGCCCTTGCTTGTGGCGCCGCGACAGCTTGCCGACGACGTATTTCATTCAGGCAGCCCCGCACCCCACCGCCAGGCCGCAACGGCCAGCGGCAGCAGCGCGAGAACCTGAAACGCAACGCCATGGGCGGGAGAATCCGCAAAGGAGGCGGCCGCGACCGCAAGCGGCAGGAGCCACAGAACGCACAGCGCTGAAAAGCCGACCATTGTCCATAGCGTTCCGAACCTCGCCGCCAGCTTCTGATACAGATGGCTGCGATGCGGTTCCGTGAATGGCTGCCGGGTCGCTATTCTGACACAGAGCGTGTAACTGGCGTCAAACCAGAAAGCCGTCAGCAGAATCGAGCAGGCCAACACCGGCACACCGTGGCGCGCCACCAGTTGCACCACGGCGACACCGATGAGAAGCCCCAGAAACACGCTGCCCGTGTCTCCCATGAATATGCGCGCCGGCGTCCAGTTGTAGACGAGAAAACCGAGCATGGCGCCCGCCGTCAGCCACAGCAGCGCCCCCTCCCATCCGGGTACGCCGCCGGCCAGCAGGTGAACGGCGAGACAGAAGAACAGCGTTTGTACAGCCACGACCCCATCGATTCCGTCCATGAAGTTGTAGAGATTGATTTGCCACACCAGGAGCAGTGCAACGGGCGCATACGCCCACCACGGCCAGCCCGGCTGCAGCGTCCAGAAGACCAGCGCCAGGGCGAGGAGCTGAGCGGCCATGCGCACGCCGCGCCCGGTCTCGCGCAGATCGTCCACCAGGCCCACCAGGGCCAGGCCCGCGGCGCCCACCAGCAGGCCGCAAAGCGCGGGCGTCGCGACGCTCTGGAATGCCAGATACAACACGATCGGCAGCGCGAACCCCACGCCGCCGATCGCCGGCGTCGCTACCGAGTGAAAGCTGCGGGCGTTGGGCACGGCCAGCAAACCCCGCCGGCGCGCCAGAACTACCAGCAGCCCTTCGAGTACCGCCGTGGCCGCGAACCCGGCCCCAAGCAGAATCAGCGCTTCAGTCGAGTCCATGCGACGGTTTCCTCGAGGAGTTCAGCGGACGGTCGAGGCGGTTTCCAACCCACCCGGCGCTCGGAAGACTCCGCGTCCACCCGTAGCGGATCGAACAGCCGCGAGACCGCTCCCCGCATGCCCAGCCAGCCGGCGAACGAATCGGCGAGTTTTCCGGACATCGGAAATTGCCGGCTCGAATGGCCCGAGAGCCGCTGCAATTCGCCAGCCAGGTCGGTGACGCGCCACTCTTCCCCATCACGCACGTGCAGTATTTCGGTCCCCTTGAGGTCCACGGCGGGGAGCAGCGCGAGGAAATCCACGAGATTGTCGAGACCCACCATCGAGCGTAGCGCCGTGGCGGCCGCCAGGGGCAGGGGCAGGCCTGTCCCGCACAGCCTCATCAGGGCGGCAAAGTTGCCCCGCACGCCGGGCCCATACACCAGCGGCGGGCGCACGACCGCAAGTGCCGTCGCATGGCCTCCGGCGTCCAGCAACGCCCGTTCCGCCCGGGTCTTGCTCCGGGCATAGCCGCCCACCGGCGCATAGGGGGCCTCCGGACCCAGCGGCTCCGCCGCCACCTCGCCGAGAACCTTGATCGTACTCAACCAGACAAACGTCCGCACACCGGCGGCACAGGCCGCGTTGAACAGGCGCAGGGTCAGATCCCGGTTGACCGCATCGAAATCCGCGGCAGTGGCGTGCCTGGAACCCTCGTGCAGGCCAGCCAGGTGATAGACCGCGTCAGCACCGGCCAGAACCCGCGCAAGGTCCGCTTCCGAGCGCCGCGCCAGGTTGCCGATGCCACGAGCCGCCGCGCCGCGATGCGCCGGCAGCACCTCCTGGCCGCGTTCGGCCAGCCGCCGGACCAGGGCGCCGCCGATGAATCCCGAAGCTCCCGTAACGCAGGCAACCGTCATGCACCGCCCACCGCTTTTTCAATGGCCACTTCCATCGAGCGGCATCATTTAATACGCGGACGGAACAGGTCAAGCTATCGCTCGCGGAATCCGCCAATCCGCACGAAAGTCGAAGCCGTCACGGGGCGCCGCTTTGCGGCGCCGCACGCAACAGCTACGAGAAGCCCCGCTGCCTGCAGACCGAGCCGGCCGTCAGCCGCAGGCCCGCAAGAGGCGCCTGCTACGACGCAAAAGCGCCAGCGTGACGGACCCTGGCGAGACGGGTGGGTCAATCGACCTCGATACGGCCGGAATTGGCGGCCACCGTGCGGGCGCCGATGCCCTTGACGTCGGCCAGTTCGCTCGCGTGCTGGAATGGGCCATTGGCTTCCCGGTGTTGCACGATGGCTTCGGCGCGCTTGAGGCCGACGCCGTCGAGCGCGGCCGCAATGGCCGCGGCGCCGTCCGTATTGATGTTGACTTGCAGTTCGTCCACGGACGTATCGCTGCCCGCCATCTCGCCCGCTTCCGCTTCGTCCGCCGGAGCCGCAAGAGTCGCCTGAACCGGCAGCAGCAGAACCGCGACGGCCACAATCGTGAGAAATCGACGCATGGAAAACCCCCTGAAATTGTCCTGTTTGGAGTCGGCAAGGCTATCGAGGCGGCGCTGCGGCGGATGCAGGACGGTGCTTCACCTTGCGTAAGACGAAAACGCCAGCCGCTGTGCGCATTCTCGCGACCCCAGCCCGCCTCGCTCACCAACTTCCTGTTGCGGATGCCGATGCATCGCGTAGGGGCGGCCGTGCGGTCGGTATGCGAGGAATGAATGGGGTCAGGGTAAAATTGCCTCGGCAATTTTACCCTGACCCCATTCATTCCCTTGAGGGGATCCGTCTTTGCCCGTTCAGGGCGCGTCCGCTGCCGATTGCTCCCGCAATCGGTGCAGCTCCTCATTGGCGGCCAGCAACTCTTTCCGCAGCCGGCGGTTACCGATCGAACGTCTCGCGGCCATGCTGACCGCAGCCGCCAACCCCAGCGTCAGTCCCAGCAGCAGGGCGACCAGCAGCCACCAGAACACGCTCAACGCAGGAGTCTGCCAGGCCAGAAACCGGAGCGAGATCTGTTCCTGATTCACGGCCACCAAGGCGAACAGAAACAGCACCAGCGCCGCGAGCACAGCCAGTGCGCGCCGCAACCAGGTCACGATCCGGGCCGACGCCGCTTCATTCGCCGCGCAATTATTCGCGTACCGTTCCGGCCTGCCGGCCGGCGGTGGGCAGTTGCACGACCTCCGCAAGATGCTGGCCCGTCTCGGCCGAATCCGGGCCGATCTCTGCCGTCTCCAGGTTGGACGGCTGCATCTCCGCCGTCACCGGCTCGTCCGGCCGCCCTTCCGTTCGCTCCTCCCCGGGCGTCGGCGCCGCCCCGTCTTCCTCCTCCGCCGCCAGCGGTTCGATCATCGACCCGATCTCGGCAAGCGGCGGCAATTCGTCCAGCTTTTCCAGGTTGAAGTAGTCGAGAAAGGCACGGGTCGTACCGTACAGGTTCGGGCGGCCCGGCGTTTCCCGCTGGCCCAAGACCCGCACCCAACCCCGCTCCAGGAGCGTGCGCACGATGTTCTGGCTCACCGCGACCCCGCGTACCTTTTCGATATCGCCGCGCGTCACCGGCTGCTTGTAGGCGATCAGCGCCAGCGTCTCCAGCAGAGCCCGGGAATAGCGCGGCGGCTTCTCTTCCCAAAGCCGGCCGATCCATTCGCTCAACTCGTTGCGAACCTGAAAACGGAAGCCGGAAGCCACCCGCTTGAGTTCGTAACCGCGCCCGGCGGCTTGTTCGCCGAGTTCGCGCAGCGCCTCGCGGATGAGATGCCTCGCTTCCGCCGGATCCAGCTCGCCGCGCTTGAACAGCTTGACGAGCCGGTCGACGGAGAGCGGTTCGTCCGAGGCCATGAGCGCGCCCTCGACGATCTGCTTGAGCTTCGCGGCGTCGATGCGGTCGATCCCGGTCAACATCAGCCGGCCGCCCGCACATAGATGGGCGCGAACGCCTCGTTCTGCACGAAGTCGATCAGGCCTTCGCGGATGAGTTCGGTGATCGCGAGAAAAGTCACCACCACGCCCCTGCGCCCCTCTTCGGCGCGGAACAACTCCGGGAACGGCATGAAATCCGGCCGCTTACCGAGCCGCGCCAGCACGTCGGACATCCGTTCACGAACCGACAGCGGTTCCATCTGCACGGCATGGTGCCGATACATCTCCGCCCGGTGCAGTACGTCGGCGAGGGCGATGAGTACCTCCTTCAGGTCCACCGCGGGGTTCGCGCGCTGCCTGACCGGTTCGGGCCGATCCGGCCGTACCAGAAAGATCTCCCTCTCCACGCGCGGCAGCCCGGCCATGTCTTCCGCGGCGGCCTTGATCTGCTCGTACTCCTGCAGGCGGCGAATGAGCTCCGTGCGCGGATCCTGCTCCTCGCCGTCTTCGTCCTGGCGTGGCAGCAGCAGCCGCGATTTTATCGACGCCAGGGTCGCGGCCATCAGCAGGTACTCGCCGGCGAGTTCCAGCTTCAGCACCTCCATCAACTCGATGTAGCGCATGTACTGCCCGGTGATCTCGGCGACGCTGATCTCGAGGATGTCGAGATTCCGGCGCCGTATCAGGTACAGCAGCAGATCCAGGGGACCTTCGAAGGTTTCGAGGAAAACTTCGAGCGCATCCGGGGGAATGTAGAGATCGGTGGGCAGTTCGAGAACGGCTTCGCCGTCGACGACCGCCACCGGACCGTCCCTGTTATCGCCGCGGAGCCGCACGAGATCGTCGGGTCGATCTCCTGCGAGGGATGCCCCCTCGCGCTCCTCATCGATCATCTGTGCTGAATCCCAACGCTGGCGCGAACGTCTTCGAGGGTGTCCCGGGCGACATCGCGCGCCTTTTCCGCCCCTTCCTGGAGAATGGCATGCACCAGGTCGGGCTGATCCCCGAAACGTTCCGCCCGATCGATCATCACCTTCTGCTCCGCATTGATCGCCTCGATCAGCGGCCGCTTGCAATCCAGGCAGCCGATGCCGGCGCTCCGGCAGCCCCGGGCGGCCCAGTCCAGGGTTTCCGGGTCGGAGTATACTTCGTGCAGATCGAAAACAGGACAGTTGGCCGGATTGCCCGGGTCCCGCCGCCGTACCCGCGCCGGATCGGTTTTCATGGTCCGCACCTTGCGGTCCACATCCTCCGCGGGTTCCCGAAGCCCGATGGTGTTGTTGTAGGACTTGGACATCTTCTGTCCATCGAGCCCCGGCACCTTGGCGTGCTCGGTCAACAGTGCCCGCGGCTCCGGCAATACGATACGGCCGCCTCCCTCGAGATAGCCGAACAACCGTTCCCGGTCGCCAATTGAAAGGTTCTGCTGTTCGGCGAGCAGAGCCCGTGCTCGCTCCAGGGCCTCCGTGTCGCCACGTTCCAGGTAGGCCCGGCGCATGGCCTGGTAAATGCGCGAAGCCTTCCGGCCCATCTTCTTCAGTGCGGCCTGCGCGTGTTCCTCGAATCCCGACTCGCGGCCGAAAACATGGTTGAAGCGGCGGGCGATTTCACGCACCAGTTCCAGGTGAGCGACCTGATCGGCCCCGACCGGCACATTGCCGGCGCGATAGATCAGGATATCGGCAGCCTGCAGCACGGGATAGCCGAGAAAACCGTAGGTGGCCAGGTCGCGGTCGTTCAGCTTCGCCTGCATGTCCTTGTAGCTTGGCGCCCGCTCCAGCCAACTGACCGGCGAGATCATCGACAGCAACAGGTGCAACTCCGCGTGCTCCGGCACCTTGGACTGAACGAAGATTGTCGCGGCACCCGGGTTGACGCCCGCGGCCAGCCAGTCGACGACCATGTCGAAGGTGTGCCGTTCGATCTCTTCCGTTTCGTGGTAGCCGGTAGTCAGCGCATGCCAGTCGGCGGCGAAGAAATAGCACTCGTATTCGTGTTGCAGCCGGACCCAGTTCTTGATCACCCCGTGGTAGTGGCCGAGGTGCAGGCGCCCGGTCGGGCGCATGCCGGAAGCGACCTTCCGGCTGGAGTTGGTACTGCTCAAATGAGCGTTCTCCTGGAACGACAGGCGGCATTATACGAGTTTCAAGGGATCGGGGTCGTTGAAGCCCCTTGGCGCTATTGCTCCCCCGCCCCTTCCATGATGGCCGCCAACTGCGTGGTCAGCCCCACCGCGTCCTCGACGCCGACCACAAAGGCAATGCCGGCGCCGGGCTCCCCGTCGAAACGGCCGGCTTCCCGGATGCTCTCCAGGATCTGTCGCGCGAGCGTTGCCGCCACCAGAAACAGCACCACATCCCGCTTGGATTCCAGTTCCAGGCCCAGAAAGGACTTCTTCGGAGAACGGCCCTCGCCGCGCGCGCTCGTGATCACCGTGGCGCCGGTGGCGCCCGCGGCCCGGGCCGCATCGATGACGGCATCCGTCTTGTGGTCGTCCACAAGGGTTACGATCAGTTTCAGTTGCATGGCTCAAGTCTCCTTGAGAGGAGTGGCTTCGGGGTTTCGGCGCCGGCCCAGCCAGGACGCGGCCATGGCGTAACCAAGCACCGACATGATGGGAAATACGCTGGCAAAGGCGATCAGGCCAAAGCCGTCGATCAGGGGGCTGCGGCCCGGCACGCTGGCGGCGAGGCCGAGCCCCAGGGCCGCCACCACGGGCACCGTCACCGTCGAGGTGGTGACGCCGCCGCTGTCGTAGGCGAGCGGCACAATGGTGCGGCTCGAGCGGAAGGTCTGCACGATCACCACCACATAGGCGGCCACGATATACCAGGGCAGCGGCGTGCCGGTGACGATGCGGAAGCAGCCGAGCGCCACCCCCACGGCGACCCCCACCGCCACCGCCAGGCGCAGGCCCCAGGCGTGCACCGCGCCGCCGGAAACCTCCTCGGCCTTCAGGGCGACGGCGATCAGCGATGGCTCCGCCACGGTCGTGGCGAACCCGATCGCTGCCGCGAACGCATAGACGAGCAGGTAGTCGTCCCACCTGACGGCACTCGCCAATCCGTCCGCTGCCTCGGCGCCGCCGCCGGCATCGGCCAGCGTAAGCTGCCGGACCATGGTCTCGCCGATGGGAAAGAGCGCCTCCTCGAGGCCGATCAGGAACAGGGTCAGCCCGAGCAGCACGTAACCGAATCCGGCAACCATGCGGCTCATGTTCGGCAGCCTGCGGCGCAGCACCGCGAACTGGAAGAAGACGAGAATGCCGACGATGGGAGCGACATCCAGCGCCGTCGACAGCACCGTATCGCCCAGCGTCTCAAGGAACGCCACCATCAGACCACCATCCCGTAGCCGAGTACGAAGATTACGGGCGTGAGGCTCGCAAAGGCGATCAGCCCGAAACCGTCGATCATGGGGTTGCGCCCCTTGATGGACCTGGCGAGTCCGACCCCGAGCGCGGTGACGAGGGGAACCGTGATCGTACCGGTGGTTACCCCGCCCGAGTCATAGGCGACCCCGATGATCTCTTCGGGCGCAAAGAGGGTCATGCAGGTAACCAGCACATAGCCGCCGACGATCAGCCGATGGATGGGCCAGCCTTTCAGGATGCGCACCACCCCCAGAACGATCGCCGCCCCTACCGATACCGCGACCACCATGCGCAGGTTGAACGCATACTCGGTCCGGGCCGCCGCGTCCGCGGCGATGGCGCCGGCTTCCGCGGCCACCTCCGCCGCCTCGGCCGTAACCGCGATCAGGGCAGGTTCCGCCACGGTCGTGCCGAAACCCAGGCAGAACGCGAACGCCAGTAGCGCCGACAGGCTGCCCTTGTGCGCGAATTCCTGGGCGATCTCTTCACCGAGGGGAAAGAGGCCGCTTTCCAGCCCCTGGACGAACAGCGTCAACCCGGCAATGACACAGGCGAGCCCCGCCACCACGGCCCCCAGATTTGGGAACGGCTGTTGCAGGACGACGATCTGGAAGAAGGCGATAACCAGGATGATGGGTGCAAGGTCGCGCACCGCACCGATCACTCCCCGGACAAAGGCCGCCAACATACCGGTCACGGCGCGTTAACCCGCATATTTCACCAGGGGCCGCGATGATCGCCGAGGATTTTTGCCGCACGCGCGTGCTCGCGAGCTTAACCCGCATATCTCACCAAGGGCCGCGATGATCGCGCAGGATTTTGCCCGTATGCGCGTGCTCGTGACCGGAATCATAGCCACGCCTATGGTGTAGGGAGCATGTGCGCGCATACGGGCAAAAGACCAGCGAGGGCGCGGCCAGCGCAGTCCGTGCCCGGCAGAACCTCCAAAAAGCGGAGTTATCTGATTGAAACGCAATGACATTCAGTGACTCAACAAGCGACTTGATGAGATATGCGGGTTAAAGCATAGCCACGCCTGTGGTGGAGCGAGCATGTGCGCGTGCGCGGCAAAAAGACCGGCGAGGGCGCGGCCAGCGCGTTTTGTACCCGGAACAACTCCGGAAAGCAGGAAGGCAATCGAGAATAATCAAACAACATTCGGCAAACCAACAAGCGGCTTGGTGAAAGTGGCTCAACCCGAACCGAGCAGGAAATAGCAGAGCGACGCGATCACCAGCGCGCCGATGAAGTTGAGCGCCAGCCCTTCCCGGATCATGCGCCTGACCGTGAACCGGCCCGTGCTGAACATGATGACGTTGGGCGCCGTCGCCACGGGAAGCATGAAGGCGCAACTTGCGCTCATCGCCGCCGGAATCATCAACAGGCGGGGGTCGATGGCGGCGGCCACCGCGGCGGCCGCCAGGATGGGCATGAGCAGCGATGTGGTCGCCGTGTTGCTGGTTGTCTCCGTCAGGAAGGTCACGGCCAGACAGATCCCCAGGATAACGGCAAAGATGGGCCAGGCGGAAATCATGGACACCGCATTGCCGATCGACTCCGAAAGTCCGGACGTCTTGAACGCCGCCGCGATCGCCAGCCCGGCGCCGAACAGAATCAGCATTCCCCAGGGAATCTTCGCCGCGGTCTCCCAGTCGAGCAGGCGTCCGCCCTTGCCGTTCGGGACGATGAACAGGGTGACCACGGCCAGGAACGCCACCATGGCATCGTTGGTATAGGGCAGGTCGAACAGCGCCGTCCAGCCGCCCATCGGTTCCTGGCGGGTGATCCAGGCGAGCGCCGTCAGCCCGAAAACGGCGAGAACCCGTTTCTCTTCCGGGCGCCAGGGGCCGATTGCGGGCAGTTCCAGGGTACCCCGGTAGGTGACCGAGCGCGTCAGCCACAGTGCCATGAGGGGCAGGAAGACGAGCACCACCGGAACCCCCCAGGTCATCCACTCGGCAAAGCCGATCGGCACGCCGAAGGATTCCTCGTAGATGCCCCTGAAAATCATGTTCGGCGGCGTACCGATGGGCGTGCCCACCCCGCCGATGTTGGCGGCATAGGCGATACCGAGCAGCAGCGCCGGAGCCAGTTTCGGGTCGCGGGAGCGCTCCAGTATCGCAAGCGCAACCGGCAGCAGCATGAGCGTCGTCGCCGTATTGGAAATCCACATCGACAACGCCGCCGCGGCGATCATGAATCCGAATACCACCCGCCGGCTGCTGGCTCCCCCCACCGCATGCAGCATGGCGAGCGCGATGCGGCGGTGCGCGCCGCTCCGCTCCATCGCCGTCGACAGAATAAATCCGCCCAGCAGCAGCAGTACCACGTTGTGGCCGTACGCCTGGCCCACCTCGGCGCCCGTGAGGACCCCGAACATCGGCAGTAACGCGAGCGGGACCAGGGAGGTGACCGGAATCGGAATCGGCTCCAGCACCCACCAGATCACACAGAGGACGGCAACGCCGAGCGTAACGGCGGCGGCCGGGGCGGCGCCGCCCGCCAGCATGGCGATGCAGGCTGCGATCGCGGCCGCGGGGCCGATCGACAGGGCGAGGGTCTTGATCCGCATCAGGCCCGCTCCCGATCGGCAGCGGCGCCGCCAAAGCCGGGCGCGCCGCCACATCGGGGGTAGAGTCGTACCCGCAACACAACCCCCGGAAACGCCGAGGATTTCACAACGGTCGCCATCAGGCGGTCAGAAAGGCGACACCCGTCCAGCAGACGGCAGCCAGCCCGGCGGCGACGGAGGCCTGCGGTATCTGCGTCTTGACGTGATCCATCAGATCGCACCCGGTACAGACCGAACTGAGCACCGTGGTGTCGGATATGGGCGAACACTGATCGCCATAGACGCTGCCGTCCATGACCGCGGCGAAGCAGAGCGTCATGAACAGTTCCGGATGCGCCAGGCCCTGGCCCGTGGCCACCGCCCAGGCCAGCGGCATCGCCAGGGGAAAGGCCACCGCATAGGTTCCCCAGCTCGTCCCGGTCGAGAACGCGATCACCATGGTCATCAACTGCAGCAGGACGGGCAGCAGGAAAAAGGGAACGGCGTTACCGAGTTGCTCCACCAGGAAGATGCCGCCGCCGGCCTCCCGGCTGATGCCGCCGATGGTGATGGCGAGCAGCAGGATGACCGACCCGATCAGCACGCCCTTGATGCCTTCGTGAAATCCCGTCATCAGGTCCTTGAGCGACATTCCCTTGGCGAGCGCCATGCCCGCGGCCAGCAACAGCGCGCCGCCGAATGCCCAGTGCACGTTCGGCGATCCGAAGGCCAGAAAGGTGCCGACCGCGGTGACGATCAACGTTGCGAGCGGCAGAAAGAACTCGACGACGCTTGGCCTGTAACCCTCGGGCACATTGCTCCCCTGCAGTTCCTTCGCGGCCAGCGGCGCCGCGTCCGGCGCATCCAGCGCACCCGTGGACCGGGCCCGCGCCATCGCCGCGCCGAGCTGACGGCCAAGAAACAGGGGTTTCTCCACGCTCAGCAGCAAGGTGCCGAGCACCGCGAAGATCGCGTAGAAGCAGAAGGGCACGCTCTGAAAGAAAAAGGCAATGCGGTCCGCTTCCGTAGCGAGGAAACTCACGCCCGAAACGAAGATGAACGCCTGCACATAGCCGGGCCAGGCGTTGAATGCGAGTTGCGAGGCGATGGGCGAGGCCGTGGAGTCGACGATATAGGCCAGTTCCTCGTGACTGACCCGTTCCTGGTCGGCGATCGGCCGCACCGTCGTGCCCACCAGCACCGTGCTCACGGTGCCCCCCTGGAAGAAGACCACGCCCAGCATCCAGGCCACCAGCTTGGCGCTCCGCGGCCCGCGCACGAAGCGGACCGTGACGAACTCGGCAAACGCCTGGGCGGCGCCCGTGCGCGACCACACGCCCATGAGCCCGCCAAGCAGCCAGAGGTAGAGCACCAGCACGCTCGCCGAAGAAGTGGTCGCGACCGAGGGAATCAGCACCTCGCCGGTGAGATCGTATTTTCCGAGCAGCAGCGCGCCCGAGGCGATGCCGCCCAGCAGCGCCGTGACCGGTTCGCGGGTAAGCCAGCACAGCATCACCGCGACCAGCGCCGGCAGCAGCGACAGGTAGCCGAAGTGAAACCTGGCGGCCAACTGATAGTAGACGGTGCGCTCCCGGCCATCCCGGATTTCCACCGCGGAGACGAATTCTTCTTCGACGGCGGGCGTCCCGGGCGCGCCCGACTCCCTGAACGCATGCAGTTGCGATTCGGCGACGGGAACGGGGTCGAACGGGACGGGCTCCCCCTCCAACCGGTAGTAGAGCCGGCCGGCTTCATCCCTCTGGGCATCGAGCGCGATCTGCTCGACCGTCCACGTAGGCTCTACATACAGCCCGGCCAGCCAGGACCCGGCCAGGGCGAGCGCGAAAAGAACGAATCTGCGCATTCCTGAGGACATGGCCTGTTCTACAACCGTTTACTGGAAAAGCGGCGCATTGTAGCGGGAATGCCCGTCACTTGTTTGGCAGACAGCCGGCGGCGGCGCGGCTAACATGCCGGTGAACCGCGCAAGGACATCAACGTGGCACGAGGCATTCTGCTGGTCAATCTCGGCACGCCCGCGTCGCCGGGCAGACGGGACGTGGCAGCCTGGCTGCGGGAATTCCTGATGGACGGCCATGTTCTGGACGTCCCGCCGCCGCTGCGCCGCCTGATCGTCTCGCTCCTCATCCTGCCGATCCGCCCGCAACGCAGTGCCCGGGCCTACGCCCGCATCTGGGACGCCGCCGGCCCCGGTACCGGATCGCCCCTCTTGCACTACAGCCGGCTCTGCCGGGACCGGCTCGCGGAAGTCGCCGACATGCCCGTGGCGCTGGGCATGCGTTACGGAAAACCGGCAATTCCGGAGGCCATGGCCGAATTGGCCGCAGCCGGGGCCGACGAGATCCTGCTGCTGCCCCTGTATCCGCAACACGCCGACTCCACCCGCACCACCGGCATCGCGGCCGCACGGGCCGCACTCCCCCCCGGCGCAAAACTCGACGTCTTCCCCCCGTTCTACGACAGGCTGGTGTATCTGGAGGCCCAGGCCGGCGTGATCGCGAGAAGCCTGCCCCAACGCTGGGACTACCTGCTGTTCAGCTACCACGGTCTTCCCGAACGCCATGTCCAGAAGGCGGACCCCACCGGCAACCACTGCCTGAACCGCGCAAACTGCTGCGAGGTGCAATCCGCCGCCCACGCCACCTGTTACCGCCACCAGGCTTACCGGACATCCGCGCTGCTGGCGCAACGCCTGAACATCGGCCCGGAACGATACGGGGTGAGCTTTCAGTCGCGGCTTGGCCGCGCGCCCTGGCTGACACCCTATACCGACCGGGAACTGCACGCCCTGCCCGGCCGGGATGTGCGCCACCTGGCCGTCGCCTGCCCGGCGTTCACCGCGGACAACCTGGAAACCCTGGAAGAGATCGGCATCGCCGGCCGGGAGACGTTTCTCGCCGCCGGCGGCGCCTCGTTCACGCTGGCCCCGTGCCTGAACGCAGCGCCCGAATGGATCGTGGCGCTCAAGGCCTTCTGCGCACAGGCACTGCCAGGCGGCGAGTTGTCCTGACGATGCAGCCTGGCCCGCGCGAGCGGGCCGCGCCTTGGGTTGATGGAGTTTGCAGGCTACACTGCCCGCGCCATGACGAGCGAACTGCAGTATCCCTACGCGGAACATCCCGCTCCCGGAACCACCGTCGAAGTGGCCGACGGAGTGCGCTGGCTCACCATGCCGATGCCGGGTTCGCTGAATCACATCAACCTCTACCTGCTCGAAGACGACGGCGGCTGGTGGGTGGTCGATACCGGGCTCGGCACGCCGCAGACGTTCGCATGGTGGCAGGAACTGTTTCGCGGCGACATGGGCGGCCGGCCGGTCAACGCGGTCATCTGCACGCACATGCATCCCGATCACATCGGCCAGGCCCGCGCGATCACCGACGCGTTCCGCTGCCCCCTCTACATGACCCGGGCCGAGTATTATCAGGCGCGGGCATTCTCGAGCAGCAACGGCAGCCACCACTCCTCCTGGCTCGGCCAGCAGTTCTACCGGCGGGCCGGCATGTCCGAGGACTACCTGGAGAATCTGTCGGGCATGTGGAACCGGCGGCGCAGCGATTCGATGGCCATGCCCGAGATGCCGTCCGGCTATCGGCGCCTCGAGCACGGCGACGTACTGGCCATCGGCCGCTGCAACTGGCGGGTCGTGGTGGGTTCCGGCCATTCGCCGGAGCACGCCTGCCTGTATTGCGATGCGTTGAAGCTCATGATTTCCGGAGACCAGATACTGCCGGTCATCACCTCGAACGTGAGCGTCTTCCCCACCGAGCCGGAGGCGAATCCGCTCAAGGCCTGGATGGACTCCCACGACCGGTTCCTGGACACGCCCGACGATACCCTGGTTCTGCCGGCCCACAATCTGCCGTTCAAGGGCGTCCGCCAGCGGCTGCGCGACCTGATCGGCCACCACGAAGACCGGATGCTGGCCATTGAGGAACACTGCGTCGAACCCGCGGTCGCCAAGGACCTGCTGCCGGTGCTGTTCGCCCGGAAACTCGACGCCTGGCAGATGACGATGGCGCTCGGCGAAGCCATCGCCCACCTGCACCTGCTCATGCACAAGAACCGCATCGAGCGCACCCTGAACGAAGACGGCATCTACCGCTTCCGGTCCATCGATCCGGATCTGCCGCGCCGCGCGCATCCGGGCGAACACGATGCGCCCGACGACGGCCGCCCGATCATGGTCTGATGGCCGCCGTAGCCCTGCGCCGCCGGATCGCCGGTTATACGTACCGTACGCTGCGTTGGGGCCGAGACCACGTACCGCCCGGCGCCCGGACCGTCGTCGGCGTCCTGTTCATGATCGGCGGCGTACTCGGATTTCTGCCGGTGCTGGGCTTCTGGATGCTGCCGCTGGGCGCTGCCTTCGTGGCCCTCGACATTCCGCCGGCGCGGCGCCGGCTCGACCGGTGGATGCTGTCGATGCAGGAGCGCGAGCAGGCGCCGCTTCGAGAACAGGCTCCGCAGGAACGGAATTCGACGGCCACCGGGAAGCAAGGCAGACCTGGTGGTCCAACCACCTAGGGTTGGGCGCTTCGGGGGAAAAGTCGAGGTTAGGAGACGCACATGGGACTTCGTGACACCCTGTCGGTGCTGGTCCAGATGCCGGGTCTCTTTGCATTGAAGAAAAGGCTCGAGCCGCGTCCCGCCGAGGAAAAAGACTGCTTCGCCCGGCAGGTGGAACGCAACGCCGGGACGTTCGGCGACCGCCCGGCGATCCTATTCGAGGGCCGCACCGTCACCTGGGCGGAATTCAACGCGCTCGCCAACCGCTACGCCCACTGCCTCAAGGCGCGCGGTATCCGGCCGGGCGATGTGGTGAGCCTCCTGATGGAGAACCGCATCGAGTTCCTCGCCGCCGTGACGGCGCTCAACAAACTCGGCGCGGTCGCCGGGCTCATCAATACCAACCTGCGGGAACGGCCGCTGGCGCACTGCATCGGTACCACCGATTCGAAAGCGTGCATTTTCGGAGAGGAGTTGACCGAGGCGCTGGCCGGCGTAAAGGGTGAACTGTCCCTCGGCGAAGGCAGCGACTACCTGTATGTGCCCGACGCGGGCGCCCCGGCGCCGAACTGGGCGGTCGACCTGGCCGCACAGAGCGAAGCGGCATCCGCGGACAACCTGCCCGACTCCCGGGAAGTGGAGCTGGGCGACCGGGTAGCCTACCTGTTCACCTCCGGCACCACGGGGCTGCCCAAGGCATCCATCTGGTCCAATCGGCGCTTTCTGGCTTCGGCCGGCATGTCCCATTGGGCCGGATTGAAGTGCACTGAGAAAGACCGCCTGTACCTGTGTCTGCCGCTGTATCACGGTACCGGACTGATCGTCGGCGCCGGCGCAGCCATCGCATCAGGCGCTTCCATATTCCTGCGCCGCAGGTTCTCGGCCGGTAATTTCCTGCGCGAAGTACGTGAACACAGGACGAACTGCCTGGTTTACATCGGCGAGTTGTGCCGCTATCTCGTGAATACCCCGGCCCGGCCCGACGATCACAGGAACCCGCTCAAGACTGTCATCGGCAATGGCCTGCGCCCGGATGTCTGGATGGGATTCAAGCAACGGTTCGGCATCCGCCGCATCAGCGAATTCTATGGAGCGAGCGAAGGCAACGTGGCCTTCGCCAACCTGCTCAACAAGGACAGGACCGTCGGCATGACAACCGCCGAGATCGCCCTGGTGGAATACGACACCGATGTCGATGAGATCGTGCGCGATGAGCAGGGCCGTTGCATTCCCGTTGCATCCGGTCAACCCGGTCTGCTGCTGGGCAGGATCTCCGAAGAAGCGGTATTCGAGGGCTACACCAGCCCCGAGGCGACCGAGCGGAAGATTCTGCGCAACGCCCTTGCAGACGGGGACGCCTGGTTCAACACGGGCGACCTGCTCAGCGAGGTCGACGTCGGCTTTACGGCCGGATTCCCCCACTACCAGTTTGTCGACCGGGTCGGCGATACGTTCCGCTGGAAGTCCGAGAACGTGTCGACCAATGAAGTCGGCGAAATCGTCAACGGTCATCCCCAGGTCCGTTTCTGCAACGTGTACGGCGTTGAGATCGCCAATGCCGACGGCCGCGCCGGCATGGCGTCGCTGGTGCTCGAACCCGGCCTGGACGCCCTCGACCTGCAGGACTTCTCGGCCTATGTCAACCGTGAACTCCCCGCCTACGCACGGCCCGTCTTTCTGCGCCTGCAGGCAGACCTGGACGTGACCGGCACCTTCAAGATGATGAAGGGCAACCTGAAGAAGGAAGGCTACGACCCCGATACCGTTGCCGATCCCCTGTATGTCATGAAGCCCGGGCGGGAAACCTACGAGCCGCTCGATCAAGCGTTCGCCGCGACGATCAGGGCAGGCGCAGCGGGATACTGACCGGGATCAAGGGCTCAGAGTCGCTGATCCAGCAGTTCTCACCCCGGCGAGCGGAGCGCTGACGCGAAGGGAACAACAGCGATTCCACTGACGAGAGTGGGCGTGCGGCGCGGCAATAGTCCCGCGTCGCACCGAGACAGGCGAGGCGCCTGCCCGGGACCGATTCAGCCTCCGATGGCGTGGGCTATTTCCGCGTACCTGTCAACGGCCGGCATGACCGTGTCCGCGTCCGCCGGCGGCAGCCCGAAGACGATGCGGTTAAAGCCCATCTCGATCAATTCCTCGACGCGTTCCCGACTCGGCGGGACGCCGTACATCGTGAAGTCCGGCTCTCCGGCCCGCCCGGCTTCCGCCCAGGCCTCCCGCGTTGCGCGCATGCCGCCGGCGTAGTCCGTTGACCCCATGGCGATCGCCCGCTGAGGATTCTGATAGATCGGACACCAGCCGTCGGCGTACTCGGCGATTCGCGGCCAGGCCCACTTCGACGAGGCGCCGAGCAGTACCTGCGGGCCGCCGGGCTGCACGGGCTTCGGATACGACCAGAGCGGCTCGAAGTCGACGAACTCGCCGTGAAACTCCGCTTCTTCGCTGGTCCAGATCTCGCGCATCGCCAACACTCGCTCGCGCAGCACCTTCCACCGGTCAGCGAATTCCACACCGTGGCTCGCCATCTCCTCGACGTTCCATCCGGCGCCCACGCCGAGCAGCAACCGGCCGCCGGAGAGATGATCGAGGGTCGCTGCCTGTTTAGCCATGACGATCGGGTCCCGCTCCGTGACCAGTCCGATGCCGGTGCCGAGCTTCAGGGTAGTCGTCGCCGTGGCCGCGGTCGCCAGGGCCACGAACGGGTCATGGCAGTGCCAGTATTCCCTGGGCAGTTCGCCCCCGCCCGGCCAGGGCGTCCGCCGGCTCGACGGAATGTGGGTGTGTTCGGGAACGAACAGCGACTCGAATCCCCTTGCCTCGAGCGCCGGCGCGAGGACAGCCGGCGCAATGGCGTAGTCGGTGGGAAACATGACAACTCCGTACTGGGCCACGTAACCGCCCCCTTGAAAATCAAGGCGTCAGAGTGGTTGAAAGCCGGGTCAGGATCAAGGGGTCAGTGGCATTGAATCGCGGATACGGTCGTGCACGACACCGCGGCGCGCACGGCAATGCAACGCCAGCGACCGCTCTATCCGCTACAGGGTCTTTAGTTGCAGGAGATGGTAGTCGATTTTCGAGACGAAGCGGCGGGCCGCCTGTTTGCGGGTACTGTTCCTGCCGACGTTGTAGGCAACCAGCGCGCAATCGCCGCCGCCGCACAGTTCCTTCAGGTGAGCCAGCACCTGCGCGCCGCAATGAACGTTGAAGCGCGGATCGGTCAGGTCGTCGCCGCCGCAGAATTCGGTCCAGTAGCGCGGCTGCACCTGCGCCGGGCCGACGGCGCCCACATGGGAACGGGCATGCTTTCTGAACCCGCTTTCCACCCGTACCAGGCTCGCGATCAACTCTGGTTCCAGGCGCTGCCGGTCGGCAGCCTCGAGAATCCACTCGGCGAACTCGAATGCCAGGCCAGTCTCCAGGCCGAATGCCAGACCGAGCTTGCCTCCGAATGCGGCAACCCGCTCTTCCCACGGGATGCTGGGCAGCGCCGGTTTGGCAAGCGCCACGGTCCGGTAACCCTGGTGCGTCGGGACATTGGAAAACGCGAGGCAGGCGCCCAGGACCAGCCCAGCCGCCATGCCGCAGAGCGCCCTGAAGCGATACCTGGAATCGATACGGCGCCAACGGCCGACGACGCCTGCAACGGCATTCGCCCGACAGTTTCTGAAGCGCGCAGCAGTCTCTGGCAGGCGGTCCTTCCGCCATGCTTGCAAAACGGTTTCCATCCTCTCCAATCGGAATCTCGTGGACGGCCGTCTATTATGAAGAAAGAATGGAGACGAAGTCACCCTGGTCGGAAACGCAAATTTAAGAACAATTTTGAATAAATAGATTCTTATTTATTCCTGGATGACTTGTTGGGCAGCTTCAAATGATCCCAGGACACGATGTATTCCGGCGCCATGACCACCCAGCGACGGTTGCGTCCCCGGGCGGTGGCGGCGAACGGCGGCGGCGCATCGAGCAGCGGCTGGCCAAAGCCGCCGTTGTACTTCATCCCGATCTGGGCGCGCACGTCGACGAGATGGGGGTCGCTGTTCTCCGCCTCCACATCCTCGAGCACCCGGCCGTGCCCCTGCAGCATGATGCCCTGCAACTCCGGGAACTTCTCGTTCCGGTCGACGATCACCGTGCATACCGGATTGCGGCGCAGGTTGACGATCTTCTGACCCCGCCCGAAAAAGTAGATGGCCCCCCCTGCCCAGCCGAACCACACCGGCGTGAGATTGATGCGTGACCCGGGCCCGACGGTCGCCACCCGCATGTTCCACTGGGCAGCCATGATCTCATCGATCTGTTCGCTGGAGAGCGGAATCTGGCGCGGCGGCGCCGTTCTGAACCTGGCGGGCCGGTCCGGTTCCTGTGTTTGCCCCGCCGGGGCGGCGCCAGGCGGCGCCGCGACGGGCTTCGAACGACGCGTCAGCCTGTTCTGCAGACCCCGCAAGACGTTCTCGAACATTGGGCCGGCCCGGTAAGCTCGATGGTTCCCCGCGCGACTCAGGCTGCCGTCAATTCCGCCACGATTTCGCGCTGAATACTGTCCGGCATGCCCCCGTAGGCTGCGCCGGTCCGGTCCACCAGGTCGCCGAAGCGGCCCTTGAACCGGCCCGGGATCGTCCGCGGTTCGCCGATGACAGCGAAATCGTTGAGCATGTCGTCGCTGACGAGATTCCCCATCTCCTCCCAGCGGCCCTGTTTCGACATGGCGTTCAGTTCGGGCTGCAGTTCGCCTGCCCCGATGCTGTCGAGCACCGGCTTGTAGGCCGGGGTCGAACCGTAAAAGGCGATCTGGCGGCGCGTCTGCACATCGGCCCTGGCCATCTCCTCTTCCGTCTGGCCGGTGACGATGAAGGCCGGATAGCTGATGTCGAAGTCTTCGCGCTTCTTCCCGGCCTTTGCCCACCCCCGTTCCAGCGCCGGCAACGTCACCTCCCGAAGATACTTCTCCGTCGTGAACGAATGGACGAAAACCCCATCGGCCACCTCGCCGGCCACCTCGGTCATCAAAGGGCCTACCGCGGCAAGAAAAACGCGGGGCGGCCCATATTCGGTATTGGTGGGCGCGAAGAACGGCGTCATCAGCGTATGCCGGTAGAATTTGCCGGTGAACTGCAGCGGCTCGCCCTCGTGCCAGTTGGCCCAGATGGCGCGCAGGGCCAGTATGAATTCCCGCATGCGCGGCGCCGGGTTCGACCAGGGCATGCTGAAGCGCTTGGTGATATGAGGCCGGATCTGCGAACCGAGGCCGAGTACGAAGCGGCCCTTCGATGCGGCGTTCAGATCATGGCCGACATGGGCGAGCGTCATGGGCGAGCGCGCGAACGCCACCGCGATGGAGGTCATCAGGTCGACTTTCCCGGTGGTCTGAGCCGCCATGAGCAGCGGGAAGAACGGATCGTGCCCGGTCTCCGCGCTCAAGATGCCCGAGTAGCCCATCTCTTCGAGCGCGCGGGCCTCGGCGCCCGCCTTGTCCAGCCGCCAGCCGACGCCGCCGTCTACTTTCATCGCGTTCCCCCTCAACAGCACCAGCCCCGATGGCCGCGCGAACCGTTCACCGTAACCCCCGGCGAGAGCCGGATTGTTTCAGCTTGGCGGCGGCGAAGCAATCGCTAACGAGGCGATGCCTCAGGCCGACAGGAAGGCGGTCGCCGGGTGCAAACCCGATTCGTTTGACAATCCTTGTCGCCGAAAATGCGGACTAGCGCGGCAAGCCGCGGTGCTTGCCGACCAGTAGAATCAGAACGCCGATCAGGAAGGGCGCGGCGCGCTCGGCGAGGTCCCCGGGCGTATCGGGCGCGAGATAAAACACCACGGTCAACGCGAACCCCGTGCCCACCGCTGCGATGACCGCGCCGGGCCGCACCGGCCAGCGCAGAAGCCGCGCGATCACCACCGGCCCGAATGCCGCGCCGAGCGCATTCCAGGCGAACAGCACGCGTGTGAAGATCGCATCCGGCAGGCCGTAGGCGACCAGCACCGCCAGCATGCCGACGAAGAGCACCACCAGCCGGGAAACCAGAAGCGAGGTGCTGTGCATCAGATCGTGGCTCACCGCGGAGGCGGCGACGAGCAACTGGCTGTCGGCCGTCGACATGATCGCCGACAGCACCGCGGCGATGATCACACCCGCCAGCACCGCCGGCAGCAACTGGTTGGTCATCGCGAAGAAGACCTGCTCCGAGTCGCCGACCGGCGTTGCCACGAGCAGCACATGGCCACAGAGCCCGAGCAGGAACATGCCGCCGAGCACGATCACGAACCAGGCCAGCGCCACCACCCGCGCGGTACGCAACTGGCCCACATCCCGGATCGCCATGATCCGGTTCAGGAGGTGCGGCTGCCCGAGCGGACCGAGGCCGACGCTCACCATGCCGAGCAGAAATCCCGCTGCCAGCAACCCCTGGTGTTCGCCGGTAAGCGACAGTTGCGTGGGTGAGGCTACCGCCGCCAGCCCGTCCGCCAGGCCGCCGACGCCGCCCGCCGCGGCGAGCGCGAACCCGGGCAGCAGGATCGCCGCGAACAGCATGAGCACCGCCTGCAGCGCATCGGTCACGCTGACCGCCCAGAAGCCGCCCAGCAAGGTATAGGCGAGCAGGATGCCGGCGCCGAGCAGCAGCGCCTGAAACTCGCCCACATTCATGATATTGGCAAAGGTCGCCGCGGCGCCCTGAAACTGCGCGGCCACGTAGAACGTGAAGGAAATGGAGACGACCAGCGCCGCGAGACTCAACAATACCGTGCGCTCACCTCCGCTGACGCCCGAGGCCACCAGATCGTTCAACGTCACCCAGCGATTCCGGTGCGCGACATCGTTCAGGCGCCGGCCGAGCCAGAACCAGGCCAGCACGTGCCCGGTCAGCGTCCCGGGCAGCATCCAGACAGCCGAGATACCCTGGCTGAAGGCGATGCCGCTTACCCCGAGAATGGTCCAGGCCGACGACGAGCCGGCCGCATAGCTCAGCGACCCGACGAATGCCCCGAGTCCGCGGCCGCCGATGAAATAGGAATCGCCGTCCCGGGTGCGCTGCCGGGCCCAGGCGCCGATGGCGAACAGGGTCAGAAAGTAGACGGCCAGCGTCGTCCACACGACTCCGGCGGATGGCAGTTCGATGTCCACGGCTCAGCCCCCCGTCGACCGCTCTTTACAATTTCATGAAAAAAATTGTTGGCCCATTGATTTTTATCAATTTCAAGCCAATCCAATTTAACACGATGCTGGCTGTCGGCGATCGGAGTCCGAGCGGGGGCTTATCCCTCGCGGTCGCCGGCAGTGCGATAGTCGCCGAACGCCGCATCCCGCTTGGACAGTGCCTGGGTCAGCCCTTTGCGCATCTCGCCAATGTGGGCCTGAGTCGTCTTCGTGAAGGTCGCAAGCTGCTGCATCTCCGTACCGGCGCGAATCCCGGCGCGGATGCCCATGGCGTCCATCTGCCGGTGTACGGCCCGCTTGTTGATCTGCTGCAGGTCCGTCGGCGTCATGGCCACCCGCTCGGCGATGCCGAGCACCCGTTCCTGCAACTCGTCTTCCGGGAAGGCGCGGTTGGCAAAGCCGCACTCGGCCGCCTCGACGCCGGACATGTGGTCGCCGGTGAGCATCAACTCCATCGCCCGGCGCAGGCCCACGATCCAGGGGTAGAACTGGTTGTCCGGCGGGCTGATGGCGCGCACCGTCGGATAGCCGATCCTGGCGGTGTCCGCCACGTAGACCAGATCGCAGGCGGTGGCCAGTTCGGTGCCGCCGGCAAGACAGTAACCGTGCACCTGGGCGATCACCGGCTTGGCCAGGTCCCAGATCCTGAAGAACCCCTCGACCACGTGCCGGGGCCAGTTGGCGAACCCGCCGGCCGTGTAGTACGGCTGCCGATCCGCCGTATTCGACTTGAGGTCGTAACCGGCCGAGAAACAGGGCCCGGCCCCGCGGATGACCATTACCCGGACATCCGGGTCCGTATCGGCGGCCTCCAGCGCGTCAAACATCTCACCGCGCAGTTCATTGGACAGCGGGTTGCGCTGGTCCGGCCGGTTCAGCGTGATGCGCTGGACCAGCGGGCGCGGCTCGTCAACGATGATCTTGCTGTAGTCCATGGTCCGTCCTGTCGGTTCGTGAAATCGGGGGCCTCAGTCAAACTGAAACCGGTGCGCGGCAAAGGCTTCGAACGTGCGGTCGAAGTCGGCGCCGCTGGCCCCGACGGCGCAATTCGTCAGAGCATTTCCTCCGCGACCAGCGCCAGCGCCTCCGGCTGCCGGCAGCCGATCATCATACTGGAGACGTGGCCGCGCTTCTCCGCCTCCCGCCAGCGCTGCAGACGGTCCCGGATGCGCTCCGCCGGCCCCACCAGGTGGCAGGCATCGATGAGTTCCGCAGGGACCGCCGCCATGGCCTCGTCCCGGCGGCCCGACAGGTACAGATCCTGGATCTTGACCGCATCTTCCTCGAATCCGAGCCGCCTGGCGTAGTCGTTGTAGAAGTTCTTGTTGCGCGCGCCCATGCCGCCCACATAGAGCGCCATGCTGCCGCGGATCGGCATCATGCACTGTTCCACATCGTCGCCCATGACCACGGTAACGAAAGGGGCGACATCGAACCGGGTCGGATCCTTGCCGCCGGCATTGGCGAGCCCGCGCGTGATCGGCCCCTCGAAAACGCCCCACTGATCCGGATCCATCCAGATCGGGAAGAAGCCGTCGGCCACTTCCGCGGCGGCTTCCACGCCTTTGGGCGTGATGCTGGCCGCGTAGATGGGAATGTCCTCCTCGCAGTGCATGATGCTCTTCAAGGGCCTGCCGAGCCCGGTCGCATCCGCACCGGCATACGGCAACTGGTACATCTCGCCATCGAAGGTCGCCGGCGCCTCCCGCGCGAAGATTTGCCGCATGATCCCCACGTATTCCTTCAGCCGCGTGAGGGGCTTGCCGTAGGGCACGCCGTGCCAGCCTTCCACAACCTGCGGGCCGGAAGCGCCCAGACCGCAGATGAAGCGGCCGCCGGACAACTCCGCCAGGCTCATCGCCGTCATGGCGGCCATGGCCGGCGAGCGCGCCGGCATCTGCATGATGGCGGTGCCGACCTTGATCCTCTCCGTCTGCGCCAGGATCCACGCCGCCGGCGAAATCGCATCGGAGCCGTAAGCCTCCGAGGTCCAGACGGAATCGTACCCCAGGCTCTCTGCGTGCCTGATCGCGTCGATCGGCACGCTGATCTTGCGCCCCGAGTACCCGAACAGCGTTCCCAGCTTCATAGTCACCCTTGATTCATGTGATCAAAACGCGCCGCAAAATAACAATCGCGGAAGGACCGCACAACACGGGGAATGAAAAAAGGCGCTCGGGGCCGGCGGCGTAAACCTTGAACTGTTCGCTCGAGCACTTGGTTTCCGCTTGAGCACTGTATGTCGAATGGCGGTTTTGGAGGTTACTTGACCAGTATTTGACTAGTTTTCAGTTCCCGTCTATCCTGTGCCATTCATGGAGTTTACGTACCGGTCCCACGCTGTCGAGCGAATGATCCAGCGAGGAATATCGCCACGAAACGTTGAGGACGTACTCCGGATTCCGGATGGCGTGATCAGGCAATCCATGGACAAAGTCATTGCTTACAAGCATATCGAAGGCCGAAATGACAACTCGATTGCGGTGGTGGCGGTCGAAGGCAGTCACACATGGGACGTAATCACCGTCATGATCAATTTTGAGGCGCAGGAATGAAAATTCATCACGACGCGGCACGGGACTATTTGACGATCGACTTCGCCGAGCAAATAGAAGCCAGGTCCGTCTACAACGACGGCATAATCGTCCGTTATGACAAAGCCGGTCATGTGATCGGGATCGACATCACCGATTCCATGCAGTTGTTCGGCGGTTCCGATTTCATGACGTTGCGGGAGGTTTGCGACTTTCTCGGTGTATCCGAGTCGACGATCCGCCGGAAAATCCGAGCGAGTAAAATCAAGTACACCATGGAAGGTAATCGGTACCGGTTCAGAAAGTCTGACATCCTTAACCTGGCCGAGGCAGGACACTAGTGCTCCGTCAAGCCAAAATCTACGGGTATTCGCGGGTCTTTTTGGCCCCTGACTGCGTTGCTCCTCCTTGCATGGGGCCTGCCATGCGGCGTCGTCGCGCCTTGCCAGAAACCAAAAATCCCATGCGCCTACCCGTAGATTTTGGCTTGACGGAGCACTAGCCCGCATCGCCGCGCTCCAGGCCGATGAGGTAATCGACGATTTCCAGGGCCGCCCGCCGGCCGGCATCCATGGTGACGGCATAACGGTCCGCCACGACCATGGTCGGTGTGGTGGCGATGGCGAGGCGGCGCTGCCGGGCATCCTGTTCGGCCGCCCTGCGGCGCACCACTTGTGAATTGTAAGCGTCCAGGAATGCCTGCCGCTCGATTCCCCGGCCGGCCACGAAGTCGGCAATGTCTCCGGGAGTCAGGAACTGCCGGCCGTTGTCGTGAATCGCCCGGAAGATGCGTTCGTGATTGGCCTCCAGAGCGCCGGCCTGTTCCAGGGCGAAGTAGGTTTTCGCGAGCATTGCCCAGGCGGCGCTGAAGGACACCGGTGAGCGCTCGAACCGCACATCGTCCGGCAGATCGCTTTTCCAGTCCGTAACAAGCGATTCGAAGTTCCGGCAGTGGACACAACCGTAGGAGAAAAACTCGGTAACGGCGATGGCGTCCTCCGGCCGGCGCCGCGGCGGATCGTCGATCAGGCGATAGTGCTCGCCTTCGACGAAACCGTCCGAATCCGTTCCACCGGTGCTGTAAACAAGGCCGTATCCGACCACCAGGGCGACAATGACAGCGGCAAAACCGATGATGCCGTTGCGAATCCGGTTGACATTGCGCTCCTGTGCGCTACGCCTTCGCTTAGCCTGCATACCTCTAGAGTCCTCCCCGATGATCCACCGCGGCCGACCGCACGCGTGCCCTGCCACGCCCGCCCGGAACCTTATCACCGTCCAATCCGGGGCGCATCACCGGGCGCGCCAGGCCTCCACCGCGGCGAACAGCCGCTGCCGGTCGCTCTCGTTAGCGCCGCCCGGCAACGCAGTACAGCGGCGTCTCGGCTGGAACGTCCATTGGTCCTCCCCAAAACGAACCGAAGCCCGCTAAACGCGGGCCTCGCGGGCCTCGCGGGCAATAGTACGGTAGCGGGGCGGTGCTGCGCGAATCGTCAACGCGCCATGGGGCTCCACTTGCCGATGCGGGTCCGAGGCCGGCGTGCGAGCCTGCCCGCTGCCCGCCGGCACCCCGCTTGTCGGCTGGTCGCGCCCTGATCAGAACTTCACGCTGAACACCCCGGTGACCAGCCGTGGTTGTCCGAGCGTGCCGATCACGGGATTGAAGGTCAGGCCGATCGGGTCGTTCCGGTGCCAGCCGGGCACCGAGTCCCCGGGCCAGACGGACCCGTCGGTGTAGTAGTTCTCGTCGAATACGTTCTTGACGTTCAGCGCCAGCGACCAGCGTTCGTGTTCCACACCCACCCGCAGGTTGAAGACCGTGTAGGCCGGATGCTTGACCGTGTTCTCCGTGTTGAACCAGAACGGCCCCTTGCCCACCACGGCGCCGTGCACCAGCAGTTCCAGGCCTTCCGTCAGCGGCTGGCGGTACTGCGCCGTGAGGTTGTAGGAATGCTTGGGGATCCAGGGCGGGAAGTGATTGCTCACATCGCTCACCCGGTTGATGACATCGAATACCGCGCTGTCGCCGGAGAAGTCGGCGTCCACCATACCGCCGCCGCCGGATATCGTCAGGCGGTCGTTCACGGCCCAGACGAAGTCGAATTCGATGCCGTACTGCGCCGAGTTCCCGGCGTTCAGGATGTTCTCGATGATGCCGCCGACGGCGATCTGGTTCTGCAGTTCGAACTGCCGGTCGGTGTAGTCGATGTAGAAGGCCGCGATGTTGAAGTCCAGCTCGCCCGAGCCCAGGAAAGTCGAGCCCTTCACGCCGATCTCGTAGTTGTTGGCGGTTTCCTTGCCGTAGGGCACTAGCGACGGCACCCCTTCCTGGGTATAGAGGTTGTAGTTGCCCGGCTCGAATCCCTTGGCGAAGCTGGCGTAGATGTGCATGCCGTTTTCCGCGAAGTAGGAAACGGATGCCTTCGGCAGGAATTCCGTGCTGCCCTGGTCCAGGTAGTCCGGGTAGTCCGGATAGAAGCCGAGGAAGTTCACCCAGTAATCCTTGTTGCGGTCGAGGGTGTCCGCCTTCCACTTGTCCACCCGGGCGCCGAAGCCGAATTCCCAGTTACCGGTGCGGTAGCTGCCCGTGGCGAACAGCGCCTTGTTGGTGCGCTGCCGCGCCCGGTTCTCGAACGGGAAGTACAGGCGCAGGCCCGCTTCCTGCTCGAAGGTCGGGGTCTGTACCGGCGTGCCGAGCCTCGGGTCCGCCGAGGCGCTGGCCAGCGCATTGCGCGCATCCGGCGACAGCGGCTCCAGGATACCGAGGGAGCCCGGGCGGCCGCAGTCCCCGAACAGGTTACAGAGCACTTCCGTGGTCTGGTAGAAACTCGCCCAGGAGTCCCAGTCGTTCTCCCACTTGGCGTAGTAGGCGCCCACCAGCCATTCGAACGGCCCCTCCCCGGAGGAGGTGAAACGCAGTTCGTGGGTCTGCACATCCGTCTTCTCCGGCCGGACCAGGTCGAAGCCGACTTCGGAACTCACGTCGAGGTCCGTGGTACGCAGGCCATTCGCATCGGTGAGCGCGCCCAGGTAGGTGAGGTTGCCCAGATCGAAATCGTGTGAGAACTCCAGGAGCCCCCCGGTGGTTTTCCGGTCGTTGCGGCCGGCGAAAGTGAGGTCTCGCTTGCGGCTGTATCTCAGGTCGGTGGCATCCTCGACCCGCCAGTTGTTGTTGCCCGCGTCGAGTTCGTTGTGACGGACCGCCGCGTAGATCGTCGTACGGTCGCTGAGTTCGGCGAGAATCGATGCCCTGAGGCCGATCTCGTCGCGTTCGTTGGGATACTTCCGCCACTTCTCTACCACGTCCTTGCGATAGGCATTGGGTGCGCCCGGGTTGTTCGCGGGGATGCCGTACGGCCAGAGCGTATCGGTCTCGTTGGAGCGCCCGTTGCGGCGTTCCGGCCGGATGGCCTTGACGAAGCCGTCGTCCTCCTTCGAATAGCCGAAAACGCGCACCGCCACGCGCTCGCCCACCGGCAGGTTGACGATCGCCTGGTAATTCCGCATGTCCTGCCCGCCGGCTTCGACCTGGAAGTCGCCGCCGAGTTCGCCGAGCTGCGGGCGCCGCGTGACGAACTTGACCGCGCCGCCGATGTTGCTGCCGCCATAGAGCGTTCCCTGGGGACCCTTGAGCACTTCCAGGCGCTCCATGTCGCCGAACTCCGCCGAGGCATCGACGAAGATCTGGGTGCCGTCCACGTAGAACCCGACCCCCTGGGTGTTGCCGAACGAGCCCACCCCGCGGATCGTCACGTTGGGGTTGCCGTCCGCCCGGGACGACAGGTTGAGGTTGCTCACCCTGAGCCCGATGTCGTTGATGTGGGTGATGCTGCTCTGGTCGAGCTCGAACCCGGAGATGGCCGATACCGACTCCGGAATCTCCTGCATCGACTCGTCCCGCTTGCGCGCGGTGACGATGATCTCCTCGACGAGCGCCTCCCCGCGGCTCGCCGCCTCCCCGGCCTGCACCGGCCCGCTCAAGACACCCGGTGCAAGGGCCAGAGCCACCCCCACCGGCAGCCAAAGGCCAGTTCCCAATAAATCACGCGAGCGATTCAGCATTTCCGTCTCCTCCGTTCCTCCATCTGTTGAAATCCTCCCTCGGTGGGACCGCGCACCGGGCGCGCATCGCTGCTCACCTTCGGCTCGGAACCCGCGGCCGCTCCCGCTGCTCCTCCCTGGCCGCGAGCGGGAACGAGACGTGTCTGGTCCGTAACGTACCAAGTCACGCGTTGGGAGTCACGCAATCCGGGCCAGCAACTCCGCCCAATGCAGCACCGGCACCCGGGCGCTGGAAGCCAGGTGCGTTTGGCAGCCCACGTTGGCGGTGACGATGACGTCCGGCGCCCCGGCCATCAGGTTCGCGAGCTTGTTGTCTCTGAGCCGCCCCGCCAGCCGGCTCTGCAGCAGCGAGTAGGTTCCGGCGGAACCGCAACAGAGATGCGCATCGGGCACGGCGACGAGTTCGAACCCGGCCCGGGTCAGCAGTTCCTCGACAATGCCCGAGACGCGCTGGCCGTGGCGCAGCGTACAGGGCGCATGCCAGGCCACCTTCCTGAATCCGCCGTTGTTGCGGCTCGCCAATTCCGTGAACGGCGCCGCCACCTCGGCAAGATCCCGGGTCATGCCGCCGATCCGCGCCGCATCCGCCGCGTATTCGGCATCTTCGTTCAGCAGGCGTCCGTAGTCCTTCACGGTGACACCGCAGCCGCTCGCGGTGGAAACGATGACTTCCACGCCGCCGAGCAGCGGCCGCATCGCGTCGATGTTCCTGCGCATGAACTCGAGGGCCGCCCCGGTCTGGCCGAGATGCAGGTTCAAGCCGCCGCAACAGCCTTCCTCTTCCGCCCAGACCACCTCGATGCCGTTGGCATTCAAGAGCCTCTCCGCGGCGGCGTTCGCCGCCGGTGTCGCAACGCGTTGCACGCAACCCCGCAACATCAGCACGCGGCGAGCAGAGCGGAATTCCGGACCCGGCCGCGGCGCCGATTCGTCGCCTCGTTCCTGCGCCCGCCGGGGCAGCATCTTTCCGAGCGCCCCGGGCAAAAGCCACTTGAACCAGCGGCCGAGGCCGACCCAACGCGCAAACAGCTCCGGTTTTGGCGCGACCCGGCCGAGCCATTGCCGTGCCGCCGCATCCCAGGGTGCGCGCCGGGTCCGCTCTTCCATCGCCTCCCGGCCGATTTCCAGCAGTTCCCCGTATTGGACCCCGGACGGGCAGGCGACCTCGCAGCCCCGGCAGGTCAGGCAACGGTCGAGGTGGGTGCGCACCGTGCGCACGCTCGCCGCATCGGCTTCCGCTGCCTCGAGAAGCCCCTTGATGAGATAGATGCGCCCGCGCGGCCCGTCCAGTTCGTCGCCGAGCAACTGGTAGGTCGGGCAGACCGCATTGCACATGCCGCAGTGCACGCAGGAGCGCAGGATTTCATCCGCCCGCCGCCCCTGTGCGGTGGCCAGCAGGCTGTCAGGCAGGCGTGTCTGCATCGACGATTCCGGGGTTGAGTACGTTGTCGGGGTCGAACGCCCGTTTCAGGCGAATTGAGATCGCGCCGTCGAGAACCGGCCCGCCATAGGCCGGCAGCGCGCGGCCATCGACGCCGGCCGCGTAAGCCTGCACCTCATCGTCCGGGAGCTGCGTCGACCACCAGCGGCGCGCGCCGGCCCACTCGATCACGCATTCCGCATCCTCCCGATTCTTCCCCTCTCCTTCCCGCGGCGGCAGCGGCGCAGCCGGGGGGCAGACAACTTCCCAGAGCGTCCGCCCCGGGCGCCGTTCGAAACAGGACAGCGCGCGGTCGCGAAGATCGTTCCACACCGAGCCGTCGACGCTTCGTTCTCCGCCCAGGCCAGCCGCCGCCCTGCGCACCGGAGATTCAGCCCCGGAGAGCCGGACGTGGAGCCGCCCACGGCTATGGCGGGTCGCCGTCACCGGCAGGGAAGACTGCGCCCAGCGGCGCACGAGTTCCCGACCCTCGGCCGCGGAGCACTCCAGACCCCGTGTTTCCTCCACCTCGGGCAGCGGCAGCAGGCGCAGGCTGACGGAGAGCAGCAGCCCCAGGGTGCCGCAGGCGCCCGCCTGCAACCTTGAAAGGTCGTATCCGGCGACGTTTTTCATCACCTGTCCGCCGAATACCAGCCGCTCGCCCAGACCGTTCAGCATCTCCACCCCGAGCACGCTGTCACGCACGGAACCGCGCCAGGGACGTCCCGGCCCGGCGAAACCCGAAGCCACGGCGCCGCCGAGGGTGCCGCCACCGCCCACCAGGGGCGGCTCGAACGGCAGGTACTGGCCGTGCTCCGCAAGCAGTTCGGTCAATTCCGCGAGGGGCGTACCGGCACGGGCGGTCACGACCAGTTCCTCGGGGTGGTAGTCGACCATTCCGGAATGCCCGGCGACCGCCAGCAGTTCGCCCTCGGCGTTCGCGAGACACCAGCTCTTGCTGCGAGACCCGAAGACGGCCAGTTTGCCCTGCCGTGCCCGGGCTTCCCGTACCGTTTCGGTCAGTTCAGCGGTTCTGTCGCTTTCAACCACCTGGCCTCATCCCCACCGGGCGGCGTCGCATCCGCGACCTTCACCCGGTTCCCCCAGCCGTGCCCCTCTGAGTTCCGTGCGGCGCCCGGCTCAGAGCCGCTCCATTGCGGCGAACGGCAGGTTCCCTTCGTGGACGTGCATGCCGCCGAGTTCCACGCATCGGGTCGGCCGCGGTATGCCCTTGCCGGGATTGAGCAGCCGCGCCGGGTCGAAGGCTTCCTTGACCCGTTCGAACTGGGCCAGTTCCTCCGGGCCGAACTGTATGCACATCTGGTCCAGTTTCTCGACGCCCACGCCATGTTCCCCGGTAACCGTACCGCCAACGCCCACACAGAGTTCCAGGATCCTGCCGCCGAGCCGCTCGGCCCGCTCGAGCTGGCCCTCCCGATTGGCATCGTAGAGGATGAGGGGATGCAGGTTGCCGTCGCCGGCGTGAAAGACGTTGGCGACCGCCAGCCCGAATTCCCGGGACAGGTCCGAGATCCCCGTGAGCACATCCGCGAGCGCCCGCCGCGGAATGGTGCCGTCCATGCAATAGTAGTCCGGCGTGATGCGGCCCATGGCCGGAAAGGCCGCCTTGCGCCCGGACCAGAGGCGCGCCTGCCGTTCCGGATCCCGGGCCCGCTGGATATCGTAGGCGGCATTGCCCTCGAGAACGGGCTCGACGGCGGCCTCGAGCGCATCGAGTTCGTCCTCCGCCCCATCGAGTTCGCAGAGCAGGATGGCCGCCGCATCCCGGGGATAGCCGGCGTTCGCGAAATCTTCCGTCGCCTGAACAGCGAGCGCGTCCATCATCTCGAGCCCCGCCGGAACAATGCCCTTCCTGATGATGTCGGTCACCGCCTGTCCCGCATCGGGCAGGCTGCGGAACGCCGCCAGCAGCACCAGTTTCCCCGGCGGGTTCGGCAGCAGCCGCACGGTGATTTCGATGACGACGCCCAGCAACCCCTCGCTGCCGCACATCAGCGCCATGAGGTCGTAGCCCGGATAGTCGAACCCCTTGCCGCCCAGGTTCAGCGTCTCCCCATCCATGGTCAGCACGCGCAGGCCGACCACGTTGTTCACGGTGAGCCCGTACTTCAGGCAATGCACGCCGCCGGAATTTTCGGCGACGTTGCCGCCGATGCTGCAGGCCAACTGAGAGGAAGGATCCGGTGCATAGTAAAGGCCGTGGGGCGCCGCCGCCTCGCTCACGGCCAAGTTGCGCACCCCGGGCTGTACCCGGGCAACGCAGTTGTCGAGATCGATCTCCAGGATGCGGTTGAGCTTGGAGAGCGCGAGCACCAGGCCGCCCTTGACCGGCCGGGCGCCGCCGGAAAGCCCCGTTCCGGCGCCCCGCGGCACCACCGGAACATCGTGCTCCCGGCAGACGGCCAGTATTTCCCTGACCTGATCCTCGGCTTCCGGCAGGGCGACCGCCCACGGAATCTCCCGAATGGCTGTCTGCGCATCCGTCTCATAGGGCTTGAGCGCCGCCCCCTCGGTGACCAGGCAACCGGCCGGCAACACGGAGCGCAAACGCTTGAGAACCGCGGCACGATTCATCCCGCAAGTATGACACCGGGGGGTTGCCGGTGCCATCGGCCAGGGACAGGTGCGCCCGTCAAGCCGCCAATCACAACGCAACCCGCAGCGTGAAATCACCCTGATGGCTCGATCGTCAGTGGTGGTCGTTGGTGGTTGACGCGGGTCGATTGTTGGATGTGTGCGGTTGGGCGAAAGGGGCCGGCCATGCAGGAACCCGTCTCCGATAGCCGATTCGCCCTACCCGTCGATCGCGCAGCGATACAGACTGGCAGGCGGCTCTCGGCGCGTAGCGATTTCGTACGCGTCGAGAGATACCGCAGCACTTACACGTAGCGCCCCTGGCGCTCGACCACCTCGATCTTGTAGCCGTCCGGGTCCTGCACGAAAAAGAAACTGGCCAGTTTCTGCCCGTCGTGGGTCATCTGCTTCACCGGGTTCGGGCCGAGCCCCTCCGCCACCAGGCGGTCGTGCTCGGCGGCGCAGTCGTCGACGGACAACGCCACATGGCCATAGCCGCTGCCGTGCGTGTAGGCGTCCTCCTGGCCGTGGTTCCAGGTGAGCTCGATCTCGAACTCGCTTTCGTCGTTGCGCAGGTAGGCCAGCGTGAAGCCGTCGAAGTCGAAACGCTCGGCGAGTTCAAGGCCGAAAGCGCGCTTGTAGAAGTCCATCGACTTATCCAGGTCAAGGACGCGGATCATGGTGTGAATCGCTTTTGCCACGGGACACTCTCCCAATTGCCTGCCGGAAACCGGATTATCTGCGCGATGAGACTGCTTCGCAAATGAGGGCGATCCCGGACGAAACCCGATATCGGTCTCTGCTCCGACTGGGTGCCTGGCGCGCTTGCCCGATTGCCGCATCCGGTTGTCCCCCGCCAACACTTGTTGGATGATGGTCGCGGAGTTTCCCAAACGCTGCCACCATGCGTTTCGGGAACAGATCGGCCCAGAAGCCGGGGGGTCGCCTGGGCCACGGGGAAGGAAACAAAGTGGCTTCGTCGAAACGTCTTCGATCGGTCCCTGTGGGGGTTCTTCGACCAGAGCTTTCGAATCGATTCCGGCTGGACCTCAGCCGGATTCACCAGGACGATCTGCGCATCGTCGCGGCGCTGGTCAGCATGCTTGCGGCCGGCATAGCGCTGACGCTGCTCAGCTTCGGACCATCTCCGGACTCCGTGTTCTCGATCGTCATGCTGGACCGGCAAAGTCCCCTCTATCCCATGACGGTGCAGAACCTTCTGCATTTCATGTTCGCCCTGGGAACCGGAGAGACGTTCGTGCGCCTTTACAGTACGGTCGATGCGCGTCGACAGATCGACAAGAATCTGCTGGCCATCGGCAAGAGCCAATTGTTGAGCGACGCGGAAGTGCAGGAACTGCAGGAGCTCATCAAACGCGACGGGGCCGGAAACGATCGGCATCTGCATCGGCTGGTGCACCGGGTCATCCTGCAGTATCGGGCGACCGGTTCGGTGGGCGAGTCTCAGGCCGTGCTCGACTCCAGCGTGGAGTACTTTCAGCACGAGATCGGCCTTCGCTACAACATGTTGAGATACCTCACCTGGCTGCTGCCAACCCTCGGTTTCATCGGGACCCTGATCGGCATCAGCCTGGCTCTGGCCGGCGCAAGCACGCTTCCGGATCTGCAGGACCACGCGGAGCTGGAATCCTGGATCAATACGCTGACCGCCAATCTCGGCGTGGCGTTCTACACCACCCTGGTGGCGCTCGGGCTGTCCGCCATACTCGTCTTTCTCACCAGCATTGCCTCCGGCAGGGAAGAACGCGCCCTCAATGAAACCGGTCAATACTGCCTCGACAACCTGATCAACCGGCTTCGCAACCGGAATATCACAGCCACGGCGGAGCCGGAATCGTCGTGAAGCCCCCCGCTGCGGAACGGGAACAGATCGGCACCTCGGCCATAGACCTCTTCGCCTCCGGAATGGGGGCCTTCATACTGATCGCTCTCGTATTCATGGTGCTGTTTGCGGCAACTCCCCGGCAGCAGGAGCCGCCGACACCGCAACCTGCTCCGGTAACCTGCCCCGTCCCCGAGCCGTGCCCCGAGGCGCCGCCGTGCCCCGTTTGTCCCGAGCCGGCCGCCTGTCCCGAGGCGCCCGAGTGTCCCGTTTGTCCCAGCGTACCGCAGTGCGCTGTCTGCCCGGCGATCGAGCCGACCGCCTGCCCGGAGCCGCCGCCCTGTCCGGTAGTCAGGCCCGTGGTCTGCCCCAAACAACCCGACTGCCCGGCGTGTGCCGTTTGCCCGGAATCGCCCGAACCCGCTCGGGAGGTCAAGCCGGCGCCGGAACCCATTCCCACACCGGCAGTTCCGCAGCGAGCCTGCCCCAAGCCCGAAGAGCGAACGTCTTTGCTTCCCGAAACAGACCTGGTTTTCGTGCTGGACACCACGGGCAGCATGCGCGGCGAAATCGAGTCTCTCAAGCGGGAATTGCACATCGTGGTGCAGGTACTCGAACGCATGATGCCGTCAATTGGCATCGGGGTCGTGACATTCAACGACAGGCTGCAGAGACCGGCAACCCGCCATCATCCGTTGCGGCGCCTGACCAATAGCGACAGCGCCATTCGCGACATCAATCGATTCCTGAGGTCCATTTCGACGACCGACGCGAGGGGTACCAACCAGGATCTGCCCGAAGCGGTGCTGAGCGCCCTCCAGGTCGCGGTCAATACTTCCTTTCGGAAAGACGTTGGCGACCGTATAGTTATCGTCATAACCGATGCTTATGCGTACGAAGACGAAGAAGATCGGACCTTGCAAGTCGCTCGGGCATTCGCCCGGGTCCCGGGCCAGCGCATATCCACCGTTCACATACGGGACGACCGCGACTCGGAAAAATACCTGGAAACGCTGGCGGCGGCGGGCGGTGGCGAATTCGTTCCGGACCGGGGGTCCATCCTCGCAAACGTCCTGATAGGAATATTGTGACACCTGTCGAAGACATCCCCGGCGATCTGCCGGACATTTCGCGCCAGCGAAAAGAATCTCCGAAACCGGCGTAAACCGTTCACGAAATCCGAGGAGGGAGAGAGAAAATGACCATCATAGTGTGTTCAACAAGGACGCTGATCGCTGCCGCGATCGTCATATTGACTCTCGGCCTGGCAGGCTGCGAAACCGCCAGCATCGTCAACCGGGTCGAATTCACCCTGGTCACTCCCGATGACCGGGCTCAGGCGCCCGACTCGCTGATACAGCCCGGCTCCACGCTCAAGGTCCAACGTATCGCGCTGACCGACGATCAGGGGCGTTCCGTGCCGCCGCCAAGCCCCCAGGATATATCCGTTGCAGTAAAAGGAGGAGCCTACAATGCGGCCACCGGCGAAGTACGGTTCAGCGCCGACCGGGCGGAGGTGCCGCCGGAAGGTTATGAAGTGGTCATCGTACACGCCGACGGAGCCCGTTCCGTGCAGCGGTTCAGGCCTGATTTTGCACGTGTCTACGGCCCCGAACCGGAGCATGTAACCTGGTTCGATATCGGCCTGCGATGGCGCAAGGACGGCGCCCTGTACCCGATTCCGGAAGAGGCATCGCTGATTCCCGGCGAAGAATACATCCTGTACGCGGAGGCGGACGGCAAGGACGGGCGGAAATTCAATTCGGCGAGCAGCGATTTCCCGATTCCAGCGAGCCGGATCGAAACGACGTTGACCGGATTTGTCGCGAGCGGCCGCAACGAGCGTGGGCTGACCGCCCTGCATGGGCTGGAGGCGGACAAGGCGTCCTACGAAATACGCGCCGCCTACGGCGGCCAGGGAGGCCACGTCAAAACCCTGTCGTTCAAATACGACGCTGCCATTCCCGAGGGGCCTGGCCCCGAAACGGTGGCCGAACTGGGTATTCTCGGGGACCTCGCCCTCGATGACCCGATCAGCCCGGGCGCCGTCAAGAGGTTGAAGATCAGGGTGACCGACGTATTCGGCCGGTCCTGGACACTGGGTCTCGAGGGACGGGGGTCGCATCTGACCGACGAATATCCATTGCCTCCCTCCCGCGTCGAAATCCAGGTGGAAAACGCCACCTACGACGCCCGCACCTCGGATGTTCAATTCAGCTCCGATGCCCGCGCCATGCTCGGCAAGGAATACAGCGTAACGGCAAGGTATGCCGGTGAGGCCGGTCTGGAAGTCCGGAAAGGCTATGCGCCGGATTTTCTGAGCATCGTTCCACTGATGGAGGAGGATGACCTCGCCTACACAGGATTGCCGGGACGGCCGGGCAGAGAAGGTCGAGACGGGCAACAGGGGTCCAGGGGAAACGACAGCAATCGGGTACTCGGACGGGCCGGCGACGGCCGTCCGGGCGGTCACGGCACGTCGGGCCAGACCGGCGCGCGAGGCTCTCCGGGGTCCAACCTGCGCATCATTGCCAGGGAAGTCCGCACCATCGACGCGCAGGAAAGGCTGGTTCTGTTCGAGGTGCGGGCACCCGGAATGCGTCCCGAATACTTCGTCAGGTCAATCGATGCGCCGCCCGTGACCATCGTCACACGCGGCGACACAGGCGGCATTGGGGGTAACGGCGGCAATGGCGGCAACGGCGGCGACGGCGGCGACGGCTACTATTCGGGCGACGGCGGCGACGGCGGTAATGCGGGTGGAGGCGGCGACGGTGGAGATGGGGGCAACGGCGGCACCATCGACTTGATTCTAACCACCCATGAACTCGAGAAGGCTTTTGTACTCGACAGCCAGGGCGGCGCTGGAGGAACCGGGGGCGAAGAAGGGGTTGCCGGTCAACCCGGTATTCCGGGGTCGGTCGACAACTGGGCCGCGGGCGGCGACGGCAAATTACCCAAGGACGCGCCTCCGCCCGAAGTGGGCTCCTACGGTAACGAGGGCAATATCGGCTATACGGGAAGGGCCGGGCATGACGGCCTGCCTGCTGCCGTGGAGCTTTCGGTGGATGAATCCCAGGCTTCCGCGCTGGTGCGGCGGGTGCCCGACGTGATTCGCGATGTCGTTTTGTACTAACCCGCATCCGTCGCCAACTTTCGTCGCGAGGGCGTCGAGGCGCCGTCCTGCGTGGCCGCGCGGACCGGAGGGCGGTGCAGGCATACTTGACAGTATGTCAAACCGGCCGCAGGGAGCACGGCCGCGCAGGACGAGTGCATCGGCGTCCGCAGCAGGAAGTTGGCGACGGATGCAGGCTAAATACGCAAAGGCCGGCAGATCGCGGCCAGGGCCTGATCGATGACCTTCACAGTCACCTCGACTCGATGCAGGACGAACTCTTGCGCCACGCGTCTTCGATATACCGGCCGGCTGGATAGGATTCGATATAGCGCCTGAGTTCCGCGTCGACGCAGCTATCCCTGACTTCGTACCATAAACGCCCTTCATCGTCCGAAGGCATCTGGGCAGTGGCGGGGGACGCACTCCCGGCCTCCACGAGTGCGGTTGGTTCGACCGCGGCGGGCTGTTCGGGCGCCGCGTCTCTCACCGCGGCAGCCGCGATGGCACGTTCCGCCGCTTCGATCTCGTTGCCAAGAGTCGCAATCCGGGGATGTGCCGGCAATAGAGCCGCCAGGCTGCGCAACAAGCGGCGCGCCCGGCGCAACGCTTCGTCTTCCAGCGCACTGCGTATCAACACAACGTATCGTTCCCCGATTCGCTCAAGACCCGTGTGTGCCGATTCATTGTCCGGGTCCGACCGAAGCACGCGGCGATAGTATTCGGCGGCATTGTCCCGCGCGGGGGCCGTCAGTCTGTCGTCCCTTAGTCGCTGCTCCGCCAGGCCGAGCAACCGGCCGATTTCCGCGGTTTTCCGGAGTTGTTCAATCCGGCTGTCGACCGTGCGCCGTAACTCGATCAATTCCGCATCGCGGCTCCACTCGTCTTCGACGGCATCCAGAAAACGCTCCGCTTTCCGGTCCTCCCCGGCGCTCAGGGCGTCCTGCACCGCCGCTTTCACATCCTGGCGGATTCCGTCCCGGAGCGAACTCGCTTTCGTATTCTCCGGATCCAGTTCAAGTGAGCGACGCAGCATCTGCAGAGCCTGGGCCATGGCATCGTTGCCAAGAGCGGCGCCGCTCAACCTCCGTTCAGCCTCTGCAACCAACGCCGCCGCCTCGTTCGTCAAGGCGAGCCGTTCCAGGCCGTGGCGCAGTTTTTGGTGCAAGCGCCCATCATCTGAAAATTCGCTATCGTCCGGCCACCGTTTCGCCGCTTCCTCAAAGGCCTCGTTTGCCGGACCCAGGTCACCCTGCGCAATGTCGGCTTCCACCTGCCCGGCAATACGTTGCCGCAGTGATCTCATGGCTTCCAGAGCGGCGGTATTGGTCGGGTCAATGTCCAGCGCCCGCTGCAACGCGCCGGCCGCGGCGCCGATATCGGACCTCGACAAGCTGTCGCTCGGCAAGGCCGCAATGGCGCTCCCGACGATCCGCTGGGCGGCGCGCTCCTCGTCGGGGCCGCTGGCCATCAAGTAGACGAGATAAACGAATACGGCGAATACGACGAAACCGACCCCTAACAAGGCCTTGCGCCTTCGGCGCGGCGAGCGGAAACCGAAAATTGAGGTTTGCTCGGCCATCGACTCAAGACCAGTGAGGTCGCATTGTATTGTGCTGCTTGTGTATGGCTTGTTGCCGGCCCGCGTTCCTTCGATCGTAGCCCGGGCCTGAACACGGACGCACAATCCTGAGTCCGCGCCCAGTGGGGAGTTGCGACAGAAGGATGCATTTTGGCTGTCGCCAGCATGGGGTACAACCCCGGCATGGCCGGGAGCTCCGGATGCCAGTGGACGTTTGAGGCCTGTGGACCGGGCAACGCCGGCACAGGACTGCCGTGTGACCGTCGTTTCTCACCTGTTGTCTGAAAACCGGGGTTTTGACCGATTCGGAAATCTGAACATCGAGTGTCTCGATAGCCGTACACGGCGGTCACCAACCGATAATTGCAAAAGTGCAGGCAACAACCCCTTGCCTCCTGAGCGATTTTCTTCGATGATTGGGGTGCCCAGTCTGGAAAGGGGGAGACTAGCCAATGACCTATGTAAAATTTCTGCGAACCGTCCCGGCGTCCGTGCTCGGCACGCTGTTGGCGGTATCCACCGCACCGCTCGCTTCGGCCGAGACCGGTGCGCAAGCCCAAGCCGACGGTCGCTACGTCGAAGAGATTCTGGTGACCGCCCGCAAGCGGGAAGAATCCGTGCTGGAGATTCCCGAATCGCTGTCGGTGATCACCGGTGTGGATATCGCGCGGCAGAACCTCAAGACGCTGGACAAGGTGGGTCTGATGGTACCCAACCTCAACCTGTCCACCCGCCTGGACGGTTTCCCGAACGTTTCGATCCGGGGTGTCGGCGCCTTCGGCAACACTCAGGGCGTCGGATTCTATCTGGATGACGTGCAGATATTCTCCGATGCGTCCTCGCGCTTCGGCGATCTGGAGCGCATCGAGGTGCTGAAGGGCCCGCAAGGCACGCTGTACGGGGGCAGCAACATCGGCGGCGCCGTCAAGTTCGTCAGCGCCCGGCCCGACCCTGAAGAAGCGTTCGGCCGTGTCAAGGTGCTGGGCGGAGAACAGGGCTTGTGGGATGTGGAAGCCAGCGTCAACGCGCCGCTCGGCGAGAACGGCTGGGCCATGCGGCTGTTCGGCTTCGGCGCCAACAGCGATGGCTATCTGAAGCAGCAGAACCCGGTTCGGATCAGCGGCGGGCAGGGCAATGAAAACTCCAACCCGGGCCGCTACGATGAATACGGCGTGCGCGGCATGATCGCCGGGCCGTTGAGCGAGAACCTGTCGGCCTTCGCGTCGCTGCGCTGGAACGAATTCGATGGTCCGAACAACACTTGGATCCGGGAACTCTCGCTTGACGATTTCGAACACCACAACATCGTAAATCCTTATCCCAACCCGCGCCATGAGCGCGAAACGATCTCGGCGATGGTGGAACTGGTGTTGGCACTGGACAGCATGGACATCGTGTCCACGACTTCCTACACGGATACCGACAGCATTCGGGAAACCGATGTCGACATCCACCAGGATACCACGCTATGGCTTTACCGGCCCGAAAGGATGAATGTCTTCACCCAGGAGTTGCGGTTCACGTCCACCACCGACGCGCCTCTGCAATGGCTGGGCGGGGTTTACTATTCCCTTTACGACGAAAAGATGGATTCTACTCTTGACGTGCTCGACCCGTTTACGGAAGCCCTGGTTGTCACGGTTCCATTCGAGTTCCGCCGTCGCGACAAGAGCCACCTGGCCGCTTTCGCCAACGTCACTTATGAAGTCGAGGACTGGGAGTTCGGCGCGGGCCTGCGCGTCGATCAGTGGAAGAACAAAAGCTTGAACTACGACGTGGGCCTCGAGAGCGGCCTGAAGGAAACGGAAGTCCTGCCGCGCGGGTCGATTACCCGGTGGCTGAACGACGATAACATGATCTACGCTACCATTGCGTTCGGCTACGAGCCGGGCGGACTGAACATCGGTGAATTCGGACTGCTGCCGTTCAACGCCGAAAAGGCCGCCAGCTACGAGATCGGCTGGAAGGGCCGCTTCGCCGACGGGCGGGGCAGTGCATCCATCGCCGGTTTCTACATCGACTACGACAAGCGGCAGGTCGAGTATCACATCGCAACCCCCGCGGGGCCGGTGGAAGGAATCGGCAACTTCGGCGACTCGCGGCAAATCGGTTTCGAGGCTGACTTGGCCGTGCAGGTAAGCGACGCTTTGCGTCTGTCGTTCGCAGCCGGTTTGATCGATGCCGAGTGGGTAGGGGAAACCATCCAGTTGGGCATAGATTTCGAGGGTGAAAAGCCGCCGAACGTGCCCGAGTTCAGCTGGAACGCGAACGCGGACGTGCGTCACCCGATCAGTGACAGCATGGACTTTATCGCCGGCCTGCAAATCAGTCAGACTGGCGCATCCGACACGATTCAAGCCTATTACCCCTTGCGCAATCCCAAGTATGTGCTGGTCAGCGCCCAGATCGGCGTGGCCGGGGAGAATTGGGAGTTCACGGTGCAGGGCGAGAATCTGACCGACAAGGGCTGGTACCCCGACGTGCAGTCATTCCCCGCTTTTCGTGAACTCTTTGTGGGAACGCCGGTCCCCGTTCCTTCTTGCGCAACTCCCGATCCCGATCAGACGCCTTGCATCGGCATCGGCACGCTCGGTCAGCCGCGCTTGATCACGGCGAGCCTGAGTTTCTTCTTCTAAAGATCAGGCAGCCTGCCGCATCGCCGGCAAGGCTTATAGAGATCATCGGGTCAGCATCATGCTGGCCCGTTTTTTTGCGGATCGTGCCTGCCAATCCGGCAGCCTGGGGGATATTGTGAAGGAACTTTCGACGACCAGGTCTGGGCAACCACCGGATTGAAGCGGCCCGCCGCGGCGCTCGCGCTCGCCTGGCACGCACGACGGACCTTCCGACATCGGTTGTCAACCAATCGGCGTCCGCAGCAGGAGGTTGGTGAGCGATGCGGGCCAGGCGCCCTGCTCCGGCGATACGTGCAGCAGGTTCCACTGAATTGCCCCTGCACACAGGCCCTCTGGAAAATCCACCCAATCGACTTCATCCATCTGGACATATTCGTCCATGACAGCTGCTTCGGCCATAGTTTCCTCCACTCGTTTGGCGGCGGACGCCACCGCCCGCCGCTCGACAGTAAATGGGCCCCCCTTTCAAAAGCGCCGAGAAGGCCACCAGCTACGAAGTCGGTTGGAAAGGCCGCTGGGCAGACGGCCGGGCGACTGGATCGATCGCTGGCTACTATATCGACTACAACTCGCGGCAAATTGAGTATCACATCGACTCACCCCAAGGGCCTGTCGAGGGAATATTCAACTTCGGCGACTCCCGACAGCTCGGTTTCGAGGCTGACTTGGCCGTACAGGTAAGCGACGCTTTGCGTCTGTCGTTCGCAGCCGGTTTGATCGACGCCGAGTGGACCGGGGAAACCCTTGCGTACGGCATAGATTTCGAGGGCGAAAAGCCGCCGAACGTGCCTGAGTTCAGTTGGAACGTCAACGCCGACTACCGCCAGCCCATCAATGGGAACATGGATTTCATCTTCGGCGTGCAGGTCAGCACGACCGGGGCGTCTGACACCATCCAGGCCTACTACCCGTTACGTAATCCCAGCTACACGGTCGTCAACCTCCAGGTTGGCGTAACTGGGGACAATTGGGAATTCACCGTGAGCGCCGAAAACTTGGCCGGCGAGGACTATTACACCGATGTGCAGAGTTTTCCCAATTTCTTTGGGCTCGACGCTGACGGGGTCTGTGTATTACCAGTGGGAGACGATTGCGTCATCATCGGAACGCTCGGCCAGCCGCGCCTGCTCACGGCGAGCCTGAGCTACTTCTTCTAGGTTTTCACGGCTTTGCCAGCAGTCCCGGCAAGGTCAGCGTGCAACCATCGGGCCAGCATCAAGCTGGCCCGTTTTTGTTTGAGCTAAATCTTTACGGCGACCCCAGATCGGTACGTGCCGCAAGCGCGAATGCAGACCACTACGACACCGACAGCGGATTTTCGGGCGAAACCGGCAAAGTAAAGAAGTCTTGGTCCAAGCGGCCTTGCGAAGATGCGGTTGGCGTTGAACCGCCCGTTGCGCATCCTGCCGACCCGCTGGAGAATCTTCGAAAACGGCCGAGCGCGGCGGCGCCAACGCCGACGATTGTCCACAACTCGGGGGTCATGGGCCGGAGTCTACACCGGTTCGGGTCCCGGCTGAATCCCATGGGTATGGGCGCTCGTACAGCCAAACGGTGCCCGGCATTCATTGACCGCTTAAACGAACTGGAGGCGATACAAAACCCCGGCATCGCGCCGGTTATCCGGAAAGAATCTCCGCGCGCTTTCCGGCAACACGCCGGATCGCGCGCGAAGCAGGCTCAATCAGGCAGCTTCCTGCCAGGCTTCATACACCTGTCGCCAGCCGACCAGGGCAATGGTGTTGCCGTCGTCGTCGGTGAAGTTCAGCGGACCCAGGAAGGTCATGTACAACTCGCTGTCCTCATCGAACACCGTGTAGTCGTGCTGCGCATTGCAGGCTTCGTAGCCGTAGCCCGGCGCCCGGGCGGTTGCTCCGCCTTCGTCAGCTCCGCCGCGCACGTGCATTGTGCCCTTGGTCATGTAGTACTCGCCCGGGCCCACGTGAATGTGCCTCGCTATCGACGCACCCTTGGCGGCCCGAAAGGCCGCGGTCCAGGCGCCCGTTTCCGGCGATACATGCAACAGTTTCCACTGTACCGACCCTGCGCACAGGCCCTGTGGAAATTCTACCCAATCGAGTTCATCCATCTGGACATAGTCGTCCATTACGGCTGCTTCGACCATTGTTTCCTCCACTTAAGTTGCCGGTAGCGAGCCAATTGCCCGCTATCCGATAGTAACCCGGCCCTCCGTGGATGAGTGAAACAGGTCTGATCCCAGAGAACCGTCCCACCGCCTAGTTTTGTACGCCCGCGCCTTCAGGTCAACTGTCCGGCGCTACGGATTTTCACCGGCAAGACCCCGGGTACATGGGTTTGGCCGCGCCTGCGCGGCAGTTCGCGCCTTGCAGACGAAAGACGAAGGGTCTCGGGAACGCCTATCGGCTGGAGCGAGCGCCCGCAGCCCGGAAAAACGGAACGGCGGGCATTGGGCACCCCCGGCCTCGCCCGCCGGTCGTCCGATTCACGTCTCCGCGCGGTCGCCGGCAAGCTGCCGGGTCGCGCACGGAGCATGATCAATCAGGCATTTGCTCCCCAGGCTTCGTGGACCTGCTGCCAGCCGACCAGGGCAATGGTGTTGCCGTCGTCATCGACGAAGTTCAGCGGACCCAGGAAGGTCATGTAGAACTCGCTGTCCTCATCGAACTCCGTGTGGTCGTGCTGCGCATTGCAGGCCTCGTAGCCGTAGCCCGGCGCCTGGGCGGTCGCCCCGCCTGCGTCGTCGCCGCCGCGCACGTGCATCTTGCCCTTGGTCAGGTAGTACTCGCCCGGACCCATGTGGATATGCCTGGAGAACGACGCTCCCTTGGCGGCCCGAAAGACCGCGGTCCAGGCGCCCGCCTCCGGCGATACGTGCAGCAGTTTCCACTGGATTGACCCTGCGCACAGGCCCTCTGGAAAATCCACCCAATCGACTTCATCCATCTGGACATAGTCGTCCATGACAGCTGCTTCGGCCATTATTTCCTCCGCATTTCTTCCTCTGGCAGGCCCCATGGCCCGCCAATCAATAGAATTCCGGCCCTCCAGCACTAAATCCAACCCAGAGAGCCGTCCCATGTCCAAGTTTCTTATTACCGAGCCCGTAGGTCAACAGTCAATTGGCTGTCAGTTCTCAGCGGCAACGTCGTACGTCCATTCTGGTCGTTATCTATCTTGACCGCCACCTTGCAGGGCGGGAATAATCCGTAGACCAAGCGAAGCAAAACGATGCATGCCGCATTCGACACTCTCAGGGCCCTGCGTAACCTCGAGGCTTCCGGCCTCGACTCCGAGCACGCTGAGGCCATCGTGCAGGTGATTGCGCAACGTGATGAACGCGCAGCCACCAAAGCCGACCTCGCCAGCTTGGAGAAACGCATCGCCACCAAAGCCGATCTTTCAATCGCGGTAAACAAGATGCTGCTGGCTCAACTCGCTATCGGCGGGCTCGTCGTCGCATTCGTCAGGCTGCTGTAAGCTATAGTGCCGGCCAGCCCAACTTTGAGCCGTATCAACAGACTCAAAACTTTCCGGCCTTACCCGTAACCAGCCCATGACCAGACAACGCATCGTCAACGCGCGTATCGTCAACGAAGGCGCCGTCATCGAGGGCGACCTGCTGATCGAGAACGGACGTATTGCAGCGGTCGGCGCCGCGCCCGGCGGCGGCGCCGAGGTCTTCGATGCGAAGGGCGGCTGGCTGCTGCCCGGGATGATCGACGACCAGGCGCACTTCCGCGAGCCGGGGTTCACGCACAAGGGAACCATCGCCACGGAGTCGGCGGCCGCCGTGGCCGGCGGCATCACCAGCTACATGGAGATGCCCAACTGCAATCCGCTGACCGTCGACCAGGCTGCCCTGAACGACAAGCACCGCCGGGCCGCGCGGCGCTCCGCCGCCAACTACGCCTTCTACCTGGGCGCGACCAACGACAACCTGCAGGCGATCAAGTCCGTCGACCCGGCCACCGCCTGCGGCATCAAGGTGTTCATGGGCGCCAGCACCGGCAACATGCTGGTGGACGACCCCGTGGCGCTGGATGGCATATTCGCCGCCACCCCGCTCGTGATCGCCACCCACTGCGAGGACACGCCCACCATCCTCGCCAACGAAGCCAGGGCACGGGAGCGCTACGGCGACGACATTCCCTTCGAGGAACATCCCAACATCCGCTCGGCCGAGGCGTGCTACAAGTCCTCCTCGCTGGCGGTCGATCTGGCGAGGCGGCACGGCTCGAACCTGCACGTTCTGCACCTCACCACGGAACGCGAGCTGGACCTGTTCGCGCCCGGCGACCTGGCCGGCAAACGGATCACCGCCGAGGTCTGCGCACACCACCTGTACTTCGACGCCACCTGGTATGCCGACAAGGGCGCCGACATCAAGTGCAACCCTTCGGTCAAGCAGCCGAGCGACCGCAAAGCGTTGCTCGCCGCGGTCAACGACGGCCGCATCGACATCATCGCCACCGATCACGCCCCCCATACCCGGGAGGAGAAAGCGCGCCCCTATCTGGAGGCGCCGGCGGGCCTGCCCCTGGCTCAACACGCACTGACCTGCCTCTGCGAACACATCCCCACCGGCGATCTGACCATCGAGACCATAGCCGCAAAGACAGCCCACGCGCCGGCCCGGCGCTTCGGCGTCAGGGAACGGGGTTTCATCCGCGAGGGCTACCACGCCGACCTGGTACTCATCGAGGAACGCCCCGTCGCCGGCGATGCCAACCTGTTCTCGAAGTGCGGCTGGAGCCCGTTCGCGGGCATCGAATTCAGCCACCGGGTGCGGGCCACCTGGGTGAACGGGCGCCTGCGCTACGAAAACGGCCGCCTGCTCGATGGCCCGACCGGCAAGCCCCTGAAATTCGACCGTTAGCCCGCATCCCGCAACATCCCGGGTCCCGAGGCGAGCGCATGTTACTCTCAGCGGTAGCTGAATAACGATCGACGCCGCTCTCAACGGCGTGATCGTCAAGGTCAAGATCCTGCCAGGCCTTGCAATTGCATTGCGAAGCACAGACCTTCGCGGCACATGCGCATATCGAGAGCACGCTCCACGATCCTGGTCTTTAGCCCGCATCGCTCACCAACTTCCTGCTGCGGACGCCGATGCACTCGCGTAAGCGCGGCCGTGCGGTCGGTATGCGAGGGGTGCCCCCTCGCGCTCCCCGGCTGAGGGCTCCCTCCGGGCGCCTTGACGTACTGTCGAGTACGCCTGCACCCCCCTGCGGTCCGCGCGACCACGCTTACACGGCGCCTCGACGCCCTCGCGACGAAAGTTGGTGAGCGATGCGGGTTAGACCTATTGTGGTGTGGAATATGCAGGCTAGCGAGAATTGCTGGCTGAAAACGGACGTATTCGGCGCCGTTTGCCTGTCGAAGTCTTACACTGCAGACGGAAGATGGGATGCTATAGTTCAATCAATCTGGAGATGCGGAGCGCCGCAATGCCGACCGAACAGGAACTGCGGAAACGTATCCATGGCCTCTTTTCACCGGGCCATACGTGTCCGGCATACATACTGGAGCGGCATTCCTGGTGGAAGGCGCCCGATGCAGGCTTCAAGAACAAGGCTCGGCACGTGATGGATGGTCTCGACGCACTTGAGACAGAGGTCGCCAGTGCTTTGCATCTGTCCGAAGAGATCGAGAATGTTGGTCACAAGTCCTCTGCTTCCCCTGAACTTCCTGAACAGAAGTGGCTTCTTGAACCCAATTCGATGCTGGGTGGTAATACCCCCGAGGAAATGCTAATCGGAAGCGAGCAGGATCGCCAGAAGCTATTGGCCGCCATTACCGCCCTCCAACAAGGCGCGTTCAAGTGAATTGCAGCAAGGCGGCAAGTCTTCCGTTAATCGCGGACATCTGTCCGTCTTGGTGGCGCTCCGTCCCGCCCAACCGCCAGTGGGTCAATGGCCCACCTCCTGTCAGCACTGACCCCACACGGTTCAATCCCGGTCATGACGTCTTGTATCTTCTCTACTTTGCCTCTGATCCTCTCGTTGCCCGTTTCGAGGCGCGCGATCTTCTCGGCCAATTCTTCGGGAAGCATGTTCCGGCTTCCGAACTTCGTCATGTCATCGTCGAATACGCGATCGATCCTGGTGAGCAAATCGCCATCTGCGACGCCAGTGAAACCAGACTCCCGATCATCGATACCACTGTCCAGGAAATGACTGGCGAGTGGCGTGCCTATCCTTTCGGCGCCGCCAATGCGCCCACCCAGGACCTCGCTGTCGCAATCTATCACCGCGCGGACAAACCCAAGGGACTGATCGCCCCATCCGCACGCAATCCATGCACGAACAACCTCATCCTGTTCCCGGACCGGCTTCCAGATAGCTCCGTCTACCCTGTCCATATCGAAGGTCCCTGAAAAGCGGTGCGACCACAGGCTTTGCTCATCGCGAACGATGAGTTTATCAAGTGTGTAGTATAGGAAGAGGGACTTGCGCTGTAGCGAATTTCGCCGTTGGCGGCCCAGCAAGTTCGACCGGGGCCACCGCGTTTCGCGGCCCGGCGAGACGCCGGGAGAGTTTCCTCGAGCGAAAATCGCGCCCAAACGAGAACGATTCCCGTTTGGACCCGCCCAACGGACAGGGGCGACCCCGACCGGGCAGCCGCGGATCGATTCGACGGGAGCAGGGGGGACCCGGAGGCGCTATCCGGTGTCATGGAACGGCACCGGACTCACCAGGGACCGCATTTGGCCGGGGCGGCCCTCCAGAACATGCCCCAGCGCCAGCGCCATCACGAGCGCGAGCGCCAGCCCAACGCGGGTCCTCATGGCCGCGAGGCCCCGGATGTAATGGCGCTCAAAGCCGAAGATCCCGTCCAGGCGGCTGTTGATCGGTTGCCAAGGGTGCACGTCAAATTTGTGAGATGAGGATCAACGGCCGCTTGCGCGGCGCTCCCAGAAGCCGTCGAAGCGGTTGCTCAACATCGCGCAGCGCAGGGCGAGGATGGCGTTTGCGCCGGCGATGCCAACCTGTTCTCGAAGTGCGGCTGGAGCCCGTTCGCGGGCATCGAATTCAGCCACCGGGTGCGGGCCACCAGGGTGAACGGGCGCGTGCGCGGCAAAAATCCTCGGCGATCATCGCGGCCCTTGGCGAAATATGCGGACTAGCCGTGGCATTGGATAGAGGCTCCGGGACAGGCGGCGAGCTTGCGAATTGCCGCCTACCCGGGTGGACTGGTGGACAGCACACCAAGTCAGGAGACAGGACTCTGGAATGAAGAGCCTGGAAGGAGCGGCCAGGCGCCGCTGGTGGATCGAGGGCGCCGCCGGTACCCGTCACGGCATGGGCATCGGCGGCCTGGACTGGGGCGGCGACAAGCCCGTCGCCCTGCTCCACCACGCCAACGGGTTCTGCGCGGCCACCCTGGCGCCGCTCGCGCAACGGCTCAGGCCCCACTACCGGGTAATCGCCATCGATGCCCGCGGCCAGGGGGACTCCGATGCTCCCCTGTTGCCCGAGGGCGTACTCTGGGAGCGGTTCGCCGACGATCTCGCATCCGTTGCCCGGCAGATTCTCATCGAGACCGGCCGCGACCGTATCGACTACGCCATCGGCAGTTCCTTCGGCGGCACCGTCAGCGCCATTGCCGAGGCGCGCTATCCCGGCACCTTCGCGCGCATCGCCATGCTCGACCCGCCGGTACACCTGGGCGATGAGTGGCTGCAAAAGCCCGGCCTCGACCCGGCGGTGAAAGCGCGCGCGCGCCCGGAACTCGTCCAGCGGGCGAGCAAGCGCCGGAGCATCTGGCCATCCAGGCAAGTGATCCGGGAAGCCTGGCGGGACAAGCCGACCTTCCTCACCTGGACGCGGGAAGCCTTCGACCTCTACATCAATGAGGGGTTCAGGGACCTCCCCGACGGCAGCGTCGCGCTGAAATGTTCTCCCGAGGTCGAAGCCGCCGTGTTTGCAGCGACCGCGGCCGATGCCGACATGTTCGATGCGGTCACCGCGGTCGCCTGCCCAACGCTGCTCTTGCATGCCGGGCAGGGTTACTTTCCACCACCGATCCACGAACTCTTCGCCAGCCGCTTTCAGACCGGCGTCTTCCGGGTCGCGGACGCCGGCCACCTGATGCCTTTCGAAGACCCGGACCTCTGCGCCGGGCTGCTGCTGGAATTTGCCCGTCAGCAGCCCAGTACGGACTCGACCACGACTTCCATCGCCGCCTCCGCATCGATCCCGTAAGCGACTTCGGCATTCGGCGGGTCGCGTCGCCTCAACGTACGTTCGTCGACCACCGTCATGCCGCGGGTCCACTCGCCCGCAAGCTCGACATCCACGGCCCGAGGCTCGAACCGGAGCAGGTGCGGATGGGTGAGCGCCAGCACCGCGCAGGGGTCGTGGAGCGCCGCGCGCCGCTCGCCTGCCAGTTCCTCCATGCGGTCATGAATAAAGGCGAAGAGCCTTGCGACCAGGTCCGGAACGGCGCCCCGGCCCGCCAGGCGCGGAATCAGCCGGTCTTCGCTCTGCAGTTGAGTGGTGAGGTTGAGGCCGCACATCCTGAGCCGGGCGCCGGCGCCGAAAACCATCGCCGCCGCTTCCGGATCCGCCCAGATATTGAATTCCGCCGCCCGCGTCACATTACCCGTGGTCGCGCTGCCGCCCATGATCGAAATACCGGCGATCCTGCCGGCAAAGTCCGGATCCTTTTCCAGCGCGAGCGCCAGGTTGGTCAAGGGCCCGATGGCGACCACCCAGAGGCCGTCCACCCGTTGCGAAGTTTCCAGCAGAAATCCGATCGCATCCCGGCTCGCAAGGGACCTTGTCGGTTCCGGCAACCCGGCGCCGCCAAGGCCGGTCTCGCCGTGCACATGGGTTGCGTGCAGGGGCTTGCCGTTCAGCGGCGCCGCGGCGCCGCCGTGCACGGGCGTGCGCCAGCCGGCGAGTTCGGTGAGTGCCAGCGCATTGCGGGACGTATCCGCAAGCGGCGCGTTGCCGCTTACCGTGGTAATTCCCAGCACGTTGGCGTGCCGATGCGCCACCATGAGCGCGATCGCATCATCGTGGCCCGGATCGCAGTCGATTACGACATCCAACGGCATTTCCCACCGGTCTCCCGTCGCGGCAACGACCCTGTTCGTTGCGGCTCGCGAACGGCCTCGGGCGCCTTGCCGGCGGCACAAGCCTTGCAATAACGGGCACTGCCGTTCTGCCCGGCGCGCGCACCCCGCGCCCGCGGACCGTCACCCCTTCCCGGTTCACGACCTGCCGACGGCCGCGCCGGGCAGGCCGCTCGCAATGTTCCGGCGCATCCTACACAATCCAGGCTCGAACCACCCACTTGCGACCCAACGCCCAGATATGATCGGTTTGCTGCAAAGCGGCCAGTACGCGGTGTTTGCCCTGCTGATCATCGCACTGGTGATATCGCTGTCGTTCCACGAGTTCGGGCACGCGGCCGTCGCCAAGTGGCACGGCGACGATACCGCACAACGCGCCGGCCGGCTGACCGTCAATCCACTGGCGCACATCGACCCCCTGGGGCTCCTCATGGTGGTGCTGGTGGGGTTCGGCTACGCCAAGCCCGTGCCCACGGACCCGCGCAACTTCAGGTCGAGAACGTCCGATCTGTGGGTGGCCGCCGCCGGCCCGTTCATGAACTTCCTGCTCGCGCTCGTCACCTGGAACTTTTACCTGCTGCTGCGCGCCGGCGGATGGGACAGCCCCGGCGGCGAGCTCTTCTTTGCGTTGCTCGCCCAGATCAACCTGCTTCTGATGGTGTTCAACCTCATACCGCTCGGGCCTCTCGACGGCCACTACATATTGCCGCACTTCCTGCCCACGCACCTGGCGCGACGGTACCGGATGTTCAATGCGCGCTACGGAACCGGCGCATTCCTGGCGCTGATCGTGCTCGGCATCGTCGGGCTGCCGATCTTCCGCTACCTGGCCGAGTTCTCCTTCCTGCTGCTGCGCTGGATTACCCTGGTCTAGCCCGCATCGCTCACCAACTTCCTGCCGCGGACGCCGATGCACCGCGCAAGTGCGGCCGTGCTCCCTCCGGGCGCCAGGACGCAGTGTTGCGGGCCACCATCAGTGGATTTGTTGCCGGTCGCGCTGTGCGGGCCGTGTTCTCGCCGGTCTTTTGCCCGCTCTGACGGGCCTTGCCCGATCCAGAAAATACTCTCCCAACCGAACTCGACGCGATATGCGGGAGAGGCACGATCCTGTTGTGTTATAAGTCGCGGCGGCGAGCGCATTTCGCCGTCCACTTTTCGATCGGAGACCGATTCAATGCTCAAGCTGCATTTCGCACCGAACAGCCGGGCCGGACGCATCGTCTGGCTGCTTGAGGAACTGAACCTGCCCTACGACCTCAACCGCATGGACTTTCACCCGAAAGACCTGAAGTCGCCCGAACATCGGTCGCGTCATCCGCTCGGCCGCGTACCGGTGCTCGACGACGGCGACGTACGCATTTTCGAATCCGGCGCGATCGTGGAGTACGTGCTGGCCCGGTACGGCAACGGCGCCATGAAGCCCAAGGTCGAGGACCCCGAGTTCCCCGTCTACCTGCAGTGGTTCCACTACTGCGAAGGCATGGTCATGCCGCCCGTCAACACCATCGTCGTGCACACCATCCTGTTGCCCCCGGAGCGCCGCGACGAGGTGGTGCGGGGCCAGGCGCAACGGCTGGTCGGAAAGGCGCTGCCGCCGGTGGACGAGGCGCTTGAGGGCCAGGACTACCTGATCGGCGACCTCAGCGGCGCCGACATCATGCTCGGCCACGCCTGTTTCATGTGCGGGCGGCTGGGTCTGATCGGCGAGGACATGCCAAACCTCCAGGGTTACGTGGACCGGATCGCCGCGCGGCCGGCGTTTCAGAAAGCGATGGCCAGTTGAGGGAACCGACATCGCTTACAAGGCCCGCCCGGATTGCCCGGTGCGACCAGGAACGGGATACCCGCTTGCCGCCATTCGGCTACCCGCACCGCAACGGCTGACCCGGTCGCCGCGGGCATCGCCAAACGCCCGCGTTTCCTGTTAAGGTCGCTCCCCCCAGCGCCCGTAGCTCAGTTGGATAGAGCGTTGGCCTCCGAAGCCAAAGGCCGTGCGTTCGAGTCGCACCGGGCGCGCCAGATTTTGAACTACGGGGCGGTACTCCGTACGCTATGGAGTTGCTCAAAAAAGTCGACTGTCTCGATTTGGACAGAGAAACGAAAGCGGACACAACGGTTGGAATTCCATCGAGTTTGCCTGACCGATAAAGTTCCATACGGCCCATATGCAGCGGCTTCGCCCTTGCGTCTCCAGCATCTCCACCGTATCAACTACAATTACAATCAACCGTGAAGATTGTGTGACTTGGCCAGAATACCTGCCACCATCCTGGGGCTGTCAGCCCATTATCATGATAGCGCTGCGGCATTGCTTATCGACGGGCAAGTCGTAGCGGCGGCCCAGGAAGAACGCTTCTCACGCAAGAAACACGACTCCGGCTTTCCGATGCAAGCTGCGAACTATTGTCTGAAGGCAGCTGACATTCCGCTCTCCCAAGTACAGTATGTTGCCTTCTACGATAAGCCCATGCTGAAATTCGAGCGACTGCTCGAAACCTATCTTGCCTACGCCCCGCGCGGATTTCGCTCGTTTCGCGTTGCGATGCCCGTGTGGCTCAAGGAGAAGTTGTTCCTGAAAGCAGAGCTCCGGAAAAACTTGGCAAAACTGGAAGGAACAGGAGTCGCGAAACTGCCGCCACTGTTATTCGCCAGCCATCACCAGTCACATGCCGCATCCGCATTCTATCCAAGTTCGTTCGAGGAAAGTGCGGTATTGTGCCTGGACGGCGTTGGCGAATGGGCCACCACCACAGCATGGCAAGGTAACGGTTCCTCCCTCCAGCCCCTGTGGTCATTGGACTTTCCGCACTCGCTCGGCTTGCTCTATTCCGCATTCACCTACCATGCCGGCTTCAAGGTCAACAGCGGAGAGTACAAGCTGATGGGACTTGCACCCTATGGTGAACCCCGTTACGTCGACGATATCTATCGACACTTACTCGACCTCAAACCGGACGGCACGTTTCGTCTGAATATGGAGTATTTCGACTACTGCACCGGATTGACGATGACAAGCCGGAAATTCGACTTGCTTTTTGGAAGTACCCCGCGCATCCCGGAAAGCAAATTGACCCAGCGGGAAATGGATCTCGCTGCATCAATACAGGCAGTCCTGGAGGAAATCGTGATGCGATTATCTCGGACGCTGCACCGTGAAACCGACTCCCAGAACCTCTGTCTCGCTGGCGGCGTAGCTCTCAACTGCGTCGCCAATGGCCGACTCATGCGCGAGGGTCCTTTTGAAAACCTTTGGATCCAACCTGCGGCAGGAGATGCTGGCGGCGCAATTGGCGCCGCCTACATCACGTGGCACGACTATCTCGGCTATGATCGAACGCCCACGGTGCCGGATGCCATGAACGGCAGTTTCCTGGGCCCCTCCTACAGCAATGAGGATGCCAAGTGCGAACTCGACCGGCTAGGCGCCGTGTATGAAACCTTGCCCGACGAGGAACTCTTCGACAAGCTGGCAACACTGCTCCGCAACGGTAACGTCGTGGGCTGGTTTCAGGGTCGCATGGAGTTTGGTCCGCGCGCCCTCGGTGGCCGATCCATTGTAGGAGATCCCCGAGATCCCGCCATGCAATCGATGATGAACCAGAAGATAAAATACCGGGAGTCCTTTCGGCCATTTGCACCGTCGGTTCTTGCCGAGTACGCGGGTGAATGGTTCGATTTCGATGGAGACAGCCCCTATATGCTGCTGGTAGCTCCACTTAAGGAGAATCAACTAGTATCGAAACAGCCGGGAGAGCGGAATCTGGTGGGAATCGGCCGATTGAAGGCATCACGCTCGACAATCCCCGCTGTAACCCATATCGACTACTCAGCACGGCTGCAGACGGTCCGTGCAAACACCAACCCACGCTTTCATGCCCTTCTTCGATCGTTTTTTCGGCAGACAGGTTGTCCCGTACTCGTCAACACCTCATTTAACGTCCGCGGTGAACCCATCGTATGCTCACCGGAAGATGCTTATCGGTGTTTCATGCGTACGCGGATGGACTACCTGGTTATCGAAAACGCGATCTTGACAAAATCTGAGCAACCTCAGAGCGTGGAAGAAACCGACTGGCAAAATGAATTCGAACTGGACTGACCTGATCCATCGACCGGTCGACGTGCCGAATCGTGCGGGATTGCGCCGTTCCGCCTTCATCGTAGCAGGCAGCACCATTGTATTATTCGGCGGCTTAATCCCGCAGCTAGTCGGCACCCACATCGTATTCTGGCCCCTTGGGTTGGCGCTGGTATTGTTTATCTGGGGCCTGTTAGCGCCTCGGTCACTTCGTAAACCCTATGTCGTTTGGATTCGGCTGGGAATGTTCATCGGCCAACTTACGACGCCCATTGTCCTGGCGGTCCTCTTTTACGGCATAATCTTGCCAGTTGGTGTCCTACGCAGGCTAATAGGCGATCCGCTGGACAAAAGATTTGACAGTCAGGCCGAGTCGTACAGGAAAAAGCTCCCCGAAGCGCCCCGGAACAACTTGGAGAAACCCTTCTGATCGTAGAATTTCTGGTCGATTTGTGGGCCTATATGCGCGAACGCAAAAAATACTGGCTGGCCCCAATCATCCTTGTCATGGCGCTGTTGGGTGGTCTGATTCTATTGGCGGAAGGATCCGCAATGGCCCCATTTATTTACACTTTGTTCTAGGAAGCGGGTAATTCAACTGAACTTGCCCCCAACGTTGGACCGCTTGATGCGAGAAAATCTCGGCTTTTGAAGGGCGCCCATTTCGCGGTCCACGGAGGAAGTGATTTCTGACTCTGAGCAAGGAAACAAGCGTCAACTACCCGTACATCGCCATCCAGCATGATCTTTTCCTGACACTCCTATCTAATCCCGGCTTCGATCAACGTTGCCGAGAAACATCTGCCCGGTGCACGACATTCGGAGAAAGCAAACTGCCACTCGACTTCATAGAGGGTGCTCGCGGATCGGTCCAGACGCATACTGTATTCCCCTCGTCCGGCGTATAAGCTAAGCACCTGATCGGCCAGCACGGCTTCACTGTCGCGCACTTTGATGGACATTGCCTGGGTTGGCCCGGGCCGCTCACCGGGAACTTCCAGATCAATGTAGAAACTGGCTACGTCTCCTTCTCGCCGAAAGAGCATCAGCCCGTTTTCCTGCAATTGGGATCCAGTAACGCCAAACAGCACGCTCTCTTTGGACATCGGCGTTGCCGAATCGCGCAACAATCGGGTCTGTTTCGCAAAATACCGTTCCTGTTCCCCCGCTGTCGTTCGATTCAGCCGTGAGGAGCGGAACAACTCCAGGATGGCCATATCCGCGTCTTGGAGTACTGATGAATCCACAATCCCAGCCGAAACAAGTTCATCCATCACGGCAAGCGCCAGACGATCATTGGCCCAACGTGTCGGATGACAGTCATCGAAGGCGACACACCAGTGATCCCTGTCGAACCGCAGTTCCCCAGGTACGTAGATGACAGGCAGTTCGATCTTGTTAATCCGGATTACCGAGTCAATCAACGCCCGGTCCGGTTCTCGCCACCACAGGACACTGACAGGAACCTCGAACTCCAGCGAAAATGCCAATATCCGGCCAAGGTTGGAACGCCATCGCTCAAGCAGCGTCGGTGCGGGGAAACTCAGGGCAGCGCCGCTGATTTGCACCGGTTGCTGTAACTTTTTTTGCGGAGACGCCCAGCGGATCAATACACCGGGCGGCGCGGCCGCCGCAGTATCCGTCAGGTCGTTTCTGAGCAAACTCCAGACCACGTAATCAGGGTCCAGTCTCGCAAGATGCGATCTCAGGAAAGCGTCCTGGTCAATCGTATTCCAACCTGGCAGCGCGACTGTAAGGACTTCAAACGGGCCATCCGCCATTCGAGAGTCCAGCAACTTCTGGAGTCGGCTCGCAAGCGTATCACCCGCTTCGAGTCGCCAACCGAACACCACAGAGTCTCCCACAAGAAGGATGCGCTTTACGCGGGGTCCTTTGGCAAGGATTTCTTCACCTCTGAGACCTAGCGAATTTACGGAGTAGCTGGATTCTTCGGCTGCTACCCATGTTGCGTCCACTATTGCGGGGTTCAGTACAAAACTGATTGACGGGTCTACGTGCGGAAACGCCACATGGTCCGGGTCGGATTCGGCCATGAGCTTTTGCTGGAGCGCGGTCTCAGCCAACAAAGAACCTTTCAGCCGACCAATGGCGCCGTGTTCGACATAAAGATAGACGACGAGGACGACGAGAGCGCCGAACAACGCTGCCGAGATAGTCAGAAAAAACAGAGCGATCCGCTGCAGGGCTTCCTGGCTCAATTCACCCATTCGGAATTGTCCCCGGTACGTCCACCGTTAATCCATGTCTCTTCCGGTTTGACCGACTTGCTCATTTTAAATCCCGTGCTGGATGAAAGCGTTCGCATCTCGGACAGCAACTTCCGATTCATCCGCCGCGGCTTCGAAGGTTCAAGGGACCTTCCTCCGGCAGCCGCAGCAAGGCCAGCGCCGCGAGCGATACGACGAACCCGCCGATCAGCACGGCAAACGCCGGCAGGTAACTTCCGGTGGTCTCGAAGAACCAGGTCGTGAACGGCATCCCGGCGAGCATGAACGGGGTGGTGAGCGGCACCATCGTCCCCATGATGCGCGCAAACGCGGCCCGGCCGAACATGGCGCCGATCAGTACCGAAAAGAGCGGTGTCACGGCGCCGTAGCCGAGGCCGAACACCACAACGGCCAGCGTCAGGCCCAACTGGCTCTCGAACGCCATGATCAGGGACAGGCCCGCGATCTGGCAGCACAGCGAAATCCCCATCGCCAGCCGCTTGTTCATGTGGTCGGCCGCGATGCCGAAGACCGGCTTGGCGATGGCGCCCATGAACGTCAACACGGCCATGACGGATGCCGCCTGCAGGGGCGACAGGCCGATATCGGTCATGTGCGAGTGCAGTGCCAGCAACACGCCGCCGATTCCCAGGAAACCGGTGCCGATGATGGCGACCAGGTGCCAGACACGCCGGTCGCGGACGGCGCGCGAGAAGTTCCAGTGCGAGGCGCCCGCGGGATCTTCCGGGAAACTGTCCACGGTTTCCTCCGGGCCGGGTTCGGCATTGTCCGGCAGCAACCCGCGGTCTTCCGGCCGCTTGACGGCGAACAGCCAGATGAGGGGAACCAGTACCGCGAAGGCCGCGATGCCGAACGAGGAAACCGCCACGCGCCAGCCGTATTCGAGCAGCAGCCAGGACGTCAAGGGGATCACCACGGTGCCGGAAATCGAGATTCCGAAACCCGAGATACCGAAGGCCATGCCCCGCCGCCGGTCGAACCAGTTGGCGACCAGCGTGTTGTTCGGAATCGGCCCGGCCAGGGCCATGGCCCACCCCAGGACAAGACCGAACGTGAGATACAGATGCCAGACGCTCCGCGCCTGCCCCATGGCCAGGAATCCCAGGAGCAGCAGGCCGGCGCCGATGAGCATCAGCGCCCGGATGGAACGCTCCGCAACCAGCTTGCCCACCCACGGGCCGGCCACGGCCGCGACCGCCGCCTGCAGCGAGAAGGCGAGCGACACCTCGAACCGGTCTGCACCCAGCGCAACGGTCAGGGGCTTCAAGAGCGGGCCGAAAGCGTAGAAAAGGGTTCCCATGACCATGAACTGGGTAACGAAGGTGAACCCGACGATCTTCCAGCCGAAGAAGAGTCCCCGCCGCCGGGGCCTCGAGACCGGGGAAGATGCGGTGCTGTCGGTTGCCTGGGCCAAGCCGCGCACTATACAGGACGGGTTGCCGCCCGCATGTTCGGACCCGGCGGGTTCCGCCGGCTCATTCCCGCCAGGTGCGCGCTTCGAAGGTTCCCTGCAACAGGGCCGTACCGGGCATGACGCGCAGCCGCCAGGGGTCCAGTTTCAATGCCGCGAAGGTCGGCGAGGTAGCGTTTTCCCAGCCCGGGATGATGGACGGATCGTAGCCGACAGGCGCCGGGCCGTTGGCGAACAGGTCCCACACCATCTGCCGGGTTCCGTCGTCGAAGGCCCACTCGGCGCGGCATTCCGCCACGCAGGTGTCCTGGCTCGGCGCCCAGTAGTTGCAGGACAGGTAGGGGCTCGCATCCAGGTGCGCGCGCTTGACCGGCGTCGGCCCGGTGGCAATCCAGCCAGTCAGCCTGCCGCCTTGCCACTGCCAGATCGGGTGCAGGATACGGGAGCGCGGGCGCCCCCTGGCATCGACCGTAGCAGCCGTGCACCAGACGATCTCGTGGGCCATTTTCACGAACGCGGGAGCAATCTCATTCAAATCCGTCATCGGTTTCTTTCCTGCTTGTCAAGCCGGCCGGCGACCGCCCCGGGGCAACATCGCCCGAGTGGTTCCATCGGGTAACATTCCCACCATGACCATCACCATCCTAACAGGGCGGCCGGGGGTGGTGGTTGCATGGACGACGAGCGGGGCCGGGCGGAGATCTAAGAAACTCTATCGTCGCTGCTGCATCAATCATCGCTAACTTTCGCTCTGCCTGAACCTTGATCGCTCTGAATCGCCGTAGGTTTCCTCCGCCGAACAACCTCTCGGTGTCTTTGCAACGGAACGACGCGATCATTGGCGTACTTTTCTGACCACACCTGTACCAGGAAACATCGCTTCGCATCGCTTATGCGGAAATTCTGCGTAGACTTCGAGCACCGCTCAACATCGACACACGGAGCATCCGGCCTCACTGAGTCACGCAGCCGACTTCAGTTGTTCGCGAATGATCCTTGGATGACGCGCTGCGATTTTGAGAAGAGCCAGCGCGGGACCTTCCGGCCGCCTTCGACCCTGCTCCCAGTTTCGCAGGGTATGAACGCTGATCTCAACTGCGCGGGCGAACTCGGTCTGAGTCAGGCCGATAAAGTGCCGTAGCACGGCAACGTCCTCTCCGGATTCGAAACGCCCTTGCATCAGCCGCTCGCGCAGGCGGGCCGGAATCGCTCTCTTCAACTGTTCGTCTGTCAGTTCCGGGATGTCTGTCACTTGAATCAGTTCGGCACTCATTTTGGCCCCCCAAATGTCGTTTGCTTGACTGACTGTGTCGTTTTGACCGCGATAGACAGCAAGGCTTCCATTTAAATTTGAAATTTGGACGGAGATAGTCCAATTTTCATGGTAAAGTATAACGAATGGTGCCACGCAAAGCTCATCTTGGGAACATCGAGGCCTTACTGCGCGACAGCCCCGTCGTCGCCCTGATCGGCGCCCGCCAAGTCGGTAAAACGGCGCTCGCCCGACAACTTGTACAACAATACGGTGCACCCGCACATGTTTTCGACCTCGAGTCTTCGGCGGACCTGGCGCGGCTCGCTGATCCCTTGCTGGCATTGTCTCCATTGCGCGGGCTCGTGGTTCTGGACGAAGTTCAACGACGTGCCGACCTGTTCCCCACCCTGCGCGTACTCGCGGACCGCCGGCCACTACCGGCCCGCTTTCTCGTGCTCGGCAACGCCTCTCCCCACCTGCTGCGACAGAGTTCGGAATCTCTCGCGGGACGCGTCGCCTACTACGAACTGCCCTGCCTCGCGCTGTCCGAGACCGGCTCGGCGGAAATGGAGAAACTCTGGCTGCGCGGGGGCTTTCCGGCTTCCTTTACCGCACGCAGCCACGCCGCCAGTTACCGGTGGCGTGGCGACTTCGTGCGGACGTTTCTCGAGCGGGACATTCCGCAACTCGGGATCGCGATTCCGGGAGCGACCCTGGAGCGATTCTGGGCGATGCTCGCGCATTACCACGCCCAGGTCTGGAACGGTTCGGAACTCGCCCGGGCCTTCGGGGTTTCGCACCACGCAGTCCGGCGCTATCTCGACGCATTGGAGGCCACGTTCATGGTGCGCAGTCTCAAGCCCTGGAGGGCCAATCTCGCGAAGCGTCAGGTCAAATCGCCGAAGGTCTACATGCGGGACTCGGGACTGCTGCATCGCCTGCTCGACATCGACACCCGGGAGCAGGTCGAACGACATCCGAAGGTCGGGGCATCATGGGAGGGCTTCGTGGTCGAGAACGTCATTCGAGCGCTCGATGCCGACGAGCGCCAGTGTTATTTCTGGGCCGCGCACTCGGGTGCCGAGATCGACCTGATCGTACATCGAGGCGGACGACTCCGAGGCTTCGAGGTGAAACGCACGAGTTCGCCTACCGTTACTCGATCGATGCGCAGCGCTTGCGAGGACCTGGAACTCGAGAGTCTGAGTGTGATTCACGCGGGGCCGGACACGTTCCCGCTTGCCGAAGGAATCCGGGCGGTGGCCGCGGAACGAATGCTCAAGGATCTGCCTTGACCGCACCATCCCCCAACGGGCACTGTCAGGTTAACTCGATCGGACCTAAAGAACGTTCAATCAAGGTCTCTCGGGCCGCAAGTTGACGCCACTCGGCCAAGGCGTCGGCTGGGTGTCGTTTGAAAATGTGACGGCCGTTGAGATGACGTTGGTGGTTGAAGTGATTGTGATACGAGGCATGGACGGCAGCAAGCTTTTGCAGGGCCTTGATGTCTCTGAACCGCGCCATCGCCCCTACCCGCCTTCGAAACGGTTGATGCGAGTTCTCAGCCCTGTTGTTGAACCAGCGCCCGCATTCCTGCCGTTCAGGATTTCCGAGCACCTTCATCGCTGCTGTCGGGCGAGGTGAATTGATCGAGCACACCATGACCACCTCCTTTGCACACAACAGGGCACTCCACTAGTATTGAAGGCTTCCGAGAGTTCAACAAGATCGGCCACGCGTCGGAGGGGTTCATTGATGAGGTCGGCTTTTGTCTTGACGACAACCCAATCTCCGGGAGCAGGCGCGCCTCATCCCCGGTCATCTCTCCGGGGAAGCGTCCGAATACCTCATTGGAGCAGAGCCGGACGCAGCCGCCGTTTGCGGAATTCCCCAAGCCGTTCGAGCAGCCTGAACATCAACCGCTGCGCGCAATAGAGGGCGCCGAATCATGCGGGACGTCCAGTTCGTCGTATTCACTGCCCTGGTTACGGTTTGTCCACTGGTCTGCGCTTATATCGACCCAGGCACAGGCAGCGCCATCGTGTCACTGATCATCGGGTTTTTCGTCGCGCTCGGGCTGACGTTCAAAACGTACTTGTACAAGCTGAAAGCGCTGTTGACCAGACTGACGCGATCCGGTGGCAATCCGGACCCTGAACCGGAAAAACCCGAGGGCGATGGATCCAACCCGTTTCATGATCAACCGGATCATCAGTGACAAGGCCGAACATTGACAAACGGAAATCATGGACAGCGTGAATCCTACTGGAGAGCGTTCTACAAGCAACGGCATTCGCTTGTGCCCTCCCAGTTTTGCGCCCTGGTTGCCTCCGAGATCGATTCTCGTGCAACCGTTGTGGATTGGGGTAGCGGAAACGGCAGGGACACGCTGTTTTTCGCCGCTCAAGGCCACACGACGATAGCCATGGATTTGTCTCCCGAGGCGGTGAAAATCAGCAATCGTGAAGCAAGGTCGAGAGGGCTTCACAATAGAGTGCTGTTCGTGCGGGGTGACCTGTCCTCCCGTTCAGACGTTGAATCAGCCGTTCAGATCGCGCGCCGGAACATTACTGGCGACGCTCTGGTCTTTTACTCCCGATTCGTTCTGCACTCGCTGGAGGAGGCTGAAGAAGATAGCTTCCTGTTCGCGCTTTCAACATGCATGAAACGGAACGAACGCGTTTTCTTTGAATTCAGGGCCAGGGAAGACGCCAATCGACAAAAACACTATCCAGATCATTTTCGACGTTATCTCGATACGACAATGTTTCGACGGAAACTCGAAGACAACTGGGGGCTTTCTATCGAGTATTCAATAACCGGTATTGGAATGGCCAAATACAAAGAAGAAGACCCCGTTGTCACCAGGATTTTTGCCAAAAAAGCATAGCGGCCATATAGGCATTCAAAGCGGGAGTCCTGTCCGTGGTCAAATTCCTTCGTTTCCTGCGCAATGTAATCCGTTTTCTTCAGCTACCCCCGGAAGCTCGCCGACTTACCTTTTACTCGGAAGGCAGGAACTATTGGGGATACCTGGAACCCCTGCTCTCGCAAGTGCTTGCGGAATCGGACGTTCCGGTTTGCTATATCAGTTCGGATGAGGACGATCCGGGCCTGCTACTTGAACATCCTAATTACCAGAAGTTCGTAATTGACGAGGGGCATATCCGTGACTGGTTGTTCAGAAACATCGAAACGGATGTTTTTGTCATGACCATGCCGGATCTGCACCAGTACCAGGTCAAGCGTTCCAGGCATGCCGTTCACTACGTCTACGTGCAGCATTCCCTGGTCAGTCTTCACATGGTTTACCGCAACGGCGCATTCGATCACTACGATACGATTTTTTGCGCCGGCCCTCACCACATGAGGGAAATACGGGCCATGGAAGCGGAATTCAACCTGCGGCCCAAAAGGCTGGTGGCGCACGGATACGGCCGTTTGGATACTCTCCTCAGTCAGTACCGGGACCGTCCCTTGAATGAACCAACCGCCGGATCGCCCGCGCATGTATTGGTCGCGCCATCCTGGGGTCCCGAGGGTATCATCGAATCGGGCATTGGCGAATCGATCGTCGATCACTTGCTTCGACGGCAATATCGGGTAACGCTTCGCCCCCATCCACAGACGCACAAATTCGCCGAACCCAAGGTCAGTACGATATTGGAGCATCACGCGGACAATCCGCTATTTACCCATGAGTCGAACGTCGTTGGCCAGGATTCCCTGCACGATTCGGATGCGATGATCAGCGATTGGTCCGGAGTGGCGCTGGAATACATGCTCGCTTTCAGGAAGCCGGTACTGTACGTAGACGTACCGATGAAGGTGAACAATGTGGAATATCGTCGAATTGCAATGGAGCCATTGGAAAGCGTGCTGCGTAGAACCGGGCGAAGCGATGTTCTCGAGCTTGACGAAGTTCATCGCGTATCGGAAAAAATCGAGGATCTTCTGAACCGAACGGCGGCTGCGGATTTCGAGGGGGACAACCTGGTTTTCAACCCCGGTGAAAGTGGCCTCTACGGAGCGGAACATCTCCTGAACATCGTTTCAGAAGTGGAACAGACCAAAGGGATCCAATGACGAAAAACGCATTAGCGACCAACCTTCATATTGCAGCGGTCGCATCCGCATGCCTGTTTGTTCTGCCTTATTCTTTCATTTTCGTGGCGAACAGTGCGGAAGTAATCCTCCCACTATCCGATTTCCTCGTTTTTCTGTTGAAATTCGGCATTTCAATCTCCGCCGTTGTCTTCCTGACGATTACCCTGACAGGCAGAAAATTTCTTCTTCCGGTTATCGACTCGATTTTTTTTCTCGTTATCGCCACCACCGTTCAATACTATTTCTTAAGCGGGTCCATCAACGTCCTGGATGGCCAGGAAATCAACCCCTACAGCTCGACTCAAATCACCGTCGATTTGTTGATGTACGCCTTGGTCGGCGGGCTGATATACGCGTTCAGAATACGGGTGTATGAAAATATCAGGATGCTCGGGACAGGCGTCTTTCTGTTTCAGCTCATCAATCTCGGGGTGTTGCTGCAGTCACACGACGACATTTTCGACGATGTTGCGGATCTGCATGTCGATGTGAGTGCTTTCAGCAATTTTTCCAGCGAAGAAAACGTTCTTCATATCGTGTTCGATGGATTTCAAGCCGGTCTTTTCAGGGATATTGCCGAGAACGAAGGTGATATCGCATCGGAGTTAAGTGGGTTTCTGTACTTTCCCGACACATTGACCGCATCTGAAGTCTCAGAGCTTTCATTTGCGGCTTTTCTCACCGGGCGGGAGTATACGAACAGCGAACCGATGAAGTCATATCTGTTCAACAGCCGTCTTATCGGAATGGGTACGGCCAAGCCCGTGCGACCCGTCCCGAACATACTGGAGGCGGCCGCAAACCGCGGTTTCCACGTCGATGTGGCCACTCCGTTTATTCTGCTCGAAGACCAGGAATTTTATTCACAGTTTTTCGTCATAAATAAACCATATGATTCACAAACAAATCTTCAGGCAGTGATAGACTATCAAAGCGGCTTTGTATTCGATTTGACTCTCTTCAGAAGCGTACCGAAAATTCTCAAGGAATCCGTATACAACGGTGGACGATGGAGATTGTCAAGTTTATACACGCCAAACCCGGGTCTGAGTTTCTACCATCACGCGAGCGTTCAGTTTTTAGGGGATGTGACAAACAGGTTCAGTCTTTCGGATTGGCCCCGCATATACAAGTTCATTCACCTCATCACCCCTCACGCGCCTTTTGTAACGAATTCGAAATGCGGGTTTTCCGGAAAGGAGCTTGATCGGGAATATACGAACATATACAATCAGGCCCGGTGTGCCCTGATCCAACTCGTCCAGTTACTGGACAGGTTCAAGAAATCCGGAATTTACGATTCCGCGACAATACTGGTTCACGGGGATCACGGAATACGTCTGCCGTTTCCGGATTTTCAGGTTGATTCGAACGACGATCCCCGCGATTTTCCACGTGCCATTGGGAACAGCAATCCGCTACTGTTGATCAAGCCTCCCGGCGGGCGGGGCAATCTGGTTACCGTTGACGCCGAGATGTCACTCACTGATATTCCAAAAACCATGTCGATATTGCTGCAATTGGACGATGATTTCGGCGGCATTGATTTTCTGGACGAAAAACCGGTCAACAGGGTCCGGCGGTATTACTATTCGCGGCAATCCCGGGTCGTGGCCGGTGGCGACGACAGGTTCCGTCGGTGGAATGAATTTGAAGTGTCCGGTCCGCTTACGGAGAAATCCTCCTGGAGGATGGCAGGGGAAAACACCTGGACCAAAAGGAACATTCCTGATTTTCCGGTCGCCGATTTTCTGGAAATAGAACGATTCGATCTCATCGGCGACAGGACGGTTCGGGTACGTTATCGGGACAGGGAACGGCATCATTTTATCGCCGTGGGTCCGCAGAAGCGGGTGACGCGTTTTGTCGGGGCGGATGTCATTACCGCCGAACTGAAATCCCGAAACGATATCGAGCGCGTTTGTATCGTCGATACGGTGAGAGAACTCCGTCAATGCCTGCATTAACGAGCTATCGATTTCTTCGCAAAGCCTGTTTTTCCTGCCTGATGCTGGCATGCGGCAGCTCGCATGCGTGCGAAATCGAATCGCCGGCCGTACAGGAGTTGCGCGCGGGCAGTTCCACGATCCCCTGGCGTGAATTCCAGACTGCGCGGGGGAAGCATACTTTTTTCGGACTTGCATCCTACTACAACGGCGTGAGCTTATACGTTGTGGGGAAAGACGCGATTCAGCCACTGGAACCCGGCGAGACGTTCGTTCTGCGAAAGGGTACGTGGCTGGCCGCGGTTGCGCGCCTGGATGTCTTGTTGGTGCAAAGCCCGGGGCTCAGCCTGCGTTTGGGCGAATGGAGTAGCACACTTGAGCATTTGAAGGCGCGGGTCGAACCGAGCCATGTACAGGTTGTGAGGAAATCCGATCTCCATGCGCTTGCGCCGGAATTCGACCGGCTCCGATATGCGCACTTGTGGGCGCCGTTGTCCTGGTTGGCCAAGGTCATCGAGTATTCTCTTACGGCAATCCAAGCACACGTCGTCAGCCACTGGGGCCTTGCGATCGTGTCGCTCGGCGTGCTGCTGAAGTTGGTACTGTTTCCTGTTCAAATCGCGGTTACCCGCATGCAGGACGAGGTAAGTCGGGTCCGGTCGTTGCTGGAACCGCAATTGGCGGAAATCAAGGCGAATCACGATGGGGAAGAAGCTCACCGTCGTGTAATGGCAGCGCACAAGGCCTTAGGGGTCACGCCGTTCTATCCGTTGAAACCGTCGATGGGCCTGCTGATCCAGGTTCCGGTCTGGATTGCCGTTTTCAATGCACTGGGAGAAATGCCGCAGTTGGCGGGCCAGTCCTTTCTCTGGATCGAAGACCTGGCGTATCCGGATGCCATTGCAGTAATGCCCTTCAGCGTTCCGCTGTTCGGGGCGACGGTTCACCTGCTGCCATTCGTGATGGCCGGCGTCGCATGTCTCGCGGCCCGGACTATTCCCAATGACCGCTGGTCGAAGATCGAACGCGCTCGCCAAAGGCGCACTCTTTACTGGATGGCGGCAGCTTTCCTGTTTCTCTTTTACCCGTTTCCCGCCGCGATGGTGCTTTATTGGACGATGAACAATCTATTGCAGATCGTTGCGCTACCGGCTTTCAGGACATCAACGAGGATAGAACCATAGCTTTGACGACTGCCTCCCGCCAAGTGAGCGTCGTCGTGAACGGCAACGGCAGCGGTCAATCGGAATAGGAAGCCGGCAAACCGCCAACGCTCCGGGCCTCACCGCGGATGTTGGGCCGGAGACGGGGTTCCATTATCATTGGAGCAGCCTCGCCTTGCTAAAGCGCCCCTCCAGCATGGAGGAATCGTTCGATAGTCGGGAAAGCCCAATGCCAACGGCTGGTTCCCGATGCAGCGTGGGGCTGGAGTCCGGGATGTAACGTTGAATCTCAACCAACTCTGGAACTGGCCGCATGAACGCAATTGACCTCGAAGGGCGGGGTCCCAAGGACAGGTCTTCCAACCCCACGCTACTGGTGCTGGGCATGCACCGCTCCGGCACCAGCGCCATTACCGGATCGCTGGGGTATTCCGGTGCATGGGTCGGTGAAGAAGCGGAACTGACCATCCCGAACGTCGAGAACCCACAGGGGTTCTGGGAAAGGCGCGACGTACGCGAGCTCTGCGATCGCCTGTTGCTCGCAGCGGGCGCGGACTGGTGGAAGATCGCCGACTTCGATCCAAAGGCCATCCCCCAGGCGACACTGGCCGAGCAACGCCGCAAGTTCAAAAGGATCGTCTCCGCGCTGAACGAATACGCAACCTGGACCGTCAAGGAACCGCGTCTCTGTCTTCTGCTACCCGTTCTTCGAGACTGCTTGCGGAACCCTGTCTGCATACATATCTATCGCAATCCCCTTGAGGTCGCACGATCTCTACAAGCCCGCGACGGTTTCGGCATTTCCGCGGGGCTTGCCCTCTGGGAAGCCTACAATCTCCACGCTTTGCACGCGTCCAGGGATCTGCCACGCATTCTCGTTTCCCACGGATCGCTTATCTCGCACCCCGCGGAAACTCTCAATGCACTCGTGGAAAAGCTGGAAGAACTCGACCTGGATCATCCAATACGTCCTGACACCGAGCTTATCGAACGGTTCATCGATCCCGGGCTCTACCACCAGAAAGCAACCGATGAGGAAACCGAAGATTTTCTTCTGCCGTCACAGCGTGCACTCTGGTCGAGCCTTCGCAGCGGCAAGTTTCCCGATCACCACAACAACGCTTCGATTACCCACGCGACCAGGCAGCAGTTGCTCGACCTGGAAACAGCGGAGCTTTCGATCAGCCGCCGGCAGGGCGAGGCGGAAAAGCTGGCCGCCGATCTACGGACACGCGACAGAACGCTCAGCGAACTCAGCGCCGGCATGAAAAGCCGCGCCGACACCATCCAGGCACGCGATGCGACCATCGACGAAACCAATGCCCGGTTGAAGGAACGCGCCGCCGTCATCCAGACACACGAGCGAAACATCGGCGAACTCAACGCCGGCATGAAAAGCCGCGCCGACACCATCCAGGCACGCGATGCGACCATCGACGAAATCAATGCCCGGTTGAAGGAACGCGCCGCCGTCATCCAGACACACGAGCGAAACATCGGCGAACTCAACGCCGGCATGAAAAGCCGCGCCGACACCATCCGGGCACGCGATGCGACCATCGACGAAACCAATGCCCGGTTGAAGGAACGCGCCGCCGTCATCCAGACACACGAGCGAAACATCGGCGAACTCAGCGCCGGCATGAAAAGCCGCGCCGACACCATCCAGGCACGCGACGAGACCATCGACGAAATCAATGCCCGGTTGAAGGAACGCGCCGCCGCCATCCAGACACACGAGCGAAACATCGCCGAACTCAGCGCCGGCATGAAAAGCCGCGCCGACACCATCCAGGCACGCGATGAGACCATCGACGAAATCAACGCCCGGTTGAAGGAACGCGCCGCCGCCATCCAGGCACACCAGCGAACCATCGGCGAACTCAACGCCGGCATGAAAAGCCGCGCCGACACCATCCAGGCACGCGATGAGACCATCGACGAAATCAATGCCCGGTTGAAGGAACGCGCCGCCGTCATCCAGACACACGAGCGAAACATCGCCGAACTCAGCGCCGGCATGAAAAGTCGCGCCGACACCATCCAGGCACGCGATGAGACCATCGACGAAATCAACGCTCGGTTGAAGGAACGCGCCGACACCATCCAGGCACACCAGCGAACCATCGGCGAACTCAACGCCGGCATGGAAAGCCGCGCCGCCACCATCCAGGCACGCGATGAGACCATCGACGAAATCAACGCCCGGTTGAAGGAACGCGCCGCCGCCATCCAGGCACACCAGCGAACCATCGGCGAACTCAACGCCGGCATGGAAAGCCGCGCCGCCACCATCCAGGCACGCGACGAGACCATCGATGAAATCAATGCCAGACTGGAAAGTCGCGCCGATACCGTCCGGGCGCGCGACGAGACCATCGACGAAATCAACGCCAGGTTGAAGGAACGCGCCGACACCATCCAGGCGCGCGATGAGACCATCGACGAAATCAACGCCAGGCTGGAAAGTCGCGCCGATACCGTCCGGGCGCGCGATAAGACGATTAGCGAACTGGACGCCAGAATGTTAAACCGCGCCCACACCATCCAGGCGCGGGACAGAACCATCGGCGACCTCAGCGCCGGCATGAAAAGCCGCGCCGACACCATCCAGGCACGCGACAAAACGATCAGCGACTTGCGCAACTCCACCAGTTGGAAAGTCACACGGCCGCTGCGTGCGGTATCGCTGGGAGTCAGATGGTTCGCAAACGACGTACGACGCGTATTCGGCCGCTTTTCCCGGCGCGACACGGGCCGGATCGCTCCAGCCACCGGACCGGCGCGCATTGCGGCCGAACATCCAGTATCGGAAACCAGGGCGCCCGGCGACGATCAGGAATCGGCCGCGACAGACCGTTTGGCCGACCTCATCGGTCGTTACGGAGAGGCGCGGCGATCGGAGCGCACGTATGGCACGTCCGGGAAAAAGCGCGCTGCCGACGAACCGAAAACAAAGGTCACCGTGATCGCATGGGATTTGGGGCACAACCCCCTGGGACGCACCTATCTGTTGGCCGATGTTTTACGCAACGACTACGATGTGGAACTGATCGGAGCCAACTTTCCCCGATTCGGAAACGACATCTGGAAGCCCCTGCGCAACTGCAGCCGGGTCACCGTAAAGCGTTTTCCGGGCGCCAACTTTCCGGATCATTTCAACCGCATGGAAGACATCGCCGGGCAGATCGAGGGCGATGTCATCATCGTATCCAAACCGCGCCTGCCCAGCCTGGAACTGGCGATCCTGGCCAAGTTGCACAGGAACCGGCCGGTCATCCTGGACGTAGACGACCACGAACCGGGGTTCTTCAGGAATCGCCGGCCCCTGTCGCTCGACGAGGTGAAAACCCGGCGTCACAGGCAGGACTTCAAATGTCCACATGACGAAGTGTGGACCCGCTACAGCGAGACGCTCATTCCGTTATTCGACCAGGTCACCGTGTCCGGCGAGGAATTGAGAAAGAAATTCGGAGGCCAGGTGCTGCCGCATATTCGTGACGAATACGATTTCGATCCGGACGCTTATCCGCGCGACCGGCTACGCGCCGAACTCGGCTTTACGCCCCGGGACAGGGTGGTACTGTTCGTCGGCACGCCCCGCATGCACAAGGGCATTGCGCGAATTTTCGCGGCGCTGAAGAAATTGAATCGGCCAGACTACAAGCTGGTGGTCGTCGGCACTCCGGTCGACCGCGAAGCGCGCCGTTTCTTCAGCACATGCAGTGCCGATGAAGTGCAGGTTGTCGCCGACACTCCGTTCCGCGATTTGCCGGGCTATCTCTCAATCGGCGATCTGATTTGCCTGATCCAGGCCGAGGACACGGACGTTTCCCTGTATCAAACACCGGCCAAGTTCACCGATGGGCTTTCGATGGGCATCCCCATGTTGGCATCCAACGTGCCGCCGTTGGTGCATCTTGCGAACCAGGGCTTGCTCGAGTTGCTGAACGATACGCCGTTGGATCGGAAAATCGACGAAATCTTCAGCCACTACGAAACCTTCAAACAGAAGGCGATGCAGAACCGCGAAGTGTACTTGCGTGAGTACAGTTACGCCGCCCATCTGCCCCGGTTGAAGAGTACCGTCTCCCGCCTGTCGGGCAACCCGGCCCCCATCCCGGATGCGTTCCACGAGTTGATCGCATACCACCGCGAGATGTTCTCCGATTCGGCGCATCTGCCCCGGGTGACCGCCGAAATCGTGGTGGACCGGCGTCGCGGCGCCCCTCTCGCCGCCGAAAACGTACGCGCCGACGGCCGCCGTTTGCCCCGGATCGAACCGGCCACGCAAGCCAGCGACAAACTGGACATCGTGTTTTTCTGGAAACAGAACGACACCGGGATCTACGGGCGGCGGCAGGATATGCTGGTCAAATACCTGGCCAGGGATTCACGGATTCACCGAATTTTCCATTTCGACGCTCCGCTCGATTTGTTCCAGTCCGGTCAGGCCGCCATTCGATCCGGCCAGGCAGGCCGCTACAGCCACGCCCGGTTGGTCCTCAACCAGACCCTGGGACGCAAACTGCGTCTCAAGGACACGAACAGGATTCGATTCGACACGTTCGTCCACGCAGGAAACAGGCGTCTGGTTCCCGGATTCATGAAACGTATCCTGCCTTGCGGAAAGGACTACCTCGATTACCTCGACCGGACGATGAAACGTCACAACATCGGCCTGCGGCGAACGGTCTTCTGGGTCTGCCCCAACAACTTCGATTTTCCGTCGATAGCGGATCGGTTTCAGCCCGACCTGGTGGTGGCCGACGTAATCGACGATCAGCGCAAGTGGCCCGTCAAACCCAACTACCGGGAAAAGCTGCACGCCAACTACGAACAGGTCCTGGCGCGGAGCGACCTTACCTTCGCGAATTGCCGCAGCGTCTTCGACGGCATGCAGGAGTTCACGGACAACATCCACCTGTTTCCCAATGCCGCCGAGATTCTCGAAGAAGAGGCCCGGCACTGGCCAAAACCGGCGGAACTGCGGTCCATGCAGGGCCCGGTGATCGGCTACGTGGGCAACCTGGACATCGCCAGGATCGATCTCGACCTGCTCTCCGTTATCGCCGCCGAACGGCCCGATTGGAACCTGGTCTTCATCGGCTCCATGCACCAGAACAAGAACCTGCTGGACCTGAACCGATTCAAGAACGTCCATTTCCTGGGCGTGCGTCCCTACGAGAAGGCGATCCGCTACATCCGCCACTTCGATGTGGCGATGGTCCCCCACCTGGACAACGAGCTTACCCGGCACATGAACCCCTTGAAGCTGTACGTATATTTCTCCCTGCACGTTCCGGTCGTGATCACGCCGATCGCGAACGCCGGAGAATTCGAAGCGTTTTTCGAAATCGGCCGCACGCCCGGGGAATTCATCGAGCGCATAGGCCATTGTCTCGCCAACGATACAATCTCCGAACGCCTGGACAGTATCCGCGGCCTGCTGAAAACCAACTCCTGGGAGGTGCGGGTTTCACGCATGCTGTCGCTGATCGAGGCCCAATTCGCCGGGCAGTAGCCGGAAGGGGGCATCCGCCGTGTCAAACGCTTCGGCCCGGGACGAGGCCTCAAGCTACATCGAACGGTGTACGGTATGTGGACATACCGGCGCTCTGCATCGCCAGGGACGTTCGATCAGGGAAACCTATCGCTGCGGCAATTGTGACGCGAGCCTCCGCTACCGGGAACAGGCACGGCTGATCCTCGAGCATTTCTCCAGGGAGAATTCCCGCTGCCTTGCCGAGTTGGCGAACGAGGCCAAATTCCAGGAACTCCGGATTTACGAACCGGGATTGATAGGACCCTTCCGCAAGATATTCAGCAAGCTGCCCGGATACCGGAATTCGTTTTTCCGGGACGACGTCGAACCCGGCGAATTCCAGGACAGCATTCAGTGCCAGGACCTGACCAGGCTGACTTACAAAGACAACACCTTCGACCTGGTGTTGTCTTCGGACATCTTCGAGCATGTCCGTAAGCCCTTTGCCGGATTCAAGGAGATCGACCGGGTTCTCAAACCCGGCGGATTTCACATCTTCAGCATTCCCCCGTTACACCCCATGCCCGCCAGAACCGTGTTCCGGGTCGATACGAGCGGACCGGAGGACGTGCACCTATTGCCCGAGCGTTACCACAGCGCGCCGATGGGAGGAAAGTCGCTGGTGTATACGGATTTCGGCGAGGACATGGCCGCTACCCTGGCCCTGGACGGAATACGGTTGCGGATCGAGCACCCGCGCTCCACGGAAGCCCCAGCCCCGGTGACCAATAGAATGCTTTCGTATTATTGGCAAAAGCGCATGACGATCGCGAGGCGGCTGACTCGATGGTTAACCTTGCGGTTTGGAGCCCTTGCCGCTCGCAGCCGCCGGCGCGGCTGATCGTCGGGGCTGAGGCATGACGGCACGAGCCATTTCGGGAAACGAGGGCGATGAACGATGCGCCACGTTCATCGTCATGGTCAAAGGCCGCAATAGCGAACCGTTTATCGGAACAGACGTTCTCTCGGCCGCCGGCGGCATCAACCATCGAACCGATACCGATCCAGGTCCAGCCATCTGGTCGAGTCCATCGGGCCGTGTCATCGCCGGGGTGTGGCCGGGAAACGCGATTCGCAGGAACCAACAGGGTCTGAAGGTAGTCGCCGGTTGGCCGGTCAGGGTCGACGGCCGCAGGGCCGGACACTTCTCCGAAATCGATCTCGACTCGGCCGGGTACGGGGCAATACGCCAGGATCCCTGCGGCCTGCATCCGCTCTACATCGGTAGTGCCCGTGGCATCACCCTCATCGCCAATCGGCCACACCTGGTCGCAGCGGTTCTGGAGCGTCTCACGGGAGAACGTCCGCGCCGCGACAGGCGCTTCGCGGCCTGGCTGGCATTCAGCGGCTATCCCATCGGTGATCGAACCGGCTACGAGCAGGTGCGCTGCGTTCCTTTTGGCGCCTACGTGCACGTAAGGCGCGGCTACCGCGTCAGCTTGCCGTCGGTGCGCCCACCCTGGCTGGTCGGCGGATCCGGTGGCGCGGATCGCTGCATAGACCGCATCGAAAGCGAACTGATTGCAAACCTGAAAGGGATAATTGCCGCGATGGCGCACAGGCCGCGACTGCAACTGACCGGCGGCCGCGATTCGCGTCTGATGCTTGCGCTGGCGTTTCGGGGGGGGCTATTGCCCGATGTCGAGATCGTCACGCTCGGACAACCCGACTCACCGGACGCGACCGTAGCCAGGGAATTGACCGGGCGGCTGGGCATCGGCCATACCCAACTGCAGTGGAACGACGGCGTTGTCGTGCGCAGACAACTGTGTCCTCACGTCGGCAGCGTCGCCGGCGCGGTGAACTGTGTCGACAGCAGCATTTCTCTTTCGACGGATGGGCGATTGACGTTATCCGGCCTCACCGGTGAAACGTTGCGTTCGAACTGGCCGAATCGGGCCGGGTACGAGGACGAGCGGTCGGTCGTTGCCGGTTTCCTGTCCTCGCCTCTCGGAAAGGCGGATATCCTTGGTCGCGAAGCCAGCTTCGGTGCGTTGACCGATGGCATCCGGAGCGTGCTGGCGCCCCTGGCGCAGGGGACCGATCCGGAGGATCTGTTCGATGCGTACTATATCCGGCAACGCCTGCGCAGATGGCTCTCGACAAGACCCGAACGGTTTGCCGATGAATTCTTTCCGCTTTACCATCCGCCGGCCATCGAACTAGCCTTTCGAATGGGTTGGCGGGCCAGAACCGCCGGGCGGATTCACAATACGATTATCGAGCGCGCCGGAAACCTGGTGTCCAAACCTTTGTACTACAAACCCGGCGGCTTCTACAAACCGGAGGAAATCCCCGAGGAGCCAGGACGGAATCGGCGTAACCGCGTCGCTGGACGGGTTCGCAAGACGATCGCCAGGCGCCTTGCGAGGCTGCGTTTCGAGCCGGGCCAATTCTACAAACCATGGGTAACGGAGTGGCTTTCCGTTAAATTTTCGAACAGGCGGCCGATTGCGACAGGTACCGGCGGGGGCCTGCGGAACCAATCCCCCACGATTCGCCAGCGGGCGTATCGACAACTGATTGCCGCTCGCGATGACAACCCAATTTTTGAGATCGTCGATCAGGGGCGGCTGATTGCGGCGTTGGAAGCGCTACAGTATCTGACCGATCCCGCGGCGCAACAACAGGTTCACGGCGCAATGACGGGCGTAATCTGGCTCGGTCGCCTTGAAGAGGAACTCCAGGAAACTCAAGTCTGAGCATTTTGGATGGTTACGCATTTTGGTGGAGGCCCGAGAGCGCACTGGCAATGAAACAGCGAATCAAGGACATCATCTATTTCAAGACTTACGCCGAACTGAAAGCGGAGTCGCATCGCTACTATCTCGGCATTCTCTGGTGGCTGATCGAGCCGATCATTTACATGCTGGTCTTTTATTTCGTGTTCGGCGTGTTGTTCCAGCGGGGTACGGAGGACTTCGTCCCCTTCCTGCTGACCGGCCTGGCCTTCTGGCACTGGTTTCAATCGACCGTCATGCAATCGGCCGACACCATCTCCGCGAACCGCTTCCTGCTGAACCAGGTGTTCGTTCCGAAATACGTGTTCCCGGCAGTGGTGTTGTTAAAAAACACCACAAAGTTCAGCATCGTCCTGTGCATCCTGATACTGTTCCTCCTGGTCTACGGCATTGCGCCCTCGCCGTCCTGGCTCGCCGCGGCGCCGGTACTCGCGGTGGGCGGGGCATTGGTCGCCGGGATTTCCTTACTTGTGGCATCGATCACTCCCTTCGTTCCCGACCTCAGGGTGCTGCTCGACAACGGCCTGCGCGCCATGCTTTTCATGTCCGGCATCTTCTATGACATCGACTCCTTCGAAACCCCGTACCAGGCCGTCTTTCAACTGAACCCGGTCGCGGTGCTGATCGACAATCTGCGCACCGTCCTGCTGGACGGCCAGGCTCCCGATTGGTGGCAACTGGGCGGAATTCTGCTGGCGGCGTCCTGCATCGGCGCCGCCGGCCTTGCCGTCATGCGGGCCAACGAGTCGAGGTATGCAAAAATTGCCTACTGAACGGCCGATCGTATCGTTGCGCTCCGTCGGCGTCTGTTACTGGAGCCGCGGCCGCCTGATCGGCAAACGGAAGGAGTACTGGGCCTTGTCCGATGTGACGTTCGAGGTCTACCCCGGCGAAACCGTAGGCGTCATCGGCAAGAACGGTTCCGGCAAGACCACCCTCTTGAAAGCCATCGCGGGAATCATCGCGCCCGACCGGGGCAGCATTGTTCGAGGCGACATCAACCTGTCGATGCTCTCGCTGCAAGTCGGTTTCCTGATGCACCTGTCGGGCCGGGAGAATGCCATTCTGGGCGGCATGCTGTTGGGGCTGGACAGACAGACCGCGGAGGAACAAGCGCCCCATATCGAGGCCTTCGCCGATCTCGGCGATCAGATCGACGAGCCGCTGGCCACCTATTCCGCAGGCATGCGCGCTCGCCTGGGGTTTTCCACCGCGTTCTACTCGGCGGCGGAAGTGATGTTGATAGACGAGATCCTGGGTGTCGGCGACCGGGACTTCTTTGCGAAGTCGTTCCGGGCCATCAAGGAACTGATCAGATCGAACCGCACGGTGATACTGGCTTCGCACAACATGACTACCATTCGCGAACTGTGCAACCGGGTGGTGTGGATCGAGAACGGCGCAACCCGGGCGGTAGCGGCGACCGCCGAGGTGCTCGAGCAATACTCTCGCTAGCCCGCATCGCTCACCAACTTTCGTCGCGAGGGTGTTGAGGGCGGCGGCCCGGCCGGGAAAGCTACATCCCGGAGCCGGCGCCCATTCCGGAATCCCGTGCGCCGGCCCGCACGCCCACTCGTTGCATCACCCCTCCGCGGACGCCGGCTCCCGCATGTACTGCTTGTGCAGTTCCAGTTCCTCCCGGATGCGCTCGGTGAGTTCCCGTCCTTCCTCGAAGTTGGCGACCACGTAGGGAATCACCATGATCATCAGCTCCGTGCGGTCTTCCGAGAAGGTGTCGGAACGGAACAGGCGGCCGAGACCGGGAATGCGCCCGAGCCCCGGAATACCCGCCTGGCCGCTACTCGCGCTGTTGGAGATCAGGCCGCCCATCACGAGCGATCCGCCGTCCCTGAGCGTCAGGCTGGTGCTGATGCGCCGGTTCAGGATGGTGGGCGTGCCGGTCAGGCTGGTGGCGTCCGCCGGCCGTGCCTCGCTCAGCTCCTGGGAGATGCTGAGATCCACCAGGCCGTTGGCCTGCACGATCGGCTCGATCTCCATGATCACCCCGGTCTTTCGGTAGGAAACCTGCTGCAGCACGTTAGTGGAGCCGCCGAGCTGGGTATCCGAATCGGATGACTGCACCACCACGGGAATCTCGTTGCCGGCCTCCAGCGTCGCCGTCTCGCCGCTCTTCACCAGCAGGCGCGGCCGCGAGCGGATCATCACCCGCTTGTCGTCGTAGAAGAAGTTCAGCATGGCACGGGTCTGGCCGGCGCTGTCGAGGGTGAGCGAGAAGGCCTTGTCCTGGAGGCCCAGGGTATTGAGCGTGCCGCCCGTCAGGCTGCGGCCGTCGCCCAGCGTCGAGCGGAACATGAATTCGAAACCGGACTGCTCTTCGTCGCTGAGCGTCACCTCCGCGATCAGAAGCTCGATCAGTACCGAGGGTACGGGTTTGTCGAGTACCTTGATGACCGCGAGCAGTTCCCCCCACTCCTGGCCGGAACCCCGGAACAGCAGCATGTTGCGGTTCTTGTCGACGACGATGCGGCCGCTGCGGCCGCTACGGCCGGCGCCGCCCGGCCCGCCCTCGCCGGTTCCGCCGGCGAGATCCGAGGATCCGCCTGCGCGCCCCGTGGCAACCCCCAGTATGCCGTTCAGGGTATCGGTCATCTCCTCTGCCTGAGTGTGCTGCACCTCGTAGGTGAACACCGCGTCCTCGATGGTCTGCCGCTGTTCCGCATCGAGCGTGCGCGCCCATTGCTCGATGTGGCCGAGGGTCCGTGGGTCCGTGGCGAAGGCGACCAGTTTGTCGACGCTCTGCAGCGGTATCAGCATGATGCTGGTAAACCCGCCGCTGCCGCTCACCTTGTAGCCCTCCGCCTCCATGAGCATGGTGATGTCGTTCGCCATGGCCTCCACCTCCAGGAACTGGGGCTCGATGATGACGCCGTGGCGGCCGCGCAGGGCGGGCTGGTCGAGCACCTCGATAATGTCGATGGCCTGACCGATGGTGGAGAGGTCCCCCTTGAGCAACAGGGTGTTGCGCTGGGGATCTTCCGTGATGCCCAGATCGCCGCTGGTGAACGTCTGTTTGAGCCAGCGGGTGATCTGCACCGTGCGCAATACATGCAGCGTCACGAACTGGAAAATCGTGCGGTGGGTGGGCGGCACTTCCGGCAGGGCGCGGCCGCTGATGAGCAGCGGGATGTCGTCCATGCCGATCTCCTGAGTGGCCGCGAAGGTCAGCACGCCTTCCTGCTCGCCGATGGATATCCCGTAGTCCTGCAGAACCCGGCGGGCGGTGGAGAACAGTTGGCCGGGCGGTACCGGTTCGGTGAGCCTGAGGGTCACCAGATCCGTTTTTTGCTGGAGCCCGGGAGAAATCGAGAACGACATGCCAAGCTGTTCGCCGAACACCTCGTTGACGAAGGCGACCAGGGGCACATCGTGGAAACTGACCTGAATGGGGTCGCCGCGCAGATTCTGGCCGAGGCGGTCGGCGATGCCCTCGGCGATGGTTTTCTGGATGACGACCCCGGGCGTCGGCGCCAGCCTCAGGCCCTCTGCGTCGGCGGTGGCGTCGTCCCCGTCAGCCGATTCATCGGTCGCCGCCACTGCCGGCTTGGGGCCCCGTATGGGTTCCGGGAACGGGTCCACGCCCAGGGTCGCGCACGACCCGGCCAGCACCAGAACGCCAAGCGCCATGCATACGCGGACAATCATCGTCTTCTACTCCGTGCGAACCCTCGGAAACAACGGCAACAGATCCCGTAGCCCATCGCTTCCTTCGAGCGTGAGGGAGTTGTCGGTGACGGACACCAAAGTACGCCCATCCGGCAGTGTATCACCCCCGGCCAAACGCGAAATTTTACCATCCGGCAGCACCAGCAACACGGCGTACTCGTCGGGCTCCACCATCAGGCCCACGAAGCCGATCTCGGCGAGTTCCAGCGTCATCTGGATCTCCTGGGCGGCCCGAGCCGCGGCGGCGGCGGCCGCGGCCGCTTCATCGATGATGTCCTGCAGTACCACGCCCCACCGCCGGCCGGCGAGAAAGGCGCTCAGATTCTCCGCCTCGGCCGCTTCCACCGGCGAGCGGTTCAACGCCGGGTCGCGACCGCCCGAGCCGCCCGCATCCGGCAGCCCCACGGGTAGGGTCAGCGCTGCAAGCAGCACGACGGCGAGAGCGGCAAGGGCCGCGGTCAACGGCGCCCGGTAACGCCCGGCCGCATCGCGCAGAAACGTCAAGGTGTCGGCAATGGACGCCACTGCGCTATTCCGTTTCCGGCTCGGCATTGAGGCCGACGAAATAAGCCGAGAGCATAACGACAAGCCGCGCCCTGCCCCGCACTATGTCGAGCCGGTCGATGACCAGCTTCTTCGGATGGGTTGCCAGCGCGTGCAACACCTGCAGTTGGGCGCCGGAGCCGTGGCCCGCGCTGAACTGGGCCTGCACCCGCCAGATGCCGGGCACATCCGGCACCGGCTGCATCAGCCCGGGCTGAATGCGCACGTCGCGAAGGTTCAGACTCCCGGAGATACTGGCAAGCGCCGCCTGCAACTGCGCCTGGGCCAGGCCCTGGGTATCCGCCTGCCAGAACGCCGCCTCGAGCGCCTGGTTGGCGGCCCGCTCGGTCTCCAGCAACTGCGGCCAGTCTTCGCGCTGCAGAAGCGCCTCGGCCCTGACCAGCCGCCCCGCTTCGGCGACATACCCGTCGTGGGTGGACGTCACCCGGTCGGACTGGATGAGCGCAAGGTAGAACAGCACCACCGCGGCAATCGCCCACACTCCGGCGCGCAACCGGGCATTCACGGCGAACTCCGCCCGGAAATCCTGGAGCAGGCGCGCCAGCGCGTTCACAGGCGCACCCTCAGCGTAATCTCGACCCGGTTGCCGCGCCGCGACTGCCCCACCTGTACCCGGTCGAACAGCGGCACGGCCTCCAGGGCGCGCACATAGGCGATGGGATCGAGATTCGGGTCTTCCACGGTGATGCGCAATTCGCCCTGCTGATAGCGCCACTGGTAGAACCGGGCGGAATCCCCGGGCACGGCCTGGTCCGCAAGCCCGACGATCCGTGCCTGGGAAGGCTGGTTCAGTATGCGCGCGAGCGCCTCGTTGCGGCCACGCAGGCGCACCAGTTCGTTGCGCGCACCGAGCGCCGGCCCGAGTTCCTGCTCCATCTCCGCCAGTTCCGCGGCGGCGGCCTCCCCGAGGTAGCCCATCTTGCCGATGCGCACTTCCTGCCACACCAGAACCAGCACCAGCACGGCGAGCACCGATGCTGCCAGCGGCCGCTCGTTCGCCAGTACCCATTCCCGCAAAGGTACCGTACCCGGCCAGGGCTCCGCGGCGACCGCATCGGCCTCCGCCACGCCCTGCAAGCCCGTGGCGACGCCCCGGCGCCGGCAGAACCAGTCGATACGGGCTTCGTCGGGGCGGCCCGGCAACCAGAAAGCGTCCTTCAGCACCTCGCCTTGCCAGTGCTGCAGTTCGAAACCTTCCCGGCAGGCTTGCAGATGCACGCCGTCGGACTTGCGCGGCATGAAGACCGTCTCCGGCCGAATGCGCACCCGGGCCGCCGACTGGGGGCCGGGATTGTCGAACAGCTCCTCCGGGCGGACGGTGACCACATCGCTGTCCCAGAACCACGCCATGGCCGTGGAACCGGACCAGACCGCGTGGAAGCCCGTGTTCTGGAAGGGGCTCCACACCGGCACCTGCAGCGCCAGCGCCGCGGGACGGCGGCCTTTCGGCACGTTCGTGAAGTCTTCGCAGCGGTACATGCAAAGGCCCCGGCCCACGATCCAGTGCCGATGCAGCGACCGCGCGGGCAGGCGCGCAATGCGGCCGCGAGTCTGTATCGCGTTGGGCTTGTCGGAGAAGCGGCGCCGCAGCGCCGTGAGAAGTTTCAGGTCCATTTTTCGGCGCCGTTTCCGACTAACCCGCATCGCTCACCAACTTGCTGCCGCGGACGCCGATGCATCGCGTAAACGCGGCCGTGGCCCCTCCGGGCGCCTTTACGGTCTGTCGAGTACGCCTGCGACCCCCTGCGGTCCGCGCGGCCACGCAGGACGGCGCCTCGACGCCCTCGCGACGCATGTTGGCGAGCGATGCGGGCTACCGATAGTTCACGCGCCAGGGCGCCGCGAGGCGGCTTCGCCATGCCGTCCCGCATCGCTATCGCCGCGAACTCTTCAGAGCAGCGGCGTCGCTGCTCTCTGGGGGGCTTCAGGTCCATGCTCCAGCACCAGTTCCGAATACCGGTATTCCGTGCGCCACGGCCTCGCGCCGCCGGGGGTGAGGCTGAATCCCGCCACCGACTGCCTGGCGCCGTCTGCCGGCCAGATGGCGATTCTCACATAGGGAGAGGGCAACATCACGATCGATTCGTCGTCGATTCCTGGATACTTGCCCGTCAACATGGCGATCTGGCTGGGCCGGGTGATCGGCCGTTCGTCGCGTGCCTCGAGCACCTCCCGCATGCCGTCGCGGTCCAGACCGAGCAGCGCGGCGAGCACCTGTGGCTGCATCGTGTTGAAGTTGTATACGCCCGCGCCCCGGACCGAGAGCAGCGGGCTGAGCCGCCGCCACTGGGCGGGTGAGATGAGGTGCCCGACACCGAGTACCTTCTTCAACTCCATGGGCCCTGCAAGGAACCAGTTCGCCGGGGGCGGCAGGCCCTGCTGCCGGTAATCGAATCCCTCGGCGCCGTTCAAGGTAAGTTGGTTGTCCAGGTCGATATAGTCGCCGAGGCGCGGCCGGATGCGCTCGACATCCCGGGGCGCAATGCCCGCCCGTTCCAGCACGGCGCCGAGCGCCGGCGAACTTGGAATGTTGACGGGCGCGAGTCCCCGCTCGTCCTGCAGGGCGAACCGCATCCTGCCGAGACCGGCATAAACCTCCCCGGCCATGGTCACTTCACCGTCTCCCGGCGGCAGGTCCGGGTCGTCATACGACTTGAGGAACCGCTGCTTCTCCTCCAGCACCAGGCCGCGGTGACTCACGCGCCCGGTGGAGAGCAGGTACAGCAACGTCGCCTCGGTGCCGCGCCGGTGCAGTTCGTCCTGGATGGACTGCCGGTACAGACGGGTGCGCTCGACATCGGTTGCGACCATGCCGTCGATATAGGTCGCAAGAGCCGCCAGTCCGGCCAGCACCCAAAGAGTGGCGATCAGGACGAAACCACCGGCTTTCATCGAAACTCCTCTTCGGTGAGCAGCGGCGCCGCGGACGGGTCGATCCGGGCGATCCATAGCGTACCCTCCCCGGGCGTCACCAGCCGGATAACCTGTGGCAGCCACTCGGTAGGCGCATCGTCCACGGGCCAGCGAATGCGCCATCGCCCCTGGGTATCGGCGTACTGAAACCTGAGCCCCGGTTCGGCGGAGGTCAGTACGGGCCACTCCACACCACCCGCGTACGGCCCCCGCTCTTCCCTGTAAACCACGGTCTGCAAGCCATCCCGCTCGTCGATGAACCAGCGGGCGCCGGCGGGCATGCCGGGCTCCGCTACCAGGGGCTGCAAGGTAATCCCTTCAAACGAATCGGCATTTCCCCGAAACCGCCGCGCTTCCCGCCCATAAGGTACCAGGGCCTGCACGGTCGAAATAAACCAGTGCTGTTGCAATCCGGTGACCGATCCTTCCCGATGCAGCCGCTGCACCGTCTCATAGCGGGTAGCGAAAAAACCGGTTCCCTGGAACAGCAGGGTGCTGACGAGCCCCAGCAGCACGAAGACGACCAGCATTTCGACAAGCGTCAGGCCCGCCGCCCGGATCGGGTACGCGCAGACCCCGCTGGAAGGACAACGCCCCGCGGCAACGCGCCGTACGGCCCTAACCCGCATCGCTCACCAACTTCCTGCCGCGGACGCCGATGCATCACGTAAGCGCGGCCGTGCTCCCTCCGGGCGCCTCGACGCTCTCGCGACGAAAGTTGGTGAGCGATGCGGGCTAAACCAGACCTCGCTCACCGCCTTGCGCAAACCGCACGAGGTCTGAACTGGCGCGGGCGCCGAGGCCATCAGAATATCTCCTCACCGGGCTCGAGTCCCCGCACCCGTTCATAGCCGACCGTCCGCATCCGCCACGCGCCAAGCCGGCGCTCTCCATCGGCAACCACGAACTCGATTTCATAGAGCCCGAAGTCGAAATCGGCCATCATGCCCGCGTTGGTCTGCCCGTGACGGACCGATTCCAGCAGCCGGGCCGACCAGGCCACCTGGTAGCCGTCGACCTCGAACTGTCCCTCGGCCTGGCGCCAGGGGTTGACCGTTGCCAGCACCTCGATGGCGTTGCGCGCCACCGGCAGATGTTCCGTCGTGGCCTGCACCCGCTCGAGCGCAATCAGGTTGGTGTTGAAGAGCCCGTAGAGCGCCATCGCACCGGCCGCGAAGATCGCGAGCGCAACAACGGTCTCGAGCAGCGAGAACCCGGCGGCGCGCCCCATCCCCGCCATGCGCCTGCCCCGGGTCTTGCGCGACATCGCCCCGCCCATTCCGTCAGCGTCGCCCGATTTCCGGCTTTGTCCGCCACGGGAGGCCACACGCACAGAGCCGCTTCCCGATTGCGCTAGCCCGCATCGCTCACCAACTTCCCGCTGCGGACGCCGATGCACTCGCCCACGCGACGAAAGTTGGTGGGCCATGCGGGCTAGACATCGGCGCCCACCCGGCAGTATGGCGCCTCCAACACCACCCGGGCTGCGGTCGCTCCACGATAGACTAGCGTCATTGTCGCCCCTAGGCAGACACCGTTGGCCCTCACCAGAAGGGGCCTGTCGACCCTCAGTTCCCAACCTTCAGGCACGTCTAGCGCATAGGACTCGAAGCCCGACACCCGGCCGCCGCCTTCCGTCTGCCCCGAATCGCTTCCGATCCCATAGACCGCATAGGCCCGCTCGCGCAGCATCGCTTCGCGCCCCAAACCCGCGATCTGATTCAGAATGCGCCCCTGCTCGGCCTTCCGGGTGAAACCCTCGTACAGCTTCTGCAGATTCGGCGCCGCCAGCACCGTAACCAGCCCCACGAGGGCCAGCACAACAATCAGCTCGAGCAGCGTAAACCCTCCCGCACGACGCCCAACCGGGCCGCCGGCAAGCCCGCGCCAGACACCCATAGCCGACCTCGTCTCCATAGATTCACTCTATCACAGCTCCCATCCACTCCAGCCGCTGCTCCAGCCACTAACAAAAGCAACAAAAGGGACACCCACCTTTCCCCCACCCAACGCACTGACGGGAGGAAAACCCGTTTTGCCACCAACGATGGGTTGTGTTGCAATCCGATCGACAACGGGCAGCACGTACATGTTCAAGCAAGTGCTGGCATGCGGTACGTTGATTTCAGCGCTCGGCGCGGTTTTGTTTCCGGGTCTGCCGAGCGCTCATGATGCGACCGCTCGATCATCGGCTTCCGCGGTCGGCAGCCGGATCGCTTTTGACAGCGATGCCGCGCAAACCGCCCATGGTGTTCCGCTGTTCTCCGCCGCTTCGGACACGATGCGCGAAGGCTTCGTGCGAGTAGTCAACCGGTCCGGCCAGGATGGCGATGTCGCCATCGCCGCGATCGACGATTCGGGCTGGCATGCGCCCGGGATCGTGCTCGCCATCGGCGGCAACGAGACCACGCACTTCAACTCCAACGACCTGGAACAGGGGAATGCCGGCAAAGGCCTCTCCGGCGGAAGCGGCAGCGGGCAAGGCGACTGGCGCCTGCAACTGGCCAGCGATCTGGACATCGAGGTGCTGGCCTACATCCGCAGTTCCGACGGCTTTCTCACCGCCATGCACGATGTCGTCGAGCGGGGGCTCAACTGGCGGAGCCTTCAGCCGGGAAGCGCGCGGGGACCGCATGAACATCGCGTGGCGATCTTCAACCCCGGGAGGAACAAGCGCCAGGTGAGCCTGCTGCGGCTGATCAATCCCGGCATGGAAGATGCCGAGGTCACGATCACCGGCATCGACGATGCGGGTACGGCGTCCGCCGGCGAGGGCGGGGAAGCGGGCGCCGTGCGCATGACACTGCCCGCCGGCGGCGCGAGAACTCTCTCGGCGGCGGACCTGGAATCCGGGAAGGACCGCGACCTTGTGGACGCGGATAGCGGTAACTCGGATGATACAGACGCATCGGCCCTTACCGGCGAGTTGGGGCCGGGGACGGGCAAGTGGCAACTCCTGGTGACCTCGGAACAGCCCGTTGTGGCGATGAGCCTGCTGATGAGTCCGACGGGTCATCTCACAAACCTGTCTACGGCGCCGTTCCGCACGGTTGCCGCGGACAAACAGATCCGGCAAGTGGCGGAGAACACGGAAGCCGGCGTTGCGATCGGCGAGCCGGTGACGGCGGATCTCGGCGACGGCGCGGCGCCGATCCATACGCTCGAAGGGCCGGACGCGGATTCGTTCGACATCGACTCGCCGAGCGGCCAGCTTCGTACGCGTGACGGAGCGACCTACGACTTCGAGTCGCAGAGCACCTACGAGGTGGTCGTCCGGGTGTCCGACGCGCTTGGCGGCGTGGTCCGTATTGGCGTGACCGTCGAGGTCACCGATGAGGACGAACCGCCGGCGAAACCCGATCCGCCCGAGGTCGAGGGATTTTCCTCCCGGAGTGTGCGGGTGAGCTGGGACGAACCGGAGAACACGGGCCCGGCGATCGACGACTACGATGTGGAATACCGCCGGCCGGGGGCCGCTGAGTACACCGATGCGGAACACGATGGGATTGAGCGCGAGATCGAGATTGTGCGGCTGCGCGCGGGCGCCGACTACGAGTTTCGAGTCCGGGCGAGTAATGCGGAAGGGACCGGCGAGTGGTCGGACCCCACCGTTGGCCGTCCCCGCTCCGGTGGAGGCGGCGGCGGCACCGGCGGCGGCACCGGTGGCGGTGTTCGTTGCGGCCCCGAGGGCAATACCGACCCCCGGCCTTTGATCGAGTCACCGACGAGTTTCACGGTGGAAGAGAACGACCTGTCCGTGGGCCGGGTACGGGCGTGCGACCCGGATTCCGGCGACAGCATCACCGGTTTCACGATCGCCGGCGGCGCCGACGAAACCCTTCTCGAGATCGCCGCCGGCGGCGACCTGAGATTCAGGACAGCCCCCGACTTCGAACGCCCCGAGGACCGATTCAATGCCGATCCGATAAACGACCCACAGAACAACGAATACGTCATCGAGATCGAAGCCCATAGCGGCACCGGCGCCGGCGCGATGACGTCGGAACCGCAAGACATCACCGTCACCGTCACCGACATCGACGAACCGCCCCAGCGCCCGGACCCGCCGACGGTGGAAAACTCGACCCTGGACAGCCTGTCGATCCGCTGGCAACCGCCGGTGAACACCGGCCCGCCGATCGACGACTACGACTACCGGTACCGGGAAAACCGATCCGGAGTCAACTGGACGGAGGTCGTGGACACGACCCTGACGTCCACGCAGGTCACGCTGACCGACCTCGAGGAACAGACCGAGTACCGGATCGAAGTCCGCGCATCCAACGACGAGGGAACAAGCCGCTGGTCGCGATACGAACTGGGCACCACGGCGGACAACCAGGCGCCCGTGTTCCGGGAAGGGTCCAGGGCATTCCGTTTCGTCCCCGAGAACACGACGGGAACCAACGATATCGGCAATCCCATCGCCGCGGACGACAACGACGGCGGCGCCCCGGCGTACAGCCTGGAAGGGGCGGATGCCGGCAAGTTCCGGATCGATCCGGACACGGGTCAACTGCGCACCGCGTCCGGGGCGACTTACGACCACGAGGCGGACCCGGAACACGAAGTGACCGTGCGCGCCGACGACGGCCAGGGCGGCAGCGCCACCATTGCGGTGACCGTCGATGTGCTCGACGAACTGGAACCCCCCGCATCCCCCGCACAGCCGCGGGTGACGACGGTCGACACGATGAGCGTGGCCGTGAGTTGGATGCCCCCGGCCAACGCGGGCCGCCCGCCCATCATGAGCTATGACGTGCAGCGCCGCATCAAGGACAGCGGCGACAGCTATCTGATCTCGAACCGGAATGAGAGTGGTCCGACCGCCAGGATCGAGAACCTCGACCCGCAGACGACCTACGAGGTGCAGGTGCGGGCAGTCAATGCCGAAGGCGAGGGCGCCTGGTCGCCGCCCGGGAACGGAGCGACAGACCTGACGACTCCGGAGGCGCTCTTCGTGTCGTTCACCTCCGATGCAGGCTCGGACGACGTTTACAAGCTCGATGACGCCATCGAGGCAACCGTCGGGTTCAGCGAGGCGGTAGCAGTACGGGGCACGCCGCAGTTGAGCCTGATGGTGGGCCAGACGCCTCGGCGGGCAGACTACAAGGAAGGAACGGGCAGTGACGAACTGGTCTTCGCCTACGAGGTAACGGACACCGACCAGGACGACGACGGGGTGAGCATCCCCGCCGACGCGTTGCGGCTCAACGGCGGCGCCATCCGCAAGGACGGCTACACCCTGGACGCCATCCTGACCCTTGCCGGGCGGTCCGACGCCTCCAGTCACAAGACGGACGGCATCAAGCCCAGGCTCGAGTACACGGAGCTCAAGGACGACGAATTGACACTGTCCTACAGCGAGCCGATCAACGACAGTCCCGCACCCGCAACGGCAGACTTCCAGGTGACCGTGGCGGGCGCCGCGCGGGCGGTCTCCACCGTCGACGTGACAGACACCGAAGTGGTGCTGACCCTCGTCTCCACGGCGGCCATCGGCGACCCGGTGACCATGAGCTACCCCGGCACCGGCGCCAATCCCCTCCGCGATGCCGCGGGCAACGAGGCCGACTCCTTCACGAACCGCTCCGTGGACAACCAGACCTCCGGCGTCTGCGACCGCACCGCGCAGGTAAGTAACGCAATCGTCGAAGATGCAGGCGTCAGCTCCTGCTCGGACGTGACCGCCGACCACCTTTTCGAGATCGTGGAATTGGATCTGGAACTCACGGGCATCACCCAACTCCAGGCCGGCGACTTCGCCGCAATGACCGCCCTGGAAGAGCTTTACCTTGCCCAAAACACCCTCACGTCCCTTCCGGACAACGTTTTTTCCGGCCTGTCGACACTGGAGGTGCTCGACCTGGGCGACAATGACCTCGACGCCCTGACCGACAGCATCTTCTCCGACCTGACAAAGCTGGAAATCCTCGGCCTGGGCGGCAACGAGTTCGCCACCTTGCCCGATGTGTTCACGGGGCTCCCGGCGCTCGAGTTCGTCGACCTGGACGGCAACAATTTGAGCGCGCTGCCGTCAGCCGCATTTTCCGGGTTGCCCAGCCTGGAATGGCTCTGGCTCGCGAAGAACGGGTTCAGCACCCTGACGGCGGACATGCTCTCCGGGCTGACAAAGCTCAGATGGCTCGACCTGGACGGCAATCGGTTCAGCGACCTGCCGAGCGGCGTATTTTCCGGCCTGACGCAGTTGCGCTGGCTGTGGCTGGCCGAGAATCGGTTAGCCGCCCTGCCCGACGGCCTGTTCAGCGGTTTGACGGCACTCACCCGCATCGAATTGGCAGGCAATCCGCAGGATCCTCTTTCGCTCACCGTGACGCTCGAGAAAACGGGCACCGGACGGTTCCGCGCCAGCGTACCCTCCGCCGCGCCGTTCGAACTGCTGCTGCCGGTGCGGGTGGCCAACGGCATCGTCAGTGGAGGGCACACGCACATCACCGTTCCCCAGGGCAGCACGGAAAGCTTGAGCTACAGCGTCTCCCGCAATTCAGGCTCCAGCGCCGCGGTCACCGTCGACATCGGCGTCTTCCCCGAATTGCCCGAGGCGGACACCGGCTACGAACTGGCCAGGTCGGACGACCTGCCGCTCGAGGTCATTGCCGCCAACCCCGGGGTCAGGATTCATCCCGGGACATTGACTGTCAGGGAAGCCGGCGAAAACCGCTACTCGGTTGTCCTCAACTCCAGACCGACGGCGGACGCAACCGTCACGGCGACGGTTCCCCAGAACACCGACATCGAGGCAAACCCCACACCGCTGACCTTTACCCCGGACAACTGGCACGACCGGCAATGGGTGACAGTGACGTCGATGGCCGATGCAGACACGGACAACGAGACGTTCACAATCAGCCACAGCGTGGATGGCGGCGATTACGCGGGATTGTCGGTATCCGGCGTCAGCGTGACGGTCGCGGAGAACCTGGCGGACACGAACGCCGCACCGGAGTTCACCAGCGACGCGGAATTCGATGCGGGGGAGAACGAAGCCGCTGTCGGCAACGCCGTCGCCACGGATTCCGACACCGACGACTACATCACGGGCTATTCGATCGGCGGCGGGGTTGACTCCGCCTGGTTCGCGATCACCGACGAGGGTGCGTTGAGCTTCGTGGACGCTCCAGACTTCGAGAAGCCGGAGGACCTGGAGAGCACGTCGCCGGCAAACGATGCGGACAACAACGAGTACATCGTCAAGGTGACGGCGACCGGCGGCTCCGGCGCCCGGGAGTTGACGGCAACCCAGACCATCACCGTCACCGTGAAGGACGAAACCGAACCGCCCGGTACGCCGGCCGCGCCGATCGTGCTGTCGACGAACTTGCGGAACGCCCTGGCAGTCCGCCCGGGCCGCCGCCCGCTCATCAACACCGGGCTCGGGATTTCGCACTACAAGCTGCGATATCGCAAGAAAAACCGGGGCAGCTTCATGGAGTTCCCGAATGAGTTCTCCGTATTGCGCATAAACGTCTTCGGACTCGACACCACCTCGACCTACGAATTTCAGGCAAGGGCGGTGAACGATGAAGGGCCGAGTCACTGGTCGCTCTCCGGCGAAGGAACGACACCCGACAACCGAAATCCGCAGTTCCTGGCCGACCGCGTGTCGCGGGTGGACGCCACCGCCGGCGGCGCCGACATCCTGGTTCCGGCACGCACGACCTTCACCGACCCGGACGGCGACCCGCTGGATATCGAGGCGTCATCGAGCAACGAGCGGGTTGCGACGGTAGAGACGCCGGGCATCCTGGCGGCGATCGCGCCATTGGCTTCGGGAACGGCGACCATCACGCTGAAGGCAAGCGATCCGTACGGCGGAACAGCCCGGGGGAGCTTCCGTGTGAGGGTGCGCTCGGCGACCGTGCCCGATCCTTCGGTCACCATCGACGACACCGCCAAGACGATCACGGTCGCCTTCACGCAGCCTTTCGCGGCGAACGAGATTCGCGCCTATGACTTCAGGGTTCGCCAGAAGGAACCCCGGGGCGGATGGGATTCTTTCTGCCGCGCCTTCGAGAACGCCGAAGCCACGCAGCGCAGCATCGATGTATCGAGTGAACTGCCGGTCGGCGCATTCTACGAGGCGGGTATTACCTACGAGGTCGAATACCGGTATTTCGGAAATTCGTGCGCCGGCGATTCCACCACCCCAAGCCCCTGGTCCCGGGTTGCCGAGGCAACAGCCGGCGGGTCGAGTTCCTTCGATATCGATGTTGTTTTCGTCGGTACGGAGCCTTCCGCCACGTTCAAGCAGGCGTTTCGGGACGCCGCCGACCGCTGGGAGGAGATCATCACGCGCAGCCTGCCGGACATCGACTTCTCCAACCAGGCACTTGCCGCCAACAGGTGCACGGTCGGGCAGCCCGAAGTTACCGACACGGTGGACGACCTGCGGATTTACGCCAAGGTAACCGAGATCGATGACGAGGGCGGCACACTGGCAGTCGCCTCGGTCTGTGTCCGGCGCCTCTCGTCGACTCTGCCTGTCGTTTCCAAGGTCATCGTCGATTCGGACGACGCGGCCGTAGCGACTAACGACGATCTGAAGAGCATCGTCCTGCACGAGATCGGGCATACCCTGGGTATCGGCACGCTCTGGTATCACCACGACCTGCTGCAGAAGCCGGCGCTCGATCCCGACGACGAGGAATACGAGCTGGCGCCCGACACCCACTTCACCGGACCGTTGACAACAGCGGCCTTCGACGCCGCCGGCGGAATGGACTATGCGGATAACAAGGTGCCGGTGCACAACAGCGGCGGGTCGGGCAGCGCGGACAGCCACTGGCGGGAATCCGTATTCGACAACGAACTGATGAGCCCGCACATCTTGAGCGGCCAGACCGAGCCGTTGAGCGCAATCACGGTCCGGTCCCTGGCGGACATGGGTTATGTGGTGGATGTCGGCGAGGCCGACAGCTACATGCTGCCTTCCGCGATGTCCCGCATGCCCGGCCATGTCGCCAAGGCCGCCGGGGTTTCCGTGCCACTGAACTGCATCATCGAACCGCCCGTCGGTACGGTTGAAGACGGAGGGCGCAAGCCTGTCATTCTCGAGCCCCAGGATCTTTGAAACGCCACATGCGGATGAACTCCGGCGCAAAGGACACCCGCAGCAGCCAGGAAACCACCGGGTGGCGCCGGCCGCCCCGCTCGCCCTCGAATACCGTACGCGCTTCAATGCCGCCGCATGCACCGACGCCCAGGAAGTCGAACACCCGTCCCAGCACCGCATCGTGACGGCGCCCCAGGTCTTCGGTGCGGACAAGCAGCACCCGGTCCGGGCCGAAATGACGGTACAGGTTGCTCAACTGCAAGCTGTACAACCCGCGCCGGCGGTAGGCATGCCGCCGCCAGGCGGAGCCGTGCCGCCGCGGATTCCCGCACCGCCGGAGCCGCCACGGCTCTGAGAGCAGCGCCAGCCACAGCGGGAGCTTTTCATACCCCCGGTTCTTCTCCATGTAGTAATGAGAGACGGCCCGCTCCGCCGGGTCGCGCAGCAGCACGATCAACTTGAGATCGGGGTTGTACTTCCTCAGTTGCGGCGCGATCTCCGGCAGGAACAGGTAGATGGGCGTCGCATCCCCGCGCACCCGGACAATGGTGGGTGTCCCAACAATGGTGGGTGTCCCCATTGCGGTGGGTGTCCCTTGCAAGGCCACCTTGCAAGGCCCAGCCTGATTTCAAGCCATTGCGGGCGAAAGGAGCCGATGGCATGATTTCGTCGTTCGACATTCACAAGCATGGCCAACATGGAAGCGGTCTCGCGGTCGATGCCAGAGATGGAAACACTGATCCCGCGTTGGTGCGCGGAGACAGGTTCGCTCGGGTCGGATGTCTTTGCGCTGCGCGGCGGCAATCCCCGCGTTCTCAAGGCGCTGGTCGTGGAAGTAGCCGACCGGTTCCGCAAGTGCTGGTACGATCTGACCGGCGGCGTCGCCGTCTTCGTGGTACCGAGCTTCGCGCACGAGAGCACATCTGCCGAGGCGCGCGACCTGGTCAAGGCCCTTTGCCGCTCCCTGTCTCTCGCTGTGGTGGAAATGGCCTCCACAACGACCCAGTCGGAAGACGAGACAAAACGAGTCGATCCCGACCAGTCGTTTCTAATCGGCGAACGTGCGGAGCGGTATCTGAAGCTGCGCGACAGCCGAGGCTTGAATACAGCCAGGGCATCCGTGACGGATCAGCCGCCCGATCTTGCCATTGAGGTCGAGCACACGCATCACGACCCGCAAAAGGTTGCGGTTTACCAGGCGGCGGGTGTCAAGGAACTGTGGGACCTGGCGACCGACGCCCGCAGACACCAACCGGTCATTTACGATCTTCAGGCCGAGGGAGGCCCCCGATCGGTTGCCGTTTCGCAAATCGTGCCCGGCGTGCACACCAACCGGCTGCCCGCCGCTCTGACCGAATTGTGGGAGATCGGGGGATATGGCGAATTCATGGTGAAAATCGGTCGCGGCGAAGCCGTTGAGCGCCGCCTACTGACCGTAGCGCGCGATCCACATCAGGCGCCGTCTTGACGGAGTCCGGCAACGGCGCGTTGTTGCTGCGTTAAAGCGGGCATTGACCCATAGCGAAACGATCTTGGCTTCGTCCTCAAACTGTATTGACGCACTCGACCAATTCGGCTTGCCTGCACCCAACGCACTGACGGCAGGAGAACCCGTTTTGCTACCAACGATGGGCCGCCGGGGTTGCCGTGCCGCTGAACTGCATCATCGAACCGTCCGTCGGTACGGTTGAAGACGGAGGGCGCAAGCCGGTCATTCTCGAGCCCCAGGATCTTTGAAACGCCACATCCGGATGAACTCCGGCGCAAAGGACACCCGCAGCAGCCAGGAAACCACCGGGTGGCGCCGGCCGCCCCGCTCGCCCTCGAATACCGTACGCGCTTCGATGCCGCCGCATGCACCGACGCCCAGGAAGTCGAACACCCGTCCCAGCACCGCATCGTGACGGCGCCCCAGGTCTTCGGTGCGGACAAGCAGCACCCGGTCCGGGCCGATATGACGGTACAGGTTGCTCAACTGCAAGCTGTACAACCCGCGCCGGCGGTAGGCATGCCGCCGCCAGGCGGAGCCGTGACGCCGCGGATTCCCGCACCGCCGGAGCCGCCATGGCTCCGAGAGCAGCGCCAGCCACAGCAGGCGCTTTTCATACCCCCGGTTCTTCTCCATGTAGTAATGAGAGATGGCCCGCTCCACCGGGTCGCGCAGCAGCACGATCAGCTTGAGATCGGAGTTGTACCGCCTCAGTTCCGGCGCGATCTCCGGCAGGAACAAGTAGATGGGCGTCGCTTCCCCGCGCACCCGGACACTGGTGGGCGTCCCCATTGCGGTGGGTGTCCCTTGCAAGGTGGGTGTCCCTTGCAAGGTGGGTGTCCCCTCCGGGGTGAGGTTGGGTGTCCCCTCCGGGGTGGGTGTCCCGTCCAGAGGACAATGCTGAAAATACGGGCGGTAGCGGTTGTCGATCTGCTCAGGTGTCCAGGCGGCGGAATAGTTCGGCGCATCGAACAGATGCACTTCCTTCTCGGAAGACATGCCGATCTCCGGATGTTGTCTCAGGTAGTGAACGAGGGCGGTAGTTCCGCACTTCTGGGCGCCGACGATCATGAAATCCAGCAGGGGACGGTACGCGGAGGGCATCGACTCAGTTCACGGCTACCCAGGCCTGCGATTTTGCAACGCCCCGATGCCGGCCATGGCGGAGAATCCCGTTCGCCGGTATCCGCCGCAGCGCTTCACCCGGAAGCCCAGATCCGGTCTATGTCTGCCAGCATGGCGTGAAAGCGCTTTCTCTCCTCATCCATTGTGTACTCCCGCACCGTCGCGGCCGCCCGCTCGAGCAGTTCTTTGCGATCCTGCGTCGGCAGTTGTAGCGCCCGCACCGTGGCAGTGGCCAGCGACGTTGCGGTGGGTTCCGCAACGAGGCAGTTCTCCCCATGCCGGCAAAACCCGCGATTGCCGGTGCAATCCAACGTCACCACCAGGCAGCCCTTGGCCATGGCCTCCAGGGCCGGCAGATAGAACCCTTCTTCCGCAAGTGGCAAGCACACGGCGACGCGGCTCTCTGCCAGCAGATCGAGGAATTCGTTTCGGCGGCGAAACCGCATCACCGCCAGTGGCTCGATTTCCGCACTCGCCAAGTGTCCAACCAGTGCCTGTGCCAACCGAGGTCTCTTGTAACCGACGATCGCCAACGGTAGACGCTTCGTGTCCCGGGCTCCGAGGCCGGGAGAAGCCGGTTCGACATCGATGCCGTTGGCAATCGCCAATACCGGTCCATTGACGCAACCCGTCGCCTTGATCGCATCCGCGACTTCCTGGCTCACACAGATTCGTACCGCCCTGTACGCGAGATAGCGGTAGAGTTCAGTACCCGCATGGGCATGGCGAACGCCTTGTATCAGGTTGACAGTGGGGTTCGACAGGCTATCGAACCCCCCTGCGAGGAGGTACCGCCAGTCTACCCCGGCGACAAAGAAGAGATCGTCGCTACCGGGCCGCCAGCGCACGGCAGCGCCAGCCTCGCCTTGAGGCCACAGGTCCTGGCGTTCCCTCGCCAATCGCTCGCTCGCGGGTTCCCCCGTGAACGTTATTCTGGGCGTGAAGCCCGGCATGGCCGCAACGTGGCCGAAGTAATGAGAATGCTTGAGATGCCCGCCGCTCAGCCGACCGTATTCCCGGTGGAACCACACCGTTCTCATCGGCAGGAGCCAATCATATCCGCTACCTCTTCGCAATCGGACGCAGCATAGAACTCCGACCAGGCTCCGCTTTCCTTTTTCAGCGCCGCCAACAGCACTTCGGGCGATGAACCGCTGTAGAACCGATTGCCGTTGCGGTTCTCCAGCGAAACAGGTTGTGTGCCGCTCCGGCCAATCAGTCGGTACAGCATCAAACCGCCGCTGCTCACCAAGTCTTCATAACGAATGATATCGTGTGGTTTCAGGTGCGTCCGAAAGGCGGCGAAAAACCAGTTCAATACGGTGATCTGCCGTCGCAGCACATGGGGTTCCTTGCCGAGCACACGTTGCAGTTCACGGTCGAATTGTTCGCCGGCGGGAATTCGACCCCGGTGCACCGGCATGTCCACGGTTTGCCACGATGCCAATACCGCCAATGGATTGCGCACCACCGCCAGGCAACTGAAGGAGCCGGTGAGCCTGGACAACAGCGCCGCAAACAGTGCGTTGTGCTTGATTATCAGCGTGAACCCGGCAGACAGCGGTTTCCGTACTTCGATTTCGCCCCGCCCGACCTGCCGTTTGCGCAGACCGCCTTCCGGAGGCCGAGCGGCCACCATGTTGTCGTCCAGACTGCCGTCAACCTGCATGGACGGCGCCCGGCGCTCCGCCGGAATCGTTGCGCGCACCCGGATTGCAAAGTCTTCGATGCGTTGAGACGCCTCGTCTCTCGTGATCGCTCCGGCGAAAGTCTCTCCGGGAATCGGTTCCGTCAAAGCGACCGTATCAGGCAAGTCCCCGGCAAGACGGCAACACAGGGAGCTACCGGACCGGGGTATACCGCTTAGCAACCAAGTTCGCTCAACCATTGTCGACAGCCCGCTCTTCAACCTGGCATTGCCCTGAAACGATCCGTTATGTCACATCAAGTCCCTCAGACGATAGTAAAGCATGCCGAGCGCGATAAGTTGATTGCCGAACCACCGGGAGCCGGGGATGCGCAGGTGTTTCATGCCGGCGAACAGGTCGAACTTCTCCATCGTGCCGCCCACCGCATCGGCGACGATCTCTCCCATGACATGGGTCGAGTTCACGCCGTGGCCGGAGTACCCCTGGCAGTAGTAGACATTGCCGTCGATACGGCCGACCACCGGGATGCGGTTCGGCACGATGCCGATCATGCCGCCCCACTGGAACTCGATGCGCACGTCCTTGAGCTGCGGGTACACCTTCAGCATGCGCGGCAGGATATAAGCCTTGATGTCCGCCGGGTCGTGCCCGGAGTAGTTGCAGGCGCCGCCGTAAAGCAGGCGTTTGTCGGCGGACAGGCGATGATAGTCCACGATCTCGTTCATGTCGCAGACGGCGATATCCGCGGGGTTGATCGCTTCGACAACGTCGTGGGACAGCGGCTCGGTGCCGATGATGTAGCTGCCGGCCGGGAAGATCAGCCCGGAGAGGCGCTGCTGTTCCAGCCGGCTGTAGGCGTTTCCGGCCAGCACCACCGCATCGGCCGCCACCGCGCCCGTTTCGGTTCTCACCTTTGGCCGGGCGCCATGTTCGATGTCGACAACCGGCGACTGCTCGAAGATCCTCGCCCCGAGACCCGCCGCCGCCCGCGCCTCGCCGATACACAGATTCAGCGGATGCAAGTGGCCGTCCCGATAACAGACGAAGGCGCCCAGGTAGGCATCCGTGCCGAGCATTTCCCGGGTCTTGTCCCGATCCCAGACTTCGTAGCGATAGGGAAAGTTGCGACGCGCGCGCCGCTCGGCGTATTCCTCGATTTCCGCAACGTGCCTGGCTTTGAGCGCCACATCCACAAAGCCGGACTTCAGGTCACAGTCGATGGCGTATTTCTCCACCCGCTCATAGATGATCTCGTGGCCGCGCCAGCCCAGCTCCCACATGATTTCGCCCGCGCCTGAACCATGTTTTTTCTCGATCTTGTAGTGGCCGTTCATGCCGTTGATGAGCTGACCGCCATTTCTGCCGGATGCGCCCCAGCCGACCCGGTTGGCTTCCACAAGCGCCACCGAATAGCCGCGCTCGGCCAGGGTCAGGGCAGTGGCAACGCCGGTAAAGCCCGCGCCGACCACGCAGACATCCGCCGAGACGTTGCCCTCGAGGGCCGGATAGCCGGTGACTTCGTTCACCGATGCGGCGTAATAAGAGCCGGTGTGTTCCTGCTTGCGGTGCTTCGCCTCCATCCGGTTCACTGCTTGAGCGCTCCAGAGACGAACGTTCCGGCGCCGGGCGTAGCGAACGTCATCGGCGGAAAGGGGAAGTTCAGTGGGGGCGCATTGACGGCTTGCGAACCCGCAAGCAGGCCGAACCGGGTTGGGGCGCGGGGATTGCCCAATTCGGTGAGGCAAAGGCTCGCGGCGGCAGGTACGAGGACGTCACCGGTCACGGGGAACATCAGCATCAGTCCGGCGGCTCCCCGGCATATTGCTCCCGGTCGTCGGTGATCGTGTGCCACGGAGCCTTGGAGCTCACATACTGGTGGTATCCTTCCGGGCGTGGCGGGTCGCCTTCTACGGTGCTCATGCTCAGGTACAGATACTTGGGTTCCCGCTTCGAGTGCACGAGAATCGCGGAGCCGCAAACCCCGCAGAAGATCCGGTCGTTGAATGCAGACGACGCGTAGACCTTGATTTCCGCCTGACCGGACACATAGCGGAACCTCTGCCGTGCAACGCCGGCGAAGGTCGCATACGCGGCGCCATGCAGGCGGCGGCATTGGGAACAATGGCAGTGGCTGAAGTCCTCGATGCCGCCGTCTACCTCGTAGCGGACCCGGCCGCATTCGCAATGGCCGCGGATCATGCTTGCGCCACTCCCGTCCGTTCGTCGAGCATCTCCTGGCGCCACTCGCTCAGGTTCATGTCGATGGCCATGAAGCCGCCGATCCAGAGGATCTCATCCCACAGATACAGCCAGTGGGCGAGCGATGCCCAGTATACGCCGACCCCGAGAATCGATGCATACAGCAGGTTCTTCCCCCAATTCACCGTTCGCATCAGCGTGCCGCCGGTAACGCCGCGGTCCTGCAGGCGCAGCACCGTCTCGATGGCCAGCAGGGCCAGCAGCCAGGCGGTTCCTTCGTACAGGTCCGCCCACGACAGCGCGCGTTCGAGGCTCAGGCCGGCCATGTCGGTGACGACCGGGTCTTCGCCGACCCGGTAGAAGGCGGATGCGCTCGACAACCCGTCGCAGGTGTTCCGGGTTACCGCCGTGTACTCGAGGTTATAGACAAAGGACAGGTCCTGGCCCGCCAGGTCGCACAGGTTCGATGCTTCTTCGACCGGCTGCGTCGCCTGCAGGTTGACCACGCTGTCGACGTATGCATAGATGGTGTGGGCGATCATGACGAAACAGACCAGGCGCACCCCGTGCAGGAGGCGCGCCACCCAGCCCTTCAGGGCCTCGTCGCTGAGCGCGTAGGTTTCGAGTTCGAACATGAACAGCAGGATGAACCAGGCCGACTCGTCGATGGTGGTGGCGAACTCGCTGGTCCAGTCCAGGAAGGTGGATTCGGCAGTGAGGGTGTGGGCCGCCCGCACCGAGTCTTCTACGATATAGAAGCCGAAATTGACGAGCAGGAGCGTATAGACCGTCCATTTGACGCCCTGCTGAATCCTGTGCAACCGGAGATCGGCGGCGGCCGCCGTTGCAGCGCCCATGGGCGCATCATACTGAGGCGCCTTGCGCGCGGGAATCCATGCCTACAGGCTTGGACGCGGGCGGCGGGACGCCGCGACTCGATGCGCGGTCAAAGGGCTCGGCGCAATAGCCCTCGCCGGTATTGGGCGGGCGCCTGGCCGACACATTTCTTGAAGGCCGTATAGAACGCGGAGTTGGAGTTGAATCCCACCGAGAACGCGATATTCAGAACCGAGGCGCCATGGCCCTCGAATTCGGAGAGCAGGGTCTTGGCGTGGTCGACCCGGTAACGGTTCACGTAGTCGAAAAAACTCATGCCGAACCCGGAATTGATGACCTGGGACAGGTGGTTGACCGAGCAATCGATCGCCTTCGCCAACTCCGGCAAGGTTAGTTCGGGCCGCAGGTAGACCCGCTCGGAGCGCATGGCGCGTTCAAGCCGGTCCTTGTACCCGGCCAGTTGAACATCCGTCAAGCCTGACTTCGCATATTTTGCGCCCGGGTTCCGTCGTGACGCCAAGCCGGCGAAGCGGGAGATCTTTGCAGCGCCGGGGATTTCGTAGTAGTCGGTTATGGTCAAGGCCGTATCGCCACACAACGCCATGAACTCGGCGCCGTAGATGCAGCCCTCGTCTGCGCCTTGCCGGGCCGTCCCGGGTGGATACATCCGGTATTGAAAGGCAATGGTGTCCCGGCCCTCCAGAATATCGCCGATCAACTCGTAGCGGTGCCGGTAGTCCGAGAAAAACTCGTGCAGATCGACAATCAGTTCTTCGCGGGAACTGTGCTCGTTGTCGGGAACATCGAGGTAGGTGCCGTCCGCCGCAAGATGATGCGCCACGGCCTCGGGGTCTCTGTGGTTCCAGGCATCGAAATAACTCTGCACGAAATCCGCGGTGCGCATCTGCAACACCTCCCTCCAGAATTACCTATACCCCCTACCACGGAATGTCAATCACCTTCGCCAATACGACGTATCAAAAGATCAAAAGGTAGATCAAAAGGTAGATCAAAAGGTGGGTGTCCCCAGGTAAAAGGTAGGTGTCCCCATGTTCAGAAGGCAGGCGCCCCAGGTTAAATCGATGTTCAGAAGGCAGGTGTCTCCACGTCAAATCAGTAATCCGGAGCGGGTGTGGCGCGGGCGCGGGCCGGCGCCCAGAAAGGCTTGTCGCGCTTCGTGCACCTGACCACGCGGCTGTAGTGGCGCAGTTCCTTCTCGTAGTAGATCTCCGCCCACAGCTCTGCTTTCAGGAATTGCGACTCAATCATCGCCAGCGCGATGTTCGCTTTCGCTGCCGGCGACCACATGGCCGACGTCACATACCCGATCTCCTTTGTGCAGCGTCTGTTCCGGTAGATGTAGGAACCCTCCGCAGGGCGGTTGCCCTCGATGTCCAGACGGACAAGCCGGTATTTCGGCCCCCTCTCCTTCTCTTTCAACAGTGCGCTGCGTCCGCTGAAGTGGGGCTTCCTGAAATCCACCAGCCAGTCGAGGCTCAACTCGAAAGGCGTCTGGTCGTGCTTGAAATGGACCGTCTTCAGCGCCTCGTTGAATTCCATCGCCGGCATGATGAAGCCCGCTTCGAGGCGCGCCATGTTGGTGGCGGTCTCGCCGTAGGGCTGTATGCCGTAGGGCCCGCCCGCCGCGTAGAGCGCATCCCACAGGTCGAGGGCGAGGCCGGATTGCACCCAGAGTTCATAGCCCAGGTCGCCCGTGAAACCCGTACGCGACACCATGAGGTCCTCGCCATGGAAGTCGAAGTGCCCGATGTCGAACGGCCTGGCGGTCTCAACTCCTGCAAGGCCCATCTTTCTCAATACCGCGCAGGAAGTGGGGCCTTGCACTGCGAGCGCCGCGAGTTCTTCGCTGCAGTCCGTAACCGTGACGTCATCGAAGCCGAAGGCGCTTTTCGCGAGCCATGCGCTGCATGGGCTGCCGCAGGTCAGCATGAAACGGTCGGCGGCCAGCCGGAAGATGGTGCCGTCATCGATCAAGCGGCCTTCGTCGGTGCACCACAACGAATAGCCAACTCGATTGAGCCCGATCCTTGCAACGTCCCGGGTGACCATCCGGTTGAGCATCGCCTCCGCATCCGGCCCCTTGATCTCGTACTTCTGCATCGGGCAGATGTCGTAGGTCGCGACACGGTTGCGCACGCAGAAATATTCGTATTCCGCGTCGTAGTAGTAATCGGCGAACTTGTAGCCGTTCCAGGCAGACCAGGCATCGCGGATGTTCAGCACCGCCTGCCGTGCATGAAAGAGCGACCGTTTCGGCCGCTCGCCGGCGAACGGGTCTCGTGCGCTCATGGGTTATTCATCATGGAAATCGTCTTTCGGTACCGTATTCGGGCGCCGCAGATCCATCAGAATCTCCCGTGCCGCGTTGGCGCCGCAAGTGGCGGAGACGCCGCCGCCCGGATGGGTGGACGACCCACACATGTACAGATTCTTCACCGGCATTCGATACTGCCCGTACCCCGGGAACGGGCGGTTGAAGAAGAGTTGATCGAGGGTGAGTTCGCCCTGGAAGATATTGCCCTCGGTGAGGCCGATCTCCTGTTCCATTTCATGGGGGGTGCGCACCTCCACGTGCACGACCAGGTCCTTGAATCCCGGGCTGTAGCGCTCGATCTTGTCGATCACGGTCTGTCCGAACCGATCCCGTTTCTCGGGCGTCCAGGGCCCGTCGGCGAGTTCCGGTGGGCAGTACTGGATGAAGTTCGACATCCAGTGCTGGCCCGGCGGCGCGACTGTCGGGTCCCAGGCCGATGGAATCACAGACTCCACAAAGGGGTCGTCCGACCAGCGCCCCCGCTTCCAGCAGTCGTAAGCGCGCTCCAGGGTCTCCATCGACCCGGCGAATGCCTGACCGCCGCGATCGATGTAGGGGTTGTCCGGAACACCGGTAAACTTCGGCAGTGCCGACAAGGCTATGTTGACCTTGCCGGACGATCCACGGATCTTGAAGTTGCGGGCCTTCTCACGAATACCCTCGGGCAGGTCCCCGGCATCCATGATGCGGGTGAAGGTACGCTTCGCATCCAGGTTCGATACGACGATGCGGGCGCTCAATTCATCGCCGTTCTCCAGGATGACGCCGGCGGCTCTGCGGTTCTTTACCCGCACCTGCTTAACGCCTGCTTCGGTTCGGATTTCTCCGCCGTGCTCCTGGAGTGCGCCGGCAATGGCCTTGGAGATCGCTCCCATGCCGCCGCGCGCCAGGCCCCAGGCGCCGATGTTGCCGTCGACATCGCCCATGACGTGGTGCAGCAGGATGTAGGCGGAACCGGGCGAGCAGACGCCGAGCGCGGTGCCGATGATGCCCGGCGTCGCCATCGCGGCCTTGATCAGGTCGTTCTCGAAATAGTCTTCGAGGAACTCCGCCGCGCTCATGGTGAAGAAACGGATGTACTCGTAGATCTGATGTTCGCCCAGCGACCAGAACTGCCTGGCCAGGAAGAGCAGTTCCCAGATGTCGCGGGGCCGCAGACGTGCCGGGTCCGGCGGGGTGCGCATCAGGGTCTTGCGGATGAGCTGCGAGTAGCGGGTGAGGTCGGTCTGAAAACGATGCATCGCATCCGCATCGTGTGGCGAGTGGCGCTTCAACTCCAGGTAGGCGGCCGTCTCATCGTGGTAGGAGATCAGCCGCTCGTCCCCATCGCCGAAATTGACGGTACCCAGGTACGGCACCAGGATCAGGCCGTGCCGGCTCAGGTTCAGGTCCCGGTGGATGGCCTGGCGCATCATGCTGCACACGTAGGAGCAGTTGGAGTAGGTCCAGCCCTCGTGCAGTTCCCTGGATACCGCCGCGCCGCCGATGTAGCCGTTCTTCTCCAGCACCACCACCTTCAGGCCGGCCTTGGCGAGGTAGGCGGCATTGGTCAGCCCGTTGTGGCCGGCGCCGATGACGATGGCATCGTAGGCGCTCATCGCAGCATCTCCCGCGCCGCGTTGTGTCCCGGGGCGCCGGTGAGATCGCCGCCCGGGTGGCTTCCCGCGCCGCACAGGTACAGGCCCGGTATCGGCGTGCGGTATTGCGCGGCCTCGTAGGTCGGCCGCATCATGAGCAGTTGGTCGATGGCGAATTCGGTGTGGTGCCAATGGCCGCCGGTAACGCGGTACTTCCGCTCGATGTCCGCGGGAGTGAGGAATTCGCGGGCGACGATCTGCTCGCGGATGTGCGGTGCATATCGAGCGATCGAGTCGATGGCCCGCTCGCAGGCTGTCTCTCGCGCCGCGTCGGTCCAACCACCCTTGAGCTTGTATGGCACGTACATGACGTGCGCCGAGAGCACATGTTGTCCGGGGGGCGCAAGGCTTGTGTCATAGAGGCTCGGCACCAGGATCTCAAGCACCGGATTGGTGGGACACCCACCGTATTTGGCGTCATCGAAAGCGAACTCGATGGCATCCATGTCGGGCGCGGCGATCATGCGCCCTTCAGGCTTGTCGAGCCCACGGAACTCTGGAGAGCCGTTCAGGGCGAGGTGCAACTTCGCGACCATGCCATCGCAGCGCAGGCGCCGTATGCGGTTGGTGAATCCAATGTCGAGGTGCTCTACGCCGACGAGATCGAGGAAGGTCCGCTTGGGATCGGTTGCCGAGACAACCAGGTCCGCCTCGATGCACTCGCCATCGGCCAGGCGTACCCCGATCGCGGCCGGACCGCTGCCGACGCCTGCCGTAGCGGCGGAACGAGCGCTGCCGCTGCCGATCAGAACGCGGCAAACCGCGGCGTTGCAGCGTATCTCCGCACCCGCCGCCGTTGCCGACCTGCGCAACGATTCCACCAATCCTGCCGTACCCCCGGACGGAAAGGCGTGTGTGCCCTCGGACTCTTGTGTCTTGCGGTACAGCATTGCGAGAACCGCGCCGTTCGGTGAGCGTGGGGCCAGTTTCGAGCCGATCAGCCCGTCCCAACTCAAGGCGGCCTTCAAGAGGCCGCTGTGAAAATACTCATCCATTAAATCGCGGACCGGCAGCGGAGCGACCCGCAGGAATTCCCGCATCCTGTTCTTGCCCATGCGCCGCAGATTCAGGCCGATGTGCGCAAAGGTCATGGCGCCAGCCAGGCCCCCGCCGCCGATGCACGGCATGGTCTTTTGCCAGAAGGGGTCGAGCGCGGCTGCGAAGCGCCGGATACACCGGGAATAGTCATGGTAAGCGCGGGCGTCTCCCGCACTCACTCCCGCCAAGCCATCGTTATTCAGCACGATGTGTTCGCCGTCGAGGTTCAACGCGACGGTTGGCAGGGACCGCTCTACTGGCTGGAAACCGTGCTTCGCGAGATCGAGGTCGCGCGCCGTCCTGTCCGAAAAGTGGCTCACGGAATGTGCAACAGTCGCAAAGAATCCAGGATGGAATTCCTGCTTCGCAGCCAGCCCGCCAAGCGCATCTGACGCCTCCAGCACCAACACGCGGCGCCCGCTCCGCGCCAGATAGGCCGCACAAACCAGGCCGTTGTGCCCTCCCCCTACAATGACCGCGTTGTAACGGCCCAAAACGCACCTCTTCCGCGAATTGACCAGCCCGAACAGCACGTTAGACACGTCCCGCCTGCGTGACTTCCCTGCCTACACGCAACGTAGGGGCGCCAACGCAGGGGACACCCACCTGAATAGAACCACGAAATGTTTTCGAGATTGATTTGGTTGGCGTTAGTATCTCTGGTCTGGAGGTGGGTGTCCCATTCCGATGGGTGGTGCATTCCGGTGCATCGGGGGTGGGTGTCGCGGGAGCGGGTGAGTCGAACGAATGCCAGGTGACGAACAGCTTACGCCGCGGGCGGCGTTCAGCAAGGCGATGAGCCTGATCGACTCCGGGCGGATGAACGCTGCTGCCGCGACGTGCCGGGATGCGCTTGAGCGCGCCCCGAACGATGTCAACATGACGGCCCTGCTCGGGGCTATTCTGTTGAAGGCGCGGGAGTTCAAAGATGCGGAACGGCGGCTGAGGCGAACAATCGAACTGGCGCCGAATTTCGCGAAGCCGCATGAGGATCTCGGCTTCCTGCTTATCGAAACCGGGCGACCCGAGGAGGCGCTGGAGGTGCTGCGGAACGCGACGCGGCTCGACCCCAAGGCTGAGATGGCGTTCTTCTACCTGGGCCAAGCGCTGTCCATGACGGGCAAAGGCGAGCAAGCGGATGCCGCCTTCGAAGCCTCGTTCGAGCTCAATCCCCAGCGCAGGAAGCTGGCGCTGGCCGCCGAACATCACAAGGCGGGCCGCCACGATGAAGCCGAGCGCCTGTACCGCGAATTACTGGGGGAGCTTCCGAACAACGTCGACGCGATGCGCCTGCTGGCCGGCATCCTTACCCGCAAGTCCGAAACCGGGGAGGCCGAGGCGCTGCTCCAGAAAGCCGTTTCCCTGGCGCCTGACTACGCCCTCGCCTTCCTGGACCTGGGCCAGATCTATCACGAGCAACACCGGTACGGCGAAGCGCTGGATTGCTTCCAGCGCGCCAGCCGCCTGCAGCCCACCGCCGCAAAACCCCAATATCTGCTCGCCTCCACGCTCGCGCCGGTGGGTCGCACAAAAGACTCCCTGGCCGCCTATCGGCGCGCGCTTGAGTTGCAGCCCAGGCACGCTGGCGCGCTGCTCGGCACCGGCCATACGCTGAAGACACTCGGCCGGCAGCAAGAAGCCGTCGAGGCCTACCGCAAATGCATCCAACTGCGTCCGGAGAACGGCGAGAGCTATTGGAGCCTGGCCAACCTGAAGACCTACCAGCTTGCCGCCGAAGACATCGAAGCCATGAAGGCTGCGCTGCAACGGGAAGAGGAGCTTACAGATCAATCCGCGGTCAATTTCCTGTTCGCCCTGGCCAAGGCCCACGAGGATGCCGGCGACTTCGACACTGCCTGGGACTACTACTCCCGAGGCAACGCCAAACAGCGCATGCTCGAACACTACGACCCGGTGCAGACCGAGGTGATGAACGACGAGATCGTCGACGTGTTCAACCAGCCGTTCCTCAAGGAGCACACCGGCCTCGGGCATCCCGATCCGGCGCCCATTTTCATCCTCGGCCTGCCCCGCTCCGGCTCGACCCTCATCGAACAGATCCTGGCCAGCCACAGCCAGGTGGAAGGCACGTCGGAACTTCCCTACCTCGGCCGCGTGGCCACCTCGCTCAACCGCAACCGCGCCGACGGCATCAACTACCCCCACGCCGTACGCGAACTGCGGCCATCCCACCTCAGGGCCCTGGGCCAGGACTACCTGGAACGCGCCAGGCTGCACCGCCAAAGCGACCGGCCCCGGTTCGTCGACAAGATGCCCAACAATTTCCCAACGATCGGTTTCCTGCACCTGGTGCTGCCCAACGCCAGGATCATCGATGCCCGGCGCTACCCCCTGGATTCAACCCTGAGCTGCTACCGCCAACTCTTCGCCAAGGGCCAGACCTTCGTCTACGACCTGACCGAAATCGGCGAATACTTCCTGGAATACCAGCGCATGATGGACCACTGGCACGAAGTGCTGCCCGGCCGCGTACTCACCGTGCAATACGAAGACCTGGTCACGGATTTCGACAACCAGCTACAGCGCCTGCTCGACTACTGCGGCCTTCGCTGGGAGGACGCCTGCGCCCGTTTCTACGAAACCGACCGCCCGGTGCGCACCGCCAGTTCGGAACAGGTGCGCGAGCCCGTATACGACCGATCCATCCTTTTCTGGCGCAACTATGAGAAGCGCCTGGGCGAACTGATCGAGGTACTTGAACCCGCGCTGCCGCGTTACGAACGTTACGCATCCATCAACCGCGTGAACTGACTCCGACACTCGATCACAACAGCACCGGAGTGCGGAATCTCTCGGCCCGTCGCCTGCAATGAGAGAGCCGGTGCTTCAGATGCGCATCCGGCTGAAACCGATCGACCGAGCCGGATAGCTACAACAGCCCGTTCAACACGGCCAGAGCGCTGATACCCGCCACCATCAGCCCACCCAGGCGAATGGTTACTCTCTGCTGCAGTAACATGAGTTCCTGCTGCAGATGTTCCCGTGAAACCATCGGCTCGAGGGCCGACTTGAGTGCACTGTCTAACTCGGTTTTCGTGACCATCGGCTCGAGGGCCGACTTGAGTGCACTGTCTAACTCAGCCTTCGTGACCATCGGCTCGAGGGCCGACTTGAGTGCACTGGCTAACTCAGCCTTCGTGACCATCGGCTCGAGGGCCGACTTGAGTGCACTGGCTAACTCAGCCTTCGTGACCATCGGCTCGAGGGCCGACTTGAGTGCACTGGCTAACTCAGCCTTCGTGACCATCGGCTCGAGTGCTCTGGCTAACTCGGCCTTCGTGACCATCGGCTCGAGTGCTCTGGCTAACTCGGCCTTCGTGACCATCGGCTCGAGCGCTTGCTCTAACTCGGCTTTCGTGACCATCGGCTCGAGCGCTCTGGCTAACTCGGCCTTCGTGACCATCGGCTCGAGCGCCTGTTCTAACTCGGCCTTCGTGACCATCGGCTCGAGCGCTTGCTCTAACTCGGCCTTCGTGACCATCGGCTCGAGCGCCTGTTCTAACTCGGCCTTCGTGACCATCGGCTCGAGCGCTTGCTCTAACTCGGCCTTCGTGACCATCGGCTCGAGGGCCTTTTTCAGGTCGGCCCGGGTCATCAAGGGCTGCAGCGACCGTTCGAGATGCGGCTTGGTAACCAATCCTTCCTCTACGGCTCCACCGACCGTTGCGACAACCGCTTCCGCCTGCGCCTCGTTAAAGCCCGCGGCTACCAGCGTTTTCGCCGCCTTTAGCGTATCGAATACCGGACTTGTCATTGAGCCATTATATCAACGGACTTGCGCAGCGGCCGACGAACTCCCCCCATTACCGAGTAGGAACTACACCATAGTTTGACGATAGAAACGACCCAAGGACTGCGCGCCGGCGCCTCGCCCTATCGATTACCGACCGGCCGACTCCCGGTCCTCGGCAGGTTGCGGAGAAATCGGCATGTACGCGCCTCGACGAACGCCGTTCAACCAATCGATCAGATCGTCAAGCACCTCGTTTCGATTGGTTTCGTTGAACATCTCATCCCGGCCGTCCGCGTAAGCTTGCGGCTAACCGAGAGCCCCGCTGCATCAGTCGCCTTGTGCTGATGCTTCAGCGTTTGCCCGCACCGCGACTTTCAGGGAATCAGAACAGCCCGACGACCAGGGCAAGGAGACCGATTCCCGCAGCCGTCAACCCGCCGAGCTTCATGGTCATGCGGTGTTCGAGCCCCGCAAGTTCGGCCTTCAGATCTGCTTTGGTGACCAGAGTTTCGCCCATCGCGCTGCCGAGCGTGTCGACCACGGCTTCGGCCTGCGGATCGTTGAAGCCGGCCGCGGTCAGCGCTTTCACTGCCTTGTGGGTATCGAAAACCGGAATCGTCATGCGGCCATTCTAGCACCGGGCTCCCAAATCCATTGCCGGATTTCTCACCGTTCGGCGTAGGCGAAAAGCCTGTAATCACGGTATCGCGGTCGGTATCACGGCGGGTGTCTCCAAAAGCTACGGTGGGTGTCCCTAACGGTTACCCAGCGTTTGCCCGCACCGCGACTTTCGGGGGATCAGAACAGCCCGACGACCAGGGCAAGGAGACCGATTCCCGCAGCCGTCAACCCGCCAAGCTTCATGGTCATGCGGTGTTCGAGCCCCGCAAGTTCGGCCAACTCTCGAACGGCCAGACTGCCAGCCCGTGTATCGAGTTCCTGATGTCCATCGAGAGATTGATGCTGAGCTTCGTCTGCATGGCATCGAGGTCGTACAGCGTAACGGTGGAAGGCGACGAGCCCGCCGCGATCAGGCTGTCATCGACGATGCATAGCCCCCTGCCGAATGCCTGGCGCGCGACCCGGGAGTCGTGCAGGCCGGTGTGCGTGAGCAGCGCCGGATTGTAATAGGGAATCCTGAACGCCTTCTGCGGCCCATCCGCCGGCACGAAGCGCACCAGGTTCTTCTCGGTATCGTTAAACAGCACGCCGTCCCGGTGCGGCCGGGCATTGCGGGCGCCCGGGGGCAGGGTCGCCACCTGCCTGATGTAGCGCCCGGTATAGGCATGCAGCCCACCTGTGTGGAGCCCGCTCACGTACATGCCGCCCGGATCGCAAGTCACGCTGTTGAGATGCAATGCGTTGCCCGGCGCCGGGCCGCGCCGCCCCCCGGGCCGGAACGGCGCCGCCTTGAGGCCCTTGCGGTCGCGGGAGACGTGCAGGCCCCAACTGAACCGATTCGTATCCAGGTCGAATCCCAGAACGCTGTCGAAGCCGGTGGATGTCAGGAACAGCCGCCGCTTGTAGGTGCTGATTTCGTGGCAGTGCTTGAGGTAGCGGCAGCGATAGGAGGCGAGCGGTTCGAATTCAGCGTTGTAGACGAACAGCTCATCGCTCGCCGCAATGAACACGCGTTCATCGTCGAAGGCGATGCCGCGAAGGCCCCGGTCCCACCCGCGGCCCTGCCAATCGATGTCCACGGTGTCCTGGTCGATCGCCTGGCGCGCCCGCTCCCCGTCGAGGTCCACCAGGTAAACGCCGCCGTGGCTCTCCCCCTGCCGGCTGCCGCGGACGACGGATGTGGCAATCAGTACGGTCATGCGGGGCGAATAGCAGTTCGGCAAGTAAATGACGAGTGTAACCCAGGGCCCAGGCTTGGAAACGGGCTTGGAAACGGGACACCCACCTGAAAATGGGACAGAGCCCAACGCAATTTGCGACAACCCCGCAGTTGCTGGAGAATAGCCGCCCGGAGGGCGCGAATCCACCGAGCCAGCCCGGGCTGCACGCCTATAGGTACGTACAACCCGTCAACCGTTTTGCACCAGCATTGCGGAGATGGCGTGACACACAAACGGAGAGCCACATGTCAAGCAACGGCAACGATCGAATCCCGGGCCACAAGCGCCCCTTGAGCATCGCCATAGGCGCCGCGGTAGCCGGCACCGGCGCCGCCCAGGCCCAGGAAACCGTGCTGGAAGAAATCATCGTCACCGCCACCAAGCGGGAAGTGAGCCAGCAGGATGCGCCCATCGCCGTCACCGCCCTCTCCGACGAACAGATTGCCCTGCAGCGCTTCAAGACCTTCAACGACTACGTCGGCCAGATACCGAGCCTGGCGCTCAGCGAGCGCCAGCCCGGCGCCAACTCGGTGATCATGCGCGGCTGCGCCGCCCAGGGCCTGAGTTTCAGCGACTCCGCCACCACCTCCGTCTATCTCGACGAGCAGCCCATCACCGCCGCCGGCTACAACCCGGATCCCCGCCTCGTGGACATCGCCCGGGTCGAGGCGCTGGCCGGCCCCCAGGGCACCCTGTTCGGCGATGCCGCCCAGTGCGGAACGCTGCGCATCATCACCAACAAGCCCGATACCAACAACACCGGCGGCTGGGTGAACCTCTCCGGCTGGACCGTCGCCGACGGCGGCGCCAGCTACGATGTCAGCGCCATGGTGAACGTGCCGCTGGTTCCCGACAAAGTCGCGCTGCGCCTCGTGGGATTCCGCGCCGACGAAGCCGGCTGGGTGGACAACATCCTCTCGCCGTCTCCCGGGCTCCGCACCAACAATGCCCACCGCGTACAGGACGACGTCAACGCCTCGGTGTGGACCGGCGGGCGGGCGTCGCTGCGCATCGATGCCAACGAGGCATGGACCGTCGACCTGGCCGGCATCTATCAGAAGTACGAACTCGACGGCTTCGCCGATGCCAGCCTGAACAAACAGGTCTACGAGGACACTTCCGTATTCCCGGCCTTCGGCGCCCGTGAGCAGGCCCGGTTCACCGACGACGACTGGGACGACGAGTGGTACCAACTGGCCATGACCGTCGAGGGCGACCTGCCCTATGGCAGCGTGGTGCTGACCGCGGCCTATTTCGACCGCGACAGCGCCTACTACGCCGACGCCACCTCCTACCTGCAGATCTACCAGCAGCGGGGCGACTACTTCCGCTCCTTCAACACGGGCGACCCCTACTACGACACCGGCGGCATCTACGACTTCGGCGGCGACCCAATCGCCAACGACTACGACCGCAGGGAAGCCAACAACTGGACCGTCGAGGCTCGCTACGCCACGCCCGCGGAAGGCCGCTGGTCGGCCATCGTCGGCGGTTTCTACAACAAGCGGGAGGTGCACGAACTGTTCATCTCCAACGTGCACAACCTGACCGGAACGGAAGCCTTCGCCTACATCAACTACGCCGGCTACTACCTCAACGGCATTGCGCCGAAATACGAGTCGAACAACTGGTACTCCGGCACCTACGACAGCGACCTCGAGCAGTGGGCGGTATTCGGCGAGGCAACCATCAACCTGACCGAGAACTTCGCCATCACCGCCGGCGGCCGGTACTACACCATCGAGAACGACTACATCGTCACGAACGGCACCCTGATCGGCCTCTGGGGCGGCGAGCCGGACTGCGCGGTAGACTACTGCTACTCGCCCGGCCACCTCGGCGCCTCCGACGAAGACGGCTTCGTGCCCAAGGTGAACGTCAGCTACCGCTGGGACGATGCGCTGCTCTACGCCACCTATTCGGAAGGATTCCGCCGCGGCGGCGCCAATTCCGCACGGCCGCAGAGCGTGTTCGGCCCGCCCACCGGCCAGTTCCCGCCGCCGGCCGGCTCCCTGAACGCGTACAACTCCGATACGGTGAAAAACTGGGAAGTCGGCGCCAAGACGGAGTGGCTGGACAACAGCCTGCGCCTGAACGTCTCGGCCTATTTCATGACCTGGGACGATATCCAGGTACAGGCGGAAGACCCGCAGCCGAACCTGTTCACCCTCGGCATCGTCAACTTCCCGCAGGCCGAGATCAAGGGCGTGGAAGCGTGGTTCAGTTGGATTCCGGACGCCAACTGGAACATCGAGGCGACGCTCGGCTACAACGACGGAAAACTCTCCAAGGCCGATACCCTGTTCGAGGGCTCCGAGGCCCCCATTACGGTACCGACCGGCACCCAGTTGCCGATCGTGCCCGACCTGAAAGCCCACGTGAACGTCACCTACTCGTTCCCCACCGTCTGGATGAACGCCGAGCCGTACATCATGGGCCGCTTCACCTACACGGGCGAGTCGGTGAACTCGCTGGCCGGCATCGAGTCGAGCCCGTTCCTGTCGCCGGTGGTGAACCAGGACGACTGGCAGACGCTCGACCTGCAGTTCGGGCTGGAAAGCGAGAACTGGGCGGTGTCGCTCTTCGTCGACAACATCACCGACGAGAAGGCCCAGTTGTTCTTCAACAACCGCTTCGCCCAGCAGCGCCTGAGTGTGAACCAGCCGCGCACCTTCGGCATCAACTTCCGGTTCATGCGCGGCGTGAACTGATCCGGCCGCGCACGGCTCGCGGGCCGTAGCCGTTGGACATCGATACGCGCATCCGGGAACTCGGGCCGGTGGATTCCGGCCCGCTCGCGCAAGCCATTCTCGCCCAGGAAGAAGCTGCCTGGCACGAACAGCAACACCGGCAGCGCGCCTACGAGGTGCACCGGGATACCCAGAGCATGGTGCTGGTGTTCACCGAGGAGTGGGCCTGGCCGGAACTGGTGGTCAAGAAAGAAGCCGCCTGGGAGCGCCTCTCCGAGGTGGCCATGCCCGCCATGCACGACATCATCGGCCGGTGCTACCCGGCGGGAGGCACAATTATCCGCGCCATGGCGGCCAAACTGAAGGCAAGCGGCAAGATCACGCCGCATACCGACCGCCACCCGTCTTTCCGTATCGGCCACCGGATTCACGTGCCCATCACCACCAACCGCCGGGTGCGGTTCACCATCGACGGGCGGCCTTACAAGCTACAGGTCGGCCAAGCCTATGAGATCAACAATCAGAAGACGCACAGCGTCGCCAACAAGGGCACTGAGGACCGCATCACCTTTATCTTCGACTACGTACCCCCGAGCGAATTGGGACGGCTGGGTCAGACAGCCGCCTGACGCCAGCCGGGCCTGAAGTGCCGGGATAGCGCCGGCGATGGCGTTCGGCTCACGCGACCAGGAGAGAAATCCAACAACCGCGGAGCGAGGGCGGTGTTAGAATCGCCCCATGACCATTCCCGTATTCGATACCCTGAAGGCGGCGAAAGCACTGAAAGCCGCCGGCTTCGACGATTCCCAAGCCGAGGCCGTGGTCGCGACGGTCGACGACGCCGTGCGAGAGACCGTGGTGACGAAGGCCGACTTGGTTAATGCGCTGCGGCCCGTGGTAACAGAGAAAGGCCTGAACGACGCGCTTCGACCGATGGCAACGAAAGCCGATCTTGAACCATTCGCATTGAAAACCGATCTTGAACCATTCGCATTGAAAACCGATCTTGAACCATTCGCATTGAAAACCGATCTCCTCGTGGTTCAACAACAAGTCACGATCAGGCTGGGTGGATTGATGATCGCCGGATTCAGCGGTCTCGCCGCGGTCATCAAGCTGTTCTGATCTCCCATCGTTCCTTTCCGATGCGGAACTGGGATGGATCGTCGCGTACTGAAGCAAGCCGACAAGGTCGACATCCCTGTCTCGCCGGTTGGCAACGAGGTCCGGTAGCTCGGTGGAACCAGGCGAGGCGACGGCAGGTAGCTGGCCATTTCAAGCATCGCGACGCTCGCCGTTTCGGCGAAGTAAAGTGCGGGTATGTCGGCTTCGTTGCAACGGCCTCCGTCAACGTAGCCGGCGCCCAATCCCCGGTAATCCTCCAGATGTTCCCGACGCCCGATCCGGTACAAACGGTGACAAGGGCGACTATGGACATCGGAATTACGTCCCGCTTGTCGGCAATCTCTCAGACGTGTGTAAACGAAAGGTTCTTCCGGACGACTTCATCCCCGAGCTTCCCTCCTGGCGGCAGCGTAGCGTGTTCATCGCACGGCATGGCTCGGTCGACTTCCTGCACTACGACTTTTGTACGCAAGCCTTGGCGAAGATCGCTGGCCTCGCGAACCCGAGTTCCCGCTCTACGACGCGTTTTTGCTCAAACTGTGGCTTTCCACTTCGCATCCCTCGAAATTCCAGTTTTCCGAGTCGCACCTGGAATCGAGGTATCTTGCCTATTGCATGGTGAAATCGCTGCCGGTTCGAAAACCGGGATCTTTCATCCGGGGTAGGCTCCCTGGATTGATAAGGCAGGCAATCGTAATAATAGCTGCGCAGTAGTTCCCTGGTCCCTGCCAAGCGATTTACCAAGGAGGCAAAGTCGACCGGAGGGCGTCCAAATTCGTCTTTCAGCAGATGATCGAGATAAGCGCCATCAATGAAAACGGCCGCTCGGGACATTGATTAGAACTCTCCAAAAAAGAGAAAGCGCCGCAGATTGTCCGCGACGCTTGTAATTTTTGCCTGACATCCCCAAGGGAACATCAGGGAGCATTTATGTCTGAGAGCGTATTGCTTCCGGCTCGCGCCGTCAATACTTGGCTACAACAAGCGTTTGCGGCACGGGCGGCGCCGAACGCTCCGGCTGCTACTGCTTCCGAGGTTTGCCCGGCATCCACGTTGCCGATTTCGCCCTCGCACCTGTACCTCGCCCCACGTCGAACCGCCCGACGAATCCGGCATGGCAGACACCTTCGCCTTAGCCGCCAGTACTCGTTCGGTGCGCGGGCCTGTTCCATTTCCGGCTCCGGCTGCCGCTCGCGTTCCCGTGCCGTGCCCGCGTCACGAGCAGGCAGGCCGGGCCGCTCGATGGGTTGCATCAGCGAGGGTGCGTGTCCCGTTTCGGGCCATGGCGGCCATGAAGGCAGGCGGCAAATCGGCGACCCGCCAGCGATCCATGGCCGTATCGTCCGGCGCCTCGAAAATACCCAACCGGTAGCTCGGTGGAACCAGGCGAGGCGACGGCAGGTAGCTGGCCATTTCAAGCATCGCGACGCTCGCCATTTCGGCGAAGTTAAAGTGCGGGTACGCCGGCTTCGTTGCAACGGCCTCCGTCAACGTAGCCGGCTCCCAATCCCCGGTAATCCTCCAGATGTTCCCGACGCCCGATCCGGTACGGACGGTGACAAGGGCGACTATGGACATCGGAATTACGCCCCGCTTGTCGGCAATCTCTCAGACATGTGTAAGCGAAACGCTCTGAATATTCTGCGTCATCCGCCAATTGAAACGCGGGATATTTACTGATTTTTCATCATTTTTGAAGGCTCGCCCGCACCCCCGAGCGTACTTCTCAGCGCCCGTCACCGACAACAAACCGCCAGCATCCCGTTTTGGACGGAAACAGCGTCTTCATGGCCTTTCACACCGCCGATCCGTCCGGCCCGCACCACCGTCTTTTCCTCGATACATCGCTCATACGTGCAACTTGCCGACATGCGGAAAAACAATGCAATTTATTGATCCATAAGAGAAAAAAGCCACCGAGCCGGGCAAAAAACCACTGATTTAATATCAATTGTTGGGATGACGGAGTGAAAAAAATGCTCAGCATGAAAACTCTCAGGGTTGCCATTGTGACCATGGGGTCCGCGCTATTGCTTGGGTCCGGCTTGGCAGCGGCGGCAATTCAAACGCTTGATGGCGACATGCCGCCGGCAGTGGTCAAGTACGCGTCGCAGACCGTGCCAATTGCGGTTGGCGATACCCGTACGGCCACCGACGATGCGTATACTCCTCCCGGAGCGACCAGACCGAGCCACTACAGGCTGAAGAGTCCGACGGAAGATGCGGATGGCATGAATCCGAATGCTACTACACACAAGCTGGCGTTTTCGCCGTCACGTAGGATCGATGCAACGGACAACGCCTATATCCGTTTGGATCTCGGTGGCGGTCTGGTGTTTGCTCCCGACGCGAATTCGGATTTGGAGTTCGGGGCGGACGCAACGCAATCCGGAACACCCGCAGCAACGTACGCCAACCGTATCGCAGGTGGGGCTGCAGGTAACACCTTCATCGTGTACAAGTCTGGAGCGGTTGCGTTAGACAATGCCATGTGGGTCGACGTATTCGATGATCTTGCCGCTCCCGCAGGCGCTGGCTCGTATATGGCGACGGTCAGGTCCTACGGTACGGCGGACGACGCCATCGACGGACGCGGGGTCACGAGTACGGCTTCGGGCAGCGCAACGATCATTGAGGTGCAGTCCGGTATCGCTGCTGAAGTCAAGGCTGGCACGACTGCAACCGCCGAAGTCAGCACAAGACCCGAACCTTTCCTGTGGTTCGAGGCGGATACGGAAAACGGCATCAGCAACATGGCCGTTCTGGGTAGTGCCACAGCGGTCGCCAATAATGCAGGTGGTGTATTCAACGCTGACACTGGCGTGCGGGTCGATAACGCCACACTAGTGCCGGACATGAGCCTTACACTTGTCGTTGAAGGCGACTTCTCGATCGGTGCATTCACTCTAATGATACCGATGGACGACACCAACACCACCGACGACGATGAATCCATGGATCCTTCTACCATCTGCGCGGGCCCAGGCTCTGCTGATGACGACATGCCGGTACCGGGGAACGTCAACGCCGCCACGAGCGAAGAGGATCCGATGACCGCCACGATCACCATGGCAAATCCCGGCACCCACCACCTCTGTGTGCAGGTAGACCGGATGGGTGCACTGAGCAACAGAATGGCGATTCCCGAGACAAGCTACATGGGCGCCATTTACATAGGCGCGGGCGATGACGCCGAACTGCTTGACGATGGTGTGATTGGCGTTATCGAGCGCAACGGCGCATCGGTGGAGCTCCCGTATCTGACAACCTCCGCAAAGCACAATCAGCGCCTGATTCTCGTGAATCGCGGTCCCGTGGACGTACACTTCACGCTTACCGGATTTTACACGGAAGATGGAACGGACGTAGAACTGACGGCTCTCGCGATGGTTGGTCTGGAAGCGGGTCTCAACGTGGTCCGTGCCGGTGAATCAGTGGTGGCCAGAGTAAGTCACATGCTGAGCATCACGGGAGATTCGGCACGCACGGCCGCCACGATTAACTTCAATGGCGCAAAGCAACATATCTCCGTGGCCACGACTCAGGTCAACCTCGCGGATGGCAGCACGGACACTGTCCTCTACGAGACCCAATAATGACCTAACGCCAAGCAGCTACAGCCACATCATGTGGGAAAAGGAGGGCGCAAGCCCTCCTTTTTTTGTGCGCCAGGCATGGCGCGCAGCGCCTTGACTGGCGCTTTTCCAGTTCACGTGGTGGTGGCTGGATGACTTGGCGGTGAAAGTCCGCTGCCGGCCCGGCAAGGGGAACAGCCAGCCGAGGGCTGGTCCATCGCGAGGTGGAAACCGAAGGCAGCCTGCGGACGCTTGGGCGTCCACGGCAAAACACTGGCCCGACGAACAGGAATCGCATACGAGGCAGCGACGCTGGCCGTCCGAGGCTCTGTCAATTTCCCGGTAGATACGGGAGCGGACTCCACCGTGATCCACGCATCGGATGGAATGGTGATCGGGATACCCTTCGATGACTTGAACAAGCCCGTCTCTCACATGGGACACCAAACTGAAGGGATTGGGTTGCCGCATCACGCCGGGGGGCTCGCGGGCGTTCGTACTGCGATATACGGATGCGAAGGGCCGGCAACGCCTGGCTACGCTAGCCAGGGTGAGCGAGGTCGCGCTGAAGGACGCCCGCGAATTGGCCGCCAGGGAAATGGTGAAGATCCGAATGGGAGAAGCCGACCTTACGACAATCCATGCCGGGGTGTTGAGCGGAGTCGAGAGGAACCCCGCGACCGGACGCTCAGCCATCGGGAGATCGCGGCGTTGGGCAAGGCGCTTTCGGAAACGGACATGCATCCGGCCTGCCGGACCGCCATTCGAACGGCGATACTGACCGGCTTGCGAATCGGCGAGGTCATGTCGATGCTCTGGGCGTGCATGAACTTCGACGCCGGCAACGTTTTGCTGCCGAAGACCGAAACCGGACGCCGGACGCACCCCTTGAGCGCTGCCGCGCCGGACATGCTGGCCGACGTTCCTGTCGTTGGCGACCACGTGTCCCGCGCCGCCCCGCACGGGGCGCCTCGTGATCGTGGTCAGTGAACATTGGGCAGCCCGAAACAGCGCCGATCATGGCGTATTGCTCACGCGGCAACGAGAGAAATCCGGCAACTGTGGCGTAGGGGCGGTGTTATCATTGCCCGATGTACTGGAATAGCACCAGTCACCGCGCCTCTCTCAATGCCTGGCGCACAAAAAAGGAAGGCTTGCGCCCGCTGGATGTCGTCCACATCGGTGTAGACTCCAGGCCATGACCCCGGAACTATGGGCTATCGTCGGCGTTGGCGTTGCCTTGGCTGGCTTGATGCTGAGCGGGCAGCGTCGGCTCGGTGTCCGGATGGACCGCATCGAGACCAGATTGAGCGCCCGGATCGATCATGCCGAGGCGGGGTTGATTGCCCGGATCGATCATGTCGAGGCGGGGTTGAGCGCCCGGATCGATCATGTCGAGGCGGGGTTGAGCGCCCGGATGGACCGTGACGGGGCCGACCTGATTGCCCGGATGGACCGCATCGAGAAGCAGATTGGCGATCTGCGCGAGCGGACCGCTCACTAGGACGGTCTGCTCGAAGGCCTGCGCGAGGCCATTACCCGCGAACGTGCCGCCTGATAGTCAGCTTTGAACGAAGCCCTCGGGCGTGGCGTCCAATCATTTGTCCCTCACGCAATCGAGTAACAGGTTGCGCGCGAACGCGGCCGCTATACCTGGCGGCCGCTGAGCGACACCCTACGGGCTCCGCAGCCGGCGTAACCGATCCCCTTGCCGAGCCAGTAGCGGACTTTCACCGCCAAGTCATCCAGCCACCACCCCGTGTACTGGAACAGCGCCGGTCATGGCGCGCAACACCATGGTTGGCGCTAATTCAGCACATGTGTAGACTAAATCAGACAGGTCTCACAACAAAACCAGCCAATCTCGACTTCCCCAAACAGCCCATCGAATAGTTGCTACGTCACTGTTGATACGACTGGTCGATCGCGTTCGCCGGTGGTTGACAACGTAGCGCTCCGCGACGCTTTTATCCGCGCTCAGGCAGGGCCCGGCGAAGGGTGAGCGGCTCCGTTCCGAAGAGTAAGATCGCAATCCGCGAACCGACGGAACTTTTTTACGCATCTTCAAATCTAAAACAGCGTGGCTCCGCGATTTGGCGATTCATCGACAATTAGCTGACACGGAGATGACCCGGGGTAGCGCACCATGTTGACCGAGCGGACAATTCGAGACCAGAAACCCGGAACGAGAACCCGGATTCTATGGGACACGAAACTGAAGGGATTGGGTTGCCGCATCACCCCGGGGGGCTCGCGGGCGTTCGTATTGCGATATACGGATGCCAAGGGCCGGCAACGCCTGGCTACGCTGGCCAGGGTGAGCGAGATCGCGCTGAAGGACGCCCGCGAATTGGCCGCCAGGGAAATGGTGAAGATCCGAATGGGAGAAGCCGACCTTCTGGCGCGCCGCAAGGAACGGCGCGTTTCCCCCACGGTCGCCCAGGGTATCACCATGTTCTTCGACGAATTCTGCCCCAGGCGTGTGTCAACCGGGCGCATGACCGCGGGGACGGTTAGAGAGTACAGGAAGCAGACGGAACGCTACTTGATTCCCACACTCGGCAAGCTCGACGTCGACGAGGTGAAGCGCCACCACATCGAGCGAATGGTGGATCCCCTGCGCCCTGTTCTGCGCAACCGGGTGCTGGCATTGGCCAGCCGGATCTTCAGGTACTTCGAGGACCAGGGGCAACGGCGACAGTACGACAACCCATGCCGGGGCGTTGAGCGAAGCCGGGAAGAACCCCGCGACCGGACGCTGGACCCGACGGAGATCGCTGCCCTGGGCAAGGCGTTGTCGGAATCGGAAGTCGACCCACCCAGTCGCGCATCCATTCAGTTCGCAATGCTGACCGGGCTGAGAATCAGCGAGGTCATCTCCATGCGGTGGGAATACGTCAACTTCGAATCCGGATGCGTGCTGCTTCCCACCACCAAAACCGGGCGGCGCACCCATCCATTGAGCACGCCTGCCCTGTCCGTGCTCGCGGGCCTGCCAATCAAGGGCGATTACGTGTTCTGCACGACATCGCTGCTGCCCGTCAATTACTGGACCGTGCGGCAGGCGTTTCTCAAGGTCGTTGCAGAAGCGGGCCTGAGCGATGTGCGCCTGCACGATCTGCGTCGCACGTTCATGACTCGCGCCGCGGAATCCGGTATTGCTCCGCATACATTGCGAGACCTGCTCGGCCACAAAACCGCGGCGATGGCAGACCGTTACATTCGTCGCGCCAACCTCCCGGTGGTGGATGCCACCGAAGCGGTGTCGGGCGCGCTGGCCGCGATGATGGCCGGCCCGGAGGCCACTTAGGCCAACAGGCCGCCATCGATTACGTACCCCCGAGCGAACCTGGACGATGGGGAGGGACAGCCGCCAGATCCAGTGCCGCAACAATCGATTCGGCGTCGAGCTTCGATAATGGCAATCCACCTACATCAAGACGAGAGGAATCACCTGGCCGTAACGCGCGACGATGCTACAATCGCCGCATGACCACTGCGCAATTCGACACGCTCGCCGGTCTACGTAACCTGGAGGCGTCAGGGGTCGACTCCGGGCATGCCGAAGCCATCGTAGGTGTCATCGCCCAAGGTGGCAGACACACCGTCACCAAAGGCGATCTCACGGCCAGCGTTGCTGAACTCAAGGCCGGCTTTGCTGAACTCAAGGCCAGCTTTGCCGAACTCAAGACCGGCATTGCCGACCTCAAGGCCGATTTCTATCGGGCGCAATGGATACAGGGCGCAGCCATCGTCGCGATCATACTGGCAGCCCGGCTGTTTTAGCCCGGATTGCTCGCCAGGCTCCTGCCTCGCACCGACATTGAGAGACCTGCTCGGCCACAAAACCGCGGCGATGGCAAACCGTTACATTCGTCGCGCCAACCTGCCGGTGGTGGATGCCACGGAGTCGGTATCGGGCGCGCTGGCCGCGATGATGGCCGGCCCGGAGGCCACTTAGGCCAACAGGCCACCATCGCTTTTCCCAACTCGGGCCGGGACGAGGCGGACTGACCCGTGCGGGAACATCGGCAAGGCGCCCGCGAGGCGCATCACCTCGATCTTCGGCTACGTACCCCCGAGCGACTTGGGTTACGGGGTCGAACAGCCGCCCGATCCACTGCCGCGACAATCAACTCGGCGTCGCCCGTCGTCGACAGGTTGACGCCGCCGATGCCTGGAATTTCCCTGATGGCCTGGATGGTCTCCGCGCAGTAGGCGACGCCGAACGCCTCCTGGTCTCTCGCGCTCTCGAATCGCCCGACCATGCTCTCCGGCACGACGGAACCGCGCAGATTCTCATACAGCCAGCGCGCCGATTCGGCGGAGGTGAGAACCGGAACCGATACGACCACGTGGCAGCGCCAGGTGACCTGGGCGGCAACCAGGGCACTCATGTAGCGGCGCAGGAGATCCAGGTCGAGACAGATCTGCGTCTGCACGAAGCGGGCGCCGGCATCGAGCTTGGAGTTCAACTCAGCCGGCTGCCAGCCGGGCGCGGGATCGAAAACCGTCGCCATGGCGCCCAGCAGCAACTCCGGCGCGCCGCGCGCCACCTGGTATTCGCCGAGTTGCCGCGCGGCTGCGAGAAACTTCTTCGCGCCGGTGTCGAACACCTGGGTGATCTCCGGCTGCAACTCTCCGGGCAGCCGCTCTCCCCGCTGCAGCAACAGGCTGGTCACTCCCAAGGCCGCGGCGCCGAGCAGTTCGCTCTTCAACGCAAGGCGATTGCGGTCGCGCGCGGATAGCTGCAACAGCGGGTCGATGTCCTGCTGCAGCAGAATGGCCCCCGCCGCGAGGCCGGACATATGCAGCACCCCATGGGGAAGATCGGTAACCGCCACGGCGTCCACGACCGGCGCCAGCCGTTGCGCCTGGCGGACAACGTCGTCCCGGCCAGTATCCTGGTATAGCCGAAGCTGCGCAGTCACCGTGAAGTCGCCCGCGCCAACGGCGTCCCGGAATGTGTTCAATGCATCTGCTCTCTTCGGCGGCCGCGGCCGGTGCGGCGATCTCCGCAGGCGCGCATGGCGTTTGCCTCACAGGCGCGTGAGAGATCTCCTACAATCGCACCGCGTGGCCGGTACAACGACAACCGGACGACTGCGCCGGCATTCCCGCCAACGTCAGAACCTCAGTTCGCCCCGCAACTGCACCATGTTGTGCGCCTCGCGGCGATAGCGGTCGTATTCCCGGCCGCCGGTGAACTCGAGGTTCAGCATCGTCCCGCCGCCCGAATTCGCAAGGTCGTACCGCAAACCCATGCGCATGCCGTGGCCGTCGTTGCCCGCCATGTCAAATCTGGCGAACGGCGTCAGAAAACCGGCCAGGCGCTGAACGCGCAGTGCATATCCGATGCGGGCATCCATGCCCCAGGCATCCCGTTCGTGCCCGAAGTCGTCGATGCGGCCGGGATAGCCGTAGCCCTGCTCGAGCGTGGTGTTGTTGCCGCTCATGCCGGCGCCGAGGTAGGACGAGAGCGCAAGGGACATGCCGCTGCCGTCGGACCGTGGCCGCACGATGGCCGAGAAGCTGACGCCGTTCTCTTCGTAGCTCTCGGCGGAATGCAGGCTCAGGAGCCGCGCCTTGGCCTCCACGCGGATGCGGCCGGCGGTGTCGTAGCGTACGCCGCCCGCCAGTTCCACGCCGCTGCCCGTATCGCCGTCGCCGGAATCGTGGCGGCCGCCGACCTGGCCGAACACCGCGAACCGGTCGCCGCCGTCCATGACGATGACGCGTTCGCCTTCGAAGGCGAGTTTCACCCGGCCCACGGAGACGTTCATGTCATCGATGATGCCGGCGCCGCCGTCGGTCTGCATTTCCAGCATGCCCGCATCGCCGGTCAGCGCGAAACTCCACTCATCGCCGGCCGCCAAGGCGCGCCGGCCGCCGGCGGATAGCATCCACATCGACAGGTCCGCCTCGCCTTCCTGTGCGGTGGCGGTCCGTTTGTGGTCGATATCGCCCCAGCCGGCCCCGGCGATAGCCCAGACCTCGGCCAGTTCGTCGAGGGTCCAGTGCACGTACGGAAGCACGCTGACCATATCGGTGTCGATGCCGCCGGAACCGCTGGCCATGGTGCTGTTGAAGTCGTAGTCGGCATCGCCGGAACTGCGCGAGACCGCAACGCCCGCCAGCCAGTTATCGCCGAATCTGGCATCGGCGCCGAGATAAACGCTGGTGAGGTCTCCGTCATAGCCGGAACCGTCAAAGCCCTGGCGGTCGACGCTGCCCCAGAAGGTCCACTCGGCGGCCGGTGCCCATACCGCTCCTGTGCCGGACCCCGCGGCATTCAGCGGTACCGCGAAACTCATGCCGTGCAACCGTTGCAGGCCGGCGGAAGGTGTCGCCGGACCGTAGCCGAACGGCGACGCATCGCTCGAGTTACCCGCCGGACCGAAGCAGCAACCGCTGTCGCTGAATCGCCCGCCGGAGAAGAACCCGCCGTCAAAACCCATCCCCGGTTGCGTCCATGGCCCCACGGGGCTCGCATCGGCGTTTGCAAATGCGCTGGAGGACGCCGACGGCGTTCCCATGCGCTCGGCCCGGAATCGCCCCCCGATCGCCGAGGTTACGCTCTCCAGCGTGCTCCGGGCGATAGCCGCGACGGTATTCTCCAGGGCATCGGATTCAGCCGCATCCGTGGAAACGGTCGCCGTGAAACTCTGGCTCGCCGTTCCCGCGGTATTGGTGGCCGTTACCGTGACGGTAGCCTCGCCTTCCACCAGCGGCGCCACGGTGACCTGGGTGCCGGAAACGCCGACGCTCACCGCATCGCCGGATGCCGAGGCGGAGAATACCAGCGCCGTGCCCGTAAAGCCCGGCGCCGCGTCAACCAGCGCGGGTTCCCCGCCCGCAATCAGGTTCAGGTCCGGCAGGAAAGCGGCCGCCGCCGGCGGCACATCCTCCACGGTGACCGTGAAGCTCTGCCCGGCGCTGCCCGCGCTGTTCGTCGCCGTCACCGTGACCGTCGCCATGCCCGCGGCAACCGCCGTGACCGTCACCGTTGCGCCGTCGGTCGAGACGTCCGCCATGCCGTCGGCAGACGACATCGCCGAGAAATTCAGCGCAGTGCCGGAAAAGGCCGGCGCTACATCGACCGCAACGGGATCGTCACCGGCCTTGACGGTCAGATCCGGCAGCGTGCCCACCGCCATGGGCGGCACATCCTCCACGCTGACCGTGAAGCTCTGCTCGGCGCTGCCCGCGCTGTTCGTCGCCGTCACGGTGACCGTCGCCGTGCCGGCGGCAACTGCCGTGACCGTCACCGTTGCGGCGTCGGTCGAGACGACCGCCATGCCGTCGGCGGACGATATCGCCGAGAAATTCAGCGCAGTGCCGGAAAAGGCCGGCGCTACATCGACCGCAACGGGATCGTCACCGGCCTTGACGGCCAGGTCCGGCAGCGTGCCCACCGCCATGGGCGGCACATCCTCCACGGTGACCGTGAAGCTCTGCTCGGCGCTGCCCGCGCTGTTCGTCGCCGTTACCGTGACGGTCGCCGTGCCCGCGGCAACCGCCGTGACCGTCACCGTTGCGGCGTCGGTCGAGACGTCCGCCATGCCGTCGGCAGACGACATCGCCGAGAAATTCAGCGCAGTGCCGGAAAAGGCCGGCGCCACCTCGACCGCAACGGGATCGTCACCGGCCTTGACGGCCAGGTCCGGCAGCGTGCCCACCGCCATGGGCGGCACATCCTCCACGGTGACCGTGAAGCTCTGCCCGGCGCTGCCCGCGCTGTTCGTCGCCGTCACCGTGACCGTCGCCATGCCGGCGGCAACCGCCGTGACCGTCACCGTTGCGCCGTCGGTCGAGACGTCCGCCATGCCGTCGGCAGACGACATCGCCGAGAAATTCAGCGCAGTGCCGGAAAAGGCCGGCGCTACATCGACCGCAACGGGATCGTCACCGGCCTTGACGGTCAGATCCGGCAGCGTGCCCACCGCCATGGGCGGCACATCCTCCACGGTGACCGTGAAGCTCTGCTCGGCGCTGCCCGCGCTGTTCGTCGCCGTCACGGTGACCGTCGCCATGCCCGCGGCAACCGCCGTGACCGTCACCGTTGCGGCGTCGGTCGAGACGTCCGCCATGCCGTCGGCAGACGACATCGCCGAGAAATTCAGCGCAGTGCCGGAAAAGGCCGGCGCTACATCGACCGCAACGGGATCGTCACCGGCCTTGACGGTCAGATCCGGCAGCGTGCCCACCGCCATGGGCGGCACATCCTCCACGCTGACCGTGAAGCTCTGCTCGGCGCTGCCCGCGCTGTTCGTCGCCGTCACGGTGACCGTCGCCGTGCCGGCGGCAACTGCCGTGACCGTCACCGTTGCGGCGTCGGTCGAGACGACCGCCATGCCGTCGGCGGACGATATCGCCGAGAAATTCAGCGCAGTGCCGGAAAAGGCCGGCGCTACATCGACCGCAACGGGATCGTCACCGGCCTTGACGGCCAGGTCCGGCAGCGTGCCCACCGCCATGGGCGGCACATCCTCCACGCTGACCAGGAAGCTCTGCTCGGCGCTGCCCGCGCTGTTCGTCGCCGTTACCGTGACGGTCGCCGTGCCCGCGGCAACCGCCGTGACCGTCACCGTTGCGGCGTCGGTCGAGACGTCCGCCATGCCGTCGGCAGACGACATCGCCGAGAAATTCAGCGCAGTGCCGGAAAAGGCCGGCGCCACCTCGACCGCAACGGGATCGTCACCGGCCTTGACGGCCAGGTCCGGCAGCGTGCCCACCGCCATGGGCGGCACATCCTCCACGCTGACCAGGAAGCTCTGCTCGGCGCTGCCCGCGCTGTTCATCGCCGTGACCGTGACCGTCGCCGTGCCGGCGGCAACCGCCGTGACCGTCACCGTTGCGCCGTCGGTCGAGACGGCCGCCATGCCGTCGGCAGACGACATCGCCGAGAAATTCAGCGCGGTGCCGGAGAAGGCCGGCGCCACATCGACCGCAACGGGATCGTCACCGGCCTTGACGATCAGACCCGGCAGCGTGCCGACTGGCATGGGCGGCACATCCTCCACGGTGACCGTGAAGCTCTGCCCGGCGCTGCCCGCGCTGTTCGTCGCCGTCACCGTGACCGTCGCCATGCCCGCGGCAACCGCCGTGACCGTCACCGTTGCGCCGTCGGTCGAGACGGCCGCCATGCCCTCGGCGGACGACATCGCCGAGAAATTCAGCGCGGTGCCGGAGAAGGCCGGCGCCACATCGACCGCAACGGGATCGTCACCGGCCTTGACCGTCAGATCCGGCAGCGTGCCCACCGCCATGGGCGGCGCATCCTCCACGCTGACCAGGAAGCTCTGCTCGGCGCTGCCCGCGCTGTTCGCCGCCGTCACCGTGACCGTCGCCGTGCCGGCGGCAACCGCCGTGACCGTCACCGTTGCGCCGCCGGTCGAGACGACCGCCACGTCTTCGGCGGACGACATCGCCGAGAAATTCAGCGCGGTGCCGGAGAAGGCCGGCGCCACCTCGACCGCAACGGGATCGTCGCCGGTCTTGAGGGTCAGATCCGGCAGCGTGCCCACTGCCATGGGCGGCACGGGCGGCGCATCCTCCACGGTGACCGTGAAGCTCTGCTCGGCGCTGCCCGCGCTGTTCGCCGCCGTCACCGTGACCGTCGCCGTGCCCGCGGCAACCGCCGTGACCGTCACCGTTGCGCCGGTGGTCGAGACGACCGCCACGCCTTCGGCGGACGACATCGCCGAGAAATTCAGCGCGGTGCCGGAGAAGGCCGGCGCCACATCGACCGCAACGGGATCGTCACCGGTCTTGACGGTCAGATCCGGCAGCGTGCCCACCGCCATGGGCAACTGGTCCTTGACGGTGACGGTAAACATGTGCTCGGCCGTGCCTTCGCTGTTCGATGCCGACAGGATCACGGTCGCCGTACCGGCGGCAACCGCCGTGACCGTCGCCATGTAGCCGTCTATGGAAACGCTCGCCAGGTGTTCGGCGGAAGACGAGCCCGTGAACATCAGCGCGCCGCCCGTGAAGGCCTCCGCAAGGTCGATGGAAACGGGGGCTTCGCCGACAGTGATGGTGAGGTCAGGCAACTCGCCCACCGCCTCCGGGGGCACATTAACGACCATGACGTCAAAGTCGTGTTCCACACTGCCGAACTCGTTCGATGCGCTGGCCGTGATGGTGGCATGCCCGACGCCCACCGGCGTAACGACCAGGTCGTAACCGTTCACCACGTCGGCGGTGACGACGCTCTCGTCCGAAGACACCGCGTCGCAATCCTCGAGCTCGCCCCAGTAGACGCCGCGCAGATCCACCACATGCGGACCGGCGTCGACCGCCAGCCTGAGGTCCTCCAGCGGCTGCAGGATCCTTGGCGGCTGGGCGGCTACGTCCTGCGGCATCAGCCACGCCGCCGCAACGACGGCCAGCAACAGCGTTCGTACGGCGAGAACAGACGAACGCCGGAGGGCGGTTGTCATGCGAACCTGGGCACCGGAACTCATGTCAGGCACTCGCGCATCCGATTTTCGGGTAAACATTCGATCGCTCCTTTCACGCTGTTGCACGTCACGCTTACGCACGCGAATTTACAATACCGGCGTGCTCAATCCGCCTGAACCTGAACCGTTATCGTCGTGGCGCGGCGGTTCCGCTGCATCCCTTCGGGGGTACGGTTGTCGGCGGCAGGCTGCAACTCGCCATGGCCGACGGTCGTCAGGCGATGCGGATCGATGCCGCCCGCCACGAGATAGTCGCGCACGCTCTCCGCGCGACGCTCCGAGAGCGGCTGGTTATGCGCCTGGCTCGCGCGCCAGTCTGCATGCCCTTCGATGACGGCATCGGTAATCGGGTACTTGCGCAGCATTTCCAGGCCCCGGCGTATCGTCGATTCCTGGTCGGCCCGGATGTCGGACTTGTCCGTGTCGAAGAGTACGGTGAACGTAACGGGCTCTTCCGGATGCGCGTAGCAGCCGTCTTCGTCCAGCATGGCGCCGGCCCGCGTGTCCGGGCACTTGTCCCTGTAGTCCGGCACACCGTCCCCGTCGCTGTCGAGCGGGCAGCCCCGGCTATCGACCGCAACACCGGCCGGGGTGTCCGGGCAGGCGTCCCGGTCGTCCGCTACCCCGTCGCCGTCCGAATCCCGCGGGAACTCACAGCCATCTTCGTCGACGGGCACGCCCGGGGGAGTATCCGGGCACTTGTCGTCGATGTCCGGCACGCCGTCGCCGTCGCTGTCCCGCAGCGGATAGGGCGAAACCTTGCCGAGGAACACCGTAATGCCGAGCTGCCCGAACGGGTCGACCGCGCCGGCGCCATCGGTTTTTACGGCCCGGAAATCGCCGCGCCAGGAGATTCGTTCACCGAGATCGCCGAATGCGCCGAAGCCGCCGAAGAACTGGGCGCGGGTATCGCTATCCTCCCCCGGGAGATCGAATTTGCTGCGCCCCCCGCCGAGAAGCACGAACGGTTGAAAACGCTTGCTGGCTTTGGGGAGCGACCACAAACCGGTGATCCAGGTGGTATTGCCGTCGCCGTCATCACCATCCCAGGTGAGATAGGACACCTCAGCCGCGAGGCTGTCGGTGAACCCGTAGCCGATGCCGATGCCGCCGCCGGCCATGTTGCCGATATCGTAATCGTTCGGCGAATCCATCACGGCGCCCAGGGGCGACAGGAACCACTGCCCGGCTTCCGGATTCTCCCGGGCTTGGGCGAGGAACGGAATGACGGCCAAAAAGCCAATTGCGGCAATTGAGGATAAACGGAACATGTGACAGCACCCCCTCTACGTTGCGCAAGGAACAGACCATGCGCGACAGCGTCTTTATCGCTTATTCAACGGCTGACTCTATCCCGTTGATTTAATCAGAATAGGGTGCAAATTCAAATCGGCAGAAGATCGAAGCCGCCAAGGCAGCCCGGTTTCTGGCCCCAAGTCACCACCGTTTCAAGCAAAAACCAGTTCGTCCTGCGCTCAGCAGACCTATACAATCGAATTTCGTGAACAGGTCGGGTTAGCGACCTGACCAAGATAGTGTGACCACCTAAACGGGAACGTTGCGAACCTGTCAGGATCGAGAAAGCTGTCTTATCGACAGATCCAATGCTGCCGGTTCGCGCTCACGCGCAAACTCGAATCCTGGACGAGATGGGTTCATAAAAGTAATCGAATGGTAGAAATCGTCCAATGCGACGAATATGCCATTTGCTTCGGCCCATTGCCGCATGCGTTGGTTGGTGGAATGCGCCCACGACAGGATTTCTACGCGCCATCCACGATTGTACATGCGCTCTAGCGTGCTATGAAAGCCAGCACCTTCCAGGTAGCCAGCACCATCACCCGTTAGTAACACAACGATTCCGGGATCACCATTGAAATCAAGAGCGTCTTCCAACATGCGCAATTGTAGAATGCGATCGGGCATCTCCTGTTCCCCTCGGTCAGGAGTCCCCCGATCGATCAGACGGACTTCGACTCCGGTACGCTCCATGCGATTCCACAACTGGCGCATCTCAGGTGGCACGGAGCCCGCCGCAACAGCCTTCTGCAAAGGACGATCCGCATGTGCCAAACGCAGCAGATTATCAAAATGTATTCGTACCCGATATCTGGCTCCGGAGCCCTCTCCCTGCTCCTCAGCCAAGCGTTGCGCCTCGTGAAAGATATTCGAATTGTCCCAATAGATAAAAACGCGATCCATATGGATTCAGACCGGTTACGTTCACTCGTTGAATTCTACATTAAGGATACCGTCCAATGGCTGGTCAATTGCTGCCCGGTCGGGCAGATCGGGTGATTCATCCTGCACGTGCGACAATGGCTAGAAGACTTGACGATGATCGTCCGCGCCAGAACTTGGCTGGCATGGCGGAGCGCGGAAAATGCTGAGCATCAAGAAATTCGGGGCCGCGACTTTAGTCTCGGGGCGTGTGTTCTTGCTCGACCCAGGATCGGCCGAGGCTGTGACCATCAAACTCGACGGCATAGGCGAAGAAGCACCAGAACCCCTTTCCGATGAAGTCGCCAGCCAGGTCAATCCGGCGGATATCAAGGGCTATATCCTGCCGCGCATGCTGAAGGTCTATCCGCAGCTCAAGGATGTGCGCATCGATTTCCAGTGGGGCGCCATGATCGGCATCGTGCCGAACCGCATCCCGGTGGTCGGCCGCATCGACGACAAGGGGGCCGAGGACCGCATCATCTTTATCTTCGACTACGTGCGACCAAGCGAACTGGCACGGGCGGGTCAGACAGCCGCCCGATTCGCACCGCGCCTGGAGCAGTACCTCAAGGCGAATCAATTCGTTCGATCAATCGGAGCGGTTTTGCGAAAAGTCGTAACGGCCTTGTCGAAGACTTCGACCAACTCATCAAGCGAGCGTGTAACCCTGGCAATCGACTCGTTCCTGTCCTGCAATGCCTTTCGGGTACGCTCAAAGCTCCTCTGGAGATCTTCGCTGAGTATTCCCGCATGACAGCATGCCGAATCGGAATTCGAACGGTTTCTCTCAGTTCCCATATCTGGCACCTTCTCACTTCTCTCAAGACGCTATTTCGGCTCACGCATGGCTTCAAGCATCCCCTCAATTCGACCGATGGCGCGCTGTGAGCCGGAATCCAGTTCGCTCAGCCGCTGGTCGCTGGCTTGCACTTGATCTCGAAGCTGATCTATCTCCTTTTTCATCGACTCTGCGATTGAGGCGATCTGCGTATCTCTTCTCTCCTCCGCCTTCTCCTCTGCTCGAATTCTCTCACTCCTTATCCTCCAGTACAAACCGGAAAAAGCAATCAGAATCCCCAGCAGCGTCAAGGCAATACTCCACAGATCTGCCGTTAACACATGTCCTCCTCCAGATATCCCACCGATCGGCGCACTTGCCGATCTTCGAAAATAGAGGTTGTAACCTAACGCGGACTTGCGAAGAGCCTCGTGGGCAGGGTTGCCGTGCACCCTGTGCCGCGCCCCGGTCGGAAGCCGTAGCTGTGCTCGGAAAACGTCGGTTCGAAGATCGGACTTAATGCCTGGTGCAGAGCCTGCTGTATGAGCCGGTCCAACACTGTCGGTATGCCCAGCTTGCGCTCCCCGCCGTTCGGCTTCGGAATGCTCACCTGACGCACCGGCTGCGGCCGGTAGGTCCCATTCAGCAGCTTGGCCTTGATCGTCGGCCAGTGTTGCCTCAACAGGTCGCCCAACTCCGTGACCCCGAGGCCATCCACCCCAGCCGCCCCCTTGTTGCGTACGACCCGATCATAAGGCGCGCCGCATGTTCGAACGGTCCAGGACCGCCTCCAGCAGCGCCGGCTCCGCTTTCGTCCGCGCCGCGCTCGCCTCAAGGTGCTCGGCGCAACCGATGTCCCGGCCGGGTGCCGCCCGACTCCGGACATCCGTCGCCGGAGCGTCCGCTTCTGCCATCAACACAACTCGATCAAGCGCACCGCCTACTCACGGTCTGCCATGTTCCGCCCTTCAGCGACCGGTGCCGTCGCCTACCATGGCGTCTGCCGACTTCTGACAACCCCTCCCGGGGCCTCACGGCACCGGTAGCTGATAGACAGCAGGTCGTCAGCCCTCCCAGGGCAAGACGCGCGACCTTCCCACTTATACCCGCCGCAACTACAGCAACACGTTCCGTGCAAGTATCGGACTTCTAAGAATTTTGCCTCCTCATCCCGTGTCACTGCCTCGTATGCGATTCCTGTTCGTCGGGTCAGTGGTTTGCCGTGGACGCCCAAGCGTTAAGCAGGCTGCCTTCGGATTCCACCTCGCGATGGACCAGCCCTCGGCTAGCTGTTCCCCTTGCCGGGCCAGCAGCGGACTTTCACCGCCAAGTCATCCAGCCACCACCACGTGAACTGGAATAGCGCCATGCATGGCGCTGCGCGCCACGGATGGCACACAAAAAAAGGAGGGCTTGCGCCCTCCTTCTTCCACAGTATGTGGATTTTTAGCTGCTTGGCGTTATGCCATCAATTGACGACGGGCCACATGACAGTGTCGGTGCTGCTGTCTGACAGATTCACCTGCGTCGTGGCCACGGAGATATTGCCCGTAACGGCGTTGAAGCTGAGGGTCGCGGCCGTGCGACGCGAGTCGCCCGTTATGCTCAGCATATCTTTGACCCGGTGCATCACTGTTTCACCAGCACCGATTTCGCCGGCACCAGGTATCGCAGCGGCGGCCAAAGCGAGCTCAGAGAGCGATGCTTCCGTGCCGTCTTCGGTCTGGAACTGAATATCGGTGATGGTGATCGGCAACCTGCCGCGATTGGTGATGATCAGGCGCTGGTTGTGCTTCTCGGAGGTCGTCAGGTACGAAATGTGCACCGTGGCGCCATCACGCTTGATCGATCCGAGATCCCCTTCACCGGCCATCTGGGCCGGTGCGACAGCATTGGTTCTGATGTATGCCTTCGCGGTATATGCCGCATTGGGAATCTGAACCGTGTTGCCGGCGTCCTCACCCATGCGGTTCACGTTGATACAGAACAGGTAGGGACCCGGGCTCAACCAGGGCGTATGCGCTGTGTTTGTGCCCGCAGGGAGTGCTCCATCCTCGCCGATTATCAATTCGTCGTCGGCATCAACCACATTCATTCCACGGTCAACCGCATTCGGGGCTCCTGCCATGCACATTGCCTCAGCGTTAGCGGGAGCGATGAGCGGATCCGCCATGTCGTTTGCAAACGTCTCTGGCAGTACGTGGAATGCGCCGAAGTCCAATGCCCCGTTGATTTCCCACCGGACGCTTTCAGCAGCCGGGAGGATGTTTGCAGCCGTAAGGAGGGCACCGGTAGCGGCATGACGAAGACTCAATGCGGCACTCGTGTTCTCCCTCGTCACCAGCCAGCCGACTCGCGCTTGTCCGCCGTCGGCTGCCGCCCAAGGGCCACTGAACTCGACAAATCCGGATGCGACGGATGACGTCGGAGCCGGTGCGGCTGGCTTGAAGGCAATCTCCAGGCCGCTTTGCGAGTGAATGATCGTGCCCGACCCGGCGAACGTGCTCGTCCTGCCCACCTCGTCCAAGGCGTCATCCGGGTTCGTATAGGACGTTATGGATGCGCTCATGGCGCTGGCGCCGGCGTTGATTCCTATGTCATTGCCGGGCAAGTCAACACTACCTGACCCGTCCCCTGCGATCCGGATTCCAACCAACTGCATCTGTACAGCCACAACTGCATCAAGCTCGTACACGACAAAGCTCATCCCTATGCCGCCACTGGAATGCCGGGCGTCTGAATCCACCGTGAACTCGTATCTCGCAGGCGTGGCAGTAGTAGGATCGTCGGGATCCGTGGGGGGGATGGACGCCGTGATGGTTCCGACGACCACCATCGGGGTGACAGCAAAGGCCCCGCCGGTGAGGTCTACCCGAAGGTATACGTTCTCCGAATCCTCAATATCCCGACGCGGCGTCACGACAAGGTCGAGGTTGTCCAGCAGTTCGATTGATTGACGGCCCATGTTGTTGGCAGCACCGAGGGTCTCCGTGGCATAGCGCAGCGCCGCTTCCGAGTCTTGCCCTGGCCTGCCATCCAGCCGTAACGTGGTGGCCGCCGCAAACACGGGAACGAGCAGCAACGCCAGCCCGCAAGACACGGCACCTTTCCGTAGGAATGTCATGTTGAGCATCGATTCAACTCCATAGTTCAGTTTTGTTTCGTTCCAGCCGCCCTATCGCTTGATTATGAACGACCTAGAGGCTGATCTCCCGTCCACTCCGGTACGCGGGTCTGCGACCTACTGCCGGTGTCAGGGGGGAAGTATGCCAACCTTCTTGCGAGTGTCAACAACTTTTCCGAGCCAATTTTACCTGTTACCCGTTCGACTTTACAGCCGAAACCGAGCCCCACAGGTAACGCGGCGCGCCGCACTAGTGGGCACGCCATTCGCTCGTACTCCCTCCCGACAGCCTGACAGCAACTCGGCCTGCCTTTTGAGAAGTTCTCAATCACAGCAACCAGACCCACGAATCGGGTCAACTCCTTCCTTCGCTTCGCAATTATCACCCCATTGACGGCGGGAGTCTACACCGAGTTTTGCGCACCCGAATTCACCTCGCACGACAGGGATTGGGGGCGCCGCGACAGAACCGCGGAAAAGGCCCCTTTCGCCGGGGCGGCCAAGGCCAAAAGCGGCCTGGCACAGTTGCCCGCCCGAGCCGCCCTGGAACTGACTCATGCGGCCCTGGCCCGATGTCAGGGTCAAGCTATTCGGACCCGTAATCGGACGCGGGCTCTTGTGCCTCGCCCGCCGCCGATGACAGGTTGGTCAGGTTCCCCGTCGGGCTCTCCAGCAGGCTCATCGCCTCGATGGGTTGCTCTGAAGACACGGACAGGCGCCACTTGCCGATGCCGTCGCCAAAACGGCCGATCGAGCCCCTGGCGCCCACCTCCAGTTGCCGGGCCGTGATCGTCCGCGACTCGCCGGCAGGCAACGTCACGCGAACTATTCCGTAAGGCGGGTTGCGCCCGATGTCGTCGCGCCCCGAGAGGGCCACCCTGGCATCCACCTCACCCGGATTGATCAGGCGCAGCCGGCTTTCCTGATTCGTGTTGCTCGCCGGGTTGAAAAAGGGCACATCGACGATGCCTTCCACATCGAGCGCCAAGTCATGCATGCCCGTCACGAAGCCGTCCGCCGTTCGCACATAGGCCAGCGCCTCCACATCGAGGTCGCTCTTCAGTTCCAGCCGCCAGCCGCCATCGCCCTGGCCAATGCCGCCGGAAAGGCCCTTGACCTCGTTGCCGGACTCCAGGTCTCCCGAATTGAAATGTGCCGCGCCCGAAGCATCCAGCGACAGGGTGATCGCTTCCGTGCGTTGGCCGGAGTCGTCAACCGCCAGAATGCGTACCGACCCGCGTGAATCCGACCAGTTGATGATACGAACGAAGCTTTGCCGGCCGGCTTCCGATGCGGGCAACACCAGCGGCAGCGCCTGCTTCCGGCCCCGGGAAGACAGGTTCGAGAGATTGCCGGTCGGGCTGTCCAGGAGGCTCGTTACCTCAATGGGCGCGGTCGAGGACAGGAATAGCCGCCACTTGCCCGAACCGTCGCCGAATCTGCCTTGCAGGGCGTCGCCTCCCGATTCCAGTTGCTGCGCGGTAACGACTCGCGCCTCGCCCGCCGGCAGATTCAGCCACACCTCTCCGTCCGGTGGCGGCGCCCCACGGTCGTCGATGCCGGTGACGGTGATGCCGGCATCCTCCGTTCCCGGGTTGACCAGGCGCAGGGAGCTGACCTGACGCGTGTTTCTCGCTGGGTTGAAGAACGGAACGTAGTAGCGCCCGTCGTCAAGGGTTGCCGCCGTCTCGTACATGCCGGTGAGGAAACCATCCGAGGTGCGGACGTAGGCCAGCGGGGCAACATCGAGAGCCGTCGTCAATTCCAGCCGCCAGTCGCCCTGCCCGATGCCGGTACCGGCCTCGATTCCCTTTTCCGGGTTGCCGGACTCCAGGTCGCTGGAATTGAAATGGACGGTCTCCCGGGCATCCATCTCCACTTCGAGGGGCCCGTAACGGACGCCCGCGTCGTCTACGGCGAGCATCGAAACCTGCCCCGATGCGTCCGAGCGGTTGACCAGGCGCACGAATCCCTGGCGACGGCTGTTCGACGCCGACAGGATCAGCGGCAGCGAGTAGCGCCGGGCAGCCGGTTCCGTCGCGACCTCGGCCCCGGCATCGCTCACGATGACAGGTATGGCGCCCGAGCAGTTGTTCTCGGAATCGGATTCGCCTTCGACCGCGCGGACGCAGGCGCCAACGTAATAGGTGCCGGGTTGCGCGAAACCCTGGGAGCGCATGTCGTGCTCACTCGACATGAACGCATCGAGGGCGTCCACTTCTTCGGTGCCCGACCACAGCACATCCGCATCGGATATGACCCTGTTCGAAGACCGGAACAGGCGCAGCACACTCCGGTCAAATACCCCGTTTCCCTGGTTGCGCACCCGGACCGGAAACACAAAAGGTTCTCCGGGCATCAACTCCACCGTGTCTGTGCGGGGGAAACCCACCACGAGGTCCGGATGCCCGGACCCATCTTCCGGGATGTGGACCGCCCGCAGGGCGTAAGAGCCGGTATCGCCGACCCGGTTCCCCATCACCCGAACGTAGTAGGTGCCCGCTTCGAAAACGGCCGGATCGTCAATCCTGAAATTCTCGCCCTCTCCACCGTCGTCATTCCGGGCAAGCACTTCGACGGACCTGTCCAGCAGGCTGCCGTGAGTATCCGCGCTGCCGGTGGTTTCAATGAGCAGGTTTCCGCGCGAGTGCGTCTCAAGTGACCACCAGTCGATGTCGCCGGAGACGTCGATGGCGTCGCCGACTTCCACGCCAAGGCCCAGGGGGCTCGCAAGCTGCGCCGTGTCGTCATCACGGTCGGTTGCGTCTCCGCTGGTGCCGGGGATGACTCTGGTGTGCAGGTTGTAATAGCCGTCACGGCCCCATGGCTTCGCGATCCTGACGTAATAGACGCGGTCGTCGATGTGGCGTTCGATCAGGAAGTTGTCGGTCTCGGCGCCGACATTCACGCTTTCCAGCAATTGCCCCCTGGCGTCCAGCAATTCGCCGGAGGCGTCGACGTTCCCGTCGAATTCGACCTGCAGCGTGCCCCTCGAGTAGGACTGCAGCCGGTAGTAATCCCCACTGTCCCCAAGACTCAGGTAATCCCTGTGGCTTCCGTTGGCTTCGAGTGGGTGGGCCGTAAAGCAGGAGTCCAGATCATCCGTTGTGCCCTGCTCATGCCGCTGCGGAAAGGTGGCCGCGCCAATCTGTTGCAGCACGCCCGCATCCGATTCCGAATAATCGATTTCGTAGACCACCAGGTGCCTGCGGTAGATGCCCGACGGGGGGGCCGTGTATTTCGCGGTGAACCGGATGCCCGTCCATGACGCTTGCGGGGCCAGGCTGGAATCTCCGCCGGGAACCACACGGTCAAGGGAATAGAAGCCCGGCCGTTCGCCTTCTACTTCTTCCTCTTCGTCGCCAGCCTCGATGGTCGGCACCCCACCCGAGGTGGGGGAATCGCATTGGGTGTAGCGCAGCGACACGAACAGGCGCCCCGTGCTCTCGGTGCGGGAAGCGTTGCGCAGTTCCTGGATCCCGATCGTTGCCGTGTTGTCGGCCAGGTCGATATCGAGCGAATAGTCGCCGACGAATTCCACCTGGGCCGCGGAGGCTGCAGTTGCGGCCAGCGCGATGACTGAAAGCAGGGATTTGAGGTAGTTCATGCCACGTTACCGTAGCTCATTCGATTCCACATGCGTCCTGTCCGCAACATCGTGGGGAACCCGTCTGTCTGGGCTTCTTTTCCGCCCTGGTTCCGGTTCGGTTGCTGAATTGTCTCGTCCGTGAGCGTCGTTTCCGTGCCCGTCTTTCCGGACGCCCGATTCTACTCCTGCGAGCCTCGGATTTCGACAAGGGCGCGGCCGGTGACGCCAGGCAGTCGAACGCGCCTCATCGCCACGGAACACCGCTCGGGCGCGATGGAAACTCGAGGTGTCAGCAGCCCATCCGCAGGCGCTCCGATTATCGGACTCAGTCGGACTCGACGATGATGAGTCCGGTGGGGCCGCCGCGTCGCACGCCGTCGACAACGACCTCGATGCCGCTGCCGTCGGCGTTCGCGCGCCGGATACTGTCGGAACCCAGTTCAGTCCAGTACAGCATTTGTTCCGCGGAATGAAACGCTACCGAATGCGGGTCGTTCAAACCCCTGATGAGGTCCACTGCCCCGAAACCGTCCAGATTCGACCGCTGAATCTTTCCGGCATCACGATCCGTCCAGTACATTCTGCGCCCGGCGAGGTCGAGCGCGATGCCTTCCGGCAACCTCAGGCCGCGCGTCACCAGGTGCTCCAACATCGATCCATCCAGCCGTGCGCGTTGTATCCTTCCGGCTGCGTGGTCGACCCAGTACATCAACGAGTCGGTCGTATCGAGCGCGATATCCTGAGGCCAGGGCAGCGAAGAGATCAGCGTTTGCCGGTTCGAGCCATCGAGATCGGCGCGGTAGATTCCTTCGGCGGCGTAATACATCTTCCCCTGGCCATCCAACGCGATTCCGTCGGGCCGTCGCAGCCCAGTCACTATCGTCTCCACGGATGAGCCATCCAGATTCGCCCGGCGAATGGTCCCGGAGTTTGCATCGACCACATACGCTTTACCGCCGGGCAGGTCGACGGCGAGGTCCTGTAGCACATCCCTGCCGAAGTCAACGACGTTTCTGATCGACGTGCCGTCAAGATCGGACCGGCGAACAAGTCCGCCATCCAGCCAGAACAGGAATGAGTCGCCCGTGCCGGCCGGGTTGGCCTTCACGTCCACCTCGATGTGGTGAAACTCCACCGCCGTGTAGCCGGTAGGCCAGTAACAGAGGGGCTTGTCGCATTCGCGGATTTCCCCCACGATCCAGAAAGAAGTTGCATCCTGCGGGACGCTGGTGACAAAGCTGATTGTCGCGTTCCCGGCAAAACGCTTGTCGATGCTGTCCGTGCTGTCGTGCTGCCCCTCGCACAGCCCCTCCGGGGTTGCTTTCGCGCACCAGGCCCCGTGCCAGGTACCGGAAGGTGCTTCCGGCATTTCGACCTTGACTTCGACGAGGTCGCCGGCAACGGCATTCCGGGTGTGGTAGCACGCCCGCCATGGGCTCTCGAACGTGCAGTCGGTCGCCGGCAGGGAATCCGAGTCGATCGTGATCTCCAGGTCGGACCCGGGTTGCAGGGCCGGCGAACCGCCGCTGTCCGGCTTCTCACTCGCCATTTCGCCGTTCGGCGCTGTCAGGGGTTCCGGGGTTCCCAGGCCCGGCTTTGTGCTGTCGACACAGTCGTCGAATCCGCCGCTCGCGGGGTCGAAGAAACAGATCTGACCCATGCCCGGGTCGATGCGCGCAATCTCCACCGCGCTTTCGTTCAGAAGTTCTGCAACCGTGGTAGCCCCGGCGAGCCCGTATTGCCCTTTGCGGACCGTCAAACCGTGAAGGAACGGAAGATTTCTGGACCCGTCACCCTCGAAGAGTTCCACATCCACAGTCACATCGACGCGATCGTTCAGCCCATGATCGTCGTAGTGGTGAAGGAACACGCGATATTCGCCTGCAAGCGGCTCGCGCGGCTCCAGGAGCAACGCCGTTTCGCTGTGTTCGACATCGCCGGCGCCGGTCCCCCGGTTATCTCCTTCCAACGTCAGCGCGTTCACGGTCTCCCGGTTTCCCCAGAAAAGGACCTCGCCGTTGCCAGGTTCCTGGACAAAAACGTCCACGTCGGACGGGGACGTCCATCCGACCGTTATGCGCAGTACCGCCGCCTCGGAGATTCCGGTGACACGACGAGTCAGCGCGGCGGACGGCACCTCCCAGTACCTGGCGGTGAGCGGCCGCGACCGCAGAGCGTGCTTCAGCCCCGCACTTCGACCCGCCAGAAAGGCAACGGCGTTCGCGCCGTGCCGAATGTTCAGCGAAGCGTCGAAGGAACCATCGGGCTTCCTTGTTATTTCGTAGGGATACCGGCCGTCGTACAGGGACACACGTACGTCTTCGTAGGTGAGCACGCCGTTGAGGTCCCCGGAAAACCCGAGCCTTCTGCCATGGACTTCCTGACCGTCGAGAACATCGACATGCAGAAGATCGGAGTCCGGAAAACCAGCGCCCGCGGCAGCCTCGAGACCGTCGAAATCCTCAATCCGTCCGACGCTCGACAGTTGAACGGCATGAGAAACGGCATACAGGCGGCCGCCGGATTCGTAGTTCCGGCCGCCACCTGTCGTTCTTCTGACCCGAACCGGGTAATTCGGGTCATAGACCAGAAACTCGTTGCCATCGTACCCGTAGGCAACTACGGCGTGTGCGCCGTCCAGCCGGGTAAGCATCAGCACGGCCGGACTGCGAGTGATTCGAATTGTTCGCCTTGTCGACGACTCGTCGAAACGAAAGGAACGCCACCAATCGCTGTTGAGGTACATCGCGGGCGTGGTCGATTGTGCAAGCGTTGCGACCAGCGTCTGGACGTTGCGATCCCAACGGTCATGAAGAGCGCTTTCCGCGAAGTTGAAGTGGTAGATCGCAAACGCGGACATCCCGAAGCTGTTCCGCCCGTCGGTGCGATACTCGATCACATCGTTGTCGATGCCGAATCCGTGCCGCGTCGGATCGAAGCCCGTGCTGAAGTCACCGGGCAACGGGGATGTCGCCCTGCCCGCAACGTAGTCGCCGAAAACGCGGGACTCGAATGTCACCCTCCTGCCGATCGGATCATGGCTTTTCATCGTGGCGGCGAACCATCTTTCCAGGATGGGTTCGTAGTGGAGCACAACGATGTCGCCGTCTTCGGGCGTACCCTCCGGAAGCGCCATCGTGAAGGTCAACGGCCCGTTCAGGTAGTCCTGGTGCCCGTCTCCGATCGCGATCTCGAAAGGGTCTGAGATCTGGCTGACTCCGGGCGGCAGGGCAGCGGGCAAGATCGTCTCGCCCACGCTTATGGCGATGTCGTCGACCAGGGTACGCTCCGGCACCTCGATCTGGAGATCGCGCGCCGCCATGCGTTCGCCGTTGCCGAGCGTCGCCGAACCTGCATAGGTGATCGAATCGAACGTTACGCTGCTCTCCTCGACGACCAGCCTCAGGAACCGCTGCATACTTGCGTACTCGGCGCTGTCTTCCGCCACCTGGACGCCGCCGCCATGATCGGCGTCTCCGCGCATCTTCGCGAGCATCAGGCTTTCGCCGGCCTCGACGTCCGTAACGAATTCCGCAAAAGCCTCCCGGTTCAGCCTGGCGTGGTCGGCCATGGCGTCGGGCACGAGCGTCAGCCGAGTGCCGTCGGCCTCGCCGCCCGCGACGTGGCAGCCCACGCAACTCGATTGCGCTACCGGGCCCGATATCCGTTCATCGAAAACATCGCGCGCGGTAGCCAGGCGCAAACGCCGGAAGATTGCGACCGAAAGGTTTGTCAGATGGCCGGTGGGGCTTTCGAGCAGGCTCATGGCGACTATGGGCTGTTCGGATGCCACCTCCAACTGCCATTTGCCCGCGCCGTCTCCGAGAGAACCCTGGAGGTCGCCGCCGCCCGATTCCAGGTGCGACGCGGAGAACGTTCGCGACTGGCCGGCCGGTAAAACCAATTCCACGCGGCCACCCGGCTCGCCTGCGTCGTCGATGCCGCGGATCAAAATCTGCGCCGATTCCGCCGTCGGATTCACCAGCCGCAACTGGCTCGCCTGCTCTGTGTTGCTGCCGGGATTGAACACCGCTATGCGATTGTGACTCGCCTGGCGCGGGGCGATGTTGTGGATTGCCGTGACGAAGCCGTCGTCGGTGCGCACGTAGGCCAGAACCTCGATTTCCAGATCGCTGGTCAGTTCCAGGCGCCAGTCGCCTGCGCCCGCGCCAGTACTGCCGAAAAGGCCCTTGGAGCTGTTACCGTCCTCGAGATCCTCGGAGTTGACGTGCGTTGCCGCGCCCGCATCCAGGGTCAGGGATACAAGACCCTGGCGGCCGTCGTCGTCGACCGCGTAAATCAGCACCTCGCCGCTTGCGTCGCTCAGATTGATCACACGCAGGAACCCCTGGCGGTCGAGCGAGGACTTCGGAGGGAACAACGGCACGAAATGCTCGCCTTCTTCGGCGCCAACGGGCGTTGCGGACAGATTCGCGAGGTGGCCGGACGGGCTTTCCAGCAGGTTCATGACCAGGATCGATGTCGACGGCACGACCGTCAGGTGCCATTTGCCCTGGCCGGCGCCGAGCCCACCGTCGAGGTCGCCGGGCCCGGCCTCCAACTGCTGCGACGAGAGTGTGCGCGACTCCCCCGCCGCAAGCGAAAGGCTTACCGTGCCTCTGGAGCGTCCGGCGTCGTCTACGCCCGTAATCGTGACCTCTGAATCCTCCTCCCCGGGATTGACCAGGCGGAGGTGGCTCACTTGGTTGCGATTGCGGCCCGGGTTGAAGATCGATACCCGGTGGCGGCCTTCGTTTGCGGGTACCGTCTGCTGCATCTCGGTGAGGAAACCGTCCGGCGTGCGGATGTACGACAGTATGTCGACGTCCAGGATGGTCGACATCTGCAGACGCCAGTCCCCCAGGCCGGAACCGATGCCATCCGGCAGGCCCTTGGCGGCATTTCCCCGCTCCAGGTCGTCGGAGTTGAAGTGCACCGTCGTGCCGGCGTCAATGAACAGCATGACCGGGCCGTACGCCATGCCGCTGTCGTCAAAGGCATCGATGCGTACCTGCCCGGCCGCCTCGGAATGATTGATAACGCGAACGAAGCCCTGGGGCGCCGCATCGGCCGCCGACGGGAACAGTGGCACGACGCCGGGATCAGCCGGGGGCAAGGCGCGAACAACGCGAAATCCCACACTGTTCTGCTTGTCGTCCCTGGAATTGCGGACGCGGTTGGCGCTCCGCAGGTTTCCCAGGGAGCTCGACCAGGCGCCGCCCCGAATTACGCGGCTTGCGCAATCGCCCTCCAGCCAGGCTGTGCCGTCCGACGGGGCGCCCTCGTAGGTACTGCCGGCCCAGCAGTCCTGCACCCATTCGAAAACGTTGCCGTGCATGTCATGCAGACCCCAGGCGTTGGCGGGGAAAGAGCCGGCCGGCGCCGTATTCACATACCCGTCCCGGCACCTTTCGTCCCCGCAATTGACACGATCGGACCGGTAGTTATCGCCCCAGTTGTATTGGGTTTCAGTGCCCGCGCGCGCGGCATATTCCCACTCGGCCTCGCTGGGCAACCGATACACCTCGCCCGTGCTGCGAGACAGCCACGAAACGTAGGATTGAGCGTCGTCCCAATCCACATTGATAACGGGACGAGTTCCCCGGCCCCATCCTTCGTCATCGGAGAGATATCCGTTACAGCCGCCTGCCTCCACGCAGGCGTCCCAGTCCGCGAACGTTATCTCGTGTTTCGACAGCGCGAACCGCTGGGATATCGACACCTCGCGAACGGGCAACTCGTCTTCGTTGCAACTCGTCCCCCGCAGGCAGCCCATTCGAAACGTGCCCGCCGGAACGACCACCATCTTCGGCCCTTCGCCGCCCGAGGCCAGCAGGTCGGAAAAATCATCCGTCGCAACCAGGCGTCCAGAGGTTTCGAGCCCAGCGCGCCCGGGCGCGGTTACGAGAATACGATCAGAACTCGCCGACCGCGCCTCCGCACCGATTGCGGGCACGGGGTGGAGTAGAGTGCACAGGCACACGGAAAGAAAAGCGGCGCAGGCGCGTGTGTCGGTCATACCCTGTTTCCGTTTGGTCGCATACCGGCACGGCTTCGACAGGAAACTGCCAGATTCCTGCTATCGTCCCCGCAGCAAAGGGAAAGTACAAGCAGCGGTTCATTGCCGACATGATACGTTTGGTACTTGCAGGGCTCGCGCCGGGGTGCTTGCCGAACCGGTGCGCCGCCCGGTTTCGATCCGCGGCATGTATTCCCGGTCGATGTCCTCGCGTCCTTCATCATGACTTGATCAGTCATTTATGGAAGGTCACACTGGTCATCATGAGTGCGGTATCGATATCCGAACTGAAAGCCAATACTTTCGCGCTACGTGCGCGAGGTGCGTCGCGGGGGCGAAGTGGAGGTGCTCGATCGCGGCGTGCCCGTCGCCAGAATGGTGGCCGTCCGCCACGACAGCGACGGGTACAACCGGGGCCGGCAACGGTTGATCGGCCTGGGCGTATTGCGGCCCGGCGCGGGCAACGCGCGGGCTGTTCTGGATGAGCCGCCCCTGGCACTGCCTGTGCGCATCTCGGATGCGCTGCTGGAGGACCGGGCAGATCGGCTGTGAGGTACTGGGATGCTTCCGCCCTCGTGCCACTGGTGGTCGCCGAGCCGCAAAGCGGCCGGGTGCGCGGGTGGCTCGCCGAAGACGACGGCATCGTGACCTGGGCCTGGACGCGTACGGAGATCGTCGGCGCCATAGAGCGCCGGACTCGCGAGGGCTCGCTGACCCGTTCGCAACGCCGCAATACGCTGGACGGGTTTGAAGCCTTCTCACAGAGTTGGGATGAAGTGTCGGACCTGCTTGCGGTTCGCGCTCGAGCCTGTGCGCTGTTGGCGCGCCACCCGTTGCGGGCCGCCGGCGCGGGCCAGCTTGCAGCGGCGTTGCTGGTGCAGGAGCAACTGGGAAGCGGGCTTGCCTTCGTCTGCCTGGACCAGCGGCTTTCGCTGGCCGCAGAACGGGAGAGCCTGCGCACGATTGACTGACGGGGCGATGCCCCAGCCCGGCGAGACAGCGGTCGACGGGCGCGAACTTGACTCATTCGACAACCCGATGCGCGATCGAGGGGTCTGGCCGGGGTAGTTCTCGACACCGCGCTTGGTCGCGCTACGGAATCACCGCAAAGGCCGGATTCCCCACCTCGTCGACGATGTAATGGCGAATTGCTTGCACGATGAAGCGAGGGTTCGCCATTGGCCGCACATTCGGGAGGGGAGTACGATACCAGCCATGGGAAGCGAACCGACAACGCTGCCCCGCAAGCCGAGCGCTGACCTGATGGCGATCGTAGCCGTCGGGGTAACCGTAATACTGTCCACCTTCGGTCAGGCGGCCTGGCTGGACGGCAAGATCGAGCGGCAGGGCACGAATCTCCGCGGCGAGATCGAACGGCTGGCAGACAGGCTGGACCTCAAAATAAACAGTCTTCAGCACGGCCAGGTCGAAATTCGCGAGCGCCTTGCCGGGGTGGAAAGCGGCCTTGAGGCCGTGGAAAGGCGCCTGGACGGCGTGGAAAGCCGCCTGGACGGCGTGGAAAGCCGCCTGGACGGCGTGGAAAGCCGCCTGGACGGCGTGGAAAGCCGCCTGGACGGCGTGGAGAGCCGCCTGGACGCGATGGAATACCGAGGCGGCGCCAGCCCGTCGGCTGTTGCACAAGTCGAGGCGGGAGCCTGGCGGGGCGATACCCCAGCCGGGCGAGACAACAGCCAACGGGGGCAGACGCGACTCATTTGACCGCCTTTGTCCGCCCTCACGAGATCTACCCTCCCCTATTCCGGCAGGTAGCCGACGTCCGCGTCGATGTCCTCGCCGCCGCTCTCGGAATCGGCGCCTAGCGAATAGAGGGCGAATCCCTGCAGGGTTTCCGCCGGCTGTTCGTACTTGTAGGGCTCGCGCCAGGGGTCGAGCGGCAGTTCGTCTTCCAGGTAGGGGCCGTGCCAGTATTCGGCGATCTCGGCGGGCGGACTCATCAGCGCTTCCAGGCCCTCGGCGGTGCTCGGATAGGCGCCGATGTCGAGCCGGTAGGTTTGCAGGGCGCCGCGCAGCATCTTGATCTGGGTTTCCGCGGCCTGCACCTTGGAGGCGTCCACCCGGCCGAAGAGGCGCGGGCCGACCAGGCCCGTGAGGAGGCCGAGTATCACCAGCACCACCATGAGTTCGATGAGGGAGAAGCCTCTTGTGCGTGCCTGGCGTGCCTGGAGGGCGAGACTCCGCCTGTCGCGACCAGCCATTCGATGCTCTGACTCGCGCCGCACGTTGTTGCATTTCGCCAACTCGCGTCGGGGCGCGCGCACTCCATCGTTGCAACTGGCCAACTCGGGCCGGGAAGCGCCCGACCCGTTGTCCAGCCGATTCACCGCATTGTTCACAGTACCCCCTCGTTGACGCTGGTCATGGCCAGGATGACGCCGATCATGATCGAGCCCAGAAAGCCGCCGATGAGCAGAATCGCCAGGGGCTCGATGAGATTGAGAAATCGCTTCATGCGCCGCGTGCTGTTCTGTTCGTACAGCGTCGCGAGCGAGCGCAGCATCTGTGCAAGCTGGCCCGACTGCTCGCCCACCCGCACCAGATTGTAGCCCGTGGGGGTGAGCGCGTCCTGTTTCTCCAGCGCTTCCGCAAGCGATACGCCGCCGCGCACGTCGGCTGCCGCGCGCTTAAGGCCCGCGCGGCGGCGCGAGATGCGCACGCCCCGGGCGGCGAGGCCGAGGGCGTCCATCAGTTCCACGCGGCTGGCGAGCATGGCGCTCATCACCGAGGCCCACTTGGCGGTGTCGGCTTCCGAGAGCCAGTCGCTGAGCAGCGGCAGGCGGGCCAGGCCGTCCATGCAGCGCTGCTGCGCCGCCGGCCGCCGGAACAGCGCGGTCAGCATCGCGGCCAGCGCCGCCGCGCCCGCCGCCACCAGCAGCGCGTTCTCGTTGAACCAGGCGCCGGTGCGCAGCACCACCTCGGCGAGCAGCGGCAAATCGTTGCCCTGCTCGAGCAGGTTCGAGAACTGGGGCACGACGAACACGAACACGAAGAACACCGCCGCCGTGCCCGCCGTTACCAGGATGGCCGGGTAGGTGAGCGCGCTCTTGAACTCGCCGGCCACCTTCTGGTCGTACTCCATCTGGCCGACGGCCTGGCGCAGGGCGGCGGCGAGTTCGCCGCTCAGCTCGCCGGCTTCCACCAGGTGAAAGGCATAGTCGGGCAGCGGCAGATCGCTGGCGCGCAGGGCGCCCAGGAAGTTCTCGCCCTGGGTGAGGGCCTTGCCGATGGCGATGAAGCCGGCCGCCAGGGCGGGATGACGGGTGCCCTTGCCTTGCGCGAGTATCGCGTCGCCCAGCGAGACGCCGGATTCGAGCAGCGTCGCCAGTTCGTGGAAGGCGACGGTGAGGTCCTGGGCGCGCAGGCGCCGGCGCCCGCCGATTCGGATCTCGGTTCTGCGTTCGCTTACGTCCACCACGGTGTGGCCGTCGCCGGTGAGGCGGCGCACCACCTCGGCGGCGGAGTCGGCTTCGGCCTGGCCGGTGAGGCGCCGGCCCTGGCGGTCGAAAACCTCGTAGTTGAACTGCTGCACGGCGCCGTCAGTTGTCGGTGAGCGTGAGGCGCGTCACCTCGTCGAGGGTGGTGCGGCCGTGGGAGGCCTTGACCAGGCCGTCCTGGAACAGGTTGCGGTGTCCCCGGGCGGCGGCGAACCGTTTCAGGTCGTTGTGCGAGGCGCCGGCGACGATCATGTCCTGCAGTTCGCCGTTCATGGGCACCAGTTCGTAGATGCCGGTGCGGCCCCGGTAGCCGGTGTGCTGGCAGGCATTGCAGCCCGGCGCCTGTACCCAGTTGTCGCCGAGCAGGCCCTGCGGCATGGCGGCGAGTGGTTGCGCCAGGTAGGCCGGCGGCTCGACGGGCCGGGCGCAGTGCGAGCAGGGTTTGCGCACCAGGCGCTGGGCCTGCACGCCGCGGACGGGCGAGGCGACCAGGAAGGGCTCTACGCCCATGTCCACCAGGCGCGTGAAGCTGGAGATGGCATCGTTGGTGTGCACCGTGGAGAGCACGACGTGGCCGGTGAGCGCGGAGCGGATGGCGATCTCGGCGGTTTCCAGGTCGCGCATTTCGCCGATCATGATGACGTCCGGGTCTTGCCGCAGGATGGCGCGTAGCGCCCGTGCGAAGGTATAGCCGATCTCCGCCTGGGTCTGGATCTGGGTGATGTTCGGCATCTGGTATTCCACCGGGTCTTCCACGGTGATGATCTTCTTGACGCCGTCGTCCATCTCGCCCAGCGCCGCGTACAGGGTGGTGGACTTGCCGGAGCCGGTGGGGCCGGTGACCAGCACGATGCCGTTGCTGGAGCCGAGCCAGCCGCGGAACATTTCCAGGTGATCGGAGCCCATGCCCAGGCCCACGAGGTCGAGGTCGTCGCGCTCCTTGGGCAGCATGCGCATGACGATGGATTCGCCGAAGGCGCAGGGCACGGTGGAGACGCGGATGTCCATCTCCCTGCCCGAGATGCGCACGCTGATGCGGCCGTCCTGGGGCAGGCGGCGTTCGGCGATGTCGATGCCGGAGATGAGCTTGATGCGCGAGGCGACCGCCGGGAAGCGCTCGACGGGCTGGGTGAGGCGGTTGTGGAGGATGCCGTCCACGCGCATTCTGACGGCGAAGTTCTCTTCGGCCGGTTCCACGTGGATGTCGGAGGCGTCGAGGTCGACGGCCTGGGAGAGCAGGTTGTTCACCAGTTCGATGACCGGGGCTTCCTCGGCCATTTCGCGCAGTTCCCGGGCATCGCCGCCGGCGAACAGGTTCTCGATGGCGCGTTCCTTGCGGACGAAATCCACGAGGCGGTCGATCTGGTGGTTGGCGGCCAGGTAGAAGGCGACCGGCTCGCCGGGGTGGAAATAGTTGAGGGCGCCGAGCAGTTCCTGGTTCTGCGGGTCGCGGGCGAGGCATTGCAGGCCGCCGTCGGCGCGCCACAGCAGCACGGCGCGGTCCAGGAGCCAGTCGAGCTTGATGGGCGAGCCCACCATGAACTGGTACACCTCGAGGCTGTCGGGGAGTTCTTCGGCGTTGCGCAGGTAAACGGCATCGAGGCGCTCTTCCAGCGTCTTCAGCAGCAGGTCTTCCGAAATGGCGCCCACCCTCACCAGCAGCGCGCCGAGCCGGCCGCCCACCTGCTGCTGGATCTTTACCGCCCGCTCCACATCGGCCGGGTCGACCTGGTTGCGGGCCACGAGCAACTCGCCGAGGCGCAGTTCGCGTCCGGCGCCGTCCTGGTCCTGCGGTTGCGGGGACGGCTCGCTCATGGCGTTGCGCCACAGGGGCAGCGCCGGCTTGTGCCGATCCTGCGGGACCCGTCGGTATGCGCGGCGCGTTTCACGCCGCAATTCTACCAGCGGGCGATGCCCCACGGCATCCAGGGGCGGGCCACGATTCCGGCGCGGCGCAATCCACGGGCACTTTACGCGTCTCGACGCTGTCCAGGTCGCTGTCGAGACGGGCGTCGCTGAGCCAGTGTCCCTAATCCCAAGATAAGTCCCTTATCCGACCAAGGTGGGCGGACAGGTGGGTGTCCCCACGGTGGACCGTTGACGCCAAGGCATCGGCCGCGGTACGTTACATGTAACAGTATTCGCTAGTGGAATAACGATGGCGGGCGAAGCACATGTCCCTGGGTCCCGGGACCGGGTACGGAGTCACCGCGCACGAATGCGGGCCGCGGGCTTGCGGCCGATTCAGATCTGGGTGCCTGACACAAGATCGGCCAACTTTCGCGCAGAGGCGCACCGCCAGTCGCTGGCGGTCGCCCGAAGCCCCGCTGCCGATCTCGATCAGGCCTTTATCGATGCCCTGGCGGACAACGATTTGTAATGCAACGCGGGGAAGTCCGGACAGTATCCGGCAGTGGCTATGCCGGCAAGCCGCGGCCCGCCGTCATTGTTCAGGACGACCGATTCGACGCGACCGGGTCCGTGACCGTTTGCGCGTTCACGACCGACGCGACCGAGGCGCCCCTGTTCCGTCTCGCCATTGAGCCCGATGACCGGAACGGGCTAAGCCTGATCTCTCGGCTCATGGTGGACAAGATCACCACCGTTCCCAGGAAGCGGCTCGGCGAGCGCATCGGCCACTTGCCGCCCGCGGACCTGGTCCGGTTGAACCGGGCAATCGCCGTTTTTCTCGGCCTGGCCTGACCGCGCTACCGGGCGACCGGCAGGCGGCCGTCTTCGCTCCATGTGCTGTTGTCCAGCGGCCCCAGTTCCCGCGCGGCGAGCAGGGCAAATCGCGTATCCCGATCCTCATTCCACACACGGTTTAAAGTCGCGCATGGATGGCTCAGTCCTCCCTTACCCGGGTCTCAGTATCCCGCGTAGGCATCGCTCTCCCCCAATAGGAACTCAAGCGTACTGACCCGGTCACGCAGCGCAACGTTGCGGCCGTCGACAACCGGCGGGCGGAACCGCCATTGGGCGACCGCCTCGAGCACCGCCTGGTCGAACACACCGTCAGGCTCCGCCTCCACCACCCGCAGGTTGACCACCGTTCCCTCGATGCCGACGTCATAGCGCACCGTAACCTGCCCCTCGATACCCGCCGACCTCGCATCCGGCGGATAGACGGGATCCGGCCCCGAAACAAACTGCAACGGCCGCGGCGCCGCCACGCAGCCCGCCACCAGCAGCAACAGCAGCGCGATCGGGCAACGCTTCCCCAATGCCGAATTCATGGTTGCGCAGACTACACCACATCCAATGCCGAATCCGCACCGTTCCCACGCGCTTTTGGGCGCTCCGCCAACAGGTGGGTGTCCCCAATAATTCCTTCCCCAATAATTCCTCGACCCCGGGGGCGCCCGGGGCGCTGACGCCGAAGGAACTAATTTCGTTCCAGGGATGAGAGCGGGCTTGCGGGGCTCTCCTGCCGGCGCCTTTGAGGCTTGCGCCCAGCGCATAAGCAAGGCAAGTCCGCCTGGCGCGCCGGCAGGAGAGCGCCGTAAGCCCGCGCGGAGCCGGGTCACCGATTGTCCGATAGCCGAATTCGTTCCACGAAACAGTGAGGATTCGCCCCGGCGCCGCGAAACTGCGCGCTTCGCTTTCGGTCTATAATTCCCGGTTTGCAGTCGCCAGGGCACCCTGTCTTGAACCAACTCCTGCTGACGGCCGCAACGGTGGAAGCCGCGGGCCTGTTGCTCCGGTCGCCGCACTGGACGGTGAGCGAGGTGCTCGACCTGCTCGATATCGGCGATGCCGAGTTCCGCGAGATGGTTCTGGACAACCGCGGCCTCGCCAACATCCTCGAGCGGCGCCTGCAGCACTGCGTCGACATCCATGAGCGGCAATGCCGGGCCTGCGGGGAGACGTTCGTGACGGCGACCTTCCGCAACTACTGCGGCGCGCCCGCCTGCCGGGCGGTAGCCAGAATCGAAAAAGACTGACCCGGCACGTAGCGATTCTCGGCGTACACTCGCTGTCCAGGCGCGCGTGAGCGGAAAACGGAATCGATGCGAGGCGGCCAGTTCCGCGCCCACCCCGATGCGCCCCAGCCTCGTAAACGGAGTGCAGGAGAGGCGGGTGTCCCGCCAGGCACGGTCGACCCCGCCGGGGCACTGCGCGACAGAGCCGGCGTCCTACACCGCAAGTGGGGACGCTCCGTGGCGTGATACGGACATTCACCGGTTTCTGTGCGAGACCGTAAGCGGTACCATGGATTTGCTTGACTTCATTGCAAACGGCCAGCCGTGTGAGCCGTTCTCACCAGCGGCAGGCAGCGGGAGAAACCGGTGTGACGCCTGAAGCGTGGTCCATCATCGCAACGGGAATCGTAATACTGATCGCCATCGCCCGATCAAACCGCGCCCTGCGAGCGGAGTTCAGGGAGGAGTTCAGGGCGGAGTTCAGGGCGGAGTTTGGCGGGCTGCGGCGCGACCTGGAAAAGTTGAGCGAGCGCATCAATCAATTCGAAGCCTCTCTCACCGAGCGCATCAATCAAGTCGAAACCTCTTTCACCGAGCGCATCAATCAAGTCGAAACCTCTTTCACCGAGCGCATCAATCAAGTCGAAACCTCTCTCACCGAGCGCATCATTCAAGTTGAAACCTCTCTCACCGAGCGCATCAATCAAGTCGAGGCATCCCTTACCGAGCGCATAAACAAACTCGAAATCGAACTGCGCGAACGCCTCGCCCGCGTCGAGGGCATTCTGGATGTCGTTCGCGATTCCGTTATCGGTCGCGGCCCGATAGAACCAGGCGCTCTGCGTCCAAGAGCCGGTTCCCAGTAACGGGCAACCAGCCCGCATCACGCACCAACTTCCTGCTGCGGACGCCGATGCACTGGTCCTGCGCGGCCGATCCCCAAAGCCGCCATTGCCTTGTCCGGGAAACCCATCTTTAATAGTCGGATTGTCATTTTTGTTCGAACCTCCAAAGGAGATTTCATGCGAGCCCGGATCCTGACCCTTTTCGCCCTTCTGGCCGCTCCAGCATTTGCAGACGAAGGCGCCATGGACTACCGCCACCACACCATGGAAGCGATCGGCGCCCACACGCAGGCGTTCTTCGACATCCTGCAAGGCAAGGTCGCGCACCAGGACCACCTGGCGCTGCACGCAAGGAGTATTGCCGAACTGTCGGCTATCGCCGGCACGCTGTTTCCCGAGGGCTCTGCCGGGGGCCACGCATTGCCGGTCATCTGGGAAGAGCCCGAAGACTTTGCCGGGCGCGTCGCCACGTTCCAGGAAGCCGCCGAAGGGTTGCGCGACACCATCGAGGCCGGCGGTGAGGTGGGCCCGGCGGCCCAGGCTCTCGGGCAGGCCTGCAAGGGTTGCCACGACAACTACCGGGAGGAATAAGGCCCGGTCTCCGGGAGCCGGCCCGCGTCCCCGATGCGCGGTTCCTTATCCGGCCGCCCGGTGGCGGCGCCTTTAACCCGCATATCTCACCAAGGGCCGCGATGATCGCGCAGGATTTTCTGGTCCACATGCGAGAGGCAAGCCCCTCGCGCTCCCCGGCTGAGGGCTCCGTGCGCGTGCTCGCGAGCTTAAAGCATAGCCCCGCCAATGGTGGAGCGAGCACGTGCGCGCACGCGGGCAAAAGACCAGCGAGGGCGCGGCCAGCGCAGTCTGTGCCGGGCAGAATCTCCAAAAAGCGAAGGTACCTGATTGAAACGCAATGACATTCAGTGACTCAATAAGCGGCTTGGTGAGATATGCGGGTTGAGGCTTGCGCCCAGCGCACAAGGAACGCAAGTCCGCCTGGCGCGCCGGCAGGAGAGCGCCGTTAGCCCACTCGGAGCCCGGGCGCCGACCCGTCAAAAGACTGCAAGGCCGATCCAGACGATTCCCCCCGCAATCGCCCCCGTAACGAGGGCCCGTAGCCAGTAGTCCCGCGTCGCCGCATCGGTGGCCGCCGCCGTTGCGGCGACGCGCTTTCGCCCGGTGAACATGGCGAGCGGTGTCCTGTCCTTGCGTAGCGCATAGACCAGGTGCGCGGCAAGGTGCGTCGCCGCGCAGGCGATGATCCCCCAGAAGACACGGTTATGAATCCAGGTGAGCCGGTTCGATGTTTCCCCCGACACGTACCGCGCCAGCGGGCCTTCCGTGAAAATGGCATCGTTGGCGAAGAGCCCGGTACTCGCCTGCGCCGTGGCCAGCAGCACCAGCGCCACCGCCATGGCCCGCCCCGGCGCCGTATGGGGATCGTCCACCCGCCCGCCCCGGAAGTGGCCCACGATCGCTTTCGGCCCAACCCGGTAACCGGGCCAGCGCGCATGGCGCCCGCCCCAGATTCCCCAGAGCAGCCGGAAGAGGATCAACCCCACCATCGCGCAGCCGAACCGCATGTGCCAGGCGAGCAGCGACAGGTCGCCCGACAGCCCTGTGTACAACAGGCAACCGATGCACACCGCAAACAGCCAGTGCCACAACCTTAAAGGCCAGTCCCAAACCTTGACCGGCGCCGAGTCATTCATGAGCGATTCCTCCTTCAGTCGGCGGACCCTGAATCCGTTCAGCCCCGCTTCTCGGACGTTGGCGCCGGAGACCATGCAGCCGCACTGTCGACTTCAAGGCTCCGTGACAAACCGTTCCCTGCATCGGCTGCCGGCGATACCGTCAATGCTGCCCTCGCCCCGGAGCCGCACCGCGGGCTGGGCTGTGCAGCCGGTGTCCGGTCACGCCGGGCGTCCGGTCACGCCTGCCCTCTGACCACGTTTTGCCGGCGCCGGCGCCTCGACGACTGCCGCACCGGTGACGCGGCCGGCGCGCACGTCGTCCAGCGCCCGGGCGGTTTCCTCCAGCGGGTACGCGGACACCTCGGTGCGCACGCCCGCCTGGCCGACAATCGCCAGGAATTCCTCGCCGTCGCGGCGGGTGAGGTTCGCTACCGAGACGATGGACCGCTCCCCCCACAGATCGGCGTAGGGAAACGTCGGGATATCCGACATGTGGATTCCCGCGCAGACCAACACGCCGCCCTTGCGCAGGTGCTTGAGCGCGAGCGGTACCAGCGCGCCCGCCGGGGCGAAGACGATCGCCGCATCGAGTTCCGTATCCGGCCGCTCGCTCGTGCCGCCCGCCCACACGGCGCCAAGGCTCAGCGCGAACGCCTGGCCGCGGCGGTCGCCGTCACGGGTGAACGCGAAAACCTCCCGCCCCTGCCAGGCGGCTACCTGTGTGAGGATATGGGCGGCGTTGCCGAAGCCGTAGAAGCCGAGTCGCCGCGCCTCTCCCGCTTTCGCGAGCGCCCGGAAGCCGATGAGCCCCGCGCACAGCAGGGGCGCCGCATCGCGGTCGGAGAACCCGGCGGGCAACCCGAAACAGTAGCGCGCATCGGCAACCGTGTACTCGGCAAAGCCGCCGTGCCGCTGATAGCCGGTGAACTCGGCGGCATCGCACAGGTTCTCCGCATCGTTACGGCAATAGGCACAGGTACCACAGGTGTACGCGAGCCAGGGCACGCCGACCCGCCTGCCCGGTTCGAGCGTCTCCACTCCATTGACCGCCTCCACGGTGCCGACGATCTGGTGCCCCGGAACGATGGGATAGCGGCCGTCGCGGAGGTCGCCGTCCACCACGTGCAGGTCCGTGCGGCAGACGCCGCAGGCGTGCACCCGGATCAGCGCCTGCCCCGGCCCCGGCGCCGGCTTCGGCATCTCCGCAAGCGCGAAGTCTCCACCCGGTTTTTCCAACAGCATGGCCCGCATACCGGCATGTTAGCCGATGCTCGTCAAAAGACACCGTTTCCGCCACGCTACGGCTTGCTTGCCGGTAGGGTTGTCAAGCCCGCATCGCTCACCAACTTTCGTCGCGAGGGCGTCGAGGCGCCGTGTAAGCGTGGTCGCGCGGACCACACGGCCGCGCTTACGCGATGCATCGGCGTCCGCAGCAGGAAGTTGGTGAGCGATGCGGGCTAGGGGAAACCGGTGGCCGACCGGCCCGAACATTCCGCCAGGTTCCGTTGGGATGCACGAAAATGCATTTCACGAGTCTGCACCTACCGCAACCGCGTGCAAGCATGCGTGACGGTGTGCCCGGGGCAACGGAGGAAGCGGGGCTACCGGGGTCGATCGCGCCGGCGGAGCATCGCCTCCGCCGCGGCAAGGTCGGACATCTCGTTGATGTTGAAGAACGGATCGAACGGCTCGACCGGGAAGTCCACTTCGGCCAGGCGGTACCTGGCCATCCAGCGATCCACCTTGCGGATGCCTTCCTCAACCAGGGCGCGGCGCAGGTCACTCCGTAACGCAACGGGCCAAAGGGCGAATACCGGCTGCAGGCGTCCCCCCGAGCACGCGCACGCCAGGTCGGCGCCGCGGTCGATCTCCAGGGCAAGCCTGTGCACCAGGTCCGCGGGGAAAAACGGCGTGTCGGTGGCGAAGCTGGCTACATGGCCGGCTTCCGGCACGTGCTCGCTTACCCAGTCCAGACCCGCAAGCACTCCCGCCAGCGGACCCAGGCCCATCCCCAAGCTGTCCGGCACCGCCGGCATCCCGACCGGCCCGAACCGTTCGGGATCGCCATTGGCATTCAAAACCAGCCGCTTAACCTGCGGCGCCGCCCGCTCGATCACCCGGTCAAGCACCGTCCGCCCGCCCAGCATCGTCAGGCATTTGTCGCCACCTCCCGCGCGTCCCATCCGCCGCGCCCGGCCTCCGGCCAACAGCAATCCCGGTATCGCCGAAATAGCCATCAGCCGGCGTGGCGCGAACGAAACCATGCGGCAAGGTCGCGTTCCCCAATCTCGCCGGCCGCGGTTTGTTCCATCACTCGCACAGCATCCAGCGAATCGAATTTGAGGCCGACCCCGTTGAGTGCGAGAAACAGACGTGCCGCAACCCAGGCCGTGCGCTTGTTGCCGTCCGAAAATCCATGGTTCATGGCCAACCCGAACGCGTACGACGCCGCCAGATCAACCCAATCGGGATCGCCGTAATTCGCAAGATTGACTGGCCGCGCCAGAGCGGATTCGATGGCATTCCGGCTGCGGATGCCGTTCAGGCCGCCGTGCTCCGAAATCTGCCGATCGTGAATCGCGAACACGGTGGATAGATCTACCCAGACCCACGAATCCGAGCCTTCGTCGCTCACTTCGCAAGCGCCCGCAGCACCTCACGATCGTCATGCATGATCTCTTCCGCAAGCGCCATCTGCCGCGCGAATTCCGGGTCGTACGGCGTAAGCCGATAGGCGCCGTCCGGCGCCTCGGTCAAGTACAACGTATCGCCCTTCTTCACTCTGAGCCGCGCCATTGCCTCTTTGGTGAGGATGACACCCGATGACGCGCCAACGGTCGTTACTTTGAATGAGAGCATCGGTTTTACTCCTCTATATAATAAACATTATATAAAGACGATCGCGCTCGGGACACCCACCTGCACACGACGTGCACTCGGGGGGACACCCATCTGCACTCGCGCAACTCCGCGGATGCCTATTCGCTGGGCAACATGAACCTGACGGAGGCGGATGCCTGCCGCTTCGCGAGCGGGGAGGAACTCACCGCCCACAACGGCATGCGCGTGCGTCTGCGCCGGGCGCAGCACGCGATCGATGCTGTGCGGCAGATTGGGCACGCAGGACTCCAGGACGCCGACTCGCACCTTCTGGGACACCCGCCATTACAACACCGGTGACGCAATCGAGTTGTTCCGCAACTCGCGGACGCTGAACGAAAACTTGACTCGTCTGTTCAGGGAATGAACCCCCCCACTCCTCAAGCAACGAGGCGATAGTTTCCCGGGTCGGTAGCGTCGATACGGATCGGTGATTTGTTCTCGACCGTGAGTCTGCACCAACTGCTGACCTCTTCAGGATCGATGCTGTCCAGGTTCAGCTTGTAGGACGCAAGAATCCGAATATAGGCTTCGGTGGCGCCATCCGGCGTTCCTTCGCCCCGTTCCCAGCGCGAAATGGTTAGCCGCTCTCGATGCACAAGTTCCCCTAACTGGGTTTGTGTCAGGCCCATCTCTGTACGCAGGTAGCGCAACTCCGGACCGGTCAAGGTACCCGAAGAAGTCACGATTCCCTTTGCTATCAGCTTGTGCAAACTCCTGACATTCGGAATTCTGATCGTTGCCTCTCCTGCGTCATCCTCCACAAGCAAACCCTCAACCCATACGTTGGGCAGCCCGCACTCGACGTATTGATGCCGAATTGGCGTTTGACTCATCGCAGATCCTTCCACATGACCGTGACTAACTTGATGGCCGGCTTTCCGGGGTCGGGAATGACTACCAGGCAAATTTCCCGGTTGCCCGAGTTCGGAGATTTGCCGCAGATCTTGTATTTGCAGTATCCGGGCCGGCTTGATTCTTCCGGTTCCTCCGAAATGTATCCGTACGCGAGGACATGATTGACATCGGAAATGAGGATATCTCTTTCCCGAAGGCGCTCTATGGCGTGACTCGTATAGGCGAGTTCAAAGTCGTTAAGCGCATAACCGTGGATTCGGTTCTCTGCTTCTTCAATTGACCAACATACGCTTGGCGCCATGTATCACAATGATACATAGACTCGCATCCGATACAAGCCCCGGCAGCACTGTTGTCGTCGCATTGGCGGCACCCACCTGCACTCGACGTGCACTCGGGGGGACACCCATCTGCACTCGCGCAACTCCGCGGATGCCTAATCGCTGGGCAACATGAACCTGACGGAGGCGGATGCCTGCCGCTTCGCGCGCGGGGAGGAACTGACATACGCCGGGGCAAGCTCCGGCAGTACGAGCCTGCCGCTTCGCGCGCGGGGAGGAACTCACCGCCCACAACGGCATGCGCGTGCGTCTGCGCCGGGCGCAGCACGCGATCGATGCTGTGCGGCAGATTGGGCACGCAGGACTCCAGGACGCCGACTCGATTCCTTGGCGCCGGGATTCAGTGAGATTGGAGGTTCAGCCGTCGTCGGATGCCCGAACCGAGCCGATCACGCCCTGCAGCCCCTCCAGTATGGAAACGGGCAACGGAAAGACGATCGTTGAACTCTTCTCCCCCGCGATCTCCGTGAGCGTCTGCAGGTAGCGGAGCTGCATCGCCCCGCCCTCCACGCTCAGCTCCCTGGCCGCCTCCACCAGCTTTTCCGCCGCCTGCTGTTCGCCCTCGGCGTGGATGATCTTGGCGCGCCGCTCCCGCTCGGCTTCCGCCTGCTTGGCGATCGCCCGGATCATGCTCTCGTCGATATCGACGTGCTTGATCTCGACATTCGATACCTTGATGCCCCACTGGTCGGTGGCCTGGTCGAGAATCGCCTGGATGTCCCGGTTGAGCCGCTCGCGTTCCGCGAGCAGTTCGTCGAGTTCGTGCTGGCCTAGCACCGAGCGCAGGGTGGTCTGGGCAAGCTGGCCGGTGGCCTCTATGTACTGCTCGACGTTGATGATCGCGCGCTGGGAGTCCACCACCCGGAAGTACAGCACCGCGTTGACCTTCACGGAGACGTTGTCGCGGGTGATGAGATCCTGGGTGGGGATGTCGAGCACGATGGTACGCAGATCCACCCGCACCATCTGCTGGATGATGGGGATGATGATGATCAGGCCCGGCCCCTTGATCTTGTAGAAACGGCCGAGCATGAACACCACGCCGCGCTCGTACTCCCTCAGGATGCGGAACGCGCTCGCCAGGATGGCGATGACCACGACCGCAATGATGGTGCTGAAAATTTCCATATCTAGACCTCTTGTTCGCGGATATACATTGTCAAACGAGTCAAGTTCGCGCCCGGTGACCGCGTTCCCGCCGGTCCGGGGAATCGCCTCATTCGTCCTCCGGTTCCACGGCGAGAATCAGCCCGTTCACCCGGGTGATCCGTACCTTGGCATTTTTTGCAAGCGGCGCCTCGCTCTCGGCCTGCCAGATCTCGCCGAACGCGCGCACCGTGCCCTGGCCCTGGAAGTCGTCCAGCACCCGGGCGCTGCCGCCGACCATGCCTTCCGCCCCCGTGACCACCCTGCGCCGGCGCGCCCGTACCGCCGCGCCGACAATGAAGAAGGCGATGCCGCCGGTGGCCGCGGCAAACCCGGCGATGATGGAAATGGGCAACTGATAGCCCGGCAGATCGCTGTCCACCAGGATGATCGAGCCGATCACGAAGGCGACCACCCCGCCGACGCCGAGCACCCCATAGGTGGGTGTCACCACTTCGAGCACCAGCATGCCGATGCCGACCACGATCAGGGCAAGGCCCGCGTAGTTGACCGGCAGCATCTGCAGCCCGTAAGCCCCGAGCAGCAGGCAGATGATGCCCGTTACCGCCGGGAACAGCGTGCCCGGGTTGTAAAACTCCAGCATGAGCAGGTAGACGCCGACGACCAGCAGCCCGTAGGCGATCGACGGGTCGGTGATGACCGAGAGCAGTTCGTGGCGCCAGTCGGTCTCGACGCGCACCAGTTCGGCCTCCGCCGTGGCGAGCGCTCGGACATCGTCGCCGACTTCAACCTCCCTGCCGTCCAGTTGCTGCAGCAGCACCGCCAGATTGGGCGCGACGATGTCGATGACGTTCTGTTCCAGCGCCGCGCTCGCCCGCAGGTTGTCGCCGTCGCGCACGGTCTTCTCGGCCCATTCGACATTGCGTCCGCGCAACTCCGCCAGGCTCTGCAGATAGGCCACGGCATCGTTGACCACTTTGCGGGTCATGGCATCGGCCGGGGGGGGCGCCGCCGGCTCCGGCTTCGCAGGCTCCTCCGCTGCTTCGTCCGCACCTTCCGCCCCGTCTTCTCCATCCGCTCCGCCGGAACCTTCCTTCCCGTCCTCTGTCTCGGGCTTCGGCCGGAACGGTATTGGCGCCCGCGGCGGCGGCTGCTGCGGCGCGATGCTCACCGGTGTCGACGAGCCGATATTGGTGGCCGGCGCCATCGCCGCGATGTGGCTCGCATAGGCGATATAGGTGCCGGCGCTCGCCGCGCGCGCGCCGCTCGGCGAGACATAGGTAATGACGGGAATCTCGGAAGCGAGAATCGCCTTGACCAGATCGCGCATGGACTTGTCGAGCCCACCCGGCGTATCCATGCGGATCACCACGGCTTCGGCATCCGCCTCGCCCGCATCCTCAATCGCCCGTATGACCAGGTCCACACTCGCCGGCCCCACCGCGCCATCGAGGTCGACCAGCCACACCGCGCCCCCATCGGCATCCTCGGCGGCCGGCGCGAGAACGGCCGCCGCCAGCCCGAGCGTCACGATCAGTACAAGCCAGCTACGCATTCCTTCATACAGTGCAAGTGTTCAACCACGATCTTACTCCAACCCGTATACCGGGGCACACCACGAGCCCGCAATTGGGGACACCCACCTTATCAACCAACCTTATCAACCAGGGGACACCCACCTTTCGCCCCCACCTTTCGCCCACGAACGCCCAATTGGGAACACCCACCTTTCAACCATCGCCACGAGCCCGCAATTGGGAACACCCACCTTTCGCCTAATTGGGGACACCTACCTTCCAACCTTCCAACGTTTCAACGTTTGCGTCGAATTCGTTCCCGTGCGAACGCAGTCTTTTCCTACATACCGCGGGTCCGGGGTGATCGACAATGCGCGGGTATATCGGTGACAATCGACATTAAGGAACCGATCGTGAACTACGAGTTCATCACCATTATCGCCACGATCCTGCTGGTCGGCGTGAGCATCGCGGGATTCATCCTTCAAGCCCTCAAGTCCATGTCAAGGACGACGGATGCGAGATTCGTCAAGATCGATGAGCGATTCCGTCAGATTGATCAACGGTTCGACAGGATCGATGAACGGTTCGAGAAAGTCGACGCAAGGTTCGAGAAAATCGATCGCCGGCTGGACAAATTCGATGAACGCTTCTACGAGATCCAGAAGGAGTTCACAACTATCCAGAGGGAATTCACGACCGTGCACTCCGGTATCGCACGACTGGAAGGCTTGATCGAAGGCATTCGCGTTTCATTCGCCGCGGCTCCTGTTCCCGAACTGGGCCGTCAGGGATAAGAGCCGGAACGAGCCCGGTTCCCGCGCCCAACCCGCATATTGCACCAAGCCGCTCATTGAGATCTCGAACGTCGTTTGTTTTTTTTCGATTGTTTCGAAATATTCGAAAGTTGTTCCGGGTACAAACTGCGCTGGCCGCGCCCTCGCCGGTCTTTTTGCCGTTTGCGCGCACATGCTCGCTCCACCATAGGCGTGGCTATGCTTTAAGCTCCCGAGCACGCGCAAACGGCAAAAATCCTCGGCGATCATCGCGGCCCTTGGCGCAATATGCGGGCTAACCCGAATCCGCCACCGGCCGCAGATCCGGCAGCACGTAGCCCCGAGCCGCAAGATCCGCCCGCACCACCTTCTTGTCCATCTTGCCCGTGGAGGTCAGCGGGACGCTGTTTACGTAAAGCACATCGTCCGGCAACTGCCACTTGGCGAACGCCGTCGCGCAATGCGCCAGGATCGTTTCCGCGTTCACCTGCCGCCCGGGCTCCAGCACGACCAGCGCCACCGGCCGCTCGTCCCACCGGGGATGCGGCTGCGCCACCACGCAGGCCTGGCCGACGCCGTCGAGCGCCACGATATGGTTCTCGAGATCGACGCTGGAGATCCACTCGCCGCCGCTCTTGACCAGGTCTTTCGACCGGTCGGAGATGACCAGGTATTCCTCGGAATCGATCTTGCCCACATCCCCCGTGATCAGCCAGCCGTCGTGAAACTTGTCCGGCTGGGGGTTCCTGTAGTACTCCGAACAGATCCAGGGCCCGCGTATGAGGATCTCGCCCACCGATTCGCCGTCGTGAGGCAGCCGGTTGAAGTCCTCGTCGAAGATGTCCAGTTCCAGCCCCGGCATGAGCTGGCCGGCCTTGGCGACGTTCTCGAACTGCTCGTCCTCGGAGATGGAAAGCTGGCTGCGCTTCATGACCCGCCTGGACAGAGTGGCGAGCGGCGACGTTTCCGTCATGCCCCAGCCCTGCACCATCTCGACGCCAAGCGCATCCCAGTACCAGCGAATGAGGGACGGCGGCGGCGCCGAGCCGCCGCACGTGAGCCGCTGGAGCGCCGACAGATCGTAGCCGTCCGGGTTCGCCTCGATGACCCCCTTCACGCCCTGCCAGATCGTCGGCACCCCCGCGGAAATGGTTACCCGTTCGGAGACGATCAGGTCCAGCAGCCGCGCCGGGTTCATGAACCGGTATGGCATGACCTGCTTGCAGCCGAGCATCAGCGCCGCCCAGGGAATACCCCAGCCCTGGGCGTGGAACATGGGCACGACGCCGAGCATGGTGTCCACCCCCGACAGGCCCATCGAATCGACCATGCATTCGGTGAGGGTGTGCAGGTATTGGGAACGGTGCTCGTACTCCACGCCCTTGGGATCGCCCGTCGTGCCACTGGTGTAGCACAAGCCGAGCGACGAGTTCTCGTCAATCCGCGGCCACTCGTAATGGGTAGGCTTGCCGGCGATGAACGCCTCGTAGTCCACCGCTTCGGGCAGGCTGGTCGACCAGCCTTCGAACCCCTCCTCCGTCGCCACCACCACCCGCTCGACGGTGGGCATCGCATCCTTCAGCGGTTCCAGCAGCGGCAGCACATCGGCATCGGCAATGACGATCCGGTCTCCCGCATGGTTGACGATGTACTCCAGGTCCTTCGCACCGAGCCGGATGTTCAGCGTATGCAGTACCGCGCCCATGCCGGCGCAGGCGTGATACGCCTCCAGGTGCCGCGAGCCGTTCCACATGAACGTCCCCACGGGGTCGCCTACCCCGATGCCCGCATCGCTGAGCGCATGCGCGAGCCGATGCGCCCGATCCCGCGTCTCCCGGTAGCTTTGCCGCCGCGTTCCAGTCTCGGTAGCCGTGACGATCTCTTCGTTCGGCGCCACCCTGGCGCCGCGCTCGATCAGTTTCGACATCAACAGGGGCGTGTGCTGCATCGCCATGAACGCAATCCTCCGGAAAAAGGGTCGAAACCCGCGAGTTTAGCCGCATCTCGCCGTTTGACCAGACTCCGCCCGGACGCCACTGAATAGAGCGGGCTTGCGGGGCTCTCCTGCCGGCGCCTTGTCGCAAAGTGAAAGTCCATGTCTTCTCCTTGACCGAACGTTAGCGAAATCGGCCACCCTTGGGAACGAAGTCCCGCACAGCCTGTCGAAATAAGCGATGGGCATCTACCTGAATCGGCCGCAAGCCCAGGGAACCAGCGCCATGCGGGAGCGATGCGGGCTTGGCTTGGCACGGCTCTTGTATGACTCCCGTCCAGATGGATCAGGAGACAGACGTGAACACCAGGAACTCAAGCTTTCGACTCTCCAGAATCAGCTATCCGCGGGCAACGCTGTGGGCAATGATACTGCTCGCGCTCGTATTTCTCGGTTTCGGCCTGCTCGCCGAAGCCTACGTTCCGGCCTTCGAACCCGCCGATGCCGGCCCCGCGGGCTTCGAAGCCGGGCAGTTCAGGTTCGCGCTCCCGGCCACGCTGATTCCCGGCAACTGAGGAGCCCATGACATGACCGAGACCACCTCGCAACGCTTCCGGGCGAACCTGTACCTGGACAGGAAGAACGGCTGGGTCGCCGGCGTCTGTGCGGGCATCGCCAACCGGATGCGCATGGACCCGGCAATCGTTCGCGTCGCCGTGATCGTGACCGGGCTGTTCCTGCCGAAGCTGGCGATCGCCGCCTACCTGATCGCCTGGCTGGTGCTGGACGAGCGGCCGGCCTGACGCGCCCGCGGATCAATAGTTTTAGACTATTGTTTTCATAAAAATAATCGTCTTTAAAAATAGTGGTCGCGGCCCCACAATAGCACCCGTACACCGCCTGAGGAGCCCGACATGAGCGACAACATCAACATCGGTATCGACGACGAAGCCCGCGCGAAAATCGCCGCGGGGCTGAAGCGCCTGCTTGCGGATACCTACACGCTGTACCTGAAAACGCACAACTACCACTGGAACGTAACCGGCCCGCGTTTCCGCGACCTGCACCTCTTGTGGGAAGAGCAGTACACGGAACTCGCCGTGGCCGTGGACGACGTGGCCGAGCGCATCCGCACGCTGGGGCATCCGGCGCCCGGCACCTACCGGGAATTCGCGGGCCTCACCAGCATCGATGAACCGGAGGGCGTGCCCGGCGCCGAGGGCATGCTGCGCGACCTCGTCGCAGCCCAGGAATCCGTCGTGCGCACCGCGCGGGAGATCCTGCCGCCGGCCCAGGACGCCGGCGACGAATCGAGCGCCAGCCTGATTGCAGACCGCATGGTCGTGCACGAGAAGGCCGCCTGGATGCTGCGAAGCCTGCTGTAGCAGCCGGCTCAGCCCGCTTCGTCCGGTTCTCCATGCGCCGGCGAGCCTTTGCGCCAGCGTTCGAACCCGGCAATCTCATCGCGCACTACGCCGATCACGTAGCCGATCACCGCGGCATCGTCAAGCAGGCCGATAGCGGCGATAAAGTCGGGAATCAAATCGAACGGCACGACAAAGTAGAGCACGGCGGCGATGACGGTCACCATCGTGCGCGTCGAGACCTGCCGGTAGTCGCCGTTCACCCAGGCTTTCAACAAGTCGATAAGCGTCGACAGTTCCTCGCGCACGGCACGGAAGCGGGACGGCAGGCCGCCGGCGTTGGCCAGCTTGTGCGCGGCGGCCGTCGCGAGAGCCGCCACCTCCTCCGGCGAGCCCACCAGGTTTTTCGCACGCTCCCGGTATCGAGAAAAGCGCGACGGCGGTTTCGGCGCGTTGCTCACTCCCGGCAGAAGTTGAGTATCCAGCGTCCGACGGCCACCGGGTGGATGTCCTCGTCCAGCGATGCAACGCCCGTCCGGTAGGTGTCTTCGCCGAGCAGTTCCCGGCGCATGTTCATCAGGTCCATGGAGTACGGTTTCCTGAACTCCGGATGCCCCTGAAACGTCAGTACCCCCTCGCCCCAGGTGAACCCGGCGATCGGGCAGAAATCGTTCGTCGCGATCAGTTCGGCGCCCTCGGGCAGGCGCGTCACCTGGTCCTTGTGGCTCGACAACAGCCGGAAGCGATGCAGTCTCGGTTCCAGCCAGGGCGCGTCCGCCACAACGCGGCATTCGTGCACGCCCACCGCCCAGCCGGATGCGGGAGCCGCCGCGCCGCCGAAAAAGTGCGCGATCAACTGGTGCCCGAAACAGATGCCCACCACCTTGCTGCCCGCATCGAGCGCCTCGCCCACGAAGCCCGCCAGGGCGGCGATCCACGCGTCGTCGTCGTAGACACTGTGCCGGCTGCCGGTAATGACATAGGCATCGCAGGCGCCCGGCGCGGGGTAAGCCGCTTGCAGGGCATCGATGGCCTCGAAGTCGAGGGACGCCCCGTCCGCCGCCGCGGTCAGCACGTCCTCAAACATCTCCGGGTAGTCGCCGTGCCGGCCGCGAAAGCGTTCCATGACCCGGTCCGTCTGCAGAATGCCGATGCGCATGGCCTCAGACGATCTCGAAGTAGCGCTCGAGCTGCCAACTGTTGACATGACGCTCGTATTCCCGGAACTCCCAGTGCCGGCTCATCGCGAAGTGTTCGACGAACTCCTCGCCGAACAACTTTCGCGCGCCGTCGAGATCGGCCAGCCCGAGCTTGACCCGCGAGACGCCCCGCTCACGGTAGCCGGCGAGCTTCTGCTGCAACAGGCCGGCGCGGTCGAGCCGGTCGTCAATCATCCGCCACTACCCGATTTACAAGGCTTTCGTTCATTCCTGTGGATAACTTGTTGGATAACTCAAGGAGAAGACGCCACGGCAAACAGAATACGGCAAGCGGCGCCGACAACGCAAAACCGCAACGCTTGGCAATAATCTTTTTTTATCAGGTAGTTAGGATTGTATTGGTGCGCACAACCGGGCTGCGGGGCGGTTCGAGGCGCGATCTTGGATGTCGTTTAAGGGGATGTGCATAAGGAAAACCCCAGGATTCGCCCCGGCAGGCCACTGCCGATGGCGGCGAGGCGGGCAACCCGTTGACGCCGGCATTGCCGATTGAATCGATTGCATCGGCGACCCCAACCGGCGGCCGTCGTTGAGGCGGGCTGCCATCGCTTTGTCGCTGCGATTCCGGCTCCGTGGACAGGCTTGTTGCGCAACGACCGGTCGTTCCTTCCGGTACTCGCCGCGGTCAATGCATGAAGTTGAACATGCGCCGCCGGTACCGGTTGGCAAGCGCATCGCCCTTGCCGAGCACCGTAAAGATACGGATCATGGTCCTGCGGCCGATGTCGTCGCGGAACGACCGGTCCGTCTGGAGAATTGTCATCGCGTGTTCCAGGGCGGCTTCGGCATTGCCCGAGGCCGCCTCGACAACCGCGAGCCCGTAACGCGCCTCCAGGTCGTCGGCATCGGCAGCCAACGCAGCCGTGGAGGCTTCCCGGGAAGGAAGGCCTGCCGCCTCTTCCGCCAGTTCCAGCCGGGTCTGCGGGCGTTCCCTGCCTTCCGTGCTTTCCGGGATGCCGGCGAGCGCCGTGCGCGCGTCATCGAGGTCGCCCCGGCGTACAAGCAGGTCGGCCAGTTCGACGCGGAAGGCCATGTTGCCCGGTTCTTCACCGATCGCCTGCCTGAGCATGGCGAGCGCCCGGTCGAAGTCGCCCGCTTCGAGCAGTTGCCCGATCTGCGCCCTCACCAGTTCGCCGGAAGACAGGGTCAACTGGTCGAGCAGGGCCCGGAGCGCCTCCTCCGGCTGGGGGCCGTCGAGCTGCTGCACGATCTGCCCCTTGTCGATGACGCGTATGCTCGGCAACGCCTGCACGCGCAGGTGCTGGGCGAGGGTCTGGTCCTGGGCGACATCGACGAGGCCGAGCAGTACCTTGCCGCCGTAGCCGCCGACTATCGCCTCGAGGCGCCGCCTGGCATCCGCCGACGGAGGTACCTGGTCGGCCCAGAAGAGCAGCAGCACCGGCGTCTCGCGGGATCGTTCCAGCACGTCCGGCTGAAAGTTTTCCGGGGTTGCGGCGAACACGTGTTCCACTTTGTTACTCGACGTTGCTGGACAGATCGCGGCCGGATGCCGCCGGACCATTGCCGGGGCGGCCATCCCCGGCGGCCAATTGTAAGGCCGGCATGGGCGAACCGCGAGCCGCGCCGCCACCGGTTGCGCCGGCGCCGGCAAAGGTCCACGGGAAGCCTTCCTTCTGGGTTGCGTACTCGAGCGACCGGACGCGGCCGCGCCAGCCGCCGAACGTCTCTTCGAGGCGGTCCGGATGATTGTTCCGCTCGCTCACGTGGCCGATCACCACGTCCATCGCCGGGTTCGCCACCGCGGCGAGAAAGTCGCCGGCCTGGTGGTTGGAAAGATGTCCGAGGTCGCCGGCGATGCGCCGCTTCAGCCGCGCCGGATAGCTGCCGCGCAACAGCATCTCGCGGTCGTGGTTGCTCTCCAGGAACAGGCCGTGGCACCCCTGGTAACGGTCGAGCACGTGCGGCGTCAAGCACCCGAGGTCCGATATCACGCCGATCCGACAGCTTCCGCAGCGGAATACGAACTGCACGGGTTCCCGGGCGTCATGGGGCACCGTGACCGGCATGACCTCCACGCCCTTCAGGCTGAAGGCGTGGCCGCCCTGAACCGTTGCGCCCGTCGGCACGCCGGCGAACGCATCGGGGGCAAAGGACTTGAAGGTGCCGTGGGTGGCGTAGACCGGAATGCCGTACCTGGCGGCCAGCGCCGGCACGCCACAGGCGTGGTCGGAATGCTCGTGGGTGACCAGAACGGCGTCGATGTCCGCGGGGTGCACCGCCAGCCGCTCGAGCCGCAATTCGGTTTGCCTCAGGGAGAATCCACAGTCGACGAGCAGCAGCGCCTCCCCCATTCGCACACAGGTGGCGTTGCCCCGGCTGCCGCTGCCGAGGGAGGCGAAGGCGCTCAACCCGCGTACTCGCGGATCAGAATCAGTACCTGCTGCCTGAAATCGTCGGAAACCGGTTCGCCGTTCACGCCGTGGGCGGTAATCGCGTAGCGCCGGTCTTCTTCACGGCGAACGCGCAGCAGAATGTCCGCCGCCGGTTCGCTGCGGTTGCCCCCGAACGGGTTGAGCCTCCTGAAGAAGCCGCGGCGCTGTTCCGCCACGGGACCGGTGAACGCAGTCTCGGGAATGTGGATGAGGCAGGTTCCGGCGACGCGGTCCTGCTCGATAACGTCCACGGCCGCGGCGTCCAGGGCCTGATCGAGGGTCGCCCAGGCACGCTCCGAATCCAGGTAGAGCCTGAGCACCGGGTCGCCCGCCTGGTCCCGGCCGATTTCCGCCTTTTCCTGGCCGGAGATCTCGAGCGCCACCATGGAGACCGTCTGTTCGGCTACCCGGGCGGCAATGTAGGCGCCGAGCTCGTTGAGAAATTCCCGCTCCACCGGGGTCAGGTCCGAGAGGATAGGCTCCAGGTCGACGATGGCATCGGGATTGACGATGGCGGCACGGTCGTTCTGATGCCGGATATGGACCTCCGAGGTGAGCTCCCGGATGCCCTGCTCCACGCGCAGCAGCAAGCGCTCGCGGCCGGAGAATCCCCCGCCGGGCTCTTCCGCCTGCTTCGCCTCGCGCAGCACCGTGCGCACCACGTCCCGGTAGGGTTCGTCGGCGACCGTCAGCCACTCGGTGGTGATCCGCCCCTGGCCCGGCGCCTCGGAACCCACTGCGACACCGTTGTCGGCCAGAAACTGCTTGATCTTCGGCCAGACCGTGGTGGGGGGTTCCGGCACGACCAGCCAGATGCGTTCGCCCAGCCGCTGGATGCGAATCTCGTCCCGGTTGTCCGACGCATAGATGGTGCCGGGCAGCGGCGGCCGTCCCGGATAGAAACGCGCGTTCTGCTGCTCGGGAATGACCGGTATCGGGAAGGGATCCTCGATGGTCTGATCGAGGTCCTCCGGAACGACCAGCCCCCGACCCTGGCGGGCATCGATATAGTCGTCGGAGCGGTTGACGAAAAAGCCCTTGTCGTCGGAGAACCAGCCGCAGCCGGCGACGAGCCACGCGGAGAGTGCGAACGCGCCGAACCGGGCCGCGCGAAGCGGGGCACGGGCCACTTCCCGGCCCGCGCCAATTGCCGGTCCTGATCCTTGTCCCGGTTCCGGTCCCAGACCTTGCCGTCGCCGTTGCCCTGCTGTCAGGCCCTGACGTGGTGGTTGTCCTGCTCTCGGGCCCTGCCGTCTTCGTTGTACCGGTCCCGGGCCTTGCCCCGGTCTCCGTCCTCGACCCCGGCCCGGTTCTGTTCCCGGTCCGCTGCTTTCGACACCGGCCAATCGACCTCCCCATTCGCCTGTTCGAGCCAGCGGCCGCACGGCTACCGGCCCCTCACCGCATCTACCGCGTCCATCACTTCCCTGCGTTTTCCTTCTGACAAACAAACCAACGGAAGACGAATGCCGCTGCCGATCCTGCCCGACTCGAAGAGCGCCCACTTAACGGGAGCGGGACTGCTCTCCACAAACATGGCCGCGTGCACCGGTTGTAACATGTCGTCCAACGCTTGTGCATCGTCCGGCCGCCCATCAAGCCAGGCGCCGCAGAACTCCGACATTTGACTGGGCAGAATGTTCGCGGTAACGGAAATGGTTCCCACCGCGCCCAGGCGCATCATGTGCAGCGTCTGCGCGTCTTCCCCGGACAACAGGATGAAATCTTCTCCGCAGAGCGCGCGGATCGCCGCTACCCGGTCTGCATCGCCGCTCGCCTCCTTGATGCCGACGACGTTGTCGATGGGCGCAAGACGCGCCACCGTCTCGGGAACCATGTCGCAGGACGTGCGGGGCGGCACGTTGTAGAGCACCAGTGGCACGGAACAAGCCTCGGCAATCGCCTTGAAGTGCCGGTACAGGCCCTCCTGGGTGGGCTTGTTGTAGTAGGGCGTCACCAAGAGGCAGGCATCCGCCCCCGCCTTCTCCGCCTCCTGAGTCTGGTGAATGGCTTCGGCGGTGGCATTGCTGCCCGTGCCCGCGATGACGGGCACCTGGCCCGCGACCAGGCCGATGGCGCGCTCGATGACCTCGAGATGTTCGCTGGTGGTCAGCGTCGCCGATTCCCCGGTGGTGCCCATGGGCACAATGCCGTTGGCGCCGCTGGCGAGATGCCAGGCGATCAATCCGTCGAACGCCTGCCAATCGACCGCCCCGGACGGCGTCATCGGGGTAACCAGCGCCACTATGCTGCCACTCAACATCGAATCGTCCGTTCGGGCCTCCTCGCACCGCGGGCAATGTTACTCGAAATCCCGGCGCAAGGCGCTCCCGAGGCCGCGGCCGAGGCCGCGGGAATCAGGGCTCTCCGGGCGCCACCTCCCTGGGCCAGGCGTTGTAGATTGCCTTCACGAGGGTTGCGAGCGGGATCGCGAAGAACACGCCCCACACACCCCAGAGGCCGCCGAAGGCGAGCACCGCGACAATGATGGCGATGGGGTGCAGGTCCACCGCCTCGGAGAAGAGCAGCGGCACCAGCACGTTGCCGTCGAGTGCCTGGATGACCCCGTAGGCGGCCATGACCCAGGCCAGTTCCCAGGACCAGCCGAACTGTATGATGCCCACCAGCAGCACCGGGATCGTCACCACCGCCGCGCCCACGAACGGAATCAGTACCGACACGCCGACCAGCACGCCGAGCAGCAGGGAGTAGTTCAGGCCGAGCAGGCTGAAGGTGACGGAGGTCACGGAACCGACGATCAGTATCTCGATGAACTTGCCGCGCACGTAGTTGGCGAGCTGCACGTTCATCTCATCGCCCACCTTCTCGATCAGCGACCGGTCGGCGGGCAGCAGGGCACGGAACCAGTGCAGCAGCCGGCGACCGTCCTTCAGGAAAAAGAACACCGAAATCGGAACCAGAACCAGGTAGATCAAAAGCGCCACCAAAGACGGCACATTGGTCACCAGACCCTGCAGCGCGGCGGCGCTCAGGTTGCCGAGTTGACCGGCCGCGCCGTCGATCCAGACCGTGAGTTGCCCATCCGTCACGACTTCGGGAAACGACTCCGTCAAGCCGCGGGCCACTTCGCCGAGGCGTCCGATCAGGTCGGGCAGCGCCACCGCCAGGCTCTTCAACTGCTGCCAGACCAGGGGGGCCAGCAACAGCGTCAGGGCAACCCCGCCACCCAGGAACAGCAGAAAGGCAATGTAGACACCCGCGGCGGTCGGCACGCCCCATCGCGCCAGTTGGTTGACAAGCCCCTGCAGCAGGAACGCCAGCACCAGGCCGGCCAGCACCGGCGCCAGGACATCGCCGACCAGCAGCAATACGAGAAAGCCCACCACGAGGAGCGCCACGAGGTAAATGGCTTCCTCGTTGGAGAAGTACCGGTTGATCCAACTGCCGATGACTTCCAGAAACCGCAACGTTCCGGCCGGGCTATTTCTTTTCCAGGAGGTAAGAGTAGGTGTCGCCGTTCCTGCCGGACTCGAGCAGCCTGTGGCCGCTCTGGGCGGAAAACACCTCGAAATCCCGAACCGAGCCGGGATCGGTGGCATAGATGCGCAGGCACTCGCGGCTTGCCATGCCGTTCAGCGCCTTCTTGGCCTTCAAGAGCGGCATGGGGCAATTCAACCCCTTGGCATCGACTATGACGGGTTCACCGGACACGCGCGAAAGTATGACACAACCCCGGGCGGACCGAGGGGCTCGAGCGGTTCCCGTTCACCCTGGCGGCTCGATCGAGTCCACTCTCTTCCAGATACCGGGCGTTGTTCCTTGCGCGCCGGCGCCCCGGCCCGCCGGGGTCGAAACTTCCATCGACGGCCTGGGACGCACGCCCCGCCCGCAGGCACTCGGAACTCGTTGGTGAGAAGCAACGCCACGGGAGTATGATTGGCGCCATGAACGCTTTCCTGGCGCGGAAAACCGACGGGATACGGTGGCGGACCGCCCGTATCGGCGCGATCGGCGCGCTCGCGCTGTGCACGGGCGCCCGCGCCGACGTCGCCGACGATCTGCCGGTGGTGGGTGATGCCTCCTCGAGGCTCATCTCGCCCCAGATGGAACGGCAACTCGGCGAGAACTTCCTCAAACAGGTGCACGCAGCCCTGCCGACCGTCGAGGATCCCGTTCTCAAGTACTACGTGCAGCGGCAGCTCGCCGGCATCGTGCAGTACAGCGAACTGAGCGGGCCGATCCTGGCCACCGTGCTGATCGACAGCGACGACATCAACGCCTTCGCGGCGCCCGGCGGCATCGTCGGCATCAATCTCGGCCTCATGCTGCACGCCCGGGACGTTCACGAATACTCCAGCGTCGTCGCTCACGAAATCGCCCACCTGAGCCAGCGGCACTTCGCACGCGGCATCGAGGAACAACGCGCCCAGACCCTGCCGATGCTCGCGGGCATGATCGCGGCGATCATGATCGGCGCCATGGGCGGCGGCGATGCCGGCATGGCCGCCATCTCCAGCGTGCAGGCCGCCGCCCAGGCCAACCAACTGCGCTACAGCAGGGGCCGCGAGCAGGAGGCGGACCGCATCGGCCTGAATACGCTGGCCAGGGCCAACCTGGATACCTGGGGCATGAGCCGCATGTTCGACCGCATGGACCGCGCCTACCGTTTCACCCGCCGGCCGCCGGAATTCCTGCTGACGCACCCGCTGACCGAGACCCGCATCGCCGATGCCAGGACCCAGGCGATGGAGTATCCCCGCAAGCAGTTTCCGGAATCGCTGGAATACCAGGCCATGCGCGCCCGGGCGCGCGTTCGCTATGCGGAGTCGCCGAAATCGGCCGTGATGAGTTTCGAGCAGCAGGTGGAGGAACAACCGGACAGCCAGGGCGCCCGCTACGGCCTCGCTGTCGCGCTGGCCGCCGCCGAGCGGTACGACGAGGCGATTCCTTTCGTCGACCAGATCCATACCGACAACCCGCACAACATCCTGTTCATCGGCAGCCTCGCGGAATTGCTGACCAAGTCCGGCAGGGTCGATCAGGCCATCGGCCTCCTGGAACGGGAACTCGCGGTCAATCCCCAGAACGCCGCCCTGTCCGCGCTCTACGCCGACGCGCTGGTGGCCAACCGCCAGTACGTGGCCGCCGAGGCGGTGCTGCAGCAGCAGAGTTTCGTCAACAAGGCCGATGTCGATGTCTGGTACGACCTGGCCGAAGTGTCCGGGCTCGCCGGCAATATCATCGGCGTGCACCTCGCGCGCGCCGAGTTCTTCGAGCTGCACGGCGCCTACCAGCGCACCATCCAGCACCTCCAGTACGCCCGCCGGCTGGCCAGCCGCGGCAACGAACCGCTCATGGCGCGCCTCAATCAGCGCATCAGCGACATCCGCAACAAGATGCGGGAGCAGCGTTCCTGAGACGCTGTCCGGCGGGCTCGCCGGCCCATTGGAGCAGATCGTAGCGGGCTACCCTTCAGGGCTTGGGAAAATGCAGCATCCGCTCCAGCGGGATCATCGCCCGGCGGCCGACTTCCGGATCGACGAGGATTTCGTTCGCTTCCAGGCGCGCCGGGTCGCGCAGCACCTCGGCCAGCACGTGCAACTCGTTCATCGCCATCCAGGGACAGTGGGCGCAACTGCGACAGGTGGCGCCGGCGCCGGCGGTGGGCGCCTCGATAAAGCGCTTGTGGGGATAGCGCTGCCTGAGCTTGTGGAAGAGGCCCCGGTCGGTGGCGACGATGAACAACTCGTGGGGCAGTTCACCGGCCGCCTTGACGATCTGGCTGGTGGACCCGACCGCGTCGGCCAGGCCGATCACGGCGGCGGGCGATTCCGGGTGCACCAGCACGCCGGCATCGGGATAGATGCTCATGACGTCATCGAGCGCCTGCGCCTTGAACTCCTCGTGGACGACGCAGGCGCCGCTCCAGAGCAGCATGTCGGCGCCGGTCTGTTGCTGGATATAGCGGCCGAGGTGCTTGTCCGGAGCCCACAGGATCTTCTCGCCCTGCTCGGCCAGCGCTTCGATGATGGGCAGCCCCACGCTGCTGGTGACCACCCAGTCGGACAACGCCTTCACGCGCACGGACGTATTGGCGTAGACGACCACGGTGCGATCGGGATGCGCCTTGCAGAACGCCTCGAACTCGTCCGGCGGGCAGCCGAGGTCCAGGGAGCATTCCGCCTCCAGCGTGGGCATGAACACCCGCTTGCCGGGCGAGAGGATCCTGGCGGTCTCGCCCATGAAGCGGACGCCGGCGACGATCAGGGTATTCGCCGGGTGGTCGCGGCCGAAGCGGGCCATCTCCAGGGAATCGGAAACGTAGCCGCCGGTTTCCTCGGCCAGGTCCTGGACATCGCCGTCCACGTAGTAGTGCGCCACCAGCACGGCATTGCGCTCGGCGAGGAGTTCGGCTATCTCGGCCTTGAGCCGGTCCCGCTCTTTCTTCTCCAATACCGCGGGCATGTGCTGGGGAACGCGCTCGGCGCTCAAGCTGTGGTCCGGCAGTTTCAATCGCGCGCTTTGCATCTGAAAGTCTGACGCTACCTTTCCGGGCCGGCGATTCTAGCACGGCTTGTCGGGGGCGGGTCCGGCCCGCGCGGGCTCCGGACAACGGCAATTCGGCCACGGCCAAGGTCGGCGGAAGCGTTGCCGTCGGGCGCAAACTCGACTCGTTTTCGTGCTAGTGTCCTGACGGTCAGCCAATCACTCGCCATCCCGGAGACGACCCATTCCGAGCATCCTGTTTCTTGTCAACGAGTCGGCCCGCGCGGGTAACGACAACCACCTGCGGCTGCCACGGGCTTTCGCCGCGCTCGGCTGGGAAACGGTCTCGGCCGATCACGATGAGGTGCGCTGGGACGGCAGTTGCGTGCGGGTCGGAAAGGAGAGCGCCGAGGCATTCGATCTCATCTGGCTGCTTGGTTTCGGCCGCCGGGTGTCCTACTACGACAGAACGCAACTGCTGCGGCGGCTGGATCAGCGGCGCTTCGTCAATCCCGTCGACGCGTACACCTACCTGCACGGCAAGCTGCCGCCGGCCGAATCCCTCGCCGAGCATCTGCCGGAAAGTCATGCCGCCGCGTCCGCGCAATACCTTCTGCAATGTCTGGACGATCGCACCGCCTGGGTGCTCAAACCCAGCGGCGCGAGTTTCGGGCGGGACGTTGCCCTGATTCGCAACGACCCCGGCGGCCGCGACGCGGTGCGGCAATTGATCGAACGGGACGGCTTCGCGGTGCTGCAGCGGTACGTGCCAACCATCGAGAACGGCGAGGTGCGATGCCTCCTGGCCGGCGGCGAGATCGTCGGTTGCTACAGGCGCCTGCCCGCGGACACCGACATCCGCGCCAATCTCGCTGCCGGCGGCAGGGCGGAACGCCATGACCCGACCGAGTCGGAAACCATGCTCGCGGAAAAGATCGCCCGCTGGCTCGCGGACTCGGGCATCGGCTTCGCCGCCGCCGACCTCGCCTGGCCCTGCCTCATCGAGATCAACGTCGCCAATCCCGGCGGATTGGCGACCCTGGAATCACTGACCGGAACGGACCCGGCGCCGCGGGCGGTTGCTGCAATTGCGGGGATGCCGCGATAAAGATCTCCCCCGCATCGCGTGACTAACCCGCATATTGCACCAAGCCGCTCATTGAGATATCGAATGTTGTTTGTTTTTTCACGGTTGCTTCCAAATATGCTGAAGTTGTTCCCGGTACAAACTGCGCTGGCCGCGCCTTCGCTGGTCTTTTGCCCGTAGGCGCGCACATGCTCCCTACACCATAGGCGTGGCTATGATTCCGGTCGCGAGCACGCGCCTACGGGCTAAATCCTGCGCGATCATCGCGGCCCTTGGTGCAATATGCGGGCTAACGAGGCGATGCCTTGCATGGAGCGAATCTCCAACCGTTCCTTTGGCTCCCATCAAATCTTGTCTACGCATCAAATCCTGTCGGCTGACAGTCTGGGTAGCGGGCGCCGAGCGCGACAGCGGGGCAGCTTGCCACGGTGGGCGGCTCAATTCGCGGCCCGGCGGTCAGGGCTGGCCGCCGTCGACCCGCAGCAGCGACCCCGTGGTAAAGCTGGCGCTGTCGCTCGCGAGATACAGCGCCGCACCAACCACCTCGTCCGGCTGGCCGCCGCGCCGCAACGCCATGGAGGTCTCGGCCCGTTGTGTGAACGCTGCCATGTCCCAGGCCTTGGAGATGTCCGTCAGGAAGGGTCCCGCGAGAATGCAGTTCACCCGCACCTTGGGGCCGTAAGCCCAGGCGAAAGCGCGGGTAATGGCGTTGAGGCCCGCCTTGGCGGCGCCGTAGGGCTGCGACTCCGGGCTCGGGCTCAGGGCGCCGGTGCTGCCGATGTTGACGATGCAGCCGCCGTCCCCCGCGGCCATGCGTTCGCCGACCAGCGCCGAGAGCCGGAAGGGGCCCTTCAGGTTGACGCCGACCACCTTGTCGAACAACTCCTCGCTGATCGCGCCCAGCGACGGATACAGGGGAGACATGCCGGCGTTGTTGACCAGGATGTCCACCTTCCCGAACCGCTCGTAGGCGGCATCCGCGAGGCCCTGCAACTCGTCCCAGTGCCCGACGTGGCAACGGTACGGCAGCGCTTCCCGGCCCAGCGCCCGCACCTCGTCCGCCACCGCCTCGCAGTTGTGCGCCTTGCGGCTGGCGATCGCCACATCGGCGCCGCGCGCCGCGAACGCCAGCACCATCTCCCGGCCCAGGCCGCGGCTGCCGCCGGTAACCAGGGCGACCTTGCCGGTGAAATCGAACAGTTCATCCATGGTCTGAATCGATCCATCCCAATTGAAGCGCGGCACTATATAGTATGCCGGTGGATCTTCCACTTCGCCGCTCGACGGCGCCGTGCGCAACGGCTTACACCGACGTGGCTTCGGAAGGCAATCCGGCAATGCATCGATGCGAAGGAGAAGCGAACATGGGCATGCTCGAAGGTAAGGTTGCGGTCGTCACCGGCGCGGGAGGCGGTATCGGCCGCGAACACGCCCGATTGCTCGCAAGCGAAGGCGCCGCGGTGGTGGTCAACGACCTCGGCGGAGCGCGGGACGGTACCGGGTCCGGCACCTCGATGGCGGACGGCGTGGTGGACGAGATCGTGGCGGCCGGCGGCAACGCCGTCGCCCACTACGGGTCGGTGGCGGACGAGGACGCCGCCCAGGGCATGATCGATGCCGCGGTGGCGGAATTCGGGCGCCTCGACATCTGCATCTGCAACGCCGGCATCCTGCGCGACAAGTCGTTCAAGAACATGACCGACGAGATGTGGGACGTCGTACTCGATGTGCACCTGCGCGGCACCTATCTCGTCACCAGGGCCGCCTACGACAGGATGCTCGAGCAGGGCGAGGGCGGCCGCATTGTCATGACCAGTTCAACATCGGGGCTGCTCGGCAACTTCGGCCAGACCAACTACGGCGCCGCCAAGGCGGCCATCGCCGGTTTCATGCGCTGCCTGTGGCTGGAAGGCCTGAAATACGGCATAACCGTGAACGTTCTCGTCCCCACCGCAACCTCCCGGCTGACCGAGGATATCTTTCCGGACCAGGTCAAAGACCGTTTTCCGCCGGAGACGGTCGCTCCCGCGGTGGTGTGGTTGTGCACCGACGAGGCGAAAGAGGTTACGGGGCGGCAGTGGCTGGTGTCCGGCAACAACGTATCCCTGCTGTCCTGGCAGATCACGCCCATCGCCGATCAGGATCTCTCCGAGGGGCCCTGGAGCGTCGAGGACATCGGGCGGCGCATCCTCGACAGCAAGGACGCCTGGCCGCCGATCAATCCCCTGCGCGGGCAGATATAAAGGGTCAAGGGGGCTTGCGCGGCGTCAGGGTGGCTCGCCTCCCTGGTTGGCTCAGGCGGAATGCTGCCTGAGAAACTCCAGTACCCGAGCCTTGGCGGCGGGCTGGTCCCCGGGCTCTTTCCAGCGCTCTATGAGCTCCGCATTCCGCGCCAGGGAGACCACTTCCCGGGAGATCGACGACGGGTGGTACAGGTCGTTGCCGAGCAGCACGAGGAGCGGCGTAGCGACGCCCTCGGCGAAATCCCGGGAAACGCTGAACACGAAATCGCCGCCGTACATGGTTTCCCGGAAAGCCTCCAGGTCGCCGTCCGCGACATCGTCCCGTTGCTGCTTGAGTTCCTCCGCCCAGCCGTTGAACATGGCGAAAAACGCATCCCGGTTATCGCTCAAGCCGATGGGCTGGAACATGACGGCCGATGCCACCCGTTCCGGCGCGGCCTGGATCAGGCTCATCGCATAGGCGCCGCCGATGCACATGCCGGCCACATGGAAGCGGTCGATGCCGAGATGGTCCATGAGCCCGAGCTGGTCCGCGGTGTAGACATGCCAGGAATCGCCGGCGGAAACCGGCGCCGATGACTGCCCCGCATTGCGCTGATCCATGGCGATGACGCGAAACTCGCCCGAGAGCTGCTCTACCGGGCGCCAGGGGGCGTTGGCCCAGGCGGGGATGGCCGACTTCATGCCGCCCGGCGCGATCAGCAAAACCGGGAAGCCGGAACCGCTGTCCTCGTAGTAGATGCGGACATCGTCATTGACGAAACAAGGCATGGCGCACTCCCATTGCGAAAGGGGCATGATAGCAACGTTGCACTTGCGGCGCGGTCCTCCGGCCCGCCAAGCGGACGTGCTTTCCCGGGATTGCGGGCGCAAGCTTTGTACGATGGCCGGGTTCCGAGTGGGTGTGGAAACCGCCGAGTTTGCAACCCGCCGGCAGACGGCGCTACCGCACCGGAACCGGACCGGGTTCCGCTTGCCGGTCCACCTGCCGCACCGCGGGTGACCACAAGGCGAGCGCAACGATGCCCAGCACGAAGGCGGCGCCGGCGCAAACCAGGGCCGTGGCGATATCGTAGCGCTCGGCGACAAAGCCGATGGGGATGACGCCGAGCGGCATCAGGCCGTGGGACATCATGTCGATGCTCATGACGCGCCCGCGCATGCGATCGGAGACCCGCAATTGCAGGAGCCCCCGGTTGAGCGACATGTTCCAGGCGCTCAACCAGCCGAACACCGCCACCATGGCCGACGCCAGCAGGACGGTATGCGACAGTCCGACGGCAACCGTCGATACACCCCAGATCATGCAGGTGGCGAGCAGCCAGCGGCCCTTGTGGCGCAGCCCGCCCATCGTGGCCATCGTCAGCGATCCCGCGATCGCGCCCATACCCATGGCCGACATGAGCAGGCCCAGATCGTCCGGACCGCCGCCCAGGATATCCTCGTTGAAGGCGGGCAACAGGGCATTGACGGGCATCGCGAACAGAAACGGCACGATGGAGAGCACGATCAGTCCGAATATCGGCCGGTTGGCGCGCACATAGCGCATCCCGTCGGCGATATCCTCGAGCGGACTCTTGCCGTCCCGTTCCCTGACGTTTCCGGGCCTGGATATCGGCAGGGTGGTGAAGGCCGCGGCCAGGTACAGCGCCGCGATGATGAAATAGACGATGCCGACACCCCTGGCGGAAGAGGTATCCCCGGCCGCCACCCAGGCGATCAGGAAACCGGCAAAGGCAGGCCCGAGGATGCGCGAGATGTTCCAGCTCGTGGTGGTGAGGCTCATGCCGCTGAAGATCAGCCGTTGTGGGATGAGTTCCGGCACGAACGCCTGGCGCGCCGGCACGGAAAGGGCCAGCACGGTGCCGTTGAGCGCACCGAACCAGATGAAATCCCAGAAGGTGACGTTGCCGGTGAATATGACGGAGCCGAGTACCACCGTGGCCGCGCCGTTCAGGCTCTGGGCGGCGAAGATCACGCGCCTTTTCGGCAGCCGGTCGGCAAGCACACCGCCCCACAGCGAGAACACCGCCATGGGCAGCATGAAGGACAGCGTGACCCAGGCGAGGTCCAGCGCGGACGACGTCAACGTATAGACGAGCCAGCCCCTGGCAACGGCCTGCATGTTCATCGCGAACGATGCGGCCAGGCTGCCGGCCCACAGCCACCGGAAGTCGCGGACGCGCAGCGTGGAAGCGATATCTCGGGCGGCCATCGGTCTCCTGTTCCGGCGATTCGGGTGGCATGAACGTGTTCCGCGGGTACCGTCGTGCGACGACCGCGGCAACAGGCTGGCGAGCCATGCGCGTCAGGGGCATGCCGACCGCACCCTGGCAATGTCCCGGCATGTCTCCCCGGCGGAAAAGCGGTATCAGCGTTGCAAAAACCCCGGCCATGGTCAAACATCCGCACTTTCCGACGGTGCCGGGGGCACGGTGAACTACGGCGATATCGAGATCAGCCGGCCGGCGGCGGGCGTCGCGCTGCTGGAAATCCAGCGGCCGCCCAACAACTTCTTCGATGTCACCCTCATCGAGGACATGGGCGATGCCTTCGAAGACCTCGACAAGGATGCAAGCGCGCGCGCCCTGGTGCTCGCTTCCCAGGGCAAGCACTTTTGCGCCGGCGCCAACTTCGGCGACCGTTCCGGGCAGCGGGAACGCGCGGCGCGCACAGCCCGGACCGGCAATCCGCTGTATACGGCCGCCGTGCGCCTGTTCGCCTGCAGGAAGCCGGTGGTCGGCGCGATTCAGGGAGCCGCCGTCGGGGGCGGGTTCGGCCTGGCCGTGATGCCCGATTTCCGCGTGGTCTGCCCCGAAGCCCGGTTCACCGCCAATTTTGTCAAGCTCGGTTTCCACCCGGGATTCAGCCTGACCTATACGTTGTCGAAGCTCATCGGCCGGCAGAAGGCCAACCTGATGTTCATGACGGGACGCCGCATCGGCGGCGAGGAAGCCTGCCGTTGGGGCCTGGCGGACGTGCTGACAACGCGCGAACGGTTACGCGACGAGGCGGTGCGCCTCGCCGCCGAGATTGCCGAAAACGCACCGCTGGCGGTTGTCGCCGTTCGCGCCACGATGCGGAAGGGACTGGCCGACGCCGTGCAGCGGCAGACCGACCACGAATTCATCGAGCAGCACCGGCTGCAGCAGACGGAAGACCACAAGGAAGGCGTGCGCGCCGTAGCGGAACGGCGACCCGGCAACTTCAAGGGGCGTTGACCCACAGGCGCCGCCGGCCCCGTGTCCGGCGAAGCGGATGGTTTCAGAGCCCGTAGAACCCGTCAATGCCGGTCTGTTGAAGGTTGTCAACGACTTTTGTCCTATGGGAGGCAGCCCACACTGAGCTTTCTTGTGCGGCCCCGGGGCGATGCTTACAATGCGCGCCCTCGTGGGTCGTTAGCTCAGTCGGTAGAGCACCGGGCTTTTAACCCGTTGGTCCTGGGTTCGAACCCCAGACGACCCACCAGTACCCAAAAACTTGCGGAGACGTCCGCGCTGGCCGTCAACGCCGCGGTCGCTGTGGTTCGACACGCCGCAGACCAATTTCAGGCCTGCGGCGGCTTGTTACTGAAGCTCCCCCCTATAGGTCCGGGCCAGCCCCGCCGCCGGGCTGTCGGGATGTTCGGCGATCACCCGGTTGAGGTATTGCAGCGAGCGTTCGTTGTCGTTCAGACGATGGTGGACCACGCCGAGCTTGTAGAGTGCATCGGCCACTTTCCGATGCTCCGGATAGAGGGACAGCACCTGGGCGAACGACTGCCGCGCCTGTTCCACCTCGTCCATGGCCAGGTACAGCTCCCCCAGCCAATAGAAGGCGTTGGGGGTGTACTGTCCGTTCGGATAGTCGGTGATGAGCTGGTTGAAGGCGTCCGTCGACTGCTCGAACCGGCTCTCCTTCATGAGGTTGAAGGCCGTGGTGTAGGCCTGCCGTTCCGGTGGCGCGGAACCGCCGGCGGGCGGCATCGGGCGGCTCGGCGCCGGCGCCCCGGGCCCCGACGTTCCGGCCCCCGTTGCTGCCGGCCCCTGGCTGCGTAGCGCCACCAGGCGCTGGTCGAGATCGATGTACTGCTGTTGCTGCTGCCGGGTCAGACGCTCGAGTTGAAACGCCTGTTCCTCGACCAGGCCCCGCAGTTCCTGAACTTCCTGCTGCAGGATCTGCAAACGGTGGAAAAGCTCGCCCAGCCGCGCCGCGTCCGCGGTTTGAGAAACCGCGGTTGGGGTAGCCGGAGTTCGGGTAACCGCGGTTCCGCGAACCGGGGCGGATTCCTTTACCGGCACCTGCGCGACGGCAGCGCCTGCGACGGCGGCGCCGACGGCAAAGATCAGGGGTATCAGGGCCGGCGGCATTGCCCCTCTAGCGATAAATCATCACCGCGCGGCGATTGCGGGCCCAGGAATCCTCGCCCTGACCGGGGTCGTCCGGACGTTCCTCGCCGTAGCTGACCGTCTCGATTCGCGACCCGGAAACGCCGGCAGCCGCGAGGAAGCTGCGTACCGCGTCCGCGCGCCGCTCGCCCAGCGCCAGGTTGTACTCGCGGGTGCCGCGCTCGTCGCAGTGGCCTTCTATCACCACCCGGCGGCTTGGGTTGCCCCGCAATACGTCGGCGTGCACCTGCAGCGCTTCGAGATCCGCCGCGTTGATGACGGCGCGGTCGAACTCGAAGTAGAAGACCCGTTCCAGCAGCCGGGTGGTACCCGGATAGTAGGGTTCCATACTGTCGTTGAAAACCGGCGGTGGCGGCGGTGGCGGCGGTGGTGGCGGTGGCTGTTCTACAACCGGCTCCGCTTCCGGCGCGGGCGGCGGCTCCGGGGCTTGAGTCTCGCAACCCGCGATCACCAGGCCTGCAAGCAATAGAGCCAAGAATCCGTACGGCTGCTGAAACATCTGTTTCTCCTATGCGTTCCTTCTGTCTTGTTCTAACGGGATGCCGTAATCGCCTTCCTGCCTCAACCGGCCTTACTGCAGCGTGTCGATAAACGGCGACCACGCGGGCTCACGCACATCCCCGGACGACGACGGTAACCGATATTTCACCCGCCCATCGATCGAAACGACGGCAAGTATACCCCTACCCTCTTCCTTAGTCGCGTAAATTAGCATGGTACCGTTGGGGGCGAGCGACGGCGATTCGTCGAGGCGCGTCTCCGTCAGAACCCTGAGATCGTCCCGTTCGAGATCGAGCCAGGCGACGTGATCGATGCCGTTCCGCCGATGTACGAAAACCAGGTGCACGCCGTCGGCAAGCAGGCGCGCGCGGGCGTTGTACGGGCCGTGAAAGGTCAGCCTCTCGACGAAATTGGTGGCCAGTTCCACCTGGTAGATCTGCGGCCGGCCGCCCCGGTCGGACGTGAAGACCAGGCTCCGGCCGTCCGGCGTCCAGCTCGGTTCCGTATCGATGCCGTGGTGCCGGGTGATCTGGCGCAACCGTCGGTCGCTCAGGTTCATCACGTAGATCTCCGGATTGCCGTCCCGGGACAGCACCAGGGCAAGTGTGCGGCCGTCCGGCGAGAATACCGGCGAGCCGTTGATTCCGGGGAAGCTCGACACGAATTCCCGGCTACCGGATTTCACCTCCTGCAGGATCACGGCGGGCCGGCCGGTTTCGAAGGAAACGTAGGCCACCCGGCCACCGTCCGGCGACCAGTTGGGCGACATGATCGGCTCGTCCGACGAGAGCAGCGTGCGCGACCGGGCGCCGTCGGAATCGGCCAGCTCGAGGCGGAAACTCGCATAACTCGTGCCCGCATTCTGCGCGAGCACGTAGACGATCCGCGTGGAGAACGCGCCGCGAATGCCCGTGATCGCCTCGTAGACGACGTCCGAGATGCGATGCGCCAGGTCGCGCCAGGCATCGAGGGGCGCGGTGAGCCGGTCTTCGGCCAGGAGCCGCCCGTTGGTCACATCATGGAGTTCGTAGGCGACCGAAACGCTGCCGTCGAATTCCTTCCCGACCCGGCCGATGACGAGATACTCGGCCTCAAGGATACGCCAGTCCCGGAAGAAGACCTCCCCGCGCTCCGTGGGAAACGACAGCATGTTGCGCCGCTGCACCGGCGCGAACTGGCCGCTGCGGGCGAGATCGAAGGCAATGATCTCGTCCATCGCATCCTGGCCCGCCAACTCCGGAGCCTGCCGAAAAGGGACGACGGCGATCTTTGTCTGCTGGTCGTAACCGGCATCGATGACGATGGTGTCAAGGCTTTCCTGGGCGTGGGCCGCTCCGGCGCCGAACAGGACAGCGCCCACCCAGACAATGAGCGCTGCAAATTCAGATGCGCTCCAATCTCTACGGCATGCTCCATTGCCATCCGCGGCCGATGCTCTTCCAGCCGGGGATGCCCGTTCGCGCTCCCGGGCTGAGCCCTTTCTTGCGAGGGGTACCCCCTGGCGCTCCCCGGCTGAGTCCTTTCTTGCGAGAGGTACCCCCTCGCGCTCCCCGGCTGAGGGCTCCCACACCAAGTTCACCGTAACAGGTCCTCCGGTCTGAAAAGGAGGGAAAACTGCCGGAAGTAGCGTTCGAAGACTTCCGGCTCGCCCGGTACCTCGAACTCCCGGGCCTTGTTTACGGCCGCCTCGGCCGAACGGTCGAATTCGGCATTGCCGCTCGATTCGACCACGGTTACGCTGACGACCCGCCCCGTTGGTATCAACTCCACGAGCAGCCTGGCCTCCATGCCGAGGCGCGCGCTCAGCGGACGCGACCAGTTGGCGACCACCCGCTGATAGATGCCGAAGCGATAGCTCGCGGCGACGCTCTCGTCGTCTCCCTCGGCGAGTTCGCCGGCCTCGGATTCGAGTGCCTGGGCGAACGACTGCCGGGCCAGTTCGGCGAGCCGCTGCCGATGGCGCTCGCGTTCCCGTTGCCGTTCCTGTTCGCGCCGGTCGACGGGGGGCGGTTCGGTCTCGGCCACCGGCGCGGGCTTGGGCCTTGCCGGGGGCGGCGCCGCCTCGACCGGCGGCGGGGGCTTCACAACCGGCGCCGCCCTGGGCTTCTGGCGCGCTTCCGGCTGCGACACGAGCAACTGCGCATGGACGATGCGTGGCTTGATCTCCCGCGCCTCCCGCTTGACCGGATTCCAGCCTACGTAGAGCGCTCCGACCGCCGCAAGGTGGACAACGGCCGCCAACAGCAGGGGCACACTGTAGTTGCGGAGCGCGTATGGCACTTGCTCAGCCTTCGAGGTCCAGCGGATCGGTGATCAGGCCCACGCTTTCGGCCCCTGCCTTCTGCAGCACGGACATGACCCTGACCACCATGCCGTAGTCCAGGCGGTGGTCGGCCTTGACGTAGACCGGAACGTCGGGCCGGGCGCGCAGGATTTTCGCGGACTGGTCTTCCAGGGAGTAGACGGTGACCCGGGTACCCTCGTCCTCGGCATTCCCGATACCGAGGTTGACGAAGATGGCGCCGTCCTCGCGTATCGACACCACCAGCGGATCGTCCGCTGTATCGGTGATGGGCTCGGACGGCGCCTTCGGCAGTTCGACCAGCACGCCCTGGGTCAAGAGCGGCGCCGTGGCCATGAAGATGACCAGCAGCACCAGCATCACGTCGATGTAAGGCACGACGTTGATCTCCGACATCGGCCGGCGGCGGGTGACGGCCGAGCCGCTCACGGGCGTTTCGCCACGTTGGCCTGGGCGGCGCGGTGCAGGATGCTGGTCACCTCATCGCTGAACGATTCGAGTTGCTTCATCGAAACCTCCACCCGTGCCGAGAAACGGTTGTAGGCGATCACCGCGGGAATGGCGGCGAACAGGCCCATGGCGGTCGCCACCAGCGCCTCCGAGATGCCGGGCGCCACCGAAGCCAACGTCGCCTGGCTCATGTTGGCCAGGCTTCTGAACGAATTCATGATACCCCAGACGGTCCCGAAGAGGCCGACATAGGGGCTGGTGGAACCCACGGTCGCGAGGAAGGTCAAATGGGTGCCGAACCGCGCCTCCTCCCGGGTCAGGGCCACCCGCATGCCGCGCTGCACGCCCTGCATGATGGAATCCACCTCGGAGCCGGGCTGCTCCGAGAGCCGCACGAATTCCCTGAACCCCGCGACGAAAACCGTCTCGATCCCGGTCAGGTCCTCGCGCCCGTCGAGTTCGACGTAAAGTTCCCGCAAGTCCACCCCGGACCAGAAGTGATCCTCGAATTCGTCCGCCTCGGACTGCACCCGGCGCAGGAAGAACCAGCGCTGAAAGATCATCATCCACGAGGCGATGGAAGCCACCGCCAGCATGACGATGACGATCTGCACCAGCAGGCTGGCATTGGCAATGAGTTCGAATATGGACAGTTGTTCAGGCACGGTGTCGATTAAGTTCCATGTCAGTTTTTTGGCAGGTCGAGAACCCCCTGGGGATCGCCGGGCGGAACGCCGCCGTCGGGCGCCGCCAGGCCGAAGTGCAGGTACGCCTTGCCCGTCGCCACCCGGCCCCGGGGCGTGCGCATCAGGAATCCCTGCTGGATGAGGAAAGGCTCGAGCACGTCCTCGATGGTATCCCGTTCCTCGCTCAGCGCCGCCGCAAGGGAGTCGAGGCCCACCGGGCCGCCCGAGAACTTGTCGATGATGGTCTTGAGCAGGCGCCGGTCCATGCTGTCGAAGCCCTCGCTGTCGACATTGAGCAGGTTCAGGGCGTCGTCCGCCGTCCCTCGGGTGACGGCGCCGTCCGCCCGCACTTCGGCGAAATCGCGCACCCGCCGCAACAGCCGGTTGGCGATGCGCGGCGTGCCCCGGGAACGGCGGGCGATCTCCTGTGCGCCCTCCGGGCTCGCCGGCAGATGCATCTTCTTCGCCGAGCGGGCGACGATTTCACACAACTCATCGACACAATAGAAATCCAGGCGCTGCACGATACCGAATCGGTCGCGGAGCGGCGAGGTGAGAAGACCCGCCCGGGTGGTGGCGCCGATCAGCGTGAAACGGGGCAGGTCGAGCTTCAGGGAACGCGCGGCCGGGCCTTCGCCGATGAGGATGTCGATCTGGAAATCCTCCATGGCCGGATAGAGGATCTCCTCCACGACCGGGGACAGCCGGTGAATCTCGTCGACGAACAGCACATCGCGGTCGTTGAGGTTGGTCAGCATGGCCGCGAGATCCCCCGGGCGCTCGATCACCGGTCCGGAAGTCGACTTGATGGCGACACCCATCTCGTTGGCGACGATGTTGGCAAGCGTCGTCTTGCCGAGCCCCGGAGGGCCGAAAATCAGCGTGTGATCGAGGGGCTCGCTGCGCCGGCTCGCCGCCTCGATGAAGATCGCCATCTGCTCCTTGACCGCGCTCTGGCCGATGAACTCGTCGAGCCGGGCGGGGCGCAGGCTGCGGTCGAGGCGGGCCTCGGCCGAACCTTCCGGCTCCGCGTCGATCAGGCGATCCGGCTCGATGGTCACGATGCCCGCTCCGGAGCAGCGAAACGCTTCAGCGCCTCACGCACGATCTGTTCCGGGGAGAGCCCCTCGCCCTCGACCCTGCCCACCGCGCGCGCCGCCTCGCCGGCCTTGTAGCCCAGGGCCACAAGCGCCCGCTCCGCCTCGGCAACCGATGCGGCCGGCGCGGCGCGCACCCGGGCCGGCGCCGCGATGTCGAGGTCGGCAAGCCGGTCCTTGAGTTCGAGCAGCATCCGTTCCGCTGTCTTCTTGCCCACGCCCGGCACCTTGACCAAGCGCGAGATGTCGTTTTCGGCCGCGGCCAGGGCAAGATCGCCGATGTCCACGCTGGAGATCACCGACAGGGCGAGCCGCGGCCCGACGCCGGTTATGCGCAGCAGCGCGCGAAACAGGTCCCGCTCGCCCTTCGAGGCGAATCCGTACAACTGTTGCGCGTCGTCGCGCACGATGAAGTGGGTATGCAGCGCCACTTCGCCGCCGCCCCGCGGCAGCGCGGCAAGCGTCGGTATGGGCACCTCCACCTCGTAGCCGACGCCGGCTGCATCGATGAGGACCGTTTGCCGGTCGACCGCTACAAGCTGGCCCCGGATGCGGCCGATCACCGGCCGGCGCTCCCGCCGCTCGAACCACCGGCGCCGGACACCGGCGCGATCGTCGAGTCAGCCCGCATGTTGCGCCAAGGGCCGCGACGATCGCGCAGGATTTCGCCCGTAGGCGCGTGCTCGGGGGAGCCTTCAGCCGGGGAGCGCGAGGGGGCACCCCTCGCATATAAGCGCTCAGCCGGGGAGCGCGAGGGGGCACCCCTCGCATATAAGCGCTCAGCCGGGGAGCGCGAGGGGGCACCCCTCGCATACAAGGGCTCAGCCGGGGAGCGCGAGGGGGCACTCCTCGCATAACAACGACAATCATAGCCTCGTCCATGGTGTAGGGAGCATGTGCGCGCATACGGGCAAAAGACCGGCGAGGGCGCGGCCAGCGCGGTTTGTAACGCTACAGAACGCCGAACAGTGCAATGAAGGTGAGCGAAATCAAAAGACATTCTTCAACTCGGCAAGCGGCTTGGCGCAATATGCGGGCTAGCGGCGCTGAACATGGGCGGCAGTATTTACGTGACAAATGGCAATCGCAAGGGCATCCGCCGCATCCGGCGCGGGCAGCCCCTTGAGGTTCAACAGAATGCGCACCATGTGCTGCACCTGCGCCTTGGTCGCCCGGCCGGTACCCACCACGGCCTTCTTGACGGTACGTGCCGGATACTCGAAAACGTCGACGTTCGCGGCTACCGCCGCGGCGATGGCGACGCCCCGTGCCTGGCCGAGCTTGAGAGCGGACTGTGGATTGCGCGCCAGGAACACATCCTCGATGGCCAGAACATCGGCTCCGTAAGTGCCTATCAACTCCGCCACATCCCGATAAATGCGCCCGAGGCGTGCCGGCATGCTGCCCGCCGGCGGGCGTATGCGCCCGGCAGCCACGAAAGAGAGCCGGCTCCCCTCGGCCGTAACGAGACCGTAGCCGGTGATCCGCGAACCGGGATCGATACCGAGGACCCGCACCGGCCCCTCGCGCCGCGGAGACTCCGCGCTATCCGCCGTGACCTTCATGGAACGCTTTGTTGAACCCATCGAATCTATACGATTTATCGGTCAGGGAAGTGGAGGCACGAAAACGGAACGATCGCTCGGGTTCCGAGCGGGTACGAATTTGTTCCATCGGAGACGTGCGTTAGAAGACGGTATCGGGAAATTCTCCATTGGTGTGGACGCTCTGCACGTCGTCGAGGTCCTCCAGCGCATCGATCAGGCGCAGTACCGTCTCCGCCTGCGTCTCGTCGCAGGCACAGGTCGACGAGGGCACCATCGTCACCTCGGCGTGATCGGGTTCAAGGGACGCGGCCTGCAGCGCATCGGCGACCCCGCCCAGGTCCTCCCAGGCGGTGAAGACCGCAATGGCGCCGTCGTCATCGGTCTCGAGGTCCTCCGCGCCCGCCTCCAGCGCGGCGTCGAGCACGTCGGCTTCATCCGCGCCCGGCGCGAAGGCGATGACGCCGCGCTTGTCGAACAGGTAGGCCACGGAACCGTCGGCGCCGAGATTGCCACCGTGCTTGCCGAAGGCATGGCGTACCTCCGCCACCGTGCGGTTCCTGTTGTCGGTCATGGCTTCCACCAGCACCGCCACCCCGCCCGGCGCGTAGCCTCCATAGACCAGTTCCTCGAGATTGGCGCCTTCGCCGCCGCCGGCGCCGCGCGCCACGGCCCGCTCGATGGTGTCCTTCGGTACGTTACCCGCCAGCGCCTTGTCGACGGCTGTCCTGAGGCGCGGATTGTCGGCGGGGTCGCCTCCCTGGCGGGCGGCGACCGTGACCTCGCGCAGCACCTTGGTCCACAGCTTGCCGCGTTTCGTATCCTGGGCCGCCTTGCGGTGCTTGATGTTGGCCCATTTGCTGTGTCCCGCCATGGCTTGTCCGCCGACCGGCGCCGTTCGCTCAGGCATTGCCGCCGGACGAACCGGGGCGCGTGCGGATGTGCAGATCACGCAACTGGCCCTGGTCCACGGCACTCGGCGCGGACATCATCAGGCAGGCGGCCGACTGGGTCTTCGGGAAGGCGATCACGTCGCGGATCGCCCGGGTTTCCGTGAGCAGCATCACCAGGCGGTCGAAGCCGATGGCAATGCCGCCGTGCGGCGGGCAGCCGTGCCGCAACGCCGTAAGCAGGAAACCGAACTTCTCGTCGGCTTCCGCTCCGGCCTGAATGGCTTCCAGCACTGCCCGCTGCATCGTCTCGGAGTGAATCCGAAGCGACCCGCCGCCGATTTCGTAGCCGTTCAGCACCACATCGTAGGCTGCCGCCCTGGCTTCGGCGGGGGCCGCGAGCAACTGCTCGGGGCTGCAGGTGGGCCTGGTGAACTGATGATGGGCCGGCGTCAGGCCGCCGTCACTGTCTTGTTCGAACATGGGCCAATCGACGACCCAGAGCGGAGCGTGTCCCGCTTCGATGACCCCGAGAGCCCGGCCCAGTTCGTTGCGCAGCGCGCCCATGGAATCGTTGACCATTCCCGCCTTGCCGGCGCCGAAAAAGACCAGGTCGCCGTCTTGCGCACCGACCCGTTGCAGTACCCGGGCGACGACAGGTTCCGGCAGGAACTTCAGAATGGGCGACTGCAGGCCCTCGTTGCCGCGAGCGAGATCGTTCACCTTGATGTAGGCGAGGCCCTTCGCCCCGTACCGTCCGACAAATTCGGTGAAGTCATCGATGGCCTTGCGGCTGAGCTTTCCGCCGCCCGGCGCTTGCAGTGCGACCACCCGGCCTTCGGGATCGTTGGCCGGACCCCGGAACACCTTGAATTCCACCGCTGCCATGAGGTCGGCGATATCGGTCAGGCGCAGCGGATTGCGCAGGTCCGGCCGGTCGCTGCCGTAGTCCCGCATCGCCTCCTCCCAGGTCAGCACCGGAAAGTCGCCGAGCTCTGCGTCTCTCAGTTCCCTGAACAGGCGCCGGAACAGGGTCTCGGTGAGATGCATGATGTCCTGTTCGCGCACGAACGAGGCTTCGATATCGATCTGGGTGAACTCCGGCTGGCGGTCGTGGCGCAGGTCCTCGTCGCGATAACAGCGCGCCAACTGATAGTACTTGTCGACGCCGGACATCATCAGCAACTGCTTGTACATCTGCGGGGACTGGGGCAGTGCGAAAAAGGCGCCCGGATGGGTACGGCTCGGCACCAGGTAATCCCGCGCGCCTTCCGGTGTCGAACGGCTCAACGTCGGCGTTTCGATTTCCCAGTAGCCGTTCTCCTCGAGATGTGCCCGCACCACAGCCGCCGCACGCGCCCGCATGTGCAGGCGCTCCTGCATCTCCGGGCGGCGCAGGTCGAGGTAGCGGTAGCGAAGCCGCACGTCTTCGCCGGCGTCGGAGTATTCGTCAAGCTGGAACGGCGGGGTGGCGGCGGCGTTCAGGATCTCCAGTTCATTGCCCAGCACTTCGATCTCGCCGGTGGCCATGTTGGGGTTCTCGGCCCCTTCCTGGCGGCGCCGGATCTTGCCGGTCATGCGCAGCACGTACTCGTTGCGCACGCGTTCCGCGATCGCAAAGCTCTCCACGGTATCCGGGTCGTAGACCACCTGCACGATGCCGGTGCGGTCGCGGACATCGAGAAAGATCACACCACCGTGGTCGCGCCGCCGGTGCACCCAGCCGCACAACTCGACCGGCTCGCCGGTATGCGATGCGTTCAATTCTCCACAGTAATGACTACGCACGGCAGTACTGCCTCGACCGTTGTGCGGCGCCCGGCATTCCAGCTACTCCGACGACGACGCCCCGGAGGCGCCCGGCTTCGAATCGCTGTTGGACTTGTCCTTGGCCTTGTTTTCCGACTTCCCGTCTTTTGCGAACTTTTCCGAACCGGAATCCGGCTTGGCTTGCTGTTGGGCCTTGTCCTTGCCGTTGTCCGTTTCTTTGGAGGCGCCGTCGTCGTCGCCCGCCACGTTTTTCTTCTTGTCGGACTTGAAATCGGTTTCGTACCAGCCGCCGCCTCTCAGGCGAAACACGGCTGCGGAAATCCTCTTTTTCAAACCGTCGGTTTCGCAGGCCGGGCAGAAGGTCAGCGGCGATTCGCTGAGCTTCTGAATCGCCTCGAGTTCATTGCCGCAATGATTGCATCGATACTCATAGATCGGCATGGAAGGTTCCTCTCGATATCGTTGGTTGGGCGAGCCTGACCGCTCGCGCGCCGCAATCGGTCTGCAAAGCCGCGCATGATCTACAAAAAGAACTCAAAAATACAGCGCTTTAGCTTTGATCCGCGTGTGAAATCGCTTGCGGCGCTGTCGCGGTTTGTTTATAAAGGCGGTCCATACGGCGGTCACGGCTTGTGATTTGCGTATGGAAACACGCATTCAGCGCATAACCTGCCCCCGAGCCGCTCGCCGGACATCGCCAGCAACACGAGGATCGCACATGCCCCCCAAGAAAGGCGCAGACAAACGCAAGACCGCTTCAGCCGCGAAAGCCGTTGCCAAGCGCAAGAAAGCTCCAGCTCGCAAGAAAGCCGCAGCTAAAGCTGCAAGAGGCGCAGCCAAGCGGAAAGCGCCCGCCGGGAAAGCTGCCGCGGCAAGGACGAAAACTCCGGCAAAAGCGGTGAAGGCGGCGGCAAAACGCAAGAAAGCGCCCGCCAAAAAGGCGGCGGCAAAACGCAAGAAGGCTCCGGTCGCCAAGGCAAAGGCCGTCGCGAAATCGAGAAAGGCGCCCGCTAAGAAAACGGCGGCAAAAAGAAAGGCAGCCGCGAAGAAAACCGTAGCGAAAAGAAAGGCGGCGCCAGCCAGAAAAGCAGCGGCAAAGAGGAAGGCAGCGCCAGCCCGGAAGGCCGCAGCGAAGAGAAAAGCAGCGCCCGCCCGCAAAGCAGCAGCTAAGAAAAAAGCAGCGGCGCCCCGGAAAACCACAGCGAAAAGAAAGGCGGCCCCAGCCAGAAAAGCAGCGGCAACGAGAAAGGCGGCCCCCGTTCGACGCGCAAAGGTCCCGGTACGCAAGCGTAGCGTCAGCGCGCCGGAAACCGCACCCGCAACTGCGCTCGACATGAAGGCGACTGCGATTTCCCGGAAAATGTCCAAGGCAGCCGTACTCACGGAACTCGCCCAGGCCACCAGCCTGACGCGCGCCCAGGTCGGCGCGGTACTCGATGGAATGGAACTCCTGATTCAGCGCCACATCAAGAAACGCGGCGCCGGCGAGTTCACCATTCCCGGTCTGATCAAGATTCGCAAGGTCCGGAAGGGCGCGACCAGGAAACGCATGGGCCGCAATCCAAAGACGGGCGAGCAGATCCAGATTCCCGCAAAACCCGCCTATAACCGCGTACGGGTATCCGCGCTCGGCAAGCTGAAGAAGATGATCTAGCCGAGCTGCTTGGCCGGCCGAGCGACAACGTCGGCCCGCGCGGGTATTTGCTGCGCGGGCCGTTCTTTTTCGCAACATGGAACCGGCACGGCACGCTGGTTCATAATTCCCGAAGTCCCGATCAGGATCGTACAAACCCATGCGGCAAAGTCGGCTGTTCGTACCCACGCTCAAGGAAGACCCGGCTCAGGCTGAAGTTGCGAGCCACCGGTTGATGCTGCGCGCCGGCATGGTGCGCCCGGTCGCCGCCGGGCTCTATACCTGGTTGCCGTTGGGGCTGCGGGTTGTTCGCAAAATCGAGGCGATCGCAAGGGAAGAACTGAACGCGAGTGGCGCTCAGGAAGTATCGATGCCAGTCGTGCAACCCGCCGAGTTGTGGCAGGAAAGCAAACGCTGGGAAAAGATGGGCCCGGAATTGCTGCGCATCAAGGACCGGCATGAACGCGATTTCTGTCTCGGGCCAACGCACGAGGAAATAATTACCGATATCTTTCGCAGGGAAATACACAGTTACAGGCAACTGCCCTGTAACTTCTACCAGATTCAAACGAAATTCCGTGACGAGGTGCGTCCCCGGTTCGGCGTGATGCGCGCGAGAGAGTTCACCATGAAGGACGGATACTCGTTTCACGAAAGTCAGGAATCGTTCGACGAAACCTATCGGGAAATGCATGCCTGCTATACCCGCATACTCGAGCGCATGCACCTGGACTTCCGGGCTGTGGAAGCCGATACCGGCAGTATCGGTGGATCCAATTCCCACGAATTTCACGTGCTGGCGCAGTCCGGCGAAGACGTCATCGTGTATGCTGCGGATGGCGATTACGCGGCCAACCTGGAAAGAGCCAGGGCCGCGCCGCCTGACAAGCCGCCGCCGCCCGCGGAGCCCATGACGGAAGTGGCGACACCCGGGCGGACCACTATCGCGGCTGTCGCCGAACAACTTGGCCTGCCGGCTGCCCGCTGTCTGAAGACACTCATCGTGCGCGGCGCTACCGGGCCCGTTGCGCTGTTGCTGCGCGGCGACCACGAATTGAACGCAATCAAGGCGGCGAAGCTGCCGGGAATCGGCAGCCCATTCGAATTCGCCGCGGACGCGGAGATTTTCGCGGCCACCGGAGCCAATCCCGGTTCCGTCGGCCCGGTCGGTCTGGAGTTGCCGACTTACATCGATCCCGAGGCCCGGGCGGTTGCCGATTTCGTCTGCGGGACCAACCGGGACGGCTTTCACTACCGGGGCGTCAACTGGAATCGGGATGTACCCGTCGACGAATTACGCGTTCGGGACATACGCAACGTCCTGCCGGGCGACAAGGCGCCCGACGCACAGGGCGAGCTGCGTTTCCAGCGCGGCATCGAAGTCGGCCACATCTTTCAGCTCGGCACGATTTACAGCGAACCCATGGACGCGACCTTCCTCGACCGCAAGGGACAGGGCAGCGCGCCCATCATGGGTTGCTACGGCATGGGCATCACCCGCCTGGTCGCCGCCGTTATCGAGCAGAATCACGACGAGCGCGGCATCTGCTGGCCGGAGCCGACGGCGCCGTTCGACGTGCATATCGTCGCGCTCAACTACGGCAAGTCCGAAACCGTGCGCCGGGCCGCGGACGAACTGACGGCGCTTTGCACCCGGGCCGGAAAGGACACGCTACTCGATGACCGGGACGAGCGGCCCGGCGTGAAGTTTGCCGACGCGGACCTGTTGGGAATCCCCCACCGGATCACCGTCGGTGAGCGGAATTTGAAAAACGGGAAGGTGGAATACCGGCATCGCCGGGGGGGCGATTCCATTCTGATTGCGCCGAGTGATTTTCCCCATATGCCTTGGCTGGTTGAGGAACTGAAGCGCTGACGCCGAATGAACCAATACCGTTCCAGGGATTAGAGCGGGCTTGCGGGGCTCTCCTGCCGGCGCCATTAACCCGCATATCTCACCAAGGGCCGCGATGATCGCGCAGGATTTTGCCCGCGTGCGCGTGCTCGCGAGCTTAAAGCATAGCCCCGCCTATGGTGGAGCGAGCACGTGCGCGCACGCGGGCAAAAGACCAGCGAGGGCGCGGCCAGCGCAGTCTGTGCCGGGCAGAACCTCCAAAAAGCGAAGGTACCTGATTGAAACGTAATGACATTCAGTGACTCAACAAGCGGCTTGGTGAGATATGCGGGTTAAGGCTCGTGCTTGCAACCACCGCACAAGGAAGGCAAGTCCGCCTGGCGCGCCGGCAGGAGAGCGCCGTAAGCCCGCTCGGAGCCGGCTCACCGACTGCCTGATAGCAAAATTTATTGCATGGGAGAGCGTGCGCGTGCGATGCGGTCGTCCGGCGCCTTCAGAGTTCGTGCCGGCGGGCATTTGCCTCAGTGCAACCCGCGCTTGCCGACCGCAGCCAACAACGTTTCGAGGGTCTGCGGGCCTTTCATCTGTGCCCGCAACCGGCCATCCGGACCGATGACGACCGTGACGGGCAGCACGTCCGGTTGCTCGTAGCCCCAGCGGGCACGGGGGTCTTCCGCGAGCACCGGAAAGCGAATGTCCATTCGCTTCATCAACTCGACCAGTTTCTCGCCCTGGACTTCGTCGTAGTTGACCCCGAGTACCTCCAGGCCGTGTTCGTGCCGCCGGTCATGCAATTCATTCAACTCGGGAATTTCATCCCGGCAGGGCGCACACCACTCGGCCCAGTAGTTGATCGCGAGCCAGCGACCGGTCAGTTCGGAGAAGCGCACCTGGCCGCCGCCGGCCAACTCCGCGGGCGGTTCCGCGCCGCAGGCATGAAGGCATGCCGACACCAGCAACATTGGAAGCAATCGCCGCCCCCCCGCTGCCGCGCAAGTCCGGCGAATCTGCGCTAAGGTCTCCCGAGACAACCGATGAGGAAACGCAGTCATGAGCGACGTCACCATCTACCACAATCCCCGCTGCTCGAAGTCACGCCAGACCCTGGCGCTGCTGAACGAGCGGGGCATCTCGCCGAACATCGTCCACTACCTCGACACACCGCCGGACGTGGCCACGATCGGACTGCTGCTGGAAACGCTCGGGCTGGAACCGAGGGGCCTGATGCGCAGGAAAGAGGCGCCCTATGCGGAGCTGGGGCTGGCCGACGAGAGCATGGCGAGGACCGATCTGATACAGGCAATGGTCGACCGCCCCATCCTGATCGAACGTCCGATCGTGGTGACCGGCGGCAAGGCCGCCATCGGCAGGCCCCCGGAAAGCGTTCTGCGGATTCTTTGACGGGGGCGCTCAAAGCCGTCCCTCAAGAGTCTCTTCAACCTCGCCGATGACGGCCGGATCCTCGATGGTCGACGGCGTGACATAGGGTTCGCCGTCGATCATCTTGCGCAACACCTGGCGCAGGATTTTCCCAGACCGGGTCTTCGGCAGGCGTTTGACGATGAGCGCCCGCTTGAAATTCGCAAAAGGGCCCAGGTTACGGCGCACCATCTCCACCAGTTCGGCCCTGAGCGCCCCGGCCGTGACGTTGACGCCGTCCTTGAGGACGACGAGGCCGAGGGGGACCTGTCCCCTGTCGGCATCGGCGATGCCCACCACCGCGCATTCCGCGACCGCGGGGTGGCTCGCCACCACTTCCTCCAGTTCACCGGTGGACATGCGGTGCCCTGCGACATTGATGACATCGTCGATGCGGCCCATGACGTAGACGTAACCGTCCTCGTCGCGGTAGCCGCCGTCGCCGGTCAGGTAATAACCCGGGTACTGTGACCAGTACGCGTCCATGAAGCGGTCGTGGTCGCCCCACAGGGTGGGAAAGTTGCCGGGCGGCAGGGGCTCCCTGACCGCGACGGCGCCTTCCTCGCCGGCGGGCAGGTCTCTGCCGTTCCCGTCCAGGATGCGCAGGTCATAGCCGGGCACGGGCATCGTCACCGAGCCCGCCCGGGTCTCCATCAACTCCAGCCCCGCCAGGTTCGCGCAGATGGGCCAGCCCGTTTCCGTCTGCCACCAGTGGTCGATGACGGGAATCCTCAGGTGCTCGCACAGCCAGTGATAGGTGGGCGGATCGAGGCGCTCCCCGGCTACGAACTGGTAGCGCAGCGAGGAGATGTCGTAGCTGTCCTTGAGGCGGCAATCCGGATCTTCCTTCCTGATCGCCCGGAAGGCGGTGGGCGCGACGAAGAAGCTCGCGACGCCGTGATTTTGGATCACACGCCAGTAGACCCCGGCATCCGGCGTTCTGACCGGCTTGCCTTCGAACAGAATCGACGTGCAGCCCTTGATGAGAGGGCCGTAGACGATGTAGGAATGGCCGACCACCCAGCCGACATCGGAGGCGGCCCAGAATACGTCGCCCCTGTCCACCCCGTAGATGGCCTGCATGCTCCAGTGAAGGGCGACGGCGTGCCCGCCGTTGTCGCGCAATACCCCTTTCGGGTGGCCGGTAGTGCCCGAGGTGTACAGGATGTAGAGCGGGTCCGTGGCATTCAGGGGAACGTAGTCCGTGGGTTCGCCGGATGCTTCCCACTCGGCCCAATCGAGGTCCCGGCCCGGTACAAGCGGCGCCTGGACTTGAGGGCGCTGCAGGATGACGCAGTGATCGACGGCGTGTTCGGCGATGCGCAGGGCCTCGTCGAGCAGTGGCTTGTATTCGATGACCTTCGTGAATTCGATGCCGCAGGATGCGCTCAGTACCGCCTTGGGGCGCGCATCGTCGATGCGGCTTGCGAGCTCCGGCGCCGCGAATCCGCCGAATACCACCGAGTGCACCGCGCCGATGCGCGCGCAGGCCAGCATGGCGATGACCGCTTCCGGCACCATGGGCATGTAGATCACGACGCGGTCGCCCATGACCACGCCCAGGGCGGCAAGGCCGCCGGCAACGCAAGCCGCGCGTTGTCGGAGTTCGGCGAAGGTGAAGCGGACGATCTGTCCGGTGACCGGCGAGTCGTAGATGAGAGCCGTTGCATCGCCGCGTCCCTCGTCCACGTGCCGGTCGAGGGCGAGCCAGCAGGAGTTGGTCATGCCGCCGTGATACCAGCGCCAGGCGCCCTTTCGGTCCCGGTCGAGCACGGTCGGCGGAAACCGGAGCCACGGCAATTCCGCCGCGCGGTCGCGCCAGAACCCCTCCGGGTCGGCCAGCGAGCGCTGGTATTCGGTGGCGTAACTCATCGCATCGGCCCCCCTGTCGCATACCTGCCCGGCCGCTCGTGCCCGGTGCGCCTCATCTTGATTTCGCCCGCCGTCAGCCGGCGCCGGAGCGGGCTTCGGCAACGCCGTCGAACTGCAGGCGCGCGAAGCGCGCATAGAGTTCGTTGCTGCATACCAGCGCATCGTGGGGACCGTCCGCTTTCAACTCCCCGGCTTCGAGCACGAGAATCCGGTCGGCGCGCCGCACCGTGGAAAGCCGGTGGGCGATCACCAGGATGCTGCACCGGCCCTTCAGTTCCTCGATGCTCATGCGGATGAAGTTCTCGCTCTCCGCATCGAGGGCGCTCGTCGCTTCGTCGAGGAGCAGAATCGCCGGCCGGGTCAGGAGGGCCCGGGCAATCGCCAGGCGCTGCTTCTCACCGCCCGAGAGACCCACGCCGTCTTCGCCGATCACCGAATCCAGGCCGTGCGGCAGGGTGGCGATAAATTCCGCGGCATGGGCGAGGCGTAGCGCGTCGTCCAGTTCGGCCTCGGTAGCGTTCGGGTTGCCGTAGAGCACGTTCGACCTGAGCGTGCCCGCAAACAGCACCGGGTCCTGGGGCACCAGGCCGACGGCATCGCGCACATCCTTGAGGCGCAACGCCGGGAGGGGATGTCCCTCCAGGCGGATCTCGCCGCCGGCCGGGTCGTAGAAGCGTTGCAGCAGGTCGAAGAGCGTGGTCTTGCCGGCGCCGGACGGACCCACCAGCGCCACCATCTCACCGGGGGCGATGTCGAAATCGAGGCCGCGCAGCACCTCCACATCCGGGCGCATCGGATAGGCGAATCGCAGGTTGCGGGCCTTCAGCCCGAGGTGCTTGCGCCGCGGCAGCGTCTCCGGCCGGGCCGGCTCCGGCAGGTCGTTCGGCGCATCGAGCAATTCCACGAGCCGCTCCGTGGCGCCGGCCGCCCGTTGCAGGTCGACATAGACCTCGCTGATGGCGCCCACGGACCCGGCAACGATAATCGAATAGAACAGGAACGCCGCGAGATCCCCGGCGCTGGTGCGGCCGGCCACTACATCCTGTCCGCCCACCCAGAGCATGACCGCGATTGCCGTCATCACCAGCAGCATCACCAGGGCGATCAGTACCGCCCGCTGGCGGATGCGCCGGACGCCCACCTTCAGCGCCGTGTGCACCCGGGCATCGAACTCGGCTTCGTCCCGGGGTTCGTGGTTGAACGACTGCACGACCTTGACGTGGCGCAGCGACTCGCCGGCATAGGCGCCGACATCGGCGATGGTGTCCTGGCTGCTGCGCGACAGGCGCCGGACGCGGCGGCCGAACAGCACGATGGGCGCAACCACGAAGGGCACGCTGAAGAACACGACCAGGGAGAGTTTGGGATCGGTGACCACCAGCAGCAGCACGCCGCCGAAGAACATCAGCGTATTGCGCAGGGCGATGGAGACCGAGGAGCCGATCACCGTCTGCAGCAGGGTCGTATCGGTGGTGATGCGAGATTGAATCTCGGTCGGCAGATTCTTCTCGAAAAACGCCGGATGCAGGCGGATCAGGCGTCGGAACACCGCGAGTCTTATGTCGGCACTCACCCGCTCGCCGATCCAGGAGACGAAATAGAAGCGCACGAAGGTGCCGATGGTGAGCCCGAGCACCAGCACCGAGAACACCAGGATGCTCTGCTCCAGCAATTCATCGGAGCCGCCCCGCAACCCCTGATCGATGACCAGCCGCAGTCCCTGGCCGATGGAGAGGGTGATTCCCGCCGTGACTACCAGGGCAATGCTCGCGATGACCACCTGCTTGACGTACGGGCGCAGGAAACCGAACGCCGGGCGCAGATTGACGAGATGCCTGGATGCCTCGCGGTTGTAGCCGTTGTCCATCGGGCCATTATCCTGCAATAGTAGGGAAACCTGCTAATCTGCCGCACCGCACCTGGCAATCGGCGATGAAACTCACCCCAACCGATCCGGCCTGGACCGCCGTTGTACTCGGCGACTTCGACCGCTTCCTCCAGGACCATGCCTCGTGTGAAAAGAAGGCATCCGGGATGGCGCTCTCCCTCGCCGCCCACTATCCCGACAAGCCGTCACTCGTGAATGCCATGGTCGATCTCGCCGTCGAGGAACTGTCCCACTACCGGGAGGTGGTCAGGCTGCTTGTCAAACGCGGCCTGACGATCGCTCCGGACACACGGGACCGCTACGTTCGGGAACTCAACGCACTCGTCAGGCGAGGGTCCGACCTGTACCTGCTCGACCGCCTGCTGGTCGCCTCGATCGTCGAACGCCGCGGCCACGAACGCTTCGGCCTGGTCGCCGAGGCGCTGCCGGAGGGCGCGGAGAAAAGGTTCTTCGCCGCCCTGACTCAGGCCGAGGCCCGTCACTGGTCGGTGTTCCTGGATCTCGCCCGGGAATACTTCGACAGGGACGCCGTTGAATCCCGAACAAAGGCGCTCGTCAGCGCTGAATCCGACATCGTCGCCGCGCTGCCCCTGGAACCGCGTGTGCACTGAGCGGGTCTCCAGCTATCTGTCACGCTACGGCGAAACGGAAGCCGGAAGCGTGCCGGTTTCCCGCCGCCGGTACGACAACGCAGTTGTCGTTCCCTGCTACGACGAGCATCCGGACTGCCTCGACGCTGCGCTCGGCCGCCTCGAAGGCTCCCCGCTCGTCATCGTTGTGGTCAACGCTCCGGACAACGCGCCGCCCGAACCCCTGGCGCGCACCCGTGCACTGTGGCGACGTCTGGCCGGCGAATCCGCCGGGATTTTCCAATGGACCCGCACCGACAGGGGCATCGATGTACTCGCCATCGACCGCGCCAGCCGGGGCCGGCAGATACCCCGGCGCCAGGGCGTGGGGCTGGCACGCAAGATCGGCGCCGATGTCGCCTGCGCGCTGTTCGCCCGGGGCGCGATTCGCTCACCCTGGCTCTATTTCACCGATGCCGATGTGCGCCTGCCGCCGGACTACCTTCAGCACCCTCCCGCGCGGCCCGGCAGCCTGGTGTTGCCCTATCGCCACGAGGCGGCCGGCCGGCTCGCACCTCGAGCCGAGCGCTACGAACTCCACCTGCGCTACTACGTCGACCGGCTGCGTTTCGCCGGCTCGCCGTACGCATTCCACACCATCGGCAGCACCATCGCCATCCACGCGGAGGTGTATGCCAAGGTACGGGGCGTCCCCAGGCGCAACGCCGGTGAAGACTTCTATCTCCTGAACAAGGCCGCCAAGACCGCGCCGGTTTTCGCCCCTGCCCGGCCGGAAATCGTCATCCGCTCCCGGCTCTCGAACCGCGTTCCGTTCGGAACGGGTCCAGCACTGCGGGCGATGCGCGATGTCGCCTCGTTCGCCAGCTACGCCTGCGAGTCCTTCGACCTGTTGCGGGAAGCGATCGGGCATATCGACCATGGCAATTCCATTCAGCCCCGCACGCGCCATCTGCTCGAAGAACTTGGATTCTTCCGCCAACTCGAGAGCGCACAAGCGCGACACAGGCACCCACATACGCTGCGAAAAGCCATGCATCAGTGGTTCGATGCCTTCCGTACCCTGCGTTTCGTCCATCTGGCCCGGCGTTATCACCCCGACCGGCCGCTTGCCCCAATGCTCGCCGATCTGTACGGCAGAGGCGATCACCTTGCCCTCTTGCAACACCGCGAACGGCATGCAGACCGAACCTTCGGCCTACAGCCCGTCCACGCCTGAGGGGCCTCGGAAGGAAACCCCAACGGATACGCGTGCATTGATCGAAAGTTTCAACCCCGGCGCGCAGACGATCCACTTGCACAGGCCCCATCCCGGCAATATCGTGAAAGCGTATGTAAAGGGGACACCCACCGGCTTGCCCCCACCTGCTTACACCCTGACAGGGCTGGTAGAATGCCGCGCCCATCCAGGCACGGCATCGGACATTGACGGTCAAGGTATACATCGACGGACAGGCGGGAACGACGGGGCTCGAAATCGCTGACCGTTTGCGCGGGCGCGGCGATATCGAACTGCTTGCCATCGCCGAGGCCGGCCGCAAGCGTGAAGCGGCGCGGCGCTGCCTGCTGCGGAGTGCCGATGTTTCCATCCTTTGCCTGCCGGACGATGCGGCCCGCGAAGCGGTGCAGCTCGCCGGCCGCGGCTGCCGCCTGATCGATGCCAGCACCGCCCACCGCACCGACCCCGGCTGGGTCTACGGTTTGCCCGAGCTTTCCCCGGAACAGCCGAACGCCATCGCCGGCGCCCGGCTGGTGAGCAATCCCGGCTGCTATCCGCAGGGATTCGTCCTCGCCGTGCGCCCATTGATCGATGCCGGCGTACTGGACCCGGCAACGCCCCTGTCGGTGCACGCGCTGTCCGGTTATTCCGGCGGCGGCAGGAAGATGATCGAAGCGTACCGAAGCGCGGATGCCGAGCGGCAGGAAGCCTGGGGAGCACGTCCCTATGCCCTCGAGTTGGCGCACAAGCACGTACCGGAGATGCAGCACTACGCGGGAACCGCCAAAGTGCCGCTTTTTGCGCCGATCGTCGGCAATTTCTACAAGGGGATGGTGACCCAGGTGCCGTTATTCGCCGAGCATGTCCCCGCCGGCGCCACCCCCGTGGACGTTCGGCGAATCCTGGCGCAGACCTACGCCGGCGCCCGATTCGTCGATGTGCTGCCCTTTCCCGCCGGCGGGTCCCTCGACGGCGGTTTCCTGAGCCCGACTGCCTGCAACGGCACCAACCGTCTGGAAATCGCGGTGTTCGGCAACGAGCGCCGGATGCTGCTCACCGCCCGCTACGACAATCTCGGCAAGGGCGCCGCGGGCGCCGCCGTGCAGAACCTCAACCTGATGCTCGGCTGCGACGAAGCGGCGGGTCTGGAATAACAGCATGACCTCACTGGCAGATCGTTCGCCGCAAGAACTGGCGGAACTGCAGGCGATGCTCGAGCGCGACCTGCAACTGCAACGCGCCAACCGGCTGTCCCTCGACCTGACCCGCGGCAAACCGGGCCCGGACCAGCTCGCACTGAGCGCCGCGCTCGATGAACCGCTCGACAGCTACCTCGCCGCCGACGGCACCGATGCCCGCAACTATGGCGTCCTGCGCGGGCTTCCCGAAGCCCGGGCGCTCGGCGCAGACCTGCTCGACCTGGAGCCGGACCGGGTATTCGCCGCCGGCAATTCCAGCCTGTTCCTGATGTTCCAGATTGCGGAGACGGCCCTCAAGCGCGGGCTGTGGGGCGACCAACGGCGCTGGTCCCGCACCGGACAGCCCAGAATGCTGGCGCCGGCGCCCGGTTACGACCGGCACTTCACGATCTGCGAAACACTGGGCATCGAAATGCTCGCCGTACCGATGCTCGACTCGGGGCCGGACCTCGAGGTTGTCCACGCGCTCACCGAAAACGACCCGTCCGTCAAGGGCATCTGGTGCGTCCCGAAATATTCGAACCCCACCGGTTGCATCTATGCCGACGATACGGTGCAGGCGCTGGCCGATCTCCCCCGGCGGGCGGCGGCCGACGACTTCGTCGTCTTCTGGGACAACGCCTATGCGGTGCACGACTTCGAGTTCCCCCGCGCACCGCTGGCGAACCTTTACAAACTGGCGCTGGAAGCGGGCGCCGAGGACCACGTCGCCCTGTTCGCGTCCACCTCCAAGATCACCTACGCCAGCGGCGGGATCGGCTTCTGCGCCGGCTCCGATGAGCTGCTGAACGCCCTGCGGAAGACGATGGAAGCGATGCTCATCGGTCCCGACAAGGTCTCGCAACTCAGGCACGTACGCCTGCTCGCGGACCGCATCGAAGAGCACATGGCCCGCCATGCCGAGCTGTTGAAACCCAAGTTCGAGCTGGTGGACCGGATTCTGGAGCGGGAACTGGGCGGCCTCGGCATCGCCACCTGGACGAGCCCGAAAGGCGGTTATTTCGTCTCCCTGGATGTGCTGCCCGGCACCGCGGCGCGGGTGGTTGCGCTGGCCGGGGAAACGGGCCTGAAGCTGACGCCCGCGGGCGCCACATTCCCGTACGGCCACGACCCGGACGATGCGAACATCCGTATCGCGCCCACGTTCACCGTCGGCGACGACTTGGTAACGGCGATGCAGATACTCACCCAGTGCGTGAAGTTCGCCTGCCTGCAACAACTCCGTGGCGACGCATGACAAGCGCTCCTGACACGGCGGTGGCCCCGGATTCCGCCAACTTCCACGACTTCGCCCTGCCGCCGACCTTGATGCGGGCCATCGACGACCTGGGGTACGAGCATTGCACCCCCATTCAGAGCCAGGTACTGCCGCTCAGCCTTGCGGACTACGATGTCACCGGCCAGGCGCAAACCGGCACCGGCAAGACGGCGGCATTCCTGATTACCATACTGACCCACTTGTGGGAACAGCCCCGGCACGCGCCCCTTGCGGCCCGCCCGGCGCGGCCGAGGGGGCTGGTGCTGGCGCCCACCCGGGAACTGGCCATGCAAATCGCGAGCGACGCCAACGATCTCGGTACCCACATGCAGGAAACCGTTCGCTGCGTGGTCGGCGGCATCGATTTCCAGAAGCAACTCGATGCCATTGAGTCCGGACCCACCGATATCCTGATCGGAACGCCGGGACGCCTGATCGATTTCCTGAACCGCGGCCACATCGACCTGCGTTCCGTCGAGATCCTGGTCATCGACGAAGCCGACCGCATGCTCGACATGGGGTTCATCCCCGATGTGCGGCGCATCGTGTATCGGACGCCGCACAAGCGTTCGCGCCAGACGCTGTTCTTCAGCGCCACCTTCAACGACGACGTCATGCGGCTCGCCCATTCCTGGACCCTGGAACCCGAGCACGTCGCTATCGCGCCGGAATCCGTGGCCGTCGACACGGTCGAGCAGAAATTCTGGCTCGTCAGCGGTGATAGGAAGACCCGCTTGCTCGGCGACTTTCTGACCAGGCAACAGCCAGAGCGCGCGTTGATCTTCAGCAATCGCCGGGACCGCACCCACCGGCTCAGCCAGGCGCTGAACGCCCGGGGCATCCAGTGCGAAGCTCTGGCCGGCGATGTGCCGCAACGCAAGCGCATCGCCACGCTGAACCGCTTCAAGGAAGGCAAGACGCGCTTTGTGGCGGCCACCGACGTGGCCGGGCGGGGCATTCACGTGGAAGGCATCAGCCATGTCATCAACTACGATCTGCCGGAAGACGCGGAAGACTACGTGCACCGCATCGGCCGCACCGGGCGGGCGGGCGCCCAGGGCATCAGCATCAGCTTTGTCTCGGAGGACGATGCCTTCAACCTGCCCGACATCGAGGCCTTTCTCGGCCATGCCGTTACCTGCACACAGCCTGATCTCTAGCCCGCATATCTCACCAAGCCGCTTGTTGAGTCACTGAATGTCATTGCGTTTCAATCAGGTACCTTCGCTTTTTGGAGGTTCCGCCCGGCACAGACTGCGCTGGCCGCGCCCTCGCTGGTCTTTTGCCCGCGTGCGCGCACATGCTCGCTCCACCATAGGCGGGGCTATGCTTTAAGCTCGCGAGCACGCGCACGCGGGCAAAATCCTGCGCGATCATCGCGGCCCTTGGTGAGATATGCGGGCTAGCCCGCATCGCTCCGCAACTCGAGGGACGCTGAACGAAAAACCTGACTCTCCTGTTCACGTCAAGGCCGCTCAAGGATTAGAGTAGGATATGAGGCCCGGACCAACGGATAAGGAGCGCAACGTGATCGTCGAGCAGATCTGGACAGGCAATGCCTATCGAAACTTCAACTATCTCATTGCCTGCGGCGAGACCGGCGAGGCGCTGGCGATCGACCCCCTCGATCATGAGAAGTGCCTGACGCGCGCCAAAGCCAAGGGCTGGGAGATCACCCAGGTACTCAATACCCATGAGCACCCGGATCATACCGGCGGCAACGACGCGATGATCGCGGCCACTTCCGCCAAGCTGCTCGCCCACGCGAACGCCGGCGCGCGCATCGAAGGGATCGATGTGGGGTTGAGCGCCGGCGATGTGGTTGCTGTCGGGAAGAGCGTGGAACTGCTCGCGCTCGATACGCCGGGGCATACCATGAGCCACATCTGTCTGCTTTCGATGACGGATACGCCTGCTCTGTTCTCCGGCGACACGCTCTTCAACGCCGGCGCCGGCAACTGCCACCACGGCGGTTACCCGGAGGAACTCTACAAGACGTTCGCCGCCCAGCTCGACGCGTTGTCTGAAGATACCCTCGTCTATCCGGGCCACGACTACATTACCAACAACCTCGCCTTCACCCTCGACCGGGAACCGGACAACGAGGCGGCGGCCAGCCTGCTCGAGGAACTGGATGGGACCCACGACCCGGCCAATCCGCTGGTCACGACCATCGCCCTGGAGCGGGACATCAACACTTTCTTCCGCCTGACCAGCCCATCGGTGATCGGGAAACTGAAGGAAGCGTTTCCCGACATGGACGACGAACCCTCGCATGAGGCCGTATTCCTGAAACTCAGGGAATTGCGCAACTCCTGGTAGATCAGTTCCAGCCTGCATCGCTCACCAACTTCCTGACGCGGGCGCCGAAGGAACCAATTTCGTTCCAGGGATGAGAGTGGGCTTGCGGGGCTCTCTTGCCGGCGCCTTCAAGGCTTGCGCCCAGCGCATAAGGACGGCAAGTCCGCCTGGCGCGCCGGCAAGAGAGCGCCGTAAGCCCGCACGGCGCCGGGTCAACGACTGTTTGATAACAGAATTTGTGCCATACGAGTTCACGGATGCAGGTGCGGTAGAATCGAGAGCATCGTTGGAGGACTTCGCGTTGGGTTCCGGAAAGGGTTTCGTCATATTCGCATCGCTCGTAGTCATCACCGCCGGCCTGAAGGCGGCGGAAGACCTCGCGGTGCCCTTCCTGCTCGCCGCCTTTATCGCCACGATCGCCGCCACGCCCATGTTCTGGCTGGAGCGGCACCGGGTGCCGGGCTGGGCGGCGATCGCTATCGTGATGGCCGCGATGGTCGCGATCCTGCTGGGCGTCGGCGCCCTGGTCGCTCAATCGGCCGGTGCATTCACCCAGAAACTCCCGTTCTACCAGGAGCGCCTGACCGCGCTCTTCACGGAAGCAATCGCCTGGCTCCAGGGCTACGGCATCGAACTTTCCCGCGACCTGCTGGTCGAAAACTTTAACCCGGGCGAGGCGCTGGCCCTCGCGGGCACCACGCTGGCCGGTCTCGGTGGCGTGCTGTCCAACAGTTTCCTCATCATATTGACGGTGATCTTCATTCTGGCCGAGGCGACCAGTTTTCCGCGCAAGCTGCGCGACGTACTCCGCGATGCGGACCGCTCCATGCCCTTTTTCGCCAGGTTCGCGGAAAACGTGAACCGCTACATTGCCATCAAGACCACCGCAAGCCTCGTCACCGGCCTCGCCATCACCGCCTACCTCACGGTACTGGGCGTCGACTTCCCCGTTCTGTGGGGACTGCTCGCCTTTCTGCTCAACTTCGTGCCGGCCATCGGGTCAATCATAGCCGCCGTCCCCGCCGTGCTGCTGGCGCTCGTGCAACTCGGCCCCGGGTATGCGCTGCTGACGGCAGCGGGTTACGCCACAGTCAATATCGGCATGGGCAACGTCGTCGAACCGCGTTTCATGGGGCGTGGCCTGGGGCTTTCGACGCTGGTCGTATTCCTCTCCCTGGTATTGTGGGGATGGGTATTGGGCCCGGTGGGCATGCTGCTCTCGGTGCCGCTGACCATGACCGCCAAGATCGCCCTGGAGGCCAACCCGTCGACCGTCTGGCTCGCGCATCTGCTGGGCCCGGCGCAGCCCGCGACGCACAAGGCGGCGGACATCGAAGCGGACCAGCCGGAAACATGACCTACGAGCGCGAGAATATTCGCCGCATGGAAGGCTATGCGTGGGGCGAACAGCCGACCGGGGGGGATACCTGCAAGCTGAACACCAACGAGAACCCCTATCCGCCGAGCCCCGCAGTGCAGAGCGCACTTGCAAAATTCGATGCGGCGGAGTTGCGCACCTATCCGCAACCCACCGCGGATGCCCTGCGGTGCGCGCTGGCGGAACACCACGGGCTTAGCCGCGACAACGTGATTGTCGCCAACGGCGGTGATGAGGGGCTGCGGCTGGCGATCACCACCTTCGTGGAACCGGGCGCGCCATTGGGCACAACCCAGCCCAGTTACTCCCTCTATCCGGTGCTCGCACAGATTCACGCCGCGCCGATCGCCGCCGTGGAGCTGACGGAAAGGTGGCGCCCACCGGCGGACTTCGCCCGGCGCATGAACGCCGCCGGTGCGCAATTAACGTGCCTGCCCAATCCTCACGCGCCCTCCGGGGCGCTGTTGGAGGCCGAATTCGTCTGCGAACTTGCAGGGGAACTGAACGGCATGCTGCTGCTTGACGAAGCCTACGTCGATTTCGTCGACCCGGACCTGGGATATGACTCGGTGAAGCTGGTCGAAAACGTCGACAACCTGCTGATACTGCGGTCCTTCTCGAAGGGCTACAGCCTCGCCGGCCTGCGCCTGGGCTACCTGCTCGGACAGCGGGGGCTGATCGATCCGATGCTCGGCAAGACCCGGGACAGCTACAACGTCAACGAGTTCGGCCAGCGACTGGGGCTAGCCGCGTTCCTGGACCGGGGGCATGCCGAAAGCACCTGGGCCGAGGTTCGGGGCGCTCGGCAACGCCTTGCCCGGGAGTTGGCGGTTCTGGGGCTTTCCGCACCGGCGTCCCAGGCCAACTTCCTCTTGGCACAAGTGCCCGGCGAGGCTCGATTGACGGCGCGGGAACTTTACCTGGCGCTGAAGGAGCGCGGCATTCTCGTTCGGTATTTCGATGCGCCACGTCTTACGGACAAGCTGCGAATTACCATCGGCACGCCGGCGCAGAATGCGCGGCTCGTCTCCGAACTCGCCGCGCTGTTAAGATGACGCGGCCCGACTTTCGGGCCACGGAACAAGGTCAAAAGATGCAACATGTTTGCGCCCGCCGAGGGCGCGCCGGGATCGGGCGCGCCGACTTGCGGCGCTTTCGCCGGTTCGACGCATTTCCCCGCCGGCATCGAAACTTGCCGTGTTTCCGTTAAGAGACGAGAACCCGAGGGTCCATACGCCCGTCGCCGTCATCGCGATCATCGTGCTGAATGCGCTTGTCTGGTTGTTCGTGCAGGGCCTGGGAAGCGGCTACACGCTGGCGGAATCCCTGTGCCTCTACGGCCTGGTGCCGGGCGACCTGCTGGGCTACCTGGACCCCGGCCATGCAATTCCCGTCGGCAACAACCTGATGTGCAGGCTGGATGGGCCGAATCCCAAGACGGTGCTGACGTCCATGTTCATGCACGGCGGCTGGTTTCACATCCTGGGCAACATGTGGTTCCTGTGGGTGTTCGGCGACAATATCGAGGATGTCATGGGGCCGGCGCGGTTCATCGCCTTCTACCTCCTGTGCGGTGCGGCAGCGGCGTTCGCACAGATCCTCACCGACCCGTCCAGCGCCATCCCCATGGTGGGCGCATCAGGCGCTATCGGCGGCGTGATGGGGGCCTACGCCCTCCTGTACCCGCGCGCCCACGTACACACCCTCATCTTCCTGGGCTTCTACATCACCACCGTGGCGGTACCCGCCATATTCATGCTCGGCTATTGGTTCCTGCTGCAGATTCTCGGCGGTCTGCCGGGGCTTGGCTCGAGTGGCGGCGGCGTCGCCTTCTGGGCGCATATCGGCGGTTTCGTCGCCGGCCTTGCGCTCGTCAAACTCTTCAAACGGGACGACTACCTGCAGGCACATCGCGACCGGGCGCCCCGCCATACCTCGAGGCACCGCTGGTTCTGAACAGAAATAGAGCATCTACACGGATCGGGTCACGGAATCGGACATGACGCATCGAATGCCAGCGGTCAGCCTCGCTGCAGTGCCTGGACGCAGGGGAAAAACCCTCGAAATCGCCGAAGAGATCGAGCAGCGCGGTTTCCCCGGAATTTACGGGCCGAGCCTGGGCGACAGCCTGTCGCTTTGCCTTGCCATTGCGCTCAGGACCCGCCGCGTGCAATTCGGCACGACGATCACGCCGATCTATACCCGTCACGTCAACGATTTCGCGCAAACGGCATCGTTCATTCACGAAACGTCGAACGGTCGGTTTCGATTCGGCATCGGCGTCAGCCACGCGCCTGCCATGCACCGCTTGGGCGTTACGCAGGGAAAACCGCTCGCCGACATCCGCAACTTCGTGGCCGGCCTGAAGGCCGTTCCGCGCGCCGGGGAATTGCCGCCGATCGTCCTCGCCACACTGCGCAACCGGATGATCCGTCTCGCCGGGGAGATCGCCCAGGGCATGGTGTTCGCCAACGGCGCGCGCACTCATATGCCGGCCTCGCTCGCCAACCTGGGCGAGGAGGCTCGCACCGGGGAGGACTTCTTCATCGGCAACATGATCCCCACCTGCATCAGCGACGACGAGGCCGCGGCCATGGCCGTGAATCGACGCACGCTCACCTCCTACGCCTTCCTGCCGAATTACCGCAACTACTGGAGAGAAGCCGGCTACGAAGAAGAGATGGCCGGCGTGGAAGCCGCGCTCGCGGACGGCCGCAAGGACGCGGTGGCGGCCTGCCTTTCCGACCGCTGGCTCGCGGATACCACGCTGTTCGGTTCCGCGAGCAAGGTGCGCGACGGGATCGAGGCCTGGTTCGACGCCGGCGTAAAGACGCCCATCATCGTTCCCTCCTCCGCATCCGGGGGTCAGCTACAGGCTCTGGAGGAGTTCTTCTCCATATGGTAGCCGGCAGACGGCCATGCGGCTCTGGCTGATCCGCCACGCCAAGTCGTCCTGGTCAGACCGGGGGCTGCGCGATTTCGATCGGCCCCTGAACGGCCGCGGCCGACGCGACGGGCCACGGATGCGGCGCTGGTTGGCCGGGCAAGCCTTCGATCCCGGCTGGATCTGGACCAGCGATGCCATCCGCGCGCTGGCCACCGCCGAGTTCGTTCACGCTGCATTCCCCGATGCCGAACGGGTTTCCGACCACCGGTTGTACGGGGCAGAGCCCGAGGCGATCCTCGACGTCGTCCGGGAAACGCCTCCCGGAGTCGAGGCGATAGCCGTGGTCGCCCACAACCCGGGCATCACTCAGTGCATCAACCTGCTTGCCGGCGAGCGGGTCATCGACAATCTGCCCACCTTCGGCATAGGCCGCCTGCAATGGTTCGACAGCCTGGAGAGCCTGAATTTCGGCCAGGCCGTCCTGGAACTTCTCGTGGCGCCGCGGCTGCTCTCCAAAGACTGAACGGCAACCGCCGCCGAAATCGGCGGCATGGCGTCACGGCGGGCCTTGCTTGCGGATTCGACCAACGAAAAAGCCATCCCATAGATCGTCCGGCAGGATACGAACCGTCCGGCCGAGACGGGAATCGCAGGTTTGCCCCCGCCAATCCGCGAGGCCCCCGGCGTGCGGTACACCGGAGAGTTCCACCGATTCCAGGTCCGCTCCGGGTTCGGACTTCAGCAGCCGGCTGACCACCAGCTCATTTTCTTCCGGTGCAAAGGAACAGGTGCAGTAAACGAGTACACCGCCCGGCTTCAACGACCGGTAGGCCGAGCGCAGCAAGCCAACCTGCTTGATGCTCGCCTCCCTGATCTTGCGAGGCTTCCAATGGGCGTAGGTTAGTGGATCGTCCAGCCGGATTCGGGCTTCGCTGGAACAGGGAGCATCGAGCAGCACCCGATCGAAACGCTCCGGAACCTTGCGCCCGATGCTGCGTCCGTCAGCCAGATAAAGGTGCGCATTGGATACGCCGCAACGATCGAGATTGGCGCGCAGCCGATGGAATCGTCCCCTGACCGCCTCCACCGCCGCGATGCGGCCCGTGTTCCGCATCCACGCGGCGAGGGCAACCGTCTTGCCCCCGGGCGCGGCGGCCAGGTCAAGGACCTCTTCGCCCGGCCGGGGAGCGAGCGCCTCGATCGCGAGCATGCTCGACGGGTTGAGCGGATACATCCACCCGGCCCGGGCCCCGTCGTGCCGGATAACCGCCGCACGCGCATCCGGATCGACACTGAACACACCGTCGAGCCCTGGAACGGGTACGCCGAGGTGTTCGAAATCCGATGGCCGCGCGACGAGCGGGTTCAGCCAATACGCTTGCCGTTTGGGACAGCGCATCGATCGCATCACCCCGGGCGCCGCCGGTCCGCAGATCTCAACCAGACGCTTGCGAAATTCCGCCAACGAGTTCGAGGAAGCCGCCATACCGGTCAACGGTACCGGGCAGCGCGCCGGTGAACCAGCCCAACCGGCATACCCGCCAGCCCGCATATCTCACCAAGCCGCTTGTTGAGCCACTGAATGTCATTGCGTTTCAATCAGGTACCTCCGCTTTTTGGAGTTTTTGCCGGGTATAGACTGCGCTGGCCGCGCCCTCGCTGGTCTTTTGCCCGCGTGGGCGCACGTGCTCGCTCCACCATGGGCGGGGCTATGCTTTAAGCTCGCGAGCACGCGCACGGAGCCCTCAGCCCGGGAGCGCGAGGGGCTTGCCTCTCGCATGTGGACCAGAAAATCCTGCACGATCATCGCGGCCCTTGGTGCGATATGCGGGCTAGACTGGGACGGGTGCAACGGGTATATCTGTGCGCATCTCCCCCGGGAAGCGGATTGCACAGGTATCGATCATGGGATTTCTCTCGTTTGTGGCGCTGCTGGCCATCGCCTATCTGGTGTGGCGGGTAGCGGACATGCTGCCGGACCTCGTCTATCGCGTCAGCGAGATGCAGCGGGATATCGGCGAGATCCGCAGGCATCTGCGCGATGGCGTTCAAGCCGGCGAGCCGGCGGCGGCAAGCGACGATGGAGCGAGTGACGACGACCCATCCGACTCCTGAGGCAATGCCCGGCGCCGAGCGGATGGCGGCCAGCGAACGGCTTGCGCGCCACCGGCGCCCACGTCGACTTCCGAGCCACCCGGCTGTCGCCCAATGAACAGATCGCTTTCGCGGGAAGCCGAGTGCGGGTGAGCTCACTCCGCAGTCAGCTACGCTCAGGCCCAATCCGCTAAAATATTTCAAGTTAAGGAGGTAACAACATGACAAACTGTTTCCATTCCACACCGATGGCCATTGCCCTCTTGTACAGCGTCGCGGCGGCCGGGGCGCCCGACCCTTTCTCCGATGTCGAAATATCGACCGCACGGGTCGCGGGCACGGTTCACATGCTGACCGGCGCCGGGGGCAACGTCGCGGTTTCGGTGGGCGGGGACGGCACGCTGATCGTGGACGACCAGTTCCTGCCGCTGGCGCCCCGTATTCAGGAAGCCATCGACGGGCTCGGCGGCGGCCGGCCGGCGTTCGTCCTGAACACGCACTACCACGGGGATCATGTCGGCGGTAATGCGTTCTTCGGCGAGACAGGCGCCATCGTCGCCCACGAGAATGTGCGGGTCCGATTGCTGGAAGGGGGGGACCTGCCCGAAGCGGCTCTGCCGTCCATCACCTATACGAGCGGGATGGCCGTGCATTTCAACGGCGAGGAGATCGCGCTGCTGCATCTGCCCCGCGGCCACACCGACGGCGACAGCGCCGTCTGGTTCAAGCAGGCCAACGTACTGCACACGGGCGATCAGTTGTTCAACGGGCGCTTTCCTTATGTCGATATCGAAGGCGGGGGTACGGTAGGTGGTTATATGGCGAACCTGGAGGCGATTGTCGCCGCCGTGCCTGCCGACATTCGTATCATTCCAGGGCATGGGGAGCTTGGTGACGTCGCGGCCGTCTTGCAGAACCTCGAGACCATACGCACAACCCGGCAGATCGTTCTCGATGCGCTCGATGGCGGAGCGTCGCTGGATGAAGTTATCGAGTCGGGGCTGGGCCCGGAGTACGCCACCTGGGGGTCCGGATTCATGAGTGAGGAACGATGGATCCGGATCATCGACGCCGACCGCCGCATGAGGCAGTCGACCGCACGGTGAGCCCGCTTCAGTGGCTGCGGGAAGACCGGGTTCGCGCCAGGGCACTGCAAGACCCCTACGCTGAGCTTTGCGCACTGGCAACGGTCGATTCACGCAACCATCCGCAGGTGCGCACGCTGGTATTGCGAGATCTTAACGACAGGCTGGGCATATTCGTGAATGCCTCCAGTCCGAAGTGGCCTTCGATGGAGCGTGTGGGGGCACTGATTTACCTCGACTCGCTCGGTGTTCAATATCGGTTGAACTGCACCACCGATGCCGTGCCGGCGGAACTGGTGCGGGCTAGCTGGCAGCTTCGTCCCGACACGCCCAAGCGGCTGGATTGGTTCTACGAGCGACGGGCTCAGAGCTCGGAGCTGGCGGACCGCGATCGGCTTCTCGAGGAACTGGCCGCCGGGAAGATTCCCGACCCCCTCGTCGCCCCGGAATCGGCACGGGGCCTCTACCTGATACCTTGGCAAATTGAGCGATTGGACTTGAATAGCGATGACGGTGTGCACGACCGGCGGCGCTGGCGCCTGGACGACGGAGCATGGCGTGAGCGAGTGCTCGTGCCTTAGCGTGAGCGGTAGCGAAGGGGACACCCGCCAAGCACCCGCCAGGTGCGTTTCCCCAACTCACCCGGCCTCGGCAGTGACTATTCCCACCAGGTTGGCGAAGCAGATTTTTTTGGTCGTTTCGATGAACCCCACCATGAACGGTGCGTCGGCTTGATCGGCGCGTACGGCCGCGTACAGCGTTGGCCAGATGCCCTCCTCGCTCAAAGAGGTCACGGATACGTAGTCCCGTTCCCGGTATTCGTGCAAGGCCCAGTTAGGCAGACAAGCCACGCCCTTTCCGCTTGCGACGAGTTGAATCATCATCGCGGTCAGTTCGGCCTGGCGTACGCCTTTCGGCTCCACACCGGCCGGCGCGAGAAATCGCGAAAACACGTCCAGGCGACTTCGATCGACCGGATAGGCAATCAGCGTTTCAGAAGCCAGATCTTCCGGTTCGATCCATTCCTTCCCGGCAATCCAGTGACTCTTGGATACCGACAGTTGCGCTTCGTAGCTGAACAGCGGGAAGTAGAACAGCCCCATATCCGGCACAGGGTCCGCGGTTATGACCACATCGAGATCGCCGCGTGCAAGAGCCGGGAGCGGCTCGAAGTGAAACCCGCTGGATATGTCCAGATCCACATCGGGCCACTCTTCGCGGTATACCGCGATGGCCGGCAGCAACCATTCGAAACAACTGTGACACTCAATGGCCATGACCAGTCGACCCGATTCGCCACCAGCGAGTTTCGCGACTTCCAGTTCAGCCGTGTGCACCAGGGGAAGCACCCCATCGGCGAGCTTGATCAGCCGGTTGCCGGCGCTGGTGAAACGTACCGGCCGAGTCTTGCGCATGAATAGGCTGCACCCTATCCGTTGTTCGAGATCCTTTATCTGATGCGAAAGCGCCGACTGGGTCAGGAATACCCGCTCCGCGGCTTCTACAAGGCTATCGGTATCCCGGAGGGCGCTTAGGGTTCGAAGATGGCGTAGTTCGATCAGCGACATGAGTACAACTCAATTTCAAGTTCATTTCACATGTATTGTATTCATATTGAGGACAAATACGAGGCTGCTTTACTGAGGACACCCGCTTTGCCAATTCGGGGACACCCACCTCGTTGCTTGGGGACACCCACCAGCCGACGCAATTGCATGGCCCGCTTATGGTTTGCCGGAGGGTAGGTCTGAAAGACCTCGAATACGGCTGCATTTTCGATCGGATTGCGCGGCATCGCTGCGAATCGCTTCCTTTTGTCGACTTGGCCGGGACGCAGTATGGTTTGCCCGATGACTCGCTCAAGGCCGCATTGCGAATCGCACGGGACCCTTGAGCGTTTCCAACCGGGGCTGAATCCAGCCCACCCAGCGGCAAAGGTAAGGCCGGGTTTCCCGGGGGTCGATGAGTTCGTGCACGGCGAACGACTCGGCCGCCGGGAAGGGCGACCGGGCCGATCGCAAGCGGTCTTCCAACTCCTTGCGCTTCGCGCCGGGGTCGGACGCCGCGGCAATCTCCCGGTGAAACGCTACCGCCACCCCACCCTCGAGCGGCAAGGCGCCAGTTTCCACCGATGGCCAAGCCAGAACGTAGGCCCCCGGGGCATAGTGGGCAGCCGTCGCCACCCCGAAACCCTTGTGAACCTGAATGACCGCCCAGGGAACGGTGGCCTGCGCCGCGGCGGCCACCGCCGCCATGCCGTAGCGGATGGTTCCCGCCCGCTCCGCCGCCGGCCCGATCATGAAGCCGGGCTGGTCGACGAAATTGACCACCGGCACGTGAAAGGTGTCGCACATCTCCACGAAGCGCCTGTACTTTTGCGCCGCCTCCGCCGTCATGGCGCCGGCGGCATGGCGGTTGTCATTGGCGAGCACGCCCACGGGCTGCCCGTCCAACCGCGCGAGCCCGCAAATCTGACTCGGCCCGAAAGCGCTTCCCATCTCGAAGAAACTGTCTTCGTCCACAACCATCCCGACAATCGCCCGCATGTCGAATGGCTGGTCGGTGTCCCGGGGAACCGCCGCGAGCAGGTCCTCCTCCATGCGCTCCGGATCGTCCTCGCTCGCCACACGAGGCGCGCGCTCCCAGACGCTCGAAGGCAGATAACTGAGAAATCGCCGGATCTGGGCGAACACATCGTGTTCGTCTTCCGCCACATTGTCGATCACGCCACTGGCCGCATGCACCTCGGCGCCACCCAATTCCTCCTTCGAGAGCCTGACGCCAAGTGCCCGTGTCACAAGCGCCGGGCCGCCGATCAGCACCTGGGCCGTGTGCCGCGTCATCACGGCAAAATGCGAAGCGACCAACCGTCCCGCCGGAAACCCCGCCACCGCTCCCATCGCGCCGGACGCGATCGGCACCTCGCCCATGGCATCGGCAACGATGCGAAAGCGCGGTTCGCTGAAGACCGGCTGACCGACCGTACCGTCCTGGCGGCCCGAGCCCCGTACGCTGCCTCCGCCTCCCTCGAGCATGCGCACCAGAGGCGCCCGGTACTGACAGGCGAGGTGTTCCGCGTAGACGCTCTTGCGCAATCCCGCGGCATTGGGCGAGCCGCCCTTGAGCGTGAAGTCTTCGCCGCCCACCACAATCCGGCGCTTGTCGATCTCGCCGAATCCGACTACAAAGTTTGCCGGCACGTAGCCCAGCAACTCACCGTTGTCGTCATAGTCCGGCACGGCGGTGGCGCGCCCGTGCTCCTGGAAGCTGTTCGCATCGAGCAGGGCGTCGATGCGTTCGCGAACCGTCAGCCGCCCCTGGGCGTGCTGCCTCGCGATGCCCTGCTCACCGCCCTGTTGCCGCGCCAGACTCCGGCGCCGTTCCAGTTCGCGGACCTCTTCCTCCCAGCTCATGGCATCCCGGCGTCAGTCCGTGAAGCGGGGGCTGCGCTTCCCGAAATTGGCTTTTACGGCCTCCACCTGATTCGGAGATCCGATCAATCCCGTCTGCAGGGACGCTTCCAGTTCCAGCCCGTCCCGCGCCTCGGTACGCCAGCTCGACTCGTAGAGCCGCTTGGCGGCGCGAACCGCATCCGGCGACTTTCCGGCAATCTCCCGGGCCAGGCTCATGGCAGCCGCGTGTGGATCTTCCGCAACCCGCGTAACGAGGCCCAGTTCCCGGGCGTCCGACCCACTCAGTACCCGGCCGGTAAACGTCAGCTCCTTGGCCACATCGAGCGGCACGAGGTCGCGCAGCGTCTGGGAGATGCTCATGTCGGGAATCAGTCCCCACTTGATCTCCATGACGGACAGCCTGGCATCGGGCGCGGCAATGCGAATGTCCGCGCCGAGCGCGATCTGCAGCCCGCCCCCGTAGGCGACGCCGTGCACGGCCGCGATGGTCGGAACCGGCAGGCGCTTCCAGACGTATGCAGGACGCTGGGCACGATTCTCGGGCCGTTCGTCGCGATTCAGCATCGAGCCCGTATCGGCAGTGGAATCGGCGAGGCGCTGCATGCTGCCGATGTCGAGCCCGGCGCAGAAGCCGCGGCCGTTACCCGAGAGCACCACCGCACGCACTTCCCGGGCTTCGGAGAGCCGCTCGCCCGCGTCGACGATCGCCCTGAACATGTCTGGACTCAGCGCGTTGTACTTGTCCGGCCGGTTCAGCCGCACATCGGCCACGCCTTCCGCCACATCGACAGTCACCAGATCCGTCATGCCTCACTCCTCGATCGATGCGTTGTCGGTAAGCAGGACGCGCCACCCGGGCTCCGCCATGCCGATGAAATTCGGCCGGGCAATGTAACACGGGCGACCAGGAAAATTCCCCGTCTTCGCGGCTTCAATGGAACGGAACTTCAAGCTATTGACTTGCGGGAATTTATTGGCCGGGGAAGTTGAGGCGCCAAATAGTACCATCGCTACGGTCGGCGCTCTCATCCCTGGAACGAAATGAGTTCCTTCGGCGTCAGCGCTCCGGCTACCCGGGGTGGAAACTGAACAGGAATCGTGGTTCGTGCGTCTCCCGCATGCCGAGATCAGGGTGTCTTCCGACGTTCGAGAAAACCCGTGTGAATCCGACCGGCCAGAAACGCCTCGTCACTGAGCACGGTTCTGAGCAAAGGGATGTTGGTCCGCACGCCCGCAACGGAAAACGCCTTGAGGCCGACCAGAGTTCGACCGATGGCCAGTTCGCGGGTCCGGCCGGTACCGATCACTTTGGCCAGCAACGGGTCGTAGAATGGCGTGACCATCTGGCCCTCTGCATAACCGGTTTCCACGCGCACACCGTGCATGCGCGGCGGCCGGAACACGGACATCCGCCCCGTGGACGGGAAGTGCCGAACCGGGTCTTCGGCGTATACGCGAACCTCAACGGCGTGTCCGGACCTTGGCGGACGTTGCGGCAGAGCGCCTCCGGCGGCGATCTCGATCTGCGCACCCACGAGGTCGAACCCGGTCACCTCTTCCGTTACCCCGTGTTCCACCTGGATACGCGTATTCATCTCCATAAAGCCGAACCGCCCCGCGCCATCGTCAAGGGTCTCCAGGGTGCCCACGTTATCGTAGCGCATCTCGGCGGCGAGCCGCTCCGCACGATCACAGAGATCGTCCAACCGCGCGCGGTCGAGGGCCGGGGCCGGGCTTTCCTCGACCAGCTTCTGGTGTCGGCGCTGAATCGAACACTCCCGTTCGTAGAGGTGTATGGCGCTGCCGTTGCCGTCGGCCAGCAACTGCACCTCGATGTGTCGTGGACGCTCCAGGTACCGCTCCAGGTACACCCGCGCATCGGCAAACGCCCGCTCCGCCATGAGTTGCGCGCGCCCGAAGCGCTCGGCGAGCGCTGCCGGGGAATCCGCCATGAACATGCCGACGCCGCCGCCTCCGCCGGCCGGCTTCACCATGACCGGGTAACCGAGGGACTCGGCCGCTGCCTGGGCCGCGCCAATTTCCTCGACCGGTTCTGAACCCGGCAATACCGGAAACCCCCTCTCCTCCACGAAGCGACGGGCCGCGGATTTGTCGCCCATCTGCCGCAGCCACTTTGGCGAAGGCCCGATGAATACCGCCCCCGTCTCGGCGACGGCCTCGGCGAACCCGGCGCTCTCGGCCAGAAAACCGTAACCGGGATGCACCGCATCGGCGCCGGACTCCCGGAGGGCGGCGAGGAGCGCTTCGCGATTCAGGTAGGTCTCTTCGGCCCGAACACCCGCCAGAGCTATCGCCTGCCCCGCTTCCGCCAGGTGCGGCGCGTCCTTGTCCGCGTCGGAATATACCGCGGCGCTTGGGACACCCACCTTGTTGCAGGCGCGCACGATGCGCCGGGCGATGGCGCCGCGATTGGCAATCAGGATTCCGGTGAACAAGCGCCGCCTTCCCGTGATTCACTGTCCTCGTCTTTCGGCAGACGTTGTTGCGCTGCGATGAAGCGCCGATACTCCACCCAGGCTTCCAGAAAACCCCGGAGCCCCCGGCGCCGGGTGCCTGCCGTTACCGCGCCCCGTTCAACCGCGCGGCGTACCGCGGCGACAACCGCCTCGGCCCGTGTTTCGTCCAACCGCAACTCGAACATGTCCGTGGACGCGCCGCCCTTGTGGCGGGACGGTTTCGCTATCGGTTTGCCGCACAGTGCGCGGCGCAATGGGGCGCCGAGTTCGGCGTCACCGGATAGCAGTTCCAGCGTTTGCGAAAGCATCCACCGCGACCACACTTCCGGGCTGTCGCAGCGCGCCTTGTACGCATCCCAATCCATGTTCCAGTTTGCGTCGATCGCGGCCGCCACCGGAGGCGGCCCGCGGCCCTACCTCCGGCCGTCCGGCACGTCGCCCCCGGCCGCAACCGGATGGTGCGCAATGGCCGCTTTTTGATCCATTCAGGAAAAACCGGCGCCAGTCAATCGCTCAAATGCCTCCCGATAGCGGGCGATGCTTCTCTTCACCACCTCGTCCGGCAGCGCCGGCCCAGGCGGGGTCTTGTCCCACTCTCCCGCAGCGACGACGGTCTCGAGATAGTTGCGCACCACCTGTTTGTCGAAACTGGGCTGCTCGCCCCCCGGCCGCCATCGGTCCGCCGGCCAGAAGCGGGAGCTGTCCGGCGTAAATATCTCGTCGATCAACAGCGGCACTTCGGAGTCTGGACGCGTGCCGAACTCGAACTTGGTGTCGGCCAGTATGATGCCCCGCTCGAGCGCATGGTCCCGAGCCCTGCGGTACAGGCGGAGCGTCATCTCGCCGAGCCATTCCATGAGTTCCCGGCCGACGATGTCAACGCCCTCTTCGAAGCTGATGTTCTCGTCGTGTCCGGTCGCCGCCTTGGTGGACGGCGTGAACAGCGGTTCCCCGAGCCGGTCGCTGTTGCGCAGGCCCGGCGGCAGCGGGATCCCACAGACCGATCCGGTTGCCAGGTAGTCCTTCCAGCCGCTGCCCGTGATGTAGCCCCTGGCGATGCACTCGATCGGTACGACCGTCGTCTTCCTGCACAGCATGATGCGCCCTTCCAGTGCCGCCCGTTGCGATGCGTCGAGGCCGGGCACCGCCGCGACATCCGTAGAGATCAGGTGGTGGTCGATCTCGTCCGCGAACATGTCGAACCAGAATTTCGAAATTTGAGTGAGCAGCACGCCCTTGCCGGGCAGGCCGTTTGCCATGACGACATCGAAGGCGCTGACCCGGTCGGTCGCGACGATCAGCAGCGCTGCATCGCCGTTCTCCAGGCGCAGTTCATACAGGTCGCGGACCTTGCCGCGGCGCTTGTTGGGGAAATTCAGATTCGTTTCCAGTACTGCTTCGTTCATTGCTCTAATAAATCCGTTGATGCTTCGATCCGCTCAGCCGAGAGCCTGACGGAAATCGTCAAGGAGATCGTCGCAATCTTCAATACCCACCGAGATGCGGATGAGTGAGTCGGCGATCCCCATTCTGGCCCGCCATTGTGGGCCGACCTCATGATAGATCGTATGCGCCACGGGAATGGCAAGGGTGCGGTTGTCGCCCAGGTTGGTGGATCGGACGATGACGTTCAACCGGTTCATGAAGGTCCAGATGTCCACGTCCGGGTCGAGTTCGAAGCTGAACAGCGCACCCGGGTGGCGGAACAGCGAATTTGCGCGTTCGTGCTGGGGGTGTTCCGGCAGGCCGGGGTAGTAGACGCGCCGCACTTTCTCATGTCGATTCAGATATTCGGTCAGGCTCCGACTGGTTGCGCATTGCCGTTCCATGCGCAAGGCCAGGGTCTCCGCTCCCACCGCGATATGGTGCGCGGCTTCGGGCGCGAGCGATGCTCCGAAGTCTCTGAGCCCTTTCTTCTTGACCTGGGTGAGCGCCCACATCGCCCCATCTTTCACCTTGCACGGTTCCTGGATGTTGCCGAATGTCCGCCAGTCATAGGCGCCCATTTCCGTGACCGCGCCGCCGAGCGCATTGCCGTGACCGCCGATGTACTTGGTGAGGCTGTTGACGACCAGGCTTGCCCGCACCCCCGCCGGCTGGAACAGGTAGGGCGAGGTCATGGTGTTGTCGACGACATAGACGAGGTTTCGCGCGGCGCAAAGAGCGCCAATCTCCCCGAGCGCCGTCACCTGAGTCCTGGGATTGGCGATCGTCTCGACGAAGACCAGCCGGGTGTTGTCCTGCACGGCGTCTTCCGCGGCTTCAGCATCCGTGGCGTCAACGAACGTGACTTCCACGCCGTGGTTGGCGAAGCTCAGGAACAGGCTGGTGGTATTGCCGAACAGGAACGAACTGGAGACGAAGTGGTCGCCCTTGCGCAGCAGGGCGAAGAGCATCGTTCCAATCGCCGCCATGCCGGTCGAAAAACAGAGGCTGGCAACACCCTGTTCCATGGTTGTGATCTTGGTCTGCAGGGCCTCGACGGTCGGGTTGACCTGCCGGCTGTAGGTGAAACCCGGGCCGGTGCCCTGAAACACGGCGGCCAGGTCACGTGCATCTTCGTACCCGTAAGCGACGGTCGAGTGCACCGGCTTGTGCATCGAGCCATGCTCGATGGCGCCCTGCCTGTCGCTGTGGACAATCTTGCTGGTAAACCCTTTCACTGGTCCGGCAGTTCTCGAAAAGGGAATTGCACTATAAGCCCACGAGGGATGCAAAGGGATTGCGGGTAAAGAGTTTCTCAATTTCCGCGGCCGGCATCGCACGGGAAAAGACGGGGCCGTCGGCCTCGGTAAAGCCGCATGACTTCAGGAAGGCGAGTTGTTCCGGCGACTTCACACCGGACGCGATGAGTTGCAGGCGGAGTTCGCCGGCCGCTGCGGCGATGGCGGCAATCGATCGCCTGCCGGTTGCGGGGGGTGTCCCTTCCGGTTCGGTGGGTGTCCCTTCCGGTTCGCCTTGCAGTTCGGTGGGTGTCCCTTTCGGTTCGGGTGGGTGTCCCTTTCGACTGGGTTCGGTGCGTGTCCCTTTCGGTTGGGTTACCGCGCCAGGCAGATCCAATTCAACAGGCTCGACATCGCGTATCAGGGACGGGCTCAGCTTCAGGCCCGCGAGCGGTAATCGTTCGAGGTATCGCAAGGACGAAAAACCCGCCCCGTATTCACTGGCCACTACGCGGACACCCCGGCTTTGCAAGTCGTTGAGCTCGGCGGCGACGGCTTCCACTCCTTCCATGAGAGCGTTTTCCTCGATCTGAACCGTCGCCGCCGCCGCGTCGAGACCGGCGGCAACCAGATTCCCCATGAAACGTTTGACGAACCCGGTCTGCGCCAAGCGGGCGGCAGCCAGATCCACGGCGATCGCCACGTCGTGAATGGCCCCCTGCCGCCACTCGGCGGCTTGCCGAAACGCCCGCCGGTGCAGGAAGTCGTCGACCGCCGCAATGGATTCGCCCCCGGTTGGCGCCGGCAAAATATCTCCCGGCCCAACCAATCCCCGCTCGGGATGCCGCCACCGCCATGCAGCCTCTACCGTCGTGACGCGTCCGGACAGCAGACTTACCCGCGGCCGGTAGTAAACGTCGAGTTCGCCCCGTATCAATCCGGCATGCAGTTCACGATCCGTCGCCAAATGTCCCGAGTTGGCCGGGTCCATCTCCTCCGAAAAGAATCGGTAGGCGTTCTTGCCCCGGCTCTTGACGTGGTACATCGCGATATCCGCCTTGCGGATGAGCATCTCGCCCAGATCGCCGGCCTCCGGGTACAGGGCAATCCCGACGCTCGCTCCGACGCTCAAGCGTCGGCCGGCAATCGGAAAGGGGTCGTCCAGGCATCCAAGGATCTTGCCGGCTATGAGTTCAGCGTCTTCCCGCGCGCCCACGTCGGGCAACAGCAGCGCAAATTCATCGCCTCCGTAACGCGCCAGCGTGTCGCTTCGGCGTATGCAACCCTGCAGTCGTTCGGCGACAGCTTTCAACAACCGGTCTCCGAGGTCGTGGCCCAGGCTGTCGTTCACCGCTTTGAACCCATCGAGGTCCAGGAACATCACCGCCAACTTGCGTTGGCTGCGCTGCGCCCGAGCAATAGCCGTGTCCAGCCGGTCGTTCAGCAACGCCCGATTGGGAAGTCGGGTCACCAGATCGTGATGAGCCTGAAAGTTCGCAAGCCGGTCCGCCGCCCCGCGTTCCTTCACGTCGTCGAGGCGTGCCCGCAACTCCCGATTCTCGGATTTTAGCTGCCGCTGAAGAAGTGCCAACTCGATTGCCGCGATCACCTCGTCCGTCCCGCACGGGTTCCCGAGCATGAGGAACCTGCGGCGGTCGAGCACCTCCGACAATTCGGCGAAACTCAATTCATCGCCAAGGACGACGAATTCCACGTTCGCAAGAGCCGTCGAGCGACCCAGCAATTCCGGCAGATCCAACCCGGGTCGGGTCAGGTCCAGCACGACCAGATCGAATGGGCCGGCATCGGGAAGCGGGCGCTGCCGTTCCTTGTGCAGGGCTGTTTCCACCCGAAAACCGCGGGTTGCGAGAGAACGTTGCAGGGCCATGACCCGATTGGACGAGCCGGCAACGAGAACGCGCGCGGTCGCGACTCCGTCAGGACCAGATCGGCTGTGCGCGTCGTTCATGCCGTGTATCCGTGTGAGGGGCGCTCCCGCCAGACCGCCCGGAACCCGGGGAGTACAGATTCGTCATCGATACCCGGTCAATTCCATGTACCCCCGCCCCGACCGAACACCTCGTTGATCCAGAACATGAACGAGCCCCTCCCAGTAAGTCAAGAGCGTGTCCATCCGCTGATTCCGAACCGGCGCCTCGATCAGCCACTGGCGCTCCTCAACCGTCAGCGCCCAGCGTATCGGCCAATCGACGCCCCGCTCATCCCGCCAGTGGTCAAGCGGCTCCAGGCTGAATTCGCGGCTGCCCAGGTACCGCGCCCGGCCGGATGCATCGACCAACACGCCATGATCGTAGGGATCGCGCCCGCCGTCGTCGCGCCGCAGTCGAAACGCCATGATGTCCTCACCATTGTCCAGCATCAGGGCAAACCAGTCCCATCCAACCTGATGAGCGCCGAGTACGCTGGTGCTCCATTCGCGGTCCAGCCACCCGATACCAGAGACCGCGTGATCGTCGTCGTCAACCTGGAGGTGGCCCGAAGCCTGCAACCGCGGTACCGAGTAGTAGTAGGACGCCTGGCCAGGGCCTTTCGGCGAAAGTCCACGATCACCCTGCAAGACTATGGGCTTGGTCAACACCAGGCGCATTGACACGGCAAAGCCGTCAGCGGCGGCCTCGAGTTTCCAGTGGTCGCCGTTCCCGGCCAGTTGCCAGCCTTCCAGCCAGACCGAGAAACCGCCCTCGTGTCTATCCGGTCCGCCTGTATGAATTTCCTTCCTATCGATGGCGCCAGCCGATTCGGCGGGTGTCCCTACCAGCGCTACCAGTGGGACATCCGCCCGGGCGGCCCTGGCGCCTGCGAGTGCCGGGTGTCCCCTGGACAGGCGCTCGGCTTCGCGGTGGAGACGGGCCTCCACATCGGTGACCGCGAAATGTCCGAGGTAGGCCTGACCGTTTCGCCAGGGGTCGTTCGCCGGGCCGCCCGGGAACAGAGCCTGCCGGAAGATGGTGAACTGGACGCCGAACTCGCGCCCATCGCCATCTTGCAGAGCCAGGGTCAGGTACCACCACTCGCTGCGGAATTCCGGGTGCGCTCCATGGTCTGCCGGAAATTCGAATACGCGAGGGTTGTTCGCACGCGCAAACTCCGCCCCCGCCGGGCCGGAGCCGAGTACATCCCCAATCCTCAGGCCCGGAGCATCGGTACGCGGCTCCGGCCCGGCGCATGCCCCCATCACGAGGGCCAGCCCGCATATTGCACCAAGGGCCGTGATGATCGCGCCGGATTTTGGCCGTGTGCGCGTGCTCGCGCCTTCAGTGCTCGCGACCGCACCCCTCGAGTCATAGCCCCGTCTATGGTGGAGGGAGCACGTACGCGCACACGGCCAAAAGACAAGCGAGGACACGGCCAGCGCGGTTTGTACCAGGAAAAACTTCCAGAATTTGAAACCAACTCGCTGAAAACGAACAACATTCGGCAACTCAACAAGCGGCTTGGTGCAACATGCGGGCCAGCAGCCAAGCTGTCCGTCGCGCCAGTCTTTGCAGACGGCGCAGGCCATCAATTCGCATGCAATCGCTCCGCGGGCGACGGCGCCACCGCAGCCAGAACGGCGGCGGCGAATCCCAGGGCCATTGGCCAAGCCAGGGCTGTCATGGGCAACGACAACTCCACACTCCAGCCGAACGCCCGGGGATTGATCACGCCGCACAGGATCGCGCCCATCGCCAGCCCCAGCGGCAGTGCGAGCAGCACGGCGAAAGCGCCCAGGCCGAGCGCCCTGACCCGTTCGATATGGCGATCCTCGGCAGCGGTCACACCCAAAGACGTCAACAACCGCCTGGTCGCCAAACGATTCAGGCGCAGACTCACCATGGCGTTGTAGAGGCCGACAACCGCCACCGTCAAGGCGAGCAACGTCAAGGCGTTGGCGATCGCAAAGCTCCGGTCGAATATCTCCAGAGCGCGCGTCCGGGCCCCGTCGCGCTGCTGCACCCCGGCCTCTGGAGCAAAGGCGGCAAGCCAGGACTCAAGTTCCAGGCGGGGAATACCGGAGATTCCCAGGCCCGTGAAATGCAACGCCCCGAAGTGCCTCGCCGCCGTTTCGTTGTGCACCAACAGTCGCGGCACAACACCGCCGAAGTCGGAAAAAGCGCCGACCATTCGTACCCCCGCACCGCCCACCTCGACCGCGTCGCCCACACCGATGTCGAGAGCGCGGAGCAGACTTTCGCTGGCAAGACCCTCGTCGGATCGCAGGGCGCCGCCATGGCCGTAGCGCGCTGCCTCAACGGCCGTGAAATCCGTATGGCCGATTTCCACGGCGCGGCCGTCAATGCGCGTACGCAAGCTGCCGTAGACCTGAAACCGCGCATCCGGCCACTCACCCGCAAATGCGCGCGCCATGGCCCCGGCGTCCCGTTCCGGCAACTCCACGTAGAACTCATGCGCCAACCTCTGCGTCAACATGCGCTCAAAGTCGAGCTTGAAGCTGTCCACCATCAGCCCCACGCCCACGCTGGTGGCCACCGCCAGCACCAGTGCCCCCAGGGCCGTTGCAATATCGCGCTCAAACCAGGTGGCTTCGCGAATCGCGAGCCGGGTCAGCATTCCGCCCGGTGCGGCAACCAGCGAGCGTCGAACCGCCCGCAACAGCGGTGCAACGAGGGAAACCGCCAGCAACGCCGCTGCGAGGATCGCCGCAAATCCTCCTGCAAGGCCGGTTTCCTCCATGCCGACACCGACGCCGATCAACGCCAGCGCCGTGGCGCAGAGTAGCAGCCGGCCCGCCGTGAACAACGCCCCGGATAGCGGCCGGCCCCATCGACGGAAAGCCATCCAGCCGCCGATCGCCGCAATTCCAATGCCCGAAACCAGCGCCTTCGCGACCACGGCGGCCGACATCTCCGGCGTGGGCGTCACATCCAGTCCCGCGGTTGAAATTCCAGTCAGCAGATCGGCCAGGAATTTCCCCGCCACGGTGCCCAGGAGCGTGGCGAGCGCCCCCAGGGAAGCCACCGCCAGCAGGAAACAACCCGCCAGTTCCCTCCGGCTTGCGCCCAGCACCGACAGGCTTTCCAGCACCGGCGCCTGGCGCCGGAGCCAGAGTACGCAAACCTGATAGATCAGGAACCAGGCCACGAGCAGCGCCAGGGTGCCCAGCGCACCCAGGTTGAACAGTATGGAGTTCGCGAAATTCGCGCCCGGCTGTTCGTAGGAGACCGGACGCAGTTCCCATTCCGCCGGCTCACACATCGCTTCCGTCATTGCAGCGCCGGCGCCGCCTGGCCGCCGGTTGGCCTTGCAGGCGCCGGAAGGCCGCGAATTCGCGCCGGCCGGTTCGTCAGGCCCGCCCGCATCGACGCCTGCCCCCCGTCCTCGCACGTCAACCCCTGACGCAGAAGACCGGCGCCAACCGAGCGTCAGTCCCCGAGACCCTGCCGGCAACCCCGCCGACAGCCCCGGCAGCAAGGTTTCCAGCCAGGAGCGAACGTGTTTCCAGGGATCCCTCGCAGACACCCCAACATGGCTCAACCGGCCCGGCGGCCCATCCAGCAGGTACAGCGCATCGCCAATGTCGGCGAACACACCGTCCTTGACGCCCGAGTCGATCACCCCCGCCACCGGCCAGGCCGTGCCGGCCAGGTGCAAACGGTCGCCTTCCGCGAGCGCGAGACTGGCATCCACAACGATCGACCCGGGCCGGAATCCTGCACGTCCACCCTCTCCGGGGAGACTATAGAGAGCGAGCCAGTCGGCCCCCACTACATGGAAACGCCGTCCGCCCGCGACGATCTGCCCGTCGACCATCGGCACCAGCCCCAGCACCTCCGGCAGTTCGCCGCCACGCCAGCGGCGGCGCAGGTCGAAGTAGTCGCTCATCGTCGCGCCGCGCTTTTCCGCCAGATGAGTCAGCCCACCGAGATGCGGCAACCGGTTGGCTTCGAGCGAGGCGGCCACCGACAGACCGATCAGGTGAACCGCCACCGTCGATGCGACACCCAGAGATACTCCGAGCAGGGCCGTCAGCGTGGTCCAGGGCGTCCTGGCGAAGAATCGCGCAAAACTGAGCGCGACCAGCCTCAACGGCCGAGTTCCACGATGCGGTCGGCACGCCGGGCAATCGCCTCGCTGTGCGTGGCAATCACCATCGCGCAATTCAGCCGTTCCACTTCCGACCACAAGAGGCCGGCGATCCGGTCGCTGTTCCGCCGGTCCAGGTTGCCGGTCGGCTCGTCCGCCAGGACGACGGCCGGTTCGTGCGCGATCGCCCGGGCGATGGCGACCCGCTGCCGTTCACCGCCGGACAGGGTCTCGGGAAACGCATGCAGTACGTCGCCGAGCCCCAGCGCCTCAAGGCGCTGCCGCGCACGGGGCGCGAGGTCTTCGCGCCTGTTCAACGCCAGGGGCAACCGCACATTCTCCAGCACGTCGAGGGTCGGCACGAGATTGAAGAACTGGAAGACGTAGCCCACCAGCCGCCGCCGCACCGCGGCGCGCGCCGCCGGAGCCAGGTCGTGCATGGGGTGGAGAACATCGCCCTCGCGCAACGTCAGCCCGCCGTCGTCCACGGCCAGCAAACCCGCAATCAGATTCAACAGCGTGGACTTGCCGGACCCGCTCGGGCCGCAGACCGCAACCGCTTCCCCCGGGGCGACGGCGAGGTCGAAATTTTCGAACACCGGAAGGTACCTCCGGCCGTCGGAAAACCCCTTCTTGACCCCATCGAGCGCAATGACGGGAGCACCGATGTTCAACGCGCAACTTCCATGGAGTCGCTGTTGTTCCCCGCGCGTCCGCGACGCGGTCCTCCCGGGGTCGAAACTCGTATCGGGAGCCCCGCCCCCGGTGCAACCTGCCGGGCTCGCCTCACCGTATCGCCCGCATACCTTCGAAGCGGAGCTCCGGGGTCAATTCCGGCAGGTGCGCCTCACCCCGCACGGCGTCGAGAAGCGCCTCGCAGTCCGCATGAGGCTCGATCGTCTGCAGCGTCGTGAGGGTGGGCGCAATCATCTGCCACTCACCCGCCTCGCAAAGCCGCAGCGCCTCCGCCGGCCTGATCCAGCAACTGTTCTGCGTTTCCGTCTCGTGCGCCAGCGTGTTCTGGCGGGTTGGCATTGCGGCAACGAAGAACCGCGTGTCGAACCGGCGGGGCGCCATCTCAGGGGTCAGCCAGTGGCTGAAGTACAGCATCTCGTCGCAGGTCAGGCGCAATCCCTCCCGGACGCACAGGGAGGCCAGGTCGAGCCGGCCGTCGATCAGCCTTGCGCGGTATTCGGACAGGCGCTCCTGTAAATCTTCGCCGTCGATTGCCGCACGGCCCCCCGTGGTGGCGAACAGCACCCCGCACTCCTCGAAACATTCGCGAATGGCCGCCACCCAATAACGCAAGCCGCCGCCCGCCACCCCCATGGCGCGGTTGGCGGCCGCCTCATCGATGCCCTCGCAGAGATCCGGCACGTGGTCCGTCTCGTCCACCTTGCCGCCCGGAAAGACGTGCAGGTTGGGAAAGTCGCCGCGGCCCGGGCGCTGAATCATGAAGACTTCGATGCCGTCGCGCCCCTGGCGCGTCAGGACGACGGTCGCCGCGAGCCGAATATTGCCGCGTTGCAGAGGCTCCACTAGACGGTCCTCATCCAATATACTTCCCACCCGAGAAGTTCGTTGTTCATGTTGGCGTCTCGTCGTCAATTTGGGGCAGCGGCGAATGTATGAGTTGTTGTTCGTCCAGTCACGGCGAGTGATTCGCGCAGGCGAGGCATCACATGAAAGAGAAGCCCTACAAGTTCGCCTTACGGTTGCCCACACCCATGCGCGAGCGGATCGTGGAAGCCGCCGGACGGTATCGGCGAAGCGTCAATTCCGAAATTGTAGCGCGATTGGAGCAGTCGTTCATTGAAGGCTCTCAGGCAAACATCGCGCCACCCCTGCATCCGCACCTGGAGCGCGTGCTGCGCAACCGGCTCGACGAGATCGAGCAACGCCTGATCAACGGGTTCCGGAACCTCGAGCAGAAAAAACGCGAGGCGTTGCTGACGCTCCTCGACTGAACCACTTGACGCCATGCCCGCGCGACCGCGCGCGGCAGTGGTCGATTCCACCCCGGCGGAGATGAGGGCTACCGGCGCCTTCTCAAAGTGACCACATTGTCCGCCTTCACCGTATGCTGTTTCCGGGAGAAGGCGATCTCCCAGGTCAACGTGCGCTCGCCCTCGTGCAGGAATCCCCGGAACCCGCAGCCGTCCGCGACATCGAACAGGGCGACGGCGGCATGCAGCGTTCCGTTCGCATTCCAGAGCAGCCCCAGGTTGGGCACGCTCTCGAGCTTGGCAATTCCGTCGGCGGCTACCGCCCCGAGCTGGGCATCGACGGTGTAGGTACCCACATCGTTGGGTGCGATGCGTACCGAGAGATCCTGGCTCCTCTCCCCCTTGACCCGGTATCCGCCGACCAGCGTGAACCCGCCCCGATCCTGTTCGATCTTGAGGTCGCATTCGATCTGCCTGCCCAGGCTCGCGCCTTCCACCAGCAGGCTTCCCCGGCCCGACCAATCTCCCGGCTTGAGCAACACCGTTTCGGCCCATCCGTCTTCGTCTTCGACCGTTCAAGCGTAGCACTGTTTTCCAGATGCCCCATAATCGGGACAATGAGCGCCCTGAAACTTTTTCATCCGTCCATCCGGGCCTGGTTCGGCAGCCGTTTCCCGGCGCCGACCGACGTGCAGGCCAGGGCCTGGCCCCGCATCGCCGACGGCGCCCATGTGCTGGCGACCGCGCCGACCGGCAGTGGTAAGACCCTGACCGCGTTTCTCTGGTCGCTCAATCGATTTGTCGCGAGCGGAAATCGGCCCGGGCGCATCCGCGTTCTCTATGTCTCGCCGCTCAAGGCACTCAACAACGATATCCGCCGGAATCTGCTCGGTCCGCTACGCGAACTCCGGGAGGGCCACGGGTATCCGGGCATCAGCGTACAGACGCGATCCGGCGACACTTCCCAGAGCGACCGCCAGCGAATGCTCAGAAGCCCGCCGGACATCCTGATCACCACGCCGGAGAGCCTGGCCCTGCTGCTGACCACCACCAGGGGCCGGCAGTCGCTGGCGACGGTGGAAACCCTCATCCTCGACGAGGTGCACGCGGTCGTCGCCAACCGCCGGGGCGTGCAGTTGATGACCTCCGTCGAGCGGCTGGCCGCCATTGCCGGCGAGTTTCAGCGCATCGCCCTGTCCGCTACCGTGAAACCCCTTGAAACCGTGGCCGCCTACATCGGCGGGTATCTCCCCGACGGTTCCGCCCGGCCCGTGCAGGTCGTCATCGGCCGGGAGGACAAGGCGATCCGGTTCCGGGTGCGGTTTCCGGAAGATGCCCGCAACGCCGCCGCCAACGGCAAGAAGATCTGGGACCCGCTGTCCGACAGTTTCCGCGGACTGATCGAAGGCAACCGCTCCACCCTCTTCTTCACCAACAGCCGGCGCCTCGCCGAAAAGATGACGCTCAAGATCAACGAGGACCTGCCCGCGCCGCTGGCGTACGCCCATCACGGCTCCCTGGCCCGGGACATTCGAACGGAGGTGGAGAAACGCCTGAAGGAGGGCGAGCTCGGCGCCATCGTCGCCACGAGTTCACTGGAACTCGGCATCGATATCGGCGAGCTCGACGAAGTCGTGCTCGTTCAGTCGCCGCCGTCCGTGGCCGCCGCCCTGCAGCGAATCGGCCGGGCGGGCCACCGTGTCGGCGAGGTGAGCAAGGGCACCCTGTATCCCACCCACGCCCAGGACTTTCTCGAAGCCGCGGTACTCGCCGATGCCATTGCGGCCCGGGATATCGAGCCCCTCGCGCCGTTGACGGGCTCCCTTGACGTACTCTGCCAGACGATCGTTTCGATGTGCGCGACCGAGACCTGGGGGGTCGACGAGATGTTCGCCGTCATTCGGGCAAGTTCTCCGTATCGCAGCCTGCCCAGGGAACACTTCGACCTGGTTCTGGACATGCTCGCCGGCCGCTACGCCGGCTCGCGGGTGCGGGAACTCAAACCGCGTATTGCCTATGACCGCATCGACGGGACCGTGCGCGCAAACAAGGGCGCCCTGTTCGCCCTGTACAACTCCGGCGGGACGATCCCGGACCGGGGCTACTACCGGTTGCGCCACGCCGATTCCGGCGCCCTGATCGGCGAACTGGACGAGGAATTCGTCTGGGAAGCGTCGGTTGGCCAGACCTTCAACCTGGGGACGCAGAACTGGCAGATCCTGCGCATTACGCACAATGAGGTGCTGGTGCGCGCGGCCGGCGCCGGCGCCACGTCGCTGCCCTTCTGGCGGGCCGAGAGTTTCAATCGCAGTTTCCATTTCTCCAGCCGCATTGCCGAATACCTGGAAAGCGCGGAGCAGGCACTTGCCGCGGGCGAGGACGAGGAACTCCAGGCTGCGCTTGAGGACAGGGCCGGATTCGACGCAATCGCCGCCGAAGAACTGGTCGGCTATCTGAAGCGCCAGCGCGAGTCCACGCACGCGCCGCTGCCGCACCGCCGTCACCTCCTGCTGGAACTGGTGCGCACCGGCCCCGGCGGCTACCGGGGGCCGGATGCGCCGAGGCAACTGGTGATCCACACCTTTTGGGGCGGCGCGGTGAACCGGCCCTGGGCGTTGGCCCTGGAAGCAGCCTGGCGCGACCGATTCGATACCGCGCCGGACATCCACGCCGACAACAACGCCGTCGTCGTGCAGTTGAAGCGGGAGCTGGACCCGGAAGCGCTGCTGGACATGGTCACCCCGGACAATCTCGATGCCCTGCTGCGCCAGTCGCTGGAAGGATCCGGTTACTTCGGCGCCCGTTTCCGGGAATGCGCCGGCCGCGCGCTGCTGCTCACCCGGCAGCGTTTCAATCAGCGCCTGCCGCTTTGGATGAGCCGCATGCAGGCGAAGAAGCTCATGACGGCAACGAAGAAGTACCGCGACTTTCCCGTACTGCTGGAAGCGTGGCGGACCTGCCTGGTCGACGAGTTTGATCTGCCCGCTCTCCGGACCCTGCTCGGCGAGTTGCACACCGGTGTCCTGACCCGGTCGTTCATCGACATCGACGCGCCGAGCCCGTTCGCCTCCATGGTGACCTTCGACCAGTTGAGCCGTTACATGTACGCGGACGACAGCCCGGAGCATGCCGGCGCCAGCGCGCTGGGCAGCGATCTCATCGAGCAGGCGGTCAACGACGAATCCCTGCGGCCCCGGTTGCGGCCCGATGTCATCGAGGCATTCGAAGCCAAACGGCAGCGGCGGGCGGAAGGCTATCGGCCTCAATCCACCGCGGAATGGCTCGAATGGGCGAAGGAGCGAGTACTGGTTCCTTCCGACGAATGGCCGACAGAGATCGATCATGCGCGTCTGGTCCGGTTCGAGACCCGCGGGCGTGCCTGGATCGCGCATCTCGAGACCGCCAGGGCGCTCGTGGACACGGGCCTGTGTGCGCATCCGGCAACGAACCGCAAGCCTTTCCCCGACGCGGGGGACACCCGTACCGGCCGGGAAATCGCCCGTGAAATGCTGTCGTTCTACGGCCCCCGCACCCGGGCTCGGATCGAAGCGCTGCTGCCCCACATACCGGGAGGGCTCTTCGAAGACAGCGGAGAATTCGTCAAGGGCAGGCTCGTTGAGGCCAGCGAGGCCATCCACTACTGCGACGCCGAGAACCTGCAAACGCTGCTGCGCTTTCAGCGCGCCGCCAATCGCGCCGACTTCACCGCAAAGCCCCTGCGCGCCCTGCCCGGATTCTGGTCTGCATGGCAGGGATTCGAGCGGCCCTGGTCGGATTCCGGCGCCCTGTCCGCCATCGAGCAGTTGAGCGGCTACGCCGCCCCCGTAGGGGTCTGGCTTCACGATTTCATGGCGTGCCGCTTCACCGATTTCGCCGATCATCTGCTCGACGAGTTCTTCACCAGGGAACCGTTCTCCTGGCAGGGCGCCGGCAACCGCCGGATAACCCTCTGCTACCCGGAAGACGCCTCCCTCCATCAGGACGCGACAGCCGCGGATGCCCGGGCCGCCACGGAGCCCCTGTTCACCGACCGCACCGCCAGCTACCGCTTCCACCAACTCCGCGACCGTGCGGCAGGGGACGCCCGCCGTTCCGCCGAAAGGGACACCCACCCTCTGGGAGGGGACATCCACCGTTCCAGTTCTGGGGACACCCACCTTCCGAAAGGGGACACCCACCCTTCGAGCCCCCACCCTTCGAGCCTTGGGGACACGCCTAGCCTTGGGGACACCCACCCGCACCTTGGGGACACCCACCGTTCTGGGGACACCCACCCTTTCGGTGACCTTTTCGGTGAAGACGCCCAGGATTTCAACGACAGGTGGTGGGATGCGGTTTGGCGGGGCGCCGTCACCGCGGACAGCCTGGCGCCGCTGCGGGCCGGGTTGCAGCGCGACTTTCGGCTGGGTGACGCCGGAACCCGGAATCCGCGCCGCCGCGCACGCGCCATCGCTCGGGGTTGGCCTGGGTATTGGCGTCTCGTCGATGCCATTCGATCCGCGGGCGATCCGCTGGAGCGGTTGGAAGACGACAAGGAGCGTGTGCGCGGTCTGGCGGAGCGTTACGGGATGGTGAACCGGGAAATCGTGAATCGGGAAGCCCGGTGGGGCGAACTATTCAAGGCGGTTCGCGTGATGGAGCTTGCGGGGGAGTTGATCGCAGGGCACTTCTTCGAGGGGCTGTCAGGCCCCCAGTTCATCACCCCGCGGGCACTGCACCGCCTGCGCAACCACCGCACCCCGCAATGCTTCTGGGTCAATGCCGTCGACCCCGCCGCGCCCTGCGGCCTCTCCCTCGACTGGCCGGAGGCGCCACGGCGGCTACCGGGCAACTACCTGAGCTTCCTGGATGGCGAACTGGCGCTGGTGATCGAAAACCAGGGCGCGCGGCTGACCTTCCATGTTCCGCCCGAGCACCCCGATATCGATGCGGTAACGGCTCCCCTGCACTACCTCGCGCGGATCCGCCGCCGTGTGGCCGTCAGCACCATCAACGGCACAAACGCCCGGCGCAGCCCCTATCTGGAAAGCCTGGACAGAACGCTGACCCGGGTCACCGATCACAAACGGGTCTATTTCGAGCCGGGTTGAGGCGAGCGATGCGGGCTACCCGTTCAGATCCACCAGCCCGCGGCCGACCATCTCGCCCGCGAGGATACGGTCGATAGCTGCCGAGAGCGTAGCCAGCGTCAGCGGCGCCACCAGGCCCTCCAGGCCGTCCAGTTGCCACGGGCCGGCCAGCTTGTTCCAGATTTCCGCCTTGTGCGGCAGCGGCAATTGCACGGAGTCGATACCCAGCAGATTCACGTGACGCAGGATGAACGGCAGCACGGTTGCCGGAATTTCCGGCGATGCCACCAGCCCACAGGCCGCCAGGCTCGCACCGTAGCGCAGCGACTTGAGCCCGTTGACCAGCATCTGCCCGCCGACGGTATCGACCACGCCGCCCCAGGTCTCCCGCAGCAGCGGCCGGCCCGCCCCTGCGAGCGCATCGTCGCGACCCAGTACTTCCACCGCCCCAAGGCCGCGCAGGAAGCCATGCTGCGCCGCCTTTCCCGTTACCGCATGCACTTCATAGCCGAGGTGTGCGAGCAGCTTGACGGCCACCGACCCGACGCCGCCGGTCGCGCCGGTAACCAGCACCGGGCCGCTGCCGGGGTTCATGCCCGCCAGTTCCAGCTTGTGCACGCAAAGCGCCGCCGTGAAACCCGCTGTGCCCAGGATCATGCTGGACCGGACATCGAGACCGTCCGGCATCGGCACCGCCCACGCGCCCGGCACGCGGATTTTCTGCCCGAAGCCGCCCGATGTATTCATCCCCAGGTCGAAGCCGATGACGATCGCCTCGTCGCCCGGCGAAAACCCGTCGGACGAGGATTCCGCCACCGTACCCGCGGCATCGATGCCCGGCGTGTGGGGGAAATTCCGGGTGACCCCGGGATTGCCGGTAGCCGACAGCGCATCCTTGTAATTGAGCGACGAATACGCCACATCGATCAGCAGTTCGCCCTCGGGCAGGCTGGCGGTGTCGCGTTCCACGATGCTGCGCGGAAACCGGGGACGACCGTCAGTTTCGGTCTTCTCGACCAGGAAAGCACAAAAAGAAGTCATAGGAGCCCTGAAGTTGCCGGGAGTCAAGGGATCGGACGGGTGGAACCAGCCCCACCCGGTACCGTCGGCGAGCTATTGTAGCGGCAGCGGAGGATATTTCCGATCAACTGCGTCAATCACATCCTCCACCCATGTCCGAGCCTCGCCATGCCGGCTTATGTCGGTTACGAACTCCTGGCCCCGCCCCACGGTACGCAGCGCATCCTCGCCTTCCCAGCGGTCCGCGCGCCCGTGGTAGGTCAACCCGGTTCGCCGCAACCACGCCGGCACCCGCCAACGGCTGACGGGGCCGCCCGGCCAACTGAGGCGCAGCCCATCGCTCGCATTCATCGCACTTGAACCCCGGCCCACATAGAGACAGTTGTTCCGCGGCCAACGTCCGATCGTGTGCGGATGACGTATCCCGAACCCGCCCGGCTGGCGAGCCGCACCCGGATCGGCCCCGAGACAAAGCCGTTCCTGCACCCGCAGATAGCCGAATATCCGATGATGGCGCTCGCTTCCGTCGAGGTGCGAGAAAAGCCCGAAGAAAAGAAACACATCGCCCGCCGACACGCCGCTGTTCGCCAGATGGCTCTGCGCCGCCCCGATCTGCCCGAATGCGCACCGGCCGTTCTCGAACATCGGATCGCAGTGGCACAAGCTCGCGGCGGCCAGCCGGCCCCCGGTCACCTGCTCCACGAGCCCGCCAAGCCCCAGATCGCCATAGGTGGTGTGGGACCGCTCCCGTGCCGGAATCGGCAGGCTCACCGGTACGCCATCGACGATAGGCGACGGAAAGCCCCCCGTGGCGCTGTCGAATCCCTTGCGGCTGAAAACCAGTTTCATCCGCTCCGGCGTCCGGGTCGACGAATTCGGTACATGCGTCTATTTCACCCCCAAACCGGCGCAATCGCCAGGAACGGCGAGGATGACATTCCGCCCCGGCTTCCTTAATGTAACGTCACCAGGACAACGGTACGGTGGAAGGGCGCTGATTTGCGAATACTGATCGTCAGCGATGCCTGGTACCCGCAACTGAACGGCGTGGTTCGGGCGCTGTCGACAACCCGGGACCAGCTCACCGGCATGGGTCACGAAGTCGAGGTCATTGGGCCGGCGCCTTTCAGGAGCGTGCCCTGCCCCACCTATCCCGAGATTCGGCTCGCGCTGACGACCCCGGGCCGGGTCGGACGCATGATCGCGCGCTTCGCCCCCGACGCCGTTCACATCGCCACCGAAGGGCCCCTCGGTTGGTGCGCGCGACACTGGCTCAAGCGCCGCGGCATCCCGTTCACCACCTCGTTCCACACCATGTTCCCGCTTTACCTGAAGCTCCGCGGCGGCATACCCGAGAGCTGGTCGTTCGCGCTCCTGCGCCTGTTCCACAACGCCGCAACCCGTACGATGTACTCGACGGAAACCTTGCGCTCCGTCCTCGCCCGCCAAGGCTTCCGCTCGCTCGCACAGTGGGTGCGGGGTGTGGACACCGAACTGTTCCGCCCGGTCCCCCCCGCCGACCTCAAACTACCCGGGCCCATCCTCATGTACGTCGGCCGCCTGGCCGTGGAAAAGGACCTCGATGCCTTCCTGGGCCTGAGTCTCCCGGGCGCCAAGGTGCTGGTCGGCGACGGCCCGCAACGCGCCGCACTGCAGGCGAAGTACCCCGACGCCGTCTTTCTGGGTCCCCGCTACGGCGACGAACTGGTCGCCCACTACTGCGCCGCGGACGTACTCGTCTTCCCCTCGAAGACGGATACCCTGGGACTCGTCATGCTCGAAGCGGCCGCCTGCGGCGTGCCGGTGGCGGCATTCCCCGTTCCCGGCCCCAACGACATCATCGGCGGCAGCGGCGCGGGCGTACTGAGTAACGATCTCGCCGCCGCCATCGAGGCGGCTCTCGACATCGATCCCGAGACCTGCCGCGCCCACGCGCTCCGTTACACCTGGGATGTCTCCGCCCGCCAGTTCTTCGGCAACCTGGCGCTGCTCGCCCTGAAACAGCCCGCCGCCGCGGTCCGCGAAGGAGGAACGGCGTGAGGGTGTTCGTACTGGGGGGCGACGGTTTCTGCGGCTGGCCGACGGCGCTGCACCTGTCCATGCAGGGCCATGAGGTCACCATCGTCGACAACCTCTCGCGGCGCAACATCGACAACGAGTTGCAGGTGCAGAGCCTGACGCCCATCCGCACCATCACGGCCCGCCTGCAGGCCTGGCGGAAGATCGCCGGAAAAACCATCGCCTACGAACGGCTCGATGTTGCCACCGACTACGACCGGCTGCTGAACCTGCTGCGCAAAACAAAACCCCAGGGCATTGTCCACTTCGCCGAGCAGCGGGCGGCCCCTTATTCCATGAAGTCGTCCTGGCACAAGCGCTACACCGTCAACAACAACCTGAACGCCACCAACAACGTACTCGCCGCCATCGTCGAGTCCGGTCTGGACATCCACCTGGTGCACCTGGGCACCATGGGCGTATACGGCTACTCCTCCACCGGCGTGAAGTTGCCGGAAGGCTACCTGACCGTGAAGATGACGGCCGGCGACGGCGGCGAAGTGGAGCAGGAAATCCTCTATCCCGCGAATCCGGGCAGCGTCTACCACATGACCAAGACCCAGGATCAGCTCTTCTTCGCCTTCTACAACAAGAACGACGAGGTGCGCATCACCGATCTGCACCAAGGCATCGTCTGGGGTACCCAGACCCGGGAAACGCGCCTCGACGAACGCCTGATCAACCGCTTCGACTACGACGGCGACTACGGCACGGTACTGAACCGGTTCCTGATGCAGGCCGCCATCGACTACCCGCTCACCGTCCACGGCAGCGGCGGCCAGACCCGGGCCTTCATCCACATCCAGGACACCGTGCGCTGCATCGAACTCGCCATCGAGAACCCGCCGGCCCGGGGCGAGCGGGTGAAGATCCTGAACCAGCTCACCGAGGTGCACCGCCTGATCGACCTGGCGAAGCTGGTCTCGGAGCTGACGGGTGCTACGATCGAGCACGTACCCAACCCGCGCAAGGAGGCAGACGCCAACGATCTGGAAGCGGCCAACACCGGGCTCCTGAACCTGGGGCTCAAGCCGACCACCCTGCGCCAGGGACTGCTGACCGAAGTCACCGACATCGCCCGGCGCTACGCCTCGCGCTGCAACCGCCGCCGAATTCCCTGCGTCTCCCACTGGACCCGGGACATCGCCGAGGCGGAGCAGCCGCTTGTCCGGCGCGGTTCCGCACGGCGCGCCGGCTCCTGAACCACCCACCACCGGCGCGCACTGGCGAAAAGACTCCCGGGACGCCACAATTCGCGCGTTCGGGTGACTGCAACAAGCGCGTTCAGGAGGTCCGGAACATGACACCACTCTCGACCGGTTGGCGTAACCTGGCGCTGGAGACCTCTGACGCCCAGACCGGCGAATTCATCGAGACCCTGGCCGTGCAGACGCAGACCGCATTGGCCAATCGAGGCGTGCGCTAGTGTCCGAAGCGCTCGCCATGGCGTCGGCCTGGACCCTTGCCGGCATCTTGCTGTTCGCTGCAACGCACAAGCTGCGCAATTACCTGGCTTTCCGGGGCATACTCGGTCAATACCGCCTGCTGCCGGAATCCCTCGTACCCGCCGCCGCATCGGCGGTCATCGCCGCGGAGGCCGCCGCGGGACTTGCGCTCCTGGCGCCGGCGGGCCTGGTTTCCCGGGCGGCGGCCGCGTTCATGGCCGCGCTGTTGCTGTGCGTCTACACCGGAGCCATCGCCGTCAATCTGGCGCGCGGCCGAATCGCCATCGACTGCGGATGCGGCGGCGAGCCAACGCCCCTGTCCGGATGGCTGATCGCCCGCAACGGATTTCTGCTCGTTCTTGCCTGGGCGGCCGGAACGGCCGCGGCCACCCAGGCCACACCCGGCCTTTACCTGCTGGCGGCGGCGCCGACCGTTTTTCTGTGGTGCGCCTACGCCATCGCCAATCAGTTGCTGGCCAATCGTCCGAAGGCGTGGCCGGAACCGCCGGTCTGGCAGGAAGGATGACCGATGCGTGGAATACGCGCCTGCCGGGCGCCCGCCCGGCGAACCCGGGCATCGCCCCGTTGACCGGGAGCGGCGATGGATAGTCTGCTGGTCGCCTCCAACGTGATTCTCTGGCTCGCGGTGCTGGCGCTCGGGCTGCTCGTCTATGCGTTGACCCGGCAGGTGGCGTCGCTGTACGACCGCATCGCCCCCGCCGGCGCGCTGACGGTGAACCGGATCCTGAAAGCCGGGGATGCGGCGCCCGAAGTCGAGGTGCGGGACCTCGGCGGCAACCCGCTGACCCTGGGCGGCACGCCCGCCGATGCAGCGGAGTCGAAGAGCACCCTGATGTTCTTCCTGGCGCCCGACTGCCCGATCAGCCGGACGCTGCTGCCGGTTCTGCGTTCCGTGGCGAAATCGGAGAACCGGGTCGATATCGTGCTCGCGAGCGACGGCGGCAAAGCCGCCGAACATCAAGCCTATGTCGACGAACATGGGCTCGCCTCGTTCCCTTACGTGCTTTCGCGCACGCTGGGCGAGACCTACGGGGTCGGCAAACTCCCCTACGCGGTGCTGATTGACGAGGGCGGCCGCATCGCCGCCCTCGGCCTCGTCAACTCCCGTGAACACCTCGAGAGCCTGTTCGAGGCCAAGGAGCGCAAACTCGGCTCCGTTCAGGAATACATGCAGCAGAAGGATCCCGATGCCTTCTACAACGCGCAATCCGGAGGGCTCAACCGATGAGATACCTGGACAATTAGTGGTCGAACCACCTAGAAATGAGTGGTCAGCGCGTCCACAAGCGTCCAGATGCGCGGCGTCGGCTTGCGGACGTATCCGGCATACGTCAAGAGCCGACAACGGAGCCCTCAGCCCGGGAGCGCGAGGGGGTACCCCTCGCACACGGACAGATGGGCGCTTGTGGGCGCGCCCTGCGGGTGGCCGCCGGAACGCCCCGCACGGCGTTGCGACCGCTTGAAGTAGGTCGCCTACGTCTGCGCGACCGCGCCTTGCGCGGAACGTTCCGGCGGCCACTGACCACTCATTTCTAGGAGGTTCGACCACTAGACCGAGACCGCCGCCCGCGGCATCGCCCGGCGCGGCAGCCGGTGCGGCTGGCTCAAGAGCCGCGGCGCAGGTTTTCCGGACAGATGGGGCGGTCTGTGGGTTCCGTCAGCCCGAAACTCTGCGCCGTTGGCCTCAACGCCGCCAGATCCAGGAACGAATACGGCATGAACGCGTTGATCGCTTCGAACATCGGGCTGTTGGCGGCAGTACTGGCGCTTGGCGCCGTGGTTCTGTCGCTGGCTCGCCAGATCGGCGTGCTGCACGAACGTACCGCGCCGGCCGGCGTGGCCCCACAGAGGAATCGGCAACCGCAATCCCTTGACCCCACCGCGTTAACGCTCACCAGCGTCACTGGCGCCTGTGCCCCGCTCGCCGACTTCGCGCAGGACCGCGCCCTCGCCATTCTGTTCATCGGGCCGGACTGCCCGATCTGCAAGGCCCTGCTCCCGGTGTTCGAACCGGCGCTTGAGCACCTCGACCTCCTGACCTGTTACGCCGGCGGCAACGAACCCGTGGACGTCCAGGCGCGCTACGCCGCGGAGAACGTGCTGGATCCCGAACGTTACTTCGTCGGCCTCGAATTGGCAGTGGCGCTGCAGGTAATGCAGACCCCGACCCTGGTCGTGATCGACAGCGCCGGGCAAATCGCGTTCAGGGAAACGCTGCGCGGACCCAGGCACCTCCAGACCGCCGTTGCCAGGCTGAACCGGGCGCGCCTTCCCTCGGACAGGTACGCTATCGGCCGCGGAATCGGGCCGGGCGCTTCTCGAAAAACGCGCTGACGCCTTCCCGAAAGTCCGCCGTCGCACCGGCTTCGTTCTGCAGCCTCGAGTCGAGATCCAGTTACTGTTCGAATGCATTGTGCCAGGTATTCCAGTATGCCCCGCGGATCATCGCGAGCGAACGCGGACCGTCGGCCAGGCGCCGCGCCATGGCCATGGCGCCCTCCCGGAGCGCTTCCGAGAATTCCTCCAGCATCTGCGCGCCGATCGCGTTCAGCACTTCCGGGTGATTGAACTTGAGGACGGCGACCTTGCCGTCGAACTCCAGCAGCATCCGTTCCATGGCGTTCCCTCGAAAAGCGGCAAAGCAGCAAATCAAGCCGCGCTATAATTCGCGGGAAGGCAGTCTGGCAAGGGGCGAGCCGCGTGGCGCTTCCCGAACAGCATCATCACCACCAGGAGACGGTTCTCCGGCGAGCGTTTCTGCTGATTGCCGGGTTCATGCTGGTGGAAGTCGCCGGCGGCATCCTGACCAACTCGCTGACCCTGCTGGCGGATGCCGGGCACATGTTCCTGGATGCGACGGCGCTCGGGCTCGCCTGGGGCGCCATGCACCTGTCGCGGCGCAGCGGGGATGCCCGGCTGTCCTACGGCTATCACCGCTTCCAGGTACTCGCCGCATTCCTGAACGGCCTGACCCTGGCGGCTCTGGTGCTGTGGATTCTGTACGAGGCGTACGAGCGCATTCGCACCCCCCAGGCCATGATCCCCATTCCGGCGTTCATCGTTGCCAGCATCGGCTTTGCGATCAACCTCATCGCCTACCGGTGGCTGCACGGCACCGAACCGACTGCCAACGTGCGCGCCGCCGCGCTGCATGTGCTCGGCGACCTGCTCGGCAGCGCCGCGGCCATCGTTGCGGCGGCGGTGGTCTACTTCACCGGCTGGACCCGGGTGGATCCCATCCTCGCCCTGATCATTGCCTTCATTCTCGGCCGCGGCGCCTGGCGGGTGCTGCGGGATGCCGCGCATATACTGCTTGAGGGCGTGCCGAAAAGCCTGGACGTGCGCGCCATACGCGACAGCCTGGCCGCGGTAAAGGGTGTCGTCGAGGTGCATCACGTGCATGCCTGGTCGCTCACCGCCGAGCGGCCCCTCGTGACCCTGCATGCGCGGGTCGAGGCAGAGACGGAGATTCAGCCCGTCGTTCAGCGATTGAAAACGGAGCTGCTCGAGAAATTCGGCGTCGACCACTCCACCATTCAGGTAGAGCACGGACCCTGCCCGGACGAGACCCCGGCCGCCCGGGTTGCAACCGCGGCGATGCCGGGAGCGGAGTCGCCGTGAAGCCCGGCTATACGGGCATCGAGCGCATCCGCAAGGCGAGCCAGTTCTCGATGAAGGGCCTTAAGGCCGCCTGGGAAGAGTCCGCGTTCCGCCAGGAGTGCGGCCTGGGCGTGGTGCTCGTTCCCCTGGCTTTCTGGCTCGGGCAGACACCGGTGGAAACGGCTATGCTGATCACCGCCTACGCCATCGTGCTGATCACTGAACTGCTGAATACCGCTGTCGAGGCGGTGGTCGACCGGGTCGGGCACGAACACCACGACCTCGCGGGGCGCGCCAAGGACATCGCCTCCGCGGCGGTGGCGTTGAGCCTGCTGCTGCTCGGCGCCGTCTGGGCGCTGGTGGCGGCGCACCGCTTTCTGTAAACCGGCTTTCACGGGGAGGACACATGACCATTGCGGGGATCGACGTTGGCGGCACCTTTACGGATGTCTTCATCCGGGATCGTGAGCGGGACACCTGGGTCGTCCACAAGGCGCCTTCCACACCGCCCGACTTTTCCATCGGCTTCATGGCAGGGCTGCAGCAGGCTCTGGCCAAGGCCGGCGCGGCGCCCGGGGAAGTCGAGCGCCTGGTGCACGGCACCACCGTTGCGACCAACTGCATTCTCACCCGCCGCGGCGCGCGGCTGGGTCTGGTGATGACCGAGGGCTTCCGCGATGTGCTCTACATCGGCGTCGGCTGGCGCCCCCGCATGTACGACCTGGACATGGATCCGGTGGAACCCCTGTTCCTGGCGCCGCGCCGGCGCTCGCTCGGCGTGCGGGAGCGCACGGATGCGCAGGGGCAGGTCGTTGAGCCGCTGGACGAGGCGCACCTGAAGAGCGTGGCGCGCACCCTGGTCGAAGAACAGGGCGCGGAAGTGCTGGTGGTCTGCTTCCTGCACGCCTACGCCAACCCCGCCCACGAACGCCGTGCCCGGGAGATACTCAAGGCGCTGTACCCCGACGTGGACGTGACGCTTTCCAGCGACGTGCTGCCGCGCCGGCGCGAGTACCGCCGGCTGGTGGTGAGCGGTTTCGACGGTTACGTCAAGCCGGTGGTCACCAACTATCTGCGCGGCCTCCTCAAGGAACTCGAGGCAGCGGGTGTGTCGGGTCCGTTGCACGTCATGCAGTCCCACGGCGGCGTCGGGGGCGTCGGCAACATCATCGAACGTCCAGTCAACACGGTGCTCTCCGGTCTGGCCGCAGGGGTGATCGGCGCCGCCAACGTCGGGGCGAGCGCCGGTTTTCCGGACTGCATCAGCCTGGACATGGGCGGCACCAGCACCGATGTCGCGCTGATTCGCGGCGGCAAGGCGCTGATCGGCAACGACGGCAGTTTCGCGGACTATCCCCTGAACATTCCCATGATCGATGTCCAGACCATCGGCGCGGGGGGGAGCAGCATCGCCTATGTCGATGAAGGCGGGGCGCTGAAGGTCGGTCCGCAGAGCGCCGGCGCCGATCCCGGGCCCGCCTGTTACGGACGGGGGGGCGAGGAACCCACCGTCACCGATGCCGGCTTCGTGCTCGGCTATCTGAACCCGGAAACCTTTGCCGGCGGCCTCGACCTGGATATCGGCAAGAGCCGGCAGGTGATCGAGGAAAAGATCGCCCACCCGCTGGGCCTCGGCCTGCTCGAGGCCGCGCTTGGGATCCAGGCCATCGTCAACAACAACATGGCGCAGACACTCAGGCTCGTGTCCATCAAGCGCGGCCACGATCCCCGGGATTTCGCGCTGATCGCCTTCGGCGGCGCCGGTCCGTTGAGCGCCGGCAAGCTGGCCGAGGCCGCCAGCATCGGCCGGATTCTCATCCCTACGGCGCCCGGCGTACTGTCCGCGATGGGCCTGATGCTGGCGCCGATTCAACACGAGGCCATGACCAGTTTCGAAGTGGCCGCGGCCGAGGCGGGTCTCGATGATCTGCGCGCCCGATTCGCCGAACTCGACGAGGCCTGCCGCGCCAAGATGCGTGAGGACGGCGTGGACCCCGACGATACGGAGATCGAGTATCGGACCGAAATGCGCTACATCGGGCAGTCTCACGAACTGGAAGTAACCATTGCACCCCAGGACCCAGAGGCCATCGACGGGGCGTCCCGGGCGTTTCACGAGGCGCATCAGCGCGCCTACAGTCACTGCGATACGAATGCGCCCACGGAATTCGTCACATTGCGCAGCGTGCACTACAAGCATTCGGAAGAGAGCACATTGCTCACCGAGAGCTCCGTGGAAGCGGCCGGGGCGCCGACGCCCCGCTATCGCAAGGCCTGCCTGGACAGCGCTACGGGGCTCGAGGATGTGCCGGTGTTCCGGCGCGACGGTCTGCCGGTGGGATTCGAATTGACGGGGCCGGCAATCATCGAGCAGGCCGACACCACCACACTGATCTATCCCGGCCATCGGGCCCGCATAGACGCCTACTGCAATATTCTGATCGATGTGCCGGTGGGCGATTCCGGCCGGCCGTGAATTGAGGCGCCGTCCGCCTTAGCCCGCATATTGCACCAAGGGCCGCGATGATCGCCGAGGATTTTTGCCGGTTGCGCGTGCTCGCGAGCTCAAAGCATAGCCACGCCTATGGTGGAGCGAGCATGTGCGCGCAACCGGCAAAAAGACCGGCGAGGGCGCGGCCAGCGCGGTTTGTACCCGGAACAACTTCAGCATATTTGGAAGCAACCGTGAAAAACCAACAAAATTCGATATCTCAATGAGCGGCTTGGTGCAATATGCGGGTTAGCCCGCATCGCTCACCAACGGTTATCGCGAGGGCGTCGAGGCGCCGTGTAAGCGTGGCCGCGCAGCCGAATGAATGGGGTCAGAGTAAAATTGCCGGGGCAATTTTACTCTGACCCCATTCATTCTGACCCCATTCATTCGGCTGCGCCGGCTCAACCGCTGACGGGGTACTGCATGGTCCCGGGCTGATACAGCATCTTCCACTCCCCGTTGACCAGGGTGTAGATCTTGCAGGCCCTGCCGATGACGTGCTCCTCGGTGCTGCCGTCGTGCCAGGCGGTATCGCCCTGGGCTTCTCGGCGCCAGAGCGTATCGATATCCACCACGGCGAAGGCGCCGTCTCCCTCCGCGGAAACGACGATCTTCCGGGTCACCCGCTGGTTGTGGATCATGGTGTGGGTCGCGAAAAACCGCTCGATCAGGACCCGCCAGCGCTCCTCGTTGTAGCGGCCCATGCGCAATACCCATTCCATGGGATCATGGGCCTTTGGATGGGGCGGCCATGCCCAGACCATGTCCGGGTGGTATACCGAGAGCAGAAGGTCCGCATCCTCTTCCACGTAACCCCGGGTCTCCCGGTCGATAATTTCCTGAATTTCGGCTTCCCGGTCCATGTATTCCTCCCTCGACAACCGTTGAACATCCAGCCTTTGACGCGCTCCCGTAACGGCGCGACCGGCATGCAGCGCGCCAACCTGCACAGTGCCGGTCAACCCGATCCGGCAGCCCCCCGGAGCCGTGGGGTCCCGCTCAACCGGCAGCCTGCGGTGGCGCCGCCTGCCTCGCCGCTCGCAGCGCCCGCGTCGCCTCCCGATCCACCTGCCCGTCCTCGATCGCCACACCGTAGCGCTCCCGCGCCGCGTCAACGGAGACGCGCCCGTCGAGCACATCGACAAGCACGCGCTCGGCATCCCGGCGCCACGGAGGACCGTATCCGCCGCCACCGGTAGACCAGTAACTCAGTGCCTGACCCCCTCGAATGGACAGCAGGTACTTAGCGGGCAGGCTCTCGGCTTCGCCGTCCTCCCGCACCAGTTCCCACCGGCACGGGGGCGCCGGCTCCCCGCCCTGAACGCCCCAGGGGCGGAACCGCTGCCGCTCACCGCGCAGCGCCAGCACGCCCTCGCCGCGCAGCCACTGCACTTGCGCCCGATAGCCCAGGCCACCGCGCCAGGCGCCGGCGCCGCCGGAGTCCTGCCACAGTTCCAAGCGGCGGTAACGCACCGGGAGTTCCCCTTCAGTCACCTCGAGCGGAATGTGGTTTGAGTTGGAAAGATCGTGGTCGGTCACATCGAGCCCGTCCATGGCGGGGCGGGCGCCGGTGCCGCTGCGCAGCGGGCCGCCCAGCACGCCCACGAACCGCCTGCCGGTCGCCGGTTCGCTGCCGCCCGCCAGAATCACGGTGGCATGCCCGCACCCCGCCGCGGGAATGGTCCCCGGCAGGGCGGCGGAGAGCGCCCCGAGCACCGCATCGGCGATGCGCGCTATGGCGACGCCCCGGGCATTCACCGGCGCGGGATAGGTCGGGTTGACGATGCTGCCGGGCGGCAGCACCACCGACACGGGTCGGTAACAGCCGTCGTTGTTGGGCGCCGCATCGCCGGTGAGCAGGCGCACCGCGTAGTAGACCGCCGAGATCGTGGAGGACGGCACATTGTTGATGGCCGCGCCGACCTGGCCGCCCGATCCCGTGAAGTCGAACTCCAGCTCGGATCCCTTTACCCGCAGGGTGACGCGGATCTCCACCGGGTCCGCCTCCGGCGAAAGCCCGTCGTCATCCAGCCAGTCCGAGAAAGCGTATTCCCCATCCTCCATGCGCTCGATGGCGAGCCGCGTCAACCGTTCCCCATAGTCCATGAGCGCATCGACGCCGGCGCGAACCTCTTCTTTCCCCCAGTGGTCGAAGAGGGCCGTAAGCCGCGCTTCCCCGGTACGGCAACCGGCGATCTGCGCCTCCAGGTCGCCCCTCATGTTGCGCGGCGAGCGGGAGTTCGCCGTGAGCAGGCTCATCAGGTCCTCGCTGACGACGCCCGCGGTGGCGAGACGAATCATCGGGATGCGCAGGCCCTCGGCATGGTGGTCGTAGACCGCCGCGGCCGCGCTGCCCGGCGCCACGCCGCCGATATCCTGGTGATGGGTCATGGTGGCCACGTAGCCCACCAGTTCGCCTTCGTGGAAAACGGGGCTCGCGACCGCGAAATCCGGTAGATGAGTACCCCCCGCGTAGGGATCGTTGACAAGGTAGACATCGCCAGGGCTCGCTTCGCCGGATGGAAAGCGCCTGGCGAAACGCCGGCCGAGTTCCGTGAGCGCGCCCAGGTGAATGGGAATGGCGCAGGCCTGGGCGACCGTGCGGCCGCTATGGTCGTAGACGGCGCAAGTGGCATCGAGCGCTTCGGTGACGATCGTGGAATAGGAACTCTTGATCAGCGCATGCTGCATCTCGTCGGCCACCGCGGTTAACCGGCCGCGCAACACCTCGGTGGTGACGGGATCCACGGTTGGGGCCGTCATGTCTTCACTCCCGGGTACATCGTTTGCGTCAAAGTTCCGCCCAGCATTCAGCCTTGGGCCCGATCTCGACCGCCTCGGCTGGTTCACGGAATGTAAGCGGGGTGAGAACGGCAAGTCAAACGGAATCGGCGACGCCGTGGAACCTGCCTGGCAGGGCTGTTTCAAGCCGTCGAACAGGGGGATCGCTTGAAATTGAGCGCGAAACCGAAGGGGACACCCACCGCAACTACGGCAACCACGGCGCGGCATCGAAGGGGGCATCGAAGGGGACACCCACCGTACGAACCCGCCGCTTTGGGGACACCCACCCCAACCGCTTCCCAACTGCGGCGTTGACAGTATTCCGCGTTGTTCCTATCTTGCTTTCGACGGCCCGGTCGTCGCACACGCGAAGCCGGCGGGAAATTCGCCGCTTCCAGCAAGGGTGTTTGCGCCATTGCCGGGCTCTACAGGGGCGCCCTATGGGATCGACCATCGCAGAAAAGATTCTGGCTCGGGCCGCCGGCCTCGAATCGGTCGAGGCTGGAGACGAGATCCGCGCCAAGCCGGATTTCGTGATCGCCTACGACTTCCCCGGCTATACCAACGTCATCTTCAAGCAGATGGAGGAAGACTTCGGCATCGCGAAGGTGGCTGAGCCGGAGCGCTTCGCTCTATTCATCGATCACATGGTGCCGGCGGTCACACCGGAAGAAGAAGATCTGCACAGGAATACGCGGGATTGGGGCGAGAAGAACGGCGTTCCCGTCTACGAACGCCTCGGCATCGGTCACCATGTGGCCTCGGAACTCGGCTATGCGACGCCAGGCGCCTTCGTTGTGCATTTCGACGGCCATGTCTCCCAGATGGGTACGTTCGGCACGCTGGCGATGGGCATTCGCCGCCACCTGCTCGAAGCCTTTGTCAACGAGCGCATACAGATGCAGGTTCCGGCGACGGTACGGGTGAACCTGCACGGGGAGACCGGACCCGGCGTGATGGCGCGGGATGTCTTTCATCACATCGTCCGGGAGCTGGGCCCTGCTGCCTGCCGATTTCGGGTATTGGAGATAGGCGGCGACGCGCTCGAAGGAATTTCCATCGACGGTCGCCAGACCATCAATTGCCTGGCGATGTTCACCGGCGCCGTCACCGCCATCATGAACCCCGACGACCTCACCCTGCCCATTGCCCGGGAGAAGGCGCGCCTGGATATCGAGCCGGTGTTCTCCGATGCCGACGCCGTCTACTCCACGGTTCACGACATCGACATCACGGCGCTGGAACCGGTGGCTGTGGTGCCGCCCAGCCCCAGGAATACGCAGAACCTGACGGACCATGCGGGCACCGAGGTCCAGGTCGGCTATCTCGGCTCCTGTGCCTCGGGCCGGCTGGAAGATCTGGAGATCGCCGCAAAGGTACTCAAGGGACGGCACATCAAGCCGGGCTTCCAACTGCACGTCGTTCCGACCAGCCAGGCCATCATGGAGGAAGCGTCCCGGCGCGGTTACCTGACCGACCTGATCGCTGCCGGCGCCTTCGTCACCTCGTCTTCCTGCGACTACTGCTTCGGTCGGGCAGGCGTCATGACCGCCGGTCAGCGAGCCGTGTCCACCGGAACGCTCAATGTCCGTGGCCGCATGGGCAGCCCCGACTCGGAGATCTACATCGTCAACGCGGCCGCGGTCGCGGCCGCGGCGCTGACCGGCGAAATCACCGACCCGAGACCCTACCTGTAGGGCTGCCATGGCGATTGCCAATCTCAAGGGTCGGGTGGCCTGGATATTCAAAGACGCCGACTTCGATATCGACCAGATCATCGGCGTCAAGAACATCAAGATTGCGAATCTCGACCGCCTCGCGGAACTGGCAATGAGCGATGTCGACCCCGAATTTCACCAAAAGGTGCAACTCGGGGACCTGCTGGTCGGCAACCACAACTTCGGCTACGGACATCCCCACTACCCGCCGATGATGGCAATGCGCCATCTCGGTATCGGCGGCGTGATCGCTGAGAGTTTCGCCCCCGGCTACTGGCGCGGCGAGATCGCCATGGGCTTCCCTCAGGTTGCCTGTCCCGGGATACTCGCCGCCGTCAACCGCTGGGACCGGGTCGAGGTGGACTGGGCAGCCGCTGTCGTGCGCAATCACACCCAAGGATGGAGCCTTGCGTTCGAACCGCTTGCAGTGGCTGACCGGCAGATGCTGGAGGCCGGAGGTCTGATCGGCTACCTGCACGCTCGCGCCCAGGCTGAAAGCAACATCGAGGCGACATCATGAATTCCGCAAAACAAGGCCGATTCGCAGAAGCCGCCCGCGCCGGCCAAACCGTCTGGGCGGCCGGCGCCTACGATGCGCTATCCGCGCGCCTGATCGAGGAAGCGGGCTTCGCGGCCGCCATGACCACAGGATTCGGGATCTCCGCATCGCACCTTGGCCAGCCCGACATGGAGTTGTACACCATGTCGGAGAACCTCGACGTTGTCGGCAAGATCGTCGATGCCGTGTCGATTCCGGTGATCGCCGATACGGATACCGGCTACGGCAACGCCATCAACGTCATGCGAACCGTGCGCGAGTTCGAACGCGCAGGCGTCGCGGCAATGATTTTCGAAGACCAGGCGTCGCCCAAGCGCTGCCCGGCGGCAGCCGACCAGGTGGAGATTCTGCCGCTGGAAGAAGGCGCCGCGAAGATCCGCGCGGCAGTCTATGCGAGGAACAGCACCGATACGCTGATCATCGCGCGGACCGATGCGATGGACGAAGCGGAAGCGATCGACCGGGCGCAAACCTATGTCGAGGCGGGGGCGGACCTCGTTCAGCCCATCTCGAAGTGCTTCAGCGACTTCGACGGCCTGGCGCGATTCCGGGAAGCGGTCGGGGTACCGCTGTCGTTGCAACTGCTCGGCTGGCTGGAGAGCGACATGGAACCCGGGCAGGTCGAGCGACTGGCCGGTCTCGCGGTATTTCCGCTGGTCGCGCTGATGACGGCAAGCGCCGCGCTACGGGCCAACCTCAAGGCACTGGCAGACCGGCACTCGTCCGCGCAACTGCCGAACGGCGTCACCACCATGGGCGACTTCAAGTCGATCGTCGGATTCGAGGAACTCGAAGCGATGCAGAGCCGGTTCCTGGTGGGCCAGGGCGACTGACGGCCGGCATTGTTCTTCATCTCCGGACCGCATCGGCCGTCCTTTCTCGCCCGCGGTCCGGTTTCAGGGGCGGCCCGTAGCCTGCATCGCTCACCAACTTTCGTCTCGAGTGCAGCGGTGGCCCTAGCCCGAAACCGATGAGCGGTGCGGAGCAGGCCCTTATCGGTCAGGATGCGGCATCCAGCGTTTCCCACAATCCGGCCACCAGCTTCTGGAAGCCATCGGTGGCGTGCAGCGCCCGCACGTTACGAGGCCTGGGCAGGTCGACAGCCACATCCGCAACGATGCGGCCCGGTCGAGGCGACATGACGATGACCCGATCGGAAAGCGCCGTCGCTTCGGCAAGATCGTGGGTCACCAGCACCACCGTGCTGCCGGAAATCTGCTCCCAGAGCTCCACCAGCTGGTCCTGCAGCGTGATCTTGGTGAGCGCATCCAGGGCGCCGAACGGCTCGTCGAGCATGACGAACCGGCTGCGCAGCGAGAAGGTGCGGGCCAGCGCCACCCGCTGCCGCATGCCCTGGGACAGTTCGCCCGGCAGCGTGTTCTTGAATTCGCCGAGGCCGACGGAGTCGAGCAGTTCATCGACCCGGGCCGCTCGTTCGTTCGAGTCGCCGATGCGGGTGGCAAGCGCGAAATCCACATTGGCCGCCGCGGATTTCCAGGGCATGAGCGCATCCCGGGCGAACATGCGGGCCATGTCGCGCCGGCCGGCCCGGGGCGGCTCGCCGGCGAGCAGCACTTCGCCGGTCTGCATCCCGAGCAGTCCGCTCAGGATGTCGAGCAGCGTGGTCTTGCCGCAGCCGCTGGCGCCGACGAGTGCAACGAACTGACCGGCGGGGATTTCCAGGTCGACCTCGCGCAGCGCCGCGATGGATTCGCCACCGCGGCGGTAGACGTGGCTCAAGCCTCGTATCCGTATCCCGTCCGTCAAGGGTTGCCGCCCTTCCGCTGAAGACAACCGAGTATCCGCCATTGCGCGTTCAAGTGAATAGCGAAACGCGGCGCGGTATTACCCCACCCGCTCGATCAACCGCGCCAGGTACCCGCCATCCTCGAGTTGGCGCAGGTGGGTGCCCAGACTGCCGTCCGTCTCTTCCAGCACCTGCTTGAGCCGGCTGAACGGCAGACAGGAGACTATGGGCACGGGTCGGTACATACCGGCGCCTCCTCATAGACGATGTCCGCAAAGGCGATCCGCTCGCCGATCAGCTCGAAACGCAGGGCATAGTCGTTCCAGAGCTCGATGGCTGCCGGGTTGATCTCGTAACCCCAGTAACGCCGGTAATTCCTGACCATCGCGTCCATGACCCGGAGATTCTCGGTTTCCGAAAGCGCGGCGACCGGCGCATGGCGGCTGGCCAAGCCCACCATTTCCTCGTGATTGGCCGGTTCGCGTATCCAGTCGATGGCATCGCGCAACGCGGCGATGAATGCCGTGGCTCGCGCCGCATCGCGTTCAAGAAAAGCAGCGCTCGTGACCCATCCCCCGAACAAGCCCCGGAACCGGAGCGCCGGCGGGCCGTCGTCGGCGATCACCAGTACCGGGCGCGCGACGCCCAGGGTCTCCAGCAGTTCGGGCACCGGGGCAAAGGTCATCTGCGCATCCACCGCGTCCGCCTGCCAGGCGGATAGCGTCGTTGCAGCAGTCCCGGTAGCGACAAAGTCGACCGCCTCCGCCGACAGGCCGGCGTCCTCGAGCATCAGGACCGCGGCCAGATAGACCGTGCTGCCGATCGCGTTGACACCGATGCGGCGCCCGGCCAGATGCCGCATGATTTCCGCATAACCGATGTCGTCATCCGGCAACACCACGTGATTGCCGACCACCAGGGTTACGTAGTTGGCGCTCTCGTTGCCGGCGAGAAACTTGAGCTCGATCCCCTTGTCGATGTTGGCCAGCACCAGGTCGGGCGCGGTCTCGACGATGTCCATGCTGCCGCCGATCAACGCCGCGATCGCGGCAGACGAGGAATTGGCCGGCAGCAACTCCACCTCGAGCCCGTGCTTGTGGAAGAAACCTTGCTCGTCCGCCACGTGCACGGGGATCGAGCTGTATGCCCCGATGAACACCTGAACGCGCAGCGGGCGAGTTCCCGAATCGCTCCCGGCACCGCATCCGCCCGCAACGAACGCCAGGGAGGCCGCCAGTGCGAGCACGCCATCGCGAAACACGCGGCGCCCGCGCGACACAGGGTGGCTGTCCCTTGCCAGGGTCATACCGCGATCGGCGTGTGCCACCTGGCGATGGCCCTTTCAATCCTCGACATGGCCGCCGTCAGGCCGGTGGTGACGATGACCAGGACGATCAGGGTGGCGAAGACGCCGTTTGGGTCGAAGGTGTTGGAGTAATAGCTCACCAGCGTGCCGAGGCCCTTGCCGCCGGCGATCAACTCGGCGGTGATCACGCCGAGTACCGTGTAGATCATGCCGAGGCGCAGGCCCGCGAATATGGCGGGCAAGGCGCTCGGCACGATGATCTCCACGAACACCTTCCATCCCGGAATGCCGAGGCTGCGGGCCAGGCGCAGGTGGTCGGGGTCCGTCGACTTGGCGCCCGCCATGGTGTACGAGAGCAGCACGAAGTACATGATGGAGACGCCGGACGCCACCTTCTGTTCCAGCCCGATGCCGAACCACAGGATGAAAAGCGGAATCAGCGCCACGCGCGGCAGCGCGTTCAGGGCATCGACGATGGGAGAGGCGAGGCGCTCGACCACGGGCGCCACGGTCATCACCAGTGCGGTCGCGAGCGCCAGCACGGCGCCGAGCACGAAGGCGATGAACACCGCTTGGAGCGTGATGAGGGCCGCCATCGGAAAGGTGCCGTCGGCGAGCAGGTCGACAAAGTCCACAAGAAAGACGGACGGCTGACCGATCAGCCCCCGGGGCAGCGCACCGCTTTGCGCCGTCACTTCCCAGGCCGCTCCCCAAAGGGCAATCAGCAGCAGGCGTCCGGCGGCCACGGCAATGCGTTCTTTCATCCTCAGTCTCCGGAAGAGCGTCCGTCTAATGAATGGGGTCAGAGTAAAATTGCCGAGGCAATTTTACTCTGACCCCATTCGTTCTGACCCCATTCATTCCGCCTGCAAGCGGCGGCAGCCGGCGCTCAAGCCCATTCCCGCTCCAGTTGCTGCAGCAGATTCAGGACATCGCGCCGCGCCGGGCCCGGGGACAGGCGTTCGACCGCGCGCAGGTACGCCCGTTCCTGGGCAATCCTCCGGCCATTGGCAGGAAACTGCCGGCACCAGTCGGCGATGATCGCAAAGGTTTCCTGCCAGTCCGCTTGCCATTGTGACCGGCCCGGACCGAAATCGACCTCTACCGAACCCGAGCCGTCCGGGTGCGGATCCGCATTCGCACCAGGCCCGCGGGACGCCGTCTCGAACGGTTGCCCCGCCGGATAAGCCTGCGGCGGGGAAGCCGGCATGGCATCGCCGCGCGGGGGGCCGGTCCCGGCCGATGCCATTCGGCCGGGTTTCCCGGTTCGCGCGGAATGCCCGCGCAGCGCGGCCGTCGCCTGGCGGTCGACCTCGCCATCGCCGGTGAGCGCGACGCCATACCGTACCCTGCCGCGCTGCGGCGAGACCAGGCCGTCAAGGATATCGCCCCGCACCTGTTCCGGATCCCGTTCCAATGGGTTCCCGAAACCGCCGCCGCCGCCGCCGCCGACGATGAGTACGTCTCCCGGGTGCGGCTGATAGACCGCCTGCTTGCCGATGTCGATATCCGTGCCGTCCGCCCGCCTGACCCGGCTGAAGTTCGGCGGCGCCGCTCCACCGCCGTCGACACCCCAGGCCGAAAACTTGTAGCGGTCCTTGCCGCGGACGACCACGGTGGCCATGTCGTCGGTCACCTCGAAGGCGTATTCGACGCCGAATCCGCCCCGTTGCCTGCCCGCGCCTTCCGAGTCCGCCAGGAGGGTAAACCGATGCACCAGCACGGGCGCCTCCGCTTCGAGCACTTCAACGGGAATGTTGCGCAACGCCGCAGTGGGATAGTCGTTGCCCGATATGCCGTCGAGGCCGAGGCCGCCGCCGGCGCCGCCGGCCACCGCGTTGGCGGCCACGACCCGGGTTTTGCCGGCGAAATCCGCCGTCGCTACGGAGATGATCGCGACCTGTCCCGCACCCCCCGCGGGAACCCGCCCGGGAATGGCGCTTGCCAGGGCGCCGAGCGTCAAGTCGTGGACGCGCAGGGTGGTTACTACACGCATCCCGCAGGCAGCCGGAAAGGAGGCGTTGACGAAGGAGTGCCTGGGCAGCACCAGGTCGATGCAGCGCAGTATGCCGGCGTTGTATATCTGGCCTTCGCTGGCGGTGACCACAAGATTCATGATCGCGACCGACAACATGGGGTGGTGCTTCTGATCGCCCGTGGGCATGTTGATCGCCGAGGCGACCTGGGAGTCGGAACCCGTAAGGTCCAGTTCCACGGTACCGTCCCCGCGGGAGGTCAACTTGAGCTTTGCCCGTATCGGCACCGCATTCACATAGCTGTCCTCCAGGTATTCGACAAATTCGTAGGAACCCGCGGGTATGTCCTTCAGCACCTTCCGGGTCAGCGCCTCCGCCCGGTCCAGTACGCGGTACATGGCGCCCCGCACCGTCTCCCGGTCGTAACGGGCGACGAGCTGCCCGAGCCGTTCCTCCCCCCGGTTCAGGCCCGATACCGCGGCGCCCAGGTCGCCCCAGTTCATCTCCGGGCTGCGGCAGTTGCTGGCAATCATGTCCACCACATCCTGGTTGAGGACACCCGCCCTGTACAGCCTGGTGGACTTGATGCGCAGGCCCTCCTGGAAGACCTCGCGGTTGGCGCCGTCGATGCTGCCCGGCACCTTGCCGCCGATGTCGCTGCAATGGATGAACGCCCAGACGAAACACAAGAGCTGCTCGTCGACGAAGACCGGTTTCAGGAAAAAGACATCGTTCAGGTGCGTGACCATGCCGGCGGTGGTATACGGATCGTTCGTGATGGCGACATCGCCGGGCGCCCAGTCCGTGAACGCCTCAATGCCCGGAGCCATCGGGGTGCCAAGCAGAGCGTTGACGCCGGTGGTCTCGATCACCGCGAACTGTTCGCCCTCCGGGGTCACCAGGGCGGTACCGAAGTCCATGGTTTCCTTGACGAAGGTGGTGTGGGCCGAACGCTGGATGATCCAGCCCATTTCATTGACGATGGCGCGGAAAAGGTTGTGGAAGATCTCCGTATCGATGGCGGCTGCCGTCGCCTGTTGTGCTGTCTTGGTCATCAGGCCGCCTTCCTCGTGACAATCATGGCGCCGTTGTCCGCCAGCGTCAGGCTCCAGCCGTCCGGCACCAGGGTGGTCGTATCCATTTGCTCAACGATCGCGGGACCGGCAATCCGGCTTTCGCGCGCGATATCGTCGCGGTCGAAAATCCGGGCTGCCACCTCGTTACCCCGCAGCCGGATAGTACGGGTGGCTGGTTCGCCGCCGGTCTTCGCGGCCTTTAGCGAAGCCGGCGCCGGCTTCGGCAGGCGGCCCGTCAGGTGGGCTCGCAACTCCTGCAGCCAGGCCGGCGTGCCGTCATGGCGATGGCCGAAGGCCCGTTCGTGCGCGTCGTGAAACGCTGCCCGTATCTTCCCTGAATCGCCTTCGGCGAGCCATTCTTCGTCGATGGGGACGGTGACATCGTAACCCTGCCCTTCGTAGCGCATCTCCGCCGTGTACTCGACGACGGCATGCTGCACCGCAAGACCCGCGGTTTCGCGTTCCAGCCAGCCGGCCGTCTGGCTCCGAACGGCATCGAGTGCGCCGCGTAGCGCCGCCGCATCGAGACCGCCCAGGTCCCGATACACCGGCTGCACGAAGTCTCCCTCGAGGTCGGCCTGAGCGGCGCCCAGCGCGCTCAACGTGCCGGGCACCGGAGGGATCAGCACCGAATTTACATACACGGCTTCCGCCACCAGCGCCGCCACCAGCGGCCCCGCGCCCCCGTAGGCCACCATGCGGAACCGGGCGAGATCCACGTCGCGGCGTGCCAATACGCTCGTCGACTCCGCGGCAAGCATGGCCGTTGCGACCTGAATGGCGCCGTCCGCCACCTGTTCGGCCGGCAGGCCGACCTGCCGGCCGACCGTTGCAAGAGCCCGTCGGGCGGGTTCCGGATGCAGCTTCAGCCTGCCGCCCAGCGGCCGTTCCGGATTCAGCAGCCCGGCCAGCAGAAAGGCATCGGTCATGGCCGCCACGCCACCGCCGCTCAGGCCGTAACAGGCCGGGCCCGGATCCGCGCCGGTGCTTCTGGGGCCGATTTTCAGCGCACCGGTCGCATCCGCCCAGATAATGGAGCCGCCGCCCGCTCCGATCGCCGAAACCGCGACCGTCGGAACCAGGATCGGAAAGTCCGCGACCCGTTCCTCGGCACTCAGCACCGGTCGCCCGCGCCGCACGACGCCGATGTCGGCGCTGGTGCCGCCAACGTCCAGGGTCATGAGGTTCGCCGCGGACCAACCGGCGTCCGCCGCCGCGGCGGCCGCCCCCGCCACGCCCGCGGCCGGCCCGGACAACAGGGCGGTTACCGGCCGTTCGGCCATGGTGGCCAGCAGTTCCATTCCGCCGTTGGAACGCGAGCCCCGCGCCGGCGTACGCACGCCGCGCTCCGCCATGCCGCCCACCAGCAACTCGACCTGACGTTCGACAGCGGGGCGAATGTGGGCATTGACCAGGGCGAGCGTTGCCCGCTCGAACTCCCGCGCCTGGGGCCATACGTCCGAAGAAATCTCCACCGCCAGTCCCGCCAGTTGACGTTCGATAGCGGTGCGGGCTTCCCGCTCGTGTGCCGGATTCCTGTAACTGTGCAGGAAACAGATCACCAGGATCTCGCACCCCAGGTCCCTGAGGCGAGCGGCCGCGGCCACCGCTGAATCCGCATCCAGGTCCCTCACGACGCGGCCTTGTGCATCGATGCGTCCTTCGACCTCGGCAACCCTCTGGCGCGGAACCAGCGGGGTGGGGCGGCGGGAGTCGTAACGGGCCGGCTCGGGCACCGTCATGCGCGCAATCTCCAGTATGTCTCGGAATCCCGCCGTTACCAGCAGACCGAGCTTGGCGCCCGATCGTTCGATCAGGCAGTTGGCCGCCACGGTGTTGCTGTGTGTGTGGCTCATGGCGGCCCAGGCCGCATCGGAGCATCCCGTCAGGCGCCGGAGTTCATCCACCCCCTGCAGGGTGCTGAAACCGGGGCGGGCTGGCGTACTCGCAACCTTGATGCAGTTGAGCTCACCGTTCTCGCCGTAGAACGCGAGATCCGTGAACGTGCCGCCCACGTCGACGCCGAGGCAGGGTCTGGCGCGCACCGTTCAGGAACCCCCGGTTACGACGGTCGCGCCAGGGCCGGAGACCGTCACGAAACGATTGGCGAGCTTCGCTTCGCCGGGCACGCTCGTAGTCAGCGAATCGACGGGCGTCGAAGCCGAACCGGAGCGCTCCCTCGTTACGTCGCATGTCATCGTACGTCCTCCCGTCTCAATGCCGCCCGTCGTCAGCCGCATCGCTCTCCGCCGCCGCGGTCCTCGGTTCCCGGTACGGCTTCCGGCCCCGGATCAACAGTATCACGCCTATGGGCGTCAGTACCCCGCTGACAATGGCAAGAGATCCGCAGGTTGAACGGCCAGACGCGCCAGGATAGGTGGTTTTTCAGCCGAACGCATGGACGGGGCCGACCGGAGGAGAGGGCACCGGTCTCTGCGACGGCTTCGGACGCATCGTAGCTATTGAGAACAGATCTTGGATCCTACCGGATCATTTCTCCCCGGACAGGGCGACGAAGGTCTCCCGCATCTCGCGCTCGCAGTGACTCAGGACGGACTCGATAGCCGCCGCCTCGAAGCCCAGTTCCGTCATGACTTCGGCGGTTTGCGCGCCGAGTTCCGGCGGCGCCTCGGGCCGGTCCGTGGGCGTTGCGCTGAAGTCCATCAGGGAGCCGATCGTCCGCGTCCTGCCTACAGCGGGCAGCTCGATGTCAACGATGTAGTCGTTTGCAAGGTTCTGGGGGTCGGTCAGCACATCGTCGTAGCCGCGCACACGTTCGCAGATGATCTCCGGCTCCGTCGCGACGAATCGGGCAAACTCGTCCCAGGTTTTCGATGCAAAGGCGTCGCGCATGTGCTGCCGAATCTCCGCGAGTCCCGCCTCGCTCCCTTCGAAGCCGATTCTCTTGCTCGCGCTGTCCCACTCTTCCATCAGGATTACCTCCGGCCTGTCGAAGAAGACCCAGAGCGCGGCCCAGGCCTCTTCCGTCATCGCCGTGACGAACAGCGCTTCCACGCCGTCCGCGGTCACATAGACACCGTACGGCGCCGGGATGTTGGGATGGTGGGAGCCGGCACGGCTGAGGCCCGCGCCGGTGAGCGCCGCGTGTTGCAGCTCCCACATCTGCAGCCACAACTGCGCGCCGAGAGAAGAGGTCTGCACCAGTTGCCCCCTGCCGGTGGCCGCGCGGTTCACGAGGCCCGTGACGCAACCCAGGGCGAGTTGCATGGCGCCCGCATGGTCCGCGACCGTCACGCCTGGCGGCGTCGGCGTCTCTCCCGGCCGGCCGCTCATGCTCGCCAGCCCGCCCCGCGCCTGGGCGGCGCCGTCCAGCATCGGCTTGCCTGCGTCCGCACCGCGCGGCCCGAACCCGTTCACGTGACCCACCACGAGCGCGGGATAGCGATCCGGGAGTTCGCCGAGGTCGAGCCCCATCCGGACCAGCGCGGATGCACGGAAGTTGGTGAGGAACACGTCCGCGCCCTCAAGCAGCCTCGCCATGACCGCGCGGCCGAGATCCGTGTGGAGATCGAGCGCCACGGAGCGCTTTGTCTTGTTCATCGCGACGAATTGCGTTCCCGGCGCGTCTTCCGGAAGCGTATTGTCAACGCCCCGGTGATAACGGCTCGGATCCCCGATGGGCGGCTCCACCTTGATGACCCGGGCGCCCATGTTGGCGAAGTAGAGGCCCGCGGCCGGACCCTGAATGGAGGTCGCCAGTTCCACGACACGCAGGCCTGCAAGCGGACCAGGCACAGTCAGCCTCCTGCCTCCAGCATCCTCGAGCGGCTCCGGTGTGAAAACCGAATCAAGTTATCGGCCCGCGTTTCCGGGATGCTCGGCAATTCGATCGCCACGCTGTTCCTCTTGAGACGGCGCCCAGGTCGACTCCAGTTACTCCGCCGGCGGGCTCTGGTTGGATATCCAGACGCACATCCGCGGGTCGGGATCAATGACCGGTTCATGCGGGCGCCGCGGCCTCGATCTCGTCTGCGAAGATCGCGAAGTCGCGGAGGTTCCAGGTGAGGATAGTGGATGCTCCCGCCTTCAATGCCGCCGTAGCGATGAGCACGTCGTATGTCCGGCCTCCCGTGGCGCCACGGCGTTCGGCCTCGCGCAAGGCTCCCCAGGTTTCACGAGCCGTCAGATGCACCACCGGTGTATCGCGCCAGTTGGCCTCGATCAGCGCGATGGCATCTTTGGCTTCCAGGCGACCGGGTGTCGGCAGACGGGTAAGGACCGAATAGGTTTCCGCCAGCGAGTGCGCGGCGAGAACAAGTTGCGCGTCGCCCTCTGCACGGCGTTCCAGTTCCGCTCTCGTTCTTTCATGATGTTCGTGCCACGAGCAGACGGCCGCCACGAGGCCGCTGGTGTCGCACAGAAACCGGGTCACCCGGGAAGATCGGGCGAAGAAGTCCGGGCTCGAATTCCGGCGATGGTCCGAGCGACCTCCGAGGTGGTCAGTACGGGCCGATCCCCCCGCGGAACGGCCACCACGAGGGATCCGGACCGTTCCAGGGTAACCTTCATCGGCAAGGGTTCGATTTCGACACGGCCCTCTACCAGCCGGAAACGCACCTTGGTTCCGGGTTGCAGGTGGGCCGCCTCACGAATGGTCTTGGGCACGACCAGGCGCCCGGCTCGATCTATGGTTGCATTCATGGCATAGAAAATACCATTGAAATCGCCATCTCTCAAGCCAATATTTTCGCCAACTTCTGCGCATGGGCCTCGTCCGGTCGGGCAGGTGGCCGCCCTGCACGAGGCATCCCTACTCCTTTCGGCACTTCTCTCCGTAGTCGTCCCAGGGGGCATCCCGGTCGCCGATGGTCTGGCGGAAACCCCTGGTGGGGAAGCCCTCCTCCCGGCATGCATCTATTTCGCTTTCTCAACGGGAAGCACCGCAGCAAGCCGCTGCCAACTTCAATCGACAAGTTTTTCACCCTTCGCGAACAGCAGCCAGACGACCACGCCCACGAGGTTCACGGAAGCGACCATCAGGAATACCGAGTCGTAGGAGCCCGTCGTATCCACCAGCCAGCCGGTCAGCGCCACCCCCACGATGCCCGGGATGGTGCCGACCGTGTTGGTGATGCCGAGCAGCACGCCCGCGTACCTGGGCGCAATGTCCAGGTGGTTCGTGCCGAACCCGGAAATGCAGAACGAGGCGAGTCCCAGGGCGCCGCACATGAGCAGCATGGCGACGTTCGCCGACTCCGCCCCCCGGAGCATGAGCAGGAAGACCGCACCGCCCACCAGGCCGATGGTCTGCATGGTCTTGCGCACGGCGACGACACTCAGTCCCCGGCGCTGCAGGGTGTCGGCGAACCAGCCGCCAACGTTCGTCAGCACGAACATGCTGAGCCAGGGCGCGGCGGAATACAGCCCTGCGCCGGAGAGGCTCAGGCCCTGGGCATCGCGGAAATAGCTCGGCAGCCAGGCCAGGGCGATATAGAGCAGCACGTTGCTGCAGAAATGATTGACCAGCAGCGCCCAGAAGGCCGGCAGTTTCAGGAAGGCCCTCCAGGGAAACCGGAGCTTCTCCCCGGGCTCGCCCGCATACGCGCCGATGCGGGCGAGTTCCGCGTTGGAAACGCGGGGATGGGAGGCCGGGTCGTCATGGATGAACCAGAACCAGGCCACCGCCCAGACGATACCGACGGCGCCGAACCAGTAGAAGACGGCCGGCCAGCCATGGTTCGCGACGATCCAGCCGGTGACGATCAACGCGAACAGCGTACCGATGGGTATGCCGCTCGCCAGCAGGGAGATGGATCGTGCCCGTTCGTCCACCGGTACCCAGCGGCTGAACAGGCCGTAGCTTGCCGGAAAGGTGGCCGCCTCGCCGAGCCCGAGCGCGATCCGCGCGGCGATCAGCATGGCGAAGGACGTGTAGGCGGCCCAGGGGGTGAGCACCGTGAACAACGACCACCAGACGACGGCGAGCCCCAGCACCAGCTTGCCGCCGAAGCGGTCGGCGAGCCAGCCGGCGACGGCCATGGTGAGCATGTAGCCGACGAAAAACGACGACAGCACCAGACCCTTCGTGGTTTCCGTCCAGCCGAACTCGGACTGCATGGCGATGACCGCGACCGAGATGTTGACGCGGTCGATGTAGCAGACGAAGACGGCGGCGAAGCACATGCCAACCACCGCGTAACGCTTTGATGTTTCGGCCCCGCTGGCGGTTTGCATGGCAGTCGGGATCGGGGTTCTTGCGGTAAACGACTTTACATTACTTGCGGGCGCTTGCCCGCACAACCCGATCGACAACGGCTATACTTCGATCCCTCAACGATGGCGTGTCAGATCAATCCACAACGACCCGGCACACGCAATTTCCGACACCGCCGAGCAATGAACGGCAAGGCACTGATTCATACCGCCATCCTGTTGGCCGGCGCGTTTTTCGAGCCCGGCGCAGCCCTCTGCGCAGAGGTCTCCTACTCGCCCGTTGTCGAACGCGCCTATCCCGACCAGGTTTTGTGGGGCGATATGCACGTTCACACCAGCATGTCGACGGGTGATGCCAATTTATTTGGGGGCAACCATCTGCCACCCACCGTGGCCTACCGATTCGCGCGCGGTGAGCGTGTGCGCGCGGGTAATGGGATGCCGCTACAGTTGCGCCGGCCGCTGGACTTTCTGGTCATTGCGGATCACGCGGAAGCGCTGGGGGTCGCATACAGCCTGCAGCACCCGGATCCCCAACTCCTGAACCCTGAAATGGCCCGGCGAATCTACGACGCCTATCGGCTGCGTATCGCCGGTTCTCCGAGTCATGGTGAGTATCTGGAGCTCCGCCGCGAACTCTACGACGCCTGGCAGAAGGCAGGGGGGTCCGCGGGCTCTGTCTGGAAATCCATTGTCGCGGCAGCGGACGCGCACAATGAGCCTGGCAGCTTCACCGCATTTGCGGGGTACGAGTGGACTTCCGTGGGCGCCGCACCTGCGGCAATCGGTAACCTGCACAGGGTCGTGATCTTCAAGGACGGCGCCGACAAGACCGGCCGGGTGAAGCCCTTCAGTGCCCTGGATAGTCGCGATCCGGCAGACCTGTGGGATGCGCTCAGACACTATGAAGAGTTGACGGGCGGCGAAGTGCTGGCAATCCCTCACAACGGCAACCTGAGCAACGGCGAAATGTTTGCGCTCACGACGTTCGATGGCCGTCCGTTGACGAGCGCCTATGCGCGTGCGCGCAGCCGCTGGGAACCCCTTTACGAAGTGACCCAGATGAAGGGCGATGGCGAGGCGCACCCGGTGTTGTCGCCCAATGACGAGTTCGCCGCCTTCGAGACCTGGAGCAGTTGGGCAGGCACGACGCCGAACCCCGCGGGACACCCCTGCTGTCCGAACTGGAAACCGGAAGAGTTCACCGCCAAGAAACAAGCAGAATATGCACGATCCGCACTGAAACGCGGTCTTGCGCTGCAGGCGGAGCTTGGCGCCAATCCCTTCAAATTCGGCATGGTCGCCGGTACGGATAGCCATACGTCGTTTGCAACCGCGGACAACGACAACTTCTGGGGCAAATACACCAACGCGGCGCCGACCCCGACGCGCATGATCGAGCCGGTCGCAACAGGCCGTTGGTCCAGACCGTTGAATTGGGAAACGGGGGCGGCGGGTTACACGGCAATCTGGGCCGACGAGAACACGCGCGAATCGCTGTTTGCCGCCATGCGACGCAAGGAAGTGTATGCCAGTACCGGCCCACGAATGACGGTTCGCTTCTTCGGCGGTTGGTCGTTCGAGCCGGAGGACGCCTTCAGAGCCAATCCGGCGGCCATCGGCTATCGCAAAGGAATACCGATGGGCGGCGAACTGACCCACCCGCCAGACGGTAAAACAGCGTCATTTCTAATCGCTGCCGCCAAGGACCCGGACGGCGCAAACCTGGACCGGGTGCAGGTCATCAAAGGCTGGCTCGACCGAAGCGGCCGGTTGCACGAGAAGGTCTACAATGTTGCGCAGTCCGACGGCAGGAGGTTACGGCGCGATGGAAGCCTGCCAGGCGTGGGTTCCACGGTCGATGTGGCTACCGCGTCGTACAGCAACACAATCGGTGATTCTGTATTGGCGGTGGTTTGGGAAGACCCTGATTTCAATGCTGGCGAAGCCTGTTTTTACTATGTTCGGGTGCTGGAGATTCCAACACCCCGTTGGACCGCCTATGACGCCCGCTATTTCGGCACACGCCAAGTGTCCGGGGAGATCCCGATGGTCACGCAGGAACGGGCCTATACGTCGCCGATCTGGTACACGCCATAAGCCATCCCGCCAAGCCTGTGTCTTGAAGTGAATTCCGAGGCATTCCGTGAGCGATGCGGGTCAGGCCGTCTACCGGCGTCAAGCGGGATCGCTCCAGGACGCCGCCCGCTCAAGGCTCTTGCGATAGGGCTTTATTCCCAGCGCCATGCATACGGCCGCCAGAGACATGTTGATGGCCAGGACGATGGCCAGCGAGTAGCGCAAGTCGTTTTCGTCGCGAAACACGTAATCGGTTACCACCGCGACCGATGCCGCCCCGAAGGCGATGGCGGAGAAAGAGGAGATCACGAAGAATATCGCCACCACTTGCGCGCGCATCTGGTTGGGCGTGATCAACTGGATCGCAACGGGAGACAGCGCCTGTTGCAGGGACAGGGTGAATACCGCCAGGCAGAGCATCGGGATCGTGAGGGTCATCGACGGCAGCAGCGGTGTCATGGCCATGAAGGGCATTGCAATCGCGAAGAATGCCGCCAGCGCGCGCAGTGCCGCATCCTTGTAGCCGCGGGCGGTGAGCCAATCGCAAAACCAGCCGCCGGCAAAACTGCCGGCGGTACCCAGTATCGCGAGCTGGGTACCGAACAGCATGCCCGCATCGCTGATGTCCCAGCCGTGGCTGCGGCGAATAAACTCCGGCACCCAGAACAGAAAACCGTAGAACGCCATGCCCCCGGTGGCGTAGCCGAGAAAGATGGATCCGAAGGTGCCGCGGTTGGTCCACATGAAGCGGATCACCTCGCGGAAGGGAATGCCTTGATCTTGCTTGCCGATCACGTTGCGGCGCACCGGCTCGCGCACCGTCAACATCATCAAGGCGACAATCAGCAGACCCGGAACGCTCACCACCATGAAAGTGAGTTGCCAGGGCACCAGCGTACCGACGATGGGCAGGTCCACCGGCCCGGTCTGGGTGATCAGGCGTACAGCCGCGCCGCCGAGAATGAGCGCAAAACCCGCGCCCAGGTAGATGCCGGTTGTATAGATGCCAACGGCGCGGCCCAACGTTTCCCGCGCAAAGTAGTCTGCGATCATGGAGTAGGCGGCCGGCGTCAGGGCGGCTTCGCCGACACCGACGCCTATGCGCGCCAGAAAGAGTTGCCAGAAGTTTCTGGCCAGCCCACAGGCGGCGGTTGCGAGACTCCAGAGAAATATCCCGATCGCAATAATCGTGCGCCGGCTGCGCCGGTCGGACAGCCGGGCGATGGGCACGCCCATGGTCACGTAGAAGATGGCGAACGCCAACCCCATCAGGAGACTCATCCCGGTGTCGCTGATCGCGAGGTCGGCGCGGATGGGTTGCACCAGCAGCGTAATCACCTGCCGGTCGATAAACGAAACCACCTGCGCCAGCATCAGAATGACGACCACGTACCAGGGATAAATCAGCCAGCGCTTCGATGTCCTCGATTCGACGGTGGGCGGGGTTTGCGGGCCGGATGCCGGGTCGATGGGTCGTGCCTCCGCGATGGTCTGGGCGAACCGAACGCCGCCACTATGCCAGTGTGAACGCCCTTGAGAAACCCGCCGCCAAGCTCGACCCGGGCAGCCCATGCCGCCGCCACGCCCCGCGGTGCGTCGGCGTGGCGCGCCGTCATGATGGTGAGATGGATGGCCCGGCGGGCAGGCGCGTACTCGTATCCGAGCCAAGTGGAGATGGCGCCGCCATTCCCGCGGAAGCGGGATTCCAGAAATCATGTGCAATGGCGGCAAGGCCGGTTAAGTTGAACCGCTCCAGGCCGCCGCCCGCTCCAGGCTCTTCCGATACGGCTTGATTCCCAGGGCCAGGCTTATCGCCGCCAGCGACATGGCGATGGCGGAGACGATGGCCAGCGAGTAGCGCAAGTCGTTGTCGTCGCGGAAGACGTAGTCCGTTACCACCGCCACCGATGCCGCCCCGAAGGCGATGGCGAAGAAGATAGAGATCACGAAGAAAACCGCCATCACTTGCGCGCGCATCTGGTTGGGTGTGAACAACTGGATCGCAACGGGCGACAGGGCTTGTTGCAGGGACAGGGTGAACACCGCAAGGCCCAGCATCGGGATAGCCAGCGCCGCTGAAGGCATGAGTGGCGTTATCGCCATGAAGGGCATGGCAATAGCGAAGAACGCCGCCAGCGCCCGCAGTGCCGCGTCCTGGTAGCCGCGCACCGTGAGCCAGTCGCAGACCCAGCCGCCAACGAAGGTGCCCGCGGCGCCCAGCACCACGAGTTGGGTGCCGAACACCATCCCCGCGTCGCTGATATCCCAGCCGTAGCTGCGGCGTATGAATTCCGGTACCCAGAACAGGAAACCGTGGAACGCCGTGCCGCCGGTTGCGTAGCCCGCAAAAATCGACCCGAACGTCCCGCGGTTAGCCCACATGAATTTGACCACGTCGCGAATCGGAATACGGTTGTCCTGGGTCTCGGCCAGGTTTCGGCGAACCGGTTCGCGCACGGTAAACATCATCAGCGCAACGATCGCCAGGCCGGGAAGGCTCACCACCATGAAGGTGAGTTGCCAGGGCACGAGCGTGCCGACGATGGGCAGGTCGACCGGCCCGGATGCGGTGATCAACCGGATCGCGGCGCCGCCGAGTATCAGCGCAAGCCCGGCACCGAGGTACGCGCCGATGGCGTAGACGCCAATCGCCCGGCCGAGCATTTCTCGCGGGAAGTAATCCGCGATCATGGAGTATGCCGCCGGCATCAGGGTCGCTTCCCCGACGCCGACGCCTATGCGAGCCAGGAAGAGCTGTGAGTAATTGCGAGCCAGCCCGCAGGCGGCGGTGGCCAGGCTCCAAAGGAAGATGCCTATCGCGATAATGGTGCGCCGGCTGTGGCGGTCGGAGAGACGGGCAATCGGCACGCCCATGGTCACGTAGAAGATCGCGAACGCGAACCCCATCAGGAGACTCATCCCGGTGTCGCTGATCGCGAGGTCGGCGCGGATGGGTTGCACCAGCAGCGTAATGATTTGCCGGTCGATGAACGAAACCACCAGCGCGAGCATGAGCACGACGACCACGTACCAGGGGTAGACAAGCCGGCGGCGCCGCAACGACTTCGCGCCGGGACGGTGTGGCGTCGGCGCGCTTGGTGACGGATCGATGAGTCGTGCCTCCTCGATGGTTCAGGCCGACCGGAGGCCGCTTTTATGCCAGCGTGAACGCCGTTGAGAAACCCGCCGCCATGCTCAACCCGATTGCGCTTGAGGGCGCGTTATCGCCGCGGCCTGGCGCCCTGGCGCGGCGCTGAGGTCTTCGGGGAATCGCCCTCGGGTCGCCGACAGGGCGCGGCCCGGAAATGCGGACCGCGCACCGGTATCCGCGTTTAGTCGCCCCACCGCCAGTTGACGGTCGCACCGAAGCTGCGCGGCGCGCCGTATACGGCTGCGCCCCAGCCGAGCGACGCCGGCCCGTTCAACGTGTCCGCGACCCAGGCTACATCGGCGATATTGCGGCCCCAAACGGCGACGTCCCAGTTGCCGTTTGGGGCTATATAGGTGATACGGGCGTTCAACTGATCCTGGCTGATTTCCCAGGGGATGATGTTGACCACCTCCTTGAAGTGGTCCCCCTGATAGTAGTAGTCGCCGAACAGTCGAATCATGGCGCCGTTGGCGAGCGGTACGCTATAGGTCACCGCGGCATTGAACGTCTGTTCCGGCGAGTCGGCGAGTCGGCGCGGCGCGTCGCCTGTCGCCCCGTCGAAGTTGGACCTTGGATCGTTGTTCATGGTATCCAGAAAACTGACGCCCAGCTTGATGTCCAGTGCGTCCACGGGACGCCAGTGAATGTCCGCCTCAAAGCCTTCGACATCGGCTTCCGCCAGGTTGTCCAGCGAGTTGAACACGATGCCCTGGTGGACCCGCGGGGTGGCTGCCTGCATGCCATCGTAGTCATAGGTAAATGCGGCGGCGTTGAAGATCGCCCGACCGTTCGCGAACGTTGATTTCAGGCCAAGCTCGATCGCGGTGACTTCTTCGTGTACGAATGGCAGGTACTGCAGGGCATTGAGGCTAAATCCAGCGTTGAAACCGCCCGGCTTATAGCCCGTGGCGACGCTGGCGTACACCAGGATGTTTTCGTTGGGAATGTAATCCAGAGCAACGCGCCAGGTAACGGCGGTGTCGTCCAGTTTGCCGTCAAGCTCCTCGATACTGCCGTCCGGATTTACAATGGTTCGTGGAAGCTGGTTGGTGATGACCAAATCCCAGGCCGGAACCTCGAACCTGACATTTTGCGTGAAGGTGACATCGTCCTTCAGCACACGGCCGCCGGCGCTCAGGCGCCACTGTTCGCCAAGATCCACCGTGAACTGACCGTAGGCGGCGATGTTTTCCCGGTCCTGTGAGTAGGTTAACTCCCCCCTGCCGGGAAGAAAGGGATAAGCATCGAAGTAGGCGATCCGACCTGGCAGTTCGGCAACTTCGTCCCTGCCGTAATTGGCGCCGACGATCCAGTTGAACGGGCCATCGTAGTGGGAGGTCAATCGGACCTCCTGGGAAAAGGCCCAGATTTCGCTGGTAAAGAGAAGATCCACGTACAACGCTGGGGTACCGTCGGATTCCTTGGGCTGCCACCGGTCGTACTCCTGGTAGCTCGTTACCGACAGCAGGCTGAGATTGCCAAAGTCCTTCTCGATCGTGAGCGTCCCGCCGAAATTGTCGTTCTTCAGCGTTTCGTCCTCGTTGATGTAGGTTGTGGGATCGTTGGTGTAGTCGCCGGCGTAGGGGTCGCCGTCCGTATCGCTGTAGCCGGCGTAGTCGACGCAGGTGGCCGGGTCCAGGCCGCCTTCGAGAAAGGCCTGGCACAATCCGCCGAACGGATTGGCTATGTCGCGATAGCCGATGTGCTGAAAATAGACGGGCTGGGACCGGTCCCGGCTGGCGAAGGCCTTGAAGTTGACGCTGAAGTCGTCCGAGGGTTCCCACAGGAGTTGCGCCCGGGCCGACAGAATGTCCACTTCCCCGACATCGTTGCCGGTGGTCCGGTTGTATACCCAGCCGTCGCCCTGCCGAACGGACAAGAGGCTCAATCGGCCGGACAGGTTCTCACTGAGCGGACCGCCCACCGCGGCCTGGACTTCGGACCTGTCCCACTTGCCGTAGCTCGCGCGCACGTAACCGTCGGCCTCCCGGCTGGGCTTGCGGGTAAAGTAGCTGACCGCGCCGCCGTTCGTGTTGCGCCCGAAAACATCGCCCTGCGGCCCCTTGATCACCTCCAGGCGCTCAATATCGAACAAGTGGGCGCCCATCACGGCCATGGAAGTCTGGAACACCTCGTCGAGGAACAGGCCCACACTCGGCGTATCGCTGGCCTGAAAGCTCTGCATGCCGACGCCGCGGATGGTGTAGACCGGCATCGAGTTGCCCCAGCGGTACCGAATCTCGAGGTTGGGCGACTGTTTGGCGACGTCGGTGATATCCGTCCAGCCCAGATCCTCGATGTCGTCGGGGCCAAAGGCATTCATGGAAATGTGTACGTCCTGAATGCTCTGCGCGCGCTTCTGGGCGGTGACGATGATTTCCTCGATCGCCCCATCGGTGGCGGCGGTTTCCTCGGCGCCGGCCGGTCCGGCGACAGCGAGCAGTACAGTTGCGCATGCGGCGCCCACGCTTCGCAAGTAGCGTGTGATCATTGGTTCTACCTCCCTTGAAGACTGAATCCTGGCCGCGCTCCCGGCGAGCAAACCGGCGACGGGCAAGACGGCGGATAATACACGATGGGAATTTTTAGGCGCAACGAGTCTTTCCTGCCGGAGGCCGCAATGCGGGCGGCGACAGGCGGGCCGCGTGGCGTGGAATGGGCTGTGCCCGTATCGTTGAACGGGTCCCGGAGAACGTCTTCCACGAGCCGGAGCGTACGCAAGGCCAGTTTGCGGCTGTTTTGCGTCCAGAACCTGAGATCGTCAAGGAAGTTGGCGTCCCTAACCGCTGCACACGGACTGTTGCGCGTCACTCGCGTGCCAGGTTCAACCGAGCGCGGAGTTCGTCGACTTCCACGGTCGCGCCCTCCGCGCCGGCAGCACGTTCGCTGGCTTCGAGAAGGCGCCTTGCGTTCTTTGGCGAACGCAACAGGTATGCGGTTTCAAGCCAACCCGCCAGTTCTTCCGCGGCGATCAGCGCGACCGGCTCCCTCCCGCGCCGCCGTATCAACACCGGTTCGCGCGTATCGGTGACCTGATCCATCAAGGCGGCCAGTCGTTCCCGCGCCTGCGTATAGCTGGTTTCGTGAATCATTGGAGATTCCCTCTTGTACAGAACTACGGTACGGTTCGAACGCTTACCGATCTATTGGAATCCGGCGCGGGCGACCCGCTCCCCTGTCAAATCGTACCCACTCGACTGCGCGCCGCCGCAAACGCCTTGGCCGCATCGAATTCGGTGCCTTCCGGACCCCATCCATAGAAGATTTCCGACCCGACCATGCGGGCGAACCGATCGTCGTTCCGGTCGAGGATCTCCTGGGGCAGGCACTCGCGGTAGGCTTCCTGAGGACGCAGCCACCTGTTGCAGAAGTACAGGATGAGGTTGACCCGCAAGCCCGGCGCCGACCGGGGCACCGCGCCGTGCCAGGTGTTGCCCGGCCATACCGCGAGCGATCCGGCGGGCGCTTCGACCACGTGCAGGCCCGGCGGATCCCGCACCTCCAGGGAGCGGCTCTCGGCAACGACGGCCTCGGCGCTGACGCGGTCGAGGCCGCCCAGGTAGAAGTTCTCTTCCGGCAATGGGTTGCGCTGCAGGCGATGGCTGCCCGGCATAAAACAGAGCGCGCCGTTCTCCCGCGTGTAGTCCGTCAAAAGGTAGGTGGCGTTGCAGACGAGCGGCAGCGGCGCGGGATGAAAGGTCTGGTCCGTGTGCAGCATCAGCGGCAGCACGCCCCGGCCCTTGATGCGGCTCATGCAGGTGGACAACACCGCATCGTCGCCGACCAGGTAGCGCACCAGCGTCTGCACGACCGGATTCATCAGTGCCCGTTCGAAGGCCCTGCCCCTGGCCAGGAGGAACGCCTGCCGCTCCACGGGCTCCACCGGGCCGGTATGGGTTGTTCCTTCCTCGAAATCCGGCCATCGCCCGCGCGTCTCTTCGGAGATTTCGCAGATCCGTCGCAACAGGTCAGCCGCGAGGTCCGGCGGCCCGACCCGTTGCGGCGGAACGACGGTGAAGCCGAGCCCCTCGATTTCCGCGACGTGCTGTTCCAGGCCCAGCGCCTTGACGGCGGCAAAGGCATCCCCCGCGGCGGATGCCAGGGGGCTGCGGGCCATGTCCATGGCCGCCCGCGTAACATTCCTAGCTTTCATGACAGGTCTCCATGCGGATGCCGGACTGCGGTGCGGACATTCCAGCGTTCATGGGGCAATGCTCGGCAACGCCTGAGCGCATCGGTGGGTGAGCCGGCCGGCCGATACCCGGCTCCATTACACTGGCGCCGGCCCCGGATACCGTTCGCGCAGCATGAACTTGAGGATCTTGCCGCTGGGATTGCGCGGAATCTCATCCGTGAATACCACGCCCTTGGGCTGCTTGAAGCGGGCGAGCCGCCCCTGGCAGTAGTCGAGCACATCCGCTTCGCTGAGCCCGCCGGAGGACCTGACCACCACCGCCAGCGGACTTTCCCCCCAGGCTTCGCTCTCCTGGCCGATCACCGCGGCATCGGCGATGTCGGCATGGGTCATGAGCACGCCCTCGATCTCGGCCGGATAGACGTTCTCCCCGCCGGAGATGATCATGTCCTTGATGCGGTCCTGTATGGAGACGAACCCCTCCTCATCCATGGTCGCGACATCGCCGGTGTGCAACCAGCCGTCGACGATGGTTTCCGCCGTCGCCTCCGGGCGGTTCCAGTACTCGCGCATGATGTGGGGGCCGGCCACCAGCACCTCGCCCGGTTCCCCGGGCGCGCAGTCCTCGCCGGCTTCGTTCACGACGCGCACCTCGGTGTGGAAGAACGACTTGCCGGTCGAGTCGGGCTTGCGCAGCGAATCTTCCGCATCCATCAGGCAGGCCGGGCCGCAGGACTCGGTGAGCCCGTAAACCTGCCGGACACCGACCCCGAGTTCCATGTACCGTTTCGTCAGCGCCACCGGCACCGGAGCGGCGCCGGTCATGATCCAGCGCAGCCTGGAAAAGTCGAACCGCTCGAAACCCGGAACCTGCAGCATGAAATTCAACATGGCCGGCACCATCAGGGCGATCGTGACCCGTTCCCGTTCGAGCAGTTCCCAGGCGAGCTGCGGTGCGAAACCGCGCATGACCACCGAGGTCGCGCCCTGGTAGACATTCACCGCGCAGGGGGTCAGCGCGCCGACGTGGAACATGGGCAGCGCGCCGAGAAAACGGTCGTCCTCCCGGTAGTGGCAGTTGACCGCAATGGTGAGGATGGCCCAGATGGAGGTGTTGTGGGTGTGCACCACGCCTTTCGGCAACCCGGTGGTACCCGAGGTGTACATGATGTAGAGCATGTCGTCGTCCGCGGCGCCGACTTCCGGTTCCGTCGCGGCGGCCGCATCGCGCAACTGCCCGTAGCTCTCCGCGAACCAGGCGACATCCTCCCCGCCCTCGACCTGCAGCCACTGCCGGATATCCGTCGCCTCGCCCCGGCCGTGCAGATCGGCCACGACTTCGACGAATTCCTCCCCGAAGATGAGCCTTGTGGCGCCGCTGTCCTTCAGGATGAACTCCAGTTCATCGGCCACCAGCCGCCAGTTGAGCGGCACGACCACCGCGCCGATCTTGGCGAGCCCGAAATAGGCTTCCATGAACTCGGCGCTGTTCATCAGTAACAGGGCCACCCGCTCGTTCTTGCGGACGCCGGCCTCGACAAAGGCATTGGCGATCCGGTTGCTGCGTTCGTTCAACTCGGCGAAGGTCAGGCGCAGGTCGGAGTGGCTGTCCACGTACGCCTCCCTGTGCGGCGACAGAAACGCCCGCTTGGTCAGCAACAGGCCCAGGTTGTTCTGCATGTCTCCTCCTCAACGTCCGGACGCTGCGCGGAATACCCCCGGACAAGGCGGCAATCCGCACGGCTCGGCGCGCATTCTGCCTGTTTCGGAACCCACCCGCAGCTATCGAACAGCCCGCGTGGCCGCCCCATGGCACGAACACAAAAACCGTCCCCCGGACCGGCCGCGCATGCCCCCTCACAAAAAAAGAACCGGCCGGCTATGGCCCCAGCGGCACTGCAGCAACGTCCCGAAACGAAACGTAACAAATTTTCGTGGAATTTTTCTTGCTACGCATGTCTAAATTCGTACAATGCCCGGCTTCGCTCCAGGGCTTTACAGCAAAGCCCCGGTTCGGAGAAACAGGCGTGGCGCGGTTCTCTCTCCCCTTCCTCCCTTGACCGCGAAGACAGCACCCCAAAGGTCTGTCGCCACGCCTTCTCTTTTTTTTCGGCACCGGAATTAGTGGATCGGGCCGCCGTAATCGGTAAGTCAACCCGCGCATCAGTCCACGCGCCGAGGCTGTCGATCTTTCGTCACAGGAGCCCGCGGGCCTTCGCACGCACTGCCAATGCAACCATTCCTTCCAGGAATACGGCTGTTGAGCAATTGGACAGGAGCGCGCAAATCTGTAGAATCTGTCCACCTCTTGTACTGGTCAACCAGACCCGGCATGGAGCTTGACGACGACCTTTACCGGATCGGTACGGTAGCCAGCCTCACCGGCGTCGCGGTCGAACGCCTGCGGGCCTGGGACCGCCGTTACGGGCTGGCGCCCGCTCACCGCGCCGGCAGGACCCGCTTCTACGACCGCGCGCAACTGGAGCGGTTGAAACGCATCAAGCAACTCATCGACGAGGGTCAGCCGATTTCCAGCCTGGTGGACCTCTCTGACGAGCAACTTGACCGGAGGCTCACCGCGAGCCACCGGATTACCGCCTATACGCCCCGGCTCGGGCTGATCGGGCCGAACCTCCTGGTGCTGGAACACGAGTCCGACACCGCCGTGCAAGTGACGGCCCGCTGGGCGAACATGAATGCCTTCGCTGCCCATCCCGAGGAATCCACCGGACTGGACGCGATCGCCGTGCAGTTGCCGGTACTGCGCATGCAGCCCATCGAGCAGATCGAGGCAGCCTGGCCCGAGGCGCGCATTGTGGTCCTGTATCAGTTCGCCACGGACAAGCACCTGAACCGGGTGCGGGACCAAGGTGTGACGGCGCTGCAATGGCCGGCGGGCTGGGCGGAAATAGAGCATGCGTGCCTCGCGGGCACGCTCCCCCCCTTGCGGGCCGCGCGCACGGCGCCGCGCCGCTTTACCGACGAGCAACTCATCGCCATCGCGGCCAGCGCGACCGATCCGAGCCAGGCGCCCCGGCACCTCGTGGAATTGATAACCCGGCTGAACGCATTTGCGGAGTACACGCTCGCCTGGAAGGACGCGGATGAGGCCCCGGCCGGAGCGGCGGCGCTGCATGAGCGCATCCATGGCGATGTGACCCACGCCCGGGCGCAACTGGAGGCGGCGCTGGAGGCGTTGGCCGATGCGCAAGAGTTGCTTGTCGGGCAGAGGTAGCGCAATCCGGACAAGATCCGGACAGAAAATCAAAAAAATCGAAAAAAGGAGTTGACATACGATTTTGTACTGTACATAATCGCTCCCCATTCAACTATAAGGCGTGCCCGCAACTTCGACGCAGTCCTCCCTTTCAAGTGTCCTTCCCCCCAGAAGTGAAGTTGCTTTCAGAATCTCCCCCTTTCTGACACGCCTTTTCTTTTTTCAATCCCCTCCCGCAAGCCTCCGCGGGCCCGTTCCAGCCAGGGCCCCGACCCGCATACTTCACCAAGCCGCTTGTTGAGCTGCCCATTGTCGTTCCTGTTCAGCGAGTCGATTTCAAATTTCGGAGTGTGATGCCGGTACAAAACGCGCCGGCAGCGGCCACGGCGGCAACCCCGCCCGTCTTTCGTCCTTTCGCGCGAACTTCGCGGACCCTGGTGAAACAGGCTGGCTAAAGCATTTCAGCGCAGTCCGCGCCCGCGTGGTCACGGAACTCTTGTAACTCTCCAGGTCGAAATCGCCGCGCTCGCCCATGGCGCCCACCAGATAGCGCTTGTAGACGCCCGGAGAGATTGCCGCGAGACGCCAGTGCGAGAACGCCAGCCCCACGTCGTCCGGCTCCAGGCCATGCAAACCGGCGAGCACCTCGACGGCGTGCATCCCCGCCGCGAACCGCTCCGCCTCACCGAGACCGTAAGGGGGGCGGGAATTGCCGCTGACGTTCATAGACGCTACGCTGGCGCCGTTTTCGAGAGGGAGCCCATTCATGTCGACCGAAACGCTGTACAACCTGATGAGCACGCAGCGAGCCATCCGCCGGCTCAAGCCCGACCCCATTCCCGATGACGTGCTGCACCGGATCATGCAGGCCGCGGCCTGGGCGCCCACCGGCGGCAACCGGCAACCCTGGCGAATCGTCATGGTCCACGACCGGGCGAGCAAGGAACGCATGGGGGAGCTCTACACCGTTCACTGGAACAACTTCACCAAGATCTACCGGAAACGCTTCGTCGACGCACCCGAAGAACGGCGGCGGAAGGAAGAGCGCACCGTCGCCGCCGGCGACCACCTTGCGGCCCATTTCGGAGATATCCCGGTCGTCGCCGTAATCTGCTTCAATCCGACATTCATGGCGGTCACCGATGCCGGGCAGGACCGGGTGTCGGTGGTCGGCGGCGGCTCCGTCTACACGGCTGTTCAGAACCTGATGCTCGCCTGCCGGGCCGAGGGAGTGGGATGCGTGCTGACCACGCTCCTGTGCATGGACGAGCCCGCCGTGCGACAACTCCTCGGGATCGATGCCGCCTGGTATACGGCCGCCCACGTACCCATGGGCTATCCGGCAGGCGGCGGTTACGGACCCACGGCGCGCATGCCGGTCTCCGACCTGTTCTACAAGGACACCTGGGGGAACCCCATTTGAGACACAGCCCCCCGGTGACGAGTACCGGGCGGGCGCGGGAAACACCATGGACTTCAGCACCTACGAACGCATGCGGTTCAGCCGCAACGACCGCATCCTCACGATCACCCTGGACAACGGCAAGGTCAACGCCGTCGACGCCCGCATGCACCACGAACTGGCGCGGGTGTTCCTTCAAGCCCAGGACGACGAGGCCAGCGACCTGGTCGTACTGACCGGCGCCGGGCGCGCCTTCTGCGCCGGAGGCGACACGGCCTGGTTCCAGGCACAGATCGACGACCCGAGGACCTTCCGCGCCATCGCCCCGGAAGCCAAGCGCATCGTGACCTCGCTCCTCGACCTGGAGAAGCCGCTGATCTGCCGGCTGAACGGCGCCGCGGCCGGGCTCGGCGCCACCATTGCGCTGATGAGCGACATCATCGTCGCCGCGGACACGGCGCTGATCGGCGACCCCCACATCAAGGTGGGCCTGGTCGCCGGCGACGGCGGCGCCATCATCTGGCCGCAGTTGATCGGTTTTGCGAAGGCGAAGGAACTGTTGCTGACCGGCGATCTCCTGCGCGCCGGCGAAGCGGCCAAGCTGGGCCTCATCAACTACGCCGTGCCAGCCGGCGAACTCGATGCCAAGGTAGACGAGATCGCCGGCAAGATCCTCGGCAATCCGCGCTGGGCGGTGCGCTGGACCAAGACGGTCACCAACATCCCGTTGCGGGAACTCGCCGCCCGCCTCGCCGACCCGGCGATCGCCTACGAGATCCTGACCAACATGACCGAAGACCGAAAGGAGGCCGTCGCCGCCTTCATCGAGCGGCGCAAACCCGAACTGACCGGAGAGTAGCGATGCGACGCCGCATGCCCACTCGGCGCCCGAGCGCCCACCCCTGCGATCGTTACATCGGCACCTCAACTCAATCGGCGAATAAACCGCTGCAAATCAATGGCTCGTAAATCGTTCCATGAGAGGGCGGACGACGGTTGCACCGTTGGATAGGCGATAATCCTTGCCCCGCGAAAAGGAGGACTAACCCACCGGCATGCAGACCTTCATCGACGAACCGGAACACATCGGCGAACTGCGCCGCCAGTTGCAGCGCTTCGTCGAAACCGAGGCGCCCCGGGAGAAGCGCCGCGAATGGGACCGCAACCATACGTTTCCCCGCGACCTGCACCAGCGACTGTGCGATCTGGGCATCATGGGGCTCACCGTCGACCAGGAGTACGGCGGTTCGGGACGTGACCTCCTCGCCGCGGTGGCGGTCATCGAGGAACTGTGCCGCGCCGGGTCGTTTCTGGCCGGGCCCTTCATCCACACCGCGTTCTACGGCGGCATCAACATCTCCGAGAACGGCTCCGAAGCACAGAAGCGCGAGTTGCTGCCGCGTCTTGCCCGGGGCGAGGTCCTGTTCGCCTACGGCCTGTCGGAACCGAACGTGGGCGGCGATCTCGCCAGCGTGGAAACGCGGGCGGAGCGGCGCGGCGATGCGATCGTGCTGAACGGCGCCAAGCGCTGGTGCACCGGCGCCGACTTTGCGGACTACATCTATTGCCTGGTGCGCTCCGGCCCGGCCGGGGAACGCTACCGGAACCTGTCGTTCCTGCTCGTGCCCACCGACTCCCCGGGCCTGTCCATGCAGCCCATCGAGCACGTCAACCTGCGTTATACCCTCTCTTCGGATGTCTATTTCGACAACGTGGAGTTACCCCTGTCCGCGATCGTTGGCGGCGAGGAGATGTGGAACCAGGGCTGGCGGCTGTTGGCCGGCGAAGCCCTGAATGTCGAGAAGATCGAAATATCGGCCGTCGCCTTCGGCCTCGCCCAGGCGGCCCTCGAGGAAGCCTGGGCCTATGCCGGCGAGCGGGTGCAGTTCGGGAAAACCATCGCCGCCCACCAGGCCATCCGCCATAAGCTCGTCACTGCCCGCACCAAGCTCCAGGCCTGCCGCCACCTGCTCTACCACAGCGCCTGGCTCGCCGACCAGCGCCGGCCCTGCGCGGCGGAGACCAGCATGGCGAAGCTCTTCTGCGCCGATGTGGGCGTGGAGATCGCTCTCGCCTGCCAACAGGTGATGGGCGCTTACGCGCTCTCCGACGGCTACGACATCGAGCGCAACGTACGCGACCTGCTCGGCATGCCCATCGTCGGCGGTTCTTCCGACATGCAACGCAACAACCTGGCATCGCTGTGGCGGCTGGGGCGGGAATGAGGGGCAGGTTCACCGCTTCCACGGCCAGGTAAACGAAACTGAAGTACCCCGGCCCCGGCTTTCAGCGGAGGGGGCATTTGCAAATCCAGCGATCGTTGGATGAAATCACGCCAGAAATCTTGTTGGAGACTTGACATGGGTCGCCCGCTTCTCGCCAGCCTCGTTCTAGCCCGCATCCGTCACCAACTTCCTGCTGCGGACGCCGATGCACTCGCCCTGCAATTGCCCAACTGTCGCCCGCAGGAACCCGGGGTCGTTTGCGAATGCCATCGACACGAGAACCGCGCATCTACGTCCGGCTATGAGTATTTTCTCGTTAACTCGACTTTATTCATGAGTTATTTAGAGTTAACTTGATATCGGTCACGGCATTGAGACACCAGGAGCAATCGATCCATGGGCGGAAAATCGAGAAATCTAGAGCGTTACCTCGCCGCACCGGTACAGGCCGATCTACAGCAGAAGATGGTGTTTCTGGGTGGACCCAGGCAGGTCGGCAAGACCACCTTGGCGCTCGAACTTCTGCGCGCGAGCGGGCGGCGCCATCCCGGGTACCTTAACTGGGATGACCCGCGCGTCCGCCCAAAACTGCTACGGGGCGAATTGCCCGGCGGCGAGCAACTTTTGGTGCTGGATGAAATTCACAAGTTCCCCCGCTGGCGCAATCTCGTAAAAGGGTTGTACGACGCGGAAGGAGACCGCATCGCCCTCCTGGTGACCGGTTCCGCCCGGCTCGACCACTACCGCAAAGGAGGCGATTCCCTGCAGGGGCGTTACCACCACTATCGGTTGCATCCCTTTACCCTAGGCGAACTTGGCGCCGCCGGGTCGGCCAGCGACCTCGAAGCCATGTTGCAGTTCGGTGGATTTCCGGAACCACTGCTCGCCGGGGACACCCGCGCCTGGCGCCGGTGGCAACGCGAGCGCCTGTCACGGGTCGTCTACGAAGATCTGCGCGATCTGGAGAATGTCCGTCACGTAGCCTTGGTGGAACTGCTCGTCGAGGCGCTACCGGCCCGCGTAGGCGCACCGCTTTCCGTGAGAAGCCTGCGGGAAGACCTGCAGGTGGCCCATGAAACCGTTGCACGCTGGCTCGAAATCCTGGAGAACCTGTATGTCTGCTTTCGTATCCCCCCGTTGGGCGCGCCTCGGATACGCGCGGTAAGGAAAGAGAACAAGCTCTACCTCTGGGATTGGTCGCAGGTCCCGGGGGCCGGGGAGCGATTCGAGAACCTGGTTGCCTGCCACCTCCTGAAGTACTGTCACTTTCTGGAAGACACACAAGGGCATCGGATGGAACTCCGTTTCATTCGGGACACCGACCGGCGCGAAGTCGACTTCGTTGTAATCCGCGACGACAAGCCACAGTTTGCCGTGGAATGCAAAACCGGCGACAGGGCGCCGAGTCCTGCAATCGGGTACTTTCGCCAGCGAATGCCGATCAAGGACTTCTACCAAGTTCACCTTGGGGAGCGTGACTATGTTTCGAAGGGGACGAGGGTATTGCCCTTCAGGACGTTCTGCAGGGAAATGGCGCTCCCCTGACTCATCCACAGCAAACGGACCCAAGAAACCCGTACGTTCGTCCAAGGCAGAATCCCTGCAACGAATATCCGGAGCGACGAGACTGCCGACCGGTAGCAATCCCGGCAACGCCGAGACCTGCTCCGTTTCCGCTTCTCAAATGATCGTCAGTAGCTCGCGGGGATTGTCGACGACGATCCGCCGGATCAACGCCTCATCGAAGCCCTTGTAGCGCATGAGCGCCGTGACCGACTCCGGGATGTGCTGCCAGCCGTGGCCGCCGTACTTGCGCTGCCAGTGCTGCAGCGCGATGTCGTGGGAGATCAGCACCTTCGATGCGTAGCCCGCTTCCACCAGCGCCATGATCTCGTTCAGGCGGATGGCATCGTTCGGCGCGTCCACATTGCTGCGCTGGCGGTAGGACTCCTCCCAGCCGAAGCAGTCGAATTCCAGGTACATCCCGGTCTTCGCGAGTTCGAGGAAGGGTTCGGGATCGAACGAGTGCGGCGCCGGACGGCTCGCCAGGCGATGGTCGCAATGGCACATGACCACTCGGGAAAGGTCGGCCTGCTCTTCCTCGAGAATCCGCACCGCCGCCCAGATGGCATCGGGGCCGAAACCGGGATGCACGCTGACCGGCGCCCCGCTCGCCCGCTGTGCCCGGGCGGATGCGCGCAGCACCTTCTCTTCGTCCGGGTGAATGCGGGTGCCGAGACCCACCTCGCCGATGATGCCGGCCTGGACGCCGGTCGCCACGCCCTGGTCGAGGTCGCGGAGTATGCGCTGCTCCAGGGCGGCGATATCCAGGGTTGCAACCTCCGCCGGGTGGTACTCCGAGGTGTAGTAACTGGTCGCCATGACGATGTGCACGCCCGTGACGCGGGAAACCTGCTGCAGCCCTTTCGGATCCCGGCCCAGGCCGATGGAGGTCTGGTCCACCAGGCAGCCGCCGCCGTGCCGTTTGAACAGGTTGGCCTCGTAGATCACATCCTCGATATCCGAGATCTTGTAGTCGCCGTAGTAGAACCAGTTGCGGGCCACATCGCCCCGGTTCTCGAGACAGATAGGCTGGTTCCATTTCGCCCGCCAAGTGGCGGCGGTACCCGGACCCTCTTCACCCGGCTCCCAGCCGGCCTCGGGAATGCTCGCCGCTTTCTTGCCCGATTCCGTCTGGTCGATCAGCGCTTCCGCCGAGCATGCCCCCAACGTCATGTCCACCAGCACGTGTTCATGGGGCAGCGTCAGGCCCAGTGTTTCGGGTGCAACGGGGCCGAGTACCGTCTGTACGTATCCCTTGTGAATCATCGATCCTCCCCTGGTTGCGGATTGTCCACGGCTGCGGTCAGGCGGCCGGCAGCGAGCGGTTGCCGCACCAGACCCCTCGATCGCCGGCAACGGTCAACCAATGAGCCAACTTCGCACCCGCCGACCGCCCTCTCGGCGGTCGTCGCCTCGTCACGAGTAAAGGCTGTGGCCGGAGCGCGACTTGCGCAGCAGCGTCACGTCCGGCCCATCTTCCGCCCAGCCATAGCCGTCCATCAGGCCCATGAGCGTGCGGAAGCGCGGCGGATAGCGTTCCAGCATGGCCTGCGGTACGCGGTCGCCGTAGCGTTCCTGGGTGGTCATGTACTCCCGGCAGAAATACAACAGCATCGACACCCGCAACCCCGGCGCCGTACGTGGAAAGGGCGCGTGCCAGGTGTTGCCGTGCCAGACGATCAGCGATCCGGCCCGGGCCTCGACGGGGACCACCTTGTCCAGCGCTTCGTCCGGCGTCGGCTGCCGGCACAGTTTGTGGCTGCCGGGCAGATAGCCCAGCGCCCCTTTCTCCAGCGTGTAATCGGTGAGCGCCCAGGTCGCGCTCGCGAACTGGGAGTAAGGCGGCAGCGGCGCCGGCACACCGCGGCTGTCGTTGTGCAGACCGAGCGGCCGGGGCGGCCCGTGCCAATCTACCGGCCCCTTCACCAGCGCGGAACTGCTCGACAGCTTGGCGCTGTAACCCGCCAGGTAGGTCACCATGGCCAGGCACGCCCGGTTCATCAGGGCGTCCGCGAAGATGGGATCGTCGAACAGGATGTGCCACATCCAGGCTTCGCCGGCCTGGCCGGAGGTGGCCGCAATATTGGCGTGGGTGGCGCCGGTTGCGAAGTCCGGCCTGATGCCCGTGCGGCGCTCCGCGAGATTCAGGACGGCATCGCGCAGCCGGACCGTGAATTCCCGTGGCGCGACCCGTTCCGGCGGCAGGACGGTGAGGCCACAGGCATCCAGCTCCGCCACATGCGGGCCCAGCTCGAGATCCCGGATTTCCGCGAGTACGGAATCCAGCCCCTCGGCGATCGCATCAACGGCCGGCATGGCGCTTGTGCCTGAATTCCCTGTTCATCGATCGGAGCAACTGCCTTACGATCCTTTGACATCGGTTTCTCATACTACAAGCACAATCTCCCGGCGCAACCCGGCACGGCGTTGCCCTCCCTGACCTGGAGTTGCGAATCAGAATCGATGGATAACCAGCGGCGCTCCAGTAAGAGACAGATGGCGGTCGGTCGACCAGCAGGCGTCGGTGTGGCGCGCCTGCATCAAGTGTAGTCCGGCAGCATCGGCCAGCGTCAGATTCTGGTCGGAAAAACGGCGCAGCAGAGCTGTCGCGGCCTCCAATTCAGCTCGGCCTACCCCGACCACACGAAGCGGGGTCATCTCCTCGATCATGGACAGGAACTGCAAAGCTCGAGTCCGGTCGTAGCGTTTGAGAAACCAGCCATGTCCTTCCGCGACCACCAGCGTCGTCGTCACCAGCCCTGGCGGGTCCGAGAACAACCTCCTGAACAGGTCATGGTAAGCATCCGACCGATCGGCAAACGCGATCAACGCCGAGGTGTCAACATAGGCTTCATTCCTTGGCGCCATAGACGATCTCGTCGATACGCTGGCTGGACCGCGGATCGCCGGTTTCCACCAGACCGGCATAGCGCATCCACGGCTTGGACTCGTCGGCTGGAAGCATGGAACGCAACGACCGGCGCAGAAGCTCGGCGAGGGAGATGCCGAGCCTCGCGGCCTCGTTCCTCGCCGACTCGTACTCTTTCTCCGACAGGCTGATCTGCGTTCGAATCATGATAACAAAGTACGCCTGATTGTTATCATTAGCAAGTCCCCAAACACCGTCAGCCCGCAGCCTGCGTCGTTTTCGCGAACGCGATGCCCAGCCGCCGGGCTACGCCCTCGGCAAAGGCCGGGTCGGCGTTGGCGAAGTGGGCGAGTTGCCGGCACACGATATCTTCCGGCACACCCTGCATGGCCTCGGCTATGTTGCCGAACAACCGGCTCTTCTGGCCCGCGTCGAACAGGCGGAACAGGTTGCCCGCCTGGGTGTAGTCGTCGTTACCGTCGCGGTGGCCGTAGCGGTCGGCATCGCCGGAGATGCGCAACGGCGGCTCCGCGAATTCCGGCGCCTGGGACGGCCCGCCGAAGCCGTTGGGCTCGTAGTAGACATCCGGATTGCCGGTGTCGTTGGCGAAGAACCGCATGGCGCCGTCCTTGTGGTAGTGGTGAACGGGACACTTCGGAGCGTTCACCGGCAGCGCTTCGTAGTGGGTGCCGATTCGGTACCGGTGCGCATCCGCATACGAGAAGATTCGTGCCTGGAGCACCTTGTCCGGCGAGAAACCGATGCCCGGCGCCACGTTGGACGGGCTGAATGCCGCCTGCTCGATGTCGGCGAAGTAGTTGTCGGGATTCCGGTTCAACTCCAGGACGCCCACCTCCACGAGGGGATAGTCGGCGTGCGGCCATACCTTGGTCAGGTCGAAGGGGTTGTACGGGGTCTTTTCCGCATCGGTCTCGGGCATGATCTGCACCTGCACCGTCCAGCGCGGAAACTCCTCCCGTTCGATGGCGCCGAACAGGTCCTCCTGGAAGGTCTCCCGGCTGGCGCCGATGACCCGGGCCGCTGCCTCATTGGTCATGGTCTTGTGACCCTGCCGGGTTTTGAGGTGAAACTTCACCCAGAATCGCTCGCCGTCCCTGTTCCAGAAACTGAAGGTGTGGCTGCCGTAACCGTTCATGAACCGGGGACTGACCGGAATGCCCCGGTCCGACATCAACAGGGTCACCTGGTGCAGGCTCTCGGGGCTTCTCGACCAGAAATCCCACATCGCCGTCGGCGAGCGCAGGTTGGTGCGCGGATGTCGTTTCTGCGTGCGGATGAAATCGGGGAACTTGAGAGGATCGCGGATGAAGAACACCGGCGTGTTGTTGCCGACCAGGTCCCAGTTGCCCTCTTCGGTGTAGAACTTGACGGCGAACCCGCGCACGTCCCGTTCCGCATCGGCCGCGCCGAGTTCACCGGCAACGGTGGAGAAACGGGTCAGGACCGGCGTCTGGCTGCCCACCTCTGCAAACAGCCTTGCCCGGGTGAAGCGGGAAATGTCCCGGGTAACGGTATAGGTACCGAATGCACCCCAACCCTTGGCATGCACGACGCGCTCCGGTATCCGTTCCCGGTTCTGGTGCGCCAGCTTCTCGACAAGGTGGTAGTCCTGCATCAGCACCGGGCCGCGGGCGCCCGCGGTCAGGCTATTCTGGTTGTCGGCAACCGGGTTGCCGCCGGTGGTGGTCATCGTCTTGACGGTTCTATCGGACATTGGGCGCTCCTCTTTTCGGTGTCCAGGGCATATCGCGGGGACGTTTATGCCAGAGCCGACAACAGATATAAAATCGATTATTTCTTTTATAATAATAGATACAGACTATCTTCTCGATTCTGTCGCCGGTCGATGTTGCTTTTCCGATCATGCCGGCCCCGCAAAGTCCCCTGTTGATTTTGACCGCGTAGCGAAGAAACCGTTCCGCCAGAGGCAATGGCCAACGCGGCAACGCCGCGACAGGGCTGACCGGCTAGCCCGCATATCTCACCAAGGGCCGCGATGATCGCGCAGGATTTTCTGGTCCACATGCGAGAGGCAAGCCCCTCGCGCTCCCCGGCTGAGGGCTCCGTGCGCGTGCTCGCGAGCTTAAAGCATAGCCCCGCCTATGGTGGAGCGAGCACGTGCGCGCACGCGGGCAAAAGACCAGCGAGGGCGCGGCCAGCGCAGTCTGTGCCGGGCAGAATCTCCAAAAAGCGAAGGTACCTGATTGAAACGCAATGACATTCAGTGACTCAACAAGCGGCTTGGTGAGATATGCGGGCTAGTCCGCGAGTTCGGGCGGCGGCTGCGTGCCCGCGAGGGTTTGCCGCACGGCGGCGCGCCAGCCGTCGAGCAGCGCCTGCCTCTGCTCATGCGGCATCTTCGGCGCAAACGACCGGTCGAGCCCCCAATTCCGTTCGTGCAGGTTCGCCGTCAGCCCCGCTCCGAACCCGGCCAGCGTGGCGGCGCCCAGAGCGGTGGTTTCCACAAAGGGCGGCCGTTCCACCGGCACGCCCAATATGTCGGCCATGAACTGGCACAGCCAGTCGTTTACCGCCATGCCGCCGTCCACCCGGAGCCGTTCGACGGCGGCGCCGTCCCCCGCCATGGCCTCCAGCAGTTCCGCCGTCTGGTAGGCAACGCTCGCTAGCGTAGCGGTAACGATGTGATCGCGCGTGCTGTCGAGCGTCAGCCCGGTAATCGTACCGCGCGCATCGGGATTCCAGTGGGGCGCTCCCAGTCCCGTGAACGCCGGTACCAGGTAGACCCCGTGGGTATCGGCGCCCGTATCTCTGGCAATGGCCTCGGTCTCCACCGCGGTTGCGATGACGCCCAGGGTATCGCGCAGCCACTTGAGTGCCGCACCCGCAACGAAAACGCTGCCTTCCAGCGCATAGGTTGTCTCCCCGTTCACTCGATAGCCAACCGTCGACAGCAGGCCGCCGGCCGATTGCAGCATGCGCCCGCCGGTATTGGTCACGACGAAACAGCCCGTGCCGCAGGTAACCTTGCAGGCGCCTTCCGTAAAGCAACCCTGTCCGACCAGCGCCGCCTGTTGGTCACCGGCAATTCCCGTGACCGGTATGGGCGCGCCGAACCACCCCTTGTCCGTCATGCCGAAATCATCGGCGCTGTCGCAGACTGCCGGCAGCAGTTCGGCGGGTATGTCGAAATAGCGGAGCAATTCCTCGTCCCAGCATTGCCGGCGGATGTCGAACAGCATGGTTCTCGATGCGTTCGTGGCGTCGGTCAGATGCGACCGGCCCCCTGTCAGGCGCCAGAGCAGAAACGAGTCGACCGTGCCGAAACACAGCTCGCCGGCCGCCGCGCGCAACCTCAATTCCGGCTCGGCGTCGAGCAGCCAGGCGAGCTTGGTCGCCGAGAAATAGGGGTCCGCCACCAGGCCGGTGCGGGTTTTGACATGCTCCTCCAGCCCATCCGCGCGCAGGCGCGCGCAACGGTCCGCGGTACGGCGGTCCTGCCAGACGATGGCATCGTGCACGCACGCGCCGGTACGCCGGTCCCACAACAGGGTGGTTTCACGCTGGTTCGCGATGCCGATGGCCGCAATTTCCGAGCCCGCGATTCCGGCTCCGGCGATGGCCTCGCGACAGGCCGACAGGGTCGTGTTCCAGATGGTTTCGGGATCCTGTTCCACCCAGCCGTCCCGAGGGAAGCGCCCGGTGAACTGCCTTTGCCCTTCGCCGAGAATCCGTCCGGCAGCGAGGTCGAAGACCATGCCCCGGGAACTCGATGTGCCTTGATCGATGGCGAGTACCAGGCTCACGACTCACTCTCGGCGACGAAATACAAACCACAATATATAGTGGTTGAGCCTCTGGCGTCAGCCCCGCGGTTCCAACGGTTCCTACCCGCCCTGGCACCGTTTCCGCCCATTCGATTCATCCCCAGGTTGTGCCGGTTTTTCCACAGGTTTTCCCGGTACATTTCCAGAAAGTTATCCCCTTGCATTCCGGGCGCAAGCGCATTATGTTGTGCATAGGTGCGGCGCCAAACCCAACATATGGCGTTTTGCGATGCTGAGCGGGCCCGCCGTCACAGACCGGCCGGCGCGTTTCCCGGCCTTGGCCGGTATTCGGTTTTCCGGCTGAACGTGCCCGCCGCGAGTGGGTCCGCCGCACCGGAGGAGGGGTGTTGGCCGCCAACCGGTCGGCGGCTTGGCGGCCACAAGGGTTTGTGGTTGCGGGCCTCGGGCTTGCCGAGTGCAAAAGCCCACCGGTCGGCTGCCGCCCGCCTCGTTGCGAGTGGTTGTAAGAAATACGGAGATAGCCGACGCCATGCAGACCAACACCCAGGAAACCAACCCGGAATCCGCGTCCCCAATGCCGCCGCCCACGCTCTCGCCCGGCGTCGCCGCCACCGCGCCCGGCCGCCTCAAGGTCATCAAGCGCACCGGCGAGGTCGTGCCCTACACCGACGACAAGATTGCCATCGCCATGACCAAGGCCTTTCTCGCCGTGGAGGGCGGCACGGCCGCCGCCTCGCCCAGAATCCGGGAACTGGTGGCGGCGCTGGCGGAGCAGGTCGGCGCAACATTCCGCCGGCGCCTGCCTTCGGGCGGCACCGTGCACATCGAAGAGATCCAGGACCAGGTGGAACTCGCCCTGATGCGCTCCGGCGAGCACAAGGTCGCCCGCGACTACGTGCTCTACCGGGAGGAGCGCGCGCGCGTTCGCGCCGCCAGGGGGGCCGAAATCCGCAGCGTGGAACGCGCCGATATCACCGTGACCCGGGAGGACGGCCGCGTCGAACCGCTCAACGTCAGCCGCATCCGCACCATCGTCGCCGAGGCCTGCGCGGGCTTGGGCGATGTCGATGCCGGGCGCATCATCGACGAGAGCCTCGCCAACCTGTACGACGGCATCAAGGCCCGCGATGTCGGTACGGCGCTCCTGATGACGGCGCGTACGCTGGTCGAGGAAGAGCCCAACTACTCCCTTGTCACCGCGCGGCTCCTGCTCGACCAGTTGCGCAGCGAAGCCCTGCGGTTCCTGGACGTGCAGGCGCCCGGGGCGGCGGAAGGCGACTACTCGGCGACGCAGGCGCAGATGGCGGAGGTCTATCCACAGGCGCTGGCGAGATTCATCGATAAAGGCGTCGAGCTCGAACTGGTGCACCACACCCTGCTCGGCTTCGACCTGGACGTTCTGGGCGCGGCCATCGATGCGGACCGGGACCTGAAGTTCAACTATCTCGGCCTGCAGACGCTCTACGACCGCTACTTCATCCACAGCCACAGCGACGACATCCGGCTCGAGCTGCCCCAGGTGTTCTTCATGCGCGTCGCCATGGGCCTCGCGGTGGAAGAGGACGACCCGACCCGGCGCGCCATCGAGTTCTACAACCTGCTGTCGAACTTCGACTACATGAGCTCAACGCCCACGCTCTTCAACTCCGGCACCCTGCGCTCGCAGCTCTCGTCCTGTTTCCTCACCACGGTGCCGGACGATCTCGACGGCATCTACAGCGCCATTCACGACAACGCCATGCTGTCGAAGTGGGCGGGGGGGCTCGGCAACGACTGGACGCCGGTGCGCGCGCTCGGTTCCTACATCAAGGGCACCAACGGCAAATCCCAGGGGCTGGTGCCGTTCCTGAAGGTGGTGAACGACACGGCGGTGGCGGTCAACCAGGGCGGCAAGCGCAAGGGCGCGGTCTGCTCCTACCTGGAAACCTGGCATCTCGACATCGAGGAATTCCTGGAGCTGCGCAAGAACACCGGCGACGACCGGCGGCGCACCCACGACATGAACACGGCCAACTGGATACCGGACCTGTTCATGAAGCGCGTCAGCGAAGACGGCGACTGGACCCTTTTCTCCCCCAACGAGGTGCCGGACCTGCACGACCTGTACGGCAAGGCGTTCGAGGCCCGCTACGAGCACCACGAGGAACAGGCCAGGGCAAAGAAGCTGCTGCACAAGCGTCTCAAGGCGCGCGACCTGTGGCGCAAGATGCTCTCCATGCTGTTCGAGACGGGCCATCCCTGGATGACCTTCAAGGACAGTTGCAACGTGCGCTCGCCGCAACAGCACATCGGTGTCGTGCACTCGTCGAACCTGTGCACCGAGATTACGCTCAACACGTCGCGCGATGAGATAGCCGTCTGCAACCTCGGCAGCGTGAACCTCGTGCAGCATGTCGAGAACGGCAGGCTCGACATGAAGAAGCTGAAGAAGACCGTGCGCACCGCCCTGCGCATGCTCGACAACGTGATCGACATCAACTACTACTCGGTGGACCAGGCGCGCAACTCGAACATGCGCCACCGCCCGGTGGGGCTTGGCATCATGGGTTTCCAGGATGTGCTCTACAAGCTGCGCATCCCCTATGGGTCCGAGGCCGCGGTGGAATTCGCCGACCGCTCGATGGAAGCGGTGAGCTATTTCGCCATCGATGCGTCGTCGAAGCTGGCCAGGGAGCGCGGATCCTATCCGAGCTTCTCGGGGTCGCTCTGGAGCCGGGGCGTGCTGCCCATCGACTCGCTCAAGCGCCTGCGCGCCGAACGGGGCAAGGACTACCTGCAGGCCAATCTGGATGTCACGCTGGACTGGGACAAGCTGCGCAACAAGGTGCAGGCCGTGGGCATGCGTAATTCCAACGTCATGGCCATCGCGCCTACCGCGACCATCGCCAACATCACCGGCGTCTCCCAGTCCATCGAGCCGACCTACCAGAACCTCTACGTGAAGTCGAACCTGTCCGGCGAGTTCACGGTGGCCAATCCCTACATGGTGCACGACCTCAAGGCGCTGGGGCTGTGGGACCAGGTCATGGTCAACGACCTCAAGTACTACGACGGGTCGCTCGAACGCATCGACCGTGTGCCGGAGCACCTGAAGCTCCTGTATGCCACCGCATTCGAGGTGGAGCCCCGCTGGCTGGTCGATGCGGCAGCCAGGCGCCAGAAGTGGATCGATCAGGCCCAGTCGCTCAACCTCTACATGGCCGAGGCATCGGGCAAGAAACTGGATGTGACCTATCGCATGGCCTGGCTCAGGGGGCTCAAGACCACCTACTACCTGCGCGCCCTGGGTGCGACCGGCACGGAGAAATCCACCCTGGACCGCGGCACCCTGAACGCCGTGCAGAGCGGTTCGGCGCCTTCGGCCCCACCGGCGGTGGATGCCGGGGGAAATGGAACGGCGATGCGCGGCAGCCAGGCGAGCGGCGCCGTCCCGGCGCCCGGCGCCGGCCACGAACCGGGCGATGCGGCGCCCACGCCGCCCGCCTGCTCCATCGACGATCCGGAATGCGAAGCCTGCCAGTGAGAAGGAGTTGGAAATGTCTAAGCGGAAGCTCTACCCACGACCACCTCGGAAAGCACCGAAGCCAAGGCTGGTTGAAGCCGACTTTGACCGGATGACCGCCAGTTAAACGAGGAAACGAGATGCTGAGTTGGGACGATTACGAAGACGATTCGGCGCAGACGGCGCCGGGTCACGAAACATTTGCGTTGCAAGCCCCTGCCGAGGGCGACCTGCCAGCCGCGGAGTTTCTCCGCGGCGGCGGCCCTTCCCTTTGTTCGGAAAGCGACGCGCAGGAAGCCGGGCAAGCGGCGGTTCCCCCCGTGAACGGGAACGGCCGCGGGCGGGAGGCCGCATGGCCCCGAGAGGACCAGGCCACGGAGAGCCTGGCCGCCGTGGAACCCCTGCCCGGCCGTTGGGCGCCCGAACCGCCGGTGGCGGCACCTGCTGCGCCACAGATCCCCGCGGCCGCTCCCGAGCAATCGCCGGCCGGCGAATCGTCCCCCGTTCGGGCCATTCAAGCCGCCCCGGTAGAGGCCGCGCCATCCGCTCCCGCCCCGCAACCCGAACCGGCAACCGCGCACGACAAGGCTGGCGCGCACGACCTGGCGAGGGCCGCGATCATCGGATCGAACGCCGGCGATGAAGAGGAGAACCTGGAACGCGTCACGGTGGACCAGAAAGCCATGATCAACTGCCGCGCCGACCTCAACCAATTGGTGCCGTTCAAGTACGACTGGGCCTGGCAGAAATATCTCGACGGCTGCGCCAACCACTGGATGCCCCAGGAAATCAACATGACCGCCGATATCGCTCTCTGGAAGGGCGGGGACGGCCTGACCGATGACGAGCGCACCATCGTCAAGCGCAGCCTGGGCTTCTTCTCCACGGCCGATTCCCTGGTCGCCAACAACCTGGTGCTCGCGCTCTACCGCCTGATCACCAACCCCGAATGCCGCCAGTACCTGTTGCGCCAGGCCTTCGAGGAAGCCATTCACACCCACGCCTACCAGTACTGCATCGAATCGCTCGGCATGGACGAAGGCGAGATCTTCAACATGTACCGGGAAGTGCCCTCGGTGGCCCGCAAGGCGGCCTGGGCCCTCGAGTACACCCGGCACATCTCGGATCCGACGTTCACTACCGGCTCCCGGGAAACGGACAAGGCGCTGCTCGAGAACCTCATCGCCTACTACTGCGTGCTCGAAGGCATCTTCTTCTACTGCGGCTTTACCCAGATCCTGTCCATGGGCCGCCGCAACAAGATGACGGGCACCTCGGAACAGTTCCAGTACATCCTGCGCGACGAGTCCATGCACGTGAACTTCGGCATCGACGTCATCAACCAGATCAAGCTGGAAAATCCGCATCTGTGGGATGAGGAGATTCAGGACCTGGCGCAGCGGATGATCCTCGAAGGCACCCAACTCGAGATCGAGTACGCCCAGGACACCATGCCCCGCGGCGTACTGGGCATGAACGCCAACATGATGACCGAGTACCTGCGGTTCATCGCCAACCGGCGCCTCGCCCAGATCGGCCTCGCCGAGCAGTTCCCGGGCGTGAAGAACCCGTTCCCGTGGATGAGCGAAATCATGGATCTCAAGAAGGAGAAGAATTTCTTCGAGACGCGGGTGACGGAGTATCAGACGGGCGGTGCGTTGAGCTGGGACTGACCTGTCATCCAACGGGTTGGAATGCCGATCGGCGTCGAATACGCGCGCCGACTAACACCGGGGGCCTTGAGGCACCGCAAGGAATGCGGTGGACACGTCTTACCTGCTGGGCCCGGACGGATTGCCGTGTGGGTGACTATCGTTTACTATCGACGATAGTAAACGATAGTCACGGCGACAATTCATGAGTGAAACCGAAGCCCTTGCCGATCAACGTTATTTCCACGTCCACGGGCTCAAGGCCGTTGCACCCGAGCGGTTGAACGCCGCGCTCAAAACGGCCATCGACAAACTCGAAGTCGCGTTGTACGGCCCGAGCCGCGCCGAGCTGACCGACGCCGAGATCGCCATGTTGGAGCGCGCCGGCGTCGATCTCGACGAATGGCCGGACGACACGGATCCGATGCTGGACTACGCCAAGGAGTTCGCCGCCATCCTGGCAACGAGCCTGACGCCTGCGGTGCTTGCCCGGACGCTCGGTATCACGCCGGTGCGGGTGCGGCAGATGATCCGGGAGAGAAGCCTCTACGCGCTTCGGATCGAAGGGCGCCTGCACGTCCCCGTCTACCAGCTCGCCGGGCAGACACTCGTACCCAACATCGGCCAGGTGAATCAGGCGATTGCCGATCTCGACCCGGTCTCGGTGCAACGCTGGATCACCACCGCCGATCCGGATCTGGAAGACACGACGCCACTCAATTGGCTGAAGGCTGGACGCAAGATCAACGCCGTGCTCAAGGTGGCGCCGGAGCGGTAGTGCCGAAGGTCCCCCAATACCCGGACCTCGACAGACTCAATTCCACCGACCCGGAGTGGCGCCCCGTTGAGCCTGGTGACGAACTGTGGCGGGTGTACTTCCGCGGCGGCGAGCACCCGTCCCGATGGAATCAGTTCCGTACGTTCGGCCCTACCGACGCGCGGTTCGACCACCGGCTCGAGGGCCAGCCGGACACCGGTCGAGCAGTCATGTACCTGGCAATGAGCCCGGTCACCTGCCTCGCAGAGGTCTTCCAGAAGACCTGCGCCATCCACCGTACACACCGCAGGCCCGTGTTGGTCGGGTTTGCGATGACAACGCCGCTTAAGCTCCTGGACCTCACCGGCGCGTTCCCGACGCGCATCGGTGCGTCGATGAGCCTGATGACCGGCGCACGATCGGTGGGCCGCAACTGGGCCAGGGGGCTTTATGCGGCGCACCCGCAGGCGCAGGGCCTCGCCTACCCCGCCTCCATGCACGCCAATGCCGTGGCGATCGTGCTGAACGATCGCACCGATCCCGCAAAGGCACTGCCGCGCTCCCCTGGTTTTCACAGGGCGCTGGACGATGCCGGCATGATCACCGTGCTGAAGAACGCCGCACGGAGACTGGGCTATGTGGTTCGCTAGTGTCCTGTGTCACAAATACGTTACGTTTCAGCGTGCCGCACAAGGGCTGTGGCCAGGCGCGGCCCGCCGGGCGTATCCGGCATACGGCCAAGGGTCGCAACAACGCCACAGCCCTTGTGCGGCGCGCCCTTCGGGAGGGCGCAAAACCACCGATGGCGGTGTTGCGGCCCTTGCAAAGGTCCAGACATTCGCTGCGGACCGCGCCTTGCCCTCGGCGGTTTTGCGCCCTCTGAAATGCAACGTATTTGTGACACAGGACACTAGCCCGCATCGGCGGCGGATCGTCGCGTCCGGCATCGTGCTCCTGTTGTGCGGTTCCTCAATCGTTGCGATCACGCGCTCCCGGTCATCCGTGGGCGAATCACCCGCCGCTTCCAAGTGCTCACCCGGTTCAAACGGACGCCGTGTCGGGCCGCAATCTTCCGCCCGGGTTCATTGTTGACACTGCGAGAATTGTTCTATTATATTGTCTTACAGGATGTGGCGATAATCCGGTTGAATCGGCATCGCGCCGGGGCATTCGAAATGTCGCCGCCCAGTCGGGCCGGACCGGTGAATGAGCTCACGAGGTCTGGTCCATTCGGGGGACAAGTCCTGCCGGAGGTTGGGGGAAGTGCTACTGCTGACAGTGATACAGCGGTTCAGGTTCGATTCACTGTGTCGGACCTGGCGCTGGATTGCTTCCGACTCCGGCCCACATCGCTACCCCGCGTTTTTCTCCAGTTCCGTTTCCCCGCCCGACGGTTCGAATTGCGAATATCGCCGGGCACGGCGTCATGCCCGTGCGCTTTCCGCAGGGCCTTGGTTCGTTCGTCGAGTTTTCGGTAGTCGTGTCATGCCTGACCGGCCCGTCGAAGCCAACAGCACTGTCGGCCGGCCTTGGCCGGGCGGCGCGAAATCACCTACCAGGTCGTATCACTAAACCGAGAGACAGATATGCACATACGAAAATTTGACTTCGACTACTCACGTAGAAAGTTTCTTGAAAAAACGCTGATGGGTACGGCGTCAGCCGGAATTCTGACATCGCTGTGGCCGCTCATTGCCAAGTCCGATTCGGGAATTACCGATATCAGCGGTGCTTATCCCGATGAACTGCTCTCCATCGAGATGCACACCAAGGGCAAGGTCAAACCCGGCGATACCATCACCGCCGACAATGTCGAGTACGTGGAGCACCTGCTCGATCCCATAGCCGTGGAGCAGGTGAAAACCTTGCAACGCCGCATTCACATCGTCGAAACCACCACGGATATCACCAAGATGTATCCGCACGACTATCTCGAAGCGACGCTCAGAAACGAAGGAAAAGCTACATTCGATGCGGCCGGCAACGTGCGGACCAAGGAGGGTGGAGCCTGGGTCGGCGGCAACCCGTTCCCGGATCCCAAGACCCCGGAGCAAGTCATCGCCGACATGACGTTGAGTTGGGGGCGCAACGACTGGCAGCTCAGCGCCGTAAGAGACCACGACATCGACCGCAGCGGAGACATTGCCTACCAGTACGATTTCATCTGGACCGAGTTTCAGACCACTTCACGTTCCGATGGCGAGTTCTGGCAGGGTCGCGACGACCTGTTGCGGCTGAACACGACCTGGTTCACCAGACCGGACGACGTAAACGGCACTTCGTATCTCAACACCTGGTACTACGACCAGCGCAAGTTTCCCGACTTGCTCGGTTACCTGCCGGCTTTCCGCCGCGTCAGGCAATTCCCGACCAATCAGCGCTTCGAACCCCTGGTGCCGGGTATGGTGCTGTTTCTCTCGGATGCCTGGGCCTCGGGCGACCCCATGCTGACGTGGGGCAACTACAAGATCGTCGGGCATGGGCCCATGCTGGGGGCTCAAGGCCCCGCGAACTTCATGGGAGGAAGGGAGAACTGGGAGAAACCCGTCCATGGCGGCCCGAAGGGCGTGACTTTCCACGATGTGTGGATGGAACTGTGTCCTGAATGCATCACGCTGGAGTGCGAACCCATAGGATACCCGCGATCCCCGGTGGGCAAGCGCGTTATCTGGCTGGATGTGCGCAACCAGGTTTTCATTGCCTCGATAACCACCGACCGCAAGGGCGAGGTCTGGAAGACTTTCGAGCCGCAGTTCGCGCAGTATCGGAACGAACACGAAACCTTCACCAAAGCCGGCCGGCCGGCCTGGTCCTGGACCGGCGTGATGATCTACGACCGGCTGGACGGCCGGATGACCCGCTACTTCGTCGGCAAGAGGGTTCAGGGCGGTTATCGAACCGAATTCGAAACCGACGATGCGTGGGATGTCTACAACAAGTATCTGACGCCACAGGCGCTGCAGCGTTTGGGAGGCTGACTCCCGATCGCAGCGTAGGACATGAAAGGGGCAATAGCATGCTAAATCTCAGGAAAACATGGTTCTGGTTCATGGGCGTCGGGCTCGGATGTTTCGCGGTATCACCCGTGCATGCGGAAGGCGGCTGGGGCGACAACGAGTATTTCGATGTCAGCTACAGTGGCTTCCTGCGCATCGAGACAGCCTTAAGCACCAGTTCCAAACGCAATCCCTACAACCAGATCGGCAACCCCTTCAACGGGGTTGGAGTGGACAGGCTCGATCTCTTCGGCGGTTCGGATACTTACGTCCGGCAGGGGCCCCAGCAAGATGAGGACATCAATTTGAGCGTCGTGCGCGGCAAGTTCGACGTCAACATCAGCCTGAGCCGCAACTGGACGTTCCGCGGTGAACTGCGTGCCTTGTTCGATGTGGATCTGTACAGGAATTTTCACCCGAACGACATTCCCGGAGCCGATCCGGCGGGCAGCCTGAACCGCAAGCCCAACCTGTTCGAGTACCGGGTGAACGGCGACTCGCTCATGTCGCGCAAGAATCCCGGCGCGCTGGAGGTTTCCGGTGACAATTTCATGATGGACCTGCCCCGGTTTTACCTGGACTATCACAAAGGGCCCCTGCACGTACGTATGGGCAATCAGCAGATCGCCTGGGGCCAGTCGCTGTTTTTCAGGGTGATGGATGTACCGAACGGGCTGGACCTGCGCCGCCACAGCCTGCTGGACTATGTTCCCGAGGAGTTCTCGGACAAGCGGGTTCCGGCCCTTGCGGTGCGCGTTCAGTACATGGCCGGCAGTTGGGAACTCGATGGATTTGTCCAGCACTTCAGGCCGACCATCTATGGCAACCCCAATACGCCGTACAACGTGATCGCGTCCCAGTTCACGGTGCACGATCTCTATAAGGACTACGACGACAAGTTCAATTTCGGGATGCGCGCCCGGGGCGACATCGGCCCGGTCAAGTTCCAGGTCATGGCGGCGCGCCGCTACAACCCGGACGGGACGTTCCGATGGACGCAATCCGGGGTACACAAGCCATTGGGTCCCGGATTCGAGGGAACGGAAGCGCTCATGGCGCAGACCGCCTATGAACAGGATACGACCGGCGTGCACTCGGCCAGGGAGTGGTTCACTTTCGCAGGGCTGGCTCGCCTCGACGGAATCGACGGGCTGAATGCCTCGATCGGCGAGTTCCCCGCCGCCCAGGCTCTGGGAGCGGTGCTGGCGCCCGACTACGCGTTTGCCAGCCAGGAACTCGATCTGTTCTTCCGCCTGTCCGGCGGCCTGCGCGGACACATCGCCCGGGAATACCATCGCGAAAGCCTGTTCGGAGTCGGTTTCGGTTACGTGTTCAACGGCGCACCGGGGTCCCTGTTCGACCAGCTCATCGCCAATGTCGAAGTTCAGTATGCAAAGGATCGGCATTTCACGAACCCGTCGCTGAGCAGTCAGCGAATCGTGGAAGACGAAACGATCGTTTCCTTCGTGCTGGAGAAGTACCAGCGCTTTACGCCCGCCTTCCCGGCCACCTATTTCGTTCTGCAGTGGATGCACCGGACGGAAAGCGACATCTTCGGCAGGCATCTCAGCGGTATGGGCGGCAGCGTCGACCGGGCTGCCCGCAATGCCGGCACACCGGGTAGCGCCAACTACATCGCGTTCGCCCTGCAGCAGCCGTTTCCGAACCTGGTGTGGCGTCTGGACCTCGGCATGCTGTACGACCTCGAAGGCGGTATCCTGATCCAGCCGGCCCTGCGCTGGAGGCCGGGCAACAACTGGGTCATTGAAGGCTTTTACAACTTCATCGACGGCAAGGTGCGCGACAGGAACCCCAACTACAACGCCCTGGCCACGACGGAGTGGGCGGACGAGTTTACGCTCAGGGTCGGCTACGAATTCTAGCCCGCATATCTCACCAAGGGCCGCGATGATCGCGCAGGATTTTGCCCGCGTGCGCGTGCTCGCGAGCGGTAGCATAGCCCCGCCTATGGTGGAGCGAGCATGTGCGCGCATGCGGGCAAAAGACCAGCGAGGGCGCGGCCAGCGCAGTCTGTGCCGGGCAGAATCTCCAAAAAGCGAAGGTACCTGATTGAAACGCAATGACATTCAGTGACTCAACAAGCGGCTTGGTGAGATATGCGGGCTAGGGACATTCGGACGACGGCCCCTATCGGGCCGTCCAGTCCTCTCGATCGCGGACAAACGTTGTCAAATGAGTCGACTTCGCACCTGTCGACCGCTGTCTTGACGGGCTGGAGCATCGGCTCGTCAGCCTTCGTCGCCGACGGTACGGCTTCCCCGGGCGCGCCTCGCGGAATTTGAATGGCGCCTACGTTTCTGCTAGACAGCGTCATGGTTCCGTGCAACTGGCGCAAGGCGGTTTCGCCGGCAAGGGACTGGAAAGGAAGACATTCGGATTAAGGAGAAACCATGGGACGTTTGGACGACAAGGTTGCCATCGTAACCGGGGCGGGAACCGGGATCGGGCGCGCGTGCATGGAGCTTTTCGCTCGTGAGGGAGCCAAGGTGGCAGGATGCTCGAGGACCCAGAGCAATCTCGACGAGGTTCTGCAATCCGTCAAGGACGACGGCGGGGAGGGCATCGTTGTCGCGTCGGACCTGTCGACCCATGCGGGGGCGGAGGTCCTGGTCAATGCCACGATAGAGGCCTACGGCCGGGTAGACGTGCTGGTGAACTCCGCCGGCGTCGGTTATTCGCTGGAGCCCAAGATACCGGGGTCCATGGGGTCGATTACCGATACGACGCCGGAACTGTGGCGGGAGGTCACCGCCATCGACCTGGATTCCGTGTTCTTCATGTCCCGGTTGGCGATACCGCACATGAAAGAACAGGGCGGTGGTTCCATCATCAACATTTCGTCGGTTCTCGGCGTGAAAGGACATCCCGACGCACACGCTTACACGACGGCCAAGGGCGGCATCATCAACCTGACCCGATCGATCACCGCGGCCTACACGCTCGACGGTATTCGCGCCAACTGCGTGTGTCCGGGGTTCATCGATACGCCGATGATCGCCACGCACATGCACCTGTTCGACGATGAGGCAACGGCCGACCGCCTGTGCCCCATGCGCCGGACCGGTACGCCCGAAGAGATCGCCTACGGTTGCCTGTACCTGGCGTCGGACGAGTCCAGCTACACCAACGGATCGGTGATGTTGATCGATGGCGGGACCTCGGCCCGCATCTGAGCACATTCGTTTCGCGAACCGGCCGCACCGTTCGCTTCAGCAATGGCGAAGACAGAATTGGCCAAAATCGACCCGATACGCGACGATCCGAAAGGCACGATGCCGAGCCAACTGTCGGCAGCCCAGGACGTGGACGACAGTTCGCCACAGCGGGTAGTCAACGCGGTCATAAGCGGCATACAGAAAGGCCGGTTCGTTCCCGGGCAACGCCTGATCGAGGTCGATCTGACCCGCGAACTCAAGATCAGCCGGGGTCCCGTGCGGGAGGCGTTCAAGCGTCTGGCCGGCGAAGGCGTACTGGTTCTGAACCGTCATCGCGGCGCCTACATCCGCGCGCAGACCAGGGAAGAAGTCAACGACACCTTGTGCGTGATGGAAGTGCTCGGCGGGCTGGCGGCCAAGCTGGCCGCGCAGTCCATTCACAAGGGGGACAACCGGCAGCGCCTCAAGGAAACCTACGACCGCATGATGTTGCAGGGAAAGCAGGGTGAAACCTTTGCGTTTCTCGGCGAACGGCGCCGGTTCTACGACACGCTCTACGAAATCGGCGGGAACCGGGAGTTGCAGCGAATGATCCCGCGAATGCAGATCAGCCTGCTGCGCCTGCAGTTTCAGGCCTACGTTACCCCCGAGCATCATGAGAATCAGCTCAACGGATTGCAAGCCATCGCGGAGGCCGTCCTGTCCGGGGACGAAAAGCGCGCTGAGCGCGCTTGTCGTGAACATCTGCAACGTCGCCGGCTGAGCATGACCGGTTTCCCGGAAGAAGCCTATGCCGCCGCGCAGCGGTGAACGGGCGACCGGAAGGCAAGGGCTAGACATCATGTTTTGACCTGCCCGTCCTCAAGCGCGTGGATTATCTTGGGGGCGGTCATGATGGCCACCGAGACAGAGCCAGAATTGAGGAGGGCAGGTAATGCAAGACTTTAGAGCAAACGAAGCGGAAACGGTATCCGGGCAAGTGCGGAGATCGGACATCAACTATGCGGCTTATGTCGGCTTGGACGTGCACAAGGACACCATTGCGGTGGCGGTGGCGCCGGCGGGCCGGGAATCGCCCACCTATTTGGGGGAGTTGGCCAACCAACCGACGGCGATCGGCAAGCTGGCCGATAAGCTGGTCCGACGGTACGACGGCGAGGTGATCCAGTTCTGTTACGAGGCGGGTCCGTGCGGTTACGAGGTGTACCGTCAACTGAAGGGGTTGGGTTTCGATTGTGCGGTGGTGGCGCCGTCGCGGATCCCGAAGGCGCCAGGCGAGCGGATCAAGACGGATCGGCGTGATGCCTGCAAGCTGGCGCGGTTGTCGCGCAGCGGGGAGTTGACGCCGGTGTGGGTTCCGGACGAGGAGCAGGAGGCGATGCGGGACCTGGTGCGCACGCGGGCGGATTTCAAGAACGCCGAGCGCAAGGCGCGCCAGCAACTGGGCGCGTTTCTGCTACGCCATGGTCGGCACTGGTCGCGCAGTTGCTGGACGCAGGCGCACTTTGCGTGGCTGGACGGCCAGCGCTTCGAGCGGGACTGGCAGGAATGGGCGTTTCGGGAATACCTGGATGGCGTGCGTGCGGCGAGCGATCGGGTATCGGCGTTGACGAAGCAGTTGCATGAGGCGTTGGCGGGCTGGTCGATGGCGCCGGTGGTGCGCTCGCTCATTGCGTTGCGCGGCGTTGATGTGATCACGGCGATGACAGTGCTTTCGGAGTTGGGCGACGTGAGCCGCTTCGACAAGCCAGGGCAGTTGATGGCCTATCTGGGGCTGGTGCCGAGCGAACACAGTTCCGGGGGGCGCCGCCGCCAGGGCGGGATCACCCGGACCGGCAACCGCCAGGCGCGGCGCGTGCTGGTGGAATCGGCCTGGTGTTACCGGTTTCCGGCGCGGCGCACCGCGCATCTCGAACGCAAGGCGGCTGCGGCATCGGAGGAGGCCAAGGCGATTGCCTGGAAGGCGCAGCGCCGCTTGTGCGGCCGCTATCGGCACCTGCTTAAGGCGGGCAAGAACAGCAAGCAGGCGAACGTCGCCGTGGCGCGCGAGTTGACGGGCTTCATCTGGGACATCGTGCGACGCGAGATGCCGCAGATCCTACCGGCCGCGGGCTACGCCAGTGACACGCCGCGACCGGAAGACGCGCTCGATATCGGATAAGGAGGAGGTCTGGGCGTGTTGAGTCAGGGCAGGATCGGGCCGGTGTGGAGAACCCTTGTTCGGGCTATAACCGGTGCTGTCGGTACGATCCCTGAACGGGCGTACCGGTCGGCGATCCCTGCCACTAGAGAAAGGCCAGCTCCGCGACGTAGTGAAGTCCGGTCGGTACCCAATCCACGCATATCAGCATGATCCACCGTCGCAATCAGCCCGGCCTTGTCCTGACCCAACACGCTCATCGCCATGACGACGCTTTCGATGATTGTACGAGCGTCGCAATGTGCGAGAGCGCGGTGGATATGTGGACGAGTCCTTACGGACCGGCGCGCGCCCTTCGGGCCGTGTGGACAGCCCGTGGACAACGCTGGCGCGTTGCCCACCGCCTGCCCACACTCGCGTGCCTCTCGCCCACATATCCACCGCGCCGACAACAAATTTTTTCATTCCGGAGAAGAGGACGTGAGGAAATTCCTTGAGACGGGTTGACAGGTCAAAACATATCAGCTGGCCGATAAGCTGGTCCGACGGTACGACGGCGAGGTGATCCAGTTCTGTTACGAGGCGGGTCCGTGCGGTTACGAGGTGTACCGTCAACTGAAGGGGTTGGGTTTCGATTGTGCGGTGGTGGCGCCGTCGCGGATCCCGAAGGCGCCAGGCGAGCGGATCAAGACGGATCGGCGTGATGCCTGCAAGCTGGCGCGGTTGTCGCGCAGCGGGGAGTTGACGCCGGTGTGGGTTCCGGACGAGGAGCAGGAGGCGATGCGGGACCTGGTGCGCACGCGGGCGGATTTCAAGAACGCCGAGCGCAAGGCGCGCCAGCAACTGGGCGCGTTTCTGCTACGCCATGGTCGGCACTGGTCGCGCAGTTGCTGGACGCAGGCGCACTTTGCGTGGCTGGACGGCCAGCGCTTCGAGCGGGACTGGCAGGAATGGGCGTTTCGGGAATACCTGGATGGCGTGCGTGCGGCGAGCGATCGGGTATCGGCGTTGACGAAGCAGTTGCATGAGGCGTTGGCGGGCTGGTCGATGGCGCCGGTGGTGCGCTCGCTCATTGCGTTGCGCGGCGTTGATGTGATCACGGCGATGACAGTGCTTTCGGAGTTGGGCGACGTGAGCCGCTTCGACAAGCCAGGGCAGTTGATGGCCTATCTGGGGCTGGTGCCGAGCGAACACAGTTCCGGGGGGCGCCGCCGCCAGGGCGGGATCACCCGGACCGGCAACCGCCAGGCGCGGCGCGTGCTGGTGGAATCGGCCTGGTGTTACCGGTTTCCGGCGCGGCGCACCGCGCATCTCGAACGCAAGGCGGCTGCGGCATCGGAGGAGGCCAAGGCGATTGCCTGGAAGGCGCAGCGCCGCTTGTGCGGCCGCTATCGGCACCTGCTTAAGGCGGGCAAGAACAGCAAGCAGGCGAACGTCGCCGTGGCGCGCGAGTTGACGGGCTTCATCTGGGACATCGTGCGACGCGAGATGCCGCAGATCCTACCGGCCGCGGGCTACGCCAGTGACACGCCGCGACCGGAAGACGCGCTCGATATCGGATAAGGAGGAGGTCTGGGCGTGTTGAGTCAGGGCAGGATCGGGCCGGTGTGGAGAACCCTTGTTCGGGCTATAACCGGTGCTGTCGGTACGATCCCTGAACGGGCGTACCGGTCGGCGATCCCTGCCACTAGAGAAAGGCCAGCTCCGCGACGTAGTGAAGTCCGGTCGGTACCCAATCCACGCATATCAGCATGATCCACCGTCGCAATCAGCCCGGCCTTGTCCTGACCCAACACGCTCATCGCCATGACGACGCTTTCGATGATTGTACGAGCGTCGCAATGTGCGAGAGCGCGGTGGATATGTGGACGAGTCCTTACGGACCGGCGCGCGCCCTTCGGGCCGTGTGGACAGCCCGTGGACAACGCTGGCGCGTTGCCCACCGCCTGCCCACACTCGCGTGCCTCTCGCCCACATATCCACCGCGCCGACAACAAATTTTTTCATTCCGGAGAAGAGGACGTGAGGAAATTCCTTGAGACGGGTTGACAGGTCAAAACATATCAGCCCGCATATCTCACCAAGCCGCTTGTTGAGTCACTGAATGTCATTGCGTTTCAATCAGGTACCTTCGCTTTTTGGAGATTCTGCCCGGCACAGACTGCGCTGGCCGCGCCCTCGCTGGTCTTTTGCCCGCGTGCGCGCACATGCTCGCTCCACCATAGGCGGGGCTATGCTTTAAGCTCGCGAGCACGCGCACGCGGGCAAAATCCTGCGCGATCATCGCGGCCCTTGGTGAGATATGCGGACTAGTCCCAATCGCCGAATTCACCGCCGCAGCTTGAGGTTGAGTTCCGCCGACTCGATCTGCAAAAAAGGCGAACGCGCGGCTTTCATGAGTTGCCACGCCCGCTCCAACTCCGGCGTGGACATCACCGGATAACTTCGCTGAACCGGTCCCGCTGCACGCATTTTCTGCAAGTCCGGCTCCGGCATCAGGGCGCGAAGGATCAATTCGTCCGGATCCCGGGTGTCGTAGCGCCGGTACAGCTCTTCCAGGGTCGGTTCTTCGGGCGGGGATTCCAGCACCTTCCCGGCGCGCGGTGATTCCATGATCCGGTCGAGTACGTGTTCGTCGATCGGCGCGACGGGTTCTCCATAGTGGCCGGCCGCATACTGGATGACTTCATCGGGAACGATCTTGTAACGCTCGCCTGTCACCAGGTTCAGTACCGCCTGGATGCCCACGAGCTGAGAGAACGGCGTGGCCATGCCGGGGTAACCGAGTTCCTCGCGCACTACCGCCGTCTCTTCCAGGATTTCGTCCATGCGGTCGCTCAGATTGTGCTTCGCGATCTGCGCCCGCAAGGTTCCGGTCATACCGCCGGGAATCTGGTGCCTGGCCGCCAGAACATCGTATTCGTTGTGCTGGTTCACCCGGAAGCCGGCCGCCCGGCCGACCTTTGCGAAATGTTCCGCCACGGGAGGCAGCAGGGAAACGTCGATGTCGTGGGTATGTCCGAGCAGCGTCATGTTGCGGGTCATGATCTCCGTGGAGGGCACGGCGGGGCCGTTTGCCATGGGGCGGCTGGCCGTGTGCAATATGCTGACACCGAATTCGACGATGTCGCAGTAGGCCTTGCCGGACATGCCCAGGATGTTGTTCGAGTGAAATTCGACGGGCTTCCCGCGGGCATTGGCCACGATCGCAGGCACCAGCGTCTTCATCCGTTCCCGTTCGAGAACGCCGGCCGTGTCGTAGAGCAGCAATGTATCGATGTCCGGACAGACAGCGAGCCGGCCGGCCTTGTCGGCATAGTAGTCGTCGGTGTGCACCGGGCTCGAGGTGAACATGATCGATCCCGCGACCTCCGAGCCGTACTCCTTGGCGACTTTGGCCAGGCGGTGCATCTTGTCGATATTGAACAACACGTCGTAAACCCAGAAAGAACGGCATCCGTGCTCGTTCAGTTGCCGCATCCAGACGTCCATGAGCGCGTCCGGGGTCACTCCGAAGGTAACGGACGCATTCGAGCGCATGCCGGCCCGGATCGGGGTTCTGGGCATAGCCTCGGTAAGCAGGTCGAGCCCCTCCCAGGGATTCTCGTGGTTTACGCGAATCAGCACCTCGAACATGGACGAACCGGTCAGGTCGATGACCCGGAATCCCGTACGGTCGATGGTCGGCGCGATCGGCAGCGCCATGCCGCAGCGCATCTCCATGCCCCACAGGCTCTGCTGACCGTCGCGCAGGGTCGTATCGAGAAATTCAATGTGCGCCATGCTGTGGTTCCTGTTGTCGTTCGGCGAACGCCGGCAGGCCGGTCTGTTCCAGCCATCGCGTTGAGATGGCGTTGTTCCGGAAATCCGGGTGCTGCACGACGAATTGTTGCAACACCAGGTTGGTTCGCACACCGCCGATTTCGAAGACGCGGAGAGCGCGGTCGAGCCGGTCGATGGCATCTTCGCGGTCGGCGCCGCGAGCGATCAGCTTGCCGATCATGCTGTCGTAGTAGGGCGGAACCCGTTCGCCGGCCCGGCAGTACGTGTCGAGCCTTATGCCATGGCCGCCCGGCGGTCTCCAGCTCGTGATATCGCCGGGCGCGGGCCGGAAGTCGCGGGCGGGGTCCTCGGCGTTGATCCGGCACTCGATGGCATGCCCGCGCAATTCGATATCCGATTGCGAAAGTTCCAGGGGTTCTCCAAGGGCGACCCCGAGCTGCAGCGCCACAAGATCCGCATCACAGACAAGCTCGGTGACCGGATGCTCGACCTGTATGCGGGCATTGACTTCGATGAAGTAGAACTCGTCCCTGTCCGAATCGTAGAGAAACTCGACGGTACCCGCATTCCGGTAAGCCAGGTCCGAGGCCAGCTTGACCGCGGCGGCGTGCAACCGGGAGCGGGTGCCTTGCGGCAGAATCTCGCAGGGCGACTCCTCGATCAACTTCTGGTAGCGCCGCTGTACCGAGCAGTCACGTTCGCCGAAGTGCAGTACCTTGCCCCGGCCATCGCCAAAAACCTGGACTTCCACATGACGGGCATTCTCTATGAAGCGCTCCATGTATAGCAGACCATTGCCGAAAGCCGCTCGAGCTTCTTCCGATGCCCTGGTGAAGCCCGCCCTTATATCATCGGCGCAGCCGGCCAGGAACATGCCCCGGCCGCCACCGCCGGCACTGGCCTTGACGACTACCGGGTAGCCTATGTCTTCCGCGTCGGCGCAGGCTTCCTCCATCGAGTGCAGCGCCGGCGTGCCGCGCAGGAGAGGTACTTGCGAAGCGGCGGCGAGCCGTCGCGCATTGAGCTTGTCGCCCAGCGCTTCGATGGTCTCCGCGCGAGGTCCGACAAATACGATGTCTTCGGATTCACACAGACGCGCCAGGCTCGCGCGTTCCGAAAGAAAACCGTAGCCCGGGTGCAGGGCGTCACATGCGGTGGACTTGGCCGCTTGAACGGTCGCGTTCTCGTCAAGGTAGCTGCGCGCGGGGACCGCTGGCCCAAGTACCACCACCCGGTCGGCGAGTTCGGCAGCGAGCCCGTTACGATCCGCAGTGGAGGCGCCCAGTACCGTTTCCAGGCCGATGGCTTTCGCGGCAGTGAGTATTCGTACCGCGATCTCTCCCCGGTTGGCGACGAACAGGCGTTTCATCCGGATTGAGTCAGGGTTGGGGCTCGACGTGAAACAGCGGCTGATCGTACTCAACCAACGCCCCGTCCTCGACGCAGACGCTGCGCACTGTTCCATTGACGCCGGCAACCACCGGAGTGAACAGCTTCATTACTTCGATCAGGCACACTTCGGTGTTCTCGCTCACTTCCTCGCCTACCTGCACGTAGGGCGGCGCCCCGGGTTTTGGCGAACGGTAGAACAATCCCAGGTTTGGGGCCCGGACAACGGCCAATCCGTCCAGCGCCTGTTCATCTACGCTTTCCGTCACGGCCGCCGGTTCCTCCGTAGCCGGCGGCGCCTCGGCGGCGATGCCTTGCGGCCGGTCCTGGGCGGTGAGGTTTGACTGCCGGCCGAGACCGGTGGCGCCGGCCTCTCGAGACAGGTGCAGGCTGAAATCCTTGACCTCGATAGACAGCTCCCGCCAATCCGAGTTTTCGAACAGCGCTATCAGCGTGTTGATATCCTGAAAGGTGCGTTTGTCCATGGCTTTCCGATCGGGATTTTCGTCAATGAACCGTAGGCGCCTGCGCGGCTGCCATTTGTACGGCAGACAACAGCGGGGGCAGTGTAGGTTCGGCGACAACGAAAAGCAGATTTGCGGCGAGCGCTGCCGCGATGCCTTCGTCGCTGGCCATGGCACGGCCACGCGCGGCCTCGACGCCTTGCAACAGGCCGGCAAGCCGGCGCGGGTCGGCTGTTGCTTCCAGTGCATCAAGGTCCAGGATTTCCCGATCGGGTGCTTCATCCGGCCGCAGTACCCGCAAGGGACTCCGCTCGGAAACCCAATGCAGAAGTTGCTCGAGCCATTCATCCTCGCGCTCGTCGGGATGGACGATTTCCAGAATTCCGGGGTAGATGCCGCCCGCGCCGCCGTCGACCGTCACGGTCATGCCGCGCAGCGCCGTCACCGCCCCGGCGCCGCAGCCGACCACACAAGGTAGACCGAGGGAGCGTGCAACCACCGCGGCATGGGAGGTCGAGCCGCCGAACTCCGTGACTACGGCACGAGCGGCAAGCATTCCATGAACATCGTCCGGACAGGTGGTCGGTGTTGCCAGAATCACGTCTTCGCCCAGTTTCGCGCGCCGTTCGGCCTCGTCGGAACCGGTCACCACCACTCCGGCGCCAACACCGGGGGAGACGCCCTTCCCGGTTGCAACCGGTACCGTCCTGGCGGCATTCGCCGTCAGCCTTGGGCTGAGCAGGCTGCGCACCTGGTCGGGAGTCACACGCGAAACGGCCTCGCCAATGTCGATCACGCCCTCGCGCTGCATGTCCACGACAAACCGCACGGCAGCAGCGGGCGCCCGTTTTGCCGTTCGCGATTGCAACAGGTACAGCGTCCCCCGTTGAACCGTAAACTCGATATCCTGAACTTCCCTGTTGGATTCTTCCAACCGGCCGGCCGCGGCCAGAAGTTCCGCATGCAGTCGAGGCGACTGAGCGCGCAGTTCATCCAGTGAATCCGGTGTATGACTGCCCGAGACGATGTCTTCGCCCTGGGCACGGCGCAGGTATTCCCCGTAGGGGGCCGGTGCCCCATTCAGCGGGTTGCGGCTGAACAACACGCCAGTGCCGCTTTGTTCGTCGAAGTTTCCGAATACCATGAGCTGCACGGTTACCGCGGTGCCCAGGTCATCCGGAATGCCATGATGCTGCCGGTAACGGCGGGCACGCCGCGAGTTCCAGGAATCGAATACCGCCCGCACGGCGGCGTACAGTTGCAGCAGGGGGTCATCGGGAATGGTTTGCCGCGCGTTGCGCTCGATCTGGCGTCGCCAATTCCGCAGGCTGGAGCCGCATTTCAATTCGGGGCAGTCCGTCGCAAGCACGATCTCTGCGTAGAGTTGCAAGAATCGCCGATACGTATCGCGGGCAAATGCCGCATCGCCCGATTCGGCAGCCAGTGCCGGCAGATTGGCTTCGTTGACACCGAGATTCAGCAGCGTGTCCATCATTCCGGGCATCGAAATCGCGGCCCCGGACCGAACGGCAACCAACAGGGGTTTCTCGCCGTGCCCGAATTGGCGCCCGCTGCATCGCTCCAGCCAGCGGATACCGGCCTGGAGTTCCGACTCGAGGCCTTCCGGCATGGCGCCGCTCCGCTGATACGCCAGACAGGCTTTCGTCGTGACGACAAAGGCCGGCGGTGTCGGTAACCCCAATGATTGCATGTGGGCGATCGAGAAGGCCTTGCCGCCGATCAACCGCCGGTCCGGCAACGCGGACCCGCCGACAGCGTCGAGCCCGACCAGCCAACGGCCGGTCAGGGCAGCGCCGTCGACGCCGTTCATTCGCGCCGCGCCAGACCCGTCACGCGCAACAGGTCTTCGTGCAGCTCGAACCAGACCGTGTGGTAGCTGCCAACCGCCGCGTCGCTTACCCAGCGAATGTCACCGTCCTCCGCCTTTTCAAGGGCCGACAGCAGTTGCCTGCCGTAATACCCGATGCGGGGCACCTGGTGCGCCAATCGTTCGAGCAGCCGTTCGGCACGATCGTGAAGCCTGCCCAGACGGCTGACGATCCGCTCATCGTATTCCGGGTCCGAATGGTCATTGGCCACGGTCTCGCCGGCGATCGTCAGCGTCTGCCAATCGGTCATCAATTGCTTCAGCTCGTCGTTGATGCGCTCAAATACCTCGCAGTCCGCCCGAAAGCCGGCATCGCCCCGCAATGCGGCGTAGACCTTCGCATAGACCCCCTTGAGCGTTATCTGCGCGGTGGGCGTCAGCAGGTACTTGCCGTCGACCCCGCTTAGCCGTCCCCCGGTCACTGCCTCGGTCACCAGTGTACGGACACGGGCCTCATCGAGACCGGTCAGGGAGGCGGCATCTTCGATGGAAGCAAATTTCTTGATGGCAAACGCATGCAGAACCAGATGGATTTCACGCATGTCGGTGCTCCTTAACCCGCATATTGCACCAAGGGCCGCGATGATCGCGCAGGATTTTGCCCGTAGGCGCGTGCTCGCGGGAGCCTTCAGCCGGGGAGCGCGAGAGGGCTCCCCTCGCATAACAACGACAATCATAGCCACGCCTATGGTGTAGGGAGCATGCGCGCGCATACGGGCGAAAGACCAGCGAGGGCGCGGCCAGCGCGGTTTGTAACGCTGCAGAAAGCCGAAAAGTGCAATAAAGGTGAGCGAAATCAAAAGACATTCGTCAACTCGACAAGCGGCTTGGTGCAATATGCGGGTTAAGACGGCTCACCCTTCAGAATTTGCTCACGTACACTGCGTCGCAGAATCTTGTTGGCGGCGCTTTTCGGCAACTCCGGCCACACTTCGATACCTTTGGGGCGTTTGTAGCTGGCAAGATGGCCCCTCGCGTGCGCCAGTACCTGGTTGCTGCACAGGCCCGAACGGCCCGCGACAACGGCATGTACCCGGTCACCCCAGATGTCGTCGGGCAAGCCCACCACGGCCGCCTCGTGAACGCCGTCAAAGGCCATCAGTATTTCCTCGACCTCCCGGGGATATACATTGAACCCCCCGGAGATCAGCATGTCGTCCTTGCGATCGAGCAGGTAGAAATACCCGTCTTCATCCATGGTGCCTACGTCGCCCGTGTGCAACCAGCCGTTGCGAAACGCCTTGGCGGTGGCTTCAGGGCGATTCCAGTAGCCGGCCATGGTTTGCGGCCCGCGGGTCACGATTTCGCCAGGTTCATTGGGCGGCAGGAACTGGTCTTCCTGATCGAATACCGCCACTTCCGCTATGGTAAACGGCCGCCCGCAGGAACCGGTACGGTTGTGGTCTTCGGGTTTCAGGCAGGTTATGACCATGGGACTTTCCGCCTGCCCGTAGGTCTGCGCGAAAATTCGCCCGAATCGGGCTTCAGCGCGTTCCAACAACCTGGGTGCAATCGGCGAGGCCCCATAAACGATGCGCCGGAAACGCAAGTCCGCATCCGCCGTTCCGAGAGCTTCCATGATCATGGCCAACATTGTCGGGACGAGAAAAGTGAGACTGGCTCGGCTCTTCTCCGCCAGTTTCAGGAACTCCTCCGGGTCGAAGGCGGGCATGATCACCGAGTGCGCGCCGCGCTCGATGGCAGGCAGAAAAAACGCCCCTGAAGCATGGGCGATCGGAGCCGCGTGCAGAAAAGTGTCACTGGTGCGGATATCCGGTACCAGATCCGCGAGAAAGGCGGAGATTTCGGAGAGTTCACCACGTGTGGTCAATACAACGCCCTTGGCGCGACCGGTGGTGCCGCCGGTGAAACCGATCCGATACGGCGCATCCAACGGGCGATCGACGCAACAGGCGGCTTCGTCGCCGTTTTCCATCATTTGCTCCAGCCGAGCGCGGTCGATTTCGATATCCAACCCGAATCGCTGATCGCTGTCGTGAATCACTGCGTTGGCATCGGTTTCGCTCAACTTGTAGGCATGATTCTCCAGGGTTTCGCGAGTATTCAGGCCGAGCCTGACGAGCCCGGCTTTCGCCAGGGCATAGTAGGCCACCAGGCAATCCACGCTGTTCGGCAGGAGCACGCCCACACGATCGCCGGGTTTCAGCCCCGTGGCCAGGAGCGCGTTGCCCAAACGATCCGTTGCCGCGTCGAATTGACGAAAACTCAGGGTCTTTTCGCCCTCGGTGAGACAGGCGGCGTTTCCGTAGTGACGCGCCGCCCGGCGTATCAAACTGCCAATTTGCACAGTGGACTACCTAGCGAGGCTCCGCCTCAGACCGACGAGGAATGTGATGCAAATCGTGGGGTGCGCCCTTCACAAAACTTGACTCAACGGTAAAGGTAAAAGCCGTTCAAGGATTCTAGTCCCGATATCAGGGGCGCAACGCTTCGATATCCGCCCGCCGCAGATCCGCACCCTTGCCTCGCAAATTGCGGGAATTCCGCTGATGCAGCTTGTACAACTCATCCGCCGTTGCGCTGTCGTAGCGGTACTTGATCGACGGTTCACAGAGGAATCGATAGCGGTCCTCGTGCGTCTTCGGTTGCGCCTCGCGAACCCGGCGATTGTATTCCTCGATGCCGAACGTACCCCTGGTGGTCCGGTAGCGATCCAACTTCGTATCCAGGTAAGTGATGCCCGGCTGCATTTCTCCAACCGTCGGGGCGTAGTCGTCGTCGACCAGGATGGAGTACGGCACTGGCGAATAGATCCGCTGCGGCAGGTTGGAATGCCGCATCATGAGGTAATCGTACATCTGGTGGCTGGGACTGCTGCCCACGCAGATATCGCCGAGCATGTCGCGGCTGTATTCGTCGTTGAGCAGCGGCCGGAATCGGTCGGCCCTGACATCGATCTTGATCCAGTCTTCGGGATCGTAACAGCCGGCAATGTGGGCAAGTTCCTTGATGATGGCGTAGTAGGTGATTGCGCCGGCATCGAGCATCTGGTCGCGTGACCAGCCGGCGACACGCTTCCAGAGGCGTCCCATGGCTTCCTTGACCCGGTCGTTCAGGTCCAGGAAGGTGTGCGTCAATTCTTCCCTGCTGTCCATCCCCACCGGTTCATAGCCATCCGAGAGCGGGTCGGACGTGTACAGGCCCACGCCCGTAATGTGTTCGCCCTTGAATTCCGGCTCGGCCGCGAAACTCCCCCAGTCATCGATGATGTTGAAGTGCACGCCCCGGGTAGCCATGGGCATCGTGAGATTGGTGTAAGGAACGTTTTCAGCGACGCCATCCAGCCATGGCAGGTCGTACTCGGCCAGGTCCACGAAGTCCCGCACCAGCATTTCCCGGTTTTCGCCGAGGTGGTACGGGCCTTGCTGGTGCATGCTGATTCTGCTCTCGCAGGCCACCAGGAACGCATATTGCGCAGCCGATGCGGCAAAGGCCTGGGCCGCTTCGTGAAGCGGCGCCCCGGGCTCGCAGTCGTACATGTCCGCGTGAAACACCTGAATCTGCCGTTCAGGGAGTATCTGAGTCCGGTGTCCGCCGTCGGAGGCGGTGATGTGTCCTGAATTGCGGCGCCATGACAGTTGGAATCGTTTCCAGAAATCAACGATGTAAATCAGGTCCTCGGCGGCATCCTCGGGCCGGATGAGCCCCATGTTGATCAGCCATTCCCGCCCCAGCAGGTAGAAACAGGGCAAGCCCCACATGGAGGTTGCGTGAGCCTTGGTACTCATGGTGCGGGCCCGGTCGCCGAGCTCCTCGGCGGACATGTGCGTCTCGATCTTCTTCAACACCGCGGGATAGCGATAAAAGGCGTTCAGATAGGACAGCAGCATGTACGCGGGCACCGGGAACAGTTTCGATTCCTGCACGGTGCGCGTCACGCACAACCAGTAGGTCTGGTCGCCATTGGTTTGCAGCAGGTGGTTCGTTTCGAGCAATTGCGCATAGTCTGGTTTCATGTGGATATCTCCGGTGGCCGGGATTCGTGATTTATCGAGTTTGAACGCGCCAGATGTTGGCCGTGACCTCTCGTCCGCTCTGGTAGTCGTCGGTGTTCTTGGCGCGGGCCGTGGACTCCATGCGCACGCTGTCGCCCTCCATGATGCCGTTCACTTTCGAGTTCATCAGGCAGGGGATGCCGTACTCGCGGGTGAGGATGCCCAGGTGCGAGCGCACGGTGCCGCCGGCGCAGATCACGCCCTTGAATTGCTCCAGAACAGGCGCGGTCAGCGTGCCGCCGGAGTCGTCGATGACCGCAACGGTGTTTTCCGGTACGCCTTCGCTCAGCCATTGCAATACCCGGCCGGTGGAGCGCACGTAACGGGCAATGCCGATGGTGTCCTCCGAGTAGCTCACCACGTTGTCCCCGACGCCGCGCAGTTCCAGCCCATCGCTATCAGGTTCGCCAACGGGCGCTTCCACATGTTCGAAACAGAAGGTGGCGAGTTGTTCATCGGAGGTGCCGTCCGCCGGTTTGTATGCTTCGGGACGCTCCAGCGGCGAGATCGCGGCCGACCAGTCGTATCGATGGCCTGCATCGAGCAGCGTCTTTTCGACAGCTCGAAAATCTTCCGCCGTAATCGTCTCCAGCGACTTGCCGAAAACGAAGTCCTTCCAATCCTGACCGGATTCCTCGAACCGCTGGCGCACAACCGTTTGCATGGTGCCGTTCAAGGCGGCAACGACGCTCGAAGGCGACTCCGCGTCGAACTTGTCCACATCGCTGAAGATTTTTGACATGTACAGATCCTCGTTTTGTGTTCGTTTTATCGTGCGACCCGGATACCGGTGGACATCGGAGCGCACTTTTCCTGCCCGGCGCGAGTATACAATTCGGACAAAAGTGTTACAACATTGTAGTACAATTGGGGTCGATAGTGTCGCTCCACCGGCGCACTGTCATTGAAAAAGGGATGACGTGAGCGGACAGGCCGATCATCGAATTTTACTCGTCAACGACGATGGCATCGATGCGCCCGGTATGCGGGTTCTCGAGAAGGTCGCGCGGCAGATCGCAGATGAAGTCGTCGTCGTCGCGCCGGAAGACAACCGGTCCGGAGCCTCCCACTCGCTTTCCATCGGAATGCCCGTACGGGTGCGAAAACTGGACGGGCGCCACTACGCGGTCACCGGCACGCCGACCGAATGCGTCATGTTGGCTGTCCACGAGTTGCTTGCCGACAACAGGCCGACGGTATGTCTTGCGGGCATCAACCGGGGCCCGAACCTGGCGGACGATACCGCCTACTCGGGAACCATCGCGGCTGCCCGGGAGTCGACCCAGCTCGGTATTCCGGGGATTGCGATCAGCCAGGTATTCGCACCCGGAGAGAAGAATTTCGGTCTCGGCGAAGCTCGAAGAATCCACTGGGAGACGGCGGAGCGTTGGGCGCCGCCGGTGTTGAAACACCTGCTGGCGAACCCGTGGGACAACGACGTTTTCATGAATCTGAATTTCCCGGGTGTGCCGCCGGAACAGGTGCGCGGCCTGCGCATTACCAAACAGGGGCGGCGTCCTCCCGGATGTTACGTTTTCGAACAGAGCCTCGACGGCGACGGAGAGCCTTACTACCGCGTGATACTGTCCTACGAAGATGGGATCCCGCATGCCGACTCCGATATCAAGGCGATTGCCGACGGCTATATTTCTCTCACTCCACTGGGGCTGGACCTGACCGCAACGAAGTGTTGGGGAAAACTGGCCGAGAAAATGGCCGGCCTACCCGGCTACCTGAATTGCCGGGGGAGCGAAACAGGGGATTCCGGCTGAATATTCGATAAATCGTACTATAATCATGTTTGCTAATTTGTACTATGGTTGGCTGCAGGCTCAGGCTGGCGCCAGCCGTGTGCGGCTTGTGCAGTCGCTTGAGTGGAATTCGCAAGGCCTCGGGGGTGAGCAGCGTGCCTGGCGGCTGCGAGGCGACGATTAGACTGGGTGTGGGCATCCTGACGGGGCTTTTCTCAGCATCGATTGACGTGGAAGGGGGTCGGCGATGAGCAGACTGCGTTATCGGATTTCGCATTGGCTATTCACTCATCGCCCGCTTGCGCTGTTGATCATAGCGGCTGCTACTCTGGCATCGGCGGCCGGGCTGCCACGCGTGCAGGTCAAGACGATATTCTCGGATCTGCAACCCACGGGTCACCCCTTCGCGGAAACCTTCCGCGATCATCCGAACTTCGGCAATCCCCTGACCGTGTTCATGATGGTCAAGTGCAAGCGTGGCGACATCTACAATACGAACACGCTTCAGAAAGTGTGGGATCTGACCCGGGACGTCGACCTGGCGCCTGCGGTGGACCATGACCAGATCCTGTCCATAACGACCTCCAAGGCGCGCTACGCGGCGGCCACACCCTTTGGCATCGATATGCGTCCGTTGATGGACAGTACGGTGCCCCAAACGCCGGCCGAAATGGAGGAATTCAAGCAGCGCGTGGACCGATCCCCGAATTCGCGGGGATTCCTGGTGTCGGAAGATGCCACCGCCACCTTGATTCAGGCCACCTTCATCGAGCATCGCCTGGACTTCGGTGAAACCTTCGACTATCTCAATGGCCTGGCACATGCCGCAACCGACGCCGGCCACGACGTCTATCTGGCGGGTGAGCCTGCGCTGGTTGGCTGGGTGTATCAGTACCAGACGCAGATGGTCTGGATTTTTGCGGTCACCCTGCTGGCGCTTTTCGCGGCCCTGTTTTTCTACATGCGCAACATAGCGGGCGTTGTGACGCCTGCCATAACGGGCCTGGTTTCCGCGATCTGGGGATTCGGACTTGCCGGCTGGCTCGACCTGGCGGTGGAGCCTTTGCTGCTGCTGGTGCCGCTGCTGCTGGTAGCACGCGCCTTCAGCCATACCGTGCAATACATCGAGCGCTTTTACGAAGTATTGCACGTGGTCGGCGACAAGGAGGAGGCCGGAAAATTGTCGCTGCGGGTCATGATGGGTCCCGGCGTACTCGGGATCATCACGGATGCGACCGCAATCCTGTTGATTGCCCTTGCACCCATTCCCGCCATGCAACGGTTTGCACTCTTCGCGGGCTACTGGGCGATGATTCTGCTTCCGACTTCCGTACTGCTGGCGCCCCTGATCCTGTCCAAGCTTCCCGTGCCCGGCAACCTCTATTCGATCGTATCGCGAGACCTGAGCCTGACAGGCGTTCATCAGTGGATGGCCAGGGTGCTGCGCCGGGTGGCCATGCTGACCACGGGGAAGAGCGCCGCCTATACCGGGTTTGCACTGCTGCTGCTGCTGGCAATCTCCATCTACAACGGCCTGCAGATCAAGGTCGGCAATCCCGTCGAGGGCAGTTCGCTGTTGTGGGAAGACTCCGAGTTCAATGTGGCGGTGCGCACCATCAACGACAACTTTCCGGGAGTGAACACCCTGGAACTGGTGCTGGAGTCCAAGGAAACCGGGACGTTGGAGAAGACCGCCCGGAAAGCGGGCCCCGTACACGCCATGCTGGCGCTTCAGGACCACATGGAGCAATCCGCGCAACCTCCTCGAGCGACGCTGTCTTTCGCCGACTACCTGGGCGAAGGCGGGCGCCTGTACAACGGCGGCGATCCCCGCTGGAATCCCCTGGATACTTCGGACTGGGCGACTCAAGCTGCGGCTACGGCCGCGATGATGGGCAGCGGACCCAAGGCATTCAGCCACGTCATCGACATGAAACAACAGCATTCGACCGTGTCGCTGTGGTACCGCGACAACAAACAGGGCACGGTCGATGCCGCGTTGGCCACGGCGACCGAGGCCGTGGATGCGGTGGGCCTGGACCATGAGCACTTCAGAATCCGTCTGGGCAGCGGCACGATCGCGCTGCAGCAGGCGATCAACGACACCGTCAAGGGGCACTACTGGGTAATTGTCGGCGTTCTCAGCTTCCTGATGTTCGCGTTGTCGGCGGTGGCGTTCAAATCCCTGGTGGCGGGCTTCGTGCTGCTGGTGCAGGTGAACATGGCCAACTTCGTCATCATCGCCATGCTGGAAGCGCTCGACATGGGCCTTGATATCAATTCGTTGCTGGTAGCCGCCATGGGTATCGGCGTGGGGATCGACTACGGCATCTACCTGTTGGCCCGGGTCTGCGATGAATACAGGAATCAACACGGGGATTTCGCCGCCATAATCCGCGAAGCCACCACCACCACCGGCCGGGCCATCGCCTTCACCGCCACCATCATGCTGATCGGAATACTGCCCTGGTATTTCCTTTCCGGGCTCAAGTTCCTGGCGGACATGGGCCTGCTGCTGGCCGCGGTAATGATGATCAACATGGTCATGGCGCTGTTCGTGCTGCCGCTCCTGGTGTGGTTCCTGCGCCCGAAATTCGTCGGTCGCGACGACCTCCTGGTCAGTGAACGGGTGGACCTGGTTCAGGAGGCGCAAGCCGCGCCGCGCATGGACGGGGCCGGCGCCCCGGAATGGGGAGCAAGCAGTGCGGCCACCTGAAGGCGACCGGCGGCGGGCGCCGGCAACTCGACGCCCGCCGACCGTGGCGCCGGCGATCCTGCTGGTTCTCTCCCTCGCGGCCGCCGTTGGCCTGCACGCTGAAACGGCGCCCCGCTCCATCACTGTCGTGGCCGACGGAACGGTGCACCGGCCGCTGTACGGCATCGACTTTTACGAGGATCTGCAGCGCGGCATAGCCGTCGGCGCTCGCGGCACGGTCATGATGAGCGACGACGGGGGAAGGACCTGGATAGCGGAACAACTGGAAACCCCGTTGTCGCTCATCGATGTGGCGGTACAAGGCGAGCGCCGCGTGACCGTCGGCCAGATGGGCAGCATCTGGGTCAGCGACTCGGGCGAAGAATGGCGTGCGGTCGAATCCGGCACCGAAGAGCGCCTGATGGCTGTCGGCATGAACGCTGCCGGCCTGGCAATCGCCGTCGGCAGCTTCGACCTCATTCTGCTGTCCTATGACAGCGGGGCAACCTGGGAAGAGTCACCCCTTACACTCGCTCCCCATGTCGAAGGCAACTACGACCCCCATCTCTTCGATGTCCAGGTCAACCCGGACGGCAGCGCCCTCATCGTCGGCGAGTTCGGCCTGATCCTGCGAACGGCGGATGAAGGGCGCAATTGGGATATCGTTCATCAAGGCATCGCATCCCTGTCGGGAGTACATGTGCGCCTGGACGGCACCGGTTTTGCAGTCGGGCAGGATGGCGCCGTGCTGCGCACCCTGGATGGCGGAAAATCGTGGACGAGCCTGGAGACCCCGACGAGCGGCAACCTGCTGGGCGTCTGGTCAACCGAAGACGGCGAAGTGACGGTGTCCGGAATGCGTTACATGATCGTCAGCGACGATGACGGTAACCGTTGGCGAGGGGTGACCGATGCCGAAGTGAACACCAACTGGTACGGAAAGATGGCGGCTACAGCCAGCGGTATCATCGCAGTCGGCCACTCCGGCCGGGTGATCAGGGTCGCGCGCGCGGAAACCCTGTGAGCACTTGACGGTCACCCCAGGATGCGCCTTATCCGCTTTGGCCGGGATTACAGCCGCAGGCATTTTCTGCGCCAACTGATCGGCGGGGCGACCGCGGCCGGTGTTCTCGCTCCCTTGTGGCCGACCATTGCCGCCGAAGGGGACATCTCCGCCGCCTATCCGGACGAGTTGCTGTCTCTCGACGAATACACCCGTGGGAAGGTGACTACGGGAGATCTCATCACCGCGGCCAATGTCGAGCATGTGCGCAGTTTGCTCGATGACATCAAGTTCCAGCAGATCCGCGACATGGGCCGGCAACTGCGCATTGCGCCGACCACAACGGAAATCATGCAGCTTTCTCCCTGGGACTATATCGAGGCGACGCTGCGCAACCAGGGCAAGGCGCGTTTCGATGCGGCCGGCAACGTCGTTGTCGAGGACGGCAAACCGTGGATTGGCGGCAACCCGTTTCCGAATGCCGCGACCGGGCTGGAGCTCTTCGCAGCGCTGACGTTGAGTTGGGGACGGCATGACGCTTCCCTGTACGCGGTGAAGGAACACGATCTGTCCGTCGGGGGGGTTGTTCAATATCAATACGATACGGTTTGGACGGAACTGGCGACGGTAGGCCGGGTGAGCCTCGATCCGAAGCCCTATTGGACGGGGCACGAAGACAAGCTGCGCTATCAAAGCGTGGTTTTCGTCTATCCGAACGACGTTTCGGGTACGTCATACCTGAATATCTGGCCATACGACCAGAACCGGTTTCCAGAATTGCTGGGCTACCTTCCGGCTTTCAAGCGAATACGCGTCTTTCCTACCAATCAGCGCTTCGAGCCGCTCATTCCGGGTGGCACCCTTTATCTGTCGGATGCGTGGGCGGCGGGCGATCCGCTGCACACCTGGGGCAACTACCGGATCGTCGATCGGGGTCCGTTCCTGGCCGGGGTTTCCGGAGCCTGGAATGCAGATCATCCCAACTGGGAGCACGCCACTCACGGGGGCCCGAAAGGCAAGACGTTCTGGGATACCGCGGTGGAACTCGTTCCGGAGGCAATCGTGGTCGAGGCCGAACCGCTCCGCTATCGTCGTGCGCCCGTGAGCAAAAAACGGGTATGGTTTGACGCCAGGACCGGCCTGCCATTGGCCATGAATACCTACGACCACAAGGGAGAGGTTTATCGAAGCTTCGACGGCGCCTATTCGCTCTACCAAAAGGGCGACAAGTCGGTGATGGATGGAGCGCACGCCTACTGGTCCTGGGCGCATGTGCACGCCTTCGATATTCAGACGGGCCGCATGACCCGACTCGAGCAGGTCAGGCGAATCCGTGGCGGCCATCGGACACGGTGCAACGATCCAGACCTTTACCAACAATACCTGACCCGAAACGCGCTACGCCGATTGGGGCACTAGCCTGACTTCAACTACTCAGCGTCGAAACTCTCCCCGGTGGGGCCGCAACCAGTTCTTCATCCATTCAACTTGCCGTTGACAGTCAGCGCGGCCGACGGATCCCCGCTACGCGATACAACGGCTGTCAGGCGGGGTCCACTCGCTCCAGAACGGTCACCACCGCGATGGCCGCGCCCCCGCCCAGCATACCGCCCGCATTTTCCGCCAATGCGATGCGAGCGCCGTCCACCTGCCGTCTTCCGGCACGGCCTCGCAACTGGTCAGCCAGTTCGACGAGCTGTCCGGTTCCGGTGGCGCCGATGGGATGGCCCCGGCTCAGCAGCCCGCCGCTCGGATTGACCGGCAAGCGGCCGCCGAGGCGCGTTGCGCCGTCGTGCAGCAAGCGGCGGGCTTCGCCCCTGGCCGCGACCTCCAATTCCTCGAGTACGATGAATTCGGCGGGTGTCGCCGCATCGTGCAGTTCGATCAAATCCAGGTCTTCCGGCCCGATTCCAGCGGCCTCGTACGCCTTTGCCGCAGCCCGGGGCACCGCATCGTCGGGGCCCTGTTTCCGACCCGTCTGCATGGCACTCGCCCGTACGCGGACGACCGGCGCGCCTGCCTTATTGACCGTCTCCCGCGCACAGAGAACCAGCGCAGCCGCCCCGTCCGAGACCGGAGAGCACATGAGCAACGTCAGCGGGTCTACGATCGAACGGCTGGCCAACACTTCCTCGGCGGTTACTGCCTGACGGAACTGCGCATTGGGGTTGAGGCTGCCATGGAAGCGATTCTTGGCGGCCGCGGCCGCCAGATCGTGCCGGGTCGCACCGGACATTTCCATGTATTGACGGGCGAATCCTGCGTAGATTTCCATGAAGAGCGGACCCGCCCCCTCGGTCAGCACGATGTCACCTTGGTCTGCCACCAGTTCCTCGACATCGACCGCGCGGGCGAGGGCCACGTTGGCAAGCCTGCGGTCCGGAACGTTCATCTTTTCCGCGCCGACGGCAAGCGCCACCTCGTGCTGGCCTGAGCGGACGGCGTTGAACGCGAGGTGAAAGGCGCTGGATGCGGACGCGCAGGCGTTCTCGACATTGATCATCGGAGCGCCTTCGAGCCCACTGCCGGCCAGCGCGGTCTGGGCGCGTATCATCTCCTGACCCGTCAGGATGCCCGCTGCCGCATTGCCGAACGCCACGAATTCGACGGCTTCGGCGGTGGCGCCTGCATCCTGGATGGCGCCCCTGGCTGCTTCCCGGGCCAGGGAGCCCAGGCTGCGGTTGAAATGCCTGTCGAAGCGGGTCATATATGCGCCCGCGACGTAAACGTCTCTCACCGCCTGATTCTCCTTCACTTGCCCTTGTTCTGGGGGTGTCCCCATTTTCCAACGAAACGGTCATGGATTGCATCCGCGCCAGGCCAGCTACCAGGAATTGGCGTTCGCGCTCAAGGATTCCAGGTGGTTGGACCACTAGTATCCTGTCCAAAAAAGCAGGACCATCTCACTCGCCCCCAACGATAGACCAATTGGGCAAGGGCGGTTGCCGCTCAACTGGCGTCCGGCCATACTCACCAACGAAGTGAACCAGTCCAGCGACAGCGATGCCAAGAGGAACCAGCAACGCCGCGAAAGTTCGCGAACTCATGCGGCTACTGGGTCGCGAGGCGCGGGGAAACGGTCGAATCTACCTGGTCGGTGGCGCCTCGGCGGTGATTGTCGGATGGCGAGACACAACGGTTGATGTGGATCTCAAGCTGGATCCCGAACCACCCGGCGTTTTCGATGCCATTGCACGCGCCAAGGATGCATTAAACATAAATCTGGAGTTAGCCAGCCCCGACGAATTCATCCCAGCCTTGCCGGATTGGCGTGCGCGCAGCGTTTTCGTCGCACGACATGGGTCCGTAGATTTTCTTCACTACGACTTCTACGCTCAGGCACTTGCCAAAATCGAACGAGGTCACGAGCAGGACCTGAGCGATGTCCAAGCGATGTGGCGATTGAATCTGATCGAGTCCGGCCGGCTGATGCGCCTGTTTGAAGCCATTGAAGCCGATCTCGTGCGCTATCCCGCCATTGATCCCTCACACTTTCGGAATCGAGTGCAGAGAGCGGTCAGCGCAAGCCGAACCGGGAGGTCATGACCACAACCAGCCGACAAAAGCTGACCCGCGCATCGATCCGGCCAGACCTTCCCGGGGCGGACCTCGTGGCGACGGGGATTGACGATCTGCGGCGCGGCGAATTAACCGTTGAGGCGTTGCTTGTGGCCGTGGGCGCCCCTCGATTGCGCGGCATCGGCCTGGATATTCCGGCTGTACCGGCTTGTCCCGAATATCCGGAACTGGCCTTGTACGCCGCCGTCGGCGCGCGCAAAACCGGCAACGCCCACTCCCGTTACAATGCCCTGATCCGCCGTCTGGTCAGTTTCGAGCGTGCAATGGAGGCGCTGCATCCTGTGTCCTGACCCTGGGTCTGGAATTGAGGACGGACTGAGGTGAACCTGGCTCTTCGGCCAGTTCGAGCGCGATAACAAGTGTATTCCAACTGGTCCTGACGACCCTGAACCTTGTCAATCCTTGAAGAACCGAAATCAAACATCTCCCACCAATTTCAGACTTCGACAAAGTTCCAGCAACGCGCTAATGAACGCCAACGGCTGGTCGAGGAACAGATGGTGCCTGGCATTTTCAATGGCGACCGAGTTCACGTTTCCCGGGATGAGCGATTCGAGGTGCTCTCGTGTTTTCTCCGTGAACAACTCGCTCTCGGCGCCGTAGATCAGGCCGACCGTCAGCGTCAGGCCCGCGTAATCCTCCGGCGCCCGCTCGGCATCCTTCAGGGTGTGCGGCAGGTCCTCGTCGAACTTCCAGGCCCAGCCGCCGTCCACGGGCATCAGGGAATGCCGCGCGATGTACTCCAGAATATAGGCGTTCTCGCAGGGTTGCGGCGGTTGCAGCCGAAACCGCGGGAGCGCGGTCTCCCGGTCGGGGTAGAGCTTTGCCCGGCCGCTCATGGGCGGATAGTCCGGAAGCGGCTCATCGGGATGGCGCAGCCCGGAATCCGCGAGGATAAGCGCCCCGAACCGGTCCGGGTACAGGTTGGCCGCTTTCGTCGCCATGTTGCCGCCGAAACTGTGGCCGACGACGATCACATCGTCACGGAGACCCGCCGAATCGCAGACACCGACGATTTCCCGGGCGTAGGTCGCGGCATCGTAGGAATAGCGATAGTCGGAATCGCCCATGCCCGTCAGATCCATGGCCACTACCCGGTATGTCCCGGTCAGCCTCGGCGCGATGAAATCCCACCATCGGGAGTGCGCGTTCATGCCGTGAACGAGCAACAGGCCGCGGTTGGCCGTACTTCCCCAGGAGCGATAGACAACGTCGCAGTCATCGACTTCGACCGAGTTGACCTCGCTTTCCGTCTCGACCGCCTCGAAGAACCAGTCCGGGATGGCTGGCGCAACGTCGGTCCGGTTCCAGCGCGCCACGGCTACAGGGACCCAAACCGTTCCAGGTGGAAATCGACGTTGCCGAAAAGCGTATCGATCATGGTCAGCCGCTTGAAATAGTGGCCGACTCTCAGTTCGTCCGTCATGCCCATGCCGCCGTGCAGTTGCACCGCGTTCTGGCCGACGAAGCGGCCGCTCGTGCCCACCTGCACCTTGAAGGCGGAGACCGCTTTCCGCGCCTCGGGCCCATAGCCTTCGTCCATGCGCATGGCTGCCATGTACATGAGGGATTTCGCCTGCTCGTGCTCCATGAACATGTCGACCATGCGGTGCTGGAGTACCTGGAACTTGCCGATGGGCTGGCCGAACTGCTTGCGGGTCTTGCAGTACTCCACCGTGTCCTTGTAGAGCACCTCCATGCAGCCCACCGCCTCGGCGCCGACCGCCAGCGTGGCCTCGTCGACAACCTGCTGCAGGATCGCGAGGCCCCGGCCTGCCTCGCCAAGCAGCGCATCCTCACCGAGTTCCACGTTCTCCAACGTCACCTCGGAGGCACGGAACGCATCCACCGTCGGATAGTCCCGCCGGCTCACGCCAGTCGCATCGGCCGGCACGACGAAGAGGGAGATGCCTTCCCCATCGCGCTGTTCCCCGGACGTGCGCGCAGACACGACCAGCACGTCCGCGGCCGGCCCGTTCAGCACCACCGCCTTGTAGCCGTTGAGAACGTAACCCCCGTCCGTCCGCTCGGCCGTCGTCACGAGGTCCGCGAGGTTGTAGCGCCCCTGGGGTTCCGCAAAGGCCAGGGCCGCCTGCATGGCGCCGCCGGTAATTCCCGGCAGCCAGGCCGCCCGTTGCGTCTTGCTGCCGCCGATGCGGATCGCGCCCCCCGCCAGCACCACCGTGGCCAGGAAGGGCTCGACCACCAGGCCCTTGCCGAACTGCTCGCACATGACGATGCTCTCGATGGCGGTGCCGTCGAAGCCGCCGTCCTCTTCGGAGAACGGCACGCCCAGCCAACCGAGCTCTGCAAAGGTACGCCAGTTGCCGGCATCGTAGCCGAGCTCCTCCTTGACGATGCCTTGCCGCGCGGCGAAGGAATAGTCGTTCCGAATAAAGCGCTCGATACTTTCCTGGAGCAGCGTCTGCTCCTCCGAGAACGAGAAATCCATATCAGTGTCCTGTACCTGATTCGCCCATGTCCGCAGCCTCGAACAACCGACGGGCCAACCGGTCTCTCTGCGCGTCGAGAGTCCCCGGCGATTCGAACAAGCCGGCAAGCATACCCTGTCTGGCTGACCGGGCGCGGGCGCCGCCAGGCGGCGCCTCGTTGTCGCCGGGGCGCTCATCAGGCATCGGCAAGGCGTAGTAGCCGAGCGCCTCGGTCACGAGGGCGCTTGCGGCGAGGCGCAGTTCCGTGCAGAGAACGCCCAGAACACCGGCGGCCGTATCCTCCGGCAGCGCCGTATCGTTCCCGGCCAGCGCTTTCAGTTCCAGCGCCCGCAGCGCCTCGAACCTGACCTTGAGCGTTAGCGCCTTGCGCCGGAAGGCGGGGTCATCCGTCAGTACGCCGCCGCGGCCGTCGGGGATCCCGCCCAGGGCTTCGTCGAGCGCCGCCAGCAGGGCCCCGATCCCGACGCTGGACGTCGGCGTGCGCAGCGCGCCGCCGCGCGCGGTTTCGGGCCAATGCCGCTCGATGAATTTCCGCACCTCCGCCGCAAAGGCCAGGTCCATCTCTCGAAAAGACCCTTTCACCCCGGCACCATAGCGCGCCCTTGAACCATATCGGCGCTTATTCCATGACTTGCACAACCATTATCACCGACATCGCGGACGGCATCGTGACCATCGCCCTCAAACGGCCGGCCCACCACCTCGAAGCGATTTTACGCTACCCTGTTTCGCGTACAGGCTCCGGGACGAGGAGTTCCCGGTCCAGGCCCGAACGTCATGCCGATTTGCGGAGGCTCGCGATCATGAGTGAACAACCCCGTCTTGCACAAAGGGCTCCCTATCCCATCGAAGCCAAGAGCGGCGAAAAGTATTTCTGGTGCGCTTGCGGCCGGAGCGGCAATCAACCGTTCTGCGACGGTTCACACCAGGGCACCGGATTCACCCCCGTGGCCTACCAGGCGGACAAGGACCGAACCCTTTACTTCTGCGGTTGCAAGCGGACCAACGGTAAGCCGCTCTGCGACGGAACGCACAACGGCCTGTAGCTGAGCATCGCCCGGAATCAACGTGAGGCGCTACGGCCATGCTATCGACGCTTTTCAAGGGCAGGAACCCGCTTGCGTCAGCGCGCGCTGACAAACGGCTCAGCGCTATCGCGGCGCTGACACCCGACAAGGCGGAAAAACTGCGCGACGAACTCGCCGCCTGCGCGGGGGGGGATACCGATCTCCGCGTGCGCCAGGCAGCCCTGGCCTGGGTCGACGACCGCGATCTGCTCGAAACATTGCTTGACGAGGCAGAGATTGCCGAGACGGCGGCGGCCCGGCTCGCCGCTCTCGGCGCAACCACCGGCCATCCCGCGGTTCGGCGCGCGCGAATGCGCTCGGCCACGTCTGCCGAAGACGCCCTGGAAGCAGCGGGCGGCGCAACGGCGCCGGAGGAACTGGCCGCGCTGTTCCTGGGTTGCCCCGTGGCGCTTCGCGAGGCGCTGCTACCCAGGATGCGATCGTTCGGCGAGCGGGGTTTGTCGGCGCTGGAACGCGAATCCCGCAATCGCGACAAGCAGGCTAACCGAACCGCCCGCGCCGAGCTGGATGATCTGAGAGGATCGAACCGGGCAGTCGAGGAATTGTGCGTGCGCGCGGAGGAACTGAAGGCCGCCCTCGCCCGGCAGTCAACCGGCGCCTCGGCGGCCCGCGGCCATCAGTTGCGGCGAGCCCTGGCGGAATGCGCGCGCGGCATCCGGGACCAGGCGGCGACGCTGGCGCGCTACGGCCTGGAGATACCGGACCTGGACGGCTGGGAAGCTGCCATCGACGCGGCGTCCGCGGCCGACGCGGAACAGCCGCCGAACGCTTACGCCCGCGGGTTCGACGTGCTGGCGGCCGAATTCCAGGTTCTGGACGAGCGCATGATCGCAGGCGAACCGCTGGCCACCCTCAAGCCAACACACGATGAACTGACGGGTAACTGGCTCGCCCAAGCCGACCGCGCCCAACCCGACAAGGACCAGAAAACTTGCTTCGAGACGGTGAGTCATCGGTACCGCGAACTTCTCGAAGCCGACGACCGCTTGCGGAACGTCGATTTCCGACAGGTGGATGTTCCACCCGAAGCAGGCGAGGCGCCCGAGGATCCCGACGCCCTGCAGTCGCTGTGGAAGCAACAGCGCGATCTGGAACGGGCCCGGAACCAACTGCAACGCCAGTTGAACTCGGTTCGCTGGCCGTCCTGGGCCGCCATACCCGAGGCGCTGCAGCCCGTGACGGACACCATCGCCCGGCTGGACCGGTTCAGCGAACGGCTCAGCGACCGCCAGCAAGTTCTCGACGGCGAATTGGCCGCCGCGATCGAGAAGACCGGCGCCAGCGCCGCCGAGGGGCATCTGAAACCGGCGCAATCCACCCTGGGCCAGGCGCGCAAGCTCGCGCGTTCATTGCCGGATCGCATCGTGAGCCGGCATCGCAAGGAGTTGCTCGCCGCCGCGGCCCGGGTCGAGGAGTTGCAGGACTGGCAGGCATTCGCCACCTCCCCCAAGCGCCGGGAACTGCTGGACAGCATGAAAGCCCTGGCCGCCGAGGAGCCGGCCAATGCGAAGGACCAGGCAGACCGGATCAAGGCGCTGCGCGCTGAGTGGAACGCGCTCGGCCCCGCGTCCGGCCCGGGCACGCGCTCCATGCATGCACAGTTCAACCGCTATGCGGAGCGGGCGTTCGAGCCCTGCCGGGCGCACTTCAACGAGCAGGCGGAACTGCGCAAACGAAACCTCAAGGAACGCCGGCATATCTGCGAGCAACTCGAGGCGTACCTGGACAACGTGGACTGGGCGAGTGCCGACATGCGCGCCGCGGAGCAGATCATGCGTACCGCCCGGGACGAGTGGCGTGCGCATCATCCGGTGGACCGCCGGCACGCGAAGAACCTGGACGCTCGTTTCGAGGCGCTGCAGGAACGTATTTTCGCCCAGGTCAAGAGGGTCTGGGATGCCAATCTGGCCGCCAAGCAGGCCATTGTGGAAGCAGCGGAGAAATTGGCCGCCAGCGGGGCGAACCAGCCCGACCAGATCCGCGAGGCCAAGGCTCTGCAACGTCAATGGCGCGATGTGGGGATGACACCGCGCAAGCCCGACCAGAAACTCTGGCGGCAGTTCCGGGAACAGTGCGACCTGATTTTCGCGGCCCGCGAATCCGACCGGAATCGGGCCAACAGCGAACGGGAGACCACCGTTGCCCGGGCGGAGGCCATCTGCGAGACCATGCGGGAAGCGGTTGCCGAGGCCAATGCCGCCACCGCCGACCGCGCCACGCTATCCCGCCTGCGCGCCGAACTGAATGCCATCAGACTGCCCGAGCGCCTGGAAAAGAGTCTGCACAAACGGTTCGACGAGATCGCGCGCAGCTACAACCAACTCATCCTCGCCGGCGAGATCGAGGCGCTGTGCAAGGAACTCGGGCAGTTCAAGGCTTGGGACATCGAGGTCAGCCAGGCGGAAACCGATGGCCGGGCCCTCGACCCCCCCGCGGCAATTTTTGCGGAGCGGGCCGCCGCGGAAGCCGACGAACCGAGGCAGGCGCTGCATCGCCTCACCCTGGAAGCGGAACTGCTGGCCGGAATCGAGTCCCCTCCCGCCGACAAGCAGCTACGGCTGGAGGTGCAGGTGGACGCGCTGAACCAGAGCATGGGCCGGCGCGCCGCCGACAAGGAACCCCGGGATCTCGCCGAGGCCTGGTGCCGCCTGGGCCCCAAGAGCGACGCGAGCAACGGTCTCAGAGAGCGGTTCTTCGACGCCGTGCTGAAACTCGCGCGGCCTCACGATCGCTGATGGTTCCGGCGCCGTCATTGCATCCCCTGGTGCAACGATCCCGTCATACCTGTGCCGGCGAAGCCGTCTGCAGGCCAGGCAGCTCTTCCCCCTCCGTACGCGCCACCAGCGCCGTGATCGTCAGGTCGCTGGTGACGTTTACCGCGGTACGGCACATGTCCAGCACCCGGTCCACCGCGAGCACGATGGCCAGCGCCTCCACCGGCAGGCCGACCGCGGGCAGGATCAGGGCGATCGCCACCAGGCTCGCGGCCGGAATGCCGGCGACGCCAATGGAGGTGAGCAGCGCGAGCAGCACGACGATGGCCTGCTCGGTGATGCCGATCTCCACCCCGGAACCCAGGGCGTAGACCTGGGCGATGAAGATCACGACCACGCACTCGTAGAGCGCCGTGCCGTCCATGTTGACCGTGGCGCCGAGCGGCAGGACGAAACTCGTAACCCGCTTCGAGATACCGGCCTGTTCCGCGGCGTTCATGGTTACCGGCAACGTCGCCGAAGACGAAGCCGTGGAAAACGCGGTCAGTTGAGCGGGAACGACCCTGCCGTAGTAAGCATAGGGCTTCACGCCGCCGACCAGCCGCAGCAGCAGCGGTAGCCAGACTGCAAAGTGAATCGCCAGCGCCAGCAGCACCGTCAGGAAGAAGAGGCCGAGGGCTTCAAGCGCCGCAAAACCGGCGACGATCAGCGTCTTCCCGACCAGGGCGAATACCCCGATGGGCGCGAACCGCATGATCCACATGGTGATCATGATCATGACGTCGTGCACGCCCACCCAGAAATTCTGGAGAGTTTCCCCCGCCGGGCCCCGCAGACGGGACATGAAATAGCCGAAGACAATGCCGACGAATATCAGGGCAAGCAGTTGCACCTCCAGGGCCGCCTGGAAGATGTTCGACGGCACCGCGCGCTTGAGTACCTCAACCAGGTCGCCGACGCCGCGCCCTTCCACCTTGTCCATCACCTGGGAGGCATCGGGCAGGGCCGCCGCCAGCGCCCGGGCCGACTCGGTCTCGCCCGGCGCGATCGCGTTGACGAGCACGAGGCCGGTCAGAATCGACAGGAATCCCGTGGCCAGATAGAAGCCCACCGTCTTGCCACCGACGCGCCCGAAAGCGCCCCGGCTCGCCATGTTGCGCACGCCGACGATGACCGACGAGAGAATCAGCGGCACCACCACCATCTTCAGGGCGTTGAGAAAGAGCCCGCCGAAGAAGTCGAGGATGTCCAGCAGCGAAGCACCGAGCAGCACGGTGGTCTCGTCCGCCAGCCAGCCCACCAGGGCGGCGAGAGCCAGCGCGATGGCGATCTGCCAATGCAGGGGAACACCTGCAACTCTGGAGAACCGGCTGGTTTCGCTCACTGGATTCCTCCCATATCGGTCCCGCGGCCCCCACATGATGGTCGATGTCATCGGCGGGCACAACGGTGTGCCCTTGGCTTGCGATTGCCGGCAAGCGACCACCGCAAAGCCCCCCGCACCCACCCGGCCGGGCTGCTCCGGCCGGTGTGTATACTGCCGAGCCGCGCCTTTTCCAGGGGAAGGAAAACTTGACCGGCCTGATCGGCGTCCTTGTTCTGCCCGTGCTCGCCTGGCTGCTCTCCACGCATCGGCGAGCCATCGACTGGCGTACCGTCGGCGGCGCCTTCGGGCTGCAGGCCGCGTTCGGCGCCCTGGTGCTTTATCTGCCCGCCGGCGAGGCGGCGCTGCGAGCCCTGGCGCGCGGCGTGGCGAGCCTGCTCGAATTCAGCCGCGCCGGCAGCGAGTTCGTATTCGGCGAGCTTGCATCCGACTCATTCGGATTCGTCTTCGCCTTCCAGGTGCTGCCGATCATCGTGTTCTTCGCCGCGCTGATCTCCGTGCTCTATCACATCGGGGTCATGGGTTGGACCGTCAGGCTGATCGGAGGCCTGCTGCAACGGGCTCTGGGCACGAGCCGCCCGGAATCGTTGACCGCCGCCGCCAACATCTTCGTCGGCCTGAACGAGGCGCCGCTGGTGGTGCGGCCCTTCGTTCCGGCGATGACCGCATCGGAACTCTTCGCCGTGATGACCGGCGGGCTTGCCACCATTGCCGGTTCGATCATGGGGGGCTATGCGGCCATGGGCATCGAACTCAAGTACCTGATCGCCGCCTGCTTCATGGCGGCCCCCGGCGGGCTCATGATGGCTAAGATCGTCATGCCGGAGGTGGGCTCGCCGAAGAACGACTTCCTGGAAATCGACAGCGCCGCGGAGATGCGCAGCGTGAACCTGTTCGATGCGGCGGCGTCCGGCGCCCTGACCGGGCTGCGCATGGCCGCCGCCGTCGCCGCCATGCTGATCGCCTTCGTCGGGCTGATCGCCCTCTTAAACGGTGTGATCGGCTGGCTCGGCGGCTTTGCCGGGGCGCCGGAACTCACCATCCAGCAGATTCTCGGTTGGCTGTTCCGGCCCATCGCCTGGATGGTCGGCGTACCCTGGCAGGATGCCGGCCTGGCCGGCAGCTTCATCGGCCAGAAGCTCGTTACCAACGAATTCGTCGCCTACCTGGACTTCCTGCGTCACCGGGAGGAACTGGCCGAATCGACAAATGCCATCGTGACCTTCGCGCTCTGTGGCTTCGCCAACCTGGGCTCAATCGCCATCCTGCTCGGGGGACTCGGCGCCATCGCCCCGGGGCGCCGGGAGGATATCGCCCGTTTCGGGCTCAGGGCGCTTCTCGCGGCGAGCCTGGCCAACCTGATGAGTGCTGCGCTGGCCGGCGTGTTTCTCGCCTGGTAGGTGGTTTCTCAGAGGTTCACTTCGACGCTCGCGCCGCCGAGGCGGCTTGAGCCGATCTTCAGGGACCCGTTGTAGAGCGCCGTCAATTCGGCCACGACGGCGAGACCGATGCCCTGGCCCGGTTGCGCGCGGTCGGCCCGGATCCCCCGGTCCATCACCCGTCCGCGAATCTCCGGATCGATGCCGGGGCCGTCATCCTCGATGCGGACATGCGTGCGCGAGCCGCCTGAAGCGGTAACCAGCACCCGGCTGTTCGTGTATTTGAACGCGTTTTCCAGAACGTTGCCGAACAGGTCCATGAAGTCCCGCTCGTCGCCCCGTACCGTCAGACCCGCCGCGAGGTCCATGTCCAGGGTAACGGCCCGGTCCTTGTGCGCGGTCTGCAGCGCTCGCGCGAGCCGGCGCAATACGTTGCCGAGGTCGACGGCTTTCGCCACCACCAGCGGTCCGGTGACGGTCGCCCGGGACAATTGCCGGTTCACCGCCTTTTCCATGCGGTCGAGTTGTTCGGCCATGAGCGCCGGGTCGTCCGTGTGAGGAAGTGTGTGCCGAGTTTCCTGTTCCGATAGGGGGTGTCTCCTCGCGTTGCCCGGCTGAGACTCCTTTTCTTGCGAGGGGTACCCCCTTGCGCTCCCCAACGCGTTGCGCAGCACCGCCAGAGGAGTTTTGAGGCTGTGCGCGAGATCGTCGAGAGCGTTGCGATAGCGGGCGCGGCTGCGTTGTTCGTGGGCGACGAAGCGGCCGAGGTTGTCGGCGAGGCCCTGCAGTTCCTTGGGATAGGCGCCGGACAGCGCTGCGCGCCTGCCCTCCTCCAGTTGCTTGACCTCATCGGCCATGATCCTGAGCGGTTTGAGGCCCCAGCGGATGGCGGCGATCTGCACTCCGACCAACAGCAGCGTGACCAGGGTCAAACCCGCATAGAGGCTCTGCCGGAACGAGCGGATGGCCGCAAGGAAGGGCGCCTGGTCGGCCGCCACCTGAAAGATGAGCGTGGACTCGTCCGCATCCTCCCAGATGACGGCGTAGGCCAGGATGAAACGCCCGGTCGCATTGTCGAGACCGAAGAGAAATTCGCCGAACGGCGCCCGCGGTTCCGAAAACTCGACCGCGCTCGTCAGCGCCGAGGGCGAGCGCCAACGGGTTTCGCCCCCCAACTCGGAGACGGCCGCGTAGAGGCCCGATTCGGGCTGCAGCAGGCGTGGTTCCGGCAGCTCCCGGAAGACGATGCGGCCGTCCTCGGTCTCGGCGGCGCCCATGAGCGAGTAGATCACCAGGCGCATCTGCTCTTCGGCGCCTGTCAGCGTGCTCGCGGTAAAGGACCGGTCCAGAACCAGGCCGGTGAACGTGAGAAAGACCGCCAGCACCAGGGTGGTCGTGACCACCAGGCGGGTCTGCATTCGGGTTCCCGAACGGGTTCCCGAACGGGTGCCCGAACGGGTGCCCGAACGGGTGCCCGAACGGGTTCCCGACTGGGTACCCGACCGGGAACCCGATATGCGATTGTCGCGCATTCCAGACCGGTCCGTCGTTACCGCGGCCAGGGCCTGAACCCGGACTCCTCAGGCTTCAAGGCCGAACCGATAGCCCTGACCCCTGGCGGTATGTATGGGATTGACCGGATGGAGCTTCTTGCGCAGCCGGCCCACGAAGACCTCGATGACGTTGCTGTCGCGGTCGAAATCCTGATCGTAGAGATGGTCGGTCAGCTCGGTCTTGGACACCACGCGGCTCGGATTCAGCGCCAGATACTCGAGCAGATTGTACTCATAGGCGGTCAGCGCCACCGGTACGCCATCGAGCCGCACTTCCTTTTTTGCGGTATCCAGGGCCAGGGGGCCTTGCCGGATTACGGGCGTCGCGTATCCGGCGGCGCGGCGGACCAGGGCGTTGAGGCGGGCGAGCAGCTCTTCCATATGAAAGGGCTTGGTAAGGTAGTCGTCCGCGCCCGCCTCGAGGGCCGCTACCTTGTCCTGCCAATGGCCGCGAGCCGTGAGGATCAGGATGGGAAAGCGCCGTTCGTCGGAGCGGATCGCGGCGATGAGGTCTTTGCCGTCCAGCTTCGGCAAACCCAGATCGATCACGGCCGCGTCGTAGTCGTACTCCCGGGCATAGTACAGGCCCTCCTCCCCATCGCCGGCGGCATCCAGCGCATAACCCGCATCTTTCAGCCGCCGGACCAACTGGCCCTGCAAGGCTGGATCGTCCTCAACCACCAATATGCGCATGGCGCCGGCCCGAAAATCAGCGCTGGCCGCGGATGCCGCCCCGGGACCCGACCAGGACGGTGGTCACGCGGCCGCCGTCGAGCAGCAGCCGGACTCGATAGCCCTGTTGACCCCCTTCGAGCGGCGTCACGGACAGGACGCGGCCGCCGGTCTCGCGGCGGGCCGCACTGGCCGCCGACTCCGGCGTGACCAGGGGCTGGGCTACGAGGCGCTTTGCAACCGGAGCCTTTTCACCGCCCCAGGCGCTTGGCGGACCTCCGCACGCGGCAAGCATGGCCAGCACGAGCAGGCGCCCGATGCACCAGCGGCGGCCCCCGCCGAGAGGGCGGGGGTTGAGCATGTTCGGGGTCTGCGCCTGCATGGGTACCCGCGAGCCTCACAACCGGCCCATTGTACTCCTCAGCCGACGGGAGTGACCCGCACGCGCACCCTGACGCTGTCGCCCGGGTTCCGCTGCATGCGGGTACTGTAGGTCGCTCCGCCGTACTCGTAGGTTACATCGTAGCCCGCGAGCCGCTCCTCCCGCCGCGTCTGTTCGACGACGTGGCAGCGTCTTTGCGTGCGGTAGGACACCCGGTCGTAGGTCCGATTGCGGCGCGCGACGTCGGCCCCGATGCTGCCGCCGAGCAGGGCGCCGACCACCACGCCCACCTGTTTGTTGCGTTTCTTGTGGCCCACCGCGTTGCCCAGCGCTCCGCCGATGATGGCGCCGAGAATGGGCGGTGTCGCCGAACCGCGCCCGTTCGCGTAGGCGACCCGTTCGTCGCGGCATTCCTCGTAGGGCTCGACCAGCGTGACCGTCTCATAGACGGGGTTGACGCTGGTCACCGTCGCCCAGTCGTATTCCGTTCCCGCCAGGACGGAGGGGGGAAGAAGCAGGAGGCTTGCCGCGATTCCGCCGATTGCCGAGTGCTTGCGATTGAACATGTCGATTTCTCTTCGGTGGTCTGATTCCGCAAGTTAGCCGTGCCTGCCTGAACGCAATCTGAACGGCTAGGCGGAATCAACCGGTTTCCGGCTTCGGGCGAACTTCACGCGGTGCCGCCGGTCAAGTGCCAGATGCCAATCGGCCCGGCTGGCGAAATACGATTTCAGCCACAGCGTCAACCGCTCGTAGTGGGCGAGGAACCGGGTCAGATCCGCCTCCGACATACGCTCGGCCGCGAGCAGTTGCCGCTCCTGCTCGCTGCGCCAGCGCCGGACGCAGTCCATGTCCGGAACCTCCAGGTAGATCCACCAGTCCACCAGCGCCCAGAGCGGCGCGTAGCGCCGGCAGGCATCGTTGACGTGGGCCCGCCACACGCCCTGAGGGTCCTCATTGGCCTCCAGTTCATTGACAGGCGCCCCAAGCAGCGTTTCGGGTTGCGGCGCCACGCCCAGGCACCAGCCCTCGAATACGACCGCCTGCGTATCCCGCACCGCCGTCCAGGAATGTTCCGGAGCCCGGTCGTCACGGCCCTTGTCGAAGCGTGGAACCCCGACCGGCACACCGGCCGTCAGTCTTTCGATGGTACCGCGCGCCAGATCGATGTCGTGGGTACCGGGTACACCGCGCGTGGCCAGCAGCGGATGCACGGCGCCGGCAAGGTGTTGCCGGGCGGCTCGGGTCAGGTAGAAGTCATCCAGGGAACAGGCGACCGCCCTTCGTCCCTCCAGCGCCATGGCCCGCGCCAACAACGACGCCAGGGTGGACTTGCCGGCCCCCTGGCCGCCGCAGATGCCGATCACGCGCCGCGAGCCCAGGTGCAGCGCCCCCAGGGCCGCCACGGTGCGCCAATCGCCCGGCGCGTCTTCCGGCAACCCGCGGCGCACCCGCTCCAGGCGGCGCGCGGCCACCCCCGGCGCGAGGCAGGCGCGCAGGTCGATCAATGACACCGGTTCAAACTCATCCCGTCGCAGCCCATCAGCCTGACGGCAACTCCAGCCGATAGGGCGGCAGGGAGTCGATCAGGGCGCGCCCGTAACTTCGCGTGACCAGCCGCCGGTCGAGGATGGTGATGCGGCCGTGGTCGCCCTCGTGGCGAATGAGGCGCCCGCAGGCCTGCACCAGCCGCACCGCCGCTTCGGGAACGGCGATCTCCAGGAAAGCGTTGCGTCCCTGCGCCTGTGCCCATTCCGTCAAGGCTTCATCGACGGGATCGTCCGGCACCGCGAACGGCAGCTTGGCGAGCACCACGTGGCGGCAGTAGTCATCCGGCAGGTCGACGCCCTCAGCGAAGCTTGCCAGGCCGAGCAGATAGCTGGGCCGGCCGGCATCGATACGCGTTCGATGGCGCGCCAGCAAACGCTGCTTGGACCGCTCGCCCTGGATCTGCAACGCATCGTCCAGCGCGGCCGGCAGCGCGGCCTTGACGTCATTAAGCTGCCGCCAGGATGTGAACAGCACCAGGGCGCTCGGCTCGCTGGCCAGCACCCCCGGCAACAATGCCGCGATCTCGGCTGTATGGGCGTCCCTGTCGCGGGGGTCCGTGCGCATCGCCGGTACGCCCAGAACGGCGATGTTCGGAAAGTCGAAAGGGCTCGGTATCCTGGTTCCCTCGATGTCACCGATACCGGCACGTTCGAGAAAGCGGTCGAAACGGCCAACCGCGGTCAGGGTGGCGGAGGTCGCCACAGCGGCGAAGCAGCGTGACCAGAGGTATTCCTGAAGCAGCCGGCCCGGCTCGATGGGTGCGCTGACCAGTTCGGTGTCCTGATCGGTTCGATTGACCCAGCGGGCAAACCGCAGCGGAACATCCGCGCCGGCAGGGCCGCCCGCGCGGGCGCCGGCGTAATCGTCGAGCAGCGCTGCCGTAGCCGCACCGCGGGCTTGTAGTTGACCGACCACGGGCAACCAGTCTTCCGCTTCGATGGCGCGCTGCCAGGTCAATTCGCCGTCGGCAACCTGGCCCAGCATTTCATGAACCCGGTTCACGGATTGGCCCAGTGCGGCCACCGGCACGCCGGCTGCCTCGGCCGCTTCGGCAATGGCGTCGTCGACCTCGCCGAGCCTGAAACGGCAGGTTCGCTGCCCGTTCTGACGCTCCGCGAATTCCAGCTCGCCCAACCGATCGCCGAGGTCGCGCATCGTGGCCTTCACGGACTCGCTCTCGCCGGGAATTCCCGTCGCCAATGCCTCGAGTTCGGGCGGGCGCGCAAACCGTTGCGTGAGGCTCGCCACCACCGTGTTGACCTGGTCCGCCCAGGCCGCCGTGCCATTGATCCAGGCCCTCGCCGCAAAGTGCTGCTGCGTCTTGACCGGCAGGTGGTGCGCCTCGTCGATCACGACGATGCAGTCCTCCGGTTCGGGCAGAATATAACCGCCCCCCAGGTTGAGGTCCGCGAGCAGGAGGTCCTGGTTGGCGACGATCACCCGCACCCCGTCGAGTTGGCTGCGCGCCTTGAAGAACGGGCACGCCAGGAAAAACGTGCAGCGGTTGTTCGTGCAACCGCGATGATCGGTGGTCACCTGGCGCCAGCCGGCTTCATCGATACCCTTGGGCCAACTGTCGAGTTCGCCGTCCCACCGCTCGTCGGAGAAGGCATCCAGCATTTCCCGGTGGATCGCGGCATGGTCCGCATCCCCCTCTCCACCGGTGTCCAGGCCCGGCAGGTTTCGCGGCCGGTTCAGGCGCTCATCCAGGCGTTTCAGGCAGACATAGCGCCCCCGCCCCTTGGCCAGCGCGAAGTCGAAATCGAGGCCGGCGCCTTCGGCAAGGTCCGGCAGGTCGCGCAGCACGATCTGCTCCTGCAGGGCGACGGTGGCGCTCGCAATGACGACAGTCTTCTCGAGCGCCTCCGCAACGGGAATGGTCGCCAGGCAATAGGCCGCCGTCTTGCCCGTGCCCGTACCCGCCTCGATAGCCGCGATCCGCGGGGCTGTGCCGGTACAGGTGCGCGCGACCGCCGCGATCATCTCCCGCTGACCGCGGCGGGGATCGAATTCGCGCGACTTGAGCCAACTGCGATAGGCATCCTGGATGCGGGCTTTCAGCTTGTCTGTGAGAACGGCCACGGCATCGCAAGCTTACCTTGAATCCCGCGCGCACATGCCCGGCCCGGAGTTTCAATCGACGGGCCAGGCATCGAACCCCTTCTGGTTGAGGATGAAGGTGGCCAGCGCCCGTTCCCGAAGTTCACCGCCGACGAGATGGTAACGGCGCCCGGGGTCGAGGGAGGGAATCGTTTCGCGCAGCCGGGCCAGTGCGCCCGCCTCGCCCACATCGATGCACACCCCTTCTCCGGCGCTCTTGACGAATCGCACCACATTGTCGACCAGCAGCGTCGTGAAGCGGTTTCCCGGCAGACGAAGTATCGAACCCGGCCGGGTTGCGACAATGGTTGCGTTGCGCCGGGCATTCAACAGGAGCGCATCCTCGCCGAAAAAATCGCCCGGGCCCAGGTGCGCAACCGTTTTGCCCCGCCGCCGAACCGCGGCATGTCCCGATTTCAGGACGAAGAAGTCATGCGCCGCGCTGCCCTCCACCACCAGCCGCTCGCCCTCCTCGAAAGACCGTTCGGTCAGCGCGCTCAGCAGTTGCTGCCAGACGCCCGCGTCCAGGCGCTGGAGCAGCGGCGAACCCATGAAGCGCCGCTCCCAGTCCGCCGGGCCCGCGGCCGCGGGATTCGACTGCGCCGTACCCAGCAGAAAGGCGATCGGCGTCGTGTCCACATGCAACAGCCGCGCCTCGCTGCGGGAGATCATGGCTTCGCAGCCCGGATACAGGGGCAGGTGCGCATCCGGCGATTGAGGGTGAAGATCGCGTTGCGGCGAAAACAGGCGGACGGTTCCCTGAACCAGGTAGTAGCGGCCGGCCAACCGGCGGCCGGGCCGCAGCAACCAGCGTTGGGCGGGCACCTTGAGCACCTGCGCGTGCCCGGCGGCGGTTGCAAGTTCAGCGGAACTCATGGCCTGAAAAGGATCGAATCGCTTGAGCGTTTCCGCGAGCATGCGGTCAGGATGCGCGCGATGGCTGTCTCGCGGTAGGCGCTAACGGCCCGTCGACCTGTCAGTCATTCACCCCGCTCTCGCGCCACCGCGCGATAACCGATGTCCGTGCGATGGAAGGCATCGTCCCAGGCGATTCCGGCTATGCCCCGATAGGCCCGCCGTTGTGCGTGGGTGACGTTTTCCCCCAGGGCGACGATGCATAGAACGCGCCCGCCGCTGGTGACCACGCGTCCGTCCTGGACCCGGGTACCCGCGTGGAAAGCCTTCACGTCGCCACCGGCCAACTCGTCCAGCCCCGATATCGCGGCCCCCTTGGCATAGCCGCCCGGGTATCCCCCGGCCGCCATGACCACGCCGAGCGCCACCCTCGGATCCCAGTCGAGCGTTGTCCCGGGAAGACCGCCCGAGAGCGCTTCGAGACACAACGCCGGGAGATCGGAGCGCAGACGCATCATCACCGGCTGGGCTTCCGGGTCGCCGAAACGGCAGTTGAACTCGATCACCCGGGGGGCGCCGTCTTCGGCAATCATGAGCCCCGCATAAAGGAATCCCACATAGGGCGAACCCTCCGCCGCCATGCCGGCCATGGTGGGGTCGATGATCTCCTTCACAATCCGCCGGTGCACGGCATCGGTGACGACCGGCGCCGGGGAGTAGGCGCCCATGCCGCCGGTATTGGGACCCTCGTCGCCGTCGTGGGCGGCCTTGTGATCCTGGGAACTGGCGAAGGGCAGCGCGATGCGCCCATCGCACAGGCAGATGAAACTCGCCTCCTCGCCCTCGAGAAATTCCTCGACGACCACGCGCCGGCCGGCGCTGCCGAAAGCGCTGCCGGAGAGCATGGCATCCAGTGCCGCGAAGGCTTCTTCCTCGGACTGCGCGACGATTACGCCCTTGCCCGCGGCAAGGCCGTCCGCCTTGATGACTATGGGAGCGCCCCGCGCCTGCACATGGGCGCGGGCCGCGGCCGGGTCGCTGAAGGTCTCCGATGCGGCCGCCGGGATGCCGTGCCGCTGCATGAAGTCCTTGGCAAAGGCCTTCGACCCTTCCAGCCGGGCGGCAGCCGGGCTCGGGCCGAAACAGTTGAGACCCCGTGCCTGAAAAAACGCCACGATGCCGTCCACCAGCGGCGCCTCCGGTCCGACGATGGTGAGCGACACATCCGCGTCTCGAGCGAAACCGGCCAGGGCCTTGAAGTCGTCAACGGCAATGTCGACATTCTCGACCCCGGGCTCACTCGCGGTGCCCGCATTGCCGGGAGCGGCGTAGACGTTGCTTACGTTCGCGCTCAAGCTCGCCTTCCAGGCCAGCGCGTGTTCCCGTCCTCCGGACCCGACGACCAGAACCTTCATGGCCACCTCGTTCTCCCTGGAAGTTTCCACCCCGGGGCCGGGGCGCGGACGTGCAGACAACGCCCGGTCACTGGATAAGAGTGGGCATGCCGTGCTCGAGTGCTCGACTGCTCGAGTGCTCGTCCGATTCCGCTTCTCGGCATCATTCGCTAATCAAACCTTTACAATCAATGCCGCGAAAATTTATTTCATGGAAATCCAGGCACGTCACGACTTCCGGTTGGTTTTCCGATCGGCACGGATTCCTCAATGGTCGTTGTTTTCCGTCCGTGCTGCATGCTGCCTCAATGCCGGAAGTGACGGACGCCGGTAAACACCATGGCCATGCCGTGTCGATCTGCCGCGTCGATGACTTCCGGATCGCGCATCGATCCACCGGGTTGAATCACAGCGGTAATTCCCGCGGCGGCGGCCGCATCGATCCCGTCCCGAAAGGGAAAGAACGCATCGGACGCCATGACCGACCCGGCCACCGCCAATCCCTCGTCCTCGGCCTTGAATCCGGCTATGCGGGCGCTCACCACCCGGCTCATCTGCCCCGCGCCGACGCCGATGGTTTGCCGGTTCCGGGCATAGACGATGGCGTTGGACTTCACGAACCAGGCAACCCGCCAGGCGAAGAGCAGGTCCTGCATTTCCCGGTCGTTCGGCGCCCGCCCGGTAACGGTGCAGAGCGCACTCTCGTCCAGGCACAGGTCGTCCGCGGTCTGGGCCAGCAGCCCGCCCGCGACTTTCTTGAGGTCAAGGCCACTGCCGGGCCCGGCCAGCGGCCCGCAGGCCAGCAGCCGCACGTTCTTTCTGGCCTTGGCGGCCTCTACCGCACCCGCGGTTACCGCCGGCGCAGCGACGACTTCAACGAACTGCGCCTCGATAACGGCCGAGAGCGTGGCGTCGTCCAGTTCGCGATTGAAGGCCACGATTCCGCCGAAGGCGGAAGTCGGATCCGTCGCAAAGGCGCGCCGATAGGCCTCCGCGGGGTTCCCGCCCAGGGCAACACCGCACGGATTGGCATGTTTGACGATCACGCAGGCCGGTTCATCGAATGCACTGACGCATTTCAGCGCCGCATCCGTATCGGCCACATTGTTGAAGGAAAGCGCCTTGCCCTGGAGCTGTCGGGCTCCGGCAACGGTTCCGGCAGCGGCGTTCTCTTCCACATAGAAAGCCGCGCTCTGATGCGGATTCTCGCCGTAGCGCATGTCCTCCCGCTTCACGTACCCAAGCCCCAGGCGGGCAGGCAAGAGCTCACCGCCGGCCAGGTACCCCGCCACGATGCGGTCGTACTCGGCGGTGTGACGGAACGCCTTCTCCGCGAGACGCCGGCGCAAGCCCGCGTTCGCTCCGCCCGTCTCGAGCGCGGCAACGACGTCTTCGTAGTCGCCGGGATCGACTACCGCCAGAACGTCCCTGTGATTCTTGGCCGCGGCGCGCAGCATGGCGGGACCGCCGATGTCGATGTTCTCGATGGCAAGCTCATCCGTGCAGTCCGGCCGCGCGATGGTTGCCGCAAACGGGTAGAGGTTGACCACCACCACGTCTATGGGGTCGATGGCGTGTCGCTCGAGCGCGCCGTTATCGATGCCGCGGCGCGCGAGGATGCCGCCATGGATCCTTGGATGCAGCGTTTTCACACGCCCATCCATCAACTCCGGAAACCCGGTATGGTCGGCGACTTCCGTTACCGGGATACCCGCCTCGGAGATGGCCCGGAAGGTGCCGCCGGTAGACAGAACGGCGATACCGAGACGGTTCAGGGCGCCCGCCAGTTCGACGATGCCCGTCTTGTCGGACACGCTGATGAGCGCGCGCGCCGTTCGCCCGGCCGATTCAGTCATGTGCGATTCTCCCTATGCGAGTTTCGACCCCGGCGTGCCGGGGCGCTGACGCGCTGGGAACACCGGGATCCTGGAAGAGAGTCGGTGTGCGGTGCGGTCATCCGGCACCTTTAGGGCTCGCGGTAAGCCCATCGTACAGAAAGACAAGCCCGCCCGGCGTGCCGGATGACCGTACCGCATACCGACCCGGACCCCGATTGCCCGCAGCCGGCAAGCGGTTCAACACGACCGGCTTGAAATACCCGAATATCAATGGCTTAACAATGCGTTCCATGGAAGGTACAAGACAAACTGGAGAATCAGTGCCAGTACGGCAATCGCCAGGGCCCATCGGATCCACAATGCAACTCGCGGGCGGCTCCGGCCCGACAGCTCATCGGCGGAACCCGGGTGACTTTTTTCGACTGCATGCCACGCATTCACCGTCTCCTCGCTCCGCTGCCGTTGACCGACGCCTTCCCTGACACCTTCATCGCGCGAAATCTCTTCCATTTCACCCGCATCCGCGGGAACGCCCCCGTCCGCCGGAACTCCCTCCTCAATATTCAGGTTGTCCGTGGCCCGAAAAATTTCCAGGCAAGCTCCACAACGCACCCTTCCATCCGCCCGGCCCAACTGCCTGCCGGCGATCCGAAAGCGGGTGCCGCAACCGGGGCACTGTGTGACCACTCAACACTCCACGGGGCCGGCCTCTCGCCTATGCGCCTATGCGAAAGAGCCCCTGCCCCTTGGCGACGGGTTCGCCGTCGGCAACCAACACATCGAGTACGACGCCATCGACCTCCGCGGGAATCTCGTTCATCATCTTCATGCTCTCGATGATGCACAGGGTTTCACCAACCCCTACGGCGGCGCCCGGCCTCGCGAAGCGGTCGGCGCCCGGTTCAGGCGCCGCATGGAAGGTTCCCGCCATCGGCGCCCTGGCGGTGACGAAGCCGTCCATTCCCGCGGAGCCCCCGGGACCTGCCGCTTTCGACTCCCGCACGGCCGTACCCGCCGCCGACGGACGCACGATGCGCACGGACTCATCCCCCTTCTGGACTTGCAGTTCCGTAATGCCGGATTCTTCGACCAGTTCGATGAGCTTCTTTATCTTCCGCAAGTCCACAACGCGCACCCTTTGAGGTTGCCCTGCCGGTTCGATGAAAACCGGGCTATCCGTTTACGCCGGGCGACTCGTTCAATCCGCCCCGCCCCCGGCTTTTTCCGTGTGCGCCATCGCCGCCTGGAGCGCGAATTCGTATCCCCGGGCACCGCAACCGGAAATGACCGCCTCGGCAATGTCGCTCAGAAACGAGGTCTGCCTGAACGCCTCCCGCGCGTGCACGTTGGACAGGTGAATCTCGATGAACGGAATCCCGACGCCAAGCAGGGCGTCCCGGAGCGCGATGCTCGTGTGGGTAAACGCCCCGGGATTGATGACGATGCAGCCCACGCCATCGGCCTGCGCCCGATGGATACGCTCGATGAGTGCCTGTTCGCCATTCGACTGCATGCACGCCAGTTCGTGCCCGGCCGCCGCCGCCAGCGCTTGAAGACGGGCTTCGATGTCGGCCAACGTATCGGTGCCGTAGATCTCGGGCTCCCGGCTGCCGAGCAGATTCAGATTCGGACCGTGCAACACCAACAGCTTTGCCATCTGCAAGCTCTCCCATCGCGGCATCGATTCCCGGCGAATCGATTCGACTTAGCCACACGTCGACCGGAATTCGTCAAGCCGGAATCAATCGGTTAACGTTTTTTTCCATGCGGGGCATCGCCCCGTCAACGCTTGTCCGGCACCGGAAGGCTGACGGTGCCTGCTGCCGGTTCGACGGCCACCCACCGGGTCTGGGGCGGATAGCAGAGTCCCGCATCGGCGCAACCCTGGTAGCCGATGCCGACCTCCACCGTCCCGTTGCCGGCCTGTACCGGCACCCGCGCCCGGGCATGGTCGTAATAGACTTCGACCTCGCCGAAATACTCGTCCACCTTCGCCTTCCCGGGCGGAATCTCCGCCTCACCCACTTGCGAACCGTCGCCTTCCCCGGTCTTGAATGCAAAGCGGTGCCGGTACAGATAATAGCCATCCGCAATCTTCCAGCGCGCCACCAGAGCGCCGTCGCCATCCAGTTCGGCAGACAGTACAAAAGCCTCATCGACCGGCAGGAACTCCGGCTCCGCGCCCAGCCAGTTCCGCTCGGCCGCCTGGCCGAATGCCGCAAAGGCAAACGGCAGGGCCGCCAGCCCGAATGTAACGCTCCACATGACCAACTACCTCTTCGAATACGGTCGAGACGCCAAGCGCCTTGGCTTATTCTACATCCCGGCGCCCCCTGGATTGGAGAAAGACTTCATGCCGGCCACCGGATTCCGATACCCGTTCGCTGTTGCCGGCGTCTGGATGCTGCTGCTTGCCGGCTGCGAGACCGAACCGCCGCGGCCGGAGGCGGCGCCCGAGCCCGAGCCGCCGGCGATGCCGGCGCGGGCGCCTCCTCCCGACGTCGAACCCCTGCTGGAGCAGGCGCGCCTCGCATTCGAAGCGCACCGACTGACCACGCCCGGGGAGAACAGTGCCCATGCCCTGTACCGGGAGGTGCTGCGTCTCGACCCCGGCAACGATCATGCCCGCCGGGGCATCGAGAAAATTGTGGAACGCTATGTCCGGTTCGCGCTGGAAGCCATCGATGGGCGGCAGTTTGCCCGGGCCCGTTCAATGCTGGCGCGGGCGAGGCTGGTCGATGCCGGCCACCCGGCGATCGAGCCTACGGAACAGCAGTTGAAACTGGTGGCAAGCGCCAGGCGCGACCGGATCAGGCTCGACGCCGGCGTGCTCGCAGAGCGGAGTTCCACACTGGGCGCCCGGTTGCGCAATCTCGGTGTCCGCGCCAAGGAATCGGACTGCCGGGTCAACATCAATGCACGAACCGATGCGGAAGGCCGCTGGATCTACCGGCAACTGAACAGTGCCTCCGGCGAGGCGCGGCTGCGGGCCAGGCTGGCGATCGCATCGCCACCGTCCGTTGAACTCGTCTGCCTCGGTCAGCCCGGTTGACGGGTCGACGGGATTGAATTTTCGTCCCGCGCCTCCAGGGTAGTATGGTGGCGGGCACATACTGAACGGCGCAACGGGACCGAACAAGGCATGAACTGGACGATCGGCTTGAAACGATGGATTCCCCTCACCGGGGCCCGTGGCGAAGCATCGGGCGCCGGCAAGTCCGCGGCTCGAACCGCGGGCGCACTCATCGCCCTCTATCTGATCGGTTGCCTGGCGCTGACCTGGTGGTGGGACTTTGAACCCGGCCCGTTCGCCGTGCGGGACAATGCCGCCCACGAGGCGGAGCGCGGCAACCGGCAGGTCGTCACCGGGTATACGACCACTGCCGCTCTTATCCGTCTCGCGGAAACGCTGCTCGACAAACGCGGAGGCTTCCTGTCCAACGACATCTTTCCCCCCGGTGTCTGGATGGACAACGTCCCGAATTGGGAATTCGGAGTGCTGACCCAGGTGCGCGACACCGCCCGCGCCTATCGCATCGACTTCGCCAGATCCCAGAGCCAATCCACCGAAGACCCGGATCTCGCCCGGGGCGAGGGCAAGTTCTTTTTCGACAACTCCAGTTGGGTGTTCCCCCCCAGCGAGAGCGAGTACCGAAAGGGCGCCGACCTGCTCAGGGCCTATCTTGAGCGCCTGTCCGATCCCACTCAGCCGGATGCCCAGTTCTACGCCCGGGCGGACAACCTGCGGCAGTGGCTCCAAGGCGTGGAGACCCGGCTCGGCAGCCTGTCGCAGCGGCTGTCCGCCAGCGTCGGGAAGCGCCAGTTGAACGTCGATCTCGCCGGGGATGCGGCGGCGGCGCAGGCCACCGACGCCCCCCGGGAACGGGAGTACAAGACACCCTGGCTTGAAATCGACGATGTCTTCTACGAGGCCCGGGGCCAGACCTGGGCGCTGCTGCACCTCTTGCGGGCGATAGAACACGATTTCGGGGACGTACTCGACAAGAAGAACGCGCGCGTCAGCCTGCAGCAGATCATCCGGGAACTGGAACCCACCCAGCAGACGATCTGGAGCCCGGTGATACTGAACGGCGACGGATTGGGCTTCCTGGCCAATCACTCACTGGTGATGGCGTCGTACATATCCCGGGCCAACGCGGCCATCATCGACCTGCGCGCCCTGCTGGCTCAGGGATGACCCGAGATCTCTTTCTCGGTCAGTTCCGCTAACGCGCCGCTGGGCAGCAACCGCTCGACGACCACTCCCACCAGCACCTCAAGGCGGGTCACGCGATCTCGCAGTTGGGCCGTGTGCTGGGCAACCTCACGGATATCGGCGCGCAACTCAGTGTTTCCGGTACGCAATTCCTTGCTAAACGCGGCGTTCTCCGTGCGCAACTCCTGGCGAAACGCGGCATTCCCGGCGCGCAACTCCTGGCGAAACACGGCATTCTCGGCTCGCAACTCCTTGCGAAACGCGGCATTCTCGGCGCGCAGTTCGGCGATCTCGGCTCGCAACGCACCCTGGCCCTCGAGTACCAGGCCAGCCACGGTCGCGAGCACCGTGAGTACGGCAACACCCACGCCGATCGTCGCCCATCCATCCTTGCTCATTGCCGCGCCAAGAGACACCATCGCTTTGGCCTCGCATCGCCACTAAACCAGTCCGGACCGGGCCGGTCAATGGGACATTTCCCACAAATCGGGCACCGGTCTCGCCCGGGGCGCCTTTTGCGTTTTCGCTGGTATGATACGCGCCGCCGTGGGGGCGGCCAGGAGAGTATGCGGGACGACGGTTCAAGCGTTCACGGCACCGGCGAAGCGCCTGCCTTTCAATCAACAGCGGGAATACACGATGATGGATAGGAACCTGTTGCCGCCGCTGCTGGGCGTTCTCGGCATGATCGTGGCTGTGATCATCTACGGCCTGGTCAAGCGCTACGACGAAGGCGAGCCGGCCATCAGGAAGATCGCCGACGCCATCCATGACGGCGCCATGGTGTTCATGCGCCGCGAATACACGATGCTTGCCCTGTTCGCCGCGGCGCTGCTGGTGCTGCTGTTCGTATCGGGGCTGGGCATCGAGACGGTCTGGGCATTCATTGCCGGCGCCCTTTCCTCCGCCGGCGCCGGCTGGTTCGGCATGTACACTGCCACGAAAGCCAACGTCCGCACCACCACCGCCGCCCACACGGACGGGCAGGCCGCGGCGCTGTCCGTCGCCTTCTTCGGCGGTTCGATCATGGGCCTGGCGGTCGCATCCCTCGGCCTTATGGGCCTCGGCCTGGTCTACTACTTTTTCGGCGGCGATCCGCACACCGCCCACCATATTCACGGTTTCGGCATGGGCGCCTCCACGGTCGCGCTGTTCTCCCGGGTCGGGGGAGGCATCTACACGAAGAGCGCCGATGTGGGCGCGGACCTCGTGGGCAAAGTGGAAGCGGGCATTCCGGAGGATGATCCCCGCAATCCGGGCGTCATCGCGGACAACGTGGGAGACAACGTGGGCGATGTCGCCGGCATGGGTTCGGACATCTTCGAGTCCTACTGCGGTTCCATGATCGCAACGATCGCCATCGCGGCTACCCTCGCCGCCGTCGCGGTCGGCTCGCTGGCGCCCGGCATGGCCGAAGGAGACGGCCGCGCCGCCCTTATGTTCCTGCCCCTGGCGCTCGCCTCGACCGGCCTGATCTGCTCCATCGTCGGCATCGGCATCGTCCGCTCCCGCTCCAACTCCAGTCCGGCGCTGGCGCTGCGCATCGGCATGGTGGGTACGCCCATCCTGTTCATCGCCGCCTCCTGGTTCGTGATCGATACGGCCGGCATATCGGACAACGTCTGGTGGTCGGTCATCTTCGGTTCCGTGGGCGGCGTCATCATCGGGTTGACCACGGAGTACTACACCTCCTCGAAACCGGTCGTGCGCATCGCCCAGGCGGGGGAAACGGGACCGGCCACGGTGATGATCACGGGTCTTGCGATCGGCATGCAGTCGGTGGTCGTACCGCTGCTCGCCATCTGCGCCATCATCTATGTGTCGACCGGCCTGGCGGGGCTGTATGGCGTCGGTATCGCGGCGGTCGGCCTGCTGGCCACCGTCGGCATGACCATGGCCGTGGATGCCTACGGGCCCGTCGCCGACAACGCCGGCGGCATTGCCGAAATGGGCGGCCTGGGCGAGGAGACCCGCAAGATCACCGACTCGCTCGATGAACTCGGCAATACCACGGCCGCCATGGGCAAGGGTTTCGCGATTGGGGCGGCGGCGCTCGCGGCCCTGGCCATCATCGCGGCATTCGTCGAAACGGTTTCCTACAACCGCGGCGGCGAATTCCTGCTGCACATCGGCAACCCGGACGTGCTGGTGGGCCTCTTCATCGGCGGCCTGGTGCCCTTCCTGATCGCCAGCATCACCATGACGGCCGTGGGCGATGCGGCGATGGAAATGATCCAGGAAATCCGCCGTCAGTTCCGGGAGATTCCCGGCCTGCTCGACGGCAAGGCCGAACCCGACACCGGCAAGTGCATCGATATCGCCACGTCGGCGGCGCTGAAGCGCATGCTGCTGCCCGGCGCCATCGCGGTGGCCGTACCACCCGTGGTGGGCTTCGGTATCAGCGCCGAGGCCCTCGGCGGGACACTCGGCGGGGGACTGCTCGGCTGCGTGCTGCTGGCCCTGACCATGGCCAATGCCGGCGGCGCCTGGGACAACGCCAAGAAGTACGTCGAGAAGGGCAACCTCGGCGGCAAGGGCTCCGACGTTCACGCCGCCACGGTGGTCGGCGACACCGTGGGCGACCCGTTCAAGGACACCTCCGGGCCGAGCATGAACATCCTCATCAACGTGATGGCGATCGTCTCGCTGGTGATCGCGCCGCTGCTGGCCTGAACAATGAATGGGGTCAGAGTAAAATTGCCGGGGAGATTTACTCTGACCCCATTCATTACGGGGCAATTTTGCTCTGACCCCATTTACTCCATTCCGGGCTAAAGCGGAAACGGCTCGAGCTTTCGGGCTACCAACTCGTTCTTGAGCGTGACGTAGCGGGGCATGCCGTCCTTGTACGGTGGATAGGCTTCCCCGGCAATGAGCGGCGCCAGATAACGGCGCGCCCTGGCCGTGATGCCGAACCCGTCGGCGCTGATGAAGCTCTTCGGCATCCTGCGCTCCACGTTGGCGACTCTCGACAGCTTGGCCTCGCCAATGGTCCAGCGGTAGGGCTCATCGCTCGTGCGCACCACGACCGGCATGACCGCATTCTTGCCGGCAATGGCAAACTCCACCGCCGCCCTGCCCACCGCGCAGGCCTGCTCAACATCGTTGCCGGACGCGATGTGGCGCGCCGACCGTTGCAGATAGTCGGCTACCGCCCAGTGGTACTTGTAGCCAAGGCCGGCCTTGACGATGTTGGCCAGGGCCGGGGCCGCGCCCCCCAACTGGGTATGGCCGAAGGCGTCCTTGCTACCTGCGTCGGCCAGGAAGACGCCGTCGGCATAGCGGGCGCCCTCGGAGATTACTATGACGCAGTAGCCGCGCGACTCCACGGTTTTCCTCACCTTGGCGAGCAACGCCGCTTCGTCGAAGGGAACCTCCGGGAAGACGATGAGATGGGGCGGGTCACCCCGCTTCTCCTGCGCGAGGGCCGATGCGGCGGCGATCCATCCCGCGTGGCGGCCCATCACCTCCAGGATGAACACCTTGGTGGAAGTCGAACACATGGATGCCACATCCAACGCCGCCTCGCGGGTGGAAACCGCAACGTATTTGGCGACCGATCCGAAGCCGGGGCAGGAGTCGGTAAACGGCAGGTCGTTGTCCACGGTTTTCGGAATGCCGATGCAGACGATGGGATAACCGAGGCTGGAACCGAGCTGCGTGACCTTGTTGGCCGTGTCCTGGGAATCGCCGCCGCCGTTGTAGAAGAAGTAGCGGATATCGTGCGCGGCGAATACATCGATGAGCCGCCGATACTCCCGTTCGTTGTCCTCGATCGTCCCCAGCTTGTACCGGCAGGATCCGAATGCGCCGCCCGGCGTGAAGCGCAGGCCCGCGATGGTCTCGGCCGGTTCGCGGCTCGTGTCGATGAGTTCCTCGTTGAGGGCGCCGATGATGCCGTTCCTGCCCGCGAGCACCTTGCCGATCCTGTTGCGATGCTTGCGCGCCGTCTCGATGACGCCGCAGGCCGTGGCATTGATAACCGCGGTCACGCCGCCCGATTGCGCATAGAAAGCGTTGGCCTTCGCCATCTGATTCATTTCCCGCCGGATAAACGGCTATTGTAGTCGGAATCCGGTGCGCTGAATCCGGATCGGTCACCGATCCCGGACGCTCAGGTACGCGCGGACGCGGGCGGGAAACCGGTGCAACATGCGGTTCAATTCGAAGCTGGGATAACATCGCTACGCCATGAGACTCTACTTCCTCGGCATCGGCGGCACCCTGATGGGCAGCCTCGCCCAGCTTGCCCGGGCGCTGGGCCACGAGGTCCGCGGGTGCGACGGGCCGCTGTACCCGCCCATGAGCGAGCAACTCGCCGCCGCGGGTATTCCGGTCTACGAAGGCTTCGAGCCGCGCCAACTCGAGCCGGCGCCGGACTTGGTCGTTGTGGGCAACGCCGGGTTGCCCCGGGGAACCGATTCCGTGGAATGGGTATTGAACAGCGGGCTGCCCTATACGTCGGGCGCCGAGTGGCTTGGCAAGGCGGTGCTACCGGGGCGCTGGACGCTGGCCGTCGCCGGCACCCACGGCAAGACCACCACGGCCGGCATGCTGGCCTGGCTACTGGAGTGCGCCGGGCTCGAACCCGGTTACCTGATCGGCGGCGTGCCGCGGAATTTCGGGCGTTCCGCACGTCTGGGCGCCGGCCCGTTCTTCGTGGTCGAAGCCGATGAATACGACACCTCCTATTTCGACCGGCGCTCCAAGTTCGTCCACTACCGGCCCCGCACCCTGGTGATCAATAACCTGGAGTACGATCATGCCGACATCTTCCCCGACCTCGGCGCCATTCAGACCCAGTTTCATCATCTGCTGCGCGCCGTGCCCGGCAACGGACTGATCGTCGCGCCGGGCCGGGACGAGGCCGTCGATGAAGTGCTGCGGATGGGGTGTTGGACACCCGTTGCCCGCTTCGGCGAATCCCCGCCCGGCGAGCCGACGGAATACGACAACGGAGACCTGTGGAGCGCGGGTAACGCCACCCCGGACGGCAGCGCATTCGACGTGATTCTGGGCGGCGAGCCCATGGGCCGGGTGTCCTGGAAGCTGATCGGGAACCACAACGTGGCCAATGCCCTGGGCGCCCTGGCCGCCGCCCGCCACGCCGGCGTGGCCCCAACGGCGGCCATCGACGCGCTGAACCGCTTCGCCGGCGTCAAGCGCCGCCTGGAGGTCCTGGCCGAGGTCGGCGACACAGTCGTCTACGATGACTTCGCCCACCACCCCACCGCGATCCGAACCACGCTGCAAGGACTGCGTAACCGGGTGGGTAACGATGAGATTCTCGCCATCGTCGAGCCGCGCACCCATACGATGTCACTGGGCACCCTGCAGGGCGAACTCACCTCCTGCTGTGCCGCCGCCGACAGGGCCTTCTGGTTCCGGGGCGAGAACATCGAATGGAACCTGGAGGAAGTGGTCTCGAGTTGCGTGGTTCCCGCACAGCCTTCTGGTTCCGTTCGACGACCTTGACAGCCTGATGGGAGCGGTTGCCCGGCTTCCCCGGCAGCGGCGGCACGTCGTCATCCTTTCCAACGGCGGATTCCAGGGCATCCACCGGAAACTCCCCGCGATGCTGCGGGGCGGCTGACCGATTCGTCATGTCCGGCCGCGGGCAGATTGAACGAATGCCGTTCGCTCGCCTAGCCCGCATCCGTCACCAACTTCCTGCTGCGGACGCCGAGGCGCCAAACGGAGCGATGTCTCGGGCGCCGAGTGTGCATGCCGCGCTCGCATTCCGGCACGCCAGGCGGACTTGGCTTTGGCTACGATGGGTTTACGACGAGCCTTGATTGTGCCGGAAGGCGAGCGCGGCACGCACACTCTCTTCCTGGAGCCGGGCGTTGTTCCCTGCGCGATCATCGCGGACCTGGGGCAATTTGCGGGTTACACTGCGATCGTCGCCGGGAAGCAGGCGCTGATTTGAAAACATCCACCTTCGTGACGACTACCCTTGTCGCCGGATCCTTCCTCGGCTTCATCGGACTCGTCGTCTACCTGGCCGCGACGGATGTCGTCACCCGGCAGATGGCCATCCTGTTGGGCGTTGCGCTGCTCGGTGGCTACATCGGTTTCGGGATACTGATCGGCGTCTACCGCCTGATCGACAAACTGGACTGACGGCGCCAGCCCGGCTTTTGACTTCGCGCGGCGACCGGCCGCGAGGCCGGGCAACGCGGCACGCTCGAAAAACTCCGTCGCTACATCACCCGCGCCGCCATCGCGATCGGGATTACGCCAACTCGATAGTTTCGGTTTCTCGGATACTTTTCCATTCATACGAAAAGCGCTTTTGTTCGTCCTATCCACAACTTCGATCTCACCCTCCGTGGTTACCGCACCGACATCGAGAACCGGGTGGTGCGGTCGCGGGGCATCGGTTGCACCGGAATCGCCGCGTGCGACGGGGAGCGGGTGGCGACGGCCGCCTTTTTCTTCAATGGCGTCGACACCGACGACGACCGGCTCGTGCCGCCGGAAGAGTCTCAAGCGCTGTACGACAAGGCCGGCGAGCCGAAGAAGCTGGTGGTGCTCAAAGGCTATGGGCACTACGAGGTGTACGCGGAGCCCGCCTTCAGCGAGGTGATGCGGGAAACCATCGCCTGGTTCAGGGAGCATCTTCCGCCCGCATGACCGGCGAGCCATCTGCTGGTGCGCACAAACGCGTCCTGCGTCTCGGCGCGATCGTAAAGTAGCCCGAAAGAGTCTACCAGACCGCTCCCTACCGCAGGTTGGCGGCCAGCGTGAAGTGACGTTCCGATGCCTCGGCTTCTATCAGGTTTGCCTGCCTGGCGATCCAGAGACCGACGTTCGGGTGGGGCAACAGGCCTAGCTTATCGGCCCGATAGTCCAGTTCGCCCAACACGCGCTTGTTCGTTGAAAAAGAACCGCGCGTTGAACTCCGCGCCCCGAATCTCCACCTTGCCGATGTTTCGATTCTGAAACAGGCTGATCGGTCCCCTGGTTCCGGCAAATGCGCTCTCGATAAAGTTCGTGTAGCGGTTCCGGTACGCGGCGACACTCAGGAACGCATTCGCGAAACTTGCCCTCAGCCCGAATTCCAGGCCTTTGCTCTTCTCGGCCGACAGTTCCGGATTGGGTACCGTTGCGTATTGATATCCCAGGTTTACGAATGACTGATTCGCTTCCGCGAAATTCGGGGGGCGATAGCCTTCGGCGTATTGGCCAAACAGGGACCAGGTTTCATTGATGTCGTAGAGGGCTCCCAGGCTCAGGGAAAGCGCGCCTTCATCGATCGACTCGACAGGAAAGCCGTATCCGCTGACCTGGCCGGTACCATCCAGCGACGGATCCGGCATGGCCTTCATGCGGTAACGGTCGTAACGCGCCCCCGGGATCAAAGTGAGTCCGCGCTCCCCGAAGACTATTTCATTCTGCAGGTATATCCCGGAGCGCATGGTGGACGTGTCGGGGATAGTCTTGTTCGGAAACACTTCCGGGGGCGCAAATGGATATGCTGAAATCCGGCAGCTGGTCCGGCCGCTGGCGAGTTCCTCTTCGCAGCGATTGCGAGGCCGCTGCGTATCGGTCTCCTCGAAATTGGCGCCGTAGGCAAAGGCATGAGTCAACGAACCTGTCGTGATCGTTTTGCGAAGGTTCAGGTTCAGCGCCAGGGTCTGCTGGTCGAAATCGAAGGTGGATTTCCTTAGAGCGCCGGTGCCGCCATACGTGCGGGGATCCCTTGGATTGATAAACGAGTAGCTCGTGCGTGCCTGCTCGGTATATTGGGATGCATCGGTCTCCTGGTGGTTCAAGTCGAGTTCCAGGTCGTCGAACAAAACCAGCCCGGCCTGCCATCGGTAGCGCATGCCGACGCGGAGCCGCTCGGTATCGTCCCGGCCCAGAGAGTTCGATACGGACCGGCCGATGTCGGAATCCAGTTGCGTTGCAACGTTCTCCATAAAACTGTCCATGCTGAATCGCAGTTACTGGCCCGGAGACGGGTCCCGATACAACTGCAGCAACAAGCTGTCGGAGTTACCGCCCTGTGGATTCAGACTGCCGGGGCCATTCACCTCCTGTTCCGCGAACTCCCTATGGGTGTATTGGGCCAGCAAGCCCAAATCGCCGAGCTGAAACGCGGCTGTGAAGCCGCCGCGGTATTGCTCATCCGCATCGGCGGCCGCGGCGCGCACATTGAGAGCAACCCGGTCCGTTTCCAGGTAATCCCTGGGCTCCTTGCTGGTAAGAATGACCGCCCCGCCTATGGCGTTGTCGACTGCCAGCCTCGCCGCCGGTGCCCAACTGTTTGTATGGAGTGTCCGGCAGTGGCTAATGGCTGCCCGGGAATACATGTCGAAGATGTTGTCGGGGCCTTTCTGTCCGGCGTTGCTTCGGCCGGCGGATCTCCATGTATCCGAGCTGCGCGCCGTCGATCTGGCGTTTACGGGTCTCATCATGCTTGACGCGCTACAGAAACGCTGGATCAGGGTGATGGCGCCGGTCTTGGCGCCGGAGGCAACCGTGAACCCGGATTTCCTGACGAGGCAGGTCGAGATCGCACGGTAGACGACGCCCAGGACACCGCTCAGTACCTGAGGCTGAGCGGCGAACAGGAATCGCAGCCGGTATGGGAAGATCAGCAGCCATTGGCGAATGGGTTGTTCCCGCAGCACTTGATCAATCAGGTGGGCGGCGGACTCGACCATCCGCCGGACACCCGCTACAAATGTCCTGTGCCAACGGCATGCAGCGCGAACAGGCCAAATCGATTAAATTCTACGGCAAGAAAGATGATCGACGGCTATGCCTGTATGCTCCCTCATGCGCGGTGGTTCTACCTGGGCTTCTTCCAGGGCGTTGCTCGCGGGCGCCATGGCTGAACGATTGAATGCTGCGCGTCGCTGAGTTCCCCCCATGGAACTGAATCTCTATCAAGTGGATGCATTCACCGACCGGCCCTTCGGAGGCAACCCGGCGGCGGTGATGCCATTGCAGGAGTGGCTGCCGACGGCGACGATGCAGGCCATTGCCCTGGAAAACAACCTGTCCGAGACCGCCTTCTTCGTGCCGCGCGACGATGGCGACTTCGATCTGCGCTGGCTCACCCCCACGGTCGAGGTGGACCTGTGCGGTCACGCCACCCTGGGCGCGGCCTGGGTGCTGTTCAACCGACTTGGCCAGTCCGGCGATTCCGTCACCTTTCACACGAGGAGCGGGCCGCTGAAGGTTTCCCGCGACGGCCTCCGGCTTGTGATGGACTTCCCGGCACATCCTCCCGTACCGGCCGGGATCGACGACGTTGCCGGCGCGTTGGGCATGGCGCCGGACGCCGTGCTCAAGGCACGCTATGCCCTGGCGGTACTGCGGAACCAGGCGGCTGTGCTCGCCGTCCAGCCGGATTTTGCCAAGGTTGCCAAACTCGACCTTCCCGCTCTCATCGTCACCGCGCCCGGCGAAGATTGCGATTTCGTCTCGCGTTTCTTCACGCCGAGGTGGGGCGTCGACGAAGACCCGGTGACGGGTTCCGCCCATTGCACGCTGATCCCCTATTGGGCGGAACGGCTGGGCAGGACGGAGATGTTTGCCAGGCAGGTTTCCGTCCGCGGGGGCGCCCTCTGGTGTTCGCTGAAGGGTGACCGGGTGTTGATCGCCGGCACTGTAGCGCCCTATCTGGAAGGCACGGTCACGATCTGAAATCAGGTGTGGGCGGAGTCTGCGGCGCAACAGCGCAGCAGTCAGTGTTATCCGAGGCTGAACGACGGTTCAAGTTCCGATGGCCGCGCGCTGTAGCTGCGGGCATGGGCACGAAACGCAGCGGCAGCCGTTGTGCCGGACGCAGCGTCGGCAAGTACCGAATGACGGGTGCGCGTTTTGCGGCAAGACTCATGTCGCGTGTGCGGAGAAGCTGCGCGAACAACGCTTTGACCGCCAGCATGGCGAAGTGCATACCGATGCACATGTGGCTGCCCTTGCCGCCGCTGACCTTCCGGTCTACGAAGGCTTCGAGCCGCGCCAACTCGAGCCGGCGCCGGACCTGGTTGTCGTGGGCAACGCCGGGTTGCCCCGGGGAACCGATTCCGTGGAATGGGTATTGAACAGCGGGCTGCCCTATACGTCGGGCGCCGAGTGGCTTGGCAAGGCGGTGCTACCGGGGCGCTGGACGCTGGCCGTCGCCGGGAAGCAGGCGCTGATTTGAAAACATCCACCTTCGTGACGACTACCCTTGTCGCCGGATCCTTCCTCGGCTTCATCGGACTCGTCGTCTACCTGGCCGCGACGGATGTCGTCACCCGGCAGATGGCCATCCTGTTGGGCGTTGCGCTGCTCGGTGGCTACATCGGTTTCGGGATACTGATCGGCGTCTACCGCCTGATCGACAAACTGGACTGACGGCGCCAGCCCGGCTTTTGACTTCGCGCGGCGACCGGCCGCGAGGCCGGGCAACGCGGCTGGAGTCAATCCGAAATGCAAGGGACCGGTTGACGTTACCTCTAGCCGGTCATCGTACACCGCGAGCCCCACCGATCCGCCGCCCAGCGCGTAATCGCGGGGCACAGGGAGTTCGCCAGCGCCTCCCGTGTAGCCAGCGGCGGGTAGAGCGGTTCGTCGATGCGCTGGATGCGGCCCGTTTCAAACCGGCTCGCGATGGGAAGCGTGTCGCGCAGAAAGCGTTCGGCATGCGAGAGCAGCGTGAAGGCGTTGCCCGACGACGCTTCCTTCCGGCGTGACACCGAACAGCACATGCCCGCCGCGCTGGTTGAGCATGGCACATATGCTTCTGGCCGCTTCCCGGCGCGTACCCGTCGTGCGCTTGAATTCCAGCGTCTCGGATTCGCCTGTTTCGACCAGCGCGACTATCTCTTCAGGTGTCATGGGCCCTCGTCACATCTGTTGGGACTCTATGGGAGAGATTGACCGACAAAGGCGTTCGGAGCCGCGCGCAAGGCCGTGCAACGTGGTATCTGTTTCCAAGACATGAGCAAGGTCAACGGTTAGCTGAGCGTAGTGCGTGCTCAGCCACTGTTTCGCTTTCTCGGTCTCTGGGCAGAGGCTCTGCACGGTAAGCCAGAACTTGGCCGAATGATCCGGAACGGCCAGATGCACGACCTCGTGTGTTACCAGATAACGGAGAACGAAGTCCGGTGCGAGAATGAGCCGCCAGTTGAACGAGAGGTTCCTGCGGGCAGAGCAATTACCCCACTTCGTGCGCTGGCCCATCACGTATACCCGTCCGGGCCGCTCACCGATGTGGAAGGACAAGATGGCCAGGTGGACGGCGATGGCGGCGCGGGCCTGCTTTCTCAGCCAGTTCTCGAGGCCTCGGGCTGCTGGCGTTAGGGTCTTCGCTCCCCGGCGCACAATGATCTCACCATCTCTCAGACTGACGACGTTCCCGCGAGCGTTCGTCTCGACGAGCTCGACCCGGACCGGCGTGGGCGCGCCGCGAAACATGAACTCGCCAGACTGGAACTGCTCCGGCCGCCTCAGACCGCGAAGACTCGACACCCGGTCAAGCTGAGCGAGCACCCAGGTTTCGTTGCGCTGAAGAAACGAGGACACTTCCTCGTCGCCAACGTCCGCCGGCTGGACGACCTCCACCCCGCGCGGTCCTACGCGAACGCGGGTGTGACAAGCGGCTTTCGAAACCACGACGTCGTATTCGACGCTGCGATCCATCAGCGTGATTCGGCGTCGAGTGGAGGACTTCATGAGCCGGACTGCCCATCCGACTTGGCCAGTTCCGCCACAGCCGGATTCAGGAAAGGCGGGTCTTCCGAGTCTGGGGCGAAGCCGAGTCGTTGGTAGCGCGGATTCCAGGACTCCGCCAGCAGCGACTGCTCGACACGCATGCGGCCGCTTACCGAATTGCTCCAGCCCGTCACCACGAGTTGATGGTCGCGCAGGTGGCCGACCATACCCCGTGAGCACTCCGCAACGTACGCTTCGTCGGCGACGGATGTTTGGGCGCGCAGTGCCGGTCGAAGCAGGGAACACCCGCAGGTCGCCGCACACGATGACAAAGACGTCGATGTGCGAAAGCGAGGACCTCAGGCTGACCGCGTCGACAGCCATTTTCACGTCCTCCGCGTTCTTGATCGACGCGCCGTGCCGCTGACCGAGCACATGGACCCGTTCGATGCCGATCCCGTACAGGTCCGTCTGATACTGGTTCACGTCCTTTCATACGCCAGTCCGCGTACGCGTTCGCGACTAGAACCCTCCCGTACTCATCGGCCAGCCGGAACACCGCCTCGCAGTCGATGTCCTCTTCGTCGACCGACCTGACCAGATTCTCGAAGTCGACGAGCAGCGCTACCTGGCCTGCCTGCGCCTCCGTAATCACGTTTCCGCCATTCACAACCCTTCAAACCCCGCCGCGTTGCAAGCGACCGATTCTCCCATGCGGCACGGACGTTCGTCATGCTCTCGATGGTGCATAGCGACTCCGCGATGCCGATCCCGAAACCCGCGGAAAACATCCGAGGGCCCGCGGTTGGCGAAGATGCGCCGGAACTCCGGGTCGAATCGCGGACTTCATGAGATCATCCGACCGCACCTCGGCGCCACTTGCCTATGTACTGGACCACCACAGACGGGCGACCATGGCCCAGTTCTCGCGAGATCGTGAGCCTTGTCTTCCGATCCGTCTCCCCGGAGACCCCCCTCGTGTTGTGCCGCGCCGGACCGCCCGCGGCCGGGGAGCCCGCGCTGGGCGACGAAATGTGCCCTCTTCCGCTTGCAGGACCGGGCGCGGTGACCGAGGCACTGCCGGCATAACCTAGCCGGCTCGCCGTCCTTCTTGATCGCGACAGTTCTGAAGCACCGGAGTTGGGTGCAGATCGGCAAGTCCTTCCGGAGGATGGCGGGCGGCAGCGCCCGCTGGTGTTCGATGCGCGCGCCGTTCTTCGGCAGCGCGGCGGAAGTGGCATCGCCGGCGGGATGGTCGCCCCGGTAGCCTTGCGCGTCCACAGTGGAACGTGGCGCGATATCCGGGTCAGATATCTTCCCAGCAAATGAAGACCTGATCCTCGATCATGGCATGGACAGCCTTGTGGACAGCGCCTTCCTGCTCTGTTTGGGAGTAGATACGTTCCACCGCCCGGTCGCATTGGGCCCGGTCCCGGAACGTCATGATGAAAAAGTACTCGTGGTTGCGTTCACTGTCTGTGTCCATGATCGTATCGGTCTGCCTGCGCCCCACCGGACCTGCCGATTGAACGAGATCGATCTTCTTGACGTACGCGGTGAAATCGGCAACAGACCGGCAAAATTCGTCCACCGTTCTGTCCGGCTTCAGATTGAAACAGGACAACATGTGCAACATGCTTCAAGCCACTCCGGCAATTCTGCTTCAGCCCGTCGACATTGCCGGCTTAGCCGGTGCAGTCGACGATAAGTTCCACCTGTTCGGGCAGCGTATGGCTGCTATGCAGCGGGCGTTGCCGCCACCAGGACGCATCTGTCCGTCTTGCCGCGAATTTCCGGTTCGAACACCATGAGCGGGTGCATTTTGCGCATAGACGGCGCCTTCGTCACCGACTGCGATCGCCAGGACTTCCGTGTACCGACCGCCCGAGTACGCGAGATCCATGACCGTCGTGCCGCGCTCGATACCCGCAGCTACCAGTACCTCCGCCGGCTGACGGGCGGCATCGCGCCCGCGGTCTTCTTCCGAGCGCGCGTCAAGCGCTTTGGAGAGTGATTCGACTGTCCAGGTCTCTGCGCACAGGCTGAATGAGAAAAGGCACGCGAAAGCACCTGCAAAGAGTCTGCCCGACATGTTTTGCACCGATAACGACAAATGGAAGCGCGATCATACACGCTTGCCACGGCACCCAACGCACTGCGGTGTTCTAGCTCAGACACATTTGGCACTCAATTGACGATTGTCGGATAGTGCGGCGCCGGACGGCAACCCGCGTCTCGGCCCTCAAAATCCGAACCTGAATTTCCCTCGATCGCTCTCGCAGCGCAGACGCCACAAACCGACAAGCCGTTCACATGCCATAAGGATCGCGCCAACTCGATAGTTTCGGTTTCTCGGATACTTTTCGATTCACACGAAAGGCGCTTTTGTTCGTCCTGTCCACTGTCGCAACGCGTCGTGCCTGGCTCGTATTCCGTCCATGGAACAGGACCTTGGTCCTTCGGTCCCCGAACGAGCGAATCATCGGGGGATTTTAATGTATTCACGGTAATCATGTATGTCCGACGGTCAGGCCGCTTCGAAGCGAAGGTGGATTTGCCCGGAAGTCGTTGCCCTCGGCGATCTCGTGGCCGGTGTCTGCGGATGCCTGGGCACGCCTTGGGAGGAATTTCTGGATGCGCTGTGGCAAGGGCCGCTGGGAGACGAGCGAGGTTGAGCCGGGCTACCGTCCTTTCGCCCTCAATTCCTCCATCAACCGAGCCAGCGGCAGGGTCTCCACCCCATTGGGTTGCGGAAACGCCCGAGTGCCGCCGTAAACAACTATACGGCGCTGGGCTTCAAGGTCGGCACAGGCTGTGTGAAAGCCCTTGGAAGGCGTGGGACGGGACGCGGAGCGCTTGATCTCTACCGCCCAACGGCTGCTGGGATCGAATTCCAGAACCAGGTCGACCTCAGCGCCCGCCTGGGTGCGATAGAAGAACGGCTGCGCCCAGGCCGGGGCGGCGGCGAGCAGGTTTTCAAGGACAAAGCCCTCCCAACTGCCACCGGCCACCGGATGGGACAACACATCCTCCATCCGCCGCAAGCCCAGCAGGGCGTGGACAATGCCGCTGTCCCGCAAATAGAGACGCGGCGAGCGGACCAGGCGCTTGCCCACGTTCCCGGACCAAGGCGGCAAACGACGCACCAGCAGGAGGCCCACCAGCAGATCGATGTAGCGGCTCAGCGTACGCACGTGGACGGCGAGGGAAGAGGCCAGTCGCGCGGCGTTCAGCAACGCGCCCTGGCTGTGCGCCAGCATGGTCCATAGGCGCCGCAGGGTTTCGGCGGGCAGGCGGGAATCGAAAACAGGAATGTCCCGCTCCAGATAGGTACGAACGAGGTCGCGCCGCCAGAAGAAGCTGGCTGCATCGCTGCCCGCCAGCCAAGCGCTCGGAAATCCACCACGCAGCCACAGCCGGTCCATTGACTCCGGCCCGGTCTCGCTGAGGTCCAGCGGCCCGAGCTCCCGATAGGCGATTCGGCCAGCCAGCGACTCCGCGCTCTGGCGCAGCAGGTCCGGTGATGAGGAGCCGAGCAGCAGGAAGCACCCGGCGCCCCGGCCGGCACGCCGATATTGATCGATCAGCCCGCGCAGCGTCTGGAACAAGCCCGGCAAGCGCTGCACTTCGTCAAGAATGACGAGCCTGTCGGCATAGGTGGCCAATAAAGCCCGAGGCTCGCTCAGAAGCGCCAGGTCTTCAGGATTCTCAAGATCGAGATAGACTGCTTCGCGATCGGCGGCAACACGATGGGCCAAGGTGGTTTTCCCCACTTGACGGGGCCCTAGAAGACCCACGGCCGATTGCTCCGCCAAGGCGGATTCGATGTCTGTCTGCAACCAGCGAGGGACGTATTCCATAGTTAATCAAGCAGTATAGCGCTTGATTTTCAAGGATCAACTCTGCGCTTGCCTCAAGCGAAGCGCTCATTCGCGCCACTCTGCGAGCGACCTGCGGTCGTCCAAGTCGGCAATCCTGCCGATTTGTCATCGCGCGCTTCGCCGCGCCGGTGCCACGCGCGACTCTGACCAACCAACAGTCGCTACCCCGCAACCACCCCGTTTCGGGCGATTATTCTTCCTATCCCCGCGCGCCGTGCGCTTGGTGTCCCGGCAGGCGTACCTGACCATCAACCATTGCTCTTCCCAGCGTTCGCTTTCCAACACCTTGCGCTTGTCATCGACCCTGGCGCTGCCCAGGTAACTCGGGATATCCAGGGTCAGCGGCCGCCGATCGGCAACGGTATTCGTCTTTCCGGCGATTGCCGATACGCACGCCGGCCGTGTGCGGAAACATCGGTTAGAGCTCCTCGATCAGGCCCATGAAGTGCTGGTGCCCCCGCTGCGCGTAGTCGAGGAGGAAGTCGGTATCGAACGCGTCCGGCGTCCGCACCCGGCCGAGCATGTCGAACAACGCTGCCGGGTCGAGCAGATCGTATACCGGAACCCAATCCTCGCCGATGCGTACGTGCATTCGCGGATTGAGTATGTAGACGCCACGGGCCGTGCGCCGAAAGATGCGTCTATTGTAGGCGTAGTCCCGCTCCACCTCGTTCCTGGCGAGTACGCCGCTGACGTACCCCCGCGTCACCTTCCGGCCCAGTGCCTGCAACGCCACCGAATCCAGTGACCGCTCGATATCCCCTGCCCGGAAGCCGAAGTGCCTCCAGGTCACGTTGCCGGCCAGCGCCGTATAAAACAGCGCGATCATGAGCTGGCAGAAAAGGAACTCCACCTTGTGGCTGTCGAGTTTCAACAGTTTGCCGTCTACCATCAGGGTGAGGTCTCCCGGCGCCAGCAGCCGATAGAGGCTGGGCATCGCCCGCTTCGCATACCGGGAGTCCAGGGCGGCTTCCTGCAGCATGATCTGAAAGGCGTTCAGTCCCGCGCTGTTGACAAGCTCCCGGTCTGCCCCCGTCTCCACCAGCATCGCCGCCACGCCCGGGTTGCCGAACCGGGCCGCCAGCATCAGCGGCGTGAAGTTGAACGGGTCCCGATAGTCAACGCCATAACGCTCGACCAGCGCGCGCACGGCGTCGGGACGCTTCACGGAGTACGGCATGAAGTGTTTCTGCTCCAGCGTCTTCGCGCTTTTCTCCAAGCGCCGGGCCGGGCGGAAATCCGCCAGCAGCAGCCGTGAAAGCCGGGCCCTGTCGTGACTCAACAGCGCGTATTCGAACAATTGAAGCGCCTTTTTTCGGTCTCGGACTTTGGCGCCGGCGCCAAAAACGTCTGCACTGAGTTTCCGCAGCCGGTCCCCGGTGAGCGGTTGCCAGCCTGTCTCGCGAATGCCGAGAATCCTGCTGCGAATTTCCGCGGCCTGCTCCGTCTTTCCCTGGCGTTCCAGCAAGCTGGCCTGCCGCTGCCACTCGGCGAGACTCGATCGCTGCTCATCCAGGTCGAGCCTGCCGCCGAGCGCCTCGATACCGAGCAATTCAAACAGCCGCTGCCCGGGGTTCGACTCCACCAGGTAAACATTTGCGATGGCGCGGGTTGCCGCCACGTAGAGCGCGTTGATGTGAAACTTGAAAATCTCCAGGGACTTGTCGCTCTTGTCCCGCGCCCGGGCGTACTTGAGGTCGCCGTGCATCACCGCCTCGGGCGACACGTTCCGTGCAATCTCGCGAAATCGCGCCTCGTCGCCGGAGACGAAGTCGTAGAGGATCACGTTTTCGTATTCCAGGCCCTTCGCTTCCTGGATCGAGAAGATCAAGGGGGTGCGAAAACGCCTCCTGGCCACCGCTTTCTGGTCGTCATGCATCACCACGACCGCAAAGCGGGTGGACTGCCGGGTCTTGTTGTCGAGTTCCCCGGTCACATCCGGGTCGTTCGGAAGCAGCGCAACCAGGCCCGCATCGTCGCCGTGGCTCTCGACCAGATAGTTGCTCTCGCGGTCCACCGAACCGAAACGGGCGTGTTTCAGCCGCAGGATGCGGTTGGCCATTTCAGTGACGCACTCGGAATTGCGGTAGTTGGTGTTCAGAACCTCCGCCAGGTTCGCGGACGCATCGGCCCCGGACAAGCCGTAAAAGTATCGCCGCAGGCCCGCCCAGGAAAAGAAGTTGGGGTGGACGATCTGGTTGGAGTCTCCGCACAGGATGAACCGCCGCCGATCCTTGAGGGAACGCATGACCAGGTCGAGTTGCACATTGGTGAAATCCTGGACTTCATCGACAACGATGAAATCCCAGTTCGGCGTCACCAGTTCGCGGTAATCATGGCTCAGAACGTTGGCGTCATGGCGACCGGATTCCTTCAGGTGCGCGAGGTATTTCTCGAACAGGCCATGGACTTTTTCCCTTTCTCCGCGCGAATAGATGGACTGGCGAATACCGAGCGCCAGGTAATCGCTCCTGGACAAACACCCACGCTCGGGAGAAGAGCCGGCGATCACGCCATTGATTTCCTCGAAAAGCTGATAAGGGTCCTTGAGGCCGGTCGCGACCCGGTGCCGGGAAAACCAGCGGGCGAAATCCACGAATTGCATCTCGCGGGTGTCCGGGACGCGGATGCTCTCCAGGTACTCGCGAAAGGAGAGAAAACTCACCTCCTGATCGTCGTTCTGGTAGTTCATCCCATAGTAGAGCTCGCGGGAATTGTCCACGAGATGGCGCGAGCGCGTTACGTACAACACGCTGCCGGCCGCTTCCTTCATTTTCTCGAGCGTCAGCACGGTTTTGCCGCTGCCCGCGGACCCGACGACAATGAAAGGCGGCGGCTGCGAAAAGACCTCGCCCTGCCGGTCGTCGAAAGAGATGATTTTGTCCAGCACGTTGAAGGAGGGACGGCTGGGGTGCAGGTAGGCGAGTTCCGTCGCCTCCCCGGGTTCCTCCGGCGGCGCCGGCGGCAGCTTGGCCTCGTCTACTGTCACGCCCCTTCGGAGAAAGCGGGATTTCTCGTAGCTGTGCCGCTTGATGTATTCGAGCACGAGGATGAAGGTATCGCCCCGGTATCGGCCAAAGCAGAAGAGGATGCGGTTGGATTGATCGAGACGGGCGCGGTAGAGATTGTCGCCCACCTTCCTGACTTCCGCCGAGCGGTAATCTTCGTTCTCGAGCAGCGCCTTCATCTTGGGGAAGTTGGGGATGTGGGCGGCATCGAGCTTGTTGTACAGAAGAACTCGCACTAAACCGTCAGCATCCTCGACTCAACAAGCGAACGGCTCACCGGCCTTTTCTCGACCGCTCCAAGCCCCTCGTCGACGCCGCACGGCCAAGCCGTTTACAACCGTGGAAGCCCTGAAAACAAGAGGTCCACCCATATGCCGCGCGTCCAGGCCTATCCCCTTCGGCGACCACGCTGGGGCGCCAGGCTGGGCGTTGGGGAATCAGGGCGCGGGTTCGACGACGGCCGCAAGATCCGGGCTCTCGATGTCGGACAGGGTTTCCAGGCGCACCAGACGCCCGTGTATGTCGGTCAATTTGACGTCCAGGGCTTTGATCTCGCCGCTCAAACTGGTTTCCAGCGTCTTGACCTCGCCTTCCAGGTTGCGAATGTCATCCCGCAACCAACCCATGACGGTCAGAATCATCACGCCAAAGGCGACAACGGTTCCGACAATGCCGACAGCCGCGCCGACGATGGCCCGGAATTCGGCGCTCGGCTTGCGCACCGGGTTTGTGGCTTGGTCGACCATACCTGAATGCTACTCGCCTCCCGGGCAAACTACCAAGCTGTGCGGCGCCCGACTCAATCCGGCGACCACGCCGGGGCGCCCGCCCGGGCGTTATTGCTGGCAACTCGATGCGTATCGCTGCCGTCGCCACTCATCGTTTAGAACTCCCATCCGCCAACCTGATGCCACTCATGCAACATCGCGGCTAGAACGCCGACTCTTCGAATCCCATCAACGCATCCGTATCCGAGCGCACGCTCGCCTCGAGCGCCAGGGTTCTGGGCAGCAGGCGGGCATAGAAGAAATCCGCGGTCCGCCGCTTCGCGCGCCCGAAATCGTCGTCGCAGGACGCACCGGCCATGCGCGCCCACAACCAGGCATAGATGGTATGGCCTGTCAGATCCAGGTAGTCCGTCGACACCGCTCCCGGGAGGTTCGCGTCTTCCCGTGAACCCGCAACAACGCGTTCCGTCACCGAACGCAGCCGCTCGAGCGCCCGGCGGAGCGGTGCGCGATAGGCGCCGGGAACAGGCGTTGCCGCCATGGTGTCGAGCAGCGAGTACAGGGTGCGCCCGCCATCCCGGCAAACCTTGCGCGCGACGAAGTCCAGCGCCTGAATGCCGTTGGCGCCCTCGTAGATCTGGGCGATGCGGGCATCGCGCACGATCTGTTCGACCCCCCATTCCCTGATGAAGCCGTGCCCGCCGAAAACCTGTTGAGCGATGACCGCACACTCGAAACCCCGGTCGGACAGGAACGCCTTGGCGACCGGGGTCAGCATATCCGACAACGCCAGGCAGTCCGCATCGCCCGCGTACTTGCCCCGGTCGAGATTGAGGCCGGCGAATACCGCAAATGCCCGGCCTGCTTCGGTGTAGGCGCGAACGGTGAGCAGCATACGGCGCACATCCGGGTGCACGAGCAGCGGGTCCGCCGCGCCGTCCGGATTGCTCGGCCCCGTGGGAGCACGGCCCTGGAGGCGGTCCCGGGCGTAGCGGGACGCCTGCTGATAGGCCAGTTCACCCGCGCCCAATCCCTGCAGGCCTACCGACAGCCGCTCGTAGTTCATCATGGTGAACATGCAGGCGAGCCCTCCGTTCTCGGGCCCCACCAGGTAGCCGACTGCGTTGTCGTAGTTCATGACGCTGGTGGAACTGCCGTTGATGCCCATCTTGTGCTCGATGGAACCGCTGGTGACACGGTTGCGCTCGCCGACGGACCCGTCTGCGTTCGGCATGAACTTCGGCACGATGAACAGGCTGATGCCCCGGGTGCCCTCGGGAGATCCCGGCAGCCTGGCAAGCACGAGATGGACGATGTTGCCGGCAAGGTCGTGCTCCCCGCTGGTAATGAAGATCTTGGTGCCGGTGATGCGGAAGGCGCCGTCCCCGGCCTGCTCCGCCCGGGTGCGGATGATGCCGAGATCCGTGCCGGCATGGGGTTCGGTCAGGTCCATTGCCCCCGACCACTCTCCCGAATAGAGCTTGGGGAGATACAGCCGTTTCTGCGCTTCGCTGCCGTGGGTGTCGATACAGATCGAAGCCCCGGTGGATAGAGCCCCGTACAGGTAAAGGCTGGTATTGGCGCTCCAGAACATTTCTTCCAGCAGGCAGCCCAGGAGCGTCGGCATGCCCTGACCGCCGTATCGGGGATTGCCGGATATGCCGAGCCAGCCGCCTTCGGCAAGTTGTTCGTAGGCGGCTTTGAACCCGGCAGGTGCGGTGACAACGCCGTCCTGCCAATGGCAGCCTTCCCGGTCGCCGGCCTGATTGAGCGGAGCCATGACTTCGCTCGCAATCCTGCCTCCCTCGCTGACGACGGCGCGCACCAGGTCGTCGGTGAACTCTGCGAACTGCCCAATGTCGCGCCATTCGTCCCGCACCCGGAACAGGTCGAACAACAGGAATTCCAAATCCCGTTCCGGCGCCCGGTATTCCAGCATGCCTCGTCCTTGTCTCGTTCCCCGCAGTCTCGATATTAGCCGCGACGCAGAATAAATCCACGGCACGCTACCGTGGGCAATCACCGGGACATTTTCGCCCCAAGGCCATATTTGACCTGTGTCGGCGAGCGGATTGCGGGAACCTGGCCCGGGACTCCACGTTCGCGCTCACGCGGTTTCCGGCTTTCGTACTACGAATCCTTCCGAAAAGCGCCCTTGGCGGAACCCCTGCGCCGGGGGTACAAAACCCCAATGGGGTTTGCCGATTGGTGGCTGCCGCGCGTCTGCCGGCTGTGCGGCCGGGAGATGGACCGGGACATCGACCTCTGCGCGCCCTGCGAGCGAAGCCTCGCCTGGAACCCCAGTCCCTGTCCGCGGTGCGGCCTGCCTCAGCCGGCCGCTGTCAGCGGCCTTTGCAAGCGTTGTATCGACGATCCACCACCCTTCGAGGCGACGGTGGCGCCGCTGCTCTACGAAGGCGAGGTACGCCGCTGGGTGCACGCCGCCAAATCCGCCGGCGGCCTCGGCGAAGCGAAGTTATTGAGCGGCCTCCTTGCGCGCGGCATCGAATTCACCGGAGCGCGCATTCCGGACGGCCTGATACCCGTTCCCCTGACCACGGCACGGCTGTTCCGGCGCGGCCACAATCAGGCCGCCCTCGTCGCCGTTCCCCTCGCCCGGCGGTTGTGCATCCCGGTCCGCCGCGGCGGCCTCAAGCGGGCCGGCGGCGGCAAACCGCAGCGGGGTCAATCCCGTGGCGCCAGGGCACGGAGCGTGCGGGGGGTATTCCGGGCAACGCGTCCCGTTGCAGGCCATGTCGCCATCGTGGACGATGTGATGACCACAGGCGCAACCGCCGCGGAACTGGCCTCGACCCTGCTGGCTGCCGGCGCCGAACGCGTGGATGTCTGGGCCGTGGCGCGAGTCCCTTCGGCATCCTGATAAACTGGCGCGACCTTTCTCCCGGGGGCGCGACATGGGTGCCTGGAAATTGGCATTCGTTTGCGTGATCGCGCCATCGTTGCCTGCAATCGCCGGGCTCGCCGGCACATCCGCCGAGGCATCGACCGGGAACGATGCACCGGTCGCTGCCGCCGCGTCCGCGCGCGTGCGCAACGACGCCTTGCGCCTGGCCGTCGCCGCGAATTTTCGTGCGCCGCTCAACGAGTTGGCGGACGAATTCGAACACCGGCATGGTGTGGCGTTGTCGCTTGTCTTCGGCTCCTCCGGACTGCTTGCCGCACAGATCCGTCAAGGCGCTCCCTTCGATGCCTTTTTCTCCGCGGACACCATGCGGCCCGAAGCCTTGATCGGCGACGGTCTTGCCGCCGCTCCCGTAACGGTCTACGCCCGGGGCCGGGTGGCCTTGAGAACACCCGGACCGGCAGGCGCCGCAAGCCACGCCGGCCCCCGCCGAATCGGCATTCCCAATCCGCAACTCGCGCCCTACGGCGCCGCCGCGATGCAATGCCTGAACCGGCTCGGAGTGTGGGCGCGGTTTCAGGATCGGCTCGTGTTCGGCAACAACGTGAATCAGGTCGACCACTTCCTGGAAAGCGGCGCCCTGAACCTGGGTTTCGTGGCGCTGAGTCAGCTTGTGGCCAGGGATGTTCCACCCGAGCGCTACTGGGTGTGTCCGGCCGCCTTTCATGCGCCGATCGACCAGGGCGCCGTGGTGCTCCGTCGTAGCAGCCATCCGTGGGCCGCACGGACACTGCTTCGCTTCATGACCCATCCCGCCACCCAGGCGCGGCTTGAGCAACTCGGTTACCTGCCCGGTGACTGAAGACCTGTTCCTCAGCCTGGCGGTAACCGGCGCTCTTGCCGGAATCGTCACCGTCGTCCTGATGGTCGTCGCCCTGCCCCTGTCGTGGTGGCTGGCGCGCACCGAGCGCCGCGCCGCCGCGTTTGTCGAGGCGCTGATCGCCTTGCCGCTGGTGCTGCCGCCTACGGTACTGGGCTTCTACCTGCTGCTGGCGATGGCGGACGAAGCCTGGCTCGGCACCGGTTGGCGATGGGTGACCGGACAACCGCTGGCTTTCACTTTCGCGGGACTCGTCATTGCCTCGACGGTCTATTCCCTGCCCTTCGTCAACCAGCCACTGACCAGCAGCTTCCGCAATACACCCAGGGAGCTCCTCGATGCAGCGACCCTCATGGGCATCCCGCCAACGATCCGTTTTCTGCGCCTGGTGCTTCCCCTGCACTCCCGCGCCCTGGCGGCGGCGGCGATACTGGGTTTCGCCCATACCGTCGGAGAATTCGGCATCGTGCTGATGATCGGCGGCAACATTCCGGGTGAAACGCGGGTACTGTCGATACTGCTGTTCGACCAGGTGGAATCCCTCGACTACGCGAGCGCGCACCTGACCGCTGGAATTCTGCTCGCCACATCGCTGGTCGCGCTGACGATTACGTACGCAAGCCTGAGGCCCGGCCGATGACATCGAGCCGATCTTCAGCGGCCCCCGCCGGCATGGCCGGACTGGCGCTCAGCGGCCGGTTCAGCCGTCCGGACGGGTTCGAGCTGGGCATGAATCTGGTGCTCCCCGACAACGGCGTCAGCGCACTGATCGGCGCCTCCGGTGCGGGCAAGTCTACGGTACTCAAGATCATCGCCGGGCTGGAAGACGGGCCTTCGTTTTCCGTGACGTTCAACGGCCGCTGCTGGGACGGGATTCCGGCGCACCGGCGCCCCGTGAGCATGACCCTGCAACAGCCCGCACTGTTCCCGCACCTGAGCGTGCTCGACAATCTGAAGGCCGTGCCCCGGGCCGGATCCATCGAGGATGCCGTCGCCCTGTTCGGCCTCGGGGCGCTGACCGGGCGCAAACCGCATGCGCTGTCCGGCGGCCAGCAACAGCGGGTTGCCCTGGCGCGCGCCTTTCTGAAACCCGCCGAACTGTTGCTGCTCGATGAGCCGCTTTCCGCCCTGGACGCCGTCGCGCGTCGCGAACTCGCGCCGCTGGTGGCCCGGATGTGCCGGGAACTCCGCCGGCCGGTAGTCTATGTCACCCACTCGCTGCCGGAAGTGCTGCAGGTGGCCGACTACCTGGCGATCCTGGAAGACGGCCAAGTGATCGGCGCCGGGCTTCCCGAGCAGGTGGCCGCGGAACTCGACCACCCCCTATCGCCCCTCATCGATTCCGGTGCGATCCTCGACTGCGAGTTCACCGCTTTCGACGCCGACAACGATCTGAGTGAACTGAGCCTCGGCGATATCGATCTTTGCATCCGCGGCGACCTGCGCGGCGCGGCGAGCCCCATCCGCGTGCAGATCCCCGCCCGGGATGTGGGACTGTCGATCGAGCGGCCGGCGGCAACGAGTTTCCTGAATTGCCTGCCGGTGCGGATACAGCGGTTGCAGAACGCGCCCGATGGCACCGTATTCGTCGATCTCGACTGTGGCGGGCAAACCCTGCGCTCGCGAATTACCAGACTCTCCCGGCACAATCTCGGACTTGCCCCGGGGATGGCGCTTTTCGCGCTCATCAAATCGGTAGCGCTCGACGTCCGGCTCTGAGCCACCCACGGTGGCAAGCCCACGCGCAACCCGTCCACCATCGGCACGGCTAGCCCGCATATCTCACCAAGGGCCGCGATGATCGCGCAGGATTTTGCCCGCGTGCGCGTGCTCGCGAGCTTAAAGCATAGCCCCGCCTATGGTGGAGCGAGCATGTGCGCGGACGCGGGCAAAAGACCAGCGAGGGCGCGGCCAGCGCAGTCTGTGCCCGGCAGAACCTCCAAAAAGCGGAGTTACCTGATTGAAACGCAATGACATTCAGTGACTCAACAAGCGGCTTGGTGAGATATGCGGGCTCGCCCGTTATTCGTACCGCTGCTTGTTGCGCACGAGATTGGCGTACTGATTGAAAAGAAAATCCCTGTGCGGCGCCGGGCAGTTGTCAATCTGCTCCGCGAACACCGCATCGATGCGCGCATCCTCGGGTTCCCCCGCCGGCAGATCGTCGAGGCCCGCCTGCCGAGCCGCGCGCAGATGGGTCGGGAACACTTTGAGACCACCGACGATGCGGCGGTCGATCTCGCACGCCAGGGCTTCGGCATCGGCGAAATCGCCCCGAACCCGTTCGCCGAAGTGCAGGTGAACGCGCCCCTTGAAGCCCAACATGCCCTCGACCATGCTGGCCAGATCCTCGCCCTCGGGCTTATCGTAACGGCCTTCCCGATCGGTGATGTAGAGTTCCCGGGCCTTGCGTGCGGCGCATGGATCGATCTCGTAGGTGATCGCCACCGGGACGATGCTGACCCGCTCGCAGAAGTCGCCGGGATTCCCCATCTCTCCATCGTGAGCCAGCGCCAGCATCTTGATGAGCGCCGGCGCGGTGCGGTCCAGCCCGTCCTTGGACCGGCCTTCCCGCTGGGCGATCCAGACCGATTCTCCCTCCTCAACCGACACTCGAATGAACGACGAGGTGCGCCGTAGCGCCTGGTACACGGCTTTGTTCCCCGTCACGCTGCGTTCGACCACGAAGCTCTTGTTGAGCCGCATCAGGTCCGCCGCAAAGGGTTTTCCGAGCAGGTTGTCGCCTACCGCGATCCGCGAGGTTTCGTGCCCGGCTCGATGGATGGCGAAATTCATGAGCCCGGAGTCCATCAGGATGTCCCGATGGGTCGAGACGAACAGGTATGGCTGCCCGGGCAGGAGTCTTTCCAGGCCGTCGACGGTGAATTCGAATATGGTCTTCTCCATCAGCGAATCCATGTACCGGGATATCAGCATCTGCACATCGCGCACGGTCCTGAGGTTCGCTGCCTTGCGCCTGAGATGCCGGCCCGCCAGTACGTGGCCGAGAGCAGGGAACCCTGTCGTCAGGCGCGGCAGGAAGAACAGCGCGGCCGCATGGCAGAAGTCCGCATCCTCGACCAGTCGCGCGACCACTGCCGGCACCTCGTCATCGCGAAAGGGGCGGATCGCGTCGAAGTCGTCCATGGCCGCATGTTAACGCCGATTAAACCGTGGCGCTCCCATGGAACAGATTCTGTTATCAGGCAGTCGGTGACCCGGCGCCGGGCGGGCTTACGGCGCTCTCGTCCCTTTCATCCATCTCTTTCGTACGCCTGCAGGATTCCGGTCGCGCGGCCCGCGGCAATTCCCGTAACATGAATGGCAGCACGGTTGAGGAGTACGGCTCATGTCCCTCGGAACGCGCCCTTTCGACCGGGGCCTGCACGACCTCGGCAACGGTGGCTACGCCTGGCTGCAGCCCGATGGCGGCTGGGGCTGGAGCAACGCCGGGCTGATCGTCGACGGCGACGAATCCCTGATCGTCGACACGCTGTTCGACAAGCCGCTCACGCGTGTCATGCTCAAGGCCATGCGGGGCGCCGAACCCGATGCCACCCGTGGCTTCGACTTCCTGGTGAATACCCACGCCAACGCCGATCACTGCAACGGCAACGAACTGGTGACCGGCGCCGAGATCGTTGCCTCCAGCGCCTGCGCCGACGAACTGGCCCGGGAAAACCCCCGCATGCTGCAGGCGCTGATGGAGCAGGCGCCGGAGATGGGAGAAGTGGGCGAGTTCCTTACCTATTGCTTCAGCGCATTCGACTTTCGCGACATCGACCGGACCCTGCCGACGCGCACCTTCGAGGATACGCTGGACCTCGAAGTGGGTGACAAGGCCGTGCATCTCAAACAGGTCGGCCCGGCCCATACCCGGGGCGATGTGCTCGCCTTCGTTCCGGCCGACAGGCTCATCTTCACCGGGGATATCCTGTTCATCGAAGGACATCCCATCATCTGGGCCGGGCCGGTGCGGAACTGGATCGATGCCTGCGACTACATGCTGGGGCTGGATGTCGAGACCGTCGTGCCCGGCCACGGGCCGATCACGGACAAGCGCGGCATCGAAGCGATGCGCGGCTATCTCGTCTACGTGACCGAGCAGACCCGCCTTCGCTTCGATGCGGGCATGGGTGTGATGGAAGCGGCCCTGGACATCTCGCTCGCGGACTACGACTCCTGGGGCGATGCGGAGCGGATCGTCGTGAACGTCGCCAACCTGTACAAGGAGTTCGCCAACGATTCGGCGCCAAGCGACATTACGGAAATGTTTGCAATGATGGCCGCCGTGCACCGGAACCGGCGCTGAGCGGACCCTTTACCAGTCAGTCGAGCCCGCCGGAGATTCACCTGAGGCTTGAACCGGGCAGCGCCGGGTTTCGATTCGCGACGCCGGTCAGGGGCGGCCACGAATCACGACGGGCCATCCACTTCCGAACGGATGGCCTCGAACAGTTCCGCGAGCTTGTCGATGATTGCATCCACGCTGCGGAAACCCGCCTGGAAAATCGCCGTGGCGTTCAACGCACTCCATTCGAAGCCCATTTCGGCAACGCTTGAGGCCCGCCGCAGCACCGCATCCCGATCGCTGTAGAAGCCCTTGCCCGCATCGTCCCGGGGCGGCAGATCGAGCATCATCTGCAGGCCGATAACATCAGGGTCGCGTCCCGCGGCCTGCGCGTGTTCGCGGATGGCACGAACCATCGCCTGCGCACGTTTCGGTTCTTCCACCGCCGGCGCAAGCCAACCGTCACCGAAGCGGCCGACCCGTTCCAGGGCCCTGGGCGCGAATCCGCCGATCCAGATGGGCAGGCTGCCGCCCTGGGGCGGCTTCGGTTCCATCCCCATGGCGGTAGAACTGTAGAACTCGCCCTCGAAATCGATCCGCTCATCGCTCCAGCAGGCGCGCAGCAGGGCGATGGCCTCATCCAGGCGCCGTCCCCGGTTGCCGAAGTCCTCCTCCAGCGCATCGTATTCGGGCTCCTGCCAGCCGACGCCGACGCCGAGCCGCATGCGCCCGCCCGACAGCGTATCCAACGTACTGACCTGCTTGGCCACCAGCACGGGCTGACGCTGAGGCAGCACCAGTACCTCGGTGCCGAGGCCGATGCGCTCGGTGACCGCCGCAACATAGGCCAGTGTCGTCAACGCCTCCATGATCGGCATGCGGGCCGGATAGACGGGGGCGGGCCGGTCAGGCGTCGGGTAGCCCATCACGACATGATCGAATATATCCAGTTGATCGAAGCCGATACGCTCGATGGCCCGGGCCAGTCTGACAACCGCCTCCGGTCCTTCACGGTAGGCGACGCTCGGAAACTCGACGGACAGCTTCATGAGCTCTCTTCCCGGTTGTTTTATGCCCGGCGCTGGGCGCGAAGCGGCAACTCTATACGCGCCGCGCGCATTGTTCCATCGCCACCCCTGCCGTACCTGCGGCATTTCCGGCAGACTGCCGCGCGTTGGCGCGCTCGACGCCGGCCTGGTGGGCGAAACGGGCCTTGAGGCCGTGCGTGAGAATGAGTTCTACATGTTCACCCATTCCGAAAAGGAGTCGTTGGTGGAGGCGCGCCGCACCGATATGGCCGGCGCCTTCGGTTGTTGCGGCGGAACGCACTGAGTTATTTTAAGTTAATGATATTTAAGGATTATTTTCGCATTCACTTCCTGCCCTACCCACGTTCTTGCCCACGTCACGATCGCTCTAGCCGGTGACGGCGGCAGTCGCTCGGTCGCCGGCCGCCTGGACAAAACGCGGTGGTACATATCGCATCGTGGAAGCGGTACGCGAAACCGGCAGGGTACGCATCCCCGAGGACACTTCTACACGCGCAGGTGCGGAACATGGATCAATTGGGGAGGGCCGCAGGCGGTCTCGGAGTGCGAGCAGGTGCCCCTCCCTTCGGCGGCGTACCCAGGGACACAGACACGACTTGAACATCCCAGCTACATTGAAGTCGGTATGCACGGCTTTCTACAGGTCCCGCAAGCGGAAGTCGGCCACCACTTTCTCCTTCATGCGATCCATATCTTTGGCGTCCGACTGCAATTCCTGCTCCAGGCTTCGCTTCACGCTGGCCTTGTGCTCATCAACCAGGCCGCGAAGTTCCGCCTCGAACTCGTCCCTGTTGAAGATCTCGTCCACATGGATGATCGCCGCGTCTGCCAGCAGCCATGCAGTAACGGCGCCGATGGCACCACAGGCGACTGCAATCGGCCCCGCCCATGAACAAACTATCGCCCCTGTCTCTGCCCCTGCCAGCGATACACCGCCCTTGAGGGCAGCTTTGGCTGCAGCCTTAGCCGCAATTTTCGCGGCGAGTTTCTTCGCAACGCCCGCCGTTAACGCCTTGAGTCCACCACTGCCGAGCAGACTGGCAGCCCCCGCAACCGGAGCCGTGACTCCCGCTCTCTCAACGGCATCAGTTAGAGCGATTCTCGTTGCCTCTCCCAAGAATGCTCCCGGAGGTTCCGCAGCAAGCAGCTTCCGGGTCTGCTTATCCAGCGCCGATTTGTAGGCCGCGACGAAATGGCGCTCCAGTTGGTCTGTGGCAGCCTCAAGCCGCTCGTCGAAGCCATTGAACAGTTCGCTGTGCAGCCTCTTTTCGAGTCCGCCCGCGATGCTCAGGCCGAGTTCCGTGTACTCGCCCACGACGGAGTAATGGAAATCCGCAAAGGCCGGTATCGCGCGATATACCGGCTCATAGACATGGGCGAGTAGGGACTCCGCTTCCTGTGCTACGCGCTTTAACGCCGCATCGGCGCTTTCGCTTAGTATGCCTTCGAGACGCGTTTCGGTCGCTTCTACCGCCTTCTGCTTTTCCCCGCCGACGTTGCCGATGATCGCGGCACCCATCGTCGCAACCACAAGTGTTGCGATTGTTGCCCAGAAGGCTCGAGATGCGGTCTTGCTTCCTGAGCGTAGTGGCGTTGCCGCGTCGTCCGGTGCATCCTCCTTAGGCGTTCTACCTGGGCTGTGATCGAGGAGGAACTCTTGTACAAGAAACGACACGGCGGCACTGGATCTGGCCACGAGAAATCCCACGAGTCCCAGATAGACGGCGTATATCAACGCCCACACGGAACCAAACCCGGATCTCGCCAGGAACGAAACCTGCAAAGCTTCTACGGCGTAGGCCCATGCAAGAATCTCCGCGATCCATCCACGTCTCTCGGGTAATCGCTCCCCTAACCAAAACGACACGGCTTCGCGAAATCCGAGCAATCGAAGCTCGCCCGGATATTCGACGCTGCTCCAGTTGAACCAAGCAAGCACGGGGAGGAAGAGGATCGCCACGGCGGACGCACCGAGTGCGATTCCGTAATGTCGAGCAACAGGGGTCCGGAAGTGACGCGCCGCTGCTCGCGGGACGAACACGGTCATAGTGCTGGCCATGGCGCAAATGCCCAGTAGCACAAGCGCGGTTCCTGCATCGGCATCCAACGACTGCCAGGCAAGTACGAAGATTGCGGAGGCAACAAACAGCGTGGAACGTACGGTTGCGCTGACGCCTCCCGTCGCCAACATGGAGAGCGGTGAACTCGACCGCACTACCGCCATGGCCTTGGCCCGCGACACTTGGGCGAGCGGGCGGCGGAACCCAACGAATAACACGATCACCAATGGCGCAAGCGACAGAACCGCCCAATCGGAGAGGGGATACAGAACGCGCCACAGGCCAAGCGGCGTTGTGACAATCATGACGGAGAGCGCCATGTTCATCAGGACGGCGCTACCCGCGTAGCCGGATCCTCCTACCCCTGAATACAACGTTCTGCCGTCCAACGTCATGGAGTAGCCGCAGAAACCTGATAGACGCGCCTTTGTAGCGTGCCGGATAGAACGCCTATCACCTCGGACACCAGCGGTCGCAGATCGTCCGGTCGGTTGCTTGCAGCAAGCATGATGACGACCGGGAGCGGCAACTCGTCCAGGTTCTGCTGATGCGCGAACCCGCGGTCTACGGTGAGCAGCGCATCGAATCCGCTGTCCGCGGCGAGGCCGAGCAGGGCGCCGTTTCCGGTACCGGCCCAACCCAATTCAGGGACCGTTCGAACCTCGTAGGCGGCAGGAAAGGATGTCCGTAAAGGCCGGGGCACGGACTCGTCAAGCAGCAGCCTCATCCTGCTCGCCAACGAGAATCAACCTGGCTCTTTCCAACACCGAGATGGCTTGATCCCGGGAAACGGAAGGAAAGTCCTGAAGGAAATCGTCGAGCCGGTCGCCCGCTTCGAGGTACTCCATGAGTATGCGCACCGGGACCCTCGTGCGGGCGAACACCGGCGTGCCGCCCAGGATGTCCGGATTCCTGACTATTGGTCCGTCGCTCATGGTCGCCTCCGTCGCGGTAGTTGGTGCGGCATTTGGTTTCTCTTTGCCGACAGGCTAGCCGTTGGGCAAAGAAATGCAACCTGACGGCGGGACTCCCGAGGCCGTCTCGCCATGCGAGATCGACGACCGTGACCACCTGAACGGCATCCGGGCTGCCTTTCGTGGGCGTTGCCTTACGGCCCGCGCTCTATCGCCTGCGGCGACCGAGCCCGCAGGCGGTCTCGGCCCTTCGGGTAACGATCGCTAACGCTTGCGCCCTCCGGGCGCCGATGCCGACGTGGCCTCGAAGGTGGTCTGCCGGAACGTCTACCAACGGCACGACCGCGACATACGCTCGTTTAACAGGCGCCTCACCCTTACTTGTTGCTGCTCAAATTTAGGCTTCAGCGCCCAGTTTTCCCAGTCGAACCGGTCGTCCGTCAGCGAATCCCAGAACCCCCAAAAGACGTACTCATTCTCCATGATGTTGGTTGCTGGATTCCACAGTTTCCCCCTGATCGTGGCGTGGATTTGCTGGGAACGGACCCTGGTCATTATCTCGAAGAACCGCGTTCGGAGTTTCCAGTCCGGCGGATCGTTGCCGTCTTCCCCGAGTTCTTCCTTCGCTGCGTTGCGTTCCAGGGCGTATGCGGCGTTGAACGCAATCCAGAGCAAGATGTACTTCGTATCGATGTCCTGTTCGGAAGCTGCCCGTTCGAGCCAGCTTCTGGACCTTTGAAGACGATGCTGGAGTTGCTCCATGTTGTCCATGCGAGTCGCTCCCGTTAGGCTTTAATCCAGTCAAACGTTGCCATGTGTTCAGTCATGTTGTCGACATCGCCGGCGTCGGCGCGGGGACTGTTCCAGCGAGGCGTTATACTTTCTTTTCTGTGTCCCCCAAGAGATGTAGCTCCCCATGAAACTGAAGGATCAACCCGCAGCCGTCAAACATTTGTTCCGTCAAATCGGCGGTGATGGACATTATACGCTGGAGGAACGCGATTCAGGGCGCATTCTGCTTTTGTTCGACAACACCAGGATTGGCGGATGGGTTGACGACCACCACGGACCGCATTGGTACATCCTTCAAAACAATGAAACATTGGGTCTTCACCCCAGCTACCGGCATATTGTCGAACACTTCGGCTTCAGCCAGATAGCTGACAGAAAGCGCCGATACTGGCGCGTTTATGGCGCGGAGCGCATGTGGGCCTTCAAACGGGCGGTTGAGGAGATCACCGGTGTTCCTCTTGTGGGGTCTTCACATGACGCATAGCGGAAAAGGGTACCTGGCGGGGCCGGTAGTCCGGGCCGCCCTGCGTTTGCTCGTTTTCTGCGCCAACCCCAGTGTTGGCCTGAGGATGTTGTAGTCACTCGCGTAGTCTGAGAACAGCATAGAGATCCCTCAGATGCAGTTCGTGAAGAAAGGTCCGGATGTTCCAGATCGACTGCTGCAGGCTCATGAGGACGGCAACGTCGTATTCTTCTGTGGGGCGGGGATTTCCGCTCCGGCTGGCCTGCCGAGTTTTGGCCGTCTCGTGGAGCAGCTTTACGATCACTTCCACATTGATCGTGACCCGTTGCAGCGCCGCGCCATTAAGGCAAGTCAATACGACATTGCAGTGGGATTGCTCGAGGCTCAGGTCAAGGGCGGTCGTCAATCGGTCCACGATGTATTGGCAGGCATCCTGCTTTTGACTCACGAATCTCCCGACCCCACAGCGACCCATCGAGCGCTACTCACGTTGGCCAGGAACCGCGAAAATCAGACTCGCCTAGTTACAACCAATTTCGACCGTCTGTTCGAGCAGACGATTGAGGGCATTGAAGCGTCAAATGCCCGCGGAACGTCCTTGTCGCCAGAACGGTTCTGGGCTCCGCTGCTCCCAGTTCCCAAAAGTCGCTGGCACGGCTTGGTCTATCTGCATGGACTGTTACCCGAGCATCCAACTCCCGGAGATATGGAACAACTTGTGTTGTCCAGCGGTGACTTTGGTCTCGCGTATCTTGCCGAGCGCTGGGCGGCACGGTTTGTGAGCGAGTTGTTTCGCAACTACACCGTGTGCTTCGTGGGCTACAGCCTGAACGATCCGGTACTGAGATACATGATGGACGCTCTCGCCGCCGACCAGTTGTTGGGGGAGTCTACGCCCGAGATGTTCGCATTCGGAGTCTACTCCAAGGGCAAGGAATCCGACCAGGTGGCCGAGTGGCGAGCCAAAAACGTGACGCCTATCCTTTACAAGGCGCACTGGCGTCACGCGTATCTTCATCGGACGCTGCATGCGTGGGCCGAGACTTACCGCGACGGCGTGGAAGGTAAGGAGCAGGTGGTCGTTGGATGTGTCCTCGCTGGACCGCTGGCAAGCACGGAAGAGGACGACTTTGTCGGACGACTACTTTGGGCGATCAGCGACCCTAGCGGTATTCCAGCAAGACGCTTTGCGGATTTCGACCCAGTACCGTCGCTCGACTGGCTAACTCCCTTGACTGAGCGCCGCTTTGGGCACGCTGACCTTATGCGGTTTGGCGTTACTCCTAGCGCTAGTGTGAATGAGTGTCTCCGATTCAGCCTGACGCGACGACCGTCGCCATACAACCTAGACATCATGTTTTGACCTGCCCGTCCTCAAGCGCGTGGATTATCTTGGGGGCGGTCATGATGGCCACCGAGACAGAGCCAGAATTGAGGAGGGCAGGTAATGCAAGACTTTAGAGCAAACGAAGCGGAAACGGTATCCGGGCAAGTGCGGAGATCGGACATCAACTATGCGGCTTATGTCGGCTTGGACGTGCACAAGGACACCATTGCGGTGGCGGTGGCGCCGGCGGGCCGGGAATCGCCCACCTATTTGGGGGAGTTGGCCAACCAACCGACGGCGATCGGCAAGCTGGCCGATAAGCTGGTCCGACGGTACGACGGCGAGTTGATCCAGTTCTGTTACGAGGCGGGTCCGTGCGGTTACGAGGTGTACCGTCAACTGAAGGGGTTGGGTTTCGATTGTGCGGTGGTGGCGCCGTCGCGGATCCCGAAGGCGCCAGGCGAGCGGATCAAGACGGATCGGCGTGATGCCTGCAAGCTGGCGCGGTTGTCGCGTAGCGGGGAGTTGACGCCGGTGTGGGTTCCGGACGAGGAGCAGGAGGCGATGCGGGACCTGGTGCGCACGCGGGCGGATTTCAAGAACGCCGAGCGCAAGGCGCGCCAGCAACTGGGCGCGTTTCTGCTGCGCCATGGTCGGCACTGGTCGCGCAGTTGCTGGACGCAGGCGCACTTTGCGTGGCTTAACGGCCAGCGCTTCGAGCGGGACTGGCAGGAATGGGCGTTTCGGGAATACCTGGATGGCGTACGGGCGGCGAGCGATCGGGTAGCGGCGTTGACGAAGCAGTTGCATGAGGCGTTGGCGGGCTGGTCGATGGCGCCGGTGGTGCGCTCGCTCATTGCGTTGCGCGGCGTTGATGTGATCACGGCGATGACAGTGCTTTCGGAGTTGGGCGATGTGAGCCGCTTCGACAAGCCAGGGCAGTTGATGGCCTATCTGGGGCTGGTGCCGAGCGAACACAGTTCCGGGGGGCGCCGCCGCCAGGGCGGGATCACCCGGACCGGCAATCGCCAGGCGCGGCGCGTGCTGGTGGAATCGGCCTGGTGTTACCGGTTTCCGGCGCGGCGCACCGCGCATCTCGAACGCAAGGCGGCCGCGGCATCGGAGGAGGCCAAGGCGATCGCCTGGAAGGCGCAGCGCCGCTTGTGCGGCCGTTACCGGCATCTGCTTAAGGCGGGCAAGAACAGCAAGCAGGCGAATGTCGCCGTGGCGCGCGAGTTGACGGGCTTCATCTGGGACATCGTGCGACGCGAGATGCCTCAGATCCTACCGGCCGCGGGCTACGCCAGTGACACGCCGCGACCGGAAGACGCGCTCGATATCGGATAAGGAGGAGGTCTGGGCGTGTTGAGTCAGGGCAGGATCGGGCCGGTGTGGAGAACCCTTGTTCGGGCTATAACCGGTGCTGTCGGTACGATCCCTGAACGGGCGTACCGGTCGGCGATCCCTGCCACTAGAGAAAGGCCAGCTCCGCGACGTAGTGAAGTCCGGTCGGTACCCAATCCACGCATATCAGCATGATCCACCGTCGCAATCAGCCCGGCCTTGTCCTGACCCAACACGCTCATCGCCATGACGACGCTTTCGATGATTGTACGAGCGTCGCAATGTGCGAGAGCGCGGTGGATATGTGGACGAGTCCTTACGGACCGGCGCGCGCCCTTCGGGCCGTGTGGACAGCCCGTGGACAACGCTGGCGCGTTGCCCACCGCCTGCCCACACTCGCGTGCCTCTCGCCCACATATCCACCGCGCCGACAACAAATTTTTTCATTCCGGAGAAGAGGACGTGAGGAAATTCCTTGAGACGGGTTGACAGGTCAAAACATATCAGCCCTACCCTTTAGCGTTATCTTTTACTGGACAAAGGCATTTCCGACGCCGTGTTTTTCGGCGATGCGATGTCCCAAGGTTGCTGCTGACAGCCGTTCGTAGCCACGCCACATGATCTGGTTTCCGGGGTCGGGATCGTGTTTTCGGTTCTGATAGCCGCCGAGAAGCGCGACAAGTCGTGCCGCGGCACCGAGATCGTCTGGCGTTGGCTGGTTGTATTCCACGGCATAATTGCGCAGGAAGGAAAGTTCATCGTCGGTAAACATCAGTCCGGCATCGCAGTCGGGCACCTGCCGTCCAAGCAGGGTCATGAGCATGATACGCCAAGCGATGACGCTGTTGATGGTGATCGCGCGCTGCAGCCGGTCGGCGGTGTGGAAGGCGAGATGTTCGACCCGGCAGCCGGACTTCAGCACCCGAAAATAGTCCTCCACCCGCCAGCGCTGGAGATAGAAAGCGATGACCTCCCGTGCGGCGTCGAGGTTGTCGATGGGCAGGCTGGTCAACAAGTACCACCGCACTGCGTCCTCGCCCTCCGGCGGCTCGGTTTCGATGATATGCACCGCTGAGAGCCGCACCGGTTCGAGGGTCTTGACGGTGGCCGGAAGCGAGAGACTGCGATAGCGGACCTCGCAGCGCGCCAGGCGCTTGCTGCGCGCCGGCCGCGCTTTCTTACCGCTTGTTTTCTTGCGCTCGCTCAGGCGGTCGATCGGGACATCGACCAGTCCGTCGGCATTGCCCTTGCGCATCTTCGCGAACAGCTTTTCATCGGTCCCCGCAAGACGGCGGTCGTGTTTGGCGCGCACCAGGATCTCGACCCGCCCGGTTCGCCTTTGGGTGTCGAAGAGGTCAAAGAAATCCGCTTCCCTATCCATGACCGAGATCACCCGGGTGCGGCCGGTCAGCGCCCGGGACGCGGCCGTAATATCCTCGAAACCGTCGAGCCAGCGTTGCGTCTTTTGCCGATCCCTCGCCCCGGCCTGTTTCGGCGTGGGCGCATCGAAAGCACAGCGCAGTACCCCGAGCGGCAGACCTTCCCCATTCACCGCGAGGGTCAAATGCAGATGCAACCCCAGGGTTTTTGCGGAGGTCTGGTTCCTGCCGATGATGCCGAGACCCTCACAGTTCGGTCGCCGCGCAAAGTTCAGGTCGGTGCCATCCTGGATGGCGAGGACCGTGCGCTGGCCGCGCATCCGCTGAATGCCGCGGGTCCGGTGCGGCATCAGGATGTTCGCCACCGTCACCGCACTGTCTTGCGGCTGTTCGATGAAACGGTAATAGCCGTCAACCGCCCGCCGGTCGGTCTTCGCATTGCCGCAGATCGCCCGGCCCGGATAGGCCGCAAGCAGCGCGGCGCTCCCGATCAGACGCGCCGTCAGTCGTTTGTCGCCCAAGGGAGCCCCTCCAAATTCCATCGCCGCCCAGCGCGCGCTATTCAGACCGTCGCCGGGTGCCAGCACCGGCGCGTGGTCGACAAAGGGCACGCCCAGACGGCGGCGCCAGTCCGGCGCCAGTTGATACATGTATACCCATTTCCGTGTTTCCGCGCGACCGTTGTGTCGATCCTGCCGGCCGCGTCCAGCGGTCTGCCCGAGGCGCAGGAAATTCGCCGCGCGCAGGCTCGCCCCTGGTTGCGTCGGCTCGACGAACGTCTCGACAAGCCACGGACGGTAGCCGTGGCGATCTTCGAAATCGCGCGGCAGGCGCCGCAGAACCCGCCCCAGAACATGGCTCGCCAGATTGGCGCAGGACACCGATGGACGGATCAGGAAGCGGCTCATGCACAGCACGCGGTTCAGATGGCGCCGGCGTTGTTCGTCGCTCCACGCCATCCAGCGGTCGCGCGCCGCCAGGCGAAGCGCCGAGGCCGAAAACCCAACCGCACCCAGCCAACCGTGCCCCGAGCCAACCAGATAGCGCAACTGACACCCGGCGAACGTCTTCATCCCGCGAGGATGCTCGTCCGCGATCAGCGTGCTCCATGCACGCCGCTGGTCGTCGGTCTCGACCATCACCACGGCAAGGTCCGCGACCGCGGACACCGCCGACGGCACCCCCACCGCCGGCGCAAGCGCGCCCGCAAAACGGCGCGGCGCCGAGGGCGGTCGACCGCATAGAGGCGCTGGCAGCCGGATCTCGCCGGCAGCCTCAAGCACGCGCAACGCCTTCATGCAGCCCGATAGCTGAAGACGGCCCCGTCCGTCGGTAAAATCGAACGCCTCGCAAACACGCTGTCCAACCGCGCTACGGCTCACGCCATTCGCTTGGGCAAGAATTCGGTCGAGACGCTGCCGCGCAGACTGCGCGGACAGGGTGCGGTTGATCTGGTTCTGTATCACCACGCGGGAGGTGATACAGGAAAAATTCGACTATGTCCAGTACTAAATGACGCTAAAGGGTAGACCTAGCCCCTTGGATGGACCTAACCCGTTCTCGTGAAGAGCAGACCGGCTGGGACAGGGTCATGTCTCAGATTGGGCGTTGGCTGATTCGACACCTCGATGATTCGAACTTACTTCTCTGGCTCGTGAATGAAGGGGAATCTCTGCACCCCGTGATGGCAAATCTCGTTGAATCTAGGATGCAGGAGTTGCTCGAACTCGAACACAACGGCAAGACAAAGGAATTGGACCGAATCAGGGAGGGCGCCCGAAAGGCGATTCCGAGCCGTGAAATGCGCAAACTGTGGGACTTTCTACTCGCGGGACGCGTGCGCTCATTGGCGGATGGACCCAACCTTTACAGCTGGTGTGATCGTTTCAACAGGGATGAACTCACGGCTACACCGCGCCTAGAGCTCTGTCAGCACCTTGCACCGCGAGTGTCCCTTCATAGACCGTTTCCGACTTTATTCGACGACGAGGAACAAGACGTCGAAAGTGACGCTGCGGCGATGAGCAAATTGGTCCGGGCAGAACTTGTGCTTTCCGCTGATCACGTACGTGTGACTCTTGGTGAAAACGCGGATAGGAAACTCTGGGAGGAAGCGCTACCCAAACTACTTCCGGATCTCACGGGTCTGCTACGCGATGCGCTCGATCTTTGGCGTGAACTCGGCTACGCAGACGACACCACCGATCAGTCATTCCTAAGTCAACCCTCAATCAGCGAACATCCGCAGAATAGTGGACATCAGGATTGGACGCCCCTGATCGAATTCACCAGAGACGCTTGGATAGCAACGTCGGTGAAAAGCAGCGAGGACGCAAAGGCCGGAGCGGAAACCTGGTGGCGGATTCGGTATCCCCTGTTCCGACGTCTGGCCTTCTTTGCGGCGACCCACCGCGAGATCATTCCTCTTCGACAGGCACTTCGTTGGTTGCTCGCAGACCGGTGCTGGTGGTTGTGGTCGTCAGAGACGTTGCGCGAGGCGATACGCCTGCTCGTTGCGCTCGCCCCTCAACTCGAAGAAGCCGAGTTCTCTCGACTCGAACGAGCGATTTTGGCTGGACCTCCCCGTGAAATGTACAAAGCAGAGATTGAGCCGGAGACGTGGATGCAGATACAGGACAGAGGTATCTGGCTGCGGTTGGCCAAGGTCGCTGAAGCCGGGGCCATATTGGGTGCGCGCGGAGCTGCTCGGTTGGAAACTCTTTCGGATCGACACCCCAATTGGCAACTCGCCGAAAATGAACGCGACGAGTTTTCCACCTGGATGGGGGAAGGCAGCGATTGGACCGAGTTTGTCACTACCCCTCGCGAAACCAGCGAACTCCTGGAATGGCTGAAGGCCGATGAAGTTGTTGATGCGTGGCAGCGAGACGACTGGTCCCAAATTTGTCGCGAAGATTTCGACGCAGTTGCCACTGCGCTATCGGAGGTGGCTCAAGAAGGATTCTGGCCTGCACGGCGCTGGCGGGAAGCCCTACAGGCATGGTCAGACGAGTCAGAGGACAAGTTGATCGATCGTTCCTGGGTTGCAATGGCATCCGTGTTGAACGAGGCACCAGACGCAGTACTACAAGCTCTCAGTAGCGGATTCAGTTGGTGGCTGCATGTAGTCTCCAAGCACTCCGCCAAGGTTGAGGAAACGATGTTCTTCTCGCTCTGCGACAGGGTGCTTGCGTTGGACTACGACGATGAAGACGAGTCCGGCGACCCGGTAGGGCGTGCCATTAATCACCCCGTCGGGTTGGTGACACAGGCATTGATCCAGTGGTGGTATCGCGAGTCGCTCAAGGATGGGCAGGGGTTGGCGGACTCCCTAGGCGACAAGTTTACCCGGATCTGCGACCCAGAACTCAGAAACCTCCGTCACGGTCGAGTACTGCTCGCGTCTAACGTCATAGCTCTGTTCCGCGTAGATCCAGAATGGACGACGCGAAACTTGTTGCCTTTGTTTGAATGGCAGGAGTCGCAGGAGCAAGCGCGCTTGGCGTGGGTAGGATTCCTTCGATCACCACGCCTGTATCGACCTTTTCTGGATGCGGTAAAGCAGGCATTCCTGGAGACAGCGCACCACTATGCGAAGCTCGGTCGGCACAAACGCCAATATTCGTCGCTTTTGACCTTCGGTGCGTTACATCAGGAAGATGTATTTACCTCCGCGGAACTCGGGCAGGCAACCGCCGCTCTGCCGCAGGAGGGCCTGGTCGATTGTGCCCGAACGATTCTCCGGGGTGTCCAAGGGGCTGGAAGCCAGGCAACGGACTACTGGCGCAACCGGGTCACACCCTATTTGAGACACGTTTGGCCGAACACCGAGAGTGTCGCATCCATGGAGATTGCACACACTTTTGCAAGCGCGTGCGTCGAGGCGCAGGAAGCGTTTCCCGAAGCAGTGCAGGAGGTCAGCAATTGGCTACAGCCACTGACATTCCCTCAGAAGATTGTTGATCGGCTTCATGAATTGAATATCGATGAGCGCTTCACGGACCGAGCCTTGACGCTTCTTGATGAAGTGATTGCAGTTGACGTGTCTGGTCTACCGCCAAGCAGACTTAGGGACTGTTTGCGCGCTATACGGACCGCGGACCCGCGTTCAGAAGACGACCCTCGGTTTCGGCGGCTGGTGGACTATTTGCGCGTCCATGGACAGGACCTTGATTGATACGATGCCAAACGGGCGCCTAAGGGGGCTTCGGTGTTGGTGGGAATTCCTGCATCTGTTCTTTGGCAGGGGGCGCCAACGTTTGCGCAGGCCGCCGAAAGCCGCGCAGGAGAGACCGCTATTGCCAGTTGACGGCAACCGCTGATGGTGCGAAGCGCCCTGTGATGCACAGTGACCGATCGTTAACGATTTGGCCGAGAGTCGGGCTGTTGCGTGTCTCACGTCAACTATTTCTCTTGCCGCCCGAACGATTCAACTGTCGTTGACCATAGGCTTCCGGAACAAGCAGTTAGTCGGCAGCGGCAAACTGTCGAATCAGTATAGGACCAAGCCAGGGTAACCGAGAGACTCTCGCCTCTGCCAGCGTGCTTGAATAGTTGTTCAGCGCTCTACAAGATGGCGATGCCTGAGACCTGCGACCTCAAATTGACAAGGAGGTAAGCGAAAATGAGCAATGCAAGTGGCGAATCTATGCGGGAACGCGCTTTCCAGGTGACGTTTGGCAAAGCAAGTAAACAAGCGAAGCGCTTTGACTCCATATTACTCCTGTTGATTCTGGCCAGCGTTGCAGTAGTCATGCTAGATACAGCCGTTGACCATCATTCGGTTTGGTCCTACCGATTACGCATGATGGAAATCGCATTCACGCTGCTTTTCACCGTTGAGTATGTTGTGAGGCTGTGGTGTCACCCGCGCCCCGGACAATACGCCCGCAGTCCTTTTGGCATTATTGACTTCCTGGCCATCATTCCCACTTATCTTGCTTTTTTGATTCCAGGCTGGGAAACGCTGGCCGTGCTGCGCGTGCTTCGAGTATTGCGAATACTGCGCATTTTTGAATTAGGCCGATTCTCTCGGGCGGCCGAACTGATTAGCACTGCTCTTAGCGCTGCTCGCTATAAGATTGGCATATTCGCAACAATCGTCGCGCTTGTGGTCATGATTGCCGGCGCGTTCATGTACATGCTTGAAGGACCGGAAAACGGTTTTACCAGCATTCCAACGGCCGCATACTGGGCGGTTGCCACCCTTACCACAGTAGGCCATCCAGACCTCTCTCCAGTTACCCCAGCCGGCCAAATGTTCGGATCTTTGATCATGATTCTCGGGTACGCATTCATCGCTATCCCTGTCGGCATCATCACGTCAGAAGTTGTTGCCGCACAGAGCAACCTCAAGAAAATTCTCGACGCCGAAGAAAGTGAACGGCTGGAATACAAGTCTTCGGCCTATTTCAGTTACCTGGATCCAGACATACCGCAAAAGGTGATTTTCAAGACGTCAGTGCTGAAACCTGTTGCTGGGTTCTTAAACGGGAAGGGCGGAATGCTGGTATTAGGAGCAAACGACGACGGCAACGCAGTTGGAGTGGAGAAAGATCTTGAGACGAAAAGTTGGGATATCGACAAGTACGTAAATTCAATTACCAGTTCCATCATTTCGGAGCTTGGTGCCGTAGCTGGCGCCATGACGAAAATCAGTGTTGAAGATTTCGAACGACGGAAGATTTGCTTGTTCGAGATTCAACGTTCTCCCGATCCTGTATACCTGCGCACTTCGAAAAACCCCAAAACGTTCTTCGTAAGGATCAATAACTCGACCAGAGAACTCTTGGGACCGGATTTGGTCAGCTACACGCGCAAGCGATGGAACTGAGCGCGACGCCGGTGGATTGTGGCAAGAACTGTTCGACGATTGGAGTCCACTACTCCCTTCAACCATCCTTACATGTCTTGTGTACCCCGATTCGCTAAGCCGACCCAGTAAGTAAGCGGCCATTCTAGGACGTTATGGACTTTCGTCGCGTATCGAAGTATCGCATCTTGGGTGTGGTCGAGGTCAGTCAGCGCCGGATTGATCGCGGTCAACCGCATATCATTCTCCGGCGCCACAGTCAGGGCGATTTAATCCGAACTTCGAGCCGTGCTTCGCTAAGACGCCGGTAGGCGTCTTCGGATTCCATCTCCAACTCCTCGTTGCCCTTCGCGATGTCCCAAGGCGTCTGTTGCTGTGCATTCCTTAGTGTCGCGTCTGCCCCGGTATCCAATAACGCCAGGATTAAGAGGGCCGCAGCCATCGAATCCTTGTTTCCCGCCGCCAGATGCAGTGGACTGTTGCCGTGCAGGTCCCGCTCGTTGACGTCGGCCCCGTGCAAGATCAGAACCTCGCAGATTGTCTCCGGCGTATGGGGTCCAAACAAAAAGCCGTTGCTCAAGGCAAGCCGGTGCAATGGTGTATACCCGGATGCGTCCCTCGCGCCGATGTCGGCTCCTGCTTCAATCAGCGCGTCTGCCAGCGCGTCGAATTGCCCCCACTCGAGCCCGAAGTTTTCGACAGCCGTATGAAGCGGTGTTCGCCCTTCCTCATCGCGCGCCTGAACATCGGCACCGATTGAGAGCAGCATTTTTGCGATCGTGGCGCTGCGAGCCATGTGTAGCGGCGTAATGCCATTCACGATCCGCGCTTTCGGGTTCGCGCCCGCCACAATGAGTGCCTGCGTCACCGCTGGATTTTCATTGAAACCGGCGGCGCGGTGTAAGGGCGTTACCCCGTCTGTTTCCGCTGCGTTGACGTCGGCGCCGGCGGCTATGAGCGCCTGCATCACGGCCGGATTAGTGTTGCTAGCGGCGGCCCAATGCAGGGCCGTATCGCTGTGTTGAACCCACCGCGCATTTGAATCGGCGTCGGCTACGATGAGCGCCTGTGTTACGCCCGGATTTTCATTGAATCCGGCAGAACGGTGCAGCGGCGTCGAGCCGTTTTCCACCTGTGCTTTCGGATCGGCGCCAGCGGCGATGAGATCCTGCGTCACGGCCAAACTTTCATTGTAGTTGGCGGCGTGATGCAATGGCGTTCTGCCCTGTTGGTCTGCCGCATTTGGATCGGCGCCGGCGGCGATGAGAACCTGTGTCACGATGGAATTTGTATTGTCTTTCGCTGCCCAGTGCAAAGGCGTTGAACCTTGTCCGTCCTGTGCGTTGACATCGCCGTCGGCGGCGATGAGTACCTCCGTCACGGCCGAACTTTCATTGCGTTCGGCGGCGTGATGCAAGGGCGTTCTACCGTGTCGGTCTTTCCTATTTGGATCGGCGCCAGCGGCGATGAGAACCTGTGTCACGGTGGGGTTTTCATTGGATCTGACAGCGATGTGCAGAGGTGTCCAGCCAGTTTTGTCTGGAGCATTGGGAGCAGTGCCGCCGGCAATGAGCGCCTGTGTCACGGCGGGATTGTTATTGTATCCCGCTGCATTGTGCAGGGGCGTTCGGCCGAATCGGTCTTGCGCGTTGAGATCGGCGCCAGCTTCGATGAGAGCTAAGGTAACGGCAGGACTCTCGTTGAACCGGGCTGCCAGGTGCAGTAGCGTCCGGCCGAGACTGTCTTGCGCGATTCTCTTGGGATTGGCGCCGGCGTCCAAGAGGGCCTCCACCACGGCCGGATCTTTGTTGTGACGGACTGCCATGTGCAGGGGGGTTATGTTGTAAGAGCCACTTGGCGCTATTGGGTCGGCATCGGCCGCCAGCAGCATCTGGATCTTGCTCACTTCCTCGTAGCCCGCCGAGTGTAGCGGCGTCCAACCGCCTGCTTGCTGCGCCATCGGATCCACAGTCGAGGAAAATAGCAGCCGGAACACTGCCGGGTTCTCGTTACCATAAGCGGATTCGTCCAGGGGCGTTCGGCCACGGAAGCCCTGCGCTTTCGGATCGGCACCAGCAGCGATTAGGGACTGCGTCACGGCCAGATTTTTGTTGAATCCAGCGGCACGGTGCAAGGGCGTTACGTCCTAATCGTCCCGCGCATTGGTATCGCCGCCAGCATCGATGAGGGCCTGCGTCACGGCCGGGTTTTCGTTGAATCCGGCCGCACGGTGCAGGGGCGTCTCGCCGTCTTCGTCTCGTGCGTTGACATCGGCGCCGGCGGCGATGAGGACCTGCACTACGGCCGGATTCGAATTGTATTCAGCGACCCAGTGCAATGAAGTCTCATAATCTTCGTACCGTTCGTTGGGGTCGGTTCCAGCGTTCAGACAAGCCACAACGTCATTGGGAAGACCAGCCGCCAAAAGTCCGGACCACTTCCAGATCGAGCAGTCCGTACCACAGCCTTCAGTGGCAGGGTTATCGGCGCATCCGGTCATTGATTGCTCAGCAGTCTGACCTGCGGCAGCGAGCGCAACGCTAGCCGCCCAAAACACCACCCAGAAAAATTGCTTCACCGTAGGTTTTTCCTCGTCATGGTGATTTGTCAATTCGTCGTAAGCGGGCAGACAAGGCCGTTCTGGACTTTCGCGGCCTATTGAGGTGGCGGGTCTCGGGTGCGGTCGAGGTCGGAACGCAACGGCCGATCAGCGAACAGCGTCTTCCAGACCCGCGGCGTCAGCTCGTTGACTCGCTTCACGGGATGTTGACCGACCCGCTGCAGAACATCGACCAGATAGGAATATGGATCGACGCCCTGCAACTGGCAGGTGACCAGCAGGCTCTGGATCACGCCTATCCGCCTCGCACCCAATCCGTCCAAGCGTAGGGACGCCGTGGCTTCAAGCAACTCGTTGTTCAGGAATCCCGCACTGCGATCGAACTTGACGAGCTTCATCGCTGCTCCTTCCAGTACGCGCGCCCCTGATCCGAAATCTCCCACAGGCCCTTCCTAGAACCGGATTTCAACAGCCTGACCTTTCGCATCTCCGTACACTGGAACTCTGCGGTCTTCTTCCAGCGAAGCGAGCCGTCCTTAAGCGTTTCTCTATCGTAGTCTCGAAGCCGCGAAGCCATCACCGCCCCCACCTGTTCGAGGACTTGCTTTCGTTCACCGCGACCACCCATCTCGATAAGCACCTGGAGAATCGGGCGCCTAAAGTCCCGCGATGGCGTCTTGAGACCTTGGCGTGACCTCGGATCCTTAGCACGTACCTCAGAAGCAGGTGGTGCGGTCATTGGCTCTTCACCTGGGCCAGACGATTCGCGATGTTCCTCGTCTGCGCCTTCGCGCCTTACGTTGGCGGTCGGCCCCGCCATCTCGGAGCCATGGACTCCGATTGTGGCATCCGAGGGATGCCACTGCCGCAATCCCATAGCTGCGTCCTTCAAGAATGAACCCACGTCGTCTGCACGAGGCTCGACACCACACCTTGCCTGGACAGTGTCCGCAAGCAGGTCGCGCAGTTGCGGATGTGGCTCGCCCAACAGTGTGTGCCAGACATCTGGCAACGTTCGCTTCGCGCGTTCAAGTGCTTGAGTCTCCGCCAAAAGCCCATCTGCACTACGGCGCGCTTTGCCGGAAACGACCGCTTCCATGCCTAAATGCCCCGTCAGGAATTCCGCCAAATCAGACACGTTCCCGTCGTCGTCCAAAGTAAGTCGGCGAAAGCACCGCTCTTCCCAAACTCCCGGTCCTGTACCGAAATAAAAGTCCCACCGCAGGCCGTCTGTCAACAAAAGTATGGGGATACCCCGATTCGCCGCGTAGCCAAAGAGCTGTTCCCGGGCTTTTCGGTCTCCGGCGCCACCGATCGGCTTCGCTTCAATGAACACTTGCGGTTGGTCGTAATGGAGCAGCGCATAGTCCACCCTGCCGTTCCCAACCTGATACTCCGCGCTCAACTACTCGGGGTCATCGGTATTCCACCCGAGGGCACGCAGAATCGGCAGGATCACCGACTGTTTGACTTGCGCCTCGTGCCGCAATCGACCACCGCGTAGGCGCCGCATCGCATCTGTCAGTTGCTCTTCGAGATTCACCGACTTCTCCGCATTTGACTTCTCTCCGGAAACCAAGGCGACCTCACTGTACACACATCCATAGCCCCGAACTACCCACTGCGAATCGTCCGCGACCGACCAGCGGCCAAGCGCTGCTTGGACCGAGTGAGTTGGGGCGGCTAGTCCAGAGTGGCTGTGCAGTGAGCGCCCCACTGTTCCATTAGCGAACGGCGCTTCTCAAGAAGGTCACTACGCGCGTATGCCCTTTCGACGGCAGTCCCCACGGTGTGGGATAGGCACAATTCCATGACCGCATGGTCGGCATCGGTTTGCTCGCTGGCCCAGGTACGAAAGGAGCTGCGGAAACCGTGGACCGTCGTTCTGTCGGCGAGGCCCACGGTGTGCAGCACCTTCATTAGGGTCATGTCGCTCAGCGGCTTTTGAGCGTTTCTTGGCGATGGGAATGCCAGCGGACCTCTGGAGAGCAGTCGTGCACGTCCGAGCAGGTCCATCGCCGGTCGGTTGAGGGGCACAACGTGCTTGGCGTTGGCTTTCGTCCGCGTGGCCGCGATGCACCATTGCTGCTGGGCGAGGTCGAACTCCTCCCAAAGCGCGCCGCGGACCTCGCCGCTACAGGTCGCAGTCAGCACGAGGAACTCCAGGCAGAGCCTTGCACTGTCGGATGCTCTACAGGCGCGAACATCGCGAAGGGCCGTGGGAACGGCCGCGTACGGCAGTGCCCGATGATGCTTTCGGACGCTGGACATGACGGGGAGGGCACCGTTGATTGCCTCGCCAGCGACGTTCTGATCGACGTGCCCGTGCGCTTGGCACCACTGCAACGTCGCCCGGATGCGCTGGCGGAGCTTCCGAGCCACTTCGGGATGCGTGGTCCAGACAGGCTTCAAGATTCGTAGGACATCCTCCCGCCCGATGCGATCGACGCGCATGTCGCCGATGACTGGGAACGCCCGCTTCTCCATGCCTTGCATCCAGTTCCTCGCCGTCTTGCCGTCGCGCCAGCGCGGGAGATTGGCCTGGAACGTCGCCTCGGCGGCCTTGCGGAAGGTGGGTATCCGCGTTCGCCGCTTCTCGGCCAGCGGGTTGCGGCCATTGGCAATCGCCAGTCGATTTTCCATGGCGCGTTCGCGGGCGTGTGCGAGCGAGATCAACGGGTAGGGGCCGAGACCGATGTCGTGGCGGCGTCCATCGATCACGATCCGTTGAATCCACGACTTTGTTCCGGTCGGCGTGACATTGAGATAAAGCGTGTCGCCATCGCCATATCGACCGGAAACCAGAGCCCTTCGAACCGCCGAAGCCGTCAGTTTTGCCACTTCTTACCCACATTCATACCCACACGATGCGTGAGATTCTGCGCGAAGCGGCGACACCTGTCAAGACGGTCTGTTTGGTTTTTTGATAAATAAAACAGTAGTTTAGGATACGATTAGGGGCGATCTGAGAAGACGTGAATCATAAAATTTGGTGCCTGGGGCGGCACCGGCAGCAGACGGGAACCTGACCCCGGACAGGTCAGCAGCGCGAAGCCGTGTGGATGGCTTCAGAACGGCGTTTCAGGGCCAGCGCCGTCTCGTCGAATCCCCGGACGATCAGTTTCCGGAACAGCAACATGACGAGCGGCGTCAGCAGACCGCTGAACAGGTCGCTGGTGTGGTAGCTGCAACTCGACTCGCTGAGCGCCGCAACGCGTTGTTCCTTGCTCGAATACAGTAGGAAGTGGGCCAGTACTTTGGTGTCCCATTCCAATCGGTGCGGCGGTTCGACGGCGCGCACCCATTCCTTCCGGTTCATCCGGTAGGGTCCCATGGCGATACGCAGGCAGATCGCCGTATCGACTGCAAAATCGGTCTGCAGACGCGTGGTGAACGGGTTCCAGTCACGGTAGCCCGGCGCGTCGGTGAGTACATCCCACACCACGTTGGCCGGAGCATCGATTTCGAGTGCTTCGGAAGATTCCAGTATGCGTTTGAACACGGTACCTCCCTGACTTGACCGGCTTATCGGCATGGGAACACGACCGTGCAGCCAGTGTAACCACGATTTGGCCGCACTGCTGTCACAGTGTCGAAACCCAACGCTCGGCCTGCTCCCACAGCCGCCTCGCCACCTCCATATCGCCGGTCGTCCCGGCCGCCCGGCCACTCCCACAGCGTTCGTAATACCGGCCGCCCTGCAGCTTTCTGCAGCTCGCGCACATAATTGCCGTCTGCGCGCCATGTTCCGGGCGAAACAGAAATGGCGCGTCCAAACGCGGAACGATCCTGCGCAGGGGCGCCGCCAGCGAATCCTCGGGAATTTCCAACCGGGTCAGATTGGTGGCGACCGATCCCGGGTCCACGGCGAAGCCCTGCAGATTGTGCTTCGCCGCAAAACGCCGTTGCAGCTCGAAGGCGAAATGCACGAGGGCCAGCTTCGAGCGGCCGTAGGCATCCCAGGCATCGTAGCCTGGGGGCTGAGCGAAAAGGCTCTCGTTCGTGACGGTTTCGTGCAGGTGGGAGGCGACATTGAGAATGCGGGCATCACCACTCTCCCGCCCGCCTCGTTGCAGCGCCGGCAGGAGAAGACTGGTGAGGTGAAACGGGCCCAGATAGTTCGTCCGCCAGTGGATCTCGAAGCCGTCGGACGACGGCGGGGGCATCTTTTTCCTCGCGAATACTCCCTTGTGAACACCGGCGTTGTTGATCAATACATGCAATCGGCCGTCATGGGTGTCGGTGTACCAGGCGGCAAACCGGGCGACGCTTCCCGGGTCGGTGAGGTCGAGGCCGCGCACGGTAACCTTGCTGGCATTGTACCCATTCTCCTCCAGGTCGCGGCGCAACGACGCCTCGAGCAGAGAGGTGTCTCGCAGGCAAGTGACCACCACCTCCGCGCCCCAACTCGCGAGCGCCCGGGCTGTCTCGTAGCCGATCGACCCTGGCGAAGACCCCGTTACAACGACCTGTCGCCCACTCATGTCAACCTGTTCCGCCATCGGCTTTGGACGGAACAGACGGTAGATATGGGCGATGCCTTTGACAAACGCACTGGGCATGTGAACAGAGCCCTCGATCATGTACCCCGTTCCCAAGTGCCATCTCCCGGCTGGCGTAGCACCCCTCACCCGGCATTCGGCATTCGGACTTTCGGGAATCGGCCGATATCCGGCGATATGGCCGATAGCCAGGGCCGATGCTACTGCATCAGGCTGAACGCCGTTCCTTTGCGAGCGACTCGAACCGGCCGATGAATTCCTCCTGGCCCACTTCTCTGGCGGCGGCAGCGACAAGCAGTTCAGCGAGTGCTGCCGGCTCCGGCTGAGAACAACCGTTGCACTTCAACATTGTTACGCTCGCGGTCAAGGCGGCACGCTTGAAGGAAGACGGGTTGAACTAGATGCTCGCCTTGAGGCCGAGGCTGTAGGTTATGCCCGGGTCGTAGCGTTCGTAGAGCAGGCCGCCCTGGGTCCACTCTACCTCGTTGTCCAGCATGTTCTTCACCTTGAGTTCGATTTCCAGGTCGGTATCGAACAGGAAGAAGTTGTAGCGCAGCAGGAAGTCGAGTTGGCCCCGGGCTTCCTCGATGATGTTCGGCGCGTTCTCGGCGCCCACCAGCACGATGCGCTCGCCGGTGTAGTTGTATGCGAACGACCCCTCTATGCCCGCGTTGTAGTTGGTATAGGTGAGGATCAGGTTGCCGAGCAGGTCGGACTGGCCGCTGAGCTCCCGCTCGTTCTCGAAGAGCCGTGCGATCTGCCTTGAGCCGGTCACCGGCACGTCGCCCGGCGACTCGCCCTCGCCGAACAGCGTCACCTTCGAGTCGATGAGGGAAAAGTTCGCGTTCACGGTGAAATAGTTCCAGGCTTCGCCCATGCCGAACCAGTCATCGAACGGAAGATCCTTGCGCAGTTCGAATTCCACACCTTCGAGCGTCGCTTCCTCGCCGTTGAACCAGGTGTAGATGTCGTTCTGCGCCTGTACCTTGCCGATCTCGATGGGGTTGTCGAACTCCTTTCTGAACACGCCCACCGACAGGCTGTCGCCGGCGCCGAAATACCATTCGAGGCGGGCATCGAAGTTGTCGAGCCTGGCGGGCTCGAGAAAGACGTTGCCGCGATACAGGTTGGAGTCTTCCGGGTTGCGGATCGTGGTGCCCGTGATCTCCAGCAGGCTCGGCCGGTTCACCGTCTTCGAATAGGCGAGCCTGAGCTGCAGGTCGTTGACGAACTCGAAGGTCAGCGAAGCGGCCGGCAGGGTGTCTTTGTAGTCCTGGCTTACCGCGTTATCCGTGCCTTCTTCGGTGTTGCCGCCGAAAGCGTCCGCGGACAGGGTCGTATCCTCGTAGCGTACGCCCACCGCCGCCCGGATGCGCGGCGTGAGCTGGGCATCGATTCCCCCGTAGAACGAACCGGTTTCCTCGCCCGACGAGGCGAAGGGGAAGATGCCGGCAGCGTTGGCCGCGCCCGCCGAGAAGTCGCGCGCATCGAGATAGCCCTTGCCCCAGTTGTCGAGCCCGAACAGTTGTTCCGGCGTCATGAGCGCTACGTAGTCCGGCGCCTGTGGCGTGATATCGAAGCGGAAGAAACGGGCGCGGTTGTCGCGAACGCGCCGATAGTCGGACCAGCCGGCCTTGATGTCCATTTCCACGCCGCCGAGCATCACGGGAAGGCTGATGTCGACACCGTACTCCTCGATCTCGTCCCGGAGCTTCGAGAAGACCCGGTCGGGCGCCTGGAACACATCGCGCAAGTCGCCGGCGGCCTGCCGGTTGGGCGTGACCACTGCTTCGAGCCCGTCGGAATTGTCGGCGTAGGTATAGGTGCGGGTATCCGGAGCGTCCCGGGTGGCGGCGCCGTCGATCGCCCGCCAGTTGACGGAAAGCTGGTCGAACCCGCCGATATCGAAGTAGTGCTCGCCCTTGAGTTGGGTAGAACGGATATAGTTCTCCGTCCATTGCAGCCGGTAGCTCACCACCCGGGTGCCGGTGGTGACGTCGTCCTCGCTGGAGAACCCCCGGAACTGCTGCGTCTCGTCGTCGGTCTGGCGCAGGATCACCTGGGAAAGCTGTATCGAATGATTGTTGTCGAACTCGATGCCGAGGTTCAGAAAGCCGCTCCAGTCGATGGTCTGGCGCGTGGTGAACTGCCGGTAATCCACGGTCTGGGTGCTGCCCCCGTCGACACCCGTGAACTCGTAGCGCAGGTAGTCCTTGTCCCGGTTGTTGTAGTCGTTGCTGTACTTGCCGGCCGCGAGCCCGCCCACGGAGACGCCGTTGTCGAAGTCGTACCGGTAGCCCACTTCGCCGTCGCCGGTGTAGTTGGGCTTGAGCCTGTCCTTCTCCCGGATGTGCCAGAGGTTGAAGAAGCTGGCGCCAAGCCCGGCGCTTTCCGGCCAGGGCGTATCCTCGAACTGTTCGCTCGAGATCAGCTTGATGTTGTCGGGGATATTGCGGGTGCCGTCGTCGAAGCCCCAGTTGTCGTCACCGCCGCCGTGGTAGGACAGGCCGTCGCCGCCGGTGGTCTCGGAGTTGCCGCCGATCTGCACCTTGGCCGAAATATAGTTTTCCTCGGGCGTCGCCCTGGTGCGGATCGTCACCACGCCGCCACTGAAGTCGCCCGGATACTCCGGGGAGAAAGTCTTCTGCACCAGCAGGTTGCGCACGATGCTGTTCGGCACGATATCGAGCGGCGCCGTTTTCTGGAACGGTACCGGGGAGGAGATGCGCGCGCCGTCAAGCAGCGTCGACGAATAGCGCTCCCCCAGGCCGCGCACGTAGACATACTTGCCGCTCACCAGGCTAAGGCCCGTCACCCGGGATAGCGCATCGCCAACGCTGGTATCCGTCAGCAGGGACAGCCCCTCGGAGTCCAGGACATTGGACACCTCGGAGGTCGTGCGCTTCTCATCCGGAATGAACCGGCCGAGGACAACCATTTCTTCGACGGGCCGGCCGGCGTTGACGATAAGGGTCGTCTGCGCTTCTTCCACCGCCGCCTGCAAGGCGGCCGACTCCAGGGTGGCCGGCTCCTGGGCGGTCGCTTCCTCAGCGGCCGCACCTCCCCCGGCTGCCAGCAGCCCCAACGCCAGTATCGCTGGCGGAATTGTTGTCAAACTTCGATGCATGCGCTCACCCGATCACCCGATGCTTCAACGCGACCGTCGCCGGGCCCGCCATGCGCGCCCGACGATGTTCCCTCGCCTTTCTCAGTTGTCCAGCCCTACCGTCCAGCCGGATCCCCAGTTGGCGATGTCCGAGCCGATGATGGAACTGCCGTCGTCGTCATCGCAATTCGCGGCCGGCGGCGCCACCGGGTTCGGCGTGGAGTCGTCCCGGGTGACGTTGGTGGAGCCATCGAGGAAGGCCCGTACCGCCGGTTCGTCATCGCCCTCGTTGACCGTCGCGCAGCCGAGGCCCACGCCCGAGAAGCGGATGCGCGTACCCAGGTGGTTGAGCGAATCGCCCTGTACCCAGAGGCAGGTAGCGGAACCGGAGACTTCGGAGTTGTACAGGTGCAGCCCGGTACCCCGCCGCAGCCGGATGGCCCGCTTGCCGGAACGTCCCTGCATGGTCATGTTGGCGATGCAGGGCTCCGAGATGGGCGTTGCGTCCTCGTCTCCCTCCCGGTTGTCGGCCTCGATCATGTTGTCGGCGGAACCCGTTTCCGGCTGCAGGATGTGCAGATACCGGATGCTCCCGACCCAGCCACCCGTCCAGTCGAGGCTGTCGTCGGCGTTCCCCACCAGTACCACGTGGCTGGCGTTCACGGTGCCGCCGAAGAACTCCACGCCGTCATCGAGATTGTTGTAGACCTGGATGTAGTCCACCACCGTGCCGTCGCCGACGCCCTGGAAGGCGATGCCGTTCAACTGGTTCTCCGGGTCGACGTTGGAGCCGGCGTACTTCACCACCAGGTAGTGCAGCGTGCCGCTCGAGTCGTTCGCATCGTCGCCGCCGAAGAGGCCGGAATTGGCTTCGCCTTCCTTGGCGCAATCCGTTGTGCCGCCCCGGGCGCCTTCCGGACAGTCGTTGATCGGCGCATTGCCGTTGATCGCCAGCCCGCCCCACAGGCCCTTGGCGCCGGCCGGATTCGCAACGTTGCCGGTCACGTCATCGGCCGCGGTCATGGTGATCGGCGAGTGCCGCGTACCGTTCGCCTCGATGCGCGAACCCCGGGAGACGACCAGGAAATCTTCCGCGTCGTCACCGATGATCGTCGTACCCGACTCGATATTGAGTACCGCCGAATCCCGGTTGTCGCCACCGATGGTGACCTTGCCGTCCAGCAGGTAGTAGTTGGAACGGGTCAACGTCAGGTCGCCGGTGATCGTGCCCGCCATCCGGCAGGTACGTCGGCCGCCGACCCAATCGTCTTCGTCGAGTTGCGTGGTGCCGTCCGGACATTCGGAATCGGTAGCCGTTCCGGGCATGCCGGCCGCCCAACCATGGGTCCAATCCTCGTCGGCATTTCCGGCCGCGCCGATGAAGTCGGTGGCGTCGAAGAGGTTGTTGCCGGTGAGCAGCACATCCTCGGTGACCGCGCCGCTCAACCGGCAGAGCCGCATGCCGCCCAGGTCGCGCGTGGACACGGAGGCGCCTTGCGGGCAGCCGGACTTCGGCTGCCCGGCAAAGCTGACGGAGCCGGCGTAAGTCCATCCGGCCGACCAGTCCTCGCTGCCGAACGCGCCGATGAAATCGGTGTTGTCGAAGAACGTGTCGTGGATACTCACCGGGTCCACCGCATCGCCGTTCTGCGATACGTTCGTGGCGCCGCCGAGGAAGGCCGCCACGGCCCCGTCGCTGTCGTTCCCGTGCGTTTCCGCGCAGGCGAAGCTCACGCCTTCGACGGTGAGGTCGCTGCCCAGGAGGTCGCGGCTCGAGCCGTCCACGCGGATACAGGTGGCGGACCCGTCAACGAAGCTGTTGCGCAGCGCCAGGCCGGTCCCGCGCCGCAGGCGCAAGGCATTCTCGCCGGGATTGCCCAGCACCGACAGGTTGGCGATGGTGGGATTCGACCGGGGCATGGCGCCTTCATCGCCTTCCCGGTTGTCCGCCTCGATGGCGTTGTCCGCCGAGTCGGTCTGTTCGATGTAGAGATACTGGATGCGGCCGGTCCAGCCGTCCGTCCAGTCCAGCGAGTCGTCGGCGTTGCCGGTGAGCACCACGTGCCTGGCGTTCACGGTGCCGCCGAAGAACTCCATACCGTCATCCAGGTTGTTGTGTACCTGGATGTAATCGACCTCGGTGGCATCGCCGACAGCCTGGAAGGCAATACCGTTCAGTTGGTTCTCCGGGTCTACATTGGAACCGGCGAAACGCACGCTCACATACTTGAGAACGCCGGAGTTGTCGTTGGCATCGGAACCGCCGAACAGCCCGGAATTGGCTTCGCCTTCCTTGGTGCAGTCGTCCGTACCGCCTGCCGCGCCCTCGGGGCAGTGGTTAATCGGCGCGTAACCGTTGATGACCAGGCCGCCCCAGAGGCCGCGGTCGCTGTTTTCCGCGTCGCCGTCCACTTCGGCCCGCGCGGTGAAGACGATGGGCCGATCCAGGATTCCGTCGCCGCCGGAACCATCGGCCATCAGCATGCAGCCCCGCTCGACGACCAGGAAATCTTCGGAGCCGCCGCCGGCCAGCACCGCGCCCGGCGCCATATCCAGTTCGCAGCCACCGCTCTCCGGGGGAGTGACGCGCAGTGCGCCGCCCGAGATCTGGAAGATGAAGTCGTTGCCCAGCAACAGGCCGGTGGGATCGAGCCGGCCGTCGATCAGTTGGGCAACATCGATGGCGTAGATCGGCTTGTTGCCGAAGCCCGCGCCGGCGGTATCGCCGGAATCGGTTATGACGGATTGGAGGCCTGCGGGAATAACGCTGGCCGTCGTTGTACCGTCTCCGGGCCCGGGTTCCGGATCGGGGTCAGGATCCGGTGACGGCGGAGGCGGCGGGTCCCTCTGCACCTCCTGGACAACCACGACAGCCCCGGGCGAAGCATTGTCCGACGAGCCGCCACAGGCAACCAGGAAAAACGTGCCGAGCGCCAGCGCGCTCATCCTCGGCAGTTGCAGGATCATGAAGTCTCCCGGAAATCGTTGGTCGAAAGCACGGATCCACGACCCGCGGCGAGCGTTTCGGGGACGCAAGTTAGTCGTGCCGTGTGACAAATCCGTGTCAGATTGATGACTAGTCCGAGACAGATCCCAATCGCCCGCCACGCGCGTTTTCAAGCCCGCTTGCCGGCTTCTTCCGGCACTTCACAAGACGACCGGACAGGCTCCGAACGCGATAGCGTGCAGAGCCGGCGGCAGCCTCTACTCACAGGGGAGCGATTGAAACAAAGTTCGAACGGCCGCTTGCATGCGCCAGCATGTATAGGTACATTATTCCGTAGGAATTAAATGCCTATTCAAGCCAGGCATCGGCAGCAAGCGTTCGGTCGTGCCGTGATGCAACGAGCGCACGCACCAGGCGATCCCGCGCCGTGCCACGGAAACTCTGGAGCTCGGAAGCCGACTTACCTGCTTGGGCGACAAATATCACGGGCCGACCGAACGCTTACCATCGGCAGGCAAATGGAGGCTGAAATGAACAACCGAAAGCTCCGTTATCTTTTGTTTCCAATCCCTTTTTCCGTTCTTTTCTCCGCTTGTGCGGTCCGTCCTCAAGAGCATCCCACCCACTTTTGGCAGGCCGAAAAGGCCAAGACCGAGCGAGAGTACAGGATCGACAACGGCACCTGTCATGAACAATTCGGCATCGACGAGACCACGCCCATGCCCTTCGAGTCCCCCTCGTTCGAAGCCTACCGCAACTGCATGATCGAAAAGGGCTACGTGCTGAGAAGCCATTACTGAGTCCCCCGCCCACCCGTGTGCCCCTCAGGCGCCCGCGCTGGCGGCTTCGGTCCAGAGCCTATATCTTCGCGGTTCCGGGTACCGGTGGCTGAGGCCGCTTCAGCCCCAGCAACGGCATGGATGCACAACGCGCCGCACGAACGATCTTCGACCGCTTCCGCGCCTACCGCCGCGAATTCGAAGCCATTACCGCGGCGGCAGAGCGGCGTTTCCTGTCGGCGGACTGGCCGGGCATTCAGGAGGCGAGCGCGAGCCGCCTGAACCTCTACAACCGGCACATCGAGGCAATTCTCGACAGGATCGGCGGCCACCGGGCCGATACACCGGAGCCTGAGCCCGGATTCTGGCCGGCAGTAAAAGCGCGCTACAGCATGCTGATCGCCACCCGGCCGGACGGCGAGCTTGCCGAGACCGTTTACAACTCCACCTACCGGCGCGCCGTCGGCGACGCCAACCCCATCGACGAGCACATGTTCGTCTTCTCGTCGTTCGAGCAGGCGCCGCCCCCTTCCATCGACCCGGTGTACACGACCTACACGGCCGCCCGCGGGGCGGCTTCCACGGTTCGGCAGATGCTCGTCGAACGGGCCGGCGATGTTCCCTGGCAGGATCTCTACCGCGACGTCGCGAGCATCCTCCGCTCACTCGGCGAGGCGGGACTGGATGTCAACGGAACCGAAGATCTGGGCATTGACGTGGTCAACTCGCTCTTTTTCCGCAACAAGGGCGCCTACATCGTGGGCCGTTTGCGGTACGGCGAGAGAAGCCGGCCCTTCGCGCTGCCGTTGTCCCTGGACGGGGCGGGGCGGGTCTACGTCGATACGCTGATCTGCGATGAGGACGAACTGTCCATCGTGTTCAGCTTCACGCGCGCCTATTTCATGGTTCGGGCAACCTATCCCTTCGGGCTCGTCGAGTTTCTGCACGGCCTGCTGCCCAACAAGAAGCGTTCCGAAATCTACGCCTCCATCGGCGAGCACCGGCACGGCAAGACCGAGTTCTACCGCGGTTTCCTCAAGCATCTCGACAACTCCAGCGACCGCTTCGTGATCGCACCCGGAATCAAGGGAACGGTGATGACGGTCTTCACGCTGCCGTCCTACCAGACGGCGTTCAAGGTCATCAAGGACAAGTTCTCGCCACAGAAGTACGTCACGGCAAACGATGTCCGAAACCGGTACTACATGGTCAAGAGCCATGACCGGGTGGGCCGCATGGCCGATACGCAGGAATTCGAGAACCTCGCCCTGCCCCTTGCGCGTATCGCCCCCGAACTGCTCGACGAACTGCGGTCGGTGGCCGGCGCATCCATCGCCGTCGACGGCGACGTGGTACGCATCGGTCATCTCTATACCGAGCGTTCCATGACGCCCCTGAACCTCTATATCGAAAACGCACGGGGCGAAGCCCTGATCGATGCGCTGGACGAATACGGCAACGCGATCAAACAACTCGCCGCGGCCAACATCTTCCCCGGTGACATGCTGCTGAAGAATTTCGGCGTCACCCGCCACGGGCGGGTCGTATTCTACGACTACGACGAAATCTGCACCCTCACCGACATCAACTTCCGGGCCATTCCAGAGGCCAGCAACATGCAGGACGAGATGTCTGCCGATCCCTGGTATTCGGTGGCGCCGAACGATGTCTTTCCCGAGGAATTCCGCCGCTTCCTGTTCGGTCGGGCCGAGACCAAGCGACTATTCGCCCGGATGCACGGCGACCTGTTCGATCCCCATTACTGGCGCGAACTGCAACGCGCCATTCGCGAAGGCCAGGTCATCGATGTATTCCCCTATCGGCGCAAGAAGCGATTCTCGGTTCGCAATGCGGCGCGCGCCGCCGTCGATCGCCCCGCTCGCGAGTGAGCCGGCCCGGTCGTGGCAGGCTTCCGAGCGGGCTTACGGCGCTCGGCCGCATTGGAACGCCTGTGAACGCAATCCAATCCTTGCGCTACAGCGGGGGCAGCTCAGACCGCGATCGGCGCCTTGATGGCGTCGTGGTACCGGTAGTTGCGCAACTCGAAATCGTCGATACCGAATTCGAACAGATCCCTGACGCCGGGATTCAACCGCACCGCCGGTAGCGGCAGGGGCGCCCTGGAGAGTTGCATATCGGCCTGCTCCAGGTGATTGTCGTAGAGATGCGCATCGCCCAGGGTGTGCACGAACTCGCCCGGCTGCAATCCGGTCACCCGGGCGATCATCATCGTCAGAAGCGAGTACGAGGCGATGTTGAACGGCACGCCCAGAAAGAGGTCGGCACTGCGCTGATAGAGCTGGCAGGACAGTTTTCCGTCGGCCACATAGAACTGGAACAGCGTGTGACAGGGCGGCAGCGCCATGCTGTCCACCAGCGCCGCATTCCAGGCGCTGACGATGTGCCGGCGCGAGTTCGGGTCTTCGCCGATGCTGCTCAGAACCTGGCCGATCTGATCGACGGTGCTGCCGTCCGGCGCCGGCCAGGACCGCCATTGAGAGCCGTATACCGGACCGAGTTCGCCATTCTCGTCCGCCCACTCGTCCCAGATGTGCACGTTGTTGTCCAGCAGGTATCGGATATTGGTACTGCCGGAGAGGAACCAGAGCAACTCGTGTGCGATCAGGCGAAATACCACCTTCTTGGTGGTGACCAGCGGGAAGCCCGCGGCCAGGTCGAAACGCATCTGATGGCCGAAGACGCTGCGGGTACCGGTACCGGTCCGGTCGCCGCGGTGAACGCCCTCGTCTCTGACATGACGCAACAGGTCCAGGTACTGTTTCATGCCCCTTTAGCGGATTCGCGGCCCGATCGATCGGCGGGGGAGCGGCGCAATGCCCACAGGATCGTCAGCATACCAACGATCGCCATCGGGAGCGACAGCAACTGGCCCATGGTCAGCCAGTCGAAGGCCAGAAAACCGATATGCCGGTCGGGTTCCCGGAACCACTCGGTGATGAATCGCAGTACGCCGTAACCACAGAGGAAGGTACCCGAGACCAGGCCCGCTGGCCTCGGCCGGGCGGCAACCCACCAGACGAGCATGAAGAGCACGACACCCTCCGCCAATGCCTGATACAGCGGCGAAGGGTGCCGGGCAAAGGATTCCCATTGGCCGGAACAGAGCACATTGATGCTGCGCACGGCATCCGCATTGCAGGGATAGACCAGGCCCCAGGGCGCCTCCGTCACACGGCCCGGCAATTCGGTGTTGGCGAAATTGCCCAGGCGCCCGAGACCCAGCCCAATGGGCGCCAGCGGCGCCACGAAATCCGCCACCTGCCAGAAACCCCGGTTCACACGGCGCCCGAACCACGCCATGGCGGCCACCACCCCGAGCAGGCCCCCGTGAAACGACATACCGCCGTCCCAGATCCTCAGCAGGACCAGCGGATCGCGCAGAAAGGGCTCGAACGCATAGAACACCACGTACCCGATACGGCCGCCGATCACCGCCCCCACTGCACCGTAAAACACCAGGTCCGCCACCTGCGGACGGGTCCAGCCCGGGTACGCCCGCCGGCTCTGCAGGTTGCCCAGCCACCAGCAGAGGACGAACGCCCCCAGGTACGCCAGGCCGTACCACCTGACGGCGAGGGGTCCGATCGCGACGATCACGGGATCGATGGATGGATAGTGCACGGGTCAACTCCGGCCAATACGCGGACCGCGCCGCCAGGCGTTGGAACGGACCAACGCCCGCGTCCACGCGACCGGCATGCCGAATGCGCATCTTTCGGTGGCCGGAGAACGCCGCGACGGCGTGGACCGCTTCGAGGGACAACCCGGAAACAACCCACTATACTGCCGCACCGCCGTCTTCATCGCTCCCTCGCCTCCTCATGTGCCTCATTCTGCTAGCTTACCGGATTCGGTCCGATGCCCCGCTGATCGTCGCGGCCAACCGGGATGAATTCTACGACCGGCCGGCGCAATCCGCACATTTCTGGCCCGATGTCCCGAATCTGCTCGCCGGCCGGGACACCGTCGCCGGCGGGACCTGGCTCGGCATCGACAGGCAGGGACGTTTCGCGGCGGTCACCAACTTCGCGGTGAGGGGACTCGAGGACACGCCTCAATCGGTACGGAGCGGTACGGCCGTTCCGCCACCCAGGAACCCCATTGGCCGGGGCGGGCCGGAAGCGGCACGGTCCCGGGGCGCATTGGCCGGCGATTTCCTGCGCGGCGCCGCCACCGCCGCACAATACGCCCGATGCCTGCGCGGGCAGGACTATCAGGGCTTCAACCTGCTGCTGTGGGACGGCGAGGACCTGATCTGTACCTCCAACCGGGGCGTTACCCAGGCACTCGAGCCCGGCTACCACGGCTTGACCAACGCCGAATCGGGCGTGACCTGGCCGAAAGTCGTGGACGGTATCGATCGGCTGCAACGCGCGGTCGAGGACGGTCCCACGGCGGATGCACTGATCGCGTCCCTGCGCGACGACACCGTACCGCCCGATGAGCGGCTGCCCCACCGTGGGCGGCCGCTGGACTGGGAGCGGCGCATCGCACCCTGTTTCATCGCCGGCCGGGACTATGGCACCAGGGCCAGCACGGCTGTCATCCGCGGAGTGGACGAGATCGTCCTGTCGGAACAGGGCTATGCGCCCGGCGGCAGCGCCCTGGAGCGGGTCAACTACAGAATCCCGCTATCCTGACCGGCACTCCGCCGTTTTTGCAGCAGCCCGCCGGTCTCGCGGTAGCCGCCGGGCTCGCGGCGGGCCGCTACTGACGAAAACCGTTCGAACCCGCCGGCCCGCATATTGCACGAAGCGGCTTGTCGAGTTTCGGAATGTTGTTCGTTTTCAGCTAGTGCTCCGTCAAGCCAAAATCTACGAGTAGGCGCATGGGATTTTTGGTTCCTGGCAAGGCGCGACGACGCCGCATGGCAGGCCCCATGCAAGGAGGAGCAACGCAGTCAGGGGCCAAAAAGACCCGCGAATACCCGTAGATTTTGGCTTGACGGAGCACTAATGCGACCGCCCGGCCTGGACCCGGTCGTGGTGGCTGGGGACAACGCGGCCAAGCCCCGCCTTGATGAGCTGGCCTTCCATGTACTGCTGAATCGCCTGGGCGGTTTCCATCCTCAGCACCCGGGAGAGCATGCGCCGGGCATCGGTGCGCTTGATGTTGCGCAGCACCCACTTCACCTTGGGCAGGTTCGTGGCGTTCATGGACAGCACCTGGTAACCCATACCCATCAGCAGTACGGCGCCCACGGGCGTACCCGCCAGTTCGCCGCAGATGCCCAGGCCCTTTCTTTCGGCCCGGGCATGCCTTGCCACTTCCCGAAGCGCGCGCAGCACGGCCGGGTGAACGTCCTTGTACAGCTCGGCCACACGGGGATTGTTGCGATCGACAGCGAGCATGTACTGCGTGAGGTCGTTGGAACCCACGGCCAGGAAGTCCACCCGCTTCGCCAGCGCCCGCGCCTGATAGACCGCCGAGGGCACTTCCACCATCACGCCGAACAGGGGCGGCTTGACGCTGAATCCTTCCTCGACCACTTCCCGGTGCGCCTGGTCGACCAGCTTCCTGGCCTCTTCCACCTCGAACATGTTCGACACCATGGGCAGCATGATGCGCAAAACCCCGTTCAGTCCGGCGTTGGCCTTGAGCATCGCCCTGGCCTGCACCAGGAAGATCTCCGGATGGTCCAGCGTGACGCGAATGCCGCGCCAGCCGAGAAAGGGGTTGTCTTCGGCAATGGGAAAATAGGGAAGCGCCTTGTCGCCGCCGACATCGAGGGTGCGCATGGTCACCGGCCGGGGCTCGAACGCCTCCATGTGCTCGCGGTAGAGCTTGCGCTGCTCATCCTCGGTGGGGAAGCGGTCCTGGGTGAGGAACGGGACTTCCGTGCGAAACAGGCCGATCCCTTCCGCACCCCGGTCGAGCGACCGGGAAATGTCGCCGGTCAAGCCGATGTTCACCCACAGGAGGATTCGCCAACCGTCCAGGGTAGTGCATGGAAGTTCTCTTAACTCGTCGAGTTCTTCGGCGAACTCGCGCTCTTCTTCCATAAGTTCACGATAGGCTTCGGTCAGCGCCTGCGACGGGTTCGCATACACCTCTCCATAGAACCCGTCCACGATCAGCGATTGGCCGTCCACCTGGAAAATCGGTAGATCCACCGCACCCATCACCGCCGGTATACCGAGCGCGCGAGCCAGTATCGCGACATGGGAATTGACCGAGCCCCGCACGGATACGATGCCCTTCAGCCGGCCGGACGGCACGTTGGTCAGCATGCTGGGCGTGATCTGCTCGCCGACCAGTATCGTCTCTTCGGGGAAATCCCGCTCGCGGGCGCCGATATCCTGCAGGTAGGCCAGCACACGCAGCCCAAGGTCTTCGACATCCGTCGCCCGCTCCTTGAGATAGGAGTCTTCCATCTGCTCGAAGCTGCGCATGTGCTCGCGGATCACGTTCTTCAGTGCGCCCTGGGCCCACTCGCCGCGGCGGATGCGATCCTGGACATCGCCGGTCAGGGCTTCGTCGTCGAGCATATGCAGATAAGCATCGAAAAGCGCCAGTTCCTCCCGGGACAGGCTCTGGGCGAACTGCTCGCTGATGCGCCGGATATCGCCGCGCACCGTGCCCACCGCCTGGTCGAAAAGCAGCAGCTCGACGGTCATATCGGCAGCTTCCCGATCGGGCACATCGTCGAGGCTGGTCACCGGCTGCATGACCGTGGCGGCGCCAAGGGCAATGCCCGGCGAGCCGGCCAGGCCGCTGATTCTGAAATCCCTGACCGCATGGTCGGAATCGAGCAACGATTCGATGCCGCCCGCTACTTCGGCGTGAGCGATGGCGGTGGCAAGCTGCGCCGCCAGGGTCACCAGGAACGCCTCTTCGTCCGCATCGAAGCGCCGCGGCTCGCGCTGCTGGGCGACGAGCACGCCGAGCGTGCCGCGGTGGTGGACGATCGGTACGCCGAGAAACGAGTTGAACGGCTCTTCCCCCAGCTCCGGCATGGGGTGGAAGCTGGGATGGTCGCTTGCCGAAGACAGGTTGATCGGCTCCGCCCGCGCACCGACCAGGCCGACCAGGCCCTCCCCCAGATCGATGGTCGATGTCCCGACCGAGTCCGGGTTCAGGCCTTCGTTGGCGGCGAACACGTACTTCTGCCCGTCCGGCGTCTTCAGGTAGACGGAACAGACCTCGATGGACAGGACATTGCAGACCTCGCGGACGATGACGCTCAAGGCATCGTGCAACGACGGCGCGCCGGCGACTTCCTGAACGATGTGTTGAAGCTGGTTTAACACCGGAAACTCAGACCGCCAGGTGCGGGGCCAGCTCCGTGAGCGCCCGCCGGTAGACCTGCTGTTTGAACGCCACTACCCGGCCCACCGGATACCAGTAGCTCACCCAGCGCCAGGCATCGAATTCCGGCCTGTCGGATACGGATACACGCACCTCGCGGTCGTCTCCGACCATGCGCAGCAGGAACCACTTCTGTTTCTGTCCAATGAACGATGGGCTGGAGTCGCGGCGGCGCAGCCCCTCGGGTAGCCGGTATTTCAGCCACCCCCGGGTTCGCGCGACCAGCTCGACCGCATCGCGTTCGAGGCCGACCTCTTCGTACAACTCCCGGTACAGGGCTTCCTCCAGCGTCTCGGAGGGGCCGATACCGCCCTGGGGAAACTGCCAGGCATCGCGGCCGCCGACGCGCCGCGCCCACAGAACCTGGGCGCGGTCGTTGGCCACCACGATACCGACGTTCGGCCTGAAGCCGTCCGCATCTACCAAGCGATCCCCCATGTCCACCGCTCGAAAGCAGGTCGATTGAACCTCAATCATGCCCGAAATACCAACCGGGCACATCCGGCCGGATGGATCGTCCCGATGGCCGGCGCGCCCCGCCCGGCATGGCATTTCAGGTCCTGTCAGGCGGTTGCCGGCGGCGAGCGGAAAGCTGCGCCAGGGGCATGATATGGTGCGGCCCATGAGCAACCGACTGGCCAGCGAGACCAGCCCCTACCTGCTGCAACACGCCGGCAATCCGGTCGACTGGCAGCCCTGGGACGAGGCGGCGCTTGCCGACGCGCGGGCGTCCGGCATGCCAATTCTGCTGTCCATCGGTTACTCGTCGTGTCACTGGTGCCACGTCATGGCGCACGAGTCCTTCGAAGACCCCGCTACCGCCGCGGTCATGAACGCCCACTTCGTCAACGTCAAGGTCGACCGTGAGGAACGGCCCGACCTGGACAAGGTCTACCAGACCGCGCACCAACTGCTGACCCGGCAGACCGGCGGCTGGCCGCTGACCCTGTTTCTCGATCCGCGGACGCTCGTCCCGTTCTTTGCCGGAACCTACTTCCCGAAATCACCCCGCTTTCGGCTGCCCGGGTTCGCCGACCTGCTGTTGCGCATCCGCGAGGTGTTCGCGAACCGGCGCGACGACCTCGAGGATCAGGGCCGCCGGTTGATCGAGGCGATGAGCCACCTCGACCGGCCTGGCGAGGAGGGTGGCGGGCTCGATGACGGTGCACTGATCGATGCGGCGCGGGCCCGGCTTGAACAAACCTACGACGGCCAGGAAGGCGGGTTCGGGTCCGCGCCCAAATTTCCCATGCCCGCCATGCTGGAGCGGCTCCTGCACCATCAGGCATACAAGGGGCGTGCCGGCCATCGGGACAGGGACGCCCTGGACATGGTTACGACCTCCCTGACGAAAATGGCCCGGGGCGGCATCTACGACCACCTCGGGGGCGGCTTCTGCCGCTATTCGACCGACCGCAAGTGGATGGTGCCGCATTTCGAGAAGATGCTCTATGACAACGGTCAACTGTTGTCCCTGTACGCCGATGTGCTTGCCCTGGGTCCCGATACACTGTTCGAAGGCGCCGTGCGGGAAACCGCCGATTGGCTGATACGCGAGATGCGGCATCCCGAGGGGGGATTCTTCGCCGCTCTCGATGCCGATTCCGAAGGCGAGGAAGGCCGCTTCTACGTTTGGCGCCGCGACAGGATCAAAAGGCTCCTGACGCCGGACGAATACGTTGTCGTGGAGACCCTGTACGGCATCGACAAGCCCGCCAACTTCGAGGGCAAATGGAACCTGCACCGTTACGATTCCTGGCGTTCCGTGGTGCAACGCCTGTCGTTGCAACCGGACGCAGCGGACGAATTACTCGCCGGCGCGAAACGCAAGTTGTTCGACGAACGCGCCCGGCGGGAGCGTCCCGGTCTCGACGACAAGGTGTTGACTGCATGGAACGCGCTGGCGATCCGGGGATTGGCCAAGGCCGCCATGGCACTCGATGAACCCGCCTGGATGGCCGCGGCAACTCAAGCCGCGGATTTCATTCGCCATCGCCTGTGGCGGGACGGCGTTCTGTTTGCGACCTGGAAGGCGGGGGTAGCACGGCACCGGGGCTACCTGGACGACTACGCCAACCTGCTCGATGCACTCCTGGTGCTCCTCGGAGCCGAATGGCGCGATGTCGACGCACGGTTCGCCACGGAACTCGCCGATTCGCTGATCGACAACTTTCACGACGAAGAAAGAGGCGGTTTCTTTTTCACCGCGCACCAGGGCGAACGGCTCATCCACCGCCCGAAACCTACCCTGGACGATGCCCAGCCGCCTGGCAACGGTGTGGCCGCCAAGTGCCTGGCCCGCCTCGGCCGGCTTTTCGGCAACCCCGCCTGGCTGGATGCGGCCGCCGGCGCCCTCGATGCGGCGAGACCCATGATGGAGCGCTATCCCGCCGGGCACTGCACGCTGCTGACGGCCCTGGAAGAGCAGCTTCATCCGGGAGAACTGGTGATCGTGCGCGGCTCCGGCGAGGCGATTCGCGCATGGCGCCGGGCGCTCTCCGACGGGTACCGCCCCTGGCGGAAGGTCTATGGCATTCCTGCCGGCGCCGGCGCCGTACCGCCCTGGCTGCCGGCGACGTCCGGGCCGGAACCGGTCGCTTTCGCCTGTTCCGGGGTGAGTTGCTCGCTGCCGATGGACAGCATTGCGGAACTCGAGCGCGCGCTCGGCTGAGGGCCGCCGTCAAACGTCGGCGCCCCGGTCCGCCGGCGTCGAGACTTCCTGGGAATCACTGTTGTTCCTGGTGCGACAGCGGGGCGGCCCAGGCTTATTGACCGGGCTTCCAGGTCAGATTCAGTTCCCGGGCCGCCTTCACTTCATCCAGGCGCCGAACCGGCAGGCTGTAGGGTGCGCCCCGGACGCGATCCGGTTCCTGTTCCGCTTCCAGCCCGATCGCCGTCATGGCATCGACGAAACGGTCCAACTCGTCCTTGCTTTCCGTCTCCGTCGGTTCGATCAGGAAGCATTCCGGGATCAGCAGAGGGAAATAGGTCGTCGGCGCATGTACGCCGTGGTCGAGCAGGCGCTTGGCGAAGTCCATGGCGGTGACGCCGTACATCTTCGACTGCCGCGACAGGGTCAGCGCGAACTCGTGGGTCGCCCGCCGGTCCGGATAGGCGAGATCGAAGCCGGCCTTGTGCAACCGCGCCGCCAGGTAGTTGGCATTCAGCGTCGAGAACCGTCCGACCCGGCGCAATCCATCGCGGCCGAGCATGAGCGAATAGGCCAGCGCGCGCAGCAGGATGCCCGCGTTGCCGGCAAAGCCGGAGAGGCGCCCGATGCTGCCCGGCAGATCGTGGCGGGTCAGCCAGCGATAGCGCCCGCGCTCCCGGCCGACCATGGGCACCGGCAGGTGCGGCAGCAGGCGCTCGCCCGCGCCCACGGGCCCGGCGCCCGGCCCCCCGCTGCCGTGGGGCGTGGCAAAGGTCTTGTGCAGGTTCAGGTGCAGCACGTCGAAACCCATGTCTCCGGGTTTGGCCTTGCCGAGCACCGCGTTCAGATTGGCGCCATCGTAATAGAGGAGTCCGCCGGCATCGTGGACGATGCGCGCGATCTCGCTGATTCTGCGCTCGAACAGGCCACAGGTGGACGGATTGGTCATCATGAGCCCCGCGGTCTGCGCGCCGGCGGCCACCTTGAGGGCTTCGATATCGATGTCGCCCGAACCGTCCAGTTCCACCTCCCGCACACGATAGCCGCACATGACGGCGGTCGCCGGGTTGGTGCCATGCGCGGCCGCGGGTACCAGAATCTCCGTTCGCTCCGCATCGTCCCGGGCATCGTGGTAGGCCCGGATCATCGCAACGCCCGCGAACTCCCCCTGCGCCCCGGCCATGGGCGTCAACGACATGCCGCGCATGCCGGTAATGTCCTTCAGTATCTCCTGCAGTTCGTGGAGGCAGCTCAGGAACCCCTGGCTGGCGCCCTCCGGGGTCAGCGGATGCCGGTCCTGAAAACCGGTCAGGCTCGCCGCGCGGTGCGCGCCGCGCGGGTTGTATTTCATCGTGCAGGAACCCAGCGGATAGAACTGGCTGTCGATCGAGAAGTTCCGGGCGGACAGGTTGGTATAGTGGCGCACGACCTGCAGTTCCGAAACCTCGGGCAGGTTCGGCGGCGCCTGGCGCAACAGGTCTTCCGGCAACCCCGCCAATCCGTCCTGCCGCCCCGCCGCTGCAGCTTCGTGCCGGTCAGCGCCACGCACGCAGGACAGCGGGGCATCCTCCTCGGCACGCCCCCCGGGATATTGCGCCCTGGCGCCGCGCCCGGAGCGCCCGATGTCGAAAACGGTGGTCACGCCAACACCCGCTCCAGCGCCCGGGCATAGGTCTCGATATCGGCTTCGGTGCTCTTCTCCGTCGCACAGACCAGGAGCGTATTGGCCATGTCCGGGAAGTAGCGGCCCAACGCGACGCCGCCGAGTACGCCCCGCTCGAGCAGAGCGCCAAGCACCGCATCCGCGGGTTGCGGCAGGTCCAGCGCGCACTCGTGAAAGAAGGGCCCGGCGAACCTGGCGGCCACCCCCGCGATACGGTCGAGGCGACCGACCAGGCCCAGCGCATTCCGCCGGCAGGCGCGCGCGACGCGGGCGAGACCCGCTGCGCCGAGAAGCGCCATGTGAATGGTTGCCGCGGTAACCAGGAGTCCCTGGTTCGTACAGATGTTGGAAGTGGCCTTGCCCCGCCGAATGTGTTGCTCCCGGGCCTGCAGCGTCAGCGTATATCCCGGCTTGCCGTCGAGATCCTCGGTGCGGCCGACCAGCCGCCCGGGCATCTGTCGAACCAGCGCTTTCCGGCAGCACAGGAAGCCGAACGACGGACCGCCGGATGCCATCGGCACGCCAAGCGGCTGACCGTCGCCGCAGGCGATATCGGCCCCTTGCGCGCCCCAGCGGCCAGGCGGCTTGAGTACGGCCAGCGTCATCGGGTTGACCGGCGCGATCACCAGGGCGCCGCGGGCGTGGGCCCAGTCCGTGACCCTGTCCACCTGTTCCAGAAGACCGAAGAAGTTCGGCTGCTGCACGACCACCGCGGCCACCGGGTTGCGTTCCGGAAGCCCGGCGACGTCAATGGCGCCGTTGCGCATCGGCAGGGTCTCGATCCGCACGCCCTGGTTGCCGACGACGTTGGATACCACCTCCCGATAGTGCGGGTGAACCGACTCCGCAAGCAGCACGGCCCCGCCTTTTGCCCGTCTGTTGGCGCGCACGGCCATCAGCACCGCTTCCCCAAGCCCGGAAGCGCCGTCGTAGACGCTGGCGTTGGAAACTTCCATCGCCGTCAGTTCGCTCATCATCGACTGGTACTCGAAGATGACCTGCAGGGTGCCCTGGCTCGCCTCAGCCTGATAGGGCGTGTAGGCGGTCATGAACTCACCCCGGGCAGCCAGGTCCCACACGGCGGCGGGAATGTGGTGATCGTAGCTGCCGGCCCCGGCGAAACAGAGCAGGCCACGGTCGCGGCCGGCCCGGTCCGCCATCCAGCGCAGCATGGCCATCTCGCCCATCCCCGCCGGCACCCCCTCGAGCGCGTCGGAGCGCAGTTCGGCGGGGATTTCGTCGAACAGCGCCTCCATGTCCGCCACGCCGATCTCATGAAGCATGGCGCTTGCTTCCTCGGATGTGTGGGGGATAAAGGGCATGCCGTGGCCTTGCCTACTCGTCTTCCGCCGCGCAGGTTTCGATGTAGGCCTCGGCGTCCAGCAGTTCGTCCATCTCGGCCGCATCGTGCGGCTCGATGCTGAAGAACCAGCCGTCTCCATACGGATCCTGATTGACCGCTTCCGGAGAGTCTTCCAGGAGGTCATTGATCTCGACGACCGTGCCGCAGACCGGTGCGTAGATATCCGAAGCCGCCTTTACGGATTCGACCACGCCCGCTTCCTCCCGGGCCGCTACCCATTGACCCGGTTCCGGCAATTCCACATAGACCACATCGCCGAGCGCTTCCTGGGCATGGTCGGTGATGCCCACGGTGACGAACCCGTCTTCCGCGCGAGCCCATTCGTGTGTATTGGCGTACCTGAGTTCGGTCGGTGTTTCGCTCATGGGCTTCTCAATCGATGGCTGTACCAAGGAGGCTGGCGCCATTCACGGCCGCTGACCGCTTCTCACGAACGGCGGGCGGACGATGCGCGCGCGGCGCGGCTGGTTCCGGATCAGCACATCGACCGCCTGCGATGCCTCCACCGGCAGGCGCGCCAGGGCGATACTGTAACCCAAGGTGGGCGAAAAGAGGCCGCTGGTGACCGTTCCTTCGCCGGCCTCCGTGAGCACCCGCTGACCCCTGCGCATCACGCCCTTTACCGTGAGCGCCAATCCCGTCAGTTTCCAGGCAACGCCGGACGCCCGCTCCGCCTCCAGCGCCCGCCGGCCGATAAAGTCCCGGTCGTCGGGACCCCAGTGGACCGTCCACCCCAGATTCGCGGCCAGGGGACTGATCGACTCATCCATGTCTTGCCCGTAGAGGTTCAAGCCCGCCTCCAGCCGCAATGTATCCCGCGCCGCCAGGCCCGCCGGACGAACGCCGGCTGCCAGCAATTGCCGCCAGAGCACGGGCGCTTCGGCGTTCGGCAGCATGATCTCCAACCCGTCCTCGCCCGTGTAGCCGGTCCGGGCGATCGTCCAGTTCCGCGCGGTCAGGGCGTTGAATCGCGCAATCGACGCCGCGGCCCGCACGCCGCCGATGCTTTCGCAACGCGCCAGCGCCCGCGGCCCCTGCACCGCCAGAATCGCCAGATCCCGTTCCGCTATGCTCACTTCGCCGGCAACGTGATTCAAAAGCCAGTCGAGCACGTTGTCCCGGGTCGCCGCGTTGACCACCAGCCGGTAGCCCTGTGGCAGACGGTAGGCGATCAGATCGTCAACGATCCCGCCGGCGTCGTTCAAAAGGGTGGTGTACTGGGCCTGCCCCACCCTGGCGAGGCGCGCGACATCTCCCGCGAGCAACCGCCGGAGAAAGGCCTGGGCGCCGGATCCGGCGACATCGATGACCGTCATGTGCGAAACGTCGAAGACGCCGGCGCCGGTGCGTACCGCGTGATGTTCGGCGACCTGGGAGCCATAGTGCAACGGCATGTCCCAGCCCGCGAATCCGACGATCCTGGCGCCCGCCGCGACATGTTCGTCATGGAGCGCCGTTTTCCTGTTCATGTTCCAGCGCCGATGCCTTCAGCGCAACTTTTCGGCAATCGGCCCGAAGCCCAGCGCTTCCCGAAGCAGTTGCCGCTTGACCGGTCCCGCCCGATTCACCAGCCGTACGCCCATGTTTCGTATCCAGTGCGGGAGCGGCTGCCGCATGCCGTAGAAAGCCCTGAGACCCGCAAGAAATCTCATCATGGCAATGCTCCGCGCCTTGCGCCGCCGTGCGAAGGCGCGCCAGAGGCCGTCGGCGCCGGGATCCATATCCACGACGCGCCTCAATACGTTCAAGAGGCCCGCTACATCCTCGAAACCGAGGTTCACGCCGAGTCCGGCAAGCGGATGGATGACCCGGGCCGCATCGCCGATCACAAGTACCCGCGGATGGGGATTCAGCCTGTCCGCGACTATCTGAGACACCGGAAAGACCACACGCTCATCGACCTCCACAACGTCGCTGCGAGCGAGACCCGCGGCGTGCGCCAGTTCCGCGCCGAACTCGGCATCGCCGAGTTGCCCGCGCCGCCGCGCACTGTCCGCCGGCTGCGACCAGACAACCGACACCCTGTGCGGATCGTTGCCCGGCAGGAGTGCCAGCGGCCCGTCCAGCATGAAGCGCTGGCAGGCGATCCCGTCATGGGCTCTGGCTGTACGTGCAACGGTTGCGATGGCCATCTGATCCGTTTTCAACTCCGTGACGCCGACGCCCAGTTGCCCGCGGACCGCCGAGCGAGCGCCGTCCGCCCCGACGACCAGGCGCGCACCCAGCCTTTCGCCACCCAGCGAGACCTCTACCCGGTCCGCCCCCGGCGCAAGATGCGCAAGTGACTCGCCGACCAGGCAGGTGACCCGGGGACAATCCTCGAGCCGGCGCCAGAGCGCCATCGTCACTTCACTGACCTCCAGCATCCAGCCCAGTTCCGTGCGCCCGGCCTCCCCGGCTTCGAACCGGATCTCCGCGGCGCCACGTTCCTCCCACACACGCATGGACCGGTAGGGCGCCGGAGCCAGTTCCCGCCACAGATCCTGTTCGACAAGCAGCGCCTGAGAGGCCGGCGCGAGCGCGACGGTACGCAGGTCCATGCCCAGCCTGCCCTTCGTGCGTTGCGGACGCCGCCGCTCGACGATCGCAACGCTCAAGCCCAGGTCAGCCGCACCGAGAGCGGCGGTGGCGCCGACCAGCCCACCGCCGACCACGAGGACATCGACCGAATCAACCGCCACCGTTCATCGCCGCTTCGATTTCCGCCACTTCCTTCGGCGCTCCCGCCGTCAGGACCACCGGACCGTCTCCGCCGACCAGCACGTCGTCCTCGATGCGGATACCGATGCCCCGCCACCTGGCATCGACGTTTTGCATACCCGGGCGGATGTACAGGCCCGGCTCGACGGTGAGCACCATGCCTTCGCGGAACTTTCGCCACTGGCCGTCGACCCGGTATCCGCCCACATCGTGCACATCGAGTCCGAGCCAGTGACAACTCTTGTGCGGACAGATTGCCCTGTAGCTCTCGGACTCGACAATCTCCTCCAGACTGCCGTCGAGCAACCCCAGTGACATCAGACCCTCGATCATGACGTGCAAAGCCACCTCGTGCGGCCGGTTGAAGTCGGCGCCAGGCACACAGGCGCCCACCGCCCGATTCTGGGCTTCCAGCACGATCTCGTACAGCTCCCGCTGCACATTCGAGAACCGCCCGCCGACCGGAAACGTGCGTGTCAGATCCGCCGCGTAGTGCTCGAATTCGCAACCTGCATCGATCAGCACCAGGTCGCCGTCGCGCAAGTCGGCATTGTTGGCAATGTAGTGCAGCACGCAGGCGTTGGCGCCCCCGCCGACGATGGGCGGATAGGCCGGAGCGCGGGCGCCGCCCTGCATGAACGCATAGACCAGCTCCGCCTCGAGTTGGGTCTCGTTCATTCCCGCGCGGCATGCGCGCATGGCTCGCACCTGGGCATCCGCGCTGATTTCGGCGGCTCGCGAGAGCAGCCGTTGCTCGGCGTCGGACTTGATCAACCGCTGCTCGTGCAGCAGCGATTTCAGGCCGATGAACTCCCCCGGGGAAACGACTCCGCCGGACTCCCGGGCGCGGATGCCGGACACCCAGGCCAACAGGCTCCTGTCGAACTCCGGGTAGTCACCGAGCGTGACGTAGACCTTCCCGGCGCCTTCGAGCAGACCGGGAACAATCGACGCGAGTTCGCTGAGCGGAAAGGCTTCGTCGACAGCGAGGACATCGGGCGCCCGTTCCGGACCGAGCCGTTCGCCGTTGTAGAGTTCGTAGCGCTCGTCACGTTCCTCGCAGAAGAGGATGACTTCGCCCTCGCCCCGGCCCGGAACGAGTACCAGCAGGGCGCCGGGCTCGGAAAATCCGGTCAGATACCAGAAGTCGCTGTCCTGGCGGAACACGTAGTCGATGTCGCGGGTGCGCGTTCGGGTATTGGCGGCCGGAATCAGCGCCACGGCGCCCGCCGCCATCCTTTCCATGAGTCCGCGGCGGCGGTGCCGATACTCGTCGCGGACAATTGCTTCAGCGCTCATCGGTCTCCCACATCCGGGGCGCCGCCCCGTCCAGGCTGCCCGCGAGTATGCTAACAAGGCTCACATCGCCTGCAACTCCGACCTTCGACGCTTCACAAGATTTCAATTTCCGGCCACACTATTGCACAAAGCAAGGGAAACGCTCGATGACCGACCGTACTGAATCAGGATGGAGCGCGCTCGAGAGTCGGGTTGAGGCATTGATTGAACTCAACCTCAAGCTGGCGCGGGAAAACCAGGCCTTGCGGCTACAACAACGGAACTGGACTTCGGAGCGGGCCGCGCTGATCGAAAAGAACGAATTGGCCAAATCCAGCGTCGAGGCAATGATCGGCCGATTGAAAGGATTGGAACAGGACTAGCAGCCATGGGCGATGCCACCACAACCGTCACCGTGAACATTCTCGAGAAGGACTATGAAGTCGCCTGCGGCCCGGGTGAGGTCGATGCGCTCAGGGCGTCGGCGCGCCATGTGGACCGGCAGATGCAGGCTATCCGGAACGCCGGGAAAGTGATCGGGCTCGACCGGGTCGCCGTTATGGCGGCGCTCAATATCGCCAATGAGTACCTCGGCTCGGAGACGCGGCGCAAGCAGACGGAAGAACGGATCGATCTGTTGGCCGAGAAGCTCAAGCAGGTGATTGACGAACAGAATCCGCTCGAAGCCGTCTGATCCGCCCACCGCGCAGTCAGGCCCCTCCGCACCAACGCTAAACCGTCCTATATCGCGCCAGATTCGAGCCATTGTCAAGTCCTGCAAATCGCCCGGGTTTCGCTATACTCGACCGCAGTCTCCTGGAATGTGCGCCAGTTGGTGTCGTCCTTGAGCCGTTATAGAAACTTAAGGAGACTTCGGCGCTGCTGCCGGTGTGCCCGCCCGTCGCGAGATGTCTCTCGCTCGGGAAGCCTTAGGCGCCGCCCGGGTCCCCGCCTTGAACCACAACGGTTCAGAGCTGACCATCAGCGGCATTATCGGGAGACTTCGTTCCACCGGCCGGAGCCCGAACCCGCGGCCTCCCGCGCATTCGGCAATCCGTCCGGGCCCAGGTCTCGATCTCCCGATCGTGGAGAAAAGGAGGAAGGGCGACCAATGAATCCACCGTCCGCACCACCGCCGCCCGCTCCTCGGTCCGGGACGTCTTCGCCGCCCTCCAGACAGTCCCGCATGACGCCGGCGACGGGCCGGGCCGCGCTCCGGCGACGATTCCGCCAGGCGCGGCGCACGCTTTCCGCGGCCGCGCAACGGCGCCATTCGATACGAATCTGCCGGCACTTCCTGTGTTCTCCCCTTGCCTGCAGGGCCTCCCGCATCGCCGCCTATCTCGCCATCGACGGCGAACCCGATCTCGACCCGCTGCTCGCACGGCTCAGGCTCATGGGCAAACGGCTCGCCCTGCCGGTGATCGGACGGGACGGGGATATGGAATTCTTTGCCTACGATTCCACGGCGCCGCTGGTCGCCAACCGCTACGGCATCGAGGAGCCGGCGCCCGCCGCCCGCCCTGTGCCCACGCTGTCGCTGGGCGTCGTGCTGACCCCGCTGGTTGCCTTTGACGACAACGGCAACCGTCTCGGCATGGGGGGCGGATTCTACGACCGGCATTTCGGCGCTACACCGATCGGTCTCCGTCCCGCACTCATCGGCGTGGCTCACGAGATTCAGCACGCCGCGGCCTTGCCTGCCGCGCCCTGGGACGTGCCCCTGGACGCGGTGCTGACCGATGCCGGTTGGCAGACGTTTTCCAAGCGGTTAGGGTTCTGAAAGGGCTGCCGAGGCGAGTTGATGGCCATCCGAAGAATCATCCGTATGGGACATCCGACCCTGCGCCAGGTTGCCCGGCCCATACCGCGCAAGGCCATCGGCGCCGCGCCGCTCAGACGACTGATCGTCGACATGGTCGACACGCTGCACGACTACGGCGGCATCGGCCTCGCCGCACCCCAAATCGGAGAGTCTCTGCGTCTGGCGATCGTCGAGATCGCCGGTGGACCCACCCGCTACGGGGACATCCCCGCCATGCCGCTGACCGTATTCATCAACCCGGAGGTCACCGTCATCGACCCCGAGACCGCGGGGTATTGGGAAGGATGCCTGTCCGTACCCGGACTGCGCGGCTTCGTCGAACGGCCCAAGCGCATTCGCGTCACCGCACTGACCGATACCGGCGCCCGCCAGCAACTGGAACTCGAGGGATTTCTCGCAACCGTGTTTCAGCACGAATTCGATCACCTCGACGGCAGGCTCTACATCGACCGCCTCAAGGACCCCGCCAGCCTGGTGTTCGAAAACGAGTACCTGCGCTACCACGCCGTGGAGGACTGACGGGGCTGCTCAACCCCTCAACGCAGGAACAGTTCCACGGCGGGATTGCCCGTCTCCTCCCAGTACCGGTAACCGATGCGGTCCAGATAGGTCGCAAGGCGCGCCCGGTCCGCATTTTCCGCATCGAAGCCGGCGAATACGCGTCCCCAGGCCGAACCGTGGTTGCGATAGTGGAACATGGTGATGTTCCAGCGGCTGCCGAGTCCGTTAAGGAACCGCAGCAGGGCTCCAGGCCGCTCGGGAAACTCGAACCGGTAGAGCAATTCCGGTTTGCTGCCGAACGCCCTGCCCCCGACCATATGCCGGACGTGCAGCTTGGCCGCCTCGTTGCCGGTCATGTCGGTCACCCGGTAGCCGGCAGAGACCAGGCTGTCCGCGACGGCCTGACGGTCTTCCCCCGGGTCGACCTGCAATCCCACATAGACGTGGGCTTCGTCGCCGCCGGCGAACCGGTAGTTGAATTCGGTTACCGACCGTTTTCCGAGTGTCCGGCAGAAGCGCCGAAAGCTGCCCCGCTCTTCAGCAATAGTGACACCGAAGATCGCCTCCCGGTGTTCGCCCAGTTCAGCCCGTTCGGAAATGTGCCGCAGCCGGTCGAAATTGACGTTCGCGCCGCTGACGACCGCCACGAACTGCCGCGCTTCGCTTCGCCTGCCCTGCCCGGCGTATTTCTTGAGCCCTGCGACGGCGAGCGCCCCGGCCGGTTCGGCGATCGCCCGGGTATCGTCGAATACATCCTTGACCGCGGCACAGATCTCATCGATGGATACGGTCACCACGCTGTCCACGCAGGTGCGCGCGATCTTGAACGGCTCCCGTCCAACCTGCGCCACCGACACACCGTCGGCAAAGAGGTCGAGGGAATCGTACGGCAGGCGCACCCGGCGTCCCGCCTTGAGCGCCGCCGCCAGGCAGGCGGAACCTTCCGCCTCCACCCCGATCACCCGGGTCCGTGGCTGCAGGTATTTCACATAGGCCGCGATGCCGGCGATCAGGCCGCCTCCGCCCACCGGCACGAATATGGCGTCCGGCCCGGGATGCTGGTTCATGATCTCCATGCCCACCGTACCCTGGCCGGCGATGACATCGGCATCGTCGTAGGGATGCACCAGTACGTATCCGCGCCGTTCCGCCAGTCCGGCAGCGTGTTCCGCCGCATGCTGATAAGTGTCGCCATGCAGCACGATGCGGCCCCCGAGGTTGCGCACCGCATCGACCTTGATGCTCGGGGTGTTGCGCCCCATGACGATATGAGCCTTGATGCCGAGCCGGCCGGCCGCCAGCGCCACGCCCTGGGCATGGTTGCCGGCAGAAGCGGCGATTACGCCTCTGGCCCGGTCTCCGGGACGGAGTTGCACCATCTTGTTGTAGGAGCCGCGCAGCTTGAAGGAGAAGACCGGTTGCATGTCCTCCCGTTTCAACGCAACCCGGTGGCCGAGGCGGGCCGATAGGCTCCGGGCGTCTTGCAAAGGGGTCTCAACCGCGACATCGTAGACCCGCGAGGCGAGAATCTTCTTGACGTAGTGTTCCAGCATTCCCATGAGGCGGCAGAGCTTGTGTACTTCCTGATCGCGGGAAAGAGGGTAACAAATGCGTCCGGCCCGGGGCAGATCGTGTTAAGGAGTTCGACGACATGGCGCAGGATACGTTGAAGCAAAGCGCAGCGGCGGCGGCGCTCGACTACATCGAAAGCAGGCTTACCCGGCAATCGGTCGTCGGCATCGGCACGGGTTCCACGGCCAACTTTTTCATCGACGGTCTGGCGCGCATCAGGCACAAGTTCGACGCGGCGGTAGCCAGCAGCGAGGCCAGCGCGCGACGCCTGGCCGGCCACGGTATCCCGGTGCTCGACCTCAATGCGGCGCCCTTCCTGTGCGTCTACGTCGACGGCGCCGACGAAATCGATCCCGACCGGCGCCTGACCAAGGGCGGCGGCGGAGCCCTGACCCGCGAGAAGATCGTAGCCGCCTCGTCGGAGGAGTTCGTCTGCATTGCCGATGAATCGAAGCTCGTGGAGCGGCTCGGGCGGTTTCCGCTCCCGGTGGAGGTCATTCCCATGGCCCGCGGACTGGCGGCGCGGGCTCTGCTCCGTCTGGGGGGATCGCCCGAATGGCGACAGGGATTCACCACCGACAACGGCAACCTCATTCTGGACGTACACGGCCTCGGCATTGACGATCCCCTCGCGCTCGAGGCCGAGATCAACAATATTGTCGGCGTGGTCTGCAACGGCCTGTTCGCCGCCAATCGGGCGGATCGGGTGCTGATTGCCGGGGAGGGGGGCGTGCGTCAGATGTGACGCGGGGAACGTCCGTCGCGGCGCGCATACCGCAATCGATGGACACATTCCGCTACCTGTTGCTCCGGAGTGCGGCGCCGTCCTCTGGCGTTCATGAAAGTACGATCAGTCGAGCGAGGCTGAGCCGCCGGGGTCCGAGTGGGCTTACGGCGTCAGCGCCCCAGCCCCGGGGGTCGAAACTTCCATGGAATCACGGTTGTTCCCTGCGCGTCGGCGACCCGGTTTCCGGGTCGGAAACTCCAATGAACAAGTCTTGTTTCTTGAGCAACAGCGCAGTGGCCTGCCACCGTGGGTGGCTCAGATCCGATAGCTGACGATCAGCCAGAACTTGGTGATGTCGGTGGCGTGCTCATTCGCGGAGTAGTTCGCGAACTTCAGTTGGGCGTTCAGGTTGTCGCTGATTTCCCAGGCGAGCGAAGCGCCGATCTCGTGGCCGTAGTCCGCGCCGCCCCTTTCCGCCTGTAAGTCGTGATAGGCCAGGGTAACCACTACGGGGCCGGTTCGGGCCGTGGCTGTGACATAGGCGTCGGCGACGCCGTTTACCGGAGTCGCCAGGAATCTGTCCGTCCATCCCTGGAACTTGTGCAGGGTACCGAGCGGCGTTCGGAAAGCGGCTTCCCCGCCGTCGCTGCCAAGCACCTCATAACCCCCCGTAAAGGTCATGTAGTCCCGTTTGAGGCTGGCTTCCAGGGAATAGTAGGTGGCGTCGTAGGAAACCGGATTGTCCGCGTGGTCCGACTGCCGCGCGAGGCTGCCTGTAATAGAGAATGGACCGAAACTGGCGGTGTAGTCCACCCCGTAGGTTGCGTTCGAGTTGGCAGGGCCATTGTCGTTCTCGAAATCCATGCGATAGGCGAAGGCCCCGAACCGGTGTCCCTCCGCCGGTTTCAACTCGCCGCGCAACGCATGGGAGTCGCCTTCCCAGTCCCCCGGCTGCGTACCGTCGCCAGGCCCGAATATGCGGTTGACGTTGACGATGTAGGTGTAGTCGAGGCTTGCCGGGCCCCGGGAAAACTGCAGGCGCAACCCATCGTAAGTCTGTTCGTTCTGCCGGAAGGCGACGCCGCCCAGGAACCGTTGCCGGAAGTGCAGGATCCTCTGGCGGCCGGCGGTCAGGATCAAGTCGTCACTGCGGTAGCGGAGGAATGCCTGGTTGAGATCGAAACCGAGCGGGTCGGCAACGATCGGATACTCGACATTGCCGTTTTCCGTGGAGTTGAATTTCTGCTCCGACCCGGGCGGGAACAACAGCACCTGATCCACTTCGAAGCCGAAAGAGAGGCCCTCTTCGGCCGGCATGATCCAGGACAGCCGCGCTTTCGCGGTCGATGCGCGGGCCTTCTTTTCGATGCCGTCCCGATCGACGGTTTCCAGCCGGTAGCGGACATTGAAATCCGGTTTGGTGTCGCGCAACGAGTCGGCGAATCCGGCGGATGCCGGCGGCGCCGTCAGCAGGGAGAGCAGGGCAACAGAGACGATTCGCTTCATGGAGCGCCGGAGGGGTTCCCAGCCCGCATCGCTCACGCACTTCCTGCTGCGGACGCCGATGCATCGTGTAAGCGCGGTTGATACTCGGAACAAGCCCCTAACCCGCATATTGCACCAAGCCGCTTATCCAGATGACGAATTCCATTTGATTTTGCTCACATTGGTTGCACTGTTCGGCTTTCTGTCGTGGTACGAACTGCGCTGGCCACGCCCTCGCTGGTCTTTTGCCCGTGTGCGCGCACGTGCTCCCTCCACCATAGCTACGGCTATGATTCCGGTCGCGAGTACGCGCACACGGGCAAAATCCTGCGCGATCATCGCGGCCCTTGGTGCAATATGCGGGCTAAAGTATGGAAAAAATAAAAAAAAACAAACAACATTCGGCAACTCGACAAGCGGCCTGGTGCAATATGCGGGCTTGGTGTCGATTGTCCGGCAACACCAAATAAAATGGAAGGGGATGTCCGGGCAGCCGACGCTCCTGTCCCAGGCGCTAAAACCAACCGATCGCGCGCGAGTCCTGCGCACGGGTATCGAGGCGATCATTCGATCGGCTTGCTTCCGCGAATTGATCGTACCGCCGATACTGGGCACAATCGCTCATCCTCCAGGATGTGCCGGAGACCGATCTCCCATGGAACATTTCGATGTCGTGATCGTCGGCGCCGGGGTATCCGGCATCGGCGCCGCCTGTCATCTGCGGACAAAATGCCCCGGCAGAAGCTTCGTCATCCTCGAGAGCCGCGATGCGATCGGCGGTACCTGGGACCTCTTCCGCTACCCGGGCATTCGCTCCGACAGCGACATGCATACGTTCGGCTACATCTTCAAGCCGTGGCTCAGCAACAAGGCCATCGCGGATGGACCGTCCATCCGCGCCTATGTCTGCGAGGCGGCAATGGAACACGACGTGACCTCCCGTATCCGTTTCAGGCACGAGGTCGCCGAGGCGTCGTGGTCGACGCCGGATGCCCGCTGGACCGTCCGGGCCAGATGCCGGGAATCGGGAACTCCAGTGGACTTCACCTGCAACTTCCTGTTCATGTGCAGCGGCTACTACAACTACGAGAAGGGCCATCTGCCGGACTTTCCCGGCATCGAGCGCTTTGCCGGCGCCGTGATGCATCCCCAGGCCTGGTCCGAGCATCTCGACTACGCCGGCAAGCGCATCGCCGTGATCGGCAGCGGGGCAACCGCAATGACCCTGGTGCCCGCCCTGGCCGAGACGGCCGAGCGCGTTACCATGATCCAGCGCTCGCCCACCTACGTGATCTCGCGTCCCGAGCGCGATGCCATCAACGGACGGTTGCGGCGCTTCCTGCCCGAGAAGCTGGCCTATGCGCTGACCCGCTGGAAGAACATCCTGTTTCAGATGTACGTGTATCACCGTACCCGGGTGGCCCCGGAATCGATCAAGGCCAAACTCCTGGATGCCGCCAGCCGGCACTTGGGTTCGGACTATGTGGAGAAACATTTCACGCCGAGCTACTACCCCTGGGATCAGCGCCTGTGCCTCATTCCCGACGGCGATCTGTTCGAATCCATCAAGCGCGGCAAGGCCGCGGTCGCCACCGGCACAATTGCGGAGATCACCGAAACGGGCGTAGAACTGGAATCGGGCGAGCGGATCGAAGCGGATATCCTGATCACCGCAACCGGCCTGCAGTTGGCTGTACTGGGCGGTGTCGAATTCAGCGTGGACGGCAGTCCGGTCCACTTCCCGGACAGGATCAACTACAAGGGCATCATGCTCTCCGACCTGCCCAACCTGGCGTATGTCTTCGGCTATGTGAACGCTTCGTGGACGCTGCGCGCCGACCTGACCTGCGCCTATGTCTGCCGATTGCTGAACCGCATGGAGGAGTTGGGCATGCGTCAATGCACGCCGCGGCTTCGCGAGGAGGACCGGGACATGCAACGCCAACCCTGGATCGTCGGCTTCACGCCCGGCTATATGGCCCGGTCGATGCACCTCTTCCCCAAGCAGGGTGACCGCAACCCCTGGCGCAACACCCAGAACTACCTGCAGGACCGCAAGATCGTGCTTCGGGATGCGCTGGAAGACGGCGCGCTGACCTTCAGCAATCCAGACACTTCGCGCCGGGCGGCGGACTCAGACCGGCACACGGCGGCCGAGGCGCGCAACGCCGCCTAAGCCCGCATATTGCACAGGCTACCTGCACCACAGGCACGGCCATGATTCCGGTCGCGACAAGTCGCGGGAAACGTGTAATCAGCGTTCCGTTTCGGCGGACAGGGCGCCACCGCAACTGCTGCCCTGACCGGCAGTACAGCCGAAACAGTGGTCCCCCGTCGCGACCCATGCCCGGTGCAGGTCATCGCCCGTTTGCAGATCGCGCAGATGGGCGCGCCGGCCCCGGTGCATGGCCGGCAGCCGCAGCATCTGGTTGAAGTCGCAGTCGTAGAGAAAGCCCTGCCAGTCGACGCTGATGACGTTCCGGCACATCAGGGTATCGAGGTTGGCCTCGCTGAAGTTGGCGCGCAGCAACTTCATGTAGTCGTTCATCTGACCCTTCGCGTTCAACACGGAGCCGAACCGTCCGATCGGCATGTTGGTGATGACGAACAGGCGATTGAAGATAATCCCGAAGCGGTCGAAAAGCTCCCGTTTGTATTCCGCTTCCAGTTGCACCTGGGAGGGCGGCAGCACGGGCCCGATGGGGTTGAACACCAGGTTGAGTTGCAACCTCGGATCGGTTCCGTAACCCAGGCGATTCAGGACCCTTAGTGCACGGATACTGTCGCTGTAGACGCCCTTGCCGCGTTGCCGGTCGACGTTTTCCTGAAGATAGCAGGGAAGCGACGCCACCACGGTCACCGCTTTCGCGGCAAGGTAGTCCGCCAGGGTCTCCTGCCCGGGTTCGAACAGCACGGTGAGGTTGCAGCGGTCGATAACCTCGATTTCAAGATCCCGCCCGGCCTCCACCAGCCGGCGGAACTCCGGATTCAATTCGGGAGCGCCGCCGGTGAGATCGAGTGTGCGCGCGCCGCCTCGGCGCAACAGCGCGATCACCTCATCGACCGTATCCGCCGACATGACCTCGCGCCGGTGCGGACCCGCGTTGACGTGGCAGTGGAGGCAGCGTTGATTGCAGCGATAGCCGAGGTTGACCTGCAGGGTCGAGATGTCCCGGCGGCGCAGGGCGGGAAAACCCGTTTCGAATGACAGCGGCGGCGTTTCAGACATGGGGGTATCCCGTCAATGAACCCGGCATCGCGGTCGTACGCCGGAAACGCCCGAATCGGGCTCGCGGCGCAGGAACCGCTGCCAGTCAGGAAAGGTATCGACATCCCAGGTCACCGGCAACTCGCTGACGCTCAGTCCAAGGCTGTCGATCTTCTCCCGGGTTTGCAGATACACCCTGTCCGTCCCCCAGTCGATGCCGGTAAAGAGCGTTGCAATGGGCGCTTTCAGTCCGATGAGCACGTATCCGCCGTCCTCAGCGGGTCCGAGCACCACATCGTGGTGCGCCAGCAGCGAAGCGGCCCGCTTGACATAGTCCGCGTCCACTTCCGGCAGATCGCTGCCGATGACGATCCCGGCACGGCCCGCTTCGCGGCAACTCCTTATCGCTTCGTGCATTTTCCAACCGAGGTCTCCTGGCGGCTGGCGCCTGACGGCGAGGGAGTACCGTCTCGACCAGTACCGCACCAGGTGATTGTCGACATCGCCATCCACCCAGAGTTCTACAGGCAGTTCGACCTCCTGCAGCGCATCCAGTTCCCGCTCGACCAGCATCCTGTAAGCCTCGAGCGCACCGCGGGCGCCGAGTCGCGGGGCCAGGCGCGATTTCACTCGACCGGGGGCAGGCGCCCTCACGAATACGCACAGGCATGGCAGGCTGCAATCAACCATAGTATTTCCGGTCGAGTTCTTCCGGGCGGGCGCCGCAAAGATAGCGGATTCTCAGCCACCACATCAGGATTATCGTCTTGAGCACGCCGCGACTGTGCCAGCGCCGCGCGGAAGCCTGCATAGGAGTGCGAATGCGCAGCGGGCGCCCGAGGCGCCGCAGGCGCTTGCTCAACTCGATGTCTTCCATCAGGCGCTGCCTGGGTACACCGCCTACGTTATCGAGCAGCGCGCGATGGACGAAAATACCCTGGTCCCCCGTGCAGATGCCGGTGACCGCGGACCGCCAGTTCATCGCCATCGCCGTCAGGCTCAGGAGCGGCGTTTGCGCCAGCCTGACATCGAATCGACCCCAGCCCGGCGCGCGTCCCGAGAGCCCGTCGATCTCGTCGAGGACTTCCGGGGAGATGCCGCTGTCCGCGTGCAGGAACCACAGCCAGGTACCGGATGCCGCCCGCGCTCCTTCATCGAGTTGCAGGCCGCGACCGCGGCAGCGCTCCAGCACGGCGACCCCGGCGGCTCTCGCCACGGCCACGCTGTCGTCTCGACTGCCACCGTCAACCACGATGATTTCCCGGGCTACCCGCCTCCCCGCGTCATCCGACCGCTCTGTGCCCGAATCCGCCTCAACCCGACTCGGCGGGCCAGGCTGCAGTTCCCGCAACAAACGTCGCAACCACATGCCGTCATCGAGCACCGGGATTACGATACTGACCGTCAACGAGTTCCGTCCGACATCCGAACGTCCCGAATATACGCGCGATCGTGCGGCGGCACGAGCCGGTTCCAGGGCGAGCAGGCGAACAGGTTTGATTGCTACGCGCCGCGACGCCCGCCTCTTTCGGAATAACGGACAGGCTCGCCGGCGGGTAAGCCCCAATGCCTTTGAGCGCCATGGGCTATACTGGTCCGAGGATGCCCGATCCCTTCCGGCAACGGTGCGCGTAGTGTCACACCACTGTCAACCGATCGATCCACAATGAACTCGGCAGGTTCCGGTGCAAGCATGCGTACAGTCCGAATCGGCATGATGGGCTTTGGCCAGGTGGGAGTGTGCGACCTGCTTGCCATGATGGTGGAACTGGACTAGCGGGAGGGTTGGCCACGGTAGCGGGAGCCTGGAGACTGATGCGCGGCAGGCCTATCACGATCTCGCTCGGCGCTCTGGGGTTCCTGCTTGCACTTGCTACTCCTACCGCCGCGAGCCGTGCCGCCGTCGAAGACGACGCCTATCCCGAGCCGGCGCAGATCCTGGTCTGGAGTCCCGAGCGACGCCTGCGTGCGTTCAGCAATTATGCCTCTACGTTTCCCACGAGAATCATCCGGGCCAGTGGCCGACCCTACCCGTTGAACAGCGAGCCGCGCGATTTTTCCGCCCTGTCCTACGACCTGGAAGGCAAGCGCCATCGGCTGGACGATTTCGTCCGGGAGACCCGTGTCACCGGACTGATCGTGGTGAATCGGGGTCGCGTGCTGTACGAACGGTACGAACTCGGCAACGGCCCATCGACCTTGTGGGTGGGTTATTCCGTCGCCAAATCGGTCGTCAGCCTGCTCTACGGCGCGGCGATGGCCGACGGTTACATCGCAAGCCTCGATGATCCTGTAACCCGATATCTGCCCAGACTGGCCGGCGGCGCCTACGACAACGTCACCGTCGAACAGCTTCTGCAGATGTCCTCGGGGGTCGGGTGGAACGAGAACTACGAAGACCCGGAAGCGGACGTATCGCAAAGCCCAAGCGCCATACTGCCGTTCCTCGACTACATGCGCGCCCTGCCCACCGCCGCGCCCCCCGGATCGAAGTTCAACTATTCCACCGGGGAGACCAACCTGGCCGGCGCCGTGCTGCGCGCTGCCATCGGCAACAACCTCGCTACCTATCTGACGCACAGCATCTGGCGGCCCTTCGGCATGGAGTCCGACGCCAACTGGATGCTGGGCGCCCCGGGCGGCGCGGAGTACGGAGGCTGCTGCATCAGCGCGACGCTGCGCGACTATGCGCGCATTGGCCTCTTCGCCCTCTTGGAGGGAACCGCCAACGACGGCCGCCGCCTGCTCCCGGAGGGCTGGATGGCGCGATCGACCGCACCGTCGGACACGAACGCGGGCTATGGCCATTTCTGGTGGCTGCGGTCGGACGGTACCTATGCCGCCCTGGGAATCTTCGGACAGACGATCTGGATCGATCCCCGTGCGCAGACCGTAGTCGCCATGCACAGCGCCTGGCGCCGGGCGACGGACACGCGCCTGTCCGCGCACCGCTGGGCCATGGTGGAAGCGCTCGCCGCCGCTTTGGCTGCCGGGGATTCGTGAGGCTTTGATGTCATAATGCGCGGTGCAAGTGAATGAATTGTCGCAATTTCACTGAGCGGTCGCGTTTCCGTGACCTGATTCCCGTGACCTGATGCAACATTTGGCATCGCATAAGGGGTGATCAAATCGCCAAACAGGCTCCGACAAGGGTTGGCGGCGCATTCGGACCCGCCACGGATGTGACGCCGGCACGTGGCCCCCAATTCTGATGATTACCTTCGATGGGCCGTCCTGGCGCTGGTCGCCGCGCTGGGAGGCTGGCTGCTGTCCAGCGTCGCCTGGGGAGTCGCAACGGGACTGGCGGGCCTTGTCTTTCTGAACTGGCTCGACTACCGCGAATTTCTCCGCTGGTCCGGCGCACCGCTGACGCGGCCGGCGGCTCGCAGCATCTTCTGGCAGACACCGCTCGACCGGCTGTTCCGGACCATTCGCGGGGGCCGGGAGCGCAGCCGGTCCCTTGCCATGCGGCTCAGGTTTCTCGAGTCTACCGCCGATGCATTGCCCGATGCCTGGGTAATGGTTCGGGGGATGGGTGAGATCGAGCAGGCCAACAGCACGGCGCAACACCTGCTCGGGCTCGGGCCCGACGATCCGGGCCAGAACCTGCTCGGCCTGGTCAGGCACCCCGCCCTGGTCGCCTTGATGAACGGCGAGGTCGAGGAGGAACTGATCGAAATGGCATCGCCCGTCAGCGACCACATGCGCCTCGAGGTGCGGCGCATCCCTCTCGATGAGCGCACCCTGTTCATCGCTCGGGACGTGACCGAGTTGAACCGGCTGTTGTCCATGCGCCAGGACTTCATCGCCAACGTATCCCACGAACTGAGGACTCCGCTTACGGTCATCATCGGCTATCTGGAGTCCATTGCCGACGAACCGCTCGATCCGGACCTGGTCGCGGAACTGGCGCGGCGACTCAGCCCGCCCGCAGAGCGCATGAAGTCGCTGGTCGAGGACCTCCTCACCCTGACCCGGCTCGAATCCGCGCCGCTGCCCAATGCGGATACGATTGAAGCCGTCAACGGCGGCACGTTGCTGCAGGTTTTGCGCCTGGAAGCCGAGCAACTGTCGAATAGCGCCCACGAACTGTTGTTCGATGTCGAAGAAGATCTGGTTGTCGAGGGTGTGCCCGGCGAGGTGCAGAGCGCTTTCTCCAACCTGATCGCCAACGCGATCCGATACAGCCCCGACGGGGGACGTATCACGGTACGCTGGTTCAGCAGCAGCGACGGCGCCCGGTTCGAGGTAGAGGATCACGGGCTCGGCATTGCACCGGAACATCTGTCGCGAATTACCGAGCGCTTCTACCGCATCGACCTCGCGGGCGCCCGGGTGCGGGGCGGCACCGGCCTGGGACTGGCGATCGTCAAGCATATTCTGCGCCGGCACAACACCCGCCTGCAGGTCGAGAGCGAACTCGGCAAGGGCAGCCTGTTCTTCTGCGTCTTCGCGCTGAAATACCAACTGGAGCCCTGACGCGCATGTTGCGCCGATCGCCTGTTGCGACCAGCCCGCATATTGCACCAAGGGCCGCGATGATCGCGCAGGATTTTGCCCGTATGCGCGTGCTTGCGGGAGCCTTCAGCCGGGGAGCGCGAGGGGGCACCCCTCGCATAACAAGAATAATCATAGCCACGCCTATGGTGTAGGGAGCATGTGCGTGCATACGGGCAAAAGACCAGCGAGGGCGCGGCCAGCGCGGTTCGTACGGCTTCAGAACGTCGAAAAGTGCAATAAAGGTGAGCGAAATCAAAAGACATTCGTCAACTCGACAAGCGGCTTGGTGCAATATGCGGGCCAGCCCTGTCGGCACGCGGCATGCACCCCTGTTGCTGCTTGCATTCGCCCTGTCGGGATCGTTCCCGGACAGTGCGGCTGCCGCCGGCCCGGAAGAACTGCCCGCCTATCAGCGGGTCAGCGGGGTATCCGGCAATCTGTCGAGCGTGGGCTCGGATACCCTTGCGAACCTGATGACACTCTGGACCGAAGCCTTCAGGAACGCCTATCCCGATGTCTACGTGCAGGTGCAGGCCGCCGGATCGTCCACCGCGCCGCCGGCCCTCACCCAGGGAACCTCGAACTTCGGGCCCATGAGCCGCCCGATGAAGGCCAGCGAACTCGAAGCCTTCGGCAAGAAGCACGGCTACAGGCCCGTGGCCGTGCGCGTTGCGCTGGATGCGCTTGCCATCTACGTGCACAAGGACAATCCGCTCAAGTCCATGAGCATCGAGCAGGTTGACGCCGTCTTCTCCGCCACCCAGCGCTGCGGGGGCGCCAGGGACATTTCGACCTGGAGCGAACTCGGCCTGGCGGGCTCCTGGACGGACCGGCCCATCCAGCTATACGGACGCAACTCGGTGTCCGGAACCTACGGATACTTCAAGACCGCGGCGCTGTGCGCCGGCGATTTCAAGAATACCGTCAGCGAGCAACCGGGATCCGCATCTGTGGTACAGGCCGTTACTTCGTCGTTGAACGGGATCGGCTACTCCGGCATCGGCTATGAAACCCCGGGGGTGCGCACGGTCGCGATCTCCCGGCGAGGGGACACGCCGGCGGTGGAAGCCTCTTCCGAAAACGCAATCGATCGCACCTACCCGCTCGCCCGTTTTCTCTACATCTACGTGAACAAACGACCCGGCACGCCGCTGGCTCCCCTGGAAGCGGAATTTCTCAAACTCGTGCTGTCAAAAGACGGCCAGGAAGTTGTTGCAAAGAACGGCTACATCCCGCTGCCGGTCGAGGTCGCCGAACGGGAACTCGGAAAACTGCACTGAACCGGATCGAGCGGCGCCGCAACAGGCGCCAGACTGCCGCCAGCGAGGCTTTCCCGGAGTTGCGTTGCGTCGAACCTCCTCACGAGAGCATGGACAAGCCGGTGCGGGCGTAGAATGGCAATGGATCGAGACAGCCCGAGGGATGAGGGCGCCGCAAGACGAACGAATCGGCATCCACAGTGGAAGAATCGGTGAGCTATGCGGGCTAGACGGCATCGTTTGGTCGACACGTTGACACGACGACTGGTCGCACTTGGCGGCTTGAGCGTACTGGCCGCGATCGCGCTCATCTTCTTTTTCCTGGTATGGGCCGTCGCGCCGATATTCGCCCCGGTAAGCGTCGAACGCCTGGGCAGCGTGGATCCGGGCGGCGCCGACCCGGTTGCCGTCGCCACCGACAATACTTTCGAGGTGACCTCGCTCATTACCCGGTCCGGCGAACTCGTTTTCCTGGACATGAGCCCCGGGGTTGGCCAGTCTCCGGGTGTCCGGCGATTCTCCCTCACCGACCGGGGCGTCAAGGCAGCCAAACCGGTGTATCCCTCCGGGGACACATTCGCCGTGCTGACGGCGGAAAACCGCATTTACTTCTACCGCATCGTCCACGAGCGTCGCTTCACCGGCCACCTGGGATCGGTGGCAAGCCGCTTCGAGGCGCTGTTCGACGGATCGTCCCCGGCTCTGGAACCCCATGTCGAGAACAATATCGTCGCCTACGACGTCTTTCGGGACACCGAGCGTTTACGGATCGCCGTCCTGGAGGACACCGGCGCGACCGTCCTGCTCGAGTATCCGGACCCGCACGACACGCGGCCGCTGGGGTCTCCGACGATCGGCCGCCTCGATCCCGCCGGAGCGGCCGCGGACATCGTTTTCGGGCCCGGCGGGCGCTGGCTTTACCGCTTCTCGAAAGACGGCGCCTATCGACTGGCGGACATCGCCCGCCCGGAGCGTCCGGTCGAACAGGGCGCCGGGCAACTGGTAGAAGCCGATCGCCGCCTGACGGCGCTCGAAATGCTCCTCGGCCGCTACTCCGTCCTGGTGGCGGACGAGAGCGGCAGCGTGACCCAGTGGTCCCTGAGACGCGCCGGCGCAACCCTGGAACTGGAGCCGGTTCGGCGTTTCCGGTTCGAGAGCCCGATCGTGGCCATGCAGGCCGAACCAAGGCGCAAGGGATTCGTGGCCTTCGCGCGCGACAACTCCGCGCACCTGGTGCACACCACATCGCACCGGGTGCTGGAGTCGTTCGCATTCGAACCGGGGCCGGCCCCGCCGATCGCCGCCTTTTCACCCGGCGCCGACCGGCTGGTGCTTGCCGATGCAAATCGAATTTCCACCTACGCGGTGCACAACAACCATCCCGAAATCTCCTGGTCGACCCTGTGGAGTCGAACCTGGTACGAGGGTTACGACACACCGGTGTACAACTGGCAGAGTTCTTCCGCGGACACCGGCTTCGAGCCCAAGTTCTCGCTCACTCCCCTTCTTTTCGGAACGCTGAAAGCAGCCTTCTACGCCTTGCTGTTCGCCGTGCCCGTGGCAGTGATGGGCGCCGTGTACACGGCCTGTTTCATGAGCGCCGCCATGCGGCGTTGGGTGAAGCCGGGGATCGAGACAATGGCCGGGTTGCCTACCGTCGTACTGGGGTTTCTCGCCGGACTCTGGCTGGCCCCGCTGGTCGAAAACATGCTGAGCGCCGTGCTCCTGTCCGCCTTTGCCTTGCCCCTGGGCGTACTGGCGTTCGCCTTTGCCTGGCAATGGCTCCCGCAACGCCTGACGGCGCCCCTGGAGGGCTGGCTGGCGCTGGTGACGGTACCCGTGCTGGCTCTTGTCGGCTACCTGGTCTTTTCCTTCGATGCCGAACTGGAGGCGCTGCTGTTCGGCGGCGATGCCCGGTCCTGGCTGCAGAGCACGTTTGGCCTCGGCTATGACCAGCGCAACGCTCTCGTCGTCGGCATCGCCATGGGACTTGCCGTTATACCCGTCGTCTTTTCGGTTTCCGAACAGGCGGTAGGCGGCGTGCCGGCGCACCTCGTCCAGGGCTCCCTGGCGCTCGGTGCGACCCGCTGGCAGACGGTGAGCCGAATCGTCGTCCTGACCGCCGCGCCCGGCATTGTCTCGGCGATCATGATCGGGCTCGGACGCGCCGTCGGCGAAACGATGATCGTGCTCATGGCATCCGGGAATACGCCGATCCTGGACCTGAACGTCTTTCAGGGCATGCGCACGTTCGCCGCGAACATCGCCGTGGAACTGCCCGAAGCAGAGGTCGCTTCATCGCACTACCGAATTCTCTTCCTGATCGCCCTCCTGCTCCTGGTGATGACGTTTGCATTCAATACCGCGGCGGAAGTCGTGCGGGAGCACCTGAGAAACCGCTATGCAAGGCTCTGAGACGTCACGCGGGCTTCGCGCCTGGCGGCGCTCCGGAGCGCCGTGGATCTGGCTGAATGCCGCCGCCATGGGCGCCGGTATCCTGGCCTTGGCGGGTCTCTTCGTCCTGCTGGCGGTACGCGGCCTCGGCCACTTCTGGCCCGGCGAAGTAATCGCTTTCGACTATCGGGCCCAGGACGGCGAGCAGCGCATCGTTGGCGAACTGGCGGGACGGGAGACGATTTCCAGGGACCAGTACCTCGAAGCCGTGACAGAAGAACCCGAGGCGTTAGCCCGCATCGCTCACCCACTTCCTGCTGCGGACGCCGATGCATCGCGTAAGCGCGGCCGTACGGTCGGTATGCGAGGGGCGCCCCCCTGCGGTCCGCGCGACCACGCAGGACGGCGCCTCGACGCGCTGGCGACGAAAGTTGGTGAGCGATGCGGGCCAGACGACCCCGTCGAGCGCTGGCTCGTCAAGACGGGCAATCGACGCGAGGCCGCCCCCGATTTCCGCTGGGTCTTCGCGCACCGGGTGAAGAATGTTACGGCGCCGCGCGATGTCATCGTCTTCGAACGCGCCGAATGGGGGAATGCGTACGGGTTCCTGAACGAAATTGCTGAAAACGGGAGGCCCGTATCCGGCGGCCCGACCTGGCTCGCCCTGACACAGCGCATCGAGCGCGCACGCCGCCTGCGCGCGCAGATAGACGCGCTGCAGGACTCGGAGATCAACGAGATCGACCGCCGACTGGAGCGCCTGCGCCTGGAGCGCCGCCGCCGGGCGCTCGACGGACTCGACAGGGTCGATGACATCGAGGCGCTGGAAACGCGGCTGCGCTCGGCGTACCGCGCCGCTGCAGCCCGCCGTGCCGAACTGTCGAACGCGCTCGGCCGCGACGAGGTATCGATCCGGTTGATGGACGGCGGCGAAGCCGCAATCAGGCTCGGCTCGATCATCCGCGCCTGGCAGCCGAACAGCATGACCACCGCGGCGAAACTCGGCCACTACCTGGAGAGCCTGTGGGGCTTTTTAAGCGACGCTCCCCGGGAAGCCAACACCGAGGGCGGCGTCTTTCCCGCGATATTCGGTACCGTCATGATGGTTCTGGTGATGTCCGTTCTGGTTACGCCGTTCGGGGTGATCGCGGCCCTCTATCTGCGCGAATACGCCCACCAGGGCAGCCTGGTGCGCGCGATCCGCATCGCGGTCCACAATCTCGCGGGGGTGCCGTCCATCGTCTATGGCGTCTTCGGGCTCGGCTTTTTCGTCTACGCCGTGGGCGGTACCGTGGACGACCTGTTCTTCCCGGAAGCCCGGCCCGCGCCCACGTTCGGAACGCCCGGGCTGCTTTGGGCCTCCCTGACGCTTGCGCTGCTCACGGTTCCGGTGGTCATCGTTTCCACCGAGGAAGGACTCACGCGGATACCCCGGAGGATCCGCGAGGGCAGCCTGGCGCTCGGCGCCACCCAGGCGGAGACGATTTTCAGGATGGTCCTGCCCATGGCCAGCCCATCGATACTCACGGGCTTGATTCTGGCCGTGGCCCGGGCAGCCGGGGAGGTGGCGCCGCTGATGCTGGTGGGTGTCGTGAAACTCGCGCCCGCTCTGCCGGTAGACGGCAGCTTTCCCTTCATTCATCTGGAACGCAAGTTCATGCACCTGGGGTTCCATATCTACGATTTGGGCTTTCAAAGCCCCAATGTCGTTGCGACCCGGCCCCTGGTGTTCGCAACCGCGCTGCTCCTGATCGCAATCGTCGTGGTGCTCAACCTGTGTGCCACGTGGATGCGCAACCGCCTGGAAGCCCGCTATCGAACCGTGGAGAATTGACCGCGGCATGGACGCGACCTGTCTTCACGTTGACGATGTCTCGGTCTTCTACGGCGGCCGGCAGGTACTGTCCGGCATCAGGATGCGGATTCCGCGGCGGCAGGTGACCGCTTTCATCGGTCCTTCCGGATGCGGCAAGTCGACCCTGTTGCGCTGTTTCAACCGCATGACCGATCTGATCGACAACGCGCGCGTGACGGGGCGAATCCTGTTGAACGGTGACGATATCCATGCCCCGGAGGTGGATGTCTCCCGGTTGCGGCGCCAGGTCGGTATGGTCTTCCAGAAACCGAATCCCTTTCCCAAGTCGATTTTCGAAAACGTCGCCTATGGGCTCCGCCTTCAGGGCGGCCTGCCGAAAGCGGAACTCGACGACCGGGTGGAGTGGGCACTGCAGAGCGTCGGGCTCTGGGCCGAGGTGCTCGACCGGCTGCAGGCTTCCGCGCTGGAGTTGTCCGGCGGACAGCAGCAGCGCCTGGTCATCGCCCGGGCGCTCGCCGTGCAGCCCGACGTACTGCTCCTCGATGAGCCCGCCTCCGCCCTCGATCCCATCTCCACGGCTCGAATCGAGGAACTGATCGAAGCCCTCAAGTCCGACTACACCATCGTGATCGTAACGCCTAACATGCAACAGGCAGCCCGGGTATCGGACTGCACCGCGTTTCTAAACCTGGGAAAACTCGTAGAATTCGATACCACCCAGACGGTGTTCACAAATCCGGCGGTCAAACAGACCGAGTACTACATTACCGGACGCTACGGCTGATTCGCACACATGAACCGCCACATATCGGAACAATACGGCGTTGCGCTCGAAAATCTGCGCATGCGCCTGCTGGCGATGGGCGGGCTGGTCGAACAACAACTGCAGCAGGCTGTCCGCGCTTTCACCTCCCACGACAGCACACTTGCCGCACAAGTGCGTGCCGCCGACGATGCAGTCAACCGGTTCGAAGTTGAACTGGACGACGAGTGCATCGCCACCATTGCGCTCCGCCAGCCGGCCGCCGCCGATCTTCGGCTGCTCGTGTGCATCATGAAGGCGGGTACCGACCTCGAACGGGTCGGCGACGAAGCCGACCGGATCGCCAAGGCGGCCATCGCCTCCGCGACGCTTCCCCAGCCAGCCGACCGGCATGCGGAGATCCTCCGACTGTCGGAACTGGTCGCGGTCATGTTGCGCCGGGCACTCGATGCCTTTGCGCGCCTCGATGTGGAAGCCGCTTACGACGTCATCGCGGCGGATTCCGAGGTGGACGACGAGTACGATGCCGTCGTGCGCAACGCCGGGGAGGCGACGGCCCGCGAACCTGGGCTGTGGCTCAATACGCTGTGGACCGCCAGGGCGCTTGAGCGCATCGGCGATCACGCGAAGAATCTCTGCGAGCATGTCGTGTACATGGTCGAGGGCACCGATGTCCGGCACCCCGGGTCGATGGAGGCCGGATAGTCCGGGTCCGATGTCCGGCCGCGCCTGCCGATATGGCCCCCCACCGCGTCTTCGCTAACTTTCGGCTGCTGTTCAGCGGCCGGTTGGTAGCCGTCCTGCTCAACCTGGGCGCCATGGCCACCCTGGCGCGCGCGCTGGAGCTCGCCGAGTTCGGCACGGTGGTACTCGTCCATGTCTATGTGCTGACCGTTCGCGGCCTGGTGAACGTCAAACCCTCTCTGACCATCGTGCGCTGGGGCGTGCCGCTACTCGAAGGCGGTGAATCCGAAAGGCTGCTCAGGCTTCTCGAACTGACCCGGCGCATCGACCGGTGCATAGCGCTGGCGAGTTCGATGCTGGCCGCGGCACTTGCTCCCGTGGCGGGCATGCTGCTCGGATGGGACGCATCGATCGTCGGCTACTGCGCCCTCTACAGCGGCGCCCTGCTCTTCTCCGGTATCGGCAGCGCCCGGGGCTGGCTGCAGGCGATCAACCGTTTCGACCTGCTTGCGCAGCAGATGGCGGTCGGTCCGGCGATCCGCTTCGCGGGCGCGCTCGCCGCCAGCATCGCGGCGGCCCGTATCGAGATCTTCCTCGCCATCTGGGGGGGATCGCTGGCAATCGAATACCTGTTCCTGATCTGGCTGGGACGCCGCAAAGTCCGCGAGTCCGGGCTGCGCATTTCCTGGTTCGGAGGCGGGTCGTTCGCCGCCTTTCCGGGGCTGCCGCACTTCCTGTCGGTAACCTATGTCCAGGCGCTTCTGGAATTGTTTCCGAACCGCCTGGCGACGCTGATGGTGGGTGCATCGCTGGGGGCGGAGAGTGCGGGGCTGTTCAAGGCAGCCAGGGATTGCGCCACCGTCCTCTCGCGGCCCGCGGTGTTGTTGAGCCAGGCGGTTTTTCCGGATCTGACCCGGCTGTGGCACGACGACTACCGGAAGTTCCGCCGCCTGATCGTCAGGGTCTGCCTGATCGCCGGGGGTATCGGACTGGCCCTGAGTTCACTGTCGATACTGTTCGGCGGCTGGCTGCTCGGGACCCTGTTCGGCCCGGAATTCGCCGCCGCGGCGGTACTCCTGGTATGGCTCGTTTTCGGCGCGGCTTTCGATCTGGGCGGCGCGGCGCTGACGCCGGCGGGCTATGCCATGGACCGTGCGGGCAGGATCATGGCCGGCCGCATCCTCGGCACCCTGACGTTCATCCTGGGCTACTTCTCGCTGCAGGGGAGTTTCGGCCTCGATGGTGTGGGCATGGCGGTTGCCGCCGGTTCCATTGCCGCCTGGCTGGCGCTGGTCGCCATCGTGAGCCGAATCCCCCCGAGCAGCATCGACCCGGATCGGACGTCCACGCGACGGCCTGGATAAAAGTCTTTCATGGAATGACTATCCTGTATTGCGTAATTCATTGATTTTAAAGCATTAGCGCCGATTCCCCGAAATTGATCCCACATCCGGCCACCTAAAATTCGCGAGACGCCCTGACCCCCCGTATTCGCGGGCCGTGACCGTTCGGTCGTGCCGGTACGCCGCGCGCGATTCCGATTATCATAGCGAATGAAGGCAGTTGGAGAGGGGCGTCCCCAGCATCTCTCTCATCCGAGGTAACGCCGAATGCACTACTTCTAACTCAATCGACAGGGGAATGAAGCGGGCATCTTGCACGTTTTTAAATTTAGGAATGAGCCGGATTTGGCGGAGCGCGCCTCCGTGGGGTTATGGCGTCTTGCGGTACATGCAGGACTCCGGTAGAACCAGCGCCTCAGTGTTGAGAGTCAAGAGTCGAGCCTCAAGGGGCGGACGTTGATTTGAGACACGCCCTTAAAATTGGGAAACTATCCTGTTGAGTTTCACCATACCCGAGCTGGGCCCCACCTCGGCGGCGGGGGCCTTACCGCAAGCGTAAGGCAACCAAAAGGCTAGAAAGCCAAGGTGTAGTGCCCAAGCACTCCGTTATAGACAAGAAGGCACCTTGACAATATGTCCCGACCAATCAACATGTGAAACCCCTGATTTGCAAGCGGCGTTTCAATAGCAGGAAGGATGGGGATACTCAGAGGGGGTTCGTCCAGCTTCGAATAGATAGCAACAGAAATGTCAAATTGAACGACATCCAATGGTTCATTTCCGGTTGAAGGCGTGACCAGTCGTGCATCTCCTGTGGGAGATAGACCCAACTGTTGAACAACTGCCGGATCGATGCTCGTACAACTTGCTCCCGTATCGACGAGTCCCTTGGCACCAAAAAACTGTGGATGAGGCAACTGAGCCCTATCTAGAGCTGCCCGTCTAGGATGGCTAATGTCCAAACTGGCGTTGAGAAGCGGCCCTTTGTTGTCGACTCTAAGTGTGAACTGTCCCATTATGCCGGTGTCATCAGTGGAGGAAGGAAGTGAATTTGTTCTAAGGCCAAAACCTGTTTGACGAGGAATGGCTCCAACTCGAATCGACTGTAGCCCACCTGAACAGCATCTCCGTAACTTGAGTAGAAGCCCACTACCTCTTCTGCCTTCACAAGCACGAATTCCCCAATGTGATCAGTCCAATCTCCTATGGACGCCTTGTAGGTCTCAAGTTCTTTTTCCAGCACCATCAACTTGTCCTCTGTTTCACCCACCACAATTCTCCCATGAAGTCAACGTTAACTACAGATTAAAAGCGCCCCGCCCCATCGCGTGACATGGGCTGGGGCAGAGCCTCAACCGTTCACACCTTGCCGACCAGACCGGTTGACCTTTCTTCGATCCGCCGCAGCGTCTTCAGAATTTGCTGGGTTGAGGTGGGCTCGAAGTGCTCCAGGATCGTCTTTGCCAGCTCTACGGCTTCGTGACGGTGGAGCAGGTGGGACATCACGTAGGTCTCGTGTGGAACGTCCAGATTGGTCTGAAAGCTCAAGATAACTTCGTTCTGATCACGTTTTGAGCTCCCCATGAAAATCGTATCCGGCCTCCCCAGGTCGGCCACCTCGTCACGTGAACGATAACTTTTGAGATCTTTCTCGATCGCCACTTGTGGGGGGTTGTACCGCATTTTTGAGTCTCCTAGTCCAGGAATCCGGGCCGAGCCGGCCTTGACTGAAAGAGGTGGTCGGGTTTGTTTAGACAGGTTGAGGGCGAAGCTAAGATAGTTTCCGACTGGTTTTTTGCCCTCGTTGAAGCCGTATCGTCCGGCATGTCCGGTCCGCCGTCAACTCCTTCGCGGCAGACGCTGGAAAGCCTTGCCTGGGGGTGCCGTGCCTTGCGCGCAGGGAGCGGAGCGACCGGAGCGCAAGGCACGGCACCGCGAAACGCGGGGGGTCAGCCGGCGGCGATCGGCAGGTGAGCCGTCCGCCCGGCGAAGTAGACTTCGGCGGGCGTCTTTCCCGCGAAGGCCAAGTGGGGCCTCCGGTGATTGTAATGGTTCAGCCAAGCGCCGATCACCCGCCGGGCGTGGTGGCCGCCGCACAGTTCCTCAAGGTAAACCGCCTCGTACTTCAGCGACCGCCAGAGTCGCTCGATGAAGCGATTGTCCATCCACCGCCCCTTGCCGTCCATGCTGATCCGCACCCCCGCCTCGAGCAGCGGCCGGGTGAAGGCGTCGCTGGTGAACTGGCTGCCCTGGTCGGTGTTCGAGATCAACGGCGCGCCGTATCGGCGCAACGCCTCCCCGACGGCGCTCACGCAGAAACCCACCTCCATGGTGTTGTCCAACTCCCACGACAACACGAAGCGGCTGGCCCAGTCCATGAGGGCGACCAAATAGAAGAAACCGCCCCGCACCGGAATGTAGGTGATGTCGGCGCAAATCACCTCGCCAGGGCGGATTTCCCCCAGATCCCTCAGTAAATAGGGGTAAATCTTGTGCCCCGGCTGCGGTTTGGTGGTGCGCGGGCCGGGGTGGACGGTGCGCCACCCCACCGCGGCCATCAGGCTCCGCGCCTTCGTGCGCCCCACCGCGTATCCCTCGCGGCGCAGGTGGAACATGACCCGGCGACTGCCGTAATACGGACACTCCATGTACAGCTTGTCCACAACAAGCTGTAGCTCCAGCGTCAGCGCGTCCACCGGCCTCGGCCGGTAGTACAGCGAGGCGCGGCTGACGCCCGCCAGTTCGCACTTGCGGGTCAGCGGCAGGGTCCCGTCGTCCAGAATGAACGTTACCTTCCGGTCTCTTTCCAGAGCGCGGAACCCCTCGAAAAAAAATCCCGTTCCACCACCAGTTCACCGATCCGCGCATAGAGCTGCTCGATCAGCTTGTCCGTTTCCCGCGACGCCGGGTTGCCGGCGGCATTGTCGAACACGTCCAAAAGGCCGTCGTGGGCCTGGGTCTTCCACTTGCTCAGTTGATTCGCATTGATGCCATGCCGAGCGGCTATGGCCCGTACCGTTTCGTCCCCACGCATGGCCTGAATAACCACCTTGCGCTTGAACTCGGCCGTGAATTTGCGGCGTCCCATCGTAGGTCTCCCATCGCATGGAAACTACCTTAGCATCCTGTCTAAATTTACCGGACCACTTCAGGGATAGACCCGCTTCGCCGGTCCCGTTCGCGGCCTCGCCGATGGCTTCCCCGCGGACGCGGGGATAGACCCCAGATACGTGGCCGTTCCGGCGATGCTCAGCAGGCTTCCCCGCGGACGCGGGGATAGACCCACCTCGTCACCGGAGGCATAGGTCTCGGTTGCGGCTTCCCCGCGGACGCGGGGATAGACCGTTAGGATCATTAGGATCGGGAGGTAGTACCGCGGCTTCCCCGCGGACGCGGGGATAGACCCCGTCAACATGGCGAGTTTATCCACGTCTTGCGGGCTTCCCCGCGGACGCGGGGATAGACCCTCACGATGCTGGCCGACACCATCGAGATCGACGGCTTCCCCGCGGACGCGGGGATAGACCCCGTGAACAGCGATCCGCCCACGCCGATCACGTGGCTTCCCCGCGGACGCGGGGATAGACCCCCTACACCCTAACGCCACAACGCGCAACGCGCGGCTTCCCCGCGGACGCGGGGATAGACCCGCGAGCCTGGCGGCGCTCAAAGGGGTGCTGAAGGCTTCCCCGCGGACGCGGGGATAGACCCGGCGTGTTGGCGCACAGTGGTGGGCTGCCGGGGGCTTCCCCGCGGACGCGGGGATAGACCCCGAAAATGATGCCCGATCAGGTCCACGCCGATGGCTTCCCCGCGGACGCGGGGATAGACCCGAGATCGTCGAGGCGCGGCTGCGTATCGATACGGCTTCCCCGCGGACGCGGGGATAGACCCGAACAGGAATATCGTCTGCGGTTCACCACGGCGGCTTCCCCGCGGACGCGGGGATAGACCCGTGACGCACTGTACGATGGCTCGACCACCACAGGCTTCCCCGCGGACGCGGGGATAGACCTTCGTCAGGTAGCCCGTAAACGTCGGGGCTCCCGGCTTCCCCGCGGACGCGGGGATAGACCCTCAAAAACTGGATGGAGCGCGGCGATGGGACTGGCTTCCCCGCGGACGCGGGGATAGACCCACAATAGGGGCGGTGCGGCGGAGGTTCGGCACGGCTTCCCCGCGGACGCGGGGATAGACCCCGCACGTCCTCGGTGCGCCCGCCGATCTCCGGGGCTTCCCCGCGGACGCGGGGATAGACTCGCTGAAGCGCGACGCCTGGTGCGTGATCGAGTGGCTTCCCCGCGGACGCGGGGATAGACCCAAGCCGCTGGGCGACGATCGCCTGAGGGTGATGGCTTCCCCGCGGACGCGGGGATAGACCGCTGAGGGGGATGACGGTACGGTGGCGAGGCGCGGGCTTCCCCGCGGACGCGGAGATAGACCCAGGTCATCGGCGAGAAGGCCATCACCACCATCGGCTTCCCCGCGGACGCGGGGATAGACCCTGACGAGAGGGAGACACCAATGGGGGACGTGAGGCTTCCCCGCGGACGCGGGGATAGACCCATTGGTACGCGGCGATCTACCAGGCCGATCCAGGCTTCCCCGCGGACGCGGGGATAGACCCGACCTGACAATCTCGCGCTTCGGGCTGCCTACGGCTTCCCCGCGGACGCGGGGATAGACCCAACCCCCAGACCACCGCCACCCCGACAATCCTGGCTTCCCCGCGGACGCGGGGATAGACCCGGTACTAGCGGCATTGACCAGGATTGTCAGAGGTGGTCCGGTAAATTTAGACAGGATGCTAAGGTAGTTTCCATGCGATGGGAGACCTGTGATGGGACGCCGCAAATTCACGGCCGAGTTCAAGCGCAAGGTGGTTATTCAGGCCATGCGTGGGGACGAAACGGTACGGGCCATAGCCGCTCGGCATGGCATCAACGCGAATCAACTGAGCAAGTGGAAGACTCAGGCCCACGACGGCCTGTTGGAGGTGTTCGACAATGCCGCCGGCAACCCGGCGTCGCGGGAGACGGACAAGCTGATCGAGCAGCTCTATGCGCGGATCGGTGAACTGGTGGTGGAGCGGGATTTTTTTTCGCGGGGTTCCGCGCTCTGGAAAGAGACCGGAAGGTAACGTTCATCCTGGAAGACGGGACCCTGCCGCTGACCCGCAAGTGCGAACTGGCGGGCGTCAGCCGCGCCTCGCTGTACTACCGGCCGAGGCCGGTGGACGCGCTGACGCTGGAGCTACAGCTTGTTGTGGACAAGCTGTACATGGAGTGTCCGTATTACGGCAGTCGCCGGGTGATGTTCCACTTGCGCCGCGAGGGATACGCGGTGGGGCGCACGAAGGCGCGCAGCCTGATGGCCGCGGTGGGGTGGCGCACCGTCCACCCCGGCCCACGCACCACCAAACCGCAGCCGGGGCACAAGATTTACCCCTATTTACTGAGGGATCTGGGGGAAATCCGCCCTGGCGAGGTGATTTGCGCCGACATCACCTACATTCCGGTGCGGGGCGGTTTCTTCTATTTGGTCGCCCTCATGGACTGGGCCAGCCGCTTCGTGTTGTCGTGGGAGTTGGACAACACCATGGAGGTGGGTTTCTGCGTGAGCGCCGTCGGGGAGGCGTTGCGCCGATACGGCGCGCCGTTGATCTCGAACACCGACCAGGGCAGCCAGTTCACCAGCGACGCCTTCACCCGGCCGCTGCTCGAGGCGGGGGTGCGGATCAGCATGGACGGCAAGGGGCGGTGGATGGACAATCGCTTCATCGAGCGACTCTGGCGGTCGCTGAAGTACGAGGCGGTTTACCTTGAGGAACTGTGCGGCGGCCACCACGCCCGGCGGGTGATCGGCGCTTGGCTGGACCATTACAATCACCGGAGACCCCACTTGGCCTTCGCGGGAAAGACGCCCGCCGAAGTCTACTTCGCCGGGCGGGCGGCTCACCTGCCGATCGCCGCCGGCTGACCCCCCGCGTTTCGCGGTGCCGTGCCTTGCGCGCAGGGAGCGGAGCGACCGGAGCGCAAGGCACGGCACCCCCAGGCAAGGCTTTCCAGCGCCTGCCGCGAAGGAGTTGACGGCAGACCGGACATGCCGGACGATACGGCTTCAACGAGGGCAAAAAACCAGTCGGAAACTATCTTAGCTTCGCCCTCAACCTGTCTAAACAAACCGGACCACCTCTCCCCGCGTCCGCGGGGAAGCCACGGAGATTACCGTCGAGCGCGTGGTGCTGTCGGGTCTATCCCCGCGTCCGCGGGGAAGCCTTCGCCAAGGGCTGTCGGTGCAGTTCGGCTTGGGGTCTATCCCCGCGTCCGCGGGGAAGCCGAACCAGCCAGTATCAGAAGACCATCATCAAGGGGTCTATCCCCGCGTCCGCGGGGAAGCCATACAGGGGTCGCACTCGATCCAGGTGAACACGGGTCTATCCCCGCGTCCGCGGGGAAGCCTCCAACATCCTGAGGTTCAATGGCATTGGCGAGGGTCTATCCCCGCGTCCGCGGGGAAGCCACGCCTACATCCACACCTACCAAAGCGGTATGGGGTCTATCCCCGCGTCCGCGGGGAAGCCATCAACCCTGAGCTGCTCGGCGAGGACGATCAGGGTCTATCCCCGCGTCCGCGGGGAAGCCGGCGCGTGAATTCTCGTGTCTTAACGCTCATCGGGTCTATCCCCGCGTCCGCGGGGAAGCCCAGCACCACGGGCGGTTCCGCACAAGAGTCGAGGGTCTATCCCCGCGTCCGCGGGGAAGCCCAGCACCACGGGCGGTTCCGCACAAGAGTCGAGGGTCTATCCCCGCGTCCGCGGGGAAGCCCACTTGGGAGGCGCGGCTAAGGGTATCGGCGGGGGTCTATCCCCGCGTCCGCGGGGAAGCCGGTGCCACCACCGTCGCTTCGGTAGGTGTTTGGGGTCTATCCCCGCGTCCGCGGGGAAGCCACCTGGAAGGCGATGTGTCCGGGTCTGGTGACGGGTCTATCCCCGCGTCCGCGGGGAAGCCGGCAACGGCAAGCCTTGAATGCCACCGGACTGGGGTCTATCCCCGCGTCCGCGGGGAAGCCGGAAGGGCTGGAGGCGGGCGCATGAGCATCATGGGTCTATCCCCGCGTCCGCGGGGAAGCCGATGAGCGGGACTTGTGATCGATTCAGAGTGAAGGTCTATCCCCGCGTCCGCGGGGAAGCCCGGAATTTCCAGCCAGTACCCCTGTTCGCCCAGGGTCTATCCCCGCGTCCGCGGGGAAGCCCGTATGCCGCGCTGTTTCTGTGCCTGGCGCTCGGGTCTATCCCCGCGTCCGCGGGGAAGCCATGTTGTTTGGCTTTTAAAGGTGATGAAAAGCAGGTCTATCCCCGCGTCCGCGGGGAAGCCTTTATGGTAGTTACCCCAACAATCGTTACCGTGGGTCTATCCCCGCGTCCGCGGGGAAGCCATTTATGTACACTCATAATCTTTCCCATTGTTGGGTCTATCCCCGCGTCCGCGGGGAAGCCATACTCGGCTTTTCAATGGACCCGGGCAACACGGGTCTATCCCCGCGTCCGCGGGGAAGCCGGATTCCCGAGCCTGCCGTTGCAATCGTTCGAGGGTCTATCCCCGCGTCCGCGGGGAAGCCACCAGCATCTACACGTTGCCCTTGTCGTAGTACGGTCTATCCCCGCGTCCGCGGGGAAGCCAACCCCTATGCCGATGTTCCTACTGCTGCCGGGGGTCTATCCCCGCGTCCGCGGGGAAGCCACGTCATCGCCGCCGCCCGCCACGAAGTAGCGGGGTCTATCCCCGCGTCCGCGGGGAAGCCGCCTGCTGCGACAGGATCCGGGTATGGCGCGCGGGTCTATCCCCGCGTCCGCGGGGAAGCCCAGTTCCCCGATGACGATATCCAGGTTCTCACGGGTCTATCCCCGCGTCCGCGGGGAAGCCGGTAGGTGTGGAGGCCGTCGCTCATGGCTACAGGGTCTATCCCCGCGTCCGCGGGGAAGCCACTTGCCGGCGTTCTCGCCCGTCTCGTTCAGGGGGTCTATCCCCGCGTCCGCGGGGAAGCCATGGAGGCCGGCTTCGACGTGCCTGACATACCGGGTCTATCCCCGCGTCCGCGGGGAAGCCATGGAAAACAGGAGGTTCAAGATGTTGGTTTGGGGTCTATCCCCGCGTCCGCGGGGAAGCCTCTCTCCGGGCTGTCACCCCACTCCTGCTGAGGGGTCTATCCCCGCGTCCGCGGGGAAGCCGCGATATCCGCAGCAGGGATCCCTACGGTGACGGGTCTATCCCCGCGTCCGCGGGGAAGCCTCTCTCCGGGCTGTCACCCCACTCCTGCTGAGGGGTCTATCCCCGCGTCCGCGGGGAAGCCGCGATATCCGCAGCAGGGATCCCTACGGTGACGGGTCTATCCCCGCGTCCGCGGGGAAGCCTCCGCGATCACATCAGCCGCATAATACGCCACGGGTCTATCCCCGCGTCCGCGGGGAAGCCGGGAACGTTGCGGTTCTCGGCACGGGTGGGCGGGGTCTATCCCCGCGTCCGCGGGGAAGCCCCAGTTGGCCGGATGTGGTAAATCCAGATCCCGGGTCTATCCCCGCGTCCGCGGGGAAGCCTCCACATGCGCCCACTGCTGCCGGTCCACGATGGGTCTATCCCCGCGTCCGCGGGGAAGCCGCGCGACCCGATGCCGTGGTGGCCCGGGCAAGGGGTCTATCCCCGCGTCCGCGGGGAAGCCGGTCGCATCGATTGTCGATAGGCCGCCTGCTACGGTCTATCCCCGCGTCCGCGGGGAAGCCTGGAGCGGTCCCTGGATGGTGTCGTCGTCCCTGGGTCTATCCCCGCGTCCGCGGGGAAGCCACAGTGCCATGCCCCGCGCTCGGCAACTCAATGGGTCTATCCCCGCGTCCGCGGGGAAGCCCGCTGCGCGATGATCTTGGCGTAGGCCACGATGGGTCTATCCCCGCGTCCGCGGGGAAGCCCGGTGCAGACCACCGCGAACGCCGAGGCAGAGGGGTCTATCCCCGCGTCCGCGGGGAAGCCCAGGGCGCCTACCAGGACGGCAACTACATCGCGGGTCTATCCCCGCGTCCGCGGGGAAGCCAACCCGAAGGATCGGCGCGGGGGCTGCGGCTGGGGTCTATCCCCGCGTCCGCGGGGAAGCCGAAACGGCGCCTTGGCAACCCATACCGGTCTTGGGTCTATCCCCGCGTCCGCGGGGAAGCCATCCGCCTGTGAGTGTGTCGCCGCTATGGTGGGGGTCTATCCCCGCGTCCGCGGGGAAGCCAAGCGCGTCTACGTGCTGATCGGCAACGAGCCGGGTCTATCCCCGCGTCCGCGGGGAAGCCTTCCCGATCGGTTCTCTGAAACGTCATAGTGCGGGTCTATCCCCGCGTCCGCGGGGAAGCCGAATTGCATCAGCCCACATTCAACCGCAGTGAGGGTCTATCCCCGCGTCCGCGGGGAAGCCCCGAACTATCGGATCCTGCTCCAAGCCGACACGGGTCTATCCCCGCGTCCGCGGGGAAGCCTCCGGTTCTTCTTCCTGCGGCTCCTGCGCCAAGGGTCTATCCCCGCGTCCGCGGGGAAGCCAAGCGCGCGCTAAGGCGCACAACTACAATGCAGGGTCTATCCCCGCGTCCGCGGGGAAGCCCCGTGCGGATTCAGGCGACCGACCAGTTGTCCGGGTCTATCCCCGCGTCCGCGGGGAAGCCGAGCCGATGCAGCGCAGCTCCGCACCGCTCGGAGGTCTATCCCCGCGTCCGCGGGGAAGCCGCGTTGTCGTACTGTACGAAATCGAGGTTATGGGGTCTATCCCCGCGTCCGCGGGGAAGCCTCTAGGAGTTAAGCTCCTGCTTTTACTCGAATTGTTAAAGATCGACGGAGAAATTGAAAGCCTAATGCCGCTTTAGAAGCAGGACTCCATCGGCATCGACAATCTCCTTGCTCGGTTCGCCGAGCGTCTCGATACTGAGCGATCCGGACGCCGCCTTATCCCGCCAAATCATCACGACACTACCTCGACGCAGGTGGTTCCACCAAGACGAGAGCACGCTCCAAAGTCGCTCGCGAACCGCTGCGGAAAGCTCGGGAGAAGCATAAATGCCCGGTGCAATTTCCAGCATCAACGATGTCAAGAACCCCCGGTATCGACCTTCGACATCCCGCGTTACAACCACAGTCATCGGCATCGGCGCAATAGCTCCCTATTTCGGAGTATCCTCGAACAGAGAGTTGACTCGATCAATCATTGCGGGAATCACATTCTGATCGGCGAGTGCCCGGCCGATTTTCCGGCGCGTCGTCCGTTCGATGCTCAGGTCCGGCCGCTCCTCTACCTGCTTCGCAGCCCTGAAAGCGAAAAGTATGGTGATCTTGTCCCGAAACAGATCGGCAATATCCAGAACGAACGATTGCCCAGGATCTTCGTGAATGAAACCCAATTGAGGAATAGCCCCGGTCGAGGCGACCGCAATGGCGGCCGCCGCTTCCACGGCGCTGGCAGCGTGATTCAGCGCCTGGTTCGGGAGATCGGCCGCGTTAGGGTTTGCCCTGTCGTAGCGGCGGCGTTTCCAATCGACTCCCACCTGTTGGGCCGTCAGCCGGTAGGTCTGCTTCATGCGGGCGCCCTCGATTCCCCGCAGCACCTCGATGTCTCGATGGGGCAACACCTCGCCCAATCGCCATGCGTACATGCGCCGCGCGATGTCCAACCGGAGCGAGTCGCTGGCCCAACAGCGAGCCTGCCGGCGAGCAAGCCCCGAGCGGTCCGGAATGAGGGGCGGGGCGGTGTACATGCGCACGCCGTCCTCGCCGACCGCAGCGAGAGCGGTGCGGGCATGAGCGAGCAATCGGAGCGCATCGTGGCTGACCGTGGACCCAGGGCCGAGCAGGATCATGGACACACCCTGCAACGGTATCGCGTAATCGCCCGGATCAAGCGCATCGGATTGCGTGGCCGGGCCTTGCAAGAACGCCAGGGTTCCGTCTCGCGCGGTCAGCGCGCCCCTGGCCAAATAGAGAAGACCCGCTCGATCCCGATGGGGAACTTTGGCGCTTTCGAGTCCCAGTCGGCCCTTAAGCATGAGCTCGGATTGATTTCCGACCGGGCGGGCGCAACAGGAGCATCCCGTATCCGTATGCGCAGTGCCTGCCCACGCCGCGCATCAGCAGTGTGTGAAAAAGCTCTGGCTTCTCTACGACCAGGGTGCCGTGAAAGGTGGCATCGGGACCTTCGGGACCCGAAGAACCGCGGGACACGCGAACGCGCCGGAAGCTCGCAAGGCGAGTGCCGTCACGGTCGAGCCGCGCGCCGTCGCCCAGCCGTGCCTGCAGCCAGTCAAGATAAACCGACTCCCTGCTGCGCTCGCTTGCGGCCATGCCGTCCAAGTCGTCGGGATGCTGGCGAAGCGCCTCGATCAGAAACGCGTCGAGTTCCGCGCCCTTGCGGAACGTCTGTTGGCCAGCCGTGAGCCCCGATTTCAAACGGCGGACCGGCCGCGCCCGGAGATCGAAGCCGAGTCGTTTCCCCGAAGCCCATTCAGCGGGCATTTCCTTCCCTTCCAGCTGATCGGGCGAAACGACAGCCAGATGTTCCGGCAACCCATAGGCCCGGGCGGCTTCGCGCAGACCGGCAGCCGAGTTTTCGCTGTAGGCGTAAAGGTTGGCCCTCCTTCCTCCGGCCGCGATCAGTAAACGAAACGGGCGAAGTGACCCGGGTCCGAACAACTCGTCAAGCAGGTGGTGCAGGGCGCGGCCTTCGTCGAAACCCGTCACCCGTCCGCCGCGTCGAACCCAGCCCCGGTCTGCCGACCACTGGGCAAGGTTGTTCATGGACAACGCCGCCCGGATCAAATGTAGCGGGGTCATTCCTGCGATGTCCCGTAGACGCGCCCTTCCACGACGTCGCGGGATCCGCTGTGCAGGCCGGTGAGCCAGTTTCTCAGATCGGGAAGTTGCGTGACACGATCTACGTCCTCGCCGCTGGCCGGCCCTTCGCTGACCGGCCAGACGGCTTGGTATGCGCCGGAACCCGCGAGCGCCGCTAACGCCCCATGGGCGGATTCGGACGTGACCCAACCGTCCATCAACCGGCAGGACGGCAGGCACGGCTTGCGACCGATGTAGAGAGGCCGCGACGGTCGATCAATCGAGTCCGCGATTTGCGCCAGCGTCGGCGATTCGTCGGCTGGGTCGAGTCGAAGGACGATTTGAGACGACTGATCCGCAAGGTAATCCCTGCTGCGCCGGTGCGGAGCGGCGTAGCTTGCCCCGCCTCGCCCCTCGGGTTCGCCTGCGGTCGACCATGCCGTGTCCGATTTCGAAAGCTGTGCGTTCTGCACGTCCGTCAGGTAACTTCCGGCTCGTTGGGTACGGACAGCGAATATCAGCCGATCCTGAAGCGCTTGATGAGCCGCCCGATCTGACCAATGCCAGCCTAATGCATTGGCGAAGAGGCCGATCAACATCGACGCACTCGGAAATTCTCGCGTGGGACCCGTCTGGTCTATCGACACTGCCCCAAACGCCATCAGGGGCGCCTCAAGACGCAGAACCAGCCAGCGGTGATTCACGCGATTCCACCGGGCAGCGTTCCGACCCATCTTGCCAGCGTGGCAAGGGAGCCCCGTTTTGCTCTCGGAAAGTCGGTGTCCACGAGGCTCATGACCTGACGCTCCTCGCCGGTGTCGTAAGCTTGATCGACCCGCTCGAGGTAGCTCGCCAACGCGCCAGCGGCAGATTCGGTATTAGGTTCGCAAGGATGCCGATACGCTTCCGCAAGCGACCGGGGCTGACGGTCGCCGGCTTCGATCAGCACCAGCGCCGCCCGCCCGTACGGCGCCGTCGATCCGAGTTTCGCGCCCGGCGAGACTTCGGCGATGAGATGAACCAGGTTGAAAAGCACTCGCCCCGCGAGGTCCGTGTCGTTGCCCAGATTGGCGACGAGCCCCGGCAGATCAATGACCACATATCCGTAGAACAGACCCGACGTCAGCTCGGTCTCCTGAATCGTGTCGGCTCCCGGGTCATCCCCGCCCAAGTCATCGACAGCGGTGAAGTAGTCGCTCTCGGCCTCTTCGGCGTGAACGGTAAACGCATGTGCCACATGAATCGGCGCGGTGATGTTCGCGTCGGTGTCCGCCGTGACCATCCGTCCGAAAAGCGCAGCCGTCAACCCTGCCGGAAGTGCGGAGCTTTCACGCATCGCCTTAATGTTGCCCTTAAAAGCCTTTTTCCAATCCTGCGCGGCTTCCGCGGCCAACGACGGATCGCCCGCCGCCTGTTCGGCCAGGCGCTCCGCCTCGCCCGCCAGCCACTTGAGTTCGGGTTCGCCGAACAGCAGCGTCTGCCGCGCCTTCTTCGACGTTCCCTTGTCGCCGTACACCGCTTGCTGGAACTCCGGTTCCAGCGCATCGATCACGTCTCCCGCAAACCGGTCGCGCAACGGTTCGATGATCTTGTGCGTGACCAATTCGCGGGAACGAAAGGCGGTCTGCGCCCCGTCGATGCGGTGCAACGCATGTGGATCGTCGGCAAATCTCCAGTGCCGCTTGAGACACTGGGACGAAATCCGTGTGCGTAGCACACCACCGTAGGACAGCCGTTTGGCGAGACCGGTATCGTCGCGGTTGAGCAGAGCACCGGTGTAGGGACTGAGGGTGTGGATTTGCAGAAATCGCGGCGCGGTCATGTAGTCGCTCCTTGTTGGGTAGATGAGTGTTTCCGCTCGGCAGCATCGAGGCACCTGTAGTAACTTTCCGCGAGACGGCGCCCGGCGGCCACCGGATCGACATCCAGCAGCCACCGCGCAATGTCCACGACATTGACCCCAGCCTCCGGGCGGCGGGTGCGGGCAACCGCCCTTAGCGCGCGTTCAAGAAGCACCCGCCGCTGCCTGCCCCGAGCGGACAGGAGTTGGGCGAGCCTCCGTTCGCTGATCGACGGTCGAACCGCGTCCGCTCCCGGCCAGTCCAGGTCGCCGCCGTCGCACAGCACCTGGCCCAGCCAGCGTTTCGCGTGGTGCAGGGGTTGGCGGCCGTCAGGATCGCCTCCAGGCGTCAGCATTGCCAACGATCGTACGATCGCCATCCATTTGTCATGCCGGCTGCCGATTGTCGTCGCATGTCGAGCAGCGAGACGCCAATACGCCGGAGAACCCAAGGAAGGCGCTTGCATGCGGCGCAACTCCGCAAGGCCGCCCGGATCGAGCCCCTGAAGCAGCCTGGCAGCGTCGAGCACCGCTTCTTCAACCGGTTCATTCTGGGAGTTGGTCATGTGGTTCCACCTGATCTGGACTGGTCGTAGTGAGGTGCGGCAGCAACTTGTGGAGCCTCGCGTGGAATCTGCGCCGACAGCGAACCTCGGCTTTCGGCCGCGCGATTGAAGCGCACGGAATTCCAGGCATGGCGGCTTCAAGTTCCACTCTTGCCGCGTCGAAAAGCCGTTGACGAAACGCGTCGGAGGCTTCGTCTTCCGCCTCCGCCGATCCCGATTCGTGTGCCGCCAGCCGGTTCCAGAGATGGGGGAAAAACAGGTTGTCCGCCATGCGGTCGAACCGGTGTCTGGCCGCACGCGAAACCGCGTAGTGAGTCTTGTCGATGCGTTCCCGCTCACCACCGGCCGCCAACAACGCCAGTGCGTTGCGCAACGCCGCGTCGAATTCCGCGATTTCGGCCATGAGCCGCCCCGACAACTCCGCCGCCGCTGGGGACCGCAACAGGGGCACCGCGCTGGCGGGAACGGGTACGACGCGGCTCCGGAACCCTTCCGTCTTGCTGTTTCCCCGGGCGAGAGCCTCGGCGACGAGAAGCCGGTCGTCGGCACGCTCGGATTTGCCGAGCATGGCGAGAGCGGGGATCGCCCAATCGCCGCCGAACATCAATTCCTTCAAGCGCCGGTAGTCGAAGTCGCCGCTCCCGAGCGTCAGGCTCTTACCCTCCGTGCGATGCACCGGAGCCCACGGGTCACCGACATGCCCTTTGTAAGCTTTGGCGTCCACGCGCGCGACCCTCGAGTTGGCGCGCTCCCCCGCCACGCCGCCGGTCGTTTTACGCAAGCGCACCCGCCGGGACACTTCGACAAACCACGGATCCAGAGTCCGGAGGTCAAGTTGGTTGCCCTCAGCCCAATCAAGACACCACAGCAAGGCAGGCCCACCCTCGGCACCAAACTCCGCGCCAGCGCCGGATTGACGTTGTGCGAGGAGTTGCCGAACGTCGCGAAGCCACCATCGACTGGGGTCAACGCGGTGATCCCGCCCGGTCGCGGGCGCCAGGCCCAGCATCGGGCGGCTGGACGATCCGCCGTTCATGCGTGCGATGCCGTAGTTGCCTCTTCCGTCAAATCCCGACGAGGTCTGCAGCGACACGAGTCCAAACAACCAGTCCTCCACGCTGGAATCGCGCGCCATGGACTGCTTGATGTCGTGGTTGCGGGCGGTGATCAGGATGTCCAGATCGTCGGGGGTCCGGACCCCGATCCACTTCAAGCCTCCGGGATCGGGCGGTTGCAGCAGCGCCGGTAGCGCCCGGTTCTCGACGATCAGACACCACGGGGCGTCGTCGGCGTAGTCCGGCGTCAGTTCGCGTAGCAGATCGATCCAGTCGTTGGCGTCGTCCGGCACTTCGGAGCCCTTTGAGGTCCACACCGCAAGCGCAGCCAACTGCGTCAGAAACATGTGCCAGGCGGGGCGCTGATGCGGCCGTAGCGCCGAAAACCGCCGCACCTCGTCACGCGCCATTGCCGCCAGCAGGGCTGGAAGCGACAGCTTCTCATCTCCATCCACCGAAACAATGGATTCGGTCAGCAGGTTCATGAAATACGTTTTCGATCAAGTGTTGTCCCCACAATTAATGGGGAATCGAGCTCATCGGTTTCACTGGTGTCGGACACCACGGGTCTATCCCGACAGCCATCTCGGGAAGCGTTTCCCATGCTCATTGCAAGCGAAGATCGGCAATCGAACGCATATGATAATCTGGCAAGTCTTGTGGACTCGACTCGTAGCCTAAACTTCACGATCCACTGGAACGCGCTTTTGGCCATTTTCGATCCGGCCCGTTTCACTTCCTTTGAGTGCCTCACCTCGATATTTGGGTATCGGATACCACATTAATGAACATCGATGCGAACACTAACACTTATCTCCCGCGGGTTTCAACCCTCACTCCGGCGCAGTCCTGCTCTGCTATAGGTGAATGATCGATTCTTGAGCGTAAACACCAAGCCTTCCGCAACTCCCGACGTTGCAATTTCGTCAAGATCATCGTCTTCAATCCCGCGTGACCATCGAGCAGGAAGTGCCAGCCGCGTGATTTTCTCGCCGAACGCGCCAATCGGCGGCGGATCGAGTCTCAGTACGACACCCTCCTCGCCCAGCCGGGTCATGATGCGTTCATCATCGCTCGGAAACCGTGTCTCGTCATAGGGAGAATCGCGATCCAAAAGCTGCAAACTTGCGAATGCGCCCTCGGCCGTAATGCCACCCCGATACCTGCGATCGTACGCCTCCCAGGCGTCTCCCTTGTCCGCGATGAGTTCGGCAACCCGCTCCGGATGCGTCGCACCTTCAACCAGTTCTCGATTCATCTCCGGAATGGTCCAGCAGGGCCGCTCCTCAACCAGTCGGCGCGTCAGTTCCAACACCGCGAGATCCCGGTAGATGCCATGAAGAACGCCATTGTCCAGCCAACCGCCCAGCCCGTTGTCGAACGAAACAGGCTTCGTGAGGCGGTCGAGCCCCAGTTCAGGGGACAATACGACACATCGTGCGTCCCCGAACCCATCAGGCCTCCTCAACCGATGCCGATGCAGCCTTCCAATTCGCTGCAAAAGCACATCGATCGGGCAGAGATCGGTAATCAGAAAGTCGGCGTCAATATCCAGCGACTGCTCAAGCGTTTGCGTCCCGACAACGATGGCGCCCTGGGACGTACGGTCCGGTTTCGTTGTTAGAACCGCTTCTACCGCGCTGTCGAGCAACTCTCGGTCCTCAGCGGCAAAGCGACCATGGTGCACTGCGGGACCGCCGGCAACCTGCAAAAGCCTGTCTGCGCCGCCCTGTTCCTGGATTTCGGTCCAGGTTTCCACCGCGCGGGTAACGGTGTTTCGTATGACGAGCACGCGCGCGCCATGGCCTGCCGCCTCCAGTGCCACCTCGGCCGCACGTGGGGCGTCCATGCCGTCGGATGCTAGTTCAACGTGCTTTTCCATCGCGCCCGCAGCTGCCCGGCGCGGAACTGAGGCGCCACCGGACCAGACGGCAGGATAGGCGGTGGCGACAGCCTGATCGAAAGTCGGTGGCGTTTCGCGCGTCCAGCGGACGCGCGCCCTCGATCCCAAGGTGGCCGACATCAGCATCGCGTATCCGCCGACTGCGAGGTGCGAATCGACCAGACTGCCTACGACCCGGGTCATATACGCATCGGAAGCATGAACCTCGTCGACCACGAGCAGGCTGCGGCTGAGCGCACTGCCTCGAAGGTGAGCGTGCTTGACCGACAACCCGGCCAGCATGGCCTGGTCGATGGTCCCGACCGCTATCATGGCCGAAAGAAATCGCGTCGCATGCTCGGCGGCCCAACGGGCCGGAACAGTGCCACTGGTGTCCTCCCACAGTACTTTCCAGTCTGGAAGTCGGTGACCAACGGCTTCGCCGGCTTTGAGCATGCCGGGAATGGCCAATACCGCTTCTGGAGCAAGCGTACCGAACAGCCGTTGCGCCGCCCTGTTCACCCGACCATGAAGCTGCCGGGCGGCGGCACGGGTGGGAACCGCGAAATAAAGCGCGTCAACGCGACCGGCGCCGAGCAACTGGGCGAATCTCCACAGCGCTGCTTCGGTCTTCCCCGATCCGGTTTCGGCTTCCAGAACGACCAACTGTTCGTCCATCGAGATTTGTCCGACTGCCGTCTGGGCCGGGTTGGGGTCGCGGAAGCCGGTCACATTGATGAACTTTGGAGAAGCGGGTCGCGGAAGGTTCCCGACATCGAGACCGATGGCGGGCAAAACCTCGGCTGCCTTCTCATGTGCGATTCGGTCATAGTTCGGGTCGAAATCAGGGTGAAAGCAAAAGAAGCGCTCGTCCGACCCCACCCAATCCGCCAAGGCCGCCAGCCCTGCAAAGAAGTGCACGAACCGGTTGTTTTGCGGCAACGGATCGTCGGACTCGAACGCGCTTGCAAACCAACGGCGCCACGCCGACGCCAGATTCGCGGCTTCCGAGCGCCAGTCGTAGTGAGAAACCCTGGGGCTGTCCCAGTCCCTCTGCGGAGGTGGCGATTCGGCGGCGAGTGGCCGGCCGTGATGCGAGAAGCTCGCAAGTAGCAATGGCCCCGCCGCGTCGCCCCACCTTGCAAGCTGCCGCACGCTTTCTGCCAACGGGTGGTCACCATAACGAGAGGCGTGATCCACAATCGCGAAACTTTCAGACACATGGCCCCGAGTCGGTTGAGGCCACAAACCATCCGACCACCCCTTCGCCTGGAATCCCGGATGGAGTTTGCCGATGTCGTGAATGAACACCAAGGCACTAAGACGCGAGAGGCCGATAGGATTCAACTGCCGATTCATCGCTCGCTGGGCGCGGGTTCTGAACGCGGGCACGTTCATCAGTCGCTGAAACACGGCAGCAACGTCCATGCAGTGATGCGCGAGATGATGAAACCGGTTTTCGCTCCGGTCGCACTTACCCCAGGCTTGAAGCTTCATCAGTCCGTTTAGTCCCGTCGCTTTGCTGAAACGGCATTGCACAATGAGCTATTGATGACTTCGCAATGACCTTTTGGGGGCATGTCTTAGAGCGATTCGACCGACATCGCCGCCATATGTAAAACAAAGCCATTTTCAGGTGCCAAATTAGAGCGGCTCCAAAGCTACACCGGTGAGTTCCTCCACAGCCCGCTTGAACAACCACATACCCTCTGCACCCTGCACGCGCCAATAGCACCGCCGCTCGTTTTGGCGGATTCTCTCGAATTCGAAATGATCAAGGATCACGCGATAGCTGGGATGCAGCGCCACAATGCGTTTGTTCTCGAGCACGTACCAATGGGGACCATTGTAGTCATCGGCCCAGCCTCCGATCTGGGCGTTGTCGAATAGTAGCTGAATGCGCCCGGTTGGGAGCTCTTTTCGGCTATAACGACCTTTCCCGTCGATAGTCGAGAACAAGTGGATCACGGCTTTCGATTGGTTACTCATTTGCATAGCGTGTTGCTCTTATCGGGGTTGTTGATCGGAGTGTACCCGCGCACGGCAGCGACCGCTCCGTTGAACCCGCTCAGAGCAGAGAGCGTGATCGACAAGAAACCGGGGTACGGGTGGGCGACCAGGACGACTGCCAATGGACAATCTCGATTGTCTGTTTGGCTGCCCCGTCTGACTAGATGCGTAGGTCCTTTCGGGCCAAGTCGATCAGTGCCTTCAAGCACTGAACCGCGGCCTCATGCTTGTCCGCGATAAAGGAAGCCCAACTTTGATCGTGTGACCGGCTAATTTCATCGGAAAGATACTGACGTAACCTTGCTTTGACGTCATGACTAAGCATGTAGCAGCCGAGACGCCAAGCTCGCGTCACTTCTCTCCTCGCAGCCCGAATCGCCTCTGTACGCTCCTCCTCCATCTCCAAGCTGGTCGCTCGATTTTGCTTTGCATCATTGATCATTTCGCCCGAGATGTAAGCGAGTTCGTCCAAGGCCAAGATCACGTTGTCGTAAGCCTCGGCTTTCCTCTCCCACCACTTGTCCTTTCGCAAGTTCCTCAGGGCCACTTGAGCGGTGACCAGGGAGCCCAGGATTGCGGCGATCAGTGTTGTGAGAAGGTGATCTAGGTGCACGGGCGGTTATGTATCCGAGTTCACCAGCCAGTACAACTGCCGGGTGTCAGACAAGATTGGCCAGGTGAAGCTGGTCGTCATGAGCAGTTAGGACAGGACGCAACCCTTTCCACTGGGCTCGATCTGGGTTGATGTCCCAACACATCCGGCGCCTATCGCCTATCACTTCCGCCCCTCCGTCGATCAAACTTTCCCCTCGCGTTTCAAGACGCAAACGCACAGCGTCTCAACATCCCGGGACAAGTTCGATTCGAAGTCGTCGCGATCTCGGAGCAAAGGTCACCCGAACGCTCCCCGGCTACGATGTCGACAACTTACTGGTTCCATACAGCGGTCTCGGTCAAGAGGACGCTCCGGGGAGCGGGCGCCGATTCTACATCAGGCAATACCGATTGACGCGACCATGTCCGCCGTCCCGAGATATTCCGTCAGTCGGCGCCCCAAACCCGGTCTGAGACCTGCCGCTATCCTGAGATGCAGTCGGCCCACCGCTGCATGACCGGCCGCCGCTTCTCCAGCAGGTCGTCGCGCGCGTAGGCGGCCACGGTCGCCGAGCCCTCGACGTGCGCCAGCGCGAACTCCGAGAGCAGCTCATCCACGTCGTGGTGGCGGGCCCAGTCCTTGAAGCTCGACCGGAACCCGTGGCCCGACGCCGCGATTCCCGCCGTGCGCAGTGCCTGTATCATCACCGAATTGCCCATCATCGCGCCCGGACGGCTACCGGGGAACACTAGGGCGCCCCGCGTCGCCTTCCGGGCCTCGGCAAGGACGTCCAACGCCTGGCGGGACAACGGCACTCGGTGCGCCTTGGCCGTTTTGGTCGCCTCCGCGGGCTTCACCCACACCGAGGCATCGAGGTCGAACTGGTCCCAGGTCGCCCGGCGTACCTCCACTTGGCGCGCTGCCGTGATCGCGGTGAACCGCATCGCCAGCTTCGTCGAGGGCCGGCACTGTCCGGCGTCGATGCGCGCCAGCGCGTCGCCCACCTCCGACCAGTGCACCGCGTCGTGGTGCTTCGGCCCGCCGGGGCGCTTCGGCAGCCGGCGCCGCACCGTCTCCACCGGCGAGCCCTCCGAGCGGAACTCCGAGATCCGCGCCCACTCCAGCACCGCCGTGATCGCCGCCCCGGCCACCTTGACGGTGGCGTGCTTGCCCGCAAGCGCGATGGGGCGCAACACCTCGTAGACCGCCGCGCTCCCGACCTTGTCCACGGGCATCCCGCCGATCTTCGGCAACACGTAGCGGTCCACGGCGGAGCGCCAGTTGTTCGCCGGGCTGTCCGAGCGCCAGGTGTCCCGCTTCTCCGCGAAACAGATCGCCTCCGCCTTCTCGAACGTCGGCACCTGCGAACGTCGGGGATCGCCGCCCGTCCTCGCGATGGCGCGGTTGTCCGCCGCGACCTTGCGGGCGTCGGCGAGCTTGACGAGGTCTGCGCTGCCGAGTCCAAGGTCCACGCGCCTGCCATGGATCATCAACCGTTGTATCCACTGGCGGGTGCCGCTCTTCCTGACGCGGAGCATCAGGCCGTTGCCGTCGACGTAGTTGCCGGGGCCGGCGAAGCGCACCATGGCGGCGGAGAGGGCATTGCGCGACAATCGGGGCATGGGATCGTTCCTTGACTGGTTGGAACAAGCCTACATGGTCTACAAAACAAACACAATGCGCCCCACAAAAAATGGCCGAAGACGCGATACTCTCGGGAACTTCGAGAGGGGCCCTGATCTTAGCAAATTGCGAAGTTAATACTTGTTTATCAATAGGTTAAACTACGATTTGGCACACCATTCGTCGCCTTGGGCATGCGTATAGAAGGTTGTACGCATCTACATGGAACAAATCTCCTTTACACGAACAACTCAGCGTGCTGACCGTTCCTTTGTCGGGCACCGAGCGGGCTTGCCGTGCTTGCCTTCCGGCACGCCAGGCGGACTTGTTTTCCCGTACGATGGGTTTACCGCGAGCCTTAAAGGCGCCGGAAGGCAAGCACGGCAAGCCCGCTCTCATCCTGGAACCGGGCGTTGCCTGCGCGTCAGAGCATGCTGCCGAGGTACCCGATCTCCCAGGGCGTGATCCACCCGCCCAGATGCTGCAACTCCTCGCGCTTCACGGCAACGAAACCATGGATGAAGCGCTTCGACAGCAGCCTTGAGAGTTTCTTGTGCTCGGCCAGTACGCGTAGCGCATCGTAGAGGTCTCCGGGCAGGTCGGCCGGCAGGTCATAGGCATCCCCTTCCGCGGGGGGACCCGGCTCAATGCCCTCTTCGAGTCCCAACAGGCCGCAGGCCAGGGTTGCGGCTATGAACAGGTACGGATTCGCATCGGCGCCGGCCACCCGGTTTTCAACCCGGCCGCTTGCGTCATCCGAATACGGCACCCGGAACCCGGCCGTGCGGTTGTCGTAGCCCCACTCTAGATTGATGGGCGCGGACGAGCCCGACACGAAACGCCGGTAGCTGTTGACATTGGGCGCAATCAGCGCGAACGCCGAGGGCAGATACGACTGCAGCCCGCCGATGAATCGGCGCAGCGGACCGGGCGCCTTGCCGCCCTGCAGCGCAAACAGGTTGGCGCCGCTCTCGTCGACCAGGCTCACATGCACATGCAGGCCGCTGCCCGGCAGGTCCATGACGGGCTTGGCCATGAAGCTCGCCAGGTGCCCGTGCTGCAATGCGCAGGCCTTGACCAGTCGCTTGATGAGAAAGAGCCGGTCGGCCTGCAACAGCGCTTCGGCGTGGGCGATGTTCAGTTCGACCTGTCCGGGCCCCAACTCATGCACCATGGCCTGCAAGGGGATATCCATGCCCGCGCTCCTGGTCCGAACGGCGTCCAGGAAGGGGGCGTATTTGTCCAGCGCATCGCTGCTGAACGCCTCGCCGCCGAACTCCGCCCGTTCGTTCACGCCCGAGGCGGGCACGAGGGCCTGGTCCTTGCGTTTGGGCGGCTGTAACAGGTAGAACTCGATCTCCGGCGCCACGACGGGCGTCCAGCCTCTCTCCGTGTAGAGCTTGAGAACCCGTTTCAACAGGTTGCGCGGGTCGAAAGAAACGGGCTCGCCGGCCTTGTCGAGGGTGTCGCAGATGACCTGACGGCATTCTCCAGGTTTCCATGATACATTCCGGCAGGTGGTCCAATCGGGGACGAGCAGGAGGTCGTCATCCTTGGGACAGTAGGCTTCCATGGCCTCCTCGGCGTACTCGCCCGTGATGCCCTGGAAGAAAATGGCGGTCGCCAGGTGCGCCGAATCGTCCCGGGAGAAGGACGCCCCGTCGACCGTCTTGCCGCGAGGCACGCCGTTAAGGTCGCAAACCAGCAACTCCAGATCCTGCACCGGAACCTCCGTCTCCATGGCCAACCGACCGCGTGAACGGGCCGTCCGTCCGGTTGTACCGGGTAGGTGCGGACGGGCCGAGGCGATCGGAATCCGGGGATTGTACCCGAGACCATCCAGACCATTGCCTGGCCGAGGCAAACCTGGCCCGCATCGCTCACCAACTTCCTGCTGCCGACGCCGATGCATCGCGTAAGCGCGGGTTGCGGCCTACCCGGCAATCTGATCTCATTTTCCAGGGGGGTAACGGCGGCCCTCGGGCACCGAGAAGTGGCCCCGGAAATTTGAACAACACGTTAAGGTGTAGCCAAGCCGGAACTCACCTCGCAAGCTTAGCGATTAGCTCTGAATCGGAGCCGTGAATAGGAATTCGCACCTCACAGGTTCTTGCTGGTCAATTCAGCCGCGCCGGCCGCTAAGTTTGAGGCGCCGCCGGAAGGGCGAGGACGAGGTCTGTCTGAGCGAAGTCGTTGCCCTTGCAGAGCAATGGCTCGCCGAGTTGTTGGGCGAGCGCGTAGGAGAAACAGTCGCCGTAGTTGAGTCCCGCCGGGTGGCGTCCTTTCCCGAAATCGACGAACGCCTGGCGCGCGACCCGGGCCTGAGCCGCATCGACGGCAATCACCTCAATGCGGGCGGACTCCAGCAGCATGTCCAGGCGTTGGATGCCTGCCGCCCCGTAGCGCGACTGAACAACGATTGAAGCTTCAAGGAAGGTGGCCGCGGAGGTGCGACGCGACGCTGCCGCCTCGATCGCCTCGGTGAACAGGCGCCGGTCCGGTTCGTCCTTGAGAATCGCCAGGAAAGCCGATGTGTCGATGACCATCAGGCGGGAACGCCGTGCTCGTCGTATCCGAGTATCTCGTCCGCGGGGCGTCCGTCACGTACCGGGAGCCTTGCGCAACGCCGCCCGATGTCGTCGAGTTCGTCGGCCAGCGACCGTCCGGATCGTTCTTTGCGGAGCCGTTCCAGACGGTCCCGGATGGCCTCGGCAACCGCCTCGGTCTTCGTCCGTCCGGTCATTAGCGCCAGCTCCGCCGCCAGTCGCTCGGTTTCCGCATTTCTGATGTTCAGTGCCATGATGTTACATGTATAGTCCGCTATCTACACTGTAACAGTCAACGGGTATTGGGTCAGGACGTTCAAAACGCGCCCGGGGCGCGCGTGGCGGGATCTGGACTGGGTTGATTTCTGTGGCGGTGATGGCGAGCGGGATATTTCTTACAGTCGACCCTCGCCAATCCCCCGCTCCGGCACGTACCTGTGGGGTGCGAATTACTATCTGACGAAAATCTCGTGGCGGATAGGACGAATGACCGCTCGAAACGGGATGGTTGCGATGTACGATTGGTTGAAGGAGCGCTCGTGGGAAGTGGTCAGAGGCGTGCGATGAGCCGGTTGAGGATGTGGCGGTGGGCGCTGCAGACGGAAAGGCCGCGCGCAACGGCGGATACTCCTGTAGCGGCCGCAACGTAGCGCCAGGCAGTCGTTTTCTACAGGAGCCTGGCCTGGTATCGCGCGGCGGGGATCTCTGTATCGATCGGAGGCGCTCTCGGCTTGGCAGTTGCGGCTACCTCGCGTGCACCAACGTGCTCAAGGATTGCAGCAATGACATCCGGATTTTCGATGCAGGCGATGACTCGCAGCGTGCCACCGCACTTGGGGCAGGTCTCGATGTCGATGGCGAAGACGCGTTTCAGGCGCTGCATCGGTGTCATGGGGGCAAGGGGCTTATCCGGCTTTTCGTGGCGAGGTTTGCGTTTTGGCACGACGGACTCACGATGCTTGCAATTCGGCGCGAACTGGCCTCAGGGGTTCAAAGTCAGGGGACAAGTGCCTGACCCAAAAGCTGACAGCGAAGACCAGCCAGCCGCTTGCCTTGATGACTACCGGTGGAAAACTCACTGTCGCGGCTTATTTCAACTACCAATGGCCGCTTGAATTGGGATTCGCACCCCACAGGCTCGTGGGCGTGGTTTTCCGAACCCTTACCTGGGTTGTCGACGAGCTCCGCGCCGCGCATCCTCCAACTCGATAGTGGAACCCGGCTACCCGCCCGCGCGAAATAGATTCAAAGCTGAGGCGGGAGTTCCGGGCCCGTCGCGTCACCTGTGGGAAGCAGGAAACCTTCTCGTGCCGCGGCGTCGTTGAGCCGCGTATCGAACGATACGAATCCGACGCTTGACGGATTATCCTCGGCGAAGGCCAGTGCCGCTGCAAGCTGCAGGCCGTCGGCTGCCTTGAGTGGATGCACACGCAGCAGACGCCGGGCGAGTGCCCTGATGCGCCGGTCCGGCTGCACCTCGTGCCAATACGCTGCAAGCGAATCGACGCGCCCGAGAAGATCGGTAGCCTGGTCCGGCCGCAGCGCGTTCTCGCGCTCGCGCCGTGCCACCGCCGCAGCACACTCGACGACCGTGCCCCACCACACCGCCATGCGCTCGTCGCCCTCGTGGACGCGGCGGGCGACCGGCGCCAGACCCTCACCGGCGAGCATCGCAATGATCGCGGACGTATCCCAGAAGTTCATCGATAACCCTCGCCGTCGTCTTCTCTTCGGCTGGCGATTACCGCTTCGACAAGCCCGGCGCCGGGGACAGGCGCCCAACTGCGGATGAGCTCCACGGCACTGCCCGTCAATGCCGGCGGCACGATCACCCCGGCGCCCTCCAACCGTGCGAGCTTCGCCTCGTCCTCCAGTTCCTGATTTGCGACGACGTATTCGCCGGGTTCCTCGCGCACGCCCGGCAACGCGCCCACCGGGATCAGGCGCGCCACCGGGACCTTGCGATCCATGACAAGGACGGACTCTCCCCTTCGGACGCGCCGCAGATAAGCACTCAGGCCGTTCCTGAGTTGGGAAATGGTGGTTCGGATCATGGTCGAACCCGGCGTGTGGAATAACGCCATGTTAGCCAGATCAACTTGAGCAGACAAGCCACATAGCCAATAGAGACCCCCTGATCACAGCGCGATGGGGAACCGCCAACCACGTTTCGGGCGGTTGTCCGGGTTCAGGTGATGTGAGACTGAGAGGGATACCGCTTCAACGCGTAGCGGGAACGATCCCGAACTGGCGCAGCGTGTCCTCCACGGTGGGTTTCCCGGCACGGAAGCGGTCGTCGCTCAACAGGTAGGTAAATACGTAGCCGAGGCCGAGAATCAGGATGCCGATGAGGAAACAGTAGATCACCGCGCGGTCGGGATACTGGTCCTTGAGTGAGCCGACGTAGAGCGGCCCGAAAATGCCCGCCGCCGCCCAGGCGGTGAGCATGGCGCCGTATATGACCGACATCCGCTTCGAGCCGAAGACGTCGAGCACGAAGGACGGCACTGTGGCGAAACCCCCGCCGAAGCAGAGCAGTATGTAGCAGACGAATGCAACAAGATGTTCATTACGGCAGCTATCGCACTTGACGCGCAGAAAGCCGTAGATGCGTTCATACTGCGCCCTCTTGGAATTACGCGTTACTCATTGCTCAAAGATGTTCTGTTGCTGTCCGCAACTCGCTGATTCGACATCGATTTTCCAGCATCTCCGTTTTCCGACTGTGACCCGTACGGCCACCAGTTTGCCCGATTTGACCCAGTAGGCAACCAGCGATTTCGACACGCCGAGACGCCGGGCGGCCTCGGTGACACCCACCCAGCCCGCAGGCGCCCCAGACCCAGCGAGTCGCTCCCGGATCTCGTTAGTGAGCAGGATGCGCCACGGCGCCCCGGGGGTGAGCTGTTCACCCGCCAACACGCCGTCGCGTAGCCATCGATGCACCGTACTCATCGTCACGCCCAACTCGCGCGCGGCCTGCTCGGCATTGAACGGTCCCTGGCGGGGATCGGTAGTGACGATCTTTTCATACTTGGGGATTTTGTTCTTGCCGCGCAGCGAGGTAATGGCGGCCTGTGTGAACGGGATGCCGCGCCCGGAGCGTCGACCCTGCTTGTTGAGAATGCGTGCGATCTGCGCGTCATCGAACTGTGCCGCGAGCTGGCGCACCAGTTCCACCGTGTCCTCGGGTGTACGGCGGGCCCAACCGGCAGGCCCACGCACCAGTTCGCGTTCCGTCGTCGCTCCCCCCTTCCACACGATCCGCACGGCGTAGTGGTCCTCGCCGGTGCTGAGCTGGACTTCCTCAATGAGACATCGCAGCAGCCGCTTGCGATCCCGGTTCGTAGTGCTGTCTTCGTTCCAAACCGCCTGGAGTTCCTGCCCGAGCAAATGCACTTTTTCAAGGTCGTCGACGCTTAGTAGCTCGGGACTTGCGACGGCCTGCCCGGCCTCGGCGCGTACGCGCTGAAGCTCTTTCAGCGCCTGCTCCCAGCGTCGCTCGAGCTCGCGCGCAACAACTCGGTTCTCGGGCTCGACGGCCAGGTACTGACGTTCGGCACGCTGCGCCTCATACCGCACCCGCTCGGTCTGGTGCGCCCAGTACAGGCGCAACGCCTCGCTTTCCCGGTGCGCCTCCTCGTTGGCCTGCCGCGCCGCATCGGCCGCGCAGGGCATCGTCGCTTCGAGAAACACGTCCACCACCGTTTGATCGATGCGCTTGCCACCAATCACCTGGCAATCGCTGCCGCCTTGCTGCGCGCGAGCCCGCGAACAGCGATACTGATAGACGCGGGCGCGCGTTGAGCCGCCGTAGCTCAAACTCATGCGCCGCCCACAATGCCCACACAGCACCAATCCCTGTAGCAGCGCTGCCCCCTCTCGAGCCGGGCCGCGTTGGTCGGCGCTGCGCATGGTGGCATTACCCCGCAGTCGCTCCTCGTTCCTCACGAACCGGTCGTAGGAAATATAGGCGTCATGGTGATCGTAGATCACCACTGGCCAATCGTCGCGCTTGACCCGCTGTGCGCGTGTGCGCACCACGCCTTGTTCATCGAGACCACGCACGCTCTTGCTGCGGCCGAACACATAAGCGCCCGTGTAGATTGGATTGTGCAAGGTTCGCAGGAACATCGCGTACGAGGGCGCGAGCCACACCACCGGATGACTCCGCGAACGCAACCGGCGGACCGGGTATTTGAGGCCCTGGTCACGCCACCACGCGAACACCTGCCGGGCACTGCCGAGTTCATCGAGCTTCTCGAACACGGTTACCATCGCATGCACGATCGACTCATCGCTGCTCTTTACCCACCGACCGCGTTCGTCGATGTCATAGCCGGCGGGCGGGATGGTGTACAACTCCCCCCGCTCCGCCTTGCTCCAGCGTGCACTCACCATGCGTTCGATGGAGGTCTCGATTTCCAACTCACTCATCTGCCCGCGTATCCCCAGAACCAGCCGGTCGCTGGACAGGTCGGGGTCATAGACCGTGTGCTCGTCAGCAATCAGCGTGTTGGTAAAGCGGCACAGGTAGAGCAGATGGTGCCAGTCCGGGCTGTTGCGCGACAATCGCGTGGCCTCCAGCGCAATCACGATCCCCACCTCGCCCCGCGCGACGGCCGCGATCAAACGGGCGAACCCCGGGCGGGTCTTCGCGGTCGAACCGCTCTTGCCCTGATCCTCATCGATGACGACGACCTGCTCGCCTGGCCAGCCCGCGGAACTTGCCCAACGAGCGAGATCGTACTGCCGGCGCTGGCTCTCCCGGTGTTCGATGACCTGACGCGGGGACGATTGGCGCACGTACACGTAGGCCGCGCGTTGCAGATGCGGTGGCTGTATTTTGGTGTGGCGCTCATCCATCACTCGATTCATCGCCCACCTCCCGGTTCTTCCGGTTTGTTCTCAACGCCCGAATCCGCTTCACCGACGCGCGCGCCATCAGCCGGGCAAAGTGTCGTGTGACTTCGTCTCTTCCCCGTTCCGGAAACTGCTCCCACAGCGCCTCGAGACACTCCGTCTCGAGGAACGCCAATCGCCTCTGCTTGATCATCGTCCACCGCCTGCCCATTGGACCGAGCGGTTTTGATCATCTCATCGGCAATGCCCGCCTGTCTGCCAGTGTGCGCGCGCAGCGCCGTGAACAGGCCCAACAGCTCGCGCAGTCCGCGCAGGGAAAGTACTGAATCACCGGCCAGTTCCGTACAGGCTGCACCGTCCACGTCGGTCCAGCGCCGCAGGATCTTCATCGAGGAACCGTCACCAAGACGCACTACAACCGTGGCCTTGCCGACAGACAATAGTTCCAGCGTTTGCCCATTGAGCGGATGATGGCGCCGAGTGATGGTCGTTGTGGAAGAAAAATTTGAAAGGTAGTACTTAGTCTGTGACAGACCACCCGTGTTCGAGCAAGCCGCACTTGAGATGGTCATCGAACTCCTGGCGTACAAAAGTCGGGAGATTTCCACCATTGGCCTCCAAGGCGGAAACAAAGGCCGGGACGTGCTGTTCGACGAGTTGATACAGAAGCGTCTGTTGCGGCCGGTGCCGGTGGTAGCCAAAGGCTGATTGAGCCGATACAAGTAATGAGACAGACACCGACCTGGTGAACCAGGCAGGTTGGGCCTTTCACGGTGTGCCTGGGAGGCCAGGTTGTCATCAGCGAATCGAGCGCTCGTGCGTAGGAAATCTCCGCGCCCGCCAGATGTTTCTTACAACTCCGCTCACCGCTGGTTGCCTGAATCCAATCGCCTCAGCCAAATGGGCTTGGCCGATGTTCCGTTCACCATCCAGATCCGCAATCGTCCGTGCCACTCTCCGTGTAGAGCTTGAGAACCCGTTTCAACAGGTTGCGCGGGTCGAAAGAAACGGGTTCGCCGGCCTTGTCGAGGGTGTCGCAGATGACCTGACGGCATTCTCCGGGTTTCCATGATACATTCCGGCAGGTGGTCCAATCGGGGACGAGCAGGAGGTCGTCATCCTTGGGACAGTAGGCCTCCATGGCCTCCTCGGCGTACTCGCCCGTGACGCACTAGAAGAAAATGGCGGTCGCCAGGTGCGCCGAATCGTCCCGGGAGAAGGACGCCCCGTCGACCGTCTTGCCGCGAGGCACGCCGTTAAGGTCGCAAACCAGCAACTCCAGATCCCGCACCGGAACCTCCGTCTCCATGGCCAACCGACCGCGTGAGCGGGCCGTCCGTCCGGTTGTACCCGGTAGGTGCGAACGGGCCGAGGCGATCGGAATCCGGGGATTGTACCCGAGACCATCCAGACCATTGCCCGGCCGAGGCAAACCTCGGAACAGCGCTCCAACAGGTTCCCCGCCCGGGCGGACCGGTGCGGGCGGCATGGCGCGGGTTGCGGCCTACCCGGCAATCTGATCTCATTTTTTAAGGAAGGTAACGGCGGCCCTCGGGCACCGGCAGGAACAGCGAACCCATGGACACCACCGCATCGGCTCAACTTGACGACATCGATCGCAGCTCGTTGCTGCATCCCTTTACCGATTTTGCCGCCTACAAGCGCGACGGCGGCATGGCGCTGGTGCGCGGCGAACACATTTACCTCATCGACAGCAATGGCAACGAGATGCTCGACGGCATGTCCGGGCTGTGGTGCGTCAACCTCGGTTACAGCCAGCGCCGCATCGCAAAAGCGGTGACGGAACAACTCGACAGGCTCCCCTACTACAACAGCTTCTTCAACTGCACCACCGACACCACCGTGCGCATGACCGCCGCACTGCGCAAGGTGTTGCCACCCGGATTCGACCACCTGTTCTTTACCAACTCGGGATCCGAAGCCAACGACACCAACATCCGCCTCGCGCACCGCTATTTCGACCTGGTCGGCCAACCGAAGAAGAAACTCATCATCGGCCGCAGGAACGGTTATCACGGCAGTACCATCGCCGCGGCAAGCCTTGGCGGCATGAGCAACATGCACCGGCAGTTCACCGGCCTCCCCTACGTGCATCACGTGCAGCAGCCGTATGCGTTCGAGGAAGCGGGCGAACAGGAAGCCGAGGCGTTCGGGCTTCGCGCGGCAGCATCCCTGGCGGCGAAAATCGACGAACTGGGCGCCGCCAACGTAGCCGCCTTTATCGCCGAGCCGATTCAGGGCGCCGGCGGCGTCATCGTCCCGCCTGCAAGCTACTGGCCCGAGGTTGCGCGCATCTGCCGGGAGCGCGATGTCCTGTTGATCAGCGACGAGGTCATCTGCGGTTTCGGCAGAACCGGAAACTGGTGGGGCTGCCAGACCTATGGCTATGAGCCCGATCTCATCAGTTTCGCCAAGGCCGTCACCAACGGTTATCAGCCCCTGGGCGGCGTTGCGGTGGGCGAGCGGGTAGCGGACGTCGTCACCGGCAGCGGCGGCGAATTCGCCCACGGTTTCACCTGGTCAGGGCACCCTGTCGCCTGCGCGGCCGGGATCGCGACGCTCGCCGTCTACGAAGAGTCCGCAATCGTGGAACGCGTGCATAGCGACACCGCCAGGTACTGGGCCAACCGCTGGCAGTCCCTGGCGGACCATCCGATCGTAGGAGAAGCCCGCGCCAGGGGCATGCTCGGAGCGCTGGAGCTCGTTCGGCGCAAACCCGGCAAGGAACGGCTGGACAGCGGCAACCGCGCCGCGATCTTCTGCCGCAACACGGCCATCGCCAACGGTCTCATGGTGCGACAGGTCGAGGATGCCATCGTCAGCGCGCCCCCGCTCATCATGACTCATGCCGAAATCGATCTTCTGATCGAACGCCTTGCAACGGCACTGGATCGGACTGCCCGCACCTACGGAGTAAGCACCGGGTAGGTCGAGGAACGATTTCGATCCCCGGCACAACGAAACACTATGACAGGACAGGCTCTTCCAACACTCAAAGACCGCCTGACGGCAACCCGCGTCCCGGTCCTTAAAATCCGAACCCGAATTCCCCTCGATCGCTCTTGCAGCGCAGACGCTACACACCGACAAGCCGCTCACATGCCACAAGAATCACACCAACTGGATAGTTTCGGTTTCTCCGATACTTTTCGATTCACACGAAAAGCGCTTTTGTTCGTCCTATGCGCCCAGCGGGTCGAGATAACGGCCTCCGGAGCCCTCGGTGTCGTCCGGCGCGATGGCGATATGATCGACCACGTAAATTTCGTCCAGCCCGGCACGCTCAGCAGCCTCGGCGCAGGCGATCAACGTGGTCGGATGCGACTGCGGCCCCTGGGTTCGAACCTGGATTCCAAGCCTCGGTTTCTTGTCAGACACATTTCCTCCTCATGACGGTATTCCTACGTGGGGCAGGCGATTGCAGGCAGACGCTCCACAAGATACAGCGGCAGCGAGGTCAGCGTGTAATCAACCGGTACCTTCCCGTCGCCCCGCCGCACTTCAGTGGAAACCGACTGCCGCGACGGCAACCCCGCGTCGAATCGAACCGCGTACCGTACACGCTTCTCGGCCACGAACTGGTGCAGCGACTTCAGTCTGCCGCTGGCCGCGGCCTTCACCTCGATCGGCAGGATGCGCCCGACAAGCGCCACCACGTAGTCCACTTCCGCATTGTTTGACCGTCCTTCCCGCAACCAGTAGGTCAACTCCCGGTTCGGCGAAGCTGAAAGGATATCCAACAGGTGCTGGCCGATGAATTGCTCGGCGACCGCGCCTTCGTTGACCAGTTGGCTGGGCGGCGCCTGCTCCAACGAAATCCAGTCCAGACCGCAAATGGCATTCATCAATCCCACATCCAGGAAGACCGGCTTGTAGATCTTCTCTTCAATGTCTGCTTGCAGGGGGAGTCCACCGCAGTGGCTGTGAATCGCCTTTGACAGCACGCGCGCCATGCACAGCAAGTTGATATCGTTCTTGATGGTCGCGCTCTTGTCGTGGGTGGAATACCGGCTGTACTTGACCTTCTTACCGACATTGCGCGCGGCGAAGTTGAAAACATGCTGTATTCGCGCCAGGTTTCGTGAGCCGATGTACTTGGGGAAGTCCTCGCGCCAGGTTTCGATGATCGCGTTGTGCACAGGCGCAACCTCCTTCAGACGCCGGGTACGGGTGTACACATCGACTGCCTCGGGCATGCCGCCGACGAAACAGTAAACCCGTACGAGATCAAGCAGCCGCTGGTGTATCACCGGGTCGATTTCCACACCAACTTCAAAGGCCCGAATCAGGGCCGCGAGCTTGGTTTCCTCCAGGGCGTCCAGGAATTCCGTAAAGGTCATCGGCCCCATGTGCAGATACTCCACCCGGCCTACCGGCATGGAGAATCGATGATCGGACAGCGCAAATTCCATGAGCGACCCCGCCGCGATGAGGGGTACCTCGTCCAGGTCCTCGTAGAAATAGCGCAACGCCGGAATCGCCTCCGGCACTGCCTGAATCTCATCGAGAAACAACAGTGCTCCGGGGGCGATGGGATCAATGCCCGGCAGTGACTCGAAGACATCGAGCAGTTCCTGCGGGCGCCGGCGCTGGAATGCGGCCGCCAATTCGGGGAAGCGTTCAAGGTTGATTTCCGCCAGCGGCCGCCGTTGCCGCTCGGCGAACAGCCTGACCAGCGTCGACTTGCCGACTTGTCTGGCCCCCCGAAGAATGATCGGCTTGCGGTTGGGCTTGGCCAGCCACGTCTCCAGTGCCTCGAACTGCTTGCGTTCCAACAGAGGTTACTCTTGTTCAAAAACTGGATATTAACAATATATAGGTATATTTTCGACTTTATAGGTCGTTTTTTGGGGTATAATTAAGACCTCATGGGGCGCGCCACGCACTGGGGAATCTGTGCAACCCTCATACACCAAAGCGCAGGTTACGAAATTCCATTCAGCAAACAGGTCACCGCGTAGACCAGCCTGCCGACCATCGTCACCAGCCTGGAGAGCTTCGCGTCCCAGATGATGGCCATAGGCATTGGGGTTCCGGCCTTGGAGCAGCGGCAGGCAAGCGACCGCTCCGGGCTTTCCGCCCGGCGCGATCGCCACCGGACACATGGCGGCACGGAACTTGTAAGCCGTACGGGACAGCCTGCATAGCTCACTAATCTTCCCTTGCGGCCGGCGAGACGAAGACTGGAGATGCAGGCTACGCGCGCAACAGGATCAGCGAGAAGTAGTCGTCCGGGTCCGTCCAGGATGCGCGGCAGGCGAACCCGCTGGCGGCGGCGAGGCCCTGGAATTCGCCCAGGTCGTACTTGTAGGAGTTCTCCGTGTGAACGGTCTCGCCGCGTGCCAAGCGTATAACGATTCCATTCCGTTGCGCGGTCTGCTCCTTGAGGCTTTCCAGGAACATCTGGATGCACCCTGCCTGCTCGTTGTAGCTTGCCAGGTGGCGAAAGGCGTTCAGATCGAAATCCGTGGTCAGCGCATCGTTTAGATGCCGCAGCACGTTCAGGTTGAATTGCGAGGTGACCCCGGCCGTATCGTTGTACGCCGCTTCCAGCACCGCCTTGTCTTTCTTGCGATCGACGCCGATCTTTGAATTTGGCGACAGCGGAGCCGCTAAAAGAAACGATAGAAAACGTACGTTTGTCGTCCCTGCCGTTGTCCGTATCCTATCAGCCGCCAAACGTGGAAGTCTCGGGCGGCGCCGATATCGTATTCTTCGAGACGCCAAACGGTGGTGCTGTATTCTCCACGGGTTCGATCACCTGGTTCAGCGCGACACTGGAAAACGAATTTGAAAACGACGTGGCCAGGATCAGCCGAAATGTAATCGAACGCTTTGTCGATTCTGCCCCTTTCGAAATCGCCGGACGCACAGGCGCGGACCGTGACGAGCGCGGCGCGCGGCGCGACCGCAGCTCAACTCGAAAGGCGCCTTGAAGCCACAAGGACTCAGTGCCGTCAATAACCGAATTGATGTCGCCGGCAGCGGCGTCTGTTTGGGGAGCTGACGGCCGCGGCGTGAGCCGGAGCAGTGTGACGAACCGCGCGGGCCGGGCCGTGGATCCGCTTGAGCCGGCGCCCGGGTCCAATCGGCACTGAATCAGGATTTCAGCGTTTTCGCCGTCAGCTTCCGGTTGGGCAGGAAACCCGGGGTCGCAGTACCCGGGTGTCCTTGATCGGCAAACGGTTGGAACTTTTTTCAACCCTACCGGGTCTATTAGGACGAACGCCACGTAACACAAGCTAACCCGTCAACCGTCGGGTTACCTGCCTAATACGGAAGCCATACGCGGTCCAAGTTTAGCCCCGCTAGGCGATTACGCAGGACATCTCTGTGCTCGCGAAACGTGTCGAGGTCCGGCGCCAGCCGGAAAATCAACAACTTTGGAGTAATCGAAATGAAAAAATCCGCCATCGGATTTCTATGCGCCCTTCTGCTGGGAATCGCCAGCTTGCCCGCCCAAGCTCGGGACATCCCGTATTTCCCATTCCTGCCCTGCTATGGCACTGACGGCCCTCTGGCCTGCGTTTTTCCGGACATTCCGGGTAACCGGATGTTTGGCTTGCTGGCCATCGGTTTGTATTGGGATTCCATCCTTGAGAACCTCGATGTCCAGGAATTGAACGAGTTCGTAAATGCCTCGACGGATCAGTTCCTTCAAGACCTGCCCGCAGAATTGCCGTCCTTCCTGAGAGGGGTCGCTGTTGCCCGGATCAGACACCAGCAAATGATGGCTGAAGAACTCTTGCGCGCCAGGAAAACCCTTGCTGAAATCCGCGAGTATGTGGATTCCGATTCTCCTTCGTGCCAGGTCTTGGCCGATTGGGCCGAAGACCGTGAAGTGACTGTCGTCGACGGCTCGTCCATTCCTGCATCCTTCAGTTTTTCCGGAGCGGTGGTTGTCGCTCAGCTACCCTCGGGAAACACCGTCTCCGAACGGATTCAATGCTGACGGCGAGGCGATAGTCTCTTCACCAGACCGCAACGGCAGTGCATCCGCTGACCGATGGCGTGCGGATTGACCGGCGCCGCCTGACGGAAAGCTGCCGAAGCGGTCTACAGAGCCATAGTGGCACGGGCACGCCCCCACGGGATCCGCCCCCGTGCCACTCATTATTTGGATCGTCTGCAACCTGGCTGGTGAATCGCCCCATAGGTAAATTGCACTATGGGCATGTTTTGTCCGCATCGGCGAGTATCGAGATGCCGATTGTGTCGAGTTGAGAGCGCAATCGCGCGGCCTGTGCGGCCCCATGTCGACGCAAAGCTCTTCGCTTGCCGGTTCGACTGCGCCCTCGGAGGACAAGCCGGAGAGCAGAATACTTGCGCGAACCAAGTCTAATCCCATACAGAGATGAGCCTGAACTCTGGTCGCGAAGACCTCGTTCAGGTCGGGCTTGGGATGTTGCCCAGGTGCGGCGCTAATGACACCCTATTAGGGGCTTTCGTTCAGCGGATCATCGGCCATAGGGTCAAGTCGCCACGGGTCGAGACGCAGAAGTCCGTCGACCGCTTCGGTCAATTGGATCTGTGGCTCGAAGCACAGGACGAGTCCGGACAACGGCATCTGCTCGTTGTCGAAAACAAGATCGGCGCCCCAGCAGATCCCGCCCAGTTAGCCCGCTACGCGAGCTACCTCGCGACGCAGACCCACGCAGCAAGCAGAACGCTTCTCTTCGTCAGTCCACGCAGTCCGAGCGGCTTCCGCCCATCAACCGATGACTCCTTGGTCAAGTTTCGCGAGTGCCGCTGGTATCGCGTTTACGACTGGCTGAAGGAATGGGTAGACGTACACGGCCGGCAAGCGCCCGGCAGCTCGGTGTTGGCGAAAGAACTGCTCACATTGATGGAGGAATGGAACATGGACATGAAATTGAGCGCGGCCGACCTGGCCGTGGCAACAACATACAAGCTCTCGGCTCAGAAGCGGCTCTATCAGGTTCTGAACGAAGTCCACGAGGCGTGCAAAATCGAATTACTCAAGAGCGCCAAAGGGAGGTGGAACTACGACTACAGCGAACTCATCTACAGTTCGCCTACGATTGGCGACAAAGGCGTGCACATCGAATTCGGCTTCGATTTCGGTCGCAAAGACGAGGACTGGGATGTGTCGCGACTCGGGCTCCCTTCGGCCTACTTCGCCATTCGAGGAGAGGGTGTCGGACAACAATACCGGAGTGTTCTGCCCGATGGCTGGAAGTCACCTCCAAGCACCTGGGGCTGGCCCAAGGGCGAGAGAGTGAAGCAACTCAGTCCGTTCAAGACAGGGGGCAGTTCCCTGCGGAACGTATACCTCCGTTTCTTCTTGGATGCCCTTGCCGAAGCTCACAAGGCGTTCAAAGCCTAACCGTCCTCGCTGTTGCCGGGTACAAGGCCGATCCCGGCAATCGTCTGCCTTTGGACGTTTGCGTATTTCACGTGAAAGTTGCCATCCATTTCACCGGAAAGTTGCCACCCATTTCACGCGAAAGTTGCCACTGATTTCACGGCAAAGTTGCCACCCCGGAGCGCGCCGTCGCGGATGACGGACTGAGTACGCTGTCGCTCTTTCTCAAGGAGGAGCAGGCAGGTGCCAAGGTCGAGATCGTCCATGCGTCAGATCAGAGAAATTCTGCGGCTGAAATGGGAAGTCGGGCTCAGTGACCGTCAGGTTGCGCGCAGTTGCGGTCTGAGCCGCCCGACGGTGTCCAAGTACGTTCGCCGGGCGACGGCGTGCGGTGTGAGTTGGCCGCTGCCGGCGTCGCTGGACGATGCGCAACTGGAGCGGATGCTGTATCCGCCGCGGCCGCAGACGCGTGCGGCGTTCGTTCCCGGTCCCGAGCCGGACTGGCCGACGGTGCACCGGGAACTCAAGCGCAAGGGCGTGACGCTGCAGATATGCCGATATCGGCATATCTGCAGACATGCCGACAGTCGTTTTATGCCGACAACACGGTCTAACTCGTTGATCAACCATGCCATTGGGCAAAGTTTGTCGGCATAATCAATCGGCCATGATTCGGTGGTTTGTCGATGACCCGGTCGCAGGACCTGGACTCGTTCATCTTCACTGGTCTTGGTTCGCGATGGTTCTTGGCTTCGGGATTGTAATAGCGCGCTCCCGATAACAGTGCTCTGTTCTGGCGTAGGTTCCTTTCGTGTTTCAAACGAAAGGTATCGATTATGTCTTCCTGTGTATCACCGCCATCGTCGTTCACGCTGGTGGAGTCCTCCTGGTTGGCGCCGCATCGCAGCGCATTCTTGAAGTTTCTTGCAGCGCAAGGCTATGCCGAGCGCACCGTTTCAACCTTCCGGCGCTTGACCGGTCGACTTCGTGCGGAGGTCGAAGCCCGCAGTCTCGGGGCCGATGAACTCGATGCACGCGTCCTTGCTCAACTCGCAGTGACCAGTGTGCCAGCGGCGGGCACTCCGTACATGAAGCGGGAACTGATGATGGTCACACGGCGGTTCACCGGCTATCTGATCGATTCCGGTGTGATCGTTCCGGCGCCGTCCGCGCCGCCGCCCGCGTCAGGCTCCCTGGAAGAGTTGAGCGCACAGTTCGATGCTTGGCTGCGGCAGCATCGCGGGATGATCGGAGGACGGCTGCGTACTCACCGGACCGTCCTGAAGAGCTTCGCGACGTTCTGCCGCTCGGATGGCCGGACGCCGCACCTACCGAGTGCCGTCACGGCCGAGCGTATCTTCGTTTTTGCGGATCGCTTCTCAGGAAAGCACAACTGGCGCCTCCCCTATCTTCGCAACATCCTGCGTTTCCTCTTCTGGAGCGGCAGAATCCCGCGCCACCTGAGCGAGGCCGTTCCGCGGGTGGCATGGAGGCGGCGCAATGGGCTGCCGCGTCATCTCGAACCCGACACCGTCCGGAGCCTGCTCGAGGCGATTAGCGGCGACAGTCCGCGCGAGCGGCGCGATCATGCCATGCTGCTGCTGATGGCCAGGCTCGGTCTGCGTGGACAGGAAGTGACGGCTCTACGGCTCGACGACATCGACTGGCGGGCCGGCCGAATTCTCATCCGCGGCAAAGGTGGGCAGTTGGACCACATGCCGTTGCCCGTGGATGTCGGAGAGGCGCTCGTGTTGTGGATCCGCAACGGCAGGAACGGCCCTTCGCGTCATGTGTTCGTATCCGTGCGACCGCCGTATCGACCGTTCGCGTCGTCGATGACGATCCGCAGGGCACTTCGCCAAGCGTACAAGCGGGTGGGTCTGACTCCACCCCGGGGGCAGGCGCGGGCCCGGGCCCATGCGCTGCGCCACAGCCTGGCCATGGAACTGTTGGGCCGGGGCGCCTCCCTGGAGGAGATCGGCGATGTGCTGCGCCATCGGTCGTTCCAATCGACCACCGCCTACGCCCGGTACGACATCGATGCACTGCGACCGCTGGCGCGGTCATGGCCGGTGCCGGGAGCGATACGATGATCCCGTTGACCAAGCGCGTCGGCCAGTACCTCGCCCAGCGGGAGCGTTTCGGAACCGGCCTTTCGGCCAGTGCCGTTCAGACACTACGCAGATTTGCTTGCTTCGCGGCAGAACAGGGGGCCGAATGGGTCACTACAGAGCTGTTCCTCAACTGGAAAGAGCAGTTCGGTTCCGCTGGCAGTCAAAGCTGGTCCTACCGGTTGAGCCATGTACGCGTCTTTGCCCGTTGGCTGCAAAGCGTCGACCCGCGAACCGAAGTGCCGCCCAAGGGCTTGTTTGCAGCGGGCCGGCGGCGGCCACGACCTTACATCTACAGCGACGAGGAGATCGCCGCAATCGTCACCGAGGCGGCACGGCTACCTTCTAGATCGGGCTTGCGCGGGGCTACCTACGCGACCCTGTTTGGCTTGATCGCGGTCACGGGGCTCCGGATCGGCGAGGCGGTGGGACTCGACGATCGGGATGTCGATCTGGAAGCGGCCCTGCTGCGCGTCCGGACCGGCAAGAACGATACAGGCCGTGTGGTCACGGTTACCCCGTGCACCACCGAGCGCCTGGCGGATTACCGGACTGTACGTGAACAGATTCTCGATGCGGCCGATACGCCTGCATTCTTCGTCGGCGAGAACGGCCGACGTATCAAAATCCATACCGCCGAATACAACTTCGTGCGGGTCAGCCAGGAAATCGGCCTGCGGGAGCGGAGAGAAACCGGCAAAGCCGGCCGGGGGCCACGCCTGCACGACATGCGGCACACCGTGGCGGTCAGAACCATCATCGACTGGTACCGATCCGGCTTGGACCCTGACCGGGAGATGTACAAGCTGAGCACATGGCTCGGGCACAAGAGCCCGGCCGGTACGTACTGGTACGTGGAGGCGGTGCCCGAACTGCTTCAACTGGCCACTGAGCGAGCCGAACGATCTCTCGCGCAAGGGGAGGGATCATGACGACGTATTCATTGCCTTCCCATCTGCAGAGCTTCTTCGCCGATCGCCTCATCGTCCAGAAGGAAGCCAGTCCTCACACCGTGGCCAGTTACCGCGACACCTTCCGGCTGTTGCTCGGCTACGCCTGTGAACAGATCGGGCGGACGCCCGCCGATTTGCTTGTCACCGACATCGACGCTTGTCTCGTGGCCCGATTCCTGTGCTTCGTCGAGGACGCTCGAGGAAACAGCACCCGCACGCGCAACGCGCGCAGGTCGGCGATCCGCGGGTTCTTCCAGTTCGTTGCAATCCACGAACCTGCCCTACTGCACCATTGCCAGAAGGTTCTCGCCATACCCGCAAAGCGCCAAGATAAACGAACGATCGACTACCTCGACCGGGCAGAGTGCACCGCACTTCTCGCGGCACCCGACCTGTCTACATGGATCGGGCGGCGCGACAGAACGCTGTTGCTCGTTGCCCTTCAAACCGGTCTCAGGGTCTCGGAACTGATCGGGCTCAATGTCGGAGACGTGGTCCTTGAGCCTCAGTCCCAGGCGCATGTCCATTGCCGGGGAAAAGGCCGCAAGGAACGGGCAACCCCGCTGCGCACCGACAGTGTACAGGCTCTCCGCGGCTGGCTCGGAGAACGGACGGCAGCGCCGGACCAACCGCTGTTCGCGAGCAACCGCCGGGGCCGCTTCAGTCGCGACGGCATCGAGCGCATCGTGCGGAAGTACGCCCGGATGGCAGCCGAGAACTGCCCGACCCTGCAAAGCAAGCGGGTGAGTCCCCATACGCTGCGGCACTATATCGACAGCAGGACTATGTCTTGTGATGCGGTCTTATCCTGATTCTACCGGCCAGACAGACTATCCATGACGACATAATCCAGACTCCATTCATCAGCCCCAAGCAAGGGGAAGGAGTCAACCGTGAAGCATGTCATCAATCACCAAGTGGTTCTGTCTAAAGTGCCGGAAGGTCCACTTACAACCTGGCTTGAGGGATTTGCGGACGCTGCGAGCAGACAAGGGTACGCGCGCTCCTCGATCTGTCGGCGCATTCGGCTGGCAGCCGGGTTCAGCCGATGGCTCAAGCAGGAGAAGATCGAGCTGAGCCGCACAAACTCCGATCATCCCGCGCAGTATTTGCGATACCGCGCTTGTTGCCAGCGACTTCACCCTGGCGATCCGGCTGCGCTAAAGCATCTCATCGATTACCTACGCCTTGAGGCGGTGATTCCCGCCGAGACGATACCGGCACGCCGAGAGACCGGGGTTCAGCGTTGCGTGCTGGCCTACGAGCAATATCTGCGGGAGGCGCGCGGTCTGGCCCCGACAACAATAGTTTGTTACGTGCCTTTTGTTCGCGCCTTCCTTGAGTATCGCTTCGGCACGAGTCAGGTGATCCTCTCGAATCTGCGTGCCGGCGATGTCGTGGGATTCGTTCAACACAGGGTGCCGGGAATGAGCAGGAAGCGCGCCAAGCTCATGACCACCGCGTTGCGCTCTTTTCTTCATTACGCGCGCGGTAGTGAGGAGGGAGTGGCGGATCTGGTTGCCGCGGTCCCCATCGTCGCGAACTGGTCGATGGATTCCATTCCCCGCGCGATTTCGGTCGATCAAGTTCACCAGCTATTGACCAACATCGATCGCACCACCGCCATGGGTCGCCGCGATTACGCCATTTTGTTGCTGCTTTCAAGACTGGGTCTGCGCTTGAGTGAAGTTGCCTTTCTCGAACTCGACGACATTGACTGGAGTGCTGCGGCGCTGCACGTGCGTACGAAGGGAGGAATGCGCAACGAATTTCCCTTGTCCCATGATGTCGGCCAGGCGATTGCGGACTACTTGCGCCATGGTCGGCCATGCAGCGACAGTCGACGCGTTTTTCTTCGAGTCAGGGCGCCCATTTGCGGATTTCTCGGTCCCAACGGCGTCGGCTCGTTGATTCGCCATTCGCTCGAACGCGCCGGAATCGACGCGCCGACGCGCGGTGCTCACCAGTTTCGTCACGGGTTGTCCACCGAGATGATGCGCCAGGGGGCCTCGCTCAGCGAGATCGGCGACGTGCTGGGTCATCGCCATCCCGACACCACCAGAATCTATGCCAAGGTCAATCTTGAGGCGCTACGCACCTTGGCCCTGCCTTGGCCGGGAGGTGTGCGATGAACACGCTTCGCGAGGCAGTCCACGAGTACTTGAACATGCGACGTCATCTGGGGTTCAAGCTGCGTGAAGCCGGTCGAGGATTGCTCGACTTCGTCACGTTCTTGGAACAGCGTCAGGCGTCTTTCATTACCCAAGCCCTGGCGCTTGCTTGGGCACAACAACCACGCCACGTTCAACCGGCACGATGGGCAGCGCGGTTGGGCTACGTGCGCGCCTTCGCGCGGCATCGCCAAGCGACCGATCCACGTACGGAGGTGCCGCCCCCCGGATTGCTGCCGTTTCAACCCAGACGGGCAAAGCCGTATCTGTACTCCGATGAAGAGATCTGCAAGCTGTTGGGGGCCGCCCTCCACATGCCGCACCGCTATCGGCGGGGCACACTGCTGCCTTGGGTTTATTACTGCCTGTTCGGGCTCCTGTGCGTTACCGGTCTCCGCCTGGGTGAAGCGCGCAATCTCAAGCTGAACGATGTCGACCTCGACAGCGCACTACTGACGGTGCGCGAGGCGAAGTTCGGCAGAACCCGCCTGGTTCCGTTGCATGGCTCGACTTGCGAGGTTCTTACCGACTACATTGCCCGGCGGCAGCATCATTGGGCCGGTCGTTCGGTATCGTCTTACCTGTTCGTCTCCAGTTGGGGGAACCGGCTCGACGGTGGACAGATCCACCGCGCGTTTTACGCGCTCTCACGCCAAATCGGCCTGCGTGGGGAGCACGATAGCCACGGACCGCGTCTGCATGACTTTAGACATCTGTTCGCCACCCGCACATTGGTGAACTGGTACCGGTGCGAGAAGGATCCTGAGCGCCTTCTGCCCGTGTTGTCCACCTACCTGGGCCATGTGCACATTGCCGATACGCAATGGTATCTGGAGGGCTCTCCCGAGCTGATGAGCGAGGCCATGCGCCGCCTTGAAAGTCGTTGGGAGGAAAGATCATGACTCGTACAACCAGCCTCGCACCTCTGCTGGAGCGATTCTTTACCCAGCGCTTGATGCAACAACGCCAAGCAAGTCCGCACACCATCAGCTCCTATCGAGACACCTTCCGACAGTTCCTGATCTTCGCGCACCAACGTCTCGCTCGGTCGCCCTCGCGGCTCACCTTCGAGCAAATCGACGCACCGTTGATCACCGCGTTCCTGGAGCACCTCGAGACCCGCCGCGGCCTGAGCGTTCGGAGCCGCAATCTGCGACTCACCGCGATCCATTCCTTCTTTGGCTACGCGGCGTTCGAACTGCCGACCCACTCGGCGCAGATCCAGAGAGTGCTCGCGATCCCGAGCAAGCGATTCACGCGCAAGCTGGTCAGTTTTCTGAGCCGCCCGGAAGTCGACGCGTTGCTTGCGGCGCCTGATCCAAGCACATGGTCGGGCCGACGCGACCACGCCTTCGTCCTCACGGCGGTGCAAACGGGGCTTCGGCTGTCCGAAATGACCGGGCTCAAACGAGCGGACTTCGTCTCTGGAGGCGGTGCTCACCTGCGGGTCGTCGGCAAGGGTCGCAAGGAACGCTGTACGCCGCTGGCCAAACCCACCCGTGCTGTGCTGAAGACTTGGTTGCGCGAGCCGCCGCGCGGTGCCAAGGACGTGCTCTTTCCCAGCGCCAAAGGTGAGCGGCTGACTGTCCACGGGGTGCAGTACCTGTTGAACAAGCATCGCCTCGTAGCCTCAACCAGATGCCCCTCGTTGAAACATCAACGGGTCACTGTCCACCGCTTGCGACACACGGCGGCCATGGATCTTCTTCAAGCCGGCGTCGACCGCGCGGTGATCGCCTTGTGGCTCGGTCACGAATCGGTCGACACGACCCAGATCTATCTGGAAGCGACGCTGGCAATGAAAGAACAGGCCCTCGCCAGGACAACACCGCCAACCGGAAAGCCGGAACGCTACCAGCCCGGTGATCGGCTGCTCGGTTTTCTCAGCAGCCTGTAGTACCGCCAAGACTATGTCGGGTAGGCGGATCAGGACGATCTCCCACAGACCTGAAATCGCGGTTCATATTGGCATTTGGTCCCGTCGTACCCGACATAGTCGTGCTGTCGATATAGTGACGACTATGTCGCGAGCGACATAGGCGGCACTCGACCGCCATGGAACTGCTCCGTTGCGGAGTCAGCTGTACCGTCATCGCGCTCTGGCTCGGCCATGAAGCCGTTGAATCCACACAGGTCTACCTGCATGCCGACATGCAGATAAAGAAAAACGCCATGGACCAAACGCGACCGACCGATGTTCCCGAGGGCACATTCCGGCCCGATGATGAGTTGATTGCGTTCCTTGAGGCATTGTGATTATGCCGACAAACTTCGCCCAATGGCATGGTTGATCAACGAGTTAGACCGTGTTGTCGGCATAAAACGACTGTCGGCATGTCTGCAGTTGTTGTGGGACGAGTACAAGGCGGCGCATCCGCAAGGGATCCAGTACACGACGTTCTGCGTGCACTACCGGGCCTGGTTCGGCAAACAGGAACTGGTGATGCGCCAGGATCACCGCGCCGGGGAGAAGCTGTTCGTCGATTACGCCGGCCTGACGGCGTCGGTGATCGACCGGGAAACCGGGCAGGTCCGTCCCGCGCAGATCTTCGTTGCCGTGATGGGGGCCTCGAACTACACCTACGCCGAGGCGACCTGGTCACAGCGTCTTGCCGACTGGATCGGCGCGCAGGTGCGGGCCCTGACGTTCCTGGGCGCCGTGCCGGAAATCGTCGTGCCCGACAACCTGAAGTCGGCGGTGCGTCAGGCGCACCGCTACGAGCCGCAACTGAACCGCACCTACCAGGAATGGGGCGAGTACTACGGCGTGGCAATCCTGCCCGCACGCAAAGCACGACCTCGGGACAAGGCGAAGGCCAAGGCGGACGCAGCGGCAAAATTCCCCAGATTGAAACCGCAAAGATAACTCTATTGGGCCAGTGGAGGTCGTGGTGGCAGTCACGCAGTCAATTCGGGACTGGCTCCCTGGCGGCGATCAGAAGTCAGGAGCAAACGGGGTTTAGTAAGGGCTAAACCCCGTTCTTCGGGGGCTCGGTGGGGTGAAACCCCGTGTTTCGGGTTTAGGGTTCAAACTGAATCGAACAAAGCGGTGAAACCCCGTGTTTCGGGGTTTAGGTACCACTAAACCCCGTTGGTGCCGATAGCGTGACCTTTTGGTGCCGCCGGGCGGGCCGTCGCGGAGCGGCAGCGGAGCGAGGTCTGGCGGCGTCGCCAGAGAGCGTTAGGGCGCGCTTTCAGCCTCGACAACGACGGCAAGATCGCCGGCACTTGCCGTTCCGGACGATCCGACCTGGCCCTCGACGGCCGCCAGGCGTTCGCGGATGACGGCCTGCCCTTCCTGGAGCCGGTCGATCCGGTCGTTCACCCGATTGTTCTGCAGCGCGGCCTGGCCGAACAGCGTCACGCCAACGGCGACGATCGCCCAGAACTCGGGACTGAACCGGCGGACCGGGGCTGCAGCTTCTTCTGGCATGGCCCCATCCTACTCTCCTGCAGGGGCGTCCGCCACGAACCGCGGTGGCGAGCCGTTCGCCGACAACCAGGCCCGCGCTGCCGGCATGTCCTGGCCGCAGACCGCCGACGAGTTGACGCGCAAGCGCATCCGCCCGCCGCGCGGGTCGGGTCGCTGGAAGCATCCCCAGGTGATCTGGGGTGGTGCCATTGCACGGTCGTTGCCTCGACGGCAATTCGCCTTCATCCGCGCAACCAGGAACGCGCTGCCGATGTGTTCTCGCGGCTGGCAAACAAGGCCCCGAAGAACGGCATCGTGCGAGGGGCGCGTTTGAATTCGAGTTCCGACTACTACTCGATCGTGGACTTCATTCACACACGCTGCCGCGCCCATTCTGCGGCGATCGACCGGGCGATGATCGACGGGCGCATTCGACTGCCCGCGAAAATGGTGATCGGGTCCGATGCCCAGAGTTACATGCTGAACTGGACCAGCCGGCTCGACCGACGCAACGTCGAGATCTTCGGCTACTGCAGCGTGGACAGCGAGAGCCGATTTGTACAAGGGTTCTCGTAACCAAGGCACAGATTTACCATCGGAATACAGCGTCAGAGTCAAGGGACGGTGGCATGGCTTTTCGAATATCGTTCACGGCCCGCAACATGGCATTGCTCAGAGGGGCCGCCTGATGCCTCAACAGCGCCCCGCCCGAGATCCGCGCCGCGCCCTCGACCTCTGTGCGCGCCGGACGATACGCGAGTTCGAGTCCCTGCTGTCTTCCTCCGACCTCCCGGAGATTGCCCATGTGCTGCCGTACTCATACAGGCCGCCCGACGACTTTCTGACGTCATTAAGGGCCATCCAGATGGGTGTCGTTTTTGCGGGCGACGCCCCGGAGCAGTCGGCCCCCGAAAGAGCCCGAATCAAAGAGCGCCTGAAAGAGATTGGCGATGCCTCCTGTCCAAACGACCAGACCTGGCTAGAAAGCGTTTTCATCTGGAACAGCGAGTTGCCGCCCCCCGGCGCCGGAAACGATGCTTCGCCCGAGGGAAAGATACGCACCGCTTTGGATGCCGGCGGCTGGACGCTCGATAACAAAGAGCCTTTGGAGATGGCCGGCACGCGCTATGCGGCGCATGTCCGGTTCGCCGCGGCCTCGCACGTGGTCGGGCGGGGTGCGACCCAGGACGACGGGTTCGCGGCCGTACAGTCCCGGGCGGCCACGGGGCCGTTTACGCGGTTGCCGACGGTGTCGGCGCACGCCATCACGCCGGGCTCTTTTCGTCGCTGGCGGCCCAGCAGGCTCTCCGCGGCGCTTACGGCGTGCCGTTACGCGACCTGGTGCGCCAGATCGGAACGGAACTCGATGCGGTCAACCGGGCGCCCGAGGTCGTCGAGGCCAGCGTCACCGGTGACCGCGGCACCGCCGCCATGACACTGGTGGTCGCCCGCTCGACGATCGACGCGCTCGAAGTCGTCTGGGTTGGCGACAGCCGTGCCTATCTCTGGGAGCCGGGCGTGTGGCGGACGCAGCCCCCGGTTCGTCGATTACCGGCATCGAATCGTTCGAACCGCTTCGTGTAGTGCTGCATGACGTCGCATTCGGCACGGACCGGGCGTACCCGCCGATCGTCCTGATCGGGACGCGCAGCGGGACCAACCTGCTTGAGAGCCTGCACGAGCAAGCAGAGTGGTACGAGTTCGAGATTCTCCGGCTGAAGGCAAAGGACATACCCACGACGGACAGGCTCGCAAAGGCGCTCGATCCGGACGGCGGAAGCGAGGATATCGCCACGCTGATTGCAGGACGGTGCGAAGCCGCTAAGGTCGTGGCGGGCGGAGATTATGGCCGGTTCGCCTTGTTGATCGACGATGCGCACGAACTCGACCACGACGTCGGGCGCGCTCTGTGGGAGGCGACCCGTTCGCGGGCGTTGGCGACGGCCCTGATCGTGCTTGCCGGCCCGCAGGCGCTTCGCGACACACTACGCGATAGGTACGCTGCACTGGGAGCGGGTGCTGAAAGCCGAGGCATAGGCCGCGTCGACGGCGGCCCCAGAATAGCAAAATGAGGCCCCGAAAAAGCGTTATCGAACCAGGGCGAAAGGGTCAAGGAGCCGCCGAAATACCGCCCTGCCCTACGGGTCCGGGCCGAATGCCGCCTCCGACCGCTCGCTCTGCATACCGCTCTCCCAGGCCCCGATGTACACGACGCGCCCGATAAGCCAGCGGTCCGCACTCTCCGGTTCGATGCGCACTGGATTTTCGACCACGGGATCGAGCGGTGCCGGCCACTGAATCCACCAGTCCGTGTCCGCCTCATAGACGCGCCGGTCTGCGAACTCCGGCGACTCCGGATGCCGGGCGAACCGGCACAGCAGGTCAGTCAGGTCCCGCGTCAGACCTACCTCGCTCGCCGGCGAGACCAGGAGCGTCGGTCCGTCCGGTGACTGCGATCTCCATGCGGCCCTCGATCCGCCTGCGTCATGGCTCAGCCCGCATCACGCCACCGCATCGTGAACACTCGGCCGGCGGACCCGGTGCCGGTGCAGTCACTGCATATCCACAGTCGGCGCAGATAAGCGCGACGTGCTCGCCCGGTCGCTCCGGACAGGCCAGGTCGATCAGGGCGTAGGGGTCGTCGTCGATCCACACATGCACATCGATGCCCAGGTCGGCCATGTACGGAACCTTGGCCTGCCGTCCGGTGTAGAAGATCGGCACGTCCACGCCGGCTAGTGGGAGCGCGATCGGCTCATGCTCGTAGCGCATTGTCACGATCACGACGCTGTGCCCGCGGGCCGCCCCAGTCCGATCAGATGGTTCCAAAGGTCCGGGTCGCGGTCGTAGGTGTCGTCGTAGTCGAGCGCAATAATCATGCCTCTGCAGCCTCATCCAGAGTTCGATCAATCAGGCCCCGGTCAGGTGCCATCGACAGCTACTACGATCCAATCGGCAACCTCACGCCCGCAATGCAGCGCTTCCAAGGCATGCACACCGGCAAAACCGCACACGTTCGCCAGGCTTTTGATGAGGCCGTTCGGGACTGAATCCAGGCGAACACAGTCCCCCACCTAGTCTTTGAAGCCCACTTCCGGTGCATCACGCCGGACCCCAACCAGGCACACGTTCTCCTCGTACACCGCGTAAGCCCCCCATTTCCGTCACACACCCATGCACGAAGGAGTCCTCCGGCAGATCCTGCCACTCCGGCGCGTGGCCGTCCGCCGTCTCGACCCGCGTGATGTCCGCCAGGCGAACCGGCCGCCCCGCCTTCATTGCGCGCGCCTTGGACCGCTCGATGAACCCGAGCCACGGGACGAATCGGCGACCGCCGTCGGGCAGCACGTAGCCCACATGCTCGCCGCGGTTCACCTGCGCGAGCAGGATGTTGCGGGTGTTGAGGCGGGGTACACGCTCGGCCACCACGGGAAGGGCCGTCTTGTATTCCTGTTCAAGCCTCGGGACGAAAACGACAACGTGCCGTTCGACCTGACGACGTTTAAGTACGTGCGAGTCGGCCAGGCGGCTGAGATCCCGAAAAAGCTGGGCGGCGAAATTGAGGCGATACTGGCCGCTTCCAGAGGGTTGCAGCGCGGCTAGCGGAGTTCGGTTTCGGGCTCACGAGCGACTTGAATCGCCCTGGGTCTGCAGGGCAATCACCAACCGATGTGAGGCTATTCTCCTCTGTTGGACTTGTAGACCCTTGAGCGCGGACAGTTGGTGACTTAATGGTGACTCAAAATTTGGAAACGCAAATAGAATACACGTAACTAGTTGATTTAACTGGTAGCTAGGGGGGGACTCGAACCCCCGACCTCAGGATTATGAATCTCATCCTGTTTTGGATGTAAATCGACAACTTCAGATCCTATTCTACTAAGATACTGATATTTGCGCAATAAATCTGTTGCCTAGAATTTCTTGTCACGCTCATTAACATCAATTTGCGCTGGAATTTAGTGCCATCTTGATACATTTGGTCACGATATTTGTTTTTTAATATAGGGTAATTTGCCGAGAAATATACCTGTCTTAAAGGATTTCGGTTCAAGCCTGTAGTCGAGAAGCCGCGTCACCTCATCGAGGCGGTGTCAGAGCCCGGGCATCGAGTGCAGCCCAAACATCCGATCCCCCTTCCACCGCGATCACGGTTGCCATGAGACGAGCTGACCCCTGGTCCAGGCCGGGTGGTTGGGAGTTGCGGTAGCGAGCCTCTCCGTTGTTCCAGCGCTGCAGCCTGGAATTGGTTGATCGCGCGCTGTTCGATCACTTGCAGCCGGACGCTTGTGCGCTTCGAGACTATGGTTCCGGGACGTCCCAACACCGGTGCTCGCGACACCTGCCAGTGGTGTGTCACGCCGGAGAGAGGGCGGCCAATCCCATTGCGCGTCTCGCAGGTGGAAGCGGGGCTCTCGCGGGCAGAGTACCGGGACCTGGGCACGCACCTACGCCGCGATCGCCCCCGTCGCCAAACGAACTGCAGATCCGCAGTTCCCCGCCTGCAGCGGTACTATCAGGGCGCTACGACTTCCTGCTCCGCTCGTCCTTCGGCTTATTGGTTCGCCAGCCGGCTCCGTGTGGCTGCCTGCCGAGACCGGTTCCGGTCCAGCGCCGAGTCAGACATCCGTCGGCCGACCGGCGGACCACGCCCCGTAGACCTTCCCGAGTTCCCCGATCCAGAACGCTTCCCCGCATTTCGTGTCGTGGCCCAGTGTCTCCGCTAGTCGGAAGAAACCCGGCCCGGGCATCTGGTCGCCCTGCTAGTAAACGACCAGCACCGTGACCATGCCGCGTCCCGCCTCGTGCCCGGCCGTCGAGATCTCGCCGAGCAGGTGGGCCAGGCGGTCGCCCTGCAGCTCGAGGTCCAGGCTGTGGATCTTGGCGACGCACTCCGAGTAGGCGATCACGCGCCGGCGGGCGGCCACGGAGATCATCGCCTGGCGAGCCTCCGTCTTCGCGGCCTCCCACGCAGCATGCGGATAGCCGTGGTCGAAGTTGTCCAGTTTCATGTCCGTCCTTTGCCTATGGCCTCCGGCGTTCCCTTCCGCATGCGTCTGGGGGATAGGGGCGATGCCCTTCGGGCCCAGGCTCTCGCGCTCCACACCGAGCCCCGGCGAGCCGGGTCTTGGCCCTGCCGGGCTTCGATCCCTATTGCGGGCGCGCCTTGCGGCCGCGGGCCTCCTCGCGGACGTTCAGTGCAGCGTCGCCGGTCGGTCGGCGTCGTCCGCGTGGGGCGACGAGCCCTGTGGCTCGCGCACCCACACCATGTCCTCGTCGACCCACCGCCAGACCACGCCCGACGCGTCCACCGCGACGAACCGGAATTCGGCCCGGTCGACCGGGCTCGGCAGCGTCGTCGGCATCCTCGGCTCCGTCTTTTGCTCGTCCTCCCGCAACCGGCTCGATCACCGCACGCGCACGCGCCTCCGGTCAAGGGGACATCCGCCCGACGCTTCGTGCGCCTCCGCCCACGTGCGCGACGGGCGAGCCGGAGCCGAAGCCGAGAACCAGGCGCTTTCCGCGTGCTGCTAGTGGCCGGCGTTGTCTTTTCCGATCCGCTCCAGGCGCACGAGGCGCGCTTCCGCATGCACCGACTCCAGCCGCCAGCCCGCGCTCCGGCACACGCGCGACCCCGGCCACGCCTGCCAGCCGTCCGGGTCGGTCCACCAGGCCGACGACGTCGCCGCCTCCGGCAGCTCCCGGCCGGTCAACTCCCGCAGTCTCTCCAAAGGCAGCGTGCACGAGCCCCCCGCCAGTTCGCCCAGGTACGCCCGCAGCTTCTTGAGTCCGTCGTGCTCCATGCGACTCCAGCCGCCGCCTCTACTCCGTGGTGCACATCATCGACGCATCCGACGCGCGCTTCAAACACGCGCTACCTCCACGGGCGATGGCGGCTTTCGGACCGCGTCTCGATCCCGTCCACAATGCAACACCAGTGCCGCGAAACAGGCACGAACACCCGTATCGTTCCTGCCTCCCCCTACGTTCCCGCGCGCCCTCCCGAGGCCCGTGCGGGCGCCACGCCGCTTTGCTTGCTGTCTTCGAGATCGGCCTCGGCCAGGAAAAGCGGCCGCCACCTCGCGGGGGTTTCCCGGCCCGTGTGACGTTTGAACTCCTCGACGAAGTGTTTTGGGTAGGCGTCCTCCGGCACGAGTCTCGGCGGGTCCTGATAGCCCTTGTGCGGGATGGGAAGCCGCTCGTCCGGCCACCTGACGTCCTTGCTCTTCACCACCCACACCGCCCAGAAGGCGGTACGCGGGTACACCAGGAAGATGTGATCGGGCTCGACGGCACAGCCACTCAGCAACCCGGCTAGATGCTCGGCCATATAGCGGTCATAGTGAAACGGCAGGTCGATGGCTTCCAGGATCAAGACGGTTTCGACGCCTGGAGCAGGATCCTTGCATCGCGCCAGTTTCGGGCACTTCTGCTCGAACGCGCGGCGCAGATCCTCGATGAACGGTGCCTCGGGTTCGTCGGGCGAGCCGACGAAGACAGCGAGGGATCCGGCCTCTCTTGGCGCCAGGACGCCATCGCTTGAGCGTCCAAGCGTGAACTCGCCGTCCCAGGCATCCGGCCGACCGCTGACGTAGTCGAAATAATAGACGTGGGGCGGCCATCTGCGGCGCGCCGGCGCGCGGGCCTGCAGAACGTCCACCGCGGACCTCAGCCAATCGTTCAGCCCCCGCCGCCGGCGTTCTCCGTGCTTGCCGCGCCCCGGGCGCGGAACCCCCAGCGGCAGATGCAGTTCGTAGAAGGCGTCTCCCGGCAACGGCCCCGGAAACGCACTCGCCAGACAGTCCCGGATGTCCCGGTACGCGTTCGCCACCTCGATGCGGTCGTCGAACGGCAGCAGCCTCGTGTGTTCGAGGGCGTATTCCTGGTCGCCCATCGTAACGCGCAGATCGACAGGTGGTCCTTCTCCGGTGAATTCCGGATCGGAGACAGCCGTTCTTTCGGTTTCGGCGGCCCTCTCCAGCTGCCTGATCACCGCGTCGCAGCATTTGCCCTCTCTGCCGGGGATCACCATCTTTTCACTGCTCCATTCACCTCTCTGCCTACGCGCTTCCGATCGGCAGGCCCTAAGATCACCCCGGCCATGCGCGCGCGACGACCTCCTGCACAAACGCCGCCCCGACATGCAGCGCTCGACCGACCATCTGAACGAGCCTCCATGGCTCAGTGCTGCGCGACCACGCCGCGCTACCTTGCTAGGATGCGCCACCCTCACTGCACGCCCCGAGCAACCATGTCCGACAAGATAACCTACACATCCAGCGGCACCGTCGCTCTCGTCTATGGCTCCTGCGCCAGCGAAGACCACATACTCTTCACTTCAGCGACCGACCACACCATCGAGCACAATCGCAAGAAGTACGCCGTCTTCCTGCGCGACCCGCCGTCCGACGGCGGTCCCACAGACGCCAAGACGCTGGAGTTGAAGGACGGACACGTAAAGATCAAGGCACACGACGCTGGTCGTGTGTTCAAGAAGCTCGGCCCGGCCGCGTCCGGACAAGTCGGGGTCGACATCTCCGTGCACATCCACAAGGGCGAGCTGCGTCTCCGACGCACAACGGTACCCGCGAAATCCCACACCAAGTGAGCCGCCATCCCCAGACCCTCGTCTTCTGGGGCGCGGGCGCCACGGCGTCCATCGGACTCCCCCTGACGGATCGCCAGGATGAGTTTCTCCGCTCGTTGGCCCCTCCTGCTGATCGGGGTGGTCCATCCCTCGAACGCCGTGTGCGCGCCGCCCTCGACCATCTGGCCATCGCCCCCTGGATCGGCGCACTGTCCGACTTGCTGGCGATCCTGGGCGACGACGACCCCGATGTCGTCCGCGGCGGTTCCCCGACGAAGGTCCTGCCGGACCAGTTCGACGCCATGGCGCGCAACTGGCCATCGGCCGGCGAAGACGCCTTGCGGCAGCGCATCGTCGAGCTGCGCGCGCTGTACGACTGGCCGGCACTGGTTGCAGCGATCAACGTTTGCCCAAAACAGTCGGATGGCTCCGGCTTCCAGTTGCAGGATCTGTTCAACATCCTCGACATGAGCCTGCAAACGGGGCACGGGTTTCGAGTCCGCAACGATCTCTTCCTCACCCCCCAGCGCGTGCTCGGGGCGCGCGGGGCGCTGGTACTGCTGATCCAGGCGATGTTCTACATTGCCTGGCACGCGCAGGGCCGCTCCCACGGGGACCTCGACCACCACTACCACTTCGCCAAGGCCATGGCCCGTCGGATGCAGCAGCAAGGAGTGCGACTCGCCGGCGAACTCGGCGACGAGAAGCTCGAGACCGACGACTTCGTGCGCGGCGCCGTCGCCTTCGTCAGCATGAACTGGGATCCGCTGGGTCTATGGCCGCAGTTCGTGGCCAACCGCCAACTGAACCAGGACCGTGCAGTGCCGCGCGTCGGTAGCCCGGCCAAACGACTGCAGATCTTCCACGATCTCGGGCACTTCGTAGGTGGGCCGAGAGTAAAGAAGAAGGACCGCCCCGGGAATCGGGTCTGGCAACCGATGAACGAGTCGTCCGCCAGGCAACTCAACGATCTGGACCACGAAGCGGGCGTTCGCATCCGCGTCTCGAAGTACCTCTTCCCACACGGCTGCCTGTGGTGGCGCGAATGTCCCAACTGCGGAAAGCTCTCCTCCTACATCGGCGACGAATGGGAAATGGCGTCGGCCACCCTGCTGCCGCCGCCTCCGCTGAGGGCGTTCCGGAACAACATCGATTTCGGAAGCTGGACCGGAGACGATTCGGAAACGGCCAAGTGGTCCGCTGGCGAGGTGGACGCCCGCGCCTGCGTGCACTGCCGGGAGCTCACCTACGCCCACCATACGCCGCTGGTGATCCAGTCGAACCTGAAGGGCCTGCCGCCGCCTTTTCTTCAGGAAATTCAGCGGGACATGCGCGTCGTCGTCCAGCACGCGGCCCACGTGATCTTCATCGGCTACAGCTTGCCGTCCGACGACGTCACCTACCGCGCCTTTCTTGCGGCGAGAACGGCTAGCACAGGCGAACGGCCGAAGTGCAGCGTCGTCGGCTGGACCAAGGCCGGTGAAGCTCGATGGCTCTATCGCGACCAAATCGACGCACTAACCCATGTGCCCGACGTCGTTGCGTCCACACGGGCGCTGTTCGGACGGGATAACGTCCGCTACTACGGTGCCGGCGTTCCACAAGTGTTTTTGGGGGGCGGCGGCGCGGTGACCGACGCGGCCGTGGAGCGATTGCTGAACTGGGAGTAGCCATTCGGGGCTACCGCATCCCAAGCCCTCGCCATCACACCGAGCAGGAACTTGCCAGTGCCCCGCCCGTGCGGCTACGGTTGCGTCGGTACGGACTTCGAGCGGAACACGCCATGGCGAACGGGACGTTCTCGGCGACGGCCTGGAACAACGGCGCATGGCATGCCAGCGGCGCCGGCTACGGGCTCAAAGTGTCCGTGGCCGACCGGGACAAATTCTTCCGGCGGGACTGGCGCACGGTGACCCTGCGGCTGGTCGCCGAGTCCGGCGTCGTTGACATCGAAGTCACTTGCGCCAAGCAATCGTTCTGGGGCCCCGACTGCCGCGAGTTGATCTCCCACGATTTCGGGCGCTGGTTCTTGGACCTTGAACTCGCACCCTGGCCCAAACGTCAGCTGCCGCGCTTCGACCTGTCGCCGCTCAAGCCGGGCGTGTTCCGGGTGCAACCACGGGCGAACCCGGTCTAGGGCCGGCGGGTTCAATCCGACACCGACCGGCCTACCCTGACGGAGTTCCGATGTCCATTTGGCAAGAGCACTCGATCGAGACGCGCATCCGCGAAATCCTGGCGTCCGTTCCCGACGAGGGCCACCACTTCGGGCGACCCTTCCTCAGCGCCTACCAGATCGCCATCGCCTTCGACCAGCGGTTTCGGAGCGTGGCGGATTCGATCGCCAAGCCCGTCGGCGGCAAGGACACCGGACGCCACGACTCCCTGGCCAAGTATTTCGCCAACCAGCTCTCGCGGTACATCCGCCAGGGCACGCTGCCTGGCATCGAGGGCCGCTTTCTGAACGGGCGGTTCCTCGGGACTCTCGAGTACAACAACGGCAGCGAAACCGTCGCCTCCTCGCTCGGCGCGGCGAACCTGTCGATCTTCCGTCTCTCCCCGCGCTGACAGCGGGCCAAGCTCCGAGCCCACCCGCAAGGCAAATCGGGTCTGGCTGGCGCCTGCCTTCGGCACCGCGCTCTATTCGCCGCGTCCAACCGCGGCGGAAGGGTTCGCACCGTCCCCCGCCTGCGGCGAACCGAGCCCGCGAACGCGGTCTCGGCCCATGCGGGTCACGATCGCTGGCGCTTCCGCCCTCCGGGCGGTGGGCCAGCACCGCGCCCGTTCACGCCCTGCGAGGCCGCCGGGCACGCGCCGACAACACCTGGAACCTAAGAAGGGAATGCACGGCCGCGAAGCCGCCGCCGAAACGCTCAAGTCGCATCGCCGTCAACGCCGCAGCGCATTCAACGCGAGGCCGCCGCCACGGAGAGAACTCCAAAAGAGCTCCCTCCGCGCGGCGGTCGGTCAGAGCAGGCCGCGGGCGGCCATGCTGACGGTCTCGGTCGGGGACACGACGATGTGGTCCAGGAGCCGCACGTCGATCTCGCCGAGGAGATCCTTCACGCGGCCGGTCAGGTCCATGTCGCTTGCCGATGGCTCGGCCACCGAGCTCGGGTGAATATGTTACGCCATGATCGCGCCCGCGTTGAAGGCCAGCGCCTTCTGCAGGATCACCCGCGGGTACACGGCGGTGCGGTCGAGTGAGCCGTAGAACAGCCTCGTCGCGGATCAGCCGGCGCCTCGTGTTGAGGAACAGGCAGCCGAACACCTCGCGCTCGCGGTCGCCGACCTTGAGTTGCAGGTATCTGGCGGCGGCCCTCTCGCCCGTCATCACGGGTCCGACGGCCACCACCTGCGCCATCATTTCCAAAGCCAGCTTCACCACCGTTTCCCTTTCCGCCTCGCTGAGCGCCTCCGCGCCCAGGCCGGCGAGCCTATTGTCGTCCTTCATTGGGTTTCCTCCGGGAAGGACTCCCGCCGACAGGCACCGGCCTCCGCAGGGGACTTCGGTCCCCTGCGGGAGTGGGCGGATTTCTCGCCCGGTCTTGCAACGCCGGTCTTGCGACCGGCTCCTCTGCTCTACGCCACGACGGTCCGCCGCGGCAACGCCGACCGAGGTCGGCTATCAAGCATTCTCAGATCGGAACCCGGATGGCGATCCGGCCGTCGCACCGTTCCCGCGAGCGCCTCGCCGCGCGCCGATCGCCAACAGAATCCCACACGGACCGGTCACCGCAGCGCCGACGTCGATGCCGGCGGCGCGTCCTGGTCCCAGAACAGCTCGCCCGGGAACACCATCCCCGACACGCGGCGCCCGTCCGCCAGGTCCGCCGGAAACGCGTCCGCCCGACCGCTTCCCGACCGCCTGGTGCTGTGCCTGCCGAGCTTCACGACGCGGGTGCGGATGGACTTCGGCAGCATCGATTCGGCGGCCGCCAGCGCCTCGAAGCAGTCGGGATCGACGACGAACGCCGAACCCCCGATGTCGTGAAGCCAACCGCCCTCGGCATTCGGCCGGACGCTGCCATCGCGCAGCCCCGCGCGCACCCAGTTGAACCACTGCCAGCCGACGCGCCCGTTGCCGGTGCGAGGACGGGCATGCCGATCCGCTCCGCGGCATCGTCGGCGATCCGGCGCAGGTCGCTGGGCCCGCAGCCGAAGTACGCGGCCACCTCGAGCAGCGCCTCGGGCTGCTGGCCGAGCCAATCATGGCCCGCCGCGCCGAGCAGCCGGGGCAGGACCAGGGCGCCGAACGACCGGGACACGTCCGTGTCCGCAAGCTCGGTCCCCGGCGGCACGTCGTCCGCCATCGGACACCAGTTCGGTCCCGCAGCGCGCCCGAGCACCTGGGCGAACCGCTCGGCGAACACGCACGCGGCCAGCGCGAAGCTCATCACCTCGGCCAGCCGGTAGGAGTCCTCGGCCGCGGCGAAGCGCGGCAGCACGTGCGCCTGGCGCACCGTGAGCGCCGCGATCGCGCACTTGAGCGTGCGTTCCCGCAGCGCTTCCCACTCCGACCCCTGCATCTTCGCGATGCAGCGCCAGCACCGGCGCAGCAATTCCCCGTAGGTGGCGTCGAACTCCTCGGGGGGCAGCGCCGTCAGCCCGTACAGCCGGTTGATCGCCGCCACGTCTTCGTCGCAGAACAGCCGACCGGCCCCCACCGGCACCGTCTTTTCCTTGTACTTCCTTCGTCCAAGCATGTCCGTATCCGTCCGTCGGGCCGGCATCCCGATCGAGAGTGCGGGCCGCCCCCCGCAAGGGGGAACACCGCGCTGTCAACGTCCGCGGCGGTCCCGGCATGGATTTCCGCCATGCCAACCAGGATCATTCGGATGAAAAGTCTTTTACAACCAATGTGTTATGGATGCACGAGGCGAACCGTTACAACGCGAGTTCCCTCGCTTCGGTGCTGCGGTAGAGCCCTACTCGACTGGCTTTGAGTCCGCTAGATGTTCGCTGAATCGGCTCAGGACCGTTTGGACCGAGTGCATGCCTTGGTCGTACAGGCCGTATCCGAGGAATGAGGCCGTTGCGACACGCACGTCGATGTTGGGGCTGGACGGAAGCGTCTTCAGCAACGTGGACAGTGCCGTCTTCTGAGGGTCGTGATTCGCCAGGGCAAGGATGAGCAACGGCGTTTGGTCGCCGAAGGTGCGCAGTTCCTTGCCGCAATCGATGAGCCGGAGCCCGAGCCTTTGGTTGAACATACGGACCATGTCCCGTTTGAATTCGGACAGACGGAGAGCGTCGGCGGCAAACTGATTGACGTCGCGGACGTGTTCGTGAAGGTTGTCGAGGGCGCCGTCGCCGTACTTGAACTCAACGAAGGCTAGACGCCTGTCATCTGCGCGTTTTCGATCTGCCGGCGTGCTTGGCCAATGCACCGCGATCATGTCGAACCTCCCATGTTCGCTCTGGTGCTCGATGTCGCAGACGTAATAGTCGGTGTCTCTAGCCACGGCACCAAAGTTGTTGTCCCGCACTGCGAGTTGCTGAATCTCCCTTTCCGAGTTCCTCTTCACGCGTGCGAGCCAACGGTCGACGGCTTGTTTGAGTTTGGGGCAAATCACCAACCAAAGCCGTAGGTCTCGCCGTTGTCGGACAGTGGGGCGCGGGAGGTCGAGCTTTGCGCCATCGGCGAAGTATTTGGTGTCAAACTGAACCGAGTATTCGCCTGACGAGCCTGGGCTCTGGCGCACCTCCAGAAGATTGCCGCCGCGATAGTAGACGTTGATGTAACCGCCCCTCAATTCGAGGTCTAGGGTCGTGTCGGACCGGACCATTTCGGTAAGTTCGGCCAGGCAGCCCTGGCTCAGAGAGGACAGAAAGTCGTTGCCGAGACTTCGCATGATGGCTCCCAATGCTGTGCGGATGGAGTCTGAAGGCCGGTTGCCTCCTGTTCGGCTGGGTTCGAAAGTTACGGTGACAGACGACCTACGATCAAGTCTCGATGACTTTATGGAGGTGAGGCGGGATGGACTCGCCGGCGAAGGCCCATCGGTTGAGGGTGGGTCCAATCGAGCACGGGGGCGACCGCAACCGGCCCTCGACGGTGGACAGTCGTGCCTCCCGAGTCGAAGATAGGAACTGACAGGAGTGCATGAGTCGCGAGGAATGGCAAACGGAGACTTTGGAAGGTGCTGGGCGCGGATACGGGCAAACCTTGCAGCCGGAGACACGGTCAGAAACTGGACGCAGTATCGAGGTTATCTTGGCGACGAGTTTACGGTTCGGGCGGTGGAAGCCAGGGCGGTCGTCGTGGACACGCCGGGCGCGACGAGTCTGCAGCGAGTCCCGAGGGAGGACTTCGCCGCCGTATGGGCGCATTGGGACGACTATTGTGCAGGCGAGTTCCCGCGCCACAGACTGAGAGACATGACGCGGTTCTCGAAGTACGTCATCAGCATCCTTCACCATGTTCTGGAAGGCGATGGACCGAACGCGGCAGATTCGCGCAGCGGAACATGACAGACCAGGGAGCACCGGATTACCGGACAGTGGAGTATCGGAGACAGGCGGCGTTCAGGCGAGGGTCGGAAACGATCAGCGCGAGCGGCCGGTCACCGACTGACGATGCGGCTCGGGACTACCCGTACATGCTGGCCCTGGGGCTCGAAAACGAGAACCTCTATCCGTCGCTACGAAGCGGCGAGGGGGCACGCCGGTTCTTCGGAGAACGCAGCATCAAATGGTGGCGTCATTGCGGGTTTGACGACCCCTTGCCGGATGGGCCGACGAGGAACATGGCGAGCTCGCAGATCGCCTGCGTCAACTTCCTCCTGCCGTTGACCGGTTCCGGAGACGACGGTCTGCTGGCGGTACTCGCCGCGATCGACGACGACGTCACGGGCATCGTGGAGATTGAGGATCCCACGGCGGGGACATCGTCGACCGTCGAGTTCGAGTGGATCGGGCTGGGTCACGCCTTGGAGGGCGAGGCGTATACGACGAGAGGTGAATACGCGACCAGCATCGATGCCTTTATCGTGGCGGAGACCCATGCCGGTCGCCGAGCGTATCTGTTGGAGTGGAAGTACACGGAGTCGTACGGCGAGAACGACAAGGGACTCGGTCGGAAGGGGCGGACCCGGCGGCGCAGGTACGGGAGGCGGTATGCGGCGTCGCCGGCATTCCGTGACGGGATTCCGCTGGAGGCGTGGCTACACGAACCGTTCTACCAGATCATGCGACAACGACTCCTCGCCGACCGCATGGTGGTGAACGAGGAGCTGGGCGTATCGGAGGCAAAAGTCGTGTTGGTCGTTCCCGAGGGGAACGTCGCCTATCGAAGTGACATCACGTCGCCCGTACTTCAAGGACAGTTCCCAGATCTGGTGACGGTTGAGGGAGTGACTCGGGCGGCAATGAACGACCCCGATCGCGACTTCGGCGTCGTGAGCCAAAAAGTGCTCGCAGATGCCGCGAGAGCATGGGCTGGGTCGGAGTGGTCTCGATACCAGCGCGAGCGATACGGGTGGTGAGTTGCCGAAGACCTTGCTGAGCCTACCCGGCGCGGCCGCTAGAGACGTTGGCGCACCTCCGGACGCTGCCGCTCAATGACGACTAGAGAATCAGCTTGATCGTAACGACCACCAGAGCCGCAGTCCCGAGCATCCGCAACGTCAGGCTGGTCTCTGGCTTCGCCAAGGCTGCCTCCAGGGTCTCTTTGGTCACAAGATTCTCTTGACCACCGCCCCTCTCTGCCAACATGACTGAGACACCGGCGACCTTTGGAATTACTGTAGGGCGGTGGAGGTGAAAACCGATGACTGCAGAGAGAGACTCGATGGCATTGAATGAGATTTCCTATCCGGTCCTGGGGGCCGAGGAGCGTAGCGACGAGGCCCCCAGGGCCGGGCGCCCGAAACCAACCCCGGATCCGGAGGTCGTGGCCAAGCCGAAGCGGCGCCAGTTCACCGCGGAGTATCGGCTGCGGATCCTGGAAGAGGCCGATCGCTGCACGCAACCCGGCGAGGTGGGCCGCCTGCTTCGTCGCGAGGGGTTGTACAGCTCGCATCTGACGACTTGGCGCAGGGCACGGCGCAAGGGCTCGCTACGGGAGTTGGCCGCGAAGAAGCGCGGCGCGAAACCGGCCGAACGCAACCCGCTGGATGCGAAGGTGCGTGCGCTGGAGGCGAAAGTGGCTCGCCTGGAGCACGAGCTGCACACTGCGCACACGATCCTGGACGTGCAGGGAAAAGTTGCCGGGCTGCTGGGATTGAACCTCGAACACGCAACGCGCTCCTGATGGCCGCCCAACCGTTGGCGGAACAGGTCGGCGTCGTGCCGGCGTGCCGGGCACTGAGCGTGTCGCGGGCGACCTTCTACCGTCGTCAGAGGTCAACTCCCGGGCGCCAGCAGCCCCGTCCAACGCCCGCCCGGGCGCTGTGTGAAGCCGAGCGCGAGCAGGTCCTCGACGAGCTCGCCAGCCCGCGCTTCGTCGACCGCGCGCCGGCGGAGGTCGTGGCGACGCTGCTCGACGAAGGCCGCTACTTGTGCTCCGAGCGGACGATGTATCGGATCCTGGCCGCGGATCGACCGGTCCGCGAGCGGCGCAATCAACGTGAGCATCCCCAGTACACCAAACCCGAACTAGTGGCCACGGCGCCGAACCAGACCTGGTCCTGGGACATCACTAAGCTGTTGGGGCCGACGAAGTGGACGTACTTCTACCTCTACGTCGTGCTCGACATCTTCAGCCGCTACGCGGTCGGCTGGATGGTCGCCGACCGGGAGAACTCGGCGCTGGCCGGTCGTCTCATCGAAGAGACCTGCCACAAACAGGGCGTCCAGCCCCAGATTCTTACCCTGCACTCCGACCGTGGGTCGCCGATGACGAGCAAGTGCACCGCACAACTGCTCGCCGATCTCGGCGTGACCCGCTCACTGAGCCGCCCCCAGGTGTCCGACGACAACCCGTTCTCCGAGGCGCAGTTCAAGACCCTGAAGTACCATCCCGGCTTCCCGGGCCGCTTCCACGACATCACCGCCGCCATCGCCTTCTGCCGAACGTTCTTCCCCTGGTACAACACCGAGCATCGCCATGGCGGCATCGCCATGCTCACCCCGGACGACGTTCATCACCATCGAACCCAGAGCGTGCTGGACCAGCGCGGACGGACCCTTCAAGCCGCCTGGACCCAACATCCCGAACGCTTCGTTCGAGGGATCCCAAAACCAGACGCCCTTCCCGAAGCGGTCTGGATCAATCCACCCGTAACATCCACAACAGGAGAAATTGCACAGTAAATGGCAATGGTCAGTGTCTCAAAGTCGTTGACAGGTTCCGCGCCGATCACATTCGCTACCGCCTCGGCCTGGTTCCGTTCGAACCCCGAGGCTTCGAGATCTCGAGCGACTTTGAGTGTGACGAAAGCTGCAGGTGCCACGGCCTGAGTCTACACCGCCTGTGTTCCCCGCTCGAGGCGCTTCGGGAGCGGGGCTGAACTGGACGTGAAGTCCCCGGCACAGTCACGGTGACCCCTGCGCCTGTGGGGAAACCAACCCCTACGGTTTCTACCTTTGCTTACTGGGTTTCAGGATCCATACCCGCGGGTCGGGTATGGAAGCCGATCGGTCGAACCGGTGGGTTGGGGGTCTCTTGGGTTGACTGCAGCCACCAGAATACCCGCCAGGCAATCGCGACGACGAACGCCAGGGTGAATCCCAGCATCCATTGAACCAACCGGATCGAACCCCCAACTCCGTTCGCAGTAGTCGCACGGCTGACTGCAGGCCGGTTTTCGTCGCCAGCTGGTCGACCAACTCCGATCCAATGGCATCGGCCATAGCTTACGCCTGGTCAGGCGGTAAGCCCGCATCTTTCAGCTTGCGGTCACAACACAGTGTGTCATTCGCCGTGGTCGTCATAGCCCGATAGCACCGCGAATCATTGACAATATAGAGCAACGCGAGTCGGATGCAGCTTGAGGGGGACAGGAAACCGGAACTCTCGCTGTCGAATCAGTTGGCCCGACCAACTCGATGGAGATTCCTTGCTCGCACGGGGTACAACACCCTCCCGCCAGCGCCGACCTCCTATAACCCGGCAATCATGCGCACCCCTATTCTGGCCCGTCAGGCATCACACTCAGCAAGATACAGAGCAGGTGCGCAACGTACTTGAGCAGCTTGCTTGTACCTGCGAATTTGTCGTTGTCTTCCTTTTTCTCAGTAGTCTCCTTTTCGAGATGTAGGCTCGCAATGCCGTCGGGGTATTTTTTGGCGTTGGATATCCTTTTGGCTTGGATCCTAACTCGCACTTTCGGATAGACGGCCCATTTCTCGGTCAGGTCCGCAATGGTCTTGTTTCCGGGCGGACGGACGCGAATCAGCCAACGACTATTGGCAATCGCGGTCGTAGCGTCAAAGCAATACAAGAACCGTTTAAGGTCTTCAGGGGAATGGAACGGAAGTTTGGAGCCCGCAGTCGTGGTGTGCGTCAACCAATGCCTGCACATGTCGCGAATCGAATCGGGATTGGATCCAAATTCGCTTCGAAGCTGCGGAATCAGTTCACTCGCGCACTTCTGATCGTTATGCTCTCGCAAACGGGTGGGTGCGAGCGGTTGGGCGTTTTTCTTGAGTCTTTCGCTGCTGAATAGGCGCCGTGCGCCGGTGCGAGTGCGCAATTCAGCCAAATCCGAGGCGCTTCGATGTATTTGCTGGACCCAAGAAACACTCTGTCCAAATTGGATCGCCACATCCTCGGGCTTGTTGCCTTTTTCAATCTCCTGCAGGATCCACGGAGCGATCACAAACCGGTCCGGCAAGTCCTGCCGGATGTCCTCCGGTGCCGATTCGGCCGGCAACGGACCCCAATCTTCGCGAGGTTTGGATTCGAGAACGTCGAACAACCGCTTGTTGAACTCGTAGACCCCAGGCAGAACGCCGCCTACTGGAAATCCGTCCCGGTTCTGACCGGAGGCAAAAAACGCTCTCGGACTTTTCAGGATTGCCCTGATGGCCCCAGGATCGATCCTACGCTGCGCTCGACTGAGTTTCCAGTGCAAGACCAAGTCGGCGAAATGAATGTAGTTCAGATAAGTAACTTGCGGAGAGTGGTGGTTGAATACGCTGGACAGGTGCCAGATTCGATCTCGACAATTCGCGTCGGCCGTGAAAGCCGCCGCTCGAAGCGCGTTTCTCTTATCTTCGCTGTAAGCACTGCCCTCGGGAGGCACTTCGTCCTCAGCGAGCAAAAAAAGCCTGCAAGCGGCGGTATGACGACAGTCGTGGGGCGAGTAGTGCAATCCGGTAGCGTCTTTGATCAGCCTGGTAAACAGCGCTGACAGGTCCCTGGGTTCCCAAGTGACCGCGGTCGTGCGGGGCGGTCCGAATACCAAGTCCCGACCTTCCGAGCGAGGGTGGCGTCGCTTCGCCAACCAATTCTGGAAGCCGGCCCACTCGTTTTCTGGAAGAAAGGCATCCAAGCGAAGCTGATGCGGAGCCCTGGTTTTCGTATCCCCGAATCTATTCGCCCGGAACATGATCAGCGGTTGGTCGCTTGTTTCTATGTCCCGGAGCAGCAGTCGCATGGTTTCCCCGATGCGTGTCCCCAGCCGATAGCACAATGTGAATATCCAGCGGAAACAGGCTTTGGAGTGCGGGTCGATGTCGGAGTTCAATAGCCGTTGAATCAGCGCTTCGAAATGCATTTCGGGGATTACACGCGCGCGGATCATGCGTTTACCGTTGTAATTGCGATGAAGGTCAACCGGGATGTCCTCATATTTTTGGGTCTTGTGCATGAAAGCATGGAAGTCATGGAGCCTTCCGGCCACTTGCGCGCGTTGCTTCTCCGGTTCCTCCTTGATCAGTTCGGTATACCGTTCGTACCAGGCTTCGCCCGTCAGACGCGCCAGGTCAACACCCTCAAACTGTATCAACCAACCCCTGACGACCCAGTCGGAATACCGACGAACGGTTGCGGAAGCGAGCCTTCGTTTGCGTTTGCCTTCGCGTTCCTGACCGATCAACAGATCTCTTAGCCACTTCACGAGAAGCCGGACGTTTGTAGAGAAAGACTTTTTCTCAAGCAGTCCATCGATATTCGCCAGGAGTGTTTCGCGGTGCTTCGCTTTCGTCGGAGTCTTGAGGCCGGCAAACAAACCTCTGACAAGCCGAATGTCCCGATCGATTTCAGTGTTGCTCGTCCTGTCGAAAGACTTGAGGACTGTCACGCCTACCGCCGGCACGTCATCGCGTTCCGACTGTGTGCTCGAGCCCGCACTGTCCCCCAGATAGGCACGAAAATACGGGCTGGGCAAACTGACGCTTTCGACGCGTCCACAGGCGTACTCGACCAAGTGGTGGGGAAGCCGCACGCCAGGCTGGGCTTCGGCGACCCCAATGGCCCCCATGCAAAATTGACGCAATGTCAACGAAGTGTCCAACTCCTCTCCGCAAAAGTCCTGTACGCCCTGGCGGATCCGACCCATCATGGATGTCGGGTAGCGATACGGATTGGTGGCGGACCGGGTACGTCGCTTCAAGTATCCGACAAGCAGAACAAGCGTTGTTCCGTCTGGATAGAAACGGCGCAGGCGACGTGGCTGACGCCCCACCCAATCGTTGTTGTATCTGCTTTCTTCGGCATCGGTATCGGAAAAATCCAACCAACACAAACTGTAATGCGGCGCGTAGTTCAACCGAATGTTCCCGAGTTGCAGCTGTCGGCAAAACACCCACAAAGCCCGGTGATCGGCGAGCCCTCCATAGCAAGCCGCGCTGAACAAGACTAACGACAGAAACTGGGCGTCGTTCAAGTGCCGAAATTTTTCCCGGTTTTGCAGGGCCCGTTCGAACGCACCCGCGGCCTTATGCACTTGACGGCGCGCATCGAACATCGCCTTGTTGCGCATAAGCGGCGTGTGCGGGAGACGCCGGGGCGGCGCCTTGATGGGGATGCTGAGATTGAGTTCTCGATTGAGCGAATCCAGTTTCTTCGAGAGCCACGTCCGTACGACTAGCCAAAGGCGTTCCGGACTGAAATCCCGGTCGATCTGCGCAACCGTCTCGTTCAGCCATTGCCTGGCACGGTCAACGTCTCTGAACGAGTCGACGTTCTTTTCAATCTCGCCGACCCATTCAACCAGGTTCTTGAAGCTCTCTTCCAGTTCCGGGTCGTCAAATTTCGGCTTTTTCGGATTGCTCCCGCGCTGAGTCCGTTGCCCAGGGTCCATGCTAGCCTCCGGGTCCACCCCTATGAGCGAGCGGCTCCGCGCCCATCGCCGCCGCGATTTCATCGACGACACGCGATACCTCCGCAAGGTCCGCCACGGTCAACGCCGAATAGCGAGAAAACGGTTCCTGCCCCGCTTTTCCGTGGCCCATGAAAGCTTGAATGACATCGTCCCGTACACCCCGATGGCTAAGCTCCGTGCGAAGCACGTGCCTGGTCCAGTTCAAATCAAACGGCAAGAAATCATTCAGGATCTTGGATATTCTTCGCGGAGAAAGCGGTGTGGGCTTGGTGCGCGGTCCGTCCAGCGTGAACAGAAAAGGATTTACGTTTTTCCACACGCCCCGAATGTAATCTCTCTGGCTGCCGGACATGGCATACAGGTAACCCTCCAAGGTGGGCAAGTAGTCTCGGTAGTGGTTCAATTGGGTCACGGCGAACTGGGCGACAGGGACGAAACGCGGCGACGGAATCCCCCCGGTGTCCTTGTCCCGGACATAGTACATCTTGGTCTCGTCGCAGAAGTGGTCAAACGTGGCGAAGGGGCTTTCAACCGGTCTCAGTCCGGTGGCTAGCGAAAGCAGGAGATATGTATAGACCGCGTATCGGTCGTGGGCACCGGGAATGTTGCCTTTCGCGAGGTGCCACTGCACCTCCTTGCGAAACTCGGGGAGAGATTTCGACAATGCCTCCAGCCGAGGCGTTCGTCGAGAACCGATTCTGGCCGTTCTCGGGGAGCGGGTAAAGTCGAGCAGGTTTTCGGGGATGAATTCTTTGACGTGTTTCACCCATGCGTCGAAAGCCTCCAAGACGGATTCTTCGCGCATGTTCTCGTAGAAAATGGGCACCGCATGGCCGGGGTCTGTCGCGAACAGTCTGTCTAGTACCGTCCGTTCCTTTCCATCGTGGTAGAGCCATTGGTGTCCGGCATGCGCAATGCGCGCCTTCGTCACCTGCGGCAATTCCTCACGCAACTCTTCTATGCGCTTCTTGACCGAGTTTCGCCATTCCTCAGCCTCCTTGCCGCGCTCAAGGACAGGCAGCGTTTCGGCCGGTAGTGGGATGTCCACCGTCGTCTGCGAATTCCTGTAACGACTCAGATGCTGCGCGTCGACTTGTGGCGGCGGCAGCAGCAAGCCGGAACGCAACGCCCAATGCCGTCGGCGACGGACAAAATACTCCTTGACGAAACGGGTAGGTGCTCGATCGACCCTAACCAGGTTCATCCCCACGAGTTCGTCCACATGGCGTCCCGTGAGCAACGACAGGAACAGGAGCGCATCCGCAACGTTTCCCGCGACCGCACCATGACTCAACAACTCCACCAATCCACTCAGAGTTGCCTTCGAGAACACCCCCCAACTGATCGGCGACATCATGTAATGCCTTGAGATCTGTGATGCCGCGGCCCTGGCTCGATATCGCTGAACGTCAGACGAGCGCTGAGCGGCGGTCGACCCCGAGGGGTCGGCATCGGAGTAGACGGTGGCGGATTCGACATCGCCATCCGTGTTACGGTCGTAATGCAGATGCAGTTCGCCGGCGCCGAGGTCGGACTCCTCGTCAAACGTGATGCTGTGCGTATGTCGTGTGCGCCGGATTTCCGAATCCCGCGTGGTGTATTTTTGGTTGACGTACCGCCTGAGCAAGCGATTGAGACCGTCAAAATCCGGGAGCGATTCGCCGTCGGCACCCCATGAGTCACGCTTTTCCACCAGCCACGCGAACACCTCCTCGGTGTTCTCCCAATCGGGCGACTCATCGTCTGCACCGTCGTTTTCCAGTGCACGCCGCAGTTCCGGCCGGAGCCCATTCTGCAGTTGCCTGACTCTTGTGCAGGCCAGTCGCGCGGGACTGGGCGGGAGATCTTTCTCCAGTTCGTCCAGGGCCGCCGCCAGAATGTGCGAAGCGAGACGTTCGACGACCGGGTATTTCGGCTCGGTGCTGACCATGGCGGCCACGTAAAAGTCGGTGATCTTTTGTTTTTGTTGAATCCAGCGCCACAAGCTCGCGAGTTCATCGGGGGTCGGGAGTTCTTCCGGCGGTTCGCACTCGCCCACGGCTGCTAGAAGTTGCTCGACGCGACGCTGCAGTACGTCTTGTCGATCCGGTTGTATCTTGTCGGGCACCAGCCCTGGCGGTAACGAATTCACACGCACCTCATTGGCGTGGCAAATTGCCTGGTCAGCCTTTGGTGGGCTCCGAGGATGATCGTTTGCGACGTCGGTGGCGGCGTCTCAGTTTGTCCGGTTTACAGCCGAGGCGCTTGGACACTTTACGTATCGACGGTTTCCCATCGATCAAACTAGTCAGGCCTCGCTGGTGGCGCCTGGCCTCAGACCAGACGGCTTCAAATTCTTGAATTGGCGCGCATCGACCTCCGGCATCCAGGATTATCATCCCTTGTGTCGCGGCCATGAACCGGCTCACAATTCCCCGCTTGTCGTACTCTGGCGCGATGATGGCCAACGTCACCCGATTCGGCGCGATCTCGGTCAGCTGGTGAAAGATGTTGAAACGGCCGATAACGCCAAAGGTCGCGCGCCTACCACTATTGTCCATTCGGATCACCGGCAGAGGAGACAGCCGCAGGGCGTCGCTCAAGGCGTGCTGTGAGAGCAGTTTGTGTCCAGGATACCTGTGCGCGATCGAGCCGGATTTCAGGAAAATGTCGTGGGCGGTGCGCGCCCAGGGGTGTAGTCGAAAATCCGCAGTCGCATACTTGACCGTGCTGATTCGAAACCGGATTTCCTCCGCGCTCATTTGGATGCGCCGGACTCCGTCAGCGCGACGGAATCGTTGTCGACTCGCAGTTCTATGCGTGAAAATTCACATTCGATGGTGTGGCGTTCGAAGGGTGTGTCGTCCATGGCGGTTGTCCTGGCTGGTGACGATAGCCATAGAACACAATCGCATCGGACGTGTCAATAGATTCTATTGAAAAATTCTACATAACCCAATAAAAACATTAACATTATACTAGAAATATGGCTTCAGTTCAAGGCAAAGTGTGCACGAAGAGCACGAACTCGTTCCGACCGTTCAGGCTACGGCGATTTGATCGACCGGAACGCTAGCCGTTGCGTTCACCGAGGAGGGTGTCAGCCGATTTCCCGACACGGCATTGTCAAACTAACTCAATCAGCCTGGGTCACAAAACGGGCGCCATGACCGATCGTTACATTAGAGCGGTGGGCAACCCGGTGCGGGAGGCGCGCGGGTATTGGTAAATTAACTTATCCCTGCTGACGAGATGGCGTGCTTCTGAAAGTCACGCGGCCGTTGCCTGACTCCAAGACGCAAAGGCGCTGCGTCTCAGTTCGCGGTAGTAATTTGCTCTGACCAAATGACGACCCAGGTTGAACAGGTTGTAAACCGCAGAATGCACCTCGAGAAAGCGTTGCACTTGAGCAGCACTCTTGAATCGCCTCATGCCGCGCTCGCGGAACCTCTTTGCCTCGTGCGATTGCTCGGCCCGATTGTTTGCACAGCAGTCGGTGACGTGCAGTGAATCAGACACCAATGTCCGATGGGCAACCCCGTAACTCGCCAATTTGTCGGTGACGATCTTCCCGGGGGATTGGCCGTGCCGTCGTATCAATCGGCGGAGAAACCGCTTGGCTGCGCTGGCGTCACGCCGGTTCTGGAGAAGAACGTCAACGACATCGCCATCCTGGTCGACGGCGCGCCTCAGGTAGTGTTGCGTACCTCGGATCTTGACGAAGACTTCATCGATAAAGAATGTGTCTCCATAGCCCGGGTGCTTGCGGCGCAGTCGCTGGGCAATTTCAGGCCCAAACTTGATGCCCCAGAGGCGGATCGATTCACGGCTGACGGTAATACCCTGTTCGGCGAGGAGGTCTTCGACATCTCTGTGGCTCAGACTGAATCGATGGTACAGCCAAACGGCGTAACTGATGATCTGGGGCGGAAACCGGTGTCGCTTATAGATGTTCATCCCGGATTGTTGACTGACATGGGTTAATTCGCCAATACCCTCGTGCGAACATTGGACCGAACCGGTTCCACCAATAACACACCGTCTCGTGGCTGATGTCGATGCCGCGTTCGAACAGGACCTCTTCGACTTGGCGCAACGACAGCGGATAGCGGATGTACATCATCACCGTGAGGCGGATGACATCGGGCGAGGTCTTGAAGTATCGGAAGGGATTGCTCATTTCCGAAGGCTACAACACTCGCCAACCGATTCGAGCCAGATTCCTCTGACTGCCAACGGTTGGGCTCAAATGGACGACAATCTGACGCTAGGTGACGCTTACTGATCAATCCATACGCTACACGCGCTACCGCCCAATGCCGCGTCAAACTGGACACCTCGGCCAACTTTAGCCATTCTGCCGCTGACCGTTTCGGCCAGAGGCGAGGGTCGCGATTGCATTTGGCGCCGGCGACAAATGCCGGAATGTGCAGCCTCCTACTAGAGTGCAACCAGGAAAATTCACAGGTACAGCAAACGATGTATAACATCGAGATACCGACTCGCATCGTTCATAATTCCGTTGACTTGGCTTTGTCAAAACCAGCCCGGTCCAGAGGCGATTTCTTTCAGGAAATACGCGCCGCGTTCAAGAACAATGTCGAGACACTACTGGTTGCACAAGGCTTGGCAGTAAAGCCCGACGAAACGCTTGGCTATACAAACTACTTGAGAAACGGCGTTCATCATAAGTGGAAACCTATTGTGAAGCGAACCGGAGTGAGAGGGCGAATGCGGCAAGAACTGGATCTGGCGTTTTGCGCCAAGTATGGTCACGATGACTATAGCCTGACAGCAATAAACTATCTTGATAGATGTCCAGCTTCTCTACCGGCTCTGTCGTCTCTAGCCGGAGTGTTTTCAATTGGGAATATTCTAATATTGGTTGAGAACAAAGATTGCGAGCTACAAGTCGAACTAGGAGAGGGTGTCCATTCGACAGGTTACGCGTACCATGTCTCTAAGAAAAAGCGAAAGTCGTTCCTTTGTCTGTTTGGGATTTCGTTTGAACCCGATCTCATCAACGCAGTAATCTCCTCTCGACTGCGCGATCACGAAGAAGGCATAGAAGCGTTAGACGAAATCAGACTAGGAACGATTTCTTATCCGATCATGTTTATCGACAGAGTTTCGGGAGATTTGTACACATGCAATTGTTTCAGCGGGTATTTTGATGTAACCCATGATATTGAAAGGCTACTTCCATACGGAAACAGTGAGAGGAGCCTTAGAAACAGAGTACGGGCAACAAGAACGATGGACGGTATCTGCCACTTATGCAATGAGGGATTACCGAAGAAGATATACGGACACAGCATGTATTTCTCGTCTTTCCTGCAGAGGTTTCTCCCATATCATTGTCTTCTGTCACGGATGAACTATGGAAGAGACACGTTCGAAGGCGAAGAATTTCGACATATAGAAAACGTACTTCGAGAAAGGTTCGGGTACCCCAGAGTCGGTCAGAAATGGGTCAAAGAGACGACTTTGTACAACATGGTGTGCGACCTGTTCCCAAATTACAAAGCAATACATCACTATCGAGGCAAGGAATTGGGAGGGCTTGAATTAGATGTGTGGCTGCCAGAGCTAAAGGTAGGAATTGAGTATCAGGGCGAACAGCACTATAAGGCAATAGAACATTGGGGCGGAAAACAAGGATTGGAACAACGGATTGCAAACGACAAAAGGAAAAGAGCGCTGTGCAGAAATCTAGGCTACCGCTTGGTGGAAATCAGGTACACCGAGGAGTTGTCGCATCAATTGGTAAGGCAAAGAGTGGCTCAGGGTCTTGAGAATTAGCCGACTTCGACAACGTAGTTGCTCACATTTCAGGTGCGAATGTGAGCGGGGGTCCACGTTACCCCTATTCCAACCGGCGGCGCAACTGATTATTTGCGTGGAGCGAGCTGGGCGCTCGGCGAGTGGGCGTGATCCAGGGCCTGTTGGTCACCATCAAGCTTCAGGGCGTCGACCCGTACACCTACCTGGTCGATGTTCTGCAGCGGGTCGGCCAACATCCGGCGACAGGTGTTATGGAGCTGACCCCGAGACTCTGGAAGAGGCTCGTGGCCGCTTACACATAGCCGCTGTAGGAGACGGTGTCTGTCGAGTTGTCCGGATGGGTGGTCTGGGTGAGCCGCCCGAGGTGGCCGTACACCCGCCGCGTCCAGTGGCTCGCCGTGTCGACGAGCGGATCTCGCGGCCCAGCAGGTCGTGTTGGGCGATGGTCTCGCTGGCGCCGGTCGGGCAACTCCCACCCGTTTCGGAACTTCGAGGCCTGCTCAGCGTTCACTCGCGTTGCGGCCCGTATGTTCGCTGAACCGCCCATGGCGGCCCTTCTCTTTGGAGTGTTTCAGACGATGTCGTTACCTCCTTCGCCCGCTCCGACTGCTACCGGCTGGAGCGACAGTTGCCGGGGGGGATTCGCACCCGCTGAGGAATGACGCCTTTCCACGGCGCACGGTAAAGATGGGCTAACTTGGCAATACCCACGTATAACCGTTTCACGACGGTCAATTTTTCTTCTGCCGATCGATTGCGCGGTTCAATTTGGTCGAGAACATCCAGAAATTCCTCGCGCCACTTCAGGATCAATTCACATTCTGGATCATGTTTGAGCAAAAGCGAGGCGAATAGCTGTTCGTTTTCGTCAATCTAAGTCCCGCGCATCTAGATTTCGCCCCACGGAACAGACTTCGCCTTCTTTCGAATAAAAGGGTTCAGAGAAAACCCGCTTGAGCCGTAATGCCCTCTCTCGTAGTCTGCGTAGATGAAGAATAGTCCCTTCCGGTAATTCAAAACCTCCCCCGAGATCATCCGCCTCGCGGTGATGATGTACATCCGCTATCCGCCTTCGTTGCGTCACGTCGAAGACATCCTTTTCGAACGCAGCATCGACATCAGCCACGAGACGGTGCGTTACTGGTGGAATCGGTTTGGTCCCTTGTTTGCCGCACAGATACGGAAGCGGCGCATCAAGGGGCGCAATTGCTCGAACTGGCGCTAGCACCTCGATGAGGTCTTTGTCCGGATCAACGGCGCGCGCCACTGCCTGTGGCGTGCCGTCGACCACGAAAGCGAGGTGCTTGAAGCCTTCGTCACAAAACGGCGCGACCGTCGGGCAGCGCTTAAGTTTCTCAAGCGTACAATGAAACGCTATGGCCGACCGAGTTCAATCGTCACAGATCGGCTGCCGCCGTATCGAGCGGCGATGAATGCGCTCGGAAATCCGGGACGTCAGGACTGCGGACGCTGGCTGAACAACCGGGCTGAAAACTCGCATCTCCCACTTTGAAGGCGGGAAGGGGCGATGGCGCGACTCCGAGAGTTCAAGACCCTGCAGAAGTAAGCCACAGTCCACGGCTCGATCTACAACCACTTCAGCCATCAACGCAGCCTCAACCGCCGCCAGATTTTCAAGCAGCTTAGAGCCGCCGCTTTGGCCGAGTGGCGTGAACTGGCAGCCTGAGCATCTTCGACTGTAGATTCTGTCGGCGAATCAAAATAAGTCTGACACGACCCATCCGCTGTGGCAGTGTCAGAGGAATCTGGCTTGAATCGGTTGGCGGGGGGGGATTCCTCCGCGTACGGGCAGTGACTAGACGACACGAACGAAAGTAAACTGCCCTTCTCGCGTGGAGCACCCTGCCGGTGACGTATGGACTGGTATCTGTAACTGCGGGAGACCGATGCCCCCACTACGATCACTGATCGGGGACATCAAAGGGGCTTCCCGCTTTTATGGCACCAGGGAAGCCCCTTAATATTGGACCTGAGCAAGTCAGGTCCACTGAATGTGCGGCCGCCGCGTTCTGGTACAATCATCACCGCTTTTGACTTCGACTATGCCATTGGTCGTCAGGCGGCTACGATCTCTCGAAGGGTCTCCACAACCACTTCCGGTCGTCCAACGTCTACTGCGCCGATATCGAACACCGTATCTGTCCCTGCCACGCGCCATCGCCGTAGGATCGGCCTTCTCGCCAACGAGTCGTGCCAAGGATAGAGCAGGACCAGGCGCCGCGCTTCGTAAGCGCGCCCGTAGGCGAGCATCTGGTAGACATCCGCCTGTGCCACACCCAGGGTCCGCTCCTCGGGTCTGAGCTGCTTCCACTTCGTATCGATGACGATACCGCCGTCCACCACAATGTCGGGCCGGAGCGCGAATAGACGTTGCCCTCGATCTTCAAGGGCATGGCGCCCGGTATCCTGGAGACTGACGGCGCGTGGAGCCAAAGCGGCCTTCATGCTCCGGCCGATGAATTCCTCAAATAAGTCGTTCATCGGGAACAGCAACGCGAATCCTTCGCTCCTCCCCGCGGCTGTACTTTGCCACTCGCCGCCCAGCAGACGCCGGGCCAGGCCGTAGAGTCGATGGAACGCATCGTTCGTGCGATCCAGCCGGACTCGCTCCTGGTTCGGGTGCGAAGTCTCACCCACGAGGTCGAAACGGGCGAGCAATTCCACCAATTTGCGCATGTTCGCATCGGACCTCGTTGTGGATGCCAAACGAGCCGCAGCCGCCTTGAACACGCGGCTCAGCGGTGTATCCACTGACAACTCTTCGAAGCGGCACGCCAACGTATCCGACCGAACCGCATGGCGCGTGAACTGTCGCTTTACGTCCAGCCTGCCACGCAAGTACGTCAGGTCGTCTTCTTTTGAACGGTACCGGTGCGGCAACCCTCGGCGCACTGCGACAAGCAAGCGATCGGCGAACAGGCGTATCAGCACTTCCAGAAGATCTTCCCGTTGGGTCGACAGCATCGCGGGGTCGCTGTCCGCGACGTTCAGACCCCACGCCACAGACAGCATCCGCGTCAGCGCCGCGCGCACCCCAGCGGGTCCTCCGCCCGTAATCTTGGGCAGCACCTCAATCGTCGCCCCCGGAACCGCGAGTACCCCCACGATTTGCCCGGCCCTCAGACTCGGGGCGGCGGTCCATGTGAGGATGGGTTGCGGCGAACGAAGCCGACGGGTCTCTCTTTCGGCAAGGGCATGAATCCGTCTCGCCGTTACGACGGACAATCCGTCGCCTCCGATCGGAACGTGCCCCCATTCCGGAACGGTGCGAACTGCCTCGCCCGCGGTCACTCTCCGATCTCGTCGCGAGGTGCCGGATCTAGGAGAGCCGCATAGGCATCGACCGCGAACGTCTCTCGGATCGTCCAGCGATAGCGCTCATCGCCCCCGTCGGACTCCAAGCCAGGAGGAGTTTCGATCCGCTGCCGCTCAACGAAGTCATCCGTTCCGCCCAATACCGCGCGCACCTTGCTCCAGTCGTCGAAAAAGTACTCGGCGATCAACGGGATGATCTTTTCTCGCATGACGTTGTCTACATCTTCGCGGCTCCGAATCCCCATGAACCAGGCATGACCGATTAGGTGGTCCCGATCCACCAGGTATTCGAGACGTTCATTGATCGCGCGGAGCACCTTGGGCAGGTTGACGCCGGTCCGGTCCGCCGCACCCGCTAGGAGGTCTGGATCGGGCGACATCTCCTCGAATCGGAATCGCCGGCGCAATGCGGTATCGAGGAGCGCGATTGAGCGGTCAGCAGTATTCATCGTACCGAGGATGTGGAGGTTGTCCGGCAGGGTGAACTGGTCGCCCGAGTGGGGGAGCGTGACGGCGACCTCATTCTCCGCCCCCTCCCGCTTGTCCTCCTCCAGCAGCGTAATCAGCTCCCCCATGACCTTGGAAATGTTCGCCCTGTTGATCTCGTCGATTACCAGCACATGCGGTCGTGCCTCACCAATGTTCCCCACCCCCTTCAGGTAAGGCGCCAGTCCGGCCGGGTTCGCAGGTTTCAGCTGATTCACCGGGCGCCACTGAAACGCCCCCGTCTTGAACACCGTAACGGGATCGCCCTCGCGCTCTGTTACGTGCCAATGTCAGCGAACGGCTCTACGGTGGTGAAAGCCATCCTTCCGCCGCTCGAACTCGTAACCTCCAGCGATCTCACCAACCGCCCGGAAGTTTCGATAGCCATCGGAGACGACCACGATGTCGCCCGGCTTCATGTCCGTTCGAAAGCGCCACATGGCTTGGATGTCTGTGTCGTGCACCGTGGCGTCCGGGTTCTTGTCCTTTCGCCAACGCTCCCAAATCTCATCCCATTTGTCGTAGCGTGGATCGCTCCAGTCGAAATCGCCGCCGTACTCCAGCAGCACACGATTGTTCGCAATGCACTCTGCAAAAATCGCATTGCCGTGGGTCGTCCCGCCCCAAGATTTCGGATCGCCCAAGGACATCTTGAAGATGCGCGGAATTCCGAATTCCGGAAGCTTTCGGGCCTTCTCCGCGATTCGCTTGAGCACGCCCTCCTTGACCTCAAGGGTCATCCCGCCCGACTCCAGGGCAACGGGCCGAAGTCCTTCAATGAACTCCTCGTATCCGTACGACTGATGGAACGTCACGAACTCGATACGCCCTTCGTCCATCAGCGCCCCGTATCGGGCGCGAAGTTCTTCGACTGCTTCGGGCGCCGTTCCGTCGCAGATCTCGACACAGCGCCGCACAGTGGCGTACGTCTTGCCCGTACCGGGCGGCCCGTAGAGAATCGTATTCAATTCGCGTCGCGTGCCGTCATCGGTCGCCGACGGCTCCGAATGGCCCAACTGGCTCCCGACATCGCCCTCGTCACTGCTCGATGGGTGGCTGAGCGACCAAACGACCGATTGAGCATCCAGCCGCGAGCAAGGCCGGTCCATGTCCCTAGCGTTGGCCTGCGCGATTACCTCGTCCAGGAACTGCAGCGCGTATTCATATTCGCCGCCCAGATCTTCTGCTTGAGACTCCGGGTACCCCAGCTGCTCGTACATCTTCTGGAACCTGGTGAGGCGGATCGGAGGATATCGGTTCTCGTCCAGACCCATCATCAAGTAAGACCCACAATCCAATCGAGTGCTCTTCGCTCGCCTGCCAAACAGCTCGGTTGGAAGGTTCTCCTCGAAAGCGCGAATGCGATCACCGTCTGATGCGTCGCTTTCACCCCACATCTGCCGTAGCGTCCGCCCTGCACGGTCGGATCCTTCGTCGATCCAACGCACGATTTTGGCCCGATCACGCCAGTCAATCAGGTTGTTCCTCCCGTTCTTAACTGCGTCCTTCAGCAGTTGCTGCCAGTTGTCAGCATCTGCCAACACCGCTGTCCGCGCCAATGAAACGGCGGCCGCGAGGTCAGCCTTGTAACCTTCGTCTCGGTCCAGCGAACCGTCCTCGAGACGACGCTTTGCGTCTCGTAGGAATCGCTCCCAAGCGTCTGTGTCGGCAGGTGCGTACAGCGCCGCACGGAACTCGCAGTAGAGTTTGATTGCCGCCTTATAGCTCGCCAGCCCTTCCCGGAGGTTGCCATCAATGTCGATTTTCGATGGATTCGGCAGATCGCCGTCCTCGTTGCCCTTTGAGTACTGCAGGTCCTCCAATACTCCAGTCAGGCCGTCAACGTCGTAAAGGGAATCCAAGTCGCCGTACTCGTCTTCCACCGTTTTGCACCTGGTGTGGCACGACGAAACGGTCGACGGTTTTCGACCGCGCGCAAGCCAACTACGGAAGGCAGGATTCATCCTCTTCTCCTTTTCCATTCCAGTCAGACACACGTCTCGCCGTCGTTTCCGATGCACGGAGCCACCGAAAGATCTTCAGCTTCCGCAGGAGGCGGTGGGCACGTCGTAAGTTCTTCGGTGACTCTCGCCGAGCACCAGGTGTGGTACCAGCGGTCACAAAGTCCGGCACGAGATCGTTGAATCTGCAATCGAACGACAGACGATACCGATACGCGTCCGATACAGGAAGCCGGAAGTCACCCCGCCGAACCTTGAACTGAATTCACGGGTACTCGATAGCTTGTCGGGGTGTGGCCGTTGCTGATTCCGTTTCGCATGATGCGTATCCACACGATCCAAGTGAGCGAAATCACGTTGTAACCGTTCCCATCGCAACCGCGGCTCAACTCGCGTTCGCACGCCCTGCCGACGCATAGTGCATTACCCCAGATCACCGCGTCCGCCTCGTTCAATACGGTCAGGTGGCGGTTGTCGGTCGGCGCAAACCTGCGCCAGGAAGGGTGTGTCGCCGGGTGTCCAGAACGGCCGAAGATTTCGGGGAGGGTAGAAGTGGGCGTCCCTTCCGCTTCGGACGGGCCCTAACCTGGATATTTCATGAGTAAGAGGCCCGCTGTCCAATGAAAACGTGAGGGTGAAATCGGTCTGGTGACGAGTCTTGTTTAGGGAATTATAAACCTTACTTGACGCCCCGTGTCGCGCGCGGTCATGATGCGTGGTCATGGTCGGAAATTTTCGCAAGTCACTCAGGCGCGCATGTCAAGACCTTTTTGATTTCTTCAAGGGGTTCCTGTCATTCCGCGGACTCATGTTTGTTGTCGTTTCTTTCATTGTCGGCTGGTTGGCTCACGCGAAAGGCGAGGGCCTGGTCGAGGCGCTAGTGGAACTGACGGTGTATTGGTACTACGGCGTTATCGGTCCACTCGGATCTGTTGCGATTCTGTTCCTCTATTTTTTGATTCGAGCCCCGTACCGAATATTGCGCGAGGAAAACGAGGAACTGAGAAATAGATTGCAGGACCGAACTAGAATACGGAACCTGTCAACGACTTTGAGACACTGACGATAGCCATTTACTGTGCAGTTTCTCCGGTTGTGGATGTTACGGGTGGATTGATCCAGACCGCTTCGGGAAGGGCATCTGGTTTTGGGATGCCTCGAACAAAGCGTTCGGGGTGTTGGGTCCAGGCGGCTTGAAGGGTGCGTCCGCGCTGGTCGAGCACGCTCTGCGCCCGATGATGATGGACATCGTCCGGGGTGAGCATGGCGATGCCGCCATGGCGATGCTCGGTGTTGTACCAGGGGAAGAACGTTCGGCAGAAGGCGATGGCGGCGGTGATGTCGTGGAAGCGGTCAGGGAAGCCGGGATGGTACTTCAGGGTCTTGAACTGCGCCTCGGAGAACGGGTTGTCGTCGGACACCTGGGGGCGGCTCAGTGAGCGGGTCACGCCGAGATCGGCGAGCAGTTGTGCGGTGCACTTGCTCGTCATCGGCGACCCACGGTCGGAGTGCAGGGTAAGGACCTGGGGCTTAACGCCCTGTTTGTGGCAGGTCTCTTCGATGAGACGACCGGCCAGCGCCGAGTTCTCCCGGTCGGCGACCAGCCAGCCGACCGCGTAGCGGCTGAAGATGTCGAGTACGACGTAGAGGTAGAAGTACGTCCACTTCGTTGGCCCCAACAGCTTGGTGATGTCCCAGGACCAGGTCTGGTTCGGCGCCCATGCCACCAGTTCGGGTTTGGTGTACTGGGGATGCTCACGTTGATTGCGCCGCTCGCGGACCGGTCGATCCGCAGCCAGGATCCGATACATCGTCCGCTCGGAGCACAGGTAGCGGCCTTCGTCGAGCAGCGTCGCCACGACCTCCGCCGGCGCGCGGTCGACGAAGCGCGGGCTGGCGAGCTCATCGAGAACCTGCTCGCGCTCGGCTTCACACAGCGCCCGGGCGGGCGTTGGACGGGGCTGCTGGTGCCCGGGAGTTGACCTCTGGCGACGGTAGAAGGTCGCCCGCGACACGCCCAGTGCCCGGCACGCTGGCACGACGCCGACCTGTTCCGCCAACGGTTGGGCGGCCATCAGGAGCGCGTTGCGCGTTCGAGGTTCAATCCCAGCAGCCCGGCAACTTTTCCCTGCACGTCCAGGATCGTGTGCGCCGTGTGCAGCTCGTGCTCCAGTCGAGCCACTTCCGCCTCGAGCGCGCGCACCTTCGCATCCAGCGGGTTGCGTTCGGCCGGTTTTGCGCCGCGCTTCTTCGCGGCCAACTCCCGTAGCGAGCCCTTGCGCCGGGCCCTGCGCCAAGTCGTCAGATGCGAGCTGTACAACCCCTCGCGGCGAAGCAGGCGGCCCACCTCGCCAGGCTGTGTGCAGCGATCGGCCTCTTCCAGGATCCGCAGCCGATATTCCGCGGTAAACTGGCGCCGCTTCGGCTTGGCCACGACCTCCGGGTCCGGGGTTGGTTTCGGGCGCCCGGCCCTGGGGGCCTCGTCGCTACGCTCCTCGACCCCCAGGGCCGGATAGGAAATCTCATTCAATGTCATCGAGTCTCTCTCTGCAGTCATCGGTCTTCACCTCCACCGCCCTACAGTAATTCCAAAGGGTGCCGGTGTCTCAGTTATGTTGGCAGAGAGGGATACGCGGATCAGATAGCGCCGCCAACTCGTTCAATGAATGGGATGGCGCGCATGAATTAAGGGAGTGTCACGATGCACTGGTTGAATACCAGTCCGTGCCGGCCCGGAGTCCCGTCAGTGCAGCGGAAATAGCAGCGTCAGCCAAATTGCGGCCCTATTTGAAACACGCCCTTCGAGCCCTCGGCCAGCAGGACATTCCCTACCCTGACTTCGATACGAATGCCATGGTGATCAACGACACCCTCAAATGGTCGAACTTTCTTTCCGAACTACTGGCATGCTGTGACGACCTTGAGGGGGCCCGAGAGGCCGCCAGGGACTTCTGCAAAAGGATTGAACTATGAACGATCGCTCGAAACCAGATCCAAAAGATCCGCCTGAAAGCGATTCAGGTGCTCGCGATCAGGAACCGAAAGGCGATGGTTGTTCGCAACGAGAGTCATATTCTTATCTAAGCCCTGCAGAAATAAGCGTCTGCGACTCTCGGCTGCGTCTGGCTCGTCAAATTCTTGTAGAGTCAAAGCAAGCCCTGCTAGAAAAGCGGAAAGGGCAGCATCCGTCGTAGCACACACCATGAGCAAAGTTTCAAAAAACCATTTCGATGGGGCCACACCAAAATCGTTGGCAAAGGCACTGCTGAAACCGGTGGAAGTGGAGCGACTACGTCCGCGCCGTCGAGTCAAGCCCGTTGTCGGCAACGAGGTCGCGGTAGAGAAGGTTTCGCCCGACAAGGCCAGCGACCATTGAGCGCATCTGCTGAATCGTGTCGGAGTCGCGGAAGTTGTGCTTGCCGGCGAATTCCTGGACGTATCGGTTCAGATGCTTGGGAGACATCTTGTGGAACGTACCCTTGTGAGCGCTCTTGAGTGTCGCCCAGAAGGATTCGACGCCGTTGGTGTGCGCCATGCCTTTGACGTACTCGGAAACACTGTGCTTGACGCTCTCGCGGTTGTAGGGAAGCCCTTGGTAGGCGGTTGCGTCATCTGTGAATACCGTAGCGTCGGGGGCGGCATTGTCGGCCACAAATCCTTGCAGGGTTGCCTTGTTGGTCGATCTCACCACCTTGGCCGAAGCCTTGTTGCTGGCGCGATCTTTCGCTCCGACAACCGCGGTTTTGCCGACTGCGCCGCGACCAGCATGGAGTTTCTTCGATTCCTGCTTGTTGGCTTCCTTGCCGCCCATGTAGGTTTCGTCAACTTCTACCGGACCGTCGAACGGGCCGTTGGAGTCTTTCGCCCAGGCTTCCCGAAGCCGGTGAAGCATGAACCATGCGGTTTTCTGGCTCACGCCAATGTCCCGATGCAGTTTCATACTGGACACGCTTTTGAAACTGGTGGTTACCAAGTAGATGGCGATCGCCCACTTGCGGAGCGGCACGTTCGACCTGGCGATGGCGGTGCCCGTGCGGACGCTGAAGTATGAACGGCAGTCTTTGCACCAGTACGGCATCGGCTTGGCGTTGGGGACTTTTTTTGTCTCGAACGAACCGCAATGCCCACATGCGCGGTGCCCGCCCCATACGATCTGTTCGAACCATTCGGTTGCGGCTTCCTCATTGGGGAACATGCTCATCAATTGGATCAGGTCGAGTCCTTCTCGATGTGCCTTTCCGGGTGCCGTCGGCTTGGTCATTTGCCTATCCTAGAACAGTGGAAACAGGATAAGCGATCAAAATGGGATTGTCAAGTAAAGGTTATAATTCGCCTTTATTTCACCCTCCACGCCTCGGCAGGCATCATCCGCAAACGACATCAGCATACGAGCATTGGACGCACACTGACTTGGAGCCGGTTCCACTGCTTGCGTACCGGGAATGGGCATGCTCAAGCGGTTCTCGACAATGTTCGCGATTTGTGCGTTGCGCGGCCTTGCCCGCGCACGGAACCTCTGTGACCCAACCTACAAGACGCTACTGCCATTTGTCCCGGCCGCTGGGTGGCCGAACGGCTGTTAAGGCTTAGTCAAATTGGACAACACTCTCGGCAGCCGGACGACCGTGGAATTCACAGCGACAGACGACAAAAGCAACTCCTATCCGCTATCGATGGATGTCGAGGCCAGATCGTTACTCAATTTCAAGTGGGAATCTGGAGAGAGGTAACAGCGATAAGGGGGGGTTGCAGGGCACCCTGATAAAACCAGAGAAGGGCCACTGGAGACACTGTAGTCAACATCATGCAAACCCCAACAGGCCACATTACGAGCTTGTCTGCCGATGCCCATGCCGATGCCCGCTGACTCTGTCGAACGCAGCCGCCCAGTACGAGCCTCGTCAAATCTGGACGCGCATTCACTCCAAACGGCACGGTCCGAACCCCACAAGCCTTTTTTGCACCATGCTCGCATCGCGGATCCTAACGAGGCGCATCGGCTACCACGTTGCACGTCAAGTTCTCTCCAACCAGCCCGCCAATTTCACGAAATCGACTCCGTTCAACCGGACCTCCACGCAGAGCGCCCCTGAAACTGAGCACCGCAACCGCGTTGCTCCCTATGACGCTACGACGGTCTGACTCTGATTGTCAGTTGACGATCCGCTCTCATCACGGTATCAAAGCCATCGTCGCTTCTGTCGGTTTCCGCTCATGTCCTTGACCACATGTCTTAGGCGAGTCGTGCCTAGTTTATTTGTCGCTTGCGTGCACTTCACCGGAGGTAATGCAGCAGCGGACGAGGATGTCAGCGACAATCTACGGTTTGTTCCTTCACTGCAAACCGTTTCCACCACTTCTTTCGAACCTGCGGCGATTGGCCACAGCCTGTTGGCTGCTTCAACATCAGTCTTATCGCCCGCCACGGCAGGGAACGCTAACACCGAGGTTCACATTCCGGATTCCAGGTTGCGCGCAGCAATCGAGGAGGAATTGGGAAAGGCACCCGGTGCAGCGATAATGCGGTCAGAGATGGAGTCATTGTCCTTGCTCACTGCAATCTCACGAGGTATTTCCGACATGACGGGCTTGGAATTCGCTCGAAATCTACGATACGCCCATTTTGACAGGAACGAAATTTCGGATCTTGAGCCGCTTTCGAGGCTGACCGACTTGTCCACCCTAAGCCTCTCCGACAACGAAATTTCCGACCTCGCGCCCCTGTCGCGGCTGACTGAATTGGACGTACTGAACCTCAACGGCAACGACGTCTCGGACATTTCCTCGCTGTCCCATTTGATCGAAATTGAAGAACTGAAACTTAGTGGCAACTCAGTTTCCGACCTTTCGCCCCTCTCTCGCATGATGTATCTGAGCAGGCTGGACCTTGACGGCAACTTGGTTTCGGATCTGTCGCCGCTTGAGCCATTAACCAGTCTTGATGAACTGTACCTATCCAACAACCAACTATCGGACCTTGTGGCATTGGAACGGCTGGTCGAACTGAGGGCGCTAAACCTCTCGAACAACCGATTCTCCGACGTCTCTTCATTGTCCTATCTAGTTGATCTTCGATGGCTGAATCTCGCTAGGAACCAAATCACAGATCTGTCTCCACTATCCTACCTGGACGACCTGGAGTGGCTTTGGCTGTCCGACAATGAGATCTCCGATGTTTCGTCGTTATCCTATCTCGACCAGTTGGTAACGCTAGATCTATCCCGCAACAACGTGACCGATATCGCCCCACTGGCGCGTCTTGAGCGCCTTGTGTATGCATACATTTCCGAAAATGGGGTTTCGAATCTCTCACCGCTGGCCGGACTGATCAATTTGGTGACGCTGGATCTTTCTCGGAATCAAATCGCCGAAATAAACCAAGTATCAAATTTAGCAAATCTAGTCTTGCTGAACCTGTCTGACAACCAGATTTCGGATCTGTCACCCGTAGCAGGGCTTGGATGGTTGGCTACACTGGAGCTTTCTGGAAACGCGATCGCCGACCTCGCGCCATTGACCGCGGACACCGAATTCGGCCGGCGGAGAACTTTCGTCGTACTGCGGGACAATCCGATCAGTCCTGATGCTATGAATACACAGATCCCCGCGTTAGAAAACCGAGGGGTGGTGGTCTTGCATCGCGATCCTCACGTGCCTTTGTTCCCATCGACATCAGACCCCCGGCGAGAAGGATTCGTGCGAATCACCAATTTAGGCTTCGAGTCCGCCAGAATCCCCATTCGCGCCACAGACGATGCCGGGAATACCCAAGATCGCCTCTCCTTGGTAGTCGGCGCCGGTGAAACCGTCCACTTCAATTCCAGGGATCTTGAGTTTGGCAATTCGTCGAAAGGTTTGAATGGCTCTGCAGGTACTGGCGTTGGTGATTGGAGATTAGGCTTTGAACGGGTAACTGGGGCGCAAGTGGACGTGTTGGGCTACATACGCACGGAAGACGGCTTCCTGACAACCATGCATGACTTGGTTCCCAGAAGAGGACTCTCTCTCGCTGTCGCCACTTTCAACCCCGGTAGCAACCAGAACCAAGTCAGCCACCTTCGACTGATTAATCCGAACTCCACTGCGGCGGAGGTCACTGTCGAAGGCATCGACGACAGGGGCGTGGCCAGTAGCGGCATGGTATCCCTTGCGTTGCCACCGGGCTCGGCACGAACAATCTCAGCACGGCAGTTGGAGCGCGGTCACTCTGGCCTTCGCGGAGCCTTGGGCGATGGCGCAGGAAAATGGCGCCTAAAGATCTCGTCGAATCGGCGCATTCAAGCCATGAATCTATTGGAGACTCCCGCAGGGCACCTGACTAACCTGTCCACAGTACCTTGGAGACCCTCCGACGAACATTTCGTTTCCCTATTTCCGTCTGCTTCCGACAAGTTTCGGCGTCAGGGTTTTGTCAGGGTCATAAACCGTTCCAGCGAAAGCGGTGATGTACAAATCGAAGTTGCGGACGACAGTAGCCGTCGGTACGAGCTACTGTCTCTTTCGATGAGTGCAGAAGAGGCAGTCCAATTCAATTCCGACGACTTGGAGCTGGGCAACCCTTCAAAAGGACTGTCCGCCGGCGTTGGACCCGGTATTGGCGATTGGCGCTTGCGACTGCGTTCCACGAGCTTGGATATCGAAGTGCTCGCCTACATTCGTACGGAGGACGGCTTCCTTACCGCAATGCACGACGTGCTACCGCATGCTCACTGGCGCTATCAGCGGGTCGCGACATTTAATCCGGGCAGCAATCCAAACCAAGTGAGTTCGTTGCGCCTGGTCAACCCCGATTGGCAGAGTCTTTCTGGTGCCAGTGTTGCAATAACCGGCACTGACGACAATGGCGTACTCATGGGAGAAATGTCTGTCACCGTTTTTTCTAGTGAGCCGCAAACGGTAACCGCGGAGCAATTGGAACACTACTTGGGCGATGGTGCCGGCAAGTGGCGTCTATCCATTTTGTCGGATAGACCAGTGCGCGCGATGAGCTTGCTTTCGAGTCCAACCGGCCACCTCACCAATCTATCCACCGCGCCGAATCGACCTTTTGTGCTATAGCGCCAAAACTGGCCCCGCAGTTTTGAACAACACGTTAAGGACGAAATGGTCATAGTCGACGACACCTCAGCGCGTTGTTCAAAATTCGGACACCTGGGGATATCCCCACTGGATCAGGAGCACGGAGAAGTAGCCGACTCTCCCGCCCGAGCAGGGAACACCCATCGAGGTCGAGGGGATTCACCGGTTCGACAAAGACGGAAAGGTTGCGAAGCACCCGGGCGGGCACCGTTCGGCGGAGGGCATGGAGCGGGACGCCATCAAGTATGTCGAGGGGATGCTACTCGGGTGGGTCGTTTTCCGCGTGACCCCCGGGATGGTGAAGTCAGGGGTGGCGTTACAGTACGTATAGAAATTGCTGGAAAAAAGCGCCTCGTACCAATTACGGGGAAAGGAGAAAACGCTTCCAGCCGCTCACTCGGGCCACCAGACTGCAGTGTCGCAGTCCCGGCGAGCAAGATCAACGGTTGGCGTTGTCAGCGGGTCGGTTTCTGTCGGTGTGTGAGGCCCGTAAAAATCCAGATGCCCGGCCGGATCGAAGAATGCGTCGAACAATCCAGCCCCATTAGGATCGTACTCGGCCAACAGCCACTTGTTCTGAACGGGATAAACGGGTGACGTTGTATAGTGGTCAACTCGTATCAGACCGTTCGGACACGACTCTCCATCGACCTGGGGAGTGCAATACGCTCCCTGAGATACGCGCATCGCGTAGGAAACGATTTGAGCGAAATATTCCTTGTGGTTCGTGGCCGCATAGGTGTTGGCGTGCAGTCCGTCACGCCCAACCGAGTTAGCGTAGGCATCCAGCACGCACTGATTAGAAAACCCGCCGTCCAACAACAGGTCGTGATAAGCGTGTGTCAATTCGTGAATCAGGAAGTGTCGAATGGCGTTCCAATTCAGGTTCGACAGTCTACCGAGTGGGAGAGCATCTGCTACTCGCCGATCGGAATAGCAAGCTGAGTTCGCAGGGCACGGATAATATTGATCGGTTGCTTCGTTCGCGTCTGTCGACAGGTAGAAAAACACACCTGCCGCTTTGAGGCTTTCCAAGAAGTGGCTACGAATACTCCAACTGTTTTCCAATTCCAGCAGTACGCCTTCGACCAACCTCACCCACCGAAGGGCAGCATTAACGGACTCTGCGGTGCCCCATATCATGGGTGTGTAGTAGAAGTCGAAGCCCCGCAAGTCAGAGCCTTTCATCGGACAATGTTCTTCCAATCGGTGTCGAGATCCCCGGTTGGAATAGCACTCCGGAAACGGGTTTACCAAGTCGTCGGAATTCACGGCATTCTGAACCGATCCGAAAATGACCTCGGCCTGGACGGTGCTAACGCACGATGCGGCCAGCACCATAAGGGCGATTGTCGCGTTAAGCATTTTGTTCATTTGGATCTTCCATGTAGGTTGCGACCGCCCCGCGGGCGGCCTGTTCGTTGCGAGTATACGGCGCTGGCATCTTCGGCGACTGCCAGCGCCCAGCTGCCTGGAGCGCCGGTAGTTCGCAACCCGCGCGCGTCAGGTCCAGTGCCATGCCGACCCGCGGCGAGCGTCCGGAGTAGCCATCGCGCAGGCCTGCGGATTCGCACGCCGTCTTGATGAGTTTGCAGATCCATCGCGTCGTAAACGGGAAGACCCGGTCGTCGCGGCGCTGTAGGTGTCCGAGCAACCGCATGATGCCGCGCCTGACGTACAAGGTGGTGCCGTCGCCGTTCTGGTCAGTCTTGGACTTCCGGACCAGCAGCCGGCCGGTGCCCTCGGCCTCGGTCTCGAGATCGTCCCACCGGACAGCCGCGACCTCCGCGGTCCTGAGCATGGCGTCACGCATCAGGCTGATGAGCGCCAGATCCTGGATGCCCCGAGTTCTAGCGTCGGCTTGTGTCTCTTTTCCTCGAGGAAGGAGTGGCGACTGCTTGATCGCTTCCCACGCCGCCTGGTCGATGGGCCGGGCTTGCCGCTGCGCTTCGTTTGCTGGAGGGCCACGCCGGCGGTCACGCGCTTGACGCCCTCATGGGCGCAAGGATTGAGGTATCCGTCGTTGCGGTGCGCCGACCGTTCAGCCCCGCACACGCGGAGATACACCGATTTCGTCCACGTCGGCAGCAAACGCGAAACCCCCTCGACCCTTGTGGGGATGTCCCCGGTCCTCTCGCCCGGTGGCGTTTCCCAGCACCGCCGCTCTTCTCGCCTTCCCAATGGTGTGTCCAGTCGGAGATGAGGTGCTTGCGGCACGCAACGGAGGGACATGCTAGTCCCTTGATCGGCTGTCCGACTCAAGTAACCTCAGGGCGCTATCGGGTTCGAGGGGTGCGAGGTGGGCCAAACGGTTACGATGGTTTCTGAGCCGTGCCACGGAATTTCGCAGGGCACGGGGCACACCTGGGGCCTGAAGGAGACTTACGAGTTCGCTGAGCTCCATTCCGTGGGGGTCGGAGTCATTCATGTCGGCGCGTCTCATCCGATACCTGATTTCATATAGGTTGCGTTCCACGGTGGCGTGGCGCCGCTCTTCAATCCGTGGCATTAGCACGGAGACTTGGGCGCTCCAAATCCTCCGCTCTATTTCGCGCGCAGGATCTTCTACCGCTGCACGTGCTGGATGGGTGATGCCCTGTTGCGAAACAGTGCCTGACTCCGGTGCCAACGGCGTGTCCGAGGTCCAGCCCTTTTCCGCGGCAATGGATTTCAGAGTCTCAAGGGGGGCGAGCATGGCGGCCGGACCGCTGTCCAGCAACCGAGACGCTGTGTCGAAGTCCCAGGCCGCGACCCGCGCCACTGAAGTCGCCAGGAACAGACGGACCAGTGGCGATCTCTCTTGGCTGCGCAACCGCTCCGAGGCCAGCAGCATGAGGTCGATTTCATCCACCACGCCATCCCATTCATGGTTGGCCAGGGTCACGTCTGAGCGAGCCGGATTTGCGACCGACCCACGCGGTAGCGGAGCGCAAAACAGAGAGCGCCCGAGGAGCGATGTTCCACGGATCATTTCAGCATGATCCTCAAGGGCCTCACGCCATGCGGGCCAATTGCCCTCATCGAGGCCATCCAACCATACAAGGAGGCCTGCAAACTTTTCCTGTACGAGCATGTCAGATAACGAGCGAATCGTGTCCGGACTGTCCGCAAACGCTGCAGCCAAGTCTTTCAGCGGAGTATCCGTAACCGCGATGCTGTCCGAATAAAGGCTGTTTCCCAGCGCAGAAATGAGCGCATCGTCGAACCCTTCCGGAATGGCGCTAGGGAAGCTCACGACCAGATTGGAGCCGCTTGCCAGAGACTTCCGGCAAGACTCAATGAAGCGTCTTGGACCGGGCAGGTCCCAGAGCGTCATGGGCCAGAGTCGGCCAGCATTCTATCGATGAGCGTATTCAGTCTCCAGGCTCCGCCGCCCACATCCTGTGCAAATCCAAGCTGAATCGCCCAGAACAGGCGGCGACGCAAGGTTCCCGGAGGCAGGTCGACATCGCCGCTTTCGTCGAGCAACTCTTCGTAAGCAGCTACATCTGCATATGTCATTCGACCGCATTCGCGCAGCCCCAGCATTTGTGTGCGCGCATCTTCGGATTCAATACCGAAGTCGGCCATCAACTCCGCCCGATGGGCGACGACGTGATTTTCCAGTTCGCCTTTTCTGGCCTGCCACGTCTTTTCCGTAGACGCTGCGTAGGCATCCAGCAGATTGGGCCAGCCCCCCGATAGCCGGAGCAGATCCTCGATGTGTGGTGTTGCCTCATGGAGATTCTGGTCTTCGCACCAACGGCTCAGAAACGCCTTGCCCCAAGGATGGAGCCCTATCCAGTCGAACTGCTCGTCGGCCTGATCCTCAAGAACGTCAAGAGGCAGTTCCAAAACCAAATCCCAGAGCCGATCTGCGTCTGCCTGGAACACCACTCGAAGTTTGCCTCCGACCTTGCCTGCCGTGAGCTGGTGCATCGATGAATCAATCCAATTCTTCGTCCAGAGGTCACTTTCGTCGACCATGCACACGTAAGTGTCCCGTCCAGGCCGAAACTTGTTTAGCTGAGCTTCGAGTTCTCTGGGATTCATGCACCGGTCCAATGGCTTGAGCAGGTTCTCGTCCAGGCGTTGCTCAAGGAAATCCCCGGTAGAATCCAGGTTGGCGGACTGGGTTCCGCACAGCACTGCAACACGCTTGCCCCGCTTGAGAATTCCCTCCTGCTCGAATGAAAGGGGGCCGCGTCGGGCAGATGCCGAATCGTCGTCTGGGAAGTAAGCGTGGTACAAGGCCGCCTCAAACCCCTCCGGCAGCGTGCGCTTCTTCTCCAGCACACTCAATATCTCTTCCTCGTTGCCCAACAGGCTCAGCACGTTGGGATTTCGGAACGCGTACAGGGCGTTCCCGCCGTTCTGGCGGCTTCGCCGAAGAACGCCGAGACCGCACATCTCCAACAGCAGGGTGCTGAACTCCTTCCGGGAAATGTCAAATCCTTCGGGCCAAGCCTCCTTGACCAGCATCATGGTCTCATCGGTGGACAAGCCTCGTGACGCCGTTGCGGAGGTGCCCTGCATCTCGAATGCGATGGCGTAGGCGATCACTTCGTAACGCAGGTCCAATTGCAAGGTGAATGCAAAACGCTGTCGAATGTAGTCCCGGAATCCATCCCGAGCACGAGCAGCTTCTATATCAGCATGCGTAACCTTGCGGGGGAACGAACCTGATCTGGACTCACGCAAATGCTTCAACAGGGCATCGCCGTAGAGTTGTATGAACGAAGGGTAGTAGTTGGTCCACACCAGTACGTGCGTTGCCAACGTCTCCTTTTCAAAGGTATAGCCTGCTGCAGCCAGAGGGTTCGTGATTAACGCGCGCGCCTGCTTTTGATCGCCGTTGCCCAGCAGGGGACCAACGCAGATCGGTTCTCCGAAATGAGCCAGCGGGTGATTGGCACGCTCGGTGTTCCTCAGGACGTTGTGCAGGCCGCAAAACACAACCTTGAACCTGCGCTTCGTTGCGTCCATCAATCCTTTGAGGTGCGTAGATTCGCGGAAGTTCTTGTCCAGGTCAGCCTTGAGAAACTCATCCGCCTCGTCAAGGAGGAGCAGTATCTGGCCGCTCTTGTCCGCGTCCAGCCATGCCTCGACGGCCTCTGCGAGATCTCTGGCGAGTCTTTCCGGGCCCCGACGGCCCCCGCTCTCAGGCGGGGTGGCCACACCCAGGTTGCAAAACTCATCCCACAAGAGTTGCCATAGCCCGTCAGAGCCAACCGCTGCTCCAATGGCGTATTTCTTCAGGTCGATGTAGTGGGCGATTCGCCGATCATCCGGATGGTGAAATGCCGCCTGCGCGCGATGCAGGAGGGCTGTCTTACCCAGCTGGCGTCCGCCATAGACGAAACAACTGCCATAGCGATCCATGATGTTGCGGCGTTCGGTTTCACGGCCGAAGAACGATTCTGGAGGCACTGGACCGGCGGCAGTGAAAAAGGGCTCGACGCAGGTGAACGGCAACGTGCAGTCAAACAGTGTCCCTAATGTATCGGCGGGCAATGACGCCAGATAAAGAACAAGGGCTTCATCGACCACGATGAACGGAATCTCGTTATCGACAGACCAGCGGCGCAACCACTCCCTGTCGTCGCGTGCAATGGAGCCAAAGTGGAAGATGACCGGAGGGCGATTGGGATCCGAACGCACCGCCTGAATGATGTGATTTCGCGCCGGCGCCTTGTCGTTGAATATGATTCGGTAATGTCCTTCAGCCGTCGAACCAAATGAATGTACGGGGCACAAAGCTCTGTCTTGAACAACTTCAGTACGGAGTGCGAACACCTTCCCCTTGCCCCCACGCTCTTCTTTGACCCCCTTTGGAACGAAACCCAGTCTCGCGGCGAATTCGTGCAGTTTTTGTGGCTTCTCAGGCGTTTCGCGGCTCATCAGATACCACGTATCCAGCATGGCGGCGGACCGATCCGCTTGCGCGGCCGACAACGAAGAAAACGGAAGCCCAAGAATGTCTTTTCGCTGTTTGACCCGGTTGACGATGGTGGGATGCGCAAGCCCTTTGGGGCCTTCGCGCTCTTCGACGATCCCGTCCAGTACCGCCAGGAAGTCTCCGAGGGACGCGCATGCGTCCTTTTCGGCCACAACTATGGGATGGCCGTCCTTCAGGCACCCGATGTATTCGACGATCAGGGTAAGGTCTTCCGCTTGAAGCGCCTGTTCGATTAGGTCGTTCTGCTCGGGATCCAGACGCTTCCGTTGTGCGAAGATTTGTTCCTTCGCTTTTTCAAGACAGGCCTGAAAAATCCGGTCTACCTTCTCAGCAACGCCCCGTGCGTTCTTGATCGCGGCCAACGCCAGGGACTCGTCTTTGTCGAGTGATTCCCGGATGACTGTGATGGAGTCATTCAATTGACCATATTTCCCAACGTCGACTTCGCCCATGAAAAAGGATTGCTCAAGCTTGTGGCTTACGTCGTAAAGGTCTTGTCTCAAGGCTCGGACCCTGGCGGTGACCGCTACGTCAAGCCGCGATCGACACTTAGCCTCGCTTGGATCGTCCTCGCGCGACATGCGCTTCCAGGCCAACCACGCACCAAGAAGATCTTTGTTAGCGATGCGGCCATCGAAAGCCGCGACAAGGGACTCGGCATGCTTATCCGTGTCTGATAGCAAGGACACCGCGTCGCCGTTGGAAGTGCCGGCGTCGATTTCGCCGAATTCATCCAGGGGCAGGCCAACCACGTGGACCAGATCGTCGGATAGCAGTTCGGTTGCAGACACAGTGGCTGCGTTCTCGAATCCCTTTTCGTGAAGGCGGTGGCGACCAAGTGTCTCGATCGCCTCGATGGCACACCTTGTTGCGGCTCGAAGCGGCAGCCCGTGATCAGAGTCCTGAATCTCTCCCAGGGACGCAAGCGCCGTTTCGCCATAGTTGCGGATGTCGTCGCAAAGACTGGCGATCTTGTCTTTTTGCCAATCCGTCCCACCGATTTTTTCTTCGGCAAGCTGAAGCCAATTCTGGGCAAGGCTAACCGGGCCTTCGAGATGACGCTCCAACTGCGCGACCACATCCCCTGATACGCCCTTGCGAACCGTTTGCCCCAGATCGTTGCGCCGTGTTCGGTCAAAATGCGTTCGCATCGATTTCTGGTTTGAGAGCGTCTCGACGATCTCGCCGACGCGTTTTACGGACGCCATATCGTCGTTGCAGATGAGTTCCATCAGTTCCGCCAAAAGGCCCTTGCTTATCCAATGCCGCCACACTTCCCCCGCCGCTCGCAATGGAAACGACGGCGCGGGAGTGGAGCGCCACTGATCGACCTGGGTGACATGGCTTTCCAGACGCTCTTCCCACCCGCCCTCGTTGAACACGGTCGCCAGGGTTGAGCTGTCCAATTGGATTGGCCGCAACGTTTCGGCATTCTCCGCCATGGCTGTCGCGAATCGATAAACGGCCGGAATCCGACCGGACGGTTCGACCCGTCGAAGCAAGGCGATGGCGTCCGTTTGCTGAGGAGCAAAGAGCGCGGGACGTAACGACGCCGAAACAATTAGAAGGTTCAGCGCGTCTTTGGTCTCCTCGTCGACCTCGCCAAAGTCGAGACGCGAGAGAACGGCGCCCTTTATGCGACTGAACTCCAGGACAATTTCTTCATCGGAACTGCTGATCTGGGAACCCAGCGCCACCGCTGCAAGGAGGTCAGGGGTGGGATGGGGGAGTGCACCATGTGCGGCTTCGTTCAGGCGCGCTATGCGGTGCGCCAGACCGGGCCGCCCCTGCTGGAGAGCCGTCCATACGGAATGATTCATCTCGCTGAATGGTTCGACTGCTTCTTCCTGCAGAGTTTCCGCGCTCTCCTTGCCGTCAATCTCTGGCGGTGGGGCAGAATCGTCTTGGTCTGTGGGGCCAAGTTGGGCTTGGGGCTCAGTTATCGCAACGGAGGCAGGTGCTGGGGAGTCCGGCTCTGCGGTGCCCGAATCGTCGCCTGCATGAGAGGGGGGTTCAAGCGTTGGCGTTGCGTCCTCGGGAGGCGAAGATTCCTGCTGCGGCACCGCATCACCCCGTGGTGTCTCAATGACAGATTCGGCAGGCCCCTCCGCCTCATCGTCTTCAGAGACAGGGAGACGCAATGCCTGAAGCAGGCTGTTTCTCGACTTTCGGGCTTCCTGCCCACGTTTAGCGATCTCTGCGTGGTACTCGTCCTCCTTGATCTCCCGGTCATCCACCGATGAAAACTGATCATATTCGGCGTCCTCAAGGGCCTGTAGCGACAGCCTTGCCTGCTCTTTCTTCGTGGTCGCATCCGCCCAATCGTGCGCAAGTGGGGGCGCGTTTCGCATAGCCAGATCGAGTGCTGTTTGAAGATCCTGCACCTCGGTTTCGGTGCCTTCTGAGAGGGCCTTTCGCCAATTGGAGAGAAACTCCCCTGTGTTATCTGCAAGCCATGGAACATGGGCCGCCACCCCGTTTAGAACCGTGTTGAATTGATCGAGTTGCGCCTCCACTTTGTTCGCGGCCTTTTCCTGGAGGGCCGCCTCGCGCATCCGTGCGATGCGCCCAGCGTACTCGAAGACCTTGTCGAACAATTCGTCCTCAGGTGAGTTTTTCGCCAGCCGCAGGGCCACCGCACTCAGGTTTTTGGCGGTCGTGCGCAGCTCACTCAAGACATCCCCTTCTGGTGGGCTGTTCTCGTCGGGCTTCGGCTTTGATTGGTTCTCGCTCAAGCTGGGGTCGGCGTCAAGGCCCACGAACGGCAATTCATTGGACACCTTGTCAACACGTTCAGCCACCCAACGAAGGAGCCGCACATCGTCAAGGAGCGTCGACGTTGCGAAGGCGGCCATCAGCACGGCGTCCTGTCGCTCACGCGACAATTCGCCCCATTGCAGCACATCGTTGCGAATTCGAGGTAATGCCACGACGGCGGCTGCACGCCATTCATCTTCGAGTGTTTCGGCAGAGCAGTAGTCGGAGCATTCGGACAGGTCTTTTGCCTCCGGTTCGTGATCAAAAATTTGGTCGTCGTATTTCTGCAGAACCTCATGTTCGATGGACGGAATGGGGCGCCGTGCGGGATCTGACGGTTCCTCGTCATGCGAAAGCACCGTCCGCCAGATATTTCGCCGCAAATCTGGATCGCCATACAGTGCCGTCAACCCTTGGCGAACCCGCTCCGATGTTTTGACGTGGCGAGAGACTTTCGACGCCTTGGTCTTCAAAGCCTGTTTGAACATCTGCGCGTTCAGGATTGCATGCTTTTGCCTAGTAGTGCTGATACTGAGTAGAGCGCAAAGCGCGTCGAAGCCTTCCTTGTCCGAACTGAAGTGGGTGGGCAGACCCTCTGGCATTCGATACGGATTGGCTTGCCTCATTCAGTGGTCTCCTGACAATGCGGTTCGTAGGCGTGCGACACGCCCCGGCGCATCGACCTTAGAGTGTTGGACTCCCAAGAAGTAGCCATCCCCCCAGGGGCTGGCGAACAACGTATTCGCGCGAGCACTCTCATTTTCCTGGGTTGAGGAAACAGGTAATGAGCTTTCGTGTCGCTGCTCTGACTATATCAGAAGAAAGATCACCGGTTACCGTCTCGGGAATAGCGTCTGACTCGATCCGGAGACTGGTGCGCGCACCTGCAGGGAAGCGGGTACGCCCACGAAAACCCCAGCCAAATCGCCGCTGCTCTAGTCGGCTCCACGCCTCCCCGCAACCCCTTGACCCGGTCCGCCCCGGGCTGACCAGAAATCGTGAGATCAACCTCCCCCGAGGGGGGCTCCCTCCCAAGGGCCCCCCCACTTATGATAGCCACCAGTCCGTCACGTTTTTTAAGGTAGGAACGTGGATGACAGCATCCCGTTGGAACGCGGGGACAACAAAACCGCCGAAACGGGCCCGAAACGCTGAGGCCCGGCGGCGTGATCATCGCCCTCGACTACGACGACACCTACGACCGTGACCCACTGTTCTGGGATCAGGTGATTGCAACCGCGGCGCGGTGCGGTGCGGTCACACGATCATCGTGGTGACGATGCGCCACGAGCACGAGCGGCCCGTTATCCCGGCCTGGCCGGACATGTGGATTGACGACGACCCCGCCGCGCTGCTGGGCGCACCATGACTGACGCCCGCATCATCAATCAAGGGGGGATTCGGCTCCGCCAAGGGTGCTCAATCGCGCCAGCGGCGACCAACCAACCCCTGCGAGTGCCCGCGCTGTGGACGCCCGTACATGCCGGCCCGGCCGAGTTCGGTGCGCGTGGTCGAAAGGACGGATAAGGACGGCCGCCACACGGAGCTGGAACTGTGCCCCGATCCAGAGTGCCCGGTCTGGCTGCATGGGAGCGGGCCCAAAGCGCCCCTGGCCGGCCGGATGACGAGTACACCCGTCGCGCGGCGCCGGAGGCGCTGTTGACCTCGATCGACGAAGAGGACACCGAGATATACAACCGGACCCGCGATCTCTTCGAACATCCGGAGGAGTGGCCCTGAACGTGGCCACCGGAGTGACGAATCTCCTGAAAGTCTTTGCTCATTGACGGCCCCTGGCTGGTCCGGATCAAGTTTTGGTGGATTGCTCTATTCGCGCCACTCTAGGGAATCGGCCTGTTCCTCTGCCACTATGGCGTCCCGTACAGATCGGACTCCATGACCAGCCTCTCTCCCCTCTGGTCCTCACCGCGTCCCACCCGTCTGCCTTGCTGGCAAAAGCGAGGCTGTTTTCAGGTGCCGATCCTCGCGCGAAGTGCTCTCAACCGTTCACCGTCTATTTGAGGGGCCCTCTCCTACGGTCGCTTCAATTCGATGTTGTAGCCGGCGTGCAAGCTCCTCATCGCTTTCCCAGTCGATGGTGTTGTACTGGCGAATGTCAAAATGCAGGTCTTCCATAGCATCTTTCCTGCAGGTCCAGATCACCGGGATACCGAGCCCCAGCGCGAAACCAGCCTCGAAATAGACACCCCCACGGTGTCCGGTGAAGTCTGCGACAACGAATGCGGCTTTCTTGATCTCGGCAATGACTTGGTCATCGATCCGGTTTACATGCTCGACATTGTCCACACGAACCGGAACATACCCAGGCCTATTCAAAAGTCCGGATTTTTCGGATGGCGGGCGGATCGGTCGAGACGTCGGTCGGCTTCGGCTCGCCGGCCGGGGGGGTTGAACCGTCTTGTTGGCGGGTTGTCGGGCTTGCCGGGGAGGACGCGGGGTGTCTCGTCGGCCCGCGGACGCGGCGGTTCGCCCGATGCCGCGCACCGGGTCGGGCTTTCAGCGGGGACGCCGTCGCTCAGCCGGACGGTGGGTTCAGGACGGCGTCGAGGGCCTCCCGCGGCCGGGCGGCGTAGTGCCGGTTGGCGGGAGGCAGGTGCTCGAAGCGGCCCTCGTGGCGCACGATGGAGATGGCCGCGTTGGTCAGGCAGGCCAGATTGCGCGGCAGATTGCCGACGCGCGCCCGGCAGCGGTCCTCGTCGTAGGTGAAGTCGCGCACGTAGTGCAGCCGGTTCTCGATGTGCCAGTGGTGCCGGACGAGGGCCGCGAGTTCCTCGGGACCGGCCCGCCCGGGGCCGAGCGAGGTGAGCCCGTAGGCGGTTTCCCGGCTGCCCGCGTCCTGCTTGACGACGTGGCGCTCGCGCTCGATGCGGAACGCCTGCCGCCGGCCGTGCAGGCCGCCGTAGCCGTCCCATTCCGGGCCGCCGATGTCGAGGACCGCGCAGCGGCGCCGCTCGATGCGGCCGTGGGCTTTCTCCCAGCCGCCGTCGGCGCGGCGCGCCCCGCTCCAGTCGATCGCCCGCAGGTCGTCGAGCATCGTCTCCTGGTTGTCCTTCACGGCGGTGACCACGTAGTCGGCCCCGCAGTCCTCGACCAGGGCGCGCGCGGTCTCCTGCTGCGCGTGCAGGGCGTCGAGGGTGACCACGCGGCCCCCGAGGTCGAGGGCGCGCGTCAGCTCGCGCACCGCCGGGATCTCGTTGGTCTTGCCGCCAACCTGGACCTGCCCGAGCACCAGCCCGGTGCCGTGCTCGACCGCGGCGACCATCATGCGCCGCTCGCCCTCGGTCTGCTTCGAGGCGCCGCGCACGTCCTTCCCGTCCAGCGCCACCGGCGCCGCCCCGTCGCTGCGCTGGCGCGTCCACGCGCCCAGCGCCCGGTCCAGCGCGTCCGGCGGCAGCGACGACAGGATGTAGTGGAAGGTGGAGGTCGCCGGCGCGGTGTGGCGTCCCCGGCGCGGGCTGAAGAACGCGCCCGCCGCCCGCAACTGCTCCTGGTCCATCCGCGCCGCGAACTCCCCGAACGCGGTCACCCCCCGATAGCCCGCCAGACGGGCGGCGATCATGATCGTCGCGTAGCAGGCCAGCCCGTAACGTCGCCCGCGCGCCTTGCGGAAGTCCGGCATGTCCGCGAGGAACGCGTGCAGGCTGCGCAGCTCGGCCGCGGGCGGCGGCAACGCCCCGGGCCCGGCGCGCCAGTCCCCGGGCAGTTCCCCGCGGCGCAGCGCCGACGGCGCGTCCTTCTCCATCCCGTACACGAACACCTCCTTCGGCCGGCCGTTCTCCCGCCAGCGCGCCGACCCGCCCGGTTCCCGGGAATAGCCTCGCGTACGCCCCAGCGACATCCAGTTCGACGCCCGATAGCACGTCCCGGCGAACCGCGACGGATCCACGAACGTCTCCGCCAGCAGCACCGGATGCCCGTGCGCGTCCCGCATGTCCCGCGCCAAACGGCGCAGGCTCAGCCCCAGCGCCCGCGACGCCAGGTTCGGAACCCGGCCCTCCTCCAGCACCGCGAAGCGGGCGTTGTTCGCGATCAGGTGCAGCCGCGAGAACTGCTGCTCCCGCGTCCAGCCGATCCACGCGTCGCGGACCCCCACCTTGAAGGCCCCGGCCTGCCAGCCCAGCAGCGCCAGCCAAGCCTCCCCGCGCACCGCCACGTGCCGCAGCGACTTGCCGAACAGCCCGCGGAAGGGCAGGTAGTGATGCTCGCGCATCAGCGCGTCCCAGCGCCGGCGCTCCTCCGCTCCGCGCACCGGGCGGACCGCCACGTCCCGCAGCCAGCGACCAACGCCATCTCCGTCCGGCCCGTCCATGTCGCCGTTCTACCACAACGACTTTTGAATGGCCAGCGACAAATCGAGCCGAGACGCCAATCACACACCGTCAGGACGACTTTTGAATAGCCCTGGGAACATACCCCGCGTTTGCAACACCCGCCCTAAGGCCATGCTCATAGGCGGAATCCATCTTGTCGTCGAACCACATCGCGATGAACCCATTATCGGAATGACCGGGGCCGTGGGACAATCTGTGTGCGAGCCTATACCCCTCTGGCAAAATGCCGTAAGCCCCGACACCAGTTTCTTCTGGGTGGTCGCCTATCAATCCTCCTTTCGTGAGCATCCGGAAGAGGTACCTCAATTCTTCGTCGTCTTGGGAATACGTGGCGGCAAGGAAATGAGGCGTGTGAAAGAAAAATGCTTCGCCTAGCTTGCTCTGGCCTCTGAGAGCCGCAAGCAACAGCCTGTCAGCCCGCTCCGCCACGGAGGGAGGTGTGCGATCAACAATTTGGCCGAACACATGATCTGAAATCTTAGGGGTTGCGCCGGCCAGGTTCTGTTCATACACCCAACCAGAAATATCGGCGCGATTTCTCAGACTTGCATTACTAAGAAGATCGCTGGCCCTTTCGGTCAACCCAAAGCGCCCGCAGCGCAAGCACTCCTGTTGGAAACCCACAAACGCAACCTCTTGATTTGTTTTAGCTTGTTCATTGCAAATGCGACATCGATCATCAAAAGACATAGTAGCCGGAATCCCTGTCGGGCAAAAAAACAGTATGCCCAACGATGACCATTTGGCGCATCTTCTTCTTGCTTGAGCGAAGAGCACACTCGGATTGCTGGGTGCTAACAAAAGCCCATGTCCGCAAGACCGAGCCATATGATCGGCGTCTTGCCATCGGTGTCCTCTCGGTCGAATTTGTGTGGCTGATACCCGCGTAGTAAACGGCACTCCGGCCACTCAGGGTTTAGTGCCGAAGGACAAGGGATTTGTGTCACAGTCGCGCCCTTTGTGGCCTGCAGCCCTCCGCTATTGGGCGCACGCTTCCTTGATGAGCCCCGTGCTGTCGCACCCCGACAGCACGGCTCGCGGGCGAACGTAGATCGGTTACTCCTTCGTTCCAGAGGACTTCCACCTCCTATCCTGCTGTCAGTTAGCCTGACGCACTCTCATCTCCCGTTTCGCAGGCGGGAAGGGGCGATGGCGCGGTTCAGGGATATCAAGACCCTGCAGAAGTTCACCACAGTCCATGCCTCGATTCACAACCACTTTAACCATCAACGCCTTCTTCATCGCCGCGACACTTTCAAAAGAATATGTGGAATGCAACATATCGTTTATATGTTGCGGAGGGTTCCGAAGGTCGCTTCAGACAGGAGTTCCTTGCAGATGTCCGCAACATAATTATTCGATCTGCACACTTCTGCCATCGTCCGGCCTCCTACCAGAAGGAGATACGATCAAACTCGGGGATTTGTTCATCGACCACAGCACGGGCGCCAGCAATCGTGCTGCACAGGAGTGCCTGCCACCTGCTTCGGGCGGGTGCGTAGATTTCTACACGGTCCGTGCCTGGCTTGGTCATGCGAGCCTCGACACCACCAACATCTACGCCGAGATCGATCAGGAGGTGAAAGCCAAGGCGATGACGCTCTCGATGCCGCAGAGCTCGGACCAGATCGCCCATGGAAGGAGAACAAGGGACTGATTGCGTTCCGTTGACGCACTGTGATCGGAAGAAATTATGTTGCGAAGAATTGGAGCATCGTCATGCCTGGTGCGCCGGCTTTGGCTCGCCGCAACATAATCCGGGCCGCAACATATAAACAACACCGAGCCACTGCATTGGCCGAATGGTGTAAGTTGGGAGCCTGAAATTTTTCGATCGCAGATTCTCTAGATTCAGCCCAGTTACTCTGACTGCCCTTTTGGGTGTGTGCTCGCTCACTCGTCCTCGCGGTCGAGCCACCCAGGCCCATACTCGGCATCGGCGAGCGCGTTCCTGTGCACCGATCTCGGCATCGCCTCGGCGTCCCGGGCGGACCGCGCGAGCTACATCGCCTCGTGGCTCAAGCTGCTCGAAGACGAGCCGCGGGCCGTGTTCGACGCAGCGACCCAGGCGCAGCAGGCAGTGGAGTTCCTGCACGCGCTGCACGACGGCAACGCCGCGGCGTCCGGCGCATCCGCGACCGCGGCAGCCGCGTAGCGGTCGGACTTACTTTCGTAAACCGTGCCGTGACGCGGTACACTCGGCCGATGAGATTCGCGCACAAGAGACTGCGCGCGTTGCACGAGGCCGACCGGCCGCAGGGCCTGCCGCAGAGCCTGGTCCCCCGCATCCGCCGCATACTGGCCAACCTTGCCGCGGCGGCACGGCCGACCGACCTCGACATCCCGGGCTACCGGCTGCACGCTCTCAAGGGTCCGCGCGCCGACTACTGGAGCGTCCGAGTCAGCGGCAACTGGCGCATCGTGTTCCGCTTCGAAGGCGGCGAGCCGGTCGACGTGGATCTCGTCGACTACCACTGAGGAGACTGACATGACCGCAATGCTGAACCCTCCCCACCCCGGCGAGACCATCCGCTTCGATTGCGTCGAGGCGAGCGGCTTCACGGTCACCGAGGCGGCACGGCGTCTCGGCTGCTCGCGCCCCGCGCTGTCCCGGCTGCTCAACGGCCGGGCGGGCATCTCGCCCGAGATGGCGCTCGCCTTCGAGCGCCAGGGCTGGAGCAACGCGGATTTCTGGATGCGCCTGCAAGCCACCTACGATCTGGCGCAGGCGCGGCAACGGGTCACGGCTGCGTAGCCTCCGCCCGCGCGGTACGTCCGCGCAACTCCTCGCCGTCACTGCGCGCCGGCGACCGCCAGGCGATCAGCGCGATCGTAGAACGCGACAACGGACGCAGCCGCGAGCCCCGCTTCGAGGCGTCGCTCGACGTCAGCTCATGGCACAGCGAGTGTGTTCAGCCTACGAAAAGCACCTTCGCCAGAGCATTCGCTTTGCAGTAGACGCTCGTCTCGCTCCGGTCCAGCTTCAGTGTCGCCACGCCGTAAGCTTGACTGCCCATCGAAGAACCGTCCGCTCTCGGGAGCATCGTCAGTCTTCCTCCACGCTGCTCCTAACGCTACTCTGCCGGTGCGATCTACAACCACTTCAACCATCAACGCAATCTCAACCGACGCCAGGTTTTCAAACAACGTCGAGCCGCCGCTTTGGCCGAGTGGCGTGAACTGGCAGCCTGATAGCCTTCGAAAACAGATTTCGAGGGTTCGATATCGTTATTCTGAGACTGCCAAGCACCCGCCGAATTGGCCGGAACGCCGGAGAATCTCCCGCAATCCGTGTTCCGGTCCGCTCCATCCACCGGCGTGGAACGTTCCGTTCCGCAGGCCGAGCGACCCCGCACGCGACAACGGCGACACCGTCCAATGGACCGGCGACCGCCGGTAGCACCGTTGCGCTCCCGACGCCGTGGCACGGCCCAACGCAAGGGACGCCATGCCGCTGACCGCGCAAACCTGCTTGGCTCACATATCAGACTTGCCCTTGCAAACGGGGAAATTGGCGCATCCCAGGAACTCGCCGAATTCGCTCTTCCGGGCCAGCATCCAACCGCCGTCGCAGTCAAGGCAGGGTCGATACGACGCCCCACAGGCGCGGCACCGGAACATCCTACGCTCCGGGGTCGGAAGTCCGTTCCCGCACTCCGGGTTCGGGCAGGCCGGCTGTCTGTGATTGCAGTACGGACCGTTGGAGCAATAGTAGAAGGTCCGCCCGCCGTCGTCCTCCCTCCGGCGGGTAAGGCGCCCCTCGACACAGACCAGACAGGGCGGGTCTGCCTGCGGCGAGCGGCCGCAGGGGCGGACTTCGTGTTCAGCGCCCATCAACTCGACGATAAACGGCGAGGGCGGCGCCTTTTCCGCCAACAGAAAAACTAGGCGCCTCGCCCTCGTCAGGGCGACGTACATGAGGCGCCTTTCTTCTGCGTTCTCATGCTGTTCGCGTTCCGGCAGCACGAGGTCGAGAAGCGGATCGTCGACGATTTGGGATGGGAAGCTCAGTTCGCCCGCGCCCAGCCCAAAGACGACCACGTAGTCGGCGCTCAAGCCTTTTGACGCATGTATGGTCTTGGTCTCAAAACAAAGATCGGGATACCGGCTCGTGAGATTCGACACTATCGAATCATTCGGGATCGTGGGTCCATACCGGCCCAACAATAAAACGCTGGACGAACCGCCGCGTTTGCGCGCATCGTCATCGATTGCCGCCATGGCCCCCACCAAAGGTGGTCGATCGGGACCTTCGCGTCCGTTGGCGGGCCCGTTGCCTTTCTCGCGGTACGACAACACAGGTCCAGGAAACCCGATGCGAACCCCTATCCCGTTCTCCGGCCCGCACGGAACGACACTCTTCTTGATCTGGTCGTCGTTTTTCAGAACGAATTCCGTCGCGACGTCCGCAATCGTTTTCGTACAACGAAAGGTGTTCTCCAAGTACCGGCGCTCCGTGTGGCCGAAGTACTCTTCGAAACCTTTCATTATCGCAATGTCGGCTCCCGAAAATCGCATGATGGCTTGCCAATCGTCGCCCACGGCAAACAGTTGGGCATCCGGTACCCGTCTGAGCAGCGCCTGCACAAGCCGTGCCCTCGACTGCGATATGTCCTGGAACTCATCGATGAGGATGTATTGAAAGGCAGCGTCAGCCTCTCCCGCTTCCACGTATTCGGTGGCCCGATTGATCATGTCGTCGAAGTCGATCCGCCCGGACGCTTCCAGCCGTTCACGGTAGCGGTCGAACACACGGTCGAATACAAATCCGAATCCGTTGGCACGCACACGGTCCTTCGCCTTGTTGGCTCTTCCGACCAAGTCCGGCCTGGAAAGTCGGGATCCCTTGAAATGTCGAATGAACGTTGCAATCAGGCTGACAAACCGGTCCATGGCAGAATGGCGGTCCAGGACATCAAAAACCTCGCTGTTCGGAGTGGGCGTCAAGACCACGCCACGACGACGCAGGTTTTCGCTGAGATTTGGAATCAGCGTGCCGGCTGCCCGCTCGTGCGTGTACGCTTCAACGAGAACGGTCCGGTGTTTGGCATGCACACCGCGCTTCCACTCCACGGACTCAAGCGAGCCTTCCCAACCAGGCATTGCGCAGACTGGTACCGCCCCCGAGTCCGACAGCGCAACTACCTCGATGTAAATCTCCGCATCCGGTAGATAGAAGCTGGGCTGGTAGTTACGTTTTTCACGTTTCGGATCCTGGTGTCGGTAATTGCTCCTGTGTTCGTAACGTACGTCGTTCAAGCAAAGGAAATTGGCAATTTCGCATTCTTCAAAACTCCGGACCTTTTCGCCTTTCAACGATTTGATTTTGTACCGTCGAAGGTAATCCCAATATTCCCCGTAGTGTTTGCATTCGTGGAGACTCCGGTAGGGCGCGAAGTGGCTCTGAAACCACCCGCGTAAAACCGCCGCGAACTGTTGGTCGGTTCGAACCAGTTCGGAAACTATCGACTTCAGTTCTGCATGAAACGCCGCATCATCGGTCGCCATTCGAGCGAGTGGCGGCCGCCGTTTTTCGACACGCCTTATGATCGACATGCCCAAGCTGTGAAACGTACGGATCTGGATCCCGTCGGTCTTCTCCGAGTCCGACGGTTTGGCAATACGCTTAGCCAATTCGTCACACGCGTCTGTCGAATAGGCCAGCACCAACAGGTCCGATGGGCTCAGGTCACCTCTCTGTAGAAGCCAGCGCACCTTCTCGGCGAGCACAAAGGTCTTGCCGCTACCCGCTGCCGCGATCACCAGGTTGCGGTCTTCGTCGACAACCACTGCCCGCTTCTGTTCGTCTGTGAGAGAGTGTGGAACGACTGAGTCGAAGAACGCCTTCGACCGCGTCAGTTCGGCGGTGACGTAACGACCGTTCGCCACCTTTCTAAACTCTTCCGGTTTGTCCAGCATGTCCCGGATTTTTGCCAACATGACAATCTCCGGAAGAGTCGACGGCATTTCCGACCAATCTTCCGGTGCCTCGACCTCGACCTCCTCTGCCGACCGTATGAATTCGCAAAACGCGCGATGCCGGATGTAGTTAGGTGAGTTCTCGAGTTCAACCAAGCGATCAAAGATGGCTTGGATGGACGCAGACTGCGCGGCCAGCGCCTTGCGCGAATCAACGACCTTCTGAAGCTCATCGGCGAGGTCCTGGGCAACAGTCCGGCCCAGCCACGACACCTCCGATTGCCCGGAACCGCGCTCCACTCGTACTGTCCACCAGAATAGACCAGGCACCGGTTCGACCGCCTTGATGTCGGCGTTTGGTATTCGAACCGGGGGGTGCGGACCAGTCAGCGTCAGATGGTCGGGGTCGAATTCCGCCCGGTTCGGTGTTTTTGAACGGGCAATCCAGGACAGGAGCCGTCCGAGACCCGTTCTCCCAATCGTTATGCCCGATTCCGCTTCGCCGGTTCTGGTTGGTCTATCGCTCACTGCCCCTCCGAGATTGGCCACGCGCAAGCAGTCGGTGGGTCCGGTTGAGCCGGCATCGGTCGCCTGCCCGGCAGCCGAAACCAAAATCCGCTTCGGCGGCGGCGACGACAGCTCCAATGCGGGGAATACAAGTCAACGCGCACCCCGGGAGACGGGGTACTGTCGCACCACACGCAGTAGGCATCCCTGGAGACGTCCGCTGGAATGATCTGGGGAGAGCTCTGTCATTGTGCCCGGTATTGCCTTTGGGCAAAGCTCGTTCGCGCGACCCAGCACACCGCGATTGGAATTCGAACAAATCAGTATGCACCGATTGCAAGTGAAAACTCATGCGTGTGCCGACTTTCTTTGCCGAGAAGCCGGTTTGAGGAAGTCACCGCCTACCGCTGTTTTTCGATAAGCGTCGATGTCTTGCAGATTCGAATCGTGGTTCCGCGTACGACGTGTGAAAGAACTACCCATGGCCATCGTCCAGGTTGGTAACAACGGCCATGGGACACGATTTTCAGGACTCAGTCAATAGAATCAATCGAAAAAAATACGGTAACTCAATGAATTTATTATTCTAATTAGAAAATAACCGCAGTTCAAGGCAAAGTGTGCACGTGGTGCGAAAAACGGTTCCATTGGTTCAGGCGCCGGCAACTTGATCGAAAGAAAGCTAAGCCTTGTCTCCACAAAGGAGCATGTTTTTCAATACGCCAACAGGTATTGTCAAGTTAACTGATTTCCTGGGGGTTCCAGTAATCGACATGCCACCTCAGTCGCTGATTTATTGGGATGGCTCGCATTGATTTCGCGTCGAAAACGAGTTGGGTCAGGTTAACTTGACAGTACCTCAGAGGGGTATCACGGCGAGGCGAAGACCTGGCACGGCCTCGGACGTGCTACTCGGCGTGGTCTCGACAGCATGAAAGTCCAGTCTTACCTGACTGCTGCGGCGATCAACCTGAAGTGGCTCGCGAATACAGTTCCCGAGTATTCTGGACCCCTGTGTGCTGACACATAGCGTCATAGGAACCGAAGAGGCGACGACTCGATTGCCTGCGGCGCCAAAACGATCCAATCAACCGAGCCGCCAGACGCGCCCTGCCATTGTCTTGAAAACGGCTGCTCACCGAATGATTCAACAACCCCTGTGTGCATTTCGTGCGCAACGCACTCGCGCACGTCCCCAAGGGCCAGCGGGAAATGGTCGCCGCCGCGATCCGCACCGCCTTCGTCCAAGAGGATGTCGACGCGGCGAGCAGGCATTGGCGCTAGGTCACCGACAGCCAGCGGCCGCGGTTCGAAAAACTGGCACAGCTCATGGATGAGGCCTAAACCGACGTGCTTGCCTTCATGGGCTTTCCCAGGGAGCATCGAACGAAGATCCACCCGAACAATCCGTTGGAGCGCGTCAACAAGGAGATCAAGCGACGCACCAACGTGGTCGGCATCTTTCCCAACGACGAATCCATCGTGCGCCTGGTCGGCGCCATCTTAATCGAGCAGAACGACGAGTGGGCTGTGGCCCGGCGATGCCTGACGCTGGAAACCGTGGCCAGTGTAGGCGATCCTGATGCGGTCACCCCGCCGGTTATCGCTGCGGCGTGACACAGTCGACTCAACCAGCAGAACCGACGATCGACCGCGATCTTACACCACGTGCTGGCACACTACTCCAGCGGCCCACGCCGCCACTGGAGCAGAACGCCAGCGCGGAGCACAGGCCCCAGAAGTTGAAGGAGCAACCACCGCATGCGCGACAACACCACACTCAGCTACCAGGGGCGCAGTTACAAAAACCCAACGGCCCTCTACCGTGCCAACGAGCACTCCCCGCTGGTTTCCGTAAACAAGTTTAGGAATCGCATTTGGGCTGACAGGAAGAACAACCGATTGAGCGACGAACGAGTTGGGGATGCGCTGAACCTTTCGGTCAAGGGGTACAACCACAAGTACGGAAGGCGTACCACTTGGATTGACGTTGCCGGCGAGCGGCGCAGCCAAAGAGAAGTCTATGAAGAGATTTCCGCCCGCCACAGTGGCAATGTGGTTTCTTACGCGACGTTCTATCAGCGAATGCGCCACTTGCCTCCCCGCCTGAACCATTTTTCGAAGCAATTTGGTGAACTCGCAACCCTGAGCGATGACCTTCTGGCCGAAGCAGCGACCTGCGACAACGCATCGTGGCGGCGGGGGTGGGGAGCGGCCAGGGTTGCGCCGGAAGTCCATGAGGGCGTCCTGTACCCAACCCTCAAGTCACTCCTTTTTACCTTGGGGAGGGAGAAAGACTACCCCACAATCAAGGCAAGGTTGAAGCGGGGCGTCCCCCTCGAAGTGGCTCTGGTCATAGAAAGGCACGGAAACGGGGGACTAGTATATTTGCTGAAAGAGCGAAGGACAGGGAGGTCGTATGTGGGCGTCACCTCTCAGGGCCTTGAGGCGCGGTGGCGGCAGCACTTGAACGACGCGAGGAAGGGATCAACTACCCTCCTGCACGATGCGATTCGAGAGGCAGGTCCAAGCGGCTTTACCCGAGAAATTCTGGCAGATGGGATTGAGTCGATCACCGAGCTAAAGGCCGCGGAAAAGCAGTTCATCAAGGAACTGAAGACGGTTGAGTGCGGCCTGAATGCCAACGGCGGCGGGTCTCTGGGTGGCGGGGTTTCCACCAAGTCCTATTGGGATGGCGAGGAGTTCCCGTCACTAAAAGCCCGAAATGAGGCTCTCGCCGAACGCAACAACCAAAAGCCGCACATCATCAATCGCTTAATCGAAGAGCGACTCCCTCTGGACACACCAGTCCGTAGCGAATGGCGGGAGCACCTAGCCGCACCTATTCATGAACGTCGATTGTAGAGGTTCAAACGGTGCCGTACGAAAGGATATTCGTTGGAAATGCGGTAATGGGGAGCCGATCGGGCTGTTGTCTTGCGGATCAATCGGCATTTTTGGTGCTCATTGCCGGTATCGCCGGATTCGAGGCGAGCGCTGCCGCAGACCGACGGGTCTGTACAGCAAACCAGGCGGGCTGATCGGATCAGGTCACAACCGCGCCGACCGAGCGTGCAATGCGGCGCCAATCGTCGGCGAACGGCGTGCCGAGCGGCAGGTGGATGACGATGCGCCGAACCGACGTTTCGATCCAGGCGCCCAGCTTCAGCAAGCGTAGCCGCAAGGTGCTGACCTGAGCGCGCGCACAGCTCGTCCACCGAGCCTTCAGGCGAAGTTCCTGCATCAGCACATAGGCGGCCGCCGTCATCAGAACGCGGAACTGGTTGGCCAGGAAGCGCGTGCAACTGGTGCGGTCGATCTCCAGGCCCAGCTTGAGTTCCTTCAAACGATTTTCGGCATCGCCCCGGGCGCAATACACCCGCTCGTAGACGTGTTTCGGCGTCGTCTTCAGGTTGGTGATCAGAAACCGTGGGTTGTCCTTCGGTTGCCGGCCGAAATGGGTGGTCACCTCGGCCTTGACGATGACCCGGCGCTCCTGGGGCCAACTCCCGGCCCGGTAGGCGAACTCGCCATAGCGGCGGGCCGATGTGTGCCCGGCTTCGAAATCGGACCGCACCTGCGCCATCAGCGGTTCGGCCAAACGCTCCAGCTTCGGGTTCTTCGCCATACCCACCACATAGTCGAGTCGCTTCGCCTCGAAAAACGCGAACAACTCCGGACCGGAAAACCCCCCGTCCAAGCGGATCCGCAACCGTGCCTTGGGAAACGCCCGCCGCAACCGGGGCAGCAGTCGCTTCAACACACCGATACAGCCTCGCTTGGCCGCCGCGTTACCTGGGCGCAGGACGTAGCAGAACAAGTACTGCTCCACCTCATCGTCGAAGGTCAGGAATCCGGCCAACGGCAGATAACACGAGGTGTCGTAGAAGCCGTTGAAGAACGTCAACTGCTGGCCGCCATGGGTCGGATCGACCGTCGGATCCAAATCGATGGTGATCCGCCGAACCCGCTTCTTGCGCCGTCTGTGGCGGGCAATCACCGTCTCCGCCAACGCTTCGGACAAGCGCACCAAGTCCCTCGACCGGACCGCGTTCTCGAACCGCGACAGCGTCGGCTGCGACGCCAATGACGCGCCGGCGACCGGATCGCGCCCCGTCAGCAACTTCATCACCGGATCGCAGGCCAACCGAGCGGCGTCATTGCCATCGGCGTAGCCGCAGGCGATGCCGAACAGACGCTGCTGAAACAACTCCCGCAGGGAATGGGCGACCTTCGACTGCTCGCGGTCGTCCGACAAGCACGCCGCCAACGTCTCACTCAACTGAAGCCGCTCGTCGCAGGCCTTGAGCAGGATTGCACCCCCGTCTGAACTGGCATGATCCTGGTCGAACTTGGCGATTACTGCCTTTTTCGACAGGCCCTCGAACAAAACACTCTGTTTGCTGGTATCTTGTGACATGCAAAAGCCTTTGCTGCATTAACTGGTTGTCTAACAACGCCATTTTCGCATGTCCAAGGGCTTTTGCTTTATCTTTTCGCGAATTATTGGGGCTAGGCAATCCCGAATGGCAGCGGCAGTGGAAGAAGCTAATCAGAATGGACGAACGGGGCGAACTGGAGCTTCACCCGGAGTGGAGGTTTGCTAATGCATGGATGCGGGACATTGCGCCGGACAAGCACGGAGGTGAACACTTGGTCCACGTTGACAGGACCAAGCCGTTCGCACCGGGAAACGTTCAGTGGATGACGGTGGCGGAGACAAGGGCACATCGAAACGGGATCAGCATTTCCTGCTTCGGGCGCATGTACCCCACCAAGCAAGCGCTCGCAGACACTTTTGGTATTGATTACTCGACACTGAAATACCGCCTCGCTTGCGACATGACGCCCGAAGAGGCTGTCTCGAAGCAGCCAGGACCCACCACAGGCAAGAAGCAAACAATCGCAGGAAGGAGTTTCCCCTCCCTATTTGCGGTGTCCGTCGAATATGGCATCAATTACGGGACGCTGAAGTCCCGAGTTGAGACTGGCATGTTGCTGGAGGATGCCGTGTCGATCGAAGCGGGCGGCATCCCGCAACCCGGCACAAAGGTCTATTGTTACGGCAAGATGTTCGCTAGTGTGAGCGCTATGGGGCGACATTACGGCGTGCCGAACAGCACCCTGAATGCCCGGCTAGCTAGGGGCATGACGCCGGAGGAAGCGGTCTCTGCTCCGCCCGCCTAGAACAGAGTGAATCGCACCGACCTTCGCGGAGGCCACGGAGGCGGTGATCGCCATGCACGAGCCGAACTGGCGCATTCCCAAGTCCGGGCCGTAGTGGCGTGCGAGCCTGGAATCGTACGCGTACCCGAGCATTGGGAATCTGCCGGTGTCGGACATAACGCCGGGACACGTCATGGCGATCCTGCAACCCATCTGGAACGAGAAGCGGGAGACCGCGAGGCGCGTAAAGCAGCGCATCTCGGCGATCTGCCGGTGGGCTGTGGCGCAGGGCCACAGGACAGACGACCCGGCGGGGATCGTCATTGACGCGCCGCTGCCGCGCAACGGCGTCGAGCAGCGCCACATGCCGGCGCTCCCTTACGATGAGGTTGCGGTGTGCATCGCGAAGGTGAAGGCCAGCAAGCGGGCCACCGCGTCTTCGAAGCTTGCACTGGAGTTCCTGGTGCTGACGGCGGCGAGATCGTCGGAGGTGCGCAAGGCCACCTGGGAGGAGATCGACATCGAGGGCGCGACATGGACAGTGCCGGCAGGGCGGATGAAGGCGAATCGCCTGCACCGGGTACCGCTTTCGAAGCGTGCGCTTGAGATCCTGGGAGAAGCCGCCGAGTTTTCGGACGGCTCCAATCTGGTCTTCCCCCGGATGAGACCTGGACGTCCTCCAAGCGAGAATACACACGCAAAGATGATGCGGGAATTGGGGTTCGATGCGGTCACGCATGGATTCCGTTCGAGTTTCCGCGACTACGCGGCGGAACAGACGCACACGCCGCACGCCGTTATGGAGGCGGCGCTGGCACACACCATTAAGAACAAGCCTGAGGCCGCCTACGCTCGAAGCGATCTGTTTGAGAAGCGGCGTGCATTGATGGAGTCTTGGGCGCAGTATCTCAACCCTTGAGCGGAGTGGATTGCTTGCGGTGACCGTCTGCTGCGGTTGGCGTTGGAGGATGGTCGCCGACGGTTGTGCTTGGGCAAACGAGACCAGGAAGATGAACGGCAAGTCGGGACGGAAAGACGGGACTGCGTGGTGGGACGAAGACAAGGTCGCGGTTCAGTTGCAGGAAGCTGTGGCAACCTGGGAGCGCCAATACAGGCAGCAACCAGTGCAGCCGGACCATTTTGCGCACGCCGAGAACGTCTCGGCTTGGATCGCCATGACCAGCGCACACTCGTTGGTGGAACAGGCGCTGAAAGCGGTCTTGCGGAAACGAGGGAAGGCTGAAGCTGAGCTACGTGGAGTTGCCGGGCACGACCTGGGCGCCCTGTACGCCGCGCTGCCGCCCGGGGACAAACGCACCGCTGAGCAGGGGTTGCTGGCTTTCGCGGGGCGATATGGCGGCATGCCCTGGCGAGGAGTCGCAGAGTTTCTGGGTAGCGTGGCACACGACTACGAGGGGTGGCGCTATCTGCTCATCGAACAACCGAGGCAAGACCTGTCGACGACGCATCCCGAAGCGCTGGCGGCGATTGCCAAGGGGCTTGTGCGCAGCCTAGTAGAGCCGGTGCCCGCAGTTGAAAGCCGACGATCGACAGAGGCCGAAGAAGGATCAGAACGGGAAGCCGCCACTGATTCCAGAGACACCACACCGGTCGATGGTCCGCGCAAGAAGCAATGGCGGGAAGAGACATCCCGGGTTGACGGACTCAACAAGGCGTCGAAACGTCTTAAGCTGCATCTTGGTGACGACTATCGCTTGGTGGACTCGATCGATCCGGATCAGCGTCAGAGCGCGTCTGCCTGGATATCGATATCGTGCGGCTACTCGCTCCTTGAGCAAGCCATCAAGGCGCTCCTGCACCGGCGCGGTGATCCTCGAGCCGAGCGAGGCGGATCCGCGGGTCACCACATCGACAAGCTATACAAGTGGCTACCCGACGCGGACAAGGCAGTCGTTGAAAAGGGGTTCGCCGCGTACGCGTCCCTCTTTGAAGAGATCGCCGATTCCAGCGTAGCGGAGTTCCTTCGCCGCGTGGGCCGCGCCTACAACGATTGGCGTTACCTGCTGATTGAGCAGCCCCGAAAGCAGCTTTCGGCGATTCATCCGGGCGCACTCCTGGAGGTTGCCGGGCTTGTGGTAGAGATTCTGACGAACGAGACATTCACGGATCACGGCATGCATTATGTGGCAAGGCGGTTACATGATCGGATTTTCTTAATCGGCATTCAGAAGGCTCTGGAGGATCGGACTCTGGAACGGGCGAATACAGGCTTGGCTCAGGATGCGATTGCGCCAATCAATGATTGGCTGCGCGAAGCGCCCAACCTTGTGACCGGGTTTGCAGCTTACCTTCGCGGCGAGACCCCGGATTCGGAATCGGTGACCGACGTGTTGGGGCGGGCAGAACGGCGGCTCGATCAGGCGGTGGCCCGCCCAGGGGGCCTCGATCTTCGGAAATTCATGGAACGGGCCAGGGAACAAGCCGGTCCGCTGATTTGGGATTCGGAGAAGGGCCTGTTCGTCAGGGGCTAGGTGAAGCGCTGTCTTGTGTTCCTGTGGCTTCAGTGGGCTCCGTCGAAGGGGCGGGTTGAAGTGGCATGTTGCCGGAGGGCCGGCGTGAAACTTCAAGAATGACGCGCAGGCGGGTATCGTACGGCTGTGATTCGTAGCTTTAGGGGCCGTAGAACCAGACGCTTTTTCGATGGTCACCGGGTGCCGGCGTTTCAGGGATTCGTAGACCAGGCGACGCGTAGGCTCACGCTGTTTCCAAGCGCGGAGTCGCTGGGCGACCTAGCCGCGCTGCCGAGCAACCGATTTGAGCGGCTGCGAGGAGACCGCGCTGGTCAGTGCAGCATTAGAATCAACGCGCAATGGCGTATCTGCTTCCGGTGGGAGGCGGACGGGCCTTACGATGTGGAGATAGTGGACTACCACCGCTAGGAGGTCGGAGAAACATGGAGACGAGGAACGGTATGCGGCCGGTGCACCCTGGGGAAATTCTGCGTGAAGAAATCGACGCCGCCGATGTTTCTGAGGATATGCTGGCCGGGGCACTGGACGTTCCGATTGAGCTGGTGACCGGGATTCTCGGTGGGAAGGCCGACATTACGGCGGATACGGCGCTCAGGCTCGCGCGCTATTTCGGGACGACGCCGCAACTCTGGCTGAATCTTCAACAGACCTGGGAACTCCGTAGAGCGGAAATCGAAGTTGGCGGAGAGATCGCCAAACAGGTGACGCCCCGGAAGTCGGCCGCGTAGCCGGCACTCGATGGTTCCCGACTTTCAGTCACTGATGCTGCCGGTGTTACGGGCGCTGGCAGGCGGGAGCGATGTTCGGCTTGCGGAGGTGGGTCGGCGCGTGGCAGAAGCCGAGGGACTAACGCAGGACGATGTGCGCGAACTCCTGCCAAGCGGTCGACAGGCCGTGTTTGCGAACAGGGTGAGTTGGGCGCTAACTCACATGGAACGAGGCGGGCGCGCGGCGCGAGTGCCCGTCATGGAGGGTGTGCGCCGGGGTTGAATTCTGTACTTCGGTGCGGCCCTTACCTGACCGAAAGCCGCGATCTGCAGAGCCTGATTGAGCGGCTCCTGTTGATGGCAGTGTTTTCGGAAGGCTGCCGGATCATGCCGCAGCTGCATGGGGTCGCCGTTGGGAACAACTGCTGCAGGATCCCGCTTCGGGGACGCGGACCGGCAGCTGCATGGTTCTGGCGGAAGAGATAGAAGGGCAGCGTATCTACAACACCTTGTTTTGTTAAGTAGGTTTTGTCCGTCTTGGATTCTCAACCCCACAGATGGCCCACCATTGAATGTGAGATTCGGCGCGATTCTGTGGAACGCGGACCCGCGGACCGAATCACGCGCGAACTCGATGAGGGCGTATTGCCACGCTTCGAAGATTGACACGGCGCGCATCCACCCCGGAGAACGACATCGGCCGAGGCACGGGCGACTCCCCGGCCAGCATCTTAGGGATCTGGTTGCGGCAGAGTTCAAGCCGACGGCGAGCGCGTCCCTTGCACCGGGGTCACGACCTATGATCGGTGAGGCAGCGCTGATGGAAGCAACATGGGCGGCTCTTCACTTGGCGCCGGCGACCTGGTGCGGGAGGTCCGATGGACACACGGCAGCCCAGGCATCGCCTGGCACCGCGCGTTTCGGGCGATTATTCTTCTTATGCCCACTCAGGCATTGGGATAGACTCGCCACCGCGACATGCCAGGCGCTGAACGGACAGGACTGGCCGTGTTTACCGTCGGCGAGGCGAGACAGGGAAGAACCGAGTTACAAATGCCAAAGGATTTCATCTCCTTCCTGGACTGGTCCGCAGAAGATCTGATGGACCTGGTAGAAGATGCGAGCACGTTCCGAAGGAGGTGGAGGGAGAGGAGTTCTTCTCAGGCCCTGGACGGACGACGCATAGCCTTGGTCTGGGATGCGGAGGGTTTTCGGAACCGGGTCGCTTTCGAACTTGGCGTAGCCGAACTCGGCGGCGTATCCGTCCGGGTGCCAGGCCGGCTTGACGATAGGGAAAGCATAGAAGATGTCGCCCGGTATATGGACAACTGGTTCGACGCCATCGTCGCGAGAACGTCAACCCACGAGCACATGCTCCGTCTGGCAGAAGCGGCCCGGATTCCGGTGATAAATGCCAGAACTTCGTTCAACCATCCGTGCGAGATCCTCGGAGATCTGGCCTACGTCCGGGAAACGAGAGGTGACCTTGCCGGACTGCGTGTTGTCTTCGTCGGCGAGGCGACGAATCTCGGGCATTCATGGTTCGAGGCGGCGGCGAGATTCCCCATACACGTCACCCAGGTCTGCCCCGAAGGCTACGAAGTCAAAGCCGATTTTCTGCGGAGGATCGCCCAGCAGGCGCAAGGGAAGGTCGCCGTTTCTCGGGATCTGCCCGCAGCCGTTTCCGGCACGGACGTGATCTACACCGACTGTTGGCCGGCGGCAGAGGCAGAGCATGCCCGCAGCAACATACGAGAGCTTTTCCTTCCCTACCAGGTGACCGCGGAGTTACTGGAAACTAGCTCACCCAATGCAGTGTTCCTGCCCTGCCCGCCCGTCCACAGAGGTGAGGAGGTCTCCGACAGCGCCATGAACTGGCCGGGATGCCGCGTCTATGAGGCCAAGGACTACCTGCTGCACGCGCAGAGTGCCCTTTTGGCCGCTGTTCTCGCCGACGAGTGAAGAAACTATCACCTGTGCTGCTGTTAAACCCGTAATCCCTCCAGGGCCAGGATGGGATCTGTTGCGGAAAAGGGCGAAATGACACCCTAAGTACCTATCGTCATAATTACGACAACGTATTGTTGACAGCCGAAAGGATCTTCGGATACGGTTGTCCGGAAAGCGTCTCGGGGAACAATCATGCCGAGGAAAAGTCCTTTCGGGATCACGCTTACCGACGAGGAAGCACAAGTTCTGAAGCGGCGGGCGCAAAAATATACGTTGCCATATTTCCAGGTTCAACGGGCCCAGATGATCCTCTTGGCCGCACAAGGACTGCAGAACGATGAGATTGCCGCGCGGCTCAACACGCGGCGGGAGGTCGTCAGCCAGTGGCGGAAACGGTTTTTCCACGAACGCCTGCCGGGACTCGAGGAGCGCCCCCGGCCCGGACGCCCCCGGGCTTTTCCCCCCGGAGGTGGTCGTGCAGGTCAAGGCACTGGCATGTGAGTTGCCAGCCAATCTGGGACTTCCGTTGTCGCGCATGAGCATCGCGGATGTGGCGCGCGAAGTTCGCCGCGCCGGTATCGTCGCCAGCATCAGCGACAAGACCGTTTGGCGCTGGCTGCACGAGGACGCCATCCGGCCGTGGCAGCATCGCTGTTGGATCTTCCCGCGTGACCCGGACTTCAGGGTCAAGGCGGGGCGAATCCTGGACCTCTACGAAGGGCACTGGAACGGAATCCCCCTGCGCGACGACGAGTTCGTCATCTCAACAGACGAGAAGACGAGTATCCAGGCTCGCCAGCGTACCCACGGGTCTCTGCCGACCGCTCCCCGCCAAGCCATGCGCCTCGAACATGAGTACGTGCGTCAAGGGGCATGGGCCTACCTGGCCGCCTGGGATGTGCGTCGGGCCAAAATCCATGGGATCTGCGAACACAAAACCGGCATCGCACCATTCGGCCGCCTCCTGCAACAAGTGATGACGCAAGAACCCTATCGCTCCGCTCGGCGGGTGTTCTGGACCATGGATAACGGCTCCTCCCACCGCGGCCAAGCCTGTATCGATCGTATCAGGGAGCAATGGCCGACCATCGTTCCGGTCCACACGCCCGTGCATGCCAGTTGGCTGAATCAAGTGGAGATCTACTTCTCCATCCTTCAGCGCAAGGCCTTGACACCCAACGACTTCCCTTCCCTTGAAGCCCTCCAGGAGCGGTTGCTGGGCTTCGCCCGTTACTACGAAGCCATTGCCCAACCCTTCCAATGGAAGTTCACCCGTAAGGACCTCGACTCGTTGCTGCAGCGCATTGATCGCGCCCATGCCAGCGAACAGCCCTTACTCGCAGCCGCGTAGAATACGTGTCCGAACTTATGACCCACGGGCACTAAGGCCCCGACGCTGTCCGCCGACGGTTTGTTGCTGTCGAGAACCGTCACGAGGGTATTGGCAAATTAACTTGTCCCGGCTGACGAGATGGCCTGCTTCTGAAAGTCACGCGGCCGTTGCCTGACTCCAAGACGCAAAGGCGCGCTGTCTCAAATCCCGGTAGTGGCTCGCTCGCACCAGATGACGCCCGAGATCAAACAGGTTGTGTACGGCTGAATGCACCTCGAGAAAGCGTTGCGCTTGAGCAGCACTTTTGAATCGCCTCGTGCCGCGCTCGCGGAACCTCGTCGCTTCGTGCGATTGCTCGGCCCGATTGTTTGCATAGCGGTCGGTGACGTGCAGTGAATCAGACACCAATGTCCGATGGGCAACCCCGTAACTCGCCACTTTGTCGGTGACGATCTTCCAGGGGGATTGGCCGTGCCGTCGTATCAATCGGCGGAGAAACCGCTTGGCTGCGCTGGCGTCACGCCGGTTCTGGAGAAGAACGTCAACGACATCGCCTTCTTGGTCGACGGCGTGCCACAGGTAGTGTTGTTTACCTCTGATCTTGACGAAGACTTCATCGATAAAGAATGTGTCTCCATAGCCCGGGTGCTTGCGGCGCAGGCGCTGGGCAATCTCAGGCCCAAACTTGATGCACCAGAGGCGGATCGATTCACGGCTGACGGTAATACCCCGTTCGGCGAGGAGGTCTTCGACATCTCTGTGGCTCAGACTGAATCGATGGTACAGCCAAACGGCGTAACTGATGATCTGGGGCGGAAACCGGTGTCGCTTGTAGATGTTCATCCCCAGATTGTTGACTGACATGGGGTTAATTTGCCAATACCATCAGCACCGCCAGCTAGCAGCCCGTGGCAGTTCAAATCCCGACCGAGTCAGGCGTGCGGCGCGGCAGACGCCGGAGGCTCCCGGTCAGCGATCGTCCTTCAACAGAAATCGCTCCACCATCTGGATCATCGCCTGTTCAAGTTGCGGGTCGCCCAGTTGGTCGGGTGCCCTCAACCCGTACTCATTGGCAATGGCGCTCACCGCGCGCATGAGGAATTCGGCCAGGAACCGCAACTCCGCCTCGGGGCGCAGCAGCTCGCGATGGACTTCCAGGAACGCAAGCGAGATGCCCAGGAAATCGTCGAAGATCTCGGCTTCGACTTCGGCGATGGCAAAGCGGGGCACTTCGGTTTCCAGGGCGGCGTAGAGCGCCGGGTCGCGGCGCATCCAGTTGAGCCGGCCGCGCACGAGGTGGCGAATCACATCGCGCGGCTGTTCGGGGTGGGGTTCGGCGATGAATTCGGTGTAAGCCTTGGCGGCTTCCCGCCGGCGCAGTTGCGCGAAGATCGCCTCCTTGCCCGGGAAGTACTCGTAAAGCGACCCGATGCTGACGCCGGCGCGTTCGGCGATTCGATTGGTACTCGCGGCGGCGTAGCTGTCCTCCGAGAGAATCCGAGCCGCGGCGTCGAGAATGGCCGTGACGGTCGCGACCGCACGGGCTTGCCTGGGCCGTTTGCGCGGCGCATACATTGGGATTGCGGCGTTCGGGCGCTCGTTACTGTGCATGCCGAAGAATCCGAGTACGAAAACATAGTGATCGCTCGGATAATAGCATGACACACGGAACAGGAACCCGCCAATGTCTTTCGTACCAGCCGTTGAGGTGGCTTCGGACAGCCTCCCCCGCCAACCAAATACCCGGCTCGAACACCTGCCCGGCCCCAAGGGCCACTGGTATTTCGGCAATCTGCGGGCACTGCTTCCGGACCCGGCTGACTTTCTGGGAGAGATGCGCGCCCGATACGGCGACTGCTTTACCGTCGGCCTGCTGTTCAATCGGCGGGTAGTCGTGCTCGCCGGGCCCGCGGCGAATCGCCTGGTGCTGCTCGACGCGGAAAGAAATTTCTCCACCCGGATGGGTTGGGAAGTGATGCTCGACTTCTTCGGCGGTTTCCTGATGCTTCGCGACTTCGAAGACCATCGCATTCACCGGCGGCTGCTCACCGGGTTGTTCAAGCCCGACGCACTGCGGCGCTATCTTGCATCCATGCAACCGATAATCCGGCGCACCGTGTCCAGCCTGGATGGCGAACCGGATGCCTACCCCCTGGTGGGGCGCCTGGCCCTCGACATCGGTCTGCAGGTCTTCGCAGACGTCGAGCCCACGCCCGGGAACGAAGCGGTCTACCGGGACAACATGCGCGTAATCGATGGCGTGATGGGAAGCCGCATCCCGATTCCCGGCACGCGCCGCTGGCGGGCTCTGCGGGCGCGGGACCGCCTGCGCGCGCGGCGGCTGGCCGAGGTGCCAAAGCGACGTAACCGGCCGGGGCAGGACATGTTTTCACAACTCGCCTGCTTCGAGGACGCCGAGGGCCGGCTTCTTTCGGACCGCGACATCGTCGGGCACATGATGGGCATGCTCTTCGCGGCGCACGAAACAACGGCGAGCGCCATGACGATGATGATGTATTCCCTGGCCCGGCATCGCGACTGGCAGCAGCAAGTGCGCGCGGAAGTTCTCACGGCTGCACGGGACGATGCGCCGGGCGTCGGTCAACTCGGCGACATGCCGATTGCCGATGCGGTGTTGCGGGAAACGTTACGGCTGTATTCGCCGGTACAATTGCTGCCCCGCCGTAACGTGAGGGCGTTCGATTTCCTCGACAACCACATTCCGGCGAACAGTCAAATTTTTCTGTCTCCGCAGATGTGCCATCGAGACCCGGAGTTGTTCGAGCGCCCCGAGATGTTCCGCCCGGAGCGCTTTCTCCCACAGGGGGCAGAGTCGCGGGCAGACCCGTTCTCTTTCATACCGTTCGGCAAGGGCAGCCACATGTGCCTCGGCATGCATTTCGCCATGCTGGCGGTCAAAGCGCTGTTCGTGCAGCTTCTCCGCGCCCGCGACCTGAGCCTTGCCGCAAAACGCGCACCCGTCATCCGCTACATGCCGACGCTGCGCCCGACACAACGGCTGCCGCTGCGTTTCGACCCCATACGCGCAGATACAGCATGCGGAAATCGGAGCATGAACCGTAGTTCAGCCTCGGATAGCACTGGCTGATGCGGGTTTGCGCCGCAGGCTCCGCCCACATCTGATTTCAGACCGTGACCGTGCCTTCCGGGTTAGGCGCTAGCGTGTGGCAAGAGTCCGTCGAGCATCGGCCCGACCAATTGTTAAATTCGCCGCCAAGGAAACGCCTGGAAGTCAGCATGGCAGTCGGAAAGCGACCAGAGGGACGGCAAGAGGAACTGTTTGTGACAACGAGTGAGATTCACCGCTTGAGCCACCCGTTCTACGAGGCACTGGAGCGGATGCTGAAAACGGAGGGATTCGACGCCTTTGCCGAACAAGCGTGTTGCGAATTCTATGCGGAGAAAAACGGCCGGCCGGGGATTCCGCCGCGTGTGTATTTCCGCATGCTGCTGATTGGCTACCTGGAATGGATCGGTTCGGAACGCGGGATTGCGTGGCGGTGCGCGGACTCGATTTCGCTGCGCGAGTTTCTCGGCTACGGGCTGGCGAAGGACACGCAGACGGCTGAGCCTGGAGGCGCATGAGGTGGTGTTCGGCTGGGTGCTCGAGCGGTTGCGGTCGTCGGGTTTGTTGACCGGCAAGACGCTAGCCCGAGTTTACCGTGTTCGACACGTAAGAATTTGATCGATAAAGATATTCCGGGTGATTTTCGTATGACCTACGCGGCCAGGTAGCGGCGCAGATCGAGGGCATCATAAAGCGCGCGCTGGTCGTCGGTCATTTGCGAGACGGTCATCTGGACGGTGGGGGCGCGGCGCTTGCCCGGGGACGGGTAGACGACGCCGACCTCGCGGATGCGGCCGAGGCGTTCGAGCAACTCTGAGATGGAGCAGGACAGTCCGCGGCGGCGCGTTTCGCGTTGCAACAGACTGCACAAAAGCAATGCGAGGACGCAGCAGAAGACATGCACCTCGATCTTCTGGTCGGTCCAGTGGTGCTGCGGACGCAGGGCGATGTAGTGCGGATTTTTCATGTGGCGGAAGGCGTTCTCGACATGATGCTGCGCGCGGTAGCCGCGCACGATCTCGGCATCGCTCCAGTCCGCGTTGTCGGTGAAGATGAGCGTCTTGCCGAGCAGCGTTTTCTGCAAGCGCTGCCAAGCGCGCCGGTCGAACCGGTAATGCAATCTCGGCAGTCCGTCGGATTCCCCGATGTCGACCTTGAACAGGTCCTTCATGTGGCGCGCCTTGAGCCACGCGGCCACCTTTTTCTCGACGCCTTGCACGGCCGGTCGCCTGGGGCCGCGCACGCGGCCGCTGCGCCAGCCCTGGAGGCGGTGCTGGAGCTCCCGCAGGCGTTGCCGGCGCTTGGCGATTTCGCGCAGCAGCGTTTGCGACTGGGCGGCGAACAGGTTCTCGTTGTAGGTGACGAGCACGGTGCGTTGCGCGCCGAGCACGGTGCGAACGGTGCGCCAGGCGCTCACGCCCGGGAGTCCGTCGCCGTCGAGCGGGCGCAGCTTGCGGGCGGGCGTCTTGAGCAGGTCGGGATGCTGGGCGGGCACCAGCGAGCCAATGAAGCGATAGGGGCTCTCGGCGACCGCCTGGAGGTTGTCCTTGGAGTTGTTGCCCTTGTCGAACACCAGCGTGATGTGTTCGGCGGCGTGGCAGATGTCGCGGTAGCGCGCGGCGAGCGCGTCGGTCAGGCTGGCGAAGGTGGGCGCGTCGGGGGTGTTGCCGGCATAGGTGCGGTGCAGCAGTGGCAAGTGGGAGTCGGCGGCGACGAGCAGCGCGAGACCGACGATGCGCAGGTTGCGGCCTTCCTTGCCGTGGCCGCGCTGGGCGAGGGTGGAACGGGTGTTGAAGGTATCGATGAAGGTGAAGAAGTTGGTGGCGTCGAACAGCACGCGCCGCGGGTCGACATCGAACTCGCGCACCAGGCCGGCGACGAGGTCGCGCTCGATCGCCTGGATGGCTTGGCGCGAGACGCGGTCCATGTTGTCCCAGAAGCGCTGGCTGCTGAGTTGGCGCGCCTCGATGTCGAGCAGGCGGTTGAGGACGGTGTTGTCGAACCACTTGGCGATGCTGGCCTTGGAACAGGGGGCGACGCACCGATTGAGGGTGGCGACCAGCAGGTAGGTGCCGACGGAGGGGCCGGAGCCGCGCTTGGGGACATGGCGGTCGATGTGCTCGACGAGGCGCAGGCGTTGGGCGAGGCCGAGGAGGGCGGCGACGGCGCCGAACTCGCGCACGAGGGCGGCCGTGGGCTTGGGGTTGGCGTCGCCGCTCATGGCGGCGAGGATGTCGTTGGGTCGGCCGAGGTATTTTTGCCAGACGATCTTGGGTTTGCCGTCGACGCGCTTGCACTGGCGGGCGTAGTAGTAGGGTTTGCCGCGGATGGTTTTTTTGACGATGCTGACCATGACTGTTAGGTCATACGATACGTATTTAATGGTTCTATATCAATCGATATCATTCCGTATAGTTTGTCTTTTCATGAATAAATAGGATTTCAATCCGATGATTTTGGACAAAATATATTAGGTCATACTAAAACTGATCCGGCCCGCCCGCCGCCGGATGGAGGCTAATCGTATATGAAACAATGAGTTATGCTATTTCAGACAGCCCGGCAAGGGCTGTCGAGGGTACTGGAAACCGCCGAACGCGGTAAACTCGGGCTAGGCCCCCGCGTGGTCGCCCGATTCCACACGCGCTACATCTCCAACCAGGGCCTGCCGAATTCCGCGGGCATGGGTTCGCTCAATTCGTGATCCACGAAGCCTTCCGGGCCCCTCGCGGTCCACATGTAAGTACCCGATATCTCCAGTTGCCGAGTTCCAGACGCCGGGTCCGTCCGCCTCGTGTCCTTCACCCCCGCAACAAACCACACCAGCGCCAACTCCTGCACGGACAAGAAGTCCGTCATCCAATCCGCGCGCACCAACAACGCACTCGGTCCCATCGCCTCCACACAGGGGTCGTAGACCACGCAATCGCCGGATTCGTCAACGAATTCCGCACCCCTTGCGCTCCACCGAAGCCCTCCACGTTCGACGATTTCCTCGCTTGGAAACTTCACCAGACGGTTGTCGAAGCGTGGATGCCCATGGCCCCCCAACACGTATTCCGCGAACGCCAGTCGTGTCCAGACGGTACGATCCTCGCTCAGCTGCAGCCGTTGCTCCCGCCATTCCGTTCCTGCGTGCTTCGCAGCCGGCGACCAAGCATGTTCCCCCATGAACACCTGTTCGGCAAAGGGATCAGCGAAGCTCACCATCCGACGCAACGACACCTCACGACCCCGGTGCAATACCTCTTCCACGTCGGCTTGCCGCACCAGATACGCCGTCAGCCAGTAGCTCAATTGTCCACAGAGATTCTCGAACAGCTTGCGGCCGACCCGGGGCCTCTGCCGCCACACAATGCCGCTGCCGCAGTTCAGCCAACTCGTCCCGTCCGCAGGGTGCGCAACCGAAAGGAGGCGCGCCACATCTGGAAGATCCTCGGTACCCGCGACCCATTCTGTCAGCCTCTCGTCATCCTCCTCCCAATCTTCATACCGATCACGGGTCCACCACGCTGCGGGATGGCCTTCCGAGCCGGACATGTCCCCTCCGCGAGCGCCTTTCGGTGGCCAGGTCGGATCGTAGGTCCGTAGGCCAAGTTGCCAAGGCCCGTCAAATCGACAACACGGGGCACGTTCCTTCCCGCCGGGCTCGCGATACTCGAAGTGGTCGGCCACAACACCCAACACCTCGGCATGGGCGATCCGCTGGTACTTCGACCCGAAGCTCTCCGTATCGCCGAGCGAGCCACCAACGTTCCACCTGCTGTCGAATTCCCCGAACAGTTCCGTCGTCCAACCCAATTCAAAGACGCGCCGCAGTACGTACCGCTCGATCTTCCCGCGATCGAACGACTCTGGGCTCGTCTCGGAATCCTTCGTTGCAACGGTTTTGTCGCTGAGGTACACCAAGAGCCATTCACCTTTGGTCAGTCGCTGCCGGATCACGTCGCGCATCCGACCCTGCATGACGGAGTACCCGATCTGCCGGCGCGCCCAATCAGCGTCTTTCTTTTCCTGGATCGCATGCGGGTTGTGGTCCTCGCCCGCCAGAAGATGGCCGATGTCCTGTTCGCTCGGGAACGTCGGCGTCGGGCTCTCGTACGGGGGCCGCAGCAGGGCTTCGTCCACTGCAACCGACGATCCCAGATACAAGGCCCGCTCGACCACGCCCCGCGCATAGTCCCGGAGCATCAGGTTCGGCGGCGGAGCCGCATCGGCGAAGACAAGGGAGTACACGCACGCTGCAAGCTTCGCGGCCTCACCCGGGTCGTGGTTCCTCGTCGCCACCCCGTACGCCACCGCGTAAAGGCGTTCCACGACACACACGTCGTCTACATCCGCAAACCGCTGGATCAACCGGATCGCGGCCGCAATCCGTCCCCACAGCAGATTCACCAGTGCCCTCACAACCGCGGTCCGCACAGTCTCGCTCGGCGTCGTCAGCAGCCAGGCCAGGGAGGTCGCCCCGAGCATCACCGTCTCGTCGTCGACAAACACCTCCGGTTTCAGAGCCAGCGCCCAATCTAGAAGCCGACGTGCCGAACCCGCTTCCGACGACGCCCCAGACAGCGACGCGCTCCACCACGCGTCGCGCACCGGCATGGCATCCTCCCGAAGCCGCGCATCAACGAAATCCGCGTTCAGCGGGTGGCCGGGCACCGTCGCGACAGTCAGGAGCGCCGCCACCATCCCCCGCACGTCGCCAACACCCCGTCCCAACCTCTCAAGCACGAGTTCCCTTGTCCTGTCCGACACCGTCGCCTCGTCACGCCACGTCAGGCTGGCCCTGAAAGCCCCCTCGAATCCATCAGCATCGGCAAGCCCGGGCAGCATGTCCGCCACTTCCCGTTTCGTCAGTTCCGGCAAGCGCACGCACAGCGCCTCCAAGCTGCCGGCTACCTCGTAAGCTTCCTCCCGCAGGACGAACGCCAACTTGCCTTCTCCGACAAACGCAGCCTCCGGCTGGTCCTCGTCAAAATGTTCCTCCAGCAGCTTGTCGACGAGCAAATGATCGGCGAGCCGGTCATAGGCGACGAACACGACCTCCCCGCCCTCACCCCCCGTTACACCTCCGCCACCAAGCTCTTCGATCAGAACGCCTTCCGTCACCAACGCACGGTACAAGGATTCCTGGTACGTTCGTCCGGGCAAGTGGGCGTCGACCAGATCGGCGGCCACAGCCACATCCAGCCACCTCTGCGATGCTTCCGCAAACCCCCCCGCCAAATCCCGCAGCGCGTGTTGCACCAGCGCGCGGCGTGGCGAGTAACCGAGCGACCGCGCGAGCCGGTCGTTCACCGACGACAGGTACAACTCGAAGATTGCGCTGATTCCCTGCGAGCCGCGCGGCAGCTCTGTCATTCCCTTTCCCTGCAGGCCTGCGCACACCGTCTTGAGGAACAGCGGGTTGTCGAATCCCCGGCCCAACCACGGCGCCGACGCAAGCGACAGTCCGTAGTAGCTGAAGAACCTCCCGATCGCCTGGTAGCTCTGCTGTCCGAAACCCGCGTGCCGCACCGAAAAGGCGTTCGCCCGGACCTGCCCGGGAATCATGACCTCGTACGAGGATCGCACCGCAAGCACCAGCCCGATCCACCGCGAACGCCGCATCCGGGCCACCAACGCCGGCAAGTGAACCGGCCACAGCTTCGAGCCCCGGCCTTCGTTCAACGCGTCGATCATCACGAGCGCTCGCGTACCGGTCGCCTGCGCCGCAGACTCCAACGCGCCGACCCAGTCGTCCCCCGACCACGAATCCATGTCCAGCTGCGCCAATGCCTGCGCCCACGGGTCCCCCGTGCCGGTAAACCGCTGCCCCATCAAAAGGATGGTCGGCCGCCCGGCATCAAGGCGCCGCCGTGCTACGTCGCACAGCAGATGGGTCTTCCCAGTCCCGGCATCGCCTCGCACGATCATCACCGGCGACCCAGCTGCGTTGCCTGCGTTCACGAGGGCTGCCCTGGCCTTGCGCAGCGTCTCTCCAAATCTCCGGAACTGATACGACGCGTGGGACACGGCCCTCTCGCCAAACCCGCTTGCGGAAATGACTTGTGCCACCTTTTCGCTCGCTTCTTCCGCTTTCGCTACCGTCTCCGCGAGCGCCCCGAACGGCAACGCGCCAGCTGGTTGCACTTCCATCGAACTCCCAGCGGACACCGCCCGTTTTACGATCTCCGCAGCCGCCTTCTTGGCGCGGCCTATGCCCGAGTCTCCTTCGATCTTCTCGAATTCGGCTTCCAGTTCGCGCTCGCCTTCCTGCGCGTAACGCAACGAACGAACCGAACATGCCGACTCCCAGTCCGACCACAAATCCCTCACGGTTCGAATAGCCCTGTGGAAGAACCACTCCGTCCGTCCGAACGCCTCGAACTCCTTGGCGATCGGCAGCCCGATGTGCAGTTCGGGCGTATACCGAGGCCCTGCCGATGCCACCGCTTCGTCCAGCCTTTGCGCGAACCAGTCCGGATCCATCTCGGGCGATCCGAACCAGAACCGCGCTCGACCGCTGTGTTCGCCCCTCGACAACCGCTCCAGAAGCTCGTGACTGCCCCAGTACACGAAATCGACCTTCATCCCTGCCTCGGTCGCAGCAACTGCCCACCTCGCAACGTACCGGTCCCACCTTTCGCGAGCGAACAGCCGTCCTCCGACCCGGGCATCCGGCATGTCGAGTGGACAACAAACCATGTAGCGCGCGATCTTTCGGTGCTTCGCCAACGCAGTTCGCACCGAACCGTCGATCTGCGACCACTGCGAGTCTTCCAGCTTGTCGAAGTACTTCGCCTGCCAGGCCCACTCCGTCCCGTCCTCGAGCGTCGCGTAGCACTCCACGCCTGCGTCCGGACTACCCTTGCGCTCGAACCGCGACCCGTCCGGGGCTTCGTACCTGGCCAACTGCGAGCACAGCTCCTCGAACCCCTCGGCTCGGTCACCGTTCAGCGGCCTGATCGACCGCCAGTCAACCTCCATGCTGCTCGTCCTCTCGAATTTCCATTACATCCAACCAATCACCGCTTTGCGTCTCTCCAGCCCACAAGAAAGCTGAAGCCTTCGCGCATCCCGTTCTTTACGATGCGACGATCCAGGCCTCCAATGTCCGGGTACCTACATTCGGCGCGCACGTACGACGAAATGCGGTTGCGGACCGCAACCGGTGGTACAACGCCTCCGCCGTCTTCTCCCGCGTCCCCTGCTCATACCTGATCGGCCGTCTCGTCAATCACGCCTGTCAAGCGAGCATGCGCGCCACGCCCGAACGTCCTACCGGTCCCGTCAGCGATCCAAACGCATTCGAGTGGTCAGGTCCCTGAGCCGGCTGATCGACTCCGAGAACCTCCGCTTGTCGGTCCTCATTGACCGGCCCCGCCGTCGCGACCACCTCGACGAACACGAACAGCGGTTCGCTCGGACCAATGTCCACGCGGATTGCGTCTGGGAGGTTCCTTATCCCGATTCGATGGTGAGCCCGATCTCCCGCGCCAGGGCGTCCTCCCGCGCGACCACGTGCCGCCTGCTCTCGCTCAGCCGATCCGCTTCGCGAATTCCTCGACCACGGCCTTCATGATCACCGAACGCCAGACCCGGGTCCATGTGCCGGTACTCTCGTTCCGCTAAGGTCACCGGGATCCTGCCGCCCTGGCCCGCCGTGGCGCGCCGCATGACCGCCACCCGGGCCAGCGTCCGACCGGCACCTGTCTTCGAGCGCGGTCCACCACCAGACAGCTTGCCGCGATCCACTACCCGTCGAGTTCGGCGAACTCACCGAAGTCGTCCGACCCGTCGCGTTGCACGGCGTACCTGAACCGCAGTTCGTCGCAATCGTCGGCTCTGCTGTCGTCCAGGATCTCCAGCACGCGAAGGCAGGCATAGAACCCGTGCCTGTTCCGTAGCGCCGCGACGCCTCCCAGCTTCACGGTCCTGACTCTCGACGTGTAGTCCAACGCCGACGCCTTGCGCACCTGCGCAATCGACGTCACGCGCCGGGCCACGGCCACGCCGTTGATCGACGGTGGATCGTTGTAAAGGTGGATGCTCGTGTCGCTCGCCTTCGTCCACGCCGTCTCGAACTCCGCCTCGCCGGTGCCGATGACGTAACGGCCGTTGTAGCCGCCGTAGTCGAACACGGCCTCACCGACCCAAGACGTCATGCGCGGTGGCGGTACTTCGGACGCCTTGCCCTCGAACGGTTCCATCCCGACCTTTTCGGCGATCCGCACGGCCAGTTCGGCCGGCGCATGGTCCGCGGCTCGCAGGTAGATCACGTCGTCGGGCAGGCCGGGCACGGGCGTGTCGTCGAAACGCACGGGCAGCACGTACTCCCCGTCCTCGTGGATCATTCGGCCGATCGCCGACCTCCGCTCGTGCCTCGGCCATGCCTTCGTGACGTACGCCCTCGAGATGAACATCACGACGTAGGCCGCCCGACGTGCGAACGCGTCGTGGAACGCCTCGGCACCGTTCTTGCCCCAAAGCTGCGCGGTCTCGAAGCCGTCGTAGAAGACGGACACACCGCGGGCCTGGAGGCTCCTCGCCACCACCTCCACGTAGGGCCGCTGCTCGCCGGCGAACAACAGAGCCACCTGGTAGTCCGACGACCCACTCATCTCGACTCCGCCTCGCGACGCGTGTCGTTCACGCACGGTCCGCCGACACCTGGACGCCCTCTTTCCGGTGAAAGAAGCCGGGGGGAACGCCTTTCGCGAGCCGCTCCTCGACGCGTCCAACCAGATCGCCCGCCACCTCGAGCACTTCCGCTGGCGCGCGCACAGACTCACCCGTTCGCATCCGCAGGGCCACGATCAGGGGCTGCAACGCCTGCGCGTTCCGCTCGTCGCCGAGAAGCACCCCGAGCAACTCCTGCTCGCAAGCGCCGGCAGCGACCAGCTCGGGCACGAGGCGCAACATCTCCCCGATGGCCATCTCATGGTGGGGGAGGAACAGGCCGCAGGCCTCGCGAAACGCGTCCATGGCCTGCGCACCGGCCCCCAAGGCCATCAATGCCAGCGCCACCGAGCCCCTCAGGTGCCAGCCAATCCACAGCCGCGTCTCCCGCGGGCACCCTTCGGTGTGTTCCTCGAACCGCCGCGCCGCTTCCGCCACCGTCTCCAGCGCCTCTTCCGCCCTGCCAAGCTCCGCCAGCCGTCGACTCCTGTACATCAACGCCACCAGCGCAGACCACCTTTGCCCCGGTACGGCGCGCTCCCCCAGCCACTCGGCGAACCCTTCATAGCACGCCAGCTCGTTCGCAAAATCCCCCGAGGCACCAAAGGCGAACCCCCGGTTCAGCCACGCCGACACCACGTTGTCCCGGATCGCGGCATCCTCGCTTCCGCCGAATCGATCGATGGCCTCTCCGTAGGTCCGCTGCTCCGTTCGCCAATCGTCGGCCTCTCTCGCCATCGCCGCCTTGACGAGCAGCGACCTGACCACCGAACGCTGCACATCCGCATCCTCGCTGTCCCCGAACCGCACAAGCACCTCGTCCAACAAACCCGCCGCACGTTCTGCCTCACCCAACCCTCGCTCGGCCTTCGCCTGCACGAGCAGCGCCGCCGCGATCCTCGCGTCGAACCAGGGCGACCCGTACCTGCCGAAGCGGTCGACCACATCGCGACACTCCGACCTCGCGATCCCAAAGTCGCCGAGCTCGCAGTGCGCCGCCGCCTTCGTGAGCGCGATGGCGGCCGAGCGGTACATCACCGTGGTCTCCTTACTGCCGGCCAGCCGTTCGGCGGCTTCGTCTCCGATGGCGATCACTTCACGGAACTGCCTCAGGCCGTAGTGGGCCTCGCTTTTCAGATTCCACACGTACGCCAGTTCCTGGTCGCGCCCCCACTTCGACACGGTCTCAACCCAACCATCCGCGACGTAGCGGTCGACGACATTCAGAACGCGCTGCCAGTCCTCCTCCGCATACGCGGCCTGCACGTCGTCCTGCAGACGAATCTCCGCGTCGACGCGCCGCCGATTCCTGACCTTGTCCGACGTCCTCTCCACCTCTTCCCACTTCATCCGGGAACGGACATCTTCCGGAGGGACCGTCCGCTTGGCCAGGGCGCGGTCGATGCCGGCCTGGATGGCAGTCGACCCGATCGCGTCCTGCATCAGCTGGCCCGAGACCTGGTACAGCTCGCCCACGTCGTAGAACGCCACCATGAAGTGGATCAGCGCCTCGACCACGGCGGACTCGTCGCGCTCGCGGCGCAGCTTGTAGTAGATGCTGTAGAGGCGCTCGGACGCGGCGTAGAGCCGTTTTCCGCCGGCGCCGCCGGGAACGGCAGTGACGGCGCCCCTCGCGACCAGGCGCCCGAGCATCGTCGACACGACCCGCACGTCCAGCCGCGCCCGGGCCGCGATCTCGCCCGCGCTCGAGGCCTGCCACAGGTCGATCAGCGATACGAAGACGCGGCGCTCGTTGCGCGGCAGAGCCTCCAGATGCCCACGGAAGTACTCCGTGTGCTCGTCGACCAGGCCGACCAGGTCCTCCATCAGCTCGCGCAGCGACCGGTGGCGCGCGAACGCCGCCACCACCACGATCAGCCTGGGACTCCCGCCGGTCAGGATCTCCAGCGGCCGGATCTCGTGGCCGTGTGCCGCCTGCCCGCTGACCGCCGTCCACAGCCGCCGGCACTCTTCCGTGTCCAACGGTTCGAGGTGCACCAGCCGGAACAGCTCGAAGAAGGGCGCCCGGGGATCATCCAGGCCTTCGAACCGGCTCGTAGCGGAGGCGACCAGCATGATCTGCGGAACCGACTGCAGCACCGCGCGCAGGCCCCAGCCGAACCCCTCGTCCACGGTCGCGACGAGCGACTGCACGTTCTCGACCATCAGCATCAGCCGTCGATCCAGCCGATCCGCCGCGTCGAGGACGGCGGCCCGGGCCATCCCTTCGAGGCCCTCGTCGCGCCAACGCGAGGACAGCGCCGCGTGCGTGTCCGACAGCTCCTTCGCCAGACCGGGTTCACGGCCCGCAAGCTCGCCGGCCAGATGGAACAGCGTCTCCATCCAGAAGTCGGCGAGGCTGAATACCTCCGCACTCTCTTCCATGAACCGCACCGGCACGACACGCGCAGCCAGCACGGCATCGGTCCGAATCTCGGCCGCCACGCGGGCGAGCAGCATCGTCTTCCCGCGACCGCGGGGCGCGACCACCAGAACGTGCTGGCAAGACGGCGCGTCGACGTTGCTCCGCAGGACGTCCCGGACCAACCCCAGCTCGTGCTGCCGGACCACGAACTGCTCGATCAGCTCGCCGTCGGACTGGAGCAGTCCCGGATTGAACTTGCGTACCGGGCCGGAACCGACCTCCGCGCCTGCCTCGCTCATCGTGCCGGCCCCGCGTCCGAGTTGCGCTCCCCGAGGGCGACGTGATGGCCGCGGAAGCGTGCGGCCCACCAGTCCTTCAGCAGATGTGACGAGAAACCGTAGCCATCCTCGCCGGCCTCCAGATAGCCGTCGTACGCGAGCACGGCCAGCACGTCCGCGATGCGCGCGGAGACATCCTCGACCAGCCCCCCGTAGAGCGCCGCCAACGACTCCTGCGCACGCCCGGTGAAGCAGCCCTCGATGGCTGCTTCGGCCAGAATCTCCATGGCGAGCGCATAGCCCTGGTCGTCGTCGAGAGCCTCCTTGAGCCGTGTCTCGTAGTGCACCAGATCGCTCTGCCCGGACGGCCCCAGAAGGCGGTCGCGGTAGACTTCGCCGACGTCTTCCACCGTCAGCACGTCCCGTCCCCGCATGATCGCGTGCTCCCTGAGCCGCGCGAAGAAGGACTGCAGGTGGTGCGGGATCCCGACGCCCAGCGACGCATACACCGCAACTCCCACCTCCCCTTCGAGTCGCAATCCATGGCTCGCCGCCAAACGCGCGATGCAGGCGACGCTCGTCTCCCGTCTCCAGGGGCCGAGCCGGAACGGGTCCAGATAGTTGACCCGGTCCGAGATGCCGAGCCGCCGCACAAGCGGTTCCAGGCCGATGCTGCCCGACAGGATCACCACGGGCGAATCCTCGCCGAGATCCTGGACTGCGCCGCGCAGCCAGCTCAGGAACCCGTCAACGCGCCCGGCGTTTCCGTCCCGTTGCAGCATGCGCTTGAGAAATATCGGCATCTCGTCGATCACCAGCAGCACCGGCTTCTCCTGGGCCGCGCAATCGCGCAGCAGCCGTTCGCCGTACCGGCGCCAGCTTCCGGCGTCCAGACCGGCCCTGACCTTCAGTCGGAATCGGCTCGCGCCGACTTCCTCGACGCGGTCGGTGAACCACCGCTTCATGCCTTCCGCGAAGCGCGAGGCCAGGGGCCTGTGCGGGTACGTCGCCTCCGCCATGTCCGCGATCGCGTCCTCAGGGGTGGCCGAGCTCTCGACGTCTACGAAAAGGGTTATCCAGCCGTCCGACGCCAGCCGCCGTCCGAGCTCGCGGAGCACGCTCGTCTTGCCCATGCGGCGCTGCCCGCTCAACAGCACGTGGTTGCCGCCGAGCACGCGCGCCTCGAGAACATCCAGTTCCTCCCCGCGATCGAAAAAGTCGTCGCCAACCACCCACCGTCCCGTCGACGATCTCATCGAGGAATCCCGTTCAACGAATCTGTTGAATATACCACCATTCATCAAACCTGCTGTCAACGATTCTGTTGTCAACGGTCCTGTGGCGCGATCCGGTGCATCACGGATCCTTTCCATCGCGACGACCGTACTCGCCACGGTCCGCGCGGCTCGCCAGCGTCGTCGGCATCCGCCCGCCGTTTTTTCCGTCCTCCCGAACCACCGGTTCGATCACCGCACGGGAACCCCTCTCCGGTCAAGCAGACATCCTCCCCCCGTCACCCCTTCCACCGGCCCTCCTCGCCAGGTCCATAACTCCCAAGGCGCTGCGTTGGCCTGCGCGCGTCCGCTGCTACGACTTCTACCAGCACCATTGCGAGACCTTCTTCAATTCCGCAAACTGCTGCACACACTCGCCGCCTCGACTACGGCATTGGACCGCGCGACATCGACCTGCCGGGGCTGCAGTTGCACCCCCTCAAGCGAGAACTCCAGGGCCACTACGCCGTCACCGTCTCCAGGAACTGCGGGTGACCTTCCGGTTCGAGGACGGCGACGCGGTCGATGTCGACTACCTGGACTACCACTGAGGAGGAAACCACCGTGGCGATGCACAATCCCCCCATCCCGGCGGAATCGTGAGGCGGCAGTGTCTCGAGCCGCTCGGACTGTCGGTGACCGCCGCCGCCAGCCACCTCGGAATTTCCCGGCAGTCCCTGTCGGAACTCGTCAACGAGCGCGCGGGCGTCTCCGTGGAAATGGCGATCCGCCTTACCAAGGCTTTCGGCTCGACGCCCGAAACCTGGCTCGGCCTGCAGATGGCCTACGACCTCTGGCAGGCGCGGCGCCGTATCCACGACATCAAGGTCGAACGGATCGAGGCGGCATGAGCCCGGCCGATGCGGCTGCTCCCGCGGCCAACGTCCTTCTCACCGAAATCGGTGCGTTCACGCTCACCGTCCTCGCCGGCGTGATCGTCAGCCTGGTGACGCTGTGGCTGGCCGGAGCGGATAGGAACTATAACCGATGTCTTTCGCGATTGAGGCAAGTACTTGCGGGGCTCTGCGGTCGATGGATAGGTTGCCGCAACGTGGTGAATCCTTGGTGAATGGTGCTGCACGAGCATTAGGCCTCGAACGTTCTGGAGCGCGATTGAGTGAATTTCCGTACCAGGCCGAATGCGGCCCTGGGCGGACGCCCCTGCGATCAGATGGTGGTGGCCTGCGGTAAAGCGGGTGGTGCACGCGCCACCCGCTTGAGCAGGGCTTCGCGGCGCTGGACCTGCGCGAGGATGTGGCGGATCAGCGGCGGGTCCTCGATGCTGGCAATGACTCTGAGCTTCCCACCGCAGTCCGGGCAGGTCTCGATATCGATGGCAAATACGCGCTTCAGTCGCCGCATCCAGCTCATCGGGGCGGTGGGTTGGTCGTTGTCTACTTGGCCGCGGGGCCGGTGCGGCACGAGGCGGGCGCGGTGTTTGCAGTGGGGTGCGAACACCCCGTGGAAGCGAGTGAGGTTGAGGCGCGGCCTGGGCACCAGAGCAGCCCGTCTGGCAATGAAATCCAGCGGTTCCAGTACAACAGGAGTCGAGCCGTCACGGCAGGGACGCTTGTATGGGTAGACGACCCGGCCTCGACGATCCAGTGATAGTCGTTTGGTGGCAATCGGTGGGCGCGTGATGGAACGGCACAGGCGTTCCAGCTTTGATCGCTGATGCGCTTCGCACACGGTGGCGGCGTGCGGGGAAAAGCCGGCCACCTGGGCCAGCAGGCCGCAACCCGTTGAATCGTCCACCGGCGCTACGCTGTAGAGGGTGAGGGCTTTACGCCCTGCATGGGGGCCAACGGCAATACCGTATTTGACGGAAGCCGCCTGAATTTGATCCAGGGCGGAACCGACATCGAATTCCAACACCGGATGCTGCGGGTCGGCAATCGGCAGGCCCCGCCGTTCGAGCAACCGGACGATGCGGCGGCTGAGAGAAGCCAGCAGCTTGGCCAATTCATCGGGTTGGAGTCGGCGGGCGCGGTGAAAGGAAGCCTTGGTGCCCCTGAATGTGTAGGCCCCATCGAGGAACAGCAGGTGCCAGTGCGGGTTGCGGTTGCGTGCTGAAGCGAACCGCTGCATCAGGGTGACCGCGCCGGTCTTGGCGCCGGAAGAGACGGTAAAGCCGGCACGGCGGATGAGGAAGGTGGATCTACCGCGCTGCACCACCGCCAGCACGTCGGTCAGTACTTTGGGTTCAGCGGCCAGCAGGAATCGCAGCGGGAAGGGAAAGGTCAGTACGAACGGACGCACCGGCGCCTCAGGAAACACCTGATCGACCCGGTGAGCGGCTGACTCCACCATCCGTCGCGCCCCGCAACTGGGGCAAAACCCTCTTCGTTTGCCGGAGAATGCAACAAGATGTTCATTACGGCAGCTATCGCACTTGACGCGCAGAAAGCCGTAGATGCGTTCATACTGCGCCCTCTTGGAATTACGCGTTATTCATTGCTCAAAGATGCTCTGTTGCTGGCCGCAACTCGCTGATTCGACATCGATTTTCCAGCATCTCCGTTTTCCGACGGTGACCCGTACAGCCACCAGTTTGCCCGATTTGACCCAGTAGGCAACCAGCGATTTCGACACGCCGAGACGCCGGGCGGCCTCGGTGACACCCACCCAGCCCGCCGGCGCCCCAGACCCAGCGAGTCGTTCCCGGATCTCGTTAGTGAGCAGGATGCGCCACGGCGCCCCGGGGGTGAGCTGTTCACCCGCCAACACGCCGTCGCGTAGCCATCGGTGCACCGTACTCATCGTCACGCCCAGCTCGCGCGCGGCCTGCTCGGCATTGAACGGTCCCTGGCGGGGATCGGTAGTGACGATCTTTTCATACTTGGGGATTTTGTTCTTGCCGCGCAGCGAGGTAATGGCGGCCTGTGTGAACGGGATGCCGCGCCCGGAGCGTCGACCCTGCTTGTTGAGAATGCGTGCGATCTGCGCGTCATCGAACTGTGCCGCGAGCTGGCGCACCAGTTCCACCGTGTCCTCGGGTGTACGGCGCGCCCAACCGGCAGGCCCACGCACCAGTTCGCGTTCCGTCGTCGCTCCCCCCTTCCACACGATCCGCACGGCGTAGTGGTCCTCGCCGGTGCTGAGCTGGACTTCCTCAATGAGACATCGCAGCAGCCGCTTGCGATCCCGGTTCGTAGTGCTGTCTTCGTTCCAAACCGCGTGGAGTTGCTGCCCGAGCAAATGCACTTTTTCAAGGTCGTCGACGCTTAGCAGCTCGGGACTTGCGACGGCCTGCCCGGCCTCGGCGCGTACGCGCTCAAGCTCTTTCAGCGCCTGCTCCCAGCGTCGCTCGAGCTCGCGCGCAACCAACTCGGTTCTCGGGCTCGACGGCCAGGTACTGACGTTCGGCACGCTGCGCCTCATACCGCACCCGCTCGGTCTGGTGCGCCCAGTACAGGCGCAACGCCTCGCTTTCCCGGTGCGCCTCCTCGTTGGCCTGCCGCGCCGCATCGGCCGCGCAGGGCATCGTCGCTTCGAGAAACACGTCCACCACCGTTTGATCGATGCGCTTGCCACCAATCACCTGGCAATCGCTGCCGCCTTGCTGCGCGCGAGCCCGCGAACAGCGATACTGATAGACGCGGGCGCGCGTTGAGCCGCCGTAGCTCAAACTCATGCGCCGCCCACAATGCCCACACAGCACCAATCCCTGTAGCAGCGCTGCCCCCTCTCGAGCCGGGCCGCGTTGGTCGGCGCTGCGCATGGTGGCATTACCCCGCAGTCGCTCCTCGTTCCTCACGAACCGGTCATAGGAAATATAGGCGTCATGGTGATCGTAGATCACCACTGGCCAATCGTCGCGCTTGACCCGCTGTGCGCGTGTGCGCACCACGCCTTGTTCATCGAGACCACGCACGCTCTTGCTGCGGCCGAACACATAAGCGCCCGTGTAGATTGGATTGTGCAAGGTTCGCAGGAACATCGCGTACGAGGGCGCGAGCCACACCACCGGATGACTCCGCGAACGCAACCGGCGGACCGGGTATTTGAGTCCCTGGTCACGCCACCACGCGAACACCTGCCGGGCACTGCCGAGTTCATCGAGCTTCTCGAACACGGTTACCATCGCATGCACGATCGACTCATCGCTGCTCTTTACCCACCGACCGCGTTCGTCGATGTCATAGCCGGCGGGCGGGATGGTGTACAACTCCCCCCGCTCCGCCTTGCTCCAGCGTGCACTCACCATGCGTTCGATGGAGGTCTCGATTTCCAACTCACTCATCTGCCCGCGTATCCCCAGAACCAGCCGGTCGCTGGACAGGTCGGGGTCATAGACCGTGTGCTCGTCGGCAATCAGCGTGTTGGTAAAGCGGCACAGGTAGAGCAGATGGTGCCAGTCCGGGCTGTTGCGCGACCATCGCGTGGCCTCCAGCGCAATCACGATCCCCACCTCGCCCCGCGCGACGGCCGCGATCAAACGGGCGAACCCCGGGCGGGTCTTCGCGGTCGAACCGCTCTTGCCCTGATCCTCATCGATGACGACGACCTGCTCGCCTGGCCAGCCCGCGGAACTTGCCCAACGAGCGAGATCGTACTGCCGGCGCTGGCTCTCCCGGTGTTCGATGACCTGACGCGGGGACGATTGGCGCACGTACACGTAGGCCGCGCGTTGCAGATGCGGTGGCTGTATGTTGGTGTGGCGCTCATCCATCACTCGATTCATCGCCCACCTCCCGGTTCTTCCGGTTTGTTCTCAACGCCCGAATCCGCTTCACCGACGCGCGCGCCATCAGCCGGGCAACGTGTCGTGTGACTTCGTCTCTTCCCCGTTCCGGAAACTGCTCCCACAGCGCCTCGAGACACTCCGTCTCGAGGAACGCCAATCGCCTCTGCTTGATCATCGTCCACCGCCTCTCCATTGGACCGAGCGGTTTTGATCCTCTCATCGGCAATGCCCGCCTGTCTGCCAGTGTGCGCGCGCAGCGCCGTGAACAGGCCCAACAGCTCGCGCAGTCCGCGCAGGGAAAGTACTGAATCACCGGCCAGTTCCGTACAGGCTGCACCGTCCACGTCGGTCCAGCGCCGCAGGATCTTCATCGAGGAACCGTCACCAAGACGCACTACAACCGTGGCCTTGCCGACCGACAATAGTTCCAGCGTTTGCCCATTGAGCGGATGATGGCGCCGAGTGATGGTCGTTGTGGAAGAAAAATTTGAAAGGTAGTACTTAGTCTGTGACAGACCACCCGTGTTCGAGCAATCCGCACTTGAGATAGTCATCGAACTCCTGGCGTACAAAAGTCGGGAGATTTCCACCATTGGCCTCCAAGGCGGAAACAAAGGCCGGGAAGTGCTGTTCGACGAGTTGATACAGAAGCGTCTATTCCGGCCGGTGCCGGTGGTAGCCAAAGGCTGATTGAGCCGATACAAGTAATGAGACAGACACCGACCTGGTGAACCAGGCAGGTTGGGCCTTTCACGGTGTGCCTGGGAGGCCAGGTTGTCATCAGCGAATCGAGCGCCCGTGCGTAGGAAATCTCCGCGCCCGCCAGATGTTTCTTACAGCTCAACTCACCGCTGGTTGCCTGAATCCAATCGCCTCGGCCAAATGGGCTTGGCCGATGTTCCGTTCACCATCCAGATCCGCAATCGTCCGTGCCACTTTCAACACCCGCAGGCATCCGCGGGGGGACAGGCTGAGTTGCTCGGGGACAAGGGCTGGAAAGGAATGGGCGATTGGTTGGGCACGGCGACAAGCTCTACAGCGGACCGGGCGCCTTGCCGCCCTGCAGCGCAAACAGGTTGGCGCCGCTCTCGTCGACCAGGCTCACATGCACATGCAGGCCGCTGCCCGGCAGGTCCATGACGGGCTTGGCCATGAAGCTCGCCAGGTGCCCGTGCTGCAATGCGCAGGCCTTGACCAGTCGCTTGATGAGAAAGAGCCGGTCGGCCTGCAACAGCGCTTCGGCGTGGGCGATGTTCAGTTCGACCTGTCCGGGCCCCAACTCATGCACCATGGCCTGCAAGGGGATATCCATGCCCGCGCTCCTGGTCCGAACGGCGTCCAGGAAGGGGGCGTATTTGTCCAGCGCATCGCTGCTGAACGCCTCGCCGCCGAACTCCGCCCGTTCGTTCACGCCCGAGGCCGGCCGAGGGCCTGGTCCTTGCGTTTGGGCGGCTGTAACAGGTAGAACTCGATCTCCGGCGCCACGACGGGCGTCCAGCCTCTCTCCGTGTAGAGCTTGAGAACCCGTTTCAACAGGTTGCGCGGGTCGAAAGAAACGGGTTCGCCGGCCTTGTCGAGGGTGTCGCAGATGACCTGACGGCATTCTCCGGGTTTCCATGATACATTCCGGCAGGTGGTCCAATCGGGGACGAGCAGGAGGTCGTCATCCTTGGGACAGTAGGCCTCCATGGCCTCCTCGGCGTACTCGCCCGTGACGCACTGGAAGAAAATGGCGGTCGCCAGGTGCGCCGAATCGTCCCGGGAGAAGGACGCCCCGTCGACCGTCTTGCCGCGAGGCACGCCGTTAAGGTCGCAAACCAGCAACTCCAGATCCTGCACCGGAACCTCCGTCTCCATGGCCAACCGACCGCGTGAGCGGGCCGTCCGTCCAGTTGCATCCGGTAGGTGCGGACGGGCCGAGGCGATCGGAATCCGGGGATTGTACCCGAGACCATCCAGACCATTGCCTGGCCGAGGCAAACCTCGGAACAGCGCTCCAACAGGTTCCCCGCCCGGGCGGACCGGTGCGGGCGGCATGGCGCGGGTTGCGGCCTACCCGGCAATCTGATCTCATTTTTTAAGGAAGGTAACGGCGGCCCTCGGGCGCCGGCAGGAACAGCGAACCCATGGACACCACCGCATCGGCTCAACTTGACGACATCGATCGCAGCTCATTGCTGCATCCCTTCACCGATTTTGCCGCCTACAAGCGCGACGGCGGCATGGCGCTGGTGCGCGGCGAACACATTTACCTCATCGACAGCAATGGCAACGAGATGCTCGACGGCATGTCCGGGCTGTGGTGCGTCAACCTCGGTTACAGCCAGCGCCGCATCGCAAAAGCGGTGACGGAACAACTCGACAGGCTCCCCTACTACAACAGCTTCTTCAACTGCACCACCGACACCACCGTGCGCATGACCGCCGCACTGCGCAAGGTGTTGCCACCCGGATTCGACCACCTGTTCTTTACCAACTCGGGATCCGAAGCCAACGACACCAACATCCGCCTCGCGCACCGCTATTTCGACCTGGTCGGCCAACCGAAGAAGAAACTTATCATCGGCCGCAGGAACGGTTATCACGGCAGTACCATCGCCGCGGCAAGCCTTGGCGGCATGAGCAACATGCACCGGCAGTTCACCGGCCTCCCCTACGTGCATCACGTGCAGCAGCCCTATCCCGCATATCTCACCAACGAACCGAGTTGGTCGAACGGGCTCGGTCGGGAGCGTTTTTGACCCTTTTGAGGGGCGGTAGGCCACGCGGGCGGACGGGTGGTCGCCGAAATCCGACCGTCGGAGCGCTCGCGGGCGTTCGAAACGGCCGTTCGGGGCGGTTTTCGCGGTACGCGGGCGTCGTCCGGGCGCGGGGCATCCCCGGGCGGGTGTCCGGTCGGTGTTGTACCCGCGGGAGCGCGGCTATGCGGGTGGCGCGCGGGTCGGGCCACGGCACAGTGCCGCCGCGGCGGCGGCGAACTCGCTTCGGTACGGGTACACCGACGAGAACGACAGCCACACCCTGCGCGCGGTGACGCGCACCCGGGCGGCGACCTTGAGCAGCCGCACGCGCAGCGTTCCGCATTGCGCCCTGGCCCAGCGCGTGCCGGCCAGGCCCAGCCGCCGCAGGCCGTGCATCAGAACATAGGCGAAGGACGCGAAATACAGCCGCAGTTGGTTGGCGCGTAGCGTCGCCGTGCTGGTGCGGTCGGCGAACAGGTCGAGCTGGCACTCCTTGATGCGGTTCTCCATGTCGCCGCGGGCGCAATACAGTTCCTCGTAGAGCCGTTGCGGTCCGGCGACCTCGCGGCCCAGACTGGTCACCACGAAGCGCGGGTTCGGTCCCTTCGACAGATGCTCCGCCTTGGCCACCACCCGGCGCGCCCGACTCCAGGACTGGTGGGTGCGGTAGCGGAATTCCCGGAACCGCCGCGACGCCCGGCCGGTGTGCGCGTGACGGCGGCGGGACTTGCGCAGCGCCTTCCCGATCCGCCTCTCCAAACGCTCGTTGCGCGCCAGGCCCAGAACAAAATCCACGTCGTTTCGCTCGCACCAGTCCATGATCGCGTCCCGGCAAAACCCCGAGTCGCCCCGGACGACGACGCGCACCTTCGGCCAGCGTCGCCGCACCCGCCCGACGATCCGCTCCAACTCCTCGACGCTCCCGGTGCTGGCGTCGCGATCCGACGGGCGCAACCGCGCGCACAGCAGGTGCTCGCCACAGAAAGATGTAGAGCGGCAGGTAACAGTAATGCTTGTAGTAGCCGTGAAAGAAACGACCCTCCTGGTCGCCATGCAACGGATCGTCGGTGGCGTCCAGGTCCAGCCAAAGTTCCTCCGGCGCCTCGACGTGGGATTCCAGGAAGATGTCCACCAACACCCGGTCCAGGGCGTCGGCGTTGGCCGCGATCCGGTGGTAGCGGTCCACGGCGGCGTCCTCCGGCCTGCCCAGCTCCAGGCGGTTCAGTGTGCTCGACCCCGCCAGCGGGCACCCCCGGTCCCGCTTCCGGGCCCGCCCCGCGCCGGTGGGATCGGTCTTGCCCACCAACAACGCCAGCAGGCTGTCGGCGCGCAACGCGTCGTGGTCGTTGAGGTCCTCGTAGCCCAGGGCGATCCCGTGCACCCGTTGCGCGACCAACTCCGAGACCGAATGCTCGACCTTCCCGGGATGGCGATGATCGGTGAAGCAACCCGCGATCCGCTCCATCAGCCCCAACCGACGGTCCACCTCGCGCAGCAGGATGCCGCCCCCGTCCGAGGTGAGTCGGCCCCCATCGAAACGACCGACGACCTCACGGCGACCGAAGGCGTGAAATTCAAGTTGTCCCGGCGTACACTGTGTGCTCATGGGGTCTCCTTGTCGTCTAAATTCAAGTCTTTGATTCAGCTTGTATTATCCGACAATTCGAGATCCCATTCCATTTGTTGGGTAGAGTCGACGGCTGGCGCGGTGGTGGGCCGGCATGACCCGATTTATACCCACTCCGTTTCCAGCCGCCGCTCGGCGAACCGGACGTGCGGATTTCCCGCATCCTATGTTGTCGACAACATAGGATGCGGTATGTGGTGAACTTGACTATGTGGCGACGTCGCCCTGATAGACGGGTCTGCGGAGTGAGCGGCGGCGACTTCACAACATAGATCGAGATGAACATGGTGGTGTGCCTTTCCCAAGGAGACACACCATGTTTGAGACGCTGTTCATCTATCCGCGCGTTCTTCGCCGTCACCGCGAAGGTCCCCTGGCCGAGGAGCGTGCCGCTTACCTGTCTGAGCTGGCCGCTCAGTGCGTCGCACCCGCAACGCTCATCAAGCAAGCTCGATGCTGTCTACGCGTGGCCGTCGAGCTCGAGCGTTGGCCCGCCGATCATTGCTTCGACAATGACGAGGTGCGGGAGATGGCCTCCCGATACGCAGCACAGTGTCGGGCCGCGTCGAGCCGGAATGCCAGTGAACATTTTCGCGCGACGGCCGTCGATCTGCTGCGCCGTCTCGGCCGTCTACGGCTGGAACGCCCGGGCCTTCCGCACCGCTACGAAACCATGGTGTGCGAGTTCATCGCGCTTCAGCACGAACGGAGCTGGCTGTCCGACGCCACCTGCCAGTCGGCCAGATGGCAGATTACGAAGTTCCTCGACTACCTCGAGCAGCGGGGTTTGGTCCTGGAGACGATCCATCCCGCCGATGTCGATGCGTTCTACCAGCACATGGCGTTGCGGTGGAGCCGCCGTTCGCTGAGCCGTTCCGTCAGCTTCTTGCGCGCGTGGATTGGATACTGCGAGAGGCGGAGCTACGCACGGCCCGGTCTCGCGCAGGCCCTCCTCGCACCACGCATCTACCGCCACGAGACGTTGCCGATGGGTCCGACATGGCCAACCGTCGAGCGGATGCTCGCGGCGACCGGCGGCGACGACCCGAGATCGATCAGAGACCACGCGATCATCCTGCTGTTGTCGATCTACGGGGTGCGTTCCGGCGAAGTACGCCGATTGCGCCTTGATGATATTGACTGGCGGCGTAATCGAATCCGATTCGTCCGCTCCAAAAGCGGTCGTCACGAGGAGACGCTCCTCGTGGTCCGCGTCGGCAATGCGATCGTGCGCTACCTGCGTGAGGCAAGACCCCAATCGCCCAGCCGGGTCGTGTTCTTGCGGCTGCGTGCTCCGTTCACGCCACTGTCGCCGAGCGGAATGCACTATGCGGTCAAGAGCCACTTCCCCGCACACGAACGACCAGGAAAGGGGCATGGGCCACACGGCCTGCGCCACGCCTGTGCCCGGCATCTTCTGGAGTCGGGATTGAGCTTCAAGGAGGTCGGGGATCACCTCGGGCACCGCGACCCCGATACCACCCGTATCTACGCCAAGGTCAATTTGGTCATGCTGCGCCAAGTCGCCTTCGATGATCTCGGAGGCCTGACATGACATTGACCGAGGCCATTGATGCGTACATCACCCTGAAACGGTCCCTGGGGGCGGTCTTCTCCGCGGATACCCGGATTCTTCGTTCCTTCGCTCGTGCGCTGGGCGACATCGCTGTTCACGACATCGACCCCAAGGCGACCCGTGAGTTCTGTCGCGGCAAAGGCGCCCCGACGCGGTGGTGGGAGCGCAAGGACGAGACATTGCGCGGGTTCTTCGCCTGGCTCGTCAACCGCGGGCACCTCGCGGCCTGTCCACTTCCAGCGCACCGGCCCCGCGTACCGCGTTCTTTCCAGCCCTACATCTACTCCCGCGATGAATTGCAGCGCCTTCTCGATGCAACGGCGGTTCTGAAAGACAGTCGCTTCCCCTTACGGGAGACGACCTTTCGGACCTTGCTGCTGGTTCTGTACGGAGCGGGACTTCGCCCTGGCGAAGGCTTGCGGTTGCGCTGTCGCGACGTGGACCTGCACGAGCGTGTCCTGACCATCAACGACACCAAGTTCTTCAGGTCGCGCCTGGTGCCCATCGGCACCGCGCTCACCGATGCACTGTCGGCGTATTCCCGCAAGCGCCGGCATCTGCCGATGCCCGCCGCGGCCTGCTCGGCTTTCTTCGCGTCACCCACGGGCACACCCATCTCCCGCGCGCAGCTTGAACGCGCGTTCTCCCGTGCGCGCACGCACGCCGCAGTGCACGGCCCGCCGGGTGCTCGCCACCAACCGCGCCTCCACGATGCACGCCACACCTTCGCCATTCACCGGCTGGTCGCTTGGTACCGCGAAGGCGCCGATGTCCAGACCTGCCTGCCATTGCTGGCGACCTACCTCGGCCACGTCAACCTCTCCGGCACCCAGGCATACCTGCCCATGACCCCGGAACTCCTCGACGAAGCGTCGAAACGATTCGCGCGCTACGCGTGCGTCGACGAGCAGGAGAACGACGATGCTTGAACGCCACCATCTGATGGGACACTTCGTGCGCCGATTCCTGATCGAGGAGATGGGGGCGAACCGCAACCTCAGCCCCAACACCCAGAAGAGCTACCGCGACACCATCCGTCTGCTGTTCGGCTACATCGCCGAACACCATGCCACCGACCCCGTCCGGGTCACCGTCGAGCAGGTCGACGCGACGGTCGCCCGTGCCTTCCTCGCTCACCTCGAACATCAACGGGGCAACTCGACCTCCACGCGTAATCTGCGTCTCACCGCACTGCACTCTTTGTTCCGGTTCATCGCCCGGCAGGCTCCGGAGCTCGTCGAGCACGCAGCGACCATCCAGGCCATCCCGCTGCGCCGTACCGCCACGCCAGCCATGGCCTACCTCGAGAAGCACGAAATCGACGCCATGCTCTGCGTTCCCGACCGGGCTCGTGCGCAGGGCCGGCGCGATTACGCGCTCCTGCTGTTTCTCTACAACACCGGAGCGCGGGCCTCCGAAGCCGCCAGGGTTACCGTGGCGGACCTGGCTCCCGACACCCTGTCGGTGCGGCTCGACGGCAAAGGACGCAAGGTCCGCACTTGTCCGCTCTGGTCCCGCACCGCCAAGGTGCTTCGCGAACTGCTCGGCCCACGGTTCGACGGTCCCCGCGAAGCGCCGATCTTCCTCAATGTCCACGGCCGCCCGATCACTCGCTATGGCATTCATGGACTCGTCGTGCGGATCGCGAAAAAGGCCGCCGAGACCGTGCCCTCTCTGCGCGACAAGCGTGTCAGCCCGCATACCGTACGCCATGCCACGGCCGTCCACCTTCTTCGCGCCGGTGTCGACATCAACACGATCCGCGCGTGGTTGGGACATGTGTCGCTTGAGACAACCAATCGCTACGCCGAGGTGGATCTGGAGATGAAGGCGAAGGCCCTGCAAATGTGCGCCGACGATGGAATGGATTCCATGCACGATGGTACACCGAGCTGGCATTCCAACAGTGAGCTCATGGCCTTTCTCGCGTCATTGTAGGCGCCCCGACTATGTGGCGATCTTTGCCGACGCCTCCCATCCCTGCGAGAAGTTCGGCTGACGTCGCCACATAGTCAAGTTCACCACATACCGCATCCGGCTCTCTCCAGGATCATGCCTTCGCACACGGAAGGTCGCCCGTCTTCGCCAACAGGTTCACCAGCCCCAGTCGCAAGACCAAGAACTCGTCGGGGATGCGGCGCGTCCCCTGCCCGCCCATCTTGTGTTACCGGCGCAACCACCAGCGGAGCCGAGGACAAGGGGTCCCCTCCTCCGCCTGTTCGTCGAGCCACATCGAACTCGACTTCTTCCTTCGCTTTCACATGCAGTGCCTTACGGAGTTTCTCGACCGTTTCCGGTGTTACCAGACTCATTCGTCAATCACCTCGCGCTCGCTCCTGCCAGCACTACTCCCAGACCAGGGGTCCTTTCCTCCTCCGGCATTACCCGGTCTCAGCGGTACTACGACCCCATCCGCCACCCCAAAGGGCCGGTTCCGCGCCTCACAGCGCCACCGTTGGCCAGCGCCGCTCGCCAGCCACCCAGCGGGGTTTCCCGTGTTGCACACAACCCCTCTTTCGCACATGCCGTCGCCACTACCCCGGCGGAACCGTTGGGTGCACATGTCGTTCGCCTTCCCCAACGGCGGCGGCCTTCCCCGAATCTCAGGCGGGTCGGCTTCCGCATTGCCCTTTTCGAGGCCTGCTCAGCGTTCACTGCACGTTACGGCCTATGCGCTCGCTGAATCCCTTACGGATCCTTTTACATCAGAAGCTTCGACCGATTCGTTACCTCCACGGCCGTTCCGCTTGCTACCGGCTGGAACGACATCTGCCGGGTGGGATTCGCACCCACTGGGGCCGTGCACCTTTGCACGGCACACTGAGATATGCGGGCTAGCGCCAGGGCGGCGTCGGTGTCATGCTTTATTGCGTCCATGAGCGGCGTGACCACTCCGGGTTGCGCAGGCGGATCCAACTTGGCACCGTGTTCCCACAGGGACCTGATGGTTACCGGCATTTTGAGAGGCCCCGTCTCGAGGATCACCGTCTCTTTCTCCCCTGCACCCCGCGCCGCCAGATTGAGGGGCATGATGCCGACGACCGAAACGGCATTGGGGTTCGCGCCAGCCTCTAACAGCGCGTCTACCGTGTTCGTCGCCCCTCGCGCTACCGCAAGATGCAACGCCACTTCTCCTCTCGATGACCGGGCGTTCACGTTTGCGCCGAGTTCGATGATTAGGCGCGTCATGCCAACGGGTTCTTGGCGAGCGGCCCAGTGAAGGGGTGTGAGTCCCCTTTGGTCGGTCGCGTCGACATCGCTCCCCTCCTCGACCAACGCCCTTACGACTGCTTCAACCTTCTCTTCCACCTTTTCGCTTTTTCGAGAGCGAGAGTCCGCGCTTTTGATTGCCGAGTGAAGAGGAATTTCTCCGTGCGTTTCTTGGAGGAGAGGGGCGTATGGGGCCCGTGCATTGACGTCCGCGCCAGCGCCAATCAGCAGCCTCACCGCTTCCAACTTGGCACTAGTGTCCTGTCACGCATCAAATGTCGGATAGAGACGTTTCAGTTTGACGCGTGCGTCGTCGGTGGTGAACTGCCAGTTCACCTTGGCCTGGAGGCGGTCGCGGGCGGCTTGCCAAGCGGCGACCTCCTGGCGCAGGATGTCGATGGAGTCGATGCGTCGGTTCAGACACTGGCGGATCATGACGTTGAGTTCGACCTCGGCGACGTTCAGCCAACTGCCGTGCTTTGGGGTGAAGACGAACTCGAACCGATCCCATAGGGCTTTTGCCTGCGCTGGCGGGAAGGCTTCGTAGAGTGCGCCCGGGCGGTGAGTGTTCAGATTGTCCATCACCAAGGTGATCGTCTGGGCGTCGGGGTATCGTGCGGCAAGGTCAGCGAGGAAGTGCGCCCAGTCGATCTTGGTCTTGCGCTCCGTCACCCGGGTCGTCCGCTTGCCGGCCAAGGGCTCCGTGGCCATGAAGACGTTGCAGGTTCCGCAGCGCTGGTACTCGTAGTCGTGCCGGGCCGGCTGGCCCGGTTCGGCGGGAATCGGCATACGCGTCTCACGGATCAACTGGCGCGGCGTCTCGTCCATACACACCACGGGCAAGGCCTTGTCGTACGGACGCCGGTATACGTCGAGCACCTGCTCCATGGCCGCCGCGAAGTCCGCGTTGCCCTGCGGCGGGATCACCCATCCGACCCGACGCCAAGGCTTGCGTTCGTTTTTTTTAGAACCCGCCGCACCGTCTCGTGCGACACGCTGTCGATGTAGCCGAGTTCCACAGCGTGGTCCGCCAGCAGCCGCAGCGACCATTGCCCGTGGCCCGCCGGAGGTTCGCCGCAGCTCAGCGCGACTAGGCGCGCCTCGAACTCGCCGTCGGCCTTGCGCAGGTAGGTCGGCCGACGACCCTGCCCGCCGCCCAGTGCCACCTCGAGCCCCGCCTCCACAAAACGCTTCTTTACCCGATCCACCTTGCGCATGCTGATCCGCAGAATCTCCGCAATGGCCTCTCCGGTCGCCTGTCGTTCGTTGAACTTCCCTTGGTCGCAATTGAGCAGGATCAACGCGTTGATCACCTTCTGCGAGCGGTGCGCGCCTTTGTTCGTAATCGCCTTCAGACCTTCCCGTTCCCCTTCGTCCAGTGTCACCACGTAGCGCTTCATGCACGGATCCTCGTCCTGAATAGAGGACCGTAAATATATCAGGTATAATACGACATTTCATGTGTGACATGACACTAGCGGCGGCGATATGCAGCAGAGAGAATCCCTCGCCCGAGACGTTCGCATCTACTCCGGAATCGAGCAACCCCTTGATCGTCCCGATATCGTTCTTGTAAATCGCCTTGCGCAATTCCCGCCACCCTTCGTGCTCTGTTTCGGTTTCCCCGGCTGCTGCCGTGCCGCCCACGAACGGGACACCAACGCCGATCGCAAGAACTGCGAGTAGCACGCGCAACCTCGACAGCCTCTCTGAGACGTAACTCAGTACCATCTCCAGCCGGCCGACATGCGCCGCCTTCTGCCTCACCATCTCGCTGAATTCCGCCAAGCGTCCAAGCAGCGCGTCAATCGCCTGCGTTCGCCCGCGCACTTGAAGACAGCGCGTGCGGAACAACGTCCCCGAACCTGCCGCGGCTTGGTCTTCACCGCCACGAAGTGCGTAGTCGGTCGCTGCGCAGCATCGCAGATTGCCTCCGAATCCGACGCGCCGTGCTTTATCTGCCGCTTGACGAAACGTTTCACGCAGATCCGGAGGCGGAGTTTCACCTCCTGTCCGAGTTCCCGATCCCGTCGTCCCAAAGAGTGGACACTCGCACACGCCTCCATGGCCACAACGCAACGCGGCTGCGTCGCCAGGAAGCCCAACCGTCTGCCCCTAAACAGCATCTTGCGTCTCAGCGCTGGTCCGTCCTCGGCCGCGCCGCGCAGTTGAAAGCTGTGCTTGTCCAAGTCGTTCCCGATGACGGTAGCCTGATTCAAGGACGCCTCTTTCTACGTGGGTTGTGGATCGACACCACATTGGCACATTGCGATGCCGTTGGGAGGGGGGCATCCATACATCATCGCTTACGGATTGTCGGTCGCGGTCAACATTCGCATGTGTGCGCCCATGCCAAACTGAAGGCCCCTCAATTGATAGACGCATCACATCCTCGATTCCTTGGATCCCGCCAGCGCCGCCCTGCATTTCTCCGCCGGCGCATCCAAGATCAAGGCGGCGAACCTGGGACGGGAATTCAAGCTACTGTTGCACTGGAAGGACAAATATCATTGGCGTACAGACATCTCCCACAATCGCATCTGGAAGCCTCCTTTCATGGCACTCCCACTACACCACCCCGACAAGCCGCCAATTGTCCATGACGGTCTGGCATGGCCGGTTGCGCCATTTTGCTACGAACACCCAAGCATCGATCAACTACAAGTGCCATCCAAGCGTTACAATGACCCCCAATGCTCCAGAGAGAATACTGACAATGAATCGACTCGTGTTTTCGCTTTTGGTGATTGCTTGTGTCGGTTGTGCATCGGTTGCAACGGACGGTTCAGCGGCAAAACTAGCCGATGAACCATCAGATTGCATACGATGGAATACCCCAGAGTTTTTCGAGTCTGCGGTACTTGAATACATTAAGGACTGTCTTGCCAGCGGCGCCGATGTCACTGCGCGAGACAACGACGGCAGCACGCCTCTGCACCTCGCTGTTCGGTCCAACGAAAACCCTAGCATAGTTGAGGCGCTCATCGCCGACGGCGCCAATCGAAACGCCCGAACCAATCACGGCTCCACGCCACTTCACTTTGCCGCAGCGTATAACAAAAACCCCGCAGTAGTTCAGGCACTCATCGACGCTGGCGTTGAACGGGCAGCCCGCACCAACGACGACTGGACGCCATTGCATGGGGCTGCCCGGCATAACGAAAACCCGGCAGTAATTCAGGTCCTTATCGCCACTGGCGCTGAACCGGAAGCGCCGGATATCGATCACATTACGCCATTGGAATTGGCCGCTAGGTACAACACAAGCCCCGCGGTAATTCAGGCGCTCATCGACGCCGGCGCCGATCCCAAATCTGGAATCGAGTTTGGCCCGACGCCGTTGCACATTGCCGCTTCGGCAAACGAAAACCCGGCGGTAATTCAGACGCTCGTCGACGCCGGCGCCGATCCGAATGTTGGACCCGGCGTGACGCCATTGCACTTGGCTGCAGCATCCAACGAAAACCCGGCGGTAATTCAGACGCTCATCGACGCCGGCGCCGATCCCAAGCCTCCAACGACTTCCTTCAATTTCCCCCCGACGCCACTACACAACGCCGCTGCGCACAACGAAAACCCGGCGGCAATTGAGGCACTCGTCAACGCCGGCGCCGATCCCAATGCACCAGACCAAAATGGCAAGACGCCCTTGCACGCTGCCGCCACGTCCAACGGAAACCCCGCCGTAATTCAAGCCCTCATCGACGCCGGCGCCGATCTCAATGCACCAGATAAATCTGGCCGAACACCCTTGGACACGGGAAAGCTCTACGGACGCCGGGCCGTTATTCAGGTACTCGTCGAAGCCGATCCCAGTTTCCGAAGCAACAAACACAGCATTCGGTGACAAACGAACACTTCTCTGGTAGCACCTGAGAGCATTTTTCCCGTATCACTCGAACACGGTTCAATCTTGCGCCACAGCGTTTCCGGTGTTCCGCTCTTCCCCCAAGGCGGAGTGAATGGCGGCCAGCCTAGGCTAACTGAGCATTGCTAGTAGTACCCAACCGTGCGGCACCACGGATCAGGTTATGCCGCTTGCGGAATCGACGGAGAATCGGCAGTGCTTGGAACGGGATGTGGTACCCGATATTGGTGGCGAGCTTGCATTGCGGGACCGGTGTTCGGCGTCGTCCTGAACTCACAACAACATGTCGATAAACGGCGACCACGCGGGTTCCCGCACATCCCCGGACGACGACGGTAACCGATATTTCACCCGCCCATCGATCGAAACGACGGCAAGTATACCCCTACCCTGTTCCTTAGTCGCGTAGATTAGCATGGTCCCGTTGGGCGCGATTGACGGCGATTCGTCAAGGCGCGTCTCGGTCAGAATCCTGAGGTCGTCCCGCTCCAGGTCGAGCCAGGCCACGTGATCGATGCCGTTGGCCCGGTGCACGAAAACCAGGTGCGCGCCGTCGTCCAGCAACCGCGCTCGAGCGTTGTAGGGGCCATGAAAAGTCAGCCTCTCGATGAAATTGGTGGCCAGTTCCACCTGGTAGATCTGCGGCCGGCCGCCCCGGTCGGAGGTGAAGACCAGGCTCTTGCCGTCCGGCGTCCAGCTCGGCTCGGTGTCGATGCCGTGGTGCCGGGTGATCTGGCGCAACCGGTGGTCGCTCAGGTTCATCACGTAGATCTCCGGGTTGCCGTCCCGCGACAGCACCAGCGCAAGGGTGCGCCCGTCCGGTGAGAACATCGGCGAGCCGTTGATGCCGGGAAAGCTCGAGACGAATTCCCGGCTGCCCGAGGCCACGTCCTGCAGGATGACGTTGGGCCGGCCGGTCTCGAAGGAGACGTAGGCCACCCGGCCCCCGTCCGGAGACCAGCTCGGCGACATGATCGGTTCGTCCGACGACAACAGCGTGCGCGACCGGGCGCCGTCGGAATCCGCCAGCTCCAGGCGGTAGGTCGCGTAACTCGTACCTGCATTCTGGGCGAGCACGTAGACGATGCGGGTGGAAAACGCGCCGCGAATGCCGGTGATGGCCTCGTAGACCACGTCCGAGATGCGGTGCGCCAGGTCGCGCCAGGCATCGAGCGGCGCGGTCAGCCGGTCTTCCGCCATGAGCCGGCCGTTCGACACATCGTGCAGTTCGAAGGCGACCGACACGTTGCCGTCGAACTCCTGCTCGACGCGGCCGATCACCAGGTACTCGGTCTGCAGGATGCGCCAGTCCCGGAAGAAGACTTCGCTGCGGTTGGTGGGAAACGACAACATGTTGCGCCGTTCTACCGGCGCGAACTGGCCGCTGCGGGCGAGGTCGAAGGCGACGATCTCGTCCATCTGATCCTGGGCGGAGAGTTCCGGGGCCTGCCGGAAGGGGACGATGGCGATCTTTGTCTGCTGGTCGTTGCCGGCTTTAATGACAATGGTAAGTATGTCTTCCGAGGCGCTGACGGATCCCGCTACGAAATAAATGGCGCTAGCCCCCAAAAGACGTGCTGCGCGTCGAAAAAAGCTCCACGCCCTGCCACGTGCCGGCTTGAGTTTTGTGGCAAGGAAATTCCAAACCAATTTCACCCCGGCAGATCCTCCGGTCTGAACTGGAGAATAAACTTCAGGACAACACGCGGCCGTGCGTTTCATTCTGTCAAGAATCCCACTGCATGAGTCAGGAGTATCCTTTGAAAGTGCGGAAGTCATTCGAAGGAACGTGCCACTCGGAATCCATGGTTGGCGTAGCGCTGGTCGGTGCCCAAAACTTGATTTTCTCGGTGCGCGGACCGGATTCTGTTGGGTTTCCGAGCATAGTCACCACCGCGAATCACTCGCCGCGAGCAGTCCCCGGTGTTCCAAGCACTACCATCGCTCGGCGCTCCTTCATAGGTTTCGTTCCAGCAATCCTCTACGACCTCGGCAACGTTGCCATGCATGTCGTGCAGTCCCCAAGCGTTCGCCGCAAACGTTCCAACCGGCGCACGGCTTAAGTTCCAATCGTTCCAGCAGCCATCGCAATTGGAGCGGCCTTCGCCAGCCTCGTTCCCCCAACTGAATTTGGTGTCTGATCCGGCTCGCGCCGCGTACTCCCATTCCGCTTCGGTTGGCAGCCGGTACGCATCGCCTGTTACGTGTGACAACCACTCGACGTAAGCCTGCGCATCGTCCCAGTTCACGTTCGATACCGGCATCTCCGAACCACTGCGCCAAAGCCCGTCTCGATTCGTTGGACATCCACCGGCATCCACGCAAGCGCTCCACTGGGCCACTGTCACCTCGTACTTGGAGAGTTCGAATGCTCTCGGAATTGTCACTTCGCGGACAGGCAATTCGGTGTGGTTGCAGTCGTGGTCGTTCGACAAGCACCCCATATCGAAACGGCCCGGCGGAATCTCCTGCATCAACGGTATGGAGACGTAGTCCGTTATGGGTTCGACGGGGGGAGGCGTCGAAGCGAGACCGGGCACAGTGGAGAGATTGGTCAGATGCCCCGTCGGATTGCGGAGCAGGCTCATCGCCCCGATTCGCACATCGGAGTGGAGATTCAGCTGCCACTTGCCCGTGCCTGTGCCCAATGCACCCGTCAGCCCTGGACCGCCGGATTCCAGGTCGGTGGCAGAAAACGTTCGACTGGCACGTGCCGGGATGGACGTTTGCACCGAATCGAGCGACGGTTGGCCGCTGTCGTCAACCCCTCGGATCGTGACGTTGGCCGCTTGGTCGCCCCAATTGACCAATCGCAAGTGGCTTACCTGGTTCCGATTCTGACCAGGATTGAAAATCCCGACTCTGTGATCGTATCCATAACCAGGCACCAAATCATGCATCGCCGTCAGGAATCCATCAGCTGTTCGAATGTAGGAGAGCACCTCAATTCTGCCGTTGCTGGTGAGTTCCAATCGCCAATCCCCCTCTCCGGAGCCGACTCCGACGGGGAGTCCTTTCTCGGCGTTTCCCCACTCCAGATCATTCGAATTAAAATGCGCCGTCTCGTTGGCGCCAACCAGTAGTGCGACGGGTCCGTATCTCCGCCCCTCGCCGTCATAAGCCGCGATGAGAACCTCTGCGTCCAGGATCGAATAGTTGGTCACGCGTACGAATCCCTGGAGATCTGACGCGGCCGCCGTCGGTACGAACGGTACAAAGTACTCGGCAAATCCCTTCCTTGGAACGGTGGACAGATTGGTTAGATGGCCGGTGGGACTCTCCAGCAGATTCATCATCGTGATGGCGCGGTCGGATTCCACACTGAGGCGCCACTTACCCTGTCCGTCGCCCAGGCTTCCTTCGAGGCCTGTGCTTCCGGACTCCAGTTGTTCCGACGTAATGGTGCGGGTCGTGCCTGGTGGGATCGTGGCTTTTACAGCGCTGCCCGGCGAGTTTCCCTGGTCGTCAACGCCCGAAATGAATACCTCCGCCTGCTCGTCGCTCCGATTGAGAATCAGCAGTTTGCTGACTTGGTTCCTATTAGAAGCCGGATTGAAGGTCGCGACGTGATGCGTGTTGCCTTCACTGGGTACGACGTCGTGCATTGCAGTCAGGAAGCCGTCCATGGTGCGCATGTAGGATGAAACGTCGATGTCAAGGTCGCTCGCCAACTCCAGGCGCCAATCACCCTCGCCCGCGCCGACTCCGTCGGAGAGGCCCTTTTCGGCATTGCCCGATTCCAAGTCTTCGGAATTGAAGTGGACCGTCTGACTGGCGTCAATGGACAAAGTCAGTGGACCGTAATGGCGGCCGGTCGAGTCACCTACACCTACCCGCACCTCGCCTGACTCCGCGGTTTGGTTTATCACCCTGAGGAATCCCTGGCGGTTTACGTCAGAAAAGGGCGGGAACAACAATACCGTCTCGTCTGCCTCCGATGCGTCGAGGGGCAGGAGATCGATTCCATCCGCCAAGCCGTCATTGTCGTCGTCGGCGTCCGCGTTGTTGCCTACTCCATCGGCATCGGTATCAACCGATTCGGAAGCATTGAACGGAAACGCGTCGCTTGCATCGCTAACGCCGTCATTGTCATCGTCCGTGTCCGCCCTGTTGCCAATGCCGTCCTGATCCGTATCCCTCCATTCGGCAGGGTCGTCGGGAAACTCGTCCACCGGATCAACGAAGCCATCGTCGTCCCTGTCTTCGAACCCGTCGCGGACACGGGCAGCTTGAAAACGAACGGCATCAAGGCTGGTGACGGCGTCGGCGCCGTCGACTTCCGACGGATCCACACCGCACGGCTGCGGGCTGTCAAGAGCCCCTTGGCAGCGCGCGTCTGGATCCGAAAACACCAACAACGCCTGAGCTGCCTCAACAACATACGACATCACGGTATGAAAGCCCCCGACGACAGCGTGGCCGCGGGACCACCGCCAAGTGCCCGTTGGGGCGTTGTTTACCTGCCAACGTGCGTGGCCCAGGCCGAACAGATGACCGAGTTCGTGCGCAAGCGTACGGGATCCGCAAAGTCCATAGACAACGGCATAGCGATCCAAAAACACCTCGCGATCAATGTGCCCCCTTTGCAGCCATCCGCCAAGCGGCGCGTTGCCACAGCGGTCACCGGGCATATTCCCGCGGAACAGCACCGCTACATCCGCCACATGTCGATCTCCTTCCCGCCGCAGATCTGCTTTGTCGATGACGCTACCAATGTCGGTCTCGTCTGAGAGATGGGTTTCGACCAGACCCACCAACCGAAGTTGAAACGGTAGACCGCTATCCTGAAGAATGACATTGGCGAGGTCGAACAGATGCTGAATGCGAGTGGTTGGATCGCCATCGAACAGACGTGGATACCCTTGGCTATACCAGGCGAGCACATCGATTGTCGACTCGCCGGGAGTGGAGTCGGGATCGCCCGGATCGGTGCCTTCGGCACGCTCGTTGATGTCTCCTACGCCGTCGCCGTCACTGTCCTTCAAATAGTCCTGCTCGCCGACCGAGAATGGGTCGCCCAAAACAACCGGAAACTCCATGAGGATGCCGTCCACGAACCTTCGCGACTCGCCATCTTTCTCAATCAATTGCAGTTGGAGGCGAGCGGGATTCGTCAGAAGTTCTGAGCGAAACGAAGCGAAGTCCAACTGAATGTCGTAGGAAGACGTGGCTAGGCTGCTGTTCGCGCTCAACGAGGCCGTGGCGTCAAACTCGGTCAACGTTTGGAATATCCGGCTTTCCTTGGTCACCGCCACAACCGAAACCTGAAGCGGTCCGCTATCTGTCGAGTCAACGTTCCGTAACCCGAAGGCGACAGTCAACGTCGTTCCTTCGCGCCCAACACTACACGGACACTCAAAGTAGAGGCGATCAATACTCGCCGCCACCGGTTGCTCGAAGAAAATACCCAGGGCCGACATCATCAGCGCGAACACCATCGTTCTAAGAGCGGACTTCATTCGGATTCCTTGGATCGTCCAGAAACGGTCGTCCCGTTATCCCTGCGTCAATGACCAGTTGCCGGGTCACGTTGGATGAAGTAGACAGGTGGCTCGACTAAGTAAAAATCCGGTTTGCTGTAGTCGACGTGCTGGTCCAGATTCGCAGTGGGCATCAACCAGGCCAGTTCCGTGTTACCGACCAGTTCGTAGGATCCATAGGGTGTGCCAAGATAGGCAAACGCATTGCGATCCCCCACTGTGATGACAAACGAATGCGGGAGTTCCCCTTCCACAAGCCGGCCGACATAAGTTCGGTTGTTCCCCAATCCTGCGTCTACACGATCGATGACCGTGTCATAGCTCGCCCCCACTTGAGGCACAGTCAGCACGACGCGGTCGCCGGCCTGCCAGGACCATATTTCCTCATCAAGTGCTACGAGCACCGCGTCCATTACCGTCTCTTTGTAACTTGGAATTCGGCTTGGGTCGACAGATTCGGGCTCTACGGCCACCCATCCCTGTTTTGCCTGGTTGGGCGATTCTTTTCGCCCGTCCCTGAATGGAATCTTCTCAGGCTCAACAATCTCTTGGTTCGGGTGCTCAGGGGCCAATTCGTATGCACCGACCGATTCGTCAGTGAATTGATCGAAGGCCCACTCACGAACGAGATAAAGTCCCAGCGCCAACACAATCACTACCGACGCGGTCCATGCAACCCGTCGAGGCTTTTGGTATTCGACGCCTCCAGACCGGGGCGGCAGCTTTGAGGCCTCCATCAACCAGTCCTGTTCTACTCGGAGTCTGGCGCAAGGCGCATCGGGTAGTCTCCCGGCATGTACTGAATTACCGGGCTGGGCACGCCAAACGATCGTCGAACACTTCGACTAATCTGGAGTATGGAAAGCGGGTTCATTGTGAAACAAATCTACGAGCAAGTTGCGGTCCAAGTGCATTCGACATCGTCAATGCCGCAGCGTACGTCAGCTGCCTCAACATCCGGCCAAGATTCCCAGTGTGAAACCTCCACAATCGTGTCATTCGGAATCGTACCCAACGGATTGGCGCATGCCCCCGATCACCGAACCGTAATCTCCACCTTGTCCACCGCGCCGCTGTCGTCCTGCACCAGCAACTGTCGCGTACCCCTGCCGGCCAAACGGTGCGAGACCGGTTCGTCGGAGCTGACGCTATAGTGCAAGTCTCCGTCGATGTACCAGTGCACATCGCCAATGGCACCGATGGCCTTGAGCTCGATCAGCGGCGCTTGCCTCGATGTCCCCGGACCCCGGTAAACGCCGCCGTCGTGCAGGCCGGCGATCTCAAGTGCGCTCTGACCGACACCGAGCCCGGAGCAACTGTGCATCAGCGGCGGGACGGCATTGTTCCGGCGGCGAGCGGCAGGAATCCAAGGTTCCAGCACCTTGGGCCAGAGCGCGACTGTCCGGATCTCGTGCTCGATGCTAACGCAAGAACCGGAAACACGCAGGTTGGATCCGGCTGCAACCCGGAATCGGAACAGATAACCGCGCCACTGATCGCGATCACCTGCATGCCATGTGGGTGGAGCGTGGCCACCAATGGTCCAGGCAAGATGACGCTCGTGGCAATACGTCGGATCAGAGAAGGCGCTGGCGGTGCCAAGCGGCCAGCAGATTTCCAACGGCTCGACGGTGTCCGGTCTTCGACCGGTCGGAGCTTCGGCCTGTAGCAGTTGGGCGATGGCCAGGAGCAAGGGTCCTGCGGTGGCGCGGCCGCCCTGGCCGGCCACGGGCGTTCCGTCCGGACGGCCGATCCACACGCCGATGGTGTATCGGTCGCCCGCGCCAATCGCCCAAGCATCGCGCATCCCGTAGCTGGTGCCGGTCTTCCAGGCCACTCCGTCGTACCCCAGCAACGCCGTTTCGTAGTGCCGGCCGGGACCGGACGCACCGCGCAGGATCTCGCCGACGATCCAGGCGCTCGCGGGCGACAGCCAGTGTGCGTCAACCGGGTCGGAATGCAGGTCTGAACGCATAAATCGCAGCGGCGCTACCTTGCCGCCTCGGGCCAGGGCCGTGTAGGCGGTGACCAGTTGCTCAAGCGTTGAACCTGCGCCGCCGAGCACGATCGCCGCGTTGGCACGGCCCTCGGGAATCCGCAATTCGAGGCCCCCGCCTCGCAGTTGTGCGGCGAAGCGCCCGGGGCCGTAGCGTTCAATGAGGTCCACGAACGGCACGTTCAGCGAGCGGTGCAACGCGTCGGCAGCCGAAACCGGACCGCTGAATCCCCCGTCGAAGTTTCCGGGACGGTAGCCCTCGACGCGCGGCGCATCCGCCAGGAGCGAGTGCGAGTGGATCAGCCCAGCATCCAGAGCCAGACCGAACAGGAAAGGCTTTAGCGTCGATCCCGGTGAGCGTACGGCCCTTGCCATGTCCAGAAAACCGAAGCGCCGCATGTCTGCAAAGATCGCCGTGCCGAGGTAAGCCTTGACCGCTAGGTCGCTGTTGTCGACCACCATCACGGCAGCGGTGGTTCGTGGGGGAAGCGTCTGCACATAGGCGCTTGCGCGATCTTGCACGGCCGCCTGCAACTCGCCATCTATCGTCGTGGCCACAATCCGCTCGCCACCTGGGCGCTGAATCATGCGCTCGGCCAGCATGGGAGCCCGCAGGTGGCGCGGGGATTGGCGGGCATTGACCGGTTCCATCCTGGCGTGTTCAGCCGCTGTCGGGCTCCATACCCCGCCTGCGACGAGACGTTCAATGACCTTGTCGCGCGCCCGTTGCGCGAGGGCCGGGTTGCGGTCCGGCCGCAGACGGGTGGGCGCCTGCGGAAGAACCGCCAGCAGGGCCGCTTCCGCATGGCTCAATCTGCTCGATGGCTTGCCAAGATAGGAGTAGCTTGCCGCCTGCACGCCCTCCAGCGTCCCGCCGAACGGAGCCAAGCTGAGGTACAGAGTCAGTATCTCCCGCTTGCTGAGGCGCCACTCCAGTTGCAGCGCCCGCAGCATCTGGCCCAGCTTGCCTCCCACGCTGCGTCGATGCGGATGGAGCAGTCTGGCCACCTGCATGGTCAGCGTCGAACCACCTGAAACGATGCCGCCATGCTTGACATACTGGGCAGCCGCTCGGCCTAGCGCAAACGGATTGACTCCCGGGTGCCACCAGAACCAGCGGTCCTCGTAGTGCAGCAGCGCCTGAATGTACAGTGGCGACACGTCGTCCGGCGTAACCGGATAGCGCCAGACGCCGTTCTCGTCCGGGAATGCGCGCAACGGCTCGCCATCCTGGTCCACCACCACCCTCGCGAAGTGGGACTTCCCGTCCGGCAGATTGGGGGGGTACAGTCGGTCGAGCGCCGCCCCTGCACCGCACAGCGCGAACAGACTCGCTACCGCGTGTACCGAGGCCTTGCGCAGTCGAGTTGCTTTCGCCAGTGTCAACGGAGTGTCTCTCCCGCTTCCACCGCGATGGGTTCCAGTGTCTCGCCGACGCCATGGCGCTCCGGCCGGTACATGTCCTCAACAGCGGCCGGCGGAACGTGATAGATCCCCGGGGTGACTGCCCTGACCAAGTAGAACAACTTGCTTTCTTCGTCGTCCGACGCTTCGAACGCGGCCACAAACCGATCCTTGCGGTACTCCACATGCTTAACATCCGCGTCTCGACGCCAGTTTCCAAGCGAGCGGCCGTCCACGGAGAACTGCTTCATGTCGACGGCGTGCGGCAGGTTCTGGTTCTCCAGCTCGAACCCCGCCGGCAGCAGATCGACCAGCAGCGCGTCGGGCGTGCGCTCCACCGCCGAAACCGTCAACTTGACGATGTACGTCTGGCCCAACTGTACCCGTTGCGGCACGACCGGCTGACCTGCCAGGTCGTGCCAGGTTCTGACGACGGACAGACCCTCGGAAGCCATCGACGGAGGCCATTCCGTGTGCCCCTCAATGTCGAGGATCGCAAAAAGCGGCCGGTCCGATGCAGTACTCAAGGACAACCCGGCCACCAGCTCTTCGGCATTCAGGGGCTGGTTCCAAGGCCCCGCATGATCGAGCGTGGCCTGCACGGTGCCCTGCGTGAGTTGAGCCTGCCAGCTCTTGCCTGCCGCAATGTCCAGTGCTGTCCCGGCCAGAAAAAGCGCGTTGCGCTCCTGCGTGCTGAGCCGCTGTCGTAATTTGAGCCGTTGCGCGAGGATGATGGCTAACTCGACCGCGCTGTCCTGCCTGTCCGCTTCGTTGACGAGCAGGTGAATGCCGAGGGCCAGGTCGCGAACGTCGGTGCCATAGTCGCCCAGATGGCGATCCCCGCCTGGGCCGCCCGCCAGCTTTTCGAAACCCGCATCGAACGCCTTCGAACTGCGCTCCCGATCACCGACCCTGAGCAGGGCGGCGCCCAGATGCAGCAGCGGCACGCCTGTTTGGGCCTGCCCCGACACGTGATCAAACAGCGTGCGCAAGGACCCAACGGGCGCCTGATTCGCCTTGGCCAGAACGAAGGCCGCGTATGCCTTGTAGGCAAGTCTGTGGTGCTTCGGATAAGTACTCCACCGTTCCTTCCAAAATGGCAGATCGCGGTCCACGTACACCCTGAGCCGTTTCATCACCGAGTCCACCAGGGCAACCGGAACTGAGGCGCCGGCGTCGCGGGCCTCCAGCAGCAGGTCGGCGGCGAAGGCCGTGAGCCAGCGCTCCTCGTCCGAATGTCTAGACCATAGGCCAAAGCCGCCGCTGTGGCGCTGCATCGTGGCGATGCGGTCAATGCCCGCCTGTATCATTTCGAACCGGCGTGTTTCGTCCATGCTCGGCAGTCCGTGCTGCGACCGTAATTCCGGCGTCGCGTGCACCAACGGAAACGTCCTGCTCGCGGTCTGCTCCAGGCAGCCATACGGAAACTGCAGCAGTTCGTCGAAATGCCGACGCAGGTCGATGGCCGGAACGGGCGACAGCATGATCCGCGCCGAGACTGTCTCGGGAACCAGGCCAGCAAAGTCCTGCGCACCGGCCACGAATCCCTCTCCGGCCCGCACCTCTCCGTAGCGCCGTTGCTTGACCGCGGGCCATGCTGCCCTCATGGGTATGGTCCAAGTGCGCAAGATCGGCTCGATTCCCTCGCTCTCAGCCCTGAGATCGAAGCGCATCTCCTTGCCATAGCCTGGAGCCCAGACCGAATAGCGAACAACCGACCGCTCGCCGTCCGCCAACGTCAGTTCGCCTAGCGCTTGCGTGGGTGCCGACGCATCCGGGGTCATGAAGACGCCTGGCGATACCCGCAATTCTCCGGTCACCGAACGCGGTGCTCCGCTCCGGTTAAAGACCTCCAGCGCTACGGAACCCTCGTCGCCGGGCGCCAGAAAACGCGGCATCGCCAACTCCGCGATCACGGGCGCGGCGACAGTCATCTCCTGTTCAGCGCGCCCGAAGGCGTCATCGGTGAACGCGACCGCCATCAATCGCAGCCGGCCATCGTAGTCCGGGAGATCGAACGCGACCGTGGCGATCCCCTCATCGTCGGCCCGCACGGGGCCGCTGAAGAACGACACGATGCGCCGGTCTGTCTCCGGCGAGCCCATGACGACGCCGGCCGAATCGCCGCCATAGCGCAGCTTCGCGGGCGGCACGTCGAGGTTCCTTATCAACTCATCGTACATGTCGCGGACTTCGACCCCGTAGCGGCGCTGCGCGAAAAAGAACGCGTGCGGGTCGGGCGTCTCGAAGTCAGTGATATTCAGAACTCCCGTGTCAACGGCCGCGAGCGTCAGATGCGCACCAGGCGCGGGCCCCCCGTCGCGGCGAATTCGCACGCGTATCTCCGAGCGCGTCATGGGCAGCGCCTCTGAGGGCGCTTCGACCGCCACCTCGAGCCGGCGGTTCTCCCTGTCCAGGGGCAGGTGGACGATCCCGAAACTGCGCGCCGGTTCTCCCCCGTCCGGATGCAGCACGAGAGCCGACACGTACAGATCGTGGCGCCGCCACTCAGCATTGACCGGGATTTCGATCTCCGCGCCTTGAGCGGGCACCTTCACTTGTCGGCTCCACAGCGGCCGATCGCTCTCCACCAGTATCAGCGCATTCCCGGTCCGGGGCGGCAGCACATGAACCCGCGCGGTATCGCCAGACCGGTAGTGACGCTTGTCAAGCGTGATGGACACCTTGTCGGGACGCGGACCGACCTTTCCAGTACTGGCCGCTTCCCACCGTGCATGCCAGTCTTCACCGGCATGAAAGCGCAGGCTGGTCATGCGGCCGTCCCGAGGATCGCTGACCTCCAGCCGGTAGTGGCCGGTCTCAACAGGCAGCTCCACGCCGCCCGTCTGCCCCGCTTCAACTGCCAGCGTGCGCACCGCCGCAATATATTCACTGCTGGTCGACTCGTACGTCCAGCCGCTGCTCCGATCCTGGCTCCAGAAATACTCACGATGTTCCTTGACCAGCTTCACCTCCAGCCCGACAGCCGACATGAGCTCACCGTCTGGCGACGCATTGACGACGTCGAACCCGACACGGGAGTGGGCTTGCGGGTTGGCGTTCCCGAAGTCCGCCCGCACACCGATCATCCCGGATTGATGCGCGATCAAGGCGGAGTGACTGCGGGTGACAGGGCGTCCGCCGTGTTCGAAAAGGCTGACATCAAAGCGCGCCTCCAGCGGAACCCGAACGTCCTTCCAGCGCGAAGACGCCGTCAAAGTGCCCTTGCCAACCCCGTTCAACGTGACCGGAGCCAACTCGGCGCGGAAGGTATCGGCCTTTCGCGGGCTGTGCGGCCCGAACGCGTAATCCGGCAATTCGGGCAGCGGGTGCCTCACGGGACTGACCGTCAGCCGCGCATCGACGACATTGCCGGTGGCCGGAGACCCATAAAGGTAGCTGCCGCTGACCTCGAGCCGCAGGTCGTCCTGCGGAGCGGCGACCAGCCGTTTGCCGCCCGTAGCGGCATCGAATGTCAACTCCATCCGTTCGGGCAGGAACTCCTCCACCCTGAAGCTGTATTCCAGTGGGGACTGCAGGGGTTCCCCGATTCTCAGCGTCCAGGTTCCCAGTGACGCGTCTTCGGGAATCCGCCAGCGGTGCTGGTAATAACCGCCGTCCAGCGGCCACCATTGAAAGCGCTTTGCGGTGGAGCCGTCCGGCCGGTGAATCGACACGTCCAGCGTCGGCGTCCGCGGCATCGAACGCCCGTCCCCGTCTCGAACCAGCCCACTGAAGTCAATGTCTTCACCGGGGCGGAACAGGTCGCGAGGCGTGTAGACAAACGCCGTGATCGGCTTCTGAGGACGGCCCCCGATTTCGAAATCGGAGAGGTCCAGCCCCGGATGCTGCAGTTCCATGTAGCTGTAGTGACCTTCAAACCGGGCCGAGGCGTACTTGGCTTCAGCAAGATCGTCCTCGATCAAGACCGTGCCGTCGGCATCCGTGGCAAAACCTTCGACGTCGTCGTTGCCCCCGACCCGGACGATCACATCCCGCAGCGGTTCGCCCGTGCTCAGCGAATGCGCATATAGCGCCATGGCGCCGGGATAGTTCCTGAGGTGCAGGCCGACATCGGTTACGGCAATCCACGTCCAATTGGCCCTCCGGTGGTTGTTGCGCCCCACGCCTTCCGGATCGGTTACCCTCAGGATGGCCTTGTACACACCCGGCCGGTCCAGGGCCTCAATGTCGTCCAACGGAATCGTTCTTTGCACCCAGGTGTTCTCCGGTGCATCCATGTCGAACCCAGCGCTGTAGACGAGTTGAACATCACCGCTAATCCGCGCACTCTGGGGTTCTTCGTCAAGCAATCGGTAGAAGTCGATGTGCACCCGGTTCACGTTGACCGCCCGGATGGGGAGCCCGGTTCCATCCCGCCGGTGGATGCCGTCATTGGCAAATCGTGCCTCCGCTTTCAAGCCGCGGGTCGTCACCGTCTCGCTGTGATCGGCCTTCAGGTCGCTACCGTTGGCCGCGGTCAGTCCGGCGCGGACGGTCACCTCATAGGTGGTGCGCGGCTGCGAGCCCAAGAAACGGACGACGCGTCCATCGGACGAGAGTACCCACGCGCCGTCGGGGGCAGGGCCGTCTTCTTCCTGAAGGCCAAACCAGCCCTGAAACGGTCTGGATGGATTTAGGGGAACGGAGAGCGTCACGGCCAGGACATTGCGGCCATCCACACTGCGTTCGGAGACATCCACAACGTCTAGGTCGACACCTGCGTAGTCCCGCTGCACCGATTCGAGATCGAAGGTCGTCTCGCCCAAGCGGCGTCCTTCAGGCTGGACCTCCTGGTTGCAAGCGGCGGTCGCTGCGAAAAGCACGACCCACGTACACCGAGCCAAGTACGCCAGGATCATGGCACTCTTTTTCTTCATTTCGGCACCCTCGCTTCAATTACCGTTGGCGGCAGGATTGTCATTGCAGTAACCCGCGCCAAGAACGATCCAAGTTGAACGTTAGCTCAGGGATACGGGAACTCCGCATCGACCGATCCTCAACCGGCGGGCGGCAGATTGTCCGCAACGGAGCTGACGTTCCCAATCCTGACTCTGGGCTGTTCAATTCGACGACCCCGGCTGGAGATACTCCAAGTTGAGTCGCATCGAATGCAGTGAGTCAGACAAGTCGCTTCCACAGCCATCCACATTGTTCGGAAAGTCGGCAGTCAGTACATTGCCGCGCAGTTCGTGTATCTCCAGGTCCGTGCAGTCGTAAATCGATTGCCAAGCCTCGTGTACCTTGTCATGGACCAGAACGAACTCATCACTTCGCATTTGACCGTCTGGACCGCGATCCGCGCCGGCAATCAAGATGATCTCCCATCTGTCAGACTCGATCGCCCCTTGGGCAGGACTCCCGTCAGAAACTGAATCGTCGTTGGCACGTTCAGAGACGACGCCGCCATTCCTTATTTCTACGATATCCGCGGGCAAATCGCGCAATTCTGGCAGTAGCCGTTCGGCTGTTAGGCTGTCGATGGTACGGGTTGGAAACGCCACAGATCCATCAGCGCTGAAAGTCGGCAATTTGCCAACCTGCAGGGTGTCCAGCGCCTTCGTAAACGCGCCTGCAGCTGCTTTTCTGTCCTTCCAGCGACAGTAGCCGAGTTTCGCGTACGCTGACGATTGCTGGTACGCTCTTAGTATTTCTTCAAGAGTACGCTCAGCAGCATACTTGCCGTTACGGCTGACCGTGGCGGCTTGTCGAGATTCTGTTTCCCTGTACAAGATCTCAAAGGAGTAACCCAACGCGAAGCGGCGATCGCTCTTGTCATACCGCCAAAATTCTGCTTCATTACCACGCCAGTCATTGGTACGTTTTCGAACAACCGATACGTGGTCTAAGCCAGCCGGGTAGTCGCGGCACAAATCCATGAAAACGGAAGAGTGATCGGTGACCCATAGTTGGTGCACGACACCCCCGCCATCGATAACCCCAACGGCCCAAAGGTGCTTCCCTTCTTCCGTTTCGCCAAATCGTTCGACGACCAAGCGTTCCTGCGCCTCCGGCCGCGTGAGTTTGCCGTATTCGTTCGCGAGTCGCTCACGCGTTTGCGGCTCTACAAACGTACCCCTTAAAGAATAACCGCCAGCCATTTTTTTCGGTGCGGCGAATGGCAGCTCTGTCCATCTTCCGTATCCATCAGAATAGACACGATATTTCTCGTAGTCGCGATACTCGTACCGCCCTTCTTCGGCCTCAAGAGCCGCGATCACGCCGGAACCTGCTTCGCTCAGGACTGCAACGTACAACGGTGTCCAGCCGCCCAAGCGCGTCTGCGCGTTGACTCGCGCGCCCTGCTCTAGGAGCATTGCCACCAAAGCTTGGTTTCCAAGCGTTGCGGCCAAGTGCAGCGGCGTCCATGCAACTAGGTCCGTGGTGGAATTGACTTCGGCGCCCGCATCCAACAATACGGATACAATTTCGGCCCGTCGTTTCACATCGTCGTCAGCTTCCCTCCCTGCCATTCCCACCAATGCGAGATGCAACGCTGTCCAGCCAGCCCCGTCTCTCGCATCGATTGCCACACCACGTGCTAACACCCTGGTCACCGCTCTCAGGTGTCCATGACGCACTGCCTCAAACAACCACTCGTCGAGTTCTGGACACGAACCTAACTGACTCGCCCACTCGAGCACCTCATCGTCCCTCTCGTTCAGAGCCAGCGAGTAGAGTTCCTGCGTCTTGCTACAGTTGGTGTCCCGCTGCCTCGGTAGCGGTTCAGGCCAGACATGGGCCCTCCTATTCGATTGACACTCGCCTCGCCAATGTTTGCCCATTCTCTCGTCAAGCCGGTTGCAAAACGCTTCCCCCTCTTCATCGAAACGCCAATAGGGCCATTCCATCGACCACTGCACCACATGGTAGAACTCACGTACTTGAGGCTTGCTCAACCCGAATTTTCGTGCCAATCGGAGAATGCGCTGCCCTTCACTTGCGTCTGGAATGTCCTGTTTCTTGAAATTTATGTAAACGCCGTGGCTAACGGGTCGCCAAAGGTCGTAATACGCACGCTCAACGTCTTCGTTCTCGAACTCTTTAGGTGGCTCTTGAAGACTCAAGGGGACGCAGCCCAGACTAGGCAAAACGATCAAGCCCACGCCCGAAAGTCGGAAAAGTAGTACCGCCATTTCCTTTGTCTTGCCTTTGATATCGGTTGACTCCCTCAATGTGAGCTGACCTCGCATACCTGAAGTCATGGACGGCTTTCTTCCTCTTTTCACGAAGCACATTAACCCCATTAGATTCACAACATCGCTCAGTCAGCAGCGTTCGTTACGACGCGTCTCGTTTTGTGGCTCCACGCCATTGGTTCGACACTCGATTCACCGAAGAAATTTGTTATGAGTATCGTAGTTTCCACGAGCGCTCCCACCGCCTACGAACATAGCTCCACCATTCTTTTGTTTCCTTAGACGTATCCCGAAGCGAAATCCTTGGGCGAAAGTCACCGGTGGCGTGTGAAATCGTTATCATCCGATGACGAACCGTTAGATCGACCGTCCCGATCCGCTCAATCCATAAAATCTCCTTCGCTGGGTCGCGCCCACGCCCAGAATAAACAGATCGAAGCAGCACTGTTTCCTGTCGAACGCTATCAAACAACGATTACGCGCTACTCGGCTAACGCGGCGGCTCGGCCTTTTTCTCATCGTACGTTTCTCATTCGTGCTTCTTGGTCCCAACGGGCTGCGGTCAACGATCCAGAAACATAGTGACCTTCGAAGTGGTCCGCGGTTGGTGTGCGGGACAGTATGGGCACGCCACCTGAACGAAGACTGAACCCCCAGGCACAACCAAACACGCGGGGGTCACCGCCACAAGAGTGCCGAGATTGAAAACGTCGCGATGGACGAGATGGCGTTGGTGGTTAAGCCCCGTCTGTAAACGAAGCTGCACCCGGCAGTGGCAGGCGGGTCGTCGGGCGCTCGTGGCTAGCTCATGGCACCCGTTGGTTCGGTGATGGGTCAACGTGGGAAGCGACCTTGAGCTTCTCACGAACTAACGCGGTAAACCAATCCAGCTCGAATCGAGTATCGAATCCCCGAGGTTTTTTTGCGGAGCTAGTCCTCGTCGGCATCCAAAGAGTCCTTCAATTCATCCCAAGTATCATTCAGCGCTTGGAACTCCCCTCGGATTTTCTCCTGGTCGAACCCCTGGAAGGTCATTTCCCAGAGGCAATGGACTACGATCTCCGCAGAGGTAAGCCGTTCATGTGTGGGCTTTTCAATTGTAAGCGGTCACGCTGAGGCGTTATTGCCGGCCGGCTGATTTTCCGGTTGCCTTCGTCGTTCCCATGACGAAGGAGATTCCATTCGATGAGTGACATAAAACGGGCGGTGGTAAAGCGCTCGCCGGACGAGTGGCGGGCGATCGTGTCGCGCTTTGAGCGCAGCGGTCAGGGCTGCCGCGAATTCTGTATGGTCGAGGATCTGGCGCCGAGTACGTTCTGGTGGTGGCGGCGCAAGCTGGGCCGGACCGGTTCCGCCGCCGTGACGGTCGATGCGGCTGTTTTCGTGGAATTGGCGGACGATCGGCCGGCGGCGCCGGTGTGGGATGCGGAACTGGAGCTCGGCGGCGGCGTGGTGCTGCGGGTACGGCGTCCGGAGTCGTGCTGAGCCTGGATGGCCGGCGTCGCATCTGGTTATGCACCATTCCGACGGACATGCGGCGCTCGTTCGACGGGCTGTCTGCACTGGTGCGCAATGAGCTGGGCGCGGATCCGACGAGCGGGAACTGGTTCGCCTTTGTAAATCGTCGTCGTACGATGATGAAGGTTCTCGCCTTCGACGGTGACGGTTACTGGATCTGGTCGAAGCGTCTGGAGGCGGGCCGGTTCGCGACGCGAGGCGAGACCGGTACCGGGAAAGTCGCACTCAGCCGCACGGCGCTTCTGGCATTGATCGAGGGCACCGACATCGTCATCAAACGCCAGCGAAAACGCTACAGAAGGGCTGCTTGACGGACTCGCGGATGGTATAATCCGGACTTCGCAGCGATGGACGCCAAAGACGCTGTCGAGCGCCCGCATCGACGTTCTGCAGCAGGAGAACGCACTACTGAGTGCGGCGGTCGCCGACCTCGGCGAACGGCTTTCTGAAGCCACCGGAGAGCTGCAGTCCGCGCTTGGCCGGATCACCCAACTGCAACAGCAGGTCGACTGGTTCAAGCGGCAGTTGTTCGGCCGCACCTCGGAGAAGCGTCTGGAGTTCGATTCGGTGGAGCAGGCGAACCTGTTCGCGGCGCTCGGTATCGAGACGCCGCCCGATCGGGAGATTCCCACCCAGGAGATCCGCTACCGCCGGCGGGAAAAGCGCCGGGACGGGGCGGTCAACGAGAGTGGGTTGCGCTTCGACGAGACGGTGCCGGTCGAGGTGATCGAAGTTGTTGACCCCGCCATCGAGGCGATCCCCGAGGCCGAGCGGGAGGTCATCGGCGAGAAGGTCAGCCACCGCCTGGCGCAGGAGCCCGGCAGCTACAAGGTGCTGAAGTACGTGCGTCAGGTCATAAAGCGCCGGGACACAGGCGAAATGTTGACGCCTTCGACGCCGCCGAACGTACTGGAACGCACCTGCGTTGACGTGAGCTTCCTGGCCGGGATGCTCGTTGACAAGTTCCGTTATCACCTGCCGCTGTATCGGCAGCACCAGCGCCTGGCCGATGCCGGCATTCGGGTCAGCCGGAGTAGCTTGACGAACTGGGCGGGCCGCGCCGTGGACCTGCTGGAACCCGTCACCGCGGCACAGGCCGCGCATATCCGGCAAGGCGGCGTGATCGCCATGGACGAGACCACGATCAAGGCGGGCCGCGCGGCGCCTGGGAAGATGCGTAGCGCCTACTTCTGGCCGGTCTACGGGGAGGCGGACGAGATCGTCTTCCATTACGCGCCGAGCCGGGCGCACAAACATGTGAAAGCGTTCCTCGGAGACTTCAGGGGCACGCTGTTGAGCGACGGGTACGCGGCCTATGCGGCGTATGCAAAGCGGCAGGACATCGCGCACGCTCAGTGTTGGGCGCACTGTCGACGAGGCTATGTGGATGCCAGGGAAAGCGAGCCGGAGGGCGTAGCCGAAGCGCTGTCGTTGATCGGCGTACTGTATGCCCATGAGAAAACCATTCGCAAGAAGAAACTCGACAGTCCGGCGAAACTGGCGTACCGGCGGGAACACAGCACCCCGGCGGTGGACGCATTCTTTGCCTGGTGCAAAACACAGCGCCAGCGACCGGATCTGTTGCCGAGCAACCCGTTTTCCCAGGCGCTTCAGTATGCGGCGGAGCGGGAAGCCGGGTTGCGGGTGTTCCTTGAGGATCCGGCCGTGTCCCCGGATACGAATCATCTGGAGCGCAGCATTCGCCAGATTCCGATGGGTCGGCGGAACTGGACGTTTGCGTGAAACGTTAAGCGACTCGTAATGTTGAGTCGCAGGCGTCCGGCCCCGCGCTGACTGGCGCCAAGCCCGGAATCGCTTAACATTTCTATATCTTTCTCCCTCCACCTGACCCGACTGGAGGGAGAACAGACATGAATCATCCAACTTCACCCGTGGTGTGTTCGGAAGCGGGTTCTGGCCTGCTGGCGGACATCCTCGGCGCTTTCACTGCAGATCTGAATGCCGTGGGCTTGTCCGCGGAACATGCCCGCCGTCTCCGGCGTAGTGCATGGCACTTGCTGATCTGGCTGGACCTCTGCGACGTTACTGTCGAGTCCGTCGATGACACCGTACTGTGCGCCTTCCGCCGACATGATTGTCAATGCCCCGGCATGGAAGGGGAGCGGCGGAAGATGCTCGTCCCGGACGGGCGGGCGTTCCTGACGGGTGCCCTGAAACTGGTCCAGTTCCTGGAAGATAACGGGTGGGTTCCTCATCTCGGAGAGCTTGATGCCAACTTGCGTCATCTGGATGCCTTCCTTGTCCGTTGCAGGGAGCAAGGCTACAGACCGGGAGGGGTCCGCACATATCGGAATAGCTGTCGCCACTTTTTGATTTGGCTGCATCGCTCGCGTATCCCGATTGCAGATGTTGATTTCGAGACGCTGGAACGTTTCCAGCAACATGACTGCGTCTGCCCCGGAGCGCGCCAAACCACGCGCCACCGCGGTGCCGGTGCCCGCCAGGTGTCTCAGATCCGATCCTTCGTGCGATATCTCATTGCGACCGATGTGGTGCCCGTTCAGAAGATGATGCCCGAGCCGGATGCGCGCCCGGCGATGGGGTCGTTCGAGGAATGGCTCCGGCATCACCGTGCAATCGGCGAGGGATCGATCGTCCGACATTCCCGACAGGCTGCAATGCTGGTCGCGGATCTAGGCCCGGATCCCCGCTCGTACGACGCGGCAGGGATCCGGGACGCCCTTCTGGGCCGATATGATGGAGTCTCGTCGAGTTTTGCCGGCAAGTTGGCATGTTCCATGCGCATGTATTTGCGCTACCTCGCGTCGAGCGATAGCTGTTCACCATCCCTGATTGATGCCGTTCCAACCGCCACCACATGGCGGCTCGCTCCCCTGCCGCGCTACATCCTCCCCGAGCAGGTAGAGCATGTGATCGCCTGTTGCGATGTGACGACGCCCAATGGCTGCCGGGACAAAGCGATCCTGTTATTGCTTGCCCGACTTGCCCTCCGGGCCGGTGACGTAGTCGCGCTGCGGCTGGAGGATATCGACTGGCGGGGAGCCCGTGTCCGGGTCTGCGGAAAGTCGAAGCGCGAGGAATGCCTCCCATTACCCCAAGATGCCGGGGATGGCATTCTGGATTACATCGAGAAGGCGCGCCCCCGGGTTGCGGAGAAGCGGATCTTCCTGAGGGCTATCGCGCCCTATCGTCCCCTAGCGTCCAGCCACGCTATTACCGGCGTCGTGGTTCGGGCGTTGAAGCGCGCCGGTCTGGAAGAGGTACGACCGCAAGGGGCCCATCTCTTCAGGCATTCCGCGGCGACCAACCTGCTGCGATCCGGACAGTCCCTGGAAACCATCAGCGCACTTCTGCGCCACAAGTCGATGGCCACAACCACGATCTATGCAAAGACCGACGCACCCATGCTGCTCGAGATTGCGCAGCCCTGGATCGGAGATCAATCATGAGCATGAAAGAGCACGTTACGCGCTACGTCGCACACAAGCGCAGTCTCGGATGCAAGTTTGCGAGCGAGGAATGTCTGCTGCTCTCCTGGGCGGATGCCGCCATGACCTCCAGAGAAGACATCATCCGTGCCGATGCGATGATCCGATGGTCTCGGCAGACATCATCGAACGATCAGGCGCACAGGCGGCTGGCTATCGGGCGCCGGTTTGCGCTCTGGCTTCGTGCGGAGGATGAGCGCCACGAGGTGCCCCATAAGGAGTGTCTCGGGCGGTTACGGAATCAGCAACGTACCCCCATTCTGCTGAGCGATGGTCAGATCCGGGGGTTGATGGAGGCAGCCCTGCAACTGCCTCCCGCAGGTTCCATTACACCGCACACGATCCATACCATCATCGGGTTGGTTGCGGTCACCGGGTTGCGGCGCGCGGAAGTTTGTGCCCTGCGACTGACCGACGTTACCGAAAGTGGGCTGGTGATCCGCGAAACCAAATTCGCCAAGTCAAGACTGGTGCCCCTGTCGGACAGCACCCAGGCTGCGCTTGATCGCTATCTTGGGCGCCGGAGGAAACTCAACACAAAGTGTGACCGTGTGTTCGTTCTCTCGACCGGCAAACGGATCGGCCCCGACACCCTGTCAGAACTGTTCCGCAAGCTTGCGCATACAGCGGGGCTTCGTGGCGGCAAGGGAGAACGCGGGGTAACGCTCCATCAATTGCGGCACAAATTTGCGGTCAGGTCTCTCGAGCAAGCGACCGCCACCGATCATGACAACATCAGTCGGCATATCCTCGCCCTGTCAACCTATATGGGCCATGTCAGCGTTTCCTCGACCTATTGGTATCTCCACGCGACGCCGGTCCTGCTCCGGGGAATTGCCGACAAGGCCGAGAAACTTCACACGGGGAGGGCCGCGTCATGACCAATCTGGCTCCCCACGTGTGCGGCTTTCTCCGCGAACACATGCCGCGCCAGCGAAATGCCAGCCGTCACACCATCGCGAGTTACGCCGACAGCCTCATGCTGCTGGTCCGCTATATCGCCGAACGCTTCAAGGTCAGGCCCTGCACCATCACGTTGGAACAACTGACGGTGGAACTGATCTTCGGCTTTCTCGACCATCTCGAGGTGGACAGAAATAACAGCGTCAGCACGCGAAACGTCCGTTTGGCTGCGATCAAATCCTTTCTCCGTTATCTTGAATACCGTCTGCCATCCTGTCTCGACCTGGCCCGGCAGGTTCATGCCATACCTATGAAGGCCCATGATCACTCGGTCGTCCACTATCTGGATCACAAGGAAATCAAGGCTCTGCTGGACGCTCCGGATCCCGGAACACCGGCCGGGCTGAGGGACCGGGCCATGCTTCATCTTGTCTATGCCGCGGGGCTTCGCGTGTCCGAACTGGTCGGCGTGATGCTGGAAGACCTCGGACACCCCGGTCTCGATACCCTTCGTATCATGGGCAAAGGCCGTAAGGAGCGTGGCCTGCCGCTGTGGAAAGAAACCACTGAAGTGATCCGGCACTGGCTAAAGGTTCGCCCCGAGGTCACGGATCATCACCTGTTCCTGAACTCCAGAGGACAGGCGATGAGCCGGCACGGGTTCGCGCATCGCCTCGCGCTCCATGCCAAGGCGGCGGAGACGGCGGAACCGTCCCTTGCCGACAAGCGGGTCCATCCGCATGTGCTTCGTCACAGCTGTGCCCTACACATGCTGGAGGCCACCGGCGATATACGGAAGGTCTCCCTGTGGCTGGGCCATACCAGCATACAGAGCACGGAAATCTACCTGCGGGCAGATCCTGTCGGAAAGCTTGCCATTCTGTCCGAAAACAGGCCGCCCGTGATCGCCAAGGGCTCGTTCCCCGACGCTCCCGACCGGCTGCTCGCGATTTTGCAGGACGCACGCTCGTTATAGAAATGTTAAGCGATTCCGGCCCTGTCGCCAGTCAGCGCGGGGCCGGACGCCTGCGACTCAACATTACGAGTCGCTTAACGTTTCACGCATAATGTTGAATTCAACATTATGCGTGGACGGAGTTGGGCGCTCGGCGGATAGGCGTGATCCAGAGCCTGCTGGTTACCTGCCAGTTGCAGGGTGTCGATCCGTACCCCTACCTCGTCGATGTTCTGCAGCGGGTCGGTCAACATCCCGCGAAGCGAGTCAACGAGCTGACGCCGCGGGTCTGGAAGACGCTGTTCGCGGATCGGCCGTTACGTTCCGACCTCGGCCGCACCCGAGACCCACCTCCTCAATAGGCGGCGAAAGTCCAGAACGGCCTTGTTTGCCCGCTTACTTTCAATTTCCATGCCCAACCAAGTTTCCCACGGCTCGAACTCTATGGCCAATTCCTGGTCATCCTCTGGCCGAATACCCGAAACATCTGCATACGTGTCGCTTTGCGCTGATTCCGCCGGCCTCACTTCGATACGAATTTTTTTGGTTTCGCCATCAACCGGCTGAAGCATGCGTAGCTCATTGAAGACCTTGAGGTGTGCGGCCACATCGTAAACACCCATTTCTGGATAGCACTCTACGAAGCATGCATGCACTTCGGCGTAGCTCAAGGTCTCCATGGCTTCGGTGAGGGTCATTACTCACTATTCCTTTCTATCCATGTATCTCATTCAACTTGCGTCCGCATATTCATACTAGCGCGAAACGGTACGATCTTGGCAATCGCGCGCGCCTGATTGGGGTCGTCGGCCATCAACAGATTCCGCAGTTGCTTCTGCAGGCGACCGCCCGGATGAATGACTTCTCACCGAAAGCCACTTCGACACTTACACGAGCGTTGGCTGTTGTACCTTGGTCGGAACGTTCGGTACGATCATAGTATTCTGATTTCATTTGTCATTTTCTTGTAGTGTCCGGCTAACAACTGTGGATTGGAAGAGTAAGAGGCACGGTGCGACAAAGCTGTTTCGGGTGGCGTTGTTCTCGATCGCCTTAACCCTGAATGCATCTTGCGAAGACTGGCCTCCGGTTGTCGTGGTGCACGAATCAATCCCAAGTCCAATCATGGACGATGAAGAGCGGAATCTTCGGCATCGAGGCATAGACATCGATATGGGAAATGGGCTGATGCCAACGTTGTCTAAGATTCGAACCGACTGGCCATGGACGACTGAGATAACGGCTCGCATGGACCATCAACCCGGAGTGCTTCTCTTAAAGCTTGAGCCATCTTTGGCTACTGCGGTTTCCCACAGTTTGCCACGCGCAGGAACCTCCGGGCTCTTCCACACAGGATGTCGGGAGTTTGACGAACTCAACCGCAGCTTTGGTCTACAAAGGTTACAGAGTTTCGTGACATTCCCCTCCTCCTTCCACATCGAGCTCGACCCAAACATCGACATCGCCTCGGTGGCGCAGGCGTACGGGTCATTGGAAGGCGTAAGTAGAGCCTCTCTCAACACCAACCTTGTATCAGGACCAGATCTTCACGCCCATTGGGGTTTGGGAGGATGGCACGTGGTGTTCCGAAACGCATGGGGCGACTGTCCAGCGGGCTGTTTGTATGCAGAGTACAGTTACTTCCGCGAAAACCGCGTCGAGAAAAGTGTCGACCGTATAAGCCCAGACTTGGCGCGGGAGATACCAGAATTCCGTGCGATACACAGGGAACGCGGGCTATCGTGGCTAAGTCCTTTGGATTAGAACCAAATTTGCGTCAGGGAGAGGATAGCACCGTTCGTGGCAGTGTTTTGTATGGACCGACCCGTTTGCCATCACTTTCACTGCACTCCACCCAAGGACAGTGTATGGATTGAATCGCCCCGAGTTTGCCGGAGGCTTTTTCATGAGAATGGAGTGCCGCCGTCCTTCGCGCCAAAGACGCTTTCCGCTGACCCCTTTCGGCAATGCGAGTTCCGCCTTAGTGCCCGCGCCCTCCGCTTCCATCTCATTTGGGCCGACGACTTCTCAAGCCTACTCGGCTCCGGCAGCGATCAGCATCTCAACTACGCTAGCACTAGCCGACACTCTCCTCGCGATACCCAAAGCGCCTTCGCCGAGTACACCGCGGACGTTCGGGTCCGCGCCTTTCTCCAGCAAAGCTGCTACCGCCACCGCATTGTCCATAGCCGTCACTAAGTGTAGTGGCACGTACCCCCCTTTTGAAAAGTCACTGTGTACTGAAATGTTAGGATCTGCACCAAGCTCAAGTAGGGTGCGCAAAGCAATGCTGTTATTGAAGTAGGCGGCCGTATAAAGCGGAAAATCTGTCACCTGCTCCTGTTCATCATTGAAACCCTTTAAGGTAAGGAGCTGGTTCGGGTCGGCACCGGCTTTCACCATCTTGCGGATGACATCAGGATCGATGTTCCGAGAAGCTGCGAGGATTAATGGAGGCGCAGCCCCGTTGCCCAATACGCGGCTCCACGAGTCAAGACATCGATCAGGGTTGTTTGGCATAGATTTCTCGGTCATCATCGAAAAGTCATCCCACGCGCTCCCAAACCAGCCGGATACGAACCAAGGTGCGCAATCGAGCGGCATTTCCATCGCACTAGCCAAAAGTTCGGCCGTAGCCAGCCTTCGCGCGCGAGTGGTGGCCCCGTGAATCAAATGAATTGCGGCGTCGCCATTCACGTCTAGCGCGTTCGCGTCAGCGCCCGCCGCTAGAAGTGCTTGAACGTCTTCTGGGGAAGCTCGCTCTGCAGCATAGTGTAAAGGCGTCTGACCGCTATCATCCCGTGCATTAACTTCGGCACCGGCAGCGATCAATAGCAGGATGTGATTTCCAATGTGAAAAGGCGTTCTGCCAGCCTTGTCCCTAGCGCTAGGATTCGCGCCAAGATTGATCAGTGCAGCAGCGGCCTCCTCGTCCAACACCGTATGCAAAGGAGTGGTGGTCGTCGAGCCAAACTCGGTTTTCAAACTCGCGTTCGGGTCAATTCCGGCTTGGACGCAATGCTTGACGTCTTCTGCAGTTACCCGAGCCAGTTTATTCAAAAACGTCCCGCCATCATTCTGCGATAGTTGTCGCTGGTTCATCGAACGCCACTCGGAACACTCAATCCGTACCCTTGCGCCAAGTTTCCTCAGCGCGCGGATCAGCCGTATGTCAGAAGCAGTATCGAGTGCCGTTCTGCCGAATCTATCCGCCACGTTCGGATCAGCGCCGAGGTCCCCCAATGCGGCCACAATAGCGTGGCGGGCATCCAAGGAAAGATTCGGTGCTCGCACGGCCGACATTAAAGGCGTGGCACCGTTCCATACGGCGTTGACACTTGCGCCTGCACTCGCGAGGGCACGTACGCCCCTTTCGTCAAGCACAGCATCGTACAGCGGAGAGCGATAGCTAACATCGCTAGGGATTTTCGTACCTGCCTTAATCAATGCCAACACTGCTTCCCCGGTACGACGCTCGCTCCAAGGGCTTTCTCGTGGATTCGGGTCGGCGCCATGACGCAACAACGCAAGGAGCACGTCAGTTTTCCGCGCAGATCTTAGGGCCGTATACTCATATTTACTTTTGGCGTTCGGATCGGCGCCCGCTTTAATCAACTCGTTCACGACTGCTTCGTTGGCCGCAAAGAACAACGGCGTCTGGCCAAGTTGATCTCTGGCGCTAGGATTTGCGCCCGCGTGGAGTAAAATGCGTAGCATTTCGAGGCTATGACCAATAAGGTGTAGTGGTCGAATGCCGTTAGAGGCGGCCAAGTTGGGATCTGCGCCGCCCTCAAGCAGCGCCAAAGCGGCGGCCGAGTTTCCGTGCTTGGACACATGGTGAAGCGGTGAATACCCAGATGGTGCCGAATTCGGATCAGCGCCAGACTTCAAGCACTTCTGTATCGTGTTCGCCGATGCTCGGGCAAAAAACGGATGAGGCCGGCTTGGGTCGTTACCCGAATCTCTGAGGTACCACCCACCACAATCCTGCGGGGCCTCAGCAAATGCATCTGCGGGGTAGAGCAGGTGGGAGATGGCGAAGGCGCAACAGTAGAGGAGGTTGGTTATGGGCCGATACATCTTCTTAAGTCTCCGTTAGCCGGTTGAATTGGGGCATGGGTTAGAGGCATGGATAAGCAAATTGCCGTTGACTCCGAGGTTATCCCGTCAATGCCAATAGTCACTCCGAGGGGTCTACGGCAGCCAAGGAGGGCGTCACCTTGGGAATCATACAGCTAACTAGCCGGAGTCGCCGGAAACGTTAGACTAGCTGACTACGCAACTCACGACCAGAACCGTTATCACAATGAGGAACAGCAAGGCATCCCCCATATATCCAGAACGGGTGATCGGAGCCACCTTGCCGCACTTGGTACAGACCCTCTCTCTGATGTAGAACGCCTGGCCACAGGCCCGGCAGGCCCGGATGTGGCGGATCTTCGATCATCTCAATGTCATTGTAAATACCCTCAACCCCATTACGCTGATCATTGCGGCAGGTAGCCGATGTCCGCATCGACGCCCTCCCCGCCTGTTCTACCATCCGCGCCTAACGAATACAAAGCAAAGCCGGTTGACGTCTCTGAGGGATATTCGTATTGGTAGGGAGTGTCCCAAGGATCAAGCGGAATCTCGTCCATCAGGTAAGGACCATCCCAATAGTAGGCTGCATCTGGCGGCGGCGCCATTAGCGCTGTAAGTCCCTCTGACGTCGACGGGTATTCGCCCACATCAATGCGATACGACTGCAACGCGCCACGAAGCATTTTCACCTGTGTTTCGGCAGACAACGCTTTAGTTTGTTCTACTCTGTCAAAGATATTCGATAGCCGATCCGAAACGCGCGAACAACCGACCGCTGTTGCGAGCAAAAAAATACAAATTAGACGTCCGAGAAAGAATGGTCTTTCCATTCCGATTTTCTCCTTCTACTGGCCTTTGCGATGACTATTCGCCCTGGTAGACAACCATCTTACCCCTGAAACTTGATTTACACTCAAAGGGTTGTTCAGCTTCGACGCCTCTCCTAGCAAAAAACAAAGACCAGTTTGAGTATTGACTCCGGGGAAACATGGGTCAATGAAGCAGCGACCGGGCTACGCGAAATCCATCCGTGCTGTGTCGATGGTCCGAGGCTGCCACATTACGGAAAGCGGAGCGGAGCATTCCCGGATAGGCATGCCAAGACCCTCCTCGCAAAACATGCTTCCCGCACTCACCACTCGCCCAGGCACTCCCGTTGCCCGGAGCACCTTCGTAGCTGTCGTTCCAGCAATCTTCAACCCACTCCCATACATTTCCATGCAGATCATGCAAGCCGAATTGATTTGCCCCAAACGATCCAACTGGCGCTGTGTCGACAAAACTGTCCCAGCAGGTTGCCACGCCCAGGCGAAAAAATCTCAACATTGCCTTCAAATCTGCACCGTTTCCCCAATCGCACAATTGGGATTGAGCATCCCCAAAGTGATACTTCGTCTCCGTTCCTCCGCGCGCCGCGAATTCCCACTCAGCTTCGCTCGGCAACCGGTACGAATTGCCGGTTTCCTGTGTCAACCAAGACAGGTAGGCCATCGCATCCTGCCAACTCACGCATACCACCGGATCCCGATTCGATTGTCGAAAGCCCGGATTCTGCCAATTGTATCCACTGCGAGTTTCCCAACTGCCAGCCTCGTACACCCTGCACGAGTCCCCCGTCGACTGCCCCGTCGCCTCCACAAATCGTCTGAACTCCCCCCGCGTTACTTCATATCTCGACAACGCAAACGGTCGAGAAATCCGCACTTCGTGGACTGGATTCTCGTCGTCAACACATGCATCGTCATCCGACAAACATCCCATCCGGTAGCTTCCCACAGGCATGACTACCATTTGCGGTCCGTGCCCGCCGGTTGTCAATTCGTCGGCGAACGTGTCCATTGGTTGTGGTACGTGTTGTAGGCGTTCGTTCTGAGTTCGTTCGGCTTTTGAAACGGCAGACCGGCCTGCTTCGGGAGGAACACGGGGCGCAATCGCCCGGGCAACCCGAAATCCAAAAAAATCACTCCGTCCCGTCGCGGAGTAGCTGCCTCGGCTCGCTGAGCGGATGTCTACTGGCTCAAAGTTCCACGAACCGCCTCGCAACACGCGTTCCGTGCACATCCCACTCAATTGTGGTCCCCCGTCCGTCGGCGCACCCTCGTAGCTGTCGTTCCAACAATCCTCTACCAACTCCCACAAGTTGCCGTGCATATCGTACAAACCAAACCCGTTTGGGCGAAACGACCCTACCGGCGCTGTCTCGGTGTCATCCCACCTGCTTCCGCATCCATCGCAATTTGCGCGTCCATCACCAAGTTCATCACCCCAGGGGAAAAGTGTTACAGTACCTGCGCGCGCCGCGTACTCCCATTCCGACTCACTAGGCAATCGGTATGGCTCACCTGTCTCGCGCGACAGCCACGACACATATCGTTTGGCATCTTCCCAACTTATGTTTAGCACGGGTCTGTCTCCTCGACCCCAACCAAGATCATCAGGACGATACGCTCCGCATCCGCCACCCGAGACACACTCATCCCATTGGGCAAACGTTGTTTCATGCCTGGATAAAGCGAACGGTCGAGCAATTCGAACGCCATGTACGGGGTTTTCATAGGCATAGCAATATTTCCCCGACATGCAGCCCATAAGGAAGTCGCCTGCCGGAATCACCACCATGTCAGGTCCACGACCACCCGATGTGAATAGATCGGAAAAGGTCTCCCCAGTGTGTACGAGGCCTCGACTTGATTCCGGTCCCGCTCCAAAGGTGCTATTCGTAGTCGATTGTGCGGCCTCAAGTGGAAAACAGGACCACCATGACGTTGCGCATGCAACAGCTATGCAGATCAACCAGCGATTGCCGCAAACACCGCCAGACAACTTTTTTTTCACGTCTATCTTCCTATCAATTTCCGATCGCCTTTTGCGTGCCTCGAATTGTGGGCGGCAAAAACTTGCTTCTATTGGTGAGCGTTTCTGGCCTTCAACAGCGTCCGATATGTTGGACCATGGTTGGGTTTCCGTACTCCGTAGATGTTACGGATCGCGATCCCTGAAATCTGCACCGGCATTTTGACCAAGCGATTCACCCCTGTTCAATGTAGTGTTGGAACGCAAACGTCAAATAGCAATACACACGAGTTCGAGTTGCGCGTTCGCGCACGCCTTCACAAGAATCGGTCAATAGTCCACCGCAGCGAGCAACAGCACTGCTCCTGCAACAATCGAGATGCAATTAATTGACGAGAAAATGCGTGCCAGAACAGCCCAGAACCTGGAGCCCCCATATTTTTCCGCCGCTTTGAAGACACCCACCGTCACGGTAAGGGCATATGGTACGAGTAGAACGTACAACATCACTACAATTTCAAATGACATTACCTGCGCAATGTACGCAATCGCTGCGTAGGGCAGGACACCGTAGAGCCAGTACGACCGACCAAGGCCGAGGTCTCCACTTGCCAAGCGTCGCAATAGAGGCCGCCTATCCGGTTTGGTGACTTCCTCCGCATTTGGGGGACTCGGTTCTGATTCCGATGACTCTCGCGCAATGCGTCGCAGCCGTTGCGCACGGTCTTCGCGCTGGCGACGCAATATTTTCAACCCGGACACTGATTCGACATGATGATTTGGTGACATTGCCGATGATGCTAGAGATGCCTCGGGAAGGCTGCCTTCCTTTTGCTGCTCTCCGCTGCGGAAGGCGGAAAGCCCACCTACCGAGTCGACATGCCTATTCCAATCTGTCTCAAAGAAGTCCTGATCATCATCTGGCTCGTTGTACCAGTTGTGCTCGTTTTCCTCAGCTTTCAGCAATGGGAGCAACTCGTCGCATTCTCGAGGACGGTCTTCCGGGTACAGCGCCAGACAGTGGTCAACAGCCTCCAGCAGGTGCGGCGAGAAACGCCCCGCACCCAAATCCACCGCACTCGGCATCGGGTCCGGCCGCGGCGGCCGCCAGTTCATCGCCGCCAACCGCTGCTGCGCATCCACCGGCCGCGGATTCCAGGTGCCCGGCGGCGGGTCCACCGACTCCTCTGACGCAAACAAGCGCGGGTCCCCGCTACCACCCGCCACCAATCGCCACATCACCGCGCCCAACGCGTAAATGTCCGTCCACGGGCCCATCCTGTCAATCGACGACGTCTGCTCCAACGCTGCGTAACCGGGCGTGTAGGGCGCCCCGGACCGGCTGTGCTTCCCCAGATAATCCTGCTTCGCCGCCCCGAAGTCGAGCAGCATCGGTGCCGCCGCCCGACCCGTCACATCGTCCTCCCGTCGCACGAAAATGTTGCCCGGCTTGATGTCCCGATGCAGTACCCCCGCCCGGTGCACCTCGGTCAGGCACTCCAGCAACGGCACCATTACCGCCATCAGATCGTCCTCGGAACAGGGAACACCCTGCTCCTCGCGCAATCGCAGAAACTCCGACAGCGGCAGGCCGTCGTCATATTCCATCACCAGATAGGCAGTCCCGTTCGCCTCGAACAGGTTCAGACAATCCACCACACTCCCCAGGCGCTGAAACCTCACCATATGCAGTGCTTCTTCCTTGAACCGTCTGAGACCCTCATCAAACGCTTCCCAAAGATCGGAGCGTGTCGGGCGCACCGTCAGTCCATCCCGGTCCCGTCCCGCCACCTCGGTAGGCAGGTATTCCTTGATCGCCACCCACCAGGTGCGCTCCGGGTCATCGACGGTGAGATTGTGGCGCGCCAGATAAACGACGCTGAACCCGCCACAGCCCAATTCGGATTCGATGACATAGTCGCCCAAAGCCGTACCCGGCGGCAGCGCGTTCAATGAGTGATTATGTATTCTCGACGCCATAGCTTGAGATTACACGTTTCATGGGTTCCTTTCGGGTACCAACAGCAGAACCTATTGCAAGGACATGCCGACCCGAGGCGGATAGTTCCTAAGCGCGATATGCGTTAACAATGACATCAACTTGTCATTTTCTTTGCGTCAGGGAGGATGAACCTATAGCAGTCGCTCAATCCAGAAAGGGATCGGATCATACTGAAATGAGGAGCGCTATCATTACCGAAATCCCTATGGCTGATATCACACCACCAATTGTGTTACCTCTCGACTTTAGTTTTTTCCTCTCAGTCGCATCAGAGACATCTGACTTCTCATTCACAAATGGGAGGAACGCTAGAATCAACAAGCCAATGATGCCGCCAGCCATAACCCAGTAGACGAATGCGTATCCTTTTCGAGCAGCCAGCAAGCCAGTTGTTACCAAGATTGCGATCAGCAAAGCAAGTTCCACTACTCTTCCTCCGAATCATAATTGTTTAGAAACCTAATTGATCTGAGTTTTCTTCAGAAGAAGGCCCCGTTTTCCGTATAGGTACCCAGCGGCCACATACGATCTCTCCGTTCCAGTGTGAACCAACTCAACTTCTGTTCCGGCATTGAGCGACACCTAGCCCGAGTTTACCGTGTTCGACACGTAAGAATTTGATCGATAAAGATATTCCGGGTAATTTTCGTATGACCTACGCGGTCAGGTAGCGGCGCAGATCGAGGGCATCATAAAGCGCGCGCTGGTCGTCGGTCATTTGCGAGACGGTCATCTGGACGGTGGGGGCCCGGCGCTTGCCCGGGGACGGGTAGACGACGCCGACCTCGCGGATGCGGCCGAGGCGTTCGAGCAACTCTGAGATGGAGCAGGACAGTCCGCGGCGGCGCGTTTCGCGTTGCAACAGACTGCACAAAAGCAATGCGAGGACGCAGCAGAAGACATGCACCTCGATCTTCTGGTCGGTCCAGTGGTGCTGCGGACGCAGGGCGATGTAGTGCGGATTTTTCATGTGGCGGAAGGCGTTCTCGACATGATGCTGCGCGCGGTAGCCGCGCACGATCTCGGCATCGCTCCAGTCCGCGTTGTCGGTGAAGATGAGCGTCTTGCCGAGCAGCGTTTTCTGCAAGCGCTGCCAAGCGCGCCGGTCGAACCGGTAATGCAATCTCGGCAGTCCGTCGGATTCCCCGATGTCGACCTTGAACAGGTCCTTCATGTGGCGCGCCTTGAGCCACGCGGCCACCTTTTTCTCGACGCCTTGCACGGCCGGTCGCCTGGGGCCGCGCACGCGGCCGCTGCGCCAGCCCTGGAGGCGGTGCTGGAGCTCCCGCAGGCGTTGCCGGCGCTTGGCGATTTCGCGCAGCAGCGTTTGCGACTGGGCGGCGAACAGGTTCTCGTTGTAGGTGACGAGCACGGTGCGTTGCGCGCCGAGCACGGTGCGAACGGTGCGCCAGGCGCTCACGCCCGGGAGTCCGTCGCCGTCGAGCGGGCGCAGCTTGCGGGCGGGCGTCTTGAGCAGGTCGGGATGCTGGGCGGGCACCAGCGAGCCAATGAAGCGATAGGGGCTCTCGGCGACCGCCTGGAGGTTGTCCTTGGAGTTGTTGCCCTTGTCGAACACCAGCGTGATGTGTTCGGCGGCGTGGCAGATGTCGCGGTAGCGCGCGGCGAGCGCGTCGGTCAGGCTGGCGAAGGTGGGCGCGTCGGGGGTGTTGCCGGCATAGGTGCGGTGCAGCAGTGGCAAGTGGGAGTCGGCGGCGACGAGCAGCGCGAGACCGACGATGCGCAGGTTGCGGCCTTCCTTGCCGTGGCCGCGCTGGGCGAGGGTGGAACGGGTGTTGAAGGTATCGATGAAGGTGAAGAAGTTGGTGGCGTCGAACAGCACGCGCCGCGGGTCGACATCGAACTCGCGCACCAGGCCGGCGACGAGGTCGCGCTCGATCGCCTGGATGGCTTGGCGCGAGACGCGGTCCATGTTGTCCCAGAAGCGCTGGCTGCTGAGTTGGCGCGCCTCGATGTCGAGCAGGCGGTTGAGGACGGTGTTGTCGAACCACTTGGCGATGCTGGCCTTGGAACAGGGGGCGACGCACCGATTGAGGGTGGCGACCAGCAGGTAGGTGCCGACGGAGGGGCCGGAGCCGCGCTTGGGGACATGGCGGTCGATGTGCTCGACGAGGCGCAGGCGTTGGGCGAGGCCGAGGAGGGCGGCGACGGCGCCGAACTCGCGCACGAGGGCGGCCGTGGGCTTGGGGTTGGCGTCGCCGCTCATGGCGGCGAGGATGTCGTTGGGTCGGCCGAGGTATTTTTGCCAGACGATCTTGGGTTTGCCGTCGACGCGCTTGCACTGGCGGGCGTAGTAGTAGGGTTTGCCGCGGATGGTTTTTTTGACGATGCTGACCATGACTGTTAGGTCATACGATACGCATTTAATGGTTCTATATCAAGATATATAATGCGATATAATTTGTTTTTTTAATGAATAAATAGGATTTCAACCTGATGATTTCGGACAATTTATATTAGGTCATACTAAAAATGATCCGGCCCGCCCGCCGCCGGATGGAGGCTAATCGTATATGAAACAATGAGTTATGCTATTTCAGACAGCCCGGCAAGGGCTGTCGAGGGGTAAGCGTTCGCTCGTCTTGTGTTTGACGGGTAGATGTTTTACCGGTTGAGGATGCGTTTCCAGTCTTTCCTCAGGGGCAAGAGCCAGATGTTCTTTTTGGGCAGGGTGTGGTTTCTGTGGGTGTCCTGGCGTCCCCGGCCCTGGGTGGTTCCGACGGGGATCCATCCGGAGGCCTGGTAGACGGTTCCGGTGAAGCGGGGTGTTTCGACGAAGGTTTCGATGAGCACGGGCGTGATGCGGTACTGGGCCTGCCAGTCGTCGGCGAGGCGGCCGCGGATGAGTTTGAACAGGTGGGAGACGAGGTTGGGCAGGCGCGCCCAGGGCAGCACGAGCAGGCGGGAGTTGTTGACGATCTGGCCGAGGTGGCGTTGTCGGGTCTGGGGTGACCATCCGATGAAGCGGTCGCGGGGTGCGAGATGCCAGGCGGCGGCGGCGAAGCCGAGCATGGCCAGGGGGCAGCCGAAGCGGTCGTAGGCGGCGTAGCGCATCTGGGCGCCGGTCAGCGGGGTGTAGCCGAGGTAGTGATGGGCCGCGACGCAAGCGTTCCACTGGTCGCTGGCGTGGCGGTCGCGTGCGCTGATGCGGACCAGGTGGAGGGGTCGGGCCTCATCGAGAGTGGCCGGCGGCGGCAGTAGCGGCGGCTGGCTCAGTTGCGGGTTGACGTGCCGTGGCGGGTAGCGGGGACGGCGCGGCGGCGGCAGCGCGATCCAGCCGTCGCGGTGCATGGCGAGCATGGCCACGCGAGCGGCCATGTCCTTGAGTCCACCGTCGGGCCGCAGCCAGGCGATGCGCTCGCAGAAGGCGCGCGACAACGCGGCCCGGTGCCGGGCCGGCGGACTGGCGATCAAGGCGCGCAACAGGCGCATCTCCGCGGCCGTGAAGTCGCGCCCGTGATAGTGGCACACGACGTGGTCGGCGGGGACGCCGTCCAACGCATCGGCGGGCTCAGGCATGACGGGGCGGCGCGCGCGGCTGGTGCAACCGTTCACGTTCCGTCGCTGTCATCGACCAGGGCAGCCAGGGCGTCAGGTCGGTCGGCGGTCCGCCCGCCTCGGCACAGGCGGTGAGCCAGTCATGCAGCCAATGGTCGAGGTCGATGTCGTTGCGCTTCAGGGTGGCGAAGACGCCGTACAGCATGGCCGTCAGGCGCGCGCCGATCCAACTGTCGTTGCCGAAGCTGAGCTTGCGGCCGATGACCGGCGCTCGCAGGCTGCGTTCGCAGGCGATATGCCGATATCGGCATATCGCCTGACATGCCGACAGTCGTTTTATGCCGACAACACGGTCTAACTCGTTGATCAACCATGCCATTGGGCAAAGTTTGTCGGCATAATCAATCGGCCATGATTCGGTGGTTTGTCGATGACCCGGTCGCAGGACCTGGACTCGTTCATCTTCACTGGTCTTGGTTCGCGATGGTTCTTGGCTTCGGGATTGTAATAGCGCGCTCCCGATAACAGTGCTCTGTTCTGGCGTAGGTTCCTTTCGTGTTTCAAACGAAAGGTATCGATTATGTCTTCCTGTGTATCACCGCCATCGTCGTTCACGCTGGTGGAGTCCTCCTGGTTGGCGCCGCATCGCAGCGCATTCTTGAAGTTTCTTGCAGCGCAAGGCTATGCCGAGCGCACCGTTTCAACCTTCCGGCGCTTGACCGGTCGACTTTGTGCGGAGGTCGAAGCCCGCAGTCTCGGGGCCGATGAACTCGATGCACGCGTCCTTGCTCAACTCGCAGTGACCAGTGTGCCAGCGGCGGGCACTCCGTACATGAAGCGGGAACTGATGATGGTCACACGGCGGTTCACCGGCTATCTGATCGATTCCGGTGTGATCGTTCCGGCGCCGTCCGCGCCGCCGCCCGCGTCAGGCTCCCTGGAAGAGTTGAGCGCACAGTTCGATGCTTGGCTGCGGCAGCATCGCGGGATGATCGGAGGACGGCTGCGTACTCACCGGACCGTCCTGAAGAGCTTCGCGACGTTCTGCCGCTCGGATGGCCGGACGCCGCACCTACCGAGTGCCGTCACGGCCGAGCGTATCTTCGTTTTTGCGGATCGCTTCTCAGGAAAGCACAACTGGCGCCTCCCCTATCTTCGCAACATCCTGCGTTTCCTCTTCTGGAGCGGCAGAATCCCGCGCCACCTGAGCGAGGCCGTTCCGCGGGTGGCATGGAGGCGGCGCAATGGGCTGCCGCGTCATCTCGAACCCGACACCGTCCGGAGCCTGCTCGAGGCGATTAGCGGCGACAGTCCGCGCGAGCGGCGCGATCATGCCATGCTGCTGCTGATGGCCAGGCTCGGTCTGCGTGGACAGGAAGTGACGGCTCTACGGCTCGACGACATCGACTGGCGGGCCGGCCGAATTCTCATCCGCGGCAAAGGTGGGCAGTTGGACCACATGCCGTTGCCCGTGGATGTCGGAGAGGCGCTCGTGTTGTGGATCCGCAACGGCAGGAACGGCCCTTCGCGTCATGTGTTCGTATCCGTGCGACCGCCGTATCGACCGTTCGCGTCGTCGATGACGATCCGCAGGGCACTTCGCCAAGCGTACAAGCGGGTGGGTCTGACTCCACCCCGGGGGCAGGCGCGGGCCCGGGCCCATGCGCTGCGCCACAGCCTGGCCATGGAACTGTTGGGCCGGGGCGCCTCCCTGGAGGAGATCGGCGATGTGCTGCGCCATCGGTCGTTCCAATCGACCACCGCCTACGCCCGGTACGACATCGATGCACTGCGACCGCTGGCGCGGTCATGGCCGGTGCCGGGAGCGATACGATGATCCCGTTGACCAAGCGCGTCGGCCAGTACCTCGCCCAGCGGGAGCGTTTCGGAACCGGCCTTTCGGCCAGTGCCGTTCAGACACTACGCAGATTTGCTTGCTTCGCGGCAGAACAGGGGGCCGAATGGGTCACTACAGAGCTGTTCCTCAACTGGAAAGAGCAGTTCGGTTCCGCTGGCAGTCAAAGCTGGTCCTACCGGTTGAGCCATGTACGCGTCTTTGCCCGTTGGCTGCAAAGCGTCGACCCGCGAACCGAAGTGCCGCCCAAGGGCTTGTTTGCAGCGGGCCGGCGGCGGCCACGACCTTACATCTACAGCGACGAGGAGATCGCCGCAATCGTCACCGAGGCGGCACGGCTACCTTCTAGATCGGGCTTGCGCGGGGCTACCTACGCGACCCTGTTTGGCTTGATCGCGGTCACGGGGCTCCGGATCGGCGAGGCGGTGGGACTCGACGATCGGGATGTCGATCTGGAAGCGGCCCTGCTGCGCGTCCGGACCGGCAAGAACGATACAGGCCGTGTGGTCACGGTTACCCCGTGCACCACCGAGCGCCTGGCGGATTACCGGACTGTACGTGAACAGATTCTCGATGCGGCCGATACGCCTGCATTCTTCGTCGGCGAGAACGGCCGACGTATCAAAATCCATACCGCCGAATACAACTTCGTGCGGGTCAGCCAGGAAATCGGCCTGCGGGAGCGGAGAGAAACCGGCAAAGCCGGCCGGGGGCCACGCCTGCACGACATGCGGCACACCGTGGCGGTCAGAACCATCATCGACTGGTACCGATCCGGCTTGGACCCTGACCGGGAGATGTACAAGCTGAGCACATGGCTCGGGCACAAGAGCCCGGCCGGTACGTACTGGTACGTGGAGGCGGTGCCCGAACTGCTTCAACTGGCCACTGAGCGAGCCGAACGATCTCTCGCGCAAGGGGAGGGATCATGACGACGTATTCATTGCCTTCCCATCTGCAGAGCTTCTTCGCCGATCGCCTCATCGTCCAGAAGGAAGCCAGTCCTCACACCGTGGCCAGTTACCGCGACACCTTCCGGCTGTTGCTCGGCTACGCCTGTGAACAGATCGGGCGGACGCCCGCCGATTTGCTTGTCACCGACATCGACGCTTGTCTCGTGGCCCGATTCCTGTGCTTCGTCGAGGACGCTCGAGGAAACAGCACCCGCACGCGCAACGCGCGCAGGTCGGCGATCCGCGGGTTCTTCCAGTTCGTTGCAATCCACGAACCTGCCCTACTGCACCATTGCCAGAAGGTTCTCGCCATACCCGCAAAGCGCCAAGATAAACGAACGATCGACTACCTCGACCGGGCAGAGTGCACCGCACTTCTCGCGGCACCCGACCTGTCTACATGGATCGGGCGGCGCGACAGAACGCTGTTGCTCGTTGCCCTTCAAACCGGTCTCAGGGTCTCGGAACTGATCGGGCTCAATGTCGGAGACGTGGTCCTTGAGCCTCAGTCCCAGGCGCATGTCCATTGCCGGGGAAAAGGCCGCAAGGAACGGGCAACCCCGCTGCGCACCGACAGTGTACAGGCTCTCCGCGGCTGGCTCGGAGAACGGACGGCAGCGCCGGACCAACCGCTGTTCGCGAGCAACCGCCGGGGCCGCTTCAGTCGCGACGGCATCGAGCGCATCGTGCGGAAGTACGCCCGGATGGCAGCCGAGAACTGCCCGACCCTGCAAAGCAAGCGGGTGAGTCCCCATACGCTGCGGCACTATATCGCCCACCTGACTATGTCTTGTAACGACCCTTAAGTCAGATTTTTTCAGTGATCCAAGCGAGTTGATAGCTACATAGTAAAGACTCCATTCATTAGCCCCGGGAGGGGTAAGGAGTCCACCATGAAGCATGTCGATGACAACAGTCTGGTTCCGTCGCGAGGGTCCGGAGGTCCGCTTGCACCCTGGATCGATGCGTTTTCGGATTGGGCCCGCCAGCAGGGATACAGCCGGTCGGCCATGTCTCGACGGGTTTCTTTGGCAACTGGTTTCGATGCATGGCTTGAACACGAGGGCATCGATCCGGACCATCTCACCTCGGATCACCCTGCGCGGTACCTGCGATATCGTGCTCGGTGCCAGCGGCTTTACGATGGCGATGCGGCGGCGCTCAGGCACCTGATTGATTTTCTGCGCCTTGAGGGGGTGGTCCCCGCCGAGAAGACGTCGGCGGATCGGAAGACCGCGGTCGAGCGCTACGCGCTGGACTACGAGCAATATCTGCGGGAATCGCGTGGTCTTGCCCCGGCCACGATACTGAACTACCTGCCTTTCGTTCGCGCTTTTCTGCAGTATCGTTTCGGCAACGGGCAAGTGACGCTGTTGAGTTTGAGCGCCGGCGACGTCGAAGGATTCGTCGTGCACGAGGCATCGGGTTTGCACAGGGCATGCGCAAAGCTCATGACGACCTCGTTGCGCTCCTTCCTGCGGTATGCGTGCCATCGTAGCGAGGGGATGCCGGACTTGACCGCCGCTGTGCCCGTCGTTGCGAACTGGTCCATGACATCGCTTCCACGCGCGATTTCAGCCGATCAGGTCGACCGATTGTTGGCCAGCATCGATCGCAACACCGCCATGGGCTGTCGCGACTATGCGATTTTGCTGCTGCTTGCGCGTCTGGGGCTGCGCTCAAGCGAAGTGGTCTTTCTCGAACTCGACGACATCGACTGGCGCGCCGGAACGCTGCACGCACACATGAAGGGAGGAATGCGCAAGGCGTTTCCCTTGCCCCATGAAGTCGGCAAGGCGATTGCGGACTACCTGCGCAATGGACGGCCATCGAGCGCCAGCCGACGCGTATTCCTGCGCAGCAGGGCGCCGGTCCGCGGATTTCGGGACGCCAGTGCCATCAGTTCCTTGGTCCGCCATTCGCTCGAACGTGCCGGTGTGAACGCACCGACTGGCGGCGCTCATCAATTTCGTCACGGTCTCGCCACTGAGATGATTCGCGGCGGAGCTTCGCTCGGTGAGATCGGCGATGTGTTGGGCCATCGCCACCCCGACACGACCAGGATTTATGCCAAGGTCGATATTCAGTCGTTGCGCATGCTGGCCCAGCCGTGGCCCGGAGGTGTCCAATGAACACGCTTCGCCAAGCCATCGACGAATATATCGGCATGCGACGCAATCTGGGATTCAAACTGAAAGACACCCAACGAAGCTTGCTCAAGTTCGCCGCATTTATGGAGCAACGCCAGGCCCCTTTCATTACCGAGGCGCTGGCGCTGGCCTGGGCGCAGCAGCCAGTCAACGTAAAGCCTGCCCGATGGGCAGCGCGACTGGGCCACGTGCGCATCTTCGCACGCTATCGCAAGGGCGCCGATCCGCGCACCGAGATCCCATCCCCGGGGTTACTGCCGTTTCGGCCCAAGCGGGCAAAACCGTATCTGTACTCGGATCGGGAGATCCAGGATCTGCTGCGCGCGGCACTCAACCTGTCGGGCTGTGGTGAACGAAGCGCCTTGCGCCCGTGGGTCTACTATTGCCTGTACGGTCTGCTCAGTGTCACGGGCCTCCGTGTGGGCGAAGCGCGCAGTCTGGAGCTCACTGACGTCGACCTCGACGCCGCGCTGTTGACGGTGCGCCACGCCAAGTTCGATCGAGTCCGCCTGGCTCCGTTGCACCGATCGACATGCGAAGTGCTCGCCGACTACATCGCCCGTCGCCAGCACCATTGGGCAGGTCGTCAGGTATCGCCCTGGCTGTTTGTTTCCAGCCGCGGAAACCAACTCGACGCTTCGGAAATCCGCCGCACCTTCTATGCGTTGTCACGCCAGATTGGCTTGCGCGGCGCGAACGACAGCCACGGGCCGCGCTTGCATGATTTCAGACATCGTTTCGCAACCAAAACACTGGTGAACTGGTATCGGCACGATCAGGACCCGGAGCGGCTCCTGCCGGTCCTTGCCACCTATCTGGGTCACGTGCACATTGCCGACACGCACTGGTATCTGGAAGCCTCTCCCGAGTTGATGGGCGAAGCCATGCGCCGACTCGAGCGTCGTTGGGAGAGCCGATCATGAGTTGCACAACGAGCCTCGCTCCCCTGCTGGAGCGCTTCTTTACTCAGCGCCTGATGCAACAACGCCAGGCGAGCCCCCACACCGTCAGTTCCTATCGGGACACGTTCCGGCAGTTCCTGACATTTGCGCAACAGCGTCTCAATCGGCCGCCGTCCAGCCTGGATTTCGAGCAGATCGACGCCCCGTTGATCACCGGGTTCCTGGACGAACTTGAAAGCCGCCGGAAGCTGAGTGTTCGAAGCCGCAATTTGCGACTCACCGCAATCCACTCCTTCTTCCGATACGCGGCATTCGAACTGCCGACTCATGCGGCACAGATCCAGAGAGTGCTCGCCATCCCGAGCAAACGATTCACCCGCAAACAGGTCGGCTTTCTCAGCCGTGACGAGGTCGATGCCATGCTTGCGGCGCCGGATCGAGACACTTGGTCGGGACGGCGCGATCACGCCTTCATTCTCACTGCCGTGCAGACCGGCCTGCGCCTGTCCGAGATGACCGGTCTCAAACGACAGGATCTCGTCTCGGGCAGTGGCGCTCACCTGCGGGTCGTCGGCAAGGGACGCAAGGAACGTTGCACACCGCTGGCCAAACCGACCCGCGCCGTGCTGAAGGGCTGGCTGCGCGAGCCGCCGCGTGGCGACATGGACGTGCTCTTTCCCAACATCAGAGGCGAACGCCTGACTGTCCATGGAGTTCAGTACCTATTGAACAAACACCGCGTGACGGCTGCGGCGAGATGCCCGTCGTTAAATCAGAAACGAGTCACCGTCCACCGCTTGCGGCACACGGCGGCCATGGACCTCTTGCAGGCCGGTGTGGATCGCTCGGTGATCGCACTCTGGCTCGGCCATGAAGGGGTCGAGACTACTCAGATCTACGTGGAGGCGACACTGGCCATGAAGGAGCAGGCACTCGCCAAGACAATACCTCCGACCGGCAGAACCGGCCGCTACCGACCCAGCGATCCGCTGCTAGAGTTTCTGGGCGGCCTGTAACAGGAGACGAACTATGTCGGGTGGTCGGGGTCAGGCCTCCCACGCAGGTCGTGAGAATTCATGCCGTTACGGTTCCTCGCATCATGGCGCCCGACATAGTCCGGCGGGCGATATAGTGTCGAAGCACATGGGGCGTAATCTTTTGCCCTGTGAGTTCCGGCACGCGGGCGGCGGCACGCTGCACGAGTTCGATGATGCCATGCCGGGTGTAGGGTTTGCGATGCCGGCTCCAGAAGACGCTCCCGCAGCCGGGCGGGCGGTCCCTGGAGAGAGCGGCGAGGGCCTTGGCGGTGCTCGTCCACATCGGAGTGATGCGGATCTTTCCTCCCTTGCCATGGATCGTTGCACGCGCGTTTTCGCCCGTGCGTTCCGGGAGATGCAGATCTTCCACCTGCAGTCCCGCTGCCTCGGAGGCTCTCGCCCCGGTGTTATAGAGGAACAGCAGGAGGGCGTGCTCGACCCGCCCTGCTACGGTGCGTCTGTCCGGACTGGCGATCATGGCGTCCATGGACTCCGCCGACAGCCAGACGATCCGGGGCCGCACCGTTTTCTTGAGCGGAATGGCTCGGATCCTGCCGGCCCATTCGACAAGTGTGGCGTCGTGCACCGCAACGTAGCGGGCGAAGGACCGGATTGCCGTAAGGCGCAGGTTGCGGGTCTGCACCGAGCAGCCCCGTTCTTGTTCCAAGTGGCCGAGAAAGGCCGTCACGCGGTCGGCGGACAGATCTTCGACCGCGAGCCGTTCCACTGGCTTGCCGCGGCGATCGGCCGCGAAGGGCAACAGCAGCGTCAGGCAGTCACGATAGCTCTTAAGTGTATTGACGGCCAGATTGCGCTCGGTCGGAAGATACTTCATGAGGAAGCGCTTGATCCAAGTGCCGAGTGTAGGGTTGCGTTCAGGCATGGCTTGTGCCTCCTTTCCGATGCTGCCCGGCATCCGGGCTTGGGTTGTGCTCGACGTAGCGCTCGAACCGGTGGCTGGCCTCGTCGAGCAAGTCCGGGGTCATCGATATGTAGACCTGCGTCGCTGCCACGCTACCGTGGCCGAGGTAGGTCGAAAGCGCCGGCAGGAGTCGTTGAACGTCAGCCCGCTCGCGATGCCAGGAGGTCAGGCGGTGGGTGGCAAAGCTGTGGCGTAGCGAATGCAGGCAGGGCGCCCGGCATCCGGGTTTGCCCTTGTCGATGCCGGCCGCCCGAAGCGTCGCATGGAAGGCATTGCAAACGATGGCCTTGTTCAGCGGCGATCCGTCACGGCAGGCGAGGAAGGTGGATTGCGTCCCCTCGGTCCGGGGGCGGCGTGCCCGGATGGCGGCGTATCGGCGAAGCACGCCGACGAGGTCAGCACCGACCGGCACCAGGCGGCTTTTGTAGAACTTCGTATCGTTCACGGCGAGCACCGCGGAGTCCAAGTCCACGTCCGCCACGGTCAGTCGTCGTGCTTCGCCGGAGCGCAGCCCGGCACCGTAGAGGAGGAGCAAGAATGTTCGGAAGGTCTCGGCATCGAGCTTGGGGCAACGCCTGCGGCCTCCGCCTGCCGCCTTGAACAGGCGCCGCAATTCCTCGTGGGTGAAGATGAAGGACGGTGCGACCTCCGGTGGCCGCGGCTCCGCCTCCCGCGGCGGCATGGGAATGCGGCTCACATGCCCGCGGCTCAGCGCGAACCTGTAGAACCCGGCAAGCGTTCCGTACTTGACGGCACGTGTCCTGGTGAGCACCGTCTTGCCGGCAAGGAAGCCGCGGATTTCATTTTCGCCTACCGCGTCACAGTCCCTGTCCTCTCCGATTCGACGACAAAACGTATCGAGGGTCTCGGCGCTTGAGCGGAACTTGGCGCCGTGGTCGCGCTGCCACGCAACATAGCGGTCAACAGCTTCACGCAGTTTCATCGAGCAGCTCCTTCAGGTAGATGTCGGCGACCGGGCGAAGCGAGGCGAGATCGAGCTTCGCGTATGTGGCTGTCGCGCTCGGGCTGGAATGGCCGAGGAAATCGCCAACGGTCTTGAGTCCGTACCCTTCGTCGACCAGCCGCTGTGCGGCTGCATGACGAAGTGCATGGGCGCCCAGGCGCTTACCGGTGATGCCAAGGCGGTTCGCGCGGCTGCGGACGATCGTCCCTACGGCGCCGCTCGTCAGCGGCCTGAACGGGGCCTGCAGCGTCAGGAACAAGGCACGCTCCCGTCCCGCCTCCGGGCGCACCTTGAGAAGATAGTCCATCAACGCGTTGCCGACGGAGGGGGTCAGCGGAAAAGTGTCGGTCCGGCCGGTCTTGGGACGGAAAACACGCAACATGTCCCGCTCCCAGTCGATGTCCTCGACGCGCAGAGCGCCAACTTCACCGGCCCTGAGCCCGCAGGTTGCAAGGATCGTCAGCACCGCGCGGTCGCGGAAGTTTACCGGGGTCGGATCTTCCGTCGTGGCCAGCAGCCTCTCGACTTCGTCGCGATCGAACCCCTTGGGAACCGGTCTGTCGGGATAGGCCAGCGGCGGCATGATGCACCCCGCGATGCCCGGCCGGCACCAGTTCGACGTTTCGGCAAAACGGAAAAAGCTCCGCAGACACCCGGCCGCGGCCCGCGCGGACGTTCGGCGAAGACCCCCTTTGGCAATCCGCACGGCCAGGAACTCGTCGACGTCACCGATCGTCATGTCGGTGAGCATCAGATTCCTGCCCGCTGCCCAAGCAAAGAGACGGTCGCTCTCGTAACAGCAGTTGCCGACGGTCGCTTCAGACAGTCCCCGCTCGTCCCGCATCCAGGCTGCGAAGGCTTCCACCTGCCGGGTGTGCTGATGGGCATCCTGAACCGGCTCTTCCAGCCAGCCGAGAAAACGCAGCCAGCGAAAGGCATGGCGCCGGAAATCCGCGGCTGAAACCGCGGGAACGTTCCGGTACCACTCCTGAACAGCCGCCTCCACTGTCGCAAAACTCACCGGAACGTCCGCATCCGGCAGGCTCAGCAGTTCCATGAGAGCAAGCTGAGTGCGCGCGACCCGGCGTGCGACATCGCCCACCACGCCTGAGGCGACCACGGCGCACAAATACCGTTCGCGATCCTCCAACAGGGGCGCAAGCCGATATCTCTCGATGGTCGCAGGGTTTTTGTAAATGACTTCGAACATGATTCATCTCCAGAACTCGTGGAAATGAATCATTTCAGACCAATCGCACCAAGAATATTATGTCAGGTAGCTTGGGACAAAAACTCGTAATGACAGTGACTTACGCAGGCTGCATGACATAGCGGGCTGCACTACATATGGCATCAAGAGCACGCTCTCCGTGGTCGAGCTCAAAACCCTGAAGTTCCGCTTGCAACAAGGCCGTGAAGCCAAGGCGAAACGCGGCGAGTTGGGGCGCTGTCTGGCGCCAGGGTACGTCATGGATGCCACGGGTCGGATCGTCAAGGACCCCAATCTGCGGGTGCAAGAGGCCATGGCGCTGGTGTTCAAGCGGTTCGGCGAACTGGGCAGCATCCGCCAGACGCATCGCTGGTTTCACGAGGAGCGGATCGAGTTGCCGGTCAACAAACCGATCGGCGGGAGCCTGCGGCTGGTGTGGCAACTGCCGACGGTCAGCTTCCTTAGCGATGTGCTGCACAATCCCCTGTATGGCGGCGCGTATGTGTACGGGCGGCGACCGGTCGAGACGGTGGTCGAAGCGGATCAAGGGGTCAAACGCCGGCAAGCGAGTCCGCGTGCCGCGGCAGACGCGAGTGTCTTTCTCCCCGACCATCATCGCGGCTATATTGACTGGGACACCTACCAGCGAAACCAGGACGTCATGCGCGGCAATGGCGGCAATTTCAGGCGAGACGAGACGGCCCTGGCGGTCCGCCGCGGCCAGGGCTTGTTGACCGGCTTGTTGCGGTGCGGGCGGTGTGGGCGGAAGTTGCATATTCGCTACTGGGGCAAAAGCGGTACGGCGGCGCGCTATGTGTGCGTTGGTGACTTTGCCACCGGCGGCAGGTATTGCCTGGGCTTCGGTGGCGCCACCGTCGACAAGCGCATTGGCGCACTCATCGTGAAGGTCATCTCGCCGCGCGGGCTCGACGCCAGTATCGCCGCCATCGAGCGGTCGTCTGCCGAGGGCTGCGATCGGCGCGCGGCGCTGGAACGCCAAGTACAGCAAGTGCGCTACGAGGCGGAACGGGCCTTTACGCAATACGACCAAGTCGATCCCACGAATCGTCTGGTGGCGGAAGTCCTTGAGCAACGCTGGAACGCCAAGCTCGAAGCCGTGCATGATCTGGAGGGTGACCTTGAGCCCTGAGCGACGCAACACCCACGCTCAGTCCTGCCGACGAAGCGACGATTCGCACGCTCGGCAAGGACTTTGTGGCGGTGTGGGAAGCCCCGGCTTGTCCGGTGGACCTGAAAAAGAAGATCGCTCGCACGCTCATCCATGAGATCGTGGTGGATGTGGACGAAGCCGCCCGGGAACTGAGCTTGATCGTCCACTGGCACGGCGGTTGTCATATCGCGTTGACGATGCCCAAACCGCAATCGGGCGCCGTGGCGCACAAGACGGCGCTCGAAGACGTCGAGTTGATTGACAAGATGGCGCACCGCTATGGCGATGACGAGATTGCGCGCGTGCTCAGTAAACTCGGACGGCGTACCGGTAAGGGCAATCGTTGGACCCAGTCACGCGTCGCTTCGGTGCGTCGCAAGCACCGGATCGCGCCGCCGAACGACACAACCAGGGACCCCGACATCTTGACGCTGGCGCAAGCCACAAGACACAGTGGCGTGAGCGACACAACGCTGATGCGCCTCATCAAGGCGAACGTCCTGGTTGCGCAACAGATAGCGCCGTATGCACCGTTCGAGATTCAGCGTGCCGATCTGGACGCCGAACCGGTTGCGGGGATCCTTGAGCGGCTGAAAGTAACCGGCAAATTGGTGCTCGATGGGGATCCGTCGGTCCAACAACAAAGTCTGTTCGAGGCAAATCAATGACTTGCACAACGGGGGTATTATGACTGCTTCCGTAAGCGTTCGCTCGTCTTGTGTTTGACGGGTAGGTGTTTTACCGGTTGAGGATGCGTTTCCAGTCTTTCCTCAAGGGCAAGAGCCAGATGTTCTTTTTGGGCAGGGTGTGGTTTCTGTGGGTGTCCTGGCGTCCCCGGCCCTGGGTGGTTCCGACGGGGATCCATCCGGAGGCCTGGTAGACGGTTCCGGTGAAGCGGGGTGTTTCGACGAAGGTTTCGATGAGCACGGGCGTGATGCGGTACTGGGCCTGCCAGTCGTCGGCGAGGCGGCCGCGGATGAGTTTGAACAGGTGGGAGACGAGGTTGGGCAGGCGCGCCCAGGGCAGCACGAGCAGGCGGGAGTTGTTGACGATCTGGCCGAGGTGGCGTTGTCGGGTCTGGGGTGACCATTCGATGAAGCGGTCGCGGGGTGCGAGATGCCAGGCGGCGGCGGCGAAGCCGAGCATGGCCAGGGGGCAGCCGGAGCGGTCGTAGGCGGCGTAGCGCATCTGGGCGCCGGTCAGCGGGGTGTAGCCGAGGTAGTGATGGGCCGCGACGCAAGCGTTCCACTGGTCGCTGGCGTGGCGGTCGCGTGCGCTGATGCGGACCAGGTGGAGGGGTCGGGCCTGGTCGAGAGTGGCCGGCGGCGGCAGTAGCGGCGGCTGGCTCAGTTGCGGGTTGACGTGCCGTGGCGGGTAGCGGGGACGGCGCGGCGGCGGCAGCGCGATCCAGCCGTCTCGGTGCATGGCGAGCATGGCCACGCGAGCGGCCATGTCCTTGAGTCCACCGTCGGGCCGCAGCCAGGCGATGCGCTCGCAGAAGGCGCGCGACAACTCGGCCCGGTGCCGGGCCGGCGGGCTGGCGATCAAGGTGCGCAACAGGCGCATCTCCGCGGCCGTGAAGTCGCGCCCGTGATAGTGGCACACGACTTGGTCGGCGGGGACGCCGTCCAACGCATCGGAGGGCTCAGGCATGACGGGGCGGCGCGCGCGGCTGTTGCAACCGTTCACGTTCCGTCGCTGTCATCGACCAGGGCAGCCAGGGCGTCAGGTCGGTCGGCGGTGCGCCCGCCTCGGCACAGGCGGTGAGCCAGTCATGCAGCCAATGGTCGAGGTCAATGTCGTTGCGCTTCAGGGTGGCGAAGACGCCGTACAGCATGGCCGTCAGGCGCGCTAGGGGTACTATATAAAACTGCATCGATAGGGCAATTTGCAATCGAAAAAACCCTTAATTTAAAAACCTAATTTATTATATATATCAGTGCGTTAAATCGAATAAAAGGCGTTTTTTCGGTTTGTTTAGCGTCTATGAAATGCCAGTTGAGCGCAAAATGGGGCGCCCATGCACTGGCCGCTCGAACAGCCCCTGCTTCGTACTGCTCGAAGATCCGATCCACCATTTACCCCCCGGAGACCTACGGACAGGATACCAAGAGTTGCCTGCCAGGTGACGCTTTTGTATGGTCCTGTCGGCTGGTCACGATTTTGTGGGTTTGTCGTTTACGGTGGCAGTGGATCCTAAAAAGAAGCCGTCAAAAGTTACCGTACCCGAGACGGTTGACCGGGGAATCAAGTGGCGGGCGAACCGGCGGGTCGACTGCAACCCCGTCGAGTTGCCGGAGTTCGGTCTGGAGTTGAGCTGGGCCATGTGCCGCAACGCGATGTGCAAGAACTTCGGGAAGCTTTTTCGCGGCCACATCCCAGAAGGGCTCAGGCAAACCACCGACAGTCGATACGTGCTCAGTATCGCCTACCAAAAGAACAGGCTGCCGTATGCACAGCTCAGGTGCCGGAACTGCCTCCAGACGTCGCGGCTCCACTCGAACCAGGCAATCCGTGACATTGCGCGGTACTACCTATCGCTCAGCCTGCCCTTTGCCGACTGCGAGAATCCTGACTGCCCCAACCACGGGATCAATGTCTACGAAAAATGGGCTCCCGCCCGTAGCAACCTCCCCCGTTACTACCGCCGTCAGAGCGGGGAACACCAAGTGTGCTGTGCCCAGTGCGGCGCCCCGAAGAAGTTGCGGGAGCGTGCCGAGTTGCGGCGCAGGACGGGCATACGACCCGAATACAGCCCCTACATCAATCTGGGAGAAGCCCGGGGAAGCAAAGAGGACAACCGGCAGTTGAGGCGATTGTGGCAGGAGATCATCAACGGGGTACGCGCAAAGCGCTCGGTGAACGACAGCTATGAGATCATCGACGGGATCACCATGAGCGGTTACTACTCTCAGCTCAACCGCATCGGCGTCCGCCTTCGAGACTATCAGAGCTATCGAAACGCGCGGCTGTTGCGCCGAGATCCCAGGCTTCGCCAGGACGAGCCGATCCGCGCCTATACCGATGTGTTGGTCGTATCTCTCCAGGCATTCGAGAAAGACCTGCACTTCCAGCACCTGAAGTACGTCGTGACGGTGGTTCCTGTGTACGGGACTCTTTTTGTGCTCGCGGCGCACCCGAACTTCCTGCCTGGGAGTTTCCGTCGAGTCGGGATGGAGGAACGCGAAAAAGACGCGCTTGCCCCGACGCTCGCATTCGAGAAGAAATGGGACTGCCTGCATACCGAATACGACAGCATCAACCCGACGTTGGGTAGCGATCCGAGCGAGGCGGCCATCGCCGCGCTCGGGCGCGGCGGCTTCTTCATCAAGTCACCCTACATGGAAATCGCTCACTTCCTGGTGGTCCAGAAGATGCTGTCGCGATTCACGGCAATCTACAACTACATGGATTCAGCCAAGGACCTCTTCCTGCCTGCGATGGTGGCGTATCGGGAACGCATACTGGCTGGGTGCCCCGACTCGGCGTCCAGGCCCGCCAGACCAGGACGCCCGTCAGCGCCCAAAACGGCCGAGGTGGTGCTGTTTCAGCACAAGAAAGACACGCGGCGCACGAAAAAGCGCTCCATCTCGGCGAACGCACTCTGGCAGCCGATCACTGAGATTGAGGAACCAGACGAACCGCACGAACTCGATAAGCGTGACACCCAGGACAATCCGGAACGGATACCCGACCCGTTCACTGAGATGGAGGAACCAGACGAACCGCACAAACTCCATAAGGCTGACACCGAGGATGATCCAGATTGGCTACTCGATCGGATCAACCGTATCCGCAACGACGCGAAGGCGCTGCGCGCGAAGCGATCGAAGGATGTGGGTGCCCTGCGACGAGGCCGGGACGACACGGTGGCCAAGTTGGACGCCCACCGTGACAAACGCAAGGTCGCGAAGCTGAAAAGCGAATGTGACGCCACGATTGCCTCGCTGAACAGCGAATTTGACGCCAAGATTGACGCGCTGAACCGAAAAATGGCGAAGTTGAAGGGGACACTCAAACAGCGGCTCACCGAGAAGCAGCAATGGAGGGAGCGTCAGTTGAAACCGGTGCTCCGTCGCGCCTGGGACGCCGCCGAGAAGCGTTTCAATACACAGGTGGATGCCTCGCAGCCTCTGAAGCTGAAGCCCAGCGACGAACACGAACGGATGGTGAAGTCGCAGTTGTATCGGCTCGCGATGCTGGGGGCAAAACACAAAAACGGGAACTGGGTCTGGATGCACTATCCGCCAGAGAGCGATGCCTACGAGGCGCCGCGCACGCACTGGTTGACGCGCACGCCCGGCAAGACGTTTGAGAAGCATGGCGAGAGTGTCCTGCTGCATGCGACGCTGCAGCCCGTCGACTCCATATTCAACTCCATGCGCACACGCATACGTGCCGTACACCGGCCGGCGCTGAGGGCCGATGGCCGGAGCTTCGCGGAAAGCTATGTCCTGCCGAGCAACGTCCACAACGAGGTGCTGATCTACCTGGCAGGCCGGAACTACTCGAAACGCCGCAAGCGTGTCAGGAAGCAGACCTTTATGCCGGCATTTGCGATGGGTCTGGCAGGATCGCAGGAGGACGAAAACAAGCTTGACTACCTGAAGCAGGCGTGGGAGTTTCAGCTCGCAGTCCATCATGCGAAGGGGATCAGCGCATGGCTACGCCGATAGCGGACCAATGTCTGTTGGTCAAGCTCTTCGCGGAGTTTGACCTGCTCCCTGACCTGCTGTCGATAGCTGAGGACATGCGCGAAGAAGCGGCGGATGAAGCGCCGGGGGCTCTGGATCCGGATCTGCTCCTACCGCTGGACGAAGCTGCCGTCATAGACCGCTGGGAACGTTTTCTTGCGAAGGCCCCGGCCAATCTCGACCACATCGAGCCATTCGACTACACCCTCACGAACAGGTCTTATCGGCATTTTGCGCGCGACGTCATGGAGTTCGCCCGCCAGGTCAACTGGGTGGAGGCGCCCACGGTACAAAGCAAGGTCCTGTCGGACATCGGGAGGCGCGGTTGGGAGGATCGCACCCAGGAAACCGAACAGACGATCGAACAGGCGCTTCGGGGAAGCGTCCAAGTACACTACCGGGGGCGGGACGGGGAGTCCGTCGTCGATCTCCTCCAGACTGGCGCTGCACTGTTGGCCGCATCAACGGACCCTTGCGCGACCGTTCTGCCAGGACTTCTCCTCATCGAGTTCTGGGCCCTGATCTACTGGGCGTTCAGATCGCCCGGGCGTGCGAGCCAGCTACGGGAACGACTGGTGGCCAACCGGCAACGAGCAATCCACTTGCACGGTGGTGACTTTCCGGGCGGCGATGTCTACATGGATCAGACGTTCCTTGCCGACGCGACAGGCAGCCTGTATCTCGGCGAGCCGCAGCTGGCTGCGCGGACGGGCCTCAACATCACGGGGGCCCGCAGCACGGCCATGTTGCTGACCTACTGCCGCTTGTTGCACGAAGACTGCCAGGGGCCTGTGAGCTACTACATTTTCCGTCCCCGAGCCCGCGCCGATGGCTGAAGAACCCGCCGACGTCAGCATTCCCGTAACACTCAAGGATGGGAACACATGGCGTTCTCCACGCCCGATATTGGCGCTGTGCCAGATGTTGTACGGGCTTGCCAGAAGCGAGTTCCGTACCATCCATGCTGCGGTGATGGAGAAACACCTTCTCGACCATGCCTCGCGTGTCAAGGCGGGCAATCCCATATCCATCGACAGAACAGTCGGTCAGCTGGCCGCCTTGCGCCGAGGCAACAAGGGGCTGGCCATGGAAATGACCATGTCCGCCCTGCTCACCCACATAGACCATCCCAGCGAGGTGTTGATGAACTGCACTCTCGATGAGGAAACGGGGTTTCCGCACAGACCCGCGGGGCCTTATTTGACGGACATCGTGGTTACGCCAACCGTCCCCCGGGACCGAACGCGCTTTCGCGTCGTGTGCGAGGTCAGCGCGAACAAGGCCATGAACCCCACCGAATATCGGAAGCAGCTCGTCGGAGGGCTCAACCACGCCAAATCGATCCGCGATGCTGAGCGGCCGGATGCTGAGGGATTGGGTGCTGAGGTGACCTACGTGCTTGTCAGCAATTTGCAGCGGATAGGAGATAGCGATGTCTACCAGGGGATCTATAAGACCTTCGTCGAGGATGAGGAAAACGACCTGGAGCTGATGGGCTCCATCCGGTTTGTCCTGATACGGGCCTCGGACCTTGCAACTGCGATCAAGATATTGTTCAACCCCTTCGTAGAGCCACTGGAGTTCGAAGGCCACCACCTGGCCGAGGTGTTCGACGTCTTGCACGAGGACATGATGAGGGAAAACATCCCCACCGGGACGGACTGGATGGCCCACAAGATGGTCGATATCCTCCGCGGGGGCGTACAGCGGGACGGGGATTTGCTTGCTGCCGCGGCTCCGGAGCATCCGGCCCCGATTCCGGGGTGATGGGTTGCGGATTCTTGTATCAAGGAGGAGAGAGGTCTCTCCCTGCGTTACGACATCGCCCTGATCGAGATCCTCGCGCACGCCTTTGCGTCAGACAGGGCATCGTGGTGGTCGAGGGGGATGCCGAGGTGCTCACAAACCGACGGGAGGCTGGCTGACGGCAGGTCCCAGGTTGAGCGAGCCATCTGCACGGTGCAGAGGAACTCGTGGTCCGGCGGCTCGATCGCCGCGGCGTCGCAGCAGGCGTGCAGAACGCTCCGGTCGAACGGTTTGCTGTGCGTAGTGACATTGGGTTAGGACCCAGAGGGATCTCCGGGGGCTGTGCCGCTTACGCCGGAGCGACCGCTGCGGCGAAAAGCTTCCGCCAGAGTGGACTCAAGCAGCGAGACAAAGCCTTCACGCTGCTGTGTACTGAGACCTTTTTGGTTGAGTGCTCTCCATCGCACAGCGGGCAGATCTTTCGCATGCGGTACATCGAGCAGATCCCATTGCGGCTCTCCCTTTGCGAAAGACACGAGGACCTGTATGTGCTTCTCGGGCATCTGCCCGACGATATCTGAAACTAGGCTGGCTCGCGTTACCGCCAGTTGCGCCACGGCAACCGGGGTATTGACCAATCCGGCAACACCGCGATCATACTCGGGCGTCAAATCAGGGGATCTCGGAGCGAGCAATTCGTGCAGGGGCCTCCGGTTGCTCAGGACGTGGACGACAAAAGCGGTACGATTCAGCTGGGCCGTGGCTGGAGTGGGCGCCTGGAAGAATCTGGGTTGTGGTTTCTGAGTCAGGAGCGCGAGTGCCGGACTGAACCGATCCGTCGGCATGCTGTCAAAAACAAAATGGACGCCTATCCCGTTCAGTGAGCAATGGCGGCTCGCTGGGACTTGGCATTTACCCGCCTGGCGTTGGTTGCATTGCTGCAACCACCGAGTGCTATTATGATGAATTGACAAGCATCTCGTGGGGACTTCAATGCTGGATCAGCTAACGAGTGTCGTTACGGGCGGCGAATGGCTCGTGGTTGGACTGTTCGCACTAGGTACGGCTGTTTGCGCCTATTTGGTCCTTTCCGTGCAGGGCGATCTGCGGGTCGTGACGACAGAAGACACCAACAACGATGAGCAGGCTGCGGCATTGTTCATATGGATGGTGGAGCAGACCCGCGAACGCCTCTTGATTCACGACGACGGCAATGATTCGCCAGAATCCGTCTACAACAACGAGGCAGTCGTAGCAGCCTTCCGGAAGGGAATTTTGGAACGGAACATCATTGTTCGATGCCTGTTCAACGACGAAGAGAACTTGAAGCTAGCATGGCTGCGCGATGAGTTCCCGGACAACATTGAAATTTGGTACACCGGCAACCGCCCGGACTACGACATCCACTACAAGGTGGTGGACGATGGCAAGATCGTTCATCTTTCCAACCATGAACATGGAGCCAGTGAACGCAACTACATGCTGCGGGACGGTATTAGGGGATCAAAGTCGGCGCGCTTGAGAGTGAGCCGGGAGTACCGGGAGCACTTCGATTACACGATTCAAACCTTGAGATTGGCAGCCTGAGAGGTGCAACCAACCTTCTCTTTCGCGGCCACACAGCTATATGTCGCAGTGGCTATCGTGGTTGCCTTGGCGGCGATCGTAGCCGCTGACGTAAGGTCGGGAGACAAACTCCTGCCGCGGTGGGGAATCAACGTGTGCACCCTGACTCTAATTGCGGCTTCGTGGCTGGGCATCCTGCAAATCCTCGCTGAGACGATGCTCACGAACGAGTATGACACCATGACGAAGTTCGAGTTCGGGCAATTGGTTCTGCATTCCATTCTGCTGATCCTCATCCTCGTCGTGGTCAGCTTCTGGTACAAAGCGCTAGCCGTGTACAAGGAAACCCCTGGAGGCCGTCCGACCAGCCCGCCCCGCGACCCCGATTGATGGGCAACGGTCAACAAAAGGCCGTCTGGGGTGGGTACGAATTCCTCGTCTACGATGTGGCGTTGACTGGCTGGAACGACGTTGGCGGCGTCTACATTTTCGCAGGCGTTGACGCAGCGAACCGATGGTACGCCCACTACATCGGTCAGACAGGATCTTTCAAGACGCGAATACCGGGGCATGAGCGTTTGTCCGAGGCGATCAGCACCTACCGCACTACGCACATTCATGCTCGAACGGTGGCGGATGCGCGTCAACGAACGACGATTGAGCAAGCGCTGGTCCGCACATACCGGCCACCTATGAACCTGCAAGCAGGGTAACCAAGAGCTTCCCTCTGCCTCTGCCTCTGCCTCTGCCTCTGCCCCGTCCTTCAATCTAGACTTGCAAGGGGATGTGTCGCGTTCCAGACGCGTGCGGGCTGGTGAGAGACTACGAACAGGCTCGTGCTCGCGAGTCGACCGCAAAAGGAAGACTGGTCACCTCGTTTCGGGCAAGCGGATGCTTGAGGGTTCAACGCCTCATCAGCCTGATCGCAATCCTAGCGCACGCCTCCGCGTCGGACAGCGCGTCGTGGTGGTCGAGCGGGATGCCGAGGTGCTCGCAAACGGATGGGAGGCTGGCCGACGGTAGATTCCAGTTTGCGCGGGCCAATTGAACGGTGCAGCGGAACTCGTGGTCTGGCGGCTCGATCGACGCGGCGTCGCAGCAGGCGTGCAGAACGCTTCGGTCGAACGGGGCGTTGTGGGCCACCAGGAACTCCGCGTCATCGATGAAGTCGCGAAAGTCCGGCCACATTTCGCCGAAGCTCGGGCTGTTCCTGACATCGTTCCAGGTCAGACCGTGGATACGCGTGTGGATGAATCGTTCCCGCGGCGGGTGAATCAGCCGGTCGAACGTGCCGGCGATGCGCCCGTTTCGGACCCGCACCACGCCGACCGAGCAGGCGCTGTCGCGGCCGTTGTCGGCGGTCTCGAAGTCGATGGCGGCGAAGTGGGTCATGACATACCCATCGTACTATGAATTGTAAACGGCTCTATCTCACGACAGTACGGGAGGCGTTGACAGTAATCGATTTGGCTTCCGTACACGGCGTCCTTCGCATTGATTGTCAAGGGCGTCTCTCCCAACTCATACTTGCGATTCGACAGATACAACTGAGGAGACTCCATGCTCATAGCATTCCAGGACCACGACGACTCACTCGATGCGTTTGAAACAATGTCCGAAAGCTTGATGGACGGAACGCGTCTGCGCCGACGCGTCGGCCATCCTGGCTTTTCAGGCGAATGGGACGTCACCTGGCACTCGGATTTGGGAGTCTGGTCCCTGCTCGATCCCGGCAAGGACATAAATAGATTCTGGTGCTGCTTCGGGACGGAGGACGCGTCCGACCGAGAAGCGCTGAACATCGCGGTGGAGGTGAATCCACCTCACGAAGGGACGGACGGGCGCATTGGTGGCGCGTTTGCATGGGGCCCGGGTGGACGCATCCATCTCACTCACAACGGTCGCATCGGTGGCGGCAGGAGAGGTATTGGCAAACGGGCATTCTTCGAAAGTTATCGGGGTGATCTGGTTCAGATGGTTCATGGCGACAAGGTCCTCAACGTTGTGGATCTTGGCCCTATCGACAGTCCAAATCTGCCTTCTCGGCTGGCGTGGTATGCGGCGGAAGTAAACCGTATCAAGGACTTGAAGTTCCATGGAGCCTCGCCTGCCGCCGAGACGCCAAGGGCCGACAGAGTTTCAACCGAGCCACCGGCCTTCACGCCCGAATTCTCAGGGTCACGGGCGCCATTCAACGTTCACGCGACCATTGAGGCGCGCGCGGACCACGGCGTGGTTGTGGATGCGCTGGCAAAGTCCGTAACAGGACTGGGTTATGTCGTGCGAAACGACCGTGAACGCGACCTGTTCGTTCTCGACGATCAGGACCGCCTGTCCGTGCTGTTTGAGGTGAAGACCGACGTGACGACAACGTCGATCTACACGGCCGTGGGGCAACTGCTTCTCAATCGGGGCATCGGAGCAGATACCGCCCGACTCATCCTTGTGATACCCGGCACGCCGGACGATGGAACCCGAGAAGTGCTCTGCTCTCTCGGAATCGAGGTGCTGACCTACCACTGGCGCGGACGCAGCGCAGTAGTGCCCAAGTCCTTCCTCCAGAAGGTAATGAAGTGAGAACGAACAGCTTCCGGCGAGCGGTGTCGTTGCACTCAAGAACGGGCCTGCTTCCGAGCAATGGCTTCAAACCGGTGGATTTCATCCAATTTCAAAGCGCTGGTAGCAACGGGCGGGTTCGCTGAAATTAGGGCTCATACTAAAGCGATACTCAATGCCCCTTATTCGCCAGAATCGCCACGCCGGTCAACGCTTCAACCGCAGCCTGAAAGGCGCCGGTATTCTCGGCCCCATCGATCTGCCACCAGCAGTGACGGCCCGTGGAATTCTCCATCCAACGGAAACCGAGACGCTGCATGAGTTGGTTTTGGCCGCTCGCCAGAACCTTTGAGACGTACCAGTGCTTGCTCCGGGTGTTCCACCCGCCGACCTTGCCCCAGCCTCCATCCCTGGCAACGCACCAGATCATCACTTGCATCCTTCCACGTTCAACGCGGAAGCCAGCTGATTGTGCCGCACTAATGAGGGAGGAAACCCTGGTGGGGAGTTGGTTCATGGGCATATTCTATGGGACCCGGTGCGTCTTGTGCTCATGGAGGCCGCGGAATTCGTGAAGGCGGCGAAACTGTTGCGCTACGAGCAAGTGTTAATCTGCGTCGTTTACGCCCAAGTCCTTGCGCGCCAATTCGATCATCTTGTTCAAGTACGCAATGGTTTCGCTTTGGCTATTGATGACGACTTCACCCCAACTGTCGTTGGGGTCGCTTTTCAATTCTAAGAAGTTTTTCAATTCGTCACGAGCGTCGCTACCCAAAATGTACCCACCAAGCGTAGCTACCCGGGCGACTTCGAGCCTGGCTTCAGAGTATCTGGCGTTACATTTTTTTTGTTCCTTATCTGAAAGAACCCTACCACTGACAACTGCTCTGACCTCGGTTTGCAGGACTAGACTCATTTGGTGAAGCGCAATGACAACATCGTCGTAGGCCTTCGCCCGTCGTTCCCACCCCTTCTGACTTCGAAATCGATGAAAGGCCAATTGGGAAGTTATCAGCGATGCGATGACGGCCACAATCAAAGATGCAATAACCGACGATTCCATTTCAATCCTCAGCAACGTTGGCTCGCCGAGGAACATATCAGACCAGGCGGGTAGAAACGATGGTGCCACGTTCAGTGCGGGGAAAAGTAATCTGCGTCGTTGGCATCGCGCATGGCAGTATCCTGAAGCCCCCTTCCTGTCCGTGCTCAGATAGGTCGCACAATTCTCGAAGGTGGTGAAGCTACTACTGCGGCACGAAGAGGTGCTGTCGTATTGGATCGAACTGTTCGCTGCGGTCCACAAGGGGCAGCAAATGGATGCCAGTGTGTTTCCGGGGTCCCGTGCGGAGCAAAAAACTCGCAAATAGGAACCTTCCCTTTAATCTTGAAAAAGCTGAACCCAACGCCCGTCGAACCCCCCTTTATCGTCGATGCTTTGCCAGTCGAGTTTAAGCCAACGACCAGATTGGCCATCATTCGAACTACCCCGACCGTCGTGCGCGAAGTAGTCGTGCTGTAACCAATAGGCTTCATGGGAATCTAGCCGGCCGCTCGCTGCGCCGCGGGTGCCACCCTGGAACGCGTTTTCGTCTCCGTCAAACGCTTCTTTTTTCAGATGCTTTCCGTCTAGTTTGTAGGCCCCCCAAAACCAACTCTTGTACGGATATCCTTCACGAGCGTCCTCAGCATTTTCATAATCCAACGCAGTATAGTAAAAGTCCTGAATGCCAGTCGTTATCAATGTCTCTCCTCCCTCATCGAGGAGCGGCGTAACCATGTCGATCATAATCGGTTGCCCACCCCAATGTCTTTCATATCCTCCTCCAGCCGTGTGCGAGGGGAGAATGTCAGCGAGGTCTTGTAGTTCGTATGTGATTCGTCGTACCTCACTCCACGCAACTTTGTCTTTAACTCCAGCTATTAGCTTGGGTGCGCTCTGCCGATTAATTTCCTGGGCGGCCCAATAGTTTTTGGCTGCGCTGGAACAGACGCAGACAAATACGTAATTGGCCTTTTTCTTTTCCCCGTCACCAGTGACCTCAACTTGCGCATCGCGGTCATCCGCTACGCGTCGTTCTATTTCTGACCAACTATCTTCGACAAAGCGCAACTCGGCTCTATTTGGTTGAAGAACATCGCCTGACCATTGAGCCTGCCAAATCAATGCATGTTCGCCAGTCCTCGTCTCCATGAAATTGAGGTCATCGTCGGTTTTCTTTTTGTGGTGGTGTTTGCTGTGTTCAGTGATAACGACGAAATTCAGCCGCTCGCCACGACCTCCAGGAGTTCCATTCACATGATCTACCCGAATCTCGATGCGTTCCCAGTCATGGATGGAACCTTTCTGTAGAGCGTGATAAATGTGGTAGATCAGAACCACAGATTTTGAACCGTCATCTTCCATGAACTCTACGATGGCCGAATAAACGGTGGGACGTATTCGCCAGTGCTCCAGATTTGGGTTGCCGCCCACGTACTCATGGATTTGGCGCCAGTTCTGACGGTTGTTCAAAAATGTGTCGTCGCGATCGAAATCGAAATTCGTGACAAGATCGAAGCCATGGTGCTCGCGGTCGTTTTCGTCTGCTCGCTTAAAAATGACCGGCGAGTAGAACTGAAGGTAACCTCTGCGCTTGTCGTTAGTCAGTGACCAGATTGCCGGCTGCTTGACCGTTAGGGTTGCGGATGCACTGGCCTCGCCGCCTTGACCCGTACAAAAGATCTTTACGTTCCAGTCGCCGGGCTCGCTTCTGACATACGTGAGGGTTCCGGTCGTCTCCTTAATGTTAGGGTCCTGATCGCTCTTGCAGCTTTCCGCGTGCTCTGAATTCCACTCCAACACAGAGCCTTGACCAGGGTCGATCGAAGATGGTGTGAAGAAAATTTCCACGGTGGGCGCGTTAACTCCCTCAACATCGATGGATTCAATTTCCTGGCTGCCGTCAAAATCTGAACCGGTCTTTAGCAGAAAAGTGTTTAGGCCCGCCATGACATTCACCATCTGGGTGCCACTGGGGGCACAGGCAACTGTCTCTCTTGATTCACGAGAAAAGACACATGCGTTGCTAGCGTTTTGTGTGGTCCAGGTCAGCGTCGACGTGCAGTGGGATTCGCCAATCGAAATAATGCAACTCTCCGGTTCGGCAGAAATGCTCCCAGTGGGGTTTGGTGCCGGCGCGCTATCGCCTCCGCCTCCGCCGCCGCAAGCAACGCAGAGCATAGTGAAGGCAATCGCTACCGGAAGCCTGACACTCTTATGCCTCGGAACCAATTGTGAACTTATTGAAGACTGCTTCATCTGGCAGGATCTATTGAGATAACCATGTGTCAAGAATGGTAGACATGCGCGCAACGCAGAGCTTGCGGGGATTCGTGGCAGTCTGTGAGCGCCATCGTCCACTGGGCCTGCGTCGGCCCACCGCGCGCGGACGAGCTGGTCGAGAAGATCGTGACCTGGCGGGACTCGGCCATGCGCCGGCACAAACCGCCCGAACTGGCCGCAGAACCCGCGGTCAATGCAAACTTTCATGTGGACACGGTGACCCAGTTTTACCAGGAGCACCCGTGGCTCGGGGAGAACGTCGCGATGTCCCTTGCGGGCGAGTTCGCGCCTTGTGCCGGTTGCTGGTGTATTTCGGGCTGCTGGGGGAAGCCTGGTAGGGGCCGAGGCGTTCATTGACGTAGAACTCTGGGTGCTCTAAGCGCTGCATTGTGCGTTGTCTACACATATGGGGACAGGCCGAGGCCGCGGCGGCGAGTATTATCCGTCATCAAAGAGAGGAGATTAGGAACATGTGGCGTAATCTCCAATCGCTTCAACCATTTTTGCTGGGGGTGCTGGGGTAAAACAGAGGTGGTCGGGTTTGTTTAGACAGGTTGAGGGCGAAGCTAAGATAGTTTCCGACTGGTTTTTTGCCCTCGTTGAAGCCGTATCGTCCGGCATGTCCGGTCCGCCGTCAACTCCTTCGCGGCAGGCGCTGGAAAGCCTTGCCTGGGGGTGCCGTGCCTTGCGCGCAGGGAGCGAAGCGACCGGAGCGCAAGGCACGGCACCGCGAAACGCGGGGGGTCAGCCGGCGGCGATCGGCAGGTGAGCCGCCCGTCCGGCGAAGTAGACTTCGGCGGGCGTCTTTCCCGCGAAGACCAGGTGCGGCCTCCGGTGATTGTAATGGTCCAGCCAAGCGCCGATCACCCGCCGGGCGTGGTGGCCGCCGCACAGTTCCTCAAGGTAAACCGCCTCGTACTTCAGCGACCGCCAGAGTCGCTCGATGAAGCGATTGTCCATCCACCGCCCCTTGCCGTCCATGCTGATCCGCACCCCCGCCTCGAGCAGCGGCCGGGTGAAGGCGTCGCTGGTGAACTGGCTGCCCTGGTCGGTGTTCGAGATCAACGGCGCGCCGTATCGGCGCAACGCCTCCCCGACGGCGCTCACGCAGAAACCCACCTCCATGGTGTTGTCCAACTCCCACGACAACACGAAGCGGCTGGCCCAGTCCATGAGGGCGACCAAGTAGAAGAAACCGCCCCGCACCGGAATGTAGGTGATGTCGGCGCAAATCACCTCGCCAGGGCGGATTTCCCCCAGATCCCTCAGCAAATAGGGGTAAATCTTGTGCCCCGGCTGCGGTTTGGTGGTGCGCGGGCCGGGGTGGACGGTCCGCCACCCCACCGCGGCCATCAGGCTCCGCGCCTTCGTGCGCCCCACCGCGTATCCCTCGCGGCGCAGGTGGAACATCACCCGGCGACTGCCGTAATACGGACACTCCATGTACAGCTTGTCCACGACCAGCTGTAGCTCCAGCGTCAGCGCGTCCGCCGGCCTCGGCCGGTAGTACAGCGAGGCGCGGCTGACGCCCGCCAGTTCGCACTTGCGGGTCAAAGGCAGGGTCCCGTCGTCCAGGATGAACGTTACCTTCCGGTCTCTTTCCAGAGCGCGGAACCCCGCGAAAAAAAATCCCGCTCCACCACCAGTTCACCGATCCGCGCATAGAGCTGCTCGATCAGCTTGTCCGTCTCCCGCGACGCCGGGTTGCCGGCGGCATTGTCGAACACCTCCAACAGGCCGTCGTGGGCCTGGGTCTTCCACTTGCTCAGTTGATTCGCGTTGATGCCATGCCGAGCGGCTATGGCCCGTACCGTTTCGTCCCCACGCATGGCCTGAATAACCACCTTGCGCTTGAACTCGGCCGTGAATTTGCGGCGTCCCATCGTAGGTCTCCCATCGCATGGAAACTACCTTAGCATCCTGTCTAAATTTACCGGACCACTTCAGGGAGATGGCGACCACCCGGATCCTGTCCGGCCCCCATTCGGTGGCCATGTGCCTGGTGAAGTGCATCTGGCAGATCTTCGACATCGAGTAGGCACCGATACCGGGCGAGGGGTACAGAACGTCATCCGATGCGATGTTGACGATGACGCCGTCGTCGGGCGCATAGGAAGAATAACCGCCCGAAAACTGGCGATCTGAAAGTAAGGCGGTCGTGCTTTCGCTAGAGGAGAGCTTGCGGGCGACGGTGACGAGGGGCAAAAAGGCGGGCAAAAAGGCGGCAATCAAGGGTGCGGAACGGAGCTTTTCGCAATTCGATCGCAGGAGGGCGGCAGGCGATGTTCTAGAACAGCCTGTGCTGGTTTGTGGGCCCAAGGTGGTCCGCATGCCGAGGCGGGGCTCGCGGCTGTGACGGCGCTGCCGCTTCGCGAGTTCGAATGTGCTCGAGAATGGTGGCGATGACGTCGGGATCCTCGATGCAAGCGATCGTCCTGAGCTTGCCGCCGCACTTGGGGCAGGTTTCGATATCGATGGCGAAGACTCTCTTCAAGCGCTGCATCCAGGTCATGGGTGCGAGGGGCTTGTCGCTGGTTTTCTCCCTGGGCTCGCGTTTCGGCACGACCTGCTCGCGGTGTTTGCTGTTGGGAGCAAACACGCCGTGGAAGCGGGTGAGGTTCAAGCGCGGACGCGGTACGAGTGCTGCGAGCCGAGCGATGAAATCCAAGGGGTCGAGCACGACGTGGGTGGTGCCGTCGTGGAACGGCTGCTTGAACTGGTAGACGACTTGTTCTCGTTCGTTGGTCGACAGCCGTTCGTTCGCGATGGCGGGTCGGGTGATATAGCGGCAGAGTTTTTCCAGCTTATCGCGTTGATTGGCCTCACAGCAGGTCGCCGCGTGGAGCGAAAAGCCAGGCTGCCTGGCGAGCAAGGTTGAAGCGAATGGTTCCGGTTGTGCCAAAACGGTGCGCAGGGTCAGCGCCTTACGACCGGCGTTGGGACCGATGGCGATGCGGTAACGGATGGAGGCGCCGAGCAGATGGTCGAGTGCCTCACCGGGCTCGAAATCGAGGGTGTCGCTTTCGGCATCGCGCACGAGCAACCCCTGTCGTTCGAGCAACCGGGCGACGCGTGTGCTGATGGTGTGTAACAGCCGAACGAGCTCGGCCGGGGTCGGCCGTGGCGCGCGGTGAAACCTCGGTCGTGCGCGATCAAAGCGATACGCACCGTCGAGGAAGAGCATGTGGAAGTGAATGTTGAGCGACAACCACGCTGAATACCATGCCGTCGACGGTGACGGTGCACTATCGGTTTCATCCGCTCCATAACAGAAGCCTCGAGGTCGTTGCGTGGCCGCGCCGAGCGGGCCATGCCGCGACGGTGCGAGATCCCGGCGGTAAAGCCCTGAAGATCCCACGGTGGATGCTCGAGCCGGAGGCGGTTCGCCATCGGCTCGGAGACCGAGTGGAACTGCCGGTTCGCGTTTTGCGCGCGCTGGCGGCGCAGCTCCCATCGTGCTTAAAGATACCGGCAACGCCACCGCCGGAGCACAACGATGCAGCAAACCAGCCTCGATCTCGACACCGATCAGGATGCCGCCGTGGATCCGGAGATGGATCCGGAACGGATGCAACGGCTGATCGCCCTGATGGCCGAAGCGCTCCTAGCCGTTCTCGATCGGGAGGCGGACCATGAGCCGGCGTGACACGAGTTCAAAGATCACGCCGGAACATTTGTCTCGCCACGCCGTGGTTTACCTGCGCCAGTCGTCGCTGGCGCAGGTCAAGCAGAACACCGAGAGTCGGCGTCTGCAATACGCGTTGACGGAAACCGCTCGCGCCTATGGTTTTCAGCGCGTCCAGGTTATTGACCGCGACCTCGGCATGAGCGCGGCGCGCGGCGCGCCCGTGCGCGAAGACTTTAAACAACTGCTGGCCAGTGTCGCCCTGGGCGAGGTCGGCATCGTGCTCAGCCGGGAGCTGTCGCGGTTGTCACGCACCGACAAGGACTGGTGTCACTTGCTGGAGTTGTGCCAGGTCTTCAATACGCTGATTGCCGATGCGGAAAACCTGTACGACCTCAATCGCATGGACGACCAACTGGTGCTCGGTATCTTATGTGGGGCCCCACATAAGATACCATATGTAGTGCAGCCCGCTATGTCATGCAGCCTGCGTAAGTCACTGTCATTAAGAGTTTTTGTCCCAAGCTACCTGACATAATATTCTTGGTGCGATTGGTCTGAAATGATTCATTTCCACGAGTTCTGGAGATGAATCATGTTCGAAGTCATTTACAAAAACCCTGCGACCATCGAGAGATATCGGCTTGCGCCCCTGTTGGAGGATCGCGAACGGTATTTGTGCGCCGTGGTCGCCTCAGGCGTGGTGGGCGATGTCGCACGCCGGGTCGCGCGCACTCAGCTTGCTCTCATGGAACTGCTGAGCCTGCCGGATGCGGACGTTCCGGTGAGTTTTGCGACAGTGGAGGCGGCTGTTCAGGAGTGGTACCGGAACGTTCCCGCGGTTTCAGCCGCGGATTTCCGGCGCCATGCCTTTCGCTGGCTGCGTTTTCTCGGCTGGCTGGAAGAGCCGGTTCAGGATGCCCATCAGCACACCCGGCAGGTGGAAGCCTTCGCAGCCTGGATGCGGGACGAGCGGGGACTGTCTGAAGCGACCGTCGGCAACTGCTGTTACGAGAGCGACCGTCTCTTTGCTTGGGCAGCGGGCAGGAATCTGATGCTCACCGACATGACGATCGGTGACGTCGACGAGTTCCTGGCCGTGCGGATTGCCAAAGGGGGTCTTCGCCGAACGTCCGCGCGGGCCGCGGCCGGGTGTCTGCGGAGCTTTTTCCGTTTTGCCGAAACGTCGAACTGGTGCCGGCCGGGCATCGCGGGGTGCATCATGCCGCCGCTGGCCTATCCCGACAGACCGGTTCCCAAGGGGTTCGATCGCGACGAAGTCGAGAGGCTGCTGGCCACGACGGAAGATCCGACCCCGGTAAACTTCCGCGACCGCGCGGTGCTGACGATCCTTGCAACCTGCGGGCTCAGGGCCGGTGAAGTTGGCGCTCTGCGCGTCGAGGACATCGACTGGGAGCGGGACATGTTGCGTGTTTTCCGTCCCAAGACCGGCCGGACCGACACTTTTCCGCTGACCCCCTCCGTCGGCAACGCGTTGATGGACTATCTTCTCAAGGTGCGCCCGGAGGCGGGACGGGAGCGTGCCTTGTTCCTGACGCTGCAGGCCCCGTTCAGGCCGCTGACGAGCGGCGCCGTAGGGACGATCGTCCGCAGCCGCGCGAACCGCCTTGGCATCACCGGTAAGCGCCTGGGCGCCCATGCACTTCGTCATGCAGCCGCACAGCGGCTGGTCGACGAAGGGTACGGACTCAAGACCGTTGGCGATTTCCTCGGCCATTCCAGCCCGAGCGCGACAGCCACATACGCGAAGCTCGATCTCGCCTCGCTTCGCCCGGTCGCCGACATCTACCTGAAGGAGCTGCTCGATGAAACTGCGTGAAGCTGTTGACCGCTATGTTGCGTGGCAGCGCGACCACGGCGCCAAGTTCCGCTCAAGCGCCGAGACCCTCGATACGTTTTGTCGTCGAATCGGAGAGGACAGGGACTGTGACGCGGTAGGCGAAAATGAAATCCGCGGCTTCCTTGCCGGCAAGACGGTGCTCACCAGGACACGTGCCGTCAAGTACGGAACGCTTGCCGGGTTCTACAGGTTCGCGCTGAGCCGCGGGCATGTGAGCCGCATTCCCATGCCGCCGCGGGAGGCGGAGCCGCGGCCACCGGAGGTCGCACCGTCCTTCATCTTCACCCACGAGGAATTGCGGCGCCTGTTCAAGGCGGCAGGCGGAGGCCGCAGGCGTTGCCCCAAGCTCGATGCCGAGACCTTCCGAACATTCTTGCTCCTCCTCTACGGTGCCGGGCTGCGCTCCGGCGAAGCACGACGACTGACCGTGGCGGACGTGGACTTGGACTCCGCGGTGCTCGCCGTGAACGATACGAAGTTCTACAAAAGCCGCCTGGTGCCGGTCGGTGCTGACCTCGTCGGCGTGCTTCGCCGATACGCCGCCATCCGGGCACGCCGCCCCCGGACCGAGGGGACGCAATCCACCTTCCTCGCCTGCCGTGACGGATCGCCGCTGAACAAGGCCATCGTTTGCAATGCCTTCCATGCGACGCTTCGGGCGGCCGGCATCGACAAGGGCAAACCCGGATGCCGGGCGCCCTGCCTGCATTCGCTACGCCACAGCTTTGCCACCCACCGCCTGACCTCCTGGCATCGCGAGCGGGCTGACGTTCAACGACTCCTGCCGGCGCTTTCGACCTACCTCGGCCACGGTAGCGTGGCAGCGACGCAGGTCTACATATCGATGACCCCGGACTTGCTCGACGAGGCCAGCCACCGGTTCGAGCGCTACGTCGAGCACAACCCAAGCCCGGATGCCGGGCAGCATCGGAAAGGAGGCACAAGCCATGCCTGAACGCAACCCTACACTCGGCACTTGGATCAAGCGCTTCCTCATGAAGTATCTTCCGACCGAGCGCAATCTGGCCGTCAATACACTTAAGAGCTATCGTGACTGCCTGACGCTGCTGTTGCCCTTCGCGGCCGATCGCCGCGGCAAGCCAGTGGAACGGCTCGCGGTCGAAGATCTGTCCGCCGACCGCGTGACGGCCTTTCTCGGCCACTTGGAACAAGAACGGGGCTGCTCGGTGCAGACCCGCAACCTGCGCCTTACGGCAATCCGGTCCTTCGCCCGCTACGTTGCGGTGCACGACGCCACACTTGTCGAATGGGCCGGCAGGATCCGAGCCATTCCGCTCAAGAAAACGGTGCGGCCCCGGATCGTCTGGCTGTCGGCGGAGTCCATGGACGCCATGATCGCCAGTCCGGACAGACGCACCGTAGCAGGGCGGGTCGAGCACGCCCTCCTGCTGTTCCTCTATAACACCGGGGCGAGAGCCTCCGAGGCAGCGGGACTGCAGGTGGAAGATCTGCATCTCCCGGAACGCACGGGCGAAAACGCGCGTGCAACGATCCATGGCAAGGGAGGAAAGATCCGCATCACTCCGATGTGGACGAGCACCGCCAAGGCCCTCGCCGCTCTCTCCAGGGACCGCCCGCCCGGCTGCGGGAGCGTCTTCTGGAGCCGGCATCGCAAACCCTACACCCGGCATGGCATCATCGAACTCGTGCAGCGTGCCGCCGCCCGCGTGCCGGAACTCACAGGGCAAAAGATCACGCCCCATGTGCTTCGACACTATATCGCCCACCTGACTATGTCTTGTAACGACCCTTAAGTCAGATTTTTTCAGTGATCCAAGCGAGTTGATAGCTACATAGTAAAGACTCCATTCATTAGCCCCGGGAGGGGTAAGGAGTCCACCATGAAGCATGTCGATGACAACAGTCTGGTTCCGTCGCGAGGGTCCGGAGGTCCGCTTGCACCCTGGATCGATGCGTTTTCGGATTGGGCCCGCCAGCAGGGATACAGCCGGTCGGCCATGTCTCGACGGGTTTCTTTGGCAACTGGTTTCGATGCATGGCTTGAACACGAGGCATCGATCCGGACCATCTCACCTCGGATCACCCTGCGCGGTACCTGCGATATCGTGCTCGGCGCCAGCGGCTTTACGATGGCGATGCGGCGGCGCTCAGGCACCTGATTGATTTTCTGCGCCTTGAGGGGGTGGTCCCCGCCGAGAAGACATCGGCGGGTCGGAAGACCGCGATCGAGCGCTACGTGCTGGACTACGAGCGATATCTGCGGGAATCGCGTGGTCTTGCCCCGGCCACGATACTGAACTACCTGCCTTTCGTTCGCGCTTTTCTGCAGTATCGTTTCGGCAACGGGCAAGTGACGCTGTTGAGTTTGAGCGCCGGCGACGTCGAAGGATTCGTCGTGCACGAGGCATCGGGTTTGCACAGGACATGCGCAAAGCTCATGACGACCTCGTTGCGCTCCTTCCTGCGGTATGCGTGCCATCGTAGCGAGGGGATGCCGGACTTGACCGCCGCTGTGCCCGTCGTTGCGAACTGGTCCATGACATCGCTTCCACGCGCGATTTCAGCCGATCAGGTCGACCGATTGTTGGCCAGCATCGATCGCAGCACCGCCATGGGCTGTCGCGACTATGCAATTTTGCTGCTGCTTGCGCGGCTGGGGCTGCGCTCAAGCGAAGTGGTCTTTCTCGAACTCGACGACATCGACTGGCGCGCCGGAACGCTGCACGCACACATGAAGGGAGGAGTGCGCAAGGCGTTTCCCTTGCCCCATGAAGTCGGCAAGGCGATTGCTGACTACCTGCGCAATGGACGGCCATCGAGCGCCAGCCGACGCGTATTCCTGCGCAGCAGGGCGCCGGCCCGCGGATTTCGGGGCGCCGGTGCCATCAGTTCCTTGGTCCGCCATTCGCTCGAACGTGCCGGTGTGAACGCACCGACTGGCGGCGCTCATCAATTTCGTCACGGTCTCGCCACTGAGATGATTCGCGGCGGAGCTTCGCTCGGTGAGATCGGCGATGTGTTGGGCCATCGCCATCCCGACACGACCAGGATTTATGCCAAGGTCGATATTCAGTCGTTGCGCATGCTGGCCCAGCCGTGGCCCGGAGGTGTCCAATGAACACGCTTCGCCAAGCCATCGACGAGTATATCGGCATGCGACGCAATCTGGGATTCAAACTGAAAGACACCCAACGAAGCTTGCTCGAGTTCGCCGCATTTATGGAGCAACGCCAGGCCCCCTTCATTACCGAGGCGCTGGCGCTGGCCTGGGCGCAGCAGCCGGTCAACGTTCAACCGGCGCATTGGGCCAGGCGGCTGAGCGACGTGCGCATCTTCGCACGCTATCGCAAGGGCGCCGATCCGCGCACCGAGATCCCATCCCCGGGGTTACTGCCGTTTCGGCCCAAGCGGGCAAAACCGTATCTGTACTCGGATCGGGAGATCCAGGATCTGCTGCGCGCGGCACGCAACCTGTCGGACTGTGGTAAACGAAGCGCCTTGCGACCGTGGGTCTACTATTGCCTGTACGGTCTGCTCAGTGTCACGGGCCTCCGTGTGGGCGAAGCGCGCAGTCTGGAGCTCACTGACGTCGACCTCGACGCCGCGCTGTTGACGGTGCGCCACGCCAAGTTCGATCGAGTCCGCCTGGCTCCGTTGCACCGATCGACATGCGAAGTGCTCGCCGACTACATCGCCCGTCGCCAGCACCATTGGGCAGGTCGTCAGGTATCGCCCTGGCTGTTTGTTTCCAGCCGCGGAAACCAACTCGACGCTTCGGAAATCCGCCGCACCTTCTATGCGTTGTCACGCCAGATTGGCTTGCGCGGCGCGAACGACAGCCACGGGCCGCGCTTGCATGATTTCAGACATCGTTTCGCAACCAAAACACTGGTGAACTGGTATCGGCACGATCAGGACCCGGAGCGGCTCCTGCCGGTCCTTGCCACCTATCTGGGTCACGTGCACATTGCCGACACGCACTGGTATCTGGAAGCCTCTCCCGAGTTGATGGGCGAAGCCATGCGCCGACTCGAGCGTCGTTGGGAGAGCCGATCATGAGTTGCACAACGAGCCTCGCTCCCCTGCTGGAGCGCTTCTTTACTCAGCGCCTGATGCAACAACGCCAGGCGAGCCCCCACACCGTCAGTTCCTATCGGGACACGTTCCGGCAGTTCCTGACATTTGCGCAACAGCGTCTCAATCGGCCGCCGTCCAGCCTGGATTTCGAGCAGATCGACGCCCCGTTGATCACCGGGTTCCTGGACGAACTTGAAAGCCGCCGGAAGCTGAGTGTTCGAAGCCGCAATTTGCGACTCACCGCAATCCACTCCTTCTTCCGATACGCGGCATTCGAACTGCCGACTCATGCGGCACAGATCCAGAGAGTGCTCGCCATCCCGAGCAAACGATTCACCCGCAAACAGGTCGGCTTTCTCAGCCGTGACGAGGTCGATGCCATGCTTGCGGCGCCGGATCGAGACACTTGGTCGGGACGGCGCGATCACGCCTTCATTCTCACTGCCGTGCAGACCGGCCTGCGCCTGTCCGAGATGACCGGTCTCAAACGACAGGATCTCGTCTCGGGCAGTGGCGCTCACCTGCGGGTCGTCGGCAAGGGACGCAAGGAACGTTGCACACCGCTGGCCAAACCGACCCGCGCCGTGCTGAAGGGCTGGCTGCGCGAGCCGCCGCGTGGCGACATGGACGTGCTCTTTCCCAACATCAGAGGCGAACGCCTGACTGTCCATGGAGTTCAGTACCTATTGAACAAACACCGCGTGACGGCTGCGGCGAGATGCCCGTCGTTAAATCAGAAACGAGTCACCGTCCACCGCTTGCGGCACACGGCGGCCATGGACCTCTTGCAGGCCGGTGTGGATCGCTCGGTGATCGCACTCTGGCTCGGCCATGAAGGGGTCGAGACTACTCAGATCTACGTGGAGGCGACACTGGCCATGAAGGAGCAGGCACTCGCCAAAACAATACCTCCGACCGGCAGAACCGGCCGCTACCGACCCAGCGATCCGCTGCTAGAGTTTCTGGGCGGCCTGTAACAGGAGACGAACTATGTCGGGTGGTCGGGGTCAGGCCTCCCACGCAGGTCGTGAGAATTCATGCCGTTACGGTTCCTCGCATCATGGCGCCCGACATAGTCCGGCGGGCGATATAGTGCCGCCTATGTCTTGCAAGACATAGGCGGCACTCGACCGCCATGGAACTGCTCCGTTGCGGAGTCAGCTGTACCGTCATCGCGCTCTGGCTCGGCCATGAAGCCGTTGAATCCACACAGGTCTACCTGCATGCCGACATGCAGATAAAGAAAAACGCCATGGACCAAACGCGACCGACCGATGTTCCCGAGGGCACATTCCGGCCCGATGATGAGTTGATTGCGTTCCTTGAGGCATTGTGATTATGCCGACAAACTTTGCCCAATGGCATGGTTGATCAACGAGTTAGACCGTGTTGTCGGCATAAAACGACTGTCGGCATGTCAGGCGTTGTTGTCGATCGGCACCTCGGGATCGGCGACGAACCGCTCAAGCCCCTGGCGCCATTCGAGCAAGCGGCGCAGGGGCTCGGCCCGCGGCTCCCCCTCGGTTCGGCCGGCAAGCTCCGCTTCAGCGTCGGCGAACAGCGCCGACACCTGCGCCGTGAGCGCCTGTTGCGCGGCGTGGAAGTCCTGGCTCTGCCGGTCCTGGCCGGGCCGGTACTGGTGCAGCCGGCGGCGCTGGGTCCGGTAGATTTCGGCGAACCGCTCAAGCCAGCCGCGTTTCCACGGATTGTCCTCTGCCCCCTCGCAGTCCACATAATCCCGCCGGGCATGGGCCCAAATATGTGGAATGCAACATATTTGGGCATATGTTGCGGCCCGGATTATGTTGCGGAGAGTCGGCATCGCCGCACCAGACATGAGAATCCGCCAAGTCTCCGCAACATAATTTTCTGACTGCCACTTGTTTGTCATGGTCAAATCGCCGGCAACAAGGAGGCACGACCATGTTCGAAGAACCAGTCGCATAGCGCAGTACGATTGAGAGGTACCAACATGCGGCACCGGATACCACCAATCTTTTTGCTGTGATCGACCCCAAGATTGAGACCAAGGCGGTGGCTGTGTGCGATGCGGCCGAACTGGGGTCGAGCCGACCGGGGAAGGAAAACCAGGGGCTGATGGCCTTCCTGAAATCGTTGTGATCGCAAAAGATTATGTTGCGGAGAAACGGAGGATCGTCATGCTTGGTGCGGCGGTTCCGACTCTCCGCAACATAATCCGGGCCGCAACATATGCCCAACAGACAGCCGGCACGAGGCCGAGTTCGCGCGCCAACGCGACGTAGCTGCTGAAGCGGTCGCTGACCAGGATGGAGCCGGCCTGGGCGCCCTTGAACACCTTGAGTGCCGCCTTGCGGCTGCGCTCCGGGTCGATGTGGAACCAGACGGCGTCCCGGCTCCGACCCACCCACAACCAGGCGCGCCGCCCCCCACCGTCACGCCGACTGTCCTGAACCCGCCACGAGGTCTCGTCGCCCTGAAGTACCCGGGCGGTCACCAGATGCGCGCGGATCGCCTGCGACAGCGGTTCGAACAAACTCGCCAGATCGCCCAGGCGATCACACAGCGTGCCCGGCGAGATCGGCAGGCCGTGGCACGTCATCCAGCGCGCAATCTGGCGGAATGGGCGCTGGCCCGCAAAGCGCTCCAGCAGCAGCGTGGCCCACACCGAGATCCCATAGGCGGTGTGGGGAAACAGGCGGGGCACGGGGGGCGCGGCCACGGTGGCCGGCCCGGCGCAGCCGCAAACCTTGCGATACCGCCGCCGACGGAGGCGCCGCGTGTGCGCCACGACTTGGATCTCGATGAGCTCGGACTCGATCAATCCGTGCGCGGCATACGGCTGGCCGCACTGCCGGCAACTCCGCTCGGCAGTCGGCAGTTCCCGGATCTCGGGACGCGCCTCAAGCGCCGCACGTGGCGTCCGCCCAGGACCCGGACAGCCCGGTTGCTGACCCCGCCGGCGCGGCGCGGCGGCCCGCGCCAGCCGCTCGCTGCGATCACCGAAACGGTGCCGGGCGGCGTTCGAACGCATCGCCTTCAACGCGCATAGCTGCTGCTCCAACGCCGCGATCCGACGCGCCAGCCGACCGCTCTCCTGCGGCCCCTCCAGGGCCTGCCGCAAGACCGCATTCGCCTCGCGCAGCGCCTCCAGCTCGCGACGCAGGTCGCCATTCTCCTGGCGCAACGACGCGATCGTCGACCGCCGGCGCGGATCCACCGACATCTGTTCCAGAAGCCGACGCAAACGCGCCGCCTCGGCCGCCGCCCGCAGCGGCTCCTTCGCCTGCCGGCGCAACTCGCGAATCTCGGCCCGCGCCGCTTCCAGCTTCGCCTTGTTCTGACGGTGAATGGCGGCCAGCGCGCCCGCCCGGCTGCGCGCCTCGATCACCTCCCGCCGCCAACACTCCGCGCTCCAATGACCGCCGCCGCCGTCCGATCCCGGCATCGAAACCACCGCCGGCGTCGCCGGCAATTCCACAAAATCCGCTATCGAATGCCCATTCATACACCCGATATAGCACGGCCGGTTCGATGTGTCCAGCCGCGCATGGGTCCGGCGCCACCGGGATTGCCCGCCAATGCCGGCTGGCACAATCGGGGCCGATTACCTTCAATCTCTCCGCCCTACGCACACAAGACGAGCGAACGCTTACGTCGAGGGTACTGGAAACCGCCGAACGCGGTAAACTCGGGCTAGGCTCTCGACTGCATTGATTTGCGATACGCGCAAGTAGTGACAGCCATATGGATTCGCTTCGTCACTTATGGTCCGAGTATGGACAGCAATATGCTACCGATCAAACTGTCCTCGCGTGCATCGATAAAACTGCCCTTGCCCGCTGTTGCGAGGCTCTCCATAAACGAAAGCGTGTAGTCGTTCAGACTAGCTCCACCGGCAACAATTGCCGAAACGAATCGACCGTCGGGGCCTGAAAACCGGCTGGCCGCTTCAAGTGCAAGGTCGCGCTGATCTACTTCGGGCGTATCTGACACAACGACGATGTAACGTCGCTTCGCTATCGGACGCCACGTCAACGAGAGGGCTTGCGTCAGTGCACGGTGTATTGCCTCTGGACTATTGCCTGCCCCACCACGACCCATGTCCGGTTGAAGTGTGGAGACGAATCTACGGACATTTTCGACATTGGTGTCAATATCGAAATGATGGACAGGCCGATCCCAGATTGTGTCTCCGAATGCCACGATTCCAACACCCACTGTTGGGGCAAGTGTATTGAGTACCCTCCCCAAGTCACCGATTTCGCGCTTTAGCGAGCCAATCTCTGTCTCCATACTATTCGTCAAATCGAGGCAGATCACGAGATCCAAATCGGGGAGCTTGACGTCCAAGAGTTCCTTTGCAAGGTTTTCTGCATTCTGTTTCGCCTTGTCGCGTTCCTCGTGAGCCTTGTCACGATCCTGCCTCGCCTTATCGAGTTCATCCTTGGCCTTTTCCAGATCCGCCTTCACTTTTGCTGCAAGCTGGGGCGAATCACCGGTGTTCGGAAAGAACGGCAGGGCCATCACCGACAAGAGCATGAACGCCCCCATGCTGGACGCAAACAGGTCCAGAGCGGACATCGAAAATACATTGACCTCCCGGTTGCGGAACTTCACTTCAATCGTTTTCGGGTAGGTAGTGCACTACGAGTGTGACGTCGCCCAAGGCCAGGGTCGCACCTTCGGGAAGCGCTTGGGGATGCCCCTGGGAAAGATCCAGGCCGTTCAGTCGCGTTCCGTTCAGGCTGCCCAAATCTTCGATCGTTACCCTATCGGCTTCGACTCTCAACCGCGCATGTTGACGTGAGATGCTCTCGTCGTTCAGCACGTAATCGGCATTGGCTGCGGACCGGCCGATTAGCTGCCCGTCCTCCGTCCTTATCAGCGCATCACCGTTGATCTTGATCCGTATTTCCTCCTCGTCCGGACCACGACCGGCGAGAACCACGTCGGGAAACGTCGCGGTGGTGCGCGCAAGAGCACTGCGCGCCGCGGAGAGTTCTTGATCGGATTCCTGAAGGACGCGCTTGCGCGAGCGGGCGCGAACAAAGAAAACGATGCCAAGGGCCACCAGGATCACTGCGAGGATGCTACCGCCGAGAATCATCATCTGCTGGTCACGCTCAAGCTTTTCCAACTCTTCTTCCAACTCCTCTTTCAACGCGTCCTTATCGTCGACCTGTTCTTGCAAATTCCCGCGTTCTTCATTGAGTTTTTCTATTTCCGCTTCGTTTTCGGCGCGACGTTTCTTGTTCTCTTCCTCCATTTTTTCCAGGCGTTCCTGGTTCTTTTGCTCAGCTTCAGTTGCCTGTTTCGATAGCTGCTCCTTTTCCTCCTCAAGGGCCTTCTGCTCTTCTTCCAACGCCTTCTGCTCTTCTTCGAGCGCTTTCTGCCTTTTCGCAGCTTCGGCCAACTTGTCTTCCATCGAGAGGCAAGGATCCGCCGCTACGGCGAACGAAACAGATTGCGCTGTGAGGAATGCCGTCAGGGAGGATAAATCACCGCTGATCCCGAAGTGCGAATCCTCGCTTCGCCCCCGACGGCGAGGTTGCTGGCTGACAGCCATGAGTTCATCGCAGTTGTTCATCAGCGGGGCGCCTTCTTCGCCGTCCTCCGCAACAGCGGTGAAGCGGTACAAGCGGTTACCGTCACGCTCTTCAGCAGAATGCATCATGCCGACACGACGATCATTGGCGGGCAACAGCAGGTGAACTCGACGACCTGCCTCGGACGTAGCCGCGGCCAAGGTCGCAGATGTCCCATCAAGACCCCTGACGGAAAGCAGGACAAGGTCGGCCACTTTGTCAGTCGCTACGATAGAGCCCAGCAATTGTGCGCCGGCCGCGTTGGATATCACGTAGCGGTCGCCGGCATCCGTCAGGCGAGCGCTGGTGAGCAACAATTCGTCGGCCACCAGGGTCGCTACGCCAGCCTTCACGTCAGCACCTCGCTTCTGCACCTGGATGGAGAACGTGGTTTCGGACGCGGCAGGCGCGGCAAGGAAGGCGAATAGCAGGGGTGCCAGAAAATTCTTCATGGTTCTACACGTTGGTTTCAGTCAAGGGTATACGGACGACGATCAGCGTCGCGTTGTCCTGGTGAGGTCGCTCCAGGGCTTCCACGGCATCCAGCACGCGGTCGACGAGGCCCAAGGCAGTACAATCGTCTCCGTGCGAGAGGACGCCAGCGATTTCTTCCTGCGTACAAGACTCCACCCCGTCGCTTGCCAGAAGCAAAATGTCGCCGGGTAGCAGCGGCTCCGGTTTAGTGGGCACATCCACCATCTTGATGTCTTCGCCCATCACCGCCTCGAGCAACTGAGATTGCCCCGGCGTGTTGGCGGCTTCCTCCACGGTGAGATCGCCGGCCGCCACCTGTTCGGCCAGTCTACCGGCCACGGAGTGGTCTGCATTCAGACGCCGCAGGGTACCGTCGCGGAATAGCCACATCGGGCTGTCACCCACGCTGATCCAGCGTAGTACGCAACCCTCCAGTATCGCCCCAATCAACGTAGTCCCCATCCCCGCAAGATGTGGCTCCGCTGTCACGCGGTCGTAGAGTGCCAGATTCGCCGACTTCAACGCGGCCATCAATCGCTCGTTCGGATCATCGGGCGAACCATAGGCTTCGTAAGCCGTGCAGAAACCCGTTACGGCGATAGCGCTGGCGATGTCGCCCCCCACCTCGCCGCCCATGCCGTCAGCCAGCACCAACAGGCGGCGATTCTGCTCCAACGGAATGCAGACCGCGCAATCCTGCTGGGAACTTCTGCACCCCTGAATCTGATCCCAGGCGACATCGGGCGCGTCGGACGCCATGGCGACAACCGGCTCAATCCCAGCGGAAAGAGTCATCGCAGAAAGGCACGAACCGTAACGTCGTCTCGCCCAGCCCTATCAGGCAGCCCGGATGCAGGGTTGTGGGCACCAGCACCTCCTCGTTCTCCGCCAGATAAACATTATTGTTTCCCGGGAAGATGTGAAACGAATTGTTTTTGTCGCTGTACCTGATCGCCGTGTGTTCCCTGGAAATCGAGCCATCCCCGAAATTCAGACGAACGCGCATGCCCGCACCTCTACCGATGGTGTTGTGACCGAACCCGAGCGGCAACGCAGTTCCTTTGCCCGGGCCGTCAACGACCACCAGCCAACCCGTTGGCAGGTCGGCCAGACGCCCTGACGTCCCCGGTCGGTCCGCGCCCCTTGACGGTTCGCGGCCTGGAACCAGGACGGTGGGCTCTTCCATATCGGATGCCTTGCGCGGCCGGCCTTGTTCATGAGGCTCCGCTTGCCCGGCTCGACGGCGGGGGACGGTTGGCTGCATTCCATCGTCCGCCGGCTCCGCCCGTTTTCCGGCGGGAGCCGTCGGAGCGTCGTCGAGAGATGAGCCTCCAGGACCACGTCGCTCGTGCGTACCCCTTGGCGGTACCTCGTCACCTTCGCGCACTTGTCGCCGACCGCCCGGAACCGTCGGCGCATCGTCCCGGGGCCAGAGGCCCAATCCGCTCCGTTTTCCCGAATCCGGGCGATCAGCTCGGCCACCCGCCGGGCCGGTGGGTTCATCGCCGAGATTCAGCTTGGGCGCGCGCGGCGGTTTTGGGGAGGCGGGCTTTTCCGCGCCGGATTTTTGCGATTGCGTCGGCACGTTTACGGGCCGACCGTCCGACCCTCGTTTCATTGGCATTTCGAATCTCCTTAGCCGTCGCTGGGTACAAGCCGGTTCACAAGGTTGTCTACGCAGTACTGCCCGACAGTGTTCAACGCGGCTTCTTCGCGGCCCTGGCTGACATGCATGACGAACACCAGCAAGGCCGCCATCAACAACGCCAGCAACGTGGTGTAGAAAGCGACGCCCAGTTCAAACGTCATCTTCGCGAACCAGCCTCTAATCTCATCACCTGCGGTAAGGTCGGCCGGCATATCACCTGCCGCAGCCAGCGCCAGGGCAATGCCGATGACGGTGCCGATAAAGCCAAGCGTGGGAATCAGCCAGGTCAGGTAGCGCACCATGTTGTACTTCAATTCCAACTCGTGCTGCATCAGTTCCAGGCTGGCGTTGAGCAGATTGTTCGCCTGGTCAATGGAGCCGCTGATCTGAAACTGCTGCACCACGCGCAGTATTGCCCGTTGCAGTATGTAGCCCCTCGCGAGGCGGTCCCTGGTGGTCCATTGGTAGATCGGCACCAGGTCCTTCCCTTGCCGCAGCAGGACCGTGTCGTCCCCCGCTGGCAACGGATTAGCGGCCAACTGTTGGACTTCCCGCCTGGCCCGATGAATCCTGACCCACAACTCACCCAGGGTAAAGAAGAACATCAGCCACATCACGTTCTGCACCGTAAGCGGGTACAGGATTCCGCCACGTCCGCCCATGCCCAACAGCACGGCGGAGAAATGTATCTCCCCGGCGCCAGCTTCGAGATTCGCGGGGGGCGGAGCCAGCAGGAAGGAAAGCGCGCCGATAAACACGCAGCCGGCCAGCACGGCAATCAGCGCCAGAATGACGCGGTAGTGGCGCTCGTCATCTTCCAGGGAATTCAACTCTAAGCCCGGCATGTCAGGTTTCCACCTCGCCGGTGCCGGGATTGCGGCGCGGCCTGATGGAAAGAGGTTCGTATGGCACCTCGACGGCGGGCGACCGCTGCTTTGCCCGGCCGAGCAGATCAGCAAGCGAGGTTTCGTAGTCGCCAAACCGGACCCTGGCGGAAGCGTCCACGTAGCCTTGTCTGTGTTCCCGCCAACCACTTCCGCCGAGCACGTGCGTACCGTAACTGGAATTTCGATCTATCAAATAGTAAAGACCATCCGCCAAGGTGACCTCAGCGTGCGTGCGGCTGACGGCCCGGCTGCCATTCGGGTCAATGCGAACATCGGCATCCGGATGCCGACCGATGGTCAACGTGCGAAAAGCCATATCAACGTTCCTCCCCCGATATCGATTGTTTCGCAGCTCAGGCTCCCACGCAATTGCCGTCTGTACCGATCACGGTGAAAACCAGTGTCATCCATCATTGCTCAAAAGCGGTCCGCTCGCAATCCGGCCTTCTTAATCTGGCGTTGGTCGTCCACGCCAATACGCCGTATGAATGAAGGAGCACAACTGCGACCCGATTCCCTATGCATGCCGCCGCTGGCGCGAACTTGCATCGCTTCATAGCAAACTCCAACGAGGCAGAGTGGAAAGCAATCAACGAGCAATCGTCCGAGCCACTCGGAAACCGGCAAATTCGCTCCGGTGGGATGAGGATACCTTGATGCGGATCGCCGAACGGAGAAAGTCCGGTACGTTGCCCCAGGAACCACCGCGCAGAACGCGCTGCGAACAATCGCCATTCGTCCATGCCGCGCCGCCCCAAAGTCCAACAGCACCGGTGACTCGTCCGAACGTCTGACATACACGTTCGACGGCTTGATGTCCCGGTGCAAGTACCCCGCCCGGCGCACTTCGCGAAGACCATCGACGATTGGCAACAGCAGCCCCTTCAACTGTGCTTCCGTCAGGTTCCGATGCCGCTCCAGCAGCCGGTCAAGCGATTCCCCCTCTTCGTAATCCATCACAAGGTAGGCCGTATTGTTGGCTTCGAAGTACCCCACCACGCGAATCAGGTTCGGATAACGGAACTTCGCCAGGGTACGCGCCTCGTCCAGAAATCGCTTCAGCCCCCAGTCGAAATCCCTCCGGTCCGCTTCGGACTTCGGATACACCGTGGTTCCCTCACGTGCGGCGAACTCGTTCGGAAGGTACTCCTTCACCGCCACACAGCGGTCGAGGGTCTCGTCCTCGGCCAGATTAGTCACGCCGAAGCCACCCACGCCGAGTACTCTGACGATGCGGTAGTTCTGCAGCCGGAAACCCGGCGGCAGCGCCTGCTTGTGCGTCCTTTCCTGCATGCCTCGTCCCGAGTGCGCGACCCGATGCAGGTTAGTCAATTCGACTTGGACATCCAAGTCGTGACGAGGTGCCAGTCACAACCCGACGACGACACGCTCGGCCCGGTAGGGTTCGCGATTTCCGGCGGCCCCCAATCAATGGGATGTAGACCGCATTCAGACGGATGTCATCCCAAAATCCCGGCAACTCGAAGAGCCCACCTCAGATCGTGGGTATCCAGTGCAACATTCAGGAGACACAAAGGGCACCGCCCCTCCCTCGCATCGCGAGGCAAGAGGGGCGGCCCCAATCCCTCATCATGACCCCCCCTGGACGCTCACGACACGCCCGGAGGCGCCTTGACGCCACCGGCTCCGGCAACAGAGCGTGCGGGCCACTCGGAACCCGTTGTTGTTGTTCCGGTTGGATGTGGTGTTCCTGTTGCGGTTCGCGGAGCGGAGGTTCCTCGGTTTGTTGTTCCAGGAGCCACCGCGCAAAACGCACTCGGGGGAGGGTCAGGCTCCCGCGCCGGATCGAACCACCCGGAGCGAAAGATGGACTGGCGCAAGCGCCAGGTATTCGCGTGTTCGGCATGTCCGATCCAGGACTGGATGCGCTGGCGGATTTCTTCTTTCGTGACGGTTCCCTGACGCCAGCGGTCGCGCAGGCCACGCAGGCGGTTGCGGAACCGGCGCACGTTTTCCTCTGGCAGGCAGCGGTATCCGTTGGGTGACAGAACGAAACCCAGGAACGTGGCCGGTTCGGCCGTTGGAACGATCGCCGTCTTGCGCGGATGTAGCCGTAACCGGCGGCCGACCAGGTAGTCGTCAATTCTGTCGCGCCAGGCCTCCAGTTGCGACCGATCGTCGTGAAACAACGCAAAGTCGTCCACGTAACGAAGGTATCCCTTTGCCCGTAGCACCTCCTTGCAGAAGTGGTCCAGCCCGTCCAGGTAGACATTGGCGAAGAACTGGCTCGTCAGGTTGCCCACCGGCAGGCCGCGGCGCCGGTCGAGCGGGGTGAGCAGATCGTCACCGGGGAAATACAGGACGACCGGTTCCTGGGGGTTGGAGCGGTCGATGATGCGGTCAAGCAGCGCCAGGGTACGTTTGCAGGCGATGCGTCGGCGGAGGTCGGCTTTCAGAATGTCATGGTCGATGGCCGGGAAGTAGCGGTAGATGTCACAGCGCAATACCCACCGGGAGCGGTCCCGGAACGATTCGTAACGGGCAACGGCCCGGTGCGTACCCTTGCCGATGCGGTTGGCGTAGCTGTCGTGGATGAAGCCTCGCTCGAAAATCGGCTCGCACACCGCGTGCAGCGCGTGGTGGACCACGCGGTCGCGAAAGGGCGCGGCGGAAACCACCCGGTGCTTGGGCTCGAAAATCTCGAACTTCTTGTAGCGGCCAGGGCGATAGGTCCCGCTTCGCAGTTCGCGCTCGAGCCGCAGGATTTCCGGTTCCAGGCTGGCCAGAAAGGCGGCGGCGCCGGGCTTGGAGCGCTTGCCCTTCGCGGCCCCCAACGCCGCATCACGCAACGCCGAGAACTCCGCGATGCGGTCAAACAGATGACGTTCCTTCCTGGGCATTGTGAGCCTTGGTCCATGCGCCGACACGCCGGCCGGTGTCGTCGATGTTACGCGCAGCGTGTTCGTACCTGCGCGGGTCTAGTATTCGCAGATCCCGCGCCAGGCGGACCAGGAAGCGGAGCTTCTCGAGGCCCAGGTTGGCAGCGGCGAGATGCCCGGAGCGGCGACGCGTGTAGGTCGCCTCGATCAGGCGCTCCAGCACGTCGAGCGCCGTGGACTGGATTCGATCGCCAAGCAGGAATTTCTGGCTGCGCGGAAAACGCTGGACGGTTGGGATCAGCCACAGCACAAAGCGGTAGTGCGCCTCCAGGGCAGCGCCCGTAGTTCGGGCGCCATCGGAACGACCGGCGCCCGGTTCGTTTGATTGTCCCTTCGCGTTCAACCCCTGTTTCCGCCGCCGACGCTTAGACCTGGGTTGACAGACTTTTTCGACCAAGGGGGCGCTGCCCCCTTGGAACCCCCGGAGGTAAAGAGGTAACGATTCAAGGCGTGAGCGTCCGGGCCACTCGGAACCCGATGTAGTTGTTCCGGTTGGATGTGGTGCTCCTGACGCGGATCGCGGAGCGGAGGTACCTCGGATAGAAGTACCAGGAGCCACCGCGCAAAACGCGCCTCGCACACTCGCCACGTGTCCAGGCGCTACCGTCCGACGGCGCGCCCGCGTAGCTGCCGTTCCAGCAGTCCTCCACCCACTCCCACACGTTGCCGTGCATGTCGTGCAAGCCGAATGGGCTCGGCCCGAAGGAACCCACCGGAGCCGTGTGCACGTAACCATCCCGGCAACTGTTAGCGCGCCAACCTGAATACCGGTCCTTTGCTGTTAGATCCGAACCGTTGCCCCATCGACATAGCTGCGCCTGCAAGTTCCCGAAATGGTACTTCGTCTGCGACCCCGCTCGCGCCGCGTACTCCCACTCCGATTCGCTCGGCAATCGATACGCGTGACCCGTCTCCCGCGACAACCACGCCACATACGCCTTGGCGTCGTGCCAATTCACGCACACGACCGGATGGGCATCCGACTGCTCGAGCGCGGGACTGCGCCAATTGCGACCGCTTCGCTCCTCCCATTTGCCTCCCTCATAGGTCCGACACGCGTTGCCCGACGAGTGACCAGTCGCTTCCACGAACCGCGCGAAATCTCCACGGGTTACCTCGTGCTTCGAAAGTGCCACCGGCTGTGGAATTCGGACCTCGTGCACTGGTTTCTCGTCGTCGTCGCAGGCATCGTCATCTGACAAACAACCCATCCGGAAAGTCCCCGCCGGAATCACCACCATCTCCGGGCCCTCGTCGCCACCACTCAGACGTTCGCGAAACTCCTCCCCAGCCCTCCGCACCGGCCCCGGACTCTCAGAATCCTCCGCAGACCGACTGCCGGGTTCGATCCTCGGAAACTCAAGACCTGAACCTCCGGAAAGGTACGCGAACAATACAACTACCGCGACAAGCGCCGCCACCAATCCCCATATCGCCCCACTCCGGGACCGGCGGACGACCGGTGCCTTACCAACGGGCGAGGCATCTGGACCATCAGCGCCCCCGTCCGCTGGCGCTTCTCCGTCCCTGTCCCCCGCAATGTCCGCTCCTCCGCGCCCAACGTCCGACTCGGCGGAAACGGCGTCCGTGGCGCCGCCGAGCAGTCCAAGCAATTCCTCGCAGTTCCGGGGACGTTCCTCCGGATACAGCGCCAGACAACGGTCGATGGCCGCCAGGACGTGCGGCGCAAAGCGTCCCGAGCCCAACGCCACTGCGCTCGGCATCGGGTCGGGTTCACCCCGAACCAGTGCATAGTTACGCGCCAGCACGTCCACCGGGTTCGCGCCATGGGTCTCCACATGCGCGGTGTTGCCGCCCGCCACCATCCGCCACATGGTCGCGCCCAACGCGTAGATGTCCGTCCACGGACCCATCTCCCCCATGGACGATGTCTGCTCGAACGCCGCGTAACCGGGCGTGTAGGGCGCTCCGGAGCGGCTTTGGGATAGATAGTTCTGCTTGGCCGCTCCAAAGTCGATCAGCACCGGTTCCGCGGGTCGACCCAGCAGCGCATTCTCCCGTCGCAAAAAAATGTTCCCCGGCTTGATGTCACGGTGCAGAACTCCGGCCCGATGCACCACCGACAGCGCCTCGAGCAACGGCAGCACCACCGCCAGTACGTTGTCCTCCTCAAACGGCTCTCCAGAAGCCTCGCGCTGCTCGAGGAAAGCCGACAACGGCAGACCGTCTTCGTAATTCATCACCAGGTACGCTGTGCCGTTGGCCCGGAAAAAGCCACGCACCGAAACCACTCCGGGAAGATTCTGAAAACGTTCGAGTTCCCCTGCCTCGCGCACAAACCGCTGCAGGCCCGACTCGTAGTCGCCCACCGAGGCACCGCTGCGGGGATGTACCGTTGTTCCATCCCGCACCGCGAACTCCCGGGGCACGTACTCCTTCATGGCGACCAGGCCACCGGTATCTTCGTGCCTCGCCCGGTAAACGATGCCGAACCCGCCGCTGCCCAATTCCTCCTCGATGACGTATTCCCGCAATACCGTCCCTGCGGGCAGCGCATCGTGCGAGCGGTGGTCTTCCCGGTTCAATTCCCGACCCCCAGCGTCAATCCCATGTTCTCAATGTTCGAGGTTTGTCTCGTGGGCGTCAATGGTGGCACGGGTCCATGTTCCGCACTGTTCGTTGACACCGCAGACGCCCTGTGGATGATGCCTCAAAGATACATTGCGCATCGGAGACGGGCTTGCAACAACCAACTGGACCGTGCCATGGCATCCACGCGTTCACTCATGTCGGCCAGCGTGAGGAAAATCAGGATCGCCTGACGGTCCTGCACTCTCCGGACGGGGATGCCACTTTGCTGGTGGTGGCGGACGGCCTCGGCGGCCACCGCGGTGGGGCTCTCGCCGCCCAAGCCGTGGTGGACGCGGCGGCGATGCACTGGGAAACCTATTCGGTCAAGAAAGACGCGGCGGAATTCCTCCTGGAACTGGTGCGCGAAAGCGAAGCCGCGGTGCATCGACTTCGCGATGAACACAATAGAGCCCTGCACGACGTGCCCACCGGCCAACCGGTTTCCGGAACGCCGATCGATCCGCACACGACACTAGCAGCCTTACTCATCAGAGTCGGCGAGGCGACCTCGATACACGCTGGCGACAGCCGCGTCATGCAGTTCTCCGACCGCGAACTCGTCGAACGCACGCTGGACCATTCAGTAGCCCAGTTGCATGTCCTGCGCGGCCTCATCTCCGAAGAGGAAATGGCCGACCATCCAGATCAGAAGGTCGTGTTTTCGCAGATCGGTGGAGGGGAAAGTCCCGAATCTGAAGTGAAGCACTGGGACCTCGCCAAAGGCCGCCGCTTCGTGCTTTGCAGCGATGGATTCTGGGAGATTTTTCAGCCCTGGGAAATGCTAGAACTGTTTTCGTCGCCGGACGCGGACTCGGAGTTGGCACAACGCTTTGAACGCAAGCTGGAATCATTGGAGAAACACGACAATACGACGGCGGTTCTGGCCGAGCTGGGCCAAGCGGGCGGAGCGTTTGCTGTCAATCCGGCGCTTGGAGGACCCGCTGGCAAGGGGCCGGCAACGCCAACGGAAACAAGCAAGGAATCCACGATGGAAGCAGCCCGCGGCGAGAAAGAGCGAGTTGCGCTGCTGTCCGGTTTGGTGACCCGGCATCCAGCGATCTTCGGTCTGGGATTGCTCGTACTCGCAATCGCGGTACTGCTCTGGCCTGAGCAGGATGGAAACGACCGGATGGCGCATTCTACGACGGAAACGAACGAACGGGTCGCAGCGCCAAGAGAGACACATCCAGCCCCGCTGGAGGACGGAGGGAAAGTACCGGTCGCTGAGGCAGAGTCGCATCTTCAGGAGAAGGTCGAAGGCCGCACCACGGAGATCGGAACAGGCCCGCCTGAAGAGGCCGAACCTGCAGCCGACGCACCCCAGTCTTCAGATGCCGACGAGAATCCGGCGTCATCGCCGGTCGAGTCCTCCACCCCGGTCTCGACGAACGGCGAGGTTAGAGAAGTTGCCGATCACCCGTCCACTGAAACCGACCTCGAATCTGCTCCCGATGTTTCCGGCGCAAGTCACGCACTGCCGGCAACGGACAACCCCGAAGAGCGAGCAGGGGAAACCGGTCAATTCCCGGCCGAGAAGGGCACTGGATCAGAGGGCAGTGCCGCACCGACCGCAGGCGGTGTGACGCCCGAGCCGGCTACCGAGCCTGACGCTGAAAACCCCGGCACATCCAGTATCGGTGTCGACGGCGACACGGCATCGGAACATTCCGCTGCAGGTGCTGAAGAGGATGAAACAACTTTCGCCGCAGGTGCTGAACGACCGACCACTTCGGAACCCGATTCCAATGGCGGGGAAGCAACTGCAACCCCCGACGAAGAAACGGCCGGCGACACAGCCGAATCGACCGAACAACCGCCAACCCGCCCGGTTCCACTGGAATCCACAAACCTGGAACTCGAGGTTCCGCTCGAAACGGGTTCGGAGCCGGCCAAGGCCGCCGAAGAGGAACTACGTCAACGCGGCCGGCTTGGCGACGAAGACGTATTGCAGCCGAGCGGAAATCAAGAAGTCGGCGACAGTGTCATTTCCCGTGCGCAGCAACATCACCAGGACATACCCGTTTACGGCGCTGAGGTGAGAGTCGTGGTTCGAGACGGGCAAATCGTCAGCATACGCGGCCAACCCGCACCGGATGTCAATTTGGCCACCACAACGCCCGAAAACGACTACCCCGCCACCATTGCCTTGGCAGAAACCCTGGTGGAGCACGACATCACTCAGAAAGATGAAGGGTTGTTGGTGGTTTTCGCTACAGGCACGGCCTATCGACTAGCCTGGCGAGGCATAGTGGTTATCGATGGTCTCCAGGAAGAAGCGGTGTTCGACGCCGAGACCGGCGAAGTGCTCTTGCGAGTTCCATTGGTTCACGACTCCGAAGACAGCTCCGCGGGCGACTCGCGTTGAACCCCTTCACCAGGGTTCACCACCTGTTGCCTGCCATTTTGTTGGCGGCGGCATCTGTCGCCCTCGCCCAGGATGGGGGCCGGCTCGATGGTGACGATGCGCGCGACGTCGAAAGTGAGGCAAGCCAGCGCGGATTGACCCGTGCCCGGATCACCTTCACAAACAGCCCCCGACTCGCAACTCGTTCGGCATTGGAGGAATGGGTTGCCAACGACCTCCCGAAGCGTTTGGGTTTGAAAGGGCCGGACGCTCTGAATGCAGTTGGCCAGTTGCGCCCCATCGGCGAATACAACGTGCAGCGCATCCAGCAAACCACCCAGGGTTTGCCTGTCGTGTATCGGGAGTCGCGGTTGATCCTGAACAGCAATCAGCAGCCGCTGCGCCTGATGGGCCACCACTCCTCTTTTTCCGACATTCCGTCGGCGATACCTCGTATTTCATCTGATGAGGCCCTGGCGTCGGCCGGAGGCGATGCGGGAACAGACACCACGCCATCCTCCCGTCTCCTGTTCTGGCCATCAGACTACGCGCTGCGGCTTGCCTACGAATTCGAAGGTGTCTTTCCTAACGCGCCGCAACCCATTGCCCCATTCGAACGTGTGTATGTCAATGCCCACACCGGAGAAGTTCTGCAACGCCTGTCGTTGACTCACAGCGCCAGAGACCGCCGGGTGTTCGACTACGCAATGGCATGCGCCGCGGCGGGGGTCGTTTCACCGATCCCGCCCAATATCGCTGTTGAGATACTCCGTTACACACTCCCCGTTCGCACCGAATCCCACAGCATTGGACACCGCGATGCCGAGAGGCTCTTCGACTTATTGGGAAGCTATTACAGTTTCCTGCGCCTCACCCTCGACATCGACAGTTTCGATGACGCCGGCAAACCACTGATCGGCTACATCGGCGTGCTCTTCAACGAATACGCACCCGGCCCGCAGTGCGTCGGCGATAGCAACAATGCGCTCTGGTCTCCCATGGACTTTATGCTGCTACCAAACGCCATGCTTGAGTTCCCCGCTGTAATCGCCCATGAGTACACGCATGGCTTGATTAACAACGGCAGCGAGTTGATTTACGAGGACCAATCCGGCGCCTTGGACGAAGCGATTTCGGATGCGTTCGGCGTAACTTTCGTAGGTTGGATGAACAACGGCGCACCACGTAATACCAATGCACTACTCAGGATGAGCGGCCGTGCCTGGGAACTTCGCGGTCCCCAAGGACTCATGCGGGATATGGAAAACCCGCGCCGAAAACGGTTGAACGATCGGACCCGGCTGCCGGATCACTACGACGACTTCGTGTTCACCAGAATGGACAACGGCGGCGTACATATCAACTCGTCAATCGTGAACCACGGCTTCTACCTGCTTTCCGAAGGGGGGCGGCATCGAAGGCTGCATACCGGACCGAACGTCGACGGAATTGGTGCATTGGAAGCCGCTCGCATCTTCGGTGCTGCGGCCGCATGGGTGATGACGCCGATCTCTGATTTCGAGGATGCCCGTTACGCCTTCGCCGACGTGGCCGAAGCCCTGCATGGCGATGGCTCTAAGGAATGGATCGCCGTTCACTCGGCAATGGACGCTGTGGGAATACCTGGCGACTGGGATTTGCCGCGCAAACCACAACCCCAGCCACAACCGCAGCCGCAGCCACAACCGCAGCCCCAGCCACAACCCCAGCCGCAGCCCCAGCCGCAGCCTCAGCCGCAGCCCCAGCCGCAGCCTCAGCCTCAGCCCCAGCCGCAGCCTCAGCCCCAGCCGCAGCCTCAGCCCCAGCCGCAGCCTCAGCCCCAGCCTTCGCCCGGTCCGACACCTACTTCTCCAAACGACACAGCGCCAACGCTTCCAGATGGTTCGGCAATCAGTCCACAAGCCGTTGTGATGGCGCTGGCAGCGGCATTGGCATTGTTGGGTGCCGCCTTCGTGGTTTACCGGTATCGCCCCGGTATTGCACGTAACGACGCTGCTGAACCGGTACCGGTCGCAGAAGCAGGCCACGCCCCGAGGCCCTGGCGGCCCGTCGACGTGGACAAGCCGACGCCCGTAGAACGCAAATTTGTCGGAGAATTGGCCGCCATCGATGCAACCGCATCGATTCCCCTCACCGTCGGCGTGCTTGCATCTTCGGAAGGCCTGGTCATCGGCAGGGCAAACAGCCTCTGCCACATTGAATTAGTCGATCAACAAGTCTCACGGCGCCACGCGCGACTGCGGTGGCTGAATGGAAAAACAATGGTGGAAGACCTGAATTCCACGTTTGGCACCCAGGTTGATGGCATGCCGCTGACCCCGTTCGACCCGCATCCCCTGAACGCCGGACAAACACTCAGTATCGCCGGCATTGCTTACGGGATGCGGTCAACGGCCGGAGATTCAGCCGCAAAACAGCAAATCGGAACACCAAAGCCCGATCCCAGGAGCATCTGGGCAAGCCTCATCTCCGCAGATGGCATACCGGTTCCCCTTTCCCGCACCCTGCTTGCGTCTCCGGAGGGCCTTCTCATCGGACGGTCTACCGCTCTTTGCCATATCGAGCTAATGGACCCGGCCATCTCGCGCCGCCACTTGCGCCTGCGTCTGGTGAACGGTCAACTCCACGCAGAGGATTTGAATTCGTCACAGGGCACGCAAGTCGATGGCGTGGACTTGAAAGCGTTCGAGCCGCACGCCCTGCAATCGCACAGCCAAGTGAGCATCGCCGGAATCGTATTCCGGTTGTCGCAAGCCGGTACTTGAGACAACGACACGCACCAAGGAGTGGCCAGGGTTTTTCCGTTTTCTGAGTGTGTGCGCGTCATTCCAAGAGGCGTTTATTGACTCTGGCAATGCTGAAACGGCCTCAGGCTAAGCTACCTGTCTTCAATTCACGTTGAGCAGCGCTTTCATGCGTTCACTAACCGCAACGTCCCGTGCGGTTTTTCCCGACCGATTGCGCACACTCCGGTCGGCACCCGCCTCAAGCAACATACTGGCAATTGCATAGCCGGATTCGTCCTTGCTTCCCCATTTCGCCACTTCGTGCAGTGGGGAGAAACCCCAACTACCGCAGGATTCCCGTGCCGGCGAATCCGCTACGTAGGTTTGCGAGTTGACATCCGCGCCCGCCCTGATGAGCATGCCAACGGCTTTTTCGACACCAGGGTTACGCTTGTACGCGAACGATACAGCTCGATGGAGTGGCGTCCTTCCGCAGTGATCTCTTGAATTCACCTCAACGCCACTCGCAAGTAGCTGATCAAGTACCTTCAGGTTGTTTTCCGATCCTACGGACCTTGCGTCGTAGGCTCCCGCGTACTTTCCCGAATACTGGAAACTCTCGGAAAACACCGCGTGTAGCGCCTCCGGTTCGACTTGAGCCCCGAATTCGATCAGCAATGCCACAACGCTTGAATCCAATTCGCTCTCCACAGCCAATCGCAGCGGGCTATAGCCCTCATACATGCCCGGGCACTTGACCCAGGCATTGATGTCCGTTCCGCCGTCGACAAGCACCTTCAGAAGGTCCGTCAGATTTCCGGCTTCGACTTCCTCGTCCTCCCTCACGGAATCCACAAGGAGGTGTATCGAATTGCAGCCCGTGCAATCGTGCATTTGATCTTCCTCTTCGACAAGCGTGATCACGGCGTTCGGATCCGCACCCTGGCGTACCAGGGCAGAGATCGATCCCGCGTATCTGGCGCGGACCGCAAAATGCAACGGCGTCAGACCGCTGGAATTTCGTACTTGGGCATTCGCACCAGCGTCAGTGAGAGTAATAATGACCTGGGGGTCGTCGTTAAAGACCGCCCTGTGCAACGCCGTGTTACCGTTGATGTTGGGTGATCGCATAAAATACGGGCTAATACGGCCGTTGACTCTGTCGATCTGCGCACCGTTTTCGATCAGTTCCAACACCACGGTTGGATTGTTATGCAACGCTGCGTAGTGCAACGGTGGGTCCAGGTGCATTCCTGCCGTGGCATGTAGATCCGCTCCGCCCCTCACGAGTGCCTCGACAATGCCTGGGTTTGGGTTGTACTTGGCGGCATAGTGAAGCGGGCCTTCCTGCAGGTCTGGACCTTCCTCATGAGGATAGGCCGGAATGCCAAGCCCGAATGCCGTATCTGGATCAAAACCGGCCTCAACCAAAAAAGTGATAACGGCTGGATCGTTTGCGTATCGAGCTGCGTGTTGAAGCAACTGATCGCTGCGAAGGAACGGCTTGACAGACTCAATAGTCGCGGCTTCAAAAAACTCTACTAGAACGTCTGACGGCTCCTCCCAGTCGACATCGAGACGCTCATCAAGCGCTATTCGAATGCGCTCGGTCAAGTCCAGCGAGTCTCGCCAATCAGTGAACGCAACCTTGTGGCTTTCTTCGGCCACATTTTGCTCCGTGACTTCCGAGGCATGGATCGGTTGAAACGCGCAAGCGACAGAAATTGACCAAAGAACATTTGATGTGAAATTCATTAGTCTCATTCTAAAGGCACGCTCTCTCGATCCATTTGAACGTTGCCGGTCTGGGTGGGTCAGAAACCGTCCTGAACGGTCAACAGTCGCATCCCGCTGGAATCCACGAAATCCCTGAAAACGCCTTACACAACCTCTTGGAACAATAGAGCAATTGCATGCGGACCTTCAACAGCATGGATCGCGCATGGTACTCAATTGCTTCAGATTCGTCCCCCGGAAACCAGCGTTGTCTCACTACTTTACCGATAATCCCTTTCAGGCACTGCTGTCCGGTTAACGGGGCCTCTCGTTGACGTAACCACATGAATATTGGAAATTTTCGGGTGAAAATGGGTGGTGCCCACTTGAACGCTGCTGTGCTTTCAGGCGACCTTCCGGGAACACGTTCCTGGAGGCCACACCATGTACACTGGCAAGACACTGTTCGCGCAGTTGATGGATTTTCTTCCTCACGCGAATCGTCGACCGCTACGGCGGCAACCACCATGTTCGCACGCTTGCCTGCACCGAGCACTTCCGCGTGCTGGCATTTGCGCAGTTGACCTACCGCGAAAGTCTTCGCGACATCGAAGCGGTGCTTGCGGCCCACTCGGTCAAGTTGTACCACATGGGCATTCGCGCCCCCGTCAGGCGATCCACCCTGGCCGACGCCAGCGAGCGTCGGGACTGGCGGATCTACGCCGAGTTTGCACAGCGGCTGATAGCACAAGCACGCAAGCTCTACGCCGAAGAGGATCTGGGCCTGGGCTTGTCGAACACAGTTTACGCGCTGGACTCGACAACCATCTATCTTTGCCTGTCGTTGTTTCCATGGGCGCCGTTTCGCAGAACCAAGGCTGCGGTGAAGATGCAAACGCTGCTCGATCTGCGTGGCAATATTCCCAGTTTTATCCATGTTTCCGACGGCAAACTGCACGATGTCAACGTGCTCGATCTGTTGATTCCGGAACCGGCGGCGATTGATGTGATGGATCGGGCCTACCTCGATTTCGAGCGACTGTTCGCACTTCACGAGGCCGGCGCATTCTTCGTTACCCGCGCCAAACCGAACGCCGATCTGCGCCGGGTCTATTCGGCACCGAGCGACCGGGCGCAAGGAATCATCTGCGATCAGACGGTGGCACTGTCGGGTTTCTACAGCGGCAAACACTTCCCTCACCTTTTACGCCGCATTCGTTTCAAGGATCCGGAATCGAAAAAGACGCTCACCTTCTTGACCAATCTGTTCGGCCCACAGCCGATGGTCATTTGCGAATTGTACAAATACCGCTGACAAGTCGAGCTGTTCTTCAAATGGATCAAGCAGCGTCTGCGCATCAAGAAGTTCTGTGGGACGTCCGTGAACGCGGTGAAGACGCAAATCTGGGTTGGCGTGACCGTTTACGTTCTGGAGGCCATCGTCAAAAGACGGCTGGACCTGGATGTTTCGCTCTACACATTGTTACAGGTTCTTTCCGTCACCTTGTTTGAGAAAATCCCATTAAACATAGGACTTTTGGAATCCAAGCACATTTCCGATGAATACATGAATTCTAACCAATTGAGACTATCAGAAATCTAACCGTACAGTAGTGCCTATCCGGCCATCCCAATTGCGATGCCAATCAGGACAACCAAAACCGACCAGGAAACACCCTCATCCCCACCAGAACGCTCCTTGCGGGAACTGTCCAATTCGTCAGTTCGGCCAGTTGCCGCCGCATTCTATCCGCCGGTAGCGCGCCAGACGAATGAGGAAACGAAGTTTCTCAAGACCCGGATTGGCCGCAGCGAGATGCCTCGGGGGCGGGTGTAGGTTGCCTTGATCAACCTCCCAAGCACGGCCAGCGCGGTGGACTGGATCCGGTGGCTAAATTGCAGTTCTCCGTGGTTTCGTCAAATTCGGATCGTAAGCCTGCGCGACCAAGGGGGCTCCGCCCCCTTGGAACCCCCGGAGGTAAAGAGGTAACGACTCACGGGGTGAGCGTCCGGGCCACTCGGAACCCGATGAAGTAGTTCCGGATGGATGAGGTGTACCTGTTGCGGACCGCGGAGCGGAGGAGCCTCGGAGTGCCGCTCCAGGAGCCACCGCGCAAAACGCGCTTGGCACAATCGCCACTCGCCCATGCCGCGCCGTCCGACGGCGCTCCGTCGTAGCTGTCGTTCCCACAATCCTCAACCCACTCCCAGACGTTGCCGTGCATGTCGTGCAATCCAAACTCGTTCGGACCAAAACTACCCACCGGCGCAGTCTGCTCATCGTCCCAACGGCTACCGCACCCGTCGCAATTGGCCCGGTTTTGGCCAATCTCGTTTCCCCAGGAATACTTCGTCACCGTCCCCGACCGCGCCGCATACTCCCACTCCGACTCGCTCGGCAACCGGTACACCTCTCCCGTCTCCCCAGACAGCCACGACACGTAGGATTTTGCGTCCTCCCAACTCACATCAACAACTGGACGACTACCCCGCCCCCATCCATAGTCGCCGGGGCGGTAGCCCCGGCAGCCGCCTGCCGACACGCACGCATCCCAATGAGCAAACGTCACCTCATGCTTCGACAGCGCAAACGCCCGGGATATTCGAACGTCGTGATCCGGCCTCTCGTCGTAGTAGCAGGCATCGTCATCTGACAAACAACCCATCCGGAAAGTCCCCGCCGGAATCACCACCATCTCCGGACCCTCGCCGCCCCCACTCAGACGGTCGCGAAACTCCTCTCCAGCCCTCCGCATACGCCTCGTCAACTCAATGCGCCGCCTCGTCGGCGCTCCGCCATGCGCAACCAACTTCTCCACCGTCTGGTAGCCCGGCGCGCTGACCTCAACTCGATAGTCCCCCGCCGCCAGCCGAATGCCCGGCGCGTAGCGCGCCACAATATTCAGAATACGTACCTCCGCGCCCGGGGGTTCCGTCTCGACGGTAAACGCCCACGCATTGCTTTCCAGGGCAATCTCTTGCCGTGCACCCGCCCGGTGCTCCAGCCACACCCGACGAGTTGCGTAACCCGGCGCACCCACCTCAACCCGATACCGTCCCGGCAACAGCAGCATGCCCGACTCGTAACGATCATCGATACTCAGAAACTCAACAGTCGCTTCAGGCGGCCTCGTCACAACGATAAACGGTTCGAGCACCGGCCCCGGACTCACAGAATCCTCTGCGGACCGACTGCCGGGTTCGATCCTCGGAAACTCAAGACCTGAACCTCCGGAAAGGTACGCGAACAATACAACTACCGCGACAAGCGCCGCCACCAGTCCCCATATCGCCCCACTCCGGGACCGGCGGACGACCGGTGCCTTACCAACGGGCGAGGCATCCGGACCATCAGCGCCCCCGTCCGCTGGCGCTTCTCCGTCCCTGTCCCCCGCAATGGCCGCTCCTCCGCGCCCAGCATCCGACTCGGCAGAAACGGCATCCGTGGCGCCGCCGAGCAGTCCAAGCAATTCCTCGCAGTTCCGGGGACGTTCCTCCGGGTACAGCGCCAGACAACGGTCGATGGCCGCCAGCACGTGCGGCGCAAAGCGTCCCGAGCCCAACGCCACGGCGCTCGGCATCGGGTCGGGTTCACCCCGAACCAGTGCATAGTTACGCGCCAGCACGTCTACGGGATTCGCGCCGCGGGCCTCCACATGCGCGGTGTTGCCGCCCGCCACCATCCGCCACATGGTCGCGCCCAACGCGTAGATGTCCGTCCACGGACCCATCTCCCCCATGGACGATGTCTGCTCGAACGCCGCGTAACCGGGCGTGTAGGGCGCTCCGGAGCGGCTGTGCTTCCCCAGATAGTCCTGTTTGGCCGCCCCGAAGTCGAGCAGCATCGGTGCCGCCGCCCGACCCGTCACATCGTCCTCCCGCCGCACGAAAATGTTGCCCGGCTTGATGTCCCGATGCAGTACCCCCGCCCGGTGCACATCGGTCAAACACTCCAGCAACGGCACCATCACCGCCATCAGATCTTCCTCGGAACAGGGAACACCCTGCTCCTCGCGCAATCGCAGAAACTCCGACAGCGGCAGGCCGTCGTCGTACTCCATCACCAGATACGCCGTCCCGTTCGCCTCGAACAGGTTCAGACAATCCACCACACTCCCCAGGCGCTGAAACCTCACCATATGCAGCGCTTCTTCCTTGAACCGTCTAAGACCCTCCTCAAACGCTTCCCAAAGCTCGGAGCGTGTCGGGCGCACCGTCAATCCATCCCGGTCCCGTCCCGCGACCTCGGCAGGCAGGTATTCCTTGATCGCCACCCACCAGGTGCGCTCCGGGTCATCGACGGTGAGATTGTGGCGCGCCAGATAAACGATACTGAACCCGCCACTGCCCAATTCGGATTCGATGACATAATCGCCCAACGCCGTACCCGGCGGCAGCGCGTTCAATGAGTGATCATGTAGACTCGATGCCATGGCCTGATACTACACCGTTCACGATTTGCGAAAGACACTTGCAGTACCGATACCGCCGTCCCTCAGACTGGGGAAGGCACCCCGAATCGGGAACTTTCGAACGACTTCTAGCGAGAATCAACACGGTAAGAACGCCGTGCACGGAAGCAGGTAATTCTGCCGGGACACAGCCAGCCCACACCCGCGATCACTCCAACGGCCAGCTCGGTGCTTTGCGCGGCGCGAGGATCTGCAAATTCGCCAATACGCCCACGCGCTGGCTCCTATCGTTGATTCCGCTGGCCGCGTACTCAAATCGGCGTATATCGTGTATCCGCCGGTGGCGCACCAAACGAATGAGGAGACGAGAAGCTTCTCAAGACCCAGATTGGCCGCAGCGAGATGCCTCGGGGGCGGGTGTAGGTTGCCTTGTTCAACCTCTCAAGCACGGCCAGTACGGTTGACTGGATCCGGTGCCTAAATTGCAGTTCTCCGTGGTTTCGTCAAATTCGGATCGTAAGCCTGCGCGACCAAGGGGGCTCTGCCCCCTTGGAACCCCGGAGGCAAAGAGGCAACGACTCACGGGGAGAGCGTCTGAGCCACACGGAACCCGACCTTGTTTTTCATCCTGATGGTGGTGAGCCTGTTGCGGCCCGCGAAGTAGAGGAATCCGGTGCGGCCCGCGGAGCGGAGGACCCTCGGACTGCTGTCCCAGGAACCACCGCGCACAACGCGCATAATGCAATCGTCATTCGTCCATGCCGCGCCGTCCGACGGCGCTCCCCGGTAATTCTCGTTCCAACAATCTTCAACCCACTCCCAAACGTTGCCGTGCATGTCGTGCAACCCGAAAGCGTTGGGCGCAAAAGAACCCACAGGAGCTGTCTGCTCGTCGTCCCAACCGCTACCGCACCCGTCGCAATTGGCCCGGTTGTAGCCAATCTCATTTCCCCAGGAATACTTTGTCACCGTCCCCGCCCGCGCCGCATACTCCCACTCCGACTCGCTCGGCAATCGGTACACCTCTCCCATCTCCCGAGACAGCCACGACACGTAGGATTTTGCGTCCTCCCAACTTACATTGACAACTGGATGACCACCCCGCCCCAATACATTGCCGTCGGGGCGGTAGCCCCCGCAGCCGCCCGCCGAAACGCACGCATCCCATTGAGCAAACGTCACCTCATGCTTCGACAGTGCAAACGCCCGGGATATTCGAACCTCGTGATCCGGCCTCTCATCGTGGTAGCAGGAAACGTCATCTGACAAACAACCCATCCGGAAAGTCCCCGCCGGAATCACCACCATCTCCGGACGCTGGTCGCTAACGTAAGCGATCAATGCAACAACTGCGACAAGCCCCGCCACCAACCCCCACATCGCCCGACTCCGGGACCGGCGCACGACCGGTGCCTGACCAACGGGCGAGGCATCGTGAATATCAGGGATCGCGCTATCAGCTGGTATCTCTCCGTCCTCGTCCCCCCCAGCATCCGCTCCTCCGCGCCCAACATCCGACTCCGCAGAAACGGCATCCGTGGCGCCGCCGAGCAGTCCAAGCAATTCCTCGCAGTTCCGGGGACGCTCCTCCGGATACAGCGCCAGACAACGGTCGATGGCCGCCAGCACGTGCGGCGCAAAGCGTCCCGAGCCCAACGCCACGGCGCTCGGCATCGGGTCGGGTTCACCCCGAACCAGTGCATAGTTACGCGCCAGCACGTCTACGGGATTCGCGCCGCGGGCCTCCACATGCGCGGTGTTGCCGCCCGCCACCATCCGCCACATGGTCGCGCCCAACGCGTAGATGTCCGTCCACGGACCCATCTCCCCCATGGACGATGTCTGCTCGAACGCCGCGTAACCGGGCGTGTAGGGCGCTCCGGAGCGGCTGTGCTTCCCCAGATAGTCCTGTTTGGCCGCCCCGAAGTCGAGCAGCATCGGTGCCGCCGCCCGACCCGTCACATCGTCCTCCCGCCGCACGAAAATGTTGCCCGGCTTGATGTCCCGATGCAGTACCCCCGCCCGGTGCACATCGGTCAAACACTCCAGCAACGGCACCATCACCGCCATCAGATCTTCCTCGGAACAGGGAACACCCTGCTCCTCGCGCAATCGCAGAAACTCCGACAGCGGCAGGCCGTCGTCGTACTCCATCACCAGATACGCCGTCCCGTTCGCCTCGAACAGGTTCAGACAATCCACCACACTCCCCAGGCGCTGAAACCTCACCATATGCAGCGCTTCTTCCTTGAACCGTCTGAGACCCTCATCAAACGCTTCCCAAAGATCGGAGCGTGTCGGGCGCACCGTCAGTCCATCCCGGTCCCGTCCCGCCACCTCGGCAGGCAGGTATTCCTTGATCGCCACCCACCAGGTGCGCTCCGGGTCATCGACGGTGAGATTGTGGCGCGCCAGATAAACGACGCTGAACCCGCCACTGCCCAATTCGGATTCAATTGTGTAGTCACCCACTACCGATCCCGAGGGCAACGCGTTAAGTGAATGCACTTCCGGCAAGGCGGAGAGATTTCAATTGAGAGAGAACAGCATCATAGCCGACACGCCAACGGCTTGGAAACACCGGCATCGTCCGGCGCGCGCTCCTTCGAAGCACGGCAACGGCTGCTGGTCAGGACCGCTACACGTTGCCGCTCTCCGGTGGAACCCGGAACCCTACGGTAGGCACGATGCGCAATCACTGGCGCGTTGATGGCTGCGCCTCCGCCGAGAGCCAAATCACTGGTTTTCGCCATCAATGCCATGGCACTCTGGACGGAAGTCTCTACCCGATTAAAATTGCTCGATGGATTCGATCCACAACGACCAATCGTTGAATGCACTGCCTCCTGGGACGCAGTTGGGTGACTATGTTATCGAATCCGAGTTAGGGAGTGGCGGCTTCAGCATCGTCTATCTGGCGCGCCACAATCTCACCGTCGATGACCCGGAGCGCACCTGGTGGGTGGCGATCAAGGAGTACCTGCCAGCCGAAGTGGCGGGGCGTGGCCCGGACGGATTGACGATACACCCGGTGAAATCGGACTTACGGGAGGCGTTCGAAGACGGTCTGAAGCGCTTCAAGAAGGAAGCGCAGCACCTTGTGCGGTTTCGGCGACTCGCCAACGTGGTGGGTTGTCTCAACCTGCTTGAGGCCAACGGCACTGCCTATCTCGTGATGAGATACGACGATGGCCTGCCACTGTCGACCTTCCTAAGGCTGCGGGAGGAGCAGGGTAATCCCTGTACCGAGGGTGATCTGTTGGCGGTGATGGTGCCGTTGCTGGAGTGTTTGACGGATGTGCACCGGGCGGGGGTACTGCATCGGGACATCAAGCCGGGCAACATCTTCGTGCGGCGCGAGGACGATGTGACAGGTCGTCCCGCGGAGCCAATGCTGCTCGATTTCGGGGCGGCCAAGCACGACTATCTGGGGAAGCACAGCCGGTCCGGGGCGCCGTTTACACCGGGGTATGCGGCGTTGGAGCAGACATCGTCGATCGACCGGATGGGTCCGTGGACGGACATCTACGCATTGGGCGCGTTGATGTGGCGGATGGTGGCGGGGGGCAGCGGGGATGAGCGGCTGTATGCTCCGGAGGATTCGGCCGATCCGCCACCCGGCACCTGGAATCCGCGACCGGTAGACGCGCAGAGGAGGCTGGCGGCGATGAATTGGCGGCCGCCGCGGCCGGACCCGATGCCAAGCGCGATGGAATTGGGTGCGACTCGTTTCTCAGGGCATGTTCTGGAGGCGATCGACCGTTGCCTGGCGCTGTATCCGGCTGAAAGGCCGCAAAACTGCGATGAGCTGCTCGAATTGCTCAGCGAAGAAGTAATCGACTCAGAAGAAGAGCGCAACATCATCGGAATAGATTTGGGTACGTCCTATTCCCGAGTGTCCATTCTGGACGGAGACAAAGTAAAGGTTATCGAGAACTCGGAAGGCAAACGCAATTTGCCATCTGTGGTCGCCTACACTGACGAAGGCGAGGTTCTCGTCGGCGAAAGTGCCAAACGCCAAGCCGTGACCAACCCGGAGAATACGTTTTTTGCCGTCAAGCGGTTACTGGGCCAGAGGTTTCACGATCAGGCGATGCGGCAGGACATGGGCATTGTGCCGTTCGAGATCGTCAGGGCTAGGAACGGGGACGCTTGGATTAGCACTCAGGGAAGGCAACTCGCACCACCTCAGGTTGCCGCCGAAGTTCTGAAAAAGCTGAAGCGAGCGGCCGAGGACTACTTAGGGGAACCCGCCACTGACGCGACCATCTCGGTTCCCGCACACTTCAATGAAATTCAGCGGCAGGCAATCACTGACGCTGGCCGCATCGCAGGACTCAGAGTAGCGCGGATTTACAACGAGCCTACCTTGGCCGCATTAGCCTATGGACTAGACAGGCGCCCAGGTGATTCAACCGTTGCGGTTTGCCAACTCGGCAGCGGCAACTTCGGAATCACCATCGTCGAAATGGCGGAAATCGACGGGGAAAACCAATTTGAAGTGCTCTCAACCAACGGCACGCGCCTCGGAGGCGAGGACTTCGATCTTCGTATCGTCGACGACCTCGCCAGTGCATTCAAAGCCGACACCAATATCGATCTGCGCGCGGACCCGCCAGCGATGCAGAGGCTCAAGGAGGCAGCAGAGAACGCAAAGACTGAACTTTCTTCTCGCCATCGCACAGATATCAACGTTCCTTACATTGCGGCGGACCAATCCGGCCCTAGACACCTCATCTACCAACTGACACGGAAGCAACTCGAGTCACTAGTGGAAGACCTGGTGGACAACACCATCGAAATCTGTCGCACGGCAATGGTCGACGCGGGGGTCTCGATTGACGACATCGACGACGTTATTCTGGTGGGTGGACAGACACGCATGCCGATGGTGCGACAAAAGGTGAAAGCCTGCTTTAATCGAGAGGGGCGTCACAGCATTAACCCGGATGAGTCCGTAGCCATGGGTGCAGCCTTCATGGCGGCTGTACTGTCCGGGCACAACCGAGATTGCCTGCTACTAGATGTTACGCCTCACTCGCTTGGCATCGAGGCGAAAGGCGGCGCGATGAACACGCTGATCGAGAAGAACACAACCTTCCCCACCAAGCGCTACAAAATCTTCTCCGTCACGACAGACGACCAGAAAGCAGGCTCTGTCCACATACTGCAGGGGGAACATCCTCAAGCGGCACACAACACGTCGCTCGGACGCATTGACCTGACCGAAATTCTGAAGGCTTCGCGCGGCGCGCGGCGGGTCGAGGTCAGCTTCGACGTCGACGCAAACGGCACGCTACACGTGTCCGCTGAGGACGAAGAGACAAGTGTCAAACAACGTGTTGCGATCAAATCGCCTAGCGGCCTTTCCGAGAGTGAGATTAGGCGGATGATCGATAACGGGTAGCGAGTTGTTCTGGCGCAGGCTTCAATCGATCGTCCGCCAATCATTCAATAGAACGTGCAACCCGGAATCCGTGGTTGGCATAGCGTTGGTCGTTGTCGATGATTTGCCATTCCCGATGTGCGGACCGGATTCTGCTCGGGGGACGCACATAGTCTCCACCGCGGTTTATGCGTCTCGTGCAATCGCCGGTTGTCCAGGCACTACCATCGGTCGGGCCACCTTCATAATTCTCGTTCCAGCAATCGCCTACCACCTCCGAGACGTTGCCGTGCATGTCGTGCAGCCCCCATGCATTTGCCGCAAAAGTACCAACCGGCGAGGGGTCGAAGTCCCAGTCGCTCCAGCAGCCATCGCAATTGGCACGGTCCACACCAACGTCATCCCCCCAGGCGAACTTGGTGGTGGACCCGGCCCTTGCCGCGTACTCCCACTCCGCTTCGCTTGGAAGGCGATACGTTTGCCCGGTCTCCTGTGAAAGCCACCTGACATACGCCTGTGCATCGTTCCAATTGACGTTATATACCGGCCAACGAATCGAATTCTCGGAGTGAAGACCTACCCGCCCCGACGGGCAACCACCCGCATCCACACAGGCGAGCCACTCTCCCAGCGTCACCTCGTATTTCGACAGTGCAAAGGCCTGCGCGATTGTCACCTCGCGCACTGGCAATTCCGAGAAGTCGCAATCGCCGTCATTCGACAGGCAACCCATGTCAAAACGACCCGGTGGAAATTCGACCATCTCGGGTGTTGGGACATAGCCCGAAATCGGCTCAACGGGCGGGGGCGATGAAGACAGGCCGGGGACGGTGGACAGATTGGTGAGGTGCCCCGTCGGGTTCTCAAGCAAGCTCATCACTTCGATCGGCCGGTCGGACTCCACCTGCAACTGCCACTTGCCTTCGCCGGCACCCAATGCGCCTTCCAGTCCCGGTGCACCAGCCTCCAACTGCGCAGCGGAGAATGTTCGGCTGGCGCCCGCCGGAATGGACGTTTGTACCGAACCGCTCGACGGCTGGCCCGCGTCGTCAACTCCGCTGATTGTGACCTCGGCCTTATCGACGCTCCAATTGATCATTCGCAGTTGGCTCACCTGGTTCTGGTTTCTGCCGGGGTTGAAAATCTCCACCCGGTGACCGGCAGCCTCAATCGGCGCCAGATCGTGCATCGCAGTCAGGAATCCATCCGCCGTTCGAATGTAGGACAGCACTTCCGTCCTGAGTTCGGTCGACATTTCCAGTCGCCAATCGCCCTCCCCCGGCCCGATGCCATCGGGGAGTCCCTTCTTTTCGTTGCCCAACTCCAGATCGTTCGAATTGAAATGCGCCGTCTCGTGGCCATCCAGGGCAAGCGCGACCGGGCCGTATTCGCGGCCTTCGTCGTCATAGGCCACGATGAGCACATCGCCGTCTTGAGGGGAATGGTTGATTACCCGTACGAATCCCTGGAGGTTCGACGCGGCAGCCGCGGGCACGTAGGGAACGAAGTGCCCTCCACTGCCCTGCCGCTGTGGCACCGTCGACAGGTTCGTCAAATGGCCCGTGGGACTTTCGAGCAGACTCATCACTGTGAGTGGGCGGTCGGATTCCACAGTCAGGCGCCATTTGCCCGCGCCGTCACCCAGGCTCCCCTCCAGGCCCGGGCCGCCGGACTCCAGTTCCGCCGCCGTAAAGGTCTGGATGGCACCCGCCCGGATAGTGGCACTTACGTCGCTACCCGATGAGTTGCCCTGGTCATCGACGCCCGCAATGGTTATGCCAGCTGTCTGCCCGCTCCGGTTGAAGATCAGCAACCGGCTAACCTGGTTCCTGTTGGAACCCGGATTGAAAGTCGACACGCGATGACTGTTTCCTTCACTGGGCACAACGTCGTGCATCGCGGTAAGGAAACCGTCCATGGTGCGAATGTAGGAAGTAACATCGATGTCGAGCTCACTCGACAACTCCAGGCGCCAATCGCCCTCCCCCGGGCCGACTCCGCCGGACAGGCCTTTCTCGGAATTCCCCGCTTCCAGATCTTCGGAATTGAAATGCACCGTCCGGCCGGCGCCGACGGACAACGTAAGCGGGTCATAGCGCAGCCCCGTCGAGTCACCGACGCCGATGAGCACCTCGCCTGCGTCCGCAGATCGGCTGATCACCCTGAGGAATCCCTGACGCCCCACGTCGGAAACGGACGGGAACAACAGCACCGTATCGATCAATTCCGAAGCGTCGAGCGGCAGGAGATCGATAGTGTCCGCAAGACCGTCGTTGTCGTCATCGTTGTCTGCATTGTTGCCGACACCATCGGCGTCGCTATCGACCGATTCCGCAGCGTCGAACGGAAACGCATCGTTTGCATCGTCCACTCCGTCTCCGTCATCGTCCGTGTCCTCCGCGTTGCCGACGCCGTCCTGATCCGTGTCCCACCACTCAAGCGGGTCTCCGGGAAACTCATCCACCGGATCGACAAAGCCGTCGTTGTCCGTGTCCTGGAATCCGTCCCGGACACGGGCGGCCTGAAAGCGAACGGCATCAAGGCTGGTTACGGCGTCGGCGCCTTCGAGTTTCGATCTGTCGACGCCGCAGGGCTGCGCGCTAGCCTGAACTTCCAGACCAAACCAAGCCTAATTCGACCCTAAGTCGTTGACTCGACATGGCTTCTTTCGCCCATCGTATCGGAATATGTAGCCATGTAAATGGTTGACATTATGCCATTAATATGCTTTGTTTATGGATGTTCTCAGAACATATGGTAGCCATGTACATAGAAAGCGTCCCCAACCGCAACTCGCCGCCCGCCATCCTCCTGCGCGAATCCTTCCGCGAAGACGGCAAAGTCCGAAAAAGAACCCTCGCCAACCTCTCCAAGTGGCCCTCAACCCTCGTCAAGGGCCTCAAAATCCTCCTCAAGGGCGGCCGCGCCGTCGCCCGCCTCGAGGACGCCTTCCACATCGCACGCTCCCTACCCCACGGCCATGTCGCCGCCGTGCTCGGCACCCTGAAGAAGCTGCGCCTCGACCGCAGCATCGCCGGCACCGCCTCCCCCGAGCGCCAACGCGTCATTGCCCTGATCGCCGCACGCATCCTCGATCCGGGCTCGAAACTGGCCACCGCCCGGGGCCTAGCGCAGGCCACCGCGCGCGACTCGCTCGCCGAGACGCTCGGCATCGGGGACACCGACGAGAACGATCTCTACGCCGCCATGGACTGGCTGCTCGACCGTCAGGACGCCATCGAGCGGCGCCTGGCCAAGCGCCATCTCGCCGACGGCGCACTGGTGCTCTACGACCTGACCTCCAGCTACCTGGAAGGCCGCCGCTGTCCGCTGGCCAAGCGCGGCCATTCCCGCGACGGCAAGCGCGGCAAGCTGCAGATCGAGTTCGGCCTGCTGTGCGACCGCGAGGGCTGCCCGGTGGCGGTCGAGGTGTTCGACGGCAACACGGCCGATCCAATGACCGTGGGCACGCAGATCGACAAGCTGCGCCACCACTTCGGGCTGCACCGGGTGGTGCTGGTGGGCGACCGCGGCATGCTGACCGAGGCGCGCATCCGCGAGGACGTGAAACCGGCGGGCCTCGACTGGATTAGCGCCTTGCGCTCGTCCGCCATCCGCGAGTTGGTGGAATCGGGGGCGGTGCAAATGTCGCTGTTCGACGAGACCGACCTGATCGAGATCCGTAGCAAGGCCTATCCGGGCGAACGCCTGATGATGTGCCGCAATCCGCTGCTGGCCGCCGAGCGGGCGCGCAAGCGCGAGGACTTGCTGCAAGCGACCGAGGCGTTGCTCGAGCCCATCGCCGCCGCCACGACGCGCGAGAAACGGCGCTTGGCCGGCAAGGACAAGATCGGCCTGCGGGTCGGCAAGTCGATCGGCAAGTACAAGATGGCCAAGCACTTCGAACTCGACATCGCCGACCACTCGTTCGGCTACCGGCGCAACCCCTCCTCCATCGCCCGGGAAGCGGCCCTGGATGGCCTCTACATCGTGCGCACCAGCCTGACGGCGGCCGAACTCGATGCCGAGGGGACCGTGCGCGCCTACAAGCGCCTGAGCACCGTCGAGCGCGCCTTCAGAAGCCTCAAGACCGTGGACCTCAAGGTGCGGCCCATCTTCCACCATGCCGCCAATCGGGTGCGGGCGCATGTTTTCCTGTGCATGCTCGCCTACTACGTCGAATGGCACATGCGCCAACGGCTCAAGCCGCTGCTGTTCGACGACGACGATGCGGCCGCTGCCGAGGCCGCGCGCCCCTCCATCGTGGCGCCGGCCGAGGTCTCGGCATCCGCCAAGGACAAGGCCCGGAGCAAACACACGGCCGACGGCCTGCCGGTGCACAGCTTCCGCACACTGCTCGGCGACTTGGCGACCGTCGCCAAGAACCGCGTCGTCCCCAATATCCCCGGTTCCGAACCGTTCCACACGATCACCCGGCCAACCAAATTACAGCGCCAAGCGCTCGCCCTGCTCGGAGTGCGTCTATAGGCTGTACCCAGTAACGACACCGCCGAATTTTAATTACATATTGAAAAAACAACGAGTTATGATGCGCTCACATTGGAAGTTCAGACGTAAGCGTTCGCTCGTCTTGTGTGCGTAGGGCGGAGAGATTGAAGGTAATCGGCCCCGATTGTGCCAGCCGGCATTGGCGGGCAATCCCGGTGGCGCCGGACCCATGCGCGGCTGGACACATCGAACCGGCCGTGCTATATCGGGTGTATGAATGGGCATTCGATAGCGGATTTTGTGGAATTGCCGGCGACGCCGGCGGTGGTTTCGATGCCGGGATCGGACGGCGGCGGCGGTCATTGGAGCGCGGAGTGTTGGCGGCGGGAGGTGATCGAGGCGCGCAGCCGGGCGGGCGCGCTGGCCGCCATTCACCGTCAGAACAAGGCGAAGCTGGAAGCGGCGCGGGCCGAGATTCGCGAGTTGCGCCGGCAGGCGAAGGAGCCGCTGCGGGCGGCGGCCGAGGCGGCGCGTTTGCGTCGGCTTCTGGAACAGATGTCGGTGGATCCGCGCCGGCGGTCGACGATCGCGTCGTTGCGCCAGGAGAATGGCGACCTGCGTCGCGAGCTGGAGGCGCTGCGCGAGGCGAATGCGGCCTTGCGGCAGGCCCTGGAGGGGCCGCAGGAGAGCGGTCGGCTGGCGCGTCGGATCGCGGCGTTGGAGCAGCAGCTATGCGCGTTGAAGGCGATGCGTTCGAACGCCGCCCGGCACCGTTTCGGTGATCGCAGCGAGCGGCTGGCGCGGGCCGCCGCGCCGCGCCGGCGGGGTCAGCAACCGGGCTGTCCGGGTCCTGGGCGGACGCCACGTGCGGCGCTTGAGGCGCGTCCCGAGATCCGGGAACTGCCGACTGCCGAGCGGAGTTGCCGGCAGTGCGGCCAGCCGTATGCCGCGCACGGATTTATCGAGTCCGAGCTCATCGAGATCCAAGTCGTGGCGCACACGCGGCGCCTCCGTCGGCAGCGGTATCGCAAGGTTTGCGGCTGCGCCGGGCCGGCCACCGTGGCCGCGCCCCCCGTGCCCCGCCTGTTTCCCCACACCGCCTATGGGATCTCGGTGTGGGCCACGCTGCTGCTGGAGCGCTTTGCGGGCCAGCGCCCCTTCCGCCAGATTGCGCGCTGGATGACGTGCCACGGCCTGCCGATCTCGCCGGGCACGCTGTGTGATCGCCTGGGCGATCTGGCGAGTTTGTTCGAACCGCTGTCGCAGGCGATCCGCGCGCATCTGGTGACCGCCCGGGTACTTCAGGGCGACGAGACCTCGTGGCGGGTTCAGGACAGTCGGCGTGACGGTGGGGGGCGGCGCGCCTGGTTGTGGGTGGGTCGGAGCCGGGACGCCGTCTGGTTCCACATCGACCCGGAGCGCAGCCGCAAGGCGGCGCTCAAGGTGTTCAAGGGCGCCCAGGTCGGCTCCATCCTGGTCAGCGACCGCTTCAGCAGCTACGTCGCGTTGGCGCGCGAACTCGGCCTCGTGCCGGCTGTCTGTTGGGCCCATGCCCGGCGGGATTATGTGGACTGCGAGGGGGCAGAGGACAATCCGTGGAAACGCGGCTGGCTTGAGCGGTTCGCCGAAATCTACCGGACCCAGCGCCGCCGGCTGCACCAGTACCGGCCCGGCCAGGACCGGCAGAGCCAGGACTTTCACGCCGCGCAACAGGCGCTCACGGCGCAGGTGTCGGCGCTGTTCGCCGACGCTGAAGCGGAGCTTGCCGGCCGAACCGAGGGGGAGCCGCGGGCCGAGCCCCTGCGCCGCTTGCTCGAATGGCGCCAGGGGCTTGAGCGGTTCGTCGCCGATCCCGAGGTGCCGATCGACAACAACGCCTGCGAACGCAGCCTGCGAGCGCCGGTCATCGGCCGCAAGCTCAGCTTCGGCAACGACAGTTGGATCGGCGCGCGCCTGACGGCCATGCTGTACGGCGTCTTCGCCACCCTGAAGCGCAACGACCTCGACCTCGACCATTGGCTGCATGACTGGCTCACCGCCTGTGCCGAGGCGGGCGGACCGCCGACCGACCTGACGCCCTGGCTGCCCTGGTCGATGACAGCGACGCAACGTGAACGGTTGCACCAGCCGCGCGCGCCGCCCCGTCATGCCTGAGCCCGCCGATGCGTTGGACGGCGTCCCCGCCGACCACGTCGTGTGCCACTATCACGGGCGCGACTTCACGGCCGCGGAGATGCGCCTGTTGCGCGCCTTGATCGCCAGTCCGCCGGCCCGGCACCGGGCCGCGTTGTCGCGCGCCTTCTGCGAGCGCATCGCCTGGCTGCGGCCCGACGGTGGACTCAAGGACATGGCCGCTCGCGTGGCCATGCTCGCCATGCACCGCGACGGCTGGATCGCGCTGCCGCCGCCGCGCCGTCCCCGCTACCCGCCACGGCCCGTCAACCCGCAACTGAGCCAGCCGCCGCTACTGCCGCCGCCGGCCACTCTCGATGAGGCCCGACCCCTCCACCTGGTCCGCATCAGCGCACGCGACCGCCACGCCAGCGACCAGTGGAACGCTTGCGTCGCGGCCCATCACTACCTCGGCTACACCCCGCTGACCGGCGCCCAGATGCGCTACGCCGCCTACGACCGCTTCGGCTGCCCCCTGGCCATGCTCGGCTTCGCCGCCGCCGCCTGGCATCTCGCACCCCGCGACCGCTTCATCGGATGGTCACCCCAGACCCGACAACGCCACCTCGGCCAGATCGTCAACAACTCCCGCCTGCTCGTGCTGCCCTGGGCGCGCCTGCCCAACCTCGTCTCCCACCTGTTCAAACTCATCCGCGGCCGCCTCGCCGACGACTGGCAGGCCCAGTACCGCATCACGCCCGTGCTCATCGAAACCTTCGTCGAAACACCCCGCTTCACCGGAACCGTCTACCAGGCCTCCGGATGGCTCCCCGTCGGAACCACCCAGGGCCGGGGACGCCAGGACACCCACAGAAACCACACCCTGCCCAAAAAGAACATCTGGCTCTTGCCCCTGAGCAAAGACTGGAAACGCATCCTCAACCGGTAAAACATCTACCCGTCAAACACAAGACGAGCGAACGCTTACGTTCAGACTAGCTTGTGTGCCTTGACACATCGACTGAGGGTTGGAAAACACGAACAGCGAACGAGCCGCGTGAACCGCATAGGACATTACCGTAAAAAATTCCCCGACAACGGCGTGACCGCGGGACCACCGCCAGGTGCCTGTGGGGCTGTTGTCAACCTGCCACCGTGCGTGGCCCAGCCCCAGAAAATGGCCGAGTTCGTGTGCGAGCGTATTACCGCCGCAGTTCCCGTAAACCACGGCGTACCTGTCACGAAACGTTCTGGGGAGTATATGACCCCGTCGTCCAAACCCGGCCAGCGGTGCCTGGCCGCAGCGGCCACGGTGGGTGTCCAGCAGCGGCCTGAACAGCACCGCCAGGTCCGCGCCGTGCCGATCTGCCTCCCGGTGCAAATCCACTCTGTCAATAAGGCTGTCCAGGGCGGTTTCCTCGGCGAGCCGGGTTTCGACCAGGCCAACCAACCGAAACCGAATCGGAAGCCCGCTGTCTTGAAGAATGACATTCGAAAGGTCGAACAAATGTTGAATCCGGGTGGTAGGGTCTCCATCGAACAAACGTGGAAACCCCTGGCTATACCACGCGAGCACATCAATGGTGGAATCGCCGGGCGTTGAGCCGGAATCGGCCGGGTCGGTGCCCTCGTCGCGTTCATTGATGTCTCCCACGCCATCGCCGTCGCTATCCTTCAGATGGTCCCGGTCTCCAACCGAGAACGGCTCATTCAAGTCGACCGGAACCTCCATGATCAGGTGGTCCACAAGATTCAGCGACTCACCGTCATCTTCTTCCAATCGCAGCTGAATGTCGGCGGGACCCCCCGAGAACGCAGACGCGATCGAGTCAAAGTCCGTTTCGATATCGTGGGAAGTCACCGCCAAACCGCTGTTGGCGGCTAATGAGTCCGTGATGTGCAACTGCGCTACGGTACGGTTGGTGCGGCTTTGCTCGGAATATGCAAGAACCGAAATCCGCAGGGATCCGCTGTCCATGGCGTCAAAATTCCGCACCCCAAAAGTGACGGTCAGGGTCGTTCCCTCGCGTGCCACACTACAGGGACAATCAAAGTACAGGCGCTCGTAATTGGCCAGCACGGGCTGCGCTGCAGGAACACCCAGGGCGGAAAACGCCAGGGCGAAGGCCATTGCTCTGAGAGAGATTTGCACTCGCGATACCTGTCTAACTGGAATCCGCGGCTACTGCCATCCAGGCGTCAGTGGACGCTGTCCGGGTCATTTCGGATGAAGTAGTCGGGTTGCTCGACGATGTAAAAGTCCGGTTCGCTGTAGTCGACATGCTGATCCAAATTGGCGGTGGGCATCAACCAGGCCAGTTCCGTGTTGCCGACCAATTCGTAAGATCCCCCGGGTGTGCCAAGGAAAGCAAAGGCGTTGCGGTCTCCCACGGTGATGACAAACGAGTACGGGAGTTCCCCGTCCATGAGCCGACCGACATAGGTGCGATTGTTGCCCAAACCCACTTCAACGCGATTAATCGTCGAGGCATAGCTTTCGCCGATTTGAGGCACGGTGAGCACGATTTGGTCGCCCGCCTGCCAGTTCCACATCTCCTCAGCGAGTGCCACCAGAACAGAGTCTTTTACGGTTTCCTTGTAGCTCGGAATTCGGGCCGGATCGACTGTGTCGAGATCCGCAGCTACCCATCCTTGATTCAACGGTTCAAGCAGCGCTTTCTCGTTTTTCCCGATTGGTCCTTTCTCGGGAGATCTAGGATACTGGTCCCTGGGAAGCACCTCGACTCCACCAACTGCTTTGTCCCCGGACTGGTCGACGCGCCAATCGCGGGCAACGATGAGCACTAACGTCAACGCGATTGCCACTGAGATGATTGGGCGGAACCAGCGAGCCTTTCGGTGATCAAAGCCTGAAAAGCCTCGCCATCCTTTTTTTATCTGATCATCCATCCATGGGCCGATCGAACATTCTCGCCAGGATCTTCGGGTTGTTTGTTAAGTCGACGCAGACCAGCGCAAGGTCATTTTTGGACGCCGATTGACAGCCTGCTTTATTCGAATAGCGTGGATCGGTTTCTCATTGCTTTGGCAGGCATTGTCATCCAACAAAATAACCCCATCCTGATAGTCCCCGCCAGGATCACCACAAATTCCGGTCCCATCCTGCCCGGCGACAGCGGATAGGCAACGGGATTCGCTTGCCGCAGCTTCGCCGGCTCCAACATCACGGAAGCCAGCGTTTTCTCACTGCTTTACCAATTAACCAATCATTAATCCGACTACCCCAATCGCTGCTACCAACAGAACAAGGAAAATCACACAGCCGACATCCCCTAAGGGCGGCTCCTCACGGGAACTGCCCAAATCGTCAGCTTGGCCAGGTACAACCGAGTCCTGTACTGGTCGCGGCGAACCACTTTCTTCCGTAGCCAACGATGGCTGCGGCTCTCGGTTCGACTCATGCTGTGCTATCTGCTGCAGCCTCGCGGCCCGCTCTTCCCTATATTCGTTCGACGATGCGATTCCGGACTCCGAATCGACGCGACCCTTCGATGGAGCCTCCGCCAACTCCTCTGCAATACCCACTGCATGTGCCTCGCCATCTCTCGACAGTAGTCCGAGCAACTCCTCGCAGTTTTGCGGGCGTTCCTCCGGGTACAGGGTCAGGCAGCGGTCGATTGCCGCCAGCACATGCGGTGAGAACCGGCCCGCGCCCAACTCCGCCGCACTCGGCATCGGATCTCCTTCCCCTCTACTCAGCGCATAGTTGCGCGGCAACGCATCCACCGGACTGGTACCATGTGCCCGCACATGCGCCACATTGCCGCCCGCCACCATCCGCCACATCGTCGCGCCCAATGCGTAGACGTCGGTCCAGGGGCCCATCGCGCCCATCGACGAGGTCTGCTCGAACGCCGCGTAGCCAGGCGTGTACGGCGCACCCGACCGGCTGTGCTCCTCCAGATAGTCCTGCTTCGCCGTCCCGAAGTCGAGCAGCATCGGCTCCGCCGGACGACCCAGCACATCGTCCGCCCGGCGCACAAAAATATTGCCCGGCTTGATGTCCCGGTGCAGCACCTCCGCTCGGTGCACCTCCACCAGACACTCCAGCAACGGCACCATCACTGCCAGCAAATCGTCCTCCGAACACGGACTACCCTGCTCCTCCCGCATCCGCAGAAACGTCGACAGCGGCAAGCCATCGTCGTACTCCATTACCAGGTACGCCGTTCCGTTCGCCTCGAACAAGTTCAGACAGTCCACCACGTTGCCCAAACGCTGGAACCGCACCAGATGCAGCGCTTCCTGCTTGAAGCGCCTCAGCCCGTCCTCGAACGCCTCCCCCAGATCCAGACGCGTCGGGCGGACCGTAAATCCATCCCGGTCCCGACCCGCCACCTCGGCCGGTAGGTATTCCTTCAGGGCTACGCGCCAAATCCCGCCGGCTGCGTCCCCACTGAGATTGTGCCGCGCCAGATAGACAATGCTGAACCCACCACCGCCCAACTCGGATTCGATAGTGAAGTCGCCCACTACGGTGTCCGGCGGCAATGCATTAAGTGAATGCGCTTTCGGCAAAGTGAAAAGATTTCAATTGAGAGAAAACAACATCATAGCTGACACTCAACCTGCGTGAAAACACCAGCAGACGCGCAGCAACCACTCGCTCGAAACACCGTAACGGGCGCAGAGAAAACCCGCTTGAGCCGTGTCAGCGCAAAGCCGTAATGTCCCCTTTGTCCAATTCTAAAATGTCCCCTTTTTGCTGTCGGGGAGGTAACGGAATTGGCCAACAGGGAGAGATTGATGAGCGTCAAGGAAGCGGATCGGGCGGCGGTGATCCGGGACGTGTTGGAGAAGCGCTTGCGGCAGCGCGAGGCGGCGGTGCGGTTGGGGATTGGGGTGCGTCAGGTGAAGCGGCTGGTGAGGCGTTACCGGAAGCGAGGCGTGGCGGGACTGTCGTCGGGGCGTCGCGGCCGGCGGCCGAACAACGCCATTGCAGACGGGGTGCGGCGGCAGGTCATGGACCTGGTGGGCGAACGCTACGCGGACTTCGGTCCGACCTTCGCACGCGAGAAGCTGGTCGAGGCACATGGGTATCGGCTGTCGGTCGAGACGCTGCGGCAGTGGATGATCGCGGACGGGCTGTGGCGGGCGAAGGCGCGGCGGGCGGTTCGCGTGCATCAGAGCAGAGCGCGGCGGGAGTGCTTCGGAGACTTGGTGCAGATCGACGGCTCGCCGCACGACTGGTTCGAGGGGCGCGCCCCGGAGTGCACGCTGATCGTGTACGTGGACGACGCGACCACGCGGCTGCTGGCGATGGGCTTCTTCCCCGAGGAGACCACCGAGGCGTACATGAGGACGACGCGCGCGCATCTGGCGGCGCACGGCCGGCCGGTGGCGTACTACTCGGATCGGTACGGCGTGTTCCGGATCAACAAGAAGGGCAAGGAGGACGAGCTGACGCAGTTCACGCGGGCCTTGCGGACGCTGGACATCGCGGCGATCCACGCGCACAGCCCGCAGGCGAAGGGGCGCGTGGAGCGGGCCAACCAGACGCTGCAGGACCGGCTGGTGAAGGAGATGCGGTTGCGCGGGATCTGTGACATGGAGGCGGGCAACGCGTACCTGCCGGAGTTCATGGCGGACTTCAACCGACGCTTCGCGGTGGCGCCGAGGAACCCGGCGGAGGCGCATCGCGAGGTGCTGCGCGACGCGGCGGAGCTGGACCTGATCCTGTGCGAGCACCACACGCGCAAGCTGACGAAGAATCTGACGATGCGCTTCGAGTGTCGCGAGTACCAGGTGACGGGGCGCGGCAAGGGCTACCGCCTGCGCGGCGCTGCGGTGACGGTGTGCAAGGCCTATGACGGCTCGGTGACGGTGCTGCGGGAAGGCCACGAGTTGCCCGTTCGACTGCTCGCGGAGGGCGCGGAGGCGGTTCCGGTGGAGGACGAGAAGACGGTTCGGGGGCGGGTGGACCAGGCCAAGTCCGAACAGCAGTCCCGACCGGCGTACAAGCCAGCTTCGGACCATCCCTGGCGGCGACCGTTCAAGCCGGATGCGCCCGGAATCGCCGCCGGTTGAGGGGGCGGTCGCGCCGCGCCCGGCCTTGGGCTTCGGTCGCTCCGCTCCCTGCGCCCAAGGCCGACCAGTACCCTCGCCCAAGCGTGTCGCAGGCACAAGACCCCCGAATAGCCAAAGGGGACATCTCTGCTTTGGAGAAAAGGGGACGTCTCTGCTTTGCGTTGACAAAACCCGCTTGAGCCGGAGTGCCCGCTCTCGTAGTCTGCGAAGATGAAGAACAATCCCCCCCAATTTTTCAACACCTCGCCCGAGGTGATCCGCCTCGCCGTGATGATGTATGTCCGCTATCCCCTGTCGTTGCGTCAGGTCGAAGACATCCTGTTCGAGCGCGGCATTGACTGAAGTGGTCCGGTAAATTTAGACAGGATGCTAAGGTAGTTTCCATGCGATGGGAGACCTACGATGGGACGCCGCAAATTCACGGCCGAGTTCAAGCGCAAGGTGGTTATTCAGGCCATGCGTGGGGACGAAACGGTACGGGCCATAGCCGCTCGGCATGGCATCAACGCGAATCAACTGAGCAAGTGGAAGACCCAGGCCCACGACGGCCTGTTGGAGGTGTTCGACAATGCCGCCGGCAACCCGGCGTCGCGGGAGACGGACAAGCTGATCGAGCAGCTCTATGCGCGGATCGGTGAACTGGTGGTGGAGCGGGATTTTTTTTCGCGGGGTTCCGCGCTCTGGAAAGAGACCGGAAGGTAACGTTCATCCTGGACGACGGGACCCTGCCTTTGACCCGCAAGTGCGAACTGGCGGGCGTCAGCCGCGCCTCGCTGTACTACCGGCCGAGGCCGGCGGACGCGCTGACGCTGGAGCTACAGCTGGTCGTGGACAAGCTGTACATGGAGTGTCCGTATTACGGCAGTCGCCGGGTGATGTTCCACCTGCGCCGCGAGGGATACGCGGTGGGGCGCACGAAGGCGCGGAGCCTGATGGCCGCGGTGGGGTGGCGGACCGTCCACCCCGGCCCGCGCACCACCAAACCGCAGCCGGGGCACAAGATTTACCCCTATTTGCTGAGGGATCTGGGGGAAATCCGCCCTGGCGAGGTGATTTGCGCCGACATCACCTACATTCCGGTGCGGGGCGGTTTCTTCTACTTGGTCGCCCTCATGGACTGGGCCAGCCGCTTCGTGTTGTCGTGGGAGTTGGACAACACCATGGAGGTGGGTTTCTGCGTGAGCGCCGTCGGGGAGGCGTTGCGCCGATACGGCGCGCCGTTGATCTCGAACACCGACCAGGGCAGCCAGTTCACCAGCGACGCCTTCACCCGGCCGCTGCTCGAGGCGGGGGTGCGGATCAGCATGGACGGCAAGGGGCGGTGGATGGACAATCGCTTCATCGAGCGACTCTGGCGGTCGCTGAAGTACGAGGCGGTTTACCTTGAGGAACTGTGCGGCGGCCACCACGCCCGGCGGGTGATCGGCGCTTGGCTGGACCATTACAATCACCGGAGGCCGCACCTGGTCTTCGCGGGAAAGACGCCCGCCGAAGTCTACTTCGCCGGACGGGCGGCTCACCTGCCGATCGCCGCCGGCTGACCCCCCGCGTTTCGCGGTGCCGTGCCTTGCGCTCCGGTCGCTCCGCTCCCTGCGCGCAAGGCACGGCACCCCCAGGCAAGGCTTTCCAGCGCCTGCCGCGAAGGAGTTGACGGCGGACCGGACATGCCGGACGATACGGCTTCAACGAGGGCAAAAAACCAGTCGGAAACTATCTTAGCTTCGCCCTCAACCTGTCTAAACAAACCCGACCACCTCTGACATCTGTCACGAGACAATTCGGTACTGGTGGAACCGGTTCGGGCCCATGTTTGCCGCCGAGATCCGGAAACAGCGCGTCAACGGACACAACTGGTCGAACTGGCGCTGGCACCTCGATGAGGTTTTTGTTCGGATCAACGGCGAGCGCCACTACCTGTGGCGCGCCGTCGACCACGAAGGCAAGGTGCTTGAAGCGTTCGTCACAAGGCGGCGAGATCGCCGAGCGGCGCTCAAGTTTCTTAAGCGCACGATGAAACGCTATGGCCGGCCGCGGTCAGTCGTAACTGATCGCCTTCCATCCTATCGAGCCGCAATGAGGGAACTCGGGAATGCTGGGCGGCAGGAGTGTGGGCGCTGGCTGAACAACCGTGCTGAAAACTCACGTTTCCCGTTTCGACGGCGGGAAGGGGCGATGGCTCGGTTCAGAGACATCAAGACCCTGCAGAAATTCACTGCAGCGCATTCCTCAATCTACAATCACTTCAACCACGAACGCCATCTCAATCACCGCGACATTTTCAACAGACACCGGGCAACCGCCTTGGCCGAGTGGCGCCAACTGGCGGCCTGATGATAGTCCGCGATCGCAAGTTCATCGGGCTTGGCCCAGTTACTCTGATGCCCCCGCCTTCAATACGGGGAGCAGCCGTACAAGTAGCGGCGACAGCACATCCCCCCGGCTGACCAATCAGGGAGCAGCCCGACCGGGGCGACAGCTACCCCCCCTCGGCTGATCACGAAACGGGAGACCGCCCCAACGGCGGGTCAGAGGTTCCACTGGCCAAAGTAACAGCGCGAGAGCAGTGCCGGCGTGCCTGGCAACAGCCAAACACGGTGCGAATAGGATGAACGGGTTCTTGTACCGCGATTCCGCTCAGCGCCGACCGATCGACAAGCATCGGTTGGATGCGGGTATCTTTCTTACGTCATCGCTGTTCGCTCGTCCCCCACCAGGCCGACCGGCTGCCACCGTGCCGTGTCTGATAGTGCCTTTCCACCGCCGGATCATCGATTTCGCTACGGCCGCGACCACTCGGCCAGTTGTTCGAAAATGACCGCCTCGGCGTATGATTCCGCACGGATCCGCCCCCGGATCGCGCTCTACAGTGCTCTGTTTTTCCAAAACTCGACCCAAACACCGAGTGATGCCGCTCTGTGCGCCGCCTGCAAATCCGATGTGCGACCAATGCTCCCACCACTATTCCTTCGCCCGCTCGATCTAGGCCCCGCCGACTCCGCTTACTACTTCGGCTTGGAGAACTCGAATGGTATTAGAGGGTAATCCGCCGCCGATATATCCTCTCTCTTGCGGGAGAAGCTGCGCAGCACATTCGTCCGGATGGCATCCCGGCTTTCCAAGTCTTCAGCGGTCGGAATGGCTGGATTAATGGTCGAGAGATTCGTGATGTGACCTTGTGGAGTCAGCATGAGCGAAACGATACGCGCTGGACGTTGCGCGCTCACAAACAGTTGCCATTTTCCTTTGCCGTCACCCAACTGCCCAGACTCGATGTCGGGAATCCCGTTTTCGAGTTCTTCAGAGCTGAGATACACGGACTGCGACCCCTGTATCGAGAAACGAACGGACTCTGGACTGAACACGCCAGCGTCGTCTATTCCCCCGATGTCAAAGTTATTCGTCTCCTTGCTTAGATTCGTGATCCGCAGGTGGCTCTGTTGATTTCTGTTTGAGGCTGGATTGAATATCGGAATCAGGAAGAACAGCGTCTCCTCATCTCCTATGTCGATCGCTGTGTCATGAATGCTAGTCAGAAACCCGTCATCCGTTCTTACATAGGACGTCGCGAAAATTGGCGTTGACGATTTCAATTGGAGCCGCCACCACCCGCGCCCATCACCGAGTCCTGACTCCAATCCCTTCGCAAGGTTTCCTTCCTCTATATCCGTAGAATTGAAGTGAATTGAATTAAGCGGCTCAAGAGCATACGTGATTGGGCCATACCGATCGCCCCAGTCGTCAATGCCCGTGATCTCCAGCGTCAACCCCGCATCCTCAGAGTAGTTCTGAACTCGCAAAAACCCTTGTCGGCCTCGCTCGTCTGCACTCAACATCAGCGGAATGGCACGCGAATAGATGGGATCCGGCTCGAATTGAACTGAAAGACTATAGTCGCCTACTTCTCCCTCATACCCCACCACCGACACGTAGTACGTCCCAGCGGTTAACTCCATCGACAGGCTGAAATTGTAGGCACTGCCCCCATCGTCATCCGTTTGCAACTCCCGGCCATCGGAGTCATAAAGAGTTCCGATTGTGTCCGTGAGTCCAAGGCTCTCGATCACAACGCTTCCATCATTCTCAATGGTAAACGTGAAATAGTCGACGTCGTCAGGCGACTCCAATTTTCCTTCGACCGTGGCATTAACAGAAATCGCCGTGGCCCCGGAACGGGAATTTCCGTGATCGTCCGCCGGTGGAGGCGGGGTTTCGTCTCTCAGGTAGGGGCGTATGCGCGGGAAGAAATCACTCAGTGGTGCGTAGAACCCGACCGCGCAGTTATCTTCCGGTCCACCCACCAAAGAACCCAAAAGGTAGTGTGTGTCGTTGCCGTTATCCAGGAACAACCCCGAACCACTGCTGCCTCCTTGCGTGTGGCCTTGCTGATATTCTACTCGCCCTACATCTACCACCCCGAGTTCCTTGAAATTCGCAGTCTCATAAGCGCGAATCCGACCCGCCACCCATTCCTTCGGACGCCCCGCCGGATGGTGAACGCCCAATACGGCTGCATTTGTCGGTTGCCTGTTCGGATCCCATCCGGACAAACACAAGTCCTGGGCAGCCAAAGGACGCCGCAAGCGAATCAGCGACTGGTCGTATTCGGGGGCCGCCTCCATCAGATCGGCCCCCCCGAATTGGCGTGTATGGCGACTGTCCAGGCGCGTTCCGCTGCAGCTTTCGTATCCGTAATGGAATTCCGCTTCGAGACTTTGCGCCACACCTTGGGAGTCAATGCAATGATACGCGGTGTGCATATACGCATTGTTCGCCATTTCCTGGTTCTCCCTGTCGTCATTGATAAGTGTCCCGGTGCAGACATAGGAATGCCCACTAGGCCGAACGAAAATCAGCAGAGCCGTGGCCCCTATCGTGCAAGAGGAAGACCTCCCGCATGCCACCGGAACGCCTTCGCACGTATTTCCGCGGCTGGCATCGGGTTGTGTGGCCGACCGGGGCGAATGTGCCTCGCGGGGATCAATAAAGAGATGCGAAATTTGATCGATTTCTAGCCTTAGGTTAGTCGCGGCATCCCAACTTGGCGCGTAAATTGCGATCCCTAAGCGTTCACCGCTAACGGTTGGTGACCAGTGTACGCCCACGTCATCCCAGCGCCCACTCTTGGACTTGGGGTGGAATGCCGGGAACGTCGCCGAAGGGTCGTTTGGATCGAAAAACCGCATTTCCACGTTTGCGCGGGTTAGAACGCGGAGGCCAGCGCGCATTCCCTTCGCGTCAGGAGACGTGATCTCGATCACAGCCGCGTAACTCCCGTCGCTCTGGAGTTCCCAAGTCAACTGGGGTGTCAGATTTCCTCGGTACCCGTCCGGCAACTCGCGCCCAAAGCCGATCTCCGTAGGTCCGCTGCGAGGTGCGCTTTTCTTGGCGCGTAGCTGTTCGACAACCGGAAGCTTGATTTCGAAGGCATTGTCTCGCACAAGGCCAGGCGACACCCTTGCATCAAAGGTAACGACCGCAGATCCGGCCGCCGTCGGAGATGCAAGTTCCGATTCCATCGCGCTGTTTGCCCAGGAACCGCCGGCTAGGAGCAAGCCTATCGCCGCAAAGAGCAAACGGATGTATTCGAGCCTCTCCGCAAGTGCTTTCATGAATCCTACGCAATCTCGCGAAACCTTGGCGGTACTATTGGTTTCGCCGGGTCGAATCCGCATTGCGTTTGCAAACACCTTCAATGTGGAATCAGCCCCTTGCGCGGCGAAGAATTAAGAGCCAGTGGTGAAGATAACACCAACTCACCGACTGGTTCGATCAGTTCTCCGCCCTGACAACCTCGACTGTGGACACGTTCGCCAAGATGCCTAACTGTGTGCCATACAGAAAACTCATCGCAGCAACTGTGCTGTCTCATCGAGAGTGGAGAAAGATCAAGTTGGACACTTTACGCGAGTCGTGTTGCCCGCACACAACACACCTTGCCCGAGGCCGCGCACCATTGCACGGCACACTTCATCTACGCAGACTACGAGAGCAGGTCGTCCGGCTCAAGCAGGTCCAATCTGACCGCCGAACAAATGTCACGCGTAACGTTGTGGGTTGCAACGGCGATCATCATTCGATGAAGACCGCGCATCTAGACGAACTCACCTGCCAACGCCCACACCCGCCGGGCGGTCTGCAGGTCCGCGTTCCCTGCCGGCTTCGCGGATCCCCGCCGCAGTTCACACACCAGCGACTTCGGGTCGAACAGCTCTACCTGCCCATTCTCGTAGAGGCGTTTGCGCCGCGGGCCGTCTTCGGTAGCAAGCACCAGGCAGGCTCTGACCTCAATTTCAGTCGAAGCCCAGCGGCGAACCGCGTCCTGATTGGCGCGCAGCCGTCGCAGCACCTCCCGAAAACGTTCCTTGGGCACCTTGCCATACTTGGTCTCGACGACCCACAGGCAGCCCGGCGTCGCCACCAGGTGATCGATGTCGCCAATGTCGGCAATCTCCGTCACGGAGTGGGCGATAGCACAGCCTGGTGCGGTAATGCCGTACTCGATCAAGCCGCCGACGTTTCTCTCCGCCGCAGCCCCCTTGAGCAGGCGGCTGAGACCGTTCGTTACAAATCGGCGAACCAGCAACACAACCGCTACGAGCAGGCAGAAAACAGCGAACAACGCCAATTGCCAACCAACAATCTCTACAAGCACGACGCCAATCAGCATGCCGACCGTGGCCGACAACAGCGCGACGGCAATGCCCGCCGAGTATCCCATTCGGGCGCGTGCCCACTCCGCAGCGCCCCGACGCACCCGGAAGCCAACCGGGCCGATGTTCGTTCCCTTCAGCCATGAAACGGCGAGTTTCAGGGGGCGACCCGCCCAGACTCGAAAGCGGTGTTGCCCGGACCGCCGCACCCGGCCACGCGACCGCGTCCAGAACAGTCGCCAATCATCCGCCGGACTCCAATGTCGACCGTCCATGGGTTACCCCGCGATGCCTGGTTGACGGAGTGGCGCAACGCCGGAGACACGCGTTGGCAAACCGTCTTCAGGGGTTTCCAAGCCTCGGTCTTCCTCGTCATCGCTCGTCCGGGCAGTGTCACCTGGAATGCACGGCGCCAACTGCCGCCGTTCGAAACGCCCGTCCGGCAGGGCCGCGTAACACTCTCCGGGCGCCAGCGTCGACGGCGGGCGGACATCCACGACCAGCGGCCAGCCGGGTGCGGAGGGACACAGGCTGCGGATCCGTCGAATGGTGCCTTCGTCAGTGGTGCGAAAGAAAATCTTGGTACCGACGTTGTTCAACAGGATCGAGACGGCCGCCGTGTTCTGTGCGGGGTTGCCGTCCATGCCGGCCAACGCATGCTCGATGCTGGCGATCGATTGGGACGCCAGCGCACAGAACGCCCCGAACGACCGGCACGTATCCAGAAAACTCTGTTCGCCGTGACCGTCGCCTGAGGTCACGAAGCGGTGAAACTCGTCCGCCACGTACGCGACCGGCGGTTTTTTCTTCCCCGCCGCCCGATCCTCGTTGCCGAGAACCGCCTCGAAGAACGCCGCCTTCATGGCCTTGGCCACGAGAATGCCACGCTCGCCCACGAGATTCGGCTGCACCACCCAGACACGGCGCCCCGCGTCGGCGTCCACGGCGTTCGCAAAGTCGATCACATCGACATCGGGGTTCTGGGCAAGATTTCGCCAGTACGGCTCGACGCCAAAATACAGCGTCCATGCCGGCGCCGCTTCCGAGAATTCCCGGAACGCCTGCTGGGCGATAGTGAGGATGCTCACGTAATGGCCGGACGCGTGACCGTCCCAGCCGGACCTCGCAAGCGTTTCCCAGCGCCTGACGCTTCGCCAGACGCCCTCCGCTTCCGGGCCGAACAGCGGTCTGAGCGCGTTGGCGAGATGCGAGCCGAGCAGCATGAATTCCGGTGTCTTTTTTCTTGGGCCGCCGAACAGGTCATCGTCGCCGAGTTCCGAGGTGGTCGACTCGCCATCGTCGAGTTCCGTGGGTGTGAGAAAAAGGTCGAGCACCAACTGGGCAAGCGCCATGACGTTCGGCGATGGGCGAATGTCTGCGCCATCCAGCGCGGTGAAGCCGCAGGACAGTACGCGCTGGGTTGCTTCCTTGAGACTCGGTTTGCCGGTCGCATGACTCATCGTCCGATCGAGCGCTGCGAACCGGTCCCGGAATCCTGCGTGCGAGGCGTAGATTTCCGTTCCCTCTATCGCCCGGCGAAGAATCGCCCACCCCGCCTGGTGCGAATCAGGCGACGGTGCCCCCTCCCCCACATCGCGCAACGGGTCGATCTGTTCCATGAGCCGTTGCCGGCAACTTGCCATGTCCGCATCCAGCGTCTGCTCCAGCGATTCGTTCAGCGCGCCGCCAAGCGTTTTTTCCAGGCATTCCCTGATCGAGCCAGCGCTTTCCGCAAACGTCCGTTGCAGGTCGGCACACCGACGCTCCGTCTGCCGCGCCATCGTCTCCCGCTGCGTTGCCTCGGCCTCGCCGAGCGCATCCTCAAGCACCCGACTCAGTTCCCCTTGGGGCGCGAGAATTCCGGCGGCTTCCCCGAATTCCCGAAGCGCCTCGCGCAACGGCCCGGGCGCCGAGAGAATCGGGGCCGGCGAGTCCGCCCCCGCAAAAATCCGTGAACGGCCCTGGACGATCGCCAGCGTCAGCGAGAGTGCGACCGAGGCCAGGGTGCCGCCTTCCTGTTGCCAGTACGCCGTGCGAGGGTCGGCGGAAGTCAGGCCCGCCCAGATGCGGGCCGGTGTCTCCGAGGCGAGCGTGGCCGAGCGAACGAGGATTTTTCGTGCGGCACCCTGGAACAGGCCCGCTTCCAGGTCAGCATCCAACGCCCATTGCGGAGACGCCATCAGATTCAGCGCCGATGCGGGCCGCCGAGGCGTGCCGGCTTCGATCACGCGAACGTTCGCCGACAACCCGCGCGCGGCGGACAGAAGTTCCCGCTTCGGGTCGATCAGGAGTGCACAGCCCACGCCGCTGTCGGGCGCCAGAATCGCTTTGACGAGCGGCATCACACCGGACGCCGTCTTTCCGGATCCCGTCTCGCCGAGAATCAGCGTGTGACGACGCAGATACTGCAACTCGACCCTGCCCTCCGGCCAAACGGTCCGCCACTCCGGAACCTGAAGCGAGGGCCCACTTGGCGCCTTGGCGGCACCGCGCACGCTGCCGATTTCGTCGATCAGAAAAAGCTCGCGGGCAAGCACCGGCGAAATCGGACGGTCCAGCATGAACAACGTCCGGTACACCGTTTCCAAAGCCTGGATGTCAGACCGGCAACCCTTGAGAATTTCCCGCAGGCGGACCAATGCGATTTCGTTGTCGACGAACTCATCGGCCCCTCGCTTGGAATGCACGACGAGAATCTCGCGAACGACCGCCCAATCCTCCGGCCGGAAATCCTTGGCCGGCGCCCGTTGCCCGCAACCATTCACCGCCGCCTCCGCACCCCGTGTGGCCAGGCGGGAGACGATCCGGCGATCGATCTCGTCGAGCGCCGCGGCGGCGCTCCCCGCGGTCGTCGCCGTGACCTTGCCCCGGGTCTCCGTCCAGGAACAGTGGTAGGTCAGCCGGCAGTTCGGTGAGGCGCGTCGTTCGTCCCCGCCCGAGAGCAAAAAAGCGGCCGCGCTTGCGGTCTGACCCGACGCGGCCGTGAGGATGCGCACGCCATCCGTTCGCAGGTCGTCGAGAAACTCGAGCAAGCGCTCATAGGCATGGATGTCACCACCCGGGGACGATATCGCGAGTTCGATCCGATCGTAGAAACACTGATTCCGTGCATGCCTAAGCGCGCCGATGACCTGGGTCACCGAGTCGGTTGTTACCGCGCCCGTGAAGGACACGACCGCACGATCTTTCGGGTATTCGATCATCGACGATCTCCTTGTCGAATTGACAACTTCAACCATGGCGCTTCGGACTTGCAGTCCATTGCGCCCCGTCAGCCAACGGTGTGGCCGTTACCAGTCCGGAACCCATCCGGCTCCGCATTACTTCAATCGACTCATCGGTCCCTGGTTGAACCCAATGGCCGAAACGTCTGACCCGCCCATACCAACGCGAGCAGAGTCAGCTCTCGCCACGTGCCGCGCCCGCCGGCTTCCGGCCGCTGAGCAGGGCTTCAAAAGCAGACCCGTCCTGGCGTGTGATGTTGGGCACGTAGCGCGAGTAGACGCGAAACAGCATCTCGGTTGTCGCATGTCCCATCTGGCGCGCAATCCACTCCGGGTTCTCGCCGGCCGCCAGCCAGAGAGTCGCCGCCGTGTGACGCGTCTGATAGGGCTTGCGCGGAGTCAGTCCCAGATGCCGGAGCAGGGGGTGCCAGACGCGCTTCGCCACATTGTTGTAGTCCAGCGGTTTTCCCTGCGCGGTGCAGAAAACGAATGTCCTTTCGCCCGTGCGCTTCTGTTGCTCCCTGAGCGCGTCGTAGACGGGGCCGCTCATCGCGATTTCCCGCTGCGAATGGTCGTTCTTGGTGTAGTTCTCCCGTCCCATGACGTAGGTTTCGCGCACCAGGATCTGTCTGCGCTCGAAATCGACGTACTTCCACTTGAGACCGTCGACTTCACCCGTGCGCATCCCGGTAAAGAAACGCACCGTGTAGTACGGCCGGAAGTCCTCCCGCACGGCGGAAAGGAACCGCTGAACCTCTTCCAGCGTGAGCGGCTCGACCTGCGAGCGGGGGACCTTGAGGGACTTGATGCCGCGCATCGGCGACGTAAAGTCGTACCGGTCGGCGCCTTCGTTCAGGATCGATCTGAGCGGCACGAGAATCCGGTTGATCGTTGGCGGCGCGAGACACTTCCCCTTGCCGCCGTTTGACCCGCCAGCCAGCTGCGCACGGAATTCCAGTACCTCGGCCTTGGTGATCTCGTCCAGAGAACAGGCACCGAATCTGGGCAGCAAGCGGCGATCGAGATCCCCGCGGATCGTTTCCCTGTGGCTATGCCGCCATCCGACCGAGCACTCGACAAACCAGATTTCGGCGAATTCTCCGAAGGTCGGGATTCCGCTCTTGGCCCGGGCAACTCTTTTCTCAAGCTCCCGGAATCTGGCCACCTTTGGGGAATCCGGAAAGTAGACGGCGTAGTCGAACGTCTTGAGCAGGATCTCCGCCTCCATCCTGTCGATCACCTTCTGTAGCTTTCTCCGATTCGGCTTAGTGTCCGCCAAACGGGTTCGCTCCCGGCAGCGAACCCCCCGATACCGGAAGTCAACGATGAGGCGACCGTGCCGCGCGTGGACGGATGCCATTACAGGCTCGCCATGCTCCAAGTGGGTTCGACCTGCATGTCCTCTTCGATCTGTTCCCAGATGTAGAGGATCTTTCGGCCGCCGAACGGACGGATGTAGTGGACGCCCTCCAGCAATACGCTGTCCTTCAGACAATCCCTAATGGTTCGCGGCTCGTACTTGATTCGATCGGACAACTCTCGGGTTGTTAGGTACGTGCGGGACATGTTGGACCTCCTGAATATCTAAACGGACTTCAATGGACCTATACGATCTATAGTAGACCATTATACGAAAAATTAGACCTATTGCAACCCCCCCCGGTATACTAGCGACCAAATTTTTCTTCTGGAGACCGTTGCCGATGATCAAGTGTCATCTTTCACGCATCCTCGGAGAGAAACGGCTGAAGATTACGGATGTCGCCCGAGAGACCGAAATCAATCGTGGAACCATTACGAGGCTGTACCACGAGAAGGCGGAACGAATTGAACTGGATGTGATTGAAACGCTGTGCAGGTATCTGGATTGTGGGATCGCAGATCTGTTCGAACTGGTGGACTAGGGGAAGTGGCAGGCTGCGCATCGTACCGGTTGTGGATCAGCGTCAAACATTGACACTGGCCATCATCGCCACGATGGGTCGACCATTGCTCCCGGAGCAACTTCGTCGCAAGTTGACGCGCCCACGGACACTCTGAATTGCGCGATCTACCCCAATCCCTGTTCGACGCTTATGCGCTGTCCCTTCCCCGAGGGCATGGATTCGGCGCATGGCCTCCGGTCGCCATGTGGCAGTCCGAGGACAGCCGATCCTATGCGGTGGTCACCAGAAACGAACAGGCGGGCGCGTTTGGTGTCCTCGCCGTCCGCCGGAGGGTCGATCAGGTTTGGGTTGTCATCGAGCGTTCGACGGGCTACGCCACGTTCGACGCCGCACGCCACCATGCCCAATCGTTTCTGATTGACACTATGCCCTTGCCCTTGCCGCCCAACAAAGCACCACGTCCCGCCTTGCATGACCTGCAAGGCCGCACACCTGGCAGCCTCTTCAAGCTGCTTTCTACACCGACGCATCACGTCGCGGCCTGGCTCCTCAATCAAGTCTATCTCGCCTTACCCGATCCCGACGACAACTGGGTCAGCGACTGTCAGACCTCCAACTTCCATACCAGGTTATGGGAGGCCCAATTACTCGCCAGTTTCCGCGAACAAGGCCTGCTAGTCTCCCAGCCATACCCATCGCCGGATTTCCGGCTCCAGAACCGCATCGGCGACGAAGCCTGGGTAGAGGCCGTCACAGCAAATGCACCGACCACCTATGATCATGTCGGCAAAGACTCGACGTTCGCACCGGACGACCCGGACCAACTGTACCTCGGTCCTGCCGCCGTGCGATTCGCCAAGACTCTCGGCTCCAAGCTGCAGCGTCGGTACGACCGTTACCCACACGTCGCTGGCAAGCCGTTCGCCATTGCCCTCGCCGACTTCCACGCTCCAGGATCCATGGTTTGGAGCCGTACGGCCCTGTTCGGCTATCTCTACGGCACACGAATCGAACTAAAGGAGGCGTCGGGCACACGCACCCCTGTGACCCATCGCGAAACTCACTTACTCGGCCAATCCCGGTTTCCTGCTGGTCTGTTCGTGGACGCCAGACACCAGGAACTCTCTGCGCTGATCTTCACCAACGCCTGCTCCATCGCGAAGTTCAACCGGGTCGGCGTATCCGCTGGAGCCAACGCCGCTGACTACCGGTACGTCCGGATTGGTACCTTCTTTGATCGTACTCCCGGCGCGCTGGACCCTATTCCGTTCTGCTTGGACATTACGAGCGACGAATACCGTCTTCTTTGGCCCCACGGTTACGAACCTTGGTCAGCCGAGCTCGAAGTGTTTCACAACCCGTACGCACGCCTACCGTTGCCCCGGTCTCTCCTCCCTGAGGCGACTCATTGGTTTGAGCGCAATGGCGAGACCGTCTCGGAGTCCCCCTACGAAACCGCCATTCTCTCCTCGCGCACCATCGTGCAGAGCGCGGACGATCCGATGCCCCCACTGGAAGACTTCATCAGTCCATCCCATAGCAGCCCACCCCACAGCCCGCGAGCGCGTTGACAGTGGCCCGCGCGCCTTTCAACGGGCTCCCCTGCACGCATCTGTCACCTCCCGCCAACCGACCGACGCGCACACGGCGAATTGTCCGTGTGGGAACTCAGGCGCAACGGTGAGGCTTTCCGCCTCCGACCAACGGTCACCTAGGAGGCTGTCCGAGAATACACCTGCTCTTTATACTATCGCTTGATCCGTGCTGACGAGAGAGTTGAATGATTCCTCCCTTCAAGGATTACCCGGCGGATTACTTTCAGAACCAACTGTTCCCGAGCAACGTTTTCGATTTGTTGCCGGACGATCACGATTGTTTCGTTTATCGGGATTTGTTCGAGCAACTGGACACCTCGGAAGTGGACGCCCAATACAGCCGCCGGGGCCAGCATGCCTATGCGCCGCGGCAGGTCGTCTCGATTCTGATTTATGCCTACAGTCACGGCGTATTCAGTTCGCGGCAGATCGAGAAGCGTTGCAACGAGGACTTGGGGTTCATGTGCATCGCGGGCAAGCGGTGCCCGAACTTCCGGGTGTTGAGCGATTTTCGCAAGGACCAGGGGGATTTCTTCCGGTCCTGCTTCAAGCGGACGGTGCAAATGGCGCTAGAACTCGACATGGTTTCGCTGGGACATGTGAGTTTGGACGGTTCCAAGTTCAAGGCGAACAGTTCGAAGCACAAGGCAATGAGTTACGGTCGGATGAAGGAGCGGGAGCGCCGTAAGCGTTCCGTCGTTCCGTGACGATGCGGGATTCTAGTCGATTCTAGCGATTGAGAATGCGCTTCCAGTCCTTGCGCAGGGGTCGGAGCCAGATGTCCTTTTGGGGTTTGTCGTAGCGGTTCTTCGTGTCGTAGCGGCCGCGCCCTTGGGTGGTGCCCACCCGGATCCAGTCGGAGGCGCGGTAGACGGCGCCGGTGTAGCGCGGGGTCTCGACGAAGGTCTCGATCAGCACCGGCGTGGTGCTGTAGCGCGCCGTCCAGTCCGCCGGCAGCCGCCGGCGGACGATGGCGAGGATGTGCGAGCCGAGGTTGGGGATGTGGATCCAGGGCAGGATCAGGAAGCGCGGGTTGTCGACGACGCGCGGCAGATTCTTCTCGCGCATCTGCCGCGACCAGCCGATGTAGTCATCGCGCGGGGCGAGCGTCCAGGCGGCGGTGGAGAAGCCGAGCATGGCGAGCGGCGTGCCGTCGGCGGCATGCACGGCGTAGCGCGTCTGGGCGCCGACCAGGGTCGTGTAACCGAGGTAGTGGTAGCGGGCGACGTACTCGTTCCAGAGCTTGCCCTCGCGGGTTTCGCGGACGACCGGCCGCAGGCTGACCGGACGGACCTCGTCCAGCGTTGTGGGCGGCGCCAAGAGCGGCGCTTCGGTGTCCGGTCCGTAGGTCATGGGGCGGCGCGCTGGGCGCGTCCGTTTCGGCGGCGGCAGTTCTATCAGTCCATCCCGGTGCATGGCCAGCATCACCACGCGGGCCATCATGTCCTTGAGCCCGCCGTCGGCCTTGGTCCACCCGATGCGGCGACAGAACTCTTTGGACAGGCCGTTGCGGTTCAGCGCCGGCGGGCCGGCGATCAGTTCCCGCAGCAGTGCCATTTGCGAGGTGGTGAAGTCGCGCCCGTGATAGCGGCACTCGACGGTGTCGGTCACGTCGGCGCCGCCAGTTCGCGCCGCCGCGCCTCGTCCATTGACCAGGGCAGCCAGGGCGACAGATCGGCCGGCGGCTGGCCGTCGTTGTCCGCGCACGCCGCCAGCCATGCCTCAAGCCAGCGCAGGACATCGATGCCGTTCAGGTTCAGGGTGGCGACCACCGAGTACATGAGCGCCGCGAGTTTCGCGCCGGTCTCGGAGTCGGAGCCGAACGACAGGCGGCGTCCGATCACCGGCCCGCGGAGCAGCCGCTCGACGAGGTTGTTATCCATCGGAACGTGCGGTCGGTCGACGAACACGGTCAGCCCTTCTCGGTGGTTCACCAGGGAACGTAGCGCGCGGCCTTCGCGCGCCTCGTCAGGCCGTTCGGCGAGTTCCCGAGCGGCGCGTGCGAACAGGCTGTCGAGCGCTGCCTCAAGCGCAACCTGCGCCCTGTCGAACTCGGTGCTCTGGCGCGTAAGAGCGGGATCGTAATGAGAAAGCCTGACCTTGTTCAGGCGGTAGACCGCGGCGATCCGTTCGAGCCAAGCCCGGCACCAGCCGGCCAGGCGGACCTGACCGGCCGCGCACTCGATGACATCGCGCCTTTGATGAGCCCAGATATGTTGCATTCCACATATCTGGGCATATGTTGCGGCCCGGATTATGTTGCGGCGAGCCGGAACCGACCTACCAGACATGACGATCCTCCGTTTCTCCGCAACATAATCTTTTGCAATCAGAGCGCATCAAGGAATGCCATCAACCCCTTGTCCTCCTTCCACGGGCGATCCGGGCCGGCTTCTGCGGCATCGCACAGCGCCATCGCCTTGACCTTCATCTCAAGGTCGATCTCGGCGTAGATGTTGGTGGTGTCGAGGCTCGCATGACCCAGCCAGGCACGGATCGTGTTCAGGTCGACTCCAGCCTGGAGCAACTGACAGGCGCTCGAATGTCGAATCACGTGAGGCGTGATCTTCCTCCCGGCGAGCGACGGCACGCGGGCCGCACAACGCTCGACGAGCCGGTAAACCCCGAACCGTGTGTACGGCCTGTGCTGTCGGCTGAGGAAGACGGCAGCGCCGGGCGCCCGCTCCTGCACCAGTTTGGAAAGCACGCGTTCAGTCCGTGGCCAGAGCGGACACTGGCGGTGCTTTCCGCCCTTGCCGAGGATGGTCACGAGGGCATGGCCGCCGTCGCTTCGCCCGATCAGCAGATCTCCCGCCACCAGACCCGTCGCTTCGGAGACGCGTGCGCCGCTGTTGTAGAGGAACAGCAACAGGGCGTGTTCGATCCGGCCCCTTGGGGTGCTCCGGTCGGGAACTTCAAGCAGGGCCTGCATCTCCGTTTTGCTGAGCCAGCCGATAGGCTGCGGCACTGCCTTCTTCAATGCGATTGCGCGGATGTTGGCGCTCCACTCCAGATGGGCCGGATCGCGGCTGGCGACGAAGCGCGCCAAGGCGCGGATCGCGGTCAGGCGCTGGTTGCGGGTCTGCACAGAGCAGCCGCGGTCGTCCTCGAGATGGGCGAGGAACTGCAGTACGCGCCGGGCCGTCAGGTCCTGAACCGTCAGGCGGTCGACCGGCTTGCGTGCCTTTGCGCCAATGAACGGCAGCAGGAGGGTAAAGGTGTCCCGGTAGCTCTTCTGCGTGTTGCGGGCGAGGTTGCGCTCCGTGACGATGTGTTCGACCAGGAAGCGCCGGAGCCAGGGGCCGAGGGTGCGGAGATCACTCATGGTCGCCTCCGTTGACATAGCCGTCGAAGCGAACCGAGGCTTCATGCAGCAGCTCGGGTGTCATCGACAGGTAGACCTGGGTACCGTCGAGATGGGCGTGGCCGAGCCAGGTGGAGAGCACCGGCAACAGGCGCTGCACATCGGCTCCCTGGCGGTACCACGATTCCAGGCGATGCACGGCCGCCGTGTGACGAAGGGAGTGAAAGCACGGGGACTGCCGTCCGCCGTTTCTCTTGCGGTCAATGCCTGCGCTCTTCAGCAGCCTGGAGAACGCGAACCGAAGTGTGCCTTTGACCAGAGCCGTGCCATCGAGGTTCGCAAGGAAGGTGGAGGCCCCACCCTCTGGCAAAGGACGCTCGATGCGCTTTGCGACATAGGCCTGCAGGGCGTTAACGAGTTGCGGGCCGACGGGAACGAGACGGGTCTTGAAGAACTTCGTGTTGCGAATGGTCAGCACAGCATCGGCCAGGTCGACATCGTTGAGCGTCAGGCGCTGAGCCTCGCCGAAGCGCAGTCCGGCTCCGTAGAGCATCAGGAGCAACGCGCGCAAGGTGCCGGCGTCCAGTTGGACCGGGCGCTGCCGGCTGATATCGATGGCGCCGAACAGGCGCCGCAGTTCGTCATGGGAGAAGACGTAAGGCGGCGCCGAACGCGGCTTTCTCGGCTCGTCTTCTGCTGCGGGAAGCGGCGATCGTGCCGCGTAGCCACGGCTAATCGCGTAGCGGTAGAATCCGGTCAGGGCGCTGTACTTGTTCGCCCGGTGCCGGGTGAGCCGGCCGTTGCCGACAAGGAAGCTGAGAACGTCCGCATCGTCGACGGAGCCGCAGTCGATGTTCCCCCCGACATGCTTGCTGAAGGAGTACAGCGTGTGTGTGCTGGTGTCGAACTTTGCGCCGTGGGCCCGGCGCCACGCGACATAGCGGTCAATTGCATCCTGGAGAATCATGCCAGACCCTCCAGATCGATGTCGGCCACCTCGCGCAGGGCGCCGAGTTGAACCTTGGCGTAAGCCGACGTGGCTGAGACGCTGCGATGGCCGAGATAGTCGCCGACCTCCTTCATCGACAAGCCGTGGTCGAGCAGATGCTGCGCTGCGCTGTGGCGCAGCGCATGCGGACCGCGCCGCTTGCCTGTGATGCCGATCCGGTCGAGGCGGCTTCTGACGACGTGCGACATCGCGCTCCCGCTCAGCGGACGGAGTGGGGCGCTCAGCGTGAGAAACAGCGTGCGCTCGGGCCGCGGAGGCCGCAACTCACGAAGGTAGCGCAGGATCGCCTGTCCGACGCCGCGCGAGAGCGGATAGTGATGCGTCTGTCCCGGCTTCGGTCGGTGGACCCGCAGTGTCTCTTCCTCCCAGTCAACGTCGTCGAGCCGCAGACCGGCGACCTCGCCAGCGCGCAAGCCATAGGCGATCAACACCATCAAAATGGCGCGGTCGCGCACATCGGCTGGCCGGCTGCCCTCGGTCGTGTCGAGCAGTCGCAAGACCTCCTCCCGGTGCAGTCCCTTGGGGAGGGGCTCGCCGGGATGGAATCGAGGCGGCATGATCCCTTCGGCCAACCCCGGTTTACACCAGCCCCGGCGTTCGGCGAACCGGAAGAAGGTACGAAGACGCTGCACGTAGTCGTGGACCGTGACCCGGCTGCAGCCGCGGGTGTGCCAGCGCAGGACCTCCCGGTCGATGTCGGTGATCTCAAGCGCGGCCAGGGTGACCTTGAGTTCTTCCAGCCCATCGAAAAAACGATCGACGGTGCTCAGGCAACAGCGGATCGTCACTTCGGACCAGCCGCGCTCTTTGCGCATCCACGCCTCGAAGATCTCGACCTCGCCGACGTGGGCGTGTCGCAGCGCGTGGAGCTCTTCCAGCATGTCCACGAAACGCAGCCAGCGAATCGCGTGGCCGAAGAATCTCTGACAGGCTTCCAGCAGCGCGGGCCGCCTGCAGTGACGCCCACCGGGAAGCGACCATTGGCCGGCCGCGGCCTCAACTTGGGCAACGCTCACCCGACCACCTTCGTGGAGATCGAGAAAGTGAACGAGGCTGGTCTGGTGAGCTGCAATCTTGCGCAATGTGGGCAACCGGGCGCCGGCCTCTGCACAATGCAGAAGGTAACTCAGGCGTTCTTCAAGCAGCGGCGCACCCCGATACCTGTCTATCGTGCCTCCGTCGGTGAAAAGGGCTTCGAACATGTTGGTGTCTCCTTGTGGTTGGACACACGAACATGGCAGAAAGACTGCGAATCAGAAAATTATGTTGCGGAGAAACGGAGGATCGTCATGCCTGGTAGGTCGGTTCCGACTCGCCGCAACATAATCCGGGCCGCAACATATGCCCAGCACCAGGCTAGAACCAGCTCGCCCAGCAGGCGTGCCAGCTTCTTGTAGGCGCTGTAGCGGTCGCAGACGATCACCGTGCCGGGCGCCAGCGCCCCGAACAGCCGTTGCGCCGCCTCGGCGCTGCGCGAGGCGTCGATGTGGAAGTAGGCCGAGTCCTCGTTGACCGAGGCCCACAGCCAGGCGCGGCCCGACCGGCCCTCGCCGCGCAGGGCCTGGATCCGCCAGCCGGTCTCGTCGGCATGGCGCAGTGCGGCATCGTTCTGATGCACGCGGATCGCCTCGGCGAGGGGCTCGAACAGCGGCACGAAGCGGGGCACGCTGTTGGCCAGCGTACCGGCCGCGACCGGCAACCCCTGGTCCCCCAGCCAGGCCGCAACGCGATGCAGCGGGCGCAGACACGCGTAGTGCTCGAACAGGAAGCGCGACCAGACACTGGTGCCGTAGGCCGTGTTCGGGAACAGCCTCGGCGCCGGCGGCGCCGAGACCTCTGTCGGCGATGACGCGCAGCCGCACGTCCGCCGCCAGCGCGGTCGCCGGATGATCCGGCGGTGAGCGCGCACCTCGATCTCGAGAAGCGACGACTCCCCGGCGCCGTTCGCCACGTAGGGGTTCCCGCAGGCGGTGCAGTTACGCGCTTCGGCCGGCGGGTCGTGCACCTCGACCCGCTCCTCGACCCCGGGGCGTGGCGTGCGGCCGTGACCGGGTGCGCCCGGTTGCTGGCCGCGCCGGCGACCGGTGCCTGGCGTCTCCCGCTTCTCGCTCCGGCGCCCGTACAGCGTCTTCGACAGCACCGCCGCGGTCGAGCGCAGCTTCGCAAGCTCCGCTTCCAGCGTCCCGACCCGGCCCTGCGACGCCTTCGCCCTCCGCCGCAGCCGGGCGTTCTCCTTCCTCAGCGCGTTGAGCGCGGTCTTCTGCCGCCGCGACCGGCGTAGCGCCTTGCGCAGCTCGGCGTCCTGAGCGACCGGCGAGAGTGACCGCACCGTCTCGGCCGCACGCAGCAGGCGCGCCTTCAGCCGGTCCTTGAGCTTGTCGGTCGTCTTCAACTCGCGGCGCAGTTGACGGCACTCCTCCGACAGCAACCGGAGCCGCTCCTGCTGGTCGCGCAGCATCCTCGTACCGTCATAGAGTCGCACGGTGTCGTGCAGCAGCCGGCGCAGCGAGCCATTGTCGACGCGCTCCTTCCACAGGGCCTTGTGCAGTTTGCGGATCTTTCGCGCCTGAACGTCCGCGCCCGGCACCGCCTTGCGCAGCCGCTCGACCTCCATACGCAACGACATGATCGTGCTGCGCCGGCGCGGGTCGGCGCCGGCCTCCCGGAGCAACCGGGTCAGGCGCGCCACCTCGGATTCCAGGAACAGGGCGTCCTTCGCGACGCGGCGCACACGCTTGGTCTCCTCGACCGCCTCCTGCCGGTTGCGGCGGGCCACCTCGAACCGCGACTTCCACGAGCCGGCCTCGGTGCGCGCCGCCACCTCCGCCCAGCGCAGTTCCTCGGCGCGCGCTTCCGCCGTCTCGGCCCGCTCGTACAGCAGCCGCCAGTCCGGCTCGGCAGGCCACGGGCCCGCCGCCGCGACACCAACTTCCCTGTCCAACGCCATGGCGCGCAACCATAGCGCAACGCGAACTGTGTTACCAGTGCCCGAAGCTACCCGTCACGGAACGACGGAACTCTTACGGAGCGCCGGTTGTGCGGGGAGATCGAGGTCCTGGTGGAACGGGCGCGGCGCTGCGACGAGGAGGAGGACCGCGCCTACCGGGAGCGCACGGGCTACGAATTGCGGGAGGACTTGCGCGACAAGCAACAGCGGCTGGAGCGGATTCGGCAGGCGAAGCGGGCCTTGGAGGCGCGCGAGGCGGAACTGCGGCCCGGGCAGGCGATCGAGGACAAGAAGCAGATCAGCTTCGCCGACAAGGACGCGCGGATCATGGGCAAGAAGGGCGCGTTCGATTACGCCTATAACGCGCAGGTGGGCGTGGACGGCGACGCGCAGATCATTGTCGGCCAACACGTCAGTCAGGCGGCGAACGACCAGCGGGAGGTGGGCCGGGCGCTGGACGAACTGGAGGCGTCGAGCGGCCGTTTGCCGGACAAGATGAGTCTGGATAACGGCTATTACTCGGGGGACAACTTGCAGGCGGTGTCGGACCGGGGAGTGGAAGCGTACATTGCGACGGACCGGGGCGAGAAGCTGGCCAAGACCGGTCTGGACGACAGCGACCGTCCGCTGGTAAAGGCCGACTTTCGCTACGACGAGGCGCGGGATGGTTTTCATTGCCCCGGCGGTCAGTTCCTGGCGTTGCGGCGCGTGGATGCCGAGGGCCGGCGCGTGTATCGGGGCGAGACCGAGGTTTGCGCAGCCTGTGTTTACTATGCCCGTTGTTGCCGGTCGAAGTCCGGGACGGCGCGCACAGTGACGAGCGACGGCCGGGAGCCGTTGCGCCGGGCCATGAACGAGCGGATGTCGCGACCGGAGAGCCGGGCCATCTACCGCCGCCGCAAGGCGATTGTGGAACCGGTGTTCGGGCAGATCAAGAACACGGGTTTCCGGGGTTTCGGCGTACGCGGGCTGTTGAAGGTGGCTGGGGAGTTCTCGCTGGTTTGCGCGGCGCACAACATCAAGAAAATGGTCCATGCGGCGACAGCGGGAGTGGTGCGCCTGGAGTTCGGACAAAGGGCGGCGCTGGCGTAGAATCGGGCCGGCGGGGGCTCTGGGCGTGACGAAACGGTCTAACCGCGTCCTTTGTCAGTCCAAAAAAGCATGATCAATCGTCCGGCTCCGCCAACCGCGCGCCAGGACCGTGTTTTCGGGATAGTCAACAGGTACCGATGTGCGTCAGCAGAAGCAAGATGCGGCCGAATGCCCTATTCTCGGACGCCCTCCTAGGTGTTCTTCCGATGGTCCGCTTCCACGGTAGTACCTCCGATGCGCCGTCGTAGGGGGACATGGACAACGCAAGAGGTCTCACGCAGTCACGACTACTCATGCATGTCAGGTTTGCGGGACGAATTGCGTAACGTAACGACATATTTGTTTTGCTGTTTTGAGGATCCAATGGCGGAGAGGGAGACCGCCATAACGCGGATTTTAGGTGTTGCCCTAGACCTCCCAAAGTTCTCTTAACAGATTGATAAATAATAGCTTATAGCTCCTTAGCGTTTCCCGTCGATTCTCGTATTCTACCTAGGATTATGATAATGGAAGTGATAGCATAAGAACTGATGAAACGCCCCAAGCGACTCTCCGCCACCTTCGTCAACACCGTCAACATTTCCGGTCGCTACGGCGATGGACGCGGCGGACACGGTCTGAGCCTTCTTGTCAAGCCGGCCTCCGTCGGCGGCTTCTCCAAGTCCTGGGCGCAGAGGATACGCCTCGACGGCAAACCCGCAAACGTCGGCCTCGGGGCATACCCCGTGGTCACGCTCGCCCGCGCTCGGCAAACGGCGCTCGCCAACGCGCGGGCTGTCTCCGAGGGCTGCGATCCCCGCGACCGCGCCAGCCGCACGCCGACCTTCGAAGAGGCCATCGAGACAGTCATCGGCATACACGCCGAGAACTGGAAGGACGGTGGCAAGTCCGCCGCCCAATGGCGTGCGAGCCTGCGCGACTACGCCATTCCGACCCTTGGCCGCAAGCGCGTCGACCGGATCACCACGGCCGACGTCATGGCCGTATTGCTTCCGATCTGGTCGACGAAGCGGGAAACCGCCACGCGCGTCCGCCAGCGCATCGGCGCGTTGATGAAGTGGGCCGTTGCGAAGGGCTACCGTGAGGACAACCCGGCGGGCGACGCGATCTCCGCAGCGCTCCCAAAGAACGGCGTGAGGCGGCAGCACCAGCGAGCGCTCCCGCATTCGGAAGTCGCACACGCGCTCGAACGGGTGCGCGCGTCCGGCGCCCATCGGGCGACGGCGCTGGCGTTCGAGTTCCTGGTGCTGACCGCCTGCCGCTCGGGCGAGGTTCGCGGGGCGCGGTGGGACGAGGTCGACGAGGCTGCGGCCACCTGGACGGTGCCCCCCACACGTATGAAGGCGAAGCTCGAGCACCGGGTGCCATTGTCCCCGCGCGCGGTGGTCGTCCTCGATGCGGCGCGAGACCTCCGCGACAGGAACGGGCTGATATTCCCCTCGCCGACCGGCCGGGTACTCAGCGACAGCACACTATCCAAGCTCCTGCGTGAACTGAACATCGGGGCCGTGCCGCACGGCTTCAGGTCCAGCTTCCGGGACTGGGCCGCGGAACGGACCGACGTGCCGCGCGAGGTGTGCGAGCTCGCCCTGGCGCACGTCAACAGCGACCGCGTCGAAGCGGCGTATCGTCGCAGCGACCTGTTCGAAAAGCGCCGGGAACTCATGGTCGAGTGGGCCGACTACCTGACGCAGCACCCGCGACGATAGCAGCTGGTGTCTGGAATGGCTGAGGAACAGCCGCAAACGCAATTTCCGGTGCAGACGAGTCGCCCCCGCGACTCCGGCGGCGACGACACGCGCATCATCGTGGCGCGTTTCAGTGCTGACGCGGTTCGCAAGGTCAATGGAGCCGTCGCGACTGCCGACAACTTGGCCCGACGATCCAACCCCGATGCTACGCCAGCACCCCCGGCGACCGACTTGGTTACGGTTTACGACCTCGATTCCCGGGCCTGCCACTCCATCGTCCTGCACTGTCTCGACCCCAGGCCGCAGCCCGCTCCAGCCGTGGGCAACGTCGTCGTCTTCTCTGAACCGGTCTACGCACCGCATCGGACGCAGAAGCTCCAACTCGCCACCCCCGGCTACTATCGCGATCAGGATGACCTCGCGCCCGGCATCCGCGATCAACACGACGGAACCCTGACGAGGGACGGCTCGGGCTGGGCGACCTCCATCATGGGCGGGACCGTCAGCGCGCGCCTGTCGTTCGTCTCCTCCGGCGAACCTTGGGTGTTCTGTGCCTCGCACTACCGCTTTGACAGCGATCTTCGCAATCTGCAGAGCGAGTTCGACGGCAAGTATGGCTACTCTGCCGCAACCCGGATTCTCGACCCCGACACCTTCGCCGCGTGGCTCGGCGTCGACTTCGCCCTGGGATTCGACAAGACCACCGACGTCTCGCTCGGTCCTTTCGACGAAATCGGCTATGCGCGCAGCAGCTACACCACCAGCCTATGGGAGGGATCGCGCCCTATCGACACCTTTGCCCACGTCTACTACGGGCCCGTCAACTACGAGGACCTGTCCGGCCGCGTGGATAGACAAGAACAGTGGTTCGATCCGAATGCGGGTCCGGTGGCCTGGTTCACCAAGAAGACCTCCTTCGCGAACCAGAACGAGTACCGCTTTGCGGTCTCGACTCCTGGCGCTCCCGTGAGCCAGAGACACTACATCGCGGTTTCGCCGGAATTGCGGGCGCTCACTTGCCCGGTGTGATCTGCCGGTCCATTTGTGGAATGGGCGCAACAAAAATGAATGGCTCGGAGGCGAGTTTGCCTGGCTCCTTCGGCAACTCCAAAGTCCCGCCCACTGCGTTTCCGCGTTACCCATGCGCTTCTGCTCCACCTCGAACCCCTTGATCCCGCTTCTGCGTTGCCGTAGCGTCCCGCGCCGTCCCCACGATTCCCTGACCCGATGACGCGTTCCGACACACACGAAGCGCCGGTCGAACTGGCTGACGCGCTGGCCCGCATTGACCAAGCGAAGCAAAACTGGTTCCACTTGAGGCGGGAACTGCACGACTTCCTGTACGAGTACGTCAAGGGTATGGTCAAGAGCCGCGACCGCGCTACAGGGAATTTCGTTCTTCGACTCAGGCATCCGAAAGAGAGCGTCATCCGCGGCACTCCCAAGGTCCTGGTCGGTCAGATCGTCGAGAATCTGCGCACCGCATTGGACTATCTGGTCTTCGAACTGTCGGTGAAGAACGTCCCGGAACTCAACGAGCGGGTCCCGCAATTCGTGATTGCCGAGGACGATTCCGACTTCCGGCACCAGGCGAAGAGAAGACTCCGCTATCTGACGGACGAACAGAGGGGTTTCGTGGAGCAGATCCAGCCGTACACCGGCAACCAGATGCTGGCGCTATTGGGCGAGATGGCCGGCAAGGGCAAACATCGGCGCCTGCTCTCGTTGCGGGACAGGACCGGCATGCAGATCTACTTCGCCGAGATGTCGAAGAAGGGCGAGTTCGACGACTATTTCGTGTATCCGGTCGAAGAGGACCACGCTTTCTTTGCACGGCCGACGGGCGATCCTGCCTTCCTGCTGATGGACAAATTCGACGCCATTCCAATCCTGAAGGAGATGATCGGCCATGTCGAAGATGTCGTGCACGTCGCGTACTGCTTCTTCGAGGGCACCCCCCTGCGGTTGACCATCGTGCGTTGATCGCGCGGCCGGGCACACGCCCGTTAGTCCTCGTTCGCTCGAGCCGCGCCACCGAGCAACGCTGCGGAAACGGGTCGTCCTACCCTGCTCTTGCTCACTTTCGACCCCCGCACGCCGAGCGACAGCACCGTCTCGAAGCTGCTTCGCACTGCTTCCGATCCAGCTTCCTGGACTGCACCGCTGAGTGCTCCGACTCGACCCGTAAGGTCTGTGAACTGGCCTTGGCCAAAGTCACCAGTTACCGCGCCGAGGCGGGATACCGGCCCAGCGATCTATTCGATCGTCGTAGGCGGCTGATGACCAGACTGCGCCGACTATGCTGTGGCCTCCCGCTGGTGAGCTACCAGCCGCGACTCAGCTGACTAGTCCGTATCGCCCGTCGCCACCGGGTTGCAGGGAAATCCTATTCGCGCATGGCGGCGTTCACCCCTCCATGTTACGGTCCGTCGCTTTCCGGCCGCAGGGCCACGAGGAGGATCATGGACTTGATCGACAAGTTGGCTCGCCTGGGCGTCAACGGCCTAGCCGCCTAGCCTTGATCGTCCTGATCGCGAAAGGTGTCATCCATCCGTATTCATCCAGCAGCAACCCGGCATTCATCGCGGTTCTGCGAGTCCTTCATCGGTCAAGGACGAAGAAATCGCGCATGCCTTGCACAACTACGGAGGACTCAACGCGCTGTTAGCTCTAGTTGTCGCAAAGCTCAGGAGCGATAAGGGCTGGGACAAGCACGAGGTAATCAGGCAGGTTGCGGGACTCAGTCTCGAACGAAACTACAAGGCCTATCTGGTGGACCTCCTGAAGAGCCTTTAGCGTTTTGTGTCGTCAGGGTTCGACGCCTTGAACTGCGGAGACCAATTGACATCGCGCAACTCCCCATGTGTCAGTGTGCTGCTCACTGCAGGGGCTGCATGAACATCCTCCACAGATGATCCGCGGCCTCTTCCGGCGTCAACTCCTGCTTCGCTTCTCTGCCGTGCAACCAGGCTAATCCCATCACCGGTCTGAGGTAGAGTCGGTAGCCGTCGTCCTCGGTATGAAGGACTTCGTTGTAGCTGCTCTTGTTTCCTACTCCGCGGGAGCTGTAGCCCAGTTCGCTGTTCCTCGTGAACGCGGCTCCACCGCCGACCCAGACGCCGCATCGGCTCCGTTCCCGCCCGTCGACGTAGGCTGTCGCCTCGAAACTGGTTTCGTCGATTCGCTGGAACGAGCACTTAACGGTGCCCGCGTGCTGCTGTTCAAGCCGGTTCAATGACTGTTCGAAGTGCCGTGTTATGTTCTCGAATGCTTCGTGTCCGAACTCGTCCTTCTGCCAATCGCTGAACTCCCTTCTGATGCTGAGGTCGTGGCCGTGGCCCTCAACGACCGAGGGTTCCCCTCGGAACGCCCCGTGGGCGGGCTCGTCGGTGGTGTTCGTCGCGCGTCCCGAAGGTGTTTGTGCCTTCTCCGCGGCTTTTCGGACGGCCCGCGCAATCTCGAGATATGCCCGGTCGCGGTTCGCGTGCTCGGTTACCGCCTGTCCCTCCGTCGGGACGGCCAGGAGGCCCCCGAATGGCGCCGAGTGCCAGTCGCACGGGCGGAGTATTGCCGGTATGACCGTTGCCGAGCCTTCGCGATGCCGCTCCATCGCAGTTTTCATCTCCTTGTCGTAGCAGTAGTCCGAGAAGACGAAGTCCGGACTGACCAACAGCAGCACCACGTCCGCAGAGTTGAGTTCGCCCTCGATCTCGGCATGCACGTTAGCACCCGCTTCGATTCGTCGGTCGTACCAAGGTTCGATCAGTCCCTGCCGCCGCAGCAGGTCGAGGTGCTTGACGAGTTCCTGCAGGTGGTCTTCGTCTGCGTGCGAATAGCTCAGAAAAACCTTGATCCCGGGCACTCTTCCTTCCTCCTTGCTGGGCTGGCGTCAGACCCCGGCGGCGAAGCGTAGCCACCACCCTCGATCAGCGCAACGTCCTTTCTTCGTCGCGGCCAGCGGACCATGTCGTGACGCGCGCCAAGGTACGCGGGCCTCACTCAGCAACTCCACTGGTTCCCCTGGCCTCCATCCTGCCCCTCCCGTTCTTCGATGGGTCATCCTCGGCCCGCGCCAACCTTGCGCGGCACTGGAGTCCACGCTCTCAGGCTTGCGGGTTCCGTCCAGCTGGCCGTTGCCGCACCGATCCATCCCCGGATCCCTCTAAGCACGCTGCCACCAAGCGCTCGCACAACATGATCGCGCTGGCCAACAGCCGCGTGCTGGCGCTTAGGGTGGTGCCGGCCTCGAACTGCGCGTCCGCGCCGAGGTATTGGCTACGCTGGGCCCCCCACTCCGCGTAGATCAGGCAGAGGAACTCCTGGTGCCAAGGTTTCGGCAAAGCAGCCATCGCGGCGCTTACGGGCTATTGTGGGCGATGCCGCGGAGCGGCCCGGGCTCTATCGCCTGCGGCGACCAAGCCCCCTGCGGGGTCTTGTCCCTGGCGGGTCACGATCCCTATCGCTTCCGCCCTCCGGGCGGTGAGGCCGCATCCGCATCATCGCTGGACACCGGGCGGCGGCAGTCGAGCAGCACGATGCCGCACAGGTCGTGCAGCAGGTACGCCGCCAGCGCGTCCACGGTCCAGCGCCAGCCGTCGTCGCGCGCTTCGTTGAACCGCCGAAGGGCCGCCCGCACGTCCGCCGCGTCGGCCTTGCCGCCCCCGCACCGCACGATCTCATGGGGTACGCCGTATTCGCCCTTGGCGGTAGCCGACGCCCACAGTTCCCGCACCTGCGCGCCGTCGCGTTCGTCGCCGGTATGGCGCCGGGCCGTTACGCATCAGCACGCAGAACGTGGTTGACGTGCCGCCTGTTCGCCCGGCGCCGGGGAGCTACCCCGGCCCCATACGAGGGCCTGTTGTATTCGGCGGCTAACCCGGCATGCGGGTTTCCGCGGCTGATGCGTGGCAAGGACTATGCGGCGCGGGACGCCGGCGCGTCAACCGGGCCGTTCCGATCCGCGTGCCGCCGAGCCGCCGGTTTCGACGACGGCGGCCGCCACCAGTGCGAGAGCGCCCCAGGCGCACCGCCGTTCCGCACGGCCCGCTTCAACGACAGGTCCGGTCGTCCGTCGTGCGTGTCAGCGTGTCACGCGTGCTCCGCCGGTCAACCCTGCGGGTTCTCCGCACGCTCCGACCTCGCTAGCGCGAGGTGACCGGCCTGCGCGCGCGTGCCGCCTGTCCAGGCACCGACGCACTCCGCGTCGCGAGTCTGAACAGGAGATCACCATGGACCTCGAAACCCTCATCGCCCAGTGGAGCGGGAAGGCCCCGCCGGGCTTCGTTCCCCACGCCGCCCTCCGCCGGGACGGCCCTCAGTGTGCGCAGCCCCGTTGCCGTCGACCGGCATCGCTGAAGGCCAACGGGGAGTACGCGAAAAGCTGCGAGCCGTGCCGGATCAGGCGCGCGAAGTCGTGCAAGCGCCGCAGGGCCGCGCTGGTCGCACAAGGTGGATGCAGGCGGTGCGCGTACCGCAAGAGACCGGAAGGCGACTTCCTCTGCGAGCGGTGCCGCGAGGACCGCGACATCGAGCGCGCGCAGAAGCGCCAGGACGCCATCGACGCGGCGGTCATCGACGAGTTCGCGGCCAAGCCGGAGACGGCGCACCGCGCGAGCAATCTCGACATCGGCGTCTCGCCCTGGAACGGCCGACCGACGCCGCAACCGTCGGCAGCCTACTGGTCGCCGCTGCCGGACCCGGAACCGCGAGAAGAGCGCGAGTGGGCGCACTCGCTGTTTGACACCGGGTGGCGCTTCAGACGGCACTAGCTGTCGCCGCAGAGGCGCGTCGGCTTCGGTCGGCGCGCTTCGGCCTCCCCCAGGCTCTCAGAAGCCGTCTCCGGTGCGGGGCGGCCCGTCAAGGGCGACGGGCACCGTCGGCGCAGCGAACCCTTTACGGGACGCCACGCGCCATCACGCCGGCAGGCGGGATGGTGTCCGCGATGTTGACCATCGTATTGTTCACCATGCAGTAGACGATCCGCACACCAGCGCACCCCGGACACCATCCCTGCCGCGCGGCGAGCGCAAACCGTGACCTGCGGTCGCCGCGTCCGGCGAGGGTATCGGCACCTCCCGAGACTCCATGAAACGCGGTTAGCAGAATGCTAAGCACGCGGGTTTGCCTAGCAGCGCCGCGCCGGTGTACATCATGCCCCGATGCAATCCGAATCCACCCCCGAAGGAGCCTTCGACGCCGCCGCCGAAGCCGCCCGTCTGCGGGCCCAGTCCCGCGCCCGGCGCCGTCCCCGCTACCGCCGCTCGCGCCTCGACCGCTACAAGGGCGAACTGCTCGCCCTGCGCGCCGAGGGGTGCACCACCGCGGAACTCCAGCGCTGGCTGCTTGCCCACCGCATCCGCGTCCAGCACGCCACCGTCGCCCGCTGGCTGCGGCGCCACGGCGCGGGCTGACCAGATGCCGAAGTTCCGTTCCATCCCCTCGCCGAAGCGTCAGGCGGAAGCCGTCGTGGGACGCCTCGTCAATCTCGGCGCGCTGCGCCGCAATCCCCGCCGCCCCGCGTCGGTGCGCACCGTCGCCAACTACCGCGACTGCCTGCTCCAGATCGCCCGGCGCATCGCCCCGGAAGGACGCGAGCTGCGCGACCTCACGCCGGAGACCGCCGTCGAATACCTACGCAGCCGCACCGCCGATCTCGGCCAGAAGGCCCTCGACATGCACCGCCAGTCGCTGCAGGCGATGCTGGTCCATGTCTCCCGGCGGCTCCCCGAGGGCGAACGTCTGACCGTGGTCCGCTCGCTGAAGCCCCGGCGCACGGGCGGACGCGCGTACCTGCCGGAGCAGATCCGCATGGTCGCCGCCGCCCAGAATGCGCGCAACGGGCTCTCGACGCTGATCGCCCACGCCGCCGGACTGCGGTCGCACGAACTGCTGACGCTCGCCCGTCCCGGCGAGCAGCCGCCCGACCGCCGCCCCGCGCGTCCGGAGAAGTTCGCCGGGAGGCCGGGCCGGGACTACACGGTGATCGGCAAGGGCGGCCTCGTCCGGCTGGTCCGGCTCCCGGACCACCTTGCGGACCGTCTCGAGGAACGCCGCCGCGAGGAGCCGATGCGCGTCACCGACCGCGGCATCCACTACCTGTCCCGGTACGACCTCGCCGGCGGCACGCCGTGGAGCGTCAGTTTCGGCAGCGCCTCGAAGCGCGCGCTCGGCTGGACCGCCGGCGCCCACGGTGCTCGTCATGCGTACGCCCAGGAACGCATGGGCGAACTGCAGCGCAGCCTCGTCCGCGCCGACGCGCTCGAGACCGTCAGCCAGGAGCTCGGGCATTTTCGCCCTGGGATCACGGAGACCTACTTGAGGTGACCACGCTCACGATTCACCTCAACCAGATCCAGATCGAGGTCCTCGACTCGATCATGAGCGGCAGGCGCGACTACCGGCCGGACGACCGCAGCCGCGGCCACGCCATCGGCGAAATCCTGCTCAAGTACCACCAGCTGCTCGGCGAGCGCGACGACCGCAAGGCCGAGGCGGACGCGGCGCAGCAGGCGCTACGCGACCAGCTCGTTGCCGTGATCCGCGAACGGGACGCCGTCCGAAGGGCGCTCGACGCGGAGCGCGCCACCCGCCGCCGCGACCGCGAACGGAACGCCCGGGTGCGCGAACGTCTGCGCGGCGCGCGAAACGCCCTCCAGCGTCTGGGCGAGTCCCGCGCCACGTACCGCGATCTCGCGCTGCGCGTCGAGGCCGCGCTGCTGCGCACTCGGCCGCGGCAGAACCTCGGCGACCTCGAAGGCCGCCTCGCACGCGCGCTGCGCCATGCCGGCTTCATGATGCCCGGCGCGCTCGACGGATAGCCGCGCACCGGCGGCGAATCCGCGATTGCCGTCGGCGCGGTCCGGCGCCGCCTCATTGCGCCCCCCTTGGCGCAAGGTGTCCGAATGCCGCCGGAAGCCTCGTCGAAGCCGCTGCTCGCCCGGACGCTGGGAAAGGGTCCTGACGGACGCCTGTTCCCAGCGTCCGGGCTCGCTTTGCCGCGATTCGCGCACAGTTGGCGACTAACAGCCGCTGCGCACAACCGAAAACGCTGCTTGCCCCGCTTCCCGGGGGCGATTACGATCCGCACCAACTTTAGCCCCTCGGGGCGTTCAGACGCCGGGATCTGCGACCCGGACATGGCCTCCCCACCATGCAAATCATCGGGAAGAGCCCACCGTGTGCGGCCACAGCATGACCCCAGCTGAACCAACGGGCGCAGCCGCCAGAGGCGGCCACTCAGCAGCATCCCGGCTGACCCATCCGGAGCGCAATCGGCAGACCGCAGGTAACCCAACGAGACGCCTCGATTCGCAGCAGACGGCTGAACAATACGGGAAGACGCGCAAACGCGTCGCAGAGGTTCCACTGACAAAGGAACAGCGCGAGATCAGTGCCGGCGCCGTCCGCGAGGACGAAACAGGGTGCGAAGAGGATGACCGGAGTAGTGACCCGCGATTCCGCTCAGCACCGACCGATCGCAAGCATCGGTCGAATGCGAGTTCTTTCTTACAGCCCACATCGCACGCTTGCACCCGTCGTGCCCCGCGAGTCGTCAGAAGGTCTCGCGATGCCGCCGCCTGCCGCGTGTCTGGATGTCCCTGCGATCCGGATTTTTGACGACCGCATGGTGCATCCTTTCGATTCGCCCCCGTCGCCTTTCGGCCGCGTGGCGCGTCCGTGCCCAATGCCGGCGCATCTCCCCGGCGACTCCAGAATGCGCTAGCATGCCGGAAGCGGCACCTCGGCGTCGGCGACCAGGCAATGCTCGCCGCGCCCCCGCCGGCTGTCCGGTCTCCCGGTCTGATCGCAATGGCTCCCGACCCACCGCCCCAGGGCGGGCCAAGACCCCTCTAGTCTACCGCCGGCACCAAGGCGGCACCAGACAGAGAATGTTTAGCAGCCCGTGAAGCGCCTGCGCTCCAGGCCGGTTCAGCGCCCCGTCACTACCGGAATCCCCGCATCGGCAAGCGGCCACGCCGCTCCGCTGCCGAGGTGTCCGGGGCCGTCCGGCCCGGTAGTGACGGGGCTTTCGCCTCAGACCCCGCGCCCGACGAACACCGCCACGCCGCGGATGCCCGTCTCGTTGTCCGCGTCGACGACGATCTCCGCGTACCCCTCGTCGAGGGCGCGCAACGCGCGCCGCCCGCCCTCGACGACCAGCAGCCGGACCACCGCCGCCTCCCCGTACCGGAACAGCACGACGCTGCCGTCCACCGCCGGCTCGTCGGGATCGACGTAGACGAAGTCGCCGCGCGAGATGCGCGGCGCCATGGCGTCGTCCTCGACCCTCTCGATGAACGTCTCTAGGCCGTACACAACCGGGCCTCGCGGGTCGCTAGCGCGCCGCCGCGCGTACCGGCGCGGGCGCGCAGCCCGACGCGGCCGGGGAGGGCGCTCCGGCCCCGTCGGCCCTGCCGGCGCCCCACAACCGCAGCCCGGCGAACGTCGCGTGCGAGCCGCCGCCGCCCTCCCCGAAGCGCGCGCCAATCGCATCCGCGGCGTGGCCCGCCGCCGTGCGCCCGAAGCGCACCAGCCACGCCCGCGAGCAGCAAAGTTTCTCCCCCACTATCAACTCAATACGCTCTTGGAGAGTAGGCAAATGAGTCCCTTTATCGGGGCCTAAGTCCATAATCGTCATAGTCCCCGTGCTCGCCTTCACTAATCGCCCCATTGCTGGTCCTCAGCTTCGAACACCCGAAGTCCGGCCCGTTCCGCCAGCGGTGAGAAGTCTTCGATGAGGTTGCCGCCCACGTGTAGTTCGCGCAGCCTCTCGAGCCCGGCCAGCGGCGACAGCTCCGCCAAGCGATTCCCGCTGACGTCCAGAACGCGCAGATTCGCCAGCGCCGCGAGCGCGGCCACGTCGTCGATCCGGTTCTCCGCGAGGTCCAGCACCTCGAGCCCGTTCATCGACGAGAACGCCCAGACGTCGTCCAGGCCGTTGTTGCGCAGCGACAGCTCTTTCAATCCGCCAAGCGCCGCCAGTTCCCACAGGTCTGCCTCTGTCCCGTCGAGATTCAGCCGCCGCAACGCGGGGAGCGACGACAGCGGCCGCAGGTCCGCTAGCGGGTTGTCGCCGAGGTCCAGGCCCTCCAAGTTGACCGCATGCTCGATCCCTGCCAGGTCCGTCACGCCCGCCCTCCGCGCATCCAGCACGACCAGCGCCGCCAGTTCCTCCACGCCGATGGGGTCCTCGTCGCGCTTCCCCAGTGCCGCCGCGATCCGACCGCGTAGGCCGGGGTCCGGGATCGATACCGGCCGCCCAGCCGCCATCCCGCTCGGCACCACCGTCGCGTGGCTCGTCAGGCGCGGCAGCACAGTCCCCGACTCATTCGGCGGCTTGCGTAGTCCTGGCGCTGCGTACGCGTACGCCTTCTGTTCGTACTCGTCCACCACCCACAGCGTCTCGCCGTCCGACCACACTCCAGCCGCGTAGTCGTTCGCCGTCGCATTCGCGCCGATATCGTTGCCGCTCCGCCGTGCGCCCCCGGCCAGTACATAGCCGCGCACGATACCCTGCAGCCAGTCCGTCGCCAGCACGGTCTCGCCGTCGGACCACAGCCCGAACGGCGTCATATGCTCGACGTCGCCGACGATCAGGGCGAACTCCTTGCCGCTCTCGCGGGCTCCGTCGGATAGCCGGTACGCGTACACGTGCCTGTCCGACTGGTCCGCCACCCACATCGTCGCGCCGTCCGACCACAGGCCCGCCGGACGGCCGTTGCCCGCTTCCGCCATCGTCTCCTCGTCGAGATCGCTGGCTTCAAGCCGTTCGCCGTCCGACAGCCGGTACGCGTACACGCCGCCTTGGTAGTCCGCCGCCCACAACGTCTCGCCGTCCGTGTACAGCGCCGTCACCAGGAACGAGCCCAGCCCGAAGTCCCGGGCCTCCCGGCGCGCCCCGTCCGCCAGCGCATAGGCGACGACAGCCGACGTGTCCCAGTCTGCCGCCCACACCGTCTCGCCGTCCGACCCCAGGCCGCGCGGGCGGTCCGCGGCGGACAGGTCGATGTCCTTCCCCGGCAGCCGTTCGCCCCAGGTCGCGGGGTCCGCAGCCGCACGGGTCACCGCCACGGTGTACGTGGCCGTGGTCTCGCCGTCCGCCGCCGTCACCGCGGCGCCAATAGCGTTCGCGCCCTCCGCCAGCCGCGTGGTCCGCGTCGTTCCAGCCGTGCTCCCGTCCACGTCCGAGATCGTCACGGTCGCGTCGTCGGCGTTCGGCGTCGCGGTCACCGTCGTGCTCTCCACGTCGTGCGCCACGTCCGCCGCGTAGTCCGTCGTCTCTGCATCGAACGTGCCGATGTCGACGCCCGACAGCGTCAGCGCGGACAGCGTCGCGTCGTCCGAGAGCGCAGCGTCGTTGGCCGCGATCGTCACCGTCGCCGTGCCGATCTCCGTGCCGCCGTGGCTCGCCGACACCGTCACCGTCTCGTCCTGCTCCTCGGCCTCGTCGTCCGTCGCCGTCAGCGTCGCCGACACCGAGGCGTCGCCCGCCGCCAGCGTCAGCGATGTCGGGCTCAGCGCGTAGTCGTCGGACGCCGCCGTCCCCGATGCCGTCAGCGTCACCGTTTGGTCCGTCGCGAACGTCACCCCGTTCGCCACCGTCACCGTCACCGTCGTGGCGTCCCCTTCCTCGATCGTGTCCGAGCCAGCCGCCACCGCGAACGTCGCCGCGTCGTCGTCCTCTACGACCACCTCCGCCGAGCCCGCCGTCCCGACCGCGTAGCCGTCGCCCGCCGCCAGGGCGGCGGTCACCGTGCTGGCCTCTTCCACAACGCTGTCGTCCACCGTGCCGACGGTAAGCGTCGCCTCCGTCTCCCCCTTCGCGATCGCCACCGACGACCCGCTTCCGGACAGCGCGTCGCCGCTCTCCGACACCGACACGCCCACCGTCAGCGCGTCCTTCGCCGCCTTGTCCAGGCTCACCTTGAACGACGCGTCCGTCCCTTCCGACACCGGGCTCGTCGTCGCCGCCACCGTCGCCGTCGGCACCGTGTACTCGCGCGTCACCGTCACCGTGTACGCCTTCGTCGTCTCTCCGTCCGCCGCGGTCACCGTCGCCCTGACCGTGTTCTTCCCGTAGACCAACTCGACATCGCGCGCGGTGCCCGACGTGGTCCCGTCCGCGTCCTGGATCACCACGCCCGCGTCGGCGTCCGTCGGCGTCGCCGTCACCGTCGACCGCGCCACCGTCTCCGCCGCCGTCGCCGCGTAGTCGGTCGTCGCCGCGTCGAACGTCCCGATGTCGAGCCCCGACAGGGTCAGAGCGGACAGAGTCGCGTCGTCCGAGAGCGCAGTGTCGTTGGCCGGGATCGTCGCCGTCGCCGCGCCGATCTCCGTCCCGCCGTGGCTCGCCGTCAGCGTCAGCGTCTCCTCCGCCTCCGTCTCGGCGTCGTCCGTCGCCGACAATGTCGCCGTGGTCGCCGCCGCGCCCGCCGCCAGGGTCAGTGCGTACGGCACGGTCAGCACGTCCCCGTCCGCCGACAGCGCATAGTCCGACGCCGACGCGGTGCCCGACGCGGCGACTTCGATCGTCTGCGCCTCCGCGAACGTGACGCCGTTCGTGATCGACACCGTCAGGGTCGCGCTCGCGCCCTCGGCCAGGGTTGCCGGCGACAGCCCCACCGCAAACGTCGCCGCATCGTCGTCCTCGACCACCACTTCCGCCGAGCCGGCGTCCGCCGATACGGCGTAGCCGGTGCCCGCCGCAACCGCCGCCGTCACCGTGCTCGACGTCTCCGCCACCGCGTCGTTGTCCGTGGCCACGCTCAGGGCCGCCGTCGTCGCACCCGCCGCGAACGTCGCCTCCGCGGGTGCGTTCCCCGCCACCATCGCGCCGGTCTCCGCCACCGTCACCGCCACCGTCAGTTCGCCCGCCGCGTCCTCCGTGCGCGTCAGCGTGAACGCCGCCGCCGTGCCCTCCGACACCGACGAGCCGTCCGACCCGATAGAGACCATCGGCAACGGTCCGGGGATCCTCGCCACGGGGCTGTTCGACAGCATCCGGCCGTCGGCGGCGCATATCGCCCCCGTGGTGCCGCACGGGCGCTTGCCCGGCAGCGTGGCAACCACGGCTCCATCGTCCGAGGGCTTCACTCCGACACGCCAGCGCACGTTGCCGGGTGGCGCCGCGCGCCGGGTATAGAGCAGCGTCCCCCCGTCCACCTGGTTCTGGTACGCCGCCTTCAGCGTGACGTAGCTGAGCGCGATCTCCTCGCTGAAGCGCAGTTCAAACTCGATGTCGCTGGTGCCGTCGTGCCGCGCCGGCACTTGGTGCAGGCTCGCCGTCAGCGGCGGCCGCGGCCGCGTGACCGTCACCGTGTAGGCGGTCGTCGTCACGTCGTCCGCCGCCGTCACCGTCGCCGTGACCGTGTTCTTCCCGTGGTCGAGCTCGACGTCGCGCGCGGTGCCCGGCGTGGTCCCGTCCGCGTCCTGGATCACCACGGTCGCGTCGGCGTCGTTCGGCGTCGCCGTCACCGTGGTCCTCTCCACGTCGTGCGCCACGTCGACCGCGTAGTCCGTTGTCGCCGCATCGAACGTGCCGATGTCGACGCCCGACAGCGTCAGCGCGGACAGCGTCGCGTCGTCCGAGAGCGCAGCGTCGTTCGCCGCGATCGTGACCGTCGCCGTGCCGATCTCCGTGCCGCCGTGGCTCGCCGACACCGTCACCGTCTCGTCCTGCTCCTCGGCCTCGTCGTCCGTCGCCGTCAGCGTCGCCGACACCGAGGCGTTGCCCGCCGCCAGCGTCATCGACGTCGGGCTCAGCGCGTAGTCGTCGGACGCCGCCGTCCCCGATGCCGTCAGCGTCACCGTCTGGTCCGTCGCGAACGACACCCCGTTCGCCACCGACACCGTCACCGTCGTGGCGTCCCCTTCCTCGATCGTCTCCGAGGCGGCCACCACCGCGAACGTCGCCGCGTCGTCGTCCTCCACGACCACCTCCGCCGAGTCCGCCGTCCCGACCGCGTAGCCGTCGCCCGCCGCCAGGGCGGCGGTCACCGTGCTGGCCTCCTCCACAACGCTGTCGTCCACCGTGCCGACGGTAAGCGTCGCTTCCACCTCCCCCTTCGCGATCGCCACCGATGACCCGCTCCCGGACAGCGCGTCGCCGCTCTCCGAAACCGACACGGCCACCGTCAGCGCGTCCTTCGCCGCCTTGTCCAGGCTCACCTTGAACGACGCGTCCGTTCCTTCCGACACCGGGCTCGTCGTCGCCGTGATCGTCGCCGTCGGCACCGTGTACTCGCGCGTCACCGTCACCGTGTACGCCTTCGTCGTCTCGCCGTCCGCCGCCGTTACCTCGACAGTCACCGTGTTTGCGCCGTAGGCCAGCGCCACGTCCCGCGTGGTGTCCGCGGCGCTGCCGTCCGTGTCCGTGATGGTCACGCTAGCTTCGCCGTCCGACGGTGTCGCCGTTACCGTCGTGCTCGATACTGCCTCGGCCACCGCCGCCGCGTAGCCCGTGGTCGCCGGGTCGAACGTCCCGATGTCCACACCGGACAGTGCGAGCGCGCTCAGCGCCGCGTCGTCCGATGCAGCGCGCGCCACGGCAACCGTGTAAGTGAGCGTCGTCTGCCCGTCCGCCGCCGTTACCGTGACCGCAATGTCGTTCTGGCCGACTGCCAGGTTCACCGTGCGCGAAGCACCCTGCGTCGTCCCCTCGAAATCCGTGATCGCCACGCTCGCGGCCGTATCCGTCGTCGTGGCCGTCACCGTCGTGCTCGCAACGTCGTGCTCGACGTCTGCTGTGTAGCTGGTCGTCGCGCTGTCGAACGTGCCGATGTCGACGTTGGCGAGCGTCAGCGCACTCAGCATCGCATCGTCGGACGGCGCCTCCGCTCGCGTCACCGCCACCGTGTAGGTCGCTGTCGTCTGGCCGTCCTCCGCCGTCACCGTCACCGAGATGTCGGTCTGACCCACCGTCAGGGTGACCGCACGTGACGTGCCCTCCGTCGTCCCCTGTGCATCGGTGATGGCCACCGTCGCCGAGGAATCCGTTGCCGTCGCCGTTACTGTGGTGCTCGCCACATCGTGCTCGACGTTTCCCGCGTAGCTCGTCGTCGCGCTTTCGAAGGTGCCGATGTTCACGCTGGAAAGATTCAGCGAACTCAGCGTCGCGTCGTTCGATGGCGGCGAAGCCCGCGTTACCGCCACCGCGTATGTCGCCGTGGTGTCTCCGTCCTCCGCCGTCACCGTCACCGAAATGTCGGTCTGTCCGACCGCCAGGTTCACATTCCGCGACGTGCCCTGCGTCGTGCCCTGGGAATCCGTGATGGCCACCGCCGCCGAGGAATCCGTCGGCGTCGCCGTGACCGTCGTGCTCGACAACCCGTGTGCTACGGCCGCGGCGTAGCTTGACGTCGTGGCGTCGAACGTCCCGATGTCGATGCCCGACAGCGTCAAACTGGCCAGCGTCGCATCGGTCGACGCCGGCGCGGCCCTCGTGACCGTCACGGTGTAGGTTGCAGCTGTCTCCCCGTCCGCAGCCGACACGGCGATCCCGATCTCGGTTTCGCCCACGGCGAGTTCGACTTCCCGCGACGTCCCGTGCGTAGTGCCCTGCGAATCGGTGATCGCCACCGTGGCCGATGAATCCGTCGGCGCCACGGTCACAGTCGTCTTGGACACGCCGTGCTCCACCGCCGCCGAGTAGGTCGTCGTGGCCCTGCCGAACGTGCCGATGCCGATACCCGACAACGTCAGCGCGCGCAACGTCGCATCGTCGGACGCGGGCTCGGTCGACGCCATCGCCACCGCGTACGCGTACGCCTTCTGCTCGAACTCGTCCACCACCCAAAGCGTATTCCCGTCGGACCACAGTCCCGAGGCGGTGTCATTCGCCGACGCCACTCCGTCGATGTCCAGATCGGACAGCCGGGCGCCGTCCGACGCCCGGAACGCGCGCACCGCGCCAGCCGACCAGTCCGACGCGAGGACCGTCCGGCCGTCCGAGTACAGGCCGAGCGGGCGTAGGTACGCCGTCCCATCGTCCGCTCGCAGCGAGAACTCCTCGCCACTTTGCCGCGTGCCGTCCGCCACCGCGTACGCGTACACGTACCCGTCGTCGTGATCCGCCACCCACAGGGTCTCGCCGTCCGTCCACAGTCCCGCCGGCCGCGCGTTTCCGGCTTCCGCCATCGCGTCCCCGTCCAAGTCGTCCTCCGCAAGGCGTTCGCCGTCCGACAGACGATAGGCGTACACGCCGCCGGCGCTGTCCGCCGCCCACAGCGTGTCGCCGTCGGAAGTGATCGTCATCGTCAGGTACGATCCCAGCGTGATGTCCCGGGATCCGTGCCGGTCGCCACTGGCGAGTTCGTAGGCCAGCGCCTCGCCCGCGCCCCAGTCCGCCGCCCACACCGTCGTACCGTCCGACCACAGGCCACGCGGCCGGTCCGCCGCCGACAGGTCGAGGTCGCGATCCGGCCGCCGCTCTCCCCAGGCGAGCTCGGCACGCGTTACCGTGACGGTGTAGGTCGTAGTGGTCTCGCCGTCCTGCGCCGTGACGACGATACGGATCTCGTTCTCCCCTTCAGCGAGGCTCGTCGTACGCGTCCGTCCCGACGTCGTCCCGCCGGCGTCCCCGATCGCCACCGTCGCGTGCCGATAGTTCGGCGTCGCCGTCACCGTCGTCCATGCCAGCGGGCCCGGTACGTCCACCGCGTACGCGGTGGTCCCGCTGTCGAACGCCAGCCCGATGTCGGTCAACTCCAGCGCCTTGAGGCTCGCGTCGTCGGACGGCGGGCCGTCGCTGTCCAGGATCGTCAGCACCGCGCTGCCGACGGTCGCGCCGCCGTGCGATGCGGTCACCGTCACCGTCTCGCTGTCCTCGGCGTCGGGATCGTCGGTCGCCGTCAGGACCGCCGCCGCGGAGGTCCCCCCTGCCTCGATTGCCAGCGCCGTCGGCGACAGCGTGTAGTCGGCGGGCACGGCCGTGCCGGTCGCCACAAGCGTCACCGTCTGCGGCGATGCGAACGTTAAGCCGTTCGCGATCGACACCGTGACCGTCGACGTCCCGCCTTCCTCGATCTCGGCCGGGTCGACGCCGACGGCGAACCTCGAGTCGTTGTCCACCACAACGACGTCCGCCGATGTCGCCGCGCCCAGCACGTAGCCCGTGCCGGCGCCGAGCGTCGCCGTCACCGTGCTGTCCGCCTCCACCACCAGGTCGTCGTCCGTCGTGACCGCGAGCGTCGCGCTCGACTCCTCCGCCGCGATGGCCACCGTCGACGCCGTTCCCGACAGCATCGCGCCGGTCTCGGCAACGCTCACCGCCACCTCGAGCGCGCTCTTCGCAGGTCTGTCCAACCGCACCGTGAACGACGCCGGCGCACCTTCGTCCACCGATTCCGAGACGACCGCAACGGTCGCTGCCGGCGGCGGGGGCGGGTGGGTCACGATCACCGTATAGGCCGTCGTCTTCTCGCCGTCCGCCGCCGTCACTGTCGCCGTGATCGTGTTCGTCCCCCGGCGCAACATCACGTCGCGCGTGGTGCCCGACGTCGAACCGTCCGCGTCGGCGATCACCACGCCGGCGCCGCTGTCAGGGGGCGTTGCCGTCACCGTCGTTCTGGTGCCTGACCAAGCCGACGTTCCCGCGTAGACGGTCGTTTCGGGATCGTACAACGGCTCGACGTCCACGCCCGAGAGGGTCAGCGCCTTCAACGTTGCATCCTCCGTCGGTGCAACCCCGATGCGGATCGGATCATCGCCCGCCGCCAGGCGCGTCTCCCTCTCGACGGCCAATTGCCACCGTCGCAGCTCTGCGCGATAGTCTTTCAGGCCGACGGTCACGGTCCCCGATTGGTTGCGGTCGTTCCAGTCGTTCCACACCGTGCCGAGTTGATTGGCCTTGTCCGCCATCCGCGGCATTAGATCGGTCGTCTCCTCCGGATCGCCGCCCAGGTCGTAGAGCCGCGCGCTCGATCCGGAACCGACCAGCTTCATGTCGCCGCTGCGTACCGCGTAATCCTTACCCCAGCGCCAGAACAGGGCTTCATGCGGGGCGTCGACGCGCTCCCCCCGCACGAACGGGTCGAGATTCGCGCCGTCCAGCGTCGGACCGGTCGCCGCCGACACGCCCGTCATGGCCATCGCGGTGGCGGCGATATCGAGATTCGATACCATTGGATCGAAGCGGACACCCTGCGGCCACCGAGCCGGCCACGATGCGACGAATGGAACGCGTATACCGCCTTCCCAAAGGCTTCCCTTGGAACCGGTCAGCACGCCGTTGTCCGCACCTGCCTCCGTGGCGCCGCCATTGTCCCCAACGAAGAAAATCAGGGTGTCGTCGCGTAGCCCGGACGCTTCAAGCGCGTCCAGCAACCGCCCCACATTCGCGTCCAGCACATCCACCATGGCGAGGTAGTGTCGGCGCCCTTCGTCCACCACATGCGCGTACTTCTGCAGTGACGTCTCCGGCGCCTGCAACGGGGCGTGGGGCGCGTTGTAGGCGAGGTATAGAAGGAACGGCTCGCTTGCCCGCGCCTCCACGAACTCGATCGCCTTTGCGGTGAGCACGTCGGTCAGGTACTCGCCGTCGAGGTCATGGGTGGTCTCGTCGTCGATCAGCGGCGCCGAGACCCCACCCGGCCCGCCGCGGGTCCGCCAGTAGTCGTGATCTCCGCGCAGGAACCCGAAGAACTCGTCGAACCCATGGTTCCTCGGGAGGAACGGTTCGGCCGAGCCCAGGTGCCACTTGCCGACCACGCCCGTTCCGTACCCCGCACCGCGCAGGCGCTGCGCCAGCGTCGTTTCCGTGGCCGCCAACCCGGAGTGCGTGTCGAACGGCGAAGCGGCGAGATTGCCCTCAAACCGAAACCTCGCGCCGTGCCGCCCCGTGAGCAGTGCGGCCCGCGAGGCACTGCACACCGCATGCGCGGAGTAGCCGCTCGGAAAGAAGATGCCTTCCGCCGCGAGACGGTCGATGCTTGGGGTATCGATGTCCGCTGCTCCGGTGACGCCGAGGTCGCCGTAGCCCAGGTCGTCGACCATGATGACGATCACGTTCGGCGGTTCGGCCGGGGCCGCCAGCGGCGTGCCCTGCGTAGGCAAGTCCGCTTCTTCGGCGGCACCGATCGCCAGCGCCGCCACGCCGAGGGACCGGCCGTCGAGCCGAGCCTTCACCAACACCGTCTCTAACGCTTCGTCGTCATCATCCGGCAACGCCTTGAGCGTTGCCGAGGCGGCCGTTGAACCCGCCGGAACGATCACGCGGTACGGCAAGGCCAGCGGTTGCCCGTCCGTGCCGAGCAGACGGTAGTCGTTCGCGGAAGCCGTTCCGAACACCGCCAGCCCGACCACCCGGTCTGACTCGGTTGTCCCCCCTTCGGTCGTCTCCACGGTCAACGTCGCCGTCTCGTCCTCGCCGATGGCGGTGTCGGAGAACGACACCGTGAACGCCGCCTCCGCCGAAGCCGTTGCGCCGCTCTCTTCTCCGGTGCCTACGCCGTCTTCTCCAGCAGCCGGAACCTCCTGCTGGGCAAATGACCCGATGCGGAACGCTGCGTCTTCCGCGGCCTGCAGCCGAGCGGCGGCGTAATCCGCGAAAAAATCGGCTCGTGCGGCATCGTAGGTCTCGGCATCCGGATACAGGTTTCCCATGCTGTTCCCCGCGTTCCAGGCCGTCCAGCGCGCCGCCAGTGCATTCCACACGTCGGCGTTGTCCCGCGCCAGATCAACGGTCTCACCCGGGTCGGTGGTCAGGTCGAACAGCGCTGTCACGTCGTCGCGGTGGTTGCGAACGAGCTTCATGCCGCCGGCACGTACCGCGAAGCCACCTGTCGTCGAACGGCGCCAGAAGAGCGCCTCGTGAGGCGCTTCGGTCACCTCGCCACGCACGTGGCGGTCGAGATCCACGCCGTCCAGAGCAGGCGCCGTCACGGCACGCGCCACCCCGGCCATCGACAGGATGGTCGCCGCTATGTCCAGCGACGAGACCATCGGTTCGTAGCGCACATCGCTCGGCCAACGCGACGGCCAGGAGGCCAGGAAGGGAATCCGGATGTCGCGTTCGTCGAATCCGGCCCCGTCACCCCGCAGCCCGCCACCGTCTGCGGCCGCAGACGCTCCCCGATCGCCCACTAGGAAGATCAGGGTATCGTCACGCAGACCGGCGTCATCCAACCCTTCCAGCAGGCGCCCGATGTTGCCATCGAGCGCGTCAACCATCGCCAGGTAGTTCCGGCGCGCCTCGTCCGCCTCGCCGGCGTACTTCGCCAGCAGTTCCTCAGGGGCCTGCAGCGGCGCCTGCGGCGCGCTGTACGCGAGCTGGAGGAAAAACGAACCGTCCCGCTCGCGCTCCACGAACTTGATCGCCTTGTCGGTCAGGACGTCGGTCAGGTAGTCGTCGATGCCCACCCTCAGGCGGTTGGCGACCAGCGGAACGAGATACTGGTCGGCTAGCGCGGCGGCGTCCGTCCGCCAGTAGTCGTGGCCCTCCCCCGGAAAGCCGAAGAAGTACGAGAACCCGCGTTTGCGCGGTTCGCGTTTCCCGGCCGCTGCCCCCAGGTGCCACTTCCCGACAAGCGCGGTGTCGTAACCCGCCGCCTGCAGATCCTCTTGGATCATCCTCACGGAGCGGGGCATCGCCTGGGCGGAATCCGACAAGGAAAACGCCAAATTCTCCTCCAGCCCGTACCGTGCGGGATGCCGGCCCGACAGCAGTCCCGCACGAGACGCGCTGGACGTCGGCTGGACCGTGTAGCCGTTCGCAAAGACCACGCCGTCGCCGGCCAGCGCGTCCATGTTCGGCGTCGCGACGTCCGTCCCACCGTTGTGGCCGAGGTCAGCGTGGCCGAGGCCGTCGACCGTGATCACAATGACGTTAGGCGGTTCTGTAGGCTGCCCCAGGACCTCGCCGGTGTTCGCGTTGGCGTCCGTGGGACCGCTTCCACGTTTGCCGGCGAGTTCGCCTACGCCCGCAGCGCTGGCCGCAAAGACTGCGAATGTCGTTGCGGCCGCGAGCACCCCCCGTACACGGACGCCCGAGCGGCAGTACCGAGGGCCCGGTTCGAACTCGTGACGGCGGAACATCGCTAGCTGTAGCTTGGCCGAGCGATCGCTATGGCCAAGATCGAACGCGCGCCCAGCCCGCGCCGGACCTTCCGGCCGTGCTTGCATCGCGTGGCGTCCCACACCGGTCCCGCTCGACTCCCTTACCGCCACCTCGGTCGCCAACGCCCGCGAACTTCATCCCCGTCACCTCAGTTCCTTCTCTGACAGAACTCTCGATAACTGTAGAAATCGCGAGTACAACGGCGGCCCGTGTTCCACCGGCACGGAGGCCGCCCCATGCTCAACGAGACCCCGCTCCGCGCCCTGCCGGATCCCGCCGAGGACTTCGCTGTCGCCGACTGCATCGACGGCTGCGTGGCGGCCGCCAGGGGTGCGATCAGCGACAACACCGAGCGGGCTCTTAGGTCCGACCTCGGCATCTACGCCGCGTGGTGTGGCAAGCGCGGACTGGCGGCCGTACCCGCGAGCCCCGCGACCGTGGCGGCGTTCGTCGACGAGATGGCGGCGGTGCGCGCCCCGGCGACGGTGCGCCGCTACGTGGCCAGCATCGCCGCGGCCCACCGCGCCATCGGGCGTGGCCGGTCGATCCGCAGCGCCGCGGTGCGGCTTGCGCTACAGCGCATGCACCGCTCCCGGGGACGCCGCCAGGGGCAGGCGCAGGGCCTGACCTGGCCGCTGCGGCAGCGACTGCTGGAGGCTTCCGGGAAGGCGCTGATCGACGCGCGGAACCGCGCGCTGCTGGCGGTGGCGTACGACGGAATGCTGCGCCGCTCGGAACTGTCGGCGCTGCAAGTATCTGACGTCGTTGAGGAAATCCGCGGTGACGCGACGCTGCTCGTGCGCCGCTCGAAGACCGATCAGGAAAGCCGGGGCGCGATGGTCTACCTGGCGCCGGACACCGTGTCGATGGTGGGCGAGTGGCGCGACCGCGCCGGCATCGACAATGGCCGGCTGTTCCGGTCGCTGCCCCTGGGACGGCCGCCGGGCGAGCGGCTGCATCCGAGCCAGATCCCGCGCATCTTCAAGCGCATGGCGCGACGCGCCGGATTGCCGGACAATTTGGTCGTCGGACTGTCGGGCCACAGCGCCCGCGTGGGCGCGGCGCAGGACATGATCGCGTCGGGGATCGAGCTACCGGCAATCCTGCAGGCGGGCCGCTGGAAGACCACGGCGATGGTGAACCGCTACGGCGACCGGCTGCTGGCGAGTCGCAGCGGCGCCGCGCAGCTGGCCCGCGCGCAGGGACGCGCGTGACCGGGATTCCGGGGTGCGCGGGTTCCGCCGGGAAAGACCCGAAGGGGCCGGCGCCGCACTGCTACGGTTTGGATCGGGTACCGGAACCCGGGCTATCGCTCGGAGTTATCGCGAGCACTGAGTCGGGCCGATCCGTCTCCGGGACAACCGGGCAACGTGGCGATGGATGCGCCGTGGGGGAGCGAAAGTCACGGAAATCAGTCGGTTGGGAACTCCTGAAGCATGACTCTTCGAGTCGGTGCCGGGAAGACGCGCAACATTTCTCACAGCCGCATATTGACCTAAGTGCTCGCCATAACTACAGTTATCGCGAGCACTCCGGCGCCGGTGGCGACCGGCACATACTGCGAGACTTTCGTCGGAAACGATTGTTTTTCCATGCTTTTTTCGACCCGGAACGGTCTTCAAAGTTCCGTCCGGGTTACACGCCATCCTCACCCGACCCGGACATTCCTGTGAAGATGCCCCGGCGCAACGGAGCGATGCGCCAGAGCGTCGCGGCCATGCTCGACACGGCAGGCCGCCGCCAGGTCGGCGAACCCTTCCACGTCAGGTGCCGGCCAGACGACCTCGAACGCCTGTGTTCCGATTGTTCGGAAGACGGAGCAAACCACCCGAAGAATCGCGGACACGGTTTCCGTACGCCAGCAGTCGATCCACCCGACTCCAAGACGACGCACCGTGACGGCGCGAACGAGTATCTGGAAATCGTCCGCTTGGTGGACCTCTCTTTTCTTGTCTCGTCCCACACCGCGCGTATGATTCCGCGCCACCTGCCGATTGCTCCGCTTCCAACGCTCGCTTGCAGCTGCTGGCGGACGGCTGCCAAGGACGGTGTCCCCTAAGACAACCATTGCCACCGCGACCCGCCGAGGGAGCCACGCAGATGGACGTTTACGTGGAGAACGACACCTTTGCCGCAAAGAGCGGCGGGAACACCGCTATCAAGAACCAGCAAGGCTTCTATTACCTTGGCACCGTATCTTGATCCTCCGCAACGCCCGCATCTTGGCCTCTCTCCCCCGATCGACACCCCGGCCGTTCGCCTGTTAGGACGTCACCTTCGCCCCGCACCTAGAGACCTCCCCAACACACCAACGCCGCGCACACGGATGCCGAAAAGCAGCTCGCCGCCACGCGGCAGCACCTGACAACCGGGCACGGCCAGGGCCGCAGCTACCGTCGTTCGAGGTGCGCACCGCCCCGAGGCGATCCTCCGTGGCCGTAACGCAGCACGCTGCCGGGCGCTTCCACGGTCGCTGAACGTCCCGGCTCGCCCCCACGCTGTGGGACGGACTTGAAAGTCGCGTCCCACAGCGTCGGGGCGGCGTTTCCGCAAGACCGCGCACGATCTCGCGCGCAGCCCTTCGGCGCACCTGTTTGCCACGCGCTCCGGACGTCTGTACAGTCCGCGCCAAACCTCAAAATCGACCCTCATTCAGGGTCGTCAGACGCCGGGATCTGCAACCCGGACATGGAGTCCCCCACCAAGCAAAACAACGGGGAGAAGTTCCGAACGGAACCATCGATTGACAGCACGCCGCGGGTGATCCAGCGGCCTGCATCGAATCGCCAGCAACCCCGGCTGACCAGAACGGGAGACGGCCTCAAAAGGGCCGGCGATCGCAGCAGACTGCGGGAAACCCAGCGGTGCGCTTCGATCCACAGCCGCCCCGGCTGACCAAAACGGGAGGCGCCCACAAGGCGTTGCAGACGTTCCACTGACCAAAGGAAACCGCCGCCCACGACACGGGCACGCGCGAGATCATTGCCGGCGCCGTCCGCTAGGACGAAACAGGGTGCGAATAGGATGACCGGGTTATCTCAACCGCGATTCCGCTCAGCACCGACCGATCGCAAGCATCGGTCGAATGCGAGTCACTTTCTTACACACAATCCGAACGCTTGCGCGCGAACTCTTCCACGTCGCCCTCATTGTAGTCACGCCCCTTCGTCCAGTTCTCTTTGTCCTGACCTCTCGTACACCGGCGTGCATTCGCCGGTGCGCCCGCTGATTAGGATCACCTTGCTCCAGACCGCAAGGTGCTCACTAGTTGCAGCCGCGTCGCGGATGTGCCGCCACTCGCCCGCCGTGAGCGCCCGGTGAACGATCACAACTTCATCGTCTAGGATCAACCACCAGTCTGAGTATTCCTGAGCACGCTCCGATTGCCTGACCTTGACGGCCTTGGCGTGCATCTCCTCCAGAATGCGAGTCGATGCGGATCCCACGACTAGATGTGCACCTCCTTGGTTGGCAAACGGAAGGCTCCCATCGTTACTCGCCGGAAAGTGTTCCACGACTACACCTTTGCCAACCCGCTCACTCTCGGCCACAAGCTGTAATCTGCGAGGAGCGTTTCCGCTCAATAGGGCCTCTCGCACCCGCTCCTTCCAGTCCCCGTTCCGCTTTGGTGGCCTTGGCTGCCTGTGATCGATGTGGCAAAGAACGTGCCAGCGTGGCGCCTCCGGGTCATCTTTGACGGACCGCACGACCTGCTGCAGTTCTGCTTCGAATGCGAGGCGCTGGCCCTCTGGCCAACCCGTATCTAGAGGCATCCTAGTTACTTCGATGGCGACTTCCACGCCGTGGAAGTCCGCAAGAAAGTCTGGAGGCCCTTCGCCCGCATCGCCAACAAAGCGGATGTCCACGACGTCGGATCGCCGCTTCAGCCAATCCTGTACCGCAAGCTCGCTACCCCGCGGACCATGTCGCTTGCTCACCGGGTGTACGTCTTCTCTCGATCAAACTCGAGCGTCAACACTCGCCTCGAAAACACCGTGGAGCATGGCGGGAATGAGCGCGCTCACATCATCTTCAGCTTCTGCCCGGGCCGCGCGCAAGGCTCGCGCTTTCGCCTGAACGCGGTCGAACCAGCGCACCTTCTCGATCCGTGGTACCGGCACCTTGATCTCCGCGAGCTTCTTCAATCCGAGTGTCCGGTTGCGTCCGGCGCCGCCGGGTGACGCGTCGCCCAAGACCCGCAGTCCTTCGGGAGACAGAAAGAAATAGAGTAGGAAGTCGACGGTTGCAACCATCGGGTTCGGCACGCAAGTCAGGAAACGATGGGAGCCAACCCTGCCGCAGTCGTCTGCCTTAGCGATCGCGACAGCACCCTCCCATGCGAAGACTATGTTGAACACGAGATCCCGTGGCTCAATCCGAAAGAGCTTCTTACTCCCCACCGCCATGCCATCCAGCGGTGGCTTGTGGAACGTTCCACGCCCAAAAGATCGAACCCCAAGCTCCGGATAACTCTCATCCGGCTGGACGTCGACTGGACGCCGGATGAGCGGAGCCACTTCCGCCATATGCCGCCACTCGGCGCGTTCGATCGTCTTGTCGAAGGCTCCGCGTAGGAGCGCGGCAATGTCGCCTTCCGACACCGCCAGTGCCTGTCGGCGCCTTTCAACCAACGAGAAGACCGAATCTAGTCGAGCCACCGAACTGGCCTGCTCCTCAAGCGGTGGCAGGGGTATCGTCACGTCCAGGAATCTCTCGGGCCGCAGCCGATTCTTGCCGCTGGTTCCCCGTGACAGGTGATCGCACTGGGACCACAACGTGCGACAACGAGTAAACCAACCAAACCAATCAGGTCTCATGCGCCTCGTGTCAATCGTATAGGTCGGGAACTCAGGTGACGCGAAGCACCCGGAAAGCCCTGACTGAATCACCGAAACGCTACCGTTTCGAGCCCAGATCTTGTTGACGACGATGTCGCCTTCACGCACCTCGTAGAGCCAAGCATATCTCGTATCAGCGCCGTCAAGCGCAGTGCGTTCATAGGCCCCTTGCCCCCATAGGCGAACGCCGATCTGGCGATATGTTGTACCTGGTTGCGGAGCAACGCCGCGTCTGACTTGCCTCGCCACTTCTCGGAGTGCCACTGAGGGCCACACCATCACCCCGACTCCTCCAGTAGCGTCTTGATCTCGTCCATGATTTGCTCGACGTCTCGATCTCTCGCGACGATCGCGTCGATAATCTCGGTCGGCGCGCGATGATCCTCCGCCTCCTCCTCGTGCGGGTTCTTCACATCGAGGTTGCAGCCGACCACTCGCCCAGCAGTGTCGCGCTGGATTAAGCCTGGTCCGTTGACCTGCCAAGACCGCTCGTTTGGCTCACGACGCTGCCACCACGCACGGCACGGCTCCAGCTCACTATAGACCATGGGAGCGGTCTTGGTGTATCTCCGTCGCCCGTCTGGCAAGGGTTGCTCGTAGTACCAGATCGAGCCTGTCGGTCCCGACGTGTCGAAGAAGATCAGATTGACCGGAATGTCGGTGTACGGTGCGAAGACGCCGTCCGGTAGCCGCACAATGGTGTGAACGTTGAAGTGCTCCAGAAGCTCCGCCTTGATGCGTGCCGCAACGCCGTCTCCGAAGAGCGTGCCGTTAGGGACAACGATTGCGGCGCGACCGTGGCCGCCGCGCTTGAGCCGCCGCATGATGACCTGAAGAAAGAGCAGCGCCGTCTCCGTGGTTCTGCGGTCGTCCGGAAAGTTGTTCAGGATGCCAGCCTCTTCTTCGCCGCCAAACGGCGGATTCGTGAGGATCACGTCCACTCGCTGATCCTCGCCCATCTCCGAGAGACGGTGCCTAAGAGCATTGCCCCAATCGATCTGCGGTACATGAACGCCATGCAACAGGAGGTTCAGTTGACCGAGCAGGTACGGCAGCGCCTTCGCCTCGCCGCCACGGATGCTCTGCTCCTGTACGGCCGCTCCATCAGCCTCGGTCTTCGCCTGAGCCATGAGGTGAGCGAACGCCTCGGTCAGGAACCCTCCCGTCCCGCACGCCGGATCCAGTACGACTTCCCCCAGCCTCGGATCGGCCACCTCAACCATGAAACGCACCACTGGCCGAGGCGTGTAGAACTCTCCATTCTGGCCTGCGGCATCCCGCATTTCTCTCAGCAAGGTCTCGTAGAGCCGACCGAGCGTGTGCACTTCCTCGGAGACGTGGAAATGAATGCCGTCGATCAGGTTCACCACGTCGCGCAGCAGGTAGCCGCTCTCCATACGGTTCGAAAACCCCTGGAAGACGGTCGCGATTACATCCCGGCGCCGGGCCCTATCGCTGCCCCGGCGCAGCCCCCGCAAATACGCGAACAGGCCCGGCCCCATCGTCCCATCCGGCCCTTCTGCCTCGTCGTTCGCCAGAAATGCCAAGAGGTCGGAACCCGTCAGCCCATCCGGTGGTGCTGCCCAATCCCGCCAGCGGTACGGTGGATCTACCACGGGCTGGTACTCGGTACGCGCGAGTTCCGCGTTAACTTCCTCGACGCGCTCCATGTCGTCGAGAAATTTGAGGAACACGATCCACGTCAACATCGGCAAGCGATCGAGGTCGGTGCTCAGTCCCTTATCCTTGCGCATAATTCTGCGTGCCGACTTGATGATCCCGTCGAGCCGTTGCGCAGTCGTCTGGTGCTTCGCCTTCCTACGGCGAGGTCCCTTTGCCACCCGCGTCTCCCTTCAACCTATGCGGCGTACAGCCGTCGCTGCATTTCGGCCACGGCTTCCCGCATCGACGCCGCCCCCCCGAACCGGTCCGCGATCTCAATGACGTTGCCCCATCCCGAGATGGGAGGGATCTGAAGGATGTCCGGCAGCTTGAATTGCACACTGCCGTATTCCGAGTACTTATCCAGCATGGCTTCAAGCACCTCTCGCGCCGCTGGCCCGTATCGCTCGAAGAACTCCACTTCTTCTCCCTTCACTCGCGCGGCCCTTTCACGCCGGGTTCGCAGGGGCGCATTGAAAGCCAGGTGGCACAAGAGGTCGAATGGGTCGGCATCCGGCTTGTCCAACGACTCCCCGAGAGTCTCGATGTCCACTCCATGCTCAAGAAGCCGGTCGACGATCTCCTCCCGCCGCTCAGAGCTCAGCCAATCGCGCCGTAGGTCCGACGCGCTCGGATACAAGGTGCGCACCTTGTCAGCCGTATAATCGGTCAACTGACGACAGGCGATCTGTTTCCCGTCCGAATCAAGCTCGTAGACTAGGTGCTTGACGATCTCGACCGAACCGCCGTCAACATAGTACTTCCGGCGAACATCGCGTTTCTGGTCGATCTCAATCTCCGGGTGCCACTCGTCGTCGTCCGATTCGCTATGCTCAAACTGACTAGCGCTCCCGAAATCCTCCACTTCCCCTATGACCTCGTGTTCTTCATGCATCGGAGGGCCGTCGAACGCCGGATCTGCGAACTTCTCGGTCGCCGTGCCCGTGTAGTCGACAATGTTGAACGCGAACTTGCCGTAGTCCGGACGAAGCCGCGTTCCGCGTCCGATGATCTGCTTGAACTCTGGCATAGAGCCCACGACCCGAGCGAGCACCACGTTCTTACAGGTTGGGGCGTTCAGCCCGGTCGTCAGCAGTTGAGAAGTCGTCAGGATCACCGGCGAACTGGTTTCGACGTCCTGAAACTTGGCCCGGTGGGCTGCTCCGATCTCCCCCTCGTCGGCCGTCACACGGCACACGTAATCCGGTTGAGACCTCACAAGGTCGGTGTTGAACTCGACGAGCGCGCCGCGCATCTCCAGCGCATGCTCTTGGTCGACGCAGAAGATGATCGTCTTCGCATGCCGGTCCGTCTGTCGCATGAATTCGGCGAAGTGTTTGGCGATGGCCCGGGTCCGAGCCTTCATCACCACCAAGCGCTCGAAATCCGGCGTATGGTACTCGCCGTCTGGGATCGCTCGACCGAGCCTGTCCAGTTCCCCTTTGCTCGGGCGCCACCCTACGGCGTCGTAATCGGTTATCACGCGGTGCACGCGGAACGGCGCAAGAAAGCCGTCGTCAATTCCGCGGGCGAGACTGTACTCGTATATCGGATCGCCGAAGTACTCGTACGTGTCCACGTTGTCCTCGCGACGGGGCGTGGCAGTCATTCCGAGTTGCGTCGCTGGCTCGAACCAGTCGAGGATTTCACGCCAGTTGCCGTCCGCCCGGGCGCTACCCCTGTGACACTCATCAACTATCACGAGGTCGAAGAAATCGCGGACATACTGGCGGAACAGACCCGGTCGTCTTTCGTCGCGAGCGATGCTCTGATAGGTCGCGAAGTACATGTCGCGGCTCTTCGAGGCATCGCCCCCGGCGATCTTGTGCCGCGCATCGCCGAACGGGCTGAAGTCCTGCGCCATGGGGTCGTCAACAAGAAAGTTCCGGTCGGCCAGAAACAGCACCTTGGGTCGGCGGGCGGTGCCCTTCGCGTTCCAGCGCGATGTCCAGAGTTTCCAAGCCACCTGGAAGGCGATGGCCGTCTTGCCGGAGCCTGTGCAGAGCGTAAGCAGGATGCGTCTGCGCCCAGTTACGATCTCCCGCACGGCTCGGTTGACCGCGATCTCCTGGTAGTATCGCAGCGGTCTGCTCCGATCCGCCCAGCCTGGCGTGAGCAACTTCGCCGCCGCCGCAGTGTCCGCCGGACCCTCGGCCAATCGTTGGCGTCGCCACAGTTCGTCAGGCGTAGGGAACGCGTCAACTGTCCCCTCCTTGCCAGTCGAGTAGTCGACCTCGATGATGGTCGCGCCATTCGTCGCATAGGCGAACTTCAGGCCCAACACCTCCGCGTAGTCGCGAGCCTGCTGGAGACCTTCGGCGGCGTTCTTGTAGCGCGCCTTCGCCTCAACCACCGCGATGGGGAAGTCAGGCCGGTAACGTAGGAGGTAGTCTGCGCGCTTCCGATTTCCCCGGCGCGCTTTCCCGCCGGCGAACACGATGCGGCCATCCGTGAACGTGCGCTGTTCGTTGATCTCGTGCGGCGGGCTGTCCCAGCCCGCCTGTTGGAGCAACGGAACGACGAACTTGCGGCAGGTATCGGCTTCGTTGGCCACCATCATCGTGTCCCTTGGGTGAGGCGGTGGCCGTTCGTTTCTGTTCACTCTTGCACCGGCGCTTTCCAAAGCCGGACCAAGAATCGGTCATCTCGCTCTTTGAGGTCTGGTTCTGTACCGTTGTGTTTGCGCATCGAGTCAATGATCCGGTTGCGAACCCCCATTCCATGATGCTCGACATAGCGGTAGTCGCGGAGTATCTCCTTGAGCAACTCGTTTCGTGCTACTCGAACCACACCTTCCTTCATCTTCTCCACAGTGACGCCGTTTGGTAACCGGCCTGGTGAAATCACCTCGAATCGATCCACGTACAGCGAGATTTCCACATCAGTCCCTTCATGTGCGTAGTCTCGATGCACCACCGCGTTGACGACAGCTTCTCGCACGGCATCAAGGGGAAAGGCTCTCTTCCGCCTACGGCGGCCGCCATCGAGCCATGCCGCGCTTCCCATGTTTCGTCTGACGAAGTCGACCGTCCGGTCGATGACTCCTTTGTCAACGATGCCGCCGCGCCTGGAGACGATCGGTGCTAGCGGTCCACGTATTCGTTCCTCATCAACGGTGTTGTAGTCCTTCTCCGCACCAGCGAACGCCGCTGCAGTCACACCGGCTTGTGGCAGACGACGATTCGGATTCTCACCGAAGAGCAACAAACCAGCCACCGATACGCAATCTTGGTCCCTGGTCGCCACGAGCAAGTCCGTATTGAGCAACAGGCGCCGCCAGGCTTCGATGTCCGCCCGGTCCGGAATTGGTCGTCTGAGGACATCACGGAGGTAGCTCTCAACCCGCCCCATGTCCAAACTCTCCACCCTCATATCTGGAACGGCCTTTATCTCGTACCGCACAAGTCCAGCAGCTTGATACAGCCTGCCTTCTTCCTCTCGCGTCGCCTCCTGTGATTCGCTACCCACTCGAATGAACGTGACCCACGCTTTGCCTCGCTTTGCCTTGTGGGGCTTGCCTGGACTGTCCGGCGGGAGTTCGACAACCCCGATTATTCTGCCGTCCTCCATCGCCACTGAAGTCCAAACTGGCGTTGTCGGGGGTTGCAGGTTATTACGAGCGATATTCATGACCCACTCTTCGGCAACCTCGAGGTGCCTAGTCAGCCCGGATATCTGTCCGTCCTTTTCTACTCCAAGCAGGATAACGCCGCCCTCTAGATTAAGCAGCGCTGACATCTCCTTGGTGAGCTGGTCTGGGTGGATGTCGTCACGCTTGAACTCGACCCGTGAGTTCTCCTGATTGGCGATCAGTTGAAGCACCTCAGTCCTGTTCATTCTTCAGAACCCGTACTTACGGCGCCGTGTCTCGAACGCCTCGCGACCGCCCTCAAGGATCTCTTCGACCAGTTCACGGACCAGTCGCGAGTCGATCGATCCCATATGTTCGGGCGCGACTCGCGCCCGGCCCCCATCTGCCTCGCCAGCCGCGGAGAGCCCCAATATGAGTTCTGCGTCGCCAAGAACCGGAATGTTGGCGTTGTGCGTTGAGAAGATAAACTGGCGTCGCTGTTTTTCGTCTCTCATGCGGGGCACGACACCTTCCGTAATGAAACGGTTATCCAGATCGTCCTCCGGCTGATCGACGATCAACGGTGCACTCGACTCAAGCAACAGCAAAAGGAGCACGGCAGTTGCCTTTTGACCGGTGGAGAGGTCTTCGAGTGGCTGCCACACAGGCGACTCCTGCGGCGGCGCTGTATTGAGACGAATTGCCGTCGTCGGTGCAAGTTCAAGTTCCTCGATTCGCATGAATACATCCGGCTCCCCGGCCGCGAGCCGCTCCGCTTGGCCAGGCGTGATGCGGTACGCATTGCGCAACGCCTCGGCCCCCGTGCGAGAGGCTTCTACGAATTCCGTAAGCGAGAAGTCGGAAGAAGTGCGCAGACTTTCTATCGCCTCCGACATGCGTCCCCCGATCTCTTCACGCAGCATCTTGAAGAGCGGTTCACGATCGCCAGCACCAGTGACCTCGACCTGGACACTGTTGCGCAGCTTGTTGCTGACAGCTCTTGCCGCCTGGTCAAATGTACGGAATTCTGCGGCCTTGATGTCTTCCCACTCAGCAAGCAACGTACGACGTTGGTCATTGCGCTCCCTCTCCAATCGCCGGAGAAGCACGAGCCGCTCTTGAATTGGTCTCAGTCCCTCAATACGGCGACGAAGGCGGATAAACTCCTCACCGTCGACACGGGACTTCTGAAGTTCCCGAAGGATCTGTTCATACTCCGTCTGCACTTCCTGCCTTCGGACGTCCCAAGCGGTCCGCACTTGGTTGATATCGTCGTCAGTTTGTTCAAGAATCCGCGCCAACTCATCGCCTATTCGCTCAACCTCATTGCCCGCGTTCCCTAGAACCTGATTCAAGCGAGACAGGGTTTCCTTTCCGGGCAACTCTGCGAGCGCCCGTTCAGACAGAAAGGCAAGATCAATCGGGATTTCCTTTCGCAACAGGTCCAGAGCTTCCCGAAAAGGCGCAAGACGTTGAGGAACGGAATCAAGCACGCGTTCCTCTCGCACCAGCAAACTCTGCTCCTGCAGACGGTCCTCCAGACCCACCTCCTGAAACCGTTCGAGCGTTTCCTGCAGTCCGGGCAGTGCATCAAGTCGCTCTTCGGCCGTGGCAATCTCCGAGCGCGTATCACTCAAAGCGCGGCGGTTCGTGGCGAGTTCGTTGCGCAACGAGGTCTTGCGCCGCGACATTGACTCGTCGCTCTCAACGAAACGGTCAAGCAACCTAGTCAGCTTATCCGGGCTTCGCGCAAGTTCCGAAATCTCGTGCTGACCGTACACCTCGATTCCAGGCAGGATGTCTGTTGGCGCGAGGTGAAGCACTTCCCCGTCCGCCTCCCGTACTATCGGGGGGTTGGGAATCGTGCGCTCGATCCGATACTCACGAACCCCGGGGCGTTGGACGCGCACTCGAAGCGATATCTTCGTTCCGCTCCGCAAGACATGACGCACGATTCCGTCATGAGCCTTGCGCGCATCTTCGCCGATTGGCGCAAGACCGAGTACGCCGCGGATGCTCTCGACGATCGTTGACTTGCCCGTGCCTCGCCCACCGATCAGCACATTCAGGTTGGGATTGAGACGAACGCTTACGCCATCGAGGAACCCACCTTCCCACCCCAATGAAACTAGCTCCATGTGTTCTTCGGGCTCGAATTCACCTTCCTCGGAATTCAACCGAATGCGAGACCCTGGATCCAAGAACGCTTGCCATAGCCCGTCGATGCTCACTTCATGCATCTTGATCCAGCACGTGGCCGCCCGTTCTTCTAGTTGTTGCGTTTCGACAATGTCCCTTGCGTTTACCGCCGCAATCGCGACTCCAGGCTCCGGGGCATGGGCTCTGCGATAATCCGGATTCCGGTTCCTGACTATCTGATTTACCTCTTGGGGAAGGCCCTCAACGGTACCCGGGATCTGGGCCGCAATCAGGTTTGTGTCTTGCCACGCACGAATCCTAGGCTGTCCCCGCAAGACCTTGAAGAGACCACCGCTGCCGGTCACATGCGCCGCAATCGAGACTCCACCGCGTCTATGAACAAGGTCCAAGACATCTCCGAACGCCTTGTTAGCGGGATCGGAAGAGGGGTGGGTGTCGTGTATGCCAAACTCGCCGAGATATCGTTCAAGCCGGTCGAGTTCGGTATCCGGCGGGTAGAGACAGAGCACGTGAACGCCCTCGCTTGACGCAAGCTCAAACCCCGGGAAGATATGGACTCCTCGATTACGCGCTGCGGAGCGGAAAGCCGCGATAGAGTTGACGCTGTTGTGGTCAGTGACCGCAAGCACCTCAATGTCGAGTTCGACGGCTTTATCCACAATCGCCTGCGCATGGCTGATTGCATCGCCATCAGAATCCTGCCCACGAAACGTTTGCCCGTAGTGGTGCGGGTTCACCTGAAGTGCACATCTGTAGAAACGCGCTCCCGCCGGAGTCCGGTTATCGGCGATCTCGGTTGCCATGGTTGCTCGTCTCGCACTCCCGATCACGTTCGTAGAGCGGTCGTTTTGCCGTCGTTCCGACTGGCGCGGGACTAATCGCCCCGCGCAATCCGTACCGAACGAACTAGAACGCTCCAAAATAGGTGCAAAGGTGCTTCAGCGTCAATCAGGTAGTGCTTTGCCGAAGTGAGCAACTCCGCCCCGAAACGATCCCACGCGTGCGCCGCGGGTCCGAACCATCGTCCCAGATCCAGTCAAAACAAATATCTAGAGTGATAACGAAAATCTCATGATGCAATTTTATGTTTGCAAAACAAACAGTTACACTAACATAGTGGCGGAGAGGGAGGAAATCGAACCTTTAGGCGGCAGAATCCCCACTCTCCGTCATGCTGTGGCCGCCATAATGCTCCGTGCAAATCATTTGGTCATGGGTTGCCAATCACGCTCGTCGGACATCCAAATATAAGGGTTTAAATTCCCGTGCACTGGCTAATTTCGGCTCTGTCTATCGGGTACCAACAAGGTCAAGACAACGCCGTATCCAGGCACAAATCAACATTCCCTCAAACAGACTTGGTCACGTTTTGGTCACGTTTTGGTCACGTTTCGCTTTTTCCGAGGCTGTGATACGATGTAACCTATTGATTTTATTGGTAGCTAGGGGGGGACTCGAACCCCCGACCTCAGGATTATGAATCCTGCGCTCTAAACCGGCTGAGCTACCTAGCCACGGTTGCCGGCCTCTCCGGGGCCGGTCTCAACGCCTGCAAGACGCAGGCCGCAAACCTGGATGCGGCCCGGCAAAGTCGAGCGGGCGCGGAATTGTCGTGGACGACAACGGTACTGTCAACGAGTTGCGGGCCCTTCTCTTCGAACCGCTCATCGATCTTCTCGAATCGTCTCGGTTGTCTACCGTTTCCGCGACGATTGTTGCAGGAAAAGGCTGAATCCCAGGCTCGTCTAGCCCGCATCGCTCACCAACTTCCTGGTGCGCACGCCTATGCACTCGCGACGCAAGTTGTTGAGCGATGCGGGCTAGTGCATCGCGTGCCGGGCGACATCGATCCGTTCCAGCGCCGACAGGTACCAGTCCACGAACTCGATACACATGCTTTCGTGCTCGGGGTGGTACGGACCGGGCTCGAAGAACCTGGAATGCACGCCCTCGCTGTTGCGGGTGATGATGTACTGGTCCTCCCGGCTCGTGCGGTCCCACAGCCAGACGACCGCGTCGCGGTCGTAGTCACGGCCCTCTTGTGCATCGCCGCGCACGAACCACACGAGTTCCATGTCCGTGCTGCCGATGCCGCGGGGGGTGAAGCGGTACAGGACGCAGTGGTCGGGGTAGTTGAGCATGAACGCCAGCGGGCCCAGTTGGAAATCGCCCGCACCGCCGTCGTAGCCCTTGAATTCGCCCATGAGCGGCGCCACCGGCACGCCGCCGCGGCTGCCCGTCTTGAAACCGTCGTAGAGGGCATAGCGGCTGGTAGAGGCGCAGCAGCCGAAATCGGGCGAAGAACCGTAGACCTGGTAGTGTTCTCGGCCGATGCCCGGCACGCCGGTCTCCCGCTCGGCGCGGTCGAGCATTTTCGCGTTCACCGCCTCCACCTCGGCGCCGAGCGCCTCCAGCGTATGCAGCCTGGCGTAAGCCCGGTGCGCCGTTGCGCAGTGATAGCACTCCAGGTAGTTCTCCAGCACCAGCTTCCAGTTGGCCTCCACGTGGTAGTTCTGGCGGTGGGCAACCCTGGCGGCGGGCAGGTCATAGGGGCGCAGCGCCGATTCGATGGATTTGAGCGCCGCATCGAACGGGGCCGCGGCCGGGTCGCAGTTGACGAAAATCAAGCCCTCGAACACCGTGCACCGGGCCCGCTTCAGCGCATACAGCGCGGGGTCGAAGTCGCTTTTGCTCTGCATCGCCCGGGCGGCCCTGAGCCTGCCATCCAGTTCGTAGACCCAGCCGTGGTAGGGACAGACGAAGGTCCTGCAGGAGCCCTCCGGACCCTCGCAGACCCGGGCGCCCCGATGCCGGCAGACATTCATCAGGGCATGGACAGCCTTCTCGCTGTCGCGCACCACGACGATGGAATCTTCCCCGAGATCGTAGGTGAAGTAGTCGCCGGGCTTCGCGATCTGGCTGACGTGCCCCGCATAGAGCCAGCTCTTGTACAGGATCTCATCGAGTTCCTTCCGGTAGACCACCTGTGAGCGGTAGAAATAGGCGTCCATGGCGAAACCGGGCCGCAGGCGCTGTGCCGCCGCCTGGCCGGCGAGCCGGGCCGGCGAATCGTTTATCTCGGTAGCGATGAGCCTCACGTTGCCGTCTCGATTCCGGGCGTTTTCCCTTTCCGTATCGTATCGCTGCTCAAAAGTCCGCCGGGGGTGTCTGCCATCGGCGCGGCGGGTCCCAGGCCGGACCGTCCATGACGGTACAGCGGGTCTCGAGCCGGGTCCAGTGCAGTTCGCGGCTGTAGTAGATCTCCGCGAACAACTCGTCGCCCGGGCGTCCCCAGGGCATCTCCAGCGACGCCAGAGCCAGGTTGCGCTTGGCCGTGGCACACCAGGCGGCAGAGGTCACATGACCCACTACCTTGCCCGACCTGTTGAGGATGAACGATTCTTGAGCGGGCTTGTTGCCTTCCACGTCCAGGCGCGCGAAGCGGAACCGGGAGCCCTGTTCCTGTTCCTTCAGCAGGGCGTTGCGTCCGGTGAACGGCCCCTTTCCGAAATCGACCAGCCAGCCAAGGCCCAGCTCGAAGGGCGAGCGCCCCCGGCCGTGGCGGAGGACCTGCTCGGCGGGCACGAAGTCCACGCCCGCCTGAACGAATCCCGCCTCGATGCGGGCCAGCTCCAGCGCGGCAGTGCCCATGGGCCGGACCAGACGGTCGCGGCCCGCCTCGAACAGGGTGTCCCAGAGGGCCTCCGCGCGCTCCGGCGCCACCCAGAGTTCGTAGCCGAGATCGCCGGTGAACCCCGTCCGGGAAACCAGCAATTCAGCGCCGGCAAAGTCGAAGCGGGTGAGCCCGAACGGCTTGAGATTCTCCAGGCCCTCGAGGCCCATCGCCTTGAGTGCGGCGCAGGAGGTCGGCCCCTGCACCGCCAGTGCCGCCACATCCGCGGTTTCATCGGCGATGGCGACGTTCAGCCCGACAGCGGACCACTCGAGCCAGTCCAGGCACCGCTCCTGGGCGCAGAGCCGATACTCGCCCTCCCCGAGATGAAACAGGGTGCCGTCGTCCAGGACCGTGCCGGCATCGTTGCACCACACCGTATAGCCCACCCGGCCCGGCGCGAGCCTGCGCACATCGCGGGTCATCACCCGATTGAGAAAGGCCTGGGCATCGGCGCCCGCGATGCGGTACTTGGTCATCGGCGAAAGATCGAAGACGCCCGTGGAATTGCGGACGGCAAAATACTCCAGTTCCACATCCTCGTATGCGACGGGGGTGATATAGCCCTTCCAATCTTCCCATTGCCCGACCTCGCAGGCCGCCCTGACCCGGGTTGCGAAAGGCGTCTCGAGCAGCCTGATTTCGCTGTGCGGGTTCATCCCGAGGCCTCCCGGGCCATGACCTCCCGGGCGGCATTGCGCCCGGCCAGACCGTGGATTCCGCCTCCGGGGTGACTGCTCGCCCCGCACAGGTACAGCCCCGGCACCGGCGCGGCGTAGCGGTTCGCCCCCGGCACCGGGCGGGTGAACAGCGCCTGGTCCAGCGCGATCTCCCCGTGGTGCCAATGGCCCCCGCGGAGGCCGAATGCGGCTTCGAGATCCGGCGGCGCCAGCAATTCCACAGAGTGGACCAGCTCGCCAATCCCGGGTGCAAGGGTCTCCAGGCGCCGCAGACAGACCGCCTGGAAAGCCGCTCGGCCCGTATTCCAGCCGGACTTCAGTTCGTAGGGCGCATACTGCACCAGAGCGGAAAGCACGTGTTTTCCTTTCGGCGCGAGGGAGGGGTCGTGGACCGTGGGGATCGAAATCTCCATGACCGGCGTTTGCGAGAACTCACCGTACTTGGCGTGGTCGAAAGCCGATTCGATATCGTCCATCGAAGATGCCAACAGCAGCCTGGCGCCCGCATCCCCGGCACCGGCGCCACGGAACTCCGGCAGGCCGTCCAGTGCCAGGTGCAGCTTGGCGGTGACGCCGCGCGCACGGAAGTTGTGAACACGGCGCACGAAACCCGCATCGAGGTTCGGCGGTCCGACGAGCCGGAAGGTGGTCTTCAGGTCGGCATTGGATACCACCAGGCCGGCCGTGATGCGCGTACCGTCGGCGAGCGTGACGCCGGCTGCCCGGTAGCGTTCCTGCCGGGGGCGCTCCGCGAGATCGATGCCCGTGACCCCGCTGCCGTAGCGGATCTCCGCGCCGGCCGACTCCGCCGCGGCGGCGAAGGCGGCGCCCAGGGCGCCCATGCCGCCTTTGACGACAGCCGGCCCGGTGGCGCCGGCAGCGTCGTTCATGTGCCGGTGCAGGTAGCTGTACACCGTATTCGGCGAGCGCGGACCCATGTGCGAGCCCAGCACCGCATCCATGCTGACGGCGGCTTTCAAGAGGGCGCTCGAGAATTTCTCGTCCGCGACATCGTAGATATTTATCGCCCCGACCCGTAGCAGTTCACGCAGTTCCGCCTTGCCCAGGGTACGCAGGTTCCAGGCGAGCTTCGCCAATGCCAGGGAGTCGCTTCGTCTCCGTTCCACCAGTCTCGGCAACGGACGGGAGCAGAACCCGGCCAGTACCCTGGCGAAACGCCGGTTCTGCCGCTGGAACTTCGCGTAGGCCGCCGCGTCGTCCGCTGAAACGCCGCTCACTCCGCCGCCTTCGAAGACCACTCGCTCCCCGTCATCCCCGAGCGCGACCGTTTTCAGGTTCCGCGCCGCAAATTCCAGACCACGCCGCTCCAGCCCCAGGTCGCGGGCGATGCCCGGATCGAGCATGGTCAACAGATGCGCCGCGGCAGACACCCGGAATCCATCGGCAAATTCCCGGGTTGCCGCCAGGCCGCCCGGCCGGTCGGCGGTCTCCAGCACCAGTACATTGCGGCCGCTGCGGGCCAGGTAGCTCGCGCAGACCAATCCATTGTGGCCGGCGCCGATTACGACGACATCGCAGGTGGCATCAGTCATCGGGATAGCTTGCCGGTGTGACATCGGGGCGTTTCAGGTCCATGAGGATCTCCCGCGCCGCGTTGGCGCCCGGCGCGGCCATCACGCCGCCGCCTGGATGTGTGCCCGAACCGCAGAGGTAAAATCCGCCCAAAGGTCCCCGGTATTGGGCGCAACCCGGGAACGGCCGGTTGAACAGCAACTGATCGAAGGTCAGCTCGCCGTGGAAGATGTTGCCCTCGGTCAGCCCCACCTCGTCTTCCAGTTCCTGGGGCGTGCGTACCTCGCAGTCGAGAATCAGGTCCTTGAAGTTGGGGCTGTGCTCCGCAAGCTGGTCGATCACGGTCCGGCCGAACGCATCCCGCGCCTCCGGCGTCCAGGAACCGGTGGCCAGCGCCGGCGGGCAGTACTGCACGAACAGGCTCATCATGTGTTTTCCCGGCGGCGCCATGGTGGGATCCACCGTGGTCGGGATCAGCATGTCGACGTACGGGTCCTGAGACCAGGTGCCCGCCTTCCAGTCATCGTAGGCCCGCTCCATGCGCTCGAGGGAGTCGATGCAGTGCATGTCGGAACGCATCAAGGGACTCTCCGGAGACAGCCCGTTGAATACCGGTAAATCGTCCAGCGCGATATTGAGCTTGCCGGAGGAACCGCGAATCTTGAAGTGCCGTGCCCGGTGGACGACTTCCGCTGGCAGGTCGCCAGAGTCGAAGCACTGCAGGAAAGTGCGCTTGGGATCGAGGTTGGAGACCACGATCTTCGCCCGGTACTCCCGGCCGTTGCCGAGCGCAACGCCGACAGCGCGCCCTTTCTCGACGACGATGCGGTGCACATCCGCATCGCAGACGATCTCGCCGCCGAAGGACTTGAAGCTCGCGGCGAAGGCATCGGCCACCGCGCCCATGCCGCCCCGGGCGAGCCCCCAGGCGCCGACGTTGCCGTCCACTTCGCCCATATAGTGGTGCAGCAGGACATAGGCCGTGCCGGGCGAATACACACCGAGCGCCGTGCCGATGATGCCGGAGCCGGACAGGTGCGCCTTGATGACGTCCGTCTCGAAATATTCGTCGAGAAAATCGCCGATGCTCATTGTCCAGAAGCGGACGGTGTCGAGCAGGCCTTCCTCGCCCATATCGGTGCACGCGCCGGCAAGTTCGAGCAACCCGCTGAGATCGCGGGGCCTGAAGGATGTGGGATCGGGGGGCGTCGCCATGAGAAACCGGCGGATGAAGCGGGTCTGCTTCATGACATCCGTCTCGAACCGGTCATGGGCGTTCGCATCACGCAACGAATGCCGCGCCATCTCCCGGTACACGCGCTCCGCATCCGGGTAGTTGCCGAAATAGTCGCCGTCCCGGGTGAAGGTCACTCCCCCGTGGTAGGGCACCACCTGCAGGCCGTGCCGCGCCAACTCCAGGTCCCGCGAGATCTCGGGGCGGAGCAGGGAACAGACATAGGAGCAATTGGTGTATTTCCAGCCGGGATAGAGTTCGCGGCTGACGCTGGCGCCGCCGATATGCGGATTGCGCTCCAGCACCAGCACGTCCAGCCCCGCCTTTGCGAGATAGGCTGCGTTGCACAGGCCGTTGTGGCCCGCGCCGATGACGATGGCGTCGTATTTTTTCATTCCGTACCGGGCGGCTGCCGGGGTTCCGCGTCCGCGTTCAGAAGCCGACGTTGCCGCTCGGCATGGCCGGATGGTCGCCAACGGTCGCACCCTGGCGCTCGACGACCTCGATCGCTTCCTCCATGACATCGAGTCCGCGCAACAGAACCTCCTCGTCCACGTTCAAGGCCGGGTAGAGCCTGACCTGCCGTTCGTTCTCGCAGATCGCCCAGACGCCGCGCTTGAGCATCTCGTCGCGAACCGAGCGCCCGACGTGTTCGTCCTCTTCCCCCTCGGGCGCGTTGAACGAAACGCCCATCAGCAAACCGAGCGCGCGCACCTGGCCGACGATGGCATAGCGGGATTCCCAGCCGGCCATACGCTCTGCGGCGATCCGGCCCAGGCGCTCCGCTCCGGCCACGATATTCTCCCGCCGGTAAATTTCCAGTGTTTTCAGAGCGGCGGCGCAGCCCGCGGGCGTACCCGCGAAAGTGCTGCCCGCGCTCGCCCTGGGATTGTCGCCCAGAATGACATCCCGTGCCGCCACCCCCGCACAGGCCTCGATGCCGCCGGAAAGGTTCTTGCCCGCCACCAGGATATCGGGCACTACATCGTAGTGTTCGACCGACCACATGCGGCCGGTGCGGCCGAGGCCGGTGAGCACCTCGTCGGCAATCATCAGCCAGTCGTGCCTGTCGCAGATGCTGCGTATGCCCCTCATGAATCCGGGACTGGGGATCCAGTTGCCGCCTTCGGCAAGCCCGGGCTCGATCATGACGGCCGCGATATTTTCCTCCGGTACCAGGTATTCCGGGATGTGCGTATCGATGTACCAGAGGCAATAGTCCACGTACTGCTCTTCGGACATGCTCACCGGGATGTGTTCCGAATAGGGAAAGGGCGCCTTCAGCACACCGCCCGCCCAGGCTTCCATATAAAGATTGTTCTCGCTGCCGTAGGCACTGACCATCTTCGTTCCCAGGGCTTCCCCGTGGAAGGACGAGGTGAAGCTGACGATATATCGGCGCCGGGTATGACAGAGCGCCAGGTGCACCGCCGATTCGGCAGCTTCGGTACCGGAGACCTCGAAGCTGAAGCGCGGCAGCGCCTGTGCGGGCATCAGCGCCGCCAGCTTCTCGGCGAGCGGTATGCGCAGGGGGTGCTCCCATTGAAAACCGTAGCGGAGGTGAGCCTCGTGTACCGCCTCAATGATTTCCGGATGACAGTTGCCGAGAGGATTGCTCGCCCAGCCGTTCTGAAAGTCGATATAGCGATTGCCGTCCAGGTCCCAGACATAGTCGCCCAGGGCACGGCCGACGATGAACTGCGCTGGGGGCGCATGGCCTTTGGCGGTGGCCTTGGCGCTCGCGGCCTCGTACCGAAGCCCGTCCCGCAAGTGCGGCATGCCTCGGGCAAGCAGAGCCCGGCTGCGATCGCCTGGCAGATCGTAAGTCATGAGGTTCCTGTGACAACCGGCGCCCGGTCGGCGACCGACAGTATGATAAATCAATTTCCACATCCGAACGCCGCAGCGATCCGATCGTCTAGCCCGCATCGCTCACCAAGGGCCGCGATGATCGCGCAGGATTTTCTGGTCCACATGCGAGAGGCAAGCCCCTCGCGCTCCCCGGCTGAGGGCTCCGTGCGCGTGCTCGCGAGCTTAAAGCATAGCCCCGCCTATGGTGGAGCGAGCGCGCCGGCGATGCATTGCGTTGTCTGGACAAGCGAATCGGCAGCACGAATACTGGCGGACGGCATCGTCGATGTGTGGAGGATGGATTCTTGATCGGCAACCGGCCGGTGCGGCAATGGCATTTGCCGCTGATCGCCGCTGCTACGCTCTGGCCGGCCCTGGCGCAGGCCGAGGAGGCCGTGCTCAACGTCTACAACTGGGCGGACTACATCGGCGAAAATACCCTTGCCGAATTCGAGGAGGAATACGGAATCGAGGTCAACTACGATGTCTACGACTCTTCTCCGACCGTCGATGCCAAACTCATGGCCGGGTACTCCGGCTATGATGTCGTGGTGCACTCAGCGGGTTATTCGAGCCGGCTGCAGGCGGTAGGCATCTATCTCGAATTGGACCGCTCCAGGTTGGACAACTGGCATCATCTCGATCCCGAATTGCTGCGCCAGTTCGCCCGGTTCGATCCCGGCAATCGTTACGGCGTGCCTTATATGTGGGGTACCACCGGGTTTACCTACAACGAAGCGATGGTTCTCGAGCGGATGCCGGACGCTCCGGTGGACAGCGCCGCCATGCTGTTCGACCCGGACGTCGCCAGCCGCTTCGCCGACTGCGGAATATCGCTCCTCGAGGCGCCCACCGAGGTCATCCCGGCGGCATTGATGTATCTCGGCCGCGACCCCAACTCCCTGGCCCCTGAAGACCTGAAGGCCGCGGAGCAGGTATTGCAGGCCGTGCGCCCCTACATCAGGTACTACAGTGCGACCAAGTTCCTGCTCGACCTGCCGGCGGGAGAGACCTGCATCGCCGGAAGCTGGTCCGGCGACTATGCGGTGGCCACGATTCGCGCGCGGGAGGGGGGGCTGGACATTCGCCTGAAATACTCGGTACCCAGAGAGGGTTCGACCATCTGGTTCGATGCCGCCTACATTCCCGCGGATGCACCCCATCCGGAGAACGCCCATCTGTTCCTCAATTTTCTGCTGCGGCCCGAAGTGATCGCGGCGGCAACCAATTTCACCGGCTACGCCAACGCCAACCGATCCGCGTTGGAACTGGTATCGCCGGAGTTCACCGGCGATCCCGCCATCTATCCCGACGCGGAGATCCTCGAGCGTCTGCGCGTCGTCCACATTGCCGGGCCCAAGGCGGAGCGGCGCCGCACCCGGGCCTGGACCCGGGCCAAGTCCGGGCTCTGAGCGGCCAGGTCCGCAGGAGAATCGCGTGAGCGAGACCCGCGCCGAACAGGCTTTGAAACCCTGGGAAGACCAGGCAGCGCAACCCTTCATCCGTATCGAAAACCTGCGCAAGGAATTCGATGGGTTTCCGGCCGTGGACGGCGTGAGTCTCGACATCTACAAGGGAGAGCTGTTCGCCATTCTCGGCGGGTCGGGGTGTGGCAAGTCCACGCTGCTGCGTCTGCTGGCCGGATTCGAGACGCCGACCGCCGGCCGGGTGTTCATCGACGGCGACGACATGAGCGGCCTGCCGCCCTATGAACGCCCCACCAACATGATGTTCCAGTCCTATGCTGTTTTTCCTCACTATTCCGTAGCGGAGAACGTCGCCTATGGGCTGAAGAAGGAGGGGCTCGGCAAGTCGGAGGTCAAGGCGCGGGTGGAAGAACTGCTGGACCTGGTGCAACTCTCCGACTTCGCCCGCCGCAAGCCCCGGCAACTCTCCGGCGGCCAGCAGCAGCGGGTCGCCCTGGCCAGGGCGCTGGTTAAGCGGCCCAAGGTGCTGCTGCTCGACGAACCCCTCGCGGCCCTGGACAAGAACCTGCGCGAACGCACCCAGTTCGAGTTGATGAACATCCAGGACCGGCTCGGTATCACCTTCATCGTCGTCACGCACGACCAGGACGAGGCCATGACCCTGGCATCGCGCATCGCCGTGATGGAAGCCGGGCAATTCCGGCAGACCGGCACGCCATCGGAAGTCTACGAGTATCCCAACTGCCGGTTCGTGGCGGACTTCTTCGGGACGATCAACCTGTTCCGCGGGCGACTCGACCCCCATGCTCCCGGATGCATCCTTTGCGAGGAGACCGGCGCAACGATTCTTGTCGACCCGGCCACGCACCACCAGCAGCCGGCCAGCGGGCTGTCCGTAGCCGTACGCCCGGAAAAAATCCAGTTGGACGGCGAACCGCCCGAGGAGGACGGGCACACCGTCATGCACGGGCAAGTCGAGGACCTGGCCTACTACGGAAACTACTCCGTCTACCGGATCCGGACCGATTCGGGCAAGTTGATTCAGGTTTCGAGCCAGAACGCCCGGCGCAGCGCCGAGCTGACGCTCGAATGGGAAGATCAAGTCTACCTGTCGTGGCCGCGGGAGTGCAGCGTCGTGCTGACCCGATGAGCGCCGGCGGGGGAGAGCGGCTGTGGCGCCGGGCGGTTGTCGGCGTTCCCTACTTCTGGCTGCTGGTGTTCTTCGCCATACCGTTCGTCATCATTCTCAAGATCAGCTTCGCAGACCCGCTCATCGGGCAGCCGCCCTTCACGCCCGTCTACGATGCGGATCAGGGAATCTACCTGACCGCCGACAACTACCGATTCCTCGCCGAGGACGACCTCTACTGGGTCAGCTATCTCAAGTCGATCCGCATCGCCCTGGTCTCCACCCTGCTTTGCCTGCTGCTCGGATACCCCATGGCCTACGGCATCGCCCGCGCCCGGGGCGCTGCGCGCAACCTGCTGTTGCTGATGGTCATCCTGCCGTTCTGGACATCCTTCCTGCTGCGGGTCTACGCGTGGATGGGCATGCTCTCCAACCAGGGCGTCATCAACAAGGTGCTGATGGCGGTGGGCTTGACCGACCAGCCGGTGCAGTTCCTCTACACCGATTTCGCCGTCTACCTGGGCATCGTCTATTCCTACCTGCCGTTCATGATCCTGCCCCTGTACGCCATCCTGGAAGGTCTCGACGAGAACCTGCTGGATGCGGCGGCGGACCTCGGCGGCAGGCCTCGCCATGTGTTCTTCGACATCACCCTGCCCCTGTCGGCGCCCGGGGTCCTCGCCGGCTCGCTCTTGGTATTCATCCCGGCGCTGGGTGAATTCGTCATCCCGTCCCTGCTCGGCGGGCTGGACACCCTGATGATCGGCAAGACGCTCTTCGACGAGTTCTTCGTCAACCGCGACTGGCCGCTGGCGAGCGCGGTGGCGACGGTGCTGGCGCTGATCCTGGTCGTACCCATCGTGCTGTTCCAGCGCTATTCTTCAACGGCGGAGAGGTTGACGAGCCGATGACCGGGACCGGCGCCAGGACAGCACGCCGCACCGGACCGGAATCCGCTGTCGCACCGCCCGCGCCGTCTGGAGGCTCCCGCCGGTGAAGCCGCGCTCCACCTTTGTCTTCAGTTGTCTGTGTTTCGGCTTCGCGTTCCTCTACATCCCGATCCTCTCCATGATTGCCTGGTCGTTCAACGACTCGAGGCTGATGTCGGTCTGGACCGGGTTCTCGTTCCGCTGGTACACGGCGCTCTGGGAAAACGAACAGGTGATCGATGCGCTGTTGTTGAGTCTGCGCATCGCCCTGGTCAGCGCCACTTTCGCCACCGTACTGGGCACGCTGGCGGCCCTGGCGTTGACGCGCATGGGGCGGTTTCGCGGCCGAACCGCCTTTTCCGGCATGCTCGCCGCTCCGCTGGTCATGCCGGAGGTGATCACCGGCCTCTCCCTGTTGATGCTGTTCGTGAGCCTGCAGGTGCTGATCGGCTGGCCGGCCGGCCGCGGCGCCGACACCATCGCCATCGCCCACATCACCTTCGGCATGGCCTACGTGGCGGTGGTGGTGCAGTCACGGCTTGCAGCCATGGACCGATCGCTCGAGGAAGCGGCCATGGACCTCGGCGGCCGCCCCATGGCCGTGACCCTGGACATCACCCTTCCGCTGATCGCGCCCGCCATGCTGTCCGGCTGGCTGCTGGCTTTCACGCTGTCTCTGGACGATCTCGTGATCGCAAGCTTCGTATCGGGCCCGGAGTCGAGCACACTGCCGATGGTGATCTATTCCAAGGTGAAGCTCGGCATCACCCCGGACATCAACGCCCTCGCCGCCATCATCGTGGGCATCGTCGGGTTCGGCGTCGCGGTCGCCGGCTGGCTGCTGGTGCGCTCGGCCCGGCGTCAAGCCGCGGCGGCCCGCCACCCCCTGCAGTTCGAATAGCCGGCAACGCTCACCGGTTCCCGCCGCGAGGGCGGGACAGCGGACAACCGCCACTCAGACATTGAACCGGAAGCGGATGACATCGCCGTCCCGGACGATGTACTCCCTGCCTTCGAGCCGCCACTTGCCCGCATCTTTCGCACCCTGTTCGCCGCCATGAGCAACGAAGTCCTCAAAGGCAACCACTTCCGCCCGAATGAAGCCTCTCTCGAAGTCCGTATGGATGGCGCCCGCCGCGCGCGGCGCCCTGGCGCCCGCCGGTATGGTCCAGGCCCGGGCCTCTTTCGGGACGGCGGTGAAGAAGTGGTGCAGGCCGAGCAGACGATAGCCCGCGCGGATAACCCGGTTCAGTCCGGGCTCGCCGATGCCGAGTGCATCCAGGAACTCGGCGCGTTCCCGCTCGTCGAGTTCCGCGATTTCGGCCTCGATCTTGCTGCAGAGTGGCACCACCTCGGCGCTTTCGCCACGGGCAATCCGAGCGACGGTTTCCAGCATCGGATTGCCGGCAGGCCCGTCTTCCGCCACATTGGCGATGTAGAGTACGGGCTTCGCGGTCAAGAGGTGCAGCGGCTGCAGCCGCCGCCTGTCGTTCGCGTCCAGCGCCAGGGAACGGACCGGGCGGGCTTCTCCCAGGGCTTTGAGAACCATGTCGAGCAGGGCGATCAGCGCCCTGGCATCCTTGTCGCCGGCGTTCGCCACACGACGATTGCGTTCATGGGCCCGCTCGACGGTCTCGAGGTCCGCGAGCGCCAACTCCGTATTGACGATCTCGATATCGTCCGCGGGCGAAGGCAGGCCGGACACATGGACGACGTTGTCGTCCGTGAAACAACGCACCACATGGGCAATGGCATCGGTCTCGCGAATGTGGGATAGAAAGCGGTTGCCGAGCCCCTCCCCCCGGGCGGCTCCCGCGACCAGCCCGGCCACATCGACGAACTCCATGGCCGCGGGAACGACTTTCTCGGGCCCGGCGATCTCCGCAATCTTCTCGAGACGCGGGTCCGGCACGGGGACGACGCCCACGTTGGGGTCGATGGTGCAGAACGGAAAGTTCGCCGCTTCGATACCCGCCCGGGTCAGCGCGTTGAAAAGCGTCGACTTGCCGACATTGGGCAGCCCGACGATGCCACAGTTGAATCCCATCGATTCGTTTCCATCGATTGCGGCGGCAGCCGCGTTCGGAACTCCCGCCGATATCCGCGGTTCAGGTCTCCTCTGTATCCGGCTTGTGGAGCCGGTTCATGGCAGCCTGGAGATCGCCCCGCACCAGGCCTTCAAGCATCTCGTCCTCCAGCCTGCAGGCGGCATCGACCCGATCCCACTCCGCCTGGGGCATGGTGACCGTCGTCAGGTAGCCCAGCATCAGGTCCTGGTCGCCCGGATGCCCGACGCCGATGCGCAGCCGGACGAAATCCCGGCTGCCGAGCCCATCGATGACGCTCTCGATGCCGTTGTGACCGTTTGCGCCGCCGCCGGCCTTCAGGCGCAGTATCCCCGGGGGAAAGGCGACTTCGTCGTGGGCGATAAGGATCTCTTCCGGCTCGATCCGGTAGTAGCGGGCGAACGGCCCGACCGCCTCGCCGGACCGGTTCATGTAGGTGGACGGCAACAGCAAGCGCAAATCCGCGCCGCCAATCTTGCCGCGGCCCGCGGAAGCCTTGAATTTCGTCGACCCGGTCAGCTCGATCCCGAAGCGGCCGGCGAAGTAACGCACGAAGCGGAACCCCGCGTTGTGGCGGGTCGCCTCGTAACGCGCACCCGGATTGCCCAGGCCGACGATCAGGCGGATGGCCGACGGCATCGGGCGGACGTTCTAATCGGCGCCGGGCGCCTCCCCGGTTTCCCCCTCCCCTCCTGTCGGCGTCTCCTGCTCGATGCCCGCCTCTTCCTCGCCGTCCTCTTCCAGATCTTCGGCTCCGCCGCGCGGCGCCTGCACGCTCACCACGGGGATGTTGCGCTCTTCGCCGTACGTCAGCGCGACAATGGTCACCCGGTCGGGCGCATCCAGATCGCTCAGGTGCAGGGCCTCTCCCATTTCAAGGTGGGCAACATCGATCTCGATGAATTCGGGCAGGTTCGCCGGCAGGCAGCTCACCTCCACCTCGATGAGGTTGTGGGAGATGTTGCCGCCGGAACGCACGCCCGCGCAATCGTGCTCGTTGAGGAAGTGCAAGGGCACGGGTACCTGGATGGCCCGGTCGGCGCGAATGCGCAGAAAATCGATGTGCAGCACCTTGTCGCTCGCCGGGTCGCGCTGCAGGTCGCGAACGATGGCCTGCTCGGCGGCCCCATCGACGACGACGTTCAGAACCTGTGAATGGAACGCCTCGTTCTGCATCATGCGAGAGAGTTCATGGACACTCAATGTGAGCGGCTGCGGTTCCGCATCGCCCCCATAGATGATGCCCGGAACCCGGTCGGCGCCGCGCCTCAGGCGCCGGCTCGCCACGGTTCCCACTTCCTGGCGCGGGGATGCGCTGATCTGTATCTGCTGAGACATGGTGATTCTTCTCCAATGGCTCCCGCCGCGTGCGGAAACCGGCTTGCATTTCTTACCGGAACATCGCGCTCAGGGACTCTTCGTAGCTGACCCGGCGGATGGACTCCGCCAGCAGCCGGTCGAGGCTGAGCTGCCGAATCCTCTCGCACCGCGCCGCATCTTGCGACAGCGGTATGGTATCCGTCACCACCATCTCGTCGATTTCCGAGGCGGTGATGCGTTCGACCGCGGGGCCGGACAGCACCGGGTGGGTGATATAGGCCACCACCCTGATCGCCCCCTGACCCTTGAGCGCTTCCGCCGCGGTGCACAGCGTGCCCGCGGTGTCGACGATGTCGTCCACCAGTATGCAGGTCTTGCCGCGCACATCGCCGATGACGTTCATGACGCGGGTGTCGTTCGCCTGGGGACGGCGTTTGTCGATAATGGCGAGATCGAGGTCGTCGATCTGCTTTGCGATCGCCCGGGCACGCACCACGCCACCGACATCCGGGGAAACGACGATCGGGTTCTCGTAGTCCCGGGTGGCGATGCAATCGACCAGCACCGGCGAACCGTAGACATTGTCGACCGGCATGTCGAAAAAGCCCTGGATCTGGTCGGCATGCAGGTCGACGGTGAGAATACGGTCGATGCCGACGCTGCCGAGCATGTCGGCGACGACCTTGGCGCTGATGGGAACCCGCGCCGAGCGCGGCCGGCGGTCTTGCCGCGCGTACCCGTAGTAGGGGATTACGGCCGTCACGCGATGAGCCGATGCGCGGCGGATCGCGTCGGCCATGATGACCAGTTCCATGATGTTGTCGTTGGTCGGCGCGCAGGTCGACTGCAGGATGAAGGCATCGCACCCGCGGACGTTCTCATGGATCTCCACATTGACCTCGCCGTCGCTGAAACGGCCGATGTCGGCGCGGCCGAGATCGATACGCAGCTCATTGACGACCCGCTCCGCGAGCGCCCGGTTCGAGCTTCCCGAGAAAACCATGAGTTGGGCCACGATCCGTCTTCCCTGCGCTTATGTTCTCAAAAGGTCTCAATGATGTACTTTTGGCTGGGGTGGCAGGATTCGAACCTGCGTATGCCGGGATCAAAACCCGGTGCCTTACCGCTTGGCGACACCCCAATGATCTTAACCCGCATATTGCACCAAGCCGCTTGTTGAGTCGCCGAATGCTGATCTTTTTCAGCGAGTTGGCTTCAAATCAGACAGATTGTTCCTGGTACAAACCGCGCTGGCCGTGCCCTCGCTTGTCTTTTGCCCGTTTGCGCGCACATGCTCTCTCCACCATATGCGTGGCTATGATTCCGGTCGCGAGCACGCGCAAACGAGCAAAATCCGGCGTGATCGTCACGGCCCTTGGTGCAATATACGGGTTAGCGGCGCGCTATTCTGAGGTTGGCCTTGCATCCTGTCAAACACGCACAGAATCAACGGCTTAAAATCGTCACGCGGATGCGGTATCCAGGCCGCTCGGCGGTGATGCGACCCGGCCGGGGAGCGTCTCCCTGCGCGTCGAACCGGTCGTATCCTACCTGCCAGCCGAGCTGCCGGAACGCGGTCAAACGGCCCTCGGTATCGCGTTCGGCAGCCTCCACCGTGCCGTCAGGCGCCGGGCGGCCCGACATCCACCAGGGCAGTACGGCCAACGGCAGGCTCCAGCCGAGCCGTTGGCGCATCACGGCACGGGGATGGCCCGACAACGCGGGCTCGCCATCCCTGCCGGTGACCTCGACATGGTCCGAGTCGCCGCGCAACCGCGTGCTGCCCTGTCCGAGCGGCCCCCAGAAGAGGATATCGTAGCGGTCGGCGGTCTGCCGCCAGACGAAGCGCGCCGCAAAGCTCCGCTCCCCCTCCACGACACCGACCTTGCCTGCGACCCGGAAGTCCGCGGTTTCAGGCTCGACCGGCAACTGTGCGCAGCCGGCCGACAACAGGAGCGAAGTCAGAAACCAGAGCCAGCGTCCGCCAACCCGCGGTCTGCCCGACCCTGTCTTGCGAGACCGTCCTGCAACCGCGCGCTTGCCGGCACGGCGCGCAACGCCACCGGCGGACCCGCCGTCTGCCGCTCTGCTACAATTCAAGGTTACCCCCACCTACGACGGGCCTCGCTCAAAGTGGCGATATTGGCATACGGCATCAACTACCGCACCGCCGCCATAGATCTGCGGGACCGGGTCGCTTTCCCGGAGGACATGCTCGGCAACGCCTTGATGGCCGTTACCCGGTCGGTGCCGGGCGTGACCGAAGCGGCCATCCTCTCGACCTGCAACCGCACCGAGATCTATTGCGCCATCGACCCGTCCGATGAAGCGGCGCTGGCGCAGTGGCTCGCCGATTACCGCGGCGTGCCCGCCGACGAGATCCACAGCGCCGCCTACGGTCACTGGGACCAGGATGCCGCGCGGCACCTGATTCGCGTAGCCGCCGGCCTCGACTCCCAGGTGCTCGGCGAGCCGCAGATCATGGGCCAGGTCAAGTCCGCCTGTGAACTGGCGCGCAATCTCGGCACCCTGGGTACGGAACTGGATCTCTTGTCCAGGGTTTCGCTCAATGCGGCGAAACGCATCCGCACCGATACGGATATCGGGCGCAACCCCTTGTCCGTGGCCTATGCCGCCGTTGCCATGGCGAAGCGGATCTTCACCGACCTCACCCGCAAGTCGGCGCTGCTGCTCGGGGCCGGCGACACCATTGGACGGGTTGCCGAAAGCCTGAGCGAACAGGGTATCGGCGCCATGGCGATCGCCAACCGAACCATCGCCAACGCGGAGCAACTGGCCGCCCGCTATCAGGCGACTCCCATGCAGCTCACCGACGTGGCCGCGGCGCTGCACGACTACGACATCGTCATCGCCTCGACAGGCAGTTCCCTGCCGGTCGTGGGCAAGGGCGCCGTCGAAGCGGCGATCAGGGGCCGGCGCCACAAGCCCATCTTCATGGTCGATATCGCCGTGCCCCGGGACATCGAGCCGGAGGTCGCCGATCTGCCCGATGTCTTTCTCTATTCCATCGACGACCTCACGGAAATCATTCAGGAAAACCTCAAACAGCGGCTGTCCGCCGCGGGCTCGGCGCAGGCGCTGGTCGACGAAGGCGCTTACCGGTACGCCCGGGAGCGGCGCACCCACCAGGGACAGCGCCTGCTCAAGCAGTTGCGGGAGAACGCCCAGGATGCGCAACTCGCCGAACTGGACAAGGCGCGCCGGGCGCTTGCGAAGGGCGGCGATGCAAACGAAGTCGTTGCCGCTCTCGCCCAGGCGTTGACCAACAAGCTGATCCATCCGCCGACCGTTGCCATCCGGCAGGCCAGCGCCGAAGGCCGGGTGGATCTGCTCGATATCCTGAAGTCGCTCTACAAGCTCGGCTGAGTACAGGGGCCCGCTCCATGGCGCTGCAACCATCCGTGTTGACCAGGCTGTCCGAACTTGCGGATCGCTACGACGAGATCTGCGCGTTGCTCGCAAAACCGGAGGTCGTCGCCGACCGGATACAATTCAAGGCGCTGTCCAAGGAACTGGCCGAACTCGAACCCGTGGCCTTGGGCTTCAGACGGATATGCGAGGTCACCCGGGATCTGGAGGAAGCCCGGGAGTTGGCTCGTGGCGACGATGCCGACCTGCGTGAACTGGCGCGGGAAGAAGTTGCCTTGCTGACGGCGCGGCTCGACACGCTCGAACGATCGCTCAGGAGCCTCCTCATACCCAAGGACCCCCATGACGGGTCCAACGTCTTTCTCGAAATCCGCGCCGGCGCCGGCGGTGACGAAGCAGCCATCTTCTCGGGCGACCTGTTTCGCATGTATGCCAGATTTTCCGAGACCCAGGGCTGGAACATCGAGATCTTGAACGAGCGTCCCGGCGAGCACGGCGGCTACAAGGAGATCATCTCGCGAGTCGACGGCAAAAGAGCCTTCAGTCGATTGAAATTCGAGTCCGGCGTGCACCGGGTGCAGCGGGTGCCGGACACCGAATCACAGGGTCGCATACACACCTCCGCCTGCACCGTGGCCGTATTACCGGAAATCGACGACATCGATGCCGTGGAAATCGGGAAGAATGACCTGCGTGTCGATCTGTTCCGGGCTTCCGGTGCGGGCGGCCAGCACGTCAACAAGACCGATTCGGCGGTGCGGCTCACCCACCTGCCTACCGGAATCGTGGTCGAGTGCCAGGACGAACGATCCCAGCACAAGAACCGGGCGCGCGCCATGGCCCTGTTGCAGGCGAAACTGGTCGATGCCGCCCGTTCCCAACAGCAGGCGGAGCAGGCCGAGTCGCGCCGCAACCTGATCGGATCCGGAGACCGCTCGGAACGCATCCGCACCTACAACTTTCCCCAGGGGCGCGTTACCGATCATCGCATCGACCTGACGCTGTACCGCCTCGACGAAGTGTTGCAGGGAGCGCTGGACGTAGTGGTGCAGCCCCTCGTTCAGGCGCATCAGGCGGATCTGCTCGGCCGCCTGGGCAATGCGTGAAATTCGCGATCAGGAGCACGGGTTCCCGGCCCGGCGCACTCACCGCTCGGTCCGCCCCGGTTCATCCGGCCACTGGCTCGCCGCCAACGCCGATCTGGAACGGATCGATGCGGAACTGCTCGCGGCCCATGTGCTGGGCGTGGGCCGGGCGCAGATCCTCGCCTTCCCCGAAGCGGCGCTGACGAACCGGCAGGCAGACCGCCTTGACCGCCTGGCCAACCGGCGCCGCGGACAGGAACCGCTTGCCTGTATTCTGGGTCGAAAGGAATTTTACGGGCTGAACTTCCGCGTCGGAAAAGATGTGCTCGTCCCCCGTCCGGAAACCGAACTCACCGTGGAACTCGCGCTGAGGTTGGCGCCCCGCGATGGCCGCGTGGTCGATCTGGGAACCGGCTGCGGCTGCATCGCGGTAGCGCTCAAAGTCCATCGGCCCGATCTTCGGGTTACCGCCACGGACGCTTCCTTCGCGGCGCTCCGGGTCGCATCGGCGAACGCGGCCGCCAACGCCGCGGATATCGCCTTCGCGCAGGGCGACTGGCTCGGCTTCCTGCGCGGCCCTTACGAATGCATCGTCTCCAATCCGCCCTACGTTGCCGAGGGCGACCCCGCGCTGGCGGCATTGCGCAGCGAACCCCCGCTCGCCCTGACCGCCGGCGCGGACGGGCTCGACGCCATCGACCGCATCGTCGCCCAGGCGCCGGAACGAATCGCGCCCGGGGGCCGTCTGATCCTGGAACACGGCTGTGACCAGGCCGCGGCAGTGCGGGCCCGCCTTGCGCTGCTGGATTTCCAGGACATCCAGACGCATCGCGACCTCGCCGGTCTGGAACGCGCCACCGTCGCGATTTCGGGAACCTGACGATGGACGACCGCGAACTGCTGCGCTACAGCCGGCAGATCATGCTGCCCGAGATCGACATCGAGGGACAGCACCGGCTCGGCAACGCCACCGTTCTCGTGATCGGGCTGGGAGGCCTGGGTTCTCCCGTTGCGTTGTATCTCGCCGCCGCCGGCATCGGCAGGCTCATACTCAACGACTTCGACGCGGTGGAGCTATCCAACCTGCAACGCCAGATCGCCCACGCGGACGCCTCCGTGGGGACTCCCAAAGTTCAGTCCGCGGCGGAGACCCTCACCGCCCTGAATCCCCTGGTTGCGGTGGAGACGATCGGCCACAAGCTGTCGCGGGAAGCACTGGAAGAACTGCTGGTCCGCGTCGACCTCGTAGTCGATGCCAGCGACAACTTCGCAACCCGCTACCTTGTCAACGATGCCTGCTGGCGCGTGGGAAAGCCGCTGGTTTCGGGCGCCGCCATCCGCTGGGAAGGCCAGGTCGCCCGGTTCGACCCGGACCGTCCCGAATCGCCCTGCTACCGGTGCCTGTACCCACAAGGCGACGATCAGGCGCTGAACTGTGCGGAGAACGGCGTCATCGCGCCCCTGGTCGGCGTGGTGGGCGCCATGCAGGCCATGGAGGCCGTCAAGGCGATTACCGGCGTGGGGGACCCGCTGGTCGGCCATGTCCTGTTCTACGACGCCAAACGCGCCGACTGGCGGAAATTCAGGCTTCCGAAGCGGCCCGCGTGCCCGGTCTGCGGAAGTTGACCGGATAACACCCCTCCATCGCCCTCAACAACCGGCTCTTCACCGCTTCCATGTCCGCCTCGCCGCAGAGGTCCTTCAGTTGCGTCACCCCAAGATCGGTCATCCCGCAGGGATTGATGCGTTGAAAGGGTTCGAGATCCATGTCGATGTTGAAGCTCAATCCATGGTATGAGCAACGCCTGCGCACCCGGAGACCCAGCGCCGCTATCTTGGCGCCGTCGACGTAGACGCCCGGCGCATCCGGGCGCGCGGAGGCGTCGATGCCGCGGCCGGCCAGCACATCGACCACCGCATCTTCGATGCCGGAGACGAGCCCTCGTACCGACAGCCCCATTCTGCGCAGGTCGAATAGCAGGTAGCCGACGATCTGACCCGGCCCGTGATAGGTGATCTGGCCGCCGCGATCCGTCTGCACCACGGGTATGTCGCCGGCGGCGAGTACGTGCCACGCCTTGCCCGCCTGGCCCTGGGTGAAGACCGGTTCGTGTTCGGTGAACCAGAGTTCGTCGAGTGTGTCCCCGCCGCGGTTCGCGGTGAAGTCCCGCATGGCCTGAAATACGGGCTCGTATCCGGTACGGCCCAGATCGCGAACGATGACCTGGTGTGCGAAGTCCACTCCCGGCCGGGGACTTGCCGCCGAACTCACTCGAACAGCCGGCTGAAGAAAAGTTGAATGAAATCGGCAGCCTGCGCGAATACACCCGACTCCTCCACCGCCTGCAACGCGACCAGCGGCGCCGTGTACACCGGATCGTCGCGCAGGGTCAGCCGCAGGGCGCCGACCTCACCGCCTGCCCGCAAAGGCGCTTCGAGAAGCTCGGGCAACTGCAATTCCACCTCCACGTCATCGTAGTACCCGCGCGGAATGGTAACCACGACCGGCTCCGCCACGCCGATGTCCACCGAATCCGCCTCGCCATACCAGACTTCGACGCTCTTCAGGGGGACATTGGCCTCGTACAGCCGCTTGGTCTCGAAATAGCGGAATCCATAGGTCAGCAGTTTCTGGGTCTCACGCACCCGCGTATTGCCGTCGGCGGCCCCCATTACCACGGAGATCAATCGCATGCCGTCCCGTTGCGCCGAGGCGACCAGACAGTATCCGGCTGCATCGGTGTGGCCGGTCTTGACGCCGTCGACGGTACGGTCGCGCCAGAGCAGGCGGTTGCGATTCGGCTGCTCGATGTCGTTGTACTTGAACGACCGCTCCGCATACATGGCGTAGTTCTCCGGATACCGGTGGATGTATTCCCGGGTCAGAATCGCCAGGTCCCTGGCGGACGTATAGTGATCGTCCGCGGGAAGTCCGGTGGCGTTCCTGAACTGGGTCGCGGTCAATCCCATTTCATCCGCCTGGCGATTCATCATGTCGGCGAATGCTCCCTCGCTGCCGGCGATATGTTCGGCCAGCGCCACGCTCGCATCGTTGCCCGACTGTACGATGATGCCCCGTAGCAGGTCGGCTATGGAGACCCGGGTTCCCTCCTGAATGAACATGCGCGAACCCGGCGTACGCCACGCCTCGACGCTGACGAGCACTTCGTCGGTGAGTGAGATCCGACCGCTATCCAACTCGCCGGCGGCAATGTATCCGGTCATGATCTTGGTCAGGCTGGCGGGATGAAGCGGTTCGTCGCTGTTCTCCTCGGCGATGATCCGGTCGGTATCCGCATCCATCAGCACATGGGACTTGGCGGCAATGCCGGGGGAAGGGGGTAACGCCGGGGCCGGAACGCTTGCCGCGCCAGCCCAACCGCTTACCCAGAACAAGGCGACAGCCAGAACCCTGATTCCCATGAGTCTCCTTGAGATCGGTGGCCGGAAGGGCGCCATTCTAACCCGCGGGACGCACGGGTCTAGCGCGCGCGGCCATCCCCTTTGTCAGGCTCAGTGCGCCTCGCCTTGCGCTTCTCCATAGTAGATTTCCGGGACCCCGTGATCGGCCATCGCGATCAGCGCCTGCAGGCGTTCCGCTTCCCACTCGCCGTCAAGCGGGCCCAGGCGGACCCGGTAGGGATTCTCAGCGTCGGTTCGCACGACTCGGGCCGGCTTGCCAGTCAACCGCTCCAGCACCCCCCGCAAGCGGTCCGCATCGCGAATCCGCCGAAATGCCCCGGCCTGCAGGTAGAGAACGGGCAGGTCATGCAGCGCCCTGACCCGTACCCGGGCCGTACCCGCATCGGCAAACCCCAGTTTCACGGCCGCCGCATAGGAAAGATCGATAATGCGGCCATCGTGAAACGGACCCCGGTCGTTGACCCGCACAACGATCCGCCGACCGTTTTCCAGGTTGGTCACCCCCACGTAAGACGGTATGGGCAAGGTCGGGTGCGCCGCGGTCAACTTCAGCGTGTCGAAGGCCTCCCCGCTCGATGTGCGCCGCCCCTGAAACTTGCGCCCGTACCAGGACGCCGAGCCGGTCGCTTCATAGCCGGCCGCGGAGTCCAGGGTGTGGTAGGTCTTCCCAAAGACGCTGTAGGACGGCGGATTACCCGTTGCGCTCTTCGGCTCGTTGACGGGAACCGGGTCCGGCAGCCGGCTCAGGTCGTACGGAATGTGTTCCGGCGGACCATCCGAGATCGGCGGCGACCCCGTACCGGAGGGCGGCGGACCCGAGGCCTGACAGGCAGCGAGCGCCAGGACCAGCACGCAGGCGGGCGCCGCCAGCCGTTGACCCGTACGCGTGCCGCATGCGATTCGGCCGCTCATCCGTCAACGCCCATTATCCACGCAGGCCGCGTACGGGCGAGCCGGCGCCAGGCGGCGATTCAGCCTCGGCCAGCGCCGCATCCCGCCCGGCCTTGATCGCCTGACTGAGTTGATGGACCGCCAGCGCATACATGGCGCTTCGGTTGTAACGGGTGATGACATAGAAGTCATGCAGGGCCAGCCAGTATTCCGCGCCGTCTTCCAGTTCCATTCGAAACAGCGCCGCATGGGCCTCTCCATCGATTTCCGGGACCTCGACGCCGAGTTCTCGAAACTCGGTAACCGTTCTGTTCAGCGACAGGCCCGTGTTGGCCGCATTTTCGGCCTCCCCGCCGGACGCCGTTACACGCACGACCACCTCGCCTTCGCCTCGCCAGCCGTGCCGCGCGAAGTAATTCGCCACGCTGCCGATAGCATCCGTGGTATTGGTCCAGACGTCCCGGATGCCGTCATCGTCGAAGTCCACGGCGTAGTGCCGGTAGCTCGACGGTATGAACTGGCCGTAGCCCATCGCACCGGCGTAAGAGCCTTTCAGTTCGGCTGGGGAACGCTTTTCCTCGCGCGCGAGCAACAGGAATTCCGTCAACTCGTTGCGGAAGAAACCGGCGCGCGGGGGATAGTCGAACGCCAGCGTGGACAGGGCGTCGAGGACTCGGTGCGAACCCATCACCCTGCCGAAGTAGGTCTCCACACCGATAATCGCCACCACGTACTCGGGGGCGACATTGAAACTGGCCTCAGCCGATTCGAGCGCCGCGCTGTTGTCCGCCCAGAAATCAATCCCACGGGCGATACGCTCATCCCGGAGAAAGATGTCGCGGTACTGAAACCACTTGAGGGCTTTCTCCGCCGGCCGGGACATGGCCTCCACGATTCGCGGCCGATGCCGGGCAGCCGCGAACGTCTCAAGGAGCGCGTCCCTGCCGAATCCGTGCGCCAATACCAGTTCGTCCACATAGGCGCGGACATCTTCCCTGGCCAAATAGTCCGCGCTGACCGGGCCGTAAAGCAGAAGCGCCGTCACGCTCGCTACCACCAGGACTCGCATCATTCTCTTCACCCGCGCCGCCCCGTGCCGTTACCAGGCCTTGTGGCTTTGTATGGACATGATAATGCCGAAACCCGCAAGCATCGTGACGATGGAGGTCCCGCCGTAGCTGACCAGGGGCAGCGGCACGCCGACGACGGGCAGCAACCCCGCCACCATGGCGATGTTCACGAACAGGGAGACAAAGAATACGAGGCCCAACGTCCCGGCCAGGAGCCTCGAGAAGGTGTGATGGGTTTGCGCCGCAATAAACAGCACCCGGCCTACGATTGCCATGTATAGAGCCAACAGGCTGACAACGCCCAGGAATCCCAACTCCTCTCCAACCACCGCAATGATGAAGTCGGTATGACTCTCGGGCAGAAACTCCAGTTGGCTCTGCGTTCCGGACCCCACACCCTTCCCGAAGAATCCGCCGGAACCGATCGCGGTATTGGATTGTATGATGCTCCAACCCGCGCCCAGCGGATCGCTTTCCGGATCGAACAACGTGACGATTCGCTGGCGCTGGTATTCCTTCAGACCGTACCACATCAACGGCACCAGGGCAGCCCCGCCCGCCGCCGCCAATCCGATCCAACGCCAACGAACCCCGGCCAGCAGGACGACCAGCACGCCGGCGGCCAGGACGAGGATTGCGGTACCCAGGTCGGGCTGCAGCAGGATGCAGGCCGCCGGCAAACCGGTGAGGGCCAGCGCTACCGCAACGTCCCTCAATGAGGGCGGCAACGGACGGTCGTGAAAATACCAGGCGATCATCATCGGCAGGGCGAGCTTGGTGAACTCCGACGGTTGAAATCGCGTCAGGCCCGGAACCTCCAGCCAGCGCGCCGCTCCCTTGACCGTGACGCCGCCCACAAAGACCAGCAGCAGCAACAGCAGTACCGCAAAGTACAACCATGGCGCCCAGCGCAGGTAGAACGTCGGCGGAAACTGTGCGGCGACCGCCAGAGCCGTGACGCCGAGCGCAAGGCGCAGCAACTGGGCACGAAACAGCGCGCCATTCCCCTCGACGGCGCTGTACAGGACCACCAGGCCGAAGGCGATCACCGCGCCCAGCATGTAGCACAAGAGCGTGTCCGCGCCCTTGAGCCGGGAAATCGCAGTGCGCCAGGAGATCCGGACCAAACCCGCGGCCATGCCCCGACTCATCGCCGCGCTATCCTGGGCAGCAGGTAGGCATCGATCACCTCCCTGGCAACCGGTCCGGCCACGGAACTGCCGCCGCCGCCATTCTCGACCAGGACGCTGACGGCGATCAAGGGATCGTCAGCCGGCGCAAACGCGAGAAACCAGGCATGTTTGCGGCTGTACTCATCGAGCAGTTCTTCGTCATATTCCTCGCCCTGGGCGATCTCCACCACCTGGGCGGTTCCGGACTTGCCCGCCATGCGGTAACCGAGCCCCCGGCCTATGTACGCCCAGGCCGTGCCATTCTGCCGATACCCCTGGTTCCCCCGGTGAACCACATCTTCCATGGCGTCTACCAGGCGTTCCCAATCCTCTGGGGAAAGCCCCTCGAGATTCGGCATCGGCGGCGGCGGGTCCACCTCCGCAAGGGGGCCGTCGCTCGCCAGCAACATGCGCGGCCTCACCCACCGACCCCGATTGGCGATCACCGCCGCCGCCGTGCCCATCTGTAACGGCGTGACCAGCAGGTCGCCCTGACCGATGGCCAAATTGACGTTGTCGCCGGGGTACCAGGGTTCTCCCTTGGCGCCAAGCTTCCAAGCCGGATCGGGCACCAGACCGGCACTGGCCCCTGCCACATCGACCGAGGTCACGCGTCCGAATCCGACCTGACGCGCAATCGCCGCCAACTGATCGATCTGCAGGCGGTTGCCCAGGTGGTAGAAATAGACATTGGAAGAACGATAGATGGCGCGGTTGAGATTGACGATGCCCTGGCCGCCGGAATTGTCCTTTTGCCAACTCCAGTCGCGGTAGACCCGTTTCCCTCCGGGCAGCCGGAACGAGCCGCTGTCGAGAATCTCTTCCTCCCAGTCGACAACGTCATGGGCGAGCGCGGCGAGCGCAACCACCGGCTTGAAGGTCGACCCGGGCGCGTACTGGCCGTTGATCGCCCGGTCGAACAGCGGCTTGTCCCGCGAGTCGAGCCACTCGTTGTACTGCCCGTTGCTGACGCCGGAAATGAACAGGTTGGGGTCGTAGCTCGGATTGCTGACCATGGCCAGGATGCCGCCTGAATGAGTATCCAGCGCAACGATGGCGCCACGGCGGTGGGATAGAGCCGCAACCGCGGCAACCTGAAGCCGGCTGTCGATATTCAGGGTGATGTTCTGACCCGCCCCGGGCAGGCTGACATCGAGTACCCGGCGAACGCGTCCGTGTGCGTCTGTTTCCACTCTTCGGCTGCCGACGTCGCCATGCAGGGAGCTTTCGTAGAACTGCTCGACCCCGCGCCTGCCCACGTAACGGGTTGCGCTGTACCGGACCGGGTCCAGCCTCTGCAGGTCCTCGTCGCTGATGCGGCGAACCGACCCCACCGGATGAGCCAGAAGCTCACCGAACGGATAGAAACGGGCCAGCCTCGCCTCTACTTCGGCGCCAACGAATCGATGCCTGTTTACCGCCAGGGCCGCGATTTCCTCTTCCGTCAGCGAAAGCTTGAGGGGTACCGGCTCGAACGGCCGCCGGCGCCGCTTGAGCCGTTCCTCGAACACCTCGATTTCATCGCGGTCGAGCGTTACGACTGCGGACAGTTCCGCCACGAACCGGTCGAGGTCGCCGATGCGCTCCCTGACCAGCGCCAGGCTGAAAACCGGCCGGTTTTCAGCCAGGGGAATGCCGTTGCGGTCGTAGATGATGCCGCGTGCCGGGGCCAGCGGCTGCAAGTCGATGCGGTTTTCGTCCGACCGGGTCTGATAGGCATCGTGCTGCCAGACCTGCAGTTGCACCATGCGAAACACAAGCGCCAGTGCCAATCCGGCCGCGATGGCGAACAGCACCATCGCCCGGCTGACGAATGCCTTGTGTTCCTGGTGCTTGTCCTTGATGCGAAGCGATGGCGCCATGGAATGGGGGAATTACCGGTGCCGGTCAGCCTGTGGAATCGGCGGCCAGGGGACGCCAGAGCCGCTCCAGATCGTAAAACTCCCGCGTGGCGGCCTGCATGACATGTACCAGTACGTCACCGAGGTCGAGCAGTACCCACTCACAGGTTTCCCTGCCTTCCACTCCCAGCACCTTCTGCCGATGCCGCCTGGCCGCCTCGATCACCTGGTCGACCAATGCCTTGACGTGACGATTCGATGTGCCGCTGGCTATGATCATGAAGTCCGTAATGTCGGTCAGGGCGCCCACATCCAGGGCAACGATGTCCCGCCCCTTGCGGTTTTCCAGCGCGTCGACGATACGGTCGCGCAGACGCTCGGGCGCCTCCCGTTCCCCGGTCGCTGAAGCTTCCGTCTGGCTATGCAGGTGTCCTGTCTCCCGCGTAGAGTCCGTGCTGCTTAATATAGGCTTCCACCCCGTGCGGGAGCAAATGCAATACCGGGCGGCCCTCGGCCAGGCGAGTCCGGATGCGGGAAGCGGACACGTCCGGCATGGGGGCTTCGATCTTCAGGATGCCGCCGCAGGCGGAAGACGGCGCCCCATCCAGCCGGAATCGTTCGTAGACCGCTCGGGCCGGCGCATCCAGAACGGAGCCCGGACGCTCCAGCAGCAGCAGGTGCGCAAGGACGAACACCTCCGGCCACCGGCGCCAGGTGCTCAAGTCACAAAACGCATCCATTCCCACCACCCAGAATACCGGCTCATCGGGGCATTGCCGGCGTATCCGCGCGAGGGTATCCACCGTGAAGCTGTGGTTCGGGCGACGGATTTCACTGTCGTCGGGAATGAGTTCCGGATATCCGGCGCAGGCAGCGTTCAGCATCGCCCAGCGGTCTCCTGCGGAAGCCGCGGGCGCTGGACGGTGCGGCGGCCGGGCCGAAAGTACCAGGCGAGTGCGGCACGACAGGCGCCTGGCCGCCGTGCGGGCGGCGTGCAGGTGGCCGTTGTGCACGGGATCGAAGGTGCCGCCGAACAGGCAGATCAACGGTTGTGGTGCTCGCCGGCGCGGAGCGCGTCGCCCGGGAATTCCGTCGCCATGGCCGCTCGACTTCTCGATTTCAGGTTCCGCGATTATAAAGCACCACACTTCCCGACGAGCACATCCAGCGGCAACGTCCGACACATTTCCGGGCGCAACTCGCACCGGAGTTAAAGCCGCCGAACGTGTGTTTCGCCCCGGCAATCGGATAAACTTCACGGCCACGAAAACTGTTGCGGGAAGGCTCATGGCACGGGGAATCAACAAGGTCATGCTGATCGGCAACCTCGGCCGCGACCCGGAGACCAGGTATTCACAAGCCGGAAATCCCGTGACGAATTTCAGCGTCGCGACCAGCGACGCCTGGCGCGACCGGCAGAGCGGCGAACAGCAGGAACGCACCGAGTGGCATAACGTCGTCTGCTTTTCCCGCTTGGCCGAGATAGCGGGGCAATACCTGAAGAAAGGCTCCAAGGTCTATATCGAGGGAAGCCTCAGAACGTCGAGTTGGGAGCAGGACGGCCAGAAGCGTTACCGCACGGAGATCATGGCGCGGGAAATGCAGATGCTCGACAGCCGGGGCGGCGAGGCCGGCCAGCCCTCCGGCTTCGAACAGCGCGACGCGCCCGCCCCCGTGGATAACCAGCCCGCCACCAACGCGCCCACGCTCAGCGACGACGACGATTTCGACGACGATATTCCGTTCTAGTGTCCTGTCCCATGCCGAAGCCGGACGAACCCGATAAATCTACGCCGACCGAATGACCGTGTGGCCGAACAACAGCGCAGACTCCAGCCCGCATGTTGCACCAAGGGCCGCGATGATCGCCGAGGATTTTTGCCGTGTGCGCGTGCTCGCGAGCTTAAGGCATAGCCACGCCTATGGTGAAGCGAGCATGTGCGCGCACACGGCAAAAAGACCGGCGAGGGCGCGGCCAGCGTGTTTTGTACCCGGAACAACTCCCGAAAGTATGGAAGCAACCGAGAAAAGACAGTCAACGTTCGGCAACTCTACAAGCGGCTTGGTGCAACATGCGGGCTAGGGATGGCTAAGGAATTCGCCGCGTCCTCTGGCAAGCTGAGCCCCGAGTTCCGGGCAATCGCCGCCGTCGGCGTTGCCGTGCTTGGCCAAGCCGTCTGGCTGGACGGCAAGATTGAAAGGGGTGATGCAAGACTTGAGGCCAAAATCGAGAACCTGCAGGAAGGCCAGGCTGCCATTCGAGAGCGTCTGGCTCTGGTTGAGGGCTACGTCAGCAGCAACGAGTGGACGCCGCTCGCCAAGGGAACAGGAGAATCGTCACTGTAGCGAGACTAACCCGCATCGCTCACCAACTTCCTGCTGCGGACGCCGATGCATCGCGTAAGCGCGGCCGTGCGGTCGGTATGCGAGGGGTGCCCCCTCGCGCTCCCCGGCTGAGCCTTTGTATGCGAGGGGTGCCCCCTCGCGACGAAAGTTGGTGAGCGATGCGGGCTAACCCTTGGCCGTTTCCTCTGAAAAAGCCCCGTCTCGGCCTCGGGGATAGCACTCTGGCGTAAACGTCTGATCCGAGATGGGCGGGCGAACGTATCCCTTGCCGCTCCTGCGCTTCGGCAGCTCGATGGGCTCCGGTGTCAGATCCTCGTAGGGGATCAGGCTCAGCAGGTGGCGGATGCAGTTGAGCCGGGCATTTTTCTTGATATCCGCGTTGACCACGTACCAGGGCGCCTGCTCGATGTCGCAGCAGGCGAACATCTCGTCCTTGGCCCGGGAATATTCGACCCACCGCGTGCGCGACTCCAGGTCCATGGGGCTCAGTTTCCAGCGCTTGTGCGGCTCTTCGATCCGGGCGCGGAATCGCCGCTCCTGTTCTTCGTCGGAAACCGAGAACCAGTACTTGATCAGGATGATGTCCGAGCGCACCAGCATGCGCTCGAACTCCGGACAGGAACGCAGGAATTCCCGGTATTCCGAATCGGTGCAGAAATCCATGACGCGCTCGACCCCGGCCCGGTTGTACCAGCTTCGGTCGAACAGCACCATCTCCCCCGCCGCCGGCAGGTGCGCGACGTATCGCTGGAAATACCATTGGCTGGTCTCGCGTTCGGTAGGTGCGGGTAACGCCGCCACGCGGCAGACACGCGGACTCAGGTACTGGGTGATACGCTTGATGACGCCGCCCTTGCCGGCCGCGTCGCGGCCTTCGAATACCACGACGACCTTGAGTCCCTTGTACTTGATCCAGGCCTGCAGTTTGACCAGTTCGAGTTGCAGACGGAACAACTCCTTGCGATAGGCCGCATCGCCGATCTGCCTGAACTCGCTGCCACCGGTCTTGCCCTTGCCCATGGCGCGTCCCCCCAACCACGGCCCTGATGTTACGCCGCCCTCGAGCGCCCTGTCGAGCATGCCGGTTCGGCCGGTCCCGGCGGCAAGCGTTCTACCAGGCGGTGGTTCGCGCCCGCCGTGGCCGGTTCTCGACCCCTGCAGCCGCGCCTACCAGGCAATGCCGTAGTCATCCCCGAAGTCGCTCGCTCCACCCTGAAACGTCCCCTGCCGCCGGTCGAAGAAAATGGCATTGATCGGCCCGGAGGTACGTTCCCGATAGACGGGTTCGTAACCCATCGCCACCAGTTCCTTGCGCACCCGGGGCGGGGTCTCTTCGTTCAGCAACAGGCGTCCCGGTTGCGCCCGGTGGTCCGCGAAGGAGTTGCGCAACTGATAGCTCGTGATGTTGGGCGCCTCCACCGCTTCCTGAACGTTCATGCCGAACTCGACCATGTTCAGGAAGAACTGCAACAGCACCTGATCCTGGATATCCCCGCCCTGCACCGCAAAGGACAGATAGGGCTCGCCGTTTTTCAGCGCGATGCCCGGCGTCAGGGTCGCCCGGGGCCTTTTGCCCGGAGCCACGACATTGTACGGGTTCTGATCCGCATCGAGCACGAAGCTCTGCATGCGCTGGCTCATGCCGATGCCGGTTTTGCCGGCAATGGTCGCCGGAATCCAGCCGCCCGACGGGGTGACGGAAACCACCCAGCCCTCCGCGTCCGCCGCCTGGATCGACGTAGTCCCGGCGGTAAAACTGGCCTCGAACGCCTCGAATTCGACACCGGCAACCTGCCAGGGAGGATTGAGACCGCCCGGCCGCGGCACATTGGTCCAGCGCTCCAGCGCATCGAGAAACGGGTTGTCGCCGTGCTGAAAGCGATAGGGGTTACCGGGCTTGATGGCGGGGTCGTTTCGTATCATGTCGACCAGGGTTGCGCGTTCGGCGGCATAGCGCTTCGAGAGCAGTCCTTCGATCGGCTCTTCCGGGGGAAAGTACGGGTCGCCGTAGTAGAAGTCGCGGTCCGCCATCGCCAGCGAGATCACCTGGTAGAGCGTATGAATGTAGCGCGCGCTGTTGTAGCCCATCGACTTGAGATCGAAGCGTTCCAGCATGTTCAGCGCCTGCAGCATGACCGGCCCCTGCACCCAGGTCGTCAGCTTGTAGACATCAATGCCCTTGTAGTTCGCGGTGACCGGTTCCTCCACGTAGACCCGCCAGTCGGCAAGGTCATCCAGGGTGTGCAATCCGCCAAGCGCCCTGGAGCCGCGCACGAACTCCCTGGCGATGTCCCCGGTGTAGAAACGCTCATACGCCTCACCGATGGCGTCCGCCCGGCTCATACCGCGTGCCAGGGCTTGCGCCTCTTCATCGACCAGTTTCTCGAGCGTCGCCTTCAGGTTCGGCTGCCGAAAGATCTCCCCCGCATGCGGGGCCTCGCGTTGCTCGCCTGCGTGCACCAGAAACACGTCCCTCGACTCCGGCCACTGGCGGATGGTTTCCTTCATGTCTTCGATGGAATCCGCCGTCGAGGCCTCCATGGGATACCCCTCGGCCATGCGGATTGCCGGCGCCAGCACCTCGGCCAGGGACAGGCGGCCGTATCGGGCGAGCATGACCATCAAGCCGCCCGGCGTACCCGGTACGACCGCCGCCAACGGCCCGAATTCCGGCGGGTACGCCATACCGCGCTCTCTGAAGAACTCGACGGTAGCGCCGCTCGGTGCGCCACCCAGCGCATTGACGCCGACCACTTTCTGCTCGCCAGGGTGATAGATGAGCGCCTGGGTCTCCCCACCCCAGCCGAGCACGTCCCACATGGTAGCGGTAGCGGCGAGCATCGCGCAGGCCGCGTCCACGGCATTGCCGCCTTGTTCGAACATCCTGGCGCCGGCTGTCGCCGCCAGGGGTTTGCCGGTGATCGCGATCCAGTGCTGGCCGTGCAGAATGGGTTTGCCGGTCCTGGCTTCCGCCGCGGAAGACCAGGCTGCGCAAACCAGCACGGCCAGCATCGGAAGAGTCCGTGTCATGCTGTCGCCGCCACTCCGATCAGAACCAGGCCCAGTATCAGCCGGTAGATGACATAGGGCAACATACCGGTGCGTTCCACCAGCGCAATGAAGTAGTGCACGCAGAACCAGGCGCTCAGTCCCGCCACCAGGGCGCCGACAGCCATGTCGAGGGGCCGCGCTTGAGATTCCGCCGCGACCGGGGTCTCCAGACTGGCCAGGAGCGCCGCACCGGCGATGGTGGGAATGGCCAGCAGAAAAGCGACCCGTGCCGCCATGGTCCGCGACAGGCCCAGAAGCAGTGCCGCCGATATGACGATGCCGGACCGGGAGGCGCCCGGTACAAGAGCAAGGACCTGGGCGACCCCGATGAACAGCGCGTTGCGCCAACTCAACGCCTCGCCGTCGCCGCGACGCGTATCCGCCCACCAGAGCAGGAGCCCGAAGCAGATCGTTGCCGCCGCAATGAACTCGATGGTCCTGAGGCGCGACTGCACCGTCTCGTAGAATCCATAGCCCGCGACGGCGATGGGAACCGTGGCTGCAGCGATCTTGAGCAACAGGTCCAGATTCCCGTCCTGCCGGCGGTGGTACAGATAGCGCCAGCCGCTGACCGCAAAGGCCCGGCAGTCGCGGCGAAAATACGCCAGCACTCCCGCCAGGGATCCCAGGTGCACGGCGATATCGAATTCAAGGCCCTGGTCCGGCCAGCCCGCCAGTTCCGACGGCAGTATGAGGTGCGCCGAACTGGAGATGGGAAGAAACTCGGTTACCCCCTGCAGCAACGCCAGCAATAGGGTGTGAATCAGATCCAGAAGAGTACGCTCCTGTTTTCCGCGCCGACCATTATAGGGGCGACCCGGCCCGTCGAACCGATTCAGGGGGATGCCGCGCACATCGGTGATACAGTCGCCGGATGGAAGATCTCCGCGAAATCCCCCTGTTTCCGCTGCGCGCTGTGTTGTTCGACGGCGGCCGGCTGCCGCTTCGAATCTTCGAGCCGCGCTATATGGACATGATCGGAACCTGCATGCGGGAGAACGGTTCTTTCGGCGTCGTGCTGATCCGGCGGGGCCGGGACGCCCGTCTCGGCGCGGACGACGAGCAACCGCAGATCTTCGATGTGGGCACCGAAGCGACCGTCATCGATTTCAACCGGCTCGAGGCCGGCATGTTGGGCATCCTCGCCCGGGGCGGGCGCAAATTCCGGATTCACGAGACCTGGGAGTTGCAGAACCACCTGCTCATGGGCCGCGTCGAACGGCTGCCCGAGGAGCCTTCCGGATCGACGACCGCGTCTCACCGGCCGCTGACCGATCTCCTGAGGGAATTGTCGAAGCATCCGATGGTCGAAAAGCTCAACCTGGAGATCGACTTCGATGACGCCCGCGACCTGGGCTGGCGATTGGCCGAATTGCTGCCCATCGACCCGGAGATCAAGCAGCGCCTGCTGGAACTGGACCGGCCCGACGAGCGATTGGCTGCGCTTACCCGGCTGGTGAGCAGGCTGAGCGCTTGAAGGAGCAACGTATCCCGCGGGTTCGACTTTATCATCCCGGAGCCTGCAAACTTTGCAGCCGCCGCTTGCTCCCGCCGCGCGGACCGTTTACTTTTTCCGGTTCAGTCCCGCACATCTGGAAGCCTGGGCCTTGGACACCATTTCCGTCCGCGGAGCGCGGACGCACAATCTCGCCAACATCGACCTCGAGATCCCCCGCGATCAACTGATCGTCATCACCGGGCTGTCAGGGTCCGGCAAATCGTCGCTTGCCTTCGACACCCTTTACGCGGAAGGCCAGCGCCGTTACGTGGAGTCGCTGTCCGCCTACGCCCGGCAGTTCCTGTCGATGATGGAGAAACCCGATGTCGACCACATCGAGGGGCTGTCCCCGGCGATCTCCATCGAGCAGAAGTCGACATCGCACAACCCACGGTCCACGGTAGGCACCATCACCGAGATCTACGACTACCTGCGGCTGCTGTATGCCAGGGTCGGCGAACCCCGCTGTCCCCATCACGGCGAGCCCCTCGATGCGCAAACGGTAAGCCAGATGGTTGATCAGGTGCTGGAGTTACCGGAGAACAAACGCATCATGGTTCTCGCGCCGGTCATCGTGGACCGCAAGGGCGAACATCTGCACGTATTCAAGGAGCTTATGGCCGGCGGTTTCATCCGCGCCCGCATCGATGGGCTGGTGGTCGACCTCGATCATCCCCCGGAGCTGGACAAGAACCGAAAACACACCATCGAAGCCGTCATCGACCGGTTGCGCGTGCGCGGGAACATGCAGCAGCGCCTGGCCGAGTCGTTCGAGACCGCGCTGCAACTCTCGGACGGTATCGCCCGGGTGGCGGACATGGATGCGGAACAGGCCGGCGAACTGGTGTTTTCCGCCCGCTTCGCCTGTCCGGTCTGCGGATACAGCATCAGCGAACTGGAGCCGCGCAAGTTCTCGTTCAACAATCCCGCCGGCGCCTGCAGCGAGTGCGACGGCCTCGGCGTCAAGCCGTTCTTCGACCCCGACCTCGTCGTGCGCGACCCGGACATGACCCTGGCGGACGGCGCCATACGTGGCTGGGACCGCAGCAACGTCTACTACTTTCACATGCTGAATTCGCTGGCCAGTCACTACGGCTTCGATGTGGAGGCGCCCTATGTCTCGCTCAACAAGAAGCACCGGGAGGCCATCCTCTACGGCAGCGGACGCGAACGGATCGACTTCAGCTACGTCAACGACCGCGGCGATGTCATCACCCGGCGGCACCGCTTCGAAGGGGTTATTCCGAACATGGAACGCCGCTACGATGAGACGGACTCGTCCATGGTGCGCGAGAACCTGCAGAAGTATCTCCGGGTACGCGCCTGTCCGGAGTGCGACGGCACGCGGCTTGGCGAGGAATCGCGCAACGTCTTCATCGGCAAGACCAGCCTGCCCGAGGTGACCCGGCGTTCCGTGGAAGGCGCGCTGGCATACTTCAGGAAGTTGAACCTGACCGGCCGGCGCGGCGCGATCGCGGAGAAGATCCTCAAGGAAATCCGCGCCCGGCTGAAGTTCCTGGTCGATGTGGGGCTCAACTACCTCACTCTGGACCGCAGCGCCGAGACGCTCTCCGGCGGCGAAGCCCAGCGCATCCGGCTGGCCAGCCAGATCGGCGCCGGCCTCGTCGGCGTCATGTACATCCTCGACGAACCGTCCATCGGACTGCACCAGCGCGACAATGCGCGCCTGCTGAACACCCTCACGCACCTGAAAGACCTGGGGAATACGGTGCTGGTGGTGGAACACGATGAGGAAGCCATCCGCAGCGCCGACCACATCATCGATATCGGTCCCGGCGCGGGTGTGCATGGCGGCCAGATCGTCGCGAGCGGCAGCCTCGACTGCATTCTGGGCGAGGCGGCCTCCATTACCGGGCAATACCTGTCCGGCCGGAAATCGATACCCGTTCCCGGTAAGCGCACCCTGCTCGACAAGAGCGCCAGCGTGCGGCTGAAGGGAGCGACGGGCAACAACCTCCAGGACATCACCGTGGACATTCCCTGCGGGCTGCTCACCTGCGTCACCGGCGTATCCGGTTCCGGCAAGTCCACGCTCATCAACCAGACGCTCTACCCGGTAACGGCGCGGGCACTGAACGGTGCAACCACGCTGACGGCGGCGCCGCATCGAGGCATCGAGGGGCTCGAACACCTCGACAAGGTGGTGGATATCGACCAGAGCCCCATCGGCCGCACGCCCCGTTCCAATCCCGCCACCTATACCGGGCTATTCACCCCGATCCGGGAACTGTTCGCCCAGACCCGCGAAGCCCGGGCGCGCGGTTACAAACCGGGCCGTTTCAGTTTCAACGTCAAGGGCGGCCGCTGCGAAGCCTGTCAGGGGGACGGAATGCTCAAGGTGGAGATGCACTTCCTGCCCGACATCTACGTGCCCTGCGATGTTTGCAAGGCCAAGCGCTACAACCGGGAAACCCTCGAGGTGCGCTTCAAGCACCGGAACATTCACCAGGTGCTCGACATGACCGTCGAAGAGGCCCGCGACTTCTTCGATGCGGTGCCAGTGCTGTCGCGCAAGCTGCAGACGCTGGTCGACGTCGGGCTGTCCTACATCAAGCTCGGCCAGAGCGCGACCACGCTCTCGGGCGGCGAAGCACAGCGGGTCAAGCTGTCCAGGGAACTCTCCAAGCGCGACACCGGCAAGACCCTCTACATCCTGGACGAGCCCACCACCGGGCTGCATTTCCACGACATCGCCCAGTTGCTCGACGTGCTCCACCGACTGCGCGACCACGGCAACACGGTGGTCGTGATCGAACACAATCTGGATGTGGTCAAAACCGCCGACTGGATCGTCGACCTGGGCCCGGAGGGCGGCTCAGGCGGCGGCCGGATCGTCGCGGTGGGCACGCCCGAAGAGATCGTCCGCCGCAAGGAATCGTATACGGGCCAATTCCTGAAGCGGGTGCTTGGCGCGGCGCCACGACGCGTCGCCTGAACGCCCGGCGCGCTGACGGGCCGCGAACACGCGGCAGACTACTCCTGCTCGTTGTCCGGCGCCTCGGACGCCTCTTCGTCGAAGTCGTCCTCGGTTTCGGGCAGCACCCGGTCCAGCAGCTCGACGAACGCCATCGGCGCCGCGTCGCCGGCGCGGTAACCGCACTTCAGAATGCGCGTATAGCCCCCCGGCCGGTCCTGGTAGCGGGGGCCGAGTTCGGCGAACAGCTTGCCCACCGCGGCCTTGCTGCGGGTACGGTTGAACGCCAGGCGCCGGTTGGACGGCGAGTCGACCTTGGCGAGCGTGATGAGCGGCTCCGCCACGCGGCGCAATTCCTTGGCCTTGGCGACCGTCGTCCGGATCGCCTCGTGCTCGATCAGGGACACGGCCATGTTGCGGAACATGGCCTGCCTGTGCGCGCTGGTCCGGTTGAGATGGCGTCCGCTCTTGCGATGCCGCATGGGGGTATCCTCAGGCTGCGTTGTCGTCGCCGCGCAGATTCACCGGCGGCCAGTTCTCGAGCCGCATGCCGAGGGACAACCCGCGGGAAGCGAGCACGTCCTTGATCTCCGTGAGCGACTTCTTGCCCAGATTGGGGGTCTTCAGGAGCTCTACCTCGGTGCGCTGAATCAGGTCGCCGATACAATAGATGTTTTCCGCCTTGAGGCAGTTGGCGGAACGCACCGTCAGTTCCAGATCGTCCACCGGGCGGATCAGAATCGGGTCGATCTCGTCCCGGCGTTCCTCGGCTACCGGGTCGCCCGCGCTCTCGAGGTCGACAAATACGGCCAGTTGCTGCTGCAGGATGGTCGCCGCCCGGCGGATGCACTCCTCCGGGTCGATCGTGCCGTTGGTCTCGAGATCGAGGATCAGCTTGTCGAGGTCCGTGCGCTGTTCGACCCGGGCACTGTCCACGCTGTAGGCGACGCGCCGCATCGGGCTGTAGGTGGCATCGAGGCGCAGGACACCGATGGGCCGCGTTTCTTCCTCTTCTTCCAGGCTGTCCACCGGTACGTATCCGCAGCCCCGGGTTACCCGCGCTTCCAGGTGGATACTGCCATTGTCGTTCAACGAACAGAGCAGGTGGTCGGGGTTGGCAATCTCCACGTCCTGATTGAGCTGGAAGTCGCCGGCAGTGACCAGCCCGGCGCCGTCCTTCGACAGCTTGATAACGGTTTCGTCCAGGTTATGCATCACCACCGCGATGCCCTTGAGGTTCAGCAGGATGTCGATCACGTCTTCCTGCACACCCTCCAGGGTGCTGTATTCGTGCAGCACGCCGTCGATCTGCACCTCCGTGATCGCGCACCCGGGCATGGACGACAGCAGGATGCGCCGCAGGGTGTTGCCGAGCGTGTGGCCGAATCCCCGCTCGAGCGGCTCAAGCGTGACCTTGGCGCGGGTCGGGCTGATCTCCTGAATATCGATGTGTCGGGGGGTCAGAAACTCCGTTGCTGACTGAGCCATTTGCGTTTTCTCCTAAGGGGGCGTGCCTTCGCCGGCCACCGGATGAGGCACTTCGAGGGGGCTTACTTCGAATAAAGCTCCACGATCAGACTTTCGTTGATTTCCTGGGGCAATTCGTTGCGGTCGGGAAAGCGACGGAACTCGCCCTCTTTCTTTTCCGGGTCCACATAGACCCAATCCACCGGGGCTCGGGTTACCGCCAGTTGCAGGGCAGCCTGCACCCGGAGCTGACCCTTGGCCTTGTCCGTTACCGACACCGTATCGTGGGGCCGCACCTGGTAGGACGGAATGTTGACGCGATTGCCGTTGACCGCGATTGCCTTGTGCGCGACAAGTTGCCGCGCTTCCGCACGGGTGGCGCCGAATCCCATCCGGTAGACCACGTTGTCGAGCCGGCTCTCGAGCAGCCTCAAGAGGTTCTCGCCCGTGGCGCCCTTCTGTCGGTCAGCGAGCTTGTAATAGTTGCGGAACTGCTTTTCCAGAACGCTGTACAGCCGCCGCACCTTCTGTTTTTCCCGTAGCTGCACCGCATAGTCGGACGCGCGGATCCGGCGCGGGCCGTGGTGGCCCGGCGGATGCTCGAACTTGCACTTGCTCTCGATCGACCGCACGCCGCTCTTCAGGAACAGGTCCGTGCCTTCCCGGCGCGAGAGTTTCAGCTTCGGTCCCAGATATCGAGCCATGGTTTCCTCTCTACACTCGCCGGCGCTTCGGTGGCCGGCAGCCGTTGTGCGGAATCGGCGTCACATCGGAAATACTGTTGATCCTGAGCCCGGCCGCGTTGAGCGCGCGCACCGCGGACTCGCGGCCGGGGCCGGGGCCCTTGACGAGGACATTGACGCTCTTCATGCCGAACTCCAGCGCCGCCGTGCCGGCCCGCTCCGCGGCCACCTGGGCGGCAAAGGGCGTGCTCTTGCGGGAGCCGCGGAATCCGGACCCCCCGGACGTGGCCCAGCAGAGCGCATTGCCCTGCCGGTCCGATATGGTAATGATCGTGTTGTTGAACGATGCATGGATGTGCGCGACGCCATCGGTGACGATCCGCTTGACCTTTTTTCTTTCCGCCATTGCCTAGCGCCCCGATTACTTGCGAATGGGCCGGCGCGGCCCCTTGCGCATACGCGCGTTGGTCCGCGTGCGCTGCCCGTTCACCGGCAGGCCGCGCCTGTGCCGCAGACCCCGATAGCAGCCGAGGTCCATCAGCCGCTTGACATTCATGTTGACCTCACGCCGCAGGTCGCCTTCGATCGTCAATTTGCCCACCTCGGCGCGCAACGCATCGAGATCCGCCTCGGACAGTGCGTTGATTCGGGTGGCCGGGTTAACCCCCGCCGCCTCACAGACCTTCAGCGCCATGGTCCGCCCAACCCCGAAAATGCTGGTCAGTGAAATACCCGCATGCTTGTTGTCGGGGACATTGACTCCGGCTATACGTGCCATTGCGATAAAACCTCTCCTTATCAGCCTTGCCGTTGCTTGTGCCGCGGTTCCGCGCTGCAGATCACCCGCACCACACCCTTGCGGCGCACGATCTTGCAGTTGCGGCAGATCTTCTTGACCGATGCCCTGACTTTCATGACCTTTCCTCCTTACCAGCGCCCTAACGCCGCCGCCCGTATCCCTTGAGATTCGATTTTTCCATGAGCTTGGCGTACTGGCTGGACATCAGGTGCGCCTGCACCTGAGACATGAAGTCCATCGCCACCACCACCACGATCAGCAGCGCCGTGCCGCCGAGCTGCATGGTGATGTTGAAGGCCACCACCATGAATTCCGGCAGCAGGCACACCAGGGTCACGTACAGCGACCCGAACACGGTCAGCCGGGTGACCACATCGTCGATGTAGCGCGCGGTCTGCTGGCCCGGCCGAATGCCCGGCACGTAGGCGCCCTGGCGCTTCAGGTTGTCCGCCATGTCCTTGGGATCGAACTGGATGGCGGTATAGAAAAAACTGAAGAACACGATCCCGCCGGCGAACATCAGTATGTAGAGCGGCTGCCCCGGAGACAGGACCAGGGCGACCTGCTGCAGCCAGCCGAGGCCGGGGCCCTGGCCGAACCACTGCGCCATGGACGCCGGGGCGAGCAGCAGGCTCGAGGCAAAGATGGCCGGAATGACCCCGGCCATGTTGATCTTGAGCGGCAGGTGGCTCGCCTGCCCCTGGAAGACACGCCGGCCCTGCTGGCGTTTCGCATAGTTCACCGTGATGCGCCGCTGCCCGCGCTCGATGAACACCACGAACCCGACCACCAGCACCGCCAGCATGGCGATGGCCAGGAGCGCGATGATGTTGATGTCGCCCTGCCGGGCGGCTTCGAACGACTGGCCGATGGCGCCCGGAAAGCCGGAAACGATCCCGGAAAAGATGATGAGCGAGATGCCGTTGCCCACCCCCCGCTCGGTGATCTGCTCGCCGAGCCACATCATGAACAGCGCTCCGGTGACCAGCGTGACGGTGGCCACGAAGAAAAAGGTGAAGCCCGTCGAGAACGCCAGCCCCTGGTTCGCCAGGGTCACCGACAGGGACATGCCCTGAACCAGGGAGATAAGCAGTGTGCCGTAACGGGTGTACTGGGTGATCTTGCGTCGCCCGGACTCGCCTTCCTTGCGCAACTGCTGCAGGCTCGGATACATCATGCTCATGAGATTCATGATGATGCTGGAGGTGATGTAGGGCACGACGCCGAGCGCCAGAATGCTCATGCGCTCGAGCGCCCCGCCGGAAAACATGTTGAAAAGGTCCAGGATGCCGCCCTGATTCTGCTCGAAGAGGGCGCGCAGGCGATCCGGATTGATACCCGGCAGCGGAATGTGCGTGCCGATGCGGTACACCAGCAACGCGAACAACACGAACAGCAGGCGGTTGCGCAGGTCCGTAAGCCCCGCCTGCACGCCGCCGAGTTGTGGCTGCGCCTGACCGCCGATCGCCATGATTCGATTCCCTGCCGGTGTCCTACGCTTCTATCCTGCCGCCCGCTGCCTCGATCGCCGCCCGGGCGCCCCGGGTCACGTGCAGGCCCTTGACGGTCACGGCCCTCTCGATGCCGCCGGACAGCATGATGCGCGCCCGCTGCACATCGCGGCGCACCAGATTGGCCGCCTTCAGCGCATCGAGATCGACCCGATCGCCGTCCACCTTCGCCAGTTCGCCGAGCCGGACCTCGGCCGTGACGGCGCCGATCCGCGACCGGAAGCCGAACTTGGGGATGCGCATCTGCAACGGCAACTGACCGCCCTCGAACCAGGGCTTGATGCTGCCGCCAGACCGCGACTTCTGGCCTTTCTGGCCCCGGGATGAGGTTTTGCCCCAACCGGACCCGGCGCCCCGGCCGACGCGCCGCCTGGCACGCCGGGCGCCCGCGGCCCCATGCAATTCGTTCAGACGCATGTTGTCACTCCACAACCCTGACCATATAGCTCACGCGATCGATCATCCCCCGCACGGACGGGGTGTCCTCGACTTCAACCGTGTGCCCGATGCGGCGCAAACCCAGCCCGGCGACGCAGGCCTGGTGCTTCTTCAGACGGCCCGCGGTGCTCTTGACGAGTTGGACCTTGATCTTGTTCAAAACCCGATCTCCGCCAGCGTCTTGCCGCGTTTTTCAGCCACCGCCACGGGAGAGCGCATGTGCGTCAGGGCCGCGAAAGTCGCGCGCACCACATTGATCGGGTTGGTGGACCCGTAACACTTGGCCAGCACGTTGTGTACGCCTGCCGCTTCCAGTACGGCGCGCATCGTGCCGCCCGCGATCACGCCGGTGCCCTCGGAGGCTGGCTGCATGTAGACCTTCGATGCACCGTGCCGTTCGGTTAACGGGTACCAGAGGGTCGAGCCGTTCAACTCGATGTCGACCATGTTGCGTCGTGCGGCCTCCATGGCCTTCTGAATGGCGACAGGCACTTCTCGCGCCTTGCCCCGTCCGAAACCCACCCGGCCCTTGCCGTCACCCACCACGGCAAGTGCGGTGAACCCGAAGATACGACCGCCCTTGACCACCTTGGCGACCCGGTTCACCTGTACGAGCTTTTCGACCAGCCCCTCTTCCCTGACTTCGTCCGCGTACGCCATGCTAGAACTCCAATCCGCCCTCCCGGGCAGCGTCCGCCAACGCCTTGACGCGCCCGTGGTACTTGTATCCAGAGCGGTCGAAAGCAACGCGCTCGATGCCCGCGGTCTGGGCGCGCTCGGCAATCAGCCCGCCAACCTTGGCCGCCGCGGTCGCATTGCCCGTTGCGCCGTCCCGCAGCGCTGCGTCCAGGGTCGATGCCTGGGCGAGCACTCTCGCGCCATCGGCGGAGATGACCTGGGCGTAGATGTGCCGCGGCGTCCGGTTGACCGTCAGGCGTTCAACACCCAGCTCGCGCATCTTCATGCGGGCGCGGCGAGCGCGCCGGGCTCTGGCTGCTTTTTTCCCTTTCATCCGTTCAACCGCATCCAAACCTACTTCTTCTTCGCTTCCTTGCGCCGCACCCGCTCATCCGCGTAACGAACGCCCTTACCCTTGTAGGGCTCGGGGGGCCGAAAAGCGCGAATTTCCGCCGCGGCCTGGCCGACCGCCTGCTTGTCCGCCCCGGAGACGACGATCTCGGTCTGACTGGGCGTTGCGACCTCGACTCCTTCCGGCAGTTGGTAGACCACCGGATGGGAGAATCCCAGTTGCAGGTTGAGTTTCCCGTCCCGTGCCTGGGCCCGGTAACCGACACCCTGAAGCAGAAGCCTGCGCTGGAAACCGGCACTCACCCCGGTCACCATGTTGCCGACCAGCGACCGGGTCGTGCCGGCCAGCGACCGCGCCGACTTCCCGCCGGTGCGGGCCGTGAACTCCAGGCGCCGCTCGGTCTGACTAATCTTCACGTCGGGGTGGACATCGAACCGCAGGGCGCCATTGGCGCCGGTCACCGTCAGGCTGGAACCGTCGAACTTCACGTCGACTCCCGTCGGCAGATGCACCGGATGGTTCGCAATTCGAGACATTCGACCGAACCCGCCTAGTGCTCTGTCAAGCCAAAATCTACGGGTAGGCGCATGGGATTTTTGGTTCCTGGCAAGGCGCGACGACGCCGCATGGCAGGCCCCATGCAAGGAGGAGCAACGCAGTCAGGGGCCAAAAAGACCCGCGAATACCCGTAGATTTTGGCTTGACGGAGCACTAAAACACCGTGCAAAGAACTTCGCCGCCGATGCCGAGACCGCGCGCGGCGCGGTCCGCCATGACACCCCGGCTCGTGCTGACGACGGCAATGCCCAATCCGCCCCGCACGCGGGGGAGGTCGGCGTGTGTCCTGTATACCCTGAGGCCCGGCCGGCTTACCCGGTGCAGTTCCTCGATGACCGGCGTCCCTTCGCGGTACCTGAGATCGACCCGGAGTTGCCGCTTGACGCCCTCGCTGACCGAGAATCCCTCGATGTAACCCTCCTGCTCCAACACCTGACAGATCGCAGCCTTGACCTTGGAGTGGGGCATGCGCACATCCGGATGAGCAGCCTTCTGGGCATTGCGGATACGGGTCAGGAAATCGGCGATGGGATCCTGCATGCTCACGGACGCACTCCTACCAACTCGCCTTCACGAGACCCGGCACATCGCCGCGCATGGCCGCATCGCGCAACTTGTTGCGCCCGAGACCGAACTTGCGATAAACCGCCCGCGGCCGGCCGGTCACGCCGCAGCGACGCTGCAGGCGAACGGGAGAGGCGTTGCGCGGCAGCTTCTGCAGCTTCAATTGCGCATCCCACCGTTCATCGTCGGAGGCGCCCTTGTCGCCGATGACGGCCTTGAGTTCAGCGCGCCGTGCCGCGTACTTGGCGACCGCCTTGGCCCGCCGCTTCTCCCGTTCGATCACGGAAACCTTTGCCATAACCGTTCGCGCCTCGCTAGTTTCGAAATGGAAAACCGAAAGCCCGGAGCAGGGCCCGCGCATGGTCGTCGGACCTGGCGCTGGTCGTTACCGTAATGTCCAGCCCGCGAATCGCGTCGATCTTGTCGTAGTCGATCTCGGCGAACACGATCTGCTCCGAAATACCCATGGAAAAATTGCCCCGGCCGTCGAATGAACGCGGATTCAATCCGCGGAAGTCGCGGATACGCGGGATGGCGATACCGATCAGGCGCTCAACGAATTCGTACATGCGGGTGCGCCTGAGCGTTACCTTGCAGCCCACCGGGAACCCCTCGCGAATCTTGAAAGCGGCTTCGGACTTGCGCGCGTTGGTAACCACCGGCTTCTGGCCCGAGATCAGCGTCAGGTCCGCCACGGCACTATCCATGATCTTGCGGTCGGAAATGGCCTCGCCCACGCCCATGTTCAGCGTGACTTTCCGGAGTACCGGCGTCTCCATCACGTTCGTCAGCCCCAACTCCTCCTGGAGCGCCGGGCGGATCTCGGTCAGAAATCGTCGATGCAAATCTGCCACGCGCAACTCAACCTATTCATCCACCGGCGTGCCCGTGGACTTGAAAAACCTGATCTTCGTCCCGTCGTCGAAACGGAGCCCCACCCGGTCGGCCCGTTCCTCGACATCGTTCCAGATCGCGACATTGGAAGCCTGAATGGGCCCTTCCCGCTCGATGATGCCGCCCTGCTGGCCGATATTCGGATTGGCCCGCTGATGTTTCTTGAGCAGATTGACGCCCGCGACCAGAAGGCGCCCGTCGCTCAGCACCTCGAGCACCTCGCCTCGCCGTCCCTTGTCCCGGCCGGCGATCACGATGACCTCATCCTCTTTTCTGATCTTGAGCATCTCTCAAGCAACCCCTTACACAACCTCGGGCGCCAGCGAAACGATGCGCATGAAGTTTTCCGTGCGCAGTTCACGGGTCACCGGGCCAAAGATCCGGGTACCCACCGGCTGATTCTGCGGATTGAGCAGCACGGCGGCGTTTTCGTCGAATCGGATGAGCGACCCGTCCGGGCGCCGCACCCCTTTCTTGGTGCGCACCACCACCGCGTTCATGATCTGGCCCTTGCGCACCCGACCGCGCGGGATCGCCTCCTTGACGGTGACCTTGACGATGTCGCCCACACCGGCGTAGCGCCGGCGCGAACCGCCGAGCACCTTGATGCACTGCACCCGGCGCGCACCGCTGTTGTCGGCGATGTACAGCATGCTTTCCGCTTGAATCATTGCGCGCCAGCCCCCTATATCATGGCCGCGCGTACGTCGACGCTGCTCAGCCGCCAGGACTTCGTTTTCGAAATCGGCCGGCACTCTTCGATGGTCACGAGGTCTCCCGCCCGAGCCTCGTTACGCTCGTCGTGGGCATGCAGCCTCGTGTTTCGCCGTATGATCTTGCCGTACACCGGGTGCTGCACCGTTCGCTCGATCAGCACCGTGATCGTCTTGTCCATACGGTCACTTGTCACCACGCCGGCCAGGCTGCGCCGCACCGCGCGCCGATTACCGTCAGCCATCCGCCTGCTCCCGCATAACCGTCTTCACCCTGGCAATATCCCGGCGGGTTTCCCCGAGCAGGTGCGTCTGGCCGAGTTGCCCGCTTGCCCGCTGCATCCGAAGGTTGAAATGCTCCTTGCGCAGCCTCAACAGTTCGTCCTGCAATTCGGCGGCGCCGAGCGCTCTTAATTCCGCCGCTCTCATCAGATTCCCGTTCTCTTGGCGAATGTCGTCGCAAAGGGCAGCTTCGCACCGGCAAGATCGAACGCCCGCCGTGCGATGTCCTCCGAGACGCCGGCGATTTCAAAGATCACCTTGCCCGGCTGTATGAGCGAGACCCAGTACTCGACACTGCCCTTGCCCTTGCCCTGGCGCACTTCCAGGGGCTTCTTGGTAATGGGCTTGTCGGGAAACACCCGGATCCATACCTTGCCGCCCCGCCGAACGTGCCGGGTCATGGCCCGTCGGCCGGCCTCGATCTGCCTTGACGTCAACCGCCCCCGGCCGGTCGCTTTCAGGCCGTACTCCCCAAAGCATACCCGGCTGCCGCGATGCGCCAGCCCGCGGTTGCGGCCCTTCTGCTGCTTTCTGTACTTCGTTCTTGACGGTTGTAGCACGTTTGCAACCTCTCGCTATCGTCGACGCCGCCGGTGCCCGGGTCGCAGAGCCCGGTCAGGCCGCTCCTTCCTCGCCGGGTGCGAAAATCTCGCCCTTGAATATCCAGACCTTGATGCCGAGAACGCCGTACGTGGTCTTGGCCTCGAAGGTTGCGTAGTCGATATCCGCGCGCAGCGTATGCAGCGGCACCCGACCCTCGTGATACACCTCCGAACGGGCGATCTCCGCCCCGCCGAGCCGGCCGGCCACCCGTACCTTGACGCCCTTGGCGCCGAGGCGCATGGCATTCTGAATGACCCGGCGCATCGCCCGGCGGAACTGCACGCGGCGCTCGAGTTGCTGCGCGACGTTCTGTGCGACCAGGTACGCATCGAGCTCCGGCTTGCGGATCTCCTCGATGTTGACGTGCACCGGCACGCCCATCATCTTGTAAAGACGCTGGCGCAATCGCTCCACATCCTCGCCCTTCTTGCCGATGACGATGCCGGGGCGAGCCGTATGAACGGTGATGCGCGCCGTCTGCGCGGGGCGTTCGATGTCGATGCGGCTGACCGATGCCTGCGCGAGCCGGTTGCGCAGGTATTCGCGCACTTCCAGGTCGTTCAGCAGATATTGCGAATAGGTCTTGCGGTCGGCATACCAGATGGAAGCGTGGTCCTTGACTATGCCGAGTCGCATACCCGTGGGATGTACCTTCTGGCCCATGCGAATTACTCGTCCGTGACCGTCACGGTGACGTGACAGCTGCGCTTGAAGATGCGGTCGGCGCGCCCTTTGGCGCGTGGCTTGATCCGCTTCATGGTGACCCCTTTGTTCACGTAGATCTCCGAGACCTTCAACTCGTCGATGTCCGCGTTTTCGTTGCTTTCCGCATTGGCGATCGCCGACTCCAGAACCTTGCGCACCAGGCCGGCGCCCTTCTGGGTACTGAACGACAGGACGTCCAGCGCGGCGCCGACGGGCATGCCGCGCACGAGATCGACCACAAGGCGCGCCTTGCGCGGCGACACACGGAGCCGTTTTGCTGTTGCGCTAACCTGCATCCCGCAATCCCTATCGCCGCGCCTTGCGGTCCGCCGCATGTCCGCGGTAGGTGCGGGTGGGCGCGAATTCGCCCAGCTTGTGGCCCACCATCTCTTCGTTGATGTAGATGGGAACGTGTTGCCGCCCGTTGTGCACCGCGATCGTGAGGCCCACCATATCGGGCAGAATCATCGACCGGCGCGACCAGGTCCTGATCGGGCGCTTCTCATTCTTGCGGACGGCGTTTTCCACCTTGTTCATGAGGTGCAAATCGACGAACGGACCCTTGCGCAACGATCTCGACATCGTCTACCTCCTGCCTCGGCGCCGCACGATCAGCTTGTCCGTGCGCTTGTTGCCGCGGGTCTTGTGCCCCTTCGTCGGCACACCCCAGGGCGTCACCGGGTGACGGCCGCCGGAACTCTTGCCCTCGCCGCCGCCGTGGGGATGGTCGACCGGATTCATGGCTACGCCCCGCACCGTCGGACGGATGCCGCGCCAGCGTTTCGCGCCCGCCTTGCCCAGGGATCGCAGGTTGTGCTCGCTGTTGCCCACTTCGCCCAGGGTCGCCCGGCAGTCCGCGCGAACGCGCCGCATTTCACCCGATCGCAGCCTGAGCGTCGCATAAGCCCCTTCCCGGGCCACCAACTGAGCCGATGATCCGGCGCTACGCGCAATCTGGGCGCCCTTGCCGGGTTTCAGTTCAACGCAATGGATAACGCTCCCCACGGGGATGTTGCGCAACGACATGGCGTTGCCCGGACGGATCGGCGCGCTGCTGCCGCTCAAGATGGGATCGCCGGCACGAACGCCCCGGGGCGCGATGATGTAGCGGCGGTCGCCGTCGGCGTATTTCAACAGGGCGAGATGGGCCGTTCTGTTGGGATCGTATTCCAGGCGTTCGACCACGGCGGGCACGCCGTCTTTGCCGCGCTTGAAATCGACGATGCGAATACGGCGCTTGTGCCCCCCGCCCCGGTGCCGCGTGGTGATGCGGCCGGCATTGTTGCGGCCGCCGGAACTGCTCTTGCTGTCGAGCAGTCCCTTGTAAGGCTTGCCCTTGTGCAACTCCGGGTTTACGACCTTGATGACGAAGCGCCGCCCCGGCGAGGTGGGTTTGGCCTTGAGTACCGCCATCAGTCCGTCACCATGTAATCGAGTTCCTGGCCGGGAGCGACCCGCACATAGGCTTTCTTCCAGTTCTTCTTCCTCGAGATGCCCCGCCAGGACCGTTTGACCTTGCCCCGGACGTTGAGGGTGGAGACACCCTCGACGTTCACCCCGAAGATCTTCTCGACCGCGGTCCTGATCTCCGCCTTGGTGGCGTCGCGGGCGACCTTGAAGGCGTACTGGTTGCTCTTGTCCCCCAGAATCGAAACCTTCTCCGAAATGTGCGGTTCGAGCAGCACCGTGTAGAGGCGTTCCGCGTTCATGCCAGCGCCTCCTCGAGGAGTTTCAGTGCCGCGACCGTTATCAGCACCCTGTCGTGGCCGATCAGGCTCACCGGGTCCACACCGTCCACTTCCAATACGTCGACGTTCTTGAGGTTGCGCGCGGCCAGGAAGAGGTTCTCGTCGACCTCTTCAGCGACGATGAGGAGGTTGGCGCGTGTGGGTTTCCCTGCCGCTCCCTCGCCGGCGGGCAGATCGAGGTCTTTGATCTTTTGCAGAAGGGATTTGGTTTTGGGAGAGTCTACGCGGAAGGAGTCGAGGGCGATGAGGCGGGCCTGGCGAATGAGTTCGGACAGGATGCAGCGCAGGGCGCCGCGATACATCTTGCGATTCACCTTCTGGGCATGGTTCTGGGGCTTGGCGGCAAAGGTTACGCCGCCGCCCCGCCAGATGGGGCTGCGAATGGTGCCGGCCCGAGCCCGCCCGGTGCCTTTCTGGCGCCAGGGTTTGCGCCCGCCGCCGCGCGCCTCGGAGCGCGACTTCTGTGCCCGCGTGCCCTGGCGCGCGCCCGCCAGATAGGCGGTGACAACCTGGTGAACGAGCGGCTCGTTGAATTCCCGGCCGAAAGCGGCTTCGGATACCTCGACGCTGCCGCCGGCCTGCAGGGCCACGTTCATTGCCGGCCACCCCCCTTGACCGCGGGCCGAATGTGGACATCGCCACCCGCCGGACCCGGTACCGCACCCTTGATGAGCAGCAGGTTGCGTTCCGCATCCACCCGCACCACTTCGAGATTCTGGGCCGTCACCCGGACATTGCCCAGTTGACCGGCCATCTTCTTGCCCTTGAATACCCGGCCCGGGGTCTGGCACTGGCCGATGGAGCCGGGCGCCCGATGCGAGATCGAGTTGCCGTGGGAATTGTCCTGGCCACGGAAATTCCAGCGCTTTATGGTGCCCGCATAGCCTTTGCCCTTGGAGATGCCGCGCACATCCACTTTCTGTCCGGCTTCGAACTGTTCGACGCCGAATTCGGCGCCGCGGCTCAGCGCATCGTCGAGGGCATCGACACGGAACTCCCAGAGGCCACGCCCGGCGCCCGCGCCCGCCTTGGCGAAGTGTCCCGCCAACGGCTTCTTGGGCCGGGCCTGCCAGCCGGTAGTGACCTGGACCGCGGTGTAGCCGTCCGATTCCGGCGTCTTGATCTGCACCACCCGGTTCGGCTCCACCTCGATCACGGTAACGGGCACCGAGGCGCCCGCCTCGGTGAATACCCGCGTCATACCGCTTTTTCTGCCTACGAGGCCAATAGCCATGGCTCGGTTCCTTTTCCGCGCATAGCCGAGGCCGTCTGCCCAACCTTGACCAATGGACAAACGGCCACAATCTGTTCCAACGGCCCCCAATCGGGGCCTTGTCGGCGCCGGGCCTCAAGCCCGCACGCGCAAAAAAGCCGGCCGCAGGAGCCGGCGTTTTTCAGTTCAAGCTGATCTGTACTTCCACACCCGCCGCGAGATCGAGCTTCATGAGCGCGTCTACGGTTTTCTCGGTGGGTTCCAGAATATCCAGGAGTCTTTTGTGGGTCCGTATCTCGTATTGATCGCGGGCATCCTTGTTGACGTGCGGCGAGATCAGCACGGTGAACCGCTCCTTGCGCGTCGGCAGCGGTATCGGCCCCTTTACCTGGGCGCCGGTCCTTCTCGCCGTTTCAACGATTTCCTGCGTCGAGACATCGATCAACTTGTGATCGAACGCCTTCAATCGAATACGGATGCGCTGGCTCTGAACCAAGGCGGACTCCAAACCCTCTTAAAAAAATGCCCAATCCAGCGATGCAGCCGGGTTGGACGCTCTCCTGTTAAAGAACCCCCGAAAAATCGGGAGGGCGAACTATACAGATGCAAAACCAGCGCCGCAATAGCCGAGTTCCGGGCAAGAATACTGGCCGGCAGCGCGCCGCTTGTCCGATTCGCAAAGGGTCTCTTTTCCTTGCGGCGTTGCCCCGCCACGCCTGGAATAAACGGGGGGACCGTTCGGCCCAAGGGATTATCTGTTGATTATGCCGTCGGCGATTCGCTCGGGAACTTCGGCGTATTTCGCGAACTCCATGGTATAGGTAGCGCGCCCCTGGGTAGCCGAACGAAGGTCCGTCGAGTAGCCGAACATCTCCGCCAAGGGCACGTCGGCGCGGATAATCTTGCCCGCCGGGTTCTCATCCATGCCGCCGATGATACCCCGGCGCCGGTTGAGGTCCCCCACCACGTCGCCCATATAGTCTTCCGGGGTCACGATCTCGACGCCCATCACCGGTTCGAGCAGCACTGGCTTCGCCTTCAGGGCGGCTTCCCGCAACGCCATGGAGCCCGCGACCCGGAATGCCATCTCGGACGAGTCGACCTCGTGATAGGAGCCATCGTAGAGGGTGGCGCGCAGATCGATCAGCGGATACCCGGCCAGTACGCCGTTCTGCATCTGTTGCCGAACGCCCTTGTCGACCGCGGAAACGTACTCCCTGGGTACCGCGCCGCCGACGATCTCGTCGACGAACTCGTAGTGTTCTTCGCCGTCCTTGTACGGCTCGATCTTCAGCCAGACATGGCCGTACTGTCCGCGACCGCCGGTCTGACGCACGAATCGGCCCTCCGCCTCCACCGTGGAGCGAATCGTTTCGCGATAGGCCACCTGGGGCTTGCCGATGTTGGCCTCGACACTGAACTCGCGCTTCATCCGGTCGACGATGATGTCGAGGTGCAGTTCCCCCATGCCTGAAATGATCGTCTGGCCCGACTCGCCGTCGGTCTCCACCCGGAACGAAGGGTCTTCCTGGGCGAGCTTGCCGAGCGCAATCGACATCTTCTGCTGGTCCGGCACGGATTTGGGCTCCACGGCAACGGATATGACCGGTTCCGGAAAATCCATGCGTTCCAGGGTGATACGGTCATTCTGAGCACAGAGCGTATCGCCCGTGGTCACATCCTTGAGGCCAATGGCCGCGGCGATATCGCCCGCACACACTTCCTTGATCTCGTTGCGGCGACTGGAGTGCAGCTGGACCATCCGGCCGACGCGCTCCCGCCGGCCCTTCACCGGGTTGTAGACCCGGTCTCCCGAATTCAGCACGCCCGAATAGACCCGGAAGAAGGTCAGCGTGCCGACAAACGGATCCGTTGCGATCTTGAAGGCCAGCGCAGCGAAGGGGGCGTCATCGTCGGAAGGGCGCATCTCACGGGTTTCGCCATCCTCCAGTACGCCATCGATGGCCTTCACCTCCGTCGGGTTCGGCAGAAAATCGATGACCGCGTCGAGCATGGCCTGCACGCCCTTGTTCTTAAATGCCGAGCCGCAGAGCGCCGGCACGATCTCATTGGCCAGGGTGCGTACGCGCAGGCCGGTGCGGAGCTCGTCCTCTTCGAGATCACCCTCTTCGAGGTACTTGTCCATCAGCGCCTCGCTCGCTTCCGCCGCGGTCTCGAGCATGCGCTCGCGCCATTGCTCCGCCTCCCTGCGCAGTTCTTCCGGGATGTCGGCAAGCTCGTAGGTGAGGCCCTGATCCTGTTCGTTCCAATAGATCGCCTTCATGCGGACGAGATCCACAACGCCCTTGAAGTGTTCTTCGGCGCCGATGGCGAGTTGTACCGGAACCGGGTGCGAGCCCAGGCGATCCTTTATCTGTCCGACAACGCGCAGGAAGTCGGCGCCGGCGCGGTCCATCTTGTTGACGAATACAATGCGCGGCACTTCGTACCGGTTGGCCTGGCGCCAGACGGTCTCCGACTGCGGCTCGACACCGGATGTCGCGCAGAAAACGACTACCGCGCCGTCCAGGACCCTGAGGCTGCGCTCCACCTCAATGGTGAAATCAACGTGTCCGGGCGTATCGATAATATTGACGCGATGGCGTTCGTACTGCTGGTTCATGCCCTGCCAGAAGCAGGTCGTGGCGGCGGAAGTGATCGTGATGCCCCGTTCCTGCTCCTGCTCCATCCAGTCCATGACCGCCGCGCCGTCGTGCACTTCGCCGATCTTGTAGGAGAGCCCGGTATAGAACAGAACCCGTTCGGTGGTGGTGGTCTTGCCCGCATCGACATGCGCCACGATGCCGATGTTCCGGTATCGATTGATGGGAGTTTCGCGAGCCATCGGCGCTCTCCGGGTACGCTGGGATCAAGACCGGGAATCGAGGGTCAGAAGCGGTAGTGCGCGAATGCCCGGTTGGCTTCCGCCATGCGGTGCGTGTCCTCGCGCCGCTTCACCGCGGTGCCGCGGCCGTCCGCCGCATCCATCAGCTCGCCGGCGAGCCGCAACGCCATGGTTTTCTCACCTCGGGAGCGCGCACAATCGACGAGCCAGCGCATGGCCAGCGCGTGGCGGCGGGAAGGACGAACCTCCACCGGCACCTGGTAGGTAGCGCCGCCCACGCGCCGGGACTTGACCTCAACGAAGGGCGCGACCGCCTCGAGCGCCTTCTCGAACGTCTCGACCGGATCGACCTTACCGCGTTCCTCGATGCGCGAGAGCGCGCCGTAGACGATGCGTTCCGCAACGGATTTCTTGCCGCTCACCATCACATGGTTGATGAACTTGGCGACGGTCTGATTGTGATATTTCGGATCGGGAAGAATCTCCCGCTTGGCAACAACTCGGCGTCTGGGCATGTTTCGCTCCTTGCTTCAGGTTCGTCCCCGAGACGGATCCGGGGCCTTACTATTTCTCTTGTTCGCGGATTAAGGTTGTCAAATGAGTCAAGTTCGCACCCGGTCACCGCTTTCTCGTCGCGCTGCGGCATAGCTTCGTCAGGGATTGGCGGTTCGGTTAGCGCGGGCGCTTGGCTCCGTATTTGGAACGGCCCTGCTTGCGGTCGGAGACACCGGACGTATCCAGCGTACCCCGTACCGTGTGATAGCGGACGCCCGGCAGATCCTTGACGCGGCCGCCGCGAATCAGGATCACCGAATGCTCCTGCAGGTTGTGGCCTTCGCCGCCGATGTAGGAGGTTACCTCGTGGCCGTTGGTCAATCGCACCCGGCAAACCTTTCTGAGCGCCGAGTTGGGCTTCTTCGGCGTGGTGGTGTACACGCGAGTGCATACGCCGCGTTTCTGCGGACTGCCCTCAAGAGCCGGAACGATATTCTTCCGCGCCTTGCGTTTCCGTGGTTTTCTGACCAATTGGCTTATCGTTGCCACCGTGCCTCCGTTACAAGCCGGCTTCCCGCCGCCGCGGCAATCGCGGGAGCCCCTCGGAAACCGGGGGCGTCCTCGCAAATCGAGGGGGCGCGATTCTATAGTTCACAACGTCTGCCCGCAATCGTCCGCTGCCTCACTCACTGGAACTCAAGGCTTCGGACAAGGCGGCCTCGATCTCGTCCGCCGTCGCGCCCTGTTCCTTGGCGAGGCGATCGGCGGCTTCCTCGGCGCGTCGGCGCTTGCGGTCGCTGTGATAGGTCAATCCGGTGCCCGCCGGAATCAGCCTGCCCACCACCACGTTTTCCTTGAGACCCCGGAGGTAGTCCTGCTTGCCGGTAACGGCCGCCTCGGTGAGCACCCGGGTGGTTTCCTGGAAGGAGGCCGCCGAAATGAATGACTCGGTGGCCAGCGACGCCTTGGTGATGCCCAACAGGATGCGCTGATACGCAACCGGCTGCTTGCCTTCCGCTTCGAGCCCTTCATTGGTTTCGAGTATGCGGGTGTACTCGACCTGCTCGCCTCGAATGAGGTCGGAATCACCGGCAGCGATGACTTCCACCTTGCGCAGCATCTGCCGGACGATGACCTCGATGTGCTTGTCGTTGATGGTCACGCCCTGGAGGCGGTACACCTCCTGGATTTCGTTGATGATGTATTTTGCAAACTCCGCGACACCTTTCAAACGCACGATGTCGTGGGGGCTCGCCGGGCCGTCGCAGACGACCTCGCCCTTCTCGACATGTTCCCCTTCGAATACGCCGATATTGCGCCACTTCGGGATCAGCGTTTCGACCGGATCGCTGTCGGGCGGCAGGATCACCAGGCGCCGCTTGCCCTTTGTTTCCTTGCCGAAGCTGACCGTTCCGGTGGCTTCGGCCAGTATGGCGGGCTCCTTGGGCTTGCGCGCCTCGAAAAGGTCCGCCACCCGCGGCAGGCCGCCGGTGATATCCCGGGTCTTCGATCCTTCCTGGGGAATACGCGCGACGATATCGCCGATGCCCACCGTTTCACCGTCCTCGAGGTTCAGGATGGCGTCGCTCGGAAGAAAATAGTGCGCCGCCACATCGCTGCCCGGCAGCATGACCTTGTTGCCCTGCGCGTCGAGGAGTTGTACCGCGGGTCTGAGATCCTTGCCCGCGCTGGGACGGTCTTTCGGATCCAGCACGGTGATGTTGGTCAATCCGGTGAGTTCATCGGTTTGCCGGTTGATCGACAAGCGGTCCTCCATTTCCTGGAACTCGACCGTGCCCTCCACCTCCGTGACGATCGGATGGGTATGCGGATCCCACTGGGCAATCATCTGACCCGCTTCCACAGGCTCGCCATCGGCAACGAAGATCACGGCGCCGTAGGGCAGCTTGTAGCGTTCCCGCTCCCGGCCGTGGTCGTCGGCAACGGCGATTTCCCCGGACCGGGACACCGCAATCAATTCCCCGGACCCGCGCTGGACCGTTTTCAGGTTATGCAGTCGAACCGATCCGCCGTGCTTGACCTGAATGTTGTCGATCGCCGTAGCCCGTGACGCCGCGCCTCCGATGTGAAACGTCCGCATCGTCAGCTGCGTGCCCGGTTCGCCGATCGACTGGGCCGCGATGACGCCGATCGCTTCTCCGACGTTGGCCAGGCGCCCGCGGGCGAGATCTCGACCGTAACACATCGAGCAGACACCGAATCGGGTGCGGCAGGTGATCGCGGAGCGCACCTTGACCTCGTCGATGCCCAGCATGTCGAGACGCTCGACCCAGGATTCGTCCAGGACGGTGTCTGAGCGGATCAGCACGGCATCGCCTTCTCCGCCGACGACATCCTCGGCGATTACCCGGCCCAGCACCCGGTCGCCCAGAGGTTCGACGACATCGCCCCCCTCGATGATCGCAGCGACCGTCAGTCCGTTGGAGGTGCCGCAGTCGTGTTCAGTGATCACCACATCCTGCGCCACATCGACCAGCCGGCGGGTCAGGTAACCGGAATTCGCGGTCTTGAGAGCCGTGTCCGCGAGGCCCTTGCGGGCGCCGTGCGTCGATATGAAGTACTCGTTGACGTTGAGCCCCTCCCGGAAGTTCGCCGTAATGGCGTTCTCGATGATGCTGCCGTCGGGCCTCGTCATCAGCCCGCGCATCCCTGCCAGCTGACGAATCTGAGCGGGCGATCCCCTGGCTCCGGAATCCGCGTAGATATAGATGGAGTTGAACGATGCCTGCTGTTCTTCCTCGCCGGTTCGGTTGACCACCATTTCCTTGGAGATTCCATCCATCATCGACCGGGCGACGAGGTCGTTGGCCCGAGACCAGATATCGACGACCTTGTTGTATTTCTCGCCCTGGGTAACGAGCCCGGAAGCATATTGGGTCTCGATTTCCGCCACTTCCGCTTCCGCCTTTTCGATGATGGGTGTCTTCTCGACGGGTATGACAAAGTCATCCACACCGATGGATGCGCCTGAAGAAGTCGAATGCGCAAATCCTGTATACATGAGCTGGTCGGCAAAGATAACGGTTTCCTTCAGCCCGACGTTCCGGTAGCAGTCGTTGATCAGCGTCGAAATCGCCTTTTTGTCCATGATCTGGTTGACCGAGGAGAACGGCAGTTCCCTGGGCACCACATCGTAGAGCAGCACCCGGCCGACAGTGGTGTCGGTCAGCCTGAGACGGGCAACCGACAATCCGTCCTCCGGGACCGCGAAATCAGGTACCCGGACCTTGATCCGCGCATGCAGATCGACTTCGCCGGCATGATAGGCGCGGTGCACCTCGTCGGTGTCCGCGAATGTCATCCCTTCGCCCCTGGCATTGACCATTTCACGCGTCATGTAATAGATGCCCAGCACCACGTCCTGTGACGGAACGATGATCGGCTGGCCGCTGGCCGGCGACAGTATGTTGTTGGTCGACATCATCAGCGCCCGGGATTCGAGCTGTGCCTCGAGCGTCAACGGGACGTGTACCGCCATCTGGTCACCGTCGAAGTCAGCGTTGTAGGCCGTGCAGACCAGGGGATGCAGCTGAATGGCCTTGCCCTCGATCAATACCGGCTCGAATGCCTGTATGCCCAGGCGATGCAGCGTCGGCGCCCGGTTCAACAGTACCGGATGCTCGCGGATGACTTCCGCCAGGATATCCCAGACCTCCGCGGTCTCCCGCTCCACCATCTTTTTCGCGGCCTTGATGGTGGTCGCGAGCCCACGGGCCTCCAGCTTGCCGAAGATGAACGGCTTGAACAGTTCGAGCGCCATCTTTTTGGGGAGGCCGCACTGGTGCAGCTTCAGGGTGGGCCCCACCACAATCACGGACCTCCCGGAATAGTCCACCCGCTTGCCGAGCAGGTTCTGCCGGAACCGCCCCTGCTTGCCCTTGATCATGTCGGCCAGGGATTTCAGCGGTCGCTTGTTGGAACCCGTGATGGCGCGACCGCGACGGCCGTTGTCCAGGAGCGCATCCACCGACTCCTGCAGCATGCGTTTTTCGTTCCGGACGATGATGTCCGGAGCGGACAGGTCCAGAAGCCGCTTCAGACGGTTGTTGCGGTTGATCACCCGCCGGTACAGATCGTTCAGGTCCGATGTGGCAAAGCGCCCGCCGTCGAGGGGCACCAGGGGACGCAGGTCCGGCGGCAGGACCGGCAGCACCGTCAGGATCATCCATTGCGGCCGGTTGCCGGAACTGACGAAGGCTTCCATCAGCTTGAGCCGCTTGGAAAGCTTCTTGATCTTGGTTTCCGAATTGGTGGCGGGAATCTCTTCCCGGAGCCTGGCGATTTCCGCTTCCATGTCCATGGAAAGCAGGAACTGCTGAATGGCTTCAGCGCCCATGCGGGCCTCGAATTCGTCGCCGAACTGCTCGAGTTTCGCGTAATACTCTTCGTCGGTGAGAAGCTGTCCGGTTTCCAGGTCCGTCAGCCCGGGATCGATAACGACATAGGACTCGAAGTAGAGAACCCGTTCGATGTCGCGCAGGGTCATGTCGAGCAACAGCCCGATCCGGGAAGGCAGCGACTTCAGGAACCAGATATGGGCGACGGGGCTCGCGAGCTCAATGTGACCCATCCGTTCGCGACGCACTTTCGCCAGAGTCACCTCGACGCCGCACTTCTCGCAGATCACGCCCCGGTGCTTCAGGCGCTTGTACTTGCCGCACAGGCACTCGTAGTCCTTAACGGGGCCGAAAATGCGCGCGCAGAACAGTCCGTCGCGCTCCGGCTTGAAAGTGCGGTAGTTGATGGTCTCGGGTTTCTTGACCTCGCCGAACGACCAGGACCGGATCATCTCCGGTGAAGCCAAACCAATACGCAGCGAGTCGAACTCGTTCGTATCCCCTTGATCCTTCAGCAGATTTAGCAAGTCCTTCAAGGTCTTCCTCCGGCTACCATTCGTTCAGATTTCCCGCGGGCCCGACTACCCGGGTCATTCGGTTTCCAGTTCGATGTCAATACCCAGGGACCGTATTTCCTTCACCAGCACGTTGAAGGACTCCGGCATCCCCGCCTCCATGTGGAAGTTGCTGTCGACGATGTTCTTGTACATGGTCGTGCGTCCGCCCACATCGTCCGACTTGACCGTGAGCATCTCCTGCAGCGTATAGGCGGCCCCATAGGCTTCCAGGGCCCAGACTTCCATTTCTCCGAACCGCTGGCCGCCGAACTGCGCCTTGCCGCCCAGCGGCTGCTGGGTCACCAGGCTGTAGGAACCGGTGGATCGGGCATGCATCTTGTCGTCAACCAGGTGGTTGAGCTTGAGCATGTACATGTAGCCAAGCGTTACCGGGCGATCGAACCGGTCGCCGGTGCGTCCGTCGTAGAGAACCGCCTGACCGTTCTCCGGAAGGCCGGCCAATGCCAGCATCTGCTTGATCTCGGTTTCCGCGGCGCCGTCGAACACCGGTGTCGCGATGGGCAGCCCGCCGCGCAGATTCTCCGCCAGTTCCCGGAGTTCCCCTTCGTTCAACGTCTTCAGGTTCTCCTGTCGCTCGCCGATGGTGTTGTAGACCTCGTGCAGGTACTCGCGGAGCTCGGGATTCTTGCTCTGCGCTTCCAGCAGCGCATTGATCTGGATGCCGATTCCCTTGGCCGCCCAACCCAGGTGCGCTTCGAGGACCTGCCCGACGTTCATGCGCGAAGGTACGCCGAGCGGATTCAGCACGATATCCACCGGCTCGCCGTTTTCGTCGAACGGCATGTCCTCAACGGGCATGATCACGGAGATCACCCCCTTGTTGCCGTGCCGGCCCGCCATCTTGTCGCCGGGCTGAATGCGCCGCTTGATCGCCAGATAAACCTTGACGATCTTCAATACGCCAGGGGCCAGGTCATCGCCGCTCTCGAGCTTCGACCGCTTGTCGGCATAAATGGCATCGAGCGCTTCGCGGCGCTCGTTGAGTTGCTCTTCCGCCCGCTCGAGTTGCGCGTTGAGCGCATCGTCGGACATGCGGATGCCGAACCAGTCGTCCCGTTCCAGGCCTTTGAGATAGCCGCTATCGACGACCTGATTCCGCGCACCGCCGGGGCCGCTGGCCGCCGCGTTGCCGGTCAGCGCCGCCCTGAGCCGCTCGAACGTCGCCGTTTCCACGATCCGGTACTCGTCATCGAGGTCCTTCCTGATTTGCGCAAGCTCGTCCTGCTCGATATCCCGGGCGCGCTGATCCTTGTCGACGCCGTCGCGCGTGAATACGCGGACATCGATGACCGTGCCCTTGACGCTGGTCGGAACTCTGAGCGACGTATCCTTAACGTCCGACGCCTTTTCGCCGAAGATTGCGCGCAGCAGTTTCTCCTCCGGCGTCAACTGCGTCTCGCCCTTCGGCGTGACCTTGCCGACCAGGATATCGCCGGCGCCGACCTCCGCGCCGATGTAGACGATGCCGGACTCGTCGAGCTTCGACAGCGCGCCCTCCCCGACGTTGGGAATGTCGCCGGTGATCTCTTCCGGGCCGAGCTTGGTATCCCGGGCGATACAGGTCAGTTCCTGGATATGTACGCTGGTGAAACGGTCTTCCTGCACCACCCGTTCGGATACGAGGATGGAGTCTTCGAAGTTGTAACCGTTCCAGGGCATGAATGCGACCCGCATGTTCTGCCCCAAAGCCAGTTCTCCGGTATCCACCGACGGGCCGTCCGCGAGGATGTCGTCCCGGGAGATTCTGTCGCCTGGCTTCACCAGCGGACGCTGATTGATGCAGGTATTCTGATTGGACCGGGTGAACTTGGTGAGGTTGTAGATGTCGACACCGGCCTCGCCTGCCTGGGTCTCCGCGTCGGCCACACGGACCACGATTCGTCCCGCATCGACACTGTCCACCACGCCGCCCCGTTCCGCGATCACGCAGACTCCCGAATCGCGGGCAACGTGCCGCTCCATGCCCGTACCCACCAGTGGCTTCTCCGTCCGCAAAGTCGGTACCGCCTGACGTTGCATGTTCGAGCCCATCAGTGCCCGGTTGGCATCGTCGTGCTCCAGGAACGGAATCAGCGATGCGGCAATGGAAACCACCTGCTTGGGCGATACGTCCATGTAGTTGACGTTATCCGGCGCTGTCTTGGTGAACTCGTTCTGATGGCGGACATCGACGAGTTCGCCGACGAAAGCGCCTTTTTCGTCCAGGGGCGAACTGGCCTGGGCGATGACGTGTTCCGCCTCGTCAATGGCGGACAGGTATTCGATGTGCCTCGTGACCTTGCCGTTGACGACCCTTCGGTAGGGCGATTCGAGAAAACCGTACTCGTTCGTGCGCGCGTACGCCGCCAGGCTGTTAATGAGACCGATATTCGGCCCCTCGGGCGTCTCGATCGGACAGACGCGCCCGTAATGGGTCGGATGCACGTCCCTGACCTCGAAGCCTGCCCGTTCCCGGGTGAGTCCCCCCGGGCCCAGCGCCGAGACGCGGCGCTTGTGGGTAACCTCCGAGAGGGGGTTGTTCTGGTCCATGAACTGCGACAGCTGGCTCGAACCGAAGAACTCCTTGATGGCAGCCGCCACGGGTTTGGCGTTGATCATGTCCTGGGGCATCAGGCCTTCCGACTCGGCAAGCGACAACCGTTCCTTGACCGCCCGCTCGACACGGATCAGTCCGACGCGGAACTGGTTCTCGGACATCTCGCCCACGGACCGCACACGGCGGTTGCCCAGGTGATCGATGTCGTCGACGGAACCCCGCCCGTTGCGAATGTCGATGAGGGTCTTCAGGACATCGATGATGTCTTCCTTCGTGAGGATGCCCTCGCCCGTAATGTCGTCGCGGCCGAGGCGGCGGTTGAACTTCATGCGCCCGACGGCGGAAAGGTCGTAGCGCTCATTGGCGAAGAACAGATTGTTGAACAGGTTCTCCGCGGCCTCCCGGGTCGGCGGCTCGCCCGGACGCATCATCCGGTAGATTTCCACCAGCGCCTCAAGACGGTTGCCGGTGAGATCGATGCGCAAGGTATCGGAGATGTACGGACCGCAATCGAGATCGTTGGTGTAGATGGTTTCGATCCTGGAGATGCCCAGTTCCAGCATCCGGTCGAATACTTCATTCGTAATTACCGAATTGCAGGGAAGCAGGATCTCGCCGGTGGATTCGTCCACGGCATCCCTGGCCGTGACGCGATCGAGCAGGTAGTCGCGCGGTACATCGAGACGCTTCAGGCCGCTGTCCTGCAGCAGACGGACATGGCGCCCGGTGATGCGGCGCCCCGCCTCGACAATGATTTCCCCCTGCCGGTTCTTGATGTCGAACGACGCCACTTCCCCACGCAGGCGCTCGGGCTGGAGGTCAACGGAGAACCCGTTCTTCTTGACGTGGAAGACATTCTTGTCGAAGAACATGTCGAGGATGTCTTCGCTGGAATACTCGAATGCCCTCAGGACGATGGTGGCCGGCAGCTTGCGGCGACGGTCGATGCGAACAAAGACGCAGTCCTTGGGGTCGAATTCGAAATCGAGCCAGGAGCCGCGATAAGGTATGACCCGGGCCGAATAGAGCAGCTTGCCGGAGCTGTGTGTCTTGCCCCGGTCATGGTCGAAGAACACGCCCGGCGAACGGTGCAGCTGGGAAACGACAACCCGTTCCGTGCCGTTGATGATGAAGGTGCCGTTCTCGGTCATGAGGGGGATCTCGCCCATGTAGACTTCCTGTTCCCTCACTTCCTTGATTTTTTTCGCGGAAGATTCGCGGTCGTAGATCACCAGGCGCACCTTGACCCGGAGCGGCGCCGCATAGGTGACGCCGCGCAGCACGCATTCCTTGACATCGAACACCGGCTGGCCGAGCCGATACTCCACATAGCGAAGCTCCGCGTTCCCGGAGTAGCTCTGGATCGGGAATACCGATTGAAAAGCGGCGTGCAGCCCGACTCGCTCCCGTTGGGCGGGCTTCTTTTCGAGCTGCAGGAACTTCCCGTAGGAATCCACCTGAATCGCCAACAGGTAGGGAAGCTGCATGGACTCCGGCAGCTTGCCGAAGTCTTTGCGAATGCGCTTTTTCTCGGTGAAGCTATACGCCATTCGAATCTCCCACGCTTGCGCGTTCTTGTAACGACAAAAAGCCGACGCCCCTGCCGGGGGTCAGCGGCAATGCGTCAGTCGGGCTCAACTACTTGAGCTCGACCTGTGCGCCGGCTTCTTCGAGTTGTTTCTGGATGTCTTCGGCTTCGTCCTTGGCGGCCCCTTCCTTGACCGGCGACGGGGCGCCGTCCACCAGTGCTTTCGCCTCCTTGAGGCCGAGGCCGGTGATCGCGCGAACCGTCTTGATCACGTTGACCTTCTTGTCCCCGAAGGAACTCAGGATGACGTCGAACTCGGTCTGTTCCTCGGCGCCGGCGTCGCCGCCCGCGTCGCCATTGACCGCCGCCGGGGCTGCCGCCACCGCAGTTGCCGCGGAAACGCCGAACTTCTCCTCCATGGCCTGAATCAACTCCACCACCTCCATGACGCTCATTTCGGCGATGGCGTTCAGGATGTCATCTTTGGACAATGCCATTTTCAATCTCCTAGAATCATCAAGAGTGTTCCCGGCTTGCCTGGTGCCCTGGACACTAGCTGCCGGATTCCTTGGCGTCGCGAATCGCGGCCAGCGTTCGCGCCAGCTTCCCGGGCACCTCGCCGAGCGTTCTCGCAAGTTTCGCAATGGGGGCCTGCATGGCCGCCATGAGCAGGGCAATGGCTTCGTCCCGTGTCGGCAGCCCGGCAACACGGCCGAGCTGATCGGCATCGAGCAATTGCCCGCCGATCGAGAGGGCCTTGACCGACAGCGCCTCGTATTCCCTGGCACAGTCCTTCAGCAGCCGAGCCGCGGAACCGGGCTCGCCTCTGGAGAACGCCAGCAGCGTCGGCCCGGTCAGGACGTCGTTCAAGCATTCGTATTCCGTGCCTTCCACGGCGCGTTTAGCCAGCGTGTTGCGCACGACCTTGAGGTAGACGCCGCCTTCCCGCGCCCTCCGGCGCAGGCCCGTCATGTCGCCGACCGTCATGCCCCGGTAGTCGGCGAGCACCGCCGCGAGCGCCTCACCCGCCTCGCGGTTGACTTCCGCTACGATGTCCTGCTTCTGATTCAGCCTCAATGCCACCTGGTTACTCCCCTTGCCCGGCTATATGTTCAACGTCGATTGATCGATGGGAACGCCGGGGCCCATCGTTGTAGACAACGTGATCTTCTTCAGATACACCCCTTTGGAGGCAGAGGGCTTGGCCTTTTGCAGATCCGATACCAGGGCCTCGACGTTTTCCCTGATCTGCGTTGCGGAAAAGCCGACCTGGCCGACGCTGCCGTGAACGATGCCCCCGCGGTCGGTGCGGTATTTGACCTGGCCGGCCTTGGCGTTGCCGATGGCGGTTTCGACATCCTCGGTCACGGTGCCGGTCTTCGGGTTGGGCATGAGTCCCCGCGGGCCGAGCAGCCTGCCGAGTTTCCCGACCACGCGCATGGTGTCCGGTGTCGCAACGATCACGTCGAAGTTCAGGTCGCCGCCCCTAAGACGTTCGGCCAGATCTTCGAGGCCGACCACGTCGGCGCCCGCTGCCTCCGCCCTGGCGGCCTGCTCGCCCTGGGCAAACACGGCCACGCGAGCCGTTTTCCCCGTACCGTGCGGCAGCGTCGTCGCTCCGCGCAGGGTCTGGTCCGATCGGCGTATATCCACGCCGAGGTTGACGGATACGTCGATGCTCTCCTTGAACTTCGTCTCCGACAACTCGGACAGCAATGTCACTGCCTCGTCGATGGGGTAGGCCTTGTGCTTGTCGGCGCGCTCGGCGATGGCGCGCATGCGCCTGGTCGGCTTGGCCACTAGACTGCCTCCAGTTCCACTTCGATGCCGGCACTGCGGGCGCTGCCGGCGATGGTCCGCACCGCGGCGTCCATGTCCGCGGCGGTCAGATCGGGATCCTTGATTCTGGCGATTTCCTCGAGTTGCGCCCGCGTCACGCTGCCGACCTTGTTGACATTCGGCATGCCGCTGCCCTTGTCGATGTGGGCGGCCTTGCGCAGCAGCACCGAGGCCGGCGGCGTTTTCATGACGAAGCCGAAGGTGCGGTCGGCATAGACGGTAATCACCACCGGCGTCGGCATGCCCTGCTCCAGGCTTTGCGTCTGGGCGTTGAACGCCTTGCAGAAGTCCATGATGTTCACGCCGTGCTGGCCCAGGGCCGGGCCGACCGGCGGACTCGGATTGGCTTGGCCGGCCGGTACCTGCAGCTTGATGTACGCGCTTACTCTTTTTGTGCTTCTTGCCATTCTTCAGTTCCTTTCGCGACGCGCCGCTGGCGCCGCGGCAATTCGTCTCAGCCTTTCTCCACCTGGTCGAAGTCGAGTTCCACCGGCGTGGAGCGCCCGAAGATCGTTACGGAAACGCGCAGGCGGCTTTTCTCGTAGTTGACCTCCTCGACCATGCCGTTGAAGTCGTTGAACGGGCCGTCGACCACCCGGACATACTCGCCCGGTTCGTAGATGGTCTTGGGCCGCGCCTTCTCGCTGCCTGCATCGACCCGGTCGAGAATCGCACCGGCTTCCTTGTCCGTAAGCGGCGCCGGATGATCCGCGGTACCGCCGATGAAACCCATCACCCGGGGCGTTTCGTTCACCAGGTGCCAGGTCTCGTCGTTCAATTCCATCTCCACCAGCACATAACCCGGGAAGAACTTTCGCTCGCTGCGGCGTTTCTGGCCGGCCCGCATCTCCACCACGGGTTCCGCGGGCACCATGATCCTGCCGAAGCATTCCTTGAGCGGAGACAGGTCGACCCGCTCCTGGAGCGTGCGCGCCACGTTCTTCTCGAACCCCGAATAGGCGTGCACCACGTACCACTTCTTTTGCCTTGCGGAAATTTCCGACATCTCAACTATCCGATTACGGCGGAGACCAGCCAACTGAGCCCCGAATCCAGAAGCCAGAGGATCAGCGCAAACACCAGCACAAGCACCAGAACGATAACCGTTGTCTGCAATGTCTCCTGCCGGGTCGGCCACACGACCCTCCGAATCTCGGCGCGCGACTCCTTGAACAACGACCAGATGGCGCGCCCGCGCTCGGTCTGCAGGGCAATACCCACGGCCACCACGGCGATGCCGAGCAGGCCAAGTACCCTCAGTAACAGCGACTCGTCCTGGTAGTACCAGTTGCCGAATATGCCCAGGCCCAGCAGGGCAGCCGTAACCAGCCATTTCAGCCAGTCGAAGCTCGCCAGGGTTTCCGTACCGGCGTTCAAGACATCGGCTCCATCGCGGTACCTGTTCGGCGTTCCGCCACAAAACGGCATGCGCCAACGGCGACCGGGGACTCGGGATGCTGTCTCATCTCAAAAACACCAAACGCCCTTAATGGGTTGCGAGGCCAGCCGATTCTGGCAGGCCAGGAGGGAATCGAACCCCCAACCTGCGGTTTTGGAGACCGCTGCTCTGCCAATTGAGCTACTGGCCTTCTAGTGGGTAATCCTGGTAACGACTCCGGCTCCGACCGTGCGGCCGCCCTCTCGAATTGCAAAGCGCTGACCCTCTTCCATCGCAATGGGCGAGATCAGCTGAACCGCCATGTTCACGTTGTCTCCAGGCATCACCATCTCGACATCCTTCGGCAGTTCGACCGTGCCCGTCACATCGGTGGTCTCGAAAAAGAACTGCGGGCGGTAGCCCTTGAAGAACGGCGTATGGCGGCCGCCTTCGTCCTTGGACAGCACGTACACCTCCGCATCGAACTCGGTGTGGGGCGTAATGCTCCGCGGAACCGCGAGTACCTGACCGCGTTCCACCCCGTCCCGCTTGATGCCGCGCAGCAGAACGCCGACGTTCTCGCCCGCGCGCCCTTCGTCGAGCAGCTTGCGGAACATTTCCACCCCGGTGCAGGTCGTGGACTGAGTCTCGCGAATGCCGACAATCTCGACTTCGTCACCGACTCTCACGATGCCGCGGGCGATTCGGCCCGTCACCACGGTGCCGCGGCCGGCGATGGAAAAGACATCTTCGATCGGCATGAGAAACGGCTGGTCGACGGGGCGCTCGGGTTGCGGGATATAGTCGTCCAATGCATCGAGCAGTGCTTGAATGGATTGGGTGCCGTACTCGCTGTCTTCGCCGTCGAGTGCCTTGAGCGCGCTGCCAATGACGATCGGCGTGTCGTCTCCCGGAAAATCGTACTGATCCAGCAATTCGCGGACCTCCATCTCGACGAGTTCGATGATTTCCTCGTCGTCCACCATGTCGGCCTTGTTCATGTAAACGACAATGCTGGGCACGCCGACCTGGCGGGACAGGAGAATGTGTTCCCGCGTCTGCGGCATGGGGCCGTCTGCCGCGGAGACCACCAGAACCGCGCCGTCCATCTGCGCCGCGCCGGTAATCATGTTCTTCACATAGTCCGCATGCCCGGGGCAGTCGACATGGGCATAGTGGCGCTCCTCGCTCTCGTATTCGACGTGCGCCGTGGCGATGGTTATGCCCCGCGCCTTCTCTTCCGGGGCATTGTCGATCTGGTCGAACTCCCGGATTTCACCGCCGCGCGCGGCCGCGCACACCATGGTGAGTGCCGCCGTCAACGTGGTCTTGCCGTGATCGACGTGACCGATCGTGCCCACGTTAACGTGTGGCTTCGTCCGCTCGAATCGTTCTTTAGCCATTTTTTCCTCGTGATGTCCTAACCGTTTTCCTTGCCTTACGGCCCGCGCCCAATACTGGTGCTCACAATCGGATTCGAACCGATGACCTCTTCCTTACCAAGGAAGTGCTCTACCTGCTGAGCTATGTGAGCAACGCCATCAATCGATTTCGCCAACCGCGGTTTCGCCAACTGGAGCGGGTAGCGGGACTTGAACCCGCGTCATCAGCTTGGAAGGCTGAGGTTCTACCCCTGAACTATACCCGCCGTATTCGGCACTCTGGTGGTGGGGGAAGGATTCGAACCTTCGAAGGCTGAGCCGTCAGATTTACAGTCTGATCCCTTTGACCACTCGGGAACCCCACCTGAAACCAGTTGCCGCCGCTACCTGTTCCGCCTCCAACGCCGGTGCAATTCCAGCTTTCCAAAACGCAAAACACGCCATGCATTCACGGCCCCTGCCACGAACGCACGACGCAATATTCCCACTCGGCAACGGTCCACGCCGCTACCCTCGCCTACCGGCATTCAAATCGCTCGAGCGCCCATTCCAGGTCGCCAAGCCGTTGAAACGCTTTCCTTTTTCAGCCCCGCGCCCAGCCGCACCAAGACAGGATACCCTGGTGCCGCCACAAGGAATCGAACCCTGGACCTTCTCATTACAAGTGAGTTGCTCTACCGGCTGAGCTATGGCGGCTAAAATGGGGGCGGAATTCTATAGAAACCGGTGGCCCGGCGCAATGACCCCACAGTCAGCGGCGGGAGGCAACTCAGGCGCGGAAATCCGTTCCAGCCGGGCCACCAGGTGGAACGCGGCCGCGGCGCGCTGCAGTTTCTTCAGATCGACCATGTAACCCAGTTCCTCCACGCGCGCCTGCCGCGCCATAGCCTGCATCGGGTCCGCAAAGACGCCCACTTCCAGCGCCCTGGCAAAAGGACCGCGCGGGACGATGTGGCTGTCGATGGATTGGGACCCGAGTTCCTCGCGAACGCGCCGGGCCGCTTCGAAAGAGCCTTGCGGACCGACCAGCAGCAGGTAGTCCGGCCGGGCGCGCAGGCGCCCCGCGATCAGTTCCGTCTCGCCACCCATCGCCTCGATACGCGCAATCAACTCGTCCGTCGCGCCCGCTTCCGCAAACGGGCCCCAGGCGGCACATATCCACGGGCTCGGAACCGGTTTCCCGCTCAACCGCGGTTCCGGCAACACCGGGGTCGACAGCCAGTACCGGAATCCGTCTTGCAGCGTCAATGCAACGATACCGTTGACGATGACCACGGCAATCAACCAGGCCGCTTCGCTTTTTCGCAACTCACGCACCTTGCGCACCTTGGCGCAATGAAACCTCGCCGCCATTGAATCGGCGTTCCCCGTCCGGCCCCCGCACCCGCAACTCGCCGCCGTCGGTCACGCCCACCACGATGCCTCCGTACTCGACGTTGCCGTGCAGGATCCGGCAAGGCCTGTCGTGGCAGATGTGAACCTCGTCATAGGCTGACCGCATACCGCGGAAGCCGGATCGCTTGAATTCATCGACGTAACGAACCACGTTCGACACCAGCTCGGCCGCAATCGCATCGCGACCGGCCCTGACACCGTACTGTCTGAGACCGGCGACCTCCTGGCCGATGACGGCCCGAATTCCAGCCGAAACGTTCAAGTTCAGCCCGATCCCTACCACACACTCGAGCGGCCGGCGATGAGCGACCAATTCGATCAGTATGCCGCACGCCTTGGCGCCACCGATGAGTACGTCATTGGGCCACTTCAGGGCCACTTCCGCCAACCCCAACCGTTCGATCAGATCCGCAACCGCAAGCCCGACCGCGAGGCTCAACGCGCCCGCGTCTCCCGGGGCGCCGCCAAGTGCGAATCCCATGCTCAGGGTGAGGTTACGGGCAAAGGGACTGATCCAGCTCCGGCCGCGCCTTCCCCGGCCGGCGGTCTGCAGTTCGGCGAACCAGCACAGTCCGTCGACAGGACCCGCCTGCGCCGCTTCCGCCATGCGGCTATTGGTCGAATCAACGACCCAACGCACCTGCAGATCCCGCAACCATGCGGCCGCGTCGGGCATCAACGCCGCCCGAATTCGGCCGGAATCGAGGATCGTTGTGCCCGGCGCCAGGAGCACCCGGCCGTTTCGAACATCGAGACCCATTGCGCGGGGAGAGATGGGAACTCCGTCGAATTCAGGTTCTGGAAGGCTTCCTTCCAGCACCAGCCGTTCAAGCAACGCCGACAGCTTCTGCTGCTGAACCGGAGTCATCCTGAAACAACGAGGACTGAGATCAGGCCCTCACAGCCCGGGTCCAGCCCAAGCCGAAGCACCGCTTCGGAATGTGAGGACACCCCGCACCTGACTGCGGGGCCGGTGTGTCGAACAAACCGATGTTTTCGAGAAAGGAAGGAACAATTAGCCTGACGACGACCTACTCTCACATGGGGAAACCCCACACTACCATCGGCGCTGTGCCGTTTCACTGCTGAGTTCGAGATGGGTTCAGGTGGTTCCAGCACGCTAGTATCGTCAGGCAAACCGGTACCCGCCGGCCCGGGCTCCGGCCGGACGGCGAGCGGAATCAGAAGATATGCAGCCCAACGCGGGCGATGCGTCGGCAATAAGTCCATAGTCATTGAGCCTTGACGTGCTCGATTATATGGTCAAGCCGCACGGGCAATTAGTACAGGTTAGCTCAACGCCTCGCGACGCTTACACACCCTGCCTATCAACCTCGTAGTCTACGAGGGCCCTTCAGAAATCTTTACAGATTTGGTGAGATCTCATCTTGAGGGGGGCTTCCCGCTTAGATGCTTTCAGCGGTTATCCCTTCCGAACATAGCTACCCGGCAATGCCACTGGCGTGACAACCGGAACACCAGAGGTTCGTCCACTTCGGTCCTCTCGTACTGGAAGCAGCTCCTCTCAAATCTCATACGCCCACGGCAGATAGGGACCGAACTGTCTCACGACGTTCTAAACCCAGCTCGCGTACCACTTTAAATGGCGAACAGCCATACCCTTGGGACCGGCTTCGGCCCCAGGATGTGATGAGCCGACATCGAGGTGCCAAACACCGCCGTCGATGTGAACTCTTGGGCGGTATCAGCCTGTTATCCCCGGAGTACCTTTTATCCGTTGAGCGATGGCCCTTCCATACAGAACCACCGGATCACTAAGACCGTCTTTCGACCCTGCTCGGCCCGTCAGCCTCGCAGTCAAGCACACTTCTGCCTTTACACGCACTGCATGATTTCCGACCATGCTGAGTGTACCTTCGTGCTCCTCCGTTACTCTTTAGGAGGAGACCGCCCCAGTCAAACTACCCACCACACACTGTCCTCGATCCAGATCATGGACCTGAGTTAGAACCCCAACTTGACCAGGGTGGTATTTCAAGGTTGACTCCACGGAGGCTAGCGCCTCCGCTTCAAAGTCTCCCACCTATCCTACACAAACCAAGTCAAAGTCCAGTGCGAAGCTGTAGTAAAGGTTCACGGGGTCTTTCCGTCTAGCCGCGGGTACACGGCATCTTCACCGCGATTTCAATTTCACTGAGTCTCGGGTGGAGACAGTGTGGCCATCGTTACGCCATTCGTGCAGGTCGGAACTTACCCGACAAGGAATTTCGCTACCTTAGGACCGTTATAGTTACGGCCGCCGTTTACCGGGGCTTCGATCACAAGCTTCGGCTACGAACGAATTCGCGGCCTAACCTGATCAATTAACCTTCCGGCACCGGGCAGGCGTCACACCCTATACGTCCTCTTGCGAGTTTGCAGAGTGCTGTGTTTTTAATAAACAGTCGCAGCCACCTGGTATCTTCGACCGCCGGCAGCTCTCGGGAGCAAGTCCCGTCACCGTCAGCGGCGCACCTTCTCCCGAAGTTACGGTGCCATTTTGCCTAGTTCCTTCACCCGAGTTCTCTCAAGCGCCTTGGTATTCTCTACCCGACCACCTGTGTCGGTTTGGGGTACGGTCGGTCGTAGCCTGAAGCTTAGAGGTTTTTCTTGGAAGCATGGCATCAGCCGCTTTCCGCTCGTATAAGAGCGGTTCGTCATCACACCTCAGCCTTGAGATCCCGGATTTTCCTGGAACCTCGGCCTACGTGCTTAAACCTGGACAACCATCGCCAGGCCGGCCTAGCCTTCTCCGTCACCCCGTCGCAGCCACGATCGGTGCAGGAATGTTAACCTGCTTCCCATCGACTACGCCTTTCGGCCTCGCCTTAGGGGCCGACTCACCCTGCGCCGATGAGCGTTGCGCAGGAACCCTTGGTCTTCCGGCGAGGAGGATTTTCACCCCCTTTATCGTTACTCATGTCAGCATTCGCACTTCTGATACCTCCAACGAACCTCCCGGTCCGCCTTCACAGGCTTACAGAACGCTCCCCTACCATGCCGGACTTCATGAGAAATCCGGCATCCGCAGCTTCGGTGAACAGTTTGAGCCCCGTTACATCTTCCGCGCAGGCCGACTCGACCAGTGAGCTGTTACGCTTTCTTTAAAGGATGGCTGCTTCTAAGCCAACCTCCTGGCTGTCTGGGCCTTCCCACATCGTTTCCCACTTAACTGTTACTTGGGGACCTTAGCTGGCGGTCTGGGTTGTTTCCCTTTCCACGACGGACGTTAGCACCCGCCGTGTGTCTCCCTCGATTGCACTCACCGGTATTCGGAGTTTGCATGGGGTTGGTAAGTCTAGGTGACCCCCTAGCCCAAACAGTGCTCTACCCCCGGTGGTGAAAAACGAGAGGCTCTACCAAAATAGATTTCGGGGAGAACCAGCTATCTCCGAGCTTGATTAGCCTTTCACTCCGAGCCACAGGTCATCCCCTAATTTTTCAACATTAGTGGGTTCGGGCCTCCAGTTGATGTTACTCAACCTTCACCCTGCCCATGGCTAGATCGCTCGGTTTCGGGTCTACTCCTACCGACTCCCTCCTGCGAGCAGGAGGCTGACGCCCTGTTCAGACTCGGTTTCCCTACGGCTCCCCTAAATGGTTAACCTTGCCAGTAAAAGTAACTCGCTGACCCATTATACAAAAGGTACGCAGTCACCCACCCTTGTTCCCAGCCTTATACGGACTTTCTCCCGAAGGATATTTCCAAAAGCCGGGTAGTGGCAGGCTCCCACTGCTTGTATGCATCCGGTTTCAGGGTCTATTTCACTCCCCTCACAGGGGTACTTTTCGCCTTTCCCTCACGGTACTGGTTCACTATCGGTCAGCGGAGAGTATTTAGCCTTGGAGGATGGTCCCCCCTCGTCAAAAGACAGTTCAGACAGGGTTTCACGTGTCCCGTCCTACTCGATTTCACCAAAGATTCGTTTTCGTGTACGGGGCTGTCACCCTGTATCGCGTTACTTTCCAGAAACTTCCACTAACGAATCGGTGGCTTAAGGGCTGGTCCCCGTTCGCTCGTCGCTACTGAGGGAATCTCGGTTGATTTCTTTTCCTCCGGGTACTTAGATATTTCAGTTCCCCGGGTTCGCCTTCATACCCTATGAATTCAGGTATGAATACCGCATAAGCGGTGGGTTTCCCCATTCGGAAATCCCCGGATCAAAGCCAGTTAGCCGGCTCCCCGAGGCTTATCGCAGGCTACGACGTCCTTCATCGCCTTCCGCTGCCTAGGCATCCACCCGATGCACTTAATTGCTTGACCATATAATCCAACACGCCAGTTGGCTTACATGGCATCTCATTGCCGGGCGACTTTAGCATTGCAAAGCACTGCAAAGCCGCACCAAGACGCATCTATTTTCTTTACCGTTAAATACGGCAAAGATCGCTTGCCGTTGGGTACGGCAAGCTACCCGCGTTGTTATCGCATTGAATAACAATGCGGCTACATATCTCTGAATTTTTAAAGAGCGGGGCTGCCCGTCGAACCGGTGTTCAGCGGACTGAAGAGCCCACATCCCATAGCGGAGACGAGCTTCGCCATCGGATGCGGGTTCTCGGGATAGTCATTGAAAACACGAATTTGGTGGAGCCGAGGAGGATCGAACTCCTGACCTCCTGCGTGCAAGGCAGGCGCTCTCCCAGCTGAGCTACGGCCCCTTTCCGGTTTGACTGGTGGGTCTGGGTGGATTTGAACCACCGACCTCACCCTTATCAGGGGTGCGCTCTAACCTGCTGAGCTACAGACCCGCTGCAATCTCCAATACGCCTCTAAACCCCGATCGCGGAAACGAACTTCGTTCGCGGGAAATACCTGGATCGCTTGAAGGATAACAATTGAGTCCACGGCTCTCCCGCTGGCCTTGAGGCGACGCCTCGTTCGAAGTAGTCACAAGCCATTCGTGTGGGCGCCGTTCCGGATCTTGGAACGCCGGACAGTTCCTCGCGCCACGATGCGGCGCTCGGCGGCTGCCCGAATCAATCCGTGAGCCAATGGTCCGTTCTCGCGCCTGGCCCATCCGAACTCGTTCGGACGGCAGAACGCTTAAGGACTTCAGGTTTAAGGAGGTGATCCAGCCGCAGGTTCCCCTACGGCTACCTTGTTACGACTTCGTCCCAGTCATGGACCACACCGTGGTAACCGTCCCCCCCTCCCGAAAGAGAGGTTAGACTAGCTACTTCTGGTGCAACCCACTCCCATGACGTGACGGGCGGTGTGTACAAGGCCCGGGAACGTATTCACCGCGACATTCTGATTCGCGATTACTAGCGATTCCGACTTCAAGGAGTCGAGTTGCAGACTCCTATCCGGACTACGAGCGGTTTTTTGGGATTCGCTCACCATTGCTGGGTCGCAGCCCTTTGTACCGCCCATTGTAGCACGTTTGTAGCCCACCCCGTGAGGGCCATGATGACTTGACGTCGTCCCCACCTTCCTCCGGTTTGTCACCGGCAGTCTCCTTAAAGTTCCCGGCTTTACCCGCTGGCAAATAAGGACAAGGGTTGCGCTCGTTACGGGACTTAACCCAACATCTCACGACACGAGCTGACGACAGCCATGCAGCACCTGTCACACGGTTCCCGAAGGCACCAATCCATCTCTGGAAAGTTCCGTGGATGTCAAGGGGTGGTAAGGTTCTTCGCGTTGCATCGAATTAAACAACATGCTCCACCGCTTGTGCGGGCCCCCGTCAATTCATTTGAGTTTTAACCTTGCGGCCGTACTCCCCAGGCGGAGAACTTATCGCGTTAGCTGCGCCACTAAGCCCTCAAGGAGCCCAACGGCTAGTTCTCATCGTTTACGGCGTGGACTACCAGGGTATCTAATCCTGTTTGCTCCCCACGCTTTCGCACCTCAGCGTCAGTATTGGTCCAGGAGGCTGCCTTCGCCATTGGTATTCCTTCCTATATCTACGCATTCCACCGCTACACAGGAAATTCTACCTCCCTCTACCATACTCAAGTCCGGCAGTTTGGAATGCAATTCCCAGGTTGAGCCCGGGGCTTTCACATCCCACTTACCGAACCGCCTACGCGCGCTTTACGCCCAGTAATTCCGATTAACGTTCGCACCCTCCGTATTACCGCGGCTGCTGGCACGGAGTTAGCCGGTGCTTCTTCTGTAGTTAACGTCAAGACCGGCGGCTATTAACCGCTGGCTTTTCTTCACCACTGAAAGTGCTTTACAACCCGAAGGCCTTCTTCACACACGCGGCATGGCTGGGTCAGGCTTGCGCCCATTGCCCAAGATTCCCCACTGCTGCCTCCCGTAGGAGTCTGGACCGTGTCTCAGTTCCAGTGTGGCTGATCGTCCTCTCAGACCAGCTATGGATCGTTGCCTTGGTAGGCCATTACCCTACCAACCAGCTAATCCAACGCAGGCCCCTCCGGCAGCGGGAGCTTCCAAGGATAGGCCCCCTTTGAACCCCCGTCGTGAAGACAGGAGATGTCATACGGTATTAGCTCGAGTTTCCCCGAGTTGTCCCCTTCTGCCGGGCAGGTTCCTACGCGTTACTCACCCGTCCGCCACTTTACTCGCGCCCGAAGGCGCTTTCTCGTTCGACTTGCATGTGTTAAGCCTGCCGCCAACGTTCAATCTGAGCCATGATCAAACTCTTCAGTTTAAAACATTGTGCGAGTCGCCTCGCACGAGTTCTCAACAAGGCTCAAGCGAATTGATGTTCATTCCGCAATTGCGAAACGGACACCCACACGAATGGCTTGTTTGCCGTTCTATGTACTTATAGAACAACTACTTATTTCGTTTTTTAAAGAGCGTCCCCCAAGGCCAGGCCGGGGGGCAAGGGGTGCGGATTATACGCGGCTCAGACCACTTAGCAAGGCGCCGGAGCGCCAACCGGGGTCAAACCGCAGGTACGACTTGGCGCCGAACGAGCAAATGCCAGCTCTTCTTGCCGCGGCGGAGCAGGTAGTACTTGCCGTGCAGGGCATCCGTAAAGTCCAGGATCCGCTCGGTATCGTCCTGTATTACGCCGTTGACCGAGACGCCCCCAGCTCCGACGAGCTTGCGGGCAGCGCCCCGGGACCCGGCCAGGCCGCTATCGGCCAGCGCAGCCAAAAGGCCCGCACGGTCTGCCGGAATCCCGGTGCAATCCAGGCCGTCAAGCCGGAGTTGCTCGAGATCCCCTTCCTCGAGCGACTGCACCGCACCCCCGAACAGACACTTCGCGATCCGTTGCGCCGAGCGCAGCGCCTCCCGGCCGTGCACCAACTCGGTCACCTCCTCAGCCAGCCGTGTCTGGGCGGATCGCAACTGTGGCGCCGCGCGAACTTCCCTTTCCAGGGCATCGATCTCAGCGAGATCCAGAAAGGTGAAGAACTTCAGAAAGCGAATCACGTCCGCATCCGGGCTGTTCAACCAGTACTGATAGAATCGGTAAGGCGACGTTCTCGCCGGGTCGAGCCAGATCGCGCCCTCGGCGGTCTTGCCGAATTTGACGCCATCCGCCCGTGCGACCAGGGATACCGTCAGGGCGAAGACTTCGCGCCGCAACCGCCGACGCACCAGGTCGATGCCGGAAACGATGTTGCCCCACTGGTCGCTGCCGCCCACCTGCAGCGAGCATCCATAGCGCTCGGCCAACTCCAGGTAATCGTTTGCCTGCAGTAGCATGTAGCTGAATTCCGTATAGGAGATACCCTCGCCGGCGCGCTCCAGCCGGCTCTTTACGGAGTCCCGCTGAATCATGGCATTCACCGAAAAGTGCTTGCCCACTTCGCGAAGGAACCGGATGAGATCCATCCCGCCCGTCCAGTCCAGGTTGTTCGCCATGATCGCCCCCGAACGGCCCTCGAAGTCCAGGAAGTGTTCAACCTGACGCCGGATGCTTTCGACCCAGTCTTCGACGATTTTCCCGTCATTGAGTCCCCGTTCGTCGTCCCGGAAGGACGGGTCCCCGATCAATCCCGTCGCACCGCCGAGCAGCAAAATCGGACGGTGTCCCTCGTTCTGGAAACGCCTGAGCGTCAACAACGGGACGAGACTGCCGATGTGCAGGCTGTCCGCCGTGGGGTCGAAGCCGCAATAGAGCGTCCGCGACGAACCGGCCAGATGTTCGCCAAGCCGCGCCCGATCGGAAACCCGGGTGACCAGCCCACGCCGTTCCAATGTATCCAAAGCCATGAGGTGTCCAGCCTGTCCGGACTGTTGCGAGTAGCGGGCGACAATTTAACAGATCGCACCCGAACCGTGTTCCGCGACGGATTCCACGCCCGATGTCAGCGAACTAGTGCTAGTGGTCGAACCACCTGGAACCAACTGATCATTGCGGATCAGTGGTCGCGTGCACGTTCCTGGCAAGGCGCGGTCCGCCGGGAATGGTCGCGGCGTTGCAGCCGCTACCGGAACAGACTTGGCCCGCCGGGGAGCCTCCACCGATCGTCCACTTTCTCGGGGTTTTCAACGCGACGGAAATGCGTATACTACCCGCATGTTGAGACGACTGTGAGATCAGGCCCCTAACCCTTCGATTTTTGAAGAGTTTTCCACAGAGCCGACGCATGAAAATAAAACAACAGCCGCCACGGCGCGTTCGATCTTGAAAGTCAACAAGTTCCCGACATCCCACCTGGCCGCCGTTGCCATTTTTGGCCTGTGTCTCTGCCCTTTCGTCGTAGCCAGATTTGTCCACAACCCCCAAGGCAAGGAAATCAGCCCCGGGCTCGATGCGTTAGAGCGGTCAATACAGCAGGATGTACTCGTCGCTATTCCCGAAGCAGCCCCAATCACCGAAGAACAAGGCACAATCCCGCATCGCAACGGCCCGACTATCGAGACGCTCCAGGTCCGCTCCGGCGACAACCTAGCGAACCTGTTCAAGCGCAGGGGCATTCCCGCGGGAGACCTCCACAGGCTGGTCGCATCGCAACCCTTCGGGCCTCGCCTGCAGTCCATCTATCCCGGCCATCAGCTGACCATCGGCACCGATGCGGATAACCGGCTGATGAAACTGAGCTATTCGCCCGGCCCGCTGGAAACGCTGGGGTTCTCCCGGGTAGGCGACGGCTTCGCAGGCGTTGAAGTGATTGCCGAACCGGAACGCGTGACCCGATACCGCCACGGCATCATCGACCACAGCCTGTTTGTGGCCAGCCAGCGTGCCGGGCTCGAAGATTCGGTGACGCTGCGACTCGCGGAGATCTTTCAGTGGGATATCGATTTCGTGCTGGATATCCGGGCAGGCGATGCCTTTCACGTGCTGCTCGAAGAGTTGTACCTCGGGGAACAGTTCGTCGGCTACGGCGATATCCTGGCTGCCGAATTCGTCAATCGAGGCGACAGTTACCGCGCCGTGCTGTACCGGGATTCATCAGGACAGTCGAGCTACTACGATCCGTCCGGCAAAAGCATGCGCAAGGCTTTTCTGCGCGCCCCGGTCTCGTTCACGCGCATCAGTTCCAACTTCAATCTCAGGCGCAAGCACCCGCTATGGAACCGCGCCATGCCGCATCGCGGGATCGACTACGCCGCCCCGACGGGCACACCGGTGCTGGCTTCCGGCCATGGCAAGGTCATAAAGGCCGGAAGAACACGCCCGAACGGCAACTACGTCGTCATTCGCCACGGCGAACAGTTTGTCACCAAGTATCTCCACCTCACCAGGTTCGCCCGTGGCGTTCGCGCCAAAGCCACGGTGCGGCAGGGTCAGACCATCGGCTACGTGGGCTCGACCGGGTGGGCCACCGGGCCCCACCTGCACTATGAATTTCTCGTCCACGGCGTACACAAGAATCCTCGCACGGTCAGGCTGCCGGACGCGAATCCGGTACCCGAAGCCGAGCTGGAGCGTTTCAGCAAGGCAGCCGCGCCGCTGTTCGCTCTGCTGGACAGCCGAAAACAGACACAGTTGGCCTACTTGAGCCGGTAACCTGCTCTACATCGGCGCAATCACCGGTACCAGCGTCGACGGTCTCGACCTGGCTCTCGTCGACATCGACAACGACACCACCCGTCTGCTGGCCCATGAGACGCGGCCCCTGCCCGATGCCCTGCGCAACGAACTGATTCAGCTGGGCCAGGGCATCGACGACAACCTGGACCGGCTCGGCCGCGCGGATACCGCGCTCGGCCGGTTCATCGGCGAATCCATCACGCACTTCCTGACCGGAGCGATCCTCCCCGACGGCGAACCGCGCGCCATCGGCAGCCATGGTCAAACGGTCAGACACCGCCCCCGCGACCCATCACCGTTCACTCTTCAGATAGGCGACCCGAACCTGATCGCTGAAATTACCGGCATAACGACCGTAGCCGACTTCCGCCGGCGCGATATGGCCGCCGGCGGCGAGGCCGCTCCGCTGGTTCCACCGTTTCACGTGAGAATCTTCGCCAGGGACGCCGAACGCCGGGCGGTGCTCAACATCGGCGGCATCGCAAACGTCACCGTACTGGAACCCTTGAGCGGATTCGACACCGGTCCCGGCAATGCCCTGCTGGATGCCTGGTGCGAAGTGCACACCGGCCGGCGCTACGATGAAGCGGGCGTCTGGGCATCCGGCGGTCGAGTGGTCTCAGGGCTGCTGGGCGCGCTGCTGGAGGACCCCTATCTGCAAAGAACGCCGCCGAAGAGTACCGGCAAGGAACACTACAATCTGAACTGGGTCCACTCCGTGCTCGATCCGGACCTGAAACCCCGGGACGTTCAGCGCACGCTCCTGGAATTCACGGCCCGGTCGATCGTCGACGCCCTGAAGCGCTGGGCTCCTTCCGTTCAACGCCTGCTTGTCTGCGGCGGAGGCCGCTTGAACCGTTTCCTGATGCAACGCCTGGACGAGCTCTCGGGTTGTGTCGTGGAAACGACCGACCGGCATGGCTGGAACGGGGATGCCATCGAGGCGGCGGCTTTTGCCTGGCTGGCTCACCAGCGCCTGGTTGAAGCGCCGGGCAATGTAGGGGGAGTCACCGGCGCCAGTGGCCCGCGAATCCTCGGGGCGGTCTACGCTCCCTAGCCCCGCATATCCATCATCCCAATCGGAGACCGCGGCAAGACGGGAGCGTACGGGTCAGATCGCGAAGGAGTTTCCGCATCCACAGGTCGAAGCGGCGTTCGGATTGCTGACAACGAACTGAGAGCCCTGCAGGTCTTCCTTGTAGTCGACTTCGGACCCGGACAGGTACTGATAACTCAGGCTGTCCACCACCATCGTGATCCCATCGCGCTCGACGACCGCATCGTCGTCGGCAACGGCCTCATCGAAAGTGAACCCATAGGAGAACCCGCTACAGCCCCCACCGGTGATGAACACCCGGAGCTTGAGGTCATCGCCTTCCTCCTCGATGAGCTGCCGCACCTTGTTGGCGGCCCGCTCCGAAAATGCAATCTGCGCTTGCCAGGACATAGCCGGTTATTCCATTGAGCCTGCTCGAATTATACAGGGCGCCATCGGTTCAACCCACCGGGCCGTCGTCGTCCCGGGCGCCTACGGGCAAGGCATGCACGTTCCCGGCCGTTTCCACCTGCGGCACCATGCGGCCATCGATGACCGCCCCAACGTGGACTTCGACCAGCTTGTAATAGATGTCGCCGCGAACCCGAGCGCTCTTGCCCAGTTCCACCCGCACATCCGCATGCACATCGCCTTCCACACTGCCGGAAACGATAACGTTGGGCGCCCGGATCTCGCCCTTCACCGAACCTTCCTCGCTGACCACAAGGGCGCCTTGCGCCTCTTCCGGGCCGACAATGTCGCCCACGACCGTGCCGTTCACATAAAGTTCGCCCGAAAACCGGACGTGTCCTTCGACGGACGTGTTGCCGGCAATGAGCGTAACGTTCTTATCCGCTTTCGACTTGACCATGATCTGTCTCCGTCCCTTAACCGGGGACCGCTCATGGTAGCGCAAGTCGCCGGCTTCGGCTTGGGTCCCAACGCTATCCCGGCGTTTCGGCCCACCTGAACGTACGCTCGACTTCCGCGGTGTTCCGCCCCGGTGAGAACAATCTCACCGTTACTCGCAGCGGGCGAAAACCCGCCGGCAGCGTCAGCGAACCGGACAGCCGTTGAAAGTAACGGAATCGGTATTCGAGAGGATAGGAAGCCGTTTCGGAGATTTCCGGCAAGGACAGTTCACGTTCGTTGCCCCCCTGCAGACCCGATACAACGAGCCTGGCCGTGCCGCTTATCCAATCGCCCTGTTCCGTTGGACGGGTCAACAGCAGCCGGAAACGGTAGGCGCCGGAACCCTCTCCACCAAACCATTCGAAATCGGCAACCTGCAATGCCTGTCCGGGAGAGGATGCATCCATCAGCCGACGGTAGAATCCGAGTTGTTCGCGCATTTCCCGGACGGTCTTGTGCAGTTCGGCCATCTCTTCGCGCTGAATCGCAAGTGCCTCACGGTCGACTTCACGAGCGAGATTGGCATCCGCCAGTTGCCGGCTGGCATCCTCCAGTTCGAGTTCCAGTACCCTGATTTGTCCGCCCAGACGACCGAGATAATCCCGGTCGAGTTCCGATTGGCGCACAGCCCACAGGTAACCCGCCAAGACTGCGCTCACCATCGCCGCCGCCAGCCCCAGCACGACTAGCGAGCGCCGGAGCGGCGTCCACGACACGACCGTCATGCGCCGATGCGCCGCAGATTTGTCGCGACGAAACACCAAGACAACTCAACCGGTTGCGATTCCAGGAACGGGACAGCGACTATATCAGCCGTTGCTCCTCCTCTGCCTGCCCCAAGGTGTTCCAATCTCCAAGTGCCTGTAAACTGCAACGCCGGCGCTCGACAGGCGGATCAATGACCGATTACGCAACAATTTCCGCAGGTTACCTGTGGATAAAGGCGGCGCACGTCATCGCCATGGTGTGCTGGTTCGCGGGCCTCCTCTACTTGCCCCGCCTGTTCGTCTATCACCGCGCCGCAACGGATACGGTCAGCCGCGAACGCTTCGCGGTCATGGAGTCCAGGCTGTACCGGATCATCATGAATCCCGCCATGATCGCCACCCTGGTTTTCGGGATCTGGGCGCTCGTGGAGACGTGGCAGGCGCACCGCGCCGCGGCCTGGCTCTGGACAAAAATCGCCCTGGTCATACTGTTGATCGGTTATCACCACTACTGCATGAGGATCATGCGCACCCTGGCCGCCGGCAATCCCGCGCAAGGGGACAGATTCCTGCGCGTGTTCAACGAAATACCCACAGCGGCACTCATCGTCGTGATCGTCCTCGCGGTCGTAAAACCGTTCTAGTTCGGGAGCATCCCATGGACCGCAGCAAATCCAAGGCCCTGTTCGCGCGCGCGTCGCGTTCCATTCCGGGCGGCGTCAATTCTCCGGTCCGGGCGTTCAGGGGTGTCGGCGGCTACCCGGTCTTCTTCGAATCCGGCGACGGCGTCTACCTTGTGGACGTCGACGGCAACCGATACATCGACTACGTCGCGTCCTGGGGACCGATGCTGCTCGGTCACCGTCACAGCAGCGTCGTCGAGGCCATCAAGGCGCAGGCGGGCCGCGCGCTCGGTTTCGGCGCTCCGACCGAACAGGAGACCGAACTTGCGGAGCTGGTCGTTTCCATGGTGCCGGGCATCGAAAAAGTCCGGCTCGTCAACTCCGGCACGGAGGCGACGATGTCCGCCATTCGACTCGCCAGGGGCTTCACCGGGCGAGATCTCGTCCTGAAGTTCGATGGTTGCTACCACGGACATTCGGACTCGCTGCTGGTCAGGGCCGGGTCCGGGCTCCTGACGCTGGGCATCCCCAACTCTCCGGGCGTTCCCGATGCCGTGGCATCGAAAACCCTGACGCTGCCGTTCAACGACCTCGATGCGGTTCGCCGGGCATTCGACGCTTATCCGGGGCAGATCGCCGCGGTGATCCTGGAACCCGTGGCCGGCAATATGGGATGCGTACCGCCAGTGGCGGGATTTCTGGAAGGGTTGCGGGAAATCACTGCCGGCACTGGAAGCCTGCTGATCTTCGATGAGGTGATGACCGGTTTTCGCGTCGCGCTGGGCGGCGCCCAGGCACGTTACGGCGTCACGCCGGACCTGACGACCCTGGGCAAAGTCATCGGGGGCGGCCTGCCGATCGGCGCTTTCGGCGGAACAGCCAACATCATGGATCACATCGCGCCCGCCGGACCGGTCTACCAGGCCGGTACGCTGTCGGGCAATCCCCTGGCCGTGGCTGCCGGCATCGCCATGCTGAAAGCGGTCGACGAGGATTTCTACACGGTGCTGGCAGAGCGCACCGAACGGCTTGCGAACGGTCTCCGGGAACTGGCCGTCCGCCACAACTGCAAGCTGACCGTGAACTTTGCCTGCGGCATGTTCAGCCTGTTCTTCGACGCTCCGGAGGACGTCACCGAGTTCAGCCATGTCGCGAATTCGAGCGTCGATACTTTCAACCGCTTCTTTCATGGGATGCTCAACCGCGGCGTCTACCTGGCTCCGAGCGCGTTCGAAGCAGGGTTCCTCGGCCTGCACCACGCACCGGACGTGCTCGACGCCACGCTCGCCGCCGCCGATTGCGCGTTTTCCGACCTGTAACTTAGCCCGCATATCTCACCAAGGCGCTTGTTGAGTCACTGAATGTCATTGCGTTTCAATCAGGTACCTTCGCTTTTTGGAGGTTCCGCCCGGCACGGACTGCGCTGGCCGCGCCCTCGCTGGTCTTTTGCCCGCGTGCGCGCACGTGCTCGCTCCACCATAGGCGGGGCTATGCTTCCGCTCGCGAGCACGCGCACGGAGCCCTCAGCGGGGGAGCGCGAGGGGCTTGCCTCTCGCATGTGGACCAGAAAATCCTGCGCGATCATCGCGGCCCTTGGTGAGATATGCGGGCTGGTGTCCCGTCACACGTGTTTCTACGCCTTCAGCGTGCCCCACGGAGTCTGTGGCAAGGCGCGTCCTGCTCGCTCTGAAGGCGTAGAAACACGTGTGACAGGACCCTAGCTGCGACGGCATCGAGACATGTACGACGTCTACGGACTGGGCAATGCCCTAGTGGACATGGAATACCGCGTCGACGACGCCTTCCTGGCGAGCCGCGGGATCGCAAAAGGTCACATGACCCTGGTCGACGAGGAGCGCATCGTCACCCTGGTGGAGGATCTTTCCGAGTTCAGACCCGAACGGAGCAGCGGCGGCTCGGCGGCCAACACGGTCGTCGCCGTCCAGGGATTCGGCGGCCAGGGATACTATTCCTGCAAGGTCGCCGACGATGAAACGGGCCGCTTTTTTCTGGACAACATGGCGGAATTCGGTATCGACACCAACCCGGGCGCCGCTGCGGCTATCGGCAAGTCCGGGCGCTGTCTCGTTCTGGTCACGGACGACGCGGAACGGACAATGAGTACCTTTCTGGGGGTGTCGAGCGCGCTGGGCGCCGCGGAAATCGACGAATCCGCGCTGTCAAACTCCCGGATTTTCTACGTCGAAGGTTATCTCAGTTCTTCTCCGGCCGGACTGGAAGCCGCGTCGGCATGCCGGCAATTCGCGGAAGAGCACGGCGTGGCCACAGCGGTGAGCATGTCGGATCCCAGCATCGTGACGCTGTTCCGGGACAATCTCGAGCAACTTCTCGGGAACGGCGTGAACTACCTTTTCTGCAACGAAGAAGAGGCGCTGACCTGGGCGGGGAGCGACCGCCTCGATATCGCGATCGCCCAGTTGAAAGACATCGCCCGCACCTGCAATGTGACACTGGGCCGTCGTGGCAGCATGACCGTGACGAACGGCCGGAGCGTGACCGTACCAGGCTATGAGGTGACGGCCCGGGATACAAACGGCGCCGGCGACATGTACGCCGGAGCCTGCCTCTACGGATGGGCGAACGGCATGGAGGCTCCAGTCGCGGCGAAACTCGGCAATTTCGCCGCGGCGACACTGGTGCAACACTACGGTGCCCGCCTGCGGCGAATCGAGCATTACCGGCAGGTGATGCTCGCCTTCAAGCAGTCCCGCCATCCTCAATCGCCAAGCGGTGTATAGACGTCACATTCACCGGCAGCAGCAGGCGCCAGGGAATTATCGCGCGGCTTCAGCAGCAGCAAGTTGGTGCAATATGCGGGCTAGCCCGCATATTGCACCAGGGGCCGCGATGATCGCGCAGGATTTTGCCCGTATGCGCGTGCTCGTGACCGGAATCATAGCCACGCCTATGGTGTAGGGAGCATGTGCGCGCATACGGGCAAAAGACCAGCGAGGGCGCGGCCAGCGCGGTTTGTAACGCGATAGAAAGCCGAAAAGTGCAATAAAGGTGAGTGAAATCAAAAGACATTCGTCAACTCGACAAGCGGCTTGGTGAAATATGCGGGCTAGCCCGCATATTTCACCAAGGGCCGCGATGATCGCGCAGGATTTTGCCCGTTTGCGCGTGCTCGCGACCGGAATCATAGCCACGCCTATGGTGGAGGGAGCACGTGCGCGCACACGGGCAAAAGACCAGCGAGGGCGTGGCCAGCGCAGTTTGTACCACGACAGAAAGCCGAACAGTGCAACAAATGTGAGCAAAATCAAATGGAATTCGTCATCTGGATAAGCGGCTTGGTGAAATATGCGGGTTAGGGCTCACGAATGGGAGTTCCGCGGTCAAGTGCATCTCTGTCGCCCCGATTGCAGACCCCCAGGCAAGAACTTCCACGCCGGAATCCATCGCCTGCCGGACCATTTCCCCGTAGGCGGGTTGAATGTCGTCCGCGGTCGTCGCGATACGCACGCCCGTGTGCATCACACAGAAAAACAGCACGGCGCGCGCTCCCCGTTCCTCGCGACAGCGGATCAACTCCCGGACGTGCCGCAATGCGCGCTCGCTCACCGCATCGGGAAAGGCGCCGTATCCGGCTTCCAGCCCCAGGGTCAGGCTCTTTACCTCAACGTAGCAACTTTCCTTGCGCGGGTCCGCAAGGAGGAAATCGAGCCGTCCCCCTCCACCCGGAAGAGAAGGTTCCCGCCGTAACTCCCCATAACCGGACAGGGGTGGAACAGAACCCGAATTCAGCCCTTCCCAGACGATCTGATTGGCCCGCGCCGTGTTGACGCACACGAGATGTTCGCCCGTGGCGACGATCTCCAGCGTGTACCCGTACTTGCGGCGCGCATTCGCCGATTCCGACAGCCAGACGTCACTGCCCGGCCGGCTGCAGCCCGTCATGGCGCCGGTATTGGGGCAGTGAACGGTGAGCACCTCGCCCCCTGGCATTTCAACATCCGCCAGAAAGCGCTTGTATCGTCTAAGGAGCCGCCCCCGAACGAGCGGCGCGGGAAAGATCATGCGCCCCACGCAGCGAGCGCACGGCCGATCCGCTCGATCCCCAACGCGATCGAGTCATCGTCGGTGGTATACGCGAATCGCACGAAGCGCTCCGGGGAATTCGCGCCGAAGTCGACTCCCGGCGTGACCGCGACCTGAAACTCGTCGATCAGGCGCCAGCAGAAGTCGTGGGAATCCATGCCGGTACCGGATACGTCAACGTACAGGTAGAATGCCCCGCCCGGCCTGGCGGGCACCTTGAATCCGAGATCTTCCAGGCCGGCCAGCAGCCTGGCTCGACGCGCGTCGAAACGCTGCCGCCGCTCTTCGTGAAGGCGCATGGCTTCCGGGGAGAACGCCGCGAGGGCAGCGTGCTGCGCGACGCTCGATGGCGATATGAACAGGTTCTGCGCCAGCCGCTCGACAGGCCGCATGTATTCTTCCGGGACGACGATCCACCCCAGGCGCCAGCCGGTCATGCCGAAATATTTCGAGAAGCTGTTGAGCACAAACAGTCCGTCATCCACCGCCAGGCCTGTCCGGGCGCCCGGCTCGTCGCCGTAAGTCAAACCCTGATAGATTTCATCCAGAATGAAGAAGGCATTGCGCTCGCGGACGAAACCGGCGAGTGCCTCGAGTTGGGGTTTGTCGATCACGGACCCCGTTGGATTGGCCGGAGAAGCGAGCAGGAGCCCCTGGGATTCCTTCCGCCAGGCCGGCGCCAGGTCCTCTACTTCCGGCACATAGCCCGCTTCGGGTCGAAGTGGGACGCGCCGGGGATATCCACCCACCACATGAATGAATGCCTCGTTGCACGGATAGCCGGGATCGCCGATCAACAAACCCCGGCCCGAATCGAGCAGCAGCGCGCTGAGCAACAGCAGCCCACCGCTGGCGCCGGACGTCACCGCGATCCGGCTCGGAGAAATGTCGATGCCCAGACGCTCCCGGTAGTCTCTCGCAATCGCTTCCCGCAGGTCCCGAATTCCGAGTGCATGGGTATACTTCGTCCGGCCTTCGGCCAGCGCCCTGCGCCCCGCTTCAACGATGGGCCGTGCCGTGGGGAAGTCCGGCTCGCCCACCTCGAAATGCACCACGCGACGCCCAAGAGCCTCCAACTGCTCCGCCCGTTCCATCAGTTCCATCACCCTGAACGGCGAGATTCGTGCCATGCGCGCAGACGGCATACCCCCTCCGAAAAATCTTTTCTGGCCTGTATGGTCAACGTAATTCTCTTCTGGTAGCTTACGCGCCCCTCGAATCACCCCGCCCGGCCCCCGAGGCGGCGGATGTGCATGGACCAGGCAGCGCAGGGATTAGAGCACATGGAGTCAACAGGACGAAGCATGAAGAACGACGGCGCGAACGACTCCCCCTTCAGAAATTTCAAGCCCTACCACCTGGGTCAGGACGAAATCTACATGAGCCACGACCAGCTCAGGCATTTTCGCCACATCCTCAACCGCTGGCGAGTCGATCTCATGGAAGAGGTCGACCGGACCGTTCATCACATGCAGGACGAAGCCGGCAGCTTTCCGGATCCGGCCGATCGCGCCACCCAGGAGGAAGAGTTCAGCATCGAACTGCGTACCCGGGATCGGGAACGCAAGCTGATCAAGAAAATCGATCGCACCATCGAGCGGCTCGACCAGGAAGACTACGGTTACTGCGACACCTGTGGCGTGGAGATCGGCCTGCGGCGCCTCGAAGCGAGGCCGACGGCAACCCAATGCGTCGATTGCAAGTCACTCGACGAGATCAAGGAACGGCAACTGCACGGTTGACCGCACCCCGCAAACACACCTCGCCACCCCGTCGCTGACATGCGCAGGGCCGGGCGATTCGCACCATCGCCGACGGGTCCCCTGCACCTCGGCTCGCTGTACGTGGCTCTGGCCAGTTTTCTGGATGCGCGTTCGCGTAACCACGATTGGTTGGTCCGGATGGACGATCTCGACGAGCCGCGCACCGATCCCGGAGCCGAGACGAGCATACTTCGCACGCTGGAAAACCACGGATTGCACTGGGACGGGTCCGTCCGGCGGCAGAGCGCGCGGCTCGCCGCGTACCGAAGTGCGCTGTTTGAGCTGAATGCCCGGGGCTGCCTTTACTACTGCACCTGCTCACGCCGGGAACTGCGCCACGTGCCTGTCTATCCCGGCACCTGCCGGACGCGAACCACACCGGTCCGCGGCGCCGCCGTTCGCGTCCGGGTCGAGGACGCTGCCCCGCAGTTCGCAGACCTTCTTCAGGGCGAGCAGGTTACCCCGCTACGACTCGCCGTCGGCGACTTCATCGTGAAGCGGCGCGATGGAATCGTCGCCTACCCGTTGGCCACGGCATTGGACGACAGCGGGCCCGAGATTGCCAGAGTGGTTCGCGGGCGCGATCTCTTGGAAAACACCCCCCGTCAGATTCATCTCATGACGCTGCTCGAGCGTTCTCACCCGCGTTACGCCCACCTTCCGCTAATCGTCAACCAGACCGGTCAGAAGCTCTCCAAGCAGACGGGCGCCCGACCGGTAGACTCCTCCATCCCATTGGCGAACATCCGCATCTGCCTGGGCCTCCTGGGGCTGAATCATCCGGCCGACGCCGATCTCGAAGGGCTGCTGAACTGGGCGGTCGGACAATGGCGCCTGGACCGGATCCCCGCCAACGATCACGTTGTCGAGCCCGACTACCCGCGCCGAGGTGTCTAGTGCTCCGTCAAGCCAAAATCTACGGGTATTCGCGGGTCTTTTTGGCCCCTGACTGCGTTACTCCTCCTTGCATGGGGCCTGCCATGCGGCGGCGTCGCGCCTTGCCAGGAACCAAAAATCCCATGCGCCTACCCGTAGATTTTGGCTTGACGGAGCACTAGCCCGCATCGGCGTTTGCTACCATGCGCCCATGGCCGATTTGTTGCTGATCGAAGGCGACCCCGACCATCGGGAATCCCTCGCGCGGGTGCTTGAGCACGCCGGCTTCAACGTCATTCGGGTCGATCCGGGCGAGATCCCGGCAGATCGGGACCTGTCCGGGATCGATGGCGTTGTTGCCGGGCCTGGCATTCTCGATCGAGCGGAGGCGTTGCGCCGGCTGGCCGCCAGGCCGCTGATCGTCCTCGACCGCAACGCGGATGTCCGTCAGGCCGTTCGCGCCATGAAGCTCGGCGCGGCCGATTACCTGGCGGCGCCCGCCCGCGCCCATGAACTGCTCGCCTCGGTGAATGAGGCGCTGTCCGTTCACGCTCACGATTCAGGTCCTGCCGACGGCGCCGGACAGCCGTTCCCCATGATCGGCTCGAGCGAGGCCATGCGCGACCTCAAGAACCGTATCGACAAGGTCGCCCCCACGGACGCAACCGTACTCATCGAGGGCGAACTCGGAACCGGCAAGGAGTTGGTCGCCCGGGCCCTGCACGCCGGCAGCCGCCGCAGCCGGGCGCCGCTGATCACAGTCAACTGTGCCGCCATACCGGAGCCGTTGATCGAACAGGAACTGTTCGGCCATGGCGACGCGGCGACCGGCGGCAGCGGCGGCCTTATCGAAGCCGCCGACGGCGGTACGCTGTTTCTCGATGAAGTCGGGGAATTGCCGCTGCCCGCTCAGGCCCGCATGGTGCACTTCCTGGCGAACAGCGAGACGCGGTCATCCGGTCCGGAATCCGGACCGCCGTTGAGTGTCAGGGTTGTGGCAACGTCGCATCTCGATCTGAAGCAACTCACGGAAAACGGCAGGTTCCGGGACGATCTCTACTATCGGCTGAACGTGGTGTTCCTCGCCATACCGCCGCTCCGGGACCGGGACCGGGATATTCTGGAACTCGCCGAATACATTCTCACCCAGGTCTCCAGCCTGCTCGGAAAAGCACGGCCCGAGCTTGCGGCGAGCGCCAGGGATGCAATCGCCTCCTACCGCTGGCCAGGGAACGTCCGCGAACTGGAGAACGTGATCGAGCGGGCCGCGATACTGTGCGACGGCAGCGAGATCGAGAGCGGTCTTCTCGCCATCGAACCCCGCGCACCGGAGCAACTGGAAGAATCGCGTGCCGGTTCCGGGAACGTTTCGCTTGAAGAGTACTTCGTCCGTTTCGTACGGGAGAACGAGGACCATCTGACCGAGACGGAGCTGGCGGAAAGGCTGGGGATCAGTCGCAAGAGCCTGTGGGAACGGCGCCAGCGGCTGGGTATCCCACGCAGGAAAACCGAGAAACGCGGCCCGCGGCGCTCCTGATCGAGCCCAGGAGGCTGTCCGAGAATGCGGTTTTTCGCAAAACTTCATTTTAACTTATTGATTTATAAGGTATTAATTTTTAAAAATCGCGATTTTTCGAGTTCTCGGACAGCCTCCTGGTGTCCTGCTGCGGACACCGATGCACTCGCGTAAGCGCGGCGCCTCGACGCCCTTGCGACGAAAGTTGGTGGGCGATGCGGGCTAGCGACGGGCCGGTGAGATAGGCGGGTCAACCCCTGACTGTTAATATTCCGGCTTCGCCCGCAGGCGATCCACGGATGCCACTGCCAGGTTGAACGCGCAATCCGCCGCCGCAACAAAGCTGAACGCGAAGGCTCTCAACGTGACCCGGGACCGGGTCGATCCGAACGCGTTGGATGTCGTCAGCCGGCTCAAGGAAGCCGGCTTCCAGGCCTTGCTGGTGGGCGGTTGCGTGCGCGACCTGCTGCTGGGGGCCGCTCCGCAAGATTTCGATGTCGCCACCGATGCCACACCGGAACAGGTGCGGCGGCTCTTTCGGCGCTCGCGCATGGTGGGACGGCGGTTCAAGATCGCCCACGTGCACTACGGGAGGGAGTTCGTTGAGGTGTCCACGTTCCGCAAGCTGCTGGCGGCCGATGAAGAGGGCGATCACGCCGCCCATCCCACCGGCCTGATCCTGCGCGACAACGCCTACGGCACACTCGACGAAGACGCGTTCCGCCGTGACTTTACGGTCAATGCCCTGTACTACGATCCGCATGACGAAGAAATTCTCGATTTCGTCGGCGGTATCGAGGACATCGAGCGGCACTGTCTGCGCTGTATAGGCAACCCCGGGGAACGTCTGCGGGAAGACCCGGTACGGCTGCTCCGCGCCATGCGCTTCCAGGCCAAGCTCGGCTTCGACCTCGATGCCGGCATCACCCGCGACGAGAACCTGACCGCCGAGCGACTGACCGCAATCCCGCCCGCCCGCTTGTTCGAGGAATTCACCAAGTTGTTCCTGACCGGCTATGCGGCGAATGCATGGCGGATCGTCAGGGCATCTCCGGTGCGTGGCGTCCTGTTCCCCACCGTTCCTCCGGACAGCCCGCTGATTCGACTCGCCATGAACAATACCGATCAGCGGATCGTCGACGACAAGCCGGTCACGCCGGGTTTCCTGCTCGCCGTCCTCCTGTGGGAGGACTATCGCTCTCGCATCGATGAACTCACCGCATCCGGGAGCGCAACGCGAAAGCCGAAGGAAGCCGCTCCCGTTGCAGCGCACGAAGCCATCGCCGCGCAACGCCTGACGATTTCCATCCCGCGCCGGTTCTCGAATTTCGTTGATGACGTCTGGCACCTGCAGGAGCGTCTGGAAACGCGCAGGCCGAAACAGGTTCCCCGCACCCTGCACCATCCTCGATTCCGGGCCGCTTACGATTTTCTCTTGCTCCGAGCAGAGATCGGAACCGTCGATCAGGGTCTTGCAGACTGGTGGGAGGAAATTCAGAGCGCTGACGGCGAACGCCGGGACGCCATGTTGAACGCGCTCGGCGGCGGCCCCTCCGGCAACAAACGCCGCCGCCGGAGACGGCGCGGCGGGCGCCGGCGGGAGGACGGCTGATGCAGCCGGCGCGGACGCATCGAGCGGAAACCTCGCTGGACAGCCAGGCGCCGCTCGTCGCTGAACTCAAGCGCAGGGCAACCGGCCACGAGTGGCCCAATTTCGTTGTCGTGGAAGGACCCATCGGCGTCGGCAAGACGACGCTGGCAAAGAACCTGGCCGCGGTGCTGAGTTATCCCCTGCTGCTGGAACCGGCCCTGGAGAACCCTTTCCTGGACCGATTCTACCGGGAGCAGGGCCGCCACGCGCTGCCGACGCAACTGTTCTTTCTGCTGAACCGGGCTCGACAACTATCGGACCTTTCCGACAACGCCCTGGTAGAACCCGTACTGGTATCCGACTATCTCATGGACAAGGACCGGCTGTTCGCCGAGGTCACGCTGGACGAAAACGAATTGCGGCTCTATGAGGAGATCTACGACAACCTGGACCTCAAGCCGCCCCCTCCCAACCTGGTCATCTACCTGCAAGCGCCGGTCAACATGCTGCTGGACCGCATTCGCCGGCGCGGCATCGAGTTCGAGCAACACATCGATCCGCGCTATATCGAGTCGATCGCCGAAGCCTATGCGCGGTTCTTTCACTTCTACGACCGCTCGCCGCTCCTGGTGGTGAACGCCGCTGAAATCGACTTTGCCGGTAATCCCGTCCATCTGGAAGCATTGCTGGACTGCATGATGGCCATGGAGGGTGGCCGCCAGTACTTCAACCCGAATCCGAGCCTGCTCTGACCCCTCATGGCCGCAACACACCCTCGAAGAACGGCCGGCGACTTGTGCGGGCACGCCCGTCGCCGGGCAGGCGTTTCCAGCGGCCGGCGTGGCAATAGCGCCACATGAGCCGTCCCGCCGCCCATGAACTCCCTGCATGGGGGCGCCTCGCCCGTCTGGCGGCAAAGCTGTCATCCGTCCCGCTGCGGGACTTGCTCGACGGCGCCTCCCGTCCTGCCGCCCTGCAGGTACTCCTGGATGGACTGCTGTTCGACTTCTCCAGGCACAGGGTTGACCTGGACGTTCTCGCGGCGTTGCAATCCCTGGCGGAGCAACGGGACTGGCAGGCGCGTGTCCGTCAACTTGTGGGCGGCGCCGCGGTCAACACGACCGAAGATCGGCCTGCCCTGCACACGGCCCTCAGAAGCCCCGCAGGAGACATGCCCGAGGCGGCGCACGAAGTGCCGGGCACGTTGTCCCGCGTAAAGCAGTTTGCAAACGCCGTGGCTACCGGTTCCTGGACAGGCTGTTCGGGAAAACCCATGACCGATGTCGTCAATATCGGTATCGGCGGTTCCGACCTGGGATCCCGCCTGGTGGTCGAGGCGCTGCGACCGCCCGGCCGCAGCCCGAAGCTGCACTTCGTCCCGAACATCGACGGCCACGCCATCTCTGCGGCGCTAGCCAGGCTGAACCCCGAGACGACACTGTTCATTCTCACATCGAAATCCTTCACCACTCAGGAAACGCGAGTCAACGGCGAGACCGCGCGAAGCTGGTTCATGGAACGCACCAATCGCGCCGATGCGCTCGGCCGCCATTTCATTGCCGTGACAGCCAACCCGGAGGCGGCCGCGGCATTCGGCTTGCCGGCCGAGAACCTGTTTCCGATATGGGACTGGGTCGGAGGCAGGTATTCCCTCTGGTCTGCGGCCGGCCTGCCGATCGTGCTTGCGCTCGGCGCAACGGCCTTCGATGAACTGCTGCGCGGCGCCCACGCCATGGACCGGCACTTCCAGACCGCGCCCGCTGCCGGCAACGCGCCGTTGCTGGCCGCCCTGCTCGGCATCTGGAACTACAACTTCCTGGGCGCGGCCAGCCACGCCGTCCTTCCCTACGACGAACGGCTGCGCCTCCTGCCCGACTATCTGCAACAACTGGAAACCGAGAGCAACGGCAAGCGCGTCCGGCACGACGGTTCCCCGGTGGGGGTGCACACCATGCCGGTTCTATGGGGAGGCGCCGGCACAACCGGACAGCACGCATTTCATCAGTTGCTGCATCAGGGCACGCGCTCGTTCACCGCGGACTACATTGTCTGCGCCTCCACCGAACACGGACTCCAGGATCATCACCGCTGGCTGGTCGCAAACGCCCTCAGCCAGGGCAAGGCCATGGCGCTCGGCAACGATGTCGACGATCCGCACCGGGCGGTGCCGGGCAACCATGCCACGAATACCATCGTGCTCGACCGGCTTACCCCGGCCACCGTCGGCACGCTGCTCGCCTTCTACGAGCACAAAGTGTTTTGCCAAGGCCTGATCTGGGACATAAACTCATTCGATCAGTGGGGAGTGGAACTGGGCAAACAACTTGCGAAAACCGTATTCGGACAGCTCGCCGGGGAGTCCACGGCGGGGCAGGACCGATCCACCCGGTCGCTGATCGAGTACCTGCTCGAACGGGGTCGAAGCGAGGACCCCGACACCCCCGCCTGAACCGGCATTGAGGAATGCGGACGAAACAGGTTCGGCAAATGGCAGACAACCCATACGCCCGAGGCAGACGATGAGCTATCCGGTCAACCCGTTCATGGCGCAACGCGCCTACCTCAACGACGATCAGTACCAGGCCATGTATGCCCGCTCGGTGGAGGATCCGGAAGGGTTCTGGGCCGAACAGGCCGATATCTTCCTGGACTGGAACCGGGGTTGGGAGACGGTTTTCGAAGCGGATATGCCAACTGGACGGGTGCGCTGGTTCGACGGCGCCGTGCTCAACGCCTGCTACAACTGCATCGACCGGCACCTGCCGGCCAGAGCGGATCGGACGGCCATTATCTGGGAGGGCGACGATCCCGGCGACGACGCCGGGATAACCTACCGGCAACTGCACGATGCGGTTTGTCGGCTGGCCAACGGGCTGCGCTCCAGAGGCGTGGCCAAGGGCGACCGGGTGTGCATCTACATGCCCATGATTCCAGAAGCGGCCTATGCGATGCTCGCCTGCGCCCGCATCGGCGCCATTCATTCCGTCGTCTTCGGCGGATTCTCCCCGCAGTCGCTGAAAGACCGCATTCTCGACTCCGACTGTCGAACCGTTATCACCGCGGACCAGGGCGTACGCGGCGGCCGCAACGTCCCGCTCAAGCACAATACCGAAACGGCGCTTGCCGACTGCCCCAACGTGCATACGGTAGTGACCGTGAAACGCACCGGCGCGGAAGTGCCCTGGGTCGGCGGACGGGATGTCTGGTACCACGATCTTACCGATGGGCAGCCCGCGGTCTGCGAGCCGGAACCGATGGCCGCGGAGGATCCGCTGTTCGTTCTGTACACCTCCGGTTCCACCGGCAGGCCGAAGGGAGTGCAGCACGGCACCGCGGGCTATCTCCTGTATGCGGCGATGACCCACAAGTACGTTTTCGACTATCACGACGGCGACATCTACTGGTGCACCGCCGACGTCGGCTGGGTCACCGGTCATTCCTACATCGTATACGGACCGCTGGCCAACGGCGCCACCACGCTCATGTTCGAGGGTGTGCCCACCTGGCCGGACGCCTCGCGGTGCTGGCAGGTGGTGGACAAGCACGGCGTAAACACCTTCTACACCGCACCGACCGCCATCCGGCAACTCATGGGCCAGGGCGACGAGTTCGTGACCGGGACCTCCCGTGCGTCCCTTACATTGCTGGGCACGGTCGGCGAGCCGATCAATCCCGAAGCCTGGGAGTGGTACCACCGCGTGGTGGGCGACCGCCGCTGCCCCATCGTCGATACCTGGTGGCAAACGGAAACCGGCGGCATCATGATCACGCCGTTGCCCGGTGCTACGACCCTCAAACCCGGCAGCGCCACGCGGCCCTTCTTCGGCGTGCGCCCCGCCCTGGTCGATACCCAGGGCCGGGTGATCGAGGAAACCGAAGCGTCCGGCAACCTGGTGATCACCGCTTCCTGGCCCGGTCAGATCCGCACCGTCTACGGCGACCACCAGCGCGTGATCGACACCTACTACGCTGCCTACCCCGGTTCTTACTTCACCGGCGACGGCGCCCGGCGCGATGCCGACGGGTACTACTGGATCACCGGACGCGTGGACGATGTCATGAACGTCTCCGGTCACCGCATCGGCACAGCCGAGGTCGAAAGCGCGCTGGTACTGCACCCGCAGGTGGCCGAAGCAGCGGTGGTCGGCTACCCCCACGCCATCAAGGGCGAGGGCATCTACGCCTATGTCACGCTGATGGCGGGCAGCAACGAGGACCCGGACAAGCTGCAACAGGAACTGATCTCCCTGGTACGCCGGGAAATCGGGCCCTTCGCGCGGCCCGATGTCATTCAATGGGCGCCCGGACTGCCCAAGACCCGTTCCGGGAAAATCATGCGCCGCATTTTGCGCAAGATCGCGGCTGACGACCTGGACAACCTGGGCGATATCACCACCCTGGCGGATCCCAGCGTCCTCGACGACCTGACCGCGAACCGCGCACCGCAGGGATAGGCGGAATCTTCCTGGTGGTTGGACCACTACTCCGCAGCAGGAAGTCGGTGAGCGATGCGGGCTGGTCCGACCGGGTCGTGGAGGCGCCGGGTAGCCCGGTGAGCGCGGTTCCGTATACTGGCCGCATGCACAACGACTGGTTGAGAGTTCCCGCTGCCTACGTCGCCGCCGTCGCGGCCGCTGCCGTGCTTGGATGCGCCGGCTCGACACAGTTCGTGCTCGCCGGGTTGAGCGGATTCGGTATCGAGGTGCCGTTGACGGACCGGTTGTCCGCGACCGTACACGATATCGTCGGCATGGGGCCGTTCTACGCACTCATTGCCGCAGTGGCGTTCCTGCCGGCTTTCGTCATCGCGGCGACGCTGTTGCGCTGGGTGCCCGGTCCGCGTCCGTTCTGGTTCGCGGTGGCGGGCGCCGCCGCCATCGTCACGGCGATCCTGATCATCCGGTACTTTACCGGAGGCACTGTGATTGGCGGAGCGCGCACGCCGCCCGGACTGCTGGTGCAAGCCCTGGCGTGCGGGGCCGCGGGCTGGCTGTTCGCCCGGGTGACGGCCTGGAAGCTTCCCGGATGAAGCTCCTTTTCCGACTGTTGATCCTCGCGCTCTGCGCCGGCTCCGGAGCGCCTGCGGCCGCACTCGAATACGAGGTGGAAACGGTTGCCGAAGGGCTGGCCTTCCCCTGGTCGCTGGCCTTTCTGCCCGATGGAGACATGCTTGTCACGGAGCGGGAGGGGCGTCTGCGCATCGTTCGTGACGATCGACTGGACCCGGCCCCCATCTCCGGGGTACCGGACACCTACGCGCAGGGCCAGGGCGGTTTCTTCGACATCGTTCTCGACCCGGACTTCGGCGCCAACCGCCAGGTCTATCTCTCCTATTCCCAGGGCGCCCGCAGTGCCAACCACCTCGCCGTCGGGCGTGCCCGCTTCGACGGGTCGGCCCTGTCCGGCTTTGAAGTGATACTGATGGGCGAACCGGACAAGGACACGCCACACCACTTCGGCGGCCGCATGGCCTTTCTCGCCGACGGTACGCTGCTCATCGTCTCCGGCGACGGATTCGACTATCGCGAGCAGGCCCTCGACCTCGGCAGCCTCCTGGGCAAGACCCTGCGCATCGGCCCGGACGGTTCGATACCGCAGGACAACCCCTTTGTCGGCCGCGACGGCGCACGACCGGAAATCTGGTCGTACGGTCACCGTAATCAACAAGGGATTGTCGCTACGCCGGTGGGCGTCTACATGCATGAACACGGTCCCCGGGGCGGCGATGAACTCAACCGGATCGAACCGGGCAACAACTACGGCTGGCCGGCGATTACCTACGGGATGGACTATTCCGGCTCCTATATTTCCCCTTACACGGAGCATCCTGGAATGGAGCAGCCCATCGTTTACTGGACCCCGTCCATAGCGCCCGCCGGCCTCGCCTACTACGACAGCAAGGCGTTTCCGGAATGGCAGGGCGACCTCTTCGTGGCCGCGCTGGTGGAGCAGTCCGTACGCCGCGTCGACCTCGAGAATGGCGAGGCGGTCGGTGAGGAGATACTGTTCGCCGAGCTCGGCGTGCGCTTGCGCGATGTCCGCGCCGGCCCGGAAGGCTATCTTTACCTGCTGACCGACAGTGCCGACGGCAAGATATTGCGTGTGAGGCCCGCTTCGCCGCCGCAATAAGGCGGAGGAACCATGAATTTCGGGCTGCGTTATTGCAACATCGGTCGCTATACCGATCCGGCGAAGGCCATTGAACTGCTGCAGGCGGGCGAGGAGGCTGGATTCGAGTCCGCCTGGACCGTGGAGCATACCGTCGTCCCCGCGGGATACGCGTCCACCTACCCCTACTCGACTGACGGCAGAATGGGTGCGCGGGATGACCTCCCGATCCCGGATCCACTGATCTGGCTCTCCTACGTCGCCGCCGCAACCACGCGAATACGGCTGGCCACGGGCATCCTGATCCTGCCCCAGCACAATCCGGTCATCGTCGCCAAGCAGGTGGCGACTCTCGATTGCCTGTCGGGGGGCCGCATGCTGCTCGGCATCGGCGTCGGATGGCTGAAAGAAGAATTCGACACCATCGGCGCGCCTTTTGCCGAGCGCGGCGCCCGCACCGATGAATACATCGCCGTGATGCGTGCGCTCTGGAGCATGGAGATGCCCAGCTTTCACGGCCGGTATTTCAACTTCGACCGGGCCTATTGCCTGCCCCAGCCCCCGAACGGCAGCGTACCCATCATCGTCGGCGGTCATTCGAAGGCTGCCGCCCGGCGCGCAGGAAGGCTTGGCGACGGATTCTTCCCGGCCCGCGCGGCGCCGGAGGATCTCGTCGACCTGGCACGGCGATCGGCGCGGGAAAGCGGGCGCGACCCCGGCGCCGTCGAAATCACGGCGAGTGTTCCGGCGGACCTTCAGGAGCTCGAACGGCTGGCGGCTCTCGGCGTCTCGAGGGTGCTCGTGCCCGTCAGCCCCATGCCGGGCATGGCGGTAACCATCGATACGCCGGAGGATGCCCTCGCCTGGAAATCCCGCATCGAGCGATACGCCAGGCTGTAGGCCATGCGCACACCGGCGGTATCGTGTCGCCGGCGGAGAAGCGCCGCTCAGATACCGCCTGCGCGGCAAAAGGTGGAGTCAAGCCGATTCGGCGTAGTTCTCCACTTCCTTCATGCTGAGCTTGATGCGGCCGCGCTGATCGACATCCAGGACCACCACGTCCACCATCTGCCCTTCTTCCAGATAGTCGCCAACGGTCTCGACCCGTTCCTTGGCGATCTGCGAGATATGCAACAGGCCGTCCTTGCCCGGCAGGATGCTGATGAAGGCGCCGAAATCGACGATGCGCTCCACGCGGCCGTTGTAGATGCGACCCACCTCCGCCTCCGCGGTGATTTCCTGGACCCTGGCGACGGCCGCGTCCTTGCTCTGCGCATTGTCGGCATAGATGCGCACCGTGCCGTCGTCCTCGATATCCACTTCCGCGCCCGTCTCATCGACGATGGAGCGAATGGTTGCCCCGCCCTTGCCGATCACGTCGCGGATCTTGTCAGGATGTACCTTGATCACCGTCATGGCGGGCGCGTTCTCGGAGATCTCGTCGCGCGACCTGGCGAGCACCTTGTTCATCTCTCCGAGGATATGCAGCCGGGCCTCGAGCGCCTGTTCGAGGGCTGCCTCCATGATCTCCTCGGTGATACCGTCGATCTTGATGTCCATCTGCAGTGCGGTGACGCCATTCGGCGTACCCGCCACCTTGAAGTCCATGTCGCCGAGATGGTCCTCGTCACCCAGAATATCGGTGAGTACGGCAAACCTGTCGCCCTGCTTGACCAGGCCCATGGCAACGCCGGCCACCGGCGCCTTGAGGGGGACGCCCGCATCCATGAGCGCGAGCGATGAGCCGCAGACGCTCGCCATCGAACTCGACCCGTTCGACTCCGTGATCTCGGAAACCACCCTGAGCGTGTAGGGAAACTCCTCCTCGTTCGGCAGCACCGCGGCTATGCCCCGTCGGGCGAGCCGTCCGTGGCCGATTTCCCGCCGCTTGGGCCCGGTCATCATGCGGGCTTCCCCCACCGAGTAGGGTGGGAAGTTGTAGTGCAGCATGAAATGATCCTTGTAGCTGCCTTCCAGAGCGTCGATGAGCGCCGCATCCCTGAGCGTGCCCAATGTCGCGGTGACGATCGCCTGGGTTTCGCCCCGGGTGAAAAGCGCCGACCCGTGGGTCCTGGGCAGCAATCCCACCTCCACGCCGATCGGCCGCACCGTGGGCCGGTCTCGGCCATCGATGCGCGGTTCGCCGTCGAGAACCCGCTGGCGAACGAGTTCTTTCTCCACCTTGGCGAATATGTCAAAAACCGCATCGGCACTGTATTGCGCATCTTCGGCGCCGCTGAAGCGCTCCACGGCCTCGTTGCGCAATTGTCCGACCCGGGCTTGCCGTTCGAGCTTGTCGGTGATTCTGTATGCCTCTCCCAGGTCCGCGCTTACGGCATCGCCGAGGTCTCGCAGGAGCCCCTCGTCGACCGGTTCCGGCTGCCAGTCCCAGGGCGCCTTGCCCGCTTCCTCGGCCAGTTCCCGGACTGCCTGAATGACAACCTGCATCTCCTGGTGCGCGAACAGCACCGCACCGAGCATCTCGTCCTCGCTCAACTCGCTCGCTTCGGACTCGACCATGAGCACCGCACTTTCCGTGCCCGCAACCACCATGTTCAGTTCGGACGCCTCAAGCGCCGAGTGAGTCGGGTTGAGCAGGTATTCGTGGTTGCTGTAGCCTACGCGCGCCGCGCCGATGGGACCCTTGAACGGAATGCCCGAGAGTGCCAGTGCCGCCGAAGCGCCGATCATGGCAGCGATATCCGGATCCCGGTTCTTGTCCACGGACATGACCGTCGGAACCACCTGTACCTCGTTCATGAAACCCTTGGGGAACAGCGGGCGAACGGGACGGTCGATCAACCGGCTGGTCAGTATCTCCTTCTCCGATGGCCGCCCTTCCCGCCGGAAGAAACCGCCCGGGATCTTGCCCGCCGCGTAGGTCTTCTCCTGATAGTTCACCGTCAGCGGGAAAAAACTCTGCCCCAGGCGCGGCGTTTTCACGCCGACAACCGTGGTCAGCACTGCGGTATCGCCGATGTAAACCATGGCGGCCCCGGTCGCCTGCCGGGCGATACGCCCGGTCTCCATGCGCACCGTCTGGTCGCCAAACTGAAATTCCTTGATCACTGGATTCAACTTAATCTCCTTGCTTCGAGCGCGCGCGGCGCTCATGAATTCTGTAGTGGAACGCGGGTTTGGCTACCTTCTCAGTCCCAGACGCTTGATCAGCGACCGATAACGCGAGCCGTCTTTTTCCTTGAGGTAGTCCAACAACTTGCGGCGACGGTTCACCATGCGAATCAGGCCGCGCCGTGAATGGTGGTCTTTCTTGTGCGCGCGGAAGTGGTCCTGCAACGAATTGATGTTGTGCGTCAGTAGCGCAACCTGCACTTCGGGCGAGCCGGTGTCGCCGTCCTGCACCCGATAGTCCCTGATGATGTCCGACTTCGCCTCAACCGATAAAGCCATAATGGTCTCCAAATACGCTTCGTCAATGTAACGCGAGCCAACCGGGCGTATTTCCAGCCGATTCGCGCATGTTCAATGCCTGACGCCAGCCGCGCCGCCACGGGTCAACAAGCGGCGCGGAGCGATCCTGCCGTCGTCCAGCACCTCGCCGACACCCAGAAACCGGCAGCTCGTCTCCGACGATTCCGAGAGGCGCACCCAACCGCTGGTCGGCGAATGCGGCACGATTACCGGTTGTCCGTGGCGCAGGTAGTAGGCCACATCCTCGTTCAACAATACTTCGGGCCATTCCCGCACGGCGCTCCACACCGGTTGCAGGTAGGGATCGAGGGACCCCTGTTCCCGTGCCTTTTCCAGTTCCTCGAAAGTGACCAGATCCGACTCGTCGTAAGGACCGGCCCGGCTCCGCCTGAGTGTGGTGACATGAGCGCCGCAACCGAGCATCTCGCCCATTTCGTCCGCGATGGCGCGCACGTAAGTTCCCTTGCTGCAATAGGTCTCGACTTCGAATTCGTCGCCTTCGATGTCGAGCAGTTCGTTGGAGTAGATGGTGACGGCCCGCGCTTCCCGCTCGATCTCGATACCTTGCCTGGCGAGCTTGTAGAGCGGCTGCCCCTTGTGTTTTACCGCCGAGAACATGGGCGGCGCCTGCATGATCTCACCTCGAAAGCAGTTGAGCGCCTTCTCGATATCCGGCCGGCCGATGCCCTCGGCCGACCGCGTCGAGACGGTTTTACCGTCGGCGTCGCCGCTGTCCGTAGCGATGCCGAGCTTGATGCGTGCCCGGTATTTCTTGTCCGAGGCCAGGAGGTACTGCGAAAACTTCGTCGCCTCGCCGAAACAAAGGGGTAAAACACCCGTGGCCAGAGGATCGAGACTGCCCGTATGCCCCACCTTGCGGGCGCCGAACAGCCGCTTCGCCTTCTGCACGGCGTTGTTGGAACTTATGCCGCCCGGCTTGTCGATAACCACAATTCCGTCGACGGCCCGACCCCGGCGGCTACCCATGATCGTGCGCGCTCTTGTCAACGGCGAGTGCATCGGTGATCAGCTTCTCCAGTCTCGGGCCTCGTTCCACGGAAACGTCATAGTGAAACCGGGGTTTGGGCGTAGTGCGCATCGAGTGGCGTTTTGCGAGTTCCGAGCGGAAAAAACCCGAGGCCCGATTCAGCACCGCGACCAGGTCGGCCTGTTCCGCGGGCTCCGGCGTTTCCATCGACGACACATAGACGTCCGCGAACGACAGGTCTTTGCTCACCCGCACATCGTTGACGCTGACGGAGCCGACACGCGGGTCCCGAACCTGACGCTGAACGATGCAGGCCAGTTCTTCGCGCACCATGTCGGCAACTCGCAGATCGCGTCCGAAATCCCGCATCAGCGCCTGACCCGCCGGCGCTTCACAGCGCCCGTGCCACCTCACGGGATTCGAACACTTCGATGAGGTCCCCGGCCCGGACGTCGTTGTAATTGCGCACGCCGATACCGCATTCCGTACCGTTTCGGACCTCCTGGACATCCTCCTTGAAGCGCCGCAGGGATTCGAGTTCGCCCTCGTAGATCACGACATGGTCGCGCAGCACCCGGATCGGCCGGTTCCTGAACACGGCGCCTTCGGTCACCATGCATCCGGCGACCTGCCCGAACCGGGGCGACCGGAACACCTCGCGAACTTCCGCAATGCCCAGGATTTCCTCCCGGGTCTCCGGCGCGAGCATGCCGCTCAACACCTGCTTCGCATCGTCGATCATTTCGTAGATGACGCTGTAGTAGCGCAGATCCAGGCCTTCCCGCTCGACGACGGCTTTCGCCGCACTGTCGGCGCGAACGTTGAACCCGAAAACCGCTGCGCTATAGGTGACCGCCATGTTGACGTCGCTTTCGGTGATCGCGCCGACCCCGGAACCGAGCACCGTCACCGAGACCTCATCGTTGCCGAGATCGGCCATTGACTGCACGATGGCTTCGAGGCTGCCTCGAACGTCGGCCTTGACGACCAGTTTCAGCACGCGCTTCTCACCTTCGCCCAGCTTGGCGAACAGGTTGTCGAGCTTCGCGGCCTGCTGCATGGCCTGCCGCTGCTCCTGGGATTTATCACGCCTGAACTCCGCCAGATCCCGCGCCGAGCGCTCATCGGTAACCACCGAGAAGCTGTCGCCCGCGCCGGGTGTGCCGCTCAAGCCCAATACTTCCGCGGGTTGCGACGGACCGGCCTCCCGGGTCTGTGCGCCCTGGTCGTCCAGCATGGCCCGCACGCGGCCGTGATATTCGCCGGCAATGACAATGTCGCCCTGCTTGAGCGTGCCGTTCTGAACCAGTACGGTCGAAACAGGGCCGCGGCCGCGGTCGAGCCGGGATTCGATCACGACGCCGCGAGCCGGCGCATCCGGCACCGCCTTGAGTTCGAGCAGTTCCGCCTGCAACAGGATGGCTTCCAACAGGTCATCGATACCGTCGCCGGTTACCGCGGAGACCTTGACGAACTGCGTATCGCCCCCCCAGTCTTCGGGTGCGACATCCTTGGCCGCGAGTTCCTTGGTGACCCTTTCCGGGTCGGCGCCCGCCAGGTCCATCTTGTTGACCGCCACCACGATCGGCACCTCGGCCGCCTTCGCGTGCTGGATGGCCTCCTCCGTCTGCGGCATCACGCCGTCATCCGCCGCAACGACGAGGACCACGATGTCCGTGACCATCGCACCCCGCGCGCGCATGGCCGTAAAAGCCGCATGACCCGGCGTGTCGATGAAGGTAATGCGGCCATGGTCGGTATCCACCGAATAGGCGCCGATATGCTGGGTAATGCCGCCGGCTTCACTGCTGACCACGCGGGTATGGCGGATGAAGTCCAGTAGAGAGGTCTTGCCGTGGTCGACGTGGCCCATGACCGTGACGACCGGCGCGCGGGACTCGCCCTCGCCCTCGACCTTGAGCGATTGCTCCAGTGCCTGCTCGATCGCATCTTCGTGGATGAGCTTGACCCTGTGGCCCATTTCCTCCACGACCAGAGTTGCCACATCCTGATCGATCATCTGGTTGATCGTCGCCATGACGCCCAGGCCCATCAGCGTCTTGATCACTTCGCCGGCTTTCACCGTCATGCCCTGGGCCAGTTCGCCGACAGATATCGCGTCCGGGACCTCGACTTCCCGGGCAATGAATTCGGTCGGTTTGAATTCACCGCCGTGCTGTTGCACCTTGATGGGCGCCGGCCTGTGCCGGCGGCGCCCGCGGCGCTCCGACTTGAGCGACAGTTCGCGGCGCATATGCCTGCCAACGCCAAACTCACCGCGTCCGGTTCGCTCCCGATCCTTGCCTTTGACCCGCTTGCCGGCCTTTTCGCTGGCTTGTGCCTTGGCCTGAGCCTCCACGGCCGCGGCCGCGGCTTTCGCCGCCGCGTCTTCCGGTTTCTGCGCGTCCGCGGTTCGCGCCTGTTTCTGGGCACGCTTTTCGGCGGCTTCCCTGGCCGCGTCCTGTTCCGCTGCCTCGCGCACCGCTTCCAGCCGCGTCTCTTCTTCGCGCCGTCGGGCTTCCTCCACCTTGCGTTCGCTCTCAGCCCGTCGCGATTCCTGTTCGGCCGCCTTGCGCGCAAGCTCTTCCTCGCGGATGCGGCGGGCCTCCATTTCGGTCTGGGACGGTTGCCGCGGCCCGGGCGGTTGCGCTTTTGCGGGCATGGGTTCCGGGCGCTTGACGTAGGTGCGCTTGCGGCGCACCTCGACGGTGACGTTGCGGCCGGTACGTCCCTGGCCCGTCTTCAACGTGCCGACCGACTTCTTTTTGAATGTGATCTTCCTGGGCGCCGATATCGACGAACCGTGGCTTTGCTTCAAGTGGGCAAGGAGCTTCTGTTTCTGATCTTCGCTGACGGGCTCGCCATCGCCGGTATGCGGCAGGCCCGCATCGGCCATCTGCCGCAACAGGCGATCGATCGGCGCTCCCACCGTTTCCGCAAGCTGTCTAACCGTTACATCCGTCATGCCAATTTCTCCGGCAACGCGCGTTGCTTCGCTCCGCGCGTCTACCCTGCAACGCCCGCCGCGGCAGCCGCGGCAGCCGCGGCAGCGGCAGCATGGTCACTGGCAGCATCCTCGTCTTCGCCATCGGCGGATGCCTCGAACCAGGGAGCGCGGGCGGTCATGATCAACTCCGCCGCACGCCCTTCATCCAGATCTTCGACAATATCCAGCAGATCCGGAATCGCCAACTCGGCGAGATCTTCCATCGTCACCACGTCGTGGCTCGCCAGACGGAAGGCCAGCGCCTGCTCCATGCCTTCCATATTCAGCAGATCCTCGGCCGGCTGGCGGTCTCCGAGCAACTCCTCGCTGGCTATGGCCTTGGTCAACAGCGCGTCTTTCGCCCGGTTGCGCAGCTCCTGCACAATCTCCTCATCGAAGCCTTCGATGGCCATCATTTCTTCGATGGGGACGTAGGCAACTTCTTCCAATGTGATGAACCCTTCTTCGACCAGGGCTGCCGCAACGTCCTCGTCAACGGAGAGCGCTTCCATGAATTCCCCCATGAACCGGCCGGCTTCCGCCTCCTGTTTCTCGGCGGCTTCCTCCTCGGTCATGATGTTCAACGTCCAGCCGGTGAGATCGCTCGCCAGCCGCACATTCTGGCCGCCGCGGCCGATCGCCTGGGCCAGGTTGTCTTCGCTGACCGCGATATCCATCGAATGGGCATCCTCGTCGATGACGATGGAGGCAACCTCTGCCGGCGCCATGGCGTTGACCGTGAGCTGCGCCGGATTCTCGTCCCAGAGCACGATGTCGATCCGCTCTCCGGCCAACTCGCCGGAGACAGCCTGGACCCGCGAGCCGCGCATGCCCACGCAGGCGCCGACGGGGTCGATACGGCCATCGTTGGTCTTCACGGCGATCTTGGCCCGGGAGCCCGGGTCGCGGGCCGCCCCGCGTATCTCGATGACGTCTTCGGATATCTCCGGCACCTCGATCTTGAACAGCTCCTTGAGCATTTCCGACAAGGTTCTCGTGAGCATGAGTTGCGGGCCGCGGTTGTCGGGGCGCACTTCGAGCAGCAAGGCGCGGAGGCGGTCGCCCACCCGAAACGACTCCCGCGGGATCAGATGCTCCCGCAATAGCAGCCCTTCGGCGTTGTTGCCCAGGTCCACAATGACATTGTCCCGGCCGACGCGCTTGACCGTTCCGCCGACCAGTTCCCCGACCCGGGGCAGGTATTCGTCCACGACCTGCGCTCTTTCCGCCTCGCGGACCTTCTGCACGATGACCTGCTTGGCGGTCTGCGCGGCAATACGGCCGAACTCTACGGATTCGACAGGCTTTTCCATGGTGTCGCCGAGGGCGAGTCCCTTTGCCCGGTCATCGTCGGGCGCGATATGAGCCGCGGGGCTGGGTTCTTCCTCGGCTTCTTCCCACTCCTCCGCTTCCATGTCGACCACCGTCCACACGCGGAAAGTCTCGTACTCGCCGGTTTCCCGATCGATGGCGACCCGGAACTCGGCGCCTTCCTCATAGCGCTTTTTGGTGGCCGTGGCGAGCGCACTCTCGATGGCGCCGAAAATCACATCCTTGGTGACGCCCTTTTCGTGCGAAACCGAGTCGACTACCTGCAGAATTTCCTTCGACATTGCCGTTCATATCCTCAATCGAATTGCGGTACCAGCCGAGCCCGCTGCACATTCTCAAGCGGCAGGACATACTCCGTGTCTTCCAGCCGTACCAGCGCCCGGGCATTCTCGACTTCCGCCAACAAGCCCACGAAGCGCTTCCTGCCCTCAAATGGGAAGTTGAGCCGTACATCCACCGTCGCGCCGATATTGGCCTCGAACTGTTCGGCCTTGAACAGGATGCGGTCCAGCCCCGGCGAGGACACTTCAAGCGTATAGCCTCCGGCCAACAGTTCCTCTACATCCAGTACGTCGCTGACTTCGCGGCTGACCGCTTCACAGTCGTCAATCGTCACGCCTTCCGGTTTGTCGATGTAGACCCTCAACTTCGACCGTTTCCCGGCGGAAAAGAACTCAACGCCCCAGATCTCGCAGCCGGATCTTTCCACCGTCTCCTTCAGGCACTCTTCAATCTGCCTTTCCGTCCTGTTCACACTGCACCAACAAAAAATGGGCTTACGCCCATTCTCACCCGTACTCCTGCGAGAGGTATCCCCTCGCGCTCCCCGGCTGGGGGCTCCCCCTTCAAGGGGTTGCCCTGCGGTCACCTGCCGGGGGCGCCTGCTAAAAAGCCCCGTAACGGGGCCTTTTAGTATCCGTTGGTAGCGGGGGCAGGATTTGAACCCACGACCTTCGGGTTATGAGCCCGACGAGCTACCAGACTGCTCCACCCCGCATCGGCAAGGAACCGGATTATAGGGACGCGCTGCCGCCCCCGCAACCGTCCGCGAGAGGCCGCCGGACGCCGGAAAAACGCGCTCGGCCGCAGCAAATCCAGCATCTGGCGGACTGACGGAACTCCGCTTGACCGTGGTGCCGAAGGCGAGACTCGAACTCGCACGGGCTGTTGCCCACTACCCCCTCAAGGTAGCGTGTCTACCAATTTCACCACTTCGGCAAACGGCCTCAAGTCCCCGTTTCAAGCGTTCAGTGCCCGGGCGATTCGGCCGCTAGCCCGCATATTGCACCAAGGGCCGCGACGAGCGCGCAGGATTTTGCCCGTAGGCGCGTGCTCGCGGGAGCCTTCAGCCGGGGAGCGCGAGGGGGCACGCCTCGCATAACAAGAATGAGCATAGCCACGCCTATGGTGTAGGGAGCCTGTGCGCGCATACGGGCAAAAGACCAGCGAGGGCGCGGCCAGCACGGTTTGTAACGCGACAGAAAGCCGAAACGTGCAATGAAGGTGAGCGAAATCAAAAGACATTCTTCAACTCGACAAGCGGCTTGGTGCAATATGCGGGCTAGACGTCCGGGAGGCCGGAATCTACACCTTCCTCCTCCGGAGTCAACTGCTCCGGCGCTTCCAGGGGTTCCTCGATCATCGGAACACCGAGTTCCTGCAGGCTCTCGGCACGTTCCTTGGCAAAATAGGCAAGGCCGAACGAAATCACGAAGAAACCGATGGCGAGCCACACGGTCGTCTTGGTGAGAAACGAGGTACTTCCCCCACTGCCGAACATCGTATTGGCCGCGCCGGCGCCGAATGCCGCCCCGACATCGGCGCCCCGCCCCTGTTGCAGGAGAACCAGGCCGCCGAGCGCCAGGGCGTCAAATACCAACAGAATCAGCAATATCGTCTCTAAATCCGTCACGCTTGACTTCTCTCGCCGCCCGCCGCCTGGCGATTCAACGTGGCGGCGACTATTTTCAAAAAGCTGTCCGGCTCAAGCGAGGCGCCGCCAACCAGCCCGCCGTCGATGTTGCCCTGCGCGAACAGTTCCGCGGCATTGTCCGGCTTGACGCTGCCGCCATAGAGAATCCGCACCGATCGGCCCGTTGCCTCATCCACCCGGCCAATCGCCTCGCGAATGAACCCATGCATGTTCTCCGCCTGCTCCGGAGAGGCCGTTCGGCCCGTTCCGATCGCCCAGACCGGCTCATAGGCAACGGCGCCGCGATTCAACCCCGCCGCTCCCACGACATCCAGGACGGCCCCGAGCTGCCGGTATACGACCTCGTGAGCAAACCCGGCTTCCCGCTCGTCGAGCGACTCTCCCACGCAAACGATCGGGGTCAGTCCCGCGCTCAGCGCCGCGGCATACTTCCGCGCCACCAGTTCGTTGCTCTCGCCCCGACCGGTCCGCCGCTCGGAGTGACCGACCAGAACCCAACGCCCGCCCAGATCTCCGATCATCCGGCCGGATATCTCGCCCGTGTACGCGCCCTCCGGTTCAACGTGCAGATCCTGGGCGCCCAACCCCACGTGCGTCGACTCAAGGCCCGCAACGAATGCCGCGAGGTAGCCCACAGGCGGAAACACGAGCACCTCGACGTCGCCCGCGGGCGACGCCCCATCAAGCGCCGCGCAGAACCGGGCCACGCGTTCCTTCGACCCGTACATCTTCCAGTTTCCGGCGACAATCGGTCGACGCATGTTGGTTCCCCGAGGGAACGTCCGTCACGAAGGGCGCGCAATAGTAAACGCTGGGGTGCGGTTCGACAATCAGACGGCTTGTCTGACGGTCGCCGCCAGATCCCGCGCGATGCTCGCCACTTCCGCCTGATCTTCGCTTTCGACCATGACCCGAATCACCGGCTCGGTGCCGGATGGCCGGATCAGCACCCGCCCCCGGCCGGCGAGCCGTCGCTGCCTGGCGTGCACGGCCCGGGTGACCTTTTCAGAGACCGCTACCGCGGACGGATCGGCGACCTCCACATTGACCATGGCCTGCGGCAATTTGCTCATGCCCTGCTTCAGCTCGCGTAGGGTCCTGCCGGATTCGACCATGGGCGCCAGCGTCTGCAGAGCGGCGATGATCCCGTCTCCCGTCGTCGAAAGATCGAGGCACAGGATGTGTCCGGACGACTCCCCGCCTAACTGCCAATCGCGTAACCGCAGCAGTTCGAGCACATGCCGGTCACCCACCTGCGCCCGCTCGAAGGGAATGCCGAGACCGTGCAACGCCCGCTCCAGGCCGAGATTCGTCATGAGCGTGCCCGCGACCCCACCCTTGAGCGCGCCCTTCCGCCGCCGGTAGTCGGCAACGATGAACAGCAACTCATCGCCATCGACCACGTCGCCTTCGTGATCCACCATGATCAGGCGGTCGCCGTCGCCGTCGAAGGCGATACCGAGGTCCGCCCGGTGTTGCCTGACCGACGCAGCCAGCAATTCAGGGTGCGTCGACCCGCACCCCGCGTTGATGTTGAACCCGTCCGGCGCATCGCCGATCACGGTGATGTCGGCCCCCAGCTCCTCAAAGACGCCCGGCGCCACGTGATAGGTGGCGCCGTGGGCGCTGTCGAGCACGACCTTGAGCCCCTGCAAGCGGAATCCCCGACTGACCGTTGCCTTGCAGAACTCGATGTAGCGACCCGGGGCATCGGGTACGCGTGAAGCCTTGCCGAGCCGGTTCGATGCGGCGCAAATCATTTCGTTTTCGAGTTGCGCCTCGATCTCCGCCTCTACATCGTCCCCGAGCTTGTTGCCGTTGGCATCGAAGAACTTGATGCCGTTGTCCTGGTAGGGATTGTGGGAGGCGCTGATGACGATGCCCGCATCGGCCCGCAGCGTCCTGGTCATATAGGCGATTGCCGGGGTAGGCATCGGGCCGAGCAGGCTGACATCCGCACCGGCGGACACCAGCCCCGATTCCAGTACGGATTCCAGCATGTATCCTGAAACCCGCGTGTCCTTGCCGATAATGATGTGGCAATCGCCCCGCCGCGTGAAAACGCGACCGACCGCCCAGCCGAGATGGAGGCAGAATTCCGGCGTTATGGGAAACCGGCCAACGGTTCCCCGTATTCCATCCGTTCCAAAGTACTTTCTGTCCATCCGCTAACGGGGCGATGCCCTAGTGTCCTGTCTCGTAAGTTTCTTGCATTTCAGAGCTCGCTCGGCGCGTCAATGCAAGGCGCGGCCCGCAGCCAATATCGAGCATATTGGCAAGGGTCGCAACACCGCAGTGACGCGCCGAGCGAGCTCCCGAAGGGCGCGCCGCACGGGGTCTGTGGCCGCGTTGCGACCCTTGGCAATGGGGCGGGCCATTCCCGGCGGGCCGCGCCTTGCCACAGACCCCGTGCGGCACGCTGAAACGTAAGAAACTTACGAGACAGGACACTAGCCCCACGGGAAAGCGGCGAACAGGTGCGAACTCGATTCATTTGACAACCTTATCCGCAAACAGGAGGTCTGGCCCGCATATCTCACCAAGGGCCGTGATGATCGCGCAGGATTTTCTGGTCCACATGCGAGAGGCAAGCCCCTCGCGCTCCCCGGCTGAGGGCTCCGTGCGCGTGCTCGCGAGCTTCAAGCATAGCCCCGCCTATGGTGGAGCGAGCACGTGCGCGCACGCGGGCAAAAGACCAGCGAGGGCGCGGCCAGCGCAGTCTGTGCCGGGCAGAACCTCCAAAAAGCGAAGGTACCTGATTGAAACGCAATGACATTCAGTGACTCAACAAGCGGCTTGGTGAGATATGCGGGCTAGCCCGCATCGCACTGCCCGGTGTCCGTTGAATGCGTCCTCCGGGAGGCTGGACGCTGAAGAAGCTCAATGCTCTCCCGCCGGGCTGCCGATGGAGGATTCCGACGGCCCGGACTTGCTGCCCCGCCCCGTGCCACGCGGACCGGGGTCGCGGGGTTTGGCGCCCGCCATGATGTCGTCGATCTGTTCCGGCAACAGGGTTTCGAATTCGATCAGCGCGGCGGCCATGCTGTGCAGCTTGTCTTCGTTTTCGGTGAGCAGCCCGGTGGCCTTGGCGTAGCATTCGTCGATGATCCGGCGCACCTCTTCGTCGATCGCACGCGCCGTATTTTCCGACTGCGGTTTCGGCTTCACGCCGACCGACATGCCGAGGAAGACCTCGCCATCTTCCTCGTCGTACATCAACGGCCCGAGACGCTCGGATAAGCCCCATTTGGTTACCATGCTCCGCGCCAGGCGCGTGGCGCGTTCGATGTCGTTGGACGCGCCGGTCGTCACTTTTTCCGGGCCGAGGATCATCTCTTCCGCGATACGGCCCCCGAACAGCCCGCAGATCTGAGCCCTGATCTGTTCCCGGCTGAGGCTGTAGCGGTCTTCCTCGGGCAGGAACATGGTCACGCCGAGCGCCCGTCCGCGCGGAATGATGGTCACCTTGTAGACCGGATCGTGCCCCGGCGCCAACTTGCCGACGATGGCGTGACCCGCCTCGTGATAGGCGGTGTTGCGCTTGTCCGCCTCGGACATCACCATCGACTTGCGCTCGGCGCCCATCATGATCTTGTCCTTGGCCTTTTCGAGTTGTTCCATCTCGACGAGCTTTTTCCCCGCACGGGCCGCAAACAGGGCGGCCTCGTTGACGAGGTTGGCCAGGTCCGCCCCCGAGAACCCAGGCGTTCCCCGGGCTATGATGCTCGGCTCCACGTCCTCGCCGACCGGCACCTTGCGCATGTGTACCTTGATGATCTGTTCGCGTCCGCGGATGTCGGGCAGGTTGACAACCACCTGGCGGTCGAAACGGCCAGGCCGCAACAACGCCGGGTCCAGCACATCCGGCCGGTTGGTGGCGGCGATGACGATGATGCCGTCGTTGGGCTCGAAGCCGTCCATTTCGACGAGAAGCTGGTTCAGCGTCTGCTCGCGCTCGTCATGGCCTCCGCCGAGCCCGGCCCCGCGGTGCCGGCCGACCGCATCGATCTCGTCGATGAAGATGATGCACGGCGATTGTTTCTTCGCCTGGTCGAACATGTCCCGCACCCTCGAGGCGCCAACGCCGACGAACATCTCGACGAAGTCGGAACCCGAGATGGAGAAGAACGGCGCCTTGGCCTCGCCCGCGATGGCCTTGGCGAGCAGCGTCTTGCCGGTACCGGGCTGGCCGACCATCAGGATGCCCCGGGGAATGCGTCCGCCGAGACGCTGAAACCGGCCCGGGTCACACAGAAACTCGACGAGTTCCTGGACGTCTTCCTTCGCTTCGTCGACGCCCGCCACATCGGCAAACGTGGTTTTTATCTGGTCTTCCGAGAGCAGCCGCGCCTTGCTCTTGCCGAACGACATCGGCCCGCCGCGGCCGCCGGCGCCGCCCTGCATCTGGCGCATGAACAGCATGAACACGCCGATGATCAGCAGGATCGGGAAGCTGGCCAGGAACAACTGCGACCAGATGCTCTGCTTTTCCGGCTCCTTGCCGGCGAAACTGACACCGTGGTTGTAGAGGTCGTCGAGCAGTTTCGGGTCTTCGACATCCGGGCGGATCGCCCGGAACTCATCGCCCGACTTGCTGACGCCGGTGATGACGAGACCCTCGATGACGACGTTGCGAACCTCGTCCATCCGCACCTGCTCGATGAACTCTGAATAACTGATCTGCCGGGGCTCCGGCCGCATGTCGAAGTTGTTGAACACCGTCAACAGCACGGCAGCGATGATCAGCCACAACAGCAGATTTTTTCCCATATCAGACAAGGAGTTACCTCACTCTAGCCAGGCAGCGCCGGCTTCGGCCTCCGGCCACCGCAACTCGAAGCCTACACCACAGCGCCACGAGGCGCCATCGGCGACTATCCGCAACTTCCGGGTTACTTTTCCCGCTTTGCATGACAAATCCGCTCACTCGCCCACACCCGTAGCCCGCATATCTCACCAAGTCGCTTGTTGAGCCACTGAATGTCATTGCGTTTCAATCAGGTACCTCCGCTTTTCGGAGGTTTTGCCGGGTACAGACTGCGCTGGCCGCGCCCTCGCTGGTCTTTTGCCCGCGTGCGCGCACGTGCTCGCTCCACCATAGGCGGGGCTATGCTTCCGCCCGCGAGCACGCGCACGCGGGCAAAATCCTGCGCGATCATCGCGGCCCTTGGTAAGATATGCGGGCCAGGCTTCCCGTGTTCAGGAGAGGGGGCGGTAGTCCACGGCGAGTGCATAGTTTTCCCGCGACTCGGGACGTGACGCCGGCGGTTTCACAACCTGGACACGGCGGAATCGGCGCCGGGTGTCGCGAAGCCAGGCTTCGATGCCTTCGCCGTGATAGATTTTGACCAGCAGCGCGCCGCCCGGTTTCAACCACCTCAGCGCCGCATTGCTCGCGAGTTCCGCCAGTTCCATCGCTTTCGCCTGATCCGTGGCGCGTATCCCTGAAATATTGGGGGCCATGTCCGACAATACAAGGTCTACACCGCCGCTGCCGCGCTCCCTGCCTTGGGTCAGCATCCGCGCGAGGCGCTGGTCCACCTCCGGTTCGCCCAGACAGCCCTGCACGACTTCGACATTGCCGGCACTCAGCGCGATGGGGAGCGGGTCGACGGCTACGATGCGTCCGCGCATCACCCGCTGCGCCAGATAGGCGGTCCAGCCGCCCGGCGCGGCGCCCAGTTCCAGAACCCGCTGATGCGTGTCCAGCAGCTTGAACCGCCGGTCGAGTTGCTGGAGTTTGTAGTGCGCCCGGGACAGGCGCCCCTCGCGTCGGGCCGCCTTGACGTAACGATCGCGTCGTTGACGACTCAGCCAGCGTTTGCTGGATCCCGTGCCCATGACAAATCAACCTTTCGACACCCCCGCCCGCCCAACGAATCGGCGGAATCGTTTGCCGGGGTTCACAGGCCCGGCGCCAAGGTCCCTTCCAGCCCCCGCCTCGGAGAGTCCGGGCCTCGAAGAGGACGCATTCAGAGGTACTCCACGTCTCCGATCTCGTACTCCACCTCGCCCCCGGGCGTGGAAACCAGAACCACATCGCCGATTGACTTGGCGATCATCGCCCGGGCGATGGGAGACATCACCGAAATCTTGCCCTGCTTGAGGTCGGCCTCGTCCTCACCGACGATCCTGTAGCGTGTGCCGCCCCTTCCGCCCCCGCCCAACAGCGTAACGGTGGCGCCGAAAACGACCTTGCCGGCCGGCGGGATTCTGGTCACATCGATTACCTGCGCGTTAGCGAGCTTGGTTTCGATCTCTTCGATTCGGCCTTCGTTGAATCCCTGCTGCTCCTTGGCAGCGTGGTACTCCGCATTCTCCCTGAGGTCGCCGTGCTCCCGGGCCGCGGCGAGCGCGCGGGAGATTTCGGGGCGCAACTCGAACTTGCGGTGCTGGTGTTCGGTCCGCAAGGCCGCGGCGCCCTCGACCGTCATCGGTATCGTCATGTTCCGAACCCGTCTACACCGCCATCGTCCGGCTTTTCCAGCGCGACGTCAGGGCCGAGTGCACGTCCTGCAGACGGCGTACGGTTGCCGGACCACCCTCCTGCTCCTGACGACGCTGATGACGAATGGCGATGCTCACGGCCTCGCCCCCCGCCAGAGTGGTGGTGTAGCACACTTTCTTCAACAGCGCGAGCCGACGGATGACCGCCGAGTCGGCGATGGACTGGCGGCCCTCGGTGGTATTGACGATCAGGTCGATCTGCTCGTTCTTGAGCATGTCAGCGACATCGGGCCGGCCTTCGGTCACCTTGTTGACCGTGGCGCACTCGATGCCTTCGGCCTCGATCAGGCGGGCGGTGCCCCGCGTTGCGACGAGCTTGAAACCCAGATCGTGCAACTCTCTCGCCAGTGCCGCCGTGAATGGCTTGTCCGAATCCTTGACGCTGACCAGTGCCCGGCCGCCGTCGGGCAGCCGCTCGCCGGCAGCGAGCGAAGCCTTGGCGAAAGCCTCTCCGAAACTGTCGCCCACGCCCATCACCTCTCCGGTGGATTTCATCTCCGGCCCGAGAATGGGGTCGACCCCCGGAAACTTGTTGAAGGGAAAGACCGACTCCTTGACGTTGATGCAGGAGGGAACGATCTCGCGCGTGAACCCCTGGGTTTCGAGGCTGATGCCGGCCATGCAGCGCGCCGCCACCTTGGCCAGGGAGACACCGATGCACTTGGACACGAACGGCACGGTACGCGACGCCCTGGGGTTGACCTCCAGAACGAAGATATCGTCGCCCTGTATGGCGATCTGCACGTTCATGAGACCCACTACGCCCAACTCGAGCGCCATGAGCTGGACCTGTTCGCGAATACGATCCTGAATTTCCGGGCCCAGCCGATAGGGCGGCAGTGCGCAGGCGGAATCTCCGGAATGGACGCCGGCCTGCTCGATGTGTTCCATGATCGCGCCGATCAGCACCTGGTGTCCGTCGCTCACCGCATCGACATCGACCTCGATGGCCTGGTCGAGAAAGCGGTCGAGGAGCACCGGCGAGTCGTTGGAGACATCCACGGCGCCTTGCAGGTACCGGGCCAGCTCATCCTCGTTGTAGACAATCTCCATGGCGCGGCCGCCCAGGACATAGGACGGCCGCACGACGATCGGATAACCGATCTCTTTGGCGCCCGCCACGCCATCGGCGAGACCGGTGGCGGTGCGGTTCGACGGCTGTTTCAGATCGAGGGTCCGGAGCAGGGCCTGGAAGCGCTCCCGGTCTTCGGCGCGGTCGATGGCATCGGCGCTCGTACCGATGATCGGCACACCTTCCCTCTCGAGTTGTTCCACCAGCTTCAGCGGTGTCTGCCCGCCGAACTGCACGATGACGCCGCTCGGCCGCTCGACATCGACGATCGCCAGCACATCCTCAAGGGTGACCGGTTCGAAGTACAGCCGGTCGGATGTGTCGTAGTCGGTGGAGACCGTTTCCGGGTTGCAGTTGACCATGATGGTCTCGAAACCGTCCTCGCGCATCGCCAGGGCCGCGTGCACGCAGCAATAGTCGAACTCGATTCCCTGGCCCACCCGGTTCGGCCCGCCGCCGAGTACCATGATCTTCCGACGGTCGGATGGGTTGGCTTCGCATTCCTGCTCGTAGGTCGAATACATATAGGCCGAGGCAGCGGGGAACTCGGCGGCGCAGGTGTCGACCCGGCGGAAGACGGGCTTGATGCCGCATGCCAGCCGCGCGCGCCGCGCCTCCTCCTCAGCGGCGCCGAGCAACGCGGCCACGCGGGCATCGGAGAACCCCTTGCGCTTGAGTTCGTACCAGCGAACGGCATCCAGCGCATCCAGGCTCTGCCCGGCCAGTTCCCGTTCCGTGGCGACCAGGTCTTCGATCTCGGCCAGGAACCAGGGATCGATGGCCGTCTGCCGTTGCAGCTCCTCGACCGACCACCCGGCACGGAACGCATCCGCGATGTACCACAACCGGTCGGCGCCGGCGGTGCTGAGTTCCCGCCGTAGCGTCGAGCGCACCTGCCTCGGGGTTGCCGTACCGAGTAAGGGGTCGAGACCCGTTCGACCGGTCTCAAGCCCCCGGCAGGCTTTCTGCAGCGACTCCTGGAAGGTACGCCCGATCGCCATCACCTCGCCGACCGACTTCATCTGCGTGGTGAGCCGCGGATCTGCCTGCTCGAACTTCTCGAACGTGAACCGGGGAATCTTGGTGACCACGTAGTCCAGGCTCGGTTCGAACGATGCCGGGGTGACGCCGCCGGTGATATCGTTTTCGAGTTCGTCGAGGGTATAGCCCACCGCCAGCTTCGCCGCCACTTTGGCGATGGGAAAACCGGTCGCTTTCGAAGCCAGCGCCGATGAACGCGATACCCGGGGGTTCATCTCGATGACCACCATGCGCCCGTTTTCCGGGTGAATGGCGAACTGAACGTTGGACCCGCCGGTGTCGACGCCGATCTCGCGCAGCACCGCTATGGAGGCGTTGCGCAGCAGTTGATATTCCTTGTCGGTGAGGGTCTGGGCCGGCGCCACGGTAATGCTGTCGCCCGTGTGCACGCCCATGGGGTCGAAATTCTCGATGGAGCAGACGATGATGCAGTTGTCCTTCGAGTCGCGCACCACCTCCATCTCGAACTCCTTCCAGCCGAGCAGCGACTCGTCGATCAGCAGTTCGGTGGTCGGCGACAGGTCGAGGCCGCGGGCGCAGATCTCCAGAAATTCCTCCCGGTTGTAGGCCACCCCGCCGCCGCTGCCGCCGAGGGTGAAGGAGGGCCGGATGATGCAGGGATAGCCGAGCCGGCTCTGGACCTGCATGGCCTCCTCGATGCTGTGCGCGATAGCGGAGCGCGGCGTCTCGAGCCCGATGCGCCGCATGGCGCGGTCGAAGCGCTCGCGGTCCTCCGCCTTGTCGATGGCGTCCTGGCTGGCGCCGATCAACTCCACGCCGAAGCGCTGCAATACGCCTTCCCTGACCAGGTCGAGAGCGCAGTTCAGCGCCGTCTGCCCGCCCATGGTCGGCAGCAGGGCATGCGGCCGCTCGGCCTCGACGATCTTCGCCACCGTCTTCCATTCCACCGGCTCGATGTAGGTGGCATCCGCCATGGCAGGGTCGGTCATGATGGTGGCGGGATTGGAATTGACCAGAATGACGCGGTAGCCCTCGTCCTTGAGCGCCTTGCAGGCCTGAGCCCCGGAATAGTCGAATTCGCAGGCCTGCCCGATCACGATGGGGCCCGCGCCCAGTATCAGGACGGATTCGAGATCCGCGCGTCTAGGCATCGCCGGCATCCAGGCGCGCCATCCACGCGCGCCGACGGCGACGGGACGAAACGGCAGCCGGCGCCGAACAGCCTCGACGCCGGCCGGAAGAGCGGTCCGTGCGTGCGCCGGGATCAGGCACTCGCTTGCCCCATCATTGCAACGAACCGGTCGAACAGGTAGGCGCAGTCCTGGGGACCCGGGCTCGCTTCGGGATGGCCCTGGAAGCCGAATGCCGGCCGGTCCGTCCGCCGTATACCCTGAAGCGTCCGGTCGAACAGGGAGACGTGTGTCGCCTCCAGACAATTCGGCAGGGTGGCCTCGTCCACCGCGAAACCGTGGTTCTGGCTGGTGATGATGACCTGACCGGTGCCGAGATCCTGAACCGGATGGTTGGCTCCGTGATGGCCGTGCGGCATCTTGACGGTTCTGGCGCCGCTCGCCAGGGCCATGAGCTGGTGGCCGAGGCAGATGCCGAATACCGGGAGCCCCCTGTCCATGAGTTGTTCGATGGCGCGGATGGCGTAGTCGCAGGGTTCCGGGTCGCCGGGGCCGTTCGACAGGAAGATGCCGTCGGGATCGTGGGCGAGCGCCTCATCCGCCGTCGACATCGCCGGAACGATCGTCACCCGGCATCCGCGGGAGGCAAGCAGCCGCAGGATATTGCGCTTGACGCCGAAGTCGTAGGCCACCACGTGGAACCGGGACCGAACCGGCGCACCATAACCCTCACCCAGGTCCCAGGCCCCCTCGCGCCACTCTTCCGGATGGGCGCGGCTGACCACCTTTGCCAGATCCATGCCCTGCAAGCCGGGAAACGCCCGCGCGCCGGCCAGCGCCGCCGCCTTGCCGGTGTCCGGGCCCGCCGCGATACAGCCCGCCAATGCGCCTTTTTTGCGAATGAGGCGGGTCAGGCGCCGCGTATCCACATCCGCGATCGCAACGACCCGCTCATCGACCAGGTATTGCTCGAGCGTCGCATCCGCGCGCCAACTGCTCGCGCGCCGCGGCGTCTGCCGGATGACGAGCCCGGCGGCCCAGACCTTGCCGGATTCCACATCTTCACGATTGACGCCGGTATTGCCGATCTGCGGATAGGTGAGAGTGACGATCTGCCGCGCATAGGAAGGATCGGTGAGGATCTCCTGATAGCCGGTCATCGCCGTATTGAAAACCACTTCGCCCGCGGCCATACCCGGCACGCCGATCGATTGCCCGCTGAACAGGCTGCCGTCTTCCAGAGCAAGTAACGCCGGTATCAACTGGAGATGCCTCGTCACACCCAGGTTGGCGCCCGCCAGCCGCGGCGCCAACCACCGTTGCAAAAAGGCGAGATCGATGCACTCGACCTCGCCTTTTTAGGGCGACTATTCTAGCCGACCCCGCGGGCGATTTCACGAAGAAGTTTTGCCGCTCGGCGAAGCGATCCCTCGCCGGGAACAAGTCCGGCTCCCCGCGCGTCCGCCCCCGGGGCGCCAGGGTCGAAACTCACATGGACGAACTCCGTGCCGTCCTCGCGAAGCGGATTTCGCCGCCCACAATAGTGTAGTCGACCCGCGTCGCGGGTATGCCGTGTTCGTCAATCGTCAGAATATCCTGTGACAACACGACGATATCGGCGTACTTGCCCGGCGTGAGAGACCCCTTCACGGTTTCCTCGAAGGCCGAATAGGCATTGCCCAGGGTGTAGCTCTCAAGAGCCTCCATGCGCGTCATGGCCTGATCGGGGTGGAATGTCCCGCCGGTCTTCATCCTCCGGCTGACCGAGGCGTAAAACGACGCGATGGGGTCGATGGGTTCCACCGGCACATCGGTGCCGTTGTTGAGGACAGCCCCGGCGTCTATCAGATCCCGCCACCGGTACGAGGTCCGTTCGGCTCGAGCGTTGCCGAGCCGGGTGGGTATCCAGGGCCCGTCCGACGTGCAGTGAATCCCCTGTACCGCGGCAATGACGCCGAGCCGGCCGAAACGGGGAATGTCATCCGGGTGGATGTGTTGTGCGTGTTCGATGCGCCAGCGCAGGTCCGGCCCGGATACCCCGGCCTCTCGCCACACCCGCTCGTACAGGTCGAGAACCTCCCGGTTCGCTCGATCGCCGATAGCGTGGGTATTGACCTGAAATCCATGGGCGAGGGCGATGCGCGCCGCCGCTTCGATCCCGGCCGCCGGTTCGAGCACCAGTCCCGCGCTGTCCGGCAGATCGGCATACGGAGCCAGCAGCCAGGCGCCATGAGCCCCCAGAGCGCCGTCGATCTGCCGCTTGATCGAGCCGACGGTCAGAAAGCCGTTGCCCTCCGGGCGCATGAAGTAGTCCGGCAGCCGCTCGGCCAGCGCTTCGTTACTTTCGCCCTGCACCATCACGTAAAGGCGCACGGGCAGGGAGCCTTCCACCTCCAGACGGCGCAGCCGGTCGATGTCGGCGAAGGAGGCGCCTGCATCCTGGAAAGAAGTGATACCGAAGCGCAGCGCCTCTGCTCCGGCAAGCCGCGTCCGCCGCCTGGTGACCGCCTCGATTTCCGCCTCGCCGAGACGGGCTTCGTGGCGCCGGACGGCGTCTTCGACAAGGGCTTGTGCGTTTTCCCGCAACAGACCCGTAGCCCGGCCGTCGTCCGAGCGCACAACGGTTCCGCCGCCCGGGTCGGCGGTAGCATCGTCAACGCCGGCTGCCGCGAGCGCGGCATCGTTGGCCAGGGCCGCATGGCCGCTGGCATGGGTCAGCCAGACCGGATTGTTCGGGGCGACGGCATTCAATCCGGCATTCACCGGCATTCCGTCCACGCTGGGCCGGGGAAGTTCCCTCCACTTCTCCTGATGCCAGCCGCGCCCGAAGATCCAGGCGCCGGGTTCGGCCGCCCGCGTAGCGGCGGCAACCTGCATGACGATCTCTTCCCAGTTCGATGCGGCCGTGAAATCCAGAATTTCCCTGGCGCGGCCCAGGTCGAGAAAATGGCCGTGACCTTCGATGAAGCCGGGCAGGGCGAGCCGTCCGTTCAGCTCGATGACTTCGGTGTCCGGGCCGATGTAGGCGCCAATGGCCGCATCGCCGCCCACGGCCTCGATTCGGTAACCGTTGACCGCAATTGCCTGGACCTCGCCGAGTTGCCGATCGACGGTCACCACCTTGCCGCCGCGCAGTACCAGATCGGCCGTTTCGGGCGCCGACCGGTCGAGGCCCGGGTCCGCGCCACAGCCGGCAGCCAGCGAAATGGCAGCCAGGACAGGCAAGAGCACCCGCCGGTACATTAGCCGCTATTTCTCACCAGTACGGATGCCGATCCATCCGCGTTGGTCCTCGCGCCGCGGGCGCAGCCGGTATGCCTGGACGATGAGTGAACCATTGACGGGAAACCTCGCGCAACGCTTCGAGCCTACCGGCATCCAACCAGCCCGCATATCTCACCAAGGGCCGCGATGATCGCGCAGGATTTTCTGGTCCACATGCGAGAGGCAAGCCCCTCGCACTCCCCGGCTGAGGGCTCCGTACGCGTGCTCGCGAGCTTAAAGCATAGCCCCGCCTATGGTGGAGCGAGCATGTGCGCGCACGCGGGCAAAAGACCAGCGAGGGCGCGGCCAGCGCAGTCTGTGCCGGGCAGAACCTCCGAAAAGCCAAGGTACCTGATTGAAACGCAATGACATTCAGTGACTCAACAAGCGGCTTGGTGAGATATGCGGGCTGGCCCCGCATCTCCTCGATCGCCTCGACGCCCTCGCGACAAAAGTTGGGTAGAGTCGACGATGCGGGTTAGTGATCCGCCGCGGCGTCAGAGGCCGAGCACGTCCTGCATGTCGAAAAAGCCGGAGGCCTTGTCTTCAAGGAAGCGCACGGCGCGCAACGCGCCCCCGGCGAAGTTCATGCGGCTGTTGGCGCGGTGCGTGATTTCCACCCGTTCGCCGGTGCCTCCGAACAGCACCGTGTGTTCGCCGACGACGTCCCCGGCGCGAATGGTCTCGAAGCCGATGGTGCGCCGGTTGCGCGCGCCGGTTTCGCCCTCGCGCCCGTAAACGGCCACCTCGTCGAGATCCCGGCCGAGAGTTTCCGCCACGATCCGGCCGAGGCGCATGGCCGTACCGGACGGGGCATCGATCTTGTGCCGGTGGTGCAGATCGATAATCTCGATGTCGCTGTCCTCGCCAAGCACCCGGGCCGCGAGTTCTGTGAGCCGGAAAACGAGATTGACGCCGACGCTCATGTTGGGCGCCATGACGATGGCGACCTCTCCGGCCGCCTCTTGAATGGCGGCCATTCCCGCCGCACCGATGCCGGTGGTGGCGATGACGGCCTGCCTGCCCGCTGCCCGGCAGATTTCGACCGCCTGCAGGGCGGCCGCCGGCGCCGTGAAGTCGATGAGCACATCGAAGGCATCCACAACACCGGTAAGCGAATCGACGATGGGTACGTCGAGTTTGCCGACACCGGCAACCTCTCCGGCATCGGCGCCAATCAGGGCAATTCCCGGACGCTCCACCGCCGCTCCGAGTTGCACGGCGTCATCCCCGGCAACCGCCTGAATCACGGTACGCCCCATGCGCCCGGCGGCCCCGGTAATCGCTATACGCCGCATCTGTCTTCCCATCTGTACCGAAACGACCGCCTGAGAACGTTATCCGCCGTCCGTTCCGCTACCCGGACCCGGGGCTTTGCGCGGCGCCTGCGCCGCCGTTACCCAATGCCCGCGAAAGCAGGTGAGTGGGTCGGAAACACCCGTCAGTCCGTCAACTTGTCGAAAAAGTCCTTTACGTTCCTGAACCAGCCGCTGCCTTTCGGCGAGTGCTTGTGGCCGCCCTCGTGCAGGCTTCGATCGAATTCGCGCAGGATCTCCTTCTGTTCCTCGCTCAGGCGCACCGGCGTTTCCACGGCCACCTTGCAGAGCAGGTCGCCGATACCGCCCCCGCGCACCGGGGTGACGCCCTTGCCGCGCAGGCGGAACATCTTGCCGGTCTGGGTTTCCTGGGGAACCTTGATTTTCACCCGCCCGTCGAGGGTCGGTACCTCAAGTTCGCCGCCGAGGGCCGCCTGCACGAAGGATACCGGGACCTCGCAGTAAAGGTTGCGTCCGTCCCGCACGAAGATGGAGTGTTCGCGAACGTCTATCTGGACGTACAGATCGCCCGGCGGCCCGCCGCGCAGACCCGCCTCGCCTTCGCCGGCCAGACGGATGCGGTCGCCGGTATCGACGCCGGCCGGAACTCGAACCGACAATGTCTTGCGCCGCTCGACGCGCCCGCCGCCGCCGCAGCCCCGGCAGGGATCGGTAATGACCTTGCCCGCTCCGCGGCAGCGGGGGCAGGTCTGCTGGAGTGAGAAAAATCCCTGGGCGACCCGGATTCGTCCCGAGCCGCTGCAATCCGGACAGATTTCCGGACGAGTGCCCGGTTTCGCCCCCGTACCGTTGCAATCGTCGCAGGCGGCGAGCACCGGTACCAGGACTTCCACGTCATCCCCGCGTACCGCCTGTTCGAGGTCGAGGGTCAGCGAATAGCGGAGATCGGCGCCCTGTTGCACGCTGCCGCGCCCCGAACGGGCCGCGCCGAAGATGTCGCCGAAAACGTCGCTGAAGATATCGCCGAAGCTGCCGTTGAAGCCGCCCGGTCCGCCTGCGGCGCTCGGGTCGACCCCGGCGTGGCCGAACCGGTCGTAGGCAGCGCGTTTTTCGCCGTCGGACAGGATTTGGTAGGCTTCGGAGGTTTCCTTGAACCTCTCTTCGGCGTTGCCATCGTCCGGATTGCGGTCCGGATGATATTTCATGGCAAGGCGGCGATAGGCCTTTTTCAGGTCATCGTCCGATGCGCCCCGATTGAGCCCGAGCACCTCGTAGTAATCGCGTTTCGCCATGCGTTCATCCAATCCCGCCGGAGTCCCGCCGGAGCGTCCGCCAACGGCGGCCGATCTCAAACCCACCCGGTTTCACACCGTGCGCGCCCACCGGGCCGGCGCATTACGGGGACATGTTACTTCTTGTCGTCGTCTTTAACTTCCTCGAACTCGGCATCCACGGTATCGCCGCCCGCTCCGTCATCGCTCGACCCGTTGCCGGCCGATGCATCCTGAGCCTGCTCGGCGGCGTACATCTTCTGGGCGAGGGTCGCGGAGGCCTCCGACAACGCCTGCATCTTCGCCTCGATCTCGGCCTTGTCTTCCTTCTTGAGCGCTTCCTCCAGGCCCGCGGCCGCATTCTCGATGGCCTGCTTCTCGGCATCCGTGGCCTTGTCGCCCGCATCCTGTACCGCCTTGCGGGCGGTGTGCACCAGGGCGTCGGCCTGGTTGCGCAGGTTGACGATCTCGGCGAACTTCTCGTCTTCGGCGGCGTGGGCTTCCGCATCCCGCACCATCTGCTCGATCTCTTCGTCCGACAGGCCGCTCGATGCCTTGATGACGATGGACTGCTCCTTGCCCGTCGCCTTGTCCCTGGCGGATACGTTCAGAATGCCGTTGGCATCGAGGTCGAAGCTGACCTCGACCTGCGGCATGCCACGGGGCGCCGGCGGAATGTCCCGCAGGTCGAACTGACCGAGGGACTTGTTCTGCGCGGCCTGCTTGCGCTCGCCCTGCAGGACGTGAATGGTGACCGCCGTCTGGTTGTCCTCGGCGGTGGAGAACACCTGGGTCTTCTTGGTGGGGATGGTCGTATTCTTTTCGATCAATACGCTCATCACCCGGCCCAGGGTCTCGATGCCCAGCGACAGCGGCGTAACGTCCAGCAGCAGCACGTCCTTCACATCGCCGGCGAGAACCGCCGCCTGAATGGCCGCGCCGACAGCCACGGCTTCGTCGGGGTTCACATCCTTGCGCGCTTCCTGGTTGAAGAAGTCCTTCACTTTCTTCTGTACCAGCGGCATGCGCGTCTGCCCGCCGACGAGGATGACATCGTCGATCTCGCCGACACCGAGGCCGGCATCCTGCAGGGCCGTCCGGCACGGGTGCAGGGTCTTGTCGACCAGGTCTTCGACCAGCGACTCGAGTTTCGCCCGGCTCAGCTTCAGCACCAGGTGCTTGGGCCCGGTCCGGTCGGCCGTGATGTAGGGGAGGTTCACTTCCGTCTGCTGGCTGTTGGACAGCTCGATCTTGGCCTTCTCCGCGGCCTCCTTGAGACGTTGCAGGGCAAGCGGATCGTTGTGCAGATCGACGCGGTTCTCCTTTTTGAACTCATCGGCCAGGTAATCGATGATGGTGAGGTCGAAGTCCTCGCCGCCGAGAAAGGTATCGCCGTTGGTCGACAGCACCTCGAACTGGTGTTCGCCGTCGATCTCGGCAATCTCGATGATCGAGATATCGAAGGTGCCGCCGCCGAGATCGTAGACGGCGATTCTGGCGTCGCCGCGTTTCTTGTCGAGCCCGTAGGCGAGCGCCGCGGCGGTCGGCTCGTTGATGATGCGCTTGACGTCCAGCCCGGCGATGCGGCCGGCATCCTTGGTCGCCTGGCGCTGCGAATCGTTGAAATAGGCGGGTACCGTGATCACGGCATCGGTCACGGATTCGCCGAGATAGTCCTCGGCGGTCTTCTTCGTCTTTTTCAGGATCTCGGCCGAGATCTGGGGGGGCGCCAGCTTTTCGTTCTTCGCCTCGATCCAGGCATCGCCATTGGCCGCCTGGACGATGGTGTAGGGCACCATCTTGATGTCCTTCTGGACCACATCGTCCTTGAACTTGCGGCCGATGAGGCGCTTGACGGCAAATACCGTGTTGCTCGGATTGGTCACCGCCTGGCGCTTGGCGTTCTGGCCGACGAGTATCTCGCCGTCGTCGGTGTAAGCAATGATGGAGGGGGTCGTACGGTCCCCCTCCGAGTTCTCGATGACCCGGGCATCGCTGCCGTCGAGCACCGCGACGCAGGAATTGGTCGTACCCAGGTCAATGCCGATGATCTTTCCCATTTTCGATGTCTCCAAAGTTCAGGCCGGCTCGCGCCGCCCTTACATGCACTCATTCATTGGGGCACGTCACGGCTTTTTCAACGCAATCCCCCAATGCCGCGGAATCTATGCGGAGCCCTCCGGCTCCTTCTCCGCGGACTCCTTGTCACTGCCGGATTCGGCCGGCGGCGCCTTGCTCACGATCACCCTGGCGGCGCGTACCACGCGGCCGTTCAGAAGATAGCCTCTCTGAATAACCTCCATGACGGAATTCGGCTCGGCATGCGGATTGACCACGACCGCCATCGCCTCCTGCTGCGATGGGTCGAAGGGCTCCCCCATCGGGTCGACCCGCTCGATGCCGTTCTTGCGCATCGTGTCCAGGAACAACTTCAACGACAGTTGCACACCCTCGGCCACCGCCGCCGCGTCCTGAGCGGATGCCGTGCTCTCCACCGCTTTCTCGAGGCTGTCCGCGACCCCGAGCAGGTCGGCCGCAAACCGTTCGAGGGCGAAACGGTGGGCATTCTCCACATCCCGGGTCGCCCGGCGGCGGACGTTTTCCGTCTCGGCCTGGGCGCGCAACGCGGCATCGCGCAGGCTGTTTGCCTCTTCGCGGGCGGCTTCCAGGGCCGCCTGCAGTACCTCCGGGGCATCGAGTTCGCCGTTCTGCTCCTCCGACGGCTTCTCGGTCTTGTCTGTCTTGTTTTCCGTATCTTGCTCGCCAATGGCATCTGCCGCCGGCTTGGGGGACTCATCCGTCATGTTTCCTGGATTCCTTGTCTACCAGTGGTGGAACCACCCGCCCAATATGGGAGCGCTTCGACTGGTTTCAACCCTTCGCTGTGCATCTTTCTCTTCGCTGGAACGGAATTTGTTTACACTACAAATCCTGTCGGCTGACAGACTGGGTAGCGGGGGCCGAGTGGGCATGCCGGGGTCGAAACTCGCATGGCTCAGGGGGACCCATCGATCGCCTCCTGCCGCAGGGAGCGGGCGTAGACCCGGGATTTTTCGGTGACGCCGGCGCCCGCGAGCATGCGGGCCAGTTCCTCGGTGCGATTCCGGTCGTCCAGGCACCGGATGGAAATGTCCTGTTCCGAATTCTTCTCGACCAGCAGGTGTGCATCGCCGAGCGCGGCCACCTGGGGCGCATGGGTCACGCAGATTACCTGGGTGTGGCGGCCGAGGCGGCGCAACAGGCGGCCGATGACATCCGCGGCGGGGCCGCCTACGCCTACGTCCGCTTCATCGAGCACCAGGCAGGGCAGTTGCGCCCGCTCGGCGGCGACCACCTCGATGGCCAGGCTGATGCGCGCCCGCTCGCCGCCTGACGCGACTTTCTTCAAGCTGCCGGGCGCGTAGTTCGGATTGGCGGTCACCAGGAATTCGGCGGACTCCAGGCCCTGTTCGGAATCGGTGTAGTCGAAGCGGACGCTCAAGAGCCCGCCCGTGATGCCGAGCGTTTTCATGCAGGCGCTCACCTCGTCGGCAAAGCCCGCGGCGGCGGCGCGGCGTTGGCGGCTGACCTCCCCGGCAATCGTTTCGAAATCGGTGCGGTATCCAGCAGCCTGTTCGTTGGCGGCGTCGAGGTCATCCCGGCGGGCGTTCAGCGTGGCCAGTTCCGCTCTCAGTCCGTCGATGTGGCCGGCGAGGGCTTCCGGGCGCACGCGATGCTTGCGGGCCAGGTCCTGCGCAAGGTTCAGCCGCTCTTCGATCTCCGCCAGGTGTTCGGGATTCGATTCCAGCGCATCGAAGTAGCCGCGCAGGTCGCGCAAGGCGTCGTCGTTGAGTTCAAGAGCCGAGTCGAGCGCTTGCCTGGCGCGGTCGAGCGCCGGATGCTCGTCATCGATGCTCCCCAGGGCGCCATGCGCACGGCGCAGCTCATCCAGGCTCGAAAGGCTTTGCACCGCTCCGGCCACTGTTTCCTGGATGTGCTGCGCCTGGGACAGGCGCCGGAACTCGGTGTCCAGCGCCTCGAATTCACCTTCCCGGAGATTCAGCGTATCCAGTTCAGCCAGTTGATAGCGCAACAACTCACCGCGGTTGTCGATGTCGGCGAGGCGCTTTTCCAGATCCCGCGCAGCCCGTTCGGTTCGTTTCCAGGCCCGGTGCGCATCCGCCATGGATTCCCGGAGGCCGGGCGCGACTCCGTAAGCGTCCAGCAGCGCGAGTTGCACCTCCCTCCGGACCAGGCGCTGGTTCTCGTCCTGGCTGTGAATGTCCACCATATCGCCCGCCAGTTGGCGCAGTGTGCGCAGATTCACCGGCGTACCGTTGACGAACGCGCGAGAGCGGCCGTCGCTGCCGACGATGCGACGCAACAGGCACCGTTCCGGCTGGTCGGGATCGCCCAGCTCGTGGCTGCTCAGGCACTCGCGTGCGCCCACGATTCCCTGGATGTCGAATTCGGCGATCACTTCCGCCCGTTGCGCTCCGGGACGGATCAGTCCGGAACCCGCCCGTTCTCCCAGCACCAGGGCCAGGGCATTCAGCAGGATGGACTTGCCCGCGCCGGATTCGCCGGTCACCACCGTGAGACCGCTGTCAAGGGCGATATCGAGCGCGCCCACCAGCGTGAAGTCGGAGATGGTGAGTTGCTTGAGCAAGAGCTTGACGATCGATGGAAAAATCCCATAGTACTCGAACGTATCGCAATTGCCCCCGGCAGCAGCGCCATGGCGAGAGAACAGGTAGACGACCGCGCCGAGCAACTGTTCAAGTTGCTGGTGGAGTTCTACATCGACGACGGCAGGCCGGTCGCTTCAAAAGCCCTGGCGAAGCAGCCGAGCGTGCATGTCAGCGCGGCGACCGTGCGCAACATCATGGCCCGCCTGGAAGAGCGGGGACTGGTGAAGTCGCCGCATACGTCCGCGGGCAAGGTTCCCACCAGCCAGGGGCTGCGTTTCTTTGTCGACAGCCTGCTTTCCGTCGAGCCCCTGGACGAGGCCGGCGTGCAGAATCTCGAATCGCAGCTCAACTCGGACATGGCGCCGTCGCAACTCGTGGAGTCGGCGTCGAAGTTGCTGGCTCTCGTTACCCAGATGACGGGCATCGTCACGCTGCCGCGCCGGGATGCCCAGGCGCTGCGCCATGTGGAATTCCTCAACCTGGAAGGCGACCGGGTGCTGGTGATCCTGGTGTACAACGACCGGGAAGTGCAGAACCGCGTCATCCACGTCGACCGGAAGTACGAGGACAACGAGTTGTTGCAGGCGTCCAACTATCTGAACCGGGAGTTCGGCGGCCTGTCGCTGGTTGAGATCCGCGGGGAACTGCTCAGCAGCATGCAGCGCGACAAGGACCGCATGGACCGGCTCCTGCAGGCCGCTCTGGACCTCGCCTCCCGGGCGTTCGAGCCCGACGAGTCCGAAGAACGCAGTTTCGTGGTCTCAGGCGAGTCGAGGCTTCTCGACATGAGCGAGGACACCGAGACGGTCAGAAGGCTGTTCGAGGCGTTCTCGCGCAAGGGCAGCATCCTGCACCTGCTCGACCAGAGCCTGAACACCCTCGGCATCCAGCTCTACATCGGCGAAGAGTCGGGCTATCGGGTTCTGGACGAATTGAGCCTGGTGACCTCGTCCTACACCGTAAACGGCCGTATCGCGGGCGTGCTCGGGGTGGTGGGCCCGACGCGCATGGCCTATCAGCGTGTCATTCCGGTGGTGGACATGACCGCGCGCATGCTCGGCAACGCCCTGCAACACCCCTGACCTGTTACGAGCCGGACCTGACACGGGGCCGGCTCGTCACAGGCCGGACTTTACCGGTCTCGACCCGACCGGCTACCATGCGGACCTGTCTCGAGGGGGTCAATCCGATGACGCTGCGCGCCGCCATGATGCTCATAGCCGCCGCCGTGCTGGTGGCCGGGTGCTCCATGTCCATGCCGAAGATGCCGCAGCTCAAGATGCCCAAGTTCAAGATGCCCAGGGTGCACAAGGTGACCGTGCAGCAAGGCAACGTCATCACACAGGAGATGATCGACAGCCTGAAGCCCGGCATGACCCGCGCCCAGGTCGCGTTCGTCATGGGCGAGCCGATCGTCCGCAACACCTTCGACCGGGACCGCTGGGACTATATCTATACACTCGAAGTACCCGGCATTTTTGAACAGGAAAAACGGATCAGCCTGCACTTCGAGGAGGACAAGCTCGCTTACTTCACCGGCGACTACGTGCCGAGTGCCAGCGGCAAACTGCCCGAGGATGCGGAAGACGGCGCAACGGCCGAAGGATAACGTCAGCGCGCTCGGCGCCGGCGCGCCTCTTTCGGGTCCATCGCCAGAGGCCGGTACAGTTCAACGCGGTCGCCCGGGTTGAGAACCGCATCGCGGGCGACCGGGCGGCCGAATAGTCCCACGGGCATCGTCTGCAGCGGCAGACCGGAAAACGGCTGCCTTTTACCGGCCGCTTGCAGCACTTGCGCAACCGTGGAGCCTTCGTCCACCTCCAGGGCGACCAACGTCTGCTGCCGTGCCGTGCCGTAGGCGATTTCCACCCGCATGGGAGTCAGTTGTCCAGTTTCTCGTGGGCACGGCGGCCGACATCGGTAACGACCGCGCACACATCCTCCGCGGCCATCGGCAACAACGCGGAGCGGTGCAGTTCAGGCACGGATCAGGAGAACCAGGCCTTGAGGTTCTCGAAGCCGATGACGGTCACCAGGAACACGGCAAGCACGCCGAGCGGCGCCACCACGCCCCCCAGAAATCGCCACACCACCCCACTTACCCTGGACCTCAGCCCGAGTTGACTCTCAACGACCGCCTTCGGCAGCGCATAGGCCGCGAACAGGGCGATGAACAACCCGCCCAACGGCAACATGATGTTCTGCGACAGGTAGTCGATAAAGGCAAAGACGGTCAGGTCCCCCACCACGTGGACATCCGACCACTCGTTGAAGGACAGCACGGTGCCGATACCGAGCAGCCAGCAGAAGGCGCCCAGCGTAATCGCCACGCGCGAGCGCTTGGCGTTGTATTGCTCGACCAGGTAAGCCAGCGCCGGTTCGGTAAGGGAGATGGCGGACGTGATGGCCGCGAAGCTGACCAGCAGAAAGAAGACCGCCCCGAACACCGCGCCCAACGGCAGTTGCCCGAACGCCAGTGGAACGGTGACGAACATGAGCCCGGGACCCTGGCCGGGTTCCAGGCCGTTGGCGAACACGATGGGAAAGATGGCAAGCCCGGCCGCGATCGCGACAACGGTGTCCAGCACGGCGATGACGATCACCGTACTGGTGATGGAAGCCGAACTCGGCACGTATGCGCCATAGGCCATGATCGCGCCCATGCCCAGGCTCAGGGTGAAAAACGCCTGCCCCATGGCGATGAGAAACGCTTCACCGGTGATCGACTCCCACTCGAACCGGAACATGAAATCGACACCCTGCGCGAAACCGCCGCTGGTTACGCTGTAGCCAAGCAACACGAACAGCAACAGGAACAGGAGCGGCATGAACCAGCGGATGGCGCTCTCGAGCCCGCGTATCACGCCGCGGCCGACAATGAAAACGGTCAAGCCCATGAACAGCGTATGCCACAACAGCAGTTGCCAGGGGTCGGCCAGGAATTCGTTGAACGCCTGGTTGGCAAACTCGGCGGTGACCCCGTTGAAGGTGCCGTCCGCCATGCGCAGAAAGTAGTAGATCGCCCAGCCGGCAATGACGGCGTAATAGGACAGGATCAGAAAGCCGGCCAGCACGCCCATCCAGCCGATCATTACCCAGGTGGGCTTCCGGTGGTGCTGCTGGGTGAGGAAGCGCATCGTATTGATCGGGCTCTGCCGCCCTTCACGGCCGATCAGCACCTCGGCCATCATGATGGGAATACCGACCACCGCCACACAGACGAGATAAACCAGCACGAACGCACCGCCCCCGTTCTCGCCCGTGATATAGGGGAACTTCCAGATATTCCCGAGCCCTACCGCGGACCCGGCCGCGGCCAGCACGAACAGCCAGCGGCTGGACCACATCCCGTGTCGTGATTCGGAAGCGAGCGCCATGGCAATCCCCGCAAGCCGGCTCAAGCAGGCGCTGCATTTTGGCGCAAAGGCAGGGAAGCCGACAAGCGCGCCACGCTATAATCGGCGGGCGCCGCCGATTGGATGAGTACCCATAGTGGCAACCTCTAACGGGGCTATGCCCCAGCCCGACGAGAAACGAGGAGCGGTGAACGGGAGCGAACTTGACTCATTCGACAACCTTATCTGCGAACAAGAGGTCTAGTACCGGGTGCGCCTGGATGCGGCCCGCCCCGGCCCGGCGCTCCCGATGAGCACTCAAGCCGCGGCAAAGGCCGCCAAGGCACAGTTGCGTCGGGTCATCGCGCGGAACAAGCGGGCCGCGCACGACTACGCCCTCGAAGAGCGCTTCGAAGCCGGACTGGTCCTTGAGGGCTGGGAAGTCAAGAGCCTGCGCGCGGGCAAGGCGCAGATGGTCGACAGCTACGTGCTGCTCAAGGACGGTGAGGCCTACCTGTTCGGCGCCCACATTGCGCCGCTCGCAAGCGCCTCGTCACATGTCTCCCCGGACCCGGCACGCACCCGCAAGCTGTTGCTGCACGCCCGCGAACTGGGCAGGCTCTTCACGGCCACCCAGGCCAGGGGATACGCCTGCATCGCCACCGCCCTTTACTGGAAGAACAACCGGGTAAAGTGCGAGATTGCGCTCGGCAAGGGCAGGAAACGGCACGACAAGCGGGCAGCCCTGAAAGACCGGGAGTGGGCGCGCCAGCGGGAACGGTTGCTGAAGAGCGCTCAAGGGGGCTGAGTAACGGCGCCAGGGTCCGGCATTCGCGGCGCAAAGCCGTTAGCTTGCGCTATCGTTCGACAAGCTGGCCGTGTGTCGCGTCAGCCGCGAGGAGTGCGAAACCCTCGCGCGCCGCGGCATCGTTGAGCCGTGCGTCGAACGACACGAACCCGGCGGTTGCCGGATTGTCCTCGGCGAAGGCCAGGGCCGCCGCAAGCTGGAGGCCGTCGGCTGCCTTGAGCGGATGCACACGCAGCAGACGCCGGGCGAGTGCCAAGATGCGCCGGTCCGGCTGCACCTCGTGCCAATACGCCGCGAGCCCGTCGACGCGCGCGAGGAGATCCGTAGCCTGGTCCGGCCGCAGCGCGTGCTCGCGCTCCCGCCGCGCCACTGCCGCGGCGCACTCGACGACCGTGCCCCACCACACCGCCATGCGCTCGTCGCCCTCGTGGACGCGGCGGGCGGCCGGCGCCAGACCCTCGCCGGCGAGCAACGCCATGATCGCGGACGTATCCCAGAAGTTCATCGATAACCGTCGCCGTCGTCTTCTCTTCGGCCGGCGATCACCGCTTCGACAAGCCCCGCGCCGGGTACGGGTGTCCAACTGCGGATCAGTTCCAGGGGACTGCCCGCCACCGCCGGTGGCAAGACCACGCCGGCAGCCTCCAGCCGCGCGAGCTTCGCCTCGTCTTCCAGCTCCCGGTTTTCGAGGGCGTATGCGGTACGCTCCCGGCGCACGCCCGGCGGCCCGTCGACGGGGACCAGGCGCGCCACCGGCACCGTGCGATCCATGATGACGACGGACTCTCCCCTTCGGACGCGCCGCAGGTACGCGCTCAGGCCGTTCCTGAGTTCGGAAATGGTGGCTCGGATCATCGTTGGGCTCGGGGTGTGGAGAACGCCATGTTAGCCATGTACACCACGCCAGACAAGCCTTGGCCTGAGGAGAGACCCCAGGATGCCGGGTCAGTGCGAACGACGCCGACCCCCGCCGCCCAGGTGGCGAGCCGCGGGCTCTCGGCGCGGGCCGAGGGCGCTGCGACGCGCCGCCCATGCTCAGGTCGACGCCGTCCGACGAGTAGGACGTCCGCGCGAGTGAACGGTCAACGCGCATTGTTCCGCCCGGGTCGCGACGGTCCGGAACAGCGTCTCGAGCATCGTCTCGTCCAGCTCGACCCGCGTCAGGGAGTCCGCCGCCTCCGACGCCCGTGCGCGCACGCGTTCGGCGATCTCCCCGACCCGGCGGCGAACCAGCGGCGCGCCCAAACCCCCGTCGGCCGCGAACGAGGACCATGCCCTCGCGTCCATCTCCGACAGGGTCGCACGCTTCCCCATCCTCATGGCCAGTCCTGGCGAGAGCTCCGGACAGGCCACCGTCGACAGCAGATCGTAGAGCGGCGCGAACCGCGGGCCCCTCTCGTCGTGGAGCACCGAGAAGTTCTTGCCGTGTGCATCGGCGTTGCCAACGATCAGGTTGAAGATCGCGGCATCGAGCAGCTTCAGGACATCGACCGCGGGTCGGGCCGCCACACGCCGCAGGAGGCCGAAACAGTCCCGAAACGTCGGGCCTCCCTCGCCCGCGTACTTTCGCTCCGGCGGGATGGCGAGTGCCTGGCAGAAGTCCTCCTGGTGAATACGGCGCACCGTTCCGGCGGCGGCAACCCAGCGGTCGTACCGGTCTACCAGCAGGAACGTCCTGCCCGCCACCGTGGCCGGCTCGACGGCGGCGACCTCCAGACCGACCGCGGCCGCGAGGCGCATCGAAAACGCTTCGTTCTCCGTCGTGCCCGGAAACCTCGGCACCGACGGCTTCAAAATGTGGGTGGTCGGCTGTTCCGGCCCCGGCAACGCAATGGCGCCGCCGACGCGCACCACCGGCAACTTCGACTGGGCGCCGGCGAGCGACATCCTCAAGTGCGTCTGGCCGGCGAGAAACGGCCGCAAGGGCAGCGCATCGAGCACCCGGACCAAGGCGGCCTCGTCCAGCACGTCCGGACGCGGGTCCCCCTCGGGCTCCGAAGGCAACTCCTCGCTCGCAAGCAGTTGCAGCGCGCCGGCAACCTCGCCACCGAGCCGCTCGAGCAGCGCAAAGTCGTTGCTGGGCGATACACCGAGCGCCCGCGCCACCGCTTCGCGCTGACCTTCGTCGGGGAGAAGACCAGCGAAGAACGGTCGGCATTCACGTCGGGTATAGCGGGCTTCGCGCTTGGGCAGCGAGGCGGAGAGCGCCGACGCATCCGGCCGGCGCAGCCAGTCGGGGGCATACGCAAAGCGGAGGTCACCCCGCTCCTGGGTCAGCGAACCGACCCGTCGTTGGTCCCACCAGACGTTCAGGTAGCCCGCCACGCGTCAACCCTTCAGGCTTCCGGCGGCGCAATGTCGAACGTGCATCCGAGGGCTTGCAGCACTTGCAGCGTCTTGCCGAGTTGGGCCGTGGGTTTGCCTCTCTCAAGCTCCACAAGAAATCGCAGACCGACCCCGGCGGCGCCGGCGAGTTCGTACTGCCGCAATCCGGCAGCCTTGCGGGCTGCCCGTACCAGGTCACCGATCTCGGCCGGCGTCAGGACTCTCTTCGACATGATGGATTTACCGATCGGGAATATCGCACTGCCGGACGGACGGCGTCAACAGAAATTTACCGTTCGGTGCAATTCCAGGAGAATAGCGAGAGCGCTACGGAGGACAAACAAAAGCCCTTTTCGAGCGAATCGCAAAGTATCGAGAAGCTGGAACTATCGAGTTGACGTGATTCTTGTGGCATGTGAGCGGCTTGTTGGTGTGTGGCGTCTGCGCTGCAGCAGCTTGCCACCGCACTTTGCCGGTCACAGAAGACCGGGGAAGTGGCCGCAGTCCAGCAACAGGTTCCGGCCGGTGATGTATCCGGCATGCTCGCTGCACAGAAACGCGCAGGCGGATCCGAATTCCTCGGGGCTGCCAAATCGGCGTGCCGGAATCCGGTTCATCATCGATTGACGAACTTCTGCCGGGTCCGCGTTGCGCGCGGCTGCGAATCCGGCGTGGTTCGATCTCAGGCGATCGGTCAGGTTGGATTGCCGCGATATTGTGCATGGCTGCCATTGCGCCTGGAGGCACGGGCCATTCGCAGTACCACGGGAGACAACATCTCCCTCGGTGAAGGCGTGATCCATCCCGTTCTGCACAGCCTGGAGCGGGCCGGCGCTCAAGGCTGACAACGATATGACCTCTGTACGGTGCCCTCGAAGGCGGTTCATGCCGGTTCAGACACCCGCGCCGATCGTATAATGCCGGCGAAATGACGACCCCGTGCAAGGCCGCTGTCGTGCAGATGTGCGCGACTGCCGATGTCTACAAGAACCTCCGCGTTACCGGGAAGCTGGTGACACAGGCTGCCGAAGCAGGCGCGAGCGCCCTATTCGCGCCGGAAGCGTTCACCTTCATCGGTCCGGGCAGGGAGCGGGCGAAAATGCTCGAGGCCCTGCCGGACGGAGGCCCTGGCAATCCTTGACCAGAATGGATCGAGGCGATCCTGCCAACGCCGCACTGATTCGTCCGGCGCTCTGCCGTGTTCGCTGAACAGCAATTTGCCGCCCGGTCTGAGCACGCGACGCATCTGCTCCGAAGCGGTCTTCCAACCGCCGATGGTGCACAACGTATAGGTGAGAACGACGGTATCGGCGCTATTGTCTTGGAGCGGAATCTCCTCGGCAGGCAGGCCGAGTCAGCGCAACTCGAACGGCACCGATTCAACCCGCGCCCGCGACGACTCGACGTCTCCGGCGTGCAAACTATCCTGCCACATGTCAGGTGCCCGCGCGCCATGCACGCGCCATGCCCGTGGTTGCCCGTCACCCGAATTTGCGACAGGATGGGGAAAGTGGCGTGCGGAGATGCAGATGGACGAGAGGTCGACCGGCCCGGGCATCGGAATCGCCACCATCGGGTGGATCCTCTTCGCCGTGGGGCTGGTTGTCGCGGCCGTGCTGGGTTTCCGTGCTTTCATGGAGGCGCCGGCGATCACCAAGTTCATACTGGTAGCGATCTATGGTGGGCTGGGCCTGCTGTTGGTGTCGGTATTGCGCCAGCGGCTCATCGAACGCAAGACCGACAAATACCTGGACCTGGATATCTGACCATGATCGTCGTCACGTCCGAGACCATCACCGGCAAACGCATCGTCAAGACGCTTGGTCTGGTGCGAGGCAACACGGTTCGCGCGCGCCACATAGGGCGCGACATCATGGCTGGGCTGCGGAACATCGTCGGTGGCGAGATTCACGAATACGCGAAGCTCCTCGCCGAGAGCCGCGAGCAGTCCCTCGACCGCATGATCGCGGAAGCCGCGAAACTCGGCGCGAATGCCATCGTTGCCACACGCTTCACCACCTCGATGGTGATGGGCGGCGCCGCTGAACTACTCGCAGTGGGCACCGCTGTCATCGTTGATGACGAAGCCTGAACCTCTCCAGAGTGACACAATGCGATACGACCTGGTCATAAAGAACGGTTCCATCGTCGACGGATAGGACAAACAAAAGCCCTTTTCGAGCGAATCGCAAAGTATCGAGAAGCTGGAACTATCGAGTTGACGTGATTCTTGTGGCATGTGAGCGGCTTGTTGGTGTGTGGCGTGTGCGCTGCAGCAGCGTGCCACCGCACTTTGCCGGTCACAGAAGACCGGGGAAGTGGCCGCAGTCCAGCAACAGATTCTGGCCGGTGATGTATCCGGCATGCTCGCTGCACAGGAATGCGCAGGCGGCGCCGAATTCCTCGGGACTGCCAAATCGGCGTGCCGGAATCCGGTTCATCATCGATTGACGAACTTCTGCCGGGTCCGCGCTACGCGCGGCTGCGAATCTGGCGTGGTTCGATCTCAGGCGATCGGTGGTGAACTGCCCCGGAAGGATGTTGTTGACCGTGACGTTGTACTGCGCGACATCGCGGGCGAGCCCGCCGACAAATCCGGTGAGGCCCGCGCGGGCGCCGTTCGACAACCCGAGAAATCCGATCGGCGACTTGACCATGTGGCTGGTGATATTGACGATCCGGTCCCGCTGCCTTCCACATGGCCGAGGAACACCTGGTGCCCGAGGAACTGGGCAAGCTGGCGGCGAAGGCCGGTGTCGAGGCCGTGCTGCTGACCCACGTCGTACCGGGCCTCGACGGCGAAACCGACATGAGCCGTTACGCGGCCGGTGTCAGGAAGCATTTTGGCGGGTCCGTCGTTGTCGGCCAGGACCTGCTTGAATTCTGACCGGCCGCGCCACGGCTCACCAGGCTACAGCAGAAAACCTCAAGCCTTTGACATACCTTGAACCAACAGGCATTATGCCTAGATCCACGAGGTATGGAGGCGCTTTTCGATGTCTAGTTCCAACCCTCCCTTCATGAGCGGCGTACCGGAATTGCTGGTGCTGCAACTACTGGAACGCCGCGCCATGTACGGTTATGAACTGGTGCGGGCCATTCGCAGTACCACCGGAGACAACATCTCTCTGGGTGAAGGTGTGATCTACCCCGTTCTGCACAGTCTGGAGCGGGCCGGCGCGCTCAAGGCGGAAAGCAGAATGGTGAACGGACGACGGCGCGTCTACTACCGGGTGATGGCCAGGGGTCGACATCGGCTGCAGGAACTGAAAGAGCGATGGGGCCGGATCCGGGGGGGTATCGAAAACGTCCTGGATAACGCCACCGCATTCCCCGCGGAGAACAGCCATGTCCGACCGCTTTGACTACCGGTTCCTTTCGCAAGAGCTTCTGCGTGGTGGAATCTCCCCTCGACGTGTTTGCCGGATCGTCCGCGAATTGCGCGACCATCTTCAGGATCTGCAAGCCGATGCGCTAACCGAGGGAATGAACAACGCGGAGGCGTCATCCTGGGCCGGCGCCAGACTGGGCGCCGAGCGGGATGTAGCAACTGCGATATTGGCAAGGCCCGAACTCAGATCATGGGCCGCTCGCTGGCCCTGGGCCATTTATACGCTGTTACCCCCAATGCTACTGGTTGGTCTGACGGTTCTGCTGATATTGGCGGTGGAGCCCATTGTCAAGCTGTACATCTCCTACCTGGATGCAGGTGCGATCGAAGCGCCTCATTCCTGGTTTGTCGGCTCGGTGGATTACACCTTGATGGCATTCCAATACGCGACTCCCCTCATCCTTGGCGCCACCTTCTGTTGGATGGCGGTCTCGCGCCATACCCGTTCACCATGGCCGATCCTGGGAATCGTCGTTGTGGGCGTTCTCGGCGGCTCATTTTATACGGGCATGGTTTGGGGAGAAGACCAGTGGGCAATGGGCGTAAGTCTTTTCCTCTACCCACCGTATCCGCATCCACTTGAAAGCACGATTCGAATATTCGTCAACGTTTTGCTGACGCTCACCCCCTATCTCTATTGGATGCGGCTCCAGACCGGATATTCTTCCGATCCGGTCTGACGCTTCAAGGCGGGCAACGATATGACCTCTATGCGGGGCCCTCGAAGGCGGTTCGTGCCGGTTGAGCCAGGCGCGCGAGTTCGACCACACGAGGCATGGCGGATGCCTGTACCGTCGTGTTGGCGCGTCCCGCCGTGGCTCCCTCGCTTCACGGACGCGCTCTATCGAATCGCGGAAGTCTCACCGCTGGCTTGGCCCGCGTTCCTCACCGACCCTGCTGCGCAATCACTTTACGAAATGTGAGTGAGATACGCGTTCCGCGTTCCCGTCTCGGCGGACCCGGCTCATTCTTTCGCGCCGGTATCTCATGGGTCCAGCGATACCGTGCGTCGTCCTTCATGACTGCCACGCTTCGTCGTTCGAGTGTACCGACCTCCTTGCGCTTCCCATGTCGGAACACCATTTCCCAAGACTCGCCCAAGCTTACCATCGCGATGCCATCCGCGAAGCTCTCCTCGCTGTCAACATGCTTGCTGATGCCCTGCTTACCGACGTATTCGTTGACGATCACCTGATCGGGGTATTGCGGGACGAAGCCTTCGTCGACCAGTCGTCGGGCAATGACATCGGCCCACCCGGGCAACGGACCCACACGCATCGTCGGATCCACCTTGCGTGATCCGTAATCATACTTCCAGCCGTAGTGCTGAACGCGCCGTTTGAGGTCCTGCTGCCACTCGGATGCACGGATGCTGCCGATGACATCCATCTCCTCTTCTTCGCTCAGAAATCCCGGTTGGTAGCGCAGACCTGGAATTCCCAACCACGCACTTGGCGTCCTGGAACGAGGTGGTGCTCGGAGCGTTCCCGCCTCGATGGTGACGTGACGACGAAACGCCTTGGGGTCGAAGCGGTCGTGCAGAGAGGCATCTTGAGGAAGCCGGATGCATACGCGGTTGCCGCGTACATCAATCCGGTCGTCCTGCATGTATACCTTTCCCGTGCCTAGGACGCGCAGTGTCCCCGGTGGGACTTCCAGTTCTTGGTACCAGCACCGCTGCCAGCGCAACTCCTTCGCGATGGACTTGGCCGTCTGCAATACCTCCCGGTTCGCGAAGTCGGCGATGTACCAGGCACCTCGCGCTTGCATCCGCAAATGGGCGATGGGCTCGTTCCCCCAAAGCAGGGCGAAACCCGGTTCACCTTTGCTCTGGCTACGCCAGTTCGGCTTGTCGGCGTCGTGACGCCAACGAACCGAAGCGACATTGCCGCCGCACGCCCGCAAGGCATGAACTGCAAGTACCTCGCGCTGGCTCGTGGATCCCCTGAATCGAACGTCGAGTCGCCGATAGCCGCGCAGCAGGCCACATAACACGGCCGCAGACCACCAGACCGCCGGCGGCAGGTCTGGCATGTCCTTGCACCATGTCCTGAACGTCATTGGATCCGGGCGGGATAGCACAAGCTGAATGGCGATACCGACGGGACAGGTTCGCCAATTGCTCCTAGAATCGTCAAGCGCGATCGTCGCTTCGCCGCGCAGGATATCTTGCGTTGCAAGCCGCCACTCCTCGGTTTCCTTGCGAACAGCACCATCCCGCACCGCCGAGGCAACGATCCGACGCGCAAGTTCGCTTGCCGGCATGGCGTCGGTGGCTATCGCCTCGGCGAATACCTCCGTCGCCGCTCGCCAGAGGTATTCCTGCAAGTCATCCGGAGTGGCACCGCCATTCGTTCGGTCCCAAGGCGCGAACCGCCACCAGTGTGCATCCACCTCGCCCGCCGCCTTCACCAGTTTCGTAGCATCCCCGGACAAGCTCGCAACGAGGACATCCAGCCACGGATCTACGCGCGGAACTGCCCACATCGCCATACACATGGCCCCCCGCACTGCGTCCTCTTCGGGTGGCACGACCACCACTGGCTCGACATCCGGCGGAGGATCGGTGCAATCGAGTGCATCGCCACCGGTCGCGTCCACGATAACGAGCCTGTCTGGCAACTCGACGTTTGCAAACTGCCGGGCGAGTCCGAGCAGGCGCGCGCGTTCCTCGTCCGTGGTCACGGTAAGCTCGCAGATTGCGAAGGTGGGTAAGGCTCCTAGCCAGAACAAGGGCGTTCGCTCTGACACGCCGGCGTCAAGGGCGACAGATACCCAATCGCCATCGCGGCGGACCAGCACTTCCACGTCCGGGAGTTTCTCGACATCCAGCTTAATTCGAGTTCGTATTGCATGCTTCGCCGGAGTCGCACAAGACGCGTTCGGCAGCGCCGGAGCATAGGCCTGAACGCCGAGAAGCCAGCCCGCAGTCGACGCTTCCGGACGTAGCCAGCCGTCCTGCAGCGCTTCGAGCAGTCGCCTATGGTCCGTATCCAAGCCCAGCCAGCGCGGCTTGCCGTTGAGCCCTTCAGGAGTCCGGGCTGCAAATACCGATATTTCGCTGCCAAACGGGAACTTGGTTTGGCTAGTAGTCACGTTTCCTCCAGCAACTCAGACCTTGGCAGTGCGGCGCGGGCGGCGACCGAGAGACTTGGACCGTGGATCAAAAACAAGTGATCGCGAGCGCGGGCGCACATCATGTACATCGCGCGGCGCTCCGCGTCGCTGGTGCAAGGGATGAAGCATTCCAGTTCGAGGATGAATACGGCATCAAATTCCTGACCCTTCACAGACTCCTTGTTCAGGACGGTGATGCCTGGTTGCAGGACATCGATCAAGTCTTCGTTTTTGCTCTGGTGGTCGTAGAAGTTCACTCGGGCACTATTGGGGAGTGAGTCCGCGAGGTTGCCGCGCATCTCGCGTCCCGTATCGTTGCGTTCGACGATTACGCCAACGCTGCCGCCCCGGTTCCTGTACCAATTGGATATTAATCTCGCCGCCGATGCGGTGTCCGGACGCTCCATCAGGCGAGGCAGTTCCCCTGCAGACCGACGTACCGTTGCCGCGGGCAAACGACCGCTGTGAAAATGTTCGGCCAGTCGCGCGATCTGCGGCGTATTGCGGTGGTTTTCGTCGAGTATGATGGGATCGTCCAGACCGGCGGCATCTTTTATCCGCTCGAGAGTCGTGTGTTTCTCGCCAAGCGCTTGATCGTCGTCTGCAAACACTGTCATGGTTTGCGCGACATAGCGGCTAGCATAGACGAAGAAGCCTTCTGGCAAGTCCTGTCCCTCGTCAATGACCATTTGCGATAGTAAGTTCGAACGCTGGTCGTGCTGGAGTTTTTCAAGCATTGCCACCCAACGATATTCGAAGGGATCATGGAGACTCGTCAGCGGTTTCTTCCCAGCCCGCTTTTGGTAATCCCACCATACGAAACTCTGCGCCGTCTGCGGCTTTACCGAATCACCACCCATCAGATCGAGCAAACGCCGGAGCATCCGATTGTAGGTGATGAGCGGAGTCAATCCGTACAACTCCGCCACCATCCTTGCGCGTTGAATGGCCAGCACTGTCTTGCCGGAGCCGGGCGGCCCCACGACGAACAGAGACTGATCCAGAGGATGCTCCAGCACTTCGAGCTGTTCCTCTACGCTGGCGAGTTCGTCGTAGGTCGGCAGTCTCACGACCTTCCTCCGAGCCGCACCCTGCGTTGCTTAGGGCGATGGAACAAAGCGTAGCGCAGGCGGCGTTCCTTGGTGTCGGTTCCTCGAGCGATCCGTATCTCTCCGACGTCGTTGGCATGAAGCTGGAAGCCGGCTTCATTCAGAGCGTCCCGAAAGCTCGGGAAGCCGCGATTGGCGTGGGCGTCGATCGCGTTTGTGTAGAGGGCGGTGACCGGGCCGAAGCCGATTCTGTCGAGCAATCCCCGCAGATCGGCGACGAGATCGACAGCGTTCAGGGTCGGGCTCTTGAGCAGGTAGGACGCGATCACGACCACCGGACGCCAACCGGGCGCCAATGACCACGGAGCGGAAGGTAAATTCTGACACCAGCGGCGACGGATGCCATCGAGGGAGGCGGCAGATGCTAAGCGTTCTCCAAACTCTTGCATGGTCAAGGACCGATCCATGCCAATGTAGTCAAATTGTGCATCCGCGCCGAGGGTAGCGGCAAGGGCCAAGCCGCCGGTAAAAGGCCCGCATCCGAGATCAACGACCACGGGCTGATCCGGGGCGTTGTCGGAGAAGCACATTCGAAACGCGGTCGTCAGTTCTTCCAGATGGCCCTTCTGCAACAAATAGGCGTAGAGCAAGACCCGATCTTCCGGTGTAAGGTTGCCGTGCGCGGTATCAAAGTCGGCCTGGCCACCTTCGAGGACATCGTCGAAAGCTTCCTGTGCATCGACACCAAGTAGCGTATTGCCGCCAGACCGAGGATCGCGGGCTACTCGGTCGATCACTTCTCGACTTCTCAAGTCATTGATCCAACAAGGTAGTTCGACAGCCACATGTGATCCTGCTGACTCAGGCCCGTACGCCTTCTACCGGAATGCCGACACACCAGTTTGCCACGGCCCACCCGGTCATACTGTATATAAACACATATAGTTGGCACAAGGGTTTGTTTGGCCGGTATCGGATTCGGCATTCGCACAATGTCATGGATCCCGGCCCCGCGTGGTCGCTTACCCCAACGACTTTTGCTCAAACAGCGGCCATCTTGCCACGACCTTCAGCCTATGACTCGGCCGCTCACGGACAGGACGAAAAAAGCCCTTTTCGAGCGAATCGCAAAGTATCGAGAAGCCGAAACTATCGAGTTGACGTGATTCTTGTGGCATGTGAGCGGCTTGTTGGTGTGTGGCGTCTGCGCTGCAGCAGCTTGCCACCGCACTTTGCCGGTCACAGAAGACCGGGGAAGTGGCCGCAGTCCAGCAACAGATTCCGGCCGGTGATGTATCCGGCATGCTCGCTGCACAGAAACGCGCAGGCGGATCCGAATTCCTCGGGGCTGCCAAATCGGCGTGCCGGAATCCGGTTCATCATCGATTGACGAACTTCTGCCGGGTCCGCGTTGCGCGCGGCTGCGAATCCGGCGTGGTTCGATCTCAGGCGATCGGTCAGGTTGGATTGCCGCGATATTGTGCATGGCTGCCATTGCGCCTGGAGGCACGGGCCATTCGCAGTACCACGGGAGACAACATCTCCCTCGGTGAAGGCGTGATCCATCCCGTTCTGCACAGCCTGGAGCGGGCCGGCGCTCAAGGCTGACAACGATATGACCTCTGTACGGTGCCCTCGAAGGCGGTTCATGCCGGTTCAGACACCCGCGCCGATCGTATAATGCCGGCGAAATGACGACCCCGTGCAAGGCCGCTGTCGTGCAGATGTGCGCGACTGCCGATGTCTACAAGAACCTCCGCGTTAGCAGGAAGCTGGTGACACAGGCTGCCGAAGCAGGCGCGAGCGCCCTATTCGCGCCGGAAGCGTTCACCTTCATCGGTCCGGGCAGGGAGCGGGCGAAAATGCTAGAGCCGCTGCCTGAAGGGGGGCCTGTTCTGGAACGCTGCCGCGCAATGGCCGCGGACAACCGCGTGCACTTCGTCTTCGGCTTCCACGAACTCGCCCCCGACGGGCGTTCGTTCAATACCTGCGTTCATCTCGACCCGGCCGGTGAGATCGCAGCGACCTACCGGAAGATTCACCTGTTCGACGTAGACCTGGCGGACGGCGCCCGATTTCTCGAATCCAGGGGCACGGCGCCCGGCGACAGTCCGGTGGTCACCGAGTTGCCGTTCGGAACCCTGGGCCTGTCTGTCTGCTACGACGTTCGCTTTCCCGGCCTGTACCAGCGGCTCGCCGACCTCGGCGCCATGGCGCTGACCGTACCGTCCGCGTTCACGCACACCACCGGGCGGGACCACTGGCACGTGCTGCTGCGCGCCCGCGCCATCGAGTGCCAGGCCTACGTGATCGCGCCCGCCCAATACGGCGAACATGGCCATGCGAACCGTATCTCATACGGCCACTCGCTGATTGTCGACCCCTGGGGCGACATCATTGCCGAATGTCCGGAAACAGGGGACGGTTTCGCTATTGCGGACATCGACCCCGAGCGGGTGCGCGAGGTGCGCCGGGAACTGCCCAGCCTGCTCAACCGCAGACTCTGAGTCGCGGCTTCGCCTGCGCCGCTTGCCGGCAAATCCTCCAGGCAGAGCGTGGCCCGCCGGCGGCTCTTAAGGCGCAACGCCGGCTGCAACGCTTGCCGGAGCAGCAAAGACCCCTTATTTTCCACAGCCCGCCCGACCGAGAGACGCCACGATGATCGATCCATTCTCCACGGCCATCGAACTCGCCGCCGCCATCAGGAACAAGGACGTGAGCTCCCTCGAACTCACCGACATGTATATCGATCGCGTCGAGCGCTACGACGGGCAGACCAACGCCGTGTGTGTGCGCGACTTCGAGCGCGGCCGCGAAGCGGCCAAGGCTGCCGACGAGGCCCTGGCGCGCGGCAAAGATGCCGGACCGCTGCACGGCGTGCCGATGACCATCAAGGAGGCCTACAACATCGAGGGGCTGCCCACGACCTGGGGCATTCCGGATCTCCGGGACAACATCCCGTCGGAAGATGCGGAGTATGTCCGCCGGCTGAAGGGCGCCGGCGCCGTATTCTTCGGCAAGACCAATGTCCCGCTCAACCTGGGCGATTTCCAGAGTTTCAACGAAATCTATGGAACCACCAACAACCCGTGGGACCTCACGCGCACCCCCGGGGGTTCCTCGGGCGGGTCGGCGGCGGCTCTGGCCGCCGGGCTGACCGGCCTGGAGGCGGGCTCCGACATCGGCGGTTCCATCCGCAACCCGGCCCACTACTGCGGCGTCTTCGGCCACAAACCCACCTGGGGCATCGTCTCCGACGAGGGCCACGCCCTGCCCGGCCAGGCCGCGCCGGCGGACATCGCCGTGGTCGGCCCCATGGCGCGCTGCGCGGAAGACCTGGCGCTTTCCATGGAACTCGTGGCCGGACCCGGCCGCACCGACCGGGGCGGCTGGCGACTCGATCTGCCGCAGCCCGTCAAGAGCAGGCTCCGCGATTTCAGGGTCGCAATCCTGCCCGATCACGACCGCGCACCCGTTACCGCGGAGATGGCGGACCGGGTGCAGCAGGTCGGCGACCGGCTGGCGCGCCTCGGCGCCACGGTATCGGACAATGCCTTCCCCCACATTGACATCGACAAGGTATTCGAAGCCTACATGAGCCTGTTGTGGGGGGTGCTGGCGGCAAGCCTCTCCGAAGAGGAGAAAGAAGGGCTCCGGCAGGCGCGCGCATTGGATGCCCCGGCGGACGACGTTCCCGCCGCGCTGGTGCGGTTCGGCGTTCAGGAACACGGCGAATGGCTCAGGTTCGACAACCGGCGCTACCGTCTGCGCAAAGCCTGGCAGGCTTTTTTCCAGGACTGGGACATTCTCATCTGCCCGCAGGTGGCAACCGCGGCCTTCCCTCACGATCACGGCGAATACCTCGAGAGGCGGCTCGAGGTCGACAATGAATCCCAGAACTATTTCCAGCAGATCTTCTGGTCCGGGATCGTCACCGTCGCGCACCTGCCCAGCACCGTCTTCCCCACCGGGTTGTCGAAAGACGGCTTGCCCATCGGTCTGCAAGCCGTCGGCGGGGAGTTCAACGACTACTCGACGATAGAGTTTGCGCGGCTGATGGCGGAGGAACTCGGCGGCTTCACTGCACCGCCGGACTTCAGGTAGTGTGCGATTTGCAAAGACGGGAGCACTTTACTCCCACGCCGCCATTGCGCCACTTTACTCCGGCACTTGCTCCGACCCCGGTTCTTCTTTCGCGGCCGCCACCAGTTCCCTGACGTCCGCGAGCAGACGCTTCGCATCGTAGACGATGCCGTCCTTGATGGTGTAACGAATGCCCCCGGCGCGTTCCATCTTGCCGGTCTCTCGATTCAGCCTCTGGTGCCCCGTGCCGTACAGCACCTTGAAGTTGGCGAGCGGGTTGTCGTCGACGACCACGAGATCGGCTTTCTTGCCCAGTTGAATGGAGCCGGTCTCGCCGTCGATGCCAAGCAGTTCGGCGCCGTTGACGGTGGCGGATCGCAGCACTTCCAGCGGGTGGAATCCAGCTTCCTGCAACAGTTCCAGTTCGCGGATGTAGGCGAACCCGTACAACTTGTAGATGAACCCGGCATCCGAACCGACGGTCACCCGGCCGCCCGCATTCTTGTAGTCGTTGACGAACCTCATCCAGCGCCGGAAGTTCCGCTTCCAGGCGATCTCGTCGGCCGTGGTCCAGTCGAAGAAGTAGGAGCCGTGCACGAGCGGATTCGGATCGAAGATCTCCATGATGTGCGGCATGGTGTATTCGTCGTGCCACTCGGCGAGCCTGGCCCGCATCAGGTCGCGGTTCGCCTCGTAGATGGTGAAAGTCGGGTCGATGGTGAAATCGAGGCCGACCAGTTCCGCAATGGTTGCCTCCCATGTCCGTGAACCCGGCTCCGCTGCCTGGAGCCACAGGCGCCCCGCCTCGCCGAAGCGGTGCTGTTCGTCGTCGTAGTTGTAATCGTAGGGGTAATGCTGAATGCGGCGGTCATCGAACATGGCCTCGGGCAGGCCGTACCAGTGCTCCATGCTGTCGAGCCCCATGCGGGCGCTGTCGAGCACGTTGATGCGCGCGACCGAAACCTGGGCGTGGTGATAGGCGGTCTTCATGCCAAGCGATTTGGCCTCGTCGATAGCGGCCTCGATCAACTCCGGCGCCGCGCCCAGGAACTTGACGCCGTCCGCCCCGGTCCCGTGAACGCTTCGCACCCACTCCCGCGCCGCCGCCGGCGACTCCACTTGCTCGGGAAACCGGGCATGCACCATCATCCGGGGCGCCGCAATCTCGTTGCGTTCGCTCATTGCCTTGTGTTCAAGCGTCCATTTCAGCCCCATGACCGCGCCCACATCCCGCACCGTCGTGATGCCGTGGGCCAGCCAGAGCTTGAGCACGTATTCCGGGTCGGTCAGCCTGCCCGAGTAGGCGTGGTTGGTGGAGCCCAGGTGAGTGTGGGCGTCGACGAATCCGGGCAGCACATAGTTGCCGGCCGCGTCGATGACCCGGGTTTCCGTATCCTCCGCCGCGGCGTCCCCGTGCAAGCCGCCGGTACCGGCGCCATGCAGGCCGGTAATGCGGTCGCCGCTGATCTCGATGGTGACCGGTCCTCGCGGCGGAGCGCCGGCGCCGTCGACCACTATCGCATCGCGGATGATCAGCGTCGAAAACGGTCCCTCGCTCTCGTCGCCCCGGGGCGGCGCAATCGACGGCCTGTCGACGTCCAGGGCCAGGGCCATGGCGATCGATTCCTCGCCGGGTTCGATTTCGGAGGCGCTGCCCCATGCGAGCGACGCCGCCGCCAGGCCGATCAGGGCCGTGTAACGGTTGACCACGGATTCCCCCATTTTTCTAAGAGGCCATGTAGATGCGGTCACCGGGCCGCCAGCGTTCGTGGGCGCGTTTCATTTCGGCGAATCGCCCCAGGGCGCCCGGCGGGCCGCCGTGAATCTCGGTGCGGCAGCCGTTCACATCGTACGCTTCCTGAAAAAAGGGGTAGCCGATCAGCCGGTCGCTCATGGGCAGGCCTTATACATCCTCCCAGGGGTCGTAGCTACCGAAGTTCCAGAGATTCCCTTCGGGGTCCCGGCAACTGTAGCCCCGCCCGCCGTAGTCCTCGTCTTTCGGCGCCATGACAACCTGCGCACCCGCCGCCGCGGCTACGGCATGATGGGCATCGACGTCGGCCACGATGATGTAGGGGCTCTGCGATACGGGCGCGTCAGGCGTCGGCATGGGCCGCTGGAGTTTGCCGAACTCGTCGTCCCACGTCGAACCCAGCATGATCATGCCGTTCCCCAACACCAACTGGGCGTGGGCGATCTTTCCGTCTTCCGCGGGCACCACCAGGCGCCGCCGAAAGCCGAACGCCTTGCAGAGCCAGTCGATAGCCGCCGCGGCGTCACGATAACGCAGTGTAGGAATAATCGTTGCCCGGGCTTTCTTCACGGAATCACTCAAATTCCTGTCCCCCTGATGTTCGCAATCCTTCAGTAAATGGAATCAATCCGCAAACTGGACGCGAGCGGTCCACTTCGAAAGACGTTTGCCCGATATCGGTACGGCGCCCCGGCGGCTTCGCGCAGGTCAGGATCCCGGGAAAGCCGGCCACTGGCGTCCCGCCACCGGCGGTTGCTGCCGACAAGCAACCGGTGTGCTCGCCGAGCTTTATGAGGTGTCCCAGCAACGTACAATACTGGCCGTCAATTGGAGTAAAAATATACATCTTGCTCGGACTGTCGATCAAAATGCATGCGCAATCCCCAACAAGGCGGGTTTCATGCACAGGTTCCAATCCACCAGACACCTGCTCTCTATTTGGCGATTGGCGGAGGCGGCGGTACTCAGCCCTGCCGCAACGGCAACGAACGCAGCCGGCGACCCGTCGCGGCATGCACAGCGTTGGACACCGACTACTACGGCAGCCACAGCGCGCCGCACGAGGCGTTCGCCTGGTTGCGGAGATTTTCGAGAGCGGCGAGGTCATGCGGACCCTGATCCCTATGGACGCGCCGGACCATCAAAAGTATCGCGACCCGGTGGAGGGACTCAAGTGAAACTCTACATGGTGCCCCTGGCGCCGAACCCGACCAAAGTCATGCTCTACATCGCCGAGCGCGCCGAGCTCGGCGTGGACATGGGCATCGAGCAGATCGTGGTAAATACGTTGAAGCGCCGCAATCGCGAGCCGGAGCACCTGGCGAGGAACCCGTTCGGCACGCTGCCGGTACTCGAGCAGAACGACGGCGCCTACCTGGTGGAATCGCTTGCCATCATCGAGTACCTCGAGGACAAATTCGCGGAAGGCGCACTGCTCGACGGAAACCCCGAAACCCGGGGCAAGGCGAGAGACGTGGAGCGCGTCATCGACCTGCGCATCGCCGGACCGATGGCCGCGTACGGACATGCGAAGAACTCGCCGCTGGGGTTCCCGCCCGACCCCGAGAAGGCCGCGCAGATGGAGGCCAACCTGCAGGTTCCGCTCGACTACCTGGAGAATCTCCTCAGCGACGGCCGCCCCCTCATGCTCGGCGAAAAGGTATCGGTCGCCGATTGCACACTGCAGGCATCCCTGCAGTTCCTGCGCTTCGTAGACGCGGACCTCTTCGGCGACCGTCCCCTGCTGCGCGCCTGGGACCAGCGCTATCGCGCCCGGCCCGCGGCGCAGAAGGTACTTCGCTGGTAGCGGGCGGGGAGGACGCAAGGCCGTGGACGTTATCACGACGGCTCATGTCATGGCGGTCCTGGTGCCGATCTGGAACACCAGGCGCGAGACCGCGAGGCGGGGTCGCCAGCCCATCGGCGCTGCAATGAAGCGGAGCGTCGCGCACCGGTACCGACAGGACAACTCCGCCGGCGAGGCCGTCGCAGAAGCGCTGCCGCGGGACGGCTTGTCAGCGAAAGCGCGTCTCGCCCGGACTCCACCATCGATTTGCACCGAAACGGACCAAGGCATAACGTAGAAGCATGCTTGATTGTCTACTTGGTAACTGGCATGGGACTCAACATCAAGAACGAAGAGACCTGCCAGCTTGCCGGCGAGCTCGCGCGGCTGACCGGCGACACCGTGACCGGCGCCATCACGATCGCACTGCGCGAACGGCTTGAAAGAGAGCGTCGCATCCGCGGGGCCGACAAACGGCTTCAGGAAATGCGGGCGATCGCCGAACGCTGTGCTCGCCTGCTGGGACCCGGCCCGTCCGCCGTCGAGCATGGCAATGTGCTCTATGACGAGCGAGGCTTGCCGCGTTGATCGTAGATAGCCCGGCTTTGCTTACAATACTCTATCGAGAGCCCGACGCGGCGCGCTTCGAGCAGGCGATCGCGACGACCCCCAATTGCCGGATTTCGGTGGCGAACGCGCTGGAGGCATCCATCGTTGTCGAAGGTCGCGGTGGCGTGGCAGCGGCAGATGAACTCGATGCGTTCCTCGAGACCACCGGCGTAGGGTTGGCGCCAGTCACGGCGGAACACCTCGTCGCGGCTCGACGCGCCTGGCGACGGTTCGGTAAGAGCAACCATCCGGCGGCGCTCAATTTCGGCAACTGCTTCGCCTACGCCCGCCCCGAAGATAGAACTCGCCGGCGCCGGACTGCGCCTGGCACGGCCAGGTAACCGGCTCGAAAGGCTGAAGGGGCGTCGCAAAGGGCAATGGAGCATCCGCATCAACGACCAGTGGCGAATCTGCTGCGTGTGGCCGGATGGGAGCCCCGGCCCGATCAAGGTCCAAATCATCGACTAACACTGAAAACGGGAGAAATGTCATGACGCGCGAGCCCATTCATCCCGGCGAGACGCTGCGGGAGGACCTGGAGGCGCTCGGAATGAGCGCGGCCGAGTTGGCGCGGCGGATCGAAGTGCCGGTGAACCGCATCACGGAAATCCTGAAGAGCCGTCGCGCGGTCACGGACGACACCGCCTTGCGCCTGGGCCGGTTCTTCGGGACGACGGGCGAGTTCTGGCTCAACCTGCAGAAGCTGTACGAGTTGAGACGAGCGGAAAGCGAGCGCGGTACTGAGATCGGACGTTTACCAACGCTGGCTGGCGACAGTCGATTGTCGGCATCGGGTTGATTTGGCGGGCTGCGACAGGCGAATAAAGCACGATCTGAAGGCAACGCCCGCCGGAAAGTTCAGCGCCCCAGTCGCCTCCGCAACGCTCGTCGCGGACAGCGATGTTTGTGGTGCCCATGGCTCAACATGGCACTCAAACGAGCAGGGAGTACCGCTTCGAACCTCGCAAAATCGTGGTACGAATTGGGGTACGATTGTTATCTTATTGTATTTCAATAATTATTGGTGGAGGCGGCGTTGGTATCTAGTGCTCCGTCAAGCCAAAATCTACGGGTAGGCGCATGGGATTTTTGATTCCTGGCAAGGCGCGACGACGCCGCATGGCAGGCCCCATGCAAGGAGGAGTAACGCAGTCAGGGGCCAAAAAGACCCGCGAATACCCGTAGATTTTGGCTTGACGGAGCACTAGGCTGAGTTGACACCTTTACGTCGCGCGTGGACGATCATGCGCAACGCGGAACCTATACGTATCAGAGAAGAGAACAGATGGCGACCGACCGGCGAGTGCATGCTGTCATGGCGAACTACAACCGCATGGCCAGAAATAGAGAGCCCGGCACGAAGTGGGCCACGACGCGCAAGCGCTTCACGGAGATTTCAGCCAACGCGTTCTTCATCGGTGTCCTGCTGGATCGGCAGATCCCGTTCGAACAAGCATGGGACGGCGGTCGACACATGGCTCGGGAGCACTTTCAGAACGGGCGATTTTGGGAGCAAGTACGCCGGACTCGTATCGACACGCTCCGGCGGATCACGCGTGCCGGTTACGAAGGCAAAGCGTATTTCCGCTTCCCTGGTGAGTTAGCCAAGAACCTGAAGCGAGCCGCCGACATCATCACTGAACGTTACGATGGCGACGTACGCAAGCTGTGGAATGTCGACGAGGAGCATGTAGACGCAATCTACGACCGGCTAAAGGAGTTTCGTGGGATTGGGGACGCGCTCGCCAAGATGGGTCAGTTCGCACTCGTGCGCGAGTATGGAGTGGCAGGCGGTGAGCGGAGCAAGCGCCGCATGTGCGTGAAGCCTGACGTTCATGTCAACCGGGTCACCCACCGGCTCGGGTTGGTTTCGTCAACAACGCCCCGCAGCGTCGCCAGGGAGCTGGCGGCGCTGGAATTGGAGTCGCCAGCCGATTTCGATCTGTCGGTTTGGCGAATTGGCCAGGAATACTGCCACGCGACGAGGCCAGCCTGTGGAGGCTGCCCGCTGAAACGTGTCTGCGACTACGCGGCGAATGGGCCGCAGTAGCAGGAACCGCAGACGACCTACACTTGCCGCCAGCCGGGGGACCGCGGCGGTCGTCTCCTAGTACGACTTTGGCAACGTACTCGCGCACTTGCAGGCGGGGTCGTTGGACGCTCTGCCGCAGAGTGAGCAAGGCTGGTAGTAAAGCTTCTCACGAACTTGATGATCCGGAGGGTCTCGGCGCTTGTCGAAGTAATGTGGGTCGTACTCGTACAGGAACTCCCCCGGTACGAGCGACGGATCATCGCGTGTTGAAACGTTGCTGCGGACGGTGACCGAGCCTATTGGCGGCGTAGCATCTGAACGAAGGGAAGGAACGTCTTCGTCCGATACGTCGGATGTCGGGTTGGGAGCCGCGACGGGAAGCCTTAATCCGAACTCCAAGTTGTGGACCTCGCCGGTGTCTTCGCCGCCGTGGTTGAGCGAACGTGCGTGGGCCACCAAGATGAGATCGTCGTTGATGCGGATGTCGAGTTCCAACCTCTCCTGAAACGCCTGAGCCTTGCGGTCCACGCCAATGGTGACATTCTGCATGTGGAGCCTGGGCTCGTTCGGGAGGACCGAGGCACCGGGACGACGGGGTGTACAAATCCGAAACTTCGCAACGCCGTCTCGCGGATCCGTGCAGTACAAGTGGAATGGGTGGCGCTGTATCTCGCCTTCCTTGGGCATTGCAGTGCCGGCCTTGACGAGAGGCAGATAGGAGTTGCGAGCTAGTTCGAGTTCGACGTTCTTCGCAAGGTGCAAGCCCGCACGATCGTCTGCGATCCAGGCCGCCCCCTCCGCGATCAGGGTAGCGGTATCCTCCGGTAAGTGGACGCGCTCTGGACCGAAGAGTTCATGGAGGCGTCGTCTGATCGCCGGCACGTTGGACATGCCGCCGGTCGCCAGACAGAGTGCAACCTGCTCGGGGGAGTAGCCAGCGTCGTCCAAGAGCTGGGTGATGCGGGCTAGACCTTTGTCGACCAAAGGTTGGACGATTGTCTCAAGCTCTTGTAGGCCGAGATCGTATTCGAACTCCTCTTCTGCGATGTCGCGAAAGAAACTGCTGACGTAGATGGTGACGCGAGTCCGGGAGGACAGATCAATCTTTGCTCGCTCACAATGGTCAATCAAGCGGGCCTCGGCACGCTGATGTGTCCCAACCTCGGGTTCGATGTCGCGTAAATCCCGAGTGTCTTGGACAAGACGGTTCATTAGGGTCTGGTCGAAAACGTCCCCGCCTACTTCCTCCGTACCGTCATTCATGAGTTGGAGAATTGTGTCACCGGCAACCCGACATAGCGTGAGGTCCAAGGTGCCTCCGCCCCAGTCGAACACGAGTATGAGTTTCCCGTCGTACCGGCGTAGCGTTGCATCGAGATCGCGCGTTCTGAAGAAGCCGTAGAGAGCGGCCAGTGGCTCATGGACGAATTGAGCAATCGGCATGCCGGCAAGTCTAAAGGCATCTCGTAGGGCTCGGCGTTGATAGCCTTGCATGTCTACGGGAATCGTCACGACGGCCGCAGAGACAGCGTCGAGGTCCTTTTGCCGCAACGCGGTTCGACGGACGTGCTGAACGACGTCCGCCACGATCTGGACGGGGCGCCTCTCGGTGCCTTCGACGAACACACTGTCGCGGCCCAAATACAATTTTGGGGAGCGAATGATGTTGCCATGGATGCCAAGTCCAGCTTGCGCGAGGCGCTCCCGGGCTTCTCGCCCGACGATAGTTTGGGCACCTTCGTAACAGACGACTGATGGGATTGGGCGTTGGTCCTCGCCGAGAAAGTTGATGGTCCGCCCACCCCGAACCAGTGAAATCAGGCTATTGGTTGTACCGAAGTCGAAGCCAACGACGGTCATTCTTTGCGAGCCTCCTTTAATCTGTCGATTGCGAGGCGAAGGCCATCGATCACCCGGTCTGCGTGATCAACCATGACGTGGACACGTGGGGGATCGCGCTGCAAGGCGTGCAAGCCCTCTTCCAGCAAAGTCAACTCGTCCTTGAGACGCCGGAAAACGGTCCCTCGCAAGCGCTCGTACTCGTCTTGAAGGTGCGCCCGTTCGTCGGCAAAAGCGGTTCTTTGGTTTGTAAGTTCTTGATCTAGGTGTTTCCCTCGCTCAAGACTTGCAGTGTGCTCCCGTTGAAGCTCTTCTAGCTGCTGCTGGAGCTTTTCGGCCCTGGCGGTGGCCCGTGCTTCGGCTTGCTGTGCCGCGTCAGCACGGTAGCCCTGTTGAGTGACCTGTTTCTCCAGGAGATCGCCTGTGATGGAGGCCGGCAATGCGCTTGCTTGCTTAGCGGCTAGCAAGGCGCGCAACTGATCCGCGGAAGCCTTGTAGCGCTGGGCGTAGATCGACCAAATGTGATGGTGAAGAAGCTGACGAGTACGGTCTAACGAGATCTCGCGCCCCGCGAGGAGCCAAAGTAGGAGGCAGCGGATAGCGTTCTCTTTGCACTCTTTGCTTTGTTTCGCGACTGCCGCTTTGCTGCGTTCCCGTCCCGGGTCGGCAATCAGGAGCCGGAAATCTTGTGAGGCGAGGCACTCGACTGCCTTTTCAGGCCGCAATGCGTTGGGCTGGCTGGTCAGAGTGGCGACGAGGTCGGGGCGTTGAAACGCAGGATGGTTTTTGAGGACTTGCCGTGCAAATTCGCGGGCGTTCGTGAATCCGGAATCATCGTATCCAATGAGGATGGCCATGAGTTGGTAGGTGTTGGCAAGCGAGACATCCTTTGAGGCGGCATCTAGGAGTTCTGCCTGTGTCTCAGGTGGAATTCGCGGATCGCTTCTGATCGCCAAGACGTCTGCCTTGTTTGGGCGCTTACGCTTGAACGTGCCGTCGTAAACGCGTCGCACCAGGTCGGACACGCCGACGATGGCCGTAGCCGACTTGGCCAGCGTGGGCTTCTCCTGGTCCGTAGCCGGATCCGACTGAGACGATGAGGCGGGGTTCTCCTCCTTGGCAGACGGATCAGATCGCGGGTGATCGTCGGAACTGGAAGTGGGTGTTCGGGAGTCGTGGCTGGGCATGGTGGCGTTTCGCGTGGACTAGGAGCCCTCGAGTACGGACTCCGCCCACGGGGCGAATTCAGGGATGTTGCGCAGTGACCGAGCCAACCGTGATGCCTGATCGACGTGACCAGCGGCTCCATGTGCCTCGGCCAGAAGAAACGACAGCTTCACCTTGTCGTACTCTTGCTTGGAACGTGAGAGGCACGAATGCATGTCGTCAATCTCCGGCACCAAACTGTGGGCGTCACGAATAGCCCAGCGGATGACTCGCTCGGTTGTCCAATCGGTGAAGAGTTGCTCAAGATGGATGGACGGCCTGCTCTGGGGGAATCGACATGATGCGGTGCGGGCAGTTCTTACCGCAAAGCGCCCCGAAGCTTGGGCGACGCGGCTTTGTGGGGCACGTTGTCTGGCTTCGGAGAAGTGGTTGAAGTGAAAGTCGATCAATGCGCATACCTGCCGGGCTATCGGCCGGTCATAGGCAGACAGTTCATGGGCAGCGCTGTTGAACTTCTTGGTGTAAGAGCTGGGTGGAAGTGAGGAGTCGGGGGACTCCTCTTTGGCCATTACACCGTATAGGTACGAGCAGATGCCATCGTAGTAACGGGTGGCGGACGTGTACCGCCGGCAATGGGATATGAAATCTTCGAGTGCGCGCGTGTCGAGGCGACCATTGCGAACCAGTCTCTGGAACTCCGCTTCGACGCCGAGAAGATGGTCCTCTTCCGCGATGTAGAAGTCCAAGGTGAAGTCCGTTGAGATATCGGAGTTGCGGAGCGACACTCGACAAACATCGATGGACACCTGGGTAAGGAAGGTGGGCAGGCTCTCCACCGGCATCTCCCGACCGTTTACGACGGCGATGTCGACTCCTTCGGCTCGGACGTCTTCTTCGCGTAGTGGCCGGGTGATCCTATGAGGTTCAGACCCGACCTCAATGCCACGAATGTAGAAGGGTGGGCGACGAAGGGGGTGCGCTTCGTAACGGTGCTGTTGGAGTTCATCGGCCGTGGCGCAAACACGGTCGCAGTAACGGCATGGGTAGGTTGGGGGTGAAGGCGAGAATTCGAATCCGTCCAAGCCAACCGGTTCGTGAAACTCCCAATAGCCGGTTTGCCAGAATCCCATACCTGTCGACAGTCTCCGAATAGGGAAGTGCTGCAGGAAACGGAGCCGAACTTGGTGGTACTGGTGGCTCCCGCGCACCGCCGGATTATCGGTCGCTCGTGCGTCCAGCGTCAACGGGCCACGCACGAACGGGCGAGAATTCTGCGCCCGGGCCATCTCTTCGGCTCGTCGGGCGAGTCCCAATTGAAGGTGAAGAAGCAGTGCGAGTGGAGACGAGCAGAAAGGGAACGACTCGCAGAGATCGAATCTATCCCAATGTTGGTCGGGGACGGTCGAATCTCTGCGTCGGATCCTCGGGCCGCACTTGGCGGCAACGGATCGGTACGCCACGCAAGGGGGAGATTTCGGTGCTCGTGTCAGCGGCGGCAATGTTTCAGCGTGGTGACCGTTCGGTTGGCCCGGTCTGGGCGTTTCAGGCGGTACTCTCTGACGTGTCGGAGTCGCCTGGCACATTCGGCGACGAGGCTTTGAATACGGGAATCGTCAGCTCAACGAGTTCGTCCGCCCGAGATTGATCTAGTATCGCGATCTTCGCTAGTGGACCACACACCATCGCGGTGGCCCAAAGGAGATTCCAAAAGCTAAGCCTGAATCCACGTTCTTGAAAGACGGCTCCCAATACCGGTTGCCCGTGTTCGCTGTAGGTGTTAGGTGCTTGGTGTGGCACCGGATGCACGGCTGTCCTGCAAAGAAAGCCGTAGTGGTCATCGTCAAACGGGACCAGTGCGTCGTTGTCTCCCAGCATTCGTCTAATCCTGCCGGGCGAAAACGTGTGCCGTCGGTTCCTTTCGCTGGCGTCCAGCCACTCTCGGATCCTGTCTCCGTCGCACCAAAAAAGGTTCAGGAGATTGGCGATCTCTCCAATGTTCCGGACGAGTGCCAAGGCTTCGTCGTAGTAGCCGTGGAACAAAGAGCGCATAGCAACGGACGCATTGGTCACCGTTCTGCCGGCAAGATGTTCGAACACATGCTCCTTGCCGTGGCATCCCCAGTGGCAACAGGAGAGCAAGTACAGGTGGCGAAACAGCTTTTGGTAGTTTCCCCACGGTTTGCCGAATTCGACCGGGTTCCGGTCGATGTAAGCCCGGGTGGCGGCTTCGCACTCCGCTTCGAACCGTTGCAGTACTTCAAGCATGCTTTCTCCCACACTTTCCTTGTTCGATAGCGTGTTCAGTTCAGATCAGGAACCGCAGTCGATTCGGCTCCGATTCCGTGCGCGCTCGCATTGTGTGTTAGCGGCAATCGAAGCGTCGCTGGACATGGATGCCGTACCGGCTTCACCGAACATTTACTCAGCGTGGCGCTCGATTGAGCAGGGAGTAACGCTTCGAGACTCGCAAAATCGTGGTACGAATTGGGGTACGATTGTTATCTTATTGTATTTCAATAATTATTGGTGGAGGCGGCGGGAGTCGAACCCGCGTCCGTTGGCGCGCCACAATCGGCTCTACATGCTTAGCATCCGTCTATTGATTTAGCCTCGAACGACCCGGCGGTCAGGGTGTTGTCAGCGAGCTCGATTGCGTTTAACGCCTTGGCCCCGAGCGAGGCCGCCGCGCGATCCTGCTGCCTTGCCGTCGAAGTCTCCCCGCAGGAGAGGGATCGTCGACGTTAGCGGATTCAGGCCGCTAGTGCGTAGTTTTCGTCGTTGGCAACTATTACAGTTGCAGCGATTGATTAACGAGAGTCACTACCCTCTCGGCATGCACCTCTTGTTTTGCTACCCGCGTCGAAGCCATGTCGCCCCCATACGCTTGAAGCGCGGCAATGGTAGCACGGTTCAAACGGGACTGAGGCGATGAGATTCGCTAGCCCGCATCGCTCACCAACTTTCGTCGCGAGGGCGTTGAGGCGCCGTGTAAGCGTGGTCGCACGGACCGCAGGGGGGCGCAGGCGTACTCGACAGTACGTCAAGGCGTCCGCAGCAGGAAGTTGGTGAGCGATGCGGGCTAGGATCCCGTTCCTGCTGCTCGCGCTGACGATGGCCGGACCGGCTGAGGGCGGCCGGCTCGATCCGTATGCCTACATCGAGAAAGCGGTGGCGCTGATTGAAAACGAAGAGTACTCGCTGGCCCGCGTGTATCTCGATCCTTCCGCGATCTCGCACCGATTGACCCCGGGCGAGCGGTCGAGAGCCTACTACCTGCGTGGCTACTCCTTCTACGCTCAGGGTCTTTTCGTTTCGGCAGCCGCGGATTACACCCACGCGCTGGAATTCAATTCCGACAATCCCGCCGCGCTTTACGCCATGGGCGGCCTTTACCGACATGCCTTGGGGCTGGAAAAGGATCTGGAACTGGCTTTCCGGCTCTTCCACAAGGCAGCCGAACTGGGACATCCCGGCGCCCAACTGTACGTCGGCAATGCCTACCTCGACGGCGAAGGCGCGGACGCGGACCTCGAAAAGGCTCGCGACTGGCTCGGCAAAGCCGCCGAAGCGGAATTCGCTCCTGCCATGACGCGCCTTGCCTCCAGCTTTCGCGAACCCTTCACCGACTCGCCGGACCCGGCACAGGCGCGGCATTGGTACGAGCAAGCGCTCGAAGCCGGAGCGACGGATGCGCTCGTGGCGCTCGGCTACATGTTCCGAAACGGCGAACTGCGCGACGCACCGGCCGGGGTCGCCCTGGATTTCTTCAGAAGAGCCGCCGAGCAGGGCTCAGGATTCGCCATGTCGCTTCTGGGCCATGCATACATGACCGGCGGTGGCGTGAAACCCGACTTCGCGCTGGCCCGCGGCTGGTATCTGAAGGCCGCGCAACGCGGCGCGCCCGGCAGCTTCACGGGCCTCGGCCACATCCATGAGGCCGGCCTCGGCGTTCCCCCGGACATCGAGGTCGCCGAGTCCTGGTACACACAGGGTAGCGAAGCCGGGCACACCGATGCCCTGCTGCGCCTGCTTTACCTGCTCGCCGACAGCGGCCGCCACGCACAGGCCGCGAATTGGGCGCTACGCGCATCGGAAGCCGGCAACGCCCGTGCACTGAATGGATACGCCTGGCTGCTGGCCACCTCCCCCATCGCGCAAATTCGAGACGGTCAGCGGGCATTGCGGCACGCACACCGCGCCGTCGGATTGGACCGCAAGGCCGCCTACCTGGACACCCTGGCCGCCGCCTACGCCGAACTGAACCGGTTCGAGGATGCCCAGGCCGTGCAACAGCAGGCGCTCGCTGCCGCGGAAGACGATGCCGCGCTCATCGAGGAACTGACCGCGCATCTGTCAGCCTACCAGGAGGCCCGGCCCTGGCGGGAGTAGCCTCTTTTTGGTACAAGACCACTCGCTTTCCCGTTGCAGGAATCTTTCTTGAGCATCGAGCGCAAACGTACGGAGACCGTTTACGGAATCGTCCGTGAACTCGCCGCAGGCGGCAGGCCCGTCTTTCGTCCGGGCGATGTGTGCTCGGCGCTCCGCGAGCGCAATCAGCCCATGGACGCCTGGCTGGTCCGGGGCGAATTCCATATTCTGGAAGAGGAAGCGCTGATCGAGTTGAATCCGGAAACCGGCGACTGGCGCCTGACCGGGAACTCAATGCTCGCCAGCGGCCCCGGGCGCTTGTCGGACACCGCCTGAATCGGCACAGTGGCCAGGGCAAATTCGAAACCGAGTCCCTCACATGACTGAATCCACCGCGCCCGAAATCGATTTCGAAGCGACACTCAAGGAACTCGAAGAACTGGTCAAGCAGATGGAGTCGGGTGAACTCGGCCTCGAAGAGTCGCTGTCGGCCTTCGAACGCGGCGTCAAGCTCACCCGCCAATGCCAGGCGGCGTTGAAGAACGCGGAACTCAGGGTGCGGGCGCTGACCGAAAACGACGACTTCGAAGACCTGGATGCGGAGCATCCCGGTGAGCCCTGAGCTGCTGGGCTTCAAGTCCGCCACAGAAGAAGCGCTTCGCCTTTACCTGCCCTGTGAAGCCACCATCGCCCAGTCCCTGGTGGATGCGATGCGCCATGCCGTGCTCGGCGGCGGCAAACGCCTGCGGCCGTTGTTCGTCTGCGCCGCCTGCACCGGTCTCGGCGGCAGGCTGGAAGAGGCCCTCGCCCCGGCCTGTGCGGTGGAGTTCATCCACGCCTATTCGCTGATTCACGACGACCTGCCGTCGATGGACGACGACGCCTTGCGGCACGGGCTGCCGAGTTGCCATGTCGTCTACGGCGAAGCCAACGCCATCCTGGCCGGGGATGCGCTGCAGGCGCTGGCTTTCGAGACGCTGGCCGGCGCCCCCGGCGCCAGTCCGGAAACCCGTGTTGCGGCCATGGAGACACTCGGCATGGCATGTGGCTGGACAGGACTGGTGGGCGGCCAGTCTTTCGATCTCGCCGCCGAGGATCAACCGGTGACCTTGAGCCAATTGCGGGAAATGCATGAGGCCAAGACCGGCGCCCTCATCCGTGCGGCGGTCGAACTCGGAGCGCTGTTCGCCGGCGCCGACGACGAGCGCCTGGCGCTTGCCGGCGAGTTTGGGGGGCGCATCGGCCTCGCGTTTCAGATCGTCGACGATATTCTGGATGTTACCCAGCCCACCGAAATTCTCGGCAAGCCCGCCGGATCCGACCGGCAAGCAAACAAGAGCACGTTTCCAGCGCTGATGGGCGTGGCGTCTGCCCGGGACCAGGCTCACCGTCTGCTGCACGAAGCCATGGAAATCCTCCAGCAAGCCGATCTGCACGACGGCCCGCTCGCCGACCTCGGACGGTTGACGGTGGAACGCGAGCATTGAGCTCGATTCACAAACCAGCCGTCGAACGTCGTAGGCACTGATCGAATCGGCCGCAAGCGGCTTTCCGATCAACCCGGCGTCAACTGCGGCCAATCAACCGGTTTCGGTCTTGCCGAGGGGGGTTGTCCGACCGTATGCCCGAAGCAACGGCCTCGTCAGGAACCGCAACGGCCGCATTGGCGGGTCACCGATCAGAAGTGGCGATAACCCGAGGGGTCGATTGGCTTGCCGTCGAGGAGCAGTCCGGGCGTGTCCGTCATCTCTCCGATCACCGCGAACTCGCGCCGTAGCCCTGCGTCACGGGTCGTGAAACACAGCACATAGTCGTCGCTGCCGCCGAGCGCGTGGCTCAACTCGGCGCCGGGCGCGAGCGGCACCGCGGCGCCGTCCAGGCTTGCCCCCAGGCTCGATGCCCGGCAGAGGTGACCGAGATCCTGCAGCAAGCCGTCCGATACATCGATGCAACTCGAAGCACGGCCGCGCAGGCCCGCCGCGAGCGCAAACGGAGGTTGCGGCCGCCAGTAGCTTTGTTCCAGGCGGGAGAGGCATCCGGGATCGGACGCAACGAGATCCACCGTCTCCAACGCGCGCGCCGCGCCCCCAAGTGGGCCGCTTACGCAAACCGCATCGCCCGGCCGCGCGCCGCTGCGCAGCAACAGGGAACCCGCCGGCGCCCAGCCGTGCACGCTGACGGTCAACGCCAGGGCGCCGCAGGCCAGGTTGCCGCCGCCGATCTCGATACCCGCGTCCCGTGCCGCTTCCGCGAGCCCATGCGCAATCGCGGCCGCGCAATCCCGGTCCGGTTCCGGCAGGTTGAGCGCCACCAGCGCCCAGGCGGGATCGGCCCCCATGGCCGCGAGATCGGACAGGCCCGCCATCAGGCTGCGATAGGCGATGAGTTCCGGCGCCGCACCGGCGGGAAAGTGCACGCCGGCCAGAAAACTGTCGATGGAACTCGCCAGTTCGAAACCCTCCGGAACCCTCAGCACCGCCGCGTCATCGCCCGGCCCCACGCGCAACCAGGGCACATCGCCGCTTGCGAATGCCGCAACGATATCGTCGATCAACTCGAATTCGTTCACCGGCTCCACCGTCCCCCGGGGATCATGCCCTCCCGGCATCGGCCCGCCGTTCCGCCGCCCTGACCCTGTTCGCAACCTTGTCGAGCACCCCGTTGACGTACTTGTAGCTCTGCTCCGCGCCAAAGACTTTCGCGAGTTCCACATACTCGTCGATGACCACCCGGTAGGGTACGTCTCGCCGGTTGAGCAATTCGCAGGCGCCGAGGCGCATGATAGCCAGTTCCACCTGGTCCAGGGCGCCGACATCCCGGTCGAGCAAGCCGCTGAACGCGGCATCCAGGCGCTCCGCCTGCCCCGTGACCTTGTCGAGCATGTCATCGAAAAAATCCCCGTCCGCTTTCGCCAGCGCCTTGCCGGCGTGGAATTCCGCGCGCAGGGCCGGGGTGCCGATATCGTTCATCTGCCAATGATAGGTCGCCTGCACCAACGCACGGCGGGCCTTGCGGCGTGCGTGCGCGCGTGGTTTCCCGGGTCCGGAATCCACCACCGGTCAATCCTTGCGAGCCAGGCGCAGCCGCAGGTCTTCGCCCACCTGTACGCATTCTTCGATGCGGCCTGAAACGGCGTCCTCCAGCCGCCCGATCCGCTGGTCGATGAGCGGACGAGCCGCCGCACCCAGCAGGCGGGGCGCCAGGTAGAGAAGCAATTCGTCCCAGAGTTGCTCGCGAATGAGAGCACCCGCCAGGGTCGGCCCGGCCTCCACGAGCACTTCGTTGCAGGGGCGATCGGCCAGCAGGCGCATAAGCTGCCGCAGATCGACCCGGCCATCGCCGCACTTCAGGCATTCCGCGCGCGGGTGCCTCTGGTTCACGTTCCCCGCATGGACAATCAGCACCGGCCCGGACTCTGCAAACAGGCGCGCCCCGGCCGGTGTTCGCATGCTGCTGTCGGCGACCACGCGCAGGGGCGGGCGCAAGCGTCCATCGACCGCATAGGAAGCATCGCGCACGTTGAGCCTGGGATCGTCCGCCAACAACGTTCCGATGCCGGTTACCACGGCGCAGCTTCGGGCCCGCCAGTACTGCACGTCCCGCCGCGCCGCGGCGCCCGTGATCCATTGGCTCTCTCCGGACGCCATGGCCGTGCGGCCATCGAGGGAGGCGGCCATCTTGATGCGAATCAGGGGCCGGCCATCGGCAATGCGCTGCCGGCGGCCGGCGTTGAGGTTGAGCGCGGCAGCCAGGTTTGCATTGCCGGTCTCGATGCCGGCGGCGCACAGGCGCTTGAGACCGTTGCCGTTCACCCTGGGGTCGGGGTCGGCGGCCGCGGCGACCACCCGTTGCACCCCGGCGGCGATCAGGGCGTCCACACAGGGCGGCGTATTGCCGTCCACGGTGCAGGGTTCCAGGCTGACATACACCGTGGCTCCCGCCACATCGCCGCCGGCGTCGCGAATGGCGTTGATCTCGGCATGCGCCTCGCCGGTCCAGGCGTGCCAGCCCCGGCCGAGTACCTGGCCGTTGCGCACGATGACGCAACCCACCCGTGGATTGGGCGTTGCCGTGAACAGCCCGCGCTCCGCGAGGGCAACCGCCTCGTGGAGGTACTCGAGATCCGTCTCCGTAATCATCGAAGGCCGGTTTCGAGCTTCTGAATTTCCGCCCGGAACTCGCTGAGATCCTGGAAAGCCCTGTAGACCGAGGCAAAGCGCACGTAAGCCACCGCATCGAGATCGCGCAGTTCGTTCATGACCTCTTCGCCGACGCGGCGGGACAGCAGCTCCCGTTCGCCCGTGGAACGCAGTACGTGCATGATGCGGCTGACGACCCCGTCGATCTTCTCATCGGGCACTGGACGCTTTTCCAGCGCCCGCAGCAATCCGCGGCGCAGCTTCTCCTCGTTGAACGGTTCCCTGGAGCCATCGCTCTTGACGATCTTCGGCATCACCAGTTCCGCGGTCTCGAAGGTCGTGAAGCGCTCGCCGCAGGACTGGCATTCCCGGCGCCGGCGCACGGAGTCGCCGTCGGCAACGAGCCGGGAGTCGATCACCTTGGTGTCATCGGCACCGCAGAATGGACAATGCATGGCCTGACTACGGCGCTCCGGCGCAACTTCGCGAATCGAGGCCGGCCACCGCATCCAGCGCGCCGCTCAGGTTCTTGGCCGGGTGCACCGTCATGCCGTCGATAGCCTGTTTCGGCCGGTTTGCGAAGGGCACGATGGCTCGCTTGAAGCCGTGCTTGCCCGCTTCGCGCAGCCGTTCCTGACCGTTCGCCACCGGGCGCACCTCGCCGGTGAGGCCGAGTTCTCCAAACACGATAAGATCCCTGGGCAACGGTTTGTCGCGAAAGGACGACAGCACCGCCAGCAACAGCGCCAGGTCGCCCCCGGTCTCGGATATGCGCACACCCCCCACGACATTGGCGAATACGTCCTGATCGGCCAACTGAATCCCGCAATGGCGGTGCAGCACCGCCAGGTGCATGGCCAGGCGCTGCTGATCCAGCCCCACCGCCACCCGCCTGGCATATCCGCCCTGAACCCGGTCGACCAGGGCCTGCAATTCGACCAGCAGCGGGCGCGTACCCTCCCAGGTGACGGTGGCGACGCTGCCCGGCGCATCGACATCGCCTCGCTGCAGGAATATGGCCGAGGGGTTGGCAACGGGCTTCATGCCCTGCCCGGTCATGGCGAAAACGCCCAGTTCGTTGACGGCGCCGAACCGGTTCTTCACGCTCCGCAAGGTTCGAAAGCGGCTGCCCCCGGCGCTGTCGAGCATGAGGAAGCAGTCGATCATGTGCTCCAGCACCTTCGGCCCGGCCAGGTTGCCCTCCTTGGTGACATGCCCCACCAGCACCACCACGGTGCCCGTCTGTTTGGCGAGCCGCGTAAAGTACGACGCCGTCTCCCGTACCTGGCTGACGCTGCCCGGCGTGCCTTCGACACTTTGCAGCCGCAATACCTGCACCGAATCGAGCACCAGCAGTGCCGGCCTGCGGTCGTCGATGAGCCCGGCGATGACCTCGGCGCGGGTTTCCGCCGCAACCTGGAGTTGCCCGCTGTCCAGGCCGAGCCGTTCCGCCCGCAGTGCAAGCTGCTGCAGGGATTCCTCGCCGGTCACATAGAGTACCGTTGCCCGCGCCGCCATGCGGGCGCACACCTGCAACAGCAGCGTACTCTTGCCGGCGCCCGGATCGCCCCCGATCAGCACGACGGATCCCGGAACCAGCCCGCCGCCCAGCACCCGGTCGAGTTCGCCGAACCCGGTGTGCAGGCGGTCGGCCTCTTCCGCCCGGACTTCGCCCAGGTTCATGACTTCCGCGCTGGCCCCGCTGTAGCCGACCGCGGGCTCCGCACGGGATCCCAACGTCATCCTGGACAGCACGTTCCACTCGCCGCAGGCGCTGCATTGCCCCTGCCACCGGGTATGTTCGGCGCCGCAGTCGGAGCACACGTACACGGATTGGGGTTTAGCCATCGGCCGCATTCGCCTGGATTCGCGGGCCCGGCCCCGGATGGCGCTGCTCAGCCGCCATGGCCCGCGGACAGGTCGTCATACCGATCGGGAGCCAGGTCTTCGAATCGGGTGAGATGGTTGATATAGCTGAGCTTCAACATCCCGATCGGTCCGTTACGATGCTTGCCGACGATGATCTCGGCAATTCCCTCGTCTTCCGTCTGCTCGTTGTAAACCTCATCCCGATAGATAAAGAGGATGACGTCCGCGTCCTGCTCGATGGCGCCGGACTCGCGCAGATCCGCCATGATCGGCCGCTTGTTGGACCGCGTTTCCAGGGCGCGGTTAAGCTGCGATACGGCGATTACCGGGCAGCGCATCTCTTTCGCAAGCGCCTTCAGAGATCGGGATATCTCGGAGATCTCGTTGGTGCGGTTCTCGGGCTGACCCGACCCGCGCATGAGCTGCAGGTAGTCGACAACGATCAGGCCCAGGCCCTTGTGCTGGCGCGCTACCCGCCGCGCGCGGGCCCTGATCTCATTGGGGGTGAGTGCCGCGGCATCGTCGATATGCAGCGGTTTGTCCCTGAGTTGAGCGACGGCGGCGGTGAAGCGGTCCCAGTCTTTGTCGTCCAGGTCTCCGGTGCGCATCCGCGACTGATCGATGCGGGCCAGGGACGACAGCATGCGCATCACGAGTTGATCCGCCGGCATCTCCAGGCTGAACACCAGGGAGGGAGATTCGCCGTTCATGATCGCATGCTCCACCATGTTCATGGCAAGCGACGTTTTGCCCATGGAAGGCCGGCCGGCGACGACGATGAGATCGGCCTTCTGCAGGCCCGCGGTCATGCGGTCGAGATCGGCAAACCCCGTGGCCAGGCCGGTGATGGCGCCCTTGTTCCTGGACAGCTCCGTGACCCGGTGTACCGCCCCGTCCAGCAACGGATTGACTTCCTGGGGCCCGTCGCTCTTGGCGCGGTCTTCGGAAATCTCGAAGATCTCCTGTTCGGCATAGTCCAGCAACTCTTCGTCGGACCCGCCCTCCCGCACGAAGGCCTTGTCGACAATCCGGTTGGCGGCGGCGATAACCTTGCGCACGGTGGAACGGTCGCGCACGATCCGGGCATAGGCCGCGACATTGCCGGCTCCCGGCGTGCCGTCTACCAGTTCGGCCAGGTAGGCAATGCCCCCGGCCTTCTCCAGCAGTCCGCGCGACTGCAGGGTTTCCGAGACGGTCACCGCGTCCAGCGGCTGGCTGTCCCGGGACAGCGTCTCCATCGCCTCGATGACAATGCGGTGCTGGGGCCGGTAGAAATCGGAAGGGACGACGATGTCGGAAACGTCGAACCAGGCGTCGTTGTTGAGCATCAACGCGCCCAGCACCGACTGCTCCGCCTCAATCGAATGCGGCGGCACCTTCAGCGTGCGTGTTTCAGGCTGTATCGAAGGGGCGGCGTCCGACAACACTCGACTCTGGTGTGCAGGCTTTGCGGACGCCAAAGCGTCGGCCTTTCAGCCGTCCAATGCAAGGAGAAAATCGTGGGGTCAGGAAAAATCGGCGGCGTTCGCAGGCGAACCCCGCAACTGGCGAATTTCGCCGCTTATTCCGCTATCACCGCTACCGGAACGTCGACCGAGACGCCGGAATGCAACTGCACGGGGACCTCGTATTCGCCCACCTGGCGGATAACGCCTTCGGGCATCCGCACCTCGCTCTTGTGGACCTCGACGCCCCGCTCCGTCAGGGCCGAGGCAATCTCCTGGGTGCCGACGGATCCGTACAGCCGGCCTTCCTCCGCGGCCCGGACGACGATGGTCAGATCCGTGATCTCGAGTAGCCGCTGGCCGCGTGCTTCGGCCTCGGACTGCCGTTCCTTCGCCACCTCCTCGAGTTCGGCGCGCCGTTCCTCGAAGCGCCGCCGGTTGTCTGCGGTCGCACGCACCGCCTTGCCCTCGCGCAGCAGGTAGTTGCGCGCAAAGCCGGGTTTGACGGTTACCTCCTCGCCCAGGCCGCCCAGGTTCGTAATCGGCGCCAGCAGTATCACGTTCAATGCGGCGCCCTCACCTGTGCTGGTCGGTATAGGGCAGGAGCGCCAGGTAGCGGGCGCGCTTGATCTCTTTGGCAAGCTGACGTTGAAAACGGGCGCTTGCTCCGGTGATGCGGCTCGGCACGATCTTGCCGGTCTCACCGATAAACTGCTTCAGGAGGTCCAGGTCCTTGTAGTCCAGGTCGGCGGGGTCGCTGGCCACCGCAAACTTCTTGTGACGAAAACGCCGGCTCATGTCGCTGCCTCCGCTTCTTCGGTTTTCGCGACGGCCTCATCGGCGTCATCCGGGCTACTCTCTTCCTTGTCGGCCACCTTGGCCTCCTTGACCTCCTTGACCTCCTTGACCTCCTTGACCTCCTTGACCTCCTTGGCTTCCTTGACCTCCTTGGCTTCCTTGGCTTCCTTGGCCTCTTTGGCCTCTTTGGCCTCTTTGGCCTCTTTGGCCTCTTTGGCCTCCGGCGCCCGTTTTTCGCGGGCACGCTCCGGGCGCCGGGTATCGCGCTCCCGTTCCCGCTCCTGTTCCTTCAGTTCCTCGTGATAGATCTTGGAGTCGCCGGCCACAGCCTGCTTGCGGCGGATGACCAGGTTGCGCAACACGGCGTCATTGAACTTGAAGGCGCTCTCGAGTTCCTCGAGTACCTCGGCGCCGACCTCGATGTTCATGAGGACGTAGTGCGCCTTGTGTATTTTGGCGATGGGATAAACGAGTTGCCGCCGCCCCCAGTCCTCAAGGCGATGCACCTTGCCGCCGCCCCGCTCGATAAGGCCCCGGTAACGCTCGGTCATGCCGGGCACCTGGTCGCTCTGGTCCGGGTGGACCAGGAACACCACTTCGTAGTGGCGCATAGCCGTCTCCTTCCGGTGTCGTTCGCCTCCGCCGGAGCCCGGCGTGAAGCAAGGAGTTCGCGCCCGCGATGGGCAGGGAGCGCGATTCTAGGGAGGTGAGCCGCCTGTTGCAAGCGGTGCGGGCCAGCCCGCATATTTCACCAAGCCGCTTGTTGGTTTGCCGAATGTAATACGCGGGCTAGGAATCCGTGGACCCGGGATCCGCCACCCCGGTCCGCTGGCGCACCGCTTCGAAGAGCAGCACGCCCACGGCCACGGACACGTTCAGGCTCTCGACGCCCCCGGTCATCGGAATGGCGGCAAGTTCATCGCATGTTCTTCGCGTAAGCCGACGCAAGCCGCCGCCTTCGCTGCCCGCGACCAGCGCGATGCCGCGGGCCAGGTCCGTTTCCGCCCAGGGTGTGCCGGTATCGCCCGCGGCGCCGACAATCCAGACATCCCGGCTTTTCAGCCACTCCAGGCGCCGGGCAACGTTGACGATGGCAAAGAGTTCCGCCCGTTCCGCGGCGCCGGCAGCGGCTTTCAACGCCGCCGCGCTCAAGGGCGCGCTCCGGCGCCTCGGCAACAGTATGGCCTGGACGCCGGCCGCCACGGCGCTGCGTATGCAGGCGCCGAGGTTGCGGGGATCGTTGATGCCTTCCAGCACCAGGAAAAGCTTGGGATGGGGCCAGTCGTCGAAGCGCTCCTCGAATTCCGCTTCGCTCCGCAAGGCGAGTTCATGACAGTCCGCGACAACGCCCTGGTGTCCCGCGCCCGCCATCCGGTCCAGCCGGCGCTTATCGACGAATTCGTGACGAACGCTGCGTTCTCTTGCGAGCGCCAGCAGGGCGGCGGTGCGTTTGTCCCGGCGGTTCTTCTGCACCAGCACGGCGCGCACTCTTTGCGGCGCCTCTTCAAGTACCGCCAACGCGGCATGAATGCCCTTGACGCAGGTCATCGCCACTGTCCGCGCTAGCGGGCGCAAACGCTCCAGCGGTCGCGAGCACCCCGGCGGTCCCGCGCACCCCGGCGTTCGCGGCCGACATTGCCCCCGCGGGCGTCTTCGCGGCCGCGCCGGCGGCGGCCGCGCACGGGCGCGTTCGCCAATACCAGATCGAGCCTGCCAAGTTCCGGCTGCACGTCCGTCAGGCGCACTTCCAGCTCATCGCCCAGGGTGAAGCGCGCGCCGGAGGACTCACCGACCAGGCTCATGCTCGCGGGCCGGTAGTGATAGTAGTCCTGGCCCAGCTCCGAGACGTGCAGCAGGCCCTGGACGTAGAACCCCTTCAGATCGACAAACAGCCCGAAGTCCGTCACCCCGGCGACCACGGAGGAGAAGGTCTCGCCGATACGTTCCGCGAGGAACTCGCATTTGAGCCAGGTATCCACCTTGCGGCTTGCCTCCTCCGCGCGCCGTTCGGTCATGGAACTCTGTTCCCCGGCGGCCGCCAGCCAGTCGGGAGACCCCACCTGTCCGCCCCGGCCATGCAGGGCGCGTTTGATGGCCCGGTGCACCACGAGGTCCGGATAGCGGCGTATCGGTGAGGTGAAGTGCATGTACCTTTCCAGCGCCAGGCCAAAATGACCGCGGCGCTCCGGTCGATAGTCGGCCTGTTGCATGGTGCGCAGCACCAGCATTTCAAACAGCCACCGGTCCCCGCGGCCGCCGATGGCGCGCAACGCGCTCTGCAGCGCCGCCGGGGTCCTGTCTTCCGGCGACCACTCGATGCCGCAGGCGGCAAAGGCGCTCGCAAGCCGATCCGCCTTTTCCCGCTCCGGCGCCTCATGGACCCGGTAGAGAGCCGTACGCCCATGATGTTCCAGAAAGCGCGCGGCACAGACATTGGCGGCGATCATGGCTTCCTCGATCAGCCGGTGCGCATCGTTACGGATCACCGGCGCGATGGCCGTCACCGTGCCTTTATCGAGCGTGAGCGCGCTCTCCGGCGTGTCGAAGTCGAGCGCGCCGCGGCGTTCCCGCGCTTGCCGGAGCGCCTGGTATACCTCTGCGAGCGCCTGGATGGAGCGCACCACCGGCGTCTCCACCGGCAGGTCTCCGCCGTTCAGAAAGGCGGCGACCTGCGTATAGGTCATGCGCTCCCGGGAACGGATCACGGCCTCGTGGAAGCGGTATCCGGAGACCTTGCCCGCGCGGTCGACCTCCATCTCGCAAACCAGGGCGAGCCTTGCCTCGCGAGGGCGAAGCGAGCAGAGACGATTCGACAGCGCCTCGGGCAGCATGGGCACGACGCGGTCCGGCAGATAGACCGACGTACCGCGTTTCCAGGCCTCGTCGTCCAGGGCGGTCCCCGCCTCAACGTAGTGAGCGACATCGGCGATGGCGACGACCAGGCGCCAGCCGTTGCCGCCGGCCTCGGCGAATACCGCGTCGTCGAAATCGCGAGCCGTCTCGCCGTCGATGGTGACCAGGGGCAAGCGCCGCAGATCCTTCCGTTGCGGAAAACGGTCCGGGTCGATCCGTTGCGGCAGGCGGCTCATCGCGGCACGCGCCTCGGTGGGCCACTCGACCGGTATGGAGAACGCTTCGAGCGTGGCATCGGCCGCCCGCTCGCACACGGGTTTGCCAATGTCGAATCCAGACGGTTCCGATGGACTGCGGCGCCGCTCCCGCTTGCCCCTTGACCGGGTGCGGGGGGGAGGCCTGGTAGGTGTGCTAGCCAATGTGAAGGGGGATCGGGACGCCTGACAATGGTGCCGAGGAGAGGACTTGAACCTCCACGGGGTTGCCCCCACTAGCACCTGAAGCTAGCGTGTCTACCAATTTCACCACCTCGGCGTGAAACGGGGGGCGCAATGTACTTAAGCGCGTCGCGCATTGTCAAACCAGCCCAAGGCCGGCAGTCGCTGCGAAAGTTCGAAGCGGCAGCGCAGGTGAGGATGGCCATGGCGCCGGGGTCAGAGTCGTTGATCCCCCCGCTTCGGCAACGCCGGCCCGGTACCGGGCCAGGACAGATCCGCAATACCGGCGCGCCGGCGGCGCCGGTTAACGGCATCCCCCCCGATTGGTTACAATGCCCCGCCTCTGGACGCTCTCGGACCCGGGTGGATGAACAAACCTGAACTGGTACAGGCCGGCGAATTGCCTGACATCGCCAGCCGTGAGCTGCACCAGCCCCAGGTGGCGCTCGACTGGGTGGGCATGAGCAGCATTCATCAGCCGCTGCTGGTGAAGGACGGCGGAACGGTCAAGCAGGTTCAGACCAAGGTGCAGGTATACGTGGATCTCGCCGATACCACGGCCAAGGGCATTCACATGTCACGGCTTTACCTCATCGTCGACGAGCACGCAGACACCCGCGCGCTGACGGCCGCCGGCCTCAAGCTGCTGCTGGCCTCGATCCTGGAATCCCACCGGGGCCTCTCCAGCCACGCTTTCGTGCAGTTCGATTTCGACTATTACCTGCGGCGGCGGGCACTGGTCAGCGAAAACTCCGGGTGGAACAGCTATCCCGTGATCATCAAGGGCACGCTGCTGGACGGGGAAATTCATCTGGAGTTGGGCGTCGGCGTCTTCTACTCCTCCACCTGTCCCTGTTCGGCTGCGCTCGCCAGGCAACTCATCCAGAATCAGTTCGAGGCGGATTTCGGGCCGGCAGGGCTGGTCAAGGCCAGCGACGTGAAGAAGTGGCTCGGTACCGAAGAAGGCGTACTGGCAACGCCGCACAGCCAGCGCAGCATCGCCAGAATTCTCGTCAAGCTGAAGGACGGCCTGGAAGACTTCCCGATCACCAGCCTGATCGACAAGGTCGAGACGACGCTCAAGACGCCGGTGCAGACGGCGGTCAAACGCGAAGACGAACAGGAGTTCGCCCGCCTGAACGCCGAGAACCTGATGTTCGTGGAAGACGCGGGACGCAAACTCAAGTCGATGTTGCTGGGCGATCCCCGGCTCAAGGACTTCTGGGTGCGTGTCGAGCACCATGAGAGCCTGCATGCGCACGATGCGGTGGGCGTGTTTACCAAGGGCGTCGAGAAGGGGTATCTGCCCATACCCTGACGCGGTGAGACGCCCCGGCCAGCCGGGTTGGAAACTCGCACTGAACTACCTTTGGCTGATTGGGCCCGATCGTGGTTACAACTCCTCCAGTTCTTCCTGAGTCAGTGCGCGCGCCTCGGCCTCGAGCATGACGGGGATAGCGTCGCGGATGGGATAGGCTAACCGGCTCACCTTGCACCACAGTTCCTGGCGGTCCTTGCGGTACGCCAGGGACGCCTTGCTCACCGGGCAAACCAGTATTTCCAGCAGCTTCGAGTCCACCTCCGGCCTCTCTCCGAAGCGGGGAACTCAGTTTACGGTACCCCCGGGCGCGGCGCCAACCGGCCGTGTTGCGGCGTCACGCGCGCGATCCCATACGGCTGAAGCGGCAAGCCGATACATTGCGCGAAGGGCCGCAACCCATGAGCCAAATTACGAGAAGGGATTGTTGAGGACGATCGTCTCCTCTCGGTCCGGCCCGGTCGAGACGATGTCGATGGACGCGCTCACCGCCTCTTCGATGCGTCGGATATAGGCCCTGGCATTGGCGGGTAGCCCGTCCAGGGACCGCACCCCCGCGGTCGATTCGTGCCAGCCCGGCAGTTCCTCGAACCGCGGCTTGATCTGCGAATAGTATTCGCTGCCGAACCGGGGGGCGCCGTCGCGTCCATCCGGCCCTTCGTAGCCAACGCAGATACGGATGCGATCCAACCCATCGAGCACATCGAGCTTTGTCAGGCACAGGCCCGTGACGCTGTTGATCTGCACGACCTGCCGGAGCGCCACCGCATCGAACCAGCCGCAACGGCGCGGCCGGCCCGTGGTGGAGCCGAACTCCCGACCCCGCTCGGCGAGCCGTTTTCCGGTATCGTCGAACAACTCCGTGGGGAAGGGCCCCGACCCCACGCGGGTGGCGTAAGCCTTGGTGATCCCCAGCACGTAGTCGAGATAGACGGGGCCGAAGCCGCTACCGATCGCCGTGCTTCCCGCCGTGGTATTCGACGAGGTGACGAAGGGATAGGTGCCCAGGTCGATGTCGAGCAGCGTGCCCTGGGCGCCCTCGAACAGGATGTTCTCACCTGCCTCCCGCAATTCGTGGAGCAACGCCACCACGTCGGCAACCATCGGCCGGATCTCCTCCGCAACCGCCGCGCACCCCTCCAGTGTCTGGTTGAAATCAACCGGCTCAACCCGGTAGTACTTCTCCAGCACGAAATTCTGGTAGTCCATCACCTCGCTGAGCTTGGCGGCAAAGTCCTGCCAGTAATAAAGGTCGCCGAGGCGCAGCCCGCGCCGCGCCGCCTTGTCTTCGTAGGCGGGGCCGATGCCGCGCAGGGTCGTGCCGATCTTGCCGCTGCCGCGCGCCTGCTCACGGGCAAGATCGAGCTTCGCGTGATAAGGCAGGATGAGTTGGCACGCCGGGCTGATGCGCAGCCGCTCCCTGACCGGCACCCCCCGCGCTTCCAGCCTGCCCGCTTCTTCCAGCAGCGCGTTCGGCTCGAGTACCACGCCGTTGCCGATGCAACACTGAACGCCGGGCCTCAGAACGCCCGATGGAATGAGGTGCAGCACCGTCTTGTTGCCGTCGATTACCAGCGTATGACCGGCATTGTGACCCCCTTGGGTGCGGACGACGGCGGCGGCCCGTTCGGTCAGGAGATCGACGACCTTGCCCTTGCCTTCGTCCCCCCACTGGGTACCCATGACGACGACGTTCCTGCCCATGGCTGCGCCTATTCTTCAACCGGACCGAACGAATCCGCGCGCCGGAAACGAAGTCGATCGATCCCGGTCGACATCCGCTGTGCGGCCGGTGGCCCCGTGAAACCGGCAGGCTACCCCCCGTCGCTCTTCAGGTACTTGAAGAACTCGCTGTTCGGGTCGAGCACCAGCATGTCGCTCTTGTCGCCGAACACCTTGGCGTAGGCGTTGATGCTGCGCGTGAACTCGTAGAACTCCGGGTCCTTGTTGAACGCATCCGCATAGATCGATGTTGACCTGGCATCGCCGTCGCCCCGGATCTGCTCCCCCTCGCGGTAGGCTTCCGCCTCGATCACGACGGTCTGGCGTTCGGCGTCAGCGCGGATGCCGAGCGCGAGTTCCTGGCCCTGCGCCCGGTACTGTCTCGCTTCGATCTCCCGCTCGGAATTCATGCGGTCATAGACGGAGGTGGAGACTTCCGTGGGCAGGTCGATGCGCTTCACCCGCACATCGATCACCTCGACGCCGACCGCTTCCTTCATCACGCGGTTGAGGTCGGCGGTCAACTCCTGCATGAGTTGATCCCGCTCCCCGGAGATGACTTCGTGCATGTCGCGGCGGCTGATGGCGTTACGCAGACCCTCGTTGACCCGCTCCTGGAGCACCCGGTTGGCGCGGCTTTCGTCGCCGGAACTCGCGGTGTAGTAGTTCTGCACATCGACGATGCGCCACTTGGCGAAGGAGTCGACGATGAGCGGCTTCTTCTCCAGCGTGTAGTAGGTTTCCGGGCCGGAATCGAGGGTCAGCACGCGTGCGTCGAATTTTTTCACCTCCTCGGCGATGGGCAGCTTGACGTGCAGGCCCGGGGATACGTCCGCCTGGCTGACCGCGCCGAAGCGCAGCAGTATCGCCCGCTCCGTCTCGCGGACGATATAGACGCTTTGCACCACCAACAGTACCGCCACCACACCGATGACGACGAGCACGAAATTTCGAAGATTCATCAGTTCCTCCTGGCCTCCCCGGCTCCTTACCTGGTGTCTCGGTTGATGCGGCCGTCGGCAATGCGGTTGTTGATCTCCCGCAGCACGGCATCCGCCAGCGAACGAACGGTTTCCTGCCCGGCCGTACCGCCCGCGACCGAAGCGGCCTGGGAGAATCGGTCGAGGGGCAGGTACATCAGGTTATTGCCCCCTTCCACATCGACCATGATTTTCGAGCTTCGTGAAAGCACCGCCTCGATCGCATCGATGTAGAGCCGGTCGCGGGTCACCCGCTGGGCGACGGTGTATTCCGCGAGCAGTTTCTCGAAGCGCTGCGCCTCGCCCTGTGCACGCGCCACGACCTGGTCACGGTAGGCGCTGGCTTCCTCAATGAGCTTCTGCGCCTCACCCCGGGCCGTGGGGATGATGCTCTCCGCATAGGCGTTCGCTTCGTTGATGACCCGCTGTTCGTCTTCCTTGGCTTTCTGCACATCGTTGAACGCATCCCGCACCTGGTTCGGCGGGGCGCTCTCGTCGATGTTCACCTTGCTCACCAGAATGCCGGTCTGGTACCGGTTGAGATACGACTGCAAACGCTCCTGCACCTCGATGGCGATGGCCGCCCGCCCGTCCGTGATGACCTCGTCCATCACGGACCCGCCCACGACATGGCGCAGGGCGCTCTCCGTGGCATGGTCGAGACTGACTTCCGGGTTGCGCACCCTGACGAGGAACGAGATCGGGTCGTCCACCACGTATTGCACGGTCATGCTGACATCGACGATGTTCTCGTCCTCGGTGAGCATGAGCGCCTGGTGTTTCTTGGAACGCACCTGGGTGACGTTGACCTTCTCCACCCGGTCGATGATGGGCGGGTTCCAGTGCAGGCCGGGCATGACGAAACTCTGCTGCACCGCCCCGAAGCGGAATACCACGCCGCGTTCGCCCTGGTCCACCTGGTAGAGGCCCCACAGTCCGTACACGATGGCCAGCACCACAAGCCCCAGACCGAAGAGGCTGGCGCTGACGCCCCCGCCGCTACCTTTGTCGCGGCCGCCGCCGCCGCGGCGCCGGCCGAAGATGCCGGCAAGCTGTGCCTGAAGCTTCTTGAACGCCTCATCGAGATCCGGCGGACCTTGATCGCCGCTGGCGCCCCAGGGGTCCCGGCCGCCGCCCGGCTCATTCCAGGCCATATGGTACTCCGTCGTTTGGAGAGGGGGGGAGATTCTAGCTTGGTTCGGCCGCGAAATCCCGCAATGCCGGGCTCATTCGAGCAACTTGCGGCATTCATCGATCCGTCGCCGGGGGCGCCGGAAAATTCTGCCCACGCAACCCGGCTCGAAAGCCTCGGAAGTCAGCTTGCGCCGGACTCTTCCGGAGGGGAGGCGGAGCGTTCTTCCCGCAACAGCCGGTCGAGACGCGCGCGCACCCGGGAATCCGCGCGGACCTGCAACAGGGTACCGCCATCTTCGGTGATCTCCTCCCCGATGACGGCGCCCCTCTCATACAGCCAGGCGCGGGTGCGGCCCGCGGACAGGGGCAGCGCCAACGACACCGGCGCCTGCACGCCAAGCGCCGCGCCGATCGCCTCGACAAGCCGCTTGAGCCCCTCTCCGGTCTTCGCGCTGACATGTACAGTGTGGTTGATTTCGTTTCCGCTTCTCAACGACCGCGGCGGAGCACCGCCGATCAGATCGCATTTGTTCAACGCCGTAACCACCGGCACCGAACGGGCGCCGATCTCGGCAAGCACCTTTTCGACCTCCCGCCGGCGCCATTGTGCATGCTGTGCGCTCTCGTCAACGACGTGAACCAGCAGGTCCGCGTTGGTCACCTCCTCCAGCGTGGCCTTGAAGGCATCGATAAGCGTATGCGGCAACCGGCTGACAAAGCCGACCGTGTCGGCCAGCACCACCTCGCCCGCGCCCGGAACATGGAGCCTGCGCATGGTGGGGTCGAGCGTCGCGAACAACCGGTCTTCCGCAACCGTCCGGGCAGCGGTCAAGGCGTTGAAAAGCGTCGACTTCCCGGCGTTGGTGTAGCCGACCAGAGAGACGGTGGCCGCTCCGGACCGGCCGCGCCGCCGCCGGCCCTGCCCGCGGCGGCCGGCCACCTGTTCGAGCCTCGACTGCACTTTCCTGATGCGCTCGCCGAGCATGCGCTTGTCCAACTCGATCTGCGCCTCGCCGCCGCCGCGCAGCCCGATACCCCCTTTCTGACGGTCAAGGTGTGTCCAACCGCGCACCAGGCGCGTTCGCGCGTGCTCGAGCTGGGCAAGCTCCACTTGCAGCTTGCCCTCGAAGGTGCGGGCACGCTCGGCGAAGATATTGAGAATCAACTCCGTGCGTGTCATGACCCGGCAGCCGACCAACCGTTCGAGGTTGCGCTGCTGGCCCGGCGAAAGCTCCTCGTTGACCAGCACGAGGTCCGCCGCACACTCGGCCACCGCTGTGCGGACTTCCCGCGCCTTGCCTTTGCCCACCAGCAACCCGGGGTGCTTTTCCCGTTGTTTCGCGACGACCTCCAGGGCGACGCCGACCCCCGCGGACCTTGCCAGTTCGCGGAATTCGCCCGGGTCGAACGGTTCGGCGCCCCGAAACTCGACGTTCAGGAATACGGCGTCCCGCCCGGGCGCAAAACGATCGAAAAACAAGCCCGGTTCCCGCTGCCTTATTCCGGCGGCTGGGCTTCCCGATCGCCCATCGGCGCCAGCTTCACGTTACGTGAGGGCACCACCGTCGAGATCGCATGCTTGTAGACCATCTGGCTGACGGTGTTGCGCAACAGCAGAACGAATTGATCGAAGGACTCGATCTGACCCTGCAGCTTGATGCCGTTGACCAGGTAGATCGATACGGGAATGCGTTCCTTTCTTAGTGTGTTCAGGTAAGGGTCTTGTAGCGAATGCCCTTTTGACATCTGGATTCTCCTTGCCGAATCGGCTTCAAATCTGGCGGCCGAACCACTGCAACGACCGCCAAGTTCCACCGGCTGTTAATTATGCTGCCATCGGGTGTTTTCAACCCGTCGCGGGCGCCCCTTTTTACTGCCGGAATTCTCAGGGGTTCCTGTTCCTCAAACTATGGCCACACCGCCTTGGCATTGCAAGGCGCCAATGGCCACGGCCGACCTTAAAAAGCGCGAAAGACCCCGTCAACCGATGCGCGCAAGCACCTGCCCGGCGGCCACGACGGGGTCCCGCCAGTCCAGCTCGGCAAGCTCGGGCCACTTCCGCAACCAGGTGAACTGCTTCTTGGCGAGTTGCCGGGTCGCCGCGATGGCCTTCCCGCGCATTTCGCACGCATCGAGTCTACCGGCAAGGTGATGCCACATCTGCCGGTAGCCCACGGCCCGCATGGACGGCAAGCCGGGATGCAGGTCGCCGCGCCCCCTCAAGACACGCACTTCGCCCGCGAAGTCGGCCCTGAGCATGGCATCGAACCGGTCCGCGATACGCTGGTGCAGCCGTGACCGGTCGGCGGACATGACCCCGAATGCCAGCAGCGGCTCGCCAAGACGATGCCGCACCCCACGATGCGCCTGTTCCCGCCAGTAGGCGGAAATGGGGCGGCCGGTCGCTTCATACACCTCCAGGGCTCGCTGCAAGCGCTGCGGATTGTTGGGATGGATTGCAGCCGCGGCGTCCGGGTCCACGCGGGCAAGCCGATCGTGCAGCGCGGGCCAGCCGTCTTCCGCCGCGCGGGCGTTAATGGCCGCGCGAACGGCTTCGCTGGCCCGCGGGAGTTCCGCCAACCCATCGCGAAACGCCCGGGCATAGAGCATCGCGCCACCGACCAGCACCGGCAGCTTGCCGCCCCGGCGCGCGTCGGCCACTTCACGATCCGCATCCGCGACGAAAGCCGCCGCCGAATAGGTTTCCGAAGGATCGCGGATGTCGATGAGAGCGTGCGGATACCTGGCCTGTGTTGCGGCGTCCGGTTTGGCCGTGCCGATATCCATGCCGCGATAGACCATGGCCGAGTCCATGCTGATCAGGCGGCAAGGGATGCGTGCGGCGAGCGAGAGAGCCGTGGCCGTTTTTCCGGCCGCCGTGGGACCGAGCAGCATCACGATCGGCATGGTCCGGTATCCCGTCCCTTCGATTCGCTATCCGTGATCGCTACTGGCCGCGCAGGAACTGGCGGTCGAGGTCTTCCAGGGTCTGCACCAGGAAAGTCGGCCGCCCGTGGTTGCACTGCTCTGCATTCTCCGTCTGCTCCATCTCGCGCAGCAGCGCGTTCATCTCGGCGACCGTCAGCGAACGGTGCGCCCGCACCGAGGCATGACAGGCCATGCTGGCCAGCAGATCGTCCTGGCGGTTGCGCATCTCCCGGGCCGCACCCGTATCGGCGAGTTCCGCCAGCACGTCCGTGGCGAGTTGCTCCACATCCGCGCCCGCCAGCAGCGCCGGCACCTCGCGAACCGTCACGCTGCAGAGGCCCGTTCTATCCAGCACGACGCCCATGGCGGACAACTCCCCCCGGGCGGTCTCGGCCAGTTCCGCCTCCGCTTCGTTGGTGTCGAATGCCAGGGGCACAAGCAACCGCTGCGTCACCACCCCGTGGTCAGCCGCCGACTGTTTGAGCTTTTCGTAGGTAATGCGTTCGTGGGCGGCGTGCATATCGACCACGACCAGCCCCTGGGCATTCTGCGCCAGGATGTAGATACCGTGGAGTTGGGCGACGGCATAGCCGAGCGGGGGTATGTCCTCTCCCTCGGGAGCGCCCGGTTCCCGGTAATTCGCCATCGCCTCCGTAACCGTGAGCGTGGAACCGCCGGCCCTGGGGGGGGCCAGGCCAAGTTCCACAGTAGTCCCGCCGAGCGCGGATGTTCCGCCGGCGCCCCCGGGTCGCTGCTGTTGATGTGCGGACCCGGACGGCGCGTGAACGGCCCCGGGACGCACATCGCGCAGCGCCCGGTGCAGACGGCCGAATATGAAATCGTGTACGTCCCGCGCCTTGCGGAAGCGCACCTCGTACTTGGTGGGATGCACGTTGACATCCACCTCGTCGGGCGGCAATTCGAGATACAGCGCGAACAGCGGGTGGCGGCCATGAAACAGCACATCCCGATAGGCCTGCCGGATGGCGTGTGCGACCAGCTTGTCGCGCACCGCCCGGCCGTTGACGAAGAAATACTGACGGTCGGCCTGTCCGCGCGAGTTCGTCGGCAGGCCCACCCATCCATGGAGGCGCAGGCTTCCCCGGTCTTCGTCGATGGTGAGACTGCGGTCGGCAAACTGCGGCCCCAGCACGGCCGTCAGCCGCGCCATTCGATCTCCGGAGGGCATGGTCTGCCGCTTCGCGCCCATGCGCAGTTCCATGCCCACGTCGAAACGGGACAGCGCCAAACGCCGCAGCACGGCCTCCACCTGCTGCGTTTCGGCGCGCTCCGTCTTCAGGAAGCGCCGCCTGGCCGGCGTGTTGTAGAACAGGTCTTCCACCTCCACGGTGGTGCCGGGCGGATGGCCCTTCGGCCCATCGCTCGCGACCTCGCCGCCGTGCACGGCGATGTGGAAACCCGTTGGCTCATCGCGAACGCGGCTGGCAATGGTCAGCCGCGATACGGATGCGGCGCTGGCGAGAGCCTCGCCCCGGAATCCCAGGCTTGTGACGCCATGCAGATCGTCGATGTTCGAAACCTTGCTGGTCGCATGCCGGCTGACGGCAAGCGGCAGGTCGTCGGGATGGATGCCGTGACCGTCGTCGACCACGCGCACCCGCTTGACGCCGCCCTGCTCGATGAGAACTTCCACCCGGCCGGCGCCTGCATCGAGGCTGTTCTCGACGAGTTCCTTGACGATCGATGCCGGGCGTTCCACTACCTCGCCGGCAGCGATCTGGTCGGCGACGAATGGCGGCAGCAATGCGATGCGGTCAGTCAAGGCAGCCCCCATCGAGCGATCGGCTTCCCAGCCGCAAACGAGCGATCAAACGAACCGATACGTCCGACTCACGCGTTTTAGACATTAGTGCTAGAACCGAACCGGAATCACGATGACCTGGCCGACCCGGATGCGGTCGCCCCGCAACCCGTTGGCCCGCCGGATCCGGGCCGTGCTGGTACCGTGGCGTGCGCCAATCCCGGACAGCGTATCGCCGCGTTCAACGATGTAGCGGAATTCGCCCGAAGCCAGGCGCGCCGCGAGCAAGGTGCCGGCCGGAGGGGAATTCCGCAGGTAAGCGGTCACCCCGGCGTGGATCGCGCTGACGATCCGGCGCTGATGATCCGCCTGGCTGAGCCGGCGCGCCTCCCGCGGATTGGAGATGTAGCCGGCCTCGACCAGCAGGCTCGGTATATCCGGCGACTTGAGCACGACAAAGCCAGCCTGGCCCACCTTCCTGCTGTGCAGCCTGGTCACGCCGCCGAGTTTCTTCAGCACCGCCTCGCCTGCCTCGAGGCTTGCCGCCAGATTGGCGTCCATGGAGAGATCCAGCAAGACCTGGGCGAGCACGTCGTCCTTGTCGTCGAGACTGACGTTGCCCACACCGCCGATCAGATCCGACCGGTTCTCCTTCTCCGCCAGCCAGCGGGCGGTCTCGCTGGAAGCGCCGCGCTGTGAAAGTGCATAGACCGAGGCGCCGCTCGCCACCGGGCTCTTGAACGCATCGGCGTGAATGGACACGAACATGTCGGCCCGCTCCCGCCGCGCGATCTCGATGCGGTTACGCAAGGGAACGTAGTAGTCCCCCTTCCGCACTAGCACGGCGCGATAGCCCGGCGTATCGTTGAACAACGCCGCCAGCTTGCGCGCCATTTGCAGAACCACCGTTTTCTCGTACAGGCCATGGGCGCCCACGGCGCCCGGGTCTTCACCGCCGTGGCCGGCATCGACGGCAACGATCACGTCGCGTTTCCCCGACTGTGGCGGCCCGGGGGCCGGTGGCGGGTCGGCGCGGTCTTTCTCGAACAGGTCGACAACCAGGCGATGTCCATACGGGGGCACGGGGTCGAGCTTGAAGTGTCGGGGTTCGAATACGGCGGCCATGTCCAGCACCACCCGCTGACCCGCGCCCCGGGGAGCCGTGCGCACGTTGGTGATCCGCTTGTGGCCCTTCGCCGCTGCGCGGGGGTCGAGCCCATCCGTGAGGGCGGCGTTCTTCAGGTCGACGACCACCCGGTTCGGACCGGTCATCCGGAAGACATCGTAGTTCACTGGGCCTGAAGTCTCGAACACCACCCGGGTGTGCTCCGGCGCCTCATGCATCCTCACGCGTTCGACGACGACGGCGTGGGCCGGCAAGGCGGCCGCAACCGCGGAAACGCAGGCCAGCGCGGCCAAACCGGGAGCCTTGCGCCACCACAACCGCTCTGCCGGCAACGCCGGCGCACGGTCAGAGGGAATTGCCGGTTGCACCATCATGACTCACCCCGCGTAGCGACTGCCGCGCAACTTCGCCCGCGCCCAGGGGCGCGCCGGCCGCGGCGACAGTCCCGCGCGGGAAACGGATCTCCACGCTCCTGCCCTTGCCTTCGACGCCCAGGGCAATGTCGATGTCGGGGATTGGCAGACGCCGGCCCGCACGCTCCGGCCATTCGATGAGCTTGATCGACCGGGCGGCCATGTGTTCGTCGACGCCGATGAAATCGAGTTCCTGGCTGTCGCCAATCCGAAAGAAATCGAAATGGTAGACCCTGTACTCGTCATAGGGCTCAAGCAGCGTATACGTGGGACTCTTGACCGCCCCCCGGAAACCCAATTCGCGCAGTATGCCGCGTACCAGCGTCGTCTTTCCAGCACCGAGTTCGCCCTTCAGGAACACCACCGCATCGCTGTCGAAGCCGTCTGGCGCGGCCAGCAATCCGGCCAGTTCGGCGCCCAGCTCGAGCGTCGCCCGTTCGTTGCCGAGATATGTCCGCCGGACACCCATTATTCAGCGGCAAACACGCACCGATGGTGGCGCGCTCGGTGACCGGAACGGCGGCAGGGCCTGAGTTCGCGTTGTCATCGTCGCAACGCCGGTGGGCGGCAAGCAGGCGGCGGGCTGTTTTTTCATAGCCTCAACCCAGCAACTCGGCAATGGTCTCGTAGAGGTCCGTCGCAATCAGACCCCGCCGGCTTCCGCGTTCGGCGGCCAGGTCTGCCGCGCGACTGTGCAGGCAGGTTCCCAGGGTCGCTGATTCGGCGGCGCTCAAGCCCTGCGCGAGCAGGCCGCCGATAACGCCGCTCAGTACATCGCCCATGCCCGCGGTGGCCATACCCGGATTGCCGTGGCCGCATACGCCGAGCAGCCGGTCTGCCGCACAGACGGTGCCCGCGCCTTTCAGTACGGCCACCCCGCCAACGGACGCCGCGAGTCTCAAAGCCGACCCGGGCCGGTCGGCCTCCACCTCCGCCACGGCCGTTTCCAGCAACTGCGCCGCTTCCGCCGCATGGGGCGTCACGACCGGCACGGCCGCGGGTTGCGCATCGATTTCGGCCAGCCAGCGTAGCCCGTCGGCATCGATGAGCATCGGCCTGGGCGTAGCCACTGCCATGCGGAACAGGCACTCACCCCAATTGCCGCCTCCGATGCCGGGGCCGATGACCAATGCGGTCGCGCGGCGGAACAGGTCGGCCACAGCCTCCGTATCGTCCGCTTCCTGAACCATGATTTCCGGACGGCGAGCCAGAATCGCGGGACGGTGCGCCGCCCGGGTTACGACGCTCACCAATCCGGCGCCGGTGCGCAACGCGGCTTCCGCCGCCATGAGGGGAGCGCCGCCCATGTTGAAGTCCCCGCCGGCCAGGACCAGGTGACCGGCGCGGTGCTTGTAGAGGTTGACGTCGAGTGGCGGCAGCGAACCGGGCTGGAAAGTCAGCAGCGGACAACCCGGTACCGCATCGAAAACAGACCGGGGTACGCCGAGCCCGGCATGCACCAGGTCGCCGCGCAAGCCCAGTCCCGGACCCGTATGCAGGCCCAGTTTGGCGCCGATGAAGCTGACGGTGACATCGGCGCGCACGGCTGCTCCGGGCACCGCGCCGGTATCGCCGCTGACGCCGGTGGGCACGTCCACGGCCAGTACCGGCCGTCCGCCCGCATTGATGCGGTTTACCGCGGCCGCAAAAACCGGCCGGGGAGGACCTTTCAAGCCCGTGCCCAGCAACGCATCGACCAGTACCTCGCCGCGCGGAGCCGCATCCGCGGGTTCCGGCATGGCGCCCCGTTCGGCGGCCCATTGCCGGGCAAGCTCCGCGTCGCCCTGCAATTCGCCCGCGCCCACCTGCACGACCTGCGTATCGAAACCGGTTTCCCTGGCGAGACCGGCGATGACGTAACCATCGCCCGCGTTATTGCCCTTGCCGCAGAAAACCGTGACCGAGCGGGCCCGCGGCCAGCGCATCGCCAACTCGTCGAACGCCGCGCGGCCGGCCCGGAGCATCAACTCGAAACCGGGAATGCCGTGCTCGACGATGGCGATGCGATCGAGTTCCCGGCATTGGGCGCTTGTATAAAGATTCGTCACCGGGCCGCATTATACTGCTCCCATGGCGCCGCAATCGGCATCCACGGAATCACTCAAGAACGACATCGAACGCTGGGCGCGGGAGTTCGGCTTTCAGCAGGTGGGCATAACCGGCGTCGACCTTTCCGAACACGAACCCCATGTCCACCGCTGGCTGAAGCGGGGTTTCCACGGCGAGATGGGGTACCTCGCCCGCAATGTGGAAAAACGGCTGCATCCGCCGCTCCTGGAACCGGGCACCTGCACCGTGATCTCCGCGCGAATGAACTATCTGCCCGCCGACAGCGACCCGGTCGACACGCTCGCCGCTCCCGACCGTGCCTATATCGCCCGTTATGCGCTGGGACGCGACTATCACAAGCCGATGCGCCGCCGCCTGGCGAAACTCGCCAACCGGATCGATGCCGCCGTGCAGGGCGTGGATTCGCGCTTCCGTGCGTTCACCGACAGCGCGCCCGTGCTCGAGAAAGCGCTCGGGGAGCAGGCGGGCCTGGGCTGGATCGGCAAGCACACACTGCTGATTCATCCCGATGCGGGAAGCTGGTTTTTCATCGGCGAGATCTACACGAACATTGCGCTGCCCCACACCGAGGCGATCCAGCAGGACCGCTGCGGCAGTTGCAAGGCCTGCATGACCGTCTGCCCCACCGGCGCCATCGTCGGGCCGAAATTGCTCGACGCGCGGCGCTGCATCTCCTACCTGACCATCGAGCACAAGACCTCGATACCCGTGGAACTGCGCCCGCTGGTGGGCAACCGGATTTTCGGCTGCGACGACTGCCAGCTCTACTGCCCCTTCAACCGCGATCCGGAGACCACGGGGGAGGATGCCTTCAGGCCGCGTGTCCTAAACGCTCCTCCCGTCGGCGCGGGCCAGACCCATGGCCACGCGACATCGACGGCGCCGTCCGACGAACCGCGGCGCAGCCGCGGCATCGGCCAGGCCCGTGACGCAAATCCATTGCCTGCATCCGGAGAGCCGGGCCGGCTCGACCAGGCATCGCTCTTGGAGCTGTTCGCCTGGGACGAGGCGATCTTCCTGCGCAATACCGAAGGATCCGCCCTGCGGCGCATCGACTACGAACGCTGGCAGCGGAACCTGGCCGTGGCCCTTGGCAACGGGCCGCCCTCGCCGGCGGCCATCGAGGCTCTGCGGGAACGGCTGCCCGATGCCTCTCCGATGGTGCGCGAGCACCTCGAATGGGCTCTTGCGCGCCTCGACGCCCTCGCGACGAAAGTTGGTGAATGATGCGGGCTGGCGGCTACCGGCTTCAAAAGCTCAGAAACGGGTGTCCGGGGACATTCCATAGCCGATATCGGCGCACGCTTCCTGGATGGGAACCAACAGTAACGGGTCGGCCAGGCTTCGGTGAAAGCCCGGTGTCTCGGGCAAGGCAGCCTTCGACAGCACCCGCTCGAACAGGGCCAGTGCCGGCCGGTTCGTCATCGATGAATTGAAGTACAGGCCGTCGATCGAAGGGTAAGACTCGTAATACCCCCGAGCCCAGTTTTGCGCGTGTCGACGCGGACCGGTCATCAATTTCATCGACCCCCCGCTTTGAACCGGAAACGCGTCTGTGAGGTCGAGCAATAACAATGTCGAGTCGAAACGAAACGACACGAGCCACGGATGGCGGTCCCGCCCGTCTACTTGCCGGGTACTTTGAAATACCTCCGCCAGGCAGGTCGGGACATCGCTCGCGAGATACATGATGCCCCGCTCCTGCCGGTGCGGCCGTCCGTTCTCATCCGGGAGATGATGGTCGAACCTTGCATCGGACGGACCGAAATGACGGAGTGCATTCCAGAGCGTAGCCCGTTCGCCGCCGCGCCGATAGACTCGGTGCCAGATTCCATCGTCACCGACTTTCCGGACCGGCGGGTCGAGCGATCGAAGCCGGTCGGGGTCCGGATGCCGCGGCAGCTTGGGCACGAAGCGATTACAGGTTGCGCGCGAGCGTCTTTACCAGTTCCACGTCACGGCCGGTCTCGAGCCAACCGAGCGGCGATAGCGCGCTTTTCGTCTTTTCGTCGATTGTCAGATCGGGATTTGGCGTTTCATACCAGCTCAGAATGCCAAGGGGATGCATCGATTCCGGCAGCAATCTGTTTACTTGGCCGACATTGGGTATCAACCCGGCTTTGCGCAATTGAAAATCCGGCGCCAGCCGCTTGCCGTCCAGCCGAAAGCTGTACAACGAACGATCGGATATCAGTTGGTGCACGCGGCCAGGCGTCACTTTGAGCCTTCTGGCCACTTTGTCCGGCGTCAGGCTGCGCTCCACGAGTGCCGCAAACCTGACGACGCCTTCCGCAACCAGGTCTCGCCCGGAGGAGCGTTCGAAACGCAGGCCGCCCTCCCGCAAAACGTGCTGCTCCCCTGCAGTGAGGCCGCTGGCTGCGTGATCGTGGACCATGGGGCCCGTGGTCTCAAGAACCCGTTCGAGAGCCGACTCCAGCGCTTGCCGACTAGAAATTCCGCGCGATTCCAGGTAACCGCGATCGTATCGAATGGCCATCGTCTCTACAGCAACCTATCGATTTCTATGTCTCCTAGATATCGATAGTCTATGCGCCACGCATCGGAGATTCAACTGTCTGTACCGGCTCAATTCCTTGGTTTTTCCCGATCGGGAGCAATGAGCTTCCGCGCAGGTCACGCGGGAATGCTGAGTGTTCGACACTGCCGGAATCGCCTCATCTTGTAATACCGAGCGGTTCTTGCCGAAAGGACCGGTTGATGAGCAATAACGGCAGGCCCGCTTCCCGGTGCGGCACTGCGCTGCCGCGGGGGGTGGCGGCTATCGTGACGGCAACCGGAAAAAGCGTTCGCGGTAATAGGCCAACTCGGCGATCGACTCCCGTATATCCGCCAGCGCCCTGTGCTCGTTCTTTTTGGAGAAGCCGGCCATCAACTCCGGGCGCCAGCGCATGACCAGTTCCTTGATGCTGCTGACATCGATGTTCCGGTAGTGCAGGTAGCCTTCGAGGGCGGGCATGTAGCGCGCCAGGAACCGCCGGTCCTGCCAGATGGTATTGCCGCACAGGGGCGAGGCGCCCTTCTCGACATGCTGCTCGAGGAACTCGAGGGTCGCCGCCTCCGCGTCCCGTTCCGTGAACCGGCTCGCCCGGACCCGGTCGAGCAGCCCGGACGCACCGTGGTGGGTGCGGTTCCACTCGTCCATGACATCGAGCCGTTCCGGCGGCTGGGCGATGGCGACAGCCGGGCCTTCGGCGACAATCGCGAGTCGGTCGTCGGTCACTATGGTGGCAATTTCGATGATGACATCGCGTTCGGGATCGAGACCGGTCATCTCCAGGTCGATCCAGACGAGTCGGGCTTCCTCTGTCATCGCGTTTTCTAACAGTCCAGCCGAAAGGCGTTCCCGTCGCGCACCACCCTGCCCGCGGTCGGCCCGGCGAAATGGGTTCCGATAATCAGCACCGGCCGGTCGGCGTAGCGGTCGAGGAACGCCTTGCGCGTGCGAGCGCCGAGCGCCGCATCCACATCGGCCGTGCTCGACCACTCGGGATGCGCTAGCTGGCAGGGATGATGCATCACGTCCCCGGTGATCACCGCCTCTTCGCCCTGCGATGTAATGTGCACGCTGGCATGCCCGGGCGTATGGCCCGGCGTCGGTTCGAGCCGCACTTCGGGGCTGACCTGGTGGTCCGTGGCCACCAGGTCGGCGAGCCCGGCGTCGAAGACCGGCTGTACCGAGTCTTCCATCACCGGCCCATACAATTCGGTCTGATCGTGCTCGCGCCAGTGCGCCAGTTCCTGTTCAGCGTAAAGATAGCGGGCCGCTGCGAACGTTGGTTGCCACCGGTCTTCGACCAGGCGCGTGCTCCAGCCCACATGGTCGACATGCATATGTGTGCAAAGCACGGCATCGACTGCATCCACGGTGAAGCCGGCGGCGCCGAAGTCGGTCAGAAAGCCGCCCTGCATCCGGTTCCAGCGGGGATAGCTCCGCTCCTTGTCGTTGCCGATGCAGGTGTCGACCACGATGATTTCATCGCCACGCTGGATCACCAGGCTGTGGAACGACATGAGCAGCCTGTTGTCGTTGGCGAAGGGCGCGAGCCATTGCAGGGATTGAACGAGATCGGGGGACGCCTGCGGCAGGATGTGGTTACCGATCGTCGCTGAGGTCAGCTCCACCACCCGGGTCACGGTGACCTCGCCGATGCGCCAGCGCAAGAAGTCTCCCATAGTCGTCAGTCACTGTTTTCCGACACTATAGCAGGCGCAACGGGCGGGCTTGCCTTGCCTGTGCGACAGGCGCAAGCACAAGCCTCAAAGGCGCCGGCAGGCAAGCACGACAAGCCCACTCCCTTCCTGGAACCGGGCGTTGTTCCCGGCGCTTACCGCAAGCTTTAAAGGCGCCGGACGACCGCGCCGCACACCCACTCTCTTCGGGTGCAGGCAAGTAGCCCGCACAGTGCCGCTTCAGTTGCATTCGGGTTATGCTCCCGCAAGGCCAATCCGACTCTGGGGCGAACAGGTAACCGGAACTCCTGATCATGTCCGAGACCGCGCGCATCCTGCCCTGTCCAACCTGCAAGAAGCCGGTCAAGTGGGCGCCGTCAAACCGGTATCGCCCGTTCTGCTCCAAGCGCTGCCGGTTCATCGATTTCGGCGCCTGGGCGGATGAGAGCCACAAGATCCCGGGCGAGGAATTCGACGATGTCCTGTCCGACGACGTGAATCCGAGGTAGCCCCATCCGACAGGCAAGACTCTTGGAAGCCGGCGACCTGGAACTCGACGACGTCGGTTTGCTGGTGCAGGTGGTGGAACCGGCCAGCTACCTGGCGGCTCATGTTCCAGGCGCGGCGCTCATCGAGCCGCGCGAGCTGGTCTGCGGCATTCCGCCCGCGACCGGTCGTCTTCCGAGCCTCGAACAACTGACGGCCCTTTTTTCGCGAATCGGTTACCGGCCGGATCTGGACATCGTTGCCTGCGATGACGAGGGCGGCGGCTGGGCAGGCCGCTTCCTGTGGACGCTGGATGTGATCGGCCACCGGACCTGGGGGTATCTGAACGGCGGCATACACGCCTGGATCGCCGCCGGCCGCACGGTAGAAACCGGCCCCGCCGGCGCGGCGCCTCCGCCGACCGAGATCGTGCTGGAAGTCGACCCCGCGCCCGTCGCCGAGGCTGCCGATGTGCTGGGGGCGATCGACGATCCGGATCAGGTCGTCTGGGATGTCCGGTCCGCCGAGGAATTTCACGGCGTCAGGCGCGCGGCGCGGCGTGTGGGGCACGTTCCGGGCGCCGTAAACCTCGACTGGCTGGCGCTCAAGGACCCACTCGACAGCCAGAGGCTGATTCCCGACATCCAGAACCTGCTGGACAGGCATGGCATCAGGCGCGACAAGGCCGTCATCACCCACTGCCAGACACACCATCGCTCCGGGCTTTCCTACCTGGTCGCCCGGTTGCTGGAATATCCGGACATAAGGGCCTACCACGGCTCCTGGTCGGAGTGGGGCAACCGGGACGACCTGCCGGTGGCGCTCGATGGGTGAAACGGCACCCCCGGCGACGTTCGGGAAAGCACCGGCAGGCCGGGCATGGCGCCGCATCACGCGCCGGCGGCCCGTACCTGTCACGGGACGGAGTTCGGCATCGAACGGGGTCCGGCCAGGCCGGCATGGCCGACGCGCGGCGGAGCGGGGCGCACCCTCAATCATCGCGAGAGCTTGAACCCGGATGTCCGGTAGACTGTTTGCCGCGGTCCAGCGTCTTTTGCCGCAACACGCCCTGACGAGGTGGACAGGCCGGTTGGCGGCTTCCGAGACGGTCTGGATCAAGGATACCTTCATTCGCATTTTCAGCGCTTCGTACGGCGTCGACCTGACCGATGCCGCCCGGTCAAACCGGGCCGACTACCGCTCGTTCAACGATTTCTTCACGCGGACGCTGAAACCCGGCGCCAGGCCCTTTCCGGCGGACGATCGGGCCATCGCCTGTCCTGCCGACGGTACCGTCAGCCAAAGCGGGCGCATCGAGTCCGGCAGGCTGCTGCAAGCCAAGGGCGTTCGCTATTCGCTGGACTCTCTCGCCGGCGACCTGGGCGACGGCTTCGACGGCGGCAGCTTTGTCACCGTCTATCTGGCGCCGCACAACTATCACCGCGTGCACACGCCCTGCGCGGGCGAGCTGACGGCCGCGCGAGCGGTGCCGGGCGCGCTGTTCTCCGTCAACGCCGGCACGGAAGCCTCGGTGCCCGACCTGTTCTGCCGGAACGAACGCCTCGTATGCCGCTTGCGGACGCCATACGGGGATTTGCTGGTCGTGCTGGTCGGCGCAATGATGGTCGGCGGCATCGCCACGCCCTGGCCCGGACCGGTGTCTCCCTACCGTGCCATCGAGACCCGCGAACCAAACGTGTGCTTCGAGAAGGGGGATGAACTCGCGCGCTTTTTATTGGGATCGACCGTGATCCTGTGCGCACCGGCCGGTACCGCCCGCTTGAGTCCCCTCTCCCCCGGCCAGGGCATCAGCGTCGGTGAGGCGATCGGGGTCTGGGAGGTTGAGTAGGGCGGCTCGACCCATTCGATCGAATCGATTACGCGGCCCGTATCCAGATCCGGTTGTCGTGAAAGGCGGCCCCGCCAACCGGCGCCGCCGCATCCGCCCCGGTCAGCACATTGATGCCCTTCCCTTCCTCGAAGGCCTCGTTGGGCCAGATGCTCTCGACGACCACCACGCCGCGCTGGATCCCGTCGAATTCCTCGACGGGGATCACCAGGCTGCCGCGCTCGTTGCCGAGCCGCACGCGCCCGCCTTCCCGAACGCCGAGCCCCGCTACGTCATCGGGGTGCATCATGACGCAGGGGCGGCGTTGCCGCCGGACTGACGTGGGCATCTGCGTGAACGTCGAGTTGAGGTAATGCCGCGCCGGGGCCGTCACCAGGCGGAAAGGCATCTCCGCCGTCGCTTCCTCGATAACGTCCCAGTGATCGGGTAGCCGCGGCATTGCCGAAAGGGTCTCGTCATCGACGAATCCCGGCGGCCCGATCGCCTGCCAGTCGGGTGCAAAGCGGAACCGGCCGTCCGGATACGCGAATCCGTCGATGTAGTGCGCCTCGTCAAAGTCCGGCTGGCAGTCGATCCAGCGTTCCGCCTCGAGCCTGTCAAGTCCTTCCCAGCCCGAGGCGCGCAGGGTGTGGTCGATGAGTTCGCGCGCGGTCATGTCGAATCCCGGATGCTCGGCGCCGAGGCGCCCGGCCAGCGCGCAGATCACCTCGTGGTTCGAGCGGCATGCGTCCGGCGGCTCGACGATCTTCGGCCCGAGCATGATGTACTGATGGCCGCCGCCCTGGTACAGGTCGTCGTGCTCCAGGAACATGGTCGCCGGCAGCACGATGTCCGCCATCGCCGCGGTCTCGGTCATGAACTGCTCGTGCACGCAGACGAAGAGATCGTCCCGGGCGAATCCGCGGCGTACCCGCTCGTATTCCGGCGCCACCATCATCGGGTTCGTGTTCTGGATGAACAGCGCCGTCACCGGCGGCCCGTCGCCCAGGTCGCGCGCATCGCCATCGAGCACCGGCCCGATGCGCGACTGATCCAGGACGCGAACCGAGCGGTCGATTGCATCGAGCCCCTCGATCATGGTCCGGTTCCAGTGATAGATCGCGCCGTTGTTGTGGAAGGCGCCGCCGCCCTCGTGCAGCCAGGCGCCGGTCACCGCGGCGATGCAGAGCGCGGCATGCATGTTCACGGCGCCGTTGCGCTGCCGGGAGAAGCCGTAGCCGAGGCGCAGGTAGGTGCGCGGGGTCGTCCCGATCATGCGCGCGAACGTCTCGACGGTCTCGACGGGCACGCCGGTGACGGCGGCCGCCCACTCCGGCGTTCGATCGGCAAGGTGCCGCTCGAGATCGGCGGGGCAGTCGGTGTAGCGCTGGAGATATTCCCGGTTTGCGAAGCCGTCGCGAAACAGAACGTGCATGACCGCGCAGGCGAGCGCCCCGTCGGTACCCGGGCGCACGCACACGAACAGGTCCGCCTGCCTGGCCGTCGCGTTGCGGTAGGTGTCGATCACCACGATGGGCGCCTTGCGCCGGCGGCGCGCCTCCAGCGCGTGGGTCATCACGTTGATCTGCGTGGCCGCGGCGTTGGTGCCCCAGATCACCACGAGATCCGAACTGGCCATCTCCCGGGGGTCGCTGCCGGCGAGTTTCCCGGTGCCGGCGATGAAGCCGTTCCACGCAAGCGTGACGCAGATGGTCGAGTGCTGCCCCGAGTACCGCTTGACGTGGCGCAGGCGGTTGATGCCGTCGCGCATCACCAGGCCCATGGTGCCCGCGTAGAAGTAGGGCCAAACCGTCTCGGAACCGTATCTTCGCTCCGCCGCAAGCAGGGATTCCGCGACGATATCGAGCGCATCGTCCCAGGACACCGGCTCGAAAGCGTCGCGGTCGCCCTTTGCGCCGACGCGGCGCAAGGGTGTGGTCAGGCGGTCCGGATGGTGAATGCGCTCGGCGTAGCGCGCGACCTTGCTGCAGATGACGCCGGCGGTATAGGTATTGTCGCGGGCGCCGCGCACCCTGCCGACGGTCCGCTCATCCAGACGTTCCACCTCCAGCGCGCAGGTGGACGGGCAGTCGTGGGGGCAGGCGCTGTAGCGAACGTCCGGTAGTGCCGCCATCTCCAATGCGTCCAAGGCGTTGTTGCCGACTCGATTGCCGAGAATCCGGCGACCCAATAGTGCGCCGATCGACGGCAAACACAAGCACCAGCGGCCCTCGATGCCACAATTTCCGCCATCGGGGCCGCCGGCTGGAGCGGGGCCGCGCTTACGCGAGTGCATCGGCGTCCGCAGCATCAAGTTGGCGAACGATGCGGGCTTGGATTCCACCCGGTAACGGAGCATCCTCTTCTTCATGGGTCATGCTATCGGGTAGCGGCTTCGCAGGGGCTACCTGCAATGGGAGGCGCCGGGAGTCGATTCCGGCGACGGTGGAACGATGGTCGAATTGCTTGACGGGAAAATCGCGTTGGTGACAGGCGCCGCCGCCGGCCTCGGCCGCGCCATCGCCGGGCGCCTGGCTGAAGCCGGCGCCAGGGGTCTCGCTTTCGACATCGCGGCAAGCCGCAACCCATTGCCGCCCGGCTGGAGCGAACTGCAGGGCAGCGTCGCCGACGAAGCCGATCTCGAAATGGCCATGGCGCGAATCGAGGATTCCTTTGGACGACTCGATGTGGTCGTCGCGAATGCGGGACTCGTGCCGCCCTGGCGCCTTGTCGAGACGCTCGACTTAGAACAGTGGGACGATGTGTTTGCCGTCAACGTGAAAGGCGTGGCGGCGACCATGAAGCACGCGGTTGCGTTGATGAAAGTAAGCGGCGGCTCAATCATTGCGATGGGGTCGCTGAACTCGCAGCGCGGCCATGCCGCCCAGTGCCTCTACACGGCATCGAAGCATGCGGTGCTGGGCATCGTCCGGTCCGCGGCCCTTGACCTGGGCCGCTACGGAATTCGCGTCAATGCACTGGGGCCGGGGCCGGTGGCGACCGATGCCCTCGTTGGGCGCGTGGAGACCCGCGCACGCGAAGGCGGCCCGGCGCCCGAAGAGGCTTTCGCGCAGTTCGCCGGAGAGACCGCGCTTGGCCGTATGGCCTCGACCGGCGATGTTGCAGGGGCAGCGTTGTTCCTCGCGAGCGATCTGTCGGCCGGCATCAGCGGGCAACTCCTGCCGGTAGACGCCGGCCTGACCTGATCCGTTGCCGCTCTTCGTCCTGGAAGCCTGCCGATACCCGGAATGTAATCTACAATAGGCCAGCGAAAAACAGGTTCCTCATGGCGCCGCATAGCGCGCCAACCACCGGCGGCTTGAACATGGCGAGCGGCAACCTCTTACCCAAGGAAGAAATCGATCGATTCATGCGCGGGCTGGTCCGCCGCAACCCCGGAGAAACCGAGTTTCACCAGGCGGTTCGGGAGGTGGTCGAGACCCTGATGCCCTACGTGCTGGAACACCCGGAGTATCGGGACGCGCGGATCCTGGAGCGGCTCACGGAGCCGGACCGCATCGTCATCTTCCGGGTGTGCTGGGAGGACGATGCGCACAACGTGCGGGTCAACCGGGCCTGGCGGGTTCAGTTCAACAACTGCATCGGGCCGTACAAGGGGGGTCTGCGATTCCATCCGTCGGTAACCTTGAGCGTCCTGAAATTCCTCGGTTTCGAACAGGTTTTCAAGAACAGCCTGACCGGCCTGCCCATGGGGGGCGGCAAGGGCGGTTCCAACTTCAATCCCCGGGGCAAGAGCGACCGCGAGGTGGAGCGGTTCTGCCAGTCGCTGATGATCGAACTGCACCGCCACATCGGCGAAGACACCGACGTTCCCGCCGGTGACATCGGCGTCGGCGCCCGGGAAATCAGCCACCTGTTCGGCCAGTACCTGCGCCTGGAGAACCGCTACGCGGGCATATTGACCGGCAAGGGCCTGAGTTTCGGCGGCAGCCTGATCCGCACCGAGGCCACGGGCTACGGCTGCGTCTATTTCTGCGAGAACATGCTGAACCGCGCCGGCGACGGCATGGAGGGAAAATCCGTCGCCATCTCCGGTTCCGGGAACGTGGCGATCTATGCGGCGCAGAAGTCCATTACGCTCGGGGCCAGGGTGATGACCCTCTCGGACTCCTCGGGCTTCATTCACATCGATGGCGGCCTCGACCGCGACGTACTCGAGTTCATTCGCGAACTCAAGGAAGTCAGGCGTGGCCGTATCTCGGAAGCGGCGGAGCACTTCCCGCACATCGGCTTCCATTCGGGCGAGCGCCCCTGGGCGGTGCCCGTGGACATCGCCATGCCCTGCGCCACCCAGAACGAGATCAGCCCGGACGAGGCCCGAACGCTGCTGAAGAACGGCGTGCAAGCCGTATGCGAAGGCGCCAACATGCCCACGGAACTGGATGGCGCCCACGCCTTCGTCGACGCCGGAATCCTGTACGGCCCGGCCAAGGCCGCCAATGCCGGAGGTGTCGCGGTCTCGGGCCTGGAACAGAGCCAGAACGCCCTGCGTCTCTCCTGGAGCGCCCACGAGGTGGACGCCCGCCTGCAGACCATCATGCACGACATCCACCAGACCTGCGTGCGCCACGGTTCCGGGAACGGCGGTGTCAACTACGTCAAGGGCGCCAATATCGGCGGCTTTCTGAAAGTCGCCGACGCGATGCTCGCCTACGGCATCGTCTGAGCCGAATCGCGGCGAAATCGAAGCCGCGGGCTAGCGTGCAATGGTCCCGTCGCGATTGCCAAGCGGGATTGACATAGCTGAGAGGCTCCAAGGTCGACCGCAAGCCGACTCGGGAACATCCCGGGATCTGCCTTCCGGACACGGGTTGCCATCACCCGTTGGATAGTCGCTTGTCGTATTGCGTTCTGCAGCAGACTGAATTACCCTCACGCCATGAACGCTCTGTCCGTCAAGTTGCCGAGCGAACTGTTTCTGAGGCTGGCAAACGAAGCGCGGCGGCGCAACATCGACCGGTCCACGCTTGTGCGCGAGATCCTTGAACGGACACTCCTGGAAGGCTCGGAGGCGGACACGCCGAACTGTGCCGCCCTGGCCGGTGACCTCGTGGGGAGCGTCGCAAGCGGGCGCGCCGACCTCGCAACCAACCAGGAACTCCTTGAACAAGCCGTGCTGGGTGACAGTTTTCGTGGCACGCCCCACCGTCGTTCTTGACACCGGGCCTCTGGTAGCCCTGCTTGACCGTGACGAAGCGCATCACGATTGGGCCGCCGCCAAGTTCAGAACGCTCAGCCCACCATTGCTGACCTGCGACGCCGTCCTTTCGGAAGCTTCGTTCCTGCTGCAACGAGCAGGCCTGGACGCGGGTCTTCCGGTCGAACTGCTGGTACGAGGGGTGCTTGAAGTTTCTTCTCCGTTCACTTCCCGCGACGATGCGGCATCCGTGAGAAGCCTCATGCGCCGCTATCGCAATATCCCCATGTCGTTTGCCGATGCCTGTCTGGTGCGCCTCGTGGAGCGCACCGAAAACGGCTCGATTCTGACGCTGGACTCCGACTTTCGTATCTATCGTCAGGCAAACCGGCGCGTCATTCCTTTGCTGATACCTTGACGGCTTGTGGCTGATGTCACGAACGAAACGGCGCAGGTACCGATGGTCCGAGCCAGGCGACAACCCAGTACAATGTTACGTATCCAGCCTGGAGTTCACCCAACGATGTCAGAGCCCCGTGTCCCCTTGCTCCCCGTGGAAGAAGCGGCTCGAAGAGCCGAAGCCCTCGGCCTGAACGCCGAGTTCGCCGAACTGTCCGTGTTCCGGATACTGATGCAGAACCAACCGGTCGCCAAAGAGGTTGCGAATACCGTCACCACGCTGCTTTTCACGGACAACGTGCTCGACGGTCGGTTGCGGGAACTCCTGATCATGCGCATCGCCTGGAAAACCGGCTCGGTGTACGAGTGGACCCAGCACTGGCGCATTGCGCGCAACATGGAGATTCCGGCCGAAGACCTGCTCGCGGTGCGCGACTGGCGGGCATCGGCAATACTCGGCGATGCGGAACGCGCGGTGCTGCAGGCGACCGACGACACCCTGGACCACGGCTTCATCCAGCCCGGGACCTGGGAGGCCTGCTGCGCGCACCTCGCCACCGAAGCCGAGCGCGTCGAACTGGTCATCGCCATCGGCAACTGGACCCTGTTCTCGCAACTGCTGCAGAGCCTGGCCGTGCCGTTGGAAGAGGGCCTCAATGCCTGGCCGCCGGATGGGAAAGCGCCGGGACGATAGGAGTCGTTCCCAACCGGCTGTCCCGAGAAGTCGCTGCCATATCAGTCAGGACCTGACTTCCGCGTCTCCCCGTTTCCGACCGTGGGGCGCTGAAGACCCCGCAGTGAAATTCGGCAAGATTCGCTGGCGGGCAGTTCAGGCATGCAGTTCGCGGGGCGCGAGCTATCTTGGATTGTGAATGGTCACCGTGCCCTGGGCCATGGCGCAGGCGCGTCCGTCATTGTCCATGTCGATACGCACCACGGCCTGGCTGCGCGACAGGTTCAGGATCTCCGCGCGGGCCTCGACGGCGCCGCCCTTGACCGGCGCGGTCAGGTTGATCTTGAACTCGGTGGTCGCCGCCCACTGCCCCTTGCCCATGGCCGGATAACAGACGCAGCCCAGCATGTGGTCGCAGAACGCCGAGAGCACGCCGCCGTGCATGTTGCCGATCCGGGTGAGGAACTCGTCGCGCACCGCAAGGCGCGCGCGCATCATGCCGGGCCCTGCATCGAAGATCTCGATCCCGAGGAAATCCGGCAGGCCGCCGGAGGCGCCCTTGGGTATGTTCTTGAACGCCTCTGCCACCTTCTCGTTGAACGGGATTTCCCTCACCGCAATTCTCCTTTCGATCCGTCGGGTGAACCCTGTCTCACCGGCATGTCAATGGCCATGTCTCTCCTACGTCCGGGCGCGCAAAGGGCCAGGACTCTGAACCATCGGCGCGTGAATGGCCTTGTGTGTCCGCCTCAAGGGCCGGCCAGCGAAACCGTGCATCTACTGCACCGGCACGCCGCAAGCCGTGTCTCGCCACGCCGGCCGCACTCCAGGGGCGAAGCTCCTCCACTCGGTCTGCGCGCCGGCAATATCGTTCCGGTCGACACCCTGCCAGCCCTCAGTGGGGCGGGATCAGGCAGGAATGAATGGACCGGTCGTCCGGGACCTGGCCCGCCAGGGTGCGTATCGCCAATTCCGCGTCGGCGAGATCGAAGTTGTGCGTATGCATCAACTCCACCGGCACCCGCCCGCTTTCGATCAGCCGGATGGCGCTATGGTAGCCGCTCGAAGTCACGCCGATGGCGCCGCGAATGTTGATTTCTTTCACTACCACAAAGTCCGAGACGAAGTTTTCCACCGCCTTGAAGCCTTTCATGCCGGCCAGAACGACGGTGCCTCCCATGCGCACCATCTTCAGCGCATCCACTACCGGCTGGGTCGCATAGGCGCTGACCTCGACCACCACATCCGCGCCCCGCCCGCCGGTTATCTCCCTGACCCGCTTGACCGCATCCTCGTTGTCCACATCGATGCAATGGTCGGCGCCGAACGCCCTGGCGACCTTGAACTTGTCGGCATCCGCTTCCAGCCCGGTGACGACGATCGTGCCGGCGCCCACTTCCCGGCAGGCGATGACGCTGGCGAGCCCGCGCTGGCCGGGCCCCAGAATGACGACCGTGTCGCCGGGCCGGGTGTTCGGCATCTCGACCGCCCAGCGGAACCCCGCCCCCAGGGGATTGAATATCACGCCGATTTCCGGGGCGAGTTCGGGGCTCACCTTGTGCACCACCGAGTTGCCGTGCAGAAACATGTACTGGGAGTACCCGCCCCAGAGCCCCGGCGGCTCGGAGAGCGGGATGTAGGAGTAGATCCTGCGGTTGTCGCACAAATGGTAGGCGCCGCCCAGGCAGGTCTCGCAAAAATGGCAGGCCAGCATCGTCTCCACCGCCACCCGGTCGCCCACATCCACGCCCCACCGGGCCGCGGCGCGCTCGCCGATCCTGGCGACCACGCCGAGCGGTTCGTGACCGGGAATCACCGGCATCGGGGTGCGCAACCGACCGTCGAACTGCTCGTAGTCGCTGCCGCAGATGCCGCAGGCTTCGAGCCGCAGCAGGGCGGAGTCGTCATCGATATCCGGTATGGGGATGTCTTTCGGAGTCAACTCGCCAATGCCCGTCTGCACCATGGCAAATGACTTGCTGGGTAGGTTCGACATCTTTCCCTATCGCCTCTCTGCGAATCGATCCGTCACTCGGCCCAGCGTTTCGCTGGCCACTCGGCGCGGCGCTCGATCCAGGCCATGCCGCAGCCGCAACTCACTCGTCCCCCTGCTACGGGCCGGCAACCATTCTACGCCGTTGCCTGCACGTCGGATCGCAACACCCGCTGCCAGAACAAAACCATATCTTCCCGAAAGAGTTCGGCTTCTCCCGGGCCACTCCCGATGTGTGCGCCCTTCCTCCCGTATGCGGCCTTCAGCGCATAGACCATGACGTCGCGGTCGACCAGGATGGGGATGTAGCCGATGGTTTTTCTGCCGCCTCGAAGGGATGGAGGACCCGCCAAGGAGTTCTTCAGGCGACTGATCCGGCGGCAGTGGCGAATCCAACGATCGAAATAGTGCGCTAGTCGGAAGACAATTACCGGTTGACGATGATCGTTGAACCGGCGACTAGGCTCGGAGATGGGCAAAAGTGACCAATTGCAGGCGTCCGTCGTATCGAACCTGTCCGACCCGGAACCGAACACGATCAAGAGCGAATTTCATTGTCGGCCTCAGTCCGTCTCGGAATGAAATCGACGGTGGGATTCCGATGCCGAAGGACGCGATGCAATATGGCGATCAAACGTGAGCGTCCCGCGATACCTGTCGCAGAATTTTCGCGCCGACAGCGGCGTGGCGCGGGTGATCCTGCAAACCCGTGTCCAACAGTATGACGCCGAACAGAAGGGCCCAGCCTTTGGAGCGGGCGAGAGTTGCCTGGTCGATGTTGTTGTAAAGGGCCAGGGCTTCCTGCAGCGGAGCGCCCTCGAATAGCATCCACAGCGCGGCCAAGTCCGTAGCAACATCGCCGCTGGTAATGTCACCCCAATCGATAATGCCGGTAATTCGGCCTCGCAGTACCAGAATGTTGCGGGGATGAAGGTCGCCGTGCAGCCAACAGGGCGCAGTGCTTGCCGGCGCATCCAGGGCATGTGTCCAGACTTCTTGCAGCCGGGGGGTAATCAAATCGGTTTTCAGTCGCAACCGCTGCATGCGTTCGGCGACGCCGTAAGCCCGGCTGGCCAACGGTACTCCGCGCACCGGGTTGACGGGCGCTTCCGGTGGTGCCGCATGGTGCAAGGCAGCCAGAAACTCAGCGAGCCGCAAGCCCTCATCTTGTCGCGGAGCAGCCAGGTCGGCGGCTTCGCCAGGTAACCAGGGTGTGATACTCCAAGGCCAGGGATAGCCGCAGCCAGGACGGCCTGCATGCATTGGTACCGGCAGCGCGATCGGCAATCCAGGCGCCAACTCCGGCAGCCAGCGTTGTTCGTGCTCGATCAACGGTACCGCGACGGCCCGGCGCGGCAGCCGCACAAGCAGATCGGAGCCCAGGCGCATCATCACATTGTCCCAACCGCTACCGATGGGCGTGAGCCTCAGTTCGGCGTATTGCGGAAACTGGTCGCGGATCAATGACTGTACGAGGGCGGTGTCTATGCGGACTTCGGCCGCCGGCGTGCTAGTCATCAGAGCGCGTGCTGTCTGGCCTTAATGCTACGGCACTATGCTTGAAGTCGGTTCCCGGACAACCACCCTTGACTTGCCAAGACATCGGCGGCAATCACAAGCTGCCGCTGTGAAAACTGCCTTTTCCTGGGACCCCATTCGTACGCGCGCTTGGCGATTTCCTCAGTTGCTCGTGCGTGTTCCTCGCATACTACCCAGTGCACGGTAGCGAGTAGCTCCAGGCCGAACGGGGATTCGAACCCGTCGACCAACTTGTATACGCGGTCAAGCCTGCGTTTCGTGGCCTTGCCGATGAAGGCTTGGGCATCCTCCAATGCCCCTGGCACCAACTCCAGCGGTTTGCTTGGCGCGTCGCCGCCATCGGCATAGCCGGATACCAGGTGGCCTTCTATGGCCAGCAACACATGCCTCATGTTCTCCGCGTACGGGCCGTGATAGCCCTTGACGAAGTTCAATCGCAACGGTTCGCCGGAACTCTGCAGGAAGTACATGAGCTTGTGGACTTCGAGCAATGTCACAAACGGATCCAAGAGGCCACGAAGATACCTTTCCATCAAGACGACGAGGGCGGCGCGCCCCGGGGTCATGTTCGGGACCTCCGTAGACCTGTTTGCCCGGTGTCGAAAACGAACATTCGGCCCGACCGAACTTTCTCCCATATGCATGCGGCCGCACAGGCCTTGAAATTTGCCGGGAAAGCCCGGTTGATTTGCAAGGCTACGCCGCGCCCCATCACGCCCACACAGTTGACCGTATTGACCAACGCCTCGGCATCTTCCGCGAACGCAAAAATGTCACCAACCCTGTATTCGACCACGATGGCAGATGCTCGGGTTGTTGGGCAGTTTCGACATTCGCAGCCACAAACGAGTTACCCTGAGATGGTCCAGCATACAGATACTTGTGCGTCACCGCTCCTTCTGACGCCGACGACACCAAGACCGGTGCGGTGACCTTGATCCGCCGTTTCGCTTGCCACTCGGCGCAACTCTTGATTCCGGCAATACAACGGTCGCAGACCGCTCATCGGCCTGTTCCAGGCTGGCGATTACACTACGCCGTTGCCTGCGGCTCGGTCTGCAACACCCGCTGCCAGAACGAAACCATCTCTTCCCGAGACATCGTCGTTCGGTTGCAGGCCGCCGCGCATCCCCAAAAAAAGTCGTGGCTGCTACGGACGCAATATCAACCGTCCTGCCCGGGTGCGCCGAGGTCAGGGGCCTGACGGCCCCTGGAGCTCATTGTCTTGGCGAGCGCCACGGTCAAGAACATAGCTCATGAGGCTTGGGATTCCCGGCCCCCAATCGTTACCGTCAGGGCTTCTCCAAATGAAACCGACGTGCGAAAGGCCCCGCAAAACTTCGCCTGCTGGTTGATCCGACGCAATTACATCTTGCGCGATGTCGGTCAGCGTCTCCCATGAAAACGCGACAGGCTGTTCGGAAGCCACAAACGCCTCGGCAATCGCTCTTGCGGGGCTCAACAGACCGACCTTTCCAAGTTCCTCGTAACGATCACCGTAATAGTCGTTTTTGATTGCCGAGACGCGAACGCCAGCGGCTTCGACTTCGCTATCGGGCAGCACAATTCGGCTGTCCCCGGATCTTGGTTGATCGATTTCGCGGAGAACCCCGCCTTGTCGCCAGAGTTCCTCGCCCCAGGTCTGGACAAAATAGGGGTATCCTTGGCTGTCGATAACTACGCGCTCCCATGCCTTCTCGTCCTCAAGACCGATTCCGCTCCATTTGAGGGGATCTGCAATCGCCGTGACCACTGCCCCCGCGGACAACAGCCCAACGCCGACTTTCAACGCGCGCCCCCAAAAGGTTGCACTCATCTCGCTCAGGACGTCTCGTAAATCTGGCGTTCCCGCCATGGTTAACAGAAATGGGGCAAGGTTGGACGCTCTTTGCGCTGCGTTCATCAGCGCGCGCCCGACACCGATATCCAATGTATGCGCTTCGTCCACTAGCAACGCGAACGGGGAGCGTTTCGCTCGCTCTCGCAAAATTGCGGTTAAATCCGGAGGCGCGTGCCTTCGCGTGTCTCGAAACTGGACGTCCGCGGCACCCCCAATCTCTCCCGCATGACCGCTCAACCGTACTTTTTCGAGAGAACCTCCTTGTGTTGCACCGAGTTTCTCTGCCAGCGCATCAAGGGTCGGGATCTCGTCGGGCGTGACCCACAGGGTATCGATGTCCATGCCTTTGGCCTGTTCCTCAAGCCAGCCAAGCAGAACGGTCTTTCCGTTCCCTCGGGGCCCAATCAAAACCGCGGGACGGTGCGCTCCCAGCCGTGTCTCGACAAGACGGAGACATAACCCTTCCAGCCTATTCTTATGGCTTTCTCTTCCAGCAAGGACGGGAGGACTCGCCCCCGCCCCGGGTACGAAAGGGGAAACCACTCTGGACGTTGAACGATCTTTGGGCACGATGATGTCTATCATAACCTCTACTGTTCCCTGGAATCTCGATTACGGCGTTTTCGGCCAGGCAGCATTCTATCGCGGTGCGATTGACGTCCTGGGTGGCCATTCACGCCGCAATCGCCTTCTTCCCGCGCCGCCGTGCCCGTTTCGGCCGCGGCGCCCGCTGCCCGGACCACACGAGGTCTTTGAAATCCAGCGGACGCTTGGCAAAGCCCAGGATGGGGGCAACAACCGGATTGACCTGCCGTTCGAGACGTCGTTGTTTGGCCTCAGGAGTCCACGGATACCGGCACCGCAAGATCTGTGCGTCAAGCACGGGGTACGCTTGTTCACGGTCGAGGCGGCCTTGCTACGCGTACCGGCGCACGTTGTCGTGAACAAATCACGACAACCTAATGAACTTGCGGGGAACCCGTGGGGTGCAAGTTCCTGTTCAACGTACAAAAGCGGTTCAACAGCAATTCGTACCTCATAGGTCTGCCCAGCGCCCGAGGAGCTGAATTCGGAGTCGCCGATGATCAAATTAAATTTGGTCAAAGGGAAAAAATCGATAGTTTTTTGGACGAATAACGGACAGGGATAATAGGCCCCGTCGATTGCAAGCGCCGGGGCTGCCCAAATTCTGGAATTCGGATACGACAGGAACGCGGACGTACGGGGGCGCGTGGTGGCTCTCGGTGCAGGCGCCCCACGTCTACGTGGCGACCATCGGCGGCGGGCTGCACGTGGTCGACGCGACCGATCCCACGGCGCCGCGGCAGGTCAACCATCTGCCGACCGGCGCGTTGGGCGGCATCTCTCCCGGCAACCCAGGGACGCATCCGGCGCCGCGGCCACCGGGTAGAAAGGCGGGACCTGCACGGCGCACGACGGCCAGGGAGCGCAACCCGTTCACGATCAATGAGAAAGGCATGTCCCAGCGGCGCCTCGGTGGTTAGCGGCAGATCCCCGCTACCGGGATAGCCACGCCGCATTATGGTGTCGTACTCGTCTTCCGCCACAAACTCTTTGGATACCTCATAGCCGATCAAGCCGCGCCGAATATTCTTCGCGGTGACGAGAAATTCCCCTGTGTCCGTCTTCGTTGGCGTTGCCCCTCTATAGTCTGAAGTTTGATTTTCGCTCGTTTGGTCTGAACTGTCTTTCCTAGTCGGGATTTACAGGTGGGACAAACGAGAGGCCGGTAACAAGTCTGGCTGTCGCGGCCACACCGGGTTTCCTCCGCTGGTTGTTGCGGGCCGGCCCCCACCGAATTCGTAAAGCTTCGGCACGCCATTGCCAACGATCGGCCCTCCAGGAAGGCGGGTCGCGCACGCCCCGCATGGCCAAAAAAAATTAGTGCTTTGTTCAAATTCTTTCCGTTTGAGGAATCGCCCGAAATTCCCGATGTTATGTCGTGCGCAACCGGCCCGTTGCGGCCAGCCGCGCCGATATGTGGATGGCCAGTGAAACACGGGATGAGTTGAGTGCGTTCTATCGTCGCAATCGTCATGAGGTTGCCGCGCGGGGCATCGCTTGGGTAGGTACCCGACGCACCCCCGGACAGGAAGCCCGGTTTGTCTCCCGGTGGTATTCATGTTCTGGATTGGCGCCATGGCGAGCGCGCGAGCGGAATCTCTCCATGACTTTTCTCCTCCCCTACCGGTGGCGGTGTCGATCGAATCCAGTCTCCCGGATGGCCGGGACGCGTACCCGATCGGAGAGACCGTCCCGGTCGGGCCGACACCGAGTCCGGCGGTTCCGGCTGCCGGGAATTTTCTCGCAGTGGCTTATATGGAACCGGTGCACGCGTCGGCTCAATCGATTCGCGACACGGTGGGCAACGCCGCCCCCAGCTTCGGGTCCGATTGGTATGCGCAACAACCGGAGGCTGTGGACCGGGCATCCCGGGCGGCCCGGGAACCGCGCGTGGCCGAAAAGCAGCGGATTGGCGACATTCTCGCGAAGAAGGCACGGCGGACCCCCGCCCAGCGGAAGGTAAGTTCCCAACTCCTGGATGCACGAAGGGCTCAGGTCCGGGAACCGGCAACGACAGCCGAACCTGTCGGTCGGCAAACGATGGAAGCGGGCGCCATGGATGAGCGAGTGACGGTGGACATCCGGGCCGATGTGACACCTGCGGTCCTGCGGCGCATCCGGGCCCTGGGCGGCACGGTCATCAACAGCGTCCCCAAGTATCGGGCCATCCGGGCAGAACTCCCGCTGGCCGCCGTGGTGCGGCTGGCCGCGCTCAGTGCGGTCCAGTCCATCCGCCCCGCCGACGAGGCGGTGACCCGCCAGGACGACACGACCGAGGGTGACGTGGCCCACCGGGCGAACCAGGCGCGCCGGACGCACGGCGTCGACGGCACCGGCATTGGCATCGGCGTGATCTCGGATGGCGTCCGGTCGCTTGCCGACCGGCAGGCCACGGACGACCTGCCGGCCCGGGTAACGGTGCTGCCGGGACAGGCGGGCAGAGGGGACGAGGGGACGGCGCTGCTCGAGATCGTCCATGATCTGGCTCCAGGAGCCGAGTTGTATTTCGCCACTGGTCATGGTGGACAGGCGCAGATGGCGGAGAACATCGAGGCACTTTGCGAGGCCGGTGCGAACGTCATCGTCGATGATATCGGCTACCCCCTGGAGGCGGCCTTCCAGGACGACATCGTATCGAAAGGAGTCAATGCGGCGGTCACCGACGGCTGTTTCTTCTTCTCGGCGGGCGGCAACGACGGCAATCTGACCTATGGCACGACCGGGGCCTGGGAGGGGGACTACGCCGCGGGAAGCACGCTGGTCGTGGACGGTGAGACGCTCGGGGTCCGGCACGATTTCGGCGGTGGTATGGAAGCGAACGAGGTGAGCAGCCCCGGGTTTGGCGGGGTCAGCGCCATTGTCCTTCAGTGGGCCGATCCGCTGGGGGCTTCAGCCAACGATTACGACTTGTTCCTGGTCAATGAAGACGGCGACGTCATCGCCAGCTCGACGGACACCCAGGACGGAACACAGGATCCGATCGAGTCCATCTTCTCGCCGTTTTTTGACTTCTCCGGACTCCGTCTGGTCGTCGTCAAGACTTCCGGATCGGACCGCTACCTGCGCGTACACGCCTTCGACGGACGGTTGGCAATCCAGACCGCCGGGATTGTGTACGGCCACCCAGCGGCGGAGAACGCAATCGGTGTGGCGATGGTCGACGTACGCACCGCCGCCGGGTCAGGCAATGTGTTCAATGGGACCGAATCGGTCCGGACGGACAATTCGGACGGACCGCGCCGGATGTTCTTCGAACCGGACGGCGCCGCGATCACGGCAGGCAATTTTTCCTCGACTGGCGGGGAGCTGCTGCAGAAGCCGGATCTCGCCGCTGCGACCTGCGTGACGACGGCGACGCCCGGCTTCTCGACGTTCTGCGGCACTTCATCCGCGGCGCCGCACGCTGCGGCGATCGGGGCATTGATGCTGGAGGCGGCGGGTGGTCCGAACGAGGTCACCCTGGCGCAGCTCCGTACAGGGATGACGTCCGGGACCGCGGTCCTGGACATCGAGGCTGCGGGCGATTGGGATCGTGACAGCGGCGCCGGCATCGTGATGGCCCCGGGCGCGGTAACGGCAGTGGCGGTCGCGGAGACGGCCCGCAATCGAGCGCCGACCGTGGAGAACGCAGTATCCGACCGAACATTCGCCTCCGGCGCCGATGCGGTGACCATCGATCTGGAGGACGTCTTCGACGATCCGGACGACGACACGCTGACCTATGCGGCGATCTCGAGCGACCCCGACCGGCTGGTAGTCACGCGGAACGGCTCTATGGTGACGATCACGCCGGGCTCACCGGGCCGGGCCGTGGTGACGTTGCGCGCGATCGACCCCGACGGCCTGAGCGCAACCGACGCCTTCTCGGTCACGGTCGCGGCGGGGAATACGGACTACGACGACGATGACGACGGTTTCATCGACGTCGGCACCCTGGCGCAGCTCGACGCCATGCGCTACGACCTGGACGGCGATGGCTTGGTGGACGGTGCAACCTGGGAGCCGTACTACACCGCCTACCCCATGGGTGCTCTGGGAATGGGGTGTCCCAGCGACGGCGGATGCACGGGCTACGAGCTGACGGCGGAACTGGACTTCGACACCGACGACGATGGAGATGTCGACTCGGACGACGACTACTGGAACGGCGGCGACGGCTGGGATCCGATCGGTGAGGCCGACACGCCCTTCATTGCCGATTTCAAGGGCAATCGTCGCACCGTGTCCAACCTGTTCATCGACCGGGATACCGAGGACGAGGTCGGTCTGTTCGGGACTGTAAACAGCAGCAGAATCAGTGGCGTTACCCTGGCCGGCGCCAATGTGACCGGGCGCCATGCGGTGGGCAGCCTGCGGGGGAACAGCATCTATGGGACGGTCATTGACAGCCATGCCACGGGCCAGGTGTCCGGCCAGGATGAAGTCGGCGGGCTCGTGGGCCGGACCTGGGGCACGGTGTGGTACAGCTCCGCCGCTGTCAATGTGTCCGGCAATGATGCGGTCGGCGGCTTGGTTGGGCACCAGACTCTGAACGCCACCGTCGCCAGCTATGCCACCGGGAACGTGGAAGGGATGGAGGCGGTCGGTGGACTGGTCGGCGCCGTCAGCGATGTGTCCCAGTTCATTGAGGCCAGCTATGCCACCGGGAACGTGTCGGGCCGTGGGGCTCGACTCACGGACTCGGATTCCGGGTTCATCACTTGTGGTTTCGTCGGGGAAACCACGACCAGCACCGGCGGGGGCGTCGGCGGCTTGGTCGGCAGTTCCTGCGGTTGGATCGAGGCGAGCTATGCCACGGGTGCGGTCTCCGGAACGACGGCAGTCGGCGGGCTTGTCGGTAGTGGTCGCTTCGCCAGGGCCCAGTCCGCCTACTGGGATCTGGAGACCTCCGGGGTGCGCGTCGGAGTGGGCGAGGACGACGCGAACGACAACGGCGTGATCGACGGGTCGGAGCGGCTGCGGCTGGGCGTGGGCGGGAAGACCACCGCGGAGCTGCAGGCGCCGACGGACTACACGGGCATCTACGAGACGTGGAACGTGGAGTTGGGCGACTCGCCTTTTGGCGATGGAGAGCCCGACGATCCCTGGGATTTCGGGACGGCGACACAGTATCCGGTCCTGTCGCTGGATCTGAATGATGACAATCGAGCGACGTGGCAGGAGTTCGGCTACCAGGTCCGCGGCAGCTTGACTCTGACGGCGGCGACGACGGCGAGCCAGGCCCGGGTGGTCCTGAGCTGGACCGCGATATCGACGACTTCCTGGAGCCCGGCGCCGGACGTCAGCTACAGCCTCTATCGCGACGATGGAACCACCATTGAAGCCATCGAGACAAATCTCACCAGTCTCACCCACACCGACACCGATGTGACGACGGGCGACTCCTATACCTACTGGGTGGCTGCCGTAGTGAACGGTGGCGAAGCGGCTCGCAGTGCGCCGGTGTCGGTGACCGCCGGCGGGTCGAACCAGCCTCCGGTAGCGGTGGGGATTATTGCAGATCGGCAGCTCGCAGTGGGGTCAACGGCGGTTATGGTAGCCGTCGCGGCGGCCTTCCAGGATCCGGACAACGACACGCTGACGTATGGGGCAACCTCGTCGCTGACATCCGTCGCGACGTTGAGCCGGTCGGGATCCGTGGTGACGATCACGCCGGGGACCGCGGGCCGGGCGATCATCACCGTGACGGCGACCGACGTCGGCGGGTCGAATACGAGTGTGTCGCAGCGTTTCAGCGTGACGGTTGGCAACGACTACGACACCGACGGCGACGGCCTCATCGGCGTCACTAATCTGGCGCAGCTCGATGCCATGCGCCATGACCTCGACGGGAATGGCTACGCGGGCACCGTGGCGGCGTACGCGGCGGCGTTCCCCTCGCCGCTCGATCGAATGTGCAGCGGCGTGAACGGTTGCTCGGGGTATGAACTCCTCGCGGACTTGGACTTCGACACCGACGGGGACGGCAGCGCCGACGCGGGCGATACCTACTGGAACGACGGCGACGGCTGGGTGCCCATCGGCTGGGATTCCACCTACGAGTTTGCCTTTTTCTTCAACGCGACCTTCGACGGCAACGAACATACCCTGAGCAACCTCTTCACTACGGGTCGTGCGTACTCGGGGTTGTTCGGCAGAATCGGATTGGACGGCGAGGTCCGCGAACTCACGCTGAGCGACGTGAACGTGTCGGGCACGGAGGCTGCCGGCGCGCTGGTCGGGGAAAATCAAGGCCTTCTCATCGGTGTCCGGTCGTCGGGGCAGGTCTCCGGGGAGCAGCACGTCGGGGGGCTGGTCGGGCTCAACCTGAGGCTCGTCTACCTCGCCCACAGCTCCGCGGCGGTAACGGGAATGAGACCGCCACCGCCTCCCGGCACAGGCATCGTCGTTACTTTCGACGTACCGGCGGGCACCGGCGGCTTGGTCGGTTACAACACCGGTTACGTCGTCTACAGCTATGCGACGGGCCCGGTCACCTCGGACAGCAATGCCGGCGGGCTGGTCGGCTACCACCAAAGTAAATTGATCAATGCCAGCTATGCGACGGGTCCGGTCACCGGGTCGTCCGCCGGCGGACTCGTCGGCACGGTCGCGACGCCGCGCTCTGAGGCAACGATCCGGGCCAGCTACGCGACCGGCAGCGTTGATAGCAGGACTGCCGGCGGTCTGGTCGGTCACCTCTACGCCAAGGGCACGATCACTGCCAGCTATGCGACGGGGCGCGTGACGCGAAACGAAGGCGGGTTGGTGGGATACGACGAGAGAGGGACCGTCACCCACAGCTACTGGGATACGCGCACGTCAGGGCAGGGATCGGGATCACCCGGCTCGGGCAGGACGACGGCGCAACTGCAGTCGCCCGGGAGCTACAGCGGCATCTACGCAAGCTGGAACGTGGACCTGGACGGCAACGGCAGCAACGACGATCCCTGGAACTTCGGGACGTCCAGCCAGTACCCGGCCCTCAAGGCGGACATGGATGGAGACGACGATGCGACGTGGGAGGAGTTCGGCTATCAGCTTCGGTCCGGTCCGACCTTGACCGCGACAACGACGACGAATGCCGGGCAAAGCCAGGTCGAACTGGAATGGACCGAAGTGCCGTTGAGTAGTGCATGGACCCCGGCGCCGCGTGTGTCCTACGCCGTGACCCGAGAAGACGACGAGGACCTCGAGACCATCGCCGAAAACCTCACCGTGCTCGACTACACGGACACCGACGTCGCCGGTGAAACCTACATCTACCAGGTGGTGGCGGTGGTGGACGGCGGCGAACCTGTGCGGAGCGCCGCGGGATCGGTGACGGTGGCCGGCAACAAGCGTCCGGTGGCTGTGGGCAGATTGCGGTGGCGAACGCTGCTCGTGGGAGACTCGGCGATGACGGAGGTGGGTGGGGTGTTCGAGGATCCGGAGGGCGACACCATCGCCTACACCGTGTCCTCCGCGGACACCAGCGTCGCCCGGGTGACCCTTTCGGGGACGCGGGTGACGATCATCCCGGTCGCCGAAGGCCGTACGTTCATCACGGTGACCGCTACCGACGATGGGTCCAACCGGAGCAGGACTCAGCGGTTCCGGGTGACGGTTCGGCCCACCACGACGGTTGATTACGACACCGACGACGACGGCCTCATCGAAATCAGAAATCTGGCGCAGCTCGATGCCGTCCGTTATGACAATGAGGGGAGAGGCTCCGGCTTGGTCACGGCCCATCGCGAAGCGTTCACGGACGGGGGCGGCGGTGCCCTGGCCTGCGGCGGCCTGCTCGGTTGTGTGGGGTACGAGTTGCTCGCGAACCTGGACTTCGACACCAACGGGGATGGAACCGTTGACTCGGACGACGACTACTGGAACAACGGCGCCGGATGGATGCCCATTAAAACGCCCACCATTGGTTCAATCACTCCTTACTCTGCGATCTTCGAGGGCAATGGGCACACCATCACCAATCTGTTTATCGACAGCAGCGAGAACGATATCGGATTGTTCGGCGAGACCAGATCCTCCGCCGTCATCCGGAACCTGGAGATGGTTTCTGTCCAGGTGACGGGAACGGACAACGTCGGTGGTCTGGTCGGGTCCAACGGCGGCGCCGTCAGCGCATGCTTCGCCACGGGCAAGGTATCCGGCGACGACGATGTCGGCGGGTTGGTTGGAGCCAACCTGGATGACGGATCCGTGTCCGCCAGTTACTCCACCGTGCAGGTGACGGGCGACGACCGCATCGGCGGCGTGGCCGGGTCCAACAGCGGCGAGGTGACCGCCGCCTACGCGACGGGCCGAGTCGTGGGAGATTTCGAGGCGGGAGGATTGATCGGCCGGAACAGCGGTGACGTCAACGTCAGCTACGCAACCGGTCTGGTCTCGGGTCGAAGCACAATCGGCGGCCTGATCGGCTGGAACGCCAGCGGCGGCACCATCACCGACAGCTATTGGGACACCACCACCTCGGGGCGCACCACCGGCTTCTCCGGTCAAGCAAAGACAACGGCGGAGTTGCAGCTTCCCACGGCCGCCAGCGGCATCTATTCGACCTGGAACGTGGATCTGGACGGCGACGGAACCGCGAACAACCTCTGGGATTTCGGCACGAATAGCCAGTATCCGGCGCTGAGGGCGAACTTCGACGGGGTTGGAACGGCGACGTGGCAGGAGTTCGGCTACCAGCTACGGGCCGGTCCGACGTTGACGGTCTCGACCGATTCGAGGCGGCCGGTGCTGACCTGGACGGCGGTGGATGCGAGCGACTGGGACTCGGAGCCGACGGTCGTCTATACGGTCATCCGGGACGACGGCACCGATCTGGAGGCGATCGCTAGCGGACTTGAGACGCTGACCCATACGGACAGCACTGCCTCGGAAGGAGCAACCTACGACTACCAGGTGGCGGCAGGCACGGGCGTCGGCGAAGCCGTACGCAGTTCCATCGTCGAGGCGACCGTGACGGTCCCGGACAGGCCGCCGGCCGTCAACTCCATCGAAAGCGATGCTACGCACCCCACCAAGGACCCATTCAACGTAACGATCACGTTTTCGGAATCGGTTACCGACCTGACCGGGAGCGAGATCGAGGTGGCCAACGGCGCGGGCTCGAACTTCTCCGGTTCCGGTTCGACCTACCGGCTCCGAGTAACGCCGGACGCGGACTACGAGGGTAATGTCACGGTTACGGTCCCTGCCGGGGTGGTGGAGGACAGCTCGATGAATCCCAACGAGGCCGGCAGCGCGACGTTCGCGGTCGACACCTTGGCCCCGGCGCTGGCCGCGGCGAACGGCGCCGCGGTGAACGGCGCGGCCCTGACGCTGACCTTCGACGAGGCGCTCGGGGCCGCCAACGTCGCGACGTCGGCATTCACGGTGACGGGCGCGACGACACGGTCGGTGACCGGCGTGTCGGTGACCGGCACGACCGTTCGACTGACGTTGAGCGTGCCGGCGCTGCACGGCGAGGCGGGTATCGAAGTGGACTACGACCCCCCGTCCCGGGAACCCATCGCGGACGCCGTGGGCAATACGGTCGCTGCGATCGAGGACCGGTCGGTGACCAACAACACGCCGGCGACGACGCTCTCCAGGGCCGTGCGCCTGACGATGAACGAGGCGCAGGTGGCCGAAGCCGGCCCCGCGAAGACGGTGACGGTGACCGGCATGCTGGACCGGGCGGGGCGACCGAGCGCAACGACGGTAACGATCGAGGTCGGCGCTGGCACCGACACGGCGACGGAAGGCAGCGACTACGCGACGGTCGATGCCCTGACGCTGACGATCCCGGCCTATGCCGCGAGCGGCGCTACGAGTTTCAGGCTGACGCCGATGAACGACCGGATCGACGAACCGGACGAGAGCCTGACGGTGCGCGGATCGACGTCCGCGAGCGGGCTGATCGTGACCCCGACGGGCGGCCTCTCCATCCGGTTCGCCGACAACGACCCGGCGCCGTCGCTGGGGCTGTCCGTGGACCGGTCGTCCTTCGCGGAGGACGGCGGCACGGCGACAGTGACCGTGGGCACCGGCTCGGGCTCGACGTTCGCGACCGCCCAGACGGTCCGCCTGTCGTTGGCGGGCACGGCGACGGAGACGGCGGACTACACGATCAGCGGCAAGACGCTGACGCTGCCGGTGGGCGCGGGAACGACCGCGTCCATGGTGACCGCGACGTTAACCGGGGTGGACGACGATCTCGACGACGACGGCGAGTCCGTCGTGATTTCGGGCACGCATAACGGCGTGGCGTTCGGGGACCGGCAGACCGTAACCGTCGAGGACGACGACGATCCGGAGGTGACGGTCAGCTTCGCACAATCCGGGTACCGGGCCGCCGAAGGCGGGCACGTCGATGTGGCCGTGACGTTGAGCGCTGTGCCGGAGCGCCAGGTCTCGATACCGGTCGAGGCCGAAGGCGCCGACGGCGCGGACAGCGCCGACTTCTCGATCTCGCCGTCGAGCCTGTCGTTCGGGGCGAACGAGACGACGAAGACAGTACGCGTGAGCGCGGCGAACGACAGCGCGGTGGACCCGGGCGAGAGCGTGGCGCTGACTTTCGGCGCGTCACTGCCAGAACGGATCTCCGAGGGCGGCATCGCGGAAACGACCGTCGCGATCCGCGACACGGACTTCACCTTCGCCCCCGCATTCGCGGCCGGCGCCGGGACGGCGGAGTCGGACGCGGGCACCTACACCGTGAGCGAGGCGTCGAGTGCGTTGCGCCTGTCGCTGACCCTGAAGACGCCGCGCGGGACGCGGCTCGTGGACATCGTCGATCCCGTGGTGGTGACGCTCGCGACGCGCGAGAACGCGGGCGGCCGGGAGGCGGACGAGGACTACGCCACGCAGCGGCGCAGCGGCACGTTCGGGGACTACGGGGCGTTGCACCTGGACCTGTCGTTCGCCCCGGGAGATTTTTCGGACGATGCGACTTGCGGCTGCGCGCGGGCGGAGAAGACGGTGGCTGTGGACCTGTTCGACGACCGGGTGCGCGAGCGGACGGAAGTGTTCGGGCTCAAGCTGTCGCGCAGGAGCGAGCGCCTGTCAGTGTCGAGCCAGGATGTCACGGTCAGGATCGACGAAGACGACGCCGAACCCGCTCTGACGCTCGGGGCGGATCCGGGAACCATCGCCGAGGCGGGCGGCACGTCCACGGTGACGGTGAGCACCGGTAGCGGTTCGACGTTTGCGGCCGCCCAGACGATCCGGTTGGAGCTGTCGGGCACGGCGACGCGGGACGCCGACTATACGATCGACGCCACGGCGCTGACGCTGCCGGCCGGCGTGGGCGAAGACCCCTCGACCGTGACCACGACGGTGCGGGCGCTGGACGACCCGTTCGACGACGACGGCGAGACGGTGGCGCTGTCGGCGACGCGGGACGGCGTGGAGTTCGCCAGCCGCGCGGTCGCCATCGCCGACGACGACATCGGCTCGACGCGGGTGGACCTGGCGGTGAACCCGGCCCAGGTGCGCGAGGACGCCGGCGCGAGGACGGTGCGGGTGACGGCGACCCTTAACGGTGCGGCGCGCGCGGAGGATACCGATGTCGCGGTGACGGTGGGAGCGAGCGGCGACTCGGCGGTCGAGGGGACGGACTACGCGACGGTGCCGGACCTGACCTTGACGATCGACGCGGGCGAGACGGCCGCGGAGGCGACGTTCCGCCTGGCCCCGACAAACAACGATGCCGTCGAAGGTGCCAAGACGATCACCGTCGACGGCAGCGTGTCGGGGCTCGCCGTGCGATCGGCCGATCTGACCCTGAACGACGACGATGTGGCGTCGACGCAAGTGACGCTGACGCTGGATCCGCGCGAGGTCCGCGAGAGTGCGGGCAGCCGCACGGTGCGGGTGACGGGGACGCTGGACGGCGGCGCGCGGCCGACGGCGACGGTCCTGACGGTGACCGTTGGATCGGGGGCCGACTCGGCGTCGGAGGGCGAGGACTACGCCGAGGTCCCCGAGCTGGAGCTGACGATCCCGGCGAACCGGACGGAAGGGACCGTGACGTTCGCGTTGCGGCCGACGAACGACCGGACCGCCGAAGGCACGGAGACGATATCCGTGCGCGGCGACGTTGCGGGGCTGACGGTCACGCCTGCGGAACTCGCCATCGCGGATGACGATACGGTTTCGACCCGGCTGGACCTGTCGCTGAACCCGTCGACGGTATCGGAAGCGGCGGCGCCGACGGAAGTGGTGGTGACCGCGTCGCTCGATGCCGGGGCGCGCACGTCGGACTCGACGGTGACCGTGACGGTGGGCGCGGCCGCCGATTCCGCGACGGAAGGATCGGACTACGCCTACGTGTCGACGCTGGCCATCACGGTCCCGGCGAACGAGACCACCGGGCGGACGATGTTCACGCTGAGTCCGGACGACGATGCGATTGCCGAAGGCGCGGAGACGATCTCCGTCACCGGCCGGGCCGGTGCCCTGACGGTGGAGCCGGCCACCTTGACGCTTTCCGACAACGACACGGCATCTCGCGTGGTGACGCTGTCCGTGGCTCCCGCATCGGTCTCCGAGGACACGCCTGAGGACGTGACGGTGACCGCGTCGTTGAACGCCGAGGCGCGAGCCGAGAACACGCAGGTGCGGCTGACGGTGGGTGCGGCGGGCGACACGGCGGTGCCGGGGACGGACTACGCGCGGGTGCCGGAGCGCACACTGACGATTTTGTCGGGTGAGACGATCGGGACCGCAACGTTCCGGCTGGCGCCGCTCGACAACGACTCGACCGATGGCGCGCGGACGTTGTCGGTGACGGGCTCAACGACGGTGGCGGAACTGCGCATCGAACCCGCGACGGGCGCGCGGATCGCGCTGGCGGACGACGACAGTCCGGCGGTGCTGTTGATGCCGCAGGCGTTGACCGTGGTGGAAGCCGGGTCCGCCAGCTACGCGGTGACACTGCAGACACGGCCGACGGCGGACGTCACGGTGACGATCACGGGCGCGGCGGGAGACCTGAGCCTCGACAAGACCAGTCTCGTGTTCACCGGGGCCGACTGGCGCGTCCCGCAGGTGGTAACGGTGACGGCGGCGGACGACGCCGACAGCGTGCCGGATGCGGCGGTGACGCTGCGGCACGTGGCATCGGGCGCGGCGGAGTACCGGGGGTTGCGCGCGGACCTGGTGGTGTCGATCCGGGAGAACGACCCGGGGCTGGTGTTCAGCGAGTCCGCGCTCCGGGTGCCCGAGGGACAGACGGCCACGTACACGGTAGCGTTGGCGACCAAACCGTCGGGGACCGTGACGGTGGCGGTGAGCGGCGTATCCGGCGATCTGAGCCTGGACAAGACCGAACCCTACTTCGGAGTGGACGATTGGGACGACGCACAAACGATCACCGTTGAGGCAGCCGAAGACGACGACACCTCGACGGACCCGAGCGTCACCCTGACGCACGAAGCAACGGGCGGCGGCTACGACGGCATCGTCGGCTCGGTTCAGGTCTCGGTGACGGAAAACGATGGCGGCGGTACCGGCGGCGGCAGCGGCGGCGGTGCCGCGAATCGCCCGCCGGTGGTGGAGCGGCAGATCGAGGATCAGGCGCTGGATGCGGGCGAGGTGCTGGAGCTGGACATCCGACTCAACTTCTACGACCGCGACCAGCGGGCGCTGGACTACACCGCGGAATCGGCCGACCGGTCGGTGGCGACGGTGGCGGTGGACCGCAACGGCGTGCTGACCATCCGGGGCATTGCGCGCGGGGTCACGGCGATCACCGTGACGGCGGCGGACCGCCGCGACGAGCGGGTGTCCCAGGCGTTCACCGTGACGGTGCGGGGCCCGTTCCTGGTCGGGTTGTTCCCGCGGGCCTCGGACCCGGTGCGCGAGGGATTCGTGCGGGTGATCAACCGCTCCCTGGAGGCCGGAGAAGTCACGATCGAGGCGACGGACGACGCGGGGACGCGGCTCGGGCCGGTCACGCTGTCCGTTGCGGCCGGCGCGACGGCGCACTTCAACTCGGACGACCTGGAGCAGGGCAACGCGTCGAAGGGGTTGCCCTCGGGGGTGGGTTCCGCAGAGGGGGACTGGCGCCTGGAACTGATGAGCGAACTCGAGATCGAGGTGCTGTCCTACATCCGCACGGCGGACGGGTTTCTGACGTCGATGCACGATTCGGCGCCGGTGGCCGGAGGCGTGCATCGCGTGGTGATCTTCAACCCCGGCAGCAACCCCAACCAGGTAAGCCGCCTGCGGTTGTTGAATCTGGGTTCGGAGGAAGCGCTGGTGCGAATAACCGGTATCGACGATGCGGGCGCCTCGCCGGGCGAATCGGCTCTGGTGGCGGTGCCGGCGGGCGCCGCAAGGACAGTCACGGCGGTGGCGTTGGAAATGGGCACCGGCGCTGTCGAAGATGCGCTGGGGGACGGGGCCGGCAAGTGGCGTTTGCGCGTCGATTCGGACCAGCCGATTCGCGTGATGAGCCTGCTCAGGAGTCCGACGGGGCATCTGACCAACCTGTCCACAGCGCCACCGAGGGATGCGGGCGTCACCGAGGCGCAAGGACAAGCCCAAAACTGAGGGCCGTTTTACCGGTTGCCGGATTTTGTGAGACAGTTTTCCATGCTCGGCTCGGGTCCGATCCGATTTCCCGTGAACGCCTTTCTGTAAGAAGATCGGGCTGACCCTGTTCTCGCAACTGCTGCAGAGCCTGGCCGTGCCGTTGGAAGAGGGCCTCAATGCCTGGCCGCCGGATGGGAAAGCGCCCGGTTGATGCAAGAAGTTCCCACCCGGCTGTGCCCGTGAATCGCTGCCGCATCGGTGTGTACCCGGCCCAGCGTTTCGCTCGCCACTCGGCGCTGCGCTCTATCCAGGCCATGCCGCGGCCGCAGCTCACTCGTCCCCCTGCTACGGGCCGGCAACCATGCTACGCCGTTGCCTGCACGCCGGGCCGCAACACCCGCTGCCAGAACGAAACCATATCTTCCCGAAACAATGCCGCTTCTCCCGGGCCACTGCCGATGCGGGCGCCTTTCCTGCCGTAACCCGCCTTCAACGCGTAGACCATGACATCGCGGTCGACCAGGGACGCATCCGGCGCCTCGGCCAGCGGGTGGATCATGGCGCCGTCGTCCGCAATGTAGGTCGTGGGCGCCGCGGGGGATACCACCGCTTCGGGAATTTCTTCAATCGGCGTGTCGCGGTCGAAACTGTGCTGGGCGCCTCCCACCAGCCTCATTGCCGCCGCACCGCCGGCAAGCCGAATCGCGCGGCAGTGCGACTGAACCTGGGCGGGCGAGCACCATTCGTCCGCATCGCCCATAAGTATGCGGACCTCGGTGCGGCCGACGCCCGGATCGAGGAACTGCTGGCCGCTCCACGGATAAGCGGCCAGCACGCCGGCGAACCCTCGGCCCGGGCCGACCACGGCATCCGCAAAACAACGCGTCGCCGCGGTGAGTGCCGCGGAACCGCCGCGGCTGTGGCCCTGCAGGCCGATTCGTTTACCGTCGAGCTCCGGCCGCTCCGAGAGCACCCGGTACGCGGCCAACGCATCATAAGCACTGGCCGCGAACGAAAACTGCGCCTGGTTGGCGACCGTCGAAGTGACGGCTCGAGCGCCGAAACTGTCCAGAACGCAGGCGGCGAATCCGAGCCCGCAGAGCGTTTCCGCATGCTTGAGGTGAGACGGCGCGATACCGAGGCTGCCCGGCAGCACGATCACCGCGGGCAACGGCCGCTTGGCGCCGTCCGGCAGAAACAGCTTGCCGTCTATGGTGAGTTCAGGCATGTCTCCCGGCGCGCTGATGACCTGGAAGAAGTTGACCGGCGAGGCGGAGGGAATATCGACGGTCTCACCGACGACGCCATTGGCAAAGGCGATGGTCCGGTCCCGAAAGCGCACGGCCTTGTCCTATACTCCGCAATGCTTCGACTGAAGGATAGCCCAGTGAGAATGAAGAGTATGCGGCCCGCCGCCGTCGCCGCGGGATTGGTTTTGTGCCTGGCAGGCGCGGCGCCGAGTCGCCGGCGGGCTCTGTCGATCACCCTGGGCGAATTTGCGATAGCTCGCCGCATCAGCGACCATCCCGACCGGCAACAAGATAAGAGAATGTCCGATGCAGGTTAGTCTCTGGCCGTACCCGATGCTGCCGTTTCGCGAAGTCGTCGATCTGGCCAGGCACGCCGAGGCGACCGGCTGGGACGGCTTGTGGTGTGCGGATCACTTCATGTCGAATGCGCCGGACACCAGTACGCCCTGGCCGGAGGCCTGGATGACCCTGGCGGGAGTTGGCGCCCTGGTGCCGAGGCTGCGGCTGGGCACCCTGGTGACCGGCAACACGTACCGCCATCCGGCGGTGCTGGCCAAGATGGCGGCGACGCTCGACCACATGACCGGCGGCCGTGTCGTGCTCGGACTCGGCAGCGGTTGGCAGGAGAACGAACACCGCCAGTACGGCATCCCGTTCCACACGGTCAAGGAGCGCCTGCAGCGGCTCGATGAAGCCTGCGCCGTCATCAAGGCGCTGTTCAGCGAGTCAAAGGCCAACTTCGAGGGCCGCTTCTACCGGCTCGAAGACGCCACCCTCGAGCCAAAACCGGTACAGCGGCCGTTGCCCCTGCTGATTGGCGGCGGCGGCGAAAAGCGCACCCTTCGCATTGCCGCGCGCTTTGCCGATGCATGGAACGTATGGGGTGACGTTGCGACATTGCGGCGCAAAATGGAAGTTCTCGACGGCCACTGCGCGGATCTGGGCCGGGATCCCAAGGCTGTCCGGCGCACTGCCGTCGCCCTGCTGGTCATGAGCGACGACCAGGCCTATCTTGAACGGATGCGCAATACCGACATGGGACGTCCGGCCATCATCGGCACCGCCGAGGAAATCCGGGAGACACTCCATGATTACGAGTCCATCGGGGTGGACGAATTCATCGTGCCGGATTTCACGCTCGGCCAGGGCCGCCGGAAAATCGAGGTTCTCGATCGCTTCATCAGGATGGCCGCCGGCCGCTGACCGACTGCGCAAGAAAACCACCGAGACCGATCAAACGCCGGCACTGGCGGTGCCGGCGGCTATGGCATTCGCCCACGGCCGGATCCGGAATCCGTCCGTCACTGACCCATTGTCGATCGAAGAGCGGATCGCTTCAGTCCCGAACCGGGGCCTCGGGCGCGAATCGTCCAGGCCGGCCCGACGCTCTGGTCATTTGGCGCGCATTCCCTCATTGTCCATGCGGTGAACCCAGGGGTTCGGTACCCTGGCTCAGAATTTCCATATATTTTTCGCATAGATACATCTTGTCCCTGCGCTTGCCCGTGATTTCAGACAAAATTCCCAAATCGATGAGGTGACCGATCGACTTGCGGATCGTAGGCGCCGACAGGGGGAGGGCCTTTGCCGCATCGCGCACGGAAATAATAGGTTTGGTTTGAAGGTATCGATGTACTTGCAACGCGGAGCCTGCCGGCCTGCCCAAGGCTTCGATCGACTTTCGATCGGCTACGAAGAGTTCCAGAATCGCCTTGGCCGTGTCTGCCGCCTGGCGTGACGTTGTCTCGACACCCTCCAGAAAGAACGCCAGCCAGCTTTCCCAATCGCCGTTGGTTCTTACCTGTTGCAAGAGGTCGTAGTAGGTTTGCCTGTGAGCCTTGAGATAGAGGCTCAGGTACAGAACCGGCTCCTTGAGTGCGCCCTCGGCGTGCAGCATGAGCGTAATCAACAGCCGCCCAAGGCGGCCGTTTCCGTCCAGGAACGGGTGGATCGTCTCGAACTGAACGTGCGCGAAGGCCGCACGGACCAACAGTGGCAACGGGTTCTCCTGATCGTGAACAAAGCGCTCCAGGTCGCCCATGCAATCCGCAACGCTTTGTGGCGGTGGAGGTACGTAAAGGGCGTTTCCCGGACGCGTACCTCCGATCCAGTTCTGGGAACGCCGAAACTCGCCGGGACTCCGGTGGCTGCCGCGGCCTTTTCTGAGCAGTGTGCCGTGCAGCTCCCTGAGAAGGCGAATCGATATCGGGAGACCATCCTGTAGCAGGGATATGCCCGACTTCATGGCTGCAACGTAATTCGAAACCTCCTGCACGTCATCCATCGGGACGCCTGGCGCCGCATCCGTCTCGTAGAGCAGCAATTCAGACAACGAGGATTGAGTGCCTTCAATCTGCGAAGACAGCAGGGCCTCTTTCCGGACGTACATATATAGAAACAGCGGCGTATCCGGGAGAATTGACGTTACCCCGTCCAACTGGCCCAGAGCGCGATTGGCGGCCTCGATCCGGCCATAGAACGGGCCCAGATCGACCGGCGGATCCGGCGGCAGTGGAGGCGGCAGGTAGGCGCGCACGGTTTCGCCGGCAACGGAACTGGAGATATACGTGCCCAGCCGGTTTGCACCTTTTTTAGCCATGGCGATAAAGAAAGGATCCTTTCCTAACTTTGGTAGCTAAGAAAGAATATTAAGATATTCTTTCTTAATCAATCGTCGCGTTGTGGGAAACCGACAAATCGCGCCGCCGAGCGCCCGCTGCGGGTCACGGCAACGGGCCTGCAGTTGCAGGCGCCTCGGTTCTTCAACCGGCGCGCTTGAAGAATCCCGTGATCGCCGCGACCGCTACACTGGTGATGACGGTTCCGAGCGCCCCCGAGAACGCGGAACTTGCCGGCGTGCCCGTTGCCATCGCCACCTGCGCTTCGATCTCTGCAGGAGACAGGCCGCCGGCAGCCGCTCTCATGCGCGCCGCTTCGGCGAACTCCGCGTAGTAGTCGGGAAATACCACCGTGGTCATCACATAGGAACTCAGGAAGACAATTGCCGCGCCGACCACGCCCAGCACCAACCCATTGAGGATCTGCCCGCCCCAGTTGGAGTCCGAGGCGGTTCGTCGCAATGCGAGGACGACGATCACGACGTTGACGACGATGGCGGTGGCGATGAACGCCGGCGGCGCCATCGCGTTAGTGTGCAGGCCCAGCGTTGCCAGGGCGAAGCCCATCGCGCCGACGACAATGCCGAGAATCAGACCATATTTTGCGGCTATGTTCATTGGCGGACGATTCCACGGTTATCTGCTGACGGATCGCTGCCGGGCCTGGACCAGGGGCCAGACCGCCCAGCGCGCGGCCATCGTATCACTACTTGTTTGCAGGCGTCGGGGTTGCAAGTACAGATGCGGCGAAAGCCACAGCCCGGAGCCCGCGCCGCAACGGCCAGCCCAATTTTCCGAGCGATACGCGCGTCAGATGTTGCTGTCGAGAAATGCCGCGAGTTGGGATTTGCTGAGTGCGCCGACCTTGGTGGCTTCCACCTGGCCGTCCTTGAACAGCATGAGGGTCGGGATGCCCCGGATGCCGTACTTGGCGGGTGTGGCCTGGTTGGAGTCTATGTCCAGCTTGCAGACCTTGAGGCTGTCGCTGTATTCGCCCGCGATCTCATCGAGTATGGGTGCGATCATCTTGCAGGGGCCGCACCATTCCGCCCAGTAATCAACCAGTACCGGCTTGCCGGATTTGAGCACATCGCTTTCGAACTCGCCGTCCGTGGTGTGAACGATGCTGCTGCTCCGATTCTCAGTTGCCGCCGATTCCGCCATGGCTGGTCTCCGGTTGTTTCGCTGAAATTTGGGGGCGCGAAGTTTACCACGGAGAGACCAGGGGGTCAGAGTCGTTGACGTTCCGTTTCGAATGGCAACGGCGCCGACGCCTTGCTCCCCGAACCCTCCCGCCGCCACGCGCGCAGCGTCGACTCTTGACGGGTTCCCCAACGTGTCCATCCGCGGCTCCCGCCGCCACGCGCGCAGCCTTGACCGCTCGCGTCCGGAGGCGCTCCCGGCCGTTCAGCCGCTGCCACCCGAGCCTGCCAGGGCGCCGGCCACGCGCTTTGCGAAGTAGGTAAGGATGCCGTCCGCGCCGCCACGCTTCAGGCACAGGAGCGATTCGGCGATCACCGCTTCGTTCAGCCAGCCGCGGCCGACCGCCGCCATGTGCATGGCGTATTCGCCGCTGACCTGGTAGGCGAATGTCGGTACGCCGAACTCGGTTTTGACGCGCCGGATGATGTCCAGATAGGGCATGCCCGGCTTCACCATGACCATGTCCGCGCCCTCATCGAGGTCGAGGGCAATCTCGTGCATGGCTTCGTCGCTGTTGCCCGGATCCATCTGGTAGGAGAACTTGTCGCCGGTTCCCAGGGTGGCGCTGGACCCCACCGCGTCGCGGAACGGTCCGTAATAGGACGAGGCGTACTTGGCCGAGTACGCCATGATCAGGGTGTCGATGCGGCCGGCGCCGTCGAGGGTCTCGCGTATGGCGCCGACCCGTCCGTCCATCATGTCGGAGGGCGCGATCACATCGCTGCCGGCTTGCGCGCATACCGCGGCCTGTTTGCACAGCGCCTCGACGGTGATGTCATTCTGTACGTACCCCGCATCGTCGACGATGCCGTCCTGCCCGTGCGTGGTGTAGGGATCGAGCGCGGCATCGGTGACGATGCCGAGTTCCGGTACCGCTTGCTTGACGGCCTGCACGGCGCGCGGAACGAGCCCGTCCGGATTCCATGCCTCGGCGCCGTCGAGGCTGCGCTGGGAGAACTCGATATTCGGAAAGAGCGCCACCGCCGGAATCCCGAGTTGCGCCACGGTCTCCACCTCCCGGACAAGCCTGTCGATACTGTACCGGTCGATGCCGGGCATGGACTCGACGGGCTCCGTGTGGTTGGCGCCGTCGATCACGAACATGGGATAGATGAGATCGCCCGCCGTCAGCGTCGACTCCCTGACCAGCCGGCGCGAGAATTCCCGGGCGCGCACCCGGCGCATGCGGGTCGCTGGAAACTGGCGAGGCATGGAAGGTGTCGGCGGCCTCAGGCCGAGAGGGAACTTGCGCGCGTGGAACGGCGGCCGGCGGCGACCGGCGCCCTGCGAACCCGGCTTGCTGCAGGCCTCGCGGATACCGTCTGTGCATCGATCCATGCGGTGACTTCCCGCCACGCGGGGGTCTCCTTGCGGGCCGCGCGGCTGTCGATCATGTCGACCACACCCTGGCCTCTACCAATGGCCTCGCTGTAGACCGGGCTGTCACGGAATGTCGCGACCACGGTATGACCCAGGCAGCCGAGAAAGTGCTTGAGCTTGGCATGGGTATCCGCGTTGGGTTGCACGCGATTGGCCAGCACGCCGAGCGGCCTCGGCATCGCCCGGAAGCGCCTGTGCGTCAGCACCTGGGTAATGAAACGGCTGCCGATCCGGATGTCGATGGATGAGGGCAGGATCGGCACCAGGATCGCATCCGCCTGCTGAATCAGCCACTGCAGCTCACGTTCGTCCCGGTGCGTGTGACCGTCCACGATCAGGCATTCGGTACTCGGCGGCGCCATCTCGTGCAACGGCCAATGCTCGCCGCTTCGTTCGGGAGCGCGGATCACCGGTACCGCCGGCAGTCGGGGCGAGCGTTGCGTTGCCCAGTACGAACTCGAGCCCTGGGGGTCGCTATCGACCAGAACCACCCGCCGGCCGGCAGTTGCACAGGCAACCGCCAGGTTGGTGGCAACCGTGGTCTTGCCGCAGCCGCCCTTGCCGTTGATCACCAGTATCCGGCGCGCGCCGATTGCGGCGCATTTGTCGCCTGACATCGTCCTTGCCGCCCTTTCTCCGAGTATCAACGGCCCCCACCGCAAACTCGTAGCACGGCACGCCTGGTCGGTACCCCCACGCCGGCGTGCCTGCCGTCGGCGTCACTTTCCGGGCCATGCCGTCCTTCCCGCGATCGCCCAAACAGGACGACCTGTGGATAACTATACCATCGGGATTTGCATTTGTACGAGCGCACCCCACGTCCTGTCATACAGGACAGCGCCGATGCAGTGCGCCGGCGACGGGCCGGCAACGCTTTGATTCCAGTCTGTTTAACTGGGCTCGAAGCGGTGGTGTATCAAGGCGTCGGGGATCACCTTGCCCGCCATTGCAGAACGGCGGCAACCACCACCGCGGCGAAACCCGCGAGTGTCCAGTAAGGAATCGGAACGCCGAGAAACGGGGGCTCCGCGGCGCAGTCGCCCGTGCCGGCAACCATGGCCGCGAGCGCATCGGAAAACATTCCGAATTCGAACAGGCGGTCCAGGTCGATGCAGGCCGGCACCTGATCGGCAGGCAGGCCCTGCAACCAGCGCTGGCGCACGGCGAACGCGCCGCCGGCCAGAGCGGCGGAGATCGTCAGAAGGGGATAGATGCCCCAGCGTGGATTGTGGGCCAGGCCCGCGTACGCCAGCAGGCCGGCAATCAGAAACCACAAGCGCTGCATCAGGCACAGCGGACAGGGCTGCATGCCCTCGACCGTGTATTCGAGGATCAGCGCCGCAAACACAAGGCCGCCGCACAGCCCGGCGACGGCGATCGCGTAGTCCCGTGCAAGGAAGCGGCGGTTCATGCCGTCTCGTCTCCATCGACGGTCAATACCACTTTGCCGATGGCGCGGCGCTCCGACAGGTCCCGGAGCGCCCGGGCGTATTGCTCCAGAGGATAGCAACGGCCGACGAGGGGATCGATGCTGCCCCTGTCGAACAGCTCGAGAATCTCCCGGAAGTTCCGGTCGTGCTGTTGCGGCGAGCGCATGGACCAGGCGCCGTAGAAAACGCCAACGACCTGGCAGCTCTTCAGCAGAATGAGGTTGATGGGCACCTTCGGAATAGCGCCGGCGGCGAAGCCGATGACCAGCACCCGGCCATACCAGTTGATGCACCGCATGCACTGATCGAACAGATCCCCCCCCACCGGATCGTAGATGACATCGGCGCCCTTCCCGTCGGTCAGCGCCTTGACGTTGTCCTTGAGCTTGCCCTCGCTGTAGTCGATGGTCTCATCGGCCCCGGACGCGCGGGCGGCGTCCAGCTTCTCCGCCGAACTTGCCGCGGCGATGACCCGGGCGCCCAGGGCCTTGCCGAGTTGCACCGCGGCGATGCCGACACCGCCGCCCGCACCGAGTACGAGCAGGTTCTCGCCTGGTTGCAGCGCGGCCCGATCCTTGAGCGCGTAGTAGGAGGTGCCGTAGGCAAGGCTGATGCCGGATGCCTGGGCAAAGCTCATCGCCTCGGGCATCGTGAATACCCGCCCGCCCGGGAGGAGGACTCGTTCGGCAAAACCGCCGTGCCCCACTCCGCCGAACACCCGGTCTCCGGGCGCGAAACCGCTGACGTTGGCGCCGGTCGCGGCGACCGTTCCCGCTACTTCGGCGCCCGGCGAGAACGGAAACGGCGGCCGCATCTGATATTTGCCCGCGATCATCAGAACGTCGGGGAAATTGAGCGCCGCCGCACGAACGTCGACCAATACATCGTCCGAGCCCACGACCGGCTCCGCGACATCTTCCAGCACCAGTGATTCCGGAGGCCCGAAGGCCTTGCACAAGACGGCTTTCAAGAAAGCTCCCGATTGCGACAAAGCGCTAAGGTTAACGGCGGCAGCCGGAGCGTCAACCAGGGTCTCCCATTTCGCCCGTTTTCGCTGACTGGCTTGCCGTCCACTCGCGCCCGTGCGCAAGCAGTTCCGGAAAGTACCCGCAAAAATCCGCCTGCAGGTCCGGCAGGCAGGCAGCCACGAATGGCAGCAGAGCGTCGTTCAGATGCTCCCGGCGCAGCCGGCGCGTGACGCTGAGCAGCCCCCGCTCCATTACATCGCCGGACCGGTAACGAGCCAACAGGTCTTCCTCCACCAGCCAGTGCAGGTAGCGCCGGCCACGCCGGTCCAGGCGGTGCGCGTGCGGTTCCAGCGTTGCATAGCAGCGGCGGCTGAACACCTCCAGCGGCTCGTCGTGACGGGCCGGCCAGTCAATGGCCAGGCAATGGTCGGCAACGATATCCACGAAAACCGGCGCCAGACGGCGCAGATGCGCCGGAAAGCGGTTGCAACTCCTGCGCACCCCGGCCGCGCCGTTGCTGAAAGCATCGATGCGGCGGTGCAGGCGTATGCCTGCCTGCAATGGGGTTGGCCATCGTTCCGGAACGGGACCTTTTACAAAGTCACCCAGGATACCGCCCGCAATGAGGCCGGCGCTCATCGCCTCGTCACCGGGGTTCGCCCGGGCGGCGATCAGGCAGTGTGCCAGGAAGTTCACTGCGGCGGGCGCAGATAGGACTCGAGAAAGGTGTCGAAACCCACTTCGTCCGCGGCTTCGATGGCTTCCCGGTCCGCGAACGACCGCCGGGCCATGGACTGCTGCCGGTTCATTTCGCGCCGTGTCGGCGGATGTTCGTCGAAATACCCCTTGTGCGCGATGGATTGATTGAGCGCGAACCGGAAGAACGGCGTCTTCTGGCCGGCCATCGTGTCCAGCATGCGCGCGGATGGGGTCAGGCTGGAATTGCGCGCCCGGGTCCGCTGTTGCTCGACGGCATCGGTGTACAGGTCGGTTTCATGGGCGCAGTCGAGCAATTCGGCGACCGCCTCGCACTGGCTGAGGATCGCCCCGGCCCGGATGTCGCGGAGTTCACCCCCGAGACGCAGCCCCGGCTCGCGTCCCCGCTCCACCACCGCAAGCTGAATCGCCTCGTTCTCCGCCGATTCCTCCGGGCTGTCCCCGGGACTTTCGGCGAGCAGGCAGCAGAGCAGGAAGGTGTCCATGAAGCGGATCTGCTGTTCGTCGATGCCCACGCGCAGAAACGGATTGAGGTCCAGGCAGCGGACTTCCACATACTCCACCCCCCGGCGCCTGAGGGCCGTCAGCGGGCGCTCGCCGGGGCGGATGCGCCGCTTGGGCCGGATTGCCCCGTAAAACTCGTTTTCGATCTGCAGCAGCGCCGTGTTGAGCTGACGGTAGGCGCCGTCCACTTTGACGCCGATGGCCTCGTAGGGCGGATAGGACCGGGTCAGCGCCCGATGCATCGTACTGGCGTAGGAGTCCAGGCTGTTATACGAGATGTGCAGTCCGCTCTGGGCGTCGCTCTGGTACCCCAGACGCCCCATTCTGAGCGATGTGCCATAGGACAGGTACAGCGTGCCCTCGTCGAATCCGTCCAGGCCATGCTCGAGGTTCCGGGCGAACGACCGGCAGATGGCGGGCGAAGCCCCGAAGAGCCAGGTCAGCAACCAACTGTGCCGGCGGAAATTGCGGATGAGGCCAAAGTAGCAGTCTGTCACGAAATCCCGGTTGACCGGGCGCCCCAGCAATGCCGCGTACCGGTCCCAGAAGGCGTCCGGAAGCGAAAAGTTGTAATGAATGCCGGAGATGGTCTGCATCAGGCGGCCGTACCGATGGCCGAGCCCGCGCCGGTAGACCGTCTTGGCCATGCCGATGTTGGACGATCCGTAACGGCCAACGGGAATATCCGCTTCGGCGCCGACGATGCAGGGCATGGACGCCACCCACAGCAACTCGTCGTCCAGGGACGAATAGACGAAGCGGTGGATGTCGTTGAGCTGGCCGATGCAAGCCTCCGGCGTATCGTGAACGCCGGTGATGAGTTCGAGTTGAGCTTCCGAGAAGTCCGTCGTGATGTTGGGGTGGGTCAGGGTGGAGCCGAGCTCGCGCGGATGGCTGCGGGACGACAGGTTGCCGTCGGGGGCGATCCGCAAGCTCTCCTTCTCGATGCCCCGGCGAATGCCGGTGAGTTCCCCGCAGCCTTCCCGCAACGCATCGAGGATCGATGACGGAATCTTGAGGCCCTGTAGACGCATATTGAACCAAGCCGCAGGTTGAGCTACCGAATACCGTTCGGTTGCAGCCGGCCGCTTCCTTAGAAATCGACCAACGGGCCGGCGGCGACAATGGTGGGGTCGACATCGAACTTGCTGAAATTGTCCGCGAACTTCGCGATCAGAGCCCGCGCCGCCGCATCGTAGGCATCCTTGTCGGCCCAGGTATCCCTTGGGTTCAAGAGCGCGCTGTCGATGCCGGGTACCGCATCGGGAATGTCCAGGTTGAACCCGGGCAGGCGGCTGGTGGCGACGTGGTCGAGACTGCCGTTCTGAACGGCGGCGACGATGGCCCGGGTGACGGGTATCCTGAACCGCTCGCCGACCCCGTATCCGCCGCCGGTCCAGCCGGTATTGACCAGGTAGACCCTGGACCCGAAATCCTCGATCCGGCGGATGAGCAGGTCTGCGTAAACACCGGCCGGCCGAGGAAAGAAGGCCGCGCCGAAACAGGTGGAAAAAGTCGCCTGATAGGCTTCCGTGGAGCCCACCACGGTCGACCCCACCGCGGCGGTGTAGCCGGAAAGAAAGTGATAGGCGGCCGCCTCTTTTGCCAGTATGGAAACCGGAGGCAAGACCCCGCTTACATCGCAGGTCAGGAAAACAACGTTGTTCGGCTCGCCGGCGCGGTTCTCGCCTACCTTGAGCTCGATGTTCGAGCGGGGGTAGCAGGCGCGGGTGTTTTCGGTGAGGGAGGAATCGGAATAGTCCGGCTGGCGGGTCTCGGGATCGATAATTACGTTCTCGACAATGGCGCCGAAACCGATCGCATCGAAGATGACCGGCTCGTTCTCCCGACTGAGATCGATGCATTTCGCATAACAGCCGCCTTCGAAATTGAAGACCGTGCCCTTGCCCCAGCCATGCTCGTCATCGCCGATCAGGAAACGGTCCGGGTCCGCCGAGAGCGTCGTCTTGCCTGTGCCCGACAGACCGAAGAACAGCGATACGTCACCGTCTTTTCCCATGTTCGCCGAGCAGTGCATGGGCAGCACGTCCTTTTCGGGCAGAAGGAAATTCAGCACGCTGAACATGGATTTCTTCAACTCGCCGGCGTAGCGCATACCGGCCAGCAGCACCTTGCGCGCCGCGAAGTTGATCGTCACCGCGGCTTCGCTGGCCGTATCGTCGCGTTCGGGGCGGCACACGAAATCCGGAGCGCTCGCCACCTGCCACACTTCCTTGTTGTGCGGGTTGTAGTGTTCTGGCGTGATGAAAAGCGCCTGGCCGAAAAGCGCGTGCCATGCGTACTCCGTCCTGACCTCGACGGGCAGGTAGTGCTCCGGGTCGGCGCCGACATGCAGGTGGGAGACGAAGCCTCCGGAGCGTTCCAGGTGCAGGTGCACCCGGTCCCACAGCGCATCGAATACGGCCGGCGCCATGGGCTGGTTGATGGCGCCCCAGTCGATGGCTTCGCATGTGGAGGGTTCATCGACGATGAACCGGTCTCTTGGGGAACGGCCGGTACGTTTGCCGGTTTCGACCACGATGGCGCCGTTGCTCGCAAACCGGCCCTCGCCGCGAATCACCGCCAGTTCGGCGAGTCGCGGAGCGGATAGTTCGGTGTGGATGTCCGGGCGGGATGTACTATCGATTTGAGCGGCCATGAACAAATACGGTCCCCCTGAGTTCAACCATTCTGCCGGAGCCCTCCGGCGGCCGAACCAGCCAGAATCGAGGCACCGGCGCGAATGCCAGTGTCCTGTCTCGCAGGTGACATGGTTTCAGAGCCGGCCTAACGCGTCAATGCGGTATTCCGGAGCGCACACCTGTTTCACTTCCGCTCAAGGAACCAACGGGCCGCCTGCCTTCCTTGCGGCGTATCAACCGCCAGGCATCAGCTCCGCGAAGTCGTTGAACGCCGGAAACGCCAGCTTCGTGCGGGAGGGACGCCCGGAGTCCGGCCGCCGCACCGTAAGCAGGTGCTCGATGCCGAACGCGGCGGCGGCATCGAGCACGACCTGGCTGTCGTCGATGAGCAACGTCCGGTGCACATCGAACGGGTGATTTTCCGCAAGCCGCGCCCAGAACGACTCCGATTCCTTGGGATGCCCGTAGTCGTGCGACGACACCGTGGCGTGCATCGCGTCGCAGAGACCAGAGTAGGCGTTTTTTACCGACAGGCTGTCGCGGTGGGCATTGGTGACCAGAATCCTGCGGAAGTCATGGCCACGCAGCCAGTCGAGAAAGGTTTCGGCGCCGGGACGGTACTGAATGAGGTGCGCCAACTCATGGTGCAGCGCCACGATTTCAAGACCCGTATAGCGCGCCCAATAGTCCAGGCAGTAGAACTCCAGGGTGTGGCGGGTGTCCAGCATGTGCTGCAACAGATCTTCCCTGCTCCCGTCCGTCGCCGACGGGATTGCATCGCAGTACCTGTCGGGTACGAGCTGGTTCCACAAGGTGTTGTCGTACTTGAGGTCCAGCAACGTGCCGTCCATGTCCAGCAGCACCGTGTCGATGGCTTGCCAGTCGATCATTTGCCATTCGAGGGGTGTTCCTCGCGCTCCTATGTCATGCGATTTTCGATCCCGCCTGTCCGGGACGCAGACGCGCCGGGAACACGAGCAGGACCATCCACGTAGAGTCTCATACCCGCCAACGCCACAAAACCCGAAGGAACGGTTGGAGATTGATCCATGGAGGTTTCCACCCCGGGGCGAGGGGCGCGGACGCGCTGGGAACAACGTTCGTTCCTGGAAAGACAGTGGGCGTGGGGCGCGGTCGCAATCGGCACTTCAACGTCCCTGGCCAACAGGTCCTTGAAAACGAATGGCAAAAATCTGTTCCTTGAGAGGGCGGCTCTACAGTCTCACCCAAGTACATCCTGGCGTGCAAACTCCCGTGCCCGCTTGCGCCCCCCGTTCCATCCGCACCCGAACTGCATCGGGCCGCCTGCTATAGTCTCGCCCTTGGTCTCACTGGACGCCGTTTCGAATGTCAACCGAACCGCCCTCTCCTTTCTCCGAACACCTGATCGCCGAACTGGTCGAGGTCACGCGACGGGCAGGTGCGGCAATCCTCGAAGTGTACGGGTCGGATTTCGAGGTGCGGCGGAAATCAGACGCATCGCCGCTCACCCAGGCCGACCTGGCGGCCCACGATGTCATCGCCGGAGCGCTTGAGACACTGACGCCCGAAATTCCCCTGCTGTCGGAGGAGTCGGAACCGCCACCTTATAGCGAGCGACAGCGCTGGCAACGTTACTGGCTGGTCGACCCCCTGGATGGAACCCGGGAATTCGTCGACCGGAACGGCCAGTTCACCGTCAATATCGCGTTGATCGAAAACGGTCAGGCGCTTTTCGGCCTGGTCGGCGTACCAACCCTCGGGCAGGTCTACGTGGGGCTGGTCGCGGCCGGGCGGGCGGAATGCCACGAGGACGGCTCCCTCCGGCAGATAGGGGGGCGACCCATGGCGGTAGACCGGCCCCTCACGGTGGTGGCAAGCCGCAGCCACCGCAACGAGCGGCTGGAGCGCTATCTGGAGGCGTTGGCCGGGACGTTTCCCGGGATCGAACGCCGGGCCGTCGGCAGTTCGCTGAAGCTGTGCATGCTCGCCGAGGGCGGCGCCGACCTGTACCCGCGGCTGGGTCCGACCTCCGAATGGGACATCGCTGCCGCGCACGCCGTGCTGGCTGCCGCGGGCGGCGCGGTCCGGCGCCTCGACGGCCGGCCCATCGCCTACAACAAGCGGCAGTTACTGAACCCGGATTTCATCGCGGTTGCCGACGCGGCCTTCCCCTGGACCGATCGGCTACCAGCCTATAACGCCTTGTAATTAAAGCAAAAAAACCTTACGAACGGCCAGCGGACATAGAGAGAAGGGAGTTCGGGGGGTTGGCCTCAACTAGCCGGCGCTCCATGTTCGTGCGTTCGCCCTGCCGAAGAGAAATACACTGTATTTACATACAGCGCCGACTAGTGAGGGTTCCTAGAATGCCGAAAAACCAGAGAGAAAAAAAGACGGTATCGGGGCTCCGGCGAAGGCTTCGGAAAAATCATCAGAGACATCAAGAAGTTAGGCTGACCGATTCCATACTTCTTTCACTTTTTGCGGTTTTATGCAGTTTTGCCTTGCTCCGGCCAGGCGCGCGGGCCGAAGCGGCGGCGCCCCATTCCTTCTTCAGGGCGACCGTTACCTCATCGAGACCGATGACCAGTCAACCGCGGGGCAGTTGCGCGACGACCGGCCCGAAATGCTCCACGGGGAAAGGATCATGGAAGTTTCCACCCCGGCGCGCCGGGTCGCGCACGCGCAGGGAACAACGCCCGGTTCCAGGAAGAGAGTGGGCTTCTCACGACTCTTTCGACTCCGCGATACACGGATCGTTCAGCCCAGCCCTACCAGGTGACAGGGAGGGCGATCACGCCGCGTAAAGTGATGGTGCGTTTCCAGATGGGATTCTCGATATCGTCCAGTGCCAGCTTGGGCAGTCGCCGGAACAGTACCTGCAACGCCTCCGCCGCCTCCAGCCGGGCAAGCTGTGCCCCGAGGCAATAGTGGATGCCGCCCCCGAATGACAGCGGCCGGATCCCTTCACGGGCGATGTCGAGTTCGTCCGGCCGGTCGAACACGGCCGGGTCGCGGTTGGCGGCGGCCAACAGGGCGATGATCTGGGTGCCCTTGCCGATGGGCAGGCCCGCGAATTCCATGTCCGTGAGCGCCCCGCGGCCGGTAAGTTGCACGGAGCTGTCGTAGCGCAGAAATTCTTCCACCGCCTGCGGCATGAGACCCGGTTCGTTTCTCAACAGGGCGAGTTGATCCGGGTTTCGGTACAGCGCCAGCAACGCGTTACCCATCAGGTTGACGGTCGTCTCGTGTCCGGCGGCAAACAGCAACTGGATGTTGGCGGTAAGCTCCTCCTTGGTAAGCCTGCCGTGCTCCGTTTCGCTCTCGACCAGCGCCGTGATCAGGTCGTCCCGGGGATTGGCGCGCCGTTCGTCGCAAAGCCCCTCGAAATAGGCCTGGCTTTCCAGCATGCCCCTGTTGGCCTCTTCGAGTTCATCCGGCGTCATGGGCGTCGGGTCGATCAGCCGGCCCCGAACGCGGTTTCCCGTGACAAACGCGGATCGGTCGTGCCCGGGAATGCCCAGCATGTCGCAGATGACGATAACCGGCAGCGGGTGCAGGAACAGGCTGACCAGGTCGCCCTTCCCCCGGTCGGCGAAGGCATCGACCAGCTTCTCCGCGATGTCTGCAATGCGGGCCCGCATCGCCTGCACCCGGCGCGCATCGAACGCCTTGACGACCAGCGCCCGCAACCGCGTGTGATCCGGCGGATTCTGAAAGAGCATCATGTGCCGCAAGCGGGCCAGGGCGGGGTTGGAGCGCCTCTCGGCAAGTTGCTGCTCGGTCATCCGGGGGTCTTCGACATGGCCGAGTTGCCTGTGGCGCACTACCGCCTGACAGAGCTCATGGCTGGACAGCACCAGCAGGTTGTGGTCCGGCAGCGGCAGGGCGGGACTGTTCTCCCGGAGTTGCCGGTAAAGCGGATAGGGGTTGGCGACGATCTCAGGGGTGAAGATGGTCTCGAAACTGAACTCCTGCATGGTCGGTCCTCAGGCGTCAGGCGCCGAAAACGGCGAAGATCGTCCTCCGGGCGCCCGGACCGGCATGTTCCCGGAAGGAATTCGCAAGGGATCGATTCCGGTGTGCCGAGACGCCATGGCAGTTCGTCTCAGCCGACGTATTTTGCAAGTGCGTCACAAGCCTGGCGCATGGCCGGCCGAGCCGCCGCCACCGCTGCCTGCATGCCGAAATAAGCATGAATCAGGCCGTCGTAGCGGGTCAACTCCACCTCGCATCCCGCGGCTTGCAGCGCTGTAGCGTAGGCTTCGCCTTCGTCGCGCAACGGGTCGTACTCGGCGGTCTGGATCAGGGCCGGAGGCAAGCCGGCGAGATCGCCCCGTAACGGCGCGGCATAAGGCTCTTGGCGGCGCTCTGTCTCGGGCACGTAGTGATCCCAGAACCAGCGCATCGAGGTGCGGGTGAGGAGATAGCCTGCAGCGTTCTCCAGGTACGACGCGGTATTGAAATCGGCATTCGTCACGGGATAGATGAGCAGTTGAAAGGCGATGCCCGGGCCGCCCCGGTCCCGCGCCATCAACGCCGTGGCAGCCGCGAGGTTGCCGCCGGCGCTGTCTCCCGCCACGGCCAGCCGCGACGCATCCACCCCCAACTCCGCCGCGTTTTCCGCCACCCATGCGGTTGCATCGAAGCAGTCGGTGACGGCGCCCGGATAGGGCGTTTCCGGCGCCAGCCGGTACTCCACGGAAACGACAGTCTGGCCCGACCCCGCACAGAGATGGCGGCTGGTCTCATCGTGGCTGTCGAGCCCCCCAATCACCCAGCCGCCGCCGTGGAAGTACATCGCCACGCCCGTCTCACCGTCACCCGGCCGGTAGATGCGCACCGGTATATCGGCTTCCGTCCCCGGGACAGTCCGGTCAGCCACCTCTCCGCCGATCGGGGTCGGCACTTCGGGGGGCGGTGCGAGCTGAAAATCCCGGGCCTCTTCCGGGGTCATCTCGCTGAAATCCGGAACTCCCATGGATTCCATCAGGTTCAGGACAGCTTGAATATCGGCATCGAGCGGCATGGTTGAGCCTTTGCGTTCATCGTTTTCGAGATCGGGCAAGGCTAACACCAGCGTCAATGCCCTGCCAGCGGCCGGGCGGAAGGTTCGCCTGTTGATATACTCATGCGTTTGACTGTGTCTGCGACCGTTTATGACGAAATCACCCAAGGCCGACTGGGACGCGCTCGCCAGGAAGGAGTTGCGCGGCAAGCCGCTGGAAGACCTCACGTGGCTGAGCCCGGAGGGGATTCCCGTCAAGCCGCTGTACACGATGGACGATCTGGAGAATCTCCAGCACCTGAACACCATGCCCGGACTGGCGCCCTTCGTGCGCGGGCCCCGCGCCACCATGTACGCCAACCGGCCGTGGACGATCCGCCAGTACGCCGGGTTCTCCACCGCGAGTGAGTCGAACCGCTTCTACAGGGACAACCTCGCCCAGGGCCAGAAAGGTCTCTCTGTCGCCTTCGATCTGGCGACACACCGCGGCTACGACTCGGATCATCCCCGGGTGCGCGGCGACGTGGGCAAGGCGGGCGTTGCGATCGATTCCGTAGAGGACATGAAGATTCTCTTCGACGGTATTCCCCTGGATGCGATGTCCGTGTCCATGACCATGAACGGCGCCGTGCTGCCCGTACTCGCCGGATACATCGTCGCGGCCGAGGAGCAGGGGGTCGCGGCCAGGAACCTGTCCGGCACCATTCAGAACGACATCCTGAAAGAGTTCATGGTGCGCAACACTTACATCTATCCGCCGGCGGAGAGCATGCGCATCGTCGCCGACATCATCGGCTTCACCGCCGAGCACATGCCCCGGTTCAACTCGATTTCAATCTCGGGCTATCACATGCAGGAGGCCGGCGCCAACCTCGTCCAGGAACTCGCCTTCACCCTGGCGGACGGCATCGAGTACGTGCGCGCGGCGCTCGCCACCGGCATCGAAATCGACAAGTTCGCCCCCCGGCTCTCCTTCTTCTTCTGCATCGGCATCAACTTCTTCATGGAGGTGGCCAAGCTCCGGGCGGCGCGCATCCTCTGGGCGGAACTGATGCAGCAGTTCAAGCCTGAAAACCCCGCCTCGTCAATGCTGCGCGCCCACTGCCAGACATCCGGTGTCTCCCTGCAGGAGCAGGACCCGTACAACAACGTGGTGCGCACGACCATTGAAGCCCTGGCCGCGGTACTCGGCGGTACCCAGAGCCTGCATACCAACGCCTTCGACGAGGCTATCGCTCTGCCGACGCCCTTCTCCGCGCGCATCGCCCGGAACACGCAGATCATCATCGCCGAGGAGTCTCAGGTCACCCGCACCGTCGACCCGCTCGCGGGCAGCTACTACGTGGAGAGCCTCACCAACTCGATCGTCACGGAAGCCAGGAAGCTCATCGAGGAAGTCGAGGAAGCCGGCGGCATGACGCGGGCGGTCATCGCGGGCATGCCCAAGCAGCGCATCGAAGAGACCGCCGCTCGGCGCCAGGCGCGCATCGAGCGGGGCGAGGAAGCGATCGTCGGGGTGAATAAATACGTATTGGAGCGCGACGATTCCGAGGTCGACGTGCTCGAGGTCGACAACACCCGGGTGCGTGAAGGCCAGATCCGGCTGTTGCGGGAGATCCGGGAAACCCGGGATGAAGCGAGTACCCGGGATGCCCTAGGCAAGCTCACCGAGGCGGCCAAAAACGGCAAGGGCAACCTGTTGCAACTGAGCGTCGAGGCGGCCCGGCGCCGGGCCACCGTGGGCGAGATGTCCGGGGCGTTTGAGAAGGTCTGGGGCCGTCACCACGCAGTGGCGCGGGTGACCAAAGGCGTCTACGCCGAAGCCCGCCGGAACGGTGAGGACTATCAGCGGGTGGTCGACGAGATCAAGGTGTTCACCGAGTTCGAGGGCCGCCCGCCCAACATCCTGGTCGTCAAGATGGGCCAGGACGGCCACGACCGGGGCGCCATGGTCATCGCCAACGCTTTCGCCGACCTCGGCTTCGAGGTGCGTGCCGGCGAACTGTTCCAGACGCCGGCCGAGGCGGCCATCGATGTCGGCGAGTGCAACGCCCATGTGGTCGGCGTCTCGACGCTCGCGGGCGGCCACAAGACCCTGGTGCCGCAGTTGATCCAGGAACTCAACGCGCTGGGCAGGGAAGACGTGATTGTCGTCTGCGGCGGCGTCATTCCGCGGCACGACCATGCCTTTCTGAAGGAAGCCGGAGTAGCCGCCATCTACGGCCCCGGCGCCAATATCCCCAACGCGGCGAGCGACATCCTGAGGCTCATTCCGGGCCGGAACCGGTGAATGAGGCGGAAACGGACTCCCATGAAACATTCTGTTATCAGACAGTCGTTGACTCGGCTCCGAGCGGGCTTGCGGCGCTCTCTTCAGACATGGCGACGCGGATCGGGCAGTCCGGGCAATTTTCTGTTCCCTGTGCGTCAGCGCGATGGTTGCCGGGGCATGAACCGGGACCTGGCAAACTTGTGATCATGCGATCGAAAGGAGATCCGGGATGATCGGACGATTGAACCACGTTGGCATCGTTGTACCCGACCTGGCCGCCGCAGCGACGCTTTACAGGGAAAACCTGGGCGCGGTCGTTTCCGAACCGCTGCCGCTGCCGGATCACGGCATCACCACGGTCTTCGTGGAACTGGCGAACAGCAAGATCGAATTGCTGCATCCCCTGGGCAAGAACTCGCCGGTGAGCCGCTTCCTGTCCAACAATCCCAGCGGCGGGATGCACCATGTCTGCTACGAGGTGGCGGACATCCATGCCGCTATCGAGCACCTGGAAACACAGGGCGCCCGCGTACTCGGGAACGGCAGGCCCCGAACCGGCGCGCATGGCCTGCCGGTCGTATTTCTTCATCCCAAGGACTTCTGCGGCACGCTGATCGAACTTGAAGAGGTGGCCTGATCCGGCGCTACCCTTGCGTTGGCGGCAAATCGCCCCTGTGTTGGGGACCGCTTGCCGGCACAGATTACGGTTCGTGGACTTCCAGGCTTGGGTCGGCCAGCGCCAGAAACGGATTTCGAACTCTGCCACGCCGGTACAACTCCTCCCGGGTCCAGCCACGCGAGGTGGGCCGTTGCACCGGCCGGGCGGCCTGACGAACGCGCTGCCGGGCTGTTGCGACATCGAACAGGCGCAGGCGGGCCTCCACATCGAGCGCTTCGCGCCGCGTCCGCGCCTTGGCGGGCACCACGCGGATGACTTCGCCCGAGCCCTCGAAACGAATAAGGACGATTTCCTTGTCAATCGTCGCCGACCGGTAATCGCAGCGTTGCCGGGCTCCTTTCCGCCTCCTCGATGCGCTGCTGCACCTCCAGCCACTCCGCTTCCGTTTGCGCCAGGCGCTTCTTGATGCGGCCCTGGCGGGCAAGCATCTCCGAGACCTGCTCCTTCGATGCATACTCGAAGGTCGCACTGTTCGAGAGCACGGTGGAGAGTTCGTTGAGTTGCTCCGTGCATGCATCGATGTCGCGTTCAAGCCGGGCCCGTTGCTTCGTCAGCGGCCTGATCGCCTCCCGGTGCTCCGCCGACCGGCGCCGCCGGTTCTTCCGGTCGTGCCGCACGCTTCGGCCCTGGCGTCCCAGGCGGATTTCCGCGTAGGCATCCAGCCCCTCCGGAAACGGATCGACCCGCCCGTCGGCAACGAGCCAGAGTGTGTCCGTGCATTGGCGCAGGAGATGCCTGTCGTGCGACACGAGCACGAGCGCGCCGTCGTAGTCCTGCAACGCGAGCGCCAGCGCCTCGCGCATCTCGATGTCCAGATGGTTGGTGGGCTCGTCCAGCAGCAGCATTGCCGGACGCGTACGGGCGATCAGGGCGAGGACGAGGCGCGCTTTCTCGCCGCCGGAAAAGGTGGCAAGAGGCCGCTCCACCATCTCGCCGCCGAATCCCCAGCGGCCGAGGTAGTCGCGTGCCTGCTGTTCCCCCAGGGGCTCGCCCGGCGCCGCATAAAACGAAGCCAGGGCCGTACTGTCTCCCTGCAGGGACTCCATCTGGTGTTGGGCGAAGTAGCCTACGCCGCCATGACGGCCCCGGGTCAGGGTTCCGTCCAGGGGTTCGATTTCGTCCGCCAATGCCTTCAGCAGCGTCGTCTTGCCCGCGCCATTGACCCCGAGAACGCCGATCCGGTCGCCGGGGTAGATCCGCAGCGTAAGGTCGCGCAGCACGGCGGCATTCGAATATCCCAGCGTGGCCTCGTCCAGGGAGAGCGTCGGATTCGATACCTGCATCGGATTCGTAAAGGCGAACCGGTACGGCGAACGCGCATGCACGGGGGCGACGCGCTCCATCCGCTCGAGCGCCTTTATGCGGCTCTGGGCCTGTCGCGCCTTCTTCGCCTTGGCCCGAAACCGGTCGATGAACCCCTGGATATGCCTGATCTCAAGCTGCTGTTTTGCATGTTGCGCAGCCTGCAGCCTGAGCGCCTCGGCGCGTTGCCGCTCGAAGGAGGAATAGCCGCCTGCATAGGTCGAGGTCTTGCCGTCGGCCACATGCACGATCTCATCGCAGACCGCGTCCAGGAAGTCACGGTCGTGGGAAATCACGAGCAGTGTCCCCGGGTAGCGCTTCAGCCAGGTCTCGAGCCACAGCGCCGCATCGAGATCGAGATGGTTGGTCGGTTCGTCGAGCAGCAGCAAGTCCGACGGCGACATCAGCGTACGTGCCAGGTTCAGCCGGATTCGCCAACCGCCGGAAAACGCCCGGTGCGGCTTGCCGAAGTCCTCGCCGCGGAAGCCGAGGCCGTGCAGTATCTCGCCGGCGCGCGCCTCGGCGTCGTATCCCCCCGCTTCCTCGAACCGCAGATGCGCCTGCGCCAGGGCCTCGTTGTCGCCCGCCTGCTCGGCTGCCTCGATCTGCGCCTCGACAGCGCGCAACCTCCGGTCGCCGTCCAGCGCGAAGTCGAGTGCGCAACGGGGGCTCGGCTGCACAGCCTGATCGAGCCAGGCGAGGCGCCATCGGCGCGGGCGCAGAACCTCTCCCGCCTCCGGCAACAGGCGGCGGCGGATGAGTTCGAAGAGCGTCGTCTTGCCGGCGCCGTTCCGGCCCACCACCCCGGCAACGTGTCCGGCGTGCACGGTCATGCTGGCCAGTTCGAAGACCGTTTTCTCCCCCTGCTTCAGGGTGATGTCGACGAGTTGCAGCATGACTTCTTCCTCGGGCGAACTCGGTGCGGCCGGCCAACGAGCGTCCTGTCCGATTGGTTTCTATGGTTTCAGAGTGAGCCTGACGCGCTGAAACCATAGAAACTCATTGGACACGGCACTCACGCGCGGCTGAGCCCGGCAGGGAGGTCGTCCGGCGCCAGGGCGCCCGGGCTATTCGAACTCCAGGATCGGCTGATCGACCTCAAGGCTCTTTCCGACCTTTGCCAGCAGCTTCTTGACCTTCACGTCGTCGGTTGCCCGCAGGCTGTTTTCCATCTTCATGGCCTCGACGACAGCCAGTTCCTCGCCGGCCTTGGCTTCCTGGCCTTCCTCCACGGCGAGGCGGACCAATAGCCCCGGCATCGGCGAGAGCAGGAAGCGCCCGAGATCCGGAGCCGCCTTCTCCAGCATATGTTCGGCAAGCGCCGCGCCTGCCGGTGAAAGCACCAGTGTGTCGACCTCCGTACCCCGGTGAAACAACCGATAGCCGGCGCCCGCGGTGTCGACCTGCACCTGCACCGCGGCGCCGTTGACCCTGGCCTGGACCATGGGCTGCCCCAGACGCCAGTCGGTTGCGACCTGGTAAAGATTGCCGTTGTTGCAAACGTCATAGCCCTCCGCCCCGGCCGTCACCTCGACTGCATAGCGCTCCCTGTTGGCGATCACTACCCAGTCCCTGCCTACCCGGTATTCGAACCGGCGTGTCTGCCCACTGATTTCTCCGCTGCGGGCGGCGCGCTTGCAGTGCACCACGGCGGCAATGGCCACGGCGATCATGGGGTCGGTCTGGGGCACGTCGGCGGCATGGAAACCGTCCGGATACTCCTCGGCGATGAAGTCGGTGGTGAGCCGGCCGGCGCGGAAGCGCGGATGGGCGATCAGGGCGTTCAGGAAGCCGACGTTGTGGTTCACGCCGCGGATCAGATACGCATCGAGCGCATCGTTCATGCGCTCGACCGCCTGCTGCCGGTCGTCGCCCCAGGTGACGAGCTTGGCAATCATCGGATCGTAGAATATCGAGACTTCGCTGCCTTCCTCGATGCCGGTGTCCACCCGGACCGTGGCGCTCTCCGCCGGCGGCCGGTAGCGGACCAGGCGCCCGACCGACGGCAGGAAGTTGCGGAACGGGTCTTCCGCATAGACACGCGCTTCCAGAGCCCAACCGTCCAGCACTACATCGTCCTGGGCCAGCGGCAGCGGTTCGCCGGCGGCGACGCGGATCATCAGTTCCACCAGGTCCAGGCCGGTGACCAGTTCCGTCACCGGGTGCTCCACCTGCAATCGGGTATTCATTTCCAGGAAATAAAAGTTCCGCGCGGCGTCCACGATGAACTCGACGGTGCCGGCCGAGCTGTAGTCGACTGCCCGGGCAAGCGCCACCGCCTGATTGCCCATTGCCCGGCGCGTGGCGGCATCGATGAAAGGCGACGGCGCTTCTTCGATAACCTTCTGGTGGCGCCGCTGGATGGAGCATTCCCGCTCGCCGAGATAGATGACGTTGCCGTGCGTATCCGCCATCACCTGGATTTCGATATGACGGGGCTGTTCGACGAACTTCTCGGCCAATATGCGATCATCGCCGAAACCAGACTTGGCCTCGCTGGCGGCGCTGTCGAAGCCGTCGCGGCATTCTTCATCGTTGTGCACGACCCGCATGCCCTTGCCGCCGCCGCCGGCGCTGGCCTTGAGCATCACCGGATAGCCGATGTCCCGGGCCGCCGCTACGGCATGGTCCCGGCATTCGATGACGCCCTCGTGGCCGGGAATGGTATCGACGCCCGCCTCGGCGGCGATGCGCTTGGAGGTGATCTTGTCCCCCATGCTGGTGATCGCCCGCTCGCCCGGGCCGATAAAGACTACCCCGGCCGCCGCCAGCGACCGGGCGAACTCCGCGTTCTCGGACAGGAAGCCGTAACCGGGATGCACCGCGTCCGCTCCGGTGCTCTCGACCGCGGCGAGGATCCGGTCGAGGCGCAGGTAGCTGTCCGCCGAGGCGGCCTCGCCGATGCGGACCGCCTCGTCGGCCATGCGTACGTGCAGGGCCCGGGCATCCGCATCGGAATGGACCGCGACCGTCGCGATGCCCATCTTCCGCGCGGTCTTGATGACGCGGCAGGCGATCTCGCCACGGTTGGCAATCAGTATCTTCCTGAACATTGTCCTAGCCCGCATATTTCCTCAAGCCGCTTATCCAGATGACGAGTTCCATTTGATTTTGCTCACATTTCTTGCACTGTTCGGCTTTCTGTCGTGGTACAAACTGCGCGATCATCGCGGCCCTTGGTGAAGTATGCGGGCTAGCGCAGCGATGATTCAGACCGGCAAGCCGGCTCCCGAAGGATGCGAGCTTTACTCATTCGTCGCTCGTGCCCCGCGGCAAACTACAGAGGGATATTGCCGTGCTTACGCCATGGATTCTTCAGCGACTTGTCGCGCAGCATGGCGAACGACCGGCAGACCCGCTGGCGCGTCTCCCGGGGAGTCAACACATCGTCAATATAGCCGCGGCTGGCCGCGACGAACGGGTTGGCGAACTTTTCCCGGTACTCGTCGGTCCGGGCCTGAATCAGGCGCTCGTCTCCCTTGTCCTTGCGGAAGATGATCTCCACCGCGCCCTTGGCCCCCATCACGGCGATCTCGGCGCTCGGCCAGGCGAAATTGACGTCCCCGCGCAGGTGTTTCGACGCCATCACGTCATAGGCGCCCCCGTATGCCTTGCGGGTAATCAGGGTGACCTTCGGCACCGTGCACTCGGCGTAGGCGTACAGCAGCTTGGCGCCGTTCCTGATGATGCCGCCGTACTCCTGCGCGGTGCCCGGCATGAATCCGGGCACGTCGACCAGGGTGAAGATCGGGATGTTGAACGCATCGCAGAAGCGCACGAAGCGCGCGCCTTTCCTGGATGCATCGATGTCCAGGCACCCCGCCAGCACCATGGGCTGATTGGCCACCACGCCGACGGTGGATCCCTGCAGGCGCATGAAGCCGACGACGATGTTCTGGGCATAACCCGGCTGCAACTCGAAGAATTCGCCCTCGTCGGCCACTTTCAGGATCACTTCCTTGATGTCGTAGGGTTTCTCCTGGTCGTCGGGCACCAGGGAGTCGAGGGAGGGCTCGATGCGATCCGGCGAATCGTCGGTGGGCCAGCGGGGCGCGCCCTCCCGGTTGTTCGCCGGCAGATAGTCGAAGAAGCGGCGCGTGAACAGCATGGCTTCCACGTCGTTCGGCAGCGCCAGGTCCGCGACACCGGACTTCCTGGTGTGGATGCTGGAGCCGCCGAGCTCTTCCGGGGTAACCACCTCGTGGGTCACCGTTTTCACCACGCCCGGACCGGTGACGAACATGTAGGACGAATCCTCCACCATGAAGATGAAGTCGGTGATAGCCGGGGAGTAGACCGCGCCGCCCGCGCAGGGGCCCATGATGACGGATAGCTGGGGAACGACCCCGGAAGCCAGCACATTGCGCTGGAAGATCTCGGCGTAACCGCCGAGGGAAGCGACGCCCTCCTGGATGCGGGCGCCGCCCGAGTCGTTCAGACCGATGACCGGCGCCCCGACCTTGATGGCCTGGTCCATCACCTTGCAGATTTTCTCGGCGTGGGCTTCCGACAGCGCGCCGCCGAAAACCGTGAAGTCCTGGCTGTACACGAATACCAGCCGGCCGTTGATGGCTCCGTAACCGGTAACCACCCCGTCGCCCGGAATCTTCTGCTCGCCCATGCCGAAGTCGGTGCTGCGGTGCTCGACGAACTTGTCCCACTCCTCGAAGCTGTCGTCATCGAGCAACAGGCGGATGCGTTCGCGCGCGGTCAGCTTGCCCTTGGCATGCTGCTGCGCGATGCGCTTTTCGCCCCCGCCAAGCTCCGCCCGGGCACGCTTCTCCTCGAGCATGGCGATGATGTCCTGCATGAAACGGCCTCGCTGCTACCGGCGTCGCCTGAGAATAACTTGGGGCAGGCTGCGGCACCACACCCGGCAAGCGCCCTCTCACCGGCCCGAGGCATTGTTCTGTCAGAACGCGATGCGTATTCCTCCCTCGATGGTGCGGCCCGGTTGGGGCACCAGATCCTTGACGATGGATGTATGGAGCCGCTGCTCCTCATCGGTCAGGTTCCGGCCCTGCAGGAAAACCGTTATCGACGTAGCGCCCCACCCGCCATACCAGCCGAGGTAGGCGCGCAGGTCATCGTAGGCGTCGGTCGCCAACTCAAAGTCGGCCACATCGTTCTGCTTGAAGGCGTGGATGTAGTCCAGGTTGGCGCCGAAGCTTCCCCAAGTGAGCGCAATGCCCAGGCCGAACCGCTCCGGCGGGATGCGGGCGAGGTCGTCGTTGCCAGACACGTCCAGGTCCGCGGAAACGATGTCATAGAAAGCGCTGACTTTCAGATCTCCCGCTTCCCGGGCCGCAACGGTGGCAGCCGCCTCCAGATCCAGGCCGATGTAGGTGGCGTCGGCCTGGCTGAACTGCCGGACGACCAGTTCGCCCACTGCCTCGCCGGTGGCCCTCTGGTAGATGAAATCGCTGAATTCGGTGTAGTAGAGGTTGCCGTGCATCGACCAGCGTTCGCCGCTTGCATCCAGGGATGCCGACAGGTTGACCGCCTTTTCCTCATCCAGGTCACGATCGCCGATCTCGAAGCTGCGCGTGGCCAGGTGCGGCCCGTCGGAATACAACTCCTCCCCCACCGGCGCGCGGGTGGAGTAGTCGGCCAGCAACCTTGCCTCCCAAACCTCCCCGAGCGGAACGATCGCACCGAGCGATGCGCTCACGCCGCTGAAACTGTCGCTGCCGCCCGTCACCGGTTCGTGCTTTACCCGGTCGAAGCGGGCGCCCGCTTCCATCTGGAAGCCGGAAAAGGATCGCTCTCCGACCCAGAACAGGCCCAACGAGGAGGTATCCACGGGTGGGGTGAAGGCTTCTTGTCCCACTACCGAGAACTGCCGGTCGCCATACTGCACGCCGATTGCCCCGTTCCAGCCAGCCCAGTCGGCGTGCGTCAACTCGGCGCGAGCTTCCCAGGCTTGGTTGTCGAAAGCCGTTCCGACTTCTCCGGAAGGTTCCACTTCCTGGTGTTGGTAGTCGTTGATACCCAAGCGCAGATTGAGGTTGGCGAAACCCGGCAACGGATTGCTCAGGGCAGCTTCGAAATCCACCCGGGTCTGTTCCATGTCTACGAAGGGCGTGCCTTCCTCGCCGTGTTCTTGGTCCTCGTCGTGATCGTCGCCTTGCTCCTCGTCGTGATCTTCCTCCTCCTCTTGCTGCCCGTGGCCTTCTTCCTCGTGCCCGTGACCGTGGCCGGGTATACCGTACTCGGAATCCAGCCGGCTGACGGCTACGCCCATGAAGCCGCGCTCGCCAGTGAACGAGAAACCCGCGGCGCCTCCGAAGACCTCGAGGCCGCTGCCCGGCACCATGCCGTGGACGGGCTCTTCCCCCTCGTCATGATCTGCTTCGTCATGGTCGTGCTCCTCCTCCATGGCCATCGAGCGCGACGATTCGGCGAACCCCGGAATCTCGTAGTCGTCCATCTCCCGGGCGAATCCGTCGAGATGCCAGGCGAAGTTTCCGGCGCCGCCATCGAGCCGGAACGACCCGTTCCTGCCGTCGCCGTTGTTACCCGCCCGCACGTCGAGCTTGCCGGTGATCCGCTCCGGTAAATCGTGCGGAATGCGTCCGGTATGCGTGTCCACGACGCCGCCGATAGCGCCGGGCCCGTACAACAAGGTGGCGGAGCCCTTGAGTATCTCCACGCGGTCGGCGATGAAGGGATCCACGGTCACCGCGTGGTCGCCACTGGTGACGGAAACGTCCAGCGTATCGATGCGATCCTCGAGGACCCGCACCCGGGCCCCGTCGAGGCCGTGGATGACGGGGCGGCCGGCTGCGACCCCGAAGGAACTGTTGTGAATACCGGGTTCGTTACCGACCGTGGCGCCGATGCTGTCGGCGACCTTGCGGTCGAGTTCTTCACCCGCCAACACGGTGTGTGACTGAGCGAGACCCTCCGCGGATAGCGGATGACCGATGACAAGGACCTCTTCGATGATGGGCCCCGCCCGATCGGACGGGGCCTCGCCGGCGGATGCGGATGCCGACAGGCAGCCTGCCAACACCGGTAGCAATCGCTTGTTGAACTGCATGAAACACCTCCTGATGACAAATGGCACGGCCTCCGCGGGAGGACGCACGTTCTTTCGGGTTTGTCGGTCAGGAAACGGGTGGGGCGCGAGAGCGGCTGTTCTCGAACGGGCGGGATACGAGGGGTGCGGAAACGGCCCAGGGGTAATCCACGTGCGCCCAGGGCAGTGCCTGAAGAGCGGAACCGGACCCGGCCAGGGCAAGCGCCGATTCGGAGCAGCCGCAAACGCTGCAGAGTTCTTCCGGAACCGTAGTGTCATGCAGGTGCCGGTCGTCGAGAACCTGGGCGCCGCACAACACGATCGCGGCCACGCCGCCAAGAAATCGCAACGTTCGTCGATAGCGATGCAGGTGCTTCAGCACGGCATGTTCCTCCGTCCGCGATGGTAGCACGGATCAATGCCTCCCAATCGCGGGAAACGGGTGATCCATTGGCCGGGTTCGCGCCGATTTTCCGTCCCCTCGAGGGCCTTGGGCAGCCTGACGTCGGTGGTATCGCCGGGAAAAACACTTTGTCGGCGAAAGAGCCTTGCGAACCTCGAACGGGCGTTCTACTGTTGCAGGTGGCAGCTAGCGGGGGACGAAGTGCGCTGCGTCGGCGACATCCTGGAAGAGAAATCCGAAGAGGTGGTCTGGATTGGGCCGCTCGAGTCGGTCTTCGATGCGCTGAAGCTCATGAACCAGAAGAATATCGGCGCCGTTCTGGTGCAGATAGACGGTTATCTGGTCGGCATCCTTTCGGAGCGGGATTACATGCGCAAGGTGATCCTGGACATCCACTCGTCGCAAAAGACCAAGGTCTCCGAAGTAATGACGCGGGATGTGGTGACGGTGACGCGGGAGGACACCATCGTCCATTGCATCGCTCTGACCAGGAAACACCATGTGCGCCATCTGCCGGTGATCGAAAACGGCAAGACCGTCGGCATGATCTCACTGCGCGACCTGTTCCTCGACGTGATTCATCAGAAGGTGGGCGACATCGTCGAGTAGTCCGCGGGCGGGACGAGCCATTCCGGCGCCACGGCCACGGGCGCATCGAGCGCCGACAGGAACGCCTCCAGCCGTCTCGTTTCATAGGGCAGCAGGTTCAGTGGTTTCGCCTCGTTGTGCCCGACGATAGCCGGGCTGGCCCGGTTGTAGTGCTCCAGAATTTCGCGAACGGTGCGCATCTGCCCGGCGTGCATGAAGGGCCCGGTCCCGCCGAGGTTGCGTAGCGAGGGAGTCTTGCGCGCACCCGCCAACTCGTCGCCGGTTCTCGCAAAGCGCAGTTCCGCGCAGTCGTCGGGAAGTGCGTCGCTGTACGCGCCGAGACAATTGAAGGGGTCGTTCCGTACGATCTCGACGCCTGCAACGCGCCCCTTGTCGGGTAGTATCCCGGGGGCGGGAAGAACGCCGGTGTTGTGGAACTCGTGGTTGGCGAAAAGCGGCCCATTGTGGCAATTCAGGCACTGGGCCTTGCCGATGAACAGGCGCAATCCTTCCTTGTGCGGGCGGTCGAGACCGGCGTCTGCCGACACACCGGAGGACAGTGTTTCGACGTAGCGATCGAACGTCGTCTCACCGGGCAACAACAACCGTTGGTATGCGGCAAGGGCCTTGCCGAGATTGACGAAGACCCCGGTAACCGCTTCCCGGTCGGCCGGCGTCATTGCTGCCCAGGCCGCCTCGGACTCCGGGTCGGCGTTGAGACCCGCGTTTTCGGGAAACCGGCCGCGGTCCGAGAAGTCGGGCAGGGGCCCGAACAGTTCCGCATACCGCTCGCGATAGAGCGGATCTTCGGCAACGAATCTGGCGAGAGACGCCCGGGCAGCCCCCTGCTCCAGCGGACTCTCGAGCGGACTCAGGGCCTGGGACCAGAGGCTGTCCTTGCGGCCATCCCAGAAGAACCACGGGCTGTACGCGGCGCCAACCAGGCTCATGGTATTGAAATTTCCGACCGCCAGGCCCAGCGCCCGGGGCAAGGCGTCGGCGAACCGCCGCGCCGGCCGATGGCAGGTCGCACAGGAGACCTGCCCGTTGGCGCTCAGCCGAATATCGAAGAACAGGCGGTGACCGAGCCGTTGCGCACGGGGGTCGTCGGCCACCGCATTACCGGGGTCCGGAGGCAGCGGCGGCAGGTTACCGATCCAAAGAGAATCAAGCGCCCCGCGTTCCACATCCGTCCAGGGCGCCTGTGGCACAGGCGTTCGAAACCAGGCCCAGGTCGCCGCCAGAACCAGCGCCATCGTTATGAATGCTGCCATGTTTTGCAAGAAACCGGGTCGCACTTGATCTTCCGCCGCTGCTTCAGGCTTTGCCATGCCGAGTCGGTCAGACCCCCTGAGCCGCATCGACCTTAGCCCGCATATCTCACCAAGGGCCGCGATGATCGCGCAGGATTTTAAGGTCCACATGCGAGAGGCAAGCCCCTCGCGCTCCCCGGCTGAGGGCTCCGTGCGCGTGCTCGCGAGCTTAAAGCATAGCCCCGCCTATGGTGGAGCGAGCACGTGCGCGCACGCGGGCAAAAGACCAGCGAGGGCGCGGCCAGCGCAGTCTGTGCCGGGCAGAACCTCCAAAAAAGCGAAGGTACCTGATTGAAACGCAATGACATTCAGTGACTCAACCAGCGGCTTGGTGAGATATGCGGGTTAGTCGTCTGTTTCCGCTTCACACACTACTAGATTAGTGAATGCGCACGACACCTGCCAGGTTACGCATACCGCAACCGGCGATTGCAGACAGGTACCGTAGTTGCGATCGGCCGAAACGGTGGAATCTACAGGTCCAATACCCAGGTCACCGAGTCCCTGCCCTCGCTCGCCGCAATGTCGATCACCACCTCCCAGGCGCCGCCCATATGGAATTTCATGCCGTCGACGCGGTAATTGCCGTCTCCCAGGTCTGCAGTGACCCGCGGCGCTGTCGGGAGCCCGTGATCGTGCGCGGGCATGCCGCCCGAGACGGTGAGTTGCGCTCCTTCCACCGGATCGCCGTCGGCGCTGGCGACGTGGACGATCCAGGCGTGCATGCGGTTGATGGTCAACGGCTGAATAGCGCTCGAGTAGGCAACCCGGTAACGGCCGAGATCGGTCAGCCTGGCCGAGGCGGGATCCGGAACCGGCAAATCATCCTCGGCAACGCCCTGCGGAAGCCCCGACAGGCTCCAGTACAGGCAGAAGTAGGCGCTTGTCGCAACCGCTCGCTTCATTGGACCGCGAGGCTATCACGAAGCGGCCGGGAACGAGGAGCGTTTCCCGGCGGCGACTTCGCAACGGACATTACGGCTACGGCGGCGCCGCACCGGCGCCGCTGACGGGATCGGGACGAGTCAGGCCAGAACGCCGTTGGGTATCGCGGGCTTGAGATCCGGCAGAAAGACCGGCTGTCCGCCCTCCACCGAGCAACCGAGCAGGCTGGTCTGCCTGAAGGGATTGTCGACCCGGTCGTCGTTGCGTATGAGCTTGCCGTCCTCGAGGCCGCCGAAGCAGATGTTCCCTCTGCGGGACTCGGACACGGATTCTGCATTTTCCGTCGTCCCGGTCGCCGGCGTCACCGCAACATCGACATCACCGGCATGCGCCAGTAAACAGACGGCCGTCAGTGTGCAGCCGCAGACGATGCACAACAGGCGTTGGACGGTGGGCAAATCCCTGCTCCGCTGGAGATCGGCGGCAAGTGTATGAAGGGGAAACTACATTTGTGTGACAGAGGCATGACCTGGGCCCCGGAAGCCCGGCGGCAGAGCCCCATTTGGCGGACGGCCCCAATCGCTATCGACCGCCATGAACTTTCGGTGCTATCGTCACCGTGGAATTCGTCAGGGCCGTGGTGACCGATGGACGTATCCGATCCGTCGCTATTCGAATCGGGCCGCTACCGCGAGGCGTTCAGGCGGCTGCGCGCCGAGGACCCCGTGCACTTCTGCGAAGAAAGCCCCCACGGCCCCTACTGGTCGCTGACTACCTACCACGACATCGACGCGGTGGATCGCAATCATCGCGTGTTCTCCTCGGCCCTGGAGCACGGTGGCAACGTGATCGTCGATTATGCCCCGGAAGCGTCTCCGAGCTTCATCGCCATGGACCCGCCGGAACACCGCCGGCACCGCTCCCTGGTCACGCCGGTGTTCACCACCGCGAACCTCGCCGGGCTGGAGGCTGAGATCCGCGCGCGCGCGCACGATATTCTGGACAGGGTACCCGTCGGGGAGCCGTTTGACTGGGTGGATCGCGCGGCCAATCAGTTGCCGTCGCAGATGCTCTCGACCCTGTTCGGCGTGCCCGAAGAAGACCGCGGCCAGATGTTCCGGTGGGCGCGGCACATCATGTCGCGCGTCGAAGGCGCCGAAGCACCCGCAGAGCGCGGCGCCTCCTTCTCCGCCTACTTTCTCAAGCTGCTGGAAGAACGCCGCCGCCAGCCGCCGCGCTTCGACCTCATCTCGCACCTGGTGCACGGCCCCAACGCACGGGCGCTCTCCGACGAAACCTTCCTCAGTCATCTGAAGTTGCTGGTGGTGGGCGCAAACGACACCACCCGTTCCACCATCGCCGGCAGCCTGAAGGCCATGGTCGATCACCCCGGCAGCTTCGCGGCGCTGCAAGCCAACCCCGGCCTGATCGCGGGCGCGACCGCCGAGTTGATTCGATTCGTCTCGCCCGTAGTACACCAGCGGCGCACCGCGCTCGAAGATGCCCGAGTGGGCGGCAGGACGATCTACGCCGGAGACAAGGTGATCCTGTGGATTGTCTCGGGCAACCGCGACGAGCGCGTTTTTACCGACGCGGACCGGCTGGTGCTCGACCGTAGCGGGCCGCGGCCGTTGTCGTTCGGGTCCGGTGTACACCACTGCATCGGCTTCCGCCTGGCCCAGTTGCAGGTCCGCGCGCTGTGGGAAGAGTTGATCCGACGCTACAGCAGCATCGAAGTGGTCGGACCGGTGAAACGCGCGGGTTCGAACTTCGTGTTCGAATTTCTGTCGATGCCCGTGGTCGTCCGACACTGAAAGAATCTGTATGCAGGATACACGGCACAATCGCCGCAGACTCGCGGCGCGCCGGCCGCGCCAACTCGCCGTTGATGCAGCGCATCGGGAAAGCGCGCGCCTGATGGCCGCCTGGTCAGTTATGCCCCGCGCACGCCGCGTCGCATCATTGACTGTTGCCTGCTCGCGCGAATCCAGAACGATTCGGGGCGTTCGGACTTGCCGAGGGGCGCCCCGCGTTGGCGACCGACGCCATCGTTCCCGATCCGGGTTCGCATGAGGTGAAAACAGCAGCCATCGACACCAGGTTCAGTCCCGCGACCGCCATTGCGGTGGTCGTCGCCAACATGATCGGGACCGGCGTATTCACCGGTCTCGGCTTTCAACTCCTGGAGATACAGTCCGGCTTCGTGCTGTTGATGTTGTGGGCGGTCGGGGGCATCGCAGCGCTGTGCGGCGCGTTGTGCTATGCCGAGCTGGGCGCCGCCCTGCCCCGGTCCGGGGGCGAATACAACTTCCTCGGCCGGATCTATCACCCCGGAGTGGGATTCGTCTCCGGGTGGATCTCCGCCACCATCGGCTTCGCCGCGCCAACGGCGCTTGCGGCAATCACCTTCGGCACCTACCTGTCCTCGGTGTTCACCGGGCTCTCTCCCGTGCCCTGCGCCTCCGCGCTTGTGATCGGCCTCACCCTGGTGCACATGAGCACGAGACGCGGCAGCGGCGGGGTACAGCGCTGGTTTACCGGCCTGAAGGTCGCATTTATCGCTGTGTTCTGCCTGGTCGCCCTGGGGCTGGCGGGCGACGGTCAGCCGATCTCGTTCCTTCCGGAACGCGGCGACGGCGCCCTGCTCACCGGCGGCGCCTTTGCCGTGGCGCTCATCTATGTTCACTACGCTTACACCGGCTGGAACGCGGTCACCTATCTCACCAGCGAGTTGCGCAACCCCCAACGCGTCCTGCCGGTGGTGCTTACGCTGGGCACGGCCGCGGTCGCACTTCTGTACGTCCTGTTGAACTTCACCTTTCTGTACGCGGCGCCCATCGACGCCATGGCGGGCGAACTCGAAGTGGGCTACGTCGCGGCACAGCATGTCTTCGGCGAAAGCGGCGCCGCAATCATGGGCGTGGCCCTCGCCCTGTTGCTGATATCCACGGCCAGCGCGATGATCATGGCGGGACCCCGGGTGCTGCAGGTGATCGGCGAGGACTTCCGCGCGTTCCGCATACTGGCGAGGACCAATGCCCATGGCCTGCCGTCGCTCGCGGTTGCCACCCAGTCGACATTGGCGCTGGCCTTCATCTGGACGGCATCGTTCGAATCGATACTGGTTTTCGCGGGATTCACCCTTGGACTCAGCACCTTCCTGACCGTCGCCGGCGTCTTCGTGCTGCGTATCAGGCGGCCGGAATTGCCGAGGCCCTACCGGCTCACCGCCTTCCCTCTGCCGGCGCTGGTCTATCTGGCCATCACCGGATGGACCCTGGCCTACATCCTGAAGGAACGCCCGCACGAAGCCCTGATGGGCCTGGCCCTGGCGGTCGCCGGCACGGCGTTCTACGGCTTGACCCGAACATTCCACCGGGCCGCCCGTTGAGACAGGCAACGGCCCCTGCTTTGCGTCGGGTATTGCGAAGATCCGAACCGCTCCCCGACAGGGGAAGCGCCGGTCGCGCCCGCAACGGTCTTCAGGCCGAACGTCCGTTCCCCACTCGATGCGTCCCGCGGCCAATCGTGCTAAAAAGCGGTGTCGCGCCGCGCATGGGCGCAACATCGGGGAAGGATGCATTGACCGATCCCACGGACTTCCGGGCGGAAACCCGAGCCTGGCTTGCAGCCAACTGCCCCCCCGGCGCCCGGGGACCAGGGCTGATTTCGACCGGCGGCACCCAGGTGAGGATCACCGACCGGGATACGCGGCTCTGGCTCGAACGGATGATCGTGAAAGGCTGGACCGCGCCCAACTGGCCAAGGGAATACGGTGGCGGCGGCCTCGACAAAAGCGAGTACCTGATCCTCATCGAGGAAATGCAGCGTATCCGCGCGCGGCCCGCGCTGGCCGGTTTCGGCATCACCATGCTCGGCCCCACGATTCTCGATTTCGGCACCGACCGGCAGAAAAGAACTCACATCCCGCGCATCACAAGGGCCGAGGTGGCATGGTGTCAGGGCTACAGCGAACCCGGCGCCGGCAGCGACCTCGCGAGCCTGAGCACCCGCGCCGTGGACAAGGGCGATCACTTTCTCATCAACGGCCAGAAGACCTGGACGAGCGGGGCGCAGACCGCCGACTGGATGTTCATCCTGGTGCGCACCGACCCGGATGCGCCCAAGCACCAGGGCATCAGTTTCCTGCTCCTGCCCATGGATCAACCCGGCGTCACCGTCAAGCCCATCCGCCTGATCTCCGGCCAGTCTCCCTTCAACGCGACCTTCTTCGACAACGCCGTCGCCGCCAGGGACGACCTGATCGGGGAACTGAACAAGGGCTGGACCGTCGGCAAACGCCTGCTGCAGCACGAGCGCTCGGGCATGGAGGAGCTGGTGACGGGCAGCGCCGGCGGGCTTGCCGAGGAGGGGCTGGTGGAGGAAGCCAAACGGTGCCTCGGCGATGACGGCGGCCGCATCGCCGACCCGGCCTGGCGGGCATCCGTCGCGGATCACGAAATGAACCGGCGCGCGTTCCGGCTCACTCAGCGCCGTGCCGTGGAGGAGTCGGACGGCGGTACGCCGGGTCCGGCGACATCGATCTTCAAGCTTTACGGCAGCGAACTGCAGCAGCAGTTCTACGATCTGATGACCCGCATGCGCGGCACCGGGGGTTTCAGCGTTGACACCCGGACCGCTACCGCCGACGAACGGTATTTGACAACCCGCTGGCTGCACTTTCGTGCCGTGACCATCTACAGCGGCAGCAGCGAGATTCAGCGCAACATCATCGCCAAGCGCGTGCTTGGGCTGCCGGACTGACCGTTGCAGTTCCGCGGTTAAGAACCGAAGGAGGCTCCTTGGGCGACGAGATTCCCCGCCGTCACTTCAACGCCGAGGACTTCAGCGTCTTCCGGTTTCGCCTCGATGAAGAGACGAAGCTCCTCGCCGAGCAGTTCGCATCGTCCCGTTTCAGCGAGCGGGGAGATATCGCCGGATTCGAACTCGAAGCCTGGCTGGTGGACCGTCAGGGCAATCCCCTGCCGAAGAACCACGATTTCCTGGAGCGGCTCGACAATCCCCTGGTGGTGCCGGAACTGGCCAGCTTCAACGTGGAACTGAACGGCAGCCCGACCGCCCTGACGGGCCGCACCTTCACCCGGCTCAGTGACGAGTTGGCGGCGACCTGGCGCGCCTGCCAGGACACGGCGGAAGAGATGGATTGCCACCTGGTGACCGTCGGCATACTGCCGACCATCCGCGAAGCGCTCCTGAACTCCGATCACATGTCGAAGATGGTGCGCTACCAGGCGCTGAACGACCGGGTCATGGCGCTCCGGGACGGCAAACCTCTGCACCTGCAGATCGATGGCGGCGCCGGTTTGAGCATGCTGCATCCCGACGTGATGCTGGAAGCGGCGGCGACATCGTTTCAGATTCACCTGCAGTGCAAGCCCGAGAACGCCGTACGCGATTTCAACGCGTCCATCGCCGCTTCCGCCCCCATGGTCGCAGTCTCCGCCAACTCGCCGACGCTGTTCGGCCGCTCGCTGTGGGACGAGACGCGCATACCGCTGTTCGAGCAGGCCGTCGATGTGGGCGCCCACTATCCGAAGCGGGTGGGGTTCGGCAACGGCTACGCGGAGCAATCCATGCTGGAGGTGTTCCTGGAAAACCAGGAGCAACACCCGATCCTGCTTCCGTACGTCAGCGACAGCTCCCCGAACGAATTTTCCCACGTACGCTTTCACAACGGCACCATCTGGCGCTGGAACCGCCCCCTGATCGGCTTCGATCACGACGGCCAGGTACACTTGCGCATCGAGCATCGCGTGGTGCCGGCCGGGCCGACCATCAAGGACTGCGTGGCCAACGCCGCGCTGTTTTTCGGGTTGGTACGGGGCCTGAGCCTGCTGAGCGAGCCCGTCGAAGAGCGGCTGACCTTCGAGACGGCGAGGGACAATTTCTACCATGCGGCGCGCTACGGGCTCGGCGCCCGGGTAGGCTGGAACGGCGGGGAAGCCGGTATTCGCGAGCTGTTGCTCGACGAACTGGTGCCGCTGGCCCGGCGTGGTCTTTCGAGCTACGGCATTCCCGAAACCGAAGTCGACGAGTACCTCGGTATCGTGGAAGCGCGCGTCGACTCCACCCAGAACGGCGCGGCCTGGCAGAAGCGCTGGGTGGCGCGGAACGGCATGCGCGTCAACGATCTTGTCCTGGACTATGTCCGCATGCAGGAGCAAGGCGACCCGGTACACACCTGGCCGCTGTGAGTACGTTGCGCCGATTGGAAGCGGTCCCGCCCCCGTTGCTCGAGGCGGAACCGGGAGACTTGCTGTCATTGCTGGGCGGGCCGACGCTCCTCCACCTGAAAGCCGGCCGCAAAGGACTGCCCGGGCATCCGGGGGCTCTGTTCGTGAGCGTACTGCTGCACGGCAACGAAACCAGCGGCTGGCACGCCTTACGACAGTTGCTGCGCGACTTTCCCGCACCCCCCCGGGACCTGCTGCTCTTCATCGGCAACGTGGCGGCCGCGGAAAGGGGAGTGCGTACGCTGGAGGGCCAACAGGATTTCAACCGCATGTGGCGGAGTCCGGAAGGCCTGGCCCGCGAGGTCCTGGACCATGCGGCGACGCTGCCGCTATTGGGTGTTGTCGACCTGCACAACAACACCGGCCGGAACCCGCACTATGCCGTGTTGACCGATTTCACGCCCGGAAGCCTGGGGCTGGCCGCCCTCTTCGGCAACACCGCGGTCTTTATCGAAGAACCCGCCTCGGTACTGACGCGGGCTTTTTCCCCCTGTACGCCCAACGTTGCGCTGGAGCTCGGGCCGGTCAGCGACCGGGAAGCCGCGGTCCGCGCTTACGAGTACCTGCGCGGTCTGCTCGACCTGCAGACCATTCCCGAACCCGACCCGGCAGGCACCCGGCTCTACCGGACCCTCGCCCGCGTACACCTGCGGCAGGATGTCCGATTCGAATTCTTAAGCCAGGGCAACCATGCGTTCCCGGCCCACCGCGGTGGCCATGAGCCCGTCGGGGGAACAGGACCGGCCGCACAGGGTTCGATAAACGGACTCGACCTGCTGCTCGACGACGCGATTGAAGCGTCCAATTTCGACAGGCTGCCCGCGGGGACCCTATTCGGATTGGCTGTCGGCGGCCCAGCCTTGCAGGTACTCGACAATAGCCACCGAGACGTAACCGACCGGTTCTTTGAAGTCAAGAGCGCACGTATCGTGCTGAAGCGTCCGGTGGTTCCCGCCATGTACACGACGGACCCCAACGTCGTCCGGCAGGATTGCCTGTGCTATTTCATGGAGCCCCTGTCCCTGGACGGCCACGCAGACGGCGGCGCCCCTCGAGCCGATGGGTGCCGATAACACCGAGGACGGGAACCTCGGATTGCGCATGCTCTACGCCTTCGGCCCCGCCGTCGGCATGGCGATCTGCGCGCTGGCCGCCTGGAACTACCCGCTCACCCGGGAGCGGCGCCGGGAGCTCCGGCAGCGGCTGGAAGCGACCAGGCAATCTGCCGCCGGTGAATGACCGCGTGGTGTGGCGGTCAGCCGGCGGCGGGATCCAACCTCACAAAATATCGAGGCGCAAAGCCCATGAGGAAGCGGCCGACGACCCCGATCGAATGCTCCCTCTCCACGCGCGACGCCTCTTCCGCCGAAACCGGGACCGCTACATAGTCTCGAGTTTCATCGTTGCGGGTGATGCGCACTTCCGGATTGTCCAGCAGCCTGTGGTACCAGGCTCGCGGCCAGTGGTTCACCGCCACATAGAATTGCCCGCCGCTTTCGAGGCCCGAAAGCACCCGGTTATGGGAGTTGCCGTGGGCATCGAACGTGGTGATGGTCACCGTATCCGCAGAGACGGGTTGGAAGTATCCGATCAGCGACTCGAATACAGCGACGATCGCCACGTAGATGCCCAACACAATTCCGATGATCTTCAACGCTCTCATGGTTCTTCCCGACAGCTTTCCCGGCTATTACCCATCATAATCCAAACAGGTTGACGGTCGCAGCATGCGAGTGGGGTGTGGCGGCATGCGCGTCGCGTACGACGGTAACGATGACATCCGCACCCTCATACCCGAACTGACAGCGGAGGAACTGGCACGCACCGACTTTGGTTCGTACTCGCGAGAGGCGTTCTATGACGACATGGGCCGCATACAGTAAAGGGCCTTCGACGGCAGGCCAAGCACGTCGTTGAAAAACTGGAGTTGGGACTTTATGTCCGTGGTGAGAAAGGCGAGATGGTGCACGCTGTCGGGATGCAGGGTCGCACTGCCGGACATTGGGAACCTCCTTCGGTTTCGACCGGGCGCGGTTGGATTGCATGCTCAAACGGCTGACGTTCGAAGTGTCATGAAAGCGGTGCGAGCGCGGGTCAAAGTATAATGGCGCGGTGCGGCGCCACGGGGTGCGCCGGTCTGAAGGGAAGACAACATGATACGCCAGCCAAGTGATTTCGATGCCGTGGTGGCCGCTTCTTGATCATCCAAGTCATCTGCCTGTCCGCGGGCGCGGCCATGGCCTGCGTCTGGACCGGCATCGATGCCGCGCGGGGCGCCAACGAGAGTGCCAGAGGGTGGGGATCGCCGCTGAACGGCTGGGAATCCCTGGCCGTTTTCACTGTTGCCAACATGGCCGCACTGGCCGGTGGCGTGGACCCGGCCGGAGACTGGTCGCTGGCGGCGCCCCTGTGGGTAGCGGCGGCCCTGCTGCACGGACTATTCTCCCTCGCCGGTCTGACGCCGGCCCGCCTGGGGGCACTACTGGTAAGCCTCGCCATGAGCGGATGGATATTCACCATGGCGATCCAGGTCGCATCAAGCACGGTTTAGGAATCGACTCCATGGCTATCGCAACAGATCTGTTCGACCTGACGGGCAAGGTGGCGCTGTTGACCGGCGCCTCCAAGGGCATGGGCCTGTCGATGGCGGAGGCATTGGCGGAACACGGCGCCCGGGTCGTGATTTCCAGCCGCAAGCTGGATCAATGCGAACTGGCGGCCGGCCGGATCAACCAGCGTTGCGGTGACGGCGCCGCGACAGCCGTGGCCTGCAACATCGGGCACAAGGATCAGCTCGAGAACCTGGTGCGCGTCACCCACGAGGAACTGGGGCTCGTCGATGTGCTGGTCTGCAACGCGGGCGTCAATCCGTTCTACGGTTCGATGTCCGACATTCCCGACTGGGCGTTCGACAAGATCCTGGGTTCGAACGTGCGCTCCAACCACTGGCTGTGCCAGATGGTGGCGCCGGACATGATCGACAAAGGCGCCGGGTCCATCGTGATCATTTCGAGTACCGGGGCCTTCGCGGCATCGGATGTGCTCGGCACCTACGGCATCTCCAAGATCGCCGACCTCGGGCTGGTGCGTAACCTCGCCCTGGAGCTGGGTCCGAAGGGCATCCGGGTCAACGCCATCTGTCCCGGGGTCGTCAAGACGGATTTCGCCCGGGTGCTGTGGGAGAGCGAGGAGGCCGCGCGCGAAGTGATCGGGCAGACGCCGTTGCGCCGCATCGGGGAGCCGGACGACCTGAAAGGCGTTGCCGTCTTCCTCGCCTCCGCCGCGAGCAGCCACATGACGGGCCAGGCACTGACCGTGTGCGGCGGTACCCACATGTGGCGATAGCGGGCTTGGGCCCCATACCGCAAATTCCCCGAGAGTGCGTGCTAGAGTTGTGAGAGGAACTTGAGAGTAGCGATATGAAATCGATCGTCTGCGGCATGGTGGGTTGCGAGTTCCCGCTCTTCGCCTTCAGCCATTGCCGCGATGTGGTCGCGGCGGTCACCAACGCCGGCGGATTCGGTGTGCTCGGCGGGGTGAGCCACACGCCGGAGACGCTGGATATCGAGCTGTCGTGGATCGACGAGCAGGTCAAGGGCAGGCCCTACGGCCTCGACCTGATCGTGCCGACGAGCATGGACAGCAGGGAGGAGTCTCTGTCGGCGGAAGAAATCGAAGCGCGGATTCCACCGGAGCACAAGCAATACGTGCGCAACCTGCTGGCCAGGTTCGATATCGCGACCGACGATGTCTATACCGCCGACGGGCGCGACCGGATGGGCGAAAGCATGCGCGAGCAAGGCGCCGGCGAGCTGCTTGACTGCGCCTTCACTCATCCCATCAGGCTGATCGCCAACGCGCTCGGCGTACCGCCCCCGTTCATGCTGGAGCGGGGCAAGCGCGAAGGCGTGCCTGTCGCTGCCCTGACAGGCGCTCGGGAGCATGCCGTCAAGCATGCCGAGGCCGGCGTCGATATCCTCGTCGTGGCCGGTACCGAGGCGGGCGGCCACTGCGGCGAGGTATCTACCCTGGTATTGGTACCCGAGGTGCTGGCGGCGCTGAAACCCTACGGCGAGATCCCCGTTCTCGCCGCGGGCGGTATCGCCACCGGGCGTCAGATGGCCGGCATGATGGCCATGGGCGCTCACGGCGTCTGGACCGGTTCCGTCTGGCTGACCACCGCCGAAGCGGAAACCGCGCCCGCGGTCAAGGAGAAGTTCCTCGCGGCGAACTCACGGCAGACGGTCCGCTCGAAGAGCCGCACAGGCAAGTACACGAGGCAACTCCGTTCGGCATGGACCGATGCCTGGCACGCCGAAGAAGCCCCCGATCCCCTGCCCATGCCCCTGCAGGGCATGGTCAGCGAACCGGCGCTGACCAAGATCTCCAGGCTCGCCGACTCCGGCCACCCGGGGGCGAGGCAACTCACCACCTATTTCGTCGGCCAGGCGGTGGGGCTCATGAACCATGTGCAGTCCGCCCGGCAGGTGGTCTACGAGTTCATGGAGGACTTTGCGGATGCCACCGGGCGCCTGAACGAATTCATGGGGGATGACGCCTGATCTCCCGTCCTTGCGGATGAACCGAACGCCACGGCGTTTGCCGCGCCACCGGCCTCGACCCGAGCTCTTGTTTGCAAACAAAGGGTGTCAAACGAGTCTGGTTTGCGCCCGTGGCCACTATCCCGTCGGGCTGGAGCATCGCCCCGTCAGCCCGCATTCGTTACCCTGGGCGGCGCCCTGCGCAGCAGCTTTTTTCTGCCATGCAGCTTCTTGCCCGCCAGCCGCCGGGCTTTGGCTGCCCGCGTCGGTTGCGAGGGAATCCGCTGTTTGGGGCGGCGCCACGCGCGGGCGAGCAGGGTGTCCAGACGCGCCAGCGCATCCTTGCGATTCCGCTGTTGAGAGCGGAAACGCTCGGCGGTGATCACCACCTCGCCCGACCGGGTCGCTCGCCGGCCCGCCATGCGCACCAGCCGTTCCCGCACCGGAGCCGGCAGTCCGGCCCGGGTAAGGTCCAAGCGCAACTGCACCGCACTCGAGGTCTTGTTGACGTGCTGACCGCCAGGCCCCGTGGCCCGGATGAAATGAAAGCTCAAGGCGCTGTCTGGAATCCGTTGCATAACCGGTAAGCCGTACGTTGGCGACCCCCGCCCAAGACGCATCGGGGTGCGTCAGGGTCCGCCGCCGCGACCGACCGGTTATCATAGCCGAGCCGGCGTCTCGACGCCCTCGCGACGAAAGCCGGTGAGCGATGCGGGTCAGCCGCTGCGGTCGAATACGCGCTTGAACCGTCGAGTCTTGCCCTTCCTGGGATTGATGGTTACCGACATGAGCAGCCGCCCGTCTTTCCGGATCTCCAGCGTGCGCTTGACCTTGCGCGATGTCGATTCGTAGTCGGAGGTCAGCTTCCGCTTCGACCAGGCGCTGTGCAGGCCGCGGTAGGCGCCTGAGCGGATCTTCTCATCGCCGACGCCGTGGTAGGTGAGCAACAGGCCGTGGTCGTTCGTTGCAATGCTGAACGTCTGGCAGCGCAGCATTTCCGGGTTGGGAATGCCGGCGTCGCCTTCGGGTTTGGCGCCCCCGCCGACCGGGACGGGCACGCCGCCGACGTAGACGTTCGAGGAAAAGTTGCCTTCCAGTCCTTCCCACCAGCGTACATTGGCGTTATCGGGCTGAACTTCCCGGGTGCGCTCTATGTCCACGGTCCAGGTGCCCAGCAGTTCCATGTCCGCGGCGTTCGCAAAGCACGTCGAAGTGACCAGTAGGCCAAGCAGCAACAATCGGCCTAACCCGCATCGCTCACCAACTTCCTGCTGCGGACGCCGATGCACTCGCGACGAAAGTTGGTGAGCGATGCGGGCTAACCGTTGCTCCGCGCTGTTCGCAGCAAACCGTTTCATTACCCTGTTCGACACCTCACGACGGCAAATGACTCCCACGGCTACCAGGATTTTATCCAGATCGTAGCACTTCCCTGGTGTCAATCCTGTCAGGCGCCAGCCGGTATCCTCAAGGCGCTGTTGATTGCCCCCGGAACGATCCACCGATCGCGACGATCGTTTTCAGGAAGGCGCCCGGGCTCCGCCTGGCCGGTCCATGTACCTCAGGCCAGGCTTGCCGCCAGGTGATTGTCCCAGCGCAGGTCCGCGAACTGCCGGGTGGCGGCCCTGTGCAGTTCCAGAGACAGGCTGTCGAAACGGAAGACGGAACCCCCGCCGCTGCTGACCACGAATTCCCTCGACGAGGCGTCCAGGGCAACGCCGCCCGCATCGCGAATCCGGCGGTGCCCGAGGTAACCGTTGCCGCCGATGTCCCAGAACGTGACCAGATGACCGCGCGGGCAGGTTACGAGGGCGAGACCGGTGTGCCGGTCGACGCAGATACTTGCCGTGTACTGGCGCATCCGGCGCTGGACCGCCAGGGGGACCGGGAGCGGATGAAGCTCGCCGGTGGCGTGCCGGAAAACGTACAACAGGGGGACGTCATCGGTCGGGGACCCCTCGTACTGCAGCGCCAGTGCCACGTCCCCGTTGGCCGTCACGTCGAGGTGCCGGATGCTGGCGCGCGCGTCCGGCGCGGAGACCCGGGCGAGCGGTTCTCCGTCCGCCGCCCGGACCAACGTCAAGTTGGGGCGCATGCTGTCGAGGTTGAGTTTGCGGCGCGGCTCCGAGGGGTGGGTGAGAATACCGCCGTTGGCAACGGCAAGCGTACGCGCATCCAGCCACTTGAGTTCATGAGGGCCTATGCCGCCGCTTTCGAACTCGCCGAGTACTTCCAGGTTGCGCGCAGAGCGGCAGACGACCATGCCCCGGCCGCGCTCAAAGTTGTTTTCGGTGGTGTAGAGCCGTGCTCCGTCCGGCGAGAAAACCCCGTGTCCATAGAAGTGCCTGCCGGGCGAGGCCTTGAGCCTGTCCACGACGCGACCGTCGAGGAGGTCCACCACCAGTGCCCAATCGCCGGGACGGCGCGCCGGTATCACCGCGGTTTCCAGGTTCGGCGCCACGACCGGGTCGTGCCCGCGTTCCGGCAGCCGGACCCGCACGCCTGCCTCGCCCGCGCCATTGAAGCCCGCCAGCCAATATCCGCCATCGGCGCTACGGGCAGCGCTCAGGAAAAGGGTTTGCGACGGCGGCGCCGCGTGGCCGAGTGCGCCTCCGAGAACGGTCCCCAGGGCCGCACCCAGAACGCCTCGGCGCGAAAGGCCCGCCGAACCCCGCGACACTGCGTTTAGCCCGCAACCACGGGGGCTTGACCATGCACATGCCATCCGCTCGGGGTGTTGCGCCATCGCCTCGTCAGTCCCCGTCCTGAAAGTTGAACCCGAGTTCGACGCCGGCAGCGACGGCCGCCTCGACCGAGAGATCGGCAAGGTCCTGAAACGCATCGTAGAGCGCTTCCACATCGGAACTCGCCCGTTCGGAGACCACTTCCTCCAGGCTGGAGCCGCTGCCTTCGATGACATCGAGCGCCTGCCGGGCTGCATCGAGCTGATCGGCGAGGAGCGCGGAAACCTCGTCCGCCTCATGGGCGCGCTCCAGGTAGTCGCGCAAACGGTACGCATCCGGCGCTATTGAATCGAAAAGCCTGCGGAACGCCGTGAGATTGGCGGCGATGTTGGTGGCGGAATATTCCGCATAGTGCGATTCCAGTCCCTCGGCGTTTCTGTATGCGGGCAGCGCCGGTTTCAACTTGCGGTCGGCAATGAATTCCGACTGGATGCCCAGGGCTTCGAGGATGGCCACCAGCACATCGTCCCCCTCCATGAAGTCGCCCCGGGCATTGACGAAGTCATCGATGAAGGAACCGCCCTCCTGCCAGGGCGCGCCGGTCTCCGTGGCGAGGAGACTCACGTTCGCCGCTATGGCGCCGGCCAGTTCACAGCGGCGCGGCCCTTCATCGGGGTCGTCGAGACCGCCGATGAAGAACAGGAGGTATTCCAGGGCCGGCAGGCCCTGGACCCCCACGGACCGATTGGCGATCACCGGCTGAGTCAGTGGCCCGGTTCCCTTCAGGGCATCGTCCACGCCGCGCTCGACCGCTTCGTTGTTGTCGGGATAGAACTGGAGGCGCCACCGCCGGTTGGCCTCTTCGATGGGCCCGACCGCGATGTGCTGCACCCTCTGCCATGCCCGCATGGCCGCACGCCAGGCGCTTTCCAACACACTCCGGCCTTCCGCCGGAGCGGCGCAGTAGTCCCGGATGACGGTCTCGAGTTCTTCGGCGCAGGCCTTAAGGCCGGCGTAGGCCGGGGCGAATACCTCCCGTCCGATCGCTTCGAAAAGCCGTTCCTGTTCCTCTTCCCTGCTTCCCACCGGGCCGAGCGGATTCTCCACGTCAGTCGCGGAGGAGGCCAGCACCGACCAATCGCTATCGCCGCAGTCGGTCCTGCATCCGGAGACCGCGAGTATCGCCAACAGGAGAAAGGCGGCGCGAACCCGCCGCGGGGTATTCAACATGGGCTGGATCATGGCCTGCATCGTTCCGGATTCCGTATCCCCGGCTCTATAGAGCGTTGACAAAAGCTATCAGGTCCTTCTGGTCCTCGGGTTCGAGTGCCTGGAATGCCCGGCGGGCAGCGGCCGCCTCACCACCGTGCCAGAGTATGGCTTCCCGGACATTGCGCGCCCGCCCATCGTGCAACAGCGTCGTGTGACCGGATACCTTGCGCGCCGCACCGATTCCCCACAGCGGCGCGGTACGCCATTCCCGGCCGCCGGCATCGCCTTCCGGGCGATTGTCCGCGAGGCCTTCGCCCATATCGTGCAGCAGCAGATCGGTATAGGGCCAGATGCGGCCGTGATCGGTATCGAAACCGGGGTTGTGACAGGATGCGCAACCGACCCCGGCAAAGCTCTCGCGGCCACGCCGCACCCTGGCCTTGAGCTTGCCCGCGCGGGGCGGGGGCATATGAGCCACGAAATGCACCACATAGTCGAACAACAGGCGGGGGATTTCGACGGCGCCGTCCCTGGCGCCGTCCGGCGCCGCCCGGCAGGCACTCTGCAGCCGGGTGCAGGGGGTTTCGGGAAACTCCGGGTTGGTGATGCCGATATCGTCCCGGAAGGCCGCCCCCGTCTGTGCCGCCACCGTGGAGTGCAAGGCTTTCCAGCCAAACCGGCCGACAGCACGGGACGCTCCATCGCCGCGCCAATGCGGGCGTCCCGCAATTCCGTCTGCGTTCCGGTCATCGGGGTCTGCCAGATCGAGCAGATCGCGTTCCCGTATCGCTTCGAGCAGCCCCAGTCCCAGAAGTGCGGGCGCCACCCGGGCGGAAACGCGCCAATCATCCGGGTCTTCTTCTGCATCGTGCGGGGCGATTCGAAGCCGCGGCGCCCGCAATAGCGGGTCCTCCGCCAGAGCCCCCGGACCCTTCACCTGGATTTCCTCCATGGCGAGCGTGGCCTCGCCGGCCCGGCGGAATGTCGCCCGGGTCTGCAACTGGTGGCCGTAGCGTTCGTGGGGTTCCAGGATGCCCTCTTCGGTCATGACGCCGATGCGCACCACGGTGGCCAGGGAATGAGGATCGTCGAGCAACGATCGCCCGCGCCCGCCATTCTTGTGGCAGCCTTCGCAGGAGTGCGAGTTGAACAGCGGACCCAGTCCGTCCCGGGCGGTGGTGGAGGACGGCGCCGCCACCCAGGGCGAGCGGAAGAACGACATCCCGGAGTAGAAGGCGAGTTGCTGGTCCGGGTCCAGGTGCCATGCGGGAGCGATATAGGTGGGCCCCGGCTGGCGCGGACGGGTCCACTCGCCCCCCGGGCTTGGCAGTTCCTCCAGTACCGCGGCCATCGCCGACCCCGCCGGCAGCGAAAGGGTTACCGCCAGCACGACCGGCAGTCGCTGTCGTTGCAACCATCCCGGCTTGCAATCCAAGCGCCCGGCCGCGCCGGATTCCGAACCGCGGCGCTGCCGAGCGGTCGAACCCTCCGCGGACGACACGCCAACGGCCACCTCACATCGACTCCAGAAACGCGATCAGCGCATCGCGGTCGTGACCCGGCAGATCGTTGAAGTTGTCGCGGCTCGCGGATGCCTCGCCGCCGTGCCAGAGGATGGCCTCGGTGAGGTCACGGGCACGGCCGTCGTGCAGGTAAGTGGCGCGGGGGTTGACCGTGTTGACGAGTCCGATACCCCACAGCGGCGCCGTTCGCCATTCGCTGCCGGATGCCTGCCCGTCGGGACGACCGTCGGCAAGGCCGTCGCAACGCTGGGTCCAGAGACAGTTCTCCCCCGGCCCGCAGTCGTCTCCCTCCGAAGTCTCCCGGCCGATAGGGGGACAACTTCCACCCATGTCATGCAGCAGCAGATCGGTATAGGGATGGATGACCTGGTCGGAGAGTACCTCGATGGGTTCCGCATCCTCGAAAAGGGTGTTGAGTTCGACCTGGCCGAGCACGCTGCCGTCAGCGGTATCCGTTTCCAGCCGGTATGTGTGGCAGGTCTCGCACCCGGACTCGAAAAACAGGGTCCGGCCGCGCAATACGTCTTCCTCCCAGACGCCCGCGGCCTCGTCGTAACCCCGGCGCTCCGGGACGGCCAAAAGCCGTACGTAGAACTCCACCAGCGCCATTTCCACATCGGAGATATCGACACCGCCGGGGTGCCGGTCCGGTTCGAGAAGCGCTGCCAGCTTGCAGCTCTCCTGCAGTTCGGCACACGCCTCCTCGACAGCGAACCGGTTCGTGACGCCCATGTCGTTACGGTAGGCGGCGGCGACCTGGTGCAGGGGCGATGCCGTGGACGCCTTGTAGCCGAACCGGCTGGCGCCGCGCTCCCCGGTCGTGGGGTCGAGCGCTTCGTTCACCCGGCCGCTGATGCCATCGCCATCCTCATCGTCGGGGTCGGCCCGCTCGCGCAGTATCGACTCGGGGACGGCGCCGAGCAATCCCATGCCGATCAACTGCGGTGCGACCCGGGCGGAAAACAGGATGCCGTCCGCGAAGTCTCCGTAGCTGAGGTCACGGACGCGGTAGACCGGCCGGCGCAACTCGTATTCCTCACCATCCGGATAGGAGCCTGCAACCGGTTCGTAGGAAACGTGGGCGAATCCTTCACCGATGGCTTCATCGATGCCGCCGCCGTGAGAAGACAGGCCGGCCTCGATACCATCGCCCCCGAACGACGCCAGACCGAAGGTCTGCAGCAGGATCCCGTAGTTGGGGTCCGGTACCGGGTTTCCCGACTCATCGTTGCCCAGGCTCAGACGGACGGACATGGAATCCATGGGCGTGTCCGCATCGGCGGGTATGGCGCCCCGCCCGTCCTTCGTATGGCACCCCTGACAGGTACGGGCGTTCAGCAGCGGACCCTCGCCTTCGTGATCGTTGCGGAACACCTGGTTGCCGGACTTGAAGTTGGCGTCCGCGGAGAAATCCCGGCGGATCGCATCCGGGCTCTGCCCGAACGCTTCATCGTTGGTGAGCGTGGCCGAAGCCTCTCCTCCAGGGCGCCGCTCGCTCGCCTCCACCTCCGGCGCTTCGATCGTCATCGGCGGCGGCGGATCGGGGGGCGGGGGCGCAGATGATTGGGGCGGCGGCGGCGAACCGCCGCCACCCCCGCCGCCACAGCCGGACAAGACAATGGAGAGGCACAAGAGGAGAGCCCGGGTTCGTGGAGGCGCAGAGGGACCGTCGACACCGCGGGCGGGCCAGCCCCACAACCGCGTCAGGCCAAGACCGTCAATGCATGCCGTTTGCGAACCTGACCCCGAGCCAGGCCCCGCGCCGGGAATGCCGCTTCGCGCGGCTTGTGTATCGGCGCCCGCAGTAAACGATGTTGGAATCAGGCGCTAGTGTCCTGTGTCACAAATACGTTGCATTTCAGAGGGCGCAAAACCGCCGAGGGCAAGGCGCGGTCCGCAGCGAATGTCTGGACCTTTGCAAGGGCCGCAACACCGCCATCGGTGGTTTTGCGCCCTCCCGAAGGGCGCGCCGCACAAGGGCTGTGGCGTTGTTACGACCCTTGGCCGTATGCCGGATACGCCCGGCGGGCCGCGCCTAGCCACAGCCCTTGTGCGGCGCGCTGAAACGTAACGTATTTGTGACACAGGACACTAGTGCTCCGTCACACCAAAATCTTCGGGTAGACGCAAGGGATTTTTGGTTCCTGGCAAGGCGCGACGACGACGCATGGCAGGCCCCATGCAAGGAGGAGCAACGCAGTCAGGGGCCAAAAAGACCCGCGGATACCCGAAGATTTTAGTGTGACGGAGCACTAGTGTCCTGGGTCACAAATACGTTGAGTGTTCAGGGCGAGCAATTTTGGTCGCTGGCAAGGCGCGCCGACGAGCAGTGGCAGGCACCACGGGAGGAGGCGCAACGCGGCCAGCGGCCAAAAGGGCCGTCCTGAATCCAACGTATATGTGACCCAGGACACTAGATATCCTCTTCCGTATCCTGACGCAGATCGCCCGTCGTGACGTTCAGCCCGGCGATCACCTGTTCGAGGACCCCGGTCTGGGAAGACAGTGCCCGGATCGCGCCGCTCACGTTGGGCTCGTTGATGCCCATCTGAATCTGGTTGTCGAAAGGCGTACCGGCCCGCGCGACCTGATCGATGACGCCCACCTTGGCCATGGTGTCCTCCAGGGCCGCACGCATCTCGTTGGACAGGTCTGCCATGGCTTCCGTTGCAAGGAGGTCGTCGATGCCCGCGCCGCTGTGCGTATCGCCGTTGACGCCGGTGTATTCGCCCTTGAAGGAATTGTCGATGCCCTTGGCATTCAGGTAGATGTCGCGGTGGGTGTTGTCCGAGAAGCAGGAGTGTTCGTCCTCCTGGCTGTTGGTCAGCAGCGCGATGTTCATGCGCTCGCCGGCAAGCTCGCCGAATGCCAGACGGCCCATGCCTTCGAGGACAAGCGCGAGGGACTCATCGCCCCCGGCCACGAAGTTCGCGTAGTGGTTGTCTGCGCCGTTCGGATTCCAGGAGTCACGCACCCGGGTCAGGTCATGGACAAGCAGATCGGCCGTCGCCAGGAGGTAAGCGCCCCGGCGCTGGCATATCTCGAGGCTCGCCGGATCGTTACCGCTCGTGCAGGTGTCCGTGGTCAGCCCGTAGTCGGTGACCGGGCGGCGGCCGGGCGTTGCGTCCCGGGCGCCGCTACCGCTGCCGTCGGCATTCAGGTCCTGACCCCAGAGCAGGAATTCGATGGCGTGATAGCCGCTCGACACATTGCGCTCGTCGCCGCCGAGTTCGAAGTTGTCGCGAATCACGCCGGCATCGATGGTCGGGAAACCCGCCGCGTCGGCGATGATATTGTCGGAGATGGCCGCGACACTGGACGGAATCTCCGGCCCCGCATCGCCATCCACATCGTTCGCAACATAGTCGATCAGTCCTTCGCCGAGGGGCCAGGCGTTGATGGCTCCCTCCGGCCCGTCGCCGTCCTCGCCGAGCGAGCCGTCGTCAAGCAATGCATCGATGGGGCCGACCCGGAAGCGATAGACCTCGGTCTGGCCGTACGGTTCCCGCGATGCGAGCCAGGCGTCCTTGGCGGCTGCCAGGTTTGCCTCGGCGGGTTCGGCCACGAGTCGCTCCAGGGCAGTACGCAATTCGATCGCGGTGACCAGTGAATCGCCGTAAGCGAGATAGGCCATGTTGCCATTGGTGCGCAGCACATCTTCCCGCGTGACGGCAGCAGCCGGTGAGCCGGGCTCGCCCTGGCCGCCCGCCGGACCGGGATCGCCGGCCGCGCCGGGCGGTCCGGCCGCGCCCGCGGGACCCGCCGGGCCGGCCGAGCCATCGTCGCCTTCGCAGGCACCGAGCAGGGCGGCCATGACAACTGGCGCCAGAAGACGGAATTTCGGAGCAGACATCGGGCCCTCCTGATCGATTCAATTGCCAAAAGGCCGAGTCTGTGTGTGGCCGGCCACGGAGAACGGCACACAACTTACGGGAAACAAAAACTAAATGCAAACCGTTCTCATTTATTTTCTTAACTGCATCAAAACGAGTGCCGTACCCGTACAGTCAGCCAACGCGGCCGGTTGGGCCGGGCTCCGACAGGACGATGGGAGACGATCGCGGCTTCATCCATGAGATTTCCCACCACGAGCTGCAGCATCGTCGATTCGCGCACCTGCCAGGCGGCGGTCAGATCGACGGTTGTGAGGGCATCGGCGTGCAAACCGTCCGCAACCGCACCGAATCCGGGTTCTTCCCGCATTTTCACCTGGTGCTTTACCGTCGCGGACAACTCCCAGGCAGCACCGGAGAGGCCGACGCGGGCGAGCACGCGATGCCGTGGGAGATAGGACAGTTCTTCCCCTTCACGAACCAGGCCCCATTGCGGAAAGCCGGAGAGGAAACCGGTCTGGAAAGCGGAATCCGTGTAGGTGTAGACCAGATCCGCGTCGAGACCCAATCCCCGCGCCAGATCGAGCCTCCATGATGCGGTGAGTTCCGCCCCGTAAACCTCCACGCGGCCGCCGTTGAACTCCTGTCCGGCCTCACAACCGAAGTCGCTGACCCGGCAACGGCCGAGCAGGTTTTGGTAGTCGCTGAAGAACCCGACCGCCTCCAGGAGCAAGGACGCCGCGCGCAAACGCAGACCGTATTCGAAATTGAGGCTGCGCTCCGGGTCCACGCCCGTGGAACCCGGACCGGCCGGCGAGAAACCCCGATAGGCGCCCGCGAGCAGACCGAGCGAATCGGTGACCTGCCAGTGCACGCCAATCCCCGGCGAGACCACCGACTGACTGTTCTTGCGATGGAGCCCGTGCCGCAGGTCCTCCCATTCCCCATCGATGTGCTCGTAACGAAGCCCGAGCGTCAGGGTCAGATCGCGCCAACTCAGCTCATCGGATACAAATGCCGCCACCGCCAGTGTGTCGGCGCGGTTCCACACTTTCGGCGGCCGCTCGAGCCCATCCCAGACAAGTTCCCCACCCTGCATGAGATAGCCCATGGGTTGGTGGTCGCGCTTGACCTCGTCGCCGTGCAGCCGCGCGCCCAGGGTCAGTTTGTGGCTCAGAGAACCGTTGCCGCCCTCCACGACCGCCGTGGCCTGAAGACCCCGGGATGTGAAAGAGCGATCGTTGTTGGTGATGTCCAGGGTCTGGGCGTCCGTCGCAATGGAGTCCACGGCGCCGACGAGCAGGTCGTATTCCCGGGTAAACCGGTGCGCGGCGCCAAGTATGGATTGCAGTGACCGGCCCGCGACGAAGCCGTCGAGCTTGTTCCATTCGCGCTCGAAGCGGTTCCAGTACGCCTTGGCATTCAGGTACAGGCCACCGACGGCCAACCCGTAGTTTAGGTGCGCATTCCCGTGTTCCGATCGGAAACGGTCAAGACGCGATGCCCGGTAGCGCCGTTTCGGGTTTGCCCGGAAGTCCGCGTCGGTCAGGCCGAGGTAGGCTTCATCCGAATCCTCGTCCGCAAAGCCGAGCCTCAGGACGAATCGCTGGTCGAGGGGGCCGGGCGGGGCCCAGCGCAGCTTGATGCCGATGTCGTTGCGGACGAAGCCGGTATTGCCGCCGCCGTCGAGTTCCTTGAAGCCGTCGCTCGCGTAGCGCAAACCCTCGATCAGAAAGCCGAAGTTCGAATGATTCACCGGACCGCCGAATGCGGCGGCCGCCTTGCGATACGCATCCGTGCCCAGACTCAGATCCAGTTCCGACAGCGGCTCATCGGGCACATTCCTCGTCACCAGGTTGATCGCGCCACCCACGGTATGCGGCCCGTGCTGGATGGCGGACGGGCCCTTGAGCACCTCTACGCTCTCAATGCGACTGATGTTGGGCACGTAGTAGGCGGCAGGCGCCGAATAAGGCGCCGGCGCGATCAGCACGCCGTCTTCCATGATGGTGATCTTCTGGCTGCGGTCCGCCGCGGCGCCGCGAATGCCGATATTGGGGCGCAATCCGAAGCCGTCCTCTTCACGCACGTAGACGCCGGGAACGGCGGACATCACCTGGTTCAGGTCGGTATGGTCGAAGCGCTCGAGCGCCTCGTGCGCCACGACACTGCCGGAGCCTGGAACCGTGTGCCGGGCGCCGATCACCAGAACCTGCTCGATGCTTTCGACGGCATCGTCCGTTTTCCGTTGCCCATCTTCACCGGCATGGCAAACGACCGTGCCGGACAGGGCCAGCACGAGCCAGACTGCCCGGCAAAACGGCAGACCATCACACTTGTCGCGCATCGCGAGTCGGCTGTCGATCACAATCGGCATGCAGCAAATTTGAAGAATAGGAATCTAATCCTAAACAAAAATGGTTTCGTTTTGTATTTGAAAGATCAGCCCGCCGCCCACCGCACTCCGCGGACCCGAGCCATCCACCCGGCGTAGCGCTGAGATATGGGCGCCAAAAGAGTATAAATGCGCCATGCTTTCAGTCACCGGACTCGACCTCGGGGGTACGGGCGCATTCACGCACCGGTTCGCGGCCGGTTCAATTACCGTGGTGCTCGGCCGCAACAAATCCGGCAAGACCCGGCTCGCCCGCTCAATCGCCGGTCTCGCGTCGTCGCCGCCCGGGACACTGGCCATCGATGGCGTCGATGTCGGCCGCACCGGCGCCCGGCGGCGGCCGGTGGGTCTTGTCTACCAGGCCTTCGTGAACTATCCCAACTGGAACGTATTTCGCAATATCGCCTCCCCCCTGATTGCCCAGGGCATCGAATCGGCTTCGGTATCGCGGACGGTAGGTGAGCTCGCGGGCCGGCTGCACATCGATGCGTTGCTGGACCGCCTGCCCCACGAACTGTCCGGCGGCCAGCAGCAGCGTGTCGCCATCGCCCGGGCCTTGGCCCAGCGCAGCCGGGTGCTCGTGATGGACGAACCTCTGGTCAATCTCGACTACAAGCTGCGCGAGGAACTGGAGTCGCAACTCCGTGAACTTCTGCTCGAGGAAGGCCCGGTCGTGGTTTACACGACTTCGGATCCCCGCGATGCCTTCAATCTCGCCGACGAAGTCGTCTTGCTGGACGCACAGGCAAAGCTCCAGAGCGGCACTCCGCTCGAGGTGTACCGGTCCCCGATCTCCATCCGCGCAGCCGATCTGATGAGCAACCCGGGCGTCAACGTTCTCGACACCGGCGAAGCGCTGCGCCCGGAGCATTTGTCCGTGAAGCGCCGGGGGCCGAACGATCTCTGCTTCGAGGGCGAGTTGGAGAGCCTCGAGACCAGCGGCGCCGAAACCTGGCTGCATTGCCGGGTCGGCGGCCGGCACTGGGTGGCGCGGTTGTCCGGCATGTTCCACCTGCCGCTCGGCGCCCGCGTCAGGCTCTATGCCGACACCGCCGATCTGCTGCGGTTCGGGAACCGCGACTCGGGAACGGCCACCCATGGCAGCCATTGAAATCGCGGACCTCCGCTATCGGTACACCGAGGCGGAAGCCGTTCTGGACGGTGTCGACCTGACGCTCGGTGACGGTGAGGCGCACGCCGTTCTCGGCGGCTCCGGGGCCGGCAAGACGACGCTGCTCAACCTGTTGGCGGGCCTGTTGCAACCGGATTCCGGAACGGTCCGGTTCGATGGCCGGGACGTCACCCGGCTCGGCGGCGCCGGGCGCAATGTGGCCCAGGTGTTTCAATTTCCAGTGCTCTACCCGTCGCTGAACGCCGCGGACAACATCGGCTTCGCGCTCGGCAACCGGGGCTGGAAGAAACCGGCCGCGCGCAAAAGGGTCCATGAGGTTGCCGAACTGCTGGAACTTGCGCCGCTGCTCGGCAAACGGCCCCGGGACCTGTCGCTGTTCGAGAAACAGCTTGTGGCCATTGCCCGCGCGCTGGCCCGCCCGGACGTCGCGGTAGTGCTGCTCGACGAACCGCTTACCGCCGTGGAGCCGGCCACCAAGTGGCGGCTCCGCCGGGCGCTGAAGACCATACAGCGGGAATTGGGGTTGACGATGGTCTATGTCACCCACGATCAGGCGGAGGCGCTGACGTTCGCCGACCGGATCACCATGCTGCACCAGGGAGTCGTCCTGCAGACGGGCACTCCGCTGGAACTGTACGAAGCGCCGGCGCACACCGCTGTCGCCGGATTCATCGGCTCCCCGGGCATGAACCTGGTCGGCGCCGACATCCAGGGCGGACGATTGCGGATCGGCGATCGGGTCGTCGCGTCCAGCGGATTCGAGGATGGCCCCTGTGTGGTTGGATTCCGGCCGGAATGGGCCACGGTCGAGTCGGGGCCTGGGGCTACCGGAGAAGGCCCGCCTGTCGAGGTGGAAGGCGTTCGGGTGCTGGGCACGGAAAAGGGTCTGCCGGTGGGTATGGTCACCGCTCGCGTGGACGGAACCACCATAAACGTTCGGCAGAGCCTGGGCCGGTTGCCCGCCGGCGGACCGGCCGGACCGGCTCCTGCCCATGGGAATCGACCCGGTCGGCAAGACGGCCCGGTCCGCGCCGACTCCGCGTACTTGCGGCTCGATTCCGGGCGGCTGGTCACATACCGCAACGACCGCCTGGTGTCCCACGCGAGTTTCGACGCCGGCGGGCCGGGGCGCTGACGCGCAGGGAACAACAGTGATTCCATGGAAGTTTCGAACCCGGTGCGGTCGTCCCCTAGCCCGCATCGCTCACCAACTTCCTGCTGCGGACGCCGATGCACCCGTCCTGCGCGGCCGTGCGGTCGGTATGCGAGGGGTGCCCCCTCGCGCTCCCCGGCTGAGCCTTTGTATGCGAGGGGTGCCCCCTCGCGCTCCCCGGCTGAGGGCTCCCTCCGGGCGCCTTGACGTACTGTCGAGTACGCCTGCGACGCCCTGCAGTCCGCGCGACCACGCAGGACGGCGCCTCGACGCCCTCGCGACGAAAGTTGGTGAGCGATGCGGGCTAGCGCCAATCCACCCCCACCGCCCGCTGAACCCGCTCCGCCACACCGGCGGACGAGGTTGACCGGCAATGCGGACCGACAGGGCATGGCTGGGGGTTCTGCCGGTCGTCGTGGTCGTGGCGTTCACCGCCATCGTTCCCTTGATGACCGTGGTCAACTACTCGGTTCAGGACATCTTCGATGTCGACACGCGCATCTTCGTCGGCCTGGACTGGTACCGCGAAACCTTGCGCGATGCGCGCTTCGTCGATGCCCTGCTCCGGCAGATGCTGTTCAGCGCCCTGGTGCTGTCCCTGGAAGTGCCGCTCGGCATCTGGATCGCGCGCGCCATGCCGCGCGAGGGCCGTGCGACAGCCGCATTCCTGATCGTGCTGGCCGTGCCCCTGCTCATTCCCTGGAACGTCGTGGGCACGATCTGGCAGATCTTCGCACGTCCGGATATCGGCCTGCTGGGCGCGGCTGTCTCCGCTCTGGGTATTTCCTACAACTACACCGGGTCTGCGCTCGATGCCTGGATCACGCTGCTGCTGATGGATGTCTGGCACTGGACATCGCTGGTGGCGCTGCTGGCTTTCGCGGGCCTCGCATCGATCCCCCCGGCCTGCTACCAGGCGGCGGAACTCGATGCCGCGAACGCCTGGCAGGTGTTCCGCTACGTGGAACTGCCGCGCCTGCGCGCCGTGCTGACCATCGCGGTGATGCTGCGCCTGATGGACAGCCTGATGATCTATACCGAGCCCTTCGTGCTCACCGGCGGCGGGCCCGGCAACAGCACGACCTTCCTGAGCCAGTACCTCACCAGCATGGCCGTCGGCCAGTTCGACCTCGGCCCCGCGGCGGCTTTCTCCGTGCTCTATTTCCTGCTGATCCTGCTGCTGTGCTGGCTGTTCTACACATCGGTGACGAAGCGGGGCGCCCATGGCCGCTGACACCCGCAGGGCGCACTGGACGCTCTACCTGTACTGCGCCTGGCTGCTGCTGCCCCTGTACTGGCTGGTCACCATGGCGGTGAAACGCAACCAGGACATTACCGGAACGCTGGAGGTGATTCCGGCGCACCCGACACTCGACAACTTCATGGAGATCTTCAGCAATCCGGTCTGGTACGAGGCTTTCGCCAACTCGATGACCTATGTGGTCATCAATACGGTGTTATCCGTCGCCTTCGCCTTGCCGGCAGCGTACGCGTTCTCGCGCTATCGATTCCTGGGGGACAGGCAACTCTTCTTCTGGCTGCTCACCAATCGCATGGCGCCGCCGGCGGTTTTCCTGCTGCCGTTCTTCCAGCTCTACTCCGCCATCGGCCTGTTCGACACCCCCATGGCCGTCGCGCTGGCGCATTGCCTGTTCACCGTCCCGCTGGCCGTGTGGATCCTGGAGGGCTTCATGTCCGCGGTGCCCCGCGAACTGGACGAGATGGCGCGAATCGACGGCCATTCCCGGATCTGGTTCTTCTTGCGCATCTTCATTCCCGTCATCCGCAGCGGTATCGGCGTGACGGTCTTCTTCTGTTTCATGTTCAGTTGGGTCGAACTGCTGATCGCCCGCACCCTGACGGCGAGCGACGCCAAACCGATCGTCGTGGTGATGACCCGTACCGTGAGCGCCGCCGGGCTCGACTGGGGCGTGCTGGCCGCGGCGGGCGTGCTGACCATCCTGCCGGGGATCGCTGTTGTCTGGTTCGTGCGCCGGCACCTCGTCAAGGGCTTCGCCATGGGGCGAGTATGATGGAATGGATGGCCTGGACCTGGCCGACGGCCACCTTCTTTGCGAGTGTCGCGATCGCGCTTGCCTTCATGACCCTGTTGGAACTGCGCCGGCCAACCGTCGAGCGCCGTGGCCTGTTGCCGATACCGACTACCCGGGGCGACCGCTTCTTCATCAGCCTGCTCGGCAGCGCCTTCATACATATCCTGTGGCTGGCGGCGACAGACCTTCCGGTCGCCGTTGCCGGTCTGCTGAGCCTGGGCTACGCCGCGCTGGTAATGAGCAAAGGCTAACGAGGCGATGCCCCAGACCGACAAGAGGGCGGCCATCGGGTGCAAACCAGATTCGTTGGACAACCGTTGTCTGCGAACAAGAGGTCTGGAAGCCGTTTTTCCCGGGTTTGCCAATCTCTATACTGGCGCTCCTGTCAAAGCGGTCGAGGAAAGCCATGTTTCGAGGTGTTTGCCCGCCGGCTATCGTGGTCGTGGCGCTGGCTGCTTGCGGAAACGATGAGCAGCAAGGGGGTGGTGAGGAGTTCACCGACTACACCGCGAACGCGGCGCGGTGGGCAGAGGCGGAGTTCCAGCCATCGACGCTGTCCCCCGAGCAGCAACTGGGGGAACTGGCCTGGTTCACGACGGCCGCGGCACCATTCCGGGGCATGCGCATCAGCGTCGTCTCCGAGACCCTGACGACACACAAATACGAATCCGAAGTGCTCGCCCGCGCCTTCGAGGAAATCACCGGCATCCGCGTCACCCACGATCTCATCCAGGAAGGCGATGTTATCGAGAAGCTGCAGACCCAGATGCAGTCCGGCCAGAACGTCTACGATGCCTACGTCAACGACTCCGACCTGATCGGAACCCATTCCCGCTACGGCTACGTCGTGCCGCTCTCGGATTTCATCGCCGGCGAAGGCGCCGATGTCACCCTGCCGACCCTGGATATCGACGACTTCATCGGCAGGAGTTTCACCACCGGGCCGGACGGCAAGCTCTATCAACTGCCTGACCAGCAGTTCGCCAATCTCTACTGGTTCCGCTACGACTGGTTCAACCGGGAGGACCTGCGCGAACGGTTCCGCGATGCCTACGGCTACGAACTCGGCGTGCCGGTCAACTGGTCGGCTTACGAAGACATCGCCGAATTCTTCAGCGAGAAGGTGCAGACCCTGGACGGCATGCGGGTATACGGTCACATGGACTACGGCAAGAAGGACCCGTCCCTGGGCTGGCGCTTCACCGATGCCTGGCTATCCATGGCCGGAGCCGGAGACACCGGCATACCGAACGGCTCTCCGGTGGACGAATGGGGCATCCGGGCACAAGGGTGCCGGCCCGTGGGCGCCTCGGTCAGCCGCGGCGGCGCCGCCAACGGGCCGGCGGCAGTCTACGCCCTGCGCAAGTACATGCAGTGGCTGAAGCGCTTTGCGCCCCCGGAAGCCCAGGGCATGACGTTTTCCGAGGCGGGCCCGGTGCCCGCCCAGGGCCACATCGCCCAGCAGATCTTCTGGTACACCACCTTTACCGCCGACATGGTCGAACCCGGCCTGGCGGTAGTGAACGAGGATGGCACGCCCAGGTGGCGCATGGCGCCTTCACCCCATGGGCCGTATTGGGAAGCGGGCATGAAGCTGGGCTATCAGGACGCGGGTTCGTGGACCTTCCTGAAAAGTACGCCATTGCGCCGTCGCAAGGCCGCCTGGCTTTACGCCCAGTTCGTGGTGTCGAAAACCGTTTCGTTGAAGAAAACCCTGGAGGGCCTGACTCCCATCCGCGACTCCGACCTGCGTTCCGAAGCCATGACCCGGGAGGCGCCCAGGCTCGGCGGTCTCGTCGAGTTCTACCGCAGCCCGGACCGGGTTCGCTGGACGCCCACGGGCACCAACGTGCCGGACTATCCGAAACTCGCGCAACTCTGGTGGCCCAACGTCGCCAACGCCGTGAGCGGCACCGTCTCACCGCAGACTGCCATGGACACCCTGGCACAAGAGCAGGACGAGGTGCTCGCGCGCCTCGAACGCATCGGCATCCAGGGGGAGTGCGGCCCGCAACTCAACCCGGAAACGGACGCCGCCGACTGGCTCGCCCGGCCCGGCGCGCCGAAACCGCGGCTTGCGAACGAGAAGCCGCCCGGACGCACCGTACCCTATGACCGGTTGATCGAATCCTGGCGACAGGGTTGAATCCCTGATGGGGCATGCCGGCAGGACCGGAACGCCGGATAGCTGACGGAGATTGGCAATGGGCTTCTACGACAACCACATTCTGCCGCACCTGATCAACGGCGCCTGCGGCGCCGAGCCGGTTCGCAAACAACGCGAAAAGGTGGTCCCTCGGGCGGAAGGCCGGGTTCTTGAAGTGGGGATGGGTTCCGGCCTCAATATCGAATACTACGACCCGGACAAGGTCGAGATGGTCTGGGGACTGGAGCCATCGGAGGGCATGCGGAAAAAGGCCCGGCCCCGTGTCCGGTCCGCGCCCTTCAGGCTGGAATGGCTGGACCTGCCCGGGGAGGAGATACCCCTGGAGGACGACAGCGCCGACACGATCGTGATCACCTATACGCTGTGCACCATTCCCGGCTGGAAAGCCGCCCTGGAGCAGATGCGGCGCGTACTCAAACCGGGCGGCAAGCTGCTGTTCAGCGAACACGGCGCCGCGCCCGACGAAGCCGTGAAGCGGTGGCAGGACCGTATTACGCCTTACTGGAAGAAGATATCCGGCGGCTGCCACCTGAACCGGGATATTCCCGGACTGCTGGCGGAAGGAGCATTCAACGTTCGGGAGTTGAACACCATGTACGTACCCTCGACGCCGAGGATTGCAGCGTTTACCTACTGGGGCTACGCATCTTGAGGAGAGCTGCCGGGTTCGGATGCAATCACCCGCCGCGGTGGCCTCGAACTCGATGTGCACGCGCATCCCGATGTCGTCGAGGCAGCCACCAAACTCGCCACCGCGAGGCTGCCTCCTTGGCCTCACGCTGAATTTGGCCGCGCCGAACCAGGTTGACGGCGTCCTGAACGGTGCGCGCAATGCCGTATGCGAGTATCTTGTGAAATGCGAGCCCTGACAGACGGAGCCGATCCGGCCCCTTCCGCCAAAGTTTCCAATGGGACGCTTTGTTCAACTAGGATAGCGGTATGCGGCTTCCCACCACATTCATCGCGACTTGCATCCTGACCTCGCTCGCCACGGCCGACCCGGCCTGCGCGCAGAAGCCTGAACCGCACACCGCATTGGTCGAGACCGCCGCATTTTTTGCCAAGCGTCCGTTCGTTCGCAACGTTTCGATCTCTCCGGACGGCAGGAAGCTGATGGTCGCCGCCGAATCCGACGAAGATCAGACCATTACTTTTCTCGACGCGGATTCAATGGAAGCGCTCCATGTCGTGGAATTCGATGCCCGATGGCGCCTCGGCAGCACTGCGTGGCTCTCAAACGACTCCCTGATTGTCTCCCCGTTCTATCGGCCCATGCGCCGGAACTTCAGCGTGCCGTCCGGGAACCTGTCCCTCGTTTACGCCAACGGCAAGCAATCCAAGGTTCTGGTCGGTCCCCTGGCCGGAATCAACCGAACCGGTGCATTGGCCGGCCGGCCTGAAAACCGGGTCGGCGCGATTTTGCTCGACACCTTGCGCGAGCAAAAAGACCGGATACTCGTCCAGACCTTCGACGCCAACAGCACCGCGTTCGCGGAATTGCAACTCCGGTCCGGACGGCTGAGAAACAAGACCCGCGGGCCAAGCAGGTTTTGCCAATTCGCCGTGGACAGCAACGGACAGGTGCGCTTCTGTTCGGTGCAGGACCTGAAAAACGACCTGACCAGTATTTTCGAATTGAGTGAGGCAGGCTGGAACGAAATCCACGTCAGCGAGAAACCGGCGCGTGCAAGAGTGCTGAGTGGCTCAGGGGATGACGGACTCCCCCTGGTGCTGGCGGACGCGGGCACGGCGGGTACGACCAGCCTGTTTTCGCTGGCGTCTTATCTGAAAGGCGGCGGCCCTCTGTTCTCGGATCCCGTTTTCGACTTCTGGAACATCAAGGGTTCTCGGCACAGCGGCGTGTGGGCCATATCCAATCCGAATCCGATACCCGCTTTCATCTATCCCGACAACGGCAATCCCCACGGCCGAACCCTTGCCGGGATCCACAAGTCGCTCGCGGCCGCCTTTCCCTTGCAATTCATCGATTTCACAAGCGTCGATGCCGCTTACCAGAAGTTCATCGCCCGAGTGGCCAGCGATACATCACCAGGCAGGTTCTACCTGTTCGACCGGAAGAAGAATGAACTGAGGCAGCTCGCAGACAGCATGCCCTGGTTGGCCGAGCGCCCTCTCGCGAAGAAGGCGCCCTTCGCCTTTCGAACCGAGGACGGGCTGACCCTGCACGGTTTCCTGACCAGAGCCCTGACCGACACCCCGCAACAGGCGCCCTCGGTCGTTCTGGTCCATGGAGGACCCCACGGGCCCTTCGATACCTTTCACTACGACCGGGAAATCCAGTTTCTGGCGGCGATCGGCCTAAACGTGGTTCAGGTCAACTTTCGCGGCAGCGGCGGATTCGGACAGGCCTTTATCGAAAGCGGATACCGTGAATGGTCCAGGCTGATGGTGGATGATGTGATCGCCGGTTTCCTGTCGCTCGCGGGAAAGGAAATCAGCGAAGATGCCTGCATTTACGGTGCAAGCTATGGCGCGTTCAATGCCTTGAGCGCCGTATTCCGGGCGCCGGATGCTTTCGTGTGCGCCGCGGGCCATGTCGGTGTCTACAGCTTGCCGGAAATGTTCAGGGGCGGAGACATACCGGATACCGAAGAGGGCCTCGCCTACCTGAAGCGGGTACTCGGAGAGGACGTGACAGTCCACAGGGCGGACTCTCCGGCATTCAACGCCGAGCGAATCAAGGTGCCCGTGTTCCTGTCAGCCGGCCGCGACGATGTGCGCGCACCCGAACGCCAGACGAAATTCATGGCGGCTGCGCTCAAGGCAGCCGGTAAACAGGTAATCGAGATGTACATCGATCGAGAAGGGCATGGCTTTGCGTCGGCAGAGAACGAAACCGGCCGCCTCGTAGCGCTCGGCAATTTTTTCGCAGAGCACCTGACGACAACAGTCAGATAGTACCTGGAGAATGGAAAGCGATTTTTGCGGACGACTGGAAGGTCCGTCCATCGCACCCTGACCCAAACCCATCGGATTTCGAAAAACCCACCCGATTCAGCATTTTATTGCTGTAAAATTTGACATAGTCGTGATAACTTCTGCGGTAGCAGGGTGGCCTGTTGGCGCCGGCAATATATATTGAACGCGACTAAAGCGATTCGGTCCGGCCAAGCCGGCAGTGCCGATCGCAATTCGCGAAACTTGGGGGGATTCTCAATGTTCGAACGCAACAAGCTCAGCGTGGCTGTGAAGGCCGCAATTTCCGCATCGGCTCTGGGAATGGCTTCGACCGCCCTGCCTGTCTGGGCAGAGGAAGGCGCAGGCGAGGTAGAAGAAGTCGTTGTTACCGGGTCGCGCATCAAGCGTGCCGTGGACGACGAGGCAACACCTGTAACGGTCATCGACGCCGGCGATCTGCAGGTGTCCGGCTACAACAGCGTGGCGGACGTGTTGAGAAACACGACCTACAACAGTTTCGGATCGTTCCGCGAGCGCTCTGGTTCGTCGTTCGGCCAGATCGCGCTGGTCGACCTCAGGGGGCTCGGCCCGGAGCGCTCCGCGGTGCTGATCAACGGCCGTCGGGTACCCGGCAATCCGTTCACCGGTTCATCGTCCGTCGACCTGAACTCGATTCCATTGACCGCCATCGATCGAATCGAAATCCTGACCGACTCCGCCTCGGCCGTTTATGGCGCGGACGCGATCGGCGGCGTCATCAATTTCATCATGCGCGACGACTACAACGGCGCGGAGATTCAGGTCGGCATGACCCGTCCCGAGGCGAAGGGGGCGGACGAAGAGCACATCAAGGCGCTGTTCGGCGCTTCAAGCGACCGCGGCAAAGTCATCGCGAGTTTCGAATTCTTCGAGAGAAAAGCCATATTCGACGGCGATCGCGACTACAGTTCCGTGCAGGTGAACGGAACCACCTTCGGCGATACCGTAGGCATCAGCGTGGGCGGCAATACGGGCTTCGCGCCCGGTTTCTCAGCCGCTTATCCGATCGGGGACTGCGACCCGTCCGTCTACGCCGGCATCTTCACCACTCCGTTCGGTGTTCCTGGCGCGGGTTGCGGCTTCGGATATGCCGACATTTCGGCACAGACGGGTGCGGTAGAGCGCTACAGCACCTTCGTCGACGCAAGCTATCAACTCACCGACGATGTCAACGTGTACGCCGAAAACCGCTACTCACGCATCAACAGCTTCGGCCGTTATGCGCCTGCGGTGGGTTTCTTCGGCGTGAACGAGCCTGCCCGGATCGAGAACGGGCTGACGCCCGTGGCCGGTGCGAACGGGCAGCCCTTCTCCGCATTCCACCGGTTTGTGGCCCACGGACCCCGTGACGACAACACCACGCGTGACGAGTTCGACATGGTGGTCGGCATGGAAGGCGAACTGGCCGACGGCAGGATCACGTTCGATGCCTTCGCGCGGCATTACTATTACAGCGCGACGGAAGAGGGCAACACCTATATCCTCCAGAACATTCTGGAAGACCTGGCCGCGACCGGAGCCTATGATGTGCTCGATCCATTGTCCCCAGCCAATGCCGATGCGGTACTCGCCAGCTCGGCCACCTTGACCAGGGACCTCGATACCCAGTTCAACCAGGTCGGTATCAGCTTTTCCGGTTTCGCATTCGACCTGCCCGCCGGCCCGGTCGGGTGGGCGCTCGGCGGGGAGTGGGCCGAGGAAGACTACAACGACAACTACGACAGGCAGCGCGAAGCCGGCAATGTCATCGGCTCCGCCGGCAACTCCGCCGCGGGCGACCGCGCCCGCAAGGCAGCATACGGCGAGTTGCTGGTGCCCGTCATAGAGGGCCTGGAAGTGGGAGCGGCGTTGCGTTGGGACGACTACAACGACTTCGGCTCCGCGGTGACGCCGTCGGTCCATGTTCGGTTCAACCCCACCGCCGCGGACTGGCTGGTCTTGAGAGCCTCCTACAACGAAGGTTTCAAGGCGCCGGACCTGACCAACCTGTACTCGAAGCTGAGTCAATCGTTCAACGATGTGACGGACCAGCCCCAGTGCGAATCCCAGGGCGTCGCCCCTGTCGACTGCCCGACGTTCCAGGTCGAAAACTTCGCCGGGGGCAATCCGGACCTGCAGGCTGAAAACTCCGAAGCCTTCAATGTCGGCGCGGTTATCACGCCACCCTTCGTTGACGGATTGTCATTCAGCGCAGACTACTTCGAGGTCGACACCACGGACCGTGCGACTCAGTTGAGGCTGGGTCAACTCGTGCGATTTGCGGCAGAGGGTATTATTCCTCCGGGAACCGAGGTCGTGCGAGGCGCGCCCGGGCCCGCAGGCGGCCTGGGGCGGCTGGTTTCAATCACCAATGTGATTACCAACGCCGCAAGTTATGACATCAGCGGTCTCGACGTTCGCGCTCAATTCAATCGGGACTTGGATATCGGCACGCTTGAGGGGCAACTGCAGTGGTCGCGCTTTTTCAAGTATGACGTGCAGAATTCCGCGGACGAAGACGTGATCGACTTCATCACCGAAGGCGGATTTCCGGAGAACCGTATGAACGCGATAGTCCGTCTGACCAGGGATGCATTCACCGTCAACTATGCGATGAATTATATCGGCGAGCATGGTGACGGTGAATTCGAGGACTATGACGCCTCCATGACTCATGACGTCACCTTCGAGTATCGCTCGCCGTGGAACGTGGATCTGACCGTGGGGGTTCAGAACTTTACCGATGAACCGCCGGTAATCGACAGCATCGGTGGACACAACGACTCGATTACGGGCGTACTCTACGATCTCGCGGGCCGCAGGTATTTTGCGCGCCTGCAGTACAATTTCAATTGACGGTCGACGTGTTGTATAAACCCGGGCCATTGGCCCGGGTTTTTTCATGATCCGAAAACTCTTCGCAACGCCGGTCTATCACACCAATCTGGATGACGGCAAGCTGAGGTGTCGGTTAAGAAAGCTCATTCTGGGCCGGCAGAACGAGTCCCACCGGCATCGCCAGCCGCCCCAGGGGCGGCACCCGCAGGTATTCGAAAGCCGCTTCGATTTTCTCGACAGCCCCGACAATGACGCAATCGCAGCCCTGAGAGCCGTTTTGCTGGCGCACCTGCAGGCGTTTCTGGCCGTTGTGCAGGAAATGAAACCCGAGGCGGTGGAGATGGAGCGGATCAAACACCATAGCTGGTTCCATATCACTTCCGCGGGCGGCTATTTTCAGCCCCACAATCATCCCAACGCATCCTGGAGCCTGGTCTATTGTGTCGACAACGGGCACGAATTCCCCTGTTCCGAAGCGGACCAATCGGGATGTCTCGTTTTCGCCGATCCCAGATCCACTGCCTCGATGTACCTGGACCGTTTCAACCGCCGGCAGCATCGGGATGTTTCCTTCGATGGAGCCAGGTACTTTCTGCAGAATGATGACCTGCTGATCTTCCCTGCTTTCGTAAAGCACCACGTAACGCCCTACTACGGGGACAATCGGCGGATTACCGTGGCGGCCAACTTCTGGGCGGACCTGCAGTATGGCTGAACATGCCGAAGAAGCGCTGAGCTGGAGCAATTTCTGGCAATCGGAACTGACCAGAGCCTTCGCCGCCGACGAGGCGCAGGAACGGGCGCTGCAAGATTTCTGGACGGCTGCCTGCAGGGACTGGAACACCGGAGACCGGGTTCTGGATATCGGTTGCGGCAACGGCACCCTGGCCCTGTCGCTCGCCACGATCGCCAGGGAAACCGGCAAAACGTTCAGCTACACCGGGCTGGACCAGGCAGAAATACGTCCGCCTCCGCATGCGGATTTCGAGCCTTTGAATGTCGTTTTGCGCGACAGCACCCAAGCCGAATCTGCACGGCTGCCCGATTCGAGTTTCGAGCGGGTAATCAGCCAGTACGGATTCGAGTACTGCGACCGCAAGGCGGTGAGCAGGAACGTTGCCGCCTGGATGGTACCCGACGGTACCGTATCGCTACTGGTACACACCCGGGATTCGCACCTGACAGCGGAGGTCAGGTATACCCTCGAGCAAATCCGCATGGCCGAGGAGTCCGCGCTACTGGTTCTGGTCGCCCGGCTTCTGTCGCGCCTGGTTCAGCTCGGAGGCGCCGAAAACGCCGATCGGCAAGCCAAAGCGATGCGGGACCTCATCAACAAGACCTGTCAGGAACTGACCGACAAGGCCGAGCACATGCCCAACCCCTATTTCCTGCGGAATTTTGTAAGTGCCTGTCTGGGATCCTTTTCTTCCAAGCGATCCCACATTCCGCTCGATGTCCGCCTGGAAAACATCATCAATTTTTCAAAACAGCTCCTGTTTCAGAAAGCTCGCCTTGTTCAGCAGCAGCGTGCCGCCCTGTCCGAGGGGCAGATCGATGAATCCATTGCGAATCTGGAATGCCTGGGACTGAATTGCAGTCGACGGGAGGCATTTGTTTACGACGACGAGCAATTCGGCATCGCGCTGGAATTCGTAAAGCGCTGACTCCTTCGCGCACCGGAGCCGGGCTTTCTGCCCAGCCCGGCGCCAGGGGGACGCGGGACGGCGCGGCGCTTCGGCGTCACGTCGCTTGAAATCCCCCGCGGCGCCCCCATCTTTCCGTCAACGGCCGGCGCAATCCGGCGAAACAGCAACCGACACAGGAGGAACGACGACATGAGAATTTCACGTTACGATCCCTTCAACGCTCTCGTTTGCTGGCAGCGCGACATGGGCCGCCTGTTCGGCAACGGCCTGCGCGCGGTCAACGACGACTTTGCCTCCGGCGACTACCACTGGACGCCGGCCATCGACATCCGCGAGGTCGACAACGGGTACCTCTTGAGGGTCGACCTGCCCGGCGTGCAGCGCGACGATGTCGAGATCACCATGGACCGGAATGTCCTGACCATTCGCGGCAAGCGCGAAGTGACCGAGACCGGCGACGACGGCAAGGTTCTGCGCAGCGAGCGTATCAGCGGCAACTTCCACCGACGCCTGGCGTTGCCGGCGACGATCGACCGGGAAGCCATCTCGGCGAAATACGAGAACGGCGTTCTGGAGGTTGTGCTCCCCAAGGGAGCGGAAGCCCAGCCGCGCAAGATCGCCGTTGCCGGCTGAACCGGACTACGACGACAGATACCCTCGATCTCGCCAAACTTCTCCGGAACGCCTGCCAAGACGTTCCGGAGACCTTTTTTTTCAGACCGTCATCATGGCCCCGTCAAGCGGTTGCTCATTCGACCTGCGAACCGCTGGCGCCGAACGGAAAAGCAACGTTCAAGCCTTCAAATAAAACCGGTTGCTTGTAAGCGATAGCTTCTTCCGATCGGATTCGCCAGCCGCTACAATCCTGGGCATGGCGGACAGCACCCAGCATCGAAAATGAGTCAGGAATCCTGGACCATCGTCGGCACCGGCATCGCGTTGCTCGTGGCGCTCGGCGGCTTGATGCTGACACTTTCCACATGGCAACGAGACGACATTCAGCAGTTGCGCACAGACCTTAGAGCCCTTGGAGCCCAAGTGGGCAATGTTCAACAAGGTCAAACAGAAATGCGCGAACCGACTGGCCCGCATGGAGACAACCATCGGCTTCGCTCATCCGGACCTGAACGTCCAGATCGATACCCAGGCTAACCCGAACACGTGACGAACGCCTGATCTTCCAACAGGTTGCATTGGTGGCCAGGGGCAGAATCGAACTGCCGACACGCGGATTTTCAGTCCGCTGCTCTACCGACTGAGCTACCTGGCCGAGGGCTTCCGGCAAGCGGGGCACGGGAAGGGCGCGTATTAAAGCGACGGGCCATGATACCGTCAAGCAATGGACGCCTCCCGGGCGTCGAGTAGCTCTGCCCGTTGCCGTCCCAGGTCCAAAGCCGGATTGGATGCGCGAGCCGGTACGAACGCCAGCCGCACCTCGCCCAAGCTTTCTCGGCCGCGATTTGGCGCGCCCGTCTGCCGCGCGTGTACACTCCGTGGCGAACTCGACGGGCAGGGGGGCAGAATCATGCGTATTACCGACGTGACGGTTACACTCTGGCGCTGGGAAGGCATTCCGCCAACCCGCTATACCCGCGCCGTTGCGAGTTCCGTAAGCCGCTCCGCGCAGATGGGCCTGGTGCGCATCGACACGGATTCCGATGTCGCCGGTTTCGCCTTCATCGGTTCCTCCTACGCCCCGGCGGACCGCGATGCCCCTTTTGTCGTGGAGCGCCTGAAGCCAATGCTGATGGGCGAAGACCCCTTGGCTCGGGAACGACTGTGGAACGCGATGATGACCCGTACCGGCGGCCACACGGGCGGCCAGATGATCCGCGCAATCGGCGCCGTCGATGTCGCCCTCTGGGACCTGGCCGGGCGAGCGGCCGGCATGCCCATCCACCGTTTGATGGGTTCCTGCCGCGACAGCGCGCCCGCCTATGCCAGTTCCGCTGTCCTGGCTTCGCCGCAAGCTTATGCCGAGGAAGCGCTGACGTACAAGGAAGCCGGTTGGAGCGCCTATAAGATCCACCCGCCGGCCGTCCCGGAACGCGACATCGAGATCTGCCGAACGGTTCGCGAGGCGGTAGGCGACGCCTATCGGCTGATGCTCGATGCCACCTGGTCCTACGACTACCCCCAGGCGTTGCGCGTAGGACGGGCGATCCAGGACCTCGATTTCTACTGGTACGAGGACCCGCTGGCCGACGACGATCTCTACGGCTACGTCAAGCTCAAGCAGGTGTTGCAGATTCCGATCATGGCGACCGAACTGCCCACCGCCGGCCCGACATCCTATGCGCCCTGGATCATGAACCGTGCGACGGACTACCTGCGCGGCGATGTAGCCATCAAGGGCGGGCTGACGTCTTGCCTGAAGACCGCGCACCTCGCCGAGGCGTTTCGCATGAATTACGAAATCCATCACGGCGGCAACTCGCTGAACAACGTGGCAAACCTGCACCTGACCATGGCCATCCCCAACTGCGAGTATTTCGAGGTGCTATTACCGCCCCGGGCGCAGAAGCACGGACTCGTGCGCGACATCGAAGTGGACGGCAACGGGCAGGTACACGCCTTCGACGAGCCCGGGCTCGGAGTGGAAATCGATTTCGAGATGATCGAGGGCAAGCAGATCGCCGTTCTGTGTTGACGCCGGGTCAATTCTCCTACAGACCCCCCGGACCGCAATGCCCTGTTCCGCCAGCCAGCGGGCGCCGTCGTCCTTGTCGTCCTGCATCTTCCGACCCCACTCGTTGTCCCCGGCCCGCCAGAGAGTCTGGCCGAAGCCTTCGGGATTCGACGCCTGCAGGACATCGATTGCCTCGATGTCCCCACCGCCGTAGACGGGTTCACCCAGTTCCCGGGTAATCAGGTCGTAGGTGCGAATCACGTTCCTTTCACGCCCGGTGTTGTCGACCATGTACACCCGGCGGCCGTCGTTGTCGAAAGCGACCGGCCCCATGCCCTCCCTGTTCGTGGCGTAAAGACGGTGAGCGATGCGGGCTAGCGGTTCTTATGAAGGTGCCGGAACAGTGATTTGAAACTTGGCAGCCGCGCCAAGAAATGACATCGAACCCGGCTCTGCCTCGGGTGCGATGGATCTCCGGGGGTTACTCTGCCGGGGGTACGTATCCCTCGATACGATCGATCGGCCGGTTGTCGAGAAACCTCTCCATCTGGTCGGCGAGGTAGCGCCGCGCTTCCGGATCGATGAGCCTGAGGTTCTTTTCGTTGATGAGCATGGTCTGCAGGGCCTGCCATTCCGCCCAGGCCTTGCCGGATACCGTCGCAAAGATTTCCCGGCCCCTGGGGCCCGGAAGCGGGGGCGCCTCCAATCCCTCCAGTTCCCGTCGATATTTGCGGCAGAAGACGGTGCGTGTCATGGTCGAGGGGTCCGGTCAACTCAATTGGCGGGCGACATCGGAAACGCCGGCCAACAGTGTAACCGCCGGCGCGGGCAGACCGACAGTGCGGGTTTCGCCTGGGCGACACCACCGGGTCCGACCGCCCTCCGCGACCTGCGCGGGCTTTCCGTCCAACAACAGGTAGTACGGCTCGATGTCGAGATGGAAATGCGAGAACGTATGTCGAAACACCGGCCCGGCCCGGCTCCGCGTTACGGATTTCCAATCTATTCCGAACTCGCGGCAAATCTGCTCGGGCGTACAGTCCGCGCCTCGCTGCGGCGGGGTCCACAGTCCGCCCCAGACTCCACCGGTGGCTCGCCGTTCCAACAGGCAGGCTCCCCCCGGGGTGGCGATGACATACATTCGCGCATTGCGTATGGGCTTCGCCCGGGATCGGCGACGCATCGGCAACTCTCCGGCACGGCCGGCCGCGAACGCCTTGCAGCGGTCCGCCAACGGGCATGACCCGCACTTCGGCGCCTGCCGTATGCACACCGTGGCGCCCAGATCCATGATCGCCTGGGTGTAGTCGTCCGAGCGGCGTTCCGGCGTGTGCGTCTCGGCATGTTCCCACAACTCCGCCTGCGTCGCAGACCGTGCGCTGTCGCCTTCGACAGCATGGAAACGGCTGAGAACCCGCTTGACGTTGCCGTCCAGAACGGCCGCGCGTTTACCGAATGCCAGCGCAAGCACCGCGGCAGCCGTCGAGCGGCCGACGCCCGGCAGTGCCTCCAGACCTTCCCGGGTGCACGGGAAACCGCCGCCGGCCTGCTCGATCTGAATGGCCGCCCTGTGCAGATTGCGTCCCCGCGCGTAGTAACCGAGTCCCGTCCACAGATGCAGCACCTCGTCCAGGTCCGCCCCGGCAAGACCGGCAACGGTGGGGAAGCGCGCCATGAAACGCTCGTAATAGGGAATGACCGTCTGCACCCGGGTCTGTTGCAGCATGACCTCCGAGACCCATACCCGGTACGGCGACGGATCCCGCTGCCAGGGCAGATCCTTGCGGCCGTGCCCGTCGAACCAGGCGAGCAGGCGTAGAGCGAACCAGTCCAACGTCTTATCGGTTTCTCTCGTCCAGGGCCTCGCCCAGCGTATCCAGCAGGGAACGCGCCATCCCCCGATAATTTTCCGGCACCTGTTCCTCGATCAGATCCTCCGGGTCCTTGCGAAGCGCTGCATCGACCTGCACGTCCAGCGAGTCCAGGATCGAGCGTGCTGCCGCCCGGTACTCCTCGGGAACATGCCTGTCGATGAGTCCGCGCGCCACGGCGCTTCCCTCCGCCGCCCCCGCGCCCAGGAGCGTGCGTTCCACATCCAGCCGGCAGCGCGGATCGGCCGCCGAACCGTCGCACCGGAAGTGGAAGGACATGCCCGCCAATGCCGGGGCGAGACGCAGACCCCACTGTTCGATGCTCTCCCCGGGGGCAACCACGCCGCGCAGATCCAGTTTGTCGTCATGCACGAGATAGTCGCCCTCCGCTTCCACCCTGAGGCTGTCCACGGCAAGGTCCAGCCGGTGCCGCTCCCCGTCGACCGTCCAGCCGCCGCTCAGACTTTCGTATTCGAACCTGGCAGGCATTGACGTTGCGGAGCCGCGCACATCCCAAAGCGCCGCCAACTCGGCCAGCGGAGCGGCGAATGCGGTGGCGTCGATCTCCCCCGCCCCGGTGGAAAAACGGGTCTTCGCCACGATCGAAGCCGCGAGCGCCGTCGACGTGTTGCCGGTCATTCTGATCGTTCCCCCGTAGTCGACCCTGGCGGCGATCACGCTGCTGCCACCTGACCAGGCTGCAAGCCTGCGGCTGTCGACTCCCGCAAGTACCGGCCGCACCTCCCAGGTCACCGGCGATGAGTCCGCCCGGACAACCGCATCCAGTTGCGCCTTGCCACCCAGAAACGACGGTGCATCCACCGTGACAATGCTGCCGCCTTCCTTGTTGTCGAGCACAACGAGGGCGTTTTCGATCGTCTCGCCCCCATGGTCGATCCGTTCGAGGTCGCAACGCCCGTCCCAATCGTAGGCGCGCATGATTCCAAGGGGCAATATGCCGTTCTCCACCGGCGGCGGCCAGAGTTTGCCGTTCGGCATCGCCTGCAGGTCGCAGGACCCTGCCGCGCCCGGCATCCGGAACCTGAGGCCCCGAACGCTGAAGCGGTCGGTTTCCACGGCCAGGGTACCGGCAACCGTTACCTCAATGGGTTCCAGGGTCTCCGGAGTGTAGAGGACACCTGCCTCCAGATACGCTGGATCGCCGAGCCCGATGTTGCGGATCCTGATCCGGGACGCCTGGATCAGGCCGCTCGGATCGTCGATTGCGAGGTCTTGAACGACGGCCTCCCTGATGCGCCACCGGTCCAGGCTTCCGGGATTGCGAATCAGGGAAGCGATATCGGGGCGTACGACCAACCGGTCCAGCGACCAGGTGCGCCCGTCATGGACCGCGTGCAACCGTTCGGCGGCCAGCCACAAGCGCGGCATGAAACGCCAGGCGAGGTCGCCGCGAACCTCGACGTGAATGCCGGTCTCCCGCGCGACCTGGGCCATCAGAGCCGGTTTGAACCGATTGGCATCCTGGACGAACCAGACGACAAATCCGGCCACAATAGCCAGGAGCGCCAAGGCGAGGACCAGGATTCTGCGCATGATCGCCCGATGATCCGAAAGTTCGGTCATTATAGGGAACAACGAACGATCCAACGGTACCTGGTGCTCATATACACTCACCTGCCGAACACACGGCCTCAAGGCTTTAATCGAGAGGCGCCCCATTGAGCGTAGGCACCTGGAATCCATCGGAGCGGATCACCGAGTTGAGCACCCCGGTTCTCGATGAATTGCTGGCGGCCGCGACTCGGTCGATCGACGAGGATTTCGGCTTGTCGTCAACGGCCGTCGAGCGTCTTGCCGGGTCCGCACACGCCAACCGGGCGGATTGGCGGGCTGCGTTGCAGAACCTGGACGGCGACCAGATAATCGCCCTGATTCGCTTCTATACGCTGGCCGAGGGCAGGTTTCCCGCCTGGAAGGCCGGGTCGAACTCCCCGGTGATCCCGCTGGCCAGGGCATTGCGCGCCCGGGGCGCCTGGCCCCCCGAATTGACGGCCTGGGTCAAACGCCACACGGACAACAGGTTCCTGCCATACGGAAGCCTGCTGGACCGTCTCTGATTCGCCGGGTCCGCTACGTGGCGGGACGCGCTTTTCTTGCATCGGCGGAAACCTGTGCAACGGGACACTACGGCGCCGGTATCCCGTATACTCGCGGCCGGCCTCAATCCGGACTGGTTCCATGACATCCGCGCCCACCGCCGCGCGAACCGCCAAGGTAACGCGGAATACCCGGGAAACGCAGGTCGAGCTTGCCCTGAACCTCGACGGCAACGGAGCGAGCGACCTGCAGACCGGGTTGCCGTTTTTCGAACACATGCTGACCCAGGTGGCCCGCCACGGGCTGGTGGACCTGACCATCCGAGCCAGGGGCGACCTGGAGGTGGATGCGCACCATACGGTGGAGGATGTCGGCATCGTACTCGGCCAGGCGTTCGCCAAGGCCATCGGCGACAAACAGGGCGTCTCGCGCTACGGCCACGCCTACGTGCCCCTGGACGAGGCCCTGTCGCGCGCCGTCATCGACCTTTCCGGCCGTCCGGGGCTCAACTACCGCTGCGACTACGTGCGCCCGCGGGTCGGCGACTTCGATGTCGACCTGCTGCACGAGTTCTTCCAGGGTTTCGTCAACCACGCCCTGGTTACCCTGCACCTCGACAACCTGCGCGGCGGCAATGCCCATCACCAGGCCGAGACGCTGTTCAAGGCTTTCGGCCGCGCGCTGCGGGCCGCGGTTGCCCTGGACCCCCGTATCGAGGGCCGGGTGCCCTCGACGAAAGGTTCTCTGTAACACGCCTTTCCCATGCTGTTGATCCCGGCGATCGACCTGAAGGAAGGCCGCTGCGTACGCCTGCAACAGGGACGCATGCACGACGCCACGGTGTATTCCGAGAACCCCGTGGCCATGGCGGAGCGCTGGGCGGACTCCGGATGCCGGCGGCTGCACATCGTCGATCTCGATGGGGCTTTCGCCGGGCGGCCGAAGAACCAGGGCCTGGTCGCGCGAATCGTCGAGGCGGCGCCGGGCGTGCCCGTCCAGATCGGCGGCGGCATCCGCTCGGCGGAAACCGCCGGCGCCTATTTCGATGCCGGTGTCGAGGCCGTAATCGTCGGCACCAGGGCCGTGCAGGAGCCCGGCTTTCTGCCGATGATGGCGGATGCCTTCCCCGGCTGCGTGCTGTTCGGGCTCGATGCCAGAAACGGCAAGGCCGCCACCGAGGGATGGGATCTCACCTCCGGGCAAAGCGCCCTCGATCTGGCGGCACGTGCGGGAACGCTGGACCTGGCCGGTATCGTCTACACCGACATCGAGCGCGACGGCATGCTCTCGGGGCTCAACGTCGAAGCCACCCTGGAACTGGCGAATGCAACCCCGCTTCCGGTCATCGCCTCGGGAGGACTCAACGACCTGGACGACGTCGCGCGGCTCAAGGCAGCCGACGACCAGGCAGGACGGCGCCTGCTCGGCGCCGTAACCGGACGGGCACTTTACGCCGGAACACTCGACTTTCGCGCCGGACAGGCATTGCTGGACGCTTGATGGTCTGCCGTTCAGGCAGGCCGTCCGTAGCCGCGCTACCGGGACGCCGGGGCTTCTCCTTTGACGATCTGCAGAGCACGCGCCAGCCATGCCTCATCGTCGGACGATTCCATGCGAACTTCGGGAACCACGCCGCTCGCGTGCAGCGAATTGCCGTTGGCACGGTAGTAATAGCCCGTGGTCAGCTTCAACGCCCGGTCTCCGGCAAGCGGCAGCACGGATTGCACGGAGCCCTTGCCGTAGCTCTTCGCGCCCAGGACGGCGGCGCGCCGGTGATCCTGCAGCGCGCTCGCCACGATCTCCGAGCCGGATGCCGAGCGCTCGTTGATCAGCACCGCCGCCGGCGCTCCTTTCAGCAGATCCCGGGTAAGCGCACGGTGCTCCAGCCGCTGCATGCCGGGCCTGCTTTCCGTGCAGATGAGGAGACCCCGCTCGAGCAGGACATCGGCCGTGTCCACCGATGCGCCGAGCACGCCTCCGGGGTTGTTGCGCAGGTCGAGTACGAGGCCGGCGAGCTCGCCGTCCCGTCCGAGAACCCTGATCGCGTCCGCAAAGTCGTTGCCGGTATCTTTCTGAAAACGCGCAATGCGCACATAGGCGTATCCGGGTTCCAGCCAACGGGCGCGAACGCTCTCGACATCGATTCCAGCCCGGGTCAGGGTAACCTCGAACCTGCCGCCTGACCGGACCAGTGTCAGTCTCACCTCGGAGCCGCGGGGTCCACGCAACAGGTCGATCACGTGCAGCAGCTTTTTGCCCTTCAGGGATTCGCCGTCAAGAGCGATCAGCCGGTCTCCCGCGGTCACGCCCGCGCCTGCCGCCGGCGCATCGTCCAGCGTTGCGATAACGGTGAAATAGCGGTCCCGCAGGCCGAGTTCAATGCCGATACCGCCGAACCGGCCGGCCGTGTCCGCTTGCAGACGTTCGTATGCGTCACGGTCCAGAAATTTCGAGTCCTCGTCGAGACCGTCCAGCATGCCCTTGAGCGCGTCGCCGACAAGCTGACCCTCTTCAATGTCCTCGACGTAGCTGGTTCTGATGTATCTGGCCGCCTGCTCGAAGACATTGGCCGGCCGGGACGGTGCAACGTCATCGAACCAGCCGCGGTAACCCGATATACCCAGTGCTATGCCGGTCACGATACTGGCGACGATTCCGAACAGCGTGATGAAACGCAGGCCCATTGCTTGAGTGTAGCGCGCCCGGCCCCGCTGGCTCACGAACGAATCGACGGCGCCTGGAAATTCCGGGAATCGAGGCCGCCGCCTCAGCCTCGCTCGACCACCCATTGCAGCGGGTCCGTGGCGTTGCCGTGCCGGCGGATTTCAAAGTACAGCCCGCTGGTCCGAATACCGCCGCTCTGTCCGGCATGAGCGATCACTTCGCCGCTCTCCACCATCTCGCCGGGGCGCTTTGCCAGCGCCTCGGCGTGCCCGTACAGCGTCATATAACCGTCGCCGTGGTCCAGAATCGTCAACAGCCCGAAGCCCCGCAACCAGTCCGCGAAGACCACCCGCCCGCGATAGACGGCCCTGACCGGGCTGCCCGGCTCCGCTCGCAGCAAAAGGCCACGCCACTCAAGGCGCCCGTCGGCCCGAGGCTGTCCGAAACGGCTGACCGGCACGCCGTCGAGCGGCCAGGGCAGCGAACCCTTGCGGCCGGCAAAGTCGGTTCCGTCGAGTCCGGGCGATCGCCGCCGCAACTCGGCGAACAGGGCTTGCAGACGCTGCCGATCCCGCAACACCGCCTCGCGCAGGCCGGCTCTGTCTTCGACATCCCTTTCCAGGGTTGCGATCAGCGTCCGCCGTTGCATCCTGTTCTGTTCCAGTTCCCGCTTGCGAACCACCAACCGCTGCCGTTCCTTCCGTTCCGCTGCCTCGCGCGCAGCCAGCGCCGCCGCGTTCCGCTCAAGCTGCGACGATGCAAGCCGGTACGACTCAAGGGCATCGAGGCGCGCTCCAACGAGATACCGGTGATAGACGAGCATGCGCGCCGCGGGCGCGGGAGACCGCTGATCGAGCAGCAGCTTGAGGAAATCCTGGCCCTGGAGCCGGTAGGCAGCAGCGAGATGTTCTCCGATACGGCGCGATTCCCGGCTCTTCTTCGCCTGCAGTTCATTGCGCTCGGCATCGAGCCGCGCCAGATCCGCCCCGATTTGCGCCAGCGCGGCGTCGCTTGCTCCCACGCCGGCCACAGCCGCGGCCACGGCGCGGTCTTGCGTCCGCAAGTCCTTCAGCAACCGCAAACGCCGCTGCTCCGCCCGGGAGAGCCAGGAGTCCAGGCTGTTCAGTTCTTCGGTGAGACGCTCAAGCTCCGCCTGAATCCGCCCGCCTTCCGCCGGCTCCGCGGCCGGAACCTCGCACGCGTGTAGACAAGCCAGAACAAAGACGAGAATCCGGGTGGGGCGCGAACCGGGTACGCCGGTCACGCGCTCCGGCGCTCCCGAAGCCGGGCCAGCGAACGGCCGGTCATTTCCGCGGGCGCCTCGAGACACATGAGTTCGAGCAGCGTGGGCGCCACATCCGCCAGCGTCCCTTCTCCCCTGAAAGAAAGTTCATCGGGACCGATGTAGACGAGTGGCACCAATTCCGAGGTGTGCGCCGTGTGGGGTTGCGCCGATGCGGCGTCGTGCATCTTTTCCACGTTGCCGTGGTCCGACGTGACAAGCATCTGACCGCCGTGAGCGGCGAGCGCTTCCTCCAGCCGCCCCAGACAGAGGTCCAGCGTCTGCACCGCATGAACGGCGGCATCGAATACACCCGTGTGGCCCACCATGTCGCCGTTGGCGTAATTGCACACGATCAGATCAAAGCGTTGCGAGGCGACGGCGGCCACCAGTTCATCGGTCACCTGGAGTGCGCTCATCTCGGGTTGCAGGTCGTAGGTGGCTGTCCTGGGGCTCGGCACGAGTACGCGTTCCTCGCCCGCAAAGGGTTCTTCCCGGCCTCCGGAGAAGAAGAACGTGACGTGTGCGTATTTTTCCGTCTCCGCAATGCGCAGTTGGCGTTTGCCGAGCCGCGCCATGGTCTCGCCGAGGGTATTGGCGACTTCCGGCGGTTCAAACGCGCAACCGGCGTCGATGTCGTCCGCATAACGGGTGAGGGTGACGAAGTCGACAAGGCGCACCAAGGTGCCGCGATCGAATTCATCGAAACCCGGCTCCGTCAGCGCGCGAGTCAACTGCCGGGCCCGGTCGGCTCGAAAGTTCATGAACACGACAGCATCGTCCGGCGCCAGCCGGGGCGCTGCTTCCCCCGCCGGGGCGATGACGGTCGGCTGCACGAATTCGTCCGACTCGCCGCGCTTGTAGGCGAGCTCGAGACCTTGCCACGCATCCTCCGCCTGGAAATCCGCGGCGCCGGAGACGAGCAGTCGATAGGCTTTCTCGATCCGGTCCCAGCGGCGGTCGCGGTCCATGGCGTAGTATCGCCCCGTGATCGAAGCAATTCGGCCCGCCCCCAGGCTTTTCAGCAATGCCGCTGCTTTTTCCAGCGAGGCGCCGGCGCTTCTGGGCGGCGTGTCGCGGCCGTCCAGGAAGGCGTGCAGGTAGACAGGCTTCACGCCCTTGCCCGCCGCGATCCGCAGCAGTTCGAATACCTGCTCTTCATGGGAATGTACGCCGCCCGGCGACAGGAGCCCCATGACATGCAGGGCGCCGCCCGATTTCAGAACCCGGGCGAACAGGCCACCCAGCGCCGCATTGCTTTCCAGTTCGCCCTGTTCGATGGCCCGGTCGATGCGGCTCAGGTCCTGCAGGATCGCTCTGCCGGCGCCCAGGTTCATGTGTCCGACTTCGGAATTGCCCATCTGTCCGGGAGGCAGGCCGACATCCGCGCCGGATGCGGATACGAGCGTATGCGGCCTGGTTGAGAGGAACCGGTCCCAATTGGGCGTATCGGCCGCGGCGATGGCGTTGTGCTCCACGGCATCCCGGTGACCGAATCCGTCCAGCACGACGAGCAGCGTGGTCTTCGGTATGTGCCGATCTTTCAAGACAGCGAAGTTTCCGAATGGTCCCCGTTCCCGCCGGCATGCAAACTCGCCCGGCAACGGAGCGGGAGGATTCAGTCGCGCCTATTCTAGCCCGGATGGTTCACTGACTGGACGCCGGGGCAAGCGCCATCCGATCGGCAACCCTGTATAATCGCCGCGGCGGCGCCGGATACGCGGTGTCAGGATATTTGCCGGCTGTGTTGAGTGGGGCGCTCGAATCGGGAAGGAAACCGATACCATGACGGGCAGAGCAGGTCGAACGCTTACCGGAATTGACATCCATCGGTTATGGACCAGGTATTCGAATTCATCGGCAACCACCCCATTCTGGTCGCGGCGTTCGTCATTCTGCTGGCGCTGTTCATCAGAAACGAAACGCGGCGCGGCGGCCGCTCCGTAACCGCCCAGCAACTGGTCGATCTCGTCAACAGGGAGAATGCTCTCGTGCTCGATGTCCGTGACAAGAAGGAATACGACGCAGGCCACATCGTCGATGCCCTCAACATACCGTTCGCCTCGCTCGACGGCCGGGTCAACGAACTCAAGAAACACCGCGAACGGCCCATCGTCGTCGCCTGCAAGATGGGGCAGCATTCCGGCACGGCCGGCTCCATCCTCAGGAAGTACGGCTTCGAAAACGTCTCCCGGCTCTCCGGGGGCGTTACCGAATGGCGAAACCAGAGCCTGCCGGTGGTGAGAGCATGACCGCTCAGGTGCGCCTGGAGCGCATTTACCTGAAGGATGCCTCATGGGAGTCGCCGAGGAGCCCCCAGGTATTCACCGAAAACTTTCAGCCGGAAGTGCAGGCGGATATCAATACGCGCTCCACCCGACTGGACGATGACCACTTCGAGGTCGTTCTCACCGTGACGCTTCGCGCCAAGCAGGAGGGCGGCAAGACCGCGTTCATCGTGGAGATACAGCAGGCGGGGCTGTTCTCGGTGGAAGACCTCGAGGGCGAGATGCTGCAGCGCATGCTGGCCACCCTGGGCCCGACGACCCTCTTTCCCTATGCCAGGGAAGCCATCGACAACCTGACGCTCAAGGGCGGTTTCCCGGCGTTGCACATCGCCCAGGTCAACTTCGATGCCCTCTATGTCGAAGCGCTGCGCAAGCAGCAGGAACAGGACCCGGAAATCACCCACTGACGCAAGCCGCTCCGGGCAGGGCGGAGGCCCCTCCGGCCAGCGCCGGCCACTTTCATGGATCATTTTTCAACCCATTGAATCTACACGATTTATCGGTCAAGTCAGGTCGAGCGCGAAAACCGGACGATCACTCGGGCTCCGAGCGGGCCTGCCGTGCTTGTCTTCCGGCACGCCAGGTCGAACCCAACGGCGCCCTGTCTAAAGATCCAGTTCGGAAATCTTGCGGGTCAGCGTATTGCGCCCCCATCCGAGCCGTTCGGCGGCTTCCTTGCGCCGGCCCCCGGTGTGTTTGAGCGCGGTGACGATCACCGCGCGCTCGAAGGCCGGAAGCGCTTCGTGCAGGATGGGTCTGGAACGGTTCGAGGCCAGGGCCGCGGCCACCCAGTCGGCCAGTGCCGCTTCCCAGGACAGGGCCCGGGGCTCGGCGGTTTCTCCCTTCAGTTCCGGGGGCAGGTCATCGATCAGCACCCGGCGCCCCGTGACCATTACCGCCAGCCAGCGGCAGGTATTCTCAAGCTGCCGGACGTTGCCCGGCCACGGCAGGTTGGACAGGTAGTTCAGCGTTTCGGCATCGAACTGTTTGGCTTCCTCGCCGATTTCCCGCGTCGCGCGCTCCATGAAATGGGCTGCGAGAAGGGGAATGTCCTCGCGGCGGTCGGCAAGCCCGGGCACATGCACGCGAATCACGTTCAAACGGTGAAACAGGTCCTCGCGGAACTTGCCCTTCTGCACCAGCGCTTCGAGCTGCTGGTGAGTCGCCGCAATGATGCGCACGTCCACGTTGATGCAGTCGTAGCCGCCGACCCGGTGGAACTCGCCTTCGGCGATGACCCTGAGCAACCGGGTCTGCATCTTCATGGGCATGTCGCCGATCTCGTCGAGAAACAGCGTTCCCCCGTTCGACTGCTCGAAACGCCCGACGCGCCGCCCCGCGGCACCGGTGAAGGCGCCCTTCTCGTGGCCGAACAATTCCGATTCGATGAGTTCGCCCGGAATCGCCGCGACATTCAGGGGGACGAACTGCCGGTGCGCCCTCGGGCTGTGCCGGTGCAGGGCTTTCGCAATCAGCTCCTTGCCGCTGCCGGACGGTCCGTCGATGAGTACGGTGACATTGGAGCTGGAGAGCCGGCCGATCGCCCTGAACACTTCCTGCATTGCCGGCGCCTGGCCGATGATCTCCCGGTCACCGGCGGCCGGGGCTTCGACGTCCGCATCGCGTTGTTGACCGTGGGCAATGGCGCGTCGCACGGCCGCCACGGCCTCATCGATGTCGAAGGGCTTCGGCAGGTATTCGAAAGCCCCGCCCCGGTACGACGAGACCGCGCTGTCGAGATCGGAATACGCCGTCATGACGATGACCGGCAGATCGGGATCCGTCTCGCGCAGACGTTCCAACAGTTGCAATCCGTCCATGCCGGGCATGCGGATGTCTGTCAAGACCGCGGCCGGGCGATCGTCCGCCAGGGCGTCGAAAACAAAGTCGGCGTTTGCAAACGACCGGATCGGGATGCCCGCGCGTCCGAGCGCTTTTTCCAGTACCCAGCGGATGGAGCGGTCATCGTCGACCACCCAGACGGTTGCCGGATCGCTTGCGGTATTCATGTTCAAGCCTCCTCCACGAAGGTCAGGGGCAGGATGACCGAGAACTGGGTGCGTCCCGGCCGGCTTTCGCACTCGAGCACACCGTTGTGGCGACGGACGATGTTCTGGGCGATGGCGAGGCCCAACCCGGTGCCATGCGGCCTGCCGCTGATCATGGGATAGAACATGCGGTCGATGAGTTGCTCGGGGATGCCCGGTCCGTTGTCGATAACGTCGATCTGTACGACGAGCCGATGGCGCCGCCCGGCGATCGTGAACTGACGGAGCGCCCTGGTGCGCAGCGTGATCCGTCCTTTCGGCGCCTCCTCGAGGGCAATGCAGGCATTGCTCACCAGATTCAGGAGCGCCTGTATCAACTGGTCCTCATCCGCATCGACGGCCGGCAGGCTGGGATCGTAGTCGCGCGCCATGTCGAGTTCCGCCTGCGCCATGCCGGATTTCGCAATCCGCGCGACATGCTCGAGCAGCTTGTGCACATTGACGGATGCGACTTTCAAGGGTCGGCTCGGACCGAGCATGTTGCCCACCAGTTCGGTCAGTCGATCGGCCTCCCGGATAATGACCCGGGTGTATTCGGCAAGGTCCGGGCGGTCGAGCTCGCGGTCGAGCAACTGGGCGGCGCCGCGGATGCCGCTTAGGGGATTCTTGATCTCGTGCGCGAGTCCGCGGACGAGTTCCGCGGTCGTCTTCTGCACATTGATCAAACGGTCGTCCAGATTGATGCGCAGCAACCTGTTCAACGGCTGGGCTTCGATGAGCAGGTCTCCCCCGTCGATGGGCACCACGGTGAGATCGACCACCAATTCCTCCCCGCCCGGCAGGAACAGGTGCTGTTGACGCAAGGTGAACGACTGCTCCCGGGCAGACGGTCCGGCAGAATTGCCGAGAACCTTGTGCGGGTTCCGAAACAGCGCCTCCAGGGAGGCGCCAAGCACCCGGTGGCCGCTCACGCCAAACAGGTCCTCCGCCGCCGGATTGACGAACTTGACGGCAAGCCTCCCGGAGACCACCACGATGGCAATGGTCTGGTGCTCAAGCACCTGCCGCTCCACGAACGGTACGGGAATGTCCATCCGATCTACCGTCTCGGAACCCGAATCGCCCGCTGCGGGCCGCCGCCGGGGATGCCATGCAACAGCGCACCGGGCCGCCTCCGGCAGCCGTGGCATGGCATCTGGATATGGGAGTCGAAAACCACGGTAAGAAAACCGAGCAAGAATCGGTCCAGTTCCCGACCATGAAACTGGTCTCACCTGAGGGTATCGTGCACCAAAATAGTGCATGGAGCCCGTCGGGTCAATGCGCGGATCTGGATCGCCGGCACACGCGGGCCGGCAAGTCGATGCGGGCTAAGGGTGCAGGCGCGAATGGCGCAAGAGGTGGAAAGTGCTCGGCGCCCCGGCGAACACGACCGCGCCCGCATTGTCGAGAATCCGGAGTTGCAGGCTGTGCGTGCCGCGGTCGATGTTCTGAAGCTCGAATGCCGGCACTAGCCCGCATCGCTCACCAACTTTCGTCGCGAGGGCGTCGAGGCGCCGTCCTGCGTGGTCGCGCGGACCGCAGGGGCGCGCAGGCGTACTCGACAGTACGTCAAGGCGCCCGGAGGGAGCCCTCAGCCGGGGAGCGCGAGGGGGCACCCCTCGCATACCGACCGCACGGCCGCGCTTACGCGATGCATCGGCGTCCGCAGCAGGAAGTTGGTGAGCGATGCGGGTTAGGCGCGCCACGCCCCGAGGAACGCCGTCCAGCATCAGTTGCAGCCGGTGGCCGTTCTGCAATTGGGGATCGATCCGCGCGCGGACGGTCAGATTGCCGGCATTGCTGCGCACCGCCGCATCGTTCCCGGGCGAGACGATCACTGCGCCGATGTAGGTTTCCGGGCCCACGCCGGTGACTTGACCGCGGAGCTCAGCCGCCGCGACAGCGGCACACCACAGGGCCATGGCCGGCGCCAGCGCCTTTCGCCCATCGGCTGACCTGCGGCGCCGGTCCTCACTCCCGTACCTCTTCACCGACCCTCCGTCCCGAGCGTCTCATCGATCTCTCAGGCCGCAGCCGTTTCGGCGCCCGCCGCGAATGTCGGCGCAGCCCGGGCGGCTCCGGCGACCGGGAGTGTCGCCGCCCTCGCCATGCGCGTCTGTGCGAGATGTGCGCTAAAGGGAGTAGTACATCTCGAATTCCACCGGATGGGTGCTGGAATTCAGAAGATCCACTTCCTCCTGCTTCAACGCGAGATAGCCGTCGATCATGCTGTCGGCAAAGACATCGCCTGCCCTCAGGAAGTCGCGGTCGGCATCGAGCGCCGCCATTGCCTGCTCGAGCGAACTGGCCACGGTGGGCACGCCTTCGAGCTCTTCCGGCGGCAGGTCGTAGAGATCCTTGTCGAACGAATCGCCCGGGTGAATCTCGTTCCTGATGCCGTCGAGGCCCGCCATGAGCATGGCGGCAAAGGTCAGGTACGGATTGCCGGTACTGTCCGGAAAACGGACTTCGACCCGGTAGGCCTTCGGATTGCCGCCCTGAACGTACGGCACCCGCACCGACGCCGAGCGGTTTCGCGCCGAATAGGCCAGCAATACCGGAGCCTCGAAGCCCGGCACCAGGCGCTTGTAGGAGTTGGTACTGGCATTGGAGAACGCGCAGATGGCCCGGGCATGCTCGATCACGCCGCCGATGTAGAACAGTGCCGTCTCGGACAGCCCTGCATAGGCATCGCCGTGGAACACGTTGTTGCCACCGGAGAAGATGGACTGGTGCACGTGCATGCCGTTGCCGTTGTCGCCGACCAGGGGCTTGGGCATGAAGGTCGCCGTCTTGCCGTAGGCATCGGCGACGTTGTGCACGCAATACTTGTAGATCTGCACTTCGTCCGCCTTGCGCACCAGCGTGTTGAAGAGTACGCCGATCTCGGCCTGGCCGGCGGTGCCCACTTCGTGGTGGTGCACTTCGACGGGAAGGCCCATGGCCTGCATGGCCGAGCACATGGCCGAGCGCAGGTCGGCGCCGGAATCGACCGGCGGGACCGGGAAATAACCGCCCTTGACGCCCGGCCGGTGGCCGAGGTTGCCGCCCTCGAAGTCGGCGCCCGATTCCCAGGCCGCTTCCTCGGCGCTGATCGAATACATGGCGCCGCTCATCTCCACCTTGTATTTCACATCGTCGAATACGAAAAACTCGCACTCGGGGCCGAAGAACGCCTCATCGCCGATGCCCGTGGAGGCGAGATAGGCCTCCGCCTTCTTGGCAAGGGACCGCGGGTCGCGTTCATAGGGCTGCATGGTCATGGGTTCGACGATGTCGCAACGCAGATTCATGGTGACCTCGTCCCGGAACGGATCCAGAACCGGCGTCGAGTCGTCTGGCATGAGGATCATGTCGGACTCGTTGATCGACTTCCAGCCGGCGATGGACGAGCCGTCGAACATGACCCCGTCGCTCAGCATGTCCGCATCGACGCGGCTCGCCGGAATGGTCGTATGCTGTTCCTTGCCCCGGGGGTCCGTAAACCTGAGATCCACCCATTTGACATCATTGTCTTCGATTAGCTTCAGTGTGTTTTCTGACATCTCTCTACCTTTGAGACTGTATTAGCCCAAGCGCCAAGCGAGCGCCGCTCCATTCAACGCGCCGGCCGCAACCCTGGCAAACCGCGCGAACCTCTTCCAGCAACCGGCTCCTTGGCCGGTCGCTGAGCCCTCGGGAATCCTCGGCAACATATATAGGCAACATATGTGCCACGTCCCTTCCCATGCGCCTTTGACCGTTCCGGCCCAATCATGGGCGCACCCATTTAGTGCACCATAACGGCCCTTGCACCAATGAACAGCAAAAAGGCAATCACTGCCTTTCAGCGTTATGAACGACCAAGCACTTTGACGCGAATGCGAAGTTCGCGCCCATCCCGCTCCGTTTCCACCACCTCGTGGCCGTGTACCCTGCACCAGGCAGGGATATCCTCCAGCGTCCCCGGGTCGGTGGCGAAAACGTCCAGCAGAGTACCCGGACGCAGGGCCGTTATCCTGTCCTGGGTCCTGATAACGGGCAGCGGACACAGTAACCCCCGAGCATCCAGCGTTTCAAGGGGGATGTGCGGTTTGCCGGCCATTCAGACGTGCCAGGCGGCGGGAATCTCCGATGGCGGCAGGGGCGCCACGCTGAGTTCGGTGCGATCCCCGCCCGGTTCATCGGCGACGACGGTTACACTGGAGGCGGTACGCCCCTGACTGTAGCGGGCGAGAACCCGCGCCGCGAGCCTCACATCCCTGCTGTCCGGCTTGCCGTCGATCAGGCAGAGCGGCCCCTTGTGACTGGTGGGCCGCAGTGCGATGAATTGCCCGCGGTAGCCTTCCAGGTAAGCGTTCTCACCTTCCTCCCGTCCCACGATGAGCTTGAAATGAGGCGCCGGACGAATGTGGCGCCCGACCTTGAGCAGCATGATGTCATCGAGTTCGTATTCGCGGCTGCCCCGGCTGTCCCAGAGGTCGGCAAGTTTCCTGGAGTATTGTTCGTCGGTGAGGAAACAGCATCCGCCGGCGGGCTGTGCCCAGTCGGTGAATCCGAACCGCCTGGCCAGTTCCATCTGCGGCTTGCGGTTGCGGCCCTCGAAACCGTACAGAGCCTCCCGATCGACCCAGCCCTCCCGCTCCGGCAGCGTCGGCGGCAGGTTCCTGGCGCTCAAGGGGCGCAGCAGCCGGTCATCCGCCCCGGACTCCCGGGCGATGACGCTCATGGTGTCGCGCCGCTGGCTCATCGGGCGCTGGCCGACCACCTCCCCGGTAATCACGAAGTCGAAGCCGTGCTCCTCCATGAACGACCAGGCCAGCGCCTTGCCCACCATGAAGATCTTGCAGTCGAGACAGGGGTTCAGGTTGCGCCCGTAGCCATGCCTGGGCTCGAGCAGCACCTTCTTGTACTCCTCGATGACATCGATGATGTGCAGCTTGATGCCGAGCTGTTCCGCCACCCAGAGCGCATTGTTGCGCTTGGGCCTGGCGCGATGCTTGGCGCGGATCGCGTGGGTGTGGCCCTCGACGCAGAAACCGGTGAAGAAATTGATGCCCTCGACACGCACGCCCTGCTGCATGACCACCTTGGCCGCGAGCATGGAGTCGAGGCCCCCGGAGATGAGCGCGACAGCTTTGATCGGTTCCGCCATAATCGCCGCCTGCCATACCTTTCCATCGCGGGAACAGGGTTTCGAATGAGTCATCTACGCCCCCGCCGAACGCCTTTTCGCCCGACTGACGCATCGCTTCGCCCGACGTTACGCTCGCGGGGCAAAGGCTGCAAACGAGTCATGTTCATTCCCGCAGACCGCGTTGTGGCCGGTCCGGTGCATCGCCCGGTTACCGGTGGGCCGCGCAGTGTAGTGCCAGAGGGGTATTCGCGCAACGAACCCCGGGCTGGCCCGCATATCTCACCAAGGGCCGCGATGATCGCGCAGGATTTTGCCCGCGTGCGCGTGCTCGCGAGCTTAAAGCATAGCCCCGCCTATGGTGGAGCGAGCATGTGCGCGCACGCGGGCAAAAGACCAGCGAGGGCGTGGCCAGCGCAGTCTGTGCCGGGCAGAACCTCCAAAAAGCGAAGGTACCTGATTGAAACGCAATGACATTCAGTGACTCAACAAGCGGCTTGGTGAGATATGCGGGCTGACGGGGCGATGCCTCAATCTGTGGGACCGCGCCGTAATTGAGGGTTCTGCTGCAACGGGTGGCGGGCGCTTCGGTCACCGTGGAATCGTCCGTCGTCGCGGAGATTGGCCCCGGACTCCTTGCGTTCGTCGGGGTCTTCCCGGAGGACGGGCCGGCCCAGGTCGACTGGCTGGTGGAAAAGACCCTGGGGCTGCGCATCTTCCCGGACGAGCACAAACCCATGAACCGCTCCGTGCTGGATGTCGGGGGATCCATACTGGTGGTTTCCCAGTTCACGCTGGCGGGCAACACGAACCGGGGCCGGCGGCCCGGATTCAGCGGCGCGGCACCGCCGGAACAGGCCGAACGGCTCTACGAAGCCTACGCCGACGGTCTGAGAAACCGCTGCCCGGACGTGCACACGGGCCGCTTCGGCGCTTACATGCAGGTCGCCCTGGTCAACGACGGCCCGGCGACATTTCTTCTGGAGAGAAACGGGGCCCGTTGAAGCCCGCCCGCGTCAGTCGGCTTCGCTGCGCCTCTCGGCGACACGGGCGAACAGGATGCCCACCTCGAACAGCACCCAGGTGGGCAGGGCCAGCAACAACTGGGAGATGACATCCGGGGGCGTGAGCAGCATCCCGCCCACGAAACACCCCACGATCACATAGGGACGCTTGTTGGCGATGCTCTTCGCGGTGCTGATGCCCGACCAGACGAGCAGCAGGGTCGCTATCGGGATCTCGAAGGCAAAGCCGAACGCGAAGAACATGGTCAGAACGAAATCCAGGTAGCGGTTGATGTCCGTCATCATGGTCACGCCCACGGGCGTGACGCTCGCCATGAAGGCGAACACCAGCGGGAAGACAAGGAAGTACGCGAACGCCATGCCGAGGTAGAAGAGCGCCACGCTCGAGACCAGCAGCGGCCGCGCGAACCGCTTCTCGTTCTTGTACAGCCCCGGCGAGACGAAAGACCATGCCTGGTGCAACAGCACCGGCATGCCGACGAAGATCGCGGCGTACACCGCGAGCTTGAAAGGGGTCAGGAACGGGGAGGCCACCTCCGTGGCGATCATGTTGGCGCCGTCGGGCAGGTGTGCCATCAGCGGCGCGGAGACCAGTTCGTAGAGATTGTTGGCAAAGAAATAGATGGGCAGGAACAGGGCAAGCACCGCGCCGAGCCCCCGCAGGATGCGCTGACGGAGTTCCACCACATGCGCCATGAAGGGCATCTCCGCGCTGTCGACAAGCGCATCGTGCTCTGCCGCATCGTCAACGGGCGTTTTGGGATCCTCGGGAATGGTCGATTCAGGGTCGGCTTGCATGGATCCAGCGTGCGGGCCTATCCAATGTCCGTCCTGGCCGGTTCCGCCGGCGCCTGCCCGGTCTCGACCGGTGGACCCTGCAGCGGTTCCGCCGACCGGGCTTGTGCGGCTTGCGGCGGCGCGGGATCGACGGATTCGATCCGTGCAGCCTCGGCGGCAACATTGACGGTTGCCTTCACCTCCCGCTCGATACGCTTCATCTCCTCCATAATCGCTTCGTTGTGCAGTTGCTTGCGCACTTCGTCCATGCCGATCTCCTTCTCGATCTCGGCCTTGACGGACTGGAAGCTGCGGCGCATGCGGCCAAGCCACAGACCCAGGGTGCGCAACGCCTCGGGCAGGCGCTCCGGACCGATGACGAGCAGGCCCACGACCGCCGACAGCATCAGTTCCGGGAAACCGATATCAAACATGCGTATCCTGTCTGGTTTCGGTTTTCTGTCCGGCGACTTCGCCCTCGATGACGCCCGGGTCTTTCTCCGCCCCGGCTTTCGCCTCTTCGTCGGTCACCGCCTTGCGAAACCCCCGGATCGCGTTTCCGAGATCGGCGCCGATGTTCTTGAGCCGCCGGGGTCCGAATACCAGCAGGACGATCGCCAGGACGACCAGTAGTTCAGTAAGTCCGAATCCTCCGGGCATGGTCAGCCTCCTTGCAGAGCTACGATGTCGGCGGATGCGACGGGCGCCCCGTTTGCGCCGCCGGTATCGCGGCGTTTCGCGGACCTTTTGCGGCCACGCGCGCCAACGCTCGCCAGCGCATTGCATTGCGCCCGTCAATCCATCGCCGGGCCTCATTATAGGCGCGTTACACGCTCGTTGCGTCTTTCGCGCGCGGACCGGGTTTGCGCAGATCTCTCCGATCGGCAGGCGTGTTTGCAGGTGACCCGTCCGTATGACGCTGAGATGCCGTTTGCAGCGGCGTGGCGAGCGGATCCTCAGGCCTTGACCAGCAGATAGGAGCCTACGGCGGCGCTCAACAGCCCGGCAGCCGCGCCAAGCCCTGGCAAGGCCGCCTGCATGACCGGTTCCCAGAGCAGCACCATGGCCACAGCCATCAACGCCACTCCGGACAAGCGCCGGCGCCGGCGCCCACGGTGCAGCCTGGCGACGGATTCCTCGATCTGGCGCACACTCGCCTGCTGTTCCTTGAGGGCGCTCTCCAGCCCCGACAGTTTGCGGCCGGTATCGAGTATCAATTCCGGGAGCCGGGGAAGCTGCTCCATGACCTCCGGCGCCCGCTTCGCGAAGCCGCGCAGCATCGCCAACGGCCCCACGCGTTCGCGCATCCAGTCCTCCATGAAGGGCTTGGCGGTTCGCCACAGGTCCAGTTCCGGATAAAGCTGGCGCCCGAGCCCTTCAATGTAAAGCAGCGTCTTCTGCAACAGCACGAGCTGCGGCTGAATCTCCATGTCGAACCGGGCCGCCGTACGGAACAGTTCGACCAGGAAGTGCCCGAAGGAGATCTCGCTCAAGGGCTTGGCGAAGATCGGATCGCAGACTTCACGGATCACCTGCTCGAATTCCCGCTGTTCGGTGCGTTGCGGTATCCAACCCGACTCGAAGTGCAGCCGCGCGACCTGCTCGTAGTCCCGGTTGAAGAAGGCGACGACGTTGCGCGCGAGGTAGTCCTGGTCGCGCTTTTCCAGTTGGCCGACGATGGCGCAGTCGAGCGCGATGTAGCGTGGGCTTTCCGGATCCTCGACATCGACGAAAATGTTTCCCGGGTGCATGTCCGCATGGAAGAAGTTGTGCACGAACACCTGGGTGAAGAACGTCTCCACGCCCCGGTTGGCCAGCGTCTCCATATTCGTGCCCCGGGCGCGCAACGCCGCGACGTTGCCGATGGGCACGCCCTCGACCCGCTCGAGCACCAGCACGTTCGGGCGCGTCAGGTCGTGGTAGACACGCGGAACGTACAGCAGCGGCGAACCGGCGAAATTGTCCCGCAACCGCTGGGTGTTGGCGGCCTCGTTGATCATGTCCAGTTCGCCCAGCACCACCTTCGCGTAGTCGCTCGCCACCTCGGGCAGATGCAGCCGGCCGCTGGCCACGATGTGCCGGTCAATCCAGCCGGCGACCCGGATCAGAACATCCAGGTCATCGCGGATCACCTGCTCCAGCCCGGGCCGAACCACCTTCACCACGACTTCTTCACCGCTGCCGAGGACGGCGCCGTGCACCTGAGCGATCGATGCGGACGCCACCGGTTCTTCGTCGAAACGCTCGATGCGGGCGCCGAACAGGTCGCCCAGGGCCTCTTCGACGATGGCCCGGGCATCCCCGCCGGGGAAGGGCGGCACATGGTCCTGCAGCTTCGCGAGTTCATCGGCGAAGTCGGGGGGCAACAGGTCTCGCCGAGTAGAGAGCAACTGGCCGAACTTGATGAAGACGGGGCCGAGTTCCTCGAAGAACAGGCGCAGGCGCACGGCCGGTTCCGCGCCCCGGGCCGGAACCCATCGGCCGGGCCAGGTCTTGAGAACCAGACGCACCGCAACGGGCAACTCGTTTTCCAGGAGCGCATCGGCCGGCAGGACCGCATCCAGACGATGGCGCGCAGCGACCCGTGCAATCTGGAACAGCCGGCGCTTCATTCCGGCGCATCCCCCGATGGAGAGGATTCCGCAATGCCCTGGTCCGGACCGTCCGCTTGCGCGGCTTCCTTTTCCCCCGCCTCCGATCGCGCCTCCCCGGCAGATTCCAGCGTGCCCACTCGAGCGGACAACCGCTCGACTTCAGTGCGCAGACTCTCGATCTCCCCCTGGGCGGCGCCGAAGCTGTCGCGGTTCACAAAAGGTACCGATGAGACCCGGCGCCACGCGCCCGCGGCGCCTTCCGCCGCCGAACTCAAAACCGCAGCCGCCAGTTCCGCGGCGCCCAGGAGGTCGTCCGCGTGGACAGGCGTAAGCAATCCCTGCGGCGCCAATGCCCGGAATACTCCGGCCAATTCGGCTGGAACCGCCGCGTTGCCTTCGATCTCCACCCGTTCCGCCGCGCTGCTGTCCGGCGACGCCAACCAGGCCAGCAGATCCTGAAGCTTGCCCCTGACGACGGCGTCCGGAGAATCGACAAGCCCCGGGAGCACCTCGATGCGCGCATCGCTGACCCGAACCGACCACACCTGACCGGGCGCCATGCTTTCCACCTGAAACGAGCGGCCTTCCAATGCGGCCAGGCGCTCCTCGCTGGCGGTGTCGAGGCGCAGCGAGGCATTGACCACCGATTCCGCCACACGGGCGAACAGGGAATCGAGATCGGCGCCGGCACGCATCTCAAGCCACTCCCCGGTGAATCGCGGCAACCCCTCCCAGGAGGTTGTGGAACTCCACCTCGGCGAATCGCGCATCCTCCATCATCAGCTTCAACGCCTCCTGGGCGGGATGCCGGCGAATCGACTCGACGAGATAGCGGTAGCTGCCGCTGTCGCCGGCGACCAGCCGCCCGAAGGCCGGCCAGAGACTCTGCCATCCCGCCGACAATCCTTCGAGCACCGGATTGACCGGCTTCGAGAACTCCAGCACCAGCAGCACACCGCCGGGTTTGAGCACGCGCTTGATCTCACCCAGAGCCGCCTGCTTGTCGGTGAAGTTGCGCAGCCCGAAGCCGATCAGGACGCGGTCGAATCCATCGGCGGCGAACGGCAGCGCCTCCGCCGCCGCCCGGCAGAACCGTACCCCGGCGATTCCGCCGTCGAGCAGGCGATCCCGGCCCGCCGCGAGCATCGATGAGTTGATGTCGGCGAGCACGACACCGCCCCGCTCACCGACCAGCGGCGCCATCAACCGGGCCAGGTCTCCGGTACCGCCGGCGAGATCGAGGACCCGATGACTCTCGTGCAGCCCCGCCATCTCCACCATCAGCCGTTTCAGCAGCCGATGGCCGCCCATGGACATGAGGTCGTTCATCAGGTCGTAGCGATGCGCCACGGAATCGAATACCCCACCCACCAGCCGGGTTTTCTCCTCCGGACTCACCTCGCGGTCGCCGAAGCTCTTCTTGCGCTCCGCCTCGCTCATGGGCGCAAGTTTACTCCGCCTGACCGCCAATGCTCACCCACTCCGGGGCGAACGGAAACCGGAATGAATGGGGTCAGGTCTTCCCCGGATTGAAATGCCCCACCGGGATGGCCGGAAGCCGGGAGGCATTGGCGGCTTTCAGGTCGGCCAGATAGTCCCGCCAAAAGCGTTCCCTATGGTCGGCGAGGTCCTTGAGGTATTCCCAGGCATATATGCCGGTGTCATGGCCGTCGTCGAACGTCAGGCGGATGCCATAGTTCCCGATCGGTTCGATCGCCGTGACGGCGACGTGTTTCTTGCCGGTCTGCAGGCGTTTCTGTTCCGGACTGTGGCCTCGCACCTCCGCCGAGGGCGAATACACCCGGAGGAGTTCGGCGGAAAGCTCCGAGCGGTCCGCGCCGTATTCCAGCACCAGGGTCTTGCTGCGTTTGCGGTAGGTGATGTTGGAAGGCTGCACGACGTTGCCCCTTACGGCTGACCTGTGTTGGATAGCCCAGACGTACGCCTGAAGACAGACACCTTGTTCCCGCCGGTACGGCAGGTTCGGCGCAAACGGAGCCGATTCACCGCGCGGGCCATCGTTACACCGCCGGTGACTCCGTCAAAGGATGTATCTGGACAGGTCCTGGTCTTCGACCAGGGCCCCGAGATGCTTGTCGACATAGGCGGCATCGATGTGTACCGGCGCGCCGGCGGTCTCGCCGGCGGAGAACGAGACTTCGTCGAGCAGACGTTCCATTACCGTGTGCAGCCGGCGGGCGCCGATGTTCTCGGTGTTCTCATTGACCTGGCAGGCGAGCTGGGCGATGCGCACCAGCCCGTCCGTCGTGAACTCGATGCCCAGGTTCTCGGTGCCCAGCAGCGCCTGGTACTGCTCGGTGAGCGAGGCATCGGGTTCGACCAGGATGCGCTCGAAGTCTTCCGGCGTCAGCGCCCGGAGTTCCACCCGAATCGGCAACCGGCCCTGCAGTTCCGGGATCAGGTCCGAAGGCTTGGCGACATGGAAGGCGCCCGAGGCGATGAACAGGATGTGGTCGGTGCGCACCATGCCGTACTTCGTGAAAACGGTGCAGCCTTCGATGAGCGGCAGCAGATCGCGCTGCACGCCTTCACGGGAGACATCGGCGCCGACCGCGTTGCTGCGCTTCGCCACCTTGTCGATCTCGTCGAGGAACACGATGCCGGTCTGCTCGACCGCTTCCAGCGCCTGAGCCTTCACCTCGTCCTCGTTGATGAGCTTGGCCGCTTCCTGCTCCCGGAGCCTCTTGAACGCATCCTTGATCTTCATGCGCATGGAACGCTTCCGGCTGGAACCCAGGTTGCCGATCATGCTCTGCAACTGGCTGGTCAGCTCCTCCATGCCGGGCGGCGCCATGATCTCCACGCCCACCGACACCGCCTCGATCTCGATCTCGACCTCCTTGTCGTCGAGGTCCCCTTCCCGCAGTTTCTTGCGGAACATCTGCCGTGCCGCGGAAGATTCGTGCCCGGCATCCCCGTCGGTGGTGAAACCCGCGTTGCGCGGCTCCGGCAGCAGGGCATCGAGAACGCGTTCCTCGGCTTCGTCGTCGGCGCGGTGCTGCACCTTGGCAAGCTGCGTTTCCCGCAGCATTTTCACCGCCACGTCGGCAAGGTCGCGGACGATGGACTCCACGTCGCGTCCCACGTAACCCACTTCCGTAAACTTGGTCGCCTCGACCTTGATGAAAGGCGCCCCCGCGAGTCTCGCCAGGCGCCGCGCAATCTCCGTCTTGCCGACGCCGGTCGGACCGATCATGAGAATATTCTTCGGGGTGATCTCCTCGCGCATCTCCTGGTTGAGTTGCATCCGCCGCCACCGGTTGCGGAGCGCGATGGCGACCGCGCGCTTGGCGGCATCCTGGCCGATGATGTGCTTGTCCAGTTCATGGACGATCTCTCTGGGCGTCATCACGGCGTTGTTTTGCATGTCGGATCGTCCGGCGGTTCAACCGGCGGCAAGGCTTTCGACGGTGCGCCGGTGGTTCGTGTAGATGCAGATGTCCGCGGCGATGCCAAGCGCCTTTTCCACGATCTCGACGGCGCCGAGATCCGTATTGTCGACCAATGCCCTGGCCGCGGCCTGGGCGTACGGCCCACCCGAACCAATGGCGATGACCCCGGACTCCGGCTCGACCACATCGCCCGTGCCGCTGATCATCAGGGTCGCACCGCGGTCGGCCACGATGAGCATGGCTTCGAGGCGGCGCAGCACACGGTCCGCGCGCCAATCCTTGGCCAGTTCCACCGACGCGCGCATGAGATTGCCCGAGTATTTGTCGAGGGTCTGTTCGAAGCGTTCGAACAGCGTAAACGCATCCGCCGTCGCGCCCGCGAATCCTGACAGGACCTTGCCCTGATACAGGCGCCGGACCTTGACGGCATTGCCTTTCATGATCGTATTGCCGGCGGACACCTGTCCGTCGCCGCCCAGGGCGACGCAGGCGTCACGCCGTACACAAAGGACCGTGGTGCCGCGTATCGGTTCCATCAGGTCCGATAGTGGTGGTAGTCCGGGATGCTTTCAAGGTGTCATCCGGGATTGATGCGTATGGCCGACAGATTCTGTTCGCGTAAGCGAATCATTATTCTGTCAGCCTTCTTCGCCGATTCGATCGGTCCGACAGTGACCCGATGCCAGGTGCCGTCCCCCAGTACGACCTGGCCCAGCCGGACCGGCAATCCCTGCAGCAGCAGTCGGGCCCGGAGTTGGTCGGCTTCGCCGGCATCGCGGAACGAGGCAGCCTGAATATGGATCTCGGTGATTCGAACCGGTGCGGCCGGCGCCGGCGCGGGTGTCCCGGCACGTGAGGACGGCGGAACCCCGGTCTCCGTCCGTGTACTCCGGGGCGGGACGTCCGCTCTCGCGGCCGGGCCGCCGTACGACTCCGGGTCGACCGGTACGGACTCGCGCAGGAGTTCCGGAAACTCGAAGACGACCTCGAGATCGTCCTGACCGGGCGCCACGGTAGGCAGTTTGGCGAATTGTTCGGTAACGAGTTCCGGAGCGAGGATCGCCAAGGCGGCAGCGCCGGCGCCGAGGAGCACTCCGCCAAGAAAGCTCGGCCCGTGCAGTCCCCGGCGCTTCCTCGATGGTCTCTTGCTCATGTTGCGCTTTCCGGCCACGCGTTCGCTCGGCCCTCGTTTACCGGCCTCTACCCGCCCGTGTTCTCCAGCCGGCGCCGTGCTCGGGATTCGTCAATGCGGGCTAGCGCCAACGCGTACAGTTTAACCCCGTTCCCGTCCCGCGACAGGATTCCGTTGGCCGCCGCGGGCAAGCGGTCCGGGAACACGCCGCGGCGCCACTTACTCCCACCCGGTTCGCTACGTACAATGACCCGATGGCCGTATTGCGCAGCAGGATCGATACCGGGTCGCCGGAGTTCAAAGCCAACAGCGAACACCACCGCGCGCTGGCCGAGGAGCTGCGGAATCTCAGCGCCAGAATCACGCCGGGGGGCGATGAACGGTCGCGCGAACGGCACACCGCGCGCGGCAAGCTGCTGCCCCGGGACCGGCTGGAAGGATTGCTCGACCCGGGCGCGCCTTTCCTGGAGGTCGGCCTGCTCGGCGGCTACGAACTCTACGACGATTGGCCGCCCGGTGGGGGCATCATCACCGGTATCGGCCGCGTGGCCGGGGAACCTTGCGCCATCGTCGTCAACGACGCGACCGTCAAGGGCGGCACCTACTACCCCATTACGGTCAAGAAACACCTTCGGGTCCAGGAGATTGCCGCCGAAAATCACCTGCCCTGCATTTACCTGGTGGATTCCGGCGGCGGCTTCCTGCCCCTGCAGGACGGGATATTTCCCGACCGGCGCCACTTCGGCCGCATCTTCTACAACCAGGCAAACCTGTCCGCCGACGGCATTCCCCAGATCGCCGTGGTGATGGGGTCCTGCACCGCCGGCGGCGCCTATGTGCCCGCCATGTGCGACCAGGTGGTCATCGTGCGCAATCAGGGCACGATCTTTCTCGGCGGCCCGCCGCTGGTGAAGGCAGCCACCGGCGAAGAGGTGGATGCCGAATCCCTGGGCGGGGGCGATGTGCACAGCAGAATGTCGGGAGTAGCCGATTACCTGGCCGCCGATGACAGGCACGCCCTGGCGCTGGCCCGGGAGATCGTCGGCAACAGCCATCTGCGCTACCGGCCCACGGTCAAGACCCGCGGCGCGGTGCAACCGGAAGCCGACCCGTCCGAAATCTACGGCGTGCTGCCGACCGATACCCGTACGCCCTACGATGTCCATGAAGTGATCGCGCGCCTGGTGGACGGCAGCGAATTTCACGAGTTCAAACCGCTGTACGGGGATACCCTCGCGTGCGGCTTCGCGCACCTGGAGGGCTACCCGGTCGCCATCCTGGCGAACAACGGCATCCTGTTCTCCGAATCGGCGCTCAAAGGTGCGCACTTCATCCAGGTGGCCGACCGGCGGGGCATCCCGCTGCTGTTCCTGCAGAACATCACCGGCTTCATGGTGGGCAAGAAATACGAGAACGAGGGGATCGCCAAGCACGGGGCCAAGATGGTCACCGCCGTTGCCTGTGCCCGGGTCCCGAAGTTCACCGTGATCATCGGCGGCTCCCACGGCGCCGGCAACTATGCGATGTGCGGCCGTGCCTATACCGGCAACATGCTCTGGACCTGGCCAAACTCCCGCATCTCGGTGATGGGCGGCGAACAGGCCGCTCATGTGCTGGCCACGGTTCGCCGCGACAGCCTTCAGGCGCGCGGCAAATCCTGGCCGGAAGCGGAACGGGATGCCTTCATGGAGGAGATACGGGGCCAGTACGAAGCTCAGGGCCATCCCTACTACGCCAGCGCCCGCCTGTGGGACGACGGCGTGATCGATCCCATCGACACCCGCCGGGCCCTGGGCCTGGCGTTGGCCATGGCGTGCCGAAGGCCGGAACAGCCGAAATCCCGCTTCGGCGTATTCCGGATGTAGGTGCACCGATGCAGCGCCCTTGCAGACCGTTGCGCCGCGACCCGCGGCATCGTCCGCCGGCAGCGCCTTTCGGGGCGGCATGACCATTCGGACCCTGCTCATTGCCAACCGGGGCGAGATCGCCTGCCGGGTCATCGCCACCGCCCGGCGGCTGGGGATGCATGCCGCCGCGGTCTACTCCGATGCCGATGCGGGCGCGTTGCACGTGCGGCGCGCCGATAGCGCCCACCGTATCGGCCCCGCACCCGCCGTGGAGAGCTATCTCAATATCGACGCCGTACTGGCCGCGGCTGAACGCGCCGGGGCCGATGCGATTCATCCCGGCTACGGCTTCCTGAGCGAAAACGCCGATTTCGCCGATGCCTGCGCCGGGGCGGGGATCGTCTTCGTCGGTCCGCCGAGCGCCGCCATGCGGGCCATGGGCTCCAAGATCGAGGCCAAGCGCCTGGTCGGCGCCGCGGGCACGCCCGTGGTTCCAGGCTATCAGGACGACGATCAGGACGATGCGGTGCTCGCGGCAGCGGCCCGCGAGGTGGGATTCCCGCTGTTGATCAAGGCTTCCGCCGGAGGCGGCGGCAAGGGCATGCGGCTGGTCACCGCGCCGGAAGCATTCGCCTCCGCCCTGGAAGGGGCGCGGCGCGAGGCGGCCGCTGCCTTCGCTGACGAAAAAATGCTGCTGGAACGTTACCTGGTGGACCCGAAACACCTGGAGGTGCAGATACTGGCCGACGGGCAGGGCAACACCATCGGCGTTTTCGAGCGGGACTGCTCGGTCCAGCGCCGCCACCAGAAGGTCATCGAGGAAGCGCCGGGGCCGACGGTTGACGAGCCGTTGCGCGCGCGGCTCGTCGAGGCAGCGGTCAATGCGGCCAAAACGATCGGTTACAGGGGTGCGGGCACCGTCGAATTCATCGCCGAGCGCGCCGGGAACGAAACCGCCTTCTATTTCATGGAAATGAATACCCGGCTGCAGGTGGAGCATCCGGTCACCGAGGCGATTACCGGCCTCGACCTGGTGGAGTGGCAGTTGCGAATCGCGGCCGGCGAACGGCTTGATATCGAACCCGTGGCATCCGGCCACGCCATCGAAGCGCGCCTGTACGCGGAAAGCCCGGCTCGGGGCTTCCTGCCCTCCGCCGGCAGATTGCGGCGCCTCCACTTTCCGCGCAACGTGCGGGTCGACACCGGCGTGGCGGAGGGCGATTCAGTGTCCGTGCACTACGACCCCATGCTGGCCAAGCTGATCGCCCATGGGGGTGACCGGGAAGCCGCCCGACGCGACCTGATCGAGGCCCTGGGGAACACCGAGATTGCCGGTATCGAGCACAATGCCGGGTATCTGCGCAATCTGCTTGCCCACCCGCAATTCATCGCGGGCGACTACGGCACGCATCTCGCCGATGCCGTCCATGAAGCGGTGATTCCCCGGTTGCAGGACGTACATTGGGCGCTGGCCGCACTCGCCGCCGTCCGGCACGACCCGGGTCCCTGGGCCCGCGCGGATGGCTGGCGAGCCAATCAGCCTCCCAGAACCGCTGTGCTGCTGAGGCAGGGCGAACGGACCGAAACAGTCCTGATTCACGCCGGCGTGGTCATCGTCGGCGACACCGCCTTCAGCCTGGAAGACCTGAATGTGGGGACCGACTTCCTTGACGTTCGCCTGAACGGGCAGCCCTATGGATCCGCGCTGCAGCGGGACGGCAGCGCCATATACCTGATGCAGAACGGGGAAACCCGCTGCTTCGAGTGCGTACAGGACATCACAGCCGGTCAGGCCGACCGGCTTGCCGGCGCCGACCGGATCGTCGCGCCGATGCCCGGCCAGGTGATCGGCCTCGCGGTCGCCGCGGGGGACAGGGTGGAGGCGGGCGATCTGCTCGCGGTCATCGAAGCCATGAAGATGGAGCACAGCGTGATTGCGCCCTGTTCCGGGCAGGTGACCGCGGTTCACTGCGCTCCCGGCCAGCGCGTCGACGAACACGCCCGGCTGCTGGAACTCGAACCCGAATCGTGACCTGCTCAGCCTCCGAACCGCGGTAGCGGAGCAACAGCGGGAGCGAACCGGCAACGGCACCCTTTCACCGAGGGGGGGCGAGCATCGGGACACCAGTATCGAGACAACCCGGCGGTCCGGCCCTACTCGTCCACCAGGCTGTCGAGCATCGTCTCGAGGAAGGTCGCGTTGTCGAAATCGCCGGGTTCTTCGGTACCGTGGTAGTTGTCGCCCTCCCGGACCGCGCGGCCGTCTCCCTGTTTCGTATACCGGCTGAAACGGGTGACAACCAGATCGGCTTCGGGGTAGACGGCGACGATCTGGCCATGCAACCCGAAAGCGCCGAAGCCGCCGCTGCCGGCGGACCACCAGTAGAAGCGATATTCGCCCTCCAGTGCCGGGCCGGTGCTCTTTTCGATCCAGTTACTCGAAAGAACGGTCGTACCGTTCCACTCGCCGCGCCGGGCGAACAGCAGGCCGAAACGTGCAAAACGGCGCGGTGTGGCGTCCAGACAACAATAGGTCAGCACGTGGCCGGCGCCGTCCGTCCACCAGTCTCCCGAGAATCCGATGGCCGCACCGATTCTCTGGTCGAGATAGGCCCCGGCCGGCATGCCCGTCGCAGCGTTGAGCACTTCTCCGGCGATCATCACATCCGCATTCGAATAGTCATAGTGCTTCTCGCCCGGTTCGCCGATGAGTTCGCGGTCCAGGGAAAATTGCAGTTGGTCCTGAGCGTTGTAGAGATCGGTTCCGCTCACCGTCTCGAGCGCCGTGCGCAACGTCATGAGATGTTCAAGGGTGATTTCGGATTTGTCGGTTTCCCGCCATGCGGGCACGAACTCCGATATCTTCCGATCGAGGTTCAGGATCAGGCCGTCGTCGAGCGCCGCGCCGACCAGCGCGCTGGCGAGACTCTTGGCGACCGACCAACTGGTAGCGAGGTCCGCCGCTTCCCGGTCTGCCGAGTAACGTTCCGCGACGATGTACCCGTTCCTGACAACCAGCACCGCGCCCGTGTCGTTTCCGGCCTTGAAGGCATAGTCCATCGCCGAGTCGATGTCATCCGGACACAGGCCCTGAGACTCGGGGCTCCTGGACTCCCAGTCCAGGCCGGGCCACGCCGGCTCAAAGGGTCCGCCACCCACCTCCGCGGTGCAGCCGGCCGTGCTCGCGGGAGTGCCCGTTCCAGCGCCGGTTCCGGCCGGTGGCGGCGGCGCGGGATCGCTGCCGCCACCCCCGCCTCCGCAGGCAAGAAGCAGCACAAGGGCGGCCTGGGCAAGCCCCGCCGTACGAACGAAGCGGTATCGCGCACCGCCCGGTTGGCCGCTCGCGGTCCACTGCCGGACCGAGGGCCGATGTCCCGGCCAATCAGCCATGCATCCCCTCGTGGAATCCTGGTCCGCATCGCTCACCAACTTCCTGCTGCGGACGCCGATGCACTCGCCCGGCGGGGAAATCGGTGTCAATAACGCTCCCGCCGCACCATCAATTCATACCGACCCTTGGGCCCGATGAACGAGGAGGCGGCCCAGCTAACCAGGCTGACCACGATGGCGCCAAGGATCGCGCTGAAGAATCCAGTCACCTCGAAACCCGAGACGAACCAGTCGGCCAGTTGCAGCATGGCGGCATTGACGATCAGCAGGAACAGCCCCAGCGTCAGCAGCGTGACCGGCAGCGTGAGCAGTACGATCAGGGGACGCACCAGAGCGTTGATCAGCCCAAGCGCGATGGCGGCAAACAGCAACGAACCCGCCCCGCCGACATGGATGCCGGGCACCAGCTTGCCTGCCACCCAGAGCCCCAATGCGATGATCAGGGTACGAACGATTATGCCCTTCATGGTGATCCCCGTACTCGAATCGAAGCGACCATATCACCTCCAGCCCGCATCGCTCACCAACTTTCGTCGCGAGGGCGCCGAGGCGCCGTGTAAGCGTGGCCGCGCGGGCCGCAGGATGTCGCAGGCGAATGAATGGGAATGAATGGGGTCAGAGTAAAATTGCCGGGGCAATTTTACTCTGACCCCATTCATTCCTTCCCTGCAAACCGCCGTAGTAGGACAATGACGGTCGGCAGGACTGCGCTTGTCGATGAGTTGCTCGGCCCGCGCGGCTACGACCCCGGGAGGATCGAAACATGAACACGTGCAAACCAGGGCTGGTGGGGTTGGCTCTTTCGGCCGTGGCGCTTGCGCCCGGAGCCCCCTTGGCCTGGGCGCAGGACGATGCCGTGCTGGAGGAAATCATCGTCACCGCTCAACGCCGCGAGCAGAACATCCTGGAAGTACCCGTGGCGGTCACCGCCTTTGCGGGCGATACGCTAGAGGCTTCCAACATCACCGAGGCAGCTCAATACCTCAACCTGACGCCCAACGTCAGCTATACCGAGGACGGTCAGGTCGGCAGCCGCGGCATCAGTATCGCCATGCGCGGCGTGAGCAACATCAACACCGATGAGACCTCGTTCATCCAGTCCATCGGCGTATACCTGGACGAGTTCAGCGTCGCGTCCGTGGGTCAGGGCACGATCAACCCCCAGTTGCAGGACCTGGAACGCATCGAGGTGCTGCGCGGTCCCCAGGGCACCTACTTCGGGCGCAACGCGGTGGGCGGGGCCCTCAATCTCACCACCCGCAAACCCGGGGAAGACTTCGGCGCAAGCATCGGCGTCGGCGCCCGCTCCTTCGAAGGGGCGAGCGAACAGGTCGACTTCAGCGGCATGGTCAATCTACCCGTATCGGAAACGTTCTTTTTACGGGCGGTTCTTTACTACGAGGATTCCGGCGGGCTGGTGGAGAACATCGTCCCCGGCGGCGGCGACTCCGGCCACGAATACACCATGGGACGGGCCGCCGCCCGCTGGCTGCCGGACGATGCCACCACGGTCGATCTCATGTGGATGATCACCGATGAGCAGCAGGGGCACGACGAGAACGTGCCTTCCGGGGTCTGGGACACCGACTCGATCGCCACCTTCCTGTTCCGCGGGGCATCGGGGGGCCTGACCGACCCGGTGGACCCCGGCACCGGGTTCTGGCCCGACAACCGCAACAAGACCGCGCGCACCGCGATCGGCGAGAAGAACGACAACTCGACCTTGACGGGTATCCTCAAGGTCAGCCGGGAGCTGACCGACACCGCCACGCTGAACTGGATTACCGGCTGGATCGACACGGAAACCGACCGGGTATTCGACAACGACCTGGTCCCGGAACACGTGGTGTTTCGCGACCAGACCCGTGACGGCACATCCTTCAGCACCGAATTGCGGCTCGACACCACTTTCGAAGCGATGGACTGGACCCTCGGCGCCCTGTACGCCCGGGACGAGAAGACCATCGACAGCAACGTGCAGTTGGGAACCACGACGACCGTCGCCGGAGTCGACCACGCGGCAATCGGCTCGCTGCCCCCCGCCTTCCTCAACGACGTCTTCGGACGCCCGTTCTGCCTGGCCTGTCAACGGGACGATTTCGAGCTGACCAGCATCGCGGTGTTCACCGATGTCACCTGGCATGTCGGCGACCGTCTCGATCTCACCCTGGGCGGGCGCTATACCTCCGATGAGGTCGCCTACACCTTCTTCCCCCTGGGACCGGCCGGAGGGCCGCGCTGGCCCAACGACATCGTGCCGACAGCACAGATCGAGAACGAGAAAACGTTCGACAACTTCTCGCCCCGCGTCGCGCTGTCCTACGAGGTCTCCGCGCAAGCCACCCTGTACGGCACCGTGTCGCGGGGCTACAAGGCCGGCGGCTTCTCGCTGGGGCGCAACGGCGCCGACAACTCCGCCGTCGACGAGCCGTTCGCCGCGGAAAAGCTCTGGAACTACGAACTGGGCCTGAAGTCCGAATGGCTCGACGGTCGGGCCCGCTTCAACGCCGCGGCCTTCTACGTGGATTGGACGGATCTGCAACTGGAGACCTTCTTCTTCCTGGTGCCCGGCGATGCCACGACCAACGTCGAACTCACCATCAATGTCGAGGAGGCGCGCGCCGTCGGGTTCGAGGCGGAACTGGCGGCGCTGATCAACGGGAACCTGAGCGTCACGGCCGGGTTCGGCTATGTCGATACCGAGATCGAGAGCGACGATGTCGCACGGTTGAGCGGCAACCTGTTCGTCGACCTCAAGGGCGAGCCGTTGCCCCGGGCGCCCGAGTTGACCTGGAGCATGGCCGCGGACTACAGCTTCCGGCTCGACCGCTGGGACGGCTGGGTGCGGCTGGAGTGGATCTACAAGGACTCGCAGTTCTCCACCATCGAGGATGTCACTTACCGGCAGACCAGCGGAGCCGTCATCTATGCCGATCCGCTGACCCGCCAGGTGCCGCTCGCCCAGGTGCCGGACCGCAGCGACGGCTTTCCCTTCCGCACACCGGACGCGCATCTGTTGAACCTGCGGCTCGGCATACGTCCGGACGAGCTCTGGGAAGTCGTGGCCTACGTGGAGAATCTCACCGACGAGGCGTACTTCACCGGAACCGGCGAGAACTTCGGCTACAGCGGATTTCGATTGCGGCCGCACCCGCGCATCTGGGGCATGAAGGTGAACTACCGCTTCGGCGGTTGACCCGCCGACCGCGTCTGAAGCATCCAGGAATACCAGGTCGTTGCGAGTCTCCGCCGCCCGGCTATCGGTACGAACAGGTCCAGCGGTGTTCTGAATGCGTAGTGCCGGTGAGCGATGCGGGCCAAGGAACAGCCGGTCCGCGTTGGCGAACAGGCGGTCCCGGTCGAAGATGACCCCGGCATTGACGGTTGTGGCCTGCTCCGGTTCCAGGCCGGGGTTGCCGAGCGCCGCCCCGTCCGGGGGCTGACATCAAAACAACCCCAGTTGCCGGTCGTCGCCGATCACCTGCTCGAAATTGAGTCCCAGGGTCGCCAGCACCGGTTCCGCCACCGGTTTAACCTGCTTGGCCACATAGTGCTCGCGGTCCGGATCCGCGGTGAGATTGTCCAGCGGTTCCGGGCCCGCCAGGGTAATCATGTAGGAAACCACCCGCCCGGGTTCGGATTTCGACTTGCGCGCGGCGGCGACGTGCGGCGGCGTCTGAGCCTTGTAGTCCTCGACCCGCTTGCGCAGCCCCTTCCGGTAGACCAGCCACTCGTCCAATGCTCCGGCGCGCAGGCGGCCGACCAGGTCGCGCAGAAAGTCCGTGAGCGGCTCGTCGCGAAACAGCCGGCCATACAGTTCCCGCTGCACGTGCTTGGCGAGTTCGGTCCAGTCGCGGCGCACCACCTCCATGCCCACGAACTCCACCTCTTCCTGTCCCTGGATCTGGCCGGCGTAGCGCTTGCGCGCCCCGCCGGAGCCGGAGCGCGTCACCGGCAGGAAGAGCTTCCGGTAGAACTTCTCGAGTTCGAGTTCCAGGCGGCTCTCGACCCGCGCCTGCCGGCGGACCTGTTCCGCAAGCTCTCCGGTCAACTCGGCGGCCAGCGCCGAGCCCCGCACCAGCGCATCTTCCGAATCGCCGCCGGCAGCCACGAACAGGCTGTCCGTGTCGCCGTATAGAACCGGGAATCCCCGCTTCTCGAACCAGCGCTTCGACCAGAGCAGCAGGCGGCGTCCCTGGCCGGTGATCGCATTGGCGATTGCCGGGTTGTAGAAGCGGCAGGCCGGTGTACCAAGCACGCCATAAAAGGAATTCATGAGTATCTTGATGGCCTGGGAAGCCACTGCGTCGCCATCGCGCCTGGCCTGCTCCCGTCTTGGAAACAGTTCGTCCAGAATACCGGGGAGGATGCCCGGCGCCCGGCGAAAACGGGCGCCGCCGGCGAGTTCGATGGGATCGTCCGCCTCCTGCCCCTCGCCGATGTAGCCAAGCGGATCGATGTTGTAGGTTCGTATGACGCTGGGATAGAGGCTCTTGAAGTCGAATACCCACACCCCCTCGTGCAGTCCCGTGACCGGTTCCAGCACATGACCGCCCGCCTGGGCCACGTGCACCCGGGCATCGCTGCTCCTGACGCTCGGCGCCACGATGCGGCGCTTGTGCAGTTCGGCGAGGTACAGGAAATCGAACGAGGCGATGCTGGCCGCCACCCGGTCCAGCGGCATGCCGGTGAGCCGGCTGCGCGCAACGGCCAGGTTCACCAGGTCGAGCCGCTCGACGATCGACAGGGCCAGCCGCGCATCGGTGCGGGCGTAGCGGGCGAACGCCTCCAGATCGCCCGCGTAGTTATCGAGAATCTCAACCACCCGGTCGTGCGCATCTCCGGCCAGCGCCTTGCCCTCGCCGAGCACCTTGCGCGCGACCGCATCCAGTGAGTAGTCGTCCATGCGCACGAAGGCGCCGCGCAGCAGATCGACTCCGTCCAGCACCAGCCGTCCCGGAATCGTGACCTGGCCGCTGCCGAAGTAACCGCGCGCCGCGCGAACGCCCATGCGTCCCGGCTCGCGCCCGAGTTCAAAGGGGTGGCGAAGGCGCGCCGCGATGCGCGCCAGCACCGTCAGATCGAAATCGATGACGTTCCACCCGGTCAGAACGTCCGCATCCAGGCTCCTCAGCCGCCCGCGGAAGGCGTCGAGAGCCGCCCGTTCGTCCGCACAGGCCACCGCCCGCTCGGGCATCTCGCGGCTTCTGCCATCGACGATATAGACCTCGTCGGCCCCGCAGCCGTAGAGCGCTATGGCCAGCAGGCGCTCGGCCCTCGCGTCCGTCTCGATGTCGAAAGACAGCACGCTCGGCCGCAAGCCAACCGCCGCGGGCTCCAGTTGCGGATCGTCGAAAATCCATCGGCAACCGGAACCGCGGCGCGGTTCGCCGCTAATTTTCACGCCGCCCTTGATGTCCCGGTCGATCAGATAACGCATGGCGAACCGGACATCGGCTTCGAAGGTATCGATGCCGCGGGCGTGCAGCCGGTCTCTGAGGCGCGGTGCATCCGGCGGCGTCGGGACATTCACCCGACGGGTCGCTTCACCCGTAAAGGTGACGCGATCCGAGGGCGCAAGGCGGGCGCCCTGCCAGTCGCCGGGGCGTGCCCTGTCCGGTGCATCGGCCGGCACGTAGAAGTGCGGCCTTTGGCGCCGGTCCCGAACGAGAAACGTATCCCCGTTCTCCAACCGCCCGAACAGATGGACGACGGGCACGCCGGCCTGGATACGGTAGCTCGCCTGGAATATGAAGCCGCGGTGGCTCACAGGACCTTCCACGGAACAAATTGTTCATCCATTGATCTTTCTGTATTTCAAGCCGATCTGATGCAACATGATGTCGGCGATCGGGTTGGAGACTTCCATGGAACCGCATTTGGCCGAGCGGGCCAGTTCGTGTCCGGCCATCGAGTGGGTTTCTGGCACTCATCTGCCGGCGCACTGACGGCTTTGCTTTGCTGGACGATGGGCGTGGGCACGAGCTTTGAGCGATGGCTGGCTTCCGGGTGGGGCTCAGGGGTCGATCAACACCCCCGGGTTCATGACGCCACGCGGATCCACCGCCCGCTTCGCGCCCTGCAACGCCTCCGCAAACAGGTTCGGCCGCTGGATGTCGTAACCGGGCCGGTGCATGCGGCCAACGGCGTGATGGTGGGTAACCGTGCCGCCCGCCGCCACGACGGCTTCGGTGGCGACGGCCTTGATCTCCCGCCACTGCTCGAACTCGGCGCCCAGGCGCACGGGGCCGGAGAAACTGTAATAGGGCGCAGGGCCGTCCGGATAGACATGGGTGAACCGGCAGGACAGCGAGGCGCCCTTGCCGATCACGCGCTCGAGTACAGCGTTCATCCGCTCCCGGACATGACCGTCGAACTCGGTGAACCTGTTCCAGGTGACCGCCGTCTCGAAGGTATCCGCCAGCAGCCCCAGGCCATTGGTCAAACCGGCATTGACGCCGATGAAGGCATTGCGCCAGGCGCCGACCGCGCCGCCCCGGCCCGTGGCCTTGCCCTTTCCGTCATCGATGCGAATGGCGTCGTCGCCGATGCGCCCGCCATACTCCCGGGCGATGGCGACGGCAGCCTGGATGTTCGTCCCCTGCGGGATATCGGCGGATTCGAAGCCGGCGACCAGCAAGGCCTGAGCGCCCTGCACGCCCGCGCTCCGGGACGCCTCTTCCGGGTCCAGCAGCCGCAGGTTTGCCGGCCACAGCTTCGCCTGGACAATCTGCCGCACCGCCTCGGCGCCCGACTGCCAGCTCGAAAACAGGATCCCCGCGCTCGCCCGGAACACCGGCCGCTTCTGCAACCGGAGCCAGCACTCGCTGATGATGCCGAGCGTGCCTTCCGAGCCGATCACCAGGCGATCCGGGCTCGGTCCGGCGCCGCTGCCCGGCAGCCGCCTCGATTCCCACCAGCCGCGCGGGGTCAGCATGCGGATGCTCTCGACGAAATCATCGATGTGAGTGTGATTGGTGGCGTAGTGCCCGCCGGAACGCGTGGCGACCCAGCCGCCCACGGTGGACCAGGGGAAACTCTGGGGAAAGTGGCGCAGCGTGAGCCCCTCCGGGCGCAGGGCGTCTTCCAGATCGGGGCCCAGTATCCCGGCCTGAAGCCGTGCGGCGCGCGAGGTACGATCGATCTCCAGGACCGAGTTCAGACAATCCAGGTCCACCGTGACCGCCGTCGCCGCATCGTCGGGGACGTTCACACCCCAGACTACGGAAGTGCCGCCGCCGTACGGGATCACCGCGTGGCCGGCGCCGTCGGCCCATTCCAGCGTGCGCTCGAGTTCCTCTTCCGTACGGGGATGAGCCACGGCGTCCGGCGGGTTGTCGAAACGGCCCCTGAGCGCCGCGAGCAGTTCCAGCGAGTGGCCGCCGCAGGTATGCAGCAGGCGCTCCTCGCGGCCGGTCGAAACCCAATCCCGAAGCGCCTCGGGCGCCACGAGCCGCGCCGGCCTGATGTCGATGTCACTCAGATCCGGAACCGGAGGCGGCTCCACCGCCACACCGGTGCGGCGCGCGATCGATGCCGCGACTTTCCTGCGCTCCGCGTCCGTCGGCTCATCGGTGACATGTCCCCAGGTCCAGAAGCTGCGCTTGCGTTGTTCTTGCGGCACTCCAGATCCTCCTTCCCGAACCCCTACGGAACCTCCGGTTCGTTGCCGATACCGGCGACAGGCCGCCCTTCCGAATTCAGAGGCGGATCGATGGAGAGCAGGCGGGCGACCGTTGGCGCCACATCGACCTGATGCACCGGGGGCAAATTCCCGCCGGCCGGCACGCCCCGGCCGAGCGCCATGAAAACGCCCCCCATGTCCCGGAGGTGAGGCAAATACCCATGCCCGCCCAGCGACCAGCCCATTCCGGCCAGAACCGGCGCGACTTTCCCGCCAAGCCCGCGGGGGCGAGTGAAACTGTACGGCGGTTCGGTGGTCAGCAACAGGTCTCCGCTCCGCGACGGGTGGAGCAAGCGCCAGGAGGCGGGAACCTGCTCCTGCGTGTGAACCCAAGCCGGCTGCAATCCACCGAGCGCCCGTCTTGCATCGTCCAGGTCATCGATGTCGTCCAGGAAGACCTGGGCAAGCGCGCCGCCGAAAACGCGCGCTTCTATCCCCGCCTCATCGAGCACGCCCCGCACGTCGAGCCAGCGGCCGGTATTCGTCATGCCGTGATCGCTGACCAGCAGCAGCGTCACGCGGTCCCAAAACCCTAATTCGTCGATGCCGACAAGCAGCCGTGTCAATTGCGCATCCTGATCCTTCAGTTGCGCCACCACCCGCCGGGAGTCCGGGCCGTACCGGTGCCCGGCGGTATCCGCACCCGCCCAGTACGACATGATCAGCCCGGGGCGCTCGCCCTCCGGCAGGCCCAGCCAGGCGAGTATTCGGGAAACCTTGTCCACTTCGGAGGTGTCGGCATCGAATGGGGCCACCCGGTACCGGGCTCCCACGCCCCGCCAATCGCTCGCGGAACCCACCCAGAAATAGGTGGCCGCGGGTACCCCCTGGCGTTCCGCGGCTATCCAGAGCGGTTCCGCCTGTATCCAGTGCGCAGCGTCCTCATAACGAAACTCCCCCTGCTTCCGGTCGAGAAAGTGGTTGTCGACGATGCCGTGCACATCCGGATAGGTGCCCGTTGCGATGGATATGTGGCCCGGGAACGTATTCGATGGATAAACCGGCGTCAGCCGCCGCGCCCTTGCGCCCTCATTCTGCAGGCGGCCCAGCCCCGGGAACTCCGCAAGTTCGGGATAGTCGTGCCGCACGCCGTCCCAGGACAGCACGACGACAATCGGGTCAGCCCGCACGCCCCCGCACAACGCGCAGAGCAACAGCACCGCCAACTGCGCGGTCCTGGTCAACGGAGCGTTCAACAACGTGACGATCAAGTGCCTGCCCTCAACCGGTTCGAACAGGCTGCCGGCTTGCAACCGACGGTTCCTTTGAATTTCACGGCATCTCCTTCTTTCCCGGCGGCGACCCGGCGTTAGCGGCCATTGTTGCCGACCCGGATGCACGGTTCCAGCCACGCGCGCCAATCTGTTATCTTTTCGCGCTTCTGTCACCAACTTTCGTCGCGAGGGCGTCGAGACGCCGGGTAAGCGTGGCTGCGCTTACGCGATGCATCGGCATCCGCAGCAGGAAATTGGTGACGGATGCGGGGCAGGGCCTCAACGCAGAAGTCCCCGCTCGCGCAGATAAGCCCGCGTCCTGCGGCGGTAACGCAGCGCGGCCTCCCAACGCTTGAAGATGTGTGGGGCAGCTTCCTTGTAGCTCTGCTCATGAGGGCGAATCTCCTCGAGTTGCGCCATCCAGGCGGAGTCCGGCTCGTAACCCGACTCGACGAGACTTGACGCCAGGTCGGGATGCGCATCGAGTTGCGCCTTGATCCTCGGCAGATGATCCTTCCAGCCGGCAATCCGGGAACGGTCCAGTCGCCGAACTCCCCTCAGCGACCGGCGGGCGCCTTCCGCGGTTTCCACGCCGGCCGGGTAGTCCGAAAAGCGTGCCCGCCGCTCGAGGAACCCGTAACGGCGCTCGATGGCTTCCTGAGCGGCATCCGGCTCGGTCAGAAGATCCTCGAAGCGCACCACCAGACACCGGGAATGCGTTTCAAGGCGGCGGATGGCCTTGGCGCAGTCGCGCCAGTGACGAAAGCCGCGGAAATACAGATCCGGCCTGCTCTCGTGCCGGCTCGCCACCACCGCGCGGGGGTCGCGCAGCATGGCGATGAGGAAGGTCTCGCCGTCGCGCCGGAAGGCCCGCTCGATGCGAGTGGTGTCCGGCGGTTTCTTGGAGAGAAACAGGGTCTCTCCCGCGGGTGGCGGGTCGAGCAGGGAAGCCTCGTGTTCGGCACGGCCGCTGAAGACGTAGCTCCGCCACATCAACTCCATGAGCAAGGTGGTACCGCTGCGATAGCAACCGACAATGTGAACCCGTCGCGCTCGCACGGGTCAGCGGCGGCGTACCGCCGGACTCGAGTGCCCCGCCCGGTATCGCTGCATCAGGGTACGCTACCAGGTTGCCGAATCGGCTTTTTCCAGGTCGAGCCGGTGTGTCTTCGCGAATTTCAGCGCGGCTTCCCTCGACCCCCGGTTGCTGCGTGCGAGGCTGGAGAGCGCCGCGAAGGCGATCCACTCGCCGGATACCTCGAAATGGTCCCGCAGCCGTTCCCGGGACTCCGAAAGCCCGAACCCGTCCGTTCCGAGCACGGTGTAGGGTCCGGGAATCCAGGGCGCGATCATGCCGGGCAAAGCTTTCATGTAATCCGTGGCGGCGACGAAGACGCCGCTTTCTTCGGCGAGCAGCGACTGCACGTAGGGTCTCGCATCCACATCGCCCACCTTGAGCAGTTCCTGCCGTTCGACCGCCTGCGCTTCCCGCACCAGCTCGTTGTAGCTGGTGACGCTCCACAGGTTGCAGGGCATGTCCATACCCTCGAGGATGTCCCGCGCCCGCAACACTTCCGTCATCACCGCGCCGCTGCCGAACAGGTTGACCTGCGCGCCGTTCTCCCGCCGGAAACAGTACATGCCCTTGAGCACGCCGTCGCGCACACCGTCAGGCATCGCGGGCATCGGGTAGGTCTGGTTGGTGAGGGTCAGGTAATAGAAAACATCCTCCCGGTCCTTGTACATCGCGCGGATGCCGTCCTGAACGATGAGCGCGACCTCATAGGCGAAGGCCGGATCGAAACTCTTCAGGTTGGGCACCGTGCTCGCGACAAGCTGGGAATGCCCGTCCTGGTGCTGCACCCCCTCGCCGTTCAGGGTGGTGCGGCCGGACGTGCCGCCGAGCAGGAAGCCCTTGCACATCATGTCGCCGCAGGACCAGATCATGTCGCCGACCCGCTGGAAACCGAACATCGAATAGAAGATGTAGAACGGGATCATCGGCAGTCCGTAGTTCGCATAGGCCGTGCCCGCCGCCAGGAAAGACGCCATGGCGCCGGTTTCGCAGATGCCCTCCTGCAGAATCTGGCCGTCTTCCGATTCCCTGTACGGAGCGATGGTGCCGGCATCGACGGGCTGGTAGCGCTGCCCCGCCGGCGAGTAGATGCCGGCCTGCGGGAACAGGCCGTCCATGCCGAAGGTGCGCGCCTCGTCCGGCACGATGGGCACCACGTACTTGCCCAACTGCCTGTGGCGCAGCAGCCGGGACAGCATGCGCACCACCACCATGGTGGTGGACACGTTGCGCGTCGTGCCCTTCAGCATGGCCTCGAAGAACTCGATCTCCGGCGGTTGCAGGCGCTCGCAATGCACCGCGCGGCTCGGGATGCAGCCCCCGAGCGCGTCGCGCCGCGCTTTCAGGTAGCGAATCTCCCCCGAGTCCTCCGGCGGCCGGTAGAACTCGGCGCCGACGACCGCTTCGTCCGACAGGGGAATGTCGAAGCGTTTCGCCAGTTCACGCCGCTCTTCCGGGCTCAGGTACTTCTTCTGATGCACCGTATTGCGGCCCTCCGCTCCCGGTCCCAGACCATCACCTTTCACGGTCTTGAGCAACACCACGCTAGGTTTGCCGGTCACCTCCGCGGCGTGCCGGAAAGCAGCATGGATCTTCGCGTGATCGTGGCCGCCGCGCTTGATCGACCGCACCTCTTCGTCCGTCAGCGTCTTCATCAGTTCGCGCAGTTCCGGCGTGTGTTCCACCCAGTGCTCCCGCACCGCATCCCCGGGCGATACGGTGTACATCTGGTAGTCGCCGTCCACCGCCTGTTCCATGCGCTCCTGCAGCACGCCGTGCACGTCGCGGGCCAGGATCGGGTCCCAGCCGCTGCCCCAGATCACCTTGATGACGTGCCAGTCGGCGCCCCGGAACGAACGTTCCAGCTCCTGAATGATCTTGCCGTTGCCGCGCACCGGGCCGTCGAGGCGTTGCAGGTTGCAGTTCACCACCAGCACCAGGTTGTCGAGACCCTCGCGGCTGGCGATGTTGATGGTGCCGAGCACTTCCGGCTCGTCCGATTCTCCGTCGCCGATGAACGCCCAGACCTTGCCGCCGGTGCGCTTCTTGAGCCCCCGGCTCTCCAGGTACTTGGCGAAGCGCGCCAGGTAGATGGCGCTTGGCGTGGACAGGCCCATGCTGGCCGTGGGCATCTGCCAGAAACCCGGCAACCGCCGCGGATGCGGATAGGAAGGCAGGCCCCCGCCGACGCCCAGTTCCCGGCGGAAGTTCTTCAGTTGACCCTCGGCCAGCCGGCCCTCCAGATAGGCGCGCGCATAGATGCCGGGCGATGTATGGGCCTGGAAGTGCACCTGGTCGTCGCCGGCGCCGCCCGTTCTGAACACATGGTTGAAGCCCACCTCCATCATGGTCGCCGCAGACAGGTAAGTGGCGATGTGGCCGCCGACCCCGGAGCCGCTGTCGAAGGCCTGCAACACCATGGCGACCGCGTTCCAGCGGATGATGTTGCCGATGCGGGTCTCCAGTTCGATGTCCCCGGGATACCGGGGCTGATCCTTGACGTCGATCGTATTCTTGTAGGGGGTATTCAGCGCAGCTTCGGTCAGCACCACCCCCTTGCGGCTCAGGTGTTGCTGCAGCTTTACGAGCAGTGCCCTGGTTTCCGCCTCCCCCCGGTTGACGAGTACGTCTTCGAGCGCTTCGACCCACTCCTCCTGCTCGAGACTCCAGCCGTCGTCGATTTGACCGCTTGTCTGTTGCATGAGATGCAAACTACTCACTTTGGACCCCCGGGTCCAGGCGTGCGGTCTTTCGAATCGACCGGCCGCATGGAGGCGCCGTTACGACAGGCCCGGCCATCTCAGCCCGGACACTTGCCAGGCAACCCGCCGCCTGGTGAAGCCTCGCATGGAACGAATGCTGTTATGAGACAGCCGGTGACCCGGCTCGTCAGTCCGATTCCGCGTCGAGAGCCCGTTCCCTATCGATCAGGAAATCGGCAATGCGCAACATTTCCACATAGCCGCCGGCATCTCCGCTGTCGATGCGGTACCTGCCGTTGACGACCAGGGTCGGCACACCGGTCACCCGGTAGACCCGGCCCTGGGCATCGGCCTGCCGGAGCCGCGCCGCGACACCAAAGGAGTTCAACGCTGCCTTGAAGTCCTCCGGCTCAACCCGGGCCTCGAACCGGAAGAGTTCCTCCGCAATCTCGAGCCGGCGCAGATCCAGGCCTCGCCGGTGAATCGCCTCGAACAGGGGCATGTGCATCTCCTCGCCGACGCCGAGCGCTTCCGCGGCGTAGAACATGCGCCCCAGCAACTCCCAGGTTTCGTTGAAGACGGCCGGTACCCGGCGGAACGCAACATCGCCCGGGAGGTCGCTGCGCCAGTCTTCGAGCATCGGATCGAAGCGGTAACAGTGGATGCAGGCGTACCCGAAGACTTCGGTGACCTCGATGCGCTCCGGATCCCGGGTATCGACCGGAACCGGGAGACGGTGGTAATGCACGCCTTCCTGGTACTCGGGCGCGGATTCCTCCGCCATGGCCGGCGCTGCGGTCGCAACCCAGCCCAGAAGCAACAGTCCGGCGAGCGATCGACGCAAATTCATCCGTGTGGCTCCTTTTCGAACTAGTGCTCCGTCAAGCCAAAATCTACGGGTAGGCGCATGGGATTTTTGGTTCCTGGCAAGGCGCGACGACGCCGCATGGCAGGCCCCATGCAAGGAGGAGCAACGCAGTCAGGGGCCAAAAAGACCCGCGAATGCCCGTAGATTTTGGCTTGACGGAGCACTAGTGCAATCCCTGAAGGTAGTCGGCCAGCACCGCGATCTCGCCGTCGGTCAGCCCGCCGGCCACATCGCGCATCATGCCGCCGAACCCTTCGTCGGTGGTGCGTTCGCCCTCGCGATACGCCTTGAGCTGGGCGGCGAGGTAGGGTGCCGGCTGGCCGACGAGGGCGGGAAATCCCGCCAGCGCGTTGCCGTTGCCGGCCGGAGAATGACAGGCCGTGCAGGCGGCCACGCGCTTGGCCATGATACCGCCGCGATAGATCGCTTCGGCCCTGGCGACGGACTCGTCGTCGCCCGCTGCCCGCCCGATCCTGGCGGGCAGCGAGGCGTAATACGCAGCCATGTCTTCGAGGTCCTGCTCCGTCTTGCCGATGAGCTGCCCGGTCATCAGCAGGATGACGCGCTCGTTCGACTGGATGAGCTTGAGTTGCTCGAACAGGTACTTCTCGTTCTGGCCCGCCAGGTTGGGATAGGTGGGGTCGAGACCGGTGGCGCCATCCATCCCGTGGCAGGCGGAACAGGCAAGCGACTGTGCCGCACCCGCCGCCGGGTCGCCGGCGCCGAAGGCTCCGCTCGCCAGCATGAGGCAACAGATGCCAACCCAAACACGAAACTGCATAACCTGTTGTACTCCGAAGAAACCGGGCCGTTGCTGGAACGCCCGCAGTCCATTGCGCCGCCCCAGCGGGCGTCAATGCCGCGTGTGCCAGCCCGGTAAGCGAGGTGCGATGCCCGCCCGCCAAGCCTGATGTTATGGTGTGGCGCGCCTGCCGGCAGTGTCCTGGCACCGGCGGCACGCCCCGACCGGGCGCGAATTATACCCAAAAGAGGCAAAATTACGTGAGCGAAGCGGTACGCCTGACATCGGAGTTCATCGCCAGCGCGCCGGATCTCGCCCGCTGCCCGCCGGGCGACGAGCCCGAGGTCGCCCTGGCCGGCCGCTCCAACGCGGGCAAGTCCAGCGTATTGAACCGCCTGACCGGCAACCGCCGCACCGCGAAAGTGAGCAAGACGCCCGGGCGTACGCGCCTGATCAACTTCTTTCAGGTCGCCGGAGGCGGCCGGCTGGTGGACCTGCCGGGTTACGGCTACGCCAGCGCCGGGCGCCGGGAACAGGCGCGCTGGCAGCGCTCCGTCAATGAATTCCTGTCGTTGCGGGACCAATTGGCCGGCGTGGTGCTGGTCACGGATATCCGCCACCCGGACGCGAAATTCGATGTCGAGCTCATCGACTGGGCGACCGCCTCGGAAATGCCGCTGCACGTACTGCTCAACAAGGCCGACAAGCTGAAGTCCGGCGCGCGCCGCCAGGCGCTCACCCGTTATCGGCAAGACCATGCGCCTCACATCAGCGCGCAACTGTTCTCGGCCAGGAGCGGTCTCGGCGTGGAGGGCCTGCTCACCGTGCTGGAGGGATGGCTGAGCCGGGACTGATGCCGCTTGCATGCAACTGCCTTTGGCCAAACCGGCCTGAGCGTGGCGGGGCTCCGAGTGAGCATGCGGCGCGGTCGTCCGGCACGCCAAGTGCGACCAAGGGGATTTGACGCTGCAAACGGCACAAACATTCAGACTTTTCCCACGCTGGAACCTGCTCCTGGGGTTGGGTTGCTCGCTGCTGCTCGCGAATCCGGGACAGGCGCACCCCCCGGCCGTCAATTCCGACGCCGCTCGCGATCCGGAGCCCAAACCGTCGATGGGAGTGTTGCTGGTGCGCAAAGCGCAAAGAAGCCAGGCTCAGCGCAAGTTGGGTTCCCGGTTGTTGCAGGTTGAGGATGCGCCGGTTTGGGTGACCCTGGACATCCGCACGACCGTGAGTCACCGGGTTCTCCAGAAAATCGAGGCGCTGGGCGGGAAAGTGATCGGCAGTTCGGCGAAATATCGAGCCGTTCGGGCAAGGTTGCCGACAGCGGCAATCGAGGAACTGGGCTCCCTGCCGGAAGTCCAGTTCAGTCGCGTACTCCCTGTACAACGACAGCCGTCCGTCCTCGTCTATGTCGTACTTGGGATTGCCGGCATTCCTGGCGCGGCCCGCAACCGAGTAGGACTGACAAGGTGGTCCCCCGAGGAGCACGGTTCTACGACCGTGCTCTCTGCGGATCGCGCGAACCCGTTTTTTCATGAGGGACGCTGCTGCGTCCGTTCCGAGCTCTACGCATGGGGTCTCGTCGCAAGCTGCCTCCCATTTCTCCGGATACAGTGTCTCCCAGTCCGGCTCCTCGGACACCGACCCGCCTAGATGCTTATAGTATTCGTCCGGAGGACCTGACCGAAACTTCCGCAGGAACGCGCGCAGTCGCAACGTGCGGTGCGCGGTTTGATCCATTTCGATCGATAGCGCAATCCGAAAGCGACGGCGACCATCCTTCTTGTTCGGTGCCGCAAATCCTTCCGCCAGCCCTCCCGGGCCTGAGAACAGATCGACGACAGGGACCGGTTTGCTCATGGGCCTCTCGCTGTGGGGTCGTCCGTCAAACCGACGACGACACTTGATCTCCTTTCGAGCATCGCGTGAAATCAAAAGTCCAGCGAACTAGCAGAGCGTGACAGCGCAGCCGATGACCGACATCGTCGACAAGGCCACACGGTCTTGAATGATGGCAGGCATAACGGCCAAGGACACCAAGCCCGAACGCGCCCTTCGGCGGGCACTTCATGCTCGCGGCTTCAGATTCAGACTCCACATCCGCGATCTCCCCGGAACACCCGATCTTGTCCTCCGTCGCTACGGTGCCGTTTGCTTTGTCCACGGCTGTTTCTGGCACCGCCATCCGGGCTTTCCCTATGCGACCACGCCGGCTACCAGGCCCGACTTCTGGCAGGCGAAGTTCAAGAGCAATGTCGAGCGGGACCGGCGCTCCAAGCGCCGACTCCTCGAAGCAGGTTGGCGCGTTGCAATCGTGTGGGAGTGCGCTCTCGGCGGGGATAGGCTTGCCGTGACGATCCGAGCCTTGGACAAATGGCTTCGAGCGAACGCCCGCGAGTATGAGACCTCTCCCCCCAAGCCTCGCGTCGCAAGCCTGCAACAGTGAAGCCCTGCCTAGGCGGCCGACTGACGGGGCGTGACCCTCTGAGCAATCTGTCGGCCGACTTCGATCTCGGCTCGCCGTAGTTCCCACGCCTGCTGCAGATTCAGCCAGAGCTGCGGGGACGTCCCGAAGTAGCGTGCGAGCCGTAGTGCCGCGTCCGCCGTGATGCCTTGCCGCCCTTCTAGAATCATGGTCACCTGATTCAGCGGAACGTCCAGCGCATCCGACAAAGCCCCCTCGGACATGCCCGCCACGTCGATTTCGTCGCGAAGAATCTCGCCCGGATGCACCGGCCTCATTCCGTTCTTTATCTCCATCTCTGCCAACTCCTTAGGGGTGGTAGTCCACGATCTCTACATCGTATGGCCCGTCCGCCTCCCATCGGAAGCAGATGCGCCACTGCGCGTTGATCCGAATGCCGCACTGCCCCGCTCGGTCGCCCCGTAGCGATTCCAACCGGTTGCTCGGCAGCGCCGCTAGATCGCCCAGCGACTTCGCGCTCGCCAGCAAGGTCAGGCGACGGACAGCCTGATCGGCGAATCCTTGGAACGCCGCCACACGATGCCCCTCGAAAAAGCGCCTCGTATTCCGGTCCTTGAAGCTGCGAATCACAATTCGCAACCATACTCGCCGGACCACGATCCGTAAAACGGGCTTCGGGCATCAGTGTCGATGCGACACACGACCGCACGCCCGCGTAGACGTTCGGTCGTGTCGCTACGGTGCGCCGGCATTCCGGCATTCTGTTCGCTCAGGGCTCACCGACCCTGCGGCCCGCCACCGACCTCTTCAATCGGGTTGCCAAGCAATTGCGGTGCCTGGCAGCAGTTTGGCCTTGGCATTCGCGCCGTTGGGATCGGCGTCAATGACTATTCGGGCGGCGCTGAGTCCCGCGCTATACCGACTTCGCCGAACGGTTACGGCCGCCCCGGGGCGAAAACTGCTAGGTGACAAAGAGTTCGGCGATGAGTTCCCGCCCCTGGTTGCGCACGTTGCCGACGGCGGGCGCGACCTTCCAGGCTTCCATTTCATCCGCGGGGTAGGGATTGCACAGGTCGGCGACGCCGCCCATTCCCGCATCGAGCCACCGGCCATAGTCACCCGGATGAACGATCACGGGCATGCGGTTGTGAAGCTTCGCCATGAGTTCGTTCGGAGTGGTCGTGAGAATCGAGAAGCTGTCGATGGTCTCCCCGGCGATGGCCGTCTGCTCCCACAGACCGCCGAGGCAGAACCAGCGCCTGTTCCGGCAACCGATCGCATAAGGTGTCTTGTGCCCCCGGGGCCCCGACCACTCGTAGTAGCCGCTTACCGGCACCAGGCAACGCCGATGCCGGTAGGCACTGCGAAAGACCCTGGATGTCGCCGCGGTTTCACTGCGGGCATTGAATGTGGAGAACTTCATCTCCTTCAGGGGCCTGTTCCACCAGGCCGGCACCAGGCCCCACCGCGCAAAGGCCATTTCAGACTGACTGCCTGCATCCGGCCGCCTTACCACCGGCGCCGTCTGAGTAGGGGTCACGTTGTAGGCGGCCTCCGTTCCGGGAAAGTCCCCGGACCGGGACAGATCGAAGTGCGCGAGGTACTCCTCGTAACTCACCTCGGTTCGGAAGAATCGGCCGCACATGGCTAACGAGGCAATGTCTCGGAGCGACCCGTGGACGGTGGCCGGGCGCAAACTCGTTTCATCCGGCCACCGTTCTCCGTGATCGAGGGGTCTGGTTGGACAGCATGCGAATACCAAGGCTACCATCAGGGCCAGGATGGATGCGAAACCGCTATTGCAACAGGCGGCGCGCCGTGTCGAGCGCGACGCACTGATCGAGGCCCTGAGTGCCGCCAGGCAAGGCGACGGGGCCGGACAGATGCGGGTTGCCGCGGCCATGGCCTGGGCCGCATTCTCCTGTCCCGATGCCATCGAGCCGGTCCATGACATCATCGCAAGCGCCTGGCTCGGCTCGAACGAGTGCCCGGACATCCCGCCCCGCCTGCCGGAGGCGCCCCTGCAAGCGGCGTTCTGGTCGGCGTTCTGGTCGGTCATCGACGATGCGCAGCAGGGCTACGATGCCGCTTCCATCACGGCCAGGGTTGCCGCGCTTGGCGGCGCGGTGCACCCGGGTTTCGAAGCGATCGCCGAAGACTCGGCGCGACGGCATCCCGGCGCCGCGGCCGCATTGACCAACCCGGTGCCCGGACGGACCGATCTCGCCGACCTCGGCGCCTGCGTCGATCGGAGCCTCGGCAAGACGCTGTACGACATGATCGTCGAGGCGGGCTACGACCTGGAAGTGCTGGACCGGGAAGCCATCGCGCTGAACACGCTGCCGCCGTCGCTCAGGTATCTGAATACGCGCATCCTGCAGATGCACGATGTCTGGCACCTGGTCGCCGGTTACGAGACCACCGCCTCACACGAGATTGCCATCTCGGCCTTTCAGTTGGCCCAGTTCGGCCACAACTATTCGGCAATGTTCCTGGCGACCATAACGGCGATAGCCTGGACCCTGCAGCCGGCCGGTTTCCCCATACTGATGCAGTTGATCGCCGAAGCCTGGCGGCACGGGCGCGAGGCCCCCGCCCTGATGGATATTCACTGGGAGTCGGAGTGGAACAACCCGGTCGAGGCGATCCGCACCGCTTACGCTATACCGGTCTATCGCAGCGCACTTCCCGCGGACCTGTTTGAGTCCGCGGCGGCATAGCCGCCTGGAACGGATACGCCATTGGATGCCCGGTGCATCGTGCAGGGTCCGTTCGAAGTCCATCGCACGGTCATTGCGCGCGACGAACCGCGCAATGGGGGCGCCGGCATATACTGCGCCTGAACCCGCCCGTGTACGGGGTGAGCGCAAGGAACGAACATGAAGGATTTCGGCGGCAAACTCGCGGTAATCACCGGCGGTGGAACGGGCATGGGACGGGCGCTGTGCCGGCAACTGGTGGCCGAAGGCTGCGATGTAGCTACCTGCGACGTGCTCGAGGACAACCTGGCGGAGACCGGGCGGCTGTGCGAACGGGAGGCCTCCCAGGGCCGGGCGGTCAGCACCCACCGTTGCGACGTCGCCAACGAAGACGAGGTCAACGACTTCCGGGACGCCGTTAAGTCTCGGCACGACACCGGTCACATCGATCTCCTGTTCAACAACGCCGGCATCGCCGGCGGCGCCAGTTTCGTGGACGGCGACCGGGAGGATTGGGAGCGCACGTTCAACGTCTGCTGGTTCGGCGTCTACAACTGCGCCCGCGCCTTCATGCCGATGCTCGTCGCCAGCGGTGACGCGCACATGATCAATACCAGCAGCGTCAACGGCTTCTGGGCGACGCTCGGCCTGCAAAGCGCCCACTCGGCCTACAGCGCGGCCAAGTTCGCGGTCAAGGGTTTCACCGAGGCATTGGTCACGGACTTCGCCAACAACGCGCCCCATGTCAAGGTATCCGTTGTCATGCCGGGCCACGTCGGCACCTCGATCGCGATCAACGCCCGCCGCCTCATCGACGAAGGCAACCTGGACCGGCTGCGGGCCCGGTGCGAGGCGCTTGGATGGGTAACCCGGGAAACCACCGACGAACAACTCCTGGAGTTGGTCGACACCGTCGGCCGTATCTTCCGCGACAACGCACCGACCACCTCCGAGCAGGCGGCTTCGATCATCCTCGACGGCGTGCGCGACGAGCGCTGGCGGATACTGGTCGGCGACGATGCCCACCTACTTGACGCGATGGTCCGGGAAGCGCCGGAAGAAGCCTACACGGAGGCATTCATGGAGCGACTGCGCGCAGGCACGGAGTGGAAACTCGGTTGAGGCGGCGCCCGATCTGTTCGCTGACCCTGTCCCGATGAGCATTCATCCCGTTTCGAGTGGTTATTCGTCCTATCGGCTATCGCTGCGCCACGATGGCCGCGAGCGCCTGTTGGATCGCATCGCGTTGCAGATACCCGTGCTGATAACACGGCCTGCGTGGCTCAATGAGTCGGCGCGGAAATCCCTATGACAACGCCCAGGCCGAGAGCCTGATCAAGACGCTCAAGATCGAAGCGGTCTATCTGATGGCTTACGAGACGTTTGAAGACGTTTGCGACGACCTTCCGAGATTCATCGACACGTACAACACCCGCAGATCGCACTCTGCGTCAGGCTATCTGAGCCCCGCTCAGTTTGAGGATCGACATCATCGCCCCCCTGTCAAAATCGCAGTCTGAAACTGTCCACTCCGAGGGGCGCACTCCACCGCGCAATCATCGACAAGTCATGCAGTTGCAGCCCGATACGCTTCAAACTACTCAAATCGGGCTTTTATTCTTCCTATGCCCGGAACGGCACGATGACTTTCGATCATTCGAGCTTGAAGGCACGGGCTCACCGGATAGAAGCGAAGGGCGACGACGGACTAGGCTTGCGCGTGCACAGGGCGCTGAGCTGGCTGGCGGCGGCGGAACGCTCGAAAGACGATGACGACGCCAGGTTCATGTTCCGCTGGATTTCGCTCAACGCGGCGTACGCGGATGAGATCCAGCGTGAATCGGCACCCGAGCAGGCGATACTGGATCGCTTTCTGAAACGGCTGGTCGACCTGGACAGCGCAAACCTGCTTTATGACCTGGTCTGGTCCAAATTCGCTGGCCCGTTCCGCGTATTGCTTGACAACCGCTTCGTCTTTCAGCCGTTCTGGGATCATCAGAACTGCAAGATCGACGAGGATCGCTGGCGTCGAAGCTTCGAGGGAGCGAAGACGGCGGCGCGCAGGGCGCTGGCCGACAAGCGGCAGACGGCCACCGTGCTGGCCATCATCCTGGTTCGGCTCTACACGCTGCGCAACCAGCTCATGCACGGCGGCGCGACCTGGCGCAGCAGCGTGAATCGCGACCAGATCCGAGACGGCACCGCGATCCTTGCGGATCTCGTCCCGCGCGTCATCCACCTGTTGATCGTCAATCCCGAGGAGGACTGGGGCGATCCGTGCTACCCAGTGGTGGGGAACGACGATTGAGCGTGGCCGTCCGTACACCGGCCTCGTGGTCCATTTCGCGGATCGCGTCGCCGGACCGGCGTGGGGCAACACGTCGGCGACGCGGTTCAGCGGCGCCGATGGGCCGTTCTCGCTCGACGGCGAGGTAGCCACGGCCACGTTGGGCGTGAACACCGAGAGGGGCCGGTCGGGGTGTCATTGGTCATCAGCGCTCCGACCCGGAGTTCGCGCACGCTGGCCGTGTGGCTGGACAGTGTAATTACGCTGTACGGCGAACACATTCTGGGCATAAATCTGGCCATCGCGCGGCGATGTGCTGCAAAGCTTGCCGAGCTGGCGAATTGCGCCCGGCTCACAGACAATCGAGCGTGCCGTGCTGGATTCTGCCGGCCTGATGTTTCCTGAAGTCAGTGTTCCGCAATGGCCTTGGCGAGTATTTGGACACTGTCGCCAGCGACATCCAGCACGCCGAAGGGCATGAAGCCGTGGAACGCGGACGCAAAGTGGGTTGCGCTAACTTGAACGCCGCTTCGCTGCAGCTTCTTGGCAAACAGTTTCCCCTCATCCAGATTCGGATCGTGTCCGGCCGTGATGATCGTGGTTGGGGGCAGCGATTCGAGGTCGGGGATGAACATCGGTGAGACCAGCGGGTCTTCGGTGCAGGTGTCTTCATCCAGGTACCACTGCTTTGCGGCCGACAAACCCTCACGCCCGACCAGGTAGTTCCCGTCGCCAAACGAGATCCTCGATTCGTAGGCCTGGTGATCGTCCCGCAGGTCGAGGAATGGATACAAGAGATAAAGCGAGTTCACCCGGAAGGCCGTTTGCCGCGCAATCTGCCATGCAACGGCGGTCGCCAGCGCCCCACCGGCGCTGTCTCCCATGGCGCCGATTCTGGCGGGATCGATTCCCAAAGCCTCGCAATTCTCGAAGGCCCAGAGCGCAACGTCGTAGCAGTCGTCGTGGGCGGCGGGAAATTTGTGCTCCGGTGCTCGCCGAAAATCGACCGAGAGATAGTCTGCCCCGGTTTCCGCGCACAACCGCCGTGCAAATCCATCGTAGCTGTCGATGTCGCCGACACTCCACCCGCCACCATGAAAAAACAGCACCAGTTTCCGTTTTGAATCCGCTGGGTTGTGATTGCTTCGGTAGAGGCGGGCCAATACTCCTGCCGAATCTACCGGTATCGACAAGTCCCGAGTGTCCACACCATTGGCCGCGGCCCCGAGAAAGGTCTCCATCAGCGCGACGGTGTACTTTCGACCGATGACGACGGGGTCGCTTTCAGACACCAGGATTTCCGCCAGGATGCTCTGTGCATTTTCGAGCAGATTGGCACACTGCCGGTCAATCATCGCTTTGGTCCTTCGCGGCGCATCAATCAAAGCGCAGTAGAAGTCGTATTTCGTACAGGCGGGGAGCACCCATAAAGGCAGTTTCCACGCCGGAGAACTCCGCGGTATTGAAGCTCTGGGCGGCGCGCGCCTTGTCCGTCAGGTTTGTACCTCCTAGACGCACTTCCCAACGCTGATCACTGGCTGAAATCGATACGAAAGCGTTCAGGTAGGTCGCTGCGGCAACGGCGAGGTTCGGAGAATCCGACGACTCGTTGGCGTGGTCGCCCTTGTAGGCGATATCGACATGCACGGTTCCGGCGATGCCCGGGGTGAGTTGATCCGAGTAGGTCATGCCAAGGAAGCCGGTCCACTTGGGTGCATTCGGCAGACGCCGCGTGCTGACGTCGGTAAGCACGCCGTTAACCAGCGTTTCGAATTCCTCGTATTCCGCATTCAGGTATCCGACTGAAGCGTCGATCGAAAGACGGTGGCTGGGCCGATAAGAGACCTCACCCTCCAAGCCTTGAGTTTTCGCGGACGCGGCGTTGGTGAACAGGCTGACAAATTGCCCGGTCGCGGGGTCCTGGCCAAAGCCGTTTAACTGCAGGTCGTTGTAGTCGTTGTAGAAATACGCGGCCGAGTAGGTGAACCGGTTTTCCGGATCGCGACCCTTGATGCCCGTCTCGAAGGTCCAGACCGTTTCGGGATCAAACGGCTTGAACTCGCTACCTGCAAATGCCCGCCCCGGGAAACCGCCGCTCTTGAAGCCGCGAGAAACGGACGCATACAGCGTGAGGCTGTCGTTTGGCCGGTGCGACAGGACCGCGCGTGGTGTTACCGCATTCCAATCCTGCCTGTCTTGCAGGTTCTCGCCGGGAAACCCGATACCGGCCAGAAACGGCGGCCGATCAAGACTCAAGGACAGCGTTGGGTCAAAGAAAAATTCGCCGCGCCGCGTGACCTCTTTCTCGTCATTGGTGTAGCGGGCGCCAATCTCCACGCTCGTCGTATCCGAAACGGGAAAAGTAATGTCGGCAAATGCTGCGATCGATCGCGTGCGCTGGTCGCTTTCGCCGTATCCGCCCGATGGAACTCCGACACTGATGATCGGGAAAAAGAGTCCGAAGAACTCGAATGATGCCGACGCATCGTCGAAACCCGCGAGCACAACATCATCGTCGATAAAGTAGAAAACCCCGCCCGTAAACGACAGGCCACTATCGCGTTCAAACGCTACCCTCAGCTCCGTCGAAAACTGGTCGTCGTCCTCGTAAACCGGAATGTCGAGGACCGGATGCGGCGTGCTGTCGGCATCCAGAACGAAATCCCAGGAGAGCTTTCGGTATGCCGTGATGCTCTCCAGATACCAGTCTTCACCAAACTGGTACTTGATCTTGAATGAAGCACCGTACGTTGTCAGGTCGGCAAGAATATTCGCGGTGCCTTCAACAACATACGGTGAACCAAACGCTTCCTCTGTCGGCAGGTAGGTCACCGGGCTGAAGGAAGCGCCTACCGGATCTGGAAACAGCGTGAGCGGCGTTTTCCGAATCGGTGTCAGCGAGCGGTCTGGACGCTCGAATTTTCCTTCGACACGGAGCGCCAGACCCAGCTTGTCGCTCGGCTCGAAGTCCAGGCCGGATCGAAACGACAGCGTATTGGTGTCGCCGTCGGCGCCCCCAAGTACCGCATTATCGGAATATCCATCGCGGTTGATTCCAGAGAACGCAATTTTCCCTTTCCAGCGGCCGTCGCTGCTCAATGGTCCGCTAATGCGGCCGTTGTATATCCTGGCCTTGAGATTTCCGGCGCCAATCTCCGCGTAAGCTTCAAACTCATCGGACGGTTGGCGAGTAATCAGCTTGACGGCGCCTCCGGGGGAGTTTCTCCCGTACAGCGTTCCTTGCGGCCCACGCAGAACCTCGACGCGTTCGATGTCGAACAATTCCACGAAAGCGGCCTGGGTGCGCGCCACGTATACGTCGTCTATATAGACGCCGACACCCGGCTCGACAAAGGGTAAGGAGTCGTTCTGCCCGATGCCACGCAAGTAGACCGCCGCATTGGACGAATCGCTTCTTTGAAAATGAAAGTTCGGCACGGCATATTGCACCTGGCGCATGTCGGTCGCCTGCAGATCGCGAAGCCGGCGTTCACTGAAGGCCGAAACCGAACCCGGCACGGTCAATAGCGACTCCTCCCTGCGCCGCGCGGTGACGATGATTTCCTCGATTGCATTGACCTGCTCATTGCCCGCCGCCTCTTGGGCGACACAGACAATACTCACGTCGAGGAAAGCCAGGATTGCGATAACGCTCGAGACTGGGACCGGCCGAATACGGCGAACTGTCTTGTCGGGCCACATGTTGCAATTCCTCCATTGGTCGCGATGCGTACAGCGGATCGAACATTCCCCCACTCCGAATTTGATGATTGCTTGAGGTGATCCGCAATGACAGAATAGGTCATGAAAGAGGGACAATTGTGGCCAGCACCGTGGTAGTGTATGAAGTATGCCGAATTTCAGCGACCATCCAGGTTCGGCGAATGGGCCAAGCATTCCCTGCGTGGACAGTTCCTTGTTTGAACCGCTGGCAAAAGCTGCCATGTCCAGCGGTATCGACCTGGCCGTCGTATTGCGGGAAACACGGCGCCAGCGACCGGGTGCAAACGATGAATCGGAACCCGTGCCGGTTTCCGACTACTTCAGGCTTCTCGGGAGACTGGCCGACCTGACCAGCGACGAGACGGTGCGAATGTCAAAACGGCCCCTGTTGCCGGGCGCGTTCCACTTCGTCATGTCCCAGGCGGTTGCCTCGAACCGCTTTGACCGCATGCTTCGCGAGTTTGCGAACGGCTTCAACCTATTGCACGGTCGTGTCTACAACCACGTAATGACGCAGGGTGACAAGCTGATCTACGCCATTGACAACAAGGATTTTCCCACCCCATTCGAGTTGACGGCCCGCCAGTTGCACAGTTTTCTCGAGTGTATCGCGATACTCATGCACACACTGTTTGGCATTTGTGCCGGCGCCAACATCGATTCATACCTGTGCAAGGTTACGACCAAGCGGCGTCTGAGCAATTCTCGCAAACACAGGGGTAACCGGCTTGACCAACTGGCGTACTGGGGCGTGCCGACCGTGTACGGAAGCAAGAACTACGCGCTGATCTACGACTACTCCGTCGCCGCTTTGCCAGTGAAACCCCGGGCTGCCGACCTGCCCCAGCCAAACGCTATCTTTGGCGAAGTGGCCAACCTGATTGAATGCAATCTCAGGGTTTCGCCCGCGAACGTGCCGATTGTCGAGAGGGTCACCGACCTGATGCTGAAGCAAACCGTGTCGGCCAATGAGCTTGCATTGCAGCTCAATCTCAGTGCCAGGACCTTGCGGCGCCGCCTGGCGCAATCGAACACATCATTTCAGGAGGTCAGGCAAAAGGCCTTGAACGCACGCGCAAAGCGTCTGTTGTCTCAAGATCACCTCGCCGGCGAAGTCGCCGAAGAACTCGACTACTCGGACGAGAGAAGCTTTCGGCGCGCATTCATCCGCTGGAACCGGATTTCGCCTTCGAAGTTTCGCTCCGGATCGTGATCGGGCGTTTCTTCAATTTGTAACGCACGCCGTGGGGTCGGGCGCAGCCCGGGTTGCCTTCACTTGGGCAACATGCTGAGGGCTTCGGAAGTAGTCCCGGTTCTGCGGCTTCGACAGCCAGCGGGCTTGGCTGGCCACCTTGCTCGCCTTCCGGCAGCCACGCGCCGAGCAGTACCGACACGCTGCGCAACCAGCTCATGCACGGCGGCGCGACCTGGCGCAGCAGTGTGAATCGCGACCAGATCCGCGATGGCACGGCGATCCTTGCCGACCTCGTCCCGCGCGTCATCCACCTGTTGATCGTCAATCCCGAGGAGGATTGGGGCGCCCCGTGCTACCCGGTGGTGCCAGACGACGTTTGAGCCGCGCCAAGACAGACGGAACGGCTGGAGGAACCCTTCGTATGGGTTAGATCAAGGTGTTGGTTTGAGGGATAGTATCCAGTGGATTGAATGTAGGAGTGGCCGACGGCGCAACTTGCACCAAATGAGGCGGGATGACAAAGTCATCATGGGGTTGGACCAAAGCCCCTCGTCCCTGCCACTTTCACCGAAGCCTCTTTCTGCTCGAAAGCTGTAGGCGGGTCTCCTCCGTATTGAGACCAACGAAGCTCGTACTGGTCGCGATTCATTAGGGTGACATCATCCGTTTCGCCTTTTCCTCCATCGTCAAGCCCAATTCCGAAGGCAACCCCGCCCAGATCGGTGAGGATATAGCGGTTGTGGAGCTTCTCGCCAGCGGGTCTTTCGCTCAGCCTGCGCACCAAGACCTGCGTTCCCTTTGGAACACACCTGCTCAGCCTAGTTTCGCACTCTCCTCGAAAAAACGCGTCGGTTCCCGTGTTCTTAGCTGCGGTGTGTACCTCGACGCGCTTTGGCGCTTCTCCCGGACGCTGATGAATCATTTGCACAAGGAAGGCTTCCAGTGAACGTCGATAACGCGGCCGCTCGGGACCGAAGTGCGGATCCACGAAGATCACAACTGAACTGCATCGGAGCATGGGTGCCACGGCGTCCGCCATTGCTGGGGCGCTCCTCGCAATAGAACGTCCACGAGGGACGCCCCAGCGCAACTCTGAGTCCGCATCCATTTGAGCTTCCGTCAATACGTTTGCGTTATTCCTCGGGTTGCTCTGAGCCAGTATCGCGTGAAAAGGCCGTCTCGCATGCTCGCGCTCGGCATTCTCGAGCCAAGTCGTTGGATCGGCTTGCCAATGGATGCTGCTGCGAAGCACCATTCGTTCGGACAGGCGACTGAGCAACTCCGCGAGACGTGTGCGGGCGAAGTCATCGGTGCCGTTGTAGGCATCCCACACCAAGCGCTTCCAACGTTTTGGATAGCGCGAGACGATGCGTCCCTGACCTAGTTCAAAGCTTTCCTTGAAATAGCGACAGTCTTTCCGGTCAGTCCAGGTGGCTACTAGTTTGGGTTCTAAGGCGTACTCGTAGATCATTTTCAGAAGAGTTCCTTCGCCCGCTCGGCGAAGAAGCCTTCGGGCCACGCGGATTCGAACTCGCCATCGGACGTGACCGGTATGTTGAGAACCTCGACGCCACCACGCCAAGGTTGAACGTAGAGAACAGCGACGTGTTCCGGTCGGATGGCGGGAATACCTGCCGGGAGTTCGCCGTCGGTAGTTTCTCGAATACGACGCAAAATACGCAAGACGAGGTGTTCGCTGTGGGTCTCGATGAGAAAAGTGTTGCTCCCGTCGCCAAGGGCCGACTCGATGAACACATCGCCCAGCTCCGCTTGGAGCGCGGGGTGCAGATGTATTTCTGGCTGTTCAATTGCTAAGAGTTTGTTTTTTGAGGCGTAAGCCGAAACCAAGACCGGCAACACCTGACTCACGCCAACCCCAACATCGCGATGGCTTACCCGCGTACCGGTACGCCTGTCGACGAGGACGAGGTCTTGAAGAATCTCGGTGCGAGCCTCGACCATCTGCTCGGCCCAACGCTCGGACAGTTCCTCGTTGTCGGTCGCGGCAGCCAAAAGGTCCTCAATCTCGGGCACCATGTCTTCCAGATAGTCGGGGTCGAGCTCGTCAACTTGATCGGCTAACTTAGCAGCGAGAGCCGTAATTTCTGGCCACCGCTCTCCATGTAGTCGCCCGAGAAGCCATGCCGCCAAGTCGTGTAGTGCTTTATCGAGTTTGGTTGGAAGCTCCCTCGATACCAACGCAGCAGGTAACAGGTCACGAACTTCCAATTCGTAGGGGGTCTTCAATCGATCTGCGTCACCAAGCCATGAGTTCACTCGCTGTCGAACATCTCTGCGACTACGTACCACGTCCCAAGCGTAGCCGCCGCCGGCCAACCAATTCGCGTCATGGTGCTGGGAGAATGCGAGGTGACGTGGTGGGTAGGAACGCAATGGGCCAAGGTAACGTAACCGTCGAATCTCGTCCTCAAGTACCGAACCCAGCCCCCCGACCAAATTACGCAACGCCTGGGGGACGAAAAGCCGCGCTGCCCGCGCCAAATCCTCCCGACGGCGCCCGCGGCTGACCAGCATAAATGACTCCCCACCTTCGGATTCCTCCTCCCGACTTTTCGCTTCTTCCTCGATTCGGGGGAAAAGGCTGTCGCTACTCTTGGCGACAATGTTGGGGACAAGCACATCCAGCACCTCGCCGAGGGCCGTATAGTCCTCCTCGTGAATCTCCTGGGTAGTCGTCCCTAGCATCAAGAGTCCCCGAAAGAGTTCACGGAAAACCGGATGGCTGTGTTCGAGTCGGTCGAGGCGCAGGATTCCACCCGCCCGAGCACTCATCGATAGCAGCGGCGCTCCGTCGACTTCCAGCGAAAAACGTTCCACCCGCACACCGCCCTCGTGGTCAAGTTCGCGGGCCGGGTCACCGAACAGCGTCTCTTGATCACTTTTACGACCCTCGCCAATCGATAGTTCCACCACAACCGCATGTGCCGAGCGGAGAAACTCTGCCACACGCCCGGAGAGGCGCGTTGGATCTAGTTCAAAGGCGAGCTCAACCTGCCGTTCTCGCTCGCGCCGATGAACGTATTGCCGAAAACCCCCAAGATCGATGGACTCGCCGCCGATCTGGGTTCGCTGCGTGTCAAGGTTCCCGGTTTCAATCGCGTGATGCGCAAGCGCGAGAGCATGAAGCACACTAGACTTTCCGGCGCTGTTGGCTCCATAGATCAGAGTGATCGGCCGAAGCGGAACGCGCTGGGAGGCGGCGAAGGCTTTGAAGTTGGCGATACGTAGGGCGTTGAGGACCATCGTGGTGGGCTACCGTTCGAACTGATCGAACTGGTCTCCTACATCGCCAATTCCTTTCAGGCAGAGTCGATCAAACAGGGCCAACGAATGCGATGTGCATTCGTCGTATCGGTGCTGGTGATACCTGCGGAAGATGACTCTCGCAACGGCGGGTGCGTCAGCGAAATGACCCGGCCGAGCAGATCTCCTTTTGCCGGCAAGACGGTATAGGAATCTCACACACATTTGGCACCTCATGCCAGACAGCCGCTTCAGCGATTCTTCTAACGCGTGGATGAGATAGTAGCCGAACTTTTCTGCGGGTCCACCTAGGAGGGTCGTAGGCGACAACTAGACGTTTGGAACTCACACATTTGAGGTGCAGCGTCAATTCGAAGTGAATTTAGCGGAATCATGACGAAGCCACTGCTTGAGGCTTCTTTTGCATTCGATGGTTTGTCTCAAGGATGAGTTCCTTCGGGTCGGATTTTCTCCAAGAGGACGTCAAATCACCCGAAAAAGCTCGCGCCATTGCAGAAGCGAAGACTCGGTTCAACTGGCACTTAACTGATCTCTGACGTGAGCTATAGTCGAAGTGATTTTCGACGCGGTCAGAGAAACGCCTTTGTAGTTCGATGGGCGGAACGGGAACGGGTAGCGATCTCAGCACCTTGAGATTGATGTTTTTTTGTGCGAGCTGTGGTGCACTCTGCTCCAACACTTTACGTAGGTGGTTCAGCACGAATTGCACATATTCGGTGGTTGCATATTGTCCGGGCACAAAGCCGACAACGCTGTCGGGAAAACAAGCATCAAATTCGAGAACACCCGTCCTAGCGATGTTCGCTGCAATCGTTATGCACAAGGTTCCGGCGGGCCAAAGCTTGCTTTGAGCAAGGCCCAGTTCGGAATACGTATGCGAATGCGCTCTGATTCGACCTCCAGAATTTGCTACTTCGCTGGTCTGTACTAGCGGATACGGTCCACCCAGAAGTGTTGGATCATTGCGTGGCCGGTGTTTTGAGCGCCCCCTATCCAGCTCACCAATTTGACCGAGTGGCTTCACTGGCCATCCCATTGGATTCGTCACGGAGTCGCCGAACATCTTGATGAAGAGAGCCGGTAAGATGAACGCAGCCTTGGTGTCTGCCTTGGAGCGGAGATGGCGAAGGTGGTCGGCTTCGTCGAGCATCTCCGCGATACGGTGCTGCTCACGAAGGGGAGGAAGATGAACCTCGTGTTGCCAGAACCTGTCGAGGATCACTCGCGGCATTTTCGCGCCCGTCACATATTGCGATGCATAACTAACGAAACTTGGTGAACGTAGGTAATAGGCAAGGAACTCTCGGCAGACGAGTTGCGGTCGAGGCCTAAGCGGTATCAATTCAGTAGTTGCAATGCCTGGTTCGTCGGGCACCACGACCTTGTTAAGGTACGGGCGAAGCTTGGAGTAAAGGACATGGCCTTGATCGAAGTGATAGGTGGAGGTCCCGGCATGTGAAACTCGTGCTCGGCGTTTTTTGAGGACGACTCCCGTGTGGCTCTCGATGTGGTCAAGGCTGAGATGCCAAACGGTGTCTCCCGGACCCAGCGAATCGTTAGCCGGAATAGCGGGTGCGATGTCTTGAAGCGTGTAACGACGCCACGCCATCATTTGTCCTCCGCAAACTGCTGCTGAATTTGCGCGGGGAATGCAACGACGTCGAGCATGCCGTCAACTCTTGAGTCGACGAGGGCGCAAGACTTGGTCGTGATCACTCGGTGTCCACCTCATTGACAATCACGCGGCCTGTTTGATCGATGCATGTTTTGGTCATGGATATCACTGCTCCACTTCGCTCAACAGCTTCTCGAGTCCTCCTGCGATCTCGCGTTCGATCGCCAAGACCTCGCGGATCAATTCTACCGGGTCTTCGTCGGGAACATCCTCAGCGATGCGGGGCTTGTAGCGCGAAGCGGCAAGGTTGTAGTCGTTCTCGGCGACAGTCTCAAACGATGCCCACCAGCATCGCGGCTCGTCGGTGCCAGGTTCAAGAACAGTGCCAGCTTCCACCCCCGGAGGATGCTGGAAACGCGACGCCTTGTAGTTTGTCCACGCCGTAAGGAGTCCCAGAAGATCGTTTTTCTCGGGTGTCTCTGGGCGACCGCCCGCTTGTATCTTATCTGGATCGTAGCCGTCGTTGAGAATCTCGTAGAACCACACGTGTCTCGTAGCAGCGTCACTCTCCGTCGGTTCCGTCACGGAACGTCGAAAGACGAGGACCGATGTCTTGACGCTGGAGTAGGGTTTGAACACGCCGGCGGGGAGGGATACGACCGCCTGAAGCTCGTACTCCCGGAGCAGCTTCTCTCGCAAGTCCTTGTGTGCCTTTGTTGAGCCGAAGAGCGCGCCCTCCGGCACGACAACGGCGCAACGTCCTTTTGGCGCCAGCGAGCGCAGCATGAGGGCAAGGAACAGCAGCTCGCTCTTTCTGGATTTTGAAGGCAGGTCTTGGCGGATCGATTCCCTTGGTATCTGACCGGCGAAGGGCGGATTCGAAAGGATCACCGCGTATCGCCGGTTAAGGTCGTCCTCGGTGAGACCGCTCATCTCGGATAGGACATTGGCGCGCTTGAGACGAGCGCGACGGATGCCATGGAGCACCAGATTCATCATGGAGACTCGCATCATCTGGCGCGATACGTCCGTGCCATGAATGGATGCCTCAAGCCGACTCCAGTCTGGAATCTTCTCGCCGGCGCCTTTTCTGTAGGTCTGAAGGTTGGGGATGTCCTTCTTTGCCTCCTCAAGCGTTTGGCCACGTTTCTCAATCCACTCCTCGCCGTAGATTGGTACGTCCTGCGCCTCCTCGCTGTACCTGGCGAGGATGTGGTCTACGACGTCTATGAGGAAACCGGCCGTACCGCAGGCAGGGTCGTAGACAGTGTCGCCGATGTCTGGATCGACCATCTCCACCATGAAGGCGCGTATCTGGCGCGGCGTTCGGAACTGGCCGTTTAGAGACGACTGGCCTAGGTGGGTGAGCAGGTACTCGAAGATGTCCCCCTTGATATCCGGGCCGAGTCTGCGGAAGTCGATGGAGTCGAGTTCGTCGATCACCTGCTTCAACACGTTGGGATCGACAACCTCGAGCACGGCGTCGCGGAAGTAGTCGGCCACTTGGGGGTCGTCCCTGACGAGCGATGCCATGTAGGGAAAGACCTCGTCGCGCACGAAGTTTCGCAGGCCCTCGCCACTCTTGAAGCGCCATTTCGACCAACGGAAACGTTCAGTCTGTCCGGGGAAGAGTCGCGAACCGCTACTGCCACCGAGACGATCCTTCAGTTCGCGGCTGGACTCCTCCTCGTCAAGGAGTTTCAAGTAGATGAGATAGGAAATCTGCTCGATATAGGTGACGGGATTCGTAACGCCGCCCGCCCACAGGATGTCGGTGATTCGGTCAAACCTGCGGCGTAAGGTGTGGTCCATCGTACTTCCTCGTCAACTCGCTGCTTCGAAGACATCCTCGTTCATTTGTTCAACTACCCTCTTAAGACCCTCCTCGCCGAACAACTCCACGCCCTTCCCGGCGGCGTCCAGAATCGAGAGCGGCGGTTCGAACAGGTCTTCGAGACTTACGCGACCAGTAGCGATGCCTCGGTTCTTGAGCAGACACAGGTACTCGGCTTGCTGTGGGATGAGTGAACGTGACACCAGCCAAGCGCGAAAAGCCTCTTCCAACTTTTCCTCGCGACTCTTGATCTGCAACTGGCCGAGCGCGGCGCGAATGAAGTCGACGAGATTCCCGCTCGGGTTTCGGTAAGCGCGGCGGAGATTGTCCTCGTTGAAGTAGCGATCTGGTTGGTTCAAGTGCTGTGCGAGTGCCTCCTCTTCGGCCTCCTCGAGATATTCGTTGTCGCGCACCTTCTGTAGCAATGGATCGTCGGCCACTTGGGAGCGAATCGTTTCTTGCCACTGGCTCACATACTCTTGCTTGTCGACACGCTCTCCGTCCGGTCCGACTTCAATATAGGTGACAGCCTCAAGCCACTCGTCTTCAAGCCCAAGCTCGATGAGTTCTCTATGACTGGGCGGCCTCGTACTGCGGACTGTTGTGTGGCCTCCTCCTGTGCCGATGAATACATCAGTTTCGCTGTCGTTGAAATACTGATGGTTGCGGAAGAAGTCGTAGATCACGAACTTCTGCTTGTCGATGTGAGGCGCAGTGCGCGTTCCTCGGCCCCGCATCTGTTGGTAGAGGATTGGGCTGCGCACCCTTCGACACAGCACTAGATGGAGCACTTCGCGACAGTTGAATCCAGTGTCGAGCATGCCGACGCTGACGGCGATCATTGGGTAGGTCTCGGTCTTGAACCTCCGGATCAGGGCCTCCGGATCGGCTACGTCAGAGGTGATGACTTCGGCGTAGCGACCCCTATGTTCGGGATGCCGCGCGTTGAGGTACTGCGCGAGGCGCGCCGCGTGGTGCTTGGTGATGGCGAAGACAATCGCCTTTCCGGGTCCGATGGTCTGGCCCGGTGCGAGTTCCCGATAGCTTTCCCAGGCCAATCTGTCGAACTCGTCCATCATGAGGCGGTTCGACTCTTCGTTGGTCCACTCTCTCTCGAAGGCGGCCGGGTCGTAGCGCTCATCTTCGATTTCGGCGCCCTCGGCGATGACTTCCGTGATGCCCGTCGCGAAACGATAGGGCACGAGATACCCTCTTTCAAAGGCGTCACGAATGGAATAGCTGAAATCGGGCTTGTCCGTTTCGCAGTGGTAGAAGTCGTAGGTGTTGCGTTCTATGTAGCTGGCAGGCGTGGCCGTAAGGCCGATATGGAAGGCATCGAAGCGGGTGAGGGCGCCCCTCCACGCATCGTAGATGGATCGGTGGCACTCGTCCGCAATGACAATGTCGAAATATCCCGCCGTATATTCGTCGATGCGACCGATCATGGTCTGAAGTAGCGCTACCGTGATCTGCTGCTCTTGACGCGCCATGCCGGGCCGCAGCCAATAGCTTGAGTGGATCGAAAGGATGTCCTGAATTGCCTCAAGAGCCTGCTTCGCCAGTTGCTCGCGATCAACAAGCACCAGAACTCGTTCGGCCCAACCGGCGTTGAACAGACGATTCAAGTACAGGCATACGAGATCCGTCTTGCCTGTGCCCGTGGGCAGTTCAATCAGAAAACGCTTCTTGCCAAGTTCAAGGGCGTGGTCGAGAGCTTGCATTGCCTTCGCCTGGTAAGGCCGCACGGTACGTGTCTCGCCTTGGCGAATGAAATGTTCCGGAATCGCCTCCGTCGCCAATGGCCGTCGGTTCTGGCGCATCTCCAACATGCGTTCAAGATCGCGTCTGGAGAAAAAGCCGGCGATTGGTCGGGCATCGTCGTTCTGGTAGTCCCAGAAGTAGATCAACTCGCCGTTCGTGAGGAAAATGAAGGGGGCACCGAGTGCTTTGGCGTAGGGAAGAGCTTGTTGCTTCGCGACGTAGGGATTGATGGCGTTCCTCTTGGCCTCGATCACGGCGAGGGGGCGCCCACGCTGGTCGAGAAGCACGTAGTCGGCGCGACCGCGAGATGGTTCATGGTCTTCGCCTCCTTCCAGGACGCAGACAAACTCGCCGATCACGCGCAGGTCGCCTTCCGCCGTGGGGTCGAATACCAAGTCGCCGTAGTCTGGATCGGGATTGAGTGGTTTCAGCCGGATTTCGCGGTGGCTCCAGCTATCGTTGGGCGGCGTCACAACTTTGGTGCTCGTGTACTTCTTGACCGAGAATTCGCCGCCAAGGGTCGGATCAGTGCAGCCCCGATGCCAGACCAAGACGGACTTTCCTTCCCTGCTGCCTCCGCGTTCTGTCCGAAAGAGGCAATATGAGCCATCCGGGATCAAGGGCTCCATGGAATGTCCCCTGACGCGAGCTATGAAGTGGTCGCGCGTTAGCCTTGCCTGGTCGGGTACGTGCATCCAGCCCAGTTCCTCGGAATCGAGTCCGACGCTGCGATCCGGGCCGAAAGAACCTGCGGCGGCCAGCAAATCGTAGACCGGTGCATGCGTCCGGAACGCGCGCGAAGGTTTGTAGCCAGCGAATGCAGGCGTAGTCCTCGAACCGGTTGTCGACACTTCTGTTCCGACCATCGACTTGTCGGCCGGATTCCAACCGGCCTGTCGCAACTGCGCGTCGATGACGATACGGGCGTCGGCCTCGCTCTCTCTTGGACTCATCAGACTCTTGTCCATAGGAAAGTCGAAACTAGCAATCTCCGTGCCATCATGCATCTACTCCGTAACGCTTTATCCAGTTGGTCAACGTCTGGTAGCTCGGAAGACCCAAGAGTTGCGCTGCACGAGTCTTGTTGCCGTGAGCTTCGTCAAGTGCCCGCTGCAAATAGTGACGCGCCACGTTGCCGAGGATTTCCGGCAGGTCGAGACCATCGCCAAGAGGCTTGCCCAGGACTCCATCTTCAATGCCTCTGGTCGGGGGCAGCAACGCGTCGCGAATATCTTCCGCCTTGAGTGTGGCATCAGGGGTCCAGATCGACGCGCGGCTTAGCGTGTTCTGAAGTTCGCGCACATTTCCAGGCCAGGGATGCGCTAGTAGGAGATTTCTTGCGCCCGCAGAAAGTTTCTTCTCGACAAAGCCTGGTTGTTCCCGGCCTTCCCGATTCACCAACGTCAGGAGATGATCAATCAGCAATGGAAGGTCAGCGCTCCTCTCACGAAGCGGCGGCAACCGCAGTATTGCCACCGCAAGGCGGTGAAATAGGTCTTCGCGGAAAGTCCCATCGGCCACTTCGGATAGGATCGACCGGTTGGTGGCGGCGATCATTCGCACATCGACATTCCGACTACGCGAACTCCCGACAGGAAGCACCTCACCTTCCTGGAGTACCCGGAGCAGCTTTACTTGCGCCGGTTTGGGCAGTTCGCCGACCTCGTCAAGAAAAAGGGATCCGCCGTCTGCCTCTAGGAAATGCCCCTTTCGCTGAGTGAACGCGCCCGAAAAGGCGCCTTTCTCGTGACCGAAAAGTTCGGATTCGACCAGTTCCGTAGGGATGGCTCCACAATTCACGGCCACGAACGGCTTGGCGCGTCGCGGACTGGCTCGGTGAATGGCCCGAGCAAGCAACTCCTTGCCGGTTCCTGTCTCCCCTTCGATTAGCACCGGTACGGAGCGGGGAGCAACGCGACGAGCCCGAAGGATCACGCGCTCCATTACGCCGCGGCGATGGATAATGGTGCCGAACTCGGGTGCTTGGGGCGGGAGCCCAGCGCTCAGGCGCTGGAGTTCCTCGTCCGGGCGCCGAAGCAAGTCGGGCAGAAAATCTGCCGATATGTCGAACGGGACGGACGCCGTGACGACCCCTTGTTCTCTGGACGACTCTATGAGTTCTGCCGGAAAACGCGTCTTCGCGAGGATGATCCACACGGCTGCCATGGCGGGCGTGCCAGGGCTTAGGTGATATGTCACGGAGGTGTTTTCTGGATCATCGACCAAGGCCTTCTCACTCGCGCGCACGGCGGCAACGTAGATCTCGCTGAAGTCGGTTGGGCTTGAGAGCTGCTCGCGCAGCATATGTACCGTGGTGGTTCTCCCGCCACGATCCCTAATCCAGCGGCTGTAAAGGTTGACGGGTTGATCTTCATGGTCGGCAATCAGGAAGGCGTGATCGAACTGGCGCTCCTCAACGGCTTGCGCCACCGGCCCGACCCCCAAGTGCCCTTCCGACTCGGCGGCTCGAAGATCTGCGTGTCCGATCCAAGCAACGAGAACCCTGCGCATGTCGGCATCGTACTACAAGGATATTTGCGTTGCCGCAAAAAAACTTGTTGACCTGTTGGTGAGACGATTGTTGCCATGGCCAGCAATGGCCACGTCGGCACCTCGATCGCGATCAACGCCCGCCGCCTCATCGACGAAGGCAACCTGGACCGGCTGCGGGCCCGGTGCGAGGCGCTTGGATGGGTAACCCGGGAAACCACCGACGAACAACTCCTGGAGTTGGTCGACACCGTCGGCCGCGGCTTCCGCGACAACGCACCGACCACCTCCGAGCAGGCGGCTTCGATTAGTGCAATATGCGGGCTGCTCGCCGGCTAATCGGTGCATCTTCCAGTAACCCAACAGGTAGTGCGTGAAATGTGCGTCGTGCGAAGCGAAACGGCAAAACTCTCTCCCCGGTATAAAACAGGATGCCGCGGTCGAAATCGGACCCGGCGAACTCCGCCAAGTTGGCCAGGTTTTTGAAGTCATTGGCGCTGACGCTGGCGGAAGCTTTGACCTCGATGCCGATAACCCGGGAACCGCTGTGTTCCAGAACGATATCCACTTCTCGCTTACGCCTGTCTCTGAAATGGTAAATCTCGGCTTGTTCGGCCGCCCAGGTCGCGTGTTTGAACACTTCCATGCACAGGAGATTCTCGAACAAGGCGCCGTAGTAACCGCTTTGCAATAGCTGATGCTCCGAGCGCAGTCCCAGCAGGTGGCATGCCAGTCCGGTGTCGATGTAGTGTAGTTTGGGCATGCGGGTGGCAGCGCGCTTTGCCCTGTTCTTCAGATAGCCCGGCAGCCTTTTGACGATGAACAGGAGTTCCAGGATTTCAACGTAGCTTTTGGTGAGGCGATCGTCGATTTCAAGGTCGTTGGCGATGTTCGAATACTTCAACAGATTGGCGCTTAGGCCCGCGAGGTACGGCGTTAGGGCGCGCAGCTTGGAGTGGTAGTCGCCCCGGGCGGCGTACAGGGTCTCGAAATCCTTGAAGAGCCGGCCCTCCACGTAGGAACGAAACCAAATGGTCCTTGCCCTGGAGCTTCTTTTCTGTACCTCCGGGTAACCGCCTTCAAGGATCTTTCCGGCGATCTCATCCCTGCTCGGAAACGGAGCAGGGCTCGTGTGAAAGTCACCCCGGATCAGGAAGTCCACCAGGTTGAGCCGTTGCGACGCAATCTCGGAAATCGATAGGGGGTACAACTCCAACCGGGCCATGTGCCCCGGCAGCGCCTCCTGAGCCTTGGCGGATCGAAAAATGTCGGCGGAACCCGTTAGCAGGAACTTTCCCTTCTCCTGTGGCATCAACCGATCCGATGCTTCCTTTATGGCGGGTATCAGTTCAGGGGCGTACTGAAACTCATCGAGTACCACTCGAGCCGCATCCAGTGAGCGTACGAATCCATGAGGATCGCTTCGGATTGAGTCCAGAACGGCCGGGTCGTCCAGGGTGATGTAGCGCATGCCCACCTCACCTGCAACCGACCGCGCCAAGGTCGTTTTTCCCGCCTGCCGTGGGCCGGTAAGGTAGACAATGCGGAAATCGGCAAGCAATTCCCGTATTAGAGGCAGCAGATGCCGAGTGTACATCGAGAACTCCGAAGGCTCGCGAACGGGTCCGCAAACCAAAAGCAACTCTAAACCCTATTGCGAGAATTACAACCTGTTATTGCGAAAATTACGATCTATTATTGAGAAAAATATCAGTTCTTATTGAGAATTTTCAAAGCTAATGCCTGGAAATTGACCAGCCCAACTGTCCGGGTTTGGGAACATGTGAGACTCGGCCGCCGCCCCGCGTAGGATTGATCTGAAGGATAGTCGAATCGGGTTCCCTGCCAAAGTTCGTCAAGCGGGAGAACGAATGCAGAATTTTTCCAGCTTTATGGACAGCCTCGACTCTCCGTCTTGTGAGGACTATGCGGTCTGGGCGCAAACCTATGGGTTGGTCATTGTTACAGGCGCCACGCTTGTCACACCGATTGGAAAATCCTGCGCGCTCGTCGCGGCCCTTGGTGCAATATGCTGGCTACCCGGGCTGCGCCGCTTCCAACTCCAGCGTGCGGATGTCGTTCAGCAGCGTATCGGCGTGCAGGAACGACACGCTGTAAATGTTGCGGATGCGCTTTGCCCGGTCGATCAGGTAGACGCGCAGCACATGCGACATGGCGCCGAGGTAGTTGCCCTCGGCGTCGTAGTCCCTGATAACCCATTGGCCGAACCGGTCGAGAATGGGCTCGAGTTCGTCTTCGGAACCGCAGGTCAGGAACCGCCAGTCGAAACCCGGTTTCCTGAAGTATCCGCTGTAGTCGGCCAGCACCGCCGGCGTATCGTGGCCCGGATCGAAACTGAAGCTCACCAGGCGCACCCGGTCGAGCAGGTCTTGCGTTTCCAGCAACCGGTTCTGCACGCCGCGCAGCACGTGGCTCGCCAGCGGACAGCCGTTGACATCGTTGCAGGTGGTGTAAACGAAGCTCAGCACCACGATCTTGTCGCCGAGGAAATCGTATACGCGCGACGGATTTCCGCGGCTGTCGAATACCTGGCCGTCGCCGGCCGGACCGAGCGGCGGCAACGAATAAGTACCCGGTTCCGGCGGCGTAAATTCCAGATCGGCGTAACCCGGGGCCAATACGGTGGGTTGCGGATGGTCGTCGTGGGCGCTGCTTGCCGAGTGAGCCGGCCCGGTTCCTGCTGCAAGTGCAATGCAGGCGGCCAATCGCAAGGAAGCTCCGATTGCGCCGATGCAACGTCCGGGAAACGCGCCACGGACCCATGGTTCAAACACGCCGCCAGCCCGCATCGCTCACCAACTTCCTGCTGCGGACGCCGATGCATCGCGTAAGCGCGGCCGTGCGGTCTGTATGCGAGGGGCGCCCCCTCGCGCTCCCCGGCTGAGTCCTTGCTTGCGAGGGGTGCCCCCTCGCGCTCCCCGGCTGAGTCCTTGCTTGCGAGGGGCGCCCCCTCGCGCTCCCCGGCTGAGTCCTTTCTTGCGAGGGGCGCCCCCTCGCGCTCCCCGGCTGAGGGCTCCCTCCGGGCGCCTTGCGATCGAATCGAGAGCCTGGCAGCCGATGTTGGCCCGCCCCGATACCATCATATCCCCGGTTTACCGCCGTGCTAACGCGCGGCGACCTTTGCCGGCGGCTTCTTTCCGTAGAGCGCGTAGGCGCCGAAGCGCATCTGGTGGGGAGACCCGAGTTTCGCCTCGAGAAAATCGATGGTGAACCGGTGCTCCAGTTTGTCGCCGTCCCAGCCGTACAGCTTGAAGTACTGCAGGTCGCCCTCACCCTCCGCCTGGGTCTTGTCCCAGTTGGCCATCAACGAAGAGGTGAAGTAGATGCGCTCACCGTCCCAACTCTGGGATGCCATGTTCACCTGCTCCCCGATCTTCTGCTGGAGAACCACCGTGGGCGCATACGGGTCCGAGATATCGAACAACCGCACCATGCCCTCGTTCCAGGTGTTTACCCACAGCAGGGAATCGTCCGCGGAAATGGAGATGTCCACGGGCAGCGGAATCGTCGTGGCATCGCCGATGTCGGCGACATCCCTGGCATGCCACTCGCCGGCCGCGTCCTCGTAGATCAGCCAGATCTTCGAGGTCAGGGCCGTCGTGGTGAAGCAGTAGTTGCTTTGCGAACCCCAGGCGCAACGAATTTCCAGCGGCGCGCCGGGAACGTCGAGAATCTTCCTGGGCTTGCGGGCGTGCAGGTCCCACACGATCACCGTGTTGCCGAAGCGCTTCATGGCTTCGGCGTCGCCCAGGAGCTGGCCCAGGTTCATCATGTAGTTGTTCCAGCCGGTGAACGACGAGGTGACGAGAACATTGCGGCGCGGCAGGACGCGCACATCGTAGCCGTAGCCGTCGGCGAAGTTGCCGGACTTGGCGGCGCCCTGCAGGTTGTCGTCCGTCGGCATCCAGTGCGTGGTGACATAGTCGCCGTCATTCGTATACTCGACGAGCCCCGTGCGGCCACCGTGGTCGCGATTGTTCGACAGGCCGGTAATCATCATCCGCCCCGGCAGCGCATAGCTCGTGTGCGGCCCCACCACGCCACCGCTCTTCGCGACGAAATCGTCGATTGTTCTGACCAGGCGCGGCGCCGCCGGATCGGTGTGAATGTCGAAGATGAAGATCTTGCTGGTATCGAGCCCGCTCGCCCACAGGTGACGGCGGTCGTCAGTCAGTCCGGAATGGTGGGCCTCGTTGCGGCCGCCGACGGAAACGCTGCCCAGCACCTGCCTGTAACGGGGAGAGTCCGGGTTGACGTCTACCGTGACGAGCTTGTCCTGCTCATCGCCGACGCCCTCCATGCCGAGGGTCCAGACGTATACGAAGTCCTCCTGGCCGACGATTTTCGCCATGTAGGGCGACATGCAGGTTTCGTCCGCGCGAACCGACGCCCAGACGATCGAACACAAAAAAAAGAACAGCGCTGCACATGAGTTTTTCACTATTCCTCCGCCGGATTCCGAAAGGGCGCCTATGCTAAACCCAAACGAAGAGGAAATGCACAAGGGCTTTCACTTGTTAATGTCCAGTCTGACTAGTTATAATTCAAAGATGGCAGTGATCTACTCAGTCTACGAGGCAAAAGCCCGTTTTTCCGAGGTCATACGGCAGGTACGGGAAGGCAAGAGAGTGACTGTCTCTTATCGTGGCGAGCCGGTGGCCGAGATCAGCCCCATCGATCGTCAGGCCGAGCCAACGCTTGACCAGCGCCTGGCCGATCTCGAACGAAGAGGGGCGTTGGTTCGTTCCCGCGCCGCAAGACAACCACTTGAGCCGGTCGTACGGCGGCCCGGCGCGCTCGCCCGTTTCCTGGCGGAGCGCGGCGAATGAGCGTTGCCTATGTCGATACCTCGGCGTTGGCCGCCATCGTCTTCGATGAGCCGGGCGCCGCACCGCTCGCCTGGCGGTTGTACGGGTTCGAGCGCCTGGTATCTTCCAACCTGCTTGAGGCGGAACTTCGGGCTGCGTTTGCACGCGAAGAGCACAGCTTCAATGAAAGCGCGGTCTCCAGTATCGAGTGGATTCTGCCGGACCGGGCATTGACCCGTGAATTCGAGACAGTTTTGCAAACCGGCTACCTGCGGGGCGCCGACCTGTGGCATGTCGCAACAGCCCTGTACGTCTCTCCCGAGCCGGTCAGCCTTGCCTTCGCCACCCTGGACGCCAGGCAGGCCGCGGTAGCCGACTCGCTTGGTTTCCCGATTCTGCGGACATCCTGATCCGGGAGCATGAATACCGGACATCCGCGCCCCAACCCCTGCCACGCGACGCGGCGAGCCGGACGCGCCTTTGTGCTTCTGCAAGCACTGTTGTTGGTCAAGGCGATCCTGCCCATGCCGGTCGCGCAGTCCGCCGAGCTCGAGCGGGTTGGGCGCGGCGACGAGCGGGGCGGTTACGAGAACATCGAATACGTCACGGACTCCCGCCGCATCGGCGCTCTCGGGGGGAAATCCGCTCGATTGCATTCACTCGCAGCCAGCCCGCCACTCGGGCTGCCCCCGTTGGCCGCCGAACGACCGGTGACCGCCGCCGGCATCGAGCTCGGCCGGCGCCTGTTCTTCGACCGGCGGCTGTCCTTCAACGACACCCTCTCCTGCGCCATGTGCCACGTCCCGGAACAGGGCTTTACCCAGAACGAACTCGCCACGCCTGTCGGCATCGAGGGCCGCTCCGTCAAGCGCAATGCCCCGGCCCTCTACAACGTCGCCTACCGCGAGGCCCTGTTCTTCGACGGACGCGAGGAAAACCTGGAACAGCAGATCTGGTCGCCGCTCCTGGCCGCGAACGAAATGGGCAATCCCTCCGTCGGCACGGTACTTCGGCGGCTGAGGGCGGCCGGCGAATACGCCGCGGCATTCCAATCGCTGTACGGCGAAGGCATCACCATGGGCACGCTCGGCCGGGCGCTCGCCGACTATCAGCGCGCGCTGCTCTCCGCCGACTCGCCCTTCGACCGGTGGTATTTCGGCGGCCAGGCCGATGCGCTACCCGAGCCGGCAAAACGGGGCTTTGCCCTGTTCACCGGCAAGGGCTGTTCAGACTGCCACCAGCTACAGGACGGCTACGCCCACTTTACCGACGACGACTTTCACAACACCGGGCTCGGTTTCCGGCATGCGATGCAGACAGGCCGCCGCATACAGCTCGCGCCCGGTGTCTTCGTCGAACGCAATGACGACACCGCGCTGCCAAAACGCTCCGACCTCGGCCGCCATGAGGCGACCGGACAGGTGCAGGACCGCTGGAAGTTCCGCACGCCGAGTTTGCGAAACGTAGCGGTGACAGCGCCCTATATGCACGACGGCTCACTCGCCACCCTGGCGGAAGTGATCGACTTTTACGATGAGGGCGGCGTACCGAACGAAGGCCTGGACCTGCTTGTCCGGCCGCTAAGCCTGAGCGAGGAGCAGAAAAGGGACCTCATCGCCTTCCTGGAATCGCTGAGCGGCAGCAATCTCGACGCCCTGGCGGCGGACGCGCGCCTTGCGCCCATCGGCGACCGGAGCTGAGCGGCAACCGGCTGGAACCCGCTACCGCACGCCGTTCCGGGACATGCGGCGGGCCTGCTTTGCACGCTCCTGTCCCGACCGGATCGCCTGGCAATTCCAGACGGAACCCATGCCGCCCGTTCGCCATCGATTGCCGGGGGGAATGGGGAGGCCATACCGACAGACCGGTGCGGCATACACGACCGCCGGTCCGCGCTGTTCCTCCCGCGATCGGGCAGGCGTCAGTGCGCCTCGTCCCAGTTGGCGCCGGACCCGCAGTCCACCACCAGCGGCACCGCCAGTTCCGCCGCGGCAGCCATGCACCGGCACACCCCTGCGACCAGATCCTCGACCTGGCTCTCATCCACTTCGAATACCAGTTCGTCATGCACCTGCATGATCATCAGCGCATCGAGCCCGCTTTCGGCGAGCCAACGGTGGACATCGATCATGGCGCGCTTGATGATGTCCGCTGCGGTACCCTGCATGGGGGCGTTGATGGCGGTGCGCTCGGCGGCCTGGCGCTGCATGACGGCGCGGGCGTCGATCGACGGCAGGTACAGGCGGCGGCCGAACAGCGTTTCCACAAAGCCCTGGCTCCGGCCCAGTTCCCGGGTTCGCTCCATGTAGTCGCGCACCCCCGGATAGCGGGCGAAATACCGGTCGATGTAGTCGCGCGCCACCGGTTGGGAGACGCCGAGCTGCCGCGAGAGCCCGAAGGCCGACATGCCGTAGATGAGCCCGAAGTTGATCGCCTTGGCGCTGCGCCGCTGATCGTCGGTCACGCCGCCCGGGGTTGCGCCGAACACTTCCGCTGCCGTGGCGCGGTGAATGTCCAGGTTGTCCGCGAATGCGGCCCTCAAGCCCGCGTCGCCCGAGAGGTGCGCCATGATCCTGAGTTCGATCTGACTGTAGTCGGCCGCCACCAGGCGCCGGCCCGGCGGGGCGACGAAAGCCTGCCGCACACGGCGGCCCTCCGCGGTACGGATGGGAATGTTCTGCAGGTTCGGGTCGGTGGAGGAGAGCCGGCCGGTCGCCGCCACCGCCTGGTGGTAGGAGGTGTGCACCCGCCCGGTGCGCTGGTCGATCTGCAGCGGCAGCTTGTCGGTGTAGGTCGACTTGAGCTTGTTCAGCCCCCGGTATGCCATGATGGTGGCCGGCAACTTGTGACGCTGCCTGGCGAGGTCCTGCAATACCCGTTCCGCCGTGGAGGGCTGGCCCTTGGGCGTTTTCTTCAATACCGGCAGGTCGAGCCGGCCGTAGAGCACCTCCTGGAGTTGCTTCGGGCTGTCCAGGTTGAATGGGCCGCCGCCCTGCTCCCACGCCAGGGCCTGCAATTCGCTTATCCGTTCGGCCAGCTCCCGGCTGTGGTCACCCAACAGGCCCGCATCGATCAGGGTTCCGTTACGCTCGACCCGTGAGAGTATGCTGACCAGGGGCAACTCGATCTCCCTGAACACCCGTTCCAGGGTGGGTTCCGCCTTCAGCTTCGGCCACAGCGCCTGGTGCAGCCGCAGGGTGATGTCCGCATCCTCCGCGGCGTAATCCGACGCCGTTTCCACGGGAACCTGGTCGAAGCTCAACTGTTTGGCGCCCTTGCCGGCGACATCCTCGAAGTGGGTGGTTTCGACATCCAGGTACCTGCGCGCCAGGTCGTCCATGTTGTGCCGGCTGCCCACGCTGTTGAGCACGTAGGATTCCAGCATGGTGTCGTAGGCAATGCCGGCGAGATCGACGCCGGCCCGGGCCAGCACGCTCATGTCGTACTTGAGGTTCTGGCCCACCTTGGCCTTTGCCGGATCGGTGAGCAGGGGACGCAGCGCATCGAGTACGGCCGTCAGGGACAACTGCGCCGGCGCTCCCGCATAGGCGTGGCCGACGGGCACATAGGCGGCTTCGCCCGGCTGCACCGAGAAGGAGAAACCCACCAGGTCGGCCTGCATGTAGTCGATGCTGGTGGTTTCCGTATCGAAGGCGAAAAGGTCCGCCTCCCCGAGGCGCCGCACCCAGTCGGCAAGCCGCCCGGGGGTCGTCACGCACTCGTAGTCCCGCTCGATTGCCTCCGCTTTCGCCGCCGCCCCGCCACCGAGTTGCTCCGCCCAGGTCTTGAACTGATAGCGTTCAAAGAGCGCCAGCAAGGCTTCGTTGTCCGGATCCGGCGGAGCGAGATCGGCGACGCCCAGTTCCAGCGCCAGGTCGCACTTGATCGTGGTCAGTGTCCGGGACAGCGGCAGCCGATCCAGGCTTGCCCGCAGGTTCTCGCCGACCTTGCCCTTGACCTCGTCTGCGCGGGCGACCAGTTCGTCCAGCGAGCCGTACTGGTTCAGCCACTTGGCCGCGGTCTTCGGGCCCACCTTGGGTACGCCCGGAATGTTGTCGGAAGTGTCGCCCATCAGGGCCAGGTAATCGATGATCAATTCCGGCGGTACGCCGTACTTTGCGATGACGCCCTCCCGGTCGGTTTGCTTTCCCGCCATCGTGTCGAGCAGCGTGACGTGGGGCCCGACGAGCTGGGCCATGTCCTTGTCACTGGTGGAGATGATCGTTGCGCGCCCGGCGGCCTCGGCTTCGCGCGCAAGCGTGCCGATGACATCGTCCGCCTCCACGTCCGGCACGATCAAGAGCGGCATGCGCATGGCGCGAACGATGTCGTGTACCGGTCCGATCTGATCGCGCAGTTCGTCCGGCATGGGCGGGCGGTTGGCCTTGTACTCCGAATAGAGTTCATCGCGGAAGGTCTTGCCCTTGGCATCGAAGACGACGGCGATGGCGCTGCCCGGATAGTCGGCGGCGAGCTTGCGCAGCATGGCGATGACGCCCCGCACCGCGCCAGTCGGATGGCCGTCCGTGGTGGCCAGCGGCGGCAAGGCGTGGAAGGCACGGAACAGGTAGTTGGATCCGTCCACCAGGATTACGGGTTTGTCGTTCGCTTGCGCCTCTGCCACCATTCCCCCAACGGTTCCAGCCGGAACCCCACTCAAGTATCCGTCTTATAATTGAGGCCTTCGTCGAATTACAAGTGACCCGCCCGATGTCCCGCGCAAGTACCCGAATGGAGAAGCCGGCAAGAGACGGCCTGCTGCCTGCGCTGCTGCTCTGGCCGGTGCTCGCGGTCGCCGCGCCGGCCACGACGGCGCCGACGCCGGAAGATCTCAGGGGCCCGGACGTGGTCATCATCGCCGGTGAAGAGCGCACCATCTACGAGTACCGGCAGAACGGCCACCTGCGCATGGTGAAAATCGCGCCCAACTGGGGGAAACCCTACTATCTGCTGCCCCGCGATCCGACGACCGGATTCGGAGACCTGGAAAGCGCGGATGCGCTGCTGCCCACCTGGGTGATCGTCGAGTTCTAGCGGGCATGCGAACGGTCATCCCGCTCGAGGCGCATAGCCTTGCCGAGTTGTTCGCGCGCTACGCTGTCGGCGAACCGCGGCAATGCCGAGTGGCTTCACACGGTATCGAGAACAGCAACTATTTCGTCACGACGGTGAAGGGCGGCAGTGTGCGCGACTGGGTCCTGACTCTCCTGGAACAGCCCTCCAACTCCGGCTCCGGCTACGTCCCCCTGCTCGATCTCTGTCACGCCGCCGGGTTGCCCGTTGCGCCGGTGGTGAGAAACGCAGCGGGCGACGCCACCGAGACCTGGCTCGGCAAACAGGCAATGCTCGCGCCCAGACTCTCAGGCGAGCACATCGACGTCCCCACGGTGCATCAGGTGGAAACCCTCGGTCGCTTGATCGCCGACTTTCACGGCGCCACCGCCGATCCCGGTTTCGAGGTCGCCCCCTATCCTCGAGACCAGGGCTGGCTGAGAGGCCGCTCGGCTTTGACTCGAGGCCGCATGGCGTATACGGACGAACGGCTGGTGTTCGACTGCGTCGAGAAGGTCAACAGCATGCTGGACCGCCGGGATGTCGGCGAGTTTCCGTCCGGTGTGGTGCACGGCGACCTGTTTCGAGACAACGTGCTGTTCGACGGCCCGCATCTGACCGGCGTACTGGACTTTCATCACGCCGCGCGAGGCTACCTCGTCTACGACCTGGCGGTGGCGGCAAACGACTGGTGCAACCGCCCCGGCGGCGCGCTCGACCCGCAGCGGGCCGCCGCTCTGGTCACCGCCTACGACAGCGTCCGCCCGCTCACGGTCCTTGAGAAGTGCTTCTTCCCCGGGTTCCTCCTGTATGCGGCGCTCGCCTTCTGGCTGTCGCGCCTGGTCGTCGCGCTGAAGACCGATGCCGGCTCAACGGCACGGTTCAAGGATCCGGACGAATTCAAGGCGATCGTCGTCGACCGGAACGCACATTTCTTCCAGATCGATTTTCTCGGCTGAACAGGGCTGCATGGCGCCGCTAGGCCGCAACTGTCGAACAGGGGGCCCGGCCCATCAATCGAAACGAGCCGCGCCCTCCTGTAGTGGATCGGGATCTGCGCGCCGGAAACGTTGGTGATTACCGTGTTGAACATCGGGTTGGCGCGGTTCGCGATCTCGAGCCGACTGGCCAGCCGCGCGGCGCCGACGGCGAGATTGGCGGAAGCGGGCTAGAATATCCGTTTCCGCCGACACGGATGCACCGGTTGCACCGGTTGCACCGGGTTCCGCTGCTCGGCGACACTCGCCACTTCATCAATACGTGGAGCGAATACGATGGGCAAACTCGAAGGGAAAGTAGCGCTGGTCACCGGCGCGGGCGGCGGGCTCGGGCGCACTCACGCCCGCTTGCTGGCCGCGGAAGGGGCCGCGGTCGTGGTCAACGACCTTGGCGGCGCCCGGGACGGGACCGGCGCCGGTTCCACCATGGCGGACGCTGTTGTCGCCGAAATCCAGGCCGGCGGCGGCCAGGCCGTCGCCGACTACGGCTCGGTCTCGGATGAGGCCGCGGCGAAAGCGATGGTCAAGGCCTGCGTGGACAACTTCGGCAAGATCGACATCTGCATCAACAACGCCGGCATCCTGCGCGACAAGTCGTTCAAGAACATGACCAACGAGCTCTGGGACATCGTGGTGGACGTGCACCTGCGCGGCACCTACCTGGTGGCCAAGGCCGCCTGGGACCAAATGCTCGAAGGTGGCATCGGCGGGCGCATCGTCAACACCAGTTCGACATCCGGCCTGATCGGCAACTTCGGCCAGACCAACTACGGCGCCGCCAAGGCCGGTATTGCCGGGCTGACCCGGGTGCTCGCCCTGGAAGGCATCAAGTACGGCATCACCGTCAATACCCTGGCGCCCGTCGCCTGGTCGCGGCTTACCGAGGACATCATGCCGGAAGATGTGGAAGCGCGGTTTGCGCCGGAGAAGGTCTCTCCGGTCGTGGTCTGGCTCTGCACCGACGACGCCGCCAACGTCACCGGACGGCAGTTCTGCGCCGGAGCCAACCGGATTTCGCTGCTGTCCTGGCAGGTTAGCGAAATCGCCCAGGGAGACCCAATGGACAGTCCGATGACAGTGGACGAGGTCGGCGAGCGCATGGACGCCACCATGGAGGATTGGCCCAAGCTGCTGCGGCCGATGGAGGTCTGATTTCCAGGGCGCCACGAACGGTGGAGTAACGCGACCGCCTGATCGCGGTTTTGGATCAAGTGCTCGATGCCGGCCGCTGATATGACGCGTGACCGGCGCGGTCGACGTGTCGACTAACGGATTCCAAGGAGGAAGGGCAATGCAGGGCAGGAATCTCGCATCGGTGCTCGTGGCAGCGGCGGTGCTGGCTTTCGCCGCGTTCGCATCCGCGGAAAACGTGACGAAGTACCTGCGCTACGAGCACGACGGCGCGGCCTCGTACGGCATCCTTGAAGGGGAGACCATCCATCAGCTCAGCGGCAACGTCTTCGAGTCGCCCGCGCGCACCGGCGTCACCGTGGCGCTGGACGATATCACCCTTCTAGCGCCGAGCGAGCCGGAGAAGGTCGTTGCGGTCGGGCTGAACTACCGGAGTCATTTCGACCAAGCCGCAGATCTGCAACCGAGGGAGTACCCCAGCGTGTTCGACAAGCACGCCACCTCGGTGATCGGGCACGAGGCGGAGATCACTTACTACGAGGATGCCAGCGACCTGCACTTCGAAGCCGAAATGGTGCTGATCATCGGCAAGGTGACGAGCAACGTCCCGGTGGAAAAGGCGCCTGATCACATCTTCGCCGTTGCGGCGGGCAACGATGTGAGCGAACGCGTTTGGCAGCAAAGCGACCTGCAGTGGTTCCGCGCCAAGGGCGCAGACACCTTCGGGCCGGTCGGGCCGGTCATGGCGCGAGGCATCGACTACGACGACCTGCTGCTCCAGGCGCGGCTGAACGGCAAGGTCATGCAGTCGCAGCGCACTAGCGACATGGTGTTCGATTCCGCGAACCTGGTCAGTCACATCAGCCGCTACGTGACGCTGAGGCCGGGCGACATGATCTTTACCGGCACCCACGGGTCGACGGCAGCCATGCAGCCGGGTGATGTCATCGAGATCGAGCTCGAGAACGTCGGCGTGCTGCGCAACACCATCGGCGAGAAGGGCGCGCGTCCGGTCAGGCTTCGACGCTCATCGGCTCCGCGTTGACGTCCCGCTCATCGAGGTCGCGGGTCCAGGCCGCCTGTTCGGGGGTCAAGCCGGGTCTATTGCCGGGTCAAGAGTTAACAATCAGCAGCTAACAGGTTCTCGGCCTTGCCGCAGCAGGAACTTCCGCACCTTGCCGGTGGCATTGCGAGGCAGTTCGTCCAGGAAGCCGATTTGCCGCGGGACCTTGAAGTTGGCCATTCGCGCACGGGCCCACTCAACCAGATCCGCCGGCTCCGGACCGCTGCCCGGCGTGCGCACGATGAAGGCATGCCCCACTTCGCCAAGCCGCTTGTCGGGAACGCCGATGACCGCGACTTCCGCGATGTCCGGATGGTCGAGCAGCAGGGTCTCGATTTCCGCCGGGTAGCAGTTGAACCCGCCGCAGATGTACATGTCCTTCAGGCGGTCGGTGATCTTGAGGTAACCGCGCTCGTCGAGAACCCCGACATCGCCGGTCTTGAGCCAGCCCGAGGGCGTTACGGCCGCGGCGGTCGCCTCCGGGTCGTCGAGATACCCCTGCATGACATTGAATCCCCGCACCCAGACCTCGCCCGCCTCGCCGGCGGGCAGGGCCGCGCCCCGCGCATCGGCGATGCGTATCTCAACCCCGCGCATGGCCCGCCCGCAGGTGCTGGCGATGGTTTCGAAATCATCCTCCCGATGGCACAGGGATACCACGCCCGAGGACTCGGTCAGGCCATAGGCCGTATACACCTCATCGAAACCCAGTTCCCGCTTCATGTCCTTGACGAGTTGCACCGGAACCACGGCCGCGCCGGTCACCGCGCAGCGCAGCGAACTCAGGTCGGCGCGGCGGGTGGCGCGATGGGCCAGGAGCGACTGGAACAGCGTCGGCGGGCCCGGCAGCATGGTGATGCGGTGGCGCTCGATCTGCCGGAGCACGCGTTCGGCATCGAACCGGGTTTCCGGATAGATGGTCGCGCCGCGCAACAGTGCGGCCAGCCACCCGGCCTTGTAGCCGAACGAATGAAAGAACGGGTTGACCACCAGGTACCGGTCCCCGTCACTCAAGCCCACCGCCCGGGACCACTCCTCGAAGACGGCGATGTTCTGGCCGTGTGTGGTCATGGCGCCCTTGGGCGCCCCGGTGGTTCCGGAGGTATAAAGGATGTCGGAAAGGTCCGTGGGGCGCACCGCCCGGATGCGGCGGTCAAGGACGGCATCCGCGACGCCGTTCCCACGGCCGATGAATCGCTCCAGGGACGATTCGCCGCCAGGCGCGCCCAGGCGCACCACCCGGTCAAGGGTGGGGCACCGCTGTTCGCTGAGAATTTCCGCGTAATCCACACCGAGGAACCCCTCCGCCGCAAACGCGAGCCGCGCGCCGGACCTGCGCACGATGTCGCCCGCTTCCCCACCCTTGAACCGGGTATTCAATGGCGCCAGTACGCCGCCCGCCAGTTGGCCGGCCAGCGCCGCGCACACCCAGTCCGCAATGTTGGGCGCCCAGATGGCGAACCGGTCGCCGGGTTGAAACCCGATGGCGACAATGGCCTTCGCAATCCGCCTGGCCCGCTCGCGGAGCGCCCGGAAGGTCAGTTCGCCGGTATCGTCCACAATGGCCGGACGATCGGGATGACTGACCGCGGCATGCTCCAGAATCTGGGGAATAGTGCGGTCAAGATTCATGGGTGCGTCTGTCGTGAGCTGGTGAAATCGGCAATTCCCACGGCATTAGATACGCAAACAGCAATCGATTGTCCAATTCAAATGTACAATACGCAGACCGAATCCGTATGATTTGCATGGGTATGCCTTTTGGCCGCCGTCGGAGACAGCCTGGATACGACCTTCGAGCCCGATAACCTCGACGAACGGATCATCGCGCTCCTGCGTGAGGACGGCCGCATGCCGACCCGTGATGTCGCCGCGAGGTCAAGTACATCGCCGGCAACGGTTCGCAAGCGGATTCGCGCCATGGAGGCTGCTGGGTTCATGCGCGTGGTGGCGGTTACGGATTTCGCGGCGGCGGGATTCGACCTGCTGATCGCCATCGGCATCGAGGTGGAGAATCGCAGCGCCGAGGCCGTCGGACTGGATCTCGCGGCCCTGCCGGAAGTGTTCGCCGTCAACCTCACCACGGGGCCCAACGATCTCGAGATTCTGGTCGCGGCCCAGTCTTTCGCGCAACTCGCGACTTTCCTTCACAAGGAGGTTTCTCACGTGGACGGCATCGGCCGGCTGACGCCCGCGCTCACCGTCGATGTGCGCAAATACGTGTCCGAGCAGGTGCCAAGGCTATGAGCGCGCGCCGATTCGACGACGTGGACTGGCAGATCCTGCAGCGCCTTTCCCGGGATGCGCGCATGAGCAACCGCGAGATCGCCCTGGACCTGGGGCTCGCCGAGGGGACGGTGCGCGCGCGCATCAAGCGCCTGCAGGCGAACAACATGATCCGGATCACCGCCGTCACCCGGTTCGCGGGCTCCAGGCAACCGCTAATGGCCTACATCGGCATCCGGGTCGACCTGCACCGCATCGCCGAGATCGCCGAGCGTATCGCCGGCCTGCCTTTCATCGGCTTCGCCGCCACCATGCTCGGCCGATACGACATCCTGGCAATCACCATCGTCCAGGACGGCGCCGAACTGGCGCGCCTGGTGAACGATGAGATCATGTCGCTTGCCGGGGTGCGCCACGCGGAAACGACGCTGGCGGTCAAGAACCTGAAATACGACTATCGCTGGGGACGCATCGTCGACCGCTGAAACGCGCACCGTCAACGATCGTCGAGCGCATCCTCCACGAACGACAGAAAGCTCGGCGGTTCGCCGCCTCCGAAAACTTCCAGCGCCGCCCCGGAGACATAGGCCGCCGCATCGGACGCCAGATACAGGCAGGCATCGGCGATATCCTCCGCCGTTCCCATGCGCCTGGCAGGCAGCCGGCTCTCGATCTTCTCGATGCCCGCGCGCCCGCCGTAGTGCTCATCCGCCGCAGCCGATGCGGTCTTGATCAATCCGGCGACGATGGCGTTCACCCGCACCTCCGGTCCCCACTCCTGGGCGAGCGATGCGGTCGCCGACAGCAGCCCCGCCTTTGCCGCGCCGTAGGCCATCGTGCCCGGAGAAGGCCGGATGCCGGAAACGCTGGCAATGTTGACGATAGATCCCCGGGATTCCTTCAAGGCCGGATAGGCCTCTTGACTGACCAGCAGGGGCGCGAGCAGGTTCAGCCGGATGATGGCTTCCGTGAACCGGGGCGAGACGTTCGCGGCATCGACGGCCGGGCTGCCCCCGGCGTTGTTGATGAGCACATCGAGGCGCCCGGCCCGGCCCAGCACGGTCTCGATCAAATGTTGGACCTGCCCGGCATCGCGAACGTCCGCCTGCAGGGATTCCGCGCCGCCCCTGGTTCCCGATCCGCCGGCCGAGGTATCCAACGGTACATTGCGCGCGCAAGTGTACACGCGGGCGCCGCACGCAAGGAATCCATTGACAATGCCCAGGCCGATACCGCGGGTGCCCCCGGTAACCAGAACTATCTTGTCGTCGAATCGCGCCACGAACCCTGTGACAACCCAGTGCTATCGTCGTTTTCAGCAGGAGAAACTAACGATAGAGAAATAAAAACACCGGTTCAAACTTTATTTGCGCAAAATATATCAGCTTAAATGCGCATTAGTGCGCATTCGGTAGACAGCCTCCGGGTTGTGTGGGACCATCCGGCCGACATGCCCGGCAGCGGAGGTCCGCCTGTGAATCGATCGATTGCCGCTGGCGGCCATAGTCCCGTGGCGCAAGCAATCGATATCGAACCAGGTCTTGCACCGATCCGTTGTCTGACGCCGGGGCCCGCCGCGACGGAGGAGGCAAGACCGGATGCCGTTTGAAGTGGATGTCCGCGACCGAATCGGCGAAATCGTTTTCGATCACCCGCCGGTCAATGCTTTCGACTCCCGCCTGTGGCTCGAGTTGGCCGGAATTATTCACGGCCTCGCGGAACGCCGGGACGTGCGCTGCCTGCTGATGCGCGCCGAAGGCAAGGGGTTCTGCGCCGGCGTCGACATCAAGGAACTGCAGGCAAATCCCAACCGCATCGTCGAGGTCAACCGGGGCAACTACCTGAGCTATCGCGCGGTGCACCGCTGCGAGGTGCCGGTGGTGACGGCGCCCCACGGTTTCGTGCTCGGCGGCGGAATCGGCCTGTGCGGCGCGAGCGATGCGATCGTCGCCGCCGACGATGCCTACTTCGCGCTGCCGGAGATCGACCGGGGCGCCATGGGCGGCGCCGCCCACCTGCAACGCATCGTTCCCCACGCCAGAGTCCGCGCCGCCTTGCTCACCGGCGGCCGGATTTCCGCCGAGGAGGCCTGGCGCCTCGGCGGCATAGCGCGCCTCGTTCCGAGAGCCGGGCACGTGGCCGCGGCCCGGGAGTTCGCCGCCGTCATCGCCGCGAAAAGCCGCGCTGCCCTGCGCATCGCCAAGCAGGCGCTGAACGGCATCGAGACCTCCGATATCGACCGTGCCTACCGCTCCGAGCAGGGGCTTACGCTCGAGATGTATCTGCACGAGGATTCCCGGAAGGCGCGCGATGCCTTCGTCGAAACCGGCGGCGCGGCCGGGTTCGGGGCAGAGACCGACGAGAAGTGAGACGAAAGCGTTGCCGATACCGGAATCTGCCCGCCTGGCTAACGCAAGGGCCCCTATCGACAGAGGCAAGGGTCAGGCGAATGTCACCATCGTTGAGCGTCTGTCGTGAAAGCCATTGATCCATGACCGATCTGTCGCGCCCGCCGGGGTATCCGCAAAGTCACAACCTGCTCGCCGGCCGGCACGTGCTGATCACGGCGGCGGCCGGCGCCGGTATCGGCTATGCCGCGGCGAGACGGTGTCTGGAAGAAGGCGCCAGCGTGTCGATCTCCGACATCCATCAGCGACGCCTGGCGGAGTCCGCCGCACGCCTCGAGGAGACGACCGGCGTCCGGCCGGCCGCGGCACTCTGCAACGTAACCGTGCAGGCCGAGGTGGATGCTCTTTTCGAGGCGGCGCGGGAAGCCTTCGGGTCCGTGGATGCGGTTATCAACAACGCGGGCCTCGGCGGCACGGCGAACCTGATGGACATGACCGACGAGCAGTGGACGGCCGTGCTGGACGTGACCCTGAACGGGACGTTCCGCATGACCCGCGCGGCGATGCGGGCCATGCGGGAGACCGGCGGCGTGATCGTCAACAACGCCTCGGTGCTCGGCTGGCGGGCGCAGAAGGGGCAGGCACACTATGCCGCGGCCAAGGCGGGCGTGATGGCGTTGACGCGCTGCGCTGCCCTTGAAGGCGCCGAGTTCGGCATCCGTGTCAACGCCGTCGCCCCGAGCCTCGCAATGCACCCGTACCTGGCCAAGGTGATGACGCCTTCGTTGCTCCAGGAACTGGAATCCCGCGAAGCTTACGGCCGCTCGGCCGAGGTCTGGGAAGTGGCCAACGTGATGGTGTTCCTGGCGAGCGACTACTCGTCCTACATGACCGGGGAGACGGTATCGGTTTCGAGCCAGCGCGCCTGACCCGCACGCGGACTCACGCTTGGCGTATTGCCCTCCTCCGTGGAAGTCGCGCCCCATTCGACACGTCACCGGCAATCCATATAGCATGCGCGCCTTCACTGGACGAGCGTCCCCGGAGGGAAAGCCACCATGGATCGGCCGGAAACCACGCCACCGGCATCCGCTCTTGCGCCATACGCAGCCGGCATGGCCCGGCAGCGAAACCTGATCGGCGCACCCGCTCCCCGGAGGCTGCCATGAGCCGGGTGCTGAAACTCGGCATTCCCGCGGGCAGCCTCCAGGAAGCGACGCGCGACCTGTTCGAACGCGCGGGATACGCGATCTCGTTCACTTCGCGCTCCTACTATCCCGCCATCGACGACGACGAGATCGACTGCATGATGATCCGCGCCCAGGAGATGGCCCGCTATGTCGAGCAGGGTGTGCTGGACGCGGGTATCACCGGCCATGACTGGGTGGTCGAGACCGGCGCCGATGTGCGGGAACTCTCAGAGTTGCGCTTCTCGAAAGTCAGCCGCAAGCCGGTGCGCTGGGTGCTGTGCGTGCCGAACGACTCCGCGGTCAGAACGGTGGCGGACCTCGAGGGCAAGCGCATCGCCACAGAAGCCGTGCGGGTGACTCGGGCCTACCTGGAGCGGCACGGCGTCTCGGCCCAGGTGGAGTTCTCCTGGGGCGCCACGGAAGCGAAACCGCCGCGCCTCGCGGACGCCATCGTCGAGGTCACGGAAACCGGCAGTTCCATTCGCGCCAACAACCTGCGCATCGTCGGCGAAGTGATGACCAGTACGCCGCGTCTTATCGCGAATCACTCCACGATGGACGACCCCTGGAAGGTTGCCAAACTCGACAATATCGCGCTGATGCTACGCTCCTGCCTGGCCGCGGAAGGGAAGGTCGGCCTCATGCTGAATGCGCGCCGCGAGGACCTCGACGCCATCACGGCGCTGTTGCCGGCACTGAAGATGCCCACCGTCTCCAGGCTCTCCGAAGAGGGCTGGATCGCACTCAACACCATCATCGACGAGACGACGGTGCGATCGCTGATCCCGAAACTGAAGGCCGCCGGCGCCCGCGGCATCGTCGAGTACGCGATCAACAAGATCATCGACTGAGCCCGCGTCCGGAACCATGGACAGGAGCCGCCCCCAATGAACAGCACCGAGGAACAGGTCGGCGGGCGGTATTCCAGATATGTGCTGGGCGTGCTCCTCGTCGTCTACGTATTCAATTTCATCGACCGGCAGATCATCTCGATCCTGGCCGAGGAGATCAAGGCCGATCTCGGCATCTCCGATGCGGATATAGGTTTCCTCTACGGAACGGCCTTTGCCGTTTTCTACGCCGTCTTCGGCATTCCGCTCGGCAAGCTGGCCGATGTCTGGACGCGCAAGAGCCTCATCTCCATCGGGCTCGGATTCTGGAGCCTCATGACGGCGCTGTCCGGCACGTCGCGCAGCTTCGCGACGCTCGCGACATTCCGCTTCGGCGTGGGCGTCGGCGAGGCGAGCGCCTCCCCCGCCGCCTTCTCCATTCTCTCCGACTACTTCTCGCCCAGGGTCAGGGCTACGGTGCTTGCGATCTACTCGAGCGGCGTCTATATCGGCGCCGGCATCGGCCTGTTCCTCGGCGGCATGATCGTCGATGCGTGGAAGGATGCCTTTCCCGATCCGGCATCCGCGCCTTTCGGGCTGCAAGGCTGGCAGGCGGCGTTCATGGCCGTCGGACTTCCGGGACTGCTGGTCGCCGCCTGGGTATGGACGCTGCGCGAACCGGTGCGCGGCCAGAGCGAAGGCCTGGTCGCGGAGCCGGAACCGCATCCCTTCCGCGAAACCTTGCAGTCGCTGATCGCGGTGCTGCCCCCCTTCACCCTGTACAACCTGGTGCGGCTGGGCGGCGCGCGCGCCCTGGGCCCGAACTTCGCCGTCGCGCTCGCGATTGCGGCGCTTGCCGTCGGCATCAATACCCTCATGCCGAGCCCCATGCAATGGATTGCGCTGAGTGTCGGTGTCTATGCGGCCGCTTCCTGGGTGCATGCGCTCAAGCTTCGCGACCCCGAGACGTTCGCGATGATGTTTCGCTCGAGGGCCTTCATGCTCGTGACCACCGGTTTCCCGTGCATTGGCTTCGTCACCTATGGGGTCGGATTCTGGGCGCCGCCCTTCATGCTGCGCGTGCACGGCGTGGAGCTGGCCGAAGCCGGCACCGTGCTCGGCCTGGGCGCCGCCATCGGCGGGCTGCTTGGCGTCACCCTGGGCGGCATCCTGGCCGACCGCTTGAGAGCGAAGTCGGGCAATGCGCGGCTCTGGGTGGGGCTGATCGCGGTGTCCTTCTCGATTCCTTCCGGAATCCTCTTCCTGCTCACCGGCAGCGCCTGGATCGCCTACTTCTGCAGCTTCCTGTTCAGCACCACCGCGCCGATGTGGCTGGGCGGCGCGGCCAGCACCGTGAACGATCTCGTGATGCCGCGCATGCGGGCGACAGCATCCGCCTTCTACATTCTGATGATCACGTTCATCGGCCTTGCGCTGGGGCCCTTCATGATCGGCCAGATCAGCGATTTCTACATGGCGGACGGACTGGGCGACGGATCCGCGTTGCGCAAAGCCATGATGTGGTCGCTCACCATGTTCGCCGCCAGCCTGGCGCTGCTCTCCCTGGCGATGCGATACCTCCCCGGGGACGAGGCCAGACGGGCCGAACTGGCCAATCTCGAAAAACCTGCTCCCGCACCATAGCGGGAAGCGCCTGGATGGACAGCAGCGCCACCGCCGGGTTCCTGCTTCGGATACTCGATCGCCGGCAGGCGTTCCACAAGTTACAGAGGCAGCGATGTCAGCGTGTAGTCGACCGGAATTTTGCCGCCGCCAGTTCGGGAAAGCGTTCAAGATCGATCTCCGCCAGCGGACGCCGTTGACGCCTGGCGAACAGCCGAACGAGCGTCGACTTGCCGACCTGTCTGGCTCCTCGAAGAACGACCGGTTTCCGGTTGGGCTTGGCCAGCCAAGCGTCCAACAACTCGAACTGTTTGCGGTCCAACGAAAATCGCCTCCGTCAAAGAACCGAAGGGTACCAATATATAGGTATATTTTCGACCTGATAGGTCGATTTTAAGGGTATAAAATACTGCCATCTTCCGGCCTCGATGGCTGTTGCGGTCCACGCTCCCCAAGGACTGTACTGGCTCCGGCGCGCCCCAAAGAACATGCACTTTGCCCCGTAATGTTCCATGAAAGACTGGTCGGAGTCGGCGCGACCGCACGTATGCGCAGTTGTAACGAGTACGCAGGCTAAGTCCGCAAGAGAAACAGCGAGAAGTACTCTGCGGAATCCGTCCAGGTTGCCCGGCTGGCGAATCCGGCGGCAGCCGCAAGTTCGAGGAACTCATCGAGATCGTATTTGTAGGAGTTCTCCGTGTGGACGGTTTCACCGGGGGCAAACCGGATCGCCGCACCGTTCAGCCGCACCGTCTGTTCCCGAACGCTTTCGAGGAACATCTGGATGCACCCCTGCCGCTCGTTGTAGCGGGCCAGGTGGCGGAAGGCATCCACGTTGAAATCCGCTTCCAGTGCATCGTTCAGGTGCCGCAGCACATTCAGGTTGAAGTCGGAGGTGACGCCGGCGGCGTCGTTATAGGCGGCTTCCAGCACCGCCTTCTCCTTCTTGCGGTCGACGCCGATCAACAGATGGGCGCCGGCGCCCAGCGACTGTGCGACATTGCTCAGAAACCGACGCGCCGCGGCGGGCTCGAAGTTGCCGATGCTCGACCCCGGATAGAAACCGACCTTTTCGAAACCGGCAACGATACCGGGCAACTTGAGCGGCTCCGTCAGGTCGGCGCAGGTGGGGAAAACCTTCAGCCAGGGAAAGTCGGCGTGCAGTTCCGCCGCCGTGCGCTCGAGATGAAGCCGGGAGATATCCACGGGCAGGTAGGCATCCGGACGCAGCGTCTCCAGGAGCCTCCGGATCTTCAGGCTCGAGCCCGCACCGTATTCCACCAGGCAGCCGCCTTCGCCGAGGGCATCGCGCAGCTCCGGCAGGCAAGCCTCCAGAAGGTCCAGTTCCGTGCGGGTGAGGTAATACTCCGGCAAGCGCGTAATGGCCTCGAACAGCGCCGAACCGCGCTCGTCGTAGAAGTACTTCGGCGCGATGGTCTTGGGCTCTCTCGTGAGGCCGGCCAGCACCTCCCGCACCATGTCGTCCGGAGGCGGCTTGAAGTCAAAGAACCGGTAGGCCGCGGTTGCCATCGCCAGAAGCTAGTGCTCCGTCAAGCCAAAATCTACGGGTAGGCGCATGGGATTTTTGGTTCCTGGCAAGGCGCGACGACGACGCATGGCAGGCCCCATGCAAGGAGGAGCAACGCAGTCAGGGGCCAAAAAGACCCGCGAATACCCGTAGATTTTGGCTTGACGGAGCACTAGGCCAGATCCCTGGCCAGCCGTATGCCCGAGAACTGCCACCGGTCAGGAGGGTAGAAGAAGTTCCGGTAGCTCGCCCGAACGTGGCCCCGGGGCGTGGCGCAGGAGCCGCCGCGCAGCACGAGCTGGCTGCTCATGAACTTGCCGTTGTACTCACCCAGGGCGCCCGGCGGCGTCCGGTAGCCCGGATAGGGGCCGTAGGCGCTGGACGTCCATTCCCACGCATCGCCAAAGAGCTGCTTGCGTCCGCTCGTATCGAGGCGCCGCACCCCGTCCTGTCCAGGCCAATCCACGCCCGACGGGTGGAGCCTCCCGTCATCGGCGAAATTGCCCGCCGTCGGGTCCAGCGGCTCGGCAGCCGATTCCCATTCGAACTCCGTGGGGAGGCGGCAACCCGCCCAGCGGGCATACGCGTCGGCCTCGTAGGCGCTGACGTGCACCACGGGCTCGTCGGGCGCCAGGCTGCGCTCGCCATTCAGCCGGTATTCGAGCCACTGTCCATCCCGGCAGCGCCAGTACAGGGGGCACTGCCAACCGTTGGCGCGCACCGCCGACCAGCCGTCCGACAGCCACAGCGCAGCCGCGGCGTAGCCGCCGTTTTCGATGAACGCCAGAAACTCGGCGTTGGTAACCAGCCGGTCCGCCAGGGCAAAGGGTCGCAACAGAGCGGTGTGGCGCGGCAATTCATTGTCGAAGCAGAACGGCCCGCAGGCGCCCACCGAAAAGATTCCGCCCGGGTATTCGTCGAACTTCAGCGCTCGCGACCCTGTCTGTTCGCTGTCTGGATCTTCGCGGTAGGCGGGCTTCAGCGGATTGAGACCCAGGTTGTACTTGAGATCGGTGAGAATCAGTTCCTGGTGCTGCTGCTCGTGGTGCAGGCCCAGCTCGATGCGCCGCCGGATCTCGGCGTCACCACGGGTCAACAGCCCCGCCATCGCGGTGTCTACGTGAGCCCGGTAGTCATACACCTCCCCCACCGTGGGCCGCGACAGATAGCCGCGCCGGGGGCGCGGGTAAGGATCGCCCACGCCGTTGTAGTAGGAGTTGAACAACACCTCGTAGGTGTCATCGACACCCCGATAGCCTGTATCGAATTCCTTGAGCAGAAAGGTCTCGAAGAACCAGGTCGTGTGCGCCAGATGCCACTTGGGCGGGCTGGCATCGTCCATCGGCTGTACGCCATAGTCCTCGATGGCGAGCGGCTGGCACAACGCCTCGGATCGCGTCCTTACCCGGCTATACAGGCTCGCAAGGTCTACCGCGGCAGAACGGTCTTGTTCAGCGGGATTCGCCGCCTTCAACGGCGCGCCTGGAACCCCCTTCGCGGCGCCTTTGGAAGAACTCATCGCAGATCGGCTCAGGCGCCCCAGACCGCGGCAAACCAGTAGTGATCGAGCAGCAGGAAGACGAAGAGCGCGAAGAGGTACGCGATTGAGTAGCGGAATGTCTGCATGGGCGCGGTCCGGCTGCGGCTCACGAGCAGCACCACCGACCAGTAGAGGAACCCGCCGCCAAGCGCCAGGGCCGCGGCCAGGTACAGCCAACCGCTCATGCCGATGGCGACCGGCGCCAGGCTCGAGGCAATGAGGATCAGCGTATAGAAAAGGATATGCCGCCGCGTCGCCCGCTCCCCGTGCGTGACGGGCAACATCGGGATGCCCACGGTTTCGTAGTCTTCCTTGCGGTCCAGCGCCAGCGCCCAGAAGTGCGGCGGCGTCCAGGCAAAGATGATGAGCACCAGCAGCAGGCCGCCGGGTTCCACGGCGCCGGTCACCGCCGTCCAGCCGAACAGCGGCGGCGCCGCGCCGAACAGGCCGCCGATGACGATGTTCTGGGGCGTGGCGCGCTTCAGAAAAAGGGTGTAGACCAGCCCGTAGCCCACCCAGGACGCCAGGTTGAGACAGGCGGTCAGCGGATTGATCCACAGGAAGAGGATCGCCATGCCCGTGACACCCAGAACCGCCGAAAACAGCAGTCCATGAAGGATTCCCACGCGTCCGGTGGCCACGGGGCGCCGCTGGGTACGCGCCATGCGGGCATCGATCTCGGCATCGGCAATGTGGTTGACCACGGCCGCGGAAGCGGCGACCAGGCCGATGCCGGCGGTACCGAGCAACAGGATATCCAGGGGCACCATGCCCGGTGTCGCGAGAAACATGCCGACGACCGCGCAGACCAGCATCAGCAGCACCACGCGCGGCTTGCACATTTCCACGTAATCGCGCCAGGACGCGACCGGGTAGGTGATCTCGTTCAAGAGGCGGTCCCCTGAAAAGCGCGATAGTTTACTGTAACCAGAACCAGCAACAAGAGTGCGCCGCCGGCATTGTGCGATACGGCGACCCATAGCGGCAGCACCAGCAGGACATTGGCGATGCCGAGCGACAGTTGCAGGGCGAGCCCGCCCAGTACCCAGGGCGCCAGGGGGCTGCGGGTGGCCAGCAGCCTCCAGCCCAGCCATCCCGTCACCATCAGCACGGCGGCGGCGCCCACCCGGTGGGCGACCTGAATGGCGATCCGCGCCTCGTTGTCCATGACGCCCCCGAGATAGTTGGGTCCCACGGACTGGAAGACATTGAACCCCTGGGCCGGATCCATGGGGGGCGACCAGGCTCCATGGCAGGTCGGAAAGTCGGGACAGGCCAGGGCCGCGTAGTTTGAGCTGACCCAGCCGCCGAGGGCGATCTGCAATACCAGCACGACCACGGCGGCCAGCGCGAGCCGAAAGTGATGCGGCTGTACGGCGAGCCCATCGCCCAGCCCCAGGCGCAGCGCCAGCAGCCACAACAGGCTCAGGGTCGCAAAGCCGCCCAACAGGTGCGCGGTGACAACCTGCGGCCAGAGTTTCAGCGTCACCGTCCAGGCGCCGAAGGCGCCCTGCAGCATCACGAGAAGCGCGAGCGCAATGGGCAGCTTCAGCCCTACGTTGGGCCGCAAGCGATACGCCTGCACCGCAATCGCCAGAATCAAGAGTCCCAGGGCCGTGGCGGCATACCGATGCACCATTTCGGTCCAGGCCTTGTCCGCCTCCACCGGCGCATCCGGATAGAGGACCTCGGCGGCCCGTATCTCCTCCGTCGTCTGCGGAACGGCGAGCTGCCCGTAGCAACCCGGCCAGTCGGGGCAGCCGAGACCCGCATCGACCAGACGGGTGAACGCGCCGAGAACAACCACCACGAACGCCAGCGCGACACAGGCCAGAACCGTCTTCATCATCGCGGAGCGTGCCTTCGGCATGGTTTGCCGCCAGTTGCGCATCGGTCGTGACGGCATTCAGCCGCCTCCTGACGCGGACGCGGACGCGGCGGCTCAAACATCGTCCGGCAACTCCAGCAGGCGCGTCAGATCCTCCAGCATCGGCTGCGACCGCGTATCGGCAGGATATCTGAGGACCACATTGCCCACCGGGTCGACGAGATAGATCCCATCGTCGAGCGCCTTCTCGCCGTCACTGGTGAAACGCGGCGTCTGTGGATAACGGCCGGGCCGGGGCAGCGACTCGGCGTCCGGTTGTGTTACCAGGGCTTGGCGCACCCTGTCCCCATGGCCGTACAACCGCTGCCGCACCCCCCCCATTTCCTGCAGGGACCGTTCGCACGCCGCAGTACAGTCCGCCGTCACCAACCAGACCCACCAACTGCCGCTACCGTCGACCGGCATGCCCGACCCGTCGCTGAGGCCAAGCTCCCGCGCCAGCACCGGCGGGTCGACGAACTCGCCCCGGTTGGTGGTTTCCAGCAAAGTATCACGCTGAGCCAGCCAGATCAGGCTGTAAACGGCGAACACCGCAAGCAGTGGAAAGGCCACCGCCATGACGATCACCTGAGGCCGGTTCCTTTTCGCTACCTGTTCGTCAGCCTTCATGCAGAACCTCGCGCCTGGAGGCGCAAGTCTCCGAGAACTCTACGCGTATCCGGCCGTACACCCCGCCAGATGGCGAAGGCGGCCGCTGCCTGCTCGACCAGCATGCCGAGCCCGTCGGTAACCGTCGATGCCCCGGCCTGCCTTGCCCATTTGCAGAACGGCGTCTCGCCGTCCCGCGCATACAGCATGTCATAACAGACCGTTTGCCGCGCCATGCGTTCCTCGATCAGGGCGCCCTGCCCCTCAAGTCCCGCGGACGTTCCGTTGATGACCACATCGAAACCGGGCGTCAATGTATCGAGAGCAGCGCTTTCCACCTTGGCGGGATAGCGCGCCGCCAGCGCGCGCGCCCTCGAGACGGTGCGATTGGCGATGACCACGCGCCCGGCCCCCGCATCGACCAGGGCGCCTACAACGCCCTGAACCGCCCCGCCGGCGCCGATCACCAGCAGGGATCGCCCCGCGAGATCCACGCCGAGCGCGCGCAAATCCCCGACAAGGCCTGCGCCGTCCGTGTTATACCCCGCCGTCCGACCGTCCTTGAGCGCAATGGTGTTGACCGCCCGGGCCTGGGCCGCGGCCCCCCGCGCCTCCTGCACCCAGTCGAATGCGTTGCCCTTGAAGGGCAGGGTGACGTTCAGACCCCGGCCGCCGGCCGCAAAGAAGGATTCCGCCGTTTCTCGAAAGCCTTCCGCTGCCGCGGGCAGCTTCTCGTATGAGAGCCGCTGTCCAGTCTGCTCCGCGAAGGCGTGGTGAATCTCCGGCGACAGGGAATGCGCCACCGGGTTGCCGATCACCGCGTAACGGTCCATCAGCGCAATACCGCCCCGTCGAGGGTGCGGAGCTCGCTCGGACGATTGCGTGCCGCTGTATGGCCCGGCACCACGTAGTCTACGGACGACTGAAACCACCGCCTGACACGCAATTCGTTTGCCGTACTCGGCCGCCCGGATGGGTTGGCCGAGGTCGATACCAGCGGACCGCCGAAGGCGGCGCAGATCGCCCGGGACTGGGTGTGCCCGGGAACGCGTATCGCCACCCGGCTCGCTCCGCGCGACCGCGCCCCGCTGACCCACCAGGGGAAGCGCGCATTCGGCACCAACCAGCTCACGGCGCCTGGCCAACTCGACTCGACCGCACGGCGCTGCCGCTCGGAAAGGCCCGCCAATTCGGGCTCGAAACAGGATGCCTCGGCGCCGATGACGATCAGGCCCTTGCCCGGTTCCCGGCTCTTCGCCGCTAGCAGCCGCGCCACTGCCCGGCCGTCGAACGGGTCGCACGCCAGCCCCCAGACCCCTTCCGTCGCATGCGCCACCAACCCCCCCGCACGCAGGTGCCGGGCGGCCCTCAGAACGTGGAAACGATCAGCGCTGGAGTTCTGCCTGCAGCCGCTCATTCTGCGCCTGGATACTGGCCCGGTTCCGCGCCCGGTCCTCGTCGAGCCTGCAGGTAAGCGCCGCATCGTCCACCGCCAGCATCTGGGCGGCGAGATAACCGGCGTTGCGCGCCCCCGCCTTGCCCACGGCGACGGTCGCGACCGGGATGCCGCCTGGCATCTGAACCGTTGCGAGCAGGGCATCCAGCCCGCTTAAGGGGCTGCTGTCTATAGGCACCCCGATCACCGGACGAACCGTGTGCGCGGCAACCGCGCCGGCCAGATGCGCGGCCATGCCGGCGCCGCAAACGAACGCCGCACAGCCCCGTTCGACGGCATCCGTCACGTAAGCCGCGGTCGCCTGCGGCGTACGGTGCGCGGATGAGATGCGCACTTCATGGCCGATGCCGAGACGATCGAGCACGGCGGTACAGTTCTGCATGATCGGCCAGTCCGACTCGGACCCCATTAGGACGGCTACGAAGCTCACGAGATTCTCCGGGCTCAGCGAGGGGCGCGAATATACCCGTCGGGAGTCAGGTGGACAAATCCGGCCAGCTCGAGCCGCACCAGCGCACCGATTACCGCATCGGCCGGCATTCCCAGGGCCAGGGCTATTTCATCCGGTGATGCCTGGAGCCCGGTCACCGCCTCGTAAACCGGCGCCAGTTCCGGCGGCGGCCCCGGCGGTGGTTCCCTGGCCGCCGCGGCATAGCCCAATTCCGCCAGCACATCGTCCGCGTCCTCGACCAGCGCCGCGCCCTGCTTGATCAGCCAGTGGCAACCCGCGCTCAAGGGGCTGCTCACCGGGCCGGGTACCGCCATCACGTCGCGCCCCTGCTCGCCGGCCATTCTCGCGGTAATCAGCGACCCGCTGCGCCGGCTCGCCTCCACCACCACGACGCCTTCGGAGAGCCCGCTGATCAACCGGTTTCGTTCCGGAAAGTGTCCCTTGAATGGCGCCTCATGGGGGGCATATTCACTCAATACCGCGCCGCCCGATTCGACGATGCGTTCCGCGAGGCCTCTGTGTTGCCACGGATACACATCCAGGAGCCCGCTGCCCAGTATCGCCCAGGCGCCGCCGGTTTCCGCCGCCAGGGCCCCGCGGTGCGCCGCGCCGTCGATGCCCCGCGCAAGCCCGGATACAACGGTGGCGCCATTGCGGGCGAGGTCCCGGCCGATGGTTTCCGCGATCTGCATGCCCCGGCGGGTAGCGGTCCTCGCCCCGACGACGGCCACCCAGGCACGCTGCCGGGGTTTAAGGGCGCCCCGGTAGTAAAGCGCCAGGGGTGGGTCGGGGATGTGCTGTAACGGCTCGGGAAAATCATCGTCGCCCAGAGCCGTATACCGGATACCAGCGGCTTGCAACCTCTCGGCCGGCCATCGGGGCGGGTTGCCGTGGCGGTCGAACGCGGCAACCGCGTCGCCGGCCTCGATCAGCCAGGCGCGCACGGTGCGCCTCGATTCCTGCTGGCTCAGATACAGTAGCGCTTCCGACGCCGACAGGGCCGCGCTCATCGCATTGCACTCGTTCAATTTCCCGGAAGCAACTAGATATGCCCGCGTGTTCGTTGGAGAAACAGTCGCCATTGCCAATCGCCGGCGTGAGCGACAGCTCCGATTCGCTGTAGGGGAAACGCCATGGCCCGATATTCGAAGCGTGATCGAGGGTTCCGTGATCTATAATTCCGGCCTCTCCGTTCCGGCAGCCCGATCGACGGCAAATGGCTCGTTTGAAAATACTGGAGTACCCCGACCCCCGGCTGCGCACCAGGGCCGAGCCCGTGCACAGGGTGGACGATTCAGTGCGGGAACTCATCGACAATATGCTGGAGACGATGTACGCGGCGCCGGGCATCGGCCTGGCGGCAAGCCAGGTCGATGTGCACAGGCGCGTGATCGTTATCGATGTCTCCGAAGAAGGGCATAGGCCACACGTATTCGTCAATCCGGAGCTGACGCTGTCCGGAGAGATGCTTGAGACCAGGGAGGGCTGCCTGTCGGTACCGGACATCTATGAGCCGGTAACGAGGCGCGGGCACGTGACGGTGCATGCCCTCGACCGCGACGGCGAACCCTTGTCCCTGGAGGCGAGCGGACTCCTTTCCGTCTGCATCCAGCACGAGTGCGACCACCTGGACGGCAAGCTGTTCGTCGACTACCTGTCCAACCTCCAGCGGGCGCGCATACGCAAGAAGCTGAATCAGAACCGGGCTTGAGGCTTGCCCCATGAATCGCCGCAAAACGCCGGACCGCCGATCGCACCCGGCATCCTTTCCCGACGGTTCAGCCCGCATCGCTCACCGACTTTTCATGGAAACCCATGACTCGGAACGGTAAGGGTACGTCTCTGGCATTCGCCGGCACGCCGGCATTTGCGGCGCACATCCTCGAGGCGATGATCGCCGCCGGCCACACACCGGAAATGGTGCTCACGCAGCCGGATCGCGGCGCGGGCAGGGGCAGAAAACGAATACCCAGTCCCGTCAAACGGGCAGCGATGACGGCATCGCTGCCGGTCGGAACTCCGGTTCGCCCCGCCGATATTCTTCCGGCGCTGGCATCGACCAGGGTCGACCTTCTCGTGGTCGCCGCCTATGGCCTGTTGCTGCCGCGCCAGGCGCTTGCATTCCCAAGGCTCGGCTGCGTCAACGTACACGCTTCCCTGCTTCCCCGCTGGCGCGGCGCCGCGCCGATCGAGCGGGCCATGATTGCCGGCGACCGGGAAACCGGAATCTCCATCGTGCAGATGGACGAGGGGCTGGATACAGGCCCGGTATTCAGCCAGGCGCGCATCCCGATCGGGCCAAGGGCGACTGGCCGTACGCTGCAGAACGCGCTTGCCGAACTCGGCGCCGAGGCGTTGCTGGAGGTGCTGCCGAACCTCGAACGACTGATGCCCCGGCCCCAGGGCGGGCCCGCAACCCAGGCACGCAAGCTCGGGCCGCGGGACAGCGTGCCCGAGTGGCGGCAGAGCGCCGCCGAACTGGAGCGCCGCATCCGCGCGCTGGCGCCCCGCGCGCCGGTCTGGGCCACCCTCGAGGGAACGCGGGTTCAGATACTGTCCGCCATGCCGCGCGACAATTCCTGCGCCGCGGAACCCGGCGCCATTCTCCCTTCCGGCAGGCAGGAGATCCTGGTCGCGTGCGGATCCGGCGCCCTGGCGATCGAGTCGTTGAAGGTGATCCGGGGCAAGGGCCGCACCATGGGCCCCGGCGATGCACGCAACGGCTTTCCCGGCCTCTTTCGCCCCGGAGCGCGCTTTCGGTGAGCCGGCAAGCCCAGGCGCGGGCGCGGGCGGCTCGCAACATCAAGGCGATCCTGTCCGGCAGGCGCACCACGGACTGGGCCGCGACGGGCCCGAACCAGAGCGGCCTCAGCCTGGAATTGACCTACGGCTGCCTGCGCCACTACTTTTCCCTGAAGACACAGATCGATCCCCTGCTGGCCAGACCGCTACGGCCCCGGGACACCGATGTGTACGGCCTGTTGCTCACCGGAGCCTATCAGTTGCAGCGCACCCGCGTTCCCGCGCACGCCGCCTTGTTCGAAACCGTGGCGGCCGCGGAACTCCTGGGCAAGGCCTGGGCCAAGGGATTGATCAATGCGGTGCTGCGCAAGCTGCCCGCGACGCCGCCCGCGCAAGCCACCGAGCATCCTGCCTGGCTGCAGCGGCGGCTCGAAGCCGAATACGGGACGGATGCCATGCCGCTCATGCACGCCAACAACACGCGCGCGCCGCTGTGCCTGCGCATCAACACCTCCAAGATCGACCCCGCCGACTATCGGCGCCACCTCGATGCCGCGGAAATCGAATACTCCGGCACCTGGTTGCGGGAAGCCCTTGTCCTGGGTGTTCCACGGCCTGCCGCAACCCTGCCCGGATTCGAGGAGGGCTGGGTAGCGGTTCAGGACATGGCCTCTCAACTCGCCGTCATGCCCCTGCTCGAGCGGACGGCGCGCGGGCAGCGGGTACTCGACGCCTGCGCTGCCCCGGGCGGGAAGCTGTTCCGGCTGATCGAGGCCCGCCGGGAACTGTCGATCACCGCCATCGACATTGTGCCGGGCCGGCTCGCGGCTTTGCGCGAAATCGCCGAGCGGCTTGGGCACGGGGAATTCGAGTACCGGCAGGCCGACGCCGCTGCGCTCAACTGGTGGGACGGGACGCCATTCGACCATGTGCTGCTGGATGCACCCTGTTCCGGCACCGGCACGCTGCGCCGGCATCCGGAGATCAAGGTGCTCCGCGAACCGGCCGACATCGCCCGGAGCGCGGCTTTGCAGGCTGCGTTGCTGGCAAATCTGTGGCGCACAGTGCGCCGGGGAGGTAGGCTGCTTTATTGCACCTGTTCGATACTCGCCGAGGAGAACGATCAAGTGGTGGGTTCGTTTCTGGGTAGTCGCCGCGATGCGCACCCCTGCAGCGTCTCGCTGCCCACCGGCCGCGCCACCCGTCATGGCTGGCAGTTGCTGCCTCTTGAGCCGGCCACGGACGGGCTCTATGTCGCCCTGATCGGGAAACGCTCTTGAAGATCCTCATACTGGGCGGCGGAAAGGTGGGCGGTACGCTCGCCGAGCATCTCGCGAGCGAAGCTTTCGATATCACTGTGGTAGACACCGACGCGAGCCGCTTGCGGGAACTGCGCGACCGGCTGGACATCCAGACGGTGGCCGGTTGGGCCTCCCATCCCCATGTACTCAGGAGCGCCGGCGCGGAGGACGCCGACATGCTGATTGCGGTCACGGGCAGCGACGAGGTGAACATGGTCGCCTGCCAGGTCTGCTACTCGACGTTCCGCACCCACACCAAGATTGCGCGCGTGCGCTCCGGCGCCTATCTGCGCAGCAATTCCTTCTTTTCGAAGGAACACCTGCCGATCGACGTGCTCATCAACCCTGAGCAGGTCGTCACCGAGCAGATCCGCCAATTGCTGGAGAACCCCGGTGCTCTGCAGGTCCTGGACTTCGCGGAAGGGAAAGTGAAGCTCGTTGCCGTACGCGCCTGGTCCGGCAGCCCCCTGGTCGGCAAGGAACTGCGGCGCGTCCGCGAACAGCTTCCCAACGTGAGTACCCGTGTGGCGGCAATCTTCCGCCGCGGCCGCCCCATCCCGCCCACCGGCGGCACCATCGTCGAGGCGGACGACGAAGTCTTCTTCATCGCCGCCGCGGGGCACATCAACGCCGTCATGGCCGGGCTGCGGGAAGTGGAACGCGCGTTCAAGCGCATCACCATCGCCGGCGGCGGGCAGATCGGGGAGCGCCTGGCGCTCGCCATCGAACCCTATTTCACCGTCAAGCTTGTCGAACTGGACGCGAGGCGTTGCGCCGACCTCGGTGAGTCGCTACACCGCACTGTCGTCCTGCAGGGCGATGCCACCGACCGGGAACTGCTCATCGACGAGAACATCGAGCAATGCGATGCGTTCTGCGCCGTCACCAACGACGACGAGGCGAACATCATGTCGTCGCTGATGGCGAAACGGCTGGGCGTGCGCCGGGTGATGACCCTGATCGGCAAGCGGGCGTACGTCGACCTGGTTCAGGGCGGCGATATCGACATCGCCATATCGCCCCAGCAGGCGACCACCTCCAGCCTGCTCACCCATGTGCGCCGGGGGGATGTGGCGCGGGTGCACAGCCTGCGGCGCGGCGCCGCCGAGGCGATGGAAACCGTAGCCCACGGCGACGAGAAGAGCTCCAGGGTCGTGGGGCGCCGGGTCAAGGAAATCGAGCTGCCGCCGGGCACCACCATCGGCGCGATCGTGCGCGGCGACGATGTGATCGTATCCCTGGGCGCCGAGGTCGTGCGGTCGGAAGACCACGTGATACTGTTCCTTACCGACAAGAAGCACATCGCCAAAGTCGAACGGCTCTTTCAGGTCGGTCTCATCTTCTTCTGACCGACGCCGTGCGCCTGCCCGTCATACTGCGTGTCACCGGCATCCTGCTGACGCTGTTCAGCCTGGCGCTCCTGGTGCCCGTCATCGTGGCGATGATCTACGGCGAAGACACCATCGAGACCTTCGTTACCGCCTTTGCCATCACCGCCATGAGCGGGCTGGCGTTGTGGCTCCCCAACCGGGGCGACCAGGATCTGCGGGCGGGGGACGGGTTCATGATCACCGCGCTCTTCTACGTCGGCCTCGGATTGTTCGGCGCGCTCCCCATTTATCTTGCGGAAAGCACGGCGCTCAGCTTCACCGATGCGGCTTTCGAGTCGCTGTCCGGCCTCACCACCACGGGCGCCACCGTCATCGCCGGCCTGGACGGCCTGCCGAAATCCATCCTGTTCTACCGCCAGTTGCTGCAATGGTACGGCGGCATGGGCATCATCGTGCTGGCGGTCGCCATCCTTCCCATGCTGGGCGTCGGCGGCATGCAGCTCTACCGGGCGGAGTCGCCCGGGCCGGTCAAGGACAACAAGCTCACACCCCGGATCACGGAGACCGCAAAGGCGCTCTGGTATCTGTACCTGGGCCTTACGATCGCTTGCGCCCTCTCCTATTGGATGGCCGGAATGAACGCGTTCGATGCCATCTGCCACAGCTTTTCGACCGTGGCCATCGGCGGCTTCTCCACCCACGATGCGAGTATCGGCCATTTCGACAGCGCCGCCGTCGAGAGTGTCGCCATCGTTTTCATGGTCGTCTCGGGGATCAACTTCGGGCTGCATTTCCTGGTGTGGAATCGCAAGAATCCTCTGCTCTACGCCCGGGACATCGAGGTGCGCATGTACCTGCTGGCGCTGGCCGTGGTGGCCCTCGTGGTCTGCGCGATCCTCGTGCGGCACCCGGGGTCGGATCCATCGCCGATCCGCCACGGCCTTTTCCAGGCGGTATCGATCACGACGACGACGGGCTATACCACCCGCGATTTTGCAAACTGGCCGTCTGTCGCGCCGATTCTACTGCTGTTCGCCGCCTTCGCCGGCGGCTGCGCCGGTTCCACCGCCGGCGGCATCAAGATGATCCGCGTGCTCCTGATCTTTCGGCAGTGCATGCGGGAGATTCGCCGGCTCATCCATCCGAACGGAGTCTTCCCGCTCAAGCTTGGCAAGCGCAAGGTGCCCGACCGGGTGGCGGATGCGGTGTGGAGCTTCTTCTCCGCCTACGTGATCCTCTTCCTGACGATGGTCTGCCTGGTGATGGCGATCTCGGGAATCGACTTCAAGACGGCGTTTTCGGCCGTCGCCGCGTGCCTCAACAACCTGGGTCCCGGGCTGGGCGAGGTCGCACTGAACTACCGCGCCCTGCCGGACACCGTGACCTGGCTGTTGATGTTCACCATGCTGCTCGGACGGCTGGAGATTTTCACGCTCATCGTCCTGTTTACCCCGGTGTTCTGGCGGCGTTAGCCGGCCGGGGCTGGACGGTGGTCAGCCTTTGGCATAGACAGCCCGAGACCCTCCCGGCTGTTTCCTGAACCGTTTGTACTCCCATTGGTATTGCGCAGGGTCACGCCCTACGAGCCCTTCGACGGCGCCGTTGAGCGCTCGCGCAAAGGCTTCAGGATCGCTGCTGTGGAATTCTTCGCCCAGCCGCTCGTAGGCGAGGTTGAAACCGCCTCGGGCCCGGTGCGCGCTGCCGAGCATCACGGCCGGCCGGCTGCGCTGAATCAGGCGATGAGCCAGCGTGGCGGTACGCGCCGGGTGCCCGAAGAAGGGCGCATAGACCCCGCCGCGGCCCTCTGGAACCTGGTCCGGGAGCAGACAGACCAGCCCGCCTGCCTCCAGTTGACGGTAGGCGGCACGCACCCCGCCCGCGCTCGTCGGATACAGCCGTGCGCCGAATCGTTCGCGGGAACGGCGCAGGGACTCTTCCAGCGACCGTACCCGGGGTGGGTTGTAGAGAGCGACAAACTCGAGTTCCCCGAGCGCGAAGCAAAGGAACTCCCAGTTTCCGAAATGCGGCACAAGCATCAACACCCCTCCGGCGTTCAAACCGGTTTCCAGCGGTTCCCGGCCCGTCTCGGAGACAATGAGCCGCGCAAGGCGTTCGCGAGGCCAATGCGTCAGCGGTCCACTTTCGAAGAGCAGGCAGGCGGTGTGTTTCAGGCTCCGGCGGGCAAGTTTGTCCTGCTCACGCTGGCCGAGGTGGGGAAAGCACAGCGACAGGTTTGCCCGTGTGACCCGCGCCGTCGCGGTTCCCAGTTGGCCCATCAGCCAGCCGAGTACGGCCGCGCAACGACGGCCCGCGCGCAACGGCAGCCAGCCGAGCAGCCGGGCAACCGCCGCCGCCAACCGTTTCATTGCGCCAGGGCGGCGCACTTCACGCGCGTGGGGCAACGAACGAGGTGATCGTTCACCAGTCCCGCGCTCTGCATGAAGGCATAGCAGACGGTCGGCCCCACGAAGCGAAAGCCGTGGCGCTTCAGCGCCACGGCCATGTCACGGGAAGCCTGGGTCGAAGAGGGCAACTCGGCAAGGACGCGCCAGCGGTTCTGAATCGGGGTTCCGCCCACGAAGGACCACAGGAACTCCGCAAAGGGTTCCCGCATCGCCAGCATGGCGTTTGCGTTATCGTGATATCGAACATGGAGCGGGTGCGACCTGCACCAATCGCACCTCTCGGACTCGATTTGCCGTTTTGACCCTGAAGGCGCCATCCCGTATGTTCCGCTCGCTACCGCATCCGCCTCATTGTAATGGCCGACTCCGACGAAATCCGACCGCCCGGTCGCGACCCCGCGTGCGTGCCGCGGCTGAGCGGAGGAACGTCCCGATGATCGGCGCCTTGAGGGCATTCGTCTTCTATTTCATCTACGTGCTGACGGTGGGCATCTGGGGCGCCGTGGTTCTGCTGGTCGGCTGGGCACTGCCTTACCGCGCGCGCTTTGCCTTCGGCGTCGGTGTGTGGTCGCGGTTCGCCCTCCTGTGGTTGCGGCTCACCTGCGGCGTCTCCGGACGACTCACCGGCATCGAGAACATTCCGAGCCGGCCCTGTATTGTCTTTTCGCGTCACGAGAGCAGTTGGGAAACACTGTTTCTGCAATCCCTTTTCCAACCCCAGGCCACCCTGATCAAGCGCGAACTCCTGCGCATACCCCTGTTCGGCTGGAGTTACGCCATGATGAAGCCTATCGCGATCGACCGAAGTTCGCCCCGCGCCGCTCTGAAGAAGCTGATTGCCACGGGCCGGCAAAGGCTGGCTGACGGGATCTGGGTAGTGTTGTTTCCCGAGGGAACGCGCATGCAGCCGGGCGAATTCAAGAACTTTCAGGCGGGCGGCGCCGCACTCGCCGCCGCGACAGGCGCGCCGGTGGTCGTGGTGGCGCACAATGCAGGCGCCTTCTGGCCCCCTCACCAGTTACGCAAGCATGCCGGCGTCATCGACATGAGAATCTCCCCGCCGATCGCAACACAAGGCAGATCGGCGAAGGAAGTCAACCGGGAAGCCTACTCCGTCATGACCCGGATAATGGAGGAACTGGCAGCGAAGGATGAGGGTAACCGTTCGTGCAAGCCGTGATGGAATGGGCGTAGCAAGGCGATGACGCCCGTTTCACAACGGATTTGCCTGGCTACAGACACCGAAGCACATCGCTGCCGGCAGATTCCACGGGACGGCCGAACGGTTACGGATGAGGATCATGCGGCAAGGAAGTAACCGGTTCGTTACTACTCCGGAAAATTCCTTTAAATATCGAGGTTTACGACCGACAACGCGTTCGACTGGATGAATTCCCTGCGCGGCTCTACATGATCGCCCATGAGGGTGGTGAACATCTGATCCGCTGCCACCGCATCGTCTACCGTCACGCGCAGCATGCGGCGCTCCACAGGGTCCATGGTTGTGTTCCAGAGCTGGTCCGGGTTCATCTCGCCGAGCCCCTTGTATCGCTGAATGTCGACACCCCGACGGGCTTCCGTGGAAATCCATTCCACCACTTCCCCGAATACCGAGATCGTACGGCTCTTGTCGCCGCGCTCGACGCGCGCGCCTTCCTTGAGAAGACCGTCGAGGGATTCGGCCAGGTCCGCAATGGCCCGGTAGTCGGAGCCGGCGAAGAAGCTCCTCGGCAGCAAAATGCGTTCCGTCATCCCCCGGTCGACGAGTTCGATGAGCGGGCAATAAGCCCGATGCTCCACATCGAATTCCACCTGTACCCTGGCTGCTTCTCCGAGAGCCAGGTTCAGTTCCCTGCACCAGGCCGCCATGGCCCCTTCGTCTCGCAGCATCTCGAGATCGACGATGGTCAGGTCGATCAACGGCCTTGTGACCGCGACGGGATAGACCTTGGATAGTGCATTCAGCCGCACCAGAAGCGTCTGATATCGTTTGGCGAGCGCCTCGAACCCGGAACGATCCATTGCCGGGGCTTCCGCGCCCACGAAGAACTTCGATCCTTCCAGTGCCAACTGGAGGAAATAGTCGGCCAATTCTCCGTCGTCCTTGACGTAACTCTCTTTACGCCCCTTTTTCACCTTGTACAGGGGCGGTTGCGCAATGTAGATGTGGCCGCGGGTGATCAGTTCGGACATCTGGCGGAAGAAAAACGTCAGCAACAGGGTGCGGATATGGGATCCGTCGACATCCGCGTCGGTCATGATGATGACGCGGTGATAGCGGAGCTTCTCGGGCTCGAATTCATCGTGGCCGATGCCGCAGCCGAGCGCCGTCACCAGCGTCCCGACCTCCTGGGATGACAGCATCTTGTCGAATCGCGCCTTCTCCACGTTAAGAATCTTGCCGCGTAGCGGCAAAATCGCCTGGGTGCGCCGGTCGCGGCCCTGTTTCGCGGAGCCCCCAGCCGAGTCTCCCTCGACCAGATACAGTTCCGAAAGGGCCGGGTCCTTTTCCTGGCAGTCGGCGAGTTTGCCGGGCAATCCGGCCACATCGAGCGCTCCCTTGCGCCGCGTCATCTCCCGGGCCTTGCGTGCCGCCTCCCGCGCCCGTGCGGCATCGATCATCTTGGTGACAACGGCCTTCGCATCCTTTGGATGTTCGTCCAGACAAGCGCTGAAGTAGCGGCTAAGTTCTTGTTCTACCGCCGCTTTTATCTCGCTTGAGACGAGCTTGTCCTTGGTTTGCGAGGAGAATTTCGGATCCGCGACCTTGACGGAGACTACAGCGGTCAATCCCTCCCGGGCATCATCGCCGGTGGTGCCGACCTGGTCTTTCTTGAGCATGCCTTCGCGTTCGATGTAGTTGTTGAGGGTCCTCGTCAGTCCCGCCCGGAAACCTGCCAGATGGGTTCCGCCGTCGGCCTGCGGGATGTTGTTGGTGTAGCTGAATACCTGTTCCTGGAAACCGTCATTCCACTGCATCGCGACCTCGACGCCGGTACCGTCCTCGCGCTCCGTATTGAAGCTGAATACATCGTTCAACGGTGTCTTATTGCGGTTCAGATAGGCAACGAAGGCCCTCAAGCCCCCGTCATAGACGAATCGTTCGTCTTTGCCCGTGCGCTCGTCGGCAAGGCGAATGCTGACGCCGGAGTTCAGGAACGCCAGCTCGCGCAGCCGTTTGGCCAGGATATCGTAGTGAAACTCGATGTTGTTGAAGGTCACATCCGAGGGCTCGAAGTAACACTCGGTGCCGGTTGCGGCCGTTTCGCCAACTATTTTCAGCGGCGCATTCGGCACGCCGTCGGAATAGATCTGTTCGAAGACGTTGCCGTCCCGCCGTACCGTCAAGCGAAACTCCCGGGACAGGGCATTGACCACCGATACGCCCACGCCGTGCAGGCCGCCCGATACCTTGTAGCTGTTGTCGTCGAATTTTCCGCCGGCATGCAGGGTCGTCATGATGACCTCCGCCGCGGAGACGCCTTCGTCGGGATGGATATCGACCGGAATTCCCCGGCCGTTGTCGTGAACGGTCACTGATTCGCCGGGGTGGACGACGACCTGAATGTCATCGCAATGGCCCGCCAGGGCTTCGTCAATCGCGTTATCCACCAACTCCTGCACCATGTGGTGCAAGCCGGTGCCGTCATCCGTGTCGCCGATATACATGCCGGGACGCTTGCGAACCGCATCCAGGCCGCGCAATACCTTGATGTTGCTAGAGTCGTAGGTGTCTTCCGACATCATTGTTCCCGTTCAGCAGGCTTTTCAAACGGTCCGGCTTGCCCGGACTGTGCGAGCGACTAGGCAACGGCGCTAATCTGGCCTTGTTTCACGTGAAACATCGCGGTGTTCTCGCGACCGAACAGGGCTTCAAACTCTTCGCTCGGGGGCCGTGTCGACGTTGAAATCACTTGGCAACCACTCGATCGCAGCAAGGTCAGCATTCTCGAACCATGCGCGCTGTCCAGCTCGGCGCCCAGGTCGTCGATCAAGAAGACGCTTCGCTGCCCGGTGCAGTCCTTCAAAAGCCGAGCCTGGGCCAGTATCAGGGCAACCGCCACCAGCTTGCCCTGACCGCGTGAAAGCGTGGCGCCAGCGTCCCTGTCGGCAATCTTCAACGACCAGTCGGCTCGATGAGGACCCGCTCCGGTGGATCCCAATTTTACATCGTTATCCAGGGAATCTCCCAGGACTTTAGCGAGTTCATCACTCCCCCAGCCGTTTTTGTAGGCCAATTCGATGGGGACATCCGCTTCCAGGCCGGAAAGGGCAGCTTGGAAGTGGGGGATCAGTTCCGCGACGTACTCGCGGCGATAGCCGTCCACGGACTTCGCCTCGCGGCAGACGGTGTCCGTCCATACCTCGATAGCGGCAGCGGAACCCGCCGCGTCCCAGGATTTCAGAACTGCATTTCTTTGCCTCACGGCGGACAGGTAATCCCTGAGCGCGGGGAGGTATCCTGGTTTCACGTGAAACATTCCCCAATCCGCGCATTGCCGGCGGTCTCCTGGACCGCCGAATATCAACTGGCTGACGTCAGGCAGGATCAGATGTACCGGCAGAAGGGCCGCCGCATCCGAGAGTCGCCGCGCCTCCGCGCGATCTACATGCAGCTCTGTCTTGCCGGAACGGTCCCTCGATAATCCCAGGGACCGTCCGTTCTCCAGCTCTGCTCTTACCAGCAGACTGCGCGCGCCATTCTGAATAATCGGCGCGATGCGCCGCCCGCGAAAGGAACGGCCCCGCGCCAGCAAGTGCACCGCTTCGAGCACCGTCGTCTTGCCGGCGCCGTTCGCCCCGAAAAGGTAGTTGAATTGCCGATTGAGGCTGAGGGAGACCGAAGTCAGGTTGCGGAAATGCGAAACCTCCAGATCACGGATGATCACGGAGTCCGGTCAAAGCCGCATCGGCATGATGACATAACAGGCCAGATCGTCGCTGGAAGCTTCTATCAGGGCGCTATTATTGCCGTCCGACACTCCCAATCGCACCTCTTCAGGGGGCAGTACGTTCATGACATCCTGCAGATAGCCTACGTTGAAGCCGATTTCCATCGGGTCGCCCTCATAGCTGACCCCGACGATCTCCTCCGCCTCTTCCTGCTCCGGATTGTTGGCGCGGACCGTCAATTGGTCTCCATCCACCAACAACCGCACACCCCGGTATTTCTCGTTGCTCAGAATCGATACCCTCTGAAAGGCAAGCTTCAAGGAATCGCGGTCACCGACGATGGTTCTGGAAACATCCGGCGGAATGACTTTCTCGTAGTCCGGGAATTTTCCGTCGATCAGGCGTGTGGTCAGGCTGTACTCCCCATGGCCGACCCGCATATGATTCTCGCTCACCGATAGCCGGACTTCTTCTCCTGCTTCATCGAGCAGCCGTCCAATTTCCTGCACGCCTTTGCGCGGCACGATGATTTGCAAGCGTTCCGCCCCGGCGACACCCGACTCCAGCGTGCACATCGCCAACCTGTGGCCATCGGTCGCGACGGTGCGTAAATGTTCGGTAGTCACCTCCAGCAGCATGCCGTTCAGGAAATAGCGCACATCCTGTTGCGCCATCGAGAAACCGACCTTGTCGACCAGTCGGCGAAAGTCGCCGCTGCTCAATGTAATCTGAATCTCCTCCTCGCCGCTCTCGACCCTGGGAAAGTCACCCGGCGGCAGCACAGCCAGCGAAAAACGGCTCCGGCCCGACCGAATGACCGCGCGTTCTTCCCCGACCTCGATGGACACGATCGCCGCCTCCGGCAGAGACCGCCAGATATCCGCCAGTTTCCGTGCCGGAATCGTTGCCTCGCCTTCCTGTTCGACCGTTACCGATTCCAGGCGAACCACCAGTTCCACTTCGAGATCGGTTGCCGTCAACGTCAGGCGCCCGTCGCTTGTCGCCTTGACATGGAGGTTGGCCAGTATGGGTAGGGTTTGGCGGCGCTCGACCACACCGGTGGCCAACTGCAACGGGCGCAACAACAGTTCACGATCAGCTCTTAATTTCATGACCCTAGTGTACCGTCTTGTTGATGATAGCGGGCGACGACCACGGATATCCAGAAAAATACTAGTGCAATCAAAGGGTTATAAAAATTCCCCCGCCCATTGCCGACCCCGTGAAAGGACCGGGCGTTACACTAGCCCGCATATTGCACCAAGCCGCTTGCCGAGTTGAAGAATGTCTTTCGATTCCGCTCACCTTTATTGCACGTTTCGGCTTTCTGTAGCGTTACAAGCCGCGCTGGCCGTGCCGTCGCCGGTCTTTTGCCCGTATGCGCGAATATGCGGGCTAGCTCGACAACAGGCGGCTCAGATTCCGGTGATCTTCCTCCAGTTCCGCCGCACCTTCCTCCATCAATCCCTTGATTCTCCGGCAGGCATGCAGCACGGTGGTGTGGTCCCTGCCGCCAAAGGCCTCCCCGATCTCCGGCAGTGAATGATTGGTCAACTGCTTCGCCAGGAACATGGCCATCTGCCTGGGACGTGCGATGTTGCGGTTGCGGCGTTTCGACAGAATATCGGAATTCTTGATCTTGTAGTACTCGGCGACGGTTCGCTGGATGTTGCCAATGCTGATCTGGCGGTCCTGAATGGCGAACAGATCCCGCAGAACGCGTTTGACCTGTTCAATGGTGATCATGCTGCCGGTGAATCGGGCATTGGCGATCACACGCCTGAGCGCACCTTCCAGTTCCCGGACATTGGAGCGGATGCGTTCGCCTATGAAGAACGCGACCGCCGGATCCAGTTGCACTCGTTCGGCTTCCGCCTTTTTCATCAGAATGGCTACCCGGGTCTCCAACTCCGGAGGCTCTACCTCTACCGTAAGGCCCCAGACAAACCGCGATTTCAGCCTTTCCTCCAGGCCGTCGATCTCCCTTGGATAGCGGTCGCAGGTCAACACCATCTGGTGGCCACGTTCCAGTAAGCCATTGAATAGGTGGAAAAATTCCTCCTGGGATCGCAACTTGTTCGCGAAGAACTGAATGTCGTCGATCAACAGCGCGTCTGACGAGCGATAGAACTCGGCGAACTGCCGCATGGTGCCTTCGCGCAGCGCATCGACCATATCCTGCACAAAACCCTGGGAATGCACATAGACCACATGGGCGCGGCGTGACGACCGTTGAATGTGATTGCCAACCGCCTGCATCAGGTGGGTCTTGCCGAGACCGACGCCCCCATAAAGTAACAACGGGTTATAGGATTGGCCGGATTGATCCGCTACCTGCAATGCGGCGGCCTTGGCCAACTCGTTGGACTTCCCCTCCACGAACGTATCGAAGGTGAAAGTCTTGTTGAGTGCCTGCTTGCCTGCCCGGATTTTCTCCAGACGGCGATTCTTTTTCTTCTTTTTTCCCGTTCCGTCCGCCCGCAGCGGTTCCCGGGGCATCAGCCCGACATCACCGATCTCCACCTCGGCCGCCACCGGTCTGCCCGACTCACCCTGCTGGTCGAGGAGTTCATTGATACGCGCCAGATAAGCCACATTGACCTGGTCTCTGACGTAACGGTTGGGCGCCAGCAGTTCGAGACGGTCATTGTTCCGCCGAGCCTGCAATGGTTTGATGCAAGTGTCGAACTGTTGGGTTGACAATTCGCCTTGCAATTGATCGATACACCTTTGCCAAACAGTCCTTCCCACGTGCCTCGCCCCCCGACTGGCTGGTTTAAATTTGAAGGGATTTGGAAGCATTTTACTCACCGTCAAACTGGCTTGGAAACCGCCGATGGAAGAAATCCCGAAAAAAAAGAGATGGTCCAATAAATTCATAAACTTAACGGCCGGCCGGCGGGCGCGCATAGCTGCCGGGATCGCCCGAAGGTGTGGGCAATTCTCTGAAATAACTGTGGATAACTCTGCTTTATTCCGAAAAATCAAGACATTAACGGATAGCTCCTGGCCGGGCGTCAGCCACCCCGGCAATTCCGTTCCGACGCGTCGCGGTTTCGGGGTTGTCTGTGGACATTTTCTGCGTATCCGGTCGCTCCCAGGAAATGCATCCATAACACCATGGCTTATCAACAGGCTCGTAGGGGCCCCCAGGCCACGCCAGTCGCCACGGCGTGCGGGTTGTGCACAGTTTTCCGCCCTGCCAACGAGTAACAACAAATTCTTTTATATCTATTGTCCTTGTCGTCTTGCCGGTGGATAGAGGAGATACGCGGGCAGTTCCGTGCGCCTTTGGCCCGCGTTGACACCCAGTGGCGCCGTCACTAGAATCGCGCACCCTTTCCAGAGCGCCAGCACGACGTGAAAAGAACGTTCCAGCCCAGTAACCTGAAGCGGAAACGAAGGCACGGCTTCCGGGCGCGAATGTCGACTCGTGCCGGCCGCAGGACGATCAACGCTCGCCGGGCAAAGGGCCGCAAGCGGTTGACGGTTTAGCCTGCCGGCGGGCTGCGGACCCGGGCCGATGTCGCGAAGACATTCCGGGCCGCTTCTCCGAGCCGCGAGGATCCAAGTTGCCGTCGGAAACTTTCGGATTTCCGAAACGATATCGCCTGAACCGGCCCGGGGAGTTCAACCGGGTTCTGCGCTCAGCCCGCTTTCGCAGGAGCCGCGGACCGTTACGAATTTTTGCCGTTGCGAATACAATGCCCGGCGCCCGGCTTGGTCTCGTCATCGGGAAACGAGCCGTGCGCCAGGCTCACGAGCGCAACACCCTGAAGCGCGTTGCCCGGGAGGTTTTCAGGACCACCCGGGAGCATTTGCCAGCGCTGGATGTAGTCGTGCAGGTACGGGGGCCGGCCGGCCGAAGGGAGTTCAAGCTGTGGCTGGAGGAAGCGTTCAGCGCGATGGCTGAAACGACAGACAGGGCGGACCGTCAATGACGGTACATCGCCAGGGATATCACTTGACCCCTCAGGGTTCCGCGGCGTCCTGCCATGCACGCCCACTCCCGCCGGACACCGGTTCGATTCCGGCAGGATTCGTCCTGGGCGTCGACCGCATGCGCAAGGCCGTAACCCGATCGCTCATGGGTATCGTCAGGCTCTACCAGCTCACCCTGAGTCCCTTCATGGGCGGACAGTGCCGATTTTATCCAAGCTGCTCGAACTATGCCCTGGACGCCCTGGAGAGCCACGGCCCGCTTAAAGGCTCCTGGCTCGCCCTCCAGCGCTTGCTGAAGTGCCATCCCTTTCACCCGGGGGGCTTTGACCCGCCGCCGCGAAGGGGAGGATAGCCCCGGTGTTCGCTCCGGAAATCCAACGCATCGTTCTGCTGATCGGGCTCGCTGCCGCGGGCTATCTGTTGATTCTGGCGTGGAATGAAGACTACATGCAGCCGAGCGCGCCCGTCGCTCCCGCCGACGCGCCGGAACTGGGCGGCGGGCCCTCGGTTCCGGAGATCGTTCCCGGGCCGCCAGCCGGCGATTCGCCGGTTGGCGGTTCATCGGCCGGCGCCTCGTCAGCCGACTCGGACATCCCGGACGCCTCGTTGATCGGCACGCGGCCGGCGGACGAGACACCTAGACCGGTGCAGGCAGAAACGGCGCCCAACCGGCTTGTGCGCGTGTCCACGCCGACGCAGGATGTCTGGATCGACCGGTTGGGCGGCGATGTCCGCCGGGTGCGCCTGCCGAAGTATCCGGTTGCGCTCGATCAACCCGACCGACCCTTCAACCTGCTCGATGTGGGCAACGGCCGCGTGTACATGGCGCAAAGCGGCCTGATCGGGCCGGACGGCCTGGATTCGGGCACGGACCGTCCTCTTTTCAAAGCCGGCGTCGACCATTACCGGGTGGAGCCGGGCGAGTCGTTCGACCTGGTCCTCACAGCCGACCACCATGGCGTTTGGGTGGAAAAGGTGTTCACCTTCGATGGCGAAGATTACCTGATCGACGTGGCCTACCGGATCGAGAACCCGCACGACCGGCCGTTTCAGGCGAGCCTGTTCGCGCAGATCAAACGGGACGGCAAGGAACCCGAGGGAGCCGGTGGCTTCAGCATGGGGCCGCGGCCCTATGTGGGCGCGGCGCTGACCACGTCGGAAACGCGCTACGAGAAGCTTGAGTTCGAGGACCTGGACGAGAGCCCGTTTCGCACCACGGAACGCGGCGGCTGGATGGCGTTGCTGCAGCACTATTTCCTGAGTGCATGGATCGCCAACGAGTCGGATGAGAACACCTACTACGGGCGCAAGCGCGCGGACGGAACCTACACGGTCGGCTATACGGGCCCGCTGCTTGCGGTAGCGCCCGGCGCAGCCGGGGAATGGCGCACGCGCCTGTATGCCGGGCCGAAGGACCAGAAGCGGCTCGAGCAGATCGCGGAGAACCTGAACCTGACCATCGACTATGGATTTCTGTGGTGGCTGGCGGTGCCGCTCTTCTGGATCCTCGATTGGCTGCACGGCTTCGTCAGCAACTGGGGCGTGGCGATCATTCTCCTGACGGTGCTGGTCAAGCTGGTGCTGTATCCGCTGTCTTCGGCGAGTTACAAGTCCATGGCGAACATGCGCCGGGTGGCGCCGCAGATGAAGCGGCTGCAGGAACGCCATGCCGGTGACCGGCAGAAGCTCTCCCAGGAGATGATGGGCCTTTACAAAAAAGAAGGCGTCAATCCCCTGGGCGGTTGCCTGCCGATGCTGCTGCCCATGCCGATCTTCATCGCGCTGTACTGGGTTCTCTTCGAGAGCGTCGAATTGCGGCAGGCCCCCTTCCTGCTCTGGATCCAGGATCTCGCGGCGAAAGATCCGTTTTTCGTTCTGCCGCTGCTCATGGGCGGAACCATGTACCTGCAGCAGGCGATGTCGCCGGCCATGGGCGACCCGATGCAGGTCAGGATGATGAAGATGATGCCCATCGTATTCACCGTGCTGTTCCTTTGGTTTCCCGCGGGGCTCGTGCTCTACTGGCTGGTCAACAGCGCCCTGTCCGTGGCGCAGCAGTGGTACGTCATGCGACGGGCCGAGGCGGCCGCCGCGGTCAAGGCCTGACCCGCCACTCCAGGGCGGCATGGACGTCCTTAAATGTCCGAAACGGCCCAGGCCAATGCAACCATAGCGGCCATCGCCACGCCGCCTGGCCAGGGCGGTATCGGTATCGTGCGTATTTCCGGGGCGCTGGCAGCGGCCATCGGTGCATCCGTCACGGGGGGGACCCTGCCCGAACGCCGCCCGGCGGTCCGCGCATTCGCCCACGACGGCGAGCCTCTCGATCGGGGGATCGCACTCTATTTTCCAGGCCCGGGTTCCTTTACCGGCGAGGATGTGGTGGAACTGCAGGGCCACGGCGGGCCGATGGTTCTGCAGATGGTCCTCGAAGCCGTGCTTGCACAGGGAGCGAGGCTGGCCCGGCCGGGCGAGTTCACCGAACGGGCGTTTGTCAATGGCAAGCTCGACCTCGCCCAGGCGGAAGCGGTGGCGGATCTCATCGCAAGCGCTTCCGCTGCCGCGGCGAGAGGTGCGTTCCGGTCTCTGGCCGGAGCGTTCTCGACAGAGGTCAACGATCTGGACGCGCGTATAACCCGCCTGCGGGTCTACGTCGAGGCCTCGATCGACTTTCCGGACGAAGAAGTCGAATTCCTGGAGAGCGGCCAGGTGGCGCAGCGGATCGACAGGCTCGAGTCCTCGGTTCGGAAACTGCTCGATCTGGGAAGGCAGGGCGTGCTGATGAGCCAGGGGGTCAACATCGCGCTGGTTGGCCCGCCCAATGCCGGCAAATCGAGCCTGTTGAACCGGCTCACCGGGGAGGAGACGGCGATCGTCACCGACATCCCCGGCACGACCCGTGACCTGCTCAAGGTAGACCTTGTGATCGACAACCTGCCCCTGCGCCTGGTCGATACCGCGGGTTTGCGCGAAACCGAAAACCGGGTGGAGATCGAGGGAGTGCGCCGGGCACGCAGGGAGGCCGAGCATGCCGACCTGGTGCTGGTATTGAACGATCTGGCGGACTCCGCGGACGATGATTCCGGCGCCGGCTGGCCCCACGCACTGCCGGTCGACAACAAGATCGACCTGGTCGGCGTGGCGCCGGGAATCGACCGGTCGACCCTGCCCGCCAGAGTACGCATCTCCTGCCTGACCGGCGCCGGGATCGGCAGTCTCAAGGAGGCGATCAAGGAGAGGGTGGGCTTCAGCGGAACAGAATCGGCCTTCAGCGCCCGCCGCAGACACCTGGTGGCGCTGACGCAAGCGGCCGAAGCCCTGGGGGCCGCGCGCCGGGCACTGGGGGAAGGCGCGGCCGGCGAGATCATCGCCGAGGAACTGCGGCAGGCGCATCTCGCGCTCGGTGAAATCACCGGACAGACGGCGCCGGACGAGCTCCTCGGCGAGATCTTCAGCACGTTCTGCATCGGCAAATGACGGGCATCGGCGCGGGGCGAAAACCGGATGGAGGGCGCCCCGGTAGCGGCCGGTACCGCAAAACTGGCGCTATAATGCGCGCCCCGATTGACATCGCTACCCGAGCAACTGGACGGAACCGGCCTGCGCGGCAGAGCAGGGGTACGGTAATCCGAAACCGACATGCTGGATCACCCTGAACAATTTGACGTAATCGTGGTCGGCGGCGGGCATGCCGGTACCGAGGCAGCCCTCGCGGCGGCCCGTGTCGGCGCATCCACGCTGCTGCTGACCCAGAGCATCGAGACGATCGGGCAGATGTCCTGCAATCCAGCCATCGGCGGCATCGGCAAAAGCCACCTGGTGCGGGAGATCGATGCGCTCGACGGCGCCATGGCCCGGGCGGCGGATGCGGCGGGCATTCAGTTTCGCGTCCTCAATGCGAGCAAGGGGCCGGCCGTCCGCGCAATCCGGGCCCAGGCCGATCGAACGCTGTATCGAAACGCGGTCCGCGCCATCGTCGAGCGGCAGGAGAATCTCCGGGTATTCCAGCAGCCGGTGGTGGACCTCCTGGTGGAAGGCGAAGCGGTGGCGGGTGTCGTTACCGCCATGGGCCTTCGGTTCCGGGCGCCCGCGGTGGTCATGACCACCGGTACTTTTCTCGGCGGCAGGATCCACATCGGCTTCGACAATCAACCGGGAGGGCGCGCGGGGGATGCGCCCTCCAATTCGCTCGCGGAACGGCTGCGGGCGCTGCCCTTCCGGGTCGGGCGCCTCAAGACGGGCACGCCGCCGCGCATCGACCGGCGCGGCGTGGACTTTTCGGAGCTGACCGAACAGCCGGGGGACGAGCCCATTCCGAACCTCTCGTTCCTGCAAGAACCGCATCCGCGGCAGGTTTCCTGTTTCATCGCGGAGACGAACGCGCGCACGCACGAGATCATCCGCGGGGCGCTGGACCGGAGCCCGCTCTTCACCGGGGCCATCGAAGGCCCGGGGCCCCGCTACTGCCCAAGTATCGAGGACAAGGTGGTCCGTTTCGCGGAACGGCAACGCCACCAGGTGTTTGTCGAACCGGAAGGGCTGGATTCCGTGGAGCTGTATCCGAACGGCATCTCCACGAGCCTGCCGTTCGACGTGCAGGTGGCGCTGGTGCAATCGATCAGGGGTTTCGAGCGTGCTCATATCACGCGCCCCGGCTACGCCATCGAATATGACTTTTTCGATCCTCGTGACCTGCAGTACTCGCTGGAAACCCGCGCACTGGCCGGACTGTTTTTTGCGGGCCAGATCAACGGCACCACCGGCTACGAAGAAGCCGCGGCCCAGGGATTGCTGGCCGGGCTGAATGCTGCCCGCAAGGTCCAGGGGCGCTGCTGCTGGTGTCCGCGCCGCGACGAGGCCTATATCGGGGTGATGATCGACGATCTCATCAATCTCGGCGCCAGCGAGCCTTACCGGATGTTCACCAGCCGCGCCGAATTCCGGCTGCGCCTGCGGGAAGACAATGCGGATGTCCGGCTTACCGAAACCGGCCGCGGCCTCTCCCTTGTCGGAACGGAACGCTGGCAGGCCTACGAACGCAAAGCCGGCGCCCGCGAAGCGCTTCTCGCCCGTCTCAAAGGCGAACTCGTCAAGCCCGGCAGCGATGCCGCGCGCCTGCTCGAGGAGTGTTCCGGCAGGAAACTCGGCAGCGAAGTGCGGCTCATCGACTATCTCAAGCGCCCGGAAGCGTGCATCGGCCACGCCATCCGGGTTTTCGGGGATACCGACGCGGACCCGGAACTCCTGCGGCAGGTCGAAACCGAGGTGAAATACGAAGGATATGTGCGGCGCCAGGATGCGGAGATCGCCAGGATCCGGCGCAACGAGAACGTCGCGCTGCCGGAACACATCGACTATCGCTCGATGCCGGGATTGTCCATGGAATTGCGGCACAAGCTTCAAGATGTCCGGCCCGCGACGCTGGCCCGGGCCGCGCGCATCCCGGGCATGACCCCGGCGGCGCTGTCGGTGCTCCTGGTTCATGCGACCCGGGGCCAGGCAGGGAAAAAACACGCCGTCTCTTCCTGAGGCGGCGCTGCTCGAGCGCCTGGGGGTGCCGCTCGATAGCGGTCAACGGCGGGCGTTGGAGTCATACGTCGCGCTCGTCGAGCGCTGGAACGGCATGGCGCGGCTGGTGGCCAGGGACGATCTCGGCCGGTTTTCCGACCGTCATCTGCTCGACAGCCTGGTACTGGCCCCGCTGATCCGGGAACGGGAGTTACGCGAGGGCGCGCAGGGGCCCTTGCCCGCCGAGGATGGAGCTGCATCGCTGCCGATCGCCGACTTCGGGTCCGGGGGTGGACTGCCGGGCATTCCATTGGCGGTCGCCTTGCCGGAACTCACCTTTACGTTGGTCGATCGCAGCGAAAAGAAGGCGCGCTTCTTGCGGCGGGTACGCGACGAACTTAAATTGCCGAACGCGAGGGTGCTTTGTGCGGATATCGGAAAATTGCCGCCAGCTAGCTGCCGAGCGGTGGTAACGCGGGCGGCGATGCCGGTCCCGGCGTTGTGGCCGCACGCGCGGGCTGCGCTCGCACCGGGGGGCTATCTGTTGGTGCTGGACAGGATAGTTCATTCCCGGGTTGCACCGGGCGCGCTGGCGCCGGGCGGCTTAGAGGGTGGAACGGTCCGGCGCAACTGGATCGAGATGCCGCAACTCGGCGCCTGGCATGGCGTTCTGGAATTGAGGGAGGTGAACCCTTGACCCGGGTGATAGCGGTCGCCAATCAGAAGGGGGGCGTCGGCAAGACGACGACCAGCCTCAACCTGGGCGCATCGCTGGCCGTATACGGCAACAAGGTGTTGCTGATCGACCTCGACCCCCAGGGCAATGCCACCACGGGGGCGGGTGTCGAGAAGAACAGCCTGAAGCGCTCGGTCTACGAATGGCTGATCGACGGTGTCGGCCCGGCATCCATCATCTGGAAGTGCCCCGGATCCTTCGACCTGGCCCCGGCGAACGGCGATCTCACGGCCGCGGAGGTTGCGCTGCTCGGAGAAAAACACCGGGAAGCGCGATTGCGCGAGCGCATTGCCCGGCTGACCTCCCGCTACGACTATATCTTCATCGACTGCCCGCCGAGCCTGAACATACTGACGTTGAACGCGCTCGTGGCGGCGGACGCCGCGCTGATTCCCATGCAGTGCGAATACTATGCGTTGGAAGGCCTCACCGGGCTGCTCGAGACCATCGAGCAGGTTCGGCAGCGCGCCAACCCGAAGCTTGCCATCGAGGGCCTGCTGCGGACGATGTACGACCCGCGCAACAAGCTGACCCTGGAGGTGTCCAGGCAGCTTCTGGAATATTTCGGCGAACAGGTATTCCGCACGGTTATTCCCCGCAACGTTCGCCTGGCTGAAGCGCCGAGTCATGGGCGCCCCGTCATCTTCTACGACCGTCTCTCCCGCGGCGCGGTCGCCTACCTGGCGCTGGCGAGCGAGCTTTCGCGCAAATACGCCGCCTCCCCGACCGCCGCCGAGTAGGCGCAGGCGGTAAAGACCGCTATTCTTGCCGGACCGCCGGACAACCGAGAGGCCCTGATTCGATGAGCAGCAGGCGCTTAGGCAGGGGGCTCGGAGCGCTATTGAGCCCCGAACCGGCCGCGCCGGACGCCGATTCCGCGGGCCAGACGAAGGTTTCCCTCGAGGAGATTCACCCGGGCCGTCATCAGCCACGGCGGTCGTTCGATGAAGAAGGCCTGGCGGAGCTCGCTCAATCGATCCGCGCGCAAGGCCTGATGCAGCCGGTGCTGCTGCGCTCCCGCCCGCAGGGAGGCTACGAACTCGTGGCGGGAGAACGGCGCTGGCGTGCCGCGGGGCTCGCCGGCCTGCGCTCCGTGCCGGCGGTGATCAGGGACGTCACCGATCAGCAGGCATCGGTCATGGCGCTGATCGAGAACATCCAGCGCGAGGACCTGAAACCGCTCGATGAGGCGGGCGCCCTGCAGCGTTTGCAGGACGAATTCGGGCTGACCCACCAGGAAGTGGCGGATGCGGTGGGCAAATCCCGGGTTGCCGTCACGAATTCGCTGCGCCTGCTGAAGCTCGAAGCGGCGGTCCGCGACCTGCTGAACGAGGGCGCCCTGGAAATGGGCCATGCCCGGGCGCTCATCCCGCTGCCCCCCGGCGAACAGTCCGCCGCCGCGCGCACCATAGTGGCCAGGGGCCTGAACGCGCGCCAGGCCGAGGCGCTGGCACGCCGGCTGCTGGAAGGCGATAGCGAAAAACGGCCCGCCGCGCCCAAGGATCCGGATACTCTGGCCCTGGAGCGAACATTGACCGAGCGAATTGGCGCCCCTGTATCCATCAGCCACAGCGCGAAGGGCAAGGGCAAGGTAACGATCGGCTACGCGTCTCTCGATGAACTCGACGGGATCCTGAGCCGGTTTGGTTAGCCCGCATCGCTCACCAACTTTCGTCGCGAGGGCGTCGAGGCGCGGTGTAAGCGTGGCCGCGCGGACCGCGGGGGCCGTAGGCGTACTCGACAGTACGTCAAGGCGCCCGGACCGCGGCGCCGGAACGGGGCGATCGGCGGACCGGACAAGGCTGGATGGCGAGCCGTGAACGCTGCCGGCAACGGCCTCGAAACATCGCGCAAGTCCGCGTGCAAGTCCGCGTTGAATGCGCTGGGGCGCATCCCTATAATACGCGCCGCCTCCGGCCCGCCTTGACTCGGATTCCGATCGGTCTAGCAGAACGAGCCTCAAATGGCCCGAGGGTATTGGTCTGGCATATCGAATCGTTATCGTGCAGCTTGCCGCGGCGCTCGCGGCGACGCTGATCCTGTTGCTCGTTGCGTTCGAGCAGGCGATTGCGGCGGTCCTGGGGAGCCTGGTCTGCATCGTGCCGACCGCCGGGTTCGCGGTTTGTGCGACCCGCTGCCGAAAGCCCGGGCCGATAGTCCTTGCCGGGGCCTTGAAGCCGATGACGATCGTCGGGCTCATGGTGGCGGCGCTCGTCCTGGCTGGCCCCGCGCCGCTGGGGTTCTTTGTGGGGCTGGCGGTGGCGCACCTGGCGTATCTGGCGGCGCCGTTCCTGGACAGGGACAGGGGGCATGGCGGCAGCGGAATGGCGAAGGAGTCAGAACGGTTGAAGTCCGGATCCGGGTTGCAACGGCTCTGACGCCTCGATGAATGACTGCGGATTGGCGACATGGCATCGGGTGAAACCCAGACAAGCGTCGAGTACATCAGGCATCACCTGACGAATCTCACCTATGGCCAGCATCCGGACGGCGCCTGGGGTCTCGCCCGTTCCGCCGAGGAAGCGCAGGCCATGGGTTTCTGGTCCATCCATGTGGATTCCATGGGCTGGTCCATCGGGCTCGGGCTCGTCTTCCTGTATCTCTTCCGCCGCGCCGCAAAGCGGGCCACCTCCGGCGTTCCCGGCGGATTGCAGAACTTTGTCGAGATCATCGTGGATTTCATCGACGACACCACGCAAAGCATCTTCAGCCACAAGAACGACCTGGTGGCGCCCCTGGCGATGACCATATTCGTCTGGGTGTTCCTCATGAACCTCATGGACCTGGTGCCCGTGGACTGGATACCGATGCTCTCGGCCTCGCTCGGCGTGCACTACATGAAGATCGTGCCGACCACCGACCCCAACATCACCATGTCCATGGCGCTTTCGGTTTTCGCGCTGATCCTCTACTACAGCGTGACGCGCAAAGGCATCGTCGGGTTCCTGGCGGAACTGTCGTTGCACCCGTTCCCGTCGAAGCTGGCCATTCCCGTCAACTTCGTGCTGGAGATGGTTACGCTGATCGCCAAGCCGCTGTCCCTGGGCCTGCGGCTGTTCGGCAATCTGTACGCGGGCGAGATGATCTTCGTGCTCATCGCCCTCATGTTCACCGGCGGTATCGTCTTCGCGCTTGCTGGCGGCGTCTTCCAGTGGGTCTGGGCGGCGTTTCACCTCATCGTGATCACCTTGCAGGCGTTCGTGTTCGCGGTACTGACCGTCGTCTACCTGGCCCAGGCTCATGACACGGAAGAGCACTAACGGGGCGTTGCCCCAGCCCGGCGAGATAGCGGTCAACGCGTGCAAACTTGGCTCATTTGACAACCATAATCCGCGAACGAGAGGTCTGGACGGCGACCGCACAGGGGTATTTCTGAAAGGACAAGCGCCCGCGGAAATGGGCGGTAACAACACTCGAAACTTGGAGCGACAATGGAATTAGCAGTTCTTCTCTATGTAGCAGGCGGCCTGATGCTGGGTCTCGGCGCCGTGGGCGCGGCCATTGGCGTCGGCGTTCTCGGCGGCAAGTTCCTGGAGGGTGTTGCCCGGCAGCCCGAATTGCTGCCCATGCTTCGCACCCAGCTTTTCATCGTGCTCGGCCTGGTCGACGCGGTGCCCATGATCGCGGTCGGCATCGGGCTCTACGCGGTGTTCGCCGTAGCCTGAGCGGGCGGCTGGTCAAGCAGATCGGGAGGAAGCGATGAACCTCAACCTGACCCTCATCGGCCAAAGCCTGACGTTCTTCCTGTTTGCCTGGTTCTGCATGAAGTTCATCTGGCCGTTCCTCACCCGCGCCATGCGCGAGCGGCAGGAGTCGATTGCCCAAGGCCTGGCGGCCGGCGAGGAAGCGGAAAGGAAGCTCGCCGAAGCCGAGAGCGGAGCGGAGCAGGAACGCGCCAGGGCGAAGGCGGAGGCGGCGCAGATCATCGAGCAGGCCCGCCAGCGCGCCAGCCAGATGATCGAGGATGCGAGAACCGAGGCCCGGGAAGAAGGCGAACGGCTCGTGGAAGCGGCCCGCTCCGAAATCGACCAGGACGTCAACCGCGCCCGGGAGGCGCTCCGCGCCCAGGTTGCGGCGCTCGCGGTCAGCGGTGCGGAAAAGGTGCTCGGCGAGACCATCGATGCGAACCGCCACAGCCAGATGCTGGAGCGCCTCGCGGCGGAACTGTAGGCGTACCGGAGCAGCAGGCAAATGGCGGAACTCGCAACGCTCGCACGGCCGTATGCCAATGCGGTGTTTGTCCTGGCCCGGGAGCACAGGGCGCTCGATCTCTGGGCGAGGCGCCTCGGGGTCATGGCCGCTGCCGCCGACGAAGACCGCGTGCGCGCGCTCCTGGCCTCGCCCGAGGTGCCGGCGGAACAGAAAGCGTTCTCCCTGGCAGAGGTATGCGGCGGCGAGGTGGACGAGCGCGGACGCAAATTTCTGCTCGTGCTGGCGCGCAACGGCCGGCTGCCGCTGCTCGGCGAGATCTCCCGCCGGTTCGACGAACTGAAGGCGGCGGAGGAACGGAATCTGGATGTTGAGGTGCTGTCCACCTACCCGTTGACGGAGGCCCAGTCCGAGCGCCTCAAGGATGCGCTGCAGACGAAGTTCGGCAAACAGGTGAGGCTCTCCAGCGATGTGGACCCGAGCCTGCTCGGCGGCGCCGTGGTGCGCGCCGGGGATACGGTCATCGACGGCTCGGTGCGCGGCAGGCTCGACAAGCTGGCCGAGTCGCTGGCCAGGGTATAGCGGCGCCAGGTGCGATCGAGGCAATCAGGAAGTCAGGAAGTCAGGAAATGCAGCAACTGAACCCTTCGGAAATCAGCGACATCATCCGCCAGCGGATCGACGGCCTCGACGTGCGCGCCGAGGCGCGCAACGAGGGTACCCTGGTCAGCGTATCTGACGGCATCGTGCGGATCCACGGGCTTGCCGACGCCCAGTACGGCGAGATGCTCGAATTTCCGGGCCCCCTCTACGGCATGGCGCTAAACCTGGAGCGCGACTCGGTGGGCGCGGTCATCCTGGGCGACTACCTCTCCCTCTCGGAAGGGATGACGGCCCGTTGCACCGGCCGCATCCTGGAAGTGCCGGTGGGGCGCGAACTGCTCGGGCGTGTGGTCGATGCGCTGGGCAACCCGGTGGACGGCAAGGGCCCGATCAACGCCTCCGGCTCGGCGCCGGTGGAGAAGGTGGCGCCGGGCGTCATCGCCCGCCAGTCGGTCAGTCAGCCGGTGCAGATCGGCCTGAAGTGTATCGATGCCATGGTGCCGATCGGCCGCGGCCAGCGCGAACTCGTCATCGGCGACCGGCAGATCGGCAAGACCGCCATCGCCGTGGACGCCGTCATCAACCAGAAGAACAGCGACATCAAGTGCGTCTACGTCGCCATCGGCCAGAAGATGTCCACCATCGCCAACATCGTGCGCACCTTCGAGGAGCACGGCGTGATGGACAACACCATCGTGGTGGCCGCGAGCGCCTCGGACCCGGCGCCCATGCAGTTCATCTCGGCCTATTCCGGCTGCTCGATGGGTGAGTTCTTCCGGGACGAGGGCGAGGATGCGCTCATCATCTACGACGACCTCACCAAGCAGGCCTGGGCCTACCGCCAGATTTCCCTGTTGCTGCGCCGCCCGCCGGGCCGCGAGGCGTATCCGGGCGACGTCTTCTACCTGCACTCGCGCCTGCTCGAGCGGGCATCCCGGGTCAACGCCGAGTACGTGGAGAAGATCACGGACGGGCGCGTCAAGGGCCGGACGGGATCGCTGACGGCGGTGCCCATCATCGAGACCCAGGCGGGCGACGTATCCGCCTTCGTGCCCACCAACGTCATCTCCATCACCGACGGCCAGATCTTCCTGGAAACCGACAACTTCAACGCGGGCTTGCGGCCCGCCATGAGTCCGGGCATCTCGGTCTCCCGTGTGGGCGGAGCGGCTCAGGCGCCGTTCATGAAGAAGATCGCCGGCGGTATCAAGCTGGCGCTGGCCCAGTACCGGGAACTGGCGGCATTCTCCCAGTTCGCCTCGGACCTCGACGATGTCACCCGCCGCCAACTGGAGCACGGCCAGCGTGTGACCGAACTGATGAAGCAGAAACAGTACGAGCCGATGTCGGTGGCCGACATGGGCGTGGTGCTGTTCGCCGCCAACGAGGGCTACCTGGAGGATGTCGAGGTCGACAAGGTGCTCGATTTCGAAGCGGCGCTGCTCAGCTACATGAACGCCGAGCACGGCGAGTGGATGAAGAACATCAACGAAACCGGCGCCTACGACGATGCCATCGAGCAGACCATGCGCGATGCCATCGACACCTTCAAGAAAACCCAGACCTTCTAGTGCTCCGTCAAGCCGAAATCTACGAGTATTCGCGGGTCTTTTTGGCCCCTGACTGCGTTGCTCCTCCTTGCATGGGGCCTGCCATGCGGCGTCGTCGCGCCTTGCCAGGAACCAAAAATCCCATGCGCCTACCCGTAGATTTTGGCTTGACGGAGCACTAGGCTGCGACGATGGCCGTCGGCAAGGAAATCCGGAAGAAGATCGGCAGCGTCGGGAATACGCAGAAGATCACCTCCGCCATGCAGATGGTGGCGGCCAGCAAGATGCGCCGCACCCAGGAGCAGATGCGGGAGGGCAAGCCCTATTCCGAGAAGGTCCGCCAGGTCATCGGACACCTGGCGAACGCCAACCCGGAATACCGTCACGTGTTCATGAAGGAACGCGAGATCGCGCGCATCGGGTACATCGTCGTGTCGACGGACAAGGGCCTGTGCGGCGGTCTGAACGTGAACCTGCTTCGGGTGCTGGTCCGGGACATGGCCGAATGGCACGGCAGGGGCATCGAGGCGGATCTGGCGTTGATCGGCAACAAGGCCACGGCCTTCTTCCGTTCCGTGGGCGGCAACGTGACGGCGGCGCTCAGCAATGTCGGTGAAGCGCCGGTGCTCTCCGAGCTGATCGGCAGCATCAAGGTCATGTTCGATGCCTACGAGGAGAGCCGCATCGACCGTCTGTTCATCGTCTCCAACGACTTCGTCAACACCATGACCCAGAGGCCCCGGATCCGGCAGCTGCTGCCCCTCGACCCGGAAGAGGACGAGCGCCTGCGGCGCCGCTGGGACTATCTGTACGAGCCGGACGCGCGGCAGCTCATCGACGGGCTGGTGATGCGCTTCATCGAATCCCAGGTGTACCAGGCGGTGGTGGAGAACGGGGCCTGCGAACAGGCGGCCAAGATGATCGCCATGAAGAACGCGACGGAAAACGCGGAGAAGCTCATCGATGAGCTGCGGCTGATTTACAACAACGCCCGCCAGGCGGCGATCACCCAGGAGATCGCGGAAATCGTCGGCGGCGCGGCGGCGGTGTGACGCGAGCACACCGCTGAAGCGAAATTAACGGAAGAAAGGCAGAAAGAGCATGTCGAGCGGTCGAATCGTACAGATCATCGGGGCGGTGATCGATGTGGAGTTCAATCGGGAAGATGTCCCGAAGGTGTACGACGCCCTGAAGGTGACCCGCAGCGGCACGACGCTGGAAGTGCAGCAGCAGTTGGGCGACGGGGTCGTGCGTACCATCGCCATGGGCTCCAGCGACGGGCTGTCCCGGGGCCTCGAGGTCGCCAATACGGGTCAGCCGATCTCCATTCCGGTGGGCGAGGAGACCCTGGGCCGGATCATGGACGTGCTCGGCAACCCGATCGACGAAAAAGGCCCCGTCAATGCCCGGGAGCGCATGCCAATCCACCGCAAGGCGCCGACCTACGAAGACCAGCTCGGCGGCAACGAGCTGCTGGAGACGGGCGTGAAGGTCATCGACCTCATCTGCCCGTTTGCCAAGGGCGGCAAGGTGGGGCTGTTCGGCGGCGCCGGCGTCGGCAAGACCGTGACCATGCTGGAACTGATCCGCAACATCGCCATCGAGCACGCCGGGCTCTCGGTATTCGCGGGCGTTGGCGAGCGCACCCGGGAGGGCAACGACTTCTACTACGAGATGGAAGAAGCGGGCGTCCTCGACAAGATCTCGCTGGTCTTCGGCCAGATGAACGAACCGCCCGGCAACCGGCTGCGGGTGGGGCTCACCGGCCTGACGCTCGCCGAGAAGTTTCGCGACGAGGGCCGCGACGTGCTGCTCTTCATCGACAACATCTATCGCTACACCCTGGCGGGTACGGAAGTCTCGGCGCTGCTCGGGCGCATGCCCTCGGCGGTAGGTTACCAGCCCAACCTCGCCGAGGAGATGGGCACCCTGCAGGAACGCATCACGACCACCAAGACCGGTTCCATCACCTCCGTGCAGGCGGTCTACGTGCCGGCCGACGACCTTACGGACCCTTCCCCCGCGACGACCTTTGCGCACCTCGACTCGACCGTTACGCTGTCCCGGGCCATCACCGACCTCGGCATCTACCCGGCGGTGGACCCGCTCGACTCCACGAGCCGCCAGCTCGACCCCAACGTGGTCGGCCAGGAGCACTACGACGTGGCCCAGGGCGTGCAGCAGACCCTGCAGCGCTACCAGGAACTGCGCGACATCATCGCCATTCTCGGCATGGATGAGCTGTCCGAGGAGGACAAGCGACTCGTCTACCGGGCGCGCAAGATGCAGCAGTTCTTCTCCCAGCCGATGTTCGTGGCGGAGCAGTTCACCGGGCAGTCCGGCAAGTTCGTCACCCGCGAAGACACGGTGAAAAGCTTCAAGGCGATCCTCGACGGCGACTACGACCACCTGCCCGAAAACGCCTTCTACATGGTCGGCAATATCGAGGATGCCGTGGAGAAGGCGAAGACGCTCTAGGCGGCGTTCGAGGATAGATCGATGGCCACGATGCACTGCGATATCGTCAGCGCCGAGAAGGCGATCTTCTCCGGCGCCATCACCATGGTGAGCCTGAGAGGCAGCATCGGCGAACTGGGCATACTGCCCGGCCACGCACCCCTGCTGACGGGCATACTGCCCGGGCCCGTGCAGTTGAGATTGGAAAACGGCGAGGAAGAGGTGTTTTACGCCTCCGGCGGCTTCCTGGAGGTGCAGCCCGGCATGGTCACCATCCTTGCGGATACCGCATCGCGGGCCGAGGACATCGACGAGGCCGCGGCGGTCGAGGCCAAGCAGGCGGCGGAGCGCGCCCTGGCCGACCAGGCAGCGGATTTCGACTTCTCGGTTGCCGCCGCGCAACTCGCCGAAGCGGCGGCGCAGCAACGCACGCTCGAGGAACTGCGCAAACGCCGCCGTTGATTTTCGGGAAACGGCGTCCGCAGCAGCAAGTTGGTGAGTAGGGACTGCCTCCGTACGTCCCGCATTCCCTTGACCCGAACACACTTGAATCCAGCCATTGCGCCGCGTTTAATCGGAGGTGTCGGCTATTGAACGCGGAAGGTACCACTTGGAGAAGCTGAGATTCGCTGAAGAGATCGTGCTGCTCCTGCTGCACGACGGCAAGGGCAAGTTCGCACATGTGTCCGACTGGTCTTCACGCTACGCCTTCGGCGGCAGTGTGCTGATGGACCTGGCGCTCGAGAACCGGATCGACACGGATCTCGAGAAATTGGTGCTCGTGGACGCCACATCGACCGGAGACAGCCTCCTCGATCCGATGCTCGGCGAGATTGCCCGGGAACCGGAGCCCCGGGGCCCCCGCTATTGGGTCGAACGTGCCGGCAGCCGTGAAGATGAAATACGCGAAGGGGCCGTGCAACGGCTGATCGAGCGCGGCATCCTGCGGCGCAGCGAAAACCGGATCCTGTGGGTCTTCCACGCGCAGCGCCACGACATCGTCGACGACAAGCCGACCCGCGAGGTGAAGCTGCGCATCATGCACATGCTGTTCGGCGACGAGTTGCCGAGCCCGAGGGATGTGGTGACCATCTGCCTCGCGGACGCCTGCGGCATCTTCCGGGAGTTGCTGTCCACGAGCGAGCTGGAACAGGTCTCGGAGCGCATCCAGCAACTGCGCCGGATGGACCTGATCGGGCAGGCCGTTTCAAAGGCGATCTGGGATATCGAGACGTCGCTTGCCAGCACGGTGCAACTGCACGTCTACTAGCCCGCATCCGTCACCAACTTTCGTCGCGAGGGCGTCGAGGCGCCGTGTAAGCGTGGCCGCGCGGACCGGAGGGCGGTGCAGGCATACTCGACAGTATGTCAAACCGGCCGCAGGGAGCACGGCCGCGCTTACGCGAGTGCATCGGCGTCCGTAGCAGGAAGTTGGTGATGGATGCGGGCTAGCAGCCCTCCGCGCGCTCCTTCAGCGCCTGCGCCACGCCGTTGAACCCGCGGCGGATGAGCCGGCCGAACAGGAGCACGACGATGGGCGCGAGCAGGCCACTGAACGCATCGCTGGTCTCGTAACGGCAGCGCGTCTCGCCCAGCGCCCGAACGCGCTGTTCGCGTCGGGTGAACAGCAGGAAGCGCGTGCCCATCGTCATGCCCCAGGCCAGCAGGCCCGGTGGTTCGACGGCCTGGATCAATTCCGGCTGCTTGAGCTTGAAAGGCCCCATGTTGACATAAAGGTCCACCGGAGAGCCGACTTCCAGGCTGGTGACCACCCTGGGGGTGAAGGGATTCCATTCCCCGTATCGGTCCACATCGATCAGGAAGTCCCAGACCCGCTGGGCGGGCGCATCGATGTCCAGCGCGTCTGACCGGACTACCTGGTTGAACATGGCGCCTCCTGATCGTCCGCGGGGGCAGGCGCAGAGCCCTGGCCTGAGTCGTTGACCGCGGCGGCGGCCGTGGCCGGGGGCGGATGCTTCGCAAGCAGCGCCGCGCTCGCCTCCCACAGTCTTGCACCGGCCTCGCCGTCCCTGGCCAGAGCGGAAGGTTGCTTCTCGCGCATCATGTGGAGATAAGCCCCGGTGCGCCGTCCCATCGCATCGGAGCAGCACAGGTGGATAACGGGTTGCGCGGCTTTCGCCGGGCTCGCAAAGAGCAAGCGCATGAGCGGCGCCAGCACGGGCCTCAAGGATGCGGGCGCCTCCCTCGCGATATTGGAGTTGATCGGCCCGGGGCAGAGCGCATGCACCGCGGCACGCACGTCGGCGCCGGTATTCAGGCGGCGCGACAGTTCTCTGGCAAAGGTGCAGGAGTGCAGTTTGCTCAACCCGTAGTATTTCAGGCCATCCTTCAGGCCGTAGTCGGTGAAGGCGCCGAATTGCTCGAAGTCTATCGGGCCCGCGGAGCGGTGGGTTTCGGAAGCGACGAACACGATGCGGGGCGTTTCGCCCGGCTCGCCCGATGGCTGAATCACGCCGTTGCCGAGGAGCCGGTCGAGCAACATCCGGTTCGCCAGAAAGTGCACGGCGAACATCAGTTCATAGCCCTGTTTCGAAGGGCGGGCATTCAATGGCATAAGGCCGGCGTTCAGAACCGTGATGTCCACTCTGTCACCCCGCTCCTCCAGCGCATCGCAGAGCGCGTGTATGGCATCGAGGTCGGCGAGATCGACCTTGAGCATCTCAACCCTTCCGGAGCCCGAAGCTTTCCTCACGTCTTCACCCGCTTGCGGGTGACCCCCGCGGCATGCCATCAGTACATGGCCGCCCCTCTTTGCCAGCTCGATGGCCACGGCCTTGCCCAGGCCGCTGTTTGCTCCGGTAACGAGGCAGACCTTGCGCTCTATTCGAATGACGTCAGGTACGGCCTTGAGCCGCCCCTTGTTTGAGAACCGGTCGACAATCGCGCTCGATACGGCGCTGCTTATCTTTTTGTAGTCCACCGACTTGTCGTTGTCTTCAATCATTTTTCGAGAACTTCAAGCCGGGTTTGGTCGGACAGTTTTGAAATAAGCGATTATTCATAGGGTATTCGATACTCGCGCCTGTAGAACTCGCAGCATCGATCCAGATACGAATCGCTGAATCCAAAGCTTCCCAATTCATATATATGCCTACCAAACCGATCTTTCAAATTACGATTTTTCTGTATTTTCACATATTTTTCTACCGAACTTCCGAATTCTATTTCCGCAGACGCATATACTTTCCGCAGTTCACTTCTAGGGTCTTTTACAAGATCGTAGTAGGAAACGTCGATAAATTTTGATTTTTCACTGCATTTTCTGACTTCCATGGATCGCCTCATCAATCGGCACGACTTGCGGACCCAATGTTCCGCTATCTCTTCGGGGTCGATGCAGTCGCTGAGAATACCGCGGCCGTGTGCAACCATGCTGCAGAACGAAGCAATCGATTTTTTTGGGTCGCGATGCGTCTGTACAACGAAAACGTTGGGAAAAACCTTGAGAATCGTGTCGATATGCTCCATGTGGTGCGGTGTTTTCAGAACCCACAAATGGCCGGGGCGCTGCCAATGCAACAGCTTCAGCATGGTATGCATGTATTCGTAACTCCTGGAATGATCCTGTTTTTCCAGCCAATGCGCATAGGCAGGTACATGCATGGTCGCTTCCGGCGCCTGGCTCATAAAGGACAGATCCAGAAGAAAGATATCCTCTTCGGGCGCATCGTATTCGATGGGATGTATCGCGAAGAACTCGGGCGCCATGAATCGAATCGCTTTTTCAGCCATTTTTGCTTGTTTTATGCGACGACGGGGATCGTTCCCGCTTTCTCCCGGCAGGGGCAACGGGTTCAAGGTTTCCCATGAACGAAGTTCCCTTACTCTCGGGTCCGCGCCGATCAACCGATGCAATGCCGTGGTTCCGGTACGTTGCAGTCCTGCGATGAGAATAATTTTTCCGAGTTCAATATCATGGATTTGAGGCTGTTTTTTGAGCAGCTCTTCGGCGCGCAACCGCGTCGATAAAGCGGAGATCAACCTTGTCTTCTGTAACAGGTTGCCCAACGGATGCAGCCGCGCTTCCTCGTTAATCGCCTTGACGAGTACATGCAAAGGCTCGAGAAACCATTCGTCCCCGAAATCGGAAAGGCCGGTCTTTCGTTTCGCCCCCGAAATCATCCGGTCGACGTCGAGGCGGCCGCCCAGACCCAGCCTCCGCGACAGCCGGCCCGCGGCGTTGAACATCGAAACAGGCCATGGCCTGTATGGATTCCGGTAGTCTGTCGAAGTCTCCAGCACTTGGGTCTTCCGTCTATGGTCGGCGAAGAGCGTCCAGCTCGGAGAGATCGACGAGGCGCGTTGCGGGCTGCGGATGTTCCCTGGCCCTGATCCAGCGGAAACACATGGTTCCCGATGTGTGGCCGGCGGTTTCCAGCCAGTTCGGCAACCCCGGGCGCCGGTGAGCCACGACGAGCCGGACGGAGCCGTCCTGCTCGTAATGCGCCAGATGCTTGTTGGTGTGGATGGTGTGATGGCGATAGTCCAGCGACTCCATCCAGTAGTTGTTCAACTGGAAGTTCCAGTGTTCGCATTCGGGAGGCATGACCTCGATCACGAGAGCCTGGTCTTCCGCCACTTCCCAGTGACTGTGGTAGTAAACGGTGTTCGGGTCGCCTCCGGCGGCCAGCGAGACGTCAGGGTCGAACATGGGCAGCGAGTTGCTGTGTTTCTTGAAATCGCGCGCCCACTTCGCGAACAGCATGGAGGCGCCCGCGACCAGTGTACTTGCGGACTTGAGCCCGGCGTCGATCTGTTCCGGCGTCAGGGGGGCGGGACGCTTTTCCTCCTCGGCGCAGTCGATACGCTCGATACGGAGGTCTGCCGGCACTTCGTTTTCCCGGTCAAGGAACGTCTGCCGCACGATCAAGGTACCGCTGTCGGATTTCATCGGCAGCCAGTTGCCGTGCCGTGGGGCGGAACTGACCATCAGCTCGAAGCGCCCGTCCGCATCGGTCTCGATGTCAGCCGCTTCGATATAGCCGGTGGGCGGCATGCCGCCGCCCTGGCCGTAGTGCCCTGCCTGGGTGCCGAAACTCAGGTACTTCACGCTGTTGCGCCGCCCGGAAATCCGGTAGTCGAAGTCGCCGCGAATGGCGGCGGTCTGGTAGTGGTTGTCGGGATTGTCGGCGCCGAGCTTCACCGTCTCATGGGCCACCCGGTGCAGCACCGGCGCCCTGGGGTCGGCGTATTCGACGAAGGCCATCAGCCCGCCGCGCATCAGGCGGCTCAGGTAACGGTAGCCCTCGGCCTGGTTGAACGGGTCCCGGGGCGCGCCCGGGAAATTCAGCGCCGCGCCCGCGGCCTTCAGCGTGTCGCAGAATTCATCCCAGGCCCGGCCGCTGACCACGCGCTGCTCCGCAATGTCGTCCGGTGTTCTTCCGCGCAGCTTCAACAGCAGGAGCGAGGCTCTCCGAAAGAGCGCAAGCAGTGCGACCGCGAGTCTTCTCATCGTGCCAATCCTTGACGCCGCCATGTTCACGGGCGCGCCGCCTATCATACAATCGCGACCGGATCACGTCCGAGGAGAGAATGCCATGGCCGAGTCGAAGGCTGCTCCGCGCGTCGCGGCCTATACACGCATGGACGAGGGCACCGTGGAGGATTACGCCCTGCAGAACGAGTTCGCCAGGCCGTTCGTCGCCGCAACGGGCGAGCGCGTACTCGCATACGTCGCGGGGCTGGCCGGCGGGCTGGCGGGGTTCAAGGTCGACCGCTACGAACATTCGCTGCAGACCGCGACCCGGGCCCTCAGGGCCGGGGAGTGCGAGGAGATTGTCGTGGCGGCGCTGGTCCACGACATCGGCGATGTGCTGGCGCCGGACAATCACGCCGAGTTGGGCGCATCGATATTGCGGCCCTACGTCGCGAAACACACCTGCTGGATGGTGCTGCAACACGGGTTGTTCCAAGGTTACTACTATTTCGACAAGATCGGCCTCGACCGCAATGCCCGCGACCGATACCGCGGCCATCCGGCCTTTGCCATGACGGAACGCTTCTGCCGCGACTACGATCAGATGTCCTTCGATCCGGACTACGACACCCTGCCGATCGAGCGATTCAAGCCCATGGTGGAACGCATCTTCGCCCGCAAACCCTGGGGGGAGCACACGGAGCGAGACTGGCCGCTGTAGAGAAACTACGCGTTGCCCGCCGTCTCCCGATACAGGCGGTCGAGTTCCCGGTGACGCGCGAGGGCCTCCGGTTCCAGATCCCCCCGGGCGGGGATGTCCGCGCCGAAATGGCCGTAGGCATCGACGCCGCGCACCAGCATGGCGGTATCCCTGTCATGCTTGGTCTGGCGTATGTGCGTCGCCAGGTACTGGGCATTCAACCCGATGCGGCGCTCGCCGCTGCGACTCGGCAGGGATGAATGCAGCGTCCATCCGTGATGGAAGGAAGCCTCGCCGGGCTGCAGCGGACAGTGTACCGTTTGCGACTCGTCCACTCCGTCCACCGTCTGCCCCTGGAAAAGCAGGTTGGTGTCGCTTTCGCTGGTGCGGTGATCGCGCCGGCCGGTCCGGTGGCTGCCTGGAAACAGACGCATACAGCCGTTCAACTCGTTGGCGGGTGACAGGGCCAGCCACATCGACACCTGATCGTCGCCGCTCAATCCCCAGTACGTGAGGTCCTGGTGCCAACTGACGTGTGCGGACGATTGCGGCTCCTTGATGATGTAGGTTGAAGTCCAGAGCAGAATGTTGGGCCCGATCAGGGCCTCCACGATGTCGAGCACGCGCGGGTGGGTCGCGAGTTCCAGGGGCGAGCGCAGAATGGTGTGCACCTTGGCCTGGTAGTTTAGCGGCCCGAAGACCGTCTCGGCCTCCTCCAGCCGCCGGCGATGGCCGGCCGCTTCCGCCGCGTCGACGATGCGCATGGGTGAGAGATAGCCGTCCCGACGGTAACGCTCGGCATCGCGTTCGCAACGCCCGGTCCCGACCGATTCCACCTGTGGCATGGCGCCTCTCCGGTGCGTCGCGCCAAGCGGCGCGGCGAATCGATTTTCCCGCACGAAGGCGGCCAGTCAAGTGCAATTCACGACGCAGTCAGACCTTTTGCCGACGCGTTGTCCGCGCGCGCTTTCCGGTGGGACGTTCGACACCGGCCGGCACCGGGTCGCCTGGCTCTGTTCGCGGGCAGGTTGCAGGAGCCTGATTCGCGGACTGCCTGCCAGGCCGGCCGACCTGAGCGGCGGCGCTTTTTCGCAGTCCCGCCCGTATAATCGATGCCCTCTCGCGGCCAGGATTGCACCTTTGATATGGCTAACCGGGCCAAACTCGCCACCATCGTCCTTGCTGCCGGCCAGGGCAGGCGCATGCGTTCCGGATTGCCCAAGGTGCTGCACCGCCTTGCCGGCCGAACCCTGCTGGAGCACGTACTCGGCGCCGCCGGCAAATTGCCGGCCGCTGATACGATTGTGGTGGTTGGACACCAGGCGGAACGCGTGCAGAACGAGACCGGCGCCGAAGTGCGTTGGGTCCGGCAGGCGGAACGGCTCGGTACCGGACACGCCGTTGCCCGGGCGCTGCCGTTCGTGGATGACGAAGCAACCGCACTCGTCCTCTGCGGCGATGTGCCGCTTGTTTCCGAGTCGACACTGCGCGCCTGCGCCGCCGCGGCAGCCGAAGGCGCCCTGGCGGTCGTCACAGCCGAGGTCGAGGAGCCGGCGCAACTCGGCCGCATCAGGCGATCCGCCGGAGGCGATATCGAGGGCATCGTCGAATTCAAGGATGCCTCGCCTGACGAACGGGCAATCTGCGAAATCAACGCGGGAATACTGGCCCTGCGCGGCCGCGAACTGAAAGAACTGCTGGCCCGGGTAGAGCCACGCAACGCCCCGGGCGAATACTACCTGACCGATATCGTCGGCCTGGCCGTCGAGCGGGGAATTCCCGTCGCCGGTGTACCGGTTGCGGACTCCGTCGAGGCCATGGGGGTCAATGACCGCGTCCAGCTTGCCGCGCTGGAACGCATCTACCAGCGGCGCGAGGCGCGCCGCCTGCTGCTCGCCGGCGTCGGCATGGCCGACCCGGACCGGGTGGACATCCGCGGCGAAGTCACCGCCGGCGAGGATTGCTTTATCGACGTCAACGTCGTACTCACCGGCAGGGTGGAACTGGGCAGCGGCGTTCGTCTGGGCGCCGGCGTGGTTGTCGAAGACTCGGTGCTTGGCGACGGCGTCTCCGTGGCGCCGCATACCGTCGTCCAGGGCGCCAGGGTTGCGGCGCGTTGCCGGCTCGGCCCCTTCGCCCGGATACGGCCGGGAACGGAACTCGGCGAAGACGTGCGGCTCGGCAATTTCGTCGAGACCAAGAAGGCGCGCCTGGGCCGCGGCACCAAGGCCGGCCATCTCGCCTATCTCGGCGATGCGGAACTCGGCGAGAACTGCAACGTGGGCGCCGGTGCGGTCACCTGCAACTACGACGGAGAGACCAAGCATCGCACCGGCATCGGCGACGATGTTTTTGTCGGCACGAACAGCTCCCTGGTGGCGCCGCTGGAGGTCGAGTCCGGCGCCTTCATTGCAGCCGGCTCGACGATCACCGCGACAGTCGGCCGCGGCGAACTGGCGGTCGAACGAAGCAAGCAGCGCAACATCAAGGGCTGGAAGCGGCCCGGCCGGCGCCAGCCCGAGGAGTGAGGCCATGTGCGGAATCGTCGGCGCGGTAGCCGATCGCAACGTATCGCCCATCCTGCTCGAAGGGCTGCAGCGCCTGGAATACCGTGGCTACGATTCCGCGGGAATTGCCGTCGTGCCGGCCGGCGAGGCGCGCATGGCCGTGCGCAAGCGCGCTGGCAAGGTACGGGATCTCGCGGCCGAGCTGCGCGCCGAGCCCGTCCAGGGCCGGGTCGGAATCGCACATACCCGATGGGCGACCCACGGCGTTCCCAGCGCGAGGAACGCCCATCCGCATGTCTCGAACGAGCGCGTCTGCCTGGTGCACAACGGTATCATCGAGAACTTCGAGGCGCTGCGGGCGGAGCTGCGGGCCGAGGGCTACACGTTCCTGTCCGACACCGATTCCGAAGTGGTTGCCCACGCGATCGATTTCCACTACAGCCGCGAAAAGAACCTGCTCGAGGCGGTGCGCGTGGCGGTGCGCCGCCTCGACGGCGCCTATGCACTTGGCGTCATCGCCCGCGACGATCCGGGGCGCATCGTCGCGACCCGGGTCGGCAGCCCCCTGGTTGTGGGCAAGGGACTGGGCGAGAACTACATCGCATCCGACGTTCTGGCGCTGAAGCCCGTCACCGACCGTTTCATCATCCTGGAGGAAGGCGACCTGGTCGAGATCACCCGGGATGAGATATCCGTCTGGGATCTCGAGGACGAATCCGTGGTGCGCGCGACGGTCAAGGTGGAGATGGCCGTCGACGACGTCGACAAGGGCAACTACCGCCACCACATGCAGAAGGAGATCTTCGAGCAGCCCCGCGTACTCGGCAACACGCTGGCGGGAAGAATCGGCAGGAACCGGGTGCTCGAGCACGCTTTCGGGGTGAACGCCGGCGCCGTTTTCGATCGCACCAAGGCGGCTACCATCGTCGCCGCGGGCACCAGCCACTACGCCGCCAGTGTCGCCCGCTACTGGATGGAGGAGCATGCGGGCGTTCCCTGCTCGGCGGAGATCGCCAGCGAATTCCGTTACCGAAAGCCCGTAGTCGCGCCGGACAGCCTGTTCATCACGATCTCGCAGTCCGGCGAGACGGCGGATACGCTGGCGGCGTTGCGCGCCGCCAAGCCCCTGGGCTATTTCGCGACGCTCACCCTGTGCAATGTCGCCACCAGCTCCTGTGTGCGCGAGTCGGACCTGGCGCTGATGATCCAGGCAGGGCCCGAGATCGGCGTGGCTTCCACCAAGGCGTTCACCGCGCAACTTACCTCCCTGGTGCTGTTGCTGGCGCTGCTCGGCCGGCGGCATGGGCTCGACGAGGCGACGGAAAGCCGGCTGGTTGCGGGCCTGCGCGGCCTGGCCGCCTGTGTCGAACAGGCGCTCGCGCTCGACGACCGCATCCGGGTACTCGCGGAACGGTTCGCCGACCGCCACCATGCGCTGTTTCTGGGCCGGGGCATCATGTATCCGGTTGCGCTCGAGGGTGCGCTGAAGCTGAAGGAGGTCTCCTACATCCACGCCGAGGGCTATCCGGCCGGCGAACTCAAGCACGGCCCGCTGGCACTGGTGGACGAGGACATGCCGGTGGTCGCCGTCGCCCCCAACAACGAACTGCTGGAGAAGCTGCAATCCAACCTGCAGGAGGTCCGGGCCCGGGGCGGGGAACTGTTCGTATTCGCCGATCGCAAATCCGGCTTTCGGGATGGCCCGGGAGTCACGGTCATCCAACTGCCTGAAGTCGACCCGCTGCTCGCGCCCATCGTCTACGCCGTGCCGTTGCAGTTGCTGGCCTACCATGTCGCGGTGCTCAAGGGCACGGATGTGGATCAACCGAGAAACCTGGCCAAGTCGGTTACGGTGGAGTGAGACGCGGCAGCCTTCGCGCCACGCGGTGTGGCTTGCGATTCAAGCGGCACAGCCGCCGCATTGCCCGGGCATACTATCCCCGGTAGCCGGGCCGCGACCATGGACATCACCCACATACTAGATGGCTTGAACGAGCCCCAGCGCGAGGCCGTTACGGCGCCGCTCGGCAATGCGCTGGTGCTTGCCGGGGCGGGAAGCGGCAAGACCCGGGTGCTGGTGCACCGCATCGCCTGGCTGATCGAGGCGGAGGGCGTTTCGCCCTACGGGGTGCTGGCCGTGACCTTCACCAACAAGGCGGCCTCCGAGATGCGCCAGCGCATCGAGGCGCTGCTCGATATCCCCATGCGCGGCCTGTGGGTCGGTACGTTCCACGGGATCTCCCATCGCCTTCTCCGCATGCACTGGCAGGAGGCAAATCTGCCGCAGAATTTCCAGGTACTCGATGCGGACGATCAACTCCGCCTGGTGAAGCGGGTCATGCGCGCCCTCGATATCGACGAGCATCGGTGGCCGGCGCGCCAGGCCACCTGGTTCATCAACGGCCACAAGGACGAAGGCCGGCGCGCGAAATCGCTGCCCGAGGGCGACGACCTCTTCCAGATGACCCACAAGCGCATCTACGAGAGCTACGAGGAACTCTGCAACCAGGGCGGGCTCGTCGATTTTGCCGAACTGCTGCTGCGCAGCCACGAGCTCTGGCTGGACGGCCCCGAACTCCTCGCCCACTACCAGGACCGTCTCGGACACCTGCTGGTGGATGAGTTTCAGGACACCAATACCATCCAGTACGCCTGGCTGCGCGTGCTGGCCGGTTCCCGCGGCTGCGTGATGGCCGTGGGCGACGACGACCAGTCGATCTACGGCTGGCGCGGCGCCCGCATCGAGAACATTCAGCGCTACTCGACGGATTTCCAGGATGTCGCCACCATCCGCCTGGAGCAGAACTACCGCTCGACGGCCAACATCCTGACAGCGGCGAATGCGCTCATCCGCAGGAACGCCGGCAGGCTCGGCAAGGAACTGTGGACCGCGGGCGCGGACGGCGAGCCCATCAGGATCTACGCGGCCTACAACGACCACGACGAAGCCCGGTTCATCACCGAGCGGGCTCAAGCCGTCATCGATACGGGGGGCAGCCCGGACGATGTTGCCGTCCTGTACCGCTCCAACGCCCAGTCCCGGGTGATCGAGGAGGCGCTGACATTGGCGGGGATTCCCTATCGCATCCACGGCGGGTTCCGTTTCTTCGAGCGGGCGGAGATCAAGAACGCGCTCTCCTACGTGCGCCTGGTACACGACCGGCATGCGGATCCGGCCTTCGAGCGCGTGGTCAACACGCCGACCCGGGGGATCGGCGAGAAGACGGTGGAGGTCATCCGGAGTGAGGCGCGAGGGCGCTCCGTTTCCATGTGGCAGGCCTGCAAGGAAGCCATCGTCGACGGCAGGCTGTCCGGCCGGGCAGCCGGATCGGTGGGGGCGTTCCTGAAGCTCATCGACGATCTTGCCGGCGCCTGCGAGGAACTGGAGCTGTGTGAGCTGACGGAGTTCGTGATCCGGGAAAGCGGGCTACTGGAGTTTCACGGGCGGGAGCCCGGCGAGCGAGGGCTCGCGCGCAAGGAGAACCTTAAGGAACTGGTGAACGCCGCACGGCAGTTCACCGGCGAACTGGTATTCCCGCTGCAGGACGACGATGCCGCGGAAGTGTCGATGTTGCAGGAGTTTCTCGATCAGGCGTCGCTCGATGCCGGAGAGGCCCAGGCCGGTTCCGGGCCGGCCGTGCAGCTCATGACCCTGCACTCGGCCAAGGGCCTGGAATTCCCGACCGTATTCCTGTCCGGCCTGGAGGAAGGCCTGTTCCCGCACCGGATGTCGGCCGGGGAACCCGGCCGCCTGGAGGAAGAGCGGCGGCTCTGCTACGTGGGCATGACCCGGGCGATGCGGCAACTCTATCTGTCCTTTGCCGAAACGCGGCGGCTGCACGGCAGCGACGCGCGCAACCGGCCGTCGCGGTTCGTCGAGGAACTGCCGGCGGAGCTGATCCACGAGATTCGCATGAAAGCCGGCGTGGAAACGCGGTTGGGTATATCCCGGCAATCGAACCGGCACTCACTGCACGACGACGGCGCGCTGCGCATCGGCCAGCGCGGGCTTCGTGCTGCATTGCGAAGGTGCCGGCGAACGCGCCCGGGTCCAGGTGAAATTCGCCGGCGTGGGCGAGAAGTGGCTCATGCTCGGCATTGCGAACCTGCAGCCGCTCGACTGAAGAAATCCGCAGGCCCGCCGGCAGCCGAACAGCGTCGCGAACACGGCCGAAAAACAAGCGGGGGCCAATAGACATCATGGCGCTATTGCCGGTGGGACAAACGCAGCGGCCGAGGTGAGTTATCGGCCAACGCCGTTTTCGCACTGAACGGGCTCCGCGTATGATGAGAGTCTAGCCCGCATATTGCACCAAGCCGCTCATTGAGATATCGAATTTTGTTGGTTTTTCACGGTTGCTTCCAAATATGCTGAAGTTGTTCCGGGTACAAACTGCGCTGGCCGCGCCCTCGCCGGTCTTTTTGCCGGTTGCGCGCACATGCTCGCTCCACCATAGGCGTGGCTATGCTTTGAGCTCGCGAGCACGCGCAACCGGCAAAAATCCTCGGCGATCATCGCGGCCCTTGGTGCAATATGCGGGCTAGTCGGAATGCGAGCGATTCAATGGTGTCCAGGGTATTCATGCCATTGCCCGGATCGGATGACGAGCCTCGGGACGCAGATCGCCAGACCGGAACGGCCGAATCCCAAACCCGGGAGCGCTACTATCCGAGGCGGGTAGAATTGGCGATGCCCAGGCATCTGTTCAATCGCCTGCTGGCTGCCGGGACCGGCTTCGACGAGCGGTTTCGCCTGTCCCGCGAACTTGCGGGCCGGGTAGTTGCAGAGCGGCTGGGCGCTGGGAGTGCGCAATGAGCGGCGACCACCAACACCCGCCCTCGGAGATGGCGCTCCGGGTCAAGGCGCTGGAGACGCTGCTCACGGAGCGGGGCATCGTCGATTCGGGCGCCATCGATGCCATCCTGGATTTCTACGAGCACAAGGTCGGGCCACGCAATGGAGCGAAGGTCGTGGCGCGGGCCTGGACTGACCCGGCGTACAAGGCCCGTCTGCTCGACGATGCAACGGCCGCGATCGGGGAATTCGGCTTTCTCGGGCTGCAGGGCGAATACCTGGTCGCCGTGGAGAACACCGGCACCGTGCACAACGTGGTGGTCTGCACGCTGTGCTCCTGCTATCCGTGGTCCGTGCTCGGGCTGCCACCCGCCTGGTACAAGTCGAATGCGTATCGCAGCCGCCTGGTTCTGGAACCCAGGCAGGTACTGCGTGAATTCGGCGTGGAGCTGCCCGATGAGACCGAGGTTCGCGTTTGGGACAGTACCGCGGAAGTGCGTTATCTCGTTCTGCCGCGCCGTCCCGGGGGGACCGGGGGCCTCGAGGAGGAAGAACTGGCCGGGCTCGTGACGCGGGATGCAATGGTTGGGACCGCGATTCCCGACGGCACTGCCCGGGGAAGCGGCGGGCGAAGCGCGCCGGCGGAGTCCGCCTCCGGCCACCCGCCCGCACCGCCGGGGGGATGAACGGCATCCACGACATGGGGGGCATGCACGGGTTCGGACCCGTGGACCCTTCCGATGCGACCCCCTGGCACAGCGACTGGGAAAGGCGGATGTTCGCGATGACCCTGGCGGCCTCCGGCATCCTGCACGGGAGTATCGACCGAAGGCGGTTTGAACTCGAGACGCTGCCCCCGGCCGACTACCTTCGGGGATATTTCCAGCGCTGGTACGCAAGGCTGGTGAACGGGGGTGTCGCGGCGGGAATCATCGGCGAGGCGGAACGGGCGGCCATCGAGCGCGGCGAATCCGTGGTGGCAGCCCGGGACCATGAACCGGCGCCCGCCGAGGCGCTGTTACGCCTGGCCGCGGCCGGGGCGCCCTCCCTGAGAGAGACCGCATCCGAACCGGCGTTCGCGCCGGGTGACGCGGTTTGCGCCAGGAACATGAATCCGGTCACGCACACGCGGCTGCCGCGTTACGTGCGCGGCAAGAAAGGCATCGTCGTCGCCCACCGCGGCGCCCATGTCTTTCCGGACTCCAATGCCGAACACCTGGGCGAGGATCCGCGGCACCTCTATGCGGTGCGTTTCGCCGCGACCGCGCTCTGGGGCGCGGGCGCCCCGGCCCGGGACAGCGTCACCCTCGACCTCTGGGAACCCTATCTGGAAGTGTCCGCGTGAGCACGGGAACGGCGAAGCCGGGCGCCGCCCTGTTCGAGCGGGCGCTCGCCTCCGAGCAGCGTACCTTTGAAGAACCCTGGCAGGCCGAGGCGTTCGCGCTCGCCATCGGGTTGTACGAACAGGGCCTGTTCTCCTGGTCCGAGTGGTCGGAGGCGCTCGGCGCCGAGATCGCGAAACTCGCGGAGCGGGGCGGGGAAGATTACTTTCTGTGCTGGCTGAACACGGTCGAGACCCTTGTCGAGCGCAAGGCCCTTGCCTCCCGGGCGGAGCTTGCGGGTATTCAGGATGCGTGGCGCGAGGCCTACCGGACCACTCCGCACGGCAAGCCGGTGCGCCTGCCGGGAGCGACGTAGTCCGCGATCGTTCACGGATGCTAGCCCGCATCGCTCACCAACTTCCTGCTGCGGACGCCGATGCACTCGCCCTGCGCGGCCGTGCTCCCTCCAGGCGCCTTGACGTACTGTCGAGTACGCCTGCGCCCCCCTGCGGTCCGCGCGACCACGCAGGACGGCGCCTCGACGCCCTCGCGACGAAAGTTGGTGAGCGATGCGGGCTAGGTGCGCACGCTTCCCGCCAGGACACAGCGATGGTCAGTCGACGAATGACGCACATCGGCGAACCCGGACGGAGGGCCGGGCGACCGCCGTTTTGCTCGGCTCAGGCGCCCGCGAAAACGGGCCAGACGGACAGTTCCAGTACCACGGCCGCGAACAGGCTGAAGCCCACCCAGGTATTGTTGAGAAACGCCTTGAAGCATGCCGCCGGTTCGCGCGCGCGGATGAGCGCCTGCTGGTAGGCGAAAAGTCCCAAGATGGCCGCGATGCCGGCCAGGTACCACCAGCCAAAGGAATAGTGCAGGCCGAGCGTAGCGAACCCGGCCAAGGCGCCGGCCTGTAGAACGCCTACCGCGAGCCGGTCGTAGCGGCCCAGCAGAATGGCCGTACTCTTGACACCGATATTCACGTCGTCGTCGCGGTCGGTCATGGCGTAGAGGGTGTCGTATGCCGCGATCCAGGCAGCGCTCGCGGCGAACAGCACCCAGCCGGCGGTCGGGATTCTCTCCGTCACCGCGGCGAATGCCATGAGGATTCCCCAACTGAACGCAACGCCGAGGCCCAGTTGAGGCAGGTTCGTCCAGCGCTTCAGGAACGGGTACAGCACCGCGACGCCCAAACCGGCGACAGCCAGCAGCCGGGCGGCATCGTTGAGAAAGATCAACAGCGAAGCGGCCGCCACGCAGAGCATCACGAAAAGCCGGACAGCCTGCCCCAGGCTGACCTCGCCCGCCGCCAGCGGCCGGTTGCGGGTCCGTGCCACCCGAGGGTCGACCTTGCGGTCGGCAATGTCGTTGATCACGCACCCCGCCGAGCGCATGAGAAAGGCGCCGATTGCGAATACCGCCAGCAGCGCCGCGGGCGGAACGCCCCCGGCGGCAAGCCAGAGCGCGGCGAGGGTCGGCCAGAGCAGGAGCAGGGTACCGACGGGCCGGTCGAGCCGCATGAGGCGAAGGTAGGGGCCGGGATGCATGGCTCACGGGTCTCCCATGCAAGTTTCAACCCCGGCGGGCCGGCACGCCCACGCGCGGGGAACAACGCCCGGCTGCAGGAAGAGAGTGGATGTGTGGCGCCATTATGACGATGACCGGCCAGGTCCGCGGGCGAATCCGCGCCCGGTACGATTCAGTGTAGCCGTTCCGTTGATTTTTCGGGACCGCCCAAGTAGGTTAGCGCCCCCCTCGTGAACGGGAGACCCCGGGTCCCCAATGAAGAAGTGGCAATGCATCGTATGCGGATGGATCTACGACGAGGCCGAGGGGTTCGAGGACGAGGGCATTGCGCCCGGTACACGCTGGGAAGAAATCCCTGAAGACTTCGTGTGCCCGGAGTGCGGCGTCAGCAAGGAAGACTTCGAGATGATCGAAGTCGGGTAATCACACCGCAATGTGCCCGGTGTCTGCGGGCGCCCAGGCGCGCAACAGCGCATCGGCATCTTCAGGGGCTTCTTTCAGCAGCCTCTTTCCTTCCCGGATAACCTCTTCGATCAGGTGTGCGTGGCGGGCGAGGTCCGCGACGCGGAACTGCGTATCGCCGGTTTGCCGGGCGCCCATGATCTCCCCGGGCCCGCGCAGCTTCAGGTCCTGCTCGGCGATATGGAAGCCGTCCTGGCTCTCCCGGATGACCTTCAGCCGCGTCCGGCCGGTCTCGCTCAACTCATCGGCATAAAGAAGAATGCAGTGGCTCTTCGCCCGGCCGCGGCCGATCCGGCCGCGCAGTTGGTGGAGCTGGGCGAGTCCCAGCCGTTCCGGGTTCTCGATCACCATCAGGGTCGCGTTCGGCGCGTCGAGCCCTACCTCGATGACCGTGGTGGCGACCAGTAGCCGATAGTCGTTGTTGTGGAAGCGTGCCATGACTTCCGCCTTCTCGTCGCTCTTCATGCGCCCGTGGATCAGCCCGACGCCGATGCCGGGCAGCCGCGCCTTGAGTGTCTGCCAGGTCGCTTCCGCCGACTGGGCCTCCAGTTGGTCGGAGTCCTCAATCAGGGTGCACACCCAGTAGGCCTGCCGCCCTGCGCTCAGTACCCGGGCGATGCGGTCGAGCACGTCGTCGCGCCGGGCGGCGCTGATCAGCCGGGTCTCGATGGGCTGACGCCCCGCGGGCAGTTCGTCGATGACTGAAACGTCCATGTCGGCGTAGAGCGCCATGGTCAGGGTACGGGGTATGGGCGTTGCCGTCATCACCAGTTGATGCGGCGTTCTCCCCTTGGCGCGGAGCGCCATGCGCTGATGCACGCCGAAGCGGTGCTGTTCGTCGACGATGGTCAGCGCCAGGTTGCTGAAGGTCACGTCGTGCTGAAAGAGCGCATGAGTGCCGACGGCGACCAGCGCCTCGCCATCGCCAAGCGCCTGGAGCCTGGCCTGGCGTTCCTTCTTTTTCAGGCCGCTGGTCAGCAACACCACCCGGATGCCGAGGGGGGTCAGCCACTCGGAGAAATTCAGGTAGTGCTGCCCGGCAAGAATCTCGGTGGGCGCCATCAGCGCCGTCTGCGCCCGGTGTTCGGCCGCGCGAATGGCGGCGAAGGCGGCGACCACGGTCTTGCCGCTGCCCACGTCGCCCTGCACCAGGCGCAGCATGGGCGCGGTCAGCGTCAGGTTGTTCAGCACTTCCGTGACGACCCGGCGTTGCGCGCCGGTCAGTTCGAAGCCGAGGTTCTTCAGCAGCGTTCTGCCGAGCTGTTGCGAGCGCGGCAGGGGCATGGCGACCTGTTCCGCCCTGCGGCTCTGCCGATAGCGCATGACCAGGTAGTAGGCGGTCAACTCGTCCCGGGCGATACGCTCCTGGGCGGCTTCGATGTCTTCGTCGGTGGCGCCGGCCGGCGGCCGGTGGAGATACAGCAAGGTACCGTACGGGGCGGCATCGTCCTCCGGCCAGTCCATGTCCGGCAGTTGCCCGGTAAGCGTGCGCAGCCGGCCCTGGTTCAGCCCCCTGGTGGTGGGATACACCGGAGTGAGCCGGCCCTCCAGCGGAGGCGGCGCATCGGCAAACACCCGGTACTCCGGGTGGGCCATCTCCATCCCCTTGGGCCCGAACCGCGCTTCGCCGAAACAGCGCACGTGGTGGCCGACTTTCAGGCTGTCGAACTGGCGTTTTGCGAAATGGAAGAAACGCAGCGTCAGGTGGCCGGAGTCGTCCTGCAGGGTAACCAGCCAGCTCCTCCGCCGCCCGTAGGCGATGCGGCTCTCGACCACCTGCCCCTGCACCAGGCATTGCCCGCCCGGGTGCAACCGGTTCAGGGGAACGGCGCGCGTGCGGTCCTGGTACCGGTACGGCAGGTGCAGCAGCAGATCGATCAGCCTTTGTACGCCGAGGCGCGAGAGCGTATCGGCGAGACTGGGGCCGACGCCTCTCAAGGCGGTGACAGGATCGTCACCGATCAGTTTCCTGTCGTTCGAGTGATGCAAGCCGGACGCGTTCAGCGGTCCAGCACCAGGATGCCGTCCACCTCCACCTGCGCGCCGCGGGGCAGGCTGGCGACGCCTATGGCGGCCCGGGCGGGGAACGGCTCATCGAAGAACTCCGCCATCACGGCGTTCACTGCCGGAAAGTCGCCCATGTCGGTGAGATAGACGGTGAGTTTGACCACGTCGGCGGGCGTGCCGCCGGCCGCGCCGATCACGGCGGCGAGATTGCGGAACGCCTGCCGGGCCTCGGCCTCGAAGCCGGGGCCCACCAGTTCCATGGTGTCGGGGTCGAGGGCAATCTGTCCGGACAGGTAGACGGTGGCGCCGGACCGTACGGCCTGGGAGTAGGCGCCGATCGCAGCGGGAGCGTCCGCCGTGGATATGGGCTCGCTCACTGGTGCGTGCGCCGCATGGTGATGACGTTGGGGATGGCGCGCAGGCGCCGCATGACCCGCGCCAGGTGGATGCGGTCGGAGACGGTCGCCACCACCACCACGGAACTCACCCGGGCATCGCGCTCTTCGACATTGATGCGGTCTACCCCGGCATTGACGGCGGCGATTGTCGCGGCCAACTCGGCGATGACGCCTTGCCTGCGGTTGACCTCGATGCGCAGCGCGGTCGTGAACTCCTGGTCGCTGGTGGCCGCCCAGCGCGCCGGGATGGTCTGCTCGGGATTACGCCGCCTGATCTCCCGCATGTTCTTGCAGGTTTCCATGTGAACCACGAGCCCCTTGCCCTGGGTCATGTGCCCGACGATGGAGTCGCCCGGAACCGGGCCGCAACAGCGGCCGTAGGTGACCACGAGGCCCTCGCCCTCGTGCACCGCCATCGGGCCCTCGTGTTCGACGGGAACCGCTTCGTAGTCGGAGCCATCGGCGGCGAGCAGGCGTTGCGCAACGGCATAGGCCATGACATCGCCGTGGCCGATGGCCTGCAATACCTCGTCGAGCTTGCGTACGCCGAATTCCTTGAAGACGCGCCGCAGGCGCCGGAAATCCAGCTCCTTGATGCTGGCGCCGGCGTTGGTCAAGGAGCGGTTCAAGAGCCGCCGCCCGAGCATGATCGACTCGGCCCGCTGCTGGTTCTTCAGCGACTGCCGGATGCCGGCCCGCGCCTTGCCGGACACCGCGAAGCTCAGCCAATCGGGGCTCGGCCTGGCGCCTTTGGCGGTAATGATCTCGACGCCCTGCCCGCTCTCCAGTTGCTGCGACAGCGGCGCCAGCGCCCGGTCGATGCGGCAGGCGATGCAGTGGTTGCCGATATCCGTGTGCACCGCGTAGGCGAAATCCACCGCGCAGGCGCCGCGGGGCAGTTCCATGATGTCGCCCTTGGGGGTGAACACGTAGACATCGTCCGGGAACAGGTCGATCTTGAGGCTCTCGATGAACTCCAGCGGATCGCCGGCCCGCTGCTGCAGCTCCATGAGGTCGCGCACCCAGCGCCGGGCGCGCTGGCCGCCCCTGGTCTTGTCCTCCCGGACCTTGTACAGCCAGTGTCCGGCGATGCCGTGGTCGGCGACTTCCGCCATGTGGGTGGTGCGGATCTGCACCTCGATGGGCACGCCGTGCATGCCGAACAGCGTCGTGTGCAGCGACTGATAGCCGTTGATCTTGGGGATGGCGATGTAGTCCTTGAAACGGCCGACCACCGGCTTGTACAGGTTGTGCACGATGCCCAGCGCCCGGTAGCAGGCATCCTCGTCGACGACGACGATGCGAAACCCGAACACGTCCATCACGTCCTCGAAGGGCTTGTGCTGGGTTTTCATCTTGCTGTAGATGGAGTAGAGGTGCTTTTCGCGGCTCGTGACCGTTGCCTGTATCCCCTCCACTTCCAGGGCCACCTGTATGGACTGGTGCAGTTTCTCAAGCAACGCCTTGCGGTGGCCCCGGACTTTCTCGAACCTTCGGCGGATGCTCTCGGCGCGTAGCGGATACAGGGCGGCGAAGCCGAGATCCTCGAACTCCACCATGACGTTGTGCATGCCGAGGCGGTTGGCGATGGGCGCGTAGTAGTCCAGCGTCTCCCGGGCGATGCGCTTGCGCTGCTCCCGCGACATCACGCCGATGGTGCGCATGTTGTGCAGCCGGTCGGCGATCTTCACCATGATGACGCGGATGTCCTTGGCCATGGCCAGCGCCATCTTCTGGAAGTTCTCGGCCTGGGCCTCGGCGCGGCTCTCGAACATGATGGCGAGTTTCGAGACGCCGTCGACCAGTTCGGCCACCTGCTTGCCGAAGCGGTTGCCCAGCGTCGACTTGGCGACCGCCGTGTCCTCGATCACGTCGTGCAGCAGGGCCGCCATGATGGTCTGGTGGTCCATGCGCATCCCGGCGAGGATCTTGGCGACGGCCAGGGGGTGGGAGATGTAGGGATGGCCGGTGCGGCGGAACTGGCCCTCATGGGCGCTGGCGGCGTAATCGTAGGCCCGGCGGATGTACGTGACCTGTTTTTCGGGCAGGTAGGTGTCGAGAACCCGTGTGAGTGAATCTATCGTGCAGGGAGCGGCGATGTCGTCGCGCCGGGCGGTCTCCGCGAGCCGCGAGACGAAGTAGGACTCAGAGGTCGCCGTCTCCGCTGTCGTCATCTCCAACGCCGAATGTCACTTGCAGTTCGTCATCCTGAGTGGCGGCTTCCTGCTCGTCAAGAATCTTGTGGTTCACGAGCCCCTCGGCGATCTCCCGCAAGGCGATGACGGTGGGCTTGTCGTTCTCTTCCGGCACCATGGGCTCCGCCCCGAACTCCCGCATCTGGCGCGCGCGGCGCGTCGCCAGCATGACCAGTTCGAAGCGGTTGTCGACGTTTTGGAGGCAATCTTCTACGGTGACTCGTGCCATGGGTACTCTCTGGGCCTCAAGCGAGCCGCGAAGTGTAGTTCCGCCTATAAATTAAGACAAGAGATCGTCGATCAGGTTCCGGCGCCGATCGCTCAGGACGCCGCGCTTCAGCCGTTCGGCGCGGACGATGGCCTCCATGTCTCCAAGGGTGGAATCGAAGTCGTCGTTGACCACGAGGTAGTCGTAATCCCGGTAATGGGACATCTCCGCGCGGGCTTCCCGGAGCCGGCGCTCGATGGTCTCCATGGCATCTTCGCCCCTTGCGACCAGGCGCTGCCTGAGCGCCTCCTTGGAGGGCGGCGCGACAAAGATGCTTATCGTCTCGGGCGCCGTGCGGAGCACCTGGGCGGCGCCCTGCCAGTCGATCTCCAGGATCACGTCGCGGCCCGCGGCGCGTTCGCGCTGCACGTTCTCAAGCGATGTGCCGTAGTGGTGCCCGAATACCACCGCGTGTTCCAGAAAGCCTCCCTCACCGGCCGTTTCCAGGAAGACTTCACGGTCGATGAAGTGGTAGTTGACACCTTCCCATTCGGTCGGTCGGCGTGGCCGGGTGGTGTGCGAGACGGAAACGCTCAAGGCCGGGTCGCGATGTGCCAGCGCCCGCACCAGGCTCGTCTTGCCGGCGCCGGACGGCGCCGAGATGGCGAGCAGAAGGCCTTTGGCCGCCATGCCTCAACAGTCCCCCACGCCGGCCCCGGAACCCGGCCCGGCTCGGGTGCCGGCTCGGGCCGCTGCCGCCGCCGCGCAATGGCTCGCCCCGCCGGGCGCTCCGGCCGGCCCGCTCATTCGACGTTCTGCACCTGTTCGCGGATCTGCTCGATGATGACCTTCAAGTCCACCGCCCGCGTGGACATTTCCGGCATGAGTGACTTGGCGGCCAGGGTGTTGGCCTCGCGCATCAGTTCCTGGCAGAGGAAGTCGAGCCGCCGGCCATGCGGGCCGGGGCCGTGCTGGTGCGCCTTTGCCTCTGCCACATGGATGGACAGCCGGTCGAGTTCCTCGGCCACGTCGGCCTTCTGCGCGAGCAGGGCCACTTCCTGTTCCAGCCGGCCGGGGTCGACATCGGCGGCCAGCTCGCCAAGGCGTGCGTTCAGGCGGTTCTGCACGTCCTGGACAATGCTGGCGGCCACGCCCTGCAGTTCGCCCACGGTCTCGCCGACGGCATCGAGCCGCGTGGCAATGGCCCCCTGCAGTTCGCGCCCTTCGCGGCGGCGCTCCTCGATCAGTGCGCCGAGAGCTTCCCCGAACAGTTCGACAACGACCGCACCGCATTGCTCCGGGTCCATGGCGGCCGGCTCGCCGAGCATGCCGGGCCAGCGCAGCAGGTCCATGGGGTTGGGCGAGCGAATCTCGGGCGCGTCCCGGCGCACCTGTTCCAGGACGGCGAGAAGCTTGAGCATCAGGGGGCGGTTGAGTTCGGTGACGCCGGCCTCGGCCTTGCTTTCGGCGCGTAGCGAGCAGTCCAGCTTGCCGCGCTGCAGTTGGCGGCGCGCCTGCTCGCGCAGCGCGCCCTCCAGCGAGCGGAGTTGCTCGGGCATGCGGAACTGCGTCTCCAGGTACCGATGGTTCACCGACCTCAGCTCCCAGACCAACTGCAGCGCCGGCGTATCGGCCCGGCGCCGGGCGAATGCGGTCATGCTGTGCAACATGGCGGCAGTTTAACCCGGATGTTCGACGGAGGAACGGGACCATGGCGCCGAAATTGCGGGAGCCCGGTGGGGAGGGTCCGGGGAACGCAAAGCGCATCGGGGCGTACAGCGGGGAACCGGCTGCGTTCCCAAAGCGGGCCGCTGTTGACCGGGTGGTTCCGTCTCGGGTCCTCGGATGGGCTCGGTGTTGACGCGGCAAGGCGTTGTGTCTGCGTGCCCGTATAATGACTCACTGCAAGCGGGACAGGCGGACGAGCAATGCGCAGCAGCGGCCGTGCGGTGGACGAAATGCGTCCGGTACGAATCGCCCGGGGTTATATCAAGCACGCGGACGGTTCCGTACTCGTGGAATTCGGCGATACGAAAGTGATCTGCACGGCGAATGCGGAGGGCACCGTGCCGCATTTCATGCGCGGCCAGGGGCGCGGCTGGGTGACCGCGGAGTACGGCATGCTGCCGGGAGCGACCCACAGCCGGGGCGACCGGGAAGCGGCGCGCGGCAGGCAGGGGGGCCGCACGATGGAGATCCAGCGCCTGATCGGCCGTTCGCTGCGCGCCGCGGTGGACACCCTGCGGCTCGGCGAGAAAACGGTACGCATCGATTGCGATGTCATCCAGGCCGACGGCGGGACGCGCACGGCGGCCATCACCGGCGGCGCCGTGGCGCTCCGGGACGCCCTGATCGAGATCGGCCGCGGGGCCGCGTTCCGGCAGTTCGTAACGTCCGTTTCCGTCGGCATCTGGCGCGGAGAGGCGCTACTCGACCTCGACTATGCCGAGGACTCCACCGCGGAGACGGACATGAACGTGGTGCGGCTCGCATCGGGGGGCATTGTGGAGATTCAGGGTACGGGGGAAGGCGCGCCGTTCAGCGAGGCGGACCTTACCCGGCTGCTGGAGTTGTCCCGCAAGGGGACTTCCGAGTTGCTGGCGATTCAGAAAAACGGCTGACGGGACGGTGGCGAAATTCTGCAGGAGCACGGCCCGGGCGCGCCCGAAAGAGCCGTACGTCATGCTTGTCCAGCCGCGGCCCGGAGGTCCGTCCCGGTGACCGGGCACGCCGACAAACAGGCCTTCGTCCAGTTGATGGTGGACCAGGGCGTACTCCGTTTCGGCGACTTCGAACTGAAATCGGGGCGCCAGAGCCCCTATTTCTTCAATCTCGGCGCCATCGGCGACGGCGCCGCCCTGGCTTCGCTCGGCGAATTCTACGCGCATGCCATCGTCGCCAACGGCCTCGAGTGCGATGCGCTGTTCGGGCCGGCCTACAAGGGCATACCCATCGCCGTCGCCACGGGCGTAGCGCTGGCGCGGCGCGGCATCGACGTCGGGGTGGCGTTCGACCGCAAGGAAGCCAAGGACCATGGCGAAGGGGGCGTGCTGGTCGGCGCCCAACTGGCCGGCCGACGCGTGCTGCTGGTGGACGATGTCGTCACGGACGGGGCTACCAAGGAGGAAGGAGCCCGGATGATTGCCGCCCAGGGAGGCAAACTGACGGGTTTGTTGGTCGCGCTTGACCGCCAGGAAAAGCACGGCGCCGACGAAACGGCGTTCGCAGCGTTGCAATCCAGGCTTGGCGTTCCGGTACGGAGCATCGCGGCCCTGGGAGACGTGATCGCCTGGTTGGACAACGCTGCGGACACCGACGAAGGGCGCGACGGCCTGGCTGCGTCGATCAAGGCCTATCGCGACCGGTACTGCGTACTGGACGCCTGACTCCGACCCCGCCTCTTGCGGCCATGCGTGGAGTGTAATACAGTTCGTAATACGTCACGTTGAGATCTTATTCGTGAGTATCAGGACAGTTCGACTCGACAACGAAGCGGAAGAGACTTTGGCTACCCTGCAGAAACAGACGGGGCTGTCTATTTCGACCGTGCTCAAGCGCGGATTGGACGCGTACGCGACAATGGCGAGGGAGCAGGCGACAAGAAAACCTTATGAGATCTATCGTCGGCTCGATCTGGGTCCCGGAGGTGATGCCATTGGCCCCGCCTCCGATCGGAAGGAGTTGGTCGCCGGGATAATAAGAAAGAAATACGGACGATGATCCTGGCTGATGCCGGGCCGCTGGTCGCGCTGTTCGACCGCACGGACCATGCGCACCGGCGATGCGTCGAGGCGCTCAAGAAAATCGATGAGCCGATAGCGACTACCCTGCCAGTCCTTACCGAGGCGTTCCACCTGCTCGGCTCAACGAGCGCCAGCGCATCGGGTCTCATGGATTTTATCGCTGAGGGCGGTCTCCAGGTTCACTTTCTTGATGAGGATGCACTGATTCGCTGCTTCGAATTGATGGTGCAATACGCCGACGCGCCGATGGATTTCGCCGATGCCTCGCTGGTAGCTATGGCAGAGACCCTCTCCTTGCGAAAAATCTTCACGATCGATCGAAATGACTTTGCCACGTACCGCATCAAGCGCGGTCATCGTTACATCACTTTCGATATCCTCGGGTAGCATCGGCCACACCACCCGGCGCTGGCCTGTTGTGGGGGATGTACTGCTACGCCGCGGCGTCGGTGATCTTGGTGCCTACCCCCGCGTTCGTGAAGATCTCCAGCAACAGGGCATGGGGCACGGTGCCGTCGATGATCTGCACGCTCTCGACGCCGCCGGCTACCGCGTTCAGCGCGCACTGCACCTTGGGTAGCATGCCGCCGCTGACGGCGCCTTTTTCGATCAGGCCTTGCGCTTGCCCGGCGGTCAGGCTGGCGATGGTTTCGCCGTTGTCCAGAATCCCGGCGCTATTCGTCAGTAGCACGAACTTTTCGGCGTTCAGTGCCCGGGCGATGGAATCGGCCACCAGGTCCGCGTTGATGTTGTAAGACTCGCCTTCCGGCCCGGCGCCAATGGGCGCGATTACCGGAATGAACCCGGCGTGGGTGAGCGTGTCGAGCACGCCGGCGTTCACCGCCCGCACCTCGCCGACATGGCCGATGTCGATGATCTCCGAGGGCTTGGGGTCGGCGCGGGAGAGCTTGAGCTTGCTGGCCTCGATGAGGCTGCCGTCCTTGCCGGTGATGCCCACGGCGCGCCCGCCCTGCTGGTTCAGCAGGGAGACGATTTCCTGGTTGACCAGGCCGCCGAGCACCATCTCCACCACGTCCATGGTGGCGGCATCGGTGACGCGCATGCCGTCGACAAAGCGGGTGGGGATATTGAGCTTTTCCAGCAGTTCGCCGATCTGCGGCCCGCCGCCGTGCACCACAACGGGGTTCATGCCGACGAGTTTCATCAGCGCCACGTCGCGGGCGAAGGTGTTCTTCAGGTGCTCGTCCACCATGGCGTTGCCGCCGTACTTGATGACGATGGTGAAGCCCTGGAACTCGCGGATGTACGGCAGCGCCTCGGTCAGGACGGAGGCGACGTTGCGCGCCTGGTTTTCAGAAACGGGCATGGGCGGTCACAGGAACTTCAGCGACGGGTCCACGGCATCGAGTTGCGCCTGGAAGGTGCGCTGGATGCGTTCCAGCGCGGGCTCGCCATCGGCCTCGAAGCGGAGCGTCAGCATGGGGCTGGTGTTGGAGGCGCGGATCAGGCCCCAGCCGTCACGATAGTCCACGCGCAGGCCGTCTATGGCGGTGAGAGCGCCGTCGCCGAAATCGGCCTTGCGGGCCAGCGCCTGGATGATCTCGAACTTGCGCGTCTCGGTGGTCTCGATCTTCAGTTCGGGCGTGGAACTGGTCTCCGGGAACCGGTCGAACATCGCGTCGATGCTGCCGTTCCAGGCCTCCCCGGCGCCGAGAATCTCCAGCAGGCGCGCCGCCGAGTACAGCGCATCGTCGAAACCGTACCAGCGGTCGCTGAAGCAGATGTGGCCGCTGAACTCGCCGCCGAGCAGGGCGCCGGTCTCCCGGAGCTTCGCCTTGATGTGGGAGTGGCCGGTGCGGCTCATGATGGGCTCGCCGCCGAGCCGGCGCACCAGGGCGCCGAGGCGGTGGCTGCACTTGACGTCGTAGACGATGCCGGCGCCCGGGTTGCGCGTGACGATGTCATGGGCGAGCAGCATCATCAGCACGTCCGGCCAGACGATCCGGGCGCCCCGGGTGACGAGGCCGATGCGGTCGCCGTCGCCGTCGAAGGCGAGGCCGCAGTCGGCGCCTTCCGACTGCACGGCGGCGAGCAGGTCACCCAGGTTGGCCGGGTCGGCCGGGTCGGGGTGGTGATTGGGAAAATCGCCGTCGATGTCGCAGTAGAGCTCGATGACCTCGCAGCCCAGCTCGCGCAGCAGTTGGGGTGCGATGCCGCCGGCCACGCCGTTGCCGCAGTCGACGACCACCTTGGGTGGATGGGCGATCTTCACGTCGCCCAGTATGCGTTCGATGTAGCGCCGGGTGATGTGGATGCGGTCGACGCGCCCCTCGATAAAGCGGGATGCGCCCCTGCCGACACGGCCCTCGCCTGGGCGGAAGCCGCCCCCGTCGACGCGTCCCTTGCCCTGGCTGAAGGCGTCCTCGTCGATGCGGGTCTTCAGTTTGGCGATGGCATCCCCGGCGAGCGCCTTGCCGCCGAGCATCATCTTCAGCCCGTTGTACTCCGGGGGGTTGTGGCTGCCCGTGATCATGACGCCGGTGCCGGTATCGAGCTCGTGAGTGGCGAAATACAGGAGTGGCGTCGGTACCTGGCCGATGTCGATGACATCGAGGCCGCCGGCGGTGAGGCCGCCCGCCAGGGCTTCCTTCAGGCCCGGGCTCGAATGGCGGCCGTCGTAGCCGACGGCGACCCGGGACTGGCCGATTTCCCGCGCTTCGGCGGCAAAGGCCCGGCCGATGACCCGGGCGATGTCTTCGGTGAGATTACGGCCGACGATGCCGCGGATGTCGTAGGCGCGGAAGATGGTGGGATCGAGGTGCATCGTTCAACTTGCCCTCGACTCCCGGCTCGAGCCCGCAAGCGGGGCAGCGAATATCTCGGCGATGTGGCGCACCAGGCTCTGGGCCAGGGACTGCTTGCCCTGGTAGGGGAGCGCCAGTTCGCCGTCCGCCCAGATGAGGGTTGCGGCGTTGCTGTCGCTGTTGAAGCCGATGCCCTGGCGCGATACGTCGTTGACGACGATGGCGTCGAGGTTCTTGCGGAGGCGCTTGTCGCGGGCGTGGTCGAGGACCTTGTGGGTCTCGGCCGCGAAGCCGATCACCACCGGGCGCTCGGGCAGGGATGCCACGGAAGCGATGATGTCCGGGTTCTCCCGGAAAGCCATCTCGAAGCGCGCGCCGACGGATTCCTTCTTGATCTTCTGCCCTGTCGCCCTGGCGGGACGGAAATCCGCCACCGCCGCGACGCCGATGAAGAGAGCCTGCTCCGCGATGCGGGCATGCACGGCATCGAACATGTCCTGTGCGCTGGTGACGCCGATGACATCCACGCCCGGCGGTGGCGCGAGAATACAGGGGCCGGAGACCAACGTGACCTCGGCGCCGGCTGCCGCCGCGGCCGCGGCCATGGCGTAGCCCTGCTTGCCGGAACTCCGGTTGGTGATGTGGCGCACGGGATCGATGGCTTCCTCGGTGGGCCCGGCCGTCACCAGCACGCGGATCCCGTCCAGGCAGCGCGCCGCGAAGCTCTGGCGGATGACCTCGTACAGGTCTTCCGGTTCGACCATGCGCCCCGGGCCGGTGTCGCCGCAGGCCTGCTCCCCTGCCGCCGGACCGACCAGCAGCCGGCCGTCGCGCCCCAGTATGTCGGCGTTGCGTTGCGTGGCGGGAGCGCGCCACATGGCCTGGTTCATGGCTGGCGCCAGGACAATCGGCGCATCTGTTGCCAGGCACAGGGTCGAGAGCAGGTCGGGGGCGAGACCCTGGGCGAGCGTCGCCATGAAATGCGCGGTAGCCGGGGCGACCACAACCAGGTCCGCCCAACGGGCCAACTCGATATGGCCCATTGCGGCCTCGGCTTCCTTGTCCCAGAGGTCGTCGCGCACGGGGCGAGCGGAGACCGCCTGCAAGGTGGTAGGCGTGACGAACTCGTGTGCGCCACGGGTGAGCACGACCTGTACGTCCGCGCCCGATTGGCGCAAGAGTCTTACAAGGATTGGGGTTTTATACGCAGCGATTCCGCCGGTAACCCCTAGCAGAATGTTCTTTCCGGAAACGTCCATGGGTTCATAGTAGCAGTAATGACCCCTGACCCGGATATCTCGCGAAGCGGCGGGCTTGACCTCTGGAGCCGCGCGGCCAGGGCCTCGTGACGGTCGCATCGTGGAATGACGTTACCGAGGCCGCTCGACTGCATGCAGCGGCTCAAAGCACGGCAGGAATGACGTGAACTGGAAGACCATCAGAGATTGGCCGCCCTCGGAACGGCCCCGCGAGCGGTTGCTGGCGGCCGAACACAACGGCCTGACGGATGCGGAGTTGCTGGCCGTGCTGCTGCGCACCGGCACCCGCGATTACAGCGCGCTCGCGCTTGGGCATCGGCTCCTGTCGGAGTACGGTTCCATGCGCGGCGTGCTGGATGCACCCACCCGGACGCTGCTCGATGGCGAGGGACTCGGCCCGACGAAGGTCGCGAGCCTGAAGGCCATCCTGCCGATCACCGCGCGCTACGCGGCCAGCGCCCTGGCGCAACGGCGGGCGTTCGCCGGATCGCAGGATGCGGCGCTCTTCCTGACGGCGGAATTCGGCGGCCTGGAGCGGGAAGTGTTCGCCTGCCTGTTTCTCGACACCCGGCACCGGCTGCTCAGGTTCGAGAAGCTGTTCCTCGGGTCGGTAGACCGGGCCAACGTGTACCCGCGCGAGATCGTGAAGCGGGCGCTGTATTGCAATGCGGCGGCGGTGATTTTCGCGCACAACCACCCGTCGGGGATCGCGGAACCGTCGGTGTCGGATATCGAGTTGACTGAGCGGTTGGTGAGTATTTTGAAGGAGTTGGATGTGCGGGTGTTGGATCATCTGGTTGTGGGGGCGGAACGGACGGTGTCGATGGCGGAAAGGGGGTTGGTATAGAATGGCGGAAAGTCGGGAGACGGGGTTTGTGGGCCGAGTTGCCGAGACCCCACCCTGCCGAACGGCGGTCATTGACGCGGATTGAAGCCCGTTATTCGCATCTGAATGGCGAGTCGCGGCCAGTTCGTTCTGACGGGTTCGTCCGTACCTGCGGACGACGTCACGCGCCACACGGGCGCCGGCGTCGCCTTCTTGCGAGTCCCGACGTGTTCTTCGCCGCCGTCTGTTCGGTTTCGGCGAGTGCGGTCCGCGCCTCGGGGCGATGCAGGACGAAGGCCAATACGCCTCCCACCCCATGCGCCTGACCGACCCGGATTTCCCCAACCACAACAGGTTCAAGGCTACGGACCATTGGTCCGTCATGCTGTCCTGGAGGGTCCTGTTCAGCCTCTCAGAGAATCGGTCGTAGCAAATCGCGCGCTCAGGGTCGCCCGGGCGATCATGAAGGCGCGTGGGGAGCGCGCTCGGAGCTCAGGTGGGAGAGACGCGGCTCAGGCTGCAACTGTGGAAAACGGGTTGACGACCCGCACGCCATCGTAGTCGTGTCCTGCGCTCACGTCTTCCGAATAAACGACGGTGCAGCCGCTGATTCGTGCCGCGGCGAGAATGGCGCTGTCCCAATACGACCGGCCGAAGCGCTCGCGGATGACGCAAGCAGACAGGACGACATCGAGGGTGATGGCCTGTATGAGAAAGCGCTGCAGGGCTTCCATGAAGTCAACGGTTTCTCGATGCTTGAGGGCTGCGGGTCCAGTCGGCCGAGTTGCCTGAACATAAAACTCCTGAAGAACCTGCGCCGACAGCGCCAGATCTGTTCGGGTAAGCAGTTCCCTCGCTTTTCGCCGCCTGGCTTGATTTTCCGGGGCGATTCTTATCGCTTAGACCAGAACGTTTGTGTCGACGAAACGCACTATCGTTCGCGCAGTGCTTCGCGGGACAGCTTGTCATCGGCGTGCAGCCCGGCGCCGCGAGCATCGATGGCGGCCAACGTTTCGTCCTGAAGCCTGCGCAACTGGTCGAATCGAGTCTCGGCGATCTGACCCTGCACAAGAGCTACGAGATAGGCGCGCACCAAGGCCGATACAGACGTTCTATTTTCGGCAGCCTTGACGCGAGAGAGACGATAGGTTTCATCGTCGACGGAGACGGTGATATTTTTCATGGCACCGTTTCACAGCTACCGTGCAATCCAGATTAGGCCATGGACTGGATTGCCGCAACTTGGCTTTGATAGCTTGCTGCCGGGCCACGAGCCTGCCGCTTGATTGCCCGCATCGCTTTGACGAAGGAGACGGATCATGGATTCGCTGATTCCGGAGATAACGTTGACGAGGCTTGTATTCGCATTCGTACCCGTCACCGTTGTTCTGGGGCTCCTGCTGCGATATTCGCTCGGCGCGTGGAACGGCTTGTACGCCACGGCAAGGATGCTCATTCAGCTTCTTGTCATAGGCTACGTCCTCACATACATCTTCACTGCAGACCAGCCCTATATCGTGTTCGCGGTGCTGATCGTGATGATGGCGGTCGCGGCCTGGATCGCCCTGCGCCCCCTTGCCCCCAGGACCCCGTCCCGTTACGTCATCGCACTCGCCGCCGTCGCCGGCAGCGGCTTGCCGACCCTGGCCCTGGTCACCCAGGGCGTATTGGCTATCGAGCCGTGGTACAACCCGCGCTTCGCGATTCCCTTGAGCGGCATGATCTTCTCTGTCGCCATGAACGCCGTAAGCCTTGCCGCCGAGCGCTACGACGCCGAACTGCTCGGCGGCACTGACGCGCACGGCGCCCTGCCAAGGGCGTTGAATGCCGCGCTGATACCCCAACTCAACACATGGTTCGCGGTCGGCCTGGTGGCATTGCCGGGCATGATGACCGGACAGATTCTCGCCGGCGTGGAACCGTCGATCGCGGTGCGCTACCAGATCATGGTGATGTGCATGTTGTTCGGTGTGTCGGGAATGTCGGCGGCCGCATACCTGGTGTTGGTGGCCAGGTTCGCCACGACGGAACAACAACCCTCGCGTTCTTGAAACGCGGCATCGGCGAGTTGCGCCCCCTTTCGGGCCGAGGTCAGTGATTCGGTCGGCGGCCCAATCGAGCGCGACGGGCATTCAACGATCCGATTGCGCTACGACGAGCGGAGCGGCAGCCGCACTTTCGCCGCTCCAATCACGGATAACTCCCCGTCCTGGTTCTCCGCCCGCTGCGAAATCTCGACGATGCCTTCTCCGTCGACGATGTCTTTGCCGATCGCCTGACCTGAAATGTGCAGGATGTCCCCCACGGGGTTATGCCGCCGGATCTGCGTTTTCGATGCCCGGACAAACCCGTGGTCGCCGGCCCAGTCGGTCAGGTGATGGATCATCCAGGAGGTGCGTTCCGGGCCGTAGTCGTAGGCGGCGGGCGCTCCCACTTCCAGCGCGAATTCGTCTTCCCAGTGCACGCGCTCGGGACAATCCGGAATGCCGTAGCGATTCTTGATGCCGGTTCCGGGGTGCTTGTCGATCAGCTTCCATTGCAGCTTGTTCGCGCGGATATAGAGGCCGCCCCATCCCTGGGCAAAGGCGATGAAGCCGGTGACGGTCATCGGCCCCTTCACGATCGGCGGCAGCTCTTCCCCGATCTCGACGTCCTCGAAATAGCGCACCTCGGCGCCGCGAACCCGTTCGTCGCGGTACTTTTCGTAGACGGCCTGAATTTCATCGTCCGCATAAACCCGGCGGCCGCGCTCGCGCTCTTCGGTATATTTGCTGCCCTCTTCGCGAGCCGTATCGCGCTCGGTCCGGAACACCCAGCTATCGGCATCGGCGAGCAGGTCTCCGCTTCCCTCGTCGTAAAAGTCGACATGGTAGATCTGCTGAACGGTACGGCCGGCGAAGCGCGTCTGATGTTCGAACAGGTCCTTCAGCCAGGCCTCCGTGCGCACGGCGACGTTGCGGCGGATCGGTTTGTACCACTGCCAGTCGGCGCCGGCCCACATCGCGTGGATGCCGGGCAAGCCGCCGCAATAGCCGCTGATGAACCGGTCGCACGCGAACAGGAAGGAGGGCGGTGCGACGACATCCCCGTATTGAGTGTTTCTTGCGTATTCGGGGTCGCACCAGAGCGGGTTGTCGTCACCGATGCCGTGCGCGTAGTGCCGGATGTTGTCGCGCGTCGCTTCATGGCACCAGGGCTCGACGGAATTGGAGATTTTCACCCCGATCCGTTTGCGCAGCTCATCCAGGCCCGCTTCCGTGATCTTCGGAAAACGCCGCCCACTCAAAGCCTGCTGCGCCTGGTCGGTCAAACTCATATTTTCTCCTGGGGCGATTGCGTAACGGTGCTTCGATCAAGCGGAAAGCAGCCAATATTCGCTATTGTTGTCCCGCATCTATTCTATATGCAGGAAGTTGAGCGCGGGCATCGGCGTTTGTTGCTCGACGCCGCGGCAACAGGGGAGATGGACGCGTCAGGCACTGTCTGGTATAAAACCGCGCTCGTTTTTGGGGCGCCGCCATGTCTCGAATATGCCAGGTAACCGGTAAGCGGCCGATGGCCGGCAACAACGTGAGCCATGCTCACAACAAGACGCGCCGACGGTTCTCGCCGAACCTGCACTACCACCGCTTCTGGGTGGAGCGCGAAAACCGCTACGTGCGTCTGCGCGTATCCTCCAAGGGCATGCGCATCATCGACAAGCTCGGCATCGACTCGGTGCTCGCCGACATCCGCGCGCGCGGCGACAAGGTCTGAGCGGCGCCCCGTAGAACGCGACGGAGAATCCCATGCGCGAAAAGATCAAGCTCGTCTCCACCGCCGGAACGGGCCATTACTACACCACGGACAAGAACAGGCGGCGCACGCCCGACAAGCTCGAATTCAAGAAATTCGACCCGGTTGTGCGCAAGCACGTGCTGTACAAGGAAGCCAAGATCAAGTAACCCGGCAAGTGCCCGAGCTGCCGGAAGTCGAGACCACCCGGCGCGGGCTGGAACACCGCATCGTCGGCCGCACCCTTCGTTCCTGGACCGTGCGCAATCCGGCATTGCGGTGGCCCGTGGAGATTCCCTCCCATCTGCAAGGCAGGAGGCTGGTGGCCTTGTCGCGCCGGGCAAAGTACCTGCTTTTCGAGTTTCCCGACGATACCCTGATACTGCACCTCGGCATGTCGGGCAGCCTGCGCCTGGCGCCTTCGGGCGCGGAGCCCGGCAAGCACGATCACATCGACCTGAATTTCTCCGGTGGGCAAACCGTGCGCTTCAACGATCCGCGCCGGTTCGGCAGCGTGCTGTGGTGGGCGCACGGCGCGCCGGAGCATCGCCTGCTCGCACACCTGGGCGTCGAACCGCTGACCAGCGAACTGACGGGCGCCTACCTGAAAAAGCGGGCCAGGGGCCGCAAGGTGGCGATAAAGAACTTCATCATGGACAGCCGCATCGTCGTGGGGGTGGGCAATATCTATGCGGTCGAATCGTTGTTTCTGGCCGGCATCCGGCCCACGGTGGCCGCCGGGCGGGTGACGCGCAAGGCCTGCGATGCGCTCGCCACGGCGATCAAGGAGGTGTTGCTGCAGTCGTTGCAAGAAGGCGGAACCACGCTTCGGGACTTCGTCGGCAGCGATGGCCGTCCCGGTTATTTCAAACAGCGGCTGAACGTCTACGGCCGCACCGGCGAGCCCTGCCGGCGCTGTGGCACGGTTTTGGTGAACCGCCGGATCGGCGGCCGCGGTACCGTTTTCTGCCGCAGTTGCCAGGTCTGAGCCCGCTCGGCCCGGAACGGCACGACGCCCGGTGCCGGACTCCGTCAGCCAGCCGACTTTCCCGCCGGTGGGCGACGGAGAGGCTGAATTACTTTTGCGCGAGCGCGGCGCTTACCGCCGGATGCACGAACTCGCCGATGTCGCCGCCGAGCTCCGCGATCTCCCGCACCAGTGTCGATGAGATGAAGGAACATTCCTTGGATGTCGGCAGAAATACGTACTCTATCTCCGGGTCCAGCGACTGGTTCATCTCCGCCATCTGGAACTCGTAGTCGAAGTCCGTCACCGTGCGCAGGCCGCGCAGTATGAAGGTGGTGTTCTTGCCGCGCACGTAGTCGACGAGCAGGTTGTTGAATCCTTCGACGGAAACCCGGTCGCCGAACTCCGCGAGTACCGTCCGGCAGAGCTCGATGCGGTCCTTGAGTTCCGTTCTGGGGTCTTTCTGGGGGGAGGTGCCGATGGCCAGTACCACATGGTCGAACAGGTTGAGGGCGCGCTTGACCAGATCGGTGTGCCCGTTCGTGATCGGGTTGAACGAGCCGGGATAGACAACGAGTGACATTGCGGGCGCGCCCCTCCGGTAGGAAGGGCCGCGATGGTAACGGCAGCCTCAGGGCGAGGCAAGGAGCCCGAACCGGGCGTCGCCGGCGGTTGCCTGTTTGAGAACCGTCCAGCCTTCCAGATCGATCTCGCCCCGCCTTTCGAGTTCGAAGTACACCCGGGCGCCGGGGCGGAGCGATTTGCAGCTCTGCAAAGCGTGCAGAGCGGCGCCGAGAAGATCGGAGGCGAACGGCGGGTCGAGGAAAACGATGTCCCATCGATTGACGGTTCTGCCCGGGGTGGGTGTCCCTTGCGCAGGTGTCCCTTGCGTAGCGACAGCCACGCCCCGGGGGACTGCAGGTTCGGAGGTGGGTGTTCCCGAGTCCGCCCCCGAGCCCGCCCGCGGTTCGGAGGTGGGTGTCCCCGAGTCCGCCCGCAAGTCGATAAAGCCCAGTGCGTCATGCGTGCCTGAGGCTGGCGTTCCTTTCGATGCGTTAGCCAAGCCTCCAGGCACTGCCGTTCCGCCCGGAACTGCCGCGCCATCTGCCGCGGTACACTTCAGGAACGCGAGCGCCGATTGCCGCCGCACGGTGAAGTTCGCGGCGCCCAGGCGCTGCGCGTTCTTGTGCAACGCATCTACCGTGCCGCGGTTGTTGTCGACCAGCACGGCGCTCCGCGCCCCCCGCGAGAGCGCCTCGAATCCGAGCGCGCCGCTGCCGGCGAACAGGTCCAGGCAGTCGCTGCCCTCGACGTGCCCGGCCAGCCAGTTGAACAGCGTCTCCCGCACGCGCCCGAGGGACGGGCGCACCGCGGCGTTGGCGGGCACCTTCAGCTTTCGCCCTTTCCACAGACCGCCGATAATGCGCACTTCGTTTCTGGACATGCGAACGTTCGTCTTTACCGTGAGAGAAACCGGCCGCCATACCCGCACCCTGGAGCCATGTTGAGCGAAACCGCGCAGAAAAACGAGGGACCGTTCTGGCAACGGCTGAAGCAGGGCCTGAGCAAGACCCGCGGCCGCCTTGCCGAGGGCGTCGGCAACCTCCTGCTCGGCGAGCGCTGGATCGACCAGGACGTTTTCGAAGAGCTGGAAACGGCGTTGCTCTTGACCGATGTCGGCGTCGACGCCACGCAGCAGATCGTCGAGACGCTCTCGACCCGGGTGAAACGCAGGGAGTTGAACGACACGGCGGCACTGCACGGCGCCCTGGGAGAGCTTCTCAAGGAACGGCTGGCCCCCTTGCAGCAACCGTTCGAGGTCGGGTCGCCGCGCCCGTACGTGCTGTTGTTCGTCGGCGTCAACGGGGCCGGAAAGACGACGACCATCGGCAAGATGGCCAGCCGCCTCAAGGCCGACGGCCTGTCGGTTCTGCTGGCGGCGGGCGATACGTTCCGGGCGGCGGCGGTGGAGCAATTGCGGGCCTGGGGCGAGCGCAACGGCGCCGCCGTCATTGCCCAGAGCCAGGGCGCGGACAGCGCCTCGGTGATCTACGATGCCGTGCAGGCCGCCCGGGCGCGGGGGTTCGATGTGCTGCTGGCCGACACGGCGGGCCGCCTGCAGGCCAGGGTCAACCTCATGCAGGAGCTGAAGAAGATTCGCCGCGTGGTCGAACGCCTCGATGCTTCCGCTCCCCATGAAGTGCTGCTCGTCCTCGATGCGGGCAGCGGCCAGAACGCACTCGGGCAGGTGGCGGAGTTCGATGCGGCGGTGGGGGTCACCGGGTTCATCGTCACCAAGCTCGACGGCAGCGCCCGGGCCGGCGTGATTTTCGCCATCGCAGAGCAGCTTCGCCGGATGGGCAGAACCATTCCGGTGTACTTCATCGGCGTCGGCGAAGGGCTTGACGACCTGCGGCCGTTCGATGCAGGGGCATTCGTCGATGCGCTGCTCGCGCCGGATTAGCGTAACGGCCGCCGTAGCGGGAAATTGGCAGGGTATGCCCACCAAAGGCCCAGCACTCGGGATGTCGCGACGGGAACGCGGGGGAAAACACGCCGGGCAGTTCAGTGGGACAGATCGAATTTCATAGCGTCCTGAAGCGTTTCGACAACGGCTTCGAAGCGTTGCGGGATGTCTCGGTATCGTTCGAGGAAGGGTCCATGACCTTTCTCACCGGCCACTCCGGTGCCGGCAAGACCACTTTCCTGAAACTACTGCTTTGCCTCGACCGGCCGACGCGCGGCCGCATACTCGTCAACGGCGTCGACCTGGGGAATCTCGGGGCGAAGGGCCTGTCCTGGTACCGCCAGGGGCTCGGCGCGGTGTTTCAGGACCATCACCTGCTTACGGCGCGATCCGTATTCGAGAATGTGGCCCTGCCCCTGCGGGTGGTGGGCATGCGTGAGCGCGATATCGGCCGGCGCGTGCGGGCGGCTCTCACCCGGGTCGGCCTGCTGGAACGGGAATCGATGCTGCCGGTGCAACTGTCCACCGGCGAACAGCAGCGGGTGGGGATCGCCCGGGCAGTCGTCATCCGGCCGCGTGTACTGATCGCCGACGAACCCACGGGCAATCTCGACCCGGAACTGTCCGGGGACATCATGTCGCTTTTCCAGCAGTTCAACCAGGTGGGCGCCACGGTCATCGTCGCCAGCCACGACCTGCAACTGGTCGGCAGCCTGAACCGGCGGATCGTGGAGTTGTCCCACGGTTCCATCGTCCGGGATATCCGGCCTACCCCCGGCAGCGCCCACCATGGCTGAGCGCGGCAGACGAACCGGGCGCAAGGCGCCGAAACACCCCTGGCCCAGGACGTCCGTCCCGGGGAGCTGGCGGCGCGACCACTTCCGGGTGGCGGGAGACTCGTTGCGTCATGTCTCGCGCCGGTTCGGCACGACGCTATTGGCCTGGCTGCTGGTGGGCATTGCGCTGGCGTTGCCGGCGGCGCTGTTCCTGGTGCAGTCCGGCCTGTCGGAGCTCACCGGCCGGTGGGATCATCGCCCCGGTTTGTCCGTCTATTTCGAACCGGGAACCGGCCCGCATGCCCTGGCTGCGGTACTGCGCGAACAATCCGGCGTCGAGCGGGTGGAGGTGACGACCCAGCAGGAAGCGCTGGCTGAGTTCGGCGCCCAGGCGCATCTCGCCGATGCGCTGGATGTGCTGGAGTCCAATCCCCTGCCGGCATCGCTGCGTATGGCGCCGGTTGCCGGGGCCGGCCCGGCAGAGCTGGAAAGACTTGCCGAGCTGGCCCGGCGGCATCCCGGCGCGGTGGAGGTCGTGGTGGAGAGAACCTGGCTGGAACGGGTGACGGACGCTGCCCTGGTGGCACGCCGCCTGGGAGCGATCCTCGGGGCATTGTTCGCTCTCGGGGCCGTACTGGTCACGGCTACATCGGTGCGGCTGGCCATCGAGGGGCGCCTGGAGGAACTCAAGGTCATGAAACTGGTGGGCGCGAGCGACGGCCAGGTGCGCCGGCCGTTCCTTTATCTGGGCATGTTGTACGGCCTCGGTGGCGGCGTGTTGGCGGCGATGTTGCTGAGCGTGGGGCTGACGGTCGTGGAGGCGCCGCTGACGAGCCTTCTCGGCAGCTTCGAAGTGGATTTCGAGCCCGCGGCATTCGGCGTTCGCTTTCTCGCGATACTGCTCGGCGCCGGCACGGTGCTTGGCGTGACCGGCGCCGTGTTGGCGGTCCGGCAGCGGCGGGCCAGCCTGGATATCCTCTGATTGTCCCGGCTGTGGCCGTAACCGCGGCCGCAGGGGTTGAACTTGCCCCTGATGACCCCAGATACAAGCGGTGATGGAACGTTTTACCTGGTTAGCAGTCTAATGTTCGGAGTGCTAAAATGCGCAGTCGGCCGCTGGGCTATTTCCGGCAGCGGCGTGTCTCTGAAGGCAGGGCGCGGCGGGCCGGGGTTGCCGAAGCGGTCTGTATGGCAGGAAGGCTGATGTCAACGAACCTGTTATCGATGAACAGTTTGGCACCGGGGCGCGACCTCGCGAGCTACGTGCAAACCGTAAGCGCGTTCCCCATTCTCTCGGCCGAGGAAGAGAAAGCCCTGGCCGAGCGCTTCTATTACGAGAACGACCTCGATGCCGCCCGCGAACTGGTGTTCTGCCACCTGCGGTTCGTCGTGCATCTGGCCAGGTCGTACCAGGGCTACGGCCTGCCCCAGGCCGATCTCATCCAGGAAGGCAACGTCGGGCTGATGAAGGCCGTCAAGCGGTTCAACCCGGAAGTCGGCGTGCGCCTGGTGTCCTTCGCCGTGCATTGGATCAAGGCGGAGATGCACGAATTCATCCTGCGCAACTGGCGCATCGTCAAGGTCGCCACCACCAAGGCGCAGCGCAAACTCTTCTTCAATCTTCGCAGCGCCAAGAAACGCCTGGCGTGGCTGACGCAGGCGGAGACCGAATCCGTTGCCAACGAACTCGGTGTATCCCCCGAGGAAGTCACGCGCATGGAAAGCCGGCTGGCCGGGGCGGACCTCGCCTTCGACGGCTACGATGCGGACGACGGCGAGAGCAGTGCCCCGGCGCATTTCCTGACCGTCGAAGGGCTGGCGGGTACCGATCCGGCGGAGCTGGTCGCTGCCGAGGACTGGTCCGAGGCGTCCGGGGAATTGCTGCACGCGGCGATTGCAGAACTGGATGACCGGAGCCGCGAGATCATTGCGGCGCGCTGGTTGCGGGAGAAAAAGGCAACGCTCGCGGAACTGGCCGGCCGTTACGGGGTATCCGCCGAGCGCATCCGCCAACTCGAGCGGAACGCCATGAAGAAGCTCAAGGCGGGCTTTCTCGAAGGTCAGGCGCCCGAGGACCTGATCGCCGCCTGAGCCAACGTACCTACATCCGCCGCCGGGGACGCATGACCCGGGGTCAGCGCCGGGCGTTGACGACTCTGGCGAACCGTTATGTCGTTGATCCGGAACCTGGAGACTGGCCCCGGGAATTCGGGCGCGCCGCGCCCATCGGCGTCGAAATCGGCTTCGGCATGGGCCAGGCGCTTCTGGATTGGGCTGCCGCGCAGCCGGACATGAATCTCGTCGGCGTCGAAATCTATGAGCCGGGTATCGGCGCCCTGCTCGCCGGGATCGAGCGCGGGGAGCTGCCCAATGTGCGCGTGCTGTGGGGCGAGGCGGAAGAACTCCTGGAGACGAAATTCCAACCCGCGAGCATCGCCGAAACTCACATCTGGTTCCCCGACCCCTGGCCCAAGAAACGGCACCACAAACGGCGCTTGATCCGCCCGGCATTCACGGCGTTGCTGGCCGGCCGCCTCGCGCCTGGCGGCATCCTGCGTATCGCCACGGACTGGGCGCCTTATGCAGCGTGGATCGTGGAGGTGCTCGACGCCGGGCCGTTATTGCAACCCGCGCAACCTTCGAACGAGCGTTCCGAAACGCGTTTCGAGGCGCGGGGCCGGCGGCTGGGCCACGAAATCCGGGAGTTTCACTATCAGAGGAAGTACTGAACGAGTGTGTCCAGGTGCTGCAGGCCGTGCGCAGTCGCGGCGATGCGGCCGCTCTCCGTCAGCCCGAGGTCGGTCGTCTTTTCCCAGGTGGCTTCCACCGTGCTCCAGGGCAGTCCGGTGCGGGTCTCGAAGAGACTCCGCTCGACGCCGCCGACCAGCCGCAGGGCGTTCATCATGAACTCTCCCGGCAACTCATCGGGGCCGACTGGAACCGGCTCGGCGCGGCAAGGGTCCTGCAGATACAAGCGGGGCTGGCGCGGGTTGCGTGTACGTATCGTAGGTGCGCGAGCCGCATCCGCCGGCGTTTCTGCGAGCGCGCCTGGCCCGCATCGCTCACCGACTTTCGTCGCGAGGGCGTCGAGGCGCCCGGAGGGAGCACGGCTGCGCTTACGCGATGTATCGGCGTCCGCAGCGGGAAGTTGGCGAGCGATGCGGGCTGGAGGCCGCTGCAGAATGGCGGCGCTCGGCGCGCCCTGTTTGCCGTGCGCTCCGGCGCCGAGCCCAACGTAATCGCCGAACGTCCAGTAAACGAGGTTGTGCAGGCAAGCCGCCCCGGCGCGCGCGTAAGCGGATACCTCGTAACGATGGTATCCCGCTCCTTCGAGTAGCGCCCGGCCGGCATCTTCCATTTCGAAAATCGCCTCCTCCCCGGGCATGTGGCGGGGTAGACGCCGGGCAAACTCGGTTCTCGGTTCGATGGTGAGCTGGTACCAGCTCAGGTGGTCCGGCGACAGGGCGATGGCCGCTTCCAGGTCGGCCAGCGCCTCCTCCGCCGATTGGCCGGGCAGCCCGTACATGATGTCGAGGTTGACGTTGTCGAACCCGCCGCGGCGGGCGGCCTCGACGCAGGCGCGGGTTTCGTCCGGGCCGTGAATGCGCCCGAGCCGCTCGAGGTAAGCCGGCGAGAACGACTGGGCGCCGATGGATAGCCGGTTGATACCCGCATCGCGGCAGGCGGCCAGAGAGCCCCGTTCGGCGGCGCCGGGGTTGGCTTCCATGGTGATCTCCGCGCCGTCGCGCAGGTAGGGGATGAAGGTATCGACGAGCGAGCCCAGCGCCCTGGCCGAGAACAGGCTCGGCGTGCCGCCACCGAAAAACACGCTGTCGTATTGCCCGGCATCGCCGGGATCGGGAGCGCCAACCCGGGTGCGAAATTCACTGATCACCGCCCGGATATAGGCGTCTTCCTGCAGTTCGCCGTTCAGCGGATGGGAGTTGAAGTCGCAGTACGGGCATTTCTTCACGCACCAGGGGAAGTGCACGTAAAGACCGAGATCCGGGGGGTTGGCCACAACGTGGGGAAACGCTGGGCTCATACGCCCATGCGGGCTAGCGCTCGTCATGTGCTGCCGACCCTCGCTGCGAGCCGCCGGTTTATCCGGCGCGCCCGCGAAGGGCCGCTACCAGCGCCCGCGCGGCCTGGCCCCGATGGCTCAGCGCGTTCTTCAGCTTCGGTTCCAGTTCCGCGGAAGTCAGGCCCAGTTCCGGTACCAGGAAATGGGGGTCGTAACCGAAGCCGTTTTCGCCCCGGGCCTCGTCGACTATCGTCCCCCGCCACTCCCCGGTGGCGATCACGGGTACCGGGTCGCTGGGCTCGTCAAGGTACACCATGGCACAGCAGAATCGCGCGCGCCGGTCCGGGATGCCGGCCAGTGCCGAGATCAGTTTGCGGTTATTGGCGCCGTCGTCCCGCGCCGGGCCGGCGTAACGGGCGGAGCGGATGCCCGGCGCGCCGCCGAGGGCGCCCACGGCGAGGCCGGAATCGTCGGCGATCGCGGGCAACCCGGAACCGGCGCTGGCGTGACGGGCCTTGCCGATGGCGTTCTCGACGAAGGTGCAGGCGGTCTCCGGGGCGGCTTCCAGACCCAGTTCGCCCTGGGCCACCGGTTCGATCCCGAGGGGCGCGAGCAGTGCCCTGAGTTCCTTCAGTTTCCCGGCGTTGCCGCTTGCCAGCACCACTCTCATGCCGCCGCCTCAGGCCGCCTTGGTTCCAGCACTAGAGTCTCTGCCCATGCTTCGTTTGTTCACCGCCAACGTGCTGGCTGCGGCAAGTACTGCCGCGGCCCGGGGTGTGTCGTTCGGGCGGCGGGTCATTCGTCCCAGAAGAGTTCCTGTTGAAACGCCAGATCATAGGTCGGCTCTCCGGGCGGCGTGATGGCGATGGAAAAGCGCAGCACCTCCCGGTTGGCATGGCGCACTTCCGCGACGTAGTAAAGCGCCTTCTCTTCACGGATTTCCCTGAACTTCAGCGGGCTGAGCTGCCCCAGCAGGTTTTTTACCCGTCCGGCGACGGCGGCCGGGGCGCCCTCTCCCGCCGCATCGAGAACGGACAGGTTGACGACGCTGAGGTTCCGGGCACGCGTTATTCCATAAGTGCCGGCGATCTCCGCGCTCAGAAAGGTGCTGGGGAAGACGACATAGTGCGCTTCGAAATCGCCGATGGCCACTTTCTGCTCGGCCCGGGCCACCGGTACCAGTGCAAGCAGAAGCGCCAGCCCGGCCATGGCCCGCGACATCGCGGAATATTGCTTGCCGGTCATGCGGCCGCGCTGCCGGGACGTCCCAGCCGGTAGAAGGCGATGGAGCCGAACAGGTTGGGGAACAGGTTCATGAGCGGCTCGTTGAAATGCTCCGCGCTCACCACGAACCGCTCGATGATGCACAGGCCCTTCTTCCGCACCAGGCGCTCGAAGTCCTTGAACGTGCACAGGTGAATGTTGGGCGTCTCGTACCAGGTGTGCGGCAGGTGCCGTGCCATCGGCATGCGTCCCTTCAGCATCAGGTAGAGGCGGCTGCGCCAGTGCCCGAAATTCGGGAAGGTGACGATACATTCCTGACCGATCCTGAGCATCTCGTCGAGCATCCGGCCGGGCAGCCGCACGGATTGCAGGGTCTCCGTCATCACCACCATGTCGAAGCTGTCGTCGGGGAAGTTGTCGAGGCCGTCATCCAGATCCTGCTCGATGACGTTCACGCCCTTGCGTACGCAGGTGGCGATGTTTTCGGCGCCGACGTCCAGCCCGTAGCCGTTCACCTGCTTGCTATTCTGCAGATAGGCCAGCAGGTCGCCCTCGCCGCAGCCGAGGTCGAGCACCCGGGCGCCGGGGTTGACCAGGTCGGCGATGATCTCGAGATCAGGCCGCATCGGGCGTCCCCGGGGCCGCGTTCGGTACCGCCTCGTCCGCCAGCCGGTTCATGTAGGCCCGGAACACTTCGACATAGCGCGGCAGCGGCAGCAGGAAGGAGTCGTGGCCGTGCTCCGATTCGATCACGGCGCTCACGGTGTTCTTGCGCGCCGCGATCAGGGCATCGACGATTTCCTTTGACCGTGCCGGCGCGAATCGCCAGTCGGTGGTGAACGACAGAACCAGGAAGCCGGCCGTTGCCTGCCGGAATGCCGCCACCAGGTCGCCGTCGAACGGGGCGGCCGGGTCGAAGAAGTCGAGCGCCCGGGTCATGAGCAGGTAGGTATTGGCGTCGAAGCGCCTCGAGAAGCTCTGGCCCTGGTAGCGCAGATAGCTCTCCACCTGGAATTCCACGTCCCGGGCCCGGCTCATGTCGCCGAACTTGAGCTGCCGCCCGAATCTCTGGCCCATGCCGTCGTGAGACAGGTAGGTGACGTGCCCGATCATGCGCGCGAGCCCGAGGCCCTGGTCCGGATTGGTATCCGTCGAGCGATAGTTGCCGCTCTTGTATTCGGGGTCGGATACGATGGCCTGGCGGGCGATCTCGTTGAAGGCGATGTTCTGGGCGGAGAGCTTGGCCGCACAGGCGATCAGCACCGCCGCGCGCACCCGGTCGGGGAAGTCGATGGCCCACTGCATGGCCTGCATGCCGCCGAGGCTTCCGCCGACGATCGCGGCGAACCGCTCGATGCCGAGACGGTCCGCCAGCAGTGCCTGGCTGCGCACCCAGTCCTCGGCCGTCACGACGGGAAAGTCCGCGCCGAACGGCTTGCCGGTGGCCGGATTCGTCGAGGCGGGACCGGTGCTGCCGTGGCAGCCGCCGAGGTTGTTCAAAGCGACCACGAAGAACCGCCCGGTGTCCACGGCCTTGCCCGGGCCGATGCAGGTATCCCACCAGCCCGGTTTTGCGTCCGCCTCGGCATGGTAGCCGGCCGCGTGATGGTTGCCGGAGAGGGCGTGGCAGATGAGCACCGCGTTGTTGCGGGCCGCATTGAGATTGCCGTAGGTCTCGTAGATCAGTTCGAAGCCGTCCAGCACTTCTCCGCATTGCAGGCTGAACTCGCCGTCGAACCGGAACCGCTCCGGTGCGACGATTCCGACGGACGCCTCGCTCCCGGGCGCCCTGGATTCTGGGGAAGCCTTGCCCATTTCAATCCGGCGGTCCGATCGGCGTTGGGGGCATCATATCAGCGAGCCAAAGACGGCCGCCAGGATACGCTGCGCCACGCCAAGCGCCAGAATGACGAGGATGGGAGAAAAATCGAGCCCGCCCAGAGCCGGAATGACCCGGCGCGCGGGGCGCAGCAGCGGTTCGGTGATCTGTTGCAACAGCCCGAGAACCGGGTGATGGCTGCCGGGAGCGATGAAGCTGGCGACGATGACGATGAGAATGCACCACCAGAAGATGTCGAGCATGCGCAGCAGCACGCGCAGCAGGCCGCCCGCGGCGACGGCGATCACGCCCCCCGGATAGAGGCCGGCTATGAGCGCCAGGGCATAGATCGTCAACGCGGCGGTAATCCAGGCGGCCGCGAACGATGCCAGGTCGAGGTTGCGCAGGCCCGGCAGTACGGAGCGGAGCGGCCGTAGCACCGGATCGGTCACCTTGACGATGCCCTGTGAGATCGGATTGTAGAAATCGACCCTGCAGGCCTGCAGGAGAAACCTGGCCATGAACAGGAAACAGGCGATCTCCATCAGGAAGCGGATGACGAAGTGGGTCACACTGTTCATTTCGTTCCGAATTCTCCTCCGAGTTGCTGCGACCGTCGGCGGGCGCGGCCGAGGGCTTCGACGATATGCCGGCTCACCTCATGCTCGTTCAGTGCATTTATGGCGCTCTCGGTCGTGCCCTTGGGGGAGGTCACGTTGCGGCGGAGTGCCGAGGGTGCGAGGTCCGTCTCCCGAGCCATGCGCGCCGCGCCCCAGGCTGTTTCCACGGTCAGGGCGGCGGCCAATTCGGGTGCCAGGCCCATGTTGCGGCCAGCTTCCGTCATCGCTTCCATCAGGTAGAAGAAGTAAGCCGGGCCACTGCCGGAAACCGCGGTGACGGCATCGAGGGCGGCCTCTTCATCGACCCAGAAGGTCTTGCCGACGGCGCTGAGAATCTCTTCGGCGGCTTGCCGGTCCGCGGCGCCGGTATTGGCGTTCGCAAACAGCGCAGTGACGCCGGCCCGAAGCAACGCCGGGGTATTGGGCATGCAGCGCACGATCGGCTGGTCTTGTGAGGTCAGGGCGGCGATGCCGCCGGTGGGAATGCCCGCGCAGATCGAGACGATGAGGGTGTCCGCCGGAATCGAAAGGCCGGCAAGCACGTGGGCAAGTACCTGCGGCTTGACCGCTAGTACCACGGCACCGGCGAAGTCGACGGCCTCCTGGTTGTCGGCGCTGGCGCTCGCGCCCAATGCCGCGATTGCGGAGCGGCAGCCCGCATCCGGGTCGCTTGCCGCCAGCCCCGCTGCATCGTGGCCCGCATCGATGAGGCCGCGAATCAGGCTCTGCGCCATGTTGCCGCCGCCGATGAAGGCGATGTTGTTAGCCCGCATATTTCACCAAGCCGCTTATCCAGATGACGAATTCCATTTGATTTTACTCACATTTGTTGCACTATTCGGCTTTCTGTCGTGGTACAAATTGCGCTGGCCACGCCCTCGCTGGTCTTTTGCCCGTGTGCGCGCACATGCTCCCTCCACCATAGGCGTGGCTATGATTCCGGTCGCGAGCACGCGCAAACGGGCAAAATCCTGCGCGATCATCGCAGCCCTTGGTGAAATATGCGGGCTAGCGCTCAAGATCGGCCCGCCAGCCTGGTTGACGGCGATGGTTGTTTGCGGGGGCCGAAAATGGCGCTGCCGATGCGCAGGTGGGTCGCGCCGTGGGCGATGGCCGCGTCCATGTCCTGGGTCATTCCCATCGAGAGGGTGTCCCAGTGCTTGCCGTCCGCCGGCGCCATCGATTTGAACAGGTGCTGCATGCGGGCGAAGCTTAAATCGGGATTGCCTGCCATTTCCAATACGGTCATCAGGCCGCGCACCCTCAAGCCCGGCAGTTCGCGCATCACCGCCAGCAGCCCGGCCGCCTCGGCGGGCGCCACCCCGGCCTTTGCGGGGTCGGCGTCGATGTTCACCTGCAACAGCACGTTCATGGGATTGGCGGGGCTGCGATGGCTGGCCAGCCGCCGGGCGATCTTCAGCCGGGCGACGGTGTGTACCCAGTGGAAGTGGCGGGCCAGCGATGCGGTCTTGTTGGACTGCACCGCGCCGATGAAGTGCCAGGTGATCCCCAGGTCGGCCAGGCGGGTGATCTTCGATACCCCTTCCTGGGCATAGTTCTCCGCGAAGTCCCTCTGGCCGGCCCGGTAGGCTTCGGCGATGGCGGCGGTGGGCATGGTCTTGGAAACGGCGATGAGCGATAGGTCTTCCGGCTGCCGGCCGCAGCATCGGGCGATATCGCGAATGCGCGCATTGACCGTCGCGAGATTTTCAGAGATTGGAAGCAAACTGAATCCGCCAGCCGTATAGCCGATGTCGCACCTGCATGGGCGCTGGTGTCCCAAAGCCTGGCGAGTGCCGGGCGGGAATAATACTACAGGGCCCCGGTGTCCTTCAGAAAGGTTTCGCCGGGTTGTGCATCCATCCGCCGCCGCCTTCCGGCACGGTGGCCGCAAACTTTCGAATCCGGGTTGTCATGAGCTTTGAGCAACAGGCCGATTCATCGGAAAGAATCGAGGAACTGCTGAGGCACAGCATCCGGCAGGGCGCCTCCGACCTGCACCTGTCTGCGGGCCTGCAACCGATGTTGCGGGTCGACGGAGACCTCGGGCGTATCGATGCGCCGCCGTTCGAAGCCGGCGACCTGGAAATCGCGATGCACGGCATCATGAACGGCCGCCAGCGCGAGGAGTACGAGGAACTGCTAGAGACGGATTTCTCGTTCGAGGTGCGGGGAATCGCCCGCTTCCGGGTCAACGCCTTCCGGCAGAACCGCGGCCCGGCGGCGGCGTTCCGGGCCGTTCCGTCCAAAGTACCCTCCATGGAATCGCTGGGCATGGGCGGCGTGTTCGAGGAACTCAGCCTCAAGCCCCGGGGGCTGGTGGCCGTCACCGGCCCGACCGGTTCGGGCAAGAGCACGACGCTTGCGGCGATGGTCGACTTCGTCAACGAGAGCCGGGCCGGCCACATCCTCACCGTCGAGGACCCGATCGAGTTCGTGCATGCCAGCAAGCGGTGCCTGGTCAATCAGCGCGAGGTGCACCGGGACGCCAGGAGCTTCAGCCGGGCGCTGCGGGCGGCGCTCAGGGAAGACCCCGACGTGATTCTGGTCGGCGAGATGCGTGACCTCGAGACGATACGGCTGGCGTTGACGGCGGCGGAGACAGGGCACCTGGTATTCGGCACGTTGCACACGGTCTCGGCGGGCAAGACGGTCGACCGCATCGTCGATGTGTTCCCCGCCGAAGAGAAATCCGCGGTGCGCGCCATGCTGTCGGAGTCCCTGCAGGCCGTTATTTCCCAGACGTTGCTCAAGCGTATCGGCGGGGGCCGGGTGGCCGCCCACGAGATCATGCTCGGTACCCCGGCGATACGGAACCTGATCCGCGAAGGCAAGGTCGCACAGATGTACTCGGCGATTCAGACCGGCGGAGCCCTTGGCATGCAAACCCTGGACAGTTGTCTGCGCCGCCTGGTGGACGAAGGCATTGTCGACCGCGCAACGGCGCGGTCGCAGGCCCGCAGTCCGGGAGAATTCTAGCGAGGCGATGCGGGCTACAGAGGCTTTTGCGCCTGGGCGCCGAGCCAGGTTTCGGCGATCAGGCGGGCGGCCACGGCATGGTCGTCTGCGTTGGGCTCGACCCGTTTCGCTTCCCGGGTGGTGAGCCGCTCATCGGTCAGGTCGACCTGTTTCGAGTATCGCCGCTCAAGCCGTTCGGCGAAGTGTCTGGCCCGGCCGGACATTTCGCTCTCGGTGTCGTCCATGTTGAGGGGAAGGCCGACGACCAGGCGGTCGGGACGCCACTCACCGATGATTCGGTCGAGTTCAGCCCATTCCGGAATGCCGTCGGTGGCGGAAATCGAACCGATGGGGCTTGCGGTACCCGTCACCGTCTGACCGGCGGCAAGGCCCATGCGGCGGAGCCCGAAGTCGATAGCGAGAACGGTGGTGGTTTGCATCGTGCGGGTCAGCTTGCGCCGCCCGCTTGCGCGCCGGTCTGTGCCCCCGCCCCCTCAGGCATCGCCAGCCTGGCCCGACATCAGGCGAATATCGATACCGAGGCTGGCCGCGGCCTTGTCGATGCGCTCTTCGAAGGGCACGTCGAACAGGATGTCGACGCTTGCCGGGCAGGTGAGCCAGGCGTTTTCGGTCAACTCTCCCTCGAGTTGCCGCGGACCCCATCCGGCATAGCCGAGCGCCACGAGATAGTTGTAGGGGCCGCGATTGCCGCCGATCGCTTCGAGGACTTCCCTGGCGGTGGTGAGTTTCAGGCCGTGGCCCAGGCTCATGGATGCGGGAAAGTCACCGTCGTCCGAATGGAGTACGAATCCCTGCTGGTTGGAGACGGGCCCGCCTTCCAGGATGGGGACGTCGGCCAGCTCCGGCGACCCGGACAGGCCGGACTGCTCGATCAGCTCGCCGACGGAGATGGATGTCGGCCGGTTGATCATCAGGCCCATGGCCCCGTCTTCGCCGTGTTCGCAGATGTAGGTGATGGTATTGCCGAAGTAGGTGCCCGCCTGGTTGGGCATGGCGATCAGAAAGTGGTGCTTCAGGTCCACGAGACGCTCCGGCTCGTCCGGCTCCTGATCTTGGCACCATCCGGCAGGGGAGTAAACACGCGGCGGCTGCATGTCCCGGGGGACGCCTCTGCATAGCCATGTCGCATCGCATGTTTCCGTCCAGGGCGATCCGCGCGTTTCACCAGTTGCCGCCGGCTGAACGGGTGCGATTGGTCGGTACATACCCGATGCTCGGTGGATTCGACAAGATGGCTTTTGTCGACCGTTCGCCGCCGTCCGGCGACCCGTTGTGGATCGTGGCGGGCATTGTGGCCGGCGGCGAGGTCGCCACGGGTATTCCCGGCGACAGAGCCTTGCTCGCCTTTCTCAATTCGGAAAGTCGAAATAGGTATCCGGATAAGGCTCGTCCTGGAGCCGGAAGTGCCACCATTCCTTGGCGTAGGGCACAAAGCCGTGCGCCGTCATCAGGCTTTGCAGCAGCGCCCGGTTGGCGCGCTGCTGGGTTGAAACCTTCGGGCTGTCGGGCCAGGACACCGTCCCGAAGAAGTCATACGGGGAACCCATATCGAGTTCGCGCAACGTGCCGTCCCCGTCGCGATAGACAATGGTGATATCCACGGTGCCGCCCCGAGAATGCCCCGATCTTGCGGCGATGTAGCCGGCATTGAACAGTGCTGTTTTCTCTACATCGGGGTAATAGTCCGGTTTCGTCCGCCGATCGCCCAGATCCGCCCCCCACCGGACGAAGTGATCGACCGCGCGTTGCGGACGATAACCATCGAATACCTTGAGCCCGAGTCCAAAGGGCCGCAAGGCTTCCTGTACTTTGGCCAGCGCCGCCGCGGCCGGTGCGGACAGGATCGCGTGCTTATGGCGGTATCCGTCTATGGGACGGCCGATGAAGTTGTTGGCGGTGAAATAGCGCAGATCGATGACGAGGTCGGGGATCGCCGCATCGAGATAAACAAAACCCTCCGGCAGTGTGTGGCGGTCGGAACCCGCGGCCGCTGCCGTACTCGCTGCAACGAGCGCGGCAAAAGCCAGCCGGATCACTGAGTTTCCTGACCTGTATTTCACCATGCAAGTTTCCCCTCCGGCGCGCCGGGGCGCTGACGCGCAGGGAACAGCATTGATTCCACCTGCTCGGCATCCGGGGAGCCTATATCGGCAAGAAATGTTCCATGCAAGTTCGCTGCTGGACCCCGCCCGCGATCGGGCGCAACAGGCCGGGGGCGTGGAACGAAATCACTCGAAATCGACCTCCGTATCCCCATAATAGCCCTTGCGAGGATTGTCGGCCGCGGGAGACCGCGGTGCTTGGGGCAATCCGCCCGCCTCGGTGGCGAGTGCCTTTCGGCGCGATGTCGGGCGCGGATCGCTGGACAGTGGCCTTGAGAAGGTCGTGGGCAAGGCTGCGAAGCTGGCGCGGGCGGCGCAACGTGCCGTCAGACATCTGGGCACGCTCGGCAGCGGCAATCACTTTATCGAGCTCTGTCTCGATGAGAGTAATGCCGTCTGGGCGATGCTGCACAGCGGGTCGCGGGGCATTGGCAATGCGATCGGAAGGTTCCAAGTATTTCGACGACTACTTCTTCGCCCTGAACTGGGCGCAGACCTACGCCAAGATCGATCGCGAACTCATGATGGTGCGTGTGCTCGATGCGGTGCGCGCACGCGACGGTGATCTGGGGATCGTTCCCGGGTCCATGCGCGCCCAGGCGAGCCTGGTCGATATCGCCCACACGCTCAAGCAGGTCGTTTGTGTCAATGGATAAGGTCTTGAGGGTGCTGGCCTTGAATGGAACCAACCTCTGAAGTTCGTCTCTAAGTTGATAGGTTTGTAGGCCCCGGGAGCTGGCGGTCTCGGCTTTGAGGCCGGTTGCGGTTTCGTTCCCGGCAACCCCAGTTCACGGATGGTCTGCGCGCATGACAAGGAATAGTCCGAATGAGGCCGAAGGCCGCCGAGAACCGTATTCCGGGAATCTGGTACCTGCGCCACGCCTACCGGGAAATGCTCGAGTGGCGCCTGATTCGCGTATCGCTAAGCGTATTGGGCGCTGGCGTGCTCACGCTTACGGTCGTCAGCCCGATGGGTATCGAGGAAAGTCTGGGTCCGCTCCAGCGCCTTGCATTCGTGGCATTGTGCGGTGTCTGCTGCTGGCCCCTGTGCCATGCCCTGAGCGCTGCCATACTCTATGTTGCGCGTAGCCGGCCGCCATTGCAGATTCTGCTGGCGTGCCTGTCCGGAGCATTGTTCATGGCCGTGCCCTTAAGCACGGTTGTATTCACCGTGTACGGTTTGTTCCAGCCGCGCCATGCCGTAAATCTCCGTTTGCCCGAGGTCTACCTGAACACTGCCGTATTGGCGTTGGTGTGTGGAAGTATCGTCCACTACGTGGCCTGTCAGCGTGTCAAGCTCAGACAGGCCGCGAAAGCCGGGGCAAGACCGGTTTCCTCCACTAACAACGCTGGCGAAACTGCGCCGGCCGCCGGGTCGGTACCCTGGTCTGATTCACGGGACCGCTTCTTCGCTCGCCTGCCCGAAATGGTGGGCCGCGACATCGTCTGTCTCACTGTCTCCGGACATTACATCAACGTGGTCACCACGGCTGGTTCGTGCCTGTTGCTCATGCGCCTGGCGGACGCCGTCGCCGCACTCGGCGACATCGGCATGCAGGTGCATCGCTCCTATTGGGTCGCACATCGCCACATCATCGGTGTACTGCGTCGCGATGGCCGCATGGCGTTGCGCCTGACGGGCTCTCGGGAGGTGCCGGTCAGCCGTACCCACATGGCCGCGGTGCGCGCCGCGGTTTCCGCGGCGAAGGAGGGCGGCGCCGGACCGCGCTGACGGCGAACGCGGCGCCTTACCTATGCCAGGCCCGCGGGCGATTACCGTCGCGCCGACCGACTGGGAAAACTTGACGCCAATTCGAGCATCTCGGAAGGCATCGGTGAAATTTTCCGCCACTCGCGGAAAACATCGACACGCCCGCTTGTACCCCGGGTAAACGGACGTTTATCGTCTCCGGGTTCCGAGGTCTTGGGGGATTGTTATTGGCCTGGTGACCGCAGGTCTGGAGAAGCTGCGGGCATCGTCCGCGCTACCGGCGCCGGTGCGATAAATCGCATCGTGCGCCGGGACCCGGGTTCGATGGCGGTGTGGTCGGCCAGAGATGTATCGGCTTCGGCCGGAGTAGTACTGGTCGGCCACCCGCCGTCGGACCCGCCCCGGCGCCTGTGCACAATCAGGTCTTCCATTCCCGCCAATGCGGGCCGACACACGCGGCGTCTGCCGATGGGGGAATCGGCGCGGGACCGCCCGCCGGCGTTGCCGCGAATCGGGGAAGGACCGCGGGAGGATGCGCGAATCGCTACGGGGGCAAGGCGCCCTCGCGCGCGAAACGCCATCGGCGGACGATCTCCAGCCGGTCGTAAGCCTTGCGCATTTCCGGGGGAAAGGGGGTGTACGGCGCTGCCAGGCGAACGGTGCGCGTTGCCGCCGCGTCGAGTGCGGGGTATCCGGTGGATTCCAGAACCCTGACCTCCTGCAAGGCGCCGTCCCGGCGGATGACGGCGAGCAGCAGCAGTTCGCCGGAAATCCCGCCGGGGGGGTAGTTGGCGCGGCCGATCCGCTCGATCTTCTGCCGCCACATGTCGAGGTAGGCGGCTTCGGCCGCGGATTTCGCGGAAGTACTGGTGAGGCGTTTCGTCCTCGTCCCACCGGCCCCGAACGCGTTCTGCCGCTCACGTTGGGTGTGGGCATTGGCGATTTCTTTCGCCAGTTGGGTGTAGGAAAGGCCACTGCCTCGGGTCGTTGCCGCGGTTTCGAGATTCGGCGACGGCGTTTGCCGCGCCGTTGGCCGGCCGGTCACGGGGGAGGCCGGTGGCGGCCCCTCCGGCCGCGGCGCTGTATCCCGTTCGGGTAGGGAAACGGCCGTTGCCGAGGCGCCCGGGTTGAGTCCGGTTTGCTGAAACTCTCGCCGCACAGGATCCGGAACAGCAGAGGCAGGCTGTTTGCCGGCGGAGTCCGGTACAGTTTCCCGGCCGGTTTCGGCGGAGGGCGCCGGAGCGGATTCCACGATGAGCCTGATGTCGATTGCCGGCGTGCCGAACCCGCTTTCGGGGGCAGGGAGATCGATTCCCAGGATCACCGCCGCGTGCACCGTTAAGGCCAGGACCAGAGCGATGCCAAGCCGGAAGTCCCGCCGCGATTCCAGTCCTCCCGTGACCCGGGACGCCGGGCCGCTCATCGGTGCGGCCTATTCCAGCTTGCTTTCGAGCGCATCGAGCAGATCGCCGGCGATATCGAGGGAAAACTGGGTATCCAGTTCCCGGATGCAGGTGGGACAGGTCACGTTCACTTCGGTGAGATAATCGCCGATCACGTCGATGCCGGCGAACAGCAGTCCCCGGCGCTTCAGTTCAGGCCCCACCTCGGCGGCAATCCAGCGGTCGCGTTCGGTCAACTCCCTGCCGACGCCCCTGCCGCCGGCGGCCAGGTTGCCGCGGGATTCTCCCGCCATGGGTACCCGCGCGAGCGCATAGGGGACGGCTTCGCCGTCGATGAGCAGGATGCGCTTGTCGCCGTCGGCGATTTCCGGCAGGTAAAGCTGCCCCATGATCTGCTCCCGGCCCCCGCTCGTCAGGGTCTCGAGGATCACGCCGAGATTGGGGTCGCCGTCCATGACCCGGAACACGGAGGCGCCGCCCATGCCGTCGAGCCGTTTGAAAACGACGTTCCGGTACGTGCGTTGGAAGTCGCGCAGCACATCCTCGCGACGGCTCACCACCAGCGGCGGACAGCATTGCGGAAACCGGGTTGCGAAGAACTTCTCGTTGCAATCGCGTAACGACTGCGGCCGGTTCACCACAACTACGCCGGCTTCCTCCGCCCGCTCGAGCAGGTAGGTGGCATAGACGTACTCCATGTCGAAGGGCGGATCCTTGCGCATGAGGATGGCATCGAAATTCCCGGCGGGTTCCATGCGGCTTTCTCCGAGCCGGTACCAGGCGTTCCCGGCTTCCGAAAGAGCTCGGGCGTGCGCCGGCTCGAGGGAGCGTGCGAAGGGTTCGGTCAACCGCAGAGACCTTGAAAACACCTGTATCCGGTTGTCGTGAAACAGCAGATCGCCCTGATTGAGGTACGCGATTGCCCATCCCCGCGCCTGTGCCGCGCGAATCATGGCCAGCGTGGAGTCCTTCTTCAGCGAGAGGCTCTCCAGAGGGTCCATGACAAAGGCGATGCGTGGCATGTGTCGATCCACCCGACCAGCGGCGCTGCTGAAAGTACCCCGACGGGTACCGCGCGGCAACCGTGCCCGAGGAGGCCGGCGCACGTCGTTTGCAACTCAGCGGCCGTTTTGCGGTCTTGGTTGGCTGGCTTTCGCGCCGGGCGAGTGCATCGGCGTCCGCGGCAGGAAGTTGGTGGGCGATGCGGGCCAGGTGAGGTTCTCTTGGACGGCGTGTTACAGTTTTTGGGAGAAACCCCATGGTATCGAGCAGTATCCAATGGGTGTCATCGGCATGAATCAGGTTGCCCGCGGCAAGGGGGTTCCGATTTGGCTGCGGGAGGTGACGAGTCCGCCGGCCCCGGCGGTTCCGCATCCGATGACGCAACCGGTCGGTACCCTCATCTCGACCCTGCCGCAACGGAATCGAACAACAGGCCATTCGAGGCAGCCGTCGACCGGGAACTTCTGGTGGACTTCTTCGAGGAGGCCGTGGAACTCGTTCACGCCGTGGATCGGTACGCTCGCGCCTGGTCTCGCGAACCGGGGAACCCGTTGTACCCAAAGAGCCTGCTGGAAAGCCTCCATACGTTGAAGGGCGGCGCCCTGCTGTGCAGGTTGCACGACGTTTGCGGGCTGGTGCACCGGCTCGAGAACTTTCTGGCTGAATGCCAGCTCCCAGGCCGAAGAGTCGGCGACTCCGCTTTTCGCGAACTGCACTCTCACCGAGGCGAATTGGCGTGGTTTTTGAGTCTTGCAAGGGAGAAAACGGGCATCGGCCGAGTTGCGAAGGGAGCGTTGGGGCGCGACGCATTGGTTCCTTTCAGCCGTTTGCTGCCGAGGCTCAATGCCGGCGTCCAACAACTCGGAAGCTCGCTGGGCAAGCCGGTGGAACTGCAGGTCGGCAACCTCGATCTGGAGTTGGACGAGGGTTTGCTCCGGCGGTTGGCGATGCCTTTGGAACATGTGCTGCGCGACGCCGTGTGCCACGGCATTGAATCGCCCGGGCAGCGGCGCACTGTCGGCAAGGCGGCAACGGGCCGCATCGACATGCGGGTTTCGCTCCAGGACGACGATCTGGTCATCGAGCTTGAGGACGATGGCCAGGGAATCGATGCGGCTCGGGTGCGCGAATTGGCGGAGACCAACGGCCTTCTGGCCAGGGATGCGGAGCTGGGCGATGAGGATTGCGCCCAGTTTGTTTTTGCACCCGGCTTGTCCACCTTCGGACAAGTCAGGCCAGCCTGCGGTAGAGGTATCGGGCTGTCCGCGGCGCGAGCAGACATCGCGCGCCTCGGGGGCCGGATCGGCGTGGTATTTCGTTCCGGGTGGGGCGCCAGGTTTGTCGTGCGGATACCCTGGGCAATCCGCATTGAGCGGGCCTGGATATTCACCGTGCGGAACGACCGCTATGCCGTTCAAAACAACGGCGTGGTCGAAAGCGTGCGGTTTGCCCGGATTATCATGGAAAGGTCTGCGGACGGCGAAATCTTCGAGCACTCCGGCGTTGCCTGGGAGCTTCGGTATCCGGGCGAATTCCTGGGTTACGGCCGCCGGACCGGCCCTGTTCCCGCCGATGGGGTAGCCCTGTTGCTCCGCTGCGGAGAGCGGCGGATTGCTCTGTACGCGGATGCGGTGTTGGACCGCCAGGACCTCCTCATCGGGCGCGCGGGAAGCGGCGCCGACGATGTGGCCGCAGTATCCCTCGCAACGCTATTGGATGACGGCAGCCTGGTGATATTGCTTGATCCCGGCGCGCTCTTCGAACCAGGCCGGAACCGCGGGACGAGTGCATCGGCGTCCGCATCGGGAAGTTGGTGAGCGATGCGGGTTAACGCCAGCCCCAGGAATGCCGTATCGCGGCGAGCGCTGCAAGCGGCGCGGTTTCCGCGCGCAGAACCCGCGCGCCAAGGGAAAACGCCTCGATGCCGCGATCGCGAGCCCGACCCAGTTCCTCGTCTGTCCAGCCGCCTTCCGGCCCGACCAGGACGGTCGTACGTTGCAACGGCGATTGCCGATGCAGCGGTTGCGCGTCCGGGTGCAGCATCAACGTTTCCGAGGGATCGGCGGCACCGATGAAATCGGCGAAGCGACGGGCGTCGTGCAGTTGAGGCAAGTGCGCGCGCCGGCTCTGCTCGCAGGCGCCGACGATGATGTGGCGCCAGTGGTCGTAGCGCGCCTCCGCCCGGCTTTGGGCCATCTGGGTGCGGGCGGTCTCGAGCGGCCAGATATGATCGGCGCCCAACTCGGTCGCCTGGCGGAGCAACCGGTGCATGGCGTCGCTCCTGAGCAGTGCCGCGGCGAGGTGAAGTTCCGGAGCGGGGGGCGGCTCCTCGCAAACCAGGGAACCGCGTTCGATGGCGCAGGCATTGGAACCCGCTTTGGTTACGGTGGCGCGCCAGACCCGTCCGGTTCCGTCGAAGATCTCCACGATCCCGCCGGCGCGAATGCGCAACACCCGGACCAGATGGTGTGACTGGCGTGCATCCAGGTTAATGAAAGAGCCGCAGGGAGGCTCGACGAAAACGCGCGGCGTCATGAAGGCATCGCTGCCGGTTCCGGAGCGAGCCCGAGGTTCTCGCAGATTCGCATCGTGGCGCCCCAACGGTTCAGCGTATAGAAATGCAGGCCGGGGATGCCGGCCGCTATCAGGTCCTGGCAGAGCCTGGTGACCACCTCGATGCCGAATTCGCGCAACGCCCGTTCGTCCTCCCGGCAGGCTTCGAGGTGCTTGTAGAGCCAACGGGGTACATCCGCGCCGCAGCCTTCGGAGAAGCGTACGAAATTGGTGAAGTTGGTCAGCGGCATGATGCCGGGCACGATGGGCACGCCGATGCCGGCGGCCTCGGCGCGTCGGCGAAAATCGAAAAAGGCGTAGGGATTGTAGAAGTACTGCGTGATGATTCCGTCGGCGCCGGCATCGACCTTGCGCTTCAGGAATTCGAGGTCCCGGGAGGGCGACTCGGCCTCGGGATGAACCTCCGGATAGCCGGCCACCTCCAGTTGCAGCGCATCGCCGCAGTGAGCCCGGATCACCCGCACCAGGGCTTCCGCGTTGTTCGGGTGGCGTGCGCCGCCGATGCCGGAGGGCCGGTCGCCGCGGAGCGCGACGATGCGCCGCACACCGGCGCCCCGGTATTCATCGATGAGTGCGCGGATCCGCTCCGCGCTGTCGCTGCCCATGGAGAGATGCGGCGCCGCCGTCAGGTCGTGGGCGAGCAATCGTTGCACCGTATCCGCGGTGCCTTCCCGGGTCGAGGCGTTGGCGCCATAGGTCACCGAGAAGAATTCCGGCCGGTACCGGTTCAGACGGTCTGCCACGCCGAGCAGGCTGGCTCTGCCTTCGGGTGTGCGGGGTGGGAAGAATTCGAAACTGAGCCTCACAGACGCGAACCTCGCTTCCCCGGGTTCTCCTCAGGCGGCGGCCAATGCCTCCGCCTTGTCGGTGCGCTCCCAGGTAAACGCCTCTTCGGTGCGGCCGAAATGCCCGTAGACCGCGGTTTGCTTGTAGATCGGCCGCTTGAGGTCAAGCATGGCAATCAGGCCCCGTGGCCGCAAATCGAAATGTTCACGTACAAGTTGAACGATTCGCTCGTCGCCGAGCGTGCCGGTTCCAAAGGTATTGACGTCGATGGAGGTGGGTTCGGCAACGCCGATCGCGTAGCTCATCTGAATCTCACACCGGTCGGCGAGACCGGCGGCAACGATGTTCTTCGCCACGTATCGGCCCGCATAGGCGGCGGAGCGGTCGACCTTGGAGGGATCCTTGCCGGAGAAGGCGCCGCCGCCGTGACGTGCCATGCCTCCGTAGGTGTCGACGATGATCTTGCGCCCGGTCAGGCCGCAGTCGCCCACGGGCCCGCCGATCACGAAGTTGCCCGTGGGGTTGATGTAATATTTCGTGTTCGGGGAAAGCCAGTTGGCGGGCAGCACGGGCTTGACGATTTCTTCCATGACCGCTTCCGTCAGCGTCTCGAGGCTGACCTCGGGCGAATGCTGGGTGGAAAGCACCACCGTTTCGATCGCCATGGGCTTGCCCTGGCTGTCGTAGCGGAAGCTGAGCTGGCTCTTGGCATCCGGGCGCAGGAAATCGAGGGAATTCCTGCGCTTCGCCGCCTGTTGCCTGACCAGCCGGTGGGCGTAGGCGATCGGCGCCGGCATGAGTACATCGGTCTCGTTGGAGGCATAGCCGAACATCAGGCCCTGGTCGCCGGCGCCCTGTTCGCGATCCTCCGTTTCATCGACGCCCATGGCGATATCGCTGGACTGCCGGCCGAGCGCGTTGACCACTTCGCAATCGTGCACGTCGAAGCCGCTCTCGAAGTCCGTGTAGCCGATGTCGGCAATAACCTCCCGCACCAGCGATTCGACATCCAGCTTCGCCTGCGAACGGATTTCCCCGGCCACTACCACCAGACTGTCCTTGAGCAGGGCTTCGCAGGCGACCCGCGAGTCGGTGTCCTGGGCGAGCATGGCGTCGAGTACGGCGTCGGAGATCTGGTCCGCCATCTTGTCGGGATGACCTTCCGAGACGGACTCGGATGTGAAAACGCTGTAGTCGGCCATCGGGCGTTCGCCTGTTTTGCGGAAAAGCGCGCCATTCTACCGGAAGCGGCATGTCCGGCTCACCAATCGCCGCAAGCCGGTCGATGACGGGAAGCCGCCTGCGGGTGGGCCTTGCGGACCGGAGCGTCGCCGCCCGATCGTCTCCCGAGAATGATCAGGACATCCGGGAACTCTCGAAAGGCAAGAAAAAAGAGCGTTTTCGTTGCCATGCTCGAAGCAGACGGCGACAATACCGTTCCATGCTTTGCCCCGTCGTCCCGGTTTCCAGCATGGTCCAGATCCAACCCCCCGTTTGCAATGAATTCCGTTCCGGTCGCCCTGGCCGAGGCGTCAGGGTCTCGACATTCGAAGCCGATGCCTGCTGGACCTCGATACGGCACCTGTATTCAGGGCGGTTCCAGCCGGGGTCCCGCGCGTACGGTCCGGTGCAATCGTGAGTTCCCGCACGGATCGGGCCAATGCCATCCGGGCCTTGTCCATGGATGCGGTGCAGCGCGCCAATTCCGGGCACCCGGGCGCGCCCATGGGTCTTGCCGATGTGGCGGAGATCCTCTGGCGGGAGGTGCTGAAGCACAATCCCCGTGATCCGCAGTGGTGCGACCGCGACCGGGTGGTGCTGTCCAACGGCCATGGGTCCATGCTGCTCTACGGCGTGCTGCACCTCACGGGATACGACGTCTCCATCGACGACATCAAGGCATTCCGGCAGCTTCATTCCAAGACCGCGGGCCATCCGGAGTTCGGCGAGTGTCCCGGCATCGAGACCACCACGGGGCCGCTGGGACAGGGTATGGCCAATGCAGTCGGCATGGCGCTGGCCGAGCGGCTGCTCGGGGACGAGTTCAACCGTCCCGGCCATGAGATTGTGGATCACCGCACCTGGGTGATCGCCGGCGATGGATGTCTCATGGAAGGCATCTCCCACGAGGCGGCCTCGCTCGCGGGAACGCTGAAGCTCGGCAAGCTCATCTGCCTGTACGACGACAACGGAGTCTCCATCGACGGCGACGTCGATGCCTGGTTCACCGAGGACGTGCCGGGGCGGTTCAGGAGCTACGGCTGGCGCGTGATCGCCGATGTCGACGGACACGAGCCCCGGGCCGTCGAACAGGCGCTGGCGGCGGCAATAGAATCGGACGGGCGCCCTACCCTGGTGTGCATCGAGACGATCATTGGCTATGGCGCACCCAACAAGCAGGGCACGGCGGCGGTGCACGGCGCGGCGCTCGGCGAGGAAGAGGTGAGCGCCGCGCGGCGTGCGCTCAACTGGCGTTACGAACCGTTCGAGATTCCGGGAGAGGTATACGAAAGCTGGAGCTGCGTTGCCGATGGACGGCAGGCTCAGGCGGATTGGCAGGCAGCGTTCGAGAGCTACCGGGCGGAACACCCGGAGTTCGCCGCGGAGTTCGAGCGGCGTATGGAGGGCCGCCTGCCGGACGGCTGGAGGGATGCCATCCGTGAGTTGGCGGTATCGGCGCAGGCGGAGATGAAGCCGCTCGCCACGCGGCAGTCTTCCCAGGCCTGCCTCAACGTACTCGGGCCGCGTCTTCCCGAACTCTTTGGCGGTTCCGCGGACCTGACCGGCTCGAACAACACGCGGTGGGCCGACGCGGAAGACGCGCGCTACCTGAGCTTCGGCGTACGCGAGTTCGGCATGACAGCGGCCTGCAACGGCATGCTGCTGCACGGCGGATTCCGGCCGTTTTCGGGCACCTTTCTCGTCTTCATGGAATACGCGCGCAACGCCTTGCGGTTGTCGGCGTTGATGGGCATTCCCAACATCTTCGTCTATACGCACGACTCGGTGGCCCTGGGCGAAGACGGCCCCACCCACCAGCCGATCGAGCAGCTCACCAACCTGCGCACCACCCCCAATCTGTCGACCTGGCGGCCATGCGACACGGCGGAGTCGGCGGTCGCCTGGGAGCAGGCAATCGCACGCACCGGCGGTCCGACCGCACTGGTGTTCACCCGGCAGAAGACGGTTCCCCAATTCAGGGATGCGGATACGCTGGAATCGGTGCGGCGGGGCGGATATGTACTCGGCCGTGAGGGCAATGCACTGGATGCGGTACTGATCGCCTCCGGGTCGGAAGTGGATCTGGCGATGAGGGCGCGGAAACGGCTGGCCGGGAAAGGCGCCGGCGTAAGGGTCGTGTCCATGCCCAGCACCGATGTCTTCCTCGCCCAGGACCGCGCCTATCGCGACTCGGTCATCCCGCCGGACCTGCGCGCGCGCATCGCCGTGGAGGCCGGCCATCCGGACTATTGGCGACGGTTTGTCGGCCTGGATGGCGGCGTTCTCGGAATCGAGCGATTCGGCCTGAGCGCCCCGGGCGCCGAGGGCATGGCGGAGTTGGGCATGACCGTCGAGAACCTGGTTGCAATTGTCGAAGAAACCCTTTGACACCAGGGCCGTCGTCATGACCTTCGCGCGGATGGAAGATCTGGATCTGGCTGGCAAGCGCCTGTTGATCCGTGAAGACCTGAACGTGCCCATTGCGGGCGGAAAGGTCGCGAGCGATGCCCGGATCGAGGCGGCCCTGCCGACGCTGAAGGCGGCGCTTGGCGGGGGAGCCAGCGTGATCCTGATGTCTCACCTCGGACGTCCCGGGGAAGGCCGGTTCGATCCGGCGTTCTCACTGTTGCCGGTGGCGCGCCGGCTGTCGGAACTGCTCGGCGAGCCTGTGCCGCTGTTGCCCGACCTGGGTGCCGCCGAACAGTCGGATGCCCGGATCGCGTTGCTCGAGAACGTACGCTTCCTGTCCGGCGAAAAAGCCAACGACGAGAGCTTGTCCGCACGGATGGCGGCGCTTGCCGACATCTTCGTGATGGATGCGTTCGCCACTGCCCACCGGGTCCAGGCTTCGACGCACGGTGTGGCCAGGCTGGCTCCCGTGGCATGCGCCGGTCCGTTGCTCGCGGCGGAACTCGATGCGCTGGCTCGCGCGCTCGACGATCCGCGGCGGCCGTTGATTGCGATCGTCGGCGGTTCGAAGGTCTCCACAAAACTCGCCGTACTCGACAAGCTTGCGACTCGCGCCGACCGCGTCATTACCGGCGGAGGCATCGCCAACACCTTCATCGCCGCGGCCGGCCATGAAACCGGCGCATCATTGGTGGAGGCGGACCTGCTCGGGGTCGCTGGAAAGCTGGCCGAACGTATCGAGGTTCCGCTGCCGGTGGACGTCATGGTCGGCAAACGCATCGACGAGAACGAAACCGCGATCGTCCGGGCGGTTACCGAGGTCGGCGGCGACGAGATGATCCTGGACATCGGCCCGGAAACCGCCAGGCGTTGGAAGGCGCTGCTGGCAGACGCCGGGACGATCCTGTGGAACGGCCCGGTCGGCGTCTTCGAATTCGATCAGTTCGGCGAGGGAACGCGCGTACTGGCGGAGGCGATCGCCGAAAGCGACGCGTTCTCCGTTGCAGGCGGCGGCGATACCCTGGCGGCCATCGACAAGTACGGCGTGCGGGAGGACATATCCTATATCTCCACCGGCGGCGGCGCTTTCCTGGAATTCGTCGAAGGAAAGACTCTGCCGGCGGTTGCCGTGTTGCGGAGCCGCGCTGGGGATTGAATTTTGATGACAACGGGATCTGACTGTTTGTCGTATCGCAATTAATCCGAAGCGCCACGTAGAGGACGTAGTGTTAGGAGACGCTTTTCTACCAACGGTCCTACAGAGTAAAGGCGCAAAGACTTACAAGACTAGGCGACTTTCTCCATTCACATTGATCGTCCTTGGTCTGCTAGACTTGTGCAGCGTTTCGCCTACTTCAGGAGAAATCTCTTGGCAGTAAGACTAAAGAGCGACACAGCGGCCCACTTCGTCCGGGTAAATCAAACTCTGCGGAAAGCGATGGCTCGGGTACGTGAGGCGCGCAATGAAAGCGATGCTGTGGATAAGATAGCCTCCACCACAGATAGCAAACCCGTCGCGCCCCATTTCAAACGGAACTTTGATTGACAGCAATAGCCGTCGTCTTCGACTTCGACGACACGCTCGTTCCCGACTCCACAACCTCGCTGCTCGCGAGTCGGGGAATTGACGCCGAGAAGTTTTGGAAGAATCTCGCCCCACTAGCCGGTATCGCTCACCAACTTTCGTCGCGAGGGCGTCGAGGCGACGTGTAAGCGTGGCCGAATTGCGACGTATGGATGAACTTTCAAGGGGGTGAACGGTACGTCACTCCTCCATACCCAGAGCGGCCAGCAGGAACGCGTATTCCTCCGCCACTTCGCGCAACGAATCGAAGCGTCCCGACTTTCCACCGTGGCCCGCGCCCATGTTCGTCTTGAGCAGGAGGGGATTGCTGTCGGTCTTCAGCGTTCTGAGCCTGGCGACGTACTTGGCGGGTTCCCAGTAGGTCACCCGGGGATCGTTCAACCCCGCGGTCACCAGCATGGGGGGGTAGGCGCCCGGCTTGAGTTGATCGTAGGGCGAGTAGGAACGGATGAGTTCGAATGCCGCCGCGTCCTCGATGGGGTTTCCCCACTCCGGCCATTCGATGGGCGTGAGTGGCAGCGAGGTGTCGAGCATGGTGTTCAGCACGTCCACGAAGGGCACGTGGGCGGCGACCGCGCCCCAGAGTTCAGGCGCCTGGTTGACTGTCGCGCCCATCAGTTCGCCGCCGGCGCTGCCGCCGGCGATGGCGATTTGGCCGGCCCGCGTGTATCCCGCGGCAATCAGGTGTCGGGCCACGTCCACGAAGTCGTTGAACGTGTTGCCGCGGTGCTCCAGCTTGCCGGCTTCGTACCAGTGGTAGCCGAGGTCGTCGCCGCCGCGGATGTGGGCAATGGCGTAGACGAATCCGCGCTCGAGCAGGGACAGACGCGTGGTTGAGAACGATGGCGGAATGGCATGGCCGTAGGCGCCGTAACCGTACAGGTACAACGGGGCCGTGCCGTCGAGGGGGGTTTCCCTGGGGCGTACGATCGATACGGGAACCCGGGCGCCGTCCCGGGCCGGCGCCATGAGCCGTTCGGTGACGTAGAGCGATGGATCGTAGCCGCTGGGAACCTGCTGCACCTTGCGCATTTCCAGTTCGCCGCTGTCGGTGTGATAGTCGTGAACCGTGTTGGGGGTGACCATGGATGTGTAGTGAAGGCGCAGCGTGCGCGTCTCGAACTCGGGATTGTTGCCCATACCGACACTGTAGGCGGACTCGGGGAATTCGATGTGGGTGCTGGTTCCATCCCGGTCGATGAGGCGGATCTGGTCGAGTCCGTCCACCCGTTCCTGTACCGCGATGAAGTCGGCGAACGCATCGAAATCGAGGATGTAGAGGCTGTCCGATCCTTCCAGCAGGGACACCCAGGCATTTTCGGAAAAGTCGTCTTCCGCGGCAGTTGCGAGGCGGGTGTTCCTGTGCCGGTCGTTGGTGCGGATGACGAACCGGTCGCCCTGGTGATCGACGGAATACTCGTGGTTTTCCCGGCGTGGAGCAATGACGACGGGCGCGGCATCGAGGTTGTCTGACGGGATCAGATGCACTTCGGAAGTGACATGGCCGGCGGTGGAGACGATCAGGAAGCGCTTCGATGCGCTGGTGGACAGGCCGACGAAAAACCCGGGATCTTGCTCCTCGTAGACGACCGCGTCGTTCGCCACCGGTTCGCCCAGCCGATGCCTGCGCACCTGGTATGGGCGCCAGTTGTCATCGACCACCGTGTAGAGAAAGGCCGAATCGTCCGCCGCCCACGCGGGTGACCCGATGGTATTCTCGATGACATCTTCGAGCAGTTCACCGGTGGCGAGGTTCCTGACGACGAGGCGAAAACGTTCCGAACCATCGGTGTCGGTGCTGTAGGCCATCAGGCTCCCGCCGTTGCCGACGGCCAGGGCGCCCAGCCGGAAGTAATCCGCTTCCCGCGCAAGCGCAGGCTCATCGAGGATCGTGTCGGTATTTTGGGTCGGGCCCGTGCGTGCATCCGGGTCCCCGGCCGGCCAGCGCGACCAGATGCGGTACTGGCCGCCTTCTTCGTAGCGCCACTGGTAATACCAGCCGTTTTCCAGGACCGGCACGCCGGCTTCGTCGGGCTGCTGGCGCGCCTTGATCTCCTGGTAGAGGGTTTCCACCAGATCGGCGTGCGGCGCCATCACGGCGTCGAAATAATCATTCTCCGCCTCCAGGTAGGCGAGCACTTCCGGGTCGTCCACTTCCGGATAGCTCTGGTCTTTCAACCAGTGGTAGGGGTCTTCGATGGCGATGCCGTGATACGTCGCAGCATGAGGCCGCGCCGCTGCCTTCGGCGGCTCCGGCAGCGGTATCGAATCGGTCATTGGCGGTTCCCAGTCCGTGCAGGCGGCGATGATGAACGGCATTGCCGCCATGGCCAAGCGGCTCGCCACAGTTGCGAGCTTACTCACACGATATTTCTTCGCGAAACAAAGTTTCCATCCGGGATTGCAATCAGCAACGGCGGTTGATTCGTCAGACAAGCCGATGCCAATCGGTCGGGGAGGGGAATGGTTGAATACCGTTGTCACAGTTAAGCATCAGCGCCGGTTTGAAAATTCCCTGCGGCCCGATGACCCGCACGCGCTCGTCGCCCATGACGAATCCCTGTTTCAGCACGGATAGCGGTAGGACCTCTCCATGAATCGGTACCAACCCCCGCAGCCAGGAGAAGACCGCTACTCGTGCTCCCATATCGTGCATAGGGTCGAGTTCGGTCAATTCCGATCTCCAGCAGCGCTATTGTTCATGTTTATGTGATGAAGCCGTCGTTACTCGTAGTGTGTCCAAAGCCGCAACACCTTCACCGCTTTCCTGTCCTTGAGAATCTGGTAGACCAGTCTATGTCGAATATTGATTCTTCGTGAGTATGCGCCGGCCAAATCCCCCACCAGCTTCTCGTGTGGAGGTGGGTTTTGGCAAGGATTGGCCTGAATGATATCGAGTAGCTCCCGAGCGCGGTTCTTCAATCCTGCCTTTGCCAGTTTTCTTGCGTCCTTCCTGGCTTGAGGAGTGAAGTAGAGCTCCCACATTACCAGTCAAGTTCTGTTTCGCATTCATCAAGACCGGATTCCATACCTTTACGTATGGAATCGCGCATGCCGGGAATTGAGACCAGGTACAGCGTTTCGTTAATCGCGTTCCAGTCTTGTTCCGCCAGGAGAACCGCGTTGCCGCGCTTGCCCGTAATCAGAACCGGTTTGTGCGATTGTGTTGCTTCATCGATGAGGCGATACAGTTTGGAACGGGCTTCGGTTGCGTTGAGTGTCGTCATACGTTTACCTCCGGGCGCGACGAGAATGTACGTAATGACGTACGTTTTGTCAAACAGTCCGCATTCGAATGCCGATGTTCTCTCCCGCATGGGTTGAGTGGTGACATGGTTGACGCCACGTTCGCGAATGGAAAGGCTCGACCGATGCGTATCTTTGGAATTGACGAAGCCTATGCTACCGTCGGTTGCGGTGGAAAATTCAGCTACGCCGAGCCGAAAGTGCGATTCGCCGAACCGGCGTACTTTATGCGGTTGATATCGTGGCAATTCTTCAATTCGGCCGGGTTGTATTCGATTAGTCATGGGCAAAGTAGCGATCATTACGGGCGCCGGGTCGGGGATAGGCAAACAAACGGCTTTGGCGCTGTTGCGGGAAGAATACTCCGTGGCCCTTGCGGGCCGGCGCCTTGAGCGTCTGGTGGAAGTGGCTTCGGAGTCGGGCGCCGGTGCCCGTGCGCTGGCAGTGCAGACGGATATCAGCGATACGGAGTCTGTCACGGCGCTGTTCGAGACAACCAGGAACGCTTTTGGCCGGCTGGACCTCCTGTTCAACAATGCCGGTACGGGCACCCCTCCGATACCCATGGAGGACCTCACTCTCGAGCAGTGGCAGCGGGTGGTGGATGTGAATCTCACCGGGGCGTTCCTGTGCGCTCAGCATGCGATCCGCATGATGAAGAACCAGGATCCGAAGGGTGGCCGCATCGTCAACAACGGCTCCATTTCCGCTCACGTGCCGAGGCCCCACTCGGCGCCGTACACCTCGACCAAGCATGCGATGACCGGGCTGACGCGCTCGATCGCGCTGGACGGGCGCGAGCACGACATCGTCTGCGGGCAGATCGACATCGGCAATGCGCTGACGCGCATGACCGCGCGCATGGGGGAGGGCATGCCGCAGCCGGACGGGTCGATCAGGCCGGAACCGACCATGGACGTGGAAAACGTGGCGCGAGCTGTGGTCTACATGGACAGCCTGCCGCTTGATGCCAATGTCCTCTTCATGACCGTAATGGCGCCCGGAATGCCGTTTGTCGGGCGCGGCTGACCAGGGAGAAATCCATGCGCACACTCTGCATCGTTCTGGCTTGTTTCGCTCAAGGGGCCTGGGTACAGGACTGGTATCCCTCTGAACACGGCCCAAGCGATACGCTCGGCGCCGTCAATCACCTTTCGCCCGAGAAGGTGGTGCAGGCCGCGCGGCTGGTCAAGACCGGGGAGCCGGGGGTTGTCCTGGGCAGCGCGAAGTATCTTGCCGGCCTCGATGTGGTGGCCGTCGGCTCCGACACCTGGGGCGTGGAGGCGGTACCGCACGAAGATCCGCCGCTGGCCTTTCCTGTTCACGTCGAGTTGCTCGCAAAAAACGGTATCTACATTCTGGAAAATATGGATTCGCGAGCGCTCGCCGCGGACGGGGGCTGGGAATTCCTGTTCGTGCTCGGCCAGCCGCGCTTCGAGGGCGCGGTTCAGGCGGTGATCAATCCGGTGGCGATCCGGTGACGGGGACGACCGTCCCGGACGTGACCAGCACAATCAGGCCGCGCCGGGCTTCGGTTATGTCGAGATAGTCCCGAACCTGCGCTTGGTAGTGTTCGAGCGCCTGCCACGTTGGGGCGACATCGGTTTTCCAGTCCACCACGACCTCGGGGGCTCCGGCTGGGCTGAATGCGATCGCATCGGCAACGCCTGAGAGCACCGATTCACCCTCCTCGGTAGGGGTGGAGGCGTAAACGGGAAATTCCGGAAGCAGGCCCGGCCTCAGTGCAGCGATTTCCGGAATAGACAGCGCGCGAAGAACGCAAGCGGCCAACTCGGCGGGCGCCAGCCCCTGTGAAGGATCGTCGGCGACGGGCTGCCCCATCATCTGAATCAAGGCTTGCCCGCGGGAGACGAGATCGGCCTCCGTTTCGGGCGTTTCCTCCGTCAGCACCTCTTCGATCAGTTTGTGCAGAATCGATCCGCGGTCGCGGCCGCCCCGTATGTCGACAGGGGTGTCCGCTGCCTGCGCAGCGGTGTCCATCGCTGGCGCGCGATCGGGATAAACGGGCGAATCCTCAGGCATTTCAAGGGTGTGTGGCGATGTCGGTGGGTTTTCGTTCAGGCTCGGGGAGCGCCAGACAATGTTGCGGTGGTGCTCCGCGATAGCGGCCGCCTCCGCTTTGAAGACTGCGCGCGTTTGCGTATTCTCGACCCGGCGTGCCTCATCGTCGATCACTGCGGAAAGCCGGCTGAGGTCGAGGCTTGTCAGTTCGGGGATGGAGAGATCCACGAGGGATATCCAGGCCGAGCCCTTTGCCTCGATATCGAGCCGCGGCAGGACGAGCAACTCCCGCGCCCGGGTAGTGGCCACGTACCACAGGCGGATGCGCTCGCGGTCGAGTTCCCCCTTTTCGGCATCGTAGGCCGCATCGTATCCGGTCGGTTTCACTCCGAACACGGGACAATGGAATCGCCCGCCGTGGCGCTCGGTCAGCGCGCTGCCGGGCCCGCGAATACCGGTCATGGTGTTGACCGGCATGACGATGGGCCATTCCAGGCCCTTGGCCGCGTGCATGGTGTAGAGCGCCACGGCCTCTTCCTGGGCATCGGGACGGCCCTCGATTGCCTTGGATTCCTCGGACCAGGCGGCTGTCATCGCTTCCGCGAACGCGCGCAGGCCACGCACGGCGTAGTTCCTGCTGAAGCTGAGATACAGGTCGACGTTGGCCAGCGCCCGCTCCGCCTGGCCGCGGTGGCGCTGGAGCAAAATGGGCCGAACGCGCAGTACGTCGATGGCTTGAGCGAGCAGATCGTAAGGCGTTGTGGCGTTGGCCCGGCGACGCAGCGCCTGAAGCTTTTCGACGATATCGCGTGCATGGTCGTGCTGGATGTCTTTCGGCGAAACCAGGACATCCAGTCGCGGCAGGACGCTGTCCGTGCCCTCAGGGCGCGGCAACGCCCAGACGATGTCGAGCAATTCTTCCTCCGTCAGGCCGACCAGGGGTCCGCGCAGGAACGCTCCGAGGGCGAGCGTATCGCGATGATCGGCAAGAACGCGCGTCAGCGCGATGAGATCCTGAATTTCCTGGCGCCGGAAGAGGCCCTTGCCGGCCTGGGTGGCGACCGGGATGCCGCGGCGCTCCAGGGCTTCCTCGTAGCGCCAGAGGTTTGTGCCGGTCGGCGCCAGAAGGGCGATGTCGCCGGGCCGGCAGGTGCGCCGCCCGCCCGTCTTCCGGTCCGGAATGGTGTCGCTGCCGATCAGCCGGGCGCACATCTCGGCAACGCGTTCGGCCTCCCCGTCCCGTTGCCGGTTCGCAGAGGCCTTGCCTTCCTCATCAGCGACAAGAATATCCAGTGTCGCGACGCATGGCTCATCGTTGCCGCCGGTATCGAACGGGTCGAGAGCGGTAAAGCCCGGCTGACCGTGTTCGGTGGAGAGCGGGGCCTCGAATCGACCGTTCACATAGCGAAGGATCGGCTCGCGGGACCGGAAGTTGGTCGAAATCGAAAGAATGCTGTCCGGGTCCTGAGTCCGGAGGGCATCCCTGGCACGGATATACGAAGCTACGTCGGCGCCCCGGAAACGATAGATTGCCTGTTTGGGGTCGCCGACCAGGAAGAGCGCCCCAGGACGGATCCGGAACGATGTCCAGTCCGCATCGCTGCCCGCAGCCGGCGGATCGCCGCAGAGACGCCAGAAGATCTCGGTCTGGAGCGGGTCGGTGTCCTGAAACTCATCGACGAGGACATGGGTAAAGCGCCTGCCGAGAGCGCGGCGTATGCTTTCGTGATTACGCAGCAGGTCGCGCGCGGAGAAGATGAGGTCCTCGAAATCCAGCAGTGCGGCCGAACGCTTGTACTCGCGGAAACGGTCCGCCGCAGGCCGCAGGGATTCGATGAGATCGGCGAGGACCTGCCCGGCGACGGCTGCCATCAGGGTTTGCCATTTGTCGCGGCAATTCTCGTAATGGTCGGTGGCGGCAATGTTCATTCGTTCGCCGTCGGCTGTGGACAGCCCGGCCTGTCTGTATGCCGCGACCCACTTTCCCTTTTTTCTATACGCCCTGAAGTTTCCGCTTTGCGTGCAGAGATCGGGACCTGCGCTCAACTGCAAAAGGTGGCAGAGATCTTTGGGCGCATCGGCCGGCGTGGCTTTTCGAACGGTTCGGGCCAGGCTGGCGTACGCCCCGGCAATCTTCGCGGTGTCGGCTTCCACGATGTCGGCGCCCTTGACGAATCTGCCGAATCCATCGATGGCGGAAACGAAATCCTGGGCGTGTTGCCCGGCGTCGGCGGAAGGGGCCACCGCCACCGTGCGGACGTAACGGAGTTGCCCGACAATCTCGTTGACAAGCGCCAGGGTCTGGCCCGGGTCCTGCATGACCATTTCGGCGAGCAGGCTGTCGGCATCCCGGTCAAGCTCTTCGGTCAGCCAGGCGTTGACGACTTCATCGAAGGCCAGGTCGGCCTGGTCGCTGTCCATGATGGTTGCGCCCGGGTCGATGTCCGCCTCGACGGGATACGGCTTGATGATGCGCTGGCAGAATCCGTGGATCGTCGTGCAGGTGAGTTCGTCGATGGTCGCGGAGACGGCCGAGAGGTTTTTGCTTTGGCTGCGGGAAACGCCCTCGGGCAGGGCTATGCGCAACTCCGTGGGTATATCTCCGGCGGAGAGTTCGCTTAAGAATTCACGTATCCGTAACAGCAGTTCGCTGGCGGCAAGCTCGGTGAAGGTGACGGCGGCGATCCGTTTGGGCGCGATGCCTTCGGCGAGCATCAGCGCGATCCGGCCGGCCATGATCGCGGTCTTGCCCGACCCGGCGCCGGATTCGACCAGGTAGGAGCGGTCGTGAACCAGCATCGCTTTCTTACGGCTCGCGTCATCGGCAAGGCGTGTCATGGGAGCGTTCATCAGGGCGCCCGCCAGACGTCGGTCGCGACGCCCAATGTTTCGCCGGCGGCTTCGGCCTTGCGCTCACAGTAGACGGCGTCCGCATTCGCTGGCAACGCAAACAGCAGGTTGTCGTACTGATCGCCGGTGTCCGCGCCGAGGGTGCATCCGCCGCCCGCGAGATTGTCGCGGGCCGCGCGAAGATACTGGGCGAGCTGCTCGAGGGTGGTGTCCGGGTCTTCGAGGCGGCGATCCTCGACGTCCCGAAGATAGAGCAGGGAAGCGGCTACCTTGACGTCATCGCCCAGCATCGCCTTGGTGGCAAAGGCATAGCAGCACCGTTGCAGTTCCCTGCCGCCGTCCAGTTCGAATTCGTTCTTCGACGTCCGGCCGGACTTGTAGTCGCGAACCAGCGCCGCACGCCCCAAGGCGGATACATCTAGCCGGTCGATGTAGCCCCTGATCCGAAAACCCGTGCCGGGAATTTCTACAGTCATTGCCGCGTCCCAGGGTAACGCTGCATCGGATATCGGCTCGGCGCCGCCGAACGGTACTTCCCCGAAGGCGCGCGCTCCACGGAATTGTTCGTCTTTGAAGGAAAGGGCGCGCCGGCTCAGTTCGCGTACTTCGTCGAGCGTACGGCGCCAGATAATGCGCGGGGGTACCGCTCGTTCCGCCTGCCAGAGACCGGCGACACTTTGAGCCGCACCGTCGACGGCGGCGGCGATTTCTTCCGCCGCTGCCCCGGCAAGCCCGCCGTTCGCCTCCAGCGTGCGCAATGCGCTTTCGAGTATCCGGTGAACGAGGTCGCCGGTTGCGAGCCCATCCAGAACCAGCGGGTTCTCGCCGGTTTCCGGTGATCGCCAGCGCAGGCCGTACTGCCAGACGAATCCGATCGGGTTGCGCAGCAGACGGCGCAGGGAACTGGCCGACTGGGTACGGTCCAGGAGCGTCCGAATCGCCGGGTGATTGGGGCGGACGAGCCCATCATGCGGTGTGATTTCCGCACGGTACCAATCCCGCCAGCACGCGGCCGCGGTTACTGCCTGGGGCAGTACCTGAAAATCGCCTCGCCGGGCAGTCAGCCGGTCGGTTTCGCTGTAGGCGTGCTCCGGTATCCGGTTGCGCCGCAGATAGGTTTCCTCAGCCATGCCCTGCAGGAGGACGCTGCGGCCCAGCAGCCGTCCATCGCTGTCCCGGCGGGCACGGGATAGGACAAGTTCACGCGCTGTAGTGACCTTAATCGTTGTGAAATCCCGCCTGTCCGCCAGGTTGACGGGCAGGGGATCGAGTACCGCGGTGTGAATGATGTGGTCGGAGAGAAGACGGTCTTCCGATATGCCGCGCGGCCAGCGCGATGAGTTGAGGCCGAGCAGGCGGGCGAACGGCCTGGGAGAGGCAGCCAGCGCGCTCGCCGGCATCCAGGTGATCGAAACGCAGGGATCGAGGCCATCGTCCGTGCGTAGAGTGTCCAACACCATGTCGAGGGAAGCGGCGGGACCCGCCAGCAGGGCTCTGCGCCAGATGGCCAGGACCGGCCCGGACAGCAGGAACTCGCCGGTTTCCCCGGGGGCTGCCGTACCCTGCGCCAGCAACTCGATGATCTTGAGGAGGGCCGGGCCATGGTCGATGCGGTCGGGCCAGTCAGCCGCGGTCAGGCGGTCGAACAGTTGCGACCAGGCTTCGGGCGAAGTCAGCGGCGCATCGGCGGGCAGAATCCGCACCCAGCCTTCGGGCAATTGCGCGAACGGTCCGGGATAGGCGGCGAGCAATACAGCCAGGCGCCGAACCCGGTTCTGGGAGAGGCCTCGCGCCAGAATATCCGCCAGAGCGGATGCCGCTTGCCCTTCCCTTCGGGTAGTGACCTTGACCCCGTGTGCGAAGTGAATGTCGAGATTGGCGTCGGAACGCAGGGCGAGGAGATGGTCATCGTAGTCCGAGGTATTCACCGAGGCGATGGCGATCTCTTCCGGCCTTGCTTCTCCCGCGGCAACCAGCCGGCGTGCCCATCGGATGGCCTCGATGGCTTCGTGATAGGCGGTTGCCGCACTGACGCTTCTGTTATCGGGCGATTGCGGTTCCGCGACAACCACATCGAGCATGCTTCGGTCGAGCCAGTCCGGCACGGAACGCGGGCCGGCGTTCCAGCGGACACTGGTTTGCGTGGCGATTGCTTCGAGCAGAGGCCGCCAGCATGGCGACAGCTCGGTGATGCCGACGATTTCAACATCGCCGAACAACGCGGGTACGTTGGCCTGGCGATCCAGCGCCTCCGCGGCAAGGTCGGTGGCGCGCAACGCCGCCGGCGGAAGTCCGGCCAGCACGGCGGCCTCGAGTGCGGCGATCGATGCAATCCGGGGATGATCCGCCGCCCGCTCCTGGAGGTCGATGCCAGCCAGCCAGGCCTTCTGGAGCGTATCGACGGCAGCGTCGATAAAACCCGGCAGGTTCTTGATGCTTTCCAGTTTGCCTAGATCGGCATTGGGCAAGGCCGTCTGAATCGCCGCGCGCAGCGTGTCCTCATCGACCTGGTATCTCAGCCCTCCCGCTATGCGGGCGGCGAGCTGCTCGAAGGTCATGATCTGCAGACCGTGCTCGCGCTTCCGGGCGGCCGCGAGGCGAATTTCCCGCATCGCGACACGGCCATAGGCGACTACCGTCCTTCGGCGCGCTACGCCCATCGCTTTCCTTACTGGCAAAACCCGCCGCAAGCCTCGTTTCTTTGACGTGCCGGGTCAACCTGGCGTGAAAACCGGCCGCATCTGCGCTGCCGGAAGTATTCGCCTGAGCGAAATCGACAGGCGCTGTCTGAAGAATCGCCAGAGCCGCTGCTACGACGCCAGATGCTCCGGTAAGTGCCTGGAAAATCGAGATCGTGCCCTTCGAAGGCAACCTCGGAGACAGCGCCTTGATGCTGCCTGGCCGCGATCAGGCGAGTGGGATGCGTTATCGGGTCAGGGGCGTGGCCGCTTGCCCAGGTCCTTGAGGATTTCCCGGGCGGCGTTGTGGCCGGCGATGCCCGATACGCCGCCTCCGGGATGGCAGCTCGACCCGCACATGTATAAGCCTTTGAGGGGGCCACGGTAGTCTGCGTAGTGGGGCGCGGGCCGCTTGAAAAAGAGTTGGTCCAGCGCCAGTTCGCCGTGGAAGATGTGTCCCTGCGGCAGGTTGACCCGGGCCTGGATATCCGGCGCGAGCAGCACCTCCGAGGCGATGACCCCATCCGAGAAGCCGGGAGCGAACCCGTCCAGGGTTCTGAACGCGTTGGCGGTGAAATTGTCTTTCTCATCCGCCCAATCCGCGCCCTTCAGTTCGTATGGCGCGTGACCGCCGAACAGGTTGACCACGTGCTTCCCGGGCGGCGCCAGCGAGTCGTCCACGATGGTCGGCACCACCGGCGTCATGAAGGGGTTTTCGGAGTACCAGCCGTGCTTCGCGTCTTCGTAGGCCTTTTCGAGGTAGTCGATGTCCGGTGCGCAGTGCACGTAGGTGGGATAGGTGAAACCCCCGAGCGCCCCGGCCGCCACCGCTTTCCGCAATCCCCGGTACTGGGGCGGACGCTCGCAGGCGATGTTCAGCTTGAACGCGGTGGAGAACGTGCGCATGTTCCGGATGTCGTCGAGCAACTCATCGGGCAGGTGCCGGGCATCGATCATGTCGAGGTAGAGCGCCTTGGCGCTTGCGTTGGAGACGACGATGCGGGCATCGAATTGGCGGCCGTCCCGGGTGACGATGCCGGTCACCCGCCCGCCCCGGACCTCGACCCGTTCTACCCAGGCGCCGGTGACGATCTCCAGGCCGACAGAGGCGCCGTAAGCGGCGATGGCCTCCGTTATTTTGCCCATGCCGCCGCGAATGAAGCCCCAGCCCCCCGCGCCCTCATGTTCGCCCATGATGTGGTGCATGATCACGTAGGCCGAGCCGGGCGTTTTCGGGCCCGCGAAGGTGCCGATCGATGCGTAGTAGGCCAGCACCGCCCGGATCCGGGAATCCTCGAACCAGCGCCCGAGATAGTCGTCGGCGCTCATGGTCAGGATGTCGTAGACGCGGAAGAACCTGCCGCTGAATTTCCGGTACCTCCAGAGCAGCCGCCCCATGGCCTTGAACGTCTTCCAGTCCCGCCCCGTCGGGTCCGGCGGCGTCTCGAACAGCAGTTTCCTGACCACGTCGGCGGCCTCGTAGAGGGCCTTGCTGAACTCGGGATAGATCGCGGCATCGCGCTTGCTGAACCTGGCAAACGAGGCCTGCGTTCGTTTCATGTCGTCGGAGTAGACGATGTAGTCATCGTCGTCGAGCGGGCTGAGCATGTCCGAACAGGGCAGTACTTCCAGCCCGTATTTCCCGAGGTTCAGGTCGGCGATGATGCGCGGATGCAAGAGGCTCATCAGGTAGGAGAACGTGGAGGCCCGGAAGCCGGGATGAAACTCCTGGGTGACCGCGGCGCCGCCCACGATGTCGTGTTGCTCCACGACCGTGACCTTGAGCCCGGCCCGGGCAAGATAGGCGCCGCAGATCAGGCCGTTGTGGCCGCCGCCGACGATCAGTACGTCGCGCGTTTTCGCTTCAGTCATGTAACCGTTCTTCCAGCGAAGTGCTCATGCAACTCCAGTAGCGGCGCGACCGTGCGGGGGCGGGCGAAACCGCATGTACTGGCGATGCCCCCCGGTGGACCAACGCCGCCGATACTATCGTATCAGGCCGCGGCCCTGGTGTTTCCCCAGAGCCTGGGTTCACGTGTGGAGTCAACCAGCAGCGCGAGAGGTGCGAGCGCGTGAAAGGTGACTTCGTGCGGCGTCAGTTGAAGTTGGAGCCAAAGATGGCGGAGTCTGGGCGCTTGCATGATTTTTCCGATATGATATACATTAAACGAAATGTATATCCAAAAGGAGGCGGGCGATGCAGGTGTCCAAATGGGGCAACAGCCTGGCGGTCCGAATACCCGCATCCGTGGTGGAAGCCATGAAGCTGCGGGAGGGCGATGAGATTGTGGTGCGAGTTGCGGACGATGGCGCCTTCGAACTGAACTGGCCGCCCACGGTCGAGGAAGTCCTCTCGCGTGTTCGCAAATTTCGAGGCCGCGTGCCCAAGGACTTCCGGTTTTCCCGGCAGGACGCCCATGAGCGATGTTAACGATGCTGCAAGGCCACTCCATGTCTTTCTGGACACCAACGTACTGGTCTATCTAATGTCGGACGATCCGGCGAAGGCGGACATTGCAGAGGACCTGCTGCGCTTCGGGGGCGTGGTCAGCGTTCAGGTTCTGAACGAGTTCGCCTCCGTTTCCATGCGCAAGCTGGGACTGCGGCTCGACGAGGTTCGAGAGCTATTGAGCGGCATTCGTCGATTCTGCCGGGTAGAACCGGTTACTCTCGAGACCCACGAACTCGGGCTCGCGTTTTGTGACCGTTACGGCTATTCGATCTACGATTCGATGATCCTGGCGGCTGCGACTTTAGGCGGTTGCGAAACATTGATGAGCGAAGACATGCAGACCAATCAAACGATCGCGAGAGGCCTTTATATCCGCAATCCGTTTTCGGCGGAAGATTGAGTTCACATGCCTGTCCCGAATCCATTGCTGCGCGAGCCGCGAGAGGGCCGAAATGAATGGGGTCAGGAAATGAATGGGGTCAGAGTAAAATTGACCCCATTCATTTCAACTCCAGTAGCTGCGCGACCGTGCCGGGGGCGGTCGAAACCGCGGGCGGCAGTGATGTCCGGCTCATCGAACCCGGCGCTGCCGCGGTAATCGTGGCAGTCTACAGCACTGGCGTTTCCCTGATGTCCGGGTTTGCCGATGGCAGCAACCATGAGCGCGAGAGCGTTGAGGCGGCACGGCTCATCGAAGTGGCGGATTCATGTCCGCGGGCATCGGACTGCCGTGCAGCTTGCCGCGCAATGTAACCATGGCGCCGTCGGTCGAGTTTATTGAGCGATTCTGTGCTAGCCTGGATTCCCAAAGAAAGAATGTGATGTGACTTCGCGGGAAGATTCCATGGCGTTGCGCGTGGCTTCGTTGCTTCCCATGTTTTGAATATGTCATTACATAAGTTTACATATGAACAATATACCACGACCGTATATTATATTACGGCTCGCGCGATGCATCGGCCCTGTCGCCGTGATCGACACAGGTGCCCGGTCAACTTTCCCTGAAACAGCCCGGAATCACCGGTTTCACCACCCATTCCAGGCTTCGTCCGCAAGCCCGATGCGCGCCGCAACCCGTGCACACCCAGCTCCTGTTGACAGCCAATCTCGGATAACATATTTTGAATATGTGTTCATCGGTTCACTATGATAAGTGACAAACCACGCCGACAGGTTCCTCAAACCACAAGCCACCGCCCAAAGGCGGTACGAGGCCCTGCGAGCACGCTTCGTCGACGGATGCTCCACCGCCGAGGCCGCCAAGCGCTTCGGATACGCGCCCGGAACCTTGCGCAACATCTGCTCCGAGTTCATCAACAACGACGATCCCGACTTCTTCATGCCCAAGACCCGGCGCACGGCGGACGACCAGGAACGGGACGCGCCAAGCCCGGCGGAAACACGACGCAAGCGGATCGTCGCGTTGCGTCAAACGCGCAACCTGTCGATCTACGACATCGCGGACGTCCTCAAGCGGGAAGGCCTGCCGGCCAGCCCGCCTCATATCCAGGGCGTTCTCAAGGACGCGGGCCTGCCGAGGCTCCCAAGACGCCGCCTCGCCGACCGGACCGGCGCCGTGCAACCCGAACAGGCGCCGGTCGCCGACTGTCGCGCCCTCGACCTTCGGCCCCGACGCCTGCGCACCGACTTCGGTGGCCTGTTCCTGTTCGCCCACGATCTCGCACGGCTCGATCTCGACGCCATGCTCGAGGCGGGCGACATGCCGGGCAGCGCGATGATCCCCGCCGGATGTGCCTTCCGCGCGCTGCTCGCGCTCAAGCTGTGGGGCATGGGACGACCCTCACACATCATGCCCGAGAGCCTCGACGAGGGGATCGCACTGTTCGCCGGTCTCAACGCCATGCCGAAACGCGCATCGCTGACCGAATATTCCTGCCGCGTCGACCCCCGCCGCCTTCCCGGGTTGATGGACCGCTGGCACCAGGCCGTCCACAACCTCGACACCACGCCGGGCGGCGGACGGTCCTTCGATCTCGACTTCCATACCATCCCCTATCACGGCGACGACGCGCTGGTCCAAAAACACTATGTCTCCAAGCGCAGCCGCCGTCAGAAAGGTATCCTCGCCTTCCTCGCGCGCGATGCCGATGCGCGCATGTTCGCCTGGGCCAACGCCACGCTCTCCAAGGAATCCCAGAACGACGAGATCCTGCGGTTCATCGACGCCTGGCAAGAGCGCACCGGAGTTCTTCCCGTCGAACTGGTCTTCGACAGCCGGCTGACCCCCTATGCCAATCTCGCCAAACTCGAGGCCATGGGCATTGCCTTTCTCACCCTGCGACGGCGAACGTCACAGATGGTCGCCCAACTGCTCGCCGCGCCACGTGGCGAGTGGCGCAAGGTCACCCTCGCCAACGTCGGACGCATCTACCGCACACCACGTATCCTCGACCGGAAGGTTCGCATCAAGGACTACCCTGGCGAGATCCGCCAGATCGCCATCACCGATCTCGGCCACGAAAAGCCGACCCTGCTGCTCACCAACCAGATGACGGCCCCGGCGCGTGACCTGATCGACCGCTACGCACGGCGCATGATCATCGAGAACACCATCGCCGATGCCATCGACTTCTTCCACATGGACGCGCTCTCGGCCGCCGTCCCCATGAAAATCGATCTCGACGTCCAGCTCACCCTGATGGCCGGCGCCCTCTACCGCATCCTCGGCAAACGCGTTGCCAACCGACTCGAAACCGCAAAGCCCCGCACCATCTTCCGCAAGCTCGTGCAGGCAAGCGCGACCGTCGACATCAACGACGCGGAGATCGTCGTCAGCCTCGGACGAAGGGCACACAACCCGTTGCTCATCGCCGCTGGCTATGCGGAGATCACCGAACCCGTGCCCTGGCTCGACAACCGCGCACTCAGACTCCGTTTCGTCTGAGACAAAACGTGTCATTCGCTGTATGGCGGTTGGGAATCCAGGCTAGTGGTCCAACCACCTAGAAATGAGCGGTCAGCGCGTCCACAAGCGTCCAGATGCGCGGCGTCGGTTCGCGGACGTATCCAGCATACGTCAAGAGCCGACAACGGAGCCCTCAGCCGGGGAGCGCGAGGGGGCACCCCTCGCAGAAAAAGAGCCCTCAGCCCGGGAGCGCGAGGGGGACCCCTCGCACACAGACCGATGGGCGCTTGTGGGCGCGCCCTTCGGGTGACCGCCGGAACGCCCCGCGCGGCGTTGCAGCCGCTTGAAGTAGGCGGGCTACATCTGCGCGACCGCGCCTTGCGCGGAACGCCCCGGCGGTCACTGACCACTCATTTCTAGGTGGTTGGACCACTAGACTGAACTTCCAATGTGAGCGCATCATAACTCGTTGTTTTTTCAATATGTAATTAAAATTCGGCGGTGTCGTTACTGGGTACAGCCTATAGACGCACTCCGAGCAGGGCGAGCGCTTGGCGCTGTAATTTGGTTGGCCGGGTGATCGTCTCGAACGGTTCGGAACCGGGGATATTGGGGACGACCCGGTTCTTGGCGACGGTCGCCAAGTCGCCGAGCAGTGTGCGGAAGCTGTGCACCGGCAGGCCGTCGGCCGTGTGTTTGCTCCGGGCCTTGTCCTTGGCGGATGCCGAGACCTCGGCCGGCGCCACGATGGAGGGGCGCGCGGCCTCGGCAGCGGCCGCATCGTCGTCGTCGAACAGCAGCGGCTTGAGCCGTTGGCGCATGTGCCATTCGACGTAGTAGGCGAGCATGCACAAGAACACATGCGCCCGGACCCGATTGGCGGCATGGTGGAAGATGGGCCGCACCTTGAGGTCCACGGTCTTGAGGCTTCTGAAGGCGCGCTCGACGGTGCTCAGGCGCTTGTAGGCGCGCACGGTCCCCTCGGCATCGAGTTCGGCCGCCGTCAGGCTGGTGCGCACGATGTAGAGGCCATCCAGGGCCGCTTCCCGGGCGATGGAGGAGGGGTTGCGCCGGTAGCCGAACGAGTGGTCGGCGATGTCGAGTTCGAAGTGCTTGGCCATCTTGTACTTGCCGATCGACTTGCCGACCCGCAGGCCGATCTTGTCCTTGCCGGCCAAGCGCCGTTTCTCGCGCGTCGTGGCGGCGGCGATGGGCTCGAGCAACGCCTCGGTCGCTTGCAGCAAGTCCTCGCGCTTGCGCGCCCGCTCGGCGGCCAGCAGCGGATTGCGGCACACCATCAGGCGTTCGCCCGGATAGGCCTTGCTACGGATCTCGATCAGGTCGGTCTCGTCGAACAGCGACATTTGCACCGCCCCCGATTCCACCAACTCGCGGATGGCGGACGAGCGCAAGGCGCTAATCCAGTCGAGGCCCGCCGGTTTCACGTCCTCGCGGATGCGCGCCTCGGTCAGCATGCCGCGGTCGCCCACCAGCACCACCCGGTGCAGCCCGAAGCGGTGGCGCAGCTTGTCGATCTGCGTGCCCACGGTCATTGGATCGGCCGTGTTGCCGTCGAACACCTCGACCGCCACCGGGCAGCCCTCGCGGTCGCACAGCAGGCCGAACTCGATCTGCAGCTTGCCGCGCTTGCCGTCGCGGGAATGGCCGCGCTTGGCCAGCGGACAGCGGCGGCCTTCCAGGTAGCTGGAGGTCAGGTCGTAGAGCACCAGTGCGCCGTCGGTGAGATGGCGCTTGGCCAGGCGCCGCTCGATGGCGTCCTGACGGTCGAGCAGCCAGTCCATGGCGGCGTAGAGATCGTTCTCGTCGGTGTCCCCGATGCCGAGCGTCTCGGCGAGCGAGTCGCGCGCGGTGGCCTGCGCCAGGCCCCGGGCGGTGGCCAGTTTCGAGCCCGGATCGAGGATGCGTGCGGCGATCAGGGCAATGACGCGTTGGCGCTCGGGGGAGGCGGTGCCGGCGATGCTGCGGTCGAGGCGCAGTTTCTTCAGGGTGCCGAGCACGGCGGCGACATGGCCGTGGGGTAGGGAGCGTGCGATGTGGAAGGCGTCCTCGAGGCGGGCGACGGCGCGGCCGCCCTTGAGGAGGATTTTGAGGCCCTTGACGAGGGTTGCGGGCCACTTGGAGAGGTTGGCGAGGGTTCTTTTTCGGACTTTGCCGTCTTCGCGGAAGGATTCGCGCAGGAGGATGGCGGGCGGCGAGTTGCGGTTGGGGACGCTTTCTATGTACATGGCTACCATATGTTCTGATAACATCCATAAACAAAGCATATTAATGGCATAATGTCAACCATTTACATGGCTACATATTCCGATACGATGGGCGAAAGAAACCTTGTCGGGTCAACGACTTAGGGTCGAATTAGGCTTGGTTTGGTCTGGAAGTTCAGACTAGAAGGTATCGGCGGGGTCCACATCGATTGCCCAGCGAACGGAGCGGGGCGCAGTTACTTCCGCGATCGTTTCCAATCCATGGTGTAAAGACCGTCGTTCGCCGGCCAACAGCATGAGTTGGTAACGGTAACGGTTGGCCATGCGCAACATCGGCGCCGGGGCTGGGCCGAGTACTTCGAGGCTCCCGGGCAGGCTGGGTTTCAGGCCTTCCAGGAAGCGGTGCGCGGCGGCGCCGTCCTCGGCCTCGGCGCGGATCAGCGCCATCGGACGCGCCGGCGGCAGGCCGGCTCTCTCCCGGATCGCAAGCTCCTGTGCCGCGAACCCGGCGTACCCACCCTCCACAAGGTGTTTCAGAGCCGGGTTCTCCGGCTGCAGCGACTGAACCCAGACTTCGCCGGGGCGCTCGGCGCGCCCGGCGCGGCCCGCCACCTGGATGATGAGTTGCGCGGTGCGTTCGGCGGCCTTGAAGTCGGCGCTCAGGAATCCCGCATCGGCGTTGAGGGCGGCTACCAGCGTGACGTTGGGGAAGTGATGGCCCTTGGCGAGCATCTGGGTTCCCACGAGAATCGCGGACCCGCCCCGCTGGATCCGTCCGAGTTGTTCTTCCAGCCGCCGCTGGCTGCGGGTGGTGTCGCGGTCGATGCGGTACAGGGGAACCTCCGGGAACCGATCTCTCAAACCGGCTTCGGTGCGTTGCGTGCCGGCGCCGACGGGCAGCAGGTTGTCCGTGCCGCAGCCGGGGCAGGTGGCTGGTATGGCCGCCCTTGCTCCGCAGTGGTGGCAGGTGAGTACGGCCGGTACTCGATGCAGGGTGAGGCGCGCATCGCAGGCGTCGCAACGCGCCTGCCAGCCGCAGCCGGTGCACAGGTATACCGGCGCATAACCCCGCCGATTGAGGAACACGAGCACCTGTGAACCGGCGCGGAGATGGCGCGCGACCCGTCGCGCAAGCGGCTCGCTCAAGCCGTCCTGAAGACGGTGGCCGCGGATATCCAGCACCTGGATGGGGGGCATCGCCGCGCCGGTGGCCCGCTCGAGCAGGCGCCGATGCCGGTAGCGGCCGTTGCGGGCGTTGCGCAGCGACTCCAGCGACGGCGTGGCGCTGCCCAGAAGCAAGGGAACGTCGAGACTCTGAGCGCGTTTCACGGCTACGTCCCGCGCCGAATAGCGCAGGCCGTCATGCTGCTTGAACGAGGTGTCGTGTTCCTCGTCCACAACGATGAGCCCCAGGCGTTTGAACGGGGTCAGCACCGCTGAGCGCGTGCCGATCAGAATCGGACTGGCGCCGTCACGGCATTTCAACCAGGTTTCGAGCCGTTCCCGGTCGGTGAGGCCGGAATGAAAGACATCGGTTTCCCCGTAACGCCGCCGGAATCTGCCCACCGTCTGTGGTGTCAGCGCAATTTCCGGCACCAGCACGAGCACCTGGCCGCCTCGTTCCAGGACATCGGTCATGGCCTGGAGGTAAACCTCGGTCTTGCCGCTGCCGGTCACGCCGTCGAGCAGGGTGGTAGCGAACCCGCCTGCGTGTTTTCGGTAGCCGTCCAGAACGGCGCGCTGCTCCGCAGTCAGTTTCGGCGGCTCTTCCAGTTCGTAGGAACGCTCGCCGGGTTCGATGGCGCCCTTCTTCTCGAGCGCCGCGATCATGGCGGAAGTGAAACCCCGGGCGCGAATGTCCGCCGCGCCGGCCCAGCCACCGCGCTCGTCCAGAAGTCCCAGCAGGGCCCGCTGCCTGGGCGCGCGGTCGAGAGACGGCAACGGCTTCGTGGTTCGCCGCCAGATCTCCTCGCGGCGCCAGTTGAGCGCGGCGCCCTTCATGGCCGCGTTGGGCAGCATGGTGGCGAACACCTCGCCGAGCGGGTGGTGGTAGTAGTCGGAGAGCCAATGAGCAAGTGCAAAGAGCTCTTCGGTCATGGCGCTTTCGGAATCGAGCACGTCGAGCAGCGGTTTCGGATTGGCGTGGGCGTCGAGCGGATTCCGGTCCACGCAAACGCCGACGAGCGTCCGGTTGTTGAGGCGGGCCGATACCCGGGCGCCCCTCGCTGGAGATGCCGTGCCGTGCGGCACCTCATAGTCGAACGCGCGGCGCAGCGGCACGGGCAGAGCAATCCGTGCGACGTCTGTCATGAGGTTTGCGGCAGGCAGAGTCTCATGGGGGCTTACCTTGCCATCGGGCGGGCGTCTGGTACACTGCGCGCCCGCTCAAACCAGCCCCTCGGGCGGGGCAGACCATGAAAGCCGGCATTCATCCCGAGTACAACACCTTCAAGGCGACCTGCAGTTGCGGCAACATCGTCGAGACGCGCTCGACACTGAAGGAAGACATCCATATCGATGTGTGTTCGGCCTGTCATCCGTTCTACACGGGCAAGCAGAAGATCGCCGACTCCCGGGGCCGGGTGGAGCGGTTCCGCCGGCACTTCGGCAACCGGGGCAACATCGCCCGCTGATTCTCCGGCCAGGACGCTTCGCATCGTTCCCGCGGCGCAAACCATGGGCCCGCCGATACGATGTCAGCGTGTGCGGAACCAAGGTACAATAGGCGGTCCAATGAAATGTCTGTACGAGATTTCATGCATGGCCGCTCCAGTCACGCGTCACCGCGTCAAACCCCTCCGGCTGTCCCGCATCCTTAGCCGCAACCTGCTTGCACTCCCGCTGCTGCTCGGTTGCCTGATCCCGGCGTTCCCCGCCGCATACGCCGCGGGCGACGGCGAGAAGATGTACAACGACCTGCGCGAGAAGAACGGCCTTTACCAGGATGAAGACTGGCAGGACTACGTCACCGAGATCGGGGAACGGCTGCTGGCCCCATCGGGGCTTGCGGACGGCAACTACACCTTTACGGTGGTCGACAATTCGGCTGTCAACGCCGCGGCGACCCAGGACGGCTACATCTTCGTCAACCGTGGCCTCATCGCCTTCTGCCGGAGCGAAGACGAACTCGCCGGCGTCATCGGCCACGAGATCGGCCATGTCGTCGGCCGGCACGTGCAGCGCTCGAAGGGCCTCAACCGGCTCGGCGGCCTGCTCGGCTGGCTGGGCGTGATCGGTACGAGCAGCTTTGCGATGAAGGACCTCGGCGACACGCTGACCGCCACGGCCGTCAGCCGGGAGGCCCGCGAGTACGAACTCGAGGCAGACGGCTACGGCGCCGGGTTCCTGGCCCGGGCGGGATACGATCCGCTGGCCATGATCGAGGTCATTCATGTCCTTAAAGACCAGGAACTGTTCGCCAAGTCGGTCATGAACCGGCCGAGTGTCTACCATGGCATTCTGGGCACCCACCCGCGCAACGACAAGCGGCTCAACGATGTCGTCTACCAGGCCGTGCCGCTGGCGGGCATGACCTCCAGGCCCCCGGAGCGCGACTTCTGGCAGATGGTCGACGGCTTGGTGTACGGCGACGAAGCCGCGGCCGGCCTGGTCAAGGACGGCGTCTTCTATCACGGCAGCCTGCGCATCGTGGTCGCCTTTCCCGAGGGTTGGGAGGTGACGAATACGGCCTCCGCCGTGTCCGGCCGGGATGTCAGCGGCACGTCCAGCGGATCGATCGGCGTACAGCGCCAGAACCCGCCGGCCGAGCAACAGACGCCGGAGGAGTACATACGGGAAACCCTGAAACGCGATGACATCGAGAACGGCGAGTCCCTCGTCGTGAACGGCTACGAGGCCTACGTCACGGATGTGCAGATCCTCGGCGGGGACGACCAGGTACGGAAGATGGCCATCGTCTACAAGGACGGCGGCATTTACCTGATCAAGGGCACGCTCGGCGCCGTGGGCGATCCCGCGCAGTTCGAAAAGGACTTCCGCGAAACCCTCGGGTCGTTCCGCGCGATGACGGCCGCCGACCTGAAGGTGGCCAACAACCAGCGCATCACGGTGGTCATGGCCAACCCCGGCGACACCTACGCGGAACTGGCGGGGAAGGTTTCCATCAAGCGGTATCCGGAAGAGACCCTGCGCATCCTCAACGGCCATCACCCCAGGGGCGAACCCCGCGCCGGGGATTACATCAAGGTCGTGCAATAGGCACTTTCTGGGGTGCGAATTCCTATTCGACGCACTATCGACCTTTATAGGAATTCGCACCCCACACGGTGAATCGCGACACGGCTGGGGTCATTCCATCCGAATCAGTAAACCGTCAACTGAACGGACAAAAAAATAAGCGCCCGAAACGTGATGGTTGCGAGGTTGGACTCGATGGTCGGCCCGAGCGGTAACATGCGGGCGGGGCGATTGCAGGCGATGACGCGTAGCTTTCCGCCAAGCCTTGTACTGTTTCAGCTTATCGAGATTGATCACAATCCCTCGCGTCTTTCAACCCTCGTCTTTCAACCCTGGCGCTGCCAACGGAAGCCAGTCTTGACGTGCTGGAATCCCCGGGACAGAATTGTCTTGAAAAATGCTTGTATCGTTCGTTAAATTCAGTGAATATGATGCTTATGATCGAACGAATTCTGCATTCTCGACTCGCAGGACACCCCAAGAGCGTATTGCTACTGGGTCCGAGGCAGGTCGGCAAAAGCACCCTGTGTAACCGGCTCGAACCCGACCTCAACATAAATCTGGCCGACGAGGAGACTTTCAGGCAGCACCTGAACGACCCGGGCCTGATCAAACGGATCGTTGATGCGCTGCCTGAGGGAAAGCGCGTCGTTCTGGTCGATGAAGTGCAGCGCCTCCCGAACATCCTCAACACCATACAAGCGTTACTCGATTCCCATGACACTCTGAGGTTCCTGTTGACCGGCTCGTCAGCCCGCAAACTGAGGCGTGGTCGCGCAAACCTGCTTCCGGGCCGGGTCTTGCTGGAATACCTTCCTCCCCTTGTCTATTGGGAAATCAAGGAGGGGTTCGAATTGCGCAAGGCCCTGACCATTGGCACCCTGCCCGAAGTCTATCTGCAGGACTACGGACCCGATATCCTGGACGCCTATGTCGCGGGGTATCTCCGCGAAGAGATTCAGGCAGAGGCGCTGACCAAGGATCTGGCGTCCTACAGCCGCTTTCTCGACCTGGCCGCAGAACTCAGCGGCCAATACCTGAACTATTCCAAAGTCGCCTCCGACAGCGAGATCAACAAGGATACGATCCGGCGGTACATGGAAATACTCTCCGACACGCTGCTGGTCGAACTGCTCCCAAGCTATAAGGAGGTCAGCAAGGAACGGCGAGCCAGGCAGAAAGAGAAGTTCATGTTTTTCGACCTTGGAGTCAGGAACTCTCTTCTGGGCAAACGGAACCCGGCTTATTTCAGCAGGGAAGAATTGGGCAGCTTGTTCGAGCAGTGGATGATTCTCCAGATCATCTACTACAACCGGCTCCACAAGAAAGGCTGGCGAATAAGCAGCTATCGCGACGCGATGGGGGTGGAAGTGGACCTCGTCGTTGAAACCGGCGCCGAGTGCATTGCGGTCGAGTTCAAGTCCTCATCGAGGGTTCATGAAAAGATGTTCAGGGGACTGGTGCGTTTCGAGCAGATCGCCAATCGGGAAGTCCAGCGATATCTGGTCTATCAAGGCGAGTTCGAGCAGCGATTCGAGCATCTCGGCCTGGCGGTGCCCTACGGCAAATTCCTGGCAACGGTCGTAGCGGGTCTGGATTGAGCAGCCCGCGCCGATTGCTTCGTGCTGGCGGACGGCCATTTCCCGGCTCGAGATTTGGCGAGCGAAGGTCCAGTTTGCGCGCTCGGCGCGATTCGCGGAGCAGGTGCGTCGGTTTCCTCCGATGCGACGCCGCGTAGGAATTGAATCGGCAACTCGATTGACGTTGCCTATTGGTCCAGATCAAATGTTCCCATCGACCGCTGCAAGATCTTGTGGCCCAGGCTCACGCGATAGGACTTGGGCCGTGCATTTCCGCTTTCCAAACCGAAAGATTCCAATACGTTGACCATTCGCTTTATCAGCAATTTAGCATCCTCCTCCCGTTTGGTTCCGTGTAGCAGTATCGACAAGTTAATTAAATCGGCCGCCACGATCGGGTGTTGGGTGCCAAACGCAGCCTCATCGATCTCCAAGGCACGGCGCGCGAGTTGCTCGGCTTCCTCCATCCGATTGGTGTCACGATGCAATCGCGCCAGGTTGCTCAAAATAGGTGCCATGGTCCGGTGTTGGGCACCGAAGGCGGACTCATTGATCGCCAACGCTCTCCGCAACAGTGACTCAGCTTCCTCGATCCGATTGGTTCTGTGCAGAAAAATTGCCAAATTGTTCAAGACTATCGCCATATTCGAGTGTTCATTGCCGAAGCTGACCTCATCGACTTCCAGTGCTCTGCGCAATAGCGCCTCAGCTTCCTCGTTTCGGTTGGCGTCATGTAGCAGAAACGCCAACTTATTGAGCAACGGTGACAAGATTGGGTGCTGTCTGCCGTAGGCGGCTTCACTTATGTCCAGCGCTCTGCGCAATATGGGTTCAGCTTCACCGATCCCTTGGGTGTCGTGCAGCAATGCGGCCAAGTCGTTCGAAGCCCATGCTATAAGGCCGGCATCGGCGATAGCGGTCGCCTCGGCAAGGGCGGGGCGCAATTGATCCTCGGAGCCCTCCAATCGTACGAGTTCCTTTAATATCGCGGCGATTCTGAGGCGTTGCCGGATTCGTTCTTTGCCATCGCCCATGCTTTCAAGCGAATCTTGGAGGAATGAGAGTTTCGTTTCGGAGAACGTGCGCAGCGTAAGCGTTTTACCCATCTCCGTAAGCCGGTAGGCGAACTCTTCTAATTCACCGCTTCGATGCATTTCCCAGCATGCGATCATTTCCTCAACTTCTGAAAGATAGTCGCGATCGGACGGGGTGCTTGTAATGATGCGAGCAATGGATTGGCTTACGGCGTCACCAGCCAACGGTGCGGCTTCGAGTATGTAGTTCACTACTTGTTCGGCAACCCCACGGGAGGCGTAGAGCCTAGCCATACTGAACTTCGCGATCGCCTTTTCCTTGGCGTCGCCGATTTCACTCAGGTAATCGAGGGCCTTTTCCGCATCGAAATTCCCATCTTGGACGACTTTTTCACGCAGTAGACGCCGTTTTTCTTCTCGCGCGTCGATGCTCGGGTAGAAGAGGTTGAAAAACTTGAGCAAAAACGGCAGACGTTTGCGCGCACCGAGGGAATGGTTCATTGCGAGCCAGATATCGAAGAACCCCTCGCGAATCGTGTAAAGATGCGAGCGTTTGTCTCGCGGGTTCCGGGTTGAGCGCAGGTAGTGGGCATCGGAGAGGCGTTTCAGCAGTGAGGAAGTTTCCTGCTGGCTCATGCGCATTCGTGCAGCGATAGCGGCCGGCGTCTTTTCCTGGTCGCGCATGCCGGCTAGGCATTCCAGTAGCGCGCGTTGGCCGGGCGGCAGGTCGTTCAGTCGTCCTTGATAGAACGGCGAAATCCTGTCGAGCAGCAGGTGGAATTGGTCCTGCACGCCGGTGACCGATTCGTGGGCGATCAATTCGTAGAGCATCATCGTCAGTCGTGGGTTTCCCCCCGTCATTCGATAGAGGGCTTGGAAACGAGGACGCAAGTCATCAAACGTATCCAGAATGTCCTTTCGTTCATCCCACTGCAGATTCAGCCGGATGACTTCAACGGATTCTTCAAAGCTCAAGTTGTCCAAGATCTGAATATCAAAGAAGTCGTAAAACGGTTGCCGTATGTCGGTGATTCCGTCGAAGTGCATCGGTGCGGTGGCCAACAGCAGGCAGCCATTGTCGGCCATTAGGAACTTCCGTAATGAGGCGATGTCATCCTTGCTACGGATTTGCCGGGCAAAGATTTCTCCCAGGTTTTCGAGCATCACGAGCATCGTGCGATTGCAACGGCGATTCTGTTCGCGGATTGCAGGGACCAGTGTGTCGACTACAGTGTCGTTGTCTTCCTCGGTTTCCACGTCGGTAAACAAGTCCGACCATATCGGTTCGTTTTCGAAGACATCTTTCAAAATTCGACAAAGACCGATCAGGAAGTCGGCGAAGGAACGCGTCCGATTCGATTCCTCCGGGAATCGCACAACCACCGCCCTCGCACTTAGCGTTTTGTCTGATCGAACAGCGTCTTCAATGCATGAGAGCAGGTGGGTCTTGCCAATGCCGCGCGGGCCGATAAACAACATGTGATGTTTCGACTTTCTGCCCAAGGAATTTCGCAAGGATTCGATGGCGTTGTCGAGCAGGTGTTGACGCCCGACGCTGGTTCGGCGTAAGCGTTCTGGACTGGTCACGCCCGACCGGTACAGCCCAATGTTCGTATTGAGGGGCGGTTCAGGCATAGTATTTCCTCCACCACAACTTCAGCACACCGCTGGCGAAATCGTATTTGGAATTTTCGATTTCGACGATGTAGAAATCGTTCTCGAGGTCGAGCAATAGGCGATTGAATAGTTGTTTGCGTTCATGCGACGGGAGTTCGAGGCCAAGGTCCGCCAGCAGGCGTTCCGTTTCCTGCAACAGCGTTTCACGCCGCAGCCCTGACGCGGACATGCTGATCTGGCCGAGCAAGGCAGGGGCAATCGAACGCTCCGGGTCCTTGTAGTATTGCCGTATCCGCGAATGGAAGTGTTGTAGCCGGGTGCGGGCGCCGGAACTGACAATGAGCGCGTCGAACACGGCATCGACATCCGAGGCTAGGATTTTGCGATGCTCACGTTTCCACAACCGGTAGAGATCCTGGGTAAGCATCTGCATGAACAGCGGGATGGGACGGCCCAGGCGAACGATTAGCCGTTCCAAAACGTCTTCTTCAAATGGGACGCCTCGCCCTCCTAGCATATCGTTCAAGAAGGTTCCAATGTCTCCGTCGGAGAGCGGAGGCAGAGGCATGTCTTCAAGGTCGTTGATGAGATCCACCAGCCCGAGCGCGTCGAGAGTCGATGCCAAGTTGACCGAGCCGCCAACCAACCAACGAATTGAGTCTCTGGCCGGTGCGGGGCCTAGCCGTTGGGTGCGAAACCAGCCGAGGAACTCGCGCAGCAAGGGTTCGTTTTGCCGGGACAGGTTGAGCAGCATGTCGGGAAATTCGTCGACGATGAACAGAATAGGCACGCAGGTTTTGCGTGCTTGGGCGAGAAACCGGTCACCGTGGTGTCGCCAGTTTTCGCGCCAATCGGGGGCGCCTTCGCGTAGCGCGAGTTTGAAACCTCCTACTCCAATTTCATCGATCCTTCCAAGCACACCATTCACGAGCTCCCAACCTGCAGCAAGTTGGTCGCGGACGAAGTTCGGGTGCCCATCATGCAATGCATCGATCAGCACTTGGAAGAAGTCGGCTGGATGGGTCAGATCCTGGGTATTGATCGAAACCACCGAGAATCCGTTTTCGGGATGGTCACGCATGTGGTCCATAACGCTGGTTTTGCCGGTTCGTCGGGGTGCCGTCAGTACCACATGCCCGGCGCGCAACGTTTGCCAGAGTTCCCTCAGAAACGCACCGCGAAATCGCAGGTCAACAGGGTCGATGGGAGCCCCGGTATAGAATTCGGGCATCTGGTCCATTTGCACATCAATTTTGTTGTAAAACAGAGTTGCCGGATAAATAACTATACGACGATATTGATGTATGTCAATTCTGTCGTAGAAAATGCAAACTGGCAGGCAGCCCCCACCTCAAGGACGGGCTGATGCCGCGCCCAGCGGTGCCGACCGCGACATCCACGAACGTGTGGGGTGCCAATTCCTATTCGACTCACGACTGATGTAAATTGGAATTCGCACCCCACAGGTTTCAATGTCCGCGATTCGCGAGCGGTCCGTCTCGATCCTCACGAACTCCGAAAGCTAATCGATTCTCCGATTCATTGACGCATTTGGCGACGGCCACTGAATGAGCGGCACAGGGCAATGAACAGGACCCTGTGCCCGCCACTCTGTATATTGCACCACTTGAAACGGCACAAGTTAGAGTTATATTATGCCTTTAAACCATCATTTTATTATTTAGTGTGCCAAATATGGCCTATTCGTTTGCAACTTCGTCGGCCCCTCAGGATCTGCAGTCCGAAATGGGTTCTCGCTTGGCGAATCTGCGCCTTGCCAGGAACGTCACACAGCAAACCCTTGCAACCCAATCCGGTGTGGGATTGCGAACGCTTCGTCGGCTCGAAGCCGGCCAGCCTACAAGCCTGGATACCTTTCTGCGCGTCGTCATCGCACTCGGACTGCACGAGGGCTTACTCGCCGCCTTGCCACAGAATCGGGTCCGCCCGATCGAGCGGATCGACGCCCGGGGCAAAGAGCGGCAGCGCGCACGCCCGAGAAGCACAGACGTCTCCGGCGAGCCGTGGACGTGGGGGGACGAAGCGGATGACTGATGCCGCCGTAAACCTGTGGGGCAGACGGATCGGCGCTGTCTCTTGGGTTGACGACCGAGGTATTGCCGTATTCCAGTACGAACCGGAGTTCGGGCGTGCCGGCGTCGAACTCTCCCCATTCATGATGCCGGTGAGCGAAGAATCTTATGACTTCCCTGAGTTTCGCAACAACAGGGCGTTCAAGGGGCTTCCGGGGATGCTCGCAGATTCGTTGCCTGACCGCTTCGGAAATCGCCTGATCGACATGTGGCTCGCGATGAGCGGACGCTCCAGGGAATCGTTCAACCCCGTCGAAAGGCTCTGTTATACCGGTGCGCGCGCCGTCGGGGCGCTCGAGTTCGAGCCCGTGATTGGTCCGCGCGGAAAGGCCGCGCGCATACAGATCGACCGGCTGGTCGTCCTCGCCAACCGTGTTTTGAGCGACCGCATGGCGTTGGCGGGGCGACTCGAAGGACCGGACGACAGGGAGGCTCTGGAGGTCATCCTTGCTGTTGGGACTTCGGCCGGTGGCGCAAGAGCCAAGGCAGTCCTGGCATGGAACCCCGAAACGGGCGAGTTTCGCTCTGGGCAGGTCGACGCGCCGCCTGGGTTCGAGCACTGGATTCTCAAGTTCGATGGCATTGTAGACAACCGAGACCGTGAACTCGCGGATCCGCAGGGATACGGGAGAATCGAATACGCGTACCACCTGATGGCCCGTAAAGCGGGCATCGCGATGTCGGACTGTCGCTTGCATCAAGAGGGGGCGCGCGCCCACTTCATGACGCGGCGTTTCGACCGGGACGCTGCCGAACGAAAGATTCACATGCAATCCCTCGCCGCACTCCGGCATTTTGACTACAACCAGGCCGGTCTCTACGCCTACGAGCAGGCAATTCAGACCGTTCTCGAGTTGGGCCTCGGTATGCAGGCCGCAGAAGAGCAGTATCGCCGCGCCGTTTTCAACATTGCAGCCCGAAATCAGGACGATCACGTCAAGAACATCTCATTCCTGATGGACCGGAGTGGTGCGTGGCGACTGTCCCCCGCCTACGACGTTGCTTACTCGTACAACCCCAGTGGCGCCTGGACTGGGAGACACCAGATGAGCCTGGCCGGCAAACTGGATGGATTCGAGAGCAGCGACTTGATCGCGTTTGCCAGGACTTCAGGGATAAAGCCGGTCCGGGCTACAGCCATTCTCGACAGAGTTCTGGAAGCCGTGCGGCGTTGGCCGGTTCACGCGGGTGAAGCGGGCGTGTCCGAGCGAGACATCCAGCGAATCGGGAAGACCCATCGAATTGATCTGTTGGCGCGCAAGAGCCTTGTTCGCGGCGTAACGTCTTCGCTAGAAGAAGATCTCGATCCACCGTGGCCGTGAACGGACGCCTGTAGGGCGGCGTTGTCAGAATAACGATATCGAACCTGCGAAATCTGTTTTCGAGGATTATCAGGCTGCCAGTTCACGCCACTCGGCCAATGCGGCGGCCCGGTGCTGTTTAAAGACTTGGCGGTGGTTGAGATTGCGTTGGTGGTTGAAGTGGTTGTAGATCGAGCCATGGACTGCGGCGAACTTCTGCAGGGTCTTGATATCCCGGAAGCGCGCCATCGCGCCTTCCCGCCTGCGAAACGGGAGATGAGAATTCTCGGCCCGGTTGTTCAGCCAGCGACCGCAGTCCTGACGTCCCGGATTTCCGAGCGCTTTCATCGCCGCTCGATACGACGGCAGCCGATCTGTGACGATTGAACTCGGTCGGCCATAGCGTTTCATCGTGCGCTTGAGAAACTTAAGCGCTGCCCGACGGTCGCGCCGTTTTGTGACGAACGCTTCAAGCACCTCGCCTTCGTGGTCGACGGCGCGCCACAGGTAGTGGCGCTCGCCGTTGATCCGGACAAAGACTTCATCGAGGTGCCGGCGCCAGTTCGACCAGTTGCGCCCGTCGACTCGCCGTTTCCGGATCTCGGCGGCAAACTTGGGACCGAATCGGTTCCACCAGTACCGAATCGTCTCGTGACTGACGTCGATGCCGCGTTCGAACAGGATGTCTTCGACTTGGCGTAGCGACAGTGGATAACGGATGTACATCATCACGGCAAGGCGGATGATCTCGGGCGAGGTTTTGAAATATCGGAAGGGACTGTTCTTCATCTACGCAGACTACGAGAGAGGGCTTTACGGGCTCAAGCAGGTTTTGTCTGACAGAACCGCCCAACTGCATTGAGCAAACCACCGGAGGCGTTTGTTGCTTGCGCGTCAGCGCCCCGGCACGCCGGGGTGGGACCTTTCAAGTAACTGCGTTTAGCCGGGCGGGCCTGAACCTGCGTGGCTCAGAAGATATCTTCCGGCTTGATTTCCCGTTCGGCGCCGGGTGGCGTATCGGCTCCGTCTCTCGATCCGGCGCGGGGCGCGTATTCGGCCAGGAAGTATTCGAAAATGGCTTCTTCCTCATTGGATGCCGCCAGTTCGCCGGTTGCCGGATCGATCTTCATGGTCAATACGCCGGGCGGTTGGGCGGGAAACGATTCCGACCGCTCGTCCAGGGCAACGTCCATGTAGTCGATCCAGATCGGCAACGGCGTATTCGAACCGTATTCCCGCTCGCCGAGCGGACTGTGGTCCGGGAAACCTACCCACACCGTTGTGACCACGTCCGGGTTGTAGCCGTTGAACCAGGTGTCGGCGGCATCGTTGGTGGTCCCGGTTTTGCCGGCCAGATCGTCCCGCTCGAGGGCCAGGGCCCGGCGGCCGGTGCCGCGGCGGATCACGTCGCCCAGCATCGAGTGCATGATGAACGCGTTGCGCTCGTCCACCACCTTCACGGCAGGCTCAACCGGGGTTTTGCCTTGTTCCGCAAACAAGTCCTCCAGGTTGGCGGGTTCCTGTTCCGGGAGGTCCGCCGGGGCCTCGTCGCAGGCTCTGCAGACTTGCGGATGGCTGGCCTCGAAGACCGTATTGCCGTTGATATCGAGCACGCGCCGGACGATGTACGGGGTTACGCCGTATCCTCCGTTTGCGAAAACCGCGTAGGCGGCCGCCATCTCCATCGGCGTGACGGCCATGGTGCCGCCGCCGATCGCCAACTGGGTATTGCGGGGGAACGTGCTCGTGTCGAAACCGAAGCGGCGCACGTAATCGAGGGTCGGTCCGGCGCCGATCTCGATCAGCACGCGCATGGACACGAGGTTGATCGACCGGTAGAGCCCTTCCCGGAGCCGGGTGGGCCCGTTGTAGCGGTTGTTGTCGTTATCGGGCCGGTATTGCGATTCGAGGTTGCTGTCGTCGAAGACCAGCGGGGCGTCCATGAATATCGACGCGGGCGTTATGCCCTTGTCCAGTGCCGCGGAGTACACGAAAGGCTTGAAACCGGAGCCGGGCTGCCGCGCGGCCTGCAGGGCGTGATTGTACTGGTTCATGGCGAAGTCGAAGCCGCCATCCAGTGCGAGCACGCCGCCGGTATTGGGATCGATGGACACCAGGGCGCCCTGGATCTGCGGTAGCTGAGCGAGGCGCCAGCCTTCTTCGCCGGCCTGCAGGCGGATCAGATCACCGGCCTGCACCACTTCGGCGGGCGTCTTCGGCGCCGGTCCACGGGCATCCACATCGATGAAGGGCCGCGCCCACCGCATGGCCTCGAAGGGCACGATGGCGCTGGCGCCGTCGGCGAATGCGGCAAGGAAGTGATCTTCGGCGACCTCGACCACCGCGGCCGGCGCCAGGCCGGCGTAAATCGACTGCCCGGCCAGTGCATCGACGGCCTCCCCGGCGCTTGCGAACCGGCGTTCCGGGCCGCGATAGCCATGCCGCCGGTCGTAGCCGGTCAATCCCTTGCGCAACGCAACCGTTGCCGCTTTCTGGAGCGGCCCCCGTAGCGTGGTAAAGACTTCGTAACCGCCGGTGTACAGGTCGGGGAACCGGCCGATGAGTTGCTGTCGCACCCACTCGGCGGCAAAGGGCGCGGGAACGTCCACCTCGCGGCTGAACACCCTTGCCGTAATGGGAGTGTCCACGGCGGTGCGGTACCGAGCTGCATCGATTGAGCCCTGGCTGTACATGCGGGACAGCACCAGGTTGCGGCGGCGTAACGCGCGTTCCGGCCCATTGATGGGATTGCCCGCCGTCGGCGCCTGGGGAATGCCGGCCAGCATCGCCAGTTGCGGCAGGCTCAGCTCCCGGAGCGGCTGTCCGTAATAGGTGCGCGCGGCGGCTTCGGCGCCGTAGGCGCGTTTGCCGAACGGCACGACGTTGATATAGAGCTCGAGTATTTCGTCCTTGGTCAGTTCGCGTTCGACCTTGAGTGCGAGCAGCATCTCCTTGAGCTTGCGCAGCACGCGCCGTTCCAGCGTAAACGACACATTGCGCGCGAGTTGCATGGTGATTGTGCTTGCGCCCCCGCTGAGCGACCCGTCGGTCACCAGGTCGTGCAACAGGCCGATGACATCGTTGCTGAGAGAAATGAAGTCGATGCCGCTGTGTTCATAGAAGCGTTTGTCTTCGGTATCGAGCACCGCGCGCAGGAACAGGGGTGGCGCCTCGTCCAGGGTAACGGGGATCAGGCGGCGCTCGCCGAACTCACCGAGCAGCGCGCCATCCTCGCTGAAGACCCGCAGCGGTGTCTGCAATTTGACGTGCCGATAGCTCTCCGCTGTAGGAATTTGCGGGTTCAAATAAAGGAAAATGCCCGACAGACCGCATACCCCTCCGGCCAGTATCGTCAATGCCAACCAGACCAGGGCGGACTTCCATGTGAGGCGTTTGGGAATCATGGGCTCCCCACGATCGTTCGGTGCCGGCCCAGCCCGCATCGCTCACCGGCTTTCGTCGCGAGGGCGTCGTGCGCGAGCGAGGGGCCGGGGCGGTAACCGGTGCGCCTTCCCGCCGGGAATTTCTTCCTGGCGACCTGTCGCGTGGAACGTCGCGGGCTGCAGAACGGCATGGAGGGCGAAGCCGATATGGGGCTGATCGGCAAAAAGGGAAAGCGCAAGAAGTTGCTTGGTCTGGACATCGGTTCCGCCTCCGTGAAGGTTCTTGAACTGTCCATGAGCAACGGTAGCTGTCGCGTCGAGTCCTGCGCGCTCGAGGCCCTGCCGCCCGATGCTGTCGTCGAAGGGAATATTAGAGATGTTGAGGAGGTTGGTGAAGCGTTAAAGCGTGCGCGTTCGCGTTCAGGGAGCCGGGTCTCGCGGGCGGTCGTCGCCGTGGGCGGGCCGGCGGTGACCGCGAGGACCATCGTCGTGGATTCATTCCTGTCCGATACGGACATCCTGGAACGGATTACCGCTGACGCGGACCGCTACGTTCCCTTCCCGCTCGATGAGGTGGCCATCGATTTCGAAGTGCGGGGTTTGTCCGAACACCACCCGGAACAGGCGGAGGTGCTGCTGGTGGCCTGCCGCAGGAAAGACATCGCGGGGCTCTGTGAGATATTGCATGCCGCCGGTCTCGAGCCGGCGGTCGTTGAGCCGGAAGGCCAGGCTGTGGAGCGCCTGTTCGAGTTGCTGGAGCCGCAACTGGGCAGGCAGGTAGGCGAACTCGTCGTCGCGCTCGCCGACATCGGCGCAACGGCAACTACCTTGTGGGTTCTCGTTGACGGGCAGGTGGTGTTCAGCCGTGGGCAACCCATTGGCGGCCGGCAGCTTGTGAAGGCCATCCAGCAGCGCTACTCGCTTCCGTTTCAGGAGGCCGACAGCGCCGTCCGGCGGGGCGGTTTGCCGGGCGGCTTCGCCGAGTCCGTCCTGCAGCCCTTCAATGAGGAGGTGGCCGGGCACCTGTCGCGATTGCTGCGGTTCTTCTACTCGTCAACCCACTACACCGATGTCGACCGCATCCTGCTGATCGGTGGCGCGGCCTCTGCGCCGGGGTTGTTGGATGCACTGCAGAACGCGCTTCAGGCGCCGACGGCCGTCGCCGACCCGTTCGCCGGCATGTCCGTGTCCCCGCTGATCGATGCGGACACGCTGGCAGCCGATGCACCCGCGCTGGCGCTCTGCTGCGGGTTGGCGATGAGAAGCTTCGAATGAGGTTTCCGGCATGTGGCGCCTTTCGCGATGCGGGCTAGTCATGTCATGCGCGTGAACGCCAGGTCTGCAATCAACCTGCTGCCCTGGCGCGATCTCGAGCGGGCACGCGGGTCCAGGGCGATGGTTGGCGCCCTGACCGCGGCGATCCTTGCGGGTGTGTTTGTGATGGCGGCGGCCGGCTGGTCTCTGGAACAGCGCATCGAGGCACAGGAGCGCCGCAATCGCCTGCTCGAACAGGAAACCGCCGTGCTCGAGCGGCGGGTCGAGGAGGCGCGGAGCCGGCGGGCCCGACACGAGCAACTGCTGGCACGCATGAAGGTTATCCTTCGCCTGCGGAACAGCCGGCCGGATACCGTGCGTGTTTTCGACGCGTTGGTGAACACCCAGGTGCAGGGCGTTCACTACGGCCGTGTCGAGAGGCGCGGGCAGTTGATGGAAGTGGAGGGCCGTGCGGCATCCAACCGTCTTGTTGCGGCGCTGATGCGCAACCTCGAAAGCTCGGCGCAATTCGCCTCCGCCCATCTCGAACGCCTCCGCGAAGATCCGCACGGCGATGCGTACGGCCCGGAAGCCAGTACTTTCGAGATGACCTTCCTCCAGGTCCTGCCGGTTGGCCCCGGTGCTGCCGGGGAAGGGGGATAGAGATGCACTGGCGGGAAATCCTCAAGGGGCTGCGCCGCTTCGAACCCGCCGCCCTGTCTTTCGAACGTGTCGGCGCCTGGCCGTTGTGGGCGAAGTCAACGGCCACGGTGCTGGTGTTCGGGATCGTGTTGGGCGCCGGCTATCCGTGGTACCTGGCGCCCAGCCGGGAGCGCCTGGTACTGGCGCGCCTCACCGAGGACGAGTCGCGGCGGGTCTATGAGCGCAAGGCCGCTCAGGCCGCAACGCTCTGGGCCTACCACGCGAGGCGCGAACCTCTAGAAACGACGGTGGCGGCACTGCACAGGCAACTGCCGCGGGACGCGGAAATTCCCGATCTGTTGGAAGACATCACGGTGGCGGCAGCGGGCAACGGCCTGATTGTACGCAGCGTCGACCTCAAGCCGGAGCGTCGAGCCGGGTTCTACGCGGAACGGCCCATGGAAATCTCGGTCGAGGGCGGCTATCACGAGATCGGCGCCTTTGTGAGCCGTGTGGCAAGCCTGCCGCGGATCGTCACGCTGCACGATTTCGACCTTGAAGCCAGTAAGACGGACGGAACCCGGCACAGTGTCAGGATGCAGGTGCTGGCCAGGATCTACTGGCGCCTCGACGAGGAGGATGGCGCAAAGTGAGGGGCGTCGCGATCTCGTTACTCGCGGTGGCCGGTTGCGGCGCCGGTGACGGCCTCTCCGACCTTGAAGATTTCATGGAGGAGGTTCGCGTTCGGCCTGTGGCGCAAGCGGAGCCGCTGCCGCCTCTGGAGAAACCGGAGACTTTCACCTACCGGGCGCTCGGCCGGCGCAGCCCTTTCGATCCTTTGCCCGGCCCGGGTGCAGTCGAACCGGGACGTGCCGGCGCTTCCGTCGCTACGGATCTCAACCGGTCCCGGCCATACCTGGAGCGTTATCCGGTCGCCCGGATATCCATGGTGGGTACCCTGGCCCGTGGCGCCGTGCGCTTCGGACTGGTGCGTGTCGACCGCGCGGCGGTGCACCGCGTCGAGGTGGGGGACTACCTGGGAGAGGAGCGGGGGCGGATTCGCAGCATCGAACCCCTGGCGATGCAACTCCTGGAGATTGCGCCGGATGGCGCGGGCGGCTGGATAGAGCGCCCCCGCACGATTTCCCTGGAACAGTCGTTGCCGGGGCTCAAGGAGGATCGGCAGCAATGAAACGAGCGCGTGGCCGGTTCGCCGTGGTGACGGTACTTTTCTCGTTGTGGACGGCAATGGCCGCGGCCGACGCCGCACAGGCGCCGGCAGTGGCGGTGAACGACAAGCCCTCGGCCGCGGCCCATGGCTGTTTGGACGGCCCCGGCTCAAAGCGTTCCGCTCGCCGGCCCGGCAGCGCAGCCGGCGAAGGCGGTTCCGCCCGGTTCGAGGACGGCAAGCTGTCGCTCAACTTTCAGGACATCGAAGTGCGCGCCGCGTTGCAGTTGATCGCCGATCTCTGCGGTTTCAACCTGGTTGCGGGCGATACCGTCACGGGCCGCATCACCCTCTTGCTGGAGGACATGTCCTGGGAGCAGGCGTTGGCGCTGATCCTCAAGATGAGGGGTTTGGGCCGGTGGCGGGAAGGCGATGCGGTGCTGGTTGCGCCCGCGGAGGAAATCGCGGCGCGGGAGCGGCTCGACTTCGAAAATCGGCAGAATCTGGCAGACCTCGCGCCGCTCACCAGCGAGTTCATTCAGGTCCGATATGCAAACGCCGCCCACCTGCTCGCCCTGTTTGCGGCTTCCGGCAGCGAAGGCTCCATGCTCTCGGCGCGCGGCAGCGCTATCGTTGACGAGCGCACCAACGTCATCGTCCTCACGGACAGTTCAGCCAATATCGAAGCCTTTCGCCGGGTGATCGGGCGGCTGGACGTCCCGGTACGGCAGGTGCTGATCGAATCGCGGATCGTCGCCACCAGCAACAACTTTTCCGAACAACTGGGCATTCGCTGGGGCGGCGGCGCGGTCAGAAACAACGGGCCATCGGAACTGAGATACGGTGGGTCGCTCGCCACGGTACAGGAACTGCATGACTCCGGAGCCGGCGCGGCGGACCGAATCGGCCTCTCATACCCGGAGGGGCTCGCGGTTGACCTGGGGGTCTCACGGTCGGGAGCGTCGAGTTTCGGCGTGGGCATTACCGGAGACGGCTACCTGGTCGATCTGGAGATCTCCGCGCTGGCGGCGGAAGGATTCGCCGAAGTCGTGGCGCGTCCGCAGATCGTCACCGCCAACAAGTCGCCGGCGGTAATCGAGTCGGGTGTCGAGATTCCGTATCAGGAAGCAACCAGCAGCGGTGCGACCTCGACCGCTTTCAAGGATGCGGTGCTCTCCCTCCAGGTGACGCCACAGATCACCGCGGATGACCGCATCATCATGCAACTCGATGTCAAGCAGGACACGGTCGGCCAGATTTTCAACGGCATACCATCGATCAATACCAATCAGATCCGTACCGAAGTCCTGGTCAACGATGGCCAGACCGTGGTGCTCGGCGGGATTTTCCAGACGGTCAGGAATTTCTCGACGGACAAGACGCCACTACTGGGGGATGTGCCGCACCTCGGGCGCCTGTTCCGGCGCAGGAGCGAACGCGACGACCAACAGGAACTGCTGGTGTTCGTTACGCCCAGCATCCTGGTGCAGGAGACGGCCGTGTCCACGCCCGCGGAGCATTGATGCGCAGGGAACAATTCCGTTCCAGGAAGGAGAGTAGGCGTGCGGCACGGTCACCCGGCTCCTTTAAGGCTTGCGCTTGCGCCCATAATTCCGGGAAAGCGCGTCCGCCTGGCGTGCCGGATGACCCTGCCGCATGCCCACTCGGACCCCGATCGCCGCATCATGTTGCATTGGACCGGCCTGAAATGCAGAAAAATCAACGGGTGAACGATTGGTTCCATAGACGAGTGTGGGCGTGCAGCGGGCGTTGAGTTGCGCGGGCGCGGTAGAATCCCGCCGTGCGACAGAATATTTACTTTGTCGGGCTCATGGCGGTGGGCAAGAGCACTATCGGGCGGTTGCTCGCAGATTCCCTCGGCCGGAAATTCTTCGATTCGGATCACGTCATCGAGGAGCGGGCGGGCGCACCCGTTGCGTGGATCTTCGATGTGGAAGGGGAAAGCGGTTTCCGCGACCGCGAACAGGCCGTGATCGACGAGTTGACTCAAAAGGAAGGCATTGTGCTGGCGACCGGCGGCGGCGCGGTATTGCGGCCTGCCAATCGAAGCATGCTGGCGGGCCGCGGTTGCGTGGTGCATCTGGACAGCTCCGTCGATCAACTTGTGGAACGCACCTGCCGCGACCGCAAACGTCCGATATTGCAAGCGGGCGACCGCCGGGAAACGCTGAACCGCCTGCTCGAGGACAGGTCACCGCTGTACGCCGAAATAGCCGATTACCGGTTCTTCACGGACAATCAGGGAGCCAGGGCGCTGGCCAGGAAAATCGAGCGCAGGCTGCAGGACGACGGGGTCGTCGCATGATCGAACTCGAAGTCGATCTCGGCGAGCGCAGCTACCCCATTCTGATCGGTGCGGGGTTGCTGCGTCAGGCCGGAATTCTGCGGCCTCATCTGCGCGGCAATCAGGCGATGGTGGTCACCGATCAGACCGTGGCGCCCCTGTACCTGGAAGCGCTGCGCGCCGCCCTGGGCGATGTACGTACGGACGTTTGCGAACTGCAGGACGGGGAAAGATTCAAGACGCTGGAGAGTTACTCGCGCATCCTCGACGCATTGATGGAAAGGCGGCACAACCGCTCAACCACAATAGTGGCCCTGGGCGGCGGGGTCGTCGGCGACATTGCCGGCTTCGCCGCCGCTACCTATCAGCGTGGGGTTTCCTGCATTCAGGTTCCCACCACGCTGCTCGCCCAGGTCGACTCCTCCGTGGGCGGCAAGACCGCCGTGAATCACCCCCTCGGCAAGAACATGATCGGCGCGTTCCACCAGCCGAATTGCGTACTTGCGGATACCGACACCCTGGCCACGCTACCGGAGCGGCAATACCGGGCCGGTCTTGCCGAGGTACTGAAGTACGGCGTCATCCGGGACGAATCATTTTTTTCCTGGCTGGAAGCCAGCGCTGACGCCCTGTTGAGCCGCGCTACCGGCGCCGTGGCTCATGCCGTGCGAATCTCGTGCGCAACCAAGGCGCAGGTGGTGGCGGCGGACGAGCGTGAAAGCGGCTTGCGGGCGATTCTGAACTTCGGCCACACCTTTGCCCATGCCATCGAAACGCTCACGGGATACGAGCAACTGCTGCACGGGGAAGCCGTTGCGATCGGCATGGCAATGGCCGCGGACTGCTCGGTGCGGCACGGATTGCTTGCCGAACGGGACGCATCGCGTGTACTCGCGGCCATACGCGAACTTGGCTTGCCGGTGGAGATACCGCCAGGGATCGGGCCGGCCGCCATGCTGGATGCCATGGCTGTCGACAAGAAGGCTGTCGACGGCCGCATGCGCCTTGTTCTGGCCCGGCGCATCGGCGAAGCGGTGGTCGTTGCGGATATCGACCGCGGTGCGCTGCTGGCTACCTTGACCGCGGGCTAGTGTCCTGGGTCACAAATACGTTGGATTCAGGACGGCCCTTTTGGCCGCTGGCCGCGTTGCGCCTCCTCCCGTGGTGCCTGCCACTGCTCGTCGGCGCGCCTTGCCAGCGACCAAAATTGCTCGCCCTGAACACTCAACGTATTTGTGACCCAGGACACTAGGGCAATTCCGTGGAACCCATCAGGTAGCGATCGATCTCCCGGGCGGCCTCCCTGCCTTCATTGATGGCGCGCACCACGAGCGACTGGCCGCGGCGGCAGTCGCCGGCGGCGAAGACTGTCTCGATGTTGGTCTGGTATTTGCCGTAGTCCGCCCGGTAGTTGCCGCGCTCGTCGCAGGCGATCTCGAGCGGGTCCGAAACGGCGTGCTCGGGCCCGAGAAATCCCATGGCGAGCAGTACCAGGTCGGCGGGCCACTCCCGTTCCGTGCCCGGCACATTCTCGAAGCGGCCGCCCTTGAACTCGACGTCGATGGTACGGATACCGGCCACCCTGCCGTTGCCGCCGCTCAGGAATTCCATCGAGGAGACGAGAAAGACGCGCGGGTCGCTGCCGAACTTGGCCGCGGACTCCTCATGGCCGTATTCCGTGCGGAAGATCGCCGGCCAGGCCGGCCAGGGATTGTGCGGCGCCCGGGTTGCGGGCGGGCGCGGGAACAACTCGAAATTGACCAGGCTCCTGCAATCGTGGCGCAAGGCGGTGCCGATGCAGTCGGTGCCCGTATCGCCGCCGCCGATGACGATGACGTCCCTGCCTCCGGCGGAGATGTAGTTGCCGTCGGCGAGGTTGGAATCGAGCAGGCTGCGGGTATTCAGGGTCAGGAACTCCATCGCGAAGTGCACCCCGTTCAAGTCCCGGCCCGGTATCGGCAGATCCCGGGGAACCGTCGCCCCGGTCGCCAGCAGTACGGCGTCGTATTCACGTTCCAGGGCGCGCACATCGACGCTGCCGTCGCAGCCGTCGCCCACCGGTGAATTCGCCCGGAACTCGACGCCCTCCGCCCGCATCAGGTCTACTCGCCGGTCGACGATCTCCGTCTTGTCGAGCTTCATGTTCGGAATGCCGTACATCAGCAGACCACCGATGCGGTCGGCACGCTCGTAGACCACCGCCACATGCCCGGCGCGGTTCAACTGCTGCGCGGCAGCGAGCCCCGCCGGGCCCGAGCCGACGACGGCAACGTGCCGTCCGGTTCGCTTCGCGGGCGGCTCGGGGACGACCCAGCCCTCTGCGAACCCGTTGTCGACGATAGCCATTTCGATGTTCTTGATGGTCACCGCCGGATCCGTGATGCCGAGTACGCAGGCACCCTCACAGGGCGCCGGGCAGACGCGCCCGGTGAATTCCGGAAAGTTGTTGGTGTTGTGCAGACGGTCGAGGGCTTCGCGCCAGTGGTCCCGGTAGATGAGATCGTTCCACTCGGGTATGAGATTGTGGATGGGGCAACCTTCATCCGACTGGCAGAACGGTACGCCACAGTCCATGCAGCGGGCGCCCTGCACGGTCAGCCGCCCGACATCGTGGCCGGTGTAAATCTCCTTGAAATCCAGCAGGCGCGCCGCCGCGGCGCGATAGGGCGCCGCGTCCCGGGCGTACTCCATGAACCCCGTGGTCTTGCCCATCCCGTTTACCCGGCAGCGACGGCCGTCTTGCGTTGTTCGAGAACGCGCTTGTAGTCGACGGGCATGACCTTGACGAACTGCGCCACGCTCCGCCGCCAGTCTGCGAGTACGGCGCGGGCGACGGTGGAGCCGGTGCAGGCCAGATGGCGCTCGATGAGCCCGCGCACCTCGGCCAGGTCGCTCTCGGACTCGAGACGCTCGACTTCGACCATCTCGGGATTGCACAGGTCGTGGAAGTCTCCCGCCGGGTTCCAGACGTAGGCGATGCCGCCGCTCATGCCGGCGGCGAAGTTGCGCCCGGTGGGGCCGAGTATGACGACACGGCCTCCGGTCATGTACTCGCAGCCGTGGTCGCCGACGCCCTCGATGACCGCCTGTGCCCCGCTGTTGCGCACACAGAACCGTTCCGCCGCAACGCCTCGGAAGAAGCATTCGCCGGACGTTGCGCCGTAGAGCACGACGTTGCCTACCAGGATGTTGTTTTCGGGCGGGAACCGGGACTCCTTTGGCGGGTAGACGATGAGACGGCCGCCGGAGAGGCCCTTGCCCACGTAGTCGTTCGCGTCTCCTTCAACTTCCAGGGTGACGCCCTTTGCGAGCCAGCAGCCGAAGCTCTGGCCGGCGCTGCCCCGGAACTTGAAGTGAATGGCGCCGTCCGGGAGCATCGCCGGGCCGCGATGCCTGATGATTGCGTTGGAGAGCATGCCCCCGACGACCCGGTTCGTGTTGACGATGGGCATCTCGTGGTAGACCTTAACGCCGCGTTCCAGTGCCGGCGCGGCAAGTTCGATCAGCCGATTGTCCAGCGACTTCTCGAGGCCGTGGTCCTGCCGGTGCATGGCGTAGGAGCCCAGGAATTCCGGCGGCTCTTCCGCCGGTGTCAGCATTTCCGCGAGATCGATCCCGCTGGCTTTCCAGTGGTCCACCGCATCGTCGACATCCAGCGCATCCACCCGCCCGACCATTTCGTTGACCGTGCGGAAGCCGAGATCCGCCATGATCTGCCGAAGTTCCCTGGCGACCATGAAGAAATAGTTGATGACGTGTTCCGGCTGGCCGACGAACTTCTCCCGCAGCGCCGGGTCCTGGGTGGCGATGCCGACCGGGCAGGTGTTGAGATGGCACTTGCGCATCATGATGCAGCCCAGCGTCACCAGCGGCGCGGTGGCGAAGCCGAATTCCTCGGCGCCGAGCAGGCAGGCGATGGCGGCATCGCGCCCGGTCTTGAGTTGACCGTCTGTCTGCAGGACGACACGGGAGCGCAGGTTGTTGACCACGAGCGTCTGGTGCGCCTCGGCGACCCCCAGCTCCCAGGGCAGGCCGGCATGCTTGATGGAAGTGAGCGGCGAGGCGCCCGTGCCCCCGGAATCGCCGGCGATGACCAGGTGGTCGGAACGCGCCTTGGTGACGCCCGCGGCGACCGCGCCGACCCCGACTTCCGCACCGAGCTTGACGCTGATGCGCGCCTGGGGGTTGCCGTTCTTCAGGTCGTGGATGAGTTGGGCGATATCCTCGATGGAATAGATATCGTGGTGCGGCGGCGGGCTGATGAGCCCGACGCCGGGCGTCGAGTGGCGGATGCCGGCGATGATCTCGTCCACCTTGTGCCCGGGCAGTTCGCCGCCCTCGCCGGGCTTGGCGCCCTGGACGATCTTGATCTGCAGTTCGTCGGCGTTGGTGAGGTAGTCGATGGTCACGCCGAAACGGCCGCTCGCCACCTGTTTGATGGCGCTGCGCCTGGAATCGCCGTTCGGCAGCGGCGTGTAGCGGCGTGCATCCTCGCCGCCCTCGCCGGTATTCGATTTGCCGCCGATGCGGTTCATGGCGATGGCCAGCGATTCGTGGGCCTCGGCGCTGATGGAGCCGAAACTCATGGCGCCCGTGGCGAAGCGCTTGACGATCTCGCTTTCCGGTTCGACCTCGTCGAGCGCGACCGGGGCGCCATTGGCGCCGCTCCTGAATGTCAGCAGCCCGCGCAGGTTGGCGTTGGCCGTGTTCTCCCGGTTGACATGGTCGGCGAATCGCCAGTAGGCGCCCTCATCGTCGGCCCGCGCGGCCACCTGCAGGTCGGTGATGGCCTGCGGGTCCCACATGTGCGTATCGCCGTGCCGGCGCCAGTGGAAATCGCCCGGGTTCGGCAATACCGCGACGTTTCCGCTCCGTCCCGGATAGCCGAGCGCATGGCGCCGCTCCATTTCTTCGCCAAGTACGGCGAGTCCCACACCCTGTACACGGCTCGCGGTACCGCGGAAGGCCCGCTCGACGACATCCTCGGCCAGGCCCACCGCCTCGAAGATCTGGGCGCCCTTGTACGACTGCAGGGTGGAGATGCCCATCTTCGCCATCACCTTCAGCATGCCCTTGGCCGTGCCCTTGCGGTAGGCGGCGATTACATCCTCGTTGTTGACGATATGCGGCGCATCGTCGAGATAGCCCTGTTCCCGGGAGTCCCACAGGGCCTCGAACGCAAGATAGGGATTGATCGCGTCGGCGCCGTAACCGGCCAACAGGCAATGATGGTGCACCTCCCGCGCTTCGCCCGTCTCGACGACGATGCCGATTCGGGTGCGTGCGTGGGTTTCGACGAGGTGGTGATGCACGGCGCCGACGGCGAGCAGCGCGCTGATCGGCACCCGCTTCCAGCCCACCGCGCGGTCGGACAACACGATGAGGCTGTAGCCGTCCTCGATGGCGCGGCTGGCCTCGGCCGAGATCCGGTCGAGCGCGGTCTCGAGGCCCGCCTTGCCGGAACCGGCCGGGAACGTGATGTCGATGGTCGCGGTCTTCCATCCCCGGTAGTGGAGGTGCTTGATGGCGGCCAGTTCTTCGTTGGAGAGAATGGGGTGGGGTATGCGCAGCCGGTGCGCGTGCGCTTCCGTTGTCTCCAAGAGGTTCCGCTCCGGGCCGCAATAGCATTCCAGGGCCATGATCACCTCCTCGCGGATGGAGTCGATGGCCGGGTTGGTCACCTGGGCGAAGCGCTGCTTGAAGTAGTCGTAGAGCATGCGCGGCTTGTCGGACATCACCGCGAGCGCCGCATCGTTGCCCATGGAACCGAGCGGATCCCGCAACTCCATGACCAGGGGCTGCAGCATGATCTGCATGGTCTCGACGGTGTAACCGAAGGCGTTCATGCGCGCGGTCAGGGTCGCGGAATCCGGCGCGGGGGCCTGGGCGGCGGGCAGTTCGTCGAGTTCGATGCGCTGCTTGGCGAGCCAGGCGCCATAGGGCCGCGCGCAAGCCCATTCCGACTTGATCTCCCCATCGGGGATCATGCGGCCCTGATCGAAATCGATGAGGAAGATACGGCCCGGCTGCAGCCGCCCCTTCTCGACCACGGCGGCGGGGTCGACCCGCACGACGCCGACCTCGGAGGCCATGATGCAGCGGTCGTCGTCGGTGATGTAATAGCGGCTCGGGCGCAGCCCGTTGCGGTCGAGCACGGCGCCGATGTAGGTGCCGTCGGTGAAGGCGATGGAGGCCGGGCCGTCCCAGGGTTCCATCAGGCAGGAGTGGTATTCGTAGAACGCCCGCTTCGCGGGGTCCATGCCCGAATGCTGCTGCCAGGCCTCGGGAATCATCATCAGCACCGCTTCCTGCAGCTTGCGCCCGGTCATCAGCAGGAATTCGAGCACGTTGTCGAAGGTGCCGGAGTCCGAGCAGTCCGGTTCCACCACCGGGAACAGCCTGGCGATGTCGTCGCCGAACAGCGGCGAACTGACGACGCCCTGACGGGCGTTCATGGCGTTCTCGTTACCGAGCAAGGTGTTGATCTCGCCGTTGTGGCACATGAACCGGTTGGGCTGGGCCCGGTCCCAGGACGGGAAGGTATTGGTGCTGAAACGCGAATGCACCATCGCCAGGTGCGACTCGAAATCCGGTTCGCTCAGATCGTTGAAAAAGGGCGTCATCTGGTTCGGCGTCAACATGCCCTTGTAAACGATGACCTTGGAGGACAGTGAACAGATATAGAACGACTGCCGTTGCGCGAGGCTCGTATCGCTGCGCAGCAGATGGGTGGCGTGCTTGCGGATCAGGTAGAGCTTGCGCTCGAACTCGTCACCGGCGAGGGGGTTGTCGATGTCGGCGCCGATGAAGAGTTGGGCCATGTGCGGCATGGCTGACCTGGCTGCGCTGCCGATGTCGGCCCCGACAGGATCGGTGGGCAATTCCCTCCAGCCGAGCAGCCGCTGGCCCGCGTCGGCGATCTCCCGCTCCAGCACGTGCTTGCAGGCTTCGCGTTCGCCCGAATCGGTGGGCAGGAAGACGATACCCACGCCATAGCTGCCGCGCTCGGGCAAATCGAAACCGAGTTCCCCACCGGCGGCCCGGCGCAGAAACCTGTCCGGCAGGCCGAGCAGAATTCCGGCGCCGTCGCCGGTGTTCTTCTCGTAGCCGAGACCCCCGCGATGTTCCATGCAACAGTTCATGGACAACGCATCCTCGACGATGCCCCGGCTCGGGCGCCCCTTGATGTCGCAGATGAAGCCGACGCCGCAGCTATCCTTCTCGAATGCCGGATCGTAGAGCCCCCGCTTCGGAGGCAGGCCGTGTGTCCTCGCTGTCATGGACAGCCTCTCATGCCGATGTCCATTGGGATTCCGATGGGTTCGCGCCGAAACGCGAACCCGCAAACATCCCAAAAAAACGCGGTTGAATCAAGTTTCGGCACGGCTCACCATAACAGGCCGCTTGCCCCGGAGGAGGAACCTTGGCTCGCCCCGAGCGCGACGGATTTCCCGTCGTCGTGCATATCATGCTGGTACGCGACAGCCGGTTGTTCCTGTTGCGCCGCGCGCATACCGGGTTCATGGACGGCTGTTACGGCCTGCCGGGAGGCCATCAGCGGAGCGGCGAGAGCGTTAGCGAGGCCGCCGCCAGGGAGTGCCGGGAAGAGACAGGAGTGCTGTCGGAGAACCTTGAACCCCGGTGCGTGCTGCCGTACATCTCCGGCCGTCACCAGGGATTGAACTTCCTTTTCGAGGCGCATCGATTCGAGGGCGAGCCGCGGGTCAACGAACCGGACTTGTTCGATGGCTGTTGCTGGGCGACCCCGGATGACCTGCCGGTCAACGTGACTCCCTGGCTGGCCGATGCCCTGGCCATGCCGCGCGACCGCTGGTTCCGGGAGTTTCACTGGGACTGACCCGCATCGCTCATCAACTTCCTGCTGCGGACGCCGATGCATCGCGTAAGCGCGGCCGTGCGGTCTGTATGCGAGGGGTGCCCCCCTCGCGCTCCCCGGCCGAGGGCTCCCTCCGGGCGCCTCGACGCCTTCGCGACGAAAGCTGGTGAGCGATGCGGGCTAGAATAGGCGCCCCAATAACCGGGAAGAGACATGACAGAACCCGTTCGAGTGACGGTTACCGGGGCGGCCGGCCAGATCGGCTATGCGCTGATTTTCCGCATAGCGGCTGGCGAGATGCTCGGCGGGCATCGGCCGGTGATCCTGCAGTTGCTGGAGATTGCGCCGGCTCTCGATGCCCTGCGCGGCGTGGCGATGGAACTGGAAGACTGCGCCTTTCCGCTGCTCGCGGGCATCGTGCAGACGGACGATCCGAACGTCGCCTTCGACGGCGCGGACTACGCCCTGCTCGTCGGTTCCCGCCCCCGCACCGCCGGCATGGAGCGCAGCGACCTGCTCGAGGCCAACGCGGCGATCTTCTCGGTGCAGGGCAAGGCCCTGAACGATCATGCATCCCGGAACGTGAAAGTGCTGGTGGTTGGCAATCCCGCCAATACCAACTGCCTGATCGCCCAGCGCAATGCCCCGCATCTCGACCCGCGCAACTTTACCGCCATGACCCGCCTGGATCACAATCGCGCGGTGGGCCAACTGGCGGCGAAGACGGGGTGTTCGGTTTCCGGGATCTCAGGGCTTGCGATCTGGGGCAATCACTCGACCACCATGTATCCCGACATTTCTCACGCCTCGGCCGGCGGCCGAGTCGCCCTTGGCCTGGTCGACAAGGATTGGGTACAGGACGATTTCATGCCGTCCGTACAGAAACGCGGCGCCGCGATCATTGCGGCCCGGGGCGCCTCGAGCGCGGCTTCCGCCGCCAATGCCGCCATCGGCCACATGCGCGACTGGGCGCTCGGCACCGATGTGGTGGTCAGCATGGGTGTCTGCTCGGACGGCAGCTACGGCATCGCCGAGGGCCTGATCTTTTCGTTTCCGGTCACCTGCGCCGGCGGCAACTGGCGGCTGGTCGAAGACCTCGACATCGATCCGTTCAGCCGGGAGAAATTGCTCGCAACCGAAGCGGAGTTGATCGAAGAGCGGGATGCGGTAGCGCACCTGCTGCCTTGAAACTCGACGGGGCCGCGCCGTCAACCCATGAACAGGCGCCAGGTTTCGAGGTCCTTCACCGCCAGGTAGGTGTTTGAGCGTTTGGTTTCGCCCATGGTGGCATTCGGGACCTGGGCATAGTTGTGGCCGGGCAGAAGCAGCGTTTCGTCGGGCAGCCTCTTCAGCTTCTGCAGGCTGTGGTACATGTCCTCGGCGTTCGACCCCGGCAGGTCGACGCGCCCGCAGCCGTCGATGAACAGCGTATCGCCGGAAACCAGGGTGTTGCGGATGCGGAAGCATTGGGATCCGGGGGTATGTCCCGGCGTGTGCAGGAATTCGATTTCGATCTCGCCGACCCGGACGGTATCGCCGGAGTCGACCTTGACGAGGTCCGAATCCGACAGCCCCGTCACCTGCTTGACGCCTTCGGCCTCCTCCTTGTGCGCGTAGGCCTTCACCGGCCGCTTTCCCATCAGTTCGGCAAGGCCCTGAATGGTGTGGTTGGCGAAGGAGCCGCCGATGTGGTCGGGATGATAGTGGGACACCAGCGCGCCCCTGAGCACATAGTCCCGTTCATCCAGCCGCTCGATCAGGCTGTCGATGTCCCAGGCGGGATCGACGATCACGACCTCGCGGGTCTCGCGGTGGCCCACCACGTAGGTGAAGTTCTGCATCGGGCCGATCTGGATCTGCTCGACGATCAGTTCGTTGTCATCGCTCAAGGCCATTGAACTTTCCCCTGTTTCCGCAAGACAGCCTGTTGCGGGAGTTTGCCAGCGGCGCGCACCGGCGGCCAATGCCGGCGGCCCACGCCGGGGCCGTTTGCCGCCTCTCGCAACGATACGGCCTGAATCCGCGCTACCCCGCATCCGTCACCAACTATCGTCGCGAGGGCGTCGAGGCGCCGTCCTGCGTGGCCGCGCGGACCGGAAGCCGGCGCCGGCGTACTCGACAGTACGTTAAGCCGGCTGGAGGGAGCACGGCCGCGCTTACGCGATGCATCGGCGTCCGCAGCAGGAAGTTGGTGACGGATGCGGGCTGATTGTTTCACAAACCCGGCGCAGCGATCAGGCAACGCGCGGCGCCCGTTGTCGAGATGCGGTGGCGTGCAATGGCGGGTGCGGGTACCAGGCACGCCTCTTCCGGCCGCAACCGGACCGCGCCGACATCGATGCGGCCATCCAGGGCCATGCACAACGCATAGCGCGCCTGCGGCGGCAAGGCCACGGGGTGGGCGCGCTCGACGTCAGCGCGCCACACGCCGAAATCCTCGAAGGAGGCAATGCGCTCGATGCCGGGGGCCACCCGCTCGATCAGGGGGGGGCCTGGCGGACCCAGGCGCAGTCGCGCGATGGCGCGTTCGCTGTCCCAACCGTCCTGGGTCAACACCTTTTGAGCGAAGGAAATGATGTAACGCTCGTAAGCCGCTGTCTGAAACTCCACCACCCGCGTCCCGTGCTGCAGGGCGTGCGGGGTCCAGGTGGGCACCACCACCACGTCTCCGGGATCCAGGCACTTGAGGCTGGTGAATGCATCCATCGCCGCCCTTTTTCGGGTTTCCTCTTCCGCGGGGATCGGATCGCCCCCGTCGATCCTGTGCCTGACGCTCTCGTATTCGCGTACCGCTCCCAGATAGGCCGCGCGGAATTCGACGTCATCGGCGAAACGCCGCCGCATTTCCTGGTTCATCCCGAATCGGATGCGGCCCTTTCCGTCCGGCCAGGCGTCCCGGTCCACGGCAGTCACCACATACACTTCGCGCTTGTGCTCATGCACCTCGAAGTAGAGGTCGCCGCGCACGGGTTGCGGATGGGGATCGAGCACCTTGAGCAGAATGACCGGCGACGGAAGCCCGGCGGCGTCAAGGTAATCGGACAGCGGCAGTTCGCCCCCGGCGGTGGCAACGCGGCTCTCGCCGCGCTCCTCGATCGCCGAATACCAGAGTTCGCGTCCCCAGGGCTTGGCAATGCCGACGGGCACGAGCTTGACGGGGCTGTCCGGGGAGGCGGCGATTGCGGACAATGTCCGGATCCTGCGAGGTTTTCGGGCGATTGGCGATTATAGTCCCGGTAAGTCTTCAACGGTGCAGCATGGTGCTTCCCGATAACGAGGTCTGCGAACGAGCGCGCCTGAGCCGCGACCCCCGCTTCGACGGCCGGTTCGTCACCGCGGTGCTGACCACGGGCATCTATTGCCGCCCGGTCTGTCCGGCGCGGCCGCCGGCCAGGGAGAACGTGCGCTACTTTGCCACTGCCGCGGCGGCTCAGGAGGCGGGTTACCGCCCGTGCCTGCGCTGCCGCCCGGAGGATGCGCGGCGCCTGCCGGAATGGACGGTGGGCAGTCAGACGGCGGTGCGGGGGTTGCGTTTGATCGATGCGGGCTATCTCAACGATCATGGCGTAGAGGATCTGGCCGCACGCCTGGGCTGCACGGGCCGACATCTGAACCGTATCTTCAGGTCGGAGTTGGGTGCGACGCCGGCAACCCTCGGCCGGGCGCACCGGGTGCAGCTCGCCAAGCGGCTGATCGATGCCGGCGGTCTCAGTTTGTCGGATGTCGCGATGCACGCGGGATATGGCAGCCAGCGCCGCTTCAATGACGAGATGAAGGCGGTGTTCGGTTGTCCGCCGTCGCGATTGCGCCGAAGCCGCACTCGGCGAGCGGCCGCACCGCTGAAACTAGTTCTTTCGGTTCGCAAGCCCTACAACGCCGATTGGGTGTTCGGTTACCTGGCCAGACGTGCGCTTGCCGGCTTGGAGGTCGTCGAGGGACACTCATACAAGCGCAGGCTCTACGGGCACGGCTCCGGCCGGGTGGAAGTTCGATGGGACGCCGGGCGCCTGGCCGCGACCGTACCGCCGGGGCTGCAGGACAACCTGGGGCAGGTATTGCGGCGCATCAGGCGGCTCTTCGATCTCGATGCCGACTCAACGGTCATTGACTCGCACCTGTCCGGTGACGGCCTGCTTGGATGCCGGGTACGCGCGACGCCGGGATTGCGGGTGCCGGGCGCCTGGGACGGGTTTGAAACCGCCGTACGTGCGGTGCTCGGCCAACAGGTGAGCATTGCCCGGGCGACCAGGCTGGCGGAGCTGCTGATGGACCGGTTCGGTAGCGGGGCCTTTCCGTCACCGGCGGTGCTGGCGGCTGCGAATCCTGCCGAAATCGGCCTGCCGGGCAGGCGCGGCGAGGCGATTCGCCGCTTGGCGGCCGCGGTCGAGGCGGGGTCGCTGCAACTCGATGAATGCGTGGACAGCGGGATACTGCAGGAGAGGTTGCGCAGCCTGCCGGGCATCGGGGCCTGGACGGCGTCCTATATCGCGTTGCGCGTCGCCAAGGACCCCAATGCGTTTCCGGAAAGCGACTGGGGGGTGTTGAAAGCGCTCGGTACCACCGCCGCCGGCGCCCGCCGGCGGGCGCAGGCCTGGGCGCCCTGGCGTGGTTATGCGCTGATGTACCTGTGGCATGGCGGGGCCGAGCGTCACCTGAGCCGTGCCGTCGGCGAGGCGCGAAAATGAGGTGTGCGTGATGTTTTATTCCTTTCTCGATAGTCCCATCGGCCCACTGCTGCTCGCGGGTTCCGGCGGCCGGCTCCGGATCGTGGGTTTCTCGTCGGGGCCGAAAGCGCAAACGCCACGCTGCGACTGGGTTCGCAGGAATGCCCGGTTCAGCGAGGCGAAGCGGCAGTTGAGCGAATACTTCGAGGGCGGCCGACGCGCGTTCGACCTCTTGCTGGCGCCTGCGGGCACGGCCTTTCAACTCCGGGTCTGGCGCGCACTAGCGGCCATACCGTACGGGGAAACGCGCAGCTACGCGGAAATCGCCGTCGCCATCGGCAATCCGCGGGCGGCGCTGGCCGTGGGCGGCGCCAACGGGAGCAACCCCTTGCCCATCGTCGTTCCCTGCCACCGGGTGATCGGCAGCGACGGTAGCCTCACCGGGTTCGGCGGCGGGCTCGCGGCAAAACGGTATTTGCTGGACCTGGAGAGCAATAACGTCGGCTAACCCGCATATCTCACCAAGACCAGCGAGGGCGCGGCCAGCGCAGTCTGTGCCGGGCAGAATCTTCAAAAAGCGAAGGTACCTGATTGAAACGCAATGACATTCAGTGACTCAACAAGCGGCTTGGTGAGATATGCGGGCTAAAGGCGTCCAGCCCGCATCGCTCACCAACTTCCTGCCGTGGACGCCGAGGCGCCCGGGGGCGTTCAGATGGGCGACCGCGGCAGGATCCCGGTGCGTGGCGTGGGCCGCGCTCAGTTCTTGTCGATCCTCCAGTACTTGGAACCCTCGAATGACAGTTCGTACATCAGGCCCTGGTTTCCGAAGATGAATCCTATGATGGGGCTCTGCAGATTGTGGGTGTCGATATCACCGCCGACCCCCACCGTAATGAGCGCGATGCTGCCGTCCACACCGGCTTCCCAACCGTCGCTCTGCCGAAAGCGTTCGAGCGCCTGTTCCGTCATGAACAGAACCACCTCGCTGGAAGCCTGGCCGCCGATCTGGAAACCGATCGAAAGCGAGGTGGTCCGGTAGTATTGAACCGGCTGGTTGTCGACCAGGAGAGATCCCTCCCCAGTGGAGCCGCCCAGGCCGAATCCGGCCTTGAGCACCCGGGGAAACACCAGGATGCCGGATGCTTTCCGTACCAGTTCCACGGCGGCGGATTCGTGTTCCTGAAGCCGCTCCAGGGTCGCCTGCACGCGTGCGTCCAGTTCGACTTTCGATGCCGCCTGAACACCCGGCGCGATCAAGCCGAGCATGGCCAGGGCCAGCAGCAACCAGGATGGGACAAAATCACTTTTCCGCATGGGCTCTACCTCGCGATACCGTACCGGCTCGGTATTTCGTCAATTATGCACCCGTTTGGCGACGCGGGACATTTGCATGCGAGTTTCGACCCTGGCCGGCCGCGGTGCTGACGCGAGGGGATCAACGCCTGGTGCCAGGAAGATGGAGCGGTCGTGCGGCGCGGTCGTGCGGCGCCTTGAAAGCTCGCGCTTGCGCCCGGAATTCCGGGAAAGCGCGCCCGCTCGGCGTGCCGGATGACCGCGCCGCATGCCCGTTCGGAGCCGGGGCACCGACTGTGTGACAACAGAATCCGTGTACTTCTAAGTAACTAAATGGTTGCTTTTCTGGCCCTGCCGGACGAGAATGCCTGTAATGGAAGTAAACATATAGTTACAAACATGCCCCGCAGAGACCCCGATGCCACCCGCGCCCGCATTCTCGCGGCTGCCGGAGAACTCTTTGCCGCCAGCGGCTTCGCCGGTACCCGAATCGATGCGGTGGCGGCGCGCTCGGGCGCCAACAAGCGCATGATCTATCACTATTTCGGCGGCAAGGAAGCCCTGTTCGAGGCCGTGCTCAAGAACCGCCTTGCGGAATCCCCCTGGACCGGCGAGCCGGAAATAGAGACCGACGCCGCCAGGCTGATTGCCTGGGAAGGGCTCGAATGGACGGAGCCCGTCGCCGCCCCCGAGCGGTCGGAGGCGATTCGCGGTTTCATACGGGGTCTTGAGGCGCGGCTGGCAACGGGTCAGGTTCGGGCGCGAATTGATCCTGCGTTGCTGGCCCTGTTGCTGGTGAGCGCTCGCCTGTTCCCCCGGATCGCGCCTCGATACTCGGCGCTCATCGACGGGGAACGGCCGCATTTCGAGGCTCGCCATGAGGCGTTTCTGGCGGGGCTCGCCGATGCGCTGGCGCCCCCTCCTCCAACCGCCAAGCCCAGGGTTACCCTGAGGCCCATCGTAACCGGCGCCGGCAGAGAGTAGTTTCGACCATGCCAGGTCCCTCGGCGAAATCGGCGTGCCGGGCGCCGGTCGGCAGAACCGGCAAACACCGTCTCGGCGGCAGAACGATTGCGGGCGCGCCGCCTGCCTTGCGCGCTCGTTGGCCCTGGCGATCGCTCGTCATCGGTTGGCCAGCGACGAGAACAGGTTGAAGTAATCTGGAAAGGTCTTGGCGACGCAACCCGGATCGTCGATGGTGATGGGGACGCCGCCGAGCGCCGCCAGTGAAAAACACATCGCCATGCGATGGTCGCCATAGGTATCGATGGTGGCTGGCTGTAGTTCGGCGGGCGGGTCGATCGCCAGGAAGTCTTTGCCTTCCTCGACGGCGGCGCCGAGCTTGCGCAACTCACAGGCCATTGCGGCCAAGCGGTCCGTTTCTTTCACCCGCCAGTTGTAGATGTTGCCGATGCGCGTTCTGCCCCTGGCGAACAGCGCCAGCACCGCGACGGTCATCGCCGCGTCCGGGATGTGATTCAAGTCCGCCTCGATGCCCCTGAGTTGTCCGGGAGCAGACTCGACGCGGTCGGCGTAGGCGGTAACGCGCGCGCCCATATTGCGCAGCACATCGGCGAACGCCAGGTCTCCCTGGATGCTGTCTGCGCCAATGCCGTGTACCCGCACGCCTTCGCCGCGGATGGCTCCGGCAGCCAGGAAGTAGGTTGCCGAGGAGGCATCGCCTTCCACCACGTAGCGTCCGGGCGAGCGGTATCCGGAGGCGGGGATGCGGAAACTCCGATATCCGGGATCGGCCGCCACATCGACTCCGAAACGGCGCATCAGATCCAGGGTGATGTCGATATAGGGTTTCGACACCAACTCTCCTGCCAAGCTCACGTTGACGGGACCCCGGGCCAATGGCGCGGCCAGCAGCAGGGACGTCAGGAACTGGCTGGACAGGCTGCCGTCGATGACCACGTTACCGCCGTTCAGTCCCTGGCCCCTCACCCTTAGCGGCGGGTAACCGGGTACGCCGATGTATTCGACATCGGCGCCCAGGGCGAGGAGCGCGTCCACCAGGTGGGCGATGGGCCGTTCCCGCATCCGGGCCACGCCGTCCAGTTCGAATTCGCCGTTGCCCAGGGTCAGGGCCGCCGTCAGGGGCCGGAACGCGGTGCCCGCCAGGCCCAGGTGCAATTGTGCCCGGCGGCCGTCGGTCACCAGTGGACCGTCGACGCCGTCGACCGTCAGGTCTCCGTTTTCTTCGACAATGTGGATGCCCAGCGTTGCAAGGGCATCGAGCATGACCCGCGTATCGTCGCCCTGTAGCAGGTTGACCAGGCGAGTTTGGCCTTCGGCCATCGTCGCGAGCAGCAGCGCCCGGTTGGAAATGCTCTTCGAGCCGGGCAGTCGAACGTCGCCGGACAGCGACGACAATGGATCGAGGGTGAGTGGCCGCATCGCTATTTGCCGGGCGCCAGGATTGCCGAAGGGAGCACAGCGGTCTCGCCCGGCCCGACAGGCGCCAGCAGGTCGAGGAATTCCGCGAGGCTGCCGGCTACGGTGCGCAATGGCTTGTGGCCGGGCCGTTCCAGCAACACCTCGCCCGTATCGTTGCGCACGGTCAATATCAGGTTCGAGTCCGGCTCCGTGCACGCGAAGAACAGGCTCAACGGGCTCTTGCTGCGGCGGTTCACCAGCGCATGACCGATCTGGTTTTCCACCAGGCGGCCGGCATCGTCGGGGTTCCACAACAGGATGAGGCTGACATGCCCGTCCGGCGCCTCTGCCTCCAGGTTCCCTGACCACCAGGCCCCGTAGTAGGCCTTGATGTCCGGGTGGATCTCGGTCTCCAGCGCATTCTCAAGGCCGGGGAAATCGTCCGCCAGGGATCTCTTGACCGGGTGCCAGCGAATGAACTCCCCGGGGTCGGCGGCGCCGTTTGCCGATTGCCGGGTATACGGCTTGCCGATCTCGCAGGGCGACCGCCAGGCCGGGTCGAAGGGCGCCTCGAGTTCCGGCCAGGCCTTCAGGTGATGGTCCACGAAGTGGGCGAGGGATGCGACGACGGACATGTGGGCATGTTACTGCGCGGACGCCCGTATCGCACCGGCGCACTGAATCACGATCGTGACAGCCGGGTCGAAACCTCTTGAGTCGCGATTGAGACATCCGGGCCGCGCCGGGCTCGGCGGTCAGGTTCGATCGGCGGGGAGTGGCGGCATGGACGTGGCCTGGGTCAGGACTTCCTGCGCCCTGTTCGACCGCGACTGCGTCAATATCAATCCTTTGGACCGGGTCGGCCGTTTATTGGTTCGCTTTCGATCAAAGCCGGGGAAACAGTCCATTTCAATTCGAACGACTTGGAACTAGGCAACAACGCCAAAGGACTGTCGGGAAGTACGGGTTCCGGAATGGGCGACTGGCGATTGGTACTGGAGAGCGAGTTGGACATTCAGGTGCTCTCCTACATCCGTACCGACGATGGGTTTTTGACGTCGATGCATGACGTGGCGTCTACCCTGCAAGGCGCGTACCGGGTGGCGATCTTCAACCCAGGCAGCAATTCCAACCAGGTCAGCTACCTAAGGCTTGTTAATCCGAACGCGGCGGAGGTGCACGTGACGATTACGGGGGTCGATGACGCAGGCGTGTCGCCAGGCATGGGCGTTATGCTCACCGTGCCGGCCGGTTCGATGCGGACGGTCTCCTCCCTGGATCTGGAGGCGGGTGCCGACGGGCTGGTCGGGATGCTGGGCGATGGCACGGGTAAGTGGCATCTGTCTGTGATGTCGGAGCAGCCGATCACGGTGATCAACCTGCTGTCGAGTCCGACGGGGCATCTGACGAACCTGTCAACGACTCCCGACCGGGTGGGGTACTGAACGAGGCATCGCATTCGTGTCGCCAGCCACGGAGAGTCATGGCGGAGTTCTCCCCAGGAGTTCCCCCCCCCCGGCGCGCCGGGGCGCTGAACGGCGAGAGACATTACCTATGGCGCGCGGTCGACCACGAAGGCGAGGTGCTCGAAGCGTTCGTCACAAGGCGGCGAGATCGCCGAGCGGCGCTCAAGTTCCTCAAGCGCACGATGAAACGCTATGGCCGGCCGTGGTCCAGCGGCCGGGGTCCGTCTCAAACGTTCGAGGAAACCAACACATGCCTCGTGGGTCTGAGGCGCAGCCTCGCTAGCAATACTCCCACATCAAATCGCGCTCGACGCCGAAAGACACGTTATCCGGCGTCTTCCAGCCTTATCGACCCAGGCCGATGCGGGCTGTGAGGATTGCTTCGACCCAGCGGCGCCGACCGCAACATCCACGAACGCCACCGACCGGAAGAGACGCCGCTCTATCGCATCGTCGAGACCTGTTATCCGAAGTTTCTTGCCCGGCTGCAGGCCGAAGGCGCATCCCTGCCGCATTTCGTCCAGCGGGAGTTCGACGACTACCTCAAGAGCGGCTTGCTTGAGCACGGGTTCCTGCGCGTCAAGTGCGATGCGTGCCAGCATGAGCACCTGGTCGCGTTCTCCTGCAAACGCCGGGGCTTTTGCCCCTCGTGCGGTGCGCGCCGGATGATCGAGTCCGCCGCGCATCTTCTCGATCGCGTTCTTCCGCACCAGCCCATCCGCCAATGGGTGCTTACCTTTCCCTATCCGCTACGCTTCCTGTTCGCCGCCCGGCCCCCGCCGAACTCGCCCGGTTGCTGCACACCATATCCAAACGCGTCGCCCGGCGGCTCGAACGGGGCGGGTTCCTCGTGCGCGACCCGGAACACGAGCACCTCGGCTTCGACCCCGCCGATGCGCTCGACCAATTGATCGGTGCGTCCATCCACTATCGCATCGCCATCGGGCCCAACGCCGGCAAGAAGGCGTTGACCCTGCGCACCGTCCCGGCTCGGCCCGAGCCGTTCGCGTCAACCCTGCTCGCCAGGCAACCGGGGTTTTCCCTGCACGCCGCAACCGGCTGCGAAGCCAACCAACGCGACAGGCTCGAAAAGCTCTGCCGCTACATTACCCGCCATCGCCAACGAACGGCTCTCAATGAACGAACGTGGGCAAGTCATCGTTCGCTTCAAGCAGCCCTGTCGCGACGGTACGACGCAGGTCGTGCTCGATCCACTCGATTTTATCGCCCGCCTCGCCGCGCTGGTGCCGCGGCCCAGACTCAACCTCACCCGTTTCCACGGCGTGTTCGCCCCGAACTGCAAACACCGGCAACGAATCGTGCCGAGGCGCGAACCCGAACAGGCAAAGCCCGGCCCGTCGCCGGCTCCCATGACGTGGATGCAACGACTGAAACGGGTATTCGCCATTGACATCGAGACCTGCCCGAAGTGCGGCGGTACGCTGCGTGTCATCGCCTGCATCGAGGACCCCGACGTCATCGCCACGATTCTCGGGCACATTCGGGCACGCGACAAGGCCAAACCGTCACAACCGCGAGCACCACCACTGCGCGCCGGGCATCCCGACCCCACAAGGTAAGGACAGGCTCTTCCAGTCTGGAGAATGACCGCCTGATGGCCTCTTTTGAGCGCAACCCTGGAAAACCGGTGCGCGCGACGTTCTACCTCTTGGTAAAGATCGAAATCCCAGACCGCGCCCGTTCGCACAGGCAGCAAATCGAGCCCCTCGACATCCAATCGTACTTGCCTCCAAGTACGTTTCGGATGGTTATTTTTCCTATGCCCTGCGAACATTTCCCTGAGATATACCTTCTCAGGAGACGCAGACAGACGGCATCGACCTTAACCCTTGTACTTCACCGGCTTGCCGCAGGCCGTGAAGGCCAACAGGGACCGATCATGGATCGGAAATCGCCTGCTGTGTAAAAAGTTCCCGTCCATGAGGACTACATCTACACGATGATCGAAGCGATTCACGAACCTGACGAAGCCCGGGACATCGCCGCCGTTGATCAAGACGAGGTATTTCAGCGTGTTGTTGCCGAGTTCGGGCCGGCTCTTGCCCGCTTCAGCCTCGGTTATGAGCGCAATCAGACGGCGCGCGAGGATCTTTGCCAGGAGATCCTTTTCGCCATCTGGCAGAGTCTGGCGGTGTTCGATAACTGCTGCTCGCTGCGCACATGGGTATACCGGGTAGCTCACAACACCGCCGTCAAGCATGTGATGAGGGAGAAACGCCGCGCGTTCGGACGTCTGGAAAGTCTCGACCGGATCGAGGAACCCAGGCAAGCGCACGATCTGGAAGACGAGATGCATCGAGAATCGGCGGTGCAATACCTCTCACGGTTGATTCTCAAGCTCAAGCCTCTGGACCGGCAGGTCATTCTTCTTTACCTGGAGGACATGCGTGCGAAGGAGATTGCGGAAATCACGGGGCTATCCCACGGGAGCATCGGGATACGGATTCACCGAATCAAGCACTTATTGAAGAAAATCGACAGTTCCGGAGTGGAAGATGTCTGACCATAGAGAGAGTCGGTCCGCAAAAGCAGCCTGGCAAGCGCAGTCTGTCACCCTGCCGCAGCTTTCCGTCAACTACCTGCGTAATCGCGTGCGGGATCACAGGTTTCGTGAGCGGGCGCGTAGCACGTTCGATGTCGTCCTGGGCATCGTGGCGGCCATTGCAGCGGTCTGGCTCACTGTCAACGTTGACGATCTGATATTCCGGGCAGGCCTGGGCCTCACCTTTTGCGGCATGCTTTATTACTTCTACATGTTGTGGCGGCGCAGATTGTCCTGGACGGTCACGCCGGAAGGAGCCGCGGCGGATGCACAGCAGTTCTACATGCGGGAGCTCGAACGATTGCGGGATGTACATCGGAACCTGTGGAAGGTCCATGTACTGGGAGCCGGCCCTGGCGGTTTACTGTTATGCGTGTGGTTCTTCGCACAGCGTCCCGATCACGCCATGCTGTTTGTCGGGGGGATCGTGGTTGCGGCGCTTGCTTACCTCTGGTACGAGGCGCGGATGGCACGACGGTATCAGCGGGAACTCGACGCGCTTGATTCCGTGGAGGAGCCGGTACAGGCTTGACCATGATTTGAAGAGGTGATGGCCGCTCAGCAGGCTTCGACGAGTCCCTCGAACACGGGGTGGCGGCGGGTGTTCGGCACGTGACATCATTCCGCAATTCCGGCCGCGCCCGGACATGATCGAGGACAAGAAATGGGGATGCTGGTAGACGGCGAATGGGTGCAGTCGGTGTTGGCGATCACCCGTTCCCGGTCGCCGATCACATCCACCCAATGATACAGGCGGTTGGCCGCCACCTCCGGGTGTTCCAGCATGTTCGTGGTGACATCGATCACCCCCGGGAACATGACCATGTCGTCGGGCAACGGTATCTGCCGGAACAGGTCCACCTCGTGGGCGTGCAGCGGATTGGCGCAGGCCAGCGACAGGCCGCCCACCTCGGCCTTGTAGATGATGGGCAGAATCGATTCCAGGTCGACATCGTCGCAGTGGGGGCCGTCCCAGTTGCCCCAGCAGATGTGCATGCGTACCCGGTCCTTTGAAATGTTCGTAAGCGCCTCGTTCAGCGCCGCCACATCTACTTCCACAGGCCGCGAACGGTAAGCCTGACGGCTCGCTATTCGTTCTAAACCCTGTGCCCGCGGGACGAGACGCTTAGAAATCTAACTTGCAGAGATAGACCTGTTATCCGAAGTTTCTTGCCCGGCTGCAGGCCGAAGGCGCATCCCTGCCGCATTTCGTCCAGCGGGAGTTCGACGACTACCTCAAGAGCGGCTTGCTTGAGCACGGGTTCCTGCGCGTCAAGTGCGATGGGTGCCAGCATGAGCACCTGGTCGCGTTCTCCTGCAAACGCCGGGGCTTTTGCCCCTCGTGCGGTGCGCGCCGGATGATCGAGTCCGCCGCGCATCTTCTCGATCACGTTCTTCCGCACCAGCCCATCCGCCAATGGGTGCTTACCTTTCCCTATCCGCTACGCTTCCTGTTCGCCGCCCGGCCCCAGGTAGTGAGCCAGGTTCTCGGCGTGGACTACCGCGCCATCTCCACCTACCTCATCAAGAAAACAGGATTCACCGACGCGTCCGGCGCCTCGGCCTCCAGGTTCCCTGACCACCAGGCCCCGTAGTAGGCCTTGATGTCCGGGTGGATCTCGGTCTCCAGCGCATTCTCAAGGCCGGGGAAATCGTCCGCCAGGGATCTCTTGACCGGGTGCCAGCGAATGAACTCCCCGGGGTCGGCGGCGCCGTTTGCCGATTGCCGGGTATACGGCTTGCCGATCTCGCAGGGCGACCGCCAGGCCGGGTCGAAGGGCGCCTCGAGTTCCGGCCAGGCCTTCAGGTGATGGTCCACGAAGTGGGCGAGGGATGCGACGACGGACATGTGGGCATGTTACTGCGCGGACGCCCGTATCGCACCGGCGCACTGAATCACGATCGTGACAGCCGGGTCGAAACCTCTTGAGTCGCGATTGAGACATCCGGGCCGCGCCGGGCTCGGCGGTCAGGTTCGATCGATGTGCTTCTGCTAACCGCGCCAGATCACATGTTCCGTTACATCCTTGATGTCCCGGAGCCCGCAGAACGCCATGGTGAGATCGAGTTCCCGGCGGAGAATCTCCAGAGCCCTGACGACGCCCTCTTCACCCAGGGCGCCCAGGCCGTAGACATAGGCGCGGCCGATCATCGTTCCCCTAGCGCCGAGGGCCAGGGCGCGAAACAGGTCCTGGCCCGTGCGGATACCGCCGTCCATCCATACTTCCGTTCGATTGCCAACGGCCGAGGCGATTGCCGGTAGCGCGTCGATCGCGGCCGGCGCCCCGTCCAGTTGCCGGCCGCCGTGATTGGAGACGATGATGGCATCGGCGCCGCTCCGCGCCGCCATGCGCGCGTCTTCCGGGTCGATGATGCCCTTCAGGATCAGGGTTCCGCCCCAGCGGTCCTTGATCCACTGCACATCGTCCCAGTTCAACTTGGGGTCGAACTGGCGGTCCGTCCAGATAGCGAGCGATCGGGTGTTCCGGGCATCCTCGATGTGCCCGACGATATTGCCGAAGCTCCGGCGCCTGGTGCGCGCCATCCCCAACGCCCAGCGGGGCTTGCGGGCGATATTCAGCAAGTTTTTCAGGGTCGGATTGGGTGGCGTCGACAGGCCGTTCTTGATGTCGACATGGCGTTGACCGAGGATCTGCAGGTCGACGGTGAGCACCAGGGCGGAACAGCCGGCAGCCCTGGCGCGGTCGATGAGGCGTCCGATGAAGTCGCGGTTCCGCATCACGTACAACTGGAACCAGAACGGTTGGGTAGTGTGCTCGGCTACGTCTTCGATGGAACAGATGCTCATGGTGGACAGGCAGTAGGGCACGCCGAACCGCTCCGCTGCACGGGCAGCCTTGATCTCGCCGTCGGGGTGCAGCATGCCCATGAGCCCGATGGGCGCCAGCGCCACCGGCATGGCGACTTCCTGGCCCGCCATCCGCGTCTGCACGGAGCGGTCGGTCATGTCCACCAGGACCTTTTGCCGGAGCTTGATCCTGTCGAAGGCGCTCAGGTTGTCGCGCAGTGTGCTCTCGGTCCATGAACCCGCTTCCGTGTACTCGCAGAACATGCGCGGGACGCGCTTTCGGAACAGCCGGCGCAGATCCTCTATGCAGGTGATGGGCGTCATGCAATTGTCCCCGGTTTGTCCTGAACCCCGCCACGGCGGCGCTCACCTCATCGACGATTCCGTTCACGGCGCACAGGCGCCTGCATAGCGCCCCCGTGCGGCGTCTCCCGTCGGTGCCGGCCCGATCGTCGAGATCGTCGCGGTCCGGACTCCGGATGCCTCAGGACGCTAGGTTACCCGCGGATCGCTCCCCCGTCAGGCCGTTATCGTCTCCGCCTTTTGAAGTCCTTCGCATCGGGCAGGTGCTCATCGACGTGCAGCCAGCCGATGCCGGCTTCCCGATAGTCGTGGAACCCGGCGGGGTAGGCATCGGGATCGTCGAAGACGCCGAGAGTAATGTAGATCCGCTCCGGCCGCGGCTTGTAGCCGAAGCACAGGCTGCTGCCGCAGTGGGGACAGAAACCCCGCCAGCCGCGCTCGCTGGAGTGGAAGCGTGCCAGCGGACCCGACCATTCGACCGCCTCGCTCGCAAAGGTGGCGAATGTCGCCACCGCCCCACCGGTCGCGCGCCGGCACATGACGCAGTGGCAGTGCGTGACCCGGCGCGGTTCCGTAGATGCGCTGAACCGGACCGCGCCGCACAGGCAGGAGCCGGTAACAGCCATGGTCACCCTGTCCCGCGTTCCCGCCGCCGGCGCCCGGCCGTCAGCGCAGCCCGACATCGAACCCTTCGCCCCGCGCCCGTGACGACGATGCCCACGACGCGCCGGTCGGCCGCCGCTGCATCGACGGCGCCGCGGATTTCCCGGAGCGTACGGCCCGTGAACGCGTTGAGCCGGGCGGGGCGGTTGAGCCTGATGAGGGCGACCGGGTCGTCGATGCTGAACTCGATGTCGGTGTATGTGCTCATGTCTTTCTCGGCAAGCGTGTCGAGGTTTTCGGCCGCGTCGATGCTGAAAAATAGCGCGGGCATTAGATGCCGTTCACAACGGGCCGGTCAAGCGTGGGGCCCGCCGCACGCGGGGCTTAGTGGTCGAACCACCTGGAAATGAGTGGTCAGCGCGTCCACAAGCGCCCATCTGTCTGTGTGCGAGGGGTACCCCCTCGCGCTCCCGGGCTGAGGGCTCTTTTTCTGCGAGGTACCCCCTCGCGCTCCCCGGCTGACGGCTCCGTTGCCGGCTCTTGACGTATGCCGGATACGTCCGCGAGCCGACGCCGCGCATCTGGACGCTTGTGGACGCGCTGACCACTCATTTCCAGGTGGTTCGACCACTAGCCTGGATTCCCAAAGAAAGAATGTGATGTGACTTCGCGGGAAGATTCCATGGCGTTGCGCGTGGCTTCGTTGCTTCCCATGTTTTGAATATGTCATTACATAAGTTTACATATGAACAATATACCACGACCGTATATTATATTACGGCTCGCGCGATGCATCGGCCCTGTCGCCGTGATCGACACAGGTGCCCGGTCAACTTTCCCTGAAACAGCCCGGAATCACCGGTTTCACCACCCATTCCAGGCTTCGTCCGCAAGCCCGATGCGCGCCGCAACCCGTGCACACCCAGCTCCTGTTGACAGCCAATCTCGGATAACATATTTTGAATATGTGTTCATCGGTTCACTATGATAAGTGACAAACCACGCCGACAGGTTCCTCAAACCACAAGCCACCGCCCAAAGGCGGTACGAGGCCCTGCGAGCACGCTTCGTCGACGGATGCTCCACCGCCGAGGCCGCCAAGCGCTTCGGATACGCGCCCGGAACCTTGCGCAACATCTGCTCCGAGTTCATCAACAACGACGATCCCGACTTCTTCATGCCCAAGACCCGGCGCACGGCGGACGACCAGGAACGGGACGCGCCAAGCCCGGCGGAAACACGACGCAAGCGGATCGTCGCGTTGCGTCAAACGCGCAACCTGTCGATCTACGACATCGCGGACGTCCTCAAGCGGGAAGGCCTGCCGGCCAGCCCGCCTCATATCCAGGGCGTTCTCAAGGACGCGGGCCTGCCGAGGCTCCCAAGACGCCGCCTCGCCGACCGGACCGGCGCCGTGCAACCCGAACAGGCGCCGGTCGCCGACTGTCGCGCCCTCGACCTTCGGCCCCGACGCCTGCGCACCGACTTCGGTGGCCTGTTCCTGTTCGCCCACGATCTCGCACGGCTCGATCTCGACGCCATGCTCGAGGCGGGCGACATGCCGGGCAGCGCGATGATCCCCGCCGGATGTGCCTTCCGCGCGCTGCTCGCGCTCAAGCTGTGGGGCATGGGACGACCCTCACACATCATGCCCGAGAGCCTCGACGAGGGGATCGCACTGTTCGCCGGTCTCAACGCCATGCCGAAACGCGCATCGCTGACCGAATATTCCTGCCGCGTCGACCCCCGCCGCCTTCCCGGGTTGATGGACCGCTGGCACCAGGCCGTCCACAACCTCGACACCACGCCGGGCGGCGGACGGTCCTTCGATCTCGACTTCCATACCATCCCCTATCACGGCGACGACGCGCTGGTCCAAAAACACTATGTCTCCAAGCGCAGCCGCCGTCAGAAAGGTATCCTCGCCTTCCTCGCGCGCGATGCCGATGCGCGCATGTTCGCCTGGGCCAACGCCACGCTCTCCAAGGAATCCCAGAACGACGAGATCCTGCGGTTCATCGACGCCTGGCAAGAGCGCACCGGAGTTCTTCCCGTCGAACTGGTCTTCGACAGCCGGCTGACCCCCTATGCCAATCTCGCCAAACTCGAGGCCATGGGCATTGCCTTTCTCACCCTGCGACGGCGAACGTCACAGATGGTCGCCCAACTGCTCGCCGCGCCACGTGGCGAGTGGCGCAAGGTCACCCTCGCCAACGTCGGACGCATCTACCGCACACCACGTATCCTCGACCGGAAGGTTCGCATCAAGGACTACCCTGGCGAGATCCGCCAGATCGCCATCACCGATCTCGGCCACGAAAAGCCGACCCTGCTGCTCACCAACCAGATGACGGCCCCGGCGCGTGACCTGATCGACCGCTACGCACGGCGCATGATCATCGAGAACACCATCGCCGATGCCATCGACTTCTTCCACATGGACGCGCTCTCGGCCGCCGTCCCCATGAAAATCGATCTCGACGTCCAGCTCACCCTGATGGCCGGCGCCCTCTACCGCATCCTCGGCAAACGCGTTGCCAACCGACTCGAAACCGCAAAGCCCCGCACCATCTTCCGCAAGCTCGTGCAGGCAAGCGCGACCGTCGACATCAACGACGCGGAGATCGTCGTCAGCCTCGGACGAAGGGCACACAACCCGTTGCTCATCGCCGCTGGCTATGCGGAGATCACCGAACCCGTGCCCTGGCTCGACAACCGCGCACTCAGACTCCGTTTCGTCTGAGACAAAACGTGTCATTCGCTGTATGGCGGTTGGGAATCCAGGCTAGTCGTTGGGGGAATTCAGCAGCGGACGATATGGAGTGCCATCATGCTGACTGATTTGCTAACATGATGGCATGAAGCGCACGCAGATTCAGTTGACCGAGGAACAGGCCCGGGCGCTCAAGGCTCAGGCGAGAATGGAAGAACGCTCGATCGCCGAGTTGGTGCGCGAGAGCGTAGCCGAATATCTTGCCAGGCGGGGCGTCCGGGATGTCAGCGAGCTGGCTCGCCGGGCACGCGGCATCAGGGGAAGATTTCGCTCGGGATGTCCGGATCTTGCCGAGGCGCACGACCGGTATCTCGATGACGCGTTCGATTTGTGAGTGTTTTCGCCGACACCTCCGCGCTACTTGCTTTCCTGGATGCGGATCAGCCGCGCCACGCCGATGTGATCGATGCCTGGGACCGGTTGATCGACGGCGAGCGCCGCCTGTACACGTCGAATTATGTCCTGGTGGAATCGTTCGCCCTCGTCCAGCGGCGCCTGGGCCTGGAGGCGCTACGCGCTCTGGCCGACGTTATCGTGCCGATGATGCAGCCGCTATGGATTGACCAGGAACTGCACGCTGCCGCGGAAGCCGCGCTGTTCGCTGCCGGCCGCAGAAGGCTTTCGCTGGTCGATTGCGCCAGTTTCGAACTGATGCGCCGCCGCGGGCTGACCGAGGCGTTGGCCCTGGACGACGATTTCGCGCGACAGGGGTTCCGGCTGCTACCCGGCTCCTGATCCCCGGCGGTCTTTCACTTTTCCGGGAATAGCGCGGCGAGCGCCGTATCGAGCGGCGCGTTCGCGATACCACGGTCTGTGACGATGCCGGTGACGAGACCGGCCGGGGTCACGTCGAAAGCGGGATTGTAGGCTGCGACCGCTGCGGCTTCGCCGACCCGCACCTCGTCGGCGGACCGCTGTTCGATGGTCACGTCGCGCCCGCACTCGGTATGGGGATCGTAGGTGGACGCGGGGCATGCAACGTAGAACGGCACGCTGAAATGGGCGGCGAGTACGGCCAGGTTCAGCGTTCCGATCTTGTTGACGACATCGCCGTTCCGGGTCACCCGGTCGGTACCCACAATGACCAGGTCGATCTTGCCGGCCGCCATGAGGCTGGCCGGTACGTTGTCGCAGATAAGCGTCACGTCGATTCCCGCCCGGTCGAGCTCCCAGGCGGTCAGGCGCGCGCCCTGGAGCAGAGGCCGGGTTTCGTCGACGTACACGTGGAAGGGCACGCCGTCCGCGTGGTTGAGGTAGAGGGGTGCGGTGGCGGTGCCGAGTTCGGACACCGCGAGCGCGCCCGCGTTGCAATGCGTGAGCACGTTTGCGTTCGGCTCGATGAGATGGCGGCCGTGTTCGCCGATGGCCCGGCACTGGGCGGCGTCTTCCCGGTAAATGGTCTCGGCCTCCGCGGCCAGGGCTCCGGGGTCGGGATGCACGGCGCCCCGGCCGCGCAGGCGCTCGACGGCCCAGCGCAGGTTGACAGCGGTCGGCCGTGCCGCAATCAGCGCATCGCCGCCGTCGCGCAGCACCTCCCGAAGCTCCGCTTCGCCGCCGGCCCTGCCGGCAGCCGCCGCGAGCGCATACGCCGCCGCCACCCCGATTGCCGGCGCCCCGCGCACCGCAAGTTCCCGGATCGCATCGACGGCCGAGGCGATGTCGGGAATGTCCAGGTACTCGACGGCATCGGGCAGACGGCGCTGATCGAGCAGGCTCAACGCGCCGTCGCGCCAGCGGACCGCCGGAGGCACGTTCACGGGTGCCTCCGATCGTTCCGAACAGCGGCGGCCTGTGCCGATGGGGCCTCCTGCCCGGCGGTCGAATGCCGAGCCTGTTCGTCGCGGCGGGCGGATTGGGAGTCCTCTTCGCGGGGGTCGGGCGCTTGCAGCGCCGGTGCCGGGCGGAGACTTCGCGCCAGGTGGTCGACAAGGCTCGATCCCGTCTCCCCGGCGCTGGAACCACAGGCAAAGACCCCGTCCTCGTGACCGAGGGTCACGAATACCAGGGGCCGCTCTGGCCGGGAAGCCAGCAATCGTACGACTGCGCAGGCCATCGGCGGGGAACCGTAGGCGACATCCGCGCCCGTGGCGGGCATTCCGAGTGCGTTGGCCTGGCGCCGGATCTCGGGACTGTGGGCGTGGAATACCCACCGCACGCCGGGGTCGGCGTCATAGATCATGGCGTGGGTAAGGCTTTCCGACGATGGCGGTTGCAAGCCCTCGGCGGCAACCCAGAACCGTTCCAGATCGAACTCGCGAATGCGGCAGAGGCCATCGGCGCGCAGGTGCTCGATGCCGCTTGTCTGGCTGGCCGTTACGATGAATTCTCCGGGGCGGCCGGGGTCGCGAACGCTCAGGTTTCCGTAGCCCAAGCCGCCGTAGCGTTCCGGCGACTGGCCGAGCAGGTGCAGCCGGCGCAATACGGTGCGCCATGCCAGAAGCGGCTCAACAACGTCCGCCTGCACGCCCGGTCCCCGACCGGGTTTCAGGTCGAACGCGAATTGAATGGCGCCTTCGGCTTCCGGCATCGTTCAGATTCCGCTATGCGCCCGGATGTCCTTGGTTCGGAATCCGCATGCCGGCTCTTGGCCCCGTCCGCCCGGGCCCCGTATGGGGCCGGTTGGCGGAACCGAATCCGCCCCGGGTTCCCACAGGCTCTTGACGAGAGCAGCCGGAACGCCGACATTCCGAACGGTTGCATCCAGGTATCGTACAGGGATTGTTGCATCATGCTCGAGGTTCGGAAAGCGGCCGGTGCGCTGGGCGCGTACGTTAGGGGGATATCGCTTGCGGATGTTGCGCGCGACGGCGGGCTGTTTGCGAAGCTGCACGGGCTCGCCCTGGAGCACGAAGTGCTGTTTTTCCGCGGGCAGCATATCGAATCGCTCGATTTCCAGGCCTTTGCCAGGCGCTTCGGCCCGGTACTCGGCCACCCGGCTTACCGGCTGGCGCCGGATACCGAGGATGTGCAGATTCTGGAGAGCACGCCGGAGGCGCCCTCGAAGATCGAAGAGTGGCACTCGGACATGACCTTCAGCGCTACCCCGCCCACCTTCACCTTGCTGCACGGCCAGATCATTCCTGATTACGGCGGGGATACGCTCTGGGCCAGCGCGGTGGCGGCCCATGCCGCGCTGTCGGCTCCCATGCAGCGACTGCTCGAGAACTTGGAGGCGGTGCACGACTTCCGCCACGGATTCCGGGAAAGCCTGGCGGAACCCGGCGGCGAGGAACGCCTGGCGGACGCGCTCGCGGCCAACCCGCCGGTCAGCCACCCGGTCATCCGCACGCATCCCGAAACCGGCGCCAGGGCGATTTATGTCAATCCGCTGTTCACCACCCGTATCGAAGGGCTGACGGCGTCGGAGAGCCGGGACATCCTGAATTTCCTGTACCGGCACACGGTCACGCCCGAGTTCACGGTGCGCCTGTGCTGGGAGCCCCATACCGCGGCGATCTGGGACAACCGCTCGGTGCAGCACAAGCCGGTCAACGATTTCTTTCCCCAGCACCGCAAGCTGCACCGCGTGACCATCGCGGGAGACCGCCCCCGGTGAAGGCGGGCGAGGCGATGCCGCTCATGGAACTGACCCGCATACTGCACCAGGCCGCTTGTCGAGTTGAAGAATGTCTTCGGGCAAGATCCTGCGCGATCATTGCGGCCCTTGGTGCGATATGCGGGATAACTGTTGCCCAGCGGGCCTGATTATGAGTGGCTTCCGGGCGGGCTTGCCGTCGTGGGTGGCCGCCGGGCTCGAACGTGAAGAATCGGTCGCCCTTTGTCCGTGATCGAGAGGAATTGTGAGCCGCCTCGATCCCCGCAAGGTTCCCGTCTTTCGCGCCTATCGGGACGAGATACCCTGGGAACTGCTGCCGGCGGACGATATCGACCCGGAATGGGTTCGGGTCGCCAAGCTCGGCGGCGAGGTCGTTGGCGTCTATGCGGTGCATCCGGTCTCCCGGGTGGAGTTCCGCATCGATGTCGTGGCGGTGGCGCCGCCCTATCGCAGGCAGGGCCTCGGCAGTTGGCTGCTGCGCCATGCCATCGGCGTCTGCGAGACCAAGGGCGCCCGGGAAATCGTCGCCGCCCGCGATCCGGGCACGTCGATGTTCGCGCTGGCCGGTTTTGCACCGGACGGCGACCTGCTGCGCCTGCGCCTGACTCCGGAATAGAGAGAGTCGCTAGTCCGCATCGCTCACCAACTTTCGTCGCGAGGGCGTCGAGGCGCCCAGAGGGAGCACGGCCGCGCTTACGCGATGCATCGGCGTCCGCAGCAGGAAGTTGGTGAGCGATGCGGGCTAGATCCGCACGTAGCGCCGGGACCGGCTCGCCCGAACGAGGACAGGGCCGGCGAAAAATACCCGCAAGGCGTGGGCGGGTCAGCGCGGGATATTGTCGGTACGCGCCCGGCGGCCGAGATAGCCGCCGTGGTGGCGGAGCCCCCACTCTTCGGTCGTGACTCCCTTCACTTCCATGAGTGAGAGCGCGATCGCATCGCCGATTGCGAGCATGACGGCCATGCTGGCGCTGGGTGTCAGGCCGAGAGGACAGGGCTCTTCGATTGTACCCATGTCGAGGACCAGGTCGGAAAGCGCCCGCAGCTCCGAATCGGGGTGGGAAGTCACGCCAATCACGTTGGCGACGCCCAGGCGCCGGGCCATTTCCAGCAGTTCCAGCACCTCGCGGCTTTTGCCGCTGGTCGAGAAAGCGACCACCACGTCGTCACGGCCGACCAGCCCCAGATCGCCGTGGGCCGCTTCGGCCGGATGGACGAAATCCGCGGGCGTCGCCGTCGAGCACAGGGTCGCGGCGAATTTGCGCGCGATATGGCCGGCCTTGCCGATGCCGGTTGTCAACACTTTGCCGGAGCAGGCGGCCAGGCAATCCACGGCGCGGACAAACTCGTCGGTGACCGCAACCGCCATGATGGCTTCGGCTTCCGCCTGGAGTACCGCGCGCATGCGCTCGCGTACGTTCATGCCCGCTTCTTCAATCGGGGAGGTGGCATGGTGTCATGAGTCCCGGCGAATGCAAACCGCCTGGTTCGCAGGGTGACGCGCAACCGCTGCCTGGGGCAATATTGACGCAATGGCCGCCGCGGCCCGGAATGCGGGAAGAGGCGGCGGAGCGCGGAGGACAAGCGGCATGACGCGAGGGCCTGTGGACTACATCGAGCGTACGCGGGAGCAGTATTCGGCCCTCGGCTATCCCGCCTACCGCTGGGTCGTGGAGACGGAGCCCCCCGCATTCACGCGCGTCGAGGCGCCGATGCATGAGTGGCGCGTCGGTCTCGTGGCCTCGGGGGGCATTTACGTGCAGGGCCAGATTGCGTTCCATCATCGGGACGACCTCAGCTATCGGGAGATCGACACAAACACGCGCCCCGACCGGCTGCGGGTCACGCACTTCGCCTACGACCTGACCGATGCGCGGGCGGACCCGAACGCGGTCTTTCCGCTGGAGGCGTTGCGCCACCTGCGCGAGCGCGGAGAGATCGGCGACCTGGCGCCGCGCGCCTACACGTTCATGGGCGGCATCTACTCGGTGCGCAAGGTGCGCGACGTGCTGGCGCCGGCGCTCGCCGAACGCCTCTGTTCCGACGGCGTCGACGTCGCGATCCTGGTTCCGGTCTGACCCGTGTGCCATCAGTCCGTGGGACTGATCGCGCGCGAAGTCGAGCGGCGGGGCATCGCCACGGTCAGCCTGTCGAGCGCGTACTCGATCACGCGCGCGGCCTTCGTCCCCCGCGCGGTCTACCTGGACTTCCCGCTCGGCCGCACGGCGGGGAAGGCGGGCGACGCGGCGATGCAGCGGGAGGTCATGCGTGCGGCGCTGGCGAGGCTGCGCGATGCCGGGGCGCCGGGCGAGATCGTCGATCTGCCCTACCGCTGGGCGGATACCGACGACTGGAAAGACGGTGTGATGCGAACGGAGGGAGGCGGTAGCGAAGGCGCCGGGGAGGACGCCCGTAGCAAACGTCTCGGCACACCGCAGTACCAGACGGAGGAAGACGCCGCCAGAGCGGATCCGGGATGCCCCACCTGCATCTTTCCGGACACCGCGAGCCCCGCGCAGCGAGCCTGACGGCGACTTGCCCGGGGCCGCATGCGGGTTAACCCGCATATTGCAACAAGCCGCTGGTCGAGTTGACGAATGTCATTTGATTTCGCTCACCTTTATTGCACTTTTCGGCTTTCTGTAGCGTTACAGACCGCGCTGGCCGCGCCCTCGCCGGGCTTTTACCCGTATGCGCGCACATGCTCCCTACACCATAGGCGTGGCTATGCTTTCAGCTCGCGTGCGCGCGCATGTAGCCCTCAGCCGGGGAGCGCGAGGGGCTTGCCTCTCGCATGTGGACCAGAAAATCCAGCGCGATCATCGCGGCCCTTGGTGCAATATGCGGGTTAAAGGTCTCTGGCAGGTGGTATGCTCCTGTTCATCGCAAGGATGCCCGTTACCATGACAGCGCGAATCGACCCCGACGATCTCAAGCGTTACGCCTTAAACGTCTGGAGCTTCAAGCAGGGCGAGATGGTTGCGCTGATGATTCACATCGGCGACCGGCTGGGGCTCTACCGGGCATTGACCGGCGCCGGCCCGGTCAGTGCCGCGCAACTGGCCGAGAAGACCGGGCTGCACGAACGCTGGCTGCTCGAGTGGCTGCGCGGCCAGGCGGCGGCGCGGTTGCTGGAATCCGGAACCGGCGAGCTTTTTGAACTCGATCCGGTCGGGGCGGCGGTGCTGGCGGATGAAGAGAACAGCCTGGCCTTTGCCGCCGGCGCGTTCAGCGACCTTGTCCCGCCCGAAACCGTGGACAAGCTGGTAGACGCGTTCCGCACCGGAATTGGCCTCTCCTATGAGGCGTTGGGTCCGAACGCGGCCCACCGCACGGAACGCATGCTCGGCCCATGGGTGCGTCAAGCGCTGGTTCCACAGATCCTGCCGGCTCTTGACGGGGTGGTCGACAAGCTGAAGCGAGGGGCGGTTGCCGCGGATGTCGGTTGCGGTGGCGGGCTGGCTGTCGCCGCCATGGCCGAGGCTTTTCCCAACTCGGAGTTTCATGGGTATGACCCGAGCGTCCACGCCATCGATCGCTGCCGGGAGAAGATAGCGGCGCGGAACCTCGGCAACCTGAATGTGTTCGTGGCGGGCGGCGAGGCGCTGCCCCGGGATGCGACCTATGACTTCATGATCACGTTCGACTGTCTGCACGACATGACCCGCCCATCCGAAGTGATTGCCGCCATTCGCCGGGCATTGAAACCGGACGGCGCCTGGCTCATCAAGGACATCCGCAGCACCCCGGACTTCAAGGAAAACAGGCGCAACCCCCTGCTGGCGATGTTCTATGGCTTTTCCGTGTCCGCCTGCATGTCGTCAGCGCTTTCCGAACCCGGCGGCGCCGGACTGGGCACCCTGGGATTCAATCCGGTCGTGGCGGAATCGATGGTGCGGGAGGCGGGCTTCAGCCGCTTTCGGCAGCACGACTTCGATGATCCAGGTAACCTGTACTATGAAGTGAGCATCTAACGAGGCGATTTCTCAGACGGGCGAGAGAGCGGTCGGCGGGTGAAAAGTCGAGTCTTTTGTCAACCTTTTCCCGCGATCAGGAGGTCTGGTCCCTCGTTATTTCGTCGATCGTCCGGTCCAGGCGTGGTTTTGGTAGACGGATTATCCGAACCACGTCATCAGCCAGGTCTTGCCCACCAGGCTGGCGCCTCGATGAGGTTTTTGTCCGGATCAATGGCGAGCTCCACTACCTGTGGCGCGCCATCGACCACGAAGGCGAGGTGCTCGAAGCGTTCGTCACAAGGCGGCGAGATCGCCGAGCCGGGGCCGGCCGAGGATGCAATGGACCCCAACCTTCGAACAACTCGGCAGCAGAAAACAAAGTGTAGTCGGTTACTTGGTGATTGATGCCGCCGTTGTTCCTGGTGAGCGGTTCTTGCCGCTGACGCCTCATCACCAACTCTTGCCTGGGCGCCCACTTAGATCACCGGCGAATTGGGCTCAAGACCCAGTAGCATGCGGCCATACATTTCCAGATTGGTCTTGTGTACCAGGAGGCCGTGCATGTTGACGGCCTGCAGGTCGCGGGCCGCCACCTGCAACGGATTTGCTTCACTCAACCCAACGCCACCGCCGGCGAGAAACAGGGTCTCGGCCGCTTCCATGCACAGGCGCACCGCATAGGCGCAGTCCATGCGCGCCTTGGCGCGTTGCCGCAGAGGCATGAGTTCGCCGCGTCCGGCGTAGTTCTGCATCGTGTCCACGAGCGCGTGCAGCAGCAGTCTGGCCGTGTCGATCTTGGTGGCGGCCTCGGCGACTTCCAGGTGAGTGACGGGCATGTCGGCCTGTTGCTCGTTGAAGGTGTAGGCGACGACCCGGCCGGGCAGCTTGCCGCAAAAGACATCGAGCGCATGGCGGGCCATCCCTAACGCCGGACCGCACAGGAACAGGGCCAGTGCGGGAACGAAGGCGCTGGAGTAGAGGCTGGACTCATGCAGCCCCGCCCCGGGGGCGTTGCCCTGAACGGCATCCGGAACGGACAGAAAGCGGTGCCGGGGAACGAATACATCCTTTGTGGACACGCTGTTGCTGCCGGTTCCGGTAAGGCCGTTCACGTACCAGTCATCCTTGATCTCGACGTCTGCAGTGGGCAACAGCATCAGTCCTTCCCCGGCGGGATGGCCCCTTTCGTCAACGACTCTTGCGCCGAGCAATACCCACTCCGAATGATGCACACCGGAGCAGAACGGCCAGAATCCGCTGAGCAGATAGCCACCGTCGACGATGCCCGCTTCGCCCCGGGGGGAGATAACGGCGGAAATGATGGCTTGCGGGGTGCCGCCGGTGAACTCATCCTGCGCTTGGCGTGCGAAGAGCCCCAACAACCAGGTGTGCGCGTGCCAGACACCGGTGCACCAGCCCGTCGATCCACAGCCGGCGGCCAATTCCTCGACCACGTTCAGGTGCGTGTGCAGGTCGAGTTCGAGTCCGCCGCAACGACGCGGCAGCAACACCTGGTGCAGCCGGGCCTGCTTGATGCGGTATACGTTTTCGGCAGCGACGCGGCGCCCTTCGGTGGTTTCCCGGGCGCGTCCGGCCAGGTCCGGGGCAAGCGCCCTGGCAGCTTGCACGACCTCATCGGCGGACGGACCTGATTCAAGGTGACGCGACGGCGTTTGCATGGGCTTCCTCCCTGGTTGCGGCGCGCTGGTTAGAGTGTACGAAAAATGGCGGCTGGATTTGGGGTTGTCTCTCTCCGGTCAATCCCGTGCCGGGGGCGGAAATTCGGCCATCGCTTCTTCGATGTGTTCTTCATCGAGCCCATGCAGGCGATACATGTTGCGTGTCGCCATGTTCAGTAGCGCGGTACTGTATTCCAGTCGGCCATTCTGTACCGCCATTCCCAACGCCGTAAGCGCGCCGATGGATTGCCACCGTGCGAGTTGGAACTCAGAGTCCGTGAGTTCAATGTCGATATTGAGCGCGTTTAGACTATTCAAGAATATTGATTTAGGGACTGTTGACTCCAAGGCGTCGTAAATCGTTTCGAGAAAAAGCCCGGGCCGGGCCAGCAGGTGTTTCCATAGCGGATCCTGAGCAAGCTTCTGCAAGAAGTACCAATAGTTGTAACCCCCTTGGCGCACAGGATCGAAAGATGAATCCCTTGAGTTCAACGTGCATTCAACCAGATCATCCATGTCGTCCCGAACGATCTGCCTGATCAGATCGTCCTTGGACTTGAAATAGTTGTACATCGTGCCGACACCAACGTCGGCAATCTCTGTGATCTCCTGCATCGTTGCCGTGTCGACGCCTTTTTCGTGGATCAGTTGCCGAGCAGCCGACAGCAGGGCCTTTTTGTTGCGGAGCTGGCGCCTCTGAACCCGCCTGAGTTTCGGAGCGCTTTGGAGCGAGTGTTTTTCCAGTTCCATATTTTTTCGCGTAATTTACGGGCCGAACATCCGGCAAAGCGACAGTTGCCAGGGAATGTTTCAGCTACGCGCTGCCATGTGTCCCTTCCAATAACAAGACCGTTTTGCCCTGAGATGCTATCAAACTGCGTTCCCGCTTCCATCAGGCTTAATTCGACGCCTTCGAGCCGATTCCAGTGACAGTGGTGACCTGGATCGCACCATGGCACCGTGACGGTATGCGCTGGCGTTCAGCTAGTTGCTCGAATATAGTTCATTCATGAGTGTTCGTCACGCAAGGAGGGGTGTCCCGGACACGGCCCACCGGCGCGCGCCACGTTACTGGGGACGTTTTGCGCTGGTGCTTGCGATTCTGGCTCTGAGCGGGGTTGCGCATGCCGGCGGCAGCTCACAGGGCGACGGCTTGCGCGTCACTCTGCTCGGCACGGGTTCACCGATTCCCAGTCCGGCGCAATTCGGGCCCGCGACACTCGTCGAGGCCGGCAGCGAGAAGCTGCTTTTCGATGTGGGCCGCGGCGCTTCCATAAGAGTCGTGCAGACCGGGAACCCGCTTGGCAGCATTACCGCTGTTTTCATCAGTCATTTCCACGCTGACCATACCGTGGGGTTGCCGGACCTGATGTTGACCGGCTGGAACGGTCTACCCTTTGGCCGTCGTACCGAAAAGCTCGACGTGCACGGCCCGAAAGGCATCGTAGAGATGGCGGCCGATCTTGAAAAAGCGTACAAAATTCACTACGAATTGCGAATGGCAATGTCGGCGTCATCGTCGGACGGCGGTCGACTCCGTCCGTTCGTAATCACGAAAGGCGTCGTGTTCGACCGCAACGGGCTCGAGGTTTTCGCGTTTCCCGTAGAGCACGTCAACCCAAGAACCGGTTATCGAATCGAGACGTACGGATTCCGTATCGAATACCTTGGCCGGACTGTCGTCATTTCCAGCGATACGCGTCCGACCCAGCGCGTTGTCGATCAGGCCAAAGGCGCCGATCTGTTGCTGCACGAGCTAATCGTGGCAGACGCAGAATTTTACGCCGCGTCACCTGCAGTCCGCGGGGTTGTATCGGGGCATACCGGCCCGAGCGAAGCTGCCCGCATATTTCGCGATGCCAGGCCGACGATGGCGGCATTTACCCACGTCATTCGTCTTGGGCAAAATCCACCGTCCGACGACGAGATCCTGGCTGAAGTCCATGCCATATACGACGGTCGCGTAACGGTCGGTAAAGACCTTATGACGTTCTGCATAGGAAACGTGGTCGAAATTGCCAAACGCAATGAACGGTGTGAGTCATAATGTTTGGGGCGGTTCAGTGAACAAGATTAGCCCAGATCAATGGCACAAGGCGGTCGATGACTATTGCGTCGAGATGCACAAACTGAAAGGCAGAACCGCCCCGGCGCCCCGCGAATACACCAATACGTACAGCTTTCCCATCTCCTACAGTGAAGTGACCGAAGACCTCATCCGAATCTTCTGTGCAGGCATCGGCAACCCCAATCCGCTTTACACCGATCCGGCCTATGCGAAGAGGACACGGTGGGGAGGCCTGATTGCCCCGCCGTATTTCGAGGTTCGGATCTCAGAGGCTCCGTACACACCGCCTCCGCTTCAGGTACCGGGCTGGCTGGCATCGCTCGGGGGCGATCAGCCGTTAACCCGCGGCTATTTCAGGCCTTATCGTCCTGGTGATGTCGTCCACGCGATCGACGAGTTCCTTGGCATGGAAGAGGTCACGAAGGCAGACGAGCCCATTCGCAGGTTCAACATGGAGGCCAGCCGAACCTATCTGGATCGACGGATGGAGCCGGTCAGTTATCATGTCCTGCGAGGTCATGTGCGCGCCATACCGCCCGACAAGGTCGAAGAGTCACGCGACTTCCTCTACCAGGGCCACAACCGCGAGCGGCGCCGTTTCAGCGCGGAAGAGCTCGATGTCATTCACCAGGGTTACGAGGAAGAGCTGGCCGGCAAGTGGCGGCGGGGCGCCGAGGTTCGTTACTGGGATGAGGTCGAAGTCGGCGATGAGCTGCACCCCATCGTCTTCGGTCCCCTGGATATACACGATTCCGTCGCTTATTTTGGAAATCTCGGCTATGCGGCTGCGCACGCGGTCAAATGGGGGCGCATGAAACACGACATGGCCCGCTTGCCCGTCGATCCGGAAACGGGTGAAGTACACCATGTCGTTGATCTGCGCCTGAGGGACGCGATTGCCAGGGCCAGTACGGGCAATTGCCCCTATGCGCAGGCATTCGGGTTTGGCCTGGAGTGTTCGCTCGGTCACTGCATCACGAATTGGGCGGGTGACGACGGATTTCTGAAGAAAATCGATACCGTGGTGAATGATTGGGGTTACCACGGAGAGGTGTACACCGCGCGGGGTTCCGTGGCAGACAAGCGCATCGAGGACGATGAGCACGTTGTCGACATTGACTTGACCATGACCACGAACAACGGGCACTGCCTGTTCGAGTCCAGAGCGACGGTCCAATTGCTCGCACGTTAATGCGCTGCTCGATCAGCTTCTTTGCACGAGACGCGGAGCCCCTCGCGTACCCGCTGAGGGAGGCGCCGGGCGAGCGCCCGACGGGCGCGCCATACGAGGGGTGTGGCCGGGGTCAATCCCTCAGGCGGCAAGGGCCCGCGCGAGATCTTCGCGCTGAGTCCGGGCCGCCAATACAAGGTGCAGTGCCGCCCAGAGCATGAGGAACGGAATCGGCAGCAGCGCGTAACGTAGTGATTCGCTCCCGAGGCGGGCACTCAGCAAGTCGCTGATGAGGCCGATCGCAAGCGGCCCCAGCCCGACGCCAATCAAGTTGGTCGCCAGCAGAAAAATCGCAATCACCATGGCGCGCATTCGAAGCTTTACCAGGCCCTGGAGCAACGCAACCAGAGGTCCTGTGGCGAAGAGGCTGGCCATCGCAGGGATGAATAGCGCGGCCAGGGCCGACCACTTGTCCGGGATCATGATGGCCACGAAGTAAAAGGGGAATGCGAACGCAAAGATTGTTGCCGAAAGCCACAGGGACCAGCGTACATCCCGGCGGCTGAACATATCGCTGAGCCAGCCGCCGAGGAATGTGCCGAGGCCGCCGCCAATCCCGATCAAGAGGCCAATGGCAATTCCCACCTCCGTACCGCTCATGCCATGCGAGCGGCGGAAAAACGTCGGCAGCCACTGACTCAGGCTGTAAAAGGCGAAGATGATCAGTGCCCCCGCTGCAAGCATGTGGCGTATCGTCGGTGACCGCAGCACGAACCGAAAAACGGCAAACACCCCCGGCGCCTCGGCTTCGGCGATCCGTCCTTCCGAGGCGCCCCGCGGCGGTTCCCGCAAGGTCATCCGGACCAGCAGCGCCAGCAGAATTCCCGGCAAACCCAGCGCGATAAAGGCCATGCGCCAGCCGTACTGGTCCCCGATCCAACCTCCGATGGGGAAGCCGACCAACAGCGCGAGACTGACCCCCACCGCCGCTATCGCGACGGCCCCGGCACGTTCGTCGGGGGCATAGAAGTCGGAAATGATCGACACCATGCAGGGCTGCACCGCCGCCTCGCCCGCCCCGACACCGATACGCAAGAGCAACAGGTGCCAGAAGTTGGCGGCGACCCCGCTGAGAGCGGTCAGTGCACTCCAGACCGCGAGGGCAAGCGCGATGATATTGCGGCGGTTACCGCGGTCTACCCAGGCTGCGATGGGGATACCCATGGTCGTGTAGAACAGGGCGAACGCGAGCCCCGTCAAGGCGCCAAGCTGGAAATCAGACAGGCCGAATTCCATCTTGATGGGTTCCGCAAGGATGGCGAGCACCTGCCGGTCCACGATCGCTATCATTTGTACGAGCAGGAAAAGCAGCAGCACGTAGCGGCGGTAGCCCTCCGTGAAAGCGGCTGCTCCTAACGGGTTGGCCGCTGCTGGATCCACCACCACATCATGCGACCCGTCTTGAGCCATTTTGTACTCCCACGCTCCAATCGATCCGTAGCAGACAAGCCCCAGGGCACACAGGAAAATTTCCGTCTGTCAGATTGTCCGACAGACGGAGAGCATCAGTTTGAGGACACAACTACCGGCTAGCCGGGATTGTTCATGAATCGTCCCGGCCAGGAAGTTGTTCATCTCTGATTTACCCGCGCGAGAGAAGCCGTACCTCTGCCTTGGCGGTCTGGAAGACATGTCCGTTGTTTGTTGTCATTGAAAGCTCGAGATCAACCAGACAGTCTCCGTCCTCGATTCGTTTTCCCGAAACGGTCCCGTCGATGGTAAGCACCTCTCCATGAAAGACGCAGCCGTCCACCCAGACATCGATTTTTTGCAAGAAGCCGTCGTCGCCCATCCAATTGGTGATGCTGTGGCCCAACGAACATTCAAGGCCCAGTCCGAATGCCTGTGCGTATGGCGACCCGCCTGTCGCCTGGGCCACGGCGTCACTCAGACGCCAGTCGATAATGTGGTGCGCTTCGCCCGTTTCCGGATCGCGGGGCATCCGCGCCGCATCGTTTTTGATACGCCCCCATTTGACCGCGTAGGCCGACAGGTAACCGGTATTGCCGATATAGGCGACCGCATCGGAAATATCGTAAGGGCCATTGACCATCGTCGGCAGTGTGTCACCGACAGCAACGTCTTCCCAATATCGGGGTTCTTTTCCCCTTCGCCGCTTGCCGGCCAACTCTTCCTCGTAGCCCTGATGAATCGCATCCAGGTCCTCTTGACTGAATCTTTGCCGCTCCCGGCCCTCATACAATGCTTTGCGGGACTCACCAATCTTGTCCGGCGGGGTCGCGATGAACAGCGCTCGCGAAATCTGGTGGCTGATCGGTTCCTCCTTCTGATCGATGCTGGTGCGCTGGGCCGTTTGACGAAATTTTCGAAACGGTTCGCCGGGAACGGTAATTTCTTCGAAACCGATAAACTCGTCAATTGCATCGACGATGTCGCCGGGTCGATACGGCCTGAAGTAGGCACGCGTCAGCGGCTCGCCGCCGCCGAGCCAACCGTTGTAGCCGGGCACGGGGCACGGAGGGGGTTGGTAGGGCCCTTCGGCGACCCGGGTTTCGAAGTAAGGTGGCGCAATCAGCCCCCCCCAACGTGTGGACTTCGCATATTCCGGATCCGTATAGAGCGGATTCGGGTTGCCGATTCCGGCGCAGAAGATTCGGATCAGATCTTCCGTTACTTCGCGGTAGCAAAGGGGGAAACTGAATACATTCTGGTGTTCACGAGGCGCCGGCGCGCGGCGCCCCTTGATCTTTTCCATTTCGACCACGTATTCATCGATGGTTCTGTGCCACTGGTCTACGCTCATTTTCCGCATCGGGTACTCCTGTTCGTCGAACCACTTGTTGCGAATGCCTCGGCTAGCCTATCGGGAGGTCGATCATCAGGGAACTCTCCAGCACGATTCTGCCCGTGCTCCCGACGGCGGCGCCCATTTTCCGGACTTCCGGATCGTTCTCGATTCTTGCCATGTTTGCCGCGTACTCGGACAGGCTCGGATGCTCGATTACATTCAGAACGTTTGATCGATTAGGGCCGATAAACGTCGCCCAGAAGCGCGGCTTCATGCTTGGGGTCAACTCCTTCAGATGTTGCGCCAATTCCCGATTGCGCTGCACGTACTCCATGAGGCGGCTCTCGGGAATATCCACTCGAACCAGCTCGATTACCGGCTGGGCCTTGCCTTCGAACACTTTTTGATCACCTGACATATTTGCAACTCCCTTGATTCGGGCGCCTGTTTGAGTGCGGCACGGCCGCCTTTGCGCCAATTCACCTAATGCAATAGCCGATGCAACTCACCATTGCGGATGTATCGGCATTTGCGGCCTGATTGAATTGAAAGCGGGATGGCTCGCCTGACCACTAACGTCATGCTCTGTGTCAGGTACAACGGCGGCTGCTATTGCACATTGCGACCTGAGGCAGGCATGCACTGTTCTGCTTTGGGATCAATTAGCGCCGTTGAAGCGATAGGCGACTTCGACCCCGTAGGTCCTGGGTTTCGCGACGTTGGCCACCGCAACCGCACCGAGCAACGTGCTTTCAACAAACATGTTGGTGACGTAATCCTCGTTGCCGAGGTTCCTGCCGAACAGCGAAATACTCCAGTGTTCGTCGGAACTCATGTAGATGGCGTGCAGATTCAGCGTGTGCCAGCTTTTCTGCCGGATCGATTCACGATTGAATGCATTGAAGTACATCTCGTCCTGCCAGTGGAATTCCGGGCGAATGGTCAGCCGTCCGGCAGCGAGATTGAAACTGAACTCCGCGCCGAGCGTGAGTTCCCAATTGGGAGCGCGTGGCAGCTTGTTACCTGCGAGATCCTCCGGTGGAGGGGGTGGCCGGGGCGCCGTGAGGGACGGATCGGTCGCCGTAAATTCATCGAACTGTGCATCCAGATAAGCGATTGATGCATCCAGCCGGAAATTGTCTGAAAGCAAGCCGGCAGCACTGATTTCGATTCCCTGAATGGACGACTTCGCTGCGTTGTCGATGGCGATGGTGGTTTGCCCCACCGTAAATACCTGCATGTCCTTGTAGTCCGAACTGAACACGGCGGCATTCAACTGCAGTCGATCGTCGAACAACCGGTTCTTGCCGCCGATTTCCAGTGTATAGACCTTTTCAGGACCAAATATGGTCCCGAAATCATTGTTGGCGCCACCGCTTTTGAATCCCTTTGAGTAACTGATATAGAACATGCTGTCTTCGGATTGGTCATAGCGCAGAGCAATTTTTCCGGTGGGCTCTTTCCAGGTTTCCTTGTAGGTCCATACTTGAGGGAATCCACGCAGGGGCGTGTTCGTTACAGGGTCCAACAAAAGACGGCCGCTGTTTCCACCGTCTTTTTCATCGCGGGTGTAGCGAAGACCCAGGGTGCCGGTAAGGCGGTCGGCAAATGCGTAGTCGATCTGGCCGTAAACCGCACTCGAGTTGGTGTTGTTGGTGTTCGGATCAGTGACCGTGGCGCCTGTGAATGGCGGTCTGCCGGCCAATACTGCCCATTTTGTAACGTTGAGAAAATTGATGAAGCGCAGGTCATCAACGTCTTCTTCGTAATAGTACAAGCCGAAAATCCACTGGAGCGGCCCGTCTCCGTGGGACGTCAGGGTGACCTCCTGGGAAAACTGCTTGGATACCTGGCTGGCATTCCTGTAGTAAAGCGGTAGTTCCGAGCCATCGCCGTCGCGCCCGATAAACGAGTCATCCTCGATCCATGCCGTTGTGGACTTGAAGTTGAAAGCGCTGGTATCCCAACTGAATTCCAGGCTGCCACCGAAGATTGTATGGTCCCGGCTTCCCATGTGGTCGAAGCGGACTTCGTGCAGGTCGTCGGGTATCGGCAGTGCACCCCCTTCAACGATTGAGTAAGCCCCTGGAAGCAGGTGGGGCGCCCCGAATACGCCCGGCCGAATGGGTATGACACCCACAAGGGCGTATCGCGGGTAATTCCCGGTGATGGTGGCGCTTGTACCCACCCCACCGGCGTTCCAATAGAATCCCCGCGCCAGCACCTCGATATTGTCACTGATGTCGAAAAGCAATTGGCCGCGTACGGTGACATTGTCTATGTCGTTGCTGTCGGCGACCCCGGGGACCAGATTTTTCAGGTAGCCGTCTGCTTCTTCGTAGGTTGCGGTGATGCGAGCGGCCACCGAATCGCCAAGAGGAGCGTTCAGGATGCCCCGGAATCGTCTGCGTTCGAAATTGCCGGCCAGAGCCGAGGCCGAGATTTCAGTTTCTTCGCGCGGTTTGTTGTTGATGATGTTGATCGCGCCGCCAATGGCGTTCCGTCCGTACAAGGTACCCTGCGGCCCGCGCAGGACCTCGACTCGCTCAACATCGTAAAAGTCCGCCAGGCTGGCCGAAGCGCGGCCGAAATAAATGCCGTTCTGGTAAATGGCGACACCGGTTTCGCCGTAAGCGGGCAAGACCTCCGTACCAATCCCGCGGATGGTCACAATGGCGTGGGTGCCCGCATTGGCAGCCATGGAGAATTGCAAATTCGGTGTGATGTTCTGCAGGCCGGAGATCGTCGAAATGTCGCTCTTGTCAAGACGACCCTGGTCAAAAGCGGATATCGACAATGGAATGTCCTGGATATCGACCGCGCGCCTCTCCGCGGTGACGATGATTTCCTCCAAGGTGTCGCTTTCAGCACTAACGCCGGCCGCCAACGTAAACAGGAGAAAGACCACGATTGCTCGTCGAAACGGCAGGTTCCTGAACGAATCCCTCATATGTCTCCCTCCCAGACGATCGGAACGATATCGGCCTTAAATGAAGATAGATCATTTCTGAGGATTGTTCAATCAATACGCTTGTCCGGGGTCGAACGACGTAGCTAAGGTGCGGCGCCATCCATCCGCGGATCGAAACCCAGTTGCTCGCCCAGCTTGCGACGGTTCTCCTGCGAGCCATCCTCGATGGGTACCCCCGCCGAGTCGGCTGCCCGGGTGTTGAGCTGAAACATCGCCGTGACCGCCGCTGCATCCACGACACCGGCTTCACCGATGGCCTCGGTCAGCGCAGCGCGCGCCGGACCGGTCAGCGCCGCATCGCGCTGCATTGCGGCATCGGCGAATGCAAGGAGCGCGTGGCCGTGCTGCACGCCGCCATCGCCTGCCCCACTGCGGACTACGTCGATGTTGACCTCGCTGCCTGCCTGCTTGCCGCCCACACGGAGCAGCCCCACATGGGCGGTGGCTCAGTAGAAGCAGTCGTTGTGCATCGACACGCGCGACGCAAGCAACTCCATCTGCATCTTGTCGATCGCATGGTCGTGATCGGCGTCCGTGTAGAGCGGCACTTGCTCGTAGGGAATGTAGTGGGAGGCCATCAGCAGGTTGGCGACCCGCGTCGCATCGGGCACCAACGAGAAAGCGCGGTGCACGATCGGCACCCGAAAGCGGGTGTCGTAAAGATCCGTGTAGTCGTCCGCGAGGGCGTCCGGGGCGATGGTGGGCACGTAGGTGTCCCCCGGCGCTGCGGTGCGAGGCCGCTGCCGGGTGGGTTTGCCCGGCTCCGGATCGGGCAGCGGCCGGAGCGGCAACCCCAGCGCGGCATGGAACGTATCGACCACCGTCACGGCGCTGACCAGCCCGGCGATCTCGACGTACTCGGTGTCTTCCAGGCCGCCGGCGAGCAGCTCTTGCACCCACGACCGGGTGATGCGGCCGGGGTCGGTCACGAGCTTGTGGATGAGCTCGACTCGAGCCGTTGACCTGTCGTGGTTGACGGTTTCGTGATGGCCCTCGATCGCGCCAGGTGACAACGAGGTCTTGCGCTCCCGGCACAACGGACAGTTGTCTGCAGCACGAAGCTCGCGGGCCACGGCGATGCGCTCGGCGCCCGTCAACCAGGTTCCCGGCGCTGCCAGTTGCTGCCAAACGCGGTCATGGGAGGCGGTCAGGTCGGCTCGGATTCGCATATCAGTCGGAACCCCTTCGCCGTTCAGACATCCTTTGAAAGTGCGCCATGGCGGTTCGCTCGACGGTCGCGCCTCTTTTGTCCTCCGGGCGACCGCGGCTTCCCTGAAAGGCCGCCTCGGCTTCTCCGCAACCGGGACAGTCGAAGCCTTGCTTCCAACGAATGCCCTCCGGATAGCGCCGGCATGCCTCATCGTCAGGAAACCAATCGAGAAATTGATTCCAGGTACGTGGGTAATAGCGGCCCGCAACAGGCATCTTGAACTGATCCGGCACAACCATATCTTGTGCTATGTAAGGTCAAATGGATACCTGTGGGGTGCAAATTCCAATTCAAGCCGCCACCGGTAGTTGAAAGGGCATAGGAAGAACAAACGCGGTTTTGGCCTGAGTCGGCGAGTATAAAAATGTTGGATCCCGGTCGATTTGGGGGCATGTGAGCTGGCATGGGGAGTAGCGAAGGCGTCAAATGAGGTTCTGGTAGTCGGGCCGATGTGCGAGGCGCTGCCGTTGTTGGGCTCCCGGCAGCAGGGCACGCGCTCACGCCATTGACAGCGACCCGCCCGGAGCGACAGGCTGTGCATCATGTCAGACGACTATCAGCCCGATCGCGCGTTCGGCTTCCACACCCGCGCCGTGCATGCCGGGGCGCGCCCGGAACCGGGCACCGGCGCCCGTGCCGTGCCCATCTACCAGACGTCGAGCTATGTCTTCGAGGATCCGGAGTCGGCCGCGGCCTACTTCAACCTGCAGGAATACGGGAACACCTACTCGCGGATCATGAACCCGACGGTGGCCGCGCTCGAGGAGCGGCTCGCGAACCTGGAGGGCGGCATCGGTGCGGTGGCCTTCGCGAGCGGTCTCGCCGCTCAGTCGTCGGCCCTGTTCACCATGCTCGTGCCCGGGGACCACATGGTCGCCTCCGCGGCGCTCTACGGGGGCACGGTCACCCAACTCAAGCACCTGGCGCGCAAGCTCTCCGTGGAGTTGACCTTCGTCGACCCGGACTCCCCGGCCTGCTGGCGCGACGCGGTGCGGGAGCGGACGCGGGCGCTCTTCGCGGAGACCATCGGCAACCCCGGCGGCAACGTCCTCGACATCGAGGCGGTCGCCGCCATCGCCCACGATGCGGGCGTGCCGCTCATGGTGGACAACACGTTCGCGACGCCTTACCTGTGCCGTCCCATGGAGTGGGGCGCGGACATCGTCGTGCACTCGCTCACCAAGTTCCTCGGCGGTCACGGTACGAGCATCGGCGGCGCGGTGGTGGACTCCGGAGAGTTCGACTGGTCCAACGGCAAGTTCGCGGTCGTCGCCGACCCCTCCCCCGCCTACCATGGGCTGGCCTTTCACGAGACCTTCGGCAACCATGGCTACCTGATGAAGCTCCGCGCGGAAACCCTGCGGGATCTGGGCGGGGCGATGAGCCCCATGAACGCCTTCCTGTTCATGCAGGGGATCGAGACCCTGGCCCTGCGCATGGACCGCCATGTCGACAATGCCCGCGCCGTCGCCGAGTGGCTCTCTTGGCGGGACGACGTGGTTGCCGTGCGCCATCCGGGGTTGCCGGGCAGCCCGTACGCGGGCCTGGTCGCCCGGTACCTGCCGAAAGGGGCGGGCGCCGTGTTCTGCTTCGACCTCGACGGGGGCCGGGAGGCCGGCCAGGAATTCATCCGCGGCGTCAAGCTGTTCTCGCACCTGGCCAACGTCGGCGACGCGAAGAGCCTCATCATCCACCCCGCGAGCACCACCCACCGGCAACTCGGCGACGACGAACTCGCCGCCGCCGGCATCGGCCCGGGCACCGTTCGCCTGTCCATCGGCATCGAGGATGCCGACGACCTGATCTGGGATCTCGAACAGGGCTTCGCGCGCATCGGGAGAAAAGCATCGTGACCGGTCCGGCGCCCTACCAGGACCCGGAGGTCATCCAGCGGGTGCTGCACGAGGCGCGCACCGTGGCCATTGTCGGGCTGTCGTCGAACGTGCTCCGCGCCAGCCACTTCGTCGGCTTCTATGCCGCGCGCCACGGTTATCGCGTGATCCCCGTAAACCCGCGGGAGGAGGCGGTGCTGGGCGCCCGTTCCTATCCGAGCCTCACCGACATCCCGGACCCAGTGGACCTGGTCGACGTGTTCCGCGCACCGGCAGCGGTACCGGCCATCGCGCGCGACGCGGTCGCGGTCGGCGCGCGCGCTCTCTGGCTCCAGTTCGGCGTCATCAGTCCCGAGGGCGCGCAACTCGCCGCCCGGGCGGGTCTCGACGTGGTCATGGACCGCTGCCTGAAGATCGAGCATGCCCGTTACATCGGCCGCATGCACGTACTGGGCTTCGACACCGGCGTGATCTCCGCCCGGCGGGTAGTGGGGTTGAAGTAAAGCGTGGATGGGTTTTTGTGGCCGACACCTTACACCACCGCAAACACATAGTTTTTCCAGCCGGTCGCTCAATTGCCTGCACCGACAATCCTGACGTCATCGCCAATATCCTCGAGCACATTCGTGCACGCGAGGCAGCCGCAACGTCAAATCCGCGAGCCCTGCCGATGCGGCCCCGCCGACGCGAACCGATCACCCCTGACGCTGAACCAGGACCACCTCAAGGCTCTTCCAGGAGCGGCCGCCGAAAAACACGGTTTCACGCGCCGATTGCGTCCCTCGTGGTCACCGCCACATCTGCAACGGGGACCTTGGAGGCTTCCCTCGAGCGCCGGATCAATCAACGTTTCTTTGGAGCTACTTCGGAACCATCCCGTTTCGGGCGGTTATTCGTCCTATCCGCGGGTCGAATTTCTACGCCGATTCACAGTCATGCGGGCGAATACCAGGTGCCGCGCCCGGCTCCGTGCCGGTTGAGATGTCCTGATTCGACCAAGATCCGGAAGTGCCCCTTGAGGGTATTGCGGCTGGCCCCGGTGACCAGAACCGCGTCGGCTATGCTCACGCGGCCTCTGTCACGGGCGATTTCCAGTATTCGAGCCGAGAGTTCCGGGAGATGGCCCGAAATCTTCAACAACGACGCAACGCTGACTTCGGCCGTCCTCGACCGCCTGCTCCACCATGCCGAAACAATCGTCCTTGAAGGCAAGAGCTTCCGCATGAAAGATGCCAACCCCGAGTCGTGACCACCGTCGACAAGCCACCCCGAAAGACTACAACTTCAAACCGGTGGATCTAATGCAGCTTCACGCCGGTGGTAGCACCGCCTCGGATCGAATGCGTAGAAAACGCGAATGGGCTTACTGGCGTTCCTCTAGTTGCGCCCACCATGCCCCGAACTCGTCGGTGTATTCGACTGGGCAATCCACTTCGTTCGGATTCCATTGATGGAATGATGTCAAGCGCCGCGTGAACACCTTTCGCTCAAGCCCTTCGCAACCATCGAATGCTCCGCCTGGGCCCGTCCGCCCGGGCACATGCCAACGCAAAGCCACCCCGCATTAATCGGATGAAAACGGATGGACAAGCGGATGCCATCCATGCATGCTTATCGGATGGAAATGGATGATCCAACGGATGGGCGGTTCCTCGCATCAACACCCGCCGTTACAAACGAACTGCTCCGGCTCGTCGCCGAGATCGACGAGTTCAAGGGAGCCTGGCAAGCGATCAGCCGTGTCGCGCCCGACCGCCTGTCCCGGCTCCGGCGCGTAGCGGCCATCGAGAGCATCGGTTCTTCCACCCGGATCGAGGGCGCCAGGCTGACGGACCGGGAGGTCGAGAGTTTGCTCGCGAACATCGATGTTCGCTCCTTCGCATCCCGGGACGAACAGGAGGTCGCGGGCTACGCGGACGCGATGGAGACCGTGTTTGCCAACTGGCAGGCCATCGACCTCAGCGAGAACCACGTCCGGCAGCTTCATCTCGAACTCCTGAGACATACCGACAAGGATGTCCGTCACCGCGGCGAGTACAAGACGCAGCCCAACCACCTCGAAGCGTTGCGGGCGCAGCCGACGAGCTGAAGTTTGGCCCTGGATGCGGGGCCGGACTGGTTCAGCCGATCAGGAAATCGAGCGCCTTTATCCCGGCAACGGCCATACTAACCGCAGCGAACAACTTGAGAGTCATGCGCAGTTCAAGATCTTTCATGTCGCTGCGGGTGTCTGCACGAAGTTCCCGGATATCGCCCTTTAACTCCGCCCGGAGTTCCCGGATATCGCTCTTCGTTGCCAGTTCGCCGTTCGGTGGAATGGCTAGCGCAGCCGCGGCCGCCAGTTCGTCTGAAACTCCGGCGCTTCTGAAGGCATCGTAGACTTCCTTGATGATCGCGCTCATGCGAAGTTGCCCCGACTGCCACCACTCGCTCGAATCGGGATGGAGCATATCAGAACGGCCGTTGCGCGGGCTGTGAGAGGTCGCGCGATGCTGACGTGCGAGATTGCCCGCCCATTTCGTTCCAGCAGTTCCGGGAGACGGTGTAGGGGTACATGGATGCTTTGGCTGTGAATCGGCGTAGAAACTCGAAACCGGCTTCGAAGGCTACTCGGGCGGCTGCAGGGCGCGCTTGACGGCTTCGGGTTCCTTGGCAATGACTTGCAAAAGGGTAGCAGCCCGACCGCTCACCCGCCGCCTTCCCTGCTCCCATTTCCGGTAACCGGACAGGCTCATGCCCATCAGTGGCGCCATCTGTGCCTGGGTCAAGTTGATCTGTTTGCGGACTTCGCGTGGAGTCAGAACAACATGAACCTTTGCAGGGCCTTCGCCTCTCGCATGAGCCAGGGCCTCGGTGAGGGACTCAATCAGTTCTTGACCGAACGTGCTCACTTCAACTCCTCGTGCGGGTTTCAGCGCGGCTGCAAGGCTGGTAATGGGCGGCCAGCGCACGCGCCATCGTTTGTCCCGCAAAGCCACGGATTCGTTCGAACCCGGTTCTGGGTCCAGATCCGCGGTAATCCGTTTGAGGGGCTCGAGTGCGCCGGCGAGAGGGTGCAGCGTCAAGGTGTCGGCGAGCGAGCCGAGCCGGCGGAGAGCCGCCGCGTAGCCCAGGCGGTTGGCGTAGTCGATGAGGATGTCGGATTTCAGATTGGGGGCGGCGGTGGCGACTGCCTCCGCCAACATCTCCGCCCCCCGACGAGTCGCGGACGGTCGGCGGCATCCAGGACGGCACGATGCAGGTCCGAGATGTAGGAATTGCGGATGGGAATTCGACCGATTTCGAGTTTCTCGAGCGGCTCAATTACCACCTTCAGCCTGCGCCCGGAGAGCGTCTTTGTCCGCACCCGGCGTATGGTTGCAACCTGGATGGTGCGTACCGGGTGGACGACCAGGTCGTGCTCGTAAAGGGCGCTTCGCCAGGCAATGCGATGTGGCAGACGCTTGACTGCTGGAAAGCGTAACGTCCTCAGAGGCCGCGTGAGCGTTGCCGACGCGGTTCTGGTCACCGGGGCCAGCCGTAATACCCTCAAGGGGCACTTCCGCACCTTGGCCGAAGCGGGACATCTCAACCGGCACGGAGCCGGGCGCGGCACCATCAAAGAATATCTTCCAGTTGCAGTGTGTAACTGTCCTGGGAACTATCGGGCGACCAGATGTGTCGACGGCTACGGCAATCTGGCCGAAATCATAATCTGAAAACTGAGAAGTGATGGGCGCGACGTGGTCCTGAAAGGACTCCGGCTCACGCGAAAGATTTATGCAAACCGTGTGCAGAAAAGTCTCGCAGTGAACCTCGATCAAGTCTGTGTCGAACCCGGCAACGGGTTCCGGATTGCCCTCCGGGGTTCCATCCCAATAGGGCGTTTGCAGGAGCCTTCCCTCGAGATCGTAGACCCATCCATGATAAGGCGTCTCTATTCGTTCGAGCCCCTGTGCAGGCTCCAGTACGGCAAGACACCCGTCGTAGGGCACTATATTGTGAAAGACCCGTAATTTCTCATCCAGCCCACGAACCGCTAACAGAGGCATTCCGCAAAGCTCGAAAGGCAGCGCTTGTCCCGGTTCGGCCACGTCAAAATCAAACAATACCGACACCCAATGCCTGCTGAAGATCTTTTCCCGCTCAGCATCATGGAACTCCTGGCTGTAGTATGTCTGTGTCGGCAAAGTCCGAGCTTCTTCTATGGGAGCGTTGATTCTCGAGAGCGGTTCACCGGGAATTTGGCTGTCGTGTTGGCTCAATTGGTTTTTCTCCATAGCCAGGTCCTGGTTTTCAGGGCGTGATTCCGGAACCGGCACTCTTCTTGGCATCCCGCCGCCGCCGCGGCTGAACCTGGACTTCGATGCCACGGACACGCCGTTGCACGGTGAGCGGGAGGACCGGTTCTTCCACGGCTACAAGGCCCGAAGATTCGCCTCGTACGACAAGTCTCCCGCCCTGAAGAGACCCCGCTTTACGGGATCGTCGCGACCTACTACCCCCGGTTTGTCGAACGACTCAACGCCGAGGGTGGCTTGCTCCCCGCGTTCGTCAAACAGGAGTTCGATGACTACCTGAAGTGCGGCCTGCTGGAGCAGGGCTTCATCATCTACCCGAAGCATGTCCACAAGGCGCTACGCCGGTAACTCGGCATCGAAAACACCCCCGGCGCCCATCGAAAGATCCACTTGTCAGTTCACTGCTCCGACAGGCCGATAGGCCCTCGCCTCCAACTTTCCGACTGAATTGGGTGGCAACGCTCACTCCATGCCGTGAATCAATTTGCACCCAATATCTCGTCGGTCACTTCCAGAAACACGTCCTTCATACCCGCTTGCTTCTTGTTGCACAGCATTATCAAAGAGACGTGCTTGTTCGGGAAACGCGCGGATGCGGCTTGAAATCCGGCCCAGCCGCCCGGATGCCAAATCATCCTGTTGCCTTTGTGCTCGTCAAGAAACAGTCCAAATCCATAGTCCACCCTTTTGCCCATGAATTCGGGTTCGGACACCGAATATTCGAGCGGGGCTGTCATCAACTGCTGCAACTCCGGTCCTTGATCAAGCTGGTGCTGGTAGAAATTTCGTTCCCATTGGGCTAAATCGCCAACAGTTGTAAACAGGCCGCCGTCTCCGACGACGTAAAAGTTGCTGTTTCGCAACTCCCATTGCCCTCTGGAATTCTGCCCGTGGCCATTTGCTCGATTCATGACGACTTCCCGATGGTCATCGTGAAAGTGCGTATTGTCCATGCTCAGAGGAGCGAAAACGTTTTCATCCGTAAATTGTCGCAACGTCTGCCCACTGACCGCTTCAACGATCTGTGCAAGAAGCAAGTAGCCGGCATTGCTATACTCGAACTTCGATCCGGGCTCGAAATTCAGTTCCTTCAATCGGTATATGATCTCAAGCGTTAATTCGCTCGGGTAAAAGTTTCCGTCGCTATCATGTCCCAGAACTTCAAGTAGCTTGTAGACATCCGGTATGCCACTGGAGTGACCGATCAGGTGCCTGACGGTGATTTCATGCTTGTATCGCGGAAGACCTGGCAATATCGAGCGAATATTCGCGTCCAGATCAAGCTCGTTCCTCAGTACCAACAGCGCAATACTGGCGGCAACGAACTGCTTCGACACGGAGCCGATTCGAAAGACCGTATCGGAAGTGACAGGCACGCCGTGTTCAAGGTTGGCCAACCCGAATCCGCGGTTGTAGACAAGGTCGCCGCGACGAACGACACCCACAGCGCAACCCGGGCCATCTTCACGCACATAGGTGGACATAATCGATGCAATTCGGTCATCCGCAGTTTGTACCCCTGTCAAGACGGGGGCAGCACAACCAACAATCAGGAACGTGAGAATCTTTGATTTCATGCAGCCCATATCGGTTCCTTCGGTCAGTTAAGATTCGACATTGTGTTCGACAATCGTGGCGGATTTGGCAAAGTACAGTGCCGGTCAGTCTCGGTGAGTGCCGGAAGTCCGCTTTCGTTAACCATCGCGTCGAGCTATCATCATTGGGCAATGGCTATGACTGACGAAGCTGATATCAATTCGATCGACATAGGGAAACGAATCCGCCACCTGCGTAAAGTTTTTGGCTACTCGCAACGGCAACTCGCGAAGCATGCTGGTTTGACACACGGCGCGATTTCGCAAGCTGAGCGCAACAAAGCCAGTCCGTCTGTGGGATCGCTCAGAAAAATCCTCGACGTCTTTTCCTTGACGTTTTCTGAATTCTTTTCTGATGAACCCATGTCCCCGGACAAAGTGTTCTTCTCCGCAAACGAACTGGTCGAAGTTGGAGGCAATGGAGTCTCGCTGAAACAAGTCGGAGCCGATCTCAACGGCAGGCCTTTGCAACTCCTGTTTGAGCGCTATGAAGTTGGTGCCGAGACCGCCGCCGAACCCTATGGCCATGCCGGAGACGAAGGAGGCATGGTCATTAGCGGAAGAATCGAATTGACAGTTGGCGGCAAGACGCGCGTTTTGGGGCCCGGGGAAGCCTATCTCTTTGCGAGTCGTATCCCACACCGTTTCAAGAATCCGGGGCCCGAAGAATGCGTGATTGTGAGCGCAATGACTCCGCCAATCTGATTCTCCTGTAGTCTGATCCTGCGCGTCGCATATTGCGGTCTAGGAGTACTTTGCCAGTTCCTCCAGGATTGGCGTCACGCCGGTACGTACCGGATCGACCGCTGGAACGGAAAGGACCGCTTCTGCATCCCGAAGGGACTTGTACGCTTCATCATCGTCAAGAGTACGCGTGTTAAGGCTGATTCCGGCCAGTCTGGCTTGGGGGTTCACCATGCGCGCCATCTGCAGATTCAGCTCCGCGCACTCCTTTAGCCCAGGTAGAGGAATGTCCGGGAAATCGCTGTTCGCAAAGCGTCCCGCCTCGTGGCACAAAACCAGTGCATCCGCTTGCGAACCGTGCAGTAGCCCGAGCGATACACCCGCGAACGACGGGTGAAACAGCGACCCCTGCCCCTCGATTACATCCCAGTGTTCAGCAGTGCTGTCGGGAGACAATACTTCCGCGGCGCCAGGTACAAAGTCCGCAACAACAGCATCGATGGGAATACCCGATCCACTGATTAATATGCCCGTTTGACCGGTGGCGCGGAAGTCCGCGCAGAAACCGGCCGACTTCATTTCTGATTCCAGGGAAAGTGCCGTGTACATTTTGCCGACGGAACAGTCCGTGCCGACGGTCAGTAGCCGTTTACCGGTTCTTTTCCTGTTCGTGCCGATTGGCAAGTCATGGTCGGTTTTTCTAACCTCGATGATCTTTGACCCCGACTTGGCCGATGCGGCGGCCAGCGGCGGAACGGCAGATAACCTGGTGTGCAGACCGCTGGCAACATCAAGACCCGAAAGAAGGGCTTCGGCAATTGTATCTTTCCACTCTGCCCTCAGGCCGCCACCCAGGATGGACGATCCCAATACGAGAGTGCGAACACCCAATGCACTTGCCTCCTTGATCGACATGTCAGGCAGGCCCAGATCGATGCAGTGCTGGCCAAAACGAAGCTGTCCGACGCATCGGCTCGGGTGCCAATGAGCGATGCCAACAGCGGTTTTCGCATCCACATGATTCTCAGCCTCGCCGAGGAAAAGCAAATAGGGCGGTTCAATTGGCGGATTTGCGATCGCTCAGACCTCCAGGGTTGATTAGGAGAATTGCATGTTTAGAAAAATAGACATGTGTATCAGGAACAATATACGCGAATTGAATCATCAGCCACTCGCTCGTGCGTCGATCGCCGGTCCGTCCAACCCGGGCAAACCTTGCCGAACGGCATGCGCCGCTTCTCCAGTTGCAGGCACCTCCTTGGCAACCAGTCCCGCTCCGAATTCCAATCGGAGCGCCAATAAAACCGGACCGTTGACCGGTTCCTGGAACCGACGCTTTGTGTGCTTCACAAGGCTAGTCGCATCCATTGACGGATAGTATTCTAACCGTTATGGTTGCGAGAGGGGATTCTCTCAAACCATCACAGCGGGTATGGACACAATGCGAGCTAAGAGCACAATAATCGGTGTGGTGCTGGCGTCTTGGGTCTTTGCGGAGGCGGCCGCTCAGCCGAATCAGGAAGCAGGAGACGTCACAATCGAGGAGATCGTTGTGACGGCCCAGAAGAAAGAGCAAAGCCTGCTCGAAGTGCCCATCGCAGTCAGTGTGGTTTCCAACGAGGAAATCGCCGACCGGGGCGCGATGAACATCAAAGACTTGCAGTATTCCATTCCGAGTTTGTACATAACCAACAATGGTCCGGGCCAGGACAGAATACAAATGCGGGGACTTTCCCCGGGTTCACAAGGTTTACCAGCGGTCGGCATCTATCTTGATGAAGTGGGTGTCTCGTTCGATCAGGTACAGCGCAATCTCGCTGTGCCACTCGTTGACCTCGAGCGAATCGAGGTGTTACGAGGCCCTCAGGGTACCCTTTACGGTCAGGGTTCAATGGGTGGCACGATCAAGTATGTTACGCGCAATCCCGATATGGAAGCTGCGGGATTCGAAGGTGAGGCTGGATTGGTGAGTTTGGACGATGGCGATGTTGGCTATCATGCCTACGCAATCGCCAACCTTCCCAACGAGGCACAGAGTTTCGGCGTTCGTTTGGTCGCTGGTTACGACGACATCCCGGGTTGGATCGACGATGGCGCAACCGGTGAAAAAGACATAAACCGCAATCAACAAGCCTGGTTTCGCGGCAAGGCGCTGTGGGAACCTGGTGATGCGTTCAGCGCATCGCTGCTGTGGCAACACTACGATCTGGACTCGGATCACACCAACAATTCAGACCCGGCCAATGCCGATGTCGTAACACTAGCGCGACGAGACACAACGGAAGATCGCTCAGATTTGATCGACCTGATTCTCGAATTCAATCTGGGCGCCATAGATTTGATCAGTTCAACGGGCTACGTGGACCGCAATCTGCTATTCGATCGCGACCTCACCGGATTTTTCGGATTCCTTGTTCCGCCGGGTGGGTCGATCGGGATCCAATTCGACATCGATTTCGAAGTCATTACGCAGGAGATTCGCTTATCTTCGAACCTTGAGGGTCCGCTCTCGTGGACCGCGGGTTTCTGGTACCGCGATGCCCAATCCCGGCAGCTACAGTCAACGCCCGCCTCGCCGAATCCCGTGGTCGGCGTTTTGGATGCAGACAATACGGCTCCCGTGGATGCGACATCGTGGTCCGTATTCGGCGATATCACGTATGCCTTCTCTCCAGAGTGGGAAGCGTCGGTTGGCGTTCGTTATTTTGACGACGAACGCCACCAATTCGGGTCGGCGGTGACCTTTTTTGCTCCTTCAACGACTGATCGCAAGGCGACATTCGACTCGGTCGATCCGAGATTCAACTTGCTCTGGAAATTCAACGACAGCGGTTCAGCCTACATAAACGTCGCGAAGGGATTTCGCAGCGGTGGATTCAACTTTGTAGGCCCGCCGGACAGCTACGGTCCAGAAAGCGTCTGGAATTATGAAATCGGCTCCCGAACCGAATTGCTGCAGAACCGCATGACCGTTGACATGGCGCTCTTTTGGCTGGACCTGTCGGATGCTCAGGTTCTGGACGTTGCTCCGGGTGCGGTTTTCGCAAATACGATTAATACCGGTGAGGCTTCCGGTCTTGGATTCGAGTTTGCCGGCAACGCCGTGCTCAACGACCAGTTGACGCTTGACGTCACCTTCAGCAAGAACGACGTCACGTTCGACAAGAGCAATGAGGACAAGCAGAAAGGAGACCCGCTCGACTGGGTTCCGGATACTACCTGGTCAAGCGCATTGACATACCGATTTAGCTGGAACCCGGCTTCCGCCGGAATGTTCCGCATAGACTATCAACACGCGTCAGGATACGAACTGAATACGAGTGCGAGTGGCAGACGTAAAACGGAATCCACAACGTATTTGAATGCCCGGGTTGGGCTTGAAAGAGAGAGTTGGCAAGTTTATCTGGAAGGCAAGAACCTGACCGGTGAAGATGCGGTGTTGTTCCCGCCAGGGGGTGTCGCAACAACGGCCACACGACCCGTTCCGCGCTCCATAGGATTGGTATTTCGCTATCAGCACTGACAGCGTTCGGGGTCGATTCAATTTGGGGGAAGCCCCCCGCATAGGCAGGCGTTCTCGCAGCAGCACAAAGAGCACTGCCATTACGCATTCCCAAAGCTGAGTACACGATGTTCAGACTCGCGAACCCATGCGTCCTGGCGATACTACTCATCTCTACAGGTCTGGTCTTTGGGAGATTCGCCTGTGCCGAAACAGTCAGCCACGTTGGATTTCATACCGACGAAGGCACGTGGATGTCACTGGATGTCTCGCCAGATGGCCGGACGATCCTTATGGAATTGTTGGGTGATATTTACAGCTTGCCCATGGCGGGGGGGCGCGCCAAGCCCCTGATCGCCGGTGCGTCCTTTGATTCACAGCCCCGTTACTCTCCGGACGGCACGCAAATCGCGTTTATCAGTGACCGCAGCGGTGAGGACAATATCTGGCTCTCGGACGCTGCCGGTCGCGTGACAACGCAAGTCTCTCACGAAATCAGCGCCGAGATGTTTTCTCCTGCCTGGTCGGCGGACGGCCAGTCTCTTCTGGTCTCGAAGATTTCCCACCGGCGCAGCATGACGAACGGTGCCGAACTTTGGCGTTATCCCCTGGATGACCGTCCGTCGTCAAGGATCGACGTACCGTCGTCAGGCAAGTTATCGCTTCTGGTTTCGTCTGTGCCAACCGGGCCGTTCGGGCCGGTTGCCACACCGGACGGCAAGTCAATTTTCTTCGCGTCTCCGACACCTCGTCAAGCATGGTCGTTGAAAGGCCCCATCGCGCAGGTATTGAGGCATGACATCGATACTGGCATCACCGAGAGCGTGACGTTCCGACGGGAGGGCGCATTCAAGCCAACGATATCCCCCGGCGGACGCTGGCTCGCTTTCGGGGCGCGTCGATCCGGGAAGACCGGCTTACGCATTCGAGACATGAACAACGGTGAAGAGCGCTGGCTGGCGATTCCGATCCAGCGGGATGCGCTGGAAGCAAGGGCAACGCGGGACATCCTGCCAAATTTTGCCTTTACACCGGATAGCAGCCACCTGCTTATCTCTTACGGCGGGAAGATACACCGAATTGAGGTACAGACGGGCGACACCAGGATTGTCCCATTTCTTGCGGAGGTGGCCCTGGACGTCACACCGCGCCTGGACTTCCCGGCATCGCTTGACGAAGGCCCCGTGCGGGCGCGAGTTGTGCAGACGCCGGAGCTATCGCCCGATGGAAGTCAGATCGCTTTTTCCGCTTTCGGCGAGTTGTACATAATGTCAACAGCCGGTGGCACGCTGCGGCGCGTGACCAAAGCAAACAACGGAGGAGGGTTTCATCCTGCCTGGTCGCCGAACGGTAACTGGCTTGCTTTTGTAAGCTGGAATGCTCGTGACGGTGGTCATATCTGGAAAGTGGCAAGCAACGGCAATCAGGATCCGGAAAGGCTGACCTCACGACCCGCTTTTTACCGAAACCCGGTCTGGACACCGGATGCCGGACAAATCCTTGCGATCACGGCGCCGCGCGACGTTCGGCTTGTCAATGACGCCGTGCAAATGTCGGCAGCCGAGCAGATCATCCGACTCCCTTCGAATGGCGGTCGCGAACGGCGGGTAGCCCCTGCCGAAGGAGCAGTCAGGCCGCATTTCGGAAAAGAAGCAGATCGGTTCTATTCTTATTCCAGGAGCGGTGGCCTGGTGTCCAGACGACTCGATGGCAGTGACAAAAAACTGCACTTGCGTGTCGTCGGAGAGGGTAAGGCAGCGGGAGCCGCAAGAACGCGAGAGGCCCTGATCAGCCCGGACGGTTCGCAAGCATTGGCGCTGGTATCGTCACAGCTTTTCGCTGTGCAGATGGACGACATCCCGGACGACCAACCGCAGGTAAACGTTTACTCCGGCGGGTCCGGAATCGACCGATTGACAAACTTGGGAGCCGATCACTTTTCCTGGACGCAAAGTGGCAAAACGATCACATGGTCGGCAGGAGCAACGATTTACGCCAAGCATACAGGACATGCTCAAACGCGCGAATACGAGGCGATCGTGGAAAGGCCTCGCCGTGTTCCGCAAGGCGGGGTCGTTTTGCGCGGTTCGGCAGTCATCACCATGCGCGGCGAAGAGGTAATCGACGATGCAGACATTGTAATCGAAAGGAACCGTATTGCTGCGGTGGGACCGCGCGGGTCCGTACAAATTCCGCCGGACGCAACGATAGTCGATGTGGAGGGAAAGACCATTATGCCCGGCATCGTGGACATCCATGCACATTGGGAGATCAAGCGATCTGTCCTGGATGTAGAAGACTTCAGCGCCTATGCCAATCTTGCCTACGGTGTTACCGCTATCCGTGATCCTCAGTCCGTCACCGCGGACATATTCGCGTACAGTGATCTGGTGGCAATCGGGGAAATGGTCGGCCCCAGAATTTTTTCCACTGGAGTGGGTGTGTTCTCAGAGAACCACTTTCAATCCTATGAAGAGGTTCGCAACAGCTTGTCGCGATATAGCGAGAAATATAAGACCCACCTGCTCAAGTCCTACCTGGTAGGCAATCGCCAGGTCCGCCGGTGGGTCGTGCAGGCCTGCAGGGAACTGGGCCTGATGGCGACCACTGAAGGTGGGGCTGACACCAAGATGGATCTCACGCATGCGACCGACGGATTCAGTGGAATAGAGCATAGTTTGCCGACGACACCTCTGTTTGCCGATGTGATCGAGCTATACGCACAGACGGGCATTACGTACACGCCGACATTGCTGGTGGCGTTTGGCGGACCATTTGCCAGGAACGAGTTCTTTGTCCGTGAGAATGTCCTGCAGCACGCCAAATTGCGACGATTTATTCCCGAGACCATTTTGTATCGTCAATTGGCAAACTCTGCTCTGTGGTCCAGACCCGAAGAACAGGTCTATCAGCAGATGGCTGGGGATGCCGCCAGATTGCTTGAGGCGGGCGGTAGCGTCGGCCTTGGCGGTCATGGTGAGTTGCAGGGTCTCCAGGTTCACTGGGAGATGTGGAGTCTTGCGGCGGGGGGAATGCGCGCTCATGACGTGCTGCGTGTTGCTACGCTGGAAAGTGCTGAAGCGATCGGACTCGGCGATGAAATCGGTAGCATCGAAGTTGGCAAGGCTGCCGATTTGATTGTCCTGGACGAAAACCCGCTCAATGATATTCGCAACACCGACTCGGCCAGTTATGTCATGACAAACGGCATCCTCTACGATGCGAAGACACTCGATGAGATTTGGCCAATGAATACGCCGTTGCCGAGCCCCTGGTGGACTGTTGACCAGCCTTGAAATTGTGCTGGCGGTAAACGTTTGTACCGAAGAAGTCATCGAGCCGGCAGAAGTCGCGGCTCGACATGGTGTCAACCATGGGTAGTGCAACTACCAACCACGGAACCGGTTCCGGCATTTGGAGCGCAACGATGAATCGGGCTGCAGAGCGTATGGAAATCACCCGGCTTCTACTTGGACCGCGCCTGTGAAAACCCGTGTGATATTACCCGTTGCGATCACTGTTTTTGCAACTTGCATTGCACAAGGATTTGCAACCGGCAAACTTGCGATTCAAACGCCTGAGCATGCCGCCGTAGACGGTGTCGTCATTGTCAATGGAACCATCGTAGATGGCACGGGGCGTGCCAGATACCGAGGCGCGGTTCGGTTGGTGGGTGACACGATTGCTGAAGTCGGCGACATCTCGCCCAGGCCTGGTGAAGAAATCGTAGATGCCAGGGGTCAGGTTGTCGCGCCCGGGTTTGTCGATACGCACAGCCATCTGGACCTGATCGTGGACGATGACCCGCAATTGATGCCTGCCATCACTCAGGGCATCACTACGATTGTTGTTGGCCAGGATGGTTTCTCCCCTCATCCTTTGCGGGATTGGTACTCGAAGATCGAGGCATCGGGCATGGGTCCCAATATCGCATCCTTTGTGGGGCACAACACGCTCCGCAGCTTGATTCTCAAGGGTAACGCTCGCAGGCAGGCAACGGCGGTAGAAATCGATCAAATGAACCGCCTGCTGGCCGATGAATTTCGGGCTGGCGGACTCGGCTTGTCCACGGGCCTCGAGTACGACACGGGCATTTACTCGAACACGTCAGAAATAGTTTCTCTTGCCGCGACGGCGGCCGAAATGGGGAGGCGCTACATTACACACATCCGCAGTGAAGACCGGGAAATCTGGTCGGCGTTGGATGAAGCCATCGATGTAGGCCGGCAAACCGGGATTCCCGTACAGATTTCTCATATCAAGCTGTCGATGATGAGTCTTTGGGGCCAGGCAGCGCAGGTACTGCATCGTCTCGATTCGGCCCGCAACGAAGGTATCGATATTTCTGCCGACATCTATCCTTATACCTATTGGAAATCGACGATGACGGTCCTATTGCCAGAGCGCAACCTGAACGACCGCGCAGCCGTTGAGTTTGCGTTTCGGGAGATCGTACCACCCGAATCGGTTGTCCTGACACTGTACAGGCCAGATCCTTTGCTCGAGGGCAGCTCAATCGCAGAAATCGCGCGTCGACGTGGAGTGGATCCGGTAACCATGTATCTCAGGTTGCTCAGAGAGTCCGAGACTCTTGCAGCCGAGACGGGCGTCCTCAGGCAGGAAGTCGCCGGGATCCTGGCTCACGCAATGGCGGAACAAGATGTACAAACCTTTTTGCAGTGGGGTCACACCAATGTCTGTTCCGATGGTGAAAGAGGCGTACACCCACGGGCTTATGGTGCATACCCACGTGTACTGGCCCGCTATGTCCGCGAACAGTCGGTACTGACCCTTGAAGACGCAATCCGCAGAATGTCCTCGCTCGCGGCGGCACACGTTGGAATTCGGGATCGTGGAATATTGGCGGCTGGAATGCGAGCCGATGTAATTTTATTCGACCCGGACGAAATTCAGGACCACGCGTCAATAGAGCACTTGAATGCTGTATCCAGCGGCATCGATCGCGTGTGGGTCAATGGAAAACTGGTGCTTTCCGGTGGAATTTCGAATGGCAATCTACCGGGCCGTGTATTGCGCAGTACTACAACGATCACCGGAACATAGCCAATGGTGAACTGTGTTATTCAAGGGATTCACCAATCGCAATTCTCTATGGACGATTCGGATTGGCAGGTGCGGATTCAGATCTGCAAAGCATCACGATCATGATGGTGCGCACGCATTGCGAGGATTGGCCCCTTCGCAGACCATTTGTCATTTCTCGTGAGACCATTGAGTTTGTTTCGGTTCTGGTTGTTGAGATTGAGGACAACGGAGTGGCCGGTCGTTCAGAGACGGTTGGTGTCGACTATCGTGGCGAAACTCCACAGTCCATCGCGCTGGCGATTCAAAGCTACATGAAATCGAAAGCGGCGCTGCCGTCCCGCAAAGACCTTATGGACGATCTTCCCGCGGGTGGTGCTCGTAACGGGTTGGATTGTGCGTTGTGGGATCATGAGTCGAGGCTCGCAAAGCAACCGGTCTGGAAAATGGCTGGGCTACCAGAACCCAAAGGATTGCGCTCGACGTTTACGATAAGCCTCGATCAACCGGATCAGATGGCCGAGGCAGTTGATGAGGCGCCGGTGGGTGCGGTCCTGAAAGTGAAAATTGGCGGCGGGGACGGCCATGACGTCGCCAGGGTGGAGGCAGTTCGAGCAGTGGCGCCGAATGCAGATATCATTGTTGACGCAAACGAAGCATGGACGCGAATCGAATTGGAATACGCCGTGCCGCGCTTATTCGAGCTGGGTGTCAACTTGGTTGAACAACCGTTGCAGGCTGGAGCGGACGACTATCTTGACAACTACCAAAGCCCGATCCCTCTGTGCGCAGATGAGTCTTTCGATGATCGCAAGTCTCTTGCCGATATAGCCGGTCGATATTCTTTCGTCAACGTAAAGCTGGACAAGTGCGGCGGACTTACTGAAGCATTGGCAGCCGTGGGGATGGCAAGAGCCAAGGGCTTTCGGCTTTTGGCGGGCTGTATGTTGGGTACGTCGCTAGGTATGGCGCCAGCTTTTCTTGTCGGGCAGCTTTGCGAATACGTGGATCTGGATGGCCCGTTGTTGTTGTCCAGGGACCGCAAAGACGGGTTCCACTTCAATGGTGCACGAATGGAGCCCTGTTCCAGTGACCTTTGGGGCTGGCCGTGGTAGGACTGTCGGTCGTCGTTGCGAGTGGCGGCAATGGATTCGATCTGACGGCTGACATCCACAATCAAATGGTCGGTCGGCATCCAGCGCTGGCGACCACGACTGCGTACTCCAGGCAGAAGCTGCCATTGAATCAACGGCAAAGCTGTCACTGTGGCCGGTTTCCTAACCGGTAGGGTGCGAATTCCAATTCAACGCGAAATCGGTGTCGAATAGTATTTCGCGCCCCATAGGCCAGAACCCGGAATCGACGGTCCGCGTCGCGAATCCGGGGTCGCGCTTGGCGCCTCTTGAGAACGACTGGGCCTGCTTGTTGCCGTGAGTCCGGTCCTCAAGGAGCTGGCGGATGCCGGCTATCGCCTGTCTGGCCAACTCGTTGACGGCGTGCGCCGCAATGCGAACGAGTGAGGCGGCGTTCGGGGCGTAACACACACAATTCAGGCGCGACAAGCAACGCAGTGGTCACCGCGCATTGCCACGCCAGGGCTTGCCAATGATAACAAAGGAGCGTACTTTGTTATCATGATTCGAACGCAGATCAGCCTCTCCGAGCAGGAGTACGAGGCGGCCAGGAACGAAGCCGCAAGGCTTGGCATTTCCCTTGCCGAACTGTTGCGCCGGTCGTTGCGCACCATGCTGCCGGCCGACGAGTCCAGGCCCTGGATGCGCTATGCCGGCCTGGTGGAATCCGGCGATCCTCGATCCAGCCAGCGTATCGACGAGGACGTCTATGGCGGCAAGGAATGAAGCCTATGTCGATACGTCAGCGCTGATCGCCTTCGCCGACCGCTCGGATGCCTGCCACGATCTTTTCAGGCGGCTGTTCTCGGACCCGCCCGCGTTGTTGACGACGACGCTGGTCGTAGCCGAGGGGCATGGCTGGTTTCTGAAGCGCTACGACCGCACCCGGGCATTGCAGTTCCTCTCCATGATCGAGGCGATGACCCCGCTCCGTGTCGTGGGGATCGACCAATCCGGGCTGGAAGCCGCTACCCGGTTACTGCGCCGTTTCTCCGATCAGAATCTGACGCTGACCGATGCGGCCGGACTGCACCTGATGCAGGCCCGCGACGCTGGGGCCTGCTGGTCCACGGACCGGCATCTGGCTCTCACCGGAGTGCCTCTGGTCATCCATCAGTTCTGACTCGACGCTCACGACGTTGTTGAGGCATGCATTGAACGGAGGAGTGACATGACCGACATGTACGACCCGGCGCATCCCGGCGAGATCATCCGCGAAGCGATCGGCGCATAGGAAGAATAACCATCCGAAACGTGCTTGGAGGCAAGTACGATTTGAGATCGAGGGGCTCGATTGGCGCCTGTGCGGACGGGCGCAGACCGGGATTTCGATGGTCGCGAAGAGCTGGAACGCCGCTCAGTACCTGGGGCTGAGCGGCGAACAGGAATCGCAGCGGGTACGGGAAGGTCAGCACCCATTGGCGGATGGGTTGTTCCGGCAGCACATGATCGACCAGGTGGGCAGCGGACTCAACCATCCGCCGGGCACCGCACGAGGGGCAGAAGCCGCGTCGCTTGCACGAAAAGGCCACCAGGTGCTCGTGACTGCAGGCATCACACGTGACGCGTAGGAAGCCGTAGATGCGTTCATACTGCGCCCTCTTGGAATTACGCGTTACTCATTGCTCAAAGATGTTCTGTTGCTGTCCGCAACTCGCTGATTCGACATCGATTTTCCAGCATCTCCGTTTTCCGACTGTGACCCGTACGGCCACCAGTTTGCCCGATTTGACCCAGTAGGCAACCAGCGATTTCGACACGCCGAGACGCCGGGCGGCCTCGGTGACACCCACCCAGCCCGCAGGCGCCCCAGACCCAGCGAGTCGCTCCCGGATCTCGTTAGTGAGCAGGATGCGCCACGGCGCCCCGGGGGTGAGCTGTTCACCCGCCAACACGCCGTCGCGTAGCCATCGATGCACCGTACTCATCGTCACGCCCAACTCGCGCGCGGCCTGCTCGGCATTGAACGGTCCCTGGCGGGGATCGGTAGTGACGATCTTTTCATACTTGGGGATTTTGTTCTTGCCGCGCAGCGAGGTAATGGCGGCCTGTGTGAACGGGATGCCGCGCCCGGAGCGTCGACCCTGCTTGTTGAGAATGCGTGCGATCTGCGCGTCATCGAACTGTGCCGCGAGCTGGCGCACCAGTTCCACCGTGTCCTCGGGTGTACGGCGGGCCCAACCGGCAGGCCCACGCACCAGTTCGCGTTCCGTCGTCGCTCCCCCCTTCCACACGATCCGCACGGCGTAGTGGTCCTCGCCGGTGCTGAGCTGGACTTCCTCAATGAGACATCGCAGCAGCCGCTTGCGATCCCGGTTCGTAGTGCTGTCTTCGTTCCAAACCGCCTGGAGTTCCTGCCCGAGCAAATGCACTTTTTCAAGGTCGTCGACGCTTAGTAGCTCGGGACTTGCGACGGCCTGCCCGGCCTCGGCGCGTACGCGCTGAAGCTCTTTCAGCGCCTGCTCCCAGCGTCGCTCGAGCTCGCGCGCAACAACTCGGTTCTCGGGCTCGACGGCCAGGTACTGACGTTCGGCACGCTGCGCCTCATACCGCACCCGCTCGGTCTGGTGCGCCCAGTACAGGCGCAACGCCTCGCTTTCCCGGTGCGCCTCCTCGTTGGCCTGCCGCGCCGCATCGGCCGCGCAGGGCATCGTCGCTTCGAGAAACACGTCCACCACCGTTTGATCGATGCGCTTGCCACCAATCACCTGGCAATCGCTGCCGCCTTGCTGCGCGCGAGCCCGCGAACAGCGATACTGATAGACGCGGGCGCGCGTTGAGCCGCCGTAGCTCAAACTCATGCGCCGCCCACAATGCCCACACAGCACCAATCCCTGTAGCAGCGCTGCCCCCTCTCGAGCCGGGCCGCGTTGGTCGGCGCTGCGCATGGTGGCATTACCCCGCAGTCGCTCCTCGTTCCTCACGAACCGGTCGTAGGAAATATAGGCGTCATGGTGATCGTAGATCACCACTGGCCAATCGTCGCGCTTGACCCGCTGTGCGCGTGTGCGCACCACGCCTTGTTCATCGAGACCACGCACGCTCTTGCTGCGGCCGAACACATAAGCGCCCGTGTAGATTGGATTGTGCAAGGTTCGCAGGAACATCGCGTACGAGGGCGCGAGCCACACCACCGGATGACTCCGCGAACGCAACCGGCGGACCGGGTATTTGAGGCCCTGGTCACGCCACCACGCGAACACCTGCCGGGCACTGCCGAGTTCATCGAGCTTCTCGAACACGGTTACCATCGCATGCACGATCGACTCATCGCTGCTCTTTACCCACCGACCGCGTTCGTCGATGTCATAGCCGGCGGGCGGGATGGTGTACAACTCCCCCCGCTCCGCCTTGCTCCAGCGTGCACTCACCATGCGTTCGATGGAGGTCTCGATTTCCAACTCACTCATCTGCCCGCGTATCCCCAGAACCAGCCGGTCGCTGGACAGGTCGGGGTCATAGACCGTGTGCTCGTCAGCAATCAGCGTGTTGGTAAAGCGGCACAGGTAGAGCAGATGGTGCCAGTCCGGGCTGTTGCGCGACAATCGCGTGGCCTCCAGCGCAATCACGATCCCCACCTCGCCCCGCGCGACGGCCGCGATCAAACGGGCGAACCCCGGGCGGGTCTTCGCGGTCGAACCGCTCTTGCCCTGATCCTCATCGATGACGACGACCTGCTCGCCTGGCCAGCCCGCGGAACTTGCCCAACGAGCGAGATCGTACTGCCGGCGCTGGCTCTCCCGGTGTTCGATGACCTGACGCGGGGACGATTGGCGCACGTACACGTAGGCCGCGCGTTGCAGATGCGGTGGCTGTATTTTGGTGTGGCGCTCATCCATCACTCGATTCATCGCCCACCTCCCGGTTCTTCCGGTTTGTTCTCAACGCCCGAATCCGCTTCACCGACGCGCGCGCCATCAGCCGGGCAAAGTGTCGTGTGACTTCGTCTCTTCCCCGTTCCGGAAACTGCTCCCACAGCGCCTCGAGACACTCCGTCTCGAGGAACGCCAATCGCCTCTGCTTGATCATCGTCCACCGCCTGCCCATTGGACCGAGCGGTTTTGATCATCTCATCGGCAATGCCCGCCTGTCTGCCAGTGTGCGCGCGCAGCGCCGTGAACAGGCCCAACAGCTCGCGCAGTCCGCGCAGGGAAAGTACTGAATCACCGGCCAGTTCCGTACAGGCTGCACCGTCCACGTCGGTCCAGCGCCGCAGGATCTTCATCGAGGAACCGTCACCAAGACGCACTACAACCGTGGCCTTGCCGACAGACAATAGTTCCAGCGTTTGCCCATTGAGCGGATGATGGCGCCGAGTGATGGTCGTTGTGGAAGAAAAATTTGAAAGGTAGTACTTAGTCTGTGACAGACCACCCGTGCTCCAGCAGGCCGCAATTCAGGTAGTCATCGAACTCCCGCTGGACGAAATGCGGCAGGGTTGCGCCTTCGGCCTGCAGCCGGGCAAGAAACTTCGGGTAGCAGGTCTCGACGATGCGAGACAGCGGCGTCTCTTGCGGACGGTGACGTTCGTAGATGTCGCGGTCGGCACCGCTGCGCCGATTCCGGTTCCCCGCGCTATGCCATCTGCATGTAGCGCATCGGTTCCCAGTCGGTCACTCCGTCCGCTGCAACGCCTTCCATCGCCTGGGCGAACCGCCGCTCGTAAGGATGCGGCGGGCCGGCACCTTCTTGCCCCGGGCAATACCCTGTAGGTCGGGCACCGTCACCGACGTCGCATCCAGCTTATGCTCCCGGATGCATTGCCTTAAACTTTCCAAGCCGTCGGTCACTGGGCTACCCCGCGCCCGTTCATTTGGACATGAATACAGTATACGCACCGGCAAGCGGCTTTGACCGGTTGCGCCCTGCGCCGGAGGCGTGCCCGTGACCCATTCGAACTTCAACATCCGCGGCTTCATCGACGAGGTCTTCGCGCCGGATCCGGGAGAGCGGGTGCCCGATGTGGACATGTCGCTCGAAGGACGGCTCGGCAAGGCGCACGGCCGGGCGCTCGGGGAGGCGCTGCAGGCCGGCCGGTCGGGTATTAGCGCCTCGCTGGCGAAAGGGATCGGAACCAGCCTAATCGGTGGCTTGGATACTCGGCCCTAATGGCCCGCGAGTTCAACTATCGCGTGCAGTAGTACATTACAGCCCGCTTCAACGTGTTCCGGCTTCACGTTTTCCAGTTCGTTGTGGGACAGGCCGCCCTCGCAGGGAATAAAGATCATGCCGGTGGGAGCAACCGCCGACAAATTGCAGGCATCGTGTCCGGCGCCGGAGATTAGTACCATCGAGTCATACCCCGTGATTGCAACGGCCTTTCGAACGGCGGCGACGCAATCGCTATCGAATTCAACGCCCGGCGCCTCCCAGAAACATTCCACGCGGGCCCGCATCCGCAGTTTCTTGCATTCGCTCGATACATGGTCGCGACATTCCGCAATCATTGCATCGTAAGCGGCTTTCTCGGGGTGGCGTATGTCCACGGTTAGTTCCAGTTGACCAGGCACCGTGTTGCCGGAGCCGGGCGAGGCGTTGATGTATCCAAATGTCAAACGCGCGTGAGGCCGGTATTTTCCTGCCATTGCATAGAGCTTCGGAAGAAAGCGAGCCAGCGCCATCATGGGATCTTGTCGCGATTCCATCGGCGACGGGCCGGCGTGGGTTTCCTTGCCCTCGATAACGATACGATGCCGACTCATATGCTGGACGCCGGTTACAACGCCGATTTGCTTGTTCGCTGCTTCCAGTATCGGCCCCTGCTCGATATGTGCTTCGAAGGCCGCTTTGACCGGCCCTGCTTCAGCGGCAATATCGCCCTTGTGTCCAATGCGAACCAGTTCCTGCTCAACTGATTTTCCGGCCCGATCCGTTAGCGCGAAGGCCGCCTCGGCCGGCATGGCGCCGGCCCAAACAGCCGACCCCATCATCGCCGTATCGAAGCGACATCCTTCTTCATTGGTCCACGCCACGATGTCAATTGGATGTTGCGTTTGCAGACGGTGATCGTTCAAGGTCTCTACAACCTCGAGACCTGCCAGAACCCCGAATGTGCCGTCAAATTTCCCGCCGGTAGGCTGCGTATCGAGGTGACTGCCTGTGAGGACTGGCGGCAGCGCGTTATCGTGACCGGCGCGGCGCCCAAAAATATTGCCTATGGCGTCAACCCGGAGTTCGCATCCAGCATTGCGACACCAACTGATGAACAGTTCGCGCCCAGCCTTATCCTCGTCGGTTAGAGCCTGGCGATTGCAGCCGCCAGCAGGTGTTGCGCCAATCTCGGCAATGGTCATCAAGCGAGACCAGAGTCGTCGGCCATCTACTCTCAAATCCGCGTGCACTGATCTGGTCTCTACACGGGATCTCGTCTGAGCGGTTGGCACATACAATGAATGCCACCGCCAGCCACGGTGATGCACGAAACGTCCGGATCGAATACTTCGACACCGCGCGCCCGACATTGTTCTGCAAGGAATACCGCGTTTTTCGGTATCAATGCACGATCCTTGCCGAGCGCCATGACATTCAGACCCAGTGCATTAGCATGCTTGTACGGCACGTCCATGACTTCAATTCCCTGCTGCCGTATCCAGTCTACGACCCCGGGAGGACAGACGTCCGTGCAGACACCGGCAAGGCTGTTCGTTATCATCGCGACGATAACGTCCGCATGCACGAAAAACGGATCGAATTCGAACGTGCGGACATCCCAGCCCTCCCCATTCAGCCAGCGTTTCGCCTGTACGGCGCCCGCTTCATTGCTGCGTTCCCCGCTATAGCCGATCAGTACGGCGCCCGGTTTCAAGATCATGAAATCGCCGCCTTCGAGACAGCCAGCCGTGATCTTGTCGTAAAGAGGCAGATCATTGTCCGAGCAAAAATCCAGCACCGGCCCATATTCGCCACGGCGCCACCACTGCGCCATCTGGCCGATAATCATGCCCCAGGGGGTCATGAAGCTGGCGTCGCGTCCCCAGATCTGCAGCGGCAGGTCCGGGTCCGCGGACGTAATATGCACCTCGGCTCCCGAGTCGCCAAGTATCGAGATCACTTCCTCGTACTGGCTGCGCGCGCCGGCAATGTCGAGCATGGCGCCGGCGCGTATCTTGGCCCGGTTGATTGCATTGGTCGGCAGCAACGTTGTGAAATTGGCGATCGGACCGACCAGCACGTCGCGGAGCACACCCGTCTCTGAGTCTATCCCCCAACTTTTCAAAACCGGCGTATCACCCTCCGGGTTGCGTCGTCGAAGTGAAAATTCGTCGCTCAAACGGCACCTGGTCGGCAGATTCGGATGTCCACGATACGGTTCGCCTCCTAGTGTCCTGGGTCACAAATACGTTGGATTCAGGACGGCCCTTTTGGCCGCTGGCCGCGTTGCGCCTCCTCCCGTGGTGCCTGCCACTGCTCGTCGGCGCGCCTTGCCAGCGACCAATATTGCTCGCCCTGAACACTCAACGTATTTATGACCCAGGACACTAGTGTAGCGGCGGCGGCGGCACCTGTGTTGAAAAATTGTCGCCGAATTTTCTCTCCAGCCGGCCAACCCTCTTGGCGAATCGGGTGTGGCCCGTCGGCAATTCGGGCATTGACCTGGCGGTGGAATCAACCGCACCTGTGGGGTGCGAATTCCTATTCAAGCCGCCATCTGACCCTTGTCCAATACCTGGACCAGAAATTCCATTTGCGGTCACGGGCAGCGAACCAACGAAGCGCTTGCGCTGCGCGCTACAAACCACCTCACCGATCACCAATATTGGTTCGGACGTTGCTATCGCCGCCGAAAGGGTTGCACGAGAATTGCAAACACGAGGGCATGCCATCGAGGAAATATCGCCGCAGGTCAACGAAGTCGCGTCGCTGGCCGCCGAGCGCACGATCTGGATAGAAAGTACAGGTTGGGAAATACAGCGGTTGAGCGGAATGACCGGGAATCCGATCGATATCGACCATGTCGAGCCACTTTCGCTCGCGGCGTACCGGCTATCCCGCCACATGACGGCCGACGACTGGTTCAAGGCTAAAGCGCAATGCAATGCGGTCCGCCGCAGCGTTGCGGAGTTCTTCAACGAGTATGACGTTCTAATCACGCCTGCTATCGCAAGCATTGCGCCAAAGCGGGGTGAGATTGCCGGCTCCGATATCGATGACTACGACGAATTCATGCAAAAAACGGGCAATTCTCTCCGTTCACGTCGCTGTTCAACATCACCGGACAGCCCGCCCTCACATTACCCCTTGCCACATGCCCGGCCGGCATGCCAATCGGCGTTCAATTTGTCGCACGCCATGGTGAGGAGAACGTCGTTGACAACCAGGTTTTGAGCTTCGGGAATAGGTAAAACACAGGCCCGATTTGTCCGGGCTCGTGTGCGCCATCGACATCGTTTTGGTGTCCGGCATATACGGATTCAGTACAGGCGGTGCCGAGATTTTCGGCAATGGTGCGGACGCTGAAACGGATACCGGCGCGCTTCAGGATGTGTGGCTGAAGTTTGCGACAGACGGAGATCCGCGAACGGGCGCGCGTTCCTACCGCCGCCCATTGGGAGCCGGCTTGCCGGCTTATGGGCGATCGATCGTTTGCCGGCGGGCTAGGCGGTCGCGGGGGTAAGTTCGCGTCGGGCGTTTCTAAGCACCCGGGTCGCTGAACGGAGAAAGATCACCAGCAGCACGATGGCCACGATGATGTCGGGCCAACCGGATTGAAAAGCCCAAACCGCCGCGGCGGCACCGATCACGGCGACGCCCTCGATCACGTCGTTGCGCGAGCATTCCCAGGACGACGACATGTTGACGTCGCCGTTTCGGTACGGACTCAAGAGCACGAGGCAAACGCTGTTCAGGGCGAGATTGAGTGCGTGCATAGGAAAAATAACCATCCGAAACGCGCCTTTAGGCAAGTACGATTGGATGTCGAGGGGCTTGATTTGCTTCCTGTGCGAACGGGCGCGGTCTGGGATTTCGATCTTTACCAAGAGGTAGAACGTCGCGCGCGCCGGTTTTCCAGGGTTGCGCTCAAAAGAGGCCATCAGGCGGTCATTCTCCAGACTGGAAGAGCCTGTCCATACCTTGTGGGGTCGGGATGCCCGGCGCGCAGTGGTGGTGCTCGCGGTTGTGACGGTTCGGCCTCGTCGCGTGCCCGAATGTGCCCGAGAATCGTGGCGATGACGTCGGGGTCCTCGATGCAGGCGATGACACGCAGCGTACCGCCGCACTTCGGGCAAGTCTCTATATCGATGGCGAATACCCGTTTCAGGCGCTGCATCCACGTCATGGGAGCCGGCGACGGGTCGGGCTTTGCCTGTTCGGGTTCGCGCCTCGGCACGATTCGTTGTCGGTGTTTGCAGTTCGGGGCGAACACGCCATGGAAGCGGGTGAGGTTGAGTCTGGGCCGCGGCACCAGCGCGGCGAGGCGGGCGATAAAATCGAGTGGCTCGAGCACGACCTGCGTCGTACCGTCGCGAAAGGGCTGCTTGAAGCGAACGATGACTTGGCCACGTTCGTTCATCGAGAGCCGTTCGTTGGCGATGGCGGGTCGGGTGATGGTGCGGCAGAGCTTTTCGAGCTTGTCGCGTAGGTTGGCTTCGCAGCAGGTTGCGGCGTGAAGGGAAAACCTCGGTTGCCTGGCGAGCAGGGTTGACGCGAACGGCTCGGGGCGAGCCGGGACGGTGCGCAAGGTCAACGCCTTCTTGCCGGCGTTGGGCCCGATGGCGATGCGATAGTGGATGGACGCACCGATCAATTGGTCGAGCGCATCGGCGGGGTCGAAGTCGAGGTGCTCGTGTTTCGGGTCGCGGACGAGGAACCCGCCCCGTTCGAGCCGCCGGGCGACGCGTTTGGATATGGTGTGCAGCAACCGGGCGAGCTCGGCGGGGGCCGGGCGTGGCGTGCGGTGAAATGTCGGTTGCGCGTTCTGGATTTGAGGCGGAAGCTGGCCTGGGGTGCCCCCCAAGACCGGTTCGGCTCTGTCGATGGCGTGGTTTACACCGTTGCTTTCTCTTGTTCTTGGCCATAGCAAAGCAAGTATATTGAGATCTGAGCCGGCTGGATAATCTTGAGATATACGGCCTCAAGCGCCTCAAAAACGGGAAATTCAGACCGTTGGAATCGGTACACTTTCAGATCGGTGATGGCAGCGGTAACTGGTGACTTTGGCCAAGGCCACAGACCTCACGGGTCGCGTCGGAGCACTCAGCGCCGCCGTCCAGGAAGCTGGATCGGAAGTAGTGCGAAGCAGCCTTGAGACGGTACTGTCGCTCGGTGTGCGGGGGTCGGAAGTGAGCAAGAGCAGAGAAGGACGACCCGTTTCCGCAGCGTTGTTCGGTGGCGCGGCTCGAGCGAACGAGGACTAACGGGCAAGTGCCCCGACCGCGCGATCAACGCACAATGGTCAACCGCAGGGGGGTGCCCTCGAAGAAGCAATACGCGACGCGCACGACATCTTCGACATGGCCGATCATCTCCTTCAGGATTGGAATGGCGTCGAATTCATCCATCAGCAGAAAGGCAGGATCGCCTGTCGGCCGTGCAAAGAAAGCGTGGTCTTTTTCGACCGGATACACGAAGCAGTCGTCGAACTCGCCCTCTTTCGACATCTCGGCGAAGTAGATCTGCATGCCGGTCCTGTCCCGCAATGAGAGCAGGCGTCGATGTTTGCCCTTGCCGGCCATCTCGCCCAATAGCGCCAGCATCTGGTTGCCGGTGTACGGCTGGATCTGCCCCACGAAACCCCTCTGTTCGTCCGTCAGATAGCGGAGTCTCCTCTTCGCCTGGCGCCGGAAGTCGGACTCGTCCTCGGCAATCACGAATTGCGGGACACGCTCGTTGAGTTCCGGGACGTTCTTCACCGACAGTTCGAAGACCAGATAGTCCAATGCGGTGCGCAGATTCTCGACGATCTGACCGACCAGGACCTTGGGAGTGCCGCGGATGACGCTCTCTTTCGGATGCCTGAGTCGAAGAACGAAATTCCCTGTAGCGCGGTCGCGGCCCTTGACCATGCCCTTGACGTACTCGTACAGGAAGTCGTGCAGTTCCCGCCTCAAGTGGAACCAGTTTTGCTTCGCTTGGTCAATGCGGGCCAACGCGTCAACCAGTTCGACCGGCGCTTCGTGTGTGTCGGAACGCGTCATCAGGTCAGGAATCGTGGGGACGGCGCGGGACGCTACGGCAACGCAGAAGCGGGATCAAGGCGTTCGAGGTGGAGTAGAAGCACATGGATGACGCGGAAACGCAGTGGGCGGGACTTTAGAGTTGCCGAAGGAGCCAGGCAAACTCGCCTCCGAGCCATTCATTTTTTGTTTCGCCCACTCCACAAGTGGACTGGCAGATCACACCGGGCAAGTGAGCGCCCGCAATTCCGGCGAAACCGCGATGTAGTGTCTCTGGCTCACGGGAGTGCCAGGAGTCGAGACGGCGAAGCGGTACTCATTCTGGTTCGCGAAGGAGGTCTTCTTTGTAAACCAGGCCAGGGGACCGGCATTCGGATCGAACCACTGTTCTTGTTTGTCCACGCGGCCAGACATGTCCTCGTAGTTGACGGGCCCGTAGTAGACGTGGACGAAGGTGTCGATAGGGCGCGGTCCCTCCCATAGGCTGGTGGTGTAGCTGCTGCGCGCATAGCCGATCTGGTCGAAAGGACCGAGCGAGACGTCGGTGGCCTTGTCGAGTCCCAGGGCGAACTCGACGCCGAGCCACGCGGCAAAGTTGTCGGGGTCGAGAATCCGGGTTGCGGCAGTGTAGCCACACATGCCGTCGAACTCGCTCTCGAGATTGCGAAGATCGCTGTCAAAGCGATAGTGCGAGGCACAGAACACCCAAGGTTCGCCGGAGGAGACGAACGACAGGCGCGCGCTGACGGTCCCGCCCATGATGGAGGTCGCCCAGCCCAAGCCGTCCCTGGTCAGGGTTCCGTCGTGTTGATCGCGGATGCCGGGCGCGAGGTCATCCTGATCGCGATAGTAGCCGGGGGTGGCGAGTTGGAGTTTCTCCGTCCGATGCGGTGCGTAGACCGGTTCAGAGAAGACGACGACGTTGCCCACGGCTGGAGCGGGCTGCGGCCTGGGGTCGAGACAGTGCAGAACGATGGAGTGGCAGGCCCGGGAATCGAGGTCGTAGACCGTAAGCATGTCGGTCGCCGGTGGTGCCGGCGTGGCATCGGGGTTGGATCGTCGGGCCAGGTGGTCGGCAGTCTCGACGGCTCCATTGATCTTGCGAACCGCGTCAGCACTGAAACGCGCCACGATGATGCGCGTGTCGTCGCCGCCGGAGTTGCGGGGGCGACTCGTCTGCACCGGAAATTGCGTTTGCGGCTGTTCCTCAGCCATTCCAGACACCACCTTCTATCGTCGCGGGCGCTGCGCCAGGTAGCACACAGCACAATGCGCTTGACGAACATGTGGAACCGGGCGGCCGGGCGGCCGGGTGGCCGACGATTCTGGCTGCTGGGGGAGGAGTTGGCATGGCGAGCCGATTGTGACGCCTTCTCATTCCGTCGCCAAGAAAAAACCGTCCGGCACCAGACGGTAAGGGCGCACGCGGGGGTGTCCTGCCCGGCGAATGCCCCCGCTGCATCCTTTTTTCCGTCGGGCTTTCAATAATGCTAGTACTCCAACAACTTTGAAATGATCGGTATTTCAACTCGCAACTGGCGACTCACAACGGGTGATGCACGCATAAAGCTGAAGTCACTTTACCTATCGATACAAAGTTGTCGCAGTACTAGACTGAACTTCCAGACCAAACCAAGCCTAATTCGACCCTAAGTCGTTGACCCGACAAGGTTTCTTTCGCCCATCGTATCGGAATATGTAGCCATGTAAATGGTTGACATTATGCCATTAATATGCTTTGTTTATGGATGTTATCAGAACATATGGTAGCCATGTACATAGAAAGCGTCCCCAACCGCAACTCGCCGCCCGCCATCCTCCTGCGCGAATCCTTCCGCGAAGACGGCAAAGTCCGAAAAAGAACCCTCGCCAACCTCTCCAAGTGGCCCGCAACCCTCGTCAAGGGCCTCAAAATCCTCCTCAAGGGCGGCCGCGCCGTCGCCCGCCTCGAGGACGCCTTCCACATCGCACGCTCCCTACCCCACGGCCATGTCGCCGCCGTGCTCGGCACCCTGAAGAAACTGCGCCTCGACCGCAGCATCGCCGGCACCGCCTCCCCCGAGCGCCAACGCGTCATTGCCCTGATCGCCGCACGCATCCTCGATCCGGGCTCGAAACTGGCCACCGCCCGGGGCCTGGCGCAGGCCACCGCGCGCGACTCGCTCGCCGAGACGCTCGGCATCGGGGACACCGACGAGAACGATCTCTACGCCGCCATGGACTGGCTGCTCGACCGTCAGGACGCCATCGAGCGGCGCCTGGCCAAGCGCCATCTCACCGACGGCGCACTGGTGCTCTACGACCTGACCTCCAGCTACCTGGAAGGCCGCCGCTGTCCGCTGGCCAAGCGCGGCCATTCCCGCGACGGCAAGCGCGGCAAGCTGCAGATCGAGTTCGGCCTGCTGTGCGACCGCGAGGGCTGCCCGGTGGCGGTCGAGGTGTTCGACGGCAACACGGCCGATCCAATGACCGTGGGCACGCAGATCGACAAGCTGCGCCACCGCTTCGGGCTGCACCGGGTGGTGCTGGTGGGCGACCGCGGCATGCTGACCGAGGCGCGCATCCGCGAGGACGTGAAACCGGCGGGCCTCGACTGGATTAGCGCCTTGCGCTCGTCCGCCATCCGCGAGTTGGTGGAATCGGGGGCGGTGCAAATGTCGCTGTTCGACGAGACCGACCTGATCGAGATCCGTAGCAAGGCCTATCCGGGCGAACGCCTGATGGTGTGCCGCAATCCGCTGCTGGCCGCCGAGCGGGCGCGCAAGCGCGAGGACTTGCTGCAAGCGACCGAGGCGTTGCTCGAGCCCATCGCCGCCGCCACGACGCGCGAGAAACGGCGCTTGGCCGGCAAGGACAAGATCGGCCTGCGGGTCGGCAAGTCGATCGGCAAGTACAAGATGGCCAAGCACTTCGAACTCGACATCGCCGACCACTCGTTCGGCTACCGGCGCAACCCCTCCTCCATCGCCCGGGAAGCGGCCCTGGATGGCCTCTACATCGTGCGCACCAGCCTGACGGCGGCCGAACTCGATGCCGAGGGGACCGTGCGCGCCTACAAGCGCCTGAGCACCGTCGAGCGCGCCTTCAGAAGCCTCAAGACCGTGGACCTCAAGGTGCGGCCCATCTTCCACCATGCCGCCAATCGGGTCCGGGCGCATGTGTTCTTGTGCATGCTCGCCTACTACGTCGAATGGCACATGCGCCAACGGCTCAAGCCGCTGCTGTTCGACGACGACGATGCGGCCGCTGCCGAGGCCGCGCGCCCCTCCATCGTGGCGCCGGCCGAGGTCTCGGCATCCGCCAAGGACAAGGCCCGGAGCAAACACACGGCCGACGGCCTGCCGGTGCACAGCTTCCGCACACTGCTCGGCGACTTGGCGACCGTCGCCAAGAACCGGGTCGTCCCCAATATCCCCGGTTCCGAACCGTTCGAGACGATCACCCGGCCAACCAAATTACAGCGCCAAGCGCTCGCCCTGCTCGGAGTGCGTCTATAGGCTGTACCCAGTAACGACACCGCCGAATTTTAATTACATATTGAAAAAACAACGAGTTATGATGCGCTCACATTGGAAGTTCAGACTAGAGTCCTGCGGGCCTCGGAAAACAACAGACAATGAGGCAATTGGGATGCCGAACTAGTGGACAGACACCTGCCGGACGATACGCGATCGAGCCTACTGGCTTCGATATACGCGAATCGGCTTGTCGTACTCTGCGGTGCCGGTCTTTCGATGGGGGCTCCCAGCAAGCTACCGTCGGCGCAAGCCGTCGCTGAAGTCTGTTTCGACAGGTACAAGCAAAACGTGGATCAAGACGCCGATATCGCAATGCGGGATGATCTAGAGGCGCTTGCCGATCTCCTTCATGGCAGAGGAATGCTCGGCACCATACTGATTGAGCGCTTGGTGCCGTGGGAGAAGTTCCTGCGCCCCCCGAACGGCGGCCATTGCGCAGTGGCAGATTTTCTAATCGTGGGAGCAGCGGAAGCCGCATTGACCAGCAACTACGACACTCTCATAGAGGAGAGCGGGCGATCTTATGGTTTCGATTTTCGGGCCGCACTAGACGGTGACCAGGCCGGGGCTATCTCCAGCAAGCAGAAGCCCTTGTTGAAGCTCCACGGGTGCGCGAATACCGCGCGCGCTTCGACGGTTTGGACACCCGCACAGTTGGGCGACAAGGGCGTACGTGATCGGCTGAAAAACATCGGGACTTGGTTGGCTTCGAACCTGCGTGAGAAAGATCTGCTCATCGTTGGATTCTGGACGGACTGGGAGTACCTGAATGCCGTACTGGAGAGCGCGATTACGGGTGTCTCACCCCTTTCAGTAACGGTAGTCGACCCATCGGAGCCCAGCCGGCTCAAGGAAAAAGCACCTGGTTTGTGGAAAATAGCCCATGGTTCAGGTGTCACATTTACACACCTCAAGATGTCCGGCCAGGATGCGTTGGAAGACCTGCGCCGAGCGTTCTCAAAAATGTACGTGTCCAAGGCAATTGCGGCGGGCAAAACTGCGTTCGAGCAGGAGGTAGGCTTCGAGGCTGATCCTACGTGGCTTGAGGTGGGCGACTTAGACAACGAAGTGCTTCACCAATGGCGCCGCGATGCGGAGGGTAAACCGAACACCTTGGCTCCGAATAAACGGGAACCTGAGAAAACGGATCTCTTCGGCTTCTTCCACCTCTTATTGCGACGCGCTGGTGGACAACGGTCGGCGGCAGGTTATGTCCTGAGGGACAGAACGATCCGCGCGCTAAACGGTGCAGGCGCTATATTGAGCACGATGCGGGCAAATTTCGGCGAAGCGCCAGTGGGATCTGATGAGGACATAGTCGTCGCGGTTGGTGCTATGGATTTCGGATTGCCTGCGGACATCGTGCGGGAAGGTCGACCAGGGGATATCGTTCGCAAGCAGCCGGTTGCCCCGTGGCTCAACTTCGAGCAAGCGAGAGCGGAACTCGGAATATGAATGATGAAATCACCACTTGGGCGGAGCTGGCGCTACGGGACGCAGGGTTCGACACCTGGACCAGTGAGCTACACGGAGTGACAGTCTTTGAGAGTCCGTCAATCATCGGGTTCTTGTATGTGTTCGATTCGTCGGAGGAGTTGTTGGAGGCGTGGAAACAAAGGCAGAAGTTGGCGCTTCGCCGGCACTCGCCACGGCTACGGTCCGCAGGCGAAAAGTCGTGGAACGTGTATTCGGTGTTCTTGACGTGTGATGACGCGCCCGGACTGAAAGCGAAGGTTGAGCGCATCGACGAGGACTTTGAGCTGACGAGAAAGATCGCGCGGTCGTCCATCGCAACTAAGTCGGATGTGGAGCTAGCTCTGCTGCCGTTAGTCAGAATCAGGGCACACCCGCTGCTGGACGATACCGACATTGCGCAACGACTGAGGTCGCGGTTGGAGGAGATTCCGGACGTGGCGGTTTCCGCATTCCTCGGTGAGGCAGACCCCGCCACTGTCGCGCAGATTCTGGGAGAGCATCGATGAGGTTGGAGTTCGTCGAAATGTGCGGATTCCGTGGTTTCCGCGACAAGGTTTGTATCGAGTTCGGCGCTGGCTTTACGGTCGTAAGCGGAAGGAATGGCGTCGGGAAGAGCACGATATGCGATGCAGTGGAGTTCGCACTGACCGGCTCCATCAACAAGTACCGTGTCGAGAAATCCGATAGCGAGACATTGTCCGATTATGTCTGGTGGCGCGGTGAAGGTAGGCCGAAAAGCCACTATGTGAAATTGGCCATTGTCGACATGGATGGAAAGAAGGGGACTGTGACTCGCAACAGAGAAACGGGGTGCGACCACAATGCGCGGGAGTTGGAGAATATTCTCTGTTCCGTGCCGCGTCCCGAGGACGCGATCAGACTGCTTTGCCGGACGTCGATTATCCGAGACGAATTGATTTCTGCATTGAGCGTGGATATGACCGAGAGGGACCGATACAACCTCGTGCGGTCCGCGCTCGGGACTGCCGAGGGCGTGGATCTGGCGGACAAGGCGCGATCAGTGGTCTCTCAAGCCGAGGCTCTGGTTCGAGACAGAGAAAAAGAGTATGCGCGCTTAAGGGACCGCCTAGAGAGTGCGATATCTGAAATCTCCACGGTTGAGGCGGCGGCTACGCAAGCGGAGGGCCTTGGGAGCGCAAGGAAGGTCGTTGCAGGAATGATCAAAGGCGCACCAAATTGGGTGGGGGGTCAACTCAAGCTTGCCGCGAAAACCATGGTCCAAGGCAGAGAGCGAGCCAGGATGATGCGCGAATTGATCGAGCGCCGAGCCGGTCTCGCCAAAAGCCGGGCGTTAGTCGACTCAACGGAGTTCACGGGCGGCTTCGACGCCGCGCAACGGGCGCTTGAGGCTGCGGATGAGAGAAGGAAGGCTCAGAGCCGCGCCTTGGAGGAGGCTCAAGAGCTTATGGCACGACAGGAGGACGAGAATCAGGTCGCGGCAAGCTTGCTGCAGCTTGTAGAACACGGCAGGCGGGCAGGATTGCACGAATCGCGTTGTCCCCTTTGCGCGGCGAGGGTGACCGTGCACGAATTCCAGCAAGGGTTGGATCAGGCATCGGAAAGAGCGGCTGAGTTGGCGAGCGGAGCGACGGTAGCATTTCAGGCGCTTCATGATGCTCAGGCGGAGGCCGCGGCCGCAGAGTCGCTGTGGCTGACAGCAAGAGACGAGCTCGCTGTGTATGAGCAGCGCCACCAGGATTACATCGACGAAGCAACGGCGTACGGCGAACTACTGCGAACACTCGAGGTGGACAGCGAATTCGCCGAGGACTTGGACCGTCTGGCTAGGCAGGCCGAGGAGGAAAGGGACAGGTTGCTCGAACTGGAACGTGCAGTCGCTACGCTAGAGGCGTCGCAGGTGGTGGCAAGGATCATCAGTTCGGAGGACCGCAGGTCTCGCCTTCAATCAGAGGCCGAAGAAGCGGCACGCGAACTAAGGCGCTGGGAAGCGGCGCTGGAAGATGCGAAGGCGTTGGAACGGGCAGTGAAGCGTGTGAACGCAGAGATCATTGAAGAAAGGTTGGCGCAGATCAGCCCGTTGTTGAACGAGCTGTACCAGCGCCTGCGGCCGCATACAGATTGGAGAAGCATCGACTATCGGATTCGCGGAGACGTTCGTCGATTTTTGAGTTTGAAGGTGGGTGATGGACTGAATCCACAGTTTGTCCTAAGCAGCGGCCAGCGGCGAGCCGTCGGATTGGCATTCCTTCTGTCTATTCATATGGCGCGAAGGTGGGCGAAATGGCGCACGCTAATATTGGATGACCCGGTTCAGCACATAGACGATTTTCGGTCACTCCACTTTGTGGAGATCCTCAGCGCGATTCGACTTGATGACCGTCAGATCGTATGCACGGTGGAAGACGAGGCGCTGGCGGACTTGCTCTGCAGACGTTTATCTAACAGGGTCCAAGAAGGTGGGCGGCGGTACGAGATCGGCGTAAATGCGGGTGGGGAGACCGTGGTGCTGCGAGACGAATATGTGGTGCCGCTGGCGACTCGAGTATTCCAGCAAACTGCTTGACACGATGACCGGCGGCGCAATTCGCTCTCGATTTGACCGCAGTCCCTCGTCTGAGAAAACACTGACAAGCGCCCCCCACATCGCCGCACAGCAACAGGCGGTGCGCTCCTCAGCAACGCCGGTCCTGCGCCATCAAACGACCAACACCCGACCCCAGCCGCCGGGTCCGCCGAGATTTTGGCACGTTCTGCCCCGGGCCAGAGCATGTCATCGGCCGCCACCGACCGCCTGCGGCGAACTCGATCTGCCGGAACCGTTTCGTGAGCACGCGCAGTACTGGCTGGCCGGCGACGAACGTCAGGCCGGGCGGCCCATGGGGCGCCCGGTGGACGACCGTCGGGATCTCATTGCACGCGTTCAGGGGGTCTATGCCGAGGCCGCTTCGCGCGAGCATGTCGAGAACATTTTGGCGGTGCTCGGGATGCTGTCGCCGCCTTGAAGCGCATCGCCCATCGTGGCGTTGACGGGGGGAGGGGGAATAAGGTTGGCCGCTGCGCGGCCCTATACCTGCCGGCTGCTGAGCTACGCCTCAAGGGCTCCGCAGCCGGCGGACGCACACCCACCGCCCTGCCCGAAACCCGAGCGCCGATCACCCGAATTGCAACTTGGATGATGCGCGGGTTTGTGCAAAGGTAGCTTGAGAAATGACCGAAGCGTAACTTCGAAAAAACGCTATCCCACTTAACGAACCACGATCTGGAGAGTCAAAGCCCTTGTTTATATAAACTTATCAACTCATAGGATGAATGAGTGAATTCAACCTACTGTAATTAAAAATCATTTTGTGTAATTTCCTTACATGGAATTAAACCATAACAGTCATAAGCGTTGAATACGGTCGACTTTGCGATGAAATCAGCACCTTTATTCAACAATATTGTGAACCGTTTCAGCTTAGTAGTAGCGGTAACAACCCATTCGATCCGTCGATTCCTGTGAATCGGCGCTGGGCTTGGACGCCGATCGGCACGTTAACGTATTGAACGACAAGGCAACAGCGGGGTCAAAGTTCGACGCCGATTCACGCACAGGCAACCGCCTGTTAACCAGACTCGATGACTGGCTTCGCTTCGCCCCGCCAAAACGCGCGGCCCAGTGGAAGCACCGCTGCAGCGCCAAGGAAAACGATCAGGGGCTGGAACGCCGCCGCGAATCGCGCGGCCGGATATCGCGCGGAATGTGGCGGCGAGACCCCATCATTGGATCCATGCGCCGATGGCGCGCGGAACCCGAACTCCGCGTCGCTATCGACACGTCTCGGGGCGAACAACCAAATATCGACGTGCTCCTGGTCGACGAGAACGACCGCGGTCCGGTGGCCGTCGCCATCGAAGCGGAGGTCGAAGAAGCGTTCGGCCTCAGCCACCAGGGCGCCGACCGATACCAGCACGCGCAGGCCGTCCGCCCATCCGACCCCTGTTCTGAATCCCGATGGTTGGGACCGGTATACTCCAGGCGACTGGTGAAAACGTTTGCAAGTTGTTGACTGGGATTTAAACCAATGAATTGGAACCAAGCGGGATGGGTCGGATTGGTCGCGTTACTTCTCGTAGCGTTTGGGTACTACCTCGGTTCAGTTGAACGGCAACGCGCCTTCATGGAGCGACAACCCTCTTTCATGGAGCGACAACCCCCCTTCATGGAGCAGGCGCAGCATGGCGTCGACGCTGGTGCGAGTGTGGATCAGGAAATCCGGGGGGAGGTCCACCAATACGTTTTCGAGCGTTGTGTGGAGGCGGGGGCGTCAGCGTTAGGATGGGGGCATGAAACCAATATAGGATGGACGCAGGTGAAGGCTCGGGTTCGCAGCGCCTTTCGAACATACATCAACGAATTTGCGGACGCCGCAATCGATGCCGTCGAAGCGGGGATGTCGTTTCGGGAGCGCCTGGAGATTTACAACGCAATTGGACGCAGCTGTGAAGACGCTATTTCTGCTGGAAGACGTTGATGACACCGATTCGTGTCGCCCCACGGCGCGGCGTCCACACCTTAGCGCAGGTCGTAGTACCGACAATCAGTCGGCTGTGAATCGGTGCGGGGCTTGGACGCCGATCGGCACGTTAACGTGTTGAGCTATAAGGCAGCGGCGGGGTCAAAGTTCGATGCCGATTCACACGTGCAATCATCCAGCGAATCGCCACTCCGGGGAACTAGGGGCGGCCAGAAATCTCCTGGACCTGCGGGGCGCTAATTCTGATTCAACGGATAAAAGCCGTTAACTAGGAATTCACTCCCCACATGTCTGGGTTGGGTGACTTGAGGGTAGAAAGTGATGGGCGACGGCGTGGCGAGGGACGACAAGGCACAAACGGGTGCTGCATCAGCGGAGGTGTATCCGCTGCGGAAGGTCAAGTACGTCCAGAACATCGGACGCTTTGAAAGGGGTCGGTCGGTTACTGACGCTAATTTTGATCGATGCACGCTGGTATTCGGAGAAAACGGCTGGGGGAAATCAACATTAGCAGATATGCTGCGGTCGCTGACCACGAACAATCCCGACATTCTAGTCGGCAGGAAGACGCTCGCGGGTGGCTCGGAGCAGAAAGCGGTAGTGCGTTTCGGGAGCCAGCGAGCCGTGTTCGAGGACGGTGTCTGGTCGGGTATCAGGCCGAATATCGCAGTATATGACAGCGTCTTCGTGAACGAGAACGTGTTCTCCGGGGACGTCGTCACCAACGAGCACCTGAAAAACCAGTACGGCATGGTTGTCGGCGAGGAAGGCGTGCGCCGAGTCCGGCGAATCGTAGAGTTGGACAACGAAAACCGCGGGAACAACAACAACTTGCGAGCCGTCCAGACGGAGCTGGACGGTATTGTGCGGGGGGTGGGGCCGGAAGGCATGACTCGGAAGGGGTTTCTTACCCTAGTGCCGATCGATGATGTTGATGCGAAGATCGAGTCCAAGCAAAAGGAAGTGCAGCGCGCGAGCCGCGCGAAGGAGATCAAAGACGGGAGTGAACCCCAGCTTCTGCCTGTTCCACCGGATACGGAAAAATTAAGGAAGATCCTGCATAGCTCAATCGAAGGGATCGCGGAAGCTGCAACGAAGGCTGTCCGAGAGCACATTGCGAAGCATGAGGGGAAACGCCACGTTGGCGCGATGACGCATGAAAGCTGGCTAGAAGCCGGGACGGCGTTCGTAGACGAGGCGGCGTGCGCGTTTTGTGGCCAGGCGCTCGATAACCGGACGCTGGTCGATTCCTATGCTGAGTTTTTCAGCGACGTCTACAAATCATTGGCCGCTGACGTCAAATTGAAACGCGACACCTTTGCACGCTACGAAAAGGGGGATTATCGCGCCCGCGCCGAAGAAATCGGCAAGCGAAACGAAACTCTATACGGCTACTGGAAGGAGGCGGGTCAGATTCAGCCTCCAGTTCTTGAAGGAGTCGAGTCTGCGATTGGCGGGATGGAAGCGGCCGCTCGTTTGCTCGATACAGTTTTTGTCGAGAAGCAAGGAAACCTGACCCAGGCGGCCACGGGCAGTGATGTGGAGAGTGCGATTGCGGCTTGGGACGAGGGGCGCAAGGAGATTGTCCAGCTGAACCGAGTCATCGATGCCCATGTTTCACAGATCAAGGCGCTCAAGGAGTCGGTTGACGCAACTGAGTTGCCGGGTCTCGAAATAGAACTGAAGACGCTGCATGCGGCCAAACGACGGCATGAGGGCGAGACAGGCGCGGTCGTCAAGAAGCTGGAAGCGCACGAGACCACGAAAGAGCGTATCGCCGAAGAGAAGGCAGAGGAACAGAAGGCACTTAACGAGCACGGCCGGACAATTACGGAAACGCTCGGGAAGACAATCAATTCGTACCTTGGACGCTTGAACGCGGGCTTCAAGATCGACTACCAATATCCGAACTATCGGGGCAAGAAACCCGCGACGAGCTACCAGATCCTCATCAACGACGTGGCGATATACCCGCGCAGCACGTCGGAAAACCTTGCCGAGGCGAGTTTCCGGAACACCCTAAGCGCGGGGGACAAATCGACACTGGCGCTCGCGCTGTTCCTAGCGAAGGTCAACGGCGATCCGACACTGGGCAAGACCATCGTAGTGCTGGACGATCCGTTCACGAGTCTCGATAACTTCCGGCGGCAGTTCACGGCAATCGAGATCAGGAAGCTCTGCGATCGCGCCTTGCAGACGATCGTGCTGTCGCATGACAAGAACTTCCTGCGCCTTTTGTGGGAGAAAATCGATCGAAGCACGATCAAATGCGTCGCAATCCAGACCGGCGCACCCGGCATGACAACGATCGCGCCTTACGACATCGAATCGGAAACGAGGCCGCGCCATATCACTGAGCGGATGAAGATAGAAGAGTTCCTCGAAGGGGAGCCGCGCGAGGCAGGTTATATCAGGACACGGCTAAGGACTGTCTGTGAAGACTTCTATCGGCGGGGTGATCCTAGCCTGTTCCACGAGGCGGCAAGCCTTGAAGAAATCATACGCATCCTCGATGGAGCCCCGGCGGACCATCCTTACAAGGGCGTTATCGAGGATTTGCGCGACATCAATGAGTATTCGCGCGGCGAACATCACGCGGAAGTCGAGGATGACCCAAGCGGTGAATCCTCGGGTGAAGAACTAAAGGGATTCTGCCGGCGGGTACTCGGACTCACACGCGGCATGTAAGGGTAAGGTGCTATCAGCGTGTTGCCATCGAATAGCACGAGGCACGCTTGCTGAGCTTCCGCGCAACACCCTTGGGGGCACTTTCGCTGAAAGCGAAGCTAGGTGACAACATCGTTCGCACCGTACATGACTCGCTCCGTTGGTGCGGAAGCCGTAGCCTCGGGCATAATCCGCGCGCAAATTTGCGGCGTGCGTCGTCGGCGAGTTCGGCTCTCACCGCCCCGAACCGGGCGATCCGGAGGATCTGGCGGACGCGCCATGAATACCCAGGAGGGCACCAGTGACATTGTTGATCACGGTTGAATTCGATGAGAGTGCGGATCTCGTCACTGCCCACGACACGTTTTTGATGGACGCGGCGGCGCTTGCGAAAGCGCGCTTCGCGCGGATCGCGCGCGTCGAGCAGGTGACGGAGGGCGGGTTGCAACCGTGGCCGTGCGAGGACGATGTGCTCGGCGACTTTGCTGGCGACGACTATCACGAGGCGCACCCCAACTCCATCTGCGCGCAATCAGAAGCAGCGGCGCTGGCGTTCCTTGCATGGCTTGGGCCGGGGGTAGAACGATGAGTGACGAACTAACGGCGGATCAATTGGATCCGTAGGAGCGCCTGCCTATTGAACTGATTCTCTTGCGCGATGCGCACTGCGCGCCGATCCTCACATTGATCGACCAAGCGGATGCACTGGTTTTCGATCTGGAGCGCGGCGCGCTGCCTGGTGGTTCGCTGCCCGACAACTTCGACGAGCGTGAACGGCAGGCCGCCAGCCCCTCCGTCTCCAGGTACAGCCTCGACGTCGCTTCTGCATGTAGGGGCAAGTGCTCGTCGGAATCCTCATAGGGCGGCGCTACGGAAAAAAATGTATCGGCCGCGAATCCCGAAAGCCTTTGCGCCAGTCGCCGGTCTCCCGGCGTGCGAGGCGACCAAACGGCACACCGAAGAAGTAGGGATCATCGAGCGTTACCGCGAGCTGTTGGGAATACTCCCGGACAAACTCCGCCTCCACGGCCCGAACCGCCTCATCGAGCAGCGAGCCCATCCCGACCGGCTCTTGGTTGCTGCTGAGAAGTCCCATCCAGTCAGAGGCGAAGTCCCCCGCCAGTGTCCCGAGCACAAAGGCAAGAACGTAGAGCTTGAGAAACTCGGTGAGTGCGTCGCCTGGGCGGAACAATCCCACCGTACTCACGCTGTCGCGTTTATTCGCAATTATCGGGTTCGACGGGTCGTTCTTGTTTGTCAATCGGCATCCAAAAATGACCCCCTATCTGGAGTGCGCCCTTGGGAGTGGACAGTTTCAGACCGCGATTTTGACAGGGGGCCGATGATGTTGATCCTCAAACTGAGCTGGGCTCAGATAGCCTAACGCAGAGTGCAGTCTGCGCGTGTTGTACGTGTCGATGAACCTCGGGAGGTCAGCACACACGTCCTCGAACGTCTCGTACGCCATCAGATAAACCGCTTCGACCTTGAGCGTCTTGATCAGGCTCTCTGCCTGGGCGTTGTCATAGGGATTGCCGCGCCGGCTCATGGAGCCTCGCAGACCATGTTGAGCAAGCAGTTTCCGGTAGCTCTTCGAAGCATACTGGCTACCCCTGTCCGAGTGGTGAACACACCCATCGCAGGGCTGACGCGAGGCGACGGCCGCCTCCAAGGCCGCCACGGCGAGCCGTGTGTCGATCGAGCGACTGATGGCCCAGCCCACAATGCGTCGCGACCAGGCGTCGACCACAACAGAGGCGTATACGAAACGGTCGGTTACCGCGATGTAGGTGATGTCGGCGACCCAGAGCTGATTCGGCCCATCGGGCACCAACCCTTGAGCGAGATTGGGAAACACCGGCAGGTCGTGTGCGCTGTCGGTCGTGGCGACGAATCGCTTGCGGCGCTGGGGCTGCAACTCGTGTTCCCGCATCAGTCGTCGCACCTTCTTGGCGTTGACCACGATTCCCTGGTGGCGCAATGCCGCACCGACACGGCGGTAACCATAGGCTTCGAACTCATCGCAAATCGCGCGGATCCGGGCGACGATCTCGGTGTCGTCCGCCTGGATGCTCGGCGCGTCATAAAACGTGGAACGTGGCAAGCTCATCAACCGGCATCCCCGGGAGACCGACAGACCGATGGGCCGGCAATCACGGAGATAGGCGCGTTTTTCGGCCGCGGTCCGTTTTTCAGCGCCCCCTTTAGAAACTCAATCTCCAGCGCCTGGCGCCCGACCAATCGCTCCAGAGCCGAGATCTTGGCCTCGTATTGCTGTAGAAGATCGGCCGCTTCAGCCTCCTCGCTAAACTCACCCGCCTCGTACTTGGCGATCCAGACGCGGATCAAGTTACGTGAAATGTCGTGGCGCTTGGAAAGTCGGTGCAAGGTTTCTCCCCCGAGATATTCCAACACCACTTGGCGTTTAAACTCGATGCTGTAGGTCCGGTGCTTCGCCATGGCTTACCCTCCGAATACCAGCCTACCCTGTCAATTCAACAACCGAAAACTGTCCACTCCCAAGGGCGCACTCCAACAGGGGGTCAATATTGCACGCCGATTAACAGTGCAGGCTATCCCTTTGACGTCGATGCCTGTCCAGACGCAAAGGGCAGGACGTTTGGTAACGACTCGGCCCGCGTTTCGGCCCTCCCAGAAATAAATCCAGTGGGCATGCCCTGTGTCGCTGCACGAGCGAACTCTAATGCAACAAGATCCTTGATGCCCTGGTCCTTTACCGACGCGTGAAATGCCCGCATATTCTCCAAGCACACAGCTCGGTGCTGATTCACCTCTCGGTTGTGCGTGTGCGCCCGAAAATGGCGTCCGCACCAAATGGCGGCCCAAAAGAGCAGGCTGACGGTTCCGACGCGCCAACCCATGTAGATAATCGCGTCCGCAGCGTTCTGGGGGGCAGTCGCGCTTTCGGTCGCATGAAGCCACACGAAATGAGCTGTGGCCCCCAGCGCGAGTACAAACGCCACCCCAGCCCCCCAAAGCCAACGTCTGGATGATTCCAAGGATTTTTTGGCCTGGTTCGTGAACCCGGCTGTAAATGCCGTTGCGCCGACATTGCCGGCGGTCTCTCTGGCGAGTGCAGCCGCATCGGAGATTTCTTTCAGATGCTGTCCCGCCTCTTTGCGGATATTCCGAGTGCGTTGGAACTCCTGTTTTGCCTGGCCAGTCCAGTTGTCCAGCTTCCCGCCGAGGATCATTAGCCAAGGAACCTCCTGTTTATAAACTGTCAATATCTGGCCGTAACACGCATTGAGATTGGACATGATGCTTTGTTGGTTGTTCACAATTCCCTCCGTATCCAACTCATCAATTTGCGCGAGATATGAGGCCGCCTTCTCCATATGTTGGTTCAGTGTCGACATGAAGCTGTAATCGACTAGCTCAAGCGACAATTCGGAAAGGTCTTCCGCCATCTGAAACATCCGCTCGATGATCGGTCGGGAAGCAGTGAAATCATGTTTCTTCCCCCACCTATCTGGCTGGCTAAGCAGTGCGTCCAGCTTGCCTTTCCACGCCAGCAATGCGTCGCTCTGTTTTATGAATTCGGTGAGGTGTGCGTCTGCGGCCATCCGGAATACCTGCGTTGTTGATCGCTCGAAGGGCGTAGATTCTAGCGCTTGGCGCCTGCCAAAGTGCGGCAGGTCTACTCCGCCGACCCGTCGCTTCAATTGTCGCTGGCGGGCGTCCGGCGCGCAGCGGCGGGAGAACAGCCCGCACACGGGGTCGAGTTTCGGCTGACCTGTCGACCGGGCAGGGCGGTGCGGCCTGACGCAAAAAACCAGCCAACACGACGAGCCCTGCCCCACTGAACCCGCCTCGTGCCGCAGTCGGATGGGACACGCTCTGTTTTGATACGATGGCAACGGTCCGGCACCGTGTGGGGTCGGCATGTCATTGGGAAGGAAATGTCCGTTGGAACCTGACGCCAGCCCGCGCGCAATCGCTCTGGCCATGCCCACCGGGACGCTGTAGAGGGAACATCATGGTAAACGCAGACGACATTGCAAAGGGGGTTGTACTCGGCCTGTGCAGGCTGATCATCTACGTCGGCTTATTCAGCCTGGGCGGCGCCTTCGTCATGGGCTATGTGCTGTTTCCCATAACGATATCGAATCCGGGGATGATCCCACTGGGCATAATGCTCAGCGCCTTTATTGGGGTGCTGGTTCTCAGGCACGTAACCCGAAAACCGCCAAAACATACCGACGAAGCCTAACCCCATAGTCCGTCTGGCCTTTGACAGTCAGGCGGCCAGATCCAGCAACCCGTGTTCGCGTCGGCCAAAAGGCATCGTTGTTGCGGTTGTTGAGGCACGATCCGAATTCATCGGGGCGACGGAGGGCCTATTCTGATCGATCACGGCGACAGCGACCTCGCCGCGCTTGGCAGCGCTCGTGAACTTGGGGAAGGACCCAGAGCGGCGTATTGAACGGTTCTACTTCGGTAAGATCCTTGAAACGGCTCGCGAAAAGCACCTCGTCTCTTTGGAGGATGCGGAAGTCAAGCTACTTGAGCGATACCGCAACTCCTTTTTTCATAGGCCGAGGTGGTACATCACTCGGCGCAATGAGGTGGCGCCACTGGTCAATTGCCTAAAGTAAGGTGCGCTCGCTTATAGCTAGCCTGGTTTCAGCGTGGGCTAACAAGACGCGCAGGAGGAGCGCCGCTCTGACCCATGCGGGACTCGGGATTCTCTAAGGCTGCTACTGGACATTGGCGCGGAAGTGCCATCCGTTTGCTCCCGCAGTCCTCCACGCCCCCACGGGAGGGCGTCACCGCTCTTTCGATTGGCCGCGTTGGACCCTGGGAAAGCGTTCCGTTATCGACGACCCATCCCCGAATGACTCCTCGATGGTCACTTGCCGGGGACTTAGTCGGTACGTGATCACTGAATCGCGCCGGTCATCTCTCCAGCGCCCAATCGATCTGTCACCCCGCACCCATGCCCAAACGACACGGTCGCCGTCCAGCCGACAGGCGTTCAGCCATGTCGACCCGTCAACCGGTCTTCGGTAGTGTGTGCGGACAATTTCGTTTCCGCGCTGCGTGGCGGAGATGATGTTGATAGGGCGCCCCATGACCGTAGCGATGGTGGCCCGGCAGATCAACATACGATCATCAGGTGGCATGACCGTTGGCTCCCACGCCTCCGGAAAAAGCACCCTTGTCCCGAGAAGCAGAGCCACGAGGAGGGTGAGAATGCCGATCATCCATGCGGCGTAGCGTTCCGCAGCGCGCCTGCTCACTCGTTTCCCCCAGCCAACCCCGCGCCCCGAATGCGACGCTCGATGTTGCCGATTATAACTTTGTGCTTTGGCCTGTTCGTGATGTCGTCGCTCCGGTGTGGTGTCTGCGCGCCCTCTGTGGCGCACGGCAAAAGCGGCAATCGGACCCCGCGCATTCTCCGTCCGCCGCCACCGGACAACGCGGGCCGGAAGCCTCTAGTACTCCAACAACTTTGAAATGATCGGTATTTCAACTCGCAACTGGCGACTCACAACGGGTGATGCACGCATAAAGCTGAAGTCACTTTACCTATCGATACAAAGTTGTCGCAGTACTAGTCTATGACAGCATTTGTTTAGGTGGTGCCTGTCGTGCGTCTAATTGAACTTGAGTAGCCTGTGCAGAGGCCCACCGCGCTGACCCAGGGCAATCTTTTGCAATCATTGATTGTCGCGCCGACTAGACGGGCCTAACCGTGCGCGACTTTCCGGACTTCCTCTCGGCCTCGAATCCTCCTGCCGCGACGAATTTGTCGGCGCTGTCCACGACCCTGTTTCGGCCGCTCAGCCTTCTCCTCGGGTAGAAGGATCTCCCTGTAGGATAGAGGGTGGTCCGTCAGCCCCAACCGCATGGCTGGCGTCTTACCGTCCTCGCCGACCTGTTCCGCCAACGGTTGGGCGGCCATCAGGAGCGCGTTGCGCGTTCGAGGTTCAATCCCAGCAGCCCGGCAACTTTTCCCTGCACGTCCAGGATCGTGTGCGCCGTGTGCAGCGCGCATAGGAAAAATAACCATCCGAAACGCGCCTTTAGGCAAGTACGATTGGATGTCGAGGGGCTTGATTTGCTTCCTGTGCGAACGGGCGCGGTCTGGGATTTCGATCTTTACCAAGAGGTAGAACGTCGCGCGCGCCGGTTTTCCAGGGTTGCGCTCAAAAGAGGCCATCAGGCGGTCATTCTCCAGACTGGAAGAGCCTGTCCATACCTTGTGGGGTCGGGATGCCCGGCGCGCAGTGGTGGTGCTCGCGGTTGTGACGGTTCGGCCTCGTCGCGTGCCCGAATGTGCCCGAGAATCGTGGCGATGACGTCGGGGTCCTCGATGCAGGCGATGACACGCAGCGTACCGCCGCACTTCGGGCAAGTCTCTATATCGATGGCGAATACCCGTTTCAGGCGCTGCATCCACGTCATGGGAGCCGGCGACGGGTCGGGCTTTGCCTGTTCGGGTTCGCGCCTCGGCACGATTCGTTGTCGGTGTTTGCAGTTCGGGGCGAACACGCCATGGAAGCGGGTGAGGTTGAGTCTGGGCCGCGGCACCAGCGCGGCGAGGCGGGCGATAAAATCGAGTGGCTCGAGCACGACCTGCGTCGTACCGTCGCGAAAGGGCTGCTTGAAGCGAACGATGACTTGGCCACGTTCGTTCATCGAGAGCCGTTCGTTGGCGATGGCGGGTCGGGTGATGGTGCGGCAGAGCTTTTCGAGCTTGTCGCGTTGGTTGGCTTCGCAGCAGGTTGCGGCGTGCAGGGAAAACCCCGGTTGCCTGGCGAGCAGGGTTGACGCGAACGGCTCGGGCCGAGCCGGGACGGTGCGCAGGGTCAACGCCTTCTTGCCGGCGTTGGGCCCGATGGCGATGCGATAGTGGATGGACGCACCGATCAATTGGTCGAGCGCATCGGCGGGGTCGAAGTCGAGGTGCTCGTGTTCCGGGTCGCGGACGAGGAACCCGCCCCGTTCGAGCCGCCGGGCGACGCGTTTGGATATGGTGTGCAGCAACCGGGCGAGCTCGGCGGGGGCCGGGCGGCGAACAGGAAGCGTAGAGGATGGGGAAAGGTGAGCACCCATTGGCGGATGGGCTGATGCGGAAGAACGTGATCGAGAAGATGCGCGGCGGACTCGATCATGCGGCGCGCACCGCACGAGGGGCAAAAGCCCCGGCGTTTGCAGGAGAACGCGACCAGGTGCTCATGCTGGCACCCATCGCACTTGACGCGCAGGAACCCGTAGATGCGTTCATACTGCGCCCTCTTGGAATTACGCGTTACTCATTGCTCAAAGATGTTCTGTTGCTGTCCGCAACTCGCTGATTCGACATCGATTTTCCAGCATCTCCGTTTTCCGACTGTGACCCGTACGGCCACCAGTTTGCCCGATTTGACCCAGTAGGCAACCAGCGATTTCGACACGCCGAGACGCCGGGCGGCCTCGGTGACACCCACCCAGCCCGCAGGCGCCCCAGACCCAGCGAGTCGCTCCCGGATCTCGTTAGTGAGCAGGATGCGCCACGGCGCCCCGGGGGTGAGCTGTTCACCCGCCAACACGCCGTCGCGTAGCCATCGATGCACCGTACTCATCGTCACGCCCAACTCGCGCGCGGCCTGCTCGGCATTGAACGGTCCCTGGCGGGGATCGGTAGTGACGATCTTTTCATACTTGGGGATTTTGTTCTTGCCGCGCAGCGAGGTAATGGCGGCCTGTGTGAACGGGATGCCGCGCCCGGAGCGTCGACCCTGCTTGTTGAGAATGCGTGCGATCTGCGCGTCATCGAACTGTGCCGCGAGCTGGCGCACCAGTTCCACCGTGTCCTCGGGTGTACGGCGGGCCCAACCGGCAGGCCCACGCACCAGTTCGCGTTCCGTCGTCGCTCCCCCCTTCCACACGATCCGCACGGCGTAGTGGTCCTCGCCGGTGCTGAGCTGGACTTCCTCAATGAGACATCGCAGCAGCCGCTTGCGATCCCGGTTCGTAGTGCTGTCTTCGTTCCAAACCGCCTGGAGTTCCTGCCCGAGCAAATGCACTTTTTCAAGGTCGTCGACGCTTAGTAGCTCGGGACTTGCGACGGCCTGCCCGGCCTCGGCGCGTACGCGCTGAAGCTCTTTCAGCGCCTGCTCCCAGCGTCGCTCGAGCTCGCGCGCAACAACTCGGTTCTCGGGCTCGACGGCCAGGTACTGACGTTCGGCACGCTGCGCCTCATACCGCACCCGCTCGGTCTGGTGCGCCCAGTACAGGCGCAACGCCTCGCTTTCCCGGTGCGCCTCCTCGTTGGCCTGCCGCGCCGCATCGGCCGCGCAGGGCATCGTCGCTTCGAGAAACACGTCCACCACCGTTTGATCGATGCGCTTGCCACCAATCACCTGGCAATCGCTGCCGCCTTGCTGCGCGCGAGCCCGCGAACAGCGATACTGATAGACGCGGGCGCGCGTTGAGCCGCCGTAGCTCAAACTCATGCGCCGCCCACAATGCCCACACAGCACCAATCCCTGTAGCAGCGCTGCCCCCTCTCGAGCCGGGCCGCGTTGGTCGGCGCTGCGCATGGTGGCATTACCCCGCAGTCGCTCCTCGTTCCTCACGAACCGGTCGTAGGAAATATAGGCGTCATGGTGATCGTAGATCACCACTGGCCAATCGTCGCGCTTGACCCGCTGTGCGCGTGTGCGCACCACGCCTTGTTCATCGAGACCACGCACGCTCTTGCTGCGGCCGAACACATAAGCGCCCGTGTAGATTGGATTGTGCAAGGTTCGCAGGAACATCGCGTACGAGGGCGCGAGCCACACCACCGGATGACTCCGCGAACGCAACCGGCGGACCGGGTATTTGAGGCCCTGGTCACGCCACCACGCGAACACCTGCCGGGCACTGCCGAGTTCATCGAGCTTCTCGAACACGGTTACCATCGCATGCACGATCGACTCATCGCTGCTCTTTACCCACCGACCGCGTTCGTCGATGTCATAGCCGGCGGGCGGGATGGTGTACAACTCCCCCCGCTCCGCCTTGCTCCAGCGTGCACTCACCATGCGTTCGATGGAGGTCTCGATTTCCAACTCACTCATCTGCCCGCGTATCCCCAGAACCAGCCGGTCGCTGGACAGGTCGGGGTCATAGACCGTGTGCTCGTCAGCAATCAGCGTGTTGGTAAAGCGGCACAGGTAGAGCAGATGGTGCCAGTCCGGGCTGTTGCGCGACAATCGCGTGGCCTCCAGCGCAATCACGATCCCCACCTCGCCCCGCGCGACGGCCGCGATCAAACGGGCGAACCCCGGGCGGGTCTTCGCGGTCGAACCGCTCTTGCCCTGATCCTCATCGATGACGACGACCTGCTCGCCTGGCCAGCCCGCGGAACTTGCCCAACGAGCGAGATCGTACTGCCGGCGCTGGCTCTCCCGGTGTTCGATGACCTGACGCGGGGACGATTGGCGCACGTACACGTAGGCCGCGCGTTGCAGATGCGGTGGCTGTATTTTGGTGTGGCGCTCATCCATCACTCGATTCATCGCCCACCTCCCGGTTCTTCCGGTTTGTTCTCAACGCCCGAATCCGCTTCACCGACGCGCGCGCCATCAGCCGGGCAAAGTGTCGTGTGACTTCGTCTCTTCCCCGTTCCGGAAACTGCTCCCACAGCGCCTCGAGACACTCCGTCTCGAGGAACGCCAATCGCCTCTGCTTGATCATCGTCCACCGCCTGCCCATTGGACCGAGCGGTTTTGATCATCTCATCGGCAATGCCCGCCTGTCTGCCAGTGTGCGCGCGCAGCGCCGTGAACAGGCCCAACAGCTCGCGCAGTCCGCGCAGGGAAAGTACTGAATCACCGGCCAGTTCCGTACAGGCTGCACCGTCCACGTCGGTCCAGCGCCGCAGGATCTTCATCGAGGAACCGTCACCAAGACGCACTACAACCGTGGCCTTGCCGACAGACAATAGTTCCAGCGTTTGCCCATTGAGCGGATGATGGCGCCGAGTGATGGTCGTTGTGGAAGAAAAATTTGAAAGGTAGTACTTAGTCTGTGACAGACCACCCGTGCTCAAGCAAGCCGCACTTGAGGTAGTCGTCGAACTCCCGCTGGACGAAATGCGGCAGGGATGCGCCTTCGGCCTGCAGCCGGGCAAGAAACTTCGGATAGCAGGTCTCGACGATGCGATAGAGCGGCGTCTCTTCCGGTCGGTGGCGTTCGTGGATGTCGCGGTCGGCGCCGCTGGGTCGAAGCAATCCTCACAGCCCGCATCGGCCTGGGTCGATAAGGCTGGAAGACGCCGGACAACGTGTCTGTCGGCGTCGAGCGCGATTTGATGTGGGAGTATTGCTAGCGAGGTTGCGCCTCAGACCCACGAGGCATGTGTTGGTCGCCTCGAACGTTTGAGACGGACCCCGGCCGCTGTTCCGCTCCGCGGCACGAAGCCGCCTTTATAGTCGCCCGAGGCGTCGCTGGCGTGCCGACCGGCGTCCAATCTTCACGCCGACCAACAGTCATAGCGCAGCGAGCAGGTATCCCAGTGCCGCGAGCAGCGCGGCATGCCGGAGAGGCCAGCAACCGGACCGCCGGATTGGCCTAGTCGTCGTCGTCCAGGATGGTCGCCGTGGCTCTATTCGTGGTTACCGAGATGGGACACTTGCGGTCGTAACGGTCGTCGACCGTGTAGGCGTTGGAAAGTTCGACCACCACGGTTTCGTCGTCCTCTTCCACGGCGTCGTCGACGAGGTAGATTGTGGTCGGGCTGGGGTCTTCGAAGACCAGCCCGTCGTCAGCATCATATATCATACGGATATACTGACGATGCTCGGCCGATCTGTAGTCGTCGAGAGTTGCGGTGCCCTTATTCTCGCCTTCATCGATAGTAGCGACCTCAAACCGATAGTGGGACAGCGAAGTACCGGAGAGCGTCGTAGGAAATGACATATGACCAGTCTCGAGGAATCCTTGGTCTATTTTATCGTAGTTTGGATGATCAGTATTCGCGCTTATGGCCAGCGTGGGCGGCTGATTGGCGTCAGGTATCGTCAGTTGGTAGTCGCCGACCATGCCCAGCTCGCCCTTAGCGCACAGCTCGGTCCCTCCGCATCCTTCCGACGATTTGAGGGAGATAGTCACGTCTCCACTTGTCGCTGGCACGACTCCTATTCGATACTCCTTGGTGACCTTTCTCTTCCTACCGTCAATATACTTGTGCGACCAGCGTATCCGCTTAGACCCTTCCACTGATCCGTTATCTACTCCGAAGGAATTTCGCAGAGCGGAACTGGCAATGAAAATTGGCTTATTCGTTCGGAATCTCACCCAGTGCTTTATCTTGTCCTTGGGACATTCGTAGTACCAGAGGGATAGCCGCTCGGCATGGAGTGAGGGCTCGCCGTGGATAGCGAAGCGCAGCGGCCTGTCGCCGTCGAAGTCTATATCGCCGGTCATACAGGTGGATACATAATTGCAGTTGTTGCCTGTGTGAATCTTCGATTCGCCTATAGTCCAGCCGTCGGCAGATTCTTCGCTGTCGGAGTCCGTCACCCACGGTTCAGCGTTGTTCCCGCCCTGCGAGTTACTATTTTTATCGAGTCGCAGCCAGTACTTCTTCCCGGAGTCCAACACCGCTCCACTTGCCTTTCGATAGGTTCCTCTGTACCTATCATTAGCTATTTGCTCGCGGGACCCTCCCACATAAACGAAAGTGTCCTTGCTGCCGCCAGGCTTGTTGCTTTTGTTCTCGTAGATCCTCACTCTAGTCCCTACAAGATCGTTGGAGGCGTCCAACTCGATCTGTATCTCTGTGACGACATAGCTCGGCGCTTCCGTTCCTACCTCGAACGAAGTAGCAGCAAATATTGCATCAGATATGAAGAAGTCCTTGTGAAGGTTTCCTCGACTGGTTGCATCGTCATCGAAGAAATTGGACACCAGCACTTCGCCGTCGGCGTTCATGGACGCCAACAATACCGTGCCAACCGTCAAAGCCAGCGCATGTCTCATCGTGATACTCCTCTCTTTCCAACCGACCTTGTGCCGCCGGACGCGGCAGCCCGGCGACAACGGCCCGGCGGCGGTTCCGCGCGATGCGCGCGCGGCAGCTTCGCTGCTTCCGCCTTCCGGGCGCCCCGGGCCGCCGCCTGCCAGGTTCCCGGCATTACGCCATCGACCCGTGGTTCGCGCCCTACGCCCCGTCAGTGTTTTCGGGCCGCCGTACGGCACAACGGCGCGCCTCGCGCCCGTAGCAAAATTAGCACGAATGGATATGGGTTATCCATAGACCTGATTATCAACGTGAAAATTCATATTGCGATGATATTTCTGTGGCATCGGCGCGATCGGCAGCGGGGGGACGACGAGGGGGCGTCGCTTCGTCGCATGCGACGGTTGCGGCAGATCGCCGCCCTCGCGGATCGTCGCTGCGATGAACTCGCAAAGGCGATCCCGGGCCTCGGACAGCGCCTCGTCCCGGGTCGCGCCGTCCGTCGCGCCCCGGCCGAAATCCGGGAACGGGACGACATGGCGGCCGTCCTCGTCGCGTTCGACCTCGACCGGACAGTCGCAGGTGTCAGGCATTGGTTCGTTTCTCCGTCGTCGGGCATCCCGCGTGCGCGCCGGCTAGAACGCTCAATCCGTGATCGAGAACTCGACGGTCAGCGTGGGCATGGCCCCCACCGGCCCGGTGAGTGCGTAGGGCTTGGCCTTGATCCGATATTTGCCGTTCGGCAGTTCCATGCCGTCGTAGTCGCCGTCGCCGTCGTCGTCGTGCAGCGCGAAGGGCGCCTCGGTCTTCAGGTGCGACCGCCCCGCCGGCCCTCGCAGTTCGAGCCGCACCATGATGTCGACGTCGTCGTCGTCCACTTCCGCGCGGATCGTGAAGTTGTTGTCGGCGTAGGACGACACGTCGATCGAACCGCCGTCGATGATCGGGCCCACGTCCGGATCCGGCGCGGCACCCGCGGCGTGGATCAGCGTGAACCGGGTGACCGGGGAGCGGCTGCCGGTCACGGTGAAGTCGATCTCGAACGCCGGCAGCGCGTCCCCCGACCCGTCCCGGCCCGTGTAGGGCGTCGCCGTGATCGTGTAGTCGCCGTTGAGCAGTCGCGTCGACCCGTAGTCGCCGTCATCCTCACCCCAGAGGGTGTACGGCGCCGGCGCGTCCTCCAGGCGTTCCCGGTCCACGGGCCCGGAGAGTTCAAGCCGCATGCTGCGGATGGGCGGCATCGCGGCCAGGTCCGCGCGGATGTTGAACTCCTTCGTCGCGTAGCGGCCGAGGTCCAGCGTGGCGCCGTCGGTGATCGCCGCGAGGTCCGGGTCGGGCGGCCCGCCGGCCGAGTCCACCAGCGTGAACCCGGTGACCGGACTGACGTCGGCGTCGTAGCTGCCGGTCACGGTGAAGTCGACCTCGAGCGTCGACAGCACATCCCCCGACAGGTCCCTACCCGCGTAGGCGGTCGCCGTGATCGTGTAGTCGCCGTTGGCCAGGGCCATGACCCAGTAGTTGTCGTCCCGGTCGCCCCTGACGGTGTAGGGCGCCGGCGCGTTCTCCGTGCGGCTCCTCGACACCGGCCCGGCGAGTTCGAGACGCATGCTGCGGATGCCGGACCCGGTCACGTCCGCGCGGATGTTGAACCCGTCCGTCGCGTACGCCGACAGGTCCAGCGTGGCGCCGTCGGCGATCGCCGTCAGGTCGGGGTCCGGCGGATCGCCGGCCGCGTCCACCAGCGTGAAGCCGGTGATGCTCGACGGCGTACCGCCTCCGTTGTCGCCGCTCCGGGTCACCGAGAAGCGCACTTCCCGCGACGGCAGCGCGTCGCCCGACTCGCTGCGTCCCGTGTAGGGCGTCGCGGTGAGCCCGTAGTCCCCGTCGGGCAGCTCCATGCCGTAGTAGTCGCCGTCCCCTTCGTCGCGCTTCAGCGCGAACGGCGGGTCGCTGTCCGTCTTGGTCTCGGATGCTGCCCCGGTCAGCACGAACGCGACGCTGCCGACGCCGCGGTTCGCGTCGATGTCGGCGCGGATGTTGAACCAGTTCGGCTCGAACGCCGAGAGGTCCAGGGTCGCGCCGTCGGCGATCGCCGACACGTCGGGATCGGGCGGGTCGCCGGCGGCGTGGACCAGCGTGAACCCGGTGACCGGGCTGGTCGCGTCCGACCCGCCCGGCCCGTCCTCCCCTGTGACGGAGAAGCGAACGGTCGCCGCGGGCAGCCGTTGTCCGTCGAGATCCTCATCGTCGTAGGGCGTCGCGGTGATCGTGTAGTCGCCGTCGGCGAGTCTCAGGCCATAGTAGTTGCCGTCGCCGTTGTCGCCCTTCACCGCGTACGGCGGTGGCCCGTTCTCGGTTCGCGTCGCCGACACCGGTCCGGCGAGTTCCAGCCGCATGCTGCGCACGCCCCAGCCGTATTCGACGTTCGCTCGGATGTTGAACCAGTTCCTGTCGAACGAGGAGATGTCCAGCGTCGCGCCGTCGGCGATCGCGGACACGTCGGGATCGGGCGGGTCGCCGTCGGCGTGGACCAGCGTGAACCCGGTGACCGGCGTCGTCGAACCATCTCCGTCGCCCCCATCGCTTCGGGTCACCGTGAAGCCGGCCGCCACCGCCGGCAGCGCGTCGCCCGACAGGTCTTCGCCCGTGTAGGCGGTCGCCGTGATCGTGTAGTCGCCGTTGGGCAGTTGCATGGACCAGTAGTTGCCGTCGCGGTCGCCCCGGACGGTGTACGGCGCCGGCGCGTTCTCGGTGCGGCCCCTGGACACCGGCCCGGCGAGTTCCAGCCGCATGCTGCCGATGGGCGGCACGGCGGCCACGTCGGCGCGGATGTTGAAGTCGCTCGTGTCGTACGACGACAGGTCCAGCGTCGCGCCGTCGGCGATCGCCGTCAGGTCCGGGTCCGGCGGTTCGCCGGCCGAGTCCACCAGGGTGAACCCCGTGACCGGGCTGGCGTCGGCATCGTAGCTGCCGGTCACCGTGAAGTCCGCCGCCGCCGCCAGCAGCGCGTCGCCCGACCGGTTCCGGCCCGTGTAGGCGGTCGCCGTGATCGTGTAGTCGCCGTTGGGCAGTTGCATGGACCAGTAGTTGCCGTCGCGGTCGCCCCGGACGGTGTACGGCGCCGGCGCGTTCTCCGTGCGGCCCCTGGACACCGGCCCGGCCAGTTCCAGCCGCATGCTGCCGACGGGCGGCACGGCGGCCACGTCGGCGCGGATGTTGAAGTCGCTCGTGTCGTACGACGACAGGTCCAGCGTCGCGCCGTCGGCGATCTCCGTCAGGTCCGGATCGGGCGGTTCGCCGGCCGAATCCACCAGGGTGAACCCCGTGACCGGGCTGACGTCGGCGTCGTAGCTGCCGGTCACCGTGAAGTCGGCCTCGATCACGGGGAGCGGGTCGCCCGAGAGGTTGCGGCCCGTGTAGGGCGTTGCGGTCAGCCGGTAGTCCCCGTTGGGCAGGTAGGCGCCGCGGTAGTCGCCGTCCGACTCCCGGTGCAGCGAGTAGGGCGGCGAGCCGTGCTCGGCCGGCGTGAACGTCCCCGGGCCCGAGAGTTCCACCAGCACGCTGCCGATCACCGCGTCCTCCGCCGCGTCGGCGCGGAACGTGAACTTCGTGGCCGCACCGCCGAGTTCGGCGACGTCGAGGGTCGCCCCGTCCGTCACCGCCGCGACGTCCTGGTCGGTGCCGGCGTCGACCAGCGTGAACCCGGTCAACGGTTCCGCGCTGGCATCGACCCCGCCGACGACCGTGAAGGCGAGGGTTGCCGAACCCAGCGTCTCGCCGAGCAGTCCGTCGCGCGCGTAGGCCGTGGCCATCACGCGGTAATCGCCGTTGGCGAGCCTGACGCCGTAGTAGTCACCGTCCTCGCCGGCGCCGTTGATGGCGAACGGCGGGTGGTTCTCGCGAACCGCGCGGGATACGGGCCCCTCGAGTTCGAGCCACACGCTGCCGACGCCGGGCGCCAACAACGCGTCGACGTCGGCCCGGATGGCGAACCAGTTCGGCTCGTACGAAGCGATGTCGAGCGTCGCGTCGTCGGCGATGCCCATCGCGTCCTCGTCCGGCAGCCCGCCCCCGGCGTGGACCAGCGTGAACCCGGTCAACGGGTTGGCGTCCTGGTCGTAGCTGCCGGTCACGGTGAAGTCGATCTCCAGGGCCGGCATGGCAGTTCCCGTGGTGTACGATCCGTCGTACGGCACGGCACGGATCCGGTAGTCGCCGTTCGGCAGCGCCATCCCGTAGTAGTCGCCGTCGTGGTCGTCGCCCCGGATGGCGTACGGCGGCGGCCCGTTCTCGACGCGCGTCCGCGACACCGGCCCGGTGAGGAACATCCGCATGCTGCGGACGCCGCGCCCGCCGTCGACGTCGACGTCGGCGCGGATCGAGAACCAGTCGGATTCCACCGACGAGAGGTCCAGCGTCGCCCCGTCGGTGATCGTGGTCAGGTCCTCGTCCGGCGCATCGCCACTCGCGTCCACCAGGGTGAACCCGACCACCGGACTCGCATCCGGCTCGAAGCTGCCGGTCACGGTGAAGTCGACCGCCACCGCCGGCAACGCCTCGCCCGAGCGGTCCTCGCCCGTGTAGGCGGTCGCCGTGATCGTGTAGTCGCCGTTCGGCAGCCGCATGGACCAGTAGTCGCCGTCGCCGTCGTCGCCCCTGACGGCGTACGGCGGCGGCGCGTTCTCGGTGCGGCTGACCGACGCCGGCCCGTCGAGTTCCAGCCGGATGCTGCCGATGGCCGGCGCGGCGGCCACGTCCGCGCGGATGTTGAACGCGTTGGTCTCGTACGACGACAGGCCGAGCGTCGCGCCGTCCGTGATCGCCCCGAGGTCCGGGTCGGGCGGTTCGCCGCTCGCGTCCACCAGCGTGAAACCGGTGACCGGGCTGGAGTCGGCGTCGAAGCTGCCGGTCACGGTGAAGTCGACCGCCGTCGCCGTCAGCGCGTCTCCGGTTCCGTTGCGGCCCGCGTAGGGGGTCGCGGTGATCGTGTAGTCGCCGTTCGGCAGGTCCATCGCCCCGTAGTCGTCGCCGTTGTCGCCCTTGACGCTGTACGGCGCCGGGGCGTTCTCCGTGCGGCCCTCCGACACGGGTCCCGTGAGTTGCAGGCGCATGCTGCCGATCGCGGCGCCCTCGGCCACGTCGGCGCGGATGTTGTACCTGCCGGTCACGTAGGGCGACAGGTCCAGCGTCGCGCCGTCCGTGATCGCCGTGAGGTCCGGGTCGGGCGGACCGCCCACCGCGTCCACCAGCGTGAAGCCGGTGACCGGACTGGCTTCCGCCTCGTCCCCGTCGGTGACGGTGAACGACGCTTCGAGGGGCGGCAGCGCCGCGCCATTGCGGTTCCGCCGCGTGTAGGCGGTGGCCTTGATCCGGTAGGCGCCGTTCGTCAGCCGCATGCCCCGGTAGTCGCCGTCGCCATCGTCGCCCTTCAGCGCGAACGGCCGGCCGTTCTCGGTGCGGCTCGCCGTCACCGGCCCGGTCAGCTCCAGGCGCACGCTGGCCGCGGTGCGGCCGTTGGGCACGTCGGCGCGGATGTTGAACCAGTTCTGCTCGAACGCGGAGAGGTCGAGGGTCGCGCCGTCGGCGATGGCCGTCACGTCCTCGTCGGGGGCCTCGCCCGCCGCGTTGACCAGCGTGAAGCCGGTCAGCGGCGTGACGCCGGGGTCGTATCCGCCGGTGACGGTAAACGACGTCGCGATCGTCGCGATCGCATCGCCGCGCCCGTCGGCGCGCGGAAAGGCGGTGGCTTCGATCCGGTAGTCGCCGTCCGCCAGTCGCTCGCCGTAGTAGTCGCCCCTGCGGTTGTCGCCCTTCAGCGCGAACGGGGCCGGGGCGTTCTCCATGCGCGACATGGACAGCGCTCCGCTGAGCTCGAGCCGTACGCTGCCCACGTCTCCGGCGGCATCGCCGGCGTTGGCGCGGATGTTGAACCAGTTCTGCTCGAACGCGGAGAGGTCGAGGGTCGCGCCGTCGGCGATGGCCGTCACGTCTTCGTCCGGCGCGCCGCCGCTTGCGTCCACCAGCGTGAAACCGGTCAGCGGTACGGCGCCGCCGGTCACGCTGAAGCCGATCTCGAGCGCCGTCAGTGCGGTCCCCGTCCGGTCGCGGCCCGTGTAGGGGGTCGCGGTGAGCCGGTAGTCGCCGTTGGGCAGCCGCAGGCCGTAGTAGTTGCCGCCGCCGTCGTCGCCGAGCAGCGCGTACGGCGCCTCGCTGTCGCTTCTGGTCTTCGACACCGGTCCGGTCAGCCCGAACCCGACGCTGCGCACGGCGTTGCCGCCGAGGGAGTCCCAGACCCGCGCCCGGATCGTGAACCAAAAGGAGTCGAACGAAGCGACGTCCAGCGTCGCGCCGTCCTCGATCGCCGTCAGGTCCTCGTCCGGCGCGTCGCCGCTCGCGTCCACCAGGACCAGCTCGTAGATCGGACTGCGTTCGGGGTCGTAGCTGCCCGTCACGCTGAACCCGATCTCGAACGCCGGCAGCGCCGTGCCGGACCCGCCGCGGCCGGTATAGGCCACCGCGCGCAGCCGGTAGTCGCCGTCCGGCAGCACGTAGCCGTTGTACATGACGACCGTCGTGCCGTTCGACTGCGGTTGCTCCCGGTCCCCGTAAAGCGTGAACGGGGGCGGCGCGTCCTCCGTGCGCGACGCCGAAATGGGTCCGCTGAGCTCGAGCCGGACGCTGCCCACGGCCGACGCGTCCCCGACCTCGGCCCGGATCGCGTAGTCGTCCGCGCCTTTCTCGAACGCCGTGAACGACGACAGGTCCAGGGTCGCACCGTCGGCGATGGCCGTGAGGTCCGCTGGCCGCTGGCCGCTCGTGTCGACGAGGGTGAAGCCCGTTACCGGAGAGGCCCGCACCACGGTGAAGTCCACCTCCAGCGCGGTACCGGCCGTGCCGCCGCCGGCGGCTTCCGGGTAGGGCGTCGCCGTGATCCGGTACGATCCCGCCGGCAGCGGGCCGCGCAGCGCGAACGGCGCCGTGCTGTCGGTCTCGGACGCGTCGCCGGTGCCGGTCAGGCGGAACACGACGCTGCCGACCGGCGCCGTGCCGGCGCTCTGCGCGCGGATGTCGTACACCGCGTCCTCCGGGTACCGCGCCAGGTCGACCACCGCGTCCGCGGTCAGGTCGGCGACGCGTTCTCCCCCGGTCGTCGCGACCGTGAGCCCGGTGAGCCGGAAGTCGTCGTCGTCCGCGTCGCCGGTCACGCTGAAGGCCACGGAGCGCTCGTTCGTGCCCGGCGCCCCTGCCGGTCCCGTGCGCGCCGTCACCGTGTAGTCTCCGGGGGGCAGGCCGCCGCCGCCGCCTTCCCCGTACAGCGTGTGCGGCCGCGCCTCGCTCGTCCGCGACGCCGACTGCGGCCCGGCGAGTTCCAGCTCCATGGCGCCGGCGAGGTCGACGGCGAGCTGTTGCGCCAGGATGTTGAAGGAATCCGCCTCGGTGGCGGACAGGTCGAGGGTCGCGTCCGGCGCGAGTTGCAGCAGTTCGGCGCCGCTCGCCGCGTCCAGCAGCGCGAACCGGATCGGCGCAACGCTGCCGAGCCACGGCCGCACCTTGGGGTAGAACAGCTCCATGCGCCCGTAGTAGAGGCGCTGCTGCGTGCAGCCCCGGGTGCCCCCGGTCAGCACGCCGAGCAGGTAGTCGCCGTTGTCGGTCCGCGTCCACAGCCCCGAGCCGCTGCTGCCGCCCTGGACGGCGCCGTGCGACAGCCTGAGCACGATGTGCGTCTCGTGCGGGTCGTTGATCCAGCTCTCGTGTCTGAGCACGTGGCCGATGGAGATCTTCTTCACGTCGAGGCGCGGGTGGCTCACACCCACCACGCGCGTGTCGGGGACCACCGTCGCCGTCGTCCACCCCGCCATCCCGACACCGGCCGGCGGCGCCTGCTTCATCCTGAGCAAGGCGTAGTCCGTCCCGCCCCGGTGCGTCTCGCTGTTGAGCAGGAAGGCGCCGCCCGGCGTCCGTTCGTAGTCGGCGTGCAGCTCCTCTGCGTCGCAACCGGCGCGCTCGAAACGCCAGTAGAACTCCATGCTCGACGCTTCCGCCTGGTTGCCGACGCAGTGGCGCGCGGTGAGCAGGTAGGGCGTCTGGGTTTCCGGGTGGAGATCGCTGACCAGTTGCGCTGTGCATCCGCTGCTTCTCCCCGAGGACCTCGTCAGGATGTACTTGGTGACGCTCCTCATGACGATGTCCGAGATGTCGTCCGGGCGGCAGGCCAGATCGATCGTGCACGACGACGCATCGCCGAGGTCCGCGATGTCCAGCGGCGAGACCTCGAGGTGCGACACCGCCGCGACCGTGAAGCTGAGCTTGGCGGGGCCCGGCAGGTGGAACTCCACCGCCAGCGTGTCGCCGTGGACCGTGGGCGACCAGTAGCGGCCGTGCGTGCCGCCTTCCGGGCGGTCCGCGAGCAGCTCCGCAGCGCCGACCGGCCCCACGGCACCGGCGCGGTCCAGGGGGCTGTAGAAACGCAGTTCCAGGTCCGCCGGGGCCACGTCGAAGTCGAACCGCACGCGGAGCGCGGCGGCGCCCGGCGACCGCAGGGCCAGGGTTGCGGCCCGCCCGCCTTCCGCGAGCGACACCCAGGCAAGGCGGGACTCGTTCACTCCAAGGTGCGCCGGAACGTCGCGACCGAAACCGATCTGTTCGGGCTCGGGCTCTGGCCGGTCTCCTTCGACCGTGCGCGTGGCGCGCTGCCCGGTGGGCCGCCCCTCGTCCGGTCCGACCGGCGGCAGCTCGACGATGTCGGTCGGCTCCAGAGGGCTGCGCAACGCCGCGCGGACCGTCCTGGTGCCCCGCCCCGGCACCTCGCGCCGCCGGTCCCCGGCGTCGACCTCCTCCCCGACGTAGACCTCCCCGGCCGCACTGACCACCGGGTCGTCGGGCTCCGCCGTCTGCCCGGCGGCGGGCTCGGCAGCCCACAGTGCCAACGCTGCGAGCCACGGCGCCGCGGCCGCGGCGGCGCTGTGCCGGAGCCTCGACTTCCGGATGCGCCGCGCCGCAGGCCGTGAAGCTCCGGTACCAGGTCCAGCCATCGTGCAGCTCTCCGTTTCGTCTAGTTGTTCGGCAGCAACTGCACGGCAACGCACGCCTTCGAACGTCCGTGCACCTTGCACCGCAGCATCGGCGCCCGACATTACCGGATGACTTATCGTGTGTCTATATTATTGATTAACAGTCATTCAGTTAGTAATGAGATATCAAGTTGTTCCCATAACCGTCGTTGCGGTGCCGGGTCGGCGTCGCTCGATGGGACGCGTTGGTCTTCGTCTGCGCTTTCGCGACAGGGGTGAGCGCGGTCGCCGGGACCGCGCCCGCGGAGGGACCAAGGTATTTGACTCCACCTGGTTTTTCGGCGATGTGCGGTGCAAAGAGCGCTTGAGCAGTGCCCATACCTGGTAGGGTGGAATCAAGTATGTCAATCCTCCCGCGGACGCGCCGGCCTACGTCGCCCAAGTCATCCTCGGCTCGCTGCAGTTCTCGGACGCCTGCCTGCGCCTGTACGGCCACCCCCAATTGCTGCAAGTGGCGGCGGCCATCAACGGCGACGACTTCACGCACTTCAACGAAGCGGTGTGGATCAAGCATCCCGGCCTCGGCGGCTCAGTGGCTTGGCATCAGGGCGGCTGGACCCACTGGGACAGCCCCGAACTCGACTCTGGCGCCCACGGCTTCAACTTCATGGCCCAGCTCTACGGCTGCACTCCGGCCAACGGCCTGTGGGTGGCGCCGGGTTCCCATGCGCGGGGCAAGGCGGGCATCCCGACCCCACAAGGTAAGGACAGGCTCTTCCAGTCTGGAGAATGACCGCCTGATGGCCACTTGTGAGCGCAACCCTGGAAAACCGGTGCGCGCGACGTTCTACCTCTTGGTAACCATCGAAATCCCGGACCGCGCCCGTTCGCACAGGCGGCAAATCGAGCCCCTCGACATCCAATCGTACTTGCCTGAAGGCGCGTTTCGGATGGTTATTTTTCCTATCCGCCGCCGCCGCGCATTTGTGGTTCCGCTGCCTGTTCTTGTTTTGGGGCCGCTTACCATAGAGCGAGCAAAGGCAAAAGCCTGCTACTCGAGAACCCCTCCTGGCTCCTCTCGGAGCGGTTTAATGTTGAGTTCCCAGTCTGCATGATCGGCGGCGCTGGCCGGACCTATTTTTCCTTCTGCTGAATAGAGCAGAGTTTCTGGTTCGTGAACCACACCTTCTTTCACTACAAACCGAATATTACGTGCGTTCTTGATGTCCTCCAGGGGATTGCCTTTGACCACCACCAGATCGGCAAACTTGCCGGCTTCGACCGAACCGAGCCTGTCTGCAACGCCAAGCGCCGCGGCCCCGTTAATGGTGGCTGCCTTCAGAACAGCAACCGGGGGTAGTCCGGCATAGGTCATGGCGAGCAGTTCTCTATGATAGGCAAAGCCCGGCAGCATGCTGGTGTAAACCGGCTCGTCGGTGCCGACAACCAGAAGGTTTTCACCGCCTGCTTCATAGAGTGCCATGAGTTCTGCTATCCGTTGGTTAAATTCCGGTTCATCCGACTCGGGCGGCGGGGGGCCACGCCTCTCAAGGAGCTTCTGGGCGTAGGGAGTAAAATACTTTGCTTCATCGACCCAGACCATTTCAGCAAGATGTTCACGGCGCAAATTGATGCCGCCGTACATCTGCAAGTTCGCGTCGTAGTACACCTGGTGCTCGATCATCAACCTCACGACTTCATGCACTTCTGTACTTGGCGCGTCTCCAGGTTCAAGGGAAAGGGTGAGTTGGTGCTCGATGCGATCCATGCCCATCAGGATGGCATCACGCGTAGAGACATCATATTCGATATTGTAGTTGGCAAGATGCCCGGTCGTCGTCAGACCATTCTTGTGCGCCTGCTCGACTATGGTTTTTGCCTCATCCGGTGTTGCCTGTTTTATTTTTATGCTGACAATGCCTTGTCGGGCCCACTTGTCGACTTCGTCCCTGATCTCGTTATCCGTAATGTCATTTGGCCAGGCGGCACACTCATCAGCGGCTACCTTGACTTGATACTCGCAGCGAAATGCACCGAAGTAAGGGCCGGATGCAAATATGCGCGGCCCGATAGCATTGCCTGCCTCAATCAGATCCCTCTGAGCAATGACGCGCTCAGGATAAAACTCGCCCGCTGACCAGGTTGCAGTTACACCGTTGGCAAGGAATACAATACCGTTATAAACAACCTCCTCTACACGACCTTGGTCAATGAGATCCAGGTTGTAGTGCGCGTGCAAGTCGATCAGACCAGGCAGAATCGTTTCTGAGTCGGCCAACTCCAGGATTCTGACCGGCGTCAACCCTTGCTCATTGGCAGGGACATCGGTACCCGCTATTTTGCCCCCTCGGACAAGGATGCCGCTGTTACGCCGACGAGTTTCGCTGATGCCGTCAAACAACCAGCCGCCACGGATCAGCAACGATCCTGCCTCTGGACCAGCAGCTCGAGCACCGGCCAAGGCCGGTGTGAGGCCGGCAAGAAACGCAATTGCATACATTACAGGTCTTTTCACAGGTCTTTTCGAATGTCGCATGCTGACGGTATTTCCCTGTGGATGGTCGGCTACCCTGAAACGCTTCAATAACCGGCGCAGCTTTGCGCGAGCAATGCATCGATGGTTCCAACCTGGACCCCGTGGCTTCAAAAGCCTAGTACCGCGTAGTTCCCGTCGAGGATCAACCGTACCGACACGTACAGGCCCAGGATCGGGCCCATCTGGACGGCCACGCCACTGGCGGCCAGCGCGGGCCGGAACACCCGGGTGCAGTATCCGACTCCGGCGATGGCGACTCTGATTTTTCTCGTGGCGTGCGCAGACGGTGCGCCGTCCCTCGACTTGGGCAACAACTTCCGGTCGGAACTCCGCTGCATTATGAGCGATAGACGGTCGCAATGTGAAATGGCGGTGACGGGGCACCGGACGGCATCGTCGCGACCTACTACCCCCGGTTTGTCGAATGACTCAACGCCGTGCTTCTCGAAGTCTTCCTTTTCCGCGACGTCGTTGAAATGCAATGCGATCACCCGGTCGTCCTGGACGGTGACTCCGTCCCACTGCTCCATGGGAAGGTCGAGCGACCAATTCAGCCGACCATCGGGGTCCAGGATCTGCCTGCTCTAAAGCAGGATGAATCGGTCCGAGCGTTTCGGGTTCGTCATTTCCTTTAGGCCTCCAGGCCGCAATGTAGTGACTCCTCTGTTGAGGGCGCATCGTCGACCATTGTAGGGTCCCTGCGCGACCACGCGAGCCCCGTTGCGCTCTCCTATCTGCCCATGTTCATCATGCAGGACCCCCCGGTACACACGCGCCAACCCAAGACGGCTGCGTCCAGGTTCGCGTCCGGAGCCTTGGCAGGATTCGGTGGTCTGAGACACAACTCGTTGACGAGACTGAAAAAACAGCCGCCTTAACGACGGGGGCCATCTGCTGCATCACCGGCGGGGAACGTTCTCAGCCACCGATATCCTCGAAGTACACCAATGCCGGCAGGTTGCGGCGTTGATGAACGATCCGCAGGATCACCGGCTCATCGCAAGCTGCGGTTATGCGTGCAAAGAAAATGATGTGCCGTCCATAATGCACCGAACGCAGACCCGCCGCGAACAGGCCGCGATCACGTCCTCCATCGGGATCGGCCGCGATTGCTTCGAAAGTCCGGACCAAGCCCCGATAGTAGCTCAACCACTGATCACGGCCCCATGTCTTGATCGTGTATCGCCGGATATCGTCCAAATCCCGTCGCGCCCGCCGGGACAACCTGATCGTCATGTTGTCGCGGCTATCTCGCGCCGGCGTCCGGTTCGTAGGCAAGGGGATTGAATTCCTCGAACCCACCCGCCTCGGCCTCCCGCACGGCCTCTTCCAGATCCGCTTTCAGCGCGTAGAATTGGCGTGCGCCGTCCCGTTCCATGAGCAAGCGTATCCCGGCGCGCACTACTTCGCTCAGATTGGCGTACGCTCCGGACTTGAGCTGGCCCTGCACATAGCTCTCCATCTGTTCGGTAAGGTATACGTTCGGCATTGGGGAGTCTCCGCATGTCCGATAATGTCAGATACTGACATGCGATAGCGGATCGGTCAATTGCAACTGACCCGGACGAGCCGCGATTCGAGCGTTCTGGAAAACGTCGAGGGCAGCCTGACGCTGCACGTCATCGCCTGCATCGAGGACCCCGACGTCATCGCCACGATTCTCGGGCACATTCGGGCACGCGACAAGGCCAAACCGGCACAACCGCGAGCACCACCACTGCGCGTCGGGCATCCCGACCCCACAACGTAAGGACAGGCTCTTCCAGTCTGGAGAACGGCCGCCTGATGGCCTCTTTTGAGCGCAACCCTGGAAAACCGGTGCGCGCGACGTTCTACCTCTTCGCAACCATCGAAATCCCAGACCGCGCCCGTTCGCACAGGCGGCAAATCGAGCCCCTCGACATCCAATCGTACTTGCCTCCAGGCGCGTTTCGGATGGTTAATTTTCCTATGCGCATCCGTCCGGGGCTTTGCATCAGCTCTGCGAGGGCCGCTTCGGTGTGTTCGGCCGACATGGCGTCGAAACCGCGAGTCATCGACAGAACGAAATAATCGATCGTCCAGCCGGCGATGACGCTGTAAAAACTCAGCGCCAGGAAGGCGCCGAGGGCGGCCATCTGGCCGTAGTAGCGCCACCAGCACCCGATCCCCTCGCGTTGCGCGAGGTTGTCTATGGTCTTGACGACGCTCGCACGGCCGCGCCGGCCCACCAGGAACTCCGCGATCAGCGTGGGCAGGGCGATCGCAACGACGGCCAGCACATAGACGATGACGAAGGCGCCGCCACCGTTCTCGCCCGCGACATAGGTGAATTTCCAGACGTTCGCTATGCCGACCACGGAGCCGATGGCCGCGGCGAGGAACATCAGGTTCGATGACCAGCGGCGGTCGCTCAAGCGCCGGTCTCCTGGAGTTCCGTGCGAATGATGGAGGTGTGGGGGCCGGCCAGGTCGCGTTCGAGTTCGTAGGGCTCTCCGGGGGGAGTGCCCAGCCGGACGAGACAGGCGTCGAGAGCTTCGAGGTCCTGGTGTTCGAGGGCCAGATCGAGCAACGCTTTCCTGTCGTCGATTCGGGCACGGCGGCCGACGCCGAGGATGACGGCACCGACCGCGGGCCGGTCCAGCAGCCACCTTGCGGCGACTTGACGCGCCCTACATTGTAGTTACACTAGCCGGATGAGTGATCCGACGTTCGAGTGGGACAAACGCAAGGCGTCGGACAACAGGCGGAAACACGGCATATCTTTCGAAGAGGCCAGGTCGGCGTTTCTGGATGAGAATGCGCGTGTCATTCCGGATCCTGAGCATTCAGACGACGAGCACCGGTTTATCTTGCTTGGTCTCAGCGTTCGGCTTCGATTGCTGGTGGTAGTGCATTGTTATCGCCAGCAAGAAGACGTAGTTCGGATCATCTCTGCGCGGCAGGCTGAACGGTCGGAACGGAAACAGTACTCGGACTTTTTGTAATGAAGAAATCATATGACTTTTCGAAATCGGTAAAGAACCCTTACCTGCGCAAGCCAAAGAAGCAACTGACCATACGGTTGGACGAAGATACGATCGACTACTTTCGTTCGCTGTCTGAGCAAAGCGGTATCCCGTACCAGAGCCTGATCAATTTGTACCTTCGGGATTGCGCTGCCGAGAAAAAGACGCTGCGCCTGGAGTGGGCAAGCTGACTGCATTTGCGTCAGTCAATTACCCTACCGAGTGCCGCCGCCTCCTCTGCGTACCGCTCACCGTAGGCCGCGCGCGTAACCTGTGGGGTGCGAATTCCTATTCAACGCCTCAAAGCGGGCGAAAATAGGAATTCGCACCCCACACGCCAGGCCATCGGCATGCAAGCGATGATGCGCAGCTTGCCGCCGCACTTGGGGCAGATCTTGATGTCTGTGGCAAAGACGCCCTTCACACGACGCCGCTGGGCGTCCGTTCAGCGAACTGGTTCAGAAAACGGATCAACGTGAAATTGGTGACGTCCAGCGAGCGTACGCAGTGGGCCAGTCGACGAACCGGCACTCGGCACAGCGTCGCGAGGTGCAGGGCGTCCGTTCCGGAGCAGCGGTTCAGAAGCGATCGGATAGCCGCTTCCATTTGCGGCGTTCCTTTCGTTTCGCCCAGGAGATAGCCGAGCGCCGCTGCTCCGTCCGGACGATACGCACACCCGGCGCAATGACGAGCCGTCAAGGCTGCCGCGACGCCCTCCGCCGTGACGGCGCCAAAGTCCTTCGAAACCGCAGAAACGTTACCGAAGGCCGCATCGCCCGCCAACCGAATCGGCGGCTGTCGGTAGGCGGGCAGATGGATACGGTTCATGGGCTTGCCAGGTCCCCGGGCGGGCGCTCGCGACCGGCCCGTTCGAACAGTTCCTTCACGGCTTCGGCGTCCACCTGGATTTCACTTCCGTCGACCGAAAACAACGGCTTGTCCGAAAATGAGGCCCAGTGTTTCGGCAGCATGGCGAGTGCTGCGGAGATTTCGGTCTTCTGGATGTCGGAAAGCAAGCCCAAGGCCTCGCGCAGAGCATTCGGATCGTACCGCTCGGCAGCCACCAGGTCGAACAGGTCACGCGGTTCGATGACGCCCGCCCCGCACATCCGATGTACGAGTTTGGCCGCCAGAATGTCCGCGGTCGACTCGGTCTCGATGGTTGTGTTGGGCACAACGCTGCCGGTTGGCGACCCGATCAGTGCAGCAGAGGGAAGGATTGTGACCTCAATGCCGGCGACGTGGCAGAAGCTCGCTATCTGATCAACGAAGGAAGCTCCCTCCTCAACGCCGTCTGCAATGGTGTTGATCGCGCGTTCGATTTCGGGGCCGCTTTTCGCAATGGTTCTGGCATAAGTGCCGGGATCGCAGAAGAGGTCGGCATCGAACGACATCCGGTGCCCCCAGCGGGCTTGCAAGATCGTGCCCCCGCCCATGCGCAAGGCTCCCGCGGGGAAGAACGGTGCGACGAGGTCTGCAAAGCGCGCAACGGCGGCGGCGATTTCGCGAGGTATCCCTGTTTCTTCCGTTTTCATTGCGCCTCTCCGACTGGAGAATGGGGGCTTCCTCGGGTTCTGCAACCGAAAGTCGTTGTGCGGCTGAAGTTTGGCGCAGCCGAGGGCGGCTGTCATCCCGACCGCGCCTGCACCTGGGCATAGGGAGCATGGGGAGAACGCTCGCCCGGAGTTGGCTCGGCGCCGTGGGTTCGAACCACGATCTGGAGAGTCAAAGTCTCCTGTCCTACCAGTTGGACGAGCACCGAAAATGGTACGGCTGAGGTGATTCGAACACCTGACCTCGACCTTCGCAGAGTCGTGCTCTGTTCCACTGAGCTACAGCCGCGATGCCTGCTGACCGAGATGAATTCGAACGGCGCATCCACCACGCACACTCGGAACTCGGCCAATGCAGTCTCATTGGGGTGAACCACCGGACTCGAACCGGCATCGTCCAGGGTCACATCCTGGGGCTCTACCATTGAGCCAGGTTCACCGTAGCGTGGCGGAGACTGAGAGGATCGAACTCCCACGCCCGTGTGGGCATCACCGGGTTCAAACCGGATAAGCACGCCAGCCTTGCGAGTCTCCGTTGCGAATTTCGATAGTCAGCCTGCCTCGCATCGGCAGCCCGTGCTGCCGGCCGCAAGTGGGGTTCCGGACGAGATTCGACAAAGAATAGCTATGGAGGCTCCGCCCGGTCGAGTGGAAGGTTGCGAACTTCCGGACATACAAACGGACATTTTTCAGGTATATTGCCCGTCTTTATACGACATAAGACTATGTTATTTATAATTAAATCACCGAATAATAACCGGCCATGAAAGCGGACATAGTTGAGGTCGCAGATCGGGGTGAAATTACCGCAATGATGGAACCGCTCCTGGTGGGTGAAGGCTCGCCTCACCGGCCGGCGCTGAATGAATTGGCGGTAGAACTGGCGGCAAAGTCGGCTGGATTCCGGCGCAGCATGCCGGAGGGGGTCGTTACCGCCCTGGCCAATCTCGTCCGCGTCATGAATTGCTACTACTCGAACCTCATCGAGGGGCACGACACGCATCCGGTCGACATAGAACGTGCTCTGCACAACGACTACAGCGATGATCCGGGCAAGCGGAACCTCCAACTCGAGGCCCGCGCGCATGTCAGCGTCCAGGAGTGGATCGACGCGGATGGCCTGGCCGGAAAAGCCGCGACGCTGCAAGGCATCCGCGAAATCCACCGCCGTTTCGGGGACCTGCTCCCCGACGAAATGCTCTGGGACGGGAACCCCGAATCCGGCGAACGTATCCGGGTGCAACCGGGCACACTGCGCAAGCGGGATGTGAAAATCGACCGCCATGTGCCGATCAGCGCGGGGGCGGTACCGCGTTTCCTGGAGCGCTTCGAAGCGGTCTACAGCAATCTCGGGAAAGCCGCGACGATCTATTCGGCAGCGGCGGCGCATCATCGCCTGCTCTGGATTCACCCTTTTCTCGATGGCAACGGACGGGTGGCACGGCTCTTGTCCCATGCGATGCTGCGCAATGCACTGGACACCGGCGGCATCTGGTCGATCGCCCGCGGGCTTGCCCGCCAGGAGAGCGCGTACAAGACTCACCTCGCGGCATGCGATCAACCGCGGCGCGGCGACCTCGACGGGCGAGGCAGCCGCAGCGAGGCGGCGCTCGCGGATTTCACCCACTTCTTCCTGCAGACCTGTCTCGATCAGGTGACGTTCATGGAAGGTCTGGTCGAGCCGAACAGGCTGCGAGCGAGGATTCGCGTCTGGGTCGAGGAAGAAGTGCGAACGAACGGCCTGCCGTCTCAGTCAGGCGGCATCATGGAAGCGGTTCTGAATCGCGGTGAACTACCGCGCGGCGAGGTCTCAGGGCTCACGGGTACCGGTGACCGACAGGCAAGACGCATTGTTGCCGCGTTACAGGAAGCCGGGGTTTTAATTGCCGACAGCAGCCGCGCGCCGCTCAGGATCGCGTTTCCCGCGGCACTGGCCAGTCGATGGATGCCGGGGTTGTTTGCGGAGGCATAACCACGGAACGGGAACATGGAAGCGCCATGGCGGTGTGATCGGGTGAGGTGAAATACGGATGCGCGCCCTGGCAGGCGTCCCGGGCGAGTTCCAGCATCTTCGGGCCCAGCGCTGGGATCACGCGGGGCGGCGCGGGCTGCGGGTTCGGCCCGGAATAGGGCGAGGCGCCCGGGGCAGGGGCCTGCTGGCGGAGGTCGCGGCAAATTCCGTAGAGTACGTTGCCGCTAACAGGATTCGGTTGCATCGTTCGATACCTCCTTCCTGCGCTGCAGGCACTCGTCTTTGACCAAATCCGTTATGGCATCCTCCATAGTCACGAAATCCGTCGCCGTCGATAACGGCCGTCAATTCGTCGACTTGTCTCACAAGGTGACCTGACCGCCAGAAAGCGGTCACCGCGACCGGCACTACGAGCACCGGCCGGCCGGCTCGAGACGAACGTTGACATTTTCAATCTACTGTACTAGTTTACTAATACAGTATTCCAAAAGATCCTCAACATGCTCGAAGCCAGCCAGATCAACTTCGGATACGGCCGCGACCCGCTGTTCACGGGTACGGACCTGACGCTGATACCCGGCCACATATACGGGCTTCTGGGGCTGAACGGCGCCGGCAAGTCGACACTGCTGAGGCTGATGACCGGGCTGTTGTTTCCGGATTCGGGCCGCATCACCGCCTGCGGCCACGATCCTGTCCGGCGGGCTCCGGGATTCCTTTCCGGGGTGTTCATGCTGCCGGAAGAACTTAACGTTCCGGGTATCACCGGCAAGGAATTCGTCGCCGTCCGCTCCCGTTTCTATCCGGATTTCGACCGGGCCCGCATGGAACACTATTTCAAAGAGTTCGAGATTCCCCAGGACAGGAAGCTGACGGCACTCTCCCACGGGCAGCAGAAGAAGTTCCTGCTGTCGTTCGGCCTGGCGTGCGACGCATCGCTGGTGCTTCTGGACGAACCGACCAACGGCCTGGATATCCCCTCAAAGGGCCTATTCAGGCGCCTGGTGGCCGAGGCGCTGAACGAAGAGCGGGCCGTCGTCGTCTCGACCCACCAGGTCAGGGACGTGGAGTCGCTTGTGGACCGGGTGGTGATACTGCACGAGGGCAAGGTGCTGTTGCATCGCAGCGTGCCGGAACTCAGCGCCAACCTGAGATTTTCCGTCGGTGCGAAGCGGCCCGAGGCAAGCAATGGGCCGATCTATACCGAACGCACCGTAGGCGGCTACGCAGGCGTCTGGAAATGCCGCGGTAACGACCAGGGCAGGCTCGACCTGGAACTGCTTTTCAAGGCCGTCATCTCGGAACCGGCGGCCTTTGCGGCCTGGCCCACGGCCGAGGACGAAAGATGAACGAGCATTTCTCCTTCGAGCGGCTCGGGTGGTTGCTGCGCGCCGACTTCGCCGACGGCTACCGCTCGCTGTTGACGGTGTCGGCCATGCTGGCGGGTGTCATCCTGGCCGCATCGCTGATCTCATTCGACCCCTTCGATGCGACCCAGGGATTCTTCGTGCCGTGGTACGGCGGGATGCTCTATATCTGGGGCATCATCGCCTCGAGCCGCGCCTTCGGAGAACTCCACGACAAGGCCCGCAACGAGGCGTACCTGCTGATACCCGCCTCCACCTTCGAGAAGACCCTTGCCCGCCTGCTCACGGTAACGGTCGGGCTCAGCGTCTACCTGCTGGTATTCACCACCGCGGTGTCGCTGCTCGTCGCGGGTATCCACCGCCTGTTGCCGGGTACCGGCTATGGCCTGTTCAATCCCCTCGACCCGTGGCTGTGGCCGGTGATCACGGGCTACCTTTTCCTGCAATCGTTCTATTTTCTCGGTGCGGCCTGGTTTGCGAGACGGCACTTCATCAAGACCACGCTGGTCATCGTGGTGGCAGGCATCGGCCTGGGCCTTTTCACGTTGCTTACACTGCGGATCGTCTTCGCCCCGCAAGGCCTGGCCGACCTGGGGAACTTCATGGCGCGCGCGGTCGAGTCCTTCCCGGGCCTGCTGCGGTTGCTGGAGGTTCTCTGGGCGATCATTGCGTTCGCATTGCCCCTCGCCTGCTGGTCGATCGCCTGGCTGCGGGTGCGGGAGACGCAGGTCAGCGATGCAATTTAGCGAACCCAGAAGCATCTTCCTGCAGATCGCGGACCAGATCCGCGACCGCGTCCTGGAAGGCGAATGGGCGGCCGGGGAACGCATTCCCTCCATTCGCGAACTGGCCTTCGAACTGGGCGTGAATCCGAATACGGTAACCCGGAGTTACCAGGCGCTGCTCGATTGGGGCATCGTCGTCAATCAGCGGGGGCGCGGGTATTTCGTCAGCGATCGGGCCGCGGAACGGGCGTTGGCGGCGATGCGCGAGGAATTCGTGCGCGACGAGGTTCCCCGGATCGTCCGCGCCATGCAAATGCTGGGGATCGGCATCGACGAGCTTGCCGGGTTCCTGGCCCAACAAAACGGAGAACAGGAGACATGAAACCAAGCAGGATGGCATTACTGTCGCTGGGCGGCATCGTTGCAGCAATCATTGTAGTGATCGCGATTGCGACCCGCGTCACCTTCGGCCAGGGCGGCCAGGTGGGCGAACGAGTGGGTGCGCAAGTCGGCTCCAGCCCCGGTGAGTTGCCCGCGTTCAGCCACGATCTCAGCGGGTTCGACAGCATCGAAATCAACGGGCGTTGGACCGTCATCGTCACGCAGGGCGACGAATGGCAGGTGGAGCTGGATTATCCGGAGACCGGCACGCGCGATGTCGACGTGTCGGTGCATGGCGAGCGACTCAGGCTAAGCCGGGCACGGCAAGCATCGCTCTTCGGCCGTTCGGATGCCCGGTTGACAGCCAACGTCGTGATGCCGGCGCTGGTGGAACTGGAGACCGCCGGCGAAAATCGCGTGACGTTTTCCGGCTTCGAAGGCGACCATCTGTCGATCGAGGCCGCCGGCGCGACCGACATGACGGGCGAGGGCTGCCGGTACGCCAGGCTCGACCTGTCGATGGCCGGGGCCGGCAATGCTCAGCTCAAGGGCATTGTCGTTACGGATGCGGACATCGAGGTGGCCGGCGCCACGAACGTGTCGCTGACCATGGACGGTGGAGAACTGACCGGCGGCCTCGCGGGCGCGGGCAGAATCGAGTATTCCGGCACCGTTTCGCGAGAAGCCGTTGACGTCGCGGGGTTCGGTTGGGTGGGCCCGGCATCGCAGGCGGTTGATTAGCCACTTTTGGCCAAAGTTTAATAATTGGCTATTCATGGCCAAAATTGGCCAATGGCGAGAGCGAGGAGTTTTCCTGAAAGCGCCGAAAGAAGCGACCGCGGGGCGGAAACTCATTCGAAACCGATGTACCCGTTGCGAATCGCGGGCTGGCCGTCGCCGTTCTGCAGTTCGTAGAAGATCGCGCCTTCCGTCATCCAGGGCCACCAGCCGATGCCGCACATGGCTCTGTGTGGCCAACTGCAGGTCGCGGGCGGGCGCCGCGCAGTCTCAGAGCTATTTCTCGCTATGCAGTAGCGCGGTGCGGCTCTTGACCGGGCGCCGCCGCGAGGGCGCGTTGGCGGAGGTCGTGGCGCATTCCGTAGAGTACGCTGCCGCCAGGCCTTATGCTTGACTCAACGAAGCACTCTCTGTTGTCTTCAATAAACTTGGTCACTTCGCTCTTGGTCAACCCGGAGGCTCGGGCGATTCCGCCCAATGTCCGCCAATGTGCGTTGTCTCCGAGGAAAGCCACGAGAACACGCGCACCGATGCCTCTGCTAAACGGATCGGGTTGCATCGTTCGAGACCTCCTTCCTGCGCTGCAAGCACTCGTCTTTGACCAACTCCATTATTGCATCCTCGACAGCGTCATGAAATCCGTCGCTGCCTATAAACTCCGTCAATGCGTCAACCTGGTTCAACAGGTGACCAGGCCGCCAGAATGTGATCACGGCGACCAGCACAACGAGAACCAGGAACAATACGGCCATGATTACGAGAGCCCAAAGCAGGGCCTCGTCCGTAAGCTTCATGGCCGCTATCGTCCCGATCACACCTTCGATCACAAGCAGAGCAAGTGCGAAGAACGCAAGCGGGTTGCGGACGACTGCTAATAGTGAAGCCCAATTTTCCTTTGCCATCGCAACAGCTTGTTTTGGAATCAGGATGCTACCTTCAGCGCGGCCGGATGAGCGCGTTGATGTTTGTCGACGCATGGCATCTAGAGTGTCATCCATGCGGCGATGCGATTGTAACCAACGGACTCGACGGTTCGATATGGCAGATTTCCTACAGTGGTGCCTGTGTCAAGGCGTGTCGCTACGCCTCTCGAACGCCTCGCCACAACTTCCGTGCCAGCAAGAATGTGAACCACGGTTTACACTTGGCACATGGTCGACGTGATCGAAAGCGCCCGCCGCCTGGCGAACGACTGGGGGAAGACATGACCGAGACATTCACCAGATGGGATGCCGCCGAACACGTGCGCACTCACGATGATGCGCGCCTTTACCTGCAGGCATGCGCCGAGGAGGACCCGGGCGACGGGAGTCTCATCCGCGCCGCACTGAACGATATTGCGAGGTCCGGGAACATGAGCAAACTCGCCAAGGATGTCGGGATGAGCCGCGAGGGTCTTTACAAAGCCCTGTCTGAAAACGGCAACCCGACATTCGCGACTATCATGCGCATTACGCGGGCTTTGGGCCTGCAGGTACGGATTACTGCCTAACGCTGACAGCAGATTGGCTGAGCGTGCATACCCCGGCAAGCAAGTGGCCCACAGTCAGCCGGTGTTGGCTGCAAGGAACGAGCGAACGTGATGCGTCAACACTTCCGGCTGGTCGATCGGAATCAGCGTTCGACTGTCGTCAACCCACACCAGGCGGGCGTTCTCGAAATGCTCCGCCAGTCTTTCAGCGTGGACAGGCGGCATCAGCCTGTCCGCACGGGCCCAGACGATCAACACCGGCCCCCGAAACGAGCGCTGTTGCCCGGCCCACTCAAGCAACTGCTGCCTCGGTGGCACATAGCGCAAGTACTTTCCCAGATCGCGCCGAATTTTTCGGTTGTGGCGGAACGGATCGATCCAGCTCATGAAGAGCTCGTCGGGTATCCCCTTCTTCGACATGTTGCCGAAGGCCAGGGGAAGGTTTCTGATCCAGCGGGGCCGCAGCATCTGGGCCGCAAGGAACAGCCCTCCCGGCACGGACGCACTGAGGCAGAGCAACCTGCCGGGCAAGCCCGGCGGATAGTTGTCGAAGGCTTCGCAGGAGACCAGGACGAGATTGGCAACACGATCGGAACCGCCCGGACTGATGACGAGTTGCGCACCACCCCAGTCGTTGCATACGAGGGTGACATCCTGCAGGCCCAGTTCCACAAGGAACTCGGCGGTCACGCCGGCCATGGATTCGAGTGTGAGATCCGCGCCATCGGGCATCGGCCTGGCGTGCGCGCCGAAAGGCAGTTCCGGGACGATGCAACGGTAGCGGTCGCGCAGGCCATCGACGACCTCCGTCCATACGCTGCCGTTCATGAGCACTCCATGGAGCAGCACGACGACGGGGCCGGGGCCGCCGGTGTCGGAGTACATGAAGCCGGCGCTGGTGGGTCCCTTTTGGTGCACAGGAAAGCCCTTTCGCCGGGGCACCGTTAATCGTCAGGTCTGAGCGGCACCCCGGTCAACTCCTCGACAGCACAGCGGAAGGTAGCCGCATCGACCGCCCCGCGTAGCCGCCACCATCGATGCCGGGTTTTCTGCTGCTTGAACCCGTGCCGGGACAAGATGGCTTTGTGATGGTCGATCCTCGAAGCGAATGGGTTCAGGATGTACCAGTGGCGGTTCCGGTCTTCCCAACCCCCGATCGGCTTGCCTTTGAATCGGAGTTGGAACCCGGTCTTCTGGCGACGCGCCAGGTAATGGCAGCCCGCGTTGGCGTTTTCGAATATCTCTTCTGAAGTCATCAGGGCCAAGGTTCCTTGAGTTGGAGTGTAGCCACCATCCAGCAGCAGGCCACACATGTTACTCGGCGTAGAATCAGGCCGGTCAAGTCCCAAGGATGCTCTCTATTTCTTCTCGAAAAAGCGCTAACAAGCTGTCCGGCGAAAACGTGCCCCAAAACAACCAGCGGACGTATTCGTCAACTACGTCCAGAGCATCGGCGCCGAGCGCGTATCCAGAGAACTCGTAGGAGTTGTAATGGGTTCCTACCGGCTGAAGGTGGTCGAACCGAAGGATGGACTCATTCGAACCCGAGACCGGAAGACGGTCCCAGAAAAACTGAGGGTACTCACAGTGGCGCACTCTCTCGACGAAAACGGTATTGTATCCCGCGCGCTTACTGCCTTGGTCCACTCCATAGCAGGGCGCGACAAGTATGGTGGGTGCAGTGGCTCGCTTCGGGGTTCCCCTCACGAATTTCCGGTCTACCGGACTACTTCCGCATCCGACGACGAGACAAGGTCTTTTCTTTGCCCGATACGCAGCCCAAACTTCGCCGCCATGCAGAGGCATCGCGGCAACCGGCAGGTTGCTGGTCCTTCGAGCCTTCCTGGTGCTCAGTGGCGCAATCTTGACTTCCGCGGCCGTATGCTGATCCGGCTGACGGCGACCGACCGGTTCGACGGTGTAGGGCAACTGGTCCACATGTGGCACAAACGCATAAATCAAGGATCCCCGCCGAATTTCATGTTTGGCGTCTTGAACCCACCAATCACTCGCTCCGGACACCGCTTGAATGGAATCCTCAGGGTACATCGCCTCCCTTGCGTGCCGGAGAATCCCACACGTCGTCCGAAAATTCGGCGGTAAAATCCCCTTCAACCAGTGTCGGGCCTGCGAGTTCGTCGAGCCACGCAACGCCCTCTTCGAATACTTCGTCGTATCTGGATCTGGGGCGAGTGCCGATCGAGGCGCGTGACTGCATTGGCTCGACTCTCTGTTGGTTCCTGAGGCTACGAAGGCGCTCCTTCAAGCGTTTTTTCTTTTTGGCGGACAATTCATCGAATCGCAACCGTTGGGACTCTTCCGTTCCTCGATCATGTGGCTGCAAGGCGTTCGAAAAGTCCAATCGTTCGTTCGGTGCCGCTGCCAGCATCGGTTCCGTCTTGTAGACATGGTCCAGCAACGTCGGCGTATCTCCGCGGAACCGATGGATGTCCCGTCTCAAGGCCAAGGTGATCTGGGCTGGAAGCCCGCGCCGTTTCTCGGCAAGCAATCGATCATCACGCATTGAGTAACGCACCCAGTCGTCGTTCCCAAAATCGCTACGAAATTCCCGCCGCTCAGCCCCTATGCTCCGCAGTGCAGGGTCAATGGCTTCGAACACGGCGTTCGACCAAGGACCGAATTTATGGAAGCGCCAATCCGCGCCGGTAAACGATTCTCCATCATCACGCTGAGCATACGCCAAGTCCGCCAGGTAGACATATTTCAGCAAGTGGATCGGCCCCAACTGGCGTTCATGCTGCTGGTCTTCTTCACCTGCTGTGAGCAGTGCAAATTGAAGGACCAGCCCGGTGTTTTCGAGATTCAGCGGCATCGCAGCCGCGAGCGGATTTCGCCAACGATGAACACGTTCAAACTATGACTGGTAGGGTTGACATGCCAGGACTTCCATGGCCTGCCCGCATTCCAAGCTGTGTGCCATCTGGTACAGCCGGGAAGCGTCTTCGAATGCCCGCCAGAGGTGACCACAAACATGGTTGCATGCCTGACGGCAGTCGTGCCGCGCCTTGAGGTGTGGAACGCGAGGAGTCTACCACCGAGCGAATCATTGGCAAGCCGTGCAATTTAACGCTGTTGCGCATTGCGAGTTTCATCCGTGAATCGGAGCGATTGTAACCGGTGGTCCGGATGGCTTGATATAGCAGATTTCCTACTGCGACAGGTCCTGAGTCGGGGCTGCGCTCCCTTGAGCGGACACGTGGCATCCTCACGACTCATTGCGCCACGCCAGAGCGAACGGAGGAACGCAAGCTTCCCTTCGGCAGCGGGAAGTGTCAGCGCGTTCATCGATCCCAATACGATGCGCGCTCAGGCAAAACCCAGCGAATGCCGCCTCTCGGATCAGGAACATCCCCAGCGAACCGGGGGATGACATGCACATGTGCATGTTCCACTGTCTGACCCGCCGCCCGTCCTTCGTTGACGCCCACATTGAAACCGTCGGGATTGAACCGTGACTGAAGATCTTCTTTCACGTTGGTCACGAGACGCCAAACGTCAGCCTGAACCTCGGGGCTCCGGGCGAACAGCGTCGCCGCGTGGTCTTTCGGAATCACCAGCGAGTGACCGGGACTCACGGGGTACCCGTCTGCAATGGCCACGGCGTACTGCGACTCGGCCAGAACGGATTTCTCGGCCACCTCGCAGAACGGGCAGTTGGCCTGTCGGACGGCGCCATGCCTTGAGCTGTCGGTAGCCTCGCGGATCGCTCGAGGCCACCAGATGCTTCCCTCCAAAAGATAGGTGCCGTCTCGGGATGCGGTAAGCGCAGAGATCTCGCTCAAGTGGCGACTCATGACGACCGCCGATACCGCTGCGTCGAAGGCGTCTTCTGAGGAAGCCGCCTTAAGTTCGAGTTCGTCATCAATTTCGGGACAACGCTCAGCCAGGTACGCCGCTCGCTCACAAGCATCTGCCTTCATCACTGGACCGGTAAGCAGCCGTGGATAGATCTCGATCGCAAGAGGAGTTTGATATTCATGAAACGGCCAGATCGAGAAGCCGTTTCCACGCAATTTCGCCAGGTAAGGCATTCCTCGGATCGACCCCGTCCCAACCGCCCCCGCACCGCCGATCTGAAAGACGCTTTTCGGATTCGATCCAGTAGGTTCCGACGCTTGCCGTTCCGTCACCCGAAAGTGCTCGTGCTCGGGCAGGTTCGGCTTGCGCTTTCCAGGCTTCCCCCAAAACGGTTTCGGACAACTGCCCAGCCATTCCTCGCCTTGCTCGGCAACGAGAGTCCAAAGCTCCTCGATCGAGGTCGCGCCCCATTTCTTGGCAAACCAGCACGGGAAGGAGAATGCGAAATCCAAGCCAACGACAACATCGGGGTCCGCAGAGGCATCACGGATCAAATGTGCGATTACTTCCCCTCGATCACGACCCGACTCTAGACGCACCAGCCGGCCGCCACGGGCTTCAGCAACCCAAATTTTGGTCTTGGCGGCTGCGCCGGACTTCGCTCCAGACCAATCGATAGCGATGACTCGGTTCATGGCTTGCAGGACCCCCCTGGTATGGCCCTATCCCAGACTCCTACCTTTACGGCCGGCGCACATGCTTGGCGCCAACGTGTTCTGGTGACCAACTGCCCAGGAGAATGGCATGACCCTGGAAGTAAAGCTACGGACGCTTAAGTGTGAACGACCTCAACCAGTGCCGAGAGAACAGCTCGATCCCGAGGGCCTGCAATAGGTTGCATACTGGTGCTGCGTGCCCTTCGAGATGTTCTCCAGCAAGAAGTCCGGTCCCTTCACCTGCTGTTTCCAAAGAGGTCGTGTCCATTGCGGTGGTAGTTCGCCCCATCGCTTTCAAAAAAGTGTTTCTTGCAGCAAAATCGTGCGCCATGTCTCTCCTGGACTACGAATCCGCCTTTTCGCGAATGAACCTGCATACGGCGGGTACTCACACAAGCCCTCACAAAGTTGCCATGCTGTTGGCGGTAACGGATTTGATCGAAGACGGCACCCTCTCCGAAAATCGCATCGAGTATTCCAAGTCTCTTACGAGTGCATTTGCAGCGCGTTTCAAGGAATTGAGGACGGAAGGAGACAACTCAAGACCGATCTATCCGTATTTCCATCTACGCCACGATGGGTTCTGGCACCACCGGCTCAAGCCCGGACAGCGCGAGTCCTACGGTCAACTAAGTACGGTCACCAGCCGCAACCAGATTGACCGGCATATTGCCTATGCCTATCTGGACGACGAACTTTTCGAACTCTTGGGCAACCACATCGTGCGCGAACTGTTGCGTGCCGCGTTGCTCGAAAGCATGACGATTACGGCCGATGAGCGACGGGCACGTCTACAAGTGAACGGCTGGGACTGGCTCGAGTGCGAGGCGTGCGTTCAGGACTACTTTGACATGCTCGGCAAGGAGTTGCGCAACGAACCGTACAACAAAACGGTGCATCGAAACGCGCTGATGATAAAACTCCGTAGCCGATCCAGGTCTTCAGTTGAGCGAAAACACCAGAACACCAGTGCAATCCTTGTAGAGTTGGGGTTTACCTACATATCTGGCTACAAGCCTCTATTCAACTACCAGGCGCAGTTGCGCGATGCGGTACTCGCTCACCTGGCGGGCCAGCAACTTGATCTGGAGCAAATCAACACCGTTCGCGATGTCGACCCGCCACCATATACCGGGGACTGGGATCGAGTACTGGATCCGGTTATTCCGAAGCACCTGCCTAACGCACAGCCGCCAGAGCGCAGGTTCTTGGCGCGGCACGTCAACTACGCGCAGCGAGAGGCCGAGAATCGGCGCCTTGGCGAATCCGGCGAACAGTTCGTTCTGGATTTCGAGCGATTTCACCTGATGCAGGCCGGGCGTTCCGATCTGGCGTCTGGGGTGGAATGGAGTAGCAAGGAACAAGGCGACGGGCTCGGTTATGACGTACGGTCCTTCCGGATCGGCGGCGATGGCGTGGCGAGGGACGAAGAAGTCTTTATCGAGGTCAAGACAACCAATCGCGGCAAGTACCAGCCTTTCTACATCAGCGAAAACGAAGTCGCGTTTTCACGCAAGTTCAACGACCGGTACAGCCTCTACCGCGTGTACGACTTCTGCTCCCGGGGGCGCCGCCTTTACCAAATGCCGGGTTTAGTCGAAAAGCACGTGCGTTTGAACCCCGTGTTGTACCGGGCCGGGTTCGGATAGTCGTAACGTCTGCCAGCGCCGATCTGAAAGTGTAGAGATTCGGCCGGGGTAAAATTGTCGTTTTCTTCGGCAGCGGCTGGTGGACGAGGATTACGCCGAACCGTAGCGGATGGTAGCAAATGCCCACGAAGGCCTGCCGGAACCGACCGCGGACGCGGTCAATGCGCTCGAAGGCAAGGACTTCACCTTCGGAAGGACGAGAAGAGTTACTGTCAATTCTGGTGTATGGCCGTCCAGATTCAGGCGGCCTTCCTGCTGATTTCTATTTCGTCGATTCCATCGACAAACTTCACGTCGGCCACGACTGCGTAATCCCCCCAAGGTTGTTGCGACGTTCTGACGCGATGCAGCGACTCAGTGCAAATAGAAGCTCTCCCGCTCCTCTTCCAAGGGTTGCGGCTCGTACTCGTCGACATAGTCGAAGAAATCAACCCGTAGACGCGGCAAGTCCACCTTGATGCGCTCGACGAGGTTGGGTGTTTGCGCTCCGTCAAAGTCGTCGTAGACCAGGAACGTGACCTTGCCTGATTGAAGATGGACCTTGATCAGATCCACCGAGCCGGCGTCTCCGAATAGCTGCAGCGCGCAGCCCACGTATATCCTGATGAGCGGCAGACACTCGCCAAGCAGCGATTGGTGGAACATCAGGTCGTGGCGTTCGGCAAGCATGCCGATCCCCAGTTCGTCGTGGCAGAAGACGGCGGCTTCCTCCACCCGCGCATTGTCTCCGACCGCAAAGAGGGCGCGTTTGCCCGCGTTGCGCGCCTTGGTGATGCTGCCGAAGAAGAACTGAACGTCTCGTTGGAGGCGTTCGGGCAACTCCGAGTGGGTCCGCCGTTTTCCAAAATGCGCCAAAGCGAAGTAGACGAGAAGGTCCTCCTGGCGGCCAATTGCCGCCGCTTCCAGTTCCTCGGGGTTGAAGAACCGGCCCACCCATTCGTGTACTCGCCGCCAAGATCCCATTCGCGACCTTGATCTGGCAGGTCGCGGATCTGCAGCGCGGCCCGTACCGCTCCCCGCAGTACGAGCGTGTGATGCTGCCCATGACGGTGCTACGCCGCTTCGACTGCGTGCTCGCACCGTGGAAAGACAAGATCGGCGGCTCACACGATCGCAGCCCGCATCGCTCACCAACTTCCTGCTGCGGACGCCGATGCATCGCGTAAGCGGTCCGCGCGACCACGCTTACACGGCGCCTCGACGCCCTCGCGACGAAAGTTGGTGAGCGATGCGGGCTGGTCGAGTTCCGACGCCACTCATATCGCCGGCGCAAAATAAACCGTACCGGCGCTCGGCGTAGCGGGCGCCGGTGGTCGATGGGCCGGATCCGCGGAGTCCGGCGCGCGCCCTCACTGCAGTCCGGCTACTCCCTTGCGGACGGCAGGTATGAGCTGTGTGCGCGGATTGCCGCTATCCCGCCGCGTGCTGAATAGCTTTCGGAGCGGCCGCGCCGGCTTCGAGACGACGCAGCTCTTCCCAGCCGAAGTAGCCGGTGAAGCCGCTCTCGTCGAAGAAGAGCACGGGCCCGTCAGAGAGCATCAGGTAGTCGACGTCCTCGAGCGCCTCGGTGGCGTCATGCACCATGCAATTCGGCTCGAACAGGAAGTCGCCCGCGTTGAGGATGTTGTCACGCACCTGCAGCTTGCCGCTGATGACGTACACGTATACCGCCCCGAAGTGCTTGTGGGACGGCGCGGCGTAGCCTTTCTTCCAGCGGTAGATGCCGGCGTGTTTGCCCGTTTCGCCCTGCGACCACAGCAGTCTCACCCAGGCTTTGCCCGGCTCGGTCTCGAGCCAGTCGTCGTCCGAGGCTGCGACAACGGTGTCCTCCAGTAGCTCGTTGAACGGAGTGATGTCTTGCGGTAGTGCCATTTGCCTTCCTCCTGTCAGGCATTGCCGTACCCGATTGTAACACCAGGGAAAGCATCGAAAGCGCCTCTCCTGCTGGCCTTTGCAGATTAATTGCGACCGCGTACGCTCGTGCGATGCAGATCGGCTGCCAAGTATGATAGTTCGACAGTAACCGGTCGATCGGGAAATCGCCGCCGCGCGGAGAAAGCTCCGGCGCGGGAAACCTGTCAAGAGACTGGAGCAACATGCAAACCTGTCCTCCGCTCATGCCCTGGCCATGGCGCATGGCGCTTTCCGGGCAGCGGGTTTCGACCGCTGGTTTGCGGGCCGGCGCCGGTACGGAATCCGGTCTTGCAGACGCCCTCGCCCGCGTTAACGCCATGCTGCGCCCCCGCGGCGGTGCAACGCTTCCGATATCGTTCGACGTCACGGAGCGGCAGCCCGCCGCGCCTGCCCTTGGCGATGACGAAAGTTACCGGCTGGAAATTGCGCCGGGCGGCGTGACCGTAAGGGCGCAGCGGATCGCCGGGGCAAGGCATGCGTTGACGACCCTGGCGCAACTGGCGGCGGGTTGGGGGGATCTTGCCGTTGGCTGCATAGAGGACAAGCCCGGGTTTCCGTGGCGTGGGCTGATGCTGGATGTTGCCCGGCGCTTCATGAGTTTGGCCGCGTTGCTCGAGGTCATCGATGTCATGGCGTTCTACAAACTGAACGTTCTGCACCTGCACTTGAGCGATGACCAGGGATTCCGCTTCAAGAGCGATACGTACCCGAGGCTGGCTGGTAAGGAAAGCTACAGCTCCGCGCAATTGAAGGAACTGGTCGGCAGGGCGGCGGAGCGCGGCATTCGCGTGATCCCGGAACTCGATATGCCGGGTCATGTCACGAGCTGGCTTGCGGCCTATCCGGACTGGGGTCCGCGCCGGCGGAAAGAACTGGGGAGCGAGCGCGAAAGCCGTGCGCCGGGCCAGGCAGCCGAGGGTGCGGACGCCCGCCATCCTGTTGCCGTGAGCAAGCGGTTCGGCCCCCATCCGGCGGTGCTGAACGTGGCGGACGAAGCGGTATACCAGGTAATCGACAACCTCTTCGGGGAACTGGCCGGAATATTCCCCGACCCCTACGTGCACATCGGCGGCGATGAGGTGCTTCCCGGCTGGTGGGAACAAAGCGCTGAAATCCGCGCCTGCATGGAGCGCCATGGCCTGGCGGATGGCGTCGCGTTGCAGGCGCATTTCAACGCGCGGGTGGCGGCGGTCGCGGCGGGCCACGGCAGGAAGACGATCGGCTGGGACGAGGTGTTGAACGGCGGCGCGCCGGCGGGGATGACCGTGCAGGCATGGCGGGGGGCGACGGCCAGAGACCGGGCAGTGGCGGCGGGCCACGCCTGCATCGATTCGGCGGGTTACTATCTCGATCTCTTTTTCCCGGCCGATGTGCACCACGCCTGGCATCCCCGGGCTCCGCTGGATGAGTTGCTGGCGCAGGAGGACGCGTTGCCGGATGACCCGCGTTTCCGGCATGTGGCTGCCGGCATGAAATGGACGCACCAGTGGCGCGAGCCTGCCCCCGGGTCGCGAACGGCCCCGCCGCATACCTCGCGAGCGGTCGGCGCAGCGCTGGACAATGTACTCGGCGGCGAGGCCTGCCTGTGGTCGGAACTGGTGGACGAGCGGGTGCTTCCGGTCCGTTTGTGGTCCCGGATGCCCGCGATCGCGGAGCGGCTGTGGTCGGTCGAGGTACCCCCGAACGATCCGGGCGGACGTCTCGAAGCATCCCTCGACCGGCTCGCCGCGGCGGGCCTCGTTGACGTAAAGCAGACGAGCCGGAAGCTCCTGGCGAAATTCGGCGTTGTGGAATCTCAACTCGACGTGGTGGAGTTGCTGGAACCGGTCAAATGGTACGGACGATTGCTTGGCGGACAAGCCCTCAAAGCGCGAATCGAGGGCAGCGTGATGCCGGAAGCGCGTCCCTACAGCACCGATACCCGGCTCGATCGTCCCGTGGATGCCCTGCTGCCCGAAAGCTTCGCGGCGAAACGCTTTGCGGAGTTGCTCCAGGGAGACGCGGGGCCGCTGCACCGGGAGTGTTCCCGGCTTCTGAGCCTTTGCCGGGCCGGAGGATTTCCAGCGGAGCTGCAAGAACCGGCGGGCCGGCTGGCGGACGTTCTGACGACGGTACTCGATGTGCTCGGCAGCCGTATCGACTCCCATGCCGCTCGCGCCTCGGTCGCCGCGGCGGCCGAACCTTGCGGCGAGTACATCGTTGCCGTGGCGCCGCCGGTGCAGGCCTGGTTGACCGGTCGATGACACCGGAAGCGGTCCTTCGCGACGCCTGGCGTATTCGAGGAAAGCCGAAAGCCCTCGGCGACGGCATCATCCACGACACCTTCATCGTCATGACATCCGGAAATCCGGTGGTACTGCAACGGGTCAACCAGTCGGTATTTCGCGATCCCGGCCTGCTCATGGCAAATGTTGCCCGGGTGTCCGCCCACCTGTGCGGGAAACAGCCCGGCTGGGCGCCGTCGCTGGTGCCGACCGCCGCCGGCGATTCCCATGCCGGCGTGGATGGCCAGGTGTGGCGGCTGTGGACCTGGCTTCCGGGCGCGGGCGCCCTGACCGTAGTGGAAACAGACCGGCAGGCGTACGTCGCGGGAACCGGATTCGGCAGGACGTACCGCTGGTTGCAGGATCTGGCCGGCCCGAGGCTCGAAGACGGCATTCCCGGATTCCTGCAACTCGACCACTACCTGGAAGAGTTCGACCGCTGCCGCGGAGCCCCGGCGGATCTCGTTGCCGCAACCGATGCAAGACGCTGCCTGGCGAGGAGGTTCCGGGCGCGTACCGGCTACATCCACGGGGATTGCCGAGTCGAACACCTGGTATTGAGCGATGCGGGAGAAGCGGCCGGGGTTCTGGACCTGGATACGGTCATGTGGGGCAACTGGGCCTGGGAGTTCGGCGACCTGATCCGCTCGATGTCGGGGGAGGCGCCGGTTCCTTCCCGGTTCGAGGCGGCGGCCCGCGGATACCTCGGCGAGGCGGGCGTCGCCGCGACGGCGGAAGACCTGGTCCTCGCGCCCCGCTACACCACCTTCATGCTCGCGGTGAGGTTCCTCACCGATCACCTGCGGGGCGACCGTTACTTCAAGACCTCGAAGCCCGGCGAGAACCTTGAGCGGGCGATTGCCCGGTTTCGCCTCCTGGAAGCGATGGAAGCGATGGAATCGGAGCTGCTGGAGCGAGCCGGTACGCTCATGGCGTCCATGGGTCCCTGACGCCCACCCGCTCTTTCCTATGGAACAGGACACCAACTATTCGAAAGCCCTGGTGTTCAACATGATCTGAATCGCGATGGCGACCGTCAGCAGGAGCGTGATCGCGAAACCGATGCAGATGGCGATGAAACCCCGGCCCGTGCGCCGGGGGGAGTCCGCTGACTCCGATTGCATCCCGTCCCGACGTTTGGCCGAGGGTGTGTTTTTGCCGTTCACTCGATCTCCGTCCGCCGATTCCGAGGGAGGAATCCGGAGCGGCCGTTACCAGGTGTTCCAGTGGGTGATATTCGCCACCGGCGGGCGCCTGGCCGGCTTGAAATCGGTGCCCTTCGTGTAGGCCACCGGCAGCAGGGCAACCTGCAGGACATCGTCCGGAATACCGAGCAGTTCGGCGGCTGCCTTTTCTTCCTGCAGGTGCAGCGTGGTCAGCGTCGAGCCCAACCCCCGGGCGCGCAGCGCGAGTTGAAAACTCCACACCGCCGGGAAGATGGAGCCGAACGTGGGGCCCAGCACGAGCACGGGTGCGTCCTCGGGCGGACGGCCGGCGAGGCAGGGGATGACGTGCACGGGTACCTCGTGCAGGTGATCCATCAGGTACATCGCCGATTCGAATACCCGCTGGGTCTGTGCATCGCCGGCCTGTTGGCTGGCGCCGGAGAGATAGGATTCGGCCCCTTTGCGGTAGAGGTGGGCGAGCGCCCGGCGCTTGCCGGCATCGTCGACCACCACCCACCGCCAGGTCTGGGAGTTCGAGCCGGTGGGCGCCTGCACGGCGAGTTCCAGGCATTCGTCGATGATCGCCCGCGGAACGGGCCGCTCAAGGTCCAGGCGCTTGCGTACGGCGCGGGTGGTGGCGAGCAGCGCATCGGTCATGGCGATATCGAAATCCATCGGGTTTCCTCCGGTTGAATCGGGGCGGCCGGCATTATGGGCGCGGCCGGTGCGGGGAGCAACGGAACCAGCCCGCATCGCTCACCGTCTTTCGTCGCGAGGGCGCCGAGGCGCCCGGAGGCAGCACGGCCGCGCAGGACGAGTGCATCGGCGTCCGCAGCAGGACGTTGGTGAGCGATGCGGGCTACAAGGCCCGTCGCTTTCGAAATTGGGGCGGCGGGGCATTGGGGCGTAATGCCCGGGAGCCTCCACGGAGGAAGGACGGCGGTGGGCGGGTCGGCGAATGTTCTGGAACGGACCGGTTGGGTTACCATGCGCCGATCGACAGGTTCCGTGAGTACGATGATGAACGATAGGCCATGCACCGGTACGCCCGCACTTGCCGGCCCCTCCGCTACCCCGCCGAGGCTCGACCGGCTCGTTGGGAGAATAGGAAAGACAGCCGCGTTCGGAACGCTGCTGTGCGGCGTGGCCATGGCGGGCCGGGTTTTTGCCGACGGCATCCACGAAGCGATCGATGAGGCCGCGGCGGCCGTGGAAGGGCAGGTCGTCGCCTGGCGCCGGGACGTTCATGAGCATCCGGAACTGTCCAACCGGGAGTTCCGTACCGCCGAGCTGGTCGCCGGCCACCTGCGCGACCTGGGCCTCGAGGTCACCACCGGCATCTCCAATACCGGCGTGCTCGGCGTTCTGCGCGGCGGCAAGCCCGGCCCGGTAGTCGCGCTGCGGGCCGACATGGACGGCCTGCCGGTGGTGGAACAGACCGGCCTGCCTTATGCCTCCAAGGTCACCGGCACCTACCTCGGCAAGGAAGTCGGCGTCATGCATGCCTGCGGGCACGACAACCACGTTGCCATCCTGATGGGCGTGGCGAGCGTACTCGGCGGTTTGCGGGATGAGTTGCCCGGTACCGTGAAGTTCATCTTTCAGCCGGCCGAGGAGGGCGCGCCCCCGGGTGAGGAAAGCGGCGCAGAGGTGATGGTCAAGGAGGGCGTTCTGGAGAATCCCGATGTCGATGCAATCTTCGCGCTGCACGTTTTCCAGGCGGGTACGGTCGGCGTCGCGAGTTACCGCTCGGGCGGCGCCATGGCGAGTGCGCAGAGCTATGAGATCGAGGTGATCGGGCGGCAGACGCACGGCGCCCGGCCCTGGGAAGGCGTGGACCCCATCGTTGCCGGGGCGCAGATCGTCACGGCCCTGCAGACCATCGTCAGCCGGCAGGTGGATATCACGGTCTCACCGGCCGTGGTGACGGTGGGCACCTTCGAAAGCGGCATGCGCTACAACATCGTTCCCGACCGGGCGAGCTTGACTGGAACCATCAGGACCTACGATGCGGAAACCCGTGAAATGATTCACCGCCAGGTGCGCGAGATCGCCACCAGTGTCGGCAGTGCCCTCGGGGCCGAGGTGGAGGTGACCATTCACCGCGGCGTACCGGTTACCTACAACGATCCGGATCTTACCGCGGCCATGGTGCCTACCCTGCAGCGGGTGTACGGGAAGGAAAACGTGACCACCGGACCTCGCCAGACCGGCGCGGAGGACTTCTCCTTCTTCCAGGAAAAGGTGCCCGGCTTCTATTTCGCCATCGGCGTGCGGCCGGTGGATGTTCCGGCCGAGGAGACCATTCCCAATCATTCGCCGTTCTTTTACGCGGACGAAGCCGCCCTGGTACCGGGGGTTCGGGCGATGGCCAACATTGCCTACGACTATCTGAGCGGAAACGCCGAACGGTAGGCACGTTGCCCTGGCTGGCCCGCATATTGCGCCAAGCCGCTTATTGAGATCTCGACCGTCGTTTGTTTTTTCTCGATTGTTTCGAAATATTCGAAAGTTGTTCCGGGTACAAACTGCGCTGGCCGCGCCCTCGCCGGTCTTTTTGCCGTTTGCGCGCACATGCTCGCTCCACCATAGGCGTGGCTATGCTTTAAGCTCCCGAGCACGCGCAAACGGCAAAAATCCTCGGCGATCATCGCGGCCCTTGGCGCAATATGCGGGCGAGCCGATCCTGACATCTTGTTCGATGGCAGTCTCGACCCCGGCAGGCCCACTCGGAACCCGAGCGCTCGCGGGGAAACGCCGGAGTCGATTGCCGAAGGTGCGGCGGAACCTGCTCAGGAACGCGGCTTGGCGGTGTTTTTCCTGGGCTTCTTCCTGCGGCGGGCGCCGAACGTGCCCCGGGTGATCTTGCCGCGCCTGGTGCGAATGTCCCCTTTGCCCATAGCTGCTCGCCTGTCTTCCGATACAAGAACTCCGGCGCCGGGTGTTGCGGCGGCCGAAGACGAAGAGCGCATTATAGACCCCAGCACTCCAGGTCGTCAGCGAAGATGACCGGCCCCGTGAACTCTTTCTCGATCGCCTCTATGCTCTGGGTTTCGCGTCCGCGGGTGCGATTGGCGCGGTGCCCCAGCAACAGCATGCGGGCGTCGGCGCGGGTCGCGATTCGGCCCAGCTTGCTGGGTACCGCGTACTCTTCCCGGGCCGCGGTCCGGGCCGTTTCGGGCAACGCGTGCGAGACGACCAGGGCGTCCACGTCCCTGGCGAATCCGGCGATCAGGTCTTTCTGATTGGAAAAATCCCCGGCGAACACGATGGCCTTGTCCGCGGCCTCCACGCGCCACGCAAGGGTGGGCACGCCGCCGTGATGCACCGGAATCGCAGCCAGCCGCAAATGGTCGGAGCCGAATCCGGCCCAGCGTTGCCGCCCCCTGGCGGGCACGTTCCACACCCGCAGCCGATAGCCGCTGCCCGGTTTCCGGCTGAGGGAGTCGGCCAGATGGGGAAAGGCGCCGTTCGGGCCGATCATCCGGGCTGCGAAGGTTTTCGTATCGGGAAATGTTTCGTCGCCTTCCGGCCCGAGTACCGTCAGGGGCCGGCCGCGCTCCAGGAAGCGGCCGCCGTGGATAAAGGAAGGAAAGTCGGCGCTGTGATCGGCGTGCAGGTGCGTCAGGACGATGGCGTCGAGGTCTTCGAAGCGTGCGCCGATCTCGTCGAAGCGCACCGAAGCGCCCGGAGCCGTATCGACCAGCAGCCTTGCGTGGTCGTCTACCCAGACGACGTAGCTGGAGGCGCCCCGGGTGTCATCGAGTTCCGGCCCGCCGGCGCCGAGTACCTGTATCCAGACACCCTTGTCCCCGCAGGGCGGAACGTCCGCCGCGAATGCGCCGAGCGCCCAGGCCGCGCAGATGCCGAATACGGCGGCCCTAACCCGCATCGCTCACCAACTTCCTGCTGCGGACGCCGATGCATCGCGTAAGCGTGGCCGTGCGGTCTGTATGCGAGGGGTGCCCCCTCGCGACGAAAGTCGGTGAGCGATGCGGGTTGGACCCCTTGCTCCGCATTGTCGGTTGCCTCCTGTGACGGGTGCCGGTTCGCGGCCGGTGCGCCGCCGGGCGGGACTCGCTACGCGGGATTGCGATGTTCTCAGCGCGCCAGTGTACGCAAGAAGCGCCCGGTGTTGGCGCTTCGCTGCCGATCAGTATTGGTCAATCTCAGCGACCAGCGATGCGGCGGACGCTTCGTCCGGCATCCGCCAGTCGCCTCGCGGCGACAGGCTTACCGTGCCGACCTTGGGGCCCGGCGGCAACGTCGTGCGTTTGAACTGCTGGCTGAAGAAACGCTCGAAAAACACCTTCAGCCACCGCTTGATCGCCGCGGCGTCGTAATTCCCGGCGAATGCGAGGCGCGCCAGTTCGTAGATCTTCCTCGGTTCGAACCCGTCGCGGACGTAGTGATACAGGAAGAAGTCGTGCAGCTCGTACGGACCGATGATGGCTTCCGTCTCCTGGCTGATCCCGCCGTCGCGGGGCGCGATCAACTCGGGCGTAATGGGAGTTTCCAGCACCCGCTGCAGTACGCCGGCAAGCGCGGCGCCCGCCCGGTGTCGCGCATACCAGCGTACGAGGTACGAGACCAGGGTTTTCGGCACGCCGGCGTTGACGTTGTAGCTCGCGATATGGTCGGCGTTGAACGTGCACCAGCCCAACGCCAGCTCCGACAGGTCTCCGGTGCCGACGACGATGCCGCCCACCCGGTTGGCGTAGTCGAACAGCAACTGGGTGCGTTCCCGGGCCTGGGCGTTCTCAAAGACCACATCGTCCCGGGCGGTGTGTTCCAGATCCTTCAGATGCTGGGCGACGGCGGCGCCGATGGGGATCTCGCGCAGGGGAATGCCCGTCGCCTCGGCAAGCCGTTGCACGGATACCCTCGTATGCCGGGTTGTCCCGGGGCCGGGCATCGACAGCGCATGCAGGTTCGCCGGCGGCAGGTCGAGCTTGCGCAGGCTGTCCAGGCTGACGAGGAAGGCGAGGGTGGAATCGAGCCCGCCGGACAGGCCGATCACGAGTTGGTCGGCTGGCGCGGCGAGCAGCCGGCGGCTCAGGCCGCCCGCCTGGATGCTGAGGATTTCCCGGGCGCGGGCATGGAATTCGTCTTCGTCGCTGGGGACGAAGGGATGGGCGTCGTAAGACCGGTCGAGTTCCACGACAGCCGGCACTTGGGATGCCACCTTCACCCGGTGGTAGTGCCCGGGACGGGCCGCGTTGGCGAACGTGCCGTTGCGCATGCGGTCGCGGCGCAGCCGGTCGAGGTCGAAATCGGCGGTGAGCACGGTGCCGCGCAGGTGGAAGCGCTCGCTCTCGCGGAGCAGACGGCCGTTCTCCGCGGCCAGAAGATGTCCGCCGAATACCAGGTCTTTGCTCGATTCGGTGAGTCCCGCGCCGGCGTACAGGTAGCCGCACAGCCACTGGGCGCTCGCCATGCGCACCAGGTCGCGCCTGTAGTCGGCCTTGGCCACCAGTTCGTTGCTGGCGGACAGGTTGAGGATCAGTTCCGCGCCGGCCAGGCAATGGGCGGCGCCGGGCGGCGCCGGCGCCCACAGGTCTTCGCAGAGCTCGATCGCGAAACGGCAGGGACCGATCTCGAATACCTGGTTGGGGCAGACCCGGATGCTGCCGAATTCCGTATCGGCCTCCAGGTCCACGCCGGCCCCGGAGGCGAACCAGCGGCGCTCGTAGAACTCGGCGTGGTTCGGCAAAGCCGTCTTGGGGACGATGCCGGCGATGCGGCCCCCGGCAATGACCGCGGCCGCATTGAACAGCCTTCCGTCGGGACTCGGCCAGGGCGTACCCACGATCGCGGCGGTGCTCGAGCCTGCCTTTGCGATGCGGGAGAGTGCCTCGCGGGTATCGGCGAGCAGCTTCGCCGTCAAAAGCAGGTCTTCGGAACTGTAGCCGGTCAGGCAGAGTTCGGGGAAAACGGCGAACGCGGCGCCGCTCTCTTCGAGACGCGCGAGATGGCCGAGTACCTCGTCGGCGTTGGCCAGCGGTTCCGCCAGGTGTATTTCCGGCGCGACGGCGGCGGCTCGCAGGTAGCCGAGTTCGACGTAGTTCGGAGGTAGTGGCGCCATGCCCAATTCTAGCGGGGGGCCGGGGCAATTTGGAAATGACCCCTCGCGCTTGCCGATGCCGGGCTCGCGTTTTCACCCCAAACTGTGGAGAATTGCGGGCTCGCTTTTTTCCATGGAACCTGTGAGGGGGACGATGAATTTCGAGTTCTCTGACGAACAGAAGCTGTTGCGCGACCAGGCGCGCGGATTTCTCGGGGAGCATTGCCCGATGGGCAAGGTGCGCGAGGCGCTCGAGGGCCGCGGGGCTTTCGATGCGGAACTCTGGCGCAAGGTAGCGGATATGGGCTGGACCGCCGCGGTGATTCCCGAAGCGTTCGGCGGGCTCGGGCTCTCCTACGTGGAACTGGTCGTGATCGCCGAAGAACTCGGGCGCGCGGTGGCGCCGCTGCCGTTCTCATCCTCGGTGTACCTGGCGAGCGAAGCATTGCTCATGGCGGGCAGCCGGGAGCAGCAGGAGAAGTGGCTGCCGAAGCTCGCGACGGGTGACGTAATCGGCACGTTTGCCCTGGCCGAAGGCCCGGGCCGCCCCACCGCTCAAGGGTTGCAATCGGCCGCCGCGGGCGGTGTGCTGAACGGCAGCAAGGCCGCCGTCGCCGACGGCGACATCGCTCACATCGCCGTGGTTGCCTCTGGCTGCGATACCGGCGACGGCGCAAGCCTGAACCTCGTCGATCTCGATCAGCCGGGTGTCGCCCGTACGCCCCAGCGCACGGTGGACTTTTCCCGCGGCCACGCGCGTCTCGACTTCAACGATGCGGCATCCGAGGCGCTTGGGGCCCCCGGCGCCGGCTGGGCGGCGACGCAGAAACTCCTGAACCGCGCCGCGGTGCTGTTTGCCTGGGAGCAGGTCGGCGGCGCCGATGCCGCCCTGGAGATGGGCAAGGAATACGCCATGGGCCGTTATGCCTTCGGGCGGCCGATCGCTTCCTACCAGGCCATCAAGCACAAGCTGGCGCACGCCTATGTCAACAATACCCTGGCGCGGTCCAACTGTTACTACGGGGCCTGGGCACTCGATACCGATGCGCCGGACCTGCCGCTGGCGGCGGCCACTGCCCGGGTCTCGGCGACCCAGGCGTATTACTACGCGTCCAAGGAAAACATCCAGACGCATGGCGGCATGGGCTACACCTGGGAGTTCGATTGCCAGTTCTTCTACCGGCGGGCGAAGCTGCTGTCGGTGAATATCGGCAGCGAGGGACAGTGGCGGGACAAGCTGATCACCGCGCTCGAACAGAGCAACGTGGCCTGACCGCAGGCAGGAGCAAGACATGGATTTCAACGACACCCCCCAGGAAGCCGCGTTCCGGGAAGAGGCGCGGGCATGGCTGGCGCAGAACGTGCCGACCGGCGAGGACTTCGATGGGCTGGACGAGATGGCCCGCTCAAAGCTCTGGCAGAAGCGCAAGTACGATGCCGGCTGGGCCTGCATTCGCTGGCCGAAGGAATACGGCGGCCGCGGCGCATCGGCAATCGAGCAGGTGATCTACAACCAGGAAGAGGCGAAGCATGGCGTTATGCCCGGCGGCGTGTTCAGCATAGGCCAGGGAATGGCGGCGCCCACGATGATGACCTGGGCGACGGAAGAGCAGAAGCGCCGCTACGTGCCGAAGCTCGCCAGCGGCGAGGAGATCTGGTGCCAGTTGTTCAGCGAGCCGGCGGGCGGTTCCGACCTGGCGGCGCTGCGCACCAAGGCGGAGCAGGACGGCGACGACTGGGTCATCAACGGCCAGAAGATCTGGACGTCCGGGGCGCACTACGCCGACTACGGGATCCTTGTGGTGCGCACCGATCCCAATGTGCCCAAGCACAAAGGGCTGTCGTACTTCTTCCTGTCCATGAAGTCTCCGGGCATCGAGACCAGGCCGATCAAGCAGCTTTCCGGCGACGCCGACTTTAACGAAGTGTATTTCACCGACGTGCGCATTCCCGATTCCCAGCGGCTCGGCGCCGTTGGCCAGGGCTGGCAGGTGTCTATCACGACCCTGATGAACGAGCGGCTGGCGCTTGGTGCCGGAGGGGGCGGCAATTTTCATTCGCTGGTCAAGCTGGCCCAGACGGTGACGATCGACGACAAGCCCGCCATCGAGGATTCCGCCGTGCGCGCCAGGCTTGCGGACTGGTACTGCAAGCGGTCCGGTCTCAAATACACCGGCTACCGGGCACTCACCGCGCTGTCCAAGGGGGAGACACCCGGGCCGGAGAACTCCATCGGCAAGCTGGTCGGCGCGCCCATGGCGCAGGACATGGCATCGTTCGCAATGGACCTCATGGAGATGTCGGGCGCCGTATGGGAGGGGGACTATTCGGACCCGTCCGGACTGTTTCCCCTGAATTTCATGGCCGTCCCGGGCATACGCATCGCCGGCGGCACCGACGAGATCATGGCCAACATCATTGCCGAGCGGGTGCTGGGCATGCCCCAGGAGCCGAGGCTGGACAAGGGCATACCCTTCAATGAGGTGCCGACTGGGGCAGGCTAGCGGTATTCGCCCCGGCAACCGGCGCAATGAATGGGGCCAGAGAATGAATGGGGTCAGAGTAAAATTGCCCCGGAAATTTTACTCTGACCCCATTCATTCGTTCCGGGAAAGAGAGAGCGCCGCAAGCCCGCTCGGAGCCGGGTCACCGACTGTCTGATGACAGAATTCGTTCCATGCAAGCCTCGCGTTGCGAGGTGGCGTCGGGATGCCCGCGCCGGTGCGTAGTCGTCGGGCTGAATCGTCGCTGACGCGCCTGCGCCGTATCGCCCTGTCCCGTCAGGGGCTGATCGGCGGGCGCAGGCTGGGCCGTGGCATTGACGGGGTGCGCAAGACCCTTGCCCGGCTCGGTTACGTGCAGATCGACACCATTTCCGTGGTCGCCCGCGCCCACCACCATACGTTCTGGTCAAGGGTGAGCGGCTACCGGGACGACCACGTCAATCGGCTCATACGGCGTGGCGAGGCCTTCGAATACTGGAGTCACGCGGCCGCGTTTCTGCCAATGCGCGACTACCGCTTCTCGTTGCCGGCCATGCGCGCGTTCAGGAACGGCGAGGAACGCTGGATGCGTTCCCGGGAGCCGAAGCGGATGCGATCCGTTCTGCACCGGATACGCGGCGAGGGGCCGTTGCGCGCCAGGGATTTTGTGGAACGCCGGCGCGGGTCGACCGGTTGGTGGGACTGGAAACCCGCCAAGGGCGCCCTGGAGCAGCTATTCATGCAGGGCGACCTGATGTGTGTGCGCCGCGAGGGGCTGGAGAAGGTGTACGACCTGACCGAGCGCGTGCTGCCGCGCGATGCGGCCACATTGGAGCCGTCCGTGCAAGAACACGCGGCCCACCTCATCGATACCACCCTCTTGGCACACGGATTCGCCGCGCCGCGCACGTTCACCTTCCGCATCTGCCTGGGGAAGAAGAATGCGCCTACACGCGCCGCGGTCAAGGCATTGCTCAAGGAACGTGTTCGCAACGGTACGCTGGCCGCCGCCGAGACGGCCAACGGCAATCGGTTCTACGGGCTGCCGGAAGTGCTTGCCGGCCGCCCCCGCAAGCCCCCGGCCATCGTGCGCATCCTTTCTCCGTTCGACAACAGCATCATTCAACGCGACCGGGCGCTGGGGCTCTTCGATTTCGAATTCCAGCTCGAATGCTACGTCACCGGGGCGAAGCGGCGCTGGGGCTATTTCTGCCTGCCGCTCCTGTTCGGCGATGAGTTCGTCGGACGCATGGATTGCAAGGCGCATCGTGCCGCGGGCGTTTTCGAGATCAGGCATCTGCACCTCGAGAAGCCGCTGGCCGAGGCGTTCGATGCTGCCTTTGCCGCGGCCGTCCGGGGCTATGCGTCCTATACGGGCTGCGGGACCGTGGAAGTTTCTCGCGTCAGCCCGGCCGATTGTCGATCGAGGATTGAACGATGCCTTGCCCAGGCGGCAACCTGAAATGGACGCGGACGGGGAACGGTGTCGGTCGCCCCTCGCGACACCGTTGACCGGGCTTGCGGGTCCGTTACAGGACCCCAACCCGCTGGCACAGCGCGACTCCGCCCGGAACGATCGTCACCAGTAACGTTCCGGCCGCGCCAACGATGCTCGACGGGTGCATCGGCCGATCATGGTGGAGCCCCAGCGGACGCAGGATACGTGCCACCACGAGTACGGCGGCGAGAACGTGCAACAGGATGACGTTGTCTGTAACGTTCGCCCCTTCGCCCGCCGCATGGCGAGTCCAACACCCCGGCCAAGGAGAAGGACGCTGGATATTCACGGCAGGTGCTCGCCCCGGTTCGAGCGCGTCAAACAGGCTTTCGAGGAGAACTTCGCCGAGCGCGGCGATGTGGGTGCATCCGTTGCGGTGACGCTGGAGGGCGAAACCGTTGTCGACCTGTGGGGCGGATACCGCGACCGCGCCGCAACGCTCCCCTGGGAGGAGGACACCATCGTCAACGTCTATTCCACCACCAAGACCATGGCGGCGCTGACCCTGCTGTTGCTTGCGGACCGGGGCGAACTCGATCTCCACGCGCCGGTGAAGACGTACTGGCCGGAGTTCGCGGCGAACGGCAAGGACAAAGTGGAGGTCAGGCACTTTCTCAGCCACTCGGCCGGGCTCTCCGGCATGGACGAGCCGATGCACGGGGATGACCTCTACGATTGGGAAAAGGTAGTGACCGCGCTTGCGCGCCAGGCGCCCTGGTGGGAACCGGGCACGGCCAGCGGCTACCATGCGCTGACCCAGGGCCATCTGATCGGCGAAGTGGTGCGCCGCACAACGGGGGAATCCCTGGGGACATTTTTCCGGCGCGAGATCGCGGAACCGCTTGCCGCCGATTTCCATATCGGCACGGGGCCGGAGCACCATCGCAGGATCGGGGAACTCGTTCCGCCGGAGGAAGCTCCCGCCATGGGGATGCAGGAGGATTCCATCGCCGCCCGCACCTTCGCCAATCCCGCGGTCAAGGCCTCGGCATCCGCGACTGCCGCCTGGCGCCAGGCGGAGTTGCCGGCGGCCAACGGCCACGGCAATGCCCGGTCGGTGGCTGCCGTGCAGACCCTTGCGGCCAACCTGGGTACTGCTTCCGGCAAGCGCCTTCTGTCCGAGGCGGGTTGCCGGGTGATCTTCGAGGAGCAGATATTCGGCCCGGATCTGGTTCTGGGCGTGCCGATCAAGTTCGGCATGGGCTACGGACTCACCACGCACCTGCTGCCCATGGGGCCGAACGAGCACATTGCCTACTGGGGCGGGTGGGGCGGCTCCACGGCCGTAGTGGATCAGGACGCGAGGCTCTGCGTGTCCTACGTCATGAACCGGATGGAAGGCAATCTCCTGGGCGACCTGCGCGGCTTCAAGCTGCTGCGGGCGGCGTACCGGTCGATGTAGCCTTGCGGCGCCCCGCGCGGTGGCGGTGGCATCCGCGTCTCGCCGCGCCGTTCGGGAAGTCCTGCGGGCGGATCCGGTAGCGGTCAGGAAACCTGCCGGTCGCGCCCTGCCCAATAGGGCTTGCGCAGCGCCACCTTGAGGATCTTGCCGGAGGGATTGCGCGGCAGTTCGTCCGCCCAGTCCACGGAAACGGGGCACTTGTAGTGGGCCAGATGCCCACGGCAGTAGCTCATCACCGCTTCTTCGCTGAGGGTCTCGTCGGCACGCTTGACCACGGCCTTCACGGTCTCGCCCCAGCGATCGTCCGGAACGCCGATCACCGCGGCATCGGCAATGCCGGCGTGCTTCATCAAGACGTTCTCGATCTCGGCCGGATAGATGTTTTCGCCGCCGGAAATAATCATGTCCTTGACCCGGTCGTGGATGAACAGGTAGCCGTCCCGCAGGTAGCCCGCATCGCCGGTGCGGAACCACTCGCCTTGGAACGCTTCGCGATTGGCTTGGGGGTTGTTCCAGTAGCCTTTCATGGTCTGCGGACCCCGAACCCAGATTTCACCGACCCCTCCCTCGGGCATCTCCTGGAGGCTTGCCGCGTCCATGATCCTGACCTCGTGATTGCCGATTACCTTGCCGCAGGAGCGCAGGAGATGGGCGCGCGGTCCGCCCGGGTCGTGGTCGTCGTGGTGCAGCAGGGAGACGACGCCGGTCGTCTCCGTCAGCCCGTAGGCCTGGAAGAACCGGCAACCGAAGGTTTCCATGGCCTGGACCAGCACGCTCTCGGTGATCGGCGAGGCGCCGTAGGTGATGGAGTGGAGGGATGAGTAGTCGGCGGCGCCTACCCCGGGGACGGAAAGCAGAAACTGGAGTACCGCGGGTACGAAGAGCGCGTGGGTGATGCGTTCCTCACCGATGAGGCGCACGATCAGCGGCAGGTCGACATCGCGCAGCAGCAGACTGCGCGCGCCGTGAAACATGCCGACCACGCCCCAGCCGCTGCCTGAGATGTGGAACAGCGGCATGCACACCAGGTTGACGGTGTCGGCATCCATTTCCAGCGCTTCCAGGCTCCTCGACAGGCAATGCAGGAAATTCGCCTGGGTCAGTTCGGCGCCCTTGGGCAGCCCGGTGGTGCCGGACGTGTAGAGTTGGTAGCAGGTGTCGTCGTCATGCACCGGCGCCTCGGGGTCGATGGCCGGCTGTCCCGCGAGCCACTGATCGTAGGTGGGAAAGCCCGTGTCCCCGGGGTCGCCCAACACGATGATCGTCGAGATGCCGGGCAGGTCCATGCGCCCGATGCCGCCGAGAAACTCCTCTCCCGCGAGCAGTAGCATCGACTGGCTGTCGTTCAGGATGTATTCCATCTCGGGCGCCGCAAGCCGCCAGTTGACCGCAACGGATACCGCGTTGACCTTGGCGCCGCCGAAGAGAAACGGAAAGTACTCCGGCGAGTTCCGGTCCAGGTAGGCGATACGGTCTCCGGGTTTGACGCCCGCCGCCAGGAGCGCCTGCGCCACCCGGTTCGACTCGGCGTCAAGCTGGGCAAAGGTCCAGCTACGGCCGTCGTTGACGTAGGTAAGAGCGGTCTGGTCCGGCCGCTTCGCCGCCTGTTCCCGCGTGATATCCGCCAGTACGCGCATGATTTGTCTCCAGAAATACAGTGAGTTAGAGCACTTCTTCGGCCATGAAGCGCAGGGTCTCCGGGTGCGACGCACCGACCGTCAGCATGGTCACCGTACTCTCCCGCCAGGCCTGCGGCCGATCTCGAATCCGGGCCTTCGGCCCGATCAGGGCGATCTCGTCGCACCGTTGCCCGGGCACGCCGGCGGTTGAAATTCTTCGCGCCCATGCCGCCGCCACGATATTGGCGCCCCCCGGGGGGCCGAGCGGTCCGATGCCGATTCCGAGTTTCATCCCAGGCTCTCCTTCGTATTCAGAAAGGAAAAAGTTTAACCCGGATACATGGTCTTGGGTTCCCTGGAAGGCCGCGGTGGATTTCGCGGCTTCCGTGCTCCAGTTGGAATCAGGCGGAACTGACGATCCAACACGGATGCCCGGCCGGCCTATAATCCGGGGCGAGTCTGGATTTGTTTGGATGAGGGCCAATGGAGATCGCTCTGATCTGGGCGATGGCGAGAAACCGGGTGATAGGCCGCGATAACGGGCTGCCGTGGCGGCTGCGCGACGAGATGCGGCACTTCACGAACACCACGATGGGCCGGCCGGTCATCATGGGTCGCCGAACCTTCGAGTCGATGAACAGGCCGCTGCCCGGCCGTGCCAACATCGTGTTGACGAGCCGGCCGGATTACGCACCGGAGGGGACCCTGGTTGCGGCGGACTTCGATGCGGGCCTGGCCATCGCGGAGGAGCAGTGTGCAAGGGATGAAAAGCAGACGGCTTTCGTCATCGGGGGTGCACGAGTATACGAAGCGGCGCTGCCCGTGGCCGATCGTCTGTACGTGACCTGGATAGACGCCGAGGTCGAGGGAGATACCTGGTTCCCGGAGGTTGACTGGAGCGTCTGGGAAGAGATCTCCTCGCGAAGTCATCGCGCCGATGCGTCGCACGACCATCCGTTCCGGATCGCAACCTATATCCGCAAGGAGCATTGACCGCGCCGCGAGCGCATCGGCGGCCGGTCGCGAGCGGGCGAATCGCGTCGGGCAGGGGGTCTGCCTCCTCCATGCGGCGCGCATGGGCGCAAGGTATCATGTCGGCCCCCGGAGCCGTTCCGGACCCCCGATGATCGTCAAGCCCCGTATCCGAGGTTTCATCTGCACCACCGCGCACCCCCGGGGTTGCGCCGCGCATGTACAGCGGCAGATCGACTACGTGAAGTCTGCGGGCGCAATCGCTGCGGGCGTGGCGAACGCGTTGGTGGTGGGCTGCTCGGGAGGATACGGGCTCGCCTCCCGGATCGTGGCGGCCGCCGGTTGTGGGGCGAACACGCTCGGGGTGTCGCTGGAAAAACCCCCGGGTGGTAAACGGACGGCTACCGCCGGGTGGTACAACAACCTTGCCTTCGAGGAAGCCGTCGACGGTTACGCCCGAACACTCGATGGGGATGCGTTCTCGGATGAGACGAAGGCGGATGCGGTGGGCGTCATCGGCAACGATATGGGCCGGATCGATCTCCTCGTCTACAGCCTGGCATCGCCGGTGCGCCGGCACCCGCGCACCGGGTTTCTGCATCGCTCCACCCTGAAACCTCTCGGCGAGACGCTGACGATGAAATCGCTGAACGTGGACAAGGGCGAAGTCATCGAGGTGGCGCTCGAACCGGGCACCGACGAAGACATCGCGAACACCATCGCGGTCATGGGCGGCGAGGATTGGGAAATGTGGATCGATGCGCTTGCCCGGGCGAACTTGCTGGCGCCGGGATTCCGGACGCTGGCCTTCACCTATCTCGGCAGCGACCTGACCTGGCCGATCTACCGGGAAGGTACGCTCGGCAAGGCGAAGGGAGACCTCGACCGCGCCGCGGCAGCGATTACCCGGCGGCTGGCCGGTCTGAACGGGAGCGCGTGGGTGGCGTCACTGAAAGGGGTCGTTACCCAGGCGAGCAGCGCCATTCCGGTGGTCTCGCTGTACATGGCGCTGCTGTTCAAGGTCATGAAGGAACAGGGGGTGCACGAAGACTGCGTTCGGCACATCTACCGGCTGTACGCGACGCAGCTCGCAACGGGCGCTGCCCAGCGCCTGGACGAGGCGGGCCGTATCCGCGTCGACGACGTGGAACTGTCCGAATCCGTTCAGGGTGAGGTCAAACGCCGCTGGGGGTTGGTGGGGACGGAGAACCTTGCCGAGTTGGGCGACTTGCCGGGATTCCGGGAGGACTTCCTGAAGATCTTCGGTTTCGGTTTTACCGGCGTCGACTACGCGGAAGATCTCGATCCCGCGCTCGGGCGGGACATCGTCTGACACGAACTGGCGGCGTTGACGCCTTGAGCGGCCGGCGAGCGGGCTGTTTCATTCTCTTTCATGTCTCGATTGTGGGAAGCACGAACAGCGCCTGGCCGCTCGTTACTGAAGCGCGGTGTCCGCTCAGGCATCGATGCGCCCGGCCACATCGGCCCCGTGCGTTTCCGTGCAGCGGCTGAGCCGTTAGACCGCATCGCTCGCCAACTTTCGTCGCGAGTGCATCGGCGTCCGCAGCAGGAAGCTGGTAAGCGACGCGGGTTGGCCGCGGCGGGAATTCGGTGAGACATGGGCGCTGGCCCTGGCCCGCATACTGCGCCAAGGGCCGCGATGATCGCCGAGGATTTTTGCCGGTTGCGCGTGCTCGCGAGCTCAAAGCATAGCCACGCCTATGGTGGAGCGAGCATGTGCGCGCAACTGGCAAAAAGACCGGCGAGGGCGCGGCCAGCGCAGTTTGTACCCGCAACAACTTCAGCATATCTGGAAGCAACCGTGAACAAACAAACAACATTCGAGATCTCAATGAGCGGCTTGGCGCAATATGCGGGCTAGGGGCCTGGCGGCGAACGCCCGGCCGTTTCGGTACGGGTTCTACCCGGTTATCGCACTCGGATTTCTGCTGTTCGAGGAACCGGGCCTGTGGCAGGCGGCAGCGGTGGCGCTCTGGTGCGCGCTGTGGCCCCCCCTGGCCGACCGGGCCGCGCGTCGAGGGGACGCCCGGTGCAATCTGCGATTGCACCTCCTCGAGGTCACGCTGACCGGTTTGTTGTTTGCCTTGTCGGGGCTGCCGCTTTCCGTGCTCGCGGCGGTCTGCATCATTCTGGTCATGAGCAACGCCCTGCAGGGAGGGCTCCGGCAGGCGGCGAAGGCGGTGCTGTGGGGCGCGCCCGCGCTGGCAGCCGGGTTTGCGATCGCGCCCCCGGAAGAACCGCCATCCGCGACGCCGGCCTTCGCCGGCGCATTACTGCTGGTCTACTGCGTGCTGGTGGCGCATGTCGCCTACTCCCGCGTTCTGGCTACTCATGGCGAACGGGCTGCGTCGCGGGCGCTCAACGCGCGCCTGCAACAGTATCTGCCCCACACCCTGGCCCGGCGTCTGAGCGCTGCCGGCCGCCCCCGCCTGGAGCGGCGCTGGCTGGTCATCCTGTTCGCCGACCTTGCGGGGTTCACGACCATGGTCGAGCGCCTGCAGATGGAAGAGGTGGCGACGATGCTGGACGGCTACCTGCAGTGCATCGAGGACGTCACGCGCGGCTCGGGGGGTGCGGTAAGCAAGCTGGTCGGAGACGGCGCGCTGATCGTGTTCGGCGAGGAGGGTGAGAGTTCTCACCGGCACCTGGTGGGAAACGCGCTGGGCTGTTGCCGGCAATTGCTTGGCGAATTGGACAAGCTGACCGCCGACTGGCGCGAACGGGGGTTGCCGGGAGAGGCCGCGGTAAAGATCGGCGTCGCCAGCGGATACTGTTCGCTGGGGGATTGGGGAGGCGGCGGGCGGCTGGAATACACGGTGATCGGCTATCCGGTCAACCTCGCGAGCCGTCTCCAGGATGTTGCCTCGGCCGGCGATGCGCTGTTGTGCGAGCGCACCGCGCTGCTCGCGGACGTACCCCTTGCTCCCGTCGCACGGCGCAAGCTCAAAGGATTGGGAGAAGTACCCTATCGGAGAGTCGACTGGCCTGCCCTTGCCCCCGGCAAGGTTTGACCCTGGCGAACCGGTAATCCCGCATCGCTCACCGACTTTCGTCGCGAGGGCGTCGAGGCGCCCGGAGAGAGCCCTCAGCCGGGGAGCGCGAGGGGGCACCCCTCGCATACAGACCGCGCGGCCGCGCTTACGCGAAGCATCCGCGTGGGCAGCAGGAAATTGGTGAGCGACGCGGGTTAGGGGCAGTCAGCACACTTTGCGTTGCGCGGGCGTCAGCGTTTGATATGGTGCGGCGGGTTTTGCGGCGTAACGCGGCATGGAAAAGGTTTTTCTCAAGGCTTGCCGGGGCGAGCCCGTGGGCCACACGCCCATCTGGCTGAATCGCCAGGCGGGCCGCTACATGCCCGAATATCATGCGGTGAAGGGGAAGCTGTCCAGCCTCGAATTCTTCAAGAACCCGGAAGCCGCCGCCCAGGCCGCCCTGGACGCGCAACGCATACTCGGAGTCGACGCGGCCATCCTGTTCGCCGACCTGCTGCCGATTCTCGAGCCGATGGGTCTGTCGCTGGACTACAAGCCAGGCGTCGGTCCGGTCTTTGACAATCCGATCCGTGCTGAACGGGACATCGATGCGCTGATCGATGCTTCTGCCGAGGAGGCGACTCCGTACATTGCGGAAACCGTTCGCAACATCCTCTCCGGGCTCCCCTCCGATATCGCCCTGATCGGATTCGCGGGCGCGCCATTCACGCTTGCCTCCTATGCCATCGAAGGCAAGGGGTCCCAGCATTACCGGTTCGTGAAAAAGCTGATTTACGAGGCGCCGGCGCTTTGGCACCGGCTACTCGACAAGCTGGTGGAGCAGCTCGAGAGCTACCTGGCCTTGCAGATAGCGAGCGGTGTCGATGCCGTGCAACTGTTCGACACCTGGGCGGGATGTATCTCCGCCGCCGATTTCCGACAGCATGTTCTGCCGCATACCAGCCGCCTGATCGAAAGCGTTCGCGGGCTTGGCGTGCCGGTCATCTATTTCGGTACCGGCAACGCCCACCAACTTGCCGATGCCGCGGCGATGCAACCGGACGTGATGGCGTTGGACTGGCGCGTGCCGCTGGGTTCTACCTGGTCCTCGCTGGGATGCCGTGCGGTGCAGGGCAATCTCGATCCCATCGCGCTCTGCGCGGGCAAAGCGGTCATTGCCGACCGGGCACAGGGGGTGCTCGAGGAAGCGGCCGGCCGGCCCGGTCATATCTTCAACCTGGGGCATGGCATCCTGCCCGATACCCCGGTCGACAACGTCAAGTTTCTAGTGGACTACGTGCACGAGAATGGCTGAATCAGCCGCTAGCCCGCATCGCTCACCAACTTTCGTCGCGAGTGCATCGGCGTCCGCAGCAGGAAGTTGGTGAGCGATGCGGGCTTGAGGCCGGGCCCGATCACTCCATCAGTACTCCCCCAAACCCGATCCGCCCCCTTGCGCCGAGCGCATATACCACATGCACGTTCTCCCGGGGACGTTCCACTGTTCGGGCGACCGCCTCCGCGATCTCGGCCATCTCCCTGCGAATTGTGGCGGCATCGGGCAACCGCGCCTTCAGTACGTTCACGAATACGGGGAGAACCGCTTGCGTGCTGCCGGTTCGATTCTCGGCGTACGCGGTTTCGTCGAGAGATCTGACCCTTACCCATGTGGCCGCCGGCTCGCTGTCGAAAACATCGCCCAATTCGTCGGTGAGTATCTGCAGGCGCGCCTTGTCCGGTACCGGCGAGGCGGCCTCGCCGATAACGACTTCGATATCAACGATCGGCATGCCTGTCGTCCAACTGGTCGAGATAGAAGGTGTTGCCGTCAGGATCGCGGAACATCGCCATGAATCCGCCCCAGGGCTGTTTTTCGGGGGGCATCGGGAACTCGACGCCCACAGCCGAGAGATCCCGGTGGGAGGCGACCAGGTCCTCGACGCTGAAACCGATGCCGGTGTGGCGGCCGACCAGGTTGGTGTCGTCGGCCTGGACGATCGCGAATCGCACGTCCGCGGTCGCGAAAGACGCGTAGCCGAACCGGGCATCCTTCCGTTGTGCGGTGAATCCCAATACCCCTTCGTAGAAGGCCAGCGCCCGCTCGAAATTCGAGACGAACAGATTGACGTACCAGAGTTTCACGATGAGCCCTCCAATGTCTGCACGGGTTCCCCGGCAATCGAATACAAACGCCCGGGGCATGTGGCGATTGTGCCGTAATGGGCTTTCCCGTATGGTAGCGAATGACTGGATCGCCGCTGATCTGACCGTTCAATTGAATGTGAAGCCTTCATTTCGAGCCTCTTTATCATCTTGGCGGCGTTCCCAGCAAATAGCCCGGGCGCGTGGGCGACTCGAGGCACATGGTAGTTCGATTCGGGATAGATGATGAAGATATACGTAGGCAATCTGCCCTGGCGCATGACGAGCGCCGATCTTGAGGAACTCTTTGCGAAGCACGGCGATGTTCGTTCCGCCAACGTGGTGATGGACCGCGATACCGGGCGCTCCAGGGGTTTCGGATTCGTGGAGATGAGCGACGACGGCGCTCGCTCGGCGATCGAGGAACTCAACGAGACGGAAATACAGAACCGGCGCATCCGGGTGAGCCAGGCCAGGGAACGGTCGAGAGACCGACGGCCCAGGTAGCCCGCCTTCGACAAACCGGCAGGCTCGCCCGCCCCTCGCCGGCAGCTTGTCCGGCTTCCCTGGTTATCCGCTGCAACGGCTCGGCGCCTCGCTGCCCCGTGAAATTGTCCCGCCTGCGATCGGTTTGACGCGGCGGCGGTCGCGCCCGCGCTATCCGGGAACACGAGCGGCGCCCGCGGGGCTCCGGCCTCGCTTCCGTCTCGCGAAACGAGGTTCAATTTGCAGACTGAATCGCGTGCCCCCCGCGGGCGCGGGCAATCAGCCTGGCGTAGACGACGGCGTTGATCAGGATGACCGCGGTTCCGAGAACGATGTGCATTGCCACCGGCATATCCGGCGGATAGATGATCGGTACCAGGTAGTGTTCGATGAAACCTCCTGCGTAGCCCGCTTCACCGGCGAGAGCGCGCAATCCTTTCTCCCAGGTGGTAAGCGGACACACCCGGCCGATGTACTGGACGTATATGGCCCATGCGACCGCCGGCACATGCAGCCAGAGAATCCAGCGCGCCCGGAAGGCGATGAAACCGCCCACGATCACGAAAACGATGTAGAGCAGATGTGCAATCATCATCGTATCGGCGGCCAGGCGGTAACCCATGGGCAGTTGTCCTCACCACTGATCGGTTACGGCGCCGCCGCTCGCGGAGCCGACCAGCCGCGCGTATTTGGCCAAAAGGCCCCGTTCGGTGTACGGTGCGGGGCGCTGCCAGGCAGCCCGCCTTGAGGCGAGTTCGGCATCGGAGAGCGCCACATCGATCGTCCGCCGTTCCGCATCCACCGTGATTTCGTCGCCATCCTCCAGGAGCGCGATGGGGCCGCCCTCGAACGCTTCCGGGGCGACGTGGCCGATCACGAAACCGTGTGACCCGCCGGAAAAGCGCCCGTCCGTGATGAGCGCTACCCGAGCGCCGAGGCCGCGGCCGGCGATGGCGCTGGTGGGTGACAGCATCTCCCGCATGCCCGGGCCGCCCTTCGGCCCTTCGTAGCGCACGACAACGACATCGCCGGGGCCGACCTTGCCGTCCATGATCGCAGCCATCGCCGCCTCTTCGCCGTGGAAGCAGCGCGCCGTGCCGGTAAACGACAGCCCTTCGTTGCCGGTGATCTTGGCCACCGCGCCTTCCGGCGCCAGGTTGCCGTACAGAATCACCAGGTGGCTGTCGCGTTTGATCGGATTCGAGATTGGCCGGACGATCTGCTGGCCGTCCGGGTAAGGCGCCACTTCAGCCAGGTTCTCGGCCAGGGTGTGGCCGGTGACGGTCAGGCAGCCGCCGTGCAGCAGCCCGGCCTCGAGCAGCGTTTTCATGAGCGGTTGAATGCCGCCGATGCGGATCAGCTCGCTCATGCTGTATTGGCCGGCGGGGCGCATGTTGCCGAGAACGGGCACGCCCGCGCCGATGCGGGTGAAGTCATCGAGTTCGAGCGGCACGGCGGCGGCACTGGCGATCGCGAGCAGGTGCAGCACGGCGTTGGTCGAGCCCTCCAGGGCGATGGCCACGGTGATGGCGTTCTCGAAGGCCTCCCGGCTGAGCAGGTCGCTCGGCTTGATGCCGCGCTCGATCAGGTGACGTACGGCGCCGCCGGCGTTGTAACTGTCCTGGCGCTTGTTGTCGGAGACTGCTTCCTGGGCGGAACTGTTCGGCAACGAAAGACCCAGCGCCTCGATGGCGGAAGCCATGGTGTTCGCCGTGTACATGCCGCCGCAGGAACCCGGTCCCGGGATCGCGGTGGACTCCACTTCCTTCAACTTGACCTCGTCGATGCGGCCGGCGGCATGCTGGCCGACGGCCTCGAACACCGAAATGATGTCGCGGCGCTCGGCGCCGAGCTGGATAGTGCCGCCGTAGACGAAGACGCTGGGACGGTCGATGCGGGCCATGGCCATGGCGCAGCCGGGCATGTTCTTGTCGCAGCCCCCGATGGCGACGAAGCCGTCGAAACCCTGGGCGCAAACCACCGCCTCGATGGAATCGGCGATGACTTCCCGCGACACCAGCGAGTACCGCATGCCGGGGGTGCCCATGGAGATGCCGTCGGACACCGTGATGGTGTTGAACACGACGCTCTTGGCGCCGGCTTCGTCCGCGCCCATGGCCGCGGCGTCGGCGAGCCGGTCGATGTGCATGTTGCACGGCGTCACCATGCTCCAGGTGGAGGCGATGCCGATCTGGGGTTTCTCGAAGTCGGCCTCGGTGAAGCCCACGGGATAAAGCATGGCGCGGCTCGGCGCCTGGGCAATGCCGTCGACGATAATGGAGGAATGCGGTCTCTTTTCAGCCATGCTTGCGGTTCCCGATGGATGGCGCCGTGAGCGGGTGCAGCGCCTTGACCAGCACCTTGGCGTTGCGCTCGACGCAGTAGTGCGCCTGGTACGCCTCCGGCAGCACGCCGCTTGCGGCCTCGCAGAAGCCGTTCTCGACGAACCAGTCCAGCGTCTGGGTGGTGAGAACGAACAGGTGGTCGAAACCTTCCGCCCGTGCCGCGTCTTCCGCCGCCGCCAGCAGCTTGCCGCCGATACCGGCTTCGCCGCCGCGGTGTGCGGGATGCACCGCGACGCAGGCGAGTTCCGCGCCCGTCCCGGCGGGGAAGAGCGCACAGCAGCCGGCGACGATGCCGTCCACTTCAGCAACGAAAAAGCGGTCCAGCTCCCGTTCCAGGCGGTCTCGCGACCGCCTGACCAGAACGCCGGCGTCCTCGAGCGGGCGGATGATCGCCACGATGTCCGCCACATCGCCGGCATCGGCCCGGCGCACGACCCGCCTGTCCTCCGTGGTGATCTGGGTCCCCACCCCTTCCGCGGTGAACAGTTCCGCGAGCAGGGCGCCGTCATCGGCATAGCTCACCATCTGGCCGCTGGCGACGCCGCCGCGCACCGCCCCCAGGAGGGCGCGGAGGTTGCGCCGGGTCGTCTCGCCGACAAGCCGGGTACCCAGGACTTCTTCGAGCTCGTTGGGCGACAGGTTCGCGAGCCGCTCACCGTTTGTGTCCGCCAGCCAGGGCGATTCGTCGAAGGCGATCAGCTTTTCGGCCCCGAGCGCGACGGCGACCTGCTCGGCCAGTTCATCGGCGGCCAGGTTGAACGCCTGGCCGGAAGGCGAATAGCCCATGGGCGAAAGCAGCACGATGGCCCCGGTGTCCAGGCAGCGGTTGATGCCGGCGGTGCGGATGCGCCGCGGCTGCCCCGTCAACTCGTGATCTACCCCGTCGAGCACGCCAATTGGCCTGGCGGCCACGAAGTTTCCCGTGACGAGTTGAATTTCGGTGTTGTGCAGCGGGCTGGTCGGCAGGCCGGTGGAGAAGAGCGCCTCCAGTTCGGCGCGCAGTTGCCCGTGAACGCCGGCCACCGCTTCCATCGCCGCGGCGCCGGTGATCCGCCGGGTGATTCCCAGGCGGGTGTGGAATGTGCTGCCCGGCAGCGCCCGGTCGATCTGCGGCCGCGCGCCATGCACGATCACCAGGCGCGCGCCCAGTACGCTCAAGAGCGCCAGGTCGTGCACGATGTTGACCCGGTTGCCGTGGAGCATGGCATCGCCGCTCAGAACGACGACGAAGGTGCGGCCGCGGTGGGCGCTGATATAAGGGGTCGAAGCGCGGAACCAGCGTGCGTATTCCTCGGTTTTCATGGCGGCTTTCCAAGTCGGCTCGCGAACCGGATGCATCCGAATCAGTGTGCGGATTATAGCTTTCGACGGCGGCGGTAGAACAACGAGCGTTCGTTCGGGCTAGAATCGTCCGATCAGGACGCGCGGGAACGGACGCAATTGCGTCCGGACCAAGGATCGGGTGGACAGCGGAATGGATGGCGCCTTGATGGATGCGCACTCATTGCCTGGGAGTCTGATTGAATCGGTGGACCGGTTCGCGGCTCGGGAACGGCTCGAACTGACGGCGCCGGCGCGCCGCGTACTGGCCTTGAGCGAGTTCGCCCAGCGGGTGGCGGTGCAGCAGCGGGATTGGTTCCTGCGGTGGGTCGAGACGGAGCGTTTCGACGAGCCGCTCACCGACGCCGGCCTGGTCCGGGAGTTGGCCGGCGCCGCGGCGGAGGCGGGGGACGTCGCCGCGCACAAACGGGCGCTTCGGCAACTGCGCAACCGCTGCCAGCTCCAGGTAGTCTGGAGGCACCTCACCGGCGCCGCGCCGCTCGAAGAGACCACCGGCGTACTTTCGTTCATGGCCGACCGGTTCATCGCCGCGGCGGTCGAGGCAGCCGAACGACGGGAGGCGGGACGCACGGGCGAACCGCGCGGCGCCGAATCCGGCGACCTGCAGCGGCTGGCCGTTTTCGGCCTCGGCAAGCTCGGCGGCCGGGAACTGAACCTCTCGTCGGATATCGACCTGATCTTCGCCTACCCGGAAGAGGGGCAGACGCCGTCGGGGCTGAACAATCAGCAATTCTTCACCCGGGTGGGGCAGGGGCTCATCGATCTCCTGCACCCGGTAACCGTGGACGGCTTCGTGTTTCGTGTGGACATGCGCCTGCGTCCCTACGGGGCGAGCGGCCCGCTGGTCATGCATTTCGGGGCCATGCGGCAGTACTTCGAGACGCAGGGCCGCAGTTGGGAACGCTACGCGCTCATCAAGGCGCGCACCTGCGCGGGAGACATCGAACGGGGCGAGGAACTGCTCGCATCGCTCAAGCCGTTCGTCTTTCGCCGCTATCTCGACTTCGGCTCCCTCGAATCGATGCGCGAGATGAAAGCGCGCCTGGCTGCCGAGCGGCACAAACCGCACGACGTGAAGCTCGGCCCGGGCGGCATCCGCTATGCCGAGTTCGCCGTGCAGGTTCAGCAACTCATCCTCGGCGGCCGCCACGCCGGCATGCAGAAACGTGGTTTCCTGGAAACTCTGGCCGAGTTGCGGCAAGCCCGGCATTTCGATGCCGAGACGGCCGCGGAACTGGGCGGCGCCTACCGGTTCCTGCGCGACACGGAGCACTGCATCCAGGCGCAGGCCGACCGGCAGACGCAACAGTTGCCGGTGAGCGAGAGCAGCCGGATGCGGCTGGCCTCTGCCATGGGATTCGAGTCGTACACCGGCTTTCTGTCCACCCTCGCCCGGCACCGCGACAACGTGGAGCGCATCTTCGACCGGGTGGTCGGCGCCGAGGCGCCGCGCACGGAAGGCGGTTTGTGGACGGGGCGGGAAGACCCCGCGCAACTGCGGGAGGCGGGCTTTGTCGATCCGGAAAGGGTGGTATACCTGCTGCGCGACCTGGTGGCCGCCCGAGGCCGCACCTCGGTTGCCGCGGAAGGCGGCCGCCGGCTCGATGCGCTGATGCCCGAAGTGCTGCAGATCGTTTGCCGCCAACCGCGCCCGGTTCACGTTGTCGAACGCCTCGTGCCGATCCTCAAAGCCCTGTTACGGCGTTCCACCTACCTTGCGCTGTTGCGTGAAAATCCGGAGGCGTTACAGATTTTCGTGCGTCTCGCCGGACAGAGTCGCTGGGTAGCCGAACAACTCGCCGCGCACCCGGTATTCATGGAAGTCCTGCTGGACAAGCACGCCTGGGACCTGCTGTCGGGCCGGGACGCCCTGGTCAAGGAACTGGGAACGGCGCTTGCCGTGGCGAAAGACGAAGAGGCGCTGGTCGACGAATTGCGAGCGTTCAAGGAACAGCGCGTATTCCGCGTGGCGGTAGCCGAGACGCGGGGCTTCCTTCCGATCATGCATGTCAGCGACTACCTGAGCTGGCTTGCGGAGGCGGTTGTCGAGCACGCCATCCGGATTGCCTGGGAGCAGTGCTCGGCCCTTGCGACCAAAGCCAATGGACGGCCGTTCATCGCGGTGGGTTACGGCAAGCTGGGCGGTCTGGAACTTGGGCCGGAATCCGATCTGGATATCGTATTCATACACGATCTACCCGGAACGGTTTCGCCGTTCCTGCACCGGTTGGTCAGAAAGCTGCTGCACCTGCTGACCATCCGTACTTACGCCGGCCCGCTCTATCAGATCGACATGCGCCTGCGCCCGTCCGGCAACGCCGGCCCCCTGGTTTCCAGCCTGCAGGCCTTTCTCAACTACCAGAGCAAGCAGGCCTGGGTCTGGGAGCATCAGGCCCTGGTCCGGGCGCGGGCGGTGGCGGGCGATCCGGGGCTCATGCAATCGTTCGAGACGGCGCGGCGGGAACTGCTCTGCCGGCCGCGGACCAACGAGCCGCTGCGCGCGGAAGTGCTCAGGATGCGCAAGCGCATCGAGGCGCACCACGGCGCCGGCCTCGACCTGAAACGGGGCACGGGGGGTATCGTGGATGTGGAATTCATGGCGCAGTACCTGGTTCTCGCGCATGCGCACGAACACCCGAACCTCGCCACCTTCTCGGACAACGTCCGAATTCTCGAGGAAGCGGGCAACGCCGGAGTGCTGGTACAGGAGCAGGCGGAACGCCTGGTGCTGGCCTACCTGGCCCTGCGCGGCGAGGCGCACCGCCGCGCGCTCGACCTGTCCGAGTCGGCGCAGACCGATGCGGCGCTCACCGTGCACCGGGAAGTCGTGTGCGAGACCTGGGAGCGGCTCTTTGAAGAACCGCGGCCGCTGGTCACCCGCGCATCGTAGCCGGCACAACCCCCCGGCGGTGAGTTCAGATCCTGCCTTGGACCCCGGAATCCACTGGTAGACGCCCGGCGCCCGCCGTCGCGGCCTTCGTTTTATCGGCTATGCATGGAAGGTAGAATGCGTGGCTGCAACCGCAAGTTGAACACCCATGTCCGAACCGACCTTTGCCGACCGAGACGGCTATATCTGGCAGAACGGCACCCTGAAGCCCTGGCGCGACGCCAAGGTGCATGTGCTGACCCATACGTTGCACTACGGGCTCGGCGTATTCGAGGGCGTGCGCTGCTACGACACGCCCAAGGGGCCGTGCATCTTCCGGTTGCATGAGCATACCAACCGGTTGTTCGACTCCGCCCACATCCTCGGGTTGCAGATTCCCTACACCCGGGAAGAAGTCAACGCGGCGCAGACCGACACGTTCCGGGCCAACGAACTGGCCGAAGGATACCTGCGGCCGGTGGTGTACCTCGGGTCGGAAGCCATGGGGCTGCGCGCCCAGGGGCTGACGGTGAACCTGGCGGTAGCCGCCTGGCCCTGGCCCAACTACATGGACGAGGCTGCCCGGGTCGACGGCATCACCGTGCGCACATCGTCCTATACGCGACACCATGTCAACATCACCATGTGCAAGGCGAAATCGAACGGCAACTACACCAACTCGATCCTCGCGCTGCACGAGGCGCTGGACTCGGGCTGCGACGAGGCGCTGATGCTCGACAACGAGGGCTATGTCGCGGAAGGGTCGGGAGAAAATGTCTTCATCGTGCGCGATGGCGTGATTCATACGCCGGAGTTGACGAGTTGCCTCGACGGCATCACACGCAACACGGTGTTCCACCTCGCCGGCGAGTTCGGCTTCGACATCATCGAGCGGCGCATCACCCGGGACGAGGTGTATATCTGTGACGAGGCCTTCTTCACCGGCACGGCGGCGGAAGTGCTGCCCATCCGGTCGCTCGACGGGCGCCGTATCGGCAACGGCAGGCGGGGACCCATCACGGAACGGTTGCAGAGCGCCTATTTCGACCAGGTGCGGGGCCGGCGCAACGCCTACCCCGAATGGCACACCGCCGTGTAGGCGGCGGTGCGGACGGCCCCGGATCCGCGCCGCATGTCCACTCGGACCCCGAGCGATCGTCCTATTCGCCGCCTCGGCTCGCCTGGCAAATAAATCCTGTCACGTCAATGGATTGGAGATTTGTTCCATGGCAGCGCTGATCGTCGCGCCGGCCTGGATCGGCGACATGGTGATGGCGCATACGCTGGTGCAGGTGCTGGAGCGGGAGTACCGGGGCTGTGAGATTCACGTCGTCGCAGCGCCCGCGACGGCGCCGCTCGCAAGCCGCATGCCGGGGGTGGCGGCCGTGTACGAACTTGCCGTGGGGCACGGGGAACTAGGGTTGGGGCGTCGGCGGAGGCTGGCATCGGCGCTGCGCGATCACGGGTTCCAGGCCGCTTACGTGCTGCCCAACAGCTTCAAATCGGCGCTCTTGCCCTGGTGGGCCGGAATTCCGAAACGGGTAGGCTGGCATGGCGAGGCGCGATACCGGGTGTTGAACGATCGCCGCCGGCTCGACACAAGCCGATACCCGAGGATGATCGACCGGTTCATGAGCCTGGGACTGCCCAGGGGTGCGTCGCTGCCACAACCACCTCCGCGGCCCGAACTCGAAGTCGATGAGATCAACCTGGCATCGGCGCTTGACCGGCTCGGCCTGGATCGGGAAAGGCCCATCTCGGTTCTCTGTCCCGGAGCGGAATACGGCGGGGCGAAGCGCTGGCCGGTTTCCCGTTTTGCCGCGGTGGCGCGGGCCAGGATGGATTCGGGCCACGCCGTCTGGCTCATGGGCTCGGCCGGGGATGCCACCGCGGCTCGGCGGATTGCCGAGGCGGCGCCGGGGGTGACGGATCTCGCCGGGCGCACGAGCCTGCTCGATGCCGTCGATCTTCTCTCGCTGGCCGATGCCGTCGTCACCAACGATTCGGGGTTGATGCATATCGCCTGTGCCCTGGATCGTAAGGTGATCGCCGTGTTCGGCTCGACGTCTGCGGATTTCACGCCGCCGTTGAGTCCGCTTGCGACGGTGATCGAGGACACACTCGATTGCCGGCCCTGTTTCCAGCGGGAGTGCCCGCTTACGCATCTCAATTGCCTGCGCGGTATTGCACCGGAACGGGTAATCGCGGCGCTCGAGCCGTGAAAGTGCTGCTGGTGAAAATGTCGTCGCTCGGGGATGTAGTGCACGCGTTGCCGGCCGTTACCGATGCCGCCCGGTCGGGTGCGCGTTTTCACTGGGTCGTGGAGGAGGCGTTTCAGGCGGTGCCCGCGGCTCATCCGGCGGTGGAGACGGTGTTGCCCATAGCGTGGCGGCGCTGGCGCCGCCGCCTGTGGCGCTCGCGGGGGGAAATGAAGTCCTTCTTCGAGGGCCTGACCGGTGAGCGGTATGACCTGGCGCTCGATTCGCAGGGCCTGGTCAAGAGTGCGCTTGCGATGAAGGCCGCCCGGGCTGTGGAAAGAGTCGGTTTCTGCAGTAATTCCGCCCGGGAACCGGTAGCGGCGCGGTTCTATGACCGCTGCGTTGAAGTGCCCGGGGAGGGCCACGCGGTAGACCGGCAGCGCCGGCTCTTCGCGGGCGCCCTGGACTACGTATACGATGCCGCGCCGGACATCGATTTCGGGCTGAGGCGGAAAGATATTGGCCTGGTACCAGGACGCGACGACGTCGACCTCGCTCCCGGACGGGAAGACATCGGCCTGGCTACAGGGCGGGAAATGGCGGCAGATCGGTGCGTCTTCCTGCACGGCGCCACCTGGGCGACCAAGCTGTGGCCGGAGGCGATGTGGGTTGAACTGGCCCGTGTCGCCGGCGAGGCCGGACTGGAGGTGGTATTGCCCCGGGGCAATGGCGAGGACCGCGCCCGGGCGGAACGTATTGCCGGCGCGGGCGGCGCCGCGGTGTTGCCGGCCCTGAGCCTCGGTGAACTCATGGATGAATTGCGGCGTGCCCGGGTGGCGGTGGGCGTCGACTCCGGTCTTGTCCATCTTGCCGGCGCCCTGGGAGTTCCCACCGTAGTGTTGTATGGCAGCACCTCGAGCACGCTCACCGGCTGCCGGGGCGGCAGTGCCCGCAACCTGCAGGCCGAATTCGCGTGCTCCCCGTGCCTGTCCAGAACCTGCCGCTATCGGGGCGCGCCGGTGCATTGGCGGGAGACGGCCGTCACGCCGCCCTGTTATGGTGAACTCGACCCGGAAAGGGTGTGGGCGGCGGCATTGGAGACGATGGATGCAGATCGCCTTCTGCATATTTAAGTACTTTCCGTATGGCGGCATTCAGCGGGACCTTTTGAAGATGGGCCGCGAGTGCCGCGCCCGTGGCATGCGGGTACGCATCTATGCCATCCGCTGGCTGGCGGAACCGCCCGGGGAGACGGAGCTTTGCGTCGTGCCGGCGAAGGCGTTCAGCCGGCACAGCCTGTATGAGCGGTTCTCGGAGCTTGTACGCGAAGACCTGGTCCGCAGGCCGGTTGACCTGGTGGTCGGCATGAACAAGATGCCGGAGCTCGATGTCTACTATGCGGGCGACTCCTGTTACCAGGAAAAGGGGCGCACGCAACGCGGTTTCCTCTACCGTCTGTTGCCCCGCTACCGTTCATTCGTGCGCTCCGAGCGGGCCGTGTTCGGGCCGGAGAGCCGCACGGAAATACTGACTATTTCCGATCGGCAGGCACCGGTATTTCAACGTTACTACGACACTCCGCCGAACCGGTTCCATCCGCTGCCGCCGGGCATCGAACGCGACCGGGCGGCGCCGCCGGACCGGCAGGGCGTGCGTGCGCGCGTGCGCGCCGAGCTGGGCCTGGAGGACGCGCACCGGCTGCTGTTGTTCGTCGGCTCCGGTTTCATCAAGAAGGGCTTGAGCCGCGCGCTGCGCGGCTTGCGTTCACTTCCGCGGGAACTTCTCGATCGCACGTCGCTGTACGTGCTCGGTGACGACCGGGCCGAAAGTTTCGCCCGCATGGCGCGCCGGCTGGGCGTGGCGCACCGGGTGCGATTCCTCGGCGGCAGCAACGATGTGCCGCAATTCCTGCTGGCCGGTGACGGCCTCGTTCTGCCGGCTTTCGACGAGACGGCCGGCATGGTCATACTCGAGGCGATGATTGCCGGCCTTCCGGCGCTGGTGACCCGAAACTGCGGCTATTCGACCTACCTGGAAGATGCGCAGGCCGGCCTGCTCACGCCGGTTCCGTTTCGCCAGCAGGCGTTCAACGAGCAACTCGTCGAACTGCTGACGTCGGATGAACGTGACTGCTGGTCCAGGAACGGCATGGCGGTTGCCGCGGACGAGAACATCTATCGCATGGCGCCCGCGGCGGTCGATCTGTTCGAACGCTTTGCCAGGGCGCGGAAAGCGGCCGCTCGATGAACGCAACGCCCGAACTGCCGAGGAACGGCACGGCGGCATCGGCTCGCGAAGCGCCTGTTGGGTCCAACCGGGGCAAAATCGGGGTTGGCGACGAACCGCACAATCACGGCTGGGTCTGCGCCTGCATCGGCAGGGTCAAGACCTGGACGATCGCCGATTGGGTCAAGTCGGGGACGATCGCTGACAGGTTCAGAACCGGGACAGGCGCCGGTGTTCGCCATCGTTGCCGAGCTTGCGTCGGCATAGGCAAACGAGGGAAGAATGGACGCGGGCGCTGAGCCTTATCTGCGCCCGGGACTGGGCGGCGTGTTGGCAGCCGACCGGCTTTTCCAGTGGGCGGAATCCGTCGAGGGCGACATCTATCGTGAGGGCCGGGGCCGGCGAACCGTTCGGGTCGTGCTCGACGGCAAGCCCTACTTCCTGAAATTCCATTCCGGCGTCGGCTGGCTGGAGATCCTGAAGAACTGGCTGGCCGGGAAGCGGCCGGTACTCGGCGCCGAGAACGAGTACCGTGCCTGCCGGCACCTGGAGCGTCGCGGGCTGAATGCGCCGCGGGTTGCCGCGTTCGCTGCCGCCGCGGGCAATCCGGCGGCCCGGCGCTCGCTGATCCTGTGCGATGAGCTCGCCGGGTTCGTGAGCCTCGAGGATGTGGTGGACGGATGGGAGGATTCGCCCTCCGATCCGGCGGCGCGCCGTCGCCTGGTGCTTGGCGTTGCGGGCTTTGTCCGGCGCCTACACGAGGCGGGGGTGGTGCATCGGGATCTGTATCTCTGCCACCTGTTGCTGCGCGCCGATGCCTGGGCGGCGGGCGAGGTGGAGCTTGCGGTGCTCGACCTGCACCGCGCGCGCATTCTCTCCCCGGTTCCGGATTACTGGCGCAAGCGGGATCTGGCGGCCCTGTTGTTCTCGGCCCTCGATGCACCGGTGCATCGCAATGCCTGGCTGCGTTTCGTTCGTGTGTACTCGGGACGCCCGCTGCGGGAAGCGTTCGCAACGGATGGTGCGTTCTGGCGCTCGGTGGTTCGGCGGGCCGTCAAGTTGTACGGCAAGGGATTGAGGAAGGGGCTAGTGAAGGGGCGCTTCGAGCCGTGATTCCGGTTCGTGTCGTGCTGCGAGCCCTTGCGAACCGTTGTGACGTACCGAGACAACCCATTTCCTTCAACTCGAAGAGCCGGAGGCCTGTGCTACCGCCATGCTGGAGTTTCTCGATCGAGCGGGGGTGGCGTAAGAAACTCACTGCGCTTCCGTCCCGAATCGCTCAATGGCTTCGAGGGTCTCGCGCACATCGTCCCAGGTCGTATTGTGGTTGATGATGCACAGCCGCAGCGAAAACGTCCCCTTCAGGCGAGTCGAGGAAATGAAGGCGTTGTCTTCCCAGAAGACGCGCGCCAGCACCTGCTGATTGATTGCCTCCAGGGCTTCCTCGCCGAACTCTTCACCGCCGGGATTGACCCGCAGGCAAACGACTCCCAGAGACGCGGGGTTCAGGACCTCCAGATTCGCGCTGGCGCGGATGTATTCCTCGGTGCGGGCGGCCAACTCCATCCCCTTCGATACCGCTTGCCGGAACGCAGCGATGCCGAATGTCTGGATCGACATCCAGACCTTCAATGCCCGGAACGAACGACTCAGTTGCAGGCCGCGGTCGGTAAAGTTCGGGTGATCGGCGCCCCATACCGTATCCTGGAGAAAGTCTGGCCTGACCCCGAAGGGCTCCTCGAGAGTGCGCACGTCCTTGACCAGCAGGCAACCCACTTCGTAGGGCTGGAAGAGCCACTTGTGCGCGTCGAGCCCGATCGAATCGGCACGCTCGATGCCGTGCAGCAATTGCCTGCCTTCCTCGGCGAGAACGGCAAAACCGCCGTATGCGGCATCCACATGCAACCAGATACCCTCTGCCGCGCAGTAGTCTGCCATGGCGACGAGCGGATCGATGGCGCCCGTGCCCGTCGCGCCGGCGTTCGCACAGACCGCGATGGGGTTGTAGCCGGCGGCCCGATCGTCGGACACCGCCCGCTTGAGTGCTTCCATATCCAGGCGGAAGCTCCCGTCACTCGGGACGATGCGTATGCAATCCCGGCGAACGCCGACGATCATCGCCGCCCGGACGAAGGCGCTATGGCTCTGGTCGCTCATGTAAACCGTTGCACGGTCCGGGCTGCCGGCCGATTCCCGAGCCGCCACAAAGGCATCGACGCTGGCCGCCGAGCCGCCGCTGGTAAGCAGTCCACCGGCACTCTCCGGATAGCCGAGCCAGCGCCTGAACCAGTCGAGCACGACCAACTCCACCTGGCTTGGCCCGCTCGCCACCAGCCAGGTGCACTCGTTGATGTTGTATCCGGCTGCCATGAAATCGGCGAGTACGCCCGGCCATGTGGGCGCGGACGGGATGAAAGCGAAACAACGCGGGTGATCGAGCCGCGTTGCATACGGGAGGATATCGCGGGCGGCCTGTTCCAGAACCTCCGCGCCGGGCCGGCCGTGTTCCGGAGGAGCCTTCATCAGCGTGTTCTCGAGCACCTGCCGGAAGTCTCCCTCCCAGGCGCCGCTCCGAGGCAGCCGCTCGATCCGTTCCACGACAAGTTCAGCGGCCTTGCGCGCCAGGTCGAGCATTGTTTGCGGCGTCATGCCGAGGCCGCCGCTTTCCAGTTCGCTCGCCGTGGAAGCGCCCGGCGCTCCTTGTCTTTCCTTACTCGATCCCATTCCGGCCTCTTCAAGTCTTCATGCTGTCCGCATGGCCGTTGAGTACAGAATTGGAGATTTCCGACTCGGACAGTCCGCCACAGCGTGCAATTTTCAGCCAAGCGCCCAGATCGCGTTACTCTCAAGTCAGAATTCAACATAACACGCCTTTGCGGAATTCGCGGAACCTGGCGGGGAATGACATTCTGGATACGTCATCACTCCTTATTTCACGTCTGCGGGGTCGCAGGCAACGTCCGCTCAGCCTTGATGTCCCATCGTTGCTGGAACCGGTCAACCCGCGGTGGGCAATGAGGGAGTTGGCCCTCCAGCGAAGGCACGTCTTGACCGATGAGGCGCGGCGGATGGGAATCGGCATCGGGGTTGGGTGGCGTTGGTTCAACTGTGGGTGCGCGCGGTACGGGGCGACGGCGCGGGCGTTTTCCGGCGCCCTCTCCCGTGCCGTCGCCAGGGCCGATCGCCGGACAGGCGCCGGGACCGATGGTGGTCTTTTGGCCGTTGATGCGTATGCTCTGCCTCCAGGATTTGCAGCAGCCGTGTGGGGACGAGGGCTCGACGGGCAAGGACAGGCCGCCGCTGCCGTCGCCGTAGCGGCCGCGACGTTGATGGATTCGGCGGAGGTGGCAGACAGCATGTTGGGTCGGTTGTTCGAGGTTCGGTACTCCTTTGGTGACAAGATTCCGAGTCGATGCAGTGTGCTGCCGTGCGGCGCGAAGTACCCAGAAACTCAATTTTTACCGGGATGTTAAGAGACTTTTGGGCAATCGCCCGAAACCCCCTGAGTAACCGTTCGGTCAAGCCGTGGTTCTCAGCGGTCCGGCAGGCAAGTTCGCGTGCACGAGCCGGTATGTGCGCGGCTGGTGAGGGATTGCATCATCCGCGCAACCACTCCATCGCGGGACGACCGGACGGTTACGCCCCTGAAACCCTGGGTTTGATTTCCGAGGGTCCGCGCCCCGGCCCGGAGAGGAACCTTCCGGCATTCGGAGGTCGCGGCGAAACCCCGCTTCACGGTCTCCCGGAACCGTTCAGGCGGGTCATTTAGCGCGGGCGAATGCGGATGCGGCTCGGCCTCGACAAGTTGATGTCCCTGGGGCGAAGTGTCTCCCCGCCTTTCGAGATCGCGCTGGCGGACGGGGTCTGCTCGGTCACGGAGATCCATCGCCTGCTGCCCGGCCGGCGGCTGGCGGCACGGGGCAGCCACCGGGGCCGGGACGTGCTGGTGAAACTGTTCTTCGGCAAGGGCGCGCGCCGGGCTTGTGACCGGGACAGGCAAGGTGTCGAGGTCTTGCGTTCCAGCGGCGTCGATTCGCCGAGACTGCTGTGGGAGACGGTCACGACGCAGCCGGGCGGATTTGCCTTGATATTTGAATTCCTGAAGTCAGCGCAACCCATCGGAACCGGAGAGTCTCCCGAGGTGGGAGTGCATGCGGCGCTCGCGGTCGGGGCCCTGGCGCGACTGCACGAGGGGGGAGCGACTCACCGGGACGCGAATCTCGACAATTTCATGGTCAGCGACGCACATCTGTACGTTGTCGACGGGGCCGCCATCCGGCAGACGCCGTCGACGTTGAGCGTAAACGCGAGTCTCAAGGCGCTGGCCGCGTTCCTGGCGGAATATCCGCCTGCAGAGGACCACCGGGTACCGGGGCTGCTGTCACGGTATGCGGCCGAACGGCGGTGGCCGGAGCACGCCGTTCGCCGGTCGCGGCTCGATGCGGAGTTGACGGCCGTCCGCCGCCGACGCGTGCGCCGGTACCTGGCCAAGACGGAGCGGGACTGTACTGAGTTCCATTGCGAGCGCGGCTGGCGGCGGGTTTGCCTGGCCAGGCGCAGCCATTGGAGCGGGGCGCTTGCCGAGTTCGCCCAGGACCCGGAAGCGGGCCTTGCCAATGCGGAAATCATCAAGAACGGCCGGTCCGCCACGGTTTTTCGCCTGCGACTGGATAGCGAATGGGTCGTGGTCAAGCGATACAACGTCAAGTCTGCGCTGCACCGGGTGCGGCGCTGGTTCAAGCACCGGGCGCGCATTGCCTGGCGCAACGGCCACCGCCTGGCTTTTCTCGGTATACCGGGGGCGGAACCGGTCGCGCTGATCGAGCGCCGTTGGGGGCTGTTACGGGCTGAGTCCTGGCTGGTGATGCCGGATTGCGGAACCCTGGATGTTCAGGCTGAAGTGAAAACCGGGGGTTGGAGTGAGCACCTGCTCGAGCGGGTTGCGCGAATTTTTCTCGACCTGAAAACCGCAGGCCTCCACCACGGCGATACCAAGGCCAGTAACTTCCTGGTGCAGGGCGGTGAAGTGTGCCTGGTGGACCTGGACGGCATGCGGGAGTATCCCGGTTCCGCCGTGGATGTCGCGCGGTTTCTTGAGAATTTTGAAGGGGAGCCGCTGGCGGAAGTCAGGTTGAGGTTTGCTGCCGAAGGGCTGATCGGGAACGGCGAATGATCATTCTGGGTCTCTCGGGCGCGCTGGGTCACGACCCATCCGCGGCGCTGCTGGTGGATGGGGAAATCGTCGCCGCGGCCGAGGAAGAGCGGTTCGTGCGGGACAAGCACGCGAAGAGGCGCATGCCCATCGAGTCGGCCCGCTATTGCCTGTCGGCGGGAGGCATCGAGCCGGGGGACGTGGAGATCGTCGCCTTTCCCTACGCCCCCATTCCGCTGTCGTCCCCGGCGCGCTGGCGCTTCGCGCGCGGTTACTGGTATGCCCCCGACCGGGCGCTGGATGCGCTCTTGAACGGCAACCGCCGTTTCCGCCGCAACCGCCGCCGGGTGCATGCAGCCGGACGCGCGCTGGGCATCGACTGGTCGAGCACCGAATTCGTACCCGTGGAGCACCACCTGGCGCATGCTTCCAGCGCCTATCACCTGAGCGGCTTCGAGGAAAAGACAGCCATCCTCGGCGTCGACGGCAAGGGGGAATACGCCACCACCTTCTTCGGCTACGGCGAGAACGGCCGTATCCATCGGCTGAAGGAGTTCTACGACCCGGACAGCCTGAGCGGCGTGTACGGCGCCATGACCGAGTACCTGGGCTTCGAGATGCTCGACGGCGAGTACAAGGTGATGGGCATGGCGCCGTACGGCGATGCCGAGCGCTTCGACCTGTCGCGGCTGATCCGCTGCGACGGCGCCGGGTTCAGGGTGAATACCCGCTACGTCAATACCGTCGGGTTGCGGCGCTACAAGGAAGACCGTGTGGGCTTCTACTTCAGCCCGAAACTCATCGACTGGCTGGGGCCGCGCCGGCAGGGCGATGCCGTCGACGAGCCCTATGTGCACTATGCCGCCGCCATGCAGCAACTCTTCGAAGGGCACTGCCTGGAGCTGCTGGAAACCTGGCTGGGCGATATTCTGCGGGAAACGGGCAAACTGGCTTTCGCCGGCGGCGGGGCGCTGAACGTCAAGCTCAACCAGCGGATCGTGGCGCTGCCCCACGTCAGGGAGTTGTTCGTGCAACCCGCGTCCGGCGATGCCGGCACCTCCCTCGGCGCAGCCACCTATGTCGCCGCGGAGCGGGGCGAGACGCTCCGCAAGATGGCGCATGTGTTCCTGGGGCCCGAATTCCACAACGCCGATTGCCTGGCGGCACTGGAACGGGTTGCCGACCGGGCCGGGTACCGGAAACTCGATGACGTGCCCGGCGAGGTGGCGGAAATCCTCGCCGCCGGGCACCCGGTAGCTTGGTTCCAGGGACGATTGGAATTCGGCCCCCGGGCTTTGGGCGCCCGCAGCATTCTCGGTTGCCCGAGCGTTCCCGGCATCGCCGACCGCATCAACGGGCAGATCAAGTTCCGCGAACGCTGGCGGCCCTTCTGCCCCAGTGTGCTCGACCGCGTGGCCGCGGAAATCGTCGCTACGGATCACCCCGCGCCGTTCATGACCATCACGTTCGACGTGACGCCGGAGTGGCGGGAGCGAATACCCGAAGTAGTTCACGAAGACGGCACGGCGCGCATCCAGGTGGTGGAGCGGGAGACCAATCCGCGTTACTACGCGTTGCTGGAAGCCATGGAACGGTTGACCGGCAACGGGGTACTGCTCAATACATCGCTCAATCGGCGTGGCGAGCCGATCGTGTGCACGCCAGGCGACGCGCTGAACATGTTTTTCGGTTCGGGCCTGCAATACCTGGCCCTGGAGGATTTCCTGGTGACGAAGCACCGTCTTTGAGGAGGGTTGGATGCGGGTATTGCAATCGGCTGGTGGGAAACTGCGGCGCAGGGCAACTACGGGTACCCTGGCGGAAGGCGTTCGAGAACATGCGGCAGCCTAACCCGCATATTGCACCAAGCCGCTCATTGAAATCTCGAATGTTGTTTGTTTTTTCACGGTTGCTTCCAAAGTTGCTGAAGTTGTTCCGGGTACAAACTGCGCTGGCCGCGCCCTCGCCGGTCTTTTTACCGGTTGCGCGCACATGCTCGCTCCACCATAGGCGTGGCTATGCTTTGAGCTCGCGAGCACGCGCAACCGGTAAAAATCCTCGGCGATCATCGCGGCCCTTGGTGCAATATGCGGGCTAATTCGCCGATAACGGGTTTTGTGCAGATCTGTCCAAATGATCGGCCGCCGTTTCTCGATCTCTGCCGGGTTTACGCAAAGGCCGCGGGGAGCCTCGGCCTTGCCTCGACTACCGTCTTTCTAAGGTCTCCAGGCGTCGATCCGATACCGGCTGACGGGCACTACCTCGACGCTGCGGATCTCCGGGATACACGCGCGGTAGCGGTGCGCCTGCGTGGCGTGTTGCACGATGTGCGCGACAGCCTGGTGCTGTGTCATCGGTACCGGTCTTACAGGGTGTTTGCGCGTTCCGGGCTGAGCGGAGGCAAGGTCATCGCGCTTGCCCACGAACACGGCTTCTTCAAACGCCCAAGCCGACGCCTGGCCCGCCGGTTGATTGCAGGAAAAATCCTGTTCGCGGGAGTCTCGCCAAGTGTGGCGCGTGAGTTGGAGGCAACCGTTGGCGAAGCGCTGCACTTGCCGAACGCTCTCGATCTCGATGCGCTGGCTTGGTCCGATCGGGCTGCGGCTCGCCGCGAGTTGGGGCTTCCGCGAGACGGAATATGTCTTGGTGTGGTCGGGCGCCTGCACTACAAGAAGAACCCGGAGCTTGCCGTGGAGGCCTTCCGCCTTTTTTCCGAACAGCGCGCGGATGCGCACCTGGTATTCGTTGGAGACGGGCCGCTACAGGAATCGCTGAACGAGCGAGCTGCGGGCTTGGCAGTGATTTTTGCCGGTTTTGTACATGATGCCCGGCGTTTTATGAGAGCCTTCGACGCTCTGGTAATGCCGTCGCGGAAAGTAGAAGGGTTCGGTATGAGCGCGCTTGAAGCCATGGCCGCCGGCGTGCCGGTGGTAGCGCCAAGAGCCGGCGGCTTTCCCAGTGTGCTTGGCGAGATGGGTTGCTACTTCGACCGTGCCGAACCCGGAGCCGTTGCAGCCGCGTTGCGCGACGCGATCGGTGCCGGTCCCTTGTTAGCGGGCATGGAACGGGCTCAGCGGGAGTTCTCGGTCGCCGCGGTCGCGCGACGTCTGGACAGCCTGCGGAATTTGCCGGACTCCGCCCCATGATCGGCCGCTCCGTCCTCTTTTCCGAGCGACCCGGCAGCGCGGCATCGCGATTTCGACACGCACAGGGGGGCAGAGCCGTTACTTTGTCGCCGTAGAGTGCCTGACGCCTAGCCAACTCTTCAGCCGTCGCTGTGCCGAACTTGCGCTCGACCTGGCGCCGCGGCAGTTCGCGCTCGGCGGCCCGGCCGCGTTGCATGCCCGGTTCCATACCCTGCTCGACGTGGTGGCCCGGTTGCACGCGCACCGGTAACCCGCCGCGTCAACAGGAGTCGCATGGGCTCGCTCCACCATAGGCGCGGCTATGCTTATTCTTGTTATGCGAGGGGTGCCCCCTCGCGCTCCCCGGCTGAAGGCTCCCGCGAGCACGCGCACGCGGGCGAAATCCTGCGCGATCATCGCGACCCTTGGTGAGATAGGCGGGCTGAAGGCTCGTCAGGAGTTTTCCTGGGCGCCTTGCCGGGGGTATTTGTTCCGGGGCGGAAGATCGGGCCGGGTACTGCATCGTCATTGCCATGATTCCGGGTGTGCGGGCGAGCATACATTCTGCGCAAACGGCTTGCGTAGTCCGCATGGTGAAAGTCTTACGTCGGTAGTCGTGCAAGTGACTGGTGGACTCCCGGGCCGCACGCCAAATCATGTACTCTAGAACCGTACGTATGAGCGAGAACCCGCTCTGTGACCCAAACAGCAGGCGCCACCGAGTTCAACGCCAACCCCCTCCCGCCAGGTACCCGGCGTTAGCCGCCAGGCATCCGGAACGATCGTTTGGCCGACCAACCCCAACTGCTCTTCCAGGACGCCGAGTCGGTCACCCGTCGCGAGGTGCTCAACGTCGTCCATGCCCGTGCCGAATCCGTCGCCGACTTCGGTGCCCAGTACTTCGCCGGGTTCGACAGGTTCCGCGGGCTGACCTACACCTCCAGCATTCCCATGATCGCCGCGCTGCTGCGCGACCACGACTTCCGCGACTTCGAATGCATCTTCGGGCACGGCGGAATCCTGTCCCGCGAGACCGCGGACATCCTGGCCTTCCAGTCCGTGGTGCGCGGCGACCTCGAGCGTCAGTTCCTGCGTCTCAAGGCCGTCACCGACGAGCGGCGGCAAATCCTCTACGACCGCATCGCCGCCGGTTCGGTGCGCTTTCTCGTCGTCAAGGACGCGATCGCCCACGCCAAGATCTACCTGCTCTCGGGCAGCGGCCCGGACGAGCCCGGCGACTGCCCCACCCCCGAGCGGCGCCGCGTGATCGCAGGTTCGGCCAACCTTTCCGAGCGTGCCTTCTCCGGCCGCCAGGCCGAGACCCTTATCGTCTTCGACCAGGACGAGGTGGCGTGGGACCACTACGGCACCCAGTACGAGGCCGTGCGCGATGCCTCCACCAGCCGGGTGCCGGTTTCGCCGGACCCCACTCCCGTCGAGCAGGTGCGCATCGAGCGCACGCCGGCGCTGGTGGAGGCCGAGGAGAACGCGGACGGAACCACCCTGTACCTGCCCGCCCAGGGGGCCGAGGAGGCGGAGGCGTCGTTTCCGTCGGTGGTCGCGCGCATGGAGGCGATCAAGCCTGCGATCAGGCGCGGCATGGCGGGGGCGTCCCGTCCCGACCGCCGCGGCAACCTCAAGCTTACGCCGCGCATTGTCAGGGAGATCGTGCGCGTGGTGCGCTCGCGCGATGCCCAAGCGGGGCCGCCGACCTATCTGGCGCGCACCGGCGATGCATTCACGCTCAGCGACGCGCCTTTTCCGCTCGACGCCGACCCGGACGCGGTCCGCGGCGATGTCGCGGCATGGCTCGATTTCTTCGACAACTACGAACAGGGCTTCGTCGGCGACGTACCGCGCCTGCAGCGCGATTACTTCACGTTCATGTGTTGGTTCTACTTCGCGCCGCTCATGTGCGACCTGCGCAATGTCGCCCTGCGCAGCAACGCCTTCAGCTTCGACCAGCCGTTGTTCGCGGTGCTGTTCGGGTCGAGCAACTGCGGCAAGACCAGCCTGGTCGAGGCGCTGATGGCCTCGATGTTCGGCCACCCGCGTATCGTCGACACCCAGGACTTCACGCCCGGCAGGTTGCGCGGGCTGCAGCAGTCCTACAAGCGCTTTCCGGTGGTCTTCGACGACGTCACCCGCGACCGGTTCAACCGTTACGCCGACGAGATCGTGAAAGACGAAACCATTCCCTTTCACGAGTACCCCTGCTTCGCCCTGTCGATGAACGCCGATGCGCGCAGCTTCAAGTCGGAGATCGTCAAGCGCTGCCTGATGATCTACACCCGTACCGCCCTGCCCGGGGACAACACCGCCGCGCGCCGCCGTCTGCAGCGATCGGTGGCGGCGATTCGCGAGCGCATGAGCACGTCGCTATACCGGGCCTACCTGCAGAGAATGCTCGCGGAGCTGGACTGCCGGGAAGCCACTCCCCCGGCCGATGACGCGGACTCCACCGATGCGCTGCTGCTGTCCTCTTCGGTGCTGTGCGCGCTCTTCCGCGAGAACCTGCCCCCGGACCGTCAACCGCCCGCCTGGTGCGACGCCATGACCCTCGCCGAGTATCAGCAGCGCGCCTTCGAGCGGCCGCGCCGGATCCTCGCAGGACTCCTGGGCCCGGACCGCTACAGTGCTGAACGTCGCCCGCCGGAGCAGTGCTGGACTATCTCGGGTGACAATCTCCTCGTTGCCGTCGCGCCTATCGAATTCACCCGGACGCGGGCCGATATCCCGGACTGGCTCCTGGACGACACCGCCAGCGCCTCCGGGCAGCTCGCGCTCAACCGCCGGCTCACCGAGGACTTTCTCGGCAGCCCCGTCCGGCGGCCACGCCGCTGGGCCTGGTGGCGGCGGTAGCGGCTTGGGACTGCATCCAGGCACACCCGGTCTTGAGAAACCCTTGTCATAACCATGCCGCGCCTTGATGCGCCATGACAAGCCGATGGTTCCAGTGCGTATCCTGACCGAACTCGCGTATTGCCCGCAGCTTGGGGAGACGCCACAACTTTTCGGAATGGACAACGTGGATGTCACTACGCTCGCCCTGGAGCCGGACGGCGCCGCCGCTTTCAGGTGCAGGGTCGAGGAGCCGGGCATTCCGGTAACCTGTCGCGTCAACAGGAGTCGCATTGGCTCTTCAGGACTTTCGGACTGCACGCACTCAACGTGTCGATAGAGAATACCGTTTACAGCTTGCTGGTCGACCGCCAGGAATATTCGCCCGTCGACCTGCTTAAGGCTGAAGGTCAACTCTCCGAGGAGCTTTATCGAGCCTGGCGCCGTGGCAGGCTTCCGAGCCTCGACGAAGCGTTCGAAGACGCGGGACGAATAAAGGCGCTCCTGCGATCGGCATCTTCCTTCGCCGAGGCGCTCGGTCTGGTTTCCGAACGGGTCGCCCACCATGGCCTGGATGACTATTCGGAGCACCAATTGACCGCGTCGATGGATCCGCTTCTCAACGAGATGCTGGGCCACCGCTATCGGCCCGCGGATAGTGACCAACCCGATCTTTTTCTGGATGGCGGGAAGACAGCGAGCGTCAACGCCCTGCTGAGTGCACTGGTGGCGCGCGATGCAAGCCTGGCACGGGACGAACTGAGACGGGTATCCGCTTCGATACCTGACTACAAATACCTCACTCACGCCGAAACATTGATCTCGGCATTGGAGGCACCACCGCCGGGAAGCCTTGTTCAGGGCTTCGAATCGCTCGAGCGTATGGAGCGCGACTGGCTGCCCGCGGCCCGCGAGTTTCTGGCCGGCACGCGCGGCTCCGATTTCCTGGCGCCGCTGTGGCTCGATATCGGTCACACTCTCGAGCCCGCGGGGTTCAATCCCGAGTATCCCGACAGACATGCCAGTTTCGCATTGGAACAGGCCCGCGATTGGCAGCGCCTGAAGCAGTCGGTGCTGGCGGTGCCGGGCTTTCGAATGCAGCCGGTCCTGCTTGCGCGCCTGGCCAGGGCGGAGTCTCGTCTGGCCAATCGCACACAGGCGCTGAAGTACTGGTTCGCGATGTGTCTCTTGGCGCCGGATGAATTCGGCAAGCTGGTCGAGTCATCGAAATTCGAAGAATCCGGCGTCGCACGTGCCTGGCAATTGGCAATGACGGAAGGCGACGGCGACGAGGAGCTGTCCGCCGAGTGGTTTCCCGCCTGGATGCTCGTTCACGAGCCCGGGTTGGCTCGCGCACTTTCCGGCATGGCCGGACACAGCCAGCCGGAAAGGGCATTCAACCTCGTGCGTTCGCTTCGGCTCATGCCGCGCGAAAAGCACGGTCAAGTTGACGAGCGGAGCGTTCTGCTCAGGCGTGAACTTCAGCAGATCCACCCGGGTTTGCTGCGCAGCTACCTCGCCAGGCGAACCAGGTCTTCCTGACCGTTGCGACTCGAGTCATGTGGGCGTTCTCCCGGCAGTTGCCTGTTGATCTGCGCGGGCTATCGACTCCTTAACCCGCATATTGCACCAAGGGCCGCGATGATCGCGCAGGATTTTGCCCGCGTGCGCGTGCGCGTGCTCGCGAGCGGAAGCATAGCCCCGCCTATGGTGGAGCGAGCATGTGCGCGCACGCGGGCAAAAGACCAGCGAGGGCGCGGCCAGCGCGGTATGTAATGCTACATAAAACCGAAAAGCGCAATGAAGGTGAGCGAAATCAAAAGACATTCGTCAACTCGACAAGCGGCTTGGTGCAATATGCGGGTTAAAGTCAAAAAACATCAACAGGCCACCAAGCCGATCGGCGCCGAGTGTACTCCGGCGCTTTCACTTTACTCCGACCCCGTCTGCCGGTTGGCGATACATTCGATTTCTACTTGTGCGCCAAGTGCGAGTCCGTTGGCGCCGAACGCGCTTCTGGCTGGAAAACGTGCATCGAAATAAGTTTTGTAGATGTCATTGAATGTTGCCCACTGGGATATGTCCGCGAGCATGATGACGCACTTGACCAGGTCGTTCATGGAATAGCCGTGTGCCTGCAGACTTGTCTTGATGTTTTCCATGGTTTGTCGAGTCTCTCCTTGCAGGCCGCCGGGCACGAGTTTCATCGTGCCGGGGACAATTCCAATCTGGCCGGACAAGTAAAGCGTGCCGCCTACACGAACTGCTTCCGAGAAAGGGAGGTTGGCAAGGAGTACTTTTCCCGAATTGAGATACTCCGAAGAATCGGACTCGCTAGCCATTAATGGCGTGGCCGTACTGCTGACAATAGCCGCAACTGTTATCAATACAATGTTTGTTTTGCCCACGTTTCTCACCTCATTGCAGATTCCGATGCACTTGAACAGTTTTCCGGGAACATGTGAACACGATTTCCGGCCGCACCTGAACGCGCGCAGGCACGCCTGACGGCCATTGAGTACCGCGCCACGTTGCTTACGGCAATCGTGCGCCACTACCGGTTTCTGCGCGAGTTCTCGCTGCAGCAGTATCACCCCTAAAGGGCATACGGGGCGAGGCGGGTGAGTAGCACGAGAATCGGCAGGTCGGGGAGCCGCGTTTCGAATTCGCCTCTACGATTGAATCCAGCCGATGGAAAACGCCCTCGCGATACGTTCCGCGAGTCGGCGCGATAGCCGATATTGCTCTTCGCTGCCGGTGTCCGCCAGCAGTTCGTTCAACCCATCGCGGGTCAACGGAGGAAACACGCGGCTGGCGTCGGATGGTGCGAATCCCGCGTCATGAGAGGCATCCGGGATCCAGATCGCGGCGCCGTCCTCGGCGCTCCAGGTCCAGGCTTCGCGGACGCCCATGCGGAAGTAGGGACCGAGCTTGTGGCTCGAATCCACCGAGCGGTCTACTTCCGCGACGAGGTCTGGTACCGGGTGACCCTGGTCGGTGTCCAGGTAACCCGCGATCTCGCGGGCGCGAATAGCTCGTGCCGGGTCGACGAAGATGCAGGTGTCCGGTTCGAAGGCGCCGTCGCCGCTCAACAGGCGCGTGGAGAGCGCGACGGAAAAGCCGGGGAACCGCCCCGCATCGGCCAGTTCAGCTTCGAGGTGACCGAACAGGCGGGACAGGACCCAGGCGCGCGACTCGTGCGCGATGCCTGGTGCGGCAACGAACTCGGCCATGCCGTCCGCCTCATCGTATCGGCATCTCGGCGCATGATCGTGGTTCGTGAGGCGGTCGAACAGGTGGCGTGGCATGGGCACCTCGACGCGCACCGGCCCTAAAGGCTCGTCAGGAGTTTTCCCGGGCGCCTTGTTGGGGGTATTCGTTCCGGGGGCGGAAGATCGGGCCGGGTACTGCATCGTCATCGCCATGATTCCGGGTGTGCAGGCGATCATACATTCCGTGAGGACGACTTGGGTAGGCTGCATGGCGAAAGCCTTACGTCGGCAGTGGTACAAGTACCTGGTGGCGACGGTAACAGTTCCGGGCCGCGACGATGGCGAGCCATCGAAAATGGTGCCATCGTTTCGCTACCGTCTAGCCAGCGTTATCATGTAAGCATCTGAGTGATAACACACCGGCAGATGATTCGAACTCAAATTCAACTGGAACCCGGTCAATACGAACGCCTGAAAGCCCTTGCCGCCCGCCGCTCGACATCTTTTGCGCGACTGGTTCGGGAAGGTGTAGACCATGTACTCGCAAGCGAGCAAGCTAATGCCGACTGGGAACGCTTTCTGGCTGCCGCCGGGAGTTTTCGCTCGCCGGACGGCGCGGCCGATGTCGCCAGGCAGCACGATGACTATCTCCCGGAGGCATTTTCGTGATGGATGTTTTCGTCGACACATCGGCGATGTACGCGCTGTTGGTGGAGGACGACGAGAGCCACCAGGCGGCGCGCATTGGTGCAGCATCATTGCGGGAGCTTGGGGCCAGCCTGGTCACGTCGTCGTTCGTCGTTCTTGAAACCGTCTCCCTTCTGCACAGGCGCGAATAGGCGTTGAGGCCGTGCGGGTCTTCTATGCCGATATGCTGCCGTTTCTGCGCATCCTGTGGGATAGACGACGTCTTGCTGCATCGAGCAATGGACGCCCTTCTGGCAGCCGCCGAGCGCCGCGTGAGCCTTACGGACCGGTCAGCATTACTCTTACGCAAGACCGGGGCATTGCGCTGGCGTTCGCTTTCGACGATGACCTTGCCAGGCATGGCGTTGTTCTCGTGCCGCCGGGCACCTGACCTGGCTGGCTTGTAGCCGTCGCATCCAGGCTCACCCGGCCTTAAGGATCGCGTGACATCAACATGCCGCGGTTTCCTGACTTCAATTCGACGAGATCATAGCGGGGCGTTGTCTTGAGGATCCGCGAGCATTTGCGCGCAGGTTTTGGAGACGATCAGGCTCGCCCTCTTCGCAGGTGGCCGGCCGACCGGGACGTTGGCATGATGTAGGCGGCAGAATAGATCTGCCTTCCGGCAGCCAACTCGCCCGTGAGGATCTCGTCGATGCGTGCGAACGGGTTGTCGGCCAGCGCGGTTTGTAACGCTACAGAAAGCCGAAATGTGCAACAAAGGTGAGCGAAATCAAAAGACATTCGTCAACTCGACAAGCGGCTTGACGCGATATGCGGGCTAGACTTCTTATTCGCGGATAGGATTTTCAAATGAGTCGAGTTCGCAACCATTCACCGCTTTCTCGTCGGGCTGGGGCATCGCCCCGTCAGCCTGAAGTTCCAGCGATTTTACCCGGTGATATTGGTTACCGCTTCGCGCAACCGGGCCAGTTCAGCGGAGCAGGCTCCTGCCGCTGCCCCTACCGGCGCCGTATGAATCAACGAACGCATGACCTCGACATCCTTGGCGTACTCGGCGAGGCGCCGTTGGTAACTCGCGCGGTTCTTGGTGCAAACGAGGGTAAAAGGCCTGCCGCGCCGTTCGGTTACGTGGGACATGTCGAGTCGATCATTGTCGATTTGCCGGTGCAGGTGCGCACGCAATTCCTTGCGCAACGGAAAGCGCAGAACCTGTTTGACAGGATCTCTGCAAAACGCCTTGAGCTTGGCACAGAGTTCGCAGTCGCATGACACACTGGCGGCAATGGCCCAGTCCCGCGGCTCACTCGGCGTGCTCGCGCTACGCGCCAACAGCGACACGACCGCGTGTCGCCACAAAGCCAGGTAGGCGCCGCCGGCCGCCATGCCATCCTCGCGGTACAAGGCTTCCAAGGCTCCGGGGACGGCTCGTTCCGGGGTTGCGATCAGGGGATTGTCGGCAATGAGCCGCACGGCGTCTTCCGCTTCGTATCGCGGCGCTTTCCGATCGGCTCGAAAGGATGTAAAAGAGCCCCACGAGAATTTACCTGGATCTGTCATGCAAGTTTCGACCCCGGTGGGCCAGGACGCTGACACGGCGCCCTCAAGCGCGGGGAACAATCTTCGCCCCTGGAATGAGAGTGGGCGTACCGGACTCACCTGCCGGCACCTTTAAGGCTTGTGCCTGCACCCGTCAACCCGGGAAGGCAAGCCCGCCCGGCGTGCCGGCAGTTGAGTGCGGTACGCCCACTCGGAGCCCGGTTATGACAGGAAGCAACATCTGTCCCATGCGAGTGACGCCGACCTTCGTGCCCTCGGGCGGATACCTTTGGCGGTTCGCCCTGATCTCGGTAATGGCGCTTATGGCGACCCTCCCCATGGGTGGCGTCGAGGCCGCAACCGGCGACGCGCGGGTCACCGATGCGCAGTTTGCCGTCGGCAACACCACCATCTTCATTCACGACACGAGCCGGGGATACGATGAAGCGGCGGGAATCGAATCCGGGATCAGAACCCTGATTACCGAAATCTGGTATCCGGTCGATCCCCACGCACTCGAGCCCCGAACGAAAGGCGGCGGCAGCGGAGAACCCGGACCCGGACACCGATCCACGGCCACCGGCGCACGCGCGCCCGCCGCCCCGTTCCGCCGGGCGACCTACGGCGACTACGTCTTCGGAAACCGGGCCGTGCACCGGCTGATGATGACGCGCACCACCTTCTTCCACCTTACGCCGGATACGGTTGCTCCAGGCGTTACCGGCGCACGGATCGACGCGGCGATCGACGAGTTGTTCACCCGCGAGCGCGGCAGCTATGTGGATGCGCCCGTCGCCCTTTCGGCTAACCCGCTGCCCGTCATCGTCATGTCCCATGGCGACGCCGGCAGCCGCTACAACATGCAAACTGTCTGCGAGCACCTCGCAGCACACGGCTACGTGGTCATCGCTCCCGAACACACCGGTAACTCGCCCTTTTCCATGACCGGCGAGGACCCTGCCCTGGCGGCGAACGGCGGACACCCCGCAATGAAGGCACGAATGCGCGAGGTACTCGAATCGTTCAACGAATACGGCACCTACGGCCCGCCCGACAACTACGGCCAGAGCTACACGCCTCTGGCCGCGGACCGTTCGAGTGCCGAGGCCCTGTTCGCACTGGATCAGGCCCTGCTGCAACGGATCGCCGACCTGCGCGCTACCCTGGATGAATTGGAGAGGCTGAATCGTCAAGGGCCGTTCGCCGGATCGCTGCATCTTGATCGCATCGGCCTGATGGGGCGTTCCTTCGGCGCATCCACGGTGTTGTCCGCCATGCCGCTGGAGCGCCGGTTTCTCGCCGGCGTGGCGGTGGCGCCTCCATCAATGCCGGACCCCCGACCCGCCTTGCCGCCGGAGCTGCTGGCTCCTCCGGGCCGGGAATCGGCCATTCTCAGCGCCGACGGGCCCTACGGGCCCGGCGAGATCGGCCGGCCCATGCTGTTGCTTGCCAGCGCCGAGGACCGATTGATCATCCGCCTTGCCGAGGCCAGGGCCGAGGCTGCGGGCGCGGAGATGCCGACGGCGGAGAATCCGTTTCCCGTACTGCGGACGGCTTTCGAAAACTCGGCGGCGCCGGTTGTCTGGGCGATGTTGCGCGATGCCAATCACGCGAGTTTCGGCGTGTCGGGCGACTACTGGTGGCCGGATTTGAAAAACAGGGAGTTTCCCCGCTACTTCGAACCGGGCGTCACTTATCGGCTGGCCGAACCTGAACTCGCCCACCGGATTCAACGGGAAAAGGTACTGGCATTCTTCGACCTCTTTGTGCGCAAAAGGTCTCGCGCGCGCGGCAGGCTTCTGTCGGACAACTACGAGAGTGCCGGTCTGCTGCTGGAACATCGCAACTTTTAGCGCGCCCTCATGACACGACAAGCCGCGTAGCAAGAGCAACCTGCAGCATGGCCGAAGAGCAGACTCCCGAAGCACGCGTCTGGCAGGTGGTCGCAATGATTCCGCGCGGCAAGATCGCCACCTACGGCCAGGTTGCGGCGCTCGCGGGGATGCCTGCCCACGCCCGCCTTGTCGGCCGCACGCTGGCCAATCTGCCCGCCGGCACGCGCCTGCCGCGGCACCGGGTGGTCAACGTGAGTCTGCGCATCTCGTTGCGCAAAGAAAGCGACGGCTACCGGACTCAGCGGCAGCGCCTCGAACGGGAGGGCGTCGAATTCGTCGGAGACCGCGTGGCGCAAAGCTGTCGCTGGCAACCCTGATCCCTGGACGAACGGGCGCTCGAACCAGTGCGAAAGCGGCACCAGAACCGGATTCTGAGCGCGAATCGGTCGTCATGAGCAGAGCCGACCGGGAGAAGTGGGATGCGCGCTACCGCGAAGGCGCATTCGCCGGGCGCACCCATCCAAGCGCCCTGATCAAGGACTGGATCGGCCGGTTGCCGAAGGGGCGGGCCCTAGATCTGGCTTGCGGCGCAGGGCGCAATGCGCTGTTCCTGGCCCGCAACGGTTTCGAGGTGACGGGCACCGACATCTCCACGGTGGGGTTGGAACGCGCCCGTTCCTCGGCCCGCAACGCGGGGCTGGATATCGACTGGCGGCAGCAGGATCTGGAGGAGGGTCTGGAGGTAGAGGGCAGATTCGAAGTCATCTGCGTGTTCCGCTATCTGAATCGGCGCCTGATTCGCAGCCTGCCCGAAAAGCTTTCGCCTGCCGGGGTTCTGATGGTGGAAGAGCACCTGGCGGTCGACCAGGAAAACCTGGCCGTGTCAATCGCCGGCCCGTCCAATCCCGCGTTTCTGCTCGCGCCGGGTGAACTCCCCGGCATGGCGGGCGACCTGAGGGTACTCCACCAGGAAGAAGGTATCGTCACGGATCCGGACGGGCGCCATGTGGCCCTGGCCCGACTCGTGGCAAGGTCAACGCGCGGCCTGGCGGAGGAACCATGACGACTAGACCGCTACCGCTCATGCCCCAGGGCATTACCCCGGAGTGGCTGACCTCGGTCCTGCGGGAAAACGGTGTTCTCGCGCCGGACGCGGCCATCGTCGGGCTCGAGGTCGGCCAAGTCGGCGAGGGCGTGGGTATGATGAGCGAACCGTCCCGCGCGTTCGCGGGGACCGCGGGGCGGTGCAGAGCTAACCATCCCCCGCCAATTCGGCTCCGGGCCCGCCCTGGCGCCGCTTGCGGGCCTGGTCGTGGCGCGCGGCCAGCGCCACCAGGAAAAACACCGGTATGCCTATCACCGCCGCGCCCAGGAAAAAGTAGGAGTAGCCGACCACCTCCACTACCGTACCCGAATAGCCGCCCAGCAGTTTGGGAACCAGCGTCATGAGCGAGCTGAAGATGGCGTACTGCATGGCGGTGAAGGACAGGCTCGTCAGGCTGGACAGGTAGGCGACAAAGGCGGCGCTGGCAAGCCCCGCGGTCAGGTTGTCCGCCCCGATCACCGCATAAAGAAGCGGCAGGTCGCCCGGCGATGCGGCCAGTACGATGAACAGCAGGTTGGTCGCCACCGTCAGCACCGCACCGAGCATCAGCACTTTCATCACGCCGTACTTCAGGGCCAGCCAGCCGCCCAGGAAGCCGCCCAATATGGTCATCCAGATGCCGAATACCTTGGTGACGGTGGCGATCGTCTCCTTGCTGTAACCCATGTCCCAGTAAAAGATGTTGGCGATCACGCCGAGGACGATGTCGGAGACCCGGTAGAAGCCGACCAGCAGCAGTATCGGCAGCGCCGCCCGTCCGTAACGCTCGAAGAAGTCCAGCACCGGCGCCACGTAGGTGTCCCGCACCATGGCCTGGCGAACGATCCCGGCGGCCACGCATGCCCGCGCCACCGCCAGCGCCAGGGCCACCGATGCGCCGACGCGCAGGGCTTCCAGCAGAAAGGCCACCGGCGTTGCGTGGAGCCCGACCCCGGCGGCCAGCCAAACGCTCGCCGCATCCATCCAGTCCCGGAGCGTGACGAAGGCGGTAACGAAGGTTCCCACCACGAGCGCGAACAGCAACAGGAAGCGGGCGTAGTCCGGCGTGCCGTGGAAGTGGGCGGTAAAGTTCCGCCGGACGGGTTCGCGAATGACCAGGGTGGTCCCAACGCCAATCAGCATGGTGGCGGCCATGCACAGGTAGGTCCACTTCCAGGCCGCATGCACATAGTTCTCGGCCGTGCTGCCGAACCCGGCGGCGAGATACAGAGCGCCCGCTCCGGCGACCACCATGCCGGCCCGGTATCCCGCGACATAGGCGGACGACAGCAGCGCCTGCATCTTGTCGTCCGCCGCCTCAATGCGGTACGCATCGATCACGATGTCCTGGGTCGCCGAGGAAAACCCCAGGGCAACCGCGGCGAACGCCATCAGGGTAAAGCCCCTGGATGTTCCCGGATCGCAGAACGCCATCCCTGTTATGGCGGCAATGACGGCAAACTGCGCCACCAGCAGCCAGCCGCGCCGCTGGCCGAGCCGCTTCGACAGCACGGGTAACGGCAGCCTGTCGATCAGCGGCGCCCAGACGAACTTGAACGAATAGCCAAGCGCCGCCCAACTGAAAAAAGTGGCCGCGCTTCGATCCACCCCGGCTTCCCGAAGCCACAGCGAGAGCGTGGCAAAGATGAGCAACAGCGGCAGGCCGGAGGAAAAGCCCAGCAAGAGCAGTGCCCCGACCCGCGGCTGCAGCCAGGCCGCCAGGGTCGGGGTGCCGCCATTCGCTGCGAGAGCCTTTTCCTGCATTACCGGGCGTTCTCCAGGCTGCCTGCCTCCTCAACCATGATTGCGGCGCCCGACAGGGCGGCGATGCAGCCGGATTCTCCGACCGCCAACGCCAGGGCGCCCGGCGGCATCTCCCACTTCAATCGCGATAGTTGTCGAACTGCAGGGGCACGTCCAGTTCGGCTTCCTTGAGCATGGCGATCACCTGTTGCAGGTCATCGCGCTTCTTGCCGGTGACGCGCAGTTTCGGGCCGTTGACCTGCGTCTGCATCTTGAGCCTCGAGTCCTTGACCATCCTGACGATCTTCTTCGCCGTGTCCCGGTCGATGCCCTGCTTGAGGCCGAAGAGCTGACGGCGCTGTTTGCCCGCCCCCTCGATCGTTCGTGGGTCGAGACAGGCGCCGTCCACGCCGCGCCGCGCCATCTTGTCACGAAGAATGTCCTCCATCTGCCTGAGCTGAAAGTCTTCGCGCGCCAGGAGTTGCACGCCCGCATCGACGAGCTCGAAGCTCGCGTCCACGCCGCGGAAGTCGAAACGGGACCGCAACTCGCGCCCCGCCTGGTCGACCGCGTTGCGCATTTCCTGCAGATCGACTTCCGAGACGATGTCGAATGACGGCATGGCTTTCTCCGTTCGCGTGCCGCTACCCGTTCGGACCTCCACCCCGTCGGCGTGGGGATACCCGGGGCAATCGGCACCGGTTTCTTGACAATCCCGCCAGCCCCACCCATAACGTCCGTTCGCCGGCAGAGGGCTGGCCACGGCACCCAACTTGCATGGCAAACGCAGGCATTCCAATCCCGCAGGGTTCAGCACGAACCGGACCTGTCCCGACGCCCGGTCCGGACCGGTCCCCCGCTATGGCCATCGTGGCCAATTCCGGACCGCGGCCGTGAGTCGGCGCAAGACCAGGATCTCCCGCGTCACCACGCGACAGGGCGACAAAGGCGAGTCGAGGCTGGACGACGGAGCCCGCTATCTCAACCGGTTGAGCGATTTCTTCTTCGTGCTCGCCCGCGCGTTGAACGCCGGCGACGAACTGCGCGAAGACCTCTGGCGAGGAACCTAGTGCGCCCGGGAATTCGATAGGGGCTGCCCGCGATGCCCTACGGCGACCTCGATACCGCCCTGGCGAATGCCAGGAAACTGCTAAAGGAGCGAGCCTTCGATGCGGCGCTTGCCCAATCGCGCGAGATCCGCAAGCAGTTTCCGGGGGATGGGCGGGCCGCCTATATCGGCGCCGTCGCCAAGAACCGCCTGGGCGATTCCCGCGACGCGCTGAGGGATCTGCGTCCACTGGCGGAAAAGGCGCCCAATGCGGCACCGGTCCTGCATGAACTGGGATTGGCGCTGCGCGGCAACCGCCAGAGGAAAGAAGCGCAATCGGCCTTCGAGAAGGCCATCGAGGCGGACCCCGGGCTCGCCCCGGCCTGGCAGGCGCTTGGCGAGTTGCTGGCGGACCAGGGCGACGAAGAGGCCGCGGACAAAGCCTTCAGGGAATACATGGCCGCCTCCGGCACGCATCCCGGATTGCGGCAGGCGGTGCGGCTGGTGGCCGACGGCAAGCTCGGCATGGCCGAAGGCATCTGCCGCGACTATCTCTACCGCTGGCCGACGGATGTCAACGCCATCCGCCTGCTCGCGGATATCGCGCTGCAACTGGAAATATTCGACGATGCCGCAAAGCTGCTGCGCCGTTGCCTGGAACTCGCCCCCGACTACCACCTGGCGCGCAACAACTACGCCAATGCGCTCGGCAAAACCGGGCAGTTCGAGGCTGCGTTGCAGGAAATCGGCATCCTCGAGGCAGCCGAACCCGATAGTCTCTCCCATCCGGTGCTGGCGGCTTCGATACTGGTCAATGTGGGCGAGTACGAACAGGCCATCGCCCGCTATGAACGGGTTCTCGAGCGAGCCCCCGGGCACGCCGGGCTGCAGATGAGCTACGGGCACGCGCTGAAGACCCTGGGGCGGCCGGCGGACTGCATCGCCGCCTACCGCAACGCCGTCGCCGCCGATCCCTCTCTCGGAGAAGCCTGGTTCAGCCTCGCCAACCTGAAGACTTTTCGCTTTGAGGAAGACGAGATTCAGGCCATGCGGCGGCTGGCGGCGAGCGACAAGCTGACGCCGAGAGACGAGTTTCACCTGGGCTTCGCCCTGGGCAAGGCGCTCGAGGACACCGGCGACTACGACGGCGCATTCGCCGCCTATGCCCGGGGCAACGAGATCAAGCGCGCCCGGAGCGGCTACGATGCCGACGCCAACGCGGCGGCGATGCTCGCCATGGCAAAATCCTGCACCGCCGAGCGGCTGCAATCCCGGCAGGGATACGGCCATGCGGCGCCCGATCCCATCTTTGTCGTCGGCCTGCCCCGCTCCGGCTCGACGCTGCTCGAGCAGATACTGGCGAGCCACTCCCAGGTGGACGGTACGATGGAGTTGCCGTACATACCCCAATTCGTGCGGCGGCTGGCGGGCCAGAAGAACAAGTCAGATCCTTCCAGGTATCCTGAAATTCTCTGGGACCTGACGCGGAAACAGTGCGCGGCCCTTGGCCAGGAATTTCTCGATGCCGCGCGCGTACAGCGCCGCGGCGCCCCGTTTTTCATCGACAAACTGCCGAACAACTTCGCCCACATCGGCCTGATTCACCTGATCCTGCCAAACGCCCGCATCGTCGATGCGCGCCGGCACGCCATGGCCACCTGTTTCAGCGCCTTCAAGCAACTGTTCGCCGCGGGCCAGGAATTCACCTACAGCCTGGAGGACATCGGACGCTACTACCGGGACTACGCCGACTTGGTGGCGCATTGGAATCGCGTGTTGCCGGGACGCGTGCTGCGGGTGGACTACGAGAACGTCATCGACGACCTGGAGACCGAGGTTCGCAGGCTGCTCGACTACTGCGGTCTGCCGTTCGAACCGGCTTGCCTGTCCTATCACCAGAATCGCCGTGCGGTGCGCACGGCCAGTTCCGAGCAGGTTCGCCAGCCAATCTACCGCAACGCCGTCGCCCAATGGCGGCACTTCGAGGCACATCTGGAGCCCCTGCGCGCCGCGCTCGGCGAGGCAGCGTAGAGTTGAAAGGCAAGCAGGTCGCCGACAGCAAGCGTCGGAACCAAGCCGAGCGCGACCAGCGGCCGCGCGATGGGAAGGATCACGGCGCCCCTTCAACAGCCTAGAATTTCTGTCGCCAACGCAAGCCTATGGTCCTCGGTCGGTTGGTGGTTATTCGGCCATCCCAGGAAGCTGCGTTCTTGAATACCTCGGCACGCTCGTCGGTCACATTGCGAACGAACAACTCGGCCGAGGAAGTTTCCCACTCAAGCCCAAAGGACAGGTCGAGCACGTCGTAGGACCCCTGCACGCTGCGAGCCCGGATCGGTGGGTTGGTATCCAACAAGGCGTTGTACGACTTGCCCGTGTGAATGTACGAGCCCTGGATATAGGCGTTGCGCTCGCCGAGCTGGAAGCCATACCTCGACGAGACGTTCGCCTTGAACTTGGGCACACGCGGCAAAGGCCTACCCTTGGGCGCGCCGCTGCGACCCGTCAGCAATGCCTCATTGCCGAAGTTGGCGCTGTTGACCCAGTAGTTTTCCGTCAACTCCGCGTCGATGAACGAAAAGGCCGCCGAAAACTCCCAATTTTCCGTCAGCAGCACGGCTACATCCCCCTCGATGCCGCGGCTGCGGGCTTGACCGATGTTGTAGGTGAGGGTCAGCGGCGAAATGGAATTATCCAGGCGCGAGAGTTGAAAATTGTCCCAGTTCATGGTGAAAGCGGCGAGGTTGTAGCGCATCCTGCCTTCCAGCGCGGACGCCTTGAGGCCAATCTCCCAGCTCTGCACGAAGTCCGGCTCGAATGAGCCGCCCGCCACGGTGTTGTAGACCCGGTTCAGGCCACCCGGACGATAGCCTTCCGAATAGGTGGCGTAGAGCATGGCGTCGTCTGTGACGTGCCAGGACAGGTTGCCCCGAATAACCACGTCTTTGTCTGCGGTGACCAGATCCGTGTTGTAGTCTTCGACGCGTGGGCCGAACCGGTTGGGAAACCAGACCGTGCCGGAAAAGCCCTGCAGACTGACTTCATAGTCGAAATAGCGGGCACTGAACGACGCCGTGATCGCGTCCGTAAGGTCGAAGGAAAGTTGGCCGAAAAATGCCAATTCCTCGCTGTCGCGCACCTGGTCCGTTGTCCAATAGATATCCGGCGGCTCCACTGCCGCGGGTGTGCCGGCGCTGGCGAGGCCGGCCAGGCCCAACACATGCCACTCCCAATCAAAGGCGTGTTTGCTTTCTTCGTAGAAGGCGCCCACAAGCGCCCGAAAACGCCGGTCCTGGGGCGAGGCGATGCGAATTTCGTGGTTGTCGCGATCGAAGTTCTCGTCGTAGGTGGCGAGTTCTCGTGGATCGACGCAATCGCCGAAGTAGGCGACGTAACAGGAATAGAAGCGCTGCACGAAGCCGCCGGAGATGTAGTAGTCGCTGTACAGCGAATAGTCCACCTGGCTGAACGTCTTGCGGTCGAGAGTGGCGCCGGCGTAGGTAACGGACAGGCCGGCAATTTCGCCCTCCACGACGAGGGAGATCTGGGTCCATTCATCGTCGTAGGTATCCGGCAGCAGACGCACCACTTCAAGGTCGCCCACATCGGTGGGGTCATGGTCCCAAACGCCGGAACTTTCCAATTCCTGACGCATAACGCCCGCGGTCACCGTCCAGTTGTCGCCCAGGTCGATGCCGAGCAGCGCCCGGGCGCCGCTGGTGGTCGCTTCGTTGAAGTCCTTTTCGGCTATATCATCGTTGTTCACGGTGATGTCGGCTGCCTTGGCGATCAGGGCCGGATCGGTCAGCCCCGCACGGACATTGGCGTTACTGAAGGTGTGGGTAGCGGGGACATTGTCGACAAAGCCGGCGTCCTCCTTGTGCCAACCGACCACGCGCAACGCCGCCTGGTCGCTGATCGGAATGTTCACCATACCTTCGAGCAGATAACCCTCGCCGCCCTTTCTGATGGAGTTCACCTCCAGGTCGTATTTGGCTTCGAATCCACCAGGGTTCGGTTTGTTGGCGATGAGGCGAATGCTGCCCGACTGGGAGTTGGCGCCGAACAGGGTGCCTTGCGGACCCGCCAACGCCTCTATTCGGGCAATGTCGTAGATGTGGGGATTGAGGTAGCGGTTAACGGCGGTAATCGGCTGCTCATCGAAATAGACGGCAACGTTGGGCGAGGAGCCGAGAGCGCTTTCGCCGCCACCGGAGATGCCGCGAATGTAGATGTCGCCGCTGCCCGGCCCTATGGAAATATAGTTCGCCGACGGCAATAGCTGGACGAAGTCCGCCAGGTCGGTGACGGCAAAGTCCTCTAATGTTGACTCGTCGAGCACATCGATACTGATCGGCACATCCTGAGCGCTCTCATCCCGCTTCTGGGCGGTTACGATCACTTCCTCGATGGAGAAGCCTTCCTGAGCGAGCGCCACCGGCGCTGCGGCCATGCCGGAAACAAGGGCAACCGCCCCGGCGGAGGCCCAGGACTGCTGCCGAATCGCTCGAACAACGGGCCTGAGGGCAAAGGACTCTGATTTACGGTACTTTTTCATCGACTGCAGCCTTTCCTGGGTGGGAGGGGGGCACACACTACGCAAAGAGGGGGGAATTGCCAAGACGCTCCGCCCTGCGTGCCAGGGCCATTTCACGCTACGCAGCCGCTGGCGTTTGGCTTTGATAAACGCTCGACACCGGGAACAATTACGTGCCATCTGCGGTTCAAATCGGCGTTTCCGGCCAGCGTGAAATGACCCTGCCCTGCGTGCTGGCCGCAAGTCGGTCAGGGCTCCTGCGCAGACAGCGAGTCGTCGTACAAAATCCTGTTCGACAAACCCCGGGGCCGCGGCCGACTGTCCCGCACGCCTCCCCGGGCGCAATCCTCACCGGTTCGTCCCGCGTGTGCGCCGGGCGGCGTCCTGCAGCACCTCCCGACCTGACCCCTCGAGCCGGCCCACACCAGCGCCTGCTGAAACTCCGGGGAACTTGTTCGGCTCGCTGGTGCCCGAATAGGCAAGAAATCGTACCTTTTTCCGCAAGGGCTTCCCGCCGCCGCTCAGGCATCATCGCCCGGAAAGCCGGCGGAGAACGGTAGGGACCACTATTCCGGTCAGAGAGGATGTCGAGATGGAAAACTGCAAACCCTTTACTTTCGGTACCCTGGGTGCCGCCTTGCTCGGTTGCGGGCAACTGTTCGCGAGCGAACCGGTCACGGATGCGCGTCCCGTCATCGAAGAGATCATCGTAACGGCGCAGAAGCGGGAGGAGAGCCTGCAGGATACGCCGGTCGCGGTAACGGCCTTCACGGCCACCGCCATCGAGGAGCGGGGCTTCGATGATATCTCCGAGATCGCCGCCTTCACGCCGAACCTGGTTTTCGACACCACCTCGCCGATCAGCGGGCTGTCCTCCGGAGCGGTGGTTTTCATTCGGGGCATCGGCAACTCCGACTTCAGCCTGACCACCGACCCCGGCGTGGGTATCTATGTCGACGGCGTGTACATGTCCCGATCCGCCGGGGGCGTGCTCGACGTACTCGACATCGAGCGCATCGAGGTCCTGCGGGGCCCCAGGGAACGCTGTTCGGCCGCAACACGATGGGCGGCGCCGTCAACATCACGGCGCGCAAGCCCGGCGCCGAATTCGGGGGCCATGTGGCCGTCACCGCGGGCAACTTCGAACGCCGCGACCTGCGGGCGTCCATGGATCTCCCCATCACCGAACAACTGCGCGCCACCTTTGCGCTTTCGGAAAAGAACCGCGACGGCTACGTCGACCGGGTGCTGATGGGCGACAGGCTCGGCGACGACAACGAGTTTGCGGTGCGGGGCGTTGTCCTGTTCGAGCCCTCCGACGCGCTGGACTTTCAACTGAGCGTCGACCGGACGGAAATCGACGAGCAGAGCGCCGCCTCGGTCCTCAACGGCTTCACCCCCGGGGCCGGCACGGTCGGGTACGCACTCGCCACCTACGGCGACATCGGCAAGGGGCTTGCCGATCTCGCTCAGTACGTTACCGGCGGCGAGGGCGACATCACCTACGCGACCGGCGCCTCCGGCACCGAACTCGATCTCGACGGAATCTCCTTTACCGGCACCTACCACGGGATCGGTTGGGATCTCAAATACACATTCGCCCACCGGGAAACCGACGGGGTATTCCACCGCGATCCGGACAACTCGCCTCATGCCATCACCGAAACCCTCAACACCGCATACCATCACGAACAGGCTACCCACGAACTGCAGTTGACCGGCACGGCATTCGACGAACGGCTGACCTATGTGGCGGGGCTGTACGCCTTCGACGAGGAAGGCACCGACAATGTCTACGTGCCGGTATTCCTGCCCTCGCCAGACCTGGCCGTGGGTTTTCCCGCGGCGATCCACAACCTCGCCGATGTCGATAACGACAGCCAGGCCGCTTACCTTCAGCTAACCTGGGACCTGACCGACATATTCTCGATCACCGGCGGTGTCCGCCATACCAGGGACGACAAGGCGTTCGTCTACACCCATGAAGTCGGCCTGAAATGGCAAGGGTTCGACGACCGGGTACGTCTGAACGCCGCGGCCTTCACGTCGGACTACCAGGACGTTCAGGTGACGTTCTTCGACAGTCTTGGCGGGCCCGTGACCGCCAACTCGGGCTCGGTGGATATCGCGGGTCTGGAACTCGAGTTGACCGCGCTGGTGACCGCCAATCTGCGACTCGACGTGGGATACGGCTACCTGGATGCCGGCTACGACGAAATCAATCCCATCGCCGGGCTGTCGCTGACCATCGACGAATCCGCCAAACTCGTCAACGCGCCGGAACACTCGTTCAACGCCGGGGTCCAGTACAGCATCCTCCTGCAGGCCAACGAACTCGCGCTCCGGCTTGATTACGCCTACACCGATGACCTGTTCAACGACTCCCAGAACTCGCCGTTCCTCTACCAGAAGACATACCACACCCTGAATGCCTCGCTGCGCTTCTCGATGGGAGAGTCGATGGACGTGGTCGCCTTCGTGGCAAACCTCACCGACGAGCGGTACATCGAAAGCGGCGACTCGAACTTCGGCCTGGGGTTCCATGAGGCCAACTTCAACCGGCCGAGAGAATACGGCGTCACGATCCGGCACAGGTTCCAGTGACCGCACACCGATCAAGGAGCGTCCTGTCGATCGGGGCCAGCGAACCCGACCACGGCTCTCTGTATCTCGCCCAGTTTCTTTTCGCGGACCCGGTCGGCCACTATTCCAGGCCGGACGTCACCCGTCTGCTGCTGAATCGTTCGCCCCAGCCACGGGTCGAGCAATTCGCACCGGATCCCGAAGAGTTCGGCACGACGGACTGGAACCAGGATGCGGGCAGGGACGGCAGCGCGCTGGTGACATGCTGACTGGCGCACAAAAGTCATGCTGACTGGCGCACAAAAGGAGTAGCGCATGCCGCGTAACAATATGCCCACAGGTTGGGATCCTCCCGCGGCCGCCTGGCAATCAGCGTGGAATGACCGGAACGATCCCCCCGTCACCGGAGTTTTCGGTACTCAATCGGACAGCCCGGCGCTGCTCGATGCCTGGGCCGCCCGGGCGTTCACCGACCCGCTCCTTCCATTGGCAACCGAGCGGGGTGCGTATATCGACCGGTACGGCGTCACCAGCTACCTCCACATCGCCTACTGGCGCAGGTCCACCTATGACCGGTGGTGGAACCTTGAGGCCAACTCGGGCTGGTGGAACGACGATCAGCGATATGCGGACCGGGCAGGCTACTGGCGGGAAATCATTGCCATGCCGTTCGACCGACTCGAAACCCTGCATTCCACAACCAGCCCGCACGGCATCGGAGTTTCCGCCGATGCCATGCGCGGTCCCATTCTGGAACACGGCTACGCCGGCGGCATGCGGGACCGAATACCGCTCTCGGATACCAACGACCTGCGCAATCCCGCCGGCATGGCCGGCAACCTGCACGCCCGCACCGGGGACGACGGCCTGCGCGTACTCGTTACACCGCCCGAGAACATGTGTGTGATCCGCTCGGGCCAGAACTGGGAATTCTGTAGCCCGGAGCAGAGGCGCTGGTATCTCGAGAAACTGCATCCCGTACTGCTGGAAGGCATGCGATTTCTTCGTGACAATCCCTGGGAGGCCAATTGCTATTCGCTGCGCTTCGTCGAGCAAAGAGACGATACGTGGGGCGCCACGGAACAGACGTTCGGGCTCGGGTACGCAACGGATGTCCGTGCTTTCGAGCAATGGGCGAAGAGCCACCCGACTCACCTGGCAATATTCGATGGCTTTCTGCAGATGGTTGACACTTTTGGCGCCGGCCTCGAGCTCAGGCTCTGGCACGAAGTCACGGCCCTGCCCGCCGACGGGTGCGAATTCGAGTACATCGCCTGCCATCCCGACACCGGGCTGCTGAGGTACATCCAGGACTGACGGGGCGATGCCCCAGCCCAACAGGAAAACGGCCAACGGGTGCAAAATTGACTCATTCGACAACCTTATTTCCGCGAACAAGAGGACTAGCCCGTATCGCTCACCAACTTCCTGCCGCGGACGCCGATGCACTCGCGACGAAAGTTGGCGAGCGATGCGGGCTGGTAAAAAAGTGACTACCAGCCTGCTCGCAGGCGGGTATCGGAAAGGCACTTCCGATCTCGAGGAACGTGACCGCACCGACTACTGGCGGGACATCATCTGCGACGAATACGTAAAACTCGACTGTCGCAAACTGGCCGATGACTTTCAGGGTGAAGTGCGCGGCGGCGGCAGCCTCGGCGAGCTCCAATTCTCCGAAGTGCTGGCGGATGCACAGTACGTCGAGCGCTCCAGGCGGCAGATCGCCAAATGCTCGGAAGCCGACTTCCTGATCAGCTTCCAACTCGCACGGCGCGGCCTGGTCAGGCAGAACGGCAGGGAGGCGCTACTGACACCAGGCAGTTTTGCCCTGTACGACAGCACGCAGCCCTATTCACTGACGTTCAACGAGCGGTTTCATCAGCTTGTCATACAGATGCCCAAGGAAGTGCTGTCGCGCCATTTGATGAACCCGGAACAATATACGGCTGTTCCCATATCCGGGCAGTCCGGGCTCGGGGCAGTGCTGACCGATTTCATATTCTCCCTGGCGCGGGAGCTGCACCATGTACAGGCGGCACCCAACGAACTGTCGGAGAACCTGACCAACATGATCGCAATCGCGTTCAGTTCATCGGTGATGCTGAGCCAGGTGGTGCATAGGAAGAATAACCATCCGAAACGTGCTTGGAGGCAAGTACGATTGGAGATCGAGGGGCTCGATTGGGGCCTGTGCGGACGGGCGCAGGCTGGGATTTCGATGGTTGCGAAGAGCTGGAACGCCGCGCGCACCGGTTTTCCAGGATTGCGGTCACAAGTGGGCATCAGGCGGTCGTTCTCTAGACGAGCCTGTCCTGGCTTGAGGTGTCGGGATGCTCAGTGCGCAGTGGTGGTGCTCGCGGTTGTGGCGGTTCGGCCTCGTTTCGTACCCGAATGTGCTCGAGGATCGTGGCGATGAGGTCGGGGTCCTCGATGCATGCGATGACGCGCAGCGTACCGCCGCACTGGGGGCAGGTCTCGATGTCAATGGAGAAAACGCGCTTCAGGCGTTGCATCTAAACCTCTTGTTCGCGGACAAGGTTGTCAAACGAGTCAAGTTCGCAACCATTCACCGCTTTCTCGTGGGGCTGGGGCATCGCCCCGTCAGCCCGAAGTACCAGCGATTTTACCCGGTGATATTGGGTACCGCTTCGCGCAACCGGGCCAGTTCAGCGGAGCAGGCTCCTGCCGCTGCCCCTACCGGCGCCGTATGAATCAACGAACGCATGACCTCGACATCCTTGGCGTACTCGGCGAGGCGCCGTTGGTAACTCGCGCGGTTCTTGGTGCAAACGAGGGTAAAAGGCCTGCCGCGCCGTTCGGTTACGTGGGACATGTCGAGTCGATCATTGTCGATTTGCCGGTGCAGGTGCGCACGCAATTCCTTGCGCAACGGAAAGCGCAGAACCTGTTTGACAGGATCTCTGCAAAACGCCTTGAGCTTGGCACAGAGTTCGCAGTCGCATGACACACCGGCGGCAATGGCCCAGTCTCGCGGCTCACTCGGCGTGCTCGCGCTACGCGCCAACAGCGATACGACCGCGTGTCGCCACAAAGCCAGGTAGGCGGCGCCGGCCGCCATGCCATCCTCGCGGTACAAGGCCTCCAAGGCTCCGGGGACGGCTCGTTCCGGGGTTGCGACCAGGGGATTGTCGGCAATGAGCCGCACGGCGTCTTCCGCTTCTTTCGTATAGCCACAACGCCAGGCCAGCGTAAACAGATCGCGGATCGCCTCCTTGGAAAACTGCTTTCGCCGCCGGCTGGACCACGGGTCTTCTTCCTGCTGCTCGCCGGCATTCAATGCGCCGGGCAAGGCCATGAATGCCGTGCGAACACTTGCGCCGAACGCATCACGCGGATTGACGGGCGTGGACTCGGCCACGGACAGCAGCAGCGCCAGCACGGCATCGGGCCGGGATGCGCAACGCAGCCTGGTCAGCTCCGCCAGGAAGTCGCTGGCCGCCTCGGGTTGGAGCACGCCTGTCGCAAGCGCCAGATCTTCGTTTTCGCTACCGTCGTAATTCGACAGCACCACTTCGTTCAGGAACCGCAAGGTGACCGCGGGGTCGCCCTTCTCGGTCAACAGGCGCAGCATTCCCCCACGGCTCGGGTGCTTTCCATACCGGGAGCCGGTCGGCCAGAGCTTCACCAGCCTGGTGAGGAGGTCGTTGGCGACGGCGCCGTCGCCGCCAATTTTCTGCCGTGCCCAGGCAACAGCATTCTCCATGCCCGCATCGGCAAGGACATCCAGCGCCCTGGACCCGGGCCAGAACACCAGGGCCGCATGTCGATACGCCCACTCCAGGGTAACGCCCTCGTTGCCGGTGGATTCGTTGATCCAGTTTTCGTCGGGTTCGGCATCGTCCAGTGCGCCGGCGGGCAACAGTTCCCCAGAGCACAGCGGTATCTTGCTGAAGGGCGGCTCGCCACCGTCCCAGCCCGTCCATCCATCCAGCCAGTAGCGGCCGTCGAACACTTCTTCCATTTCAAAGTCATCGGCATCGTAGACATGACCGCCCCACGAATCGAATTCGTCGCCGTTGGAGTAGCGGGCGTCGCCTTCTTCCTCAATGTGCAGGATCGCGGCGTAGACCTCGCAGCCCGCGCGGCTCGCCGCCTGTTGCAAAACGGTGGCCAAAGCGGCATCGGCGTTTTTCAAGGCATCGAACGACAATCCCGCCTCGCTGTAGTTGTGTTCCAGCACCCACACCAGTTTGTCGGGACCGTACTCGCCATCACGCCAGTCGATGAGCAAGGACGTGATGTGCTCTATGCGATCCGAATAGTCCGGTGCCTCGCGTGGCGTCTCCGTATCGCCGGGGCGCAGGGAGAGGTTGAACACGAGCGACAGCCGGTACCCCTCGCGAACCTGTTGCGTTTCGTGTGTGCAATCGGCGTAGAAAGCCGCGTACACCAGTTCCGATGGCTCCGCCGCGTTCATGTCCACGCTCACCTCGCGGCCGTGGTGCCGCACGACCAGTTCGCCGCCGGCACCGAACGCCGGCAAGGAAACCGAGAGGGTAGCGATCATGCCGTCGGCCTTCTCGGTGTCGCGATGGGCGGAGAAGAAGCCGCCGGTTTCGTAGACGAGCAGCTTGTACAGTTGCGCATCGAGCCGACCTGGGGGACAACCAATGCCGGCCGCGGCGGCATCGACAATGCTCGAAAGCGTATCGGCCCAGGCACCGCCCCCCAGACGCACCCGTGATGCATCGATCTGCCAGCAGTTGCGGACCGACGTATCCACCAGCGTATCCGCCCCCCTGCCGTAGGGCGCCTGTTCGGCCACGTCAATCAGAGCGCGTACCTGGGTGTCGGGAACCGGGAAGGAGAGCAACCCGACGTTTTTCACTTCCAATCGCGGCATCGGGGCAAACAGCCGGCCATGGGTGCAGAAGTCCCCCGGACGGTCCACGGATTGCAGCAGTTGCTCAAGCGCCGCGTGATTGCCGGCGTAATCGATGTCGAAGGTGCCCATGTGAGGTTTCCGGATTCCAGTTGAAGCTGAAGGGCGATGCCCCAGTCCGACGAGTTGCCAGGCACCGGGTGCGAACCTGGCGCATTTGCCATCGTTTGCCCGCGGATAAGACTTGTAGATTACACGACGGTCTTCAAGCGCGCACCGACCGCGATGAACGCCGGCTCCCCAGGCAAGGCATTGAAGCTGCGCGCGGAGTCCAGGCGATGTTTCGCCGATACTCGCGCTTGGCGCAGATTCGTATCTTGCAACGAGCATTTCCATGGCTTGAGGTGTTGCACGCGCCGATATCCGCCGGTCGATGCTTCCCTGTCGATCCGGGAGCGGAGCCGCCTCAACTGCGATCGAGTGGGATGCGGCGCGGTCGAGTTCCTCTGACCTTTCCCCTGCAGCGTAACCGGTTTCTACCGGACATCTGAGTTAAGCCGCCCGCGTTTCAAAGCGAGCGGGCGGCTGGACGGGCTGATAAGTGGAACGAGTCCATGAGCGAGCAGCGCCAAAGCGCGGACGATTGCGCTGGTTTGAGAGGGAATCCCGGCGCCGTGTCCGGCGTTAGAAGAGGAGGAGTACGGCAGCGGCGGCGCCGGCGAGGGCCGCCAGGAGAAGGAAGCCGTACAAGTTGAGGAGCAGCAGGAACTTGATGGCCGTGACGAAGCGGCTGCCGCCGTAGAAGCGGCGCATCGCGACGAAGTAGTACACGGCGAGCGCCAGGAGCAGCAGTTGCACCCACATCCCGGCTGCGGCGTTCCCTTCCGGCAGCAGCGCGACCGCGGTGAAGGCCAGGAAGGCGACCGTGTGATTGTGCATCGCGAACACCAGGTGCTCGGAATAGAACCACCTGCGGTTCGGATAGAAGACCTTGAGCAATAGCGCGAACACCGGCAGCAGACAGAACATGGCCACCGGCAGGTTCTCGAGCCACGTCCGGACGGCATCGAACGGCCGGTGCATGATGTCGATCAACTGACCGACGACATAGCGCCGGGCGGTATCGGTGTCCGCCGCGTCCTCGGCCGGGATGCTCCGGGCGCCCTGCACCACCGCTTCGGCGAGGGCCGATCCGCGGAGAATCTCCACCAGCTTGCGGCGCCGCTGTTCATCGAGAGCGGGCGCAAGGCGATCGAACGCCTCCTGCTGCTTCCCGGTCAGGGGTCGGGGCGGCGGGCCGGGCAGCGGTGTCGCCTCTGTCCCGGCCTCGTCGGGGTGCGGTACGGTTGTGGTGGTGGCCTCCACGGGCGTCGCTGGGATATCCGGGGAGGCGCCGGGTTCCGCCGGGTCCGGCGGCACCGGGATCTCCTCCTCATCGTCGGCCGCGTCCTCGTCGAACCCGATCCGCAGCCAGGGCCTTTCGTCGTCCGATTCGCCAAAGGTGATGGGCGCGGGTCCCTCGCCGGTCCAGACCGCCTCACGCCCGGGCCCTTCCGGCAGATCGACGCTCAGCGAGAGCACGAAGAAGAAAACGATGCTGGTGAACAGGTACAGGCGGAACGGCGACAGGTAACCGGCGCGGCGGTTGCGGGAGAACTCCAGGGAGAGGAATCCCGGCCGCGTCAAGAGCTTCGGAAAGGTCTTCAGCAGGCGGGAGTCGATCTCGAACGTTTCCGACAGCACCTCGCCGACGACGGGGAAGACGTTGCGCCGATAGTTGCGGTCACTCTGCCCGCAGACGGCGCAGTAGTGGCCCAGCTTCTCGGCGCCGCAGTTGTCGCAAACAACGCGGTCGTAATCGAGGTCCCGCTGGCCACAGCGAATGCAGAACCGGCCTCTGAGCCGCGCATTGCAGTTGGCGCAACGCCGCCGGCGCCGTGACCGCCCCTTCGGCGCCACGGTGGACGCCGCATCCTGCCGGTCGGTCGGTTCCTCCACGCGACGATCATGCCGCCCGGGCGGGCCGCCCGCAACCGGAAGATTTCCCTATTTGCTATCCGTTCTGTCGAGCAGTTCCGCGCCTGTGCCGCAGTCGATGATCCAGCAACCTACCTCGGCGAGACGCTCCGCATCCGTCACCGTAGCGAGGCGCCGGGCCAACTCTTCCGCCGTTGCCGGATCGAACTTGTGTTCGGCCTGACGGCGAAGCAGTTCGCGCTCCTGGGCCAAACCCTGGTTGATGCCCCGCTCGACGCCCTGCTCGACGCCCTGCTCGATGCCCTGCTGCAACCATTCCGCTTCCCATTGCTTCGCCCGTTCCGCCAACAACGCCATCCTGTTCTCCCGTTCTCGTACTTCCTGCTGCAATTTCGCCACCACCAGGGCAGCCCCCGAACCTGGGAACATCCTTGGTGTCATGGACGCCAGCCACTCCAGGATCGTCGCAAAGACGATATCGGCCGTGGCAGCGCTCACTTCCTTCGGCAGCCATTCCGACAGATCCCGCATGTGCGGGACGATCTTTGCCGGCGACTCCAAGGCGTCCAACTTTAAAATCGTCGAAACGATGTTGCGCGACGGCAGATGGTGTGGTGCCAGGCGCCGCACGTCAAGACACAGGTAGCTGTATGGCAGCGGCAGCATCAGATCCCCATCGTCCGCCGCTGTGATCGCAGTCGGCGTCGTCGCCAACGCCGGGAATGGCGAACAGGTGCTCGACAAAAGGATCCGGCGATCTGGCAAGGAAACCTGCAACAAGCTCTGTTCCCTTTTCCGACAACTGCCAGGTTCAGCAATCTCGACACTTCCGCGGATTCGGCATCCGGCACGGGATGGTGCTCCGCTTCATATGCTTGGATGACTTCACCGATACGCTCGGCGAACACCGCAAGATGAGAGTTTTCGTCCGCCCCCCCGGCATCGAGGACCTCGTCGAGAACGGCGATCAGCCGCTCGTACTCGCGCATGGACCGGGGAGCCGTGAGCACCCCCACCCGGGCGGCAACTCGATGTTTCCCCTAACTGCTATCCCCTCTGCGAAGCAGTTCCGCGCCCGTGCCGCAGTCGATGATCCAGCAACCGATCTCGGTGAGGCGCTCCGCATCCGTCACCGTAGCGAGGCGCCGGGCCAACTCTTCCGCCGTTGCCGGATCGAACTTGTGTTCGGCCTGACGGCGAAGCAGTTCGCGCTCCTGGGCCAAACCCTGGTTGATGCCCTGCTCGACGCCCCGCTCGACGCCCCGCTCGACGCCCTGCTCGATGCCCTGCTCGATGCCCTGCTGCAACCATTCCGCTTCCCATTGCTTCGCCCGTTCCGCCAACAACGCCATCCTGTTCTCCCGTTCTCGTACTTCCTGCTGCAATTTCGCCACCACCAGGGCAGCCCCCGAACCTGGGAACATCCTTGGTGTCATGGACGCCAGCCACTCCAGGATCGTCGCAAAGACGATATCGGCCGTGGCAGCACCCACTTCCTTCGGCAGCCATTCCGACAGATCCCGCATGTGCGGGACGATCTTTGCCGGCGACTCCAAGGCGTCCAACTTTAAAATCGTCGAAACGATGTTGCGCGACGGCAGATGGTGTTGTGCCAGGCGCCGCACGTCAAGCGACAGGTAACTGTATGGCAGCGGCAGCATCAACTCCCCATTGTCCGACAATGAGATTTCCGTGGCGCCTCCTGGCGCCTTCCAGGGCCGCGAACCGGAGTGGACCACTATGGACAGCAGACGCAATTCGCCGTCCGCGTCCAATTCTCCCTGCCGTGTCAGTTCGTCATGGGCCATGCCCGCATAGCGTAGAACGCGGGACGCCATGCTTTGATCTACGCTTGATTGGAACTCCACCAGCAACACCAGCGAACGACCCGATCCGTCTCCGTAGCCCACGCGCCATACAGCATCGCCGTGGCGCTGTTGGCTGTCGGCGCCGGCCCAACTGGCGGACAGCTCTCGCAATGAGCGGAAGTTCAGCCACTTCGCTGCCGGTGCGACGAAGCCCAGCAGCAGATGTTCCACCAGAATGGGCAGGCCAAACAGCCGCTTCCATGCTGCGTCGTAGTCCATGGTGGGAGGATGGCCGGAACACTGCGTTCAGAGGAACCGGCGATTGGCTGATGATCGCGTGAGATGTTGCCGAATGCCCACCAGCGTCGCGGCTTTACGGCGAGAATCGCTCGATGACGGCTTTCGCGTGACGACTGATCGCCGGGTCGGATTCGCGACTCCAGATCTCCAGAACTTGCCGGTAAGTGACGGAGATCAACGCGACATAATTTGACGCATCGCCGTGTCAGGATTGCCGCTTCTCTGGAAGAGAACCGCGAGGCGCCCATGCTGAACCCATACCAACGCCATGTTATGGCCGGGTACCTCTCCAACATGGCCAACCGGTTCCATCGCGAGAGCCCCGAAGCCCATGGAGTAGTGGAATGGTTGACCGAGAACGCCGACCTCCCGGGTTTGGATCGGAGGTCGTTGGAACTGGAGTCGGAATCGTTTGATTCCAAACAGCGCATGTCCGCCAAACAGTGGCGTGTGTGTCGAAGAATGCTCGATGATGTGGTTAAAGACACGGCCGCCACGAGACCTGACCGGCTGACGCGCCGCCTCCGCCGCCTGGGTCGAGTCATTCGGCTCTCGGCCGAAGAAATCTCGATTCTCCAGTTCCTGTTGCGCTACCAGACCCAGCCCGAATTCGAGGACCTGGTCGATACCGTGGCCAACGGCAGACACCGACGATTTCATCGCTCTGCGTTGAACCTGAAAAGCCGCCTGCCTTCCTCGGCGCTCGGCGTTTCCGCCAGCACGCTTCGTAGACGACTCGCCACCGATGCACCCCTGGTGCGTTCCGGCCTGGTGTATGTGGACGACGATCAGGACATTTCCTCGCTGGAGCGGTTGCGCTTGCTGGTTTGGGAACGCGGCAGGCACATGGACATACGCAAGCTGCTGCTGGGCGCAACGCGATCGACCGCGCTCGAATGGTCCGATTTCGACCACTTGGGACAAAACCGGAACGACGTGGAAAGCCTGCTGCTCGGAGCGCGCGAAAGCCGTCGGCGCGGGGTGAACGTGTTGATCCACGGGCCGCCGGGAACCGGCAAAACGGAGTTCTGCCGGGTTCTGGCCAAGCGGATGCGTGCGGAGTTGTTCAGTGTCGGCGAGGCCGACGCGGCCGGGGGCGAACCTACCCGCACCGAACGCCTGTCGGAACTGCGGCTGGCGCAAAGCCTGCTCGGCCAGGACCACGGTTCGTTGCTGCTGTTCGACGAGATGGACGACCTGCTCAGCGAGGGAGCGATGGACTTGGCGCTGTTCTTCCGGCCGCGTCGCCGGCGGTCGAGAGGCGGCATGTCCAAGGTGTTCATGAACCGCCTGCTGGAGGACAACGCGACGCCGACGCTATGGACCACCAACGAAGTGTACGACATGAGCCCCGCTATTCTGCGGCGCATGATCTTCGCGCTGGAGATGCGCCTGCCGCCGCCGCGCATCCGGGCACGCATCTGGGCGCGCCAACTGGCGCAGCACGACATTGAAGCTACGGATACCGACACCCGGACACTGGCCCATGAATTCGACGCTCCGCCGGGCGTCGCCGCCGGCGCCACTGCGGCGGCCGATCTGGGCGCCGGCGGTTTCGACCTGGTGCGCCGAAGCGTGCGCAGCCTGTCGCGGGTGCTGGGGTGCGAGCGGGCGGACGGCTTGCGCTCGACGGATTTCGACCCGGCACTGATGGAAGCCGATGTCGATCTCGCTGCCCTCGCGGATCGCCTGGAACGCAGCGGCGAGCGAAACTTCTCGCTGTGCCTGCAGGGTCCGCCGGGCACGGGCAAGAGCGCCTACGCCCGCTACCTGGCCGATCGGCTGGGGCTGGAGGTGCTGCACAAGCGCGCTTCAGACCTATTGAGCAAGTGGGTGGGTGGAACAGAGGAAAACATCGCCCGCGCTTTCGCCGTGGCGCGCGATGACGAGGCGTTCCTGATCTTCGACGAGGCCGACTCGCTGCTCGCCGACCGGCGCGGCGCTCACCGATCCTGGGAGGTTACCCAGGTCAACGAAATGCTCACCTGGATGGAAAGCCATCCACTGCCGTTTGTCTGCACCACAAACGATGGTGAAAGGCTCGATAGTGCGTCGCTGCGTCGCTTTGTGTTCAAGGCGAAGCTCGGCTTCCTGAAGCCTGAATCGGCGGCGGTGGCGTTTCGTACGTTCTTCGGCTTGGAAGCGCCCCCGTCGCTGCGCTCAGTGTTGCTGCTGACGCCGGGCGACTTTGCGGTGGTGCGGCGCAAGGCGGAGGTGCTCGGGAGCTTGTCGGATGGCGAAGTGTTGGTGGAAATGCTTCGGGCGGAATGCAGCGTGAAGCCCCAATATACGGCGTCGATCGGTTTCGGGCAGTGATCCTGGAACGGTGGAGTGGGCGGCTGTCGGTTGGATGCGGAACACGCATTGCCGACTGGAATGGTGCACTGCCTTCGGGAATCGCGCTATCTTGGGCTGCCAGCTCGAACTTCGGTCTGTTTGCGCCGGGCATGGTCTGCGGACGGGAATGACACGATGCGCAAGGCTACCGACACGACATTACGCAATTTGGCCATGCTGAGTTGCATTCCGGTGCATCCGAACGCCAAGAGCACCAAGCGCATTCTGCAGGAGTTACGCGAGTTGGACCCTGACTACGATGTATCTGAGCGTACCGTTCAGCGCGGTCTGGATCAGCTTAGCGGCCAATTTCCGATCAGTTGCGAAGCACGCGGTCGAGCCAATCACTGGTTCTGGACGGATCCGCATGCGCTTACCCAGATTCCTTCGATGAGCGCGCCGACCGCGTTCGCGCTTCGGCTTGCGGCGGAGTATCTGAGGCCGATCATGCCGCCGTCGGCGCGAGGCTTGCTGAAGCCGTATTTCAATCACGCTGATTCGGTGCTCGAGGGCACGGCGTTGGGCCGCTGGACAGACAGGGCTGCGATTATCGCTCGCGATCCGGTGCTTACGCCTCCTTCGGTGCCTATTGAGGTGCAGGAGGCTGTCTACACAGCTTTGATGGAGAACCGGAAAATTGAGTTGGCGTATCGTGCCAAGGCCCGGACTCGGGCACGACGAATGGTGTTGAACCCACTCGGCATAGTAGTTCGCGCGGGGATTGTCTATCTGGTGGCCACGTCCTGGGACTATGAGGACGTTCGCCACTACGTGTTGCATCGGATGAGCAAACCGCAGTTGCTGGATGAACGGGCGCGGACGGTGCCGGGATTTCGGCTGGCCGAGTATGTCGGGGAGGAAAATCGGTTTTCCTATCCCGTCAGCAGCGGCAGGATTTCGTTGAAGGTGCTGTTCGAAAAGGAGGCTGCGAAGCACTTGATGGAAAGTCGACTTGCCAAGGACCACAGGACGACGGAGCAGGAGGATGGGCGGGTTTTAGTAGAGGCTGCGGTCCCGGATACGGCAGAACTTCGGTGGTGGTTGCTCGGGTTCGGCAGTTCGGTGGAGGTGCTGGAACCCGCTTCGTTGCGAGAGGAATTTCGAGACGAGGCGCGGCGGCTGGGCGCGATTTACGGCTAACTGGGACTACCTCGAACCAGAGTTAAACATAAGACGTCAGCGTCGAGGACCGCTCACCAGGAAAAACGGTACCATCAATCGTTAAATGAACGACTACACCTCAGTTCTGCTACCGAATTGTTAGATGGTTAGGGTCCCGTTCATGAAAAGCATGTTTTTGTGTTTTTGCAGAGTGAATTCATTTGATCAGGAGAATTAACAGTGTCATCCGAAGACCAACTCGTTCACTATAAGGATTTCAAGATTCTTCAAGATCGAGTCGAGCTTTTAGAGACTTTCGTTTCTACCTTCCTCGACACGGCGTGGAGGCCTTTGAACGACGTTCGACTTGAGCAGTTTCTTGACCTCCTGAGGCACAGGTTGATATCCGTCGGGTACAGCTTGAAAAGAATTGGCGAAATCAATAGGAATCTCTATTTGAGGCTTTTGCCTTACAAGTCGTTATGACTCGACTGTATGCTTGGATGGCTATCTGTGTCACACTGCCAAAATAACCAACTTCCAGGTGCTGTTTTGTCAAGACACTTCCCCAACAAAGGGCGGGGTCGTGGCGAAGGATTGATGGCTGCTTGATCAATCTGACCAAGTGGTAGATTGGAACGTGAAGCCGCTACAACACTACCCGAAACGAATCCCAATCAAAGCGGTAACGCAACAAAGTTTACAAGGGGTAGTCAGACGAGGTTGGTCAACGACAAGACGAATTCAAAGGAGATCATAGGAAGTGCTTTACGAACTCAATATTAACAATCCGGAGCGCAGTGCAAAGGTCGCCATCAGGCCCCCGTACCACTTCTCAATTCGCGAAGAGCAGATCGAAAATTTCGTGAAATCCCGCTTGGCCGAGATCGTCTCCGAAGAGCACCTCATGCTGATTGGCCAGGAACGAAAGTGGCAGGAGGAAGCCGATCTGCTTGCGCTGGACAAGGAGGGGGCTCTGTACATTTTCGAACTGAAGCGATGGGAGTCCAATCCCGAGAACATTTTGCAGGTTTTGAGGTACGGGCAGATTTTCGGGCGATACCCCTATGCTGACTTGGAGGCACTTGCTCATAAGCAACAAAAGTTCGAAGGGGTACTGAAAGAGGCACATCAAGCGCATTTTGACCTCGAGGAGCCGATCAAAGAATCCAGATTTAATCTGAAACAGCACTTCGTGCTTGTCACGAACGGTGTCGATGAGGACACAATCTCCGCAGTTGACTACTGGTCAAGGATGGGGGTGGCCATCTCTTGCTCGCCATATCGCTTGTACGAGATCGATGGCAAACCCTACATTCAGTTCGACACGTTCAATCCGGATGGCGAAGTCGTTCTTGAGACCAATACGCGGTACTTTATCGTCAACACAAACCGGACTTGGATGGAGTCTGCATGGCGCGACATGTTGGGTGAGGGGAAGGCTTCGGCCTACTACGGAAGAAAGTGGGCGATCTGCAATATCCCCTTAAATTCGGTCGTCTACCTTTACCATAAGGGCGTCGGTGTAGTCGCAAAGGGTAAGGCTACTGAGTCGTACAAGTCTAAGGACTTCGAAGGGGACATCGATGAGGAATTCTACGTTCCCCTGAAATTCGACTGGGCCGTGGCAGAGGACGACTGGGAAAGAATCGCCGTGCCAGCCTGGGAAATCAATTCGCGACTGAATGCCGGTTACAAATTTAGGCAAACGGTTTTTGCCATACCCGAGGAAATGGCACAAGCGATTGACGCTATCGCAGAAGAAAAGAAGGTCCGCTTGCCATCACCAGCCATACCGATCTCGTAGGTATTCGCTCCAGTCGGCAACGTTGTTTCCACGTAAGGGGCCACGCTGAGGCGTTATTGTCCGCCGGCTGATTTTCCGGTTGCCTTCGTCGTTCCGATGACGAAGGAGAATCCATTCAATGAATGACGTGAAACGGGCGGTGGTGACGCCTCAAAATGATCGCTTACGGCTTGATCGCCCTCACCCACTTGTACAGGCTATGCTTGGAAACGCCCAGGTTTTCCGAAACGTTAGCAACGGAATAGCCTCGATCGACGATCTGTTGGACTGCTTCGTCCTTGCATTCTGGAATGTTCCTTTGGTTGCTCATGGCACTTCCTCCTATGCTCGGATCATAGCCCGGAAGTGTCCACCAGATCGGGGTCACTCCAACGCAAGGTGAGGGTGAAGCGGTGGGTTGATTCCAACGCAAAGTGTGGGTGAAGTGATGTCAGGCGCATCATTTTGGAATGATCGTGGACATCCAAACGCGGCGGCTACGCACCATTGGGCAGCTTTGTGCCTTCATCGAAGGCAACGAAGCGGTGATCTTTCATCCCCAAGATCGTGACGGGGACTACGTAACCCGTGCCTGTAATGGCGGGCGGTTCTCGGTGCTTGAACGAACCGTTTGCGACTGCCGCGGTGTTTTCTGCCAACGGGCCTGATTCCCAATGGCCGTCGATCGGCGCGTAGTCGGGTAGCAGAAGCGTGTCCTTGTTGACCCCGGCCAGCGCCGCGGTAAGAACGCCCGCGAATTACCGACAAGCGTCTATGGCCTCCAGGTAACCGGTTTCTATCGACCATCTGTGGCCATTCCCATGGCCCAATCGACGGCAAAATTTCGCAACAGCTCAAATTTGTGGTGTATGCTGCGCCGCATAAGACAGTCTGTCATATAGTCATTCGGATAATGCTGTCGAGGTTGACATGACCGGAACATCCCGCCGCTTTATTGGCGAGTATCGCGTTAAGCGCAAACTGGGGGAAGGCGGATTCGGATCGACTTACCTCGCCCATGGGCCTGCAGGAGACCTAGTCGCGATCAAAAAGATCGAAGATTCCGACGCTGGGGATGCGATAAAAGAAGCTAACCGCCTGTGCAAAGTAAGTGACCATCCAAATATAGTGAAGTTTCGTCATGTGATTGCCGACAATTGTGTCGTCATGGACTACGTCGAGGGACATACGCTAAAGGAGCATCTACACTTGAATGGGCCCTTCGATCATGCCCAATGGTGGGAGTGTTTCCGAAGGATTCTTGAAGGGGTCGCGCACCTACATTCGAACGAACTCATCCATAGGGACATCAAGCCCGACAACATTGTTCTGAGCCAGAATGGTCCAATCCTGATCGATTTCGGTGCGGCACGCCGAGTTGGTGCTGACTTGACCATTGTGGGAACGCCGGCGTACGCCCCTCCAGAGTGGGAACATGGCCAGATGGGACCATCATCTGACATCTATTCGCTAGCGATCGTTGCCCATGAAATGCTGTTCGGATATGAACAAGATACAGACAACATGTGCCAGAATCTTTTTCAAACGAAATCGAAAACGTGCGGAGCAATCGCTGATGGGCTAAAGCATGATAGCAAGGACAGACCGCCTACTATTCTCAATTGGGTCTGTAGAATGATTAATCCACTAGCGTATCCATCGACGATTCCTGAAGATGAAAAATGGGCATCGACTGAAATCGATTGGGACTCGTCTGGTAATATCAGTACTGAGTACAGTAGCAGGGACTCTCGCGAACCTGATGCCAGTGCAGACGGATCCGTAGGTTCAGATACAAGAACAGTGGCAGAATTACGCGACCAGATCATTGAGACATTTGTCTTACCCCGAAAGTCCATTGGGTTTCTAGACGACGAGTCCGAATTGGTTGGATTTGGAACACAAGTGGGATCAATTTGTCTGTATTGGTCCGATGGTGACCGTGATCGCTTGCAAGCGCCACGAGCAGAGCCGCTTGTGAATGGAGCATACGCAACACAAAAAGTTGGAAATCTAAAAAAGCGAATAGAGGATGTCTACGGGTTGCCCCAAGGGTGCATTGCTGTTTTGAAACCCGATGGTTCAAGGTTTAGAGCGGACGCACTTGTCTTGACGGTTCGCGATGCTCATGGAGAATAGCATGGGCAATAGGGATTCGCGCGAGCGTTGCGTTTGGCATGGCTATGCGTCGGGCGGCGGTTGCTAACCAAGGACGAGCATGATTGAAATTTATCAATCTGACGACCGAGAAGGCGCTGAAGTCGAGGTTCATGTAGGTCCTTTAGGTTGCTCGGCTGGCCAAATTCAAGGCGACCGTCTAGAACAACAGGATTGCTACGGCTGGACGTTTGAATCCGGCGGGGTTGGAAAAGAAGAGCAATTGCTCCTCATGTTGGCGGACGGAATGGGTGGCCATGCTTGTGGCGCGCTAGCTAGTCGCGCCGCAATCGAGGCGTTTGGCAAATCGTTCTGTTTCAGTGATTTCGCAACCGCAGAACGGTTCGAGGCCAGCCTTTTCAACGCCAACGCCGCAGTTGCGCAGGTCGCGCGCAGCAGAACTCTGCAAGATATAGGAACCACTCTGGTAGCTGCATATCTCTCACCTTTAGGCGGACTATCTTGGGTTAGCGTAGGTGATTCGCCCATGTGGCTGTTTCAAGCTGGGCGACTCGATCGCCTGAACGAGGACCACTCCCTTAAGCCGGTCCTCGCCCAAATGGCGAAAGCGGGCGATTTAACTTTCGAAGAAGCCGCTAACGACAGCCGACAACATCAGTTGCGATCTGCGGTCATGGGTGTCGACATTCCGCTGAGAGACCTCCGACAAGAAACAATGCCACTTCCAAATGGCAGCATACTAATTGTTGCCAGCGACGGGCTTCTGACGCTAAACGAGGCCGACATAGCAGCGATTGTGCAAATCAATCGTACTTCTCCCCAAGCAGTCGCAAGAGCTTTGCTTACCGCTGTTCATGAGAAAAACTATCCGTGGCAGGACAATGCAACGGTGGTGGCATATGCACCGCTAAGTCCATGAAGACAGTTCTGCGCGTCGTCACCGACATGTCCAGTTGGATGGCTGAATCAACACCAAGTGCGCATGGAAATTCAGTCGACACTGCATGAGCGCTTCTCGAGTGGGCTTACGAAAGTAGGTGAGTTTACGATCTGGTTAGCCTCTTGATAACTGGACAACAGTGACACTCGTATCGTAAACGAGCACGGGGTGTCGTTAGACCCTTGGTCACCGGCTAAACCCCTTCCTCGAGGATTTGACCGTGCTCCCTTAGCCAGTCACGCGCTTTGTCCATGTTGGGTACTTGTGTCTTCACAATGTTCCAGAATCGCGGCGTATGGTTGGGCTCCAATAGGTGTGCGAGTTCATGGGCGATAACGTAATCGATCACAAAGATCGGCGCCTTAATCAACCGCCAGTTCAGATTGATGTTGTCACGAACTGTGCATGAGCCCCACCGATATCGATTATCAACGATGCGCGCCTGCCCAAAGGTAACGCCAAGCTCTCGAGCCTGCTTCTCAACGCGAGGTAGGATTCGCTGCTTTGCTCGCGCGATGTACCACTCTCGCATGGCACCCTTCTTGTGAGACGCGCACGATGCCGGAATCAGAAAACGCTGGTCAAACCGGATACCGTCTGTCTCCTCGTCGACGACTTCGATACGGTAGCTCCGCCCAAAATACAACGCAGACTCACCACTAACGAGCTCTTTGCCCGGTGGATGAGGACGATCCGTGTATTTTTGGCTATGCCGCGTTTTCTCGTGGATCCAATACCGCTTGGATTCGACTATCCGCTCGATTGTTTCGTCGGATGCATGACTCGGAGCGTGCACAACAACGCTTCGGTCACGCTCAATCGTAATCGTAACCTTCGTTCGTTTTGAAGATCTTTTTACCGAGTAGGTAATATCCATCGTCACTAGTCCGCGAATAGAATAACGTCATTGTTCTTTTCAGCGATTTCCATTACTCGGCTAATGATGTGCGCACGATTCTTGATGAGCTCGGGCACTTTGGCGAACTCAGGCGCGAGCAAGGTTTTCTGGATCTCTGCTTTTAGCTTGTTGCGTGCCGGAATGCTCTCCCAGAATCCTGCCAATTTCAGCTCTCTCTCAACAATGAGAGTAATCTTCTGTGTCAAATCTACTAGATAGCTGATTCGGTCTTCATCGTCGATGCCATAGACAGCATGCTCCTCAGCTACCTCAGGCTGATCCGCTAATGGCTTATATGCACCGAACAGCTCACGCTGAAACATTCGAAAGAATGGCATTTGCTTCTTTCGATGCAATCCGTATGTTGGCTCGTTGCTGACATTGATAATTCGCGTCCGGAGCTTCTCTAGTTCTTCGTAGATTTTGTTCCAGTTGTCGCGGAATTGCTCAAAGATGACCGCCAGGGCTTCGGCGAAGGAGGCTTTCAGGTCCGGGTCATCGTCCAGGTCTACGTCGAGGTGGTGGCGGATCGCGTGCTCGATCTCGGCCGCCTTGGTCTTGGTGCGGCGGTGCTCGCCGACACCCTTCTCGAAATCCTCGTCAAGGATCGAGATCGGCGAGACCTTGACATCGATGCCCCGAGACTCGAGGTGGGCATCCGTGATTGCACGAAGCTTCGCCGGAATCCCCTTCATGCTCAGGCGCTGGTCGCGGAAGTGCTTTCCGGCCAGAACATTTATCTCCGCGAGCGCCGTGTAGTCGCCCATGAACTCGAGGGCCTGGCGGGCTGGGAAAAGGAGATTGAGCGATTTGGTCAGCCGCTTGAACGCCAGCATGAAATCAAAGCGCAGGTCCTCGTCGTAGAACACATCGTAGAAGGCGTCGTGATCGCTCATGTCCGTAAGGCCGTGTTTCTCGAGCAGGGCCAGCACGGCGGCGTGGGCGTCGTGGAGTTCCCGCAACTCATCCTCGGGAAAACTCAGGGCGTTGATGATTTCCCTCTGTTCGCGTTCGTCGTAAGTGTCGATCGCTTTCTTGAGGTGGTGGCCGATGCCGACATAGTCAACCACGAAGCCCTTGTCCTTGGATTCGCCGCCCACGCGGTTCACACGGGCAATGGCCTGCAGCAGGTTGTGGGCAACCACGACCTTGTCAAGATACATCACCTGCTCGACCGGCGCATCGAAGCCGGTAAGCAGCATGTTGTTGACGATCAAGATGCCCATGTCGCCGTTGACACCGTCTTCATCACTACCGAATGACAGTTTGAAGCTCTTGATGCCCGCCTCGTGCCGCGATGAGTCGGAATACTCCTTGAGGTGGGGCAGATCGTTGTGATTTCCGGAGATCACGACGTCCGTCTTCATCGCCTTGAGGCGGTCCAGGTCAGGCTTGCTCGTGTTGGCCTGCTCCAGCTTTACGATCGCCGCTGCGAGCGCGGCGTCCAGATGCTTCTTGTAGCGCACGGCCGCCTCGCGTGAGGTCGCAACTACCTGCGCCTTGTAGCCGTTGGGAAACACGTGTGCGAGGTAGTGCTCGACCATGTCTTGCGCCTTGGCCTCGATGGTGGGCTCTGCTTCGAGATAGGCGTCCCGCGATCCGTACCCGAGAATGTCCAGACGCTGCTGGATGTTGTAGTCGCTGAACACATCCTCGAACGCCGTGTCCATGTCGGCCTGGTTCTGTACTTCCGCGTTGTGCGTGCGGCCCTCGTAGACGATTTCCAGGGTCACGCCGTCCGCGATTGACTGGCGCATAGTGTACTTGTCGATGTAGTCGCCGAAGACCTGTTCGGTCTTGTCGATAGGCGTGCCCGTGTAACCGATTTTGGTGGCGTTGGGGATGCCCTTGTCGAGGTTGGCCCCAAGCAGCTTGTACTGCGATCGGTGGGCCTCGTCGGTCATGACGAGGATGTTGGGGCTGGCGTTCAGCTCCGGGAAGGTCTCGGTCAGGTCCGCTTCGCGGAACTTGTGGATCATCGCCATAACCAGGTCGGAGGTGTCGGCGCTGAGCAGTTCCTTGAGCCCCTTGATGCTGTCGGCTAGCTTTACCGTGAAGCCGATGCTCTGACTGGTCTCGGAGAGTTGCTGTTCCAATTGCGTGCGGTCGGTGATGAAAACGACCTTCCAGTTCGAGAGCTGCGCGTGACGGTACATCTCCCGCACCATGAACATCATGGTGAGCGACTTGCCGGAGCCCTGCGTGTGCCAGATGATGCCGCTGCGCTCGCGGGGATTGCGGCCTTCGAGCAGCCGCTTCACCGCCAGCTTCACCGCGCGGAACTGTTGGTAGCGGCCAACGATCTTGATCATCTGGCCCTTGTCATTCGTCGAGAACAACGTGAAGGTACGAATCAGGTCGAGCAGGTTGTTTCGGTCGAGCATGCCGGCGACGAGACGCTGCTGGTCGTTGGGGCTGCCGGAGCCGTGGTCCAGTTCGTCCACGGTTCGTGGATACGGGTCGGCCCAGCGGTAGAAGTACTTCTCCGTGTGCGTGGTGATGGTGCCGAACTTGGCTTCCTGCCGGCAAGTCGCCACGACGAACTGGTTGTAGTAGAAAAGCGGCGCATTCCCTTCCCCCTTGGCCCCGCGCTGCTCGCTGTAGCGGAGAAGCTGATCGATGGCCTCGGGAATCGCGTCCTTGACCTTGGGCGATTTGCACTCGATCACCACTACCGGCAGGCCGTTGAGGAACAGCACGACGTCGGGGATGATGTGGTGTTCGGTACCGAGGACGCGGACCTTGAACTGGCAGACCGCGATGAAGCGGTTGTTGTCGCGGGTAACAAAGTCCGCGAAGCGGACGGTCGGGCTCTTGTCGCCGCTCTGACGGTTCTCGCTGACGCTGGTGTTCTCCAGCAGGAGTTGGAACAGGTGCTTGTTGTTCTCCAGCAAACCGGTGCTCGGGAAGCTTGCGGTGAGCTGCTTGGCGACCTCCTCGACCTGATCGTCTTCGAGCCAGGGGTTGATGACCTTGAGCCGCTCGCGCAGCACCGGCAGCATGACGACCTCGGTGAAGCTTTCCCGATGGGTGGCGGCCGGGGTCTGCTTCATGTCCGTGAGGTCGATGACCTCCCAGCCCAAGCCCGAAAGCTGATCGAGCAGCGGCTTCTCTACGTGGTCCCGTTCGTCCAGCTTGATGTGCTGCGGCAGCGTGGCCGTCATGCTCTAATCCTGAAACAACATCGTTGTTCGTCCGGTTCGGTTCTGGCATCCATCACGTCGCCACCCTGAAGCCCCACTCCACCCAGGTCTTTAAGTGCTTGTCGTAGTGCCCCTTCGGTAACCCAACGACAAGCAGGTGGCGAGCTCGCGTCATGGCCACATACGCCAGCCGTCGATCTTCCGTGTTGTCGCCATTTCGTACCGCCGTCATCAGGGAGTTCCAGAACTTGGTACTGCCGATGACCAGCACCGCGTCGATACTCTCGCCTTTCACCTGGTGAATCGTGTCCTGTCGCACTTCCGGCAACTCATGGACCGATTCGAAGAGCGGCAGAGCCTTCTGAGCGGCGGAGAGTCCGGTTGTTTTGATGTGGTGCCCGAGCTTCGCATCACATTGCAGGCCGATTTCCTCGATCAAGTTCGCCAACTGCTTTCGGATGGAAGAAATCCATGTGTCACCAAGCTGAGATACCGGTGTTAGTCGGTCCGGGCTTTTGACGAACTTCCAGATTGCCAATGCGACGGCCATGCGCGCGCGTGACTTCGGGTCGGTATCGATGCGCTCCCACAGCGGATCGTCACCTGTGAGTTCGCGCACGATACGTTCGACGGTCTGAGACGCCCCACGGTAATCGTGTCGAGAATCACGAAGGAACGCGGCCTTAGCCAAATCCTTTGCCTTGCCCGTTAGATTGGTATAATTCAGCTTGCCGCGCAATGAATCCAGTTGCCTATGCGCTCGGCAGACGACGGCAGCAGAGTTGATGCTCACTCCGGCCTGGTCTGCGAGACGTTGGAATGCCGCCAGGCTATCGGAATGTGTCTTCGATGACTCTTCAACCACAAACCCCCGGTGCCACTCACTCGCTCCATCACCAGCTCCGGTGAAGTATGCGTTCCCGCCCACGTTACGGACGGCCGCAGCAATCTGGTTGTTGCAACGAAACGACTGACTCAAGGGCCTTTCTGGAATTGACCACTTTGTCTTCAGACTGGGCAACGAAGTCGCATCTGCCATACTAAACTCGAAGATGCACTGGTCCGGGTCACCAACGAGCGTGACCCGTGAGCCCTTCTCTCGCAGAAAGTTCAAGAGGACGAGCAACCATGCATTTGAGTCCTGTGCTTCATCAACGATAATCTCGGGGAAGCGCCTGGCGAGGAGCTCTGCGATGTGAGGCCTCTTGAACAGAAGCTTGCAGGCCCAGAACACGCGCTGGGCATGTGTATAGAAACCCAGCGACAGCAGTTCGTGGACAGCAAAACTGGCAGCGGCGAGGGGCAGATTCCGGGAGGTGGGTGACGCCTTGAAGCGGAGCTTGGTGCCATCCGGATAGGGTATGACTTCCCATGCCCGAACGGGAATCTTCCGGCCGCCCTTGCCATCCTTCCACACCTTAAGTCGCGAATTGTTCCAGTCGCCCGGACGTGGGCCTGGAAATAGCTTTGGCCGCTTGTTTGCGCCGGTGAGCAGATGGCCAAACGGCGCGAGAATGTAACGTTCAACGAACGAGTCAAACGTACCGACGTAGTTCGGATCGGAGAGGAGGTCTCTTCGCCCTACGTTGATCGTGGCGGTCTTGAACTCGCGGATGGCCGCGTTTGTGAACGACAGGAGGGCCAGTCCGCCGACACGGTGAGGCCAGTTGGCCGCTCTCCAGATAAAGCGTCGACATGATGTCCAAGTTTTTCCGCTTCCTGGAGCTGCACGCAAGAGAAACTCCAGCTCCTCAGCGAAAATTGCATCCTTTTGCTGGTCTGTCGGGCTTTGCGCGAGGATCGCCTTCCGGAGCTGATCAGTCGAGGCCATCATTTGCCTCCTCCCTGAGAACTCCCAAGTGCTTCAGGGCATTGCGTATGTAGGTGGGGACAGCGTCGGGCCCGAGGTCGCATCCGTCCATCGCACCTGCGAGTTCCTGAGCAAACTGGCCTTTTGACACCTTTGATGCCGAAAAAGCGCTCAAGAATGCATTCGCTCTGTCATCTGCAGATTCCCGTGCCCCGAGATCAAAATCGAGTGTTGCTCCTTTCTTGGGATGAAGCACCTTGAAGGCTGCAATCATGTGCGGCAGCATCGCATCGGAACGAGCAAGTTCGTGCTCAAAAGTGATCTCTGACATTTCGACGGTAAGATTGGGCACGTCAGACTCGAGCGCTTTCAGGCCAGCTGCGGTTGCCGACATCTCTCCACCGATCTCCTTCGCGTCACCGTCTGTGAGAATGACGACCGGCACACCAAGCCGTTCCTCTCCGAACAATGGAATGAACGCGTTGAAGTTGATCCCATCCGCGTTCAGAACGGTCACGGACGACTCCTTCAGGTTGCCACCTGAAATCTTGGCCAGCACAGGGAGCAGCAGCGCCTCCGCGATCCCCTCCACCATCAAGATGCGTCGGGCGAAAAACAACTCCCCGCGGGTCGCATCGAGATACCGCTGGAGCTTCTTCTTGATCTTATCGTCAATCGTGATGGAACAGACCGAGACGGCGCTGACCTTGGCATCATCCTCATGAACAGATACGACCGAGTCGATCGGGGCCTGACTCGCTAGGATAGGAGAGTGGCTACTCGCGATGACCTGCACTTCGTTGCCTTCGCGATCGCTGGCGACATCAGCCAAATGCTTAAGTAGGAGCATCTGTAACTGTGGGTGCAGGTGCGCTTCGGGTTCCTCGATCAGGATTGAACGGAATGAGAACTGTGGACTCCGCCGGAGTGTGCCCAAAGTCGCGGATGTGAAGATCAAGTTATTGTAGCCGAGCCCATTGAGGGAAAACGGAAGTCCTTCAATCTCAGGCTGCAGCCCTGCGATGATGCGACGAAATGTTGGGTCGGTGAAGATCAGCTCCGTCTTCTGGGTCAGCTCACTACCTGCAATGGCTGCCATCTGCGCATTAATGTCGACCCTCGCCTCTTCGACTGGCTTCAGAACTCGGATCTTCTCATTCGCTCCCTTAGCGATTGTTTCAAAGCCTGCACGCTGATCTTCCGCAGTCAGACGGTCGATAAGGCGGGACACCTGGGAATGCTGGCCAGGCCGCAGGCCGCGTTCGGGATCACGCAGCGGCTGCAAGTAGATCGTCGAAAGGTGGTCGTAATGGTTCGACGGAAGTGAGCCGCCTTCTGTCTCGCCACCCCACATCTTTACGTTGCAACGATTCGTCGTCTCGTTGAATTCAACGCGGGCATTGACCTGCATTTCGAACTTACCATCACCGATATCGACGAGGCATTCTTGAAAGTGGACTTCGTCGTCATCCTCAAGTCCGGTGAATCTGCAGGAAATCTCGATCGGTGCGTGTTCGGTTCCGGCTCGGAAGTCATCCTCCGTAAGTCGGAGGGAATCAAAATCCCGGCTTGAGAACAACATGAGACGCAGGGCATCGATGATCGTCGTCTTACCCGAGTTATTCTCCCCAACCAACACCGTCAGCCCGCGGGGGAAATTCACTATGAGTACGTCGATCTTGCGGAAATTTTGGATTCGTAGTTCACGGAGCCACATCTGCATGACCTCCGTTTCTGGCGGGGTCACTCATGTCGTGACCCCTTCGCGTTGTTCGAGCAGCGCCGTCACGCGGCGGTTGCCCGTGAGCAGGTCCTGCATGAGCCCTGTCTTCAAGAGTCGTAGCTTCTGAAGTGAGACATCGGTACATCGCACAGCGACGTCTATCTGTCCAAGTGCTTGTGATATGCGTTTCTGCTCAGAGATCGAAGGCACCGGCACTGGAAGCGAGTTTAAGACCGTCTGATTGACACTTACTTGGTTTGACGCATTTACCGAACGTAGGACTCGACGTCGAGTCGCTGCCGAACGTAGCCAAGTAAAGAGTAGCAACGAGTCGATCATGCTTGCGGAAGGTCTGAGGAGTAGCATGTTGGACTCGTAGACTGCTGGTTCTGGTGGTGAGTCAACTAGCACTGGCTGGCCGATTCCATCGACCGTTGCGAATACACGCGTAACCAGAATGTCGCCAAAAGCTAGTCCAAAGGTCTCAATCTCCGAGGGACTGACAACGGCCCTTCGGCAAAGGGAAAAGTCGAGTCTGCGATCCTGTGTGAAACTCGTCTGTCCGACGAGAAGCGTACCGCGACCAATGAGTGACGCAGTTTTGTAAAGACCATTTCGCGGCCGCTGGACAAGGACTTGGCAAAGTTCCCTGCATTCCCACTCCACCGGGATTCGCCCGAGCGGGGAGTCTTTGAACTTGTGGGTCTCTTCGGAGCGGAGGTTGCCGTGCTCGTCGATGCCGCGGGTGAGCACGTCCTGCATCAGGCCGGTCTTGATGCGCTGCTGCTTGCCAATGAGCGCCTCGGTCTCCTCGATCGCCCGATCCACCGTCGAAAGCACCTCGGCGATCTTGGTTTGCTCGGCCCTATCCTTCGGGTGCAGGATTGGCCACTGTTTCAATTCCGAAGAGTTGATTGCCTCAAACGTGGAACCCTGCGAAGCGAGTCTAAACCTTGGCTCCTGGAAGACCAGAAAGTGCTCCAGAAAGTCCTGAGTTACTCGCGTTCCGTTCAGCGCTGCCAAGCCGCGACCAATCACATAATCCCGGTTGGCGACATTCAGACTTCCGACGGGCGCACGAACGCTGAGCAGGATCGACGCAGCACGCCCGATCTTTTTGCTGTGGCTGCAATAGATGGCATGCTTGGGATGCCGGCCCCGGAACTCCGCGCACCCTTGTAGGAATGGAAGTCCGACTTCCTCTTCAGAGTAGTACTTGGAATCAGGCGACTGGCCCATGACGACTTGGACGACCTCCGCGAGCGGTTTGATGAGCCAGCCATCGGGAAGCGTCATGCCACGTACCCCAATCCCGAAAGGAAACCGCCCATCGTGGCGAGCGTGGTCGCTCGATCACTCTCCAATATGTGTGCGGAGATGGCGTATTTCTCCCACAGATTCTCGACAACTCGCACAAGTACCCGCTTCTCCGCGTTGAGATAGCGGTCGAGCTCGGCGCGGGCGATGTCGTAGATCTTCTTGAGGATCAACCGGCGGGCATCGGCCTCGCTGATCGGGCCGCCGATCGCCTTGAGCACCGCATCTGTCCGGGCCAGTCGGGCGTTCAGCGATTCCTTGTCCTTGTGGAGCGCGGTGATAGTCTTCTTATCGGCCTTCTTCGTCGGATCCAGCCCCGCAAGACGGTCATCGACCTGTGCGATCAGCGCCTGGGTCCCGGACTTGGACTCGCCGGCCCCGAGGCGCTTGAGTTCGAGCTTGAATTCCAGCTCTGCGGCCTTTTCCTTCAGCGTCGCCTTGGCCTCCCTGATCCGCTTCTCGATCGCCTTGATGACCTTGTCTTGGTCCGTGAGATTCTTGAGTTCCCTCTTGGCGGAAGGGCCAACGCTGTCTTTCAGGTCGTCGATGAGCGCCTTAAGAGCCTTCTTGATAACGGCGGCAGAGACCTTCTTGTCCTCATCGGGCTCGAAGGCACTGACCTCCTGGGCGGTCTCGACGGCCTCGGCCAGCTCGCCCTGGGATTTGGCGATGGTCGCCTCGAGCGCCTCAATGGCGTCGGCTTCGGCCTGGAAGTACTCGGCGATGAGGTAGTCATCGGGGATCAGGGAGTGGTGCCAGCCGGTGGAGACGATGGTCTTGAGGTCGAAGCGGTTTTGCTGCCACCAGTTGACGAAGACGCCGGCGCTCTTGAACTCGTCGACTACGCCCAGCGGCACGAGCTTGTCCTTGAGGGTGGTGAGCAGTTCGTGGCGGACTTCGGGCATCTTCTTGCCGCCGTTGCCCGCATGCTGGAGCTGGGCGAAGTCGTCCCTGGCGACAGCCCACCAAGATTCGAGCGCGTCGTGGTGCCGGATGAGGGTGCCCAGCACGGCCGGGTCCGCTTCGAGCGTGGACTTGATGGCGGGCTTGGCGCCGATGGAGTCGCGAAAGGCGAGGTAGGCGGGACGCTCGGGCTCGAAGAGTGAAGCCGGGTCCACGCCGAACTTGGCGAAGTCGGCTGCGCGCGCGGCAACCTCCGTCTCGGGGATTCCGCCGATGAGGTGCGCCTGAACATCCTCCGGCTCGGGGTCGGGCGTGTTGTCCACGTAGCGGCGGATGTTGAGGTTGTAGTCGTGGGTGTCCACGATCTCGGACTTAGGCACAAGGCGCGAGTACTTGGGCAGCTCGCGCTTGTGGGTGAAGACCAAATCGATCTTCTCGATGTCCTCGGGGCGAAGCCGGTTCTGGTTCTTGCCCGCTGCGTATTCGCGATCGGCGTTGATGAAGAGGACCTTACCCTTGAATGCGTCGGGCTTGCTCTTGTTGCAGACCAGCACGCAGGCGGGGATGCCCGTGCCGTAGAAGAGGCCGGGCGGCAGGCTGACGATGGCCTCGATGCAGTCTTCATTGATGAAGAGCTCGCGGATGAGCTTTTCCTTGCCACCACGGAACAGGACCCCGTGCGGCATGATCGTCGCCATCCGGCCGTTGGGCTTGAGGCTGGCGAGCATGTGCTGCACGAACATGAGGTCCGCCTTCTTGCCGGTTTCCGGGCACCACTCGCGGAAGCGGCTGGTGAACTTCATGCTTGCGCGGCTGTAGTTCTGCGAGAACGGCGGGTTCGCGAGCACACGGTCAAACTTGCGGATCTGCCCGTTGTCGAGGATGAGCGGGTCCTCCAGCGTGTCACCGTTCTCGATCGTGGATCGGGTGATGTTGTGAAGGATCATGTTCATGCGGCAGATCGACCAGACCGTGCCGTTGGAGTCCTGGCCGTAGAGGGCGAGGTCGTCGGCGTTCTGGCCCTGCTCTTCCACATATTGGTGGGCCTGAATGAGGAAGCCGCCGGAGCCGACCGCAGGGTCGTAGATGGTGTTGCCGGCCTTCGGCTGGGTGAGCTGGACGAGCAGGCGGACGACCTCGCCGGGGGTATAGAACTCGCCGCCCTTCTTGCCGGCGCTGTCGGCGAAGAACTTGATGAGGTACTCGTAGGCGGCGCCGAGCAGGTCGGGGAACTCGAAGTTGTCGTTGACGAGGACGAACCCGGGTTGGCTGAAGTGGTCGAGCAGGTCTTTCCACTTCTGGTCCGGGATCTTGGTCTTGCCCTTCACCGCGTTGAAGTCGATGTTGTTCTTCAGCACCCCGGCGAGCGCATCGTTCTCGTCCTCGATGGCCGCGATGGCCTTGTTGAGCATGTTGCCGATGTCGTGCTTGAGGTCCTTCAGGGCCGGCACGAGATCGCCGTTCTCGTCTTGCCAGGGCTCGTGCCAGCGGGCTCTGACGGGGACAAAGAAAGTCTCGCCGTAGGATGTCTTGTCTTCGAGCAACTCGGCGACGAGATCCGGCTGGTCTTTGAGGTGTGCAAAGGTCTTCTTGCAGAGCTGCTCGCGTTTGCGGTCGAACTCGTCGGACAGCCGCTTCAGGAACAGCATGCCGAAGATGAACTCCTTGAACTCCGAGGCGTCCATCTTGCCGCGCAGGATGTCGGCGGCCTTCAGTAGGAAGGTCTCAAGCTGGGTGAGGGAGATCTTCTCCTGTTTCATCGTCCGCCGCCTCTCACGCTTCCGCCTCTGCGTTTCCCATTTGCTTTTCGAACGCCTGCCGGACCAAGCCCATCACATATGGCAGTTCTTCCGGCTGGCTTAGGCTCACCTCTACATCACCATTACCCCAACGACCAAGGTTGGTGACGTCCTTCGCCAGACCTTTCGGATCATGTAGTTCGTGAAACTGCATATTGAGCGACAGGCGGAGGCGACTTTTCTGGGGCACTATGTCTACGAAGTTAGTCTCGGCCTTGTAGGCGACATAGAGCTTAAGAAACTCCTCCGAGACGCACGGGTCGAGCGCCAGAACGTCCTTACGAAAGATCTCGAACAGGTCGCGCATGGGCGAACCGATCGCGAGCTGCGGATGATCATCGATCGTGTAGCCCGCTGCTTTCTCGCCGCGCGGACGATAAGACTCGAGTACTTCGACTTGCAAAGAAGGCACCGCCCATACACCCGCGGCCACCGCGGCAAGGCGTTCAGCACGGTCCTTGATGGCGGCTTCATCCCACTTGTCGAGGCCGCTCAGGTGCTCATTGAGCTTTAGTGGGCTCTCCCGGAATCCCCCTTTCATGTCACGCTTATCCGAAAAGGGCCGGTCGCTGTATTCGGCGTTGTAGCCGGTGAGCGTAAGATTGCCGAGCGTGTGTAACCAGGTTTCCTGAACGCGCTGCCATTCGGGTCCGAGTTCGTCTCGCCACTTCGCAGATAGATTTTCGTTTTGCGGAAGAATATGCTCGATGGTGTATTCGTCGACTGGAACACGCTCCTTGCGGCCATAGTTTTCGAGTCGGCGCAGCCAGTAGCTTCGACGAGGAAAGTTGTAGAGATCACGCACGACATACTCGCGCTTGAACTCCTCGTCGCCCGGGAACCGGCGATAGGAAGGGAGCGTCAGAAGGTGAGCCTGGACGCTCTCAAGGTACCGGTCTTTCTGCAGCGCACGCCCGAAAGTGGCGAAAGTCTTGTTCAGCGAATTTGTAGGAATTGCACACACCGCGCGGCGGAATACGTATGCCTCGACCAACCGAACGGCAGCCTCGAAGTCAGTGCTCTCGAGTCTTCCGTTGGAAAAATCGTCGTAAAGCTCAAGCAAAAACGGATAGGCGACGTCCACCTTCAGCTCTCTCAGGTCACGAAAGGCCTCGGCGAGTTTCTTATCGGTTTCTTTGCCCAATGCCATCGCGCAGTAATAGCCCGCGAAGGTGTGAATGTCCCCGACTAGCGCGTCCACGCCGGCAGCGGCTATGTCCAGCGTTCGCGCATGAGACTTGAACGCTTCGTATACCGCTCGAACGTTCGGTATTTCTCCCGTCTTAAGCGTCAAGTAGTGCCGCATGAAGCTGTCGAAATGTGAGCCGTACCCCTCCTGGCCAAAACCCACTTCCATCGGCCGCCAGTGATCCTCGTACAGCCGAGTCTGGTGAGCGGGCTCCAGCCCCATCAGGATGAAATTGCGGATCAGGTCGGCCTGGCTCAGCTCGCGTCCGGTCGAGTTCATGCTCTCAAAGATGAGCTGAGGATTGTCCTGGTCTCGACTGAGCGCGATGTCGACCACGACCAGCTTCGCAAGGCCGTGGCAAAGCGCGGAAAGGTCGGCGCCAAGGTTCTTCACCTGCTCCTCGAAGAAGGCGAAGTTCTCAGTGACGCGCAGGGATTGGTCGGTGGGTTGTGCCTTCTGTTGAACCAAGGCTAGCAGGCTCGCTTTGTCGGTCTGTGTGAGCAGCAGCTTGAATCCGCGCTCTCCCTCCTCCAACGGATTCAGCAGGTAGTAGCTGCGCAATTTCTTGGCCGAGAAGCCGTCAACGGGCTCGCTATCCCCCAGTTGGCGCGCTAAGGCTTCGAGAATCAATGTGGCCGTGGTCAGTCTCTGCTGGCCATCGATCACTAGGAGAGGTGACTGACTGGATACCTGGTACAGGCCCTTCTCGATGTAGACGATGGAACCGACAAAATGGGCTGAGATGGCATCGTTACCGCCGGTGCGGACGATGTCATCCCAAAGCTGGCGGCATTCACGCTCGGTCCATGAGTACGTGCGCTGATAGATCGGGATGACGAATTGTGGTGACTTCTTGAGGAAATCCAGAAATTTGGCTTCGGTGGCTTTCATGGCACCAGCCCTCGTCCGGTGCCTCGGCCTGGCATCGCCCGCAGCTCGGAACCGGTGCCTTTCCGCTCCGAAATGCTCAACCGGGAAACCCTAGCGACGTCAGTCACGAAGCAGATCCATCGATAGACGGAGGCAAGACAGTAAGGGTGGCGTGGATGGCGGTCAAGCCGGGCATGCCGAACTACCTTCGAAGATCCCATCGAAATTCGGCCACGGCGGAATCGATTCCGGGCCGTACATGGAGGCATAGGGTTCCGGAACCCTATTGGGGAAATGGAGTGCAGTCAACATCGATGTGCAGGATGTCAACGCAAAGTTGAAATGTCCCCTTTGGCCTACGGCATTTTCGTTGGCTATGACTGCCGATCGCCGACGGAGGGGTCGAATCGGCCTTGGGGGACAGCTCCTTGTCGCCGGCGATCAACGTCGCGGCCTCGGCGTCCAATGCCTTGATTTGCCGGTCGATCTGGGCCAATCGGTTACTGTTCTGGCGCCTGAGCAGCGGATGGCGCACATGCTTGCCGCGGTTCAACGCCGCCGTGCGGTCCTTCACCAGCGCGTCCCGCGCCGTCTGAAGTTCGTCGAGATCGCGCTGCGTCGGCGACGCCAAGTCCACCGTTCGCAGGTCGAACGCCGCGCCCATCGTGGCCAACACCCGGACGTCCACAGCGTCCGTCTTGGCTTCCTGGCCCAGCGCCTGCGCAAAGCGCTGCGCCCGCTTCGCTGTTCCTCTTCGCTCATCGAATGGATACTCCTTCGTCATGGGAAAGACGAAGACAACCGGAAAATCAGAGGACATACAATGACGCCTCGAAATGCCCGCTTACTCTACAAATTAGGAAGGCTCATTTGCGAAAGTATGGGGTGGGACCGAGGTGTCGAGCACGAGACGGAAGATGCGTACGCATACCGCTTCTTTGCACAGCCGTTCGCTGCGCAGGATGCCGTTCAGATTTATAAGGTGGAATTGTTCAGACGTCTGGATGCATTGACTGCAGAACGAGGGCAACTCAAGAAATTTGTTCCGTGAACCGCGCGCGATAGAGTTACGCGCTTTTGGGGAGTTCGCGCTGACACACGCGCACTGCCAAGAACATCGGCGAAAAGAATTGTTTCGTGCTGCAAGCTGGTCTAGCGATTCCACTTGGGCGAACTCGACGCTAGGATGCGGGCGGCTTGGGTAGTTGGGCAGGGTTGCTTGATGTCGATGGACACCAGTGAGTGGCTAAGATCGTTTCTCTCGAAGAGAAACCTTGTAGAGCCGGATGGCCGCCCGCTCTACGCCTATAGATGCACCCGATCAGAATTTGCAGAGATTTCAGAGCGGCTAGGTGCCGGTAGACTCGAGGCGCCCCCCACCGCTTGGGATATTCGGGCATTCGTGCTCTATGCGGCGGAGTGGTGGCAGCGGCGCTATGACGGTGGCCCCTGGGCTTGGGCGCCACTACTCGCCTACATCGGTTGGTCGCATGTTCACTTTCCAGACCTCTACCGGCCGGTGCGGAGCGCTTTGAGTTGGTGGGGTGTAGAACTCGTACGCCTGAATACATCGACCCGGTACCTGGGAACCTTCGCATGCCAGGGTGGTCTGCCATTGTCGCTCGTCGGCGAGTCGAGCCGGGTGACCGCCTACTTGCGGGCGGTGCTGCGGCATGTGGCTCGGTACCGGCAGTTCGTAGACGACTCGATTGAGTTGGCGCGAGACCAGCAGCACTTGTTGCGCCCACCGACGCTACGGCGCGAATACGTGTTTCGCCTGGCTGCCGATCTGGTCGATGTGGTCATCGATCTGCAAGATGACGTCGCTGGAGAAGATGTCCTGGAGCAGTTGGATGCGCGGCGCCCCGGCTGGCGGGAGTCGATGCCGCTCGACCTCGACAGCGAGAGAGCTCGGAACCTGTTAGCCGGGCTGCTTAGGGATGCGAAGACAGGGGCAAAGACAGGAAGCGGATTCGGGATCGAGCGGTTTCTCCGGCGCACGGGTGTCGGCTGGCGGCTTGGAGCACGCGTGCGCATGCCGAGGTCTGTGACGAGCGAGGAACTGGCGCTGCATCTGGGCGTGTCTGAATCCACATTGCCGCCGAGAATGCATGTGCGATTGGCTGGACAGGGAGCGCGTGTGGTTGGCCTGTACGGCGCGGGCGGCGATGAGTTCCACTTGGTCTCGGGCGAGCGGAACCCGGCTTCAGCATTCTGGGACGAGGACGCCGCACAAGAATTCCGGCTTGAGTTCTACGCACAGGACGTCATCGGCGAGGTGGTCGTCCGCCGGGGTGCGCCGCTAGGGGAACTGCCTTGGGCGTTTCGGGCGGACGAAGGCGAGTGCCCATTTCTCGGGGAAGGGAGTGTGAGCGACCGCGCACCGGAACTCCTCGTACTGTTGCTCGACGGTAGCGTAGCGAACCGTGGCGAAGCGTTGAACGAGCAGGTCGCCGGGAGAAACCTGTGGCGCATAACAGAGCCTGCGGTCGTGTACACCGACAGCGGGAAATGCGCGCTGAATCCGTCCTCACAGCAGATGGCCGAAGAGGACTACAGGCTGTCGGGTGACCGTTTCTACGGGTTCGCCTCGGCATACCCACTGTTTCGCGGAGACGTCCGGCTCCATGCGGCAAGAGCCGAGGAGCGCCCCCGCGCCGTACCGGCGAACGAGTTGAGTTGGCGGGCTGGTTCCGGAGATTGGCAATCACGGCCGGATAGGTTCGGGTTGTGGGAGGTGCGCCATGTCAGACATGGAATTCTTCGACACCATGATCGATTGGGACTGTTGCCTGCATCGCTGACGCTGTCGATCCATCCCGGATCGGAGCTCGGCAAAGGGGAGTTGGCTCTGCACGGGGCGATGGGCGTCGGTGTCGCCGACGACGGATCGGAGGCACGTTTGGATGTCGTTCCGATAGCGGACGGCGTGCGGGTCCGGGCGACGGCACTGGACCACTTGGCACCACCCGCAGAGGTGGCATTGCGATTGCATTGGGCTGGCGCACGCGAACTTCGCTTGCGGGCGCCATTTCCATGCGAAGGAGCCCGTTTTCTGAGGAACGGTCGTCCAGTGGACGGTTCCTTGGCGGTTGACGACCTCTACGGGGTGCGGGTGGCTGCATTGTCCATCGATGAGGTGCAGCGGTTCTGGATCGAGGGCGAACTAAGGGCTGGCGACACCTGGCCGGTGCGAAAAGTTGCTTACTTCCGACGAGCGTTAAGGAAATCGGGAATGCGTCACGAGCTGGCTCTGATGGAGGCGGATTCGATGCTGCGGCTCTTGCTCGGGGCATCGGCAGCACCGGATGCGAGGGTTGTCCTGCGCATCGTCGACCGGCATCAGGCCGAGCATGATGCCACAGAGGTAAGGCGATTCACGGGCGTGCTTGAACACGATCCGACAATGGCGTCGATATTGGTGACACCTCCGCTCAACGGCAGTGGTAAGCCGATTTTCGAGGCGCTGCCACTAGCTCGCCCGGACCTGGAACCGGTGAACTTGCCGACGGTGGGTCCGGAGGAGTCACCCGTTTGCGCAATGTTACCGGAAGTGGTGCGCTCGACCGACGAGCCATGGCTTGTTGTGTTGCGTCAGGATGACGGCGTGAGGGTGGAACCCGTAGTGGTCGGCGGACGGTCATTGGGGCCGGGCCCGATACATGAACCGCTGCCGCTCGCCGAAGCGGCGTGCCTGGCAGATCCGAAGCAACGAGCATCGAAAGTGGAGGAGGCACTGAACCGCATGGCCAAGGAGGAGCATGGCGATGCGATGGAAGCAGATTGGTCATTCCTGACCGACATGCTGCTGTGCTTGGAGGACGTTCCGCCAACCTCCGCGGAGTTGATCAGCGCGCTGCCGCGGTGTCCCAGGACGCTGGTGCGGTGTCTGTTCCGTATGGATCCAAACCTGCGCAGGCGTATCTGGCGACTTGAGGAGGAATTGCCGTTCAGTTGGCTGATGGTGCGCCGGAAGATCTGGCGTAGCGAGGCAACATTGGCCTACGAGGCGGTACGAGCAGAAGTGGATGGCATGGTCGCCGAACCAGAGCGTGAGGCAGCCGGGTACATCCTTTCGATCCTGGAAGAAGGAGTTCAACGCCTGACGGCGCTGGACACCATAGGCACAGATCTCGAGATGTACTTTGCGGGCGGAGCCCTCGGTGAGGCTTTTGAACAAAGTGTTTGTGAAGAGCGCGACAAACGAATGAGAGAGCACGTGCAACGCCTCGCAATTGAAGACGATTGGCCTCCGGGAGACAGCCGTCGCGAGTGGAGCGATGAGCTTGAGCACGGGCAACTGATGGCCAGACTGGAGATTTGGCAACCCGAAGACATTCGTAGCCGTCTGCCGACACTTGACACTCCCGTGGCCGCGGCCTGGTGCTGTTTTTTGTCGAACCCCACGGCGCGGACAGTATTTCTTGTCAAGCGGATGCGGGCGCACGCGCCGGACTGGTTTGACATCGCTTACCGAGCGGCGTGGTTTCGATTGGCGCGGCTTCAGGACAGGTTGGAAAAAGCAACGACATGAGTGCATCGACGCAGGTATCGCAGTTGATCAAGGATCTCTCGACTCGGTCGGGACGGGCTATGGTGGCGCAACTCGGGCTTCGGTCTGGCGGTCTGCGGAAGCACTTGGCACGATTGTATTCGCAAGAGCCTGGAAAGCCCGGGGCACTACTGGCAGACCCGGTACTTGAGGCGGCGTTCGGCTGGAAGCTTGCCGAGAAGAACATGCGCGGGTTCTGTTCGGCTGGACTCCTGAGCGAGAACTTGGTGGCGGCGATGGATAAGCCGCCACGGGGTCTGCGGGAGCACGCATTTCCACGAACTCGAAAACCATTTCTGCACCAGGAGGAGTGTTGGAAGCTGCTCCTGGACGACGAACCGCGTTCCGTGCTGGTGTCGAGCGGAACGGGTTCGGGCAAAACCGAATGCTTTCTGGTTCCAATTCTTGAGGACCTTGTGCGGGAACAGGCGGCCAGCGGCTACCTGGAAGGCGTGAGGGCACTCTTCCTGTATCCGCTGAACGCGTTGATCAATAGCCAACGGGAGAGGCTGCGCGCTTGGTGCGGGGCTTTTGGGCCCGATATCCGGTTCTGTCTGTACAACGGGGAGACACGCAACACAGTGCCCACGGACGAGCAGGCGAGAGCCGGAGCGGAACAGCTCTCCAGAACAGCGTTGCGCGCCAATCCGCCGCCGCTCCTGGTGACGAACTCGACGATGTTGGAGTACATGCTGGTGCGGACGGAGGACCAGCCGATCCTGCAGAAGTCAAACGGTGGGTTGCGCTGGATCGTGCTGGACGAGGCACACACTTACATCGGGTCGCAGGCGGCGGAAATGGCGCTGCTGCTGCGGCGAGTTTTGCACGGGTTCAACGTAGATCCGTCGCAGGTTCGATTCGTTGCTACGTCGGCCACCATCGGTGGCGCGGACGCGGAAGCCGAATTGAAGCGCTTCTTGGCGGACGTTTCTGGGGCTCGGGCCGACCGCGTGCATGTGGTCACAGGCGAGCGGTTCGTGCCGGTACTGCCGCCACCGACGGGCCATTACGTGGAGAATCTCGATGCAACGCCGGACAGTGCACTCTACCGCGCTCTATGTGACTACCCCGCTGCCCGAGCGGTGCGCAAGACGTTGGCAGATGGCCCGGCAACGATGGGTGCTCTGCGGCGCAAGGCCGGGCTGGAGCAATACGCGGCAATGTCGCTGCTCGAGAAGGGCTCTTTGGCCAAGAATGGTGACGAGGTGTTTCTACCGTTGCGGGTGCACTTGTTTCACAGGACTCAGGGCGGGCTTTGGGCGTGCGTAAACCGAGAGTGCGTTGGTGCGGCGGGGACCAAACTTGAGCCGGGCTGGGGATTCGGTTCGTTATTTACGGTGCGGCACACGCGATGTGGCCATTGCGAACACCCGGTATTCGAACTGGTGGTATGCGCTGAGTGCGGAGAGCACTACTTGGCGGCGGAGGAGACGATATCGGCCGCTGATGGCGAACAGAAGCTGGTGCCGCGTAGCGATCCTCCGGACATCGACGAGTTTGAGCTCGATGTTGATCTGGACGAGGAAGAAGGTGACCAGGCGACGGTGTTTTCGACGGCGATTCGGCGACTGGTTTGCGGAGGCGACAGCGATGCTGAGCAGTTGGAGTACCGACGCCTCGACACGGACAACACGCTGACATCGGGCGGTGAAGGCCTGGAGATAGCCTTGGCGCCGTTGGGAGCAGGGCCACTAACCTGCGTACGGTGCGGTTCCAAGGATAGGCGGCGGTTGTTTCGGGAGCTGCGCATCGGCGCACCGTTCGCGCTGTCGACGATCGTACCGACGGCGTTGGAGCACACGCCACCGATGGCTTCAGGTACCGGATTGCCATGTGGCGGGCGCCGGTTGCTGGGGTTCACCGACTCGCGACAGGGCTCCGCTCGTCTGGCGGTGCGGCTGCAGCAGGAGGCCGAACGTAACCGGGTGCGGAGCGTGTTGTACCACGCCCTCGCTGCCAGTCGATCGCCTGTCGATACGGCCGCACTCGAAAAGGAGGTGGAGGCGTTACGGGACGCATTGGGGGCGAAAGAGAATTCGGTGCTGCGCTCGATGCTCAAGAAGAAGGAACGGGAACTCAGGGATATCCAGGCGGAGTCGACTGTCGGGAGGTTGACCTGGAACAAGACAGTGAATGCACTCGTCAGCGATGAGAGTTTGCGAGCCATGCACCGCGCCTTCCGGGATGTGACAGGCAGCGTGCAGTCCGACAGAGACTTCGCAAACTTCTGCCTGTATCGGGAGTTCTTCCGTCGACCGAAGCGCATGAATTCGGCTGAGACGATGGGGATGATCTCACTTCGGTACCGGGCTTTGGAGGGGATAGACGTGCCGCCGGGGTGGCCTATGGACACTGGAGACTGGGACAGCTTTCTGAAGCTATTCGTCGACTTCTTCCTTCGCGACGTCAGTGCCGTCGATGTGGAGGATGACTACCTGAGATGGATGGGCGTGCCGGTACGGAAGCGCTATGTGCAGGGACCCGGCTTCAGTGGTGGCCTGACACCCCGGCAGCGCGGTTGGCCGGTTTGGGTCCGGAACCGCCCGCCCTCACGCCTGCCTAGGCTGCTTCGGAACGCCGCGGGTCTGGGAGAGTCGGATGCGGACATGGATCGGGTGAATGAGGCGCTTGCATGTGCTTGGAAAGCAATCAAGGCCCATCTGCAGCTCCTCCCGGACGGCTACGTGGTCCGGCTTCGGGATATCGCGGAATTGAGCGAGCTTCGTGCCCCTGCGGTCTGCCCCTACACGGCGCGCGTTCTGGATACGACGCTGGGGGGACTGTCGCCTTACCTGCCACAGAAAGGTCCGTTGGAGATGTGCCGGCCGTTCGACCCGCCACGAGTGCCGAATGCGTACTGGCGAAATAGTGCCGGTGGGCTGGCGGATCGAGAGGAGATCGATGCGTGGCTAGAGGGCGAAGAGGCTGTCGTCGTAGCGCGTTCGCTAGGTGTCTGGTCAAATCTCAACGATCGGGTAGTGGCGAAAGCGCGATACTTTGAAGTAGCCGAGCACTCGGCGCAGCTCGACGGTCCACGGCTGCGGCAACTGGAAGCCCGGTTCAAGGATGGCGAACTGAACGTACTGAGCTGTTCGACGACGATGGAGATGGGCGTGGACATCGGCGGTCTGTCCGCGGTCGTTATGAACAACGCACCACCGAGCTCCGCGAGTTACCGGCAGCGTGCCGGCCGCGCGGGACGGCGTAGCGAAGGGCTGTCGTTTGCCGTGACGCTGTGTCCGAGCACGCCGCATGGTGAGCAGGTTTTCGATAACCCGCTGTGGCCATTCACGTCGCGCATCGCGGTGCCAAAGGTGGCGCTCGACAGCGCGCGGCTGGTGCAGCGGCACGTCAACTCGCTGTGCTTGGGAACGTTTTTGGATGGTCGCGATGCGCGTCGGCTGAAAACGGGGTGGTTCTTCCAGGCGGATGAGTCTGGGGTAAGCCCGGGAAATCAATTCAAGAAATGGTGCGGGCGTGGCGCGCTGAACAACGCGAGATTGGCTACCGGACTGGAGCGCCTGGTTGCAGGAACAGCGCTTGCTGCCACATCGCCCCGCGATCTTTTGGCAGCGACCGCGGAATCTCTGGGTCGGGCGATGGAGGCTTGGCAACGGGAGGTTTCAGCGCTACGCGCCGATGCAGCCGAGTTCGAGGACAGCGATGCCAGGGCACCGGCATTGCTGGCGATTGCGCGTCAGCTCGAACGCCTGGAGGGCGAATATTTGCTCGGAGAACTCGCGAATCGGCAGTTCCTGCCTGGATACGGCTTCCCGACGGGAATCGTGAGTTTCAACACGCTCACCGCCGAGGAGTTGAGGAGGTCACGTTCCCGAGGGAGCGAAGAACGGGAAAGCTTCTCGGGGCGGAGATTGGGGTACCCATCTCGACAGTTGGAACTGGCAATCCGGGAGTATGCGCCGGGTGCCGAAGTAACGATAGACGGGCGGGTGTACGAGTCGGGTGGTGTGACGTTGAATTGGCACGTTCCGCCAAATGTCGAGCATGTAAACGAAGTGCAGGCGATGGGGTACGTATGGCGTTGCCGCTCGTGCAACGCTACCGGTGATGCGCGCACGGAACAGGTTGAGTGTCCACATTGCGGCGGGGCGCTCGCGTCCAGGAAATATCTTGAACCAGCCGGCTTCGCGGTGGACATCAGGAATGCTCCGCACAACAACGTAATCACGCCTACGTACATACCGGTAGAGCCCCCGTGGATTAGCTGCCCCACGCTGGAATGGGCTTCCATTGAGAATCCTTGCGGCGGTCGTTTCCGATACTCCGATGTTGGCCACCTGTTTCACGGAAGCCGTGGCGCTCATGGATTCGGCTACGCGGTTTGCTTGAGGTGCGGTCGATCTGCGTCGGAGAGTAGCGACCGTCGCGAAAGCGAAGCGCCAGCCGGATTAAGGCCAGCGCATATGCGGCTCCGAGGTGGTCGAGACCGCGACGGCGCTAGCGAATGTGACGGTCAAGGATTCGCTATCCAGCGCGGGCTTTCGCTCGGAGGAAGCCGCTATACCGATGTTTTCGAACTGCAGATCGAAGGACTTGTTGACGAGGTGGCGGCTCTGTCGCTCGGCATCGCGTTGCGTTCCGCATTCTGTCGATTGGTTGGGATTCAGGACGACGAAGTCGGGGTAACCGTTCGCCAGGCGAAGGCGCAGGGCCGATCCCTTTGCCAGTCGATGTTTTTCTACGACTTGGCGGCTGGCGGCAGCGGATACGTCGCGGCGCTTCGCGACCACGTTGGGGCTGCGCTGAGGGGAGCGGTAGCGGTTCTGGATTGTCCAAAGAAGTGCGATGCGTCTTGCCAAGCATGCCTGCTGACATTCGGTAGCCAATATGAGGCTACAAGACTTGACCGCCATAGGGCGCTCGAATTGGCAAAACATTGGAGATAGCGCGAGACGGTCACAGGTAACCGGGCTCAATCGCGGTTAACAAATGTGGCGGAACTGCGTTTCGCTCGCATGGTCGTTTAAGGTCGAGCGAGTCGGCAGAGCGAGACTGTTGATCTGCCAAGCTCGGAGTCCGACCCAAACAGCGATGGTGGTGGCTCCCCATGCCACCGTCGTAGGACAATCCTCCTTCATGGATTCTGCCCGTTGCCTCGCGCCTCGATCTTGGCACACCCTTCTCTCAACACATTGAACGATTCGTGCTCGTCAATTGGCTTGCCGTCGGCCAGCATCCCCTTCTCCGTTGTACGCAGACAACGTATAGTTAACGGTCGTGATTTTCATCGAGACATCAACATTCACGAAGCAACTGCCACGACATCTCGACGACGACAGCTATTCCGCCCTACAGGCGTTCCTGAGCGTCCACCCGGACGCCGACGTCATGCGCGGCACAGGCGGCGTCCGCAAGATCCGCTGGGGGATGACCGGGCGCGGAATGCGTGGCGGCAGCCGCGTCAAATACTACTGGCTGGCGAAAGAAGACCATATCTATCTGCTCTCCCTGTACGCCAAGGGCGTCAAGGACGATCTGACGGTCGCCGAGCGCGTTGCATGGCGCAGGGCCGTGGAGGCAATCGACAATGACTGGACGCAACATCGCAACGGAGGTTCTCGACGGCCTGCGCGAAATTCGCGAACACCGTGCCGGCAAGCGCACCCTCAGAACGGTTCACGTCGAATCTAGGCCGCTACCCGAACTCACGCCGGAAGCGATCCGCCGGATTCGCGAAAGCCTCGATGTGTCCAGGGCCGTATTCGCCCACATGATTCGGGTCCCCGTCCGGACGGTGGAAGGCTGGGAGCAGGGCCGGTCTAGCCCGCCGGATTCCGCCGCCGCGCTCATTCTCATGGCGCAGAAATACCCCGACACATTCGAGCGTCTGGCCGCGCTTTAGCCGGCAGCCCGGCCTGGGCCGAACCCTGGGCAGCCGGAACTCCTCTCAGGATGGCTCGGTAGCACCTCGAGACCGGCGCCGGCAACCAGATCCGGCGCGAACGCGCGTATGTCGAAAGACAGTGATCAGACCTTCACCCGTAAAACCCCTGCTCTCCCGATGGTCGTGTCTTGAATTGTCGATGCAGCCACAAATACTGCTTTGCCTGGCACCACCTTGCGCGATTAGTCGAATAGTGCAACAATCGCGCGACTAATGATGCAAATGGCGCAAGGACCGCTGTGCCCAGCGCGTCAAACACATGGCCACCCCAGAAAACTCGACCGACGCAATCGAAGCCGTGGTCGGGCGACACCCGGACGGCATTCCTCCCCGACTGATCGCCGCCGAACTGTTGCCCCCGTTGCCTCGGCGCACGCTCCAGTACCGTCTCGCGAAACTCGCGGAAGCGGGCCGCATCGTTCGGCAAGGCGCGGGCCGAGCCACGGTCTATCGTCCCGTCCAAACCATTGACATCCGTATCGACGCCCGGGCCGGGACGCCGCGTGCCGGCAACCGGCTCGATGCGGTGCCACATGAACTCGCTGACTTGCGTCGCGAATACCGGCAACGATACCTGTCGCTGCCCCCGGATCAGCGGCCCCCGGCCGGCTATCGGCAAGCTTTCCTGGACGACTATCGGCCCACAGCCGGATACCTCTCACAGGTCGACCTGGACGAACTCTCGAAAGCCGGGCAGATGGCGGCTGATCCTGCACCAGCGGGCACTTGTGCGCGGCGCATCCTCGACCGCATGCTGATCGACCTCTCCTGGAATTCGAGCCGCCTCGAGGGCAACACGTACTCGCTGCTGGACACGAAGCGGCTGTTCGAAACCGGGGCCGAAGGCCGGCACCGCGACGCGCGGGAAACGCAGATGATCCTCAACCACAAGCGAGCCATCGAGTTCCTAGTGGACAGCGTCGATGAGGTCGATCTCGACCGGCGTTCCTTTCTCAACCTGCACGCCCTGCTCGCCGACAACCTATTGCCGGATCCAAGCGCGCCGGGCCGCTTGCGTGCGCGTCCCGTCGGCATCACTGCATCGGCCTATCACCCCCTCGACGTCCCCGCGCTGATCGCCGAAACCTTCGATCGACTCCTTGAGACGGCCCGGGCGATCGAGCACCCCATCGAGCAAGCCCTGTTCTGCCTCGTGCAACTGCCGTATCTGCAAGCCTTCGACGACGTGAACAAGCGGGTCTCCCGGCTCGCCGCAAACATCCCGCTGATCAAGCACAACCTCGCCCCGTTGTGCTTCAACGATGTCCCGACCGACTACTACACCGACGCCGTACTGTTGATCTACGAGCACAACGAGGTCGGCTTGATGAAGGCACTGTTCCGATGGGCATACGGTCGTTCAGCCGCGCGATACGGTGCGGTGCGGCAGTTGCTGGGCGATCCCGACCCGTTCCGCCTGCGGTATCGGGACGCGCTCGGCCAACTGGTCTCCGAGGTCATCCGCAACCGCCTCGGTGTGGGCGCTGCCGCCAGCTACGTCGCCGCTTGGGTGCTTGAGAACGTCGACGCCGCCGACCGCGCCCGGTTCCAGGAGATCGCCGAAACCGAACTCATGAGTCTCCATGAAGGCAACTACGCACGCTACCGGGTTTCGTACGGCCAGTTCGGCGCTTGGCGGGCCGTCTGGGACGCCGGCGACGAACCCCTCTAGAATCCTTGAGCGGCCTTGATGTGGACAGCTGAGTCGCATTTTCGAACAGCCTCTCCAAGTTGCGGAGCAACTTGATCGCGTCGCCGCCAGGCGACGCGCCTGGTGTCTCGCCACATATCAAATGTCGGATAGGGACGCTTCAATTTGACGCGCGCGTCGCCCGATGCCTGCCCATGGCTGTTCCCACGAAGTACCTGTGCATCTGGTCGATCAGGATGTGGCTTTGCGACTTCTCCAATTCATCGAATACCACAACGCCCTGCTCGACTCCTGCATGGTCTTCCAGAAAAAACCTCTCGAATAGATACGCGTAGTCCTTCCACGGACCACCCGCTTCTGTCGGTAGCGCATCAGTCTCGACGATGCTCGCAAAACGGTGGTGACCGCTCTCGTCGATAAAGAGGAACGAGGGCCATAGCCAACTACTACTTCGAATGCCGGCTGGAGTTGACCCGCACAATTTAACAGGCTGCAGCTACGCACAGGCAGCTCATTGCTCGCGCCAGCGTTTCATGTTTCTCTTTCGGGCTCTGCGTCGCCTTAACCGGCAGCCCAGCCTGGGCCGAACGCTGGGCAGCCGGAACTCCTCACAGGATGGCTCGGTAGCACCTCGATACCGGCGTCGGCAACCAGTCCCGGCTCAAACGCGCGTATGTCGAAGAACAGTGACCAGACGGTCACCCGTAAAACTGGCGCTCTCCCGATGGTCGTGTCTTGAATCGTCGATGCAGCCACAAATACTGCTCCGGGCACTTGCGAATCTCCCCTTCCATCACCTGATTGATCCGACACGCATCCTGCTGGTCATCACCGCTCGGAAACCCCTCGATCGGCGAACTGAACTCAATCGTCCAAGACCGCTCATCGTAGTTCCGATGATGACTGAGCATAACCACCGGCGAACCGTTCAACCCGGCAAACCGCGCCGTCGCCGTAATCGTAGCCGCCTCAACCCCAAAAAACGGCGCGAAAACAGAGTGCTTCGCCCCATAGTCCTGATCCGCCGCATACCACACCGCCCGCCCCGATTTCAGCGCCTGCAGCACCGCACGAGTATCCCCCCGCTCGATCACCCCCCGGTAATAATGCCGCCGCCCCCGCACCTGCACCCACTCCAGCACCGGATTCCTGTTGTGCCGGTACATGACGTCGATGCGCCCGAGATCGGCCAGCGCCTGAGAAATGATATCCAGACACGCAAAATGCGCCCCAAGCAGCACGACCCCCCGTCCCTGCGCCATGGCGGCCCGAAAGTGCTCCACCCCCAAAACCTCCATCCGCCCCCGCAGATCCCGCTCCGGATTCATCCACGCGACACAGACCTCCAGCACCCCCAGCGTAACCGCCTCGAACACCCGCTGGGCCATCGCCGTAACCTGCTGCGCGCCAAGTTCCGGAAAGCAAAGCCGCAGATTCGTCTCGGTGATCCGCCGCCGCCTCCCGCCAATCCGGAACGCAACCCGGCCGAGGTACTTGCCGAGCGGAAAGAGCACCCCCAGCGGCAACCGCCCGATCGCCCAGCCCACGCCCACCAGGCACCAACTCGGCCACATCCTCGGCGATGCCGGATGCGGAGTCGAAGCCTTCCCGGCACCCATGTTTCACCGCCTCTCGCAGCGATCCGCCAGGCATTCACGGCAAGGCGGAGATGGGATTCGGGCAGAAGACATCGGCGGCGAAAGCGCTCAAAACGCGGTGGAAAAGCCGCCGAATTTTAGCAGGCATCCCCTGTGATACCATCCGGCCCAAACCGCCACGGCCCGCCTGAGTTGACGCATCTCCAACTCCCATCCCTGCAAGACATGAACGTACTGGTGGTCGGCGATGTCATGCTCGACCGCTACTGGCACGGCGCCACCCGCCGCGTCTCTCCGGAAGCCCCGGTTCCCGTCGTCGAGGTGGAACACACCGAAGACTGCCCCGGCGGCGCCGCCAACGTGGCCCTCAATGTCAAGAGCCTGGGCGCCATGTGCACGCTCCTGGGGTGCGTAGGCGACGATGCCCTGGGCCAGGCCCTCAAGCACAAGCTCGACGCATCTGGAGTCTGCGAAGACTTCATCGTCAGCCCCGACGCCTCCACCACCCTCAAGCTCCGTGTCCTGAGCCGCCGGCAGCAACTGCTGCGCACAGATTTCGAAAAGGCCACGTCAGCCTGGCTGGCGCACAGACTGGCGATGCAGGTGCCGAGTCAACTCGAGGATGCCAACGCGCTGATCGTCGCGGACTACGATAAAGGCGCAATATGCGACCCGGCCGCGCTCATCGGGGCAGCCCGGCGCGTCAACGTCCCGGTGATCGTCGACCCCAAGGCGAAGCCGTTCAGCGCCTACGCCGGCGCCACCGTGCTGAAACCCAACCACCGTGAATTCGCCGCCGCAACGGGCGACTGGCGCAGCGAAACCGAACTCGGCGAACGCGCTGTGGCGCTATGCACCGAACTGGATATCGAAGTGCTGGTGGTCACCCGCGGCGCCGGCGGCATGAGCGTGGCGACGAGCGAGGGCTACCACCACCTCCCGGCGCGCCCCGTGGAGGTTTTCGATGTCACGGGTGCGGGCGACACGGCCGCCGCGGTACTGGGCATCACCAAAGCGCTGGGCTGGCCCGGCCTGGATTGCGCCCGGCTGGCCAACATCGCCGGCGCCATCGCAGTCACCAAATCCGGCACGGCAGCCGTCAGCGGCCCCGAACTCGCGCTGGCGGCGGGCCAGGACGGCCCGGGCGACCGCGGCATCCTCTCCCGCGAACAGTTGGCGCTCGCCGCGAATGCGGCCGTGGCCGCCGGCGAGAAGCTGGTATTCACCAACGGCTGCTTCGACATCCTCCACGCCGGCCACGTCCGCTACCTGGAGGAAGCCCGCGCGCTCGGCGACCGCCTGGTCGTCGCAGTGAACGACGACGCCTCGGTAGCTCGCCTCAAGGGCGAGGGCCGCCCGGTCAACGGCCTGGACCGCAGGCTCCGGGTGCTGGCGGGCCTCGAGTCGGTGGATTGGGTGGTGGCCTTCGACGAAGACACCCCGGATGCCCTGCTCGAACTGCTGCGGCCCCACATACTGGCAAAGGGCGGCGACTACCAGCCGCATGAAGTCGTGGGCGCGGAATTCGTGCGCTCCTACGGCGGGACCGTGCGGGTACTCGGCCATGTCGAGGACTGCTCGACGACGGCAATCCTGGAGCGCATGAAGAGCCGCGCCACGCGCGGCGCCTGATCCTCGCCATGCGCATCGTAAGCTGGAACGTCAACGGCCTGCGCGCCTGCGTCAGAAAAGGCTTCCTGGACTTTCTGCATTCGTCCGGCGCCGACCTGATCGGCCTGCAGGAAGTCCGTGCTTTCGAGCACCAGTTGGATGCGGCCACGCGCGCCCCGGAAGGCTGGCACACCAGCTTCGCGCCGGCGGAACGCCCCGGCTACAGCGGCGTGGCCATCTATTCCCGCCGGCCGCCGGACCGGGTGGAAACCGCCTTGGGCGAGCCGCGCTTCGATGCGGAAGGCCGGCTGATCATCGCCCGTTTCGGGAGGCTGTCGGTGGCCTCGGTCTACTTCCCCAAGGGCAGCGGGCGCGACCGCGACAACAGCCGCGTGCCCTACAAGCTCGATTTCTACGCGGCGGCGTTCGACCGCTTCCAGGCGCTCAGGCGCCGGGGCCCGGTACTGGTGGTGGGCGACTACAACACGGCCCACGAAGCCATCGACCTGGCGCGGCCGAAGTCAAACAGGAAGACCAGCGGTTTTCTGCCCGAGGAGCGTGCGGAACTGACGCGATGGCTGGATGCCGGCTGGGTCGATACGTTCCGCGCCCGCCATCGCGATGAGCCGGGCCACTACACCTGGTGGCGGCAGTGGGGCGGTATGCGCGAAAAGAATGTCGGCTGGCGCATCGACTATGTGCTGGCTTCGCCGGCGGCGGCAAAGCGGGTTGAGGATGCCTTTATCTGGCCCGAGGCAATGGGTTCGGATCACTGCCCGGTCGGCGTCGATATTGCTACTTCGTTCTAGTCGCGCCTACTGCCTGTCGCAGCAGC